>JAUILN010000035.1 GCA_030432695.1 bacterium | reverse complement strand
CGGGCACGGGCACGGACTCTCTACCAGTTCGCAAGGTCTATTTTGAGGTCACGGCGACGATGCCGAGGCCGGCGGCGCCGGACCGATCAACGGACTCCTGTTGTGCCGCAGAGGGGTCAGATCGAGTCGGTGCGGTGGTCAGGATCGGCCGGCCGGGGTCGTCCCGGATGAGCGCGACGGGTAGATCGGCGGCGCCGGCGCAGCGGAGGCGCGGATCGATGTGGATCCGCCACGGGTCTGCAACGGATGCGCAGATCGGCCGCGGATCGGCCGAGCAGACGCGGCTCGGTGGCGCGCACGCGGATCGGGCACGGATCGGCAGCACAGGCGCGGATGGGGCAGCGAGCGGCAGCGCAGGCGCGGATAGCTGGCGGATCCGTCCGGTTGACCGGCGGCCGGAGCGCCACCGGCGGGCGGATCGACCTACGGCGAGCCCGATCGACGAGTCGATCTCCGGCCCGCTCGAACTGGTACGGCCGACGCCGGGCTCAGGCCGCCTGCGCGTAGTGGGCGTCGTACGGCTGACCGTTCTCCAGCGCGGCGCAGAGCACGCGCAGGAGTCCATCGGTGAGCTGCCGCAGGGCGCGTCCGTGGGTGTGACCGCGAGCGCGAAGTGCGGCGTACCGCTCACGCGATCGTTTGTCGCGCTGGACTGCGACCCGGCCCCAGTGGTGGAACGCTTCGCGGAGGTGCTGGTTGCAGGCGCGGCGCTGGACGACGTCGGCGCGCCGCGGCTTCCCCCTCCCGCCGGTCGCCTGCGTCACGGGCGCGGCGCCGCCGAGGCAGCGCAGGTACTCCCGGTCCCGCTCGCGGACGCTACGCCACGCGAAGGCCATCAGCGTCGCCACCAAGTTGGTGCCGGCGCCGGGCATCGACTTGATGATCTCGATGTCCCGACGCGCTTCCAGGGGCTGGCTCTCCAACCAGTTCGCCATGAGCTGATCGCGATGGGCTTCGAGCAGCGTCTTCGCGACACGCTGTTGCTCCAACACGAGCAGCTCGGCCTTCGCCATCACGGCGGCCCCCGGCCACGTGGCGGCCGTCACCGTCGCCGCGTCCCGCTGCAGGAGACCCACGATCCCGTCGACGTCGATCTTGCGCACCCCCTTGATGGCCTTCGCGATCCTGTTCCGCCGGATCCTGCACGGCACGGGCGCCTCGACGATCAGCTTCACCAGCTCGCGGGCCCAGACCGTCTCGAGGTCGAGCACGCGCCACAGCGACGGCAGCAGGCTCTCCAGCGCCGCACCGATTCGGTTCTTCGAGGTCACCATGTCGCGCGTCTTGGCGTCGATCGCGGCGACCAGGTCCTTCAGCGCCGTCACCTCGGGACGGTCGGCTTCGACCCGGCGAAAGAAGTCCGGCTTACACCTCAGCGCATCAGCAATCGCCGCAGCATCTCGCCGATCGTCCTTGGCGCCGGAGTTGCTACCCGCGCCGCGCCACCGGTCGGTCTGCTTCGGGTTCCAAGCGAACACCTCGAAGCCATGGGCGAGGAGCAAGTCCACCAGCACGCCGCGCGGGCGCTCCAGGCCAACGCGCACATAGCCACCTGCGGCGAGCTCCTGGAGCCGCTTGCACGCGCTCATGAGCTCGTCGCCGACATGGCCGACCTCGGCCTCGAACAGCACCTCTGCCGCTTCGCCCACGGCCACCACCATGTGGCGCTTCGTGCCCCAGTCGATCCCCGCCACGACGTTCATCAGCATCCCCTTCGTGTTAAGGTTGCCGAGCCCCCGCTATCAGCCCTGTACCGGTGTTCAGAGCACTACTCTCTACGGGGCTTGGGGGTCGGCCCTCTCCCGGGGTGCAGGTCCGTGCCGGGTATTCGGTGTACAGGGCACGGGTGGCACTCCCGGGAGAGGTCCAATCCGCAACCTCGCCGATCCACGTCGGAAACGGTACAGGGCACGGGCACGT
>JAUILN010000034.1 GCA_030432695.1 bacterium | reverse complement strand
TGGTCAGCGCCTGCGACGCGGTTCTGCTGATCAACACCGGGTCGGTCAGCTGGTATTACGACGACGACGACAACGGCAACGGCGATCCGCGCATCACGCTGACGCGCCCCGCCAACGGGCGAATCGATGTCTGGGTCGGCACCTATGACGGCACGCTCTGCGATGCGCAGCTGACGCTGGAGACCTTCTACCGCTGAGGCCTGGGCCCGCCGGTCCGGCCCCCGTGCGGCGGGGGCCGGAAAACCTGTGCGCAGGGTTAATGGCGCAGCTTACTGTAAAATTTGACGAAAACCCGCGCGGGTGCCGCCCGCGTTAACCCTTCGTTTACCCCGCCCCTCCCCGGCGCGGCCCGGCCCCGGTTAGGCCCGGCGCGGGGGCCGGTGAGCGAGGGGATCGGGCATGACACGGACACGGATGGGGCTGCTGGCCGGGATGGCGCTGGCGGCGGCACTCTGGAGCGGCGCGGCGGCGGCGGGCGAGCGCTACGGCTTCGTCTCGATGGGTCTGGGCGCCGCGCGGCACCAGTTCGACACGGCAGCCCTCGGCGGGTCGGGCCGGGTCCGCGAGGCGTTCGAGGCCGGGGGCGCCAGCCTCGGGGTCGGGATCGGCTGGCGCGACGCGGTGCGGCTCGGGGGCCTGCCGGTGGATATCGAGATCGAGGTCCGCGCCAGCCGCACCGAGAGCTTCGCACGCGGCAGCCATTCCTACGTGCTGGCCCGCCAGCAGGTCGCCGTCGCGGCCTGGGCCACGCTGGCCGAAGGGGGCGGCGTCCGGGTGCAGGCCGGTCTGGGGGCCGGGGCGCGGCGGCTGGCGATCACCTACCGCGACGGCGCGCTGAGCCGCTTCGACGTGGACCGCGCGCCCTACGCGATGGCGGGCCTGCGCGGGGTGCGGGAGATGGGTGAGGGCCGCCGCGGTTTCGTCGAGCTGCGCTACACCGTCCACCCGACACCCAAGGGGCCGGGTCAGACGGCCTCGATCGAGCACGAGATGAACGACCTCGAAGTGCTGGTCGGGGTGCAGCAGGAGTTCTGAGCGGTTGCTTCAGGAATTTTCTTCAAGTCTTTGCAGAACAACGAAAAAGGCCGCCCCGAGGGGCGGCCTTCATTCGGTCGGGACGGAGGCCCCGGATCACTCGTCGTCGAGCGCGTCCACGGCGGCCTTGAGGTCGTCCTTCGAGACGTCCTTGTCGGTCACGGTCGCCAGTTCGAAGAGGTAGTCGACGACCTTGTCCTCGAACAGCGGGGCGCGGATCTGCTGCTGGATCTGGCCGTTCTTCTGGACGAATTCGAAGAAGGCGCGTTCCTGGCCCGGGTACTGGCGGGCCTGGTTCATGACGGCCTGGGTGAACTCGCTGTCGGAGACCTCGATCTCGTTCTTCTGGCCGATCTCGGCGAGCAGCAGCCCGAGGCGCACGCGGCGCTCGGCGAGCGTGGTGTGCTCGTCGGTCGGCGTGATCTCCGGGTGGTCGTGGCCGTGCACGTCCGGGTTTTCCTCGTGCCAGAGCTGATGCGCGATCTGGTTGGCTTCGGCCTCGACGAGGCTCGGGGGCAGTTCGAAGGTCACCAGCGTGTCGAGCTGGTCGAGCAGCTTGCGCTTCATGACCTGGCGCGCGGCGCCCTTGTACTCGGCTTCCAGCCGCTCGGCGATCTGGCCCTTCAGCGCGTCGAGGCTTTCGGCCCCGAACTTGGCGGCGAAGGCGTCGTCGATGGTCGCGGCCTCGGCGGCCTTCACGGCCTTGACGGTGCAGGAGAAGACCGCGGCCTTCCCGGCGAGGGTCTCGGCCTGGTAGTCCTCGGGGAAGGTGACCTCGACATCCTTGGCGTCACCGGCCTTCACGCCGACGAGGCCCTCTTCGAAGCCGGGGATGAAGCTGTTCGAGCCGAGCACCAGCGGATAGTCCTCGGCCGCGCCGCCCTCGAAGGCCTCGCCGTCGATCTTGC
>JAUILN010000030.1 GCA_030432695.1 bacterium | reverse complement strand
CGCGCGCTGGCGCGCGCGGGGAACCAGATCCACACCGCAGAGCGGGGATCAGGAATCAGAAGCAGGCGGGCTCAGGAGCCGCGGGCGATGATCGGAATCCCGCGGATTCTGGTGATCGTCGACAGGAGTTCGATCCAGCGCGCCAACCGACGGTGCATCGAGACGAGGACCTCGGCGTGGAGCTCCGGATCGATGCTTCCCAGGACCGGATCGAAGGCGATCTCCCATGCGACCGCCTCCGCGCACGACCGCCGCCCGCGGCCGGCATGCCGCCACGCCGCCTCGAACAGCTCGGGATGGAACCGCCAACCCAGCACGCCGACTTCGAAGAAGCCATCCGGTAGGACCCCTTCACCCGCCCACGCCTCGTGCCCGGCCAGCGCACGGCACACCAGCATCTCGAACTCCCACGCCGGCCGCTCCGCCTGGTCGACGTAGAGCGGATCGGTCGGCCTTCCGGCCCGCCAACGCCGCGCCGCGAGGTCTCGACCCTCGAGGAACAACGGCTTCGCGGCTTCCACCGCCCCGGCATCGAGCAACTCCGCCACCCGCCCGTTCAGCGCCTGCAGCCATAGCAGGTCGAAGCCGCGCCAAGCTGGGTCGTCGTCGGCCAGCCCCGCGGCCACATCGCGCAATGGCTCGATCGCCGCACCCGCATAGCCGGCCTCGAACGAGCGCCGAGCGTCCGCGATGCGTGCATTGCGCAGCTCCTCCGGCACCACGAAGAACCCGAACAGCAGACCGAGGACCAGCGCGACCAGTACTGCCACGCTTACCGGTGTCCGGTTGCGCCAGGTGAAGCGACCGGCCCGCTCCAGCACGTTCGGATTGCGCGCCCGCACGCCACGCCCATCGGCGAAGCGCTCCAGCTCCTCGCCGAAGGCCAAGGCGGTGGGGTAGCGCTGCTCGGGCTTCTTGCGCAGCGCCTTCATCGCGACCGCCTCGAGTTCGGCCGGCACCCGCGGATCGAGCTTCCGCGGCGACTTCGGGTCCTCCTCGAGGATCGCGCGGATCGTGCCGTGCAACGGCTTGCCGGCGAACGGTCCCCGACCGGTCAACGACTCGTAGAGCAGCGCGCCGAGCGCCCACACGTCGGTCGGCTCGCCGATGCGCGCGTGCTCACCAGCCGCCTGCTCGGGACTCATGTAGGCCGGCGTGCCGAGCAGCTCGCCGGTCATGGTCCGTGTGCCGGCCGTGGACGCATCGCGCGCCAGCCCGAAGTCGACCACGTAGGCATCGCCGCCAGCATCGATCAGCACGTTCTGCGGCTTCAGGTCGCGGTGCACGATGCCCTGCGCGTGGGCATGCGCGATCGCCGAGGTCACCTGACCCATCACCCGCACCGCGCGCGACGGCGTGAGCGTGCCGGCCGCGTCGATCTCGTCGGCCAGTGTGCGGCCCTCGACCAGATCCATCGCGTACCAGAGCAATCCCTCGGGCGTCTCGCCGACCTCGTGGATCGAGACGATGTGGCGGTGGCGGAGCCGCGCGAGACTGCGCGCCTCGTCGCGGAAGCGGCGCAGCGCTTCGCCGAACTGTAGCTCGCCGGGCCGCAGCACCTTCACCGCAACGGTGCGGCCCAGCGCCGGCTGCGTGGCGCGGTAGACGACTCCCATGCCGCCACGGCCGAGTTCGCCCTCGATACGGAAGCTCTCGGGAAGGGTCGGGAGCGGCAGCTCCGGGCGACCCTCGGTCGGTTCTTCACCGAGGCAACTGTCGAAGGCGCGCAGCGCGCGGATGCAGGCCACTACGTCGCTCGCGTGGACCTCGAAGCGCGTCGCCCAATGCCCGGGATCGATCGCCTCGCCCGCCGCCAGTGCATCCGCCAGCTCCTCGGCCAAGAGGCCCAGCCGCTCGTCGCGCTCGCGCTCGCTCATCGCGCCGCCTCGCCGAGCTTGCGGCCGAGTTCGACGGTGACGCGACCGAGCACCCGCCGCACCGCCGACGCACTGCGCCCGGTCCGCTGCGCGATCGCGTCGATCGATTCGCCCTCGAAGTGGCGCAGCACCACGATCTCCCGGTCGGCCTCGTCGAGCGCCTCCACCGCGTCGGCCAACCGCGCGCGGTCTTCCTGCCGGACCAGACTCGTCGCCGGACCGTGCCCCGAGCGGTGCAGCTCGCGAAGCACCTGGGTGACGTCGCGCTGCTCGCGCCGCACATCGCGCCGCGCCGCGCCGTGGCGGCTGGCCAGGTCCTGGATCCGCCGGTCGGCGATCCGGCACAGCCACTGCGCGAAGCCGCGCTCGGGATCGCGCAGCCCGGCCGGGTCGAAGCCGCCGACGTCGCGGTGGGCGTGGAGGAAGGCCTCCTGCAGCACGTCGAGCGAGTCGACCCGGGCCCGCAGACGGCCGCCCACCCGGAGCCTCACGTAGAGCTGCAGCCGGTCGGCCGCGCGCGCGAACAGTCGGTCGCAGGCGTCACGGTCACCGGCGCGGGCGGCGGCGAGGAGTTGGGGGAACCTATCCGAATCGGTCATCGGGGGGTCGAGAGGGAAACCATCCTCCTTCCGCCGCCCGAAGCGAAGAAAAGCTGCGAGCGGGACCCCGCCCCACGACTTCAGGGCATGACCGGCCCGAAGGTGAGGCCGGCCGAGGTGGCCAGGGTGCCGCCCGCCTCCGCGAACAGCGCCTGGGCGTGCAGGCGGATGCCGGCGAGGTTCGGGTCGGCGGGGATCGGGAAGGGGATCGTGGTCCGCGGGGTCCCGATCGGCAGCGGCGTGATCGCGGCCGAGCCGACGCCGACCAGGATGTCGACGCCCTGGAACGGGGTCTGGGCGCGGGCGACAGAGACCAGCAGCAGGCCGACGTTCGGGCTGGCTGCGGGCGCGGTGTCGAGGGTCAGCGAGAAGCCGAGGTTGCCGAGCAGGGGCAGGCCTCCCGGGCTGGGTCGGGTCTGCCAGGTGTAGCTGCCGGCCTGGGGCGCGCCCCGGCCATAGGTGCGCGGCGATTCACGGAAGTCGAGCCCACCGAGGCGGCCACCGGTCAGGTCGGCGATCGAGTTGGGCGATGCCGCGCCGGGGAGCAGGTGGTCGACGGTCGACGGCGAGCTGGGGAACTGGGCGTGGACGTAGACCGCAGCACCACTGGTCCGTTCGCAGGCAACCGCGTTGACGTTGCGCGGCGAGCCCGCGACCGGTGTGAGGATGCCGGTGCCGAGATCCAAGCCGGCCAGTCCCGCCGCCGCGTTGTTCATCGCGACCAGCAGGTTGCCGTCGTTGTCGACGTCGAGGCCGGTCGCCCCGTGAGGCGTCGCCGCGACGAACTGCGCAACGCCACCCGTGATCGGCGCACGGTAGACCGAGCCACTCGTCGCCGACGACCAGAAGCCCAGATAGACCTCGGTCTGGTCGTCGGACACCGCCAGCGCATTGACGTCCCGACTCGGCAGGCCGCTGATCCCCAGCCCCAGCACGGTGCCGGCCGCGGGATCGATCACCCCGACGTTGGCGGGGCCGGGGTAGATGCTCTGCGTGCAGTAGAGCAGCCGTCCGTCGTCGAGCGCCTGCAGCGCATTGACGGAACCGTTCGAACTGAAGGAGCGGCCGATCTCGAAGCGCTGGCTGCGGGCCACCGCGAAGCCGTTCAGCTCCAGCACGTGGACCACCACCGGCCGGCCATCGAGGCCCGCGAAGTTGCCGACTGCCACCCGCCCGTCGGGCAGGATCGCCACCGAGTTCGCGCCGTTCGACACGCCGATGACGAGCCGCACCTCGTCGGGCACGCCGGTGATCGAGGTCCCGGGCCCGCGCTGCCGCGGCGAGAAGGCCTGCAGCGCGTCGTCGACCAGGTAGAAACCAGCGGCGACGCCCCAGCCCTCGGGGATCTGGGCGGAGACGGTGGCGGGGAGGAGGCTCGCGGCGAGGAGGGTCGCGGTGGCGAAGCGGCGGAGGGAGGCGAGGGAATGCATGGCCGGATCCTGGTCCGAGCGCGGGGCGCGCCCGTGGTTCGCCCGGTCGTGTGACAGGGTGGAAGGCCCGGGGCCACGATTCCTGTGGTTCTTGGCGAGACGCCGTCAGGCCAGCCAACCCACCGTTTCTGTCGTAGTTGGTGCCAGGCACCAACTACGACAGATTCCCGCGGGCAGCGCGCGGCTGTCGAGGGGCTCCCGGGACGCCTCGTGGAGGCGGCCGGCCGGGTCCGCTACCTTCAGCCGGCCGTGCAATCCCACCCGCGATCGACGCCGCCCCTGCGGACCCGGCTCCGGACATGTCTACGGTTGCTGCTCCTCTGCGCATCGCTCCTGGTGGGCGCGGGCTGCTCGAAAGACCCGACCATGCCCCCAGGCAATGACTTCCGGATCCCCCGACCCGCGAACGACACCGACCTGGCCTCGGAGGTGATCGAGGTCCTGTGGGAGAAGGTCGACTTCTACCAAGACCCGGACACTCTCGCGCGGACCCTGGAAGGCACGACACCGGGCCAGCGAGCCGTCTACGCGTGCACCTGGTATCGATCGGAAGTCGACAACGGTGGGCACTCGCAGTTCTTCTACAACTCGACGGGCGCGATCTGGCCGGAAGCACGCGAGGGCTTCCGGCTGCTCGGCGCGGCCGAGCACGGCAAGATCCTCGAAGGCGCGCTCTCGATCTTCGGTGCGTCTCCGCCGTCGCGGGTCCGATCCACGCGGATCGCTCAGCTCGAGAGGATCACCGGTGACTCCCCGTTCGACTCGCTCGACACCGCGTTCTACCAACTGGAGAAGCGGAACCCGATCGAACGGATCTTCACCGCATACATCCTGGCACACCCCGAAGACTTCTTTCGGTGACGGTGGTCGGTCCGCGACGACTGCACGACGCGGACCAGCACACGGTCAGCGGACTCTCGCATCGGGCGCTCGACGCACCGGCACCCGCAGCTGATCGAAGCGCGGCGCGAGAGACTCCACGCGGAACCGCCCGGCCCAGCGTTCGCCGTCACGGCGGATCGCGACCTCGTAGGCGCCGAGCGGCCAGGTGCCGCCAAGCGTCGGCAGGGCGTCGTTCTGCAGCGAAAAGCGGCCGTGGACCTCGCCGTCGTCGAGCGCGGTGATCTCGCAGGTGGTGCCCGCGGCGGCGACCTCGGCAGGCAGACCGTCGAGAGCGAGGCGGCGGAGGACCGCGGGCTCGACCTCGACTTCCAACTCGGTGGTCTCGTGCGCGACGACGCGGAACGGCCGGCCTTCGACCCAGCGGAAGCGGCTCCCCATGACCCAGAGTTCGTAGTCGCCGGGCACCAGCACCTGCCGACCCTGCGCGACCATGCGCAGCGCGAAGCGGCGCGGCGGCGAACCCCCGACCAGGGTCGCGACCGCGTCGCCGACCGGTCGGCCGTCGGGTCGACGGAGACGGAACGCGACGGTGCCGGTGCTGGGAGCGCGAGCGTCGAGGGTGCGCACCTCGCCTGCTGGCGCGTCGAGGCAACCCAGCACGAACGAAGGCGCGGTGCCGAGGGAGCTCTCCGCGAACAGCTCGTAGCGCGCGGGCGGCAGACCCTCGAGTCGGTAACGGCCGTTGTCGTCGCTGCTGCCGACCTCCAGCGGGATCCCGCCTTCGGGCTGCGCGTAGAGGCGCGCCGCGGGGATGGGCTGGCCCTCGGAATCGGTGAGGCGGCCTTCGACGGTGGCGCTCGTGAACCAGTCGGGCGGCAGCGCGACGCGCAGTCCATCCGGCTCCTGTACCACGAAGTCATCGACGGCTCGCCACAGCGGTTCGTCGGCACCGCGCAGCAGCAGTGCCGCGGGACCCTCGGGACGCGCGAGCCGGAATCGCCCGTCGGAGCCGGTCCGGACCAACGACGCCTCGCCGTCGAGCGCCGACCGGACGCGGGTCGCGAACCGCAGACCTGCGCCGACCACGGGCCGTTCTTCGCCCGCGAGCACCACGACGCCCTCGACTTCGGGCCGAGCCGTCAGTCGCCACACGAACTCGACGTCCACCGCGCCGACCGGTACCGACCGGGCCTGCGGTGCGAAGCCCTCCGCCCGCGCGGCGAGATGGACGGTCTCCCGGCCGACCGCGTCGATCCGGAAGAACCCGTCGCCACCGGTCTCGATCTCGACGTGCGCCGCATCGGCCTCGCTGCGCAGCGACACGCGCGCGGCGTCGACACCGACACCGTCACCGGAAGGCCCGACGATCCGACCCTGCACCGTGCGGCCGGGGTCGAGGCGGAACTCGATCGCGATGTCACGGTCGACGTCGACCGCCCGGACCGCCGGTGCCATGCCGACCGCGCGGACGAAGACCGGGTGCCAACCCGGCTCGAGCGCGGCGGAACGGAACCTGCCGCCGGCGTCGGTCCGCAGCACCATCGGCGGCGGACGCCAGCCAGCCGCGCCGTCGGACAAGGCCAGCAGGGCGCCGTCCATCGACTCGCCGACCAACACGCGGGCGTCGGGCACGGGTCGGCCCTGGTGATCGCGCACCGTGCCACGCAGGGCCGCGCCGCGTGGGCCGAGCATCAGGGTGATCGCGCCATCACGCGGCACTCGTTGGACGGAGCTGCGCGCCCACTCGGGGTGGCGCACGGCGAGGAACGCGCCTGACGGCACGGCCTGGAGTTCGAACCCGCCGTCGGCGCGACTGGTCGTCACATCGCTGCCCGACCACGGGCCCGCCAGGTCGGAACCGAGCCAGACCGCGGCGCCGGCGCAGGGCGAGCCGTCGGGACCGACGACGCGGCCACGCACGGTGACTCCGGCGGGGATGCGCAGCGTGAGTTCGGCCGGCGCGCCGTCGCGCAGATCGAGACGGGTGGTCGGCCCGCGGTCGAGGTCGATGCGGTGCTCGGCGGCGGCAAGTCCCTCGAGCGGCGCAGTGCCGTCTGCATCGGTGACGAGTCGTTGCGCATGCAGCACTGGGTCCAGGCCGAGCGGTGCGATCCGCACGCCGACTGCAGGAACTCCGCGACCGTCGGCATCCACGACGCGAAGCCGGGCCGCCGCCGGGCCGGCTGCCGCGACGCGTTCGCCGAGGGGCATCGGGGCCGGGTCGGGCTCCGCTTCGGTCGCGGGCGAGCTGGCCTCGCGCACGCCTAGGGAGGCTCCGTCGCTCGATCCAATGTCGCTGCGGAGCAGGATCACCGAGAGCGTCACGCAGAGGACCGTCGCGGCGAGCACCGAGGACGTGGCCCACCAGTGCATCCGTGGAGCGCGGGCGGTAGCCAAACGACCGTCCAAGGCCTGCGCCGCCGCCTGGCGCGTCGCGAGCAGCACCATCCCGAGGGTCAACCCCTGCGGCAACGCGTCGCGGAGCTGGCGCATGCCGCGGTGCAGCCAGGTGCGGACCGTCGGCCGTGGCACGCCGAGGTGCTGCGCGATCTCGACCGGGCTTCGGCCTTCGAGAAGATGGAGTCGCAGCGGCTCCCGGTAGGCCTCGGCGAGTTCCGGGAGCGCGGCCTCGACCAACGCGACGATCTCGAGGCGGGCAGGATGGCCGGCTGGATCCCCATCGAACTCGGGCTCCCCCTGCCGCGCCCATTCCCGCCGCCGCTGCTCCCGCCGCGCCGCGTCGCGGGCCAGGTGCGCCGCCTTCCGCGCCAGGATGCCCTTGAGCCACGGCAGCAACGCTCGCCCCGGATCGAAGTCCGCAGCGCGCTGCACCGCGGTGACCATCGTCTCCTGCACCAGGTCCTCGGCGTCGTCGTCGCCATGCCCCAACCGCCGCGCATGCCGCCGCAGTTCGGGCGAGCAGCGCCGGAAGATCCGCTCGAGCGCGGTCTCGTCACCGCTCTCGACGAAGCAGACGAACAGTTTCTCGAGGCTCACGATCGTCGATTTCTGTCGTAGTCGGTGCCAGGCACCAACCACGACAGACTTTGTGTCGCGTACGGTGCCGGGCACCAACTACGACAGACTTTCACTGCCAGCGGACGACGACCGGTTCGGAGACGGCGTCGAGGGGCGCGAGGGGCAGGTAGGCGAAGTGCATGGTAGATCCGGCCAACGCCGGCAGGGCGACCTGGCTGTCGAAGCGCGCGGTCGACGCGCCGTTCGGATCGAACCGGGACTGGAAGGCCTGGAACGCCGCGGTGGGAAGAGGGGCCAGCATCGCGACGGTCAAACCGTCGGCGTTCAGCGGGAGCACCAGGTTGCCCGGCAGGTTGGTGCCGGGTGAAGTGCCGGCGAGCGAGGCGAGCAGCACGTAGGGGCGGCCGGCGCGCGTCGCGTTCGCATGTAGACGGAACAGCAGCTCCGCGCGGGCCGTGCTGTCGACCGTCTCCAGGTCCACCGACAGGGCCAGCGCGCTGCGCGCCCGCGTGCGCACCTGGAAGTTGTCGAGGTGCAGGCGGTCGTCGCCGGACTGATCGCAGAACACCTGCGTGAAGCCGTGGTCGGGGAAGGGCGACATCGCGGTCACGTTCGACGTCGCGACCAATGCACCATCGACGTGCAGCTCGACCCGGTCGTTGGTCACGTCCACGGTGGTCCGCGCGTGCAGCCAGGTGTCGCGCGCCAGGCGGACCCCGGTGTGCTGCCAGGTCGTCGATACACAGTTGGTGCCCTGCCGCATCCAAACCTCGCCATCGGCGCGGACGATCCAGCGGTACAGCTCGCTGCACGGATGCGGGAACGACTGCGAGATGAAGAT
Organism: bacterium; assembly: GCA_030432695.1. Lineage (GTDB taxonomy): Bacteria > Planctomycetota > UBA1135 > UBA1135 > UBA2386 > JAUILN01. The sequence goes on along the minus strand of JAUILN010000030.1, from coordinate 1,907 downwards.
CCACGCCGCACTCGGGTTGGTCGACGAGTCGAGGCGGAAGTCGAACTCCACGTCCATCACGTCGGTCCCGAACGTGAACAGCTCGTTGCGCCGCAGCTCGCCGACGCTCCCCGCCGGCCCGATCGCCGCCGCATCCCAGGTGACCGCCTGCGCGCCGCTCTTCACCTGGGTGTTCTGCACCTGCGCGGACGCGGTGGCGCCGCCCAAGAAGATCCAGCCGTCCTGCCCCGACCAGAGGTCCTGGCCGGGCAGGGTGCCGAGGCGGTAGGTGGGTGCCTCGAAGCTCCGCGCCGTGTAGCGCTGGGCGGAGACGAGACCGGGGACGACCACGGCGACGAGGATCGACGAGACAAGCGCTTGGATCGGAGGAGTGGACATCAGTGGTTGGGAGTCACGGACCTGGGGGGCATCGACACGACCGCCGTTTCCCGCTCTCACCCCGCCTGTTTCGCGGATTCCGCCCTGCTGCTGTTCCTCGCGACCTTGGCTGGTCCGGCGCGTCCAGGAATCGGAAATTCACTGCCGGACGGGTCCGCGCCGCGCCAACGGCACATCGCCTCCCCTCTGGGCGAGGGACAAACGGAGATCCCCAACAGGCCCTTGCCGTTCATCCAATCGAATGGCTAATACTTCATACGCCCCACCCTGTGACCGGCAGGGAGCCATTCGGGCGGCATCGGCGCCCCCACGTCCGCCGCCCCCGGTCGCATCCGAGAAGGAGAGCCCCTCGACCATGTCCAGTCTGTCTATCCGTACGGCCGTTCTGGCCCTCTGTACCATCCCCCTCCTCCCATCGCAGGACACCGCCACCGTTACCATCGGCGGCGACACCGACTTCAGCTGCCAGACCCAGCCTGGGCAGATCCCGACGCTGACCGGCGGCGTCCGCGCCACGGCGACCCTCGACTACGCCTACGACCGCTCGACCGGCGTGCTGACCCTGGCGGTGACCAACACCTCGCCCGAGGTCGCCGGCGAACAGAACCCGGTCATCACCTCGCTCGGCATCAACCTGCCCGACGGCGCGATCACCGGTGCCATGCTCACTGGCCAGTCGGCTCCGAACTCCAGCGTCACCCCGACCTGGACCGCCAGCTACGCGTCGAACGGCCACATGATCGGCTGCTTCGGCGACTTCGACCTGCTGCTCAGCAACGGCACCGGCTCGCCGCGCGGCGGTATCGCCAACGAGAACGCCGCCAACCCCGGCGGCCCACCGAACAGCCAGGTGACCGGTCCGCTGACGTTCACGATCCAGCTCTCCGGCCCAGCCACCGAGAACGTCAACGCGCACAGCATCGCCTACGGCTTCTCGAGCAACGGCTCGCAGGCCAACGTGAACGCCGCGCTGCGCTTCCAGGGCGGCGGCGTGGGCGGCGACGAGAGCGGCACGATGGGCACCGGCGGTGACTGCGTCTGCGGTACCTGGGCCAAGGGCCCGGCGCGCCTCGGCACGACCGTCGACGTGTGCATGTCGGGCACCGACGGCTGCCACGACTGCCTGCAGATCTCCGGCATCCCCGGCCCGACCACCTTCGGCCCGCCGCTGAACCTCACGATCGACATCGGCTTCCCGGTGATGGCCGTGCTCGACTGGGAGTTCCCGAGCGACAACGAGGTCTGCCTGTCGGTGCCGATCCCGAACGACCAGGTCCTCATCGGCTTTACGCTCTACTTCGCCGTCGTGACCCACGACTACCCGCTGAACTCGTTCGACCAGATCAGCTCGTGCGGCCCGTTCGCGATCACGGTCACGCCGTGAGGCGACCGACCGCAGCAAGTCTGTCGTAGTGACGGGTCAGCCAGGGGGTCACCCCCCTGGCTTCCCACAGATCCGGACGTGCGGGACTACCGCATCCGGCTCCTCACGATGCTACTGGGCTCGCTACGGTCCGAGGACCGCATCC
>JAUILN010000033.1 GCA_030432695.1 bacterium | reverse complement strand
ACGGGCGCGAGCGGGTGGCGCGGGGCCTCGGCGGGCAGGCGGGTGTTGGTCTTGGTGAGGGCCGCATCGGTGTGCGGGAACCAGTAGAACTCGAAGTGGTCGGCCTCTTCGACGCGTCGGTCGAGCGCCGGCAGCACGTGGGCGAGTGCTTCGGGCCGCTCGACCGCGTGGAGCACGAATTGCGGAACGCACTGCAGGGTCACGTCGACGACGATGCCGAGCGAACCCAGCCCCAGCGCGACGGCCGGAAGCAGCTCGGGGTTCTCGGTCTCGTCGACCCGCAGCAGATCCCCGGTCGCCGTGACGAGGGTCGCGCCGACGACCTGGGTGGCGATGCCGCCGAACCGGGCGCCGGTGCCGTGGGTTCCGGTCGAGATCGCGCCCGAGATCGACTGGCGGTCGATGTCTCCGAGGTTCGCCATCGCGAGGCCCGAGGGCGCGAGCAGGGCCGGGATGCGGTGCAGGCGGGTGCCCGCGAGCAGCGTGGCGCGTCCGCGTTCGCGGTCGACGCCGACCAGCCCCGAGAGATCCGTCAGGTCGAGCAGCACGCCGGGTGCCACGGCGATCGGCGAGAAGCTGTGTCCGGCCCCGACGGCCTTGACGCGCAGACCCTGGGCTGCCGCAGCCTGCACGGCGCGCTGGACGGCTTCGACCGAACGCGGGAACTCGACGCGCTGCGGGCGCACTTTCGCCGTCGCCGCCCAATTGCGCCACTGTCCGCCCGGCCGCGTCACAGGAACGCCTTCCCTTCACCGCGGTACGTCGGAGCGGAGCCGATGAGGACGCCGTCCTCGACCAGGTGGTAGCGATCCACCCGCTCCGAGGCCTCGCCGCTCTTCGCGTGCCGGAACCACACGCGGTCGCCGACGCGCAGGTCCCGTGCAGCTTCGCCCTGCAGCGGCGTCTGCACCTCTCCGGCCGCCTCGCGGCTCAGCGTGCGCAGACCCGCGGGCCACACGGGCTGCGGCTGTCGGGAGGCGGTCGCCGGCCCCGACGCGATCCAGCCGCCGCCGAGCACCGTCGCGATGTCGGGGCGGGGCTTGCGCACGACATCGAGCGCGAAGGCGGCGGCAGGAGCCGGGTCGAACGCCCGGTAGCCGTCGAAGAGGTGTCCGGCCAGCAGACCGCTGCCCGCGGTCACCTCGGTGACGGCCTCGTCGGCGGCGGTCGACTCGAGCGATCCGGTGCCGCCGCCGTTGACGAATTCGAGCGCGGCGATGTCGCGCAGCGACGCGGTGATGGCCGCGCGGCGGTGGCGGAGCTCCTCGGCCGACCGCCGCTGCATCCAGCGGATCACGGGATCGGCCGGGCCTTCGGCATCTGGCTGACCCGCGATCTGCGCCTCGTACATCATGAGACCCACGAGCCGGAACCCGGGTCGGCCGGAGATCGCGCGTGCGAGGGCGGTGACCTCGGCGGGCGTGTGGACGGGCGACCGATGAACCCCCACGTGACCGAGGCTGCGGGAGCGGAAGCTCGCGTCGGCGTCGATCGCCACGCGCACCTCGGCGCGCGACGACGGCGGCGCGATCGCGTCGACGAGGTCGAGCTGCGCGAGGTCGTCGACCATGAGCGTGACGCGGGCCGCAGCCGCGTCGTCGGCGGTCAGCGCCGCCAGCGCGGCACGGTCGGCGGTCGGGTAGCCCACCACGACGTCGTCGTGGTCTTCGGCGAGCCACAGCGCCTCGGCGAGGGTGAACGCGAGGATGCCGCGGTAGCCCGGCATCCGCAGGACCGCGTCGAGCACCTCGCGTACGCGCACCGACTTGCTCGCGACGCGGATGGGCAGTCCGCCACCGCGCACGACCATGTCCAGCGCGTTGCGGCGCAGCGCCTCAACGCCGATGACCGCGACCGGGGCGGACTGCGCCTCGATGGCCTGCGTGAGGGCGCGCCAGTAGGTCGCGGGGTCCTGCCAGGGGTCGGCGGTGACCTCTGCGGGGAGGAGATCCAGGCTCATCGGGCTCGCTTCGGGTGCGTGCTGATATCTGCACAAGCCTACG
>JAUILN010000027.1 GCA_030432695.1 bacterium | reverse complement strand
GACTCGCTTCCGGTTGGCTGGCCTGCCTTAACCGGGCGGGAGTGGTTACCCGCCGGACTCCAAAGGGAATTTCTGATCTAGATCATTCCAACCCTCCAGGCTTCTTGGCGCACTGGTGCCAGGCACCGACTACGACAGACTCGCCGCGCGTCGTGGATCGCGGGTGCCGAACCTCGGCTCAGCGCAGATCCAGCTCCGCGCCCTCGGCGACCACCACCGGCCGGCGCGAGACCTCGCTGCCAGCGAGACCGCGCAGAACCGCGGTGTAGTTGCCCGCCGGCATCTCGCGGGGGAACGGTCGGTCGAACGTGAGCCATTGGCGCACCCAGACCCGGCCGTCGGCATGCGTGAGTTCCAGCTCGAGGTTCGAGGCCGGCGTCGGCGGCACGATCCGCAAGGAGACCGTCGGCTCGAATCGCAGGGTCAATGGTCCCTCGCCGAGCGTCGAAGTGTCGATCTCGATCCGCCCGGCCCAGCCCGAGCAGATCGCGTCGAAACGCCAGCGACCCGCGGGAATCGAGCGCTCGAAGCGGCGCTTGTGATTGCCGAACCGCATCGAGTGAGGGGTCAGCGACGGGTGCGGCGCCGACTCGAGGCTCCTCACGTAGACGTAGCACTCGGCATCGTCGGGTGGACCCTCGAACTCCACGACGAGGGGCACGGTCGCGCCGATCACCAGATCGCCGAGATCGACGTCCGCCCCGGGCTCGAGATCGAGTTCCCATTGCGAGGCGAAACGCTCGCCATCCCGGATCGTGATCTCGAGCTTCCCCGGTCGCCGGTTGGTCAGCACGATCGAGCCGTCGGACTCCACCTCCTTCCCCATCGACGAAGTCTGCGCATCGCTGAGATCGACGCGTGCGCCGGGCACGGGCGCCCCGGTGTCGGCGTCCACCACCCGCAGCCGTACGGTGCCGAGCTTCGACAGCAGCAACTCCGGAGTCACCGTGAGCGTGACGTTCTCCTGGCCCGCCTCGACCTGCGCGGTCGCCAGCACGAAGTCACGCAATACGGCACTGACATGCAGCGGCTGTCGTTCCTCCAGTTCGATCAGACCTGCACAATCGCTCGGCAGGCTCGCGCCACCGAACGGTCCATTGGCGGCGCGCCACCGGCCGATCCCGAACGGGCTGCTGCTCCGCGTTGAAGCGGGGAAGCTCGCCGGCGGAGCATCCACGGTCGCCAGAGCCTCGACCTGCACGCCCCACTGGATCTCGCCCGCTTCGCGAAGCTCGCCGAGAACCTCGTGGAAGGGCTTGCCCTCGGGCGTGACGAAGCGGACCACCAGCCGCCAGCTCGATTCCATCACCACGTCGCGGCGCATCCGGTCCACGCCGGAAGGAACCTCGACCGGAACCGAAGCCGGTCGCTGGTCTGTCGCACTCGCGGTCAGCTCGTAGCTGCCCGGCGCGAGGCCGGGGATCGCGTAATGCCCCTTGCCGTCCGCGGTGAGCGAGACCAGACGGTCCTTGCCGGAGTGAAGCGTCAAACGCGCCGCGACCGGCTCCCCCTCTCCGTCGATGACGCGTCCGAACAGCACCGCGGTCCCATTGGGTGAGGCTGCCGGGACCTGCGGCGTGGCGGGGTCGACCGCTACGGGAACGCGATCAGCCGCGGAAGCCTCGCGAGCGGAGCCGAGCCCCGTGTCTCCGTGCACATCGTCGGCAGACTCCGCATCCGATTCCTCTACACCTGTTCCTCCCACCGTGGAGTCCTCCGCCGGACCCGCACCGAACAGGTCGACCGCCAGCAAGACGATCAGTATCGCCTGCAGGAGCGCGACCACGCCCCACGTCGCCGTTCCGCGCATCGTCATCACTTCACCTCCAGGCGCACGGTCCCGCCGGCGGGCACCTCGACCTCTTCCTGCATCACTACGCCGCCGCCCACCTCGTACACCTCGACGGTCCAAGGCCCCGCCGCGACGCGGGCAGCGGCTCGCGGATAGCGCAGGCGGATCGGTGCGACCGCAACCGGCACCCGGTCCGGATCGAGCACGACCACCGACCACGACTTCAGCGTGTCGGCCGGCGCCTCGACCGCGATCGCACCCGCGGGGTGGAGTCGGACTTCGAACCGTTCACCTCCAAGCGCACCGACGTCGACGATTGCATGGCCATGCTCGCTTGGCTCGCCTCCATATGCCGTGACCACGTAGCGGTGCGGGCCCACTCCATGGAGAGCGAACTCGCCATCGGCATTCGCGCGGGTCGTGCGCCGGTCGACCAGCGGCTGCGCGGGCGGGTCCCAGCGATCGAGACAGGTCCATTGGAGACTGCCCGCCGTGGGCCGGCCCTCCGAGTCCAACAACCTGCCGAGCGCCTCGACCTTCGGACCGAGCACCACGTCGCCGAGATCGAGTTCACCGCCCGACGGCACCAAGACCGAGTCGGTGACCCGCTCGCGCTCCAACCCGGCCGACAGCTCCATCTGTGCCATCCCCGGCATCACGTTCTCGACGACCAGCCGATCCCCGACCACGGTCGGTCTCCCGAAGCCACCACCTTGCGCGGTCGAGAAGCCGACCTGCACGCCTTCGGTGAGCGCCTGGCCGGTCGTCCCATCGATCACCCGCAGGCTCACGCTCGGGAACCGCGCGCGGAGCCGCTCGGGATCTACCACGAACCTCAGCTCCCGCTGCCCTGCAGCGATGCCCTGTTGTGCCAGCACCACGTGCCGCATCAGCAACGCCGCGTTCGCCGGTGGTGGCCGATCCAACCAGAGCACACCGGACTCGCCACGCTCCGACTCGTCGCCCCCGAGGCCGCCACGCATCTGGTAACGACCCAGTCCGAGATCGCCCACCGACGCCTGCTCCGTCACCGGAAGGTCGCCGACCAGCGGTTCTCCCGTTGCCACCACATGCAATCCCCAGAGCAGCCCCAGCTCGCTCATCGTCGATTGGAGGTCTACCTGCCCGGGGCCGGTCACGAACACGTCTACCCGATACGCAGGAGTCAGCGTGAGGTCGATGGTCTGCACCGGCTCGCTGGTCAACACGTGCTCCTCGACGAGCGAGGCCCAACCCGCTTCCCGCACCTGCGCCTCCCAAGTGCCCGGGCTCAGGCTGGCGATCGCATACTCGCCGCCCAGCAGCGTGGCCCGGCGGTAGGTGGCACCCTGGTAGAAGAGCACGCTCGGCTCCGCAGGAGGCTCAGACCCGTCACTGGTCAGGAGCCGGCCGCGAACCACGATGTCGGATGGAGCGCTTCCGGCATCCTCCCCCGGTACGGCCTGCCGCGGCGGGACCGCTTCGGTTCCCCGTGCACCAGTGGCCGCAACACCGGTGCCGCCGCTCCGCGCCTCGCCACCGGGAACGGCCTCCGCCCCACCCGCGACCCGCGGCACCTCCACCGGCCCCGCATCGGCCGACCGCTGGAACCAGAGGATGGCGAGGATCATCAACACGACGGCCTCGCAGCAGACGAGCAGGGGTAAGGGACGCATGGGCAGCAACGGCATGGACAAGGGCGTCAGCGATCGGTGTGAAGATCCAACGTGCCGCCCTCCGCGGTCACGGTGACCTCCTGCTGGGTCTTCTCCCCGGCGAGGGTCTCTACCTCGGCGCGGTAGCGTCCAGGCGGCAGGCCGAGCTCGAGCGTGCCGCGACCGGGGAGCCATCGCTCGGTCACCACATCGCCACCGACCGCATCGAGGAGGCGCAGTCGCAGGCGACGGTCGTCGTCGGCCTGGAGGACGCGCAGCGTGGCCGTGGAACTCATGGGGATGCGCACCGCACCTCCATCGAGGCCCGCGGTGTCGAACACCACGTCTCCGCGCCAGCCCGCGCACGCGGCCTGCGCCTTCCATCGCCCCGGAGCCAGCCGGGCCTGCGCAGTCCCATTGCGCCGCACGGCCCTGGTGCTGCGCGCATGCAATGCCGGATGCGAGGGCGGCTCGATGGTCGACAGGGTGACGTAGATCTCGGCGTCGGCATCCGGACCCTCGAACTCGAACGGCACCATCACGGGTGCGGTGAGGGGCACGTCGCCGAGATCGATCTCGATGCCGGGCTCGGGCTCGATCTCCCAGCCGTCGGCCTGGAGTCCGCCCGCGGCGCGCACCGTCAGGGTATGACGCGAAGGGCCGATTCCCTCCAGCACCACGATGCCCCGCGCATCACTGGTCGCACTCGTCTGGAGCCGCTGGGGCCCCCGCGCGAGCACCGCCACTCCGGGCAGCGGTTCACCGCTGGAGCCGTCGACCAACCGCATGCGCACCGTGCCGAGCTGCGCGCGAAACGTCGACTCGCCCAGTTCGAACTCGACCTCCTCCTGGCCCGCAGCCACCTGCCGGCTCGCGACGACCGCATGGTCGAACAGCAAACCGACGTGCATCGGCTTCCGCTCGGGGAGTTCGAGTTCGCCCATGTAGCCCTGCGGAAGTGGCACACCACCGAGAGGAGCGTTCGCTGGTCTCCAGACGCCGACCCCCAATGCCGTGACCGGGATTCCACCGAGGTCGTGCAGGCGCTGCGGCAAATGGTCCTCGGTCGCAATGGCGACCAATACGCTGCTCATCGGCGTCGCGTGCTCCGCGCGCCAATCCGCAATCACGTCGTCGAACCCTCGACCATCCGGCGCACGGACCTTCACGCCCAGCTTCCAGCTTCGCTGCAGGACCACGTCGAGTCGGCAGAGACCCGTCCCAGCCTGGATCTCGAAAGCCAGGGTCTCGGAGCGATGGTCTTTCGCATTCACCTCGAACCGATAGGCACCAGGCGCGAGACCCGGTATCGCGTAGAGCCCGTCGTTGCTGGCGCTGGCGACCCCGCTGACCAACCGCTCGTCGGAGACTTCCTCGGGCGGCATCAGCGCCAGCATCGCGGCGAGAGGCATCCCTCGATCGTTCGTGATTCGGCCATGGAGCAGAGTGACTGGCTGGTCGTCGGGTGCCGGCGCGCTGCGCCGCCCTCGGCCGGTAGCGCCGTCCGGAAGGGGCGCGCTCAGGTCCGCTCCGGTCGGTGTTGCGTCCTCCTGAAGTGCGTCGGCAGGTACCCCTGCGCGAGCGGCGTCATTCTGTACCGACGAAGACTCGCCCGGGTCCTGCTCGCCCGCCAGATCGATCCATAGCACCGCGAGCAATGCCGCTTCGAGCAGCGCGACCGCCCACCACACCCGATCGCTCCACGCGCTCATCGGACCACCTCCAAGATCTTCGGCAGACCTGCACCGAGATCGACGTCCTCTCGGAGCAAGCTCACCCCCTCGTGCGTGGCGACTTCGATCTGCCACCGACCTGCGCCGAGCCAGATCTCGCGCTCCCGCGGACCGCCACGCAACCATTCCTCCCACACGACGACGCCATCCCCATCACGCGCCGTCGCGCGCCAGGCCTCGCCGTCGGGTGGCTCCGGAACGATGCTGACCCGTGAGACGGGCGTAAGCGTCATCTCGAGCGGCCGCTCCTTGGACGTCGCCGCAGGATCGACTGCCGCGTGAGCGAATCCGCCCTTCGCTCCCCGCCCGACGACCACATAGCGAAGCGGGCGCAGATGGTGGATCGAGAACCTCCCGTCGCCATCAGCAAAGGTGACCATGGGCCGAGCGACTCCGCGGGTCGGTCGCTCTCCCGACGCTTCTCCCCAAAGGATCTGGCCGGAGCTCGGCTCCCCCTCCGCGTCGAGCAACCGCCCGTGCAGCACGGTCGACGGATGCAAGATCACATCGCCGAGGTCGAGCGTTCCGCCATCGGGAACCAGCACGTCGAACTGCGGAATCTCGCGACCCTTGCCCCCCTTGCCCGCCTGGATCCGCAGGTTCACGACCCCCGGCAGGATGTGCGGAATCACCAGCCGGTCTCCATCTCGCTCTGTTCGAGCCGTACCTGACACTCCCGCAACCCCCCGCATGATGTAGACCTGGTCTTCGATCGGCTTGCCCGTCGCGCCGTCGATCAACCGCATCACGATGCGCCCGACCCGTTGCCGGAGGTCCTCGGGATCAACCACGAATCGCACCTCCCGCGCGCCGGCCGGCACCGCCTGCCGAGCGATCACCGAGTGATGGAGCAACAGCGTGACATGCACGGGCGGCGGATGGTCCAACCAGAACACCCCCGCCTCGCCGTGCTCCGAAGGCCGCAAAGCCGAATCCCCCTTCACCTCGAAGCGCCCGACCCCCCGCAGGCGCCGATCGGAGCTGCCCAGCGCCACGCTGTCGCCGACCACCGGCGCGTTGGTCGCGACCGCCGCGAGCGCGACGCTGATCCCGAGCTCCCGCAGGACCTCCTCGAGATCGACCCCGCCGGCCCCCTCCACGAACAGCTCCAACCGCCAGGCCCGCGTCAGTTCCAGATCGACCGTCCGCACCGCCTCCGTCGAGAGCTCGACCTCGACGCGCCCGGGCACGAAACCCTCGGCGCTGTAGTCCACCGTCCACACACCCGGCCGCAGGTTCGTCGCCGCGTAGCGCGGCCCGACACAGGTCGCACGCCGGACGTCACCGATCCTGCGGAACACCACACCGATCTCCTCGGCCAGTTCGCTGCCGTTCTCGTCGAGCACCCGGCCCTGGACCAGCACCACCACCTCCGCGTGCTCTCCGGCCGACACCTCCACTCGTTCGCTCGCGCCGGATCCCGCCAGCTCTTCGCCGTTCCCCGCGGCAGCGCCCTCCGCGCGCCTCGGAACGGAGCCGGCGTCGGAGTTCCGAGCTTGCTCGGTTCCCACGACCACCGGCCCACCCTCCCCGGACCGCAGCCCCCAGAACACGGCGACGACCGCCAGCAGAACGGTCTCGAGGACCACGAGCAGGTGCAACGGACGCATGAGCAGGGGTGTCGATGCCGGGCGAGGATTGCAGGAACTCTATGCAGCCGTGCATGGATCGCGCCCGTGCAGGGCGACCGATTCAACCGAACGGGAAACATGCGGCGGTTGCTGCGCGCGCGCGTCAGCGTACGGCGCGGAGGTCCAAGGTACCACCCTCCGCGGTTACGACGACCTGGTGCCGCGTCCGCTCGCCGACGAGGTTCTCGACCTCCGCGCGATAGCGTCCCGGAGGCAGGCCGACCGCGAGGCCGTCCACACCGCCGAGCCAACGATCGAGGATCACGACGCCACTCGCACCATCGACCAATCGAAGACCGAGTCGCCTCCCGTCGTCGGGGAGCTGGATCTCCAACCCGGCAGTCTCCCTCAGAACGATGCGCACCGAACGCCCCTCGAGGTCCGCAGTGTCGAACGCCGCAAAGCCTCGCCAACCCTGGCAACGCGCATGCACCATCCAACGTCCAGAAGTGAGCCGTGCCTCGGCGGCGCCCTCGCGCCGCACGGTCGTGAGGTCGCGCGGACGAAGCGCAGGATGTGACGGCGCGTCGAGGCTCCGTATCGACAGGTAGACCTCGGCGTCCGATTCGGGACCGTCGCACTCGAAGCTCACCATCGACGGAACGTGGAGCGGAACATCCCCGAGATCGAGTTCGACCCCGGGCTCGGGCACGATCCGCCAATCGCCCGAGCGGATCCCGCCGGCCGCGCTCGCCGACAGGTCGTACGGCGAAGGGGCCAATCCCTCCAACAGCGCCATGCCCGCTCCGTCGCTGGTCGCGCTGGCCTCGAGCCGCTGGTCGTCGCGAACGCGTACCTCGATCCCGGCCAACGGCGCGCCGCTCGAGCCGTCGACCAACCGCATCCGCACCGCGCCAAGCTCCGCGCGAAAACCTGCCTCGCCGAGCTCGAACTCGAGTTCCTCCTGACCGGCCGCGACCTGCTCGCTCGCGAGCACGGCCTGCGCGAACACCAGCCCAATGTGCAGCGGCTTCGGTTCGGGGAGTTCCAGCACCCCGATGTAGCCCGCCGGCATCGGCACGCCTCCGAACAGCTTGTTGGCAGCCTCCCAGCGCCCGAGCCCCAACCGCGTAACGGAGGAGCCCATTGGATCGGGGAGCCTCTGAGGCAGCGGGTCTTCGGTCGCGATCACCGACAGGACGGTGCTGATCGGACTCGCATGCTTCTCCCGCCAGTCGGCGATCACGTCGTCGAACCATTGGCCGTCCGGCGCGCGGACCTTCACGCGCAGCTTCCAGGTGCGCCGCAACACGGCGTCGAGTCGGTGAAACGATGTGCCGGCGAAGATCTCGAACGCCAGGGTCTCCGTGCGATGGTCGTCCGCACTCACCTCGAGCCGGTATCCACCAGGCTCGAGTCCCGGGATCGAGTACCGCCCGTCGTCGGCGACGCCGACACGACCGCTGACCAATCGCTCGTCCGAGACGTCTTCGGACGGCATCAGCGCGAACCTCGCGAGGAGCGGTGCACCGTCGCCATCGGTGATCCGCCCGTGGACCACCGTCGTCGGATCGTCAGGCAATGCCAATGGGCCGCGATGCTGTTCCGCTTCCGGCGGCGAGACCTCTGGGCCCGGCGCGCTCGATCCCGGCCGCATAGCACTTGCGGTGACTCCCCCGCCTTCACCGGTCGCGCTGCCAGGATCCTCCGAGCTCTCGACGACCGCCGACGACGGCGCAGTCGCGCCCCGCACACTCGACAGGTCGATCACGAGCACCGCGAGCGCCGCAGCCTCGAGTAGCGCGACCAGCCACCACACCCGGTCCGAGCGCGCGGTCATCGCCGCACCTCCAGGATCTCGTGCGCCTCCGCAGCCAGATCGACGTCCTTCCGCAGCAGTTCCACTCCCTCGTGGGTCTCGACTTCGATCCGCCAGCGGCCTGCGCCGAGCGACAGCGAACCTCCCCGCGAGCCACCTCGCAGCCATTCCTCCAACACGACGATTCCTCCCTCGTCGCGCGCCGTCACACGCCACGCCTCCTCGTCCGGTGGCCCAGGATGGATGGTGATCCGCGCGGACGGTCCGAGCCGGATCTCCACCGGCTGCTCCTCGGTTGCCAGCGAAGCGTCGACCACGGCATGGCCGAAGCCACCGTTCGAGCCCTTCGAGACGACCACGTAGCGGTGCGGACCGAGCTGGTGGATCGCGAACCTCCCGTCTCCGTCGGCAGGAGTGATCCGGTTCGCGACGATCCCACGCGCGCGGCCTTCCGCCGACACCTCGCCCCAGTAGATCTCGCCTGCGCTCGGCTTCCCTGCCGCATCGAACAGGCGTCCGTGCAGCACGCGCACCGGATGCACGACGAGATCCCCCAGATCGAGGGTCCCGCCGACCGGGACCTGCACGTCTCGCTCCGAGGGTTCGCGTTCTGCACCCGCCATGATCCGCAGGCTCGCGTGACCCGGGAAGACTCTCGCAAACACCAGCCGATCCCCATCGGGCGCGGCGATCGCGGCTCCTTTGCCGCCCGCCACGAGGATCGACCCGCGGATACCCTCGGTGACCGCACGGCCGGTAGCCCCGTCGACGACGCGCAGCACGACCCGCGCGAGTCGCTCGGACAGCCAGCTCGGATCGACCACGAACCGCACCTCCCGCGCACCGGTCGCCACCGTCTGCCGCGCGATCACCATATGGTGGAGCAGCAGCGCCACGTGCACCGGCGGCGGATGTTCCAGCCAGAACACTCCCGCCTCGCCGTGCACCGAGGGCCGCGACGCCGAATCCCGGTGCACCTCGAAGCGACCGATTCCCGCCAGACCCTGCCCCGAACTCCCGAGCTCGACGCTGTCTCGTACCACCGGTTCATCGGTCGCGACGGCGTGGAAGGCGGCGTGGACACCGAACTCGCGCATCGCAGCCCGGAGGTCGACTCCATCGACGCCTTCGACGACGACGCTCAGTCGCCACGCGCGCGTCAGCTCCAGATCGACCGCCTGGGCTGCCTCCGCGGAGAGTTCCACCTCCCGACTGCCAGGCACGAAGCCATCCGCATTGCATTCCACGGTCCACACACCCGGCCGCAGGTTCGACAGCGCATAGCGTGCCCCGACACAGGTCGCGTGCCGCACGTCCCCGACCCGCCGGAACAGTACCCGGACTCCGTCGGGCGCCTCGCTGCCGTCGTCGACACGCACGCGGCCGCGCACCAGCACCGCGACGTCCGCGCCGGCGCCGCCCGATACCGCCACGCGGCCGCCCACCTCGGATCCTGTCATCCTCTCGCCGCTGCCCTTTGCAGCGCTCTCCGCGCGCCTCGGAACGGAGCCGGCGTCGGAACTGCGAGCTTGCTCGGTTCCTACGGCCACCGGCCCACCCTCCCCGGACCGCAGCCCCCAGAACACGGCGACGACCGCCAACAGAACGGTCTCGAGGACCACGAACAGGTGGAGCGGACGCATGGGCAGGGATCAGGCTCTTCTCCCGGGGGCCCGCGAAGACTAGCCCAGGAGACCGTCTCGACGGCGGGCAGCGACCCCGGAGGTTTTCCGACCGGAATCCTGGTGAACCGACCTCCCCGGCCCTCGTTGCCGCGCCCCCGGCCTGGGCCGAGCCGCCTGACGCGGGCTCCGCGTATGCGACCCGAGACCGCGCCCGTCGAACCGAGACCCGGTCCGACCGTTCCCACGATGCGAGTTCCGATGCTGACCCCGACCTCCTCCCGACTCCTCACCACCGGCCTGCTGGCCGTCCTTGGGGCGATCCCCGCGCTCCAGGCCCAGGAAGCCACCGCCGCCACCAAACCCAAGGGCCCGGACTTCACGGCTGCCCAGCAGAAGGGCATCGACTTCCTGCTCTCCCAGGCGAAGGACGGCAAGTTCCTGCAGCGCGACGAGCCGCACGTGGGCGTGACCGGCCTCGCGCTCGGCGCGGTGCTCACCAAGCCGGCCTCGCTGCGCAACGACAAGGAGTCGAAGTTCGTCGAACAGGCGTCCGACTGGCTGCTCGAGCAGCAGCACGACGACGGCTCGTTCGGCGAATCGATCAAGAACTACCAGACCAGCGCGGTCGCGATGGCGCTGTCGAAGCTGGAAGGCGACAAGGCCAGCAAGGCGCTGAGCAAGGCCCGCGACTTCCTGCAGTTCGCGCAGAACGTCGAGAAGGCCGGCATCCCGAAGGACGACAAGAGCTGGGGCGGCTTCGGATACGGGCCGGGTGACCGCGCCGACATGAGCAATACCCAGTTCGCGATCGAGACCCTGCACGTCACCGGTCTCGACCCGAACGACAAGGCCTTTGCCAATGCGCTGGTGTTCCTGCAGCGGGTGCAGAACCTGAAGAGCGTGAACGACTACCGCACCGAGGTCTCCGAGGAAGGCTCCGAGGAGACCCACCCGGTCGAGCCCGGCAATGACGGCGGCGCGTCGTACTACCCCGGCAACTCGAAGTTCGGCTTCGACGTGGTCGGCGACGGCGTGCGGGTGCCGCGGAGCTACGGCTCGATGACCTACGCCTTGCTGAAGACCTATGCGCTGTGCGGCCTCGATGCCGACGACGAGCGCATGCAGGCCGCGACCGACTGGATCCGCCGCAACTGGACCCTCGAGACCAACCCCGGCAACCACTCCGGCCTCGACGAGAACGCGCCCTACCAGGGCCTGTTCTACTACTACGAGACGATGGCCCGCGCGCTGACGGTGTGCGGGATCGAGACCATCGAGACGCTCGGCGACGAGCAGTCGAAGCAGGTGAACTGGCGCGAGGCCCTGGCCAGCCACCTCGAGTCGATCCAGCGCGACGACGGCTCGTGGCTGAACGAGGAGAACGGCCGTTGGTGGGAAGACCAGCCGACGATGTGCACGATCTACGCGCTGCTCGCCCTGGCGGACTGCCACGGCCACGGCGCGCAGGGAGCGCGTTGAGCAGAGCGCGGCGACGACTCCGAGACGTGACGCGGACGGCCTCGCGCTGTCTCGCGCCGCTCGTCCTCGTCGTCGGCACTCTGTCGAGCGTGGCCGGCGCGCAGGCCGACCGCGTGCTCGGCCGGATCGGTGACGGCTCCGGCGGACCGTTGGCCGACGCCGTGGTCCGTGGCTTCGTCGCGCGCGAGACCGACCCATGGGCCGAGGCGCCCGAGGGCCCCGCGACGAGTCCGTCCACGATCGTCACCCGCACCGATGCGCGCGGCCGCTTCACGCTGCCGACCGCCGTTCCGCTGGCGCTGTGGATCGACGGCGGCGACCGCGCGGCGTTCGTCGAGCGCGCCGCCCCCGGGGTGCCGGTGGTGGTCGAGGCCGGGCCGGCCGCCGAGGTGGTTCTGTCGGCGGGCGCGGGTCGCCCCGCGGTCGACGGCGCGCGGCTGCGCATCGACGGCGTCGCGGTCGGCCTCGTCGAAGGACCCGTGATGCGGCTGCCGGCGGCGTTCGTCGAGTTCCTGGTCGGTGAATTCCAGGTCGGTGAGCCGGGCGCCAACAGCAGCGACGAGACCTGGCTGGTGCATGCCGCTCTCGAGGCCGGATCCCGACAGGTGCTCGAACGCCCCCAGGTCGGCGCGACCGCGCTGCGCGACCTGCCAGCAGGCGCGTCGGTCGGACTCGTCGGTTGGCCGGAGACCACCCGGCGCGCCGCCGACGACGGGGTGGTGCAGCTCCCTCGGAGCCGCGTTCCGCTGGTGGTCGAGGTCCGCACGCGAGGAGACCGCATCGAGGTCCACCACGAGGTCTGGATGGAGCCCGGTCGGTCGCGTCGCTTCGCACCGGCCTCGAGCCGATTCACCACGCTCACGGTGCAGCAGGCCGATGGCACGCCGATCGGCGCAGCCCGGGTGTTCTCGATCGGCGGCCGCTCGCCGCACGAGTCGCTGCGGGCGGTGAGCACCGCCGATGCCGCGGGCCGCGCCGAGGCGCTCGCCGACGCCGGCATCACGCGTTACGCGATCCGCGCCGCGGGCTTCGCCGACCGCTCGATCACCCGCGAACAGCTCGCGGCACACGCATCCGCAGCGCGGCCCATCCGCCTCGAACCGGCGCACGCGCTCGAAGTCCTGATCTCCGACGACCAGGGCCAACCGGTCCCCGATGCGCGGGTCGTCGTGCACGACCGCGACGGCCTGTTCCGCGAGGTCCACAGCGACGGCCATGGCCGGGCCTGGCTCGACCGCCTGCCGGCGGGACCGCTCGCGCTGTCGATCGAGCACGACGCCCACCCGCGCCTGACGACCGAGGTCCAGCCGGCGACGACCGCGACCCTGCAACTCGCCCTGGCCCGCGGCTACGAGCTCCACGGCCGCGTCGTCTCCGATGAGCTCGACCAAGTAGCCCCGGCGATCGTCGAGGTCCGCGCCTTCGACGACCCGTCCTCCCTCGGCACCCGCACGGCCCGCGTCGATGCCGAAGGCCGGTTCTCCTTCCGCGGCCTGCCCGAGACCCCGCTGGTGCTCCGCGCCCGCCGCGTGGTCGCCGGCGTGACCTGGTCGGGTGCGCTGATCGACGTGCTCCCCGGCCGCGAACCGGTGACGATCGAGATCGCCTGCGACGACCCGAGTCCGGTGCGGCGCTGAACCGCCACTTCCTGGACGCGGCGATGCCAGGATGATCGTCAGCCCGGCCGCCAGCGCAACTCGCGGAACCGCGCGACCTGCCCCGACGCGCGGACCGCCACACCCTCGGCCCGCAGCAGCTTCGCCTGCCGCGGCCCGCACGGCACGCTGCCCGACGACAGCACCACGCGCTGCCACGGCACATCGGAGTCAGTGCCCGGCAGCGCCGCCATCGCTCGCCCGACCTGGCGTGCGGCACGCTTCCAACCCAGCGCCTCGGCAACGTCGCCGAAGGTGGTGACGCGGCCGCGCGGCACGCTGCGCACGATCTCGAACACCCGCTCGTTGAAGCCGGGGCCGAGGACGCGCGGGCCGTGGAGGTCGGGGTCGTAGGGCATCGTCGCCGGGCATTGGAGTCCCGGTGTGCGCGGGCGACAAGGCCGCGGGCTCGCTCAGTCCGGAAGCCGCGCCCAGGCCTCCGGCAGATGGATCACCTGCTCCAGCTGCGCGTCGAGTGCCACTTCGACGTCTCCGAGGAACACCGCCTGGACGTCCCGCGAGGCGTCGGGATGGTCGCGGAACCAGGCGAAGCGCACGGCGGCGTCCTGGAACGGTCGACGGATCGCGTAGAGCTGGTAGGTGCCGGCGACGCCGCGGATCTGTGCGACGCCCGCGGCATCGGGAGTGGTCACCTTCACCAGGGCTCGCCCGCCGTCTGCCAGACCGGCCCGCAGGTCGGCGTGCACGGCGGGCAGCCCATCCGGGGTCACGAGGCGGACCGTGGCGCGCGCGATGCGGAAGTCGAACACGGCCACCTGTGGAGGCTGCTCGTCCGAGCTTCGGGGCGGCACGAGCAGGGTCTGCCAGGCGAACAGCACGCGGCCATCCGCGAGTTCGCATCTCGGCTCCAGATGCCAGAGGCCCGGAGGCAGCCGCACGATCGCTTCGCCGTGGTCACCCGTGGTGAAGGGCGCCGAGAAGCGCTGCTCGGCTTCCGGTCCGGCACTCTCGATCGCCGTGTCGGCGTTGAACGTGACCCCGTGGGGCGCACCGTCGACCGTGGTCCGCACCACCACGTCGACCGGCAGCCAGCGGCTCAGATCGACTTCGACTTCGCACGTCTCGGAGCCCTCGATCTCCAGCCGTTCGATTAGCGGCAGGAACCGCGCGTGGCTGGAGATCAGCGTGCCGTCCGGTCGACGCTGCACGGCCATCCAACAAGCCTGCACGCGCCACGACCCGACCGGAATGTCGCGGACCTCGAAGCGGCCGTCCTCGCCGGAGACCTCGAAGCCAGCCGGGGATGCGCCGAGGATCGGCAACGAGCGGCCACTCGACTCCGCGAGCCCGTGGAGCTGGACTGCGATCCCTTTTCTCGCAGCCTCTCCCTCGCGCGCCTGCTCCGAGAGCATCCACTCCAAGACTTCGGGCGGCCCGACCCGGCCGCGCAGCGTCGCGCCGCGCTTCACCACGAGACGCAGCGGCTCGCTGCCTGGAATCGGCAAGGGCTGCAGCAGATGGGGCACATGCCCCGGGCCCGGCAGCCGCAGTCCGATTCCCGCCGACGGAGCGTACCGCACGGTCACGCGACCTGCGTCGTCGGTCCGATGAGTCGCCTCGATGGCACCCACGCGGTCGCCGTTGATGCCCGCATGCGACGTGTCCATGAACGGCATCTCCAACGACAACTCGCCGCCCGACTGATGCCGCACGAGTTCCACGGGCACGTCGGCCAACGGCGCGCCGCTCGCATCGACGACCTCGACGACCTGCTCGGCAACCGGCGCGATCTGCAGCTCGATGCGCGTGGGTGAGTCCGGCTCGACCTCGAACTCCATCCCACCCGCCGCGCTCGGCCCGAGCGCGCTCACCACATCGACGCGATAGCGGGCCGGACTCACGTTCGGGATCCTGAGCAGCCCGCCCGGGTGGTCGCCAACGAACTGCAGTCGGTCGTCCCACGAACTCCGCCCCTGCTCGATCCGCTGCGGTGCGAGGATCACCCCGAACCTCTCGACCGGCTCGCCCGTGTCGACCCGCGTGACCTGCACCTCGACAGGAGAACCCGTACCCAAGCGAAGCAGGATCTCAGGCCCATCCCAGGCCACTGGCCCGTCGGTCCGCCCGAGCCGGAAGCCCTCCCGGAACGCCGAGACCATGGTCGTGCTCTCGTGCGCGAAGTCCGCGGTGCGCCGGAGTTCGAACCGGCCGTCCAGATCGGTCCGCACGGTGGCCCGCTTGCTCAGTCCGACGATCTGGAACGGCTCCGCGTCCCAGGCGAAGACCTCGGCGTCCGCCACCGGCTCGCCCCGCTCGTCGACGACGCGGCCGCGGAGCACTGCTTCGGGATCCCTCGCCACCGACGCGACGACGATCCGCAACTCCCGCGGCAAGCTGGTCAGCGCCAACGGCTCCCGAGGTGCGAGCAGCTCCCGGCCCTCGACGCGCACTCGATAGCGGCCCGGCAGGATCAGCCACGGACTCTCGAAGGCACCTTCGCGGTCGGTCTGCACCCCGGTATGCCGCCGCAGGGACTCCGGCGCGGGGTTCTCGGATTCGAACCGGAGCGGCTGGTCGACCACCGGCTCGCCGCGGTCGTCGACGAGCGTCCCAGCGAGGCGGGCTCCGAGCGGCAACACCACGTCACCGAGCTCGAGGTGCGCGCCGTCCTCGAGCGCCGTCCAATCGAAGCGCGCGAAGACCCGCTCCGCGCCAGACAACAGGAGTTCGATCCGATACAGATCGAGCGGAGCGAACCGGAACGCGAACCGACCGTCGTCGGACGTGACCACCGGCTCGGGGCGCTGCCAGACGACGGCACCCTGCGTCAGCTCGTGGCGGACCTCCTCCATGATCCCCGCCGCAAACCGACCTTCGAGCTCGGCCTCCACGCCCGCGAGCGGGAGCCCCGCCTCGTCGACCGCGCGGCCCGTGATCGTCACGACGACAGGGTCGGGGTCCGAACTCGCCACGACGGGCAGCCGGTCGGTCGTGCCGAATGCCACCCCCTCGGAGACGGAGACCTCCGGCGACGAAGACGCTCCAGGTGGAACGGTGGCCTCCCCGCCCTGCGACGTTTCGACCGCCGCGCCACGCGCAATCTCGCCGGTCGTCTCGCTCCATCCGGGCGCCGCAAACACCAGGACTCCGAAGACGAGCGCCAGGCAGGCGACTCCCGAGACGATCCACTTGCCCATGGTCAGGACTCCGATCCCCGTGGCGACGAGGCCTCCGATGGTCACCATCGCGGTCCGCGCTGCCGCGTCGCCCGCCGCCCCCAGCACCTGCGCGCGCACGGTCGCGAGGCTCGAGCCGCTGGTCGCCAGGACGGCGAAACCCACGCCAGCCGGCAACAGCCTCCGAAGCGTTTCCCGTCCACGCCGGAGACGCATCCGCACCGCACCGGGCGAGAGCTCCAGCACCCGCGCGATCTCGATCGGCTCCAGTCCGTGTTCGAGCTGCAGCAGCAGGACCTGGCGCTGGTCGCCCGGCAGTTCCTCGATGTGCCGACGCAGCAGTTTCCGCAACTCGCTGCGCTCGGCGTCTTCCGAAGGCGCGCGCTCGACGGCGGGCTCGTCCGCGTCGTCACGCCCCACCGACCGCCGCCTCCGTCGGCCCGCGTTGCGCGCGTGGTGACGCAGGATCCCGTTCAGCCACGGCTCGAACGGCTGCGAGGCGTCGAAGCTGGCCGCACGTTCGATCGCCACCAGGAAGGTCTGCTGCAGCAGGTCCTCGGCCTCGTGCGGATCACCGACCAGATGCAGCGCGACGCGCAGCAGGCGTGGGGCCACGGCGTCGAACAGCGCACCGAGCGCCTGCAGGTCACCCGAGCGGCGGTAGCGATCGAATTGGGCGGCGAGCGGGTCCACGTGCGGCGTCCTTGTCCGGCGCCGCGGCGGCGTCACGCGGATTCCGTGACGATTCCGCGGTCGCCGCCGGCGCGCTGCTCACTGCACGATCGCCAGCGGCATCGCGTTGCTCGCCGCGCGGATGCCCAGGCTCGCGTCGAAGACCACGTAGGCGTGGTGCAGGGTCGCGCCCACAGCGCCGCTCGGCAGGCTCGAGAGCACCAGGGCGGCGCTGCTGCGGCCCTGGGCATCGAAGCGGCCGCGGGTGTTCGGGAAGTTCGGCGAGTTGGCGCTGCCGGCGCTGATCGCGAACCACGCGTCGCCGACGATGTTCAGCGGCAGGAGGACCTGCCCCAGCGGGGTGCCGGGCTGGGTGCCGCTGGCGGAGCCGACCAGCAGGTAGTCCATGCCGGCCCGGGCTGCACCGGCGTCGAGGGTGAAGTCGATGCGGCCGCCGGTCGCCGCCGACAGCTCGCCGGAGCTCGCGGACAGCATCTGGCATTCGTCGGGGACCTCGTTGGCGTCGAGGTCGAGGGACACCGCGTCGCGGATGTCGCAGGAGTCGGGCACGCCATTGCCATTGCAGTCCGCCACTGCGCCGATCGCGATCTCGCACCAGTCGGGGTCGCCGTTGGCGTTGCAGTCCTGCGGATCGCCGTAGTGGATGCGCAGCACGCGCCCGCCGATCGCGGTCGGTCCGGTGGTGTTCAGGTCCTTGTAGAACTCGCTGAAGTAGAGGCCGTCGGGTCCGGCCGACAGCGCGACCACGGTGGCGAAGCCGTCGCCCGCATACTCCACGAACGAACTCGGGCCGGTCACCACGTTGCCGGCAACGTCGAGCGTGAACTCGGTGATCCGCTTGCCGCGCTCCTGCTCACCCTCGGCATAGGTAGGACCGGATTCGGTGACGAACGCGTGGTCCCAGCGCGATGCCGGGAAGCCGCTGCCGCCGAAGGTCTGCTGCTGGACGAAGGCGATGTTCACCGGGCCGGTGGACGGGCTCCAGTTGTGCAGCGCGAAGAGCTGCATGTTGGCGTTCGAGCCGGTCCAACCGTAGTCGCGGCCGGCGACGAGCTTCGCGAAGCGGTCGACGTCCGGGCCGTTCTCGACGAAGTAACGGCTGTTGTCCGCGGCCCGCCAAGCGCCACCGAACGGATTGCGCACGCCATACGCGTAGATGTAATCGCGCGCGTCGCGGATTCCGCCGTCGTAGAGCGGGTTGCTCGACACCGGGCTGCCGTCGAGGTTGAGCCGCAGGATCTTGCCGCGGTAGGAGCGCAGGTTGCGTGCGGTCGAGGCATCGAAGCCGTCGCCCATGTGGGCGTAGAGCTGGCCACCGACGATCTCGAGGTTGGAGATCTGGTGCGACTGGCCCTGCGCCTCGCCCAGCATGTCGAGGATCACCTGGCGCGAACTCGAAGTGCGGCCGCCGTCGGTGCTGCGCAGCCGGGTGATCCGCGGGTAGTTCTGGCTGCCGGTGCGCCACAGATGCGACACGAACACGTCCTTGCTGACCGGGTCGACCGCGATACCGGTGAGGCCCTGCTCGCCGCTGCCCGGGAAGGCTCCCGACGGCGTGTAGTTGACCAGGCCGGTCGCATACGTCGACACGGTCAGGTCCTGCGCGACGACCTTGATCGTCCCGTAGAGCTCGGTCACGTAGAACTTGGGGTCACTGGATGCGGTGCCGGCACCGGGCACGAACGCGATGTTGACCGGCATCCGTAGACCGTCGGCAATCACCTCGACCGCGTAACCCGGCTCGCGCGCGATCCACGGCGGCTGAATGCCGCGGGCCGGCGTGTCGAACGACGGGACGGTCGGTGATGCATTGCCGTCGTAGGTCGCGCCGTCTTCGCTCACCCAGAACACGGTGCGCTGGTTCGGCGCCAGGGTCACCGCGGGGATCTTGATCGTGAACACCTCGCAGGCGTCCTCGAGACCGGTGAGGTCGGTCGCCGGCAAGGCGAGGTTGGTGCTGCCCGAGTCGATCACCACGCGCACCGCCTGGTGGACCGGCAGCTGCGCGGGATTGCGCACGCTGTTGCCAGGGCCGGCCAGGCCGTCGATGCGGAGCAGCAGCCAGCCATTGGCGGTCTCGACACGCACCGACGGGTTCGGGGTGCCGCTCGGAAGATCGACCGCGACGCCGTTCAGGTCGACCCAGCTCGGCGCCGGATGGTCCTCGATGTCGTCGAGGAGCATCGGCTCCTTCCGCGAGATGGGCCCGGTCGAGAACGTGATCGACGTGAACGGGCTCCACTGCGTCAGCGGATCGCCGCTGTCGTCGCGGTGCCGCACGCGCATCTCGTAGGCGGTGTCGCCCAGCAGGCGGCGCTGGCCGGCGTGGGAGTTCTCGAACACGCCATCCCCGAGGTGCGCGTGCACCTTCTCGGGTCCGGTGACGTCGGCGGCGATCCAGACGCGCTGGCGCGGGGAGACCGTCCAGATCTCCCAGTCGGAGCCGGCGTGCGACTGACCCGGATCGGGGTCGGTCATCGGCCGGGTCTCCATGTGGACGTCGGCGGGGTTCAGCACCAGGTCACGACGCGCGGGCTCGCTGATCGTCGGTGCGTCGGGCGGGTTGTTCTGCGCGAGGAGCGAGGCCGGAGCGAGGGCCGTGCAGGCCAGCAACAGCGCGGGAACGGTGTGCGAGGTCTTGGAGGAATGCATGGTTCAGTTCCCGATGGTGATGGCGAGGGCGTTGCTGACGAGGACCGGGCAGGCGCCCGCGCCGGCTTCGAGGTACTGGCTGTAGACGCGCATGCCGCAAAGCGTGGGGTCGGTGGGCAGCGGCAGTTCGAACGACGCGCCGCCCGCGGGGCCGATCTGCAGCGGCGCGGTGAGGAAGCGGTCGAGGTGGACGGTGCCGTCGCAGCTCGAGAACAGCACGGACAGCGGCGTGACGCGGGTGGTGAGCGACAGACCGAACAGCGCTGCCGGCGCACTCGGGGTCGCGCCGGTGATCTCCCAGGCGAGCTCACAGCCGAGCGGCACGGGACCGGCGACCGACAACGTGGCCCCGGTGGAGCTGGCTCCGCCAAGATCGGCGACCGCACCCTGGTTGGCGCAGGCCAGGCAGCCGATCACGTTCGCGGCGAGCACCGCGATGCCGGCATCGGGGTTGGACGAGTTCGAGAACTCGATCGCGGTAAGCACGAAGCCCGCGGCCGCACTCAGGTCGACGCGGCTCTCGGAGATCCGGAGGCCGGCGCCGGGTCCTGCGGCATCGATGCGGTCGGTGCCCGCGTAGGGTCCACCGAACCAGTCGGCGCCGTCCAGGGTCGCGGTGATCGAGCCCTGCGTGCCGAGACCGAACACGAAGGTCACGTCGAACAGCCCGCCGCCATTGCTGATCTGGAACAGGAAGGTCGCTTCCGACGACGCATCGAGCAGGATCGGCTCGGCCAGGGTGGTGCGCTGCACTCCGGTCTGGTCGGGGTTGGCCAGCCACGCCGGCCGCACGCCGATGTCATTACCGTTCGGCGCCGCGTCGAAGGCGAACTGGCCACCGCTCACGGTGTTGCGATTGCCCAGATGCACGAGGTCCGGCACGCCAGCAGCGGACACGAGCTGATAGCGCGACAGCACGTTGTCGTTCGGGACCCCGGCGCGGAAGTCGAGCGCGCGGTCGCTGATCGAACGGAAGCCGTTCGAGGCGTCGGGCGCGCCGCTCTCCCCGGCATGCACGATGCCGTTGAAGTTGCAGCTCAACGCGATGTGGTTGAGGCGCGACGGATCGGGCGCGGCTTCGACGTTGACCGCCAGGATCGCGTAGCCCGCGCGCGGATTGCTCGGGTTGGAGAACGTGATCGAGGTCAGCGACTCGCCGGCGTCGCCGCTCAGGTCGACCATCTGCTCGACGATGTTCAGGTTGTTGCCCGAGTTGGCCTGGTCGACGCTGTCGGTGCCGGCGAACGCGCCGTTGAACCAGTCGCCGCCGCCGAGGTTCACCGGTCGGGACGCGCCGCTCGCATAGCCGAAGGTCACGTCGAAGGTGCCGCCGCCGTTGCTGATCTGGAAGATCAGGCTGGCCACCGAGGAGGGACCGATCGCGACCGGGGTGGCGAGCGTGGTCCGCTGCGGCGTCGACTGATTGGGGTTGGGCAACCAGTTCGGCCGGATGCCGACGTTGTCGCCATCGGGGTTGGCGTCGAACTGCCAGTTGCCGCCGTCGACCTGGTTGCGGTTGCCGAGGTGGACGATGTCCAGCGCGCCCGCGGAGCCGACCAGCTGGTAGCGGTTCAGCAGCGGGTGGTTCGGCACACCGCCACGGAAGTCGAGCGCGCGGTCGCTGATCGAGCGGAACCCGTTCAGGTCGTCCGGCCGGCCGGCCTCGCCGGCGTGGACGATCCCGTTGAAGTTGTAGTTCAGCGGGATCTGGACGGTGGTCTGGGCGGCGGCTTCGGCGCCAGCGGCCAGCAGGACGAGAGGGAGCGCGAGCGCGGGCGCACGCGGCGGTCCGGAGGTGGGCATCAGGGGTGCGGAGCGGTGGGAAGCGGGGTCGGCCTGCACAGGCTAACAGGCCCGCGGCGACCTCGCAGACTTTTGCAACGCGTGCCTGGCACCGGTTGTCGCGGCACCGGTTGCAAGTGTTGCCCGCCGGCCTGCTCAGTCGCCGAGCCTCACGTCGATGTCGCTGCCTTTCCCGGCGATCAGCTCCACCGAACCCGATCCGCGCACCACCGACTCTCCCGAGTCCGGATCCAGGGAGCACAGCCGCCATTCCAGCGGGCCCGCGGGCAGCGGGACGTGCAGCTCCTTGCGCCCGCCCATCCAGCCGTAACGCAGCGGCAGCGACCACTCGCCACCGGGTCGACGAGTCTGGATCTCCAGTTCTTGCCACGGACATGGAGTCGTGAAGCGGAACCGCAGCAGCGACGCGGGAGCGAGCACGAGGCGGGGTCGGGCGACACCACCGGGCGGCACCCGAAAGCTCGCCCGTCCGATCAGCCCACCACCTTGCGCGGTCAGCGAGATCACGCGGTGCGGGTCGGCGTCGACCAGTTGGAAGCGGGTACCCCGAGCCGGCGTCAGCTTTGCGGCCAGCACGATGCGGTGCTCGCCCTGCATCACCAACTCACCGCCCCCGGGCGCGACCCAGTCCGCGGCCCCGGTGTCCGGCCCGACCGACACGGAGACCGTCTCCGGCCACAAGAGGTCACTACCCTCGGCCAGCACCAGCTCCCCCTCGATGACTCCCGGCTGCCCGACCTCGATGCGCAACGGCACCAGCCGGTCGTCCGGACCGACCACTACGATCCGCTTCGCCAACCGCGCCACGCTGAGCTCGTAGCGACCCGGCTGCACGCCCCCGATCCGCGCCCGACCGATCGATATCGACTCGGGTTGCCAACGACCACCGGCCCAGAGACCGCGCTCGTCGACCGCACTCAACCAGACCGGCTCCGGCGAAACCGGCCAGCCGGTCGCCATGTCGACGACCTCGAGCGCCAGGGTCGCGAGACCCTCGACCCGACGCTGCAGGACGAACGTCGTTGGCTGCTCCGCCACCGGCAACGGCTCGGCGAACGGCACCGGCTCCCACGCACCGACCGGCTCGGGAGGATGCACCACGACGGACACCGGCGTGAGGGGCAGGCCCTCGACCGCGAACCGCCCCTCGGCATCGGTCGCGGTCTTCATCGGCCCGTCGACGAACACGCGCGCGCCCGCCACCGGCTGGCCGTGTTGGTCCACGACCCGACCACTCAGCGTGGCCGCCGGGTCGAGTTCGACCGCGACCCGCAGCTCGCCCGCCGCCGGAACCGCCCAGGTGCCACTCGCCCGCACGCGCCCCGCGGCGAGCACCACGTAGCGCAGCTCCTCGCGCTCGGTCCGAAGCGCCTCGAACCTCACCCGTCCCTCCCCGTCACTCGTCGCCGAACGCGCCTCGACCCGGACCTGCGCATCCTTCAGCGGCCGACCGTCCTCTCCGGCGCGGACCTCGACGAGCACGTCGAACGGACGGTCGCGCAGCAGCGTGACCTCGAGCGGCGCAGCCCCCGCCTGCAGTTCGACCTCGAGGCGTCGCTCGCGGTAGCCCTCGGCCATCACGCGGAATCGATAGGCACCGCGCGGCCCCCAGTTCTGCCCTTCACCGAGCGGCAGGAGCGGGAAGCGCGCCAGGCCCTCCGCATCGCTCTGCGCCACGAACCGGGCACCGCGCGGTTGGTCGCTCGCGAGGCCCTCCGTATCCGCGATGCCCTCGTACCCCAGCGGCGCGAACCGCGGCAGGGCTTCGACCGTCACCCCCGCGATCGGTTGCCCGTCGACGTCCCGCACCACGACCGTCGGCGCAGCGCCCTGATCCAACGCGACCTGCACATCGAGCCTCCCCGCATGGCGCGTCGGCCGCACCTGGGTCCAGCCGAGACCCTCCGGCGCGGCCGCGATCACGAACACCTCGAAGCCCTGCGGCACCACCCGGTGCGCGCTCCGGAACCAGCCGGTCGCGTCGCTCTCGGCGAGGGGCATCGCGTCGGCGAGAACGTCACTGCCGTGCATCTGCGCGGCCGAGTAGACGATGCCCCGCTGCGACAGGAACAGCTGCGCACCTGCGACCGGAAGACCCGCGGCGTCGACGACGCGCCCGGTCAGCTCGGTCCCGGGAGCCATCTGCAGGTCGCCGAGATCGACTCTCAGCGGCGCGCCGGAGAGTTCCCGCAACGAGCACGAACGGCGCTCCCGCGCGAAGCCGTCGGCTTCGGTCCACAGCGACAGGTAGTCGCGCTCGCCCACGCCGTGCAGCGGCAGCTCGAAGCGGCCATCGGCTCCGGACCGCGCTTGCTGCGCCGGGTCGTCGAGCCAGCCGATCGATGCCTGGGCCAGCGGCGCGAGGTCGGACTCGTCCAGCAATCGACCGACGAGCACCGCTGCGACGGGCTGCTCCAAGGCCGGCGGTGAGACTGCGGCCCGCTCGCCGACCGGCGACAGGTCGACCGGAACGCTCTGCGGGGCCGCGTCCGCGTCCGATCCTCCGGGCGCCGGGCCCACGCGTACCTCACGCTCGACCTCGACCACCGGCTCGGCGAGCGCCGCCCACAACACCCAGAGGGCCAGCGCCGCAGCCGCCACCGAGCCCACCACCTTCCCCGTCGTCCCCAACAGAACACCTCCGAGAGTCGTCGCGAGCGCCACGCCCGCACCGTCGTAGGCGATGCCCGCCAACGGCACCGCCCAGCCCAGCCGCTCGCCGCCATGCCGGCCGTCGAGCTGCTCACGCAGCCGTGCCAACCCGCGCTGGATCCGCGAGCGCACCGTGTTGACCGGCACGCCGAGCCGCCGGGCGATGGCACGCGGCGGCAGGCCGTGCCAGAACCGCAGCACCACCGCGGTGCGGAACGGCTCGTCGAGGGCCGCGACCGCGGCGCTGACGTCGCGCGCGGTCTCGCTGGCGGCGACGGCGTCGAAGGCGGACGGCAACGCCTCGCCGCGCGCCGCCGCCTCTTCGCGAGCCCGGCGTCGGCCGAGGCGACGCCGGGTCAGCAGCGCCAGCCGCCGCGTCACGACCTGCAGCCAGGCGCCGGCACGCTCGCCAGCGACGCGCTGCTGCCACGCGGCGAGCACCGCGTCCTGCACCACGTCGTCCTCGCTCCCCGAGTCGCGGAGCAGGCGCCGGGCGAGGGCCCGCAGCGCGCGCCCCTCGTGGAGGAGAGTCGCTGCACAGCGGTCGTCGCGGTCGGTGGTCGGGGACGGCTCGGCCATCGGGAGGTTCGTTGCCAGGGTCTCCGGAATCGACTCCGGGAAGCAGCAGGAATCCGCTCGTTCCCGCCCCCACCCCTCGGCCCGGGTCCTTCCGGATGCCTGAGCGTGGTGATCGGTCTACGCTCGGACCTCCGTCCCTCCCTGCCACCCGTCCGCGATGCCCCCCTCGCCGACCCCACTCCACTCGTCCGGGTTCCGTCCGCACTCGCTCCGTCTCTGCTCGCTCGGCGCCGTCCTCTGGCTGCTCCTCGCGGCCTGTTCGGAACGACCGCCGCAACCGACGACCCCCACGACCGCCCAGCGCCAGGAGCGGGTGGAGGCTCTCGCCGCCTCCCTCGAATCCCTGGAGGGCGATGCGCTCACCGAGGCCCTCGTCGAGCTGACGCGACTGACCTGCAACCGCGAGCCGGACCGAGCCGTCGAACTCGGTCTCCGCGCCGAGCGCAGACTCGGGCCGGATACGCCGCCCGCGCAACGCCACGCTCTCGCCCTGTCGATGAGCCGAGCGCTCACCAATGGCGGTCAGCTCGAAGACGCGGAGCGCTGGCTACGACGCGCGCAGGTCGCCGCGGCAACCACTGCCGACCCGGATCTCCATTGGCAGAACCTGCGCGCCACCGCGCGGCTCCGCACCACACAACAGCGCCATGGGGAGGCCCTCGACGCCAGCGAAGAGGCGTTCCGGATCGCCCACGGTCTCGACGACTTCCGGCGCGAGATCCAGAGCGGCATCCTCCGCGGCCGCACCCTGCTCGACGCCGGCCGGCACCTCGCCGGGCTCGAGGTTCTGCTCCAGACGCGCAACCTCGCGGACGAGGGCTTCGCACCAGGAACGATCCCGGCGGGCATCCAGGCCGATCTCTCCAATGACCTCGGCGCGGCCTACGACTTCCTCCACTGTCCAGAGCTCGCCGTCGACCATTACCGCAAGACGCTCGAGATCTGGCAGGGCCACCGGCGCCTGGAGCTGGTCGCGCGCCAGAACATCGGCGCGGCGCTGCACCGGATGGGTCGCTACGACGAGGCCCTCGAGATGGACGTCGCAGCCCTGCTCCTCTCCCAGGGCCTGGCCGACCGGATGAGTTCGGCGCAACTACACCTGAACACCGCGATCGTGTTGACCGATCTCGGCCGTGTAGAGGACGCGGTCAGCCATGCGCGCACCGCGCTCGAACTGTCCGAGGGGATCGACCCGGGCGATGTCCGGATGCGCGGAGAGGCCGCCCTGGGCCGCATCCAGTTCCGCCGCGACCAGTTCGACGATGCCGAGCGACTGCTCGAGTCGGCGTTCGAACAGGCCCACCAGGCCGGCGACCGCGAGCTGATCCTCTCGATCCTGCCGACGATGGCCCAACTGGCGGCCCAGCGGGGAGACTACGAGGACGCCTACGACGCGATGCTCCTCACCGCCGGCTTCGGCCCGGTGGTCGACGCCCACGCCCAAGAGCACCTCATCGCCCTGCACGCGCGCTTCGACGCATTGCAGCGCGAACACGACCTCGAGGTGCTCGCGGCAGAGGTCGCAGCCGAACGCTCGGCACGCATGTCTGCGTGGCTCATCGCCGGCTTGCTCGCCGGCCTGGCCCTTACCGTCACCTTCACCTGGCGGCTCCGCCTGCGCGCCCACCGCAGTCTGGCCCGCGCCCACGCCGAACTCGCCAAGACGCACCGCGAGCTGCTCGATCAGACCAGCGTGGCGGAAGCGCATCGCCGGGAGCTGAAGGTGCTGCAGGGCCTCCTGCCGATCTGCTGCTACTGCAAGAAGATCCGCGACGAGGACGGGGCGTGGTCGCAGCTGGAGCGCTACATCGACGAGCACTCCGAGGCGCGGTTCACGCACAGCTACTGCCCGGAGTGTCTGCCGCGGGTGGAGGCGGAGGTGGGGGGTGGTTAGCGAGCGGTCAGTCGGGGAGATCGCGCCATCCGGGAGGTAGGTGGATGCTGCGCTCGGGGTTCTCGCCGCGCAGCAACTCGATGGTGCCGAGATCGATCAGGCGGAGGGACGGGTCGGCATCGGGGTGGTCGCGGCGCCAGGCTTCGAAGGCGGCGTCGTCACGGAGCGGGGCTCGGTACGCGCGGAGGTGGATGGGGCCCGATGTTGCGTGCAGCGACGTACGGCCGTCCGCGTCGGTGGCTGGGAGAACCCGATCGCGCCCCGGGTCGAGGGACACGGGACCTGGGCGGCGGAGCGCCAGGCCGGTGACGGGCGACCCGTCGGGGTCGAGGATCCGCAGCGGGCAACGCGCGAGCGGGAGGTCCAGGTGGATGTCCTGGCGGATCGGCGCGCCAACGTCCTGCGCTGCGACCTGGAACTCGGTGTCCGGCAAGCTGGACCATTCGTCGCCGTTCCGCCATTGGCCGACAAGTCGCCACCGACCGGCCGGTAGCGAGCACTCGAACCACCCGTTCAATGATTGGCCGAGCTGCGCGCAGTGCAACGGCCGGAAGTTCTCTCCAGTCGCCGGATCCAGGCGGAACGCTGCGCAGTTGAACTCGCAGGAGAGTTCGCCTGTCCACAGATGCAAGGCAATGGGCAGCTTGGCCCAGTCCGAGAGGTCGACGTCGAGCGTCTCGGGGCCTTCGGGATCGATCTGCAGACGATCGAAGAGGACACAGCCATTGGTGCCGCTGCGCCGGACCGGACTGCCTTCGCGCCCGGCCGCCTGGACGAACTCGTTCCAGAACAGCTGCCCAGTCCACCGTCCGGGCAGGAGTCCCTCGATGAGGACCGAGCCGTCTTCCGAGACCGGGATGCCGTTGTGGCCGCGGAATCCTGGCGGCACGTTGAGCGAGCCCACGTCGCCGCGACCGTGCAGCGCCACCCAAAGGGGGTGCTCGACGCCGTCCCCCTCGCTCGAACGCCAAAGACTTTCGATCGCCGCGCGCGGCCCGAGGTTCAGGCGAAGCGTCACGCCGCGAGCGACCTCGATGCGCACCGGCTGCTCGCTCACATCGGGCAAAGGCTGCACCACCTGCGGAACGTGCCGCGGGCCAGGTAGCCGTAGCCCCCGATCCGCGCCCGGGGCGAACCGCACCAAAGCGATGCCGCGCGCGTCGGTAAGGGTCGAGAATTCCCGGGTCGCCGAGTAGCCACCGACCGTGCCGCTGTCCGGATCGAGCACCCACCGCTGCAGATCGATCTTCCCGCCATCGTTCGCGCGAAGCACTTCGATGGTGGCCCCTTCGACCGAGTCTCCGTGCTCATCGACGACCAGCACTTCCTGCTCGCGCAACAGCTCCACCGACACGTCGACGACGCTCTGCTGGCCGGCGCTCGCAACGAACTCCGCAGAGCCGATGACCGTGACACCCAGGCTGGTCGCTACGACGACCTCGACGCGGTAGGAACCCGGAGTCAGCAGAGGAAGGTCGAGCACGCCCTCGGCGTGTCGACCACCGTGCGCGACGCGTGCGACCTCCAGGGAAGAGGCTCGCCCGGGCACGCACTCCTCGTATCGAACTCCATAGAAGTCGACCGGAACACCACGGTCGGACTCGCGGACCACCAGCCGCACGTCACCGCCGGGCGGGAGTTGGAGGCGCACTCCGGACTCACCCCAGGCGAGCGATTCCTTCGTGGCGACATCCGCGTAACCACTCCGATGTGCGGAGATCACAGTCGCGGCGGCATCGCTGCCCGGCCGCCGCCAAAGAGTGAACGTGCCATCGGCCGCGGACAAGGTCTCGGACCTCGGTAGCGATCTGGGGTCGCGCGAGTCGTCCGATCCCGCCACCACGCGCGCGCTCTGCACCGGCTCACCCGAAGGCCCCACGACCACGCCCCGGATCGCCACCGGAGCCTCTGTCCGTGATTCGGCCACCACGATCCGCAGATCCTTGTGAGTCGCATCGACGAGCACGGCACCATCGGGCCGCACGAGCTCCAGCGGCTGCGCTCGGCGCGAGACCTTCACCTCGTACATCCCAGGTAGAACAGCCGTGGTCGATGCGAACCTCCCGTCCTCCTCGATGCGGCCGTACCCCTGGGACTCCTGGTAGGCCTCTGCAGACTGCCCCGCGCTCCGCACCAGCCGCACTACACCCTCGGGAACCACGAAACCGTGAGCGTCCACGACGCGACCACTCGGCTGGATTCCGAGTTCGATACGCAGGTCACCCGCGTCCGTGACCCTCCCCAAGGGCAGACGCTCCCATTGGAGCTGCGCGGCCACACGACCCGGAGCCGTGAGCCGTAGCTCGAACTCGAGCTTCTCGGGTGGTTCGATTCGGAACACGAAGCGGCCGTCTTCCCCGGTCGTCACCGCCTCAGGATCTTCCCAATCGAGCGGACCGTGGCGAAGCAGATGGACGTCCTTCGCGATCCGGGCAGCAGGTGTTCGGGCCCTCCACCCGCCGTACAGCCGAACCGTCACACCCGCCAGCGCCACACCGTGCTCATCGACGGCGCGGCCCGTCAACAGGGCGGAGGTCGCGGCCGCTTCGAAAGAATCGGCGATCTCCGTGCGCTCGGACCATCCAGTTCCTGCTGCCGCCTCCGCACCCGCCTCGCGGCCAAGCACACCTTGCGCGACTACGACCGGTCCCGAGCCTGATCCGCTCTGGCTCGCCGAGGCGCCGAACGGCGCGAACACCAGCAGTCCCCACGCCACCAGTACCACGGCTGCCAATCCCACGATCCACTTCTTCATCGCCAACACCCCGATCCCGGACACGACTCCCACGGACCCCACGGCCCCCGTCGTCCCCGCCGCCGCGGCGAGGACCTCCGCGCGCACCGCCGCCAACGCCGAGCGACCACTCACCAACGCAGCCACTCCCACCCCCGCCGGCAGCATCCCGCGCAATGCCTCGCGCCCGCGCTGCAACCGCATGCGCACCGAGCCCGGCGAGACGTTCAAGACCTCGGCGATCTCCGCCGGCCCGAGCCCGTGCTCCAACTGCAGCAACAGCACCTGGCGCTGCGGTTCCGGCAACCGCTCGATGTGGCTACGCAGCACCCGCCGCAGTTCCTCGGACTCCGAGTCCGCCTCCGGCCGCCGCACCCGCTCGTCGACCAGTGTCGGCTCGACCGGCTGCTCCATCGCCGACCGCGCCATCCGCCGCCGCGACGCATTGCGCGCCAGATGCCGAAGGATGCCCGTGAGCCACGGTTCGAACTCCTGCCCCGCGTCGAAGTCCGCCGCCCGCCGGATCGCGATCAGGAACGCCTGCTGCACCAGGTCGTCCGCCTCGTGCGGATCGTCGGTCACGTGCATCGCGACGCGCAGCAGTTTGGGCGCGGTCGCGTCGAACACCGCGGCGAGGGCGTCGAGGTCACCGTGGCGACGGAACCGTTCGAACTGGTCGGTGAGTGGGTGCACGCTCCCTTCCGTTGTCCGGGGCTTCGGCGGTGTCACGGTCGATCGCGGATTCGACTAGACTCCGAGCATGAAGGAAATCGGACTGGCGGTCGCTCTCACACTCCTCCTACTGACCTCGGTCCCGGCGCAACGGCAGTGGACGGTCGGGGCCGACGAC
The DNA here is from genome assembly GCA_030432695.1 of bacterium. GTDB lineage: Bacteria > Planctomycetota > UBA1135 > UBA1135 > UBA2386 > JAUILN01. The sequence goes on along the minus strand of JAUILN010000027.1, from coordinate 39,910 downwards.
GCGATCGCACCGGTCCTCGAGGCAGCGGGACCTGGAGATCGGATCGTGATCGACGGCGCGCACCATGAGGAACACGCGTTGTCGATCTCCAAGTCGATCGAACTGGTCGGCGCCGAGGGATCGACCACCATTCCCGGGCTGACGGTCTCCGATCTCCCGCGCCGGGTCCAGGTCGTCGTCCGAGGCGTAGTCGTGGTCGCTGGAGCGGTGATCCGGAACTGCGAAGGCACGGTCGCTTTCGTCGACAGCGAGATCGGTCCTCACCAGCTTCTCTGGTGGAGGCAGTACGGCGGCCTGCGGGTGTATGACTCACAGCACGTGCAGGTCGAACGCTGCTCGATATCCAACAGACCATTGTTCGGAGGAACGCCGGATTGGATGGTCCAGCTGTGGGGATCGGAGCTGACCCTCATCGACTCCGAGGTGTTCTGGCCGTACGCGTCCGAGTACACCTCCACGCTCGCGACGATCTGGCTCCGCTACGCCAGCCGCCTCGTGGTCGTCGGCTCGGTAGTGCACGGCCCGCACGGCTGGGGAGGAGGCTTCTCCAAGTACTGCCGGTGTCATCTCTCCGCGCGCGCGGGCCAGCCGGCCATCCGCGCCGACGGCGGCGTGTTCGTGACCGGTGGCAGCGTGATCTACGGTGGCGCACACGGGGACTCGCAGAACCCCTATCGGCCCTATCCGATCGAAGTCCCGGGCGCACGCGTCAGCGCCGACTCACAGCTCATCGGCACTGACTACCCCGGCATCCGCCGCATCGCCGATCAGCCGCGACTGTTCGTGGACGGCAAAGCGAGCATCGGCGGGACCGTGACCGCAACGATCGAGGGCGTGGAGCACGATCTCGCCGCGGTGCTCGTCGACCTCCGCTCGCACGGGCCGCGGTTCATCCCGGGCACCGACCTGCCGTTCTGGTTGACCGACCGGGCGTGGCTCGCCGGCGCCGGCACCATCCCGTTCACCGGCGAGGTGGAGTTCCAGGTCGCGATACCGAACGAACCTGCATTGGCGTTCTCGGGTCTCTGGATGGAAGCGCTGACGCTCGCGCCGGGAGCGAGCCAGCTGGGGATCTCGGGGCTGCGGGTCGTGCCGGTCGAGTGAGTCTTGCCAACTGGTGCCTGGCACCGGTTGGAAGAACTCGTCGGCATGCGGGCGCGCTGCGAAAGTCGTCGATTTCCAGAACCGACGTGCCTCGGCTGCCAAGACCGGAGTCGTGTTGCAGTTCGCCTGCACGTCCGATTTGGCGAATCAGTGTTCTCAGAACCGCGCCGATCCATCCGGACGTGTCCCTCTCGTCCATCCCATCGAGAGGAGAACCCATGCCCGTGACTTCTGCGAGCCTGCGCTCGCCTTCCGCGTGCAGGCGCTTCGCGAATGCGGTCACCCCGCTCGCCCTGACCCTCACGCTCGGCCTCGACGCCGCGACCGCCCAGAGCGTGTCCCGCGAAGAGGTTGCCCACGTGCTCCGGCACACGTCCTACGGTCCGACGCCGACGCAGCTGACCAACATCACCACCGAGCCGCTGCTGCAGGCCCACTTGACCGCCCAGCTCAATGCGCCGACCACCGGCTACTCGGCCGGTGCGCAGCCGTACATGAGTCTGTTCGCCCCGGAACCCCTGCCGCCGCCACCTTACACCGGAGGTGCCAACCACGGCTGGGACCGTGAGACGCTGCGCGCCAAGCAGATCGTCCTCGCGCTCACGAGCGACTACCAGCTCCGCGAACTCATGACCGAGTTCTGGGAGCGGCACTTCTCGACCGGCATCGACAAGGTCAAGGCCACCGCGGGGACGGGCGAACTGGCAGCGGTCTACTACGAGTGGCACGAGAACGACGGCTTCCGTCAGCGCGCTCTCGGCAACTTCGCCGACCTCCTCGAATGGAGCATGGAGAGCGCGGCGATGCGCTTCTACCTCGACTCCAACACCAACTGCTCGAATCCGGCCCGCGGACTCAACGAGAACTACGCCCGGGAAGTGCTGGAGCTGCACACGCTGAGTCCCGGCCCGGCCGCCGCTCCGCACTACTCGAACGACGTCGACATCCCGATGGTCACGCTGATCCTGTCGGGAATGATCGTCAACCAGGACGGGAGCCCCGGATACCTGGCGGCGTGCCACGACTTCGGCCCGAAGGTCGTCTTCGCCAACAGCCCGGTCCCGCAATTCAATGCGCCGGGCGTCGTGCCGCCCTTCCAGACCGACCTCAACGCCGCACGTGAGATGGCGCTGTTCCGCGACCATCTCGTCGCAGCCCCGCAGACCCAAGCGTTCATCTGCACGAAGCTGATCGAATACTTCGTCGGCGACCACCAGGCGGTCGATCCCACGCTGCTCACGGCATGCACGAACGCATGGGGCGCCGACGGTGACATCAAGGCGATCCTCGGGGTGATCTTCGCGAGCCCGCAGTTCCGGAACGCCACCGGAGCACCGGACTGGACGCGTGTGAGCCTGCCGATGACGCGCGTGGTCTCCCAGGCGCGCATTCTCGAAGGCTCCCTCGGGCCGGCGACGCTGCTCGACCCGCTGCTCGTGCGGCTCGACCGGATCACCACCGCACTCGACAAGATCGGCGGACTGCCCTTCGCCTTCCCGAGCCCCGACGGCTATCCGGCGGAGAGCGAGGCCCAGATCGGCACGTCGGTCACCTGGATCTACGGCGACTACGCCGGCCGGATCTACGCCGACGCCCTGGCATCGCCCGCGGACCAGGCGAGGAACCTGATCTACGACCCGGTGACGCTGCTGCAGACCGAGGTCGCGCGCCGCAACCTCAACTTCAACCTGGCCGGCGACGTCGCATTGTCGGGGATCGAGCTGCAGTTCCATTCGCGCTACAGCACCGCCGACCTGAACACCGCCACGGCGTTCCTGACCCTCGACTCCCAGACCGGACTACCCGACGTCTGGCCGCCGACCGGACCCAACGCCCCGACCGAACAGGACCATCGCTGCCGGCTGATGCTGGCCTTCCTCAACACCATCGCCCAGGCCTCGGAGAAGTGAGGACACCCCATGACCTTCAATCGACGTGACGTGCTGAAGGCCTGCCTCTCCGCGATGCCGGCGGCAGCCTTGTCTTCCCGCTCCGTATCCGCGGCCTCGCTCCGCGCGCTGCAGAGCGCTCTCGCGACCGGTGCGCCGGCAAATCCGCTCGCGCGGATGCTGACGATCTTCCTGCGCGGGGGCAACGACTCGATGAACACGATCGCCCCGATCGCGGACCCGGACTACCCGACCTTCCGGACCAACATCTCCCTGTCGCTCGGCGCCAGTGACCCGAACCGCCTCTGCAAGCGCGTGCCGCGCTACCCGGCGGTCGGTATCCACGACAAGCTGGACTTCCTCCACGGCCTGATGAGCCAGGCCGGCGGTGGTCCGGTCGCGGTGCTCCACCGCATCGGCAACTTCGAAGCCGAGCGCTCGCACTTCACCGAGCAGCACCTCGTGGAGACGGGACTCCAGCAGTATCTCGCCAGCGCCGAGGGCTGGGTGCCCCAACTCCTTCCGTCGCTCGGCTCGACGGCACCGATGAAGGCGGTGAGCGAGTCGAACCGGCTGATGCGGATGTATCTGTCGTCTGCCGCCAACAAGGCCGCGGTCCATCTGCAGGGAGTCTACGACTCCAATCCGGTGCGCAACATCGATGTGCCGTTCGCGATCCCCGGCACGCCGGAGGCCCTGGTCGCCCGCGCGGCGCGCGGAGTCAGCGATCCCAACACGACGGCCTATCCGCTGGTCGGCTCGGGGTCGTACCTGCGCTCCAACCTGCGCGACTCCGTCGACATCCTCACCGGCCTGCGCAACGCTCCGCCGATCACCCACGACGACGTGAAGTACCCAGCGCTGAACCAGGGCAACGCGACCTGGCTGCTGTCGAAGTTCAAGCAGTTCTTCCTGCGCCTCGAGGAGTCCATCACGTTCCTCAACCGAGGTGACTCGAACATCGTCGGTCTCGAACTCGGCGGCTTCGACACCCACAAGGGCCAGCTCGTCGCGCAGGCGGAACTCTTCGCCGTCCTCGACCGGGCGATCAAGTCGGCCTACGACGACCTGAGCGCCGGGAGCGATCCGTTCCTGATCCTGGTGGTCACCGAGTTCGGTCGCACTGCACGCGACAATGGCGATCCCGACCCGATGGTCCTCACCGCCAATGCCGGCACCGACCATGGCGTCGGAGGTCTCTGCTTCGCGATCGGCTCCACGGTGAACGGCGGCCTCTACAACATGTCCCACCCCAGCTGGCCGCAGGACGCAGCCGCCCCCACCGGCAATGCCGACTGGGACTTCCTGGCGACGACACCGAGCACCGGCACGTTCGCCAATGCGCTCGTGCCGATCACCGACTTCCGCGTTCCGTTCGTGGAGATCGCGCTGAACTTCTTCGGGTTCAATGCGACCGAGATCGGCAACTTCGACTCGGTGGGCGCGGAGTGGGGCCAGATCCTGGCGAACCAGGGCTTGGTCCGGAACCAGTTGCTCGGGTTCGTGTGAGCCTGAGCCGGTGGGTTGTGAGGCCCGGTTCGCCGCTCAGTCGGGGAGCCGGGTCCACTCCTCGGGAAGTCGGAGGTCGAGGACGGGGCCGGGAACGGCGGTGAGCTCGACCTCTCCGACCACCACCGAGTCGCCGAGCTCGCCGCCCGGAGAACCGGACTTCCGCCACGCGAGAAGGGCTTCGGGATCCAGCAGCGGCTCGCGGCGCGCGCGGATCTGCACACGCCCGGATGCACCCTGAAGCAGGGACACCGCAGGATCCTCCGTGTCCGTCAACCGCACCTTGGCGCGCCGTGGTGGGCTTCCGATCTCGAACATCCACACGGGCATGTGCTCTGGCAACGGCCGACCGTCGGGCGTCAGCAGGCGGATGCGGGCCTGGCCGAGTTCGAAGTCGAACGCGAAGCTCCACGGACCGGAGCGACCGACCGCGAGCTGCTTCGAGTCGAGCGGCAGCGAGAACGGGCCCTCCAATGCGAGTTCGGGCTCGAACGTCCAGAGTCCAGGTCGCAGGGACAGCGTGGCATTGCCGGCGGGGTGCGTCGCGACCCGCATCGAGTCGATTGGCCGACGGCGATCGGTCCCTGGCGAAGCGGCGAGCGTCAACCGACCGCCGAGCGCGGTCGGCAATCCATTCAGCGTGGTGCGGACATCGACCTCCACGGGGATCCAATCCGACACGTCGGGAGCCACTTCGCGGACCTCGCCGTCCCGCAGGTCGAGCTGGCCGGCGAGTGTGATGCACGGGTGCCGCACGGTCGTGAGCCTTCCATGCGCATCTGGCTGCCGTTCGGACCACTTCAAGACGAGTCGCCACGCTCCGGGCGGAACGCCGACGAACGAGAACTCGCCCGTGGTCGACAGTTCCAGGCCGCCGTGGGCTCCGGCATCGACCGGGAAGACCTCGCGGTTGCGATCCAGACGCTCCAGTCGGAGGACAGGAACTCGTCGCGACCCATCCCCGCGTTCGTCCGCGCCATGGATCCAAGCGAGGAACTCCGGAGGTCCGATCCGGCCGCGCAGCATGGCACCGGTCGCGACGACGATGCGGAGCACCTGACCGTCGACGGAGGGGATCGGGTACACGACGCGCGGTTCGTGGCCGGGTCCGGGCAGGCGCAGGCCGACGCCTTCGACCGGTGAGTAGCGGATCGTTGCTCGGCCGGAGGAGTCGGTCGTCCAACGACCTTCGAGGGAGCCAACGAGCCTTCCGGCGCGAGCAGGTCGACGGTCCGTCACGACGACCATCCGCGTCGAGAGCTGGTCGCGCTCGGAGTGTTCGACGACTTCGACGGGCACGCCGACCACCGGATCGCCATCGCCGGAGGCGACCTCGACCACTCGATCGACCGTCGGCTGGATCTCGAAGTCGAGACGCTGCGCCCCTTCCTCCCCGAGCTCCTCCCGACGAGCACCGGACACCGTGAGCCCGAACGGAGACCGGACGTCGATCCGATAGCGCCCCGGCGTGACCCGCTCCAACCGCAGGACTCCGCCCTCGTGCTCGCCGTGATGACGAGCCCGTGCATCCCCGCTCGACCAGTACCCGACAGACGTCAGATCGGGCTCGAGGACCACACCGAAGGTGGTGACCGGCGCGCCATCGAGCACGCTCCGCACGTGGATCTCCAATGGAGGTCCCGAGACCAGCCGCAATGCGAGACCGGTGGTACCCCAGGCAACGGGGGCCTCCGTCACCGTGGTCCGGAATCCCGGGCACTGCGCCTGGACGCGCGTAGCCACTGCAGGCGGTTCCGTGATCGCGTGCCGCAGCTCGAACCGACCGGCTGCGTCGGTCCGCGCCTGTGCATAGTTGCCGCCTTGCGGTCCGAACGATCCAAGCTCCCCCGCGCCGACGAGTGCCTCTGCCACCGGTTGGCCCGCTTCGTCGACCACGACGCCGCGTATGCACGGCCGCAGGTCGGGAGCCTCCGCCGTGACGACGACGCGGACGCGGTGCTCGCCCGGCGCGAACTCGAGCGCTCCTCTCGGCTCCACCACGTCGCGGATCGGTGACCGGCCCCCGCCCGCCGTGCTCTGGACCTCGATCTCGAAGCGGCCCGGCATCACCGCCGTGGGCATCGTGAACGAACCGTCGTCGCCGACGATCGTCGACGCGTGCAGGAGCTGCGTGCGCGGGAGTTCGTCGAGCTGGCGGAACGAGAGTCGTGCACCCGCGACCGGCTCGCCCGCCGTATCCACCACCTCGCCGGAGAAGCGCACGCCAATGGGTACCACGACATCCCCCAGATCCGTCTCATCAGCCGCCGCGAGCCGACCGAGCAAGGAGTTGCTCGGGACCCGACCGGCCGCGGAATAGAAGACCTGGAACGTGAACGGCTCGGGCGGCTCGATGCGGAACGCGAACGTGCCGTCTGCCGCAGTCGTGATCGGCCGCGGGTCCCGCCACGCGATCCGCCCATGCGCGCGCTCCCAGGTGACCCGGGCCTCGTCGTTCGGAGCACGCCCCTTCAGCTCGACCAGCACTCCCGCCAGGGGCGCACCGGCTTCGTCGACGACGCGACCGTGGATCCGCGCCGTGTCCGGCAGGGCCAGCTCCTTGCGCGAGGTGACTCCCGCCGCCACTTCGATCCGTGGATCCGTGTTCCGAAGCGCTTCGGCCCCCGCGGGGACTTCCGGACCGGTGACGGTGTCCGGCGACCGAGGCCCTCGCTCGGACGAGAGCATCCATACGAGGCCCGCGACCACGCAAGCGACGAACAGCAGTGACAAGGCCCGCGTCATGGCTCGCAGTCTGGCAATCGGAACGGAGGGGCGCGATCCCCGCACGCGAGATCCCGGTCACTCACTCGGGCAGTTCTGCCCATGCGGCAGGCAACTGGATCTCCAGTTCGTCGGCCCTGCCTGCACCGAGAGTGAGTTCGCACGCCTCCAGCCAACGCTGATCGTCGCGGGCATCGGGATGCGCCTGCTTCCAACGCTCCCACTCCTGCCAATCGCCGAAGGCCCGGCGCGGCACACGCATCTTCACGAGGCCCGGCGATCCTGCGACGAGGGTGCGGCCCTCGGCATCCGTCTCGAGGACGTAGGCGAGACCGTTGTCGGTCTCGGAGCCTGGGCGCACGAACCAGGGCTGCACCTTGATGACGGGCGTGCCGTCCGGCGCGAGGACTCTTATCGGCTGTTCGCCGAATGCGAAGTCGAGCGCGAAGTGCTGCGGCCCCGCGACATCACCAGGCGCCGGCGCGACGTCGACCTGGCGTGGGAGCAACATTGCCTGGACCCGCTCGAGCGGCACGGACGGACGCACCATCCAGGCGCCCGCAGGCATCCGCATCTGGAGCGCACCGCTGGCATCGGTCTGGCCCCGCAGGAACATCCGCTCGGGCTCTCCATTCGGCAGTAACCCGAAGTCGCGGTGCAGGCGCAGCTCGACGCTGCGTGCAACGCCCTGGACCGTGATCTGGAATCCGACGGACGCCGGCAAGAGTTCGGAGAGGTCGATCGCAGCCTCATGCGTCTCGCCCTCGCGGATCGTCACGCGGTCGATCAGCGGGACCGAGCGCCCGGAGGTCCCGGCGCGTCGGCCATCGGTCTCCGCACGCGGAACGCGCCAGGTCAACCGCGCGCGCCATGGCCCCGGGGGTATGCCCGCGATCTCGAAGCGACCGTCTGGTTCGACCGGAAAGCCGTGGCGTGGTCCGAGGGCGGCCGGCCAGCGGAGGCCCTCCATGCCGTCCAGACCGAGTAATGACACGTCGATGCGCTCGCCGTCGTCGTCCTCGACCGCTTCCTCGTCGAGCCAGGCCCGGAAGGCCGCGGGCTCGATCCGACCTCTCAAAGTCCCGCCCGTGGGCACCACGATGCGCAGCGGCACATCGCTCGGTGGTGGCAAGGGCTGGAACAGCATCGGCGCGTGCCCCGGCCCGGGCAGCCGGAGCGCGATCGCGTCGATGGGCGCGTACTCGACCTGCGCACGGCCGCCGGCATCGGTTCGCCAGACCTGTTCGAGCGACAGGCTGGTCGTCGGCTCCATCCGGGCGTTGGACGGGTCGAGCACCCGCATCTGTAAGGCGGGCTCTGCACCCGAAACCTGCCGGACCAGCTCCACCGGCACGTCGGCCATGGGCTCACCCGCGCCGTCGACGACCTCGATCTCCTGCGTGCCGACGCGGTGCACCACCAGATCGACCGCCGCAGGTCGGCCAGGCACGACGACCAGCGGCGTGCCACCCGACTTCGTTCGTCCGCCGGCGACCACGGCATGCACGCTGTAGGTCCAAGGCGTCACGCGCTCGATCCGGAGCACGCCTCCTGGGTGCTCGCCATGGTGGTGCACCGCGAAGTCCCGGCTGGAGATGCTCCGCGCGCGCTCCGGTGCGAGCACGACCCCAAACGACTCGACCGGTCCGCCATCGTCCCAGCGCACGCGGATCTCGAGGGGCGGCCCGGCCTCGAGGCGGATCGTCACGTCTTCGCTGCCCCAGGCGACCGGGGCGGGCAATCGCGCGACCGCGTAGCCCTCCTTGAACGCCGACAGCACGGTCTCCGACTCGTGCACGAGCGCGTCGGGCCGCCGCAGTTCGAAGCGACCCTGACCATCGACGCCATCCACGGGCCGACCACCGAAGCCGAGGAAGAACGGCTCGGCGTCCACGGCGAAGACCTCCGCGCCACGCACCGGACGGCCGAGTTCGTCGACCACCTTCCCAGTGATCGTCGGGCGCAGATCCTCGGCCGCGTCGGCGACGACGATGCGCAGTTCGACCTGCGTCTCCTCGATCTGCACCCGATCGGCCGGTTCGATGATTTCACGCCCCGGGAGCTGGAGCTCATGGACGCCGAGGACGACGAGTTCACGGCACCGGAACGAACCGTCGAGGCCGGTCGACGCCTGACCCGAGCGACGCACTCCACCGGGCAGGTCGCCGACGTGCTTCATCCTCACCGACTGGCCGACGACCGGACGACCCGATGCGTCGACGACGATCCCGAACACCTCCGCTCCCGACACGACCGCCAGGTCGCCCAGGTCGCGGTCGACGCCCGGCTCGAGATCCCCGACGAACCGGCGGGTCTCGACGCGACCCTCCGCCCCGCACCGCACGTGGAACTGCATCAGCGCCGCCGCTTCGAAGCGGATCTCGAAGCGGCCGTCGTCTCCGGCAACGACCGGCTCGGGGGCCTGCCAATCGCTCCGGCCCTGCTCGATCCGGAACTGCTCCGACTGATCCGCCGGGCGATTCCCGACGACGTTCACCTCGACGCCCGCGAGCGGATCGCCCTGCCGATCGACGGCGCGACCACGGAGCACGGCGGAGTGGTCGAACGCGGCGGGGCTCGAGTCGGTCGGGACCTCGGCACGCGCGGGGGAAATGGCACTCTTTGACGGAGTTTCCGCCGGCGCGTGGGCTGCTCGTCGATCTGCGCCGGGCGCTCCGGATTCGTGGCGAGGCAGGCCCAGCACGCCCTGCGGTGACGAGTCGTCCTGCCACAACGACCAGAGCATTGCCGCAGCGAGGAGGACGGCGACGAGCAGGGCGAGGACGCGAGACGGGGTCGGCACGGGAGGACAGCGTCGAGTCGACTTCGCACGCGGTCCAGTTGCGCCTGGCGGATCAGGAACAGTTCCGCGGGCGAGCGAGTGGACGACTCGGCCGGACGATCCGGCAAGTTCCCGGCAGGATCCGCCACTCGTCTTCGACCCACGCGGGGCTTACGACCTGCCCCCATGACCCAACCCACCAAGATCGCCCTGGTCACCGGCGGCAGCCGAGGCCTCGGTCGCTCCGCCGCACTCCACCTCGCCGACGCCGGGGTCGGAGTGGTCCTCACCTACCTGAGCAACCGCGACGAGGCCGACAAGGTCGTCGCCGAGGTCGAGGGGCGCGGCGCGAAGGGTGTCGCGCTGCAGCTCGACGCCTGCGAGACCGCGAGCTTCGCGGCGTTCGCCGATTCGCTCGTCGCGCGGCTGGAGCAGACCTGGGGTCGCTCGACCTTCGACTTCCTGGTGAACAATGCCGGCTTCGGCATCCACAAGACCTTCGCCGAAACGACCGAAGAGGACTTCGACAAGCTGCTCGGTGTCCATCTGAAGGGCGTGTTCTTCCTGACCCAGCGCCTGCTGCCGCAGCTCGAGGACGGCGGTCGGATCGTCAACGTGTCGACCGGCCTGACCCGCATCACGCTGCCCGGCTATGCGGCGTATGCGACGATGAAGGGCGGCATGGAGGTGCTCACGCGCTACCTCGCCAAGGAACTCGGGCCGCGCAACATCTCGGTCAACACGTTGGCGCCGGGCGCGATCGAAACAGACTTCGGCGGCGGTGTGGTGCGCGACGACGAACAGCTCAATGCGTTCATCGCCAGCAACACCGCGCTCGGTCGCGTGGGGCTCCCCGACGACATCGGTGGCGCAATCACCAGTCTGCTGGTCGGCGGCAACCATTGGGTGACCGGGCAGCGGATCGAGGCGTCGGGCGGGCAGATGCTCTGATCTACAAACTGCCCGCTGCCCGGAGCACTCGGGACTGGACGTGCGGCGTGTATCGCTCGCCGAAGGGTGCGGGCACGGCGAGGGCCGGAACGCTGGCCAGGGGCGCAGGAGTTGCTCTCGGCGCGCGGCTCCGTCGAGACTACCGAGACCATGCCGAGCACCCGACCGTTCGCGCTCCTGCTGCCGCTCCTCCTCTCGTTCACCCTCGCCGCTCAGGAACCTGAGGCGCCGGAAGCGGATTCCGAGGGCCTGCAGTCCACCCAGTCTCCGGTCGCCGTCGAGGCGCCGACCAGCGACGCCCGACTCCAGCGGCGGCTCGATCGGATCCTCGATTCGATCGACGTCTTCGGGCAGGTGTCGCTCGCAGTCCGCGAAGGCGTGGTGACGCTCACCGGCAGGGTCGAGAAAGAAACCCAGAAGGAGTGGGTCGGCGCGCTCGCGGCCAAGACCGAGGGGACGACCGCGGTGCTGAATCGCATCGAGGTCCTCGAGCCACCGATCTGGAACTGGCAGCCGGCGTGGGACGAGCTACGCCAATTGTGGCGTGAGTTCGTCGCCGCGACACCGCGGCTCGGTGCGGGCCTGCTGTTCCTGGCCCTGTTCACGCTGGTCGCGTGGCGGCTCGCGAGCTGGATCGCCAGGCCGTTCGAGCGCCGCGTCGACAGCGAACTGCTCCGCTCCGTGGTGCGCAAGTCGGTCCTGTTGGTGATGTGGCTGGTCGGCTTCTACGTGTTCCTGCGCGTGTCGGGGCTGACGCAGATCGCATTGACGGTGGTCGGCGGCACCGGCGTGCTCGGCGTGGTGCTCGGCTTCGCTTTCCGCGACATCGCCGAGAACTTCCTCGCCAGCGTGCTCATCAGCATGCAGAAGCCCTTCCGCTATGGCGACGTGATCCAGGTCGACGACAAGCTCGGCGTGGTCCAGCGCGTCACCCCCCGCGGCACGATCCTGATGGACTTCGACGGCAACTACATCCAGATCGCCAATGCGCACGTCTATAAGAGCACCATCAAGAACTTCACCGCCAACCCGAACGTGCGCGGGAACTTCGCGGTGGGGATCGGCTACGACGCGGCACTGGCCGACACGCAGCGCATCGTGCTCGACACGGTGCAGGCGCACGAAGCGGTGCTCGCAGACCCCAAGCCGCAGGTCCTCGTCGACGACCTGGGTTCGTCGTCGGTCCAGCTCACGACCTGGTTCTGGGTCGACGGCTCCACACACAGCCTGCAGAAGGTCCGCTCCGCGGTGATGCGGCGGGTGCTGCACGCGCTGCAGCAGGCCGGGGTCAGCATGCCCGACGACGCTCGCGAGATCGTCTTCCCCGACGGCGTGCCGCTGGTGCGCGAGGCGAGCGGAGTGGACGGCGAGGTGCCGAGGCCTTCGACGCGGCGAGCCGCACCCGGGACGCCCGCTCCGCAGGCGACCGAAGCCGAGGCGGACCTGCTGCCCGAGGAGCACGCCATCGCGGAACAGGCGCGCAACTCGCGGCCGCCGGAGGAGGGCAAGGACATCCTGGCGGATGACAAGGCGGCGTTGGCGCAACCGGTGTCGACCTGACCGTCGGACTTCTACAACGCGTGCCTGGCACCGGTTGCAGGCACCGTTTTGAGTGTTCAGTCGGGGAGGCGGGCCCAGGCGTCGGGGAGGTGCAGTTCGATCTCCTCGGGCTCGCCGCGCACCAGGGTCATTTCGCCGAGGTGGATCAGGTGGGCCAGAACATGCGCATCAGGGTGCCGATCACACCACTCGCGATACACCTTCCGATCCACGAACGGACGACGCAGAGCACGCACCTGGGCGACGGTGGGATAGGCGACGATGGATGCACGACCCTCGGAGTCGGTGACTGGTGAACCCAGACCGAAGACGAACTCCGATCCCGGCGGCTGGAGCAGCACCTCGACACCCGCCGCGGGGCTACCGTCGGGTTGGAACAGCCGGATCGCCGCGCGACCGATCGCCAGATCGAGCGGGATCCGCTGCGGGGAGCCGCCGGTCGACGGAACGACCTCGATCGAACGGCTGCCCAGGGGAATCCGCGCGTTGCTCTCGGTGCAGAACGAGTCGACGGTCCAGGAGCCGAGTGGCAGATCGAGTTCCAAGCTGCCGTCTGGATCGGTGGTCCGGCGCAGGTTCATCGTCACTTCGTGGCCGTACGAACTCCTGCCGACGATCTGCGTCAGCATCAACTCGACCCGCCGGGACAGACCATCGACCGTGGCGTCGAACCGGACGCGCGACGGCACATGGGCGGAGAGATCGATGGGCAGATGGATCTCGCCGCCCTCGACGACCTCGACGCGGTCGACGACCGGTCGCGACTGCATCTGACCGGGACGGATGCGCCCACGCTCGTCGGTCCAGGTCTCCCCCCAGTTCAGGCGCACGGCCCAGGCACCCGGCGGCACGCCCCGCACCTCGAAGCGGCCGTCCTCGTCGACCGGGCTTCCGAACTCCATGCCGACTTGGGGCGGCACCGTCTCTCCTTGTCTCCCGTCGAGGCCTTCGAGCCACAGACACATGCGCATCTGGGCCGATGGGTCGTCGCGCGGTAGACCGAGAACCCACTCACGGAACTCCGCCGGCCCGATCTCGCCCGTGAGCACTGCCCCTCGCTCGACGACGACCCGGATCGGCTCCGCGGAATCGAACGGCAGCGGTTGGACGAGGCATGGCACGTTGCCCGGGCCGGGCAATCGGAGTCCGACTCCCGGACCGGGCGCGTAACGGATCGACACCCGGCCATCCGCCGCCGTTCGCCAGGACCCTTCCCGCGATGCCACGTGGTCGCCATTGATGACCGCGACGTCTGCATCGAGCACGATCATCCGAAGCGTCAGGGTTCCGCCACCCTGATGACGCACCAACTCCACCGGCACATCACGCACGGATTCGCCCAGCGCGTCGACGACTTCGACGAGGCACTCGACCTCTGGATGGACGACGAAGTCGACGGCCCCGGTTCGGCCCGCGACGATCTCGATCTCCTGGGGACCGGATTCGCTGCGGCCCACGGCCGACACGACATCGACGCGATAGGTCGCCGGCGTCACGTGCGGAATCCTCAAGAGCCCGCCCGGATGATCGCCGAGGTGGCGCACCGTCCGGTCGTCCGAGGAAGTCGAGAAGCGTCCGGCGCGTTGCGGCTCCAGGGTGATACCGAAGCGCTCGACCGGTCCGGAGCCGTCGGCCGCCGTCACGCGGACCTCGAGCGCAGGTCCTCGTTCGAGCCGGACCTCCACGTCGTCGCTCCCCCAGGTGACCGGCGTGTCGGAGCCCCAGAGCGCGTAGCCCTCCTCGAACACCGACACAGTGGCCGCCGTCTCGTGCTCGAAGGCCACCGGACGTACGAGCTCGAAATGACCACGCGGATCCGTGACGGCCTGCAATCGCTCGCTGGACCCTGCGCCGTACGGACCGACCTGCTCCGAATACACGTCTGCCCAATAGATCCCTCGGCCGTCCTCGTCGACAACTCGACCCCGTATCCGCGCGCGGGTGTCCGGGGCCTGAGGAGCGAGCACGATCTCGACCGGACCCGAGCCGACGTCGAGCTGCACGGCACCCTCGGGCCGCACGATCTCGCGACCGCCAGCCGAGAGCGTGTAGCTTCCCGGCAGCACCGGCCGTCGCGTCGCGAACGATCCGTCGGACTCCGCATGCACGGTGACCCGCGAGTCCTGCCCGGCGATGCGCGCCCCTTCTCGCTCCAGACTGAGGAACTGACGTGCCTGCGGCAACCCATTCGCGTCGACGACACGTCCCGACCAGGTCACGCCGCGCAGCATCGTCACATCGCCCAGATCCAGGGTCCGACCCGTCTCGAGCGGGAGCGACTCCCGTTCGACCGGCACGAGCTCGCTCCCCTCGAACGAGCACGACACCGAGCGCAACTCCGGCAGCTCGAACCGGAAGGCGAAGCGCCCATCACTCGTGGTCTCGACGATCGCCGGCGCCGACCAATCCTCGCCGCCGTGTTCGAGGCGGTAGAAGTCGCGCTCGCGTGTGTCCCGCCAATGCGCGGTGAGTTCGACGCGCACGCCGAGCAGCGCGACGCCGTCTTCACCGACGACGCGACCCCGCACTACCGCCTGAGTCGGTGCGACTTCGTCGGAGGGGCGGTCGGTACCGGATGGCTCATCCACGGGAACGCGCGCCGCGGACTCCGGGACGGCAGGTCCGACGTCTCCGCTGGTCGAGCTCCGTGGATCGGATTCGGCGACCACCGAGTCCGGCCGCGCGCCGTCCGACCCCCGCATCCCCACCCAGACACCCGCGAAGACGAGCGCCAGCACGGCGCCCCCGGCCAAGATCCAGTGCTTCATCGCCACCGCCAACACCCCCACAACTGATCCACCCACCGCCAGCCCCGACGCGACCGGCCGCACCGCCGCTCCCGCCGCCAGAGTCTTCGCCCTTACCGCCGCCAACGACGAACGCCCCGCGCCGAACACCGCGGCCGACGCGATGCCCGCCGGCAGCAACCGCCGCAGGGCATCCCGCCCGCGCTGCAGACGCATCCGCACCGAGCCCGGCGAGACCTCCAGCACGCGCGCGATCTCGGCCGGCCCAAGGCCGTGCTCCATCTGCAGCAGCAGGACCTGCCGCTGTTCGGCGGGCAACTCGTCGATATGACGCCGCAACAGCTCGCGCAGTTCGACCGACTCGCTGGCTGCCTCGGGCGTCCTCTGCTGCACGGCCGACACCGAGTCCGGCAACGCCTGCTCGCGTGAGGCCCGCCGACCACGCCGACGCAGCAGGTTGCTCGTCAGGTGCCGCAGGATCCCCACCAACCACGCCTCGAACGGCTGCGTCGCGTCGAACTCCTCGGCCCGCTGGATCGCCACGAGGAACGTCTGCTGCAACAGGTCGTCGGCGTCGTGCGCGTCGCCGGACACGTGCAGCGCGATGCGCAGCAGCTTGGGCGCGGTCGCGTCGAAGACCGCACCGAGTGCTTCGAGGTCGCCGTGGCGGCGGAAGCGGTCGAACTGGTGGGCCTGCAGATCCACGGCCCCGCCATTGTCCGGGCGAGGCAGAGTGTCACGCGGGTTCGCGCGGATTTTGTCCGCCCCGGTGCCAGGCACCGAGGCGGACACCTCACCGATTGCCCAGGATCATCCGCAGCCCGCGCGTCGTCACCGCCCCCGCCGCATTCACGCCCGGTGCGAGCAGCACCGCCTGGCCGACCAGCACGTCGCGCGTCAGCGCTGGATCCGCAGGCAACCGCGTGCGGAACTCGGCCGAGCTGCTCCCGGTCGCCAACGGCTCGGTGACCAGCGGCGTCAGGAACAGGCCGCAGCCCGGCATGCCGATCGCCGAGAGATCGACCGGATCGGCGGGCAGGCCGAGGGCCCAGACGCCGCTGGCACCCGAGGACGGCAGGCCGGAGACCGTCAGCACGATGCGGCCATCGGGGCGCAGCTCGGACACGTTGCCGGTGAGCAGCGCCGGAGTGCACGCCCCACCTACCGGCTCGAGGCGCGCCTCGAGGTTCACGCTGGCGACGTCCAGACGGCCTGCCCGGGTGGTGGCACCCGCGGCGGCCAACGGTGCGCCGATGCCCAGCTCGTCGAAGCCGTCGCCGTCCAGGTCACCGAGGAAGCGCACCACCCAACCGTAGGCCTCGCCGCTGCCGCCGAGCAGCGCGTAGTTGCGGGTCAGCGTCCGGCCCGAGAACAGGTGGATCGCGCCCGACGACGGGCCGCGCAGGGAGTGGCGCGGGGCGCCGACCAGCAGATCCTGCACACCGTCGCCGTCGGCATCGCGGCCCGAGGCGACCGAGTAACCGAACGCGTCGCCATTGCGCGTGCCGACCAGCGTCGCGACCCGACTGTTGGTCGTGATGGTCGCCCGGACCAGGTCGACGCGGCCCGGAATGGTCGCAGTCCCCGCACCGCCGATCGCGAAGTTCGCGCCGTTCGGCAAGGAGGTCGAGGTGATCGACGCGCCGATGCCCGCGCCGGGGTCGAAGCTCAGGTAGGTCGGGAACTCGCTGACGCTCGTCCCCGCCAGCCAGAAGAACCGGACGCTGCCCTCGGCGTTCGGTCCGGAGCCCGGCGCGCCGACCGCGAGCAGTGGGCCGTCCGCCGCGACCGAAGTGCCGAGGCGGTGGTGCGGCGGTGCATCCACCGAGGCGAGGACTCCGCCGCCGGCCCCGGCCAGCATCCACACGCGGCTCGTTCCCGAGCCGTCGGATGGTGCCCCCACCGCGACCTCACCGCCCGGCGAGCCGACGCCGATCCGCCCGAACGGCGCCAACGACCAGCCGAAGCGTTGGCGCGCACCGCTGCCGTAGGCCTGCCACAGGAACCGGCCATCGGCACCGCTGAAGCAGTAGACCCGGCCTGCCTCGGTGCCGCGCGTGCCGTCGTAGGGCGCGCCGACCACCCACTCGCGGACCCGGTCACCATCCTGGTCGCCGATCCACGTCAGCGAGAAGCCGAACCGCGAACCCGGGCTGCCCGAGGAGATCGAGTAGAGCACGCCGCGGGTCGCGCCCGAGATCATCTGCACGATCCCGACCTCGCCCTGCGAGTTCGCGTAGCGCGAGCCGCCGATGACGTAGTCGTCGACGCCGTCGCGGTTCACGTCGCCCATCCAGGTGACGGACTCGGCGTAGTACTCGTCGAACTGGGTGCCGAAGTGCTGGTGAAGGACGGTCTGGGTGTTCTGGGCCGGGGCGAGGGCGGTGCAGAGCAACGCGGCGAGACAGCAGGGACGCATCATGGAGGACTCTCCGATCAGGAAGACGGGTTCGCCCTCCCGATGGCGCGATGCGACGCCGACCCGCCACCTGATCGCAGGATTCCCCGCGACCGCGCCCGCCACCGCAACCTACCGGCCGGGCGCCTTCACGGTCAACGCGACCTCCGCCTCGCCGCCGTCGGCCACGCGAACTTCCGCCGACCCGGTGCGCACCCCGCGGTTCACCTCCACGACGGTCACGGCGTAGCGGCCCGCCGCGAGACCGCGCACCTCGAAACGACCCGCCAGGACCCGGCCCTGCAACGTCGGTGTGTCCCCGCCGTCGGCCAGGAGCCGCAGCATCACACGGGTGCCGTCGGCGACCGGCGGGGTCGCGTCGACCGTGCCGCGGATCGTCGCCTCGCCAGCCGGACGGAGATCGAGCACGTGCTCTTCCCCCTTTCCGACCTCGACGAACCTGGCGGCCGAGAACGACCAACCGCCCGGATCGGGGACGTGGGCCTGGACGAGATACCTGCCGGTCGCGAGGTGCTCGAAGCGGAACCGCCCGTCGCCGTCGGTCGACCCGCGTCGCGTGTCGGGTCGTCCCGCCGTCGCGTCGACCCCGAGCTGCGACAGCGAGACTTCGGCCGTCACCAGGGTGGCTCCATCCAGGCCGATCACCCGGCCGTGCACGCTGGCACCCGACCCGATGAGGATCGTCCGCTCGACGCGGCCGAGTTCGGGGAGCTCGAACGGGCCGTCGATCACCGCGGGACGTTCGCCGGGCAGGAGCACCGCGAGACGCACGCTGCCGCTCGGCACGTGCTCGAGTGCGAAGGCACCGTCTGCGCCGGTGCGATCCTCCACCGCGCCGAACGGATCGTGGCGGAAGCGGCTCAGCGTCCGTGCATCCTCGAACATGAGCACCTGGGCGTCTCCTATCGGCTGGCCGTCGGACTCCTGGACCACGCGGCCGGTGACGGTCCCGCCGCGGGTCAGTCGGATCACGTGCGCGCGCGGATCGGGCGCCAACTCGGCGGCGAGCCCCGACAGCCGCGCCGGCGCGTAGCCCTCGGCCCACGCCTGCACGCCCCAGGTCGAGCCCGGCTCGAGGTTCTCGCTGTCGGTATCCCAGAGCCCCTCGGCAGACCGGAACGAGTGGCCTTCCCGGGCCCAGCTCGCGCCGTAGCCACCGCCTCCCTCGACGATGCGGATCCGGAACGCAGTGACCGGTTCGCCGGTGGCGTCGTCGACGACCTGGCCGGCGATCTTCGCGGCGCGGCTCACGACGATGCGGACGTCGGAGGTCTCCAGGTCGAGCTCGTGGTCGGCGCGCAGGATACCCCGGCCGTAGACCTCGAGCTGCAGCGGCTCGACCGGCAGGGCCGCGAGCGAGAACCGCCCTTGGGCGTCGGTGCGGGTGCTGCGGTCGATGTAGTCCCAGCTCGCGCCGGACAGGGCGAGACCGGTATTCCGCTTCGCGGACAGGTAGGCGTCCTCGACCGGCTCGCCGCGCGCATCGACGACGATCCCGCCGACCGCGCGACCGCGCTCGAGCTGTACGTCGACCTGCAGGTCGCGGCGCGCCGCGGCGATCTCGAAGCGCTCCTGCCCCGGCGCGAACCCCTCGGCTTCGATCCACAGGAGCTGGCGCCCGGCAGCGACCGCCGCGAACTCGTAGCGACCCGCCGCGTCGGCGCGCGCGTCGAGCCGGTTCCACGCGTGCGGATCGAAGCCTAGGAACAGGTCCGCGTAGCCGATCGGCGCGCCGCCCGCATCGCGGACGAAGCCGTGCACACGGGCTCCCCGGGTGAGAACCAACTCCAGGTCCTCGGGCCACTCGGCGAGTTCCACCCGGGCCTGGGCGGCGACGTAGCCTGCGGCCGACGCGCGGACCTGATGGACCTCCCTGTCGAGGTCGAGGTCGTCGAACACGAAGCGGCCGTCGGGACCGGTGAGCAGGTCGGTGCCGCGCCGGAAGAAGGTCTCGACGCGCGCGCCCTCGACCGGCCGCGCGGACTCGTCGACCACGCGACCGGTCAGTCGACGACCGGCGACGAGGCGCAGCTCGACCTCGAGCATGTCCGACTCCGGACTGCCGAGCACCTCGCGCGTCGCGACATGACCGGGTGCGCCGGCGGTGAGGTAGAGCTCGCTCAGGCCGCGCGTCGCGCGCAGCTCGAAGCGCCCCTGCTCGTCGCATGCGTGCCGCGCCCCGTGCAGCTCGACCCAGGCGCCGTCGACCGGAATGCCGTCAGGCTCGGCGAGCACCTGGCCGCGGACCACGAGGTCGTAGGCGTAGAGGTCGACGACCAGGTCCTGGGGTGGTTCGTCGCCGGGATGCACCACGATCGACCGGAGGAAGGCGAAGTGCTCGGGTTCGTCCTCCAAGCAGCGGAGCACGGTGCGGTCGGTCGGCGGATCGAATCCGCACTGGAACCGACCGGCCGCGTCGGCACGCAGCTCGAGGATCTCGACCGGCTCGGCGTCGTCGAGACCACCCACCACCCGTTCGATGCGGAGCCGCGCGCCAGGGAACGGCTGGTCGGGCAGCACACGCACCCGACCGCGCAGCAGCCACCTGCCCCGATCCGAGGACTCGACACCACGCCGCTCTGCGCCGCTGTTCTCCGGACCCGGAGCCGCCGTGATCGGAGGTTCGACATCTGCCGGGACGTGAGGTGCCGACGACCGATCGGCGGAACCGACGTTCGACTCGTCGGCACGCGACACGCCGGGCTGCGAGCGGACCGTGGCGCCCCCCAGCCACCAGAAGGCGAGTGCGGCCGCGGCGGCGAGGAGGACCAGGAACGAGACGAGCGCGCGTTGCATGGCTACGAGGAAGGGTCACGGGAGACCAGGGAGCTGATCCGGCCCGAACGTCGCAGCCAACCAGACCGGTCGACGCGCGACTCCTCGGCGATGCGGCACATCGGTTGCCCTTCCGAGGCTCGAGGAGAATCGCGATGAACGATCCCGACCGCAAGAAGCCCGAGGACGCGGGCCCTCCCGACGAGGAGCAGCTCGACCACATGCTCGAGGAAAGCTTCCCGTCCAGCGATCCGCCGAGCCACTCCACCTCCGCCGCCAGCCCGGAGGAGGTCGGGCCGCCAGACGCGGAGCACGACGACGATCCGGATTCGGCGAACGAGCGCGGGTGATCGGTTCCGGCCGAGGCCGGGGGCCGCCAGTTCCTGACGCGGCCAGATCCGGGACCTGGCGGAGCATCCATCTTCGCCGCGCCGCGAAGGCGCCCGCCGGAGCGGCCTCCGCTCCTCCGCTCGCGTCCGGCCTTCCGCCCCCCTTCGAGTCCGTCCGATGATCCGAGTCGCCCTCCGCATGCTGATCGGCGATCCCACGAAGTGCCTCGGCCTCGTGATCGGAGTCGCGTTCAGCACCCTGCTGATCTGCCAGCAGATGTCGATCTTCTTCGGCCTGCTGGGCCGCGCCTCGAGCGTGGTCAACGACGTGCGCGAGGCGAACGTGTGGGTCATGGACCCGGCGGTCAAGACGATCGACGTGTCCTACCCGCTGCGGGACACCGAGCTGCCGCGGGTCCGGGGCGTGGAAGGGGTCGAGTGGGCGGTTCCTTTCTACAAGGCGCAGGTCCAGGTGCGCACCCGGCAGGGCACCCTCGAGAACGCGGTGATCCTCGGCATCGACGACGCCTCGCTGGTCGGCGTGCCCGACGAGTTCGTGCTGGGCGGGATCGAGGACCTGGCGATGCCCGACGCCATCGCGGTGAATCCGGCCGGCTTCCGGCTGCTGTTCCCGGGACAGGAACTCGATCTCGGCCGCACCCTCGAGCTGAACGACCGCCGCGCGAAGATCGTCGCGATCGTCGACGCCGCACCGGCGTTCGCCGCCAACCTGACGATCTACACGCGCTACAGCCTCGCGACGCAGTACACCAACAACGGTCGTAACCAGCTCCGCTTCGTCCTGGCGAAGTCGCGCGACGGCGTCGCGGCCGAGGAGGTCACGCGGCGCATCACCGAGCAGACCGGACTGAAGGCACTGACCTCGGCGCAGTTCCGCTGGGAGTCGATCCACTACATCCTCGCGAACACCGGCATCCCGATCAGCTTCGGCACCGTGGTGCTGCTCGGCGCGATCATCGGCGTGGCGGTGGTGGGACTCACGTTCCACCAGTTCATCACCGAGAACCTGCGGCAGTACGCGGCGCTGAAGGCGATCGGCGTGCGCAACCTGCGCCTGCTCCGGATGACCCTGACCCACGCTGGCTTCGTCGGCGTGCTCGGCTACGGCATCGGGCTCGGCGCCGCGGCGCTGTTCTTCAGCACCGTGCCCAAGAAGTCGGACGCGCTGCGCGGCTTCTATCTGCTCCCGGAGGTCGCGGTCGGCGTCGGCGTGCTGGCGGCTGGCATCGTGACCCTGTCGACGCTGATCAGCATGCGCCGCGTCCTGTCGGTGGATCCCGCCACGGTGTTCCGCGGATGAACACCGACACCGCGACGGAGCTGGCCGTGGACTGCCGCGGCATCGAGAAGTCGTTCGGCGAGGGCGAGACGCGGGTCCAGGTGCTGCGCGGCACCGACTTCGACGCCCGGCTCGGACAGATGACGTTCCTGGTCGGCCCGTCGGGCTGCGGCAAGACCACGCTGATCTCGGTGATCGGCGCGATCCTGTCGTGCGAGGCCGGCGAGGTGCACGTGCTCGGCTCGGACCTGCGCCGGATGAAGAAGGGCGCGCTGGCCGACTTCCGCCTCGCCAACTTCGGGTTCATCTTCCAGGAGTACAACCTGCTGCCGGCGCTGACGGCGGCGGAGAACGCGTCGATCCCGCTGGTCGCGCGCGGCGAATCCAACCGCGACGCCGAACGGAGTGCCGAGGAGCTGCTGGGGAAGCTCGGTCTCGAGGGGCACACCGCCAAGATGCCGGCCCAGCTCTCGGGTGGTCAGCAGCAGCGGGTGGCGATCGCCCGCGCGCTGATCCACGAGCCGCGGCTGTTGATCTGCGACGAACCCACCGCGTCGCTCGATGCCGCGTCCGGGCACAACGTGATGGAGCTGCTGCGCGACGTGGCGCTGGCCGCCGAGCGAGCCGTGCTCGTGGTCACCCACGACCACCGGATTTTCGAGTTCGCGGACCGGATCCACCACATGTCCGACGGCGTGATCGAGTCCACCGACGAACACCCGAACGAGGAGCAGGACGGATGAGTGGACGCTCGAAGCTGTTGACCTGGGGGCTGCCGCTGATCGGTTGTGGCAGCCTGATCGCCGGCACCGGCCTGGTGATCGGGAACCGCCCGGTGACCCCCGCGGAGTCGCCGCCGCGCACGCCGACCAGCGCTCCGCTGCAAGTCGCCGACACCGCGCAGTTCATCGGCGCGATCGGCACCAGCGAGCCGCCCGGGGAGCCGATCGCGATCGCGGCCTCGGTCGGCGGGGTGGTCACCGCGGTGACGGTCGAGGTCGGCGGACGGGTTGCCGAGGACGACGTGTTGTTCGTGGTCGACGACCGGCAGGCGCGGGCCGAGGTCGCGGTGGCGAGGAGTCGACTCGCGGTGAGCGAGGCCGAGCTGGCGCGGCAGCGCGCGCAGGTGGGACCGGCGAGGGCCGACGTGGCAGCCGCCGAGGCCGGGCTCGAGACCGCGCGGTCGAACGTGGCGACCGCGGAGGTCGAACTCGCCGACCGGCGCAACCAGCTGCGCATCGCCGAAGCGGTCGAGGATCCGCGCGCGATCGCCGCCGAGGAGGTCGACCGGCGGCGCTTCGCGGTCGAGCAGGCCGACGCCCGACTGGCGGCTGCGCGCGCGGCGGTGACCGAAGCGGCAGCACGCTCGACCCGCGCCACGGCCGAACTGGCGCTGCTGATCGATCCGGAGACCGGCGAGGACGGCCCCGATCTGCTCGCCGCCGAACAGCGCGTCGCCGAGGCGGCGAGCGGGCTGCAGAGCGCCGAGGTCACGCTGGATCTGCACACCGTGCGCGCGCCGCTGGACGCGCGGGTGCTGCAGGTCAACGTCCGGCCCGGCGAGTTCGCGCCCGCGTCGGTGCCGGCCACCGGCCTGGTGGTGCTCGGCCGCCCCGGCCCCGACCACCTGCGGGTCGAGATCGACGAGGTCGACATCCCGCGGTTCGACCCGCGGGCCGACGCCTGGGCCAGCCCTCGCGGCGCCGCGAACCGCCGCCTGCCGCTCGAGTTCGCGTATCTCGAACCGCTCGTGGTGCCCAAGAACACCCTGTCGGGGCGGACCCGCGAGCTGGTCGACACGCGCGTCTTGCAGGTCGTCTACCGGCTGCCCGAGGACGACGACCTGGTCGGCGTCGGCCAGCTCTTCGACGTGTTCGTCGCCGCACCGGAGGCCCGGTGATGCGTGCGCCGCGCTGGATGTGGCTCGCGGGCCTGCTCGCGGGCGGCTGCACCGTCGGACCGGACTACCAGCCGCCGGCCCTCGGGGAACTGACCGACCCCCCGTTCGCCGCGCCGGACGACGCGGCCTCGGGCGCCGGCACGCTCGACGTCGAACGGCTCGGACGGTGGTGGCGCCTGCTGGACGACCCGGAGCTGTCGTTGATGGTCGAGCGGGCGCTGCAGGGCAACCTCGAACTCGCGGCCACCGTCGAGCGCATCGTCGCGGCGCGGGCCCGGCGCGGTCTCGAGAGCGCCGCCGGCAGCCCGCAGCTCGACGCCACCCTCGGCTACGACCGGTTCCAGACCGGCGACGACGGCTTCCCGCTGTTCGGCGCGCCGCCCGGCACCGGCGCCGACCTGAACGCGTCGGGCCTGGAGCTGAGCTGGGAACTCGATCTGTGGGGTCGGGTGGCGCGCAGCGTCGAGGCAGCCGAGGCGGACATTGCGTTCCGGGTCGAGGATCACCGCGCCGCCCGCGTGGCGCTGGCTGCCGAGGTGGCGCGCGAGGTGGTGGCGATCCGCGCGCTCGACGCCGAGCTCGCGGTGGTCCGCGCCGGGATCGACGCCGACCGCGACGCTCTGCAGATCGCCGAGGCCCGGGCGCGGGCCGGCTTCGCCGATGCGCTCGACGCGCTGCGCGCGCGCCGCACCCTCGAGTCCGATCTCGCGGCGGTCCCGGATCTGCAAGCCCGACGACGGGCAGCCGAGCTGCGGGTCGCCGAGCTGCTCGGGGAACGTTCGGATGCGGTGACGGTCGGGATCGCGGAAGCGATGCCACGTCGCGACGTGGTTCCCGGGCTCGGCGTGCCGGCCGACCTGCTGGCCCGGCGTCCGGACGTGCGCCGCGCCGAGCGGGCGCTCGCCGCCGCCAGCGCGCGCATCGGTGCCGCCGAGGCCGAGCGCTATCCGTCGATCTCGCTGGCGGGTTCGCTGAACCTGCAGGGTCCGCAGTTCGCCGACGTGGCGAACCCCGACGCCTACGTGATGCGGGTCGGTCCGTCGCTGCGCATCCCGTTGCTCGACGGTGGCCGCATCGAGGCCGACGTGCGGCTGGCCGAGAGCGCGTGGCGCGAGGCGCTCCTGCAACTGCGTCGGTCGGTGCTGGTGGCGATCCGGGAGGTGGAGGTCGCCGCGATGGCGCGCCGGCGCGCCGAAGAACAGGTGGAGCAACTGCTGGAAGCCGAGGCGACCGCCCGCGACACCGAGACCCTGTCCCTCGACCGCTACCGCGCCGGCGCAGCCGACTTCCTGGCCGTCACCGACGCGACCACCCGTCGACTGCTGCTCGAACGCCAGCGCGTGCAGATCGAGCGCCTGGCCCTCGACCGGCTGATCGACCTCTACGCGGCGCTCGGCGGCGGCTGGCGACCCGACCAGGGCCCGACCTCCCTCGCCCGGTCGTCCGACCCGGCTCCCGAGTGAATCCGACAGGGGCCATCCTCCACCGTCGGCGAGGTCGCCCGGACCGACGACGGCCGGGCGCGCCGTGCCAAGACGTAACCCGTGAGGCAGCAATCGGTTGACGACCGAGTCGGAGGGCAGGGTCCGGCGCGGCTCGGTTTCCGCTCCGCGCGGGCTGTGGTACAAGAGGTCACTCCGCGGCGAACCGGATCGCTCCTGCACCGTTGCAGACGACCGCCCGGCCGCGCTCCGACCCCGCACGCGCCCGGGCCCTCGCCGCAACCAGGCCGGGAGCCTGGGTCACGGGAGACCATTCCGTCCAGCACGCGCCCTCGCGCCCAGGATCTCGCCGCACAGTGCTCCTCGGAGCGCAGGCTCGCCGAATCCACCGATTCGGCGGCGTTTCGCGGCTTCGACCTGAGCACGATTGCACGCACTGGATCGGAACGTGTCCCGTGACCCAGCCTCCTAGCGCAGCCCCTCGCGACCTGGCCCTGGCCGCGCCGCCATCTCTCGCATGACCGACCGCCTCGGACCCCGAGTCGCCGAGAACATCTCCCGCGTCGTCCTCGGCAAGCCGGAACCGATCGAGCTGACGATCACCGCCCTGCTGGCCGGGGGCCACGTGCTGATCGAGGACCGGCCGGGCGTCGGCAAGACGCTGCTCGCCCGCGCCGTCGCCCGCTCGCTCGACCTGCCCTACCAGCGCCTGCAGTGCACCGCCGACCTGCTGCCGGTCGACGTGATCGGCGCGCAGATCTACCAACCGGGCAGTGGTGAACTCCGCTTCCAGCCGGGGCCGGTGTTCACCTCGGTGCTGGTTGCCGACGAGCTGAACCGCACGCCGCCGCGCACCCAGTCGGCGCTGCTCGAGTGCATGGCCGAGGGCTCGGTGACGATCGACCGCGAGACCCATCGGCTGCCCGATCCGTTCTTCGTGGTGGCGACCCAGAACCCGACCACCAGCGCCGGCACCTACCCGCTGCCCGACAGCCAACTCGACCGCTTCCTGATGCGGATCCAGCTCGGCTACCCGGAGCTCGACGACGAACTGCGGATCGTGGCGCGGGAAGACGGCCACCGCACCCTCGAGGAACTCCAACCGGTCGCCGACGCCGACGCCCTGCGCGCGGCGCGGGCCGCGGTCTCCGCGGTGCGGATGCAGGACGATCTGCTGCACTACCTGGTGGAACTCTGCCGTCGCACCCGCCAGTCACCGGACGTGGTCGCCGGCGTGAGTTCGCGCGGCGCCCAGGCGCTGCACCGGGCCTGCCGGGCGCGCGCCTGGCTGCACGACCGCGACTACGTGGTCCCCGACGACATCCACCGACTCAGCGCACCGGTGCTCGCCCACCGGCTGTCGCTGCAGTCGGGCGGCGCCGATGCCGCGCAGGCGCTGTTGGCCGAACTGATCCACGGCGTTCCCGCACCCGCGTGAGGACCGTGCCCCTCCCAGCCCCATGAGCCCTTCTCCAGTCGATCAGGAACGGAACGACCCGGCGAGCACGCCGACGGCTCCGGTCCGGACCGAGCGGCCGATACGCCGCAGCCTGGAACTCACCCCACGGGGCCGGATCGCGCTGATCCTGTTGCACCTCACTGCCGGCGCGGCGCTGTTGACCGGCGACGACAACGCCCGGCTGGCCGCGGCGATGATCGCCTCGCCGCTGCTGATCGATCTCCTGGTGAAGCTGGTGCGGGTCCCACGCCTGCACTTCGAGGTCCCCGAACGCCGGACCCACGCCCGCGCCTCGTTCCTGGAGTCCGTACAGATCGCCAACGCCGGCCACGCCACCTTGCGCGACCTGACGCTCCGCGAACCGAAGCTCACCGTGCACACCGCCGGCCCCGGCCACGTGCCGCACCTGCCGGCCGGTCGCGGGCTCGCCTGCCGGATGGTGCTGCGCAGCAAGTCCCGCGGCATCGCCATGCAGCGCAGCCTGAGGGTCGAGACCGGTTGGCCGCTCGGCTTCCTGCGCTGGACGATCCAGCTGACGATCCCGCGGCGCATCGTCACCGAACCGGCGCGCGCCGAGTTGCCCGCCGACCTGGCCCGCGCCCTGGCCGAGGCAACCACCCGACCCGACGCCGGCCGCCTCGGCGAGGAGCAGGAGTTCCACAGCCTCCGCGAATACCGCTACGGCGAGGACGCGCGCTCGGTGCACGCCCGCCGCTCGGCGAGCCTCGGCACCCTGGTGCGCCGGGTGCTGCGCGGTCTGCCCGAGCCCGACGTCTCGCTGGTCCTCGACCTGCGCCGCCCACCCGGCATGCCGAACAACTACGGTGCGCGCGACCTCGACCTCCACCTCGGCCGTGCCGCGCGGCTGCTCGACGTGACGCTGGCCCGCGGCGCGACCCTGCACTGCGCGATCATCGACGACACGCTGTGGACCGCGTCGCTCGACACCCCGCGGACGGCGCGCGCCGCGCTCGACCGGCTGGCGGTCGCGCGCACGGTCGAACACCGGCCGCTTACCGACGCCGAGATCGAGCGGCTGTCCAGTGCGAGCCTCACGGTGTGGATCCCCGGCGGCGGCCACGTCGAGCACCATCCCGACCTGCAGACCGGCATCCGGTTGATCCAGCAGGGCGAGCCGACCGGTGAGGTGGCGTCGTGAGGGACCTCGACCAGGCCGACCGGAACGGCGCTTCGAGGACCCGGACCTTCGCGGTCCTGGCGGCCGTGGGTTGCGCGTTGGCGACGCTCCCGTCCGAACAGTTCCCACCGGCCTGGCTCGCGGTCTTCAGCGTGCCCGCGGTGGTGATGACCCGGGTGCTGCGGTGGACCCGCCTGCGGCAGATCGATGCCGCGGCCCTCGGCCTGTTGCTCCAGGTCGTGGCGATCGTCGTCGGCTACCGATTGGTCGGCCCGCTCGACCAGCTCGCCGCACTCGGCTGCACGCTGCTCCCACCACTCGCGTGGATGGCCGCGCGCGACGAGGACCTCGACGCACTCCGTGCGCTGTTCCTGTCGTTCTGCGTGTTCCTGATCGGCACCATCCTCGGCGAAGCCTCGAGCTGGCTGGTCGTCGGGTTCCTGACCGCGAACGTCGTCGCGCTGCAGGCCGACTCCAGCAGCAGCGGCTACGAGGAGCGAGCCGCCTTCCGCGGCCCGCGCCCGACCCATTGGTCGAACTGGCGAGCCCGCATCGGCCTGGTGGGCGCGAGCCTGCTGGTCTGCCTGCTGCTGTTCCAGCTCCTGCAGGCGGTGCCCTCGCCGACCCGCGAGCCCTGGCATTCCCACGGCTCCGAGTCGGGAGCCCATGGGCGCGCGCGCGTGGGCCTCGACGACGACTTCGAACTCGACGAGACCGGCGGTCGGCTGCTCGATCTCCGAGCCGACGAGCTGCTGCGGGTCCGCCCCACCGATGGCCGCGCACTCCCCCGCGACCTCTACCTGCGCCACGCCCAGTTCGACGTCCCCAACCTCGGCGGTTGGAGCTTCCGACCGCGCGCATTGGTCGACGCCCCGGGACGGACCTGGCGCCTGCGGCGCGCACACGACGACTTCATCGACCGGGAGCTGCAGATCCTGCTGGTCGAGCCGCGCGAGGTCTTCGCCTACGTGCCCGCCGGCACGTTCGAGATCGACGGCGCGAACGGCATGGTCGGGGATCCCGCCAACAGCGTGTTCCGCTACCCGTCCACGCCCCCCGACCAGACGACCTACCGGATCCGCTACCAGAACCTGCACCACCTGGAACCGGAGTCAGCGGTCGAAGCCATGTCGACCGGGCCGGGACTGCTCAGCCTGCCGGCGGGATTCAGTCGTTGGTCCCCCCTGTTCCGCACTCTGATCGATACGCCCACGGCGCGACGTGCGGGCAATCCGCTGCAGCTCGCCCAGGCGATCGCCGACACCCTCGCCGAGCGCTGCCGGTACGACCTTCGCGGTCCTCAGGGCCCGCACCCGCACGCGATCCTGAACTTCCTCGACGGCGACCACCTCGGCTTCTGCATGCACTTCGCGTCGGCCACCGCGATCGCGCTCAGGATGGCCGGCGTGCCGTGCCGGATCGGCGTGGGGCTCTACGGCGGCGAAGAGGCCGAGGAGGCCGAGGACGCGCCGCAGGTCCTGAAGTTCGGTTCGCACCACGCCCACGCCTGGGTCGAGATCCCGCTGCGCGACGTGGGCTGGGTGGTCTTCGATCCCACGCCACCCGCGGCCCGCAGCTCGCGCCTCTGGCCTGACCCCGACCAACTGGCGGAACCGCCCGAGCGGGTCACGCTCCGCGACGAGAGCGACTCGCTGTTCTCCAACCCGCTCGCCGTGTTCTCGAACCCCGGCCGGTTCACCTGGCTGTGGCTGGGCGTGGCCGTGCTGGCGGTCGGCGCGCTCGGCCTACGGCGCCGTGGTCCAACCGTCGGCGACCCACGCGGCGCCGCGCTCCGCGGGGAGTCGAAGAACGCGCATCGCCTCCTGCTCCGCCTGCTGGAGCACTTCGCGCGCGCCGGCCACCCGCGCCAGCCCCACGAGTCGCTCGAGCGTTGGTTCGAGCGCACCACCAGGACTGCTTCGGCCGAAGTCCTGCCCGATCCACGGTCGCTGCGTGACGCGCTGCTGGCCTACCAGGAGGTCCGCTTCGGCGGCCAACCCTTCGACGCGGCGCGGCGTCGACTCATGGAGCACGCGATCCTGGCTATCGACGGACCGTGAAGCGGATCTCGTCGGGGACCGGCGTCAGCTCGACCAGCTCCACCGCGTCGACCCGTGACCACGAGGAACCACGGTGCAGCGCCTCGAGGAACGCCGCGACCGCACGGGGATCGCCCTGGCACTCCCCACGCACCGTGCCGTCGGCGTGGTTGGCGACGAAGCCGGTCACGCCATGGGTCGCCGCGGCGTCGCTCGTGAAGGCGCGGAACGCGACGCCCTGCACGCGGCCCGACACAACGAATCCTCTGCGCGTCGACACGATCACCTGCCACGCCCCGCGGGCATCGTGATCCGCAGGCGACGCCGCCCGCCGTCGACTCCGACCTCGAGGTCACCGCCGGCAAGTCTGACCGCCAGCAGGCTCGGCCCGAGACTCACGACGTCGCCTGCGAATCCGGAGGCCTCGTGGAAGCCTAGCGAACGGGACGGTTCGGCGAGGATCGTTGCGAGTCCCTCGTCGAGCTCGGGCGAACCGTCCAGGCGGAGTTCGATCGCGACCCGGGCACCGGCGTCCCCCCGGTCTGCGCCGGTGGTCACCTCGATCCTCCGGTCCGGCCCCGCGGTCGCCACGGCGTGCACGAACAACTGCGAGAGGACGGCGGCAAGGTCCGGCTGCGGACCGACCACGACCTGCCGGTCTGCGGCGCGCGGCACCACTTCGATCCGGACCCCGGCGAGTTCGGCCATCTTGCGATGTAGCGCGACCGACGCAGCGACCAGGTCGTCGACGCGCAGCAGACGCCACGGTAGCGCCTCGGCACGGCTCATCGCCCGCACCGCACCGAGGACGGTCGCCGAGTGTCGGCACATCTCGATCACCCGTCGGGCCAGCGCGGTCGACTCGGCGTCGGGCATGCCGCCGTGCAGGTCGGCGAGGGTCATCGCGAGGTGCAACAGGTTGTTCATCGCGTGGACGACGCCGCCCACCACCGGCTGCAGGGCAGCGAGACGTTCACCGCGCGCGACGCGGTCGAGGAGCCGCGCCTCGGTCGTGCGGTCCTCGAGCAGACACCACCCCTCGCTGCCCGAGGTCGGCCCCAGCTGCAGCAGGCGTGCCTCTCCATGCACCTGCGCGCGCCGCCAGACGGGGGAGCCTCCGGGGAACGGTGCCTCGGCGAGCCAGCCGAGTTCGTCCCAGGCGTGCGCTCCGCCACCTCCGTCCGGTGCCGCGACTCCGAGCAGCTCGCACGCCACAGGATTGGCACCAACGATCCGGCCACGGTCATCGAACCGGACCAGCGCACACGGGAGGTGCTGCAGCAGCTCGTCGCCTGGCATGGTGGAAACTCCCGACAGCGCGGTCCTCGCCCTGTCTGCCCTCCGGAAACGAGAGCCCCTCAGGGAGAATTCCGCGGCGCTGCTCCTCGCGGCGCAGCGATCCGGAGCGCACCAGAGTCGTAGGTGGTCCGGCAGCGCAGCAACAGGTCTCCACCGAGCACTCCATGGACCGGTAGCAGGCTTCCCGGCTCGGGGCTCCGCCGGATCACCGGGAGCGTCAACCCGCTGAAACGCGCGCCGGCGACCTCCAGACTCACCTCCGGGACCTCCACGACCGCCAGCCGTTCGCCACCCGGACCGTGGACGCTCCGGTGGGTGAGTTCCCCAGGGCCCCGCCCTTCCACCAACGCATCGTAGCCGGTCGGCGTGAGGCTCGAGGAACTCGCTCCCGAGTCGAGGAGGAACCAGAACTCGCGGCGCTGGATCCGCACCGGCGCCAGCACGCAGCCCTGCTCGTGCAGGCAATGGACCGCGAGGTCGGAGCCCGTCGTGCCGCGCGGCGCGCCGAGGACCAGCGAGCGCCGCTCGGGATCGAAGGTAAAGCGCAGCCGCGACAGCAGATCGAAGCCGATGAGCCCGTCGACACCGTCGCTCTCGCCCGAACGCAGGTCGAGCCTATCGGCATCCAACACCAACACCGGCACCGGGCCGAGTTCGAGCGCGCCGAGTCGCAGCGTCGGGACGACTCCGATCGCGGCCGGGATCGGGGCACCGGTCCCGTCACGCGCCTCGACGTAGGGTGGTGGCACCAACAGACCGATCCGCTCCGCGAGCTGGCGGGAGATGGTGGTCATCGACGCCCCCGTGTCGACGACCATCCGCGCTGTACTCCCTTCGACCGAGCACTCCAGCACCGGCGGAGATTCCTCGACCAACGGCAGCTCGGCGACGGCCCGCCCGCCCAACCGCCGCTGGAACACCGGCAGGTCGTCGGTGACGACTGCCAGCCCCGCCAGGGTCGGATCACTCCCCCCGGCGGCCCGCAACCATGGACCGGCCTCGCCGTACCTACCGGCCCGGAACAGCTCGATCCCGACGCGGGCCGACAACGCGGCACGCTCCGGATCGTCGGCCGACAGATGCCGCGGCAGAGCCCGCAGCTCGTCGATCTCGCGTTCACGGTCACCGCGCAGACCGTGCAGGACGGCGCTCCACGCACCGAGGCCCGGATCGCCCGGCCAGCGCGCGAGACCGACCACGAGCAGCTGCTCGGCCATCGAGACGTCGCCGCTGGCGAGCGCCGCCTCGACCTGGGTCGCGATCCGGGCGGGGTCGCTCCGGCTCCGGCGCGCCGCACCCCCGACGCACCCCGAGCACATCGCCCCGAGGAGCGCGAGCAGGATCGACAGGTGGGCAGTACGGGATCGATGCACGTTCCCTTGGATCGGCCGGCACGGGCCCCGACATCAATCCGACAACACGAGTTGGTAGCGCGTCGTGGTGACCGCTGCGTCCGGCCGCTCCGCGGCGCCGATGCTCCACCAGAACGCGATCGTACCCTGGTAGCCGCCCAGCGGGACCTGTAGCACCGGCCCCCGATCGACCCGGCCGGCGGTGAGTTCCACGGTGTAGGTACCGGGTGCCAACACCGCGATCCGGGCACCGTCGACGCCGGGAAAGTCGCGGAAGTCGAAGGAGGACGACCCGGGGGGCAGCAGCACCTGCCACTCACGGATCTCGGCCGTCGACTCGGCGACGAGCCGGAGATGGATCCAGGTCGCGTCCGCCGGCGCCTCGAATCGCAGCTCGAAACCGGCGGCCGGGGCACTGCCACCCGGAGCGGGGTCGACGGCACGCGGTGCGGCCAGCAACGGCGTCGCATCGGCAGGTCGTCCGGCGTCGAGGCGATGGATCGAGCGCTGGATCACCGTCGAGCCATCGGCAGCGCCGCCCTCGCCGGCGAGCACCGCCCATAGTCGGACACCGGCCAGGGACTCCCGGCGCGACGGGACCCGCAGCGCGGCATCGGTGCCCGCTGGGGTCACATGACCGACGAGGCCTCGTCCGATCTGCACCAACCGCCGGTCGCCGAACTCGGCCGCCAGCGCCAAGGTGAAACCGCTCGGGTCGACGAAGTCCTCGCGGCCGACCAGCGCCTGCGGGAGGCCGATCACCTCGGTGACAGGCAACACCCGATTCGGATCGAAGTCGATCGAGGTGATCGCCCCGGGATCGAGCTGCAGGGCATCGAGGATCGACACCGACCTCAGCGAAGGACCAGCGGCCGAGTCGTCGACGGTACCGGCGAGCAGCACACCATCGAAGCGGGACACGCCGACCTCGAAGTCGCGGCCGCCGGCGACGTCGAGATCGAGCCGTCGCGGCAGCACCGGCTCCCGGCCCGGTCCGGGTAGCACGCCGATGATGCGATCGACCCAGGTCTCGGCGAGCTCGGTGCCGCGACCCTCGACGAACGGCTCCGCTCCGGGACCGGCAGGAACGCTACCGCGGACCAAGGCGAACGGATCGAACTCCCCGAACGGCGCGCCACCCGCGCGACGCAGCGGCAGCTCGAGACGCACTCCCTCGCAGTCACGCACCGAGAACGCCGAGTGGATCGTCACTCCGTCGGCGGAGCTGACGTACGTGCATGACGCCTCGCGCGGCGGCCCGAGCTCCATCCTCGGCACGAGGAACTGGTTCGACTCGGCGATGAACTCGTCGGGACCACCATCGGTGCGACGGTAGGTGCGCACGTCGTCGAGCAGCCCGCCACCGCGCCGGTCGATCGTCCACAGCGACGTGCCGCCGCCCCAGCCGCGGATCCACGGCTCGTTGACGAAGTAGCCGCGCAGGTCGGAGATCCGCACTCGCTCGCCGACGAAACCGATGCCCTGGACGATGTCGACCTGCTGCGCGTAGCGCTCGCTCGGTCGCGCCATCAGGTAGGAAACCGGCCCCGATGGGATGTCCTGGAGGAGCACCGCCGCGTCGCCACGCACGATGCCGAAGTCGGCACCGCTGCGGTCGATCGAGTTCATCCCCAGCGCGCGCCACGGATCGGTCCGCCCTCGACCGACCAGCAGGACGCGAACGTCGGAGGCGTAGCGCACCGTGACACCGATCGGCGGAACCTCGGTGGCGGCCCCCGGCAGCGGAGTCACCTTCTGAGTGCCACCGCCGGGCGTCAGGTAGCGGCCGCCAGCGTGGCGCAGATCGAGCTCGCGGACGCTACCCACCGCGTCGGTCGCCGCGACGGACGCCAACGTGAACTTGCCGTCGGCAGGAGTCCGCAGCACGACGTCGCCACAGCGGACCAACACCCCCTCCTGCCCGGCCTCTGTGGCGCCACGGGTCAGCTGACCGACCACGTCGGTGGTCGAGGCCGCGGCCACTGCGAAGCGGTAGAGACCGCCGTGGGTGACCGCGCCCGGCTCGGACAGGATGCGGTCGCCGCCCGCGCCGACCTCGGCGGGCCCGACCAGCTCCCAGGCACCGTCCACCAACGACGTCCGGTAGAGGGCGCAGGCCGCACCGGCCGGGAGACCGAGGTCGTTCGGCGCCTCCAACTGCGCGCCGGGATCGAGCGACAACTGCAGCGGGGCGATCTGGATGGCCGCGTTCGCGACCGGTGCACGGCCGTCGACGAGACGCGGCAGCGGCACCGCGGTGCCGGCAGGCAGCGAGCCGGACCGCAGCTCCACGGAGTCGACCGGCGGGCCAGCGAGGACCGAGGTGCCCGGCGCGATCCGCAGCACGGCACCGCTCCACGCCGAGTCGTCGAGGGTTCTTCCGAAGGCGTTGAATCCCGTCGGCAACGTCAGCGGCGCGCTGCCGGAGAGATCGGCGAGCTGGACGACGAACAGCGGTTCGTCGGGCGGCGAGCCGGTCGGCACCTGCAAGAGCAGGGCATCGAACAGATCGCCGGGCACCGCCGAGCCGCGACGCCCATCGACGAACAGCGCCGCACCGGCGGGCGCGGCGACCCCGAACGCCGCGCGGCCACTCCGGTCGGTGTGGCCCGGCGCAGCGTCCGGCACATCGAGCGACACCGAGGCGGTGCAGATCGGTCGCCCCTCCGCGTCGGCCACCTGCACCACGTAGGTCGCGTCCGGAACCAGGGGCAGGTCGGGCCCGATGTCGCTGCCCTCACCGGTGCAGGCGGTGAGCAGCGCGGCGACCAGGACCGGTCCGGCCCAGACCGGAACCTTGGGGCGGGAGCCGCCCACCACGCGGGAACTCATGTCTTGAGCAGCGCCTCGACCCGCGTATTCACCGCGGTGTGGTGGGAGCGCACGTCCTTCATCACGTCGGCGACCCGGCCCAGCGTGGCCCGCGCCTGGTCGCGGTCGTGGAGATAGGCGGCATTGATCCGCACCAGCAGCTCGGCCGACCGCGCGCCGCTCTGCAGCAGCTCGGCGGCGGCGCCCAGGTCGGACACGATGTTGCGGCCCACACAGTCGGCGATCCGCGAGACCGCGGCGAACACGTCGCGGACGATGTGGATCAGCTCTTCGGGCACCACCATCGCGCCGGCCAGCGCCTCCTGGATCGCGCGCGAGCGGACCACCTTCTCCTGATCGGTGTCGTGCGGCAGCTTGTAGGCCGCGGCGACTCGTTCGAACGAGGCCATGTCGCGCTCCACCATCGGGAGGAGCAGCGCCTGGCAGCGTTCGATCCGCTGCAGGGCCTCCTGGAGCTCGGGCTCCCGATCCGCATGGGCCTTCTTGCCCACCGTGAAGCGGACCACCATCGCCATCAGGGCGGCTCCCATGGCTGCACCCGCCGACGCCGCTGCACCGCCGCCCGGAGTCGGGGAGCGCGCGGCCAGCGAGTCGACGAATTCGCGGAACGGCGCGTCGATCATCGGCGCAGTGTCCGGCACGGAGACCTCGAACACAACGACGGCCCTGGGAGGCCGGGACGCGCGACGCGGAGCTTGAGGAGCCGACCGGACCGGCGGACGATGATCCGCGATGCTGACCCCCCAACCCACCCGGGTCGTCGCGCTATCGGTCCGGTTGGCGGCGGCTGGCGCGGCCGTGGCCCTCGCGGCGGCGTGCTCGACCGCGCCGGAGCTGTCCCGCACCGACCGCCAACGGCTGGCAGGCGAGGTCACCGACAGAGGAACCGCTCTGGCCTTCGAGGAGGGTCACCTCCGGGAACTCTGGGTGCCGTGCCCACTGCACGAGGTCCCACCGCGAGCGGCGCGAGGCCTGACGGCGCTGTTGCCGGGGCTGGAGACCGCGGCGGTCGGGCGCGGCCGCGCCGAAGGTCGCTTCCGTGGTGAGAGTTCGTACGGCTCCGACGACCTCCGCGGCGCGGTCGTCGAGGCCGATGGCACCCTCTGGTGCCGCTGGCACCGGATCGCGCCGGACGACGCGCCGGGAGCGATCGCACGCAGCCTGGCCCGCGACCCGGAGGCCCGGTTGGTCCGGCTGTCGTTCGTGCAGGGCGGCGGCGGACCGGATCGCTACCGCGCGCTGCTCGAACCGCGCTTCGGCGCGACCACCGTGGTGGAGCTGGCGCCGGACGGCCGGGTGCTCGACGTGCGGCACCGGGTCGCGGCGGAGCTCGAGTTCACCGCGGTGCGCCGCGATTGACCCGGGCGCCGGTCGGTTCGCGGACCCGTCACTTCGCGAACACTGTCTCGAGCGGAACGATCCGCACGTCCTCCGGTCGCAGGTCGAGGCGCAGGGCCTCGATCACCGCATCCTCGGCGAGTACGTCGGGCCCGGGCTTCGTCTGGTAGGAGATCGGTGTCGGGCCCTCGCCGAGGATCGCGTCACGGAATCCTTCGGCGTCTTCCGTGACCACGACGAACTGCAGGCGGTCGGTGCGGAGGTGTTCGCGCAGCACCCGGTTGACCTCGTCGACGGTGAGCCTCGCGAGCCCCTCGCGTACGAAGTCGACCCAGTCACCCTCGCCGTACCACGCCTGGTCGAGCGCGTAGCCGAGACGACGGTCGTCGGACTGCTGCAGGAGAGCGCAGAACTTGGAGAGGAAGCTGCGCGTCGCCTCGAACTCGGCGGCGTCGAGCCCCTCGTCGAGCAGCTGGCGGAGTTCCCACCAAGCGGCCTTCAACGCGAACGGTGCGTTCTCCGGCGGCACGGGCCGCAGCCACACCTGGAACACCGGCCGGCTGCGTGGGTGGTTGGGCGGCGGCTGCGTCAGGGAACCGCCGTTCGGGAAGTACTCGATGTAGGCGTAGTCGCCGTAGTTGAGCCCGCGGACCTCACGGAGCCGCTGGTAGAGGTGACTGTTCTCGCTGCGGTGCTCACCGAGCCACGAGCGGATCAGCCACAGCGCGACCCAGTCCGGGTGGTGGCGGGTGACCTCGATCGGGAAGCCGAAGTGCATGCCGGTCGCAAGGGTCTGCTTCTCGACGATCGTCATCCGGTTGTGCGGGATGGGGGTCGGCTCGGGGACCGTGTCGGCAGCAGCGGCGTGATGCGCCGGCCGGCCGTCGAGGAGCGCCGTGCCGTGGTGGCGCGGGAAGCAGCCCGTGCGCGGCTCGGCGCCGCTCGCCGCGATGCTCGTGGGACCGCAGAGGCGCTCGGCGAGACGGCCGGCGAACGCCGCATCGAAGCCACCCGCCAGCCCGATCGTGGGACGCACGGCGAACAGCCGCTCCTCGACGAATTGCCGGACGTCGTCGATCCCGATCGCGGCGATGCCCTGCAGGGTACCCCGGTTCAGATGCTCGTAGGGATGGCCGGCGAAGATCTCGCCGAGCAGGACCTCCTTGCCGAGCTCCTCGTCGTCGGATCGGCGCAGTCCGATGTCGACCGCGCTGATCGCATTCGACTTGATGCGCTCGAGATCCTCCTCGCGGTAGGCCGAGCGGCCGAGCATCTCCAACAGCAGGTCGGTGTAGGCATCGAGGTTGTCGCGGTGCACGACCCCGCTGAAGACGGTCACCTCCTCGTCGACCTGCACCGACACACCGGCCGCCATCGGATAGAGGGCATCGAGGAGTTCCTGATAGCTGCGCTCCTCGGTGGCACCGCCGGTGAGCAGGGCGGCGGAGATCGCCGCGAGACCCTCCTTGCCCTCGGGGTCGTCTGCGGCGCCGACCTCGAAGCAGAGCTTCACCGCGACCAGCGGCGAGTCGGACGGCAACAGGATCCCAGGGAACTGCAGGTCGGCGAGCGGCGGCTCGGCCTCGGGCAGCGGCTCGTGACTCAACGTCGCGATGGTCCGCCCTGCCGGCGTGAAGTAGCGCTGCGCGACGAGCCGGATCGCGGCCGGCGTCACCGCCTCGTACGACTCGTAGCGCGCATTGACGGACTCCGGATCGCGGGTGCGCGCGACGTAGCCGGCGAGCGCTTCCGCGATGTTCGCCGCCGAGTCGAGCGCCGCGACGAAGCCGTAGCGCTGGTTCGACTTCACCGCGGCCAGGCGCTCCGCATCGACCGGCTCGGTCTTCAAGCGCTCGCACTCGGCGAGCAGCGCATCTCGGACGTAGGCCCAGTGGTTCGGGTCGCGCACCCGCGCCAACAGGTAGAGCAGACCGGGGTCCCGCGAGTCGGGGAAGTAGCTGGTCAGGACGTCGACCTTCCGCTCCTCGACGAACAGCCGCTGGTAGAGCGGTGACGACGACGAGAACGCGATCTGGCCGATCAGGTCGAGCGCCGACATGTCGGCCTCCTGCGCCGGCCATGCCGGACCCTTGAACGCGACCACGATCCAGGGGTTGGTCGGCTGCGGCCAGCTCACCCGCACCTCGCGCGGCGCGGTCTGCTCGGGCTCCGTCGGAATGTCCGCGACGTAGCCGCCCCGCTGCCAATCGCCCCAGTGTTCCTCGACGAGCGCGCGCGTCTCGGCCGGCGTGGTATCGCCGACCACGAGGATGGTCACATACTCGGGCCGGTAGTAGCGGTCGAAGAACTGCCGGCTGTAGTCGAACATCCGCGGCATCGCGCGGATGTCCTTCAGGAAGCCCATCGTCGTATGACGGTAGGTGTGGACGTCGAACGCGGTGGCGCGGATCCGCTCCAGCAGCATGTTGAACGGATTGCTGCTGTTCTTGTTGTACTCGCCGAACACCGCCATGGCCTCGGTACGGAACGCGTCTTCCGGATAGGCGAGGTTCTTGAAGCGGTCGGCCTCCAGCCGCAGCACCGTGCCCAGCTCCTCCGCGGGCACGGTGGTGTGGTAGTTGGTGTAGTCGTCGGTGGTGTACGCGTTGCGATCTGCCCCCGCCGCCTTGAACGCCGCGGCCCGCTCGGCCGCGGTCATGTTCCGGGTGCCACGGAACATCATGTGCTCGAAGAAGTGGGCGAAACCGGATCGCCCGTCCTCCACCTCGTTTCGGGAGCCGACCTGCACGATGCAGTGCACCGAGACGATCCCCGGATGGGGCGTCGGCACCGTGATCAGCCGTAGCCCGTTGTCGAGGTCGTGGACGGCATGCTCGAAGGGAAAGACCTTCGACTGGGCATCGGCCGCGGGCCCGACGAGGCCCAGCAGCAGCGGGAGGAACGCGATCGCGGCACTACGCATCCCGGGCACGATACGCGCCCCGCGCCAGGGATCGGAAGCCGGGAGTCAGCGCTGGCGGCGCAGCTTCTCGGAAGCAGTCGACCGGTACGGCCTCCTGGG
>JAUILN010000002.1 GCA_030432695.1 bacterium | reverse complement strand
CTTCACTCGAAATGCCCTCCCAGGCGTCGTGGTCGATGTGTCCAAACCGACGTACGAAGGCCGCTGGAGGGTGTTTCGAGTGATTTCAGGTTCTCTGGCGTCAGGAGAGCGCTTGTTCGAGGCCTAGTGGTGTGTCGCAGAAGTTCGCCGGAAAAGTCGCCGTTCCAGGGCGCCGAGCG
This sequence comes from bacterium, assembly GCA_030432695.1. GTDB lineage: Bacteria > Planctomycetota > UBA1135 > UBA1135 > UBA2386 > JAUILN01. The sequence continues at coordinate 873,988 of JAUILN010000002.1, read as the reverse complement.
CAAGGCGTGCGGCCGCAGGCGAATCGGTGGATTCGTCGAGGCCGCACAACGCGGCGATTCGGCGTCCTGGGGCGGCGGACTTCCGACGCGAACTTCTGCGACGGACCACTAGTGGTGTGATTCATCCAGATGGGGCATGTGATCCGCGAGAGACTGGCGTTGTGGGCGAGGCGGACCACCGCAGGCGTGTTGGTGGACACGCCGAGGATGGTCCAACGAAGCCCGCGGCGTCAGGATCTGCGGATACTGCCCCATATGGGTGAATCGGACCACTAGCGTCGTCATCGATCGGTGACACGTGCTCCGATGACGGAACCTGCGGGCGGTGGTCCTTCTTCGGAGCATGGCCGTTCTGCGGCGAGATCTGCTCCTTCCATGCGACCGGCGTGGTTCGGTCCGACCATCGACGTCCTTTGGTACGGCCATTGCCGGCGCCGCCGCGCGATGATTCCCACCCCTCTCCGACGAGTCTACCGGACACCCTCTTCGCACCTGCTCTGCGCGGTGCTCGCCTGCTCCGGAGCTGCGCTGAGCGCGCAGCAGGAGCAGCAGCAACCCTGGCGCCTCGACAAGGCGCTCGGTACCCCGGACTGGCTGAAGATCAGCGGCGAGGTGCGCCTGCGATACGAGGGGATCGAGGGCCAGTTCAGGGCCAACCCGCGCATCGGCAGCAGCGACCACTACTTCGTCTCGCGGTCGATCCTGAAGGCCGAGCTCGACTTCGATGGGATCGGTGCCGTGGTCGAGGGGATGGACTCGCGCCACTACGGAGCCGGCACCAGGTCGTTCATGAACACCTCCGTTGTGAACCCCGTCGACTTCCTCCAGGCCCACGCCAAGCTGTCGTTCGGAGAGCTCGAACGCGGTCGCCACACGATCAAGGCCGGGCGGTCGACCATCGATCTCGGCAGCCGTCGGCTGGTTGCGCGCAACAAGTTCCGCAACACGATCAACGCCTTCGACGGCGTCGAATACGAGTACGAGGATTCCGACGGCAACAAACTCCACGCGTTCTGGAACCTGCCCGTGCGGCGCAAGCCGTTCCGACTGAACGATCTGCTCGACAACGAGGCGGTCCTCGACGACCAGGATCGTGAGAACCAGTTCTACGGAGCGTTCTTCGAGACCTCGGTGTCGGAGCAGGACAAGCTCGAGGTCTACATGTACGGCCTCGACGAGCAGGGCCAGTACAGCCTGCGCCGTAACATCTACACCCCGGGACTCCGGATCCTGCGCGCGCCTGCCAAAGAGGCGGTCGACTACGAGTTCGAGGCCGCCGGCCAGTTCGGCGAGGTCGGTTCGCTGAGCGGGCGCCAGGACCGTTTGGCCTACTTCTTCCACGCTTCGGTCGGCTACACCATCGATGCGGCGTGGAGCCCACGCGTGCGCCTGGCGTGGGACTATGCGAGTGGCGACGACAATCCCAATGACGGGGACAGCGGCCGCTTCGATACCCTGTTCGGCGCACGCCGCTTCGAGTACGGCCCGACCGGCATCTATGGGGCGATCGCGCGGGCCAACCTGAACTCGCCCGAGATCCGCGTGATCACCAAGCCGGTGAAGGACCTCAACTGGATGGTCGCGGCACGCGCGGTCTGGCTCGCCGAGGACACCGACTTCGCCCCCGCCGGTGGCGTCCGCGACGAGACCGGCAACTCCGGGAGTCACCTGGGCGAGCAACTCGAGACCCGGCTGCGTTGGGACATCGCGCCCAAGAACGTGCGCGTGGAAGTCGGTGGTGCCTATCTGTTCGCGGGCGACTTCCTGAAGAACGCCCCCAACGGTCGCGGTGAGGACGTCGCGTACGCGTACGCGCAGGTCTTCCTGTATTTCTGAGGCCCCGTCGAGCGTCATTCATTCGAGGCCGCGGCGACGTAGCTGGACTCCCAGCAAGGCCGTGGCTCTTCCGTACAGCTTGCGGGCCGCATTGCCGGTCAGTTCGCCGAGTTCCTTGCCGACGTCGTCCCAGGCCGCCATCGCGTAGTCGTGGAGGATGATCGCCTCGCGATATCGCTCCGGGAGATCCGCGACACAGTCCTGCACGATCTCGGCTTCCTCGCGACGGCCGATCTCGACGCTCGGGGTCGGAAGGTCGCCAGCCTGCCGTGCCCAGCGGGATTCGCCACCGTCGACGGCTCGGTCGACATCACGCTTGTGAGCATGACGGTGCCGGTGGGCCCTCGCGAGTTCGTTGCCGACGATCGTGGACAACCATCGGATCAACGCCGACTCGTCTCGCATTTCGAATCGGCCCAAGCCCGTCAGCGCGCGAACGAGTGTGTTCTGCATGACGTCGCTGGAATCCAAATCGCGACGCAAGTCGGGGGACATTCGCATGCGGGCGATCGCCCGTAGCCGCGGTCCGAGGCGCGTCAACAGCTCGTCGAGTGCGCCCGAATCGCCGGACTGCGCCCGGTGCACGAGTTGGATGGTCGGGTCAGGTTCGGTCGGGCCGGATTCTTCGGTCATCGAGTGGTTCATTGGTCTCGTTCCAGGTCGATTCTCCGCACATAGCCCGGCGCGCGGCGAAGCACCGAGTCCTCGACCTCCGCCGCCGCGTCCGGATCGAGCAGCATGCGGCGCTCTTCAGACGTCAAGGGGTTCGCCAGTGCCGTGGTGCGACCGTCGCCCGATAGTCGCGACTCCAGCTCCTGCGTGAAGCCTTCCAGCGTGGGCAGGAACAGCTCGTCCGCGGCCTCGAAGTCTTGCCGTACATCGGCATGTGCCTGGCGGAGGATCTGTGCGAGTTCCGACGAGGCGGTGACTTCCACGCGTACGTGGGTCGGCGACCTGCCGTTGAAGGAGCGTGCCACCCAACGGATCCGGTGAGTTCCGGGTGCAAGCTGTAGCCCATCGGCAGGCCGTCCGACGACCTCGCCGTTCTGGCCGACTTCCTCCAGGGCGAGGGGCAGGAAGCCGGTGGGTCCGTCATTGGTTTCGAAGACCTGAATCGCGAAGACGGTCAGCGACCGATCGAGATCCAGAGTCGCGGTCGTCGGCTGGAGCTCCAGCTCGCGAGGCTGACGACCACCCCGGTCGTCTCGCAGCAACGCGACGAGCAGGGGCACCGCGAGGCAGGCCGAGATCGCGATCAGGGCGGCCGGATGCTTCAGGAGCCGGCGAGTACGTATGCCGAGTGCGTGCAGTCGCGTCGTCGGCACGTGAACCGGGGGCATGTCGTCGAGGAAGCACCGAAGATCCTCGGCGAGTTCCGCAGCGGACTTCGTTCTGCGCAAGGGGTCGGGTTGCGTGGCCTGTGTGGCGATGGCGTCGAGGACCAGGGGCACTTCGGGGCTCACGGCACGCGGCCTTCGTGGTAGCGTTCGCCGGCCCACGCGCGCGGGTTCCAGCGTCAGCATCTCGAACAGGATGACTCCCAGTTGGAAGACGTCCTCTCGCGGATCGCCCACCGCACCCGGCTGCGGGGAGACCTCGGAGCGACCGTCCGGGTCGGGTCGGAGCCACTCCGGGGGGCAATAGCCTTCGGTGTATCCCGCGGGGCGCTGGTGCCCGGCCTGCGAGGTCCTCCATTGAGCGAAACCGAAGTCGAGGAGGATCGGTTCGCCACCCGGCGCGAGCATCACGTTGGAGGGCTTCAGATCGCGATGGACGAAGCCCAACCCGTGGACCGAGTGCATCGTCTCGGCCATGCACGCCACGATGCGTGCCGTCGCGCGGAACCAATCCCCGTCGGCGAGCAGATCCTCGCGCTCGGGGCTGTTTCGGGGACCGAGAAGCCGCGCGACGGCGCGTGCTCGGTTCGAGGCCGGTCCTCCGATGCCGCGAGCTGCAACGAGGGCTTGCTGCAGGCTCGGACCATGCAACATCTCCATGACTACGAACGTCTGTTCGTCCTCGCGGAAGACGTCGTAGACCGGCACCACGTGGCGGCTGGAGTTCTGCGCGAGCAAGCCAGCCTCGTCGAGCAGGTCGCGATCCGCGCGGTCGCTGCCGAATCGCTTCCACGCCTGGACTCCCTTGATCGCGACCTCACGGCCGAGATCGATCTGGGTCGCGCGATAGACGATGCCTATGCCGCCGCGACCGAGTTCCTCCAAGATGCGGAAGCGCCCCCCCAGGAGGGTGCCTGGCGACAGTGTCCTGGGTAGAAAGGCGCCTGCGGTCTCGCTCGCAGCCAACAAGGACTGCAGCTCGGTGCGACCGTCGGAGGTCTCGAAGGTCGCGAGTACGGCAACGATGTCGGGCGGCACCGCGCCGGGAACTGGATCGATGAAGTCGTCCAGCCATGTTCCAGCACGGAATCGATCGCGCCCGGAGGCCTGCGGGATGCGAGCGAGCCATTCTTCGCGGTCGGGTCTTCGACCGTCTGCGCGCGCGATCAGGAAGTCGTCGATCAGACGGTCGATCCAGTCGGAGCTGTGGGGCGGTCGGTCCATCTTGCGAGCTTCGCTGTCGTCGCGTCATCATGAACCCCGCCTCGAACGGGATCGGCCGATGAATTCACCGAGAAGTTGGCGAGCGTGCCTGCTCGCGAGTCTCCTGACGACACCTCTCGTCGCCGTATCGCCGGCACAGGGGCGGGCCGCCCTCGATCGCCCGCACCGTGCCTTGCTCATCGGCGTGGGTGACTATCCCGACGGGGTGGCGAAGCTGAGGGGTCCTCGAAAGGACGTCACCGAGTTGCGAGCACTCCTGCTCGAGCGATTCGGGTTCCGTGCAGACGAGATCGTAACGTTGCTCGACGGAGAGGCGACCCACCGGAAGGTCGTCGAGACGTTCTACGCCCACCTGATCGAAGACTGTCCCAAGGGTGCGGAAGTCGTCTTCTACTTCGCGGGACACGGCTCGCGCATACCCGATCGATCCGGCGCGGCGCGACGGGAGGAGCAGGATCTCGACTCGTCCCTCGTCCTCTGGGATAGCCGGGCCGAGGGTGCCGTAGGGAGCCGCGACTTCAGTGATGACGAACTCGGTTCACTGCTGCTGGCCGTCGCGAAGCGCACCGATCGGATCACGGTGCTGATCGATGCCTGCCACGCCGGTGACGCTGTGCGGGGCGAGGGGCGTCTCAGCCACGCGGTCGCCCGCAGCATCGGTAGTGGAACCGAACCACTGGACCGCGAGTGGGTGCGTGGTTTCTGGCCGGCCGAAGTGAAATGGACCGACGACGATGGTCCCCGCGTTCCCGAAGACCACTACGTGATGGTCACCGCAGCGCGTGCGACGCAGGTCGCGCGCGAGCATGTCGTCGACGAAACGACGGCCGAGGTCCATGGCCTGTTCACCTTCGAGCTGCTCCGGGCGCTCACCTCCTTGCGCGACGACGATACCTGGGACTCCGTGCACCGGCGGGTCCGAGCCCGGGTCCATTCCGAATCCGTCCCGCAATCCGTGCAGCTGGGTGGCCATTGGCTGCGGCGACCATTCGGAGCCGTCGGTGCAGCACAGATCGGATTCGGATGCCTGGTGCGGGGCGCTGGGGACGTCGAGGTCGAGGCCGGTTGGTTGCACGGTCTGCGTCCTGGCGCGCAGCTGCGCGGATTCGATTCCGAGGGCCGCGAACTCGGCATGTTGAGGGTTCACAGGTCGAATCGCCTCGGGGCCTGGCGTGCCGTGGCGCGCTGGGTGGAGGAGCCGGAGCGTGCGGGGGAGCTGGTGCGCGTCGTTCCCGAAGGCCTCCCGGAGGGCGTCATGCCGTTGCGCGTGCAGGCCGACCGAAGGATCGCACGCACGCATTCCAGGAGTTCCATCGCGCCGCTGGTCTCGTGGCGCAGCTCTGCCGAGGCCGCGGACTACGCGCTGAGGGACGAGGACGGGGAGCTGAGCCTGACGACGGTCGAGGGCGTGCCGATCGCCGCGAAGGTCCTGGATCGCCGCGTGGGTCCCGACGAGCGCGCGGTCTTGCTCGGGTCGTGGCTTCGTGAGGAGTTGCGATGGCGCGCGCTGCGCGGACTCGTTGGTGAGCGGGGGGACCTTGCGGTGGAGGCGGAGTTCGTGATTCCCTCCGGTCGGCTCGCGACGGTCGGAGGGATCGCGGGTCGTCCAGTGCGTGCGGTTCTGGATCGGGAGGGTCCGCCGCGGATCTTCGCGCCATCGAGCGCCGACCGGCTGGCCACGGGATCCGAGCGGATTGGCTGGATCCGGGTCCACAATCGCTCGGAGCACGATCTCCACGTGTCGGTCCTGTCGCTGGAGGAGCAGGCGTCCGAGACGGCGCGGCACCGGAGCGTGCTCGCGCTGCGCGGCTCGGAGGAGACTTGTCCCTTGGTGAAGGCTGGAACTTCAGTCGACTTCGAGGCCTTCTTCGTGCTCGACGATTGGCCGCTCGAGCGTGCCATGGAGGATTGCTATCTGGTGCTGGCGGCCACGAAGCGCATCCCCGCCCGGCGCCTCGCGAATGGTCCGGACCGGGAACGCGGCGATCCGGCGACCGACGCGCAGTTGCCGGACGTACTGCGCAGCGCCTTGCAGATCCGTGGCGAACTCCGGTCCGTCGACACGTCCGGATACGGCATCACGGGCCTCATGCTCCATGTCGTTCCGGACGAACGTTGACTTCGGTGACGGTCTCGTCGGTATTCAGCGGGCCGCCCCGATCCATACGAAGGGACCCCAGGTCGTCGCAGGTTCGCCGGCCTCGAACAGTTCTCGTTGAGCGTTCCGGAGCGCAGCGAGGCCATCGGGTCTTCTCTGGCTGAAGGCGTGTTCGTAGAAGGCCGTCATGAATCGGGCGGTCGCCTCATCGCCGACGGGCACGGTGGCGGCGAGCACCGAAGGCGAGCCGGCCTGCAGGAAGCCCAGCGGGATCGATAGGATTCCTTCGCCTTCGTTCCGTTCGCCGTCTGCCGAACTGCATGCGCTGAGTACGACCAATTGGCAACGGGTCAGCCGGCGCGGCCAGTCGGAGAGCAGTTCGAAGAGACTGAGCGAGCCGTCGTCGCCTGGAGTAGGCAATGTGGCTGGGCTCAGCACGAGTTCCGAGAACAGCGCTCCTGGACCGGTGTCGACCAGGTGGTGAGTGGCGAAGTGCAGGATGCCCGCGTCGGGCGCGGCGCCGAAGACCGCTGACTCGGTGGCGTCCTCGCCCGGCGGCGTTGTTCCTCGAGGTCGCCGACCAGGGTTTCGAGGAGTGTGATCGAACCCGCCGGATCGTTGTCGGTGCGCAGCAGCAGCGCCGCGAGTCGGGAGCGGATCGGCAGCGATACTTCCGGTCCGAGTTCGAGCCCGGCGAGACCGGCACAGGCGCGTTCCAAGGAGCCGCGGGCCGCATCGACGTCGCCCAGCATCAGCAGGCTGCGGGCGAGGCCGTCCCGAGCCCGGACCCGTACCTCCGACGAAGCGGTGTCGTCGACTCCCGCGAGCTCGGAGAACCGGTCGCGAGCCTCCTCCGAGCGTCCGAGTGCCAGCAGAGCTTCGGCGGTGAGCAGGGCATGCTCCGTGGCGAGAGTGTCGGGGAGGTCCGGGGCAGACGACTCGAGTTCGTCGAGCGCTTGCTGAGCCATGCCGCGGCGGAGCTGCGCCCGCGCGATGTCCAACGCGATGTGGGCGCGGTCCACGGATGCCGGCTCCGAATCGTCGGGCCAATCGAGCAACAAGGCGGAGCGCATGGCCAATGCCTCCTCGTCGCGGCCGAGCACGTCGAGGGTCTTCGCGTGGTCGCGAACGAGTGCAATGCGTCGCGCCTCGTCGAGCGGCAGTGCACGGCTGATGCGTTCGGCCTCGGCCCAGATCGGCAGTGCCGCGGCAGGCTGGCCCAGCTCGCTCGTCAGGCGCGCCGCGGTCAGCAGGAGGTCGCGACGCGATTCGAGGTTGCCATCGCCGGGCGTGGCGATCAGAGCGCGTCCGCAGGCCTGGAGGGCCTCGGGGCCTCGGTCGGCGAGCAGGTGGATCTCGACCAGTCTCGACAGGAAGAGGCTTCGCCAGCTTTCGGGATCGAGATCTGGGTTTCCGGCAAACCTGTGCTCCAGTCGATCGAGATGGCGCAGTCCGGACTGCACGTGGGGTAGGGCTTCTTCGTGGCGTCCGCAGTAGATCAGCTCTCCGGAGAGGTCCTGCTCTCCCTGCAGGAGTCCACTGAAGGTCCGCGCGTCGAGCTGCGTCTCGGCCAATTCAATCCGGGCAACCAGCGAGTCTCGGAAGGCCGCGACGGCGCCGTTCCGATCATTGCGTGCGCGGCACAGCAGCGCGCGGTCCACGTAGACTTCGACGAGGATCGCGGGCCTTGTTGCTGGATGCTCGACCCTGTCGGCGAGCTTCTCGGCTTCGCGCAGACGGGCTTCGCACCCTTCCAGCTCCCCCGCCAGGCGTAGGCACGTCGCCTGCTTGACCAACGCGAGGCAGCGCAGTGGACGCAGAGCCGGGTCTCGCGCGCGCTTCACCACGGACTCGGCTTCCAGCGAAAGCCGAAGCCAGACCTCCGAGGACGAACCGGTCGAAGTCTCGATCCTGCTTCTGAGGACTTGGAGTTCGGAACTCAGTTGCTGGTGCAGATCAGCGAGAGTCCGGGCTTGCGCGGAGCTTCCGGTGGATAGGGCGGCGACCAGGACCGCGGTTGCAAGAAGCTGCTTCATTCGATCCAGCCGATCCACACGAAGGGGGCCCACGCGGCCAGTGGTGCACCCGCCGCCAACAGATTCCGCTTCGCGCTGATCAGCGCCCTGACCGGAGTCGTGCGGCGGTCGTCCCGCAGAGTGCGGTGGAAGTCGATCATCAGATCCGCGGCACTCGCATCACCGATCGAGACCGAAGTGGTGAGCACCGCGGGCGTGCCGGCGGACAGGAAGCCGAGTGGCAGCGCGAGCACTCCTTCGCCCGAGTAGGTCGGGCCGACGGCCGATGAGCAGGCACTCAAGACCACGAAGTCGCATCCAGCCAGGTGCCCGGTCCAGCGCGTGAGGAGGTCGTCGAGGGTCAGTGCCCCGTCGTCGTCGGCTCCGCCCGGACCTTCCTGAGGCCTCGCCAGGGGGATCCGGCCGAGGGTTCCGGTCGGCCTGGGGTCGGGGAAGTGGTGTGCGGCGACGTGGAGGATCTCGGCCCGCTGAGCCGCCTCGAACAGCCGTCGTTCGGTGGCCTCCTCGCCCAGGAGGGCGACCGCCTTGCGCCGGTCGGCCTCGGGCGACCAGGGTCTGTCGGTGTAGATCTCGTAGAGGGCGCGCGCCTCTCGGCCCGACTCCTCGAGCCGGGCGCGTTCGCCGGCATCGGCGAAGGTGCCGTCGTAGACGGGGTCGCCGAGGGCGACCAGTTCGAGAGCGCGCTTCTTCCGTGACCGGGCGGCTTCGCGGAACAGCGTCAAGGCTGCGGCCGAAGGACAAGTCACGACTGCCGGTCCACGCTCGATCCAGTGAACCGGTCGACCGTCTTCCATGTCGACTACCAAGGCATCGAGCGGGACCCGGTAGAGATCGGCGTCCGGTACCGCGTAGATCTGCTCCAGCTCGGAGATGCGCTTCCATGCATCAGATGGGACGAGCATCCGGAACAGCTGCGCGGCGAGATCGGTCGCGCGCGCGGCTCCTCGCCCGCGTCCCCGCCCACGCCCCCGGTCCGGCGCCCCCTCCCCGCTGGCCGACAGGAGTGCGAGGAACTCGCCGAGCTTCGCCGTGAGCGCATCGGGTCCTCCTCCGGCTTCGTCGTCGAGAGCGAGTCTGTGGCACGACACGGGGCCTCGCTTCGGCACCACGAACAACAGGCTCTCGACCGGCTGCAGCGACCAGTAGACCATCGCGTTCTCGCGGTCGAGCAGGCGGCGGATGCGGCCGAGGTCGGGTGTCGGTGCGGGGTTCGAGACCGCGGCCTCGGCGAGCAGCGCGGCCTCCAGGCGGTTCGCGGAGCGCAGCCGACGAGTTGCGTCCTCGACCGCGGCCGGAATCTCGGTCCCGTCGTCCATGGCGGTCCCCACGGCCTTGGCCATTGCGGCGCGCGCTTCGTCGAGCTGCTGCTGGACCTCTGAGATCCGATGGAGGAGTGCCTCGTCGCCGCGCGCGGTGGCGTCACGGGCCAGACCGTCGAGGCGTGGGGCTGCCGTGCCGGACAGGACCTCGGACACGGTACGGCCGCGAGCTGCCTCCAGCGTCTCGACGGCCTTCTCCACGTTGCCGGCACGCACGTGGGCCAAGGAGAGGAGTTCGTAGGGCTCGTATTCGCGCAGATCGGCGAGGTAGCGGGCCCGATCGATCGGGTCGAGGGCCGCGGACGCGGCGCGTGCATCGTCCAGAGCGGCGACGACTTCTTCGAGCAGCTCGATCGCGGATCCGAGTCGTTCGGGCTCGTGCTCCAGGAGGAGTGCGGCCTGACGGGATGCCGCCACGACCAGCAGTCGTCCGGTGCGAGACGCTCCTCGCGCAATCTGGACGGCCAGCGCGGCTTCCGAGAGCGAGCCCCTTCGATCGCCGAGTGCCTCGAGCACACGGCTACGGAGCAGAGCCGTCTCGGTTGCCAGCTCGTTCGTGGCATCGGTTGCGGGATCGTCTGCCAGGGCCTCGCGAGCGGCGTCGCATGCGTCGAGGGCATGTCGCTCGCGACCCGACGCCAACAAGACCCCGGCGCGGAGCGTCTCGATGCGTGCACGAGTCGCCGGGTCCACGGTCTCGCTGCTCCTGGGGCGGCTCGTCCAGCGTTCCAGCGCAGTCGTGCAGATGTCGAGCTCACCTCCTCGCAGCGCGGCCTCCGCCAGTTGGAGGAGAACGGTCTCGGCGATCGCTTCCTCGCCGTACTCGTCGAAGGTCGAGAGCGCCGCGCGCTGGGACGCCACCGCCTCTTCGTAGCGACCGAGGCTCTGGCAGGTGCGTGCGAGCCGACAATGCGCCCAGGCGAGGTCTGCCGCGGAACCGACCCCCTCACGCTGCAGCACGGCGAGGCACTCCTCGTGGAGCGAGAGCGCGGTGACCGGGTCGCCGTCGAGTTCGGCCAGGTCGGCGAGTGCGGAGAGCGTCGACGCCGTGTAGCTCGGGATGTCAGATCCCGGAGTGTTCCGCGCGACTTCCAAGGACTTCGAGAGGGCTGCCAGGGCCTCTTCTCCGCGTCCCAGGTCCACGAGGCAGCGACCGTACTCGGACCACGTGGCCTGCATGGTCGCCGTGTGCCATGCGTGGACTCGAGCCTCCTTGCGATCGAGGAGTGCGACGGCCTCCTCGAGATGTGGGAGGGCCGAGCCGGGATCGCCGAGCGCAGAATGGGTTCTCGCGACTAGCCGATGCGCGTCGTGCAGGTGCAGGCCGAGCCACTCGATCGAGATCGCGGGAAGCTTTCGGCGGTGCGTGAGCATGTGCTGTCTCGCGGCGAGCGCCGCGGCGAGGTTGGCCTCGCACTCCTCTTGCAGTCGGGCTTCGAACCACCAGGTCAATGTCAGATGGCGATGCCGAAGGTGTCCGGCCGGGCATTTCGTGGCATTCGAGCGAGCCCTTTCGAGCCAGGCCTTGGAGGCCTCGAGGTCGCCGAGCATGCGGTAGCCCCAGGCGATGTCGCGGGACATCCAGCACTGACGGCTCTGAAGCGGGCCGGCGGACACGCTGCGATACATGCGCTCGAGCTCCTCCAGCTTGGCCAGGTAGTCCGCCCGAAGGTCCGGCTGGGCGATCTCCGACGGGTCGGTGACCGACCTCAGCGCCTCGTTCAGCAAGCGCCCTCGCTCGTCCAGCTGCCGTACCGCGCTCGCCGTCTGTCCGGGAATCGCGGCGGTTCCGAGCGCGAACAGCGCCAGCGAAACGATGGCCGAGGATCGGTGAGCCTCCTTCATGACGAGAGGCTAACCGGCGGCCTGCCGGAGTGACACGGCCGTGCCGTCAGCGCAAGGCATTCACCGTGTAGTGCGCGACCGGATGTTCGATCCCCCCGACGTTCGTGCAATCGATCCGATACAGCACGTGGCGCGTAAGCGGGGTGTCGAGCGTGAGCTCCACGGTCTTGCCGTTGGGCGAGAGGACAGCCGACTGCACGCGCACCTCGGTCACCTCCCGCTTCGGACTGCCGTAGCGGCGGCCGTAGTCGTAGTGGAAGTGGCTGATCGAGTAGTTCGCGGGTGAACCCGCCTTCGCGGCGTCGAGCGGCTGCGTCGTCGTCAGTCGGAAGCCGGTTCCGGTCAGCGACACCGAGACGATCTCCTGCGGCACCATGCCGGTGAAGGTGATCCGTTGCAGGCCCTCCGACGGCTTGCCCCAGCCGCGGTAGGTCTGACCCGCATAGAGCGTGCGCCCGTCGGGCGAGAAGCACAGGCGATTGGTGCCGCCGCGCATCGAGCCGCCTTCCTGGAAGGGGATCACCGCGCCCTGCATGACGCCGGCCACTTCTTCGAGCATCACGCGGAGGATCCGCGGTCCGGCGATGTCGCCGACGAACATCTGGCCGGTGAATGGGCCGAAGGCTCCGCCGGTGTCGTCGAACAGCGGCTCGGAAGGTGAGTTGCAGACGTCGCCCTGCGGTAGCTCCACCGCGGCGCGGGTGCGCATGGCCTCGAGTTTCTCGAGGGGGTAGTTCAACGGATCGTCGCCGGGATGGTCGTCGCGCCACACCAGGCTCGAGGGGTGCCCGTAGAAGCCGCCCTCGACCACGTGGTAGATCGGCGAGGTGCCCCGCCAATCGCCCTGGTTGTCGGTGACCCAGAGCTTGCCGTCGGGCCCGAGCGTGATGCCGTTGTTGGCGCGGAAGCCGTTGGCATAGGGCAGCACCTCGCCATCGGGCGTGACCTTCACCACCCAACCCTTCCACTCGACCGCAGAGAAGTTGCGGCCCCGGCGACCGATGGGCGAGAACTCGCCGCGGACGTGCGCGAAGGTCGGTCCGTTGTGCGAGGCGGTGCCGACCGCGACGAACCAGTTGCCTTCGCCATCGGGGATCGGTCCGGCGTTGGTTTCGTGGTAGTTGCCGCTCACGCCCCAGCCGGTGGTTACGGCCTCGAAGCTGTCGGCAGTGCCGTCGCCGTCGGTGTCGCGGATCCGGGTGAGTTCCGGCATCTGTGGCACCAGCAGGTCGCCGTCGCTCAGCACCAGGATGCCCATCGGGTTGTGCAGGCTGTGGCGCGTGAACGGCCGCCAAGCGAAGTCCCCGACATTCGGCGTAGGCGTGGCGATCCAGATGCCGCTGCGGCGGGTGGCAATCAGCAGCTCGCCCCTCGAGTTCAGCGCGATTCCGCCGATCTCGGGGGCCACGCCATCGGGCATCGCGATGTCCTCGATGCGCCAGCCGGCGACCGCCTGGGTCGGGTCGGTGGCCGCGTGGTGCTCGTGGTCGTGCTGGGCTGGGACGAACGAGGTGGTGAGCAGCGCGAGGCACGCGGTCTTGCAGCATGTCGTCATCGGAGAACCTCAGCGCTTCGGGGTCACGGCGATCGCGTAGAACGAGCCGCCGGATTGCGGGCCCAGTTCGGTGGTGGAACTTCCGGCGACGTCGCGGCGCCACGCCTGGTAGCGCCAGTTGCCGGAGGTGGTGACCACGAGGTCGGTGCGGGTGAACGGCGCGTCGGCGTCGGTCAGCCACGCGGGGGCCTCGACGCGGCTGTCGAGCAGGACCCAGACGGTCGCCGGTCCGGAGACCTCGATCTGCCAGGACACGTCGCGACCGTCGAGCTTGTCGTCGTTGCGGGTCGGCACGTGGTCGGCGCCGAGGAGCGCTTCGGGGACCTCGTCGAACGTGTACTCGCGGTCGCTGAAGATGGTCCGCCCTGGTGCGAAGGCCTGGATGCCGAGCGCCGGAACCACCGGGTCCCCGGTGACCACGCGACGGGCCGTGGCGACGAGGCCGGCGCGCGGCAGGTCGGCGAACGGCTGCGGTGGAGGCAGGCGCTCCTCGCCGGTAAGCACCACTCGCAGGGAGAACCGCGTGGAGTCGCAGTCCCGCTGCACGGTCGTGGTGTCGGGCAGCAGGTGCTCGCTGGCGATCCGACCTCGCAGCGACTCGGAGTAGTCGAGCTGGAACACCACGTCGACACCGCCACCCTTGAAGTCGGCTTCCGAGATCACCTCGAAGTCGCAGGCGATCTCGAACGGTCCGTCGCCCGGTGCGATCCGTTCCCGGATCTCGAACGGACCGACCTTGAAGCGGAACACCGGCGTGCCACCTTCCATCAGGTAGCCGAGGTAGCGAGGCTCGATCTCGGCGCCCATCGGGTGCGGCCCGGTTGCCAGATAGACCAACGACCCCTGCAGCGCCGGCACGTAGTCGAAGCTCTTGCGCCCGCCGCCGGCACCTGCGCCCCAATAGTCGGTCATGTCGAGGAACCCGCCGACCCACGCATAGAGCAGGCGGCATTCGACGGTGTCCCAGGCATAGGAGAGTCGTCCGCCGAAGTTGACCGCGATCGCCGCGGGCAGGCCGGGAATCGCCTTCACCACCCCGGGCCGGTCGAGTCCCGAGTTGACGTCGTAGGGCTTCGCATCGAGGCCTTGCCGGTGGTGGGCCAGCACCTCGTCCGACAGTCCGGGATCCGGCAGGAACGTCCGCATGACCAGAGGCTCGTCCTCGGTGCCCAGCGGGAAGGCGCTCGCGCCGCTCCGCGCCAGTCGATCCTCATCGGGCGTCGGAGCGCGCTCGCCGCCGAAGCGCAGCGGTGCCCCGAGTTCGGTGCCGCCCGGCAGCACCCGGATCTCGCCGCGCATGATCGTGCCGTGGCCGGGGAAGGTGCAGAGGTAGCCGAGGATGCCGGCCGTCCCCGGTGCCGTGAAGCTGAGCAGGTGCGCGTCGCCCGGCTGCAGGATCGGCGTCGCGGCCAGCAGGTCGTCGGTCTGTGGCTTGTAGTCCCTCGCCGGGCCGTCGCCGCCGAGCGCCATCGCGGCGAGCATCACCGCGTCGACCTTGCCCGGCCGGGTGACCAGCAGGTTGTGCGGCATCAGGCCGTTGTTCTGGAACCGGATAGTGACCCGGTCGCCTACGTGGACGTCGAAGCGCGAGACGTCGTAGCGCAGCGCACCGGGAATCACGCCGATCGGGAACGGGTCCTGTCCGGTCACCAGGGGTGCGCCGGCCAGCGCCAGCAGCATCACGGAGAGTCGTCGCATCAGCCTCGGTCCCATTGCTGGAGTTCGACGACGTTGCCGTCGGGATCGGTCATGTAGATCAGCGTGATGGTGCCCTCACCCGGCACCGCCTTGGTCCATTGCGCGCCGACCTCACCGCCACCGTGGGCCAGCACCAGTTCGCGAGCCGCCTCCATCGAGTCGACCTCGAATGCCAGGTGGGCGAAGCCCGGCGTATTGAGGCGGATCGCCGGTCGCGTCTCGTTGCGGTCGAACTGGAACACCTCGAGGGTCGGGCCGCCGTCGCCATGCCCCGGCAGCCGCAGGTGTACGCCGCGGATCCGTGCGTCCGGGATCCCGGTGACCCGCTGGATCCACTCGCCGTGGTGGTCGCGTTCGACCCCCACCGGCTCGCAGCCGAAGACGTCGACGTAGAACGACACGAGGCGGCGCCAGTCGTCGGATACCACGTTGGTGTGCGCGTAGCGGGCGCGGAGCGGAGGGGAACTCATGGCGGATGCAGGCGGCCGATGGGGGATCGGGTGATATGGGGCGTACCGGAAAACTCGCGCAGGGCAACCGTCGGCAGGCGGCTCCCACAGGGCGCGCCCCGATCATGACCTCACCCAGCCCGATCCGCACCGCGGTGCTCCTTCCCTTCCTCGTCCTCGCGCCCCTCGCCGCCCAGCCGGTGGTGACCACGTCGAGCCTCGAGCGCGTTCAGGCGCGCTACCGGATCCGCGGCGACGCCAGGCCGCGGGTCGACGTCGCCTTCGAATACACGCCGTCGATCTGGAAGGAGCGCTTCGACGAGGTCCTCGCCGGGGCAGGTGCGACCGCGTTCCAGTTCGGCGGGGACGGCCATGCGAACCTGGACACCAACGTGCCGCTGCGGGTCGGTGGCGCCGAGGTCCCGGCGGGCCTGCACCGTGTGGGCCTCCGCCGGTCCGGTGAGGGTGAGTGGTTCCTGACGCTGTTGAGCGCCGAGCGGGCGCGCGAGCTGGAGAGCTTCCCCGGCGAAGGAGTCGTGACTCCCTTCGACTTCGCGATCCCGTTGCCGGTGACCGATCTGGATGACGAGCAGGCCGTCGATCCGCAGCTGCGCGTCGATTTCGTCCCCGATTCGCGCCAGCTCGGTCGCTCCCACCTGCGGATCCGTTGGTTCCGTCGCCACGCCGAGGTCGAGGTCTACACCAAGGTCACCACCGAGCGGCCGCGTGGCCTGGTGGACATCCCGCCGCGACCCTGGGACGGCGAGGTCCGCACCGGGTCGGGGCTGGTCTATCAGCAGGTCCGTGCCGGCAAGGGCGATGGCGCCCGCCCCGGCGAGAAGGGCCCGGTGGTCGTGCGCTACACGATGTGGGGCCCGACGGGCGAGGTGGTCGACCGCACGCAGGAGGGGCGTCGCACACTGCTGATGGACCGGCTCGTTCCGGGCATGAAGGAGGCACTGCAGTTGATGGAGGCCGGCGCCATCTTCCACGTCGCGATCCCGAGCGAGCTGGCGTACGGCGAGCGCGGAGCCGGCCCGAACATCCCACCAGGGACCGACCTCACGCTGCGTATCGAGCTGGTCGAGATCGAGTGATTCGTCGGGGTTCGGCGGCTACCCTCGCGCCGTGAAGCCGAAGCACGTCGCGATCCGCATCGAGCAGTGTCTGGCATTGGCCAAGGCGTCGAACTGTCCGCGACGGAAGTTCGGTGCATTGCTGGTCGATCCGACCCGCAACGTGGTGCTGATGGACGGCTACAATGGCGGACCGCGGAGTGGCGGGCGGCTGTGCGGCGGGGAGGAGTGCTTGCGCGACACCCTGGGGGTGCCGTCCGGCGAGCGGATGGAGGTCGGCTGCCACCACGCCGAGATGAACGTGATCTGCAATGCGGCCGCCAATGGGGTGCCGACGCGGGGTGCGTGGCTGATCGTCACCGGCGAGCCCTGCACGCTGTGCGCCAAGCTGCTGCACCACGCCGGCATCTCCCGGGTGCTGGTGGTGGCCGGTGGATACCTCGGTGCCAACGGAGTGAGCTACCTGCGGGCGCACGGCGTCGAGGTCCAGGAGGTGGAGGGGCCGGCCGACCCGCGGTTCGTCGCGCCGGCTTCCCCGGGATCGCCTCAGGCGGGATGATCGACGTGGCATGACCGACGATCCCCGCGAAGAGCGGATGCGTGACCTCGAGGACGCCCTCGAGCTGTTCCTCGAACAGGACTCCGCCGACTCGGGGTCGTCCACCGACCGGACTCGCGATCTCGGCACGCGGGACGGCGTGCGCGAGCTGCTCGAACCGATGCTCGCGGCGGAGCCGTCGGCCGAACCCGAGGTACCGCCGGTGCGTCTGCCGCAGATCGAAGGCCTGGAGCTGCGCCGCGAGATCGGGCGTGGTGGGATGGGGGTGGTCTACGAGGGCTTCGACACGGCGCTGCGGCGGGCGGTCGCGGTGAAGGTCCTGGGATCGGGCCTCGGTGGGGTGGGGGCCAGTGCCCTGGTGCGATTCCGGCGCGAGGCCGAGCTGGCCGCGGCGTTGCGGCACCCGAACATCGTCCCGGTGCACAGCGCCGGGGGGCGCGAGGGGATCTTCCACCTGGTCATGGAGCTGGTGCGTGCGCCGTCGCTCGGTCAGGTACTCGAACGGCTGCGCGGTGCGGATCCGGCTCGGCTCTCTGAGGCGAGTCTGGAACAGGCGACCCGCGAGGCCGGACTCGAGGTCTTCGAGACGGTCGAGCCGCCGAGCGGTTCGTCGACTCGGCTGCGGCCGACCGGTTACGTGCGCGCGGTCGTGGACCTCGTGGCGCAGGTCGCCGAGGGACTCGCGGCCGCTCACGAGGCCGGCATCGTGCATCGCGACGTCAAGCCGGGCAACGTGCTGATCACCGTCGAGGGTCGGGCGATGCTCACCGACTTCGGGTTGGCGCGGAGCGACGATACGCCGGGGGTGACGCAGACCGGCGACGCGCCGGGCACGCCGCAGTACATGGCGCCCGAACAGGTCCGCGGCGAGCGTGGGAAGATCGGACCGTCGGCCGACGTGTTCGCGCTCGGCTCGACGCTGTTCGAACTGCTGACCCTCAGAAGGGCGTTCGACGGTCGCAGCACGCCGGAGATCATGGCGCGCATCGACCGCTACGAACCGCCGGACGCCGATCGACTCAACCCGGCGGTTCCGCGTGACGTGGTGGCGATCGTGCAGAAGGCGCTGCACAAGGATGTCGGAAGCCGCTACGCCGACGGCGGGGAACTGGCGCGGGACCTGCGGGCCTTCCTACGGGGCGAGGCGATCGGGGCACGGCCGGTGACGCGGCTGGCGCGGGCCGCGCGATGGGTGCGACGCGAGCCGTGGAAGGCTGCCGCGGTGCTGCTGCCGTGCGTGGCAGTGCCGATCATCGCGGTGCTGTGGTGGCAGAACTGGGAGCAGTCGGAGGTCGCCGACGTCGGCGCGCGCACGCTGCGCGACGAGCGGATCGACGAGCTGCTCGCGACCGGCTTCCTCGAGGTGGGCGAGGGACGGCTGACGTCGGCACACGAGGCGTTCGAGGCGATCTTGGAGATCGATCCGCGGAGTGAGGAGGGTGTCGCGGGTCTGTCGGCGGTGGCGCGCAAGCAGGGCGATGCCGCGGCGGTGGCCGAACTCGACCGCCACCGCGAGGTGGTAGCCCAAAGCGTGGCGTTGCGGCGGCGTCTCGCGTCGCTGCTGCGACGGATCGGCCGACCCGACGAGGCCGAGCAGGCGGCCGCGGGCCTACCCGCCAGTCCGGTCGGCTTCGATGCCTTCCTTGCCGGCCACGGCGCGATCGAGGACGGCCACGCCGGCGAGAAGCCGGCGTTCGTCGACGGGCTGCGGTGGATGCAGCGCGCGGTGCTGACCTCCGAGCGGGCGCGGCCGGCCTACAACGACCAGTGGCTGCATGCCGCGGCGCACGTCGGCGACCTGGAGGCGATCGAGGCGGCGACCGCCGCGGCCGAGCGACTATGGAGCGATCGGGCGGCGACGTGGTTCTGGATCTCGTTCGCGGCGTGCGAGCTTGGCGAACTGGAGCGCGCGGTGCCGCTGTTGGAGAAGACCCTCTCGATCGACCCCGACTTCGAACGCGCGGCCGGCAACCTGGCGCGCTGCTACCAGGAGCTGGGGCGCTTCGAGCAGGGCATCCGCTTCGCGACGGCGCAGCTGGAGAGGTTCCCGAGGTCGCTGTCCCTGGCGATCGACCTCGCGCGGCTGCGTCTCTCGGTCGACGATCTCGAGGGCGCCGACGAGGCGGTGACCCGGGCGCTTGCCCTGCGCCCCCGAGACGTCGACGCGCGGGCGCTGTGGACCGAGCTGCTCATGCGGCGCGACAGGGTCGATGAGGCGCTGGAGCGGACCGCACAGGTGCTGGCCGAGGATCCCGAGCAGGCGGTCGCGCTCTACGTGCGCGGGCGGGCGTTCCTCGCCAAGGGCCAGGCTGCCGAGGCGCTGCCGCTGCTGCAGAAGGCGACCGAACTCCAACCCGAGGAGGCGGCGGTGTTCTACAGCCTCGGCACGTGTCAATCGGCGCTGCGCGACGACGAGGCGGCGATCGTCGCCTATCGACGCTCGCTGGAGCTGCGTCCCGACCAGGCCAAGACCCACACCAACCTCGCCAACTCGCTGATCCGACGCGGCGCGCGTGAGGAGGCGAAGGCGCATCTCGAGCGGGCCCTGGAGCTGGAGCCGACCCTGCCGCAGGCCAACGAATCCCTGGTTGCCCTGCTCGGCGCTGACGCCACCGCGGCGCGTCGGCATTGCGAGGCGTGGACCCGGGCGGCACCCGAGTCGCCGGATGCGTGGCGGCTGTTGGCCTGGGCGCTGCGCAAGGAACTCGGCATCGACGGCATCCCGGACGCGTTGGACGCCGCGAAGAAGGCGGTCGAGGTGTCGCAGCGGCGCAACGGGCCAGCGCTGCAGATCCTCGGTTCGCTGCAGGGGGAGTCCGGCGATCTGGACGGCGCGCTCGCGACGCTGCGCGAGGCGTTGACGGTGTTGCCGCCCGGCGCTTCGACCACGCCGATCTACCGGAGCCGGATCGAGGCGGCGATCCAGACCATCGAGGCGGCACAGCGGTCCGGCACGGGGGGGGAGCGACGGTGAGTCACGATCCGGAGACCCTGATCCTGCTGCGGCGGTGGCACTCCGGTGATGGAGCGGCGATCGAACAGCTCATGGCCCGGCACCTGCCGTGGATCCGGCAGCAGGTGCGGGCGCGGATGGGGGACGTGCTCGGCGCGCGTGCCGATGCCGACGACGTGGTGCAGCAGGCGATGGTGGACGTGCTCCGCCATGGACCGCGCTTCACCGTCGACGACGTGGAGCACTACCGCGCGCTGTTGCTACGGATCGTCGAGAACACGATCCGCAAGCAGGTCCGCGATGCCTGGCGGGCCAAGCGCGACGCGCGGCGGGAGCGCGATCTACCGGGCTCGCAGTCGGTCGTGCAGCTGCAGGCCGACGTGACGCAGCCGAGCGCTGCCGCGGACCGCAACGAGCAGCGCGCCTGGGTCCGGCTCGCGCTCGAGCTGCTGGCCGCCGAGGACCGCGAGATCGTGCTGCTGCGCCAATGGGACGGCCTGGAGTTCGCCGACATCGGCGAGCGGCTCGGGGTGGCGCCCGATGCCGCCCGCATGCGCTTCCAGCGCGCGGTCGGTCGTCTCGCGCAGACCCTCAAGCGCCTGCGCAGCGGCGAACTCGCCAGGCTGCTCGGCGGCGCCTGACCTTTCGCGCGCAGAGTCTGTCGTGGTCGGTGCCTGGCACCGACTACGACAGAAACGCGGGGGGCGGGTCAGTCGCCGACCACGCCGCCGAAGCGGACGTCGACGCCGTTGGTGCCGACCAGGCCCAGGCTGTTGGCTGCGCTGTCGAGGAGGAACCACTGCGCGAACAGGTGGTTGCCGACCAGCGACGGGTCCAGCGGGATGCTGAAGGTCTGGTCGGCGGTGCCGCTGCGGCCGGTGATCGTCGACACCGCGTCGATGTCGTCGACCAGCTTGCTGCAGCCCGGAGCGCCGAGGCCCCGCAGGTCGAGGTTCAGGCGACCCAGGCCGAGCACCAGGAAGGCCGGCACTCCCGCCGGCGCGTTGCTCACCTGCATCGTCATCCGGCTGCCGATGACTGCCGAGCCGCCAGTCGTGAACCGCGGGGTGCCGGCGGTCGACGGGCAGGAGCTGCCGTAGGGCGCCATAAGATCGTCGATGGTCTCGAAGCCCGGCAGACCCACCGAGGGGAACAGGTCGTGCGACGGCCAGGCGCGGACGCTCTCGGCCACGTCGCTCAGGGCCACCGCGGTGCCGCTGCCGATCGTCGCGTCGCTGTTGGTGAACAGCACGAACGAGATGCCGTCCCGACGGCGAGCCACCAGCGTGCGGGTGCCGGACAGTGCCCCATTGTGCCAGTTGATCTCCACGGTGCCGGTCGCGGTGTTGCCCGAGGTCCGGAACCAGCCGCGGCGCCAGGAGCCGTTGCCGGCCACGTCGCTCCACATGTGGTCGGTCCAGGGAGTGCCGAGCAGCGGGTTGAACGGCGCCATGTCGAACGCGCCGAGAACCTTGGCGAAGTCCGGCGCCGACATCACGTGGGCGCCGTGCGAGTCGAAGTTCTCCTGGTTCCAACCGCCGTAGATCGACGCGACCCAGGGGCGAGAGTCCGAGCGGACGCTCCGCGCGATTCCGAGCACGCCAGGGTGATACTCGACCTCGTCGTTCAGCTTCTGGTTGCGCAGCGAGCCACCGATCACCGCGCGGGTGATGCCGAGCTTGGAGAAGATCTGCTGCTGCAGGACCTGCTGATAGGTCTTGCCCGGGTTGCGCAGCTCGAGGATGCGACCCAGCAGGCTGAAGCCGTAGTTCGAGTACTCCCGGTCGGTGCCGGGCGTGAAGTCGAGGAACCGGCCCTGCATGTAGGTGCGGATGTCGGTGGTGTCGATCGGCAGCGGGACGCCCAGCGAGCTCGACACGGTGGTGTCGATGAACATCGGGTCGTAGTTGCTGCCGTTCTCGGTGCGGTCCCAGCCACCGCGGTGGCTCAGCAGGTGGTCGACGGTGATGTTCTGCGAACGGTTGTCGGCGAAGTTCGGGTTGCCGAAGAAGCCGCCCATCAGCGAGCCCGGCGACACGCCCGGATCGTTCTGGAACGCGCGGTGCATCAGGATGCTGGTCAGCGGCTTGGTGCACGACGCGATGCGGAACCGGCTGGTCGGCTGGGTCTGCGGGTAACCGGCCTCGGCCCAGGTGTAGCCGCGCGCCAGCTTGAGCTCGCCGTCCTTCACCACTGCGAGCGCCGCGGCGCGGGTGCCGGTGGTCTGCATGTGGTTCTGCACCCAGACGTCGAACGGGAACAGCTCCGGAACCGCCTGGCCGCTCATGCTCCATTGGCGGGTGCGCGGCAGGTCACGTCCGGCCCACACCGCGGCGAAGCGGCGCGACGAGCCGTTGCCCGAAGCCGAGATCTCGATCGGATACCAATTGCTCTGCGCGTAGGTATCGAACTGGGTCTGGTACTGCGCCGCGGTCATGTCGTGGTGCGTGACCCAGTTGCCGACCGACGAGTCTTCCCAGACTGGTAGGAAGCGCGAGCTGTCGTCGTTGAAGCCGATGTGGCGGCAATGAGCCCAGTGCTGATCCATCGCCTCGCTGAGCGACTGGTAGCCGTTCGTGCCGTTGGCGTAGAAGTAGCCCTGCGCGAAGCCCTCGGGGTTCGGCTCGAAGGAGACCGCGTAGCGCGTGTCGCCGGAGGTGCCGTAGACGTCGACGGACGCGATGCGCCAGCCACCGTCGCGGGCCAGCGTGATCTCGTCGTTGAGGCCGTCGGAGTCGAGGCCGTGGCGCGCGTAGCAGCCGGAGTTGGATTGTTCGAAGATGCCGGCGAAGCGCGGATTGCCGGCGGTGCCCATCACCGACAGCGACTGCAGCGACCAGTTGGCGCAGTTGGCATTGATGAGGTTCTGGTACTGCGCGGCGGTCAGGTTCTCGAACACCTGGAAGGCCGGCCCGGCGCGCTGCACCCAGACCGCGGCGAACAGCGGGTTCGCGTTGGTGCCGTAGATCGTGATGTCGATCGGCCGGTAGCCCTGACCGCTGAGGGTCGCCTCGTTGCTCAGGTGGGTCGCCAGATCGGCGTCGTGGTAGGCGGAGACCGCCTGCGCGTGCAGGGCCGGGGCGGCGAGGACTGTGGCGAGAGAGGCCGCGCAGACGGCGCGGCGGGCGGTTCGGGACGTGATGCGGTTCATCGGAGGAAGCCTCGTGATTCGTTGGACGAAGCTCCCCGTCCCGTGCGCGGCGCGACCGAACAGTGGAATCGCGGGTTTTCCGGCCGGGGGCCCGGGCCTGCTACCGAACGCCCCGGATCACCGCGACTTCGAGCACCTTGCCCTTCGACGGCAGGAAGCCGCGGAGGGTGGCTTCGGGGTGTGTCAGACGCGCGCGCAGCTGCGCGGCGCGGTCCGCGGGAAGGCCGTGGACGCGGTCGAGCAACCGGTCCAGCCGGTCGGCCCGGGCCAGGAGCACGGTGTCCGGCTCCTCCAGTGCCTGCAGCGCGCCGGCGACCGGATCCTTGGTCGGAGCGAGCTCCCAGGCCTTCTCGATCCTGCGGTCCAGGTAGTAGGTGAGACTCGGCATCGGCAGCTCGAACGTCACCACGCGCATACCTGGCGGAAGGTGCTCCGCCGCCGCGCGCCGAACCTCGGCCGCGAGCCCGTGGTGGAAGAACGGCACCACCACCAGGGTCGTGAGCAGGCCGAAGCCCACCGTGCTCGTCACCGCCGTCGACCAGGCGGCCACGGTGGTCCGTCCCAGGAAGGCCTGTCGACCGGCCAGGCCGAGTCCGAGTGCGAAGACCACGGAGGTCAGTACCGCGGTCGGCGGTAGGTCGAGGCCGAAGCCGGGGAACACCGCGACGCAGGCCGTGGCAGTCACCACGCCGACGAGCGCGAGGGTGCCACCTACCCATCGGTCCGCTCGGGTCCGTCCCTCCCCCGCGGAGGAGTGCTGTACCACGAGCAGGATCAGCACTGCCCACGGCGCGTAGCCGGGCAGCGGGTAGTGGGCGAGCTTGCTGGTGGCGATCGTGAACACCGCGAACACTCCGCCGGCCCACCAGAGCAGCACGCGGCCACTCCCCGGCAGGGCGTCGAACAACTCCGCACGCCGCACGTCGCGGAGCTTCCACAGGAAGGCCGACCACGGCAGCAGCCCGACCGGGATCGCCACGACGTAGAACAGGTACCACCACGGCGCGTAGCCGCCATGGCCCTCGAAGGGCTCGAGGCTGCGGTCGACCACGTGGTGGAGGATGCCGACCTCCCAGAAGCGGCCTTCGCTGCGGACCAGCGCCGGAATCCCCCAGGCCAGCACGACCGCCGCCGCGGCCGCCAGACCGAGCGCCATTCGCCACACCTTCGGCCGGTAGCCGGCGGCGACGAGTCCGCAGGCGAGCGCCAGCGGCGCGACCAGCGCGGGCGGTCCCTTCACCAGGAACGCGAGCCCGCCGACCGACCAGACCGCGAGGTGCTCGGCGAGTCCGACGCGCCGCGTGCGGCTGCCGACGAACACCCGGACCTGCAGCCAGGCCAGGAGCGACGTGACGAACAGCAACAACGCATCGGCGGTCGCGCCGCGCGCCAGGACCTGCGCGACTCCCGACGTCCCCACCGCGAGTCCGGCCAACATCGCCCAGGTGGCGCGCAGTCCGAGCATTCGCCCGATGCCCGCGACCAGCGGCACCGAACCCGCGACCGACAGCATCGAGGGAAGGCGCGCCGCGAACTCGCCGATCCCGAACAGCCGCATCGCCAGCGCCTGCAGCCAGTAGATCAGGATCGGCTTGTCGAACCGTTCCTCGCCATTGAAGTGCGGAACGATCGCGTCGCCGCCACGCGCCATCTCGCGCGACGCCGCGACGAACTTCGGCTCGTCGACGTCGAGCAGGACGAAGCCACCGAGTCCCGCGGTCCCGGCGACCGCCACGGCGAGGAGGGCCAGGCCGCAGGCCAGGCCGAAGCGGGAGTCGGGGATCTCGGGGGCTTTCACCGGGTAGCCACCAGGAGGTCGGATGGAGCGCTCAATCGTCGAACCGCGCGCGCAGCCATTCCACCAGGCGCTCGGCCATCCGTCGGTGCCCGGCCGCGTTCGGGTGGTCGTCGGTGGCGCCGACGAACCAGGCGCGCGGCGACTCGGGATCGGGTTCGAGCCAGAACTCGAAACGCTCGATGCCCTGCGCCGGCAGGCACCCGGCGAAGCGCTCGAGGCGTTGCTCGCCATTGGCGACCGTGTCCATCACGCACAGCGGTGCCTCGCCCACGGCCTTCTTCATGTCGCCGAACACCGTGCAGAGGAAGGCCTGCGCGCGACCGGTCTCGTCGAGCTTCGCGATCTCGGCGAAGAAGTCGGACTTCTCCCGGCGCGCGGTGGCGACCGCGAGCCCGCGGTCGATGGCGTGCGCGAGGTAGGACCAGTGCAGCCATGCCGGCGGTCCGGTCGACGGCGGCGGTGGCAGGTCGGGTTCGAGCGCCTCGAGCACGTCGGTGAGATCGTTGTTGATCAACGTGACCACCACGCAGTCCGGCGCCAGCTCCTGGCTCGCGAGGAACTTCAGGTAGTTGGGCGCGCCCCAGCCAGGACACGCGGCGGTCAGCACCTCGACCTTGGGCCGGCCCGCCAGTCCGGGATGCGCGCCTTGGTTGAGGAGCTTCTCGGCGACCGCGGGGAAGGCCTCGTCTTCGGCGACGCCCCAGCCGTACGCGACCGAGTCACCGACGACGAGAACCCGGAAGGTGTCGGGTGCCTTCACCGACGGGAACGGCGCGCCGCGGAAGCCGTGCTCGCCGGTCTGGTGGCGGTGGCCGAACAAGACGCCTTCGCTGCCCGGCTTCAATGCCAGCGAGCCATCCGCCGGATCGCGGGTCAGCACGTCTGCTGCGAAGCGCTCCCGTTCCAGCAGCTCGCCGGTGTGCACCGGATCGAGGATCCGCAGGCCGATCTCCAGCAGCACGCAGGGCACCACCACCCCGATGCCGAGCAGCAGCGCGGCCAGCAGGAGCCGGCGGCGGAGCTTCGAGACCCGGCGTTGCGGTGGCTGATCGGTCATCGGCGTCGACGCATGGGACCGGGAGCTGCCTGCCGCGTCCAGTGCGAGCAGGTCTGCGCCGACGAGGCGGATCAGTAGTCCTCGACCGTCCCGAAGTAGCCGCCGTCGTTGGCCCGGATCACGTCGTCGCGGCTCTCCCGCGCGCCGAGCGAGGCGGCGGTGGCGCGGTTGGGACCGATGCTGAACAGGTCGTAGTCGCTGTTCAGGGGGAACAGGTAGGAGTCGCGGCGCTTCGTGGTGTTCACGTCCGAGACGATCTGGAACTCGCCCAGCTCCTCTGCCGCAGCCGGGTCGAGGAGCCGAAGGGGCGCCAGGACGCGCTGCAGCGCGGTGCCGGTACTCGAGTCCGGGTCGACCGCGTCGTAGGCGCCCCGCAGCAGGTCCATGAGCGATCCACCGGCGTCGCCGAGGACGCCGCCTCCACCGCTCCCTCCTCCGCCTCCGCCGCCGCCGCCGAGCAGTCCGCCTCCGCCGAGCAGTCCCCCACCGCCCAGGAGTCCGCCACCACCGCCGCTGGGTTCGGGGTCGTCGGGCGGGTCGGCCACTGCTTCGGGATCCACGAGCCCGAGGTCGACCGCCCAGTCGAGGCCGTCGCCGGTGCCGGTCGCGAAGTTCAGGTAGCAGTACGGCTGGCCCCAGGGATCGAGTCGACCCTCCCGACCGATCTCCTGCAGGCAGATCGGCAGCCGCGAGTTCTGGACCCGGAACAGGTCGATCTCGGTCGAGAGGTTGCGCAGCTCCTGCTTGGCCTTGGTGACCCGCGCCGTGCCGAGCGCCCCGCGATACAGGGGCAGAGCGATCGAGGTGATGATCGTCAGCAGCGCGACCACCACGAGCATCTCGATCAAGGTGAAGCCATGGTCTTCAGTTCGGGAGGATCTGGGGAAGAGGCACTTCACCAGCCCTGTGATCGGAAAAGCAGTTGGGTCGAGATAAGGGGAATCCTGTAGGTCAGGTCCGGTTCCCAGGCCTGCGCTCCGGCATGACGTTTCGAGGCCGGAACGTAGCGTCGCGGCGGCGTGGCGTGGATGTCGATGCAAGCGGGGGTACACCCTTTGACTCGGAGAGTGCCATGACCGGTCGAGATCTCGCCTTCCTGCTTCTGCTCGCTGTGCCCCTGGGCGCGCCGCTCCAGGCCCACGGCGGCCAGTACCGCGCGCCTGGTGACGCCAACCCCAGCGCTGGGAGCGGTTCGGGGTCGACTGGCGGGACCTCACCTTCGGGGCCCAGCGCGCCGAGCGCCGGGAGCGGTAGCGGCTCGAGTGGATCCTCGGGGTCGTCGGGAACCAGCAACCAGCCGGGGGGCGGCGCCGGAGCCGGCGGTGCGGTCCGTAGCGGCCCCGCGGGGACGATCATCGGCGAGGATCAGACCCGCTGGCTCTATTGGTGGGAGAACCGCAAGGACCCCTACCTCGGCCTCCGGCAGCGCGTCTACGACACCGGGGTCGTGCAGCGATCCGACGAGTACTTCCTGGGCGGACGCGGCGATCGGGAGATGACCCTCAGGCCGTCACGGAACCAGATCCTCGGCCAGATCCTGCCGGTGCTCCACCACACGCTGGAGACCGTCGACCAGCGCGACATCACCTCGTCGTGCCTCGTGGCGCTCGCCAAGATCGGCATGGACGCGCCGCACCTCGAGCTGATTCCGGCCCTGCGCCTGCGGCTGACCAGTCACGACCAGGAGATCCGCGAGACCGCCGCCCTGGCGATGGGGATCTCGCAGCGCACCGCGGTGTTGCCGGACCTGATCTCGCTGCTCGCCGACGACGCCCGCGGCCGCAAGCTGGTCGACGGCAGCCGGGTCGACATCCGCACACGTTCCTTCGCGGCTTACGGGATCGGGTTGGTCGCCGGGCCGAGCGACTCGGCGGCGATCAAGCGGATCGCGATGGACGCGCTCGCCGCGGTTGCCAAGGACCGCGAGCTGGTCGGCTTCGACCTGCCGGTCGCGGCGATCACCGCGCTCGGCATGCTACAGCCGGAGAATGCCGGAGACCGTGGCGGGGAGGTGCTGAATGCGGCGCTCGCGCATCTCGGCGATCTCTGGGCCGAGGACCGCGGTGCCGGCCACCAGCTGGTGCAGTCGCACGTGCCGCCGTCGGTCGCCGCACTCCTGCAGCCGAGCGATGCCGCCGACCAGCGCGAGAAGTGGGCGCGCACCTTTGCCGTGGAACTGCAGAAGGCAATCGAACAGCGCGAATCGCAGCGTTCGCCGGTGCTGGCGGAGTCCGCGGCGCTGGCACTCGGCCGGCTGTCGATGCCGCACGAGAAAGGTGCTGCCGATGCGTGGATCTCGGAGCTCCTGTTCGAGACGGCCGGGAAGGCGCGCGACCAGCAGACCTGCTGGTTCTCGCTGACCGCGCTCGGCGAGATCGGCGGTGAACTCAATCGCGACCTGCTCCTGAAGGTGTTGCGCGAAGGCAAGAAGTCGTTGGAGCGGCCCTGGGCTGCCCTGGCCCTGGGAGTCCTCGAACACCGGCGGATGCAGCGCGTCGGTGCCGGGGCGCAGCCGGATCCCGCGGTCGCCGAGGGCTTGCGGGCGGCACTCACCGACGTCCGCAATCCGGAAGCGCTCGGTGCCTTCGCGGTGGCGGGCGGTCTCGCCGGAACCCGTGAAATCGCTCCCGAACTCCGCGAGCTGCTGGCCGACCACCGCGCGCAGGACGAGTTCGCCGGCTACCTGTGCATCGGCCTCGGCCTGATGGACGACCGCGGCTCGCTCGACGTGATCCGCGAGATCGTGCGCACCTCGGCGCGTCGCCCGGTGCTGCAGCTGCAGTCGGCGGTCGCGCTCGGTCGGCTCGGCGACAAGACCGCCGCGGTGCTGCTGGTCGACGAGCTGTCGCGCTCCGGCAACAACCTCGCCGTGTCGGGATCGCTGGCCTTCGCGATCGGCCAGATCGGCGACCGCCGCAGCGTGAACACCCTGGTCGAGCTGATCGAGGACGAAGCGCGCCCGGCGATCTCGCGGGCCTTCGCGGTGGTCGCGCTCGGTGGCGTGGCCGACAAGGACCCGTTGCCGTGGGTGACCCGCATCGGCCGCCAGGTCAACTACCGCGCCTCGGTGCCGACCCTGACCAACCAGGCCAGCGGCGTGCTCGACATCCTCTGATCCGCGCCGATCGGCGATCCCTGACCGGAGGACCACCTCGGCTCAAGTTGACACGCCCCGACTGCCGAAGGAACGGACGATGAGGACCGTTCGTGATGAAGATCTTCACGGTCGCCTGCCGCCGGAGTTGATCGTGGCCCGGACAAGGGCGCTCATGGAGTTGTATGCCGGCAGAGGTGACGGGGTCGTCGAACGACTCGACGGTCTCGATCCCGTGGAAGTCCTGGACCGGGTGCTGACCCGTCTGGGCCTGGACATCGGTTCGTTCCGGGCGGCGGACATCCGCTGCCTCGACGACGAGGGCCGTTCGCGGATGCTGCGCCTCCTGGAC
This sequence comes from bacterium, assembly GCA_030432695.1. Classification (GTDB taxonomy): domain Bacteria; phylum Planctomycetota; class UBA1135; order UBA1135; family UBA2386; genus JAUILN01. Next base: position 844,551 of record JAUILN010000002.1, on the reverse strand, counting down.
CGTCTGCGCATGCTGCGTGACGACGAGCTGTGCCGCGAGTCGGCGCTGGCGGCGGCGCAGATCGACCTCGAGGAGATCATGCGCCGTGAGTGGCTGCGCTGCGTGCACGGCGAGGTGGGTGCGCCCGATGGCCGCAGCCGCTGCGAGTTCGCCCACGCCGAGGTCGAGCGCCTCGAGCGCGAGCTGGTGTTCGTGCGCGGCGCGTTCCGTGACCACGCGGAGGAGCTGGCCCGCTTCCTGGCGGCCTCGCGACGCGAGCGGCTGACCGGCATCGGCGCCTGAACGCCCTCCTGCCCGGACAGCCAGTCGGGCATCTGTCCGCGTCGGCTCGCCTTGTCGACCGGGAAGCGGCTGCGCATCCTGGCGGGATGCTGCGCCAGGCCCTGATCGTCGCGGGCGTCTCCGCGTCCCTGATCGCTCAGTCCGTCGATCTCGGCCGGGGCATGCAGATCCCGCTGGAGGCGGCGGCGATGCAGCAGGGCGAGATGCCGGCGGCCGGACAGGCCCGGCTGTTCCTGGTGGTGGTGGACGAGATCGAGCTGGGCCACGCGGTCGACGCGTTGCGCCGGGTCAGCGAGCAGTCGCCACCCGTGGCGCTGTGGTGCGAGCACGAGCCCGACGTGGTCGAGCGTGGGTTGCGCGTCTGGGGCATCCCGGGGGACGTGCCGGTGGTGCTCGGCGATCTGGTCGACGTGCCGCTGACCGCCTGGATCGACGTTCGGACGCCCAGCTGGGTCCTGGTCGACGAACTCGACGTGGTGCGCTGGACCGGCCCGATCGATCCGACCTCGGAGCTCGCCGCGGAGCGCCTGCGCGAGCTGCAGGCCGGGACCCTCGACTCGAAGTGGCTGCTCGCCGAGACGCTGATGTTCCGGCAGTCGACCAAGAGCAGTGGCCGCACCCGCTACCTGACGATGATGGAGCGACTGCGGGACGACGCGCCGGGTCGGGCGTCGAGCTGGATGGCCGAGTACCGCCTGTGGATGAACGCGGTGCCGCAGCAGGCCGAGCAGGAGCGTACCTGCGTGGTCAACGCCTTCGCGGCACTGCAGGGGGCGCCGCTCGAGTGCGCGCGCTTCGTGCACCGCTCGTTGTTCGACGATCTCGAGTTCGTCAATCACCTGGGCGAGTCGTTCGATCGCATCGACGCGGTGCGGGCCGCGAATCCGCGGCTACGCACCTTGGAATGGGCGACGTTCCGTGCCGCGGTGGCCGGTCGACGTTCCAAGGACGCCAACAAGAGCGCGCTGCGCCTGGTCGAACTGTCGAAGGGTTACCCGGCCGAACTCATGCGCGCCGCCCGCGAGTTCAGCGCGACCGCCCGCGCCCTCGACGACCCGAAGCTGGCGCGCTGGGCCGAACTGGCGCTCGGCTTCGCCAGCGAGAGCGTGCCGCCGGCCTGCGGCTTCGAGCGCGAGCGCTGCTGGGCGCTGCTCGGCGGACTCGACGACCGCGAGGCCGCCGCCGAGTCGATGCGCCGCTTCGCCGAGCGCGCCGCGAAGCTGCCGCTGGCGCGCGCCGCGTTCGTGGTCGACTGCCTCCGCGACGAGCTGCTCCGCGAGCGCGTCGACCGTGAGCAGCTGAAGGGTCTGACCGACGACTTCGAGGAGCTCGCCGTCTGGCCGCTACCCGGGCTGGTCCACGCGCGGGCATTGGTGCTCGACGCGCTCGGCGAGAGCGAGCGCGCCGTCGAGCTGATCGAGCCGCATCTGGAGGGTCTCGATCGCGCGACGCAGTACGCCTGGCGCGACTGCCGCTGGCTTCGCGACGAGATCCGGGCACGCTGACGGCCCGCATGTTCGACGAGACCCGTCACGAGCCCTTTGCGTCGACCCGCTGGAGCCTGGTGCGGCGCGCCGAGCGCGGTCGGGATCCGGAGCCGGCCCGGGCGGCCCTCGCCGAGCTCTGTCGGGCCTATTGGCGACCGCTCTATGCGTGGCTCCGCCGCGACGGCCATCCACCCGACGCCGCGCTCGACCTGGTGCAGGGCTTCGTCGCCGACCTGCTGGAGCGCGAGCATCTCGGCGGGGCGGTGGAAGGTCGGTTCCGGAACTACCTGTTGGGTGCCCTGCGTCACCACGTGGCCAACGTCCGCCGTTCGGCGAACGCGCTGCGCCGCGGTGGGGGTCTCGAGCGCATCGACGCGGAAGCCGGCGAACGGCTGTTGGCCCAGGTCGAGAGTGCGGCTCCGAGCCCCGACGAGGCGTTCGACCGGGCCTACGCGCTGGCCCTGCTCGAACGATCGGTGACCGCCCTGCAGCGCGAGTTCGATCTCCGTGGCCAGACCGAGCGGTTCGCGGTGATCCGGCCACTGTTGGACGGCGAGGGGACCGAGGGGGGATACGCGGAGATCGCGGCGCGGGCCGGCACCTCGGTCGGCGCGCTGCGGGTCGCGGTGCACCGCGCGCGGCAGCGGCTCGGCGAGTTGATCCGCGCGGAGGTCGCGCAGACGGTCGACGACCCGGGGGAAGTGGAGGAGGAGCTGCGCGCGATCCAGGCGGTGCTGGGTTGAGGGGTGCATCGGCCCCGGTGCCGTCACCTGCGCGTCGGTGTCGGGCGCGTCGAACTGCGAGAGACCGGATCTCGTGCGATGACGATCGTGTGCGGGCCTTCCGAGTGGCTCTCGAGCAGTGCCAGGTAGGGCTGGTGCGACCCTTCGACCAACAGCCAGGCGCGATCTTCGGCCCGGGGTGACCGGATCGTCGCGAGACCATCCCGATCGGTTTCGGTCTCATCGAGCACGAGCCCGTTCGGTCTCTCCGTTCCCCATACTCCCCTGCCACGCGGCAGCCAAGGCCCGTGAACGGAGGGATCCGGTGTGAGTGAGCGGACGACGCGGACCCGGCTCGCTGCAGCAGGAACGCCGTCTTCGTCGACCACGAGGATGTGGCGACTGGCCAGTGGCTCGAGTGGGACTTCCAGAGTCCGGAGGTGGTCAGCCGGAGCGTGGACCTCTACCAGCGCGGGCGCGTAGGCCATTGCGCCGACGTATTCGACTGCGAGGAGATAGTGACCGTCCTGGACCGCAACGGGAAAGCAGCCATCTGGCATGTTGCCGCTGATTCCTCCTCCTCCTGACGCGTGTTCGATGTCCACTCCGATTTGATCCAGTGGCCTCCCGGTGCGGGCATCCGTGACATGGAGTTCGATGCGCGTGGCTCGCGGGATCTGTAACCGGACGTCCGTATCGCCCCATGCGGCCACGCATCGCTCCCCGGGCCGTGGCCCGTGGATCGTCTCGTGGGCACGCAGCGCGCAGTCTCCTCGGACTTCCGAGTCGGCGTAGAGCGTGAACCGACCATTCTCATCGGTCACGGTGTTCCCCACGCTCTCGCCATCGATGTATGCCTGGACGATGGCATCTGCGATCGGCTGATCCTGCCGGTCGACGACCACTCCGGAGATCTGCTGCGGATTGGGCTCGAGGACGATCGTCAATGTCGGCCAGGCCCGGCCACCTTCGAAGCGCCCGGGCTCGCAGCTCACCACGCGCCATTCCGGCATTGGGGTGACCTCGAGATGTCCCGGGGGCAGGTATTTTTCGTGCTGGACTGCGCCGGAGGCATCCGTGGTGATCCGGACGAGGCACAGGTCGTCGCCGAGTTGCCACCCCTCGGGCGTGACGCGGAGGGTGAACTCGATCACCTTGCCAAGCGGTCGGCCTTCGACATCTACGACGCGCCCGCCAGCCTGCCATCCGCGCACCAGGGCCAGGTCACCGAGTTCGATCGTCGATTCGTCCTTCACCGTCGTCGGGTTGTCCGACTTGAAGGCTGCGAACCCGGCCGCGGAGATGTGGAGCTCCAACCTGGCGCCCACCGGGATCGGATCTGCGAAGGAGAACGCGCCGTCGGGACCAGACCGCGTTTCGCGCGTCTCACGGGTCCACATGTGGTCACCGGGCCGGTCGGGCGGGATGGAGAGGTTCATCCGCACGTCGGCACCGCCGACCGCCAGCCCGTCGGTGCGGTCGACGCAGCGACCGAGGACGGCAGGCTCGGGAGTGGTGGCCGGCGCTGCCTCGCGAGGAGCCGCCTCGACCACCGCTCGGAGTGCCTCTCCCCCACGATCCGGCGACGACGCATCGACTCGAGCATCGGCGAGCGCGGACCCGGACGAAGGTCCAGCAAGCGCAGGAACCGTCGCCGCCTCGCTCCGCGGCACGAACGACCAACCGACGGCCAACAGCGCCAGGGCGGCGCACGCGAGCAGTGCCTTCTTCATCGTCATCAAGGTCGCGAAGGTTCCGAGTACCACGCCACCGCTGCCGGCGACCGCGGCCGTACGCGGCACCCTCGCCAGCACGCCGGCCCGCACCTGTCCCACGCCCCGTTCGCCTTCGACCACCATGGCGGCCGCGATCCCCAGGCTGCTCGGCAACCGCTGCCGCAGTGCTTCGAGTCCGCGCCGGATCTGCGTGTGCACCGTGTCGATCGAGCGACCGAGCGCCCGCGCGATCTCACGCCCGGTCAGGCCGTGGTGGAGGCGCAGGACCAGGACCTCGCGCTGTGCCGCGGGAAGGACCGCGAGCGCCCGGTCGACCTGTTCCAACACCTCGCGGTCGGCGGCGCGCGTCAGGGGATCGTTCTGCACCGACTCCGGAGCGACGGCGGGCTCCGCGCGACTCCGCCGACGCCGCAACTCCAGCGACCGCTTGCCGAGGATCCCCGCGAACCACCGCCCGAGATCGCGCTCTGGGTCGTAGCGGTCGGCGGCCGCCATTGCGGCGACGAACGTCTCCTGCACCAGGTCCTCGGCGTCCGCGCGGTTGCGGCACAGGTGCAGTGCGAGCAGCAGGAGCCGCGGCGCCAGGGCGTCGAAGACCTGTGCCAAGGCGGCAGGATCTCCCGCGTCGCGAAAGCGCAGGAACGCGGCCTGTGGGTCGGGTGCCGTCACGTCGCGAGTTTGCCGGGCGCGCGCGGTTTCGTTCAGGAATCGCTGTGTTCAGGAATCGCCGGAAGCCGCAGGAAGCAAATCCTCCCGGCCGCCCCGGGGAGTCTCCGCGCCGCTCGGCCGTAGGCTGGCACCATGCCCGCCGCGCTCCTCCTGGCCCTGGCCCTCGCGCCGCAGCCCGAACCCGAACGACCGATCGAGCCGGCGCCGCTGCCGGCGGTGCGGGTGCGGATCGAGAACCCGCTCGGCTACCAGCTCTGGATCGACGCGGTGGGGGAGGAGGGCTGCGAGACCCTGTGCGAGCTGCTCGGCACGCCGGTGGTCGAGCCGTTGCTGCGCCGCGGCCACTCCTACGTGCTGGTCGCGACCTCGGGTGCGGGCAAGGAGTCGTTCAGCCTGCGTCTGCCCTTGCCGCTGCCGGCGCGCGCCGAGCTGCCCGACCCGTACGTGCTCCGCGTGCCCGCACCGCGCGAGTCGTCCGACGCCTTCGCCTGGATCCCCGCCGGTCCCGCCCTGCTCGGCGACGAGCTCGGCATCGGCCGCGAGCACGAGCGCCCGGCGCGGGTCGCGCACGTCGACGAGTTCTGGATGGGGCGGCGCGAGGTCACCAACAGCGAGTATGCGGCGTTCCTCAATGCACGCCGCGACGCGGTCGACGCCGCGTGGCTCGACCTCGGCTCCCGCAAGTGCCGCATCGTCCGGAACACCGAGACCGGCGGCTACGTGACCCGGCATCCCGACCAGCCGGTGGTGACCGTAAGCTGGTCCGGCGCGGTCGCCTACTGCGAGTGGCTGACCGAGGTCAGCGGCGTCGTGCACCGCCTGCCGAACGAGTTCGAGTGGGAGAAGGCCGCGCGTGGACCCGAGTCGTTCGTCTACGGCTACGGCAACGTGTTCACGCATGGCCTCGCCAACCAGGAGAGCGGTGAGCTGCAGGAAGCCGGCCGCTATGCACCCAACGGCTACGGCCTGCGGGACGTGACCGGCAATGCGTTCGAGTGGACGCGCGACGTCTACGTCTTCGACCCCACGATCGACCGCGCGCAGGTCGGAGCGTTCCAGGCCGACGGCGCCGACGCCTACCGCGTGCTGCGCGGCGGCTCGTTCGTCCTCGACGGCGTCTACCTGCGCAACAGCTTCCGCATGCGGCTCAGGCCCGACGTGCGGGCCGACGACATCGGGTTCCGCGTGCTGCGCGAAGCGGCACCCAGATCCAGGAAGGAGCAACGATGAAGACCAAGACCATGATCGCCATGGGCCTCCTCGCAGTAGCCCTGCCGGCGCAGATGGAGCTGCGCGTCTCCGGCAACTACGACGTCGACACCTTCCGTAAGGCGGCCCCCGCACTCGGCTCCGCGGCCCCCGACCTGGTCCTCCACGACCTCGACGGCCGACCCTGGTCGCTCGGCCAGCAGCTTGGCTCGTTCGTGGTGCTCGTGAAGGGCTCGTTCACCTGACCGCCCTTCCGCCGCAACTCCGCAGGTCTGCGGGGTCTCGAACAGCAGTATCGCGGCCGCCGCGACGTGGTCTTCCTCACCGTCTACCAACGTGAGCCGCACGCCCGGCAGATGGGCTTCGACGACATCGTCCAGCCGAAGGACTACGACGAGCGCTGCCAGCTCGCCGAGCGCACGCGCGACGAGTTGGAGCTGCACGACGCGACGATCCTCGTCGACGGCATGGTCGACCAGAGCCGCGAGCTGTTCGGCGACCTGCCGAGCCCGGCGATCGTCATCGGCCCCGACGGCCTGATCCTCGACAAGCTGCCCTGGGCCGAGCCCGCGGTCCTCGGCCCGCGGCTGCACGAGCTGGTGACCGACGCCACCGCGGCGCGCGTCGCCGCCGGGGAACCCACCCCGCGCGAAGCGCTGGTGCAGGCGATCGCCGCAGTGCGCTCGCAGGGTGCGCCGACCTCGCAGGAACTCGACCGGCTGGCCGACGCGGTCGCGGCACTCGGCAGCGAGCAGGCCGAGCTCACGGCCTTGGGCCTCGCCGAACTGGTCCGCCATGCCACCACCGAGCCCGGCCTGTTCGGGGTCGCCGAGGGTGCCGGCTCCACGGCCTTCGCGGCCGACCCGGTGCGCCACGCCGCGCTCCTGGCGAGTCTCGCCGCGTCGTTCCGGGGTGATCCGCGCATCGCCCCGGTGCTCGACCGCCTCGACGACCTGGCCGGCCGGGACTGGCCGCAGCAGCGGGGCTGGGCGCGAGAGCTGCGCAGGGAGCTGGCCGGCGGGGATCCGGTTCGGAAAACCGGCCGTCGCTGACCCCGATCCGTGGGTCGCGACCCCCCGGAGGGCATCATGTCGAGAGCCCTTCCGATGTCCGTCGATTCCCTGCTCGCCGAAACCGACTGGCTGCGCGCCCTCTGCCGCCAGCTCGTTCGTGACACCGACCGCGCCGAGGACCTGTTCCAGGACACCGTCCTGGCCGGTCTCCGCGATGCCGGCCAACGCCGCGGTGCGGTCCGGCCCTGGCTGGCCGGCGTGGCCCGCAACCTGGTCGCCAACCAGCGCCGCGCCGCGCAGCGCGCCGAGGCCCGCGAACGGTCCCGCGCCCGCGCGGCCGCCGAGGCGTCGACCCTCGACGCGGTGGCCCGGGTCGGCGCGCAGCGGCGGGTGCTCGAGGCGGTCGAGCAGTTGCCCGAGGAGCAGTGCGAGGCGGTGCTGCTGCGCTACCTCGAAGACCTGCCGCCGCGCGAGATCGCGGCGCGGCTCGACCTGCCGCTGGGCACGGTGAAGACCCGGCTCAAGCGCGGCCTCGCCTCGCTACGCGAACGGCTCGATGCCGAGTACGGCGAGCGTGCCGAGTGGATCGCGGTGCTCACCCCGCTCGCCTCGGGTGCGGGGCTCGTGTCGGCGGGTGGTGGCGTGGCCGCAGCGGGAACCGCCTGGGCCGGCGGTCGATTGCTCCGCACGGCGCTGGTGCTGGTCGCGCTCGGCGCCTGCGGCGCCGTGCTCGCGTGGGCACCGTGGACCGACGGCCCTGCCCCGGCGACGTCCGATCCGCGCATCGCGAGTGCCGGGTTGCCGGCTGCCGCGGCCGACGCGGAGGCCTCCGATCCGAAGACCTCCGATCCGGCCGACCTGCGCGCCGGCGCCGAGGACCCCGCGGCCAGGCGCCCCGCCGATCCGCCTGCGGTCGAGGAACCCGCCTCGGCCGAGGGCAACCTCCGCCTCGTGCTCCGCGACGCGGCGACCGACGAGCCGGTCGGCGACGTCGACGTCTACCTGCAGATCCGCTCGCCGAACACGCCGCCCGATCCGCAGGAGCGGGAGCGCGAGCGCCGCATGGAAGCCGGGCTGCTCACCGCCTTCGACGTGATGAAGCAGGTCTGCGCGCACCACACCACGCCGTCGTCGGGCGAGCTGCTCGTGCCGTTCACCGACGACCCCGACGCGATGCTGCTGGTCTACGCCCACGACGCGACCCGCGAGGTCTTCGTGCAGATGCCGGCCAGCGAGGTGGAGCAGGTCGACCTCGGGCATCGGTTGGTCCTGTCGATGCAGCCGCGTTGCTACGTCGACGTGGCCGTCGTCGACCGCGAGGGTGCGCCCGTCGCCGACTGCCCGGTGGCCTATCTGCTCGGGCCGCAACTCTGGAACACCGCGCGCACCGGCGCCTCCGGCGAGGCGGCACGGATCTGGTTGCCGGCCTTGCCCGAGGAGTACCGCGGCTACGGCGGCGTGGTGGTGCTGCTTGTGGGCGGTTCGGCGGAGCCGCTGCCGGTCGGTGAGGACCGACTCAATGGCGAGCCGGTGGAGCTGGTCCGTCCCGATGCCGGCACCGTCGAGGTCGTCGCCGTGGATGCCGCAGGGAAGCGCGTGGTCGAGCCGGTCACCGCGATCCTGTTCGGGAAGCGCGAAGGGCTGCTGCCCGAGGGTCTGCCCTTCGACGTCACCCACGACGAGCTGGCGCGTGTCGAGGCCGAGGGCGGTGTAGCGCGCTTCGAGGCGGTCGCGCTGGGGCGCGGCTACGCGGTGCGGGCAAGCGTCGCAGGCCATGCCGCAGCGTGGGTTTCGGAGGCGTTCGACGGGCCAGCGGCCGACGGCCGGCAGGTGCGCGTCGAGGTCCGGCCAGCCACCGGCACGGAACTCGGCGCCCTGCAGTTGTCGGGTCCCGACGGTCGGGTGCTCGGCCATGCCGACGTGACGCTCCGGCACGGGCGCGTCGTCGACGGGTTCCTGGTGAGCGCCGCCACCGAGAGTGGGACCACCGATGCGCAGGGCGTGATCCGCAGTGCCGCGCTGCACGGCAAGGGTCGGGTCGGCGCCGACCGCGCGGTCGAGGTCCAATGGCAGCGGGAAGGACAGGCACCGAGCGGGGCGCGCGTGATGCTGGCGGGGAGCGGCGCGGAGCCCGGCCGCCCCGTCGAGTGCATCCTGCGCCCGACGCCCTGCCTCGCCGCCGGCCGCGTGGTCGACGACGGTGGCCGACCGCTCGGTGCGGTGCAGGTCTCGGTGCGCGCTCCTGGATCCGACACCGTGCAGCTCGGTCCGGTCTACTCCGACGAGACCACCGGCCGCTTCGCGCTGTTCGGCTTCGGCGATCCCGAGGCGGTGGAGATCGTCGCCGAACGCGACGGCCTGGGAGCCGTGCGTTCCGGTGCCGTTCGTCCCGGTCGGCAGGACCACGAGCTGGTGATGGTCGCCGGGCGCACGGTGCGGGGAGTCGTCGACAGCGGCGGTGGGGAGTCGTCACTGCGCGTCGCGCTGGCACCCGCGGACCCGACCCGCGAGCCCCTCGAAGCGCCCGTCGACGAGGTCGCCTTCGCCTTCGAAGCCGTGCCTCCCGGTCGCTACGAGCTGCGCGTCTCGCTGCTCGGCGTCGGCGTGCTGTCCCGCACCAGCGTCGACGTGCCGCCGGGTCCGCGCGACAAAGAGGTGATGCTCGAGGCCGTGACGATCACCGAGGGCTTCCGCCGCGTGACCGTCACAGCACTCGATCCCGAAGGCCGGCCCGTCTCCGAACTGTGGATCGGCTTCGGCATCGGCCGCGCGATGCACAACGCGCCCACCGACGACGAAGGCCGACTCACCTTGTTGTTGCCGCCCGAGGGCGCGACGCTGCAGGTGGCGGACCCGGCCTGGCAGCCGATCCGGCGCGAGGACGTGTTGGAGGACCAGGTGCTGCGGCTCGAGCGGCGGCGCTGATCGACGGCTTCCGAGAATCAGCGCTGCAAACCGAGCCGGTGATGAACCGTCCGGCGGACGGAGTCCGGCACCCGCTCGATCTGGGCTGACTCCAACCAGGAACTCAGGGCCGAGGCGAACTCTTCGGATTCGGCCAACGAGGTCTCCTGCGTTCTGCCTTCACTCACTTCGTGGCCGGGATCACGACCGAAGAAGGCTTCGCTGCCTGGCGGCACCCATCGCTCGGACCGGACGATGTAGCCTACGATGTTCGACAATCGGGGTTCGCCGTCGACGAGCACCACCCATTGGTAGTGGACGACGCCCCCGACCAGGTCTGGTTCATCGGGTATGGGAAGGTCGACGACTCCGAAGCCGGGTCTCCGTTCATTCCAGATCTGCGCCGTCGCCGCGATCGACACCTCGCTCTGCAGGTACGGCCGGCCATCGGGGAGCGTGACGACGTCGTCGCCGGTGCCGACGTTGAGCATGGCGTCGTAGGACGCGGGCACCGCAAGGGTGTGGCGGAGTCCTATGGGGTCCAGACTCACCGAGATGCTGAAGTGTGGATTGCCGACGAAGGAGCGCACAGCGTCGCGCGAGTCGAGCGGTCGGATGGCGGTGCCGGGCTCGAGGTCGTCGGCCTGTCCGATGAGGATCGCCGGACTCCGGAACGGGGCGTCGAAGGTGCCGAGGGCCGCCGAGCGGACGGCGTAGACCTGGCCCAATCGGAGACCCGGCGGCGCGACAGCGAGCTGGGCGATGCCGGTGGCGTCGGTCAGCCCTTCGGCGACGGCCACGACCTGGTCGAGGTCGGTGACGTCGAGCAGGGTCACGACGGTCGACGCCGGTCCTTTGATCCTCACGTCTTCCTGATGGGCGGCGATCGAGGAGCTGTCGAGGTACGCCCGCTTCCTGTCGCGATCCGGGTCCACCACCCGCACGCCCTGCGGCGAAACGTGGATCACCAGATTGGAGTCCTCCGCTCGGTAGACGGGGAGAATGAACGCGGTCTCCCCCGAGGGCTTGCTCGTGACCCTCAGGAACTTGTCGGCGGCATCGGCGAGCTGTGGGACCTCAGCGCTGGACAGCGTGGTCGACCACGACGACGGGAGCGATCCCGCCTCGGGAAACGGCCCGGAGATGATGCGGGCCTTCTTCGCATCGAGGAGGTGGATCCGCCCCGCGGCATCTCCATCGACTCCCACGAAGTCGCTGCCTGCTTCGCGGTAGGTGCCGCCGGTAGCAGGCGTGACGTAGTCGGCCGCGGCATCGTCCCAGACGAACAGGCGGACGAATCCCTCGTCGGCGTCAGGGTCTCGGCCGCACACGACCAGGTGCGGAGCATTGCGTGCACCGACGAAGGCGAATCCCCCTGCGAGGAGCTGAGGCAGGGCCTTCCCCACGGATCTGGAGATCCGCGGCGGATAGATCGTCAGCCGACCGCTGCTGCCTGCCCAATACAGGTCCGGGCCGAAGAACGCGTTCAGGTTGAGCAGGCGATCCGGTCGCTCCCCTTCCTGGGCGCATGCGGGCGAGGCCGAGAGCAGGGTGCACCATGCAGCGGTAACCACCAGGTTCCGCCAGCAGAACGGTGCCATGCCGAGATGCGCGGTACGGGTCAAGGGTTCACTCACGTGGGGAGGCTACGGCTCCAGCCTTCTCTCCGCAGTTGGGGGTGGATCGTCCTGATCTGCGGGCTCGACACCGGATCCTAAGCGAGGAGGGGCCCCGCCGCAGTCGCCGCATCGTGTCGCTCAGATTCGCGAGCACACCCTGTAACGTCGCAGTCGCCCGGGTTCCCTCCCGGGCGATGACCCGTCCCACCGACTTCCCTGCCCCTCCAGTGACCGACGAGGCCCAGCCGCACTCCGGCTCCGACGCCGTTCCTCCGCCCCTGCCGCCGCCGTTGTCCGGCCTGGATGCCGCGGGGCTGTTCGGGGCTGCGGCGTCGGAATCCGTGCGCGCCGCGGGGACCCCGTTCTCCGTGATCCAGCCGCTGTTCCCGGCCTACGAGATCCTCGCCGCGGCGGGTGCTGGTGGTGCCGGGACGGTCTACCGGGCCCGCCATCGCAAGCTCGGGCGCGAGGTGGCGATCAAGGTGCTGCATCCCGAGCGGTGCGTCGACGGGGAGTTCGCCGAGCGCTTTCGGCGCGAGGCCCAGGCGATCGCGCGCCTCGAGCATCCGTTCATCGTCGGCATCCACGACTTCGGCGACGTCGAGGGGGTTCACTACCTCGTGCTGGAGTGGTGCGGAGGCCGGACGCTGCGCAGCCTGATGGCCGGCTCCGCGGACGACCGGCGCCGGGCGCTGCGGGTGCTGGCGTTCGCTTGCGAGGCGATCCACCACGCGCATGCGAGCGGCACCGTTCACCGCGACCTCAAGCCGGAGAACGTGCTGCTCGACGTGCACGGCTATCCGCGCGTCGCCGACTTCGGTCTGGCCCGCTACCGGGATCCAGACACGCCGACGCTGACCGTCACCGGCGACGTGATGGGCACGCCGCACTACATGGCACCGGAGCAGCTCGCCGGTCAGGACGCCGGTGCGAGCGCCGACGTCTACGCGGTCGCGGTGATGGCCTACGAGGCGCTGACCGGTGCGTTACCCACTGGTCGGTTCCGGGCACCCAGCGAGGTCGGGGATTCGCTGCGTGACGACCTCGACGAGGTCGTGATGGCGGGTCTCGATGCCGATCCGGCGCAGCGACCCGGCCTGATCGAACTGCGGGAGGCCCTGCTCCGCAGCACGGGAGTCGAGCGATCGGCGCCTGCCCGGGAATCGTCTCGCGACGTCGCCGTTGCGCCTGGCCCGAGTCCGCTCGCCACACCGCCGCTCTTGGCCTGGCGGATCGTCGCCACCGCGTTGGTGCTGCTCTCGACGTTCCTGCCGCACATGTGGTTCGACGTCTCGGGGTTCGGTGCGACCCGAGTGACGGCCTGGGGTTGGAAGAGCGCCATGTCGCTCGGTCCGGTGAGCATCCCGTTCTGGACCCTGCTCCCGGTGTTCCTCGCCGATGCGGTGCTGGTCGTCGTCGCCTGGTTGCGCGACCGCCCGGTGCAGCCGCCGTGGTTCCCGAAACTGGCAGCCGGAGTGGCGGGGCTCGGTGCCGTGGCGGCGCTCGTTCTGATCTGCGGGTCGATGTTCGGCTGGCTGGAGTCCACGGCCGGGGGACCGTTGCGGATCGAGTCGGTGCAGATCGGTCCCGGTCTGGGTGCCGCGCTGCTTGGCTACGCCGGTCTGGTGGCGACGACGTTGATCCCCTGGTTCGAGGCTCGCCGGGCAGCGGGCGCTGCATCGCGGAGCACACGTCGCCACGTCCGCAAGCTCTCGCTCGCACGGCGCGGGCAGCTCGCCAAGGCACGCAGGAAGCGTCGCGCTCCCATGCGCCGCCAGGCGTGATCGGCCGCCTCGGGGCGGACTCCGTGAATGGGCGGTAACGTCCTCGGCGCGCTGGTTCCTGACCGGCGATGGCCTGCCAGACGCCCCACATCTCGCACCCCGTGACCGAACGCTCCGACCAACCGGAACCCGCAGCCCTCCGCGGGTTGTTTCCTGGCTACGAGGTCTTGGACATCGCCGGGCGACGTGCTCGGCACGCCGCACTATATGGCGCCCGAACAGCTCGCCGGCGCCGAGGTCTCCCCGGCGACCGACGTGTACGCGGTCGGCGTGATGGTCTACGAGCTGCTTACCGGCGCGCTGCCGGTGGGGCGGTTCCGACCGCCGAGCGAGATGGCTGGTGCGCTGCGCCGCGACCTCGACGCCCTGGTGCTCGCCGCGCTCGACGTCGATCCTCGCCGGCGCCCGGGGCTGGAGGCTCTGCGCGAGGCGCTGGCCGACGATCCGGCGTCCGAGTCGGGTGCTGCCGTGCGCGCGACGACGGGCCCTCCAGCAGCGGCTCGCACGGAAGCCGAGGAACCAGCCGTCTCGCTCTCGGGCCGGACGTTCTTCGGCCGCGTCTTGTCGGAAGGTCTGATCGGTGCGTCGCTGCTGCTCCCGTTCGGCTGGCTCGAAGTCGTCGACGACCGCTCGCGGAACGTGGTGTCCTGGGGCTGGCAGACCACCGTGGACCTGTTCGGCTCGGGTCCGCTGCCGTTGTGGGCACTCGTGCCGGTGTTCGTCCTCGACGCACTGCTCTGGTTCGCGGTGCGATGTGCGGGCACGGCCGTGCGCCCGCGTGCCGTGGTCTACGCCAGCGGCCTGGTCGCCGCCGTGCTGCTGCTGCCGATGGCCGTCACTTCCGTTGCTGGCTTCGGCACGGTGGTCGACCGGGGCTCGGGCGTGATCCTGCACGGCTGGTCGGGCCCGGGGTTCTTCGCATTGCTCGTCGGCCTGGTCGGCGTGGTTGTGACCACCTGCACCGCGCACGGCGAACTGCATCGACACGCGAAGCAACGGATGTTGACCGCGCTGCGGCGGACGCGGCGGCTGACGGTCGCGCGGCGGGCCGAGCATCGTCGTCGCGGCGGCGAGTGACGACCTGGCTCACTCCGCCGAGCCGAACGCTCGCCGCACCGCCTTGGCGCGCGCCTCGTGCAGTTGCGCCTTGAAGGTCTCGACGTCGTCGAAGCGCGTGCGCAGCTCCTGCACGTCGACGCTCTCGCAGGCCTGCTGCAACGCGGTCACGTCGCGACGGACCTGCTCGAGCGTCTCGTCGCCGTTGGCTTCGAAGCCGAGCCGTCCACCACTGTCGGCCGCCAGCGCGAGGGCGAACGGCTCCAGTTGGAACGCGCTGCCGCGGAACTCGCGGTCGTAGAGCTTCGCGAGGGTGCCGGGTCGCATGGTGCGCAGGCGGCGCGCGCCGAGGTGCAGTCGGCAGACCTGCTGCGCCAAGCGACGGCCGGCCGCGTCGGTGAGGCTCGGCAGGCGGTCGAGGAACGCGTCGACCAGCGGCACGCCGGCTTCCTCATGGCCGTGGTGGGAGGGCAGGTGCGGGCCGGGCGTGAGGCCCTTGCCCAGATCGTGGCAGAGCACGGCGACGAGCACGCGGACGCGGTCGTCGTCGGAGAGGTGCTTCGTGCGGCCGGTGGCCCACTCCAGCGCGAGCACCAGGTGCAGTGCCTGGCTGACCTCGGGGTGGTAGCGCTGCGGACCGGCGGCGCGACCGTCGAACTGCGGGGCGAGTTCGGGCAGCAGCGCAGTGAGCTGACCGTCTTCCGCCAGCTCGAGCAGCATGCGGCCGGGGGACTCGAGGTCGAGCAGCGCGGTGCGCAGCTCGGCCGCCAGAGCCTCGGCCTGGGGTGGGTGCGCGGCGCAGAGGTTCTCGGGCAGCGAGCGGATCGACTTGGCGAGGTTCAGGTGCCAGGCGTGTGCGCGGCGATACCAGCGGAACAGACGGATCGGGTGCTCGTCGAAGCGGGCCCGGGCGTCACCGCAGGGCTCCAGCCGACCCTCGCGCCAGTGCGCGAGCCCCTGCATCGGATCGACGATCCGGTCGTCGTGGAGGCGCCACGCGATGGCGGCCACGGTGCACTCGCGGTGGGCGAGGTCGTTGGCGAGGCGCGACTCGGGCGGGCCGTCGGGTGGTCCGCCTCGGTAGGAGGTGATCTCGATGCGTTCGCCGGCAACGCGGAACGCGAGGGTGCCTCGATTGCGTGCGTGGTCGGTGATCGGCAGCGCCGCGTCGTGGCGGGCGAGGATCTCGCTGCCGGCTTCGACGTCGACCGACCAGGCGAGGTCGAGGTCGCGAGGCTCGGGAGCCTTCAGCCCTTCCCGGTGGCAGGCTTCGGCGAGGGCGCGCGTGCCGACGACGCAGGTGCCGAGCGCGGGTTCGAGGAGCCAGGGCGCGTGGTCCTGGATCCACGCGGGAAGGTGGGTCGTGGTGGTCAACGGATGCCGATCGACTTGCCGTTCTTCTCCAACCAGGCCCTGGCTTCTGCCTTGGTGCTGAAGCGCTGGCCGGTGATCTCGAACAGCGCGGTCTTCACGTCTTCGCGCCACACCTCCCAGGCCTTCCAGCGTGCTTCCCAGTACTCGGCGGGAGGATTGTTCGCGTCATCGGGATCCGCCGGTATGGGTTCCCCGAGGTTGTCGAGCAGCAGGTCGATCGCGGCCTTCTCCTCGTGCTGGGTGATCAGTCGGAGGATCGCCTTCTGCAGCGGCACCGTCTCCGGCGAGTACTCGCGTTCGAACATGCCGTTCATCACGCGCTCCCAGTCGCCGTCCTCGTAGCCGTTCTTCGCGAACGCATCGACCAACGGCGCCATCACCTGAGGCAGTCGGCGCATCTTGTCGTCGCCGAGCAGCTTCACCAGCACCTTCTTCGCGTCCTTGGTCGGCTGGTGGCCGAGCGCGGCGGCGGCCTGCTGCTTGACGACCACCGAGTCGTCGGCAGCGACCATCTTGGCGAGTTCGGGCACGAGCTTGCGGTTGCTGCCCGCCGCCATCTTCTCGACCGCCTGCACCCGCTTGGCCATCGGCACCCGCCGGCCCTTGGTCAGCTCCTTGACCTCCTTCAGGACCTCCTTCGCCTTGCTGTCGTCCCAGACCTCGAAGGCGGGTCCGGTGTCCTGCGCGGCGGGCGGGGTGCCTTCCGGCTTCGGGGTCGGCGCGGGCTCGGGATCCTGGAAGACCGCGACGAGGGAGAGGGCCAGGCTGGGGAGGATCATGGCACCCGGTAGTGTAGCGAGCCGGCCGAGGCCGCGCCGGGATCAACCACCGTCCGGCGAGGTCAGGATCGCAGCGACGACGTAGCCGGCATAGGCAACCAGCAGACCGAACCCGGCGATCCGCCCGATCCCGTGACGGAAGCGCAGCAACAGGGCCAGCACGATCGCCATCGCCAGGCCAACCGCAGCGGCCGTGCCCTCCTCCAGCCAGTTCATCGGCAGAGGCGCGATCAGCGACGTGCCGCCGAGGACCATGCAGATGTTGAAGACGTTGCTGCCGAGCACGTTGCCCAGCGCGATCTCGGGGTGGCCCTTGCGGGCGGCGACGGCGGAGGCGGCGAGTTCGGGCAGGCTGGTGCCGACCGCGAGGATCGTCATGCCGATCAGCGTTTCGCTCATGCCGAGCGAGCGGGCCACGCCGCTGGCGCCTTCGACCAGCCAGTCGCCGCCGAACTTGAGGCCGGCGAGTCCGATCAGCACGAACGCGAGGTGCAGCAAGCTGCCAGCAGGCGTTGGAACGACCTGCATGGGGAGCTGGCGACCCGCGGCTTCGGCCTCGCGCTTGTGACGCTTCTCGCGCGCCACCAGGATCGCGGTGAAGGCCAGCAACGCGGCCAGCAGGATGCTGCCGAACACCGGGCCGAGGGGGCGGCCGAGCGTCAAGGGCGCGAAGATCGCCGTGCAGATCAGTAGCAGGAAGCGCACTTCGAAGCGCGCGCTGTTCGCGGCGTGTTCGATGGGCTTCAGCATCGCGGCCAGGCCGACGATGACGCCGATGTTGACGATGTTGCTGCCGAGCGCTGAACCGGTGGCGAAGCCGGGCCTGCCGTCGAACGCCGAGGCGAGGCCCACGAAGAGTTCCGGGGCCGAAGTCCCGAACGCTACCAGGGTGAGTCCCACCAGCATCGGTCGGATACCCATCGCGAGCGCGCACCATACCGATCCGCGGACCAGCAGCTCCGCGGCGCTGATCAGGGTCGCGAGCCCGACGACGATCCATACCCAGTCCATGGAAGTGAGTCGGCCAGCCACGATGGGCCTGCCGGCCGAGCATCATGGGACGGGCGCGGGTGCGAGACCAGGAATCGGCCAGTGGACCGTGTCCCGACCCGCGGAGCACTACGGCCCCAACGGTCGTGCGGCCGATGACAATGCCATGAGGATCGTGGCGAACGCGTGCCGGGCCACCGGAGTGCGCACCGTGCTGCTCGCTGGGCTGGTGCTGAGCCTGCCCGGTTGCTTCCGGATGAGGGTAGCCGTCCGTCTCGATGCGGACGGATCGGGCATGCAACGGGCGGACATCCGGCTCAGCGACCAACTCCTGGACCGGCTCCGTCGGACCGCGCAGGCGCTGGACTCCGGTGGACCTGAGCAGCGCGTCGATCCGACCCGGCTGCTCGATCGCGAGCGGGTCGGCGAGGATCTCCGCGAGCGTGGCCTGGAGCTGACCGAGCACCGGGTGGAGCGGGACGGCGCGCGCCAGGACCTGGCCGTCGCGGCGCGCTTCGGCGAAGTCGCGGCACTGCGCCGGAGCCCGCTGATGGGCGGCGAGACCGAGTGGTTCGTGCTGGAGGGGCGCAACCCGGGCGGGATCCGGATCGTCGTCTACCCGCGCGGCCACACGGCCTGGCGCGACCGTGCCGACCGGATCGCCGACCTGCTCGCCGCACCCGACGACCTGCGCCGCCAGTTCTTCGAGGGACAGAAGGAGCGGCTGCAGACGCTCGACCTGATCTTCGAGTTGGAGCTGCCGGGTGCTATCGACTACGTGTCGCGTGGCCTCGAGATCATCGGCGAGAAGACCGTGCGCGCACACCTGCGCGGCGCCGATCTGCGCAGCGCCGAGGACGTGGTGCGGATGATGGCCCCGCGCTTCGAGGTGGAGTTCGACGGCGCAGGTTGCGCGCTGCCGCTCGATGCTTCCGATCCGGGAGTTCCCGCCACGCGCCCGGCAGCTTCACCGACGCGTGGCGACGGGTGAGTCCATCGCGACTCCCCAGAAGTCTGTCGTAGTTGGTGCCAGGCACCGACCGCGACAGAAAGTCTGTCGTGCTTCGTGCCTGGCACGAACTGCGACAGACTCGAAGATGTACAGCGCGTGCCTGGCACCGGGTGTACGTGTTGCGGTCAACGAGTGCGCAGATGCTCGAACTCGGCGGGCACCTCGATCGGTGGCATGCGCACCGAGGCGAGTGCCGCGACATCGAGATCCGCCGCGTCTGCGGTGTCGAGGAACCTCTCGACGATGCGGCGGACCTCGGGGATCGACGCGACACCGTGGCAACCGGGGACCACGAGATGCCGGCCGTGAGGCAGTGCCGCGGCAGCACGTTCGCCGAACAGCGGCGGGGTGACCGGATCATGGGTGCCCGACAATAGCAGGGTGGGCACGTCGACGGTGACCTCCTCGCCGTAGCCGGGTGACACCTCGCCACGCGGCCAGATTGCGCCGACCGCGAGCTGGTCACGAACCCGGCGGTCGCCGAGGAAGGTGCCGGCGGTCGCGGCTTCGATCTCGTCGACGTCGATGCGCGGCAGGTCTTCGCTGCCGGTGACGCACAGCAGCATGCCGAGCGCCAGGGCCCGGCGCAGTGAGCCGCCACTCCGCAGCGCGGTCTCGACGAATGGCCGGAGGTCGCCCTGCGCGGCACGGTGCAGCAACAGCGGCACCCGGCGGTTGGTCGGCGTGTAATAGAGCATCACCCGCAGGCCGTCGGCGAAGGTGTCGCGCGAGCAGCGGACCTCGACGGGCTCGCCGGTGCGCGGGTGGGTGATCTCGACCGCGGCCGGCTCCGCTTCGAGGCGCGCGAGCAGTTGCTCGAAGTCCTGCTCCAGCTCGGGGAACGCGGCGCGGCAGGCCGGGTCGGCGCGGCACTCGGCGAACAGCAGCTCGAGCGCGTCCTGCGCCGAGCGGGCGTGGTGCAGGGGGTTCCTGAACGACAGCGGTGCCACCCCGTCGAGCACCGCGGCGCGCACCCGCTCGGGGTAGGCGCGCATGTAGACCAGCGCCAACCGCGTGCCGTAGCTGCCGCCCCAGAGGTCGATGCGTTCGTGTCCAAGTGCCCTGCGGACCGCGTCGAGATCCTGCGCGGCGATCTCGGTGGCATAACAGCCGAGGTCGGCGCGCTCCTGCAGCGCGGGAAGGGCCTCGCGGAACGCCGCGACGTCCATCAGTGGCGTGTCGAGCCACGACGGGTCGTCGGGACTGCCGCGCTCGACGCGCAGCGGGTTCGAGCGGCCGGTGCCGCGCTGGTCGACCAGCACCACATGGCGGTCGCGGCACAGGGGATCACCGACCAACCGGCCGACCAGATCGCTGGCGGCACCCTGCCCCGGTCCACCGGCGAGCCAGTAGACCGGGTCCTCACGCGGCTCGGCGGCGAGGGCGGGGATCACCACCAGGTTCAGCGCGATCGAGCGACCGTCGGGGCGCGCGCGGTCTTCCGGCACCTGCAGGGTGCCACAACGCAGGGTCCTGCCGCTGGCCTGATGGCGGCAGTCGCGCAGCGCGAGTCCGGGTTCGCGCACCTGCTGGCAGACCGCGGGAACTGCGAGAGCGAAGAGCACGAACGAGTGGGCCGCGGCGCGGAGAGAGAGCATGGCGACCATGGTCGTCGAAGTCCGGCCCGCCGGCCGGTCAGATCGCCGGGAATCATCCGGGCGGTCCCGGTTGCCGCGGCCCCGTCTCCTGGCCAGACTCGCGCCGCCTCGAACCCGGAGAGAAGCGAGAACCCCGTGTCCCGATCCGCTCCCGATCGCGAGTCCCTGCTCGCCGCGCTCGACGTCGCTATCGAACGTCCGAGCCTGTCCGTGCCCTACCGCCTGGGCATCCTGCTCATCGCCCTGGTGCTCTGGCTCCTGCCGCTGATCTACGTCGGTCTGGTGGTGCTGGTTGCCTATGGCCTGTTCTTCCACGCCACCGAGTCGCTCGCGATGTTCGAGAGCAAGGGCAGCATGCGCGGCAAGGTGGCGCTGTACGTGATCCCGTTGATCGTCGGCGGCCTGCTGCTGCTGTTCATGGTCAAGCCGCTGTTCGCCAGGCAGCAGCGGCGCGACGACCGGCTGGAACTCGACCCCGACCGCGAACCGTTCGTGTTCGAGTTCGTCGCCGCGGCATGCCGTGCGGTCGGCGCCGAGCCACCGCGACGGATCCTGGTCGACTGCGACGTCAACGCCTCGGCCGGCTTCCACCAGGGTGGCACCGGGCTGACCAATGCCGGCCGCGAGCTCACCATCGGTCTACCGCTGGTCGCCGGTCTGCCGCTGCGCAACCTCACCGGCGTGCTGGCCCACGAGTTCGGCCATTTCTCCCAGGGCACCGGCATGCGGTTGTCGGGCCTGGTGGTCCGCGTGCAGGCCTGGTTCGCGCGGGTGGTCTACCAGCGCGACGAGTGGGACCTGCGGATCGAGCGTTGGTCGAAGAGCGGTTGGTGGTACGTGATGGCCACCGGCGCCCTGGCGCGCGGCTTCGTGTGGCTGACCCGGAAGCTCCTCTACGGCCTGATGTGGGTCTCGAACGCCGTTTCGGCGTACATGAGTCGGCAGATGGAGTACGACGCCGACCGCTACCAGATCGCGCTCGCCGGCTCGGAGGTCGTCGGTCAGACGCTGCGCGAACTCACCGTGCTCGGCCTGGCCGACCAGTCGGCGCGTTCGCGGCTCGGGCAGAGCTGGCAGGACCGGCGGTTGGTCGACGACCTGCCGGGGCTGGTCCTGCAGCGGCGACGCAGCATGCCGGAGGACACCGTGAAGTCGGTCCAGGCGATGGTCGACAAGGAGTTCGCCCACCGCTTCGCGACCCACCCGCGGACCGTCGACCGGGAGGCCGCCGCGTTGGAACTCGACGACCCCGGCAAATTCACCGTCGAGGTGCCCGCGTGCGTGCTGTTCGACGACTTCGAGGGACTGAGCCGCGAGGCCAGCGAGGTCCACTTCCGTACCGCGATCGGTCCTGCCTTCGCGAAGGCGAGCCTCGTGCCCGTCTCGGAGTTCGTCGCCGACGTCGAGGAGACCGACGAGCGGAACCGTTCGGTCGCGCGCTACTTCCAGGGCGTCGCCGGACTGATGCGTGGGATCGCCGTGCCCGCCGAGGTCCCGCCGCCGCCCACGGACCCGAAGTCGGCCGGCGCGCGGATCCGCGAGCTTCGCCAGTCGCTACGCGAGCAGCGTGATCGGCTGAATGAACTGCAGGCAGCGTGGATCGCCGCCTACGACCGTCTGTCGCAGCTCGAGTTCGTGGACGACCTCACCAAGGTGAAGCAGAAGTTCAAGCCCAAGGACTTCGGCCTGGAGAAGGGCGATCGGGAGTCGGTGAAGGCCGCGCTCGGTGAACAGCGCGGGACCCTGCGCGCCGCGCAGGAGGCCTACGAGGGCGAACTGGTCGAGGTCGAGGAACGACTCGCGGTAGCCCTCTCGATGCTGCGCGTCCCGGTGATCGGCGAGCGCCTCGATGCCGACGAAGGCGTGTCGGGTGGTGCGACGGCCCTCCTGAACGAACTCGCGTCGCTGCTGCCGGCGGTGTCGGCGATGCAGACCACCCTCGCCACCTGTTCCGAGATCCGCAGCCAGCTCTCGGTGCTGTCGTTCCTGGATCGGATGGTCGACGACGATGCGGATCGGAAGAAGTACGGCCCGGTCATCCGCGGCCATGCCTCCCGGCTGCGAAACCTCTGCACGCTGGTGCAGGAGCGCCTCGGCGAGGTGGCCTATCCGTTCCCGCACGCCACCCCCGGCATCACGTTGGCCGACTGGGCCTTCCCGAAGCTCTCGATGGACACCCATTGGGCTGATCTCTATCAGGAAGCCGGTGGTGGCCAGGATCGACTCGGCGACGGCTACTTCCGCGGGCTGGCCCGGGTGACCTGGATCGCCGAACGCATCGAAGCCGCGCTCGGCATGGAGCCGATGCCGGTCCCGCTGCACCAGTCCGCCGGGTAGGCTCGGCGGCGGATGGACCGCGCCCGTCTCCGCCAGCTGCTCGACGCCCACGGACGGGACGCGATCTCGTTCCTGGCGTTCGACCGCGGGCTCGAATTGCTGGCGCTGGGCGACGACGCGTGCATCGCCTACCACGACACCGGCTCCGCGTGGGTCACGGTCGGCGGACCGATCGGGCCGCGCGCGCGACTCGACGGCGCCTATCTGGCGGCACGCGAGGCCGCCGCGCGCGCCGGACGACGGCTGGTCTGGTTCGGCGTGGAGACCCGGCCACGCCTCGATTGGCTGGCCGCGTTGCACGTCGGCGAGCAGCCGATCTGGGATCCCGCAGACTGGTCGCAGGTCCTCGCCGGGAGTCGCAGTCTCCGTGAACAGCTCCGCCGCGCGCGCGCCAAAGGCGTCCGCATCCGTCACTTCACGGCCGCTGAGGTCCAGGCCGACGCAGCGCTGCTCGGCAAGGTCCGCACTCTGGTCGAACGTTGGTTCGACTCCCGGCCGATGGCGCCGATGGGCTTCCTGGTACGCGTCGCACCCTTCGAGCGCGACGCGACGCACGGTCTACTGGTCGCCGAGGTCCCGCAGTCCGGGGGGACGACCCGCGTCGTCGGCATCCTCACCGCTGTGCCGATCCCGGCGCGTGACGGCCTGCTGTTCCAGGACGTGCTCCGCGATCCGGACGCTCCCAACGGCACCGTCGAGCTGCTGTTCGACGCGGCGATGCGACGCGCCGCGGCCGAGGGTCACCGCTTCGCGACCTTCGGCCTCGCACCGCTGGCCAACGTGCCCTCGCCGGTGCTGGCGGCGATCCGCGAGGTCTCCGCGCCGCTCTACGACTTCGACGGGCTACGCCGCTTCAAGGCCAAGCTGCGGCCGGGGGCGTGGCGGCCGGTCCACGTGCTGCACGACCGGCAACTCGGGGTGGCGTCGGCCGTGCTCGAGGTCCTGCGTGCCTTCGCCGGACGCCCCGGCCTGTGGGCCTTCGGCATCCGCACGCTGCGTCACCGCGCACCGACCGTCGCCGCGGTGCTCGCTGCGCTGCTGGTGCCGTGGACGGCGTTCCTGATGCTGGTCGATGGTCGCCACTTCCCGAGCGAGACCGTGCGGCATGCGTGGGTGGTGTGGGACGTTCTCCTCGGTGCGGGCCTGACCCTCCTCGCGACGCGCTGGCGTCCGTGGTTGGCACGCTCGCTGGCCTGCGCCGCACTGCTCGATCTCGGCGTCGGCACCGTGCAGGCATTGGTCCACAACGCGCGGCATCTTCCGGGACATCCCTCGCTACTCGTCGTCGAGTGCTTGCTGATCGTCCTGTCGTTGGCCGCTCCCGCGTTCGCCGGGTGGTTCCTGTGGACCTCGGCGCGGCGCTGATCGACTGATTCTGGAACACGACGCGGAGTCCTTGCCGGACGACTTCCGATTCTCCCGCGCGCGTCGCAGAAACCCTGACCGCAGTCGTCCGTGCTGGCGCTCGATCAACTGGAACGGGAGTGCGTGTTCGCCTCGCGCGCTCCTCCAGGGAACAGGAGAGAGCCCATGGAAGGGAATTCGCAATGGACGCGGTGGCTGTTGGCTGCCGCGTCGGGAATGGTGTTGTCGTCGACCGAGGGTCCGACCGGGCAAGAGGTCTTCACGGTCGGTCGGTCCGGCGACCCCACGCCGTTGCAGGCCGCGATCGATGCCGCGTCCGATGGCGACGTGTTGCTGGTCACGCCGGGTGACTACGAGCCGGTGGTCCTCGAAGGCAAGTCGCTGAACATCTCGGTCGATGGAATCGGCGAGATCCGGATCCACTCCGACGGTTCGCGGCCGGCGGTTGAGGTGCGCGGTCTCGAGCCGGACGACAACGTCGTCCTGTTCGGGTTCACGCTCACCTGGTCGGGTGCCGGTGCGCGGGTTCCGGCGCTGTGGCTGCACGGCAACGAGGGTGCGGTGCATCTCCACGATCTGCAGGTCCGCTCGGTCGGTCCGGCGGTCGGCGCCCGCGTGCAGGCACCGGTCTTCTTCGCGAACAACGCCGGCCGGATCTGGATCACCGACGTCTTCGTCAACCATCCGGAGCCGCAGGTCGGCAGCTCGGTGGCACGCTACCGGCTCGGGAGCGAAGACGACGGTCTCGCGGCGCTCCTGCTGAGCGAGAGCGAGGTGGTGGTGCACCGCGGGTGGATCAACGGCTTCGATGCAGCGGAGCGCGGTCGCGGCCATGGTGGCGCGGCGGTGCGGACCTTCGGCTCCGCGAGTCTCCTCCTGCGCAATGACGCGGCCGGGCCGGGTCTGGTGCTGGCCGGTGGCGACGACGGAGCGGTGGGCGGTGACGTGATCCAGAAGATCGACCCGGGTCGCGTCGTCCTCGAGCGGTGCGGGCGTAGTTGGACCTGGCCGGGCCGCGGCGCGAGCATCGATGGCGGAGTGCACGCGGTGGAGGATGACCACGGCGTCGTCTCGGTTGCCGGAGGCGGGGAACAGATCCGCGATCTGCCCGGCTGCCGGGCCGAGCGATTCGGCTCGCTCGAGGTCACGGTGACCGGCGCGGTACCGGGCGATCTCTCGGGGCTGCGGATCCGGACCGACGCCGCGCGTGACTACGTGGTGTTCGCGTCGCTGAAGCTCCGCTCCGGGTCCTTCGACGTCCCCGGCTTGGCCGGCCAGCTGATGATCGACCTCGACCACGCCTTCCCGGTCGCCGCGGGACACCTCGGGGATCCGCCGTTCAACCAGCAGCTCTACCCGTTGCCGGTGCCCGGCGACGCCTCGGTGCGCGGCCGCATGCTCGCATTCCAGCCGGTCTTCCTGCCGGAGGTCGGTCGCCAGGAGATCCTGCTCGGCGCCGGTGACTTCACCACGATCGGTTTCTGAACCGATCGGCGCGAGTCGCGCCAATCAACGGCCGCGCGTGTCGAGCGCCTGCAAGGCGTCACGGACCACCGCCGGATCGATCGGCACCGTGTCGCGCTGCGGCGCGACGCCGTCGAGGATCACGTCGACCTCGCCGACCTTGCGGGACTCGGGGCCACCGCGGCCGTTCTCCGGGTAGATGCGCGCCACGACGTCGAAGCGGCCGTTGCGATGCAGCGGCACGCGGACCAGCGGGTCGTCGCCGAGCCACGCGCCGCCGCTCTTGCTGAGCATCGCGCGGCTCAACGTGAACGAGCGACCGCTGCGCTGGTCGTAGGCGCGGAGCGAGCTCGGCAGGCCGGTGTCACCCTGGAAGACCATCGAGACCCGCACCCGGCGTCCGCCGACCAGTTCGCGCAGTCCCGGCAGCAGCAGCTCCGCGGGATGCAGGTCGGGCAGGACCACCTGCGTGGTGCCCGGCACGGCGAGCAGGCGCTGCGGCGGGCGACCGTCCGACAGTGCGAAAACCTCCAGATTGCGCTCGAAGGTGATGATCTCGGCGGAGTTGCCACGCCACGAGAACGCGGTCCACTGCGGGCTGCCGTCGGGGCCGGGCAGCTTCGCGACCACCGCTCCGGAGAGGTCGGAGTGGGTGCTGCCGTCCTGACGCACGCCTTCGAAGCGGTAGCGGAACAGGGTGTTGGCGAGGTCGATCGCGTCGAGGCGCGGGTCGCGGGTCGGTGGCCGGATGCCGGGCATCACCGACACGCTGCCGACCTCCGCGACCGGGTCGTCGAAGCCGCGCAGCAGGAGCGCCACGTCGTAGAGGCCGGGTCGCATCTCGTCGACCATCGCCACGCCGAAGTTGCCACGGCGGTCGACGTCCTCCTGGCGGGGCTGGACCTCGGGGTCGCGCGACGTGATGCGCAGTTGCAGCACCTCGTCGGGGAGCCACTCCGGGACCGTGAAGCGGGTCATCAACGCGCCGTGCCGCTGCAGCATCACGCGGACGTCGCGCTGGCCGTCGAACGATTCGACGTAGACGCTCTCGTGGCCGCGGCGGGCGACGCGCAGACGCACCCGGCCGAGGCCGGATCGGTCGCCGTGGAGTGCGAATCGACCTTCGTCGTCGGTCCGGTCGTCGACCTGGTTCTCGTCGAGCCAGCGGGTCTCGGCGCCTTCGCCGGCGAGGGTGCGGAACGCCTCGAGCTGCACGTCGGCGCCGCGGATCGGCTCACCGAGGTCGTCGACCACGAGGCCTCGTGCGATCGGCGGCAGCACCCTCAGCATCAGGTCGCCCAGCCGCACGCGGTCGCCGGGCGGCAGGCCGGCGAGGCCGACGTCGACGCCTTGCGGGTCGTCGTCGCGGACCTCGTCGCGCACCTCGAGTTCGTAGGGTGCCACGAACTCGGGGCGGTCGGCTCGCAGGGCCAGCTCGAAGATGCCGTCGTCGAAGGTGCGCAGGCGTTCGCGTTCCACCGGTCGGTTGCCGGCGCGGACGATGAAGTCGATGGTCTGACGGCTGAGCGGCGCCTCGTCTGCATCGAGGAGGCGGCCCTCGAGCAGGGTCAGCCAGTCCGGCGTCGCGACCTCGACCTGCGCCTCGCTGTCGGGCGTGCGCGGCGTGGTGATCTCCACGCCGGTCCAGGCGTGGTCGCGGTCGTCGACGAAGCGCACGCGGGGCGACAGGCGGGTGGCGGTCGCGACGAACGGAAACAGCACCTCGGTGTCGCCCGAGTCCTTCGTCTCGCTGGCGGATGTGAACCAGGATGCGAGGCCGGCCTGTTCGCGTTCGCCTTCGGCCGGGGTCAGGCTGATCGCGAGCGGTGCGCGCACCGGCAGGCCCTGGGCATCGACCACGCTGACCGTCAGGCTGGTGGTGGCCGGAGCTTCGAGGATCAGCGGCTCGGCGGGGGCAGGGTCGGGGAAGTCCTTCGCGACCATCACCGGCCCCGGGATGCGCAGCAGTGCAGAGGTTCGCTCGCCGCCGCGGCGCGAGTCGTTCCGGTAGAGCTGGAAGTGCTCGATCACGATCCGGCCCCGCTCGTCCGCTGCTTCCGACCACAGGAAGTCCGGGCGGCGGCCGCCCGACTGGACGACGGCAACCGGCGCGCCGGCCAAGGGCTCGCCGTCCGGTCGGACCACGTCGATCGTCAGGGTCTCGTCGCGTTGCAGGCGGATCACCACGTCGCGGCTGCCGCGGCGCCGCTCGCCGACGCCGAACAGCTCGCCCTTGCGCGCAGCGAGTTCGGGTTCGCGCATCGCGACGGGTGGGAGGGAGACCCGGCCGTCGGATCCGGTGACCGCGCGCGCGCCGAAGCGGGCGGCGAGTGCACCATCGTGGGTGCGGCGCGACAGGTCGGCTTCGCGGCCACGCCGTTCGAGTTCGTTCTCGTCACCCCAGAACACCTCGGCGTCGGGCACCGGAACCTCGCCGTCGAGGACCAGGACCTCCAGACCCTCGGCCGCGGCGTCGTCGCCCGCGTCGGCGTCGTCGGCGACCTCCACGCGGCCGAACTCGTCCCGTTCGCCGCCGTCCGAGCCGTCCGCATCGGATCCTGCGCCGGCGGTCCGCACCACCAGGTCGTCGAGCTCGGTGACGTCGTCGGTGGCAGGCGAGTGGATCGGGCGCGGGGTCTCGGTTTCGTGTTCGGCGAGCAGCATCCACGCGCCACCCGCTGCGAGGGCGACGGCGAGGGCGGCGAGGAGTCTCGAGGCACGCATGGGCTATCGGGCCGAAGATCGGCGAGGTCAGCAGTTTAGCGAGTGTGTGGCAAGCATTGCCGCGACCTGGGCAGCGGTCGGGTGCTTCTCCTGTGGGCGGCTCCTTCGGAACCGGTTACAGGACGGATCCAGATCGATGTACGAATCGGCCTGGCCGCGCCCGTCTACGGGCCCGTTCCTACCCCCGTTTGCTCGAACGTCATGAATCGTCCCGTCCTCCTCTCCGTCCTCTGCCTGGTCGCACCCCTTGCCGCGCAGGAGCCCCAGGCACCCCAACCCACCGAGCAGGCCAAGAGCCTGCACCGCCTCGTCGGTTCCTACACCGGCAGCGGTGTGGCCCGCGCCGCGAAGGGTGCCGCCGATGAGAAGTGGGAGGCCACGCTCGTGGCCCGCCCGCTGTTCGAAGGCTTCTTCGTCCACGAGGAACTCGAAGTGCGGCTCGGCGCGCCGACCCCGATGCGGATGAGCACCGTCTATGGCTGGGACGGCGGCCACGACCGGATGTTCAATGCCTCGGTCTCGAACATGGGCGGGATGATCTTCGGCGAGCTGACGTGGGCCGACGAGGACACGCTGGTCAGCATGGCGACTGCGAAGTACATGGGTCAGCTGGCCATCGGCCGGGCGACCTGGCACTTCACCGACGACGGCTTCACCTACCGGCACGAGAAGGCGGTTACCGGCGGCGAGTGGTTCACCGAGGTCGAGGGCGAGTTCCACAAGGCCGAGGCGCGGATGCCCGCGTACGGGCCGGCGTTCGTCGGCATGGAGGTTCCCGCCGAGCAGCAGAAGCTGGTCGACGCGCTGTCCGGCAACTTCCGCCTCGAGGGCGAGATGACGATGCCGGGCATGCCGGAGTCCATGAAGATCGGCGGCAACGAGCGCGTGCGGGCCGTCTACGGCGGCCACGTGCTGATCAGCCAGGCGCGGAGCGATCCGATGCCGGAGATGGGCGTGTGGCAGGGTCTCAATGCGTTCGCCTGGGATCCCGACCGCGGCCACTACTGGAGCCTGATGGTCGACAGCACCGGCGAGGTCTCGCACGCGCCGATGTGGTGGGTCGACGGTCAGCTGGTGTCGGTCGAGTCGCGCGTGTCGATGGGTCTCCCGACCGTGAACCGCACGGTGATCGAGATCGGCGAGCACGGCATGACCGGTTTCGAGGCGCACTCGATCAGCGGCACCGATGCGCCGTACCGCTCGTTCAAGTGCAGCTACGAGCGCGTGCAGCGGTGAATCACTGCGTGGCCCGCGCTGGCTCAGCCTCGCGGCCCCATCCTGCCGAGCGCGCGCCGTCCCTGCCGTAGCTTCGCGAGCTCGGCGCGGGTGCCGTCCAGCGAGTCTCGCAGCGCGTCGTGGAGGCGAGCGTGGGCGTCGTGGACCGCGCGCCAGATGGCAGGGTCCTCCGCTGCGTCTGCCTCGAGCGGCAGTTCGACGCCCTGCAGCAGCTCCGAGACCCGGCGCAGATCGCCCTCGTGCAGGGCGGTGAGCGCCGCTTCGTATCGGGCGGCCAGCGCGTGGCCGGGCTCAGCTCGGGACCAGTTCACGCCAGGCCTCTTCGAGGGGACGGATCGCGGTCAGGGCGTGGTGGATCGGCTGCGCCTCGCGCGAGGAGTTGGCCTCGGTGAGTCGGTCGAGGCAGAACTCGTAGAGCGCGTCGAGGTTCTCGGCGAGTTCGCCGCCGGCGTCGAGGTCGAGGGCACCGCGGAGTTCCGCGATCACGTCGTGCGAGCGTGCGATGCCGTCTCCGGTCTCGGGCGCGCGGCGCCGTGCCGGGTCTTCGAGCGCTTCGACCACGCCCTCGAGTTCGCGGATGGCGCGCTGGCAGAGCATCGCGACCAGCTTCTCGCGGCTCGCGGTGAGCACGGCCTCCTCGCGATAGGTGCGGGCCGCGCGCGAGGACGCGGCGGCGGAACGAGGGTTGGCGGTACTCATGTCGTGATCGATGGGTTTGGGGTTCAGGCCGAGCCCTTGCCGAAGCCGCCGAGAGCGCTGCCCTGCGCCTGGAGCTGGGCCAGCAGCGACTCGAGCGCGGCGAAGCGCGCCACCAGGTTCTTCTCGAGGGTCTCCAGCCGCAGCTCGGAGCGACGGATGGCCTTGTCGAGGTCGTCGATGCGATCGGTGAGCCCGTCGCGGCGCGTGCCGATCAAGCCGTCGGTGCCGGCGAGGTCGTCGAGCAGGTCGTCGAGGCGGGTGGCGATACCGTCGTCGCTGGCGAACAGCGCGGTGAGCGCGTCCGCGTCGGCGTCGAACGCGGCTTCGAACTCGCTCTCGTCGAGCGTCAGTCGGCCGTCGGTTGCCGAGGAGAAGCCGACCAGGGCCAGCATGGCGTGGCCGTCGGATCCGGTGCCGGAGACCACCGAGCCGAGCACCGTGCGCAGCCGGTCGCGAATCGATCGGAGCAGCGGGTCGGCGGCCAGCGCACCGCGTTCGGCGGGATCCTCGGCGGTCTTGCCGTGGGTGGCGATGAAGTCGACCACCGCGTTGTAGGCGGCTACGAAGTCCTTCGCGGCGGAGGTGCTGGTGCTCCGGTCGGCGGTCACGGTGACCTCGACGGTGCTGGCGGAGGCCTCGAGCAGGTCGAGGGTGACTCCCGTGATGGCACCGCTGAGCGTGTTGGTCGCGCGGCGGAACTCCACGCCGTCGACCCGGACCAGCGCGTCCTGCGCCTCGGACGCGACATTGGTGCCGAGCTGCTCGACCAGCGTGGCCAGACCGCCGCCGACCGACTCGACGGTGAACTCCTGCGCCGCACCGGTGGCATCGCTCTCCAGCACCAGCTTGTACGGATCGGCGCCGTCTCCCGTGTCGACGATGCGTGCCGTGACCGCGAGCGTGGTGTCGGCGTTGATCGCGTCGGCGACGTCCTGGAGCGTGGTGCCGGCGACCGCCACGTCGATCGTGTTGCCGTCCTGCACGAAGCGCAGCGTGTCGGCGGTGAACAGGGCGGTGTCCTTGGCGGCGTAGCCGTTGGACGTGAGCACGTGGCGCGCCGCCAGTCGTTCGATCTCGACGGTCCAGTTGCCGGCCACGGCGCCTTCACCCACGCTCACGCCGACCCGGCCGGGCGCCGAGGAGCTGCCGGTCAGCGCGTCGAAGGTCGAGTTGCGGGTCAA
Organism: bacterium; assembly: GCA_030432695.1. Lineage (GTDB taxonomy): Bacteria > Planctomycetota > UBA1135 > UBA1135 > UBA2386 > JAUILN01. Next base: position 813,311 of record JAUILN010000002.1, on the reverse strand, counting down.
CGCGGCCGCGCTGTCCTGCAGGGTGGAGAGCAGCGAACCGAGTCGTCCGAACAGGTCGCTGCGGGCACGGAAGTCGGCCTGTCGGGCGCGCTGGCTCTCCATGGGTCGGGACTCGGCCTGGAGCAGCGCGTTGATGATCGCGCGGGTGTCCAGGCCCGAGGCGAGGCCGCTGAAGGAGATACCGCCGCTGGAGATTCCGCCGAAGGAGCTCATGTCGGACCGGGCTACGTCGGTCGTCGGCCGGCAGGTCACGCAACTTGAGCGGATCGGCGCCGGGTGCCGCGGACGGGGGTGGGCGCGGCATCGGGCGGACCCAGGGGCGTGGACCCCGGTCCGCCTACTGCAGCAGCGTGAGTGCCGTCTGCGGCTGGATGTTGGCCTGCGCCAACACGGCCAGGCCCACCTGCTGGCGGATCTGCGCGCTGGTGAGTCGCGCGGTCTCGGCGGCGACGTCGACGTCACGGATCCGGGACTCGGCGGAGGCCAGGTTCTCGGCCTGGTTGCCGAGGTTGTCGACCGTGTAGTGCAGGCGGCTGGCGATCGCGCCGAGCCGGCCGCGGAGTGCGGTCACCGAGTCGATCGCGTTGTCGATGTTCGACAGCACGGTCGAGAAGCTGGCCGCGGCGGAGTCGATCGACAAAGCGTTGAGCGACAGCGCCGTGGCGTCGACATCGCCGAGCACCAGCGAGACCGTATCGACGTTGGACGTCGACCCGACGCCGATCTGCAGGGTGATCGTGGTGTTGGTGCCGTCGAGCAGCTTGATGCCGCCGTACTTGGTCGACACGGCGATCCGGTTGATGTCGGCGACGAGGCTCTGGAACTCGTCGTCGAGGACGTCCTGCTCGGCGCCTGCGACGGTGCCGTTGTTGGACTGCAATGCGAGTTCGCGCATCCGCAGCAACAGCGAGTTCACCGCGTCGAGGCTGCCCTCGGCGGTCTGCGCCAGCGAGATGCCGTCGTTGGCATTCCGCTTCACCTGGTCGAGGGCGCGGACCTGCGCGCGGAGTCGCTCCGAGATCGCGAGTCCGGCGGCGTCGTCGGACGCCTGCTGGATGCGGAGTCCCGACGAGAGCTTCCGGAAGCTGTCCTGCAGTTGGCGCGTGGCCTCGCTGACGTGTCGCTGAGCGATCAGCGAGGAGATGTTCGTGTTGATCCTGAGTCCCATGCCGTCGTTCCCCCCGTCGGCGTCCTCGTCTTCGGGATGTTCCGGTCTATCGGATTCCCAACCGGACAGATGAACCACGCGGTCCCTGAACGGGACTTCTCGACGCTGGACGGTGTGGTGGATCGCGGCGTTGGGAGTCGATCCGTGCGACCGTAGGGCACTCAGGTGTTCGCGGCTCACCAGCCCGCCGCGCGTGCCATTTCGTGCACGAAGGCGTCGACCTGGCCGCGTGCCGAGGCGGTCGACGACGTGTAGTTGTTCACCAGGATCGAGAACACCAGCGGCGGGCGACCGGCATCGGCGCGCATCACGAAGCCGGACAGACCGATCACGCTCGAGATGGATCCGGTCTTGGCGTGGACGTGGCCCTTGGCCGGTCCTTCGGCGAAGCGGTTGCGGAGCGTGCCGTCGACGCCGGTGATCGGCAGGGTGGGGAGGAAGACGTCGCGGTGCGGTCCCGACCAGATGCCGGTGAGGAGTGCGGCGAGCTGGCGCGGGCGGACCAGGTTGAGACGCGTCAAGCCGGAGCCGTCCGCGATGCGCATGCCGGTCGGGTCGACGCCGTAGCTCTTCAGCGTCGCCTTGGCGTGGGCGGCGGCAGTGGGCATGCCGCCATTGCCGCGGGCGTGGCGCGCGGCGGCACGGATCACCTGCTCGGCGTAGAGGTTCTGGCTGACCTTGTTGAGGGTCACCAGGATCTCGGCGAGCGGGGCCGAGTGGTGGGTGGCGAGCACGGTCTCGTCGCCGTAGCGGTCCGGCATCTCGGGGCGCTGGTCGCGGTCGAGCGCCTGGCCGTCGACCTGGATGCCCTGGGCGATCAACACCGCGCGCAGCGTGTGCGCGGCGTAGGCGGTGGGGTTCTCGACCGAGCAGGTGGCGACGTACTCGTCGCGGTCGGCGGCGATCCATCCGCCGACGGCGATGGTGTTGGTGGCGCGGCGCCGGGTGACCCAGGTTCTGGAGCCCGACTCCGCGGCGCCGACCGTGGCGCGGTTCTCGACGTCGAAGAACTCCGCGGCGGCCGCCGGCTCGATCCGCACCGTCGGCGCGCGGTCGGGACCGTTGGGGGTCACGTGGACCTTCACGCAGTTCTCGGCGAAGCACAGGCCCGAGACCTGCGCCGCGTAGCCGTCGCCCTGGTAGCCCCAGGCCCACCCTTCACCCATCACCTCGTCGGGATGGCAGTCGTCGTCGCCGAGCACGTTGCCGGTGATGCGGGTGATGCCGTGCTTCACCTTCAGCTCGTGCGCGAGCCGCTCGAACACCGCGGCGGGGTGTTCCTCCTGCCGACCGCCGAGGGTCGGGTCGCCGCTGCCGACCAGCACCAGGTCGCCGTTCAAGACGCCGTCGCTGATCGGGCCGTGGGCAACGAGCGTGGTCGCGAAGCGGAAGTCCGCGCCGAGGGTCTGCAACGCCACCGACGACGCGATCAGCTTCATGTTCGAAGCCGTCATGAAGCCGTGGCCGGCGTCGTGCTCGGCGAGGGTGGTGCCGTCGGCGAGGTCGAGGACCAGCACTCCGACGCGCGCGCCGTCGAGGGCTGGGTGGGCGACGAGGGCGTCGAGGCGGGATTGGAGGTCTGTGCCGTTCGATTCCTGCGCGGTCGTCGCAGTGTTCGTGAATGCGGCGAGAAGGGCGAGCGCGAGGTGCAGAGGTCGTGGCATGGCGGAGTCCCGGCGGGCCGGTGTATCCGCAAGCGCGGGTGTGCGGAACGTGGAATCGCGCAGGTGCCGAGACCCCCTCGCAGACTGGGCAGGGGAGCGTTCGCTCAGTCCTGGTCGTGGTCGTCCTGGAGGTGGAGGACGCGGATCGTCCACTCGGACCGCGGCAGGGTCGGCATCGGGCGACCGGAGAGGAGCCAGCACTCGCGGCTGAACTCTTCGACGAGGGCGAAGCGTTCGCTGACGGTGCCGCCGACCAGCGGTTCGTCCTGGTCCTGCAGACCGCACCGTTCGATCGTCATCCGTTGCCGTCGCGCGGCGGAACGGGCGGCGCGCTGGTCGTCGGACGGGTTCCGATCGGTCGTCATGGATGCATCGTAGCGATCGGTGCCCACGCACGCCGTTTCTGTCGTGGTTGGTGCCTGGCACCAACTACGACAGATATCGGGGTCACCAGGACCAGGTGGTGAAGCCGGCGGAGTGGATGTGCAGCAGGCTGCGGCCGTCGGGCGTGGCGCGGAACGGGTCGGAGGGGTCGAGGGTGCCTCGGTGTCGGCGCGACCGGGAACACCATGCCGTGCGCGGTCCGCACGAGCAGACCCCGCTCCGCTTCGCCCTCCACCAACGCGACCCAACGCCCGTCAGCCGTCAGGTCGAGATCCAGGATCCGCCCCCCGAACTCCGGCAGCTCGACCGTCTCGGCCCGCAGTGTCGCGCCCAGATCCCGATCCGGTTCCATGCCGCGATCCTAGCCGTCGAGGTCTTCTCCGGTCCTGCCGGAAGTGCCGGCGAAACGGCGGGTTGTGACAGCCCCCGTCGCGTCCCGCACCACTCCCCCTGCCCCGCGCCGAGAAATCCGACGGTCCGCCCAAAAGTCCCACGCCGAATCTGCCGACACACCTTCCACAAGGCAAAGGATCGCGCGTCGGGCTTCGGTCCCGGCACGCGGCGAACGGAATGGTGTGCTCCGCATGAAGAACCTCAACTTCCCCGGTCTTCCTCGCATCCTCGTGATCGACGACGAGGAGGGGATCCGCGATGGACTGCGGACCCTGCTCCAGGAAGAAGGCGTCGCGGTCGACGTCGCGGCCAGCGCTGAGGAGGGCATCCGCCGCCTCGACCATCGCGGCTTCGACGTGATCCTGCTCGACCTCAACCTCCCTGGCGAGGACGGCCTGTCGACGATGTCGGCGCTGCGGCGCGGGGCTCATCCTGCCGACGTGATCATCCTCACCGGCTACGGCACGGTGGAGAACACCGTGGAGGCGATGCGCAAGGGCGCGGCCGACGTGATCGAGAAGCCGATCCAGAAGGACCGCGTGTTGGCTTCGATTCGCCGCTGCCTGGAGACCCGCCAGCTCAAGAACGAGCTGATCTGGACCCAGGATCGGTTGAGTGCTTTGACCTCCACCGAGCTGCTCGGCCTGTCGAGCGAGATCCACCAGGTCTCCGACCGCATCGAGCAGGTCAGCCAGGCGCCCGACACCACCGTGCTGATCACCGGTGAGTCCGGCACCGGCAAGGAGCTGGTCGCGCGCTGCGTGCACGAGTGCAGCGTGCGCCGGCATGGTCCCTTCGTGGCGATCAACTGTGCGGCGCTGAACGAGAACCTGCTCGAGGCCGAGCTGTTCGGCTACGAACCCGGCGCGTTCACCGGCGCCCGCAAGGAGGGCAAGGACGGCCTGTTCGCCGTCGCCGCCGGCGGCACGCTGTTCCTCGACGAGATCGGCGAGATGGAGAAGTCGCTGCAGGCCAAGCTGCTGCGCGTGCTCCAGGAGCGGACCTTCCGCCGGGTCGGTGGTATCCAGGACCTGCAGGCCGACGTCCGGATCATCACCAGCACCAACCGCGACCTGCGCAAGGAGGTCGAGAACGGCCAGTTCCGCGAGGATCTGTTCTACCGCCTCAACGTGATGAACATCGAGGTGCCGCCGCTGCGTCAACGCCAGCGCGACATCCCGCTGCTGGCCCACTTCTTCCTCGATCAGTTCGGCCGGCAGATGGGGAAGAGCCTGTCCGGCTTCACCGAGGAGGCGCTCGAGACGCTCTGCGAGTACCACTGGCCGGGCAACGTGCGCGAGCTGAAGAACGCGATCGAGCACAGCGCGATCGTCTGCCCCGGCGGGATGATCGACGAGCTGCACCTGCCCAAGTTCTCGGGCGGCAAGCTGGACGGCTCCGACGAGATCGCCCGCAATGCGACGATCCAGCTCGAGGGCCACAACAACTGGTCGATCCGCAATCTGGAGAGCCAGTTGGTCGGCAAGGTGTTGGAGCGCACCGATTGGAACATCAGCCGCGCCGCGGCGATGCTCGGCATCAATCGGACCACGCTCTACAACAAGATCCGCCAGTACGAACTGGGTGAGCGGCCGCAGCGCAGCGGCGTTGGAGCCTGAGTCCCGTCTCAGTAGCCGGAACGGGTCGCACCCCCCGGCGACCCGCTCCCAGGAGGATCCGGATGACGACCCCCCTGCCGTCCGCCGCGGAGTACCGCGGTGCGGTTCGTTTCGAAGGCGATCGACTCGATGCCCCCCCGGAGCACGAGTCCGCCAGTGGCGACGAGTCCTTCGCGCGCAGCCGCCAGGTCTGCGCGGTGCTCGGGCACGAGCTGCGCAATCCGTTGGCCTCGGTGGTCACCAGCCTCGAGGTGGTCCGCGAGATGACCGATGCCGAGGACCCTCGTACGCGTTTCCTGGAGCGCGCCCTGGGCGACCTCGACCGCGTCGGCGACCTGCTGCACAGCTACCTGGACTACGGTCGCGGTTGCCGTCCCGAGCGCGAGTCGGTCCGGCTGTCGACGCTGCTGCGCGACGCGGCATGCCGCTGCCGTGCGCCCGAGGTGCACTTCGGTTCCGCACCCGACGCGGTCCTCGACGCCGACCCGCGTCTACTCGGCCGCGCGCTCGACAACCTGATCGAGAACGCGTTGGCGGTCGGTGCCTGCCGCATCGAGATCCGCGGTGAGCGGGCGCTGCACGGCAGACTGATCCTCACGATCGAGGACGACGGCCCCGGCGTGCCGGCGGAACTGCAGCACACCCTGTTCGATGCCTTCGTGTCCGGTCGCGGCAGCAGCGGGCTCGGCCTGGCGATCGTCCGTGAGGTGGTCACGGCCCACGGCGGCGCGGTCGCCTCGGTCGGCAGCCGTCTCGGCGGCGCCGGCTTCCGCATCGAGTTGCCGACCACCGGGGAGTCGGTGTGACCATCCTGCTGGTCGAGGACGAGGTCGGGATCCGCGAAGGTCTGGCGGCCTTCCTGGGATTGAAGGGTCATGAAGTCCACGCGGTGGGATCGGTCCACGACGCCGTCGAGCGGCTCGTGGAGTTCCGTTACGAGGTCGTCGTCACCGACTGGCGCCTGCACGGACAGGACGCCCGGCCCATCCTGGAGGCGGCCGGCGACCGACCCTGTGTGGTCATCAGCGGATCGCCGGAAGAGGTCGACGACCATCCCGCGGTCCGGCGGGTGCTCTCCAAGCCGGTCCGACCCGCCGCGTTGGTCGAGGAGCTGAGCCTGCTGCTCGGCGCTGAGTCGCGTCGAGTGGGCGACGATCGGGCCGTTCTCCAGCCCGTCGATGGCTCGGAAGCCTGGTCGCTCGACGCCAGCTCTCGCGTCACCAGCCGCGACGTCCAGGAGATCCTCGAATCGGCGGTGGCGCTGCTGCCACCCGGCACCGAGGGCGAGGTCCACGAGCGGGGTGGGATCGTCGAAGTCGAGATCCTGCGCGTGCCGGAGGAGGTTGCCGACGCACTGGAGCGTCTCGGCGGCGACCTGCAGATCGACCCGCTGACCCGCCTCGCCCGCTGGCGTCTATACGCCGACGGCCGACCCGCCGGCATCGAGGTGGTGGTGGCACTGGAAGCGGACCCGGCCGCGCCGGTCCCGTGGCCGCGCCGGCCGTTCGCCCTCGACTGCTCGCCGTGGTCCGCCGACGCGGTGCGACTCGCGGGGCGCATCGGGTCGGCGCGTGCTGCCGGCTGCGTGGCGTGTCTGGGACTCGAGCCGGCGATGCGGCGTGCACTCGTGGCGCTCGAAGCCCCGTTGCCGGCATGGCTTCCCCCGGGTCCGTCGGTCGACGGGCCTGCAGCCCTGTTGTGGGCTTCGGCCTGAACGCCCGACGGTTCTCTTCGGATCGGGCCTTCGGCTGCCGATGAGTAGGACGAGGTCGGCAAGGCTTGCCGACTCCGCCCCCTGTCGGGAGTCGAGGATGAGCGAACACGAGCGCGAACCACTGGAGCACGAAGCCGCGGCGACCGGTGTGGAAGCCGAAGCCCAGCAGGGCGACAACCTCGCCGAGCTCATGCGTGAGGACGGCTCCGCGGCCCGACGCGGTTCGCTCGACGAGCGCGCACGTGCCGAGGCGCGGCGCGCGCTCGCCGAGCAGGAGGCCGCGGCGCGTACGATCGGTCCCGAGACTGAGACCCGGCGATCCGTGCTCGATGCGCGTCGGCTGAGGGTCTTGCAGGGAGTGCTGATCGGTACGGTGCTGCTGGCGCTCGGGCTGTTGGCCTTGCCTCGCCCGGCGCCGGCGGGGCAGGGCGCGGGTGATTACGAGCCCAGCGGGAGCATCGACCGCGTTGCGACGGTCGCCGCACGCTCGTTCGACCAGGCCCACCGCGGCGAAGCGCTCGGACTACCCGACGACTCCACCTACCAGCAGGCGATGCTGGTCGCGCTCGACGGCGACTTCGCTCTCGCCTGTGACCTGCTGATTCACTATCTCGAGCGGCACGAACACCTCGACGAGGGCGTGCGTCGGCTGGTGCACGCGCAGGTCGCCTACTATCAGCGCAAGGCGGGCAACCTCGGTGCCGCGCTCGAGCACGAGCGTCTCGCGCGGCCGGGGACCCAGCAGGCCTACCTCGCCGAGGAACTCCTGCAGGCGGCACGATCGGCGCAGGCGCGCGGCGACCATCTCGCGGTCCGTCGGGCCTACGCGCGCTTTCTGCTGCAGCAGGACACGATGTCGCCGGGCATGCGGGCCCTGCTCGACGAGGCCTGGCTGCAGATGGGCGATGGCTACCGCCAGCAGGCCGATGCCGGGGTGCAGGAGAGCGATCGATGAGTCGGACCGACGCGCGCCACCGGCTCGGTTCCTGGCTGGTCGCCGGCCTCGGTGCATGGTGCACGGTGCCGGCACAGGACCTGCCGGTTCCCCAGGGGGTGCTGACGACGTTCACCGTCCGGCGCGACGAGGACCGGGTGTCGGTCGCGGCCAACCGGCCGGCGATGCCCTGCGACCGCGCGTTACGGGAACTCGCCTCGGCGCTGGGTTGGCGGCTGCGCTGGCAGGTGGATGCGCTCGGCGAGCAGTTGGCCGGCGAGATCGTCGACCTCGCCTTCGACGACCTGGAGCCGCGCGCCGCGGCGCAGCTCATCGCCGTCGCGGGCGGCGCCGACGTGGTCGTCAACCAGCGCAACGACGACCTGGGCCGGGTCCAGGTCGACCTGGTGGTGGTCGAGGTACCCGATGCAGTCACCGAGGTCGGTCGTGCCCGGCTGCGGCGCTCGGCGCTCGACTGGTACGAGCGGTTTCTCGAGAACAGCGAGCGAGCCGCGGATCCCGACGCGGTCGAGGCCGTCGATGCGCGCATCGATGTCGCCGAGCTGCTGCGTGGCCAGGGCGAGTTGGAGGCCGCGACGCGGGTCCTCGAGGAGGCCTATGCGCTGGCGCCACACGCCGCGTCGATTCCGACCGCGCTGCTGCGGATGGCGGAGTGCTATCTCGAACTCGGCTCCTCTTACTACGCGGAGTGCGAGCGTCGGGCGCGCGAGCTGACCCGGCTGCATCCCGGCAGGCCCGAGGCGGTGCGGGCGACGGTCCTGCTCGGCCGCCTGCTGCTCGCGCAGGCCCGCTACGAGGAGTGCATCTCCGAACTCGGCAAGCGCTCGCTCTACGTGGCCGGCAATCCGGAAGTGGTCGACGTCTACCTGCTGCTCGCCCGGGCGTGGTTCAGGCTCGATCGTCCGACCGAGTCCGCCTCGGTGCTCGCCACGCTCGACGAGGCGTGGAAGGCCGTCGACATGTCGACCTCGCAGCGCGCGGACCACGCGTTCCTCCGCGGTGCGGTGGCGCAACTGCTCGGCCGGCACCGCGAGGCGGTTCGCGATCTGGAGCGTTACTTCGAGTTGGTCGACGAGGAGCACGCCGACCGACCGGTCGCGTTCGTGGCACTCGGCGACGCCTACCTCGCCGGCGAGCGCTACCTGCAGGCGCGGGCCGCGGCGTTCGCCGCGCGCGAGACCGGACGGGGACTCGACGGTGTGTGGGCTCGTCGGTCATCCGAGCTGTGGGCACGGACCATGCTGGCGCTCGGCGACGAGGAGCGCGCCTTCCTCGAGCTCGAGGTGGAGGTGCGCAAGGACCCCGAGCGGGAAGCCGAGTTGGCGCTGTTCCTCGCGGCGCGCCTGCGGGAACGAGGGCGCTATCAGAAGGCGGTGTCGGTGTTGGAGCGGATCGTCGGTCGGGGTGACGAGGTCGGAGACCGAGCGCGTCTGGAGACGATCGAAGCGTTGTACGAACAGGGCCTCGACACCGGATCGCTGCACGGCTTCCCGGAGCAGGCGCGTGGCCTGGCGGCGAAGATCTCCAGCACCGAGCTACAGCGGCGGGTCGCGGAGCTGTTCGGGCAGGCCTACGACGCGCTCGGCGACATCGAGCGGGCCGCGGATGCCTGGCGGGGAGTGATCCGATGAAACGGTCTGGTCCCGTATCTCGGCGATGGCTCGTCGTGTTGGTCTGCCTCGCGGCCGCGTGGGTCGCCGCACCAGCGGTCGGTCAGCGTGCGGCCCGGTCCCAGGATCATGAACTCCTGAAGGCGCTGCGGGAGCGGCTCTCGGCTGCGGTGCGGCACGAGGAGCAGCTGTTCGAAGCTCGCATCCAGCTCGACCTCGGCCTGGAAGTTCGCGAGAGCCTGTTCGAGCCGACGGTGGCGGAGCGGGAGGCTGCGCGGTTCGGCGGCCCGGAGCGGCTCGATGCCGAGCGCGCTGCGGTGGCCCGACTGGCGCGGCGTCACGCCGAGTTGGCAGAGCAGGCAGAGGCTCTGCGCACAGCCGCCGAGGAACGGGCGACTCGGGAAGATCTGGTGCTCGTCCAGTCCGAGGTGCCGGCGCGCTCCGAGCTGGAGGACCTGGTCGCCCGGGCACGTGCTGCGACCGCCGCGCAGCGAGCCGCACAGCGGGCCGAATCCACGGAGGGCGTCGAGTCCGACGACGCGACCGCGGAGGATCACCAGGCGGGGTCCGGCGCGCGTACTTCGCGGCCGGCGGTGTTCGTGCAGGGCGCTGGCGACGCGAGCGCGCTCGGCTTCGCACTGCTGCGCGCCGGCAATCTGCTGGCTCGCGATGCCGAACGGGCAGCCCGGGACGGCGACGGCTCGCGCGCGGAGGAGCTGAAGGGAGCTGCGACGAAACGGTTCGAGGATGCCAGGGCGTCGTTCGAGTCACTGCGCGAGCAGGACCTCGCGACCGTGCGCGAGCTGTTCGGACTGGCCTGCACCCTGGAGCGATTGGGCGACCTGGCCGCGGCCGACTCGCGCTACGTGCAGGTGATGGCGCTCGACCAGGAGACCGCGCCGGATGGCACGGTGGGCTACGGCGCGTGGGGGCGCGCTGCCCAGACGGCGCGCACCGTGATGCACTGGCTCGACGACAACCGTGGCTGGCGGCCGCGGCGTGATCCCGACGAGATCCCGTTGCCACTGCGATGAAGACTGACTCGATGAAGGGCGCCGTCATGAAGTCGACGTCGATGCAGATCGGGCCGCAGGAGGCGATCCTCTCTGGCGGGCTCACAGGGTCGGAGCTGGCCGAGGGCTTCTCGAGTTTCGTTGCCGCGGCGCGACGGCTCGAGGCGAGTCACGCGCGGCTCGCGGCGCGGGCGGAGGCCATCGATCTGGAGTTGGCCCGTACCAACGAGCGGCTGCGGCGGACCCTCGACGAGCGCGAGGCGATTCTCGGTGCATTGCCGGTCGCAGTCGTCGCGCTGGATGCCGACGGCGCCGTCGTCTGGCGCAATGCCGAGGCCGAGCGCATCGAGGTGGCCACGGCTGGAATCGGCTGGACTCAGCTCGACGCGGGCGAGTCGCGGGTGGCCGGCGTCGCGTTGCGCGTGCAGCGCGTGCCGCTGCCGACCGGCGGAGGATTGCTGGTGATCGAAGACCGCAGTCGCGTGGTCTCGCTGGAGCAGGAGGTGGAGCGGCTCGACCGATTGGCCGGCCTCAGCGAGTTGGCGCTCGGAGTCGCCCACGAGATCCGCAATCCGCTGCATGGCGTGGCAGGCTACGCGTCGCTGATGGAACGCACCGACGACCCCGCGCAGCTGCGGCGCTTCGCCGGTCGCGTGCGAGAGGGTATCGCCGCGGCCGACGAGATCGTGGCGGCGATGTTGGCCTTCGCGCGACCGGAGGGGCGCGCCGCCGCAGCGCTGCGTCCGTTCGGCGAGATCCTCGAGCAGGCGCGGATCGAGGCGGGGTTGGCACGGACGCAGCTGGTATTCGACGGCGAGCTGGCTGTGCTGTGCGATCCGACGGTGCTCGGCCGGGTGCTCGTCAACCTGTTGCGCAACGCCCAGGAAGCCTGCGGCGAGCGACCCGTCGCGGTGCAGGGATCCGTGGCGCGCGAGAGTGATCGACTGGTGGCGACCCTGGTCGATGACGGTCCCGGGGTTCCCGAAGCGTTGGCCGCGCGGCTCTTCGACCCATTCGTGAGTTCCAAGGAGCGTGGCAGTGGACTGGGTCTGGCCCTGTCCGCCCGAGCGCTGGCGTTCCTGGGGGGGCGGATCGCACTCGTCGACCGCGATCTTCCCGGTGCACGGTTTCGCATCGAATGGCCGTCGACGCCAAAGGGCGGGGCATGAGCGTCACACTGCGGATCCTGGTGGTCGACGACGAGGCGATCGGCCGCGACTTCCTCGGCGATGCGCTCTCTCTGCTCGGACACGAGGTGGTGCTCGCGGACAGCGGCGACGCGGCTCTGCATGTTCTGGAGGCGGCGTCGGCCTTCGATCTGGTGTTCACCGACCTACGGATGCCCGGCGCGACCGATGGTCTCGGGGTGCTGCGCGCGGTGAAACGACGGGATCCCGACCTCCCCGTGGTCCTGGTGACCGCGCACGGCACGTTGAGCGTGGCCACCGAGGTGCTGCGCGGCGGCGCCGACGACATCCTCGAGAAGCCGGTGGCGCTGGAGGACCTCGAGCTGTGCCTGGTCCGGGTGCAGGAGCGCGCGCGTCTGCTGCGCGAGAATCGCTTCCACCGCAGCCGTTCGACGTTCGCGCCCGACCTCCTGGTCCACTCCGAGGCGATGCACGAGGTGCTGGCGACCGTGGAGCGGGTCGCGGCGAGCCGTGCGACGGTGTTGCTGCAGGGCGAGAGCGGGACCGGCAAGGAGCGGATCGCCGCGGAGATCCATCGCCGCAGCGACCGGGCCGACGGACCCTTGGTGAAGGTCAACACCGCCGCGGTGCCTGAAGGCCTGATGGAGAGCGAGTTCTTCGGCCACGAGGCCGGGGCGTTCACCGGTGCGGTTCGACGGCGACAGGGCTGCTTCGAGGGTGCCGACGGTGGCACGCTGTTCCTCGACGAGGTCGGCGAGATGGCGCCCGCGCTGCAGGCGAAGCTGCTGCGCGTGGTGCAGGAGGGCGAGCTGGTGCGGGTCGGCGGGAGCCGTCCGGTGAAGGTCGACGTGCGACTGGTCGTCGCCACCAACCGTGACCTCGAGCGCGAAGTGCGCGAGGGTCGATTCCGCGAGGATCTCTACTACCGACTGGCGGTCGTGCCGATCACCCTGCCACCGCTCCGGTCGCGTCCCGAAGACGTCGTGCCGCTCGCCGAGAGCTTCCTGCGTGCCGGGCTCGAGTTCGACGCTCAGGCGCGCGACCTGCTCCGGCATCACGATTGGCCGGGCAACGTGCGCGAGCTGCAGAACGTGGTCCAGCGAGCCTCCCTGCTGGCCGAGGGTTCGGTCGTGGATGGTGAGCTGCTCGGTCGCTGGGTCGGCGGAGCGTCGCCCGACCGCGGCCTCGGCGGCGATCCGATCCACTCGTTGGTCGGCACGCCGCTGCGCGCGGTGGAGGATGCGTTGATCGAGGCGACGCTGGCCGACTGCGAGGGCAACCGTACGCGTGCCGCCAAGGTGCTGGGTATCGGCGTGCGCACCCTGTTCAACCGGCTGCGAGCGATCGAAGAGCGCGAGGCGGAATCGGTCGGACCTGTGCGGTCGTGAGGAGCGACGCGTGGTTCGGCGCCGACCGCCCGTGGTGGAAGCGGGTCGTCGCCCATGCGGTGGCATCCGCCAATCGGCTGCTTCACGCGATCCCGCCGTGCCGGTGGTTCTACCGGCGGCAGTTCCGGCGCGGGTTGGTGTGGACGCGACTGGTGGTGCCCGCATCCGCGTCAGGACTCGATGGACTGCGCGCGGTGTTCCTGTCGGACGTCCACGTCGGTAGCTACTTGACGGCGGCGGATCTCCAAGAACTGTTCGATCGCGTCGACGAGCTGCGTCCCGACCTGATCCTGCTCGGCGGCGACCTCGTGCACACCCGCGCTGCGGAGCTGCGCGCCTGGCGCGTCCTGATCCAAGAGCGTTCGCGACCCGGCCTGCGGTGGTTCGCGGTGCCGGGCAACCACGAGCGCTTCCCGGGGATCGGGTTGTCGGCGTTCCACGACGCCCTGTCCGAGGCGGGCGCCGAAGTGCTGGTGAACGCGGGTCGGCAGATCGAACGCGAGGGGCAGTCCGTGCTGTGGCTCGGGGGGATCGACGATCTGGCCGAAGGTGATCCCCGGCCTGAGTCGGCGATCCAGGGACGGACGGACGGCGACCCGGTGCTGGTGCTCTCCCACCACCCGGACTGCTTCGACGAGCTGGCCGCGCTGCTGCCGGAAGGCGTCCTGGTCCTGTCCGGCCACACTCACGGCGGACAGGTCGCACCGTTCGGGCGGGTGCTGCTCCGGCACTCGGCCCGTGGCTACCACCGCGGTGTCCATCGCAGCGGAGCATCGACGCTGTACGTGGGGCGTGGCGTGGGGGCGGCGATCCTGCCGCTGCGGATCGGGGCACCGCCCGAGGTCGTGGTGCTCGATTGGGCGCGCGGCGTCGAACGTGTCGAAGTTCGCGACAGCGCTGTCGGCCTTGCCAACGCCGGCTCGTTGTCTCGCTAAGGGCGGTGCCCAGGACTGTCGATTCCTTCGGCAGTCATGGATGCAGTCGCAACGGAACTCCCCGGGGTCGGGATCACCTCGCGGTTCGTGCAGGTGCCGGCGAATCCGCGGCTTCGCTCGGGCCCGCCGAGGGTCCGCAGTCCGCTGGTCGAGGCGGTCGACGGCATGGCCGTGCTGGTCAGCCGCTTCCTCGACCATTTCCGCGTGTGCCACGCGATGCACAGCGCCCAGCTCCGCAACCTGGACTTCACCGACGTGCCGCTCCGCTTGCCGGCCGAGCACGCAGGTCTCGACGGACTGAAGCTCGCCTTCCTGTCCGACCTGCACGCCGGAGCCTTCATGCGCGCGCCGGAGCTGGAGCGGCTGTTCGAGCGGGTGATGGCGCAGGAGCCCGACCTGGTGTGCTTCGGCGGGGACCTGATCAACACCCGCGCGGAGGAACTGCGCCACTACGATCGCGCGCTGGCGCGGTTGAATGCGCCGCTCGGCAACTACGCGGTCGCCGGCAACCACGACCACCGCTGGAACCACGACATCGGTGCCTGGCAGGACTTCCTGGAAGCGCGGGGCGTGCAGGTTCTCGCCAACCACGGGTTGCGCATTCACCGCGGCGGGTCGTCGCTGTGGCTCGGCGGGGTCGACGATCTCACCGACGGACAGCCGGATGTCGCGGCGGCGCTCGAGGGGCGACGGGCGAGCGAGCCCACGATCGTGCTCGCGCACCAGCCGGATCACTTCGCGCAGATCGCGCCGCACCGGGTCAGTCTCGTCCTGTCGGGTCACACCCACGCGGGGCAGATCTGCCCGTTCGGCAAGGCGCTGGTGGCGCACACCCGCTACGGCTACGTCGAAGGCGCCTTCGAGGCCCACGGCAGCCGACTGTTCGTCGGTCGGGGTGCGGGGTTGACGATCCTGCCGGTGCGCTGGCGCGCGCGACCGCAGGTGCCGATCGTGCGGATCATCGCACGGTCGTGAAGGCGCAGGTTGCCGTCACGTCGCGCGTTTGGTCCTGAGCGACACGCTCCCCAACGACAAAGGCCCCGCGTTCCGTGAGGAATGCGAGGCCTCGTCGGCTCGAAGGCTCCCTGACCGTAGGGCCAGGGGCGTGTGACTCGAGCGGGTCACACGCTGGCGCTCAGATCAGAATCAGATCAGAGCGACTCGAGCGCGGTGGCGTTCGTGAACGTCGGGGCGAAGCCCGGGGCGTTGAAGTCGACCAGCAGACCCTGCGAGGTGACCGTGCCCAGAGCCTGTGCAGGCACCGAGCCCTGCGCCAGGACGATCTGCTCCCAACGGTTCAGGTCCGTCGGGTGCGGGTTGATCTGCCACACGAAGAACGGGCCGTTGTTCTGGGTGAAGTCGAACCACTGCTGACCGGCGCCGGCGAGGATCTTGATGCCGTTGGTCTGGAAGGCCGGAGCCATCGGAGCGGTGATGAACTGCATCGCGACGAAGGCCGCACCGCCGTTGGAGCTGTCGTAGTTCAGGCTACGCAGGTCGTAGGCCACGCCGTCCTGACGGTTGACGTGGTCCGGGTAGAGACCAGCGATCCCGTAGTTCGGGTTGATGGTCGAACGAGGGTTGGGCTGGATGTCCGCGCCGACGCGGAGAACCGCACCGCTGGTATGCGGCCAGACGCGCACAGTGCGGTCGTTCGGGGCGATCACGACGGTGTTGCCGCCGGTGATGTCGATGCCCTGCACCATGTCGTAGATCACGCTGCCGCCCATCGCGCCACCGGTGAGCGCGCCCTGGCTCGGGTTGTCACCCGCGGCACCCGCGGTCATCCACGAGCCGTGGAGCGATGCACCATCGGCAGTCCACGCGGTCTGGATCGGCAGCAGGACGCCGAAGTAGTTGTCCTGGTCCATGCTCGTGCCCGTGTAGGGCGTCGCGAACGTGAGCGTGATGCTCCAGGCGATCGGGCCGGTGGCGGTGTTGGCCGGGGTCTGAATCGGGCCCGCCTGGAAGCCAGGAGCCGGCCGGTTCGTCATCGGATCGACCGCCGGGTCGATCTGGCCGGGGTTGGCGGCGTCCTCGCCGAAGATGCCGACCTCGTAGAACTCCGGCGTGGTGCCCAACTGGTCCTGCAGGAGGTACTGCACCGCGGTGACGCTGCCGACCGAGCCGCCGGTCGGGTCATCGACCCCGGCGACGCCACGGTGGTGGCGGGAGCTCAGGTTCATGCAGACCCAGCCCTCGTTCGCGCCACCGAAGACGTGACGGGAGGTGTAGGAGGTGGAACCGCTGTACAGCTCGAGCTGCGCAGGAGTCTGGGCGGAAATACCAGCGGCGGTCGCCGCAGCGACGAGCAGGGAAGTGGTGAGACGCATCTTGGTTCTGGGAAACGGAAGGGAGAAAAGGGGACGAGGAGGGCGAGCCCGATTCAGCGGCCGGCTTCGGACAGGAAGAATCCGGCGTCCGTCCGGGCCTTCGCCCGAGTCGCTCAAGACTAGCACGGCTTTGAGCATCGGCAAGCGGTGCGGGTTCCGTTCGATGTCGGGGAATCGGGATCCGAGTCGCTGTTCTTGCCCCACAACGGGTGCATGAGTTCGGTTCGGCGTGTCATCCGATCCGAGGAACAGACGAGGGTGGCTGAGCGCGACCTGCACTCGGCGACGGTTGGCCGGAGTCATTGGCCGAGGGACGCATGGCTCCTTTTCGCACCATGGCGAGCACCGCGGTCGAGCCGCGACGCGGCCGGCGCGAAGCGCGCGGTGAACGAGCGATCCGACTCGGGTCGTCCTCGGCTCGCTTCGGGTTGCCGACCGCGCCCGCAACCTGGTGAAGCCACGATCGATTGGCTCGACGGTCTCGATAGTTGCCGGGCCCGATCGCTCGACCGACCTACTCGACCAGGATCGGAGGCGGCGCGCGGCCCGGAACGATCTCGCGCGGGCTCCAGCGACGTTGCCGGCGTGGAACCGGGCGCGGGAGGAGCAGCGGGTCACTGGCCGACGGCCGATCCGTTGCCCGGGTCTGGCTCGACCACGATCCGGGGAATCCGATCCCGAGGCGTGCAGGCGCCTGCGGAGCGAGGCGCGTCGAGTCTGTCGCTCGATCCACGCTGCATGCTCGGCTCAGGTCCTTGCGGCCGTCCGCGCGGGTCGGGTGAGATCCGACCTCGATCGAGTCGACAGCTCGACGTGAGCGGGGGACATCCTCGGCCCGCGCGAGGACTCGGCCGAATCAGCGGCCTTCCTGGCCAGGGCGGATCGGTCCGACGGACCCGAACTCCTCTTCCTTCATCGGGAGCGGGGCGATCGGATGGGCGACTTGCAGCATGCCGTCCGAACGGCCGAGGTCCTTGCGCCAGAGCATCATGCTGGTCGACACCGTGCCGTCCGCGTGGACCCACCAGTCCTGACCCTGCTTGTCCCGCGTGATGTCGACGATCGGCGACCACGGGACCTCGGACGACCACGCTTCCCGGAAGTCCCGGACGTTGGTCGCGTCGTTCAGCAACGCGTACCACTTGCCGTCGGGGGTCATCACGCGCTTTTCCCGTGGCACCTTGTCCGGATCCACGGTGATCTCACCGGTCGCCTGGCGGGCCTCGATCTTCGGTTCCTCGGTCGGCTGGCCGGCATCGCTGGTGTCGACCCTCGGCGCGGGCGGATCTTCGGAGGTAGCGCCCGAATCCATCTTCAGGACGTAATAGCCACCGCCAGCGGCGGCGACGAAGAGGAGGGCGATCAGCAGGGTCTTGCCGTTCATCGGACAGGTGGGATCAGCAGGTGGCGGAAGGGAAGTTGCTGGACGGATGGGTCCGCCGAACACTCCAGTCTAGCACGGACGTGGGATGCGGCGGGGCGAGGCGGCGGTTGCTGCTCGCCCGAACCGGCTGGGGCTTCGCCGCGCGCGCTCCGGCGGAGTCGTCCGGTTCGTGCTCTCGAACCGGGACGGGTGTGAGGGGACGTCGGGCCGAGTCGAACTGTTCCGGCGAGACCGTCAAGCGCCGCGTGCAGCAAGCCGGAGACCCGCCCGACGGTTCGCCGGGCTCGCCGCGGCGTGGATCGTCAGCGCCAGCAGCGCGAGCGCGGTCGCCGGGACCACCCAGAGGTGCCAGGCGCCGGCCAGGTGGGCGTGGTCGCGGCCCTGGTCGAGCATCGCGCCCAGCGAGACCCGACCGAGTCCGGCACCGAGGCCGAGGAAGGTCAGTGCCGATTCCGACAGGATCGCCTCGATCGCCAGCAGCGCGGCGGTCACCCGCAGCGGGCCGCGCAGGTTGGGCGCCAGATGGCCGAACCAGAGCCGTGGTCCACGGACGCCGAGTGCCCGCGCGGTCTCGACCCAGCCGCGCTCGCGCAGGCTCAGCAGCTCACCGCGCGTGACCCGAGCGAAGGTCGGCCATTGGGCGAAGGCCAGCACCGCGACGACCAGCACCAGCCCACCGCCGACGAAGGCGGAGACCGCGATCAGCGCGATGAGCAATGGGACCGCCGTGCAGACCTGGATCAGGAACCGGACCAGGCTCTCGGTGGCACCACGTCGCAGGCCGGCCGCGAGACCTGCCGGGATCCCGAGCAACGCCGCCAGCAGCGTGGCGCCGGCGCCGACCCACAGCGCGGTACGCAGGCCATGCACCAGTCGGGACAGCAGGTCCCGGCCGGTGTCGTCGGTGCCGAGCGGGTGGTCGGTCGACGGCGGCGTGAGCACGGCTTCCGGATGCACCTGGTCCGGACCGTACGGCCACGGCGGCAAGACCGCCCAGTCGGTCGCTTCTCTCGGTAGGTCCGCGAGCCAGGTGTGCCAGTCCGCGTAGCCGGTCGGCGGCTGGGCATCCAGGCTCGACCAGCTCGGCACGCGCAACGCACCGTCGACCCGCGCCAGCAACGGGACGTCGTTGGCGAGCCACGGCGCGCCGAGTCCCAGCAGGACGAACAGCAACAGCAACAGGCGCGTGGCGGAACGTCGCATCGCGGTCAGCGGAGCCGGACCCTGGGATCGGTGAGCCGGTGGAGCAGGTCGGAGGCCGTCAGGCCGAGCAGGATGATCGCCGCGGAGATCATCGTGGTGGTCGTCGCGGTGGCGACGTCGCGCTCGAAGGCGGCGCGGACCGACAGATGGCCGAAGCCCGGCAGATCGAAGACCTGCTCGATGACCACCGAGCCGACCAGCAGGAACGGCACCAGCGTGCCCGACCAGGTCCACATCGGGGTGGTGGCATTGGCCAGCACGCGACGGCGGACGGTGCGCTCCGCCACGCCCCACGCCCGCATGGTCACGACCCACTCCGCCTCACGGCTCCGTTGCACCGATTCGCGCAGGAACCGCGTGGTGGTGGCGAGCGGCCCGAGCGACAGCACGACGGCCGGCACCAGCAGATGGCGCAACAGGTCCAGCGACCGGACCAGTGCCGAGTCGGACGGGGAACTCGAACCCAGGCCGCTGACCGGCAGGAAGCTGGCGCTGCCCAGTGTGCCGAGCGCGACCACCGCGAGGGTCGCCAGCAGGAACTGCGGCAGCGATCCGAGGACCAGCAGGAATCCCGAGACCGCCGACTCGGTGCGCGTCCCGGTGCGGAAGCCGAGCCACGCGCCGAGCGGTACGCCGAGCCCTAGCGCCAGGACGGTCGCCAGGACTCCCAATAGAGCCGATAGCCCGAGTGCCCGACCGATGCGGCGCTGGAATGCGGCCGGCGTCTCGCCGGGCGGCGCGAGTCGGAGCGTCACCGCGGCGCCGAGCCACCGCACGTAGCGTTCGGCAAGCCCTCGCTCGGCGCCGGTCACCGGGTCGACGAGGCCGGCGCGGATCCGCATCGCTTCGATTGCCGCGAGCCGTGCCTCCTGCGAGGCGCGCGGCTCGGTGCTGCCGGAACGGAACGTCGCGGTGCGCGGCGCGACGTCGAGCAGCGCGAAGGTGAGCAGGCTCAGCAGCAGCAGCGTGCCCGCACCCATCGCCAGCCGTCGCAGCGGCGCCATCGCCCGCGGCGCGCGCAGCCAGAGCCCCTGACCACGGGGCGGCGGGGTTGTTGTGGGAGAGGGCGCCAAGTTCCCCGAGGATAGCCGTCGGGAAGCCGCGACCCACTCGTCGAGGGGGCGGGTCAGCCGGCGAGGTCGAACAGCAGGAACTCGGCGTCCTGCACGGCGGTGATCGCCAGCGCCTCGACGTCGTCGACCGACGCACCGTCGCCGGCCTCCAAACGTGTTCCGTCGACCTCGACCACGCCGCGCGCCACCTGGATCCACGCCCCGCGCCCGGCCTCCAGCCGGTGCTCGACGCGGTGGCCCGCTTCCAGCAGCGACGCGAACACGTGCGCATCCTGGTGGATCGGCAGCGCCTCGCGCGACGGGTCGCCCGAGGCGATCGCCCGCAGCACGTTGCGCCGCTCCTCCACCGCGAAGTGGCGTTCGTCGTAGTTCGGCCGGTGACCCGGCGCGTCCGGCAGGATCCAGATCTGCAGCAGGTGCAGGGGCTCGCTCCGCGACGCGTTCACTTCGCTGTGCGTCACGCCGGTCCCGGCCGACATCACCTGAACGTCGCCGGGCCGCAGCACGCCGTGCTGGCCGGTGCTGTCGCGGTGCTCGACCGCGCCGCTCAGCACGTAGGTCACGATCTCCATGTCCTCGTGGCCGTGCGTCCCGAAGCCCTGCCCGGGCTGGACGGTGTCCTCGTTGATGACCCGGAGGGTGCGGTAGTGCACGTGGTCGGGGTCGTAGTAGCTCGCGAACGAGAAGCTGTGGCGGGCCAACAGCCAGCCGTGGTCGACGATGCCGCGCTCGGCGGCAGGACGCTTGGTGATCATGGATCGGTCTCCGGGGTGGGGAGGGCAGCCTCCGGGAAGGCGCAGTTCTAGTGCAGCCGATAGTTGTGACAACAGATAAATGCGAGCCGGATGACTCGCTGCCCGGGGTGAGGCGACAGCCCGACCGATCGCGGGCCACGCCGATGAAAGTCTGGGACCCCGACGACCGTCCGCACCGGGCCGGCCGCGGAGCGCAGCAGGCCCCCGTCTTCCGATGTTCGAACCCTACTTCCCGGCCAACCCCTACCTCGGCGCGCTGGTCGCGGCCGTCGACCTGCTCGGCCTGCTGGTCGGGTTCCTGCTGCTGCGCGACCGCGCCGGCCGCGAGCCTGCCCGCAGCCCCTGGCGCGATCTGTGGCTCGGCCTCCTGTGGGTCGGCCTGCTCGCCGCGCTCGGCGGTGGTGCCAGCCGTGTCCTGTTCGGCTCGTTGTTCGGCACCCTGCGGGTCTGGACCCACGTCCTCACCGTCGTCGCTGCCCCCCTCGCTCTCTGGCGTGGCGTCGCCCAACTGCGCCGCGCGCGCCTGGCCGGAGGTGCGGCGCTGGCAGGCATCGGCATCGCGCTGCTGCTCGGCTCGGCCTGGGCCCACTTCGTCGAGGTCCACGACCTCGAGATCACCCGGCAGGACTTCACCACGCCGCGCATGGCAGCCTTCCGGGCCCCGATCCGCGCCGTGATCCTCGCCGACATCCAGACCGACGCAGTGGGAGACTACGAGCGCGAGGTGTTCCGCCGGGTCGACGAGGCCCGCCCCGACCTCCTGCTGCTGCCCGGCGACTTCATCCAGCACCGCGACCCGCTGCGCTTCGCCGAGGAGCGCGACGCCCTGCTGCGCCTGTTCGAGGGTCTCGAGCACCCGCCGCGCCTGGGCATCTGGGCGGTGCTCGGCGACGTCGACTTCCACCCCGAGATGTTCGAGGGAACGCCGATCCGCCTGCTCCGCAACGAGGTCGCCGAAGTGCCGGGCGAACCCGGCCTGCAGATCGCCGGTCTGACGCTCGGACGCTCCCGAGTCGGCCTCGACGACCCGGTCCATGCCGAACTCAGGTCGCGGATCGCGGACTTCCCTGGCTTCACGATCGTGCTCGGCCACGCGCCCGATGCTGCCCAGCCGATCCTCGTCGGCGACCTGCAGACCGAACTGCTCTACGTCGCCGGCCACACCCATGGCGGACAGGTGGTGGTGCCTGGCTTCGGGCCGCCGATCACCCTGTCGCGCGTTCCGCGCCGTGTCGCCGCCGGTGGGCTGTTCCGGTTCGGGAATGCCGGCGTGCTGGTCAGTCGCGGCATCGGTCACGAGCGCGGCCATGCGCCGCGGATCCGGATGTTCTGCCGGCCGGAGATGGCGGTCGTGGATCTGGCTTCAGGGAAAGCCCCAGACGAGGGGTCTACGGAATCCGGTCGATGACCTTCCGGGCGTCGGAGCGACGCCGAAAGAGGAAGCCCGACCGTGAGCCAGCACCGAATCGATGCGCGGGGCATGAAGTGCCCTCGCCCCATCGTCGAACTCGCCAAGGCGAGGCGGCGCGCTGCGCCAGGCGACGTGCTCGAGATCCGGGCCGACGACCTCGCGTTCGATCGCGACGTGGTCGCGTGGTGCGAGACGACCGGCTGCGAGCTGCTCGAGCTGCGGCGTGACGTCGAGGGTGCACGGGCCACGATCCAATTGCCCGGAGCGGGAGGGAGCGGCGGTGGTGCCTGATCTCGAACGGGACGCGGCGGCGCCTACTCCGCAGTCCGGTGGGTCGGTTGCCTCCGAACTGGAGTCCCGCGTCGCCGCGCTCGAGGCGCGCGCGTCGGGTCCGGTGGTCGAGGACTCCGTCTCGATCGCCTGCTTCAGCGGTGATTGGGACCGGCTCTTCGCCGCCTTCGTGATCGCCAATGGCGCTGCAGCCATGGGCCAGACGGTCCACGTGTTCCTCACCTTCTGGGGCGCGGCGGCGTTGCGCGACGCGGTCGGCTCGTGGGGTGACCGTTCGGCGATCGATCGACTGATCGGCTACATGCTGCCCGCCGGTCCTGCCAGGGCCCGCCTGTCCCGCATGCATTGGTTCGGGCTCGGCAAACGCTTCTTCGAGTGGCGCATGCGGCGTCGCGGTGTGCCCCTCCTGCCGGACCTGGTGCAGGAGGCGGTCGACCTCGGCGTGCAGGTGCATCTCTGCGAGATGTCCGCCGATCTGCTCGGGCTGCGGCTCGACGACTTCCGGAACCTGGGTGACGTCGAACCCTGCGGGGTCGCGTCGTTCTTGCGGGATGCCACGCGCGGCCGCGTCACGTTGTTCATCTGAGAGGGGACTGCGCATGGAGGATCGCAAGGAGACCGTCGTCATCCTGACGACCGGCAAACAGGACCGCGGCGCGCGGGCCACGTTGGCGTTCAGTTGGGCATGTCTGTCGTTGGCGATGGGCATGGAGACCACGCTGTTCCTGACCATGGACGGCGCGATCTGGGCGGTTCCCGGCGCGATGCGCGGCGTGCAGGTCGAAGGCTTCGAGCCCGTCGGTTCCTACTACGAGGAGTTCCGCGAGCTCGGTGGTCGGCTGCTCGTCTGCGATCCCTGCGCGGAGTACTTCTGCCATACCGGCGGGGAGCGCGTGCAGGGTTCGGTCGAGTTGCTCGAGGGTGCCGAGCGTGTCGGTCTGGCGACGGTCGTCGGGCTGTCGGCGCCTGGTGCGCGGGTCGTGACCTTCTGAGATCGATGACCAACTCGCCCATATCGCGACCGAACGACGAGCACGCGCACAGCGTCGAGGACGCCCTCGCGCAGGCCGTGGCCCGAGCGGCGGAGCTGGTCGCCGAGGTCGAAGAACGCAGCGAGCGCCTCGATGCCGCCAACCACGAGTTGGCGGCCGCCAACGTGCGCGCCGCGGAACTGGTAGTGGAACTGCAGAGCCGCCGCGAAGAACTCGAGTGGGCCAACGCCAGCCTGCGCCAGGTCGACGAATCGAACCGGCGCCTGCTGCGAGTCGCCGCCCACGATCTCCGGGGCGGTCTCGCCGGCGTCGATGCGATGCTCGAACTCGGCGACACGGCGTCCGCGCGCACCGAGGTCGATCGATTGGCGCGGCTGCTCGAGGAGCTGCTCGGTGAATCGCGGCAGGATCTCGACCACGTGGTCCTGCGCGCCCAGGTCGTCCGCCTCGAAGGTCTGCTCGACGATGCGGTGCGCGCCCATCAGCCGGCCGCGCTCCGCAAGGAGCAGACGATCCGTTGGAGTTGCGTACCCGACGAAGTCCGACTGGACGCCGATCCGATCCGCCTACGACAGGTCGTCGACAACCTGCTGTCCAATGCGGTGAAGTTCGGGCCGCGCGGTGGCGCCGTGTCGATCGAGGCGACCGAGGTCCGTGGTGCGGTGACGCTCACGATCCGCGACGAAGGCCAGGGCTTCGAGGCCGAGGACCTGGAGCGGGTGTTCGGTGAGTTCGAGATGCTGTCGGCGCGGCCGACCGCCGGCGAGTCGAGCCACGGCATCGGTCTGTCGATCGTGCGCCGGATCGTCGAGGCGCACGGGGGAACGGTGACCGCGAGGAACCGTACCGACCGCAGTGGCGCCGAGTTCCGGATCGATCTACCCGCACCGGTGCAGGTGGGGTGCGCCTGCCGGATCCTGGTGGTCGACGACGAAGCGGTGAACCGGCGCTACTTGCGGGCACAACTCGAACGCGTGGGGCACACGGTGGAGGAGTGTGAGGACGGCCAGGACGCGGTCTTCCGGATCCTCAATGCGGCCCCCGACTACTACGACCTCGCGCTGCTCGACCTCGAGATGCCAATTCTCGGCGGACTCGACGTGCTGCGTCGCGTGCGCTCGATGGGGGGCGATCGCGTCGATGTGCCCTTCGTGGTCGTCACCGGCCACACCGACAGCGAGGTGTTGTCCGATGCGCTCGACGCCGGCGCGAGCGACCTGGTCATCAAGCCGCTGCGCAGTCCTGGCGTGCGCTGCCTGTTGAGGCGGTGGTGTGTGGCACGCGGCTCCGCCTCAGCGGCGCCGACCGCGCGGCGGTAGCCGGTTCGCACTCTGTCGGAGCTGCTCCGCGGTGCGTCGGTCGATCGGGTTCTGGCCGTCCTCGGCGGGATCGATCGGTGGCTGGCTCAACTGCAGCATGCGGGTCACCGCCCAGCTCGCCGCGTGCCGTGCCCAGCCGGGATACTCACGCCGCTGCAGCAGGTCGATCAGCTTCTCGGCGGTGTCGCGGTCCTTCGACTCGGCGAGCCGCTCCATGAAGTCCCGGTCGACCCGCGGACTCAGCAGGTCACGGTCGAGGTTCTCCAGATCGATCGGCGTCTTGTCGGCGGCCTTCTT
This sequence comes from bacterium, assembly GCA_030432695.1. Lineage (GTDB taxonomy): Bacteria > Planctomycetota > UBA1135 > UBA1135 > UBA2386 > JAUILN01. The sequence continues at coordinate 788,262 of JAUILN010000002.1, read as the reverse complement.
CTCCGACTCCTCGTCGAGGATCTCGAACACCGCCGACACCGCGTCGCGGTGCTCGTTGCCGATCGCCAGCGCCATCACCTGCTCGAGCACCTTGTCCTCGCGCTCGAACGGCAGGCACAGGCCGCGACCGGCCTGGGCGATCTTCTCGAACGACTCCTTGGTGTCGCCCTGGATCTTCCCGAAGAAGTCGGGCGTGGTCATGATCGCGTGGACGGTCGCATTGCCCTGCCGCGTGAAGGTGCGCAGCAGATTGGTCAATCGGCCCATGGTCTGCGGGTGTGCCGGCGCATCGCCGATCAGCACCACCACGCGCTTGCTGTCGCTGCTCCACCGCTGGCCGAGTGCTTCCTGCAATGCGTCGTAGACGGCTTCGGGCCGGTCGCCGCCGCCGCCGGCCTGCACGGTCTGCATGAACGACATCGTCCGGAAGAACTCCTGACCGAGCGGCACCGAGCGGGTGAGGTAGTCCTCGTAGCGGCCGTGGTCGCGGTAGGTGACGATGCCGACCCGCGCGTCGGGCACCAAGGAGCGCAACGCCTCGAGCATGCGCGTCATGCGCTTGCGGGTGGCGGACAGCACCGGACCCATCGAGCCGGTGCTGTCGAAGACGAACATGATCTCCAGGCCGGACTCGCGTAAGCCCGCGACCGTGCGCCGGAAGCCCGACGACAACCGCCGTCCCTTGGTGCCGCCGGCCTTGAGGATGTCGCCCTGGAAGCCGCTCGAGATCTGCTCGAGGTAGGCCGCGCCGCCGCCGAACGGATCGGGCTCGGCGTAGTCGGCGACGAACTCCTGGACCTGTTCCGGCTCCGCGGTGAGCGAATCGATCTCCTGCTCGGCGATCTCCTGTAGGTCCTGCTCGGTGTCCTTGATCTCCTCGACCTCGAAGGTCTCGTCGGGCCGCGTCTCCAGCTCGCCGAACTCCTCCGGCAGGTCCGAGTTCGACATTCCGAACACCGTCTGCTTGCGGCTGCCGATGTCGGGCGGCGGGATCAGCAGGAACAGGATCAGGAACAGCAGCGCGTGGAGCGTCGCCGACAGCAGGAACCACGGCGCGCGCCGCAGCTCGTCGGCCATCAGCTCGTGGAAGGCCGGGCCCTGGTGCGACTGCGACAGCGGCTTGTGTTCGTGTGCCGGCTCGGCCGCGGCGTGCTGGTTGGCCGCACCCACCGGCAGGGGCACCGGGGCTGGAGTGGTCGGGAGCTGGGTCGCGGCGAGTGCCTCGAACGCCGCGGCTGCGGCGGCGGGATCGAGCGGCTGCTCGTCGTCGTTCTGCTGCTCGGCTGGTGCGGCTGCCTCGGCCGTGACTCCAGGCGGTGGCGTCGTGGTGACCCGCACGTCGATGTCGCCGAAGCGGACGGTCGCGCCATCGGGCACCTCGCAGGTGCCGAGGATCCGCACCGACCCGACGAAGGTGCCGCCCTCGGAGCCCAGGTCCTCCACCTGGAAGCGCCCGTCGTGCGCGCTCACCAGCGCGTGCGCGGTGCCGACCGACCGGTGGACGATGCGGATCGAGGCCTTCTCGCCGCTGCCGACCACGCAGATCCGGTCTGCTTCGATGCCGAACGGGCGTCCGCCGGCGATCAACCAGGCGACCGGTTGGGATGGGGTCTCGGGAGAGGTCATGGCGAAAGGCAGGCCGCCGGGGCAGTCTCCGGATACGCCGCCTGCGGTGGTGCGAACACCGCGGGGCGAGCATAGAGTCTAGGGGCCTCTCTGCCGCGGGGGACCGGGAGGGCTTCCCGGACCGCTGCGGAATCGCTCCCAATCCCGTCCCGATGGTCCCGCCCCGCGCGGCCGGGACGACCCTCGCACACCCCCCGGAGCCCCCCATGTCCCTCAAGGTCATCGCCGGCGACTACGGCGGCCGCGTCCTGAAGTCGGTGAAGGGCTTCCAGACCCGCCCCCTTCTCGGCCAGGTCCGCGAAGCCCTGTTCAGCATCCTCGGTGACCGCATCGTGGACGCCGAGGTCTGGGACCTCTTCGCCGGCACCGGCGCCTCGGGCATCGAGGCCCTGTCCCGCGGCGCGAAGCGCGTGCTGTTCGTCGAGAAGGGCAACCAGCCGCTCGGCATCCTCCGCGACAACCTCGAGATGCTCGGCGAGTCGGCCAAGGAGCGCAGCCACGTGATCCGCACCGACGCCTGGGACCCGCCGCCCTTCACCCCCGAGGGCGAAGCCGAGGAGGTGCCGCCGAACGTGGTGTTCTTCGACCCGCCCTACCCGATGGTCGCGGAAGACCCGGCCCGCGCGGTCTGGCGCGCCCAGCGCATCGCCGAGCGGATGGCCCCCGGCGGCGTGATGCTGTTCCACTTCCAGGAGGGCCACCTGGATGCGGACGACTTCGACTGGGAGGTCGAGGTGCGGGAGTATGGGCGCAGCAACATCGGGTTGCTGGAGAAGGCGGGCGGGGAGTAGGCGGGGTGCGGCGTGGCCCGGATCGCGGAGCAGCCGCGACTGCCGGGCTGAGGGTGCCGGGCGCAGGGAAGGTCGCTGGGCCGAGTCGGAATCGCGCGTAGACCCTGTTGCCGTCGGAGGCAGCGCGCCTACCTGCAGCCCGCACGGCCTTCGCGACCCGGCCCCTGATCGGGACGTCGGAGGAACCTGCGGTTAGCTGAAGTGCTAAGCTCGTTCTCGAGGAGGGAATGGTTCCTGGTCAACCTTGATCGACCTTGAAGCCCCGCTCCTGGAGATCGCAACCTCCGGGCATCATGCCAGCCGCTATCCAGAAGACGCTGAGGATGACGCTTTTCCCCAGGTAATCCCATAGATCCCGGGCCCCGTAACTGCGGTGATCGCGGAGCCGGGCTTTCGGGTCTCCGCCGTGCTGCCCTGCTCATGAGTTTCGCCGTCCTTTCTCTCGCCACTGCCTCGCTTGGAGGTGTGGCTGCGCAGGGCGGTGGGCCTCGCCAACTCTTCGCCTTCCACGTCTACGTCGAACCGCTCTTCGTCGCAGATGCGCTGCGCCTGTCACCGAGTGGAGTGCTCAGCGAGCTCGATCTCCGCCTCTGCCCGGACGTGAGCGATCCGGGTGGCTCCACCGGAATCCCGGTAGCCGGATCAGGCAACCCCTGCGTGAACATGGGGATCGACCCCAGTCCCACGCCGGGTGCTCCGCCCTCGCTGGACATCGAGTTCCAGAACGGCGCGACTCTCTGCGCCGGGCGTGTGGGGCTCGCCAGCTTCGGTGCGGGCAATCCGTCGAATTGTCCTGCAGACGACGCCGAAGATGCGCCCATCTCGAGCTGGGACTACGACGGTGAAGGCTTTGGCAATCCGCGGATTGCGGCCTTCAACCTGCCGCCCGACGCCCAGGGGTTCCTCGGGGCCGTGGATATCGGCGCCGACGAGCGGGATGAGCTGATCGTGGCTGGCTTCGTCAACGGAACGCGCATTGTCACCGCGGCCGCGATCCCGAACGCGCCCCTGAGCACGCAAGACCACACGCGGGTGTTCTTCTTCGGCAACGCCGGGACAGTGCTTCCGCGGCCGAACTTCAACTCGATCGCGGGGGGGATGGATGGAATCAACTGTCTGCTGCCGTGGTACGAGCACGTCCAGGCGCCGACGGATGTCTCGACGGGGAACTATACGGACTTCCTGTTCTGGACCTTCGCCACGGGTCTCGTGCCATTGCGCCGGGCCCAAGTCCTTTCAACAAGGGATGCGAGGAACGAGATTCCGCGTAACCTCACGTGCGACTTCAGTCCGCATCTGACTTCTGACTTCCACCCGTATTGGGGAATCGTGCTGATGCCGCAGGTGGAACCGATTCATCCCTTTGTTGGGGATCCTTACGCCTGCAATGTGTGGATAGATTCCGACCCGACTCCCGGAGCTCCAACACCTCTGGTGGATGCTGTCGTCGACAATCAGATGCTCTTCAGGAACCTCGATTCCACGAATCCGCACACGACGCTCTTGACGACTGGTTCCACGACAGTGACGATTACGCTACCGAATCGCTCCAATGTTCTGGATGGTCATTTGAACCCACCGCTGACCTTCGTCAGGCCATCAGTCGCTTTCAGTTGGCTCCTCGGTTCAGCGGGTGTATTCGGGCCGTTCTCACCATGCGGGGACGCCAGCCTGAGTTTCGGAACCTGGTGTTTCAACGATGCGGCCGCCTTCTGCCCAGAAGTGTTTCCTTCGTTCGCGCTCGGCTCCGGTGTTCGCTTCAACTTCGAGTTGGACGTGGGGGTAACCCCGCTTGGGCGCAACCTGCAGACCCTTCTCGCGGTCAATCCTGACGTATTGCCTCCGGCAGTTCCGCGGGTAGGCGGCGGAAGGGGGCAGGATGTCCTCGAGGCGGGGTTGCGTGTAGATCGCAGTATCAGGAGTTCTCGTTAATGTGGCATGCTTCCGCTGAAGGCCCTCTGTCAGCGATGGTGGTCTACTGCTTGGCCATTCCGTGCATGGCAACTGCCCAAGACCTGAATGGGCCACACGATTGGCCGGCTTTCCGGGCAGGGGCGAACGCCAAGTATGTTCTGGACGATCTGAACCGTGATGGCGCGCCGGACCTCTTGTATGGAGGGAGGCTCGGGTCTGGCCCGATCATCACTCCATTGCGCTCCGGGATGACTTTGTTCCCGAGTCTGGGAGATGGTCGGGTCGGGGACCCCATTTTTGTCCTCTTGCCTACACACCTCCAGTCCACCCGGATCGGCGCGCAGACGCCGGTGGTCATCGATCTGGATGGCGACGGCCACGACGACGTGGTTTCCCCCACGACGCGCGACATTCTCAGCGGGGTGAACTGCCCGTGTGAAGTCGTCTGCTATTTCGCAGACGGCCAGGGAGGCTATCGAGTCGAGACCTCTCCGCATGTCACCGAGATGACCACGTCTGGGTTTGCCTGCAGTGCCGTAGCAGATATCGACCGCGACGGTGATGAAGACTTGGTCTTTTCGCCGTATGTGCCAGGATACTCGATGGTCCTCGTCAACGACGGAGCAGGTCACATGGTGTCGGATCCGCTGCGATTGCCGGCAAATGCGCCGGCGTTTGCGGAGATGCGCCTCGCGGACTTAGACGGGGACGGCTACGAAGACTTGGTGGGAGTCACGGGCGGGCAGTCTGCGCCTAGCGTCGTGTGGATGAATGATCGGGCCGGGCACTTTGGCCCTGGGCTCTTTCAGCTGCCGCCAGCCAACCGGTGGTTGGCAGAAGTCCTGGACATCAATGGAGACGGCCACCTGGACCTCCTCTTCGGTGTCGCATCGACCACGTCCCCGCCCCGCCAATTAGAGGTGTGGATCAACGATGGAACCGGGGTGTTCCGGGACGAAAGTTCGCGGATCCAGTATGCGTGGGCCGTCTCGAGCGCGCCACGACACATCGACGTCGCCGACTTCGACGCAGATGGAGATCTCGACCTGTTCGTGCACGTGGATACGTCCACAGGAACACTGCTTCTGAACGACGGAACCGGACACTTCGCCGACGGGAGCCCTCACATCGCGAACACCGCGGCACTCGCCTCAGCGCGCATGCTCGACATGGATCGTGACGGCGATGCAGACATGCTCGGCTGGGTGCGTTCTGGCTGGTTCGCCAACACCACCCGCCAGATCCTCGCGCCCGACCCACCCGTCGGCTCACCCCTCCAGGTTGAGATCCACGCCCCGGTCGGACATCTCGTCACCTACGCCATCTCGCTGATCCACCGCGACGCCTACCTACCCGGCCTCGGCTGGTTCGCGCTCGACCCCGCCACCGCCATCGCCTGGCCCTCGGTCGCGCAGATCCCCCCCTCGCGCATCGTCACCTCCACGATCCCGCTACCCAACGACCCGAGCCTTGCGGGCACCGAGCTCTACCTGCAGGCGGTCGACGTGGATCCCTCGAACGTGGCGAGGCTGAGCAACTTCTGGACGGCGACGATCCGCTGATGGTGTGCGTTGCCCTCGGTAATGCGGAGCGGTTCGAATGGCGAACCTTCTCGGGAGGCACAGCCCGTCAAGCGTCGAGGATGTGCACGCCGAGACGCGTGACCTTCTCGAAATGGCGGTCGAAGGTCAGTAACGTCGCGCCGGCGCGTAGGGTCACCGCGGCGATCCAGACATCGTTGGTCGGGATCGGTGTTCCCGCCGATCGAAGCGCGGCCCAGAGTTCCCCGTAGATTCTCGCGACGTCGTCGTCGACCGTCGCGACTTCGACGACCGGCTCAGCCAGGAAAGCCGCGAGTTCGGACTCGTTGCGCTCACGACGGTGGCCTGCACGGAAGCCAGCTCGCAGCTCACCCAGCACGATCGACGGCATGACGAGGTGGCGCGCCGAGTCGATCGAATCGACCGCCGCCGGATGGCCGCGACGGAAATTGCTGTATGCGACCGTGTCGATGCAGAGCCTCATGGTCGCCAGTCCGCCTCGTCGATCCGGTCGAAGTCGGTGGTGGTTGCATTGAACTCGCGTAGATCCTCTTCGCTCCAAGTCCCGGCGTGGCGTCTCAGTCCATTGCTGTAGCTCCGGTCTGTCTGGAGTCCCAGCGCGCGGCGCAACAGATCGAGGACGGTCTGATTGATCGACTGATGCCGCTCCCTCCCCTCGCGTTCCAGCGCTGCGGCCAGGTCGCGGTCCACGTTGCGAACGGTGATCTGCTTCATGCGTGACATCATACCCTGCAGGCAGACGCCATCGAGCCATGCAGGCTGGTCCCGCGCTTTCCTCTCGCCATCGACCCCCGGCGGGCTGCGGTCGATCCAACGGCCCGGAGCATCCCCCTCACCGCGTCTGCACGTGGAAACCCGGGTTCGACACCCTCATCCCACCGCTCGCGTCGATCCCGACAGCCTGCCAGACGAGCATCGTCGCCAGCGGCGGGGGCGCGGGGGTCTGGCAGGTCATCCGGACGGGCTGCCCGCCGATCACGCCGCGGTCGGCGAAGCGGGGTGGGCCGACGAACAGCGTTCCGCCGAGGCCGGGCAGGGTCCACGGTGTGGTGGCCGAGCCGACCACCAGGCCATAGACGCTGTGCGGATGGCCGGTGAGTTGGATCTGCAACGTGGTGCCGCCAGGGGAGGGGAGCAGTTGCAGGCTCGGGACGGAGAGGACCCGGTCGCTGCCCACCGCGACGGGGGGTGCGCCGTTGGCAGGTTGCAGCACCACCATCGGGTCGCGCACCAGCGAGCCCTGCCCGGTCACCGCGGAGAGTGGCGACGGACCACTGAGGCCCGCGCATTGGTAGGCGCCATTGTGGTCGAGCACGCCGGGAGCGTCGTCGGGCTGGATGTCGGTGAACTGCGAGCCGGGGCCGCCGGCGGCGTCGACCACCAACACGGTCTGCGCGGCAAGTGAGCCGGCGAGCAGCAGGGTCGCAGGGAGCGCTCGGAGGGTCGTCGACATGGCGTGATCTCTCGCGGTTCCCTCACGCGAACAACCAGCGGCTCAGCAGGCGGGTGACCCGTGGCATCACCACGTAGACCATCAGGTTCACGATTCCGAACGTGATGACCAGTGTCTGCAGCGGGCGCCAGGCGGGGACGTGCAGCGCGTCGAGCAGCGGCACGACCAGCAGCGGCACGATCGACACCAGCGGGTAGATGACCGCCCAGGTCGCGAGCGCCTGCTTCCAGCGCACCGGGAGCTGCGCCTGCGCGCCTTCGGGCACGAACCAGAAGTCGAGCCCGCTGCGGATGTGGAACCGGTCTTCCTTCTCCAACACCGGCCGGACGCGGTCGATCAGCTCGCGCCGCTGGTCGGAGGCCAGCCAGCGCTCCAGGTGGTCCCGGTCGGCGAACCGCAGCACCACCACGAACGTCCGCGTGATCCCCTCGATCGGCCGAATCAGGTCCAGGTCGAGGTAACCCGGCCAGGCGCGGACCACCGGGCCGATCTCCTCGAGCCAGCGCTCGTAGTCCGCCTCGCGGCCGGGCTGGACCAGGTGCGTGATCACCGCGGTGGCCCCGCAGGCGATGGGGTCGGGTTGGGAGGACCGCTCGGGCATGGTACGGGTTCTAGGCGGCGGGGCTCGAGGAGCGAGCAATCCCACATCGAGACACCCGAGCATCCGGTGGGATCGTCGTCCCGGTCAAGCCACCCCACCCCCGGGGCCGATACCTCCGTCGGGCGGGGAGTCCGCCCGCACCGCCAGACCGATCCGTACCAACCGGAACGCTGCCATGTATCGAGTCCCTACGCTCGCGCTCGCGCTGACGACGTGCCTCTGTTCGCTCCCTGCCCAGGGGCCGGAGATCTCGTCGGAGGGCAAGCTCATCATCGACACGAGCCTCGACGCCCTGCGCGCCGACCCGGACGCGTTCAAGGCCGTCTGGGTGCGCTTCGACGTCCAGTTCTCCGGCCTGGGCGGGGTGTCGAACCCGTTCTTCACCCGCTTCGAGCCGATCGACTTCGCCAACTTCTACGTCTGGGGTGGCAACCAGCCGATCTGGCGGCGCGACAGCTACGACGACGTGTTCCCGACCCTGTTCATGTCGAAGCGGAACCCGAACCTGAAGGAGCTGTACTCGGTCAAGCAGTACGAGCGTCTGCGGGTCATCGGCATGGTGCAGAACACCTTCCAGGCGCTGCCGTGGATCGAGGTCACCGAGTTCCAGCGGCTGCCGAGCGAGGTCGACACGCCGACCCTGGCGCACCTCTACCGTGCCGAGCGGCACATGCAGAACCGTGAGTGGCGCAAGGCGATCTCCGAGCTGTCGCTGGCGCCCAGTGCCGACAAGCCGTCGTTCATCCGCGCTTCGGTGCACAAGAACCTTGGTGTTTGCCACCTGCGGCTCGGTGAGGCCGACCAGGCGCGCCACCACCTGCAGCTCGCGCAGGGACTGGAGTCCGGTGACCGTGAGCTGAACCAGCTCGCCAGCGCCGCGGTGAAGGACCCGCGCAGCGAGCTCGACCAGGGCGTCGACAAGGACAGCGTGCCCGAGGTCGACCTGCCGCTGTGGACGGCTTTCGAAGACGAGCAGGCCGAGACCGGGCCGGCCACCGCCACCGGCGCGGCCAAGCCGCAGCGCTGAGCCACGGCCACCCAGGCCGACCCGCCCTGCTTTCTGGTCGGTGTCAGGCACCAGGCAGAAAGAACCCCATGCAGGGGCGCGTTGCGTTCGGCCCACCGGAGCCGGGCGTTCGCAAGATCGCTCAAGCGTGCGACTTCCGCGCGCCGTGAGGCCCGGGTCCTCCCAGCCTCCCCGCGATCCCCCCGTGACGACGACCCTCGAATCGGGTGCGTCCGCCGGCCCCGACGTCGGCGCGGCCGACCACCCCACGGCGCCCGCCTTCCGGCCCGGCCTCTACCGCTTCGCGGTGTTCTTCGCCGGCTTCGTGCTCCTGCACATCAAGGGCGGGGCGCTGGTCACCAGCTCGGGAGCCGGCATGGCCTTCACCGACTGGCCGCTGGCGCGCGGTTCCCTGTGGCCGCCCGACATGGACCTCGAGGACTACTTCGAGCACCTCCACCGGGTCTCGGGCTCGCTGGTCGGCCTGTTCGGCATCGTGTTGCTGGTCTGGCTGCACCGCGTCGACCCCCGGCGCTGGATCCGGCGGCTCAGCATCGTGCTGCTCGGGATGATCATCGTGCAGGGCATCCTCGGCGGCCTGGGGGTCACCATGGGCGAGGCCGAGGGGGTCACCTGGTGGCCGGCGGCGGTCGGCCACGGCACCCTGGCGCAGCCGACCCTCTGCGTGGCGGCGTTCATCGCCCTGGCCCTGTCACGCGGCTGGGGCGAGCGGATCGTCGGCAAGGACGCCGACGTCCGCGGCGCGCGCCGGCTGAGCGGCATCGCGCTCGGCGCGGTGTTCCTGCAGGTGCTGGTCGGCGCGATCTACCGGCACACCAGTGAGCAGGGGGCCCTGTGGCTGCACGTGTCGATGGCGGTGCTGGTCTCGGCGGCGGTGGTGCTGGCCGCGTCGTGGACCGGCGGGCGCTTCGGCGACCGGTCCCGCGGCTTCCGCCTGCTCGGGCGCTGGGTCTACGGGCTGCTCACCCTGCAGTTCCTGCTCGGCTTCTACGCGCTGGCGGTGGTGCGGCCGAAGGACCCCTCGAACATCGAGTACCTCACCCGTAGCCTGCTCGTCAGCGGGCACGTGCTGATCGGCGCGACCCTGTTCCTGCTGGCCACTCTGATCCTGGCCAAATCCTGGCAGAACCTGGTTCCTGCCTCCGAGGCCCAGCGTGGTGCGAAGGCTGCGCCCGACGCAGGAGCGGCGACGGCATGAGCGGCGTGATGGAAGAGCAGCATCCCGAGACCTGGACGACCAGCGCCGGTTCGCGCCCGCTGGCGATGCGGCTCCGGGCCTTCGTCGAGCTGGGCAAGATCCGCCTATCGGCCCTCGCGATCTTCGCGGTGGTGGCCGGCATCTTCCTCGGCCACTCGGGCACCCCGTCGACCGCCATGGTCGTCGCCGCCACGGTCGGCACGATGCTGATCGCCATGGCCGGCAACGCCGCGAACATGCTGATCGAGCGCGAGCACGACAAGCTGATGGAGCGGACCCGCGGCCGCCCGCTGCCCACCGGCCGACTCACTCCGGGCGAGGTGCTCGGCTTCGCGGTCACCTGCACGTTGGTCGGCCTGGTGGTCCTGGCGGTCTGGACCAACTGGCTGGCGACGCTGCTGTGCGCGTCGATCCTGGTCAGCTACGTGGCGATCTACACGCCCCTGAAGCGGGTGACCGCGTGGAACACCGTGGTCGGCGCCGTGCCCGGTGCCCTGCCGCCGGTGGTCGGCTACGCCGCGGCGACCGGGCGGGTCGACATCCAGGCGCTGGGCGTGTTCCTGATCCTGTTCCTCTGGCAGGTCCCGCACTTCTTCGCGATCGCCTGGACCCACCGCCACGACTACGAGCGCGGCGGGCACAAGATGCTCACCGTGACCGACAAGGACGGCGGCACGGTGCGGCTCCTGATGCTGGTGCACACGCTGGCGCTGATCCCCATCTCGCTGATGCCCTACTTCACCGGGCTCAGTGGCGAGCGCTACGCGGTCTCGGCGGTGCTGCTCGGCGTCCTGTTCCTCGCGCCGGTGGTGCTGGCCGCGGTGGCGCGCTGGGAGTCGGCGATGCGCGGCACGTTCGTGACCTCGATCATCTACCTGCCGCTGCTGTTCAGCATCATGGTGTTGGACCGCATGACGATCTGATCGTCGCGACCTCTCCCGCACCCCTTCCCGATGACCCCTCCCACCGACCCAGGCGGAGCTCCCGCCGTCGAGGCCCGCGACGTCGCCTTCTCCTACGGGGATCGGCAGGCGCTGGCCGGCGTGTCGTTCGCCGTGCCGCGCGGCGCGGTGCACGGCTTCCTCGGACCCAACGGCTCCGGCAAGTCGACGCTGTTCAAGCTGCTCGCAACGATCCTGCCGCCGCAGCAGGGCAGCCTGCAGCTGCTCGGCCAGACCTTGAGCGACGATCCCGCCGGGGTCCGCGAGCGCATCGGCGTGGTGTTCCAGGCGCCGGCCCTCGACCGCAAGCTCTCCGTGCGCCGCAACCTGCGCTACGGCGGCCACCTGCAGGGGCTGCGCGGTGCCGAGTTGGAGCGGCGCATCGACGAGGTCCTCGAGATCGGTCGCCTGGGTGACCGCGCCGGCGACACGGTCGGCGAACTCTCCGGTGGTCTGCGCCGCCGCGTCGAGATCGCCAAGGGCCTGCTGCACCGACCCGACGTGCTGCTGCTCGACGAGCCGAGCACGGGACTGGACCCCGCTGCGCGCCAGGACCTCTGGGAGTTCCTGAAGTCCCAGCCCGAGGTCACCGTGCTGTTCACCACCCACCTGATGGAGGAGGCCGACGGCGCCGACCGGCTGACGATCCTCGATGCCGGCAAGGTGGTCGCCGAGGGCACGCCCGACGCGCTGCGCCGCGAGGTCGGTGCCGAGATCCTCGAGGTGCAGAGCAAGGAGGCCGCGGCCTTGGCCGAGGACCTGGCGAAGGCCCTGAACGTGACCCCGCAGGTCGTCGACGACACGGTGCGCATCGAGCACGAGCACGCCCACGAGCTGGTGCCCGAACTGGTGCGCTCGTTCCGCAGCCGCTTCGACAAGGTCTCGTTGTCCGACCCCTCGCTCGAAGACGTGTTCATCCAGAAGACCGGCCATCGCCTGAGCGCCGACGACGCGCCGGCGGAGGCGCCGAAGAAGGGCCGTCGCGGCCGGAGGAACCACTGATGGCCGGCAGCAGTTCGAGTCTGGGTCTCACCGCGTGGTCGCTGTGGCACCGCGAGGTGCTGCGGTTCCTGAAGGACCGCTCGCGCGTGTTCAGCTCGGTCGGTCAGCCGGTGATCTTCTGGCTGCTGTTCGCCGGTGCCCTGCGCAGCTCGCAGATGCCCGGCGGGCTCGGCTACGGGGAGTACTTCTTCCCCGGCACGCTCGCGATGATCGTGATGTTCACCGCGATCTTCGCGACCATCACGGTGATCGAGGACCGCAAGGAGGGCTTCCTCCAAGGGGTCCTGGTCGCACCGGTGCCGCGCTCGGCGATCGCGCTCGGCAAGATCGCCGGCGGCGCGACCCTGGCGATCCTGCACGCGCTGATCTTCTTCGCGCTCGCGCCGCTGGCCGGCGTGCCGGTCACCCTGATGGGCAGCCTCGCGGCGTTCGGTGCGCTGGTGCTGATGGCCTTCGCGCTCACCGGGGTCGGCTTCGCGCTGGCCTGGAAGATGGACAGCACCGCCGGCTACCACGGGATCATGATGGTGTTCCTGATGCCGATGCTGCTGTTGTCGGGCGCGTTCTTCCCGGCGAGCGGCGCGCATCCGGTGCTGCAGTGGATCATGCACCTGAACCCGCTGAGCTACTGCGTGGCGCTGATCCGGCATGCGCTCTACCACGGCGACGAGGAGGTGGTGAAGGACCTGCCGTCGCTGCCGCTGAGCCTCGGCGTGACCGTGGCGTTCGCGCTCGGCACCTTCCTGCTCGGCACCTGGGTGGTCACCAGGCGCAGCGCGCGCGACGCCGTGTGATCCGAAGGCCCCATCACTCCACGCTGTCCTCCCGATGCTCTCCCTCGCCCTCCAGGCCGATGCCTCCTCCCCCGAAGGCATGGACTTCCGGTTCCTCGCCGACCTGAACGCGGCGCTCAACGCCGGCGCCTTGGTGCTCATCATCGCTGGCCTCGTCGCGATCAAGCGCCGCAACGAGGGCTTGCACAAGCTGCTGATGTTCGCGGCCACCGCGGTGTCGGCGGTGTTCCTCGGCAGCTACCTCGTCTACCACTACTTCGTGGGCTCGGTGAAGTACACCGGCGAGGGGTTCCTGCGGCCGATCTACTACACGATTCTGCTCACGCACGTGGTGCTGGCGATCGTGCAGGTGCCGCTGATCGTGCTGACGATCCTCGCCGGACTGCGCGACCAGCGTGCGCGGCATCGCAAGCTGGCGAAGTGGACCGCGCCGATCTGGCTCTACGTCTCGGCGACCGGCGTCGTGGTCTACCTGATGCTCTACCACGGGTAGGGCGCGTGCCCCGGTTCAGCCGCCGCCGAACAGCCGCTTGAAGAAGCCGCCGCCCGACGGCTTCTCGCCGCTCGTCTCCTGCTCCGAGCGAGACGTCTCCGCCAATGGCAGGCCCGCTCCAGCCCAGGCCGACATCCCACCGGCGATGTTGACGACGTTGGAGTAGCCCTGCGAGGCGAGGAAGCCGCAGGCCTGCGCGCTGCGCCCGCCGCGTTCGCAGACCACCAGGTAGTGGGCGTCCGGATCGAGTTCGGCGGCGTGGCGGGCGGGGAGTTCGCCGAGCGGGATCAGCGTCGCGTCGGGCGCGCGGTAGTGCTCGAACTCCTGCGGTTGGCGCACGTCGATCAGGCGTGCTTCGGGATTCGCCTTCAGCCGCTCGAGGGCTTCGGTGGGGGAGATCTCTGGGAAGTTCATGAGCCCCCGATGTAGCGGATCGCGAGTTGTCGAAGGCCCGCGGAACTCCCGAACGGGGCGAATTTCGCAGATCGATCTGAATCTGTGCGCTTCCGCCGCGCGGCCGCATCCGTCGGCCCCCGCGTGACCGAAACCCGGCGCCGTTCACTTCGCGAGCAGGGCCCGATCGCGAAGTGGTGATCGACTCCACGAGAGAAGCTCCAACGAGAGAGCAACCAGAGAGAAGGAAGAGAGACAGAGATGAACCACTCACCATTCCATCTGCTCCGCAACACGGGTCTCGCCCTCGGCGTCGTCGCACTCGCCGCCGCCATGCCGGCGCAGTCGCGCAAGTCACCCGACCTCGTCGACACCGCCGTGGCCGCGGGTTCGTTCCAGACGCTGGTCACCGCGGTCAAGGCCGCCGGCCTCGTCGACGTGTTGAAGGGCGAAGGCCCGTTCACGGTGTTCGCACCCTCCGACGAAGCCTTCGCGAAGTTGCCCGACGGCGCGATTGCCGCGCTGCTCGAGCAGGAGAACCGCGCGCAGCTCACCGCGATCCTGACCTACCACGTGGTGCCCGGTCGGCTGAAGGCCGCCGACGTACTCGGTCGCTTCCAGCTCGACACCGTCAACGGCCAGCGCCTCGACGTCGATGCCGAGCAGCTCACGATCGACGACGCGAAGATCGTCAAGACCGACATCGAGACCTCGAACGGCGTGATCCACGTGATCGACTCGGTGTTGCTGCCGACCACCAAGGACCTCATCGAGACCGCCCGCGAAGCGGGCAACTTCCGCACGCTCTACGCCGCAGGCAAGGCGGCGGGGATCGTCGACGCGATCCGCGGTGAGGGACCGTTCACGGTGCTCGCGCCGAACGACGAGGCCTTCGCCAAGGTGCCGGCCGAGACCCTGAAGGGTCTGCTGAGGCCGGAGAACAAGGCCACCCTGAAGCGGATCCTCGAGTACCACGTGATCCCCGGTCGGGTCTACGCCAACCAGGCGGTCGCTGCGGTCCAGGGCGCCACGTTGGCCGAGGCGCCGGTGAGCTTCCGCATCGACGGCGGCCGCCTGCGCGCCAACGACGCGACGGTGCTGGCGACCGACATCGAGGCGTCGAACGGCGTGATCCACGTGATCGATGCGGTGCTGATGCCGCCCGCCGCTCCGGCGAAGCAGTCGGCGCAGCCGCGCGGCCGCAAGCTGTTCGGCTTCCGCAACGAGACGCCCGACACCGACCTGGCGCGACACCTCGGGGTGAATGCCCATCAGGTCCAATTCGTCACCAGCGTCACGCCGGACAGCGAGGCCGCGAAGGGCGGGCTGAAGGCCTACGACGTGATCGTCACGGTCGCGGGCAAGCCGGCGGGCGACGAGGCCTTCGACGCCGCCAAGGAAGCGGCCGATTACGGCGAGGAGGTCGAGTTCGTGGTCCTGCGCGCCGGCCAGAAGAAGCACCTGAAGATCCGCGTCGGCGAGGAGCGCTAACCTCCTGGCTCCGCCCGAAGCGAATTCGGGAGACCGGCTCAGGTCGGGATCGCATAGTCGTCGATGTCCCACGCGACACCTCGATGACCCCGCCCGACTTCTCCCCCACGCATCCCGCCCACCCGCGCCGCGCCGAGGAGCACGCCACCCGGCCGCCGTCGTCCACCCGCGATGCGCTGGTGCTGGGAACCGGCTGCGGCAACGACGTCTCGCTGATGCGCGCGTTGATCCGCCAGGGTTGGCAGGTCTGGTTCGGCGGGGCGGAGCAGGGGATCGCTCAGTTGGTGCGTGGGCTGGCCGGGCACGTGCCGCTACCCGCCGACGAAGCCGCGGCGCTCGATGCGCTCTGCGCGTGGTCCGAGCGTCTCGGTCGAGGCTTGCCGGTGCTGATCCCCACTAACGACGCGACCGTCCTGCTGACCTGGCGCAACGGTTGCCGGCTGTTCCACCACTTCCAGGTGCCCACGGTCCCGACCGAGGCCCTGCCCACGCTGTTCTTCAAGGAACGCCTGCAGGCCGCCTGCGCCCGCCTCGACATCCGCCATCCGCGCACCGTCCTCGAACTCGCCGCCGGCGCCGAGCCGCCTGCCGCGCCACCGGCGTTGCCGCTGCTCGCCAAGCCGGTCGCACCGAAGGAGCCGATGCTGCGCGACCAGGCCACCAAGGTGGTCACGATCCGCACCGAGGCCGACTGGCAGGACTTCGTCGCCCGCCGCATCCCGGCCACCGCGGTGCTGTTCACCGAGTTCGTCCCGCACCACCGCAAGGCGCTGTGCGAGGCCTTCGTCGACCGCAGCGGTCGGCTCGCGTTCCGCAACGACTACCTGGTCGAGTTCATCCATCCGCCGCGCGACGGCAATGCGGTGCTCTGCCTGCCGATGGCCGAGCCCGAACTCGCCGCCGGCCTCGAGCGCCTGACTGCCGACACGGGCTACCGGGGGTTCGTGGAACTCGAGTTCATCGAGCACGAGGAGACCGGCGAGTGGTTCGCGATCGACGTCCAGTGCCGGCCCACGCTGCAGAACGGCGGGCTCGTCCACAACGGCTTGGACTTCGACCTGGCGCTGCGCAATCTGCTGGAGGGCACGCCCTACGAGGGGCGGCCGGAGCGCGGCGCGCGGCACGGCTGGGTCGACCTGGTGCGGCTGCTGCGCGCCGTGCGGAGCACCGACAGCCCGCTCCGTGGCCGTTGGGGCCTGTGGTTCGGCCAGCTGTGCAGCGTGCTCCTCGGGCGCACCGCGGAGGCGACCTTCTCGTGGCGCGACCCGCGGCCGTTCCTCGCCGACCTGCGCTGGTCGTTGCGCCGCGGTTAGCGGCCGAGTGAGGCATCCGAACGTCGCGTGCGCCGTTGCCCGCGATCGGCCGTGCCGCTATCACGCTGGGCATGGACAGCCCCGAAGCGAACGTGGCCGCGATCCTCGAGCGCGCCGAGCCCTACCTGAGCGGCACGGCGTGGCCGGAGACCGCCGAGGAACTGATGCGGACCCGCTACGCGGCGTTCGCCTCGGGCAAGATCGAGTTCATCCGCGACTCGCACCACCCCGACAGCCGTGAGGAGGTCGACCTCGAGCAGAGCCGCCAGTGGTCGAAGCAGGCCGAGTGGCTCGGCTTCGAGGTCCTGAACACCGAGGGCGGCGGTCCGGACGACGACGAGGGCACCGTCGAGTTCATCGCCCGCTACTCGATCAAGGACGTCGAGCAGGCCCACCACGAGCAGGCGACCTTCCAGAAGGTCGACGGCAAGTGGTACTTCGTCGACGGCGTGGTCGCGGGCCCGGGGACCTACCGGCGGGAGGAGCCGAAGGTCGGTCGCAACGACCCCTGCCCGTGTGGCTCGGGCAAGAAGTACAAGAAGTGCCACGGCAAGCCGGGCGCAGCCCAGAGCTGATCGAGCCGCGAGCTGATCAGAAGTTGACGCCGACGCCGACCTCGAAGAACAGCACCGGGTTCACCGCGCCGTCGAAGTCGTCACGCACCACGCCGCCGCCGACTCCCGGGCGGTACGCCTCGAAGCTGTTCTCACCGGCGATCGTCGAACCGATCCGACCGAAGACCGACAGCTCGTCGCTGGTGCGGTAGGTCGCGTCGAAGAACGCCCGCACTTCCTGGGTGCGGACCGTGCGGCTGGTCGGCGCGCCCACGGTGATGTTCGAGCGGCGGTGGTATTCGTCGCCATCCAGGCTCAGCCCGGCGGAGAAGATCCACTCCGCCGACGGCGTGAACCGGAACGCGGTCTCCAACGGCAGCAGTGCGTCGAACCGCCACGCGTCGGTGAACTGCCACGAGATGCCGAGCAGGGGATAGATCGGCGTGTCCTCGAACACCTGGGACACTTCGATACCACCCTTCAGGTAGAGCCGCTGGTCGGGGTCCGGTTGGTAGGTGGCGAGCACGCGGCCGAAGAACTGCCAGTCGTCGCTCTTCAGCGTGCCGTCGAAGTCGCTGTAGAGGCCCGGGCGGAACGTCGCCTCGACCAGCAGGTTCTCCTGGAAGAACCGGCCCACACCGAACTCGCCAGACACTTCCCAGAGGTCCTCGTCGCCGACGATCGGCACGTTGTCGAACCGGTAGGCCCGCAGCCCGACGTTGCCGCCGAGGATCAGGTGGGTGTCGGGGTCGACCGGCGCGCGGGTCAGGAACTCGCCGCGGTACTCGTTGAAGTCGAACTGACCGACCTCGTCGTCGAAGTCGGCGTCGTGCTGCATGCCGAACTGCAGCTTCAGGTCCGGCCGGAAGCCGATCGAGTTGCGCAGGAACTCGCCGTGCAGGCGTTCGTACATCCCGATGACGGAGTACTCGTCGTCCTGGGCGGCCCGCAGCAGCGCTGCGGAATCGAGTCCGGAACCTGCCGACAGGGCGCCGGTCTCCGGATCGACATCGGGACGAGCTGGAGACTGACCGGTGAGCGTCGTCGCGAGCGTCGCGATCGACAGCGCGCCGACGAAGAGGGCGCGGTTGGGGGAAGTGCGCATCGTCGTCCGGGGCTCGTGCCCCCTCCCTGATGACCTTGGACGTGAAGTCCGTAGATGGACGTGAAGACCGTAGATGGTCCCTGAGACCGTGGACGGCTGACCGTGGCGGCTCCGCGCGGCGCGAGATCGGGGGTGCGCTGCGCGGGAACCGCGGACCCAGACCGCCGGCCGCCCGCCGGTGTGCTGGGTCGGGCGAGTGTAGCGGACGCGCGCGGATCGTCCACGCCGGCAGGTGGTCCGCTGCGAGTCGGGCTCGGGACCTGCAGATTCCCTGGTCCACCGGCTATGAATGCAGCCCGCGGTTTCCCTGTGGTCAGGGGGTCTCCATGCTTCAGTCTCTTCACGTTCGTGATCTCGCCCTCGTCGACACCACCGAGATCCGCTTCGACGGCGGGCTCAACGTGCTGTCCGGCGAGACCGGTGGCGGTAAGTCGTTGGTCGTCACCGCCCTGAAGCTCCTGCGGGGGGAGCGGGTGCCGGCCAGTCTGGTCCGTCGCGGTGCCGACGAGCTGCGCGTCGACGGCGAGTTCGCGCTCGGCACCGGGCCGCGCACCGCGCCGATCCGGGAACTCGTCCGCGAGGTCTGTGGCGTGGAGCCGGAAGGCGGCGTGTTGGTACTGACCCGGATCGTCGACGCGGGTGGTCGGAGCCGGGTGCGGATCGACGGTCGACCGGCCACCCTGCAGAACCTCCGCCAGCTCGGCGGACACTTGATCGAGATCCACGGCCAGGGCGACACGCGCGCCTTGATGCGGCCCGAGATGCAGGCCGAGACCCTCGACGCGGTCGGCGGGACCGGCGCTCTGCGCGGCGAGTTCGCGGCGGCGCTGACCGCGGCGCGCAAGGCCTGCGAGCGGCTCGACGAGGCGACCGGTGCCGAGCGGGATCGCCTGGCGCGGATCGAGTTCCTGCGCTTCCAGCTCCAGGAGATGGACCAGGTCGGTCTCGAGGAGGGCGAGCTCGACCAGCTCGACAACGAGCACCAGGTCCTGGCCCACCTCGACCGGATGCGCGACTGGCTGGCGACGACCGTCGACGCGCTGTCGGAGAGCGAGTCGAGTGCCGCCGACTCGCTGGCGCGGGCCGGCCGCGCGCTCGACGACGCCGCGTCGATCGACCGCGAGCTGGAGGGCGCTGCCGAGCTGGTCACCGAGGCGCGCGCCGCGGTGGCGGAGGCGACGCGCACGGTGCAGTCGCGGCTCGACGCGCTCGACCTCGACCCCCAGCGGCTCGGCGCGGTGGAGGATCGGCTGGCCGCGCTGCGCAGCGCCCTCAAGCGCTTCGGCCCGACCGAGGCCGACTTCCTGACCCAACGCGAGGAGGTCGCCGCAGAGCTGGATCGTCTGGACGGCGGCGAGGGCGGTCCGGAAGCCCTCGAGCGCGCCGTCCGCGAGGCTCTCGACGTGCTCGGCAAGGCCGCGCGCAAGCTGGTCCGCGCCCGCAAGAAGGCCGGTGCGGCGCTGGTGGCCGCCATCGAGCGCGAACTCGAGGACCTCGCGATGCCGCACACCCGCTTCCGGGTGGCGATGGACGAGGAGGTCGGTGAGGGCCGCGCGCTGCTCGAGAACTCCACCAGCCACGGGCCGGGCCAGCTCGACTTCGAGGTCCGCATCAACCCGGGCGAGCCGTTCCACTCGATGCGCGAGACCGCCTCGGGCGGCGAGATGGCGCGCATCGTGCTCGCGGTGAAGAAGTGCCTCGCCGACCAGGACCGGGTGCCGTTCGTGGTCTTCGACGAGATCGACGCCGAGATCGGCGGGCGGCTCGGCCTCAAGGTCGGCCACAAGCTCCGCGACGTCGCCGCCCACCACCAGGTGCTGATCGTCACCCACCTGCCGCAGGTCGCGGCATTCGCCGACGCCCACTTCAAGGTCGCCAAGGAGGTCCGCGACGGCCGCACCTTCTCGACCGTTACCCGGCTCGGCAGCAAGGAGTCCGACCGCGAACTCGCCGCGATGTCGGCCGGCGACGGGGCGGAGACCGAGGCCCTGGCCGAGGCGCGGCGGCTGCGCAAGCGGGCGCGGGGCGGCAGCGACAAGGGCTCCGAGAAAGGTCCCGAGAAGGGTGTCGACAAGGGCGCCGAGGCGGCCGGTTGATCCGTCGCTCTTCACCCGATCTTGCCTTGCCGCGCCGCCCGGGCTCGGGATCGTAGTCGGCGATGCCGGAGGCTCTTCGCAGGCGCCACGAGACCCGCACGGTCGCCACGCTGTTCGCGGGCTACACCGGCTACTACGTCTGCCGCTCCAACCTCAGCGTCGCCGGGCCGCTGCTGCTCGACGAGCTGAAGGACACCGGCTTCGACAAGGGCGACTTCGGGCTGATCGCCACGATCGGTGTGTTCGCCTACACGCTCGGCAAGATCGCGCACGGGATCCTCGCCGACCGCACCCACGGCCGCTCGCTGTTCCTGCTGGGGATGTTCGGTTCGGTGGCGATGACCGTCGCGTTCGGGCTGGCGTCGGGGTTCGGCTGGCTCGCGCTGCTGTGGGGACTGAACCGCTGGTTCCAGTCGATGGGCTGGGTCGCGCTGGTGCGGGTCGCCTCCGCGTGGTTCCCGCCGGTGCGGATGGCGTCGGTGATGGGCATCCTGTCGGCGAGCTTCCTGATCGGCGACGCGTTGGCGCGCGGCTGGCTCGGCTCGGTGGTGACCTGGGGCGGCGGCTGGCGCACCGTGTTCCTGGTCGCGGCCGCCACCCTGCTGCCGATCGCCACCGTCGCGGCGTTCGTGCTCCGCGCGCGGCCGGCCGACGTCGGCCTCGACGAGCCGGAGGCGGCGGTCGGCAACGTATTCGGTACGGCGACCAGCCAGACCCGCGTGCCGATCCGCGAGGTGCTGGCCACCGTGGTCGCGAACCGGGTGTTCTGGCTGATGTGCGCGGTGAACTTCGGCCTCACGTTGCTGCGCGAGACCTTCAACACCTGGTCTCCGGTCGTCCTCAACGAGGTCGGCGGACTGGAGGAGGGCGCGGCCGCGGTGACCAGCCTGGTGTTCCCCGCGGCGGGCGGGGTCGCCGCGATCGTCGCGGGACGCCTGACCGATCGGGCCGGCAGCTCCCCGGCGCGGATCGCGATCCCGTTCACGGTGCTGTTGGTCGTCTCCCTGGCGGCCCTGGCATGGGTACCGCTGCAGGGGCAAGGTGCGCTGACGGCGCTGCTCCTGATCACCACCGCGTTCTTCCTGCTCGGGCCCTACTCGTTCATGAGCGGGGTGATGGCGATCCGGCTGGGCGGGAAGGTCGGCTGCTCCACGGTCTCCGGACTCTGTGACGCCGCCGGCTACTGCGGTGGCATGGTCGCGGGTTGGGGCATCGGCGAGTTGGCTCAGGCCCATGGTTGGACGGTCGCCTTCGGCTTCCTCGCCGGGGTGGGGCTGGTGACGCTGGCGCTGGTCTGGGCGCAGCACCGGGTGGAATCCCGCGCGGAGCGGACAGAAGTCTGATTCCTCCCGCCGGCGCGCGGGCCCCAGGCCCCCGCGCAGTGGCTTCCCGCCCCCCGGTCGCCTACAAGGGTCGATTCGGCGCACGCGCCGAGAACGAGAGCCGATGCCCGACCCGATCCCCGTCCTGCTGCAGCGCCGCGTGGTTCCCAAGCCCTGGGGTGGCACTGCCCTTGTGGATCGGCTCGACCTGGATCCCGAGTCTGTAGGCGGTGAACCTATCGGCGAAACCTGGGAAGTCTACGACCGCCCAGATGGCTCGAGTCTGCTCCGCGACGGCAGCGGCAGGAACCTCCGCGACCTGTTGGACGAAGCCGGCGAGGAGATCCTCGGCCGGGGAGTGGCACGCTCGGCGACCGGTGGCTTCCCGCTGCTGGTGAAGTTCCTCGATGCCCGCGAGCGGTTGTCGGTCCAGGTCCACCCCGGTGCCGCGCAGGCGGCGGCACTCGGCGACGGTCCGAAGTCGGAGGCGTGGGTGGTCCTCGACGCGGACCCGAACGCGGCGATCGCCTGTGGTCTGGCCGAAGGCGTGACCCGCGACCTGTTCGAGACGGCCTTCGACACCCCCGGCATGGAGCCGCTGTTGAAGACCTACCGCCCGGTGGAGGGCGACGTCTTCGACGTGCCCGCCGGCACCGTCCACGCACTCGGTCCGGGCGTGGTCGCCTACGAGATCCAGCAGAACTCCGACCTGACGTTCCGGGTCTACGACTGGGGACGTGGCCGCGAGCTGCACCTCGACGAGGCCCGCGAAGCGGTGCGCGACGACCTTCCCGACGCCGGTCTCGTGGTGCCCGAGCGCATCGACGACCACGCGTCGTGGCTGGTGCGCACCGACGCGTTCCGCGTGCGTCGCTTTCGCTGCAGTCAGCCGGCGACGCTCGGCACCGAAGCCACCTTCAAGCTGCTCACCGTGCTGCAGGGCTTCGGGACGCTGGGTTGGCGGAGTGGGGGTGAGCATCCGCCGCTGCGCCTGAAGAAGGGCGAGACCGTGTTGGTCCCGGCCTCCGTCGACACGGTGTTCGTGTCGCCGATCGGTGAGCTCGAGGTCCTCTGGGCCGATCCTGGTGAGGTGCGCTGAAGTGGCGACGGGACGACGTGGTGCGGGTGGCGGTCGTGGTGGCGGCGGGTCGGATGGACGCGGCGGTGGTCGCAAGGGACCGGGCGCGGGCCGCGACAGGCGCAGCGGTCCGGGCACGCGCGGTCAGAAGGCCCGTGGCCCGGTGCGCGCGCCGCGCACCAAGGCATCGCGCAGCACCCGCGGCGGGCGCCCCGGCATCAAGGTCACACCGCTCGCCGGCGGGGGCGCCGAGCACGACGTCTCCGACGACGGCCTGATCCGGCTCAATCGCTTCCTCGCCGCGGCGGGACTCGCCAGCCGGCGCGGCGCCGAGGACCTGATCGAAGCCGGCCGCATCGTGGTCAACGGCGAGACCTGCAAGGAACTCGGCACCCGCATCGACCCCTTGCACGACGAGGTCCGCTTCGACGGCGAGCGCCTCCAGCCCGAGCGGCCGACCTACGTGGTGATCCACAAGCCCAAGGGCGTGGTCTGCACCAATGCGCCCAACGAACAGCGGACGCGGGTCATCGACCTGCTGCAGGGCCTGCGCGGTCGGGTGTTCACGATCGGTCGGCTCGACGCCGATTCCGAGGGGCTGATCCTCGCCACCAACGACGGCCAGTTCGCGCAGCGTCTCGCCCACCCGAGCTTCGGTGTGTCGAAGACCTACTCGATCACCGTGCGCGGCCAGGTCGAGCCCGATGCGCTCGACAAGGCGCAGGGCGGCGTGTGGCTGAGCGAGGGCAAGACCGCCGGGATGCGGGTCTCCGTCGAGCGCCGCTTCCGCGACAAGACCGTGCTGCGGGTCTCCCTGCGCGAGGGGCGCAACCGCGAGATCCGCCGGATCTTCGCCAAACTCGGCTACGCGGTGACCGCGCTGAAGCGGGTGCGGATCGGACCGCTGACGCTGCGCGGCCTCGGGTCCGGTCGCTGGCGGTTCCTGACCCACGACGAGATCGAGGCGCTGCGCAACGTCGGAGGCGACGACCGCGCGGCAGGAGCAGGCGAGCGTTGATCCCCGAAGTCCACGAAGTCGAGCTGTCGAACGGGTTCCGGGCCTTCCTGGTGCCGCGGCGCGGCCTGCCGATCGCGGCCAGCGTCCTCTACTACCGGGTTGGTTCCCGCGACGAGCGATCCGGCGAGACCGGCGTGAGCCACTTCCTCGAACACATGATGTTCAAGGGCACGTCGCGCTACGCGAAGGGCGAGATCGACGCGATCACCAGCCGGCTCGGCGGCAGCAACAACGCCCAGACCGACCAGGACAGCACCGCGTACTTCTTCGCGCTCGCGGCCGACCGTTGGGAGACCGCGCTCGAGATCGAAGCGAACCGGATGACCGACTGCCTGTTCGACCCCGAGGAGTTCGCCGCCGAGAAGAGCGTGGTCCTCGAGGAGCTGGCGATGGGTCAGGACGACCCGTGGCGGTCGTTGTTCGAGGCCACCGAGTCGCTGGCCTACCGCGTGCATCCCTACCACAATCCGATCATCGGTTGGCGTGAAGACCTCGAGCGCCTCGCGCCGCAGGGCATGCGCTCCTACTACCAGCGGCACTACGGCCCGAACCGGTCGTTCCTGGTGGTCGCCGGCGACATCGACCTCGACGCGACCTCGCGGCGGATCGAGAGCCTGTTCGGCTCGCTGCCGCGCGTCGCGGAGCGTGATGCGCCGCTCACCGAGCCGCCGCATGCCGGCGAGCGCCGCGGCACGATCCGCGCGCCCGGCGGGATCACCCGCATCGCGATGGCCGCACCGGTGTGCCGGATGGGGGAGCGCGACGATTTCGTCCTCGACATCCTCGGCCATGTGCTCGGTACCGGCCGCAACTCGCGTCTGCACCGGCGGCTGATCCTGGACGAGGAGATCGCCACCCACGTGTCGATCGCCAATGAGCCGCGCTTCGATCCGGGGATGTTCTGGATCCTGCTGGAGCTGCGTCCCGGCGCCGATCCGGAGCGGGCCGAGGCGTTGGTCCGCGAGGAGGTCGACAAGGTCCTGCACGACGGCGTGACCGCCGCCGAACTCAAGCGCTCCAGGATCCAGCTCCGCTCGGGGTTCCTGTTCGAGGGCGAGACGGTGCTCGACACCGCGATGAAGATCGGTCGGTTCGAGGCCGCGGCCCAGGGCGGCTACCGCCTGCTCGACTCGGTGCTCGAGCTGTACGACGAGGTCGACCGTCGCGAGGTGCGCGAGGTCGCGGTGCGCTGGCTGCGTCCCGACGCGTGGACCGTCATGTGGTCGCTGCCCGAAGGGATGACCGGACTGCGGCCGAGTGCTTCGGCCCGCAAGAAGACCGCCCGCAAGCAGGCCACTCGGAAGAAGGTCACCCGGAAGAAGGTCGCGGCCAAGGAGGCTGCACCGGCTGGGCGGACCCCGAGCAAGAAGGCGAAGGCGAAGCCGGCCACGACCAATCGACCGGCGAAGCAGCGAGGGGTGCCGGCCAAGAAGTCGTCGCGCGGAGGCAAGGCCTGATGGCGACCGTCGCGCTACACATCGGTGAGCGGGTCCTGCGCAACGGCCTGACCGTGCTGGCGGTGCAGAACCCCGGCGTGGAGACCTTCGCGGCCACCGCTTCGCTGCGGGTCGGCCGTCTCGACGAGCGTTCCGGCGAGCATGGCCTGTCTTATCTGGTGGGCAACTGCCTCGAGGAAGGCACCCGCAAGCGGGACGGCAACGAGTTCGCCGAAGCGGTCGAGAACCTCGGCGGCGCCTTCGAGAGCAGCGAGTCGGGTGGGACGATCCAGTGCCCCGCAGTGGAGGCGGCCAAGGCGCTGCGGCTGCTCCGCGAGGCGGTTTTCGAGCCGGCCTTCAAGACCCGCGACGTGCGGCGCGTCCAGGACGAGATCGTCGCCGAGATCGAGGACGACGATTCCGATCCGCGGCTGGTCGCCCGCAGGCGATTCCGTGCCGAGGTCTACGGCGACCACCCCTACGGTCGTCCGGCCTACGCCGATGCCGAGACCATCGCCGGCTACCGACCCGCCGACCTGGAACGCTTCCATCGCCGGCAGTTCGTGCCGGAGGAGGCGATCGTGGCCCTGGCCGGACCGATGCCGGTCGAGGAGTCGCTCGACCTCGCCAGCAAGGCCTTCCGCTCGTTCCGCGGCAGCCTCGTGCCGCGCGAGCCGTTCGCCGCACCGGCGCTGGCGACGAAGCGCCGCGACATCCATCTGCCGATGGACCGCGAGCAGGTCCATCTGTTCGTCGGGCACCTCGGCGTGGTGCGCTCCGACCCGGACTTCCACGCGCTGTTGGTGATGGACCACATCCTCGGCACCGGACCGGGATTCACCTCGCGGATCAGTCGCCGGCTGCGCGACGAGCAGGGTCTCTGCTACGCCGTGCATGCCGCGATCACCTCCAACGCCGGCCTGCAGCCCGGCACCTTCACCGCCTACATCGGCACCTCGGCCGAGCACCGTCAGAAGGCGGTCGACGGGTTCCTCGACGAGATGGAGCGGCTACGCAACGAGCCGCCGAGCGCCGACGAACTGCGCGACGTCCACGACTACCTGACCGGCAGCTACGTGTTCGGGTTGGAGCGCAACGCCAACCTGGTGTCCTACGCGATCCGGCGCAAGCGCTTCGGGTTGCCGGAGGACTACCTCGAGCGGTATCCGGAGCTGATCCGTGCGGTCACCGCCGACGACGTGAGCCGCGTGGCGCGTGCCCACCTGCACCCGGGGCAGGTCACGGTGGTGTCCGCCGGCGCGGGGTGAGTCGTCCGGTTCGACGAAGTCTGTCGAGCGGCGGGGTGCGGAGCTACGGTGTCGGCATGAAGGAGCCGTCCATCCCGATCCGTTCGTTCGCGCGCACCCTCCTCGTGGTCCCGTTGTTCCTTTGTGCTGTGGCCTGCAGCAGCTTCGAGCTCGAGGGAGGAGGTGACTTCGATCTCACGCCCGAGGCCGTCTCCCGGAGCGAGACGGTGCACGCCTCGTTCTGGGGCTTCCTCTGGTCGACGCCCGACGTGCAGAAGTGCGAGCCGGGCTTCCAGATCTACCGGGTCGAGTACCACGACAACTTCCTGTTCGCGCTGGCCTCGGTCGCAACCCTCGGCCTGTACGCACCGCAGTCGGTGGAATGGTGGTGCGTCCCGAGCGAGTCCTCCGGCGAGAACGACGAGGACGACGGCGACGTCTGGGACCCCGACGCCGACGTCGTGGGAGAGGGGCGCTGACCATGG
Source organism: bacterium (assembly GCA_030432695.1). Classification (GTDB taxonomy): domain Bacteria; phylum Planctomycetota; class UBA1135; order UBA1135; family UBA2386; genus JAUILN01. Next base: position 761,322 of record JAUILN010000002.1, on the reverse strand, counting down.
CGGGTCCGCGCAATCTGGTGGTCGGTTTCGACGGCACCTGGAACGAGCCCGAGACCGGGGCAGACGGCTCCTCGTGCGACACCAACGTGGTGAAGTTCCTGAAGGCGATGCGCAGCAACAACGGGCAGCAACGCCAGCACTACGAGCAGGGCGTCGGCTCGCGGGCCTGGGAGATCGTTCGCGGCGGCATCTATGGCTACGGCTTGGAGAAGCGATTGCTCGGCGCCTACCGCTTCCTGCGCAATCGCCTGGCCGAATCGGGCGGCGCGGACTCACTCGACCGGATCTTCCTGATCGGCTTCAGCCGCGGCGCCTACTCGGCGCGTCGCTTCGCGGGACTGCTGGAACATAGCGGCGTGCCGCGGACCTCGCGGGACACCCAACTCGGCTGGGAGCTCTACCTGAACCGCGACCGCCGCGCCGCCGACGAGCTCAAGGCCGAGGGCCGGTTCTTCGACGTGAAGGTCGAGTTCGTCGGGGTCTGGGACACCGTCAAGGCCACCAACGACGCGCCCTACAAGGACCTCGTGCTCAGTGCCAACGTCACCGCCGGCTACCACGCGGTGGCCATCGACGAGCAGCGCAAGAAGTTCCCACCGCTGCTGTGGGAGCCCGACCCGCGGGTCGATGAGCAGTGGTTCCCCGGTGTGCACTCCGACGTCGGCGGCGGCTATGCGGAGGCAGCCCTGTCGGACGTCGCGCTGCTGTGGATGCTCGAACACGCGGCGCGCCACGGCCTGCAGTTCAAGAAGAGCTACATCGACAGGCACGTCCGCCCCGATCCGGCCGGCGCGATCCACGAGTCCCTGCAGCCGCCCATCTGGACCCTGTTGGGCCGCAGCAAGCGTCGATTGCCCGAAGGAGCCGTGCTGCACTCGAGCGTCCAGCGGCGTGTCGCCGCGGTGGACAGCTACCGGCCGTCGCTGCCCGATGTCCTGGGTGCGCCGATCGGCCTGGCCTGAGCGGCCAGTGGGCGGTCGATCAGCGAGCGCGTGCGCAGGTCTCCGAGTTGGAGTGCTGCCAGGTTCCGCCCGGTTCGCTGGCGATGGCCTGCCAGCAGAACGCGAACCCCGGGGGAAGGCCGGAGACCGCGGTGTAGCTCAGCCAGACGGGTTCCGTGCCGAAGACTCCCTGCAGCGCCACGATCGGGGTGGTGTAGTCGATCGCGCCGCCGATGCCGGGCAGCTGCACCGGAGCGCCGGGAAGTCCGACCATGAGGCCCCAGATCTCGCCCTCGACACCGCGCAGGCGGACGCTGACCCGGTTTCCCGCGCGCGTATCTCCCAACACCTGAAGGTCGGGGATCGGCACGACCGTGTCCAGCAACGACGGAGCGACCCGCGCGGCACCGCCCGTCGAGAGCAACGAGACCCGCGGATCACGGACCACGCTGCCGGTGCCGTCGATGGCGTGCGTGGTGAGCGTGGTCCCTGGCGACGCGGTGAAGGTCGACGACTCGTCGCCGGTCAGCCTGAGCGAGGAGGAGGCCAGACGGACCGCGGGATGCGCGATGCCGAATCCGGTTGCGAGCGAGCCGCTCACTTCGCACCGCGCCAGCGTCACGTCGCTGTTCCCGATGTCCATCCCCACGCCGCCCAGCGGATAGAGCAGACCGGCCTGGAAGCGACTGTCGGAGGCCGCCAGCCGCGAGTCGACGACTCTCAGCGGCAGACGCAGGTCGACGAACCGGGCCCGCACGTCCTCGCAGCGGGCGAACGTCGGCCTCGTGGTGAGCGCGTCGAACAGGATGCGCTCGAGAACGACCCGACCGCGGCAGTCGGTGGCACCCTGGCCGCTGCCGATCGACACGCCGCGGACGTGCACGTCGGAGATCGTCACGGTCTGGTCCGGCTGTGTGCCGACGACGTGCAGCGTGCCCGTCGCCGAGAGCTGCACGCCGGCCTCCCCGTGCAGCGCGAGCCCCTTGCCGACGATCTCGAAGCCGTGGTACTGCCCCGCGCGGATCAGGATCCGGTCGCCGTCCGCCGCGGCATCGACCGCAGCCTGGATCGACGTGAAGTCGGCATCGGGGGCCCCGCTCGCGTCGACGATCCAGGTCGACTGGGCGGGGGCTTGGAGGGTGAGCAGGAGCAGGAGCGGGAAGGTGACGCGCATGGTGTGGGTTCCGGGGTTCCGGACGGGCCCCCCATTGTTCCCCAACCCCGCGCGGGGGTTCAGGAATCCCGCGATCACCGCGTCCGCGCGTAGGTCGCCGGCGCCGAGACGTGCCACCTCTCTCCCGAATCGCTGGCGATCGCCTGCCAGCAGAGCTGGAAACCCGGCGGCAGTCCGGGACCGATGCCGTAGGTCTGCTGCACCGGGCCGCCGCCGAACACCCCGAGGAACGACGCCAGCGGCGCGCCGATGCCGATGGTCCCGCCGATACCGGGCAGCTCGAACGGTGCGGCGGGCAGACCGAAGAACACCGCGTAGGCCTCGCCGGTGGCGCCGGTGAGCGCAAGTTCGATGGTGCTACGCGCCGGCTCGGGGCGGACGCTCAGGCACGGGATGGCGCGGACGATTTCCTGGATCCCGAGGTCCACCGCCGGGCCACCGGACGAGCCCTGGATCGTGACGTTCGGGTCGCGGACCACCGTGCCGCTGCCGGAGATGCCTGAGTATGGGCCCGCCTGACTGCCGCCCGCGGCGATCAGGTGGGTGCCGTCGTCGGTCAGGGTCAGCACGCTGGCTCCGGACATCGCGATCGCCGACGACGGGCCGGCGCGGTTGAACTGGGACTGGCCGGAGACCGAGCTGTTCGAGATCGTGACCCGCGAGTCGCTCACCTGCAGGGCGGGCGGGGGGAACAGGGTCAGCACTCCGGCGAGCAACCTGGAGTCGGTGATCGTGGCGGTGCTGTTGGTGACCGCGATTCCCGCCTGGGTCTCCAACTCGCTGAAGCGGAGGTCGGCACAGCCTTCGAATCGGGTGCTCGAGCCGGCGAGGCGAAGTGTCACGCGCTCCATCAACAGGCGGCCGCGGCACAGCGTCGCCCCGTGGTTGCTGAAGATCGGCGGCGAGGCGTCGAGGTCCAGGTCGGTCAATACCACGTCCTGGCCCGGCGCCGTGTTCGAGACGTGGAGCTGGCCGGTTCCGCGCAGCAGCACGTTGTCCTCGCCGAGTACCGCCAGTCCCTTGCCGTCGATCTGGAAGGGCGCGTAGCTGCCGGCGCGGACCAGGATCCGGTCGCCGTCGGCGGCGGCGTCGACCGCGGCCTGGATGTCGGTGAACTGCGCGCCGGGTCCGCCGCTGGCGTCGACGATCCAGGTCGTCTGGCTGGCGAGGGGTGCGGTGAGCAGGAGCAGGAGGGCTGCGCAACGACGCATGGGTGGTCTCCTTGGTGTCGGTCAGGGGGATGCGGTCGGCGATGGCTGCCGGGTAGCCGAACCCGATTGCGTCCGGGGCGCGGCGAGGGTTCCACAAAACCCGGGCCTTGCCAGGGCAGCCGGGCTCCCGCCTACCAGCCGTTGATCCGCGACCACACCGCGACGACCCGTTCCGGATCGTCGTCGACCACGTGGTAGCAGTCGTGGGCCGCAGCGGTCATGCAGGCGTGGTTGGGCAGCACGCGGAGCTGGCTGCCGATCGGGAAGTCGGCGAACGAGGCGCCGGACGGCAGCTCGACCATCCCGTGTTCCTGGTAGGCGTGGGCGACGCGCAGGCCCTCGAGCAGCCGCCCCTCGCGGGTCGTCAGCAGGCCGTAGCCGCAGTCGTGCTCGGCGGCGAGGCCGGCGGTGCTGCGGTCCTTCGACAGCGCCAGCCCGCCCGCGTCGACCACCAGGCACCGGCCGTGGCGTTGGTGGCCGACCACCGTGGTCAGCACGCTCAGCGCGACGTCGTCGAGCGCGCAGCTGCCCAGCGCGGCCTGGAACACGTCGCCGAACACGTGCACCCCGGCGCGCAGTTCGGTCACGCCTCGCAGGTGCTCGGCGTGCATCGCTGTGGGGGTCGAGCCGACGCTAACGATTCCGCAGTCGTGGCCGGCGGAGCGCAGTGCATCGCGTGCGGCGACGGCTGTGGCGCGCTCGGACTCGGCGACCGCGCGCACTCCGGCCGGACCCGCCGCGCCGTAGCTCTGGCCGCCGTGGGTGAACACGCCGCCCAGCGCGAGGCCGGTGGCTGCTTCGATCGACCGCGCCAGCTGCAGCAGCAGCGGATCGTCGGGCTCGAGGCCGGAGCGGTGTTCGCCGCAGTCGATCTCGAGCAGCACCGAAGCGGTGGCCTCGGTGAGGGTCGCCCAACCCTCGGCGAGCAACCGCAGCGTGTCCGGGTGGTCGACCGCGAGGTGCAGGCGGGCTCCCGTCTCGGCCACTCTCGCCAACCGCGGCAGCTTGCCGGGCGCGATCGACACCGCGTAGAGCAGGTCGCTGATGCCGTCGGCTGCGAAGTACTCGGCTTCGCGCACCGTCGACACCGTCGCGCCGTGCCCGCGGGCCGACGGAATCAACCGCGAGACCTCCAGCGACTTCGAGGTCTTCAGGTGCGGTCGGTGCGCCACGCCGAGTTCTCGGCAGCGGGCCTCCATCCGCGCGACGTTGCGGGCCAGTCGGGGGCGGTCGAGCACCAGGGCCGGGGTCTCGACGTCGCTGAGCTGTTGCGCGGAACTCAAGGTGACGAACCGCTCGAGGCCTTGGTGGCCGCGACCTTGGCCTCGGCGGCGGGTGCGGGGCGGCTGCTGTGCCGGATCGCGTGCTTGAACACGTAGTTCACCACCGGCAGGCCGAGGATCAGGCCCCAGATGCCGGCGAGCTTGCCGGCGATCGTCAGCACGATCAGCACCAGCACCGGGTTCATGTGCAGGTGGTGGCCGAAGATCCGCGGGTTGAGCACGTACGCCTCGATCATGTGGATGATCGTGATCATCAGGACCGCGGCGAACATCAGTCCCACGCCGTCCACCGACAGCGCCTCCAGGCAGATCGGGGTCGAGCTGATGAACACGCCGACCACCGGGATGAAGCTGAAGAAGAACACGATCGTCGCCAGGAAGATCACGTTGTCGGTCATCCCGAGCAGCCACAGGCCGATCGCGGTCAGCACCGTGTTGCAGATCGCGATCAGGAACTGGGCCTCGAGCGCGCGGCCGAGCATCGCGCCGAAGTCGTGGATGTTCCCGGCAGCCTCCTCGTAGATGAAGCCGATCTTGGTCTTCGCCAGACTGTGGACCGCGCGGCTCAGCCGCGGCAGGTCGAGGACGATCAGGAACGCGAACAGCAGCGACAGCAGGAACGACGAGGTCACGCCGAGGATCGGACTCGCGACGTCCATGATGATCTCGACCAGCTCGTTGATCTTCTCCTGGCTGCGCGCCGCCACGACCTCGCTCTCTTCGGTGGGAGGCGTGACGACGGTGTAGGGAGCGGGGGGGCCCACGAAGTCCGGGTCCACTTCGACGCGGATCGGTAGGACCTTCGGCTCCTTCTCCTTCGGTGGCAGGTCGGGCGCGGTGCGCTCGACGACTCCGGCGAAGCGGGCGATCAGGTCTGCAGTCCGCATGTCGTGCGGAATCAGGTCGCGCAGCATTTCGGAGTCGCTGCGCAGCCGCTGGACCTCTTCGTCGATCGAGGCGAGGTAGGTCGGGAACTCGAGGGCGATCTTGCGGGCCTGCTTCTGGAAGGCCGGCGCGAGCAGGATGCCGCTCGAGACCAACGTGCCGATGAACACCAGCGCCACGATCACCACCCGGAACGGTCGATTGGTGATGCGGTGGCGTAGACCCTCTGTGCCGTGCTCGAGGATGTAGGCGAACACGAAGGTCAGGAAGACCAGCAGGAAGAACGGTCGGAGGAGATAGAGCAGACTGGCCAGCAGGCCCCAGACGAACAGTCGGGTGCCGAGCGAGAAGATCCGGTCCCACGGTGGTGGCAGCGGACCCTGGGATCCTCCACCGGGCGACCGGCCGTCGCCGTCGCCACCGTGAAGCGGATCCTCCGGCGGGTGGTCACCCCCCGTTGCCGGGGACGCAACGGCGTGTCGCGGCTCGTCGTCCGCCGACATCGCGGACATCGGTCCGCTACGCGACGGCCCGGACGTGACCGGCTCTGCGGGTTCGTGGTCTGCTCTGGCCATGATCCTCGGGACGGGAGCCGTCCACTTCGAAGTTATCGGCGGCGTCGGTCGGCCACCAGGACGGGCGCCAGGGGAATTCTGGCGGCCCCGCCGGCAGTCAGCCGGCTGCGGTCAGCTCCAGCAACGCGACCAGCGGCAAGTGGTCGGACGCCCGCCGCGCCAGGGCAAGTCGGGAAGCCTCGATGCGCAGCATCCGCAGGTCCCCACGTACGTACAGACCGTCGAGCGCCTGGAACGGCCCCCAGGCCGGGAACGTGCGGATGCGCCGCGGCATCGGCGCGAACCCCGCCGCCTCGAAGTGCCGCGGCCCGAGCGTGCCCCACACGTCGTTCAGGTCACCGCCGACCACCACTGGCGTGTCCCGGTGCAGGCCGGCGAACGGCTGGCAGTCGACGAAGCGGTCGAGCTGGCGGCGGCGGGTGTCCTCGCGCAGGCCCAGGTGCATGTTGAACACGTGCAGCGTCCGTGAATGCCCGTCGGGAGTCCGCACCCGCACGTGGCCATGCAGCACACTGCGCTTCTTCCGGCCCGCCACCGTGAGGTCGATGTTCTCGGTCGAGACGATCGGCCAGCGGCTCAGGATGGCGTTGCCATATTCGCCGCCACGGCGGAAGCGGTGGTTGGGGAACCACGTGCGGTGGCGGAGATCGAGGCCGTCGCCGAGCAGGTCGACCTGGCGGTGCCAATTGCGGCGGCCGCTGCCGTTGGCACACTCCTGCAGCATCACCACGTCGGGTTCGTGGTGGGCCAGCGTGTCGACCACGCGCTCCGGCTCGTACCGGCGGTCGACGCCGCCGATGCACTTGTGCACGTTGTAGGAGATCAGTCGGACCTGCATCGCTCGCGGTTCCCGAGCGTAGCGACTCGGCCCCGTGCGGCTATCGTGTCGGTCCCGATGCAGCAGTTCCTTCCGGAGATCGAGTACCACCGTGGCACGCGCGACGCGGCCGGCAGTCGGATGTCGATCCTCATCCCGAGCTGGAACAACCTACCGTTCCTGCAGCTGTGCCTCGCGTCGATCGAGCGCCATTCGGACGCGCGGCACCAGGTGATCGTCCACGTCAACGAGGGCAGCGACGGCACGCTCGGGTGGGTCCGCGACCATGGCTACGACCACACGTCCTCGGTCCGGAACGTCGGCGTCTGCTATGCCGTCAACGCGATGCGGTCGATGGCGACGACCGACCTGATCGCCTACGCCAACGACGATATGTACCTGTGTCCGGGCTGGGACCGGGCGCTCCTCGACGCGATCGACGACCTCGGCCACGACCGCTTCTTCCTGTCGGGCACGCTGATCGAACCGCGCGCGACCGGCAACGGCGCCGCGATCCAGCCCCACGACTTCGGTTCCTCGCCCGACGACTTCCGCGAGGAGGCGCTGCTCGCCGGGTTCGCCGAGCTGCCCAAGCGCGACTGGTCGGGCGCGACCTGGCCACCGAACGTCGTGCCCGCGAAGCTCTGGGATCTCGTCGGTGGCTACAGCACCGAGTTCACGCCAGGCCTGTACTCCGATCCGGACTTCTCGAAGAAGCTCTGGGAGGCCGGCGTCCGCGAGTTCCGCGGGGTCGCTGCCAGCCGCGCCTACCACTTCATGTCGAAGACGGTCGGTCGCGTGCAGCGCAACCCCGGGAGCCACCAGTTCCTCGCCAAGTGGGGGCTGACCGCGAAGACCTTCTGCCGCTACTGGCTGCGGCGGGGGGAGGAGTATCGCGGGGAGTGCGTGGAGCCAGAGCGGACCGGGAAGCTGCGGATGCAGCTGTGGAAGGGGCGGGTGAAGCGGCGGTTCAGTGCGTAGGTCAGCGTGGGACGCGTGCCGCTTCCCGCGTGAAGTCCTCGCGTTCCTGAAGTCGAGCGAAGCGTGGGTCCTCGGCGAGCGGCCGACGGAAGCGCCAGCCCTTGTCGAGTGCGTGACCGATCTCCTCGACCGCGCGACCGGCCAGGCGTTCGGCGAGTTCGGGGTCCGCGACTTGCGCCGCGCACCGCGCGAAGAACCCCGCCGCGGCATCGTGGCGCATCGGTTGGCCGTCCCCGAACTCGAGCATGGTCTCGGTGGCGGCCGCGGCCTGCTCCGCTTCGCCGAGCTCGAGGTGGGCGCGGGCGGCCACCCACTGGATGTTCTGGAGGAACGCACGGTAGGTGGGGTCGCCGGGGCGCAGCGACAGGACCCGGCGTTGGATCGTCGCGGCGCGTTCGGCGAGATCGCGGGCTCCGGCGGCGTCGCCTCGGCTCAGCAGCAGGTGGGCGCGGCCGCAGAGCGCACCCGCCAGCCGCGCTTCGACGTCGGGGTCCGGGGCGGCGCGCCCTGCGACGGCTTCGACGATCGCGATGGCGCGCAACTGGTGGTGGTCGATCGCTTCGGTCGCCGTTGCCGTCGAGTCCCCCGAGAGGGCCATCGCGGCGAGGTCGTGCACCTCGCTGGCGCGGATCCGGTACTCGGAACGGTCGGGATGCTGGTCGACGAGCCGATCGACCAGGGGGACCAGTTCGTCGAGGCCGGCGCGGACTGCGTCCTGCTGCGTGGGATCGTCGATGCAGGGCAAGACCTGGTTGAAGAGCAGCCCCGCGAGCAGGCCGTGGAATTCCACCTCGCGAGGACATGCCGCGACCAGCCCGCGCGTGATCTCGACCGCCTCGGCGGTGCAGCGGCCGCCGCGCTCGGGGTCGGGGCCGGTCGTGAGCACCGCGCCGAGCAGCATCAGCGAGGTCGCGAGGTGGTGGCGGCTCTCGACGCTCGGTTGGGCCGCGTGCAACCGGCGACTCGCCTCGACCGCACGCTCACCGTGGTCGAGAGCCGCGGGAAGGTCGCCGACGTCGTGGAGATACTCGCAGAAGTCGGCATGCACCGCGGCGCGGGCCTGCAGGTTCTCGGGCCGCCCCGAGACCCGCTCGGGCGTCGCCGCGAATAGCTCCAGCGCCCGGTCGAGGTCGACGTCGGCTTCGGCACGGCGGCCGCCCTGCTGCAGCCGCCACAGGCTGCGGTCGGCCAGCATCCGGGCCAGTGCGGTGTCGAGGCGCCAGTCGTCGGTGCGCGTCGCACGCAGGTCTTCGAGGATCGTCACCGCCGCCGCCGTGTCAGCCTCCGCCACGCCGGCGTCCTCGCCGGCGCGCATCCGGTCGCGCGCGAGCTGATGCAGGCTGGTGGCCTGGGCGAAGCGGTCGCCCGGCGACGCGGCGCCGGTGTCCACCAGGCGCTGACCGGTCGCCACCGCGGTCCGGCCGCTGTGGATCGCGGCGTCCATCTCGCCGAGGTTGCCGTGGAGCTTCGCGACCAGCGCCGCCATGCCGGCCATCTCGCGCAGCATCGCCGGGGTGTCCTCGCCCTCTTCCTCGGCCTGGGTCAGGAGGGCCGAGTAATGGCTCAGCGACGAGCGGACCACGCGTTCGTAGTCGGCGCTCGCTTCCGGATCGGTGCGCATCGGCGCGACGAACTCCAGCAGCTCGGTCAGCAGCCCCCGGGCGCGGTGCAGGTTGTCGCGGGCGCGGTTGCGCTGGGCGAGGGTCGCCTGCTGCTCGCTGCGCAGTGCGTCGCGGGCCGACTGCATGTAGAGGCCGAACGCCAGCGGGCCGACCACCACCAACAGGAACGCCAGGATGGCCGCGGTGGTCGCGGCACGGTGCCGGCGCACGAACTTGGTGACCCTGGTCACCGGTCCGGGTGGCTCGGCGACGATCGGTTCGTGGTTCAGGAAGCGGCGCAGGTCGGCGGCGAGCTGTGCGGCATCGGCGTAGCGGCGCTCCGGCTCCTTCTCGAGCGCGGTCAGGCAGATCGTCTCCAGGTCGCGTGGCACCCGTGGATTGCGCTGGCGTGGGGCACGTGGCTCGCGCAGTGCGATCGACCGAAGGATCTGTTGGGTGTTGTCGCCGTCGAACGGTGGGCGCAGCGTCAGCAGTTCGTAGAGCACCACGCCGAGCGAGAACACGTCGCCGCGGGCGTCGAGGCTGGCCCGGGCGTCGAACTGCTCGGGGCTCATGTAGCGTGGCGTGCCGGCGCAGTCGCCGGTGCGGGTCAGCGCCGCGGCATCGAGTTCGCGGGCCAGGCCGAAGTCGACGACCCGCACCTTGCCGTCGTTGCCGAGCAGCAGGTTGGCCGGCTTCACGTCGCGGTGGATCAGACCCTCGGCGTGCGCCGCACCCAGACCCTCGGCGGCCTGGGCGACGATCTCCGCGGCCTCGGTGACCCAGGTGTCCTGCCCCGGGCGGATGCGGCCGGTCACCGCCAGCTCCTGCGGCGCGGTACCGTGCGACTTCTCGAGGTCGGCGAGGAACTCGGCGAGGCTCACGCCTTCGACGAACTCCATCGCGAAGTACGGCACCTCGACGTCTTCGGCCACCAGATGGATCGGGACCACGCTGGGATGCCGCACCCGGCCGATCGCCTCGACCTCGCGGCGGAACCTCGCGATGCGCTCCGGTTCGCCCAGGAACTCGCGGTGCAGCACCTTCACCGCGACGCGCCGGCGCAGCGAGACCTGCTCGGCCTCGAAGACGACGCCCATGCCACCGCGCCCGATCTCGCGCAGCAGGCGGAAGTCGCCGAGCACTGTGTCGTCGCCGCCCGCGCCCGTCTGTGTCGCGGCTGCGGGGCGTCCCGGGTAGCGCTGCAGCAGGGCGTCGATCAGCAGCGACTCGTCGGTGTGCTCGGGGCTCACGGCAGGTTGGGCAGGCAGGGTTCCAGGGCCACGGCGAATTCTGCGGCACCCGTAAAGCGCGAGGCCGGATCCTTCGTGACCGCGCGAACCAGGATCGCGGCGAGTTCTCCACCCAGCGCCCGGGCCAACGCTTCCGAGTCGAGGCCGCGACGGGCGGCGATCGTCTCGCGGCCGGGGTCGCGTCGCAGTCGCTCGGCGGGTGGGGTCGGCACGGTCTCGACGATGCGGCGCAGGAGTTCGAGGGGGCCGGCACCAGCCACCTCGCGGTAGGGATGGATGCCGGTCAGCAGTTCGTCGAGCAGGATGCCCAGCGCGTAGACGTCGCTGCGCTCGTCGACCGCCCGGCTGCCCGCCGCCGCCTGTTCGGGGCTCATGTATTCGGGGGTGCCGAGCACCACGCCCTGGGTGGTGCGGAAGGCCCGGGGCGCGGCCTCGTCGAGGGCGCGGGCCAGCCCGAAGTCGATGACCTTGGGGACCGGTCGGCCGGCGGACGTCGCGACCAGCACGTTCGACGGCTTCAGGTCACGGTGCAGTACGCCGTGCGCGTGGGCGTGCGCGACGCCGGCGCAGACCTGGAGGAACAGCTCCGCGCGGCTCCTCAGGCCGAGTGAGGCCCGCTCGCAGTAGCTGGTCAATGGCGGACCGTCGACCAGCTCCAGGGCCAGGAACGGTTCCCCGCGCGCGTCGAGGCCCGCGTCGAGGACCTTGGCCAGGTTCGGGTGGTCGAGCGCGGCGAGGGTGCGGCGCTCGAACTCGAAGCGCTCCAGGACCCGTCGCCCACCGAGGCCTCGGCGGATGGTCTTCACCGCGGCGCGGAGCCCGGGGTCGTCGACGTGACGCGCGGCGTAGACGGTGCCCATGCCGCCCTGGCCCAGGACGGATTCGATGCGGTAGGCACCGATCCGGGTCGGCACCGCCGGACCGAAGGCCGGCTCCTCGAGGCCGTCGCGCGGGGTCTCCTCGCGCAGCACCCGCGCGGCTTCGAGGCGTGCATGCAGCCGCCGGATCTCCGCGGCGTGCTGCGGTCGGGCGGCGCACACCGCTTCGAGGTCGATTTCTTCGCCCGCGGCCTGGCGCTCGAGCAGTTCGGACAGGGCCGCCGCCGCGGGGGACAGCTGCAGCCCGTCGTCGGATCCGGTTCCGGTCATCGTGGCTCCCCACAGGTTCGGGTGCGGGCGATGATAGGCCCGGATCCAGGACCGGAGGTGATGGACGTGGACGACCCCCGCATGGAGCGCGCGACCCGCGGCGATGCCGTCGCGATCGACGAGCTGCTGATCGAGTACCTGCCCGCGCTGCAGGCCTTCGTCCGGCTGCGGATGGGCGGGGCCCTGGCGGGCGGCCGGGAGTCGAGTTCCGACGTGGTGCAGTCGGTGTGTCGCGAGTTGCTCGAGAACTCCGGCGGCTACCGGCACCGCGACGCCGCGGCCTTCAAGAACTGGCTGTTCACCGCGGCGGCCAACAAGATCGTCGACCGGCATCGCTACCACCACCGCGAGCGCCGCGACGTCGGCCGCGAGGTGTCGGGAGATCAGCGCGACGACGAGGGCGGTCTGGCGCCGCTGCTCGAACGCTACGCGACCTTGGGCACGCCGAGCGTCGCGCTGATGGCGCGCGAGGCCGTCGAACGGTTCGAGGCCGCGTTCGCAGAGCTTCCGGACGCGCACCGCGAGGCGATCACACTGTCGCGGATCGCAGGGCTCACCTACGCCGAGATCGGCCGCGAGACCGGCCGCAGCGAGGTGGCGGTTCGCGGGCTGGTGGCGCGGGGGCTGGCGAAGTTCGCCGAACTGCTCGACGCCGCGCCGGACTGATCGATTCCGCGAGTCGGTGCGGTCGATCCGGGACCGCGCGGCGTTCCGCCGGGAATCACGACCCGAGGAACTCCGATGCTGCACCGCACCCACTCCCGACGCACCCTCCTCCTGGCCCTCCCCGTGGCCGCCATGGCCGCCTACTGGGGCCTCACAGGAGACGAACCGAATGCTTCGCCCGCCATCCTGCAGCGCGCAGCCGGGGATCGCGTGGAACCCGCCTCGCGGAACGACGCCGGACGCCAGACCGACTTGCGGCAGCCGACCGCGGCACGTTCGGCCCGTGGCTGGTACGGCGCCCCCGTCGGTACCCGTCTCCGCTTCGACCTCGCTGCCGACCAGGGCATCGAACTCGCCTCGGGAGAACGCGCGGACGCCACGCAAGGAGGCGGCAAGGCTCGACTCCGCGCAGAATTGGTGCTGACCATCGTCGACCGGACCGCCGACGCGATCCACGCCGCCGTGCAGTTCGACGCGCTGAGCCTGGAAGCGCCGCAGGCCCCGGACGGCGAGGCGGCGGTCGCGGCGATCCGCGCGCAGCTCGGCCGGGCCACCTGGGCGCGCTTCGCGCCGACCGGCCGGATCACCGGCTTCCACTTCCCCGTGGACTTCGACTTCCACGCACGCAACGAAGTGCGGTCGCTGCTGCAGGCGTTCCGCTTCGTCCTCGACGAAGACGCGGCGGCCGCGAGCTGGCGGACCGAGGAGCGCGACGAGACCGGCGAGCTGGAAGTCGAGTACCACCGCCGCGGTCCGTCGTCCGGCGACCTGGAGGTCGAACGCCGCAAGCTCGGCTACCTGGCATTGGCCGGCGCGGGTAACAGTCCGGAGGCCTGCGCGGTGGCGGTCGAGGGGCGGGCGGAGGCGCGATTCGACTCGGAAGCCGGCTGGTTGGCCGAGGCCGAGGTCCACGAGCGCACTTCGTTCGACCCGGACGGCGCGGCGTTCGGCGCAACCGTGACCTTCGACGGCAGCCTGAAGCTCCGCTCGGTCACGCGCCTGCCGCAGGCCGAGCTGCCGGCCTTCGATCCCGACGCCGACTGGGAAGCCGCGGCGAGCGCGGGCGAGGCGGCGCTCGCCGTGTTCGAGGCGCACGAGGCGGAGCGTTGGCGCGCGGAGCTCGAGGGCATCCGACTTGGCGACCTCGTGGGCTATCTCGACGGCCTCGTGCAGTCCGGTCAGATCACTGGTGAGGAGTACGACCGGACCTGGGAGGAGATCTCCCGGCTGTGCGAGCTGGACCCCGAAGCCGTTTCCGAACTGACCGCGCTGATCGAGTCGGGTCGCTACGACGACGTCTTCGCGTCGAGTTTGCTGACCGCGCTCGGCAACGCCGAGACGGCTGAAGCCCAGACCGCGCTCACCGCGATCCACGCCAGCGAACGGCATTCGGTCGAGCTCCGCGCCGCAGCCACGGTGGCGCTGGTCCAGGCCCGGCGGCCGTCGCCGGCGGCACTGGATGCGCTGTGGAACACCGCGTTCACCGCGCGCGCCCCGGAACTCGGTGGCACGAGTCTCCTGGTCTTCGGTGCGCTGGCCGGCCGTGCGACCGGCGAGCGCGAAGGACCCTCCGCGCTGGACCGGCTGTTGGAGGCCGAGGCCGAGTGTGCCGAGCGCGGCACGCTCGATACCTGGTTGCACGCGTTGGGCAACAGCGGTGCGTCGAGGGCCCTGGAGCGCGCACTCGCCTACCTGGAGCACGCCGACGCGGGGCTGCGCGCGGCGGCTGCGGCGGCACTGCGCGGCCGCTCGGTCGCCGGTGCGTTGCGCGGGTTGTTGGATCGGCTCGTCGCCGACCCCGACGCGACGGTGCGGATGCGCGTCATCGAGAGCCTCGCCGAGACGCGCGATCCGGCAGCCTGGTCGCCGGTGCGCGCTGCGCTGGCGCAATCGGCGCTACGCGACGACGTCGCCGTGGTGCGCGAGGCGGCGCTCCTGGCCTTGGCGTCGCGGCCCGATGTCGAGTCGACCGAGATCCTGCGGCGTGTGGCGCAGGGCGACGTCGACGAGCACGTGCGTGAGACGGCGCGCCGCCTGCTCGCCGGCAGCTGATCCAGCGCCGCAGCTCCGAGCTGTCGACTCCGATCCCCGATCCGCTCCCCGCGACCCGTTCGTCGCGCGAGGAGCGGATCGGCGTGTACGGCGCGGTCCGGGGAGTCGCGACGGAACGGAGTGTGCGCCGGAAAACGCCGGGTTGGGGCGGTCGATCGCCGCGGGGAGGTCGTTCCGCAGGGTGTTCGACAACTGACAACCCCAACGGAATCGAAGCAGAGGAAACCAAGATGACCTTCACCAAGACCACCAAGTTCGCCGTCGCCGCCGCCACCTTCGCTCTCGCGTGCGTGTCGTTGGCGCCGGAGACCGCGGCGCAGAGTGCGTCCGCGACGCGGCAGACCAGCCAGACCTTCGGCAACAGCGACGCCGGCGTCACCGTCGGCACCCGGGCCTACATGTATGGCGCGCGCTCGGTCACGCGCCGCACCTCCGGCTCCGGCCGCTACCAGCTGGTCTACGACAACGAGAATCTGCGCGCCAAGGCGAGCGGCTACGCCTACGCCGACCTGCGCTTCCTCGGTCGGGCCACGCGTGCTGGTCAGTTCCATTTCAACATGGACGTGAGCACCGACATCCAGCGCACCACCAGCGGTTCCTACATGGGGCGGACCTGCTCGCAGAACGGCTCGACTCTGCTGCGCGTCGGCAACACCACGCTGTGGAACGCAGCGCTGACGCCGATCTGGTCGCGGTCCGTCGACTACCGGATCCGGGTGATGACCCCGACGCTGACCCTGCCGGTGGTCGGCGGCGTGGTCGCGATGTACGGCCGGGCCTACGGGCGGATGCACGGCCGCGCGACGCTGATCTCCGACCTCTGCAACGGCCGGGTCACGATCGACGGCGATCCGGCGGTCTCCGGCAACGGCTACGCGTCGCTGACCGTCATCAGTCTGTTCGTCGCCGGCTCGGTCAGCGTGAGCTTCTACGCCAACGACCAGAAGCTCGACTGCAACAACTTCCGGGTGGCGTTCAATGCCTACGGCCGGCCGACGCGGAGTGGTTCGATCGTGCTGCGCAGCGGTTCGATGCGCGGTTACGTGAAGCTCAACCTCTACCTGCCGCCGTGGATCCCGATCTCGCGGACCCTGGCCAACTGGTCGCGCGGCGCGACCACCACGACGCTGTTCTGATCGGAGGCGAGGGTCACTCGGGCTCGTCCTTCGACGGGCTCGGGTCGACCAGCCCCCGGATCTTCTTGCGCAGGGTCGCGCGGTTGATCCCCAGCTCGCGCGCCAAGAGGGTCTGCTTGCCCTCGAAGCGCGGCAGCAAAGCGGCGAGCAGGCGCGTCTCGAGCTCGGAATGGAGCTCCGCGTAGCTGCAGCCCTCGCGCAGCCGGGAGTCGAGCCACTCGTGCAATGCCGCATCGATGCCGCTTAGGTCGATGCTCTCGGTCGGACCCACCAGGCGTCGCAAGTTGTCCGGCAGGTGGCTCTCGAGGATCACCGAGCCGTTGCAGACCGCCGCCGCGTGTTCGAGCGCATTGCGCAGCTCGCGGACGTTCCCGGGCCAGTCGTGGGCGCGCAGCACCTGCAAGGCCCGCTCGGACAGCGCCAATTGCCGCGCCCCGCCGATCTCGGCGAGCAGGAACGAGCACAGTGCCGGCAGGTCGCTGGTCCGATCGGCGAGCGGCGGGAGCTCGACCTCCAGAACCCGCAGCCGATACAGCAGGTCCTCGCGGAACCGCTTCTCCGCCACCGCCTGGCCGAGGTCCTGGTTGGTGGCAGCGAGGATCCGCAGGTCGACCTGCAGGTCTTCCCGGCCACCGACCCGGACGAACGTCTTTTCCTCGACCACCCGCAGCAGCTTCACCTGCAGCGCCGGCGGGACCTCACCGATCTCGTCGAGCAACAGAGTGCCGCCCGCGGCGCGCTCGATGTGCCCGGTCCGCGTTTCCTGCGCGCCGGTGAACGCACCGCGCTCGTGCCCGAACAGCTCCGCCTCGAGCAGTGCCTCGGGCAGGCTCGCACACGACAGGGTCACGAAGGGGCCCGCATGCCGGGCGCTGTGCAGGTGGATGATCCGGGCGGTCAGCGACTTGCCGATCCCGGTCGGCCCGGTGATGAGCACCGGCACGTCGGAGCTGCACGCATGCGCGATCGCCGCGAACGCTGGCTGCATCGCCAGCGACGAGCCGATCAGCAGCGGCGAGTGCTGATCGGCCCGCCCGGTCGCGGCCGGCAGCGAGGGTCGCTCCGGTGCGTCGAGCAGCGAGCGCACCATGGTCTCGAACTCCTCGAGGTCGAGCGGCTTCACCAGGTAGCCCGACGCGCCGCGCTTCCGGGCCTCGACGGCGTTCTGCAGGTTGCCGTGCGCGGTCACGATCAGGATCGGCAGGTCGGCGCGGCGCTTCCGGATCCGTGCCAGGACCTCGATGCCGCTCAGATCCGGCAACCCGATGTCGAGGACCACCAGGTCGGGGTCGGTGCGCTCGAGCCAGGAGAACGCCAGCGTCGCGGAGGCCACCGTGGTCGGCTCGTGGCCCATCCGACGAACGAGCGTCGCCAGCGCCGAGGCCAGGCCGGCTTCGTCCTCGACGATCAGGACCCGACTCAAGATGGCAGCTCCTTCGTCGTCTCGAGAGCGCGCGGCCCGGTGACCGGCAGGATGACCTCGACCCGCGCACCGCGCGGCGAACCGTTCGAAGCCTGCATGCTGCCACCATGGCTCCGGACGATCTCGCTCGCAACGCCGAGTCCGATACCCATGCCGCCCTCCTTCTCGCTGAAGAAGAACTCGGCGAAGCGGGCCAACGCCTCCGACGAGAACCCCGAGCCCGAGTCGATCACCGCGACCGTGACCTGCCCGTCGTGCTCCCGTGCCTCGATCCGCACCACGCCGCCCCCAGGCATCGCGTGGGCGGCGTTGTCGAGCAGATTGCTGAACACGTGGCGGATGCGCTTGCCGTCGCAGGCGACGCGCAGGTCGTCGCTGCAGGCGAAGTCGACCGTCACGCGGGCGTGCTCGAGCTGGCGACGCTGGCTCTCGACGACCCGCGACAGGAGATCTCGGAGCTTCCAATCGCCCAACGCGGGCGGCTCCGGGCGGCTCAGGAACATCCAGCTCTGCACCAACTCCTCGATCCGCGTGATCTCGTCTTCGATCGTCGCGGCGGTCTCCGCAGCGTCGGTTCCACGCAGCAGCTGTGCGTGCAGCTTGATCGCCGCGACCGGGTTCTGCACCTCGTGCGCGAACGACGCGGTCATCCGACCCAGCACGGCCAGCTTCTCCATCCGCGCCCGCTGCTCGCGCTCGTCGTGCAGGACCTGCCGCGTGCGGAGGAACGACCTTGCGACCTCGCCGATCTCGTCGGGTCGCTTCGCCTCGGGCATGTCGAGCGGCTCGGCGCTCTCGATCGCCGGCAGGTGGTGGGCGAGGCTCTGCAGCGGTCCGACCAGACCGCGGACGGTGATCCAGCCGATCAGGACCGCGAGCAGCAGGAGTGCCGCGAGCACCACGACGGTGCGCTGGTTCAGGTAGTCGAGGGAGCGAGGATGCCGGAGGACCAGCACGTCGCGGCCACCGAGCGGTACCGCCACGAGGTCGAACCCCAGGTCCACGTGCGCCTTGCCATCTGCCGGCACGCGGGCGATCGATGCCGCGGTCTCCGGTTCGAGGTCGTCGGGGGCCAGGATCGTGTCGCCGCGTCGGAAGTAGACCTCGACTCCGGAGACCGTCCGAAGGTTGTTGGCGATGCCCGGAGAGGGCTGCATCCCGGTCTGGCGGAGGAAACTGGCGTCGGCGCTCGCCAGCTGCTCGAGGCGGACTCGCTGCTCCGCGGCGGTCTCCTCGGCCATGTAGAGCGCCAGGGTGACCATCTCGGCCAGGACCAACAACAGGATGGGGATGCCGATCCGCGCGGAGATCCCGTGGAGTGTCATCGCGGAGGGACGGTCGACGGGAGGTCGCAGGGCCGGAGCATGGACCGCGTTATAGGCCCGCTCCCGCCGCCAGGGCCAGCCGTTCGTCGGCTGCCCTGGCCGTCGCAGCGGTCAACGTCCCAGCTTCAGCGTCAAGCCGTTGGTCGCCAGCACGCCCAGCGAGTTCACACCCGGCGCCATCGCGACGCCCTGGGTGTGCAGCCGGGCGCCGCCCAGCGCCGCGGAGGTCGGCAGCGGCAGCGCGAAGGTGGCCGGCGAGACCGGCAGGTTCTGGCTGATCGACAGCAGCGGCTGGTTGAGCAGCGTGCAGTTCGGCATGCCGATGGTCGCCGGGTCGATCGACGAGCGCTGCAGGCCGAGGCGGTCGGATCGAAGATCGTGACCGAGTAGCTGTCGCGGGTGACCAGCGTGTTGCGGATGTTGTCGATGACCACGTCGTAGGTGGTCTCGGGCATGCCGGCACGCCGGATCAGCTCACCGGGTGCGAACGTCCAGTTGTTGCCGCTCCAGACCCAAGCGCGCCAGTTCTGCCGGATCACGTTGATCTGCACCGGCTGACCCGCTCTGGTCACGGACACCGTCGCCTGGCTGAATTCCGCACTCTGGGGAAGCGGGTCTGATTCAGCCGATTGACCAGCATGTGGCTGTTCGTCGAACCGATGCGGGCCCACGAGGCGGTCGGCTGCAGCAGCATGGCCTGAGAGAGACCGCCGACCGCACCGTTCATGATCCGATCGATCGAGTTGGTGCCGACCGCGTGGTCCCGGATCGAGGGGAACAGTGCGAAGTCGCCGTCCTGGGACCAGCAAGGGGTGCTGGTCGGCAGGGACTGCTGGCCGATGACGCCCGAGGTCTGGAGCATCAGCGCCCCCTTCGTTCGTCCTCCTGGTTGCAGGCGCCCCGCCGTTTCCTCTCGCGAATCTCCGGGAAACCTCCGGCCTCGCGTGCGGCACCGGTGCGCTGCTACGTGCCGAGGACCAGCTCCAGGCCGCGGCTGAACGCCAGGCCCGCCGACGCGCCGGCGTCGAGATGCAGGTGCTGCAGGTAGACGCCGACTCCGCACGACGCGGGGTCGTTCGGGAGCTGCAGCGGCAGGGTCGCGCCGCCGATCGGCAGGAGCAGCGTCACCGAGAACATCGGTTGGACCAGCAGCGTGCCACCGAACGGCGTCGCGGCGCGGTCCTGTGCCAGTCCGAGGAACAGCGCGTCGGGAGCCGCGGCCCGCGCTGCATTGCCGAGCTGCAGGCCGATGCTGGTGCCGAGTACCGGCAGGGCGTCGCTGTCGATGCCGGGCACGCCGCCGGTGCCCGGGTGGCCCTGTCCGTAGCTCACCTTCGATGCCGGGCACGCCGACGTGAAGGCGCGGTAGGTCACGTTCGCCTGGGAGAAGTTGTAGAACGCCATCCGGCCGCCATCGAAGCGACCGTTGATGCTCATCTCCTGGACGCCGTCGACGAACACCACGAGCTGGGTCGGCGTGAAGTCGAAGCGGAAGCGGTAGGTCCGGCCGGACACCCAGCCAGTCGAGCCGAGGTTGGTGCCCCGCGCGAGTTCGGTGACGCGGTCGGCGGGCGTCGAACAGGGCGAGGCATCGAGGTCGACGTGACCCCAGAACTCGTCCGCCGTGGGGATGCCGCGGACGCGGGACACCGCCAGGCCGATCTGCGCGGTGCTCCCCGGCGTGCACGACGGCGCGCCGAAGTTGAAGCCCTGCGTGGCCTTCTTCCAGTCGACCAGCAGGTAGTCGGCGCCCGGGTTGGTCGAGTCACCGGGGCGGAAGCCGAGCGCGAAGCCGAGGTAGTCGTCGTCGCCGCTGCCCGGCACCAGCTCACCCTCGATGCGCAGGTTGCTTACCTCGAAGTCGCTGTAGAACAGGGTCGGCTGGCCGTTGACGCTCTGGACGACCGAGCCGCCTCCGGATGCGACCGTCCAGCGCCCCGCACCGAAGCCGGATACGGCGGCGTACGACTCGGCGGTCCAGGTCGAGAGGTCGACCTGCGACTGGGCAGCGAGCGGGATGGACAGGGCGCCGATCGCGAGGGCGGCGCGGAGTGAGGTGACGCGGGAGACGCGGGAGACGGGGGAGACGGGGGAGGACGGAGCGCGGACGTTCATGGCTTGGCCTTCGCCCCCGGCGGATCCGGAGGCTCTCGCCAGCGGAACGACCGGCCTCCTCGGATCGACCGCGGGATCCGCAACATCCTAGTGGTGTGATTCATCCAGATGGGGCATGTGATCCGCGAGAGACTGGCGTTGTGGGCGAGGCGGACCACCGCAGGCGTGTTGGTGGACACGCCGAGGATGGTCCAACCAGCCATACCAAAGGCGGCCGCGGCGTCAGGATCCGCGGATACTGCCCCAGATGGGTGAATCGGACCACTGGCTCGGATCCGCACGGCGTGTCGGTGACCGGCTCAGGGGAGCTTCAGGCCCTTCACCTCGAACGGGACCGCGAAGTCCTCGCTGGCCGTCGCGACCTTGAAGACCAGCTTCGAGCGCTCATCGATCCGGTCCTCCGACAACGTCAGGCTCTTCTCGTCGCCCGAACTCCAATAACTCGACCCGGCCTCCAGGTCGTTGCCGGCCGCGTCGACGACTCCGAACCCGGTCACGGCAGCCAGCTCGCCGCGGATCTTCAGCTCGATCGAACCGTCGCCGAACGCCTCGACGTCGATCGTCACGCCGCGGTCCTTCAGCAGGGGGTGCTCCAGCCGCTTGCCGACGCGCTTCGAGATGCCCCCGATGGTCGCGGTCTCCAGCGTCGCCCGCCGCATGGTGACGGTGCCGGCCAGGCGCTTCAGCTCGGTCGCCTTGCGCGGCGTGGGACCGAGGTCGAGGTCGAGCTTCAGACGATCGGTGGGCTGCTCGTCGGCACCGAACCACATGTGGTCCCGGTCGATCGCCTCGGGGGACTCGCCGCCCGCGTCCTGTCCGAACCTGTCGACACGCAGATCGGTGCCGACGTCGTCCTGCGCGGCGGTCAGTTTCAGCCCGAACCAGTGGGTCACGCCTTCGAGATCCGCGCCCTGGAACTCCAGCGTGAACGTGGTCGTCGGGATCTCCGCGAAGGAGTCGTTCTCGACCTCGTCGCGGATCCGCTTTTCGGCGATGCGCAGGACCCGCGTGGTGATCTCGGCGGGGTGGTTCGACCTGGAGTCGGGGGTCGTGGGCGGGACCAGGACCGCGGCGAGGGAGACGACGAGGCAGGTGGCTTTCATGGCGCAACCATGAGGCATCCGTCGGCCGGAATTCGCGAGCGACACTGCGGACACTTTCTGCGGACCCCGTAAGGCGCTGACATTAAGTGGTTTAAGGGCGTTTCCCATGGCCGCGACGGGGCCGATGCAGGAGATTGGACCCGGCGGGACCGCCCGCTCGCGGCAACCGCGCGGCAGAGGTCCCCCACATGAACACCCTTCGTCTCTCCCTTGCTTCCGGCCTGCTGGCCCTCGTGGCACCCCTCGCCGCCCAGTCTGGCGTCGAGGTCATCGGCACCACCGACACCACGCCGCTGGTCCTGACCCAGGACCAGGCCACCTGCCGCCTGCAGCGCTGCCTGCCGAACGTCATCGGCCCGGCGCTCACTCCGTTCGCCGGCGGCACCGCCCACGACCCGATCGCTCGTGCCACCTGGATCACCGACGGTGCCCGACTCGCCAAGGTCGACTCACGCAACCAGTGCCGCGTGGTCTGCCCGCCGCAACCGGTGCCCAATCTCGGCGGTAACGTGGTCGCGACCGGCCTGGCGTTCAACGAGCAGACCCGCCAGCTGTTCATCTGCCGCAGCGACAACCTCATCACCGTCTACCAGGTGTCGGGCTACGGCGCGGCGGGCGGCAACGGTTGCCAGCTCACGCTGATCTCGCGCTGCATCGCGCCGGTGCCCAACGGCCACGTGCTGACCGGCATCGCCACCGACGACGTCCGTGGCCTGGTGTTCTACGCCTCGATGCCCGCGACGTCGCCGGCCTTGACCCCGCCGATCCTGTTCTCCGCGCCGCAGAGCGCTCCCTGCCAGACGACCTGCCGCTACCAGGTGGTCGACTGCGCCGGCAACGTGCTGCGGCGCATCACCGGCGTCGGCTTCGATCCGTGCCGGAGCGTGGTCTACACGACCGATGGTTCGCAGGTCGTCGGGTCGCGGATCGATCCGGTCAACTGCCTCATCAACCCGGTGAGCTGCTGCGCCTCGGCGGTTACCGCGGAGCGCTTCACCGGACTCTGCGTGCTGCCCGAGGCCGAACGGTCTACCGGCCGCTCCTGCACCGGCGGTACCTGCGCGACCTGCACGGCCCTGCAGCACGTGCTGGGTGGCGATCCCGTGGTCGGCAACGCGGCCTTCTCGCTGGACGTGATCAACGCGCCGTCCAACTCGTCGGCCTACCTGACGCTGAACGTCGGTTCGTGCACGGCCACCGGTCCGACCTTCGGGTTCTGTGGCCCGCTGCTGGCCGGCCCGTCCCCGCTGATCATCGGTCCGTTCGCCACCGGTGGCGGTGGCAGCATCTGCGGCGGCTCGGCATCGTTCGGTCTGTCGATCCCGTCGAACGTGTCGCTCTGCGGGCTCGGCTTCGCGACCCAATACGTCGGCCTGTGCATCAACGCGGCCGGCCCCGGCACCTGGGTCAGCAACTGCCTGAGCTGGACGATCACCGGCAGCTGATCGGTCCCGCCCCGCGATCTGCGAAGAACCTGTGACCTGCGGAGAATCCGCGACCCGGCCCCGTGCCGGCCGCGGGTTCCGTTCGTGTACGGCGGGTCGATCGGTGACGATCCCGGTCGTTCATGAACACCCTCGACATCATCGCGGTCCTGGTCTGCCTCGCCGCGGCCTTCGGGCTGGTCAACGAGCACTTCCTCAAGCTGCCCAACGCGATCGGCCTGTTGGCGGTCACGCTGATCGCGTCGGTGGCGGTGAAGCTCTTGAACTGGTTCGTGCCGGGGCTGGGGATTGGTGCGGAGGCCTTGCGCCTCGTCGAGGAGATCGACTTCCACGACGCGGTCATGGAGGGGATGCTCGGCTTCCTGCTGTTCGCGGGTGCTTTGCACGTCGACTTCACGGCGTTGCGCAGCCAACGCCGGACCATCGCGGTCCTCGCCACCTTCGGTGTGGTGCTGTGCACCTTCCTGATCGGATTCGGCTTCCACCTCGTCACCGGCGTGCCGTTCACCGTGGCGTTGGTGTTCGGTGCGCTGATCAGTCCGACCGACCCGGTCGCGGTGCTAGGGATCCTGAAGACGGCCGGGGCACCACACCAACTCGAGACCAAGATCGCCGGGGAGAGCTTGTTCAACGACGGGGTCGGCGTCGTGGTCTTCCTGGTGGTTGCCGCGATTGCCTTCCCCCCCGCGGAAGGGGGTGAAGGTCCGGGAGCCGTCGAGGTCCTGGAGCTGTTCGCTATCGAAGCCGTGGGAGGGGCGGTGCTCGGGCTCGCGGCGGGCTGGCTCGTGTGGCAGCTCACCCGCCACGTCGACGACTACGGCCTCGAGGTCCTGCTCACCGTGGCGTTGGTGATGGGCTGCTACTCCGGGGCCGCGGCGCTCCACATGAGCGGGCCGATCGCGGTGGTGGTCGCCGGCCTGCTGATCGGCCATAAGGGCCTACCCGAAGGGATGTCGGAGCGCAGCCAAGTGTACGTTACCAAGTTCTGGCACCTGCTCGACGAGCTGCTCAACGCGGTGCTGTTCCTGCTGATCGGCCTGGAGCTGTTCGTGATCGATTGGAGCGAGCCGCGCTACGTGCTCGCAGGCCTCGCCGCGATCCCGCTGGCCCTGCTGGCCCGCTTCATCGCGGTCTCGATCCCGGTCGGCCTGTTCGGTACCAAGGACGGCGCGGTGCAGGGGTCCCGCATGGTGATGACCTGGGGCGGCCTGCGCGGTGGGATCTCGGTGGCCTTGGTGCTGTCGCTCCCCGCCACCGAGCACAAGCCGATGATGCTCGCCGCGACCTACGTGGTGGTCGTGTTCTCGATCCTGGTGCAGGGCCTCACGCTCGGCAAGGTCGTGCGCCGGTTCGTGCCGCAGCAGACGGCCTGAGTTGTCGCGACGCGCTTACTCGCCGCCGCCGGCCGTCGGCAGCGGGGTCAGCTCGATCCTCCGGAACTCGGCGACGGCGCCCTCGGCCTGGACCGCGATCTGGCCGTGGTCGGTGGTGCAGGCGAAGCCGTCGTTCACGCGGTCGCCGTTGACCCACACGTCGATGCGGTGGCCACGGCACTCGACCACCATCGTGTTCCACTCCCCGAGCGGTGCCTCGGACTCGTCGGTGAGGTTCTTGATGCGGCGGGCCTTGCCCTCGTCGACGCCCCAGTTGGCGGGCGGTCCGCGGCGTTCCTCCATGTCCGGGACCTGGATGTCCTCGCCGATGCACCAGAAGTCCCCGGCGTTTCCGACGTGCATCTGGACCTCGATCGACTGCGGGAACATGCGGTAGAGGCGGCGCGGTGTGGATGCATGCACCAGGATGCCGCAGTTGCCGGGCTCGCCGGGCCAGCGGTATTCGACCTCGAGGCGGTAGTCGTGGAACTCGGCGTCGGTGATCAGGTGGCCTTCGGGGGTACCGTTGCTGACCAGGAGGCCATCGCGGACCACGAACGACGGCGCGATGTCCGGATTCTCGTCGGCGTCCGGCACGTCGGTGTGCCAGCCGGTCAGGTCGGTGCCGTTGAACAGTTGGACGGGCTGCGGCAGCGCCGGGCCTTCGGCATCCGTCGGGTTCGGGGCCTCGCCGGTCGAGCTGCAGGCGGCCAGGAGGAGCAGGGCCAGGCCGGCGGGGAGACTTGTCGAGGAGGACTTGCGGAGGGGGTTCTGGAGTCGTGCCATGGTCGATGCGTGGACTGGCAGCGTAGCAAGGCGCTCGGGTCGTTCGCGCCCCGCTTCCGCCGGTGGGCCAGATCGGCCATCATCCCGGCGCGTCATGCACAACGTCAGCCACGTGTGTTTCGCCTGCCGCCGCGTGATGCGACGGCCGGCGCACGAGGTTCAGGTCGCGCCCTGCTCGTCCTGCGGCGGCCCCGCGGAGCGGATCGGCGACCGGGTCCCGGTGCCGCCGCGCGACAACCTGCGCGCCTGGGCGGCGTTCGAGGAGAGCTGGCGGGAGGTGCAGGAAGAGCGGGCGTCGGAGCGGCTGCGGCGTCAGGTCCGCACGCGCCACGCGATCGAGCATCGGATCGCGGATCTCATGGCCCGCGACGGCGATCCGAAGGGACGGGAGGTCGAACTCCGGATGCTCCGGCGACGGCTCGCGGGGGAGTTCCCCGGAACCGAGGCTCCGGGGAACTGACGCGGGTCTGCGCGGAGCGCGCGCCAGCCTCCCGGTCGCTGCTCAGGTTCCGATGCGGAACTTGAGACCGTTGGTCGCGATCACGCCGAGCGAGTTGAACCCGGCCGCGACCACCACGGCCTGGTGGTAGACGTTGGCACCGACCAGGTTCATGTCGTTCGGGATCGCGAACGGCAGGGTCGCTCCCGGCAGGCCGATGTTGGCGGTGGCGAGGTCGGAGGAGCTGTTGAGGAAGCAGCCCGCCATGCCGATCGGGTCGAGCGGCGTCATCGGCGAGCTGGAGCCGAACAGCAGTGCGGCGAAGCTCGCATTGGTCGGCACGTTGAAGATGCGGTAGTTGACCGTGGTGCCGATGACCGGCCGCTCGGAGCTGAGGTCGAGCGAGGCGCCATAAGGGCCGAACAGACCCGGCACCGAGGCCGACAGGTCGAGGCCGCCGTTGTCGGCCACGTTGCCGCCGGCGGAGAAGCCGGTCAGCGCGTCGTCGAGGCAACCGGCCTGCCAGGTGATCTGGAAGTCACCGTTGGCGAACAGGACGATCTGAACGGTGTTCGAGTCGGTGGCACCGAACTGCGGCACCTGGTCCCAGGTGATCACCACGCGCTGCGGGTTCGAGAGCTGGTTGAAGTAGACGCCACCGCTCACGGAGGGGTCGAGGTCATCCCACCAACCGGCGATGCGCTCGTACTTGACGAACTCGGCGCCGCTCTCCAGGACCACGAAGCCGGTGTCCGGGATCTCGTTGGGGTTCAGGCCGATCCAGCCGTTCGACGAGATGTCGATCGCGTTGGTGTTGAAGCGCGGCGAACCCGGGATGTTGAAGCTGAAGCCGAGCGGCTGGTTGCGCAGCAGGGTGTCGTCACCGAGGTTCAGGTTGGTCCCGAGGTTGGTGATGAACTGGCCCGAGGCCGAGGCGTTCCAGCCGGTGCCCGACGCCGAGTTGAAGCGATAGGTCTGACCGGTGAGGTCGCCGGTGCCGGTGCCGGCGAACAGCTCGTAGAACACGCCGGGCTGCGGGCAGCTCGTGCCCACGGAATCCAAGGATGCCAGCGTGCCGGTGGTGTCGAAGATCGCGATCTCCGACGTGGCGGGAATCGCCACGTAGAGTGCGCGGGCGATCGAGACGCAGCTGCGGCCGCGACCGCTGGACGCGGTGAGTGGGCCGGGGAACGACGTGATGGGTGACCAGACCGAGTCGTAGGAGTCGAGGGTGTCGCCGACCGCGTCGAGCGTCCAGTACTCGTTGCTCGTCGGCTCGTAGCTCACGCCGGCGACGGCGGTGCCGTTGGCCGTGAACGTGCCGAGCTGGTTGCCGGCGAGGTCGAACTCGGTGATGGCTGCGCCCGCAACGCGGTCCGAGCAGTACAGGTGCGCGTTCGTCGGGTTGTAGCAGATGCCGGCGGGGAACGTGCCGGGCACCGCGATCGTGCGCAGGTAGGTTCCCATCGAGTCGTAGACGTCGATGCCGCGCGTCGTCAGCGACGAGTCGGTCACGTAGAAGTTGGTGCCGTCGAAGCACACGCCGTTGGCGGCGCCGGTGTCGGTCGCGATCGAGAACTGGCGGATGACCGAGCCTGTCAGCGAGAGTTCGTAGAGGACCCGCGACTGCGAGACCATGAATAGCTCGCCGTTCAGACCGGTGCCGACGCCGTAGGGCACGTCGGGCGCGCTGAGGGTTCCGATGACGGTGCCCGGTTGGGCGGGGAGGGCGAGCGCCAGGGCGGCGGGCGCCAGGGAGAGCAGAATCTTGGAGCGCATGGGTGGAGAACCGCTGGGAGCGCGGGGTTCGAACATCGGCGGCGCACGCAGCGAACCCGGCGCGGTTGCAGGGAGAACCGGGGACCTGAGCGGGCGCCGTCGAGGAAGGGAAAGCAGCAGTCTAGTGGATCGCTGCGGGAACCGCATTCGCCCCCGAGGTCTCCCGCCGGGACAGCCGTTTGCCCTGCAGCGTCATGAGCGCCCAACGGGCGATCCCGGCCGGGGCGGGCCGCCGTTCAGCGCTTGCCGGACCCTGGGCCCCACCGCGGCTCCACCAGCTCCGACTCCCAGTCCGCCAGCCGGCTGGCCAGCTGCTTCACCAGCTCCGGTCGCTCGGCCGCGAGGTCGGACGCTTCCCCGAGGTCGTCCGCCAGGTCGAAGAGGTGCTGCGACGGGCCCCCCTCGCCGCGTAGCACCACCAACTTGTCGTCGCCCACCCGGATCGCCGCCGGCCCCCCGGAACCCTGGGTGCGCCAGTGCAGTGCGCGCGGCGGCAGAGCGTCGAGTTCGCCGCCGAGGAGTGGCCCCAGGTCCATCCCGTCGAGTCGCCAGTCCGGCTCCACCGCCTGATCGAGGGCCCCGACGAAGGTCGGCAACAGGTCGAGGGAGATCACCGGGTCGTCGATCACGGTCCCGGCCGCGATCCGTCCCGGCCAACGCATCGCCATCGGCACGCGGATGCCGCCCTCCCAGAGCTGGCCCTTGCGGCCGCGCAACGGTCCGTTGTCGGCACCCACCTGGGTCTGACCGCCGTTGTCGTTGGTGAACACCACGAAGGTGTCGTCGGCGAGATCGTGTGCGTCGAGTGCGTCGAGGACCCGGCCGACCGCGCGGTCCAACGCCACCACCAGGCCGCAGAACTTGCGGCGCTGTTCTTTCTCCACGTCGTCGATCGTCTCGAGGTCTTCGGGCTTCGCCTGCAGCGGGCCGTGCGGTGCGGTGAACGACACGAACAGGAAGAACGGCTCCGCGGCGTGCTCCTCGATGTAGCGCACCGCGGCGTCGCCGAAGCGGTCGGTGACGTAGCCCTCCTCGGGCAACGCTTCGCCGTTCTCCTGGATCACGCGGTGGGAACTCGGCTCGTCGATCGGGAAGTAGGAACGCGAGCCTTGCAGCAGGCCGTGGAACCAATGCCAGCCGCGTCGGTTCGGCTGGTAGGGCTCGGGGTAGCCGAGGTGCCACTTGCCCACCAGGCCGGTGTGCAGGTCGAGGGCTCCCAGGCGGTCGGCGACGGTCTTCTCGCCGAGGTCCATGCCGCCGGCCATGTAGTTTGGCGGGATGTTGGTCTCGTGCCCGAAGCGTTGCTGGTAGCGACCGGTCATCAGGCCGGCGCGCGACGGCGAGCAGACCGCGCCCGACATGTAGGCCTGGGTGAAGCGCGCGCCCTCGGCGGCGATGGAGTCGATGCGCGGCGTGCGCTGCGCGAGGTGTGGCGACGGGTAGGGCTGGAAGCCGAAGTCGGCCCAGCCGGCGTCGTCGCTGAACAGGACGACGACGTTGCGAGCCGGTGCGCGATCCTGCGTGCGCAGTGTGATCGGGAAGAGGGCTGCGATCACTGCGCAGGTCGCGAGGCTCGTGCTGGGTCGAGAGAGCATGCCGAGAGCATAGGCGTCGAGGTTCATCAGACGTCTGCACTAGACTGCTCCTCCGATGAGCCCACCTGCTTCCCCTGACCGCCGTCCGCGCCGCGTTCGCGCCGTCGTTCTCGGTGTCCTGGTCGCCCTGGTGGCTCTCGAGGTGGTCCTCCAACTCGGCCATGCCGCGCTGGTGCTGACCCGCTCCGACGCCGCTGCTGGCGCTGCGGAGCGCGGGCACCGGGTGCTCTGCGTCGGCGACTCGTTCACCTTCGGCATCGGCGCGAGCTCGCGCGGGGCGGCCTACCCGGCGGCGTTGCAGCAGGCGTTGCGCGAGAACGGGGACCCGGCCTGGGAGGTCTTCAACGAGGGCTGGCCCGGTCGCAACTCGCGGGAATTGCTGGAGCGGCTCGGCTCGCAGATCGACCGGCTCGATGCCGGAGTCGTGTGCGTGTTGGTGGGCACCAACGACCGCTGGTCACACCCCCCGAGGCTGGAGCCGGACGCCGAGTTCGCCGGGGTCGAAGACGGTGGCTTCCAGCTCCGCTGGCGCACCCTGCGGCTCGGCGCGCTGGTCTGGGATGCCCTGTTCGGTGAGCCCGATGCGCCGGCCCGCACCCTCGCCGAGCGGTTGCCGGGGAGTTGGGCGATGCTCGGCGACCGCGTCGACTTCGTGGCCGACGGCACCGGCAGCTTCGGCGGTGCCTCGCTGGCCTGGCGCAGCGAAGGGGATGCCCTGGAGGTCGAGTGCCCGGGCCGCTTCCACGTGGTGGCGCGGGTCGAGGGCGACGACTCCCGGCTGCGGGTCATCTCCGAAGACGGCCAGGAGATCGATCTCGAGTCGGTGCGCTCGATGCTGGTCGATCGGTGCGCGGCGGCGCTGCAGGCCCTCGACGACGGCAAGTCGGCGCTGGCCTCGAAGCTGCTACTGCCGTTGGTGCGCTGGACCCGCGACGAGGACGACTGGGCGGCGAAGTTGCATCGCGTCGCGCACCACGTCGAGCGCGCGACCGGCGGCGATGCCGCGCAACACGCCGCGTGGTTGACGCAGCATGGATCGGCCACGGAGCTGCAGCCCGGCGACGATCCGCGGAGCGGTGCGCGAGGCACGGAGGCGGTCGAGGCGAAGGACGTGCTCCGCGACCATCTCGAGCGCGTCGTCGCGCTGTGCCGCGCGCGGGGGGCGACCCCCGTGCTGATCACCTACCCCCACGACTGGGACTTCCTCGCGGTGCACCGCGACGTCGCCGCGCGCCTCGAAGTCAGCCTGGTCGAGACCTGGCCGGCGTTCCGCACAGCGCTCACCGCAGCGCCTGGCCTCGAGCTCTACGTGCCCGATGGCCATTGCAACGACGCCGGCTACGCATTGCTGGCCGAACAGGTCGCGGCCGTTGTGGTCGCAGGACGCTGAGGATGGCGTCGCGCGGGACGCGACGCATCCCGTGGTGCCGCCCAATCCAAGCTGCCTGCCCACCGGGTTGCCATCTTCCGACAGAGGATCAGCGACCCGACCGTAGCCCTGGGAAGAGCCTTGCGCGTTGTTCCCGATCCAACATCCGCGCGCCGTGAGACCGTAGCCAGTCCATGGCCCGAGACCTCGCCCGGCGCTCGCTCCTGCGGCCATCACCGGACGCCCGCAGGCCCGATGTGGCGCCCAGCTCGGAGAAGTGGGGATCCTGGATCTCCACGCCGACGATTTCACTGAGGAAGCTGGTGCCCTGGTCTACCACGATCCATTGGAACCAGACTTCGTGACCCCCCAGGATCGGATCGTCCGGAATCGGCGCTCGGACTCGAGCCAGCCCGGACCGATATGGGTGCTCGATCGAACCGTCCGTGCCGATGTACAGATCGCCCACGAGCACCGGCCGTCCATTCCACGAATGGATCTGGTGGGCTCCGGAGCCGAGGACCAGGGTGACGTCGGGATAGTGAACGGGCGTTTGGAGCGGGGCGCCTTGGGGATGGGCCAGATCTAGCTTGATCGAGAACAGCCTGCGGCCGACCTCACAACCCGGTTGGTGGGGTCGCACGGCCAACCTCACGCCGTTCGGAAGCAGATCAGACGTTCCGATACGGTGCTCTGCGAAAGTCCATGGCGACATGCCCGGACTCCAAGGCAGTAGCGGAGTGTCGGCGACCAACACGTCCGCGACCTGGAGAGCCGAGATCGGGACGTCGGCGCGGCCGCTCTGATCCGTCGTGGCGCTGCCCAGTAGGTTGGCGGGTCCGTCGGGAGAGAGGAGCCGGAGGATCCTCACCTCGGTGTTCTTCGGCCCCATGACCGGGACGGTCGTCGAGGCCACGGGGACGACGCCTTCCTGGAGAATCGCGATGCGGCCGTACTGCCGTTCTGCGATCCGCGTCACCAGATCCCCATTAGGCTTGCGCTCCACGACCAGGGTATCTGCCGTGTCGGCGAGCGAGAGGTCGCTCTCGGGCACGTGCGCGAAGGCCTGCCATGCCCCAGCCGCGAGGTCTACCACGGTGAGTCGCCTGTTCCGATCGTCTGCGAGTGACGGCCAGGCGCCCGATGCGATCAGGTCGTTCGGGCTCCCGATGAGCGGTCCACCCGGCAAGAAGGCGAGAAAGGCCAATCGGCCGCCCGCGTTGTCCAGGAGTAGGAGACCCTGCGCGTTGTCCAACCACGCCAGGCCGGACCACGAACCGGTTCCGAGCGCCAGGGATCCCTCGAAGGCGTAGCCGATACCAGGCCCCTGCCAGCGGAACAGCTCGAGCCGGTTGGACTGTGCCGCGTCGAGTCCGAGGAGAAAGACATCTCGGTCCGCTCCGCAAGCCAGTGCCTGGGACGGTTCCCGGATGTCGGTCGGGACGACGGACTCG
Source organism: bacterium (assembly GCA_030432695.1). Classification (GTDB taxonomy): domain Bacteria; phylum Planctomycetota; class UBA1135; order UBA1135; family UBA2386; genus JAUILN01. Next base: position 729,393 of record JAUILN010000002.1, on the reverse strand, counting down.
ATGACCGTGCCGTCGTGTAGTCTGCCGATCTTCACCTCGTTCTCGTGGGCCGCGAGATCGATCGCGAGGTCGGCGCTGAGCACTCCACTCACGTCTTGCGCGGTGGCTGGAACGGAGAGCAGGCCGCACCCGAGCCTGGTCGCGAGAACCGCTGCGACGGAGAGTGCACCGCTGATCCGCTGCATCGATGGGTAGCGGGCTTTCATTCTCCTGCCCTCTGGCATTGCTTGTTCTTCATCCACTCGCGGATCGGCTTGCACGCGGAGAGAACGGTTCGACGTGCGTTGCATCCAGAAGGAGGAGGTGCGTATTCCGGCAAGTCCAAGACCGCGCAGAGAAACTCCAGTTCGGCTTTCAGAGCATCGCACTCCTTACGCGCTGTGCTTGCTCCCACGTCTGTCCCGTTGCGAGTCTGGTCGGCGTGTAGACTCTCGTGAGCGAAGACCAGCAGGACGAGGTCCCTGAGGAGGTCCGGATCGCCTTGAGGGCTTGGATCTCGCCCACTTGGACGGGACATTCCAGCAGCGCCAGAAGGGACGCCAGATCTACCTTCGCGCAGAGGAACTTCTCAGGTCAAGCTGCTCGAAGGACAGGGCCTGGCGGATACTCAAGAAAACAGCGTGGCGGCCAGATCCAGGGTAGTCCCGAGGATCGCGTGTCCTCCGTCCTCTGGCCTCGGCCGCTGATCCCCCGGCTTGGTGGGATGTCAGTGAACCGCTCCTCGGGGTGCTTGCGCGGTCGCTCCGATCTCGCGGCCTTGCAAGCCGATGCGATTGCCGAGAACGAGAGCTGCGGAATGTCCGTCGCGGATTACGGCGAGAAGTTCGGAGTCATCGCGGAGCCTGTTTGCGCGCGGCGGCGGCGGTCGTGCGTCGCCTCGGCAGGAAGTCCGCAGTGCGATGACTCGATCGGTCTTGTCGAATGCGAGGTCGGCAGCAGCTCGTCGCGGCGATGCCGCTGCGGGGCATCAGGATTCCGAATGGCAGGTGCACCGTATCGGCCGCACGGATGTCGTGCTTGCGAGCGATCCGGAGCACGCGCGCGAGGACCCGCTCGGCACGGGCGTGTAGGCTCGGTCAGGCCTGGTCGTCCTTCTCGGCAGCACCGACGAAGTCACAGACCTTTCGATGTGCCCCCGCCGGATCGAGGCCTGCGGCGATCAACAGGCCGCCGGCCGCGGAGTCTCCGGAGTCGACGAGCGCCAGCAGCAGGTGCTCGGAGCCGACGTAGTCGTGACCGAGATCCTGGGCCTCGACGACCGCGGCTTCGAGCACGGCGCGAAGGTCCGGGGTGATCGGGAGCCGTGGCCCGACCGCGCCACCGGGCGCGGCCGACGCGGCCTCGACCGCGGCGCGGAGTTCCTCGACGTCGATGCCGGCGTTGCGCACCACCTGGGCCGCGACCCCGGTGCCCTCCTCGAGGATCGCCAGGAGCAGATGACCCGGTGCGACCGCAGCATGCCCGAGCCGCGAAGCGTGCTCCCGGGCCAGAGGCATGATCTTCCGGACCCGATCGGTCGGCCGATCGAACGGAGTGTCTTCCATGTCGACGAGTCTACGTCGACCGGGAGCGCGTGTGGGCGGTCGGCCGGCTCACGCCGGCTCGACCCGCACCGGGCAGACCTTCAGCTCCGCGGTGGTCGTCACCGGGTCGCGGCCGCTCTCGAACTCGTTCTCGTGCAGCACCCGAGTGCCGGCGCGGCGCGCACGGAGCCCGCTTGCGTGGCCCCTGTGACGCACGGAGACGTGCGCCCCTCGATGATCAGCGCCTCTGCTCGCGCTCGGAGTCCAGATCCGTTGCGCGCAGCCGTCCCATCGATCGGAGGCGGTCTTCCAGCTCGGCGGCCCGCAGTTCCTCCAGGCGGTGGATCCGCTCGAACGGCTCGAAGTACTGCGGGTGCTGGCTTCGGTAGAACTCTATCACTCGCGAGGTTCCATACTCGGAACCGCCGCAGGACATGTAGGAGCGATCGTCCTCGGGGCCGTCGTAGCGGTCCAGGATCTCCCGCAGCTTCGCCATCCGAGCCATGATCTGCGCAGCGGGATCCAGTGCCGGGTCCACAGCACCCGGCCTGAACTGCGTGTAGCGGTTGTCTGCGATTGCATCGATGGCCATCGACATGACCGTGCGTTGCGATTGAACGTGGGCCTCACCTACGCGCGCGCGCCAGGTCTCGTCCGTGCGATACAGGTTCCTTCGCTGCTCGGCAGACAGGTCGGATGTCGCCATCTCTCCAATCAGCCTGTTGAAGTCTTTTGGGCCTCGAGTGCGGTAGAGCACGGATTGGGGATTGGTGGCTGGCTGGATTATCGAGTTCCTCCAGAATCGCGAGGCAGGCATCGAGTCCGGAATCCGACAGTGTGACGTCAGATCGCTCGATCGACGGGTCGGGTGGGTCGGCGTCGGCCGTCCGCAGAGCATCAGCCTCTGGTTGTGGGTCATGGACCGATCCGCCCAGTGGCGAAGGGTTCGCGCTGCGGTCGCCCGACGCGCTTGCGGTTCGCGGGGCTCCCGGATCGTTCGTGTCTCGCGTGAGGAAATACGCGATCGCGATCACCCCCAATACGGCGATCACGACGAGCCCGGTCGTGAGAGGGTTCTTCATGGGCAGAAGGAGCACGACAGGGTCACCTGTCCGAGGATCGCACCCGTCAACGCGCTTTCCACTTCGAACGTCTCTGACCGACCGCACCGGACGGGATAGTCGGTGAAGGTCTGCGAGAAGTTGCCCGTGACCGTGGAGTCTGGCGTGATAGCGCAGGGGGGGATGGGCACGCCAAACTTGTCGACGGTGCAGATGATTCCGCGCGTGAGCACCGACGAATAGGCGTTTGTCTTCGGTCATCTTGGCTACCTCTCGGGATCAGGATGCTCGACGACACCTTGTTCACCGGCTGCCCTGTACTGGCGCTCGAGGCGCTACTCCCCACGGGTCGTGGAACGCGGCTGCCCGACGTGGCGCGAGTCCCCCCCCAGGAGCTCGAGGCTCAGGGGGCGTATGGCTGCTCACGCCGGGCCGCCGAGACCGGGCCGAGGTTACTCTGGTGGTGGCCTCGATCCGGCCTTCCTGAGGGGTGCAGGGCTCACCGGTTCGAGATTCTCTGGGAATTCCTGACGGAGCATCGAGAGGTCTGGCGCATCCGCTCCCGTTCGACCGAATCGATCCCTCTCTGGCCCGCGGTTCCGATGGCCGTTCCCGGGGAGGGGGGACCTGTTCCAGAGGACCAGCGATGCGCAGCGAAGAACCCGCCAATTCTCGAACTCTCCCGGGATCCTCTCCGAGGCCGGTCATCCGTCGCCAAGGCAGCGCGTCGGGCTCTCCGCGAATCAAGAGCAGGCCACTTGGCGTGCTCCGGCTGTGGGGCGTCGCCGCGCTGGTTCTCGTGTTGTTTCAAGTGCGAGCGATCGCTCAGGACCGCTATCCGCAGATCGAGGATCTCTGGCTGCGGTTGAGTGTCGAAAACAAAGAGACCTTCGACGTGAGTTCCCCGCCCGGGTCCTGGGACTTTGGCTTCGGGCATATTCAGGGGATGGCTCGGCTCCCGGATGGCGAATACGTGCTGTCGCACGACAACTCACTGGGAGCGGACTACCTGATGGTGGACGATGGTGTAACGCTTCAGCCCTATCATGTGGAGCCATCCACCGTAATGGGGGCAGTCACCTCCTGTGGTAGTTGGCTCATATACCCAGGAGCTGATCGTCCGGACAGCGAGAATTACGCCAATATTCGCGAGCGGAGATCCGGGTCGCTCACCGCCAATCGCGGGCCTCTGGAGGGTGTTCGCCAAGATCACCATTCGACAGCCATGGTTTATCACCCTATCTACGAAAGGTATTTCGTGGTCGGTGACAGCCACTTGTACATGTCTGCGAGTTCCGACCCCTTGGGTGATTTCGACAATCTGGGCGGCGGCGTCACCAGTCGATATACTTCCTCGAACGCCGAGACGGGGCTTCTCTACGATGTCAATTTCCCCCGCCGCCTCTACGTGGTCGGGCTGGAGCGAATTGCGCGTCAGTCCGGTATCCACAACCATGTAGAGAAGGCGGTCCTATCGAGGATCGACTTCGTGTACAGCGGAGGTCAGGAGCTTCCGACGGGTTTCACGATCAGTGAAGTGTTTGAGACATACCTGCCCGACAGCAGCTATTTCGGAGGGATAGCGGATGCCGGGTCCGGATTCAGGTGGGGCGGAGGTATCCACATCAATCAGTACGAGGGGATGGCGGAGATTTTTGCGGCACCACGGAATCTCACCGCAGTGCCTTCATTTCATAGATGGACGACGAATGTTGCGGTTCCATCATATGCTGGCTCGGAGGACCGGGTCTATATATTGGGCTACTCCCGACTCTATGAGTTGGACTCCGAAGCTGCGAATTCAGTCGTCACGATACCTACGAGCGCGTCGATTCCCGACTATCCCGACGGCGCAGCGGTGTGCGATGATGTCATATATTGGGTGAGCAACGGCTCCATGCGTCGGCATCCGATCTATCCCGAGATTCAGCTTCCAAGCCTGTCCAACCAGGATGACTGGGCGGGCTTTCAGTGTATGGCCGCACCCGAGGCTCCGTATCCTCAGCAACTATGGGTGATCCGGAATGGTTCGCTCTACGCCATGCAACAGGACGGCTCACGATCAGTCCAGGGGCCTGCGGGATTGTGGTCAAACGTCAGTGCCATGGTCTTCGCCGACGATGAACTCTTCGCGCTCGATGGCGGCGATCTCGTCAGGATCAATCCGAACCGGGCGCCCCATAGAGTGGTTGTGGGTTCCCCAGGTCGTTGGAGTTCGACCTATCGCGGAGGAGCCGGCTTGACGTCCGTGCGAGGGAAGATCTACATATCTGCGGATGGTGAACTCCACGAGGTCCACACCAACAACGGTTCGGTGCGGATCCTGGACAATGATCACGGCTTCCCTGGCGGTGGCGCTAGCTACGCTCTCGGGAAGACCCCGGGTGGCATGCTGCTCGCTTTGGACTTCCCGATCGGTGTCGGCGGCAATCCGTTCCCTGGCGGCACGCTCTATCGCGTGGATCCGGACTCGGGTGGGCGTCGACGCATATCTGGTGATTGGACTTGGCAATCACGACGGTTCTTGCTGAACCCGACGCATAGGGTGCGGGTGCGTGTCGAAGGTTCGTTCACTCCGAATGCGCGAAATCATCTGCGTGCTCACGTATACCCGAGCGTCTCCGGCAAACAATACCAGTGGTATTTCAACGGATTCGAGATTCAGGGGGCGACGACCAGGGATCTCATAATTGACAACTTCAGCTGTCAGTACGAGGGAGGCTATCACTGTGTCGTGACAGGACTACCCTATTCTGGCGATGACGGTGATCGCAGTAACACACTGCAGCTGCACTTCACGCCGCCGGGCAGCGTTTCCAATCTCGGTGGTCGTTGCGGAACGGCTGGCGCGGTGAGTGCGTGCGGTCAGCTCAGGGTCGGAGGGTCCGCCGACATCAGGCAACGGCTCGGCCCGCTCGATCGTCAGAGCACCTTCCTCGCAGTCTCCGGGGGCTCTCCACAAATCTTCCAATGCGGAAATGGATGCAAGGTGCTGTTCCCGCAGATCCTGATGCCTTCGAGGCTCGGCGGCAGTGGCGACGCCTGGGCCTCGCTGTCCATACCGGGCGACGCCAGTCTTGCTGGCGCCCAATTCACGGTGCAGTGGATCACGCTGACGCCGGGGGTCAATCCTTGCGGCGTGGCGGAGGTGTCGAATACCGACATCCTGCGCTGCACCATCGCGCGGTGAATCACATCCGGAATCGAAACATGCAATCCAAAAGAGCAGTCCTGGCAAGCTTCTTGGCCGGTGCCATCTTGGGGTCAGCGCTCGCTTCGCAACAGGACGGCCGGGCACCGAGCATCCGCGTCCAAGAGCGATCGGTCACGGCGAGTGGCGCGAACTACCACGTGCGATTCGAACCGGGAAGGGTGCATTACTTGCCGACCCCTTGTGAGCCCGCGCCTCTCTCCGAAGGGTCCCTTCTCGTGCCGGCCACGTCGCCGGGGCTCGGGCTGGCACTGCGGAGGATCGGACGTGAAGACTCGACGATCTTTCGTGCCCGGGATGATGCCGCCGCCGCGCTGCCGCATCTCGAGGAGGAGAGCGTCAGCTACGAACTCGGACAGGGTATCCGGGAGTTCTATGATCTGCGGACCGATGGCGTGAAGCAGAGCATTCTCTTCCGTGAGAGGCCCGCGGGCAGTGGAGATCTGAGCGTCGAGTTCGCCGTCGAGACCGAGTTGTCGTGTGTCCCGGGAGCCTACCGCGACGGATGCGATTGGATCGGTCCAGCCGGCGGTGGGGTCGCAGTCGGTCAGGTGATCGGGATAGACCGGGAGGGTCAGCGCACAGTCGGAGAGGTACGAATCAGTACGCATCGTATGGCTCTGGTCCTCCCGGAAGAATTCGTCGATCGTGCGAGCTATCCGATGATCCTCGACCCGCTGATCGGCTCGAGGATCACGGTCTACGCGGGCGCGGGGGAGCAACTCGATCCGAAGGTCGCATACGACGCTACGCAGGATGTCTTCCTGGTCGTCTGGAATCAGCGTGCCGGGTTCGGCATGGACTGGGACGTCTACGGTCAGTTCGTGTCTTCGGATGGATCGTTGCGCGGCGGCCGCTTCGGTATAGGCACGAGTTTGGAGAACGAGACAGCTCCCTGCGTGGCAAACTCGGACGCGGCTGGCCAGTTCTTGGTTGCGTGGGTTTCGAGGGCCAACTCCGGAAACTCGGATATCGATGGTCGTGTCGTTGATGCGGCGAGTGGAGCTGTCTGGCCGGCACTCAGCAGTCCCGCGTTCGAGATAGCGGCGACTTCGGAGGGTAGAAGTCCCGCAGTATGCGGCAACTGCTCGCGCGGTGAGTTCTACGTCGTCTGGGAAGACGACGCCCTCGGGCAGATCATGGTGCAGACGGTGAGGACGGGCTCTGGGGGAGCGAGTCGGTTGGGATCGCCACAGCAGGTCAGTCCCATTTTCCCGGGCCAGGCCCGACGACCGAGCATCTGCCAGAACACTGCCGGAGGTGGGGCAACGTTCCTGATTGCTTGGGGGACGGAGGGATCCCTCGTGATGGGCGTCCGTGCGATGGACTCGGACTCGATGTTCCGCTCCCTTGCGACCTTCGTCCTGTCGGGATCGACGCCATTCCCTCCGTATCGGAGTGTCTACGGCCCAGCGGTAGCGGGGGACGGCGCGCATTTCCTTCTGGTTTACAATCAGGAGTCGGAGATCTGGGCGCGGCGAATTCGACTACCCACGTCCGCGGGAGACTTCCTACAGGTCGAGCCTGGTTTCGAGATCGAAACGTTGTCCGGCGCCGGATTGCCGGATGTCGCACTTCTCCGAAGCCAGCCGCCTGCCTATGCCGTCGTCCACGGCGACCCTGACTCGAACCGAGTCCGAATGGCCGTCGTCGGCGGCGACGAACCGGTTCCGCGCGTCCTGAGCGACGAGGTGCAGACCCATCAATTTGCGGGCGGTGGCTCGATCGCCAGTCCTTTCGAGTCCGGGGGAGTGTCTGGCGCTGCGGCTCTGATCGCGTGGCATGACAGCGATCCGCAGGTGGGATCCGACCAGGACATCTTCGCGCAACGCTGGATCGCGGGTCCGACGCGTGAGTTCCTTCCGTCTGCGCCTGGCGCGGGCTTCGGTCATGCGCTCAGCTCGGTCGGTGACCTCGACCAGGACGGCTATGAGGACTTCGCGATCGGGCATCCGGGACGTAATGGCAACGGCGGCTCGGTCACGGTGGTGTCCGGTCGGTCGCTGGAGACGATCCTCGAGGTTCCAGGGTCATCCCTCTTCGGGGATGCGCTCGCCCGAGGCGACTTCGACGGAGATGGCGTCGACGATTTGCTCATCGGCAACTCGGGAGGGCCGGTGAGTGCGGTTCGGATCCTGTCGGGGGCGTCCCGTTCGCTGGTCACGGTTCAGGCTGCGCAGACCTCGGTGTCCCGGCTTGGCACCGCAGTGGCGGCGGGGCACCTAGATGCCGACGCATACGAGGACGCCATCTACGTCGGGGGCCAATCGAGCGACCGGTTGTCCGCGCGGTCGGCGGTCGGCGGGAACATCAGGCAGCTTTGGAGCATATCGCCGTTGGGAGCGCCGATCCGTTCGCTGGCGGTGATCGGTGATGTGAACAACGACGGCAGTGATGACATCGTGATCGGTATGCCGACCTACAGCGGGGGGGCGACCAACGGCGGTCGCTTGCAGGGGCGTTCCGGCCGTGATGGCAGCTTGCTGTGGGATACCGTCGGGTACACATTGGAGGCCCGCCTCGGCTGGAGCATCGCGGCAATCGGCGATGTCACGTCCGACGGCTCTCCTGATCTGGCTGTCGGCGAGCCGTTCGCGAATTGGAGGGGGGCCAGTCAAAGTGGAAGCGTCACGGTCTATGATGGATACAACGGTTTACGCAATGGGACATATGGCGGCTCTTTCGGGGGTCAGCGACTTGGTTACCACGTCGCAGCCGCCGGCGATTTCAATGGTGATGGCGCTCAGGACATCCTCTGCTTGCAACGGCCGACCGCCGGTCCGAACCTCGTCCGCATCTTGAATGGGCGGTCGCCGGGTCAGTTGTTGAACACCTTCCCGGTCATGGGTGGGTCGAGCTTCGGTGAGTCGCTGCTCGCTATCGACAACGACGGAGACTCGGTCCCGAACTATGTGTTCGGCGAACCGACGAGCGACGGCGGCGCGGTATACATCGACGGTACGGAGGTCAGCCCGTCGCCGCCTTGGGTCCGGGAGTACGGGATCGCCTGCGAGGGTTCGGGGCCGGCGTATCGGATCCCGCGCATTCGTCATGCAGGAGGCCTGCCCCGTGTCGGCGGCGCTTATAGCGTGCAGCTCACCTCTGCACCCGCCAATGAACTTGCAGTCGTGTTCATGGGCGGCCGACGGCAGCAGGTCTCCTTGGCCCTGAGCATGCCAGGTTGCTGGTTGCTCGTGGATAGCGCGACCGACATCGTTCTGACGACCGATAGAGCGGGACGCGCGCTGACGAATTGGACTGTTCCGAACGACCCGAACGTCGCTGGCCTCGACATCTTCTTCCAGTTCGCGGTGCGGGACCGAGGAGCGAATCCGTTCGGTGCGACGACGACCAACGGCCTCGCGCTCCGCTACGGGGCGCGGTAGCCGGTCGAGGTCTGCGGTGTGAGCGGAGCCGGCAGGCCGCCCCGTTGGTCTGGGCACCTGGGGCCGTGATTCCAGAGTGGCTGGGGTGCCGCAGTCCCGCGGCGCACGGACCCGACGATCAGCTGGCAGGGAGCAGCCGGGTCGGAAGTCGGTGACGAGGATGGGTCGCCAGGACGAGATCCTTGTTCCAGGTCTCCCCGCTCACGCCGGCTCGACCCGCACCGGGCACACCTTCAACTCCGCCGTGGTCGTCACCGGGTCGTAGCCGCCACCGGTCAGATCGTTCACCGGGACATCCCCGAAGCTGAACGAGCAGAACACGGTGTTGCGGGGTGAGACGTCGGTCTCCTTGACCTTCAGCTTCACCGTGCCGCGGCGGCTGGTGACCTGGGCGAAGCCGCCATTGGTGAGCCCCAGGCGCACCATGTCGTCCGGGTGGACCTCGAGCAGCTCCTCACCGACCAGCGAGTCCATGCCCGACGCGCGGCCCGACATGGTGCGGGTGTGGTAGGTGGCGAGGCGGCGGCCGGTGGTGAGCCAGACGGGGTAGTCGGCGTCGATCACCTCGGCGGGATCGCGGTAGGCGATCACCATGAACTTGCCGCGGCCGTTCTTGAACTCGTTCTCGTGCAGGACCGGGGTGCCGGGGTGGCCTTCGTGGGGCACCGGCCAGTGGTACTTGCCCTCCCCGATCTTGTCCCAGTTCAGGCCCTTGTAGATCGGGGAGATCGAGCAGAGTTCGTTGATGACCTCGTCGGGGCCCTGCCAGTCGAAGCCCGGGAAACCGAGCCGCTGCGCGAGCTGGCCGAGGATCCACCACTCGGGCTTCGCCTGGCCCTGCGGCTTCACCGCGGCGCGGACCCGCTGCGGGCGGCGCTCGGTGTTGGTGTAGACGCCGTCGGTCTCGCCCCAGCCGGTGGCTGGCAGGACCACGTCGGCGAGTTCGGCGGTCTCGGTGAGGAACAGGTCGATCACCACCAGCGTGTCGAGATTGCGCAGCGCCTTCTCGCAGTGCTTGCGGTCAGGGTCGGAGACCAACGTGTTCTCGCCGGCGATCACCATCGCCCTCATCGAGCCGTCGGCCGCGCGGTTCAGCGCCTCGACCTTGGTGATGCCGCGGACCGCCTCGATCTCACGACCCCACAGCTCCGAGAAGCGCTTCGCGTTGGCCGGGTCGTCCACCGGCTGGAAGCCGGGGAAGTTGTTCGGCACCGCACCGCAGTCGCCCGCGCCCTGGATGTTGTTCTGGCCGCGCATCGGGTTGATGCCCGCGCCGACCTTGCCCAGGTTGCCAGTCATCAACGCGAGGTTGCAGAGGCTCTGCACGTTGTCCACGCCGCTGATGTGCTCGGTGATGCCCAGCGTGTAGTAGATCGCCGCGCGGCCGGCCGAGGCGTAGATCAGCGCCGCCTTCTCGATGTCGGCGGCCGGAACCTCGCAGATCGGTGCCGCCCATTCGGGCGTGCAGGTCTCGACGTTCTTCGCGAACGCCTCCCAGCCCTCGGTGCGCGCGTCGACGAAGTCCTGATCGACGAGGCCCTCCCGCACGATCACGTGCGCCATCGCCAGCAACAGCGCCGTGTCGGATCCGACCCGGATCGGCAGGTACAGCTCCGCCAGCTCGGCGAGCGGAATGCGCCGCGGGTCGGCGACCACCATGCGAGCGCCCTTGGCCACCGCGCGCTTGATGCGCGTGGCGGCCACCGGGTGGCACTCGGTCATGTTGGTCCCGATGCAGAAGATGGCTTCGGGCTTCTCCATGTCCGCCAGCGGGTTGGACATGGCGCCTCGACCGATCGTGGCCGCCAGACCGGCGACCGTTGGGGCGTGTCAAGCCCTCGAGCAGTTGTCTATGTAGTTGGTGCCGAAGCCGGCGCGGACCAGCTTCTGCAACGCGTAGGCCGACTCGTGCGGCGCGCGCCCCGAGGCGATCGCATAGACGGCGTGCTGGCCGTGCTTCTCGGCGGCCTCGCGGATGCCGTTGGCGGCGCGGTCGAGGGCCTCGTCCCAGGTGGCCGCGACCAGCTTGCCGTCGCTGCTGCGCACCATCGGCGTCTTCAGCCGGTCGTCGTGCTGCACGTGGTCCCAGGCGAACTGGCCCTTCACGCACAAGGCACCCTCGTTGGCCGGACCGTCGAAAGCCGGCTGCACGCCGACGATGCGGTCCTCCTTGGTGAGGATGTCGACCGAGCAGCCGACGCCGCAGTACGGACAGATGGTCCGCGTCTTCTCGATCTTGCCGGGCAGGTCGACCGCGCGCAGGGCCTTCTTGTCGGCGAGCGCGCCGGTCGGACAGGTCTGCACGCACTGCCCGCAGAAGGTGCAGGAGCTGTCGGCGAGCAGGCCCTCGAACTCCGTGAGGATGTGGCTGTGGAAGCCGCGGCCGCCGACGTGGATCGCGTGGTCGCCCTCGCGCTCGTCGCAGACCCGCACGCAGCGGTAGCACGAGATGCAGAGGTCGTAGTCGCGGAGGATGAACGGGTTGGTGTCGTCGAGCCGGCTGTGGCCCGACTGCTCGCCCTGGAAGCGGTCGCCCTTCACCTCGTAGCGCTTGCTCAGTCCCACCAGCTCCTGGCTGGAGGCGCCGCGCAGCGGATCGACGTGGCCGGGGATGTCCTTCTCCCAGGCATCGCCCGAGTCGCGGTTCTCCGAGACCACCATCTCGACCAGCGTCTTGCGGTGCTTGTCGATCGCGTCGGTGCGGGTGCGGACCACCATGCCGACCTCGGCCTTGGTGGTGCACGACGCGACCGGCCGGCCGACGCGGCCGTTCTGCTCGATCTCCACCACGCAGAGCCGGCAGGCACCGAAGGGCTCGAGGCGTTCGTCGTAGCAGAGCGTCGGCACGTCGCGCTCGGCGCGGCGGCAGACCTCGTAGACGGTCTCGCCGGGGGTGAAGTCGATGTCCTTGCCGTCGACCGAGATGGTCGTGGTCGGCAGGGCTTCGGTTCCGGGTCGGACTTGCAGGTCGGTCATCGCTGGGTCTCCTCCGCTGCGGCGTGGGCCACGCGTTCGCGGAAGCGCTCTGGGAAGTAACGTAGCGCGCTCTCCACGATCAGGGGAGCCGCCACGCCGAGCCCGCAGGCGCTGGTTGCCTTCATCGTCTCGCAGATGTCCGCGACCTCCTCGCTCCAGGCGTCGAAGTCGCCCGGCCCGGCCTTGGTGCGCAGACGTTCGACCAGTCGTGTCGTACCGATCCGACAGGGGAAGCACTTGCCGCAGGACTCGTGCTGGAAGAACTCGATGCCCTCGGCGGCGGCATCGGCGATGTCCCTGGAGTCGTCGAACACCAGGATGCCGGCGGCGCCGAGGAACGAACCCTTGGCGCGGATCGACGGCTCGTCGAGGGTGACCTCGAGGTCGTCGCCGGCCAGGAAGCCGCCGGACAGGCCGGCCTGGGTGACCGCCAGGATCTTGCGGCCCGAAGGCGCGCCGCCGCACCAGTCCTCGAGGAGCGTCTTCAGCGGCAGGCCGATCGGCACCTCGTAGTTGCCGGGCCGCTGCACGTCGCCGGACACGCTCACCACCTTGGTGCCCGCGTGCTCTCCCATACCGAGGTTGCGGTACCAGTCCGCGCCGCGGCGGATGATCTGCGGCACCGAGCACAGGGTCTCGACGTTGTTGATCACCGTCGGCTTCTGCTCGAAGCCGTGGGTCACCGGGAACGGCGGCTTGTTGCGCGGCCAGGGCCGCTTGCCCTCGAGGCTCTCCAGCAGCGAGGTCTCCTCGCCGCAGATGTAGGCGCCCGCGCCGCGGCGCACGCAGACCTCGAAGTCGAAGGTGCCGCCGAGGATGCCCTTGCCCAACAGATTGGCCGCCTCGGCCTCGGCGATCGCGCGCTCCAGGATCCTTTCGGTCTCGGGATACTCGTAGCGCAGGTAGATGATCCCGCCGATGGCGCCCGTCGCATACGCGGCCAACGCCATGCCCTCGAGCAGCGCATGCGGATCGTGGTCCATCAATGCGCGGTCCTTGAAGCAGCCCGGCTCGCCCTCGTCGGCATTGCAGATGATCCACTTGGGATCGCCCGCCGCCTCGGCCACCAGCTTCCATTTGGTGCCGGTCGGGAAGCCCGCGCCGCCGCGGCCGGCGAGCTTGCTGTCGGTGACGGTCTGCACCACGTCGGCTGGCGCGCCCTGTGCGGCCTTCGCGAGCGCCTCGTAACCGCCGGTCCGTCGGTAGCCGTCCAACGTCGCGCGGCCGGGTTCGCGGATGCCGGCGAACACGCACTCCTCGAAGCCCTCGGGCAGGTTGGCGGGCAGCGGCGCGGGGAGCGGGGTCGGCTCGACCGGATCGAGCGTGCCGTCGGCGTGGCCCACCACCTGGCGGTCGCCGTCGAGCAGCACCGGGATCGGCTGGTCGCAGCGGCCTGCGCAGGGCATCGCCTCAGCGCCCTGACCGGCGAGCTTCACCAGCAGCTCCTCCGAACCGCGGCGCCGGCAGATCGGCCCGTCGCAGACCCGCGGCGCGGCCTTGCCGGGCCGCTCGCGCTTGAAGAAGTGGTAGAAGGTCACCGTGCCGAACAGCTCGGCCAGGGGAATCTTCAGGCCCTTGGAGATCGCGCGGAGTGCGTCGTCGGACAACAGACCGTCGCGGTCGTGGAAGGCGTGGAGCACCGGCAGGAGCGGGGCGGGGCGGGCCTTCCAGGTCTGCAGGATCTCGGCGTCGGTGGGCTTGGTCATCGCAGCTTCGGGCGGGCCCGGCAGCTTACACCTGGGGCTCGGGCCGGCGCTTCTTTCTCGGCCGCCGATGGCCGAGAACGGAGGCATGCCGATGCCCGAGTTCCTGACCACCATCCGTGAAGCCGCCGGTGGCGTGATGGTGCTGATGCCGTCGATCACCGCGGTGGTCCGCGACGAGGACGGCCGCGTGCTGGTCATGCGCCGCGCGGACACCGGTCGCTGGAGCCTGCTCTCCGGGATCTGCGAGCCGGGCGAGCCGCCGGCGCTCACGGTGGTGCGCGAGGTCCGGGAGGAGGCTGGCCTGACGGTCGAGCCGACGCGGCTCCTCTGCGTCTTCTCGACGCCACCGATCGAGTACCCCAACGGCGTCGCGACCTACGTCGGCAGCCTGTTCGACTGCCGGGTGGTCGGCGGCGAGCTGGCCGCGCTCGACGGCGAGGCCCTCGAGTTCCGCTGGCTGCCGCTCGACCGACTCCCCGAGATGCACGGCATGAACATCCTCGACTGGTTCCCCGCGCCGTTGGCGCACCTGCTGGACGGCGGGAACGCCGGGCTGCCGGGGCTCTCCTTCGCGTGGGATCCCGCCTGGGTCGGGCGGAATCCGTGAGCGACCCTCGCGGGGTTGCCCGCACTCGCCGACGTACGGCCCAGCGTTCCACCGTGGAGTTGCCTCGAGCTGCGGTTTCCATGATCCGGTTGGATTTCGTGTGGCACCTGCCGTGCCTTGCTCGATGCACGGCTGTCGGAGAGGCTCTCGAACGGGGGTGAGAGTCGTTTTCGTCGATTCCTGACGGTCCGCGGCACGGCTCTGGCGCATGTGCCTGCGCCGGCGCTCGAGAGCGCCGTGGAGGGACCGCCATGCACAGAACCCCACTCCTCCGCGCAGCAGCCGTCTGCGCACCGTGTCTCCTCGCCGCCTCCCTCGGGGCCCAATCTCCGACCGATCCCACGCGGATCCAGCCTGATCTCCGCGGCCTGCAGGAGTGGATGCGTCCCGCGTTGGTGGAGAGGACCGACGGTGAACTCATCGCGACGCAGGCCGAATGGAAGGCGCTGTTCGCGACCGACGGCGTGACGTTCAGCCCCACTCTCGGGGCTGATGCCTCGAAGGCGCTGCCAGTGCGCTTCTCCTTCCTCTCGGTGGGACGGGACAGTGGTGGCCGAGCGGGTACGGCCGCGGGTACGGGTGGACCTGAACCGGTGCTCGCCAAGCAGACCGTGCACTACGAACGGGGCGCGGGAATTCACGAGCTGTTCGAGGTTCGCGAAGAGGGTCTGAAGCACAGCGTGGTGTTCGACCGGCGTCCGGAGGGGAGCGGTGATCTGCGCGTGCGGATCGCGCTGGAGTCGGAGCTGACCGCCCCGGAAGGCATCTACAGCGGTAGCCTTTCCCTGAGGCTTGGTCGGCAGGACGTGGTGGGAATCGGTGCGGTACTCGGTATCGATGCCGAGGGACACCGCCAGCCCGGCTGGCTCGATTACCGCGGTGACTACATCGACCTCGTATTGCCTGCGCACTTCGTCGATGCCGCGGCTTATCCGCTGACGCTGGACCCGCTGATCGGATCCTTGGTCCAGATGGGTGGCGGGAGCGGTGCCGTCGTCGATCCGGACGTCTCCTACGACCTGACGACCGACACCTTCCTGGTCGTCTGGGCCCGACGCGCTGCGCCGCAGGATCACGACATCTTCGCGCAACGCATCCGGCTGGACGGGACCCTGGTGGGAAGTCGCGTGTCCGTCGCCACGGCCACGTTCGATACCTATTCCCCGCGCGTGGCGAACGTGAACGTGCGCAACGCATTCTACGTGGTCTGGGAATACAACTCGCACGACCCGGCGCAGGGACGCGAGATCTACGGGCGCGCGGTGCGTGCTTCGGATGGCGCCTTGGGCGTGGGGCTGCAGATCCGGGCGGGGTTGTCTTCGGGTGGAGCGCTGACCCAGGAGGGGATCCAGCCAGACGTGTGCGGCGACTGGCTGGCCCAGGACGACGAGTGCCTCGTGGTCTTCGCCGATCCCCACGATGGGATACACAGCCGCGAGATCACCGTTGCCGCGGACCTCAGTTCGAGCGATGGCGCAACGCGCCGCCGGCAGATCACCGGAGATGCCAGCGCCCGCAATCCAGCGATCTCTAACAGTTGCGGCCAGGGAAGGGTCGCGCTCGTCGCGTGGGAGACTGTTTCCGGAAGGGGCTACGTGCGAGCGATCACCATGGACAGCACGCTCCGGTCCGCCGCGATTGGGATCGACGTCCCCTGGAATCGCGTGACCCAACTGAGCGTCGACGGAAATGGTACGACGTTCCTCCTCGTCGGTCGGTGGGAAGTTCCTGCTGGAAGCGACCCGCAGATCTTCACGGTCGGAATCGGTCTACCCAGCGATCCGCAGGGGACACCGTACGCTCTCAGTCTCCCCTTCCGCTCTATTGGAGATCCGGCGGTGGAAGACAGCATGCCCTCAGTGGCGCTGGCGTCGAACTCGGCGAACGCGGCGACCGACTTCTATGCCGTTCACTTCAAGCAGGGAGATCCGCAGGTCCGCGAGGATAGCTACATCCAGCGCGTCAATGGCCTGGGCGACCCGTGTGGTCCGGTCGACCTCGTGCGCAATTTCTCCTCGTCGAGCAAGATCACGTCGACCTATGCCGGCGGGCGTGTCGACGATGATCGTGCTTTGGCCGTGATCTTCGACGGCAACATCATCGGCGCCCACGCCTGGGAGGCCTTCGGCAATGGCGGGCCCGTCCTTGACCTGGGCGGTCGGGTCGGTCAAGGCGGGACGCTCTCCGGAGTGGGGGACTTCGCGCTCGGCAATCCCGACTTCCGGCTCGACCTCGTCGGCGCCTACAGCGGCCGGTCTGGAACGACCTACGCCTGCTTCAGCTTCACCGGCGCACCGACCTCGGTTCCGTGCGGCGGTGGGCGACTGATCACCAACGCGCCGGTCTGCATCCCCTTGTCGTTCGTCAATGGAGCGGTTTCCACGCCGCTCGCGGTCTCCTGTGATCCGAACCTGATCGGCTTCGGCCTCAGTGTGCAGTTCCTGTCGATCACCCCGGGCGACAACAGCTGCGGGGGTCTCAGCGCCTCGAACATGTTGTCGATGACGATCGGTCGTTGACCGGGGGATCCCTCGCGACCGGCAAGCTCGAACGGTTCGGCCGGGTCGAACCGTTCACCTTTCGGCAGCTGGCGAGCGCGGTCGTCGTACGCTTCGATTCTTCGATGCTGACCCCGCGTGGCAGTCCCCGTGCCCGCTTGGCCGCCGCGGGGATCGCCCTGCTCCACGGCCAACTCGGCTGGATCTTCACCGCCGTGGCGATGAAGTGGCGCGGTGGCGCCGCAAACTCCGGAGCGGGTGTCTGGGGACTGCTCGCTGGGTTCCTCGTGCTGATGTCGCTGAGCGTGGCGATGACTCCGCTCTGGCGACGACCTGGCGCGACTGCGCGGAAGTCCGTGGGCGTCGCTGTCCTGATCGCCGAACTGGCGTGGATCACCGCGGTCACGGTCCACGACCTGCGGATCTGCTGGGCCGCGCACACCACCGACCTGCCAGGGCTGCGTGAGCAGGTCGCCGTGGTCGCGGGTGTCGTCGCCGACCCCGGCTACCTCGGCCTGCTCGTGCTGGTACCGCTCGGCGGTGCAAGCCTCGGCACCAGCCTGTGGCTGTTTCTCGGTCCCGCGCATTCTCCCGGCGAGAGTCCCTGGGAGCGCGTGCGGGCGCGGCGGGAAGCCCAGGAACGCGACCCGAAAGGGTGAACGGTTGGGCCGGGTCGAACCGTTCACCCTTTGCGGGAGGGGAGCAGGCGTAGCAGGGCGAGACCGACCAGCAGGATCGCCAGCAGGATGGTCGCCCGCCAGAACACCGCGCTGACCAGCGCCTCGGCGTCGAGCTTGCCTTCCTCGAACCAGCGATCGACGCGGCTCAGCGAGGTTTCGAGACGCTCGGCGGCGAGGTGGGCCTCGGTGGCGGTGGTGCGCAGGTCCTCGAGGCGCAGCGAGCCTCGCGGGTCGTCCGGAGCGCGGTCGAAGCGCCCGGCGAGGTGGTCGGCAACCTGCAGGGCCTCGTGCAGCGAGCGGCCCGCATCCGCCGCGGCGAGGGCGGTGGTCTCCGCTGCGGTCAGGGTCGCGCCGAGCTGCGCGCTTCGCGCGTCGAGCGAGGTCAGCGTATCGGTGACCTCCTCCCGCAGCCGTTCGAAGACCTCGTCGACCGTCGCGACCCGCACCTGCTCGATCTCGTCACCGAGCCGGTCGAGCGCGTCGGTGATCAGGCGGCCGAGGCTCTCTTCCAGTTCCTCGAAGGTCGCCGTGCGTTCCTCGCGGAAGCTCGCGACCAGGCGGTCCGCGGTGTCGTCCAACTCGCTCACCTGCACGGTGAGCTCTTCGCTGAGCTTGCCGATCGACTCGATCGTCGCGAAGGCCGCCTCGAACTCCGGCTGGTTGGCCATGCGATAGGTCGTGACCTCGGCCTGCTGGCCGATGACCCACGGATAGCGGCTCGCGAACCACATGGCCCGCTCGCCGAACAGCCGGGCGTGTTCGACTGCCGCACTGGCGTTCTGCACCTCCGAGAGCAGGCCCGACGCGATCTCCCGCGCGCCGACCGTCGACATGTGCCGCGACTTGGTGAAGTTGGCGAAGCGCACCGACGACACCACCACCTGGTCGGGATGCTCTTCGATCCACTGGGCGATGAGTTCGTGCAGCTCCCCCTCCTGGCCCGGGTTCAGCACCCGGTGCGCCATCGTCCACAGATCCTGGGCGGCGAGCTTCAGCAGCTCGGTGGCGCGCTTGCCGCGTTCGGCGTCGATCCCGGCCGGGACCCAGTGCTTCTCGAACGCCCAGGTGTTGAGTTCGGCGAGGACCAGCAGGTCGAGCACCGCCACGTCGGGGTTCGGGCTGGAGCCGATGTCGACCGCGGCGCCGAAGCCGTTGCGCAGGAAGGAGACGGCCAGCGAGCGGGCGCGGGGGTCGACCTCCTCCCCTTCGAGCACCAGGTAGACCGTCTCGCCGAGCGCGGCGCAGTAGTCGTCGGCCATCTCCATGGCCAATGCCTGCAGCTCCAGCTCGGTGATGCCGCCCTCGAAGGTCTCCGACTTCCGCTCCGCACTGCCACCGAATGCGCCGCATCCGCCGAGCAGGGACAGAACCACACAGGCAGCAACCGATCGCCGTCGCATCGCGGCGCAGTGTACGCCCGACCCCACTGTTGTCGCGCGCCCGTTCCTGCGCCACGCTGCGCGCATGCCCGGCCCGCTGCGCGCCCTCAGCCTCGACCTCGACGGCACCCTCGCCGACACGCTCGGCATCTGTGTCGAGACCTTCCAGGACGCGATCGAGCAACTGCAGGGGCGCCGGCCGAGCGCTGCCGAGGTGGTCGCCGGATTCGGTGCCAGCGAGGAGGGCATCCTGACGCGCCTCGCCGGCCGCCAGGATCCCGACCTCGAAGATCGCTGGCATGCCCGCTACGGCGAGCTGCTCGCGGCGAGCCGGGTCCGGCCGTTCGACGGCGTGCGGCAGGCGATGGAACGGGCCGCGGCTGCGGGACTCCGACTCGCGGTCATCACCGGCAAGGGCCGGCGCAGCGCCGAGCACACCCTCGACCACCTGGGTCTGCGTGATCTCGTCGACTTCCTCGGTCCTGGCGACGTCAGCGGATCGATCAAGGACCAGCGACTCCGCGCGTTCGCCATGGAGACCGGCATCGATCCGGCGCACATCGCGCATCTCGGCGACTCGCACATGGATATCGTCGATGCTCGCGCCGCCGGTTGCGTGACTCTCGGCGCCGCCTGGGCTCCGACCACCGACCGCGACGCGCTCGCCGCCGAGGGTCCCGACCAGCTCTTCGACTCGGTCGCTGACTTCACCGGGTGGCTGGAGGAGCAACTCGCCCGGTGACGATCGCGCGTGAACCTTGCGCCGCGGTCGTGGTCCACCACCGCGATCCGGTAGCCACCGAGCGCTCGCTCCGGAGCCTGCTCGACTGGGCACCGGGTCTGCCGGTGGTCGTCGTCGACAACTCCACCGAGGCCGGCCAGCGGTTCGCCGCGTCGTCAGGCGGCGGCGTCGAAGTGCTCCGCGTCGAGAGCAACGACGGCTTCGGCGCCGCCTGCAACGTTGCGTTCGAGCACCTGCTCGCGACCCGCCCCAACCTGCAGTTCGCGCTGCTCTGGAACCCCGACTGCCAGGCCACACCGGGCTTCCTCGGCCGGCTGCTCGACACCGCGCGCATCCACCCCGACGCGGGTCTGGTCGGACCCCGCATCCTCGCCGGCGACCCGCCGGGCGCGGTCTGGTTCGAGTGCGGTCGGGTGAACCACTGGACCCTGTCCGGTCTGCACGTGGCGGCGCCACCGCTCGTCGACGTCGCCGCCACCGACTTCGTCAGCGGCGCCTGCTGCCTCCTCGACGCCGAGCTGCTGCGCCAAGGCCTCCGCTTCGACGAACGCTACTTCCTCTACGTCGAAGACGTCGACCTCGGTGCCCAGGTCCGCGCCCGCGGCTTCCGGCCGCTGATCGACCAACGCGCCACCGTGATCCACGCCGAAGGCGGCAGCCAACAGGACGACGCCGCCGAGATCCTCGGCATGCGCCGTCGCCAACTCCTGTGGATCACCGCCGGCAAGGCCCGCTACGCCAAGAAGTGGCTGCGGCCCTGGGAACGCCTCGGTTTCTCGGTGGTCGCGTGGCTGCTGAAGCCGCTGGTCGCGGTGTTGCGCGGGGCGGGGGTGCGGTGGTTGCCGGGGTACTGGCGGGCGCTCGGTCAACGCTCCCGCATGGCGTCGAGACCCATCGTCAACCGGAACCCGATCGACTCGTCCGATGCCGACAAGGGGTTCGCC
This sequence comes from bacterium, assembly GCA_030432695.1. GTDB lineage: Bacteria > Planctomycetota > UBA1135 > UBA1135 > UBA2386 > JAUILN01. The sequence continues at coordinate 708,680 of JAUILN010000002.1, read as the reverse complement.
GAGCGGTAGGCGACGCGGGCGCGGATCGGCAGCGCGCTGAACGAGCCGCCGCGCACCGCCTGGCCGGGGCTGAGGCCGGATCGTCGCAGGCCATCTCCTTCGCGGGCCGGCACGGTGTAGGGGACCCGCGCGTCGCGGCACCACTCGATCACGTTGCCGAGCGTGTCGTGCAGGCCGAAGGCGTTGGGTGCGAACGAGCCGATCGGGGCGGAGAGGGGGTAGCCGTCGTCGAGGTCGGCGTCGTAGGCACCGAGGCCGGCGGCTGCCGGGGCGAGGGAGCGGTCGGCGAGGTTGGCGATCCGGTCCAGTTCGGCGACCGAGTCGACCGTTCCCCAGGGCGCGGTGCTGCCCGCGCGCGCGGCGTATTCCCACTGCACCTCGGTCGGCGGCTCGAGTCCGAAGCGGTCGAGCACTCCGATCGCGTCCTGCAGGGTGGGGCCGGACACCGGGTGGGTCCAGCGCTCCTCGCTGCGCAGCATCAGGCGGATGAGTTCCGGGTCGGGGACCAGCGGCCAGCGCAGGCAGCTCCATTGCGCGCGCGTGAGTTCGTGTTTGGCGATCAGGAAGGGATCGAGGCGGACCTCGTGGACCGGTCCTTCCAGCTCCGGATTGGTGAGTGGATCGAAGTGCGGAGCCGACGGGTCGGTGTTCTGGCAGCCGATGCGCGCGGTGCCGCCAGGGACCAGCACCAGCACGATGCCGTGGCCGGGCTCGACCGCGATCCGTCCGTCGTCGTCGCGCGCCAGTGCCGGCTCGACACCGCTCCGCAGCGCGCCGAACGAAGAGTCGAGGTGATGGAACTCCTCGAGGCCGGACTCCGGGTCCGGCCCGAGCGGCACGAGTCCGAGGCGAGGCAGCAACCGGACGCCTTCGAAGCGCGGATCCTGAGCGACCCGCGCTACGGCAGCGCGCCACGCCTCGATGTCGCGTGACCGCGCGGTGCGCGCGCGGCGGTAGCGCGCCAGGGCGACTTCGCTGCGCGCCGCGAGTCCCCAGGCCGGATGCAGTGCGCGTTCGAACTCGATCCTCGCGTCGCGCAGGCTCTGGTCGAGGAACGCCAGGGCCTCGTCGGAGATCTGTGGCAGCGAGGCCGGCTCCATTGCCAGGTCGCGCTGCCGTGCCGCGAAACTGGCGGCGACCCCGGTCCACTCGTTGCCGAACAGGTCCACGATCTGCTCCTGCTGCAGCCAGTCGACGAGGTCCTGCCAGCGGGTCTGCGCGTTCGGATCGGGTGCGCCGGCGGCGTGCGAGTCCGCGGCCCCGCTGGTCAGTTCCAGCGCGGCCTCGAGTTCGTCGAACCGCGCGGCCAGCTCGGCGACCACCTCGTCCCGCCATTCCCGCACGGTGAGCTCGCCCTGGTCGTCGGTGATCGGCAAGAGCTTCGCGAACTCGAACTCGGCGCGTTCCAGCCACGGTCCGGCGCTGAGCCGGCGGAACGCGGTGATCCGCTCCTCCAGGGTCGCCGCGGCGCGCTCGGCGGAGTGGCGGGCGTCGGTGGCGCGCAGGGCGAGTTCCTGAGCGTCGTTCCACGCGGCGGCGGTCGAGACCACGCCGGCGGTGAGTGCCGCGAGCACCAGCGCCGCAGCGATCACCCCGGCGGCGTGCCGGCGCAGGCCACGACGCAGCCGTTCCAGACTGCCCAGCGGGCGGGCCGTCACCGGTTCGTCGCGGATCAGTCGCGCCACCTCCTCGGCCAGCGCTTCGGCCGACGGGTAGCGGTCGGCGGGTTCCGGGGCGCAGGCGGTGAGCACCACCGCGTCGAGGTCGCGGACCAGTACGCGCGGCGCGTGGTGGATCGGGCCTCGAGGTGCGCTGCTCCGGCGGCTCGGAGGCAACGGCGGCTCCCCGCGACCGACCAGGGCGAAGGCCGCGAGTGGGTCGTTCGGCAGGTTGCGCCGTGGAGCTCCGGCAACCAGCTCGTCGAGGATCGCGCCGAGCGCATGGATGTCGGTGCGCACGTCGACGCGGTCGACGTCGCCGCGCGCCTGCTCCGGCGACGTGAACCGCGGCGTGCCCGCGAAGCGGCCGGGTTCGTCGTCCTGCGTGGCCGCCGGCTCCCTGGCTTCGCCGAAGTCGATCAGCCGCAGTGTGCCCTTGCCGACGTCGACCAGCACGTTGTCGGGCGCGAGGTCGCGGTGCAGGTAGCCGCGCTGGTGCACGTGGTGCGTCGCCCGGCACAGGCGCTCGAACCAGCGCAGCCGGGTCTGCAGGTCGGCGTCGGCGAGGGCCCGGTCGAGTTCCGCGCCGGGCGCGTGTTCGAGGACCAGCACCTCGTGGCCGTCGGTGTCGCGACCGCGGTCGAGCAGCCGCACGATGTCGGGATGGTCGAGTTCCTCGAGGACGGCAGCCTCGTCGCTCGGTGCCAACAGGCGCTTCAACACCACCTGCCGCGAGGCGTCGCCGGCCAGCGCGGTGCGGCCGTGGAACACCTCGCTCCCGGCGCTGCTCCGCAGCAGCGCGTCGATCGGGTAGCTCCGGTCGCCGACCGTGAGCGAGCGGGTCACGGCAGCGCTCACGGTTGCCGCTCCGGCCAGGGATGGAGCGGGCGCACGCCGACGTAGATGCGGCGTTCGCCGCGGCTCATGGTCTCGCGGCACGACACGCGGGCCAGCTCCGGGACGTGGGTGAAGGAGCCGCCGCGGGCCACGTCGTACAGGCCGCCGTGCTCGGGACCGGCGGCGGCTTCGGGACCGGGTCGCGGTACGTCGTAGGTGAGGTAGCGGTCGCGGACCCACTCGGCGACGTTGCCGTGCATGTCGTGCAGACCGAAGGCGTTGGGTGCGAACGAGCCGATCGGGGCATGCAGGAGGTAGCCGTCGTCGAGGCTCCGGTCGCTGGCCCAGGTCCTGGGTGCGAGTCGGCTCGCGGTGCGGTCGGCCACGTTGGCGAAACCCTGCAGGGAGGTCGCGTCGTTGCCGGTATGCCAACGCGAGTTCGTGAAGGCCCGCGCGGCGTGTTCCCACTGGGCCTCGGTCGGCAGGGCGAGGCCTTCGTACTGCACGGTGCGTTCGGCGGAGTCGCGTGTCAGGTCCTCGACCGGATTGGTCCAGTCGATCTCGTGGCCGTCGGGCAGTCGCGTGCCGACCGCGAACCGGGCCTGCGGTTCGTCGAGGCCGGTGAGCCGCATCCATTGGGCCTGCGTCGCCTCGTACTTCGACAGCAGGTAGGGCTCGAGCGAGACCTCCAGGCGTGGGCGCTCGTTGGCGACTGCGGCGGGATCGGAGAGCGATGCGCCGAGCGTCGTCGTGCCGCCCGGGATCAGCACGAAGACCAGACCGTCGTCCGGGCGCGGCTGCCAGGAAGTGCCCGGCTCGCGTCGCGGCACCGCGAGGCGGTCGGCCGACGACAGGACGTGCACGAACTCCTCCAGTCCCGAGGCGGGGTCGGGTCCGATCGGCACGAGGCCGGGCACGACCGGTAGCTCGAAGCCGGCGAAGCGTGGCTCGTCGGCGATGCGACGGCGCGCGGCGTCCCAGGCGTCGCGGAAGGGGGTGATAGTGACCGCCTCCACCTGGGCGGCCCACTCGGCGCGATCGACGAGTCGGTCGACGAGGCTCGGAGCGCCGTCGAACACCAGCCGCAGCGAGCCGTCGAGCCAGGTCAACTGGTCGTGGAGGAGTTGGTCGGTGGCGTCGGGCAGGCGCCAGGTCCGGCGGCGCTCGACCTCTCCTCGCGTGGCGGCGATCCGTTGTTCGGCGAGAGCCACGATCTCGGCGGCGCGCCAGGGCGCGAGGTCGGGTGGGCAGGGCTGCAGGGCCGCGATGCGCCGCTCTTCGCGGTCGATGAACGGGAGCCGCGGGTGCGTGGCCCGATCGTGCTCCCGGTCCGCGTCGGTGTACGGCGCGGCTTCGGCCCGCAGTCGCGCGAGGGCCGCGTCGAGCGGTGCGCGGATCTCGCGCAGCGGCACGATCTCCTCGCGGACGAAGCGTTGCAGTTCCGGTAGGTGCCTGGGGTGGGGCGGCGGCAGCGCGCGCGCGTGTTCGCGCATCCGGCGGTAGCCGAGCACGCCGGCGAGCAGGTCGTAGTCGTCGGCGACGGTGCGGGCGCGGGCCAATCGCTCGTTCGCGAGTTCGCCGAGGCGCTGCTCCTCGCGCAGCGAACGTTCGGCGTCGTTGCGGCCCCAGGCGCTGCCGAGCCAGGCGACGGTCAGCACGATCAGCAGCAGTGCGGCGACCGCGGTGGCGCCGCGGTTGCGGGCGGCGAAGCGGCGCATCCGGTAGAGGCGCGAGGGCGGGGCAGCCTCCACCGGCTGCTTTGTCAGGTGGCGGCGGATGTCGTCGGCAAGCGCGTCGGCGCTCGGGTAGCGATCGCCGCTCCTGGCCCGCAGCGCGCGCTGGACGATCCAGTCGAGGTCACCCCTCAGCCGCGAACGCAGGCCCGCCACCGAGGTGCGACGGATCGCGGCGACGCTGTCGTCGGTGATCCGCGTGCTCGGTGGGGTGGGCTCGGTGTCCGAGACGATGCGCGCCGCCTCGCCGAGCGTGCGGCCGCGGAGCTCGAACGGCGGGCGACCGACCAGCAGTTCGTGCAGGATCGCGCCGAGTGCCCACACGTCGGTGCGTGAGTCGGTAGCCGCCACATCGCCGGCGAGCTGTTCGGGGGCCATGTACTCGAGCGTGCCGAGGATCTGACCCATCTTGGTGCGCAGGTCCTGCGCGGGCGCGGTGCCGTCGGTCGCCTTGGCGATCCCGAAGTCGATCACCTTCACGCACGGCCCGTCGGGTTGCTGCGCGACCAGCACGTTGGCGGGCTTCAGGTCGCGGTGGACCACGCCTTTCTGGTGGGCATGGACCGCGGCGCTGCAGAGCTGCAGGAACAGTTGCAGGCGCGCATCGACGTCGAGCTGGTGCGCGTCGCAGTGGTGCAGCAGGGTCGCACCGTCGACGTATTCCATCACCAGGTAGGGTCGGCCGTCGGCCGCGACCTCGGCCGCGAAGATCGTGGCGATGTTGGGGTGGTCGAGGCGTGCCAGCAGTCGCTGCTCGCGGAGAAAGCGCGCCCGGAGCCGGCTGTCGCCGAGCGGATCGTGGAGCAGCTTCACCGCGACCTGACGGCGCACCGGCTCGGTCTGCTCGCAGAGCAGGACCACGCCGAAGCCGCCGCGACCCAGCTCGCGGAGTGTGGTGAGACCGGGGAGCGGGCCCTCCGTCAGAGGTTCGTCCAGCACCGTCTCCCGCACTCCGTTCAGCGCCTCGTCGGAGGCCTGCAGCGCGGCCCGGAGCCGCTGGATCGCCGCGGCATGTTCGGGATGCGCCGTGCACAGCGCCTCGAGTTCCGGACCCGGGTTCGCAGGACCGTCGAGGAGCAGCTCGTAGATGCGGCTCTCCAGGTCTTCCGGCAGCGCGGTCTCGGACATGGGTGGTTCCTGGCGCGGCCCCGATCGGCCACGATGGCAGGGTAACCCGAGGGCCGGTTTTCCTGATGGCAGAGCACGACGAGTCGCGGATCGACGAGGTGGCCGAGGCGCTGCTGAGCCGCGCCACCCGCGGCGAGCGCCCTGCACTCGACGAGCTGATCGGCCACTACCTGCCGCAGCTCCGCGCGTTCGTGCGGCTGCGCGTCGGCCCCGACCTGCGGGTCCGCGAGTCCGAGTCCGACATCGTCCAATCGGTCTGCCGCGAGTTGGTCGAAGACTGGGACGACCTCGACTACCGCGGCGAGGAGGCGTTCCGCGGTTGGTTGTTCACCGCCGCCCTGTCGAAGGTCCGCGAGAAGGCGCGCTTCCACGGCCGCCAGCGCCGCGACGTCGCCCGCGAGGCCGGCGATGCCAGCGGCTTCCTCGCCGGCTACGCGACCCTCGGCTCACCCAGCCGCGTCGCGATGGGCGCCGAGCAGATCCAGCGCCTGGAGCAGGCGATGGACACCTTGCCCGAGGAATACCGCGCGGTCGTCACCCTCAGCCGCATCGCCGGCCTGCCGACCCAGGCCGTCGCCGATCGCATCGGCAAGACGCCGGGTGCGACGCGCATGCTCCTCGGCCGCGCGCTCGTCAAACTCGACGAAGAGCTCAAGCGCCTCGAGAAGGGGGGTTAACAACTCGACCCGGCCGAGATGTTAACCCCCCCCACCGGCGCCACCGCGAAAGGGTGAACGGTTCGACCCGGCCCAACCGTTCACCCTTTCACTCCCGCCGCTCGATCCACACCTCGGTCACCGCGTGAACATCTCGGCCGGGTCGAGTTGTTCACCCGCTCTCACTCCCGCCACTCGATCCGCACCTCGGTCACCCGCACGTCGGTGGTGATCGCACGGTGGAACAGGATCTCCCAGCGCACGTGGTCGAGGGGATCGGTCGCGAGGCCGAGTGGACCGGCGACCCGCGTGCGCGGCGGACCGCTGGCGCGCACATCGTTGCTCGCGGGATCGAGGACGCCGGCCTGCACCAGGAACAGCAGTGGCCCGAAGACCTGATCTGCGGGTACGCCGACGCTCGGGTCATCGGAGAACACCACGGTCTGGCCGGCGATCTCGGCGGTCACCCGGTAGCGCAGCCACGCGGCAGGTGGCGTCGACACGGCGATCCAGTTCGACCGCGCACCGCTCCACGGGTCGTCGCCCGCGAGCACGCCGATGTTGTCGGTGCCGAGGGTCGCAGGTCCCTGCACCGTGCCGAGCAGTCCGGTCGAGCCACCCTGCGGCGACTCGAAGCGCACCAGCCCGTGCCCGCCGTCACCGCCGCGCGTCTCGCCGGCCACACCGTTGAACTGCACGAACCGGCTGATGCCACCTGCACCACCCGACACGTCGAGGTGGCCGTTCTGCGTGAACAGTCCCAGCTCCGAGGTCTGCAGGAGCAGTGAGCCACCGGAGCCCCCGCCGCCCGGCATCGGGGGGCCCACCTGCCGGCTGTCGTGGAGTCCCGACGCACCACCGCGGGCGAGGATCGCGCCCTGCGCTCCGACCACCAGTTCGTCGCCCGCTCGCAGTGCCGCGGCGCCGCCACCACCACCGCCACCCGCGCCGGCATGCCATGCGCGCATGTCGACGCTGATCATCTGGCTCGACATGTTCACCGCGTGCGAGCCACCGGCGCCGCCACCGGCGCCGCCGATCAGGAAGTGCTCGAGACTCGCAACCCCGCCGGGCAGTCCGATGAACGGCAAGGGCGCGCCCGGGGGAGTCGGTGGCCCGCGATCGGCCGCGAGTTGGGTCGGCACCGAGAGCACGCGTCCGGCGGTGCCGCCTCCGAGCCACGAGCCCCCGCTGCCGCCCGCTCCCGTCTGCACGGTGATCGAGTTGAACAGCCGGAAGGCGACGCTGCTGCGCATCGCGTCGGCGGGGAACGGCTGAGCGCCGCGCCCGGCGGTTGCCGCGATCCCGGGATGGCCCGCGTAACCGCTGCGGCCGGGCACCTGCACCGCTCGCCCGTCGCGGCCGGTCGCCTGCATGACGTCGCCGTTCCCGTCGCTGCCGGTCGCGCCGTCACCGCCCGCGCCGCCACCGGGTCCGCCCGGCGCACCCGCCTGCCCGGCGACGCCGACGAAGCGGACGAGATTCTGATCGAAGACCGAACGCGGATCGAAGGCGTCGGCTGCCGAGGCTCCCGAAAGGTCGAGGATCCCGTCGATGCGGATATCACCCCGCACCCGCAGCACCAGCGGCGCGCTGCCCCGGAACGCGACGGTGACTCCAGCCGGGATCACGAAGCTGGCGAACTCGAACACGCCGTCGGTGACGCGGATGTCGTTGCCGGTCAACGTGTGACTTCCCGGGACGAGCTGGTCGTCGGTGTCGAACACAAACCGGTTCGGACCGTCGGCGGTGCCGAGTGCCGGGTCGAAGTCGCCGAGCAGGCCGCGGCCGCCGAGGCGCCCGGGTCGGAGCCCACCGGTCCACGGGCCCGCCGAGGCGAGATCGTCGCGACGCACGTCGTTGAAGAACGACTCGACCAGGCCGGTCGTGCGGGTGCGACGGACCAGGAACGGATCGCTGTCCGACCAACGGGGTGTGCCGAACAGGGGCTGACCCACCGCCTGCACCCATAGCTGTCTCGCTGTTCCGATCCCCGTGATCAGCGGCAGCTCGATTCTGAAGTCGCCTGGAACAGGTGTCGGGAAGGCCACCGGGATCGTGCCGGCCAGGTCGAGTTCGTAGGCCCCCGAGATGCCCGGCACCGACAGGGGCTGGTTCGCGCGGCCGGTCGCGAGCAGCAGTGCTCCGGCTCCGAATGCCCCGTCGATCCGGCCGCGCACCGCACCCGGATTCGGGGTGTGGACGCGGGTGTGCAGGGCGAGCGAGGGCGTCGACTGCGGGTCGTACGGATTCGACCAGGCCTCGCACTCGATGCGGTTCTCGATGCCGTCGCCGTCGGCGTCGCCGCGGGGATCGAGGACCCGCGCCGCGAACAGGCCGCCCGGATCGATCGCGCGAGGCGCCCCGTAGCCGCTGTAGCCCCATCCGTAGATGTCGATCTCGCGCCGCCGCGCGTCGACCGCGACGAGACGGTCCGACATCACCCAGAGCGTGCCGTGTGCGTCGAATCCGATGCACGCGATGGAGCTGATGCCGCGGAGCCTCTCGAAGCGCGCGCTCATCGGGTCGAACCACCACACTCCCTGTCCGCGAGCGGCGGCCCACAGGGTCCCGTCCGGCGCGAGCTCGAGCTCCTCGATGCTCGAGCCCGGTGTCGCGTCCGGGACCGTGTGGGTCGCCAGCTGCTGCAGCGAGCCGTCGAACTCGAAGAGCTGCGGCGAGCCCGCGCAGCTCACGAAGACGCGGCTGCCGCCGGCGCGACCGTCGGGGACGATGCGGAGCACGTCGCCGGTGCCGCCATTGATCGTCGTGATCCGTGACGCTCCGCTCGCGCGGTCGATGATCTGCAGTAGGGGCGCCGGTTGGTTGCGGATACCGATCCACACGTCCCCCTGTTCGTCGACTTCGAGCGTCGTCGGAATGCCTGCGAGCGGCCAGGTGCCGACGATCCCCATGCCCTCGTCGAGTTCCGTGAGGCTGCGGTCATCGGCCACGACCACCGCGTGGTTCTCCCTGGTGACCGCGATCGCCGTGGCCGGAGCGCTCAGCGCCGGGGTCGTCCAGCGGGTGTCCCAGGCGCTCGAGCCGGGCATGGACCGCCCGATCGTGACGACGTTCCGGTTGCCGGCGGTGCGTGGGTCGAGAACGAACCACACCGTGCCGTTCGCCGTGATCCGCGGTGCCCCCACGACCTGGGCCCTTGCATAGAAGCCCACCTCCCAGCCGCTCTGATCGCAGATGCTCGTCCTTCCGCCGGTGGCGCCCAGGAACATCAGGTTGGGCACCTCCCGTGTGGTCTGTGCTTCGAGCAGTCCCGCCAGGGCGAGCGCGGTCGGGAGGAGAGCGACGATCGGTCGCGTGGAATTCGTGGCGTCGGGCATGGGGCGCGGCGGCAGGCAAGCCCCGGTCCGCGAGGGCGAGCCGGGCCTCGATTGCCCTCTCGACCGCGTGGAAGCAGCTCTCGCGCGACCGACCGCCAAACCAACGCGGGACCCGTGGGGCTTCGCATGGCATCGGCACCGAAACCGCTGTGGCGGATCGGCTACAGGGTGTCGCTGCGTGCTCCGATCCCGGGTTCGCCCAGCCGGCGGTCCCGTCGCGCGCGGATCGGGACTCCGAGCGCTGCCACTCGACCGGCCACGGTGGCGGCAGCTGCTCGCCCCGCGCTCAGCCGCCGACGACCCCGGTGACGGCGTCGGTGACAGCTCCAGTCAGCGTCGCGGCCTGCAGGTGGAACACCGCGCCGAGCAGGGCCGGGTCCGTCGGCAGCACCGCCGACCAGTCGGGACCCGCGGCGCCGGCGACCAGCGGCTCGGCGATGTCGGTCGAGACCAGGAGGCTGCATCCGGCCCAACCGAGGGCATCGAGCGGCACCGGCAGTGGAGTCCCGTCGGCGAGCTCGTCCCGCGACGCGCCGACCACCAGGAAGCCGGCTCCCGTGGCTCCGGAGACGTCGAGTTCCAATCGTCCGCCGAGCTGCGGGAGGTCGCCTGACGATCGCAGTCCGGCACCCGCACAGCCCTGACCGAACGCCAGTGCCAGGCCCTCCTCGCGCGCCTCGGCCAGTCCGACCCGCAGGTCTTCGAAGGCCCGCTGCGCCACCGCGTCGAGCGGCCGCGCGAGCAGGTCGTTCTGCTCCCATGGATCCACCGCCAGGTCGTAGAGTTCGAACGACTCCGCGCCGCTGGTGGCCGCAATGCTCCGCAGCAACTTGTGGCCGGCGTCTCGCACCGTCGCTTCCGCATCGAGGCCGGTACCGAATTGCTCGGCGAACTGCAGACGCCGCGCGCCCGAGGCCTGCGGATCGGCGAGCAGCCCACCGAGATCCACTCCATCGCAGACCACGCCCGCGGGTAGCGTGGCGAAGGCATCGACACCGGCGAGTCCGAGCAGGGTCGGGAACAGGTCGACGATCTCCACCGGGTCGTCGACGACGCGGCCACCCGCGACCACCGACGGGCCGGCGACCAACAGCGGCACCTGGACGCCGCCGCGGTAGACCGTGCCCTTGGCATGTCGCCGGTCGAACGGTGCCTCGACCACCGCCGGCGCGGTGCCGTTGTCGCCGACGAAGACCACCTCGGTGCGCGAACGCTGCGCGCCGAGGCCGACCAGCAGACGACCGATCTCGGTGTCCATCGCCTCGACCATCGCGTCGTAGAACGGGCCGGGCGAGGTCTGGGGATCGAGGCCGTTCAGGTTCTGATGGTGCAGATGGGCGGGCGGCGCGTGGTAGGGCGTGTGCGGCGCGTTGAACGCCAGCACCAGGAACCAGGGGCCGGTCTGGCGGCCGATCCAGTCGAGCGCGTCGTCGACCTGTCGAGACGTCGCATAGTCGGTCGTGCGGCGCGCGACGCCGTTCTCGACGCGGCGCCAACTCTCGTAGTCGGGCACCGCACCGAGCAGGCTGCCGGCGAAGTGGCTCCAGCCGGCGACGTTCGGTGCGAGGTTGCCCGCATTGGTCGGATCGCCGAGGTGCCACTTGCCGATCAGCGCGTGGGCGTATCCCGAACCGGCCCGGTCGAGGACTTCCGGCAGGGTCCACTCCTCGACGCCGAGCCCCGGATCTCCGCTCGCCGGGACCAGCGCCGCACCGACACCATGGCGATAGGCCCGTCGGCCGGTGTGGATCGCCGCACGCGTCGGCGAGCAGGTCGGATAGGCGAATGCATTGCCGAAGCGGACCCCGGCGGCCGCGAGCGCATCGAGCTGGGGAGTCGGCGGCGGGCTGGCGCCGACACCGTAGCTGGCGCATTGCTCGATCCCGAAGTCGTCGGCGACGATCAGCAGGACGTTCGAAGCGGTGGTCTGCGCGACCACGGGGGCGGCTGCGAGGGGCAGGACCGCCGCCAGGAGGTTCCGGAGGGTGTGGGGCGAGGTTCTCATCGGTTCGTCCCCACCGGTCGGCACGGCAGGGGGAGGCTGCCGACGCGGTGGGGCGGCCCGAACGCAACTCGCCGTGCCTCGGCACCACAACTCGCTCACTTCCCGAGCGTGACGACTCCCAGGTCTGCTGTTCCGTCCGGCAGGGTCGCGGCGAGTTCCGACGTTGCCGAGCCGGCGTCCTGCGCCGACAGACGCAGCCGCGCCGTGGAGTTCGCGCGCATCCGTCCTGCGAGGAGCAGGCGGCCCAGCGCGTCGGTCGTCGCATTCGTCGACTCCTGGGAGCCGTCCGCGTAGTGCGCGGTCACGTGCACCGAGGTTGCCGCCAGAGGAATGCCGTCGGCGTCGACCAAACCTGCGGCGAGGTCGCAGGCCGGCGGCAAGGTGAACGTCAGTTCGGGGACCTCGACCCCCGGCGTGATGTCCTCCAACACCTGCACCGCGCCCGGTCCGTCGGGGAATGGCGACACGTGGAATCGCAGGCGTGCCAGCGGCTCGAACAGGCGCAGACTGCCGCGACCTTCGGCGTCGAGGCGTTGCGAGTCGCCCCAGGACGCACGGCGCCCATCGCTGGACTCCACCGACAGCGAGGTGCGCACGCTCTCGATCGGCTTCCCCGCGAGATCGAGCACCCGGAAGCCCAGGATCGTCGGTTCGGGGAGCACGAGGTCGATGGCGTGCGGCTGGCTCGCGTCGAGGAGTCGGTCGATGCCGCTCGAATCGCCCTTCTGCTGGGCCAGGGTCCAACGCGGCTCGGCCTGCAGGCGGTAGGTTCCGGGGCCCGCGGTCAATCGCACCTCGTAGCGGCCGTCGCCATCGGTCTCGGCGTAGACGTCGTGGAGGGTCACTCCGTCCTTCGACGCGGCGATGCGGATCCCCGCGAGCGGCTGACGGCTCTGCGCGGTGAGGACCCGCCCCGTCACCACGATCGGTGGCTGCAGCGCGAAGTCGCGCGTGACGACCTCGCCGGCCGACAGCGGGAAGCGTTCGAGTCCGTCGGGCGAGAGGCGCAGTCGCCCGCGGCTGGTGGTGGTACCGGTCGGCACTTCGACGAGGCAGGCGTCGTAGGTCATGCCCGGCTGGATTCCCTCCACGCGGTAGCGGCCATCCGCGTCGACCTCGGCGGAGAAGCGGGTGAGCATGTTCCAGCCGCTGCGCCATACCGGGATCGGTGGATCGGCGAGCGAGCCGGTGACGTCGACCTGGACGCGGCCGACCTGCTCCGCGGTCATCCCTGCGACCTGTCCTTCGACCACCGCGCGGTCGTTCCACCGCAGCTCGGCGAAGCCCGCGGTCGGCACGCCGACGAACACGTCGTGGCCGTGGTCGGGCGACTCCGCGCCGAGCGTGCAGGCCACTGCTTCGGGATCGATGCCGATCGCGAACGTGCCGCGTTCGTCGGTGAGCGCGATGCCGCTGCTGTGCTCGGCGAAGTCCGACTCGCGCCAGCACTGGTCGGTGGTGAGCAAGACGTTCGGGAGCGGTCGGCCGTCGCCGTCGAGGAGGCGACCCTCGAGGTTGCGTCCTGGGTGCATCTCCAGCACGAGATCGGTCGCCGCGCCGGCCTGCAGGTGGTGGCGATCCATCGCGTAGCCCGACAGGGAGGCGCAGATCCAGCCGCGGGTGGCGGTCTCGGCGCGCTGCAACGCGAACCGTCCGTCGGGTCCCGAGCGCGTGGTGTGGACCTCCGGCGTGGGCGGGCCGCCGACCTGGATCCACGGCTCGTCGCTCCGGGCCGGAAGCTCGGCGAGGATCACCCGGGCACCGGGGAGGGGGGTGCCCGCCGCGTCGACCACCAGTCCTTCGAGCATCGGGCCTTCGAGCGGCACGCGGTCGTCGGTGTCGACCGGAGCTGCTTCGCCACCTTGGTCTGCCACCGGCTCGCGGACCGGCGCTGCCGCGGTCGTGTTCCGGTCGGCAGGCGCGGCGGCGACTTCGGGAGCTGCACGGCCGGGCTCTGGTGACCCCATGGATTCCGGACGCCAGGCGAGCCACGCACCGAGCACCGCCAGCAAGGCGACCGCCACGCCGGCGATCACCGTCGACTTCGCCGAGCCGGCGACCGCGAGACCGCTCCACGCAACGGCGCCGGCCGTGCCGGTGGCGGTCGGTCCCGCGAGTCCCAGCTTGCCCAGTCCGGCCAGCCAGTGGGGTGCCAGCGCGGCCGGAGCAGGTAGTGCCAGCAGAGCCGTGGCGAGGGCTGCCGGTTCGATCTCGATGCCACGGCGCGCCAGCCGGAGGCGCACCTCTTCGACGCCGCGGCGGATCCGGTAGGCGACGGTGCGCTCGGCGACGCCGTACTCGCGGGCCAGTTCGACCTGCGTGCGTGCGAGCAGGAAGTGGCCGACCACCGCCTGGCGCAGCTTGTCGGGCAGCTCGGCGATCACCTCGTCGACCCGGTCCTGGAGTTCACGCAGCGCGGCGTGGCGGTCGGGACCGTCCGGGTCGCTGGGTTCGAGCGACCGGCCCGTGCCGTCTCGCAGCCGCCGCGCGCGCAGGGCCGAGACCGCGCTGTGCGTCGCCACCCGGTGCAGCCAGCCGGCCAGGTTGCGATGCGGCGCGTCACGCAGCTCTACCAGCCGGACGAAGCAGTCCTGCGCGAGGTCCTCCGCCAGACTCGCGTCGCCCACGATCCGCCGGCACACCCCGAGCACCATGCGGCCGTGGCGCTTGACGATCTCGGTGAACGCCCGGGCGTCGCCGTCGGCGGTCCAGGCGTGGAGCAGTTGGTGGTCGGTGGTGTCGGCGGCGGTCATCGCGAATCCTCGGCGTGCGGCGGACTCGACGCCGGAGACGCCCGGAACCGCAAAGCGGATCATCGATTCTCGCCTTCACACGGATTCCGGGCCGGGCTCCTCGGCAATCGAGTTCGAGGCTGGCGTCCCGCGGCAAACTTGCCGGGTGTCGGTGCGGGTCATGGACCGCTCGAAGCATCGCGTAGACTCGGGCCGCCCGCAAAGGAGAGCTGCTCATGAACCACCTGCTGCCCTACGGCCTCGGCGCCGCGATCCTCCTGTTCCCCTGCTCGTCCACCCTGACCGGCCAGACGCCGGCGCGGTCGGCGGACCTCGCCGCGCCCGTCCGCATCCACGCGGGCGACGCGCCCATCGACGTCACCACCGGGCACGCTGCCCCCTACGTGCTCGACTTCGATGGCGACGGCAAGCGCGACCTGCTGGTCGGTGAGTTCGGCAACGGGACCTTCCCCAACGACGAGCTACCCGACGAGTTGGCCGAAGGCTGGAAGAAGGGTGGCCGCTTCGCCAACGGCCGGCTGCGCATCTACCGCAACCTCGGTTCGAACACCGAGCCGCGCTTCGCGGACTTCGAGTATCTGCAGGCCGACGGCCGCGACGCGACCGTACCGATCACTTGATGCATCTGCTTCTGTCCACAGTTCGTGGACTACGACGCGGATGGTGACACCGACATCGTCACGGGCTCCTACACCGGCCAGTTCTATCTGTTCCGCCGCCGCGACGACGGCACGTTCGCCGGGCGGGAGGTGTTGCAGGACGAGACGGGCGCCACGTTGCTGATGCCCTTCGACACGGTCTATTCGGTCACCGCGGAGCTGGTCGACATGGACGCCGATGGCGACCTCGACCTGGTCGTCGGCAACCGTTCGGGTGCCGTGCAGGTGGTCGACAACATCGGCAGCCGGGAGGTGCCGCGGTGGTCGGCCGAGCACCGCGGATTGAGCACCGCGAGCGGCAGGTCGATCGAGGGCAGCAATGCTCACCATGCCGACTGGGATGGCGATGGGGTGCGTGACCTGCTGGTCGGTAGCGAGTCCGGACGCGTGAGCTGGTATCGGAACGTCGGGGCGAACGACGCGCCGAGCTACGCGGACGCCGAGGTGCTGCTGGGGAACGGCGGCTACGAGCGTCAGGAGGAGGGCTCGGTCCCGACGCGACACGGCATGCGAGTCAAGGTCCACGTGACCGACTGGAACGGCGATGGGCAGGCCGACCTGCTGGTTGGCGACGTCACGTGGCAGCAGTCGACGCCGGATCCGCTGACCGCCGAGGAGCAGGCCGAGAAGGCCGAACTCGACGCGGAGTACGTGGAGCTGCGCACGCGCCTGGCCCGGGCCACCGGGGACGAGCGGGAGCAGCTCCTGGCGGCCGTCGAGGCGCAGCGGGCCAAGATCCGCCCCTATGAGCGCACCAAGAGCCATTCGCACGGCTGGGTGTGGCTCTACCTCCGGAAGCCCCGGACCGACGGATCGCGGCGCTGATCGAAGTCCGGGCGCGGAAGAGCTGGAATCGCCCGGTCCGGGAGTGGATCTTCCGTACTTGAACACACCGCAACTCGAGATCCTCGCCCGCGCCGACACCAGGATCGGCGAACTCGTTCTCATCCACCGCGTGCCTCAGGCCGACCCGGACGCGCCGTTCGTCGAGCTCCTGGTCGACGGGCGCACCCTGATGAGCGGCTACAACACCCTCTCGGAGCGCGCCCTGGCAGAGCGCGGCATCGCACGCCACGAGGGTGAAGGTCTGCGCGTCCTGGTGGGAGGGCTCGGTCTGGGCCACACCGCGCATGAGGCGTTGGCGTCGCCGCGGGTCGCGGCGGTCGACGTGGTCGAGTTCGTGCCCGAGGTCGTCGATTGGTTCGAGCGCGACCTGATCCCGCTGGCTGCCGAGCTGCGGGCCGACCCGCGCTGTCAGCTGATCCAGGACGACGTCTACGGGCGTCTCGCGCTGCCGCCGACCGTGCACTACGACCTGCTCCTGGTCGACGTCGACCACGCACCGCACGATCCGCTCGCCGGCGAGAGTGCCACCGCGACCTTCTATTCCGCGGAAGGCCTGCGGCGGGTGGCGCGCCACCTGTCGCCGGGCGGGATCCTGGCGGTCTGGTCGTGCGCCGATGCCCCGGAGTTCGAGGCCGTCCTGCGGGAGGTGTTCTCCGAGGTCGAGATCGAGACGACCCTGTTCGAGGACGAACTGTTCGGCGAAGAGGACGAGACCAACTGGTTGTTCTTCGCGTCGGGCCCGCGGTAGCGCGGGTCAGTCCTTCGTTGGTCCGCCCGTCGCTGGTCCCCTGTGTACCTCGTCGCGCCGGCCCGACCACGACAGCACCGACACCTCCTCGCCCGGCTGCAGGGCAGCGGTGTCGACCGTCTCGCCCGGATCGAGGAGCTGCGAGCGCGTCCACTTGCCGTCGAGCGTCCGCACTTCGGCACGCAGCTCGTCGGCGAGGATGCCGCGCAGCGCGGCGAGGGGGTCACCCCAGTGAGGCCACTCGGTCGGTGACGGTGGCCAGTCGAAGTGTGAATGCCACTTGCCGAGACCGAGCGTGATCTCCTGGAAGTCCGTGGAGAGGAACGCGCGCACGTCTTCGCGGTGCGCTCCCGGATGGAAGTCCATCTCGAGCACCCCGTTCTCGACCCGCGCATGCGGGATCAACTCCGGGAACTCCGCGAACAGCGGCTCGGCGAATGCGCGGGAGAAGTCGTCGAGACGTGCGAGCAGCGAGTCCGGGTCCACCCGCGCCACCATACGAAAGGGTGAACGGTTCGACCCTTCACAGTCGGGATGGGCCTGACCGTTCACCCTCTCGTACGCTCGACGGTCCGCAGTCGCCCCCGGAATCCGCGTAACGCCGCGCGGTCTCGGCGGGAGATCCGTTGACCGATGCAGACCCCCTCGCAGACCGACCCCCTGGCCCGGACCTTCGCGGCCTGGGCCCGGCACGGCCGGCCCGACGACCTGGCCCGCGTGTTCGAGGCCACGGCGCCGGGACTGCTGCGCGTGGCGCGCCACCTTGCCGTCGACCTCGCCGATGCCGAAGACCTGCTGCAGTCGACGTTCGTCACGGCGATGGCCAAGGCGCGGGAGTTCGATCCCGGCCGACCGCTGCTGCCGTGGTTGAACGGGATCCTGCAGCGGCATGCGCAGCGGCAGCGGGAACACGCGCGGCGCAGTCCGGACCCCGCGCGGGTCGTGGTGCCCGCCGCGTCGCCGGATCCCGCCGAGGTGGCCGACCGCGCCGAGCTCGACCGCGAGGTCCGGCTGGCGATCGACCGGCTGCCCACCGCGGACCGCGCGCTGATCCTGTTGGAGCTGCGGCACGGCCTGGCGCCCGCGGAGATCGCCGAGGTGCTCGACCGGGCACCCGGCACCGTGCGGGTGCAACTGCATCGGGCCCGGGAGCGACTGCGGCGGCTGTTGCCGGCGGGGGTCGCTTCGTCGCTCGTGCTCGGTGGCGCGCCCTTGCGCGCCGCGCGCGGGCTCGCGGCGGTGCGCGGCGAGGTGCTCGCCGTCGGCGCTGCGCGGTTCGCGGCGGCTGGGTCGTTGGTCCCGGTCGCCTTGCAGGTGTTCACGATGCAGGTGCTCGGGATGAAGGCGACGACGAAGGGTGGGTTGATCGCAGGTGCGGCGTTGCTGCTCCTCACGGTGACGGTCGGTGCGTGGGTCTGGTCGGAGAACGACGACGGCCGTGCAGGCATGGTCGCGCCGCGGGTGGCCGGCGCCGGGGCCGCGCCGCGCCAGGTCGCCGCGGGATCCGGCCCGACGCCGACCGACGTGCGGACTCCGGTCGCCGAGCCAGGAGTCGGAGACGACGATGCGCCGGGTGCCACGCGAGGCGTGCCGGTGCTGCGCTTGAAGCTCACCACCTGGGTCTTCGAGCGGCCGCTCGTCGGTGTGCCGGTCCGCGTCGAACCGCAGGACGGTCGGCTGCCGGCATTGCACGCGCGTATCGAATGCACCGACGAGGACGGTCTCGCGGTCTTCGAGGGCCTGCCACCCGGCCGCTACAACGTGATCGCCGACCGCTCGCCGCGCCTCGAGCAGATGGGGGCGGGGCCTGTCGACGGGCCCCTCGTCGCCACGATCCACGGCAGCGGCTACCCGCTGAGCGACGAGCAGCTGCCGTTCGTCGAGATGCCGCGCACCGAGGACGTGACCGGCTACTCGTTCCTCGATCCGCGGCTCGTGAAGCTCGATCTGCCTCCGGGCGCACCGTCGCTCGAATTGCACGGCATCGTGAAGGAGCCGGACGACGTCGAGGAGGTGGACGAGTTGATCGCCGACCAGGAGCTGCCGCCGGTCTCGGACATGCCGCGCTTCGAGGTCGACGAGCGGCTCGGCGAGCACGCACTGGACCGGCTGATCGGCCGCGTGGAGATCCGCGACGAGGACGTGTTCGAGGAGTATTCGCTCTCCTACGGCACACGGGTGAAGGGCGAGGTGCGGACGCCCGAGGGGGAGCCGGTCGCCGGAGCCCGGATCGGTCTGCTACCGCCGGACGACAACGAGCCGATGCCGCTCGAAGTGCGCAGCGGGCCCGACGGCCGCTTCCGGATCGTCGACCTGCAGCCGGGCGTGCGGTTGTTCGCCTACGGCGTCGCGGGCTTCGCGCCGGGCCGGCCGGTGGAGGTCGTGGCCGACGGCAAGTGGCGGATCCTGGAACTCGGCCCGGCCGAGGGCGCGGTCGAGGGCGTGGTGCACGACGAAGCCGGCAACCCGATTGCGGGAGCGATGGTCCGCGTCGGACGGGTCCATCCGCAGTTCCAGGTGCAGCGCGAGCGCACCGATGAGCAGGGTCGCTTCGGGCCCCTCTGGGTCGACACCGAGATGGTGACGGTGCTGGTGCAGGCTGCCGGTCGTGAACCGTGGGCCGGGTTGGTGGTCGCCGGCAAGGAGCGCCCGACCGTCGTCGACGTCACCTTGCGCCGCGGCTGGCGACTCAGCGGCAGGGTCGTCGACGAGGCCGGCGAACCGGTCGGATCTGCGCGGGTGCTGGCGCGCTCGGCGGATCGTCCGCAGACCGAAGCACTCGCCGACGATGGCGGGCACTTCGCGCTGGAGTGCCTGCCTGCGGGCGAAGTCGAACTGCGCGTGCCCGGGGTCTACCGGTTCCGCGACACGGTGCTGACGCTGCAGGGTGGGCCCGGCGAGGAGCGTGACCTCGAGATCACGCTCGCGCGCGCTGGCCACATCGACCTGCTCGTGACCGACGAGCGCAACGTGCCGTTGATCGACTGGGTGGTGCGGATCCGGCCGACCAGCGAGCCGTCGGATGCGCCGGAGGTGACGCGTCGGATCGACGACCAGGGTCGCGTGTCGCTCGAGACCTGGCCCGGCGAGACCTACCGGCTCACGCTGCAGCCGGACACGCGCAAGCTCCTGGAGGTGACCCGCAAGGACGGCTCCATGCAGCGCTACCTGTACGTCCCGTCGACCGCGTGGCTCTCGGCTACCGACCGGAAGATCGCCGGCCGCGACCTCGGTCTCGCGGAACTCCCCGGCGTGTTCGAGACCCACCTCGTGGTTCCCGACCGCTTCCTGCCGACCGCGCGCGTGCAGGGGCGACTGCTCGATGCCGGGGGCCAGCCCACCATGGGCGAGCTGCGCGTGGAGTTCCCCGAAGCAGGCGGCTTCGCGGCGCTGATCGAGGAAGACGGCCACTTCGACACCGGCCTCCTGGTGCCGGGCCCCTGCACCCTCCGAGTCCGCACCCTGCGCGACGGCGTCCGCGGCGAGTTCTTCGACCTCGACGTCACCGCACTCGGTCCCGACCAGCGCCTCGACCTCGGGGAGGTCCGCCCACCGAGCTGACCGTCTCTGCCAGGTCCGATACTTGGCGCCGACTACCCGCCAGCTCATTCTCGGGACGTCTTGTTGGACGCCGACCGCAACGCGAATCGAGGTTCCGTTCGAACCCGATTCCCGGAAGCCCGGAACCCCTACCGATACCTCCCGGTAGCGGAGTCGATCAGAATTGCGAAATCCTCGACCGGATCGCGTTCCGCAACGGTTCACTTCCCGCGAAGTGACCATCTCTCGTCTCCTGTCCGCCTGTCTCGTCGGCCTCGTCATACTCTACCGCCGGCATGTTTCCCCACTTCGGCGTCGCCGGTGCGCGAGTGGCGTCCTTTACGGCTGGGACCAATCTTGCAGCACGGTAGCGCTCCGGCTTCTGCGCGAGGCGTCGCCAGCGGTGGCCTTCGAACGGATCCGCGGTCAGTTCGGACGCTGCGCAGATGCCCATGCAATGGTGTTGGCCGGGAGCGATATTCCGATAGTAGGGTCGCTGTCGGAGGAGGAGGAGGCAGCCTGTTGCGAACTCGATTTGCACGTCGCGGCGGTGCGTCGAGTCATCATCCAGCTCTACGTCGTCACGTGCTGCATACGCTACCTGTTGGCCGGCGCCTATCACCTGGGATGGACCCATTGGCTCTTCGAGTGGCTCTTCGAGTGGATGGCCCCCTCGTTCCTCGGCGGTGCGGGCTCCGCTCTCTGGCCGGTGTTCGTGCTCGCTCTCGTCCTCGATGTCTGCGCAGTTCGGGCGTTGCTCCGACGGGAGGATGCGAGCCCGTTCATCATCTGGAGCTGGATCGTCTCGGTGGGTGTCCTGTTCCTGGACGGCCTGATTGCCGGGCTGGTAGATCTCGACTTCTGGGGAACCAGTTGGGGTGTCGCCGAGCTGCAAGATTCGGTGGCGGAGTTCGCAGGTTCGGGGCTGACGAAGCTGACGCTGTTCGGGTTCTGGTGGCCCAAGAAGGTCGCTATTGCGCTGGGCTGGGCTGCGGTCGATGCAGTCCTACTCGCGGTGAGCCACCTCTCCCGATCCGAGGGGGACTGAGCCGGTCATGGAATCGGTCCCGGATCGCAGCCGCATTCGCGGCCTCTCGGACGCGACGCTCGCGGCGTTTCGTACTTGGCGCGGAGATCGCGACTCACTGGAACGCGGTCGAAGTCGGGTCGGAGCGGAGTTGTTGCAGATCAGCCGGTTCCTTCGCTCCCACTTCATGCCCCAGGCATTCGAGCGCATGGTCATGCCCGGCGGCTGGCCGGGCTATCTCGCCTCCGTGTTTCTCGCCTTTCGAGACCGCGGTGCCATGCTCGAATACCTGCGGTTTCAGGAGTGCGCTCCCGACGATCGGAGCGTAGATGACCCCCTCGGGGCGGCGAGTCGTGTGCTGAACCACGAGATGCGCCAGCTCGGCAAGCGGGCTTACCCTCTGCTGGCAGTGGTTGTGCATAGCGGCGACGGCGTTCGTCGCCGGGTACGGGTCCCGCTCGATCCCTTCGTGACGATCCGGCGGATGTATCTTCGGACGCTGAAGGCGTGTCGAGGCCGCGGCGTCGTAGGCGAAGGATGGCGGGATCGACTCGATCGAATGTGGCTGTGCATGCAGATTCGGCTGCTGCGTTGGATTGCTCGCCGTATCGCCGCACGCGGTTCGATTCCGCGCTTTGGCTCCAGCCCGAATGCGGTCATTCGAGAGATGTTCGGGCCAGAGGTTTCCTGGGCGGATCATGACTGGCAAGAGTTCGATACCGAGATCGAACGATTTGCCGTGCAGGAGGCCTGGCCCCTGTTGGAAAGGACTTCCGAATCCGTATGGCTCACAGGTGGTGCTGGACGATTCGCAAAGCTCGCTATAGGGACCTTGATCGGGTGCGCTGCGGCCCGCCGTGCCGAGGGTCGAGTCGGGCCCGGCGCCATAGCCGAGGTCGTGCGGTTGTCGTTCTACTGGGCGCTTACCTATCCCTTGGTCGATGATGTCCTGGATCGGCGTACGTCTACTCCTGCGGATCGGCAAAGACTCGAAGCCGCGATGCTGGTCGCGCTCCGCGGCGAACCGAGAAGCGGGCACATCGAGTCGGATGACGATGCGCCGATCACCGTAGCAATGCGACGCCTGCTCGACATTCGGTCTGTGGATCGGGATCGGGTCGCGACGGCGATCGAGTCGGTCCTGGCAGCTCACGTCGACGGCGCTCGTACGAGGCTCGATTCCTCCGTCCAGAGAGGTGAAATCTTCATCCGGCTTGCCCTGGAGAAGTCGCTCTTGGTGCGTGCCGCCACGGCGGAGATTTGCGGATTCAGACTCCATTGGAGTGACTATGCGGATATGGCGCCCGTCGCGTACTTCAACCAGCTCGGTGACGACATCTGGGATGCTGCCGAGGACTTCGAGGACGGCTCGATCAGTCCGGTGACCTTGTGGATCACGGGTGCATCACGAGAGGACCCGTTCGTCCAGTATTACGACTTCGGCGCTTGGCTCGCGGAGTCCAGTGGTTCGCGTTCGTGCGCACGTGGAGTCGCGTTGGCCATGGTGCATACCTTCAGTCTCGCCATGGCGGCAGGTTCGGTGCCTGCGGATCGCCTGATCTCCGTTCTGGGCGCCGGTTTCGATCCGGAGTCTCTGCGGTGCGTGCCTCATATCGACCCGGACTCGATGTTGTTCGATTTCGAACGGCTCGCGGTTGCAGAGTATCTCAGCGCCGCCGAGTTGCCGTGACGATGCCAGACGTCAAGCCCCAGCACTCGACGGTGCGGATCCGGACATTCTCCCAGCGTTCCGGGTCGATGTATGGCTCGATCTGAACGGGGCGGCTTCCGCCCACCCAGCCTGGATCGATTCGGTAGAGCCAGAGCCACAGTCGCTCGGCCCAGGTCGGTCGCTGTCCTGGGTGCATTCCAACGAGGCAAAGCGTGCCACTCGGGGGCAGAATCCTGTAGGCCTCGTCGAAGAGCGCCCGGATACCCGAGGGCTCGAGCATATCCACCACGTAGAGCGATATGAGGAGGTCGGCAATGCCGCTGGCCAAGGGCTGGCGAGGTTCGGGATCGACCCTTACGAGTAGCGTACGCTCATGGTGTGGCGCGATCTTGGTAGCGGCGAGGCGTAGCAGCCGTCCGCTCAGGTCGGTAGCCAGGTATCGGCAATCTGCGTTGCGATCCAGGATCTCTCGGGCGAGCGTTCCGGACCCGGCACCGATTTCTACGATGCGATGGCTTGTCGTCACGGCGTGCAATCGGAGGACTTCTCGCCTTACCGCCATATCTACGAGGTTCATGCACCATAGTCCCACGCGAAGCCGATCGAATGCACTCGCCAGCCCGAGTGGTCGTAATCGCGGAGGATAATGCGGGGGGGGCGCCACGATCTTGGAGAGTATAGCGGAGAGTCTCGACACTTCGCCGCGTGTCGCTCGGTCCGTTGCGGTGTCCACCCCCGCGCTCACGGAGTCTGTCGTAGTTGGTGCCTGGCACCAGCTACGACAGACTTCAGTGGCTCACCTCGACCGTGGAGCGCAGCGCTTCGCGCGCGCGATTCAGGTGCCTGCCGCGCCAGCCCGGGAGCACCAGCCGACGCAGCTTCGGCAGCTCGGCGAGCGGCGCGAAGTCCAGCGCGTCGAGGCGCTTCGCCGCCTGCCCGTGGTGGATGTCGAGCACCAGAACCTCCAGGTTGGCGAGGTGTGCGGCGAAGCCGAGGTCGAGCGTCTCTTCGCTCTCGCCGCGAGACATGCTCCAGGTGATGCGGAGTTCCCGCAGCAGGCTCTGAGCTGCCAGGGCCTCGGCAAGTGGCCCTTCTCGCTGTGGCAAACGGCCGATGACCAGTCGCTCGAAGAGCCGCGCGGTCAGGGTCTGCTCGAGGATTGCCAGTTCCGGATCGACGAACGGCACGTCTTTCTTCGCGAGGCGCGCGAACTCCGACGGCCTGGTGCCGGCGTGGAACTCGAGGGACCGCAGCTCCGGCAGCGCGAGCAATGCCGCAGCGAAGCCCTCGATGCCGTTCTCCAGTCCCAGGACGCCGGCGAGCGACAGGCTCCGCAGCGACTTCGGCAGTGCCGCGACGCGTTCGGGGAAGATCAGGTTGTCGGCGAGGTCGAGGTGCTCGAGCGCCGGCAGGGTCTTCAGGAACTCCGGGTCGAGCAGTTTGAAACCGGTAGGCGCGCCGCGGTTGGTGAACATGTTCATCGCGTTGTCGATTTGCCGGAGCGCGAGGCTTCGCAGGTGCCCGATCGACGCGATCACGGCCATGCCCTTCGCGTCGAGGCCAGGGTTGGCGCGGAAGCCGAGTTCGCGCAGTGATTCGATCCGAGCCAGGCGTTCGAGCCCCTCGGTGGTCACCGGCGAGCCACGCAGGTCCAACGACTCGAGAGCCGGGAGCTGTGCGATCGCCCCGGCCAGGGCGGGATCGAGCTTCTCGCCGGAGCTGTCGAAGTGCAGCGCGCGTAGCGCGGGCAGGCCGGCGAGCGAGGCGACGTGCGTGGCCTGGATTCCGGCGAGGCCGCGGAACTGGAGAATGCGCAGGCTGCCGCAGTCCGTCAGCGGTGCGAACGCATCGTGTTGGATGACCTGCGCGGTGCGCGGCCGTGGCACCGCGCGGCCGGGCGAACTGCGCGCATCGCCGAGTTCCAGGCGCTCGAGGCGGGTCAGCTTCTCGATCCCCTCGAACCAACCCTCGCCTTCGCCAACGACTTCCAGACGGACGTTTCGCGCGTCGTCCGGTGCCTCGGAGAGGGCCAGGACCACCACCGCCGTGGGCAGCGGATCGGCCTCGACCGGATCCTGCGGCGCTTCGATCGCCGGTGGATCGGCAGGCGGATCGTCGGCGGCGTCGCGGGAGCGGACCGCGATCCACGCCAGCGCGCCGAGCCCGAGCGTCAGCAGCGCGGCGGTCGACCAGCGCGTCCGATGGACGCGTCGGGTGGCGGCCAGCTCGGCCAGCCGACCCACCACGCGCTCGGCGACGTCCGGCACCGATTCGCGACCCGCCGCTTCACCGAGCAGGCCCGCGACGAGCCGCGCGTCTACCATCCCCATTGCTTTCGATCCGTCATCGACCATCTCGCGTCCTCCGTGTCATGCAGTCGCGCAGCCCGTCCAGGGTCCGCCGCAGCAAGGTCTTCAGCCCTTCCACCTCGAGCCCGAGTTCGGCCGCCACGTCGTCGCGACGCCGTTCCTCGACCCGACACGCAATCAGCGCGGTCCGCGCCCGCGGCGCCAGGCCGTCCAGGCATCGCCGGAGCGCCTCGACCTGCTCCTGGCCGTCGCCCTCGCCGACCGCGCCGTGCCACACCAGATCCGCCTCCTCGACCTCGCGGACCGCCCGCCGGCGCCGCCGGTCACCCAGCCACAGCCGCCGCGCGGTCTCCCGCAGATAGCCGCGCGTCGCGGCGTCGCTCCGCACCTCGAAGCCACCGCGCAGCAGCACCACGAAGGTCTCCTGCAGTAGTTCGTCGGCGGTCTCCCGGTCGGCGCCCAGCACCCGCAGGTAGCGCCACACCGCCGCCTGGTGCCGCCGCACCAGCGCCTCCACCCCATCGGGTGGCTCCGGAGCCTCGACGTCGCGCGGTCGCATCCTCGGTTCGGTCATCATCCGGCAGCTACATGCCGGAGCGAAGCCGAGGGGGTCGGCAAACTCCATCTCTCCTTGGAGGAGTGAACAGTTCGACCCGGCCGAGTTGTTCACCCTTGCCTCAGTCGCGGGCCCAGTCGGAGGGTAGGCGGAGGACGAATTCCTCGGCGGGGGTGTCGGGAAGGAGGACTTCGCCGAGGCTCAGGAATCCCTCGGGGATCGTCGTTCGCCCTCGGCCCATCAGCCAGGTCATCTGGGCCATGGCCTCATCGGCCTGACGGGCGACGTAGACCTGCACCGGGCCAGCGGCCCCGACCAGCGTGGTCCGTCCCTGCACATCGGTCGGCTGCGCAGCAACGCCGAAGAGGCGCACCCCGGCTGCCGGAGTTCCATCGGGTCGTTCCAGGCGAACGCGGCGTCGGCCGCTGTGGACCGACACCTCGATCGGTCGGCTCGTCGCGGTGCTCGTGGAGAACGCGGGTCCCGGCGCTCGGATCCACAGCCTGCCGACCTGGAACTCCACCGACGAAGTCCAGCTCCCGGCTGGCAGCATCACCGTGGTGCGACCCTCCTCGTCTGCGACTGCTCGCTCATTGCGGCCCGGCCTGTCTTCCGAGCGGAACTCGAGCCTCGCGGCGGCGGGCTCCCCATTGGCCCGGACGAGGAACGAGCATTCGACGCGCGCCAGATCCGCGATGTCGCATTCGATCTCGTGGTGCTCGCCGCTGGCGATCTGCAGACCTCGCAGCATGTACTCGCTCTTCCCGGTCCAACCGCCTAACGGCGCCGCGTCCGGAGTCCAGTGGATCACGACGTCCCAGGTGCCGGGCGGGAGGCCGGCGATGCGGAAGCGTCCGTCCACGTCGATGGGCTGGCCCAGAGGCGAGGTCCGTTGATCCGGTATGCCGATCGGGGAAGCTGGATCGGGCAAGAGGAAGACGCCGACGCCGCGCCGGCCGGATGGATCGTCCGAGCGCGCGATGGCCCGCAGCTGCTCGAGCACCGCGAGTGGAGTGATGCGGCCCAAGACCGAGGCGCCGGCAGAGATCTCGACGCGCAGCGGCTCTGGGTCTTCGAGGTGGACGTCCTGGACCACCATGGGCACGTGGCCAGGTCCCGGCAGACGCAGTGCATAGCGCAGCCCGGCTGTCGCCCGCAGCAGGAAGGCGCCGTCGGCACTCGTGGTTCCCTCGGCGTGCGATTCGACCACCAGGTCTGGCGCATTGTTGCGCACGTATTGAGCGGGGACGGCCTTCATGCCGAGCGTGACCGTGCCGTCGAGGACGTGGCGGACCAGTTCGACCCGTGCATTCGGGATGGGAGTGCCGTCGTCCTGGACCACCAGGACGCGTCGTTCGGCGAACGGCGGAATCGTCAGCTCGATCTCCCGTGACCCACCCTGGTGGAGATCCACTTCGACCGGCTGGCACGGGGCGAGTCCGGTCGATGCGGGGGCGACGGCGGTGACCCGATACCGGTAAGGCGTGAGGCCGGGCACGTCGCAGATCCCGCCCGGATGGTCGCCCGCGAAGCGCAGCTCCTCGTCTTCGCCGCTCCAGCCCTGGTTCGGGCGTATCGGTGCGAAACGCAAACCGAACCGCTCGACCGGAGCGCCGTCATCTCCGCGACGCACCGTGACTCGCAGCGGTGTGCCGGGGAGGAGCACGATGCGCAGGTCGTCGGTGCCCCACGCGATCGGCGCGTCGTTGGTCCAGCTCAGGTAGCCGAAGGCCTGCACGTGCAGAGTCGTCAGCGGTTCGTTCGAGGCCGCACCGGCGGGCAGGTGGATGGTGAATCGACCGCCCTCCAGGGAACCTGCGATGCGCCGGACGTCGGTCTCGAATGCGAAGGGTTCCACGACCTCGGGCAGCAGCCGGGCGCCCTCGATCGGCTCGCCGGTGGGTGTCACGACCACGCCTCGGATGGTGGTGGGTTCGCCCTCGCGGTGTCGCGCCCGGACCACGACCTGCACCTCCATCCGTTCGCCCTGCACCATTACCGGCTCGTCGGGCGCGACCAACTCGAAGCCCCTTACCTCGAACGTGACGCGCGTGCCGGTGGGGATCGGATGCTCCATCTCGAAGCCGCCGTTCTCGTTCACGGGAGCCGAGACCGAGTCCTTCGGCTCCATGGTCGTCGAGGGCGACGCGAGGGTGTTGCCCATCCGGAACATGGACAGGTCGGCGGGCTTCCGCGTGACGATCCAATCGGACCGGACCGGTCGGCCCTCCTCGTCGCAGACGCTGCCGAACAGCATCGTTCCGCGTGGAAGCACGATGTCGCCCAATGCGATCTGCTGCCCGGCAACGAGGAAGGGCCACATGGCGGAGCGCAAGGGCACGCATCCGTGGGCCGTGATCCGGAGCGAATAGAGGACGGGAGGGAGAGGTTCGAAGCGGAGTTCGAACGACCCGTCGTCCGCCGAATGGATTGGATCGGGATCGACCCAATCGAGGGAACCGTGTTCGAGGATCCACTCGTCGCGTCGAGCATGGTTACCCGTCCGGCCGTGCAGCTGCACCGTCACGCCGCTCAGCGGGGCGCCGGCCTCGTCGACGCATCGACCCGTGATCACGACGTCCTCGGAGCTCGCCACTCCAGGAGCGTCCAGCCGCGGGAGGTCTTCGGCCTCTGTCGAGAGCGACGCTCCCGGGACCGAGGCGGAGACCTGCTCGACGGCCGCGGTCGAACTCGAAGCCAGGCGTGTTTCCGGCATTGCCTCCGGGCTGCCGGACCCGAACCACCACACTCCGCCGGTCAGCAGGACCGCCAGCATCGCGGCGAGAACCAGCAGCGTCTTCGCTGAACTCTGCGCACCGCCGACGACCACCGTCGCCCGCGGCCCCGCGATTGCCACCTTGCCGAGGCTCGCGGTCCAAGTAGCCGGCAGCACGTCGACCCTCGGCAAGGCCAGCAGCACCGCCGGCAGTCCATCCCTGCCGAGCTGTACCCCGCGCGCTTCCAAAGCCGCCCTCACCCGTTCGATGCCGCGCTCGATCCGATAGCCCACCGTCCGCGCCGCCACGTCCAGATCCCCGGCCAGCTCGCGGTGCGAGCGCCCCTGCAGGAAGTGCCCGACCAATGCCGTCCGCAGCTCCTCGGGCAGCTCCGCGATCGCCGCATCCACGTGCCGCTCGATCTCGCGCCACTCCGCCAACCTCTCCGGCGTGTCGCCGTGCGTCGGTTCCTCTGCGAGCTCGCCGGCCCGCCGCAGCCGGTTTCGCAATGCGGAGACCGCCCGGTTCGCGGCGATCCGATGCAGCCAGCCCCCGAGGTTCCGCGGCTTCGCCTCGCGCTCCTCCGCCAGCCGCACGAAGCACTCCTGTGCCACGTCGTCGGCCAACTGCGGATCGCCGACGATGCGTCGGCATACGCCCAGCACCATCCGTCCGTGCCGCGCCACCAGCTCGCTGAAGGCCTCGGAGTCGGCCCGGTCGGTCCATCGGGCGAGGAGTTCGTGATCGGTCGCGTGCATGTTCTGCGGTCTCGTCGTGTCCAGGGGTCCGCAGGCGTGACGCCCGGACACCGACCGGTGAGCAAGACCGCGGGACGGATTCTGGCCGAATCCCCCCATTCCGTGCCTTCGAGAGGGGGTTAACAACTCGACCCGGCCGAGTTGTTAACCCCCCCCTCGTCAGTCGGGGAGGTGGAGCCAGGCTTCGGGGAGGCGGAGGACCACCTCCTCGGCGTCGCCTTCGTGGAGGGCGATCTCGCCGAGGTGGATGATGAGGTCGTCGCTCGACCGTTCGGGATGCTGCTGCTTCCAGGACATGGCCTTCATGGGGTCCTGGAGCGGTGCGTAGCGCGTCCGGATCCGAACCGGTCCGGGTGATCCGTAGACGGTGGTTTGGCCGTGCTCGTCGGTCGGCAGCGAGCAGGGGTCGAGCTGAATGCTCACGGCATCGGTCCCGTCGGGACGGAGCACGCGCACGAGCCGTCGCCCGACCGGCAGTGTGATCTCGATGACGTCGCTCGCGGTGGGGCCGGTGGTGATCTCCGGGCCGGGGAGCCCGAGCCATTCGCCGCCGACGTGGGCTTGGATCTTCGAGGTCCAATGCGCGGTGGGCAGGAGGGCTCGTGCAGTCCCTGATTCGTCCGGTCGCACCTGGATCGAAAATGGCTCGTCGCCGGCGCCGGCGACCAGCGGTGTGCCCTTCAGGTCGATCATGGTCGGAACGGCCCCTTGGGCGAGTCGGACGTGGAAGGTGAACTCACGGCAACGCATGAACTCGAGATCGACATCGATCTGGCGGTGGGAGCCGGGCAGGAAGGGGATCCCTGTGGCGACGACTCGCGATCGTGTTCCGGACATGCGCTCGTCTATCGATCGGGTCCAGCAGAGCATCACGTTCCACGTGCCCTCGGGGATGCCTTTCAGTTCGAACCTCCCTTCGGCATCCAGGGATTGGGGGGAGTCCGTGCTGGGCGGAAAGACGACTTTCGACTCTCCGGCGCGGCGGAGGCGCACACCCACCCGTCGATGGACGTCGGCGTCTCGGAATCCCGTCGGTGGCTGGAACTCATCGCGGAGCTGTTGGATCACGTCGAGAGGCTTGACGGTTCCCGTCAACACAGCGCCGCCGGGAAGCTCGACGCGCAATGATTCTTCCGCATCGAGAAGGACGTCCTGAACGATCTGCGGCACGTGACCCCCGCCACCCAGGAGCAGTACGTAGCGAGTGCGAGCACTCCCTCGCACGACGCATCGGCCGTTTGCATCGGTCGCCGCGCGGCAGACGAGTCGCGCGCAATCCGGTGAGCTGTAGAGCCCGTTCTCGACGGTCTCCGCGACACGAGTCTGGAGTGTGATGGGAAGACCGAACGGGTGGTCCGTGAGGAGGACTTCCACTCCCGACGCGGCCTGACCCTCCGCGTCGACGACCTCGACCGTTCTGCTCGCAATCGCTGGCACTTCGATCGTGAGCGACACGGGCACTCCCGATTCGAGCCGCACTTCGCGCGCGGGCGGCATCCCGAAACCGAGATCCTGTGACACCACTGCCTCCATGCGATAGAGCCCGGGCGTCATCGCCTCGAATCGATGGGTACCTAGAGGATGCTCGCCGAGGGCCTGCACACCGAGGTTCCGCCAGGAGTACGATTCGTCTCCCATCCGCCTCAGCACCCGCACGCCGAAGCGCTCGACGGGAAGCCGACTGTCGGCCTGAACCACCTGCACGGTCACTGCAGGCCCCCTGCGCAGGACGATCCGATGGCCGCTCGTGCCCCAGGGGATCGGGCCGTCGCTGTGCCAGTCCTCGTATCCATTTGCCTCCACCCACAGACCCGACAGCAGCTCGCTCCCGGACTCGGCCTCGGGCCGCTCGATGGCGAACTTGCCGCGAACCGACTGTGACCTCGGACTCACCGGGTTCCGGGCCTGGAAGTGGGTGAACAGCTTCGCGCCGTGGACCGGTTCGCCCGACTCGGAGACGACGGTTCCGCTGATCGTTGCCGGGTCGACTGGAGCATGCAGGCGCTGGACGACCACGCGCAGGGGCGGCATGCCCGTCTCGGCCCTGACGACTGCGAGCGGCTCCAGCACGCGTCGCTTCAGAACCGCGATCTGATAGTCCTGCTGCTCGGGAACCGGGAGCTTCATGGTGAACCATCCCGCGCCGTCGCTGCGGCCGCCGGTGGAGTGGACCGTATCCACGATCCCGACCGCGCCTCCCGGTAGATCCAACTGCCTTCGGAGGCGTCGCGTTCCTGCTTGCTGCACGCTGACCAAGGCTCCCTCGACGGCCGACCCGTCTTCGTCCACGACCTGACCGCGGAGCACGACTCCGGTGGGCAGCACGAGGTCGCCGGTGTCGTGGAGGTTACCGACGGCGAGTTCCGACCACTCGAGCCGCAGCTCCACGCGGTTCTCGGCAGAGAAGCGGCAATGGAACCGGTGGTACGGCGGCGGCGGCTCGATGCGGAACGCGAAGCGTCCCTGGGCATCCGTGAGCACGTCGTCCGGATCGCTCCAATCGATCTCTCCATGGGCGAGGACCCAATCGTGAAGCCGCTCATCGGCCTCGGCGCGACCGAAGAGGTTCACGCGCACGCCAGGGAGCGGCAGGCCACGTTCATCGACGCAGCGCCCGGTCAGGGTGGTCGAGCGCTTTGATGTCTCCGGCTCCCCGGAAGACTCGACTTCCGCGCGTTCGACGGCCGCGACGCCCTCGAAGGCAGTGGCCTCGTCCGAGCCGGAGGCGGCAGACCGCACCGAGTGCCCCGGGCCTGAGTTCGCGCTGGCTGGTGGAGGCGCATCGTTGGACGCGATCCAGAATCCAGCGAGCAGGAGCGCGACCACCGAGACGGCCGCTACGAGCATGGACTTGACCGACCCCGCGCCGAGAAGCCCTAACGCCGCGGCACCGCCGAGGGTCGCCACGGTCTTCGGCCCCGCGAGACCGACCTTGCCGAGACTCGCCCGCCAGGCAGTCGGAATGCCTGCTTCCGGTAGCCCGAGGAGCGCAGCCCCGAGCGCTCCCGGCTCGATCCGCACCCCGATGCGTTCCAATGCGTCGCGTACCTGCGCGATCCCCCGCTCGATGCGATACCCCACCGTGCGTCGCGCCAATCCCAGCTCCCGCGCCAGATCCTCCTGCGAACGACCCTCCAGGTAGTGCCCGACCACCGCCACCCGCAGTTCATCGGGCAGATCGGCGATGGCCGCATCCACGTGCGCCTCGATCTCCCGCCATTGCGCCACCAGCTCCGGAGTCCGCGCGTCTTCCCGCTCCGGTAGCGACACCGCCGGCGTCGGACTCCTACGCCGCAGAGCCGTCACCGCATGGTGCGTCGCCACCCGGTGCAGCCAACCCGCGACGTTGCGCGCCGGCGCGTGCCGCGTCCGCGCGAGTCGCAGGAAGCAGTCCTGCGCCAGGTCGTCGGCCCACTGTGAATCACCGACGATGCGTCGGCACACCGCGAGCACCATCGCGCCATGGCGCGCCACCAAATCGGCGAAGGCCTGTGGATCGGCGTCGTCGGTCCAGCGGGCGAGGAGTTGTCGGTCGGTGTCGCGCATGGTCGGTCCCCGGAAGTCGGGCGACACGACGCTTCGACGGCGCGACCCGGCAACGAGGCCGGGCGGATTCTTGCAGAATCAGTCGGGGAGGCGATGCCACGCGGGTGGGAGCTGGAGGATCACCTCGTCGGACTCCCCGGCCAGCAGCACGACCGGTCCGAGTCGGAGCGACGGGGTCACGCCAGGGTGCGCGCGGATCCAGTCGAGCAGGACGGTCGGGTGGAGCAGGGGTTCGCGTTGGACGATCGGATGCGCGAGGCCGACTGCGCCGATGAGTTCCGTGCGGCCTTCTGCGTCGGTGACGCCGCAGGACAGACCGCCGAGTTGCAGGCCGACTGCGGGCGCGCCGTCGGGTCGGAGGATCTGGACGCGACGCGATCCGGTGCAGGCGTGGAGGTAGAAGACGCGCGGCGTTCCGGCGCCGACCTGGATCTCGGGGCCGCGGACTTCCACCCAGGGTCCTCGGCGTTGGTAGAGCAATCGGGAGCGCCAGGTGCCTGGCGTGAGCCGCGTGCTCGCATTGCCTGCGGAGTCGGTGGCCACGACCACGCGGGTCGGCACGCGCTGGCGCGATGCGGGGTCTTGTTCGAACGTCACCTGGGTGGGCCGTCCGGTGCCGTCGATACGCACTTCCAGGCGAACCTCGATCCCATTGAGCTGTGGTTCGGCCGGTTCCGGGGGTGTCTCGATACCGCGGGCCGTGGATGCGACCGCCAAGGACTCGGGGGTTCCGAGTTCGATGCACACCTCGTTCGGCTCGCCTGCCGTGACATCGATCTCCGTCGGTTCGGAGGCAGCGAGGCCGGAGCTTCCGGGTGGTCGCACCGTCAGTCGATAGGAACCCGGCGTGACGTGGGGCACCCGCAGGATGCCGCCTGGGTGGTCGGCGACGAACTGGAGATCGTTGTTGCCCAACTCGGAGCCGTCGGGGCCTACCGGCGCCAACACGATGCCATAGCGCTCCACCGGGGCCTTGTCGGTCGCGCGACGCACCTCGATCTCGAGGGAGGGCCCGGTATCGAGCGTGATCGTGACCCCGCTCGTCTGCCAATCGATCGCAGCATCGCTATGCCAGCTCTGGTATCCCGGCGCATGCACATGGAGTCGCGTCGGTGCACCCGCGAGTTCACCTCGATTCAGGAGCGTGAACGCGCCATCGCGTCCGCTGAGCGCTGCGTCCTGATACAGCGCCATGTCGAACGGGTGGGCGGCGCGGGGATGGATGCGGGCTCCCGGGATCGGTGAACCGTCCGTCGCCCGGACGATTCCCTCGATGCGCGGCCGATCGGTCGGCGTCGGGAGCTTCTCGACGACGACGTGCAGGTCGAGGTCGGTCGCAGGGACCGGCACGGCATTGGCCGGCTCGAGCACGCGATAGCCGGGGACCTCGATGCGCACCAAGGTCTCCGGCGGTACGCGTCGATCGAAGGAGAAGAAGCCCCGCCGGTCGCAGTCTGCGAACGCGCTGGTATCGACGTGGAACTCGACGTCGCCGAAGCGGCGCGGTGGCGGACTGCCGAAGGAGATGCCCACGGCACCGCCGAGCACGATCCGCGCTCCGTCGACCGCGAGCCCACTGCGATCGACGACCCGGCCGTGGATCCGCGTGCCCGAAGGCAGCTCGATGTCGCCGAGGTCGAGAGCGGAGTCCGATGACCAGGTCGGGAGCCCCGCACGTAGTGCGCCGCGGTCCGCAGGGGTGATCTCGAGGTCGAATTCGAGTGGCAGGCTGCGATCGACCGTGAAGCAGAACCGCCCGTCTTGAGCGGTCTTCGTCCGCATCGTCGGGGGGACATCGAGCGGCCCGTGCTCGAGTCGGTGACTGTCTGCGTCTCGACTCGTCCGGCTGCCCAGGGCGACGGGAACGGCTGCGAGAGGCATTCCCTGGGTGTCGACGCAGCGGCCGAGGATCTGCGCGGTCTTGGCTGCGGGGCGCGGAACAGAGACGATCGACCGGTCGAGAACCGCGGCCGGAGCGTCGAGTGGCCGATCGAACGCGGCGATGCGCGACGGCGCGCCCGCGCCGACGGAGACCGGCTCCGCGCGTTCCGGGCCTGGCGTGAACCAGAGGGCCGCGAGCAGCAAGGCGAGCATTCCCGCGGCGAGCACCATCACGGTCTTCGTAGAGCCACTCGCCGCGAACCCAGCCCAGACGGCACCGTTGGTATCGATGATCGGTTCTGGTCCGGCGAGCGCGATTCGACCGAGGGTCGCGTGACATGCCAGCGGAACCGGACCCTTCGGCATGGCCAGCAATGCCGTGGCCAGCGCGTCGCGCGACACGGTGATCCCCCGTGCCGCCAGCGACCTGCGCAGTTGCTCGACACCCTTGTGGATCCGGTTGCCGACGGTCCGGAAGCCGAGCCGCAGTTCCCGGGCCAGTTCCCGGTGCGACCGGCCCTCGAGGAAGTGACCGATCACGACGATGCGCAGCTCGTCGGGCAAGTCCGCGATCGCCGCGTCGATGTGCGGCTCCAGCTCGCGCCAGACTGTGAGCTCCTCGCCTCCGGCGTCCGTCGGATCCAGGTCGTCCGCGGTTTCCGGGAGCGACCGCTCCTTGCGCAAGGCATTGAGCGATCTGTTGGTGGCCACGCGGTGCAGCCACGCCCCGAGGTTGGAGGCTGGCGCCGATCCGCTGCGCGCCAACCGCAGGAAGCACTCCTGCGTCACGTCGTCGGCAAGCTGCGCGTCGCGGACGATCCGCCGACACACCGACGCGACCATGCCCCCATGCCGCGCCACCAATTCGGCGAACGCCTCGGCGTCGGCATTCTGGTTCCAGCGATCGAGGAGGCTGCGGTCGGTGGGGCGCATGTCGAGCTTGCGACACCCGGGCGGCGCCAGTGTGCAGCCCGATCGCAGAAAGTCTGTCGTAGTTGGTGCCTGGCACCAACTACGACAGAAACCGTGTCAGTCGGGCGGGTCCAGCCAGGCGTCGGGGAGGCGGAACACCAGTTCGTCGCTGTCGCCGGGGAGCAGCTCCACGTCTCCGAGGTCCACGAAGGCCTTCGAGTGTTCTTCTGGCGAGTGGGTGCGGAGCCACATCATCCGCTTGCCGAGATCGGAGAGCGGGGCGCGTGCGGCGCGGAGGCGTAGCGGGCCGATCGGGCCGAGGAAGGTCGCGCGGCCGTTCGAATCGGTGCTCACCAGGAGCATGTCCTCGAAGCCGACCTTCACGGCGGGGCTGCCGTCCGGGCGTTCGACGCGGATACGCCGCGTTCCCAGGTTGAAGTCGATCCGCCAGGCGGTCGGTTCGCTCGCGGTATTGAGCACGAATTCGGGTCCATCGAGCGTGTGGTTGGTGCCGTCGAGTCGAAGGTCGACCCGCGTTCTCCAGCTTCCGGGCTGCAGCGCCGCGGCGACCTCACCGGTCGAGTCGGTGACGACATAGCGGATCACGTGCTCCGGTTCGCCACCCAGCGGCGAGCGCACCTGGCCGTCGAGCATCACCCGGGCCACCAGGGGCTCACCCCGGTTCGAGACCGACACCATGACGGCCTGGCGCCGGAGTGCCTCCAGGTCGAGGTCGAGCCGCAGATCGTCGCCGTCCTTCGTCACCACGCCCGTGCGCAGCTTCGAGGCCGTCGTGTGCACCGTCCTGTCACCTCCCTGCGTGCCGATCACGACCCGCCAACCGATCTCCACGTCCCACGATCCGGCGGGCACGCCCGTGATACGGAATCCGCCCTCCTTGTCGAGCGGCGCGCCGTTCGGATACGACGCCGGGTCCGGGAAGCGGATGCGCGGATCCGAGGTGGAGCGAAGCCGGATGCCGACGAGCTGCTCGCGATCTGACTCGTCCCGTCTGCCTTCGAGCTGCAGTTGATCCACGACCTCGCGCGGCCGGACGATGCCAGCCACTGTGCCGCCTCGGGAGACCCGGACGACGAGTGGGCCGTCCTGGTCGAGCTGCACCGGCTGCAGGATCAGCGGCAGGTGCCCTGGGCCGGGGAGCCGCAGCGCGAGCCGCGTCCCGCCCGGTCCTTCGAGCACCGCGCGCCCTTCCGAGTTGGTGGTCTGCAGCGCGACGAGCTCGGCGACGTTCTGTGGGTGATTGACCCGGGCGCTCTGCTTCGGCAAAGCCATCATGCCGAGGTTCACCTCACCGTCTTCGAGGTGACGCAGGAGTTCGACCTTGGCTCCGGAGACCGGTGAGCCGTCCGCATAGGCCACCTGGACTTCGCGTTTGCATAGGGCGGGCACCACCACGTCCACGCGCACGGGTCCGCCCTCCCGCACCTCGACGACTCGCGGATAGCTGCTGAGGAGTCCGAGTCCGTCGGGGACTTCGACCGAGAGGCGAAAGCGCGCCGGTGTCACCCGCTCGATGCGGAACAGCCCATTCGGGTGGTCGCCAAGCCCCAGTAGGCGGTCGTGTTGATTGGTGTTCGAACCATCGGCCTGCACGGGCGAGATCTGGACGGCGAAGCGCTCCACCGGCTTCGAGTCGTCGCCTCGCACGGCACGCACCTCGAGCGCCGGTCCGCTGCGTAGCGTGATCCCGACCGCGTCGCTTCCCCACGCGATGGGCGCGTCACTCGTCCAGGGCACGAAGCCGAAGGCCTGCACGTGCAGAGCGACCGGATCGGGGTCGTCGGACGTCGCAGCTCTCCTCAGGACGAACCGTCCATCGCGCGATGGCCGGGTGTCGACCCGACGCGTGGTGAACGTCGGCTCGGCCGATATGAACAGTTCCGCGGACCCGACAGGCTCCCCGGCTTCGTCCTGCACCTGCCCGCGAATCGTCAGACCTTCGGGACCCGACCCCGCGATCGACGCGACCAGAGTGCAGTGCATCCGATCCCCGTCGATCCGGAGCGCCGTGTCCGGCTGCAGGACCGGCCGGCCGTGGACCAGGAACTCGATCTCGATGCCGCGAGGCAGCGGGCTACCGAGCTCGAACGAGCCGTCCTTCCCGGATTGGCAGGAGGACTGGTCACGGGGCCGCATGCGTCGTGCGGCTTCGCGTTCGGTGGTTCCCTGCCCGTTGCTTCGCCGTGCCACCACGTTGCGCTCGGCGACCGGGAGTCCCGCAGTGTCGACGACCCGGCCGAAGACCACGGTGCCCGGCTCGAGCACGATATCGCCCAGATCCTCGACGGAGCCGGGCTGGAGCTCCTCGGCACTCCATCGCGCCGACAGGGACACGCATCCCTCGCAGCTCACCCGGCAGGTGAACTGGTAGGGCTCCAGCGGCGTGAAGAGTACCTCGAACCGGCCCTGCGAGTCGGTAGCCACGGGTTCCGGATTCGCCCAATCGATGTCGCCGTGATTGAGCCGCCAGGCGTCGATCGTTTGATTGTTGGCGACCGAGCCGAACAGCTCGACCCTGGCGCCGCGTACCGGATTGCCGCTGGTGTCCACGCAGCGACCGACGATGCGCGCCATCCCGTCGTCGGCCGCCTCAGACGGCGAGGCCGCTCCGGGTTGGTCCGTGACGACGACGCGGTCGTCCGTCGCGTGGGCGTCGTGCTCAGAAGTTGCCGAGGACGCGACGCGCGGCGCTGCCTCCGGACCCGACCCGGATCGTTCGACGGGGACCTCGGACGGAGTCGCGAACCATAGCCCGCCGAGCAGCAAGGCCATCAGCGCCGCGGCACCGACCAGCATCGACTTCGCGGAACCGATCGCGGCCCAGCCCACGGCGACCGCTCCCGCGACGCCACCGAGAGCGCTCGGTCCGACCAGCGCCACCTTGCCGAGGCTCGCGCTCCACGTGGCCGGCAGCGCGGTCGGGGTGGGCAACGCGAAGAGCGCCGTCGCTAGCGCGCCGTGGTCCAACCGGACGCCACGCGCCGCGAGTTCCCGTCGCAGCCGTTCGATCCCCTTCGCGATCCGGTAGCCGACCGTTCGGTCACCGAGCCCGAACGCCCGTGCGAGTTCGCGGTGCGAGCGCCCCTCGAGGAAGTGGCCGACCACGACGCTGCGCAGTGTTTCCGGCAGCGCCGCAATGGCTGCATCGACGTGCGCCTCCATCTCCCGCCATTCTGCGAGGCGAGGCGTCGAGTGCTGCGGTGGATCCAGGTCCGGCAGGCTCGCCGGCCGGGCCGCGGCCTCGCGCAGCGCCGAGATCGAGCCATTGGTCGCCACTCGGTGCAGCCACGCACCGACGTCGCCGCGCGGCCGATGTGGCGAATGTGCCAGTTGCAGGAAGCACTCCTGCGCCAGGTCGTCGGCCAGCGTCGCATCGCGGAGGATGCGGCGGCAGACGGCGAGGACCATGCGGCCATGGCGCGCGACCAGTTCGGCGAACGCGTGCGCGTCGCCGTCGAGGGTCCAGCGATCGAGGAGATTCTGGTCGGTGGGTTTCATGCCCGAGGGCGCGTGGGGGATCACGATCGCCAGGGGGCACGCAGGGCGGGAGGGGGTGCGCGAAGGGAGTTGGAGAAAGCTGCTGGTCGTGGTCCACCGGCAACCTGTCCGCCTCGGTGCCAGGCACCGGGGCGGACATACCCGGGCGGCGCCGGTGTGCAGCCCGATCGCAGAAAGTCTGTCGTAGCTGGTGCCTGGCACCGACTACGACAGATTCTCCTTCCTCCGTGCCTTCGGGAGGGGGTTAACAACTCGACCCGGCCGAGTCGTTAACCCCCCTCCTCAGTCGGGGAGCTTCAGCAGTTCCTCAGGAAGACGGACCACCTGCTCGGGCCCGTCGCTGGTCAGGAGCGTGACTTCGCCCACGGTGACCCAGGCCCGAGGATGTTCGGACCGATCGTGCTCGTTCTGCCACCTGATCCAGAGGTCCAAGTCCCAGAACGGCTTGCGGAGCAGCTGCAGGCGATGCGTGCCGGGCGCGCCGCGGATGATGGTCCGACCCGCCGTGTCGGACTGGACCATGGCGAAGCCAGGGAACGTCACCTGGCGCATGGGCGAGCCGTCGGGTGACTCGATCCGGACCCGTCGCGAGCCGACCTCGAACGCGAGCGTCCTCTCGGTCGGTGAGTTCGGACCGACCTCGATCGGCGGAAGGGTGACGGATCCATGCTGGCCGTCGTGGCAGACGATCACGGCCTCAGGGCGCCAGGTGCCTGCTGGCAGGCTGCAGGCCAACTCACCGTGCACGTCGCACTGGAAGAGATGCTGGTCCTCGGCGCGCAGCAACTGGTGGGAATCGTGGTGGGTCTCGCGCACGAAATGCACCAGGGCGGGCCAGGGTTCGCCATTGTGGAGCACGCGGATGTGAAACGGGTGGCGACGCAGTGCTTCGAGGTCGATGCGGACGTCTTCGCATTGCTCGGGCCGCACGGTGAGGTTGCGCAAGACGATCGACTTCACCCAGGTGATGCGACCATCCTGGACTCGTGGCCAGCAGAGTTCGATGTCCCAGATTCCCGCGGGCACTCCCGCAATCTCGAACGAGCCATCCTCCGACACTGGGAGTCCGTGCTTGGCGTATCGGTCGACCGGGACCGTGCGGTAGGCGCTCGCCGGATCGACGAGGCGAACTCCGAGACCGGGCTGCGCATCTGGCGACCCCTCGCTGCGCAAGGCGGCGACGATGTCCGGTGGGGAGAGCATGCCCCGGACCTTGGCGCAGGGCGGCAGCACGATCTCGAGCGGGACGCCGACATCGCAACGGACCGGCTGCTGGATCGTGGGGAGGTTGCCCGGGCCCGGTAGACGGACGGCACAGTCGATTCCTGCAGGACCGGTGAGGGTGCAGCGCCCGGCAGCGTCGGTCGACCCGGAATCGACGAGTTCGATCACTGCACCGGGGATGTTGACCGGAATGGCTGCTCGCCCGGTGGCGACCTGGTCGAGGCGCGCTGCTTCACCCGGGGCCGGACGCAGCAACTCGACAGGCAGGCCGACGGCAGGAGATCCGTCTGCGTGCACCACGACGCATTCCAGCGCTGTGAGCCGTGGCACCCGGAACTCCACGTGCGCGGCTTGGCCTTCCCGAACTTCGACTTCCACGGGCGCAGGGGCGCCCCAGTCGAGCGACTCCGGGATCTGCACATCGATCCACCACCTACCGGGCGTGAAGGATTCGAAGCTACTCATGCCGCCAGGATGATCTTCGAGCGCGAGCTGCAGTTCGGGTTCCAGATTGAAGGCCTTCGGACGAGGCAGTCGCCACGCGGTCATACCGAACTGATCCACCGGAGCGCCGTCTTGGTCCCGGACGACTCGCAGCTCGAGTGTCGGGCCACGCCGAAGGGTGATCGCGAGGTCCTGGGTGGCCCAAGAGACCGGTTCGGAACTGGTCCAGTCCACGTAGCCCAGGCACGTCGCGCGAAGCCGAGTGCTCTCTTCGTCCATCCGATCAGGATGGCGAAGGACGTCGAACGCGCCCGCACGGTCCGTGGACGTGCGAGACCAAGGCGTCCCATCCGGCCGTTCGGCGTAGATGTGGACACCTTGCAGCGATTCGCCGGTGATGGACGAGACCCTTCCTGCGATGCCCGGCCTCGTGCCAGGTTCGGCTGGGGACGGTGGCTCTCCGACCGTCACCGCGATCTCCGGCCTGGACGTGAGCAGGGGGAATGGCCTCGACGGCTCGTAGACGGTGCGCTTGTCGACGCGCACCGTGTATCGAGCTCCCGCGAGAACAGGTTGGGAGAAGATCAGGTCGCCCAGTGAATCGGTACGGCTTCTCACGATCTGCGGCGGTTGCCACCGTGAGACCTGACCCACGATCTCTCGACTCTCCGCGTCGTAGCGAGCACCTCCCTCGCGCCACAGGAAGAGCGAGAGATCGGCGACTGGTTGGCCGTCGAGATCCTTCACCGCGCCGCCGAGCTGGAACCCAGGAGAGAGTTCGACATCGCCGAGGTCTTCACTGGTTCCAGGTTCGAGTGAGCCAAGATGGATCGACATCGGCACGCCGCCGGGGATCCTCGCGGTGATCTCGAACCCATATGGCGAAGGAGGCAGGACGCGGAACGCGAATCGCCCGTCGACGCCGGTGAGCACCGGCTCGGGGTCGGTCCATTGCGGGGCCTCGTGAGCGACCAGATATCGACGCATCGCTTGTTCGCCGCCGGGCCTTCCCTCCAGGTCCACGGTGGCTCCTGCGAGCGGGCGCCCTGCGGCATCGACGCAGCGGCCGGACAGGGCCACCTCGTCCGGATCCTGCTCCTGAGAAGGCGGTTCCGTGTCGCGGGATGGCAGGACCTCCCGGCGTTCGTCTGTGGTGTGTTCGCTTGCTTCGGCAGTTGGGTTCGCTGCGACGCGGACTTCTCCAGGACCAAGCCCTAAACCGGTGCGCGCGACGTGCTCTGCGTCGCGTGCGATCCATAACGACCCGAGTAACCCGGCCAGCAAGGCGAGAACACCGACGAGGACCGACTTCGCCGAACCGGAGCTGGCCCAGACCAGGGCGGTCATCGTCGTCGCGGCTCCCATTTCCATGGGACCCGCCAAGGCCACCTTCCCGAGACTCGCACTCCACCCCACCGGCACGCTCGCCGGCGTGGGCAGCGCAACCAAAGCCACGCCAAGAGCCTCTCGATCGACGCGGATCCCGCGCGCCGCCAACTCCCGCCGCAATCGCTCGATCCCCTTGGCGATCCGGTAACCCACCGTCCGGTCACCGAGTCCGAGCTCCCGTCCCAGCTCGCGATGCGACCTCCCCTCGAGGAAGTGTCCGACCACCACCTCGCGTAGCGCTTCGGGCAGGGCGCTGATCGCCGCATCGACCTCGCCTTCGAGTTCGCGCCACGCGGCGACCCGTGCCGGGGTCGCGGGATCGAACCCCTCCTGCTGCACCTCCTCGATCGGTTCCACCTCGCGCCGCCGACGATCCCGCCTTGCCGTCTTCGCCGCATTGGCCGCCACGGCGTGCAGCCAGCCTGCGACGTTGCGCGCCTTGCCCGACCCCTGCTCGGCGAGGCGCAGGAAGCAGTCCTGCGCCAGGTCGTCCGCGAGGTGCACGTCGCCGAGGATCCGCCGGCAGACGCCCAGGACCATCCGGCCGTGGCGCGCCACCAGCTCGTGGAAGGCCTCGGCGTCTTCCCGCTCGACCCAACGGTCGAGCAGATCACGGTCGGTGAGCGGATGGGTTGCGGGTCGGTCGTGCGAGGTCATCGTCTCGTTCGACTCCCGAGAGGGCCGAGCGCGCGAAGCAATCGCGGGGACCTCCGCACGAAGACTGCTCCGCGGAGCGAGGCCGGCGAGTCTCGCGGGCCGGGATCGGAGCATCAAGGTGGTCGGGTGCGGTGCAGTGACGGCCTCGATGCGGCGACCTACGCTTTCGCCAGTTCCTCGCAACGCTCCCAACCCGCCCGGCATAACGACCCCGTGAACCCCGAGCAGGACTTCCTGGCCTGGATCGAACGCCGCGATGCCGAGGCTCTCGGTCGCGTGTTCGACGCGACGGCCGGCCAGCTCCTGCTGCTCGCGGCGCACCTCGCCGGTCCGGATGGTGCCGACGACCTGGTGCAGGCCACGTTCCTCAAGGCGATGACGCGGGGCCGGGCCTGGGACCGGAAACGACC
This sequence comes from bacterium, assembly GCA_030432695.1. Lineage (GTDB taxonomy): Bacteria > Planctomycetota > UBA1135 > UBA1135 > UBA2386 > JAUILN01. Next base: position 665,755 of record JAUILN010000002.1, on the reverse strand, counting down.
GTTGTGGCCGTGGCTCGCCGGGATCCTGCACCACGAGGCCGGGATGCGTTGGCGGCAGCGTGAGCGTCGGCGGGAGGTCGGGCTCGAAGCTGCGTTGGAGAAGACCGGCGAAAGTCCAGGTCCGCTTCGCGAAGCCGTATCGGCCGAGGTGTTCGAGTCGCTGCAGAACGCGATCGACGAGCTGCCATTGGTCTATCGGCAGGTCTTGCGCTTGCGGATCGTGCACGACCTGCAGCCGATCGAGATCGCGCGGGCTTTGGAGCTCCCGGTCGGCACGGTGCGCAGTCAATTGCACCGCGGACTGGAGCGACTGCGGGAACGGCTGCCGCGCGGCGTGGCGGGACTGGTCGGGGTGATGGTGCTCGACGACGGCGTGGCGCTCGGGGCATTGCGCGTGAAGGTCGTCGCGGAGGCGAAGGCGTTGGTTGGATCGGCGGTGCTCGCGGGTGGGGCCGCGCCCGCATGGATGTTCTGGACGGCCTGGGGAGCGATGAAGAGCAAGTGGATCCTGGGGAGCGCCGTCGCGGCGGTGCTGTTGGCAGTGTTCGCGTGGCAGACCCTTGCGGGACCGGGTGATCCGGAGTCGGCGCTGGCCCCGGTTCCGCCGCGGCCGCGGGTGGCAGCCGCAGGGGACCAGGCCGAGGTCGATCCACTGCCCGCGGCGGACAATGCCGGTCGCAGTGAGGTGCGGGCGGACCTCGTCGCGGCAGATGCCTGGAGGTTGCGGGTCGACGTGACCGGCGCAGACGGTCTGCCTCGCGCCGGCGTACCGGTCCGGGCGTGGGTCGCGGCGCGGCGCGGCAGTGCGTGGGACGGCGACCAGGGCGAGGACCATCGCGAGGATCTCGGCGCGGGCGTCACCGACGCGGAGGGCACGTGGCACTGCTCGCTCGACGCGGTCCGCGATCGCTCCGTGCTGTTCCACGCGACCAATCTGCTGTTCGTCGCGGCCGCAGACCGGGTCGAGCCACAGGCGCTGCTCGCGCTTCCTGGTCCGTCCGATCGCGAGGGCCCGGTTGCCGAGATCGAACTCACCGAGGGTCCCCTGCTCACCGGGGTCGTCCTCGATCCCCTGGGCATGCCGGTGGTGGGTGCTCGCCTCTTCTGGCGCTTCGACGACGACACGACCCTGGCGCGCCTCGACGAGGACTCGGAGCGGAGCGACCCGGAAGGTCGATTCCGCCTCTCATACGACCGGGAACAGGAGGTCCAGCCAGCGAGCCTCGTGGCGTATGCGCCCGGCATCGGAAGGGCCGAGGTGCGACTGCCTGAAGAGCTGCAGCGCGGCGAGCCCTCGGGCGACCGCGACCTCGGCATCCTCCATCTCGGCGTCGGGGCATACGTCCGGGGCCGGGTGACACTCGGTGATGGCGCGCCATTGGCACACTTCCCGGTGCGCCTCCAGGCCGTCGACTGCTCTCCGGCGGATCCACCCGGCGATATCGCGCGCGCCTTGATGATGTCCGGGGGTCGCGGCCGCGGTCCGCTGACCGTCGGGCTTCGGGGTGTCTTCGCCACCTCGGCCATCGTCGAGAGCGGCGCCGACGGCAGCTTCGTCTTCGCGGATCTCGATCCGGATGCCACCTACGCCGTGTGGGTCCGCGACTCCTCCCTCCACGGATTCGAGGACTGCCTCGCCCTCACCACTCCCGGCGGTGAGCCGGTCGCATTGCGCGTCGACCGCCATCTGTTGGTTCTCGACGTCCTCGGCGAACGCGGCGAGCGCCTGCCCGGCATCGGTCTGATGGCCGAGGGACTCGATCCCACGCGCGATACGCCGGTCCCGCCTACCGGCCGCCGTTACACCGTGCGCAATGCGGCGTTCTTCGGAGCGCCAGACGGACGTCTATCCCTGCTCTCCCCCTTCGGCTGGGCGTGGCGCATCGCGACCGGCGACGAGGGGGCGATCGCCGACGTTCTGCATCACGATGCCGTGGAGGGTCTGCACCGCGCCGAGCGGACCTTGCAGCTCCGACCCGAGACCCGCTTCGGTGCGCTTCGTCTCGTGGTGGTCGACGAATCGGGCACGCCCCTCTCGGATTATGGCTACACGCTGCGTTGCGCCGACCGGGAACTCGAGCGTCATGCGATGATGCCACCACCGGACGGACTCCTGCACGACCTCCCCGCCGGACGCTGGAACCTCACGCTGCGCCTGGGCGCCCAGCTTCATTACGGTTGGTGGGGGAATGGCCCTGGCGCGCGCGGCTCGGCGAGTGTGGACTGCGAAGTCGTCGATGGCGAAACCGTGCAGGTGCCGGTGGTCGCGCCGGTGCGGGGCCGCGTTGCGCTCCGGATTCGCTCGGAATCGGGCGGTGGGCCGCCGCTCGCGATCGGGATCCGCACCGAGGCCGATGGCGAGACCCAGGGGTTCGACCTGACCGCGCGGCTCGAGGCAATGGCGAACGGGAGCCTCGAGGATCGTGTGCACCTGCTGCGCACCGCGTTTCCACCCGGCGAGCACGCGTTCGTCGTGACCGCCGAGGGATACGTGGCGTCCCGCTGCGTCGTCGAGGTGGTGGCGGACCGGGCAACCGAGGCGACGGTGATGCTCGCGCCGTTTTGAAGGGCGCGAGAGGTCGCCCGCAGCCGCGACCCGTGTGCGACGATGCGTGGATGCTCAGCCGCCTGTCGTCTTCCGCTCTCCTGCTCTGCGCTGCCTGCCAGGCGCCGCTCGCCCCCACGGCCCACGAGGTCGTCGACCAGGCCGTCTATGCAGGGTCCTGGGATGTGGTCTGGCATCTCCCGTCCGAGGTCTCGGCGGATGGTGAGGACGATGTGGATCCCGCCGGGCTCGTGCCCCTCGGGCGACTGGAGGTGAGCAGCTCCGGAGGGGTCGCCGAGGCCGGGGCCGAGGCCGGGAACGAGGACGAGGCCGAGGACGAGCGGCGGGGCGCAGCATGGGCCACTCAGGTCACCAGGCTGCTTTCCGGCGAGGCCGAGCAGGGGCCGGAACGGCTCACGCTGCTCCTGCATGCCGCCGAATTGGCGAACGAAGCGAACCCGCAGCCTGCGGCGCCCACGCGCTACGACGCCCAGATCCTGCGCGTCGACGGCCGGCTGTTCCTCACCGTGCAGCGCTTCGCGCACCACGACCGGCTCGACATCTGGACGACGCCGCTGCAGCGGACCTTCCTGATGGAGACGACCGACGACCCCGGCGTCGTCTGGCTGTCCATGCACCCCAAGCAGTTCGTCTGGTCGCCCGCCGCCTATGCCGGCACCTTCGAGTTCGATCCCGACGCGCTCGACGACGAAGGCGGCACCGCGCTCGTGAGCCGCTTCGACGACGTGTTGGATTTCTACGCGGCGCGGCCCGCTTCCGAATGGCAGCGGATGCTGCGGGCGGAGCGGCTGGACTGAGGGTGCACCCCGGGTTGCCGTTCGGGACGGATTCCCCTGCGAAGGGAGCCTCGACCCTGAACCGATTCCGAAGCCGGTAACGTCCTGTCCGGCGTGGCACCCGACCAAGACGACTTCCCGCACGACCCCCTGTCCGAAGCCCTGGCCGCCGAGGCCGGGCTGCGCGGCGTGGCCCGTGCGCTGCTCGCCGATCCGCAGGCCGCCGAGGACGCGGTCCAGCACGCCTGGCTGCGGTGGCTGCAGCACGGTCGCGGGGTGCCGCTGCCGTTCCTGCGGCGCGCGGTGCGCAACGAGGCGATCGATCAGCGGCGCAGCCGGGCGCGGCGGACCGCTCGCGAAACCGATGCGGCGCGCGAAGACCTCGCACCGTCGGCCGCGGAGATGGTCGCGGGCGAGCAGGAGCGGCGGCGGCTGTGGGCGGCGGTGCACGCGCTCGACGAACCCTACCGCGGCACCATCTGGCTGCGCTTCTACGAAGACCTGCCGCCGCGCGGCGTGGCGAAGCGGCTCGGGATTCCGGTGGAGACGGTGCGGACGCGGACGCGGCGCGGGCTGGAGATCCTGCGGCAGCGGTTGGAGCAGGAAGGCGGGAGCGATTGGCGGGGACGGCTCGCCATGGCCTTCGGTTTGCCGTTGCTCGTTGCCACTTCGCCCATACCCCTGCTGGTCGGTGGGCTCGTGGCGGCAGTCCTGGTGGTCGGCATCGCCTCGGCGTGGCTGGTCGGCGGTGGTTCAGCCGTGGCGGATTCCGGTGCGGCAGGCGAAGTGCGCGTCGCGATCCAGCCGGGGTCGGTCGCGCCGGAGGTTGCTGTCTCGGATGCGCTCCAGGACGCGAGCGGTCGCCGTGCCGTGGTGGTCGATGCGGCTGCGGCGACGCCGGCCGCTGCGCGGTCGGTCGAGATCGTCCACGCGGACGGGACCCCGGCAGCGAACCTGCCCGTGTGGCTGTGGGACCGACCGTTGCCGCGGCAGGCGTGGGTTCCGGAACGGGAGTCTGCGCTCGGCACACCGATGCATGACCTCGAGGCGCCGCCACGAGAAGGTGCTGAGCTCGGCAATGCGGGATGGACCGACGCGCGGGGTCATTGCCGACTTGCTGCCGCACCGGTGTTCGGCGTGACGGTCGGAATCGACGAGGACACCTGGTTGAGCGTGGCCGGGGCCGTGGAACGGGTGGTGCTACCCGCATTGGCCGAGGTGACCGTGGAGGTCGTGCCGCCTGGCGAGTCCCTGTTCACGCTGCGGCTCTATCCGGCGCGCATCGAGGACCCGAGCGGGCCCGAGGACTACGAGTACGCGCTCGCCGACTCGCGCGCGATCACCACCGCCTCCGGACCCGCGGTGCTGTTCCTCCGCCGCCGGGTCCTGCGCGATGCGAGCTGCCTCGATCGACACTCGATCCTGCTGCCGGCTGGCGAGCTGTTCGCCGCCGAGGTCGAGGGGTTTCCCTTGCAGCTCACAGCCGAGACCCAGGGCGTGCGCGCACCTGGGCGATTGCTGCTCCGCGGCGGTGGCGAGCCGGTGCCCGGAGTGCACGTGCAGGTCTTGGAGCCGGACGGTCTGCGCACCGAGTCGGCCGGCGTCGTGATCGTGCGTCCGGTCTCCGGCGACGATGGCCAGGGATTCACCGCGCTCGATCTGGAAGGGGGCTACCTGAACGTCACGCTGCCGCGTCCGGAGGTCGCCAATGAACTCGTCGTCGTGCTCGAGGATGGCGAGTTGTTCGAGACCCGGCTCGCCGTGGTTACCGATGCCAGCCGCATGTGCAGCTTCGTGCGCGGCGAGGGGGTCGAGGCCACCGAGTTTCGCATGCCGCCCGGAGCCGACGGCATGCGGTTCGCGGCCCTGGTCGTCGAGGAGGCTGCCGGCGGGCTCCGGTATGTCCCGGATGCGTTGCGATTGCCCCATCCCTGGGGTGCTCCCGTGGTGACGTGGGGCGTCACGAGCGGCACGCTGCGGCTCCGGGGCATGCCCGAGGATTGGCGGACGGCATGGCTGTGCGCGGACGACGGCACGTTGTTCCGAGTGATGCCGGGGACGCCCGCCGTGCTCCCCGAGTCGATGGAGGAACTGCCGCCGGTGGCTCTGGGTCAGGTCCACGCCGAGCGCGGCATGCCCGACTACATCCGCTATGTGCTGGAGCTGGTGTTCCTCGACGCGCGTGGTGGCGAGGTCGTCGTGCCGCTTCGTTGGATCCGCGTCGATCCACTGACCTCCGAGTTGCCGGACTGGCCCCTGCGGCGGAGCGCGGTCGCGAGCCTGCGTCTGCGTTGCGGAGCGGGACAGCGTGGCGTGGCGTTGTCGCTGCCGCGGTGAGAGCGCGGCAGTCGTTCAGCGGGTGATCTGCACCCGCAGGCCCTCGCTCGTGGTGATCCCCGCCGCATTCGCGCCGGGCTCGAGCAGGATCCACTGCATGTAGAACGCGGCCGTCGAGAAGTTCTCGGGGAGCGGCATCGCCACCGACGCACCGCCGCGGGAGCTGGTGCTGATCGGGATGGACAGCTCCCAGCTGCTTGGCACGTTGAGGTGGAGCATGCAGCCGGGCATGCCGACGGCGTCGAGCGGCGTGTAGCCGCGACTGGGGCCGAGGCGCAGGATGCCGGCGATACGAGGTGGCGCGTTGGTCAGGGTCGCCGCGGCAAACTCGTCGCCGGTGTAGAGGCCGGTGAAGTCGGGTGTCGCCCCGGTGGTGGTGCAGCCGATGCCGATGCGGGCCGGTGGCGTCGGCGTGCGGTAGCTGTAGAGGTGGCCGGCGGTGGTCCAGCTCTGGTTGGCTGCGGAGTAGGTGCCGACCGCGAGCGGAAAACGGTCGTGGTCGTCGTCGTAGGCGATCCCGCCGTCGACCGGGGTGTCGGAGGCGTAGATGGCGTAGCTGTCGCTGGTGATGACCTGGCCGCGGTAGCCGAGCTTCTCCACGAACGCCGTGTTGTTCAGCGTGTCGACGGCGGTGGCCATCCAGTGGCTGCGGCCTTCGCTGTCGTAGGCGAGGCTGCCGCTGGCGAATCCAGCACTTGCGGAGCGTCGTTGGACGATTCCGTGTGGGAAGGTGGCGTTCGATCGGTTGCTCGGCCAGTCGACGCGTTGGGACATGAGGAAGGCCCCGGCCGGCGAGCCGGTCTTGCCCGGCAGCTGGGCGATGGTGGAGCGGGCGTAGCTCACCATATAGCGTCCGCTCTCGCCGGCGATCGACGGCCGCAGGCAATGGGAGCGGTCGCTGGCGGCGCTGTGCAGGAACGAGTAGCCGGTGGAGACCGGGCCGCCATTGGCGGATGAGACCCGCCGCACCACGCCGTCCCAGGCGAAGCTGCTGGTGCCGCGGAGATTGCCCCACTCCTGCCAGACCACCGGCCAGCCCGAGGCGCTACCGCCCTCGGCCATCGGCGTGGCGCGGGGGTGCTCCTGGTCGTACCCGAGGCCGACGCTGCGGAGTTCCCGCGGCGATCCGAGGACCCCCTGTCCGGTGCCGGTGACGTCGAGCAACGCATACATCACGCGGCTGTTCGCGGTGTTCTGGAACTGCGCACCCGACTCGTCGCGCTGCCAGACGATCAATGCATGGTCTCCGGTGGCGAAGGCTCGACTGCCGCCGACGTCGGGCAACCAGTCGTGGGTCGTCGACGGCGTGGAGAGGTAGCCGTAGCTGGTGCTCATCGCGCCGTCGGTCACCGCGCGGGTGTGCCAGCGCAGCGCGTGTTCGGTGGTCGAGAAGATCCGCGTGAAGGCGGTCACGCACTTGCGTGCTCCGCCGACCGTGGCGACGTTCGCGTCGCGGGTGCTCCAGCTCGTCGTGATGTCCGCGAAGACGAGCTGCGGATTGCGGAAGTCGTCGTCGCAGGAGTAGAGCAGCAGATCGTGCTCGTGGCCGGTGGCGAGTTGGGTAAGGGCCACGTAGATCTGGTCCTGGTCGTCGTCGCGGATCAGGTCGATCGAGGAGACGGTGTGGTTGCCGCTCGGGTCCCAATGCACGCGGTAGGGACCCACCACCGGGTCGATCACCAGCGGGTAGCGGGCGTTCGCGACGAACGACGCGGGCACGGTCAACGTGATGTGGCTGCCGTCCCACGTAGTCGCGAGATCGAGCCGGCTCCCTTCGGCATCGACCGCGTAGGCCTCGCCGTAGCGGATGCCGGCACCCTCGGCGCCGACGAACGCGAGTTCGCCATGGACACCAACGGCCGCGACCGGCAGCACCGGGCTGTCGATCCGGCCGACGACCTGCAGATCACCTCGCAGGTTTGCGGGCCTGGTCGGGAACACGAAGCTCTGCTCTACGCCGTCGTCGCGGAGGTCGTACGCTTCGATCACGCCGTCGCAGTGCATGGTCTCGAAGCGGTCGGTCCCGAAGCCCGTCTGCGCTGCGTCGCGCGCGGCACGGTCGATCGTCCGTCCGCCGATCGATACGGTGGTCCAGGTCCAGGGCTGCGGCTGTGCGCCGTAGGGATGGACGGTCACCGTGCCGGCTCCGAACGACGCCTTGAAGCCGCGGCCCGCGGCCCACACGCCATACGCTCCGCCGTCGGGGTCGTCGGCCTGCGTGTGGATCGGGACGCGCGGCGAGAGCTGGGACAGCGCCGCGGCGGTTGCGGTGGATTCTTGGCCGGCCGTGCCGGGGACGAAGCAGGCCAGCGCCAGGAGCGGGGCGAGCGTCGAGCCGAGTGCGGGGGTGGTCATGACGGAGCGCAGTGACGCGCCGGCCCGGACATCACGCGACGGGGTGCAGATTCCGGACCGCCCGAAATCGGCGGCTCGCTGAACGGAATCCGCGCCACCGTGCACATTGGCGGCGTGGCAGCCAGTGACCCCACCCGTGCCTTCGAGGACTTCCGCGACCGCGGCGACCCTGCGGCTCTCGCGTCGGTCTTCGACGGCGTCGCGCCGCGGCTCCTGCTGCTCGGTCTGCACCTGACCCGCAATCGCGCCGACGCCGAGGACCTGGTGCAGGAGACGTTCCTGACCGCGCTCCGGGACGCGGAGGGGTTCGATGGGCGGACGGGGGTGGAGCGGTGGCTGTCGGGGATCCTGGCGCACCGCGCGCAGGACCTGCTGCGGCGGCGGGCACGGAGTCCGGATCCGCGGCGGTTGGCGTCTGCTGTCGTGTTGAATCCGGCCGACGCGGCGATCGACGCCGACGCACTGGAGCAGGTCGACCGCGCGTTGGAGCGGATGCCCGACGCTTACCGCCAGGTGCTCGTCCTCAGGTTGCACCACGGCCTGACCGGCAAGGCGATCGCGCGTGCACTCGGCCGGTCGGTCGACACCGTGCATACGCAGATCCGGCGCGGGCTCGAGGCCTTGCGTGGGCAGCTGCCGGTGGGGCTCGCGGTGGCCTTGGCGCGTCTCGACGACGTAGGGCGCGGCTTGGGTGCGGTGCGGGACGAAGTGCTGCGTCGGGCGGTGGTGCCCGCGGCGGGCACGGGGATGGCTACAGGACTCGTGGTCGGAGGATGGGTCGTGAAGAAGGTCGTGGCGGCGGTCGTTCTCGTGTGTCTCGTTGCTGCGGCCTGGGTCTGGCTGGGTCGGGAGACGGAGCAGCCGCGTGTTCCCGGTACGGGTGGGACGGCAGACCCGGTAGTCGTCGCGAACGGGGTCGGCGCCGTATCCCGGGAACCGGATCCGGGTCGGCGCGAGTTGGTCGCGACTCCCGCCGAGGAGACTTCCTCGTCGCGGGGGTCCGACAAGCCGTCCACCGCGACCGTGATCGCCGGAGTCGTGGTCGACGCTGCGGGCGAGCCGGTTCCGCAGGCCACGGTGACGGCGTGGCAGGTACTGAGTGAACAGGAACGGGTCGGGGTCGGGCACGTGCGGTGCGACGCCGCCGGTCGCTTCGAGATCGTCTGCCCGGATCGAATGGATGCTCTCGGACAAGTCCGCTTGGCGGCGGGGGACGATCCGAACGCGGCGACACTCGATGCACGCAGTTTCACCTGGGGGGAACAGGACGTCCGACTGGAGGTGGTTCGTGCGGCCGAGGTGACCTTCGAGGTGGTTGCGGCGGAGAGTGGCGAGCCGTTGGCGCGCTTCCGTTACAGGTTACGAGCGCGTGCCGGCCACTACGGGAGTGGTGGTAAGGCGACGGAGGACCGCCTTACGCGGATGCTCGTTCCGGACTCCTACGACCTCTGGTTCCATGCTGACGATTCAACCCTGCGAGCAGGTCGTTGGATGCGCATCGAGCTGGAGCTGGCAGGTCCTCACACCGTGCGTGTGCCACTGGAGCTTCTCGGTCCGCGCGACGTGCGCGTGGTGACGACCGACGGTCGACCGGTGCCCGCCGCTCGCGTCCGTGTCGTCCGCGCATCGTCCTCGGAGCTTCGACCGGACTCCCGCATCGCCGACCGCTCCAAGCGCCCCGAGCTCGAGGCGCTCTCCTTCGATGTCCTCCCGGACGGCTACGTCATCACCGACGCGGTCACGGATGCCGCGGGCATCGCGCAACTTGGCGTGCCCGTAGACTGCACGGGACTCTGGCTGGACGTTCGTGGCGCGCACCGTGCCCGGATCCTGCCGCTCCCCGCCTCGAGCGAAGCGGGTCCGATCGTCATCGTGGTGGACGAGGGCCGAGTCTTCGCAGGACGTGTCGAACCCGCCGACGCGGCGGCCCGGTTCGGCGGAGAACTCGCGCTGCGGATCGGGCTCCCAGGAGGGCGGCGTACCGTCGGCGTGGAGGAGAGCGGTCGCTTCGAAGTGCATGACGCAGCTCCCGGGGCCTACGAGGTCCACGCGGTCGTTCGCTGGACGACGGTGGAGAACACGATGCACAGCCGGTTGCGCGTGCCGGAACCGCTGCTGCTTCCCGCCGACGACGGCGAGATGGTCGTGTTGGACCTGCACGCAGTGCTCGCGGTCCACGAACCGGCTTCGCTCGAGGTCCGGGTCCTCCGCGACCAGCGCATCCCGGCCGGTGCGCGGCTCGTCCTGCGAGCCCTGCGAGACGTCGAGGGACGTGACCGAGACGGGTTGTACGCGTTCGGGCCGGTCACGTTGGATCGCTCGGACCATGCGCGGTTCGTGGGCGTGCGCCCGGGTCGCTATCGCCTCGCGCTGTTCGGGGAGTCCACGCGGATCTGGAGCGAAGAGGTCTTCGAGATCCCGTCCGGTGGTCGGATCATCGCCGATGCCGAGTTCATCGCCCGCACGCTTCGCGCCCGCATCGTCGATGCGGAAGGCCTGCCGCTGCGCGCCGGTGAGCGCTTCGAGCTGACGTCCGACACCGACCCTCGTTCGTTCCAGGGCACGACCGATGTCGACGGGGTGTTGCGCGTCGAACACCTGGCACTCGGCCAGTGGTCGGTCCACTGGCTGTCCGCCACCGGAACGGAGGACGTCGGCGACATCCTGATCACCCGGCCGGAGACCGAACTCGAGCTCCGGCTGCGGTGACGATTCACTCCACGATCCGCATCCCGAGCCCCGGCGTCGCCGTCACGCCATTGGCGTTCGCGCCCGGCTCCAGCAGGAACCATTGCATGTAGAGATCCGACGGCCGGTACTCCTCGGGCAACGGCAACGAGACTCGAGCACCGCCGCGCCGGCTGGTGGTGATCGGTGCCGACATCGCCCACATGCGGCTGATGTCGAGGTGCAGGAAGCAGCCGGGCATGCCGAACTGGAGCAGCGGGGTCTGGCGGGGGTAGGAGCCGAAGCGCAACACGCCCGGGGTGCCCGTCGGCGCGTTCGTCAGGGTCGCCGCCGCGAACTCGTCGCCGGCATACCAGGTGCCGTCCCAGCCGGGGACCGCGCCGGTGGACGTGCAGCCGACTCCATAGGGCGTGGGCGGATGGGCGAAGTCGTAGGTGAACAGGTGGCCGTTGGCGCTCCAGCCCAGCGTCACCGGGTTCTGTCGGCCGTGGCCGAGCGCGAAGCGACCGTTGTCGTCGTCGTAGGTCACGCCGCCGGGAATGGGATCGAAGTTCGAGTAGGTGCCCAGCGCGCCGTAGGCGATCAGGCGCCCGCGGTAGCCGAGCTTCTCGGCGAACCCGCTGTCCAGGACGGTGTCGACCGCGGTGGTGACCCAGTGGCTCCGGCTGTCGTGGTCGTAGGCGATGCCTCCATTGACGTACCGGCGGTCGCCACGACTGAACCGGCGGACGGGTACGTGTGGAAAGCTCGGGCTCGACCGGTTGCTCGGCCAGTCGATCCGATCGGCGGCCAGCAGGTTGCCCTGCGGGAAGTCGGTCTTGCCCGAGGTGATCGACAGGGCGAGTTCGGCGAACGAGACCAGGTAGCGGCCGGTGTCGCCGGCGATGGTCGGACGCAGGCAATGGGCCCGCTGGGTGATCGTCGGTCGCAGGAACGCGACGCCGGTCGACAGCGTGCCGCCATTGGCGATGTTCACACGGCGCAGCTTGCCGTCCCAGGCGAACTGGCTGGTGCCCCTCAGGTTGCCCCACTCCTGCCAGACCACCGGCCAGCCCGAGTTCGTGCCACCCTCGGCCATAGGGGTGGCGCTCGGGTGTTCCTGGTCGAAGCCGGTGCCGGGATTCTGCAGGCGCGCCGGAGTCGCGAGCACGCCCTGGCCTGTGCCCGTCACGTCGAGCAGCGCATACATCGCCATGCTCGAGGACGTGTTCGCGAACCGCGTGCCCGAGATGTCGCGTTGCCAGACCAGCAACGCGTGGCTGCCGGTGGTGCCGGTCCGGCTGCCGCCGACGTCGGCCAGCCAGTCGTGCTGGTCGGACGGCGTGGAGAGGAAGCCGTAGCCGGTGCTCATCACGCGGTCGGCGACGTCGCGGACGTGCCAGCGCAGAGCATGCTCGGTCGTGCCGAAGATGCGATGGAACGCGGTCACGCACTTGCCGGCGCCGCCGATGGTCGCGACGTTGGCGTGCTCGGTACTCCAGCTCGTCGTGATGTCCGCGAACACCAACTGCGGATTGCTGAAGTCGTCGTTGCAGGTGTAGAGCCGCAGGTCGTCGTCGCGTGCGGAGACCTCCTCGGTGACCGCGTAGTAGATCTGGTTGCGTGCGTCGTCGCGGACCACGTCGACCGAGGTGATCGGATACCTATGCATCGTGTCGTTGTGCACCGCGCCGCTGTAGACCACGGGATCGACGACCAGCGGATAGCTCGCCTCGGCGGCGAACGCAGCCGGTACGGTCAAGGTGATGCGGGTGCCATCCCAGGTGGTCGCCAGTTCGAGTCGACGGCCGGCGGCGTCGACCGCGAAGGCCTTGCCATAGCGGATGCCGGCGGTGTCCACGCTGGTGAACAGCAACTCGGCGTGCGCGCCGGTCGACTCGGCCGCGAACCACGGGCTGTCGATGCGACCCACGATCTGGAGGTCGCCCTGCAGGCCCTCGGGGCGGTTCGGGAATACGAAGCTCTGCTCGATGCCGCCATCGAGCAGGTCGTAGGCCTCGACCACGCCCATGTCGTGCTGCGTCTCGAACCGGTCGGGTGTGAAGCGGGTGGGTGCGGCCTCCAGCGCGGAAGCGGTGACCACGAAGCCACCGATCGACTCGGTGGTCCAACGCCAATGTTGGTCGCCGGAGCCGACCGGATGGAAGGTCAACGTGCCGGCTCCGAACGACGCCTTGAAGCCGTCACCCGCCGCCCACACGCCATAGGCCCCGCCGTCGGGGTCGTCCGCCTGGGTATGGATGGGGACGAACGCGGAGAAGTCCGAGGCCGTCGCAGGGAGCGCTGCGGGTGCGACGTCCTGTCCGTGGACTGTGGCGGCCCAGCAGGTGACGAGCGCGGCGACGGCGAAGGTCCGGCGGAGAGGGGCGAGGAGACGGTGGGACGGCGAGGCCATGGCGGTTCGCAGTGCCGCCGGATCGTGGACCTCACTCGAAATCCCTGACGGCCAGGATCAGGCCGTTGCGGTCCTCAGCTGCCGAGCAGCGCTTCGACCGAATTCGACGTTCCGAGGCTCGCGGGCGTGCTCGGTGTCAGCGCCAGCGTCTGGGCGAAGAGCCACACCCCGGCGAGGCTCGGGTCGGACGGCACCGGGATCGAGATCGTCATCTGGCCGTTGCTGCCGACACCTGCCGGGCTGGCCTGCACCGTGAAGGGATCGACGTAGATGTTGCAGCCCGGCGCGTTGATCCCGAGAGCCTGAAGCGGCAGGGGCGGATCCTGGGGGCCGAGCGAGATCAGCGTGAAGCCGGTGATGCCATGGGGGATGCCGTCGGTCGTCAGGTCCCAGCTGGTACCGAGGATCGGTGCGTTGCTGTGCAGCTCCAGATTCGCACAGCCGGCTCCATAGGTCTGGCTGTAGGCGCAGGGCGGAGTCGGGTGCGGCCAGGTCCGGATCTCGAAACCGGTCCCACGGATGTGGTGCGCCAGGCCGGCGACGCCGAAGTTGCTGCCGGGCAGCGTGGTGTCGACGGTGAACTCGACCGTGCCCCAATGGCAGGCATTGGCCGGCAGGCTGCGCGCCGGAATGGTCGCCGACAGGTGCGCGCCGGGTCGGAGGTCTTCGTAGACCGATTGCTCCGACCGGTCGATGATATCGAGGACCGTGAAGCCCGCGGCGCGGGTCGCAGCGCCCGGATCGTTCCAGGTCAGCGTGGTGTTCGCGCCGACCGGGAACTGCGCGGCCACGTCGTAGGACGTACCGGTGAGGTAGGGAGTGCTCGGATAGACCTCCGCACCGACCGTGAAGGCCTGGATGCGCAGTCCCAGCGATCCGCCGCTGATGGTCAGCACGTAGCTCGAGTTGCCAGGGAACTCGGCGTTCATGGCGGCTCGGCTGGGGTAACCACGTTCCAGGTACCACTCGCCGCCGCCCTCGTGCTGGAGATCGAGGGCGCCGTTGATGTTGCCTCCCGAGATCGTGATGCGGCCCGCATCGGTGGCCGATCCGAGGACGACGGACGCGCCGGCGCCCCAGCCATCGGGTGCGGTGGGCATCTGGTTGGTGGCGTCCTGGATGTAGACCGAGCCCTTGAAGAAGTGCCACTCGCTCACCTGGGCGGGCAGGCCGGCGGCGAGGCCGAGCAGTGTGGACAGGGCGGCGACGGAGGTGGGGGAGAACAGCGTGCGCATGGCCGTGGAGGAGGGCTGGAAGCGGTCGGAGGAGGCGAGAGCGGTGTCGCCGGGGCAGCTTGTTCCGCGGCGAGCGGGTCCTTACGCCGGTGGCTCGGAAATCGATCGCGAACCTGGGGCAGGTCGTGGCGAGTGCCTCGCCGGCGGGCGCAAGCCATGGATCCGCCTTATGTTCGTCGGGGGCCGATGAACGCCTTCGATCCCCGACAACCCCCGGACGAGCTACCCGACGCGGTCGAGGATCGGCTCGCCGATGCGCTGCTCCGATCACCGAAGGAGCAGGCGCGACGGCTCGAGGCCCTGGTCTCGGAGTTCCCTGGACACGCCATGGCGCTCCGGTCGCGACTCGAGGCGTTCCGTGGCGAGGCGGGCGATTCGGTTCCGGCCGGGATCGATGGGGTGGCGTCTGGAACCGAGCAGACTCCGGGCCAGCGGATCGACCGCTACAATCTGCTCGAACGCATCGACGAGGGTGGGATGGGCACGGTGTGGTTGGCCGAGCAGCGCGAGCCGATCCGTCGGCGGGTGGCCTTGAAGGTCATCAAGCCAGGCATGGACACCCGTCAGGTGCTGGCCCGCTTCGAAGCCGAGCGGCAGGCGCTCGCGAGGATGGATCATCCTCATATCGCCAAGGTGTTCGACGCCGGCAACACGGCGTTTGGGCGGCCGTACTTCGTGATGGAGTACATCCGCGGGGTGCCGATCCTCGAGTATTGCGAGGCCGAGCGGCTGGGTATCGAGGGGCGACTGGCATTGCTGATCAAGGTCTGCCAGGCGATCCAGCACGCTCACCAGAAGGGTGTCATCCATCGAGACATCAAGCCGACCAACGTGTTGGTGACGCTGCACGACGGGGTCGCGGTGCCCAAGGTGATCGACTTCGGGGTTGCCAAGGCGACTACGGGCACGCTCACCGAGCGGACCTTGTTCACGGCCCATCGACAGGTGATCGGCACGCCCGCCTACATGGCTCCGGAGCAGGCCGAGATGTCCGGGCTCGACGTGGATACCCGCAGCGACATCTACTCGCTCGGCGTGCTGCTGTACGAGCTGCTCACCGGCACGACCCCGTTCGACAACTGCGACCTGCTGACCAAGGGCTTCGTCGAGATGCTGCGGACCCTTCGCGAGGTGGAACCGCACAAGCCGAGTACCCGGGTCTCGACGCTTCGCGATGGTGCGCGACGGATCGCCTCTCCTTCCCATGCGGCCAACGACGACCTCGCGATCCGCCTGCGTGGCGATCTCGACTGGATCGTCATGAAGTGTCTCGAGAAGGACCGGACGCGCCGCTACGCAACCGCCAACGAGCTGGCCGCCGACCTGCAGCGTCATCTCGACTGCGAGCCGGTGACCGCGGGCCCGCCAGGTACCCGCTACCGGCTGCACAAGTTCCTGCGCCGCAACCGCCGCCGTGTGGCCGTCGGCGTGGCGCTGGTGGTCGTGCTGTTGCTGGGCCTCGTCGTCTCGGCCATCGGATGGCAGCACGCCCTCGACGAGAAGGTCCGCGCCGATCTGGCCTGGCACGAGGAGTCGTTGGCCCGTGCCCGCGCCGAGCACGCGGTCGGCTTCCTGCGCGACATGCTGCGCGGCATCGGTCCGAGCGTGGCTCGGGGCAGGGACACCACGATGTTGAAGGAGATGATGGACCGGGCCGCGGTGCGTATCGAACGCGGGGATCTCGCGGCGACTCCCGAGGCCGAGATCCAGCTGCGGAGCACCATCGGCGACCTCTACCGGCAGGTTGCCGACTACGAGGCGGCGCGGCGCATGCTGGAACCGGCTCTGCGGCAGGCCCGGGACCTCCATGCCGGCGATCACCTCGAGGTCGCATCAGCGATGGGCAGTCTCGCCCTGCTCCACTATGTCGAGGGGGAACTCGTGGAGGCCGAGCGGCTGCATCGTGAGGTCCTGGCCATGGTCGAGCGCTGCGCGCCCGCCGACCTCCGGCGGATCGCTGGCGCCCAGGGTACGCTGGCCGTGACCCTTCAGGCTCGCGGGAGCTTCGAGGCAGCCGAGCGGCTGTACCGGGATTCGCTCGCCATCCGGCGTCGCCTGTTCGCGGGCGACCACGACGACGTGGCGTGGTGCGTGCAGGCACTGGCCACATTGCTGACAGCCCGCGGCGAGAACGCCGCCGCGGAACCCCTGTACCTCGAGGCGCTGGCGATGCTCCGGCGGTTGCATCCCGGCGACAGCCCGCAGGTCGCGACGGGGCTCGGGCACCTGGCGATCCTCCTGCACCGTCGCGGAGATCTCGAACAGGCGGAGGCCTACTACCGAGAGTCGCTGGCGATGAACCGGCGTCTGTATCCCGGCGACCATCCGAGCGTCGCGACCGGCCTGAATGCGCTGGCCATGCTGCTGCAGGGGCACGGTGCGACCGACGAGGCGACGGAGCTGTTCATCGAGTCGATGGAGATGTCGCGGCGGATGTTCTCGGCCGACCAGCCGAACCGAGCGGTGGACCTGGATGCGCTCGCGGCACTCTATCTGGAGCAGCACGACCTGAACCGTGCGGTTCCGTTGCTGGAAGAGGCGCTCGCCGGGCGCGAAGCGAAGCTCGGCCGGGACCACCCCGACACGCTCGTCACCACGGGGCGGATCGGCATGGCCTACCTGGAACTCGGCCGCGTCGCCGCGGCGATTCCCTTGCTGGAGGTCGCTGCCGGGGTCGAGCAGGAGCATCCGATGACGGTGCCGGCGCGGCATGCGCTGCTGCAGTCGTACGCCTGGGTCGGTGTGGCCGACCCGTCGCTCGAATCCGAGGCAGCCATCGGGCGGGTGATGAGACTCTGGGAATTGGAGCGGGTCGGTGACGTCGTCGACGCCGAAACGCGCGCGGATCTGCTGGCCCGGTTCGCTGCTGCGTGGTTGGGGCTCGGTCGCTGGGCCGAGGCCGATCGATTGCTGTGTGAGGAGGCGGTTCTTCGCGGTGCAGGCGCTCCGGCCGATTGGCGGACCGATCTCTGTGCGGTTCGGCGAGGAGTCTCGCTGCTGGGACTGGGGCGGTGCACCGAGGCCGAGCCGCTGTTGTCGCGCGGCCTTCTGGGCTTGCAGGCGATGGAGCGCCAGCTCCCGGAAGTGGTCCGTCGAGGTGCGCTCGCCGCGCTGCAGCGAGCCACGGCGTTGAGCGTCGAGAGTGGGCGCTCGGAAGACGCCGGACGTTGGCGTGCAGCCGAGCAGTCACTGGCGGCGGCTGGCCATCCGGAGGAAGCGAGATGACGTTGCGGTCCGCACGTCCGAGACGGGGGAGTATCGCGTGACGGATCCAGATCGGTCGCTTCACACCCGCTGGTCGATGTTGGACGGACTCGGCGGGACCGATGCCGAGGAGTCGTGGCGATGGTTCATCGACCGCTACCGTGCCTACGTCCGGACCTGTCTCGGGCGTCTGATCCGACCCGCGGCGCGGGCCGACCGAGCGGTGGAGGAGATCTGGAGCTACCTGTTCACCAGCTCGATGATCCAGAACGCCGACCGAGACCGGCGCTTCCGTACCTACCTCGCCGGCACCGTCCGGAACTTCGCATTCGATTGGCTGCGTGCTCACCGCGTGGGTGATGGGGATCTCGCGGCGGAACCCGTCGCTCCCGATGACGAGCCCGTGAGGGTCCACGAGGAGCAGGAGCTGCGGCTGTGGACCCGCCAGCTCGTGCAGCTCGCGCTGACCGACCTGGCCCGGAGCAGTCCCGATCAGGCCCGCGCGCTCCGCTGGTTCTATGGCCTTCCCGACGGCCTCGACACGGCCAGTGGCGAGACCCGTCCCGCCTCGTGGATCGCCGCGCGACTCGGCATGAAGGCCAACGCTGTCCACCAGCTGATCTTCCGAGCCCGCAATCGGCTGCGGGTCTGCCTCGAGGCGGAGCTGCGCGACACGGTTCGAGATGAGGGCGATCTCGCCGACGAGCGGCGGCTGATCTATGGCGTGCTCGGTGAGGAGAGTCCCGGGCTCGGGCCGGAATAGGGGCCGCGTCGACTGCTGCGTCGAGATCGCGGTGCCGGGTGCGGATCGGACGTCGGATGTGGGACGATGCGCGATCCCCGAGGACCGGTTTCCTCGGTGCCGACGCCCATGGATGACGTGACCGTCCCTCTCCGCCCGATCGCCTTGCTGCTCTTCGCGCTGAGTCTCGCCGGCTGCGCGCAATACGAGGCGCCTGCGAAAGCCGAGCCCGCAGCCGCGGGCCGCCGCCCGAACGTCCTCTTCATCCTGACCGACGATCAGCGCTTCGACGCGCTGAGCTGCATGGGGCACCCGCATCTGAAGACGCCCCACATCGACCGGCTCGCGGCAGAGGGACTGCTGTTCCGCAATCACTTCTGCACCACCTCGCTGTGCTCGCCGAGCCGCGCCTCGATCCTGAGCGGGCTGTATGCCCGCACCCACGGCGTCTCCAACAACTTCACCGAGTACCCCGCCGGTCTGGTCAGCTTCCCGATGCGCCTGCAGGAGGCCGGTTACGAGACCGCCTACGTCGGCAAGTGGCACATGGGGGAGGACAACGACGAGCCGCGGCCGGGCTTCGACCACTTCGTCACCCACAAGGGGCAGGGCAAGTACTTCGACACCGAGTTCAACTTCGACGGCGCCGAGCGACGGGTCGTGGAGGGCTACTACACGACGGTGGTGACCGACATGGCGATGGAGTGGATCGGCGCGCGCAAGGGCGACGAGCCGTGGCTGATGATGATCGGTCACAAGGCACCGCACAGCTTCTACGTGCCCGAGGAACAGCACCGCCATGCGTTCGACGACGTCGCGGTCGATTACCCGGCGAGTGCCTTCCGGCTCGACGACAAGCCGGCCTGGTTCCGGAAGCGACTCGATACCTGGCACGGCATCTACGGGCCGCTGTTCGATTGGCGAAAGGACTTCCCCGACCGGTCACCTGAGGGTGTCGAGGCGTTCGCGCGGATGGTGCGGGCCTACTGGGGCACGCTGTTGTCGGTCGACGAGAGCGTGGGCCGCATCTACCGCTTCCTGGAGGAGCGCGGTGAACTCGACAACACGTTGATCGTCTTCACCTCCGACAACGGCCTGCTCGAGGGCGAGCACGGGATGGTCGACAAGCGCACCGGCCACGAGCCTTCGATCCGGATCCCGTTGGTGGTGCGCTATCCGGGGCTCACGCCGGCCGACCGTCCGCGTGTGGTGGAGGAACTCACCGCGACGATCGACTTCGCGCCGTCGATCCTCGACGTCTGTGGCGCGCCGCCCCTCGAAAGCGTGCACGGCGCGAGCTGGAAGCGCCTCGCGCAGGGCGATGCGGAGGGTTGGCGGCAGAGCCTGTACTACGAGTACGACTACGAGCACCAGTTCCCCTACACGCCCAACGTGCGCGCGCTGCGGACGGGGCGATGGAAGTACATCCGCTATCCGCACGGCGATGGTTCGCCCGATCGGCACATGGCCGAGCTGTATGACCTCGAGGCCGACCCGGACGAGACCCGCAACCTGATCGCCGACCCCGCCTACGCGGGCAGGGTGGCGGAGCTGCGCCGCGAACTGGATGCGGTGATCGCGGCGGCGCACGACGGGGGCCCGGACGAGATGCCGCTGGACCAGGGGATCCAGTCGGGGCTGCCCGAAGAGTCGATCCGCTGATCTGTTGATCACGGGGATCAGCGCGCGTGGACCCCGACTTCCACGGCTGCCGAGCCGGACAGGTTCGCCGAGACCTCCCCGAGAACCTCTCGACCCGACGACTTGCGTGCCGCAATCCAGGTCCCGCCGGGAGGGACGAAGACGGGCAGCAGCGGTGCCCCGTCCACGACCGGCACGCCTACGCCACGGTCGGACTTCCAATGGCCGTCGTGGACCTGGTACCTCAATCGTCCCACGCCCAGCAGGCCGGGTTGCGCGCAGCGGATCTCCAGGCGGTCGACGAGGGCGATCGACTCGGCACGGCCCACGCAGCGGACTTCGAGGCGATGGGAGACGACTTCGAGCTCGCCGAGCTGGAAGTCGGTGGTGGCGTGGAAGCGCGGTTCACGGTGCAGGACCACGCCGGTCGCGGCATCGACGAGCAGGATGGTCCAGAGGCCCGGCGCGAGTCGGAAGCGGAACGCACCCCTGCGGTCGAGGCGGACCGCGGGACCGAACAGACGGAGGCTGCCGAACGACGCGCCGCCGTCGGTTGCGGCGGGCTCGGCGATCACGACCAATCGCTCGCGTGGTGGTGGAGAGCCGGTCAACGTGAAGCGCCCAGTGACCTGGCGCGGCCCCAGTGCCGCGAGGCGGAGGTCGAACTCGAGCGGCTCGTCGCGGAGTACGAAGCGGCCGACCTCGATGGGCCGGGGCGCGCCGAGCCGGGGTGATTGCGGCAGCCAGGCGACGATGCGGCGCGGACCGGTGGGAAGGCCGAACCAGTTCGCGTGGTCGCCGTACCAGGTCGTCAGCGTATCTGCGTCGGGCGCCACCGTGGTCTCGCGGGCGTTGCGGCCTGTGGCGTCTGCGGCCCACGCCAGACCGACCGGCCAATCAGGTCGGCCGTCGTCGGCGGGGAATCCGATCCGGAGGTCTGGCCGTGGGTCGATCGTCAGCGCGGCGGCCTGCGTGGTCTCACCTGTCTCCAAAACCACCGTCTGCTTCGCCCGCCCGAGCGGAGTCGCTGCGCCGGTGTCCTTCGCCGTGCAGACGTAGAGCGCGTGCGGTCCGGCGGGGAGGTTCTCGACGATGTAGCTGCCCAGGCTGTCGGTGCTGGCCGCGCGGGGAAGCGCGACATTGTTGGCGAGAAGCGGGGTCGAGATCGGCTGCGGTCCGAGCGGCAGGAGGTACACCCCGGCACCCACGAGAGGTGCGCCGTTCGACTTCGAGAGCAGCAGCCCGCGGAGGATCGCTCCGGGATGGAGCTCGATGCAGATGCGGGATGTGGTCGGTTGCACTGCGATGCGTCGCGTGCCGCAGCCCGTTGCGGAGACCTCCACGATCGCGTCGTACGCCTCCGGTCCACGGAGCGTCACGCGGCCATGCTCGTCGGTCCGCAGCATGGGCGTCGCGTGGAGCGGCAGATACTCCATGCCCGGCGCGTGACGCATGCGCGATGGATGCCGCCACCAGACCCGGACCTCGGCGCCGGGTAGCGCAGCTCCCGACGGGGCCGCGACGATCTGCAATGCGAGGTCGGCGCAGCGGTCCGGTGCGCGAAGGCCGCGCTGCAACCGGGGCCGTTCCACGGATTCCCTGCCGGGTGGGAGTCGCTCCAGCACCACGTCGAACGGTTCCATCGCGGTCGCGCCGAGGCGCGAGGCGGGGGCGAAGCCGGGAGCGCGCACCTCCAGTGCGCAGAGTGAGCGCACGGCGCCGAACACGCGGAACGAGCCTTCCCCGTCGCACGAGGCCGACGCCTCGTAGTCGAACCGTTCGTCGACGACGCGCCAATGCAGTCGTCCGCGGAGTCCGTCGCGCACCGTGACGCGCGCCCCCGCGACCGGCTGGCTGTCTTCGTCGACGACGCGACCGACCACCAGCCCCGCGGGCTCCATGGTCACCAGGCCGAGGAAGCCACTCGGCGGCACTTCCACCAGCGTCCGCGCCCAGCGCCGACCACCGAGGACGATGCGGGCATGGCTGTCGGGGTCATGCGGCAGCTCGAAGTGCCCTGCCGCGTCGGTCGTGACCGCCGGCTCCCAGCCATATTCGTGGTCGACCGTCGCGCCGGCGAGCGGTGCGCCCTCGGGCGTGACGAGGCGTCCGCGGATCAGGGTGGGGAGTTGCGCGGTGGCTCCGCTCGCGAGCAGCGCCAGCAGGAGCGCGAGGCTCGTCGGCGTGGGGAGGGGCATGGATCGGGCCAACGGCAACGGCCCGCCGGGGTTCAACGGCGGTGCACGTAGCGGTGCGCTGGTCGGGTGCCTTGCCCGGTCCGCGTAGGATCACCGTCCCGAATTCGCGCATCCTCGTACGCGGCTCGGTGCAACGGGGTGTGATGAGCGTGCAGAGCGCAGAGCAGGACTTCGAACGCTGGCGCAGCCACCAGGACGCGGCGGCGCTCGGTCGGGTGTTCGATCGGCTCGCACCCGGACTGTTGATCGTCGCGGGTCACGTGGCGGGTCGTTCACATGCCGAGGACCTGTTGCAGGCGACGTTCCTGCACGTGATCGAGCACGCAGAGCGATGGGACGGCGAGCGACCGCTCCGGCCGTGGATGGTCGGGATCCTGGTTCGGTTGGCGCGACGGCAGCTGCAACGCGAGCGACGGAGCGTGGACCCGGCACGTCTTTCCGAGGAGACGGCGGTGGCGGATCCGACCGACCTCGCGGCGCAGCAGGAGACCGCGCAGCGGATCTCGGCGGCGGTGGACGGATTGCCGCGGGAATACCGCCGGACGCTGACGCTGCGCTTCGCGCACGGGCTCACGCCCACCGAGATCGCGCACGCGGATGGCGAGCCCTTGGCGACGGTGAAGAGTCGATTGCGGCGCGGCCTGGACCTGCTGCGGCGCAGTCTGCCGGCGGGATCGCAGACTCTGGCATTGGGGATCCTCACGCCACGCGGGCTCGAAGCCGTGCGGCGTGAGGTGTTGGCGCGGGCCGCGGAGCATGCGGCGGGCACGGTGGTGAGTGGTGCGGCCGTGGCCGCAGGGATCGGGACGGGAGCGGTGATCGTGATGAAGCAGACGACCTGGATGGCGGCGGCCGGCCTGTTGGCGCTCGTCGGAGCGCTGGTAATGGTCTGGCAGCCGATCGACGGACATGTAGTGCAGGCTCAGCAGGAGCCCGGCGTTGCCCGTTCGGTGGCGGTCGATGCGGGGGTGCCCTCGGTCGATGAGCCCGCAGCGGCGTCCGTGGAGCGCGAGCCGGTCGAAGGCTCGACGGGCACCGTGAAGGTCGAGGTTCCCGCCGGTAGGTCGATCCGCGGGCAGGTGGTCGATGCCGACGGAGTCGCGGTTGCGGGTGCGGCGGTCCTGCTCGCGTTGCCGGGAAGCTCCGACGAGTACGAGAGTGCACGTGGGTTCCTGCAGTATCGGCATGGCGATCCCGCTGGGGAGCTGAGGCTACGCGAAGGTGTGGAGCGAGTGACGACCGATGACGCGGGTCGGTTCGGGTTCGCGGCTGTGCCTTCGGACGACCTGCATCGGGTCTTGGTCGCATGGGAGCCGACCCGCGGGTGCGCTCACCACGAACTCGATCCAGCCGATGCGGAACCGGTCCTGCTGCGGATCCCGGTGAGTCGGCCGTTGTCGGGACGCGTGTGCCGCGCAGCCGATGGCGAACCGATCGCGACGGCGAGGGTCGGCGTCTATCCCGAGGGCAGTGGGATGCCCACCGGCTTCCTCCCGGTCGGTAAGGACGGTTCGTTCGTGACCGCGCCGATACCGGTCGGGGCATACCGGCTGTATGCGAAGGCGGATGCCTATCGGGAGCAGTGGAAGGATCTCGCTTCGGGCGAAGTGACGGTCACCTTCGAACTCGAGGAGCTTCCCGTGCTCGACGTGCTGCTGGTCGACCAGCACGGCGCGCCCTGGAATCGGAGCTCGATCGAAGCGGTGCTCGGACCAGGGCCTGTGGCGCGCTTCACGTTGACCCGGACCCCGTTCCAGCGTGCCAGCGAGGTGCAGGCCGAGGCGCGGCAGCACGCGACGATCCGTTGGGACGCGACTACCGGCAGACTGCACGGTGCGCTTCTCGATCCCGAGGCCGACGTGCTGACCGCATGGCGAGGTCCGGTGAAGCTCGGGGATCTCGTGCTGCCGAGCGAGATGGGCGACCGGCTCGTGCTGACCCTGGAAGCTCCCGAGACGTTCCCGGTGACGATCGCGGTGGAGTTCGTTCCACCGCCCGAGGAGGCTCCCGAGCTGGAGTTCGTGGTCGCGGATCCGGCGAACTTCGGGACGCGGCTCGACCCGATCCAGTCGGTGACCACCAGGGATCGGGTCACCACGCTGGCCCTGCCGGTGCAGTTCGCCGAGCGCGAGTGCTTCGTGCAGGTCACGGCCGCGGGCTACGTGGAGTCGGTCGAGCGGCTGAGGGTGGGGGCGCCGGCTGCCGGGATCCGCCACGTCGCGCGGCTGCTGCGGGCCGAGTGCACGTTGCGCGGGCGCGTCGTGGCTCCCGATGGCCGTCCGCCGGTCCGTGCGAAGGTCACGATACTTCGTCCCGAGGGCAGCTACCTGCGCTCGCCCGGTCGATCGATCCTGCATCCGGAAGTCGATGGTGGGTTCGAGTTCGAGGGGTTGCCGCGTGGACCGTTGCGGATCCTGGTGGAGGCGTCGGATTGTGCTCCGCAGGCGCTGGACGTCGAACTCGATGGGTCGGACGACGACGTGGAGATCCGCCTCGAGGCCGGGCGCCCGTTGAAGTTGGACTTCGGTCGGGCGGTGAAAGCTCGTCTGTGCATCCGCGATGCCCACCAGCGACCGCTGCTCGACGACCGGATCACCGGCTCGACCCGCTATGGCAATGGACTGACCGTGCGCGTGGGTCGGGGCGCCGTCACCGTCGAAGCCTACGACGCGGTCACGGGCGAGCGGATCGCGCGCGGCGGCGTGCCTGTGGGCGATGTGCTCGAGTTCGGTGAGGGAAGATGAGCACGCGGCGGGAGCTCACCGATCCGCGATCCGCCAATCGAGACCGTTGCTGGTCACGAACTGAAGCGCATTCGCGCCGGGCGCGTAGGCGAGGGCCTGGAGCGCCAGTTGGATGCCGACCAAGGAGGGCTGCGCGGAGATCGGGAGGGCGAACTCGAGGGTCCTTGGTCCCGACTGCGACAGCGCGCCGCTGACCACGGCGGCGGTTTGCAGGAGGGCGCAGTCGGGCATACCGATCGGAGACAGGTCGAGCGGTGGTTGCCAAGCGCCGAGCATCATCACGGCGAGCGGGCTCGGAGCCTGGATGAGTCGGGCGCGGGCGGTCTGGCCGGTGATGGGGCGTGCGCCGGGCACCGGTTGGAGGAACGGCGCTGGGTTGCCGCAGCCTGCGCCGTAGTCACGGACGTCCACAGGGGCGAGGGCAATGCCGTCGTACCAGGCCCGGGAGGCTGCGCTGTCGCCGGCGTCGTCGACGAAGACGTCGAGCGGCGTGGATCCGTCGAGGGCGACGCGGCCGAGGAAGGCCTGCAGGAGGGTGCGGCCGGATTCCTCGACGCGCAGTGGCGCGGCGAACCGAGTGGGATCGACCGACTGCGCGCCCTTCGACCGATAGACCATCAGGTCGGTGGCCGAGAGACCCGCGGCGATGCGCCAATCGGTGGCGTCGACCCAGAAGCAGGCGAAGATGTCGTAGCTGCCAGGCTGGATACCGGCGATGCGGGTGCGGATCGTCGGCGCGTCCTCCGCGCCGGATTCGTCGGCGGATAGCACACTGCCGGCATTGGCGAGACCGGTGCGCACGTGCCAGCGGTTGTCGGCGGCGCCCGCGGCGGAGCCCGTGGTCGCGTTCAGGCTCGAGCCGTCGGCCAGCGTGGTGTTCAGCGGGTTGGCGTCGAAGTAGCGGAAGGCGCCGAGTTCCTCGCCGTCGTCGATCAGCACGCCTACCACTGCGGTGTCGCGGACGATCGAGTTGGTGTGCTCACCGCGCCACCAGAGCACCGCGGTGTGGTGGGCGTCCCAGGCCGGGATGATCGGGCGGCGGTTGTCGGCGGAGGAGTTCTCGGTGATGGCGGTCCAGGTCCAGTGCGCGCCGTCGTCGGTGGTCTCGCCGCGGTAGATCTCGTGGCGCGGGGTCGGCCGGTCGGTGCGCGGGTCGACCTCGGTCGAGACGAAGACGACGTCGGGGTCGCGCGGGTCGGGGGCCGCGAGGCCGGTGTAGTCCTGTTCCGACGAGAACAGTCGGGCGCCGGCCCTGCACATCTCGTAGGTCGACCATTGTCGCGTGGCCGGATCGAGACGCCCGTAGAAGACGCGGTGGTCGTTCGCGGCGACGTTGGCGTTGCTGTCGTAGGGGGCGGGCCTGGCCTTGAAGAGCGCTATCACGGTGCCGTCGGTGTAGCTCTGGACGTCGGTGTTCCAGGCGCGCGACCAGTCGAGGCCGTCGGAGACGAACACCGGTGTCATGTCGTCGGTCGACGGCACGGTCGCCGAGTCGAACGAGCGCGCTGCCGAGAAGATGTCGGCGTCGATCACGTTGCCCTGCGAGTCGTGCATCCGGCCGCCCTGGATGTAGGCGTGGTAGATGCTCGTGTCGAAGTCGCGGGGGTGGTACTCGGTGGCGATCAGGTCGATGCGGTCGACGCCGTTCGCGCAGTAGCGGTAGTAGCCGTTGACGTAGTTGCTGCCCGAGGGGCGGGCGATGGGAGCCTCGGTGAGCTGACCGCCGTACCGCCAGGTGGCGCCGTTGTCGTCGGAGTACATCGTGTGCGGACTCTGTTGGGTCCGCGCGAAGTTGTAGAGCCGGCCGTGGCGGTCGCCGTCGGGATCCTCGGCGCTCAGCTGGTAGACGTTGGCGTAGGTGGTCCCGCCGCTGCCGGGTGCATTGGCCGGAATCACCGGCCACCAATGCCATTCGCGGATCGGGCTCCAGGTGTTCGCGGTGGTGTCGAAGGTCCGGAAGGAGCTGCGGTCGTCGAGGGTGCCGTCGCGCTGGTTGTGGCCGGCGTAGAAGGCGAGCACGTTGCCGTCCTGCTTGACGACGTAGCCCGGCACGTTGTGGTCGTCACCGCCGCCGTAGGACTCGACGTCGTCGAGCGTGCGGATCGTGCGGGCGCCGGTGGTGAGGTCGTAGTGGCAGGTCTGCACCAGGCCGTCGTTGGTCTGGCCGCCGAGTCCGCCGTAGCTGCCGATGGACCCTACGAGGAGCTGGCCGTGAGCGAGGTCGACGACCGCGCGCTCGTCCTGATACCAGCACCAGCCGCCGTTGGCATTGAACTGGATCAGCGTGCCGGCGACGGTGTCGCGCGGTGGCGGGGGGACGTAGCGGTCGAGGACTGCGGTGAGCGCGTCGAAGCTCACGTTGCGCGCCGAGCCGCCGCCGCCGGCGATGCGCTCGCTCGCGAGGCTCAGTCGCACCCTGCGGCTGCCGGCGGGCACGGGTGTGATCAAGCTGCGGATCTCCCAGGCCTGCGCCCCGGTATTGTCGCCGTCGCTGGTCGTGCGGACGGCCGGGCCGAGTGAGGCGCCATTGCCGTCGAGGAACTCCAGCTCGACGATCGCCAGGTCGTTCGGATCGGCGGCATTGAGCGCGAGCGCCAGTTCGAGTTGACGGTCACCGGCGTCGATCGCGTTGGCCCAGGGCGACAGGTCGACGTCGCGGTGCATCCGCATCGCTTGGTCGTCGGGAAAGGGCGACGAGCCGTGGCCGATCGCCTGCCAGGTCGCCGACACGAACGCCGAGCCTTCGTAGGCCGAAGCAGGATCGCCCGCGGTGTTCATCCCCGTTGTCACCCACAGCGTGCCGGCGGTGATCGTCCAACCAATCGGCGCGCTCCCCACGGTGCTCGACTCGAAGCCACCATCGGGGATGGGGACGGTTTGCTGGGCGGTACCGGAGCCGAGCAGGAGGGCGACCGCGAGGCCACAGAGCGGGAGGAGCGTGGCGCGCATGCCGCCGAGGATAGCCTTCGCCCCCACTCTCGCTCGCAGAGTCTGTCGTAGTTGCTGCCAGGCACGGATCGCGACAGACTTTGCGCTGCAGAATGTGTCGTGGTTCGTGCCTGGCACCGACTACGACAGAAACGGGTGGGGGCGGCTAGTCGGGAAGTTCGAGCCACTCGGCGGGAAGGCGGATGGTGCGTTCCCCGGTGGGAGTGGGGGATAGATCGACGGGACCGAGGTCGACCCAGGCGTCGCGGAGCGTCGCGTTCGGGTGAGCGATCGACCACGCGCGGCGGGCGGCACGATCCAGCAGCGGCTGGCGACGGGCATAGAGATGGGCGACGCCCGGCTTGCCGACCAACTGCGTGCGTCCGGAGTCGTCGCTCGGCGCGGACGTGCCACGCATCTCGGGGATGCCTGCGACCTCGGGTCCGCGGGCGAGCAGGTCGACCCCAACCGCGGGGGAACCGTCGGGCTTCACGAGGAGGAGGACGAGCGAGCCGGAGTGGAACGCGAGTTCACGCGTGGTGGCTGCGCCGCTGACGACGTCGACCGGTCCGGCGTGCAGCGACAACGTAGTGCCGGCGTGTTCCGTCTGGAGGCGTGCAGACCAGGTTCCGGCTTCGAGGGGGACGGTCACGCAACCGGACGCGGGCAGCGTGCGGAGGTGGTACTGCTGATCGCGGAACTCCCCGTGGAACGACGGCAGGTCGGTCTCCAGGCGCAGCTCGCCGGTTGCGGGCTCGCCGTTCAGCTTCACGACCAGCGTGGTCGGCGTGCGCCGCCAGCGTGAAAGATCGACGACGAACTCGTGGACCCGGCTGGCGACGACCGGGAAGGCGCCGGTGATCTTCTGGCCACGGCTCCATTGCAGTCTCCTGCCGTCGTCGACGGACCACCTCAGGTGCGCGATCCACTCGCCGGGTGGCACGTCATGGATCTCGAAACGGCCCGCCTCATCGGCGCGGATCCCATCCGGGTACGTCTTGCGGTCGGGGACGAGCTGCCCGCCGCGCGCCGGCACGAGGTAGACGAAGAGCCCGCGTCGTTGCGGCGGTGCCGCGTCCCCAGCCTCGGCGGCGAGCTGCGCGACGACGTCGGGTGGCCCGATGTGGCCACGCACCGAACCGAAGTCCCGGAGCACGATGCGCAGCGGCTCGGCGATGTCGAGGCGGACGGGTTGGACGATGCGCGGCGTGCGCTCGCCGGCGCGGATCAGGAGTGCGTGGTCGACGCCGCCTCGGCCACGGAGCAGCAACGAGCCGGCCGCGTTGGTGGTGCCCTCGAGGACTCTCGCCGGCGTGCCGGGCGTCGAGACCAGCGCTGCGAGGCGGTCGGCGCTGCGGTCGCGCACTTCGACCGGCTCGCCATCCCGATTGCGCAGGAGCTGGAGGGCCGCTCCCGTGATCGGTTCTCCCGCGCCGTCTTCCACGACGGCCCATCGCTCGGCGACGCAAGGGACCTCCACCGTCACGAACGCCGGAACACCGCGCTGCACCTCGACCTCCATCGGATCGGAGTCGGTGAGGTCGCCGCCGCGCGAGGGCACCACGACCACGACGCGGTAACGGCCCGCGGTCATCGACGGGAACTCCACGAGTCCGCCCGGATGGTCGCCGACTTCACGGACTTCGCTCTCTGCGCGGCGGCCGTGCTCGACCTCGCGCACCGGGATCCACACGACGCCGAAGCGTTCGACGGGTCGGCCGTCGTCGGCGCGCACCGCGCGGACGGTGAGCGGAGTTCCCGGCGCGAGATGGATTGCGAGTTCGCTGGTTCCCCAGGCGATCGGTGTGCGGCTGGTCCAGGGCTCGTGGCACGGTGCCTGGACGTGCAGCGTCGCGAGTTCCACCTGGTCGACGTCGCTGTCCTGTCGACGCAGGATGAAGCGACCCTCCCGATCGCAGGCGCCGTCTCGTTCGGTCGCGAACGGCGGTGCCACCCGCCGGAACAGGTTGGCGTGGGCGACGGGTGTTCCGTTGGCGGCGAAGACCGTACCGGAGATGGTGTCACTGGTATCGAGGGTCTCGGGGCGCACCACGACTTCCAGCGGCGAAGGGGTCTCCTCCGCGCTCATTCGACCCTCGGGCGACAGGACTTCGTGGTCGTCGACCAACAGTTCGAAGTCGTCGTCGTGGGCGAGCGGACCGAGGTGGTCGAAGTACCCCTGCGAGTTGGTGGTGGCGAAGCCCCAGGACACACGCAGGACCTCGATGCGTCCGACATTCGTTCGGATCGGCTCCCGTTTCTCGAAGACACGCCGACCACCGCGGGCATGGAGAACCGCGTCCGGGATCGGCTGCCCGGTCTCGTCGACCACGCGGCCGGAGATCGTCCACCCCGGTTCGAGCTCGAGGTCGCCGAGATCGAGCGACGCCGCATCCGGGTGGACCTCGTCGCAGGTCACCCGGATCGGGACGTGGCCGGGAGCCGAAGACCTCACGAACAATCGGAGCGGGCCCGGCAAGGCGAGTCGCGTGGCGAAGCGACCGTCGGCGGCGGTCAGCATCTCGAACGGCCCGATCTCGGGGGAGGTGCCGAACTCGAGTTCGAAGAGGCCCTGGGTGTGGGGTGTGGTGACGTTGCCCGTCACCGTGATCGCCACATCTCGCAGGGGACGGCCCTCTGGGTCGAGGCAACGGCCGTGAAGGGCGAGATCGGAAGGCTGCGAGGTGTTCTCGATGGCGACCCGCGCCGTTTCGGCCGCCCTAGTTTCGTTCGCTTCCGTTGACGGCGGTGACTGCAGTGCGCCCACGCGGGCCACCGCAGTCAGTTCGCCGGCGTCGTTCCTGCGTGTGGGCTTTCGTACCGAGTCGCTCGTCCACCACAGGACTCCGGCGAGCAGCAGCAGCGCGACCACGGCCGCCAGGAGCAGGAGCGGGATCCGCATGGCTTCGCGTCGCTCGCGCATCACATCCCCAGGACCAACTCCAACCCCGGGCTGAACGCGATCCCCTGCGAGGCTCCCGCATCGAGGACGAGGCATTGGAAGTCGACGACCCCGCCGCAGAGCGAGTTGTCGCTGGGTATCGGCATCGGCACCAGGCCGCCTCCCGCGGGCAACGTGAGCGTCAGGTTCGCGACGATCTGCACCAGCAGGGTCCCGCCGAACGGAGTGGGTTGCGACGCGCGTCGGAAACCGGCAAGCAGTGCGGCGGGGGTCGTCGCTCCCAGCGAGTTGCCCACCTGCAGGCTCGGGTTGGTGCCGAGGATCGGCGCAGCGCTCGCGGTCAGCGCGGGCACGCCCTGCGTGCCGGCGTGACCCGTGCCGTAGTTCGTCGCCGCCGGCCCGGGGCTCGCGATCCAGGTGCGGATCGAGACGTCCCACACGTCGAGCTGCGTGGTGCCGTGGATGAAGGACTTGCCGCCGTCATAGCTGCCCCCGGGCGCCTCACCCCACCACGCGTAGGTCGCACGGCTGGCACCGGTGGTCGTCGACATCGCGAGGCCGAGGACCTGCCCGGTCTGCACCGTGACGTTGAAGCTGCGCAGATCGAGCATCAGCGGGCCGCGCGTCGACGGGATCGCTGAAGCCTGGAGCGTCAGCGACGCCAACGACTGCGTGGTCGGCACACCGGTCGGACCGGTGGTGACCAGTTCGATGTGCAGCGGCGCGGTCGGCGTGCCGTTGAAGTGCTCGATCCACGGCACCTCGATCCGGGTGAGCTGACCGTCGCTCCCGACCGTGAAGGTCTGGGTCACCGCCTGGCTGGGCGTGATCTGCAGACCGTTGGTGGGCGGGCTGGGGGCGTACTCCTGGTCGAGGCAATCGCCGGACTGTGCGGCGAGGCTGCCGGCGAGCAGAAGAGTGGCCGGTGCGATGCGGAGGAGACGGCGAACGGACGGCATGACGGGAGGCTGGACCGGATGCGGGCGCGTTCAGCGTATCTCTGGAAGGGGCAGTCGGGGATCCGCCAGGCGTGTTGCACTCTCCCGCCCGATTCGCCGCACTACCGTCACATCCCGAGCACGAACTCGAGTCCCGGTGTGAAGGCGATTCCCTGCGATGCGCCCGCATCCACCACCACGCATTGGAAGTCGACGATCCCGCCGCACAGCGACGTGTCATTGGGGATCGGCATCGGGACTCGTGCGCCTCCGGCCGGGAGCGCGAGCGTGGTGTTGGCGACGATCTGCACCAGCAGCGTGCCGCCGAAGGGAGTGGCCTGCGACGCCCGGGCGAAGCCGGCGAGCAAGGCACCGCTGGTCGCGACTCCGGACGAATTACCGACCAGCAGGTCGGGGTTGGTTCCGAGTACTGGCGCCGCGCTCGCCATGAGCACCGGCACGCCGTTGGTGCCCGGATGCCCCGCTCCGTAGTTGGTCGCCGAGGCGGGCGCGGAGGTGTAGGTGCGGATCGCGAGATCCCACACGTTCAGCGACGTCGTGCCGCGGATGAAGACCTGTCCACGTGGGTAGCTGCCACCCGGTGCCTCGCCCCACCAGGCATAGGTCGCACCGCCGGGCGCGGCGGTGGTCGAGAGCGCGAGGCCGAGGACCTCTCCGGTCCGGACGTTCAGGTTGAACGGCGTCAGGTCGATGCTCAGCGCGCCGCGGCTCGTGGGTACCGCCGAGGGCATCAGCGTCAGCGAGGCGAGGCTCGTCGTGGTGGGAACCCCATTGGGGTCCGTCGTGACCAGGTCCACCTGCAACGGCGCCGTCGGAGTGCCGCGGTGGTGGTTGATCAGAGCCACTTCCACGCGGGTGAGCTGGCCGTCGCGACCGACCGTGAAGGTCTGCGTCACCGGCTGGTTGGCGGTGACCTCGAGGCCGTTGGTCGCCGGGTTGGGAACGTAGTCCTGGTCGAGGCAGTCGCCGGACTGCGCACCGGCGTGGACGGCGAGGGTCAGGACGGCGGCGAGGGCGAGAGAGGATCGGGACGAGTCGTGCATTACGGGAGCTTCCTCACGAAGGCGATGCACAGAGAGTAGCAGTCTCCCTGCGATCGCGTCCCCTCGCTGCTCACCCAGCGCTTCTGCAATGCAAAGTCTGTCGCGGTCGGTGCCTGGCACCGACCGCGACAGAAGCGGATCACCGCGGGCCGCGGAGCAGGCGGTCGTGCAGTCGCTTGGCGGTGGTCTCGAATCCCCAACTCTCCGCCAGCCGGATTGCGTCGGTCCAGTCGCGCTGCGCGGCCTGCGCGTTGCCGAGCGTGGCGTGGGCGCGGCCGCGCTCTTCGAGAATTGCGCCGAGGCGTCGGGCCGCGCCGCCGTCGCCCGGGTCCGAGGCGATGCGGGCGCGCCACAGGTCGACCACGCCGGAGAGGGCTTCGAGTGCACCGTGGTCATCGCCGGCCAACAGCAGGCATTGGCCGAGGTGCATGCGCAGCGAGGCGCGCACGCGGGAGGTCCGGGCCGGGGCGGTGGGCCGGTCGCTGTCGAGGCCTGCATCGGTCTCGCGCAGCAGATCGATCGCCGACTCGACGTGTCCCGATGCGGCTTCGATGGTCGCTCGGACGTCGCGTGCGACCGCGAGGTCGAGTGGCGACGTCGGGAACGGGGTCGCGGTGCGCAGACCCAGCAGCGCGCGCTCGGCCGTGGTGATCCGCTGTCGTGCGGACTCCAGGAGGCCGGCGTCGCGGTCGAGCTGAGCGAGCTGCGTGTTGGCGATCGCCAGCAGTCGCGCCGTCTCGGGATCGTCGTCGTGAGGGATCTCGAGGGCTTGAAGACAGAGCGCGCGGGCGCTCGCCGGGTCGTCGTTCGCCAAGCCCGCGCGCTTGACCAGCAGGCTGGCGCAGAGCCGTGGCTGGCGCGGGTCCTCGGCGAGCGGGCCAAGGGCAAGGGCCTCGGCCATCGCGTGGCAATGTCGGGCTTCTTCCAGATCTGCACGGTTGGCGGCACCTGGATCTCCGGCGACGTCGCCTGCGCGCATCCAGGCGAGTGCGAGTTCCCAGGTGATCCGTCGATCTTCGGGGTCTGTGGCGTGCAGCTCCGCCAACGCATCGCGGGCACGCACCACCAGCCGATGGCGCATCGCCACGCCGCCCTCGCCCTCGGCCAGTGCATCGTCCATGTCGAACAGGATCGACTCGGCGATGCCCAGGGTCCGGGCGGCGCGCTCCTCGGCCTGCGCACGTGCGGCGCGTTCTCCGTTCCAGGCGACGAGCGCGAGACCCGTACCGAGGAACAGTGCGAGCACGGCGACACCGATTCCCACGGCGAGCCCCGTTTCGCGGCGGGTCCAGGCCGCAAGCCTGGTGATCGGACCAGGTCGTCGCGCGGAGACCGGCTGGGATCGTGCGAGTCGCCCGAGATCGTCGCGCAAGGCCGCAGCGCTCGCATAGCGTTCCTGCGGATCGATCGCCAAGGCGGTAGCCAGCACCGCGCGGGCATCCGGCGAAAGGGTGCGCCAGGCAGGGTGGGACCAGACCGGGCGTTCTGCGATCGCACGGGCCACGGCCGCCAGTGACGTGCCGGAGAACGGATGAGCGAGGGTGAGGCACTCGAATAGCACCACGCCGACGGCCCACAGATCGCTGCGCGCGTCGGCGGGCGCACCCTCGAGGAGTTCCGGAGCCATGTACGCCGGCGTGCCGCGGGAATGGCCGGCCAGGGTCAGGTCGTGGCGTGCGTCGGTGTCGCGGGCCAGGCCGAAGTCGGTCCACGACGCCGCGTGGTCCGGATCCGAGCCAGCTCGGAGGATCAGGTTGCCGGGCTTCAGATCGCGGTGAACCACGCCGTGTTCGTGGGCGTGGCGCAGGCCATCGACAGGACCGACCAGGAGCCGAGCGGCTGCGCGGACCGGAAACGGTCTCCCGCCGATGCGGCGCGCATCGAGCTCCTCCGCGAGGGTGCGTCCCTCCACGAACTGCATCGCCGTCCAGAGCGCCGGTCCTTCCCGCCCCGCGTCGAGGACCCGACACAGGTGCGGGTGGTCGAGCCGAGCCAGCATGGTCGCGGCGCGCAGCAGTCGGGCTTCCTCCAGTTCGGAGCAGCCCGGCGCGTCGTGCAGCTTCAGCGCGAGGTGGCGTCGCAGTCGCGCGTCGTAGGCGAGGTGGACGCGTCCCTCACCGCCGCGGCCGAGTTCGCGGACCAGGCGGAAGCGCCCGATCTGGCGCGCATTCGCCACCTCCTCGGCGGAGCTCCGCTCGGCTTCGGCGTCGAGCGCGCGGACCTGCAGGAACTCGGCGGCGACTGCCTCCTCGTGCTCGGGGAACCCGGCGAGGTAGTGGCTCAGTGCACGCCGCTCGCCGCGGGCCTCGTCCTCGCGGAAGCGGGCGAGGAACTCCAGCAGCGGCCAATCGGCGGGCGCGTCGGGGTCTTCGGGTCGCGGGGCCACGGTCGAGCGTTCTCGGGTGTCAGCGTACCGTTGCCGCGCGGGCGTTGCTCACTCCCCCCACGCCATTGCCGGCGGTCGCGTCGAGCGTCACGGCCTGCTGGTAGAACGTCAGCCCGTCGATCGAACTCGACAGCGGCACGGTCCAGTGCCAGATCGCGGTGCCGCTACGGCCGCCGACCGATAGCGAGAACACCGCGTCCATGCTGCAATGGAGGGCGCAGCCCGGCATCCCGAGTCCGGCCATCGAGAACGGCAGCGGGTAGCCGAGCCAGCTCTGGTTCGAGACGCCGAGCCCGAACAGCACGGCTGTGGCATTGCCGACGTTCGAGACCTCGGCGGTGAAGGTCGAGCCGCGGGTCGGCAGGGTGCTCGACTCGGCGGCGAGTCGCGGTACGGCGCCATTGCCGCCCGCGCAGCCCTGGCCGAATGACGAGTAGGCGGCCGATTGGCTGCCGAGCGAACGGAACGCGAACGTCGCGGGCGGGGAGAAGGCGTCCCAGGTGACCAGCAGACCGCGGGCACGGCGCGCGTCGAACGCACCGCCGATCACCTGCTGTAGGTTGGCGCGGCGACCCGGCGGGACGACCAGTTCCGACCAGGACAGGCTGCCGGGATCGTAGGCCCAGACCTGACCCGTCAGCGCGGTGCCGGGCGTGTCCTGACCGCCGATCAGCAGCGTCTTGCCGAGGACCCGGTCGTGGTACAGCGCCGGCATGATCCGCGCGGGCACGCCGCCCGGATCGGTCTGGGTCCAATTGGTCCCGTCCCACTCCCAGGTGTCGTTGAAGATCGACGGATTCAACGCACCGCCGACCAGCAGCACCCTGTTGCGCACCGGGTCGAAGGTCATTCGGTGCCAGACCCGCGCCGAGGGGCCGAACTGCGCCACCTGCGTCCAGTTCACTCCGTCCCACTCCCAGGTGTCGGAGAAGAACCGGTTGTTCATGTCGGTGCCGCCGAACAGCACCAGTCGCCGGCGGACCGGGTCCCAGGCCATCTCATGGCCGCGGCGCACGCCGGTCGGCGTATTGGCGGCGAGGCGGTTCCAGTCATTGCCGTCGAAGGCCCAGAGGTCGGCGAGGGCCGGCTGGGCATGTCCGATCGGCGTGCCGCCGCCGTGGACCAGCACGCGGTGCCCGTCGAACGCCATCGCATATTCGTAGCGGTCGCCGGGATGCCGAGTGGTCGGTACCGAACGCCAGTCGATGCCGTCGTGCTCGAACGTCGCGGTGTCGCCGAGTCCCACCACGCGGTCGCGGTTGGAGTCGTAGACGAGTTGCTCGACGCCTGCGCCGGGTTGGGTGCCGTTCACGGTCTCGAAGAACTGCGCGGCGGCGGAACTCGGCAGGGCGAGGGCGAGGAGGGGAAGACAGCGGGTGAAGAGGCTCATGGGGATCGACCGGACTCGTGCCGTCACGGGGCGGCGCGTCGGCGGGACTGGATTGGCGGGGATCCCGGCGGTCCGTCGCGAAATCCGCCGCGGCCGGCGATGGGGTGACCTGCGCCGTGACCTCGGGCATCACGTGCGCTACCGACGCACCTGATGCCCGTTCCGTCGACCACCACCACCCTGCTGGCCCGTGCCCGTGCCGACGCTCGCGACGGATTCGCGGGGCTGCATCATCGACACGCTTCGCGGCTCGCGGTCTGGGTTTCGCTCCACGTCGGCCCGGCACTCCGGCAGCGGGTGTCGGTCGAAGATCTGGTCCAAGAGATCTGGGGGCGGGCCTATGCCGGCTTCGGCGGCTTCGACCCGGCCCGGGCGAGCTTCCGTGCCTGGCTGTTCGGCATCGCGCACAACGTGCTGCGCGAGCAGATGCGGTCACTGGGTGCGCGGGTGGCGCGGGATGGTACCCGAACGGACGCGGAAGTCGGCGCGGTCGAGCCACACGACGGGCGCACGTCGATCCCGTCGACCCTGGTCGCACGCGAGGAGCGGGAACTGGTCGCGGATCTCGTCGCCCGGTTGCCGCTCGACGAGCGACGGCTCGCAACCTGGCGTGGGCTCGAGGGTCTGAGCTACGCCGAGATCGGCTGCCGGTTGGGCGTCGGCGCCCGCGCTGCGGAGAGTCGCTGGCGGCGACTCGTGGCGCGGCTGCGCGAACGCCTCGGAGCCGATTCCCTCCTCGACCCGGACCTCGAGGAGCCAGATGTCGAAGAGGTGGCCGACGGGCGACGTGGCCCGCCGGCGATCACAGATCGAACGATCCGCGGTCGCTGATGCGGCCGATGTTGCCGCCGTTCACGCCGAAGCCGACGTAGTTGACCGTGATCCCGATCGTCGGGATGTTGTTGAACACGTTCGGCAGGGTCGGGGTGCTGCCCGCGCCGCCGGTGAGGAACGCGGTGTAGATCGGGTCGGCGAACGAGCCGAGGAACAGACCGTCGGCGGTGACGCCGAGGTCGCGGCCGTCCATCGGGATCACCAGCGGGCCGGTGCCGAGCGAGATCGCCAGGAAGGCCACCGCGCTGCCACCGAAGCCGCTGAGGTCGAAGTCGATGGTCGGGTTGCTGGTGCCCCAGCCGTCGTTGACGACCGTCGCGGCGCGGAAGCCGGCGGCGTAGAGGTTGTTGGCGCCGAGGTCGTCGGACAGCCATGCGGCGATGAAGTTGTCGTAGAGCGGGTTGTAGACGCCCTCGGCGAAGTCGGCGTCGCCGGTGGTCGACGAGCTGTTCACCTGCGGCTGCCAGGTCACGCCGACATCGTAGGAGATCGCGGCCTGCGCGGCCTCGGGGAAGCCGCCGCCGGTCCAGCCGATCACGAACACGTCGCCCGCGCCGGTGATGCGCGGGAAGCCGCCGGTGCCGCTCACCACGCTGTCGGTGCTCCAGGTCAGGCCGACATCGGTGCTGTAGGCGCTGTAGATCAGGTCACCGCCGCTGCGGTTGTCCTCCCACGCGACCACGATGTTGTTGGCGCCGGCCTGCGCGCGGCACACCGGGGCGTCGACGTCGTCGGTTCCGACCGTGTAGCTGCCGACCGTCATCGGACCGTTGAAGCTCGCACCGAGGTCGCTCGACGCATTGACGCGCAGGACTTCGTTGGCGATGCCCGCAGGCTCCTCCGACCAGGCGATCACGATGTTGCTGCCACCGAGCGACAGCGCGATCTCCGCATCGGAGTCCTCCGCACCGGTGCCGCCGCTGACGTTCACGTCGGCCGGCAGGAAGGTCGTGCCGATGTCGACGCTCTTCTGGAAGAACACGGTATCGCCACCGAGGCGGTTGTCCTCCCACGCGATGTAGACGTTCGGTCCGTCGGCCGCGATGTCGATGTCGTCGGTGTCGACCTGGCCCGGCGTGACGCCGGCCGGCACGAACCGCGCGGTGCCGAAGGTGTTGCCGCCGTCGGTCGACGTGCGCAGATAGAGGTCCTGGCTCGCCGAGCCCTCGGAGTAGAGGACGTGCACGGCATCGGTGCCACCGACGTCGGTCGCGACCAGGCGCCAGTCGACGATGACGGAGCTGCCGGGCGTGAGGTTCTGGTCCGGACCGAAGGTCTGACCGCCGTCGTTCGACGCGGCGAACCAGACCTCCTGACCGCCGCTGCGACGGTCGTTCCAGATCACGTAGACGTTGCTGCCGACGATGCCGATCGTCGGCCGGCCGCCTTCGAGATCCTTGCGGGCGCCGGTGGTGTCGCTGTCGATGCGCACCGGTGCCGACCAGGTGAGGCCGCGGCCGTCGGAGGTCTGGACGTAGATGTCGTTGTCGCCGGCATAGGCAAGCACCGTCAGGTCACCTTCGCTGGCGACGACGGGATCGAACACGATGCCGGAATTGTCGACCTGGGAGGTCGGGCGAACGGTCTGCGCGAAGCCCGCGGGCGCGAGCAGGCAGAGGGCGAGGGGGAGGATGGTCTTCTGCATGTGGATACCGATGAAACGGGGCAGAAGAGGGTCCGTCCGCACGTGAAGGAACGACAAAGATCGGGTGAAGGTCCGGTCGCCCCTGTATCTGCGGTGGGGCGTAAGCCTTGCGATTGCAGGGCTTTGGAGCGTCGCGTGGGCGGCCTCACGGCACCGTCGCGACGCCGACCGCATCGGTCGCGGTGAGCCCCATCGGTCCACACGGATCGAGAACGCCGAACTGGACCGCGAGGGTGAACCCGGCCGGCGCGGTGCTCGGGATCGGCAGCGGCAGGCGGGCTACACCTCGCCCGTCGGTGCCGACCGCGAAGCCTCCGATCAGTCCCGAGGCGTCGACCCACAGGTCGATGCCGGCCAGCGGGATCGGCGCCGCTGCGGGGGAAGTCGAGAGGAGCGCTACGGCCTGCGCGTTGGCGGGGCCGCGGTGGCCGACGAACGCGAAGTCGGCATTGCCCTGGTTCGGCAGCGACGAGACCGTCGCATGCATTGCGCCGAGGCAGCCCGTGGTCGACATGCCGACCGCGAGACCGGGGAAGGGGGCTGTCGCCAGCGTGGCCGACGCATTGGGTGACCACGAGGCCGCACCGACGGGAGTGCCGTTCTGTCCCGACGAGCTGTCGTTGCCGTTCCCGTCGAGGTTCCAGGTCGAGACCAGGCCGGGCACGGAGGTGAGCTCCATGTCCTTGGTCGCGGCGATCTCCCCGGCGGTGCGCGCGAAGGGCCAGATGCGCAGCTCGTCGATCTCACCGTTCCAGCACTCGTTGTTGCTGGAGGAGTTGTCGGCACCCTGGCCGATGCGGATGGTCTGTCCGACGTCTCGGATGTCGCCGCTCAGTGGGGTGGAGGCGACCTCGACGCCGTCGACGATCAGCCGCAGCGTGGTGCCGTCGTAGGTCCCGGCGACGTGAGTCCATTGCAGCAGCCGACCCGAGGCGAACGGCCATCGGACATGGGCCCGGCTATTCGCATTGACGGTGAACTTGAGTTCCGTCGTGTTGTTGTTGCTCGCATCGATCCGGAAGTTGAACGCGTTCTGCGCGCCATTGATCCCCGTGCGGACGATGGTGGGCCAGCGGTAGGGTGTGGAGTTGCCGAGCGACGTGTCGTCGTAGGTGATCCAGGCCTCCACGGTGATCCCGCTCTGCGGCACGAGCTGCGGGGCATACGGGACCTCGATCCGTGCTCCATTGGGATCGGTGTGGCTGTTGCTGAACGAGGCGCAGCGGGCCTGGGCGACGGCGCTCGGAACGGCGAGCAGCGAGACGCAGCCGATGGCCACGACGAAGGGTTGGATACGCATGGAGGCTCTCCGGAGTGGTGTGCTGCGATGGCGGCAGCGACGGCCCGCGAGGATAGCCCCTTCGGCGTGGGGCATGGCGCGCGTACCGCCTCAGCGTCCGCCGGAACCCGGGTCGAGCGCATCGAGACGCGCCTGCCAGCGGGCCGCCTCCTCGGGCCGCTCGTAGGCCCGGTTGGCCTCGACCAGCCACTGCAGTGCCTTCTTCACCACCCGCGCATCACCGGCTTCTTCGGCGACGTCCAGCGCCTGCTGCAGTGTCTTCAACACGGTTTCGTGCGGGGTCCCCTGCACGTCGTCCAACGCGCTCGCGAGTCGAAGCAGATGGTCGGCCCAGTCGCCGCGCACGTCGCGGGCCAGCGGGTGGTCGGCGCCGTAGGCCTCGTCGTGGCGACGCACCGCCGCGGCGTACTCCTCGGCGACCGCTGCCGGTCCTTCGACCTGGGAACGCGCATCGAACAGGTGGACCAGGCACGACAGCGTCTCGGGATGGTCGGGCCCGCGCGCCTCGGTGAACCTCTGCAGGGCCTTCTCCAGCGTGGCCCGCGCCGCCTCCGACTCGCCGCTCGACAGTTGGACCATGCCGAGGTTGTGCGTCGCCATCAATGTCTGGCGATGGGTCTCGCCGAGCGTCCGCTCCTGGTCGACCAACAGCGACTCGTACTCCGCGCGCGCCTCGCCGAGCCGGCCCTGGAACTGGTAGCAGAACGCCAGGTAGTTGCGCACGCCGAGGGTGCGGTGGTGGGTCGGGCCGAAGCGCTCCTCCGCGGCGGCGATCGTCGGCAGGAAGACTTCGATGGCGCGGGCGGGGTCACTCTGGATCAGCGCGAGCCCCAGGCTCTGGCCGGCGCTGATCGTCTGCACGTCGGTGGCGCCGAATTCATTGCGGGCCAACTCCCAGGCCTGCTCCGCATAGCGCAGCGAGGCGTCGGGATCGCCGGCCTTCATGCAGATCTGCGCCAGGTTGCTGGCCGCCGCCACCTGGCTGACCACCTCGCCTTCGGCGGTGTAGCGGGCCAGCAGTTCCTCGGTCGCGCGACGGGCTCCGACGACGTCGCCGCGCTCGAACAGGGCACGGGCCTGGAACTCGGCGATCCGGTCGAACAGCGGGTCGTCGTCCGGCAGGTGGCCGCGCGCGGCCTCGGCGCACTCCTCGGCGAGCCGGTCGGCTTCTTCGTTGCGGGTCTGCTGGTGCCGGAGCTGCGCGAGGTTCATCAGCGCATCGAGACGGCGCGCGTCGTGTGCACCGAACTCGCGGCGGGCCAACTCCTCGGCCCGCACCAGGTTGGTCGATGAGGGTTCGAAGTCGCCGAGCTCGAACTGGCTCTTGCCGACCACGTTGCGCAGCCGCGCTTCGACCGCCGGGAAGTCGGTCACTGCGGCGTCGCTGGTGAAGGCGTCGTCGGCCTCGTCGAGGAGTTCGAGGACGGTCACGTCGCGGCCGCGGTCCATCGGCCGCGCGCGGGTCAACAGGTCGGCGAGGAAGTCGCCGACCGCGCCGGCCTCCTGCAGGGCGGCTTCCGCGTCCTCGCGCGCGTCGGCCTCGCGGCGGGCCAGATCGACCGCTTCACGGCGGGCCTCGTCGGCGGCGGCCGCCTGTTCCTCGGCGTCGCGCTGCGCCTCGCGGGCCTGGACGAATCCGACCACCGCAGCCGCACCGCCGACCAGCATTGCGATCAGCGCGAGCGCTGCACCGGCGAAGACCGCGCGGTGGCGGCGGGCGAGGCGGGAGAGACGGTAGGTCAGGCTCGGCGGGCCGGCCTCCACCGGTTCGCCGCGCTGGCTCTTGCGCAGGTCCTCGGCCAGCGCGCCGACGCTCGGGTAGCGGCGTTCGCGGTCGACCTCCAGGGCGCGCAGCGTGATCCAGTCGAGTTCGCCGCGCAGCTCGCGCGGTCGGATCGTCGTGTCGCTGGAGGTCACGCCCACCGCCGAGGGGCGGGTCGGCGCGTGGCTCCGGAGATGGTCCAGCAGTGCCGCGACCGCCAGCGGCCGGCCGTCGGCGCGGTCGCTCGGGCGACGGCCGGTGAGCAGCTCGTAGAGGATCACGCCCAGCGCGTAGACGTCGACGCGGGTGTCGAGGTCGTGGGTCAGGCCCTCGAGCTGCTCGGGACTCGCGTAGGCCGGAGTGCCGAGGAACATGCCCTCGGCGGTCAGGCTCGGCCCGTCGGCCTCGTCGGCGTCGAGCAGGCGCGCGATGCCGAAGTCGATCACCTGGACGCGCGGGGTTCCGCCGTCGCCCGACTCGACCATCACGTTCGACGGCTTCAGGTCGCGGTGGATGACTCCGCGTCGGTGGGCGTGCTCGACCGCGTCGCAGACCTGCTGGAACAGCTCGAGGCGCTGTTCG
The DNA here is from genome assembly GCA_030432695.1 of bacterium. Taxonomy (GTDB): domain Bacteria; phylum Planctomycetota; class UBA1135; order UBA1135; family UBA2386; genus JAUILN01. Next base: position 623,143 of record JAUILN010000002.1, on the reverse strand, counting down.
AGGTCGCAGTCCTCGCGGCGCACGAACTCGGTGAGCGGCACGCCGCGCACCAGGTCCATCACCACGAACGGTCGGCCGTCGTCGCCGGCGCCGGCGTCGAGGACCCGCGCGATGTGCGGGTGCGCGAGGCGGGCCAGCGTGCGGTGTTCGACCTCGAACCGGCGCAGCAGGGCGCGGGTGTCCATGCCGGGCTTCAGCCGCTTGAGCGCGACCTCGCGGTCGAGCCCGCCGAGTTCGCGAGCCCGGTAGACCTCGCTGAAGCCGCCCTCGCCGAGCAGATCGAGGATCTCGTAGTCGCCGAGCCGGGTGCCGGGGCGGAGGCGCTCGACGGCGCCACGCTCGGCGAGGTCGACCGTGTCGAACAGATCCTCGGCTGCGCCCTCGAGGAACGACTCCGCGTCGGTGGAGGCGCGCAGCAGGGCGCGGGCCTCGGCGAGCACCTCGGGCTGGCCCTCGCAGGCGCGGACCAGCCAGTCCTCACGCTCCGCGGCGGGCCGCTCCAGCGCGTCGGCGACCAGTTCCTTGACGACTTGCCAGTCGGGTTGCATGGCTCTCGGGATGGGACGCGATTCCCGGGCCAGGGACCGCTTTCGCAGGATAGCTTGAGGTGGCGCCGCAGGTCGGCGCATCGTCCATGACCGAGAAGGTGCCAGACCCCGCCGACGTGACCTTGTTGCTGCAGGCCGTGACCGACGGTCGAGAGGGGTCGGATGATGAACTGCTCGAGGCGGTTTATCACGAGCTGCGGGCCTTGGCCGCGTCGCGGATGCGCCGCGAGAAGCCTGGCCAGACCCTGCAGGCCACCGCCCTGGTCCACGAGGCCTGGCTGCGCCTGCTCGGCGGTGAGAGCAACTGGAACGACCGCCGGCACTTCTTCGGCGCCGCGTCGCGGGCGATGCGCCAGATCCTGGTCGAGCGCCACCGCCGGGTGAACCAGATCAAGCGCGGCGGCGAGCTGGATCGGATCGACGATCTGGATGTCGATGGCGTCGAGCTCACCGCGGGGACCCAGAACTCGCAGGTGGTCGACCTCATGGCGCTCGACGAGGCGCTGAGCCAGCTCGAGCAGCAGGATCCGCGGATGGCCGAGATCGTGCAGCTCCGCTACTTCGCCGGCCTGTCGGTGGAGGACACGGCGCTGGCTCTGGAGATCTCGCCGCGCACGGTGAAGCGGGAATGGGCGGTGGCGCGGGGCTGGCTGGCGCGGCGGATGGGCGAAGAAGAATAGCGGGACTTTCGTGGCCCCCGGGTTCAGGTCCCGTCACACGACGGGGCGAACACGGAGAACGAGCCATGAACACCCGCAACCAGACGAGCATCCGCACCATCGCCTTCGCCGCCCTCTGCGCCGCCCTGCCGGCCGCAGGGGGGCATCTCGCCGCCCAACTGATCCCGAAGATCGAGCGTCGGGAGGCGCCCAAGGCTCCGGAGCTGACCGGTCTGTGGACCGGCGAGGCGCGCGAGCAGGCCAGCTCGGGGGAGGTCCGTTTCCCGGTCGAGCTGCGGTTCACCGGCACGCCGGAGCGGCTGGCCCTGCAGGTCACCGGGCGCGGCAAGGTCGACGCCGGCCAGGGGCAGATGCTGAGCTTCGAGGTGCGGGCGAGCTACCGCGGGGCGCTGCGCGAGAACACGCTGCGGATGACCAGCGAGAAGGTCGAGACGCGGATCGTCGAGTACGACGAGGTCATGCCGGGCGAGCCGCAGACCCTGATGGCGGAGCTGGCCGACGGCGTGCTGCGCGGTCGGGTCGGCAGCGACGAGGAGGGCTGGACCAGCTTCACCGCGCGGGCCGCCACCAGCCAGGGCGGCGAGGGTGGCACGGAGCGTCCGGCGGCGCCGGCCGGCTTCGCGGGCACCTGGCAGGGCGACGTCCAGGAGCCGGGTCCTGACGGGCGGCCGATCCGCTACGTGATGAAGGCCACGGTGCGCGAGGCCGGCCAGGGCCTGTCGATGCAGCTCGCCTCGGACCTGCAGTACCCGGTCGGCCAGGGTCAGACGGTGCCGGTGGAGTTCCGCGCCGAGTTCGCGAGCCGGGGCAAGACGGGTCGCGTCGAGTTCGAGTCGCGCTCGGTGAAGTACAAGATCGTGCCGGAGAACCGCACCGAGGACGGCGGCTCGCAGCGGGTCACCGCCGAGGTCGTCGACGGCGTGCTGACGATGACGCTCTACAGCGACGGCAACGAGCCGACCCGCATGCAACTGCGTCGCATCGATGGCGGCGGGACGGGCGGCGGGATGGAGCGCCGCGACGGTGGCTTCGAGGAGTCCACCGAGGAGGTGCTGATCGACGGCGACGAGCAGGACGACAGCGGTGACTGGCGGTCGGCCAGCCGCGACGAGCCGAACGCGCGCAACGCCGGGGCCTCGGCCTACGGCACCCTGGTGCTCGAGCCGCTGCAGATCCGCGACCGCGGGCTCGGCAACGTCCACTCGCACACCCTGATGGTGCCCGAGGGTTGGAACTTCGAGGGCGGCGTGCAGTGGTCGATGAACCCCGACAACTTCGCGCAGTTCACCGGCGCCCTGCGTGGCCCTTCGGGTGAGGAGCTGACCTTCGGTCGTTCGGTGACCCTGAAGTGGTCGACCTTCAACGGCCAGCCGGCCAACGACCCGGTGCAGTTCCCCGACGACATGGTGCTGCACCCGCTGCCGAACGGCTACGGCCAGATCGCGGCGGAGATCCTGCTGCCGCGGATGCGGCCGGGTGCCCGCGACATCGAGATCGTTTCCGCCGAGCGCCTGCCGCAGGTCGAGGAGCAGTGCCGCGAGTTCTACGGTGACACCCTGAAGATGCTCGAGCAGTCGGTGGCGCAGATGCGCAGCAACGCCGCGGGCATGCAGACCGAGGCCGACATGATGCTGGTCGCCGAGCGGGCGCGGATCCGCTACCGCGAGAACGGTCGCACCTGGGAGGAGGAGATCCACAGCACCTCGCTGGCGCAGATGTATGCGATGCGCAGCGACATGGTGATGACCGAGTCGAGCTTCTGCATCGTCACCGGCGTGCGCGCGGCGCGGGCCGAGGCGGGTCAGCTCGATGCGCGGCTCGACACCCTGGCGAGCATCGCCGGCACGCTGCGCGAGACCCCGGCGTGGTCGAGCGCGATCGCGCAGATGCGGCTCGAGATCGCGCAGGCGCGGGCGCGCGGTCGCCAGGCGGCGTTCCAGCAGGCGCAGGCCGCGGCGGCGCGCACCGCGTCGAGCAGCGACATCTCCGACATGCAGATGGAGAGCTGGCGTCGCCGCCAGGACTCGCAGGATCGGATGCAGAAGGCCACCGTCGACTCGATCCACGAGACCCAGGACTTCCGCCACTCCGACGGCAGCACCTGGACCTTCACCAACAGCTACGACCGCGCGTTCATGAACGCCGGTGGCCAGGTCGTGCTCACCAACGACCCGAGCCTGAACCCCGGTGCGGACCCGCGCTTCGGTGGGGTGAACTGGCAGCAGATGGAGCGGGTCGATCCGTTCCGGCGGTGAGCGCGGCCCCGGCGCGCACCTACCTCGCGACGATCTCGACCCGATCGATCGAGGTGGTCGGGTCGATCGTGCGATCGAAGAGGGCGACGAAGCGCACGTGCGTCGCGGCGTCCTGGTTCAGATCGGCGGTGCGTTCGCGGAACGGGCCCGCCGCGAGGACCGTGCCCGTCGCCGGGTCGATGGATCCGCCCTGGACGTAGAAGCGGATCGGTTGGCCGGGGAGGTTGGGCGAGGGACCGGCGGCCGGGTCGTCCGAGAACGTCACGGTCAGACCGCTGTAGGTGGCTTGCACCAGGTAGCGCTCCCAGTTCGGTACCGAGAGGTCCGACATGCGATACCAGGTCGAGCGCGAGCCGGACCAGGCGTCCTGGTCGACCAGCGGCCCGGCGTTGTCGCTTCCTAGCATCGCCGGCCCGTCCACCCGACCGAGCACACTCGGCGCGGCCGTGGTCGGGGTCTCCAGGCGGACCTGCCCATGGCCGCCGTCACCGCCGACCGCGATGCCGCGCTGGCCGTTGAACTGAACGAACTCGATGCGGCCACCTGCGCCGCCCGAGACGTCGAGCGTGCCGTTCTGACTCAGGGAGTTCGCATCGAGCATCTGGATCAGGATCGAACCGCCGGAACCGCCGCCGCCGGGCATCGCCGGTCCGGCGGTGCGATCCCGATCCAAGGGGCCCGAGCCGCCCCGGACCGAGACCTCGCCACTCGCTCCCACGCTCAGCTCGTTGCCGACGCGGAGCGCCACCGCGCCGCCGCCGCCAGCACCACCGTTGCCGGCGTGCCAGGCCCGCCGTTCGACCTGGATGTTCTGAGTGGACATGTTCGTCGGGTGCGAGCCACCGCCGCCTCCGCCGGCTCCGCCCACCAGGAAGTGGGTGAGGCCCGAGACGTTGGCAGGCTGCGAGACGAAGGGCACGGCGCTTCCACCGGGCGTTGCCGGCCCCAGGTCGGCCGCGTCGAGTGAAGTGGCCTGGAGCGACTGGCTCGCGGAGCCCGCGCCAAGGAACGCGCCGCCACCACCACCCGAGCCGATCTGTGCGCAGATCGCGTTGAACAGCCGGAACATCACGCTGCTGTTCATGCCGGTCGGCGGGAACGGCAGCGCGCCGCGACCGCCGGTGGCAGCGCGTCCGACCACCGTCGCATAGCCACTCGCTCCGGCCGCATGGATCGGCTCGCCATCCGATCCGGTGGCGACCGCGACCTGACCATTGCCGTCGGAGCCTCTTCCGCCCTGTCCGCCGGCGGCGCCGCCCGGACCTCCCGCGGCGCCCGGATTGCCGTCGACGCCGACGAACCCGCCGGCGCCCGGATCGAACACCGAGCGCGGATCGAACCCTGGGGCGACCGAGGCGCCGTCGACGTCGAGCGTGCCCTCGAGGCGCAGGTCGCCGCGGACCTTGATGATCGGTGGTCGGCTGCCGCGGAACTGCACGGTGACTCCAGCCGGGATCACCATGGTCTCGAACTCGAACACGCCGTTGGTCACGGTGACCGGGGACCCGAACAACGTCTGCGAGCCGGGGAAGGTCTGATTGTCGGTATCGAATCGCCAGACGTCGGGAGCGACGAGCTGACCCACCGTGGGGTCGAATTCACCCAAGAGGCCGCGGCCTCCGAGCTGCGCACCGCGCAGCGAACCGTTGCTCCAGGTTCCGGCGGATGCCGAGTCGTCGCGGGTCGTCGGGGAAGAGAAGTTCTCGACGATCCGCCCCGGTCCCGAGGCACGGACCCGTATGGGAGCCACGTCCGAGAACCGCGCCGGCCCGATCACCGGAAGGCCGAGCGCCTGGGCGTAGAGGGGGAAGGAGGTGATCCCGTCGGGGATGCGGAGGCGCAGCTCGCCGGGCACCAACACGTTGAAGGGCTCACCGACGGTGGTCGTCGGGTCGAGACCGAAGTTGCCGAGGATCCCGGGGAGGCTGATCGGGTTCGCGGCTTCTCGTCTGGCGAACGCGATGACGCCGACTCCGAGCCTGCCACGAAGGCGGACCGTGAGGTCTGCGCCGATCGGCACGTCGAGCCGTGTCTGGAGGTCGAGTTCCGGAGTCGAGTCCGGATCGAACGGGTTGCTGCGCGCGTCGATCTCCGCGCGGTTGGCGAAGCCGTCGCCGTCGGAGTCACCGGCCTGATCGAGGACCTGGGCGATGTAGAGGCCGCCAGCGTCCTGCATGACGGCGTTGCCACTCATGCCACGAAGGAACGTCGTCGGGCTGGCCTTGCCGGTCGGGACGTCGATCGAGCCGACGGGGGCGCCGAGGATCGGGTCGGTCGGGTTGACGTACCACAAGACGCCGTGGGCATCGAAGCCGATGGCTTGCACTTCGCTCGGCGGGAACTGCCGTTCGAACGAACCGGTGGCGCGATCGAAGCGCCAGATGCCGCCGGCTCGGATGAGGAGCCAGAGCGAACCGTCGGCCGCGAGCTCGACCTGCAGGATCGTCGAGTCGGTAGCCACCTCGGGCACGACGTGCCGGGCGATCAATCGCAGGTCCCCGTCGAACTCGTAGAGGCTCGAGTTGCCGCGTCGGGTCACGTAGACATGGCTGCCCCCGGGCCGGCCGTCGGCGACGATACGCGAGATGCCCGCGCCGTTGCCGGGGACGATCGTGAGGGAACTCGCGCCGCTCGGTCGGTCGATGCGTTGCAGCACCGGGTCAGGTGTGTTGTCGACGCCGACCCAGGCGCGACCGTTCTCGTCGACTTCGACCGCGGTCACCGATCCGGCAATGGAGAAGGTCTGGAAGGTGCCTCCGCCGATGCGGTCGACCTCGACCAGTGCATTGGCGTCGGTGCCGACCAGTGCGCGGCTCTCGGCCGTGACGGCGATTGCCGTGGCATCACCCGGCAGGTTCGGTGCGACGAAGGCCGGCTGGTATGCCGACGGGGAGACACGCCGGAACGCGATCGCCGTGGGGCGGGTGGTGCCCGTGGTCCGACCGAAGGACCACGGCGTGCCGTCGGGGGCGAGCCGGACCGGGCCCCCGAACAGGCCGGCATTGCTCAGCACGGCGCCGGCGGTGCCGTCCTGGTTCACCGCGAGCCCCTGTGCTTCAGAGGCGCCGCAGAACACCTGGTTGGGAACCGGACTCTGGCCCGGCAGCAGTCCGCACAGCGCGGAGAACATGGTGATTCCGAGGATCGATTGCCTCGGAGCTGGGTGCGAGTTTCTGGGGATCATCGCGGGAACCGACAGACCTGGGGCGATGGGCTGAGCCTGGTGGGCTCGCCCTCGCGGGTGTCGCGTCTCGCCTGCGTCGATCCCGGAATCCCGCCGCGCTTCGATGGGGTGGACTGGCGGTGAGTTTTTCCAACTGGTGCCTCACAAGAAAAGGGGGCCAGAGGCGTTGTCCTCCCTGCCGCCGTCGGCCCCCTTTTCCTTGGGCGTGGGTCGACCTGCCCCGGCTCGAGCGTGGCTGCTGCCGCTCCGGCGAAGCCGGCCTCACCCGTGACCGCGCGAGCCGGGAACAGCTGGTCGAGGGATGACTGGCACCAGTTGGAAAAACTCGGGTCATCGACCCAGGTCGAACGAGACCGACGAGATGCGGATCGGGTGGGTCACCGACCGGTCGAACAGGATCAGGAAGCGGACGTGGGTGGCGTGGTCGGAATCGAGTTCCGCCATGGTCTGGCGCAGCGGTCCGGCGACCTGCACCTCGCCGGTCACCGGGTCGAGGCGACCGCCCTGCACGTAGAACCCGAGCGGTTGGCCCGGCACGTTGGGGAAGCTCCCGGCGGTCGGATCGTCGGAGAAGGTCACCGGCGCGCCGCCGACCACCGCGGTGACCACGTAGCGATTCCATCGCGGTGTGCCGAGGGTCTGGGCGCCGTAGAACTTCGAGCGGGCGCCGCTCCACGGATCGCGGTCGGTGCGCACGCCGACGTTGTCGCTGCCGATCGTGGTGGGGCCGCGGACCACGCCCAGAGCGGTCGGCGAAGGACTCTGCGGTGCCTCGAGACGGACCAGGCCATGGCCGCCATCGCCGCCCGTGGTCTCGTTGGTCTGGCCGTTGAAGTCCACGTAGCGGGTCAGTCCGCCGGCGCCACCGGACACGTCGATCTCGCCCATCTGGTTCACGATCCCGTTGGCCGTGAGCTGGAGCAGGACACTCCCACCCGAACCGCCGCCGCCAGGCGCGGAAGCGCGGCCGCGGGTCGTCTGCGTTCCGGCGCTGCCGCCGATGGCGCGGATCGCCCCATTGCCGGACACGACCAGGTCGTCGCCCACCCGGAGCGCGAGTGCCCCGCCGCCCCCTGCGCCGCCCGCACCGGCGTGCCACGCCCGGTCGTCGAACTGCAGCTGTTGCCGCGAGAGGCCGAGCGGGTGCGAACCGCCGCCACCACCACCGGCGCCACCGATCAGGAAGTGCTCCAGACTGGTCGCACGCGGCGGGACCGCGAGGAACGGCATCGGTGTCCCGCCTGGCGCGGTCGGTCCGAGGTCGGTCGACAGGCCGGCCGCGTTGCGGATCGCGACGCCATCACCACCCGCACCGAGGAAGGCGCCGCCGGATCCACCGGCACCGGTCTGCAGGCAGACCGTCGCGAACAGGTTGAAGGTCACGCTGGCGTCGTTGCCGTCCAGGGGGAACAGCAACGCGCCCTGGCCCGCCGTCGCGACGAGGCCACCGGCGGTCGCATAGCCACTACCGGCCGGCACCTGGATCGGATCACCGTTCCTGCCGGTGGAGGGGCCGGGGGTGCCGTTGCCGTCGGCTCCCCTGCCGCCGTCGCCGCCGTGGCCACCTGCTGCCCCACCCGAACTGCCCGGCTCACCATTCACCGGGACCCAGGCATTGCCGTCGAAGACCGAACTGCCGTCGAATTCATCGGACTGGTCGACGCCGTCGACTTCGAGGGTGCCGTCGATCCGTACGTCGCCGCGTACCCGGATCACCGCCGGGTTGCTGCCCCGGAAGGCCACCGTCACGCCGGCGGGCACGTGCATGCTCTCGAACTCGAACACGCCGTCGGTGATCCGGACCGCCTGCCCGAACAGCGTCGCGGAGGCCGGGAACAGCTGGTCGTCGGTGGAGAACACCCAGCGGTTCGGTCCGTCCGGGGTGCCGAGCGTCGGGTCGAAGGCGCCGAGCAGTCCGCGGCCGCCGAGGTCGGACGGGACGAGTGCGCCGTTTCCCCACGAGCCGGAAGAGGCCGCCTGGTCGCGGTTCGTGCCGTTCTGGAACGACTCGGTGATCCGTAGCGGGACCACCGGCCGCAGGTTGATCGGCACCAGGTCGGAGAAGCGTTGCGGTCCCGCGACCGGCAGTCCGAAGGCCTGGGCCATCAGCCGCACTTCGGCCGCCAGGTCGGGCACCGGGATCCGCAGCGTGCCGGGCACGAGGGTCTGGATCGGTGCTGCGAGGATGAAGCGCGGATCGAGCTCGAAACCACCGAGGACGCCCGGCAGGGTGATCGGGGTCTGCAGGCGCGCAGTGCCGAACGCCACCACGCCGACGCCGAGGTCGCCGCGCAGGGTGAGGCGCGCTTCGCTGTGTCCGGGGACGTCGAGCCGCGCCGCGAGGTCGAGATGCAGATTGGACGCGGGGTCGAACGGGTTGCTGCGGCGCAGCACCTCGTCGCGGTTGCGGTTCCCGTCGCCATCGAGGTCGCCGGTCCGGTCGAGCACGCGCGCGATGTGCAGGCCGGCGGGGTCCTGCATCCGGGGAACGCCGGCGCCGAACGGCGCCGAGGGGATCGCCCGTCCGGCGTCGGGAGTGCCCGAGACGAGGTCGTAGCTGAACAGAGTCCGTTCGGTGGCGAGCCAGAGCACGCCGTGCGCATCGAAGCCGATCGTCTCCACGAGTGGCTCGGCGAGCAGCGGTTCGCTGGTGCCGCGCACCGGATCGACGCGCCAGATCCCATGGCCGCGCGACAGGGTGAGGATCGATCCATCGGGCGCGAGTGTCAGCTCGTCCACGCCGGCTCCGGTCGGCAGGCCGGCGATGGGGTGCTGGTCGACCAACTGGAAGCGCGAATCGAACTCGAACACCGACGCGGTGTTCTCACAGCCGACCAGGACGTGGCTGCCGCCGGCGCGGCCGTCGGGCACGAGGCAGGTGGCAGGACCCGCGGCGCCCGACAACGTGAGGATGTTGGAGCGGCCCGAAGCCAGGTCGACGACCTGCACCAACGGAGTCGGCTGGTTGTCGATTCCGATCCACGCACGGTTGGCGTCGTCGACCTCGAGCGCGGTCGGCGGGCCGGCGAGGTTCCACGAGTTGACCGTCGTCTGCGCGACCGCATCGAGCTCGAGCATCCGGTTGCCGTCGGTGACGACCAGACCGGTGCTCCGCGCCGTGACCGTGACCGCGACCACGGCGCCCGACAGGTTCTGCGCGCTGTAGCGGATGCGGAACTGGCCGCTGATCGGGCGCGGGAAGAACGAGACGACCGTCGCCTGTGCGCCGGCGAACAAGCTCCTGGCCCAGGGTGCCCCGTCCGGGGCTAGGCGGACCGGGCCGGCGGCCATCACGGTGGCGCCGGGTCGACCGTCCTGCTGCCACGTCGAGCCGCCGTTGGCGTCGCTGCCGACGAACAGCAGGTTCGGGATCGGACTCTGGGCGAGGCCCGTGGTCGTGAGGCAGGAGCTGGCGAGCAGCGCCGCGGCGAGGGGGCCGCGGGTCGTGCGGAGGGCGCGAGTCGAGATCATGGGCGGGCTGCGAGGGTTCGCGGCCCGCGTTAGACCCGCTGCCGGCCGGGGTCACTACCGCGCGACGATCTCCACGCGGTCGACCTGGCAGTTCGGATCGACGCTGCGATCGAACAGGACCACGAAGCGCACGTGGGTGGCGGCGTCCTGGTTCAGTGTCGGGACATCGCCGCGGAACGGACCGGCGGCGACCACCGCGCCGGTGGCCGGGTCGAGGCGACCGCCCTGCACGTAGAAGCGGATCGGCTGGCCGGGCAGGTTCGGTGACGGGCCGTTGTTCGGGTCGTCGGAGAAGGTGAGGGTCAGGCCGTTGAAGGTCGCCATCACCCGGAAGAGCTCCCAGCGCGGTGGCACGTTCGAGGAGACGCGGTACCAGAGCGACTGCGCGCCGGTCCAGGTGTCCTGATCGGTGAGCGTGCCGGCATTGTCGGTGCCGAGCGACGGCGGGCCGTCGACCTGGCCGAGGGCATTGGCATTGGCATTGGCGCCGGCCTCGAGGCGCACCAGACCGTGGCCGCCGTCGCCGCCTTCGCTGATGCCGTGCTGGCCATTGAACTGCACGAAATCGATGCGGCTGCCGTCGCCGCCCGAGACGTCGAGAGTGCCGTTCTGACGCAGGAAGGAGGCGTCGTGCATCTGGATCAGGATCGAGCCGCCGGATCCGCCGCCACCGGGCATCGCGGGTCCCTGAGTGCGGTCGGAGTCGAGCGGGCCGGAGCCGCCGCGCGCCGAGACGCGACCGTTCGCGCCCACGACGAGCTCATCGCCGACCCGCAGCGCGAGCGCGCCACCGCCACCGTTGCCGCCGCCACCGGAGTGCCAGGCCCGCAGATCGACTCGGATCTGCTGCGTGGACAGGTTCACCGGGTGCGATCCGCCACCGCCGCCACCGGCGCCGCCGACCAGGAAGTGCTCGAGGCTGCTGATGCCATTGGGCGGCAGCAGGAACGGAACCGCACCGCCACCCGCAGTCGGCGGGCCGAGGTCGGCTGCGATCATCGTGGGCGACTGGATCGCCAGCCCGTCGCTGCCCGCGCCGAGGAAGGCGCCGCCGCTACCGCCCGCACCCATCTGGCAGGTGATCGAGTTGAACAGACGGAAGACGATGCTCGCCGTCTGGCCATCGAGGGGGAAGGGCAGGGCGCCCTGGCCGGCCGTAGCCATGCGGCCGGTGGCGTTCGCGTAGCCGCTGCCACCTGATACCTGGATCGCATCGCCATCCGCGCCGGTCGACGGACCGGTCTGGCCGTTGCCGAGGCAGCCGACTCCGCCCATACCACCCGAGCCACCACCGGGGCCGCCTGCCGCGCCGGCCTGACCCTCGGCGCCGACGAACCCGCCGACGATCGGATCGAAGACCGAGGTGGGGTTGAAGCCGCGAGCCACGCCTTCGCCGTTGCAGTCGAGGGTGCCGTCGATGCGCAGATCGCCGCGCACCCGGATCACCGCCGGCTTGCTGCCACGGAACAGCACGGTGGTGCCGGCCGGGATCTCCATCTTGGCGAACTCGAACACGCCATCGGTCACGATCACCGGCGAGCCGAACAGCGTCTGGCTGCCGGGGAAGACCTGGTGGTCGGTGTCGAACAGCCAGGTGTCGGGAGCGACCTGCTGGCCGGCGGTGGGATCGAAGACTCCGAGCAGGCCGCGGCCGCCGAGGCTGGTGGCGCGCAGCGCACCGTTGCCCCAACGCGCCGCCGACGTGGTGCTGTCGAACTGGACCGCGTTGTTGAACGGTTCGACGACCGACGTCGCGGTGCTGCGACGCAGGTTGATCGGCGCCACATCGGAGAAGCGCGGTGAGCCGACCACCGGCAGATTCATCGCCTGTGCGTAGAGGCGCGCATCACCGATCCCGATCGGCACCGGGATCCGCAGCTCGCCGGGTACCAGCACGTTGACCGGGGCGCCGAGCACCCTGTTGGGATCCAGTCCGAAGCCGCCGAGGATGCCGGGGATCTGGATCGGGCTCGATACCCGCTGCGTTCCCAGCGCGACGACTCCGACACCCAGGTTGCCGCGAAGTCGGACCACGAGGTCCTGGCCGGCCGGAACGTCGAGCCGCGCCTGCAGATCGATCACGGGCGTCGATGCGGCGTCGAACGGATTGCTCCGGGCATCGATCTCGACGCGGTTCGCGAAACCGTCGCCGTCGGAGTCACCGGTCTGGTCGATCACCTGCGCGATGAACAGGCCCGCGCCGTCCTGCATCCTGGCGACGCCGGTCGCGCCAGGGATGCGCTCCGCGCTGCCGAATGCGAGGGTCGGTACGTCGATCGGTCCGACCTCGGCGAAGCTGCCGGCATTGACCCGGTCGGTGCGCCAGAGCGTCCCGTGCGCGTCGAAGGCGATGGACTCGATCCGATCGGCGGCGACCTTGGCCTCGAAGGTGCCGCTCGCCGGTTGGAAGCGCCAGATGCCGGCATTGGCGACCAGGATCCAGATCGAGCCGTCGGTCGCGAGTTCCAACTGTGACAGCGTGGCGTCGACTGCGGTGCCCGGCAGGTCGTGGCGAGCCACGAAGTTCAGCGCGCTGTCGTACTCGAACAGTGCCGGAATCCCGGCACAGCTCACGAACACGTGGCTGCCTCCGGCGCGTCCGTCGGGAAGGATGCGGACGATGTCGCTGCTCACGCCCTGGATGGTGACGATGCTGCTCGCGCCACTCGGTCGGTCGATGCGCTGCAACACGGGGTTCGGCATGTTGCGGATGCCGATCCACGCGCGGCCGAGTTCGTCGACCTCGATCGCCGACGCGGGGCCGCTGAGCGGAGTGGTGCGGACCGGGGTGCTGCTGGTGCGGTCGAGTTCAACCAGCGCGCTGCCGTCGGTGCCGACCAGCGCGTGGCTCTCGGCGGTGACGGTGAGGCAGGTGGCGCTGCCCGGCAGGTTCTGGGCGATGAAGCCCGGGGTGTAGACACTCGGTGACGCGGTGCGGTACGCGACCGCGGTCGGCGAGCCGCCGGTGGTCACGATTGCGACGGCCCAGGGTGTGCCGTCCGGTGCGATTCGGGCCGGGCCGACCAGCGTCGAGTTGGAGAGCAGCGCGCCACGCGAGCCGTCCTGGTTCACCGAGAAGCCGGTGCCGCGCTCGGCGCCGGAGAAGACCTGGTTGGGCACCGGGCTCTGGCCGGTCGTCAGGCCGCTGAGTGCGGCGAACAGGGACAGTCCGAGGAGGGATCGGCTCGGATCGGAATGCGAGGTTCTGGGAGTCATCGCAGGCGTCGAGGGGTTTCGGGGCGAGAGGTCGGGGGACTAGGTCCCCGGGTGCCGGGGGCTTCGGCTTCCCTACAGGTATTCTGAGGAATCGCGCCGCGGTGTGTTGCCGGAACCCGACGTGCTTCGCCTTCGACGGGCGATGTCCAGCGGGGCTAATGGTGTGTCGCAGAAGTTCGCCGGAAAAGTCGCCGTTCCAGGGCGCCGAGCGCAAGGCGTGCGGCCGCAGGCGAATCGGTGGATTCGTCGAGGCCGCACAACGCGGCGATTCGGCGTCCTGGGGCGGCGGACTTCCGACGCGAACTTCTGCGACGGACCACTAGCATCGGTGCATGGATCCGGTCCCCGTCACCGAGCAGCAGCGATCCGGGAGTCCCTCCCCGGATGTCCACGACCCCGACGTCGCCGCCGCGATCGATCGCTACTGGCGATCCAACCTGCGGTTGATGGCCGTGCTGCTGGCGATCTGGTTCGTCGCGGGCCTCGGCTGCGGCGTGCTGTTCGCCGACTGGCTCCACGACGTACGGCTCGGCGGATTCCCGCTCGGCTTCTGGTTCGCGCAGCAGGGGAGCATCGTGGTGTTCGTGCTCGTCGTGCTGGCCTACGCGCTCGGCATGGCGCGGCTCGACCGGCGCCACCACCGCGAACTCGAGGAGATCGCCGCGCGCCGTGCGGGTGAGGCTGGCCGCGCGCGGCAGGAGGTGGGCCTGTGACGATCCAGCAATGGACCTTCGTCTTCGTCGGCGTGACCTTCAGCCTCTACCTGCTGATCGCCTGGATCAGCCGGGTCCGCGACACCAAGGGTTTCTACGTCGCCGGCCGCGGTGTGCCGGCCGCCGCCAATGGGATGGCGACCGCCGCCGACTGGATGAGTGCCGCGTCGTTCATCTCCATGGCCGGCATCGTGTCGTTCATGGGTTATGCCGGCGGCGTCTACCTGATGGGGTGGACCGGCGGCTACGTGCTGCTGGCGCTGTTGCTTGCACCCTACCTGCGCAAGTTCGGCCACTTCACGGTGCCCGACTTCGTCGGCGACCGCTTCGAGTCGAAGATCGCGCGGCTGGTCGCGGTCCTCTGCGCGCTGTTCGTGTCGTTCACCTACGTGGCCGGCCAGATGCGCGGCGTGGGCATCGTGTTCTCGCGCTTCCTGGAGGTCGACATCACCGTCGGCGTGGTCATCGGCATGGCGATCGTCTTCGTCTATGCGACCCTCGGTGGCATGAAGGGGATCACCTGGACGCAGGTGGCGCAGTACTGGGTGCTGATCACCGCGTTCCTGATCCCGGCGATCGCGATCAGTATCCAGCTGACCGGTGAGGCGGTGCCGCAGGTCGGCATGGGCAGCGAGGTGGCCGACAGCGGAACGGCATTGCTCGACAAGCTCGACCAGATCCACAAAGACCTCGGCTTCGCGTCGTACACCGAGCCGTTCGTCGATCCGAACTGGGACAAGATCAACGTGTTCTGCACCGCGCTGGCGCTGATGGCCGGCACCGCGGGCCTGCCGCACGTGATCGTCCGCTTCTACACGGTGCGCAACGTGTCGGCGGCGCGCTGGTCGGGCTTCTGGGCGATCCTGTTCATTGCGTTCCTGTACGTATCGGCGCCGGCCACTGCGGCGTTCGCTCGCTACTTCATGATCGACAGCCTGCACGGCAAGACCGCCGAGCAGCTGCCGGAGTGGTACCACAACTGGGAGCGCACCGGCCTGATCGTCTGGCTGGATGATGGCGACGGGGTGGTGGAGTACCACGGTGGCGCGCGTCTCGACGAGTCGGAGCTGTTCCGTAGCGGCTCGCTACCGGCGGCCGAGTTCGCGGCGATCCGCGCGAAGCACCAGGAGTGGCTCACCAGCGGCTTCGCGTCCGGCATCGACGGCCGGCCGGTGCTGCGCGAGAAGGGCCTCGCCGGCCCCGACCGCGACATCATCGTGTTGGCCACGCCGGAGATGGCGGGCCTCGCGAGCTGGATCATTGCCCTGGTCGCTGCGGGCGGACTGGCCGCCGCGCTGTCGACCGCGTCGGGCCTCCTGCTGGTGATCTCCTCCAGCGTCGCGCACGACCTCTACTACCGGCTGGTGAACCCCGAGGCCTCGGAGCAGAAGCGCCTCACCGTCGGCCGCGTGGTGATCGGCCTCGCGGTGGTGGTCGCCGGCCTGTTCGGCATCTTCCCGCCCGGCTTCGTCTCGCAGGTCGTGGCCTTCGCCTTCGGCCTCGCCGCATCGAGCTTCTTCCCGGTGCTGGTGCTCGGCATCTTCAGCAAGCGGGTGGGCACGGTGCCGGCGGTGCTCGGCATGGTGGCCGGCATCGGCTTCACCGCCACCTACATCCTCGGCAACGTCTACTTCGGCATGGACCGCTGGTGCTTCGGCATCGGTCCGCAGGGCATCGGGGTGGTCGGCATGCTGGCGAACTTCGCGGTCACGTTGGGACTCACGCCGCTGTTCCCGGGCCCATCGGAGCGTGCGCGCGACATGGTCGAGGGGATCCGCGAGCCGGAAGGGGTGGGGGACGCGGTGGTGATCGAGGAGGCCGCCGGGCATTGAATGAACCGCGGCGCTGTCGTTGACGCCCCGCCACCACCTCTACTTCACCAACTGCCGCCGCACCGCGCTCTCGATCTCCGACCGCGAAGGCACCTCGCGCACCACCCCGTCTCGATCCAGCACCAGCGTCAACGGCAGGGTGCGCACGCCGAGGTCCAGCGCGAGCTCGTGCCAGCCCGGAGCATTGCGGTCGAAGAACAGCGGCCAGTCGTACTGCGGGTGCGCGAGGACGAACGCGCGCAGCGCGCCGAAGTCGTGGTCGCAGCTCACGCCGAGGACCTGCAGTTCCGGGTGGTCGGCGCGGACGTCTTGGATCTCGGCGAGGACGTCGGTGCTCGGTTGGCACCACGAGGCCCAGAAGCAGACCAGCACCACGTCGCCCTGCAGCGACTTCGTGCTGAGCAGGCTGTTGTCGAGGAGGCGGCCGAAGAGGTCGAGCGGACGGCCCAAGAGGCGGCGGGGACCGTTCGTCGCGCGTTCGGCCAGGTCGACCAGGGCGCGGGCGACGTCGGCGCGCGACAGGGTGGCAGCGAGGGTCTCGGCCTCGGCGACGGTGAGTTCGGCGGTGACCAGGGCCTGGGTGACGGTGCCTTCGAGTTCGGGGTGGTCGCGAAGTTCCGCGGCGAGGTCCTCGAGTGCCGCGGTGCGATCGTCCTCGGTGGCGAGGGTCACCCGGGCGGTGGCCAGGGCGGCGCGCGCCGAGGCGTCGCCGCGCTGGGCGCGTCGCTCCAGGTCGCGGCGTAGGTCGTCGTCGCCGAGCATCGTGGCGTAGGCTTCGAACTCGAGGATGCGCCGGCCGAGGCCGAGGGCTTCGGGGTGGGCGGCGTCGAGGGCGAGGATCTCGCGGATCGCCGGCAGGGCAGCGGGCGCGATCTCGCGGCGGCGCTCGGCGGAGCGGAGTGCCGCGGGATCGACCGGCATACGACGCTGGAACTCGTCGAGCAGTGCGAGGAAGCGCTCCGCGGGAGGGGTAGGGGGCGCCGACGGCGTGCGGTTCGCCATCCACAGTGCGCCGGCGGCGAACAGCACGCTGGCGGCTGCGGCAACCAGCAGCGTGCGGCGGATGAGGCGCGCACGGGGGGGCGGTGTGGCGGCATCCAGGCGCGCCGCGGCACCTGCCAGGCGTTCCGGGCTCGCTCTGGCGATCCGGGCCGCGAGGTCGGGAGGTGTGGCGCCGCCGAGTTCCTGTTCCAGGCAATGGTCGACGAACAGATCGTCTGCTCCGGGGTCACGCGCGTCGCGGTTCATCGATCCTCCCGGTCGTCGGCGAGCCTGCGGCGCACGCAGTTGCGGAGTCCGTCGCGGACGCGGCGGAGGAAGGCCTTGACGCCATTGGGGCGCATCTCCATTGCGGCCGCGATCTCCTCGCGCGAAGCACCGCGTCGGTAGTGCAGCTCGACCAATCGTGCGGCGCGGCCGTCGAGGCCGGTGAGACAGGTGCGCAGCGCTTCGAGCCAGGCTTCTCCGTCGTCGTCGGGTGCTCCTTGCTGCAGGGCCAGTTCCGCAGCGGCCGCCTCGACGCGTCGCACGTACCGACCCTCACTGCGCAGGTGCATGCGCCACAGGTTGTCGAGCGCGCCGCGTAGCCAGGCTGCCGCCCGCGCGTCGGGCTCGTCGTGGATGCCCTTGTGGACCGCTGCCAGGAGCACCTCCTGGAGCAGGTCCTCGGCGATGTCGGCCGGGCAACCGCGCAGCCGGACGTAGCGCCATGCCCGCACCTGGTGCCGCCGGACCCATGCTTCGATCGCGTCATCCTGTGGTTCGCCGTCGGACCTCATCGTCGGGTGTCCGCGTGCGCGGAATCACCCGTCAAGATAGCGGAGGATCGTCGCTTCGAGATCCTTCGCCGCATCCACGCTGCGGAGCACGCCCTTTCGATCGACGAGGAACAGCCGGGGGATCCGGTCGACGCCGTAACGCGTGGCCAGCGGGTGCCAGGTGGATCCTTCGCCGCCGAAGAGCTGCGGCCAGTCCATGTCGGGATGCTGTTCGAGGAAGGCCCGCAGCCGGTCCTCCGAGGAGTCGCAGCTCACGCCGACGAGCGCGAGGCCGGCTTCGCCGTGGGTCTCGCGCAGGCGGACCAGTTCGGGGAGTCCGGCGACGCACGGACCGCAGGTGGTGGCCCAGAAGTCGATCAGCACGACCTTACCGGCCAGACTGCGACTGTCGAACGCGGCGCCGTCGAGCTCTCGCCCCTGCAAGGCGAACGGCTTGTCCAATAGCAGGCGCGGATCGCGGGCGGCGCGCTCGGCGTGGGCGCGGAGTGGCGCGGCGAGTCGGTCGATGGATGCGCTGTCGGCCAGGCGGCCGGCCTCGGCTTCGCTCAGGTCCGCGGCGATCACCAGGCAGCGCACCGCGCTGTCGGCGAGATGGGCGCCGAGGTTCGGAGAGGCTGCGCGCAGCACATGGGCGACGCCCGCGAGCGCCGAGCCGCGTTGGGTGGGGGTCGTCGCCTGGATCGCCGCGGCGGCGTGCAGCAGCAGCGTCGCGTCGGGCTCGCCGTCTGCAGCACGCTCGGCGACCTCGGTGCCCAACTCGTGGTCGTCGAGGACCAGCGCGTAGACCACGAACTCGTCGGCCCGCTCGGCGAGCAGCGTGTCGGGATGGTCGGCCGCGAACGCGCGGATCCGACGCAGCACCGGCAGGGTCCGTGCGGTCAGGTCGGCGCGGGTCCGTGGGTCGCGGAGCGCGGTCGGTTCGGTCGGCATGCAGCCGATGAACTCGTCGATCAGCGCCTGAGTCCGGGCCGGCAGATCGTCTTCGGCTGCCGGCGGCTCCTGTGCCGGCGCGAGGCCGGCGAGGAGCAGCGGGAACGCGAAGCGTGTCAGCCTGTTCGGTCGAGTCGTCATCGGATCCGTGTGGGGTGGACGGACCGGCTCAGTAGCCGATGACGGCGCGCAGCCCGTTCGACACGGTCAGGCCACTGCGGTTGGCGAGCGCGTCGCTCGACACCACCTGGCCGAGCAGCGACACGCCGACCACGCTGGGGTTCGACGGCAGCGGCACGCCGTAGAGCGCTGCGCCATTGCTGGTGTTCAGCGAGACGGTGACCAGCGGCTGGATCTGCAGCACGCAGCCATTGGCGCGGCCGGTGATCAGCGCGCCGAGATCGACGGTCGGCTCCAGGAGTTCGGCGCCGATCGCCAGCAGGTCGCCCGACGACGGATCGGGCAGGTTGGTCGCCTGGAACAACGCGACCTGGCCGACCACCGGCAGGATCATTCCGCCGGCGAGCGTCGGCGTGCCATTGGAGCCGGCGCAGCCACTGCCGAAGGCCCGGTAGTCGGCGCCGCTCTCGACCTGGATCACCCAGGAGCCTGGCGGGAAGCCGGGGCCGGTCTGGATGTCGACCAGCGAGTTGAACTGGATGTTGGCGTAGTCGATGCCGGCGCCATTGTCGGTCGCGAGCCACTGCGTGCCCGGCGCGATGTTGTTGCCGAACTCGATCGAGCCGGGGCCGGGCGAGGTGCTGGCCGGGTAGGTCACGCCCACTGCGACCCACATCCCGCCGGTGGTCGGCACCGGTGCACCGAGCAGCGCGTTGAGGTCGAAGGTCTGCCAGCGGCCGGTGTTGCCGCCGGTGACGCCACCGGGAACGCTGGCCCTTGCGACCAGCACCGCGTCGCTCGGATCGCGGTCGTCGGTGGGGTCGTCGTAGACCGCGATGGTCAGGGGCAGGCCGTCGAGCGCCGAGCTGCCGCTCGGGGTGCCGAACTTGGCCTTCACCGCACCGATCGACGGCAGGCAGTCGACGTAGACCAACCGCGCGTCTTCACCGCCAGTGAAGCGCGACAGGCCGGCGGAGGTGCTGCCGTCGTTGTAGTACGGGCACTGGGCCGTCGCGGTGGCTGCGGTCAGGGCGAGGGCGAGGGCGAACGCGGTGGTGGGGAATCGCATGTCGTGGCTCCGGAGGAAGAGGGCGCGGCGAGGGGGCGGGCGGGTAGGGAGACCCGTCGTTGCGCCTACTGCCGCCGAAGCCCCAGAGGGTGCGGCACATCCCGAGAAAGTTGGCGGGGGTCTCCTGTCGTGGTGTCAGAGGATCCAGCGCAGGTGGATCCGATCGCCCTTCACGCGGATGCCGCCGAGCGGGCTGCCGACGCCGTGGAAGAGGAAGTCGCCGAACAGGCGGCCGAAGAGCTGGCCGGCCTCGGGCGCCGGGGTGCCCGGCTCCAGGGCTTCGGCATAGCCCCGCGCCGCGCGCAGCAGCCAAGGCCGTAGCTCCGGACCCTCCAGATAGCAGGTCGCGGTCCAGTCGCCGTCGAGCAGCGGGCGTCGGGCCGCCAACAAGGCGCCGTCTTCCAGTTCCTCGGGGTCCACCGGGCCGGGGTCCGACCATTCGCGGACCGGTGTGGCACGCGCCCCGAACGCGATCCACAGGCCGGCGTCGGCAGCGCGAGCCTCGGCGATCGGGCCGACGCCCACGACCGGTCGGTCCGGATGGCGCGAGACCATGAGCGGGAACTCGGGGATCAACGTCTCGGCCAGCTCCAGCCCGCGGAACACGAAGTCGCTGGCGTCGCGCATCGGCACGAGCACGGCGAATCCGCCGCGCGACATCGCGGCGCCGGTGTTGTCCGCACCAGCGCGGAGCTGTTCGAGGATGCCGAATTCGGTCAGCAGCAGGTCCCAGAGATGAACTTCCCCGAGCAACTGATCCGACAGCAGGCCGCGGAGGTCGACCTTGGCCCGTTCCGACCAGTCGGCGAGGGCTCGGGAGACGAGATCGGGGGTGTCCGGAGTCGAAGCGATCCGATCGATCAGGCCGAGCAGGCCCATCGGATCGAAGGCCAGCGACAGGTGGCGGACGGTCGGGGTGAGGTGGCGCGGGATGGGCTCGGCGAGGGTCCGGCCACTGAAGGGCGCGAGGTAGGCTCCGATCGCCGGTGCGAGTTCGACGTCGACGTCGAGGACGAACCGCGCGTCGACCGCGCGGCAGGACAGGTCGACGGTCCGCACCGGCAGTTCGAAGCGCGCCGGCTCGAAGTGGACGGCGATGGCAGTCTGCGGGGAGTCGGCCCACCCGCGGGTGAGGGTCGCCTCGTGCAGTGCCGCGAGTTCGGTGCGTTCGAGCGAGGCGTGGGCCCAGCCGACGGTCGAGCCGCGCGCCTCGGCGAACAGGCCGCGCGACGGGCCGTCCCGCTCGCTCCGCAGACCATCCACCATCTCGACGTTCTCTGGGGTCGCGAGGGGTGTGGATCGTCGCCGCGACCTGGTCGGCGTCGTCGAGGCCGCCGGCCCGCAGCATCACGAACCAGTCGGTAGCGTCCGTGCCGGCGATCTGCACGTCGATCCAGGCCGCTCGCGCCAGCGAGGGGCCGATCTGCCGGAAGACCTCCACCAGCTCCGGCGAGGCGTCCGGGGGGGGCGGGGAAGGGCATGACCTTCCACCAGGCGCGAGCACCGCGGGCGCCGTGAAGGCGCGCAACAGGTCGGTCCGGAGCAGACCGTCCTCGACCGCGCCCGGATCGACGCGGATCCAGGAATGGACCTCCGACGACGCGTCCTGGGTCGATTCCTGGGCCGGAACGGGGTTCGACAGGGCTGCGGCCAAGATCGACGCGAGCGGGACGAGGATCGGAGCAGTGCGTTGGGACATGGGCTCGGCCAGGGGGTGCGGGCGGCGCAACGGTCTGCCGCGATGGAGCGCGACCGGAAGGGGCAGGCGACCGTCCGGGCAGGATGCATCAGGCAGTGGCCGACGAGCCCCGACGCGACGATGATCCGCCGATGACCGAGCCGCCCCCCTTGCCGCCCGACCGCGGCGCAGCACCGCCTCCGCCTCGCCGGATGCGCGCGCGACGGGAGCGCCGGTCCAACGCGAAGCTCATCGCGCTGATCGTCGCCGCGGTGGTGGTCGGCCTCGTCGGGCTCGGCGCGGCCTACGTGTTCGTCACGTTCGAGTTGCCGGTCGAGGCTCGCGACCGCGCGGTGCTGCTCACGGCGAGCGACGTGGCGGACTGGCTGGAAGGCTACGCCGCGGATCCGAGCGGCGAGTCGCTGACCAAGCACCGCCTGCTCGATCGCTCCGTCGAGCTGACCTACGAGTATGACGACGAGGAGATCTACATCTCCTGCGAGGTCAACGTCGAGACCTCGAACCGCGACGCGAAGGCCGTCTACCTCGGCGCCCGCGCCGGGCTCGCGCTGATGATGTCGTCGGCGGAGCTTCAGACCGAGAAGCGCCCGAAGCTCCTGGAGTTCGGCGACGAGTGTCTTTGCGAGGTGATCCGCGGCGACGGTGGCTACACGGTCGGCAATCTGTTCCTCTGCCGCGTCGACAACCGGGTGTTCGATCTGACCCTGGTCGGCGCCTGCTTCGCGGAGCCCGCGCAGTTGCAGGGACTGCTGCTGCCGATCCTGCAGCGCTTCGCGGTCTACGAGCCGTGAGCGGAGCGCATCACCGCACCTTCGCCGTGCCTTCGAAGTAGCTCTCGTAGGTCGCCCAGGTCTCGCTGGCGACCGTGCGGCCGAGCTTCAGGCCCTCCACGTTGTCGGCCTGGATGTGGTAGCCGCCGAGCACCCGGCTGATCCCCGCCATGTCGGCGACCTCGGTGAAGGTCGGCAGCGCCAGGATCACGTCGCACGAGGCGTGGCGCTCGCCGAGGGTCTCGGCCAGCGGCCTGCCGTGCAGTTGCTGCATCTCCAAGCAGGAGAAGCCGGCTTCGGTGAGGTCGCCGGCGCGGCGCGGCTCGTGGAGACCACATCGATCGCTGCCGGTGAACAGCTCGAGCGCCTTCGAGCAGGCACCGCTGACGCAGGAGTGGCCGGAGACGTAGCCGGGGAACGGCGGGGTCACGAAGGTCGACGGCGAGTAGGGGTGCCAGTTCTCGGCGGGGATCGTCTCCACACCCTTGCCGGGGCCGGCCCAGCCTTCGAGCTGCTGACCGGCGTAGTAGTGGCGCACGAGCGTCCACGGCCGGGAGCTGTCGTAGTAGCGCTTGCTGTCCCACGCCGCGATGAAGGCGTCGAAGGCGACGTTGGCGATGGTGAAGAACAGCTTGACGTCCTGGTCGAGGTCGTGGTCGTCGCGCACCGCCACGGCCTGGGCGAACTTCAGCCAGTGGCCGGACTGGCCGGTCGAGCGGGGTCCGTCGCGCATGAACTCGACGATCGCCTTCTGCTCGGGGTCGAGGCTCGCGTTCATCGCGATGCACTCGTCGACCTCGGCGAGCAGCTGTTCGCTGCCGACCAACGGCTGCGGGCCGGGGCGGAATTGATCGGCCGACTCCAGCGCAAACGGCGTGACGCGATACCAGTGCGGCGTGAGGAAGCCTGGCACGAACTTGCCGCCCTTGCCGTCGTCGAACGGGATCGGCTGCCAGCGGTCGGGGTGGTAGATCCGGTCGGGTGGGTTGACCGGGCTGTACATCGTGTAGTCGCTGTAGGGCGAGCCGTCGGAGCCGGCCTCGTCGCCGTGCTGGTTGGCGCCGTCGTGGCGGCGGTAGTCGAGCAGCACCCGGGCGACCAGGTTGCCGACGCCGGCGGGAGTGCTCGGGTCGGTGGTGGCGACGGCCGGGTCGTGGCCCATCGCGCGCAGCTGCTCGGTGAGGTACTCGACGTGGTGCGGGAGCTGGTCGCAGGCCGTGCGGTAGACGGCGTAGGCGATCGCCTCCTCGGCGGCGGCGCGGCTGCGCTCGGACGGCGGTCGCCGCAGCGCGCCACCGAGGCGGGTGCCGACCGCGCGCTCGTCGTAGCAGGCCCAGGCGTCGTACATCGCGGTCATCGGGATCGCCATCTGCCGCGACAGGATGGTCGGCATCGCGCCGACGCGTTCGATGTCGCGGGCGCAGGCTTCGAGAACCGCATCGAGCCAGCGGTAGGCGGCGGTGGGTTGGTAGCCGGACTCGGGGAACTCCTGGGCGGAGGCGTGACGGGGCAGGACGGCGAGGCCGAGGGCCGCGACGGCGAGGGTCAGCTTGTGCATCTCTGGGGGAGGTTCGGGAAGGCGGGTGGAGGGTATCCCGAGGCGGGGCTCGCGTTACCTACAGTTCGCATGCGCCCGACCCTGGCCGCGCCTGTCGAGACGCAGCCTGTGTCGATACCGTCCTCGCATGCAGGTTTCTCCGAGTCTCCTCGCCCTGCTCCTGCTGCCGACTTCGGTCCTCGTCGCGCAGGAGCCGTCCGGAATCCCGCCGTACGACGACCTGCGGTTCCGCTGCGTCGGCCCGACGCGAGGCGGCCGGGTCACGTGCGTGGCGGGGGTGCGGCAGCGGCCGGGCACCTACTTCATGGGGGCCAGCGGTGGCGGGGTCTGGAAGACCACCGACTTCGGCCACTCGTGGGACAACGTCTCCGACGGCTCGTTCGACTCGCCGTCGATCGGCGCGATCCGGGTGGCGCCGAGCGATCCCGACGTGGTGTGGGTGGGCACCGGCAGCGATGGTCTGCGCAGCAACGTGATCTCAGGCTGTGGCGTCTACCGCTCGGAGAATGCCGGGAAGACGTGGAAGCACGTGGGTCTCACCGCGACGCGCCACATCGGTGCGGTCGAGGTGCATCCGTTCAATCCCGATGTCGCGTTCGTGGCGGCGATCGGCAATGCCTTCGCGCCCAACGACGAGCGCGGCGTCTACCGGACGATCGACGGCGGCGAGACCTGGGAGAAGGTGTTGTTCGTCTCCGAGCGGACCGGCTTCGCCGACCTCGAGTTCTGTCCCGCGGATCCGAAGATCGTCTATGCCGCGGCGTGGCAGGCCGAGCGCAAGCCGTGGACGATCGAGAGTGGCGGCGAGGAGGGCGGCATCTGGCGCTCGACCGATGCCGGCCACACCTGGCAGAAGCTCGGCGGCGGACTGCCCGAGGGGCTGATCGGCAAGATCGACCTCGCGGTGACGCCCGCGGACCCCACGCGGCTCTACGCGTTGGTGGAGGCTCCCGCAGCTGCCGGCGGCCTGTACGTCTCGGTGGATGGCGGCGAGAGCTTCCGGCAGCGGTCGAGCGACGAGGGGATCCGCAACCGGCCCTTCTACTACACCAACCTCGATGTCTGCCCCGAGGACCCCGAGCGCCTGTACGTGTGCGCGATGCGCTTCCTGCGCTCTACCGACGGCGGGAGGTCGTGGCAGAGCCTGTCGACCCCGCACGGCGACCACCACGATCTCTGGATCCACCCCGACCATCCCGACTGGTGGATCCAGGGCAACGACGGCGGTGCGACGGTGACCCTCGACGCCGGGCGGTCGTGGTCGACGTTGCACAACCAACCGACCGCCGAGCTCTACCAGGTCGCGGTCGACAACCGCTTCCCCTATTGGCTCTACGCCGGCCAACAGGACAACTCGACGATCCGCGTGCCGTCGTTCGCTCCGCATACGCGGCCGGCCGGGGCGACCGCCTATTGGGAGGCGGTCGGTGGCTGCGAGACCGGACCGGCGGTGCCCGACCCCCGCGATCCCGACATCGTCTACGCCAACTGCAAGGGCCGCTTCGGCGTCTACGACCACCGCACCGGTCAGGAGCGGCACTACGAGGTCGGCGCAGCGAACATGTACGGCCACGACCCGGCGCGCCTGCGCTTCCGCTTCCAACGGGTCGCGCCGATCCACGTCTCGCCGCACGACCCGGACCTCGTCTACCACGCCTCGCAGTTCGTCCACGTGACCGCCGACCGCGGCGTGCATTGGCAGAAGATCAGCCCCGACCTCACCGCCAACGATCCGCGCACCCAGGGCATCTCCGGCGCGCCGATCACCCGCGACATCACCGGCGAGGAGTTCCACTCGACGATCTACGCGCTGCGCGAGTCGCCCTTGGCGCGCGGCACGCTCTGGGTCGGCGCCAACGACGGCCCGGTGCACGTGACCCGCGATGGCGGCAAGACCTGGCGCGACGTGACCCCACCCGAGGTCTCGGCGGCGGTCGCGCCGCACGGACGGGTCGATTGCGTGGAGCCTTCGCCACACGACGCCGACAAGGCGTTCGTCTGCGTGCTGCGCTATCAGCTCGACGATTGGCGGCCGCTGGCGTTCCGCACCACCGACGGCGGGTCGACCTGGACGCGAGTGACCGGCCCCGACTCCGGCGTCCCGCAGGACGAGCCGGTGCGGGTGCTGCGCGAGGACCCCGCACGCGAAGGCCTGCTCTACCTCGGCACCGAGCGAGGCCTCTACGTGTCGTTCGACGACGGCGGGCATTGGCAGCCGATGCGTCACGGCTTGCCGGTGGTCCCGGTCACCGACCTCGTGGTCCACGGCCGCGACCTGGTGGTCTCGACGATGGGCCGCTCCTTCTGGATCCTCGACGACCTGACGCCGCTGCGCGTCGAGCCGCGCGACCTCGCCGGCGCCACCGTCCATCTCCACCGCCCGGAGGTCGCGCACCGCGTGCGGACACGCAGTGGCCGTGGAATCCCCGAGTCGCCCGAGTTCGGCGCGGTGATCGACTACGTGCTCGCCGAGGCGGCCGGCGACGCGCCGCTGACGCTCGAGATCGTCGGCCCGGAGGGCGCCGTCCTGCGACGCTTCCACGACCGCCGGCCCGAGCGCGAGACGACCGAGCCGGTGTTCGTCGCGGTCGACGACGACGGCCTGTCGCGTGAGCCCGGGCACAACCGCTTCGTCTGGGATCTGCGGCACGCCGGGGTCGGCACCCGCGACGGCAAAGACCAGCGCCGTGGGCCGATGGTCCGTCCGGGTCGCTACGAGCTGCGGCTCAGGCTGGGGGAGATCGAGGTGCGGCGGCCGCTGGAGGTCGCGCTGGATCCGCGCGTGGCGGCCGCGGGCATCACGGGAACCGACGTGGCGGCGCAGGAGGGTCTGCAGCTCGAGTTGCGATCGGTCTACGTCACGGCGCTGCGGGCGGAGCGGGCCCAGAGCGCGCGGCTCGCGGGGATGGCGCCAACGCACCCGGACTACGAGTACGCGCGGCGCATCCGGGATCTGTTCGTCACCGCCGACGGCGCCTACCCGGAGCCCAAGCTCCTCGACCAGCTCCGCTACCTGGACGGCCTGCTGGACCGCGCCGACCAGCGTCCTGGGGAAGACGCGGTCGTACGGCTCGAGGAGCTGCGGCGGCAGGTCGGAGTCGACGGTGGCTCCGGCTCGCGGTGAGCGGCGGGCGATAGTCGACCCGCGTCAGGACTCGGCATCGTCCGCGCGGTCGGTCCTGCCGGCCATCTGCTCGTAGATGAGTGGCTCGTTCCGCGTGAAGGTCAGCACGCGATACGGGTACGGGATCTCGACCCCCGCTGCGTCCAGCGCGCGCTTCACCGCCTCGACGACCTCGTCGCGGCTCTTGCGCTGGTCCACCGGGCGGGGGCGGGTCCACCAAGTCACCTCGAAGTCCATCGACGAAGCGCCGAAGCCCTGCAGGAAGATCTGGATCGGAGAGTCGGAGAGCACGGTCTCGCACGATTCCACGGCCTTGCGGATCACCCTGCGCGCTTCGCCGACGTCTTCGCCATAGGCGACGCCGCACTCCACGGTGATGCGCCGGCGGTCGGAGTTGGTGAGGATCCGGATCGGGCTCTTGTAGACGGTCGCGTTCGGCACCGTGACGAGTTCGCCGGTCGTCAGCCGGATCAGAGTCATGCGGATCCAGATGTTCTCGACCTTGCCGGTGATGCCCTCCGACTCGATCTCGATGAAGTCGTTGACCTCGAAGGGAAAGCGCCACAGGATCAGCACGCCGGCGAAGAAGTTCTCGAAGATGTCCTGGAAGGCGAATCCGATCGCGATGGACACGAGGCCCGCGGTCGCCGCGATCTCGGTGATGCCGAAGCCGGGGAAGATGACGCCGAGGGCCACGAGCAGTCCGAGGAACCAGATCATCACCAGCGTGAGATGGCCGGCGAGGTCACGGAGCGAGGCCCGTAGCTTGAGCTTGCGGGTGGTGCGGCGCGCGACGCCGCGGCCGATCTTCGCGGCGAACGCGGTCGCGAGCAGGATGAACAGGCCGATCAGGATGTTCGGAAGCTGCTCCGTGAGGCTGTCGATCAGACCGCCCAGTGCCTCGGCGAACGTCCGGAGAGCGACGTCGACCGACTCCGCGCCCGACTCTGGCATCGCGTCGCGCAGCACTTCGCTGAAGCCGTCCTTCGGCTCCTGATCCCCCATCGCGGTCGATGACGACGGATCCTGATCCGGCGGCGCGTCGGCCTCGCCGTCCGGCGCGGCTTCTTCCTGCGGGCCCGTCGCGGAACCTCGGGCGTCGGGTTCCTGGCTGGACGTCGCCGGATCCGATGGTCCGGGGCGGGGGGGCTCCTGCGCTGCGAGCGGGAGCGCGAACCACAGGAGCGGGACGAGGAACAGAGCGGCGGTTGCGGGTCGTGACATCGGGAGGCCGAGGCAGCAGGTGCGGATCCGTGGATCGGCCCTGGTCGGCCCCGAGCCAAGCCGGCCCCTACCTGAGCAATGGCATGCAGTCGCTCGAGAGTGCACCGATGCGGATCGGTGAGCGGATTGCACAATCAGCCTGTCGTCCGAGGCAGGACGTTCGCGGCCTGCAGGGCTTCTGCTACCGGAAGGCGCTCAATCGAACAGCCCGCGCGCTACCGCGTCGGCGCGCTCGGCGAGCATGCGCCGCGCGGCGACTTCGTCGACCCGGCCCTGGATGGTCAGGTCGTCGAGCCGCACGGGGCCCGCGCCGCGCATGAAGAAGAACAGCTCGCCGCCGAGGAGTCCGCCGATCTTCTCGGCCCGACCGGTGACCTTGCCATCGACCTTGACCGTGATCTGCTGGCCGTCGTGAACGATCTCGTAGGGATACTCCTTGCCGAGATAGAGCGTCTGGTCGTCGCTGCGTGAGGCATCGCCGACGATGTTGCTGTTCGCGTCCAGGACGCTCAGTCCTCCGACCAACGAGATCAGCGCGAACGCGTCGTCGCCCTGGCGGCAGCAGCCGACCATGAAGAGCGCGATGTCGTCGGCCTTGGCCTTCCAGGTGATGCGGAACGGTGCCTGCAGCGGGATCGCAAAGCGGCGCTCGGCCTTGCCGGAGGCTTCCAGTGCTCCGCCCTCGAGGCGCATGTAGTCGCCGCGTGGCGTGCTGGACTCGTCCTCGCTGGACATCGGCAGCAGCCCGGTCGCTTCCGGGAAGTCGGCGAGCTGGTCGGCCGACTCGAAATCGTACTCCACCCGGAACTCCTCACCGAGTGGGATGACCTTGCCGTGCAGTCCCAGACCGGTCGGGTCGGAGGGATCGAACGCTGCGTGGACGAGGTGGCGGGCCAGGTCTTCCAGCTCGCCGCGACGGCTGCGCAGTACCTCGGAGTCGCGGTGCGCGGTGACCGTCTCCTGTAACGTCTGCAGCATGGCTGCCGCGGCTGCGGCATCTGCTGGCGCGCGGAAGCCGGCGATCGGTGCCCACGACAGATCGACGTCGGCGGTCCGTAGCTCGCGGAAGCGGGCGAGGTCGCCGCGCAGGGCCTTGCCCGCCGCACCGCCGTCCAGACGGCGCTCGACGTCTGCATCGTCCGCGCCGTCGAAGAAGGCCAGCAGTGCCGCGGTGTTGCCGCCCAGCTCCTCGAACACGCCGAGGTCCTCGCCCTGGTCGAGCAGCACCTTCGGGGTCAGCAGGTCGCGCGACACCGCCTGTTCACTGCGGCCGATCTTGAGGGTGAACTCGCTGTCGTCGGCGGCCAGCACCACGCCGCGTGGCGTCTTGCCGTCGATCTCGAAGCGCAGCTTGTCGCCCGAGTCGATCGCCCGCTTCAGGAACACGTCGCGGATGCGGGCCAGGTTGGTGATGTGGCCGGTGGCGCGCTGCACGAACGCCGCCTCGGACTCGGGCGCCTGCACGCCACCCACCGCGTTACCGGCTTCGGCGAAGCGGCCGGCGGCGGCGAGCTGCACCGCGTGGGCCATGCGGGCCTGCCAGTCCTCGGGACGCCAGTCGAGGCGGGTGAAGTCGAAGGTCGGGAGTTCGTCGACGGTACCCGCCTCGCCGGTGCCGGTGATCGCCGACGAGCCGCGCGCCACCGCGTCGAGGGCCGCCGGCGCCCAGCTGCGCAGCTTCATCTCGGCGCCCACGAAGGCGAAGAAGTCCCGCTCGATCGCGTCGAGATCGAAGTCCTTGAACGCCTGCCCGAAGCTCTCCACGCCGCGTTCGCCACGCATCACCCGGCGGACGTACTCGCGGTTCGCTTCCCGGTAACGCCCACTCTCGCCGTTGTGCAGGAAGTAGGCGAGGATGCACGACTGCGCGTAGAACGCGGTCGTGGCGAGCTGTTCGAAGTGGGGGTCGGAGCTGCGGCGGCCCAGACGCTGGGCTGCCGAGCGGATCACCCCCAGATAGCCAGGTCCATCGATGTCGACGAGTTCGCGGATCGGCGCGATCAGCTGGCGGAACTCGGGATGCGCCAGCAGCGCGGCGACGATGCGGATGTGCTGTGCGTCGATGTCCGGGTCCTCGAGCTGCGAAGCGGTGGCACGAGTGACCGACCGGAACTCCGCGAGCCCCTCGTTGAACCACTGCGGCACCGGCATCAGGCCGTCACCGCTGTAGTGGGCGTACTGCAGCGCATGGACGAGTTCGTGGAGCACCGTCTCGCGGCGGTCCTTCGCGTCGATCTGACCGCCGAAGTGGTCCTCGTAGGTGATCGCGAGCCTGGTTTCCGGATCGAAGTGGGCGCGGGTGAATTCCGTGGGCACTCCGGTGACCCGCGGCAACTCGACCTCGTAGTGCGACTTGGCGCTGAGGATTGCGATCACCGTGCGCGGGAAGTCGGCGCGCCGCGTCAATTCGAGCGGCTTGGCATACTCCTTCACGAACACCCTCTCGAGCTCCGAGACATACGGCACGAGCTGGCGAACGATCGTCGTGTAGTAGTCAGGCTTGTCGCCTGGCGGGCGCTCCAACACGAAGATCACGCCGTCGTAGGAGTGGTCGATGTCGAACTCGACCTTCGAGAAGTACGGATGCGCCGCGAGCTGAGCCCGCAGAGCGACGACCTGCGGGTCCTCCGCGGGATCCTGGGCGAAGCTGGGAGTGGCAAGGGCGAGGGCGAAGGCGAGCGGGCCGGTGGCCCGGCTCCGACCATGCGCGGCGGCGGGGTGCTTGGGACTCTCCATGGGCGGGAAAGATAGCGCCGCCTCGACTCTGTCGCTCGTTCCCGGACTCCCCGGAGGACAAAAGCCCGCCTCGGATCACTCCCGCGGCGCGCGTGCCATCAGCGCCGTGAACCAGGCCTCGTCCCCGAGCGCCGGCTCGAGCATGCGCAGCAGCTCGCGGGTCGTCCCGCAGTCGTCGACCGCGCGTTGGAGGCGGGCGCGGCATTCCTCGGGTGCATCGCAGAGCAGGCTCACGTAGGCCGCCTGCAGCAGCGCCTTGCCGTGCTGCAGCCGGGTGAGTGCATCGTTCGGGGCCCGCTCGCGAGCCGCCACGAACAGCGCGATACCGGACTCGGCGATCTCCCGCGCGCGCCCCAGGTCGCGGCGCGCCAGATGGACCGAGGTCGCGACCGAGCGGACCACGGCGCGGTTGGCGAAGCTGTTCGATTGGTCGTCGGCGAGTTCGTCGAACAGGCGGATCGCTTCGTCGACCACCTCGACCGCCTTGCCGGATGCGGTCGGGGCGAGCAATTGGGCGCGGGCCATCAGCGCGTCGGCCAGCAGTTCTCGGTCCTTCCGGGTCGCGCCGCTCCGCGCGCGCTCGATCGCCTCGGCGAGGATCGCGTCCGCCGCGGTCGTCTCGCCCAGCATGGCGAGGCTCGAGCCGAGCGAGTTCAAGGCGCCGCAGAGCCGTTGTCGTGGGCCGGCCCGGTGGGGCCATCGAGCGGTGGCGCGTCGCAGGAGTTCCTCCGCGGATCGCAGGTCGCCGATCGACTCCTGCCATTCGCCGAGTTCGCGATGTCGATCGGCGCGTGCGTTGTAGGCGAGGCCCAGGTCGAGCTCGACCGCCGCGTCGGGATTCTGCGCGAGCCTCGCTTGGTACAGCGTGATCGCGGTGCCGGCGGCGGCGATCGAGTCCTCGACGCGGCCGAGCTGGGACAGCAGGGAACAGCGGTTGGTGTGCAGCAGGGCGGCACGCAACGTGACCTCCGAAGTCGGATCGTGCGCCCGCTCGCCCATGTGCTGGAGCAGCTCGTCGAGGGCGGCGAGGGCCTCGTCGAACCGGTCGGTCCTGGTCAGATGGTTGGCGAGCGCAGTGCGGGACTCGAGCCAGCCCTCTTCGCCAGGGTGATCGGGCTGGTTCGCGCCGGTCGACTCCAGCAGTGCGACCGCCTCGCGGTGGTGTTGCTCCGAGCCGGGCTGGTCGCCGAGTTCCGAGAGCAGTCCGGCCTGCACGCGCAGACAGCCGGCGAGCACCATGCGGGTGCTCGGCCGGTCGGTTGGAGTCGCGACGGCGTCCACGGCGCGGGCGTTGTGGACCGCGCGTCGGGCGGCTTCCAGAGCGCGGGGCAGTTCGCCGAGCTGACGGTGCAGTTCGGCCAGTCGCGTCTGGGACTCCACCAGCTGCCGGCTGATCCGTGGTTCGAGCGGGTCGTGCCTCAGCAGCGATTCGTAGTAGTCCGCGAGTTCGGCGAGCGCCTCGCTGCGCAGTGGGTCCAGGGTTCCGCGGCGATCGACCTCGGGGTCGTCGATGGTGCGGCGGGCCACGCCGTGCACGACGTCGAGCGAGCCTCCGAGTGCGTCGACGTAGCGCACCCTCGCTGATTCCGAGGTCTGGAGCGCGGTCTCCAGCCGGCGGACGTGCAGCAGCTGCAGGCCGGCGAACAGCAGGGGGCCGCCGATCAGGAGCACGATCGCCGCGCCGCCCGCGGTGGCCGTCGCCGGGCGCCGCCTGGCCCAGCGCGTCAGGCGGCGCACCGGCCCGGCGGGTCTTGCGTGCACGCCGCGTCGGTCGAGGAATCGCTGCAGGTCGTCTGCCAGTGCGTCGGCGGTGGAGTAGCGGTGCCGTGGATCGAGGTCGGTCGCGGTGCGGCAGATGGCGGCGAGATCGGTCTCGATCCGGCTGCCGTCGCGGCGCAGCGGGGCGGCGGCGCCCTCGACGATGAGCCGGGTGAGGTCTGCCTCCGTTCCGTCGAACGCCGGGCGGAGGGTGAGGAGTTCGTGCAGGACCATGCCCAGCCCGTAGACGTCGCGCGTAGGCACGTTGGCGGGCTCTCCGCGCAGGCACTCGGGGGCCAGGTAGGGCAGCGAGCCGAGCCAGGCCTCGGGGCGGGTGAGGCTCTCGCTGGAGGCGTCGTGGACCAGGCCGAAGTCGACGATCGTGAGGCGGCCGTGCCGGTCGAGAATCAGGTTGGCGGGTTTCAGATCCCGGTGCAGCAACCCCTGCTCGTGGACGCCTGCGATCGCCCGTGCGGCACGCGCGACCAATGTGGCGCAGCAGCGGTCGAAGTCGCGGGGCAGCGGATCGGAGTGGTGGCTCGCGCGGTCCTCCCGCCCGTGGGCGCCGGGCTTCGGCGAGGGTCGATCGTAGTCGCGGCCGTGATCCCGGACGACGCGGAGCACGAGGTCGCCGGAGAGGCGCTCACCCGCGGTGTGCGCGGAGCGGAGTGCCGGCACGACACGCGCGAGGTCGAGGCCCGACAGCAGCTCCATCGCGAACCACGGTCGGCCGTCGTGTTCACCCACTGCATGGATGGGCACCACTCCAGGCCTCCGCAGGATCGCCAACGCACGGGTCTCGCGCCGGAAGCGCTGGCGGGCGTCGGAGCTGGCGGCGAGGTCCCGGCGGATCAGCTTGAGGGCCACCAACCTGTCGAGCGAGCGCTGGCGGGCGAGATGGACCTCACCCATTCCGCCGCGTCCGAGACACTCGACGAGTTCGAAGTCGTCGAGGTCGTGGCCGATAGGTGTCCCCTGCCCTTCCATCGGCGGTCATCGCTCTCTCGGCATCGGGCTATCTCAGCATCGGCCGGAGCGTCTGGAACAGCCGATAGCCGAGGTCCACGTAGCCCTGGTAGTCGTAGTGGATGTAGCCACTGGCCGGGTCGAGGGTCAGGTTGTCGACCGGGCACAGTGCGACCCAAGGGTCCGACGCCGCGACCTGGGCCTGCGCCGCACGGACCAGCACCTCGCCGGGTGCCCAGACGTTCCGCGGCTCGTGGCGGTCGTGGAGCTGGCTGATGACGAACGGGATCGGCGGACGTCCCGGGGCGAGGTCGTTGCGCAGGTCGGCGATGAAGCGTGTCAGGTTCACCGCGTAGTCGCGCGCGTAGAGCAGCAGGTCGGTCTGGCCGATCGCGCGCGTGTCGCCTTCACCCTGGATCCAGATGATTCCCTTGATCGATGGTGACAGCCCCTGCGCGCGGAGCTGTGCCTCGGCGGCGCGCCAGTTCTGCATCATGGTGCCGTACAGGCCGTCCCGTTCGGTCGCGCCGCGCGAGAAGGTGGGTACCGAGCGGGGATCGAGGCGTGACACCCACGCGAACTTGTGGACCCAGGCCTCGCCGTAGAACGACTGGACGCCGTCGGCCAGCGAGGCTTCGGTGCCGAAGCGGTTCTCGGTGATCCAGTACGACGAGTTGTTGACCATCGCGTTGGACCCCGTCTGGTAGGTCTCCCAGGCCGGTGCCGACCAGGGCCGCGACGCGGATGCTCCCGGCCACCAGATGCGGACTCTCGGCTGGTAGGCCAGTCGCCGGTGCACGCCGGCGGTGATCGGGTTGTTCAGCCAGTAGCCGAGGGTTGCCCCGCAGGCATTCGACTGACCGATCACCCAGACCACCGGCACGGTGCGGTTCACGATCGGTCGACTGCTCGGGGTGACCGCGGCCAATCGCAGCGGCTGCGCCGGCGCGCCCGTGGCGAGGCCGATGGCCGTGACCAGCAGGAGAGCGAGCCGCGTGGACTTGGAACTCGACAGCATCAGGACGATTCTGCGACCGCCCGGGCGTGGTGGCAATCCGCACGGCTCGACACGAGGCCGACCGCGGCGGTAGCGTTCCGACGTCTTCACCGCCATGAGCAGCCGACCCGAGACTCTCTGTTGCATCGTCAATCCGGCGTCCGGTCAGGACGAGCCGGTGCTCGCGGTGCTCAACCGCGCCTGGGGCGATGCCGTCGATTGGCGGGTCGAGCTGACCCACACCGACGGCGACGCCATCCGGCTGGCGCGGGAAGCGGTCGCCGAGGGGGTCGCGGGGGTCGCGGTCTACGGCGGCGACGGCACCGTCGCGGAGGTCGCGACCGGACTGGCCGGCAGCGACGTGCCGCTGGCGATCCTACCGGGTGGGACCGGCAACGCGGTCGCGCAGGAACTCGGCGTGCCGGTGGATCTCGCGGCCGCGGCAGCCCTCGCGGTGGACCCGCGCGCGCGGCGCGTGCCGGTCGACGCGATGCGCAGCGGCGACCGACTGTTCCTGCTGCGCTTCGGGATCGGTGCCGAGGCCCGGGCGATCGGTGGGGCGAGCCGCGAACGCAAGGACTCGCTGGGTTGGTTCGCCTATCTCGAGGGTGCGATCCAGGAGTACCGCGGTGCCGAACCCGCGCGCTATCGATTCCATTCCGAGGGCAGCACGCTGGAACTCGATACGGTGAGTTGTGCGGTGGCCAACGTCGGTCGGATCGGTCGCGGCGGTCTGCGCTTCTCCCAGCACATCGAACCCGACGACGGCTGGCTCGACCTGCTGGTCGTGCGGCGCTGGGACGCTGGGATGCTCGGTGCCGCAGGACTGCGCCTGCTCGGCTTCGAGGCGGAGCCCCGACAGTTCGACGAAGATCCCGGCGACGCGGCGCTGCTGCACTACCGCGTCCGCGAGCTGCGGGTGGAGACCGACGAACCGATGCCGGTGCATGGCGATGGCGACCTGCTGGGTGAGACGCCGTTCGGGGTGTCGATCGAGACCGGCGTGTTGCAGGTGCTGGTGCCGGCCGCACCCGGAGCGTCGGGATGAACCGTCCGCGGACCATCCCGACGTTGACCTCGCCGCGACTCGCGCTGCGCCCGTTCGGTGACTCCGACGTCGTGGGACTCGTCGCGCTCCTCGCCGACCGCAGCATCGCCGATGGAGTGCTGCATCTGCCGTATCCGTACACGGAGTCGGATGCCCGCGATTGGATCGGCACACATGCGGCGGGCTGTACTGCCGGCGCGAGCCTGCATTGGGCGATCCAGCTCCGCCATCCGTCGCGGTTGATCGGGGCGATCGGCCTGTCCCTTTCCGGGACCCACGAACGCGGTGAGCTCGGCTATTGGGTCGGCGTCGCGCACCAGGGGCGCGGCCATGCCAGCGAGGCCGCGTGTGCGGTGGTCGGCTATGCGTTCGAACGCCTCGGGCTGCACCGTGTCACCGCCCACCACATGGCATGGAACGCCGGTTCGGGACGGGTGTTGGAGAAGGCGGGGCTGCGTCGCGAGGGGCTGCTGCGCGAGCACATCCTGAAGAACGGGCGGTTCGTCGACGCGGTGCTGTACGGAGCACTGCGAACCGATCGAGCGGCCTCGAGCTGATCGGTGGCCGGTCGGGTTCCGCCCGGCGATCCGCATCCAGGGCACAATGACGGGAAGTTCCTCGGCACATCTTTCGGCGCGATTCCGCGCGAGGGGGTGTGGGAGTTCCCGTCATGTCCGTCCCGTCCTCCACCAACCCGCTGACCGACCTCGCCCGCCGCGCCGCACAGGGCGACGCCGGAGCGCGTGCGGCCTTGCTGGAGGCCGCCTACCCGCGGGTCCGGGCGATGGTGCACCGCGAGCTCGAACTCGACTTCCGCCGCAATCATCGCTGGATCCTGCCCCTGTTCAGCACCGGCGACATCGTCCACAACGTCTTCGAAGGCGTGCTGGCGTCGCTCGACTCCTGCGCGTCCGAAGACGATGCCGCGCTGCTGCGCTTCCTCGCGGCGCTGGTGAAGCACCGGCTGATCGACGCGGTCCGCCACCACGAAGCCGAGCGCCGCGACCCACGCCGCGCGCAAGGGCTGGAGACCGCCGGCGGTGGCCTGGTGGCGGCAGTTGGCGACGACCCGACGCCCTCGATGCATGCGGCGCTCGGCGAGCAGGTCCGCATCTTCCAGGAGGTGCTCGACAGCTTTCCGGCGCGGGAGCGGGCGCTGCTGGAGATGCGGCTGGTCGAGGACAAGCCGTGGGACGAGGTCGCGACGGCGCTCGGCTGGCCGTCGGGCAACGCGGCGCTCAAGGCGTTCCGTGGTGCCAAGGCGCGGCTGTTGATCCGGCTCAGGGCGCGCGGCATCGAAGCGCCGGGGGACGGGTCGTGAGCGCGGCGCACGAGGATCGGTTGGCGCGCTACGTCGAGGCCGGGCTCGCCGAGCTGGACGCGGGTGTCACGCCCGATCCCGCGCGGCTCTGTGCCGATGCGCCCGAGCTGGCGGCGGAGGTCGCCGCGCTGCTGGGCCTCGAGGCCGCGCTGCATGGTCTGCACGAGCGGACCGCCGGGACCGATCGCTGGATCGGTGTGGAGCTGGCCGGCCGTTACCGCCTCGACGCGCGACTGGGTGCCGGCGCGATGGGCACCGTCTACCGCGCGCTCGATCGGGAACTCGGCCGCGACGTGGCGGTGAAGCTGCTGGCCGGTGGCGGCTTCGCGGGCGAGACGCTGCGGGCCCGCTTCCTCCGCGAGGCCGAGATCTGCGCGCAGCTCCGTCACGACCACGTGGTGGCGATCCACGACCGGGGACAGACCGAAGAAGGCACGTTGTTCCTGGTGATGGAACTGCTCGACGGTGTGCCGCTGAGCGGTGTCCCGGCGGCGACCCGAGTCGAGCCGCGCGCGGCCTATCGGTCGCCGCGGTTTCTGGCGGAGGCGTGTCGCGGTGTCGTCCTCGGTGAATCGAGTCCACTGCGCCAGGTGGTCCGGTGGTGCGCCGAGGTCGCCGACGGTCTGGCGGCGGTGCACGCTCTCGGCGTCGTGCACCGCGACGTCAAGCCGTCGAACGTCTTCATCGATCGCCGTGGCCGTGCGGTGCTGCTCGACTTCGGCATCGCCGCGCGACCCGAGGATGCCGGCCTGACCCGCGCCGGCAGCCACATCGGCACGCCCTGGTACATGGCGCCCGAGCTGGCGCGCGGCGCCGTCGCCGGGACCGCCGCCGACGTCTACGGCCTCGGTGCGACCCTCTACCACCTGCTCGCCCTGCGCCCACCCTTCGAGGGCTCGCCGGAGGAGGTCCTCGACGCGGTGCTGCGCCGTGATCCGCCGCGTCTCGGCGTGCTCCACCCGGACCTGCCGCGCGACCTCGCGGCGATCGTCGAGCAGGCGATGGCCTGCGACCCGCGCGATCGCCATCCGAGTGCCGCGGCGCTGGCCGACGACCTGCGGGCCTTCCTCGACCACCGCCCCGTCTCGGCCCGGCCGCTCGGTCCCTTGCGCAGGGGTTGGCGGCGGGTTCGTCGCCAGCCGGCGAAGGCCATCGCGCTGGCGGCGTCGCTGGTGGCCGTGCTGGCCCTCGGCGTGGCCTGGCCGGCGTGGTCGGCGTGGCGGGCGGGCGAGAGCGCGCAGGAGTACCGCGCGCGCCTCGACCGCCTGCCGGCCTTGCTGACCATCGAGGGCTGGCCGGCGCAGCGGATGCTGGTCGGCGACGAGGAGCGCAGTGGGCAACTGGCGGAGCTGGACCGGCTGCTCGAGCTGGCTCCCGACGACTTTGCGACCCGCGCCCTGCGCGCGGCGGTGTTGCTGGACGTCGGCGCAGCGGACCGCGCGGCTGCGGACCTGGACGCCATCGCCGCGGCCTCCGGCAGCGCACTCGCCGCAGCGCTCGCCGGTCGCTACCGCGCATTGCCGGCCGGGACGCGCGGTATCGCCGCTCTCGACCTCGCCGGCCTGCCGCCTGCGCACCTGCCCGTGGATCACTTCCTCGTCGGCTTCCACGCGATGCGCGACCACAGCGAGGCCGGCTTCCGCAGCGCGGCCGACCATCTCGTTCGGGCGCGCGACTGGACCCCGGCCCGCGACCTGCGGCTGATCGCGTTGCTCGGCACCGAAGACCTGGAGCTGGTTCGCGAGGCGCTCGCCGAGGCCCGCGACCTCGAGAGTCTCTACGGCCGCCCGACCGCGCGGACCCGTCACACGATCGGCGCCGCCCTGCTGCACCTGCGCCGCTACGACGAGGCGCTGCCGGTGCTGCGCGATGCGGTGGCGATCCGGCCCGACCGCCACGGTCCGCACAACAACCTCGGCCTGGCGCTGCTGCGCACCGGCGACCTGCCGGCCGCGCGCGAGGAACTGCTGCGGGCCCACGCGATCCGGCCGTGGCTGTGCAACACGTTGGAGCTGCTGAGTCAGGTCGAGGCCGACCTCGGAGACTTCGACGCTGCCTACGATTGGGCAGCGCAGATCACCTCCCCCGATGGCGACGGCACGGAGATCTGGAACCGGCCCTACGCGGAAGGTTCGGTGGCCACCAAGCAGGCCGCCGCGGCGCACCTGCACCGCGACGACCAGACCGCGCTGCGCTGCGCCGACCGGGCGCGCGCCGCGTTCCGACGCGCACTCGAACTCGCGCCGCCGCGGCGCTACGCGGTCTCGGCGAAGCTGCTGCTGCCGTTCCTCGACGGCCAGGTGGTCGGCGAGCCGGCCCGCGGCTTCGGGGCCGTCGCGAGCCAGGTGCTCGGTGCGCCGCTGGACCCGCACGCGCTGCGCAACCTCGTGGTCGCATTGCCGACCGACCTCGACGCCGACCATCGTGCGGTGCTGGAGGCACTGTTGCTCGAACAGGCCGCGGCGCTGAGCCCCGGCGCGCCGGCGTTCCGCGCCGATGCCGACGACCAGCGGGAACGGCTCGGCCTGCCGCGCAAGGGTCCCACCGCCGATGTCCCCGCAGCCGATGTCCCCGTAACCCGAGAAGACCGATGAAGACGATCTGCCGCTGTCTCGTGGCCTGCCTGGTCACCACGTCGCTCGCCGCCGCGCAGGTCGCCCTCGAGCCGCAATCGCAGGGTCCGTTCCTCGCGGCGCCCCACGGCTTCTCGTTGGCGCCGGGCGCGGTCGGATTCACCGGCCCGATCGACGCGACCGAGATCCTCGACAAGCGCATCGGTCTGTTCACCGGCACCACGCCGACCGTCGCGCCGGCGCCGCTGCCCGGTCGTCCCGACTTCCGCACCGATGCGATCCTGCAGGGCATCTCGCCGCGGCCCGACATCGACGCGCTGTCGATGGGCCTCGACTGGGTGCTCGCCACCGACGACGGCGTGGTGGAGGTGCCGCCGGGCAACTGGGGTGCGATCACCTTCTCGGTGACCCGCGGCACGCTGGGTCGGTCCGGTGGCGTGATCGCCGGCGAGCGTGGGCGCTCCGGCGGCGCCGCGGGCGACCTGTTCAGCTACATCCTCAACGGTGGCGCTCTGCCCGGCGAGTTCACCGACGTGGTCCAACGTGCCCACGACAGCTCGGAGTTCGCGCTGGCGCCCGGCTCGGTGCACGACATCGACGCGCACGACCTGCTCTACGGGCTGCTGTTCACCTCGAACCCGTCGCTCGCGGCGTCGCTGCCGCCGCCCCTCAACGTGCCGCGAGTGTTCTTCTCGGTCAGCACCGCGACCCTCGGCGACGTGCCCGCAGCCTGGTGGGGCGGCACGGTGCCGAGCGGCGCCACGGTGTTCTGGACCGAGTGGACCGGTGCCGCCTGGGCGACGCCGAGCGTGTTCCTGACCCCTGCCAACCTCGGCCTGTCGGATGCCGAGGAGGTGGACGCGATCGCCATCGACCTCGGCAGTTCGCTGGCCGCCGGCGGCGGCAGCGGCGAGCTGCTGTTCTCCACCGCGAGTCCCGGCCGCGACCCGATCCTGTTCGGCAAGGGCTTCACCTTCCCCGGCCTGCCGATGCCGCCGGTCCTGTTGATCCGCGACTACCGCGAAGCCGACGGGCGCAAGGTCTCGGACCGCATCGGTCTGGTGTCGGTGGACGACGTCGATGCGATCTGCAGCGTCGACCCGGGTCGGCGCCAGGTGATGCGATTGCTGATGGGCACGCCGGAGGCGACCCGCACCCCGCCGAACTTCCAGACCCGGATCGCCGCGTCGGTGTTCCGCGAGGCGGGGCCTTCGCCGTCTTCGGGCGCCCGGCTGATCTCCACGATGGCCGGCTGGCCGTCGTCGGGCCGCGGCCCGGGCTTCGCGGGCTGCGACCTGGCGGTGTTGGCGCCGGTTGGTTGGTTCCCCGTGTCGCCGACCTCCAACCCGCAGCGCGACCCCACCGACCCGCGCGGCGGCGGGCCGGAGCACCTGGTCGTGCCGATCCCGAACCAGCCGCTGCCCTTCCCGGCGCCGGTGTGGTTCTGGTGGGGGGCCGTCGACCAACCGATCCAGGCGTTCGGATTCGGTCGATCGCTGCGGATCGCGCTGTGACGGGAGTTTCCGACACAGGATTCCTGAGGAGTATAAATCCGCAAAATATATCGCACGATATGCTACGTGTTTATGTAGTCTGGGAATCCAGCGCGCCATGGTCCAGATCGTCTACTCCACGTCCGCCCTCGGCCATGTCCTCCGCGATGCCCGGCGTCGGCTCGGACTGACCCAGGCCGGGCTCGCCGAGCGGGCCGGTCTGACGCAGGCGACGGTCTCCAAGATCGAGCGCGACGTCGCGCCCCCGGGGCTCGACACCATCCTGAAGCTCGCCGCCGTGCTCGGCCTGGAACTGGTGGTGCGGCCCAAGCCTGAAACCCTGCCGCCGGCACCGTGGGAGGACGGCTGAGCG
Source organism: bacterium (assembly GCA_030432695.1). Lineage (GTDB taxonomy): Bacteria > Planctomycetota > UBA1135 > UBA1135 > UBA2386 > JAUILN01. The sequence goes on along the minus strand of JAUILN010000002.1, from coordinate 581,707 downwards.
ATGGGGCGGCGTCGACTGGCGCGCGACCTGACGGTCGCGATGAACGGTCTCGAGGTCGGCACCTGGACCCGCACCGCGCAGGGCGAGCAGCGGTTCCGCTACACGGAGTCCTGGCTCGAGCGCGAGGGTGCCCTGCCGATCTCCCTGTCGATGCCGCTGTCGCGCGAAGGGTTCCGCGGCGCGGTCGTCGGCGACTGGTTCGACAACCTGCTGCCCGACAACGTCGATCTGCGGCGGCGATTGCAGGGGCGTCTCGGTGCGGAGTCCGCGCAGCCGTTCGATCTCCTGGCGAGCGTGGGTGGTGACTGCGTCGGTGCGCTGCAGATCCACCCGGCCGGCGTCGATCCGCGTGACGTGCGCAAGGTCGAAGCCGATCCCGTCGACGACCACGAGATCGCCGCGACGCTGCGCGGCCACCGCGACCAGCCGCTCGGCATGACCCGCGAGCGCGAGTTCCGGATCTCGATCGCCGGCGCTCAGGAGAAGACCGCGCTGCTGCGGCTCGACGGGCGCTGGCACCGGCCGCGGCACGCGACGCCGACCAGCCACATCCTGAAGCTGCCGATCGGGCCCGGCGCGCACGGCATCGACATGACCGACAGCGTCGAGAACGAGTGGCTGTGCATGCAGCTCGTCGCGGCGTTCGGCCTGCCGGTGCCGCGCGTGGAGATGCAGACCTTCGAGGACCAGCAGGCGCTGGTGGTCGAACGCTTCGACCGGCGCTGGTCGGCCGACGGTTCGTGGCTGATGCGGTTGCACCAGGAGGACTTCTGCCAGGCGCTCGGCGTCGCGCCGGCGAACAAGTACGAGTCGGATGGCGGTCCCGGCGTCGCCGCGTGCTTCGACCTGCTGCGTCAGACCATGGAGCCCGAGGCCGAGCGCCGGCGGTTCTTCACGGCACTGGTGGTGTTCTGGCTGCTTGCCGGCATCGACGGGCACGCCAAGAACTTCAGCCTGTTCCTGCTGCCGGGTGGGCGCAGTCGTGGCACGCCGATCTACGACGTGCTGTCGGCCTGGCCGGTCGTCGCCCGCAGGCAGCTCCACGAGCGGCAACTGAAGATGGCGATGGCGGTGCTCGGCAGGAACCGTCACTACGAGTGGGGCGGGATCCAGCCGCGGCACTGGATGGCGACGGCGAAGGCGGTGGGGCTCTCCGAGAACGATGCGCGCGCGGTGCTGGGCGACGTCGCGGAGTGCGGGCCGCGTGCGCTCGAGCAGGTGGGTGCGCGCCTGCCGGTGGGTTTTCCCGCTGCGGTCGCGGAGCCGATTCTCGAGGGCGTGTCGCGGGCGCTTGCACGGCTCGTGTGACGGACCCCGCCCAGCCCGTGGGATTTCCAGTTGCGGCCGGTTTCCGCGGGCGCGTTGCCCGCCATGTCCATCCCTTCAATGCGGCTCCGGGCGCTCCCCTTCGCGTGCGCGCTCCTCGCACTTGCCGCGTTATCGACCGCGCAGACCCCGCTGTTCTCCGTCCCCGACGCGCCGGCACCCCAGGAACTCGGCAGCGGCCGTCCGCTGGTCGTCGATCTCGACGGCGATGGCGACCAGGACGTGGTGCTCGAGGTCGCCGATGGCTTCCGGATCTGGCACATGGACGCGGCATCGCGCCGCTACCGCGAGGTGCAGTTCCTCGAGCAGGGTCGTGCGTCGGCGCCCGGGTTCTCGCGTACGGTGCTGGTCGACCTCGATGGCGATGGTCATACGGACCTGCTCACCGGTGATCTCGATCCGGCCGGCTTCGCGGTGCGAGCCTACGTCAACGATCGAGCGGGTCGTTTCGCGCCATCGACGAACGTGTCGCTACCGACTGGCGAGTTCGCGCTGCCGCTCGCGCTCCACGACCTGGATCTCGATGGCAGCCCCGAGGTCTTCGCAGCGACCGAGACGCGCCGCGTGGTGGTCTGGACCCGGTCGGGCAGCGGCTCCTGGGTCGACTACCCACTCACCCTTCCGGCGCTGCGTTGGCAGGACTCGAGCGACCCGGAACCGCTGCGTGGGGTCCTCGCGTTCGACCTGGACGAGGACGGAGACCTCGATCTGATCGGAGCCGACGCCGCCGATCCGGGACGCGTGCTCTACGCCCTGAACGACGGCCAGGGCGGCTTCCCGACTACCGAGGTCGCCTACCCGCCCATCAGCGGGCAATGGCAGGGTGATCCGCCGATGCCGTCCGGTCCGCTGATCCCCCTCGGAGCCTACCGGTCTTCGAGCCCCTTCGACTGGCCGGTCAACGTCGAGGTTGCCGGTGGCCCGGAGGGCAGCGCGTTGCTCGGCTGGAACGGCAGCGGATTCGACGGGCGACGCGCTGGCTTCTCGTCGACGGTCTATGCGGAATCGGCCGACCGGAGCGTCTCGGTGTTCTCGAGTCCGGACGAGGGCCGGATCTTCGCCCGCGGGCAACGACTGGCGACGCCTCCGTTCCGCGATCCCGTTGTCGCCGACCTCGATGCGGACGGTGATCCGGATGCGTTGGTCTCCAGCCTCGGGGAATCGACCTTCGCCGTTCGCGATCGCATGACGCGTTCGGTCGTCGTCTACCTGACCGATCCCGACGGCAGGCTGGCCGAGGTCCGCGACCGCAATCGGTTGCCGGGGGCCGAGACCGTCGCCACCGGCTCGATGCGCGCTCCTGGCTCGCGGGATCTGGTGCTGCTGCGCAGCGACGACTTCCATGATCTCGCCAGAGTCCGACAGATGCTGGTCTTCGACCGGATCGACCCTCAGGGCAATCGAGGTCCGCTCGTTCCAGATCTGGGGGCCGGATTCCGCTCGCTGCGGACTCTGCAACTGAGCTTCTGCCAATCGATCGATCTGGACAGCGACGGCCGCGACGAACTGCTCGTGGATGGCTACGAGAGTCTCGGCAACCAACATGGGTTCCTGGTCGATGCGGTCGCTCCGTCGTCGTTCCCCAACACCTTCCTGGCGACGCCGCACTGGCCGAGCGATCTCGATCACGACGGGGACCTCGACCTGATCGGCGTGGGCAGCACGCGCGAGAATCGCAACGGAGTCTGGGAGGTGTCCGACCGCTGGCTACCGGCCGGCGGCTTCGGCGCCGCACTCGTCGCCGTGGGCGACCTGGATGGAGACGGCCGCGACGATGCGGTCACCGCGTCCGGAGGGATATGGCTGCGACGGGGAGCGACCTTCGAGTTGCTGGCCTCGGTCCCGCCACCGCCCGGCGTCGATCCGCTGGTGCGCGACTTCCCGCGCGACGTGCACCGCTGCCTGATCGCCGACCTCGATGGCGATGGGGACGGCGACGTGGTCGGCCGCAGCCTGCTGTTCAACGACGGCACGACGTTCCGCTACGCGGCGTTGCCCGATCTCGTAGCGGTCGACCCCAACGCCCACTACCAGCTCTGCCTCGGCGACTTCGACGAGGACGGGGATGTCGACATCGTCCGTGGGGAGGGACGGGTCCAGGTGCTGCGGAACGACGGTGCGGGTGGCTTCGTCGATGCGACCACCGCGGTCGCGCCCTATGTCGAACGGTTCGGGCTCGCGCGAGGCACCCTGCTCGACGCCGACCTCGACGGTGATCTGGACCTGGTCCTGAGCGTCCCGCCGAGCCGACTGTTCAGCGGGTGGCCGTTCCCCGGCGAGGTCGAGGGGACCCGCATCGTTCCCAACCGCATCCGCCACCTCTCGGCGGACCGTCTGCCGACGCTCGGCTCCACTTGGTCGCTGCGCCTCGACGCCCTCGCCAACCCGCAGTTCGAGCGGGCAGCCACGCTGGTCATCGGCCTCCGTCCCCAGGCTCCGCAGTCGGTTCCTGGCCTGCACGGGGAGCTGCTCGTCGATCTCCAGCAGGCCGATCTGCGGACCGCGACGTTGCCTGCCGGAACCACCGATCTGCCATGGCAGCTGCCGATCCCCGACCTGACTTCCCTGCTCGGTCTCCGGGTCCATTGCCAGGCGGCGGTCTTCGACATGGCCGGAGGTTCGGGGTTCACCAACGTCGTGGAGAGCCGGCTGCTCGAGCGTTAAAAGCCCGGGTCACGGGAGCCAGGCCCGAATTCGGGCGACGGATCGATCCGACTGGAATTCGCCACCTCGGCGCGTCACGTCCGATGCGGCGTCGCCATCCACCGGGAGTCTGACCAACCAAGGAGGCTCCCGATGAACACCACTCCCATCCTCACGATCGCTCTTCTCGTCGCGGCAGCCGGCGCTCTCGGCGCCCAGGTTTCGACGACGCGCAACGTGGGCAACAGCCTTCTCGGCGGTCGCGGCACCCTGTCTGCGGACACCTGGTCCGGCTCGTCTGCGGGCGGGACCTGCGAGAACCGGCTCTGGATGCCGGATGGCACCGAACTCGTACGGACCGACGCCCGGGCCCGCGCGCTGGGTCGCACCGGCCACGAACAGCGGGTGCGGATCTACGTGGGCGGCACGCTGCTGTTCTACCGCAACCAGTCGTCGTCGAGCCTGATCGAGGAAGACGCGAACGAGTCGATCTCGGGGTTCTTCACCCAGAGCCGATTGGTCGAGGTCGACGTGACCGGCACCGAGCCGGGCACTGGCGGTCCGGTCGGTGGTCCGCCGCGGTTGGCGCTCCTGACGACGTTCGGTGCGCGCGGGCAGCCTTGGGTGGCCTCGGCGCGGACCAGCGGGATGGTCGGTGCGGATGTCGACCTCCGCACCTCCGCCTGGAGTTCCAGCGCTTCGTTGGGATCGGCAGGGCCTGCGACCGCGTTCACGCGCTCCGAAGTCAGCACGACCTTCACGCTGCGAGACCGGCTCTGGTTCAGCATGCAGGCGTCGCCGATGAGTGCCGGCGGCACGCTCCACGCCATGCCGAGCCGCTACCGCGTCCGCCAGAACTTCTCGGCAAAGGGGGCGATGTATCCACTCGTCTACCTGACGCCGACCATGTTCACGATGGTGCCGATCGCGTACGTGGGCGTCTTCGACGAGTCCCGCACGCTCGTCGACGACACCAAGGACTACTCGCATCACGTCTTCTCGGTGTTCTGAGGGAGTCTCGGGCGCCGCGGCCGTGAATCTCGAACTCGCCGCGTCACGCGGGCGGCTCGAGCGCCATCCACCTGGCATGGCCACCCGAGTCACTCTCGCGTTCCTCTCCGCCGCGACGCTCTGCGGCTTCTTCGCCCGGACCCTGCCGACCGACACGGCGGACCTCGCTCCGGAGTTCTCGCGGTCCGCCATACCGGCCGAAGCTGATGCCGCTCGACCAGCGGAACCGTGGGTCGAGGTGACGCGCACCGCGGTCGGCCCGGTCGGGCTGTGCGCGGAAGGAGAGCTGCCCGCGGATGCGACCGAGGCTCCGGCCGATCCCGAAGCGGTGTTGCGGCAGACCCGTGCGCTCGCTTCGCGTTGCTTCGCTGCGGACACCGCGCTCGCCCGCGCCGCGGAACTCCTGGCCCGCGAGGATCTCGACGACGCCGGTGCCCGCGAGCTCGGCGACCTGTTCGTGACGATGGCGTGGGCCGCGGCCGATCGACCGGAGGTTCTCGCGATGCTCGAAGCCCGAGTCATGATCGGCGGCCTCGCGGCCGAGCTGCGGGACTTCGCGCTGTGTGCGATCGCGCAGGCCGAGACCGACGCGTCGCAGCAAGCGCTCGTCCGCGTCGCCCGTGACGCCGACACGCCGCGATTGCGCGCCGCGTCGATGCGTGCGATGCACCGCCTCACCGCGCCCTCGTCGGAGACCTTGGATCAGCTCGTCGGCGCTGCGTCGCTCGATGGGATCGAAGGCTCGACCAGCCTGCTCGTGCTCGGCGCGTTGACCGGGCGTGGTGCCGATGGCGGCGACCCCGGCGCGCGCCTGCTCGCGCAGGAGCCCGCGCCGGGGACCGCCGATCACGAACTGTGGCTCGCGGCCTGGGGCAACACCGAGTCACCGCGGGCGGCCGAGGTCGCGACGCGGAGCTTCCGCCGCGCGACGACGGTCGACGGCTGCCTCGCCGCACTCGAGGCCGTCCGTCGGGCGCAGGGTCCGCTCGCCGACCAGCTTCTCATGGAGGCGAGCCGTCACGAGAGTCTCGAGGTGCGTGCCGCGGCCGAACGGCTCCTGGCGGAGCGTGGCGCGTAAGCGGGGACACTAGCGCGGCTCGTGTGGGCGGTTGAATGCCGGAAGGCCGTGCCTGCGGTAGACTCAGCGCATGGTCGAGGACCCAGCCCAGCGACGAAAGATCACGGTGCGCGTCGTGCGTCGTGGCGAAGCGGAAGCGCGAGCGGACGCGGCGTTCTGGATGGCCATGACCGGTCGGCAGCGGGTCGAGCTGCTATGGGACATGGTCTTGGATCGCCTCGGCAAGAGCGGATCGGAGGACGCTGATGATCAACCGCGACTTTCGCGATCTCTTCGCCTCGTTCGTCGCTCGTGAAGTTCGCTTCGTGGTCGTGGGTGGCTACGCAGTGAGTTTTCACGGCCATCCGCGATACACCAAGGACGTCGACGTCTTCGTCGATCCCGAGCCCGACAACGCGCGACGCGTGTTCGATGCGCTGCAGGACTTCGGAGCGCCGATGGAGGCGTTGACACCTTCGGATCTTTCAGATCCGGAGAACGTCGTGCAGATCGGCGTGGAGCCGAACCGCATCGACATCCTGACGGGTGTGACCGGAGTGACCTTCGACGACGCGTGGAAGGGCCGCGTACCGGATCGATACGGAGACGTCGCGATCGCCTACCTGGGTCTCGAGGATCTGTTGAAGGCGAAGCGATCTGCCGGTCGGCCTCGCGATCTGTTGGACGTCCAGGAGCTGGAACGACGGCACTCCTCTCCGGACTGACTACCGATCGAGGGCCAGTTCGCACGGAATCCGGGCACGCCAGCACCTCGCGCTCCGCGACAGGGAGTGACCGCGCATCGCGCGCGCGCCGCACACCCTGCCAAGGAGTTCCGAGATGGTCCCGTTCCCGCGTTCCTCACGCGCGCTCGCCGCGTTCCTCGCCACAGCAACCGTCACGGCCGTGCCCGCCCAGCAGCAGCCCTTCTGCCCGCCGCCGATCGTCGGCCAGCCGCGGCCCTTCCCCGACCTCGGTCCTGGCAACATCGGCGGCGCGCCGGTCTCGGAGGTCGGTCAGCTCACCCTCGCCCCGATCCAGGACGGCGCCTTCCACGTCGGTCTGAGCCTTCGCCTCGCGGGGCGGACCGATTGGGACGTCGCGACCGCGACCTGGGGCGGGCCGGGTCAGCCGGTGGTGCTCGACCAACTGCTCGGCCCGGTGAACACCCCGGCCGACGAGTTCCATGTGACGTTCAGCCCCGACCTGCTGCACGCGGTCTGGGCCAGCGCGCAGGGAATCGTCCACGCGAGCCGCAAGTCGTTCGACATGCCGTTCGCGTCGCCGCAGCCGATCCAGGGACTGCCGCCGGTGAGTCTGCCGCCGGCGCAGCTCGATCCGACGCTCGCGCTGGTCGATGGCCGGCTCGCGATGTACCTCGTCGATCCGTTCTCCGGTGGACTGTCGCTGTTCGATCTCGACGTCCAGGGACCGCTCGGCGGACCGCAGCAGGTCTCGGTCCTCGGTGGCCGCGCGGCGCTGTTGCCGCCGCCCGGCATCCTGCAACTACACGGGCCCTGTCCGCTGCTCGACGGCTACGGCCGCTGCCAGCACCTCGTGCTCTGCGGCGAACGGGCCGACGGAACGAGCGTCGGTCTCTATGCGACCAACGCCGAACACGGTGTGAGTGGTCTCGGCGTGGTCGACTTCTTCGAGGCCGGCGGACGCCTCGAGCATCCGGCCGCGGTTTGCGGCGACGTCTACTTCCCCTTCTCCGACGGCATCGCGTTCCAGGACCCGATCCACGTGCCGACCTTCGCGATGTCCTCGGTCGGCCTCGGCGATCAGGGAGGCCTGGCCTTCCCGCACATCGTCGCGCCGCGGGTGCGTGACGGTCTCTTGACCGCGCTCAATCTCGGCGTGATGACCCCGCCGGCAGGGCTCGGCCAGAACGGTCTCGGGCTGATCGACTTCGGCGATGCCTGCCTGCTCACGGTCGTGGCGATCCCCGCGCCCACGCCGGGCTGCGACGCCCTGCTCGGGCCGATGCTGGTGCCACCGCTGCCGCTCGGCACGCACATCGATGCGCAGGCGATCGCCCTGGATCCCTTCGCAGGTCAGATCCTCTGCAGCAACAACCTGCGCGTCGGGATCGACCTGCCGCCGCCGCCGTGCCCCCTCAGCGCGCTCGACGTGCAGCACGTCGTCGCGGAGCAGCTCTACCCACGCCTCGTCGGCGCGCCGTTCCTGCCGCTGCCGATTCCGCCGAGCGTCGGTCCGGTACAGGAGATCCGCTTCGGGGCGCCGATCGACCAGTTCGATCCGTTCGTGCCGCTGCGCGACTACTACGCGACGGTCTGCCCGAGCGGCGGCGCGTCGATGACCTTCCTCCGACCCGGCACCTACTACGCAGAGGTGCTCACGCTGGCCGGTCAGGTCCACGAGTTCGTGTGCTGCATCAACGCGGCTCCTGCCGAGGGCGGGACGACCCAGCCCGAAGCCCGCTACGTGACCATCGACAACCCCGCGGTGGACGTGGTGTCGGTCGAGTCTCAGGTCGCCGGCGACAACTGCTTCGACGATGCCACCGCGCAGGCGTTCTGGGGTGAGTCGCGGCACGCCACGGTGGCGCAGGCCAACACCAACATCGGCAATGCCTACCAGAACAACGGCAGTCGACCGGTCGACGTGTTCCTCGGTGGTCATGGCAACACCGGCGTGTTCACCGTGGGCGACGGGCAGGGCGGCGGGTCGAACACGCTGCGGGCGAGCGACATCGGCGTCGCCGGCACTGCGACGCAGGCCTTCGTCACCGCCAACCGCGGCAAGATCGGCAAGCTGACCCTGTTCGGCTGCGGCGTCGCGCGCGGTGCGGCCGGGCGAGCGTTCCTGCAGGCGCTGGCCGATGCGCTGTCGACGCCTACGCAGAAGGCCACGGTCTGCGGCTACACGCAGAGTGTCTGCGCGGCCAAGGGAGCGCTGTGGGGTACGCTGTCGGTGACCGAGGGCGCGCAGCGGGTGTCGGCGCGGGGGCGCTGACCGATCGGGGCAATCGTTGCGGCTGCAGAACGCCCCGAGCGGACCGCGAATCCAGGCGTGATCTGGAGCGGCGGAACGCACCTTGTCCCGGACGGCGCCCGCACCTCCGCTCGCCCGGAGCCCCTGAACATGCAATGACCCTCCGCCTCGTCCCTCCGTCTCCGGCCCCCGAGCGACCTCTGGCTGTGCTGCCTCGCCGTCCTCGGTGCCGAGACCTTCGCCCAAGGCCCGGTCAGCTCGACGCTCCTGGTCGACATCGACCAACGGCCCGACCAGACCGCGCGCGACTCCGCACGTCGATTCGAGACCGCCTCGCCGGGCGTGGTGTGGTTCTCGGCCACCACGCCGGAACATGCGCGGGAGCTATGGCGCACGGCCGGCACCGCGGCCGGCACGCTCTTGATCGACGAACTCGGCTCCGGCACCGAACAGGCCTACCGCCACGGGACGGCCGTGCCGAACGGGACGCTGCTGATGTCGTCGACGAGCACCGCGACCGGCACCGAGCCGCATGCGGCGGCGCCGGGCTCGACCTCGCTGACGCTGCTCGTCGACCTCGCGCCTGGCGTCGCGTCGTCGTCCCCGAGCCGGGCGGCGGTGATCGGCAACCTTGGCTGGTTCTCCACCGATGGCCGGGCGAACGCAGGACCGTGGCGTACCGACGGCACGCCGGCCGGCACGGTCCTCGACGAGTCGCTGGCGGGCGTGCCCTTCGTCCGACTCGCCGCGGCGGCCGGCAAGCTGTGGATGATCGACGGCCGGATCGGAAGCGGGACGCTGCGAGTGAAGGACGGTCCGGGGATGGCGACGCGCAAGCTGGTGCCGTCCGGCGGGTTGGTCGCTCACGAAGTGGTGGGCGAGACCAACGGCCGGGCGGTCTTCGTCGGCGAGACCGCGGCCAACGGCATCGAGCCGTGGGTGAGAGACGGCATCGCCGCCGGCACCCGGTTGGTGCGCGACCTGGAGCCGGGTGCCAGCGGCTCGATGCCGCGCGGATTGGTGGAGCACGCTGGCTCGGGGTGAGGCCGGCAGACCGCGCTCGATCGCGTAGATTCGTTTCTCGCAGGGAACGGCCGGATCAATGGAGTGACGCCCGGATCGGGCCATTGGCGGCGAGACGGCCCTGCAGCGCCGGCATGCGCATTGCGGAGCGCGCGCTCCCTCGGCTCCTCACCCGCGTCAGCGTCCACTCGATCGGCATGCTCCACTCCTCTGCTTTGCTGTCCGCGCCTGGCAGCCCGTCTTCTATCCAAACGCCGGGCGCCTTCCTCCTCGGCATGGTCGGCGTTGCGTGCCTCTCGTTCGCCGCGTCCTCCGCGCCGCTCGCGAGCCAGGGTCCGGTGACGCCCACGCTCCTGCTCGACATCAACCGGAGTCCCGACCTGGCGCCGAGGGACTCGAGACCTGGATCCGTGGAGGCCCAGGGGGGGACGGCCTGGTTCCGGGCGACGACGAGTGCGACCGGCGACGGGCTGTGGCGCACGGATGGAACGACGGCGGGGACGCAGGTGCTCGTCGACGTCGCGCGACCTGGATTCCAGCGGTTCGGACCTGCGCGTGCGCTGGCCAATGGCGCGCTCTTGCTCGTCGGGCACACGCCGGCGTCGGGTACCGAGATGTTCGTGGCGGCGCCTGGATCGACCACCGTGAGTCTGCTCGGCGACATCGTTCCTGGCCCCGAATCCTCCAACCCGATCGGTCCCGTGGTGCTCGGAAGCACCGGTTGGTTCTTCGCCGAGGACGGGACGCCCGGTGTCGAGATCTGGCGGACCGACGGCACGGCTGCGGGCACGGTGGTCGACGAGGACATCGCGGGACCGTCTTTCTGTCGACTGTTCGGAGTGGCCGGCAAGCTGTGGATCGTCGAGGCGCCAGCCGGCGGTGGTGTGCTGCGTGTGAAGTCCGGACCCGGCGTGCCGGCCCGCGTGCTGCAACCGGTGCCTGATCTGCTCGCGTACGAGTTCCTGGGCGGCGTCAATGGACTCGCGGTGTTCGTCGGCGAATCGGCTGCAGCGGCTTCCGGCCGCGAACTGTGGGTCAGCGACGGAACCACTGCCGGCACGCGCCAGTTGGCCGAACTCGAGCCCGGTCCGGGTTCACCCACCGTCGTCGCCCTCGGTACGTCTGGCGGGCGGCTGTGGTTCGGAGCGCGGGAGAACAGGCATGGCTCCGAGTTGTGGGTGACCGACGGCACTCCCGCCGGTACCAGACTCGTGGTCGATCTCGCTCCCGGGTACGCACACGGGGTGTTGCTCGATGCAACCCGTGCCCTGCCGTTCGGTGGCGGCTTGGTGTTCTGCGGGAGTGATGGCGCAACGGGCTACGAACCGTGGTTCAGCGACGGCACGGCTGCGGGGACCTATCGGATCCGCGATGTCGAGCCCGGCTCGGGGTCCTCGTCGCCGAAGCACTTCGTCGAGCACGCCGGACAGCTGTGGTTCGGTGCGTGGACCACGGCCAGTGGCCTCGAGCTGTGGAGCAGCGACGGCACGGCGGCTGGCACGAACCAGGTCGTCGACCTCGTCCCGGGTGCGGATGGCAGCGACGCGGCGCCGCTCGCTTCGACGAGCAACGGGTTGTTGATCGCTGCGGACGACGGCCAGATCGGCGACGAGCCATGGATCGTCGATCCGGTGACCCATCAGGTCCGTCTGCTCGCCAATCTCGAACCCGACGGACTCACACTCGGCTCTGGAGTCGGTCGGCTCGCGGTCCACGACGACTTCGCGTTCCTGACCGTGGGGGTCGGAGACCCGAGGCCTTGGGTCACGGACGGCACCGCTGCGGGGACCACGTCGCTCGGTTTGGGGTCCCGTGCGCCGGGAGGCTACGGCCTGCTCGGTTCGCTCTCCTCCGGGTTGCTGTTCGTCGGCGCGAACTCCGCCACGCGCGACGTCGAACTCCTGCTCACCGACGGCACTGCTTCCGGCACGCGGAGTCTGGGTCGGGTGCCGTACATCGCGAGTCATTACCCGTCGACCGGTGCGGGATACCCGATTCTCGAGGATCGTCTCTACTTCACCACCGTGGATCGGGAGATCTGGAGTACGGACGGCACGCCGTCCGGAACCGCACCGGTCGCAGCGCTCGCGGGGGTGACCCACTTCATCCCGTTGGTGGCGTTCGACGGCCTGCTGTTCGGCGTCGGTGCCGACGCGGCGTCGGGAACCGAGCTCTGGGTCAGCGACCTGTCCGCGAGCGGCACGCGACGGGTTGCAGACGCGAATCCAGGTGTCGCCAGCTCGACCCCGCAGCTCCTGCTCGGTTTCCCCGGAGGAGTCTTCTTCACTGCCTTCTCGTCGACCGCGGGCTCGGAGCCGTGGGTGTCGGACGGCACACCGGGGGGGACTCGAATGCTGCGCGATATCACGCCCGGGGCCGCGAGCAGCTTGCCGAGTCAACCGGCGGTGCTCGGCGATCGGGTGGTGTTCGTGATCGAGGGGCAGTCTGGCGGTCAGGAACTGTGGATCACCGATGGCAGTCCTGCGGGCACGACACGTCTGGTGAGCTTCCCAGCACCGTTCCGTGGCAGGGCGGTTGGCCAGATCGAGGTGGCGGGTGATCGCGCATTCGTGCAGGTGAACACCGGGGACGCGCGCTTCGTCGATCTGTGGGTGACCGACGGGACGGTGGCGGGAACCCGCCGAGTCCTCGCTTCCTCCAGTCCAGGGCCGCGACTCGTCCTCGGTGGCGTGATGCGCGCGCTGACCGACCAGGGCTACGTGAACTTCCCCGCATGGTCCGCGCGGTACGGCCATGAGCTGTGGATCAGCGATGGAACCGCGGCAGGCACGCGCCCGTTCACGGATTCGAATCCCGGCACGGCCGGCTCAGGAGCCCTGGCCGCCTTCCGACTCGGCGGCCAGGCGCTGTTCGTCGCCGACGACGGCCGGACCGGCACCGAGCTGCACGCCGCGCCTCTCGCCGCGTTCGGAGTGCCCGTCGCCGAACCACTCGGCCGCGGTTGCGGTGGTGCCAGCGTCCGCGCGACCGGCGCCCCGCGCGTCGGCGGTCCGTCCTTCGACGCACTGTTCCAGGCCTCGGCTCCCGGCCGCCAGGCGCTGGGGCTCGTCGCCGATGTGCGCACGGTGTTCCGCGTGCCGATGCCCGGCTGCGAGATCCATCTGCCGAACCCCATCGCCATCGGAGCCGGCACCACGGATGCGCAGGGCCTGTTCCGCCTGACGCTGAGCGTGCCCAACCAGCCGGCCTTGGTCGGCGCGCGCTTCTACTTGCAGGCTGCGATCGTCAAGACCAATGGCCCGCTGTTCGGGACGCTCGAGGCGACGGAGGCGTTGGAGCTGCAGATCGGGAGGTGATGCGTTCCGGTTCTGTGCCCAGCACCGTACCGGAAGGAAACGCTGGTTCACCGGAGGAACGGCGCAGCGGGCAGGCCGGCGTCGTTCACCAGGTTCGCGTCCGGGACGGGGCGCCAGGCGTAGCGGATTCGCAGCCGCTCGCCCGCGGGCGGATCGGCGAGCACCACGCTGTCTCCGTCGAGGGTCGCGCGCGCAGCGACGACCTCGCCCTCGGCGGTGACGAACTCGAAGCCGCGCGGCGCTTTGCCGTCGGCGGTGCGCAGGCCACCGTCCACGTTGTGGAAGGTGATCCGCACCTGCTTGCCGATGCGCACGTCGCGCGGCTCCGGCCCGTGCGCAACGACGTTGCGGCCGTAGACCTCGCGCAGCGCGAGCAGGGCCAGGCGTTCGCCCACCTCGCGCTTGCGCCGCGGGTGGACGTCTTTCGCGTCGCCCACGTCGATGGTGACCGCCATCGAGGTGCCGTCGACGGTCCGGTCGACGGCGGCCTGCATCGCGCGGAAGGCAACCCACGGCCGGTCGTGAGCCGGCAGTTGGACGAACAGGAACGGCAGCTCGGGCGAGTCGAATTGCTGGCGCAGCGAGTCGATCAGCGTGACCAGCTTCAGCCGATTGATCTGCGGTGGCACCGCTGTGCCCGACGCGCCGGAGCTGGCGTTGGATTCGCCCTGGTACCAGAGCACGCCGCGGATCGGGAATTCGGCGAGTGGCGCGATGCCGGCGTCGTACAGGAACGACGGTTCGAAGGGGTGGTGGGGGCGTGGGGCCTGCGGATCGTCGAACCAGGCGCCGAGGTTGAAGCGGGCGCGTTCCCGACACCACCCGGGGTAGTCCTCGTTGTCGAGCCAGTCCTCGGAGAGTGGCGCGAGCTGTTCGTCGGCGAGCATGCGCTCGCGGGGTAGGAAGGCCTCGATCGGCGCGCCGCCGACCGCGCATTGGATCAGGCCGACCGGGACTTCGACGTTGGCGGTCAGGCGCTCGGCGAAGAACCAGCCGACCGCCGAGAAGGTCGCGGCGCTGTCCTCGTCGCTGTGCCGCCAGCCGTCGTGCTCGAACAGGTTGCTCGCGTCGAGGTCGCGCAGGAGCTCGGCGGAGTAGCGGATCGCGTTGCCGCTGGCCCGCTCGCGGAGATGCAGTAGCCGGATGTCGCTGCGGTCGGCGCGCTGCAGCGCGGCCTCGGCGGTCGCAGCCTTGCCGAGCGGCCAGGCCATGTTCGACTGGCCGGCGCACAGCCACACGTCGCCGACCAGCACGTCTTCGAGGCGCAGCTCCGCGTCGCCGGCGGTGATCAACAGCTCCGCTGGGTCCGCCGACACCGCGCCCGCGTGCAGCGGAACCGCGAAGCGGCCCTCGGAGTCGCTGCGCCCGGAGGCCTGCTTCGGTCCGAAGCGGACCTCCACGCGCCGCGCGGGTTCGCAGATCCCGCGAATCGTCACCGACCGGTCGCGGGGCAGGACCATCCCGCTGCCGAAGGGCAGATCGAGCGTGATGGGGCCTTGAGCAGCGGCCGTGCCCGCGGACAGCAGAACGCAAGACCACGCCCAGCTACGGACTTTTACAACGCGTGCCTGGCACCGGTTGTAAAAGTCGCGCTGCGTTCTTCCAACTGGTGCCTGGTACCGGTTGGAAGAACTCCGGCGAAGAGTCAGCAGCTGCCGCAAGTGCCACCCCCACACTCCGCCGCCATCCGCGCTTCGATCGCCTTCGACGTCGGCGTGATCGACAGACCACCCAGCGCGGTGCAGCGCAGCTCGCGCGCCATCCGCTCGCTGACCTCGCGGTGCGCGTCGAGCACCTCGTCGAGCGGGATCAGGTGCAGGTAGCCGGCCAGCGCCATGTTGGCGCAGACCAGCGCGTTCGCCGCGCCATTGACGTTGCGGCCGAGGCACGGCGCCTCGACGCGGTTGGCGACCGGATCGCAGACCAGGCCGAGCACGTTCTGCAGCGCGTGGCTCGCGGCGCCGAGGGACTGGTGCGCCGAGCCGCCCGCGAGTTCCACCAGCGCCGCGGCGGCCATCGCCGCACCCGCACCGGTTTCAGCCTGACAGCCGCCGACCTCGGCCGCGAAGCTGGAGCGGGTCGCGACGAACACGCCGATCAGGCCGGACGACAGCATCGCGCGCACCACCCGGTCGTCGTCGACGTCGAGCGCATCCGCCGCCGCGGCGATCGTGCCGGGGAACGTCGCGCACGATCCGGCGGTCGGAGCCGCCACGAACACCCCCATCGAACTCTTCACCTCCATCAACGCGGTGACGTAGGCGAGCATCCGGTTGAGCATGCCGGCGTCGAGCAGCTTGCCTTGCTGCCACAGCTCGTGGAAGCGCGGGCTCTGCGAGGGCAGCACCCGGCCGGGATAGCTGGTGCCCGCCAACCCTTCGCGCACGCCGCCGCGGACGATCTCCAGGATGCCCTGCATCTTGCCGAGCACCTCGCGCTCGGAGAGTCCGCCCCGCGCGCACTCGTACTCCAACGCCCACCGTGACAGCGGCTCCCGGTCGAAGTCGCCGCCGCCGTGCGCCAGCATCTCGCCGGCGTGCAGGAACGGCACCGCGAGGTCCTTCCGCGAACCCACCGGCAGCACCCGCGGCAGGTGGCGCGTCCCTGCCGGCAAGGAGTCACCGTCGAACGGCATGCGGCTCGACAACGCGACCAACCAGCTCCCCCGGTCGTCCGCCGCGCATTGCGCAGCCTCCACCTCGCCGTGCTCGGCGATCAGCGCACGCGCTGCGGCTTCGTCGGCGCAACGCACCAACGCCACCTCGTAGTCGCCGAACAACCGCAGTTGTGCCCCGTCCACCGCGACGGTCTCGATCATCCCGCCGCCGGTCGAGATCGCCACCAGTCGCCAGGTCATCCCCTCGCGCTCGCAGGTCAGCCGGTAGGTGTTGGGGTGCGGGTCGTCGAGCCGCGCGAAGCGCATCTCCAGATCGACGCCCGCCTCGCGCAGGTGCCGCGTCGCGTCCTTCAGACGCTCGTCGTCGGCCTCCCAGCCGAGCAGTCCGCCGAACAGGCCCATGTCCGAGCCCTGGGTGTCGTGGGTGGTCGGCAGCGAGCCCTGGGTGTCGGCTTCGAACAGCACGCGGGTGGGCGTGCCGCCGCAGAGTCCGCGCGCCAGCCGGCCGATGCGCAGCGCCGCCGCCGAGTGGGAGCTCGACGGACCGCGCATCACCGGTCCGACGACGTCGTTGAAGATGCTGGGAGGAAGGTTCGCAGGCATGGTCTTCTCTCCGACTTACCAGACGCGCGCCCGCGCCTGCACGAACGAGTAGAAGAACACCGCGTTCGGGTCGCGGCCGACCTTCGCCAGCTCGACCTTCATCGCCTCGATCGTGTCCTCCGAGATCATCCCGGCCTCGCGCAGGCCCGGTGCGGCGCTGAGCAGCAGATCGGTCCAGTAGGCCAGGAACTCGGCCCGGTCGGCCGGCGCGCGGTTGTCGAGGTGGAAGGTCTTCACCTCGGTCTGCACGTCGCGGTAGCCGACCGCCTGCAGCAGGTTGCCGAGCTTGGCGCCGACGTGCGGATCGCCGCCGATCTCGTACTGGTGGTCGTTGAACGCCCGCCAGAAATCCAGCGTGTTGGGGCTGTACGGATCGATGAAGAACGTCGCGTTCAGCACCTCGTTGGTCACGATCGGCGCGCCCGCACGCAGCACCCTGCGCACCTCCGACAGCACCCGCATCGGGTCGGGGACGTGCTCGAGGATCCAGCACAGGAAGGCCGCGTCGTAGCTGCTGGCCTCGAAGGGCAAGGTCGCCGCATCGCCTTCGACGAACTCGTAGCGCCCCGTCGCCCAGGCGCAGCCGGCCAGGTTCTGCCGCGCCCGCGCCAGGTTCTCCGGCGAGCGGTCCACCCCGGTCACCTTCAGCTCGGGGAAGTGACGCAGCAGGATGCTGGTCTGCGCGCCGACCCCGCAGCCCACCTCGAGCAGCGAGCGGGCGCGGCGGAACGGCAGGCGGTCGTGGATCGCGGGTTCGAGCTGACGCGCCTGGCGCATCAGCCGGTCCTGCTCCTCCGAGGTGAAACCGTGGAGGTAGCCTGCGGGACGGTCGGGGTTGCTCATCGGGCGGGGATGGTAGCCCCTCCCGCCCCGCAGGCGGTGTGAGCAGCTTCCGCGGGTCAGAACAGTTGCAGCGCGTCGCTGGCGCTCAGGGTCAGCGGACTCGCGGTCTCGACCCAGACGTACTGCGCGTAGACCTGCCCCAGCGCCATGTTCGGCAGCGCCAGCGGCAGCACGTGCTCGCCGAACACGTTGGCGTTCACCGTCAGGGCGATCCCGCTGTTCGAATCGACGTAGAGGTCGACACCGAGCAGGGGCGCGCCGTTGAGCGGCGTCGCGCCGAGCAGCAGGACGCCCGGGGAGTTCGGCCAGGTCTTGGTGCCGGCGATCCCGAACGCCGAGTTGCCGGGCACTGCGTCGCTCATCGGATGGATCGTCGGCATGCCGGCCTGACCGCGGGTCGGGGTGCCGTAGCGCACCGTCCCGTCGGCGATCATGTCGAGCTGGGCGATCGCGGCCTCGGAGTCACCCGCGGCCGTGGGCTGCACGCCGTTGACGATCGGGAAGTCGGTCGCGCTGGTCGAGAAGCCGACGTCGACGATTCCGGGGGCGTGCTGGTCGACGTCCCAGGCGCCGTCTGCCGCGTTCGTGCCGCCCAGCAGCGTCGAGTAGAGCAGTTGACTTCCGTCCGCCGAGATGCGGCTGACGAAGCCGTCGTTCGCGCCGTAGGTGCGGCGGAACGCGTCGGGGGTCGTGGGCAAGCCCGAGCCGTTCTGGGTCCAACCGACGATCGTCGTAGTGCCGTCGACGTCCATCGCCATGTCGATCCCCTGTTCCTGGCCGCGCCCGCCGAGGAAGGTGCCCCAGACCATGCCGGCCATGCCCGCGACGTTCGGATCGATGCGGATCAGGAAGGCGTCGCCGGCGACGTAGTTGTTGTTGATGAACGTGCCGCCGCCGTGTGTCGGCTGGTAGGCGTCGGCGGTGACCGGGAAGTCACGCGATTGGGCCGTTCCGCAGACCACGATGTCGCCATTGGGCGCGAAGCGGGCGTGCGAGTGCTGCTCGTTCCAGGTCCCGCCGAGATAGCTGCTGTAAGGCAGCTGCTGGCCGGGAGGCTGCGTCGGGTCGTAGATGCCGACCATGATGTCGACGCACCACCAGTAGGCGGTGTAACCGCCCACGTAGTTCGGCAACAGCGCGTTCGGCGTGGTCGGGAAGTCCTGGCTATTGCCTCCGAAGCTGACCAGGATCCGTCCGGCGGCGTCGACGTCACCGACCAGGCACCAGTCGTCGCGGGTTCCTCCGGCGTAGGTCGACCAAGGCAACGTGGCGAGCGTGACGTCGATCAGGGCGACGAAGGAGTCCTGCCCGCCGGCGATCGTCGGCTGCGGCACGCCCGGCGTGACCGGGAAGTCGCCCGATTGGCTCAGCCCGCCGATCACCAGGTTGCCCGTTGGGTGGAAGTGGACGGTGTTCACCTGGTCGAAGGCGTTGCCGCCGACGTAGGTGAGCGCGATCAGCGTGCTCCCCGTCGGATCGAGGATGCCGACCATCCCGTCGGCATTGCCGTTCAAGGCCGATTGCAGGGCGCCCGGCGTGGTCGGCAGACCAGGGCTCTGGGATTGGCCCGCGAACGCGTAGCCGACACCAGGGACCTCGCAGACGCTGCTGGTCCAGTCCCACATCGTTCCGCCGACGTAGGTCGCGAACACCACCTGGTTGGCGGGTGGCAGCGTCGGATCGATGCAGATCACGTAGCCGTCCGCGGTGCCCCCGTAGACCGGCTGCACGGTGCCGACCGAGGTCGGGAAGTCGGTCGACTCGGTGTAGCCGCAGAGCAGGATCCGGCCGAGGGAGTCGTGGACGATGGTCGACGGCTCGTCGTAGAGGGTGCCGCCGACGTAGGTCGAGTAGAGCAGCGGCGGGTCGACGACGAGGGCCTGCGACGGGTCCCAGTCGGCCGCCTCGAAGCCGAAGGTGTGGTCGTCGCGCAGCACGTAGCGGCAGTCGACCGGCGTGCGTTCACCGTCGCCGCCGACCATCCAGGTGACCGGCACCGGCTGGGTCAGATCGCCGAGCGCGGTGTGCAGGACCAGACTGCCGTCGTCGGCGAGCTCGAGCCCGCGCGCGCCGTGGACCTCGAAGGCGGCGGCAGCGAGGTCGGCACCGGCGTCGACGAGGAGGTCGTACTCGAAGCTGCCGCTGTCGGTACGGACCCGGACGTCGATGCCTGGGAACACCTCTGCGTAGCGCAGCGACTCGAACGAAGGCACGCCACTACGGTGGCTGTCGCGATCACCGAGCAGGTAGTTGTGGGCGCCGTGCTGCCGTGCGCCGGCGACCGGGACCGCGCTTCGCCCACCGGCGAACGACATCCGCAGTGCGGTCGCGCGAGGGCTGGCATCGGAGTGGTCGAGCCCGGCGAGGCGGGTCGCCGACTGCGCGCCGGGTGGCGTCGAAGCCTTGGCCGACTCGCGCACCCAGAACGACCAGCCGGTCTGCTCCAGGTACATGTCGAGTCCGGCGACCTGCAGCCGGTAGAGCTCCGGCGATGACCATTGGCCCTGGTTGGCGAGGAAGCCGGGGGCCGGAGGAGCGAACTGCTGGGCGTGGGCGCTGCCGATCGCGAGGGCGAGCGACGACGCGAACACCAGCTTCGCGGGGGAGAGGGGACGGGGGCGGTATCGCATGGGACTCCTTCGGGACGGCAGAGAGCGCGGGCTCCCGACATGCGCCGAATCGGCAGGTCGTCCGCCACGAAATCCCGAGTCCAGCCCGCCGCGGCGGGCCACGCGGGCTCCAAGGACCCGAACCCTCCGGCCGGTCATGCCGTTCCCGTCGGCGCATCGCCAGCGCACGCCGCCGCGCTGCGCCTCGCCCGGAAAACCGGGACCCGATCCCGATCGGCGCCGTTCGCCGCCCGCCCTGACCCCGAGCCCCACCCGGGACCTTCCGCGCTTGCGATGGCAACCCGTGCCCGCCACGCTCGGGACCGACCGCTGACACGAGACCAGACATGCTGGACCAGACCCGCCGGCTCCTTCCGCAATTCCTTGCCTCGATGACTCTTGCGACGTCTGCATTGACCGCTCAGGGCACGCCGATCGGCTTCGTCGAGCGCTTCGCTCTGGCCGAGGACCGCGCCGCCACGCTCGAGGAGCTGGTTCCCGGCACGCCGGAGCACTTCTTCTACTCCTGCCTCGAGCGACAACACGCGGGCGACTACGCGGCGGTCGACCGCCTGCTGAAAGCCTGGGAGAGCCGCCACGGTCGCTCGAACCAGTGGACGGAGATCGAGAACCGCCAGGCGCTGCTGCGCGCCGGCCAGGAGCCGGCGGCGACGCGCGCGTTCCTGATCGATCGCCTGGGGCTGCGCTTCGACCACGCACGCGAGCGGGCCGGCGCCGCCCCCGACCTGCCGACCGCGCTCGACCAGAGCACGATCTCGCGCGAGGCCCTGCGCCGGCGCGCGCTGCAGATGCACCGCAGTTCACTGCGCGGCTTCGGCAGCAGAGCCCTGCGCGAACTCGCCGCGGGCGAGGTGTCGAACGACATTCTCGGAGAACTGCTCGACCGGCTGGTCACGCCCGACGTCCCGAACCTTCCCGAGCTGGTCGTCCGCGATCTCGGCCGCTCCAACGCCGAGAACTTCGGCTCGCGCGGCATCCATCGGGCGCTCACGCTGGAGCAGCTCCAGGAGTGCGCACGGCTGCGGCCCGAGTTGCTCACCGAGCAGGCCTTCGTCGAAGAGTGGTTGAAGCGGTTGATGCCCGGCCCGGACGAGGCGTGGCAGCGTGATCCCGCGGTGCGCGAGGCCTGGCTCACCCGCCTCGAGGCGTTCGTGACTCGTCTGTCGCCGGCGTTCAACTCGCTGAAGGCGCACGTGCTGCAGCACCGGCTCACCCACGATCTCGCCCAGGGCATCGTCGACCGTGACCGGCTGATCGCCTACCTGCAGCTGCCGCGGCGTTTGCCGTACGCCAACCCGGCCCTGCTCCAGCGGCTGCCGCCGCGGGCGGAGATCGTCGACCAGAGTCGCTCGTTCCCCACCGGTCTGCGGACCATCGGGCCGGACGAGGACCTGGTCCGCGCCTGCCTGATGAAGCTGTTCGTCGACGCCGACGGCTACGAGGCGTTCGCGCCCTACATCCAGGACGACTACCTCCGCCGCCTGTTCGCGGAGGCCAAGATCCTCGCCGGGGTCGGCGACATGCAGCGCTGGACGGCGATGCTCGACGACCCGGCCTACTTCGAGCGGCTGCGCGAGCGGGTCGAGATCCTGTTCCCGCCGACCCGCACCGAGTGGTTCGACGTCGGCCAGCCGGTCTCGATCGAGGTCGACGTGAAGAACGTCGACACGCTGCTGGTGAAGGTCTTCGAGATCGACACCTTCAACTACTACCGCGGCGAGGGGAAGGAGATCGACGCGTCGATCGAGCTCGACGGGCTGGTGGCCGGCGAGGAGCGGGCGGTCGAGGTCGAGGTCGGGCCGCTGCGCCGGGTGCGTCGTCGCTTCGACTTCCCGGGCATCGCCGACCGTCCCGGTGTGTGGATCGTCGAGTTCCTGGGCAACGGCATCGCCAGCCGGGCCATCGTCCGCAAGGGGCGGATGGACCTGGTGGCCCGCGAGGCGGCCGATGGGCAGCACTTCAGGGTATTGGACGGCGCCGGGAAGCCGGTCGCGGGAGCGACCCTGTGGCTCGGTGGCCGCGAGTACGCGCCGGGTTCCGATGGCGAGATCGTGTTGCCGTACTCGACCGACCCGGGATCCAAGCGGGCGATCGTCCGGCACGGGGACTTCGCGACGCTGGAGCAGATCCAGCACCAGGCCGAGAACTACCAGCTGGAGGCCTCGATCCACGTCGATCGCGAGGAGCTGCTGCCGGGGCGGCAGGCGCGCCTGGTGGTCCAGCCGCGCCTGTTGTTGAACGGCTATGAGCTGGGTCTCGACGTCCTCGAGTCGCCGACCCTGTCGATCACCGCGTGGGATCACGAGGGCACTTCGTCGGCGCAGATCCTCAACGACATCGAGCTGCCGACCGACGGCACCGCGTTCGTCCATCAGATCCAGGTGCCCGAGCGGCTGGCGCGGATCATGGTCGCGCTCTCCGGCACGGTGAAGACCCTGGCCAAGGGTGAGGAGCGCGCGCTCGGCAGCGGCAACCGGGCGTTCGAGCTGAACGCGATCGAGCCCACGCCGGCGACCTCGAGCCCGCTCCTGTGCCGGATCGGCGACGGTTTCGTGCTCGACGTGCTCGGCAAGGACGGCGAGCCGAAGGCCGACCAGGCAGTGACCGTGCGGTTGACGTTCCGTGACTTCAACGACCCGATGGACGTCACGCTGCGCACCGACGCGCAGGGGCGGATCCAGCTCGGGCGCCTGGAGCAGGTCGCGCGCGTCTCGTCGTCGGGCTTCGCGGTGTCGGTCGGCGCATGGTCGACCGCGGACGACGAGCAGACCCTTCCGGCGCGGATCCATGCGCGCGTCGGCGACACGGTGTTCGTGCCCTACCAGGGCGGCGCGCAGAGCATGGGGCGCCAGGTCGCCGGCCTGTTCGAGGTCCGGCTGCCGCAGCATGGCGCCTATTCCCGTGAGATCCTGCAGAACGCCGTCGCGGTCCACGACCGGTTCGATGCGCTGGCCTTGGTGGATGGTGAACTCCAGCTCCGCGAGCTGGAGGCCGGCGAGTACGTCCTCTACCTGCACGAGTCGGGCGAAGTGGTCGGGATCAGCGTGATCCCCGGCGAGCTCCGCAATGGCTGGGTGGTCGGCGAGCTGCGGCGCGCCGAGGCCGCGCGCCCGCAGCATCTGCGGATTCGCGGCTTCGAGACCCAGGGAGAGGACGTGGTGATCCGGGTCGCGGGTGCCGATGCGGCCACGCGCGTGCACGTCGTCGCGACCCGCTACCTGCCGCCCTACGACCCCTGGCGGGGTCTGCGCGACGGCATGCCGCTGTGGTTGGACTGGCGCGATCGGCTGCTCGAGCCGTCGAGCTACCACGTCGGACGGGAGATCGGCGAGGAGTACCGCTACATCCTCGAGCGTCGGTTCGAGACCAAGTATCCGGGCAACATGCTGGAGCGGCCGGGACTACTGCTGAACCCCTGGGCGCTCGACGAGTGGGAGAGCGCCCTCGGCCTTGGCGGTGGAGCCGGCGGTCGCTTCGGCGGTCGGGGCGGTGCCCGCAGGGCCGGTGCGCCAGGTTCGGCCGAATCCGGCAGCGCGTCGCGCGGCGAGCACCCCGGTACCTTCCCGAACCTCGAATTCCTGCCGGCCGGCTCGGCGCTGCACGTCGACCTGAAGCCGGACGCGAATGGCCTGGTCCGCATCGCCCGCGCGAAGCTGGGTGACGGTCAGCAGCTCCACGTGGTCGCGACGACCCGCGACCGGTCCGTCTACCGCAGCGTCGGCATGACCGAGATCGATCTGGTGCCTGCGCCGCGTCACCTCGGCGAGGCGCTCGATCCGGACGTTGCGCTGGCGCAGGAGCGGAGCATCGAGTTCGTCGCCGCCGCCGGGACCGCCACGGTGCGCAACCCCGCGGATGCCGAGGTCGAGACCATCGACTCGCTCCGGTCGGTGTTCGCGATGTTCCAGAGCCTGACCGGCGACGCGCAGCTCGACACCTTCGAGTTCGTGGTGCGTTGGCCGCAGCTCGACGACGACGCGAAGCCCGCGCTCTATGCGCAGCACGCCTGCCACGAGCTGCACTTCTTCCTGCACCAGAAGGACCGCGCATTCTTCGACTCGGTGGTACGACCGTACCTCGCCAACAAGCTGCACAAGACCTTCCTCGACGAATGGCTGCTCGGCGCGCCGCTGGACGGCTACCTCGAGCCCTGGGCCTTCGGTCGCCTGAACGTCGTCGAACAGATCCTGCTGGTGCGCCGGCTGTCCGGCGAGGACGGCGGCAACATGGCGCGGGACATCGCCGACCGCGTCGCCCTGAACCCGGTCCCGGTCGACGCCGAGAACAAGCTGTTCTATGGCCTGCTTGCCGGCGAGGCGCTGAAGGCGAAGGACGCGAAGGACATCGGCCTGGTGCTGGAGCGGCTGCGCGAGCAGGCGCAGACCCGGACCGCCGCAGCGGAACCGTCGGGTCCCTCGACCCCCGGGCCGGCGCGTGGTCGGGCCCGGCGTGAACTCGACCGGGCGCGCAACGAGGATGCCGATGGGGCCGAGGCGGAAGAAGTCACTCCGGAGGAGTCGCTGGGGGACGACGAGGTGCTCAACTCCGACGAGTTCTTCCTCGGCCAGGCCGGAGGCGGTGGAGGCGAGTTCGACGCCGCGAAGCGCAAGGCGGCGGGCCGGCTCTATTCCGCTCCCGATACCACGAAGCGTTACGTCGAGCGCAACTACTGGAACCTGCGGGAGACCGAGGTCGGTCCGCAGCTCGTCGAGGCCGACCGCTTCTGGCTCGACTTCGCGCGCAGCGGCGCCGCGGACCTGTTCCTCTCGACGCACGTCGGCGACGCAGCCGGGTCGTTCGCCGAGATGATGTTCGCACTCGCGGTCCTCGACCTGCCGTTCGAGCCGGGCGAGCACCAGATCTCCACCGACGGTGGCATCCTGAGCTTCACCGCCGCGACGCCGTTGCTGTTGGTCCGGCAGGAGCTCGGCATGGCACGCGCCGGCGGCGACGAGGCGGCTCCGATCCTGGTCAGCCAGAACGTGTTCCGTCTGGACGAGCGCTACCGGATGGTCGACGGGCGCCAGCTCGACGCCTGGGTCAATGACGAGTATCTCGTCGACGTCGCCTACGGCTGCCAGGTGGTGGTCACCAACCCGACCTCGACCTCGCGCGATCTCGAGGTGCTGGTCCAGGTGCCCGAGGGCGCGATCCCGGTGCGCGGCAGTCGCGAGACCCGCAGCGTGCCCATGCGCCTCGACGGCTACTCGACACAGGCCTTCGACTTCGCGTTCTACTTCCCGGCCGCCGGCAACTTCCCGCACTACCCGGTGCACGTGACCAGCGAGGGCGTGGAGGTCGCCGCGGCCTCGGCGCGTCGCTTCGATGTGGTCGCCGAGCCGACCGTGGTCGACACGACGTCGTGGCAGTACATCTCCCAGGATGCGCCCGCGGAGACGGTGCTGAGCTACCTGGAGACCGCCAACCTGCGCAGCGTCGATCTGGGCAAGCTCGCCTGGCGCATGCACGACAAGGCGTTCTTCGAGGCGGCGCTGGCGCGGCTGCGGAGCCGTCACATCTACCACGACACGCTGTGGGCCTACGGCTTCCGGCACCAGGACGTGACGGCGATCACCGAGCGCCTGCGCCACGCGGAGGCGTTCCTGCTGGCCTGTGGACCGACGATCCGCTCGCCGTGGATCGACGTCGATCCCGTGGTGCGGAAGTGGTACGAGCACGCGGAGTACCGCCCGCTGATCAACGCCCGCGCGCACCAGTTCGGCAAGCAGCGCGAGATCCTCAACCAGAGCGTGGCGCAGCAGTGGCACGAGCTGCTGGACGTGTTGGCCCACCGGCCGGAGCTCGACTCCGAGGACTGGCTGATGGTGACCTACTACCTGCTGCTGCAGGACCGGATCGAGGAGGCGCTCACCGCCTTCGCGAAGGTCGCACCCGAGGCGGTGCCGACCCGGCTCCAGCACGACGCGATGCGCGCCTACCTGGCCTTCTACACCGAGGACCTGGCGACCGCGCGGCGCATCGCCGAGGCGCACTCCGACCACCCGGTGGCGCACTGGCGGTCGCGCTTCGAAGAGATGGTGCTGCAGCTCGACGAGATCGAGGGGCGCGCGACCGGCCTGGAAGAGGGCGGCGACACCGAGATCTCGGCGGACGCGCTGGCGGCTCGCCAGCCGAGCCTGGAACTCGAGGTCGTCGACCGCAAGCTGCGGCTCCGCTACCGCAACCTCGCGGCCTGCGAGCTGCGGTTCTTCGAGATGGACGTCGAGTTCCTGTTCTCGTCGCACCCGTTCGTCGGGGCGGGCAACGACGCGTTCTCCTACGTGCGGCCGAATCGCAGCGATGCGGTGGCGTTGCCGGAGGAGGAGAACGAACTGCTGCTCGATCTGCCCGAGGAGTTCCGCAGCACCAACGTGTTGGTCGAGGTGCGCGGTGCGGGCCTGGTCCGGCAGGCGCCGAGCTACGCCAACTCGATGGACGTGCAGTGGATCGAGAACTTCGGCCAGGTGCGGGTCACCGATCCGGACTCCGATGCAGCCCTGTCGAAGGTCTACGTGAAGGTCTTCGCGCGGCAGCCCAACGGTCGGGTGCGCTTCCACAAGGACGGATACACCGACCTGCGCGGTCGCTTCGACTACGCGTCGCTGTCGGGTGCCGGCGCGATGAACGTCGACCGGTTCGCGGTGCTGGTGCTCAGCGAGGAACGCGGCGCGATCATCCGCGAGGTCGCTCCGCCGTTGCGCTGATCGGCGTCTCGCTGCCGCCGGCGTCCCGACCCGGGACGTCGGTTCGTCGGCCGAGCCGTCGCGGTGCCGACGAACCTGGTCACCGTGGCGGGTGGATCGCCGCGGATTCGGGCCGTTCGGCTCGCGGTATCGCGCTTGCAGCCGGCGCGGCCATGACGATCCCGTGGACGGCCCGTTGCGCTGTGGCGCTCGCGATGTTGCCCTGCAGCAGCGCCGGGCAGGTGCTGACCCGGCTGGAGACGGCGAGCGGCGTGGGGGTGCGGGCGGGGTCGTTCACCCGGATCGTGCCGGCAGGAACCCTGGAACCGGCGCTCACCGACCTCGGCGCCACGGGGCGGGATCCAGGTGGCGGGCTGGCGGTCGCGAGCCTCGACTACGCGACGCTCGGGCAGGGTCACGTGACGGTCGCACTGGCGGCATCGTCGCACTACGAGGCGGGAGGCGCGGTGGGCTCGGTGGCGGGAGCCGTCTCGGACCGTTCGAACGATCCGGCCTGGCACGAGCACGTGTGGCGCCTGAGCGGGGCAGGGACCGGAACCGTCTTCGTGAGCGCCACGGCGATCGTCGGTCCGTTCACCTCGGGTGCCGCGGGTTGTCTGGTCGATGTCGGCGACGACGGAGTGGTCGACCTGATCGTGCAGGCCAAGACCGCGGTGCAGGCGCGGGACAGCGAGGAGATCGCGGTGGGGGTGCGGGTCGAGACCGGACACGACCTGCTGGTGCGCATCCGGAGTAGCTGTCATGCCGCCGGTGGCGGTGCCCCGGGCAACAGTGCCACGGCGTCGCTGCGCTGGGACCTGAGGTTGTTGCCCGGCATTCAGCCGGCCCGATTCAGCAACTACGGTTCGACCTGCGGCGCGTGGATGCAGGGCGCCGACCGCGTGGGAGCCGACGGCCACCACATCGAGCTGCTGGCACTACAGGGCTTCCCGCGCCAGCCGGTGGGCTTCGTGTTCGGCGTGCGAGCGGTCGCGATCCCCCTGGCCGGCGGTTGCGAACTGCTGGTCGACCCGCTGGGCTCGGTCGTGGTCCTGGCCGACGGGCAGGGCCTCGCGACGCTGACTCTCGATCTGTTGCCGCCCTTGCAGGCGACGGCGTACCTCCAGGCGGTGTCGCTGGGGACGAGCGGCGGCTGGCGCGTGACCGATGGCCTGCGCGTCGACCTCGCGGACCTCTGATCCTCCGTGCTGGTCAGTGTCGAATCTGTCGTGGTTGGTGCCTGGCACGAACCGCGACAGATTCTGCATCGCAGAGTTCATCTCGGCGCCGCAGCGGGCGCGCTGGCATCGAAGGTGAGTTCGAGGGTCCGGTCGCCGTGAAGGAGGTGGTCGCTCCACACTCGCAGGCTGCCGTCGGGCCTTCGCTCGGCGTGCAGGGTGCCGCCGAAGGGGTCGGGGAGGGGTTGGAGGTCGTGTCCCGAACGGAGTGCGAGCAGCATGCGGAGCAGACGCAGGCGCGTGCGCACTTCATGGCGGTAGGTGACGGACGCGAACGGCGCGATGTTCCAGGTCCTGGCGAGTGATCCGCCCGTAGCCCAGAAGCGATTGCGGAGCTCGCGGTCGCGGAACTGGGCGGCTGCGTGGTCCAGTTCGGCGCAGCGACTGCTGGCTCGAACCCAGTCGATCGAGGCGAGCTGCACCTTCGCCAGGGCATTGCGCGTGGTGAAGCCGTCGCGCCAGGCGCGTAGCCAGCCGAGGCCGAGATCTTCGAGGCTGAGCGCGGGGGGACCTGGAAGCCAGCCCATGAAGTCGTCCCAGCGATCCGGATCGATCTGCATGTGCGATCCGGCGAGTACGGTTCCGCCGCGCGCATTTCGTCCGGCGGCCTCGAACCACGCGTCGAGGCGCTCGAGACCGGTGGCGAGGTCGTCCAACGCGGCCGCGCCGAGAGCCGAGAACATCTCTTGATCCTCCAACCAATCGCTGGTGGCGGTTCGGAGACAGGAGAGGCCGACCGACTCGTCGTTCCCGAGGAATCGATGCGCGCCATCGCGGCCGAACTGCGCGGCGTCCAGGAGCAACCGAACGGCGTTCCGATCTCGACCCGCGGCGACTTCTCCGGCGGCGGCGGCAATGGCAGCGCGGGCAAGGCAGAGTTCGGCCGCGTGGTTCGAGCGAGGTTGCTCGAATCCCTGCCACCAATCGGGGATCGCGTCGTGCCGCGTCTGGTGTGCACCGCTGCGTAGCCACACGAGCGCAGGTGAAAGCGCCGCGGAGAAGTGCGCGCGAACGGTTTCAGCAGCCTCCGGTCCGTTCTGTCGGAGCGCGCGCAGCCATGCCTCCTGCAAGGCCAGGGCATCGCCGCTCGCCTCGGCGATGGCCACCGCTTCCCGGTAGTGCGGCATCGCGTCGCCCGACTCGGCGTCACCCCAGAGCACCGGGCGCTCGGTGGGCAGCGAGTCCAGCTCCTGCCGCAGCGTCTCGGTCGCGACCAACATGTCGTTCCAGGTCCGCTCGACCTGTACGAGATGGCGCCCGAGGGTGAACACTCCCAGCACGAGGGCGAGGGCGGTGCCGGCGATCAGCGGGCGGCGCATGGACTCCTCATCGGTTCGCGCCGTGGCGGCTCCTGATCGACTCGCGGCGGCGACAGCGATCCAGAATCTGTCGTGGTTGGTGCCTGGCACCGACTACGACAGACTTTGTATCGCAGTGCTCACCTGGGCGAGGGTGCGGGTGCGTTGGGGTCGAAGACGAGTTCGAGGGTCCGGTGGCCGCGAAGGAGGTGATCGCTCCACACTCGCAGGCTGCCGTCGGGCCTTCGCTCGGCGTGCAGGGTGCCGCCGAAGGGGTCAGGCAGGGGTTCAGCATCCTCACCGAGCTGCAGCGTCAGCATCATCCTGCACAGGCGCAGGCTGGCCACGCACTCGCGGCGCACGTCGTGGATCGCGAGGGTCGGAGAACTGTCCTTGCCGAGCGGTCCGGCGCGGGAGACGAAGCGTGCGCGGGCGGCGGCCTCGAGTGGGCCTTGCTGCGCGGCGGGGAGGACGGCGAAGTGTTGGTGCTGCCCGGCGTAGTCGAGCTTCGCCAGGATCAGCTTCGAGATCGCGAGCCGCGTGGAGAAGCCCTCGCGCCAGGTCGACAGCGGGCGGTCGTCGAGCCCTTGGGTCCAAGCTTCGGGGCTGCGGATCACGTGGAGGCCGCACAGGATCGCATCCCCGCGCATCCCGAGGCCTGGGCCCAGATCGTGGTCGAGGCGGGCCAGGCCGTCGGCGAGCTGCTCCAGGGCGTCGCCATCGAGACGTCCGGCGAGCCCGCGGTAATAGAGGGCTCCGCGTGTCAGGGCGGCGAGCATTCCGAGACCGATGACCTCCTGGTTCAGGAAGACGTCGTGCGCGCGGTCGCGGCCGAACTGTGCGGCGTCGAGGAGCAGGCGGGCGGCCTCGAGGTGCTGGTCGTCGAGCACGAGACGCTCGGCCTCCGCAGCGGCGGCGTCGGCCACGAGTCTGTCGGTGAGGAACTGCCAACTGCGGTCGTCGAGTGCTCCGGACCACGCCGGGAGATTGTCGTACTGCGCCCGGTGCGCGCCCTCCCGCATCGCCTGGATCGCCGGAGCCAACGCCTCGGCGAAGCGATCGCGCGCCTCGAGGTCATCCGCTACCTCGAACCGGGCGCGCGCGTTCCTCCACTCCGACTGCAGCCGCTCTACGCCAGGAGTGCTCGCCGCCAGTGCGAAAGCTCGGGAGTAGTCCTCCGCTGCGTTGCCGGGCCGCGCCTCGCCCCAGAGCACCGGCCGCTCGGTGGGCAGCGCCTCCAACTCGGTCTGCGCCCGCTCGGTCGCCGCGACCATCGCCTGCCAACTCCGTTCGACGCGCGCGAGCTGAAGGTCGAGCGCGAGCAGGCCGAGGCCGATCAGGACCGCAGCGGAGCCGAGCAGGTGGCGGGGGCGCATGGAGTGTTCATCGGCAGTTGCCGGTCTCAGCTTGCTATCGCGGTGACGATGCGGGGGCTTCGGCTGCGAGCACCAGCTCCCAGGGGCGGCGACCGGGCCGGTCGCTCCAGATCCGGAAGCTGCCGTCGGGTCTGTCCTCGGTGTGCAGTTCGTCGCCGTATGGGTCGGGCATGGCTGCGGGTGGGTTGCCGAGTTGGTGGTCGAGCATCATCCGGCACATGCGGAGCAGTGTCGTGGTTCGTGCTTGGCACCGACTACGACCAGCTACGACACTTCATGTTGGCCCGGTCGAGTCATGGCGGCCTCACTGATGCGCATCAATGAGATTCGGCAGCAATGACCGATTCAATTGGTCTGGATGGTCAGTCGTCTTGGCTGGCGAGCGCTCGATACGGCTCACGGCTTCGCGCGAGGTCCATATGGCATTGTTTCGCTTGCTGCAGTCGCTCGGATTCGTTCAGTGGAAGCCAGATGCGGGGACTGAGCTCAAGTTCGGTGCCGCACATTGATGGCTCGGGGCGCTGCATGGTAGATTGCGCCCTCCTTTCCGCGGAAGTGCGTTCTGGCACTTGCGTAGAGGTTGTCCGTGCGTTGCGAATCGTCGTCCGCAAGAAGTGGTACCAAGGAGTAGTACGATGCGAAGAGTGTATGGCGCGAAGATCTGCTGCGGACTCTTGCTGCTCTCGCAGATTCCAGGTCGACTCGAGTCTCAGGTCTCGCCTCGTCGAGCTCTTCTGGCGGATGTCCTTGGTGCGACAAGGGCACCATCGAGCGCGGTGCGTTTGGCGGCACTGCGGCTGCTTTCGGATTCCGGAGACGCGCTACCTGCTACCGACCTTTCTCGATTGGCGGGAGATGAGGATGCGCATGTGCGCGAGTCTGTAGCCATACGACTGGTCTGGGAGCCCGGTGATCCCATGCGGCTGCGTCGCATCGCAATGGCGCTAGCGTCGGATTCCAGTCCCCTCGTAGCTAGTCGCGCTCTCGCCTCGATGTGGATGCGTCCTGAACTTGCAGATTGTCACGAGTTGGCCGAGCAGATCACTCTGACGGAAGACTACAAGCAGCTCTACAGAATTGCGGTTCTGGCGGCCGCAGGCTTCGACCTGGATTCCGAGCTTCACGGGCAGGCAGCGCAGATCGTGATGGATTGGCTGCGTCGGGATTGGAACCAGGCTGGTCTGTATATAGTCGGACCTACACAGTCAAGGCGAGCGCTCTGCATTGGCTCCCGACTCTTGAATGATGCGGATGCTCAGCTATTTGTAACGGAGTGTCTGCGTTGCGGTATTGATCCAGGTTTTCTGCGGGCTTGGCGCGGGGAATACGACCTACCGGATATCGCGGGCCATGTTGAGCGAGCCACTGCGATCAGAGAGCAGGCTCTCGCCGCGGCGATGGGTGGAACATGGACTGTCGTCAGTCGGGAAGACGCGATGCTCGCCATTCGTAATTCCTCGACCACTTGGATCGGGGAAGGGCCTCACGGCACGCCGTGGCAGAAGGCCTGGATTTCTCAGCTCTTCCGAGAACTCGACGACTCGTGGAGCGGTGATGTTCGGCCAGTCTTCATTGGTTATGAGCCTTCGGTGGTTTCGATGAACAGCGAGCTGTTGGCTCCGTGTCTCGAGAGGTCATGGGTCCTGTTCCCGCTCGAGGTACGTTGGATGGAAGACCTGAAGGAAGGTTGCGGGCTCAAGCGAGACATCGACATCGGAAATAGCTTGAGAGATTGGGGGCTACGGGCACCTGCCGATTCCAGGCTCATTTGCATGTACGGATCCGGTCATACTTTCGGTCCGTGGGATCCCGTTGAAACGATCCAGAGGGATGTTGGCCGCAAATGTCTCAGAGTTCTCGTGGGCTCGTTCATCCCGTCGCTAGAGAATCTTCAGAGCATCGATGACCTGAGACGGCAGTGTTGGAGTAAGCCGGGTTCAGATATCCTGTTGATACGGGATCCAGATTTTCTCGAGAACTCTCAGGATATGGCTGTGCTACGTGATTATCTACATCAGTGAAATGGGTGGCGATTTCGGCCTGCTATCGCGGTGACGATGCGGGGGCTTCGGCTGCGAGCACGAGCTCCCAGGGGCTGTGACCGGGCCGGTCGCTCCAGATCCGGAAGCTGCCGTCGGGCCTGGTCTCGGTGTGCAGTTCGTCGCCGAAGGGGTCGGGTAGAGGTTCAGGTTCCTCGCCGAGCAGGAACACGAGCATCATTCGGGACATCCGCAGCAAGGCCAGGGACTCGTTGCGGCTGCGGATAGCGAGGAAGTTCCGCGCCTCCTCTGTTCCTAGTGGGCCTGCACGGCGCAGGAAGTCATCTCGGGCCCTGGATTCGAGCGGATCGCGCTCGGCATGGGGGAGCCCGGCGAAGTCACGGTGCTGCGCGCTGAACTCGAGTTTCGCCAGCGCCAGCTTCGCGACGGCGGCGGTTACCAGGTCACGCTCGACGAGGAGATTCAGCGTGTGGACGCTGTGGCCCCGCGACCAATCGGGTCGGCGCTGGTACTGCGTGCGGTGCGCGCCCTCCCGCAGCGCCTCGATCGCCGGCGCGAGCGCGTCGACGACCCGTACGCGTGCCTCGGAAGCGGCCACGGGGTCGGACTCGAGGCCAGTGACGCGCCACCGATGGACGAGATTCGACGCGTCGGGAACGACGGCGAACTGCGCGAGCGCCCGTTCGTAGTCCTCCTCCGCATTGCCAGGCCGCGCTTCGCCCCAGAGCACCGGCCGCTCGGTGGGCAGTGCCTCCAGTTCGTCCCGCGCCCGCTCGGTCTCTGCGACCATCGCCGTCCAGCTTCGCTCGACCCGCGCGAGTTGGCGGTCGAGGACGAAGACGCTGGTCCCGATCAGGATCGCGGCGGAGCCGAACAGCAGGCGACGGCGCATGGAGTGCTCATCGGCAGGTCGGCCGGGACGCCTGTTCGGATCCGCTCCCTATCCGCCCCGGTGCCTGGCACCGAGGCGGACAGCACCGAATCAGCGCAGCGTGATCTCGAGGCCGTTGGTGGCCGACAGGCTGCCGCCACCCGGCGCGTTCGGATCGACGATCACGGCTTGCGCGTTGAGCATCACGCCGGACAGTCCGGGCGGAACCGTCAGGGCGAGCGTCGAGCTACCGGCCGCGTCGAGCACGGAGCCTGCCGTCACCGGCGGGACGTTGACCAGCAGCGTGCAGCCGCCCGGCAGCGGGAAGTTGCCGCGGCCGGCACCGAAGGCCCACACGAAGGGGGCGTTGCCGAGGCCCTGGTTGACGATCAGGGACAAGGTGCTTCCGGCGGTCCCAGCGCCCTGCGAGCCCAGCGTCGGCGTCTGGCCATTGGAGCCGGCGCAGCCCTGGCCATAGGGCGCTCCGCCGCCGAGGAGATCCGCGCCGCGTACGTCGGTGTAGGTCGAGTTGGTGCCGATGAGGGTGTCGACGCCGGTGGTCACGTCGATGAAGTAGAGCCCGTTCCGTCCGCCGAGCAGGTTGCCGTTGCCGTCCGAGGTCAGGAACTGCGGGTTGGAACCCGAACCCTGCGACGGGTTCACGTCGGTGGCGAGGCCGGTCATCGGATCGATCGTCACGAGGCCGATCGAGAGGTCCCACGCATAGAGCGTGTTGTTGGCCCACGCGAGGCTCTGCAAGATGCTCAGGCCGGTTGCCCCCACGAGCGTCGCCGTGTTCGTCGCCGGGTCGATCGTGTAGAGCATGTCCGGCGAGCCGTCGGTGACCGCGTACATCGTGCCCGCCGGCGAGATCGCGAGGCCGCGCACGTCGATCGGCATCTGCGCGCCGCTCGGCGTCGCCACGCCGGTGTTCGGATCGATCTGGAACAGCTCGGCGGTCCCAGGGCGCGAGAACGTGACCCAGATCACCCCGCTGGCGTCGACGGCCATCGCGTTGTGGCCCTGCTGGCTGGCGTTGGTGTAACCGGTCTGGCCGATCAAGGTGCCGTCGCCGGTCGCGGCGTCGATCGAATAGACGTCGCCATCCCATTCGACGGCGATGAGGGTTTGCGCGACTGCCGTTGGTGCGAGCAGCGAGAGGGCGAGAGCGGTGGTGGAGAAGCGAGTGAGCATCTCCCCATCATCCGGCCGTCGCTGTCATCCGTCGAGGGGTGCTGGCCCCGGACCGAGCCAACGCGCTCAATCGAACAGGTTCTGAGTCACCGTATTGCTGTGCTCCCACACGCTCGCGGTGCCGTCCCAGCCGATCGCCTGCGCCGACAGCGAGATGCACGGCGGCAGCGGGAACGGCGGCAGGGTCAGCGAGAACGAGCCGGTGCCGGCGAGCGACGTCGGAACCACCGCGAGAATGTCCGGCGCCTGGATGCAGAGCTGGCCACCGGGGATCACCGGGCCGGGACCGACCGCGGGGCCGACCAGGAACGCGATGCCACCCGGCGGGGTGTTCGGCGCACCCGATGCGCTCCAGGTGACGCTGCTGCCCATCACCAGCGGCGAGACGCCGAGGCTCATGCCACCCGGCGAGCGCGCGCAAGTCTCGAGTTCGAGGATCATCGCGTCGACCGCGGTGTCGTCGCGGATCACGATGTCGAGGCGACCCTCATTGGCGATCTTCGACAGCAAGCTCGCACCACCGGGCAGCGCGCCGAGGTCCAGCGAGAAGCCGCCGAAGGAACCGGCGGTCCACGGCGAACCCGTGAGCGACGAGATGTCGCGCGTCCAGACCATCTGGCCGTTGGCGGAGTCGAAGCCCAGCGAGATCGTGTCGTCGATGGAGCTGCGGCAGTCGGCGCGGAGCCGCATCGTGAGTCGTGCGGACTTCACCCGTCCAGGGATGCCCCGGAAGGTGTGCAGCAACGGGCGGCGGCAGCCCGGGCGGTCGTCGAACTCACGGCGCGGAGCGGTGCCGAACCACGCCAGCAGATCGGGAGCAGGGCACGAATCCTCCGGACCGGTCGGCGAGGTGGTGCCGAAGCCGTCGCCGATGCCGCCGATGAAGCGGTGTTCGCAGCAGCCGGAGTTCCAGTTGTTGAGCAGGACGCCGTGGGAATTGCCGACGAAGTTGTTGGTGGCGATGTCGAGCTGGCCCGAGCCGTCGAGGTCGGCGATCACCAGGTCGCCGGGGTTGCCCGGCACGGGCGTGAGCGCCGGGCCGCTGAAGGTGCCGGTGCCGCCGCCGTTGTTCCAGAAGAAGGCCACCTGGCTGGCGCTGTTGCACGACACCGCGAGGTCGGCATCGCCGTCGCAGTCGAGGTCGGCGCAGTCGATCTCGGTCGCGGGCCCCGCGATCGCCCCGGTCGGCAGCGGGTAGTTGGTCGCGGTCAGGTTGATCGTCGTGCCGACGATCGCCGCCGGATCATTGAGCAATACGTCGACGGTGCTGAACGCGGCATTGGCGGTGGCCACGTCGTTGTAGCCGTCCTGGTCCAGGTCGCCGATGCAGACGCCGAACGGTCGGTAGTCGACGCCGAACAACTGCTCCGGCGCGAAGCTCGGCGCGAACCCGGCGGTGGTGTTCACCAGCACGTCGACGAACGCGGTGCCGAAGCTGCCGGTGGTGACCAGGTCGGCGAGTCCGTCGGCATTCAGGTCGCCGGCCGCGATGGTGTGCGGCGCGATCGACAGCGGGAACGAACCGACGTTGGCGAACACTCCCGCGCCGTTGTTGCGCAGCACGTGGATCGCGGCGGGCGACTGGCAGACCACCGCGAGGTCCATCGCGCCGTCGGCGTCGTAATCGAAGGCTACCGCCTCGAAGGCGCCGGCGCCGACGGGCACGATCTGCGGGGCCGCGAAGCCCGGCCAGGCACCGCTGGCGAGGTGGATCGAGACCTGCGCAGTTCCATTGAGGACCACCGCGAGGTCACGGCGGCCGCTGCCGTCGAGCTGCGCGATCACCGATTCGTTGGGGAACGAACCGGCCGGATAGCTGAACAGTGTGCCATTGGCCCAGGCCGCGCCGCCGCCGAGGTTGCGGTTCACGCAGAGCTGGTTGAGGCTCGGGTGGGTGCTGGCGAGGTCGGTGTCGCCGTCGCCGTCGAGGTCGCCCGCGGCGATCGAGTTCGGGCCGGGGCAGGTCGGCGGGGTGGAGACCGTGAAGCTGGTCTGGGCGGCGAGTGAGACCGTGGACAGCGCGGCGGTCAGGGCCGCGGCCGAGGAGAGGATGGACGAGTGCATGGAGGAGCGCGCAGGGGAACGCGGGGCAGGGGTCCGTCTGCCTGTCCTGGCGGTGTCCGATCGCCGGCACGAAGATGGAATCCGTCCTCCCGTGGGGTATCCGAAACGACCTGCGGGGCATCTGCCACACGCCACGGCACCCTCGTCCACCGCTCGGATCACCGCCGGGAACCCTCTGCGCGACCGAGTCTGCCCGGCCGTCGCCATGGGTGGGCGGCGCTCCGGAGCGGCACGGGCCTTGCCTGCGCCCGCGCCCCCTTCGACCGACGCCATGAGACACCTTCCTCGCCTGTTCGTCGCGGCTGCCGCCCTCGCCACCACGGTTCTTCCCGCCCAGACGATCTCGCCCGATGGCCACCCGCGCAACGGCGAGGTGCCGCTGCCCGCGGCTGGCGGTTGGAACGCCTTCCTGGTCCACGACGCCGGGATCGGGATCTGGACGGTGAAGTCGTTCCAGGTGTTCGACCAGTACGGCTGCCCCGAGATCGTCGGTCTCGACGAGGAGGGTCGTTGCACGGTGCTGGTCTCCTACAGCGGCAAGTGGACCCCCAACGACTCGGTGCGCGACGGTCGGTGGCTCGCACCCGTTGGCCATGCCGACGTCGATCCGCGGCACGAGGGTAAGGAGCTCTATGCGGGTGGCCAGAGCGGCAACGTCTACCGCATCCACCTCGACGAGAAGGGCGAGCTGAAGAGCAAACAGATCGCGCACTTCCCCGAGGAGGAGATCCACACGGTGGTCGCCGACGACGTGCGGCCAGAGCGCCCCGGTGCCGAGCTGCTGATCTTCCTGAAGAGCGGTGGCTTCTTCGAACTCGTGCCGCAGGAGGACGGCGAGGAGTTCGACGTGGTCGAGCTGGGCGACACCGGCGGTCGGGTGCGCGACGCGATCGTCATGGACATGCCGGCGGACGGCACCGGGCCCTGGATCGTCACCGTCAGCCGCGCCCGCGAGGTGGCCCGTATCCGCCTGGACCCGGACGGCTACGACCGTGAGGTCCTGCTCCGCGAGCCGATGGGTTTCGGCCGGGTCTGCCGCGGCAAGGGCCGCTTCGAGGACGTGCTCTACGTGACCCGCGACGACGGCCTGGTGCTGCGCCTCACGCCGCAGGCCGATGGCAGCTATGCGCGTGAGGCCGTGTATGCCGGACCTCAGGGTCTGCGCGGAGTCGTCGCCGGGCGCTTCACCGCCGATCCGAACGAGGAGTGCCTCGCGGTGTTCGGTTATTCGGCCAAGGTCCAACTGCTGACGCGCAAGGGCGACGCGCCGTGGAAGGCCGAGACGATCTTCGTCGAACGCGACCGCGGGCACTGGCTGGCGATCGCCGAGGTCGACGGTCGCAACGACACCGACGAGATCATCGCGTCGGGCTATGCCGGGCGGATCGTGCTGCTGGCGCGCCCCGCGGGATTCGGCTTCGAAGGGCTCGCGACCGATCCCGACGACCGGGCGGCAGCGGAAGACGGTGGGGAGGGCGAGCCTGCCGAGCAGGACGCGGCGACGACACCGGCAACGAAGACCGTCGCGATCTGCGGGCAGCAGTTCCAGCTCCAGAATCTCCAGCCACTGAGCTACCGCGGCGGCTTCGAGAGCAAGACCGCGGTCTACGAGACCCTGGTGACGCGCGATCCCGAGACCGGCGCCCTGGCGCCCGGTCTCGCGAGTACCTGGCGGGTGTCGGACGACGGGCTGACGACCGACTTCATCCTGCGCGGCGGTGCACGGTTCCACGACGGCCAGCCGGTGGATGCGGCCGCGGTGGTCGCCCACTTCAAGCGTTGGGTCGGCCTGCCCGAGCATGCCTGGCTGCGTTCGAGCGACCGGATCGTCTCGGTCGAGGCGCTGAGCGAGCAGGCGGTGCGGATCCGGACCGATCGGCCGGTCGCGCTGTTGCCCGACCTCTGCGCGATCAACCCCTGCGCGATCCGCGGACCCGGGGCTCTGAACTCGGAAGGGACCTTCGTCCGTCCGGTCGGCAGCGGTCCCTACCGCGTGCAGGGGCTCGACGAAGCCGGCCGGACGCTGCGCCTGGCCCGCACCGAGACCGGTGAGCCGGTCGACCTGATCGCCGTGCCCGATGCCGGCGCGGCTCTCGACGGACTCGCCGCAGGCGAGATCGACGTGGTGGCCGGCAGCTACCTGATGGACATCGATCCGCGGCGCGCACAGCAACTCGCCAAGGACCCGCGCTTCACGCTGACCACCGCGCCGGGCTCGGCGGTCCGCTATCTGAGCTTCTCGCGGCCGCGCAACGACACGTCGAGCGCGATGCTGCGGCGTCGGATCGCCGCCGCGATCGACCGGGAGGCCCTGGTGCGCGACGTCGCCGCCGGTCTCGCGGATCCCTGCACCACCTGGGCGGCGCCGTCGGTCACCGCCTGGGTGGGAGGATCGGCAGCGGGTCTCGAGTCTGCCGCCTCGCAGCCGATCGCCGCGACCGCCCACCGTCGCACCGGTCGCGAGATCCTCGGCGAGACCCTGCGGCTCCTCGCTGAACCCGCCGACCGGAAGCTCGCGCAGGCCGTCGCCGCGCAACTGGTGAGCGCCGGCATTCCGACCGTCGTCGAGGTCCCCGACGCCGAGACGTTCGCCGCACGCCGCAGCGCCGCCGACTACGACCTGCTGCTCGAGCACACCTGGGGCGTGCCCTACGACCCCTATCTGTCGCTCGTCGCGCGCTTCGCCACGCCACCCGAGGGCGCGACCGCTGCCTCCGACCGCAGCCACGGCGTGCACCAGGCGCTTCGCGAACTGGTGGACCGGGTGGTCGCGACTGCGCGCGAGGACCAACGGATCGACCTCTACCGGCAGATCCAGGCCTGTATGGACGAGCACGCGCTGATCGTTCCGCTCTACGCCCCGCGCCGCATCGAGATGCGTCGGGCCGATCTGCCGGAGCTGCCGCTCACGCACGATCTGTATCGCACGCTGTGAGCGAGGCGACGGTGGATGGCTACGCGGAGCCTTCGCCCCGCGCCGCCGCCCGCGCCTCTGCGAGTTCCGGCGGGACCTCGCCGCCGAGCGGGATCCACTGCACCCCGTGCTCGGTGCACAGCCGGTCCAGCTCCTCCCAGAGATCGCGGTGCTCGACCGGCTTCTTGTCCTTCGTCCGCCAGTTGCGCTCCCGCCAGCCCGCGATCCACTTCGTCGCGCCATCGCGGACGTAGTCGGACGGCGTGTAGATCGCTACCGCGGACGGGCGCTTCAGCTTGCGGAGGCCTTCGACCACCGCGGCGATCTGCATCCGGTTGGCGCTGGTCTCGGTGACGCGCTCCTGGAACAGCTTCTTGTGCTGACCGAGGCGCAGCACCGCGCCCCAGCCGCCTTCACCGGTCTGCGCATTGCACGTCCCGGCCGCGAACAGGTGGACGAGGTCGACGCCCTGCTCCGAGCGCTCGGACTGCTGTACCTGCTTGGCGGCGGCGCGGGTGGCCGTGCGGCGGCCGGCGGTCGCGAGTCGGTCGGCGCGCTCGTTGAAGCGGTTGCCGGAGTGGCCACGGACCCAGCTCCAGGTGATGTCGTGGGTCGCGAGCGCTGCGTCGAGGCGCTCCCAGAGGTCACGGTTCTGCACCGGCTGTTTGCCGCTGGTCAGCCAGCCGCGCTTGCGCCAACCGGCGAGCCATTGGGTGATGCCGTTCTGCAGGTATTTGGAATCGGTGTGCAGTGCGACTTCGTGCGGCTCTTCGAGGCTCTCCAGTGCCACGATTGCCGCGGTGAGCTCCATCCGGTTGTTGGTGGTTTCGTCCTCGCCGCCCTGGAGTTCGCGGACGATCTTGCGCTTCTCGTTCACGAACACCGCACCCCAGCCACCGCGGCCTGGATTGGGCTTGGCGCCACCGTCGGTGTAGATCCTGATCTTCGGCTTGGGCTCAGCCATCGCGGCGGGTCCAACGCTCGATCGTCAAGGTGTCGGTCAAGGGCTGCGAGTCGACCAGCTCGAAGTCGGTCGTGAGCCGGGCGGGGAAGAAGGTGTCGCCGTCCGGCACCTCGTCTGGCACGCGGGTGATCAGGATCTCGGTCATCCGATCCCAGAGCAGCTCGTAGACCTCGCCGCCGCCGATCACGAAGACGGAAGTGCGCAGCGGTTCGAGGGTGTGCACCAGGTCGTCGAGGTTGGTGGCGGTCGCTCCGGGATGGTCGAAGCTGGCGGGGTCCCGGGTCAGCACCACGTTGTCGCGCTCGGGGAGCGGCTTCCGCGGCAGCCCGTCCCAGGTCTTGCGGCCCATCACCACCGTGCCGCCGGTGGTGGTCCGTTTGAAGAACCGCAGGTCCTCCCGGTGGTGCCAGGGCAGGGTGCCGGCGCGGCCGATGCAGCCCGCGGCGTTCATCGCGACGACGCCGATCATCTCAGACCGCCACCGAGCCGGTGAGCTTCGGGTGCGGGTCGTAGCCGCTGAGCTCGATATC
This sequence comes from bacterium, assembly GCA_030432695.1. GTDB lineage: Bacteria > Planctomycetota > UBA1135 > UBA1135 > UBA2386 > JAUILN01. The sequence continues at coordinate 540,547 of JAUILN010000002.1, read as the reverse complement.
GGCGGCCGTGAACTTCGTCACGCAGTCGATTGCCGGGTTCAGGCGCAGCGTCGGCAGTGGTCGCGGCTCGCGGCCGAGCTGCTCCTTCACCTGCTCGAGATGGTTCTCGTAGAGGTGCGCATCCGAGAGGAAGTGCACGAACCGACCGGGCTGCAATCCGCAGGTCTGCGCGAACATCAAGGTGAGCAGCGCATAGCTGGCGATGTTGAACGGCACGCCGAGGAAGCAGTCGGCGCTGCGCTGCAGCAGGGAGGCATGCAGCTTCCCGTTCACCGCGCGCAGGTGGAACATCACGTGGCAGGGCGGCAGGGCCTGGTGCGGCCGGTCGACCGGGTTCCACGCGCTGACCACGATCTGTCGGCTGTCGGGGTTGTCTCGGAGTTGCTGCTGGGCCCACAGCACCTGGTCGACGCCCTCGCCGGCATAGTCGAGCTGGCCGTCGCGCTCGCCCTTCATGCCGCGGTAGTCGGCGCCGAAGTGCCGCCATTGGAAGCCGTAGATCGGCCCCAGATCGAACTCCGGCTGGCCGCGCTTCGCGCATTGCTCGGCGGTGGCCCACTCGTTCCAGATCCGGCATTTGCGATCCTGCAGCCAGCGCACGTCGGTGTAGCCGCCGAGGAAGAACAGCAGCTCGGTGACCACCGCCGGGAAGTGGACCTTCTTGGTGGTCACCAGCGGGAAGCCGGCCGCAAGGTCGAAGTCCATCTGGTGGCCGAACAGGCCCAGGCAGCGGACGCCGGTCCGGTTCTCGTACCACTCGCCTTCGTCGAGGATGCGTTGCAGGAGGTCGAGGTAGATCTGCACGGTGGGTGGATGCGTTGCGGGTGGCCGCGTGATGGTAGCCCGCGCGCCGGCAGGTCCCAGCGCGGCGCCGATCAGTCGAGCGGCAGCACGTCGCGGTAGACGTCGCGGCCGCGTCCCGCCACGAAGGCGAGCAGTTTGCCCGAGGGGTCCACCGCCCGGCCGCCGATCCAGTCCCACGGCCCGCTGGTCCGATCGTCGTCGATGTGCAGGTACTTCGCGCCGTCGACCGACGCGACGAAGACCGCGCGTCCGCCGACGACCCGCAGTTCCGCGACCGCGCCGAAGCGGCCGAGTTCGCGTGGGGCCTGGTCGGGCTCGCCCCGCTGCACCGCCAGCCAGCCATCGCGGTCGCGGACCACCGCGCTCCAGACGCCGTTCTCGCCGACCGCGACCGCCTCGACGCTGTCGGCCGGGAAGCTCGCGACCGGGCTCCCGTCGACGACCACGTGGTCCTGGCCGTCCTGCGCGGCGACGTGGGCGAACGCGTGGCCGTCGAGCGAGAAGCTGCCGAGCCGCACCGCGTCGAAGGCGGGTCCTGCTTCGGAGTCGATCACGTAGTGGGCCGTCCCGGCCGTCTCCACCGGCCAGGCGACCGCGCCACCGAAGCCGCGCACCGGCGCGCCGATCGCCTCGAAGCTCCCCACCTGCACGCCGTCGACGACCAACTGGTGCGTGCCGTCGTCGCGCACCGCGTGTGCCGACCAGCCGCCCTCCTCACCGCCGCGCAGCACCACGTCGCCCACCACCCGCCCCGCGAGCGGCAGGATCGACGCCGCCTCGACCCGCCGCGCCGGCCCGATGCGCGCCCCCGAAGGCACGTCGCCCGCGCCGTGGAACGCCACCCACAGGCCGTCGGGGCTCAGCGCCAGCGGCTTCGAGTCGTCGAAGAAGGTGCCTTCGCGCACCTCGCCGCCGAACGCCACCACCTGCCGGCCGAAGCGCGAGCCGACGAAGGTCACGCCGTCCTCGCGAACCTCCGACACCGCATCGATCCGATCGAAGTCGCCGAGCAGCGAGCCGCCGCCGGCGAGGAATGGCGTCGCGCCCTCGGCGGCGAGGCACCAGGGGCTGGGCGACCACGGGTCCGGCACCGCGGGCCGGCCGGTGACCGGCACCCCGCGCAGCCCCGATTCCTCCGTGTAGACGAACACCAGCGGCTCAAGCTGGTCGCCGTCCTGCCGCCCGCCGATCCCGGTTGTCCCGTGCAGGTCCAGCGTCGTCAGGTGGATGCCGTCGGGCAGCACACCCAGCTTGTGGGGCGCGAACAGCTCGGCTTCCTCGGTCTTCGCGGTCTCGCCCAGAGCGATCTGGAAGCGGAACAGGCGGAGATACTGCGCCTCGCTCATCGAGTCCGGGCTGGTGGAGCATCCGGCGAGGAGCATCAGGGAGCCGAGGAGCGGGGCAGACGGGCTGGACTTCATCGCGGGGCATCCGGCCGAGGTCGGGTTTCTCGGCGAGGTCCCAGGTTACGGGTTGCGCAACCTCGCTTCTGCCTTTCCCGGCCGGTTAGCCTCGGAGCATGCGCACCCGCCGCCTCGGCAACTCCGACCTCGACCTGACCGTCCTCGGCCTCGGCACCTGGGCGATCGGGGGGACCGACTGGAAGTTCGGTTGGGGGCCGAGCGACGACGAGCAGGCGGTGGCGGCGTTGGTGCACGGGGTGCGGTCGGGGATCAACTGGATCGACACCGCGGCGGTCTACGGGCGGGGGCACTCCGAGGAACTCGTCGGGCTGGCGCTGAAGGAGCTGGGGCCCGGCGCGCGGCCGATCGTTGCGACCAAGTGCACGCGGATCGTGCAGGACGACGGCGTGCCTAAGGGCTGCATGGAGCGCGACTCGATCGTGGCCGAGTGCGAGGCGAGTCTGCGGCGGCTCGGCGTGGAGGCGATCGATCTCTACCAGTTGCACTGGCCGGATCCCGACGAGCGGATCGAGGAGGGTTGGGCGGCGCTCGGTGAGCTGATCGAGGCCGGCAAGGTGCGCTACGCCGGCGTGTCGAACTTCGCGGTGTCGCAGTTGGAGCGGGTGCATGCCGAGCGCCCGGTGACCTCGTTGCAGCCGCCGTACTCGATGCTGCGCCGCGGGGTCGAGGCGGAGATCCTGCCCTGGTGTGCCGAGCACGGCGTAGGCGTGGTGGCCTACAGCCCGATGCAGAAGGGTCTGCTCAGCGGCCGCTTCACCGCCGAGCGCGCCGCCGCACTGACCGACGACGACCACCGTTCGCGTGATCCGGAGTTCCAAGGGCCGAAGCTGGAGGCCAACCTGCGGATCGTCGAGGGCCTGCGGACGATCGCCCTCGACCACCGCTGCTCGATCGCCGAGCTGGCGATCGCCTGGACGCTGCGCCACGAGGCGGTGACCTCGGCGATCGTCGGCGTGCGCCGCGTGGAGCAGGTCGGCGGCCTGCTCGGTGCCAGCCAGGTCGAGCTCGGCTCCGGTGCGCTGGCGGCGATCGAAGAGCTGCTCGGACGCTGATCGGGCGGGTCGGGTCACCGACAGAAGATCGTGACCCCGTTCGAGGACGCCAGGGGCGACCTGGCCTCGAGGACCTGTGAGGGGATGGCGAGGGGGCGACTTGGCGGCAAGGTCAAGGCCAGCTCGAACGAGCCATCGCTCCGGAAGCTGATCGGCGCCGCGATCACCGGTCGCACCAGCAGCAAGCAGCTCGTGCCGGGCAGCGGCGAGGAGGTCCGTTGCAGGCCGAGCAGGACAACTCCTTGCGCGCCGGGTGTGGCGCCGGTGGCGGTCAGCACGATCGTCTCGTCGAATCCGTTGCGTCCATCGAGCGAAGGGCCGCAGGCCGCGCCTTCCGAGAAGAACTGGCAGGTGTCGGGCGGCAGGACTTCGATGGTCAGATCCGATTGGTAGCTGACGTAGCGCGACGTCGAGGTGGCGGTCGCCGATCCACTGGTGGTCGTGGAGACCAGCAAGCCCTGCGGCGTGATCGTCACCGCGAAGTCCTGGGTCGGCGTGGCCGAGCCCTGGAACTCGAAGGAGCCATCGTCGCCGAGGTCGACCGCCGCGGTGCCGAACGCCCCGCGATCCGACTGCTGCGAGTGGGTGATGCGCAGGGTCGCCGCCGTCGGCCTGGGGGCGAACAGCGTCAGGAGCGTGGAATGAGGGCCGTTCCGCGAGGATCCGCCGGTCCCCGAGGTGACGTATCGCCCTGCGCCACTGTCGGTGATCGTTGCCCGCACCGTGGTGGAATCGATGGTGAGGCCGGCGGACACGCTGGCGATGACGCCATTCGAAGCAACCGCCGAACGCCCGGGAGCCAGGTCGGACAGGATCGGGATCTCGGCGGTCTGGGTGCCGGTCGACGAGTAGGTCGCACTCGCGAACATCCGCGACTTGGCGACGAAGGTGGCGGTGAATTGCGCGGACGCGCTGGGGGCTGCCGCGAGACCGGCGGCCGTGAGGAGCAGCAGTTGGGTGGATCGGAACATGGTGGGCTCGGAGGCAGGGTCCCGTGACCCGGCCTCCTCGGTGGCGCCCCGGGGGCGCAATCGGCGGGCCGTCTCCCCGACGGGTCGGCCGAAGCCCGGGCGAGCGAGCACCGATGTGGTGCGGGGACTGCGTTGCGAGCAGGCGATCCGACCAGGCCTGCGGACCTCGCGAGCGCCCCGATCGGGTCCGGCCTCGCCGCGGGCGATGTAGCAATGACAATCGTGTTGTAGGAGCTGCAAGCCGGCCGACCGCGGAGGGATGTGGGCGCCGTGCGCCGCAGACCACGTTCGTGCGCGCTTGCGCGGAGCCCCGTGGCGCGCCCTTCAGCCCAGGCGCCGGGCGCGGCGGAGGAAGTCCTCGAGCTCGGGGTCGGCGTGGTGCTGCGGCGGCAATCGCGACGACTCGCGCAGGGCCAAGAGGGCGAGGCACAGATCTTCGTAGCGGGCGTGGTGGCGGGCGATGTCGGGGGCGGCGAGGGGCAGGTCCTCGCTGCCGGTCCGCTTGGCGTGGATCAGCTCGCGGACGTCGGCGAGGTCGGGGTGGTCGTCGAGCAGCACGTTCAGATCGCACTCGAGGCGGCCGGTGCGCAGGAGATGCAGGCCGGTGAGCAGCACCCGGTAGATGTAGAGCAGAGGCTTGGCGCGGAATGGTTCCTCGCGCGTCCACAGCTTCCACTGGTTCTGCGCGAAGCCGAGGTAGTGACGGGCGTGCTCGCGGGTCAGCACGCGGGGCGCGACTGCCACCAGTTCCTGGTGCAGCGGCGTGGTGTGCAGGACCCACGGCGACAGCAGTTGCTCGAGGACGTAGCCGTTCGGCTTGCGCAAGAGGCTCAGGAACTTGCGGACGTCGTGGGTCACGAGATCGAGGTGCAGCTCGTCGTCGATCCGGTCGATGGTGACCGTCTCGTCGCGCGGCCCCCCGAGGCCGAGGAAGGCGTCGACCGGCAGGACGTGCATGCCGCGCAGGTCCCAGTCGGAGTCGGGCGACGGGAAGCCGTAGAGGTGCGCGCCGCTGAGGGTGGCGAACAGCAGCGGGTAGCGGGACGCGGCGATGGCGTCGTGGAGGCCGGCGGGGACCGGTTCGGGGGTGCTCGGCCTGGGTTCGCCGGCGTCGCTGCGCGCCGTAGCCGGCACCGGTGCGTCGACCATGCTGCGTCGCGCACCACGCAGGAACGCGTCGATCGCGGCGTAGTCGGGCCGCTCCGGCAGGGTGGTGGTCGCGTAGGCGGCGTCGAACTCGCCGTGCAGGCCGATGCGCAGCGCGTCGACCTCGTCCCAGTCGAGCGTGCCGTCGCGGATCGCCAGCAGTTCGTCGCGTTCCGTCGACTGCACCTCGACCGGCAGTCGCCCTTCCTGCAGCAGCGTGATCCCCTGGCGCAGGATCCGGATCAGGTGCATCGCGTGCTTGCGCTTCGGCTCCTCGCCGCGAGCCCGCCGCGCCTGCATCTTCTTGAACTGTGACAGCACGTAGCCGTTGAAGGTCTGGTAGGCGAGCTTCGACGAGAAGGCCTCGCGCATGCCGCGGAGCGCGTTTCCCAACGGCGTGCTGTGCTCGATCAGCGGCGTCCACAGGCACTCGAGCACGTTCGGGTTGGCCTTCGCGGCGAGCACCAGGAACTTCTGCAGCTCCCAGAAGCACTCCTCGCGCTCCTTGTCCTCGATCTGTTCGGGAACGCCGAACATCGACCAGTGGCGTTCGGCCGGTGGCAGGTAGACGCCGCGGCGGTCGGTGTCGGAGCCGTCGTGCTGCAGGCCGTAGGCGCGCGAACCGATCACGCAGCAGTAGATCACGTGCTCGCGCAGGTCGCGGTCGTCGAGGGTCGAGGGCGGGATCGCGGCGGTGCCCTCGCGCAGCAGCACGAACTCGTCGCGCTTCACCATCGTCTCGAAGCCGTCGAGGAGGCGGACCCGGTAGGAGTGCGAGGCGTCGGTCGGCATCTGCACGATCTGGGCGACCGCGCCCAGCGGGTAGACGGAGCGGGTGCCGGTGACCGGGACCTGCAGGACCACGCGCGTGCCGTTCTCGAGCAGCATGTTGTTCACCTCTCCAGGGTGACGTCGACCTGCAGCGCGCCCGAGGTGCCCTGGTCGTCGAACAGGACGCACTCGAGCAGACCGGGGCCGGGGGGGAGGGTCACGCCACGGAGCGTCATGCCGTGCGCGTCCTGCGGCACGACCGCGCGTCGGACCACCGTGACCGCGCCGCCCTGCACGCAATGGAGCTCGGCGCGCCCTGGGGAGTTGCCCTCGACGAAGCGCAGGTCGACCCGGTAGGGGCCGGGATCGATCACGTCGACCCAGAACCGTCCGCGGCTGCGACCGCCCCAGGCGCCGGACGAACCGTGGCGCCGCCAGTCCTGACGGGTGAGCGTCACGGTGCCGACGGTGGGCTCGCCGAGGACGATCCGCGGCGGGTCGAACGGATTCTCGCGCGTCGCGCGGATGCTGCGGGCCCAGTTGCCGTAGCCGGCGGCCAGCTCGCGGACCACGTCGGGGTGTTCGCCCGCCAGATCGGTGAGTTCATAGGGATCTGCCTGGAGGTCGTACAGCTCCCAGGCCGGCTCGACGTGCGCGACCTCGTTGCCGAAGCCCGACGCGTTCAAGAGCTTCCAGCGGTCGGTGCGGATCGCCACGTTGTGGGCATCGACCAGCGCGTCGCCGCGGTGAGCCTGGATCACCAGCAGCCGGTCGGCGAGCGAGTCGGCGCGCCCGATGACGACCGGCCAGATGCTGCGACCGTCCAGGGCTGCGGCCTCGGGGATCGGCACGCTGCAGGCCTCGAGCAGGGTCGGGAACAGGTCGATGTCGGCGGCCGGTGGGCCGTTGACGCGCGAGGGCTGCAGGGTGCCCGGCCAGCTCACGAGCAGCGGCGAGCGGGTCCCGCCCTCGTAGACCTCGCTCTTCATGCCGCGATGGCCCGCCACGTAGCGGCGGCCATTGGGCCCGTTGTCGACCAGGAACACCACGAGCGTCGATTCCGCGCAGCCGAGTTCGTCGAGGGTGGCCACCAGCCGACCGACATTGTGGTCGACGTTCTCGATCATCGCGAAGACCCGCGCCATGCGGTCGGCGGGCATGGCCTCGGGGGTGGGGTGTCCCGCGGTCGCTGGGAAGCGCTCGCTCGACAGGTCGGCGTCGCGGTAGTGCGCGTATTCCGCCTCCGGCACGTCGTCGAACGGGCCGTGCGGCGCGTTGGTCGGCAGGTAGCAGAAGAACGGTTGCCCGGCGGAGTGGCGGTCACGGATCCAGGCGAGCGCGTGGTCGAAGTAGACGTCGGTGCAGTAGCCCTTCGCCGCATAGCGCTCGCCGTTGTGGAACAGCACCGGGTCGGTGTACCTGCCTTCGCCGCCCGGCGGATCGGCGGGCTGGCCGATGCCGCCGCCACGGTGCACGAGCACCTCGTCGAAGCCCTGGTCCTGCGGCCGCATCGGGTAGCAGTCGCCGAGATGCCACTTGCCGAAGATGCCGGTCGCATAGCCCGCGGCGCCGAACGCCTCGGCGAGCGTGACCTCCGCCGGCTCCAGCATCGCGCGGCCGATCCAGGTGTCGAAGGCGCGGGTCCGCTGCGGATAGCGGCCGGTCATCAGCGCGGCGCGCGTCGGCGTGCACACCGGATGCACATAGAACGGGTCGTAGCGCACGCTGCGCGCGGCCAGGGCATCCAGGTTCGGAGTCCGGATCACCGGGTTGCCCGCGAAGCCGAAGTCGCCGTATCCCTGGTCGTCGGTCATCACCACGACGACGTTCTGGGCGGTTGCGGGGATTGCGAGGACGGCGAGGAGCAGTGCCGGCGATGCGAGGCGCATGCGGACGTTCTAACCTTTACACCCGGTGCCAGGCACGCGGTGTAAAGGTCCGGCGCTCACATGAAGTTGCGCGTGTGCAGCGAGGACAGCCGCGCGGCTTCGTCGCTCGCGAAGCCGAGGCGCTCCAGGTGTCCGCGGCGGGTGGCGTCCATGTCTGCCGTCATCTGCACGACCTTGGCGTGGCCTTCCGCCAGGTCGTCGGGCTCGAAGCTGCCGGCGGCGAGGAGCAGCAGGGCGTCGAAGACCTCCTCGTTGAGGCCTGCGGTGTGGGCCAGCGCGTGGTGGCGGTGCTCGATCGCCTGGGCCAGGCGGGCGCGGAGGGTCGGGTCCGCGGCGGCGTGGCGTCGCAGATGGGCGACACCGAAGGCCACGTGTCGGGCCTCGTCGAGAGCGGTGAGTTCGGCGACGCGGCGGGTGATCGCATCCGGCGCGTGGTCGCGCAGGAACCGCAGCAGCACCAGGAAGCTGCCTTCGCCGAGCACCGACAGGAGGAAGCTGGCGAGCGCGAAGTCGGGCTCGTCGAGCAGAGTCTTCAGCGACGCCTGACCGCCGCCGGTGGACAGGCCGAGCGCTGGACGATGCAGCAGTGCACGCCGGGTGAACACCTCGATGTGCCGGGCCTCGTCGGCGGCCTGGATCGTCAGCAGCTGCATCACCTCGCGGAAGTGCGGGTGGATGCGACCGACGAAACGTGCTGGCACGATCAGCGCGGCGGTCTCGTTCTCGATCAGGTAGGTCATCACCTGGACGACCGCGTCCTCGACCTCGTCGGGCAGCGCGCACACCGCCTGCCAATCGATCGCGGTCAGCGGATCCCACTGCGCCGCCGCCGCCTGCGCGTAGAGCCGCGCCGCTTCGTCGGCCCACAGCTCGGCCTTCTCGGCGAGCGTGAACTCGAACGGCGGCGAGCCGGCCTCCACCGTGGCGCTGCGGCCCGCCAGGCCCCAGCGCGGCGAGGGGCTGTCGATCACCGCCGCCGGATCCCGCGGATCGGCGCCACCGCTCTGCTCCGCGCCGACCCAGCGACCGCGCACGCCCGGTCCGGGGCGGAGCGTCGCGACGTCGCCGTCCCATTGCAGTGCATGCCCCATCGCCCGGCACCACGGTGCGAGGTGGTGGCCGAAGTGCGGGTCGTCGCAGGTCAGCCGCAGCAGCCCGCCTTCCGGCAGAGCACGCAGGGCGCGCTTCACCAGCAGCAGTCCGCCGCGGTCGAGGCCCAGCGAGCCGAGCGCGCAGGTGGCGGTGGTCGCGGGGGTGCCGCTCATCCCTGCTGCGCCAGCCAGGTGTCGAGGAACCCGAAGTCGTCGACGGCCTGGGCGAGCGGGGCGTAGCCGCTGGTGCGCCCGTCCTTCCACTGCTTCAGACCTTCCAGGTCGAGCAGTGGCCGCACCTCCGGATCCTCGTACCGCATGCCGAGCAGCAGCTCCTTGAACCGGTCGACCGCCGCGCCGGGGGCGCCGTCGAGGATCGTGAAGTTGCAGTGGTCGTAGAGCGGGGTTTCTGCGAGCACGCGGGTCGCACCGCTCGGCAGCGTGCCCTCCCGCGCGAACAGCAGGTGGTTGCCGTCGATCATGCACGCCGCGTCGACCTCGCCGGCGCGCAGTGCCTTGGCCGCATCGCGCTCGCCGCCGATGTGGTCGCCATGCAGGCCGACGCCGATCTCGAAGCGGCGCACTTCGAGGTCGCGCTCCGGGTCGAGCCCCGCAGCCTTCAGGAACGACAGCGGGATCAGCGTTGCCTGCGGCGAGTCGCTGGCGCCCACCGCGATGCTCCGGCCTTTCAGCTCGACCAAGTTCTGGATCGGCGAGTCGGCGCGCACCACCACCACCGACCGCAGGTCCTGGTCGGTGTCACGCATCGCGATCGCCTCGGCCTTGCGGCCACGCTTCGCAGCCAGCCGCTCGGCCTCGATCCAGGCGAGCGGCGAGTTCCAGGCCACGTCGAAGTGAGCCGCGAAGTGCGCTTCCACCTGGCTCTCGTAATTGCTGTAGAGCACGTAGTCGAAACCCAGTCCGCGCTCCGCGAACCACTTCTTGAAGCCTTCCCAGATGGTCACGACCTTCGGGTCGTAGGCGACGGCGCCCAACAGGATCTTCTCGGTCATCTCGGTCCTCGCATCAGAACACCGGCATGCCGCAGAGCGCCTTGCCGAGGAAGTCGTAGAGCTGGTCGGTGGTGGGGGCCATCACGCTGGCGGCCTGCGCGTCGCGGAAGAACCGCTCGACGCCGACGTCCTTGCGGAACGCGGCGCCGCCACACATGCGCATGCAGGCCGCGAGCACCTCCAATGCCGCCTCACCCGCCGCGGCCTTGGTCTCCAGCACGCGCAGCATCGCATCCGCCCGGCCCTGTTCCACCGCGTCGCAGGCATCGAGCCACAGCGCGCGGGTCGCATCGTAACGGATCTGTTGGCGCGCGAGGTTGGCGCGGATCGTCGGCAGGTCGGCGAGCACCGAGTCGAGGTGCTGATAGCGCGTGCCCTTGACGTGTTCGATGGTGTTGGCCATGGACCCGCCGATCAGGCCCAGCGAGCAGGCCGCGTTCATCAGGTTGAAGCGCGGCAGGACCGCACCGAGCATCACGTCCATGCCCTTGCCGTCCTCGCCGAGCAGGTTGGTCTTCGGGATCCGCAGGCCACTCGCGGTCACCGGGCTGGAGTCGTTCCCGCGCAGGCCGAGGCCGTCGAACGGACCCTTCGGCGCGTAGCCGGCCCCTCCGCCGGGCACCATCCAGATCGAACTCATCCCCTCGCCGCCGACCGGCCGGCTCGACCAGACCACGTGGGTCGCCCTGGTGGCGGAGGTCACCCAGCTCTTCTCGGCGTCGAGCACCACCTCGTCGCCGTCGGCGCGTGCCGACGACACCGGCGCCCAGAAGTGGCTCCGCGATCCCGCCTCGCTGAATGCCAGGGTGCCGAGACCGGTGCCGCTGGCGAGCGCCTTGCGGTCTGCCTCCGAACCGAACTGCTCGGCCACGAACGTCGCCGCGTAGTGCATGCAGAGCACCATCGCCGACGAGCCGCAGGCCTTGGCGACACCTTCCACGGTGAGAGCGGCGGCCTTCGCGCCGTGGCCCATGCCGCCGACCGCAGGGGCGCTCACGAGACCGAGCAGGCCGGCCTCACCGAGCGCTCGCATCGAGGCTTCGGGGAACTTGGCGTCCTTGTCGACCGCCGCGGCGTGGGGAGCGATCACGTCTCCGACGACGCTCGCGAGGCTGTTCAGGTAGTCGTCTGCCATGCGTTGTTCTCGAGAGAAGCGGTGCCGACCGGAATGGCGGCGATCTCGCGAGCACGCGGCAGACGGAGTGCGATCACCCGCCGAGGGCCGAGCGCACGCAGACCGCGGGCGCAGCGGGGTGGCTTCAGCCGAAGCCGGTCGGACGGAAAAGGCGGGGAGGCACGGCGGAGACGCTAGGCATGCCGCCGACCTCGGGCAAGCCGAGCGGTTGGCGGTTTTCCCTGGTTGTTGCCGAGGGCTCGCGCAGAGGTTCAGCCGTCACCTGCTGCCGAGCGTCCAGATCCGGACGCTCGTGCGCACTGCGGGGCTTCCGCGGTTCCATCAGGTGTTGGCAAAGTCGCGCCGAGCCCTTCGACAGGTCCACGTCGAGTCGCTAGCTTCGCCCTGCTCGGAAAAGGGGGTGCGGACGGCTCCGGCTCGCCTCCCTTCGGTCCTCATCTTCCCGGCCACTCCCTGCATGGTCGGCGTGCCTCGTTCGCCATGAATCCCTCCATCGTTTCCTTCCTCGCAGTCTGCACGCTGGCCGCTGGCGCGGCGTCGCAGAGTGTCACCAATCTCCTGACCGGGAGTGCGCTTTCGACTCGGACCGGACAGGACATCGCCAATGCGGGCGACGTCGACGGCGACGGGGTCGATGACATCATCATCGGGATCGAGGAAGACTCGACCGGCCCGCGAAGTCATCAATTCGCCGGCCGCGCAACGCTCCTCTCCGGTGCGACTCGCGCCGTGATCTACTCGTGGACCGGCGAGTTCATCGGGGACCGGCTAGGGTGCGCGGTGGATGGAGCTGGCGACGTCAACGGCGATGGCATCCCCGACCTGGTGGTCGGTGCGCGCGGCGTCGACAAGCTGGTGGGCCCGCCGTACTACGGAGATGCGGGCTCGGTCTACGTCTTCTCCGGGGCCGACGGGAGCGTGTTGTTCAAGGTCAACTGCTGGGACTTCGTCGCGCCGAGCTTCGTGGTGGACGATGCACGGTTCGGCTACGCAGTCGCTGGCGCGGGCGATGTGAACGCCGACGGCTACGCGGACATCATCGTTGGGTCCTACGTCGGAACCCGGCAACCGAGTCTCGGCGGCGAAGGAGCTGCTGTGGTGATCTCCGGTCGCACTTCGGCGGCTGCCGGCGCGCCCAATGCTCCGCCAGTGGTCCTGTGGTCGTTCCATGGTGGGGCTCCGCAGCATTACTTGGGCTTCTCCGTTGACGGCGCGGGCGATGTGAACGGCGACAGCTATGACGACCTCGTCGTCGGAGCGATCGACGCCGGCAACAACAACGGGAATGGCTCGTTCGCCGGTGAAGTCCTGATCTTCGATGGTCAGACCGGATTCGAGCTGGATTCGCTCACGGGTACGACGGTCGGCGAATTCTTCGGAGGCAGCGTTGCGGGTGTTGGCGACGTGGATCGCGACGGAAAGGATGATGTCGCTGTAGGCATCGTCTTCGCGGCCGGCCGCGGAGAAGCACATGTCTACTCGGGAGCCGGCTTCGGCCTGATGACCCGCCCGCAGAACTTCCTGCTCCACCAGCTTCCAGGCGGTGCGGTGAACGACCTTCAGGGATTCGACGTCAACGGCGGCGGCGACATCAACGGCGACGGTCATCCGGACATCGTGGTGGGTTCGATCCTGGCCAGCGGCGGCATTCCTGTCTCCGGTGTCGTGCGCGTCTACTCGGGCGTACCAGACCCGAACAACGCTCCCGCGAACACCATGCTGCATCAGTTCGATGGCCCCCAGACCGGTGGTGGCTACGGCTTCAGCGTGGCGCTCGGTGGAGACCACGACGGAGACGGCTTCGCCGAAGCCCTCGTAGGAGCTCCCTACCACGACGTAGGTCCGGTGGTCGACGCGGGAATCGCCGAGTTGCTGGACCTCGACCAGGTCGGGACCCCTCCTCGCGTCCGCCAGGTCGGGCCGGGGTGTTCGGCTCCCCGCGGAGCCGCGACCGTTCTGCCGACCCTCCAGCTGCGCGGCCGCGCGGCTCTCGGTGAGACCTTCGGCATGCGCCTGCGAGGCTGCCCGCTGAATCAGATGTGGATCCTGAACATCGGCGCGGGAGTCGATGTCGATCTGACTCCCTATGGAATGCCGGGATGCCGGCTCTACTCGACCGGTGACGGGTTCGTGTTCCAGCCCAACCCTCCGGTCACCGATCCGGTGCACGGGACCGGTTCCTTCTTCCCTGGAATCCCGATCCCGAACGACATGACGCTGATCGGCGTGCCGCTCTACTTCCAGGCCAACATGATCGCACCTGGCGCGAACGCGGCCGGGGTCGTGGTCTCGAACGGCCTCGAACTGACCTTCGGCAACTGACCGGCTGGCCGGGCCGAACGCCCGGACCTGCTGGCCGAATCCTGGGCGCAGCGGTTGGTCCGGGCCGCTCGGGCGTCGAGCATCCAACCATGCTCCCGCTCCGCGCTCTCCTCCTCGCCCTCATCGCGCTCACCCCCCTCGCCGCCCAACCCGCCGGCGAGTCCCACGACGCGCCGCGCCTCGCGGCCTCGCTCGCCGAGGCCGGCCGCGTCTGGAACGCCTTCCTGAACCGCGCCAGCCTGAGCTGCGGCATCTACCGGCTGTCGGCGGGCGCGACCGATGGCCAGTCGCCCCACGACCGCGACGAGGTCTACTACGTGATCGCCGGCAAGGCCGCGCTGCAGGTCGGCGACCAGCGCCACGACGCCACGCCCGGCAAGGTGTTGTTCGTCGCCGCCGGGGCCGAGCACCGCTTCGTCGACATCGAAGAAGACCTGACACTGCTGGTGTTCTTCTCCTCGGCGATCCCCGCGCGCGGCGGGATGGCGGCCGGGCCGCGCCCCACCGAGCAGACGCCCTACGACGAGCACTCGGGCCGCGGCAGCGCGCGCATCTTCTACTGGTACGCCGACTCGTCGGCCGGCCAGTTCACGATCGACTACGGCCGTCCGGCCTGGAACCCCAGCTACGTCGCGTTCCTGCAGAAGCCCGGCGGGCCGCGCTGGCGGCTCGGCGAGAACCACTGGACCAACCTCGACACCAACATCCCGCTGACGATCGGCGGGGTGGACCTCGAGCCGGGCCTCTACTACCTGGTCCTGCAGCACGACGCCGACGCTGGCCTGCAGCTCGTCGCCCTCGACCCGCAGCAGGTGCGCAGCAGGCGACTCGACGCCTACGAGGCCAACGAGACCACTGGCGGGACGGTGATCCCGCTGACCCGCGAAGACGCGCCGCACTCGGGCCGCTTGCAGATCGACGTCACCGTCGACCGCAGCGAGCAGCACCGCGGCGACCTGACGATCCGCTTCGGGCCGCACCGACTCACCGCGCCGGTGGTGATGCGACCCGCGGACTGAATCACCTGTCGCGCTGCTCCACGAGCCACTCGCGCAGCATCCGCGCCTCGAGCCGCGAGATCCGCCGGTCGCGCACCGCGCGGCCGACCCACGATTCCAAAGCGCTGAAGGCCCCCGGCGTCCCGGCCGCCTCGACCCCGTCCTGCATCGCCCGCAGCACGCCGCCACGCCGGTCGAGGAACACCTGCTCGGAGACGTAGCCGCTGCGCAGCGCGTCGTTGATCTGATCCAGGGCGTCGCTGGCCCAGGCCTCCGAGCCGCGCGCCAGGCTGCTGCTGGCCAGCACGTCGTCGAGCTGCGCCGCGCCGATGCGGCGGAACTGCCGGCCGACGTCCTTCTCCATCGCCTCGAAGAAGCCGGTCATCTTGTGCAGCACCGCCTCCTTGGAGCTGCCGATGCGGCGCAGCATCGCATCGGCCTGCTTCGCGGTGATCGCGCCGGTCTCGACCTGGCGGAACACGTCGAGGCCGACCTGCAGGTCGGGCGGGATGCGAATCTGCGAGGCGAGCGCCGAGTTGCGGGTGTACTGGCGCAGCCGCGGCTCGATGATCCGGTCCCACTGCTTGGTGGCCTGGCGCATGCCCTCGCCAACCTGCTGCGCGGCGCGGGTCGGGTTGGCCTCGCGCCCGGCGAGATGCCACCAGTGCTCCGACTTCACGCCGATCGTGTCGACGATGTCCTCGACCCGTGAGGTGGTGCCGGTGCCGTTGAGGAACGAGCGGAAGCCGGTCTCGCCCGACGCGTAGGCCTCGGGGTGCCAGCGCGAGGTGACCATCTGGTCGAGCGCGTCGGCGTGGGCGCGGACCGCGGCGGCGTCCGGCAGCGGCGTGCCGCGGGTGCGGTTCCACAGCTCCTGCTCGTAGACGTTGCGCGACACCGCGTGGTGGACGTCGTCGACGAGCTCGCCGCCGGGGCCGACCACCGCGTAGGTCACGTCGCGGTCGCGGCCGACGCTGCGGCCGGGGTTGCTCGGGTCGAGGCCCGAGAAGTCCTGGCTGCGGACCCGTAGGTCGGCCGGATCGAGGCCCTGCCGCCGAGCCAGCTCCTGCATCTGGTCGCGGAAGCGCCGCAGCTCGCCGACCTCCACGCCCGCCGCGCGCGCGAGATCGTCGAGTTCGCCGTCGCCGGCGCGGAGCAGCTGGTTCAGCCGATCGACCGCGGCGCGGTCCACGTCGTCGTAGACGCCGCGCAGCGACTGGTTGATGCGCGCCCGCAGGCCGTCGATGGCCGCGTCGCTGTTGACCAGCCGCTGCGCGGTCTTGTCGGTCTGGAACGAGTCCAGCACCATCCGCTCGAAGGCGTCGGGATCGGCGGCGTCGTCGAGCTGACGCAGCAGATCCTCGGCGTGGCGGATGTCCTCGGCATGGCGCGCCAGGTCGGCGGCACCCTCGGCAGTGGCGTCGAAGGCGGTGCGCGCGGCGCGTGCCTCACGGCCGAGCCGCCACTGGGTCAGCGAGATGTCGCGGTTCAGGGTCCGCTGCATCCGCGCCAGGAAGGCGTCGACGTCGCGCAGCGGCACGCCGCTCAGCTCGGAGAGCGTCTCCCGGCCCCAGCGGCCCGCGACCTGCAGCTTCTCCGAGGCCGAGACCGCGGCGCGCTGCAGCGTGCGCGAGCGCAGGAGCAGCTGCTCGAGGATCTTCGGCGCCAGCAGGCCGCCGGCGCGGAGCGTGCGCTCGAGAGCCGAGATCTCCTGGCCGTTGAGCAGGCGCTCGCCGGTCATCACCGCGTACAGGTCGAGTCCCTCGCCGACCATCGGCAGGCCTTCGACCAGATCCTCGGCCAGGGTCTGGTGGGCGAGGATCGAGTCGCGGGCGGCCTGGGCGTTCTCGGCGAGGCCTTCGTCGAAGCTGCGGAACGCGTCCATGCGGGCGCGGAGGCCGGCCTCGATCAGTGCCGGGTCGCCCGAGGCCAACAGCCGCAGCCACCAGGCCCGCGTGCGGTCGAGCATCTGCTGGCGGCGTCGCGCCTGCTCCTCGGGATCGACGCCGGGGCCGTCGCTGAGTCCGACCGACTCCAGCCAGCCCGGCATCTCGCGCAGTCCCTCCATCTGGCCGGCGCGTCGTTCGAGGAACTCCTGGAGGCGTTCGAGGCGCGAGGTGTCGATACCCTGCGCGCGCAGGCGGTCGAGCATCGCGCCGATCATCCGCTCGAACTCCGCGCTGCCCGGTGGTGGCAGCTCCATGCGCTGCAGCCAGTCCGGCAGCCGGAACGGCACGCGGATGCGGGGGCGGTTGGTGCAGTACCAGCTCGACTGCCGGGCGCGGGCGGCGAGCAGTCCGCCCGCCGGTGGATCGAGCGGATCGGGCGGTGACGGCACGAACGCCGGCCGCGGCGCCTCCGGCTCGGGCAGCGCTGCCGCCGGCTCGCCGGCGCGTGGGCTGTCGTCCACGGACTGCGCTGCGGGTTCGTCGTCGACGAACAGCCGGTCGCCGTCGGCCAAGAGGTCGATCGCGCCGAAGTCGTCGAACGGCAGGCGCATCGTGTCGTCGAGGTAGTCGGGGACGAACGGGACGTCGGTGGGACCGGGTTGGCGCAGGCCGCGGACTGCTCGCGTCAGGTGCCGGCGCGCCCCCTGGTCGTCCACCACCACCGCTTCGAGATCGTGGTTGCCGTAGCCGAGCGGCACCTCGGCGCGGGCGGTCCGGCCGCTGAGTGGTGCGTGGATCCACGGCCCACCGTTGACGCGCACCGCGGCGTCCGCGGCGTCCGGGCCGACGTCGAGGGTCACCGCCGTGCGGTCGGCGTCCAACTCCGCTCCCTCGGCCGGCTCGGACAGCGTCGCCTCGGGCAGCGGTGCGTCCACGCGGACCCCCAGCTCACGCAGCGTCACGTTGCCGCCGCCGTCGATGGCGCGGACCTGCACCGCGTGCGCGCCGGGCTGCAGCATCCCGCGCAGCGTCGCCGCACCGGCTTCCGTGCCGCGGACCTCCTGCCACAGACCGTCGTCGATCCGGGCCTCGATCCGGGCCACGCCGCCGTCGTCGTCGGCGCGGGCGTCGAAGGAGAACCGCGGCGTGTCGAGGACCGCGTTCTCGGCCAGTCCGTCGATCTCCAGCGTGGGCGCCTGGTCGTCGCCCGCGATCCGCACCGCGACCCGGGCCTCGTCGTTGGTCGGACTCCAGTCGCCGTGCTCGTGGTCGGGATCGACCACCACCCGCAACACGCGGTCGCCGGCGCCGGCCCGCCACTCGAAGCGCGCATTGCGGGCGCCGAGCAGCGGGACCTCTTCCAACCAGGCCCGGGCGATCTCCACCGCGCTACTGCCCTCGCCGGCGACCAACGCCACCGCGACGTCGCGGGTGGCGCGCGCGCCGAGGTTGCGCACCGGCACGGTGAGCGTCAGCGTGTCGCCGCGCTTCGGTTCGGCAGGGCCCTCGAGCACCAGCTCGGCGCTCGACACCGCGAAGTCGGGGGCGTCCAGCACCACGTCGTCGTGGGCCAGGGCCCGCTCGCGCGCCTCCTCGGCGGTGCGACCCGCGGCCCAGACCCGCGCGCCGGTCATCCGCGTGCGCAGCGCGAAGTCCGAGCTGACCACGTAGTGGCCGCCGCGCAGGTGCGTCGAGCGGATCTCGACCTCCTGCTCGCCGGCCGCGCCGTTGCTGTCGAAGCGGAGCTGTGCGGGCTGCAGCGGGAACACGTAGCCGCCCTCGGGGATCTGGTCGTCGAGGGAGTCGACCACCGAGCCGTTCAGCAGCAGCTCGACGTCGTGCTTCTGGTAGACCCCGCGTCGCCAAGGCAGCGAGAAGCCGAGCTCCAGCCAGGCGTCGACCAGGTTGGTCGGCTCCCAGCCGCCTTCGGCATTGCGGAACGCGGCGTGGTCGAAGCGGCCGTCGAACCCGACGTCGGCGCGGACGAAGTCCACCTCGCCGTCGCCATCGCCGTCGTCGCCGACCCACTCGATGCCTTCGAGCTCGTCGCGGACCCGCCAGCGGTCGGCGCGGTCGTCGCCGTCGGTGTCCTCAGGGTCGGTGCGCTGCGACCAGTCGACCACCGCGGGGTCGAGGTAGTAGGCCGACAGCGTGCGCGCGCGGTGCAGCAGCTCCTCGTCGAGAGGGTCCTCGTCGGCGGCGTCCGGTGCGAGTTCCACCTGGAACAGGCTCTCGCCGTCGGGCAGCGCGATCTCGACCGGCTGCTCGACGTCGGTCACGAACGCGCCGGCGCGCAAGGTACCCGCGGCGCGCTGGAAGCCCTGATGGAGCTTCGGTCGCACCACGAAGTCGCGCGTCGCGCGGCGTTCCAAGAGGCCGTGGGCCACGCTCGGCGAGACCGTGAGCGCGTCATTGGCGGTGGCCACCCGCAGGTCGGTCAGCGCGTCGCCGGCGTTGTGCAGGCGGAAGCGGTGGCCGAGCCCGTCCTCGGTGGGGCCGAGGTCCTCCCAGCGCAGCTCCACCTTCGGCAGGTTCACGTGGACCTCGACCTGCGCCTGGTCGGCGGTCCCCGGCGCGTCGAGCGCCTCGACGAAGACCTGGAACGAGTGGTCGGGGCGCAGCACGTCCTGCGCACTGAGCCCGAGCAGGAACTCCCGTTCCTCGCCCGGACCGAGCTGGATCGGTTCGCCCTCGCAGCCTTCGCCGACGAAGCCCGCGAGCAGTAGACCCTCGGCCGGCTCGCCGCAGCGCAGCCGCACGGTGCGCGGCTCCTCGGCGTGGTTGCGCACCGAGATCGGTAGCCGCTGGTCGTAGTCGCGGGCGATCGACGCGCCGTAGCTCGGCCGGCCGAACGCCAGTCCTTTCACCCGGGTGACCCGCCGGACCGGGCCGGGGGAGTTGCCACCCAGCGGCTGGAACTCGTGCGCGACGCCGGGCTGCAGGCCATCGAGCACCACCGCGCGCTGGCGGCCGCGGGTGCCGACGATCTCACGCCAGTCGGTCTCCGTGGCGCCGAGCGGCCGGACGCGGACCCGGGCGTCGCCGAACGAGGCGCCGTCCCAGGCCACCGTGACCCGTTCGCCGGTGGCTTGCGTGCCGTCGTCGGGGGTGAGGCCGAAGTACTCGGACACCGTGACCCGGCGTCGCACCTCGCCGGTCTCGCCGCGGGCATCGCGCGCCACGAAGCGCAGCTCCAGCGGTTCGCCGCGGGTGAGCGCGCGCCAGTCCACGTCGAGCCGGAACGGTGCTGTGGTCGCGCGGGCCAGCACCCGGTCGCCGAGCTCCACGCGCGCCTCGCGCAGCGGTGCGCCGGTGTAGCTGATCGCGCTGAGCAGGGCGGGATCGTCGGCGAAGACCTCCGCATCCGGTGCCGGATGCTGGACCCACAGCCGCACGCCGCTGCGCTCGACCGGTCCGGTGGTGTCCACCCACAGCGTGCGTCGGGTGCGCTCGCCGGCGGGGCCGGTCCACCACAGGTCGCAGACCTGGAAGCCCTCGCTCGGGAAGCGGACCTCGGCGCTGGTGCCGTCGACCGGCACCTGCAGGTCGATGCGGCCGTCGCGGTCGACGTCCAGCGCGGCGCTGGCGGGGTGGACCGTGTGCGCCGCGCTCCAGTCCTCGAGGCGGAAGGCGATCCGCGTCGGGTCGCTCGGATCCGGCTGCTCGGCGATGCCGCGGCAGGCCACCAGTGGCCGCTCGTCGCGGGCCACCTGCACGAAGCCCGGCTCATGGCTGCGGCCGTCGTTGCCCCACTCGGTGATCTCGATGCGGTAGCGGGTCGGGCCGCCGGCCTGGATCGCCTGATGGCTCTCCTGGTTGGCGTGCCGGCCGTAGCCGGCGACCTTCTCACCGCTGCGGTCGTCGAACACCTGCCACTCGTACTGCAGCGGCGCGCGCAGGCGGAAGTGCACCGGGCCGGCCGCGGCGACGTCGACCAGGAAGGTGTCGCGGTCGCCGACCCGGTCGATCACGAACGACTCGGCCATGCCCACCTCGAGACGGCGCGGCAGTTCGCGCGCGCAGTCGGGCGGCAGCTCCTCGGGCTCCGCGCGCTGCACCTCGGTCGTGTAGCGGTAGTGGCCCACGCTGGCCGCGTCGTCGCCCCATTCGCGGACCACGATCCAGGCCGGGCCGGCCGGGACGTCGGCGGCCACGACGAGTTCGGTGCGCGCGTGCCGGTCGCTGCGCGCGAGTTCACGCTCGTCGCCACCGCCGACGATCGCGACGCTGGCCTGCGTCGGAGCGATGCCGCGCACCACCACGTGGCTCGGATGGTCGAGGTCGAGGCGGTAGCGGTCCACGTCGCCGCGGAGCCCGACGTTGCCGCGCAGCATCTCGCCGGGGCGGATCGGGGTGGCGGTGTCGGCAGTGTCGTTGCGCCAGGCGAACTCGTGCTCGTCACACGGCTCCCACCAGGTGCGCAGCGTGTAGGGCGAGGGCGACCAGGCGTCGTCACCCCATTCGCGGACTTCGAGCCAGGCCACCAGCGGGCCGGCCACGTCGCAGACGAAGCCGACGCCCTGCCGCGCATGGGCGGCGTGGCTGCCGAGCCGGCGGCCGTGCTGGTCGAAGGCGCGGACCTCGAGCTGGGTCGAGCTGCGCGCGGTGACGTGCAGGCGGCCGGAGCTGTCGAGCGGGACCCGGTAGACGTCCACGTCGCCGCGCCGTTCCAGTCGATCGGCGGCCAACCCGCGGGCTGCGAGTTCGCGACCCACGCCGCGGGTAACTGCGCCGGTGCCGGGTCGGAGATCGGCAGCCGCGTCGCCGGCGAAGAAGGTCAGCGCCAGCTCGTAGGGTTCGACCGACTCGGCGTCGTCGCCCCACTCGCGGAGCTGCAGCGTGTAGCTGCCGGGTGTGAGCGGCACGTCGAGCGACAGCGCGTTGCCGCGGTGCACGCCGGCCTGGCCGATCCGCGTGCCGTGCGGGTCGTAGACCAGCAGTTCCTGCTGCAGCACGTGCGGCGGCAGCTCCGCGCGCAGCGTGCCGGCCGCTTCGACCTCGATCCGGAACCAGTCGTCGTCGCCGGTCGGCAGGAACGCGCCGCGGATCCGTTCGCCGGGATACACGCGTCGGGCCTGGGCGCGCAGGTCGTTGGGCTCGTGCGCGTCGGGTGCGGTGTGCAGCTCGGTGCGCAGCGTCAGTGGCTCCGCACACGCCGTGTCGCGACCCCACTCGCCGACCCGCAACACGTAGCGGCCGGGTGGCAGACCGCGCGCCATGCGGATCGCGCGCCCGCCGTGTTCGCCCTGGATCGCGATCCGCTCGCCGCGCGCGTCGAGCAGCTCGAACTCGACCTGGCAGGGATTCTTCGGACCGATCTCGGCGACGAACAGCGCGGCGTCGTCGAGCTGGAACGCGAAGCAGTCGGAGTCCCTGGCCGTGGCGAAGGTCAAGACGCGCGGCGCGCCGAGCGGCAGGGACTCGGCGGTGTCGGGCGTGTCGTTGGGTTCGTGCTCGTTCGTCTCCGCTGCGGAGTCGAGCGCGACCACCGTCGGTGCCCGGCCGGCCAACTGGATCGGTACGGTGCGGGCGACGTGCCCCGCGGCCTCGACGCGCAGCGTGGCGCGGCGGTGGGTGACCGCCAGCGAGCCGTCGGCCGCGGTGCGGCTGAAGGTCCCGAGCCGCACGCCTTCGAAGCGCACGCGACCAGCCGTGTCGGTCGTCCCCTCGGCGAGCGGAGCCGCGGGCCACGCCCCGGCGAGCTGCACCGAAGCACCAACCAACGGAGTCCCGCCCGCGCGGTCGACGATCTGCACCTCGAACTCGGTGGTCTCGGTGGCCCGCACCAGCTCGAGCACCGGCGGCTCTTCACCGTCGGCCCCCGGCAGCGTCACCTCGGCGCTCGCGTCGGCGCAGCCCGGCGCGCCGTAGTCGACCCGCCAGCGCCCCGCCGGCAGGTCGCGCAGCTCCACCTTCCCGTCACCCGCGGTCGTCGCGAACACCTGCCCCTGCGAAGCCGCCGCCATCTCGACCGGCGTCAACCGCAGCATGGCACCCGCCACCGGCTGGCCGTCGCCCTCCCCGAGCACCACCCGCAGCACCGCGTCGGCGATCCGCGGCGCCCGCGGCAGCGCGACGGTCCACGGCTCCCGCATCCCCGCCGGCAGCTCGAGCTGCAGCTCCACCCGCGCACTCTCCGGATGCTCGACCACCAGCACGTGCCGCCCACCCGGCAGCCCGTCGATCGTCGCCACTCCACCCACCGCCGTGGCCGCGAAGCGCGGACCGATCTGCAGCAGCGCGTCCTCGACCGGCTTGCCGTCGTCGGCCCAGTGCACCCGGATCTCGAGGGGGCCGGGGGCGGGGGCGGCGCGCGGCGCTTGGGCGGTCAGGCCAGCGGACGCAACGCAGGTCATTGCCAGGACGCCAACCAAGAGTGCGGGGGAGTGGGGCCGTGCGTTCATTGCGGATTCCGTTCGGGGCAGGATGACTACGCTCGAGTGGGCTCCCGACTTGCTCGCGTGCTCGGGTCACGCATCCAGGCTGGATCGGCGTGTCGGACGCCCTCTCTTGGGGAGAATCCGGAGGCCAGAGCGCGCTGGGAGTAGCCTCGGCCGCCTCCTAGGCTCCACTCCTCTACCTATGAGCGACAGACTTCCGAGCCGACTCGCCGACCTCGATCGCGCGGATCCGAAGCAGGCGCGCGCGATCCTCGAACTCCGCGTCTTGCCCGAGCCGGAGGAACGGCGGGTCGCCTACGCACTGTTCGGCGACTGCATCGCGGCATGCCGAGAGCACCCGGCCGGTTTCGGGCTCACGCTGGGTGTGCGGCGCCTCGCGCTGAACACCGGTTGGTCGAAGGCGATCGAGGTGCATGAGCGCGAGTTGCAGGTTCGCTGCGATCTATCGACGGTCGGTCCCGACGATCGGGCCTGGGTTTCGCAGCGGGCAATCGGCAAGGAGGGGCGTATCCAGGACCTTCCCGATTCCCGCGTGTGGCGCTTCTCCCGCAAGGACCTCTTGGAGGTGCTGCGCCGCCTGAGGGGCGCAGTCCTCGCGTCGGTCGAGCAGTCGCTAGCCAACAAGGAGAAGGGGCGCCGCATCATCTGGTGGGAGTCCCATAGCTCCGGAGCCCTCCAGGTGCTTGCGGAAGACCTCGCCGTTCAACTGCCGGAGCCGGATTACGCAGTCCAGGGGCAGACCCACTACTGGAAGATCGCGCCGGAGTCGGGTGGCAAGCTCTGGCCGGCGTGGTGCGAGAACGGTGAGGCCACGATCGGCTGGGATCGGCTCGGTGATGTTCGACGCTTCGGGAGCAAGGAGGAGTTCGAGGCCGAGCGCGCGCGCATCGAGGCGGAGGATTCGACCTACACGCGGGCTGGCGCCGATCAGGTCTGGAAGTTCCGGCACATCGCTCCCGGCGACCGCGTGTTGGCCAATCGGGGAACGAGCGAGGTGCTCGGGATCGGAGAGGTGGAGCGGAGTTATTCGTTCGAGCCCGAGCGAGGAGAGCACGCGCACGTCTTGAAGGTGCGTTGGCAGGCGGTCGAACCTTTTCCCGTCGATCAACGCAGCTGGCGGCGGACGCTCATCGAACTGGGGCCTGCGACCTTTCGTTCGATCGTCGACGGCGCAGGGGGGGCGGAAGCGACACCCCGTACAGGAATTGCCGAGGAGCGTCGTGGAGGGCACTTCGAGCGGGTGCTGAGCGGCCTCGGGAAAGCTCAGCTGCGGTTCACGTCAGAAGTCGTTGCCGACTTCCTCCTCGCCCTGCAGACCAAGCGCTTCGTCATCCTGAGCGGCATCTCCGGGACCGGAAAGACTCGCTTGGCGATGGAGGTCGCGCGGGCTCATCCGGCACGCACCGTCCATCGTCGTGCCGTGGCGACGTCGTCTCAGGCGCTCGAGATCACGGTTGCGCCCTACATGCTGAAGTACGCCCGGACTGTCATCCCCGTCGAGCTCGCAACCCAGTTCGACTGGCCGGAGAAGGTCGATGGGCGGAGTCCTCGCGTCCGACTCGAGTACCCGGGAGGCAGTCTCGAGCAGACGGTCTGGAAGAACGATCAGCGCAATGTGGCCATCCTGCTGTTCTCGAAGGACGCGGGTCGCTGGTTCCGGGAGAGTGTCGAGGAAGGGCAGAAGTTCGTCCTCGAGCCAGTCGAGGAGGACGGCGAGGCGGTCGGTCTGAAGATCAGCCTCCCGGCGACGGTCGAGGAGGTGACCACGATCCCGAATCTCGTCGTCGTCCCGGTGCGTCCAGACTGGACCGACCAACGCGGATTGCTCGGTTACTTCAATCCCATCACCGAACAGTACGTCACGACCGCGTTCCTGGATCTCGTGCTTCGTGCAACTCGCCACCCCGAGCATCCATTCTTCGCGATCCTCGACGAGATGAACCTCGCGCGCGTCGAGCACTACTTCGCGGACTTTCTGTCGGCGCTCGAGTCCGGTGAGCCCCTGTCACTCCACGATGTCGAAGCGGTCGAGGACGGAAGTCGGGAGGGCCCGGTCGTGCCACGGCAGATCTGTGTACCACCCAACCTGTTCTTCGTCGGCACCGTCAACGTCGACGAGTCGACCTACATGTTCAGTTCCAAGGTGCTCGACCGTGCTTTCACGCTCGAGTTCAACGAGGTCGACCTCGGTACCGAATGGAGCGACGTCGGGCCGGAGGATGACGGGGCTCTGTGGCTTCAGGCCTTGCCCGAGTCGCTCGTTCGGGAGCGAGGCCCGGAACCTCGCGACTGGACCCGCCTCGGCGAGCAGTTCCCCGATGCTGCGGACGCCGTGCGTTCCGTGCACGCCGTTCTGGAGGGAGAGCATCGACACTTCGGATACCGCGTGGCCAACGAGGTCGCTCGCTTCGTGCTGTTGGCGATCGAGCAAGGCGGCGAGGAGGTAGCGGATGCGGCGCTGGATCTGGCCTTGCTCCACAAGGTCTTGCCGAAGCTGCACGGCACGCAGCAGGAGCTGGAGCCCTTGCTGGATCGCCTGCTCGCGTTCGCGGTGTTCGGAAATGAACCGTCCCGAGGAGATGTCGACAGAGCCTGCGGAGAGTCTGGTTGGTGCCTCGCCCGAGGACGGCTCACAACCGAGCAACAGTTGCGTGCCGAGGCCGAGGAGGCTGACGTCTCCGAGGACTCAGGCGATCTGCTCTCTCCACGCCTGCCACGATTCGGTGCCAAGATCTGGCGGATGCGGCGCAGATTGCAGACCCAGGGCTTCACGTCGTTCATCGAATGACAGGTGATGATCAGAGGATCGGTGGATTGACGATCCGGGCCCGCCGTCGGAGCCAGGGGCGGCCACCTGCGCGGGCAGAACGACTCCGCGATGGCTCTCTGCGGCTCGACGGACGGCACGAATGGTTGGTCGCCGGCGAGCAGGAGAGCCGTGACAAGGTGGTCGATGCCCTCGCGCCGCTTGCCGAAGACCTGGGTGCGACCGTTCTGCTCCGGTTCGGCAATGGAGTGGGCTGGTACGACGGGGGGCCGCTGGGTCGCTTGGAGGTGCGGTCTGGGAAGTGGTCCGAGGACGACTTCGATGGAATGCTCCGGGACCTGTCCGCCGTGGCCTCGAATCTGCCGTTCGGCTCCGGTGGTGGCGCGTCGCCGTTCGAGCGACGCGGCGTGGGCGACCACGACGATGCGCTACTGCACCGCTTTGCGTGGTTGCGGTACGTGAGCTCGCCGTCGAACCGAACCGCCGACGAGGCACTGATTCCGGCTCTGCGGCAGGTGGTCGCCGATCCGCATCGCAAGGTGGTGCGAATCTCCCAGAGACGCCCGGTCGGGCTCGTATCCTCCGTCGGCGCGCACCAGCTTCACGGCATCCTCTCGGGCCGCTACCCGCTCGAGCCGGCGCGCGGACTCGTAGGTGTGAGCCTCGCTCGACGTCTTCGGGGAGCGCTGCCTGCCGAGATCGAGGACGAGCGACCCGAGTGGACCGTCGACACACCTGAGAACCGTTTCGTGAAGGCCTTCCTCGACGAGTGTGCATCGATCTGCAGCGCGGTGCGCGGCCTCTGCGACGAACGGCAAAGCTCTGGCGTCACCCGGTTGCGCAGCGAGGCCGTCCTCGTGTCGGGTCGGTTGGAGCCGTTTCTTCGGAGTCGGCTCTGGCAAGCAGTCGGTCGCATGGAGCTGCTCCCTGGTGCGTCCACGGTGTTGCAGTCCCGGCGCGGATACCGCGGCGTGTGGTCCGTGCATGTCCGGATGCGCCAGCGGAGCAGGCTGCCGCGCGACCTGATCGACATGCGCAGGTTGCTCGAGATTCGAGATATCGCCGAACTCTACGAGCTCTGGTGCTTCTTCCGAATGGTCGCGGTGATGGAGCAGTTCCGAGGTCCGGCTTCCGCGGCCGAATCGTTCCCGGCAGGTCCCTGGGGTCTGATTGCGCGCCACGGCTTCCGTGTCGCCTGGTCGGACGGAGCCGAGCTTCGCTACAACCAGTCGTTCGGACGTGGGAACACCGAGCATCGCTCCTACTCCGTGGTCCTCCGGCCAGACATCCTGCTACGGATCCCGGCCGGGCCTCACGCTGGTCTGCATCTCTTCGATGCCAAGTTCCGCTATGCGCAGACGATCGATGGAGGGGAATCGGGGAGCGATCGTCGACGCGCGCGCTCCGGCGACCTGCACAAGATGCACGCCTATCGAGATGCCATTCCGGAAGCTCGTAGTGTCTGGGTGCTCCACCCGGGGAGCGAAGAGCACTTCTTCGCATGCCACGGGGACGGCTCGATCGACGGAGTCGGGGCGATGGTCTGGAGGCCTGGAATGGCGGCGGTGAGCGCGCGTCTGACGACCTTGCTCAGCGCAGACGGCGCTGGCTAGCAGATGTGCCGCGCTGACCGTGTCGTTTGGATCGGCCGGTCCCGTGAATCAGCGCGAATGCACGGGTTGACCGGTCGGCCGGGAACTCATGGCATTGGGGCACCGGGCGGAATGGTCTCCCGGGACTCAGGCTTCTAACATGCCCCGATGCCGTGCCGGGGAATCGCCGTCCTGCTCTCGCTCCTCACGGTCGGATCGCTCGCAGCGCAGCGAGCCGATCCGAACAGCCAGAGGCCGGTGCGGATCACCGGCGTGGTCGTCGACGCGCGCGGCGAGCCGATCGAGGGTGCTGCGGTCCACGTGGTGCTGCCCGTCCGGGAGGCGCCGCTTCCTCGGCCGGTCGAGCCCGTTGCGGAGTGGATCGCCCATCCGGACAGCACCACCGACCGCGAGGGCCGGTTCGCTTGTGAGGTCCCGTTCGCGAGTAGCCTCGACATCACGGCGCGGGACTGCGTGGCGCTGCGCGTGGGCATCGAATGGCGCGCCGTCGACCCGGTGGAGAACGCTCTCGAGCTCACGCCGGTGGTCCTGTTGCCGGGGACGACCCACGTCGGGACCGTGCGTGACCAGGAGGGCAATCCGGTGCCGGATGCCCAGGTCCTCGCGAACTCCGCTCTCGTCGGCAGCTGGAGTCTCGGCAACGTCCGCCAGGTCCCGTGGACCGCGGCGCGCACCGACGCGCGAGGTCGCTTCCGGCTGCCGCACGCCTGTCGGTCCGCGGTCCGGATCGAGGTCCGGGCAGACGGCCACTTCCCGGTCTTGCTCAGTGGTGTCGGCGAAGGCACACCGTTGAACATCGAGCTCCGCGCCGGCGGTCACCTCGGCGGCCGGGTGGTCGATGCCGAGGGCCGGCCGGTGGTCGGACAGCGGGTGGACATCCGCTACGAGGCCTCGACGGCGGGGTCCCACCAGAGCATGCAGACCGACGCGGACGGTCGCTTCCGGGCCTCCCGACTTGCACCCGGCCGTTGGCGGGCCGCGGGGATCGATCCGGAGACGGGCACCGAGTTCGTCGGCCCGATCGCCGACGGGCCGCGCGAGGACGTGGTGCTCGCGCCGATCGGCAGCGAGGCGAGTGCCGTGGCAGTGGAGACCCTCGAGTTGCGGGTGCGTGCCGCCGGTTCGAACGAGCCGATCGAGGGTGCCCGAATCGGGCTCCGGTCGAGCGTCGGTGGCAAGGTGCCGGACTACCGGACGATCGGCGTGCCCTCGAACTACGGACCCTGGGGCAAGCGTGCTTGCCCGACGACCGATGCCGAGGGGCGCGTTCGCCTGCCGTTGCCCGCGAGTGGCGAGATGCGCCGCAACTCCAAGATCGCGGTGCGCGCAGCCGGCTACGAGGCGTGGTTCGCGGACTTCGATCTCGAGGCGGAGGGGCCGGTGCTGACCGTGGAGCTGCAGGTCGAGGCGGTCGCGACCGGTCGGGTCGTCGATGCGGAGGGCGATCCGATCGCCGGCGCGGAGGTGTTCTGGCTGCGGCGTTCGAGTCGTCGGAGCAGCACCGGTCTCAGCACTCCGCAACCCCACGCGGTGCGCACCGATGCCGACGGGCGCTACCGCCTCGACGGCCTGCCGCGGAGCGAGGTGGAGATCCTCTGCGCCCATCCCGGCTACGTCTCCGGGCCGGCGGTGGTCCTCGACTCCACCGAGACCCGTGCACTCACCGCGGACTTCACCCTGCACCGCGGGCGCAGCGTCGCACTGCGACTCGGCGAGGTGCGCCGACCGAACGGGTTGGTCGCCTCGCTCCGGATCGGTTCGGACTCCAGCGCCCTTCCGGACGACCAGCAGGGCCAGGTCCAGGCCAACGCCTACCCGGTGCTCCGATTCGACGACGACGGCATGGCGCGCGCCCTCGGCATGCCGCACGGCAAGGGCGTCGGTCAGTTGCAGTGGATCGCCGCGCTGCCGAGCCCGTACGTGCTGTCGTGCCCGGCCCCGCCGATCCCCACCGGCGGCGATGCCACGGTCGACGTTCCCGCCGGCTCGTTCCTCACCGGCCGGCTGAACGGCAAGCTGTCGACCGACGGCCTGCCGCTGCAGCGGTTCGCGGTGGTAGCTGCGGCTGGTGGCGCGTCCTCGTCCGGTGCGCGCATCAGGGTGCCGGTCGACGCCGGCGGTCGCTTCGCGCTGCAGCTGCTCCCGGGCAACTACGAGCTGTCCCTCGTCGACCTGGAGACCGGCTTGGCCGTCTTCGAACTCGACGAGCCGCAGGAGGTAATTGCCGACCGCGCCGTCGAACTCCAGCTCGCGCCGGTGTTCGCACCGGTCACCCTGCGCCTCGTGCCCGAAGCTGGCCCCGACGCGGCCCGTGCCCTCGGCGACGTCGAGCTCTATCGCCACCTGGACGGCGAGGCGCGACACCGCATGGTCGGCACGATCAGCGCCCGCGATCAGGACTCCTTCGACCTGCTCCTCATCCCGGGCACCTACCAGCTCCGCATGCAGAACGGCGCCGGTGCACTCACCGCGGGCGGGGCCTGGATGGTCCAGCGCTTGGAAGGCCCGCGCTTCGACGTCGTCGGCGCAGGCGGCCAAGAGGTCGTGTTCCGCGTTCCGCCACCCACGCCGAACGAGGAGATCGATCGATGACCTGCCGCCCATTGCTCACGGCCTGGGCCCTGTCGCTGGTCATCGCTGCAGCCGCCGCCCAGGAGATCGCTCCGAGCCGATCCGTCCGTTTCCGCGTCGTCGACGTCCACGGTCGACCGATCGACGGAGCTTGCGCCGTGCGCGACGGCGCGGTCCGCACGGTCGACGAGGTCCTCGACGCCCCGCATGCCCGCGCCGGCGAGGATGGCGAGCTGCGCCTGGACGTTGTC
This sequence comes from bacterium, assembly GCA_030432695.1. Classification (GTDB taxonomy): domain Bacteria; phylum Planctomycetota; class UBA1135; order UBA1135; family UBA2386; genus JAUILN01. The sequence continues at coordinate 510,439 of JAUILN010000002.1, read as the reverse complement.
GGCGAGGAACTGCTGTGGGTCGCGGCACCCGGCCGTGTCGCGATGCGGATCGAACTCCTGCCCGGGCTTCTCGGTTCGTCCGCGACCCCCGAGCCGCCGAACGTGGTGCTGCCCGAGGGAGCGGTGCTTGCCGGCACGGTCGTGGACACCGACGGGCGGCCCCTCGCCGGTGCCACGGTCACCGCGCAGTCGCTGCTCGGCGTGGTCTCGGTCGGTCTCGTGACGATGCGTCCCGTTGCCGTGACGCAGACCGACGCGCGCGGCGCGTTCCGACTCCATGGTGCGCCGACGGCCGCGGTCCAGTTGGACGTGCGGTTGGACGGTTACGCGCGGTGGTCGATGCACCCCGTCGCACTCGGCGTGCCGCTGCGTGCCGAGTTGGAGCCGACCGGCTGGATCGAGGGGTTGGCGTTGGGGCCCGACGGCACACCGCTGGCCGGGCTTCGGTTGGAGGAGCGCTACGAGTGCGTGCCGGCGACCGACGACACGTGGAGCGTCACCGATGCGGAAGGGCGGTTCCGGATCCCGCGGGCCCATCCGGGGCGGATGCGCCTGTTCGGCGAGCTATCCGACTTCTCCGCGCTGGTGGTGGGGCCGGTGCTCGAAGCGGCGGCGGATGACGTCATCGTGCGGGGCGTCGAGACGGTCCACGACGTAGCCTCGACACCGACCCACGTACAGGTGACGGTGCGCGACGCCGGGACCGGCCGCCCGATCCCTGGTGCGTGCGTGGCGATACGGCGGGCTCCGGACCGCGGGCGTGGCCTGCAGATCGCGCTGCCCGGGTTCGGCGGACCATGGGATTCGGCCAGTCGCTGTCCCGCATCCGACGACCGGGGGCGGGTGCGGCTGCACGTTCCTGGATATGTACGCAAGCAAGGGGCGGGCGAACTGCGGGTCCGGGCCGTGGGCTATGCGGCGTGCTTCGAGGTGCGCGATCTCGACCCGGCCGATGCGGAAGTGGAGATCGCGTTGCAACCCGAGGCGGTGGTGGCGGGCGCGGTCCTCGACCGACAGGGTGCTCCGGTCGTCGGCGCCCGCGTGTTCTGGATCCGTCGCGCGGAGGGCTCCGCCTCGATCCACTTCGGCGGCCAGCAGGTCCACGCGGTTCGAACCGACCGGGAAGGTCGCTACGAGCTACGCGGACTGCCGCGGGGGGAGCTCGAGGTCCTCGCGAGCCATCAGGACTTCGTGCTACCGCCCGCGGTGCGCCTCGACACCACCGAGGCCGCACACGGCATCGCCGACTTCCGGTTGGATCCGGTGCCGAGGATGCGCCTGCGTCTGCCCCCTTCGTGGGATTCGGAGCCGGCGACCGTCTGGCTGCTCGGCAACCGCCGGTGGTCGGGTGGAGCACGGGACCAGCAGGCCGAATTCCAGGGCGACGACTTCGACGCCGTGCCGGTCGGAGGGGACGGCATCGTCGAGTTCCCGCTGCGTGATGCCCTCACCGGAATGCAGCCGCGCGTCGAACGACTCGCGCACGTTCCGCATCCATATCTCCTGCGCTTCGAGCTGCCACGCTTCGATCCGCGCAAGGTCGACGGCGGCGAGGTCGTCGTCGAGGAAGCCGAGCTGGCGACCGGCCGGGCGCATGGCCGCGTCCTCGCGGATGGCATTCCCACGGAGCGCCTCGCCGTGCGCGCGACGGACCTCGACGCGGAACGCCAGGCGCAGCGACCTTTCGGCTTCGTGGTGCCGGTGGACGTCGCGGGCCGCTTCGCATTCGAACTGCTTCCCGGTCGGTTCGAGCTGGGTTTGATCGACCTCCTCACCTGCCAGGACGTTGCCTTGGCCGTCGACGAGGTGCTGGTCGAGGCGGGTTCCGATCAAGAGCTTCGCCTCGAGCCCGACCTGATCACCGTGAACGTCCGACTGGCGAGCATCAGCCGCGAGACGGCCAGGAGGTCCATCGGCGCGCTCTGGCACGGACCCGGTGGCATCGAAGCTGGAGTTCGATGGCCGCTCCACCTGCCGCTGACGAATGGCTCCGGCCGTGACTCGTTCGAACTGTTCTTCGCGCCGACTCCGATGCGTTTCCTCTTCGAGCCGGGAGTCGGTCGACTGCTCCGCTCGGGGCTGGGTCCGCGCACGCGGCGCGGAATCGGCGAGTTCGTCCCGGACGCGCGCGAAGCGCAGGAGTTCGTGCTCAGCATTCCCGATCGGGTTCCGACCGCGGAGATCGATGGATGATGACGGGCCTCCCACGACTCGCGGGGGCCGCTGCCCTCCTCGTCTTCACCTGCGCGCCAACCACCGCCCAGGACCCGTGGATCACCGGCCGCATCGTCGACGAACGCGGCGTGCCGGTGGCGGGCGCAGCGGTCCTGCCGGTCGATGCCGGCATCGCGTCGAACCGGCCCACCACCGCGGAGGTGTTGCGCGGCGCCTCCTGCCACACCCTCGAGGATGGCAGCTATCGACTGCCGCGCGGCACCGCGACCTCGGTGCTCGTCGCCGCCGAGGGGAAGGCTTCGTTGGAGGTCGCCAGCGTCGACTTCCATCGGCCCGGTCGCCAGGACGTGGATCTCGGTGTGGTGGTCGCGAGTCCGGGGGTGACCCTGGCCGGCACCGTGCGGGACGTCGAGGGCCGACCGCTGGAGGGTGCCTCGGTACGCGCCCGCAGCGTGATCCGCAACCGGGCTGCGCTGGGCACGGCCTCGCCGACGCGCGTCAGCGCTGCGCGCACCGACGCGCGAGGTCGCTTCGTCTTGCACGGCGCGGCACCCTCCGGGCTGGAGGTCCGGGTGGAGGCCGAGGGCTACTTCACCTGGCGGCGCATGCCGGTCGCACAGGGCACGCCGTTGACCGTCGAACTGGTGCCGAGCGGGTTCGTGAGTGGGCGGGCCGAGTCGGCGGGTGGTGAGCCGGTGGTGGGGTTGTCGATCGACGTCGAGTACGAGGTCGGGCAGGAGTGGTGTCGTCATGTCCTGCGCACCGACGCGGACGGGCGGTTCCGCTTCACCCGCCGGTCGGACTCGCGGTTCCGCGTGCACGGCTGGGACTCGATCAACCAGCTCCGCTACGAGGGGCCCGTGCTCGAAGGCGACGCCGAGGACGTGGTGCTGGTGGAGCACGGCAACGGTGCGACCGCGACCTCACCGGAGATCGAGGTCCTGGTGCGGCGGCCCTTCGGTGATCGCGAACCGGTGCCGGGCGTGCGCGTGGCGACGACGGAGACGATTCAGGTCGGACCCGGACCGCCGCTCATCGCGTCGCTCTGGTCCGATCGGGGCCGCGATCCGCAGACCGACGCCGACGGCCTGGTCCGGTTGCGGGTCGGGCCGCAGAGCCTCGCGCAGCGCTCGCTGCGGATCGAGGCGCTCGCGCCGGGGTTCGGCTTCGCGGCGCGGGTCATCGATCCGAACGACTACCTGATCGCGGCAGACGTCCGGCGCGTGGTGATCGAGATCGCTCCGGAAGCGGTCGTCGCGGGTCGGGTCGTCGATCGCGAGGGCGAGCCGGTCGAGGGTGCGCGCGTGTTCTGGATCGTGCGCTCAGAGATCCCCGGCCAGAGCATCGGATTCAGCGGTCCGCAGCCGCACGAGGTGCGAACCGATCGGGAGGGTCGGTATCGACTGCGCGGTGTCCCTCGGCAGGAGCTGGAGATCTTCGCGGTGCACGAGGACCATCCCGGCTCTGTGGCCTACCGGCTCCACGTGCTCGGGAATGACGACCCTGCTCGCGACATCGTCCTGCTCTCGGGCACCGAGTTCGGGTTCACGATGCCCGAGAGCGCAGGACCCGGTCCGTGGTTCGTCTCCGTCAAGTTGTCGGGGCACTGCGCGCGACGCAACGGTGCGGACCAGGGCTCCTACGGCGTGCCCCCCTGCCTCGTCGTCGAACCGTTCGACGCAGAGGGGCGAGCGCGGCTCCGATGGCGCAACGGCGACCTCCGGCCGGTCGTGCAGCGGCTCGCAGTGGCCTCCGAGCCGTACGTGCTGAGCTTCCCGCTCGACGAGGTCGCGTCTCACCTCGAAGGCCCGCTCGTCGTCGATCCGACGCTCCTCCTCACCGGACGGGTACGCGGCACCCTGTCCACCCAAGGCCTGCCCTTCGAGCGCTTCGCGATCCGGGCCACGGCCGTGCCGCAGTTCCCAGGCATTCCGTCGGCGGAACCCCCGGTCGTCGTGCCGCTCGATCGGGGCGGCAGCTTCGACCTCGAGATGCCGGTCGGTGACTACGACCTCGCGGTCCTCGATCTGCTGTCGGGGATCGCGGTTTGGAACGGCGAAGCACGCATCGAGGCCGGCAGGACTGTGGACCTCGCGCCGTTCCCGCAGCTGGCGCGTTGCCTGCTGCGCTTCGAGGATCCGAGGGATGCGCCGGGGCGGGCACTCAGCGGCATCGCGGTCCGGCGCGCGGGGCACCAGGACAGTGGTGCCTTCCCCCAACCGCAGATCACCCTCTTCACGCCCCATCAACGCAGCGTCGAGCTGCTGCTGGCCCCGGGCGACTACGAGCTGACGTTCCTCAGCGACTCCGCGGCCCTGAGCGACGGTCCGGTGACCCGGCAGAGAGCGGTGGGCACCGCGGGCTTCTCGGTCGGCGGCGGAGTCCGGCAGGAGAAGGTCTTCACGCTGCCTTCCGCCGCGACCGAGGCCGGCGACGACCGACGCTGATCGGCTACCTGCGTCCGAAGCTCTCGCGCATCTGCCGGGCCTCCTTCGCCAGCGCATGCCCCTCGGGCAGACTCCGACTGGCGCGTCGTTCCGCCTCCTCGACCCAGTGCCGGGCGTCCTCGCGGCGATCGACCTGGTGGAGTGCGATGGCGAGGTTCAGCAGCGTGCGGATGGTCCGCGGGTCGTCGTCGCCGAACTGGCGTTCGACCTGTGGCACCAGCTCCTCGTAGGCGCGGGCGCCCGCCTCCTTGCGGCCGGTCCGGCGCAGCAGGAACGCCAGGTTGTTGGAGAGCATCAGCACCTGCTGCGTCGGTTCCTCCTGCTGACTGCGTGCCAGCTCGAGCGCGTGGGTGACCGGCTCGAGCGCCGCGTCGAACTCGCCCTGCTGCAGCAAGGCCTGGCCGAGCAGGCTCCAGGCCTCGCACTCTTCGTCGACCTGGCCGATCCGGTGCCAGCCTTCGGCCGCGGCGCGGGCCACCTCGGCCACCTCGTCGAAGCGCTGCCGGCCGGCGAACAGGAACCCCAGTCGGTGCAGGACGGCCGCGTGCTCGCCGACGTCGAGTGGATCCTCGGCCTCCAGGTCGCTGCGGACTTCGAGCAGCACCTGCTCCGCGTCGTCGAGTCGTCCCAGGCCGACCAGTACCTGACCGAGTCGGCTGCGGGCGCGGACGGTCAGCGGGTGGTCTTCACCGAGGCGCTCGGCGCGCAGCTCGACCGCGCGCTCGTACTCGGCGAGGCACTGCTCGTTGAGCACCAGCGCCGCGTAGGCATCACCGAACGAGATGTGCAGGCGTGCGGCGACCAACGGCTGGTCGACGAAGCGTTGGTCGATCCGGGCCACCGCCTCGGCCAGCAGTCCCTGCTCCAACGCGCGCCGTGCCAGATTGGTCGGGTTGACCGTCTCCAGGGTCTCGGCGACGCGCGCCCGGCCCGCGGCCGAGTCCTCGAACGCCGGGCTGGCCCGCAGCTCCTCGCCGAGCGCGGCTTGGATCGCGTCGCCGATGTCGCGGACGTCGAGCTGACCGAGCACGAAGCCCTGGAACTCGGCGACCGCCTCGGTGTCGCGGCGCGCGTCCTCGGCGAGCGCCCGGGCGCGCTCCGCGTCGGCTCGTGCCGCCTCGGCGTTGGCCTGCGCCGCCTCCGCGGCCGACTGCGCGGCGAGCGCTGTGTCACGGTCGTCGGCGGCTCGTAGCGCGAAGGCGATCGACAGCGCGGCGCCGACCAGCAGCGCGATGGCCGCGACCACGAGACCGGCGACCAGTCCGCGGTTGCGCCGCGCGAACTTGCGCGCCTGCTCGATTCCGCTGGGTGGGCGGGCTTCGATCGGCAGGTCCTGGAGGTGGCGGCGAAGGTCGGCGGCCAATGCCGCGGTGGAGCCGTAGCGCTGCTCGCGGTCCTTCTCCAACGCGTGCAGCACGATGGTCTCCACGTCGCCGCGCAGGCCCGGATCGATCCGCCCGAGTGCCTCGGGCTCGCGCTGAGCGATTCGTTGGGGCGCCTCGTGCAGCGGGCAGTCGTCCAGACCAAGTGGATGCCGGCCGACCAGCAGCTTGTGCAGCAACACTCCGAGCGCGTAGACGTCGCTGCGGATGTCGATGTCGGTGTCGCCGCGGACCTGCTCCGGACTCATGTAGGCCAGCGTGCCGATGATCTCGCCGGCCTTGGTCTGCAGCGTGGCCGAGCGGACGTCGGCGTCGGTGAGCCGGGCGATGCCGAAGTCGAGGACCTTGGGTTGGCCGATGCGGTCGGTGCGCAGAGTGGTGCGGCCGGGCGCGGGCGTGGCCTCCGGCGTGGTCGTCGCGTCCCGCGCCATCAGGATGTTGCCGGGCTTCAGGTCGCGGTGGATCACGCCCTTCTGGTGCGCGTGGTGGACCGCGTCGCAGACCCGGGCGACCAGCTCGAGACGCTCTTCGCGGCCGAGCCCCTGCGCGTCGGCGTGTCGGTCGATCGGCAGGCCGTCGACGAACTCCATCGCGAAGTACGGCCGGCGGTGTTCGTCGGCGCCGGTCAGCTCGGCGGCGTGGATCTGCGCGATGCCGGGGTGTTGCAGCCTTCCCAGCGCCTGCGCCTCGTGGCGGAAACGCTCCAGCAGGGCGCGGTCGACGAACTCGTCGCGTAGCACCTTGATCGCCACGCGGCGCCGCGGCGATTCCTGCTCGGCCTCGTAGATGATGCCCATCCCACCCGCGCCGACCTTGCGGACGATGCGGAAGTCGCCGATGCGCTCGGGGAACGCGCGGGTCGGGGCATCGAGCAAGGCCGCGGCGTGGTCTGCCAGTCCCGCACCGTGGCCTTCACGGTCGAGCAGCGGATCCTCGGACGAGTCCTGGCGCAGCATCGCCTCGACCTCACGGCGCATCGCCGGATCGTCGCAGTGTCGGTCCAGCCACGCGGCCTGCTCCTCGACCGGCAGCTCGCAGGCCTGGTCGAAGAGCTCCATCACCCGGTCGTGGCGTGAGGGTTCAGTCCCCATCCGCGGTACCTCCGCGCAGCCGCTGCAGCAGCCACGCACGGGTGCGCCGCCACTCCTTCTCGATCATCGAGGTCGACAGGCCGAGCAGTCGGGCGACCTCGCCGTTCTCCAGACCGCCGAAGAACTTCAGCTCGACGATGCGGGCCTGCCGCTCGCTGCGCGCCGCCAGTTCCTCGAGCGCCTCGTCGAGAGCGAGCAGCTCCCAGGGTGCCTGCGTGTCGTCGCCCGGAATCGCAGTGAGGCTCGAGTCCTCGTCGCGGTCGCGCTGCTGGCGCCGCCGCCGTCTGGCGTGGTCGACCAGGATCTGCCGCATCGCCTTCGAGGCGACGGCGCAGAAGTGCGCGCGGCCGGTCCAGGCCCCGCCGTCGTCCGGGCCGCGCTGCGCTGCCGCCGCGCCACCGACCAGCTTGGCGAAGGCCTCGTGGACCAGGGCCGTGGGCTGCAGGGTGTGGTCGGCCGGCTGGTTGCGGAACTGCGCCGCAGCACGACTCCGCAGCTCGTCGTAGACCAGCGGCAGCAGCTCGTCGGCGGCCGCGGGGTCGCCGTCTTCGAGCCGGCGCAGCAGCTCCGGGGTCGGATCGGCGGGTCCGGTCGGCGAGGAGGCCATGGCCCGAAGCGTAGCGGGGGTCGGCGCGCGGGAATTGTTCGGAAAGCGTTCCGGTCGCGTCGCGGGTCGGTCGTGGGGGCCTCTGAACGCTGTCCATGCCGTGAACGGAGAACGAACCATGCTGCGAAACACGACCCTCTTCCTCTGCCTGTCCGCCGCCGCCTGCCCGAGCCTGGCGGCGCAGGATCTCGACCAGGTCCACCTGCTGGACTCGAGCAACTACATGCCGGTCGACGCGGGCTGGAACCGCGACTACATCCAGGTGGTGACCTGTGAGGTAGCTGGCAGGCTGAGCCGCATCGAGCTGGCCCTGGGTCAGTTCTTCGGCGATGGCGACATCGCGCTCGAGATCCGACGGTGCGATGCCAGCGGTGCGCCGCTGGGAGACACGTCGGCGTTGCTCGGCACGACCACCTTCCCGACCTCGTCGATCTCGACGCCCCTGCTGGGCACCCAGATCGAGGTCGAGCACCTCGGCATCGAGGTGAGTGCCCAGCAGCAGATCGCCTTGCTGATCCAGGTCCCGCAGAACATGCGGATCACCTGGGGCCAGGGCGCCGATCCGGCGGGTCAGCCGTACGACGGCGGCTGGCAGTGGTTCCGGGACCTCAGCGGCGGCCTGAATCCTTGGGGCACGGTCGGCTTCGGCTTCCGCACCTGGGTCGAGCGCTTCCCCGGCTCCGGCGACGACATCGACCTGGAGGTCTCGGTGAACGGCATCGAGGCGGCCGACGCCTACGAGTCGATCCAGCGTGGCGACGTCCTCGAGTTCCGCGTGACCTCGCCGAACGACGCCTTCACCGACCGCCCCTGGTTCGTGGTCGGTCAGGTGTTCCCCTTCGGCGCCACGATCCAACCGGTGCCGGGCCTGCCGAACCTCTACGTGCCGGCCGGCGCCGGCGAGCCCTTCTGGTTCTTCAGCGGCCTCGGTGGCCCCTTCGGCAACCTCGGCCTGCCGGCTGGTGGCGCGTCGGTGCGCTTCTCGATTCCGTTCGCCGTCCCTGGCGTGTCGATGATCGTCCAGGCCTTCGGCGGCGAGATCGGCGCGGGCACGATCGGCACCACCAGGGCGCGCGTGCTGCGGGTGCCGGATCCGAGCTGAGCGCGACGAGGGAAGATCTCGAGGTGGCTCGGGGTAACACCATCGGCGGCGGGGTCTAATCCCCGTCACCATGCTGTACGGGAGAGTGCTGCGTCGGTGTCTCGCGGGTTGCTCGCTCGCGCTGTCCGGAGGTCTGCTCGCTCAGGAGCCTTCGACAACTTCGATCCCGCGATCCGCACCGGTCCGCTTCCACGGCTACGTGGTCGCGCAGTCGGGCGAGGACCTCGAGGGGGTGGCGGTTCGCGTGCTGCCGCGCGGGTTCGACGATCCGGCGTTGCGGTCGCTGACGACCGCGGAGGTGCGCGCCTCCCCCGACCTGCGTACCGCGAAGGACGGGTCCTTCGAGATGACCGCGGATCGCGACGCGGCCTTGGTGTTCGCGGGTGAGCGTCGCTGCACCGTGGTCGTCCAGGCGCTTCACGTCTCGTCGGCGCGCAATCACCACGACCTCGGGCTGGTGGTGCTGCCGAAGGCGGGAGTGCGGATCGGCATGGTGCGCGACCTGGCGGGCAAGCCGATCGACGGCGCACGCGTCACCGCGCGTGGTGGCTTCGAGCTGCGGTGGCGTGTCCACACCACCGAGCACCGGTTCTGGAGCGCGGTGACCACGGGAAAAGACGGCCGCTTCGTGCTGGAGGGCGTGCCACGCTTCGCGCTCGATGTCGAGGTCTCTGCGCCGGGGAGCTTCACCGTGCGACGGAACCTGGTCGGCGAGGGCGAGGCCCTGACGTTCGAACTGTCGCGTTCGCGGATCGTCGAGGGTCGCCTTCATGGCGGGGGCGTCGGTCACAGCGAGGAACTGTGGCTGCGTGCTTCGTATACGGGCGGCGCGGTCGCTCCACCCGACGACTGGATCGCCGTCGACACTGCGGGACGGTTCCGATTCACGCAGCGTGCCGAGAGCGCTGCGCGGCTGATCGGGCACGATCGCGGCACGGGGATCGTCTGGAAGTCCGGCGTGCTCGAGGTCGGTGCCCTGGAGAATCCCGCGCACGAAGTCCTGGTCCTGCCGGAGGTGCTGCGCGACGAGGAGGGCGCGCCGCGGGCGGTCGAGGTCACGGTCACCCACGCGGAGACCGGCGAGCCGTTCGTTGGCGCGGAGGTGTGGCAGGACCTCAGCGACCGTCGGTGGGGCGGGGAGGACTACGGCTTCGGGTGGGGGAGGCGTGAAGGCAGGGTGTTGGCCGGGCGCACCGGGGAGGACGGCGTCGCGAAGGTGTGGGTGCCGTCCTGGGAGAGTCCGCGATACGGCCTGCCCCTGGAGGTCGAGGCGCCGGGTCATCGCTCGAGCGTGAATCCCGCGAGGGTCGGGTCCGACTCCGAGCGCGTCCAGCGGAAGCTGTGGCCGGAGGTGACCGCGCGCGTCTGCGTCGTCGACTCCGCGGGGCGACCGCTCGGTGGTGCGAGAGTCTTCTGGGCCCGCCCCGAGTTCGCGCCGCGACCGGGGGACCTTCGCAGTCCTCCGCGGCACGTCGTCGTGACCGGTCCCGACGGGTGGTGTCGGCTCGTCGGTATGCCACCCGGCGGAGTGGACCTGCACGCGTGGCATCCCGACCTGCCCTTGGCGGCGTCCAAGCGGATCACCGGTAGCGTCGGCACGGAACGCCGCTGGTCACTCGCATTGGCGGGCGCACGGCGGGTGCGGGTCCGGGTGCCCCCCGAGTTGCATGGCACGCGGGTCTTGGTGACTGCTGGTTTCGATTCCGGACAGCTCGACGCGCTGTGTGAACGCCACGGCAGCCGATACCGGACGAGCCCCGTCCGGAGCGCGGTCACCGATCTCGACGGCTGGGCGACGTTCGCGGCGCTGCCCGACCTGCCGACCCACCTGGTCGTCGCGCGGATCTCCCGGCAGGGCGTCCCCCGGATGGTCTTCGATCTGCTCGGCACGCTGCCCGAGGGCGGCGACTCGGAGCTCGCCTTCCCTGCGCACGGCGCGGACCGGCGCTGTCGGGTGCGGGGTCGCATCGAGAGCGCCCATCCCGACATCGGCAGTCTGTTGGTGTCCACCCACTGCGACGACGTGGCGAGCCAGTTCGAGGGCTCGAAGTCGTTCGGGCCGGCGTTCGGCGGCGGCCTGTTCGATCTGGAGGTCGTGCCCGGTTGGCACTGGTTCCAGGTCCACGATCCGCGCAGCGGGATCCTGCTCTACGAGGAGCGGATGGAGATCGCCGCCGACCGCGATGCCGCGGAGACGCTGGTGCTCTCGTGCGAGGTGCAGCCGGTGCGATTGCTCCTGGACGTCGCACCCGATCGGCGCGTGCATGGTGTGCACGGACAGCTGACGGTGCGAAGCGAAGGAGGGACCGGCGTCCTCCCGGTCGAGCTGTCGAACGGTCGCTGCGCACTGGAGCTGGCGTTGCCGGAGGGCACGTATTGGTTCAGCTGGGTGCAGCGCTTCGAGCAGCCTGACCTGCTCGGTCGGCCGCCCGGGCCCTCGGGACGGGAACTGATGGGGAGGGTCGTCCGGGACGCCGAGCGTCGAGACGGCCGGCAGGAGTTGCTGCTCAGATTCTGACCGGGTTCTGCAATCGGACGAGCGGCCGGTGTCCTCGCGCCTCGGCACGGGACGCGCCGAGGCGACCTGAGCCGCAGACGTAACCCGGGACCGGGAAGGTGGCTCGGTGCTGCGTCCCGCGGCCCGCGAGGGGGAATGCCACGATCTACCAGGGGTGCGGCACGCGCGGTGATAGGCGCGCGCGCCGGTCGCGAATCGACCGTGCTCCCACCCGAGGAAGACGCATGGACATCTACGAACGGATTCGCGAAGACCACCGGATCCAGCGCGAGCTTGCCGCGCGGATCGTGAAGACGGAAGGCGACTCTCCCGAGCGCCGTGAACTCTGGAAGCGCTTCCGGGCCGAGGCGGTGGCGCATGCCAACGCCGAGGAGCAGTCGTTCTACTCGCGGCTGATGCACGAGGCCTCCATCCAGGAGCAGACCCGGCACAGCGTGAGTGAGCACAAGGAGGCCGACGATCTCATCGAGAAGCTCGACGACATGGACATGTCGAGCGGGCAGTGGATCCGCAGCTTCGAGAAGTTGCGGGACGAACTCGAGCACCACATGCGCGAGGAGGAGAAGGACGTCTTCGCCAAGGCCCGCAAGGTGCTGGGCGACGAGACCGAGGACGCGATGCAGGCAGAATTCGATCGGCGCAAGAACGCGGAGTTGACCCATGAAGCTTGAGCACGCTCCGCCCGTCGCGACTCCGGTCCTCGACCTGCCGCCCGCGTCCCCGGTCGACCACGCCACCGAAGTGCACTCGATCAGCGTCCTCACACTCTGCGGCGATCGTCCGCAGCTGCTGCGCAACCAATGGCGCGGATTGCTGGGTGGCTCGATCCTGCCGCACGAGTGGATCCTCGTTCCGCTCGTCGGGCCGGCGTTCGCTCCCGATCCCGCTCCGTTCCCGATCAGCATGCTGCCTGTCGGTTCGAGGAAGCGCATCACGACGCGTGCCGAGGCTCTGGACCAGGCGGCTCGCTCGGCGGCCGGCGACATCCTGGTGTTCCTCGACGAGGCCTGCATCCCGCACCCTCGCTTCCTCGAGTGCATGCGCCGCGCCGTGAGGTCCGGTCCTTCGCTGTGGAAGGCGCAGGTCCGCCATCTGGCGCCGCAGTTCCCGACGCGTCGCTGGTATCCCGAGGATCTGGAGCAGTTCGGGCGGTGCCGCTCCAGCGAACCTCCGCTGGCACTCGACGAGCTGTACGTCTGCGATCGCTGCGACTTCGGCAGTCCGCCGTGCTTCGCGATGGCCAAGGACAGCTACCTCCGGCTCGGTGGCGCCGAAACCCTGGAGCGCGTCTTCCGGAACCAAGGCGGCGACCTGCCGGTAGTCGCTCGATCCAAGGGGCTCGGCTTCGGACTCTCGGGGGCGCGTGTCTACCGCCAGGCGTCGGCTCGGGACTCGTCGGCGTTGGGCTGCTTCGCCTGATCGGATGGCAGGAGCCGTCGCGGCTGCGGTGCGCAGGGCGGACCTGCTTGCGGCGATCCTGCCGTGATGCGCTGGCGAGCCGCGTGCGGATTCCTGGTCTTCTCGACCGCCGACCCGCCGTTTCTGTCGTGGTTCGTGCCTGGCACGAACCACGACAGACTTGGTGGGCCGAGGCGCGGGCTGATCCATCCGGGACACGCACCGCAGTCCGGATGGGGACTACGATCCAGAGCATGTGGATCGAGCAGGTCGGGGGGTGGAAGCCCGCGGTAGAGGAGTGGCCGATGCGAAGCCGGTTGCGATCGATGCGTCGCATCGTGCACCTGCTCGGATGCGCGCTGTTGTGCGCATCACTCGCCGTCGCGCAGACCGACCGTTCCTCGCTTCCACACCCGATCGAACTCTCCGGTCGGATCGTCGACCTGCAGGGCCGGCCGATCGGAGGTGCCGCGGTGGTGGTCCTCTCTGCGCTCGACCGCGCGGCGCACAGCCTCGAGTGGACCGTCGACGACGTGCTCGCCCGGCCGATGTGCCGCGCCGACGACGGCGGCGAGTTCCGTACCTTCGTCCAGCCCGATTGGCTGCTGCTGGTCGCGGCGCCCGGCCGCCTCGCGATGGAGGTGCGGGGCTCGGCGTTGCTCGAGGCCCGAGGCGGCCACGTGCGGCTGGGCGACGTGGTGTTGCCCGAAGGTGCCGTGCACACGGGGACACTCAGGGACCCCGAAGGGCGGCCGGTTGTCGGCGCGCGGATCCGCGCGGTCTCGTTCGTCGGTCCGGCCTGGAGTCTCGGCGGTGTCACCCAGCGGAGCTGGACGGCGACGCGCAGCGACGAGCAGGGCGCCTATCGACTTCGCGGTGCGCCCTGGGCAGGGCTACGCCTCGCGATCACGGCAGACGGCTTCCACGACGCCTGGGTCGCCGCGCCGCGGGCCGGCACCCCGTCGGAACTCGTGCTGACGCGGAGCGGTCACGTCTCCGGCCGCGTCGTGGACGCCGAAGGCGCGCCGGTTCCGGGCATCCTGCTCGAGGCCCGCTACGAGGCTTCGGCCGACGACCTGCTCCCGTCGTTCCGCACCGACGCCGAAGGTCGGTTCCGGATCACCCGGCAGGGCCATGGTCGGATGCGGATCCGAGGCGTGGATCCGGCGACGCGTCGGGCCGTCGCGAGCGACGTGCTGGAGGCGCCGAGCGACGACGTCGTCTTGACCCTGCCGGGGAAGCCCGGGCGCATGCCGCCGCGGATCCGGGTGCGGGTCGTCGACGCCGTATCGGGCAGGCCGGTGGCCGGCGCGCGCCTCGCGGTCGCCGCGACTCGGCGGACGGCGACCGACCCCAGGCCGCCCTACCTGCCCGCCGCGGGAGGGCCGTGGGACTTCGGGGACTGTCCGACGACCGATGCCGAGGGCCGCGTCGTCCTCGACGTGGCGCCGATCACCTCGCCGCGAGCGGAACTGCGCGTGCGGTCGACGGGTCACGCCGCGTGGTTCGGCGACGTGGAGCTCGGCGACCGGACTGCCGAGATCGAGATCCGGCTGCAGCGCGAAGCGATCGTCGCGGGTCGGGTCGTCGATTCCGCGGGCGAGCCGGTCGTGGGAGCAGACGTGCTGTGGCTGCAGCGCGGGGCGGCGGACGGCGTCCAGATCGGATTCGTCGGCGGCCTCGCGCCGAATGCCGCGCGCACCGATGCGGCAGGTCGCTACGAACTGCGTGGATTGCCGCGAGCCGAGCTGGACGTGCTGGCGAGTGCGCCGGGTCTCGGCAGTTCCTCGGCGGCCTTCCTCGACATGGGAAGCGAGCCACGGGCCGTCGCCGATCTCGAACTCCCTGCCGGTCGCGAGATCGTGCTGCGCCTGCCGCCGGATAGGTCGGACGACGACCTCGTGGCGACCTTCGCCTACTCGTTGGCCCCTCGGAGGGGAGGTGGACGTGGCCCACAGCTCTACCTCGCGCAGGGTGCGGGACTGGGGCTGCGCTTCGGACCCGAAGGACTGCTGCGGTGGCGGTTCGATGCCGGGCAGCAGATCGGGCCTTCCCTCGCGCGGCTGACTCGCGGTACGACGGTTCCCGCGGTCCTGCGATTCCCGCTGGCGAACCTCGAGGCGGGGGGCGACGTCGAGGTCCGTGTCACCGAGGAGCAGCTGGCCACCGGTCGCGTGGTCGGTCGCTGCCGCGTCGCTCCGGAGCACTTCGGTCGATTCACGATCGAGCTCCGCGAGGGCTGGGTACGGCCGCAAGACGCGGCGCGATTCAGGATCCCACTCGACGCGGAAGGAGGCTTCACGTTCGAGTCGCGACCGGGCCGCTTCCACCTGGAGGTCGCCGACCTCGTGACCGGCATCACGCTCCATCGCCACTCCGGCCCGGTGGAGCTGGGGCCGGGCCAGCGCGTCGAACTGGACCTCGAGCCCGGACTCGTCCCGGTGCGTGTGGACCTGCTGCCTCGCGAGGGCGCGGGCATGAGGTCTTTGGTCGGCCGCGTGCAGTTCAGCTACCGGACCCCGGAGCCGGACAGCAGCTGGGAGAGCGGAGACCGCATCCCCACCTGGGACGGCCGGCGTTCGTTCGAGCTGCTGCTTCCTTTGGGGCATCTTCGCGTGCAGCTCCATGACGGCGCGCTCGGCCTGACCGCCAACGGCACCTACCGGGGCGGTGATCCCACGACAGCCGAGTTCGAGATCACCGCCGCGCCGGGGCAGCGATACGAACTGTCGCTTCCCGCACCGACGCCCCTCGCCGACCTCGACCGCTGACTCACCGTTTCTGTCGTGGTTCGTGCCTGGCACCGACTACGACAGATTCTGCGTGGGGCCTACGATCTCCCGCATGCGGATGCTGAAGGACGGTCTCCTACTCCTCGCCCTCGTCGGTGTCGTTGCGGGGCAGGAGCGTGCTGCGGAGCCGTCGGTGCAGGTGGCCGGTCGCGTGATCGACGGGGAAGGTCGACCGATCGAGGGCGCTGCGGTGCGGGTGCTGCCGGCGTCGGAATGGCAAAGGCACGCGGCCGACTTCACCACCGACGACGTGCTCGCGCATCCCGATGCGGTGACCGATGAGGACGGCGCGTTCACCTTGCCCGCGCCGGAGCAGCCCATGCTCCATATCGCGGCGCGCGGGCATGCGGCCGTGGTCGTCCGTGGCGGCGGGGCGGGGGGACTCACCACGAGTGGCGATGTCACCGTGGTCCTGTCCGAGGGAACGGTGCACGCTGGCACGGTGCGCCACGCGGACGGTGAACCGGTGGCCGGTGCACGTGTACACGCCTCCGCCCTGGTAGCTGGAGCGTGGAACCTCGCAGGCATCTCTCACGCCGTGTCGACCGCGACTCGCACCGACGAGCGCGGTCGGTTCCGCCTGCTCTGTGCGCCGCGCGCGGCGATGACCGTCGAGGTGGATGCACCGGGCCACTACCGGACTTCGCTGTTCCCGGTTGGCGAAGGCACGCCGCTGAACTTCGTCGTCCAGCCGAGCGGGTTCGTCACCGGTCGGGCGGTGGGGCGCGACGGACGACCCTGCGCAGGCCTCTTGCTGGGGGCGCGCTACGAGATGGGGATGCGGCGCGACTACGCCGCCTGCGTGACGGGCGAAGACGGCAGCTTCCGGGTGACGGTCGCCGAGTTCGGCCGACTGCGGTTGTCCGGAGACGGTCCGGGCTCGTCGGGGCAGTTCACCAGCCCGATCCTCGACGGTGCCGCGTCGGAGGTCGTCGTGCGACCGGTCGCGGTGCTCGATGGACAAGGCGATGTCGAGCGCTTCGAGGTGCTGGTCCGCGATGCAAGTTCTGGTGAACCGGTCGTCGGCGCCCGTGCTCACGTGAGTGGCGGAGGGAGTCAAGGCCGCTACCTGTCCTATGCCTGTCCCAGCGCGGTCGGGCCATGGGGGGACCATGAACTCCCCGAGAGCGATGCCGAAGGGCGCGTATGGCTCGAGCTGCCCTCCTCTGCTTGGCTCCGGCAACAGGCCCAAGTCTGGATTCGTGCCGAGGGCCTCTCGCCGAGCATCGAAGACGTCGATCTCACGAAGGCCGAGTTCCCGTTGGTCTACGAGCTGCGTGAAGAGGCGGTGATCCATGGCCGCGTGACGGACGCCGACGGACCGGTGGCCGGTGCCGAGGTGTTCTGGGTCCGCTGCGCGAGTGTCCCGGCGTCGGTGAACTTTGCGGGCGCTCCCATCCACGCCGTGCGAACCGATGCCGACGGTCGCTACGAATTGCGGGGCGTGCCGCGGGCGAAGATCGAGGTGATGGCGTCTACCGACGACCATCTCGTCCCCACTCCCGGAGTCGTGATGACAGACGGGGAAGGGTCTCGCTTCGAACTCGACTTCAGGCTCGAGTCGGCGCGGCGCTTCGGGGTGCAGCTCCCGGACGGCTTCCGCGCTGCAGGCCTCTCGCTGGCCTGGAGTACCCGAGGCGGCACCGCTCGCGGCGAGGAGTCGATCCAGACCCATTACCGGCGCCACACCCCGTCGCAGGCGGCGTTCGATGCCGAAGGCCGCGTTGCGTTCCAGGTCTGCGCCGACGGCGACCTGCAGCTCTCCGTCCAGCGTCTGGCGGATGCCCGGTCGACGTACGCCCTGGTCTTCCCGCTCCCGGATCTCCCGGCGACCGAAGGCACCGAGATCGTGATTCCCACCGACGCCCTCGCCACTGGAAGGGTCCGCGGCAAGCTGTCGACCGACGGTCTCGCCTTCACGCGATTCGCTGTCGAACTCACCGAACTGCGAACCGGCCCGGGCGCGCGGTCTTCGGGTGCCGGCATCCGCGTGCCGGTCGACGCTGCAGGCGGGTTCGACGCCGAACTGCGCCCCGGCCCTCACCTGCTGTCGGTGGTGGACCTGCGCACCGGACTGACCGTGTTCGAGCAAGACGAGGTCCTCGACGTCGAAGGCGACGAGACCCTGGACCTGAACCTCGAGCCGCGATGGCGGTGCGTGCGGATCCGTACGATCCCGGCCGATGGCCCCGACAGCCCGCCCGCGCTCGGCACGCTCATGGTCATCAGCCACTCCGCTGCCGAGCAGGCCACGCGTCGTCCGCCCTGGCATCGACCCGTGCCCTGGTCGCCCGGCGAGCCGACCGAGTTGCTGCTCGCGCCGGGGCAGTACGAGGTCTACCTGCAGCGTGGTGCGGCATCTTTGACCGCTTCCGGCGCGTGGCGCGGCGAGAAGATCGACTCGACGAAGTTCGAGGTGGAGACCGCGTCGGCCGGGGAGCTGCCCATGGTCGTCTTGCTGAAACTCCCGCCACCCACGCCCACCGAAGCGATCGATCGATGAAACGCCTCGTCTTCCCACTCGGACTCGCGCTCCTGTGCGCTCCGCTCGCCGTGGCCCAGATCGACCGCCCGATGAGCGAGCCACCGGTCGAGCTCACCGGCCGCGTCGTCGACCCGCAGTTGCGACCGATCGAGGGTGCCGCCGTCGTGGCCCTCCCGTCGCAGAACGCCTTCGTGCTCAGCCTCGAATGGACGGTCGACGAGCTGCTGGAGCAGCCGACGGTCCGCACCGAGAAAGACGGTGCCTTCCGTCTCCGCACGCAGCCCGGCTCGATGCTGCTCGTGGCCGCGCCGGGCCGGATGGCGCTGATGATCCGCAGCTTGTCGCTGCTCCAGACCTCGCGCGGCAACGTTCACCTGGGAGCGGTGGTGCTCCCAGAGGGTGTTGTGCACGTCGGCACGGTTCGCGATCCCGAGGGCCGGCCGATCGCCGGGGCGCACCTCCGGGTCGTGCTGCGGATCGGCCTGGGGTGGAATCTCGGCGGTGTGAGTCACAGCGCCTGGGCCGCGACGCGGAGCGACGAGCGCGGTGTGTTCCGGCTGGTGTGCGCGCCGCAATCGGGATTCTGCCTCGCGGTCACGGCGGCGGGATACGCCGATGCCACCCTGGAACCAATCGGCGCCGGCACTCCGTTGAACGTCGAGCTGACGCCGACCGGATTCCTCAGCGGGCAGGTCGTGGACGCGGCCGGAGAGCCGATCGCCGGCCTGGAGCTTCGGGCCGACTACGAGGCCGCGGTGCAGGAGCTCCTGTCGTCGTTCCGCACCGACGCCGACGGCAGGTTCCGCGTCACGCGGCAGGGGCACGGCCGTGCGCGGATCTTCGGGGTGGATCCTGCGACCGGTAGCCGCATCGCCAGCCCGGTGCTGGAGGATCCGTGGGGGGAAGTCGTGATGACGGCTCCGGGCGGGCCGCAGGTCTCGCCGCCGCAGATCCACGTCCGGGTGCTCGACGCCGCGTCCGGCGAGCCGATCACCGGCGCCAGGGTGGTGGCCCGTGCCTGCCAGCGGAGCGCCGAGCATCCGCTGCCTCCCGGCTTGCCGATGGCCGATGGACCCTGGAGCCACCACGACTGTCCGACCACCGACGCCGACGGCCGGGTCGCACTGAGCGCGCTCGCGATCAAGTCGCTGCGCGCCGAGCTGCGTGTGCGGGCGGCGGGACACGCGCCATGGATCGGGGATGTGGATCGTGAGCACTTCGCGACCGGGATCGAGGTCCGGCTCGAACCCGAGGCGGCGGCGAGCGGTCGGGTCGTCGCGAGCGACGGGCAGCCGGTCGTCGGTGCAGATGTGTTCTGGGGATGGCGTGGCGATGGCGTGCCGACGGTGGCCCATGCCGTCGGCAGGCCACCTCACGCGGTGCGGACCGACGAAGAGGGCCGCTACGAGCTGCGCGGTCTGCCGCGCGCAGGTGTGGAGATCCTCGCGACCGCGGCGGGCTTCCAGAGTCCGCCCACGGTGGTCCTCGACACGACCACCGAGCAGGACGTGACCGCGGACTTCGTGCTCGAGCCGGGCCGCGAGATCGTGCTGCGGCTTCCGGAGAGCGCGTCGGGAGCTGGGATCGTGGCCGGCTTCGAGTTCACGGGGAGCATCCAGAGGATGCTGATCCCGGGTCGCCAGACCCTCCACATGCGCGACGCGACGATCGGGTCGACCTTCGAGGACGGAGCAGTGCGGTGGGTCGTCGAGGGGCGGCTTAACCTCGAGCCGTTTCTCGAGCGGATGGCTCGCGACACCACAATCCCCCAGGTCCTGCGATTCCCGCTGCCGCGCCTCGAACCGGGAGGCGATGTCGAGGTCGTCCTGACTTCTGGCCAGTTGGCGACCAGCCGCGTGGTCGGCCAGCTTCGGACCAACCACGCCAGGTTCGAACAACTGCTGGTGCTCCTCGAAGCGGTCGGCGCCGACCCGCGCGCCACACCGCGGTACTTCGCGCCGCTCGATGCCGGCGGCCGGTTCGCGATCGAGGTGCTGCCGGGTGACTTCCGGATCGAGTTCGTCGATCTCGTCACCGGTGCGAGGGTGTATCGCGACGAAGAGGTTGCCACCGCCCTCGCCGGTGACGTCCTCGAACTGGACTTCGAACTGGACCTCAAGCGTGTGCTCGTCGAGTTGCTTCCCCGAGCAGAGGCGGGTGCGGAGTCGTTCGCGGGTGTGCTGGACTTCCGCTTCTGGACTCCGAGCTTCGAGACGCGGGATACCGGCGGCTCGAACCAGTTTCCCACGTGGCGCGCGCGCCGCTCCTTCGAGCTGTTCCTGCCCCAGGGCCGCCTCGGCGTCCGGGTGCGGGAAGGCGCCCGCGACCTGAACGCGGCCGGTGGATTCCGGCCCCCCTTCGCGGCGGAGGCCGAGTTCAAGATCACCAGGGAACCCGTGCAGAGATTCGAGTTGTCGTTGCCGAGGCCGATGCCTACGGCGGAGATCGACCGATGACCCGCCCCGCCACCCGACCCGCGTTCCTCGCCCTGCTCCTGCTGCCCGCCTGCGCCACCCTCGAGCAAGGTCGGCCGGTGACCCCCCAGCGCCCCACCTACTCCTCCGACACCAACACCACCGCCGAGGGGACCACCGAGCTGGAAGCCGGCCTCGCCGTCAGCCGCGACGGCGACTTCTCCTCGCCCGACACCCTGAAGTACGGCGCCGGCGCGCGCACCGAGCTGTTCGTCGGCGTCTCGCCGTTCAACGTGGTCGAGCGGCCGGGGGACGACGGGGTCGGCTTCGGTGATCTGCAGGTCGGTGTTCGCCACCGGTTCTGGGAGGGCGACGACGGCCTGTCGTTCGCCGGCCGCGTCGCCGGCAAGCTGCCGACCGCCGACGAGAGCGAGGGGCTGGGCAGCGGCGAGCCCGACGTGCTGGTGGCGGCGATCGCCGCGCAGACCCTGGGGTCGGCCACGGCGCTGGTCGGCTACTACGAGTACGGTGCGCTCGGCGACCCGTCGGGTGGCGGCGCGATCGACCAGCACGCTTTCGCGCTGGCCGGCTCGCACGCCTTCGACCAGCGCTGGGGGCTCGGCGCGGAGCTCGCCAGCATCCACTCGAAGGGCTCCGACGTGACTTTCACGACCTGGTACGGCACCTACGCGGTGCAGCCGAGCCTGGTGCTCGATGCGGGGATCGCGGCAGGCCTCACCGACGACGCCGAGGACTTGCTGTTCCAGATCGGCATGACCTGGAACTTCGGACCCGTCGGCCAGGCACCGGGGCGGACAGGTGCGAGGTAGCGAATCGGATCCGCATCCGTCGTACGGTGTCGGCTTCGATGAGTTCCACCGACCCGGAAGCCACCCCACCAGACCCGCAGCAGACGGCCGGACCGACCGCGCCGCCGCCCGAGACCCCCGTTCCTCCCGCCGAGCCGCCCCCCGAGGTCCCGTTGATCGACCAGGTCAGCGAGGCGCTCGACTCCGGCGACGCGGCGAAGATCGCCGAGGTCCTGGCCGATCTCGAGCCTGCCGAGTTCGCGCAGGTCCTCGAGTCGGTGCCCCCCGACGAGCGTGCGGACCTCTGGCGGCAGGCCGGCGACGAGGCCGACGCCGAGGCGTTGCTCTACATGCCGACCAGCGTCGCGCAGGCGCTGGCCGAGGAGATCGGTCTCGAGGCGGTCTTCGACGCTGCCGACGAGCTCGACGCCACCGAAATGGCCGAGTTGGTCGACGTCCTGCCCGACGAGGCCGGCGAGGACCTGCTCGAGGCGATGGACGCGGTGCGGCGCGCCGAGGTCGAGGCGGTGCTGTCGTTCCCCGAGGAGAGCGCCGGCCGCCTGATGCACCGCGACACGGTCACCGTGCGCGCCGACGCGACCCTCGCCGTGGTGCAGCGTTACATCCGGCTCCGCGGCGGCATCCCGGACGATACCGACCGGCTGATGGTCGTCGACCGCGACCGCCGCTTCGTCGGCACGCTGTCGCTGCTCGACGTGGTCCGCTACCTCGAGGACACGACCGTTGCCCAGGTGATGGACGACGACGTGGTGACGGTGACCCCAGAGGTCGAAGAGCACCAGGTCGCGATCCTGTTCCGCGACCACGACCTCCTATCCCTGCCGGTGGTCGACGCCCAGGGGATCCTGCTGGGCCGCATCACCGCCGAGGACGCAATGGACGTCATGCAGCTCGAGACCGAGCGCGCGATCCTCTCGCAGGGTGGTGTCGACGAAGACGAGGACCTGTTCGCGCCGGTCCTCACCGCAGCTCGGAGCCGCGCCTTCTGGCTCGGCATCAACCTGCTCACCGCGTTCCTCGCCTCGGCGGTGATCGGCATGTTCGAGGGCGCGCTCGAGCAGATCGTCGCGCTCGCGGTGCTGATGCCGGTGGTCGCCAGCATGGGCGGCATCGCCGGCTCGCAGACCCTGTCGATCACCATCCGCGGCCTCGCCCTCGAGCGCATCGGTTCGTCGAACGCCGGCCGCCTGCTCCGGAAGGAGACCGTAATCGGCCTGCTCAACGGTCTGCTCTGGGGCATCGTGGTCGGCGCGGTGGCCTTCGCCTGGTTCGACAACCGTGAACTGGGCGGCGTGATCGCCGCAGCGATCGTCATCAACATGACCGCCGCCGCGGTCGCCGGCCTGGTGATCCCGCTGGTGATGAACCGGCTGAACATCGACCCGGCGCTGGCCGGCGCGGTGGTGCTCACCACCGTGACCGACGTGGTCGGCTTCGTCAGCTTCCTGGGGCTGGCGTCGGTGTTCCTGCTGGCGGCGTGATCGCGCGTAGGCAGCACAAGCTGCGTTCTGGAGCCCAGCCCCGGCGAGCCGGCCCGCACCGCCCTCCTGGAGCGCCCCCGCCACCACGCTTCTCGGCCCCTTCCACCGGCTCCATGCCGGAACTCTGCGCGCCCCTCATCGCCCCACGGTCCGCGCCGACAGACCGTTGGCCCGCAGCGACGCCACACCGGCCCCGCTCAGTGCACTCCGATCACTCCGCCCACAGGCCCGACGCCCCCCGGCGGGGGACGCGCCGGTGACAGTGGCGGCAGCTCTGCCGGCTGCCCCAGGTGCGACAGCACTCGCGTGATCGTCCGCGGATCGGTGATGAACCCGCGAAGCGGGTCGCTGCATCCTCTGTTCACCAGCCTCCGCAGGAGGCTGCAGCAACACTGCTTGCGGCCAGGTCAGCAGGCGCCGGCGGGTCTCGCAGTGAGTGCACACCGACGCGTCCACCCCGAAGCTCCTCCGCATCAACTCCGCCCACGTCCAGCGGCGTCGCCAGTGCGGCTTCGTCTCCCGCTTCTCGCCAACCGCCTTGCATGGCCGTCGCTGCCTCGACCGGAACGGCGGAGCTTCCCCTTCACCTGCACCGCTCGGCCGGGTTCCTGCGGTGCGAAGGCGACGTGGAGCAGCAGCGAGGCGAGGAGCATGAATGGCGAGCGTAAGTCCAGCCCCGGTCGGCCTCGACCACGATCCTGGCCAGGTCGCCCCTCTGCGAAGGCAGACAAACAGGCTAGAGTCCACGTTGTATGAAGGCCAAAGAACCACGCAGCCTCGACAGCCTGATAGAGCAGGTTGCCAGCGGTTCTCCCAACGCCTTCGATCAGGTGTTCCCGCTGGTCTACGACCAGCTGCGCGCGATCGCCCGCAACGTGATCCGCGACGACTCGAGCTCGACACTGCAGGCGACCGCGCTGGTCCACGAGGCCTGGATGAAGCTGTCGGGCGACGAAAAGGGCTTCAGCTGGCAGGGCAAGGCGCAGTTCGCATCCCTGGCCGCGCGCGCGATGCGTCAGGCGCTCGTCGACCACGTCCGCAGCAAGAACCGCGACAAGCGGCAGGGCAAGCGCCATCAGGTCACCCTCACCGGCTTGCTCACTGAGGATGCCAGCGACCTGCCCGTGGAGCTCCTCGATCTCGACGAGGCTCTGAAGCTCCTGGCCGACCGCCACGCCCGGCCGGCCCAGGTCTTGGAGATGAGGTTCTTCGCCGGGCTCGACCGCGAGTCGATCGCCGGGGTCCTCGGGGTGACGGTGCGCACCGTGAACACCGACCTGGCCCTGGCCCAGTCCTGGCTCCTGCGGGAACTCAGCCGTGGCGGCGCGTGACGACGACGTCTACCGCCTGTTCGAGGCGGCGCGCGAACTCGAGCCGCACCTCCGGCACGCCGAGGTCGAGCGGCTCGCAGCGGGCGACGTGGAACTGCGCGACGAAGTTCTGTCGCTGCTCGCGTTCGACCGGGGTGACGAAGCCACTCGCCACCTCCCGGAGACCGCGAATCCTGGACCGGACCGCGGGGGCCTGCCGTCGCGGATCGAGGGTTACCGCATCGTCCGGAAGATCGGCGAGGGCGGGATGGGCACGGTCTACGAGGCGATCCAGGAATCGCCCGAACGCCGGGTCGCCATCAAGGTCCATCGCGGCGGCGGCGGCGACGCCGGTCAACTCGCGCAGCGGCTCGAACGTGAGGTTCGGCTGCTCGGCCGGCTGAGCCATCCGGGCATCGCGCAGATCCATGCCGCCGGAACGTTCGACGACGGCACGGGCCCGCAGACCTTCTTCGCGATGGAGTTCGTCGACGGCGGCACTCTGCTGCAGCACGCCAAGGAGCACGGTCTCGACGGCATCCAGCGTCTCGAGCTGTTCGTCCGGGTATGCGACGCGGTCGAACACGCCCACGAACACGGTGTCCTGCACCGCGACCTGAAGCCCGACAACGTGCTGGTCACCAAGGACGGTCAGCCGAAGGTCCTCGACTTCGGCATCGCGCGCAGCCTGGACGACGACGAGTCGATGCTGACCCTGACCCAGGGCATGATGGTCGGAACGCTCGACTACATGTGTCCGGAGCAGGTCTCCGGCGGTCAGCTCGACGTCTCGACCCGCTCGGACGTCTTCAGCCTCGGCGTCATGCTGTTCGAGCTGCTCAGCGGCCGCCTCCCGCTGGATCTACGCGGCTGCAGCCTGACCCAGGCCGCGCTGCGGGTCGCCGAACAGGCACCGAGGTCGCTGAACGAAGTACGCCCGGAATCACCGCGCGACCTCGAACTCGTGGTCCAGAAGGCGATGAGCAAGGACCCTGCGCGTCGCTACGCGGGGGCCGCCCAACTCGCCGAGGACTTGCGGCGCGTCCTCGAACACGAGGTCGTCACGGCGCGCCCGCCGAGCGCTCTGTACCGCATGCGCCAATTCACGCGGCGCAACCGCGCGCTGGTTCTCGCGTCGTCGCTCGCGCTGCTCGCGCTGCTGATCGGCACGGGCGCATCGATCTACTTCGGCGTGCAGGCGCAGACCGAGCTCGCGAAATCGCGCCAGCTCGACCAGGCCCGCCGAACGCAGCTGGTGCAATCGCTGACCACCGCGACGGCCTCCAGCATGCCGATCCTCCTGGCCCAACTACAGGCCGAGCCCGGCATCCTCGAGACCCTGCAGAGCCGGTTCGACGATCCGCGGATCGACGAACCGAGTCGGCTGCGCATGGCCTGTGCGATGGCGGTGCTCGGCGACCTCCGCTTCGAGTTCCTGATCGGAGCCATCCCGACGGCACCCGGAGCCGAGTGCGCGAGCCTGACGACCGCGCTCGCGGGAGCCACCCCGGAGCAGATCGATCGACTCGAGGCACAGGTCGGAGAAGCCGAGGACCGGATCGCTAGACGACGCTCCGTCGTGCTGCTGGCACTCGGCCGACCTGCCGCCGCACGGCGAATGCTCGCGTTCAGCGAGGACCCGACGCTGCGCAGCGCCTGGATGGCGGAGTTCCGGGCTTGGTGGGGCGGCCTCGAGAGGATCGAAGACCACCTGGAACGGTACGCTGACGACCCGGCCTTCGTGGGCGGCCTGCTGTCGGCGGTGGGAGGCCTGCCGCAGCTCCCGCTCGACTCCACCGCCCGCAAGCCGCTCGAGCAGGCGGTGGCTGCGCTCTACAACGCGCCAGACCCCTACCTCGGAAGCGTCGCCGAATGGACGCTGCACAAGTGGTCTCTCGAGCCGCCGCCCCGACCTGCCGCGGCCTCCGACCCAGCTGAACGCGCCTGGTTCGTGGCTCCGAACGGCATGCGGATGATCCGCGTGCGCGCAGGCTCGATGGTCCGATCGTCGGGCGCGCGCATCCACTTCAGCAAGGACCTGTGGTTCGCGGACCGCAGCGCCAACCTCGCCCTGTGGAAGCGCTATCTCCGAGAGAGCGGCAACTCCCCCCGCTCACCGAACCGGATCAACGCCAAGCGCACCTACCCCGACCACTACCCGGTTTCGATCTCCTGGATCGACGCGGCGGAGGTCTGCAACTGGCTCAGCCGGACCGAAGGCCTACAGGAGGCGTACTCGATCGCCGGCGAGCCCGAGAGCTGGAGCCTCGACATCTCGACGAACGGCTACCGGCTCCCGACCTCGCTGGAGATCGAGTATGCAACGCGCGCGGGCACGACCAGCCGATGGACCTCCGGCTCGGATCCGAAGATCCTGTTCGAGCACAGCGAGATGGTCGACCGCTCGGTCGCGGGAGCGAAACTCCCCAACCAGTGGGGCCTGTTCGAGATGGCCGGCAACGTCTGGGAGACTGCCACGGACATCGCACCGCCGCTGACCGACGGCATGGTCGATCCGCTCGGGCAGGTCTCGGGCCGCCAGCACGACGCCCGCGGAGGAGCAGCCGACGGCGGCACCTACTACTCGGCGAGCGAGTTCCACATCCCCATCGACGCCTACCACACGGCGGCGCACGGATTCCGGGTCGTCCGGCCGGCCGGTCAGCGCTGAATGGGCCGGCGCGAGCCGGCGCCGGGGGAGGAAGGCGTCGCGTTCGAGCGGTCGACCGAACCCATCCTCGAGTCGCCCAGGCAAGAACCCGAGGATTCCGCTTCCTACCTCGTGATACCCCGTCGTTCCGGGGGCGCGACGTGCCGCATCCGGCCGTCACCCAGTTCGGAACGACCATGCTACGACTCCCCCTGATCCTCGCCCTTGGCGCTGTCCTCGGCGCCGCCGACGCTCGCGCTCAATCGCATCTCGGCTCCGCCGCCTACGAACTGCTCCGACCGCGGGCCACGGCACCTCAGACCGACCTTGCACCGCACGGCCAGACCCGCAGCAACCCGGTCTGGTTCGATTTCGACGCGCTCGACCGCGCCCATGCCGGCGATCGCTTCCGGGCGACGTTCTTCGACGACGTCTCGATGGTGCTGGTCCTCGAGGAGCGCGAGCTCATCACCCAGGCACCGATCGGCTACCACTGGCTGGGTCGGATCGAGGGTGAGGGCGATGCGCAGTTCGCGATCACCGTGTGCGGAGGCGCGGTGGCTTCCTGGTTCTGCAAGCCGGCTGGCCAGCGGGAGACGGTGAGCTTCCACGGCAACCGCGGTCAGGTCTTCGCCCGCGCCTTCGAGCCGCGCCAGGATTTCTGCGGCTGCAACGGCGCGCACGACCATGGGGCGACCAACACCGCTGACCTCGGCCTGGGCCTCCATTCCGCGGCCTCGACCACAGGCGGCTGCAGCGACGATCCAGGTCGGGTCGACCTGTCGATCTACTACACCGACTCGGCCTACTTCCAGATGGGGCAGGGCAACGCGGCGCTCGCGAAGATCCGCAATGCGGTGAATCAGACCAACGCTTGCCTCAGCAACAGCGGAGTCCCGCTGCGGATCAACACCGTTCTCGAACAACGGTTCGGCGGTGTCGGCGGACTCTACGAGCGCACGAGCTTCAGCCAGATGCTCCAGCGCGTCCGAGACCCCAGCGACGGCGAGATGGACTTCGTCTATCCGGACAGGATCCGCGACGGCTCCGACCTCGTCGCCGTCGTGGTCGGCGATTTCCCCGAGCACGGACAGGTCAGGGGGCTCGCGTATAAACCCGTGAACCTGACGACCTTCGACCCGGACCGAGGGTTCTCCGTGAACTCGATCGGCAGCCTCACGGAGAATTACGTCCTGGCTCATGAGCTCGGCCACAACTTCGGCTGCAGCCACGACTCCCAGAACACCAGCGGCGCCCGGGTGACACCACAGGCCCTCGGCTACAACCAGAAGGTGTTCGACGTGTGGCCGGTCAAGGAATACCTGCTGACGGTGATGAGCTACCAGCCGGCCTGTACGGGTATCGGCTACGGCTGCTTCTACAACCGCGTCCCCTACTTCTCGAACCCGAACCGGAGCCACGACTTCGGCGGCCTGATCGGTCGACACAACTGCGGCAACAGCTCCACCCAGAATTTCGCGGCCATCGATCTCACCAGGGGGCTGGTCGCGAATTACAGCCGGGAGATCGCCAACGGTGGGCCGCCGCAGATGCGACGGATCACGGTCGATCACACCAACTCCAGCACTCTGGTCCCGATCCAGATCACGACCGACCGCCACGGCAACGGCGACGGTGGCGCACCATTCTGGCGGGAATACACCGGCTACACCTCGGTCACGATGACCGCACCGTCGAGTCACAACGGCCTCGTGTTCCGCCGTTGGCTCATCGACGGCGAGCCGCAGGAAGCGGGTGAGACGACGTACTCGTTCTGCTCGTCGGAGCTGACCTCGAGCATCACGGTCTACGCCGAGTACTGCCAACCGAGAACCCGCGAACTCCGCTACGTCTCGCGCTATGTGGACGACGGGCTTACGTCCATCTTCCGTGTCCTCGATCCATCGAACTTCGTCTCGGAGGTCCTGAACGAATACCAGCTCAACAGCCGCCAGGTGCGGAACCTCGAAGCGCTGCGCGACATGCAGGGCAACCTGCGCTACCACGTCGTGTTCGAGCCTCTCAGTGGCGGCGGAAGCCAGGGCGCGTCTGCGTCACGGACCCGAGCGCAGTTCCAGTCCGCATTCGACAGCCTGCCGTCCGGTCATGTCGTGCGCGCCTTCAGCTCCTGGACCGAGGACGACGGAGAACGTCGCTACGCCTACGTGATCAGCTCCCATCCACCGGTGTCCGCGCAGGTCCTCCGGCTGCACCAGGACCGGGCCGCCTTCGACGTGAGCTACGCCTACTGGCCGGGCCAGGGCTACCGCCTCCAGCACCTCGACACCTACGTCGACCCCGACGGCACCCGCCGCTTCGACTCGGTCTGGGCGACCGGCAGCGGCGCCCACGCGATCCAGTTCGACGTCGACCAGAACACCTTCCTGCAGACCCGCGCGACCAACCTGGCCAACGGCCTGGAGCTCGCCGAGCTGGAGACGACCTACGACGAGCTCGGCGATTTGCGCTACTACGCCGTGTATCGCGCAGACGCCGGCACTTCGTTCGTCTCGGTCTGTGAGACGGCGGCGGAACTCCAAGCGACGCGAAACCACCTCGTCACGCAGGGCTGGCGCCTCGACGACCTCGAGCCCAACTACCTCGGCACGACGCCTGCGCGCACCTACTATGGCAATGGCCTCCGCGGCACCCACAACGTGCCCTGGCTGGAGGTCTCCAACATGCCCGTCATCGGCCGACGGATCGGGATCCGCATGGGCAACAGCTACCAGGTGCTCACCCCCACCACCCTGTTGCTCGGAGTCCGACAGACGGGTATCCCACTGCTCGGCGGCACTCTGCTGGTCGATCCGCTGATCGGCGCGCCGGTCACCCTTTCGCCAACGGGCACGATCGCCACGCTGCAGATTCCCTACGACCTGGCCCTCGACGGAGCGGCGATCCACGTCCAGCACATCCAGATCGACCCGGGGGCTCCGCAGGGCGTGGCGTTCTCCCGCGGCATGACGCTGACCTTCGGTCGCGTCGACTGAACGGTGACTCCCGCGGGAGCGAAGCGCGGCCGCCCAGCGCCTCGTGCGCGCGGCGGCGACGGTGCCCCGCGCTGGATGACCTCCGCGCCATGCCGGGCCCCGTGGGCGAGGACGATCGGCCGCGAGCGGCGTGGACCGGATGCCCGACCAGAACCGATCGGGCGGCGCCAACGCGAAACCGATCGGCGAGGTGCACCGAACGATGCCAGCCTGAAAGTAGGCTGGCCCCCTTGCCGAGAGCGCTCCATGGACGACCACCGCCCCCGCACCCGAATCCGCGGATACGTCGTTGTCAGCGGTGCCTTACTGATCGTCGGCGGCCTCGGCTCCACGATCTACCGGCTGGTCAGCGGGTTCCAGTGAGGCCCCACCAACCCGGGCCCGCAGCCGGGGCAGTAGACCCTCGCGAACCCTGCCGCGAGCTGACCGCAACGCAGGTAGTCTTCGAGCTCCCGGCGCACGAAGCGGGCACCTGCGGAGCGGAGGGTTCGCCACAGTCGTCCAGGCGACCGAAGAAGGTCTGCAGATGCTGCTGGAGCACCTCGTACAGAACTCCCTCCTCCGGTCGCCGGCGCTTGCGATGGGGACTCCGGGACGTTGCCACGTCCTGCTGTGCCTCGCGGATAGCTGGCGGTCACGGGAGGCGCGGCGTTCCCGGTCGAAACACCAGGAGGCACGGGCTCCGCGCGGTGCACATCCCAGCGCGACGCGCGGGCGCTCCGGGTTCCCGGTCTCCAGCGGCCACACGCAGGCCGCATTCGTGGCCATCGACGAGCCGAACCGGATCTCGTTCTTCAGCGCCCACACCGGTGACTTCACGAGCGTCGCGACCAACGTGGTGGCGATCCGGTGGATCTGCTCTGGCCGCCGATCGTCATCAACATGACCGCCGCCGCGGTCGCCGGCCTGGTGATCCCGCTGGTGATGAACCGGCTGAACATCGACCCCGCGTTGGCCGGCGCGGTGGTGCTCACCACCGTGACCGACGTGGTCGGCTTCGTCAGCTTCCTGGGGCTGGCGTCGGTGTTCCTGCTAGCGGCGTGATCTTCGATCAGAGCGCCAGCGGGTTGTCCGGCCGCGGCGTCCTCCACATCTCGAAGAAGTAGGCGATCGAGAAGCCGCCGAGGACCAGCAGTGCGAGCGCGCCGAGGGCCGCTCCCCACAGGCCGACCGACTGGTCGACCAGGGACAGGAAGTCGGTGTCGCCGCGCGCCGGCAGCACGAGCTCGGGCTGCGAGGGCGCGTAGACCACGTCGATCGACGTGCGCCGCTGGGTCGGCATGCCGGGGATCGTCACCGCGCCGCGGGTGCCGCCGGCGTAGACCACCGTGAGGTGCAGCTTCGGCCCGCCGCGCCCCATCGTGGAGCGTGTGCCGGTCACCTCGGCGGTGGTGACCTCGCCCTCGTGTGCCAGCAGCCCGGCCCGGTAGAGCTTCGGCCCGAGACCCCAGGCCACACCCACGGCGAGCAGGCCGGTGGCGATGCAGATCGTCAGACAGCGCAGGAAGTGGGTTGCGCGGCTCTTCGGCGCCACCGCCAGCATCACCACCGTGAGCAGGAACAGCCCGCCGAAGGCCAGGCAGGCGGACCCGATCTCGACGGCGTACGGCAGCTCCGCGGCGATCTCGGCGCCGACCTCACCGGGCTGGAGGATCAGCACCAGGCCGGCGCTGAGGGTGGCGAGCGCTGCGCACAGTGCCTTGAGGATGTCGCCCATCGCGGGAGGGTCGGCCGTGGCGGAGGGGGCGTGGGTCGACGTGGGAGCCTACCCCGCGTCTTGGCGTGGCGGGAATCACGCCACCGACTGGCTACACTCTCGGTAATGGCTCGGAGAAGACGAGTCCTGACCAGCGAGGCGGAGTTCCTCGCCCTGCCGGAATCCGTCGACAAGATCGAACTGCTGGACGGGGAGGTCCAGGTGTCGTCTCCGCCCACGCTGTTCCACCAACTCGTCCTCGGGCGCATTTTCGTGAAGCTGTCGATCTGGGCCGAGGGACGCGAGCCTCGGCCATTCGTCGGTCAGTCGCCCCTCGACGTGCGCTTCGGTGCGAACCGCATCCTGCAACCGGATGCGCTGGTCGTTCTGGGTGAGGTCGATGCGACGGCCAAGGGGCCCCTGAGCCAGGTTCCCGATCTCTGCGTCGAGGTCGTCTCGACGGACCGGGTCTACGACCGCGTCACGAAGCGCATGATCTACGCGGCGGCCGGCGTGCGCGAGTTCTGGGTCGTCGAGCTCGCGGGCATGATCGAGCGCTGGACCGGACCCGGCCTACAGACCGTCGAGGAGGTCACCTCGGTGCTCGAGACACCGCTCCTCCCCGGGCTCTCGATCGACGTCGAGGCGTTGTTCGGAAGGTGACCGCCATCGGTGTCCACCGGATCCAGGCGAGGATCCGAGGCACTCGGCCGCGCTGACGATCATTTGGCAGCGACCACTCCCGCGCCTCAGCGCACCGTCACCTCGTAACCCTTCGAGGCCAGGAAGCCATTCGCCACCGTGGCGTCGAGGGTCAGCGCCTGGAAGTCCATGACGACGCCGGTGGGGACGGTCGCCGGCAGCATCAGTGGCAGGGTCGCGAAGCCGTTCGCGGGTGCCGTGCCACTCACCTGGATCGGACCGAACGTGCCGAGCGGATTGCCGACGAGGACGCGGCAGCCATTGGGGAGGGGCACGTTGGTGCGCGACAGGCCGAGCAGCACCGCCGCGAACGAACCACCGATGCAGTTGCTGATCGTCAGTTCGAACGACTGGCCGGGATAGGCACCGCCACAGGAACTCAGCGTCGGTTCGAGTCCGAGCACTCCGGTGCAGGCACTGCCGTAGTCGACGCCGGTCGGGTCGTCGCAACCGAGCAGGGGCCGCGTGAAGATCACCTGCTGCTGGGAGTGCAGGTAGAGGCCGAAGCGGCCGCTCGGGTAGCGGTTGTCGGTGATCGTCCAGTCCTCGAGCACGGTGCTGCCGTCGAGGATGCGGATCCGGAAGCCGCCGGCGACCCGCGTCAGCTCGTATTCGTACTCGGTGCCGAGCGCCCAGGGCACGGTGTTGGAGCGCAACGTGGTGGTGTGCACGCCATCGGTGTCGCTCCACAGCTGCGCGCAGGTCGGGTCCATACCGTTCTGCATGTCGATGATCCGGACCCGCATGCCGGCCGCCTTCGACGCGCCGCAGTAGCTGGCGCTGACCCGCTTCCAATCGAACAGATAGAACTGCCGCTGGTCCTGGTAGCCGAACACGAAGCCGATGAAGTCGGGGCCGCCGGAGGAGCTGAAGCGGCCGCGGGCGCTGGAGTCCTGGGTCCCGTCCGGAGCGAGGAAGATCGACGCGTCGGCGTTCACCGGCTGGTAGACCGACTGGCCGTCTGCCGCGATCTGCCAATCGGCGTCGGGCTGCTGGTTGAGTTCGTATTGGACCACCGACCAATCGGTCAGGCTGCCGTCGATCGGGCGGTGGAACGGCGCGAGTCCCGCGCGTTGGCGGAGGTACTGCCACACGGACAGGACGGCTTCTCCGTCCAGCGCGCGGTCGTAGACCAGGAACTCCACGACGTCGCCGACGAAGCGGTAGCTGCCGCTGGAGTAGTTGCCCAGGCGGATGCTCCCGTCCGTCGCGTAATCGTTCGCGGCGCTGGTCTGCATCACGGTGTCGGCGCCCTCGAAGAGCTGGTGCGACTGCGGCGTTCCGCCGCCGTAGACCTGGGTCGCGACGAAGAACCGTCCGTGCGGGAGCGTGCCTTGGATGTTGGTGCGGGCGCCGTCGTAGTGGTATGCGCCATTGCCACCGCGGCGAGAGAGGCTGTACATCGAGCCGCTGCTGCCCGGGCGGCCGATCGAGTACAGGTAGTCGTTGTTCGAGGATGCGTTGGTGTAACGGCACAGCGCGAA
Source organism: bacterium (assembly GCA_030432695.1). Taxonomy (GTDB): domain Bacteria; phylum Planctomycetota; class UBA1135; order UBA1135; family UBA2386; genus JAUILN01. Next base: position 476,882 of record JAUILN010000002.1, on the reverse strand, counting down.
CACCGACGCCGCTCCGGTGGGCCCGGCAAATCCGCCGTTGAGCTGCTCGCTGCCCGAGAAGGTCACGGCCGGGAGACCGTTCACCACGTTCGGGGTGAGGGTCGGCGCACCGGCCACTCCAGACGTGAGGTCGACGCCATTGCCCGACTGGTCGGCCCAGGCGGTCACGGATCCGCCGGAGGTCGTCACGCCTCGGTCGGCGCGGAGCCACAGGGCGAGCCCATTCGAGGGCGGACTCTGGGAGGGGAGCAGGGTGACGAGAGCGATCGCGGCGAAGAGCGCGCGGCCGAGGGCGAGAGTCGTACGAAGCATGTTCGCAAGCTAACCGCCGACGTGCAGGCTTGGACACCACCCCACGAGGCGCGGCGATGCTCCCTGCGGGCCCGCGTATTCCGTGTCGCGCTACCAGGATCGGCCAACTCGCAAGAGTCTTCCCTCCTGGCGTCTTGTGCCCTGGGCCACCCGGATGGGACACTCTCCACGGCGGCGCCATTCCCATGGCGCACTGGGAGCTATCGAATGATCCGAAGTGACGACCTCGGTCGTCCGGTGCCGCACGAGCCGGAACCGGTCGACCCCAAACTGTTCCGTAAGCTGCTCGACCGGCAGCGCAGGCGTGAGTCGGGCGAACTCGGTGAGGAGGCGCGCGAGGCCGGTCGCAGCCGTGGCGTCACGCTGACCAAGCGGCGGCTGTTGCCGATGGGCAGCAAGCAGGAGGTCGTGTCGCGGATCCGCGAGAGCTTCCAGGACCTCACCGATGTGCTGGGCGCGATCGACCGGAAGATCGAGGCACACAACCGGACCTCCGAGAAGCTCGAGAACTCGGTGCGCAACCTGCCCGAGCTGATGGAGGGGCTGCCGGCGGCCTCGGAGGCGGGCATCCAGTTGATGGAGGACCTGCGGGCCACCGTCGGTACCCAGACCGCGCTGACCAAGGACGTGGTGTCGAGCGTCGAAGCGCTGGCGCTGCGGGTGGCGCAGATCCCCGACGCGCTGGCGAAGTTCGACGAGCGGATGCACCGGCAGGAGGCCGACCAGCGTCGGACCGTGGATGCGCTCGCCACCCTGCAGACCACCGTCGCGCAGATGCACGCCGAGAGCGCGCAGCTGCAGCAGAAGGCCTACGAGCAGCTCGCCGCCACGCTGCAGGCCGACCGCGAGGAGACCCGCCGGGCGATCGATGCTGACCGCAGGGTGCTGTCCGAGGTCGTCGAGCGCGGCAACCGGCAGAGCATGATCCTGACGGTCGTGCTGATCGTGGTGGTCGCCGCGTTGGCGGTTGCGCTGCTGCTGAAGTGAGGGGGTCCCCTCACCCCAACGTCTCGCCCGGCGGCCGGAGCCCCTTGGCCCGCAGCTTCACCAACAGCTTGGCCTGCGCGCGGTGGAAGCTCTGGCGCACGCTCTCCTCCGACGAGAAGCCGAGCTTGTCGGCGAGCACGGCGAACTTCTCGCCGTCGACGATGCGCATCGTGATGAGGTCGCGTTGCCGCTCGGGGAGTTCGGCGAGCACGTCGGCGAGGATCGCGGCGTGCTCGGCCAGCTGCGCCGCCAGCTCGGGAGCGGCGCGGCCGTCGTCGGACTTGTCGGCGGCGAGTTCGCCTTCGGCGTCGGGCACCGAGCGGCGCACGTCGCGTCGGCCGGCTTCGTGGTGGCGCACCGCGTCGAGCAGTCGGTTGCGGCACACCGTCGACAGCCAGGCGACGAACGCGTGCTCGCTGGGGAAGTCGAGCTGATCCCGTTCGCCGGTGGACAGCGAGCGGATCACCGCGACGAACACGTCCTGCACCACGTCCCGGGTGCTGAACAGGGGCAGGATCCAGCGGTGGTTGCGGCGGAAGTCCTGCTCGAGTTCGGCGTGGACGCGGGATCGCACCCGGTCGGCATAGCGCTCGATCAGGTCGTTCCGCGCCGCGGCGTCACCGCCCGCGGCGTCACCGCCCGCGGCGGCCTCGAGGGTGCTCCGCCAGTCGGCCTCGCTCATGGCGGGATCCTACGTCGGATCGGTGGGGCCGAGGCTCACAAGTTGATCCGCAGCGGGAACGCCTCGGTGAGGCCGTTCAGGTTCTCGTCGAAGACCACCCAGCGGAACGACAGCGAGAAGCCCTGGATCGCCGCAAACGCCGCGGGCAGCTGCACGTCGACCGACAGTGGGTCGCCGCAGAAGCCGGGGCGGGCGGTGCGGCGCAGGTAGGCGACGTCGATCAGGGGCACGGTGGTGTTCAGCGGCGAGGCCAGCAGCACCGCGAAGCCGTTCTCGTTGCCATTGTGCGGCCAGCCGATGCACTGGGTGCGGATCCGGTCACCGCGCAGGTTCAGCGAACGGAAGCGGAAGGCGCTGGCGTCGACCCGGGCATTGGGGAAGCCGAAGACCTTGTCGCGCGGCGTGCCCATCATGTAGTGGGCGATGTTGATGCCGGCGGCATTGCCGCGGGTCGACGGGTCGATCGCGCAGATCGCGTCGACGTCGTCGTCCTCGACCATGTCGATCTTGTCGGAGATCGGCACGCCGTTCTGATCGGAGTAGGGCACCGGATTGGCCGACTCCTGCGAGTAGTCGAGGACCAGGATCGGATTGCGCAGCGGGCTGGTGGTGGAGAACAGGATCTTCTGATTGCGCAGGTCGACCGCCAGCGCGTCGATGTCGTCGGCCTGGCGCAGGCCGAGATCGGCGAAGGTCTTCCAGACGCGCGGGCAGGTCCAGCCGGCAGTGACCGAGGCGCGGCGCACCTGGAAGATCGTCGCGGCACTCGGTGGCGTGCCGCCGAACCAGTCGTTGTTGGGAGCCTGTGGCACGCGGTTCAGCGTCGCCTGCGACACCGTGAAGAACATCGTCGGCGGGTCGAGCAGCAGGCCGCGCAGGATCGGACCCTGCTGGAACTGCGAGACGAAGTGGTCGAGCGCATCGATGTCGGCGCCGCGCGGCAGGCCGAGCTCGGCGGAATCGTTGGCGCGCTCCAGCACCTCGACCATCTCGTTCGGCAGGTCGCTGTTGCGCACCACGTAGCTGAACAGGTCGCCGAGTGCGCCGTCGGCCGCGTTGACCTCGCGTTCGAGCACCGAGCCGCGGCGGCCACGGGTGTTGCTGGTGAATGACAGTGTCAGTCCGGCCCAGCGGTTGGCGGGCACGTTGACCCGGCCCGCCGCATCGGCGACCACCCAGTCCTCGCCGATCGAGAAGGCGTTGACGTCGGGCAGGTTGCCGGCCGCGCCGCAGTTGGCCATCACGGTGTCGAGGTTGAAGTCGGGCGCCGTCGACGGGCCCGACCAGCGGGCCGGCATCGTGGTGGTGAAGCCCGGTTCCTTGTGGCGCAGCTCGACGCCGCGGACGCCGTTGGCGGAGCCGTCCTGCAGCGAGATGGTGATCGGGGCGCCGGCGAACGGGCCGCGGGAGGGCACGCACTGCGCAGCGACGGGGACCGTCGAGAGCAAGGCAGTGGTCAGCCAGGCCGCGCGCGGGGACGGGGCGCGGACGATGGAGCGAGCGCGGTTCATGGTACTTCGGGGGGAGTATGTGGCAGGGAGCCGGAGCGGCCGGGGACCGCTCTGAGGATAGGGGTTGTCGCGGGAGCCTGGGGGAATCGCGGGCCGAGCGGGTCCGTGACCAGCCCCTCGCCCGCGCGGCGCGCGGCGAACGGGAAATCCGCGGGCGGACTACCTGTCCTCCTTCGGCGGTTCCGGAAGATCAGGCAGCTTCCGCACCAGCGAGTCCCGGGTTGCCATCCGCTGCACGAGGCCGGTGTCGAGGCGGCCCAGGTCGCGGGACAGGCGGAGCAGGTAGCGGCGTAGCAGGCGGACGGTCGGAACGTCGAGCGGCCGGTCCTCCAGGAGCAGCTCCAGGTTGGCGATCTGGTAGGGATCGTCGGCCGAACCGCGGAGCTGGTTCAGGAACTCGTCGAGGGCTTCGGGGCTGCGGTCGTCGGCGAGAGCCTGGGCGATCGAGGCGCGGGTGCGCATCCGGCGGGCGAGGCGTGGATCGCCAGAGTCGAGCAGGTTGGCGGCCTTCCCGAAGCCCTCGACAGCGGCGTCGAAGTCTGGTCGAGCGCGCTCCTTGGCGTCGGGATCGCCGGTGCGGAGGATCTCGCAGGCGCGGGTGAAGCGAGCATCGGCGGTCAGTTCCTGCTCGCGCCAGACGCGCTCCCCGGTGCCGTCGTCGGGCAAGGTCCTCGCCAGCTCCAGGCACTCGTCGAAGCGGCCGAGGTCGGTGAGGGTCTGGGCGATCGTGACCGCGGTGTTCAGGTGGGTCGGTCCGAGTTCGCGGGCGCGGCGCAACAGGGTCATCGCGCGCTCGGGGTCCTTCAGCCGGCGGTGGGCGACGGCGAGGTTGTGCACCGGGCCGTGGCGGTCGGGGCAGAGCCGCTCGGCGCGCTCGAACCAAGGGATCGCGCCGGAGTAGTCGCGGCGGACCAGGTGGTCGACGCCGGTCGCGAACGCGGTGAAGGCGGTGTCGGCGCCGCGCTCCTCGCGCAGCTCGTCGGCGAGCCGGGCGGCCGCGGCGAACGAGGCGAGGTCCTGCTGTTCGTCGCCCTTGTCGATCAGTGCGACCGTCAGCAGGACGCGGGCGCGCGGCAGCTCATCGACTGCTGCCGTCAGCAGCTCGACCGCGTCGTCGGCCTTGCCAGCGCGCAGGCGCAGCAGGTGGAAGCCGAGGGCGACGCGACCCAGTGCGGTGGTAGGGGCGGGGAGGTCGGAAAGGTCGACAGCCTCGATGCCAGGCGGGGTGTCGGCGGCGCGGGCGTAGCGCGTGGCGAGTTCGGCGAGGAGAGGGTCGTCGGGCCGGCTCGCGGCCAGCATGTCGATGTCGTCGGTGGCGGGTCCGCGCTCGCCTTGATCGAGCCGTAGGCTGGCGCGCCACAGCCGGGTCACGAAGTCGTCCGGCTCGAGGGCGAGGATGCGGTCGAGCAGATCGAGGTCCGCGGCGCGGGTGGAGGCTTCGAAGTGCAGGCGTTGTGCGGGACGGCCTTCGATCGCCAGGTTCGGCGGCACCTGGGCTCGCAGGGCGAAGACTCGGGCGCGATGGATCCGCGCCTGTTCGGCTTCCCAGGCTGGCAACAGATACACCACGGCGAAGACCGCCAGCGCCAGGAGGAACCCCGCCACCGCCAGGCCGGCGCGCAGCGGGTGGCGGCGCACGCCGCGGGCGAGCCGACCGGTCCTGCCGAGCGGCCGGGCCTCGGTCGGGCGGTGCTCGAGAAAGGCACGCAGGTCGCGGGCCATCGCGGCGGCCGACGGATAGCGGCGACGCGGATCCCGCTCCATGCCCTTCTCGAGGATCGCGGCGAGGTCGCGCGGCAACCCTGGCATGACCTTGGATGGCGGTAGCGGATCGCACTCCAGCAGCGATGCGACCACCTGCCGGCCGTCCCCCTCGTACGGCGGTTGGCCGGTGACGAGGTGGTAGAGGGTCGCGGCGAGGCCGTACACGTCGATGCGTGGATCGGTGGCGCGGTCGGTGCCACGGGCCTGTTCCGGCGCCATGTACCAGGGCGTGCCGAGTGCCGACTCCGACTGGGTCAGCGCCGGGTCGTCGGCCCGCACCGCGATCCCGAAGTCGAGCAGCAGGGCCTGGCCGTCGCGGCGGATCCAGATGTTGGAGGGCTTCACGTCGCGGTGGACGAGGCCGGCGGCGTGGGCTGCTTCCAGACCTTCGGCGACCTGGCCGAGCCAATGGCAGGCGCAGCGCAGCCAGGTCGACTCCGGCACGCTGGACTCGTTCGTACCGAGCGCGTGCGCGATGTGGGCAGCCTGCGCGTCGAGCCGCGCCGCGTTCGGGCCGCTGCCACTCATCAGGTCGGCGAGGGAGGCGCCGTGCAGCAGCTCCATCACGACGAACAGCGTGCCGTGCTCCTCGTCGCGGCCGTGGTCGTGGATCGCCACGACGTGGGGGTGGTTCAGGGCGGCGAGCGAGCGGGCCTCGCGGAGGAAGCGCTGGCTGCGCACCGGGTCGTCGGCGGCACCGAACCGGTCGTCGAAGGTCTTCACCGCGACGCGGCGGTCGAGGGTCAGGTCGCGCGCGAGGTGGACGATGCCCATGGCACCGCGGCCCAGGCTCGACTCCAGGCGGTAGCGGCCGGCCAGGACCCGGCCTTCCATCGGGTCGCGGTCGCGGCTGGCGCGGGTCAGGTCGCCGAGGTCACTGCGCAGTCCGAGCGCCTCGGCGACGGCCGGGACGAGGTCGGGTCGCTCCGCGCAGAGCGCCTGGAGGTCGACGGTGCGGCCGGCATCGACGTCGTCGAGGGCGCGGCTGACGAAGTCGATCAGGAGGTCTTCGTCGTGGTCGTGCATCGGCGGGGACTCCGGAGCGTGGGGCGGCGGTGGGGATAGGCGGGCGTCGGGATCACCACGCCGAGGAGCGTCGTGGCGCGGATGGATCCAAGCTACGAATCGAACCGATCTGCTGACGCCCAACGATCATCTTGCGAACCGGCGCAAGTGGGGAGCGGGGCCAGCGGATGACGCCCGGGTTCGGCAGGCACTCTTCCCTGCAGGGGTCCCGATCCGGGAGTGAAACCGGAGAAAGCCGGCTACTTGGCTGTAGTTGCCACGACTCGTGCGACCTAGAGCGCGCGCTTCGGGCCAGAGGCTCGGAGTTCTCATCGCCTGCCCTCTGGACCCCGCATCCCTTCCAACCATTCATCGACTCGCACACATGCGCACTTCCACCCTCATCTTCGCGGCTTCCGTGTCCCTCGCCGCTTTCGCCAACGCCCAGTCCCTCAACGAGTACCGGCTCTGGCCGGACACCGTCTCGGGCGCGACCCGGGTTGGCATCCCCGCCACCGAGGCCGGTGATGTCACCCAGCGCTTCGACCAGGGCATGGTCCGTGGCGTCGGTGGCTACATGGCCGGCACCCCTGGCCGCCTGAACGGCTGGCGCTGCACCATCCAGGACACCGACCGGACGACCGGCGAGTTGTTCTCCCTCGCGGTGATCGCGGACGACCCGGCGAACCCCGGACAGCCTGATCCCACCAACGACCTCATCCGCACGGGCAACGTCAGCACGCCGTCGGACACGATGAACACCGGCGGCGTCGCCTGGCTGATGACCATCACCCTCACCACTCCGGCCGACGTGCTGCCGGCGACGGGTAGCTATCACCTGGCCATCGGGCTGAGCGCGAGTGCCGAGCAGTCGATGTGGATCTGCACCTACAGCGGCACGGGCAACGGCGACAACCCGCGCGCGGGCGCCCCGAACCTGACGTACGGCATCAACCGGACCACGCCGGCGCTCATCGCCGCGCCGTCGTGGACGTCCCGGATCTACGCGCTGACCGAGAACCCGACCCTGGTGGGTGGAGCGGATATCGATCCTGCCGCGCAGCGGGGCCCGAACCCGAGCTTCGGCGTCGCCGGTGTGTTCCTCGACCGCATGCGCGGTGATGGCATCGCCATCCGCGTCCGCGACGCCAACTCGCCCGGCGCCATCGCGACGACCTTCATCGGCTTCCTGGGCTTCAACCCGTCGCCGATCTCGCTGGTCGGTATCGCCGGCGAGATCCACCTGACCGCGCCGCTCGTTCCGGACGCCTTCTCCACCACCCTGGATGCGAATGGCGACGCGACCCAGATCCTGCTGCCGTTCGGCCACACCGTCCCGGCGCTCGGCTCACTGCAGCTGCAGACCGTCGTGTCCGACCCGGTGACCGGCGCGGCCAAGCTGACCAACGCCGTCGAGCTCAACGACGCCTGATCGGTTCGCTGATCAGCTGCTCGGCCCGATCAGTCGCCTGACTCGATCAGGGCCCACGTGAAGCCGCGGCCCGGAACCCGCAAGGGGATCCGGGCGCGGCTTCCGTCGTTCAGGGCGACCTCGAAGGACTCGCCGCCCTCGGGCGCGACCTGCGCGGAGCCCCTGAGGCCGGTGTAGTAGAGGTCGACCGGTAGCGTGCGCTCCACGGCGTCGGGCAGCGGGTTGAAGACCACCAGCATGCCGGGCGTCTCCAGGTGCGGGTTCACGTGGAGCATCCAGTCGACGTCGCGCCCATCCGCACGGCGGCCGTGGACCACGTCGGACTCGAGGATGTCGCGGTGCGCCTTGAACCACTCCACCCGGCCCGCGACCAACTCGCGGGTCGCGTCGGTGTCGTAGAGCCGGGGCCCGCGGTAGCAGGCCTGTACGCCGAGCGCGAGATTCGACGTGAGCATCCGGTCGTAGTGGTCGAGGTGCTCGGCGAGCGGCTCGATGGTTGCCGCGGCACCGCCACCGTGGTACTGGGTAAGCGGTACGAACATCCAGCCGAGCGACGGCGGCTTCTTCCAGGTGCCGTCGAAGATGTTCTGGCGGGTGTGGATCACCTGCTGGTCGCGCGGCAGCGACCAGTTCACCTCGCGGTAGCCCATGCCGACCTTGGACGTGCCGTTGAGGAAGTAGTGGTCGGGCGCGTTCACGTAGATGCCTTGCGCGCGGCACCACTCGTAGAACTCGGTGACGATCCGCCATTGCACCCAGCGCGAGTCGTCGATGCCCTGCTGCAGCGGCGGACGCCCGGTCACGTCGACATCGCCGGGATAAGGGCCGTCGTGCTCCAGCAGGTCGAAGCCGGTCTGCTCGAAGAAGGCGTAGAGCTTCGCCATGTAACGCTGACCCCATTCCGAGGTCACCGCCGGGCAGTTGCCGTGGGTCGGGCGTTCGCCCTCGGGCGAGACGATGTCGTTGCCGCCGCCGATGTGCCGCGAGGAGAACAGCGAGTAGCCGCCGATCTCGATGTCCTTGGCGTGGGCGTACTCCGTGACCTCGCGCCATTGCCGGAGGTATGCGGGGTCCTCGTTCTCCATGTCGAAGCCGCTGCCGAACGACAGGATCAGCATCTCGAAGCCGACCTCCGCGCACTGGTCGATCGCCGCGCGGACCCGCTCCGGAGCGGAGTCGCGCATGTGCATCATCAGCGGGTTCTCGGTGATCCACGGCGCGATGGTCCGGTAGAGCCGACGCTGTGCGAGGCTGCGGCGCTCGCGCTCCAACGAGTCGAAGGCCAGCTCGAAGGTGCGGTGGCTGGTGAAGGTCGCACCCGGTGCGACCCGCTGTGCGGGCCCGCGGGTTGGCGACGACACCATGAGGCACGGTTGCTGCCGCAGGTAGTTGACCTGGGTGGTGTACTCCGGGTCGGTGCGCCAATGGATGACATGCCGGTTGGCGTTGTCGTGCGTGAAGCCGCCGAACGCGAAGTCGGTCTCCACGTGCAGGTTCTGCGGCCGCGGGATCGGCACGCCCTCGCGCGCCTCGACCGGATTGTCGTGCTCGACCAGCGCCAGGATCTCCGACTCGAACGCGTCGACGGTGATCGGCTCGTCGCGGTCGTTGTGGACCTCGATCCATTTCGACAGCGCCGGGATGCCGTCGTAGAGCGCGTAGTGCACCGATACCCGGAAGCCGAGACTGAGGTCGATGAGCTCCCCGGTGCGAACCTGGAACAGGTCGCGGTCGACCGGTCCGTAGGCGGCACAGCCGAGGATCCGGCAGCGGACCAGCTCGCCGGGATCGCCGAAGTCGGAGTCTCCGCCCTGGACGTCGAGCTTGCCGATCCGGAGTTCCTTCGGATTCCCGAGGTCGGAACCGCAGCGGATCCGCCCGTAGTTCCCCCAGCGACCGTCGCCGACGCGTGCGTCGCAGAGGACGTCGCCCTCGGGCGTGATGCGGAGCCGCAGGCTCCAGGGCTTGGAGCGATCGAAGTTCTGCGGCACGCCGAACCCAGGGTTCTCGTGTCCGCCGTTCCACGTGCCCAGCCGCAGCGTCCCGTCGTAGGCATCTCCGCCGGGGCGCAGGTTGAGCTTGATGGTGCGGTCGGCGAACACCAGCGCGAGGCCCGGGCCCCAGCTGGCGCTCTCGTCGGTGCCGACATCGAAGGTGGCTTCGACCAACCGGGTGCCTGCCGGCAGCGTGCGCGACACGAACGCCGCCGAGTTGGCGGGGGTGTAGATCGCCCCGGGCTGGCCCTCGTTGGCCACCGAGCTGCGAGGGTGGCTCGCTGAGACGTGCTGCTCCCAGCCTTCCAGGCTGTTCATATCGCTCGTGAAGACGGCGCGGCGCGAGTCGTCCGACGCCGGGGCCGGACCCGCATAGGGGCCGCCGTCACCGGGCCCCGTCGCGGTCGACGACAGCAGTTCGTTGTGCAGGATCTGCCCTTCGAGATCCGGCGGCTCGAAGTCGAAGCGGACGTGCACGCCACCGGGCGGCCACACCGCATCCGGCGCGGCGTGCCGGCCACGCTTCCACTCGAGCCGCGGCTCGAGCGGACCTTGCTCGAAGCCGACGAACCGCATCGCGCGTGGATCGACCCGGAGCTGATCGAGCCACTCGGGAGACGTCCAGGCGTGGTTGGGCTGGCCGAGCAGGCCGCCGACCGGTCCTTCCTGCCTGTTCACCGTCACCATCGCCTCCGGTCGCACCGCGCGCAGCAGCGACCGCCCGGCCACCAGGTCGTCGAAGCCGACGCAGGCGAGGTTCGGCGCGAGTCGCCAGCTGCGCCGGATCAGCCCGTTGTCGAGGACCAGCTCCTTGCCGTCCGCGCTGCGGCCCAGCCGGGCGCGGAACGGCGTCGGGTCGAGCAACCAGTCGGTGTTGGGCCGGCCCTCGCTGACCGGCGTGGCGACGACCGGTAGATCGTCGAGGTCGAGGCCCGAGGGAGCCGGGTCCTGGGCGGTGAGGGCCGGGACCGACAGCAGGCAGGCGAGCGACCACCGCACCGCGACGGGGGAGGGAGACGGGAACATGGCCGGATTGGACGACCTGGCCCGGCCCCGGAAAACCTCGATTCGCCGTGTGCCCGGCGGTCGGGCGGCACTTCGCCGGCATGACCGCCGCCTGCTCGCCCGCTCGCGCGTCCGTTCTGCTCGCCACGCTGACGCTCCTCGCCTGCCCTGCCGCGGCCCAGCCGCGCGCCGCTGCCGGCTCGGCCGATGCGCTCGAGCCGCGGATGCCCGCCGAGACCGCGCTCCGCTCCGCATGGTGGCGCGGAGCCTCGCTCGAACTCGCGCCCGACGCCGGGGGCCGCCGTGTTCCGGTGGCGCGGGGCACGATGTACCGCGCGGAATTCGCGCGCGGGGGCATGCAGTTCCTGCCTGCACTCGGTCGCGCGGCGCCGCGGGACCTGCCCTTCGGCCTGACCCTGCTCGGCGTCGACCGCGACGGATCGGCCGGTCGGGGACTTCCGCTCGCCGCCGAGTGGACCGTCGACGGCCTCCGCGTGGCCGCCGCGCGCGACGCCTGCGAGGAGCGCTACGACGTGCGCGAGGACGGCGTCGAGCACTCGGTGGTGCTGCACCGCCTCCCGGCCGGCGCGGGCGACCTGATCGTGCGCCTCGCGGTCGACACCGAACTTCTCCCGGTGGGTTGCGACCGATCCGCGGAATCGCTGCGCTGGGAATGGCCGCAGATCGGCGGCGTGCAGGTCGGTGCCGTCACCGCGATCGACGCCGACGGCCGGCGCGTTCCCGGCTCGCTGCGCCGCACCACCGCGGGCGAGTTGCACTACGTGGTGCCCGCCCGGTTCGTCGAGTCGGCGACCCTGCCGCTCACCATCGATCCGCTGATCGGCAGCACGCGAAACATCATGGCCAGCGCCTCGGCCGACGCGCAGCCCGACATTGCCTTCAACCGCAGCGCGAGTCGCTACCTGGTGGTCTGGACGCGCACGTTCTCGCTGCTCTCGGCCGAGATCCGCGGCCGCATGCTCGACGAGAACGCCGACCTCACCGGCCCGTCGATCGTCAACGTGTCCACTGGCGGAGTCGTCAACCAGAACCCCAAGGTCGCGGCGATCGAATCGACCGACTCGTTCGTGGTCGCCTGGGAGCACAGCGCACTCGTCGGCACCGCGGCCGACGTCTGGGCCCGCGGAGTCCGGGCCACCGACGGGCGGCTCACCATCAACACCCAACGGCTCACGACCTCCAGTTCGATCGACGACGCCGAGATCGACGTCGGCGGCGAGACCGGCACCGACGACGAGGCGCTGGTGGTGTGGAGAAGCCAGGGCAACCTGATCGGTGCGCAGGTGAATATCAACCCGACCAGCAATGCCTGCAACGTGCTGGGTCTGCGCACCGTCCTCGACCTGAGCGACGATCTCTCGAACCCGTCGATCTCGACCCGGAACGACCGCTCCGACCACCGTCTGCTCGCCTACGAGCGCCAGCGTCTGAGCAAGAGCGTCGACGTGCAGCTCGTGAACAGCTCGCTGGTGCCGGTCGGTTTCCCGCTGATCGTCCGCAGCCAGTCCGGTGTCGACTGCCTCGATCCGGACGTCGACGGCGACGGCCTCGACTGGGTGGTCGCATACGAGATCGAGGAGGCACCCGGCCGCGGCTCGTTCGACATCGAGTGCCGGCCGTACTCGCTCGACCAGACCACCACGCGGCTGTTCGCCGCAGCGCTGCCGCAGCTGGTGGAGGGTGGCTCGAACGACGACGAGTACGACCCGGCAGTGGCCTGGGGCGAGAACACCGCGCTGATCGGCTACGCCGACGCCGACACGGCGTCCGTCTCCACGATCTTCCTGTCGACCTTCGACCCCTACAGCTGCGCCGCCTGCGAGCCGCGTCAGGCCGCCTTCGCTTTCGACGGCGCCGGCCACCTCGCGCTCGCCTGGGGGCCGAGCAGCTCCGGCCTCGGTACCGATTCGTTGGCGGTTTGGGAGCACAGCGGCTCCAACGGCAACATCGCCGGACGGCTGTGGAGCGCCGACCACGGGCGGAGCTTCGAGCGGATCGATGGCTGCGGGACGACGACGACCCGCATCGTGGCGGGCTGTCCGCGCGCCGGAAATCCCGCGTTCCGCATCGAGGCCCGCGGCCTGCCGGCGAACCAGCCGGTGTTCCTGCTGGCCTCGCCCACCAGTTTCCGTCGCGCGCTCGACAACTGTGGCGGCTGCGTGCTGCTGCCCTACCCGTTCGACAGCCTGATCGTCGGCGGCACCTCGGACGCGCGTGGCCGCCACGCGGTGTCGGCGCCCTTGCCCGCCGGCCCCTTGCCGAACCTCTACGTGCAGTGGCTCTGGCCCGGGCCGTCGTGCCCGCTGTGGTCGGTCGACACGTCCGTCGGCCTGGAGATCAGTCGGTTCTGAAGACCCCGAGGAGATCACCTCATGTGCAACCACTCGACTCCGTGGGCGGCCTGCGTCCTGCTCCTGCTGCTCGCAGCGCCCTCGTCCGGACAGGACCCGATCGATTCTGTCCCGCCCTTCGAGACCGCCGAGGGCATTCCCATTACCTCGCGCGCCGCCGGTTTCGCCGCCACGCCCGAGGGTCCGCTGGCGATCGGACCGGACTACAAGGCCTGGTTCGACGACGCGGGCCTGCACTTCGTGCCGGCGCTCGGGCCCGATGCACCGCGCACGCGGTCGCTCGGATTGGCGTTGCGAGGCGTCTCCCGCGGTGGCGTTCCCGTGGCGAGCTTGCCGGAACGCACGGCGCTGCACCGACTGCAGGATGCGCGACGCGCCGAGCGGGCGCACGCCGAAGGGATCGTCGAGCGCTTCGAGGCCACGCCCCGCGGCCTGGAGCATGCCCTGTGCATCGAGCGCCGCCCCCATGGATCCGGCGACCTCGTGGTGGCCTTCGACCTGGAGACCGACCTCGTCGCCGCCGAGCCGCCAGGTAGCGCCGCGCTCTACTTCGAAGCGCGCGCCGCCGGCAAGGCGCTCGGCGGAGTCACGATCGGGGGACTGACCGGTATCGACGCGGCGGGCCGCCGTTGTGCGGGCACGGTGCGCGAAGTCGCGGGCACCATCGAATGGGTGCTGCCGGCCTCGTTCGTCGAACGGGCGACCTATCCGATCCTCCTCGATCCGCTGCTCGGCACGCACTTCAGCGCGCTCGGCGCCGGCACCCAGGGACGCGCCGGAGTCGGCGGCTACGAGCGCCTCCACGCCGCCTACCTGGTGGCCTGGGAGCAGTCCTACTCGGCGTTCGACACCGACGTCTACGCCCAGCGGCTCCGGACTTCGGGGGTGCTGAACGGCCCACCGATCGCGGTGGCAACCTCGCGCACTGCGCACGAGTTCGCGCCGCGCATCGCCGCGGCACGGCCGAGCGGCCACTTGCTGGTGACCTGGCTGGAGGGCGACCATGGGTGGATCAAGGTGCCTCGCCGTATCGTCTGCCGCGCGGTGTCGATGCGCGACGGCACTCCGGGACCGAGCCGACAGGTGGTCGATGCGCGAGACGAGGAGATCGCGAAGATGCGCCTGGTCGGGGAGCGCTCGACGGTCGACGACGAGGTGTTCGTGGTCTTCACGCGGCGCCCCGACGACTTCGGGGCCGTCGACCTGGGTCTCGCCTCGGTGACGGTGTCGACATCGGGGACGGTTACTCCCAGCGTGGTGGTGACCGTCGCGACTGACGTCTACCCCGACTTCCAGGTCAGCGATTGCATCGGCAACGGCGGCCGGTGGATGCTGGCGTGGCAGGAGGGCGGCCAGCAGACGATCCGGCTGTTCCTCTTCGACCGCGACTACATCACCCTGCAACAGAGCATGGTCGGCGGCGAGCTCGTCGGGCTGACCGGGAATGGCGATTCGTTCCTGTTGTCCTACACGATCGACAACCCGTTCTCCGGCCGCACCTCGCACTACCGGCGGATGCGTTGGACCGGCAGCATGCTCGACCTCGGCACCGAGCAGGTGCGGCGTTGGCAGTCGCGCGACCCCGCCTGGTTCCACACCAAGGTGCTCACCTCCAGCTCGAGTTCCGGTCCTGGGCCCTTCGACTTGCTGGTCGGCTTCGCACCCCTCGCGTTGGACGGCAGCGGCCCCTGTGGAACGACGCAGACCTTCGGCCCCGCCAACCGCCGCAACGTCTTCACCGACTTCGCCGCCCGCTGGTCGTACGGCGCCGACGGCGACGACGTAGGCCTGCTGGTCTTCGAGTCGACGGACCCCAACCCGCCGTTCGCCACCGACGTCCGCGTGCAGCGCATCGACGCGCTGGGCAACGGCGGCCCGATCACCAACCGCGGCGGCGGCTGCGGAGTTGCCGGCACCTTCACCACCAGCGGCCCCTGGGCCCTCGGCGCTCCCGACTTCCGTTTCCAGCTGCAGGGCAGCGGCGGCAGCCTCGCGATCCTCAACGTCGCGCTGGGCGCCAATCCTGCGACCATCCCCTGCGGCACCTGCGTGCTGATGCCCGCCGACGTGCAGCTCGCCAGCGCGCCGATCACCAGCGGCAGCGCCCGCTTCGAGACCTCCGTGTTCTGCGACCCCGCCCTCCTCGGCAGCGAACTCAGCGCGCAATGGCTGGTGATGACCGCCGGCTCGTCGCCCTGCCCACTGGTCGCCGGTATCGCCGTGAGCGATCGCCTGGTGCTGCGCCTGGGGGAGTGACTTTTACAACCGGTGCCAGGCACGCGTTGTAAAACTCCGCGCATGCTTCCTCGGTGGCTCCTCGTCGCGGCTGCGCTCTCTTCCGCGCCGCTGGCAACCACGCTGATCCTCGCCCTCGGCCCCGATCCCGTCGCGCAGCGTCTCGCCGATCCGCTCGTCCACGGTGAGAACGGCTTCGTGGGGTCGACCACCTGCCGGGCCTGCCACCCCGACCACCACGCGTCGTGGGCCGACACCTTCCACAGCACCATGACCCAGCGGGCCACGCCCGAGACGGTGTTGGGACCCTTCGATGGCCGCGAGATCACCTTCGAAGGACGAACGGGCAAGGTCCGCCGCGACGGCGACCGCTTCCTGATGGATGTGCCGCTGAGCGCCCCGGAGCAGGGCCTCGCCACCCGCGAGGTCGCCCTCACGGTCGGCTCTCGCCGCTACCAGCAGTACTTCGAACGCGTCGAACAAGACGGGGGCGTGGTCTTCAAACGCCTCCCGCTCCTCTGGCACCTCGAGGCCGGCCGCTGGATGCACCTCAACGGCGTCTTCCTCGAGCCCGACAACCCCGACTGGGACCAGCA
This sequence comes from bacterium, assembly GCA_030432695.1. Lineage (GTDB taxonomy): Bacteria > Planctomycetota > UBA1135 > UBA1135 > UBA2386 > JAUILN01. The sequence goes on along the minus strand of JAUILN010000002.1, from coordinate 460,987 downwards.
CCGCGCCACCTGGAACCAGAACTGCATCTTCTGCCACAACACCGGTGTCCAGCCCGGCGCCCACGACCCACTGCGCCTCGACACCAGCTTCGACTCGACCGTCGCCGAGGTCGGCATCGCCTGCGAGACCTGCCATGGGCCTGGCGCCGAACACGTCGCGAAGCACGACTCCGCGCTCGATCGCTGGACTGGCTGGGCGGAAGACCCGGAAGCCGCGCCCGCCATCACCGACCCCAGCGAACTCGACCAGGCCCGCCAGCTCGCCCTCTGCGGCCAATGCCACGGCCAGCGCCTCCCCGACCCGCGCCCGCGCATCAACGACTGGCTCACCACCGGCCCGACCTTCCGCCCCGGCGACCTCCTCACCAGCCACGTCGAACCCATCCGCATCGACACTCCCTCGCTACGCGCCGACCAACCCGAGCTGTTCCGCCAACGCTTCTGGGCCGACGGCACCCCGCGCCTCACGGCCTACGAGTTCCAGGGCGTCACCAGCTCGCCCTGCGCGATCGACGGCCCCATGACCTGTGCCTCCTGCCACACGATGCACGGCGGCGACCCGCACGGGATGATCGAGCCGGAGCTCCGCGGCGACCGTGCCTGCACCCAGTGCCACGACGAGTACTCGTCGCTCGAAGCCCTCGAAGCCCACACCCACCACTCTGCCACCAGCTCCGGCTCGCGCTGCCTCGACTGCCACATGCCGCGGATGATCTACGGCATCCTCGACGTGCACCGCAGCCACAAGATCGAGGTCCCCGACGTGCGCCGCGACGTCGAAGCCGGCCGCCCCAACGCCTGCACCCTCTGCCACCTCGACTGGAGCCCGCTGCAGGCCGCGACCGAGGCCGCGCGGCTATGGGGCGGCGAACCCCAGCTCCCGCGGAGCCGCCCTGACGGCGTATCGCTCGACGTCTCCGATGCCGTGGCCTCGCTGCTCGCCGGCGACGCGGTCCAACGCGTGGTCTTCGCCAAGGCCTTCGGCCGCACCGACACGCCGCGCGGTGCCACCCAGCGAGCCGTCGACCGCGCCGTCCTTGCCGCCACCCTCAGCGACGCCTACCCGAGCATCCGCTGGCGCGCCGAGCAGAGCCTCCGCGCCCTCGAAGCCACGCATCCCACCGGCATCCTCGCGGCCCTCGCCACCTACGATGTCTACGCCGACACCGAGGCCCGCAAGCACGCCACCTTCGGCGTCTGGGACCGCATCTCCCAGGCCGAGCAGAGCCTCCGCGCTCCCGAGTCGTCACCCTTCGTAGGCCCCGACCTCCGCGTCGACAGTGGCGCGATCGTCGCCCTCCTCCAGCTCCAATCCCGTCGCGTGATCTCGATCGGCGAATGACCGACTCCCCGACCCCACCGGCCGATCCCTGGATCCGCCGCGCGCTCGTCACCGGCTGGCTCCTGCTAGCCGTCTCCCTGCCGCTCGGCCTGACCCTCGAAGCCCTGCACGGCCTCAAGATCCAGGTCTACCTCGGCAGCACGCTGCGCCGCGAGCTGTGGACCCTGGCCCACGCCCACGCCAACCTGCTCGGCATCCTCTGCCTGGTCTTCGCCGGCTTCGGCCCGCGCTGGTTCGCGGCGAAGGCTCAGAGCCAGATCGGCCTGGGCCTGTTGTTCGGCGCGGTGGCGATGCCGCTGGGCTTCTTCGCCGGAGGCGTGCTCAACAGCGAAGGCGACCCCTCGTTCGGCATCCTGCTGGTGCCGGCGGGCGGGGTCGCGCTGCTCCTCGCCTTGCTGCGCGCGGCGTTCAGCGCGCGCGCGGTGTAGGCTCTCGATCTCAGTTGCCGACGCGGATCTGCAGCGCGTTCGACAGCGAGACCAGGTCCAGGAACTCACCGTCAGGATCGAGGATCGCCCACTGGAAGTAGAGCGAGAGCCCTTCCAGGCTCGGCGGACCCGCGGGGATCGGGATGCGGACGCCGCTCTCTCCGAACACGTCCGCGACCGTGAGGAAGGTCACGTCGATGTTGCCAAGCAGCAGGTTGCAGGGGCCGAGCGCGACGCCGGGCGTGAACGACGTGTTCAGGATCGCCGGCGCGAACGGCAGCGCGTTGCTGCACGCGACGCCAAAGGTGGCGTTCGGCTGGTTCGGCACCGCGGGCGCGCCGACCGCGCGGATCTGCGGGATCCGGCTGTCGGTCCCCGGGCAACCCTGGCCATAGAGCACCGCGAACGCGGTCGCACGGCCGAGGTGCACCAGCAGCGACTGGGATGCGGCGTCCACGACCAGCACGTCGGACAGGCCGTCACCATCCACGTCGGCGAGGGCGACATCGCGCGGGGTGCCGCCGAGCGCGCACTGCGGCCCACCGGCGAAGGTCGTGCCGTCGAACGCGGTCAGGAGCTTCACCGAGCGACCGGCGAAGTTCACGACCGCGGCGTCCCGGCGCAGCGTGTCGGGATCGTCGTCGTCGAGGAGGTCGCCGATCGCGATCGCCGTCGGGCCTCGATCGGTCCGGGTCTCCGAGCTGGTGAACCCGGTCGGCAGGTCGTTGCGCAGCACGGTGGCCGTGCCTTCGTCGATCGGGGCCGCTGCACCGATCGCGGTGACCACGAGGTCGTTGTCGCCATCCGCATCGATGTCGCCGGCCTCGATCGCGTTCGGGTTGATCGCGACCGCGACGGGGCTCGCCGCGTGCGCCGCGAAGTTGCCGGCACCGTCGTTGGTCCACAGGTGGACCTGCCCGGTGGAGCCGTTGCCCTCGGTGGCTGCCAGGTCAGGACCGTTGCTGCCGTCGAGGTCCGCGGCAGCGATGCCCTGCACCTGCGTCGAGAACGGGCCGGCGAGCATCGTGGTCGTCCAGGCGGTGCCGGTGCCGTCGTTGGCGAGAGCGAACGCCGCGCCTGCGGTCGCGAGAGCGCCGAGATCGGCGATGGCCAAGTCTGCGGAACCGTCGCTGTCGAAGTCCGCGGCGGCGAGGTCGTTTGGCGTCACGACCGCGGCGGGCAGAGCCTCGGTGTGCGCGAGGCTGAGCGTGCCCGCCGTATTCGAGAACACGAAGACCTTGTTCTCCGTGGTGGCGGAAGGCTTGTTGACGGTGAGCACGGCGATGTCGGTGCTGCCGTTGCCGTCGAAGTCGCCCGCGGCGATCGCGACTGGTCGTCCATTGGCGTTGCCGAAGGCGAGGTCGGTGACGGTGAAGTTGCCCGTGCCGTCGTTCAGGGCCACGGAGACCGAGTTGGTCGGGCCCTCGTTGACCGTCACGGCATCGGGGCCGTGGGCTCCGTCGAGGTCCAGGGTGACCATCTCGACCGGCACTCCGCCGAGTGCGACTGCGCTCGGGCTACCGATCTCGTCGCAGCCGGTGCGCGGAGCCGCATCCGTTGCGATCCCACCGGCGATCGCATACGGGCCCACGCCGGTGTAGTCCGAGTAGTTGTTGTTCGACCAGACGTTGCCGGTCGCGGAGTCGTCGTAGGCCGCAACGCCCGAGGTCAGCAGCGCATGGACCACGTTGTTCTCGACGACGATGCCGTCCTGACCGTCGATCTCGATCCCGTACTCGGCAGCGCCGGTGCATGAGTTGCCGCGGATCGCGGCGGCAACCGATCCGGGGGTGGTCTGCGTGAAGTTGATCCCTACCTCGCAGTCGTTGATGTCGTTGCCTTCGACGATGGCGCCGGCGGATGGATCGAAGCAGAGGATGCCGCATGCGACCGTCGAACTCGGCGTGTACCGGATGCCGCTGACGCGGTTGAACCGGAAGGTTCCCGTGGCACCGAACGTCAGTTGGATGCCGTTCTGGGCCGGGTTGGGCGTTCCGAGTGGGCCTGCACCTCGGACCGTGCAGTGCTCGACGGTCATCTGTGCGTTGTAGTAGGCGACGATGCCGGTCTTGCCCCACTCGTGGACGAGGCACTCACGGACCGTGAGGACCGTCGGGTCGGCCAGGTCGGTGCCGTAGGCGATGACCGCGCGCGGGCCCTGGATCCCGGTGATCGGATTGGTCCGGCAGTTGACGACCTCGACGTCCTCGACCGAGCCGTCGGCGCCGGCGAGGTAGGCGATGCCGTGCAGGCGCCCGCTGGCAGGAACGCGGAAGTCGCAGTCGATGGTCAGTCCGCGAACTTCGACGCGGGACGGGCCGTCGACCGTGATGGCGGGGCGCAGATCCTGAACCGATGGCGCGCCGTTGGGGTCACCGACGTCGCGTGACACGGTCAGCGTCGGGTGCGGCTTGATGATCGTCTGGCCGATTCCGGCGCCGATGATCTGAAGGTCGATGGACCCGAGCACGATCTGCTCGGTGTCGCCGTAGGTGCCGGCGGCCAGGACCAACGTGTCGCCGCTGCTCGCTGCGCCGGCGGCGAAGCTGATCGTCTGGTACGGATTGCCAGGGCTGCCATCGCCCATCACGTCATCGCCGGTGGGATCCACGTGGATCTGGGCGAGTGCCGTCGGCAGGGGAAGGAAAGCCAGGGCGACGCCCAGGCAGAGTCGTGGGTCGAGATTCATGAGCGGTCTTCTCGCGGGACGGTGCCGAACGGATGTCGGCGGGGGGAGACGCTCGTGCCGCGGGGTGGCGCCGGAAGACCGGAGCGCACCGGTGGCCGCAATGCGGTCATCGTCGTGAACTCCGTTCCTTCCCCTGGTTCCACCCCGGCGACGAGCGCCGGGGGACTCTCCTCGAGGCCCGGAGTGCGAGACTCCAGACTCCCGGCTCGGACCGGCCCAGGGGTGAACCCGGGCCAGGGGCGTCTCGACGAGCGCACGAGCCGAGTGCGCCGTCGGGGCCGGAGCGCGGAGTCGTCATGCGACTCGTTGCGCGTCCAGCGATGTCCGCGTCAGTTGCCGACGCGGATCTTCAGGGCTGCCGACAGCGCGGCGAGGTTCAGGAAGTCGCCCTGAGGGTCGAGGACCGCCCACTGGAAGTAGAGCGGCAGGCCCTCGAGGCTCGGCGGAGCTGCCGGGATCGGGATGCTCACGCCGGACTCACCGAACACGTCGGTGACGGTCAGCCAGGTCACGTCGATGCTGCCGAGCAGGAGCTCGCACGGGCCGAGCGTGGCGCCCGGAGTGAACGACGCGTTGAGGACCGCGACGGCGAACGGGCGGGCGTTGCTGCAGGCGACGCCGAAGGTGGCGTTCGGCTGGTTGGGAACCGCGGGGGCGCCGACCGCGCGGATCTGTGGGATCCGATCGTCGGTGCCGGGGCAGCCCTGACCGTAGAGGTCCGCGAGGGCGGTGAACCGGCCGAGGTGGACCAGCAGGTTCTGACCGGCCGCGTCGGCGACGATCACGTCGGTCAGGCCGTCACCGTTCACGTCGGCGAGACCCACGTCGCGCGGCGTGCCACCGAGCGTGCACTGCGAACCGGTCGCGAACGAGATGCCGTCGAACGCGGTCAACAGCTTCACCGAGCCGCCGGCGAGGTTCACCACCGCCGCGTCGCGGCGCAGGGTGTCCGGATCGTCGTCGTCCAGGAGATCACCGATGGCGATCGCCGCAGGGCCGCGGTCGGTGCGGAGGTCCTGCACCGTGAAGCCCGTCGGCAGTTCGTTGACCAGCACCGAGATGACGCCCTCGTCGATCGGTGCTGCTGCGCCGATCGATGCGACCATCAGGTCGATGTCGCCATCGGCGTCGACGTCGCCGGCTTCGACGGCGTTCGGGTTCACGGCGACTGCAACCGGGCTGGCGGCGTGGGCCGCGAAGGTGCCGGTGCCGTTGTTGGTCCACACGTGGACCCGGCCGTTCGCGCCGTCGCCCTCGCTCGCGGCGATGTCAGGACCGTTGGCGCCGTCGAGATCGGCAGCAGCGATGCCCTGGACCTGCGTCGTGAAGGCGCCCGGCAGAGCGGCGGCGGTCCAGGACGTGCCGGTGCCGTCGTTGTTCAGGGTGTGGGCGGCACCTGCGGTGGCGAACGCGCCGAGGTCGGCGATCGCGAGGTCGTCGACGCCGTCCACGTCGAGGTCGGCGGCAGCGAGGTCGTTGGGAGTGACGATCGAAGCCGGCAGCGACTCGGTGTGCACCAGGCTCAGCGAGCCTGCGGTGTTCGCGAACACGTAGACCTTGTTCTCCGTCGTGCTGGCCGGCCGGTTGACCGTGAGCACCGCGATGTCGGCGTCGCTGTCACCGTCGAAGTCGCCGGCGGCGATGGCGACCGGGCGGCCGCCCGAGTTGCCGAATCCGGTGCTGGTCACGGTGAAGTTGCCGGCGCCGTCGTTGAGGGCCACCGACACGCTGTTCGATGCGCCTTCGTTGACCGTCACCGCGTCGAGACCGTTCGCGCCATCGAGGTCGAGGGTGACCATCTCGACAGGCACGCCGCCGAGCGCCACCGAACCGGGTGCGCCGATCTCGTCACAGCCGGTGCGAGGCGAGTTGTCGACGCTGGAGCCGCCGTCGACCGCGAAGGAGCCGACGCCGCCGTACTCCGAGTAGTTGTTGCCCGACCAGCTGTTGCCGGCCACGGAGTCGTCGTAGACGCCGAGGTCGGAGCTGAGCAGCGCGTGGAAGACGTTGTTCTCGACGACCACGCCGTCGTTGCCCTGGATCCACAGCGGGCCGACGTTGCCGGTCGACTTGTTGCCGCGGATGAACGTGGCACGGTTGTCCGACGGGGACTGCACCAACCAGATCGCGCCCTCGCACTGCTCGATCGAGTTGCCCTCGATCACGGTCCCCGCGCCGTGGTTGAAGCACAGGATGCCCGAAGCGCCGAAGGTGTTCGGCAGGTAGCGGCTGCCGGAGACCCGGTTGAACCGGATCGTTCCGACCGCATCGTACGTCATCTGGATGCAGTTCTGCGCCGGGAGCGGGACGCCCACCGGGCCCGAACCGCGAACGGTGCAGTACTCGACGACGATGTTGGAGTTGAAGTAGCCGATCAGTCCACCCTTGCCGAACTCGTGGATCAGGCACTCGCGGAACTCGAGTTCGCACGGGTCCGCCAGGTCGTCGCCGCGGATGTAGATCGCGGCCGGTCCCTGGGCGCCCGTCAGCGGGTTCGATCGGCAGTTCACCACCTCGACGTTCTGCACCGAACCGTCGGCGCCATCGTAGTAGTAGAGGCCGTGGAGTCGCCCATTGCCGGGCATCCGGAAGTCGCAATCGATCGTAAGATCGCGGATGTCGACGCGTACATTACCGCCGACGACAATGGCGACACGGTGGGTGTCGGTGGTCGGTGCGTTCGGGAAGCCCCGCGGGAGCACAATGCTCTGCGTCGGGTCGGGGTGGATGATGGTCTGACCGCGACCGGCGCCGACGATCTGCAGGTCCTTCTGGTCGAGGACGATCTGTTCGGTGTCGCCGTAAGTGCCAGCCGCGAGCATGATCGTGTCGCCGCTGATTGCTTGGGATGCGGCGAACGATATGGTCTGGTACGGATTGCCGAGGGAACCGTCACCGGTCGCGTCATTGCCGCTCGGGGCAACATGGACCTGGGCCGATGCGAACGAGAGGGGAAGGGCCGCCGCGGCGAGACCGAGGCAAAGCTTCGAACGAAGCGTCATGGGGGGATCTCCTTCTATGCGGCGGGTGATACGCCGCAGGTGATGTCTCTCGCGCTCACGAACGGTCGAGCTGGGGCGCTCGCGTTGCGCTCACGATGAGATTCTGGGCAGGTTGCCACACCTGCTGTGAGAGTCAATCGGCAAACCACCCGAGTCGCTGTGCGTCGTCGACGGTCGCAGCCGCATCCTCACGACGATATGCTGCGGCCGATGGGCTCCGGGTCCGGCCTTTGGCCCCGAAGGAGAGTCCCGATCGTCATGAGTGTTCCTCTCGCGTTGTTCTCGTCCCTCCTCGCAACCGCCCTCGCGGTCCTCCCCGTCCCGGTTCCAGTGGTCCACGTCACGGCGACCGGCAGCGATGTCGTCGGCGATGGATCCCTCGGCAATCCGTACCGGACCGTGCAAAGGGGAGTCGATGCCGTCGACCCGGGCGGCACGGTGCGTGTCGGGCCGGGGAGCTATCCCACCGGCTTCTCCATCCCGAAGGCAGTGACGATCGAAGGCTTCGGCGGGCGACCCACCCTGGGGCCGCTGGCGTCGCCGGGCGCGCTGGGATTCGTGCTCGCAGACGACGTGTCGTTCGAGGGCCTCGACCTGGTGGGTTCGTCGGTTCAGGTCGGTGTGCGCGTCGCGGGCGGCGTGGATCGCACGCAGTTCGTCGACTGCACGTTCACCGGCTTCGGCAGCGCAGGTCTCGAGTTGATCGCTGCAGGTGGCGGCGGTTTCCGGATCGAGTCCTGCCGTTTCGAGTCGAACCGCAACGGCGGCACGAGTAGCACCGCGATCCTGGGAAGCGGGTTGAGTAGCTGCCGCATCGAGAGCTGCGAGATCCTCGATGGCGACTTCGGGATCCGCATGACTTCTTGCGCGGCTCTCGAGATCGTCGACACGACGCTTCGCGATCTGCGGCAGTCGGCGCTGTTGACCGTCGCGTGTCCGGGGTTGGTCTGCTCCGGGTCCAGGGTCACCCGCTGTGGGTGGATTCCGACGCCGGGCTCCTGGGCCCTGCCCGCGGACGAACTCGGCGCGGTGACTTTGGGAGCCGGTTGTTCGGCGAGTGTGCTCGCGGATCTCGTGGTCGAGGACTCGGGCGGGTTCGTAGGCTTCGGCGACTACCTGCCGGGAACCAGTCAGGCTTTCGACGGCTTGTTCGCGGTTGCCGTGCGCGACTCCGCCAACGTCCGACTCGAGCGCTGCACGCTGCGCAACAATCCCTTCGGGGGGGTCCATGCAGTGGGGGCCTCGAACGGGCTGCGGCTCGAGGACTGCAACCTGATCGGCAACGGCGGTGGCAACCGCTCGAGTCCCGACCTCGCAGTGTTCACGGATGGGCCGAGCGTCGATGCGTTGGGCTGCTTCTGGGGCCTGGCGTCGGGCCCGCTCTCCGATGGGCCGGGGCCGGGCAACGCCTTCGGGGGTGTGGGGTCGGTCGCGCTCGTGGGCCTCGCCACGTTGCCGTTCCAGGCGCCTTCGTTCCGCTACGAACTCGTCGCCGCGACTGCGCCGGGTCCGATGCCTCGCGCCATCGTGGCAGCGGACCTCGATGGTGATGGCTCGGCCGGAGTGGTCACGGCGCACGCGGCGCCCGGCCGTCTCGTCGTGCAACTGCGCAGCGGGTCGAGCTTCCTGGCTCCGACGATCCTGCCGTTCGCCGGTGATCCGACGGCGCTGGTGGCCGGCTACCTCGACGCGGACCCACATGTGGACCTCGCCGTCGCCGATGCCGCCAACGACCGAGTGATCATCCTGTACGGCGATGGAACGGGGGGCTTCCCGCGGACCGGCAGCCATCCGGTGCTTCGCCGGCCGGTGCGGATCGGTCTGGGAGACCTCGTGCCCGGAGCGCCCGGGACCGATCTCGCCGTCGCTTGCCAGGGGGATGTGTTCCGGGCGGGTGGCCTCGTGCTCCTCGACTCGGACGGGGCCGGCAACGTGTCGTCGTCGACCCTCGCCGGCACCACGGCACCGTGCGATGTGCTGTTCGCCGAGACCGACGGGTCACCTGGGATGGAGCTGATCGCCTACGACCTGGATCCTGCATCGCCCGGTGTGCGGTTCTGGCGCTCCCGCGGGGATGGCACCTTCGACCCGGTGTCGACCCTCGTCAGCGATGCCGCGCCGGTCTCGGATGCGCGACTCGCGAGCTTCGAGGATTCACCGGGGCTCGCGGGTCTCGGTGTGGCGACGTTCTCGCTGGCCCCGGTGCTCGCCAACCAGCTGCGGTTGATCCGCAACGACGGGGTGGGCGGTCTCCTGCCGCCGCAGCTGATCGACACCGGCGTGGGGCCGCTCGTGCTCGCGAGTGCTGCCTTCGGTGGTGGGTTGGGACAGGGGCTCGCCTATGCGCGACCGCACGACGGTCGGGTCGTCGCCTACGGAGACTTCGCCCTCGGTGTCGGAGCGACGATCACGCACGCGGAGGTCTTGCCCGAGACCGGGCTGACCCTGGGCCTCGTCTCGGGTGACCTGCACGCCGATCCTCGCCCCGAGTGGTTGGTGCTCGACGCCGCGACCGGAACGATTCGCGTCTGGCGGCGGCAGCAGCCCGGCGAGACCGCTCTCTATGGGAACGGGTGCATCGGTGGAGCGGTGGGCACCATCCCCGACATCCGCGCGTCCTCGATCCCCACCCTCCGGTCCCGCACGTTCTCGCTCGGTCTGGTGGGTGGTCCGCCCAACGCTGCGGCATTCGCGCTGTTCGGCATCACGTCGCAGGACATGCCGGTGTTCGGGAGCTGCCGACTGCTGGTGGAGTTTCCGTTCGACCTCGTCACCACCGCGGACGCCAGCGGCGATGCGTTCCTGGAACTCCCCGTGCCCCTCGATCGCAACCTGGTCGGCAATGACCTGTTCGCGCAGTGGTGGGTCGTCGCGCCTCCAGGTCTCGGCCTCGGCTCGATCCGGGCGAGTCGAGGCCTACGGATCCGTGTGGGCGGATGACCGGGTCGAAGTGCCGGCGCGGGGCTCGGCGCCTGGCCCAAGCGGCAGGCTCAGAGTTCGACGCGACTCGTCTGCGCGCCATTCTCACGCAGCACACCACGCACCGCACAGCCATCCGCCAGCGTCACCGTGACGACCAGGCCGCGCATCTCCGCGCCATTGATCCCCACACCCCGGTCGGTGTCGCAGTCGAACTCGAAGAGTTCGCCGCTGTCGAAGTCGGTGAAGGCGAAGTCCAGCGTCTGGAACTCGCCAGGCGCGCTGCCGGGGTTGCTGCCCACGAAGCCGGTCAGGGCCGCGGGATCGCAGGCTGACGCCATCGAGCCCGCATAGTCGAGGCCCGTCAGCACGTCGCAGGCATTGCGGTAGGTGCCGAGGCAACCGGGGGTCTGGCTGTTGCCGCCGTCGAACCGATCGCCCATCGAGATCTGGTCGGTGTCGAACGCGCGGGGCAGCTGGTCCTGGTCCGGGGTCGTCGACCAGTCGAGGGTCACTGCGGTGATCTGTTGGCCGGAGTTGTTGGCGATGCGCCAGAAGCCCGACTGGGTGTCGGCGTTGAAGGAGTTGGCGCCCACCGCCTCCATCACCACGCCGCAGCGGCGGCCGATGAGGATCTCGCCGCGGTCGGACGAGATCACGCCGAGGCGGTTGATGCCGGGCACGGCCACCAGGGCCTGGGTGAAGAGCGTGCCGCCCGCGATCGACGGGATGTTCGGGATCGACACGGTGCTGAGTGCCGGGGCCGTGCCATTGAGGGTGAGCGGCAGCTGCAGGTCGCTGAAGGTGAGGTTGAAGCAGCCCGGCGCGCCGATCGGGGCCAGGCTGACCTCCAGCGGCAGGAAGGCGAGGTTGAAGGCGCCGAAGGTGGCGCCGCTGGGGATCTCGTGGGTCTCGATACCGAAGGTCTGGCCGATCACCGGCAGGGTGCCCGGCTGCGCCATCAGGCTGAGCGGGCGGCCGCCGAGGCCGGTGAAGGTGAGCGGCAGCGCGGTGCTCCAATCGGTGGCGCCCGGGTCGGGCACGCCGCCGCCCGTGGAGAGACCCACCAGCGCGTTGTCGGCGCAGCCGGTCTGCCAGCTCCACACCATGCTGCCGTCGTCGAACAGCTGGATCTGGAAGGTGTTCTGGTCGCCCACCAGCGGGTACTGCTGCACGCGGTCCCAGGTGACGACGAAGCGGTTCGAGCCCAGGGGGCCGCCGGTGAACGCCGTGGTGTGCACGCTCGAGCCGGGCAATGGATCGAGGTCGTCCCACCAGGGCGCCAGGATCACGTCGCTGCCATTGAGCAGCTCGTCCACCGTCTGGCTGAAGTCGGAGCCCTGCAGGCGGCCGGCGCGGCCATTGGAGTCGATGTCGAGCGTGGTGAGGGTGCCGACGCCCGGGAAGGGGAAGCCGAAGGGCAACGCCACATTGGCGAGCTGGTCGTCCACCAGGCCCAGGTCGGTGCCGGTGAAGGCCGCTTCGAAGCTGCCGCCGCTCTGGATGGTCCAGCCGTCGCCGGTGGGGGTGAACATCACCGACAGGCCCGCGAGATCGCCGGTTCCCGTGCCGGAGAACAGCTCGTAGAGGGCGCCGCCCACCGGTGCGGGACAGCCCTGCCCGGTGGTGGTGAACGAGCCGTTGGGGACGACTTGGGCGCTGAGCGCCGCGGGGACGAGCGCGGCGAGCAGCGCCGCGGAAGGAGCGAGGGTCCGCATGTTGGGCGGGGGCGGTGAAGGAGCCGGCGAAAGGGCCCGACGCCGAGGGGTGGGGAGGCGCCGCGCTTGGGGTGGACCCTCCTGCATAACCCAAAGGCCCGGCGTTGTGGGGGGGGCTTCGGGTGTTCACCGCGTGGCGGTCTCGTAATCGGTCCGAAACGACTGCCGCGGCCTGGGTTGGGCGGAAGACCCTTGCGGCGGTGCGTAGGGGCGGGTCGCCCCCGTCACGCACCCAAGAGACGCTGCAGCAGACCCCGCACGCCGCGGGTCTCCAGCCGGGCGACGCCGCGGTTGGCGGTGCGCAGGCGGGCGGCGAACTCACGGGCCGATGCGGTGCGCGCCGTCCGGTCGCCGGCGGTGGCCTCGAGGGCCAGCTCGTCGAGGCCGGTCTTCTCGAGCAGGCGCGCCAGGCGGCGCGGGGTGGTGCCGCGGAGCTCGGTCACCCTATCGGTCTCCACGTCGGCGTCGCCGAGGCGCTCGCTGGGACGCGGCAGGTGGCGGCGGCTGGTTTCGAAGACCGTGGGGCCGTCGCTGCGGGAGTTGGCGGTGCGCGGGCGGAACGGCAGGGCGCCGATCGTGAGCTGGTAGAGCATCACGCCGAGCGCGTGCACGTCGGCGCGGGGGTCGATCTGGTGGGCAGGCAGGGTGAACTGCTCGGGCGCCATGTGGGTCGGCGTGCCCACCAGCTCGTCGCCCGGCACCACCCGGTCCACGCTCGCCAGGCCGAAGTCGACGATCTTCGGCACCGGGCGGCCGTCGCGTTCGGCAACCAACACGTTGTCGGGCTTCAGGTCGCGGTGCTGGATGCCCACCCGGTGCAGGTGGTCGACCGCGTCGGCAACCTCGGCGAGCAGCTCGAGGCGGGCCTCGAGGCCGAGGCCGTTGCGGTCGCAGTAGCCGAGCAGGTCATCGCCCTTCACCAGCTCCATCGCGAACCAGGGCGCGCCGTCGCTGGTCTCGCCGGCGTCGTAGAGCCGCGCCACGTGGTCGTGGTTCACCAGGGCGAGGGCCTGCCGCTCGATCAGGAACTGGCGGCGGAACTCGGGGCTGTCGAGGTCGGGGTGGGCGACCTTCAGCGCCACGTGGCGGAGCACCGGGTCGCGCTGCTCGGCGAGGTAGACGGTACCCATGCCGCCCGCGCCCAGCTCGGCGAGCAGGCGGTAGGGGCCGACGATCCCGAGGTCGGTGGTGCGGGTCTCGGCGGCCTGCTGCTCGATCAGGCCGGGGGGCGGGGCCTCGGCCGGGAGGCCGCCGGCTGCCAGGGCGCCGGCGGGTGCGCCGAGGCCGAACAGCACGGGGAGCAGGACGGAACGGGTCAGTTCGCGGGTGGACGGGCCGGCCATGGCGCGCGCTTGGCACCGGGCGTGCCGGGTGGGAGCGGGGTGGGCCGATTGGCTCCAAGGTGCTCCGAGGCAGTCGGTTGCAGCGCCCTAGGCGATCTGCCGCACTGCCGCGATGGCAGGCCGGCGCTGTCAGGGCTCTGCCAGCAGCGCCGTGATCCGCGCGCGGGCGGCAGTGGGGAAGCTCGCGGCCAGAGTGGGCTGCAGCGCGGGTTGCTCCCGGCGTCGCTCCAGGGCTTCGATCAGCACCTCGAGGTAGGTGGCGAGGTCGTCTTCGTCGCAGAGCGGCAAGTCGGGATGGACGAGGGTGATCGGCGGGCTCGCGGGGTCTTCGTAGCTCGACAGGCTGTCGGCGAGGGCGTCCCAGTTGCGGCCGAACCAGGTCGGGAGATCGAGGCCGTCGGCGAGGGCGGCGAACAGGATCGAGCGGTCGGTGAGGTCGGTGGGGAGCGTGACGACGCGGTGGTCGGCCGGGGGTGGGTCGTCGGTGAAGGTGAGCGCGGCGGGGTTCATCGCGGGGCGGTCCGGAAGGTCCACTCGACCTCCTGGAAGGTCTCGTAGTGGTCGGGGGTGTACCACACGTCGCGGTCGTCGCCGATCACCACGCGTTGCGCGCCGGGGCCGGACGTGCTGGGGGTGGGGTGGACGTACTCGTGGTAGTAGCCGCGCGGTTTGGCGGGCAGGCGGCGCTCGCGGTTCTGGAACACCGAGCCGTCGTTGCGGTGCGGGTGCTTCTCGCCGCGCTCGATGCGCTCGAGGGTGGGGGCGAGGTCGAGTCGGCCGTCGGGGCCGTTCACCCAGGCGTGGCGAGTCGAGTTCTCGGTGGGCGCGTCGGTCGGCGCGGTCTGCTGCGGCGCACTTTGCTGCGGCGTCGACTGCTCGGTCGCGGTGTTCGATTGCTGCTTGCCGTCGCCTTCGAGCTGCAGGTAGCCGAAGGCGCCGAGGATCAACACGAGCAGGCCACCGAGAAGGCCGAGGGGTTTGCGAGGTGTCGGTTCGGTCATGGGGAGTGCGGGTCGGAGGAAGTCTTGACGAGACCCGCGTGGCTCCGACTGCGCAAGCTCGGGAGTGTTGCCTCGCCGTGGTTCGGGGTGGTGGACCGTCCGGCCACGCCCTGATCCGATGGCCCGCCGATGCGCGCGTCCTGGAACCTGCTGCCGTTCGTTGCCCTGTTGGTGTTGTGCGGAGTGGCCGTCGCCTGGCTGAACTCCGGGCCGGCGGATGCGCCGGAGATGGCGGGGCCACGGGTCGCGAAGGCGTCTCAGGCGGCGCGCGAGGCGGCGGGCGACGCGGCCGAGCCGGTGGGGCCGTCGCCGGTGGAGACGTCGCCGGTGGAGAATGGGGCAGACGCATCCGCCGCGCGCAGTCGCCTGCCGGAGACCGAGGTGGGTGAGCGCTCCCGGATCGTCGGCCGATTGATCCGCGGCGTGCCGCCGCAGACGCCCTTCCCGCTGCGCAGGGTGCCGCTGGTGGTGCTCGAGCGGAACGCCGCGGGCGAGCCCGAGCCGCGGTTCGAGGGGGTGACCGACAAGGAAGGTCGCTTCGCGGTCGCGGTCGACGGCCTGCAACGCGAGTGGGTGCTGGCGGTCGGCGAGCACGAGCGCATGCCGCGTGGCGTGGTGCTCGAGCGCGGGGACGGGCCGGTGCGCGGCGAACTCCAGCTCGGCGAGCTGCAGGTGGGGCCGCCGTTCGGGCTGCGGTTCCGCGTGGTCGATGCGGTGCGCGAGGCTCCGCTCGCCGGCGCGCGCGCGGTGGTGCGCAGCGATGCGTGGCAGGCGGGGGGCGACGCGCCGCGCTTCGGCCTGTTGAGCGACGCGGGCGACGAGTTCCTGGACTTCACCGCCGACGCCGAGGGCGTGGTGGTGATCGAGCGGTTGCCGACCCAGTTGATCGGCTTCGAGGTGTTCGCGCCGGGGCACCTCACCGAGATCCAGAACCTCGCGCTGCCGGCGGGTGGCGTGCGCGATCTCGGCGACGTGCGGTTGGCGGCGGCGCCGCGGTTCGATGGCGTGGTGCTCGACTTCGAGGGTGTGCCGGTGAGCGGTGCGCGGGTGCTGGTGGATGCGGCGGGAGTGAGCACCTTTCGTGGGCCGCGGGCGGAGACGACCACCGACGCGTTCGGGCGCTTCGCGTTCGAGGCGGTGGGTCGGAAGGTGTTCCACCCACGCGTCGAGCATCCCGCTCACATGACGACCACGCCGCAGGTGAAGGTCACCGGCGAACCGGTGGAGATCCGCTTCCCGCCGCACAATGCGATCGTCGGCCGGGTGGTCGACCTGCCGGCGGGCGTCGCAGCGGAGTCGGTGGGGATCGAGGTGCGGGCCAGGCCTTTCCGGGATGGGGGGCTCACGGCGCTGTTGGCGAGGTTGGGCGAGCGCTTCCCGGTGGCGGCAGACGGCTCGTTCCGCATCGGCCCGATGCAGAACGGGCAGGTGATGCTGCGCGCCGACGCCGGGGAGCACGGGCGTTCGCGCTGGCACGTGGCGAAGTCGATCGATACACAGCCGGTGGTGCTGCGGCTCGACGCGGTGGCGCGCGCGGTCACCGTGCGGGTGGTCGACGCAGAGGGCGTGCCGCGCCCGGGGCTCGCGGTGAGTTGGTGGAACGATCCCGAGGCGCTGTTCCGGATGCAGCAGTTCGTTGGCGTGCTGGTGCGCGAGACGGGAGAGGGCCGCGCGTTCGGACCGTCGGACGACGCGGAGGCGCGCGAGACCGATGCGCGGGGCGAGGTGGTGCTCGACTGCGATGCCGATGCGGCGCTGGTGGTGCGGGCTTTCGACGGCCGCGGGCTGTTCGTGCAGGAGGGCTTCGAGGCGGGAGTTCTGCCGGCGGCTGTGGAGCTGGTGTTGCCGGCGGCGGGGACGGTGTCGGGCGTGGTGAGTGGCTGGGAGGCGTGGAGCGGGGAGTCGTTCCGCGTGGAGGCCAGCCTGCTGAGCGATGGACAGGCGCAGTCGCGGGTCGCTGCGGCGGCGGCGGTGGGCGCCGGTGGCCGGTTCGAACTCGGAGCGCTGGAGGTCGGTCGCTACGTGCTCGACGTGGTGGCGGTCGGCAGCGAGCGGAGTGCGCGTGGCGTGCTGCAGCCGGCGGCGGGGGCAACGCGGCTCGGTGAGCGGTTCGGGATCGGTCGCGAGATCGAGGTGGGTGCGGGGCAGGCGGTCGACTGCGAACTCGAGCTGCCGGCGCCGGGGTTCGTGGAGGGGCGGGTGATGCGGCGCGGTGAGGCGCTGGCGCGCGTGCAGGTGTGGGCCGAGCCGATCGGGCCTGCGTCTGCGCCGGCCGAGGAGGAGGTCGCGCCGAGGGTGTTGCAGTCCGACCAGCCGTTCGAGTGGAGCGACCGCGACGGCACGTTTCGCTTCCGGGTGGCGACGGCGGGGAGCTGGCGGTTCTGGGCACGGTTGGCGAGCGCGCGGCACGACGTGCGCGCGAGTGGCCCGCGGGATGTCGAGGTGCGGCCCGGCGAGACGGTGAGGCTCGACTTCGTGATGGACAGTGCGTCGGTCCGGGGGCGGCTCGAAGTGCCCGCGAACCCGGACGTGAACCGCCGGATCTCCGCGTGGCTGGTGCCGTCGTGGGCGATGGGTGAGAACCTCCGGATGCCGTCGCGGCGGCGCATGAGCGGCGATGGCCATGCCGATGCCCGTGTCGCGGAGGACGGCTCGTTCGTCTTCCACGACGTCGCCCCCGGCCGCTTCGTGCTGCGGTTCCACGATGGCGTCGAGCCGCTGGCCGTCGCCGTGCCGGTTTCCGTCGCCCGCGACCAGGACGTCGACATCGGTGCCATCGCGCTGCCGGGGACCGTGCATGTCGACGTCGCGGTCGATCCCGAGGCGATCCCGACCGAGGGCTCGTGGTCGTCGATGCGGCACCTGATCGGACCGCCGCCATTCGGAGTGCGGGTGACCCGCGAGGCTGGCGAGGTGGCAGGCCGTGTCTGGGTGCTCGACCAGCAGATCGTCGACGGACGCCTGACGATGGATCTGCCGCCCGGGGACTACCGGCTGCAGATGGCCGAGTTCGCGCGCGTGCTGCCCGGGCCGTCGCGGCAGGCGCAGCACCTGGTGGAGAGCTACGCGACGTTGCGCGTGGCCGCGGACGGCAGCGCGGGGCCCGGCGTGTTGGTGTTCACCGCGCGGTGAGCCCCGGTGCGCAGCAGAATCTGTCGTAGTTGGTGCCTGGCACCGACTACGACAGACTTTGGGAGCCAGGGAAGACCTCCGCGGCGACCCGCGGTGACGGCCCGTCGTGTGGCGTAGGCTGCGCGGCGCGCGGCTTGCTTCGCCGGCGCGCCCGCCCGCAGTCGTTCCCGGTCCTACCGCATGCGTTCCGTCGTCGTCGTGTCGTTGCTCCTCGTCTCGGTCGCCCTGTTGGGCTGGATGCTCTTCGCCGGTGGGGAACCGGAGGCCGCGCCGGGATCGGCCAACAGTTCCGGGTCCGTGACAGCGACGGAGCCGCGGGTCGAAGGTTCGGAGGAGGCGGCACGGGCAGAAGGCGCGGAGGTCGGCGATCCGCAGCGCGCGGAAGTGGCGGGGTCGATGGAGGTGCCCGGAGCCCCGGCGGTGTCAGGGCCTACCCGGCCATGGCGCGGCAGGCTGTTGCTCGGCGACGCCGCGACCGATCCGGTGCCGCTGGCCGGACTCCCCCTGCGGTTGTTGCACCGCGCGGACGTGCTTACGCCGATCGTCGAAGTGGCGACGCTCCGGACCGCGGCCGATGGCGGCTTCGAGGTCGATGCCCCGCTCGCCGCCGGCTTCGTTGCGTTGGTGGTCGCCGACTCCGAGCGCCGCGTGCCAGTCGCCACGGTGGTGCACGAGGAGCGGCAGAGCGACCGGAATGCGCCGAAGACCGGGCTGCTGGACATCAGCGACCGCGTGGTGGTCGGGCCGGGGTCGCTGAAGCTCGAGGTGGTCGACGAGGCGACCGGGCGGCCGGTGGGGGGCGGGGCGAGCGTGGCGGTGAAGGTCGACGTGCCGGTCTCCGTCCGCGCGGTGCGGTTGTTCGGATTGCTGCGCGATGGCTACGTGCTGGCCGAGACCGACGCCGGCGGATTCGCGACCGTCGAGGGCCTGCCCCGCGGGCGCGCCGAGTTCATGGTGCACGACGGCGTGCATCAGCCGCGGTGGGGGCTGGCGGAGATCACCGCGTCGGGCGTGCAGGTGGAGCAGCGCGTCACGCTGCGCGCCGGTCATTCGCTGCGCGGCCGGGTGCTGGACGCCGACGGCCAGCCGGTGGTGGGTGCGGAGGTGACGCTGCGCAGCTACGGCGCCGAGCACCATGCCTTTTCCGGTGACGGTTCGCTGCTCACCGATGTCGACGGCGCCTTCGCCTGGCGCGATCTCGGGTCGGGCGATACCAAGCTGATGGTCAGCTCCGCGCAGCATCCGTCGCTGGAGTTGAGCTTGCCGACCGGCGCCGAGGTCCACGAGATCCGTCTGCGGCGCGGCCATCCGGTGACGGTGAGGCTGCGCGGCGAGCTCGGCCGGGTGGTGCCGACCGACGTGCGCCTGGAGTTCGAGGTCGTCGACGAAGACCTCGGCGCGAGTCTGTTCGACCGGGGCCGGTATGCCCTGGAGTTCGGTCGGTTCACCTTCGACGCGGACGCCGCGTTCCACTTCCCCAAGGCCGTGGCTGGCAGCTACCGCGTGCGCGCGCTGCTCGGCGAGGCGGGCAATACCGAGTGGGTGGACTTCGAGGTGGTCGAAGGCGAACACGACGGCGTGCAGGTCGAGCTCGTCTTCGATCCGGGGGCGCGCCGGGAGCTGGTGGTGCAGGTGGTCGACGAGCAGGGAGGCGCGGTCGAAGGTGCCGAGGTGCTGTGGCTCTGCGGCCGCACCTATGCGCCGACCGCCGAGGGGCCGGACGCCGTGCAGGGGCTGCGCAGCGGGATCGAACGCGAGGCGGGGAACAAGCCGGGGGGTGTGCTGCTCGCGGATGCCGAGGGACGGGTCCGAGTGCACCCCGCGGCCGACCAGCGGTTGGAACTCGTGGCGACGGCGCCCGGCTGCTGGCCGGCGACGTTCCGCGTCGATGCCGACGAGTCCGCCGCGATGCCGGAGCACGTCGAGCTGGTGCTGCGGCGGGCGGGTGCGGTCGAGGTCCAGGCCTGGCGCGGTGCGGACGAACCAGACATCCACCGCTCGATCGTGGTGCTGGATCCCGAAGGACAGGAGGTCGCACAGAAGGAGTGCGACGGCAGCGGCAACTATCGGATCGAGCCGTTGCTGCCCGGCAGCTACGACCTGGTGCCCACGCTTTGGGTGTGGAACCGTTACGAGCACGATGCCGCGGTGCAGCCCGATTCGGTGGTGGCCGTGCTCGGCGCCCGCCGCTTCGAGGCGCGCAAGACCCGCATCGAGGTCCGCGCCGGCGAGACCACTGCCGCTGCCTTGGAGTTCCCCGCCGAAGGTGCGGTCGTGGGCCGCGTGCTGCGCGGCGGCGTGCCGTTCGCCGGCGCCGAGGTGTTCGCGGTGGCCTTGGATGCCGACGGGCGGAGGATCGAGGACCAGCTCCTGGGTGGCCGCTTCTCGGTGCACGACGACGAGCCGCCGATCGGCGTGCCGGTGTCGCTGTCGGATCGAAGCGGTCGCTACCGGTTCCGGATCCTCGGGCCGGGCAGCTTCGACCTGTGGGTGCGGCACCGCGACGGCTTCGTCAGTTCGGGGCCGGTGCGGATCGAGGCACGCCCGGGCGTCGAGCAGGTCGTCGACCTCGCGCTCGGCGACGCCAGCATCGCGGGTCGGATCGATGCCGCGTGGTTGGGAACTTGGGACGAGCGCGGTCGCCGGGCCTACGTGTTCCGCGACGACGACGTGGCCGACGATGCCTTCGCCAGCGGGATGCACCAGTTGCCGCGCTCGAGTTCGCTGGTCGACGTGAAGCTCGGCGACGACGGAGCCTTCCGCTTCGACCATCTGCCCGCCGGCCGCTACCTGCTGCGCTTCGCTGCGCGGTTGAATCCCGTGCCCGGCCAGGTGGCGGTAGTGGTCGGCGCGGGGCAAGACGTCGATCTCGGGGCGCTCGCGCTGCGCACGCACACCGTGCAGCTCCGCGCGGAGCTTCCCGCCGACGTGCAGCAGAGCCTTCCCGAGGGAGCGCGGCTGCGGGGCGTCGTGCGGCAGGTGTTCGACGGCTTCGCGCAGCCGGCGTTCGTGGGGGTGATCGGCTTGCCTGAGAGTGCGGAGCTGCAGTTGGCGCCGGGTCGCTACGAGGTGGAGCTGGAGCGCGTCGTGGTCCACGGCTACGCACACACCGAGATCACCTCGGAGCGGCGGTTCGCGCGGTTCGTGGTCGATGGCGAGGGTGGCGTCGAGCCGGCGCTGCTGGTCTTCGAGCAGCGGTGAGGTGCTTCTGTCGTAGTTGGTGCCTGGCACGAACTACGACAGACTTGCCGTCTGCGTGGCGCGTCTGGTTGAACCTGGAGAGCGTCGATGCGTTCGATGCGACTTGCGGCCTTCCTCGAGTCGCGAGTTGGTTCTGAGGTGCCGTTCCTGTGCGTAGTCTGATCCTGGTTCTGCTCGTCGTCCTCTCGTGTCTCGCTCCGGTGCGGGGTGCCGGGGCTTCCGGCTGGCCACAGGACGTCGCCGGAGCCCGCACGCTGCGTGGGCGGTTGCTGGTCGCTGGCGACGCTGGGGGCACGCCGTTGGCTGGCGCGATCTTGCGTCTGCTCCATCGCGACGATGCAGCTTCGCAGGTCGAGGAACTCGCCCGGGTGCGCACCGATGCCGAAGGGCGCTTCGTGGTCGGTGCGCCGCTGCGTGAGGGTTGGCAGGCGCTGGTGGTCGCCGACTCCGAGTCGCGCGTGCCGGTGGCGACAGTGGTCTACGACGAGGTGCTCACCGCGGACCGCCTGCCGGGAAGCGCGCCGCTGCAGCTCGGCGACCGCGTGGTCGCGCCGCCGGGAGCGCTCGCGTTGGAGATCGTCGACCGCAGGACCCGCGAGGTGGTGGGACCCGGTGCGCTGGTCGGCGCGCGGATCGACAGCGAGGTCGTGCGGGTGTTCGGGTTGCTCGAGGGTGGCCGAGTGGTCGCGCGCACCGACGCCGAGGGCCGTGCCGTGTTGGAGCGTCTGCCGCCGGGTCGCGTCGATCTCGTGGTGCTCGACCAGGTGCACCAGCCCGAGGAGTCGTGGGCCGACGTGGTGGCTGGGGAGCGGGTCGACGTGCCGCGCATCGAGCTGCGCAAGGGGCACTACGTGGTCGGGGAGGTCCTCGATCCGACCGGCCGCGTGGTGGTCGGTGCCGAGGTCCGGCTGCTCGGCGCGTCGCGTGCGGCCCATGCACTCGGCGGCGACGACCTGCGGTTGACCGGTGCGGATGGCCAGTTCCGGTGGACCAACCTCGAAGCCGGGGAGGTCGCTCTGTGGGTGCGGGCCGAGGGTTGGCCGGAGCACCGGTTCCAGATGCGGACCGGGAGTCGGATCCAGCGGCTCGCGTTGCCGATGCCGCACGCGCTGCGGGTGCGCGTGGTGGGAGACCTGGCAGACGTGGCGGTGGAACGGGTCGGATTGGAGTTCGAGA
Organism: bacterium; assembly: GCA_030432695.1. Lineage (GTDB taxonomy): Bacteria > Planctomycetota > UBA1135 > UBA1135 > UBA2386 > JAUILN01. The sequence goes on along the minus strand of JAUILN010000002.1, from coordinate 439,036 downwards.
CCCGCGTGGCCGGTCGGAACATGGACAGCTCCTGGGTCCGTCGGCTGGGGTATGCGCCTGGCACGTGCCGGGTAGCAGAGGACTTCACGTTCGAGCGCGCGCAGGTCGCGCCGGGGAGCTATCGGGTGCGGGCCGTGGTCGACGGGCTCGGTGCGTCCGACTGGCTGGAGTTCGCGGTCGAAGACGCCGACGTGGCCCTGGAGCTGCGCTTCGATCCACCCGTGGCGCATCGCATCGAGGTGCGCGCGGTCGACGAGATGGGGCGCCCGCTGCAGGGTGCAGAGGTCCTGTGGCTGGTCGAGCCGCCGGAATCGGCCCTCGGCGACGAGGCGCAGCAGGCGGCTTCCCTGCGGGCCGCCGTCGCGCGGAACGCCTCGGAGCTGCGTGGAGGAGTCCTACGCACCGACGGCGAGGGCCGGTGTGTCGTCGAAGTACCGCCCGACGTCGAGTTGGCGTTCGCCGTCTCTCTCGACGGCCGTTGGCCGGTGGTCCAGCGCTTCGAGCGCAGTCCGGGTGCAGGGGTCGATGCGCCGATCGTCGCCGTGCTGCGCGCGGCCGGCGCGGTCGAGGTACAGGTCACCGGAGTCGGCGCCGCCGGGGATGGGTCGAAGCGGCTGTGGTTGTTGCAGGGCGAGGCACGACTCGGACTGCTGCGGTGCGAACGCGACGGCACCTACCGCTTCGCGCCGCTGTTGCCGGGGAGCTATCGCGTAGCGCCGATCCATGTGGACTGGCAGCGCTACGAGCGGGAGGCGGTGGTGCGATCGGCGGAGATCGTCGGCGTGCTGGGTCTCGGGCCGGATCCAGTGCGTGCGCGTGAGGTCGAGGTGCAGGCCGGCGAGACGGTGACCCTGGGCGTCGCCTTCCCCGAGGCAGGGGCGGTGGTCGGGACGGTCACCGAGAGTGGCGCGCCGGTGCCCGGAGCCGAGGTCTTCGCGATCGAGTACGGACCGGACGGCGACGTCGCGCCGTTCCGAGGGCGCGGCGGTGAGCCGAAGGTGCACGGAGTGGAGCCACCCTGGGGTGTGCCGGTGTCGGTGACGGACCGCGACGGCCGCTTCCGCTTCGCGGTGCGACGCGACGTGGCGGTGGAGTTCTGGGTGCGGCTCCGCGACACGGTGGTGTCGAGTGGGCCGGTGAGGGTCCATCTCGAAGCGGGACGCGAGCAGGTCGTCGACCTGGTGCTCGGTGGTGGTCGCGTGCTGGGCCGGTTGGACCGGGCACTCGTGCCGAAGTCGGGAACGGCCGACGAGCCGCAGGTCTGGTTGTTCCCGGAGCGCGAGATCGAACGCGAGGTGTTCGTGGCGGCTTCGGACTGGCCGAGCGGGCTCGTCGACTTCATCACCTGGGGCGACGCGCAGGTGCCGGTCGAGGTTGACGCCGACGGGGTGTTCCGCATCGACCACGTGCCGCCCGGACGCTTCGTGTTGCGGGTGACGGGTGCTGGCCTGAAGCAGGCGATCCAGGTGCCGCTGCGGATCGCGGCCGGAGTGACCGAAGAGGTCGAGATCGCGCCGCGGGCGCTGCACCGCGTGCAGTTGCTGGCCGACTTCGGTCTGGGTCCGGAGGCGGGCGATAGCGAAGAGGAGCAGTACTTCGGCCGTGCGCGGCGGCGCTTCGACGGCTTCGAGAGGAACGCTTTCGAGGCGCGGGTCCGGTTCGGGGGCAGTTCGCGCAGTTGCCCACCGGTCGCTACGAGGTGGAACTCTGCCGCATGCGGCGGGAGGTGGCGATCGACGGTCGCGTCACGACTACCGGTCGCGTGGCGCCGTTCGAGGTGTCGGACGAGGGCGTGGTGATTCCGCGCGTGTTGGAGTTCGCGGAGCGATGACCGAGAGGGGCATGGTGTGATGCGTCGAGCTGGTCTGGGGCTGGCCTTGGTGCTGCTTGCCGCCTGCATCGCGGTCGTGGTCCGGTCGTGCGTCGATCGCGGCGAGCCGGTCGCTCCATGGGCAGCGGGTGCGTTGGAGCCCGGGATCGAGAGCCACTCCGAGTCGGGTTCGACTGCGGCTGGGAAGCGCTCGGAACGGAGCGGATCGCGGCGCGTCGTGGCGCTCGAACACGACGACGAGCGGGTATCGGTCGAGGCGGTGCTCGAGCCGGCGGGGCGACTCACGGTGTGGGTGGTCGGCGAGGGCGAGCGATTCGAGCCGACCGACTTCGCCGTGACGATGAGCCCCAAGGGGCAGCGGTTCGCCGCGACCGATCCACTGCGCGTGTCCGCCGACGGCTCCGCGGGCTTCGCCGATCCCGAGCCGGGGCGATGGCTCGTCACCGTCGCACCGCGCGAGACGATGTCGCTCGGGCCGGCCCATCGTCGCCGCTACGTCGACGTGGTGTCCGGCGAGCAGGTCGAGTGCACCTTCCGGGTTCCCACGCCCGGATGCGTCCATGGACGGGTGTTCGAGCGGGGTCGGCCAGTGGGCGGAGTCCGCGTGTTCCCGATGGAAATCGGAGCCGATCCGCGTGGCGGCGCGGGTTGGTGGTCGGTGGACGTCCCCGAACCGCCGAAGGATCGTTCGGTGGTGGTCACCGATGCCGAGGGCCACTACGCGTTCGACGTGTGGTTCGAGGGGGTCTGGGAGCTGTGGGCGCTGCCCGCCGGAGCGAGCCTGGCGACCGGGCCGACACTGCCGGTGCGCTGTGGTCCTGGCAGCGACGTCGAGCTGGACCTGCGGGTCGGGGGTGCGTCGCTCGTCGGCAGCTTGCGTGGGGCGGTGGAAGGCGCGGCGTGGTTGTTCCGTCTCGAGGAGGCGGGTCTCGACTCGTTCGACGGTCGGCACGAGTCGCGTCGATCGAGCCACTTCCGGCCGCGGATCGACTGGAAGCAGCGGGTGACCCTGGGGAGCGACGGTGGGTTCCGATTCGACCACGTGCCGCCGGGAACCTGGCTGTTGCGATTCGGCACGCAGCGGCCGGGTCGCGGCCCGGGCCAGTCGGCGCTGCAGGTGCCGGTCACCGTGATCGCCGACGAGACCGTTCGGTTGGACGAGCTGGTCGTGCCGGCGGTGCGCCGCGTGGTCGTCGAGACGCCCGGGATCACCGCGGGGAATGCGCGGGTCCATGTGCGGCAGCTGCTCGACGGGCTGGAGCTGCCGGCCTGGGTCGACCTGGGCCATGCGGTCGACCAACGCCTGGCGCTCGATCTCGCGCCCGGTCGCTACGAACTCGAGCTGCAGGCGAGCGGCAACGAGGCGCGGCTGGAGGTGGCGCCGGATGGCACCGTGGCGCCGACCGTCCTCGAATTCCAGACCCGCTGAGCGCAGCGCAATTCCGCCGCACTGGGTGCCGGGCACCAGCTACGACAGAATGTCTGTCGCGGTTCGTGCCAGGCACCAACTGCGACAGACTTCGCCGTGCGTGGGGCACGCGAGCCGGGAGAACGTCAGCATGCGCATCCACGCCCACATCTTCGCGGTCGGTTGGAGTCTGGTCGGGCTGCTGGCCGCCCAGGTCGTCGAGTCGGATCCTCCTCGGCGCTGTCAGGTGAGCGGGCGGTTGTTCCGACTGAATGCTGCTGGCGACCCGTCGCCGGTGGGTGGCGTCGAGGTACAGGTTCTGAAGCGTAGGGCGTCGCAGCCGCCGCAGCTCTATGCGTCGAGTCGTACCGACTGGCGGGGGCGGTTCTCGGTGCCGATGCTCGCCTCTCCCAGATCGTTCGGGATCGCGGTATTGCCCGACTACAAAGACGGCCGGCTCGACATGCCGGTGTTGGTCGGCGAGGTGATGTTCCGACCGCAGCACGATCTGGATCTCGGTGACCTGTTGGTGCGGAGCGGCGCCGCGAGTTCCGGGTTCGATCGGTTTCGTTGGCAGCAGTATTTCGCCCAGGAACCGGTTCCCGTGGCCGAGGGCGAAGTGAGCTGGTTGCTGCGGAGCAGCAGTTCGCCGCGTGTCGCCGAACCTGCGGAGGGCGAGGGGCGATGCCGCGGAGTCGTGCGGGGGTTGCCTAGCGATGGTCGACTTCAGGGGTCGGCCGTGGCGATCGACGCCGCCGGCGAGAAGGTGCGGCGGGTGCGCGTCGACGCGGCGGGGAGCTTCGATCTCGGTGGACTGCCCGCAGGGACCTACCGTGTCGCGGTGTCGCTCGACGGGACGGGCGTCCTGGAACATCGCTCGCAGGTGCGGCTGCTCCACGGCATCGAGTGGCTACTCGGCGATGGCGTCGCGGTCCGATCGGCGCCGGTCGAAATCGTCGCTGGGGAGTCGGTCGATCTCGATCTGCAGGTGCCGCCGCCGGGTCGACTGCGCGTCGAGGTTCGCTCGAACGACCGGCCGGTGCCGTGGATCCGCGTTCTGGCCATGCGGCCGGACGCCGAGCGGCCGCCGGAGATCGACGGCGACGACTTCCTCGTCGAAGGTCAGGTCGGCGAGGCCGAGACCGGGATCGACGGTTCGTGCGAGTTCACCGCGCTGCGGGAGGGGCGATGGCAGCTGTGGTGGCGGCAGCGCGGCGACCCGTTGAGCGCGGGGCCTGTGGACATCGTGCTCGCGCCCGGTGACGACCGGCGCATCGAGCTGCGGCTAGGCACGGCGGAGGTGCGCGGACGCATCGATCCGAATTGGTGGGCGGCGTTCGGCAAGGAAACGCCTGCGCTGCGGCTGTTCCGCGCCGACATGCTGGAAGTTCAGGCCTACGGCACCCTGTTCCTCGAGCGCCACGTGTCGAGTCCCTACCTGGGGATCGCCGCGACGCCACTCGAAGTCGACGGCCGCTTCGCCTTGCCGCGAGTCCCCACGGGTCGCTACGTGCTCCGCGTCTCGACGGGCGGAGCGCAATGGCCCATGCAACGCGTGGTCGTCGTCGAAGACGACCAGGCTCTCGAGATCGGCGATTGGCGGCCGGAGTGCTACGAGGTGCGTCGCACGATCGACATGGAGCCGATTCGTGACCTCGTTGGCGGCTACGCAACGCTGGTGATCCGCCAGCGGCTCGCGGGTTTCGACCATCCCGCGACGCTCGGCAGCGTCCGCTTCGCCGAGCAGTTCGTCGCCGAGTTGCCGCTCGGGGCCTACGAGGTCGAACTCCAGGTCTGGAGCGGGTTCGGCAACCGCCTTACCGGCTGGAAGGCCGAACTCGTGGTCGGCGAAGGGCCCCCCGCGCGGGAGGTCCTTCGCTTCGCCAAGGATTGACCCGGTGGGCGCCGATCAGCGCGGCCTCCCGCCTCAGTCGATGGGGTCTGACTCGCTGCGCCTGCCATACCCCGAGGCAGCTGGCCGCGCTGACCGTGTTGCTTGGATCGATTCCTTCCGAGATACAGCGTTGGGCGCGCAGGTTCTCGGAGGTAGTAGATCAGCGCGTCCGCGGGCTGATCTCGAGGCCGTCGGTGAACGAAACCCCTTGCACTGCGCCGGCATCGGCGATCGCGGCCTGGAACATCACCGGCACGCCGACGGCGCTCGGCGCGTTGGGCACCGGAATCGGGATGTTGGTGGTCGTGCCCGAGGCGGCGATCGGAATGGTGTCGGCGATGGTCGACTGCACCAGGACCGTGCCGCCCAGCAGCGGGATGTTGGCGCGGCCCAGGCCGATGATCAGCGCGCCGCTGCTGGCGGTGGGCGCCGAGCTGTCGATGCGCAGGTCGAACACGTTGCCGAGGGTCGGCAGGTTGCCGCCGCTGATGGTGGGCACGCCGTTGGTGCCGGCGAGGCCGGTGCCGTAGTTGCAGACCTCGAAGCCGGCGCGGACGATGTAGGTCTGCCAGACATTGTTCGACGGGATGTACTCCTGGATGGTCCAGAAGCCGGTGTCGTCGATGGGGTCGCAGGAGGTCAGGCTGTAGTCGCCGAAGCGGTTGCGGCCGCCGCTGTCGGTGCGGTTCCACGGACCGGTGCCGGCCTTGGTCAGCACCGGTGCGCGGGTGGTTCCGGCGGGGTCACCGGCCTGGCGACCGGTCACGAAGGTCGAGGCGTAGACGCCGGCGTGGCTACCGCTGAAGCCGAGGCACACGTCGCCGTTCGCGTCGACGGCGATGGACGGGAACAGGTAGTGCCAGACCGGGTCGGTGATGCTGCCAACCTGGTCGGCGACGCCGGTGTTGACGTTCAGCTCGTACCAGCGGACACCGGCCTTGTTGCCGATCGCGACGGACTGCGTGGTCCACACCGCGCCATTGCGGTAGACGGCGTTCCAGGGCCGGGTATCGATCGTGGCGAGTGGCGTGTTGGAACCCAGAGCCGGAGCGTTGGGCGCATCGCCGTGGCGCGGCACGCTGACGATGCGGTGTTCGAACAGAGTCGGTGCGGTCAACGGCGGGACGATGCGGCGAATGCGCAGTTCGTCGTTGGCGCGACGCGACACCAGATACTCGAAGCCCGGGTCGCCGTAGGTCGCGCAAGGCTGGATCGCGCCTTCCCAGGGCAGGCCGCGGAACGCGGTGATGGTGCCCACTACGGGCCGGCCGGAGAGCATCGGCGCCTTGTCGATCGCCCAGATGGTCATCCTTGCGGGGCTCGCGACCTGGTAGGCCGCGGTGTAGATGCCGCGCGCATCGAAGCCGAGCGTCGGGAAATCGGGCCAACGGCCGGAGTCGCTGCCCTGGTCGACGCGGAACTGGAACTTGAACCAGTTGCCGTTCGGGTCCGGAGAGGTCGAGACCGCGAGGAAGATCTCGCTGGTGCGGTTGAAGCTCGTCGCCAGCACGATCCAGCGGTTCGCGTGGTGGTCCCAGGCGGCGCGCGGGTCACCGATCAGCTGGTTGAAGTTCCAGAACGCGCCGAGGCTGACGTTCACCGTGCGCGCGCCGTCCGACCGCCGGTAGACCGACAAGTTCGAGTTGGTGATCGCGATGAAGTTGTTCGGGCCGACCGCGCCGCAGGTGTCCGGCGGGATCAGGTTGGCGCCCGGGTCGCCGAGGCGTGAGCCGTCGATCTCCTGCCAGACGTTGATCGGGCTGGCGGTGTTGCTCGCGGCGTGGAACACGTCGCCGGTGTCGGTCCCGATGCCATTGTCGAGGGTCGGGTTCTTCGGCGCATGGATCTCGCCCGCGGGGTCACGGTCGCGAAGGCCGGTGCCCTGCTCCCACTCCAGGCCGCGGTAGTCGCTGCCGGTCAGGTCGGTGCCCGCGTCGAGATCATCGAAGTCGATCACGGTCGAGGTGCCGCCGATCTCCGCGTGCGGGTGGAAGCTCAGGTCGTCGATCGCGAAGTAGCTGCGCAGACCGTTCTGCTGCTCCGCCTCGAACACGATGCGGTCGACGTTCTCGAAGTCGAGGGTCAGCCGGCCGTAGCTCGGCGACACCGCGAAGCGATCACTGCGCGCCACTTCGACGCCGTCGCGGTAGCCGACGACCACGAGGCCGGGTGCGAACACCGCGGTGTGGCCCGCCACCTCGACTCCCTCGACGTCGGTCGCCACCGGGAAGCCGATGCCTACCCGCGGGTCGCCCCACTTGTTGATCGCCGCGCGGGTGCCGGAGAACGCCGGCGTGCGTGCGGTGTCGGGAGCGATGAACCAGGCGCCGTCCTGGCCATTCCAGACCCGTTGGATCTGGGGCGTATGGACCCAGGTCTTCTCGCGCTCGATGACGGTCGCCATCGACTCGACCACGGCATGCGTGATCGCATCGGCGGGGACCCGCTCACCGGGATTGCCCAGATCCTGGGCGTCGGTGGAAGGGGAGAAGGAGAGGAGCGCCGCGCACGCGGCAGCGGCGGGTGCCGCGAAGGGGAGTCTTTGCATCGAGGTGGAAGAACTCGAGGGAGAGGGCAGAAAACGAGTGTACCCCGCCGCGGGGAGTTCCGGATACGTCGTCATCATCGTTGGTTGAACGGCGAACCGTGTCTGACTGCCGGGATGCACACCTCGCTCGGTGGCCAACTTCCGCTCCGCGCGCGCGTCGATACTGTCGCCCGCGCTTGGGTCCAACGGGCTGTTCACTGTCTCTTCCGATTCGAGCACTTCCACGACAGCGGCACTCTCGTTCTCGTGTTCCTGCGGGGGAGGTCTACCGGCCGCGTCCGGCGCGTGCTCTCCCAGTGAACCGCGGAGTGCGACGAGAGGGTCACGATCGGCGCGAACCGCGACGAGGCGGTTGCGACCAACCACCTCGAGCCGATCGGATTCGCAATGGCCAAGGTCCGACTGACCAAGCAGGACGTCGTGGCCAGCAGACGCGACAGTCAGGCGAAATCCGCTGGCGTCGAACGTGGCGACAAGATCGAGATCAGGCCGGGCGCCGCACATGCCGGTCTGAAGACGTCTGGTGGCACCGCGATCGAGGGTGGCGGGGTGTCGACATCAAGGGTTCGGCGCTGATTGACATCGAGGCGGCCATGGTCAAGATAATCGACGGATCGGGCGAGGGACGTCCCCCGGAGCTGTGAAGAAGGAGGCCAGATGTCGTTGGTGCCAGGATCGGGAGAAGAGGGCCTGGAGGCGGAGGCGGCCGAGGGGTTGGCTCCTAACAGCGTGCCTGTCGAGTCTGGAGCATCTCTCGACATGGACAAGACCCAGAACCTCGTCAGCGACGCCAGTGAGGACAACGCTTCCCCGGCCTGGGGTCCGTTGTCCCAGAAGATCGAGCGCCGTATGCGGCAGCGCTACGGTCACCGGCGTCGATTCCCGTTCGGCTTCGAGTTCGAGGACTTCCAGATGACGGTCATGGCTCGCATCATCGAGGACCTCAGGAAGTATCGGTCCCAGTCCGGTGAGTCCTTCTGGAGCTGGTTCTTCGTCGTTGCCGACAATGTCCTCGTCGACCTCATGCGTCGCGAGTCGGCTCAGAAGCGCGGTGGCGGTCGGTCGGCCGAGGGTCACGATGCGCTGCACGCCGTGACCGACGAGCGCGTGCCTTCTCCGACCGTGATGATCCGCGTGCGGGAACTGGAGGACGCAGAGATGCGCTGCGCGAATCGGCTTTCACCCCATGCGCGTGACGTCTACCTGAAGCGCCGCCAGGGCCTGTCCTTCTCCGAGATTGCAGAGGTCTTCGAGGGCAAGAGCGAGGCGACGTTGCGCTCGACCTACAAGCGGGCTCGGGAGGAGGTCTTTCGGGGGGTTCAGGGGTTGGCCGACGAGGTGACCTGATGCAGCGACGCTTTGGCTGCGTCGCATGATCGAACTCGCGAATCAAGCGAACCTATTGCCTCACCGGCGGGCTGTCCGATCAAGGGGCGGCGCGATGTCGGAGATCAGCCGAGAGGTGCATCGCGAGTTGGCCAGGGCAGTCAGCGGCGGTAGACCGTTTGCCTCTCTTCCTGCAGCCGAGCGATAGCCCGATCCAGTCGCTTCTCCGACGCCAGCATCTGACCCTGTATGTACTTCTTGGCCGTCTTCGCCGTCTGATCCGGGTGCTCGCCTGTGGTGAGCCAGAGCCAGGTCTTGGCAACACTGGAGGGCTTGATCGCGTCCAGACCGTCGAGAGCGAGATCCGCGACCATGGAGATGACCTCGGCCAAACCATCGGCGCACTCGGCGGGGCCCGCGACCTTGGCGAGGGTGACAGCGCCCTTCTTGGCGTACGCCTGCGTCAGGCCGCGGCGGAAAGACCGGAGATTCTTTGCGGAGTCGAACTTGCGACGCGCCATCAGCATGACGGAGTTGTCCACGGTGGCCTTGCCGGCCTCGTGGAGGACGATCTCCTCGTTGCTGGAGCCGGACAAGCCCACGAAGTAGTGGATCGTCTTGTGGGTGGCGGCGAGAGCCTGCTTCTTCAGCTTCAGCTTGATGAGGCGCCTGCTGCCGAGCTTCACTGCGGCGCTGACGGCGCCCTTGCCGATCATGGCAATGTCTGCGGCGAAGTCGACGGCTTCACCGAGGCGGTCGGCGTCCTGCTTGGCGACGTCGACATCGCGGAGCAGCTCCCGGGCCTGCTCGCGAGTCTGGCGCAGTAGGGTGCGGAGTCGTTCGATCGACTCGTCGTATTCCTTCTCCGTGCGGGGAATGAAGATCGTCGCACCGGCTGCGATCTTGTTCGGGTCCTTCCCCTGCAGCTGCCTGCGAACCTCGGCGTTGTAGCGCCAAATTGGCTGCCAGTTGTCGCTGAGACCGTGCTGCCGGGCGATCGAGGCCAGGGAGTCGCCGGACTTCACCGTGTAGGTCTTCATGGGGGAGGGCTGGCGGCCGCAGTGTGGCGAGGCGCTGGACGGCACGAGGAACGCGAGTTCGACACCGTTGGTGGCTCGAATTCCGGAGTCACGCGCGAGTCAGCTGGATCTCGCCGTCAGCAAGGCCGATGGACAGGCGATCGACTTGTCTGCCCTCGGACATCAGGGCGAGCAGCTCGGTCGCAATCGTTGGTAGGAGTTCTTGGGTCAGGATGCGGTCTACGTTGCGGGCTCCGCTCTCCGGCTCGTTGCAGCGCGCGACGGCCCACTCGACGAATGCGTTCTCGAAGTGGACCTCGATGCCGTGGTTGTCGCGGATGCGCCCGACGATGCGGGAAAGCTGGAGGTGTGCGATCTCGCTGAGGATCTCGGGGCGGATCGGGTAGTAGGGGATCACCGCGAGGCGGCCGAGTAGGGCCGCCGGAAAGTGTTCGAGAAGATACGGCCGGATCGACTTCGCCAGGGGGCCTGGGTCGGGCGCGGTCTCGGGATCGTCGCAGAGCCGCATCATCTCGTCCGAACCGGCGTTCGTCGTGAGAAGGATGACGGTGTTCTTGAAGTCGATCATCCGGCCCTCTCCGTCTTCCAGCACGCCCTTGTCGAACACCTGGAAGAACAGCTCCATGACGTCTCTGTGGGCCTTCTCGACTTCGTCGAGGAGGACCACCGCGTAGGGGCGTCGACGTACCGCCTCGGTAAGGACGCCGCCTTCGCCGTAGCCGACATAGCCAGGAGGTGCGCCCTTGAGGCTCGAGACGGTATGTGCTTCCTGATACTCCGACATGTTGATCGTGACCAGGCTGCGCTCACCGCCGAAGAGGGCCTCGGCTAGGGCGAGTGCCGTCTCCGTCTTCCCCACACCGCTGGGGCCGGCGAGCATGAAGACTCCGACCGGGCGGCCAGGGTTGTCGACCCCTGCCTTCGAGGCTCGGATCCGTTCGGCGATCGTGTCGAGGGCGTGATCTTGGCCTCGGACCCTCTCGCGCAATCGGTCGGCGAGCGTCAGGACCGAGCGGATCTCGTCGCGCACCATCCGCCCCAGCGGGATTCCGGTCCAGGCGGCGACGACCTCGGCAACCGTCTGGCCGGTGACCTCGGCGTGCACAAGAGGCTGTTCGCCCTGTAGCTCCACTAGAGAAGCGCGTGCTTGCGCCGAGTCCTCCAGCCTGGAGTCGATCTCCGAGACGACGTCCTGCTCACGTTTCCATCGGGCCTGGTCGCGCTCGAGGGCGGACCGCTCGATGCGAAGCCGCTCGGTGAGTTCGCCGAGTCTTTCCGACTCATTGGCTCCGAGCCGGATCTCCTCCTCTATGGAGCAGATCTCCGTTTGGATGGACTCGATCAGGGCCATGCGGTCTTCGATGACCGCTGGGGTCGAGGCTCTCTGGATCGCGACCCTTGCGCACGCGGTGTCGAGAACGCTCACCGACTTGTCTGGCAGCTGCCGCGCCGGCAGATAGCGCATCGAGAGCCGTACACTCTCGACGACCGCCTCGTCGCGGATTCGAACCCCGTGGTGCTTCTCCAGCACGGGGCGTAGGCCACGCATGATCTGGATTCCGACCGACTCGTCCGGCTCTTCGACCTTGACCACCTGGAAGCGCCTGGTAAGCGCGGCGTCTTTCTCGAAGTACTTCTTGTACTCGGCCCAGGTCGTTGCTGCGATCGTGCGGAGTTCACCTCGGGCGAGAGCGGGCTTCAGGAGATTGGCTGCGTCGTTCTGCCCTTCTTGGCCACCTGCGCCGATCAGCGTGTGCGCCTCGTCGATGAACAGGATGATCGGCTTGGTGGCGGCGCGAACCTCTTCGATGACCTGTCGGAGCCTGTTCTCGAACTCGCCCTTTACGCCGGCGCCGGCCTGCAGCAGACCCAGGTCCAGCGTGTGGACCTCGACGCCGCGAAGCGGCTCCGGGACGTCACCGCGCGTGATGCGGTTGGCGAATCCCTCGACCACCGCGGTCTTCCCGACACCTGCCTCTCCCGTGAGAATCGGGTTGTTCTGCCGGCGTCGCATCAAGATATCGACGATCTGGCGCACCTCCGGCTCACGTCCGAGAACGGGGTCGATTCGGCCCTCCCGCGCTGCTGCCGTGAGGTTGTGTGTGAACCGGTCCAGGGCAGCCGTGGATCGCGGCGCCACCGAATCGCGGGTGTCGGTGTCTGTCCTCGAACCCGATGCCCGACCGTGGTCGAGCTCCTTGTCTTCCTCCGAGCCGCCGACGATTGACAGCAGGTCTTGGTCGAGACGCTTCGTGTCCACCATCGCGAACTCGGCTGCCGAGCCCATCAGGCGTTGGCGGATGCTCGAGTCCTGCAGGGCGCCGAGTAGCACGGCCCCGGTCCGCACCTTGTCGAGGCTCTTGTTCACCGAACTCCAGAGCCAGCCTTGCTGGATTGCTTCGGCGACGTCTTGGGAGACCGCTGGAGTTCGGTTGTTCCCGTTCTTGAACGTCTCGAGCGAACTCCGGAGCCGGTTCTCGATCCGATTGGGCTCGATCTCGAAGTGTCGGAAGATCTTGCGGAGGTCACCATTTTCGACACCGAGCATGGCGAGGATCCAGTGCTCCAGTTCGACGTCGAAATGGGTGTTCGAGAGGCAGATGCTGGAGGCCTCCGCGAAAGTGCGCCGCGCAGTGGGGGTCAGCTTGCCGATGAGGGAGCGGAGGTCGATGTTCATCTCTGCTGATCACGAGAGAGGGGAATGACGGTGTCGTCCGCATCCGGAACGGTCGTGCCGATTTCCCCGGGTCGGCTTGGCAGCCGTGTGCCGAGCCAGATCGAGCGCCCGAGTGCGATCCCCGAGCTGTCATTGCCGAGCTGGGCCTTTGGAACGTCCCGCTTGTCGAGAACGAGGCAGGCATCCACGTGGAATTCGAGTCCGATCGCGAATTCGGTGAGGGCCGCGAGCGAGCAGGCCCGCGATCCGGTGGGTGGGAGGTACTCCCGGAAGCGTTCCCAGCGCAACGGCCCGATCCGAAAGCGGATGCCCGAGCGACAGACCCGAACCGAACTGCCGAGTGCGGTGTTCTGGCCGAGTGCGAATCGGGGATCTCCCAGGCGGAGTTGGTCTTCGGGGTTGAGAGGTTCCCGTCGGGCGACGAACTGCTCCAGTTCGATGGGGTCTCGGAGATAGTCGCGGGCCATCTCGAGCAGCGCCTCCGCAGTCACCGGGCGCTGCGCGAGTGTCCCGGCATGTCGGAGCAGGAAGCGGTCGTCGACTGCGAGCCGTCGGCGTGCGGACTTCGGAGTCAGGCCGACGATCGAATGGAGCAGGTCGTGGAGGACGCCGTGGGGCAGGAACTCGTGTTGGAAGGGTAGGTCGTGCTTCGCCCACGCCCGGAAGAACAGAGAGATCAGCCGGTGGTTGAACAGGTCGAGGAAGTCGCGGAGTCGCGGTGCGTCCGTGAGATCCTTGGCCTGTCGTAGCAGTTCTTCCGCGTACCAGACCGGAAGGGACGTCCTGGTCGTCGGGCTGGCGAGGCCGAGGAAGTTGACCTCCAGTCGGTGCTGCCTGCCGTCCTCGCCAATCTCCAGCGAGTGGATGTCGCTGGCGGGGAAGGCCAGCGATGTCCGGGACCGGAATCGGATCTGCTCTTGCCCGGGATAGCGCGCCGAGCCTGGAACGACTGGCGTCGCCTCGAGCCGGAGCAGCAGTCGGACTGCCTGTTCGAAGACCAGGCCGGGTCCCACGGGCCCAGTGCCCTGCCCTACAGAATCGGCGACTCTCCGGTCCTCGGTGGCCATTGACCCAGAAGCTCTTCCTCGTCGTTCCGCTGGGTCGAGCGAGCCCGGGTCAGAGTGAACGAATTGACCGAGACCTGGAGGGCGAAGAAGCGCTCGAGCACCGATGCGAACAGATACAGACTCGTGTCACGATAGCACGATTCGTCGAATTCGATGTCGATCTGTACGCCCCGAACAGGACCGCTGTCGAGCATCATCCGAGTGGTCAGATTCGCGTCCAGGTCGATGATCCCGGTGATGCGTCGGTCGATGCGCTCGGTCTGCGTGTAGTCGTACAGGCTGAGGATCTCCCGAAGCGTTTCGAGTGCCTTGTTTGGTGCAGCCCGATCGTTGGAGGTCTTCCGCTGCTCGGTATCCCGGACCAGCGAGAGGTGGTTCAGGCTCATCTGGGATACGAGCCGCCACCGCGAACTGTTGTGGGGTGGGAGTCGCCGGGGCTCGGTCGGCTTCGACGAGAGGCTGCAGACCGAGGCGATTTCGGCGGCGCCCTCCAAGGTGAAGTCACCGTTGGGGTCCGCGAGCACCAAGCTGGAGGGGAGGTTGCGGTTCGAGCAGCGGGTCTTCAGGTGAAGAACTTCGAACCTGCCGACCTTCGCCGGTCCGAAGTCCGGATCGACGAGTGCCAGGTACACCTCGGTCCCGGGATCGTCCTGGCGCTTGGATGGCTTGCGGCGGGAGTGCCAGAACGGGATGTCGCTGTCCGGGGGATCACCGTGCTCCAGCGCGAAGAAGCTGCGGAATTCCACGGTCTCGTTGCTGCCGGGAATGGAGCTGCGAACGTCCTCGATCGACAAGACCTCGTATGCGGTCGGTTGACGCACGTCGGCATGGACCGGCTGCTCGACCAGGCGATGGTTGACGGTGATCGGGCTCGCGTCGTGCGGGAACTCGTTGATGGCTGGCGTGCAGCCGAGAAGGAACTGGTCCTTGTGAAGTCCGTCGGCGATCGGCTTGCGGGTATCGCGGAGTAGGAACCGCAGCTGAAGGGAATTCGCCGTCCAGCCTTCCGGGAAATCGGGGATGTCGACCAGCCTGGAGAACATGAACTTCTGCGGGAATGCGAAGTACTCCTGCAGCAGTCGGTAGGCGGAGCTGATCCGGCTCTCGGTGTGGAGAAGGCTCTCGTCCCTGGCGAATCCGACCGGCTCGATGCGCGACCGCTTGCCATCGGAGCGCTTCAGCGGCGTGTCTTGGAGGCGGAACTCGACCGAAGAGCAATCTCGGTGGAGCGCTTCGAACAGTGCGCGGCCGCCGGTGCTCCACGGATGATGGAAGGTCAGGGACGGGATCGTGTAGCTGGAAAGCGGCTCGCCGCCGCGTGTGCGCAGCGTGACAAGCAGCGCCGTCTTGATGTCGGGGTCGGCGCGGAGATCCTCGGCATCGGGGGTGTCCATCTGGACCGATTCGACTGCCAGTGGCCACACCGTCACGTCGAGCGAGGTCGTGAACTTGCAGCGAACGCCCTGCACGCTCTTGGTGAGCAGTCGGCTACCGCGCTCGACTCTCACTCCACTGCGGATCCGCGCGCGTTGCGGATCAGGCTCGATCTGGACCATCGTCATGGATGGGATCGGCGCCAGGAACTGGGGATGCAGGTTGTGGAGCAGTGCATCGCTCAGCTCGGGGTAACCGTCGTCCACCCTCTGTTGGGTCCGAGCGGCGATCAGCGCGAATGCCTCGATGAGTCGCTCGACGTGCGGGTCTCTGCTCTTGCCCGATTCGAGCAGCAGACGTCCGGCGTCGTCCGGATAGGCGGCGGCGAATTCGCCGGCAATGCTGCGGATGAAGTCGAGTTCCTGCTCGTAGTACCGGTAGAGGGCCTCGTTCATGGCTCTCCTTCGATGGCGATATTCCCCGTGATCGAGTCCACGTGGGCATCAAACATGATGTCCTTGCGGATCGGGTCGACGTCGAGGATTCCCGAGATCCTGAACCGGATGCGGAAGTTGTCGCCCGGAGTCGCCTTCTTGTCGTCGCCCCCGTCGGGTTCGTCGAACTCCACCTCTACCGTCTTGGGGTTCAGCCGGGGTTCGAACCGTGTCACGGCGTTGCGGATCAACGACCGGATTCGCTCCTGGTCCTGTTTTCGGGCCTTGCTGAACTGGCTGAGGTCTGGCAATCCGTAGGTGAGTAGCGAGTCCTTCGCCAGTTCGAACGACTCGTCGATCTCCTCGGAGTCGAAAGGCGCCCTGGTGTTGAGGAGTCGCTGCAGGTGCGCCCGAACTTCGTCCTGGAGTTCACTGGCCGACAGATCGAACTCGGCGGACGCTCGCCCGGTTCCGGTCGGGCTCGACAGTAGTCGGGCCAGCAGGGATGGGCGGAGCACGTGACGCGGCTCACCGTTATCCATGAAAGTCAGGCCGTGCCGGAGTTGGGCGGTTCCGCGGCGGGTCTCACGTCGAATTCCACGTGTGTCGCTTCGAGCAAGGGGACTTCCAGCTCGTCGACCTGCCAGGTCCTCAGGCCACTGCCTCGGAAGAAGCTTCCGATCTCCTTCCACTCGGTCTTGCGTCCGGTCCTTACGAGTCCGTCCTCGCTCGCGCTGCTTCCGGCATACAGCGCCGGGATGTGCATGCGTGCCGTGTTGCCTTCGAGGTCGATGAGTTCCGCAGCGCGCCATACCCGGTCCATCAGGTAGCGCGGAGCCTCCAGTCGGATCGAGCGGAACTCGCTGAGCGACCTGAGCATGAAACGGCCTCCGACGTAGGTCTCGAGGTGGGGGCCGAGGAACTCGTCGTAGTCGGTGAGTTCTGTGAACCGCGTCCCATCCATGGAGCCTGGGCGGGGCGCTTCCAGCCGTCGCGCGGCTTCCACGGCTTCGGTCAGCTCCGGGATCGCGCCCTTGGCCAGCAACGGCAGCGCGTGCGAACGCAGTCTGGTCGACTCGGGCGAGGTCGGGGCACATTGGCACGCCGCGCCGTCTTCGTAGACCCGCCGCCGTTCTTCTTCTGCCTGAAGGAGCCCCTGATAGACGAGCACCCCAGGGCCGAGGTCGGTGCGCGCCGCGAGGGCGTTGAGGTGGGACTCGGCGCGGTCGATTGCGCCCATCATCACCAGTAGGGCTGCGAGGTTGACTCGCGCATCGGCGTCTTCCGGATCGGCCTTCACCTGGGCCGTGAACTCAGCGACCGCGCCATTGAAGTCGCCTGACGTCAGGATGTCAGTTATTGCCATGGTCCGCAGAAACGTAAGAACCCGCCCGGCGCAGCGCGCCGGAGGGGTGGTGCAAGGGTCAGCTCGATCGCATGAGCACCGATAGGTTGCCTTCGCGACCAGGGGGCGGGTGTCACCCCCTCGTTCAGGTGCCGCAGAGTCGCAACCCGGCGCTCCGGCCTCGGATCACGGCTTGTTCTTCTCGAGATCCCAGCTGCCGGTGGTCTTGCCGGAGCCGCCACCGCCCTTGCGGGCCTGCTTGGTGTACTCCCACTCGATCTTGCCATAGTCGAACGAGACGGTCTCGACCGGGAGGTCGTTCTGGCCGCCGCCGACCGAGACGTTCTTGATGACCACGTTGGTCATCTTCACGACCAGGTAGGGCAGCTTCACTTCGGAGTCGCCGCTGGCCCGGTTGAAGGTCACGACCAGTTCGTCGATGTGCTCGCCTGAGCAGCACTTCTGCATCAGGACCGGAGAAGCCTTGTCGATCTCCTTGCTGATCGTGAAGGCGTCGTGGTCGCAGCGCGCCGAGGTGCCCCCACCGGTGCTGCTCTGCACGGCCGTGGTCTGCTGGGAGACCCCGTGGCTGTAGGACAGGATCTCGATCTCGTCCTTGTGCTTGTCGTCGGTGCTCTCGCCGGGAACGCCGGCGATCTTCAGAAACATGTCGGAGGCCATCGTGTCTGTCCCTCTTGCTTCGTTGCTTGATGGTTCGGTTGATCGGTCGGGTCGTTGCCCGAGTCGCGTCAGGGAACGGCAGGCGTTCGGCAAGCGTGGCAAACGCCTCCCCAAAACGTGAGCGAGGTGAGATCCTCGATCGGGACAGGCTGGCGTTCGCGGCGGGTGGCGCTGGTTCGGTTCCACGCGCCTGGAAGCGGGGTCGCCGGCTTCGGTGGGTGGATCCGCCAACCGAAGCCTGAGATCGAGCGGTTCGGGCGTGTCCGCGCGTGCTCGAGCCTCGGGAGTTCAAGCACCGTGACCTTGGTGCGCTGCGCGCGGCGCAGGCCGCGCGGGAACTCACTTGGTGTTCTCTGGCAGCGAGGCAACCAGACGCAGCGAGATGTTCAGCTCATCGAGCTGGAAATGGGGGCGGAGGAAGGCGACCGCGCTGTAGCAGCCAGGGTTGGCCTTGTCGTCGACGACGTCGATCCTGGCCTCGCGCAGCGGGTACTTGGCCTTCTGCTCCTGGGTCGCTTCGTCCTGGTCGAGGACGTAATTGGAGATCCAGCGATTGAGGAACTTCTCGCACTCGCCGCGCGACATGAAGCCGCCGATCTTGTCACGGCAGATCGCCTTCAGGTAGTGGGCGATCCGGCTGGTCACCATCAGGTACGGAAGCTGGCTCGAGAGCTTCGCGTTCGCAGTGACATCATCATCGTCGTAGACCTTCGGCTTTTGCACCGAGTTCGCACCGAAGAACGCGGCGTAGTCGGTGTTCATCGCGTTCAGGAGCGCCATGAAGCCGAGGTCACTGAGTTCCTTCTCCCGATCGTCCGGGATGAGGGTTTCGGTCGGGCACTTGTGGCTCGTGGAGCCTTCCTCGGTCTGGAAGGTGTGGATTGGCAGGTTGTCGACCAGGCCGCCTCCCTCCGGGCCGCGGATCGCCACACACCAGTTGTGCTTGGCGAACGCGTCGGTCAGTCGCGAAGCAAACGCGTAGCTAACGTTGCTCCAGAGGTAGTTCGAGTGCTCTGTGCCGTCGGCGTCCTCACGGAAGTCGAAGGACTCCGCCGGGTTGTCCGGTCCGTAGGGGAGTCTGCCGAGCACGTGAGGCAGACAGAGGCTGACGTAGCGAGAGTCCTCCGTGTCCCGGAAGCTGTTCCACTTGATGTTGTCCGGGTTGGACTTGTCGAACGCCTTGCGCAGGTCGCGCGGCCGCTGAAGCTCGGTGAACGACTCCAGTCCGAACATCTGTGCGGACGCGGATGCGATGAACGGGGCATGGGCCCCGGCGGCGACCTGCGAGAGGTGCGTGAGGAGTTCGACGTCCTGCGGTCCCTTGCCGAACTCCATGTCTCCGACCATGGCGCCGAACGGATCCCCGTTGTAGGTACCGTACTGCGACTGATAGACCTTCTTCCACAGTGCGCTCTCGGTGAACTCCGCGGCGCTCTGGAAGTCATTCAGCAGCTCCTTCTTCGACGCGGCGAGGACCTTGATCTTCAGCTGGTCGCCGGTCTGCGTAGAGAACACGAAGCGGTGGAGTCCGCGCCACGAAGCTTCGAGTGCCTGGAAGTCGGGGGCGTGCAGGATCTCGTTCACCTGCTCCGAAAGGATCTTGTCGATCGCGGCGATCCGCTCGTTGATCGTCCGGGTCACGCCCGGTTGCACTACCCGGCCCGGATCGATGAGTTGGTCGACGAGGGCCTTGAGCAGTCCCTGGGCATGGCCACGGCTCTCTTCGTCGCGGGCTCGAATGCCGGTGTCGATGATCTGTTCGAGGACGGTGTCTCCCTCCTCTTCGAGGAGTTTCTCGATCGGCAAGGCCTTGCCTGCGCTGTTCGCTTCGGAGGTCATCGTGAAGCCTTCTCCTATGTTCGCTGGCGCCGGCCAGGTTCAGCCGTTCGACTCGTCGCCTTCGGTTTGCCCGGCCGTGTTCTCGGATCCTGCGTCGTCGCCGCCGAGGGACTGCCGCAGCTTGTCCCGGAGATCGGAGTTTTCGATGACCGCGCCGAGAAGTTCCTCGAGGCGGTCGTTCCCGTCGGTCCGGGAAAGCAGGTCCTGCAGGCTCTTGCGAACCTCGGCGAGCTTCCGGAGCGGTTCCACGTTCTGCACCACGGCATCCGGCCCGAAGTCCGAGAGCTGATGGAACGTGATGTCCACGGCCAGCTCGCCCTCGCCGGTGAGCTTGTTGGCAACCTTGGTCGCGACGCGCGGCTGCAGGCTGCCCAGGAAATCATCGAAGTTGTCGCGGTCGACGGTGACGAAGTCACGATCGCGGAGCTTCGCCTGCTTCTTGTTCGACTTGCCTACGAGGTCGGCCAGCACACCCATGACGAAGGGCAGCTCCTTCATCTGGATGGCGCCGTTCAGATCCACGTCATAGGTGATGTGGACGCGAGGAGGGCGGACTCGGCCCTTCGTCTTCTGGATGCTCTCGGACATGATCTGTCGGGTCCCTTTCGCGAAACTCACCCTCCCCGTGGTCCGGCTCATTCCACGGCCGGCAGAGACTAGGGGTGAGCGAGCCGGGATCCAAGGGGCGGCTCGCAGAACGGGCGTTGGGCTCAAAGCCCGGGCATGTCGGAACTCCTCGCCACAAGAAAGGATGCGAATGACAACCGAACTCGAGGCCCTCCTGGCCCCATTCGAGGGAGCCCGACCCTGTGGCCCGGATCTGCGCACGTCCGGGGGAGAGACTGCGCTGTCGAAGGCTCGGCAGACCCGGGTTGCGGAAGATCCCAGCGGTCTCGGGGGGCGGGGAGACCCGGAGGATGTCGATTGGGGTGAGGTGGCGAAGATCTGCAGCCGGTCCCTGTCGAGCGAGACGAAGGATCTGGAACTGGCGGTCTATCTCGCCGAGGCGTGGACCTATCGGGAGGGATTCGGCGGCCTCGCCAGGGGGCTCGAACTCGTGCGTGGCCTGCTGGATCGCTACTGGCCCGGCGTGCACCCCGGCGTCGAAGTTGGGGAAGACGAGTCAGCCCCGGTCATCAACCAGGGCGTGCGTGGCGGGCCGATTCGCAAGATGGCGTCCGGGAAGCAGTTGCTGTTGGCCGTGAGGTCCGTACCGCTTGCGGTTGCGGCGGATGGAAAGCGTTTCGATCTCGGCGACTTCGAGATGATGCAAACGGTCGAGCACGCGGCGCGCGTGCAGCCCGCTCGATACAAGGAGTTGGTGGATGGGGGTGCGCCGACCGGTGATGTCTGGCGTGCTGCCTTCGATCAGACGTCCATCGACCTGCACCGGGAGATGGTCAGGCACGTGCAGGCGAGCCGAGATGAACTCACTGGTCTCGAGAAGTTGCTCGCCGACAAGTTCGATCCAGACGAGGAGCCGAATCTGCGGCCGCTTGCGGACGCCTTGGAGCAGGTCGAGGGTGTCCTGGGCCGGTCCGAAGGGCCAGGGCCGGACCCGGGACCGGACCCAGGGCCAGACCCGGATCCTGGGCCAGATCCGGGAACGGAATCAGGGTCGGGCACCGGTCCGCGAGCCTACTCCAAGCCGCTCGCGACCCGCGACGACGCGGTGCTGCGGTTGCGTGAGGTCGCGGCTTTCCTGCGGAATACGGAGCCTCATAGTCCGGTCTCGCTGCTCATCGACCGAGCCGTGAGCTGGCTGGGAATGCCGTTCGAAGATCTGATGCGAGACCTGTTGAGCGACGACAACGAGAGCGTGCTCAACGCAATCCGAGAGACTCTCGGGATACGTCCTCAGGCGGATGATGAGGGCTGATCAGGTCTCGCCTCTGCAGTCGGGGCCGGCCCGAAGGGCCTTCATCAGGTCGGCGAAGGTTGCTCCGGGCGTCAGGGCGGGAGCCAGGCGCCGTTTCCACCCCTCGGAAACCTCGATGACGGGGTCGGGCCCGGGGGTCACGTTCCAGCCGAGGTCATGCGGCTCGGTTGGGAATGCGCAGGGTGCGAAGTATCTGGGCTCGCACCGATCGTAGAGCAGTCGCAGGAGAGGCGCTTCCGCTTCGGGTCTAGTCCCCGCGTCCCAGATCATCAGGTTGGGTCTGCGACTGCCCGAAATGGTGTGGATCGCGTCCGCGACCAAGCCGGGGCCGTGCTCGCTGGAATAGCGGGAAAGCACCACGAAGCGCGGAGTCACGCCTTCGGTGAAGGCGACATCCAGGTTTGCGACCCACTGGCACGTGTCGCCTTCGGGGGAGATCCAGCGCGAGAACTCACCCGCGGAAAGCCCGGGCGGGGGCGCCGACCGGTCGAGGGCCGTCGACGAAACCACTGCTTCGCCCGCCGCATCCAGTGAAGCGCGGAAGCCGTCGAGATCTGCGTCTCGTTGACCCGCCTGTGCGGCGTCCTCGAGAGCCGCGAAACAGCCGTCATACTGTCGGAGCGTGGCGCCGAGGCCGGCCGCTTCGGGGACGGTCATCGCCACGATCAGCGGGTAGGTTCGACCAACGCGATCCCGGCTTGGCACGACTATCCCGACCAACGTGTCGCGGTTGGCCAAGGAATGGAGGAACCGCATGGGCCTCATGGACTCCGTGACCTGGCTCCAATTCCCTCGCTCTCGCATGTTCTGATCGAGCCCGATCTCGAAGAACGCGACGATGCCGGCCTGCTCCAATGGTCCGGATCGATGGCGAAGGAAGTCGCCGTAGCACGGCGCCTTGCCGAAGGCATGGACGGTCGGCATGGGATTGCGACCCGCTACTGCCCCGTCTCGTGCCAGAGGTCGCTGTCTCTCAGGTTTCCCCAGGCGGTTCTCAGACCGATGTAGAATGAGGGGTCCACAGCAAATGACCAGGCATCGTTGTCGTCCGTGATGCGGATGCAGATTTCGCAGTCGACCACCTCGTCATCGGCGACTTGGATGCTCCATATTACGGCGTTGCTGGTGGTCTCGCTCTTTGCTCCTGAGCTGACGAGTTTCATAGCTGCCCAGGGTCCCGTGAACGCTCGCATTGGCTCAGGCCGGTTATCACAGCGAAGCGTGCAGCTATCGTTGGAGTCTTGGCCAATCAGGTCAACTTTCGCCGATCCATCGCCGGTGAGGGTAGTATATGAGAAAGTGGCGCCCCAAATCGTGATCGACCAGTCGGACGACAGGCCGCCTCGGCCCAACATGAAGCGTGGAGAATTCCTTCTTTCCGTATTCGAGAAGAGCCTCGCGAGCTCCCGGAAATGCGTGATTTGCACACTTCCGAAATTCTTGGCCTTCGCCGAGACCTCAGTTTCGAGCTGCAATCCTCGACTCTGGGCGACCTCCAGAACCCGCCTCATGCCATCCAGTAGTGCAGCGACATTGGCGGCTTCTCCGATGTCTAGCCCGCGGACCGCAGAATCGTCCGAGAGGGGGAAGCGGGGTTCGGCGATCTGGCGAGTCGAGGTGAGGAAGTCGCTCCAGTGCGACTCGAGCCACTTCTTGGTGTTCTCGCGTACAGCTTCGGTAATCGTGTCCTGGAGGCTCTCGAGGCTGTCGCTCCAGGCATCCTTGAGGTTGCCGCTGCCCAGGTCATCCGCATCGATCTCAGACTTGCGCCAGTTGCTCGCTTTATCGAGCAGTGTTGAGAGGTCGTCCAACCTCTCGGACAGCGTATTCAGACCTTCCGTGCGATTGGTCTTGATGTCGTCCGCGCTGACGTGGTCTAGGTTCTCAATATCGCGAGCGATATCATACAGGTCACGTTCGGCTTTGAATGGGGACTCAGGGGCTGCGGTAGTTTCACCCTGGTCTTCGCTGGCCGCTTCCTGAGGCGACGGGGGGGCGATAGAAAGATCGCGGATATCTCGCAGGTCCTGGATGTAGCCATCCAGAGCTTGCTCCATCTGTGCGATCCGCTCTGGCGGGCTCGCTGCTTTAGCTATGATAGAATCGAGCTTTGCCTTGGTGTCTTCGTCGATACTCGTGGTCAGGTCGTTGCGCAAATGTTTCTCGATAGCGGCTTGGTGCCCATGCTCGAATTCCTGGCCATATACGCTACGGCTGCCGGGAGCGAGGTTCGGTCCCGGGAAGCTGTAGTCCGATTCGAGGCTCATGAGACGGTCTCGTGCCTGTCGCGTGATGTGGGCGATCTTGGCACCGCTGCTCAATGCGGAGTAGCCGGCGATGTCATTCTCGCATCGCTCCGCGAACTCCGCGGGAGCCAGTTCCTCTGCCAGGCGCTTGGCTAGCGCTGATGCGAGTAGGCGCTCGTATGTAGTCCCCGCGCTGTTGAGGTTCTTCAGGAGTTCGCGCAACTCGTCGGATGGAGCGCCGAATCCGCTGGGAAACGGCTTCGGCTCCATTCGGAGACCGCTCCTTTCGATGCTGGACAGGCCGTTTACAAAATTTTCGCGGTACTTGAGTGGAAGATCGGCGTTGTCCCACGACTCCTGAATTACGCGCAATTCCTCGGAGTCGGCATTCTCGGCGGGATCCATATCAATTCGCTCGCCAGTAGCGATGAATGCTCGGACGTCCTGAAATGCCCGAACTGTACTCTCCCACGCGGTGTGAAGTGCTGATACCTTCTCTGCTGCTGCTTCCCAGGCTTCGCGTCGATGCTCAAGGTCCTCCGTCGCCAGGTCGGACGGGCGCCTTTGTCGGTCATGTTGACGGATGGCCTCTTCTGCCAATTCCTCCGTGGGTTCTTCGGAGTTCCATTGCGACTGAAAGGCGGTCAGTCTCGTGCGGAATCCCTCTTGGTTGGCAGCGGCCTCCTTGGCGAGCTGATCGGCGAATTTTCTCCACGCCAACGCAACGACATTCCGATTCACGATGTCGTCAAGGAGCAGACCGTGGTTTTCCCGGAAATAAGCTTCTGCGCCATTGCGAACCGATTGCGGGTGGATTGATGCAATCGTCTTGTCCAACAAATCGATATAGTCCCAGCCAGCCGCGGATTGCGAGCTGTACGCAGCCGTCTTGGCTTGAGGGAACAATTCGTTGAGCTGTCGACCTCTCTCAAGGACATCCCAGTTCTGAGCGTCGTAAGCCGCGTAAGAGGCGGTGCAGCCGAGAAGCAACGTTGCTGCTGCCGATGAGCGTATGGCGATGCGGTTGCGGCGTTGACGCTTCTGCCAGGCTCCGGTCGGTCGAACGCTTTCATGGTTTTCGAAGACGATCTTCTCGAACAGTTCGTCGACGAAGTAGCAGCGGCGCTCGCCCTCCGGGATCTCGATGTTCATCTCGGCGATCTGATACATCTTCTGGAGATGCTCGGAAATCGCAGTTCCTTCCTGGGTGCCGCTAGTGAAGAAGCAGCCGTGGATTTCCGCCGCATCCTGATACGGATTGGCGGCGTTGAGGTTGCGGAGAAACCCCTGGATGCGCGTGCGCGCGAGGCTGAAGTACAGTGGCAGGCCGTAGGCGGCTTCCTTGCGCTTCAGTGGGGCGTCCGCGGAGAGGCGGGTGAGGCGATGTTGCGTGAGTACGCCATACAGCTCGTCGAGCCGCTCGTTAATGAGCTTGTCCAGATCGAATTCTCGTCCCTGGTCTCGAGGGATGGTGAAGCCCCAGGCCTGGGAGCGATCCTCCTTGGACAGGCTGCCGAAGAACTCGACGAACCCCCCGAGCTGGTCGCACTTCGTGAATGTCACATACACCGGGAAGGTCACCTCGAGTTCGCGCACGAGTTCGTCGATGCGGTCGCGAATCGTCTCGGCGTGCTCCTCGGCATGGGACTCCGAGCCGGCTATCAGCTCCTCCATCGAAATAGCTACGACGACCCCATTGATGGGCTGCGCGGGGCGGGTCCGCCGGAGCATCTTCAGGAACTCGCCCCATTCTGGGCTGTCCTTGCTCTGGGTCGTGTATCGGCCCGCCGTGTCGAGGAGGATTGCCTTGTCGGCGAACCACCAATCGCAGTTCTTGGTGCCATGGATGCCTTGGAGCCGCCGCTCCTTCTTTGGCATCGCCGGGAACTTCAAGTTCGACGCGCGGAGCATCGTCGTCTTCCCGGAGCCGGGTGGCCCGATGATCATGAACCACGGCATCGTGGAGAGGGCTGCCTTGCCGGCCTTGGAAGCGCGCAGCTTCTTGAGGGCTTCGTCCAGCTGGGAACGCAGGTTCTCGATTCGGGCCGTCTCGCCGGGATTGGCGCCGCTTGCCGGTCCCGCCGATTCGGCGCGCAGACTCTGCTCGAGCGCTTTCGATCCTTGGAGGACGCGGTACTGAGCGTAGAGCAGCAGCCCGAGCCAGACCGCCAGGATGAGTCCGATCGTGCCAATGGTCGCGGTAGGGGAGGCGTCGAACAGGTACAGTCCGAGGCCGGCGATCAGCAGGACGAAGCCAAGGCTGAGTATCGACGTGGTCCGTTGCCGGAGAAGTATGAATAGGAAGTGATTCACGGCAGGACTCAGATCGGGAGGTTCTGAATACGCCCTAGGAACTCAGCCCAATTGGAGCTCGAAATCCCTGCCAGGATCAATGCCACGACGACAGAGATCAGGGCGGCGCCCAGGAGCCAGAACCACGTAGGGAGCTGGCGGCGGAGCTGACTTGCTGTGCTGTGGCTCTCGAGACTCGGGGAGAGAGTCCTGGAGTCGATGAACTGATCCCTCCGAAGGCAATCGTGGATCCGCGACCGGAGAAGCCGCAGCTCCTCGTGGTTCATGCTCGCGCCATACTTGCCGCGGAACTCGAGCGAGAGACAGGTCGCGAAGACCTCGAGGGCCTGCTTCGCTTCGGGGTCGCGGCTCGTCAGAATGAGTTCAGCACGCTCGAAGAAGCCCTCCCCGGCAGCCAGCGTGTTGAACATCGCGAGTTGAAGGGGGCTGTTCTGCCACTCGCTCTGACCGCTCCAGGGTCGGTTCATGAGAATCTCGTCGAAGAAGGCCACCAGCGCGAATCGGGCGTGCTCGACGAGTTCCTGCGGCGTCCGTATTCGCGCGGCCGCGTGATCCATTCGGCGGAGAATCGCGAGAATGGATTCGTGGATCGAGGCGAGATCACCGGGATCTTCCGCGCGTCTGAGAGACATGGCGTAGACGAATGCTTCGGCGCAGGCGTCCGGCAATCCGGTTACGAGCGGCGTTTCCATGGTTGCTTCCATGAACTACAGGCCTCGGATCGCGATGCACTCGACTCGGGTATCCACGAATTCGGGGGGGACGAACATGGCCAAGGTGCGCGATTCCGTTACGGCCCGCCAATGTTCGTTGTCCCGGTGGATGCGAAAATAATGGAAGCCGGTTCGGCGGATGATGTCGGGGGGTGGGTCTTGCATGTATTCGAGAGGTGCTCCGCGAACTGCGAGGTTGCGTAATTGGGAGACGAGCTGCGGAGAGCTGACCTTGGCAAGAGCCGGAAATTCGCGGATAATCTTCTCGTCCGATTGTTCGCCGCGCACTGCGAGGTAGAAGTCGGCACGCTCGGCCAGGGCTGGGTCGTGGATCTGGCCCTGCCATATGTCATTGATACGACTCAGTGGGATATCGACCGAGCGGTCTGTGTACAGATTGCCGGGCAGCCTGTTGATCGCCTGCTCCAGCTGCTGAAAGCAGCTGGTGGGATCGCGATGACTGTAGATGGGAAGCTCGCCGGCCGTGCCGGCGGCCTCCGGTTCGAATGTCGTGAGTTCGCCTGCGAGGCTGACCAGGAAGTTATAGAGCTGTTCCGGGTGACTTTGCGGATGCGCATGCAGGTTCCTGACGATCGGTAGGAACCGGTTCACCGTGCCCAGCAGCCAGAATGCTGTAGCGTCGTTCATCGCGAGCTGCGCGGTGCCGGCGATCCGGGCGCCACGCTGCTCGGCAAGTTCTCGGCTCTTCGACGCGAGCAGTTGGAGAATACGCTGCACCATCCCACGCAGCGTGTCGGATGCTCCGAAATAGAGAGTCGGCGGTACGAAGCGGTCGTCCAGGGCGTATTGCTGATTGCCGAGTGCTTGAACCCTGGCGAATGGGAGGCGCGTGAAATCGCCCGCTTCTTCTTCTGCCGTCTGAATGCTGAGATTGAGCTCGGCGAGCGGAATATCGCGTTCCAGGTCCTGTCGGTTCTGGTCGACCACGCTGGTGAGTCGACGTCGATAACGGGGGGCCGCTACACGGGCCGCCGGACCCCGAGTCGTGGGGAGGGCGAGGTAGCAATCGATCGACGTTTGGGTGGGCGATACCGCCTTGTCCAGTTGGAGTGGGTTGGGGGGTGGGTCGCCTTCCGGGATGTGGAAGACGGTGCCGTCGTCGAATGCGCCGCGTGCCGACTGGACCGCGAGGATGCCGGACTCCAGGCGATCCAGGTCGATACGGATCTCGGTGAAGCCCCAGAAATAGGCGGTGCTCGAACGCTGGGCCTCGCGCAGGCGGTCGTCGATGCTTCGATCGAGCTGCTGGAAATGCTGGGGGGCGAGGAACATGCCTTCCTCCCAGAGCGGCTTCTGGTGCATGGTCATCCAGTGGTCCTAGCGACGTCATGGCCGGTAGGGGCCGGGCTTCTTCAGTTGGACGCGGTACTCGGAGAGGTAGATCGATTGCTCGGAGGAGATGGAATTCACCGGAATCGATATGGCCTTGACGACCTCGGGCTCGAGTGGAGCGTCTTTTGGATCAAAGTTGACCATGATCAGCAAATGTTTGGGCGCCTGCTTCCAGTTGCTCGGCAGCATGTCGAGCTTGATGTCCTTATTCGACTCTATCTCGCCTTGGAAAGCGAAGTCGCAATGGGGCTTGAGTTTCTCGGGCGTGATGTTCCCCTTCGGGTCCGCCTTGGCAAGTTCGTCCGAGGTGATCCGCCAATCGAAGAGGGCTCCTCCCTCGAGGAGTGGTTTCGGGTTCGAGCGCACCAGGAATACACGGTAGGCGACTTTTTGATGCGGTCGACTGGCAGCGTCGTCGCCCAGGTGAATCGCTGCGGAGGTGTTCAGCCACTCATCCGCCTTCAGCCACGGATAGCTGCATCCGCACCCATTCGCGAGGAGCCCGAGGAGGATGGTGGCGATCGTAGTTCGTCCGGACGGCGCGGTGTTCATTCTTCGTCCTCGCAATTCTCTTCGGGTCCGTGATCTAGATACTTGCTCCGAATGGCGTCGTACAGGAGTTCGCGCTGCATGCTGCTGTCCACGAGCTGGCCATGCATTCGAACGTAGTCCTTCCATTGGAGCGACAAGGTGCCGAGTCTTGCTGATACGGCCCAGCTATTTTCCCGGACTCTCTGCTCGATGACGTCGGGATCCAATTCGCCGAGCACTTTTCGCAGGCTCTCTTCCAGGGCCTCCAGCATCGCCTTCTGGTGTTCGACCAAGCTGCTGAACGCCTCCTCGAGCCGTTCTCGAACCTTGGCGTGGTCTCTCTCCTGGTCTGGATCCAGGAGTTCCTTGAGCAGTTCGGCGGCGGACTTGGAGGCTCTCAACGTGTTGCGTTGAGCAATGCCCCAGGATGTGTGATCGACGCTGAACTCTTCCTTCTGGAGCTGTCGGATCTGGAACAGCTTGGGAAGCCACTCGGCGATTTCATCGAATACGACTTCTGTCCGGCTCGCGAAGTGCTCGATGTGGTGCGGCTTGGTCAGGGTCTTGTCGATGAGGGACGTCGAGAGTCGATTGATGGCTGCGAGGCTCGCGACGAAGAGTTCTTCACGCGGCGGGGGCTCGGTGTGGTTCGCACTGCCTGGGGGAGGCGCCCCCGGTGCGGTGGCACCGAAGGACTTGGAGAGTCCGGACAGGAGGTTCAGGCGCTTCATCTCGTCGGCGCCGGTGCGGGCCTGGAGAGCCGAGTCGAGAGTGCGCTTCATGGCCGCCATGCGCTCGCTGGGCGTGGAGTGGAACTCCCGCGCGAAGGTCTCCCGTAGCTGTGAAGCGATGTCTTCTGCGTGCTTCAGGAAGCTGACTTCGTCGCCGATGGTGCCTTCGCCGGTGCTCGCATCGGTTCGGAACGTCAGTTCAAAGGGGCCGATCCGGATCCTGTCACCATTCTGAAGCTCCTGTTCTCTGTGGGCGGCGATCGGCTCGTCATTGAGTTCGGTGCCGTTGTGGCTATTTTGGTCCTCGAGCCAGTACGTGCCTCCGCGGGCCCTGATCACGGCATGGTTGCTGGAGACCCGGCGATCTTGCAGGGTCAGGTTACGTCCGGCGGTTCTTCCGATCGTGATCTTGTCGTCCTGGAATTGGCGCGACTCGCTGCTGGAGCCGTCGGGCTTAGAGATCTGGAGCGTGAACACGGTGGCGCCCTAGGATGCGGAAGGGGGGGGTGTGGGGGCTGAAGAAGGGCGGATCATCGTCGCCTGGAGATCCTCGGCGGCCGGTTGCTCCCCCGGGGCGGGGGGCGGTGTGGGGCCGGTCGAGGGGGCCGGGCCATGGGTTGCAGCCTGTCTTGCGAGTTGTTCGTCCCGTAGTTTGGTCAGTGCGGTGTCGCATAGCGAGTGAAGCTCGGCGTCTCGCAGATCATGTGCAAAGAGATCGATCTCGAGCCGGCGCTCGAAGCGCTCGAGTTCGGCGAGCACGAGCTTGAGGCTGTCGCCTGGCTGCCTTTCCCCGCCGTGAGTCGAGACGAAGCTGAAGCCCTTCCGCGCGGTGATCATCCTGAAGGCGAAGATCAGGACATCGTTCCAGAGGGTTTGGTCGAACCTGTTCACTGGGAGGTTGCGAAGTTCCTCCACGTGGAAGATGGATGCTCGCCCGAAGACCCGATCCGTCCGCCGAAACGTCTTGAGGAGTTCGTCTCGACAGTGCTGGGGAGACCAATGGGGGATGCGGTCCAGTTCGACGTCCAATCCCTGGGAAGCCCTGCGCACCGCCTCGCAGACCTCGTGACCGTTCTGCTCGTCGTTCACGAGCAGCGTTCGCAATAGCACCATGCCGAGGCCGTACAGGTCGCAGGGAGCCTTGAAGTCAGGGAAGAGGTGGAGCGTGGCGTCGGCGCGATGCTGTGGCTGCCAGTCCCTGCATGGATGGGTGCGTTCCAGTCGGGCTCCGAGGCGATACTGTCGATCCTCGGTGGCCAGGATGGTCGCCCAGATCCATCGCCGCTCCGGTGAGCCGGTCTCGATGCGTGCGCTGTCGCCGGGGACGAAGTGGTCGGCGCGCAGATCCCTCGACTGGACTGTGAATTCGAGAGAGACGGTGTCGCCGGACTCGTCGCGGCTGAGCACCTCGAGCACCACCCGGGCATTGAAGGGCTCGGCCTTGCTCACGAGCGGTGAGAGGTGGTTTCGGTCGTGTCCCGGCCCAGGCCCGAGTAGGGTCGGTGCGTCGCGGTCCAGCGGCTTGGGGTGCCGCCGGCTGACTGGGCTCCCGAGGTCGATCAGCTTGACCTCGAATTGCCAGCGCTCGGGTGCGGCGACCCGAGTCTTGGCCAGGGTAGCCATGAGATTGTCAGGCTGGAGGTCGAAGTGAGGTCGGCCGCACTCAGCATGAAGGCGGTGCAGACCCTCGCACACGCCACGGAACGCGGCGAGCTTGAGTCTGAAGACCTCCATGGCGTAGCGGCCGGTCTGGTCATGTGACAGGAGCCACTGGCGACTGCGGGAGAAGCGTGCCTCCAGCGGCTCGAGGATGCGCTCCCGGCCGCGGCGACCCGCGTCGCAGGCCTCCAGGAGGATCGAGCGCCAGTCTGCTCCGCCGATGAGCTGCACGAGTTCCTCGTAGCGCAGCTCGAGGAGTTCGAGGGGCAGGTAGTGGAAGTCGTAGAACGACAGTGGGTAGAGGTGCTTGGCAGCCTCGATGGTCTTGCCCTCTGGCGGACTCGCGAAACAGGTCGACCTCCGGTCGCAGGTCCGGCAGGGGAAGCCGGCGCGGGCCCGGGCTTCGACCTCGCTGTCTTCGATCTCCCCGGTGGCCAGTTCGCTCCAATCCTCATAGAGCGCCGCAGCACCCTCGCGGAGTCGGACTCCGCCCGTCGGGTTCTCCTGGGCGTTCCCGGCCTGAAGCTTGTAAAAAGCGTGGGAGTCCTGCGCTCGGGTCCGACCGTGGAGATAGCGGATCTGGGTCTCTGCGAAGGACTTGAGACCAGATTGGTCGAGCAGGCGCTCGTTCTCGCAAACGGCCATCGGCTCGGCCGTCGCCGGGCATGGCGGATGGAAGTAACGATCCTTGGTCCGGCAGTAGAAGATCGGCAGGCTCTTCGTGGGGAGCGGGAACGGCAGCGTCTCGACGACGCCCGGGCCGGCCGCGCACGCGAGGCCTTGAGCCTCGCGACGCCAGGTCTCGTCGATCTCCCTGTTGGTGAGTTCGTTGACGCTCGGATCGTAGGCGTCGCGCTGGATCTTCAGGGCGAATCGCCGGATGGTCGTGCGGTTCGGGCACACGAGCCGGGCCAGCAGGACTCTGGAGGTATTCCCGAACTCGTCCAGGCACACGAACGGTGAGCCGTCGAGGGCCTCGGTGTCGACCTCGAGTTCGACGCGGATGAGGTCACCCCGTCGCCCCAGGAACGGTCGGGGCGGTGAACTGTCGGCGTCCAGATTCTCCACTTCGTCTCGTTCCACCATCACGCAACATCAAAAACAGGCGCCACAGGGTTGTCAACGTCGCTCCAGCAAGCCGTGGCGGGATGCTCGACGTGTCCTGTCAGCTCTCGTAGAGTGCGTCGTTCGCGGCGAGACCGTGGCAGTCTTTTTGTTCCGGCGGCGCCGCGTCCTCCGCTTTCCTCGTGCTAGGATCGCGCCGCGAAGAGGAGACATGTCCGAATCTAGCCACGACGAAGATTGGGATCCCGCCGACGAGGCGGAGCGCGTTGGAGAGGGCCAGTCCGACAGTCATCTGGACGGTACGGAGGACTTCGCTCCCGAGAGGGGGGCGACTGCCGGCTTCCTGCCCGGGGATGAGCCGCGGCGGAAGCCTGGCGCGCTATCAGGAAGGTTGATCGGGCAAGACAACCGCTATCGCGTCATCGAGCGACTTGGTCGCGGCAACATGGGCGAGGTCTTTCGCGCCGAAGACGTTCGCTTCAACAAGAAGGTCGCAATCAAGTTCATTGCCCCGCATCTGATGCAGGACGAACTCGGGCGCGCGCGATTCTTGAACGAGGCAAGGGCCGCGACGGCGGCCAAGTCCCGCTACATCATCGAAGTGCTCGATGTCGGCAGATTCGAAGACCGTGACTTCATAGTGATGGAACTCGCCGAGAGCGCGCTCGACAAGTTCGGCGCGCAATCCACGGGCGAGCGTCTTCCTGTCAAGCACGTGATGCACTTGCTGAGGCAGGCTTGCGTGGGCCTCATGGACATCGAGGAGCGCACGGTCGAAGAGTTGGACGACGAAGGATCGGAAAGGCTGGTTCGGAGATCCATCATCCATCGCGACATAAAGCCGGCCAACATCTTGCTGGTCGAGTCCGAGGATCCCTCGGCCGACTGCCCATACGAGGTGCGAGTCGCCGACTTCGGTGCTGCGAAGATCAGCGGGCTCGATCTGACGATCGATAGCGCTCCAATGACCGCGCGCTATGCGAGCCCCGAACAGTGGTATCTTACCGGCACGAAGATCGATAGTCGAAGCGATATGTACTCGCTCGGCCTGACGTTCTACGAGATGCTCACTGGCGAGGCTGCGGTTCCGGATTCCGTGGGGACCACGACGGACAGGGTTCGTGACCTTATCGATGGATCGCCCTTCTTCGACCCATCCGGTCGTCGGCCGGACCTTCCGCAGAGCCTCTGTGAAGTCATCGTGCAGATGACCTCGAAGCACCCGGACAATCGTTTCGGGAGCTTTCGTGCCGTGGTCGAGGTATTGGATGGCATCATTCGTGGCGAGGAGTACCGGGCCATCATCCGCGACATTTCGGCCGAGGAGCTGAGGGAGATCTCTCGCCCGGCCGCTATTCGGGCGGCGATGCTCGTCGGTGTGCCGTTGATCGTCGTCATGGGTTTGGTCGTCGGCTACTTCAGGGGGCAAGGAGAGATGCCGCCCAACGGTGAGTCGTATCCTGGACCGGCAGAGGAGCGTGACGTTTCAAGAGGAGACCATGGCGACCGCTCTCGGGAATTCCCCGAGCGTGTCGCGTGGATGCCGGTCCTTCGGCGAGGAGTCGAAGTCGGCGGGCAGATCGGGGAGCGGGTCGTGGCGCAACTCTCCGGTGCTTCGAAGTCGATCCGGTCCGTCGTGGAGAGCCATTTCGGGGTGCTGAATCGGGTCGGCGAGGTGGAATTGCTTTGCCCAGACTGGTCGGACGAAGGGCTTCGAGCGTGGTCGGCGCGCGCGGTTGAGGAGTTCGATCGCGATTTCCTGAGTATCGCGAGTTCCAAGATTGCTCCGCTTATAGGGCTTCTGGCCAAAGGGCGGGAGTCTTCCGAGCGCTGGTTCTCTCCGTGGACGATCGAGCAGGCGCACGGGCGGCTCGGGCCGGCGATCGGTGCCTGGTTGGATGGCGTGGAGGCGCTGGTGTGTGAGTACGAGGAAGAGCAGGAGCAAAGCCTCGAACGCTATGATGCTGCTCGAGAGTCCTATGAGAAATACGGCGAATTCAAGGAGCCGTTTTCGAACGTCTCGAAACTCCATGACGTCGCGGCTTCCCAGGCGGAGGGCTTCAAAACGCGCGTGGCCGAGGTCCTGCGTGTCGCCTCGGCAGACCTGCTGGCTCACCGGGCATGTGCGGCGCTGGCCGGCTCTGTGGGGCGAATCGAACGGCTCGCCGGCTTGTCGATCCCTTCGCCATCCGCCTTGCCGGATCAGCATCGATATCCTCCGAGTTGGGGGGATGAGGCCCGGAAGCTATGGCCTCTGCCCAAGAGCATTCCAGATGGCCTCAAGCCATTCCGGTTCGACTACCCGGTCACGGAGGGTTCGCACTCGATGTGGATTCTTCCGAATCGATTCACGCCGATGGCGCTGGTGAGTGTTCTTGTTGACGGGGACTCCCGCTACTGCCTCGTCGATGCCTACCCGTTGACCATTCGCGAGCGCTTCTGGGATCCCGTGGCGGGTGCCCTGCGCGACGGTGGCAAGCTTAGGACGACTGGGCCATTAAGTGGGTTGCCCAGGAAGAAGTTCTGGTACGAGAAGGGTGGCTCCAAGGCCGGGCTCCTCAACTTCCAAGTGCCGGAACATGCAGAGCTGCTTTCCCCATTCATAAGCGCGGACATGGCCCGGGAACATGCTAGAAGGGTGTATCCACCGGATATGGACTTCCGGCTCGAAATCCTGTCGATTGATGTGGCTCAGCAGCTCGAAGGGTGCGGTGGCCAGGAGCTGTCCCTGGAGGTGAAGGGGCCGTTGCCGCATTGGAGGGAGCTTCCCTTCGATGCCTGTCGCGGAATATACGGGTTGGGCTCAGGCGTGCTCGAGTTTCGCGTCCATGCTGACGGCAAGACATTCGTTGCTGCTGGCAGGGAATTGGCAAAAGCCGGCGATCTGTTTCCTGCAAATGTCCAGACGGTCAAGGATGGCGCCGACAGGGGGCTTCCTGGCGACCTCGGCGAAGATGGGCGGCGAATAGCTCCAACCATCAGGCCCAGCGTGTATTACGGCAACATGTATGCACGCTATATGATGTTTCTTCCCGAAGTACTTTAGCTCGATGAGGCAAATGGCGATGAAGCACTTGGTCAAGATTTCGGTGGCTGTTTGCGCCGTGTTCGCTTCGTGCTCTACCAGCGACGGGGTCCTCCAGCTCAGGAAGGAGCCTCCCGCTCCGATCGCGCTCGTGGTCGAACCCATGACCGCGGCGAATGGTATTGACCCCATTGATTGGGGAGGTGAGTTCCGAGACCGGCTCATCCGAGAGTTGGCTCAACTCGACGCCGTCAGTGTGGTGGGCTCGGCGGAGGATGCGGCCGCGCGTCAGGGCGCCGACTTCGTCCTTCGGCCGAGGCTCGTGAGACCCATGGACTACCAGCATGGCGGGGTCTCGGAAGGATGGTGGGCGGCTGGCGGGCTCTGGTTGGTTACCTGGATCGGTGGACTTTTCGTGGATGATTCGTGCTACAGCGTGGAGGTCGAGATCGCCTATGATCTGCGGGCCGGCAAAGACTCCGCTGAGCCGCTGGGGGAGGTCTCGTCAGGATATGGTGGGGACGATGTCGATCTTGCGTTCTTCGACCGAAACGACTTCTTCAGCGTCGGGACCCTGATGTCGTTGATCCTCCCGCCGTTCTGGACGGTGGATGAAGACGAGACCACCCGACAGTCGCTCCAAGATGGAGTTGCTCGGCGCGCGGCGGTCAAGCTTGCGGAGTACGTGAAGCGTGACTTCGGTAATGGAGTATACGCCCGCGGAATCGTTCCGTCTCGTCTGGAGGTACTGCAGCCCTCCAACGGGGCGGCGATCGAGCCCGGTACTTTGGATCTCAAGTTGAGGATATCGGGAACGGTAAAGGTGTCCGATGTAAGGATTATGCGCGTCGATACGGGTGATATATTAGCGCATGAATTAGGGCTTTCCGAGAGGAATCGGCCGGTCGGCGACGGCTATGAGCTAGATTTGCCTTTGAAGCTCGATGGGCTGGTGGCGGGTGAAAACGTCCTTCGAGTCGAATACGCCACCAGCGTTGACGAGAGCCGGACGCTCCGGTTCACCGTCAAGTGAGAGAGAGCGTCTCTGGCGCGGTCCAGCCAATGAGGCATTAGGGGCGATCCCCGGCGCATACGACTGTGCTACCGGGCTGTCGTGATCTTCGCTTCAGCGTCTCAATACAGCAGCTCGACCCACCGCCCGCCCGCCTCCAGCTCGGCCCGCCGCCGCTGCCAGCGTTCCTCCGAGTGCAGGATGCTGGCGAAGACCTCGTCGAGCTGGTCGCGGATCGGCTCCAGGCCGGCCAGATAGACGTAGGTTTCCGGCTGTCGCAGCATCGCGGCAACCTCGGCGGCGCGGGCCTCCAGCGCGGTGGCCCAGTCGACGTGTTCGTCCCAGACCGGGTCGGCGCTCAGTGCCGAGATCGCTTCGAAGGTCGGTCGGTCGTAATAGAGCGCGAAATCGTCGCGCTCGTCGTTGCGGTAGAGGAGATCGAGGCCGGTGAGGCCGCCGTGGAACAGCAAGACCTTGCCCTCGAAGCCGCCGGTGCCGGCGTGCTCGTAGAGCCGGCGGACGAAGGCGCGGAACGGCGCGATGCCGGTGCCCATGCCGATCAGCAGCAGGTTGGCGTTCTTCTCCTCGGGGATCGGGAAGGGGATGCCGTACGGGCCGGCCAGCGTGACGTTGTCGCCAGGCCGCAGGTTGCAAAGGTAGTTCGAGGCTCGACCCTCGTACCTTTCGCCGCTGTACTCATCGATGTAGTTGCAGCGCCTTACGCACAGCACCACCTGCATCGAGCCATCGGGCAGCGTCTTCGGCAGTTCGGCGATCGTGTAGAGGCGGAAGTGGTGTTCCTGGCCGAAGGCCTCCTCACCCGGCGCGAGGACACCGACCGTTTGGCCGGCCGTGAGCGTGGCGAAGGGCGCGCTCGCCTCGCCGGCGGGGAGGGTAAGCACGATCTCGCGCACTTCGTCGGTGGTCGTGGGCGTGATGCGCGCGCTCGACGCCACGGAGGCCTCGACGCGGGTCGACGTGTCGTATTCCTGCAGTCGCATGCTGGTTCTCGGTGTCGGTAGGCCAGTCAGTGGGCCAGTGGGTCGGTGTGGTGGGGTCTCTGTGCTTCGGCGCGACGCTTCTCGCACGGGGTCGAACAACTGCAGGAGCCGCAGCCGAGTCGGGAGGCGAGGGGGTCGTCGTCGGGGTGGGTGTGTTCGGGGAAGACGCGGCGCCAGCCGGTGAGGACCAGCAGCCAGCCGCAGGCCAGGCCGGCGATGCCGAGCATCGCGACCAGCGCATTGCGGAGCAGTTGCACGGTGTCGAGGCTCATGAGCCCATCCCCGCGAAGCCCATGAAGGCGATCGACAGGATGCCGGCCACCAGCAGCGTCAATGCGGTGCCCTTGACCACGTCGGGGGTCTCGGCGAGTTCGAGCTTCTCGCGCAGGCCGGCCATCAGCACCAGCGCGAGCGTGAAGCCGAGACCGGCACCGAGCGCGTAGACCAGCGACTGGACGAAGCCGTAGCCCTTGTTGGTCTGGAACAGCGCCAGGCCGAGGATCGCGCAGTTGGTGGTGATCAGCGGCAGGAAGATGCCGAGCGCGCGGAACAGCGCCGGGCTGGTCTTCTTGATGAACATCTCGACCAGCTGCACCGTCGAGGCGATCACCGCGATGAACGCGATCAGCTGCAGGAACGGCGCGCCGACCGCTTCGAGCAGGGCGTGGATGCCGTAGGCGCAGACCGAGCTGACCAGCATCACGAACGTCACCGCAGCACCCATGCGGGTCGCGGTCGCCAGCTTGCCCGACACGCCCAGGAACGGGCAGATGCCGAGGAAGTACGCCAGCACGAAGTTGTTGACGAGGCAGGCGCCGAGGAAGATCGAACCGAGCGATTCCTGGTTCATGCGGCCTCCTCGGCGGCCACTGCCGCAGCGGCCTGTTTCTGCTTGCGGTGGTTGAAGATCAACAGCCACGCGGCCAGCGTGAAGAACCCACCCGGTGGAAGGATCATCACGACCCACTGCTGGTAGTGCGCGCCGAACAGCGAGACGCCGAACAGCGAGCCCATGCCGACGACCTCGCGGACAGAGCCCAGGCACAGGAGCCCGAGCGTGAAGCCGAGACCCATGCCGAGCGCGTCGAGCGCGGCCAGTGCGGGGGTGTTCTTCGAGGCGAAGGCCTCGGCGCGGCCGAGGATCAGGCAGTTCACGACGATCAGCGAGATGAACGCGCCGAGCGCCTTGTGCAGGTCGACGCTGATCGCCTGGATCAGGTAGTCCACCACGGTCACGAAGGTCGCGATCACCAGGATGTAGGTGACGATGCGGACCTGCTTGGGCACCAGGTTGCGGATCAGCGAGACCACCGTGCTCGACATCAGCAGCACGAACAGCGTCGCCAGCCCCATCGCCAGCGCGTTGAGGCCGGTGTTGGTCACCGCCAGCACCGGGCACATGCCGAGCACCTGGACGAACACCGGGTTCTGCTTCCAGAGTCCCTTGACGAACTCGTCGGTGGGGTTCGGGCCCTGATCGATCGTTGCGGAGGTCATCGGCTGCTTCCTTCCGGCGCCGGCGGCGCGGTGAAGGCGTCGAGGTGGGCGGCGACGCGGACCACGTCCTCGGCGGCGCCTGCGGCGATCATGTTGGCGATCGCCGAGCTGGTGATCGTCGCGCCGGAGATCGTGTCGATCTGCCAGGCGGCGGTCTTGGTGCCCGGCTTGACCACCTCGATCTCGTGGGCCAGCGCGTCGCGCGCGTCGTTCAGCGACACGTCCAACGCCTTGAAGTTGGCGACGTAGGCAGGGTCGGTCTCGGCGCGGTCGCCGAGGCCGGGCGTCTCGCGGCTGTCCAGGACCGCCAGGCCGACCACGGTCTGCGACCGCGGGTCGTAGCCGTAGAGCACCTTGACGACGTCCTGGTAGCCCATGCCCTGGGCCTCGAGCGCGACGCCGACCAGGCTGCCGGCGGCGTCGAAGCCGGCGAACACCAGCTCGACGCCGGCTGCGTCGGCGGCCGCCGGCTCGAAGCCGCTGCCGGTCCAGGCGAACGCGCGGCTCACGACTGCACCGGGCAGGACCTGCAGGACCGCGCGCGAGCGGGCCTCGATGCGGTTCTGGCGGATGATCGGCGCGGTGCCCTGGAACACCACCACGATCAGGAGGCCGCAGACCAGGCCGACGCCGACCAGGGTGCGGTACATCGCCAACGCCGAAGCCTTGGCGGCCGGCGGGGTCTGGGTGGTGGCGGTCACGACCGGTCTCCCTTCGCGGCCTTCGCGTGGCCGTAGACCCGCGGCTTGCACCGCTTGTCGAGCAGCGGCGTGCAGGCGTTGCCGAGCAGGATCGCATACATCACGCCTTCGGGCATGCCGCCGAAGTTGCGGATCAGCACCACCAGGACGCCGATCAGCGCCGCGTAGATCCAGGTGCCCTTCGGGGTGATCGGCGAGCCGACCATGTCGGTGGCCATGAACACCGCGCCGAGCATCAGGCCGCCGGAGAACAGCGTGGCGGGCACCGTCGGGAAGCGGCCGGAGTCGATCAGCCACAGCACCAGCGCCAGCAGTGCGGCACTGCCGAGCACGCCAGCGGGGATGCGCCAGTCGAGGTAGCGCTTCCAAGCCAGGTAGAGGCCGCCGAGCAGGATCAACAGCGCGCTGGTCTCGCCGACCGAGCCGCTGACCGAGCCGAACATCAGATCGCCGAGGTCGGCGGCCTGCGCATCGAACTTCCAGGCCGACAGCGGGGTCGCACCAGACAGGCCGTCGAAGGTCGGCTCCATCAGCGGGATCGCCAGGCTCGACGAGGGCAGCGCGGTGAACCGCGACGCGGCGCCCGGCAGCACCCAGGTGGTCATCGACACCGGGAAGGCGGCCTGCAGGAACGCGCGGCCGACCAGCGCCGGGTTGAACGGGTTCTGGCCGAGGCCGCCGAACAGCAGCTTGCCGAGCGCCATCGACACCACGCCGCCGACCACCACCATCCACAGCGCGAGGCCGGGCGGCAGCGTGAGGCCGTAGAGCAGGCCGGTGACCAGCGCCGAGCCGTCGCCCAGCGTGGTGCGGCCCGCACGGCGCGCGGCCAGCAGGCGCTCGGTGACGAGGCAGGTGGCGACCGCGGTGCCGAGGGTGACGGCGGCAGCCAGGCCGAAGGTCCAGATCGCCCACAGCGTGGTCGGCGCGAGCGCCAACGCGACCTGGAACATGATCCGGTCCACGGCGGCGCCGCTGACGAAGTGGGGGGAGCTGCGGATGA
Source organism: bacterium (assembly GCA_030432695.1). Taxonomy (GTDB): domain Bacteria; phylum Planctomycetota; class UBA1135; order UBA1135; family UBA2386; genus JAUILN01. Next base: position 398,843 of record JAUILN010000002.1, on the reverse strand, counting down.
CCAGGGTGCCGGTCATGCCTTGGCCTTTCTGCGGCGCATCTGCGTCTTGGCGACGCGGAAGTGCTGGACCAGGGGGATGTGCGAGGGGCACACGAAGGTGCAGCTCCCGCACTCGAAGCAGTCGAAGAGGTGCTCTTCGGCGACCATCTCGTCGTAGCGGCCGTGCTTGGCGAGCAGGCCCATGCGCGAGGGGTTCAGGAACAGCGGGCAGGCCTCGAGGCAGGCACCGCAGCGGATGCACGGGTACTCGAGGCGGTCGGTCAGCGGGCCGGTCTGGTCGGCGGTGAAGGCGATCACGCCGGTGGTGCCCTTGGTGACCGGGATGTCGAGGCTCGACACCGCCTGACCCATCATCGGGCCGCCGAGGAACACGTGGCCGAGCTCGCCGGTGGTGCCCGCGGTCTCCATCACGAAGCGCAGCGGCGTGCCGATCGGCACCCGGTAGTTGCCCTTGTCGCGGATGCCGGGGCCGCCGAGCGTGAGCACGCGCTCCTGGATGCCCTGGCCGGTCGGCAGCAGTTGGCCGATCTCGGCGGTGGTGGCGACGTTGGTGCAGACCGCGCCGACGTCGATCGGCAGCCCGCCGGACGGGACCTCGCGGCCGAGCAGGGCCGTGATCAGCAGCTTCTCGGCGCCCTGCGGGTACTTCACCGGCAGCACCGCGACCTCGACCTGCAGGTCGCTCGGCACCGCGGCGCGCAGGGCCTCGGCGGCGTCGGCCTTGTTGGCCTCGACCGCGATGATGGTCCGCTTCGCGGCGGTGAGCTTCAGCAGATAACGCAGGCCGACCATCACGTCGGCGGCGTGCTCCAGCATCACCCGGTGGTCGGTGGTGAGGTAGGGCTCGCACTCGACGCCGTTGATCAGCAGCGTGTCGCAGCGCTTGCCCTCGGGGATCTTCAGCTTGGCGTGGGTCGGGAAGCCCGCGCCGCCCAGGCCCACCACGCCGGCGCGTTGGATCGCGGTGAGGATCTCGTCGACGCTGGCGGTCGCGACGTCGCAGGGCGTGCCGTGCATCACCTCCTGCGAGGACGCGGCCGACGGCTCGAGGAAGATGCCCTCGACCATCCGCCCGGTGATGCTCGGCACCGGGCCGATGCCGCGCACCGTGCCGGTCACCGGCGAGTGCATCGCGACCGACAGGAAGCCGTCGGGCTCGGCGATGCACTCCCCGCGGCGGACCTTCTGGCCCTCACGGACGATCACCTTCGCCGGCTTGCCGATGTGCTGGCTGACCGGGACCACGAACGACGGCGCGAACGGGAACTGGCGGATCGCCAGCTTCGACGTGTCGTCCTTGGCCTCCGGCGGGTGGACGCCGTGCGCGAAGGTGCCGCGGATCGTGGTGCCGTCGGCCGGGGACTTCCTCAGGAAGGAGAGCATGGGGGGCTGCTCGCTACGGCTCAGTTGAACCGGCTGCCGCGTTGGATCAGCTTGTCGAGGTTCTTCTCGTTGGGATCACGCGGCAGGCCCGGGTGGATGACCCGCGCGGTGCAGCGCTCCGCCGCGGTGACGAGGTCCTTGTAGGGACCGCCGTCCGGATCCTTGATGGTCGCCTTCTTGCGGCTGTCGTAGACGAACAGGTTCGGGTTGAGCTTGATGCACTCGTCGCACGAGGTGCACTCGTCGGAGTCGATCCACGGCGCCATCGCGTCGCCGGCCGACTGCGGCGAGGAGCCGTTGGTCGCCGGTGCTGCGCTGGGCGCGGCGGTCAGGGCGGCCATCCCGCCACCACCGACCAGCTCGACCAGCTTCTGCGCGATCTTGCCGACCATCTCCTGCTGGACCTCGGCCTTGATCTCGGCGCGGGTCGGCTGCTTGACCAGGCTCAGGCCGGCGACCGCGCGCAGCGTGGTCCAGAAGTTCCGCCGGTCCTCGCAGCTCTTGACGATCGGCTCGGCGACCATCAGCCGCGTGAGCCGGTGGTCCTTGTCGACGCTCCACAGGAACGGGAACAGGCCTTCGCGCGCGTCGGCGTCGAGCTCGAGGAACTCGTGCAGCGGCACCATCTCGTCGTTCCAGGTGTCCTGCGGCGCGACGCGGAAGTGCTTGCGGAACCGGTTCTCGGTGACCGCGAAGTCCGCGAAGGTCATCGGCAGCTCCATGGTCTTCTCACGGCCGCTCTCCATGTAGCGCAGCGAGTAGACCGGCCAGTCCGAGTCGATGCCGGGGTTGCCTTCGAGATCGAAGCAGTCGGCCGGGTTGGCGCCGCCGTCGGGGTCGTAGCGGAACAGCGGGTAGGCCCGCGACTCCACCGCCAGCCGCGACTGCTCGTGGCTCTTGTCGTCGCCGACGCCATGCTCGGGCTGGCAGGCGGCGTAGAGGTTGAACAGCGCCGGACGCCGGGTCTTCAGGCCCTTGATGAAGCCCTCGATCATGTGCGCGGGGTGCGCGATCGACGACTGCATGATGTAGGTCGTGCGGTGGGCCATGCCGATCAGGCCCATCTCCTTGCGGATCTCCTCCTTGCCCTGGATCGCCTTGCCGAACTGGGCCATGTCGGAGATCTGGCCCATGAAGCCCGAGGTGCAGGCCTGGCCGCCGGTGTTGGAATACACCTGCGTGTCGAGGACCACGACCTTGATCGGCTTGCCGGACATCATCATCCGGGACAGGTTCTGGAAGCCGATGTCGTACATCGCCCCGTCACCGCCGACCGCGACCACCGGCGGGCAGAGTTCCCACTCCTCGTCGGTGAACTGGTGCCAGTTGAAGTAGGTGAGCGCGGCGTCGTGCTTCGCGGGGTCGTAGCTGCCGGCGAGCTCGAGTTCGGCCTGGCGGAGCACCTTGAAGCCGTCGGCCATCTTGGCCATGTGGCCTTCGAAGATGCCCATCGCCATCGACGGGGCGTCCTGGAACAGGTGGTTGGCCCAGGGGAACGGATAGGGGTTGAACGGGTAGGTGCTGCCCCAGACCGACGTGCAGCCGGTCGCGTTGATGATCCCCATGTTGGCGCGGCCGCGGCCGGTGACGCCATGGGTGTAGCGGTTGCGCAGGTGCTCGAGCTTGGTGATCAGCCCGCTGACGCGCTTCAGCCAGTCCTGGTCGATCGGCTCACCGCCGGTCTCGGCCTCGAAGCCGGCCGCCAGGCTGCCCAGCGTCACGTCGTGGTCGCCGAGCGACTCGACGATGCGGTTGATCGACGCGCTGTTGCCGACGTCGAGCTTGTCGACCAGCTTCATCTGCACGCCCTTCTTCAGGTCGGCGATGAGCTGCTCGATGTGCGCGACGTGCTTCGCCACTCGCGGGCGCATCAGCGCCTCGACTGTGGCGACGAACAGGTGGATCGAGGTCTTCTCGCCGCAGCCCAGGCAGGCGCCGTCGCCGCTGGCGAAGGCGAGGTAGTTCGACTTGTCGAGCAGCAGCGTGTCGAGCGCGCCGATGCCCTCCTCGAGGTCGGCGATGCGCGAGTACTTGTCGGGCGTGGTGGGCAGTTCGAGCCACAGGTCCCAGTGGTCGCGGAGCCTTGCCAGCGACTCGTCGGTCTGCGGCACGGTGCGCAGCGCGTCGTCGTCGCAGACCTCGACGCACTCCATGCAGCCCTTGCAGGTGGTGGGGTTGATGGTGATCGAGAACAGACCGCCGTCGCCCGGCTTGTCCTTCTCCGGCAAGGCGAAGTAGGGCCGGGTCAGACCGAACTGGAACTCGTTGAGCGCATTGAGGAACAGCTCGAACTCGGCCTTCACCTCGCCGCGCTCGGCCTGGGGGGCCTCGCCGACGGTCTTCTGGATCGCCTCCTCGACCAGCGGCTGGACCGAGGCGTTCAGATCGGCGGCCGCCAGCAGCGCCTTCAGGTGCTGCTCGGCCTTCTTGACCTGCCGCGGCAGGTGGACGACCTCGTGGCCGCGGTTCTTGACCCGCTTCACCACGGTGTCGAAGACCGCGCCGACCTCGCTGACGAGACCCGGGATCGCAGTGTCCGGGCAGACCGTGTAGCACGCGCCGCAGGCGGTGCAGTTCTCGCCGATCCACTCGGGGTGGTGGAAGCGGATGCCCGACATGTCGCGGAACACCGAGGTGACCGCCGGCATCACGCCGAGACCGATGAAGGGGTCGGTGAGGTTGTCGTTGCCCATACCGCGCGCATAGAAGCTGCCGGTCTGGGCCCAGAAGCGGTGGATGTCGGCAAGCTTCGAGTCGCTGACCGGCATGCGCTCGAGCAGCACCGGCAGGGCGGGCTCGGCGGTCGGCTCGGCGCTGGCGTCGGCGGTGTCGGTGACCGAACCGTGCGGGATCTCGACGACCTCCTGGAAGCCGCGCTTCACCACCCGCATGTTGTCCTCGACGACCCGCGCACCCTTGCCGCCGAACTTGTGCTGCAGCTGGTCACGGATCGCGTCGAGCAGCTGCTTGCGGTCGAGGCCAGCCTGCTCGGCCACGCCGGAGACCGCGAAGAACGCGCCCTGGAAGGCGATGCCCTGCATGCGCAGCTGCAGCTCGGGGTCGGTGGCCTCCTCACGGGCGATCTTGAAGCCGTCGATCGCGTAGACGCGGATCTTCTTGTCGACCAGCGTGCGGCGGTAGGCCGGCGGGATGCTCTTCCACAGCGCCTCGGGCGTGGCGTGGTCGCTCTGGATGATGAAGCAGCCGCCCTCCTTCAGACCCGCCACCGCGTTGGTGTGGTGGAAGACGTTCGGGTCGGGCGAGAGCACCGTGTCGACGTAGTAGTACTCGCAGTTGATCCGGATCGGCTCCGGCGCGGCCGACAGGTAGTAGGTGGTCGGCTGGCCCTTCTTCTCGGAGCCGTACTTCGGGTTGGCCTTGATGTGGTAGCCGAGCAGGTCGAACAGCGTGGTCGCCAGGTTCTTGCCGGTGGTGATCGCGCCCCAGCCACCCACCGAGTGGAAGCGCACCGTGATGGCGCCCTCCGGCATCAGGTTGGGGTTCTCGCTGCCGCGGATCGCCAGCTCGCGGATCCGCGGGTAGCCGGCCTCGATCTCCTCCTGGTGGATCTTCTGCTTGGGCGTGAAGGCCTTCTCGCGCAGGAAGTCGATCGACAGGTAGAAGAAGCGCTTGTGCCCGCCGCCGGGCTGCATGTTCTCGATGGCGGCGATCAGGCCCTCGGGCTGCAGGTCGCGGCTGCCCATGCCGAACGAGCCGGAGTAGAGCGGGGAGACCTCGTTGCCCTGCCAGCCCTCCAGACCGGGGTAGAGGGTCGGCGTGTCCATCGCGCCCTTCTCGATGCTCTTGCTCACCGTGGCGCGGATCTCGCGCATCAGCGGCAGGTCCACCGCCAGCGGTTGGTCGCAGCGCTCGAGCACGGTGACGCCCTTGCGGCCCTTCAGCACCTTGCTGAGCAGGTCGGCGGGGAACGGCCGGAACATCACCAGGTCGACCACGCCGACCTTGATGCCGCGGGTCTCGCGCAGGTAGTCGGCGACCACCTCGGCCGACGGCACCACGCTGCCCTGGCCGACGATCAGGTACTCGGCGTCGTCGCAGCGGTAGGTCTTCACCCGGTCGTAGCGGCGGCCGGTGAGTGCCGCGAACTCGTCGAAGGCGCGCTGCGACAGCTCCTGGATGTGGTCGAAGAAGAACGGTCGCTGGGCCGCGACCGACTGCATGTAGGAGTCCTGGTTCTCGACCAGGCCGGCCATCATCGGCTCGTCGACGGTCCACAGCTCCGGGATCCGGCGGCGGGTCGGGCCGTAGATGATCCGCTGCGCGGGCGTCGGGGTCTCGATGATGTCCTCGGGGCGGCCGAGGTACTCCTCGATCAGGGCCCGCTCCGGCACCATCAGCGATTCGATCAGGTGGGTGGTGAGGAAGCCGTCCTGCGCCAGGGCGCCCGGGGTCAATGCCAGCTCGGCGATGCGGTGCGCGATGATGTTCAGGTCGGCGGCCGATTGGGCGTTCTTCGCGAACAGCTGGAAGAAGCCGGTGTCGTCGATGCAGTGGTAGTCGTCGTGGCCGGCGTGCACGTTGAGCGTCGACTTGGTCATCGCCCGCGCACCGATGTTCAGCACGTAGGTGAGTCGCTTGCCGACCGCGGCATACAACGACTCGTGCATGTAGGCGATGCCCTGGCCCGACGAGAAGTTGGTGGCGCGCAGACCGGTCATCGACAGGCCGGCGGTCACCGCGGCGGCGGCGTGCTCGCCTTCGGGCTCGATGAAGATCAGCGGCCGGCCGGCGATGTTCAGGTGGCCCTTCGCGGCGTTCTCGGCCCAGTACTCGCCCATCTGCGTGGAGGGCGTGATCGGGTAGGCGCCGGCCGCGTCGGTCGACTCGCGCTCGCACAGGATCACTGCGGTGTTGCCGTCGACCGCGGTGCGGATGCCCGGGTACTTCGCCTTGTCGGCAGCGGCCTGCTCCTTGGCAGACGACTTCTCACTGCGGAAACCTCGGAAGATGTTGATCGACATCGCAGCTCTCGCGGGCGGTGGAAGGTCGGTGGAACGGGGTTCAGGTGGCGGCTGAGCGGCGGTCGCCCTTGCGGAGCACCTTGCGCGCCGCAGGGCCCTTCACCGGGCCTTCCTCGGGGTCGAGCCAGACGATCGCGCCGGTCGGGCAACGCCGGATCGGCACGTCGTTGGCGGAGTGGTCGGGGCGGGAGTAGTCGATCACCGGGAGCTCGTCCCGCATCGTGATCAGGCCCGCGGGGGCATCGAAGGCGCAGCGGCCGCAGGCGGTGCAGGCGACCTCGCAGTCCTCCAGGATCTCGTCGCCGGCGTCGTGCGACGCGCATCGGACCCACAGTCGCCGGCTCACCGGCTGCAGCGAGAACAGGTCCTTCGGACAGGCGGTCACGCAGTCGCCGCAGGCGGTGCACTTGTCGGCATCCACCACCGGCAGGTGGTGGGGGTCCATGTGGATCGCGTCGAAGCCGCAGGCGACCTCGCAGTCGCCGATCCCCAGACAGCCCCAGAAGCAGCCCTTGCCGCCGCCGGCCACCAACGCCGCGGCGGTGCACGACGACAGGCCGGAGTAGGCCGCGTGGTTGCGGGCCACGTTGGTGCCGCCGGCGCAGGCCAGTCGTGCGACCTGCTTCTCGCGCTCTTCGAGGGCAACGCCCAGGAAGGCCGCCAGCGTCGCCTGGGCCTCGGGCGAACTCACCGTGCACTCTGCGGGGTTCGCCTCACCGGTCACCAGCGCCTCCGCGAACGGTCGGCAGCCGGGGCGGCCGCAAGCGCCGCAGTTGGCGTGGGGCAGCAGATCCTCTGCCTGGTCGATCCGCGGGTCTTCCTCGACGTGCAACCGGGCATTGGCGACGACGAGCAGCGTGGCCAACAGGGCCGTGAGACCGGCCAGGGTCGCGACAGCGGTGACGAACAGCATGAGGGGAGCCGGCTGGTAGGGCTGCGTCCGCTTGTGAAGCTCCCTGCCGCTGCATCCTTTCGCACGTTGCGAACAATCGCAATAAGCCCCATTGAGGGTCACAATGGGGATACCCCCTAATGAGGGGGTCTTGTATGTGGGCCCCATGCTGCCTCGACCTCTGTGACGCGCACGGCGATGTGGCCGCGAGACCGAGTCTCGATCCGGGAGGGGTATCGCTCGGTGTTATGGCGGTCGGCCGAATCTGGTGGGCCGGGGCGGCGAGGCTGGAGCGGGGATGGACGGGCCGGGGTAGTCTTGCGGAGTCTCCCGCCGACGCGCCCCTGGTCCGGTCCAGGGGTCCTTCGGTCGCCACTCCCACCCCACGATGCCTTCCATGCGTACCCTCCTCGTTCCGGCCCTCGGCGGCCTGCTCGCCCTGGGCGCCACGGCCCAGACCACCGGCCGCCACGTCTTCGACATCGACTCCGCGGCGTCGGGGTTCATGTTCAGCGGCAACGTCACCTTCCAGGGCCTGAACGGCGCGATCGTCGGGAATCCGGCGACGTTCAATCCCTCGGGGGCCAGCTCGGCCGACATCGGTATCACGCCGACCGGCATCGCCAACGGCGCGTTCGTCACCGGCAACGGGACGATCGTCACGGTCCCGACTCTCAATGCGCGGATCCCCAACCCGATCCCGTTCCTCCCGGACCTCGCCACGATCCAGGTCACGGGCGCGACCATCGTGTTCCGCTCGGTCGACGTGAACACCTCGCTGCCGCAGACCTTCAGCGTGTCGGGCGCGGGAGCCTTCACCACCGGCATCGTCGCCGACATGTTGAGCGGCACCGCCACCGTCACCGGCACGGTCAACCAAACGATCTCGCTGGCCGGGATCACCTCGACCCCGCAGGCGGTCAACGGCACCCTGACGACCCGACCCGACGGCGTGCGCCTGAACGTGCCGCTGAATCTCAACCTGCAGTTCATGGACCCGCAGATCGGTGTGTCGGGTGCCCTGAACCTCGTCGGAACCCTGGTCGCGAACGACCGGATGTTCGCCGAGGACGAGACGACCATTTCGATCGGCGCCGGTGGCACCCAGGTGCAGCGACTGTCCGCCGGCTCGATGTTCGGTGGTCGCGCCTACTTCGTTCTCGGCTCGAGTTCCGGCACCAGCCCCGGCATCTCCGCCAACGGCGTGACGATCCCGGTCAACTACGACGGCTTCACCAGCCTCGGCCTCAGCAGCCCGAACATGCTCCCCTATGTGAACAACTTCGGCGTTCTCGACGCCCGTGGTCTCGCGACTGCTTCGTTCACCTTGCCGGCGATCCCGGTGATGCTCAACCTGCCCGTGCACCACGCGTACGGCGTATTCAATGGCTCGACGCTGGTCGGTGCCTCGAACGCGATCCCGCTGACCATCACGCCGTGAGGCGTCGATTGCGTGCGCGCTCGGCTCCGGCCTTCGTGGGCTGCAGCCTCGGCCCGTCCAGGTAGCCGAAGCGCGCCGTGCGCGGGGCGCCGCGCAGCTTTGAAAGCTCGTTTCGTCCTACGGCTTCCGGAAGGTGAACAGCGCTCCGGTCCGCGCACGCTCGGGCACCAGTGGTTGGATCCACGGATCGATCCAGGAATCCAGGTGATCGACCATTCGGCGGACGAGGCCCCGGCGCGGTGGCGGTGGCGCTGTCGTGGCCGACTGTGGTGAGGTCGATTCGCTCGGTGCCCGCCCGGTCGGACGTCGCAACGACGCCAACGCGCCACGGAGCACCCAGTAGTGCAGGCCCTCGCTGTGGACGAACTCCAGACCCCGCGCTCGGCCGAACGCGATCCAGCCGGCATGGCTGCGCGGGAACATGTTGAAGCTCCCGGCAGAACCGACGGCCTCCATCAGTAGGAGCGTGCCGCCGGGTCGCAGGACGCGGAGCATCTCGGTGAGGATCTCCTCCTGTGCCTCGTGGCCGTTGTGGTGCAGCACGGTCACCGAATAGACGACGTCGAACGCGGCGTCCGGGTGCGGGATCCGCGTGCCACCCTGGAGCACCTGGGCGTCGCAGCCGGGGTTCTCGATCCGCGCCCGCTCGCACATCTCGTCGCTGAGGTCGACGCCCACCCACTCGGCGCCGAGGCCGCGCACCCGTGACGCCCAACGGCCGATCCCACAGCCATACTCCAGGACCCGACTCCCGGCGATCCCGACCCGCCGCATGGCGCGGAGCAACGACCGCGCCTGGATGCGGTCTGCGCAGCGGTTCTCGACCTCGCTGGCGCCGAACACGCAGACGCTCTCGAACCGTCCATGCGCGTCCCGGCGAGCCCGCGCGCTCCAGTAGGTCGCGGGGTCGTAGTTGCCGGTCCCCAGGTGCGGGTCGTCCTGCATCGAGGCGGGGGCTTCGGGGCGAATTCCAGTGGCTGGCATGCCGGTCTACCTTGGGGGGTTGGACGAGCGTCGACCGTAGCTCGGAGGGGCCGGTCGGCGCCGAGGTTCGGGGAGTTCCGGGGCGGGCGGCGGGGTGACACCTGGGGCCCACCCGGGGCTTCCCTTCTCATCGGCAGAATTGGGCCGGCAGTGGAACCACCTGGAGCGCGCTCGAGCTGCTCATCGGAATCGAGATTCCCAGCGGGCCCTCGAGCGAGGAGGAGTCACGGCTCTGTGCGACGAACACACCGACCAGCATGGGCCCGCCGGTCGTCGCGTCGCAGACGAACGCGCCTCCGCCGGACATGCCCTCGAGATCCAGCGAGCGGTCCTGCAGCACCCAGCTCGGTGGTGAGTCACCGCGCTTCAGGTCGGTCGACACGTAGCGGGTGACCACCAATGGGACCGGCAGGCGCGGGTCGACGATGCGGTTCGGATAGAAGCGGGTCGCGTAGCCGGCGAGCAGGATCTCCTGACGCGGTTTGGGGTGGTAGCCGGGTTCGGTGGCGGCGGCCAGCACCGCGGCGCTCGGGGCCTTCTCGGGGTCGAGCGGTGGGGCGACGTCGACCAGCGCCCAGTCGTCTTCCAGCGTGTGTTCCGGGCCGCGCGCCACGATCCGGGCCCGGTGCCAGTCGAAGCCGATGCGCAGCCGGAACTCCGCGTCGAGATCGTCGGTGAACGCCTCGACCACGTGGCGCGCGGTGAGCAGGCGATCGGGGCGGAGCACCACACCGCTGCCGGTGCCGGGACCGTCGTGGGACAGCACGACCACGCAGCGGAGGTCGCGGGGATCGACCCGGGGATGCTCGTCGGAGCCGTAGGGTTCGCTCGGGTAGGAGCTGCACGCTGCCAGCAGCAACGGGAGCGTCAGCGCGGTGCGTGGGAGCATGGGGCTGGGGTCAGCGGAGACGGAGGTCGGCGAGCACCGGGCGGTGGTCGGAGGCGACGGCTTCGTCGACGACCTCGACGTGGTCCACCGCCCAGCGATCGGCCGGCGCGGCGAACACGAAGTCGATCTCGCGGTCGGGGTCGTCGGCCGGGATGGTGAAGCGGTTGTCCTCCGGCTTGTCGGCCTCGCGAGCCAAGCGCTCGAACAGCTCGATCGTGCGCGAGCCAGGCTGGTCGTTGAAGTCGCCGAGGACCACGTAGCGGCTCAGGGATGCCAGATGTGCGGCCAGGGTCTCGGCCTGGGCGAAGCGGAAGCCGTCGTCGCGGACCCAATCGAAGTGGACGTCGACGACGTGCAGCGTGGTGTGGTCGGGCAGCTCCAGCTCCACCTGCAGCGCCACGCGCGGCTCGTTGCCTTCCGGCAGCTCGATGGCCTCGGCACCGCGGATCGGCAGGCGTGACAGGATCGCCAGTCCGTAGCGACCGCCCTGGTAGTCCATGAAGGCTCCGAAGGCGTGCTCCATGCCGAGGGCCTCGCCGAGCAGCGCGGCCTGGTCGACCCTGCCGGTCCGCTCGGTGTTCTCGTCGACCTCCTGCAGCGCGATGCAGTCGGCGTCGAGGGCGCGCAGGACCTCGGCGGTACGGGCGAGGTCGAGGCGGCGATCCATGCCCTCGCCGTGGCGGATGTTGTAGCTGACGAAGCGCAGCGGGCGGGTGGTCGGGGCCTCGTGGGCACCCGGGCCCGAACACGCTGCCAGGGTCGACAGGAACACGGCGAGCGCGAGCGCGAGGGGTCGGAGTCCCATGCGCGGCAGCGGAGGGGATCGGCGCGGCCGTGTCCAGGACGGTGCCGACGAAGCCGTGTCAGGCGCGGACCGAGCGGATCACCGTGCGGGCGAGGTCTTCGAGTTCGTGGGCGCGTCGCGCGGCCGGCCCCTCACCGACCAGCGCCAGCGCATCGCGCAGCTCCTCGGCGTTCACGTGTTCGCGGGCGAGCGGGAACAGCACCGCCTGTTCCTGGTGGATGTGGCTGCGGAACTGGCCGGCCAGCTCGTGCGCGCGCGCGGCGGTCTCCACCGCATCACCGGCGTCGGCGGAGTCGCAGGGGGTCTGGATCATCCGCTCGAAGCGCTCGTGGTCCTCGCGCACCTCCTTGAGGGCGTGGAGCGGGCCGAACACGCGCTCGACGGGTCGGATCAGCAGGTCTTCCTCGCGGCTCTCGTGCCAGCCGTGGCAGTACTCCACCAGGAACCGGCAGGCGCTGTGCCAGAAGTCCGGGTCGATGGTCTTGCCGTGGTCCAGGAGGTCGGCCTCGCGGTCGATGGCGTCCAGCACGCTCAGGATCAGGCAGTGCTCGGCCTGGAAGGTGGCTACGGGGTGGTCGTTCGGCGCGGTCATCGGCCGGTCTCCGTGGGTCCACGAGGGGTGCGGGGGACAACGAGGCCGACTTCGCGACTTTTCCCCGGATTCGTGACAGGAGCGAGACCGCGCCGCGCGCATGGCGGCCGAACCCCGAGAAGGAACTCCGTCCATGCACGTCGCACGCTTCGCTCTTCTTCCGCTGGTCGCGGTCTTCGCCGCGCCGGCCATCCAGCCGCAGCTCCGCCTGGTGAACGACCTGAACCAGGCCACCGCACCCGCCTCCTCCGAGCCGGTCTTCGGCGCCGAGCTTCCCGATGGCAGCTGCCTGTTCGCCGCGACCGACGGCACCCACGGGCGGGAGTTGTGGAAGCTCGATGCCCAGGGGCCGGCGCTGCTGGTCGACATCTTCCCCGGCCACGTCAGCTCCGACCCGCAGAGCCTCGTCGCGTTCGGTGGGCGGGTGTTCTTCTCGGCGAGTGATGGGGTCACCGGTCGCGAACTCTGGGTCAGCGACGGCACCGTGGCCGGCACCCGACCCCTGATCGACCTCACGCCGGGGATCCACGGCACCCTGCCCGCCGACCTGACCGTCGTCGGCGGCCGACTCTGGTTCAGCGCGATCCGCCCCGGCATGGGGCGCGAGCCGCACCTGACCGACGGGACGGCGCAGGGCACCCGGTTGGTGAAGGACGTCGCGGTCGGTGCCGCGGGTTCGCGGGCCGCCGGCAGCTATCAGTTCGGCGCCTGCGGCTCCTTGGTCGCCTTCGTCGCGGACGACGGGATCCATGGTCAGGAGATCTGGTCGAGCGACGGCACCGACACGGGCACCACGCTCGTGGCAGACCTCGTGGTAGGTGCCGACTCCGGGTTCGCCGGTTTCCTGACCTCATGCGGCACCCGCTGCTTCTTCCGCGGAGTCGCGCCCGGCCTCGGCCAGGAGCTGTTCGTGACCGACGGCACTGCGGCCGGCACCTCGCTGGTGGTCGATCTGCGCCCCGGGTCGCCGAGTTCCGGCCCCGGCAACCTGACCTGCTGCAATGGCGAGCTGTACTTCTCTGCCAATGACGGCACGCACGGCGCCGAGGTGTTCAAGAGCGATGGCACCGCCGCCGGCACGCAGCTCGTCGCCGACGTCCAATCCGGCAGCTTCGGCTCGTTCCCGCGTGCGTTCACCTGCTGCGGCTCGGAGGTGTTCTTCGCGGCGACCGGAGCGACGTCCGGCGAGGAGCTGTTCGTCACCGACGGCACCGCGACGGGGACCCGCATGGTCGCCGACATCCGCCCGGGCTTCGGCAGCTCGGGCCCGACCGACCTCACCTGCTGCAATGGCAGGATCCTGTTCGTGGCCAGGACCGATGCCGAAGGGCGCGAGCTGTTCGTCAGTGACGGCACGCCGGCCGGCACCCGGATGCTCGCCGACCTCGCCGCGGGCACCGACTCGTCGAGTCCGCAGGGGCTGTTCTGCTGCGGCAACCGCAGCGTGTTCCAGGCCGAGGGTCCGCTCGGCGACGAGCTGTACGAGACCGACGGCACGCCGGCCGGGACGCGCCTGCTCGGCGATCTCGACCCGAGCACTCCGACCGCATCGGCGCAGATCTCCGGCATCGTCCCGGTTGGGCTCGACGCGCTCTACTTCATCGCGACCACGCCGGCGACCGGACGTGAACTGTTCTTCTTCGATGGCTCTTCGATGACCCCCGTCGAGGTGACCGTCGGCCCCGAGGACTCGTCGCCGGCCGAACCGACGCTGGTCGGTGATACGCTGTACTTCACCGCGACCACCGCGACGACCGGGCGAGAGCTGTATCGCGTGGTGGGCGCCGGCACTCCAGAGCTGGTGGCAGACCTGCGGCCGGGCAGCTCCAGCTCTTCGCCGGTGTTCCTGACCGCTTTCGACTCGCGGACCGTGACGATGCGGGTCAGCACGCCGACTCAGGGCGTCGAGATCGCCGTGGCCCGCAACGGCATTCCGGGACTGCAGATCTTCGACATCCGCCCGGGATCGTCGTCGAGCCTCCCCACCGCGCCGGCGCGCATCGTCGACCTGGCGACCGGCGAACCGGTGCTGCTGTTCGGCGCCAACGACGGCGTCGTGGGGAGCGAGGTGTTCCGGTTCGACGGAGTCGACGTGGCTCTCGACGTGGACCTCGAGCCGGGCCTTGCCGGCAGCTTCCCGGCGAACTTCGCCGCCGGCGAGGGCGGCCTGGCCGCGGTGTTCTCGGCGAACGTCGGCGGCAACGAGAAGGTGTTCCGGGTCGAGTCGGCAGGGGTCACCGCGTTCACCGGCGGCTCGGCGCGGATCTACGACGAGATGATCGACTTCTTCCGCGACTCCCTGGTGCGTGACCTGCTGTTCCATTTCACCGACGGCGGTTCCGAGCTGGTGTTCGCGCTGCTCTTCGGGCAGAACGCGACCGCTGCACGTGGCCTCTTCAAGATCCTCCCGGACGGCACGGTCGAGCCGGTGAGCGAGGAGGTCACCGCGCTGCTGTTCCTGGCGAGCATGGGGAGCTACTACGCCGCCGTGGTGCAGGGCGGTGACGAGGAGCTGCTGGTCGGTTCGACCGGGAGCGGATCCTTCACCGGTGGGGACACGGTCTTCGACCTGCTGCCCGGACCCGAGTCGTCGTCGCCGCGCGACTTCGTCGCGGTCGGTGGTCGGGTCTGGTTCACGGCCAGTGGCCGGACCTCGTTCGACCGCGAGCTCTACTCGACCGACGGCGCGAGCGTCCGTCTGGAGTTCGACGGTCGCTGCGGCAACCTGGTCCCGCATGGTGCGGAGCTGTTCGCGACCCTCGGCGATGCCGCCGCAGGCGCTGAACTCCACGCGTTGCGTCACCGCGGTGCGCTGGCCGAGTCGCTCGGATCGCCCTGCGACGACCGGGCGCGACTCGACGCGACGCCACCGATCCTGGGCGCGCCCTTCGAGGCCATCTCCTCGTTCGGGCCGGACGGCCACTTCGGGATCCTGCTGTTCGACGATCCGCTGCCGGCGCCGGCGTCGTTCAACGGCTGCGGGATCCACGTCGACCTGGTCGGTGCGATCCGGGCGATGGCGGCGACGAGCTCGCCCTTCACCTTCGCCGCGACCCTGCCGAACGACCCGGCCGCAGTGGGGGCCCGCTTCGTCATGCAGACCGTGTGGCTGCCGTCGGCGACGATCCTGCCGCTGGTGTCCAGCAATGCGGTGCCGCTCACGTTCGGCTCATGAGCGCGCTATCCTGCGCACCGCGACCCTCCGCGGTCGCCCGGACGATGGGGCCCGACCAAGAGGTGACCAGACTGCTCGACGCGGCGCAGCACGGCGATCCGGTGGCTGCGGAGCGTCTGCTCCGCCGCGTGTACGACGAGCTGCACGGCATGGCGGCGGGGCTGCTCGCCCGCGAGGCCGGAGATTGTTCGGTGCAGGCGACGATGTTGGTGCACGACGCGTGGCTGCGATTGTGCGGGAACGAGGTCGGTCGCTTCGAACGGCGCGCGCACTTCTTCGGGGCGGCGGCGCGCGCCATGCGGCGCCTGTTGGTCGAGCGGGCGCGGAGGGCTCAGGCGCAGCAACGTGGCGGCGCGCGGTGCAAGGTGGCCTTGGACGACCTCGACGCCGGAGCCGTGCTGGTCGCGGCGTCGAACGGCGGACCCGAAGACCGCGAGGGCGAGGCCGTGCTGGCCTTGCACCTGGCATTGGAGGAGTTCGAGCGGGTCTCGCCCAAGGCCGCGCGGGTGGTCGAACTCCGTTACTTCGCCGGGCTGACGATCCCGGAGACCGCGGCGGCGGTCGGTCGCTCGGAGGCGACCGTCAATCGGGAGTGGACCTACGCGCGGGCCTGGTTGCACGACCGCATCCTGTCGCACCGCGACGGCCCGGAAGGGGCGGAGCGGTGAGCGACTCGCACGACGAGATGGCGCTGTTCTTCGACGCGCTGGAGCGCGAGGGTGCGGCGCGGGAGCGGTTCCTCGACGACCTCGACGATCCGGAGTCCGCCGCGCGCGTCCGTCGCCTCCTGGAATCGCACGAGGCCTTGCAGGCCCGCGGCGGGGGCACGCGGGGCTATGGCCCGGCGCGGGTGCGCGTGGCCGCCGATCCCGCGCAGTTGCTCGGCGTGGAGTTCGACGGCTACCGACTGCGCGCGGTGCTCGGTCGCGGCGGGATGGGCGTGGTGTTCGAGGCCGAACAGGCGGAGCCCCGACGACTGGTCGCGGTGAAGACCCTGCCGCCGTTCGCGCACGGTGATGCGTCGGGTCCTGCGCGCCTGCGGGTCGAAGCTGGTTTGCTCGCGCGGCTCGCCCACCCCGGAATCGCGCAGGTCTTCGGCACCGGACGTGCGGCGGAACTCGGCGACATGCCCTATGTGGCGATGGAGCGGGTCTTCGGCGCGCCGATCGATGCGTGGGCGGAGCGGCGCGGGCTCGACGTCCGACAGCGGATCGGCCTGCTGCTGCAGGTCTGCGACGCGGTGGCGCACGCCCATGGTCGTGGCGTGATCCACCGCGATCTCAAGCCGGCCAACGTGCTGGTCGACGACGAAGGCCGCCCGCGCGTGCTCGACTTCGGCATCGCGCGATTGCTCGACGAAGGACAGGACGACGTCGGTCGCTCGCTCTCGCTGCAGACCCGAGCGGGCCAGATCCTCGGCACGCTGGCCTACATGAGTCCCGAGCAGTTGGCCGGCGGTTCGGGAGGCATCGACGTGCGCTGCGACGTCTACGGCCTCGGCGTGATGGCCTGGAAGCTGTTCACCGGTGCCCTGCCGGTCGACCTCGATGGCCTGTCGTTGGCGAGTGCCGTCCGCCGGTTGGAGCACCACGAGGTCCCGAGGCTCGGCGCGCGGGTCGCGTCGCTGCGACGGACCGACCTCGAGTCGGTGGTGGCGAAGGCTACCGAGCGGCTACCGGAGCAGCGCTACCAGACCGTCGCCGAGCTCGCCGCCGACCTGCGGCGCATCGTCGACCACCAGCCGGTGCTGGCCCGCGCGCCCGCGCTCGGCTACCTGCTCGGCAAGGCCCTGCGTCGCCATCGGGTGGCGGCCGTGGCGGTCGTCGCCGCGCTGGTCGCGTAGACGGCGGGAATGGTCTGGGCGCTGGTGGAACGGGCCGACGCGCGGGATGCAGAAGCACGTGCGGTCGGTGCGCAGCGGACCGCCGAAGCCGCCTCGGCGCAGGATCGGCAGCGCGCGGCCTCCACCCGCCGGCTCTACCAACTCCTGGTCGGGTTCATCGAGCGGGCCACGCCGGCGCTGCACGGTGGCGATCCGCCGACGATGGAGCAATTGCTCGAGAGCCTGTCGGCCCACGGCGACGAATGGGCCGGTGGTGATCCACACGTGCGGGGTCTGCTGCATCTGTTCCTCAGCCGAGCCATGTCGGCGCGTGACGATCACGTTCGCGCGGTCGCACATTGGCAGAGGTCGCGCGAGCAGCTCCTGCAGAGTCCGCTCACCAGCGAGGTGGAACGGTGGATGCTGGTCGTGCGCGAGGCGGCATTGGCACAGGAGGCCGGTCGCTTCGACGAGGCTTGGAGCCTGCTGGAGCCCGGTCGGGAGGCGGTGCGGGTGCTCGGCGACCCGGAACTGGTCTCGGTCTACACGCGGCAGATGGTCGCCTCGCTCGTCGCGGGCAATCGCCAGCTCGAGACCGCATTGGCCTGGCTCGACGAGCTCGCGGTAGCGCCCGACCCGTCCCTTGGCGACGACCTGGAGCACATCCGTGTGCAGGGCATGCGGGCACGCGTCCTGCAGCGTCTCGGCAGGAACGAGGAGTCCCTGGCCGCTTCTGCCGAGGTGATCGAGAAGCTGCGGCGTGGCTGGCCCGAGTCGGCGCTGCTCGGCGAGAGTCTGAGCGATCGGGGCCACCTCCTGCATCTCGCGCAGCGGACCGCGGAGGCCCGACCGATGCTCGAGGAGGCAGTGGGGATCCTCCGGGAGGCGTATCCGAGCGCCGCCAGCCGCGGTCTCGGTCGGGCGCTCGACAACCTCGCGGTGGTCGAGCGGAGCGAGGGCCGGAACGAGAGAGCGTTGCTGCTGCTCGAAGAGGCGGCGCAACAGCTCCGCAGAATAGGGGCCGTGGGGCGGCAGGATCTGGCGATCAGCCTGGACGAGCGAGGCCTCACGCTGCTGGAGCTGGGGCGGCTCGACGAGGCCCGGTCGGTGCTCCTCGAGGCCCTGGACGTCCACCGCGAGAGCGGCTCGCGCGGAGGGCCGGCGCTGGCATCGACCCTCGAACGGCTGGCGTTCGCCGAGCTACGCCTCGGTGAACTCGACGCGGCCGAGTCGCATGCCGAGGAGGCGCGGCAGGTGCGGGTCCGCGTGCACGGCGAAGACCATCATCTGGTCGCCCGGCCGCTGGAGGTCCTGGGCGGACTCGCGCACGCGCGGGAAGACCTCGCCGCAATGGAGCGGATCGGCCGCGAGGCGATGCGCCTGCGGCGCGCGCACTATGGCGAGGAACACTGGACGACCTGGTCGGACGCTTGGCTGATCTGGGTGCCTCTCGCGCGGCGGGGCGAGATCGACGAGGCCCGCACGGTCTGCGGCGCGGCCCGGACGTGTTTCCGCGACCAGCTCGGCGCGGACTCCGCGAAGCACCTGATGGCGCTGGGTCATCTGGCGCAGCTCGAGGAGCTCGCCGGGAACAGTGCGGAGGCGGCACGGCTCAGGGAAGAGCATGCGGGGATCACGGCCCGCGTTCGCTGATCGCGGCGCAGTTCTGATCACGGCGCAGTTCTGATCACGGCGCAGTGCTGATCGTGACGCGGTGCACCGGCGCCGCAGGGATAGCATGTCGGAGATGCTTGCCCGTCTCGCCCGGCTCCTCGCGCCTCTGACTGTGCTCGGCTCCCTCACCTGCCAGCACGGCATCCTCGTCGAAGCCGAGTCCTTCGCCGACCGCGGTGGCTGGCAGCTCGACACCCAGTTCGTGCACGCCATGGGTTCGCCCTACCTGCTGGCGCACGGGCTCGGGGCGCCGGTCGCGGATGCGCGCACCACGGTGGAGTTGCCGGCCGCCGGAACCTGGCGGGTGCTGGTCAGGACCTACGACTGGGTCGCGCGCTGGGACGCGCCGGGTGCGCCGGGGCGGTTCCGGGTGCTGGTCGACGGTGCGGAGATCGGCGGTCAGCTCGGCGTGGAGGGCCGCGACTGGGGTTGGCACGAGGCCGGGGAGTTCGGGCTCGACGAGCCGGGAGCGGTGCAGGTGGCGCTGCGCGATCTCACCGGCTTCTGCGGTCGGGCCGACGCGCTGTGGTTCACGACCGACCGCAGGGCGACGCCGCCCGCGGACGGCGAGGCGCTGGCGGCGTGGCGGGTCGCGCAGCTCGGCGAAGCGGCGAATCCGACGCTGCGCGACGGCTACGACCTGGTGGTGGTCGGTGGCGGCTACGGCGGGACGGCGGCGGCGATCTCGGCGGCGCGGATGGGTTGCAGGGTCGCACTGATCCAGGACCGGCCGGTGCTCGGCGGCAATGGCAGCAGCGAGGTGCGGGTCTGGGCCAAGGGCGGGATCCGGCGCGGTGCCTATCCGCGGCTCGGCGAGATCGTCGAGGAGTTCCAGGACCAGGCTACCAACTCGCCGGGCACCGAGGAGGAGTTCGTCGACGACCTGAAGGAGCAGGTGGTACGGGCGGAGCCGAACCTCGACCTGTTCCTGAACACCCGCTGCGACGTGGTGACGGTCGAGGACGACCGGATCGTCGCGGTGGAGGCGTTCGACACCCGCAATGGCGCGCGCAGCCGCTTCGAAGGAACTCTGTTCTGCGACGCGACCGGCCATGGCCACCTCGGCGCGTGGGCCGGCGCCGACCTGACGATCCGCGAGCGCGAGCACCTCGGCTCCAGCAACATGTGGCGGTGGGAGCAGGGCTCGGAGTCCGCCGGCTTCCCGGCCGTCCCGTGGGCGTTGGATCTCGGCATGGCCGACTTCCCCTACCCGCGCAACGGCAAGGGCGAGTGGTTCTGGGAGAGCGGCTTCGACCAGCACCCGATCGACGACCTGGAGGCGATCCGCGATTGGAACCTGCGCGCGGTGTTCGGAGCCTTCGCGACCCTGAAGCACGGACCGAAGGCCGACGAGCATCGCAACGCGCGGCTGCAATGGGTGGCGTTCGTGGCGGGCACCCGCGAGTCGCGGCAACTGCTCGGCGACGTGGTGCTGACGCGCGACGACATCGTCGCGAAGAAGGCGTTCCCGGATGGCTGCGTGCCGACCACCTGGGACATCGACCTGCATTACCCGAAGGAGGAGTTCGCCAAGCGCTATCCCGACAACCCGTTCATCAGCCGGGCGCACTTCGACCGCAGCGTCGACAAGGAGCAGGGATATCCGGTGCCGTATCGCTGCTTCTACTCGCGCAATATCCGGAACCTGTTCATGGCCGGTCGTTGCGTGAGCGTGACGCACGAGGCGCTCGGCACGGTGCGGGTGATGAAGACCGGCGGGATGATCGGCGAGGTGGTCGGCAAGGCGGCGTCGATCTGTGCGGCGGAGGGTTGCCAGCCGCGCGACGTCTATACGGAGCATCTCGAGGAGCTGAAGCGGCTGATGCGGCTGCCCGGTAAGGCGCGGCGGGCGACGGTCGACGGCGAGCTGGTGATCCCCGAAGACGTGCCGCCGACCCGCTCGGTCGCTCCGGAGACGCTGCAGGGGCTGGTGGTCGACGACCACCGCGCGAAGCTCGTGGGCGAATGGCAGAGCAGCACCCACGAGGCCGGCTACGTGGGCGAGCGCTACCTGCACGACGATGCGGCCGGCAAGGGCGAGCGGTCGGCGGTGTTCACGCTGCGGCCGCGGCAGCCGGGGCGCTACGCGGTGGAGCTGACCTGGCGCGCGAGTCCGAGCCGCTCGACGGCGGTGCCGGTTCGGGTGCGCGCACGGGACTTCGACCGCAGCTTCACGGTGAACCAGCGCGAGCAGCCTGGCAGTGGCGAGGGCTTCGGCCGGCTGTGCGAGCTCGACCTGCAGCCCGGGGCCGCGGTGGAGGTGACGGTTTCGAACGCGGGCACCGAGGGGCACGTGATCGTCGACGCGGCACGGCTCCTGCGCATCGGTGACGGCGGCGACGAATGAGGAGAGGTGGTGCGGTCCGGGTATGGCTCCTGCGCGTGTGGCGGCTCGCGGCACTCGGCACGGTGTTCACGCTGGTGTTGTGGAACGCCGCGGCGCAGCGGGGGCGCGACGCGCGACCGATCGGTCTGCGCGAGGTGCAGGCGCTGTGGGGCGACGTCGCGGTGGTGGATCCCGAGGTCGGCCCTCTCGGTCGCGCGTTGGTGAGCTGGGACGGCGCGACGCTCGGTCATGCGCTGTCGACCTCGCCGGCCGCGGACCGGCTGGTCGGCTATGCGGGTCCGACCGAGGTGCTGGTGTTGCTCGATGGCGACGACCGGCTGCGCGACTTCCGGATCCGCGAGAGTGCGGACACGCCGGGGCATGTGCGGGACGTCGCGGACGATGAGCGGTTCGCGGCGGCGCTGCGCGGCAGATCGGTGGCGGAACTCGCTGGGGCGACTGCGGAGGAGCTCGGCATCGACGGCGTCAGTGGTGCGACGCGGACCAGCGCGTGCGTGGTCGACTCGATCGGCCTGCGCCTCGCCCCGCTGTTGGGCAGGGAAGGCAGTGCGAATGGTGTCGTGGTCGGGATGCGGGACCTCGGACTTTTCGCAGTGGCGCTGGGAGGACTCGCGCTGGCCTTCGTGCGCCGCGCCCGGCGCCGGTTGCGGCGGCTCTACCAAGTGGTCTGCGTGGTGTGGCTCGGACTCGTCGTGACCGATCTGCTGTCGTGGTCGTTGTTCGGAGCCTGGGCGCTGCACGGCCTGCCCTGGCGGGCCACCCCGGGCCTCGCGGCGCTCGGCGCGGTCTCGCTGCTGGTGCCGTGGGCGACCGGACGGTCGGTCTACTGCGCGCAGGTCTGCCCGCACGGTGCGCTGCAGGAGTGGGTCGGTCGGATCGCGCCGCGTGGCCTGCGCGTCGAGTTGCCGGCCGCGGTGCGTGGTCCCCTCGCCGCCTTGCCGATGCTATCGGTGTTCCTGATCGTCGGCGCGTTGCTGGTCGGCCTGCCGCTCGACCTCGCCGCACTGGAGCCGTTCGACGCCTGGCTGCTCGGTGCCGCTTCGTTGGCGTCGATCGCGCTGGCAGTGTTCACGCTGCTCGCATCCGCCGCCGTGCCGATGGCCTACTGCCGCTACGGCTGTCCGACGGGTGCCTTGCTCGAGTCGATTCGCACGCCCTCCACGGCGCGCCTCGGCCGCCGCGACCTGGTGCTCGCGCTGCTGCTGGCCTTCGCCGTGCTGCTGTTCACCTGCCGCGACACCGCTCGCGCCACCCTCGCCGGCATGCCGTGGTGAACCGCCCTCGCCAGCTCGCCGCCTCCATGGCGGTCGTCGCGGGCATGCTCACCGGTCTGTGGTTCGTCGCCCGTGAACCGGCCCGCGCGCTGCGCCGCGAGCACGTCACCGAGCAGACGCGCGCCGCTCTGGTCGACGGCCTCGCGCGCTACCTCGCGCAGCACGGCACCTACCCCGCCGAGCCCTTCCTCTCCGGCGGCGAACTCGCGGCTCTGCTCGTCGACGCGGGCTGCCTCGATGCCCTGCCGCTCAACCCGACCACCAACCAGCCCTTCGGCACCGTCGACCTCGAGGACGACCCGTTCTTCTACGCCAGCTCCGAGACCGCCGATTCCTACACCCTCGAGGTCCTGTGAAGGCCGAGGCAGCGGAAGGTGAGGTTGAGGCGAGGAGCGACCGGGCGGCGCGTGCGGACCAGCTCGTGGACGAAGTGGCGCTGGGTGGTGCCGCCCATCACCAGCAGGTCGCCTTGGCCGAGCTCGTAGTCGATGCGCGGGCCGCCGGCGCGGGGATGGAGGCGGAACACCCGGCGCGCGCCGAGGCTGATCGAGGCGATGCGGATGTCGTCGGGAGCCGGGCCGAGTTCGGGTTCGTCGTCGGCGTGGCGGCCCATCGAGTCGTTGCCGGTGCGGTAGTGGTTGACGAGGACGGCGTCGTAGGGAGTGCCGGTGTGGACCACGAGCCGCTCGCGGACCGCGGCGAGGGTCTGCGTCCAGGGCGTCGCCGGATGGTCGGTGCCGCTGTAGCAGTAGCTGAGCCCCGGATCGGCGTGGTAGGCGACCTCGCGGGGCACCGGGATCCGCTTGCCGAACATGCGGATCGTCTCGACGCGCAGGTCGAGTTCGGCGAGCAGGCGCGACTTCCAGTCCTCATGGTCGGCGAGGAACTGCGGCTCGTAGTCGATCCAGGCACCTTGTCCGAGGTCGCGGCGTGGCATGGGGGATCGGGGAGTCTGAGGCGCGCTCGCGCGTCTCGCCAGCCCTGGAGAGTCGTCATGCCCAACCGTGCCGTGGTCGCCCTGCTGTCTTCGCTCGTCCTGGCGGCCGGTGCCGTCGCGGAGGCGTCGCCCGATCCGAGATCGCACTTCTCCCTGCCGTTCGAGAACCGCCGCGTGCCGCTGCCCGACGGCCAGCACTACCTGGTGATCTGGTGGCGCGAGACGGCGGCGGGGAAGGCCGCGGGAGAGCGCATGCGACTGACGTTCCGGGTGGTCGAGAGCCGGTCGGCTGAGGGTGTTCCCGCGGCGTCGCGGGACGGCCACGACGCCACCCCCGAGCCCGGGACCGCGATCGCGAGGCGTGCCGGGGACGAGGTGGTGGCCGAGGGATCCCTCGATCACGGGCCCCACCTGCTGCGCGTGGATCCCGCAGGCTTCACCTTCTTCGAGGAGCGGGGTCGTGTCGGCCGGGGCGTGCTCGCCGAGCGCTATCTGCTCGACGGCACCCGCACCTACCGCATCCGCCGCGACGCGATGGAGTTCACCGCGCGTGAGTGGGACGACTTCGACGAGACCTCCGAGGGCGTGCGCTGGTTCGACGTCGTCTGGGCCGAGCCTGGCGGCGACCTGGTGACCCTGGCCCATTGCGAGGTCGCGCAGCGCATCGATGCGCGGACCGGCCGCGTCACGCGCCAGCCGGCGTCCGAGGCCTACCGGTCGGTGATGCTCCATGGCGACGAGAAGGATCGGCGACAGGCGCTGGCGCGCATTGCGTTGGCAGGCGCCCCGGGGTTCGAGGGCGTCGCGCGGGAGATCTGGGATGCCGAGCGCGGCCTGCCCGTCGACCGCCTGGCCGCTGCCGCGATCCTGACGCGCGCCGGCGAGCCGACCGGCCGGGGACTCTTGATGGACTGTGCGTTCGAGCCCGCGAACGAGTCGCAGCGTTCGGCCACGCCCCTGGCGCGGCGTCTGCTGCCGGTGTGGATGGGGGACGACGCGCTCGCCTGGTATCAGCACCTGCTGCTGCCGACGCTCTTCGATCGCCCGGATGCCGCGAACCCCCGCCTGGCTCAACCGCCGTTCCCCTCGCTCGACACCGCGCGTCCCGGCCGGTTCTGCTCGGACTCGGACCCGCACTTCGCCGGCCTGGTGGCGCTGGGGCCCGCGGCTCGGGAGTTCCTCGAGTACCTGCTCGGCCATGCCGACCCGGCCGGCTACTCCTCGCGCGCCGCCGATGCGTTGCGGCGCCTCGGCGATCCGGCGGCCGGCCCGGCCCTGCGCAGGGCGCTCGCCGATCCGCGGCTCACGGCGTTCCACGACCAGATCTGCGATGCGCTCGTGGAGGTCGACCCCGACACCGCGGAGACCGGTGCTGTGGTCTGGTCTCGCCTGGAGACCGTCGCGACCTTCGGCGCACCCGAGCCGATCATGGGCCTCTGGCAACCTCGTTGGCTCCGCCTCGTCGACTGGGCGGCTGCGCATCCGGGTCCGCACGGCGCGCGCGTGATCCGCACGCTTCGCGAACGTGTGCCGTCGCGCAGTGACTCGTATCGACCGATCCTGGAGGCGCTGGCGCGGGCCCAGGCCGCGCAGTCACGCTGAGCCGCGGAGGGCGCCGAGCGAGACCTGCCAACGTGCGAGCGCCGGGTCGTGATCCGGATCGTCGGGGAATCGGCCCTCGCGGTCCGACCAGACCACCTGCAGCACCGGGAAGCTGGCATTGCGGTGGAACCAGCAGGCGTAGCCGAGGTGCTCGCGGCGCGGCGCATCGCGGTCGGTGGGCAGCGCGTCGAAGCGGACCTTCGCGCGGTGCAGGACGTCGGTCCGGATCTCGCGATCCTCGAACCGTGAGCCGGCGGCGACCTGATTGGCCAGGTCGCGGACCAGTTCGCCGAGGACATCGGCGTCCGCGCCGAAGCAGACCAACTCCGGGTGGTCGAAGCGGTGCGCGAGCCCGACGGTGAATGCCAGGCCGGGTCCCTCGTCGTCGGCGCCGATCCGAAACACCATGAACCCGAACTGGCGGGTTGCCTCCAGCAGTCGTTCGTCGCCCTCGTCGAGTTCCTGCTGGTCGCCACGCAGCTCGGGGTCGCAGTACGCGCAGGCGTGTCCGTCGGGTGGTAGCTCTCGGCTGGAGGTGTCCATCGCCACGCCCACGACCTGGTGGTCTCCGAAGACGATCTCGCTGCCGGGTTCCAGTTCGGTGAGCACCTCCGGCTCGTTGTCGAGTTCGCCGTGCCAGCCGCCGTCGCTGCGTCGCGTGACCTTGACTCACATCGACTCGATGGGTCGCGGTGCGCGCATCGGCGTCGTCACGAACGAGAGCTTGGCGAAGCGGCCGGGACGGACCTGCGCGAGGGGGTGCAGCGGTTCGCCTCGGAACGCCGCGACCTGGTCACGGTCGGCGAGGGCCCACCCGCGCGCGATGTCGGCGTCGGTGATGACGACCGCCGCGGCGAGTCGGAGCGCCGCGCAATCGTCGCAATGGACGGTGAGCGTCTTCTCGGTCCCGTCGGCGCACGTGACGCACAGCGGGTCGTCGAGCGACCGCGTGGGCACCAGGGGGGCGCTGGCGAGGTGCTCGAACAACCGCGTCGCCCGGCCGTCGAGCGGCTTCGCGCAGGCGATGCAGCGCACGGTATCGACCATGCGCCGAGCGTAGTCGAAGGTGGCGAGGTCGGGGGCCGATCAGCGGGATCCGATCTGCAGCAGCAGCGCGTTGGTCGTGGTCAGCACCGAGGAGCTGCCGGCCGGTTCGAGCACGGCCCCCTGGCCGTAGAGGTTCAGTCCGACCAGCGCCCGGACGTTCGGGATCGGCAGGTCGAAGCGTGCGGTGTTGCCCGGGCCGGGCGTCATCGCGGGGGTCGCGGCGGGAGCGATGTCGAGGGTGCAGCCGGGCCCGCCGCCGAACAGGGTCAGCGAGAGCGGCAGCGGCCGACCGGCCCAGGAGCGATCTGTCGTGCCGAGCATCGCGATCGGCCGCCCGCCCGGCGGGACGTCCGACATCTCCAACGTGAACGTGTCGCCGATCCACGGCAGGTTGCCGAGGGTCGACGCCGGGTCGAGGGACGGGGTCACGCCGGTGGAGGCGCTGGCGCACCCGCTGGACATGCGCGAGGCCGTGGCGGGGTGGCGGTTGAAGAGGAACCAGGTCTCGGTCGTCGTCGCGCCGCTGAATGCGACGGTGAGCCCGCTGCCGGGGGCGTAGCCGATCGACTGCTGGAACGGCGTCGCGGGGCCTGCCGAGGTGGATCGCTGCACCCAGTCGATGCCGTCCCATTCCCAGGTCTCGGGCAGGGGGCTGGAGTTCGCCGTCCACGGATCGTGGTAGCCGCCGTAGAGCACGACTCGGCCGCGAGCCTCGTCGTAGACCATCGCGTGCGTCGAGCGGGGTGCAGGGCTGTTGGTCGGGAAGCGCTGGGTCCAGGCGATGCCGTCGTACTCCCAGGTATCACCGAACAGCGTGCCGTGTTGCTGTTGGCCGCCGAACAGCACGGTGACCTGACGTCCGCGGTCGTAGACCATCTCGAACTCGCGCCGAGCCGCGGGGCGGATCGTGAAAGCGCGATGGGTCCAATCCTGCCCGTCCCACTCCCAGGTCTCGTCGTGGCTGCCACCGAAGTCGTCGCCGCCGAACAGCACGTGCACGCCGCGCGCCTCGTCGTAGACCAGCTCGACCGACGCGCGCGGCGGCGGCGAGTGCACGGGCCGGAGCTCGGTCCAGGTGGTCCCGTCCCACTTCCAGGTGTCGTTGATGTAGAAGCCGCGCGCGCCGCCGAACAGCAGCAGCTCGCCGGTGCGCAGGTCGTGACTCATCCCGTGGCCCCAGCGCATGCCGGGCGGCGCGTTGGAATCGATCAACGACCAGGTCACGCCGTCGAACCGCCACATGTCGGTGAGGTTCTGGGTGTTGCTCCAACCGCCGTAGAGGATCAGACAGCCGCACCGCCCGGCGGGGACCAGCTTGCCGGAGTTCCGCGGCGGTGGGCTCTGCGCCGGCGGGATGGGGATCTGGACCCAGTCGACCTGTCCGGGCAGGGCGGTCGCGAGTGCGAGGACGCTGCCGATTAGGGCTGGGATCGCGAGTTGGCGGGGTTGGGTCATCTTCCGGCTCCGAGGTTCGGGGCGTCATGCGACAGGAGTCGTGCGGCCACGCCGGGAAATCCCAGGAGGAGGGGCTTGCGGGTCGTGCCTCTCAAAGGTAACCCTTGGGTTACCCATGGACGACGACCGCACCGACGCCCTGTTCGCGGCCCTCGCGCACCGGGACCGCCGGCGCATGCTCGACCTGCTGCTGCAGGCGCCGGGCATGACGGTGAAGGCCATGGCCTCCCACTTCCCGATGTCCCGGATCGCCGTGATGAAGCACCTGAAGGTGCTCGAAGAGGCCGGACTGCTGCAGTCCGAGAAGGTGGGCCGCGCGCGCCATCTGTTCCTCGACCCCACGCCGCTCCAGGCCGTCTACGACCGTTGGACCACCGAGCTCTCCGCGTTCTGGGCGAGTCGGATGGCCGACCTCAAGGCGCGCGTCGAGGCGCGCATCCACGACGCGAAGAACAACCGCCATGCCTGACGCCAGCCCTGCGGGAACCGACACCCGCCACAAGTTCGTGGTCGAGATCGACGCGCCGATCGAGGCCGTCTGGGCCGAGATCACCAAGACCGACGAGGTCATCCCGTGCTTCTTCAACACCCGGATGCACGTCTCGTCGTTGCAGGCCGGCTCGCGGATGGCGATGCGCACCGCGGACGGCAAGTACACCGGTGTCGTTGGCGAGATCCTCGAGGTCACGCCGCCGACGCGCTTCGCGCACACCTTCAAGTTCACCAACTTCGACGACCCGGCGTGCGTCGTCGTCAATGAGCTCGAGGACCTCGGCAATGGCCGCACGCGTTACACGATGCTGCTGCGCGACCTGCCGGAGGGGACCAAGACCGCCAAGCAGATGGTGCAGGGCGGCAAGCTGATCGTGAACACGTTGAAGAGCGTGATGGAGACCGGCAGGCCGTCGTTCGGCACGCGCATGCTGTTCGTGCTGTTCAAGCTGATGGCGCCGCTGAGCCCCAAGCAGAGCCGCAGCGAGCACTGGCCGGTCTGAGTCTTCGCGAGTTCCCCTCTCTCTCTCTCTCGAAGGAGCCCCTCCGATGCTTCGTGCCGTTCTTGCCGTGATCGCCGGCTATGCGATCTGGACCGCCCTGTGGCTGCTCGGCAACCTCGCGATCGCGCAAGTGTGGCCGGAGGTCGCTGACCCCGAGTTCACCTCGCTGCCGCAACCTGCTCTGATCGCCGCACTCGCCCTGAGCTTCGTCTGTTCGCTGGTCGCCGGGCTGTTGGCGGCGAAGGTCCATGCCGGCAAACCGGTGCTGGTCATGTCGATCCTGCTGCTGGTCACCGGGATCGCGGTGCAGTCCGGGGTCTGGGACCGGATGCCGCTGTGGTACCACCTCGTGTTCCTGGTGGCGATCGTGCCGCTGTGCCTCGTGGGGGGCCGCCTGGCGGGGAAGGCCCGCTGATCGTCGCGGCACCGAACCGCAACGGCTTCGCGAGGTCCGCTGCGGAACCTGCGAATCCGCGTGACCACTTCGCCCCACCGGGGCACTGGCTCCCCGCGGCCGCTCCCTGGCCGTGGAGCCGGTGGTACGATGCAAGGAGTTCGAGGTGCGATCTACGGATGCAGCGATGCGAGAGCTGACGGAAGAGCAGATGGAGGCGCGGCGGGTCGCCGGTGCCGACGCATTCGACGAGGTCTGGGAGGGGGAGCTGCACGTGGCGCCTGAACCGACCAATCTGCACCAGCGGTTGGCCGGGGCGCTGTTCGTCTGGCTACGCAGCCACTGGGTGCAGCTCGGGGCGCGCGACTGCGTTCTGCCGGTCAACGTCTCGCGGCCCGGACTCGAAGACTGGCGGCAGGACTATCGGATTCCCGACCTCGCGCTGTGGACCGACGCGTCGACCCACGTCGATCGACGATCCCGGATGGAGGGCTGCCCCGAGGTGGCGGTGGAGGTCCGCAGTCCGGACGACGAGTCCTACGCGAAGATCGGGACCTATCTCGATTGGGGTGCGCGCGAGGTGTGGATCATCGATCAGGACACCGGCGCGGTGGAGATCTACGTGCGCGGCGACGTCGAGCAGGTGGAGCGGCGTGGCTACCAGGAAGGCGGCTGGGTCGAGAGCGCCTTCGGGCTCCGCATGCGCGGCCACGATGGCGGGCTGGAGATCTTGCTGGTCGACGATCCGGCGACGCGCGCGCGCCTGCCCTGATTTCGCATTGCGTCACGGATCAGCGTGACCACATCGCCCCTCCGGGGCACTGGCTTCCCGCGGCCGCTCCCTGGTCGCGGAGCCGGTGCTACGATGCGAGGAACCCAAAGTGCGATCGACGACAGTGACATCGACGGAAGGGACGATGCGAGAGCTGACCGAGGAGCAGATGGAGGCGCGGCGGGTCGCCGGTGCCGACGCATTCGACGAGGTCTGGGAGGGGGAGCTGCACGTGGCGCCTGATCCGAGCAACCTCCACCAGAGTCTCTCGATCCGTCTGGGATCCTGGATCCTGACCCACTGGGTTCCGCAGGGAGACCGCGATTGCCTCGCCCGCGTCAACGTCGCCCGTCCCGGCCTCGAGGACTGGCGACGTGACTACCGCTGCCCGGATCTGGTGTTCTGGACCGAGGCGTCGCCGCACGTGGATCGCGGTTCGCGGATGGAGGGATGTCCGGAGGTGGCGGTGGAGATCCGGAGCCCGGCCGACGAGTCGTACGACAAGATCGAGGCCTACCTTGGCTGGGGTGCGCGCGAAGT
Source organism: bacterium (assembly GCA_030432695.1). Lineage (GTDB taxonomy): Bacteria > Planctomycetota > UBA1135 > UBA1135 > UBA2386 > JAUILN01. The sequence goes on along the minus strand of JAUILN010000002.1, from coordinate 368,841 downwards.
GTGGATCATCGATCAGGACACCGGGGCGGTGGAGATCTACGTGCGCGGTGACGTCGAGTCGGTGGAGCGGCGTGGCTACCAGGAAGGCGGCTGGGTCGAGAGCGTCTTCGGCATCCGCATGCGCGGCCACGACGGCGGGCTCGAGATCGAGTTGGTCGACGATCCGGCGACGCGTGTGCGTCTGCCGTGAAGTCGCGCTCCGTCGCTAGTCAGCGTGACCACTTCGCTCCTCCGGGGCACGGGCTTCCCGCGGCCGCTTCCTGGCCGCGGAGCCGGTGCTACGATGAAAGGAGTTCGAAGTGCGATCTACGGATGCAGCGATGCGAGAGCTGACCGAGGAGCAGATGGAGGCGCGGCGGGTCGCCGGTGCCCACGTATTCGACGAGGTCTGGGAGGGGGAGCTGCACGTGGCGCCTGACCCGTCGATTCCTCATCAGAGGCTCGAGGCAAGTCTGCTGGTGTGGATGCGCACCCGATGGATGTCGGGGGGTGCGCGCGAATGCCTGGCGCGCACCAATGTCGCAAGACCCGGTCTCGAAGATTGGCGTAGCGACCACCGTATCCCTGATCTCGTCGCCTGGACGGACTCCTCCGGCCACGTCGCGCGTGGAGCGCACTTGGAGGGCGCTCCGGAGGTCTGCGTGGAGATCCGCAGTCCAGACGATGCGTCCTACTCGAAGCTCGCGACCTACCTGGACTGGGGCGCGCGTGAGGTGTGGATCATCGACCGCGATACCTGCGCCGTGGAGATCTACGTGCGCGGCGACGCCGAGCTGGTGGAGCGACGCGGCTACGAGGCGGGAGGCTGGGTGACGAGCGCGTTCGGCATCCGCATGCGCGGTCACGACGGCGGGCTCGAGATCGAGTTGGTCCAAGATCCATCGACGCGCGCGCGCCTGCCGTGACTTCGCGGTTCGCTCCGAATCGGCGTGACCACTTCGCCCCACCGGGGCACAGGCTCCCCGCGGCCGCTCCCTGGCCGCAGAGCCGGTGCTACGATGAAAGGAGTTCGAGGTGCGATCTACGGATGCAGCGATGCGAGAGCTGACCGAAGAGCAGATGGAAGCGCGAAGGCGTGCCGGTGCCCTGGAAGAGGTCTGGGATGGAGTGCCGCACATGTCGCCTGATGCCGGCGACCGTCACCAGCAGCTGATCTGGAAGCTGACGATCTGGTTCGGCAACCACTGGATCGCCGGCGGAGATCGTGGCGGACGGTCGGGAGGCAACGTCGCTGGTCCTGGCCGGGCCGACTGGTTGCAGGACTACCGGATCCCGGATCTGTCGTTATGGACGCGGAACTCGACGCATGTGAACCGAGGCGCCTACTTCGAGGGCGCGCCGGAGGTGTGCGTGGAGATCCGGAGTCCGGGTGACGAGTCGTACCAGAAGATCGGGACGTACCTGGACTGGGGCGCGCGTGAGGTGTGGATCATCGACCGGGACACGTGTGCGGCGGAGATCTACGTGCGCGGCGACGTCGAGCCGGTGGAGCGGTGCGGCTACGAGGAAGGTGGCTGGGTGACGAGCGCGTTCGGTATCCGCATGCGCGGCCACGACGGCGGGCTGGAGATCGAGTTGGTCGACGATCCGTCGACGCGCGCGCGGCTGCCGTGAGTGCGCGGTTCGCTCCGAATCGGCGTGACCACTTCGTCCCTCCGGGGCACAGGCTTCCCGCGGCCGCTCCCTGGCCGCGGAGCCGGTGCTACGATGAAAGGAGTTCGAGGTGCGATCGACGGATGCAGCGATGCGAGAGCTGACGGAAGAGCAGATGGAGGCGCGGCGGGTCGCTGGCGCCGACGCATTCGACGAGGTCTGGGATGGGGAGCTGCACATGGCGCCTGATCCGAGCAACCTCCATCAGCGGCTCTCCGCGCGCCTGCTCTTCTGGCTGTTGGCTCATTGGGCGTCCGAGGGAGACCGCGATTGCCTCGCCCGCGTCAACGTTGCTCGTCCTGGCCTGGAGGACTGGCGGCGCGACTACCGTTGCCCCGATCTGGTGTTCTGGACGGAGGAGTCGACGCACGTGGACCGCGGCTCGCGGATGGAGGGCTGCCCGGAGGTCGCGGTGGAGATCCGGAGTCCGGACGACGAGTCGTACGCGAAGATCGGGACCTATCTCGATTGGGGTGCGCGCGAGGTGTGGATCATCGATCAGGACACCGGCGCGGTGGAGATCTACGTGCGCGGCGACGTCGAGCCGGTCGAGCGGCGCGGCTACGAGGAAGGTGGCTGGGTGACGAGCGCGTTCGGCCTCCGTATGCGCAGCCACGACGGCGGGCTCGAGATCGAGCTGGTCGAAGATCCGGCGACGCGCGCGCGCTTGCCGTGATCAGCGCCGGACGTCGGGATCCGTTGCGGCGGTCTCCGCGCCGTCGGCCGGTCGTTCCACCGGCAGCCCCCATTCGCCGCCGGCGAAGTCGTTGCTCGGGCGCAGCCAGGGCGAGCCGTCCGGCATGAATCCCATGCCGACCGGTGTGTGGTTCTCCAGGTCGGTGAGCTGGATGTTGCCGTAGCCGTCCTCGCCGCCGACCGAGACGTGGACCCGGACCTGGCGGCGGTGGTCGAGCCAGAGGCCGTGCGGATGGCCGGCGGAGTCGACGCTGTGGGCGAGGCGCACGCGGCCTTCGGTGTCGTGGAACACTGCCACCGCCCCGTCCTTGTTGATGCCGATACGGAGTCGGTCGGTGCCCTCGGAGTCCTGCATCTTCAGCATCGGCTCGCGGCGGCCATTGCACGACCACTCGCCGCGCGGCACGCCGTCTTCGTCGACGAGGACGATGCGGGAGGTGGTGATCTCGTCGAGATACCTGCCGGAGTGGGTCCAGGCGGCGGTGGTCAGGACCAGGAGTGCCAGGACCGCGACCCTGGCGGTGCTCCGGGCCCTCCGTGCGGTGCGTTCGAGTTCGGCGAGGCGGCGTTCGATGTCCATGTGGGTGCTCGGATGGGTGAACCTGGTGGCGAGGGACGGCGCGCCTCAGAACTTCCCGATCGTCACCTGCAGTCCATTGGAGGTCGCGGCACCGGCCTGGTTGATGCCGGGCGCGATCAATGCGGACTGCAGGTAGACCGAGTGTCCCAGCAGGATCGACGTGTTGGGGATCGGCAGCGAGGTGATCTCGTTCGCCGTCGTGAGCGTCAGCGGCACCTGCACGTCGTTGGTCGACAGCACGAAGCAGCCCTGCATGCCGAGGATGCTCAGGTCGATCGACTGCTGCACGAAGCCGAGGATCAGGGCGCCGCCCAGCGAACCGGTGGGCACGTTGGAGGTCTCCACCAGGAACGGCTGGCCCACGGTCGGGCGGTAGGCGCCGCCGCTCAGGGTGAGCCGGTCGCCGCCCGCGGCGCCGCTGTGGAACGGCACGTCGGTGACGAAGTCGACCGGCGTCGCCGCTGCCTCGCCACGCCCCGGAGAGAAGCCCACCAACACGTCGCGTCGCGTGGTGAGATCCCCGCTGTACGACAGCGTCACCAGGCCATTGGCGTAGAGCTGCATCTGCACCGTGAGCAGGACCGTGGGCGAGCCGAGTTCGTGGACGTCCTTCCAGGTGATCACCGTGCGGTTCGGCAGGGCCTTGAAGTAGACCCCGTCGGCGCTGGCGGTCGATGGATCGAGATCGGTCCAGAAGGCGGCGATGCGAGGTGCGTCGTTGACGAGCGTTCCCGTCCGCGGGATCACGCCCGGGTCGGTGCTGCGAGCCAGGTAGACGAAGCCGTTGGTCGAGACGGAGATCTCGGTCGTGCCGGCGGCATTGCCCGGGTACGGGAAGGTGTGCAGCGACGTGCGGACGGAGACCGAGTCGTTGCGTTGCGAGACGAGCGTGCCGAGGTCCGCGTCGAAGCAGTTGGCGGGGCACCAGCGCACCAGGTAGCCGCCGCTCGCGTTGGGCACGAACTGCAGCGACCGGCCGGCGAGGTCGTCGACCTGTCCGAACTCGGCGAACGAGGCGGGCGGTGGGCAGCCTTCTCCGTAGGCAGTCGCCATGCCGAGCTGGCAGGCGCTCTCGGCCGGTGCCGAAGAGACCCCGTCCTGGCCGTTGCCGCCGAGGCTCAGCACGCGACCCTCCAGGTCGAAGCGGTTCTGGAAGTAGTCGAAGTCCTCGTAGAGGCTCGGCGTGGAGCCGCTGCTGACGCTGCCCGAGGACAGGTCCATCGAGCCTGGGTCGGTCGAAGAGCTGCCGAGCTTCGCGCCGACCACGACCCTGTTCAGGTAGCTCCAGTCACCGGAGAACGACAGGTGCACCTGGCCGTCGGCGAACAGGGTGCACTGCGCGGTGTGCAGCAGGAACTGGTTGGCGACGACCGTGTCGAGGGGCACGGCCTGGTGCCAGGTGACGACCGCCCGGCCCGGCAGTGCCTGGAAGTAGACGTCGTCCCCATCCCCGTCGAAGCTCAGGTCGTGCCACGCGGCGGCAATCCGCGGTGCGCTGCCGACGAGGTCGCCACGGCTCGGCGTGTTGTCCTGGCCGCCGGTCGCTGCCAGCCACAGGAAGCCATTGGAGCTCACCGTGATCCGGTCGGTGGTGGTGCCGTCCTGCAGCGGGAAGTCGAAGCCGAGCGGTAGGCCCTGTGCGAGGGACTCGTCACCCATGCCGAGCGCGGTGCCGAGGTCCGGCTCGTAGCAGTCGGGCTCCAGGTAGTTCGCGACCAGGCTCTGGTCGGCGGCGATGCTCAGCGTGAGCACGTGCTGGCCTTCGGGCTGGTCGACGCCGTCCACCGTCCAATGCGAGAGGCGGTGCATCCCGAACACCGACGGCGCGGAGACCGTGATGGTGTCGCCGTCCACGTAGCGACGGGTCAGGGGGGTCGCCCCGCCCTGTGAGCCGTCCACGTCGGCCTGTCCGAAGCTGATCGGTACCCCCGAGACGTTCGCCGAGGAGCCGAGCGACAGCGTGAAGATCTCGCCGTAGTACGCGACGAATCGGTCGTCCGCGGAGCCGAGGTCGTAGCTGAACGAGAGTTGGCCGGAAGGCCGTTGGGTCGGTGCGCTGCCGGGTGCGGCTTCGTGGGTCCAGTGGCGGAATGCGAAGTCACCGGAGGAGGTCGTCGCGGTCCCCGGCGCCGTGACCGTCACCGTGGTGCCCTCGACGTATTGCCGATAGAAGGGCGTGCGCGATCCGGCCTGTCCGTAGCCGTCGTTCGGCGAGACCTGGATCACCACGTCGATCGGATCGGACAACAGGATCGCGGCGGTGCCGACGGTCCCGAACGCCGCGCGGCCGAAGCGGTGGTAGCGGACCCGCGAGTTGCTGTTGCTGCCACCCGCGCGTTGGTCCTGGCCCGAGGCGACGAAGCTGCCCGCCGCGGTGCTGGACGGGAAGCCCTGCATCGTGAAGTAGTCGCTCCATTCGGACTGGCCCGGTCCGTGGTTGCTGGTACCGAAGATCCGGATCGCGTCGCCGTCCTCGATGTCGTCGTAGAGGATCGTGCCGTTGCCGGGATAGCGGAGCGGACCGCCGATGGCGAACGTGACCGCGACGTGGCCCCAGGCATTGGGAGCCGCCGCCGGGCACATGATCGCGTCGTCTTCGGTGTGGATGTCGTGCTGTCGCGTCACCGTCATCGTCGTGGTGTCGAGGAAGACGTGGCGGACGTAGTTCCTCGGCCGGTCGGTGCCGCGCGGTCCGCAGTTCCAGAGGAAGCCGGCGCGGTCGCCGAAGGTCCAGGCACCGAGGATGCGGTTGTCGTAACGGCCGGTCCAGTCGAGGCCGTCCGGTGCCGGCGCGGAGTCCAGGGTGGAGCTCCAGGAGTCGATCGACACCGAACTCTGCGTCGGAGCCGTGGAGCCGCCCGACCACTCGAAGACCCTCAGAGTCGACGTGTTCAGATGGCTGGCGAAGTACATGTCCGACGTGCCGCCCTGCGCCAGCCGGAAGCTCGAGCCGTGGATGCCCGACGGGCTGTCGAACACGTCGACGCTCAGGCTGCTTCCTCCGAACACCTGCGCGTTGCGGAACCGGAGCACCATCGAGCCGCGGTAGTTGTTGCCCTGGAAGATGTTCGCGGCGACGAAGAAGTGGTCGTCGGTGAAGGCCACGTCGGGGAAGTCGAACCAGCGGTCGTCGGGATAGCCGAAGTCCTGCGGGTCGACGTTGATCACGTGCGCGAAGTTGTTGCTGCCCGCGGCGCTGGAGTTCGTGGCGACGCCGATCGAGTAGCCGCTGTTGCCCTGCAGGTCGGTCGCGTACTGCAGGAGATAGACCATCCTGTTGTCGTGGGCGAGCACCCGCTGGTCGCAGCAGAACGCGCCCCACTGGCGCGTGAACTGCGTGTAGGCGTGCACGTAGTTCCAGCTGTCGCCGGCATCGGTCGAGCGCGCGGCGAACCAGTTCGACGTCATCCACGCGACGTCCTCGTTCACGTGGGTGATCGCCGGTTCGGTGACCCTGGAGCGGAGGTTGCTCGAGGCGGACGGCCGGATGTCGCGGGTCAGGAAGTCGGTGTAGGACTCGGCGTCGATCAGGTTGGGGCTCGCGGTGACGATCGTCAGCGGCGGGTTGCGATGATCGCTGACGCGCAGCGGGCCCTCCGGGATGGTCGGGCTGCCGTGCTTCTTCGGCGAGTCGAAGATCTCGCGGGGCGGCGCAGGGATCGCTGGGCTCGGTCCGCGGGGGAGCGGCTGGGGGCGTACCACGTACGTCCTGACGGGCATCGATTGACCGACTCCCTGCTGAGTGGTGGCGGTGTCGGCGAGCAGACACGCGGCCGAGAGCGTGGCGGAGAAGAGCGGGATCCTGAGGAACGACATCGTGACGGCTGTCCGGTGGGGGTGCGGCGGCACCCTGGTCGGGGCTCGACGCGGGGGCCGTCTGCGGGCGGCAGAGATTTCCTGCCGTCGTCCGCCGCTCCGCGCGTGATGTCTGTCGGTGTCCTTCCGGCCGGGCCGCGCGGCGTGGTCCGGGGGCCGCTGCGACCGCATGGCGTATCATCCGCCCCATGTCCGGTCCTTCTCGCCAGGCCTCCATCGACGCGTGCTTCGAGCAGTTGGCGTCGGGTGACGAGACCGCCTTGGATCGACTCCTTCCGCACATCTACGAAGACCTGCGTTCGCTCGCCGCGGCGGTGTTCCGGGGCAGCGCACAGCGGACGCTGCAGCCCACGGTGCTGGTGCACGAGGCCTGGCTGCGACTCAGCAGCCGCGGCAATGGCGATGCGTTCAGCGGGCGCAAGCACTTCCTCCGCGTCGCGGCGATCGCGATGCGTCAACTCCTCGCCGACCACGCGCGGCGCCGTCGGGCATTGCGTCGCGGCGGTGCGCAGGAGCAGGTCGAGCTGCTCGACGACATGGCTTGGACCGAGAGCAGCGAGCCGATCGACGTGGTGGCGCTCGACGATGCCCTCGCCCGGCTGCAACAGGTCGACGAGCGCCTCGCGCGGGTCGTCGAGCTGCGCTTCTTCGCCGGGCTGACCCACGAGGAGACCGCGGAAGTCCTCGGCATCGCGCCCCGGACCGCCCGCCTCGACTGGCAGATGGCCCGTAGCTGGTTGCGGCGGGCGCTCGACGGACGGTGATGTCGCGGCCTCCCCTGGATCCCGAGCGCATGGCGCAGGTCCGCGCGCTGTTCCACGAGTTCGCCGACCGCCCCGACGTGGAGCGGCGGGCCGCGCTCGAGGCGGACGATCTCGACCCGTCCGTTCGCGACGAACTCGCGTCGCTGTTCGGATACCTCGACGCTGAGGACGCCTTCGAGGATGCCCGCCTGGGCGAGGTCGGGAGAATGCTGGTGGAGTCCGATGCCGGGCCCGAGTTGCGCGCGGTCGGTCATTACCGGATCGAACGGCGGATCGGCCAGGGTGCGGTCGGCGTGGTGTTCCGGGCGCGCGATGGCCGCGACGGCACCGAGGTCGCGCTGAAGGTCCTGCGCCCGGGAATCAGCGCCGAGTCCACGGTCCGACGTTTCGATCGGGAGGCTCGCCTGCTCGCCGGGCTGGAGCACCCCGGCGTCGCCCGGTTCTTCGCCGCGGGGACGGAGGACGGAGAGCGCGAGGACGGTGGGACCCTGCGGGTCTCCTACCTCGCGATGGAGCTGGTCGACGGCCTGCCGGTCACCGAGCACTGCCGGCACAGGCTGTCCTCGATGCTCCAGCGGCTCGAGCTGATCGCGCGGGTCTGCGATGTGGTCCACCACGGCCACGAGCACGGGGTGGTCCACCGGGACCTGAAGCCGAGCAACATCCTGGTGGTCGACGAGGAGGCCGGCGTCGGTCGACCGAAGGTCCTCGATTTCGGCGTCGCCAAGGCGGTCGGGACCAGCGACCAGAGCCTCACCTTGACCGAGACCGGGGCGATGCTGGGGACCCTGGCCTACATGAGTCCGGAACAGCTCGGCGGGCGTGGCGGCGAACCTGGTCTGCGGGCCGACGTGTACGCGCTGGGCGTGATCCTCTACGAGGTCCTCGCCGGTCGTCTGCCGTTCGACGTCGGCGATGCCTCGGTGTTCGAAGCGGCGCGACGGCTCCACCAGCAGCCACCCCAGCGCTTGGGTTCGATCGACGCGCGCTTCCGCGGCGATCTGGAGGTGCTCGTCGACACGGCGCTCGCACGCGAACCGGAGGATCGCTACGCCTCGGCCGCGGCCCTCGCGGCCGACCTCCGGGACTTCGCGGCAGGCCGCGTGATCCGCGCGCGCCCGCCGACCCTGCGGCGTCGGTCGGTGATGCTGTGGGACCGGCATCGCGCGGCGGTGCTCGGGGCCTCGCTGGTGGTCCTGTCGCTGCTGGCTGGACTGGTCTACGCGGTCGTCGCGGCGCAGCGGGAGGAGGAGCTGCGCGAACTCGCGGAGCAGGCCGCATACCGCGCCGGGATCGCCGCCGCGTCGGCTGCGATCGAGCGCCAGGACTCGCTGGGGGCACGACACGAGCTCGATGCGCTGCCGGTGGGGTTGCGCGGTTTCGAGTGGCGGGTGCTCGAAGCGCGCTTCGACGGCGCGATCCGTGCGGCGCACCTGGCGCACGCGGAGCGGGTCTACGACTGTTCGGCGGAGTTCACGTCTGCGGGGGACGCCCTGGTCGTGTTCGGCAAGGAATACGGTTCGAACCGCGGCCATCTGTGGCGGTGGGATCTGCGCACCGACGTCGCCGAGCGGGTCCTCTCGCTGGGAGAGCTGGAGAGTGCCGACCTCTCTCCCGGTGCGGCCTACGTCTCCTGCACGGAGTCCGAGCACGTCGTCCTCCGGCAGGTCGCCGACGGTGCCGAACGGTTCCGCGCTCCGAGGCGGCGCGGTCCGCGGTTCGCGGTGGTCGCACCCGACGGGTCGCGGGTCTACCGATCCGTCCACGAGGGTTTCGAGGTGCTCGGTGGCGGTGAAGACTCCCATTGGTTGGAGGGTGCCGCCGGTGGGCCGACCTCGCCGCCGGCGGTCGCGCCCGATGGTTCGGTCGTCGCGCGTGGCGTCCGCAACGACCTCTCGATCCTCCAGCTCCAGCCCGAGCCGAAGTCCTGGCGGTTCCCGCGGGTGACGACGCTCGTCAACCTCGAGATCGGTGCCGGAGGATCACCGGTCGTCGGGTCCGACCTGCTGGGACGGATCCTGTTCTGGTCGCGCGATGCGCGGGGCGAGTATCTGCCGGGGGCGGTGGTCCACAACGGCGCGGGGAACGTGACCGGGCTTCGGCTCGCGGCGGACGGATCCGTGCTGGTGTCGTCGACCGACACCGGGGTCGTTCGCCTGTGGGAGCCGGAGCACGGCCAGCCGGTGGGTCGCCGGATCGGGAGTTCCACCGAAGCGATCCGCGCGCTCGCCATCGCGGGCCGTTCGGCGGAGCTGGTGGCCACCGTCGACGCCGGCGCGAAGCTCCAGCTCTGGCGCCGTAAGGCCGACAGCCGGTCGCTCGAGTTCCGGGGTGTTCCCAAGGCTGCCGCGTGCTCGCCCGATGGTGCGTTCGTGGCGATCGCGGGCAACGAGGGCGTGCGGTTCCACGACGTCGACTCGGGCGTGGAGTTCGCGGTGGTCCGCGACGGGATCTCCGACCAGCGGATCGCCGAACTTGCCTTCGATCCTGGCGGTCGATACCTCGCAATGGCCTGCCAGTCGTCGAACGGCGATGAGCACTCGGTTCGCATCCTGGATCTCGAGCGCGGCTCGCTCGGCGCGCCGTTGTTCCTCGGCACCCTGCGTCGGGCTCCGGCACTGTGCTTCACGCTCGATCCCATGCGGCTGATCGTGCAGTCGCCCTCCGAGGGCGTCCTCGCCTTCGAACCAGGGGATTGGCAGCGCACCGGCGCCTGGCCCGAACTGGCCACCCGCGGCGAAGTGCGTGCGAAGTGGTCGGCGCGCGGCGTGCTCGCCGTGGAGGGCCCCGAGCAGCGGCTCCTGCTGATCGACTGGGTCGACGGTACGCTCGCCGAGCCCGAGTCCTGGCGGTCGATCCCGCTCGCGGGGACGGGTCCTGGTCCGGTCGAGTTCGACCGCGGCGGGCACCGGTTGGCGGTGGGCGACTGGGACGGCGGCGTGCGCATCTTCGACGTCGCATCGCTCGAGCGGCTGGCGTGGCTGGAGCCGCGGGATGCGCTGGTCACCACTCTGGCATGGTCGCCGGATGGCTCGCGGTTGGCGTGGGGCACGCGGGACGGAGCGGTGCGGCTGTGGGCGACGGGGCCATGGTTCGAGACCTGGCGCGATCGGATCCATGGTCGCTGGCCCTTGGACCTCTGCTTCATGCCCGACGGTGGAGAGCTGATCTCGGCGGGCGGTCACGAACTCGTCCGGCTGACCACGCGCTCGCTCGCAGAGTTGGATGCGGCCCGCGCCACATGGGACCGACTGCGGGACGAGGTGGCTCCCTCTGTCGCTGCGGCTCAGCAGGCGGGACGGGACCGGGACGCCGCGGAAGCCTGGCGGGCCGTCCTCGGGGAGTTGGGTGGAGTCGAAGGCCGGACGCGGGAGGTCGCGCGCGCGCTCTGGCTCGGTGGTCTGCTGCGATAGGCGGCTTCGTTGCGCATGGCGTGCAGCAATCAGCACCGGCAATGACCTCTTTGGATCCGCGTATGGGGTAATCCCGATAGGGACTGGTTCCATTGAGCGACGGGGAAAGTGCGGTCGCGCCACGGTCGTAGTCGTCTCCACTGCCGTGGCGTGCGTGCGACGGACGAGCCAGTCCGTCGGAGCGGAGTCCTGCCGAGCGTGCCGCGGCCCGTGCTCGCTCTCCGTGAAACCCCAACGACCCGGGTCCCGCCATGGCCGAAGACCGCAGCAACGAGCTGATCGCCGAACAGCACCACCACCTCCGTGCGCTCGCGGGGCGGATCAAGCAGGCGTCGACGCGTGACGACATCGCGCCCCTGCTGCCCGAACTGCTGTCGAGCTTGCAGGTGCACTTCGCCGCGGAGGAAGGGCCCGGCGGGGTGATGGAGACGATCCAGGAGGCGGCGCCGGAGCGGTCGCGCCAGGTCGAGGCGCTGGTCGGTGAGCACCGCTCGATGCTCGGCACGGTCGGGCTCCTGCTCTCCGAGGACCTCTCCGGTGACTTCGTGGCGACGGCCCACAAGGTCTGCGACGAACTCACGCGCCACGAGGCCGAGGAGAACGACCTGTTCCTCGAGGTCCTGGAGACCGACATCGGGGGGCGGGGCTGATGGTCGGCAACGTGTCCGATGCACCTGCACCCGCCGAGACCTCGTCGGTGGTCCGCCTGCAGGAGCACATCATCGAGATCGTCTCCGACTCCGGCGAGGGTGCGCAGAAGGCCGGCCAGGCCTACGGCGCGATCAGCGCCAAGATGGGCAACGGCGTGTGGACGGTGGAGATCATCCCCGCGGAGATCAAGCCGCCGGCACGGTCGCGGGCCGGTGCGAGCGGCATCCGGGTGCGGGTCGGCGCGCGCGAGATCACCAACATGGGCGATGAGGCCGATCTGGTCCTCGCGCTCAACGAGCAGGTGCTCTACGGCCGGATCGAGCAGGGTGCCTACAAGCCGGGCACCGTGGTGCTGCTGGAGAGCAAGTGGGCCCACGACGGCCTCGCCGAGGTGCGTGAGGCCTATGCCAAGGCGGTTGCCGAGTTCCGGGCGCTCGGTCTCGACGTCCGCGAGCTGCCGCTCGAGCAGGCCTGCCTGGAGGTCACGCCCGATCCCCGCGTCGGCAAGAACATGTTCGTGTTGGGCATGCTCTGCCGGCTCTGCAACCGCGACATGCAGCGAGCCCGCGACGAGGTCTCGTTCATGTTCAAGCGCAAGGGCGACGAGGTGGTGGCCCGCAACGTCGCGCTGGTCGAGGCCGGCTACGAGTTCGCGAAGCACAACCTCGACATGGAGTTCGAGATCCCGCCGGCGCCGCGCGACCACCAGGTGGTGGTGATGAACGGCAACCAGGCTGCGGGTCTCGGGATCATGGCCTCGGGCATGGAGATGGTCGCGATGTATCCGATCACTCCGGCGACCTCGGTGTCGCACTACCTGGCCGGTGCCTTCCAGAAGGTCGGCGGCTGCGTGCACCAGGCCGAGGACGAGATCGCGGCGGTGGGCTTCGCGATCGGCGCGTCGTACGCCGGCAAGACCGCGTGCACGATCACCTCGGGTCCGGGTCTCGCGCTGAAGACCGAGTTCCTGGCTCTCGCGGTGATGGCCGAGGTGCCGCTGGTCGTGGTGCTGGTGCAGCGTGGCGGGCCGTCGACCGGTCTGCCGACCAAGGTCGAGCAGGGCGATCTGCTCGCGGTGCTCTACGGCCAGCCGGGCGATGCGCCGAAGATCGTGCTCGCGGCGTCCACCATCGAGGAGTGCTTCCACATGATGGTGACCGCGCGGAAGCTTGCCGAGGCGTTCCGCACCCCGGTGATCGTGCTGACCGACGCCAACCTGGCCACCGGCGTCCAGCCGTTCCGTCGTCCCGAGGTCCACGCGGAGTGGATGGCCGCACCGCTCGACCAGTCGCCGTGGGACCCCGAGATCACCGCCTACGACTGGAACGAGACCACCGGCCTGTCACCGCGGCCGATCCCCGGCCAGCGGGGCGGCCAGTACGTGCTCACCGGCCTCGCCCACACCCGCTTCGCCAAGGTCGCCTACGACCCGCACGCCAACCAGACCGGTTGTGACATGCGCAGCCGCAAGCTGGCGGCGCTGGCCAGCACGCTGAAGCCACCGCAGGTCAACGGCGAGCCGGAGGGCGAGCTGCTGGTGGTGGGCTGGGGTTCGACGCGGGGCGCGATCGAGGAGGCGGTCGACCGGGTCCGTGCCGACGGCCACCAGGTGTCGTCGCTGCACCTGCGCTTCCTGTCGCCGATGGAGCCCGGGCTGGCCGAGATCTTCGCGCGGTTCGAGAAGGTGATGACCATCGAGATCAACTACAGCGACGCCGCGGACGCACCGCTGGTCGGGACCTCCGGGCAGCGTCGCCTGGCGCAGCTCGCGACCCTGCTCCGCGCCCAGACCCTGGTCGACATCGATTCCTGGTCGAACGTCTTCGGCCAACCGCTCCAACCCGGACCGATCCACGACGAGATCGTCCGCCGCCTGCAGCACGGAGGTGACGCATGTTCGGCCTGAAGTCCGATCCCTCGACCGAGCTCCCCGAGCGCTACTTCTCGCTGGAGGACTACGAGGGCGGAGTCGCCCGCTGGTGTCCTGGTTGCGGTGACCTCGGCGTGCTGACCGCCGTGCAGCGCATCTGCCGCGCCGAGCAACTGCCTCCGGAGAAGGTCGTCTGTGTATCCGGCATCGGCTGCTCCAGCCGCTTCCCGCACTACGTGGGCACCTACGGCTTCCACGGCCTGCACGGTCGCCCGCTGCCGGTGGCCTGCGGCATCAAGTCGCGGCGTCCGGACCTCACCGTGTGGGTCGCGACCGGCGACGGCGATTGCTGCTCGATCGGCGCCGGCCACTGGATCCACGCGCTGCGCTACAACATGGACATGGTGGTGATGCTGTTCGACAACAGCGTCTACGGCCTGACCAAGAAGCAGACCTCGCCGACGACGCCGCAGGGCATGTCGACCAACACCCACCCCTCGGGTGCCTGGCTGCCGCCGCTCGATCCGCTGACCGCGATGCTCGGGATGACCAACGTGTCGTTCCTGGCGCAGACCGTCGACTGGAACCCGGCCCACCTGCACGCCACGTTGGCGGCCGCCTACAGGCACAAGGGCCTGGGCTTCGTGCGGATCCTGCAGCGCTGCCCGACCTACTCGGCGGGGGTGTTCGAGGACCTGCAGCGCGACCCGTCGCGGCTGTTGATGCTGACCGGTCCGCGCGGCATCCAGGTCGAGCCGGCGATCGCCAACATGTTCCCGAACAAGCGCGAGCACGACCCGTCGGACCTCGGCACGGCGCGGGCGATCTGCGAGGCCCACGACCCGGTGCCGATCGGTCTCCTGTTCCAGGACGAGTCACGGCCCTGCTACGACGCGTTCACCAACCACGGACTGGGCATGCCGACCGCCGACAAGGTCGCGGCGCTGGAGAAGGAGCTGGACCGGTTCACGGTCTGAAGGCGCGAGATGGATCAGTACCCCCGACTGCCGGGCGCGTCCGCCGAGGCCAAGGCCGAGTGGCTGCGCGCGATCCGTGACTTCCACTTCGGTCGTGGCGGCGCCGCACACCCGGCGTTGAGCTGGCGGCCTGCCGCGCCGGCCACCTGTGGACTGGTGGTGCCTGCCGCGTCGGCCGATCCGACGGCACCGCTGCGCGAGTTGCTGGAGGTCGCCCGCACCGAGGTGCCCGCGCGGCGCGAGGCCTTCGCGACGCAGCTTCGCACCCTCCGCGACGGGCTCGCCGACCTGCTCGCGGTGGAGGACCAGCGCGATCCCGGGCCGGAGCGGCTGCGCGCCTCGGTCGGCGCGTTCGGTGCCGACCTGGTCGATGCTTCGGCCCTGGACGGGATCCTCGGTGCGCAGCGTGGCTCGATGCGGGTCGACGGGCGTCGGCGCCAGCGGATCGAGCAGGCGCTCGCGGTGTTCGCGCGCTACCTGGATGGCGGTGGTCCGCCGCTTCTCACGGTGCTGCACACCGAGGCGGGGCGCGAGGCCGTGCCGGCGATGCAGGGACTGGTCGCCGAGCTGGCCGAGGACCCCTGCCGTGCCGCGCTCCGGTCCTTCGATGCGGCCGCCGAGCGGTTCTGCGAAGTGGTGCGTGCACTGCGCACCGCCCGCCTCGAGGTCACCAGCAGCTACGACGCCGAACGCCACGATCCGTGGATCGCGACGGTGGACTGGGAGACCCTGTCGGCCGAGGAGCTGTCGTTGGTCCCCACCATCGTGGCGGTCGACTCCGCGAGCCGCCTCACCGGGGAAGCGATGCCGGGTTGGTCCCGCCTGCTGGCCTCGGGGCGCCCCGTGCAGGTCCTGGCCCTGGCCAGTCCGGTCCATGATCCGGAGCAGGGTCTGGACGCCGTGTTCTCGTCGTACCGGGTCGAGCTCGGCTTCCTCGGCATCGGTCACCGCGAAGCGTTCGTGCAGCAGACCAGCACCGCGTGCGCCGAGCACCTGCGCGAGGGCTTCCGCCGTGCTCTCGGTGGCACCCGCGCGGCACTGCACGTGGTCGTCGTCGAGCCGGCGCCGCTGTCGGTGGCGAGTCGCGCGCACCCGCTGTTCCGCTACGACCCCGACTCGGGTGGTTCGTGGGCCCGCCGGCTCGACGTCTCCGGCAACCCGGATCCGGAACTCGACTGGCCGGTCACGACCCTGACCTGCCTCGCGCCAGGCGGCCGCGCGAAGGAGCTCGAACTCGCCGTGACGTTCGTCGACCACGCGCTGCAGGAGAGCGCTCTCACTGGCGAGGCGCTGGTGGTCAGCGACGAATACCGCAGCGACGATCTCGTGCCGCTCGCCGACTACCTGCGGCTCGATGCCGAGACCGCGGCGCGTCGCCTGCCCTGCCTGTGGGTGCAGGACGAGGATCAGGACCTGCACCGCGCGGTGCCGACCCGGCGGCTCACCCAGGCCTGCCGCGATCGGCTGGCGTTCTGGCGTTCGCTCCAGGAGCTCGCCGGGATCCACAGCGAGCACGTCGAGCGGGCGCTGGAGCGCGCGCGCGACGAGGCGCGGCAGGGTCGCGAGGAGTTGGAGGCGCAGCGCGCCGCCGAACTCGAGCAGGTGCGCAGCGAGGCCGTCGGCCAGGCCGCGCATCTGTTGGCGGCTACGCTCGTAGGCGTGGGTGTCGAGGACCTGGTCGGTCTGGCTCCGGTCACGGCTCCCGCGGTGCCGGTGTCGACTCCGGCTGCGCCAGCTGCAGCCGCCCCGGCAGCCGCCGAGGCCGAGGTCCCGGCCGCTACCGCGACGATCTCCAGCGAGCCGTGGATCGAGACCGCGCTGTGCACGAGCTGCAACGACTGCCGCAACATCAACCCGCAACTGTTCGTCTACGACGACAACAAGCAGGCCAAGATCGGCGATCCCTCCGCCGGCACCTTCGCGCAGCTCGTGAAGGCCGCCGAGAAGTGCCCCGCGCGGTGTATCCACCCCGGGCAACCGCTCGACCCGAACGAGAAGGGCCTCGACAAGCTGATCGCGCGCGCGGCGCCGTTCAATCGGTGAGGTCGCCGTCGCTCGTTCAGGGATCGCCGAAGCGGGGGAGTGATGCCCGACTCGGGACGACCTGGCACGATCCACTTCATTCACGCGGCGCGGCGTCCGATCCCACCCAGACCGTGAACGGTCTGCTCCGCACCCTGATGTTCGCCGCGGCCGCCCTGGGCGTGCTCGCCACGGTCGCCGCCTTCGCCGCCCCAGCGTCACTCTGGAGTGACCTCGGGATCGCCGAACCGGGTCTCGGCCAGTCGCTCGCGCCGCTCGGCATAGCGGTGATCGCCGGGCTCGTCGGCTTCCTGCTGCCGCGGACCCGTGGGGTGCAGTACCACGGCGTCCGCTTCTACGGCGAAGCCCCGCCGCCACGCATCGCCAAGCCGTCGGCCCGGCCGCAGATCGGCCGCAAGCTGCAGCAGAAGGTCCGGGACGGTGCCGCGGCGCGGGTGCGGGCGGCTGCCCGGCCGCGCAACTGACGGGTTCCTTCGTGCCGCGAAGTCCGGTGTGCTACGAGGCCGGAGCTATCGCGTCACGATCCAGCGCCCGTCGGCGCGGCGGAACTGAAGGTCGTACGACTCGGTGCCGCGTCCGTCTTCGTATTCGAAGGCGAGGATCGGTTGGCGACTCGATGCACCGACCAGTCGGGCCAGAAGTCCGTTGGGCGAGACCTCGAGCTGGGCCTGCATCGGACCGACCTGCTTCGGCTTGCGTCGGTCGTCGGCCAGTGCCTCGGCGAGCGACTTACGAAGCTGACTGCGGGTGGTCCCCGGGGTTCGGAAGAACGCCTGGTCGAGTTCGGAGCTGCGCTCGTCGAGGTGGGTCATCACGTCGTCGAGAGCGCCCTGGTCGAGCGCCTCGCGGATCTTCGCGATCGCTCGATAGAGCGCATCCGAGGTCGCGTCGAACTCCGCGTCGCTCATCTCGGAAAGGGCGGGGAGAGCGTCGCCGCCGAAGAACCGCCACACGGGGAACGGCAGCGGGAGATCGAAGTCCCGTGCGATGCGCAGGCCGTTCTCCACGCCGTCGATCGGCGACTCGGAAACCGTGCCTGACGAGGCCTGGGCCTCCGCTGCCGACACGGGCAGCAGGTCGTCGTTCAGCGCGGCGGGTGGAGTGGAGAGACCGGCAGCGGAGGTCCGCGGGAGGGTGACCGCGAAGCCGAGGTCCAGGATGGTGCGGGTCGGCTCTTCGCCATCCAACGGACGGCCACGCAGGCTCACCCGGCACGACGTGTCGGAGGTGGTCGCTCCGGCGGCGGGCGGTTCGTGGTCGGGCCAGGGGTAGAGCAGCAGTTCCAGCGTATTGCTGCCTGGCCGGAGCCAGTGGTTCACCGGGACCTCCTCCTTGGCCGGGGAGCCGTCGGGGCCGAAGGCCACGCGAACACCGTTGACGCGGACGTCGAAGCGTGCGTCTCGGGCCTCGACGGCCACGGTGAAGTAGGGCTTGTGCTGCAGCAGTGGCTTCTTCGCAGTCATGGCATCCAGGCTCGGCGCGTCCTTGGCAGGTTTCGCGGGAGTGTCGGATCAGGGACCCACTCCCGCACTCACGGGGACGGCCGCCGGCTTCGTCGGCCAGCTCGCCGGTCCGAAGATCTCGACGAACTTGTTCTCGAACTTGTTCGAGAACGACCCCTTCGACTTCGCCATGGGGTCGTCTCCCCGGCTGCGCGTGGCGGTCTCTTCCTCGGTGCCGGGTTCGAAGCTCTGCGCACCGACCTCCCAGTAGTACGCGTAGTAGATCGCGAGCCCGTTGGTGGCGAGGTCCATCATGACCTCCGGATCGGAACCCTTCACGAGCGGGCGGATGGTCGCCGTGACCTCGCCCGGCCCGTAGCCCTCGGCGCCCCCGGCGATGATCGAGGCACCGGCGGCGCCACGCACATTGAAGACCCGCCCCTCGACCAGCGCCTTGCCTTCCAGGGAGAACGTGACCTTGCCGGAGACTTCGGACCCGCTGATCGACCAGCCGCCGCCCGCCTTGCGCTCGAATTCGAACGAACCGCCGATCGATCCGCCGGCGGTGAACAGCAGCTGTAGGGCGGCTTTCACTGGTCGGCCCTCGCTGTATTCGGCGGCCTTCTTCTTGGCGGTCACCAACCAGCTGCCGAACCCGCCGGCGTAGTCGCCCGCGATCTTGATGATCCAGTTCAGGATGTCGGTCTCGAAGTTCGCGCCGAGGAGTGGGTCGAACCCGAGCTTGACCTTGCCCTCGATCCCGATGTCGGGCTTGCCGGAGATCTCCTTGGTCTCGATCTCGCCGCCGAGGCTCAGCTTCGGCCATTCGATCTGGATCGTGCCGTAGTCCGACTTCAGGTCACCGAGCATCGGGGTGAGCTTGTTCAGAAAGCCCTGCATGCCTTCGAAGAGCCCCTTCGCGACCCGGTTCTCGTCCTTCGCGCCGCCCTCCTTCTCCCGACTGCCGCCGAGCTTGTATTCCCGCTCGTTGACCTTCGCGACGAGCTCGCCCTCCATCTTCCACTGGCCTTGGGGCTTCAGGTGGGCGAAGCCCCGGTCCTTGTTCGACTCCGAGTCGTCTTCGGCCTCGAACGAGTATTCGACCGAGACCTTCCCCTTCCAGCCGATCGCCGGGTAGGCAGCGACCGAGGCATCCGCCTGCTGGCCGTCGCAGGTCTGGCCCATGACCCGGTAGGTGACGGGCTCTGCCTTCAGCGGAAACAGGAACTCCTTCAGGAACCGAGGCCAGCCGAGATCCCCCTGTCGGTCGCTGGGAATCGTCGCGTCGAACTCCAGGGGGCTGCTGCCCCGTTCGTCGGTGGCGCCCTGGTAGCCGCCGGTCACGTGGATCTCTGGACAGTTCGGGCTGCCCTGGCCGCAGGATCCACCGAGGCGCGTCTTGATCTTGTCGGTGTCCGACGAGCTGGCGACGACCGACAGCTGTGGAGCGGGCCCGGCCAGCGGGACGTCGACCAGACGGCCGTGCGAGCACTCGATCGCCAAGGAGTCGAGTGAGCAGGCCTGCTGCTGTTGCTGTTGCTGTTGGCGCGGACAGCTCTGCACCGCCGCCGAACCCGATCCGCCGCCGCCCTGCTGCCTGGCGGCCCTACGGGCCCGATTGCGCCTGGCGTTGCGGGTCATCGCGCGGCCTCCGGTTCGGCTTCCTCCTGGTCGAGGAGCTGGTCGGCGTGCTCGTCCAGCAGCAGCATCCTGGTCGCGCCGCTCGCGACACCGGGCCGCTCCAGGATCGACTTCGCCCAGTCCTCGTCCTCGTCGAAGCGGTCACCGAACTCCATCGCGAGGTTCACCCAGCCGCAGAGGTCCGAGCGCCGCAGGATGCCGTGACCCTCGGCGCGTAGGCGGAGCGTCCTGACCCGTTCGACCAGCGCCTCGTCATCCTGGTCCGCGCACCGGTCCGGGTAGTGCTCGCGGACGTGGCGGGCGAGCGCCCAGTCGAAGGACGCTCGCGCTCGCTCCTCGAAGACCTCGAACTGTTCCGGTCTGATCCGCAGCATTGGCGCCGGAGTATAGCCAGGCCTCGCCGCCACCCAACCTCGGGGCGTCGTCAGGGCCGACCGAGACCGGGCCGGCGGAACCGGCAGCTCGAACCGCGTGGCTCCGGCGGAGTGGACGCTGCGCGGTCCGCCGAGGAAGGCCACCGAGGTACCGGTGAGGACGTCGGTCGTGAGGGAGATCGAGCTGGACAGCGACATCAGCGGGTAGGCGGTTGCGCCGGCGCCGGCCCTGCCCAGGAAGACGTCGCCCTACAGTAGGTCCCCGGTGGTCGCGCCGCGGCGGCTCAGGCTCAGGTCGACAGGTCGGGCGCATCGCCGGCCCAGGTCACCGACCGCACCTGCGCCTGCCGTCGTGCGTGCGCTGGAGCTGCGGGGCGGCTTCGAGGTTCGCGCGTGTGTTCACGTAGTCGCCGCCGGCACCCTGCGCGACTCCCGGCAGGTCGAGGCGTACCGATCGGAGGAGTTCGGTCAGCCCATCGACGACCGCGGCCTGGGTCCGTCATGGACCGTGAGGGCTCCGTTCGCTGCCTCGACGCGGGCCGTGAAGCGGCGGAGCAACGTGGTGAAGCGTCGATGCAGCTCGGGCTTCACGGGGGGAGAATGGGAGGCCACACCGAGGATACACCCGGCGAACTCGACGTCGCCGCGTCGGTAGTCTGAGGCTCCCATGACTGGATTCCAATCCGAGATCGACCAGTCCGCATGGCCCGACCAAGCTCGGGATCTGTGGGGACGGCTGCAGGGTCACGTCTTCGATCTGCCGGACAGCGCGCTGCCGTTCTCGAAGCGATTGGCTCGCGACAATGGTTGGGATCACGCGTTCGCCGCCGCGGTGCTGGAAGAGTACCGCCGGTTCTGTTTCCTGGCAGTCGTGGCCGAGCATCCGGTCACGCCGTCCGACCAGGTCGATCAGGCCTGGCACCTGCATCTGCTCTATTCGCGCGACTATTGGCAGGTGTATTGCCCCGACGTCCTGCGTCGCGATCTGCACCATGGGCCGACGCGGGGGGGCGCGGAGCAGGGCGCGACCTTCCTCGAGCAGTACTCGCAGACGCGCCACAGCTACCGGATCTGGTTCGGTCACCATCCGCCGGTGCAGATCTGGCCGCCGGCGGAGCAGCGCTTCGGGCGCGATACCCGGTGGGTGAGGGTGAACCTCGACGATTGGGAGCTGGTAGAACGGCGCGCCTCGAATCGACCGAAGGTCCGCTCCATGCTCGATGCTCTGCTACGTCGTCCCCTCGGCAAGTCGATCCTGGCCTACCTGGTCGGCGTGCTCCTCGCATCCTCCCTGTCGGCGCAGGACCCGCGCCCCGACTCGTTGATCGACGCCGGATTCAATCCGTACGCGCTCTCGGCGGTTGCCTTCCTGTGGTTGTTCGCGATGGTGACGCTGCCGCTCGCCGTGCTCGTCCCGTGGCTCGCCCGGCGGAGGCGGGTCGCGGCCGGAGAGGGTCTCGGGCTCGAGTCCGAACCGTCGGATGCCTTCGAGACGGCGATGCTCGGTGGCGGCGACCAGCGAGCGTTGCTCACCGCGGTGACGTGGCTGGTGGATCGCGGTCACGCACGGGTGGCCGGTAACCGGATGACCCTCGAGAGTCTGCCTCCGGCCGACGCTCCGGCGCTCGTGCAGGCGATGGCCGGGCATCAGCCGAAGCAGCTCGCAGCGCGTCAGGTGATGCAGGGCGTGCGGTGTCGCCGCGAACTCCGTGCGCTACGCCAGACCCTGGTCGACAAGGGGCTGTTGCTGGCAGACGGCCAGCATTCGAGGGGCCCGCTGGTCCTGGTGATCGCGCTGCCAGTCCTCCTCGCGCTGCCGCGCATCCTGATGGCGCTCGCTTCGCATCGTCCGTTCGGCTTCCTGGTGGTCTCGATCCTCGTCGCGGTGGTGCTCGGCGTCGCGATGTGGCACCTGCTGGTGCGCCGCTTCGACGGACTGACCGAGGGTGGGCGGCGCATCGTGGAGCGCAATGCCGAACTGCGTTGGTCGGCTCGCCGCAGGTCGGCGAGTGACGACCCGAGCCACGATGTCGTGACCGCTGCGGCGATGTTCGGAGTCGGCGCCCTCGCGCTGTCCGACGTGGCCGATGTGCAGCGCTTCGCCGAGGCGGGGCTCCGGCCGCTGTCGGGTCACGGGGGCGGCTCCGGCGGGACGGGTTGTGGGGACGGGGGAGGAGGAGGCGGCGGAGGCTGTGGCGGTGGCGGCTGCGGCGGTGGAGGCTGCGGGGGGTGAGTCCTCGCGCGCTTCGATTCCGGAATCGCACGTGACCGATCGTCGCGCACGGGGCACCGGCACCCGGCGGTGCCAGGCGGGCAGTCGCCTGGAGCGATGCTGCCATACCAGAAGTTCCGAGTGATCCACCCCGTGCCGACGATGCGCGAGTCGAGCGAAGAGTTGCTGGCGATGCGGCGACTGGCCGGCGCCGATGCGTTCGACGAGGTCTGGGACGGGGAGGTCGTGATGGCGTCTGGGCCCGACTTCGATCACCAACGCCTCGAGTTCTGGCTGGCGATTTGGCTCCAGACCCATCGGGTGCCCAAGGCGGAGGGCCGCTTCGACGAGTCTGCGTCGCGGGCTGTTCTGCCCTGAAGACCTGTAGCGGCTGGCATTCGTGCGAGCGGTTCGCGTTGCCGATCTCCCGAGGTCGGATCGGCATGGTGCCGGACTCGGTGACGTTCGTCACCCGAAGCGAGTTTCTCGCGTCGGCGAACGCGGCGAGAGCGACGGTCAGCGGTCCTTACCGGACCGTGACCACTGGCTCGCCGACTCGTAGAACTCGCCGTCGTCGCCCTGTACCGCGGCCGACAGGTGGTCCGCGATGCCGAGCATCTTGTTGACCGCGCCGTGGTCCGGGTCGGTCGTGAAGATGTTGCCCTCGAACCAGTCGAACCATCGGCGGCCCTTGAAGCGGACCGCGTACGGACCGTTGTCCGGGTCGAGGACCAGCTCGGGATCCTCCTCGACGAGCGAGAGCCATTCCTCGGCGGAGATCTCGGAACCGAGGTTCTCGCTCCAGTCCAGCGCTCGCGTGACGCGCAGGTCGTAGCCCATCAGCAATCCGTGGGGGTTCGGCGCCTGGCGGCTTACCAGCTCCGGTTTCCGCGGTTCGGGCCGCCACGCCCGCCACCGCCGCGTGCCTGGCGCTCCTGGGCCTCGTTGACCTTCAGCGTCCGGCCGTCGAGCTGCGCCCCGTCCATGGCCTCGATGGCTGCTTGAGCATCCTCGGCGCTCGCCATCTCGACGAAGCCGAAGCCGCGGGACTCACCGGTGTCACGGTCGGTCACGATCGACACGCTGGTGACCTTGCGGGAATCTTGGCCGAAGGCAGCGGCCAGGGAGTCCTCGGTGGAATGGAAGGAGAGATTGCCTACGTAGAGTCGGTTTCCCATGTCGGTTTGGATCGGAACGTCGAGTTTTTACGGACTTCGAGGTCGGTGCCGCCACCAACGTGGTGACGGGATTCTTCCGCAGGGTGGCCGGATGGACCCGGCAACTCGACGAGCCGCGGTGAGCGGGCAGAGGGTCTCTGTCGGGGCCGAGTGGTTCTCGTCGGTCCGTTGGGGACCGGGAGACGTCGCCACAGACGCACGCGAATTCGATACGACTGCAAGGCGCCGATCGGGTTGATCCCGGACCTGCGACGGATGCAGCGTAGGCCCGAAGCGCCGGGTCCGGTCGCCAATCCCGGAAAGATGTCAGCCCGCGGACCGGGCCATCCGTTCCGGGCGACCACGGCCGACGGCCTCGGCGACGGGGCCGAGACCCCGCATGAGGTCCCGGAGATCGTCCCGGGTCAGCGCCTGCTCCTTGTCGCTCAGCGCCTTCGCCGGCTCCGGATGGGTCTCGACGATGATCCCGTCGGCGCCCGCCGCGATGCCCGCCAACGCCAGCGGCTTCACCAGCTCGCGCACCCCGCAGGCATGGCTCGGGTCGATGATCACCGGCAGGTGGGTCCGGGACTTGAGCCAGGGCACGGCGGCGACGTCGAGGGTGTTGCGGGTGGCGCGCTCGTGGGTGCGGATGCCGCGCTCGCAGAGGATCACGTTGGGGTTGCCGTGGGCCAGCACGTATTCGGCCGCGTGCAGGAACTCGTCGAGGGTCGCGATCATGCCGCGCTTGAGCAGCACCGGCCGGGGCTGGCCGCCGACCGCCTGCAACAGGCGGAAGTTCTGCATGTTGCGGGCGCCGATCTGCAGGCAATCGGCCTTCTCGGCGACCACGTCGACGTCCTCGGGAGCGACCACCTCGGTGACGATCGGCAGGCCGGTCTCGGCGCGGGCTTCGGCCAACAGGTCAAGGCCTGCTTCGCCGAGACCCTGGAACGAGTAGGGCGAGGTGCGTGGCTTGTAGGCGCCGCCGCGCAGCGCGTCGCAGCCGAGTTCGGCGACGTAGCGGGCGGCGGTGAGGATCTGCTCGCGGTGCTCGACCGCGCACGGCCCGGCGATCACCGCGATCTCCTTGCCGCCGATCCGTGCGGTGCGGGCCCGCTGGTCGCCGAGGCGTACCCGGGTCTCGCCAGGATGGTCCTCGCGCGACACCAACGGATAGGGCGTCGAGTGCGGACGGACCTCGGCGACCCCGGGCATCGCCCCGAGCAGGGATCCGAGCTCCTTGGCCCCGGAACCGACCACCCCGATGCGGGTGGTGGCGTCGGCGCGCTCGTGGACGACGACCTGGAAGCCGCGCGCCTCGATGGCGCGGACCACCGCGGCCTTCTGCTCGAGCGGGGTGCGGGGTGCGAGGACGGCGATCATCGGGAGGTCTCCTGGCGGGAAGCGGCGGGTCGAAGGGCTCGGACGAAGTCAGCCGGATCCTGGCCGGCCTCGATCGCGCGGATCAACGCGGAGCCGACGATGGCTCCATCGACGACGCCCTGTAGCCCGGCGATGTCGTCGGCGGTGCTGATCCCGAAGCCGGCGCAGACCGGCAACGCGCCGGCGTGTCGCTTCACGCGGCGCAGGTGGGGCAGCGGATCGGCCGGGGCGTGCGCGCCGCCGGTGGTGCCGTTCATCGTCACGGCGTAGACGAAGCCGGAGCTGGCGTCGCAGAGGCGTGCCAGCCGGGCGTCGGGAGTGGCCGGTGCGGCGAGCTGGACGAACGCCAGGCCGGCCTCGCGACAGCGCGCGACCTGCTCCTCGGCCTCCTCGAGGCACAGGTCGGGGACGATGAAGCCGTGGATGCCGCAGGCGAACGCCTCGTCGTGCAGCCTCTCGAGTCCACGTGCGAGCAGCGGATTCAGGTAGCTCATCAACAGCAGTGGGCAGCCGAGTTCCCCGCGGCGGGCGCGCAGTCGCTCGAGGATGCGTGCCAAGGACGCCCCGCGGTCGAGGGCGGTGTGGCTGGCGCGTTGGATCGTCACGCCATCGGCCATCGGGTCGCGGAACGGCACGCCGACCTCCAGCACGTCGGCGACCTGCGACACCGCGACCGCGTGCTCGACGAAGGTGTCGAGGTCGGGGAAGCCGCCGGTGAGGAAGGCGACGACCGCGGGGGCGCCGGCATGTCGAGGGGTGCGGATCGCCCGCGAGACGGCTTCGGCCGGCGTCAGTGTGGTGGGTCTGGTCATCGGGTCGCCTCGCCGGTTCCGAGACAGTCCTCGAGGATGCCGAGGTCCTTGTCGCCGCGGCCCGAACAGGTCAGCAGGATGCGTGGGGTCCGGCCCAGCCGGTCGCGCAGGTCGGTGACCGCGCGGCGTGCGCCGGCGAAGGCGTGCGCTGTTTCGAGCGCCGGCAGGATGCCCTCCAGCCGGCAGACCTCCTGCAGCGCGTCGAGCGCCTCGGCGTCGGTGACCGACAGGTAGTCGGCGCGGCCGCTGTCTTTCAGGAACGAGTGCTCCGGGCCGACGCCCGGGTAGTCGAGGCCGGCGGACACCGAATGGGTCTCGAGCACCTGGCCGTCTTCGTCGTGCAGCAGGTAGCTCAGCGTGCCGTGCAGGACGCCGGGCCGGCCGCGCGTCAGCGTGGCGCCATGACGTCGGCCGTCGCCGCCGGCCTCGATGCCGAGCAGCGCCACCTCGCGGTCGCCGACGAACGGGTGGAAGCTGCCGATCGCGTTCGAGCCGCCGCCGACGCAGGCCACCACCGCGTCGGGAAGCTGGCCGGTCGCGTCGAGGAGCTGTGCGCGGGCCTCGCGGCCGATCGCAGCCTGCAGGTCGCGGACGATCCGCGGATAGGGATGGGGACCGACCGCGGAGCCGAGCAGGTAGTAGGTGCCGTCGGGATCGCTGACCCAGTCGCGCAGCGCCTCGTCGATCGCCGCGCGCAGCGTGCCGGGCTGGCCGTTGATGTCGACCGGCACCAGCTCGGCCCCGAACAGGCGCATGCGGCGTGCATTGGGGGCCTGGCGCGCGACGTCGAGCGAGCCCTGGTAGACCCGGCAGGGGATGCCGAGCCGCGCGCAGGCCGCAGCCGTGGCCACGCCGTGTTGGCCGGCGCCGGTCTCGGCGACCACCCGCTTCGCGCCGAGGCGCTGCGCGAGCAGTGCCTGGCCGACCGCGTTGTTGATCTTGTGGGCGCCGGTGTGGGCGAGGTCCTCGCGCTTCAGCCAGAGCTCGCAGCCCCACGCGGTGCCGAGGCGTTCGGCGCGGGTCAGCGCGGTGGGGCGGCCGGCCCACTGCCGGAGTTCGCGGACCAGCGCTGCCTGGAACTCGGCGGACGCGGTGGCCTCCGCGTAGCCACGTTCCAGCCGCTCCAGCGCGGGCACCAGCGTCTCGGGTACGTAGCGACCGCCGAAGGCGCCGAAGCGACCGCGGGCGTCGGGCCGGGCGTGTTCCTGGGGCGGGGCGGAGATCGGGTTCGGGTCGAGGGAAGTCATCCGGCGCGCACTCCGTCGCGGTGGGTCTCGTCGTGTCGTTGCACGGCCTGCAGGAAGGCCTGGATGCGGCGCGGGTCCTTCACGCCGCGCGAGCGTTCGACGCCGCTCGACACGTCGACGCCGAACGGGCGGACGATGCCGAGTGCGGCGGTCACGTTGTCGGGGTCGAGGCCGCCGGCGAGGACGATCGGGAAGCGCCAGGCGACCACCGCGATGCGTGGGTGGTCGGCGAGTTCACCGCGGCCACCGCCGCGCGGTCCGTCGACCAGCACCACCGAACCGGCACCGGCCAGCGACCGCGCCTCGATCACGCGCGTCGCGAGGTCGGCGCCGTCGCGCAAGGAAGGCAGCAGGCGGACGCGGCCGGCCAGGTTGGTGGGCAGGGCGTGCGGGGCGTCCATCTGCACGCT
Organism: bacterium; assembly: GCA_030432695.1. GTDB lineage: Bacteria > Planctomycetota > UBA1135 > UBA1135 > UBA2386 > JAUILN01. Next base: position 341,697 of record JAUILN010000002.1, on the reverse strand, counting down.
GTCGAACGGCAGTCCGTCGATCGCCGCGAACAGCGCCGGGGTCGGCGCGGCGAGCACCGCGACCTTCTCGACGTGGTCGGGGACCGCGGCCAACAGCCGGCGGCACACGCCGACCGAGACGTGGCGCGGCGAGGTCGGCTCGAGCACGAAGCCGAGCGCGTCGGCGCCGGCCTCCACCGCGGCCTCGACGTGGGCGAGCTCGGTCAGCCCGCAGATCTTCACGCGAGTGCGCACGACGCCCTCCTTCCCGCGGCGACCATCGCGCGGACCGCGGCCTCCGGATCGTCGACCTCCATCAGCGAGGTACCCACCAGGGCACCCCGGTAGCCGAGTCGAGCCACGGCCTCGACGTCTCCGGCGTCGCGCAGACCGCTCTCGGCGACTGCGCCCAGCGCCCGGGCCGGCTCGGCCAGGGCCTCGAAGCGGCCGGCATCGACCTGCAGGGTGCGCAGATCGCGGCAGTTGAGGCCGACCAGCACGTCGTCGTCGGCATGGCGCGCGGCGCGCTGCAGTTCGTCCGCGTCGAAGGCCTCGAGCAACACGAACATCCCGGCCTCGCGTGCTGCGTCGAGCATCGCATCGAGCTGGTCGTCGTCGAGGATCGCCGCGATCAGCAGCACGCCGGCGGCGCCGTGGGTGCGGGCCTCGAAGACCTGGTAGGGCGTGACCAGGAAGTCCTTGCGCAGCACGGGCACGTGGCCGGCAAAGGCCGAGGCCTCGGCGAGGTGGGCCAGCGAACCCGCGAAGTGCTCGGGCTCGGTGAGCACCGAGATCGCCGACGCGCCGCCGGCCACGTAGGCGCCGACCTGCGTGCCGACCGAGCGGCGCGACAGTTCGCCGGGTCGCGAGGGCGCGGCGAGCTTGACCTCGGCGATCAGCGTGAAGTCGGTTCGGACGAGGCGCGGTGCGGGCGGTGCGGCGAGGGCGCGGCCCCGGACCTCGTCGTACGGGATGCGGGACTCCGAGGCGCGCGAGCGGACGAGGCTGGCCGCGGCGCGGCCCGCGAGGAAGCCGGCTGGGATCGGATCGGTCATGCCGCACCTCCGGAGCGCAGCGCCTGCAGGGTCTTCGTGCCCGCTCCCGAATCGAGGGCGGCGCGAGCCCGCGCGATGCCGTCGCGCAGGTCGGTCGCCGCACCGGTGAGCTCCAGCACGAGACCGGTGTTGAGCAGCACGGTGTCGCGGTGCGCGCCGTGCTCCTTGCCGGCCAGCAGGGCTTCGAGCCGCTGCGCGTTGTCCTCCGGCGAGCCGCCGCGCAGGTCGTCGGGCGTGCAGCGCGGCAGACCGAGTTCTGCCGGGTCGATGATCTGCTCGCGGACCCGGCCGTCCTCGATGCCGAAGCGGTGGAACGGACCGATCGGTGTGGCCTCGTCCCAGCTCGGCGCGCCGTGCACCACCGCGGCACGCACCACGCCCATGCCGGCCAGCGCCTCGGCCATCCGCCGGGCGGTCGGCAGGTCGTAGGCGCCGACGAGCTGGTGCTGCGGGCGCGCGGGGTTGGTCAAAGGGCCGAGGACGTTGAACACCGTCCGGGCACCGATCGCGCGACGCACTGCGGCGACCCCCTTGGTCGCACCGTGGAACAGCGGCGCGAACAGGAAGGTGAAGCCGGCGCGGTCGAGCTGCGCGCGGGCGGCTTCGGCAGAGTCGGGGATCACCACGCCGAGCGCGTCGAGGACGTCGGCACTGCCCGACTTCGACGACACCGAGCGGTTGCCGTGCTTGGCGACCTTCTGGCCGCAGGCCGCGGCGAGCAGGGCGGTGGCCGTCGAGACGTTCAGCGAGTGCGAGCCGTCGCCGCCGGTGCCGCAGGTGTCGACCAGGGTCTCGCCGGTGCTCGTGGCCGACCCGGGCAGCGGCGTGGCGAGATCGCGCATCGCCAGCGCCAGGCCGCGGACCTCGTCGGCGGTCTCGCCCTTGACGCGCATCGCGCCGAGCAGCGCGCCCTTCAACGGATCGGGGACGTCGTCGTCGGCCAGCGCGACCAGCAGTGCGCGGGCGTCGTCCTCGTTGAGGTCCTTGCCGGCGAGGAGCTGGTCGGTGATGCGCCGGAGCACTGCCGCGTCGGCGATGAGGTTGGTCTGCAAGGTCGTCATGCCACGCTCCGGATGCTGGGGGTGAGTTCGAGGAAGTTCTGGAGCAGGGCCACGCCCTGCGGAGTCAGGATGGATTCGGGGTGGAACTGCACGCCGGCGACCGGCAGCTCGCGGTGGCGCAGGCCCATGACCTCGCCGTCGGAGGTGAAGGCCGCGACCACCAGCTCGTCGGGGAGCGTCGTGGGGTCGACCACCAGCGAGTGGTAGCGCGCCGCGCGCAGGGGGTTCGGCAGGCCTTCGAACAGGCCCTGGCGGTCGTGGTGGATCGCCGACTCCTTGCCGTGGATCAGCTCGCGGGCGTGGACGATGCGGGCGCCGAAGTGCGCGCCGATCGCCTGGTGGCCGAGACACACGCCGAGCACCGGGTAGCGGGCGTCGACCGCGCGGCGCAGCAGCTCGGGCATGCAGCCGGCGCGCTCGGGGCGGCCGGGACCCGGCGAGAGCACCACGTGGCTCGGCGCGAGCTCGTCGAGGGTTGCCGGGTCGAAGCGGTCGTTGGTGTCGACGCGGACCTCGGCGCCGAGCACGCGGAGCGCCTGCACCAGGTTGAAGGTGAACGAGTCGTGGTTGTCGAGCAGCAGCACGCGCGGGGCTTTCGGCTGGTACTCGCGAGGTGGGTAGGAGGTCATCGGAATGCGGTGGCGGGGGGTGTTCGGTGCGCGGCGGGTCAGAGGTCGTGCGCGGCGATCTCCAGCGCGCGGTGCAGAGCGCCGGCCTTGGCCAGCACCTCGTCGTGTTCCTTCTCGGGCACGCTGTCGGCGACCACGCCCGCACCCGCGCGGTAGCGGTACGACCCCGGCTCGAACTCGAGCGTGCGGATCGCGATCGCCTGGTCCATGCGCGGCGCGCCGTCGCCACCGCGGCCGAAGTAGCCGACGGTGCCGGCGTAGAGACCGCGCGGCTCGGGCTCGAGCTCGGCGATCAGCTCCATCGCGCGGGTCTTCGGCGCGCCCGAGACGGTGCCGGCCGGGAACGCGCTGGCGAACAGGTCGAACTGGTCGTGCGGCTCCTCCACGGTGCCGGTCACGCCGCTGACGATGTGCATCACGTGGCTGTAGCGCTCGATGATGCGCGAGGGCTCGACGCGCACGGTGCCGGGCACGGCGACGCGGCCGAGGTCGTTGCGGGCCAGGTCGACCAGCATCACGTGCTCGGCGGCTTCCTTGGGGTCGGCGAGGAGTTCCCGCTCGAGGGCGAGGTCCTGCACGTGGTTCCGGCCGCGCGGCCGGGTGCCGGCGATCGGCCGCAGCGTGGCTTCACGGCCGTGCATCGCCACCAGCACCTCGGGCGACGAGCCGACCACCGTGCGCTCGCCGAGCCGCACGCAGAACATGTACGGCGACGGGTTCAGGAGCCGCAGGGCGCGGTAGACCTGCACCGGGTCGAGGTCGGTCTCGCCGCGGAAGCCCTCGGAGAGCACGAGCTGGTAGACCTCGCCTTCCTTGATCGCCTCCTTGGTGCGGCGCACGCCGTCGAGGAACGCGTCGCGACCGGCCACGGCGTGCGGGGTGCTGCACGCGCGGCCGCCGCGGCGCTCGGGTTGCGGGCCCTGGAGCAGCCGCTCGATCTCGCGCTTCAGGCCGTCGCGGTCGTTGCGCGGGCCGTCGTGGAGCAGCGCGGCGCGGCGGGTCGCGTGGTCGAACACCAGCAGCGAGCGCGGCGCGGTGAAGGCGGCCTCGAGGCCGCGGTCGGCGGTGGGGCGTTGGTTCGGCAGGTGGGCGAGGCGGCGCGCGAGGTCGAAGCCGCAGGCGCCGATCAGACCGCCGCTCAGCGGCAGGGCGCCGTGCTCGGCGTCGAGGTGGCGACCCGGGTTCGGTGCGGCTTCGAGTGCCGCGCGCAGCCGCGCCAGCAGCTCGGCGGGCTCGGTCGGTGCCGCGGTGGTGGCGCCGTCGACGGTGAGCTGGCCGTCGCGTAGCTCGACCTCGAAGCCGTCACCGAGACCGACGAAGGAGTAGCGGGCCTGCTGCTCGGCACCGACGACGCTCTCCAGCAGGAACCGCGGCTGCAGTGGCTCCAGCTTCAGGAAGGCGCCGACCGGGGTGTCGAGGTCGGCCGGGATGTCGAACGGGTCGCGGGGGTTCATCGCTCTTCGCGGGGCGGAGGGCCCGGCGAGAGCGGCACGAAAAAACCCACTCCGCCGGATGTGCCGGGGGAGTGGGCTTCGTGGGGGTCGCGGTCAGTTCAGCGAATCCCGTGTGCCACTCTCCCGAAGGAGGGGCACCACCACCATCGCCGGGCTGCATCGGTTGCGATGCGCGGCGCAGGGGCTCGGGTGTTGAGGAGGTTCGCGGTCACGACGGGGGGAAGGTGACAGGCGATCGGAGAACGGTCAAGGGGGGTGACTGTGAATTCCCACGGTGGCGTGAGGGCGGGTCGCGGCATTCGGCGTGTGCCTGCGAGCCGCAACGCCCGGCGCCGCCGCGGTCGCCCTTGCGGCGCGTGCCGGTCCGCGTCGGCCAACGCCAGCCTCGAACAACTCCGATGATCCGAACCCTCGCAGCACTCGCGCTCGTCGCGTCGTGTCCCCTCGCCCAGAACCTGGTCCGCGACATCGGGCCACCGGCCGGTGGCGCGTCCAGTGCGCCGCGCGACCTCGTGGAGGTGCCCGGCGTCGGCGCCTTCTTCGCGGCGACCGACCGCTACGGCGCCGAGCTGTGGCGCACCGATGGCACCACGCTCGGCACCGCGCTGGTTGCCGATCTCGCGCCGGGCAGCGAGTCGTCGACGCCGCGCGATCTGGTCGCGGTCGGCTCGCTGCTGTTCTTCACCGCCGACGTGCCCGGCCTCGGCCGCGAGGTCTGGCGCAGCGACGGCACCGCGGCCGGCACGTTCTGCCTCGGCGATCTCATCCCGGGACCGAACAGCTCGTTCCCCGGCTTCCTCACCGGCTTCGGCGGCAGGTTGTATTTCGCCGCGAGTTCTCTGGCGTCTGGCTCGGAGCTGTGGAGCAGCGACGGATCGATCGCCGGCACCACGCAGCTCACCGACCTGAACCCGGGTGGCGCCGGCTCCTCGCCGCGCGACCTCGCGGTGCTCGGCTCGGCGCTCTGCTTCTCGGCGAGCACCGCGGCGAGCGGGCGCGAGCTGTGGCGCACCGACGGGACCGCCGGTGGCACGCGGCTGGTCCGCGACCTGATCCCGGGCGCCAACGGCTCCAACGTCAGCGACCTGGTCACGTCGGGATCGCGGGTGTTCTTCCTCGCGACGTTGGTGGGGAGCGACACCGAGCTGTTCGTCAGCGACGGCACCGCGGCCGGCACGCGCCAGGTCGCCGACGTGCGCCCCGGCAGCTCGGGATCGAACATCCATCTGCTGACCGCGTTCGCCGGAGGCGTGGTGTTCCGCGCCGACGACGGCGTGCACGGCGTGGAGCCTTGGGTCTCCGACGGCACCGCTGCGGGCACGCGCCTGCTCGCCGACATCCAGACCGGCGCCACCTCGAGCAATCCGCAGTGGTTCGTGCGGGGTGCCAACGGAGTCGTGGTCTTCGCCGCCAACGAGGCCGGCTTCGGCACCGAGCCGTGGCGGACCGACGGCACGCCGCAGGGCACCTTCCGCATCCTCGACCTCGCCGCCGGCTCGTGGAGTTCGAATCCCAGCGGCGCCTGCGCGGCGTTCGGCGGGGTGGTCTTCGGTGCGTCCGGGCCGGACGGCAACGAGCCGTACTTCACCGATGGCTCGGCCGCGGGCACGCGGCGCATCGCTGACGCCTTCCCCGGCAGCGGCTCGTCGTCGCCCGATCACTTCGCGCCGTTCGGCGCGCAGGTGCTGTTCCAGGCCTACCGCTCCGAGACCGGCACCGAGCTGTGGATCAGCGACGGCACCGCAGCCGGCACCCGCCTGCTCGCCGACTGCGCGTTGCCGCCCGGCCATGGCGACCCGCGCCTGCCGGTGGTCCTCGGCAACCGGCTGTTCTTCACTGCCGACGACGAGGTGCAGGGTCGCGAGCTGTGGAGCAGCGACGGCACGCTCGCCCACACCGCGATCGTCCGCGATCTGAGCAATGGCTACGGCTCACCCGACATCGACGAGCTGGTGGCGTGGCGCGGCCAGCTCTGGTTCCCCGCGACCGTCAGCGACGGTGCGGGCCGTGAGCTGTGGCGCTCCGACGGCACGAGTGCCGGCACGGTCCGCGTCGCCGACCTGTGGCGCGGCGTGAACGGTTCCTACCCGCACGAGCTGCGCGTGGTGGCCGACCGGCTGTTCTTCGCCGCCGACGCCGGCCAGGGCGACGAGCCGTTCGTCAGCGACGGCACCACTGCCGGCACCGTGCCGTTGAAGGACCTGCACGCCGGCGGCTCGTCGTTCCCGCGCGACTTCACCGCGGCGGGCAACGTGGTGGTGTTCTCGGCCTACGAGCCGGCCACCGGCACCGAGCTGTGGCGCACCGACGGCACCACCGCCGGCACGCGCCTGCTGCTCGACATCGTCCCCGGCGTGTTCAGCTCGCAGCCCGCCGAGCTCACGAGCTTCGGGTCGCGCGCCGCGTTCGTCGGCACGACCTCCGGCCAGGGCGCTGAACTCTGGTTCACCGATGGCACCGCGCAGGGCACCGTGTCGGTCGACATCTACCCAGGCGGCGCCGGCTCCAACCCGTCGAAGCTGACCGTCGTCGGCAACCGGCTGTGGTTCACCGCCGACGGACCGACCGGTGGGCGCGAGCTGTGGAGCAGTGACGGCACGGCCGCGGGCACCCGCCTCGAGGCCGACCTGCTGCCCGGCAACGCGTCGTCGCAACCGGCCGACCTGGTCGCGTCGGGCGGCAAGCTCTACTTCGTCGCCGACGACGGCGTCCACGGCCGCGAGGTCTTCGTCGCCGACGCGTCCGGCGTGCGGCTGTGTGCCGACGTCGGTCCGGGCCGCCGCCCAGGAGTCCTGGCTGGAACGCTGCGCGCGCTCGGGTCCACCGGCCTCGCGCTGTTCGCCGGCACCGACGGCGCGCTCGGCGTGCAGCTCTTCGTCACCGACGGCACCGCCGCCAACACCCGGCGCATCGGCCGCATCGGCGCGCGCGACGGCATCGGCGCGGTGCGCCTCGACGGCTTCACCTGGCTCGGCTCACGCGTCCTGTTCGTCTGCGACGACGGCATCTCCGGCGCCGAACTCTGGCAGGTGTCGCTGGACGGCAGCGGCCTCGCGACCGCGCAGCGCTACGGCGTCGGCTGCCTCGGTACCGGTGGCCGGATGCCACAGATCGGTGTGGCCGGTCTACCGGTCTTGGCGAGCAGCTTCTCGATCACGCTGCAGGACGCGCGCGCGCAGTCGGCTGCGGTGCTGAACGCCAGCACGGCACCCTCCGCGGTGTCGTTCGGCGCCTGCCGCCTGCTCGTGCAGTTCCCCGTGCTGCCGCTCGGCACGGTCGTCACCGACACCCAGGGCCGCGCGGCGCTGCCGCTGCAGGTGCCCAACGACGCCGGCCTGATCGGTGCCAACCTGTTCGGCCAGTGGGCGGTCGTCGATCCGCGCGGTGAGCTGCTCGGCGTGGCGGTGCTGAGCGACGGGCTGTCGCTGCTGTTCGGGCGGTGAATGCGGCGAGGTCGCCGGGAGGGCGCTCAGTCGGACTTCTTCAGGAGATCGCGCACTTTGGGAGCGACCGCTGCGATCGAGTGGCCGCGCGCGGCGAGGACGCCCTCGCGGTCGAGGACCAGGGTCGTCGGCCACAGGCGAATGTTCCAGAGTGTCGACAGCGGACCCTCCGGGCTGCCGTCGATCGCGTGGCGCCACGGTGGTCCCTCCTCCCGGACGCGCTTGGCGACGCCTTCCCCATCGTCGCCATTGATGCCGAGGATCGCGAAGGGTCGCCCGGCTAGTTCCGCCGCGAGCTTCCCCAGTTCCGGCTGGTCCTGCATGCACGCGCCGCACCAGAACGCCCACCAGTCCAGGACCACGACCTTGCCGCGGTAGTCGGACAGGTGGAAGGTGACCCCGTGCTGATCGACGGCGGTGAAGTCGGGAACGACCATGCCGACCTGCAGGTGTTCGAGTTCGAACAGCCAGCGCTTCGCATCGTCGGCCTCCGGACCTTCGCCGCGCTCGGCGAGCAGTGCCGTCAGCAGTTCCAGCGCCTCTCGTCGCGCCGCGGGTGTCGGCGCGTCGGCGCCAGCCAGGATGCGGACCGTCTGGAGCTGTGCCTGGCGTCGCAGGTCGGCGTGCGGTGTTCCAGCGATGATCCGCCGCAAGGCCGCGCAGCAGGCGGCTCGGTCCATCGCGCCGTCGAGGTAGGACAGGCGCCGGACGAGCCCACCGAGTGCCGGTGACGAGAGATGGTGCTGCAGCAGATGCTGCACCGCTCCGCGCGCGGCTTCCCGGGCCTTCTCGTCGCCACGCCAGCCGAGACTCGCGACCCACGTCCACGCGCCGACCGCTGCCTCGACGTCGATCGCGTTCGCTTCGCCACGTGCCTCCGGATCGGGTCCGGCTTCGAGCTGTCTCGCCAGTTCGGCGAAGCGCTCGCGGAAGGTGGCGAGCACGGCGTCGTACTCGGCCTGCCTCGCGGGCTCGTCTTCGGTGTCGAGGGCCTTGTGCAGTGCTTCGCTCACGACCCCGTGAGCATCCCAGTAGCTGCGTTCGAGCCGGGCGAGCGGGGTGTCGGCCGGTTCCTGCGCGGTGAGCGCGGCGAAGGACGCGAGAAGGGTCAGCGGGGCGACGAGGAGGATGCGCATGGCTCGGAACCGGAGTGGTCGCGCTCTCGCGTGGGCTTCCTCAACGGGCTTCTTCAACCGTGGCGCGAGCGGGGCGACCGACCCCGGGAGCATACCGCTCGGGGATGGTCGCCTTGCGCGAGCCCCGCAGCCGGAGCTGCCGTGCAGACACCGGTCCTGGCGCGCCGCGCGGCACCGGCCCACGATGGCCGGCTGCCATGAGCCGACCCGACGAGTTCCGCTTCGAAGACCTGGAGGTCGACCGACTCCGCGCGATCCGCCAGCGCTTCCTCGACGCCGGCGAGTCGGCGCAGGGGATCGGCGACTACTGGGCCAGCGACCTCGACCTGCTGCACTACGACGCGGTGTTCGCGGAGCGCATCGGGTGGAAGTGGGACGCGGTGCTCGACGAGGTCGACGCGCGTGGTGGGCTCGCGGTCGCAGCGGCGCGCGGGGCGACGGTGCTCGACTGGGGCTGCGGCACCGGCATCGCCTCCCGCCGTTTCGTCGAGCGCTTCGGTGCCGGCAGGGTCCTGCTGCACGACCGTTCCGCAAGGGCGATGGCCTACAGCGCGCGGCGTCTGGGTGAACTCGAGCAGCCGCCCGAGGTCGAGCGTTGGCTCGACGCGCTCGACGCCCCCATCGACGTGCTGCTGGTCAGCCACGTGCTCACCGAACTCGAGGGCCAGGCGCTGACCGATCTGATCGCGGTCGCCGAGCGCAGCACCGCGGTGGTCTGGGTCGAGTCCGGCAACCGCCCCGCTTCGCGCCAACTCTCGCGGCTGCGCGACCTGCTGCTCCCCGGCTTCGACGTGGTCGCACCGTGTCCGCACGACGGCCCGTGTTCGGCGCTGTTGGCCGGCGGCGAGCAGTGGTGCCACTTCTATGCGAAGCCGCCCGCGGCGGTGTTCAGCGACCCCGACTGGGTGCGGCTGTTCAAGCAGCTCGGCATCGACCTCCGCGCGCTGCCCTACGCGTTCTTCGCGCTGGAGAAGGACTCCGAGCTGGACGGCCCGGCCCCGGACCACCGCCTGCTGGGCCGCCCGCAGATCGGCTCGCGGGTGGCGACGGTCTGGGTCTGCGAGGCGGCGGGGCTGGCGCAGCGAGAGGTGGTGAAGAGCCGGGACAAGGAGCTGTTCCGGCGGCTGAAGAAGGAGGTGGGGGTGCGGGAGATGGGGTGAGGAAGCGTCGTAAAGTGTTCTCGGGAAGTGTCTTGAGAGCGTTTCGCGGGATCGTCGATCAAACTCGACGATGTAGTAGTGTCGAGTCTACTCGACACCATGCCTCTGTCGAGTAGGCTCGACAGCACCATGGAAGGTCAGGATCTGCTCTCCATCGCCCGTCGGTGGGCCCCGAAGCCGGGCGCGGGGGCCGACCGGGTGGTGCGCCGCGTCGATCTGCCGCGCGAGCTGCCGCCGGGGCTCGCGCTGGTCGTCCAGGGCGTCCGTCGCTGCGGCAAGTCCACCCTCCTCACCCAGATGCCCGCGCGGTTCGGACTCGATCCCTCGCGGTGCCTGTTCGTGAACCTCGAGGACCCGCGCCTCGCCAACCAGCTCGACCATCGAATGCTCGCGAGCCTGGTCGACGCATTCGAGCAGGACATCGGACCCGGACCGGTCGCCTGCTTCCTCGACGAGGTCCAGCACGTCGACGGCTGGCACGCGTGGCTACGCGCCGAGCTCGACACCGCGACCGACCGCCGCTTCGTGGTCACCGGCTCCAATGCGCACCTGCTGTCCGGTGAACTCGGCTCGTCGTTGACCGGACGTCACCTGACGATCGAGCTGTTCCCGTTCGACTTCGCCGAGTTCCGCGAGAGCGGGAGGATCGTCGAGCAGGTCGTCGAGTCGGGGACTTCGGTGGAGGCCTACCTGCGCGCCGGGGGCTTCCCTGCGCCGCTGCTCCTCGGCGAGAGCGACCGATTGCTGCGAGCCTACTTCAATGACATCGTCGAGCGCGACGTGCGCGAGCGCGTCGGTGCCCGCTCCTCGCGGCCTCTTCGTCAGCTCGCACAGCTCCTGTTCGAATCCGCCGGCTCGGAACTCAGCGTCCGCCGCGCCGCGGCCACGGTCGGCATCTCGGTCGACACCGCGTCGCTCTACCTCGAGGCCCTCGAGGACTCCTACCTGGTCTTCGGCTGCCCGTGGTTCGCGTTCTCCGAGCGCAAGCGTGCCGCGCGTCCGAAGAAGTACTACCCGGTCGATCCCGGCCTGCGCCGTGCCTGCGTGGTGTCCGGCAGCGACGACCGCGGCAAGGCCCTGGAGTGCGCGGCCTACGTGCGGCTCCGGCAGCGCTTCGGCGAGGTCTACTACTGGCGCGACCGCGGCGAGGTCGACTTCGTGGTGCTACGTGATGGGGTGCCGATCCCGATCCAGGTCACCTGGGACGAGCCGAAGGAGCGCCACCTGAAGTCGCTGGATGCCTTCCACGAGGACCATCCGCAGGCGGGCGAGGCGGTGTTGTTCACTGCGAAGGATCTGACCAACGCGAGCGGGCTGCCGATCGACCTCGAATGATGGGGCGACCTCGAATGATCGATCGACCGCGGCCCCTTCGCCGTCAACCGATCCGATCTTCCAGCTCCCGCACCCGCTCCAGCAACACGTCGGCGGTCTCGCCGCGCAATGCCACGAGCAAGCCGAGGGCGCCGAGCATCACCAGCATCAGTCCGTAGGCGAGCAGCAGTGCGTGGTCGGCGCCCATCTCCATCGGGATGCCGGCCAGCGTCAGCGGTGGGGCCGCCTCCACTCCCTCGGCGGGCGCGTCGCGGCCGAACAGCCAGGTGCCGAGCGCGTCGAACAATGCGCCGAGCGGGCCGAGCGAGAGCAGTCCGCCGAGCAGGATACCGAGGCTCGAGACCAGGCCGAGGAAGGCCCGGCCGAAGACGCGGAGGATGGGGAGGACGATGTCCATGGAGCGCAGCGGCGAGCTTCGGGGACCTCGCGGGTGCGCGCAAGCTTCGAACCCTGGCTCGCTATGCCGTCTGGTCCTGCAGACCGGCGACGATGCGATGCTCCTGCACGCCGAGCGCGATCGTGTCGGCCACGGCGATCAGCAGCAGGATCCCGCCGACGTACGGCCGCCAGGTGTCGACGTCTTCCGGTCGGAGCAGCAGCGTGTTGAACAGGCCGATCGTCCAGAAGCCGAGCGTGCGGGTCAGGTGCCAGACCGCCTTCCCACCACCGGCGGCATGCAGGCGACGGCCGAGCTGCACCAGGTTCCAGAGGATCGCCGCGCCGATCGCCGAGAGCACCGCGTAGTCGACCGGACCACGGTCGCCCGCGCTGAGCGGGAGGGCGAAGGCCAGTGTGCCTGCGGCCAATGCGGCGAGCACGAGGTAGGAGCGGACGGGTCGTTTCATCGGAGTGTCTCCTGGTCGATCTCGGTCAGAGCCCGGCGCCGTCCATCACGCGCAGCAGAGTGCGCAGCGCGGTGAGGTAGCTCTTGAAGGCGTCGCGGCCGGCTTCGGTGAGGGCCAGCGTGGTGCACGGCTTCGCGCCGACGAATTCCTTACGGATGGTCAGGAAGCCGGCCTTCTCGAGCTTCTTCACGTGCGACGACAGGTTGCCGCCGGTCATGCCGGTCTGGGATTGGAGGAACACGAAGTCGGCCTCGTCGACGACCGCGAGGCAGGCGACGACGGCGAGGCGGGCCGGTTCGTGGACGGTGCGGTCGAGCGAGGCGACCGCCTGGGCATCGAGGGGCAGGGCGCGCACCGGTTAGTCGAGCTCGTTGGACAGGACGGGGAAGGTGCGGAGGAAGCGTCGCAGCAGCAGCGCCCCGGAGAGGGCGGTGACGATGCCGCCGGCGAGCAGGGTCCAGCCGGGTTCGAGGTCGAGCGCGGCACCCGCGAGTCCGAACAGCACGCAGGCCAGGGCGTAGCCGAGGAGTCGCGGCTGTCCGAACAGCAGTGCCGAGAGCAGGCCGGCGAGGCCCACCAGTGCGGCGGGCAGCGCGGGGACCAGCGCGCGCCATGCGTCGGACGTGGTTCCCTCGCGGGACGCGAACCAGCCCGCGAGCGAGATCGCGAGGCAGGCGACCCCGGCGGCGATCAGGGTGAGCTGCGCGCGGTGCAGGCTGCGACGCCGCGGCTCGGCGAAGCGCACCCGGCCGAGTCGCGGCTCGACCACGCGCTCGCGGTAGGCCTTCCACAGCGGCACCGCGAGCGCCGGAAGGACGGCCCCGAACACCGCGGCGTCGAGCAGCCAGGTGATGCCGATGCCGACCAGGCCGAGGCCGGCGAAGAGATCGATCCCGCCGTCCTGCCACCAGGCCCGGTAGACCCGGTCGGCGGGGGAGGAGGTCGGTGCAGCGCTCATGGTTTGCATGGCCTGATGGTGTCCAATGGAGACTTGTTTGTGTCGCAAACTTAGCGAGCGCACGCCAGCCCGTCCATCCGGTGGGTCCCTGGTAGTGCGCGGCGGCTCAGCTCGCCCGCTGCTCGCCGTCGTCGCGCCCGTTCCCCTCGCGCCCATTCCCGTCGCGGCCGGCCTCGCGCGGCGGCAGCTCCTCCAGCTTCGGGAACCGCGACCCGAAGCGCAGCCGCTCCAGGATGTTCGGGCGACGCAGGTGCGGGTCGTCGGGGTCGACCACGTGGCGCTTGCCGCGGCGCGTGGCCACCAGCAGGCGGCCGTCCTCGAGGATGTCCTCGACGACCCAGAGCTTGTCGACGAAGTACGTGTAGTCCTCACCCGCCTTCGCCGGGCGGATGTCGCGGGCGCGGGGGCCCGGGTCCTCGCTGGTCTTCTGCTTCCGGAAGACCGCGGGGTCACCGATCTTGAATGCGGTCCGGGCCATGGGGGATGCGGATAGGTTCCTTCGATGCGGCCGCCGCGAGTGTCACAGATCGCGCGGCACGCGTCCATCCCGTCGCCGAGGAGGCCGGGTCACGGGACACGTTCCGATCCAGTGCGTGAACTCGTGCCCGGGACGAAGCCGCGAAACGTAGCCGAATCGGTGGATTCGGCGAGGCTTCGCGGCGATGTCCTGGGTGCGAGGGCGCGTGCTGGGCGGAATGGTCTCCCGTGACCCTGCCTCCTAAGTCACCGCCCGAGGTCGAGGTGGGAGCAGTCGTTGAGGCGGGCGACCTGCCAGCTCGACGGGTCCTGCGAGCGGCGCCGGAGGACGGTCACCCCGGTGTTGTCGCGGCGGAACCGACGCCAGTTGTCGGGGTGCGGTTCGAGACCGAAGGCGTGGCAGACCAGGGCACCGATCGGTCCGCCGTGGGTGACGACGAGGAGTCGCGGGCCGTCGGCTGCGCGTGCGGTCCAGTCGGCGAACGCCGCGACCACGCGGGCCTGCAGGTCGCGCAGGCTCTCGCCCCCGCCGGGTGGGCGCGCGCCGGCGGGGTCGTCGTGGGGCGCTTCGCGGAACGCCTGGAGTTCGCGGCCGGGCCGCCGCTCGAAGTCGCCGTAGTGGGCTTCGCGCCAGGCGGGATCGAGCGCGTCGACTCTGGGCTCGCCGGCGAGCTGCTCGAGGACCAGCTCCGCGGTGCGGCGCGCGCGCGACAGGTCGCTCGCGACCACCAGGTCGAAGGCGAGACCGCGCGCATGGAGACTGCGGCCCAGCGCGCGCGCCTGCTCCTCGCCGTCGGGGCTGAGCGGCACGTCGGCATGGCCCTGCACGATGTGGTCGCGGTTCGATGCGGTGATCCCGTGGCGGACCAGCCAGGCTTCACGGAGCTGGGTCATGTGGGGCGCAGGGTATTCTGCCCCGGTCCAATCCCGAAGCCCGGCGGGGTCGTCGCCGGATCGCGATGCGTGCACGAGTTCTGTTGAGCCTCGGATCCCTACTGCTCGTGCTGGGAGCCGTGTGGGCGCTGGCGGTCGTTCTCGGTGGGGAGCGATGGGAGCGTCGTGGGTCCGAGGCCGGGCTGGCGTCGCAAGGAGCGGTGGCCACGGAAGCCGGGGATGCGGCCGAGCCGGCGATCGGTGCGGAGCGCGTGGCGGTCGACACGGGGCGAGTCGACGAGCCGGGCACGCCATCGAGCGCTTCGGCCCGCGCGCTGACGGTGCTGGTGCTGCGCGAGTCCGACCGTGCGCCGCTGGCCGGCTTCGAGGTGGCGTTGATGCAAGGCGGCGAGCCGCGGGCTCGCGCGGTCTCCGACGCTCTTGGGCATGCGGTCCTGGAGGTCGACGACGGCGTCGTCGGCACCGCGCGCCTGCAGCCACACGGCTGGGTCGGCCCGACGCACACCTTCCCCGAACTCGACGCCGGGCGGCTGCCGGCCGACCCCGTCACCCTCCTCGTGCCGGCGTTCGGCTTCGTCGAGTTCGCCTTGCTCCGCGACGGCCAGCCGGCGCCCGACGGGCATCTCGGCTGGTCCCGCATCGAGGGCTGGGAGTCGGTCCACGCGCCGGGCCTGCCGCCGGAGTTGGCGGGCGACCCCGACGTGCAGGTGCGCCGCGACTACGCGGTCGACGATCCATTGCGCGTCGGTCCGCTCGCACTCGGTCTGTCGTTCCGCTGCATCCTCGCGCTCCGCGAACTCCCCGGGACGCAATGGAACGACGCATTGACGGGGCCCACGCGCCCCGGCGAAGTGGTCTCGCAGCCGATCGAACTCGGACCGGACGAAGGCCAGTGCAGCCTGCTCCTGTTGGCGCCCGACGGCGAGCCATTGCGCGCGCGGGCACTCGACACCGTCGGGCTCTACCTCGGAACCTCCGACCGGCCGGCGTGGCGACCCACCGTGCTCCGCGAACTCCAGAGCGACGACGAGGGCCGCGTCTCGATCTCGCTGCGCGGCCGCTCAAGTGAAGGCGTGGTGCTGCAACGCGTGGCGGTCTGGGTGGGGCGTCTGCACGGCAGCCTCGAGGTGGGGCGGTTCCCCAGTCCCGGTGAAGACCTCGGCAGGCTGCGCTTCGAGGCACCCGAGCCGACGGTGCGGGGCGTGGTCTTCGACGCGGGCAGCGGCAATGCGCTGGCCGGCGCGCACGTCACGCTGGTGATCCGCGAGGGCCTGCACGACCGCGCAGTCGTCGGTGGACCTGTCCTCACCGACGACCGCGGCCGCTTCGCGCTGTTCCAAGACGTCGCCTCGGCAAACCCGCTGCGCCTGTTCGTGGTGACCGCCGACGGACTGTTCCACGACCACGGTGCTGTGAAGGACGGCGACGACGTCGAGGTGCGGGTGCGCGAGCAAGGTGCGGTCGAGGTGACCTTCGAGCCTCCGGCCGATCCGGAGACGCCGCGCCCGGTGGTGGAGCTGCGCCGCGGCCTCTTCCCGGTGAGCTTCGAGGGCCGGGAGGTCTGGGAGGGGACCACGCTCTGGCGGCAGGAAGGGCTGCCAGCCGGCACCTTCGACCTCGCGCTGCGCAATGGGCCCTATGGCGAAGACCTGCTGGTGGTCGAAGGCGTGCAGGTCCCCGCGCGCGGCGTGCTGCGCGATCCCCGACTCCAGGGCCTCCGCCTCGACGGCCTGATCCGGCGCGTGCGCTTCGAGGTCCGCGACTCCCGCGGCCGACCGCTTCCTGGCGCGGAGCTGACCCGGGAGGTCGACGGGCCGGCCTCGTCGTTCCGCAGCAAAGAGGATCGTGAGGTCACCGCGGCCGACGGGACCGCGGTCTTCCAGGTGCCGGGCACGCTGCGGGAACTGGAGGTGCGCGTGGTGGCCGACGGGCATGCTACGCAGCGGCTCACCGTGCCGGTCGCGGTGGGGTCGCGGACGGTGGTTCGGTTGGATCGGAACTGAGGGTCGCAGTCACGCGCCGGGTCACGCGCCAGGATCGGGAGCCGACTCGGGGATCGATGCGTGTCTCCGAGCCGGGCCACGACTCTACAGGGTGTGGCGAAGTTCCTTCCCCGATGTGCAGTTTCTGCAGTCGCACGGGAGCTTGGGTGAGACCGTAGGCATGGCGCAGGCTAAGGCGCTGGTCGTAGCCCTGGCGCCGGGTTCTCCCGATCGTTCGCTCACCTGATAGCCTCGACAGGGGATTCGCCGTGGCTGCCCTCGGTCCGGTGGCTGTGACGGTCCGGTGGCTGTGAAGGACCGCCGAAGTGCTTCTCTCGTCCATCCAGGCCCTGGCCTCTCCATGAACCGCCTCGCTCTCCATGTAACCCGTCTGATCGCAGGCTGTCTGTCGACGGGAGCCGTGCTCGCGCAGGCGACCTGGAGCCAGGTATCCACGGGCGGAGTCGTTCCGGAGTCCGGCTTGTACGCTCCGGTTCTTTCGACCGGAGAGATCATCGGAGTGGGGGGCTCCCGTCGCGGTCTCGACTCGGTCTTCGTGCGATTCTCTGGTGGCGTGTGGAGTGTCATGCAGTCGGCACACACTCCATCCGCGAGGCGTGGGCCGGGAATGGCCTTCGATCCGGTGCGAGGGCGACTCGTCCTCTTCGGAGGACTGTCCATGATCACCGGCCAGTGGCTTCGAGATACATGGGAGTGGGATGGCAATGACTGGCTCCAGGTCTCGACCCCGAATGCGCCGACGGCGGGTCAAGGGAGTTATGTCATGCTCTACGACCCGATCTCTCAGCGCATTATCACGGTGTTGAACGGAGGTGCTGAAACCTGGGCCTACGATGGGGTC
Source organism: bacterium (assembly GCA_030432695.1). GTDB lineage: Bacteria > Planctomycetota > UBA1135 > UBA1135 > UBA2386 > JAUILN01. The sequence continues at coordinate 324,427 of JAUILN010000002.1, read as the reverse complement.
GATTGGGTATTTGCTGATGCCCACTATCCGAACATGGTCAATGGGTCCGGTTGGGCCACGGACTATGCGCGTGGCGAAGCCATCATCGTCGGTCCTTGGGGCGGCGCTGGAATTGTCACTTGGACCTGGGATGGTCAGAGATGGTCTGATCCCCCGGCGTCGAGGCAGAGCCTGCCCATAGGAAGTGCGAGTCTTGGATTCGACTGGAGCCGACAACGAGTGGTATTGTTCGGAAGCAACGCGACTCGTCCGTGTTGGGAGCGAACAGCGACCGGCTGGAGCGAAGTCATGACCACGGGATTTCCTGCTCCTGGCAGCGACGTCTATGCTGCGCAGAGCGTATGCTTCTCCGGCGACTTGGGTAAGCTCGTGGTGGTGGCTCCGCCGCTGATGGGTGTGTGGACCCTCACCACGACGCATCCGGCGTCTTGGCGTCGTGCTGGGACTGCCTGCGTAGCTCCTGCCGCAGACCTGGCTCCCCGCGACGCCTTGTGGGAGGTGCCCTGGGCCGGCGATTCCTACGAACTCATCGCCCGCGGCACCGGCGGATTTGCCAACGCAACCCTCGGCGGCATGTGGGCCGGCTTCTCCGACTCCCGCTGGGGAAGCGCCTCCCTACCGTTCTCCCTCTCGCCCTACGGCATCGGCGGGTGCGACCTGTTCCTGAGCCCCGATGGCTTCCTGCCACTCGCGTTCCAATCAGGCGCCGCCCGCTGGACCGTCACCCTGCCCCGGGATCCCGCCCTCTACGGCGTCGAGTTCTTCAACCAGGCGATGCTCTACGCGCCGGGCGCCAGCTCATCGGGCTTTGGGCTTTCCACGGCGGTCGGTAGCACGGTGGGGAATCGCTGATGCTTGCTACGAAGGAAGCATTTGGCTCTCGATTTGTCCGTCTAATCAAGAGGCTCTGGTGCTGGAACAGCTGCATTTCGCTCATCAGGCCGATGATGGTCTTGGAGAAAGCCGCGTTCTCTGAGGGAGCGCGTTCGCGGGCGTGCGACATAGCCCGAATGGGCGCACTCTTCATGCTTGCGGCTGCTTCGTATCCGTTGCCTTCTCAGGCCTCGTGGCGCTCTATTCCTCAGACATCCCAGGTGGTCCCCGAGTCGGTAGCATTCGCGGAGGACTTCATCACGGGCGAGATCATCGGGGTAGGAGGGTCGTCACTGGGTCAGGACTTCGTAACCATTCGTTGCTCCCAAGGAGTTTGGAGCGTGGTGCAGTCCGCGAACGCTCCCTCCACCCGAAGAGTCGCGCGGATGGCATTCGACCCGCAGCGGGGGCGAGTGGTCTTGTACGGCGGGATTTCCCTGATCACCGGAAACTGGCTCCAGGACATTTGGGAGTGGGACGGTGTCGATTGGAGGCAGATCCCGACAGCGAACGCTCCCCCGGGCGATGCGGAATCTGCGCTCCTCTTTGATCCTATATCGGGAAGGATGATCTATGTGACCCTCGGTGGCGCAGAAACCTGGGCCTACGACGGCGTGAACTGGGTGTTCGCCGATGCGCATTTTCCCTCCATGGTGAACAACCCATTCACGGGGTGGGCGACTGACTATCAGCGAGGAGAGGCGATCATCATGGGGCTCTGGTCGGCGCAATTCTCGACCTGGGCTTGGGATGGTCAGCGGTGGTCGGATGTCCCGATACATCAGGGCGGGCCTCCGAGCACCATGCTTGTCACTGCCGGCTTTGATTGGAGCAGGCAACGAGTCGTTCTCTTCGGTGATAGTCCGAGCCATCCGTGCTGGGAGCGTGTCCCGAGCGGTTGGCAGCCAGTGTCGGTGCAGGGGAGCGCTCCCGCACCCCGCAAGCCACAAGGCGTCTGTTACGCTGCGGACATACAGAAGTTGGTGATGATTGGTGGTGGTGGCTATCGGGACGCGTGGATGCTGACGACGACGTATCCTGCTCAATGGCGTGCGCTCAGTGGGTCGTGCAACCACTCGGCAGGAGTCCTGGAGCCCCGGGATCGTCTCTGGGAGTCACCCTGGGCCGGTGGCGCGTATGAACTCCTCGTCCGCGGCACCGGCGGCTACTCCACCGCAGCCCTCGGCGGCATGTGGGCCGGCTTCTCCGACTCCCGCTGGGGAAGCACCTCCCTGCCGTTCTCCGTCTCCCCCTACGGCATCGGCGGGTGTGACCTGTTCCTGAGCCCCGATGGCTTCCTGCCACTCGCGTTCCAATCAGGCTCCGCCCGCTGGACCGTCACCCTGCCGCGGGATCCCGCCCTCTACGGCGTGGAGTTCTTCAACCAGGCCATGCTCTACGCCCCGGGCGCGAGTTCGTCGGGCTTTGGGCTCTCGACGGCGGTCGGCAGCACGGTGGGGAACCGATGATGTCTGGGGGACCAAAGGCAGGAAGACCGCTCTTGGGGCGATCGAGGTCCACGTTCGCTCAGCGTGAAACCAGGCCACGCCGAACTCCGGACCGCGGACGGCGGACGGTGACGACCCGTTTCGTACCGGTAATCGGCGTGCTGGTCTTCATGTGTGCCGGGGCGGGCGTATCCGCGCAGGCTGTATGGAGGGCGATGCCTTCTGGGGCAAGCGTCGTTCCGGAGACAGCTTGCTACGCGTCCATGATCAGCACCGGAGAGGTGATCGGCCTTGGGGGGACGCGGCGAGGGACCGACATGGCGATTGTCAGGTACCTCAATGGATCGTGGAGTGTTCTCCAGTCTGGTAATGCGCCGTCGGATCGGCGGTGTCCAGGCATGGCCTTCGATCCGAATCGCGGTCGGCTGGTGCTCTTCGGTGGTCAATCCATGATCACCGGACAGTGGCTTCAGGATACGTGGGAATGGGATGGCAACAACTGGATGCTCGTCGCCACGACGTCGGCGCCGCCGGCTGGTCGCAACAGCTTTGCCATGGTCTTCGACCCAATTTCTCAGAGGATGTTGGCGATCGTCAACGGTGGTGCAGAGACCTGGGCCTACAATGGATCTGACTGGGTCTTCGTTGACGCGCATTACCCCAACATGATCAATCCGCCGTTCACGGGGTGGGCAACGGACTACCGGCATGGGCAGGCGCTTGTGATGGGGCTCTGGGGCGGGGCTTTCTCGACCTGGGCCTGGGATGGACAGCAATGGTCGGATCGCCCAATCGACCAGTCGGGGCCTGCGGCGCAGATGTCGGTGAACGCGGCGTTCGACTGGGGGCGCCAGCGCGTGGTGCTCTTCGGAGATAGCGCCAGCCGCCCATGTTGGGAGCGCACATCGAGCGGTTGGCGTGAAGTAGCCGTTCAGGGGGCAAGCCCGCCAGCGCGGATTCCTCAGGGATTGTGTTACTCTGCGGCCAGCGGCAACCTCTTGCTCGTGGGGGGTGGAGGGGCTGGAGACATTTGGACGCTGACCACGACCCATTTGGCATCCCGCCGGCATATCGGGAATCCCTGCGGAGCTGCCTCTGGTTCGCTGGAGCCAGCCGATCCACAGTGGGAGGTTCCCTGGGCCGGTGGCGCATACGAACTCCTCGTCCGCGGCACCGGCGGCTACTCCACCGCAGCCCTCGGCGGCATGTGGGCCGGCTTCTCCGACTCCCGCTGGGGAAGCACCTCCCTGCCGTTCTCCGTCTCCCCCTACGGCATCGGCGGGTGTGACCTGTTCCTGAGCCCCGATGGCTTCCTGCCACTCGCGTTCCAATCAGGCTCCGCCCGCTGGACCGTCACCCTGCCGCGGGATCCCGCCCTCTACGGCGTGGAGTTCTTCAACCAGGCCATGCTCTACGCCCCGGGCGCCAGCGCGTCGGGGTTCGGGCTCTCGACGGCGGTCGGGAGCACGATCGGAAACCGTTGACGGCTGGCACCGCCAGTCGGTGCATTCCTTGGAGTCGGGGCGCGTCCTCTCGGCGAGTCGATCCGGCGAGGTGATCACGCAGGGTGCTGTGCGCAATGGTCTCGGGTGGTGTGCCTTTCTAGTCTCAGCGCCCATGCGCCCCCACCGCCCGGCTCCTCCTCTCCCGCTGCTCGTTGCGGCGTCGTTGCTGGTCGCGCTTCCCGCCCAGTCCACCCCGACCCTCCGCAACGGCACCCCCGCCGAGGTCGGCATGGACGAGCACGTCCTCGACGCCGGCGTGAACCTGCTGCGCAAGGCAATCGCCGCGGACTCCATCAAGGGTGCGGTGGTGCTGGTCGCGCGGCGCGGCGTGGTCGTCGCGCACGAAGCCATGGGCGTCCGCGACGTCGCCGGCGAGGTGCCGATGCGCACCGACACGCTGTTCCGCCTGGCGTCGAACACCAAGCCGCTGGTCGCGACCGCGGTGCTGCAACTGGTCGAACAGGGCCGTGTCCGGCTCGACGACTTCGCGCGGTTGCACCTGCCGTCGTTCGACAACCACCGCGCCGGGCAGATGACGGTGCGGCACCTGCTGAGCCATACCAGTGGCTTCCGCATCGAGCCGATCTTCTTCGCGCCGCTCCTGCAGCAATCCGACGAGCATCCCGATGCGCCGAGCCTGCAGGCCGAGGTGCGGCGCTTCGGGGCGGTCGGCGCGGCGGTCGCGCCGGGCACCAGCTACAGCTACTCGAACGCCGGGTTCAACAGCCTCGGGGCCCTGGTCGAGCGGGTCAGCGGCCAGTCGCTGGCCGACTACCTCGACGAACACGTCTACACGCCGCTCGGCATGGACGACGCGTGCAACCACGAGTCGGTGGCGGATCGGGGGCGGATGAGTGCGGTGTTCAGCCGGCGCGGCGACGGCGCGTGGCGAGCGCGGTGGACTCCCGAGGACGAACCCGACTACCCGTTCGCCCGCGCGTCGGGTGGCGGCATCGCCACTGCGTTCGACTACGCGAAGTTCTGCCAGGCGATGCTGCAGGGCGGGGCCTATGGCGAGGCACGGATCCTGAGCAGCGAGAGCGTCGCCGAGATGACCCGGCGCCAGACCCCGGCCTCGATCGCCGCCAGCTACGGCCTGGGGTGGGGTGTCGACGCGGACGGCAGCTTCGAGCACACCGGCTCCGACGGGACGATGGCCTGGGTCGATCCCGCGCGGGAGATCGTCGGCATCGTGTTCACGCAGAGCACCGGTCCCGGGAATCCGCGGGCGGCGTTCCGGCGAGTGGTGGCGGCCGCGTGTCTCGACTGATTGCGCAAGGCACGGGTAATCCCCAGGCATGGGCGGCTCAGGTGCAGCGTGCGCTGCGGACGATGATCCGAACGACCGGTCGACGGTCGGGACATGGATCACGGATCAATGCACGCACGCGGGGGGACCGCTCGCGGGAGGACGTATTTCCTTCGCCAGGCCGCGGCACTGGTCGTCGGTTGCCTCGGTCTGGCCACGCTGCCGGCCCAGGTCGAAGAGCCTGCGGCAGAGGAACTGGCCGACGACTTCGAGGATCTGAGTCTCGAGGAACTCCTCGAGGTCGAGGTCACGGTGGTGACCCACAAGCAGATCAAGGTCGGCACCGCACCGGCCGCGCTCTACGTGATCACGCGGCAGGACATCCAGCGCTCGGGCATGACCAGCATCCCCGAGCTGCTGCGGCTGGTGCCGGGCATGCACGTGGCGAAGATCGACTCGAACCGCTGGGCGATCGGCGCGCGGGGGTTCGTCGGCGAGTTCACCAACAAGCTGCTGGTGCTGATCGACGGTCGGCGGGTCTACAGCCCGCTGTTCGGTGGCGTGCATTGGGACGTGCAGGACGTCAACCTGGAAGACGTCGAGCGCATCGAGGTCATCCGCGGGCCGGGTGGCGTGCGTTGGGGCGCGAACGCGGTGAATGGCGTGATCCATGTGATCACGCGGCGATCGTACGACACCCAGGGCGGCATGGTGCAGACCACCATCGGCAGCGAGGACCGCGCGATCGCCACGCTGCGCTACGGCGGTGAGATCGACGAGAACACCACCTGGCGGGCCTATGCGCGCTACCTCGACCGCGACGAGCAGGTGTTCGCCGACGGCAGCGACGCGACCGATGGCGGGGAGTTGGCGCGGGCCGCGTTCCGCTTCGACGGTCGTGATGGGGAGCGCGATCTGTGGTCGGTGGACGCCGACGTCTACGTGGGTTCGAGTCGTTCACGGGCGCAGTACACCCTGAACGGTCCGCCCTACGTCGAGACGGCCGACATCTCGATGCCGCTCAGCGGCGGGCACCTGCAGGGCGAGTGGTCGCCGCTGCTGGCGGATGGTCACACCACCCGATTCTCTGGCTGGCTGGACATCAACAACCGTGATGTCCCGGGCCTGCTCAATGAACATCGCCAGACGTTGGCCTTCGAGGCGTTGCACATCCTGCCCGACTCGGAGGTCGGTCGGATCTCGTTCGGTGGCGGCTACCGCTACCAGCGCCTCGATCTCGACGGTTCGTCGCGGGCCTCGACCAGCGACCCCCACAACGTGCTGAACGTCGTCGACGCATTCATCCAGGACGAGCTGGAGCTCGGCGACGTCTCGTTGTTCCTCGGCACCAAGCTCGAATACAACGAGTTCGTCGGCCTGCAGGTCCAGCCGGACGTGCGCGCGTCGTGGCAGATCGACGAGGGCTGGAACGCCTGGGCAGCGGTCTCGCGCGCGGTGCGGACGCCGACTTTCGTCGAAGACGACCTGCGCCTCGACGTGTCGTCGCAGCCGGGGCCGGGCGGAGTCGCGCAGGTCGGGCAGCTCGTCAGCAACAAGGACTTCGATGCCGAGGAGCTGCTGAGCTACGAGGGCGGCTTCCGCGCGAGGCCGAGCGAGGCGCTGTTCTTCGACCTCGCGCTGTTCTACGGCGACTACGACCAGCTCGATGAGCGGGTCCTCGGCACGCCCATGCTCGACCCGAGCGTGCCGCGCATCGAGGTGCCGCTCCTCGTCGACAACGTGCGGACCGCGAAGAGCTACGGGGCGGAACTCAGTGCGCGGTGGATGGTCGGTGAGGACACGTCGCTCGCGGCGTCCTACAGCTTCGCGCGCGTGGAGGAGGAACTGACCGATCCGAATGCGGTGGTCGCCTCGCTTCCCGCCGAGGGCTCCTACCCGCGGCATCAGGCGCAGTTGCATCTCCACCAGGTTCTGACCGACGAGTGGAGCGGCGACCTGCACGCCTACTACTACGGCGACGCGCCCGCGACCGGGATCGACGCCTGGCTGCGGCTGGACCTGCATCTGGGCTGGCGACCGAAGGACGACCTGCGCCTCGACTTCACCGCGCAGAACCTCCTCGACGACCGGCACCCCGAGTTCCCCGGCGAGTTCTTCGGCGCGACCACCGAAGTGGAGCGTTCGGTCCTGTTCACCGTGACCCACCGGTTCTGAACCGCAGATCGATGGTGTCGAAGCGCTACAGCACGATGCGGAGCGGGGCGACGGGCCTCTTGCTCGCGGTCTGTCTGGCGAGCCTCGCCCCGGGGCTTCCGGCGACCGCTGGGCCGTGCCCGCAGGATCCGGCACCGCGTCCCGAGCCGACTCCCGAGGAGCGCGCGGCATCACGCGAACGTCGGCTGCGGGCCACGTTCCTCAAGCACTTCGCGCAGTTGGTGACCTGGCCGGACGAGGTCTTCGAGTCCGAGGAACAGCCGTTCGTGATCGGCGTGGTCGGTCCCGATCCGCTGTGCGCGGAGCTCGACGAGGTGATGGCGGAGCTCGAGATCGAGGGACGCACCGTGCGGGTGCGCCGCTTCGGCCGCTTCGCCGGCCTGGAGGATCCCACCGTGCTCCGAGGTTGTCAGGTGCTGCTGGTGGCGGAGCCCGACCCGATCGTCCAGGGGCGCATCGTCGAGGTTCTCTCGGAGTCGTCGACCCTGACGGTCTCGGATGCGCTCGGCTTCGCCGACGCCGGCGGCGGCATCCAGACCTTCGTCGCCGAGAACAAGCCGCGCTTCGAGGTGAACCGGGAAGTCCTGGAGCAGGTAGCGCTGCGGCCGAGTTCGAAGCTGCTGAAGCTGTCGCGACCGGCGCCGAAGCGGCCCGAGCCGGGGAGGCGCTGATGCACGGTCGCTTCGGTTCGCTGCGGACCCGGCTGATCCTGCTCTGCGCCGGCGTGAGCTGCCTCGGAGTCGGGGTGACGGTGTGGCTCGGGCTGAAGCTGCAGGTCGATGCGCTGCGCACCCAGTTGGTCACGGCGATGAGTTCGGCGGCGCGGGCTTCGGCGCACGGCCTCGAGGCGGCGCTGATGTTCGGCGACCAGGAGGCGGCCGACGAGGTCCTCCGCGCGTTGTCCGAGTTCTCGGGGGTGCGGGTCGCGGTCGTCCAGGACCCCGAAGGCCGGGTGCTGGCGACCTACCGTCGATCCGGCCAGGTGTCCGGCGAGCGTCGGATCCGCGCTGCGGCCGAGGGTCCGGCGGTCGAGTGGAGTGGCGACGGCCTGGTGGTCCGAGAGGCCGTCGTGTCGGAGGGTGAGACCCTCGGTTCACTCGTCATCGACACCGACCTGAGCTGGATCCGCGCGGCGCGTTCTCGGGCCCTCACCGATGGTCTGCTGATCCTGCTGGCCGTGGTGGTCCTCACCGCGCTGCTGTCGTGGTGGCTGGTGCGGTACCTGTCGGCGCCGATCGTCTCGCTGTCGGAGGTGGCGAGGGTGGTGAGCCGCGATGTGTCGAAGGCCCAGCCGGTGGTCCGCCAGCGCGACGACGAGGTCGGCGAGCTGGTCGAGGCCTTCAACGTGATGCTGGCGCAGATCCAGCTCCGCGACCGGGCACTGTCGGGGCACGCGCACGAACTCGAGGAGAAGGTCGCGGCGCGCACCGACGAGCTGCACCGCGCGGTCGGCGCCCTGGAGCAGGCCAAGGCGGCGGCGGAGCGGGCGCTGCAGGTGAAGACCGACTTCGTGGCCAGCATGAGCCACGAGATCCGCACGCCGATGAACGCGATCATCGGCATGTCGGAGCTGATGGCGGGCACGCGCATGGACGACGAGCAGCGCGAGTACGTCACCACCGTTCAGCAGTCGGCGCAGTCGCTGCTCGGCATCCTCAACGACGTCCTCGACTTCTCGCGGCTGGAGGCCGGGCGGATGGAGCTGCACGTCCGCGATTTCGACGTGCGCGAACTCTGCGCCGACACGATCCGACCGCTGTCGATCGCCGCGGAGGAGCGCCGGCTCGAGCTGGTGCTGGACGTCGATCCGTCGGTGCCGGCGATCCTGCGCGGCGACGATGGGCGGATCCGGCAGGTCCTGACCAACCTGCTCGGCAACGCGATCAAGTTCACGCGGCACGGCGACGTCGAGCTGTCGGTGACGGCGCTGCGCGTCGAGTGCGATCCTGAACGGGTCGGGGTGAGCTTCGCGGTGCGGGACACCGGAGTGGGGATCCCGGCGGAGAAGCGTGAGCGGATCTTCGAGTCCTTCTGCCAGGCCGACACTTCGGTGACCCGCGAATACGGCGGCTCGGGGCTGGGGCTGACGATCTCGGCGCGGTTGGCGGAGCTGATGGAAGGCGGGATCACCGTCGACAGCGAGATCGGCGTGGGTTCGACGTTCGTGTTGACGCTGCCGTTGATGGTCGGTGACGCGGGCGACGAGGAACCTCGGGAGCAGCCGGGCGCGGGACTACGGTTGGCGTTGGACGTGCCGAGCCGCGCGCAGGCCCGCAGCCTCGCACGCCTGCTCACCGCGCTCGGGGTGCATCTCGTTCCCTTGGGCGATGGCCAGGTCGATGCGTGCTTCGCGACCTTGCAGCGGATGGAGCAGCTCGCCGAGGAGGCCGAAGTCGAGGGCTCCAGGACTGGGGCGAACTCGCGCTACGTGGTGCTGGTGGGTCAGGCGGCGCTGCCGCGGGCCCTGGAGCTGCGGTGCTCGGGAAGGGCCTTCGCCCACCTGCTCAAGCCGCTCAGGCAGCGAGACCTGGTTGACGTGTTGCGGCGATTGAACCGCCGCGGCGCCGAGCGCGAAGCGATGCCCGCGACGCCGGTCGGCGGCGAGGACCTGCCGGCCGCACGGCTGCGCATCCTCCTCACCGAGGATCACCCGGTGAACCAACGGCTCGTGCAGATGGTGCTGGAGCGGCAGGGACACGCGGTGGAACTCGCCACCGACGGCAAGCAGGCGGTGGATCGCCTGGACACCGAGTCCTTCGACCTGGTGCTGATGGACGTCCACATGCCGGTGATGGACGGTATCGCGGCGACGCGGGCGATCCGCAGCCGCGAGGAGGGCGAGCACCGGAACCGCGTGCCGATCGTCGCACTGACCGCCAGCGCGATGGCGGAGGACCGCGATGCCTGCATGGCGGCCGGTGTCGACGACTACCTCACCAAGCCGATCCGGCCGGCGGAGCTGACGCAGGTCGTCGCGCGGCTGGCGCGCGAGCGCGTGGTGCGCTGAACGAGTACCTCCGAGAATCCGCGCGCCTAGGCCTGGGATAAGCGCTCACTCACGGCAGCCACGGCAGCAGGATCGGCGAAGGCCGCATCTCGCCGCCGCCGTGCGGTTGCATGGTGGGCAGTCCGAAGTCGTCGACCAGCGTGCCGTTGGCATCTGGGAAGCCTCGCCAGCCGAGGGCCTGGGCCTTGGCCACTCCGGTGAGGCGCTGGCCGTTCAGGAACAGATCGATGTGGTCGTCGAGGATGGTGTTGGTGCCGTCGCCGTTGCCGCCCGCGGGGGCCATCAACTGGATCAGGCCGAGGCCGCCGAAGCCGCCGGCCGGCTTCTGGTTCCAGGCTGGGGTGCCGAGCCGGTCGTACTTGCCGGTGATCGCGGTGCCGCCGAACACGCCTTGCGTTCCGATCCCGCCATCGGCCGACAACACGAAGCGTCCGTCGCCCTGGCCGGCCCAGGTCTGGCCGTCGACGTGCATCTCGATGCCGGAGCTGGATGCGAGGACGATCATGCCTCCCGAGCCGCCGCCTCCACCGCCGCCTTCGTTGTTGGAGCCGGCCTGTTCGCCACCTCCGCCGTGGCCACCGTTCGCGGAGATCCAGGAGTTCGGGCCGATGACGACCCGACCGAGGCAGACGATGACGATCGCTCCGCCGCCACCGCCACCGCCGCCACCCCTGTTGTCGATGGAGAAGTTGTTGGGGTCCGGGATCTGGCAGCTCCTCGAGCGGTCACCACCACCACCGCCACCTGCCCCGCCCTGGGGACCCGAGAGTTCCCCCGCGACGAAGCGACCCTGGTTCACGTCGTAGGCGCGGCCCCAGAAGTCGTTCGCGTCGTTGCGGTCGACGAAGGGGCGCGGGCCAGCGGCGCCGCCGGGCAGGCTGCGGTTGGTGCAGCCCTCGCCGCCCATGCCGAAGACCTGGGGCCAGGGCGTCTGACCGAGGAGGAGATAGCCCGGGTCGCCCTGAGTGGTGAACGATCCGCCGCCGCCGGCCGAGCCGCGGTTGCAGACGCTGGTGCAGGACAGGAGGCCGGCCCCGCCGCCGCCGTTCATCTGGAGGAACGGGCCGTATCCGGGCGCGCCCGAAGGGGAGCGGTCGGTGCTGTTCGGGCTGCCTGCTCCGCCCATCCCGCCTGCCGCCCCGGGCATTCCGCCGAAGCTCGGGAAGTTCGCGGCGTGCAGGGTGTCGACCCGTTGGCCATCGGCACCGTCGGAGGACAGGACTCCATTGAGGGTGAAGGTCCCGGAGCAGACGAAGACGAGTGGATTGAAGCCTTCGGCCCGGACGCGGACGTTGGCCGGGATCGTGACGTCGCGGAAGGTGAACAGGCCACCCCTCACCACGACGGGCGGACCGCTGGTCGGCTGGATGTCGGTAGAGTTGGTGTTCAGGACGATCTCGCGCGCGGTCGGCATCCAGTCACGCTGGAAGCCCTGGGCGGAGATGTCGGCGCCGAACAGGGCGGCGCAGGCGACTGCGAGGGTCGTGGTGTGTCGGTTCATCGAGAGGCTCTCCGGATGGGTCGTGCGAGCCGCGTGAAGGGGCATTGCTCGGTGGCAAGCGGCGGGACCCGCGCGGGCTATTGCCGTGAGGGCGCGGCGTCACAGGGCACACGACGAACCTCGGGGAATACCATGCGAGCGATCTCGTCCGACGCGACCCTCACCATGCTTGCCTCCCCTCGATGTGCGCTCGCGCTCGCTTTCGTCGGCGTCGCCGCGCTCCCTGCCCAGTCTGCCGAGCGGACCCGCACCTCGTATCTGGTGCTCGCCGCGGTGGCCGATGGAGATCCGTATGACGCGGCAGTGGACGTGCTGGTGAAGGGTCGCCACGCCGTCCTGCAGCGCTTCGACGTGGCGGACCTGGAGCCGCTGCGCGCGGTGCTGCGCGAAACCGAGCCACGCCACGTCGCGATCGTCCTGCGACCCGAGCAGCTCGACTTCGATCTCGCGCGGCGATTTCTGAAACTGTCGACCGAGGTCGACGACGACCCGTTCGTCGACTTCGCCTTCGGCTACATCACCGGTCGTGATGCGGAGGATGCGGTGGCCCTGGCCAGGGCCGGCGTGGCGCGCGAACCCCTGGAGGGCGATCCGCGCTGGGCGATGGTCGCCGGCGACACGCCGCGTTCGCAGGAGCACGCGCAGCCGCTGCTGCTGCGCGACGAGAGCCTGGCGGGGCGCAGCTATTACTGCGCGGGTGAGAGGACCTTTCCGGAGGCGGGTCGCGACGTCGCCTTCCTCGGGGAGGCGATGGCGAAGCTCGATGGAGCGGTCGACATGCTGACGTTCGCCGGTCACGGCTACCCGCAGGAGGTCGTCGGCGGGCCGCGCGCACAGGACGTGCGCGGTCTCGATCTCTCGGGTGCCGTGGTGCTGAACGTCGCCTGCTACACCGGGGTGACGTCGCGCTGGTTCGAGCCCGACCCGCGCGCAGGTGTCGAGCGCGAGCGGATCGTCGCGCCCGAAGACAGCTTCTCGCTGGCGATCCTCGGCGCGGGCGTGGTCGGCTACACCGCCTACCTCTGTCCGCGACCGGCCGGTCCCGAACTCGACTGCGACCGTGCGTCGCTGATCGCCGACGGCCTGTCGCTCGGCGAGGCGCGGCGGCGGGACTACGACAAGACGGTGCTCGGCTTCCTGGGCTATGGCGAGGACGGGCTCGCATTGGAGCCGATGGAGGATGGCGCCAAACTCCGGCGCACCGGCGACGACGTCCGCGACTTCATGCTCGAGGGCGCCACCGGTGGAGTGCTGTTCGGCGATCCGGCCTGCGTGCCGTTCGCGCGGCGCGAGGGTCAGTCCCCGGTGGCGGTCGAGGCGGAAGCCGAGCGGGGAGGTCTTCGGATCCGCGCGGAGGCGGGGGTCACGGCGCTGTACCTGCACTGCTCCGATCCGACCGCGCAGATGGGCGGGAAGATGGCGATGAAGGTGCATGCGCGGATCCCGCTGGGGGAGCTGCAGGTCGCGGACGTGGTGGTCGACGACCTGCGCATCGGCCATCTCGTGCAGACGACGCGGGTGCTCTGGGCGGTCGAGGAGGATCAGGGCGAGCGCTTCCTGCAGCTCAAGGTCAACTTCCCGCGGGGCGAGGTGATGAGCGCGCCGATGACGATGAGTGCGCGGGTGGTTGCGGCGGAGTCGGCGGAGGCGGGCAGGACGCGCGGCGGCGAGGTGGTGCGGCCGCCGGTCGTGGTCCGCGCACTGGGGTCCCGAACGGTCGAGCCCTACCATCTGCAGATCGCCGAGCGGCGTGAGGTCTCACCTGCGGCATTGCAGGCGGTGTTGGACGCCTCGGCGTCGCTGCTGCCGCAGCAGGACGGGGCCCCCGAGGTGCCACCCGACGCGATGGACCGTCTGATCACGTTCGGGAGCGAGGGATTCCGGGCTGCCTGCGTGCTGATCGAATGCGGTCAGGTCCACTATCGAACCCACGAGCTGCTTGCGGCGACCTGGCATCCGGGCGACGAGCGGATCCTCCTGGCACTCGCCGCAGGACCGGCGCTGCCGAAGTTCGGCGACTGGGCGGTGCTGCGTGGACTCGGCGTGGCCGACACGCCGGTGGTGCGTCGCTATCTGCTGACGCGTCTCGCGCGCGAGCAGGACGCGGGCCTGTTCATGTCGGCGGCGCAGGGACTGGCGATGCTCGGCGAACGCGACGTGGCGCGGATGATCGGCGAGCGCATCCTGGAGTTCCGCGACGGCTGGGGCGGTGTGGCGCCGCCGCTGGTCGTGGCGCTCGAGCAACTCGGGGGTGAGCGCGCCGAGGAATACCTCGACGAGATCGCCGAGGCAGACGTCGCCGGGATCAGCGAGCATGCCGTTGCTGCACTGCAGCGCATGCGCGGGCGATAGCAGGCCGGCTCACCACAGCACGCGGTAGCGCCAGGTGCGGGACGCGGCATCCCAGCCCGACAGGCTCACCGCCTGCTCCACGCCGTGCTCGGCGAGCTGCGGACTCGCGTCCTCGAGGGCCTTGGTCCAGCCCTCGCCGAGCAGTTGCTTCAGCACGTCGGGGAGTTCCAACACGTCGGCAGCGAACGCGAGGCCGACCAGCACGCGGGTGCTGACCGTGCCGCAGCCGTGGAAGCCGGGCGGGGCCTGCTGCACGCGGCGTCGCACGGTGGCGGGGAGTTCGCCGAGCGGGGCCTCGGCACGACGGAGTGCCGTGCGGCGGTCGAGGACCGCGGTGATCCGCTCGATCGGCTGCTCGCCCCAGGAGACCACGAAGAGGTCGTCGGTGAACACGTACCAGAGCTCGTCGGTGCCGTGCAGCACGCCCTCGGCGTGTTCGATGTCTTCCTGTTCGGAGCCCGGCAGGAACGGTCCGATGCGGCTCAGCAGCGATTCCCAACTGCGCTCGGCGAGTGCCCGGTCCTTCACGGGGAAGGCTCCGAGGAAGGTGCCGGCGCCGACGGTATCGAGCGAGCCGAGGAACAGCGCCTGCGGAGCGAGGTGGCTGAAGAAGCCGTCGTCGAGGTTCTGGCCGAGGAAGGTGCGCTCCTGCTCGCGGAAGTCGGCGATGGCCTGGTCGTCGTCGCGCTTGCTCGAGGCGAACCAGCGGGCCAGGGCATCGCGGAGGCTCTTCCAGGTCTGGGCCGCGTCGAACGGCAGGGCCTGCCAGGCGGTGACCTCTTCGGGGACCAGGCCGGCGAGTGCCGGTGGAGTCGTCGCGGCGGGGAGCGCGCCCGCGAACAGGCCGCGGTCGATGCCGTCGCGGAACGTCAGTGCGGTCTCGAACTCGAGGTAGGGGCCGTTGGCGCGGGCCTGGATGCGGAGGCGCTCGAGGCTCGGGATGCCGAGGAGGCGCTGGTAGCTGGACTGCCTGGCGGGGTCGAGGCGGTCGCCGGCGCTGCGGGCGAGGCGTTCGACGTCGGCCTCGACGAGGAGGGGAGTCGTGGCGGCGGCGCGCGGTGGTTGCCAGGCGGGGCCGGGCTGCTGGCGGGACGCGTAGGCCTCGCCGAACGGGCGGCCCCAGTCGATGCGGATCCGGTCATCGACCTGCCGGGGATTCGCGATGCCGAAGCCGGCGAGGTGGACGAACTGGATCGGCTCGCCGCCGTCGAGTTGGAGGGTGTCGCGGCGCAGCGAGGCATCGTCGAACAGGCGCTGCAGGCGACCGAGGATCGCTGCGGTCTCGGTGCCGCGGCCGACCTCGAGCTCGAGCGAGCCGGCGATCCGTTCGCCGTCGCCGGCCTCGATGCCGATCGTCCAGGTGCCGGTGTCGTCCTCCATCGCCGTGGCGACGCCGAGCACCAGTTGGCTGGCACGCGGGTCGAGTTGGCCGAGCACCGACTCGAACGTCTCGGTGAAGCGGTTGCGGAACTCGAGACCGTCGTCGCCGGCGAGGAGATCGCCCACGGTGGTGGAGAGCAGCGCGCTGCGCAGGCGGGCGGGGTTGGCGAGGCAGGCGACGATCAGGTCGTCGGCGCGGGCGGCGGGTGGCGAGGCCGGTTGCGGGGCGGGGTCCTGGGCGGCGAGCCCCGAGAACAGGACGGCCGTCGAGAACAGCGTGCGGAGGCGAGGGTGGGTCATCGGGTTCACCAGAGGATGCGGTAGCGCCAGGTGTGTTGCTCCTCGTCCCAGCCGGACCAACCGAACGCCTGTTCCAGGCCTCGTTCGCGGAGGTCGGGCTCGAGGTCGGCGAAGGTCCGGGTCCAGGCGTCGGCGAGGGCGGTGGCGAACTCGTCGTCGACGCCGAAGCAGCGGGCGGCGAGCCAGGGGGTCAACAGGAGGTCGGTGCGCAGGGAGCCGCAGCCGTCGACGCCGGGGGGTGCCTGGGGGAGGCGGCGACGGATGGCCTCGGGGAGGCGATCGAGGGACTGGTCGTGGCGGCGGAGGTCGCGGCAACGGTCGAGGACCTCCTCGCACCAGGCGCGGGCGTGCTCGCCCCGGGCGACGACCAGGAGCTGTTCGGTAATGGCCCAACAGCCGTCGGCCCGCAGGTGGATCGTCGCGTCCGGGTGGTCGACTTCGCCGGTGGCCGCGCCCAGCTCGGCGTCGCCCCAGCGGCGCAGGACCGCGGGCCAGGCGCGGGCGAAGGCCTCGTGGTCCTGCAGTTCCACCGCTGCCAACTCGGTGCGGGTCGCGCCGAGGGAACTCGCCAGCAGCGCGTGTCCCTCGCAGTGCGGCAGCAGGTCGGTGCCGGGTCGGAAGTCGTGGCGGAGCTCGTAGGCCTCCTCGTAGCGCTCGACGTGGCGGTCGAGTTCGGCGTCGGTGGCGTCGACCGTGTTCAGGCTCGACAGCCACAGGCACCAGGCGCGGTAGATCGGCGGGCCGTCGAGCGGCAGGGCCTGCCAGGCGGTCGCGGCTTCGGGGACGAGCATCGCGAGGCGGGGCGGGGTGGTGGTCGCCGGGAACAGGCCGGCGAAGACGCCGCGGGATCGGCCGGGGTGGAAGCGCAGCGCCGACTCGAACTCCAGGTAGGGGCCGGAGGGACGCATCGTGAGGCGCAGGGAGTCGGGGGAGTCGAGGCCGCAGGCCTGGACGCGTGCGGCCCAGCGGGACTCACCGTAGAAGCGGCGGAACACCAGCGCTGATCGCATGGCGCGCTGCAGGTCGACGTGGAGGGCGGCGGAGGCTTGGAGGAACGCGCGGTCGGCTTGCCATGGCGCGTCGACGCGGGCGCGGGCTTCCACCGCGGCGGCGAACGGGATGCCGAAGTCGATGCGCAGCTCGTTGCCACAGCGCCTCGGCAGCGAGACGCCGCCGCCGGCGACCGGCAGGTAGCGCAGCTCCGTGCCGTCGCCGAGGGTGAGCGTGGCGGGCTCGATGCCGCTGGCGCGGAGTGCTGCGTCGAAGCGGTCGCGGAGCGCGTCGAGGTCGGCGCCGGGGTCGGGGTGGTAGGCGAGCGTGCCGGCGAAGGGGATTGCGGCGGGGCGGCTGGCGGGGAGGTGCTCGGAGGCGACCTCGAAGCCGAGGGTGAACGAGCCGCCGTCCTGGTCGAGGGCGTCGACCACTGCCAGCGCGGTGGCCCGCAGGCCGGGGTCGATCCCGGCGAGTGCGCTCTGCAGGGCGGTGGCGAGCGAGTCGCGGAGGGTGGCGCGGGACTCGTCGCCGAGGGCGACGCCGAGGTTGGTGGCGCGCAGGGCTTCGCGCAAGCGGGCGGGGCTGCCGAAGCGGGCGAACAACGTGTCGTCGGCGTGCAGGGCCGGTGGCGTGGATCCGGTCTGGCCAGGCGTGGAGAGTGCGGCGGCCAGTGTGGCGCAGGCTGCCAGAGAGCAGCGGAGGAGTCGGACGGCCATGACACGGACCGTGGCCGTCCGTGGGGTGCATCCGGTCGGGCCGGTCGAATCGCCTCAACTCCTGCGGGCCGGTCGGCCGAGGATCCCGGCATGAGTCACCCCCGCCTCCGCGCCGTGTTCCCCGCTGTGCTCGCTGCGACCGTGCTGGCTGCGTGCTCGTCGACCGCGTCGACGGCCCGCTCGGGCGACGTGGCGGCCTCGACCGTGCCCGACCGGTTCGTCCTCGGCGACGCCGAGACCCAGTGGCTGCTCGAGTTCGGCCCGGTCTCGGGTGGCTGTGTCGATGCGGAGTTCGGGGTGCTCGCCGATTCGGCCATGCGCCACGCGGTGCTGATCGGCTCGGGGACGCTGCGCAGCGCCGAGAGCTGGGGGCCGCGCCTGCCGGTCGACTTCGGCGCGGTGGCCTCGGTGGTGCAGATCGGCGAGTCGGCGGATTGCGCGCAGCCCACGGTCGTCGCCGGCGTGGTCGGCTCGGCCTCGCAGACCGCGGCGCCCAGCCTCGCCTGGCGGGGTCCGGTGGTGGCCTCGATGGTCGGCGTCCCGATGACGTGGTCGGGTTCGGACCTGCCGGCAGGCAGCACGACGAGCGGTTCCGCGGCGCTCGCTGCGCCGGCGCGCTGACCGGTCGGCGAGATCGTCCGCGCGGCGTGTGTTCGATGTGCGGTGGCTTCCCCGCTCTCGGGTGGGTCCGGGGCAGACTTCCCCGGGACCCGAACCGAGCGCACCGATGACCGCCGCCAAGACCTGCATCCGCATCCTCGCCCTCGCCCTGCTGGGCCTGATCCCGACCGCCTGCAGCGGTGGCGGGGGAGGAGGCGCCGGCGCAGGCGGCAATGGCAACGGCGGCGGCAACCCCGGAGGTTCGACCTTCGGCGGGATCCAGGCCGCCTCCGATGGCAGCCGCGGTGCGACGGTCACCAGCGTCCTCGCCGTCGGCGACCGCTTCGAGTTCGCCCCGAGCCAGGTCGACGCACAGCAGATCGCCGACCAGGTCTGGCAGATCCTCCGCACGCCGCAGGTGTGGACCGGCAGCAACCCGGTCTACACCTTCCAGTTCTACGAGGACCCGTCGTTCCTCCCCGGCCCGCTGTTCCGCTACACGGGCTTCGAGGTGGAGGTCGGCCAGATCGCGCTCAACTCGGCGGGCACCTACACCGCCGCCGACGGCCGCGGCCCCTTCCTTGCCGTGGGCCTGCGCACCTGGGACTACCAGCCCGAGTTCCTGGTCGTCGATGCCGCGAGCCAGCAGATGGTTCACGCCATCCAGCACACCAACGGCTTCCCCATCGAGACCACCTACCGCGCCCAGTAGGGGGTTAACAACTCGACCCGGCCTGGTTGTTAACCCCCTCGACGGCGCGCCTCGGCTCGCCTCCTGCTATTGGAAGGGGGGTTAACAACCAGGCCGGGTCGAGTTGTTAACCCCCCCTTCTACCGGAGGTGGGAGCGGACGCGCTGCCAGTAGGGGAGGGTGGTGTCCTTGGTCGGACCCTTGGGGCCACCGTTGTGGGTGCGGGCGATGGTCTCGGCGTGGCCGCTGGCCCAGGCGTCGGCGGCGTAGCGGCGCATGTAGGCGTCGATCACGCGCTCGGCGTAGGCGCGGTCGCGGCAGTCCTGGTAGCTGCCGCCGAGGTCGGGGTCGAAGGCCTTCGCGTCGGTCCAGTAGATCTCCCAGATCTGGTAGGGGCCGATCGCCTTGCCGTCGTCGCCGTCGGGCGGGTTGGCGCGGTCGCTCGACTCGACCATCCGCAGCGCATCGAGGATCTCCGGGCGCGGCCAGTGCGCGCGCTCGCTCGTGAACTCCATGACGGCCCAGGTCGCCAGGGGCACGAGCAGCAGGACGGCGAGCAACAGGTAGGTCCGGCGCTTCATCGGGAGAGCTTCGGGCAGGTCCTCGGACGCGGCAAGGTGGCAGTTCCTCCGCGGCTCGTGCATCGTGTGCCGCTCCCATGAAGCTCCTGGTCCTCGACGTCGTCGGCCTCCGCCCCAAGGATCTCGCCCACGCCCCGAACTGCCGGCGGGTCGCCGAACAGGGCTTCGCGGCGCCGCAGCGCACCGTGTTCCCTGCGGTCACCTGCACCGTACAGGCCACGTGGCTCACCGGTGCCCTGCCCCGCGAGCACGGCGCGGTCGCCAACGGCTGGTACTTCCGCGACCTCGCACAGGTGTGGCTGTGGCGCCAGGCCAACCAGCTGGTGCAGGGCGACAAGTTCTACGAGCTGGCGAAGCGTGCCGACCCGGCGTTCACCTGCGCGAAGATGTTCTGGTGGTGGAACATGTACGCCGACGTGGCCTACTCGGTGACCCCGCGCCCCGAGTACCACGCCGACGGCCTGAAGAAGCCCGGCATCTACAGCGAGCCGCCGGCACTCGCCCTCGATCTGCAGCGCGACCTCGGCCCCTTCCCGCTGTTCGACTTCTGGGGACCGAAGGCCGACCTGCCGTCGACCACCTGGATCGTCGATGCGACGCTCGAGGTGATCCGTCGCCACGACCCCACGCTGGCGCTCTGCTACCTGCCACACCTCGACTACGACCACCAGCGCTTCGGCCCCGACGACCCGCGCTCGATCGCCCAGGTGGCCCGCGTCGATGCCGAGGTCGGCAAGCTGCTCGACGAGGCCGAGCGCCGCAACGCGCGCGTGATGATCCTCTCCGAGTACGGCATCGAGGCAGTCGACCGGCCGGTGTTCATCAACCGCGCGCTGCACGAGCAGGGCTTCCTCCGGGTCCAGGAGACCAGCCACGGCCAGCTCCTCGACGCCGGCGCCTGCCGGGCCTTCGCGGTCGCCGACCACCAGTGCGCGCACGTCTACGTGCAGCGGCCCGAGGACCTCGCCGCGGTGCGCGCCACGCTCGAGAAGCTCGACGGCGTGGACCGCGTCCTCGACCGCGCGCAGCAGCGCGAGTTCGGCATCGACCACGAGCGCGCCGGCGAGCTGGTCTGCATCAGCGCGCCGGGCACCTGGTTCGCCTACCACTACTGGCTCGACGAGGCCCGCCGCCCCGACTTCGCCGCCACCGTCGACATCCACCGCAAGCCCGGCTACGACCCGACCGAGCTGTTCGTCGACCCGAAGCTGGCGTTCCCGATGCTGAAGGTCGTGAAGACGCTGCTGAAGAAGAAGCTCGGCTTCCGCTACCTGATGGACGTGATCGGCACCGACCCGACGATCGTCCGCGGCTCGCACGGTCGTCTCTACGACGACCCCGAGGCCGGCCCGGTGTTCCTCGACTCGTCGCGCGACGAGGCTGCCGACGAAGTGGCGGCGGTGGACGTCCAGCAGCGGATCCTGCGCGCGCTGGCGTGACGCTCGTCAGCGCACGACCCGCAGCTCCAGCCCGTTGGTCGCGGTGAGTCCGGTCGCGTTCGGGTCGAGTACCAGCAGCTGCGCGTTGACGCCCAGGTCGCCCGTTCCCACGGGCACCGGCAGCACCCCGTTCCAGATTCCGAAGGTCTGGGTCGAGCCGCCGAGCGCGATCACCGGCGTGGTGCGCAGCGGGCACGGCGACAGCCCGGGCAGCGGCGACGTGATCCGGTCGAGGCCGAGCACCAGCACCGCGGGCTGCGCGCCGGGCAATTGCACGCCCAGCAGCGGGAAGCGCTCGGGGTTGGTCTGGAATCCGCCGCTCAACACCGCCGCGCCGCAGCCGGTGCCGAACGGTCGCGTGAAGCTTCCGGTCGGCAGCTGGAAGAACCGACCGAGCGCGCGCCCGATCGCCGCGCCGACGTCGATGTGGTCCTGACGCGTCGCCCAGTTCACGCCATCGGGTCCGCGGCCATAGGTGCCCTCCAGCGTGATCGCCATCACCGGCTGCCCGGTCCACCGCGGATCGATGCTCCACCGGTCGTGCATCATCGACTCGACGAACGGTCGGATCGGTGCGCCCACGGTGCTGTTCTGCGTGGTGCCACGCGCCACGAACGGGCTCTCCAGCACCAGCGCGTCGATCCAGTCCTGCTCGAGCTGGTGCACTGCGGGGATCACGCCCGAGCGGCTCGTCACCAGGTCGAACGACGGATTCGACACGTGCCGGAAGTGGAACGGGTAGGAGACGTTGTGCGACGAGTGCAGATTGAGCAGCACCTCGATGGGCTGCGGGGCCGGCTGCGCCGGCGTGCCCATGCGCTGCTCGATCGCGGTGCGCAGTGCCGCGACCTCGGGCACCGTCGACGAGTAGGGGGCGGCCCACTGCTCTTCGAGGTTCACGCTGTTGGCGGTCGTCCGGTAGTTGCCGAGTGCGGTGCCGTCGGGGTTCGCCAACGGCACGATCTCGACGATCAACTCGTCCATCAGCTGTTCGGCCCGACTCGATCCCCCGAGCAGGTAGTCGATCAGCCCTTCGGCCATCAGCGGTGCCGTGGTCTCCGCCGGGTGCACGGCGGCATGGACCCACACCCGGTGCTTGCCGGCGTCGGGGACCGAGGAGTCGGTCAGCGTCACCAGCTCGATCGGTCGGCCCTGCGAGGAGCTGCCGATCGAGTGGATCGAGCGCACCAGTCGATGCCCGCCGATCCGCGTCAGCAGGTCGTCCTTCTCGCTGACCGGGTACGGGAAGAACTTCGCGAGTTGCAGGTGGGTCGTCCCTGCCGGCACGACGACGGGGAAACGGTGGGTCGAGCCTGCGACCATCGGTAAGCTCGATGTCGGCAGCCTCCTCCAACCGTCATAGGAGGTTCCTCCATTGGCGCTGAGGCGCCACACGGGCAGGATCACGTCTCCGTAGCCGGCATTCTCGACGCGGACGTCGAGGGTGGTGCCGGCCGCCGGGAAGTTGCCGACCTCGAAGTGCCACCAGCGGCGGTAGGAGTTCGGTAGCGACCCATCGGCGTTGTCGTCCTCCATCACCGCGCGGACCGAGAAGCCGCCGCTGGTGGGGGTCACGGTGGCGCTGCGCAGCCGCATGGACTCTCCGGTCCACGAAACGGTGGGGGTCTGGCAGGCCAGTTGTGGGACGCTCACGCAGAGCGCCGCAAGTGCCGTTCGTAGAGGAGGTTTCATGTCGTGCGGTGCGGTGCCTCGGTCCCGATGCTGGAGCGCCGCTCCAGGTCCGACCCAGGATTCCGAAGCCAGGAGCTAAGGTAGCGAGATACCGATGAGCGAGCCCACCCGCAGAACCGGCGCGACCGCGCGCGACGAGGAAGCGATCGGGCATTTGGCCAGGAAGGACCCCAGAGGCTTGCTCATTCTGCTCGAAGACCACGGGCCCCGCGTGAAGTGGTGGCTGCGCACCGAGTTCCGGGGCGCCCTCGACGACTCCGGGATCCAGGAGGCGCTGAACGAGGCTGCGCACCGGGTCTGGAAGTCGTTCGCAACCTTCGACCCTACAAAGGGTTCGCTGCGGTCCTGGTTCTACGTGATCTGCCGGAACGCGGCGCTGAAGATCCTTCGGCGGGAGACCGCGCAGGGGACCGTCCAGCTCGCGGACTGGTCGGCGGTGACCGACCAGCGCGCGGAGGTCGGCGCCGTGGAACTGGATCCCGTCGAACCGATCCGGCCAACCGAATCGCCGCAGGTGCGGGCGCTCCGCGAGGTGGTCGACAGGCTGCCACGGCTCATGCGCGCGGTGGTAGAGGCCGACCTGGCCTCGCCGAAGGGCGTCGCCGACGCCGACGAATTGGCGCGGGACCTGAACTCGTCCCGCAGCGCGATCTACAACGCCCGGTCGAAGGCGCGCCGCAAGATCGAAACGGCGTTGCGCGACCGCTACCTGTTCCAGGAACCGCCGTCGGCCGAGGCTGGTGGCGAGGAGATGTCCGGATGACCACCGACAACGGATCGCGCGACCCGTTCTGGGATGGCCTGGTGGCGAAGTATGGCGTCGGCCCCGATGCCCCCTTCGACCAGGACATCGCCGAGCGCCGGCTCGACGTCGGTGGCGAAGACGCGATCGATCGCGACGTGCTGCTCGACATCGTGCGCGAGGTGACCGGGGCGGATCTTCGCGAGGACTCCGTGGGCTCGCAGCGTGTGGTCGCCGGGCCGCGGTTGGTGGAGCGGCCGGTCGACGAGGGCAAGGACGTTCACCGGAGGTCGCCGCGTCGCGCGAGCCGTGGGGCTCGCCTGTCGATGTGGATCGGCGGCGCCGCGGCTGCTGCCGTGGTTGCGGCGGTGATCGCGAGGCCGTTGTGGGACGGCCAGAGCAAGCGGAACCTGCACTGGATCGACGCGATGGTGGTCGCCGGCGACTCTGCGGAGCCTCTCGACTTGCGGAACTCCTCGCTGGTCCGAGTGGTGGACCTCGCCATGGACTCCATCGCCAGCATCAAGGCCTTCGCCGAGACGGCCGACGAAGAACTGCAGGCTGCCGCGCTTCAGCGCCTGGACTTCTTGTGGGCCGTGGCCTTCGACTCCGCGGCCCCGTTGCCTCCGCCGGCTAGCATCGAATTCGCCGCTGAACTGGATGTCGGCGTCAAGGCAGAGAGCCTTGTGTTGGCGTCCGGCGGCAGCTCACCTGAGGACTGCCTCGTCGCGCTGCAGAGGCTCGCGGCGATCGCCTCGCAGTCGATCTACCAGCTTCGCCACCTGGAGTTGGATGCGGATCGATTGCTAAGGACCCGCGAAGGCAGCTTCATCTTGTTCGAGCGGGCGCTCCGGTGAGTTCACCGCATCGCCGCCGCCGTGAACGCGTCGCCGTTCCCGTGCGGTCGCGGTAGGATGAGACGGCTCTGGCTGGTGGCGCCCGGCAGCCTGAACTCGGCGCTCCACCACTTCGGTGAGTCGGGCACCATCCAGGTCGCGGTTCCCACGCCGTCCCCATCGAGTTGGACCTCGATCTCCACCGACTCCGGATTGTTCTCCGATCCGTTCTCCACCGTGACCGTCACCGTGGAGTTGGCGTTCGCCGGATCCATCACGTCGATGTTCGTCGATCCGCCGGCCGTGAGCGTCGGAGCGGGCACCGAAATCACCTGAGCCGTGACAGCCGGTGCAGCGAACAGATTCACGGCCACCAACGCGGCCCACATCGCGATTCTCATCGAGTTCTCGTCTCCCTTCTTCCCGTGTCGTGATTCCACACAGTGTGTGGACGGGGAGATCGGGATTCCGGCGGTGGTCGCTTGAGGTCTGTCGAGTCGCGCGACAGTCCGGGTCGTTCGCTGTGATTCCCGACAGTCGGTGGCTCCGGTTGATTGCGGAATAGGTCCCGATCGAGGACTGATGGATCGCGGCGGTTTTTCCCGGTCAGGAGGTGACACGCTGGGATAGGGATCCCGGACCGTTCCGGTGTTGCCCGTAGGCAAGCGTCCGCGGGCCGGTTCCGAGACCTGTCCTTCTCCATTGAAGTGTCGTTCTGCGCACCTGGCGCGTGTCCGCCGGCCTGTCCCCGATGCCCGACGTCGATCCATCCCTCCGCTCCGAGGGATCTCCGCCACCGACCCCGTCGGCGGCTGGGTTCCTGGATCTGACCGTCCGTCCGTTCGCGGCCGATCTCTGCGAGCCGGTGCGCGGCGCCCGCGTGCTGGAGGTCGGCTGCGGGGACGGTCGGCTGGCGCGTTCACTGCGTTCTCGCGGCGCGCATTCGGTGGTCGGAGTCGATCGGTCGCCGACCCTCATCGCCGCGGCCCGTCGCCAGGAGGCGGCAGATCCGCGTGGCATCGAGTTCCGGGTGCTCGATCCCCATCTCCTGGAGCCGTCCCTCGACGGCGGTTTCGATGTCGCGGTCGCGGCGCTGGCGTTCGATGCGTCGTCGTTCGACGAACTGGTATTGGCGGTCGGGCAGATGGGCCGTGTGCTCCGCACCGGCGGACGTCTGGTCCTGTGCGCCCTCCATCCGGCCTTCCCGTTCGTGGAGCACGCCGATGCCCCGCTCGACGTGTCGATCGAGGATGCGGGATGGTTCTCCGGTCGTGGTCGACCCTTCCGCGGGACCGTCCGTGGTCGCGATGGGCGCGAGCAGCCGATCGTCTACGTCCACAAGGGTCTCGAGGAGTACTTCGAGGTCCTTCGCCAGGCCGGCTTCCGCGACCTCCCCGAGGTCGTCGAGCAGCGGATCGGCGACGACCATCTCGCGCTCGATCCAGGCTTCTTCCGGAGCTTGTGCGACCGTCCGTTGTTTCTCGGGATCCGGGTCCGCAAGACCGGGCAGTGGACCTGAGGTGGCTCACGACGTGACCGAGCCCGATGCGATGGGGCAGCCGTGCGGGGCGAGTTCACGTCGCCATGTGGTCCGGCCGTCGCCCGAGGTACTGTCGGAGTTCCGGCGCCGCGCCGCCCGCCGTGACCTCGGGAACGACGACCTGCTCACCGGCGGCAGCGCGGTGGCTGCGCTCCCCGAGATGTGTTGGTTCGTCGAGGGAATCCTGACCGGTCTGTGGGGTGACGACGGAGTGCGTGTGATCGAGGGCGTCACGCGGGGGCTCGGGCGGCGTGACTGGGTAGACGCCTTTCACACCGCGTTGGCCTCGGTCCTGCGCCGACGGGCCAGCCAGTTGCGGCCGTCGCATGGTCCGCTGGTCGGACGGATGTGCACGGCCTCGCCGCCGCGCGGCTTTCCCGTCGGCTTGCTCCCGATCCGCAGAAGTGGCGGTGTCTCTGCCTTGTCCGAGATCGCACCGCGTCGGCTCCTGGTGGATGCCGGCGACGCGGTATGGTGCGACGGCGATCGCGGCACGCTGGAAGCGTTCGGCGCGCGTCCGTTGTGAACCGCCACGCGGCGTGGACGCGCCCGGGCGGATCTCCCGTTGGTCCGGTCCAGTCGTCGCCACGGAACGGACGATGATCCGGGCATGAACCGATCGTCGCGTGTCCGGTCGCTCGGAGTTGCTTCGACGCACCTGCTCGTTCGCGCCTCCCTCGCGCTCCTGCTCACCTTGGTCGCAGGCTGCGGTGGTGGCTCGACGGACGGTGGTGGAGGATCAGCTGCCGGCACCGCGTCCATCGTGCTCAGCGACGAGGGCCTCGACGCGCTCACCGCCTTCGAGGTCGACGTGACCGGCATCGTGTTCGAGCGTGTCGACGGCGCCGAGGTGGGGGTGCTGCCGAAGGCAACGCGGGTCGACTTCGTCGATCTCACCGAGGTCGGTGAGCTCGTCGCGCGACGAACGCTGGCACCGGGCTCGTTCCGCGCGGTGCGGATCACCTTCGACTTCAGCACCGCCACAGTCTTGGTCGCGGGCGAGTCGACGCCTGCGACGTTGCTCGACGGCGACGGCAGCGTGTTGACCGGCGCGGTCGAGGTGCCGATCGAGTTTCCACGGACCGGTCGTCCGGGCATCCAGACGCTGCGCAACCACGTCGTCCAGCTCGACCTCGACCTGTCGCAGGCGGTCGAGGTCGACGTCGCGGCCAATCGGGTCACCTTCCGTCCGGTGGTCTCCGCGGTCTTCGACCCGACCGACCTCCGGCCGCTGGTCGGGCGCGGCCGTTTGCTGTCGATCGACTCCGACGCCAGCACCTTCACGCTCGAACGCGTGGCGCGCGACGACTCGGCGCTCGGCGAACACGTGATCCGCACGGTGCAGAACACGGTGTTCCAGATCGACGGCGCGGTGTGGCGCGGCTCCGTCGGTCTCACGCAGCTCGGCACGCTCGCCGCCGGAAGCAGGGTGTTCGTGCAGGGCAGCTTCGATCCCCGCACCGGCGAGCTCGTCGCAGCGGCAGTCGAAGCCGGTCTCGGCGTTCCCGGTGGCGGTCAGGATCAGGTCGTCGGTTGGATCGTGGCGCGCGACAACGGCGCGGGCAGCGACGCGACCCTGGCGGTGCTCGGCAACAGCCGGGACTCGACCGGTGCCACCCGGACCTTCCACGTGCGCGTCGAGGTGTCGGTGGACTTCGGCGGAACGACTGTGCTGCAGCGCGGCACCGACGCGGTGTTCGGTACCGACGCCCTGCAGGTCGGGCAGGCCGTGGCGGTGTTCGGGCAGTTCGGCATGGCGGGGACCACGCTCGACGCCACCTCGGCGGCGCAGGGCATCGTCCGGGTCCTGCCCACCGACGTCGCGGGCGTCGCCAACGGACCGGTGTTCAACGGTGCCCTGTCGCTCGACATCGCACGCATCGGACCGCTCGATGCCGACCGCTTCGACTTCCTGGTCGGGGGGGTGCAGCAGCTCGACCGCGATGCGCTGCTGGTGGACGTGGGCACGATCGACGGTAGCGGCGTGCAGACCGATTCGTCGGTGGTCGTGAGCGGCTGGTTCGAACCGCTCGGCGCCGGTTCGTCGAACGACTTCGCGGCGGAGCGATTGGTCGACCGGTCCAACGCCGGTTCGCTGCTGCACGTCGCCTGGCCCTTGACCGGCGGTCCGACCGCCGCGCTGTCCGTGGGCAACGGCGTCCTGCTGGTCGATCCGTCGGCGGGTCGGGTCGCGTGGACCTGGGACGGTGTGGTGCGGCGCGACGTGGCCGATCTGCCGGTGCCCTCGGTCACCGCGGCGGCCGCCGCCGGCCTCTACACGATCTGGCAGTCGGGGAGCCTGACGCTGCACCGCGACTTCGATGCGTTCCTCGACGACCTCGATGTGCGGCTCGCGGCCGGTGGCAGGGTGCTGCGGGTCGGTGGCCTCGGCGCGTGGGATCCCCAGCTGCAGCGGCTCGGTGCGGCGACCTGCGGGATCACGTTGCGCTGAGCTGCGCGCGGGCGCTACGCGTCCTCGTCGCCGTCGCAGAGCGCGGCGCATTCGGCCTCGACCCGCGATCGTGTCGTCGCGCGCATCCCGAGCGAGCCGAGCGCGCCCTGCGTGACCCGCAGCTCCCGGCACAGCACCAGTCCCCGGTCGAGCAGGATCCGCTGCGCCGCGCGGGGAAGCGACGGCAGCGCGGTGATCGGATGCAGGCCGTGTCGGTCGATGCGAACCTGCAGGCCGTCGTCGCGCGGATGGTCCCAGCCGAGCAGGGTCAGCCCCATGCCCTCGCCGAACGCGATCGCATCGCCGGTGAAGCGGCCATTGGTGACGATGCCGAAGCGGTGGTAACCGCCGCGCACGCCGCGCAGGTCGGTGGCGCGCCCGTAGACGTACATCGCGATCTTCACGTCGACCTTGCCCTCCGACCGACCGCGGAACTTGCACTCGTAGAGATCGCGGTTCGCGCCCTTGCCCACCACCACGTCGATCTCGTGGCGGACGTAGCTGCCGCGCAGGTGCTGGGAGGTGGTGGTGGGGCGCTGCTCCGCGGCGCGGAGCAGTCCGGCCACCAGGTGCTCGAACGGGAAGCCACTCGGGCCGAGTTCCTGGATCGCGCGCTTCAGGCTGTAGCGCGCGGCGGCCGGGCGACGCAGCCGGCGCAGCGCCCGGAACGCCGCGCGGTAGAGCTCGTGGGTCGCGATGCCGTCGTGCAGGGTCGCGTGGACCTCGCCGACCACCTGATCGATCTCGCCGCCCCGAGCACCTGCGCGGCGCAGCGAGTGGCGCAGCTTGCGCTCGTCGAACGCCTCCAGCTCGCCGTTCTGCTTCTCGATCTGGATCTTCGCGGTGCGGGACATCGGCGGACAGTAGATCGGAGACCGGGCGGAGGTCGGTACCCTTTCCCGGGTGCGGGTGAACCGGGAGCCTGGTGACCCGTTGCGCGTCGCCCACCGCCATGCCGTTCCCTCCCGCCCTGCTGTCGTTCCTGGCCGTTCTGCCGCCCCTGTGGCAGCAGGCGACCAGCCATCTGCCGGCCACCGTGGTCGCCGAGCACTTCGATTGGTACCGCGAGGACGACGTCGCTGCGCGACCGGTCGCTCGCCTCGGCCTGTCGATCGTCCGGCTCGCCGACGGCTCCGAGCATGCCTACCTGCGGATCGCGGCCGAGGGTCTCGGTGTGGATCCCGAGCCGGGATTCGAGGGCGTGGTCGACGCCAATGGCGTGACTGCTCACGAACTCGAACGCGCGGTCGACGAGCACCGATTGCGCTTCGAACTTGTCGGAGCGGGGGATCGGGCCCTGCCGGACGGTGCGGTGTCCGACGTCCACGTGGCGGTCACCCGCTGGGGCGCGCCGCCGCGGCGGAGTCTGGATGAAGACGGCGGCTTCGGGGTCGTGCGGACTGGGCCGGATCTGCCGCTGGAGCTGTCGGCATGGACCGGCGCTCTGCCACGCGGCCGCTCGGCGCTCCTGGTTTCGATGGATGGCATGCCGCGGCTGCGGGTCGCGTTCGAGCGGCGCGACGGCGCGGCGCCGCGGATCCTGTCCGTCGAGTCGCTGTCCGGGAGGGATCGATGACCCGCCGCGCCATCCTCGTCGCGTCGGCGATGCTGCTCTCGATCTCCGCCGTCGCGCAGGACGCACCCGTACCGGTCGGCCTGCCTGCCGACTGGCAGGCCCGCGACCTCGAAGGTCGTTGGGTCGCGTACCGCCGCGCGGCGGAGCCTGGCGACGATGCCGTCCAGGCCCGGTGGTACACCTGGCTCGGCGCGCAGCGCGAGTTCGAGCTGCTCGAGTGGATCGCCTTGTACGAGCCGCGCCAGGGCACCCAGAAGGTGTCGCCGTTGTCGGTGCTGCACGACGTCGATGCGCCGCAATGGCTGCGTGCCGCGGTGTGGATCGGACCGCGGCACAGCGACAGCCACCAGCGCGACAAGGCCGAGGAACTGCTGCTCCTGGAACCGGACCTGACGCTCGGCTGGCTCGCGAAGCACGGGCTGCTCGGGGAGCCACGTCTCGCCGGGTTGATCGCCAAGGCGCGCGAACTCGCCGATCCACGCAAGGACGTGTCGGCCTACCTGGGACCGGTCGAGCCCGAGCCGATGGTGTTGGCATGGCTCGATGGTCCCGCCGAGCTGCCGGAGTTCGGCGATCGCCTGCGCGCCGAGCCGGGGATCCGCTACGTCCACCAGGTGCTGCGCGCCATCGACGGGGTGATCGTCGGGCGGCTCTACCGCGAGCCCTACATCGGCAAGCTCGCGCGACTGACGCAGCACCAGAACGCGTCGATCCGGCAGGCCGCGTTGCGAAGTCTCGGTCTCCTGCCCGCCGCGCTGGTGCCGTACGAGGTGCTGCGAGGATTGCTGGAGCGCTCCGCCGACGAGGTCGAACGCACCGAGCTGATCGTCGCGCTGTGGGCCCTCGGTCAGAGCGACCACGTCGAAGTGCCGCACGCGCTGTGGTCGATCGCCGCCGACGAAGACCGTCCCCACGTGGTACGCTTCGCTGCGGCCCAGCGACTCGGCGAACTCGCCGACCCGGCCTCGGTGGCGCTGCTGATGGAGGAGGGAGACGAGAGGGTGTTCGCCGCTGCGCGCGCCAACGGCCACCGGCGCCTGCTGGATCTCGGACACAACCTGCCGTCGCCTCCGCCCACGACCATGTTGTGGCTGCGGCGCACCGCGTGGCTGCAGGTCAGCGGCCGCACCACCCTCGCCGCGCGCGCGGCCGGGCTGCTGCGGGAGTCGTTGGCTCGCGACGGCGCCATCACCCAGGAGCAGGTGCGCGTGTTCCTGGAGGAACTCGTCCGGCAGGCCGCCGAGACGCCGAAGACCGAACTCGACGCGGCCGTCTTGGAGTTGGCGCGGAGCCTCCTCGAGCCCCGGTGATCGGCGCCTCGCTCGTGGGCCACCTGTCGTCGCAGCACGACAGGAGGAAGGGTCGAACGGAGCAGAATCCACCCATTCTGCCCGAACCCGCAACGGCATGGTGGTTGCGCCGGGGCCGCGCTCCTACGAGGTCCCCGAGCCGAACCGATGCGCCGAACCACCTGCCCCTACCTGCGTCTGAATCGCCTCCTCACAGCGTTCGCGCTGGTCTGCGCCGCGCCCCTCACCGCGCAGTCCATGACCTGGCAGGTCGAGGTCGACCAGGCGATCCGCTACGTGCAGGAGGATCGCGTCGAGGTGCTGTCGCCCGAGGGGGCCGAGGACAAGGGTTGGTATGCGCGCTTCGTCCGCGAGGAGAACCCGCCGGTGCTGCTGGGTGGGGAACTCGACGAGACGCGGCGGTTCGTCGATGCACCGATCTTCGGCATCCGGCTGATCGCGCGACGCCTCGCCTTCGACCTGCGTGACGTCGACGGTGGCGGCCGACGAGAGTTGATCCTGCCGCAGAACAACGAGAGCGCGGGGCATCGCATCGATGTGCGCACCTATCGGGAAGGTCAGGACGGCACCCAGCGGATCACCGCGCAGATCAAGCACGATCCGAAGCTCGACGAGGAGCGTTGGTCGATCGAGTCGCAGGCACGGTTGCGTGGCACGCTCGAACTCACCCGCACCCTGGACCGTGCCAACGGCCGCGTGCTGGGCTTCCAATCCGAGC
Organism: bacterium; assembly: GCA_030432695.1. Classification (GTDB taxonomy): domain Bacteria; phylum Planctomycetota; class UBA1135; order UBA1135; family UBA2386; genus JAUILN01. Next base: position 292,751 of record JAUILN010000002.1, on the reverse strand, counting down.
TGATCGTCGAGTGGCAGGACGATCGCGACGACATGTCGATCCACCGCGCGCGGGTCCGGCGGATCGAGAGCTGGACGTTTCGCGACGTGGTGGAGGAAGATACCCCCGAGTTCCGCAAGCTGACCGCGAATGCGATCGAGGAAGGGGTCGCGGCGGTGCTCGAGGAGCTGCGCGATCCTGGTGACCCGATCTGGAGCTACGAGGATGCGGGCGAAGGCGAGCATGCCTGGAGCCGCGAATCGGAACTCGCCGACTACGTGCGCGTGCTGATCGAGCTGGGCGCCGGCGTCCAGGAGCCGGCGATGGCGACCGCGCTGCGCAAGCTGCGGAGGGCGCGCCCGGAAGGCATCCAGTCGCGGAGCCTCGCGATCCGCGCGATCGCCGAGCTCTACACCCGGCCGGGGGAACGCGTGGAGATCGGCCACGGCCTGCTCGCAGCGCCGATGCCGCGCGAGGTCGCCGACGAGGATCGCGCCTGGCTCGCCGAGCGGACCGCGGAGCTGGTGGAGCTGCTGATGGCGCGCGATCCGGAGCAGATCCTGGTCTATCCGGGGAGCGACTCGCCGTCGGTGGACGAGGGCGAGCAGACGGTGCGCGCGCTCGAAGCGGCGCGGCTCTGTGGCGTGGCGGTGCCGGTCGAACTCTGGCGCCGGCTGGGCCGCTTCTTCCTGGCCCAGGGCACGGCCGAGGAGCGTGCGGTCACCCTCGAGTTCGGCTTCGTGGATGGCCAGCGTCGCAGGGTCCAGGTGGTGCCCATCGGGTGGAAGGAAGGCGAGGGCTACCCGGTGGGCGGCACCGCGACGGCGATCGGCACCGCCTCGTGCCTGCGGATCGCGGCGGCGCTGAAGGCCGCGTCGCCGCGTGAGGCCGGGCTCGCCGGCGAACTGGAGCTGGCCGCCGACGGCGGGCTCGCCTGGCTCGGTCGGGAGTGGACCCCCTTGGCCCATCCCGGCGTGCCATTCCACTGGGCGTCGTACCGTGCGCAGTGGTTCGAAACCGCGGCGCAGGCCTTCGAGCGAGCCGGGGTGCGGACGATCGACGGGCGCGACTGGTACTTCGAGGCCGCGATGATCGCCGAGGGTCTGCAGTACCCGCGGGCGAAGACCTGGGCCGGAGAGCACGACACCTGCCGGATGCTCGGCTTCCTCCGACCGCAGCTCGCGGGGCCGTCGACGTCGCGGTAGAGGTCGGATCAGCGCGGCGCGGACACCGTGCCGACGTCGAGGTCCTGGTGCGGCTCGAGCGCGGTGACCGCGAGGTCGAAGGGTTGCCCGCCGCGGGGCGTCAGCCGGAAGGTGTAGGCGCCGGGCAGCATCTGGCCGGTGTCGAAGCTGCCGTCCTCCTTCAGGTTCACGTTGCGACCGTGCTCCTCGTCGAGCAGGATCCGCAGCGTGCCGCGCAGCGGCTTGCCGTCGGCATCGACCAGCACGCCGCGGAGCCGCGCGTTGGGCAGCATGTGCGAGGGCACCAGCACGTCGAGCTTGTCGACCACGCCGGGAACCGCGTCGATTCCGAGCGCCGAGCCGGGGATGCTGCGCTTGCCGGACGCGATCTGCGGGGGGCCGGCGAAGAACACCAGGGGGATCGATTCGCCGTCGGACCGCGACAGCATCAGCCGCTGGGCGCGGTCGGGCTGGAACTCGAGGCGGTAGGTCTCGTGGGGCCAGGTGGCGAGCCGCGCCTCGCCGTCGTCCCGGACGCGGCCGGCGACCGCCGGGGCCTTGCTGGACGAGTGCAGCGGGGTCGCCCGGACCACCCACCCGCTCAACGGCTCGCCCCGGTCGTCGTGCACCGTCACGACGATCCGACCGAACGGCTGGCGCTCGAGATCGCGGCTCTGCTCCTGGCCGGGGAAGCCCTGGACCGGTTCGTCGAGGTCGCGCCAGTTCTCGCCGTCGCCGTCGACGTGCAGCGTCACGGGGCCGGCGGGCAGGCACTCGAGCAGGAACCGGCCGTCGGGGCCCGCCAGCACGTCGGTGGTCGGGCGATCTTCGGCGACGGCGCGGACCGTCACGCCGGCGGCGGGTGCGCCATCGGCGTTGAGCACCTGACCGCTGAGCGACCAGCCGGGGGTCAACTGCACGTCGAGCCAGGTCGGCTCCTCGGGGTTGGAGCGGACCGTCGCCATCCACGGCTCGAAGCCCGTTGCCATCACCAGCACCGGCAGCTCCTCGAGTCCGGTCCAGATCGGACCGAAGTGGCCTTCCTCATCGGTCCGAGCGCGGACCGGTGGGGTCTCGCCATCCACCGCGCCGATGCGGATGCGCACGTCGGCGAGCGGCGTGCCGTCCGGAGTGTGGACCAACCCGTGCAGCGAGCCCTGAGGCGCGCCGAGGTGGAGGACTGTGTCCGCATCCTTCTCGGCCAACGCGGTGGGCAGGCCCTGTGCGAAACCCTCCACGCCGAACGCGATCAGGCGCGCGCCGGCAGGCAGGTCGGGGATGGCGAACCGGCCGGCTTCGTCGGCACGCGCGCGCAGTGGCAGCGTCTCTTTCTCGTCCTTCAAGAGCATCGCGAGGCGGGCGCCAGGCGCGGGCTGCTCGTCGGGGGTGAGGACCACGCCGTGCACGCCGACTCCGCCGACCAGCACGATCTCGACGTCGATGTCTTCGTCGGCGAGGTCGAAGCGGGTGGCGACCAGCTCGGGCGCGCGCGAGCCACCGGCCCGTTCGTCGAGTTCGAAGGTGCGCAGCATCTCGATCATGCCGCGTGCCTCCTCTTCGGAGACCGTCTCGTCGCTCAGTCCGACATCGAAGTTGCCGAAGGTGATCTGGCCGGGGGCCGCCGAGACGTCGCCGTCGGGACTCGAGAGACGGATCGTGTGAGCCACCGGAACGCCTGGCTCCGAAGCCGCGCCGAGTGCGACGGAGATGTACGAGCCTTCGAACATCCCGGTGCGGTTGACGACGCTGCGGAATGTCTGCGGATTGTCGAGTGTGAAGGGGAGTCGGTTGGTATCCGAGTCCGGCCGGAACACCTCGCGGTCGGTGACCACCCGGTAGGCGCCAGCGGCCAATCCTTGCAGCTCGACGAAGCCGTGCGCATCGGTCACGACCGTCGCCGAGTGCAGCGCCGGATGGCGACCGTCCTCCGGCTCGATGGTCAGAGGCACGCCGGCCAGCGGCGCCGCGTCGTGGGCGCGCTGCACGCGCAGGCGGACCACCGGGGCCGAGGTGCGTTCGGTATCGTCGACGGCCGTGCGCCGGCCCGCTCCGTTCGCCTCGGAGGAGTCGCCTGCGCCGTCCGCGCCGGCGCGCGCGGCCTGGGCCGTGCCTTCCGACGTGCGGGCCTGGTTGGTAGCCGCCGCAGCTTCGACCCGGGGCGCATCCTGGCGGTCGCCACCGGAGCTGAGCGCGAGGCCACCGGCGATCCCGGTCAACAGCAGGACCGCCGCGGCGAGTCCGATCTTCGAGGTGAGCTTCATCAGCAGTGCCTGCATCACCACGACGCCCACCGGCGTCGCGGCTTCGAGTCGAGCGTTGGCGAGCGCGCGCAGTTCGCGCCCGATCGCCGAGAGCCCGCGGCCCGCCCCGCCCTGCGCGTGCAGGCCGGTGGCGGACAACGCGAGCATCGATGCGACCCCGGCGGGGAGCACCCGCCGCAGTCGTTCCCTGGCGCGATGCAGTTGGACCCGCACCGTCCCCGGCGCCCGCCCCAGCACGTCGGCGATCTCGGCCGGGCTCAGCCCGTGCCGGACCTCGAGCACCAGGAGCGCCCGGTCGCCGTCGGGCAACCGGTCGATCGCCGCGTGCAGCGCGTCGTCGACTTCGCGCCGTCGTGCCGCCTGCGCCGGATCGACGGGTGGCTCGGGTCGGTCGAGCCGCGTCGGGTCCGGCGACCGCATCCGACCCCGCGCTTCCTTGGCGTGGTGCTGGAGGATGCCGGTCAACCAGGGCAGCAGCGGGCGCGCGGGGTCGTAGTCCCCCGCCTTCTCCATCGCGGTCACGAACGTCGCCTGGACCAGGTCCTCGGCGTCGGCCGTGTCCCGCGCGAGATGCAGCGCGACCCGCAGCAGCTTCGGGGCAGTCGCCTCGAAGACCCGCGCGAGGTCGTCCGGATCGCCGCCCTTCGCGAAGGCCGCGAAGGAGGTGTCCGGATCGGGAGCTGGTCGTGCGTTCCGCATCGGTCGGCGCCTATCGGGCCGGGGATGTCCTGTCGTTACAGGGAATCCTGCCAGATCGGCTCCCGGACGTGGGGCCGGGTGGACCGGTCAGTTCCCTACCGCCATCCCGCCGACCACCGCCTGGGTCAGGTCGGTGACGCTGCCCTGGTCGAACTGGATGCGCACCGGGCCGACCCCGGGCGCCAGCCACATCGTGATGGTCCGCGTGCCCTGCTGCGGCTGGGTGTCGCGGAAGTCGCTGGTGAACACCACCCGGTAGCTGCCCGGGAAGACGCCGGCGGGCACCGCGACGTCGAGCTTCTCCGCGACCAGGGTGGTCTCCTCGCGGATGCCGGTGTAGGCGACCAGCGAGGTGCCGAACGGCCAGTAGCCGAGGTAGGTCGTCACCGAGGAGATGCGCGCACCGAGCTGGACGACCGCGGGCAGCACCGTGATCTCGGAGTCGTTGATCTCCTGGCCGATGCCGACCTCGAGCCGGCCGTACGACTCGACCGCGCCGGCGTCCTCGCGGAAGTACCAGGCGGTGGTGCGACCGGTCTCGACGAACGAGAGCTTGGCGATGTCGACCGGCGGCAGGTTCGGCTCGGTGGAGGTCCGCGCGACCGCCAGCACCAGGCCGCTGTCGAAGGTGTAGGTGTCGCCGTCGTTCAGCGGTAGCAGCGAGCTGGCGGGGACCAGGTCCGGGGAGACCGGCCAGAACGTGCCGAGCCCGAGGACCTGTGCCGAGACCCGGGCGTTCGCGAGGTCGACCACCGTCGCCGGGATCACGGTGACCATTCCGACCGAGTTGCGGAAGCCCATCTGGATCTGGTCGACGGTGGCGCCGGGCGGCACCAGCCGGGGGTCGAACGGCACGGTCACCGTCGCGGGCGCGCCGAACACGGTGGCCGCGGGAGTGATCTCGGCGGCGGCACCGAGATGGGCGACGCCGGGGATGTTCGAGCGCAGGCCGACGTCGATCGTGAACCAGGTGTCGCTCGACAGGGCGCCGGCCGGCACCGTGAGGCGCGTGCCGGTCAGTTCACCCGACGGCACGCCGAGCGAGCCGCCCGAAGGGCCGAGCGAGCCGCTCGCGGCCGGAGGGTCACCGCTCGACGAACCGTTGCAGGCGGCCAGGGTGAGGGCAGCGAGTAGCGCCGGCAGTCCACGGATCGAACGGGTGGTTCGCAGCATTCCGGTATCGTGCCCGACCGGTCCCTTCGCCGAGACCCGGATCCTTGCTGATCCGCCCCCGACGCCAGCGCTCTGATGCTCGACCTCCTGCTGCTCACCCTCGCCTGTCAGATCCCGCAGCCCCTCGACACGTCGAAACCCGGCGAGCCGGCCGCCCTCGGTGCGGACCTGGCCTTCACCGCCCGGCTGCTCGCGGTCTCGCCCAACGAGGGCTGCGCGGTCGGCGACGTCGACAACGACGGCGACCTGGACCTCACCGCGGGGCCGCTGTGGTTCGCCGCACCCGAGTTCACGCCGCGGCCGCTCCGCGACGTGCCCGAGTTCAGCGGCGGCGCCTACCTCAGCAACAACGGCGAGCACCTCTACGACGTCGACCAGGACGGCTGGCTCGATGTCGTCAGCGGCGGCTTCATGGACCTCGAGCTGTGTTGGTTCCGCAACCCGGGCGCGGAGCGGCTCGAGCGCGGCAACGCCTGGGAGCGCAAGGTCCTCGGCAAGGTCGGCACCAACAACGAGATCACCACCCTGACCGACGTCGACGGCGACGGTGTGCCGGAGATCGTGGTGAACTCGTGGAACGACCATGCCGGTGTGGTGGTGTGGCGATTGGTCCGTGAAGAGGGTGCCGAGCCGCGCATCGAGCCGTTCGTGCTCGGCGCGCGCGGCCATGGCCACGGCATCGGCTGGGGCGATCTCGACGGCGACGGCGACGACGACCTGCTGGTGAAGGTCGGCTGGTACGAGCGGCCGGCCAGCGATCCGTTCGCCGCTCCCTGGCAGTTGCACCGCGACGGCGACCTCGGCCAGGCCTCGTGCCCGATGCTGCTCCACGACTTCGACGGTGACGGCAAGGCGGAGATCGTGGTCGGTCAGGGCCACCGCTACGGCGTCGACCGGCTGGTGAGGACCGGGCAGAACGACGCGGGCCGGCCGGTGTGGGAGCGGCGCGCGATCGACCGCTCGTTCAGTCAGGCGCACGCGCTGCTGCAGGTCGATCTGCTCGGCGAGGGCCGGGACGGCTTCGTGACCGGCAAGCGGGTGCGGGCCCACAACGGCAGCGACCCCGGCGCCGCCGATGCGACCTGCTTGTTCTACTTCCGCTGGGACGTCGAGGGCGCGCGCTTCGTCCGGCATGCGATCAGCGAGGACGAGGGGGTCGGCACCGGCCTGCAGATCCGTGCCGGCGACCTGAACGGCGATGGTCGGCTCGATCTGGCGATGTCGGGCAAGACCGGGACCTGGATTCTGCTGCGTGATTGATCCGGGTCGGGCACCAATCCCTGCAAGAACCCCGGCGGTGCGTGGTTGCCGAGCCGACCTTCCGGGTCGTTCGTCATGCACATCCTCATCCCCGGGGGCACCGGCCACGTCGGTGCCGTCCTGGTTCGTGAGCTGGAGGCTCGCGGCCACACCGTCACGCTGATCAGCCGGAGCCCAGAGCCGGGCCAGCTCCGCTGGGACGGCAAGACCCTCGGCGACTGGGCCGACGCGGTCGACGGCTGCGACGCGGTGCTCAACCTCGCCGGGCGCACGGTCGACTGCCGTTACAACGAGACCAACCTGCGGCAGATGATGGACTCGCGGGTCGACTCGACGCGCGTGGTCGGCCAGGCGATCGCGCGGGCGAAGCACCCGCCCGCGGTGTGGCTGCAGATGTCGACCGCGACGATCTACGCCCACAACCTCGACGACCCGCCGCACGACGAGACTCGCGGCGTGCTCGGCGGCAACGAACCCGGCGTTCCCGATCTGTGGAAGCGCAGCATCGATGTCGCAGTCGCCTGGGAACGGACCCAGGCCGAGGCGGTGACGCCTCACACCCGGAAGGTCGCGCTGCGCACCGCGATGGTGATGAGCCCGGACCGCGGCAGCGTGTTCGACGTGCTGCTGCGGCTGGTGCGCCTCGGCCTCGGCGGTCCGATCGCTGGCGGCCGGCAGTGGATGTCGTGGATCCACGACCGCGACTTCGCGGCGGCAGTCGACCACCTGCTGACCTCCGAGCTGGACGGTCCGGTCAACCTCGCCAGCCCCGAGCCATTGACCCAACGCGAGTTCATGGCCGCGATGCGCAAGGCGTGGGGCATCGGCATCGGTCTACCCGCGACTGCCTGGATGCTCGAGATCGGTGCCTTCGTGCTGCGCACCGAGTCCGAGCTGGTGCTGAAGAGCCGCAAGGTGGTTCCCGATCGTTTGATCGACGACGGGTTCCGCTTCGCGCATCCCTCGTGGCCGGAGGCCGCGGCGGATCTCGTTTCGCGCTGGCGCGGCCTCGACCTTCGCCACGCCCGTCCGACCGTCGGGGAGTCGAGCGGCTCGTGAACGCGCCGATCAGCGCGGATCGCTGAAGTCGATCCGCAGGCCTTGGGTCGCCTCCCAGTCCTCGTTGCCCTGACCGCTGACTGCGCCGCGAGCGCGCAAGGCGCGCAAGGCGTGCATGGCGGTGCGGGACGGCATGCAAGTAACCTGCGGGCGGCTACCCGAGAGCTGGCGCGTGGGAATCCCCAGCGCGGGCCCAGGAGCGACGAACCCACGGCCGGCGCCGCGATGAAGCAACTGCTGTTCCCCGACCCACCCCGCGACTTCGCCCACCGCCGCACCGTGAAGATCGTCGCCCGTGCGATCCATGGTGCCTGCGCCGGCGTCTACGCGGGCGCCCTGGTGTTCGGGGTCGAAGCCGACGCGCGCCTGCCCTGGGCGATCGCGGCCATCACCACCGGCCTGTTCCTGCTGGCGGTCGACCTGCACGAGAGCTGCGCGATCCTGCTGCAGGTCCGCGGGCTCGTGGTGCTGTTCAAGATCGCGGTGCTGATCGCGTTGCCGTGGCTCGGCCCGGCGACGGTCGCGGCGATCCTGGTGCTGATGGTGGTCGCGTCGGTCTCCAGTCACGCACCGTCGAGATGGCGCTACCGGATGTGGGCCGGGCAGGGGCGGGTGAAGGCGTCGCACTCGAAGGGGTGAGCTGCGGACTGCCTGGTCAGCGCAGCAGCGTGATGCGGTCGCGCGACCACGAGATCGGCAGGCGGCCGACCTCGCTGCCGTCGGCCAGGAACACCGCGGTGCTCGCCGTCTCGAAGACCGACAGCGCGTCGCTGCGTCCGTCGGTGAGCGGGGCGAGATCCAGCGAGGTCTGCGCTCCGTCGCCTACGGGATCGGCGCGGCGTGGTCGCAGTCGCTTGCCCGCGTCGTCGACGAAGCGCACCTGGTCGGCGCTGCGCAGCGGCGAGCCCGCGGTCAGCTCGATGCGCAGCGGGCGGTAGCGCGCGACCTGCAGCTCGAAATGGGTGTCTTGGGTGCCGTCGGCCAACGATCGGTCGCCGCCGACCACGTCCGGATGCGAGATCTCCAGCGTGACGCCGGTGGGCGGCACGTCCTCGAGGCGGAAGCGACCCTCGGCATCCGTGGTCGTGCGCGCACCGCTCTGCGTGCCCGGGATCTGCAGCGTGCCGGGCTTGCCGTAGACGAACACCTGCCGGCTGGCGCGGACCTCGACTCCTTCGAGACCGACACCGTCGCGGTCGACGACCCGACCGGTGACCGTGGGCCGGCGCGGCTCGGTGCCGAAGCGGAGCACGGCGTCGGTGGTGCCGGCGACGACCTGGGCGGATGCGACCTCGGCGGTCTGCCGATCGACGGCCTTCACCATGTAGGTGCGGTCGGTGAGGTGCGTGAGCTCGAAGCGTCCTTCGGCGTCGGTCGGCACGCGGACCCAACCGAGTCGGCCGCGGCGTTCGGGATCGATGCGCTGCTCGACGCTCAGGTTCACGCCCCCGTCGTCGGCGAACAGCGTGGGATCGTCGATCCACACGAAGGCCTGCGCAGAGGGCTGGCCGTCGGCGCGGAGCACGCGGCCACGGATCGTCTTCGGCCGCGCGGTGACCTGCAGCAGCAGCTCGTCGGGCCACGCGCCGCCGTAGTCGTCGCGGGCCCGCTCGACCGGCAGCCAGCCCGGCGCGGCGGCCAGCACGCGCTCGGGATCGGCGGTGGCGCGGAAGGTGAACCTGCCGTCGGCATCGGTCTGGGTGACCGCGCGGTCGACCGCGACGTCGGCGTCGGCGAGACCGTGGCCCACGTCGTCGACGACCCGGCCGCGCCAGGTGCGGGGTGCGGGGTCGTCGCCCGCGAGTTCGATGCGCAGATCGAGCTGGTCGAAGGACTCGAGTTCGATGCGGGGGTTGGCGCCGAGAGCCAGTGGATCGTGCGGTCCGACCAGCAGTCGGCAGCCGGCGAGAGCAGGCGTCGGTGGGAAGCGGAACGCGCCGTCCGCCTCGGAGAGGGTTCGCCACGCCCTCGGCGACGAGTGGTCCAGCGGCACGGCCAGCCTGGCAGCGAGGTCGCGGGGGAGCTCGACCCGAAGCACGACGTCGACCGCCGGCAGCTCGCCGCGCACCGTCTGCCCGGCCAGCGCGCGCGCCGGCGCGACCACCACCGTGGTCCTGCCCTCGTTCTGCAGCGGCGGTTCGCCGGCGAACACCGTCGCGTAGCCGTCCTCGGCGGACACCACGCCGCCGATCCCCTTCGGCCGGGGGAACGTGAAGCGGCCGTCGGGTCCGGAGACCGCGCGGAGTGTCGCGTCGTCCGGGTGCGCCTCCACGAAGCCGTCGAAACGCAGCGCGTGGCCGGGGAGCGGCCGGCCGTCGAGGTCGACGACCAGGCCGGCGAGGGTGTCGGCTCGCCCGGCGTCGTCGAGCACCTCGGCGGGTCCCGCGTCGGTCGCGACCGCCTGTCGATCGACCGGTGCGCCGAGGTCGGCGACATCGGCCTGACGAGCCGCCGGATTCGAGCCCGTCGCGAGTGGTCCAGCGTCGGCAGTTCTCGGCGTCTCACGGAGTGCCAACCAGGCCAGCGACGCGGTCAGCGCGACGGCCAGCCCGGCGACGAGCGCGGTCTTCGACTTCATCATCAGCAGGCCGCCGAGCGCGGCTCCGAGGGTGGTGGCACCGGCCGGCAAGGTCGCGGGGGCGCCGGGATCGGGCGCGGTCGGCACGCCCTCGAGGGTGGGGTGGGTGAGCAGCAGGACCGCCGGCAGCCAGCGCGCGCGGCCGCCCGGGAGCCGGTCGAGCGACTCACGCAGTCGCTCCATCCCGCGGCGGAGCCGGCTCTCGACCGCGGCGGGGGAGAGACCCAGCCGGTGGGCGATGGCGCGCGGCGGCAGCGCGTCGAGCCAGCGCAGGCAGACCACTTCGCGGTGTGGTGGGTCGAGGCTCTGGACCGCGTCGAGCAGTTCGCGGCGCATCGTCAGACGCGCGAGGGTCTCGTCGGCTGGCGGGCTGGCCTGGGCGACCGGGGTCCGCGCGAGCCGGGCCGTCTCGCGCCGCGAGCTGCGCCGTCGCTCGGCGACCTCGTTGCGGAGGATGCGTGCCAGCCACCCGCGCGGGCTCGCCAACCGACGCTCGCCACGTCGCGCGCGGTCCTGCAGTGCGCGTAGCCACGTGGCCTGGACCACGTCCTCGGCCTCGTCGACGTCTCGGACCAGTGCCCGCGCGAGGCGGCGTAGCGCTTCGCCGTGCTCCAGCAGCTCGTGGGCGTCGCTCGGGGATCCGGCCATCGACGGAATCAGATGCCGAGGCGGCGCGGATCCCGTCGGGAAATCGAGATCGCGCTCAGTCCGGTCGCCGCACCAGCGAGTACCTGCCTGGCCCGAACGGCTGCCATGTCCCGTCGCGCCACCAGTCGAGGGTCGCGTCGAGGCGGTCGCCGTCGACGGTGTAGACCTCGCGGTAGCGGCGGGTGATGCCGCCGAGCGACTCGCCGGGAGTGTCGGCGGGGGTCCGGTAGGTCACGGTGTAGACGCGCTCGATGCGGCCGTCGTCGAGCACGCGGTAGCCACCTCGGAACAGGCGGCCCTGGCCTTCACCCGGGCCACCGACCGCGACGAAGTCGATCTCACCGGTCGCGGGATCGCCGAAGATCGTGCCCTCGAGCTGCGGTGACTGCGTGGCATCGGCCGGCACGCCCTCGCGCAGTCGCATGCTCTGCCGGCCGACCGACCAGTCGTAGCGGTGCACGACCCGTGCGGGTTGGTCCGCCGGAGTCCAGGAGCCGAGCAGCGGCGCGAGGACTTCCACGGCGACCGGCCTGGCACGCGCGGGCTCCGGCGGGCTCGTCTCGGCGCGGCGGTACTCGAGCGTCATCTCGCGGTGCGAGCCGTCGCGATTGCCCATGGCCAGGTACTGCCGGCACACGTCGCCGTCGCGCACCAACGTGAGGCCGTGGAAGTAGACCGCGTCCGCCTCGACCTTCACCAGCCGGAAGGTGTGGGTCTCGTCCTTCTCCTCCCAGCCCCGCATGTCGGGGTGGAAGTGCTTCACGTGGTAGGCGACCGAGCCGTCGACCTCGACCAGTGCGCAGAGTTCGTAGAAGTTCGGCTTCGCGTCACGGTCGAGGCGGAAGGTCGCCAGCATCGAGCCGTTGGTCGGCGGCGCCCAGCTCTCCTCGAGCCGGCCGCCGAGCCCCTCGCCGACCCAGCGCCCGGTGAGCCAGGCGAGGTCGGCCAGGGTCGCCGCGCCGGGCTTCGCGTCGTCGTCGAGGCGGAGGGTGCGCTCGGTGAGTGGGGATTGGCTCGGGGCCGGTGCGCTGACTCCGACGAGGATGACGGCGATCAGGGCGAGCGTGCGGCGGGCGTTGGGGTCGTGCATGGCGGGATCGGGTGCAGCAGGGTCGGGCATCCAGACGATCGACCGGGCCGGAATGCGACAGGGCAATCGGATGCCGCTGGGGGGGCGTGTGCAGGTGTCTTCCTCGAATCCCGGGCATCCGCATCGGACGCGCGACGACGACGAGGGCTCGCGGCAGAATTCGGCGCGCACTCATGAGGAGGCGCCGGGCCCGCAGCCGGCTCGAGATTCCTCGGGGGCCGGGTCACGGGACACGCCTCGACCCGGTGCGAGAGCTGCGATCGATGCGCGGCGAGCAGGTCGGGATGCCCTGCTCGGGAGAGTCGTCCGATGTCCGATCCCTTGTTCTACTTCCTCGTGCTGGCGGTGCCGTCGCTGGTCCTCGCCGCCCACGCTCTGGCGACTCCGAAGCTCGGTCCGCTGTTCGGCTCCGAACCGCTGGCCCGGGTGGTCTGGGTCGTTGCGCTGCTGCTGCTCAACCCGCTGGTCTGGGTGGTCTACCTCGCGGTCGCCGTGCGGCGTTGGTCTGCGGGACTGCCGCTGGTGCGTCCGGTCGCGGGTGTCGTGACGTTGCTGGGCGCGCTGGTCCTGGAGTTAGGCGGCGGTGGAGTGGCCGACACCGATCCGACGCGCGAGCCGGGCGGCTTCAGCCTTTCGTTGAGCGCATCGACCTTCCACCACGCGGCGCTCTGCGGCTTCTCGGACCATGCGGCCGATCACGTGCCGATGCTGGGCAGGGTGTTGGTCCGTCACCAGGCGGTCGGATTGGCGCAGGACCTCGCCGGGCACCTCGCGGGTCTCCTGGCCGAGAGGCAGGACGTCGAGCGGGTCGACGTCGAGCCGTTCGACGCGGTCTCGATCGACGGGGAGCGAGCGGCCGACTTCGTCCTCGAAGTGCGGGTCCCCGAACTCTCCGGTCTCGCGGTCCCGGGATGGCAGAGCTCCTGGGGCAAGGTCGTGGTGAGTGGAGGGGCAGCCGGCGGACTCCTCATGCTCGGATCGATTCCGGCCGTGGCAGCCACCGGTCCACGCCCCGATGGTCTGGGGATCGCAGCTCCGCAGTTCAACCTGCTGATCGAGTTCGACGAGTCGCGGGGCGGCATCCAGTGGGGCCGAGCGCGTTCCAGGGATTCGGCCTGGCACCTCGCCCAGTACGTCGCGCGTACCGCGACCAGGCCGCCACTCTCGGGGACGGACTGGACGGACGATGTGCGGCCGGCCTCCGGTCTCCCCGATCTGGACTCCCTGTGTGCCTACGAGCCTCCCGCCGGGCTGCAGTTCCTCGCCGGTCTCGAAGCCGAACTCGTGCGTGCCGAGTGCGCGCCGCTGGTGCCGACCCGTTGCGCGTGGCGTGTCCCGGCCGGCCCGGACACCTTTCGGAATGTCCGTGACCGTCTCGTCGCAGACGGCTGGCGGATCAGCGAGGTGCAGGACCTCTGGCACACTCCGTGGCGCGTCGCAACCATCGCGAAGCGGACCGACGAGTTGGTCGTGCTCAGCCGCGGTGACGACGACCCGGCGCCCTTCACCGGGCTGCCACGGGTCAGCGCCGCGCACGCCGAGAATCCGCACGCTTCTCTTTCGGAGACGACCGGTCGCTACCTCCACATCGCCTACCAGCGCACCGCGGACGAGGCCACGCGCCGCGCCGCCGCAGCCCGCTTCTGCCGGCCGGACGCTCCCCCGGGAGCGTGGGCGGCGTTCGCCGATCTGCTCGACCCGCCCGATCCGGTCCTGCTGCGCCAGCAGCTCCTGGCGAGCGGCGAGCCGGCACTCGCGGCGTGGTGGCGTCTCGCCGATCTCGAATCCGACGAGGCCGACGGTCTCTCGACTCCTACCCCGGCCAAGGTCGTGGCGCGGGATCTGGAGCGGATCTTCGGTTGTCCTCCTCGCAATCGGTTCGGAAGTTCCAACGACGACCGGTTCGAACTCGCGACGCCGAGCGAGACCTTGCGGCAGCTCGGCCTCGTGGTGGCCGACTTCGGCGAGACCGCAGAGCTGGAACTCGGGCCCACTGGCGATGCGGTGCTGGTGGTGCGCGCCCCGGACGGGGCCTGGCGGTCTCTGACCCTCCGCCGCGCCGACGATGCGCTGGCGGTGCGGTGCCGCAGCCCCGGAGGCAGCGCCAGCCACTTCATCGACTTCGCCGACGGCGCATCCACCGGCAGGGCCGCGCGCATCACCGGTCGATCGTTCGCCGCGTCGTGCGAGAGCGTCGGCATGTCGCACGACGCGCCGGCGCGGATCGACCTGGAGATGCGGGACGGCTGCCGCTGCGAACTCGTCTGCGTGCCCCTGGAGTCCGGCGCGCTGGACGTGTCCGTGACCCTCCGCCGGTGAGCGTGATTCGGGGGGTGGATGCGCCCCGAACCGGTGCGCAATGACCGGACCTCAGAGAGGCGGCATGAAAGCCGGGCCCTGAACCGACATTGGCGCTCGCGCGGCACGCGGGTGATCCCCGGGACCTCCCGGAGCGGCTCAAGCGCCGCCTCGGACCCGTTCGATCCCTCCTGACAGCCGCGCATGACCGATCCGACCAGACAACCGGGCCCTGCCACGCGGGTGGTGCTGATCGGCCTGGATGCCGGCGACGTGGACTTCATCCGCGGCCACCTCGCCGAGCTGCCGAACCTGCGTGGCCTGTTCGAGGGCGGCGTGCATTCGCTGGCGTCGCCGGCGGAGACCCTGACTTCGGCGGTCTGGCCGTCGTTCGCGTCGGGGGAGGGGCCGGGCGGGCACGGCATCTACTACCCGATGCAGTGGGACGCCGGCCGGATGCAGATGCGGCGGGTCACCGAAGACTGGCTGTACTACGAGCCGTTCTGGTACGAGCTGGCGCGGCAGGGCAAGCGGGTGACGGTGGTGGATGCGCCGTTCACCTTTCCGAGTCGGTTGGATCCGCAGCGCGGCATCGAGGTCCTCAATTGGGGCTCGCAGGAGTGTTTCGCCGACTACCACTCCAACAGTCCGCAATTGGCGCGCGACCTGGTCCGTCGCTTCGGCAAGCACCCGATGGGCGACGACGTGCCGGTGCCCGAGCCGCCGCACCGGTTGGCGAAGCTGCGTGACGACCTGGTGGCTGGCGCGCGTCGCAAGGGCGAGGTGTCGCGCTGGCTCTACGAGCAGACCCTGCCCGAGCTGTTCGTCACCGTGTTCGCGGAGCTGCACCGCGGCGGCCACATCCTCTGGCCGGACTTCGGCGGGCGGCCCACCGGCGTGCCGGAAGGCGCGCTGCTCGACGTCTACCAGGCGGTCGACGAAGGCATCGGCACGCTGCTAGAGGCGGTCGATCTCGAGCGCACTCTCGTGGGCGTGTTCTCGGTGCACGGCATGGGGCCCAACCAGACCCAGGAGCACTTCGTGCTGCCGGTCATGGAGCGGATCCAGTCGGCGTTCGCGGGGGCCCCGGTCGATGCGAACACCGGCGCGCCCGAGGGCGAAGCCGCAGCGGGTTCGTTCAACCCGATGCGCTTCCTGCGCCAGGCGGTGCCGCCGCGGCTGCAGTTGGCGATCGCCCATGCGCTACCCGTCGGCGTCCGCGATTGGGTCGTGCGTCGCTCGTTCCAGGGTGGCCTCGATTGGCAGGAGACGTTGGGTTTCGCCTTGGTCGCCAGTGGCGAGGGCTACCTGCGGTTCAACGTGAAGAACCGCGAGGCCGAAGGGGCGCTCGGTATCCACGACCCCGAGTTCGGCCGCTTCCTGGAGCTGCTCGAGCGCGGCTTCCACAGCCTGAACGCGGGTGAGGAGCCGGTCGTGAGGGAGCTGGCCGAGGTGCAGTCGATGTATCCCGGTCCGCGGGCCCGTTACCTGCCCGATCGGGTGGTGCTGTGGAACCCGGTGCTGCCGGCGGACACCCTGCACTCCGAGGTGCTCGGCCACTTCCAGGCGAAGCACGCCAATGGGCGGATCGGCGAGCACCGCTCGGGCGGCTTCTCGGTGTGGACGGGCGCCACCGGGTGTCTCGAGGGTGATGCGCCGCCCGCGGACGTCACCGGCTTCCGGTCGTTCGTCGGTCGCCGACTCGGAGTCGATCTCGGATGACGCGCCACTCGCACTACGACGTGATCGTCATCGGCTCCGGCGCCGGTGGCGGCACCCTGTTCCATGCCTTGGCCTCGACCGGCAAGCGGATCCTGCTGTTGGAGCGCGGCGGTCGCCTGCCGCAGGAGCCCGACAACTGGAGCAGCCGGCGGGTCTTCGTCGACCACTGCTACAAGGCGCCCGAGGTGTGGCGCGACCGGCACGGCAACGAGTTCCGTCCGGAGATCCACTACTGGGTCGGGGGGCAGACCAAGCTCTATGGCGCGGCGCTGCCGCGGTTCCGTGCCGAGGACTTCGGTGAGCTCCGCCACGTCGGCGGCATCTCGCCGCGGTGGCCGGTGGGCTATGACGAGTTCGAGCCCTACTACACAGCGGCCGAGCAGCTCTATCGGGTCTGTGGCCAACGCGGTGCCGACCCCACCGAGCCGCCGGCCAGCGCGCCGTTCCCGCATCCGCCACTGAAGCACGAACCGTTCGTGCAGCGGCTCAGCGACGCCTTCGCGGCGCGGGGCCTGCATCCCTATCCATTGCAGATGGGGGTGATGCGCAACGACGACGACCCGAAGTCGTCGCGCTGCCTGAAGTGCGCGACCTGCGACGGCTATCCGTGCCGGATCCACGCCAAGGCCGACGCCGAGACGGTCTGCGTGCAGCCCGCACTCGATGCCCACGACAACGTCGAGCTGCAGGACCACGCCTTCGTCGAGCGGCTCGAGACCGATGGCTCGGGCGGGCGCGTCACCAAGGTGGTCGCGACGGTCCACGGCGAGCGGGTCGAACTCGGTGCCGACCTGGTGGTGGTCTCCTGCGGGGCGATCAACTCGACCGCGCTGCTGCTGCGCTCGCGCAGCGACCGGCACCCCAACGGCCTGGCCAACGACCACGACAACGTCGGGCGCTACTACATGTGCCACAACAACTCGGCGTACGTGGCGCTGTCGCCGGCGGTCAACGAGACGGTGTTCCAGAAGACGTTGGGCCTGAACGACTGGTACTTCGGCGCCGACGATTTCGAGTTCCCGCTCGGCCACGTGCAGACCATGGGCAAGGCCGACGGCGAGAAGTTCGAGGCCGCGGCGCCCTTCAAGCTGCCGTTCTGGTTGCTGCACCAGATGGGTCGGCACTCGGTCGACTTCTGGCTGACATCCGAGGACCTTCCCGAGCGCGACAACCGGATCACCGTCGATGCCGACGGCAACATCGTGATCCGCTACGAGCAGAACAATCTGGAGGCGCACGACCGCCTCAACGGCAAGCTCACGAAGCTGCTTCAGCAGGTCGGTCCGCGGCTCGGCCCGATCCCGTTCACCAAGTGCATGCGCAAGAAGGTGCCCGTCCACGGGGTCACCCACCAATGCGGCACGCTGCGCTTCGGCGACGACCCGGCGACCTCGGTGCTCGACCGCGACTGCAAGGCCCACGGGCTCGACAACCTCTACGTGGTCGACGGCTCGTTCATGCCGTCGAGCGCGGCGCTGAACCCGGCGCTGACCATCGCCGCCAATGCGCTCAGGGTCGCGGCTCGGCTGCGCGAGTTGCTGGGTGGTTCGCGCCAGCCGTCCGACGCGTAGCGGACGGACGCGAGGTTCGGGGGGGAGGCAAGGCCCGAGGATCGGGGTAGGCTCGCTGGCGGAGTCCGGCGCGCGTCCCAGGTTCACCGATGCAGATGTTCATCCATCGAGTCCCGCCACACGCGGTCGGCGCGGTGCTCACGGTCGCCGCGGTCTGCGTCTGGGCGCCGGTCGTTCCCAGCCAGACCTCGTTCCTGCGGGCTGCGATCCGCGACCATCGCCAATCCACACCGATGGCCTGGGACCCGGTCGGGCAGCAGGTCCTGGCCTACGGCGGAACCGCCTCCGGTCAGCCGTCGAACGAGACCTGGAGCTGGCGGCCGCTGGAGGGCTGGCAGCGTCTGCGCGGCGGCCTCTATCCCTACCGTCAGCCGCCGTCGATCGACTCGGCGCCGTTGGTCACGGTGCCTGGCCGCGGAGTGGTCGTCCTGGCGCTCGGTCCCGACGGGACGTGGGAGTGGGACGGCCAGGGGTGGACCCAGCGCTTGCTCGATGGTGGCCCGTTCCCTGCAACGGCCGCCGCGGCCTTCGATGCGGTCCGGGACGAGGTCGTCGTCGTCGCGCTCGGTGCCACCTGGACCTACGACGGCACGGCGTGGTCACAGCGCCAGCCCGCGACTGCGGTCCCGGGCTCGGGCGACGTCGAGTTGGTCTTCGACGCGGTGCGCGGTGAGGTCGTGGCGTGGTTCGGCTACGCGCAGCAGACCTGGATCTGGGATGGCGTCGATTGGCGGAACGCCGCACCGACGCACCACCCGCCGGCCGGCGAGTCGCGGCGCGCGCTGGTCTTCGACAGCTCGCGCGGTGTGGCCTTGGCGCGGGTCGGACGGCAGACGTGGCAGTGGGACGGCAGCGACTGGCAGCGTGTTGCCGGCGGGCTCGCGATCGCCGAGACCGTTCGCGGACACTCGCTGTGCTACCACCCTCCGACCGGCTCGACCCTGCTGTTCGGCGGACAGACCGCTGCGGGTCGGGCCTCCAGTGCCAGCCTGGCGTGGGACGGCGCGACCTGGCAGCCTGCCGCGCCCGGACCGCGCGGTGTCGCTCCCGGCAGTCGCTTCCGCGCAGCGCTGGCCTACGACTCGGCGCGCGAGCGCGTGGTGCTGGTCGGCGGCCAGGCCGCGGGGGAGGTGCTCGGCGACTGCCATGCCTATGCGGGTGATCGTTGGTTGCCCGTGCCTTCGCTCCCGGCGGGGCAGGAGCGCCGCAGTCATGCGATGGCCTACGACCGGGTCCGTGACCAGCTGGTGTTGTTCGGTGGGCTTCGCCTCGACAGCTCCCCGCTCGTGCCGACCCTGATCTTCGACGGCACGCAGTGGCACGCGCGTCCGGGTCTCGCGGCGCCTCCATCACGGGAACGCGCCGCGATGGCCTACGACCCCGTGGCCGACCGCGTCCTGCTGTTCGGGGGGCAGGGCGCGAGTGGGCCCCTGAACGACACCTGGAGCTGGGACGGCTCGACCTGGACGCAGATCCCGACCGGGACCGACACGCCACCACCCGACGGCTTCCCCTCGATGGCCTGGGATGGGCGGCGCGGCCACCTCGCGCTGCTGTCGAACGGTCTTCTCCACCGCTTCACCGGTTCCGGCTGGGTGGTGCGCCCCATGGCGAACACCGCGCTCGGCGCACTGGCCTACGACGAGGCGCGCGGCAAGCTCGTGGTCATCCAGCCGGATGGCCGTCCCGCGCAGGAGTCCGAGGGCCCGGTTCGCCAGTGGACCGTTGTGGCCGGGGATCGCTCGGAGTGCTCACCCGATGCGGTCGCGTACGACGCGCGCCGTGGAGTCGTCGTGCAGTTCGGCGGCTATCCGACCAACCCGGTCCTCGATGCGAGCGACGCGACCTGGGAGCTCACACCGCAGCGGCCCGCACGGGTCGAGGTCGTGGGCAGCGCGTGTGCCGGCACGCAGGGTGAGCCTCGGATCACCGTCGAGCCGGCGAGCGGGGCCTGGGTCGGGCGTTCGTTCGCGTTGCAGGTCGAGCCGCTGCCGACCGCGCTCCGTGGGATCCTCGTGCTGGTCGGCGCGTCGAGCACGCAGTGGCCTGGAGGCCCTCTGCCATTCGACCTGGGTCCGATCGGGATGACCGGCTGCACGCTCTACGGCTCGGCCGATGCGGTCGTGACCGGCAGTGCAGGCAATGGCGTCGGCCGCGCGGTGTTCACCGTCCCGTTCGCCGACATCATCGGCGACCAGCCGGTGTTCCAGGTGTTGGTCTGGGATGCAGGGGCCAATCCCTTCGGTGCCGTCACCACCGCGGCGCTGCGGTTGACGATCGGGAGTCTGTAGACCTCGGGGCGCGGTCGTCGATCGCGGTCGAGCCGCTCCTAACGGAGCCAGACCTGGTAGGCCTGGCTGGTCTGCCACTCCTGGAAGCCGGCTGGCGCGACGCGACCCACCAGGTACTGCACGCGGAACCGCGCGCCGAACACCGAGGGCGGGATCTCCTGGATCCAAGAGGCCGCGCCGGCATTGTCGACGCTCGTCGGCAATGCGATCAGGATGTCGGTGCGCAGCAGGCAGTTGGTCGGCGGGATCGGCACGCTCGGGTCGCTGATGCCGAGGACGAACTGCGCGCCGGGCCACTGCGGCGAGTTCGCGACGTCGAAGTACAGCACCGGTGTGGGGGCGCCGTTCCGCAGCACGATGTCCAGGTGGCTGGAGAGGTCGGGGCCGCAGGGAGTACCGCTGGGTTCCAGTCGCGCGAAGGCGCCTTCGACGAACTGGAGCACGAGGGATTGGTCCTGGGGGAATCGGGTGTTCATGAATCTGGACCATGAGTCGACCCGGCCACCGAACTCGATCGTCACGCCCGCCGGACCGACCGTGATCGGTCGTTCGCTGCTGCCGAGGAAACCGCTTACATCGAACTGCGCGAGGGTCGTCGGGGATCCCGGGCCGGTGATTTGGAGGACGCCGAGCGCCAGATCGTTCGCGAAGCGCGAGGTTCCTTCGGCGCGCGCGAGCAGGCTACCGGTCACTGGCGTCGGCGAACTCAACGTCACTCGGATGCGCGACGTTCCGGCCGAAGCGGCGCCGTAGCACCCCCCCAGAGCATTGCTGGTGGCGCTTGCGGATTGCTGGAGCATCATCGTGACCACGTTGCCCTGCCGGCTCGTCGAGAACGACGAGGCTGCGGAGCGCGTCAGCGCGAAGCCTGCGCCACAGTCGAGGAGCGTTGCCCCCGAAATCGCATAGCCTGCCGAGATGTCGGTGCCCGCCGCGATCGGCGATCCGCCGTTCGGCACGCAGTCGATGTCGTTGAGGGCGACCGCTCGCACCGTCACCTGGGCTGAGGCGGTGGGCGATGCCGCGGCCAGGCCGAGGGTCGCGAGGGCGAGCGGGACGGATGCGGGGAGGATCGATCGCTGGGGCATGATGGTCTGCTCCTTGGGGGAAGCCGCCGCGTGCGGCGCCGGGCGCTTCCAACGATCGTACCGCGACGACGCAACGGCGCGGGAACCGGATCAGGGCTCGGACGCGGCCATCGACACTCGGCATTCGGATGGCATGTCGACGGTATGCCGACATGCGCTGTGATGATCCATCCACCTGATCAACGCAGCTCGCTGACCGCGCGCACCTGGAGCCTGCCGTGGTGCAGCCCCGCCGCGTCGCGCGTGTCGGTCGCCAGCACCACGCCGCCGCCGGGGATCGCCGCCACGCCATAGGCGCAGTCCAGACCCTCGATGCGGCGCACGTGCTGCAGGTCGGGGCTGGCGACCAGGGTCACGCGCGGCGAGCCATAGCAGCCGAACAGGAAGCGGCCGCTGGCGAAGGTCGCGGTCTGGATGCCGAGCCGCGTCCAGCCGCCCGGCAGCCAGACGGTCCGCACGTGGTGGAAGGCGTCGTCGTAGAGGTGGACCTCGTTGGCCGCGCGCGGATCGTCGGCCAGCTCGACCGGCAGACCGGTCACCACCACCCAGTGTTCGCCGACCCGGCAGATGCCACCTGCGCCATAGCGGGCTTCGGGAAGCGGGTGCCGCTCGAGCAGTTCCAAGGTCGCGGCGTCGTAGACATAGGCGTAGCTGTCGTGCGCCTCGGCGGGGTCGTTGAACTTGCCGTGGTTGACCGCGACCACCACCTTGCCGTCGTGCCAGCACAGGTCGCCTTGATGGTCGGGGGCTTCGACCTCGACCACCACCGCTCCATGGGTGTTGGTCTTCACCAGCCGGTCGGTCCATGACCAGTACACGTAGAAGTCTGGATCGATCGTGACTCCTTGGAGGTGCTGCGGTCGGCCGGTGTCTTCCGTGCGGAGGGCCGCGATCCATCGGTACCAATCGAAGTCGTCCGCAGGAGCCCGCGAGACCTCGACCTGCCAGTCGACGTCGTCCCTCAGCGACAGCCACCTCCGGCTCCCTTCCTGCCGATGGTCGGCAGCGCGGATGTCGCTGGCCCACACCACCGGCCGCGCGGCCGAGTCCCCGACCCGCATCCAGGGTGCTGGAAGCTCGGCTTCGGGATGCACGCCGACCAGGATCGCGCTGCGCAATGGCTCGTCCCTGGCAGCAGCCAGCGATTCCGCCACCGTCGCGCCGATGCCGAGGGCGTGGATGCCGGTCCCGTTGAACTCCACGCGCAGCCGCGGATCGCCGGGAATGCCGTGCAGGTCGTCCAGCGAGTAGATCACCGGGCCCGGAGCGGCGGGGTCGCGGGTCGTGGCATGTCGATGACCGGGAGGGCCTGCCAGTCCCGCGCGCGCTTCCGGCGACAACGCGAGGCGGCAGATGAAGACGTTGCCTTCGGCGAGACCCCTCGGTGTTCGTGGCGTGCCTTCGAGCAGTGGCGCGTCGTCGATCACCACCTCTCGGAATCGGGGTTGGGCGGAAGCCACTCCGCACGACAGTGCGGTGGCAAGTAGCAGGGCGGCCGGCGTGCCGAGGCGGAATCTGCGTTCTGCACGCGAACGGGTTGTCGACATCCTGGCGATTCCACCGGTTGCGCGAGGCTTCCGGTAGTCAGGGTCGCGTCAATCCGAGGGCAAGGACCTGGCGACCTGGCGGCTCGCGCTCCGGCGTTCTCGGTATCCGTGCGGGCGACCTCGGGGGCGACGGCAGCCCCGGGGTGGTGACCGGTCACGACGGCGAGGTGCGCGCCCCGGGTTGGGCCGGTTGGCAGGCGGAGCCGGCGACCGTCCTTCCCTTCGTGCTCGCCGATCTGGCTGGCGACGAGGCAATGTCGTGGGTGGACCGATCACTCGCTGAATCGGTCCGCTGCAGGGAGATCGCGCCCGCACAGATCAGCGTCCGATGCGCACCGCCAACCCATTGCTCGGCACGATCCCGAGCGCGGACTCGCCGTTGGCGAAGTCCACCGACTGCAGAAACGGCGCGTCGACGCCAACGAGCGCCGGGTCGTTCGGCACCGGGATCGATGCGGTCGCCGAAGATCCAGCCGCGGTCATCGGCAGCGCGATCGCGTCTGGACCGGCGAACAGGCGGCAGCCCCACAGGCCGATCGGCGCGAGGTCGAGGTCGGGGTTCAGCAGGCCGACGAGGAGCAGCGAGTTGCTGGTCGCGCCGGTGACGCCGCTGCAGGCGATGTCGAGCGTGGTGCCGACGACCGGCAGACTGGTGGCGCGCAACGCACGCTGCAGGTCCGGTCCCGGGCCGGTGGCTGACCAGGCCTGATAGACCTCGGAGCCGGCAGCGAGCGGCGCCTGCAGGAAGTCGCTCGCGCCCGGATCCGCAGCGCCATTGCCGGCGGTGCAGCCGACCACCACCGCGCGTCCCGGTGTGCCCGCATCGGCGGTCCAATCGATGGTGTCCGCGTAGGTGAAGTCGAACGAGCCGTCGGTGCGCAGCACCGTCTGGAAGGTGTAGCGCGCGGTGGAGTCGACCTGCGGGACGTCACGCCAGGTGATCGTCGCACGGCCGAGGCCGGGCTCGGTGAGGGCCCGGACCGAGCCGGCGCTGCTGCGCAGGTCGGTCCATAGCGGCGCGAGGCAGCTCGGGCCGGCGCGCAGCATGACGGGATCGGCGGCGGCGGCATCCTGTGCCGGATATTGGGCCAGATCGAAGATCCGCGCGTTGTCGCCGATGCGGAGCTGCGTCGCGGTGGTGCCGTTGGGCATCGGGAACCCGAAGCCCAGGTTCACCGGCAGGCAGTAGCCCTGGTCGGTGACCGCGCCGGCGCCGATCTCCTGGCCACCGAGGTTGTCGTCGATCCATGCCGGCACGACCCGGGTGACGGTGTAACCACCGCCGGCCCGCGGCGTGAACCGCAGCGTGGTCGGGCAGGAGGTGCCGAGCCGGGTGACCGCGGGGAGATCGTTGGCGGCGGTCCAATGGATCGCCTCGTTGCGGCCGGCGGTGCCATTGCGGGCATAGCCGACGATGTGCAGCACGCCGCTGCTCGGATCGAGCCAGAGGTCGCGCGCGGCGGAGCTGGTGTAATGCGCCGGCAGCGACGCGTGCAGGTCGACCCAGCCCGAACCGTCCAGCTTCCACACCGCGGCACCGCTGCCGTTCGGTCCGGTCACGGTGCCGACGAACAGGCCGTAGCGGGTCTCGAAGGGGCTCGCCGCGGTGGCCCCGTTCGGGGTCAGCGGCATGAACGTCGACGGTCCGCCCGCCCACAGCCCGGTGATCGCGGTGCCGCCGATCGTGGCGCTGCCCACCTGCAGACCGTCGCCGGCGGCAATGATCGCGCTGCGGCTCGCGCCGGGCGGGTTCATGTCGAAGAAGGTCGCGCCGGAACCCTGCCAGCGCGCCGCGTGCACCGTGCCGAAGGCGATGTGGGTGCTGCCGTACTGGAAGTCGCCGTCGAGTGCGACGCCGCTCGAGCCGCGGTAACCGGACGGGGTCAGACCGCGCGCGCTCCGGCTGTTGGTCGGCCAGTAGAAGCCGTCGGGATCGAGCGAGGTCTCGTCGCGGGTCTGCGAGCCGACGTGGTGGGCGCCGTCGGTGTCGACGATCGAGCCGAATTCCCAGCCGCTGGTCTGCAGTTGGTGGTGGGTCTGGCCGCGGTTGGTCCAACCCGAGGCGTTGCGGTTGTATCCCGTACCCAGGGGGGTCGTGTAGGGCCACCACCACCAGCCGACGATCATGTCGCCGCGGATCTTCGCGGCAGCACCTCCCACCGAATTGGCGGGGGTCAGGTCGACCGCCGCACCCTGGCCGTCGACCCACAGCGCGGGCTTGCTCAGGCCGTTGTACTGCGGGTGCACGTAACCGACCGAGCCGACCACGTGGCCGCCGTCGATCGAGGTGGCGTCGCTGGAGGTCCAGTGGGCGCTGTGCAGCGAGCGGGCGGTGAAGGTGGTCGCCAGCGACGGCGGGATCTGCAGCGTGAGGGTTGCCGGGTCGCTGGTGATCGGGCGGTTGCAGGCATTGTCGACCACGCAGTCGAAGCTGCCGACGTCGGCCTGGGTCACGCCGAGGATGCCGAGCGAGGCGGTCTGTGCGCCGACGATCCGGCTGCCATTGCCGGTCGGGCCATCGACCAGCGGGAGGCCGTCGCGGCGCCATTGGTAACTGATCGGCGCGGTGCCCTCGACGGTAAGCGTGATGCCCGCGGCGGTGCCGAGCCAGGCAGCCTGGACGGTCGGGCCGTCGAGGATGCGCGGGCAGGTCGGCGTGAACAGCGACTCGCTGGTGTTGGTGGTCGTGCCACCGATCGCCCAGACGTTGCCGTCGATGTCGAGCGTGCTCGCGCAATGCTCGCGCGCATGGCCCATCGACGGGCCGTTCGACCAGGTGTTGGTGAAGGGGTCGTAGACGAACACGGTCGCGGTCGGCGCGCCGTCGGAGCCGCCCAATACATAGACGCGCCCGTCGGCACCGAGCACCGCTTCGGCGCCGCTGCGCGCGGCGGGCATGTCAGGCACCGCGGTGTCCGACCAGGTACCCGTCGCGATGTCGTAGCGCGCCACGTTGGCGGTGCGCACGCCGTTCACGTCGAAGCCGCCGCAGGCCAGGATGTGGCCCTGGCCGTCCGCGGTCGCGGCGACGTCGGCGACGGGGGTGGGAAGTGCTGCCAGCACCGACCAGGAGTCGGCGGCGCCGTCGTACCGTTCGACCCGGCCATTGGCGGCCGCCACCGTCGGCGTGCCGGCTGCGGCACCACCGATCGAGTAGATCCGCGCCTGGTCGTCGGTCGCGACGCCGAAGTATGCGTCCGGTGCCTGGCCCGAACGCTCGTTGATCCCGCCGGCGTCACCGTCGGCGACCGTGTACTGGTAGGAGTCCCCACCACCGCCGCCCGAGTCGATGCCGCCGAACACGATCACCCGGCCGAGATCGTCGACCGCTGTGCCGCGGTACAGGAAGTCGCCCTCGAGGGGAGTCGTGGTCAGCCAGGAGGTGCCGGACAGGCGCTGCACCGGCGTGTCGCCGTTGGCGTCCACCGGGGCACCGCCCATCAGCAGGAAGCCGAACGGGGTCTGGAGCGCGGTGGCGGCCGGGCGGGGGGCATTGCCGGTCGTCGGGACCGTGGGGCCGGGCGCCCAACCCTGGGAGGCGAGTTGGGGCGCGAGGGCGGCGACGAGCAGGGCCGCGGGGAGGGATCGAAGCATCGAGAAGATCTCTGGGGTGGATCGAGGGAGCCGGGTCACGCTACGGGCATTTTCCCCGGGTGGCTCGGATTGCACCTGCGACTCGGTCGCGAGGGAGGTCGGGGACGTCGACGATCCGCGAAGAATCCGCGGCGCCGGCGACCGGTGCGCGGCGCGTTCGCGTGGTCGAGGTGCGTCCCTTGGCCTCGACCGCTGGTCGCCGCGCTCCTCGATGGTTTCGCCTCGCCCATCCCCGCCGCACCGCACGGCTTCCCGATCTCCAGCCGCGCGGGTCTCGCCGGTCCGCGGCCAGCGGAACGGACGACCGTGGAACCCGCGCCCGCCTCGCTCACCGGGCCCGCCGGGGAACTTGGGGCACTCCGCATGTTCCGAATATGTTGGCCGTGTGTCCGGCGCATGCGAGTTCGAGGAGATCTACGACGAGCTGCGGGCTCTGGCCGCCGGGTGGTATCGCGCCCGACGCCCGGGTGACACGCTGCAGCCCACCGCCCTCGTGCACGAGGCCTACCTGAAGCTCGCGGCGGCGCCGGATCGCGAGCTGGATGCCGAGCACTTCAAGGCGCTGGCGGCGCGCGCGCTGCGCCAGGCGCTGGTGACCCACCTGCGGGCACGGGGCACCCAGAAGCGTGGTGCCGACTGGGAGCGGGTGACGTTGTCGGGCCTCGCGACCGATCCGTCGAGCGCGCTCGACATGCTGGAACTCGACGCTGCGTTGCAGGAGCTGGAGGTCCTCGAACCCCGGCACGCGCGGCTGGTGGAGCTGCGCTTCTTCGGCGGCTTGACCATCGAGGAGTGCGCGAAGGCGTTGGAGGTCGGGTTGACCACCGTGAAGGCGGATTGGCGGCAGGCGCGGCGCTTCCTGTACTCCCGGCTGCGCGGTGGTGGCGAGGCCTTGCCGTGACCCCCGAGCAGTATCGCCGCGCCCAGGAGCTCGCCGAGCGGGCCGAACCGCTCGATGATCGTTCGCGCCAGGTGCTGCTCGACGAGGTCCGCGGCGCCGATCCGGAGGTCGCTGACCTCCTTGCGGAGTGGCTCGCCGAAGCTCCGCCCGAGGACTTCCTGGAACAGAGCCGCGGCTTCGAGCCGGTGAGCGGGCTGCTCGACCAGGCGCCGCTCGAGAACCTCGAAGGCGTGGTGCTCGGTCGCTATCGGCTGGCCGAACCGCTGGGCGAGGGCGGCTTCGGGGTCGTGCACCGGGCGACGCAGACCGAACCGGTCGAGCGCGAGGTGGCGGTGAAGGTCATCAAGCTGGGCATGGACACCCGGCGGGTGATCGCCCGATTCGAGGCGGAACGCCAGTCGTTGGCGCGGATGGAGCACCCGGGCATCGCGCGGGTGATCGACGCCGGTGCGACCGCCACCGGGCGGCCGTACTTCGTGATGGAGCTGGTGCGCGGGCTGCCGATCACCGAGCACTGTCGGCGGTTCGGGCTCGACATCCGGGGCCGCCTCGAGCTGTTCCTCGAGGTCTGCGCGGCGGTGCAGCACGCGCATGCCAAGGGCGTGATCCACCGCGATCTGAAGCCGTCGAACGTGTTGATCGATGCGAGCGACGGCGTCGCCCGGCCGAAGGTGATCGACTTCGGCATCGCCAAGGCGGTGGGTGAGGACGATCCGACGGCTTCGCTGAGGACCCTGACCGGGCAGCTCGTCGGCACTCCGGCCTACATGAGCCCGGAGCAGGCATCGGGTGGGGTCGAGACGCTCGACACGCGCTCCGACGTCTACGCCCTCGGCGTGATGGTGTACGAGTTGTTGGCCGGATCACCGCCGTTCGATGCCGAGTCGCTGAAGTACCGCACGCCCGCCGAGGTCTGTCGCGTGATCCGTGAGCAGGAGCCACCGCGGCCGTCGACCCGTCTCGTCGCCTTGCGTGGTCGCGACCCCGCTTCGCAGTCCACTCCCGCGTCGCTGCACATCGCCGAGGATCTCGACTGGATCGTCCTGAAGGCCCTCGAGAAGGACCGTGAGCGGCGCTATCCGTCGCCCGCGGCATTGGCCGACGACCTCGGGCGATTCCTGCGCCACGAGCCGGTCGAGGCCTCGCCGCCGTCGACCTGGTACCGCTTCCGCAAGCTGGTGCGTCGCCATCGCGGCGTGTCGATCGCCGTGGGCTTCACGGCGCTGGCGCTGGTGCTGGGGATCATCGGGACCGGCATCGGTCTGGTCCGGGCGGAGAACGCCCTGCAGATCGCCGAGGACGAGCGCGAGGTCGCGGTGGCCGAGCGTGATCGGGCCAATGCGGTGACCGAGTTCTTCCGCGACGTGATCGCCGAGGCCAATCCGGAGAAGCACAAGGGCGTGGCGCCGAGCCTCGTGGAAGTGCTGACCCGTGCGGCGGCGGACCTCGACGAGGACTCGTCGCTCAGCGACCAACCCGACACCGCGGCGCTCCTGCGGATGACGATCGGCCGCACGTTCGCGGATCTCGGGCAGCTCGAGGCAGCCGAGCAGCAGTTCGTGAAGGCCTACGAGATGTGGGGCGAACTGCACGGGCCACACCACAAGGACACGGTCTGGGCGCTGGAGCGGCTCGCGGAGAACCACTGGGACCGCGGTCAGCTCGTCGAGGCGGAGCGGCTCTCTCGGCTGGCGCTGCCGGCGATCGCTGCACTGCACGGCGCGGACGGGATGACCTATGCGAGCGCCAGCAACGACCTCGGCAACATCCTGGCCGACATGGGGCGGCTCGACGAGGCCTACGAGCTGCTGAAGGCGTCCTATGACACGACCGTGCGTCTCCAGGGCGAGGAGACCCGCGGGGCGCTGCAGTCACTCAACAACCTCGGCGCGATCCTCGCCGACCTCGGTCGCTTCGCGGATGCCGTGGACGTCCACCGACGCTCGGTCGAGCTGCGGCGGCGCGTGTTCGGTGATCCCTCTCGGGAGCTCGGTATCGCGACCAGCAACCTCGGATACGCGATGACGCGCCTGGGCCGGGACTCTGACGATGCGGAGCTGGTCGAGCAGGGCGTGCGGCAGTTCGAGGAATCGCTGCGCATCAAGCGCGAGGTCTTCGGCGAGACCCACCAGGATATCGGCTACACGCTGGTCAGTCTGTCGGCGGTCGAGCGGACGCGACATCGCTACGACGCGGCGCTTCGCCACGCGGACCAGGCGTTGGAGTGTTTCGCCGCGAGCGGAGTCACCGGTTGGCGCGTGGCGCTCGCGCACTCCTGCCGGAGCCTCGCGCTGCTGCGGCAGAACGACATCGAGTCGGGACTGGACGCCGGTGAAGTGGCCTGGCTGGGCTTCGTCGACTCTCTGGGCACCGACAACGAGCGTGGTCGGAAGCACGCGCGGTCGATGGCGGACTGCCTGCGTGAACTCGATCGCGAGGCAGACGCTGCGCGGTGGGAAGCCCGCGCGACGGGTGGCTGAGCCGAGAAAAGTCCGGCGACCGTCGACCGGTCGCCGTGCCGGTTGCGTGTAGGCCTGCGACCGAGGTCCTGGAGGTTGCTCCAGCTCGTGTCGACGCCGGCCTGCCGCGATCCAAGGACGCGCTGGAGGCCGAGCCACTCGCGTTCACCGCGACCGCAAGGAAGCGCCATGTCCTCACCAACCACGCGGAGCCGCTCCGCCCTGATCCTCGCGCTGGCGGCGCTCGCCTCGCCAGCCTTCGCCCAAGACCGGCTCGACGACGTTCCCGCCACGTCAGCCGAGAGGAGTCTCGACGCCGACACGGCAATGCTCGACGTCTACGACGGGGAACTCTGGGGGCTGGGCTCCGACTACAAGGTCCGGTTCGAGACGGACGGCCTCACGTACCACCCGGCGCTCGGGGCCGACGAGCCGGAGTCGCGGACGCTCTCGGTCCAGGTCACTGCGGTGGGGCGCGGCGTCGGCGGGTCGGTCGCGGTCGGTGCGCCCGTTGCGCGCGAGCGAGACGGCTTGCGGGTCGACTACCACCGCCCGACCTGCGTCGAGACCTACGAGATCCGACCCGAGGGCGTGAAGCAGAGCTTCCGCTTCGATGCGCTGCCGCAGGGCGGTGGCGACCTCGTGGTCACCGCGCGGGTGGAGTGCAACATGCCGCTGTCGCACGCCGACGCCGAGTCGGTGCGCTTCGCGACGCCGCGCGGTGAGGTCTTCGTCGAGGGTGTGCTCGGCATCGATGCCGACGGTCTCGAAGCCGCGGGATCCTTGCGCTACGTCGACGGTCTGCTCGAGATGCGGTTGCCGGCGAGCTTCGTGGCGCACGCGGCGCTGCCGCTGGTGCTCGACCCGCTGCTCGGCAGCAACACCGACCCCTCCACGGGCACCACCCGCGGTGAGGAGCGCATCAAGAGCGCCTACGACGAGACCAACGAGGTCTGGTGCCTGGTCTGGGACCGGACCTACAGCAGCAGCGATTCCGACGTGCTGGCCAGGCGGATGAACCGCGACGGCACGTTCCGCGGCAGCGCGGTGTCGCTGATGGTCGACACCACCAAGGAGGAGGTGCCGGCGATCGCCAACGTGAACCGGCTCGACCGCTTCCTGATCCTCTGGCGCTGGCAGGACAACAACCCCGAGGGTCTGACGTTGGACGCCGCGAACGGCACGCGGACCGCCATCGTCGACCTGGGCGCGGGCGACAACTTCGCGGTTGGCGACAACCCGAACACCGATGCGACCTTCGGGTCCCACGTGCCGTACCTGACCACGTTGGTGGTCACCGACTCGAGCGGCGACAACGGCTTCGCCTTCGGCGGCACGATCAAGTTCAACGGCTCGGGTGAGCCGTACGTGGTCACCGTTGGCGGGGTGGGGCAGACCCGTTTCAGCACCGCCGGCACGAGGTGGTGTGGTGGTCCAACGGTCGGTGCGGTCGATCCGCTCGGCTGGTCGCTGTTCGCCTGGTCGCTCGACACCGGCAGCGCCGGCAACGGCGACCGGATCCGCGAGATCGAGGGCGCGTTCCGCGACGTGAACGGGGGCAACGTGATCGGGCAGGACAGCTTCCTGCTCAGCGGCAGCTACGGGCACAACCGCTCCAGCCAGAATCCCCACATCGCCAACTCGGGCGACGAGTGGATCTGCGTGTATCAGAGCAAGCGGCTGCGCAGCGGCGCCGACGATCCCAACGAGGTGCACGCCAGCACCCTGGTCCTCGATGCCGGTCGCAACGCGCTGCGCACCCGCTATGGCATCACGGTGGCGGCCGAGAGCGGCCGCGCGCTGCAGGCCGGGCGCGTCGGCTGGCAAGGCGACTCGGTGCTGCTCGCCTACACCCGCGAGCGCAGCAATGGTACCGGCGCCGCGCGGGTCGTGCTGCTGTCGATGCCGGACGCCGACGTCTGCACCGACGAGGAAGTGGTCACGCCGAACGGCGAAGACGTCCGCTCCATGTGGGTGGCGACCCGTCATACGGGCCTGGGCGTGAGCCCGACCGGTCGCGACGAGGAGTCGCTGATCACCTTCGGGACGACCGGCAGCCGCAACGGGGTCTTCCTGCGCCAATACCGTCACGACGACGGCGACACCGCCAACCTCGGCGGCGGCTGCCAGGCCGGTGGCACGGCCAACGCCCAGATCCAGGACCAGTGCGCGGTGATCGGCAATGCCAACCACCGGGTCCTGGTGCGTGGCGCCAATCCCGGCGGCACCGCCTACCTGCTGATCGGCACGGAGCTGCTGCGGACCGGTTGCAAAAACTGCCGGCTGTTCCCCGACCCGTTCAGCTCGTTCGTGGTCGGCGCCTCGATCGACAGCGACGGCTACGCGTCGGTGGCCCTGCCGATCCCGGACCAGACCGCGCTGCGCGGCCTCACCCTCTACGAGCAGTGGATCCTGCCCGGGGTGAACGGCCCGAGCTGCTTCGTCGGTGCGTCGGTGACCGACGCCCTGTCCGTCACCATCCAGTGACGCATCGCCCAGAACCTCGACACACAGTGAGATTCACCATGGACTCCACTCTTCGACTCTTCGTCTGCGGCGGTGCGATCGGCCTCCTCGGCGCACTCCCGCTCGCTTCCCAGGAGCTCTCCGAGCCCACTTCGCTCCAGGAACCGCAGTCCGGCGTCTCGCCGGTCGAACCGCGCGACGGTGCTCTGCGGGGCATCGGTCCGTCGTACCGCGCATCGTTCGACGGCCGCGGCTTCGACTTCACTCCGGCGCTCGGAACGGAAGCACCGCGCTCGATGCCGTGGCGCTTCGAGCTGGAGACCATCTCGCGCGGCTCGGAGACGCTGTGGCGCGCCGAGGGCGTGCCCGGTGCCGAGCCGGTGCTCGCGGCCGACGGCAGCGTTCACATCGTGCGCAGTGCGGCGGTGGTCGAAACCTACGAGCTGCGCCCGGAGGGCGTGAAGCAGTGCTTCGTCTTCGAGCGATGGGGAATCGACGGTGACCTCGTGGTCCGTGGACGGGTCCATTCGGAACTCGGTGCGCAGGCGAGCGGCAAGCTCCTCGAGGTCGCCTACGACTTCGGCGGACTCGGTGGCGTCCACCTGGGCAAGGTGCTCGGCATCGACGGCGACGGCGCGCTCGGCCAGGGCTACTACCGCGTGGACGGCGACGTCCTCGAGATGGTATTGCCCGAGGCGTTCGTGGCCCGCGCCGCGGCTCCGCTGGTCCTCGATCCGCTGGTCGGGCCGCGCCGCTCCGGCCCGGGGAGCACCAGTCCCGACCGCGCGCCGCGAATCGCCTACGAGGCCTTCAACGACATCTACCTGGCGGTCTGGGAACGGGCGTTCTCGATCACCGACGTGGAGGTCCGCGGTGCTCTGCGGAACACCGATGCCTCGGGTAGCGCGGGGCAGTTCGTGATCGCGACCGGCGGCCTGAACCGCAATCCGGACGTGAACCGTCTCGGTGCCCAGCGCAGCTTCGTGGTCGCGTGGGAGCACTCGAGCGCCTTCCTGGCGCCGCGCACCATCCGCGGCTCGTTGGTGAGTGGGAGTAGCGGGTCCGTGACTCCTGCCGCGGACCTCAGCAATGGCGCGGACTGCATCCGTCCCACGGTGGCCGGAACCTCGGATGCTTCGGCACCGCTGGCCCTGGTGGCCTGGGAAGACCGCGGCAACGGCATCGGGATGTGCCAGGTCGCGTTCGGCGGAGCCGGTCTGGTGGTCGGCAACAGACGCACCGTGGAGTCGAACGGCGACTTTCGGAACCCGGCGTTCTCGCGGTCTTCGAGCCGCTTCCACGCGCTCGCCTACGAGGAGTACCTGCCGAACGCGGGCCGCTCGAAGCTGTGGATCCGTCGGGTCGGCCTGGACACCCTGGACGCCAGCGTGCGCGTGTCCATGGGGCCGTCGGGCACCGACAGCACGGTCCCGGCGATCGACGGCGACGACTACCGCTTCCGGCTGGTCCACGTCTGGACCGACCTGGGCGTGGGCGATCCGCAGATCCGCGAGGTCCAGATCGAGTGGAACCCGAACAACAACCTGGTGAACGTCACCTCGGAGGGCCTGCTGGCCGAGACGACCGATGCCGAGGGCGAGCCCTCAGTGTGCTTGCTCGGCCCGCTCTACCTGGTCGCCTGGAGCGTGAACACCAACACCGACGACCGCGAGGTGCATCTGATGACCCGTGGTCTCCGGGACTGTGTGCCCTGTGGTCGGGAGTACACCGTCAGCACGTCCCGGTCGAGCGACTCGGGTCCCTGCGTGTTCTCCCGCTACTCCGGCGATCCGAACCAGAGCGATGCGGTCGTCACCTGGTCGAGCTTCGATGCCACCTATCCGTTCAACTCGCAGGTCTTCTTCCAGCGGTTCACGGCCTTCGTCGGTCGCTCGCTCACCGCAAGTGGCACCGCCTGTGGCGACGCGCCGAGCATCAGCCAGATCGGCACCTACGCGATCGGCAGCCCCGACTTCGGCGTCGCGATGGACACCGGCTCGGCCGCGGTGGCGCAGAGCATCCTGCTGATCAGCGTCGATGGCTCGCTCACGCCCTCGTGTGGCAACTGCACGATGCTCACCACGCCGATCGCCTTCCCGACGACCATGACCAGCACGACGACCGGCGAGGTCGGCATCCCGATCCCCTGCGACCCGGCGCTCGACGGCGGCACCCTGTGGTTCCAGTTCGCGAACCTCGGCGCCCCGAACGGCGACTGCGCGCTGGTACCCGTGCTGTCGCTGTCGCGTCGGCTGTCGGCGGCGCTGCGGGACTGACGCTCGCGGATTCTGTCGTAGTTGGTGCCTGGCACCAACTACGACCCGCCACGAGGGCGTCGAGCACGACTACCTCGTGGCGCTCTGCGTGATCGAGCGCCGCCGGCGGGCACTGGATCCGGGCCGCGGAGTTCACCGCGCCGACGGCGGAGTTCGATGCGCGGGTCGCGGGCGTGATGGCGGCGCTGAGCACGCTGCGGCCGTGAGTGGCCGCCGTACGCCGCCCTACGCGGTCAGTTGCCCGTGATCACTGCCAGGCCGCGCGAGAAGGCCATTTGGTCCTGCGCGCCCGGATCGTAGACCAGCGCCTGCATGCTGAACCCCAGGCCGATCAGGAGCGGGTGGTTGGGGATCACCAGCGGCAGCGATCCGCCCTGGGCGGGAAGACTGGGGATCTCGATGCTGCCCGACATCGCGACGCAGAGGTTGCCGGTCCAGGGCGTCGGGCTCCGGGCCACGCCCTCTCCGAACACCAGCCAGGCGGGTGTTGGCACGCCGGCGGAGTTGCCGATGAACAGGCTCGTCGTCGTGCCTACGACCGGACGCGCGGTCAGCGCAAGTGCCGGCACCACGCCGTTGGTCCCCGGCAGACCGTCGCAGTAGTTCCTGCTGGCGGCGACGCTGTCGCAGGGCACCCCCGGCGCGGATTGGCAATCCAGCGACGTGGCGTACCAACCCGTGCGTGCATGGTCGCTGCCCCGGATCAGCAACGTGTAGATGCCGGTCGTCGCGAACGTGACCTGGGCCGACCCGTGACCGTCGACGTGCGCGACGCGCGTGAAGGTAGGGTCGAGCAGCTCGACGTAGTGGTGGTAGCAATAGCAGGGGTAGCCGCTGTACTGGCTCGTGTGCCGGAGCACGGCGGAGCTGTTGGCCTCGGCCCGAATCGTATAGACCTCGGTCTCCAATGAGCGGTCGATCGAGCCTTGGATGTTCCAGTTGAAGGCGATCCGCTCGGCGCCGACCCAGTCATTGATCCGGTCCACATGGAACTCGTACCAGCCGCTCGCTCGCCCGTCGATGGCGCGGACAGTGATCGTCAGCAGGCCCGTCTGGCCAAGGGTCTCGGTCATGAGACCGACACCGCTGATGCCGGAACCGAACGGATTGACACCGTCGGTGACGTCGAGGCGATGGTGGTAGCAGTAGCAGGGGTAGCCGCTGTACTGACTCCGGAACGTGATCCTGAGGAGGTCACCGGCCTGCGCGTCCTGTAGGTAGTAGCGGTGCACCTCACCCGCGCCGGAGATCGACCCGGAGCGGTACTCGCCGAGATTCATCAGCGCCTGGGACGGGGCGGTGGCGGTCAGCGCCAGGACGGCGGCCAGACAGGCGGCGCCGAGGGACGGAACGAATGACATGTGCTGGACTCCTCGCGTGATACGTCGGTCGGTGTGACCCTCGGAAGGACGGGGCAGACTCGCCCCTTGTCCTCCGGTGATCTCTCACGCGCCGGGCCGTTTCCGGATGCGCAGCCGATTCCGACAAAGAAGCCGGAGCTGCCGGAGCGATCGACACCGGGTGGCCGGCTTCCAGGGCGCCGGCAACCCGCCCGGATTTCCGCGTCCCCTCCCGCCGAAGAACCGAGCGTGGGAGTTCTGATCGCCGCCCCACTCGTCGGACTTCGGGGGAGTCAGCGGTTGTCGGGCAGCGCGAACGCCACGAACGCATCGCCGACCGGCGCGCCGAGCTTGCCGCCGCCGGTGGCGGGGACCACGACGAACTGGCGGCCGCCGGACTCGTAGACGGTCGGTGGTGCGGTGCCGACGAAGGGGAGCTGCGCCGACCAGAGCTCCTCGCCGGTGTCGCTGTCGAACGCGCGGATGCGTGCGTCGCGGGTGCCGGAGACGAAGACCAGGCCGCCGGCGGTGGCGGTGGGACCGCCGAAGTTCTCGGTGCCGGTGAGCGGCATGCCGGCGGCGGTGAGTTCGGGGTACTCGCCGAGCGGCACCTGCCAGAGCAGTGCGCCGCTGTTCAGGTCGACGCAGTTGAGGGTGCCCCAGGGCGGCTTGCAGCCGGGGTAGCCCGCGGGGTCGAGCAGCTTGTGGTAGCCGGTGAAGGTGTAGCCGGGTGCGAGGGTCGCGGCGCCGGCGTCTTGCGGCAGGTCGCGGTCGAACAGGTAGTCCAGCAGCGCGGTCCGGTCGGCGTCGGAGAGCTGCGGTGCGGGCGGCATCAGGTTGCGGCCGGTGCGCAGCAACTCGGTCACCGCGGCGTCGTCGCTGCGGTAGGCGAGGTCCACCAGTGGCGGGTTCACGCCGAGGCCACCGCGGTCCGGTCCGTGGCAGACCGCGCAGTGCTGCGCGTAGACCTGCTGGCCGGGAGTCGGGGGCGCGGCAGGATCGCGCGCGGCGCGGCGCGTCGGCATCAGCGTGATGATCCAAGGCAGCTCGTTGGAGCTCACGTACAGGCGGCCCTCGGGTGACACCGAGCAGCCGGTCCACTCGGCGCCGCCGTGCAGGCCGTAGAACACCACGGGCCGGCTGACGACCGGAGGCTGGAACCAGCCGATGCGCGACCGCTGGACCTGCTCGAGCACCGCCTGGCGGGCTTCGGGCGTCCGGTCGGTCACGTCGTCGAGCGTGAACTCCTGGCGCGCGAAGGGCACCGGCAGCTCGATCGCCGGTTGCCAAGCGGCCGCGCGTTCGCCGGGCACGGTCGATTCCGGCGCGCGACGCAGACGCACCGGGAAGAGCGGCTTGCCGGTAAGGCGATCGAGCAGCAGCGTGTTGCCGATCTTGGTCACGCAGGCGACCGCGTCGACGCGTTGGCCGTCGCGCTCCAGGGTGACGAGGTTGGGTGAGGCGGGAAGGTCGAGGTCCCAGATGTCGTGGCGCAGCTCCTGGAAGTGCCAGACGCGCTCGCCGGTGCGCACGTCGAGCGCCACCACGCAGTTGGCGAACAGGTTGTCGCCGAGATGGCCGGTGCCGTCGAAGTTCGGCTTGGGCGAGCCGGTGCCGAAGAACGCGAGGCCGCGGATCGGGTCGAGGCAGAAGCCGCCCCAGCAGTTGGCGCCCTGCTCCTGGCCGGTCCAGGTCTCGTGGCCGGGCTCGCCGGCCTGTGGGATCGTGTGGAAGGTCCAGCGCAGGGCGCCGGTCGCGAGGTCGAGGCCGAACACGTCGCGGTCGAAGCCAGGGACCACCACGGTGTGTTCGAAGACCGCGACACCGGCAGTGGAGTGGTTCGGCAGTGCTGCGCGGCCGTTCTCGCCGAAGTCCGCGATCGGTTCGCCGTTCGTCGGATCGAGCGCGAACAGCGCTGGTCCGGCCGTGAACAGAAGTCGTGCCGTGAGCTGCTCGTCGCCGGGAAAGACCATCAGCCCGCGGTGTGCAGGGCGTGCGCCCGGCGTGAAGCCCCAGCGCTCCTCCCCGGTGCGGGCGTCGACACCCACGACCCGATGTCCGGGAGTCGGCGTGATCAGCAGATCACCGAACACGATCGGGTTGCATTGGATGTTGCCGGCGCCGTCGCCGCTGCGGTAGGTCCACGCGACTTCCAGCCCGGCGACGTTGCCACGGTGGATCGAGTCGAGCGCGCTGAAGCGGGTCGAGCCGGCATCGCCGTGGGAGCGATGCCATCGCCGGAGGTCGCGCTTGGCTGGCCAATCGCCTGCAGGGGTGCGTTCCTCGGCAGCGATTGCGGGCAGGTAGCGGTACTCCGGACCTGCCACCGGCGTGAACATCGGTCCGGCATAGGAGGTCGGCACCGGCCGCGGTCCGGCATCCCGTCCTTCGATCGTGGCCACCAGCCAATCGAGTCCGGCCAGGTTGTCGGCGAGCCGCGCTTCGCTGTCGACCGACGCGTCGTGGTCGAGAATGCCGATGGGGCCCGCGTAGTCCGACTCGACGACCGCGCGCAGCATCCGCTCGTCGTGGGTGCCCTGCGCCAGCGGCACGATCTTCGGCCGGGCGCCGTCGTTCATGCCATTGAGGTTCAGGCAGAACAGGTAGGGCGTCATCGCGGCCAGCACCGCCTCGAAGTCGTCGATGTGGTCGTGGCCGTGGTGGAGGTTGTAGACGATGCCGACGTGTTCGGAGTTCGTGGCCTCGCGTAGCCAACGGCATACCGCGATCAGCGTCGCCGGCTCGCCGGCCCAGCCGCCGTGGTTGTAGAGCGCGAGCCCGCAGCCGAGTTCGGCGACGCGCCTTGCACGGGGCAGGAGGCGCCGGCCCGCTTCGGCGACGCGTTCCTCCGGCGCAAGTTCGGCGCCGGGGTCGGGGATCATCGTCCAGAACTGCGGGCGGACCTCGCCCTTCGCCACCAGCGCATCGAAGTCGGGATGCTCGCCCCAGAACGCCGTGCACTCGATGCCGTGTGCGTCATAGGCCGAGAGCTCGTCGGCGAACTCGGCGACGTGCTGGGCGCGCCAGTCGTAGGCGATGCGCGACAGGCCGAGTCCTTTCACCATCCGCGCGCGCTCCTCGGGTCCCCGCTGCACGGCGTCGAACGGCACGATGCACCACGCCACCAGGTTGTCGCGGGCGAACAGCGCGCGGGTGCGGGAACCGGACTGGGTCGCGCCGGGTGCGGCGAACAGGCATGCGAGCAGCAACGCGGCGAGGCGGCGCGGGCGCGGGATCGGCATGGCGCCAGTATGCCCGAACCCTCATGCGCCTCCTCTCACTCCATCGTGGCACACGCCCGCCCCGTCACCGCCATGATCGTCAAGGTCGGGTTCTGGCAGCCGGTCGACGGGAAGCACGCGCCGTCGGTGACCAGCACGTTGGGCACCGACCAGAGCCGGTTGTGCGGGTCGGTCACCGAATGCCGAGGATCGCTACCCATGCGCGCTCCTCCGGCTTCGTGGATCGCCACGCCGAGGTGCATCACGCCGACCTCGGGGCCGATAGCCTTCCACAGGAGACCACGCAGCAGTGCTGGCAGCGGCATGCGGATCTTCAGATCGGCGGCGTCGGCGAGGGCCCGGATCGCGGCCTTCTGGGCGACGATCATCCGTTGCTCGTTGGGGCCGCGGTGCACCTGGATGCGCGCGGTCCGCAGGCCTGCCGCGTCGAGTCGATCGGACAGCGTCACCCGGTTGTCGGGCTGCGGCAGCATCTCGCCGAACGCGCCCATGCCCCAAGAGGTCGGCGTGATCCGACCCTGGATGCCGAAGCCGCGGACGAAGTCCTTGTCCGGCAGGTCGTCGCTGAAGTCGGGCACGTAGAAGTCGATGTCGGCGCCGAGGTCGAGGGGATCGGTGGTGCGGGGCGCGCACTCGGCTTCGAGGGCGTGGTAGGGCGCACCCGTGGTGCCGGCGCCGACCACGAAGTTGTGGTCGAGGACGTAGCGACCGAGCAGGTCGTGCTCGTTGCCGAGGCCGGCGGGGTGCTTCGGGTGCTCGGAGGCGAGCAGCAGCCGCACCGTCTCGATCGCCGAGGCGCAGAGCACGATGCGGTCGGCATACACCTTGTGCCGCTCGCCGCTCGGCAGATCGACGTACTCGATTCCCACGGCGCGCTCGCCGCGGTCGTCGAGCAGGATCCGCGCGGCCGGCGCCTCGGCGCGGAACTCCAGCCGACCGGTCGCTTCCGCGGTGCGCAGCGGAGCGGGGATCGGGTGGTGGTCGTGGAGCAGGACCCGTGGCGCGATCACCGCGCGGCCGGGCCAGCGCGCGGTCACCGACTCGCGGAACAAGGCCGCCGGTGGGCGCAGCGCCGCCGACTCGCTGGCCACGCCATCCGGCAGGTGGGCGAGGCCGTCGGCATGGCCACGCAGCCCGTGGAAGCGCTCGACCTCGTCGTAGAACGGTGCGAGGTCGGCATAGTCGAGCGGCCAGTCGGCGCCTCGGCCGTCGGCACTCGCGGCGTGCAGGTCGCGGTCGGAGAGCCGCAGCGCCATCCGCGCCCAGGTGTGCAGGCGGCCGCCGACCTGCCTGCCGCGGATCCACAGGAACGGGTCGCCGCCGCGGGTGTCGTAGGGGTTGGCGCGGTCGTCGACGTAGAGGTGGCTGAGCTTCGGGTGGAACGAGACGCTGCGCGACTGGATGCGGCGGTGGGATGCGAAGGCCCGCGACGCGAGGCTCGCGGGTGGCAGGTCCTGCGGCAGGTCGTCGGGGGTCAGGCGCTTGCCGGCGTCGAGAGCCAGCACGTCCATCCCCCGCGCGGTGAGGCAATGGGCCGCCCAGCAGCCGGCCGCGCCGAGGCCGACGATCAGGGCATCGTGGTGTCGCTCGACTTGCTCGCTGGGCTTCATCGCGGGAGGCGGCGCGCCTCCTGGCCTTCATCGGCGTTCGGCGCGGCGTCGGTCAACCCGATCGGCCGGACGAACGCGGCCCTGCCGCGGCGAATTCCCACCGGGTCAGCGGAACAGCAGCACGGGCACGTGCAGGGCCCGCATCACCATCGTGGTGGTGCTGCCGACCAGGAGACGGCGCAGCGGCGAGTGGCCGTAGGCCCCCATCAGCACCAGGTCGAAGCCCTCGGCCTCCACCAGCCTGGGAAGGGCCTCTTCGGGACTGCCTTCCACGCTGCGGACGACGGCCCTTCCGGGCAGGGCCCCACGGGCCCAGGCCTGGTCGGAATCGCGGTGGCGGTTGGGTGCCCCGGCGCTGACGACCTCGACGGTGAGGCCCTGCAGCAGCGGCGAGTGGGCGGCGAACTCCACCGCCTGGCGGGCGGTGGCGCCGCCGTCGAAGGCGATCAGCACCTTGGCCTGCGCGCGGAACGCCTTGGGCACCATCATCACCGGACGGATGCTCTCGCGGACCGTGCGCTCGATCTGGCTGCCGAGGTGGCCGTCGGCGAACGCCGACTCGGACCCGCGCTTGCCGAGGATCACCAGGTCGGCGTCGGCCTCGCGCTCGACGATCGTCTCCAGGATCCCGCCGTGCCGGTGGGTCGTTATGACGTCTTGGACTCCAGCAGTGCGAAGTCGTTCCGCGGCGGCGTCCAGGAGGTCCTGGCCGCGGCGCTTGGCCAACCGGGCCTGCTGTTCGTCGATCGCGGCGAGTTCCTCGAGCAGCGCGCTCTTCGCGCCGAGGCCCATCGCGCCGCTGTGGTCGTGGCGGGCGGCCACCGCGTCGGTGCGCTGCACGACGTGCAGGAGTTCGACGGCGGCGTGCAACGGTCGTGCGGCCCAGGCCGCGTGGTCGACCACGCTCTCGGCGTACTGGGAGGTGTCGACGCAGGCGAGGAGGGTCTTCATTCGGGGGCCGCTCCGACGGTTCGGGAGGCGTCGCCGGCTGCGCGGATCGCGGTGCGCGGCGCTTCGATCTCGGGGAAGCGTTCGATCATCGCGGCGCTGACCTCGGAGGTGCCGAGGATCTCGACCTCGGTGCCCTCGCGGCGGAACTTCAGGATGACCTTGTCGAGCACGTGGACCGCGGAGAGGTCCCAGAAGTGCGCGCCGCTGACGTCGATGGTCACGCGGTCGACGACCTCCTTGAAGTCGAAGCCGGCCAGGAAGCGGTCGACCGAGGCATAGAACACCTCGCCGCGGACCTCGTAATGGCGGGAGCGGCCGTCCGACGAAGCCTTCGAGCGGACCTCGAACAGGCTGCGGACCTTGCTCGCGAAGAACACGCCGCTGAGCAGCACGCCGGCCAGCACACCCTGCGCAAGGTCGTGCGTCGCGACCACCACCACCACGGTGGCGAGCATCACGGTCGACGACTGCCAGGGGTGGCGGCGCAGGTTCTTCACCGACGCCCACGAGAAGGTGCCGATCGACACCATCACCATCACCGCGACCAGCGCCGGCATCGGGATGCGCGCGACCAGGCCGCCGAGCACCACGATCAGCGCCATCAGGCAGACGCCGGCGGTCAGCGTGGAGAGCCGCGTATGGCCGCCCGACTTCACGTTGATCACCGACTGGCCGATCATCGCGCAGCCGCCCATTCCGCCGAAGAAGCCGGTGACCAGGTTGGCGACGCCCTGGCCCATCGACTCGCGGCGCTTGTCGCTCGGCGTGTCGGTCAGGTCGTCGACGATCTGCGCGGTCAGCAGCGACTCGATCAGGCCCACGGCCGCCATCGTCACCGAGTACGGCAGGATGATCTTCAGGGTCTCGAGCGTGAACGGGATGTCCGGCAGCGCGAACCACGGCAGGGCATCCGGCAAGGCACCCATGTCGCCGACCCGCCGCACCGGCAGGTCGAGCCACAGTGCCAATGCGGTGCATACGACGATCGCCACCAAGGGCGACGGCACCGCCTTGGTGAGCCGCGGGAACAGGTAGATGATCGCGAGGCCTCCGGCGACCATCGCATAGGTCTGCCAGCCCTGCCCGGTGAGTTCCGGGAGCTGCGCCATGAAGATCAGGATCGCCAGCGCGTTGACGAAGCCGGTGATCACCGACCGCGACACGAACTGCATCACCCGTTCGACCCGCAGCAGGCCGGCGGCGATCTGGATCACGCCCATCAGCACCGTCGCGGCGAACAGGTACTGCACGCCGTGGTCACGGACCAGCGGGCCGATCAGCACCGCGATCGCCGCAGTGGCCGCCGAGATCATTCCCGGACGACCGCCGAAGAACGCGGCGAGCACCGCGATGGTGAACGACGCGTAGAGACCGACCCGCGGATCGACGCCGGCGATGATCGAGAAGCCGATCGCCTCGGGGATCAGCGCGAGCGCGACGACCAGGCCGGCGAGCAGGTCGCCGCGGGTGTTGGAGAGCCAGTCCTCACGCAACGAGCCGAAGGCGCGCATGGCGGAGGCTGGCGATGCGGAGCGGGGCATCGGCAGGAGCGCGCCGCTTCTCGCCACAGGAGGGGGTGAACGGGCTGCTCTCGACGTCCGCGCCGGAGAGGGGCTCCGCGGGGTTGCGAAGCAGGTTCGGTGGCGTTCGGGCGCGATAGGAGGGCGGAGCAGGGTAGGGATCGGCAGCCCCGAGCGCACGGCCGGATCCGCAAGTTCTCCAGCCTTGGTCACGCGCGAGCGAACCA
Source organism: bacterium (assembly GCA_030432695.1). Taxonomy (GTDB): domain Bacteria; phylum Planctomycetota; class UBA1135; order UBA1135; family UBA2386; genus JAUILN01. Next base: position 249,717 of record JAUILN010000002.1, on the reverse strand, counting down.
GGCCTGCACGTTCTGCGCGGCGCTCAGCAGCTGCACCAGCAGCGTCATCGCCTTCGGCGTGCTGTACTGCAGTGGTCGGGTGCGCAGACAGCGGATCACCCGCCGCGCGGCGACCTCGCGGGTGAGCTGGAACGGCTTGACCGGCGCGCTGGCGAGCTTGGTGTCGACGAAGCCGAAGCGGACGTTGGTGACGGCGATGCCGTGGGGCCTCAGCAGCAGGGCGGCGCCGCGCAGGAAGCTCGAGATGCCGGCCTTGGAGCCGGAGTACATCGGCGCATCGCGGATCGCCAGGACGTCGGCGAGGCTGGAGAGGCCGAGGAAGTGGCCGCGGATCCCGCGTGCGCGCCAGTCGCGGACCAGCAGATCGAGGGCGCTGACCATGCTGCGGAAGTTGGTGTCGAGGGTGCGGGTCTGCTCGGCGAGATCCGGGTCCTGCGGATCGACGGCGCCGCCGACCGCGATGCAGTGGATCGCCACGTCGAAGGCGTGCCCTGCGACGACGTCGTGGAGCACCTCGGCGTACATCGGGGTCGAGGCGTCGACGCGGTGCTCCTCGAAGCGGTCGCCTTCGAGCCCGGAGGCGCGGCGCGAGATGCCGACGACGCGGTGGCCGGCGGCGAGGAGCTGGCAAGCGATCTCCTGACCGATTCCGTCGGAGTGGCCGAGGACCAGGATCGAGGACGGTGTCATGGCGAGGCTCCGGTCGTGCGGCGTATCACCATCGCGCCGAGCGCATAGGCGCCCGTCGCCGCCGTCAGCGAGACGAGGTAGGGGTGGTCCAGCTCCAGCACGTGCGCGCCCACGATCCAGCTCGCGATCCCGCCCAGCAGTGCCATGGTCGCGGCCGGCGCTCCGCCGAAGTGGCCGGCCAGTCCGAAGCACACGCTGACGAAGATGCCGGCACTGCCGAATGCCGAGGCCTCCTCGACCAGCGAGCCGACGTCCTCCGCACCGACCGCGAGCACCCAGGCCAGCACGCCGAACGCCAGCACCGAGGTCCGCGCGGTGCGGAGCCGGGCTCGATCGCTCATCGACGGCCGCAGCGAGGCGATCAGGTTCTGCGAGGTCAGGGACGCGGCAGCCAGCAGCGACGAGTCCACCGTCGACAGGATCGCCGACACCAGCGCGCCGACGAACACCACCTGCAATGCCGTGCCGAGGTAGCGGCCGGCGAGTTCGGGGATCGCCTGTTCGGGGTTCGCGGCGATCTCGGCGCCGAGCAGGGCCGGTGCCAGGAGCCCGAGCAGCAGCGGGATCGAGCCCACCAGCAGGTAGAGCCCGCCGCCGGCGATCGTGGCGCGGCGGGCGAGCTCGGGGGTCCGCATGGCCAGCGCACGAGCGACGAGTTCCTGGGCGAGGACCGAGCCGCACAAAGGGATCGTCCAGGTCTCCAGCAGGTCGAGTGGATGCTCGGCCGTGTCGCCGAGGAGCAGACCGACGCGAGACGGATCGATCCGCTCGGCGGTCGCTTCGAGTCCACCCAGGCTCACCACCACCGCGACCGCCAGCGCCAGGAGTCCGAAGATCAGGACCGCGCCCTGCAGCGTGTCGGTGATCGCGTCGGCGAGCAGCCCGCCCATCGCCGTGTAGAGCATCACCACGCTGGCGGCGAGGGTGATCGCGGTCGAGACGTCGAGCGCGCTGACGCTCGCCAGCACCTCGCCGAAGCCACGGATCTGTGCTCCGGCCCACAATGCCGACGACGGAACCATGATCACCGCGGCCAATCGCTCGACCCGCGGCGAGAAGCGCTGCGCGAACAGGTCACCGAGGGTGGTGAGGCCCCGGCGGGCCAGCGGCGCCGCGAACACCGCACCCATCAGCACGAGGCAGGCGCCATAGCCGAACGGCTCCACCGAGGTCAGCGACACGCCGTCGGTGACCGCGGCGCCGGCCGACGACAGGCAGGTCTCCGCCCCGAACCAGGTGGCGAACACCGTGAAGGTGCCGAGCAGCGGGCCCAGGCTCCGCCCGGCGAGCAGGAAGTCGGCCTGCGAGGACACGCGGCGGGCGACCAGCGATCCGATCACCAGTTGGATCGCGACGTAGCCCAGGATGGCGGCGAGCGTGAAGGTCATCGGCGGCAGTCGGGTGGCGGACCGGGTCGATGGTTCCGCGCCGGGGCGCAGCGTAGGGTGTCGCCATGCTCCGCGTCTCGTCACTCCTGCTGGCCTTGGGGGTTGCCTCGCTGCCCGCGCAGGAGGCCCCGCGTCCCAACATCGTGGTGTTCCTGGCCGACGACCTCGGCTGGTCCGACTTCGGCTGCTACGGCGGCGAGATCCCGACCCCGAACATCGACGCCCTGGCGGCGAACGGCCTGCGCCTGACGCAGTTCTACAACACCGGCCGCTGCTGCCCGACGCGCGCCTCGCTGCTCACCGGTCTCTACCAGCACCAGGCGGGGATCGGCCAGATGACCGGCGATGGCGGGCATCCCGGTTACCGCGGCGAGCTGAACGACGAATGTCGGACGATCGCCGAGGTCCTCGGCTCGGCCGGCTACCGCACCTGGATGGCGGGCAAGTGGCACGTCACCGGCCAGACCGGCTACTGGTCGGGAGGCGAGAACCGCTCCGTCGCCGACTTCCCGCGCGCCCGCGGCTTCGAGCGCTTCTTCGGGACGATCACCGGTGCGGGGAGCTACTGGCAGCCGATCACGCTGATGCACGATGACACGCCGGTGGAGCCGTTCCCCGACGCGCTCCCCGACGACTTCTACTACACCACCGCGATCGGCGAGGAGGCGGCACGCTTCGTGAACGAGCACGAGAGTGCGGCGCCGTTCCTGCTCTACGTCGCGTTCACTGCACCGCATTGGCCGTTGCACGCACCCGAGGAGACGATCGCGGCACAGCGCGGTCGCTATGCGGCGGGCTGGGACGCGCTGCGCACCGCCCGTCATGCGCGGCAGGTCGAACTGGGGCTCGTCGATCCGAGCTGGCAGGTCACGCCGCGTGACCCACGGGTGCCGGCCTGGGAGGACGCCGAGCACCGCGAATGGGAACAGCGGCGCATGGAGGTCTATGCGGCACAGGTCGTGGAACTCGACCGCGAGGTCGGCCGTGTCGTCGATGCCCTGCGCGATCGCGGGGAACTCGACGAGACGCTGATCTTCGTGCTCGCCGACAATGGCGGTTGTGCCGAGGTGCTGAGCGACTGGGGCGGCATCTACTTCCCCAAGACGACCCGCGACGGGCAGCCCGTCCCGATCGGCAACGACCCCGGCCTCATGCCCGGCGACGACCACAGCTATCAGAGCTACGGCATCGGCTGGGCCAACGCCTCGAACACGCCGTTCCGCCTCTACAAGAGCTTCAACCACGAGGGTGGCATCGCCTCGCCGTGCATCCTGCATTGGCCGGCAGGCATTCCCGAGTCGCAACGTGGCGGTCTACGCACCGCCCCCGCACACCTCGTCGACGTGATGGCGACCGCGGTCGATCTCGCCGGCGCCGAGTACCCCGAGGAGGTCGACGGCCGTGCGATCCAGCCGCTCGAAGGCCGGAGCCTGGCGCCGCTGTTCGCCCCGGAGGGAGCGTTGGCCGAACGGTCGCTCTACTTCGAGCATTACGGCAACCGCGCGGTGCGCCGTGGTCGCCACAAGCTGGTCGCGCGCGGCGACCACGGGGCCTGGGAGCTCTACGACATGGAGTCCGACCGCACCGAGACGCAGGATCTCGCCGGCGAGCGGCCCGAGCTGGTCGAGGAACTCGCGGCGGACTGGCGCGCCTGGGCCGAGCGCGCGCGCGTGGTGCCTCCCGATCGCTGGCGGTCCTACAGCGACGCGACGGAGTTCGAGCTGGGGCCCGACGCGGCGCTCGACCGTCACGACGCTCCCTATGCGGTCGGCAAGGACGTCGAGGTACGGATCCGGCTCGCGGCGCACGGCGACGGGGTGGTCGTGGCTCAGGGCGGTAGCTCGCACGGCTGGTCGTTGTGGATCGAGAAGGGGCGCACAGCAGTGGCGGTGTGCCGAGCGGGGCGTCGCCACGTGGTTCGCGGTGGTCAGTTGCCGGAGGGCTGCCGGGACCTCGAGCTGTCGATCCTGCATGGTGGCAGGGTCGAGGTCCGTGCCGACGGCGCGAGTCTGCTGCTGGGAGAGTTGCCCGGCGGACTGGTCGAGCACCCGGTCGACGGGTTGGAGGTCGGGCAGGACCGGGCTGGCGCCGTGGGGCCGTATCGGGCTCCGAACCGGTTCACGGGGCGTATCGAGCGGGTCTTGGTGACGGTTCGCTGACCGTCCGTGCGGCGCGCGGCGAGTTGCGGCTCCCACACGGTCGCCGCATGCTGACCGGGTGACGCTCCCTCGCTCGCTCCACCTCGTTGCCGGGCTGCTGTCGGCAGTTCCGGCTCCGCTCGCCCTCCTGGCTGCCGTGGCGCCAGCCCAGAGCCCACCGCCGCACATCGTCTTCCTGTTCGCGGACGACTTCGGTTGGACCGACCTGTCGACCGGGTTGCCGAACGGGGGGAATCCGAGCGACTACTACCGCACGCCTCATATGGACCGCATGGCGTCCCTGGGGATGTCGTTCACGGACTTCTACACCAATGGTCCGAACTGTGCGCCGACCCGCGCGGCTTTGATGAGCGGGCGCTGGGGCGAGATCAACGGCATCTACACGGTGGACTCGGGCAACCGCGGCAATGCCGCCAACCGCCTGCTGGATGCCGCCCCGAACAACACCACGCTGCCGACTTCGTTCGTGACCCTCGCCGAGACGCTGCGCACCGCGGGCTATGCGACCGGTCACTTCGGCAAGTGGCACCTCGGCGACGATCCGACCCTCGGGCCGACCGCACAGGGCTTCGACCGAAACGTCGCGGGTACCGGTCGGGGCTCCGTGTCGGGAGGGAGCAGCGGGCACTTCGCGCAGGCCGACGGCTCGTTCAATCTGCCGAACTGTCCGGCCAACGGCGTGGCCAACCAGTTCATGGCGGACCGCCTGACCGACGAGGCGGTCGCGTGGATGGGTCAGCACCTGAACCAACCGTTCTTCTGCTACCTCACCCACTTCTCGGTGCACACACCGATCCAGGCGCCGACCGCCGACCGCAATGCGTTCAACGGCGTGCCGCTCGGCGTGCGCCATCGGAACCAGACCTATGCGGGGATGCTGAAGAATCTCGACGACGGCATCGGCCGGGTGGTCGCGTTCCTGGAGAACACTGCGGATCCGCGGCGGCCGGGCCACATGCTGATCGAGAACACGGTGGTCGTGTTCACCTCCGACAACGGTGGTCTCGGCGGCTACGCGTCGGCCGGTGTCTCGGGCGGCCAGGAGATCACCCATCAGTATCCGCTTCGTTCGGGCAAGGGCTCGTTGCACGAGGGCGGCATCCGGGTGCCATTGATGGTGCGTTGGGACGGCGTGGTGACACCGGGAGCGGTTCGAGACGTGCCGCTGCAGTCGTTCGACCTCTATCCGACCCTCGCGGCGATCGCCGGGGCAAGCGTGCCGCCGTCGGTGACGTTGGACGGCGAGGACTTCGCGCCGGTGCTCCGTGGCCAGTCCAACGGTCCGAACCGGTCGGCGCTGTTCTGGCACTTCCCCGGCTACCTGCAGGCGAGTACCGGTCAGGGGACCTGGCGGACGACGCCGGTGAGCGTGATCCGGCGCGGCACGTGGAAGCTGATGTTCTTCTACGAGACCCGGAGCTGGCACCTGTACGACCTCGCCAGCGACATCGGAGAGAACGTCGACGTCGCCACGAATCAGCCGGGCCTGGTCCGTTCGATGGGGTTCGAGCTGCGCAATTGGCTGATCTCCACCAATGCCCGAATGCCGCGCGACAAGGCCACCGGCCAGCAGGTTCCGTTGCCGGATCCGCCGGGTGGGCCCCGCAGCGACACCGTGGAGTGGACGCGCGCGATGCCCCAGAACGAGCCCGTGCCGCTCGCCGGCATGCAGCTGGTCGACGTGGGCAGCGAGCTGGTCGGCTTCGGCGGCGCTCCCGTGGGCGGAGTGAGCGGCATCACCTGGCGCTATGCCCACCCGGACTGGATCGCGATTCCGCTCGGCAATCCGCCGGGACGCGTCGGCCATGCCATGGCCTTCGATCCGCAGGCCGGGGAACTCGTGCTGTTCGGCGGTGCGGACCAGGCAGGTGGCCTCTTGGGTGATACCTGGACCCGGGCCTCCGGCGCCTGGTCGATGCGACAGCCGACGTCGTCTCCTCGGTCGCGCCGCGATCACGCCATGGTCCTCGACGCAGATGGCGATGGCGCCCTCCTCTTCGGCGGCCACGATGCCTCCGGAGTGCTCGGCGAGACCTGGGAGTTCCGTGGCGGCACCTGGTCGCAGCTTGCTCCGACGCTCGCGCCTGCGGCGCGAAGTGGCCACGGCATGGTGCGGGATCCCGACTCCGGGACCGTGTGGCTGTTCGGCGGCTTCGACGGTGCCGGCGCGCCATTCGACGACCTTTGGTCGTGGGACGGGACCTCGTGGCTGCGCACCGCGACCGCCACGACGCCCGCGGCGCGGGGGTTCGCCGCGGTGTCGTGGGATGGGCTGCGCGATCGGCTCGTGGTCCACGGAGGCGTTCAGTCGATCGGCGGCCTGTCGCGCGACGATACCTGGGAGTTCGACGGCTCCGACTGGCGGGAGCGTACGCCCTCTAACACGACCGGCCCCCGCTCGCGCGCCGCCGTCGCGTTCGATCCGGGCTCGCGGCAGACCATCCTGTTCGGCGGTGAGGCAGGGACCGTGTTCGGGGAGACCTGGCTCTATGGCGCGGTCGACCCGGCGGGCATGGACAGCTATGGAGCTGGCTGCCTGGGAACCGGTGGCACTCCGTCGTTGTCGGCGAATCCGGAGCCATGGCTCGGCGAGTCGGTGGAGTTGGTGTTGGACGGTCTGCCAGCTTCACTCGTGAACTGCTACGTCGCGCTCGGGACCTCCGACTCCATGTGGTCGGGCGGTCCTCTGCCGTTCGATCTCGGCCCGCTCGGTGCGCCGGGATGCTCGCTCCTCGCCGAGCCCGCCCTGGTGCAGGCGTTGATCGGCCTGTTCGGACAGGCCAGGACCCGGGTCGCGATCCCGAGCGACCCCAGCCTCGCCGGCGTCCTCGTCCACGCCCAGGGCCTGGTCTACGACCCGTCCGCCAATGCCCTCGATCTCACCGTTTCCCAGGGTCTCGAGCTGCGCCTCGGCGTGCGTTGACGGAGACCCCCCACCCGTTGTCGTGAGTCCTCCGATCATGCGACCAAGCTCCGCGCTGTCCCTTGTTCTTCTCGCCGGCGTTGCTCCGCTCGCCGCCCAGGCCACCTGGACCCAGCAGATGCCGCTGACCAACCCTGCGGGACGCACCGGCTCCGCCTTCGCCTCGGACGGTGGCGGGCTCCTGGTCTTCGGTGGGAGCGACGGCACCTTCTACAATGACCTATGGCGCTACGACGGCAACGACTGGACCGATATCACGCCGGCCACCGGTTCGCCCGCTCCGCGCTACCGCCAGAACATGGCCTACGACCCGCTGTTCGGCCGACTGGTCATGTTCGGTGGCGGGCTCACCAATCAGGGATCGAGTCGTCAGGGCGATACCTGGGTCCACGACGGCGCGCAATGGGCGCAGGCGATGGTCGCCGGTCCGAGCGCGCGCTGGTGGCATTCGATGGCCTACGACCCGATCAACGGCAAGGTGCTGCTGTTCGGCGGCGAGGACTCGAGCGGTCGCCTCAACGACACCTGGCACTACGACGTGCCGAACGCGACCTGGACCCAGCTCAGTCCGGCCACCGTGCCGCCGGTGCGTGAGCGTGCCGCGATGGCGCTCAATCCGGTGACGGGTCAGATCCTGCTGTTCGGTGGCAATCCCGGAGGCGGCGTCGAGCTGGGCGACACCTGGATGTGGGACGGCTTCGACTGGAACCCGATCACCACCGCGACCATTCCGTACGGCACCGGCACCCGCAATGCCGGCATGACCTACGACCCGATCCGCGAGCGCTTCGTGCTGTTCGGCGGCATCACGGCTGGGGTGTTCCGGGCCAACACCTGGGAGTTCGACGGTCAGGACTGGATCGATCGCGGCGCCTCGCCGCTCACCCCGCGCACCTTCCCGGCGATCGCCTACGTGCTCGCGTTGGGTCGCACGGTGTTGTTCAGCGGCTTCGGAGGCGTCGGCACCTACTTCCCGGGGACCTGGACCTACCAGACCAGCACATTCGCGAGCTTCTCCACCAACGGCAGCGGTTGCATGGGCTCGACCGCGGTGCCGTCGCTGTCGAGCACCGACCTGCCGTGGCTCGGCGAGACCTTCACCTACACCGTGTCGCCGCCAGGGCCCACCGCCCAGGTCTTCGCCTTCGTCGGCATCTCCAACACGGTGTGGACCGGTGGCATGCTCCCACTCGACCTGGCGATCCTCGGCGCGCCGGGCTGCCTGCTCCAGTCGAGCAACGAGGTGGCGGTGGCGGCGATCGGCAGCGTCAACCTGCCTCTGCCGCTCGTTCCTTCGCTTGCCGGTGGAACGCTCTACACCCAGGGGATCGCGGTGGAAGCTGGCAACAGGCTGTCGGTCTCCGAGCGCGGCGACATCCTGATGGGGCTCAAGTGACCGCCTGACCCGGAGGGGGTCGTCCGCTACAACGCAGGCGTGTTCCTCCTCCGAAAGATCGGCGCGGTACTGCGTGGCAAGGCCACGCGGCCGCAGATCCTGATCGCTGTCCTCCTGGGCGCCTGCCTGGGTTTCGTCCCGGGGTCCTTCCTGCCGCAAGACCTGGGCGGCGGCTTCATGCAGGCGCCGGGACTCATCGTCTCGCTGGTCTGTCTGGCGCTGATCCTCAACGCCAACCTGGCGCTGTTCGGTCTGGCGACCGTGTGCGCCAAGCTGCTCTCGCTGCCATTGCTCCCGGTCTCGGTGGCTGCAGGGCGGATGCTGCTCGAAGGGCCGGCCGAGGGCCTGTTCCGCTGGCTGGTCAACGCGCCGGTGTTCGCGTGGTTCGGCTTCGAGCGCTACGCGACCACGGGCGGTCTGGCGCTCGCGATTCCGATCGGGCTGCTCGGCGGCTGGCTGGTGTGGCGCGGCCTTCATCGGCTGCGCACCGGCCTGGCCGACGCCGAGGAAGGTTCGGAGAGGTTCCAGAAGCTCAGCTCGAAGGGCTCGGTGAAGGTTCTGGCCTGGGTGTTCCTCGGCAAGAGCAAGGGCAAGCAGAGCTGGCGCGAACTCTCGGAGCGCGACAGCAAGGGCCTGCCGATCCGGATCACCGGCGTGGTGGTCGCGGTGGTGTTGGTCGGCGTGCTGTGGCTCGCCAACAGCGTGTTGGGTGAGGCGTGGTTCCGTTCGGCGGCGCAGACCGGGCTCACGCACTGGAACGGTGCGACCGTAGACGTCGGCGGTGCACAGCTCGACCTGGCCGGTGGTCGGTTGGTGTTCGAGGGTCTGGCCATGGCCGACGTCGAGCAGCTCGACCGCGACTCGTTCCGCGCCGGCGCGCTCGACCTGGACGTGTCGACCACCGAGCTGCTGGCCGGCCGCGTGGTCGTCGACCGGATCGCCTCGCGCGATGCGCTGAGCGGCGCCGAGCGCGACAAGCCGGGCGAGAAGGTGATCCCCGACGACCCGAGCGAGCCGGTTCCGCCGGACGGCGAAGGCGGCACGCTGGAGGATTACCTCGCCGAGGCCGAGCTGTGGAAGCAGCGGCTCGAGCAGGCGCAGGAATGGCTCGAGCGCCTGTCGGGCAACGGCGGCGACGAGCCGCTGGCGGGCGAGACCCCCGAGGAGCGCGACGCGCGGATCGCCCGAGAGCAGGAGGTCCTCGGTCTCGTGGGTCTGGTCGCCCATCACCTGGTGGCCGGTCGACCCGCGGTCACGGTGCGGGAACTCGAACTGCAAGGCGTGAAGGCGCTGCAGATCGGTGGCGAGCTGATCGACGTGCGGGGCAGCAACCTGAGCTCGCACCCCGACCTCGGCGAACAGCCGTTGAGCCTCGACGTGTCGTCACGCTCCGGCTCGTTCGCGCTCGGCTTCCGCTACGCGCCGGGCAGCGCCGCGCCCGAGATCGATCTGCGGGTGCCGGACCTGCCGATGGACACGCTGCTGGCGGCGATCCCGGGTCTGCCGCTGCGCGGCGGCAAGGTGTCGCTGCGTTTCGCGGGCGCGCTCGATGCGGGCCACGCGGACGGCCTCTGGGTCGACCTGCCGCTGACCGTCGACCTGGAAGGAACCTCGATCGTGATCGATGGCAAGCCCACCGCGCTCGATCCGCTGAGCTTCCCGATCGGGCTGAAGGGCCCGCTGACCGCGCCGCGGATCGACGTGGACACCGACGCGTTCACCCAGGCCCTGGTGGCGCAGGGGCGCCGCGAACTCGCCGATCAGGTGCGTTCGCGTGCCGACGCACTGCTCGGCGGTGCGGTGCCGGGCGTCGGCGAGCAGCTCGGCGGGCTGATCGACGGCAGCAAGGAGGGCGAAGGCGTGGTCGACGAGGCCGCGAAGCGCGCCCAGGAGGAGCTCGAGAAGCGCGTTCCCGATGCGCTGAAGGGCCTGTTCCCGGGTAGCAAGAAGAAGGACTGAGCGGAGATCCCATGTCCACCGATCGCCTGCGCCTGCTGCGCCCCGATGACTGGCACATCCACCTGCGCGATGGCGCGGTCCTGCCCGCGACCGTCGCCGACGTGGCCCGGAACTTCGCCCGCGCCGTGGTGATGCCCAACCTCGTGCCGCCCGTGGTGACCACCGACGACGCCCGCGCCTACCGCGAGCGGATCCTCGCGGTCCGACCGGCCGGCTCCGACTTCGAGCCGCTGATGACGCTCTACCTCACCGACACCACGCCGGTCGAGGAGATCGCACGCGCCAAGGCCAGTGGCTTCGTGGTCGCGGCCAAGCTCTATCCGGCGGGCGCGACCACCAACAGCGACTCCGGGGTCACCGACATCGACCGGATCTGGCCGGTGCTCGAGGCGATGGCCGAGCAGGGCCTGGTGCTGTGCGTGCACGGCGAGGTCACCGAGGCCGGCGTCGACGTGTTCGACCGTGAGCGCGCCTTCATCGACGAGAAGCTCAGCGAGATCGTCGAGCGACTGCCCACCCTGAAGGTGGTGTTCGAGCACATCACCACCGCCGACGCGGTGTCGTTCGTGCGCTCGAGCAGCCAAAACGTCGCGGCGACGATCACCGCGCACCACCTGCTCCACGACCGCAACGACATGCTGGTCGGTGGCATTCGCCCGCACCTCTACTGCCTGCCGATCCTCAAGCGCGCCAGCGACCGCGAGGCGTTGGTCGAGGCCGCGACTTCGGGCGACCCCGGCTTCTTCCTCGGCACCGACAGCGCGCCGCATGCCAAGGGTCGCAAGGAGAACGCCTGCGGTTGCGCAGGCACCTACACCGCGAGAGACGCACTGGCCTACTACGCGGAGGTGTTCGACGCGGTCGATTGCCTCGATCGTCTGGAGGGCTTCGCGAGCTGCTTCGGCGCGGACTTCTACGGCCTGCCGCGCAACCAGGAGACGATCGAGCTGGTGCGCGAGCCCGTCGACGTGCCGGCGGAGCTGCCGTTCGGTGGCGAGACGGTGGTGCCGTTGCGGGCGGGTGGGCGGGTCGGGTGGAGCGTGGACAATCGGCCTCGCCGAGACGGGTAGGCCCCGACGTGATTGATCGCAGGACGGCAGAGCGGCTTCGAGGTCGCGTTCGCGGCGTCGGTCGCCGCATAGCCTCCTCGGCGAATCAGATCGGGACGCGGATCCGTGTTCGTTCCACACCGTGAGTCTGCGGCGCCTGTCGCCCATTGCGCGCGGCCAGCCCGCCCGGACGCTTGACGAATTCCGCGCGCGACCCCGGCGCGCCGCATGTGTGGGATAGTCTCACCTCGTCCCATCGCGTGCCCGAACCGGACTGACACTGCCTTGCAACTCCCTCCTCCAAGGCCGCACTGCTCGCGCGCGGCGTGATCCACGCCGTCTTCGCGAGTGCCGCCGCCCTGGCGCTGCCTGCCGTCGCGAACGCCCAGTTCCAGCTCGTCGTTCGCTCGATCGACGGACACGGCAACAACGTACAGCATCCCGACTGGGGTGTGGCGAGCGCCGCGCTGCTGCGACTCGAGTCGATCGACCATGGCGGCGGGGTCGGCAGTCCGGCCGGTGCCGGGCGACAGAACGTGCGCACCATCAGCAATGCGGTCTGCGCCCAGTCAGCGCGCGGGCCCGATGCGCGCGGAGCGTCGGACATGCTCTGGCAGTGGGGCCAGTTCATCGACCACGACCTCGACCTGAGCGAGACGGCCATGCCACTGGAGTCGTTCGCGATCCTGGTGCCCCGGGGCGATCCGCAGTTCGACCCGCACGGCACCGGCACGCAGGTCATGCCGGTATTCCGCTCGGAGTACGTGATGCAGGGAGCGCCGGCGGTCCGCCAGCAGACCAACGACATCTTGGCGTTCCTCGACGGCTCGATGGTCTACGGCTCGGATCCTGCTCGCGCCAACGAGTTCCGCTCGCTCGACGGAACCGGCCGGCTGAAGACCAGTGCGGGCAACCTGCTGCCGTTCAACACCAGCGGCTTCGCGAATGCGCCGAATCCCAACGACCCGACGCTGTTCCTGGCGGGCGACGTGCGCGCCAACGAGCAGAACGCGTTGACCGCGATGCACACGCTGTTCGTGCGTGGGCACAACAACTGGGCGGTCCTCATCGGGCTGGCGTTCCCGGCGATGAGCGGTGAAGACCGCTACCAGCTCGCGCGCGCGATCGTGATCGGCGAGATCCAGGCGATCACCTACCGCGAGTGGTTGCCGGTGCTGCTCGGTCCGACCGCGCTGCCTGCCTACCAGGGCTACGACCCGAACGTCGATCCGGGGATCCGCAACGTGTTCTCGACCGCGGCCTTCCGGCTCGGTCACACGATGCTGTCGCCGACGCTGCGGCGACTCGACGCCGACCTCCGCTCGATCCCGCAGGGCGACCTGCCGCTGCGCTCCGCGTTCTTCGAGCCGGACGAGATCGTCGCGACCGGGATCGAACCGCTGCTCCGCGGCCTGGTGCGCCAGCACGCTCAGGAGGTCGATCCGGAGATCATCGACGACGTCCGCAACTTCCTGTTCGGTCCGCCGGGCTCGGGCGGCTTCGATCTGGCCTGGCTGAACATCCAGCGTGGGCGGGACCACGGCCTGCCGAGCTACAACCAGCTCCGTGCCGATGTCGGGCTCGTGCGCCGCACGCGGTTCGACGAGATCTCCTCGGACCCCGCGCTCTGCCAACGCCTCGCGACGGTCTACGCGAACGTCGACGAGATCGATCTGCGGGTCGGCGCGCTGGCCGAGGACCACGTGCCGCAGGCGATGGTCGGAGAACTCCTGTTCGAGGTCCTGAAGGACCAGTTCGAGCGGATCCGCGACGGCGACCGGTTTTGGTATGAGGGCTACCTGCCCGCGCCGATGGTCGCCTTCGTCGAGCAGCAGTCGCTCGCCGACGCGATCCGGCGCAACACCTCGATCGGCGTCGAGATCCAGGACGACGCGTTCGTGTTGAACGGTTCGGTGATCGACCTCGGTGGTGGTTGCGGCGGCGATCAGTCCACCAGCGGCGGCGCGCCCTCGATCGGCAATGCGGCGTTCAGCCTCGAACTCCGCGGCGCGGCGTCGGACGCATCGGTCGCGGCGATCGTCTTCGCGGTCGGCCCTGACCCCGCGCTGCTCGGCTGCGGACCGTGCGAGGCGTTGGTCGGACAGTTCGGCTCGGGGACCATCGGCCTCACCGGTGGGGCAGGCTCCTTCGGGATCTCGATCCCCACCGACCCGCTGCTGGTCCGCACCGAACTGCACACGCAATGGATCGTGCTCACGCCCACCGCTCCGCCGTGCGCCGCGCACGGGGTCTCGGTCTCCAACCGGATCCTGTTGACATTGGGTGGGTGAGCGGAGGCGGGGCTCGGGCGCCCCAGGGCTGCGCGCTTCCATCCGCCGAGCAAGTCGGGTGGTGAACCCGAGCCACTTGGATACCATCGCGCCGCCGGGTTGCGCGCCGGATGCGCGGTCCGGAATGGACTTCCTCATGAAGAGTGACGCGCGGCTGCTGAAGCGACTCTCGCTGACAGGTTTCCTGTCCTTCGGTCCGGGCACGGAGTGCATCGAACTCGAGCCGCTCAACGTGCTGATCGGGCCGAACGGTTCGGGGAAGTCAAACCTCGTCGAAGCGCTGTCGGTGCTCAGGGCAGTGTCCAAGGACCTGCCCCTGCCGATCCGCGAGGGCGGCGGGGTCCGGGATTGGCTGTGGGCGGATCGATCCGGAAGCGCGAATACGGCGGTGATCGATGCGGTGTTCGCCGAGGGCCGGGTCGCCCAGCACCCGGTGGACCCTCCCGCGGTCCGCTATCGACTCGAGTTCGGGCACGAGGCCGATTCGTTCGTGGTCCTCGACGAGCGCATCGAGAACGAGGCTGCCCGATCCGGTCAGCCCAAGCCCTACTTCTACTTCGGCTACGAATCGGGGCAGCCCTATCTGAACGAGCAAGGCGGCGGTCGGCGCAGCCTGCGGCGGGATTCCATCGACCCGACCCAGTCGATCCTGTCCCAGCGGCGCGACCCTGACCTGTACCCCGAGTTGACCGCCCTGGCGGATGTGTTGAGGCGAGTTCGGATCTACCGCAGTTGGCAGTTCGGACCCGACTCCGCGCTTCGCGGCAGCTGCCGGGCGGACGTGCGGAACGACTACCTGTCAGAAGACTTCGACAACCTGCCGTCGCGGTTGTCGGTCCTCAAGCGTGACCCGGCGGTGAAGCGTCGATTCCTCGACGCGCTCGCGGAGTTCGCGCCGGGTTTCGAGGATGTGGAGATCGTTCCGGAGGGTGGCCGGCTCCAGTTGTATGTCACGGAGCACGGATGCAACCTTCCGGCTCATCGGCTGTCGGACGGAACGCTGCGAGTCCTCTGCATCCTCGCGATCCTGCTCGACCCCGCTCCGGCTCCGCTGGTTGCGATCGAAGAGCCCGAACTCGGTCTGCATCCCGATCAGTTCGCCGCGCTCGCCGACGCGTTGGTGGATGCCTCGAGCCGTATGCAGCTCGTGGTCACAACTCACTCGACCCAGCTTGTCGATGGTCTGTCCGAGCATGCGGCCTCCGTCGTCATCTGCGAGAAGCCAGGGTCGACGACCACTCTCACGCGTCTCGATCAGGAAACCGTTGATCGGATGAGGCGGGATCAGGGCCTGGGGCGCCTCTGGATGACGGGTGAACTCGGAGGAACGCGCTGGTGAGGCCTCGCGCCGTGCAGGTGTTCGTCGAAGGCGGAGGCGAGGACGACAGCCTCTTGACCAGGTGTCGACGCGCATTCGTGAGGCTGGCAGAACGGGCAGGCTTGCGCGGGCGGATGCCTTCCTTCGTTCCTTGCGGATCAAGACGCAGGGCGTTCGAGCGCTTCGTCGATGCCCTGGAGCATGTCGGCGCCGCAGGTCGTCCTCTGCTCTTGGTCGACTCCGAAGGACCTGTGCGAGACGGTGAATCGCCCTGGAGCTTCCTGCAGCGAAGTGAGGGCGAGGCATGGAAGCGGCCGGGCGAAGCCCGAGATGACGATCTGCACCTGATGGTCCAGTGCATGGAGGCTTGGATCCTCGCGGACGAGGATGCCGTGCGAACCTACTTCGTCGGCAAGATCCCCGAGAACGCGCTTCCGAAGCGCCGCGATCTCGAGGCCGTCACCAAGCAGGATCTGGATCGTGCGCTGCAGCGAGCGGCAGAGGCGAGCGCGAAGAAGCGCTACCAGAAGGGCCGTGACTCCTTCCGACTGCTGGAATCTCTCGATCCCGTTCGGGTTCGCGGGCGATGCCCTTGGGCGGCGCGATTCTTCGAGGAGCTGGCCGCGCGCTGCCGGTAGGGCGGGGTCTCACGATCGCGGAACACGCGCCATTCACCGCGCCGCCCGCCGTGCCGCTACGTGCTCCGGATCGGGCCAACGCTGCGGCACGCGGCGCAGGCGACTCGTGTCGTAGCCCTGACGCTCCAGCTCGGCGACCAGCTTCGCATAGTGCGACTCGCTGGGGTTCGGGTCGCGCGTCATGATCCAGGCGTAGTCGCGCGCGGTGCGGCCGATGATCGTCGCGGTGTAGTCGGCGTCGAGCCAGGTGATCAGGTACTCGAAGGAGAACGGCCACAAGAACTCCATGCCCCAGGTGGCGTTGGTCTCTTCGTCGCGCACGGACCCGACCGGCTGCATCACCTCGATCGGGCCGTCGAAGCCGCCGTCGCGGTAGGTGTAGGTGGTGAGGATCTCGCCATCGTCGCCGCGGCGGTAGGACTCCACCGCGTTGTATGCCTCCGATTCCGAGGCGGCCGGGATGTGCCCGACCACATACCAATCGCCCATGAAGCGGTCGAGGTCGACGGACTCGACGGTAGGCAGCGGGGGGTGGGAGGCGCAACCCGCGGCGAGCAGGGACGCCGCGAGGCCCAGGAGTCGTCTGGTCGTGGGGAACATCGGCGGAGGCGTTCGTCGGCCCGTCGCACCGTGGATGCAGCCGGGCGTGAGGCGCGTGCCCCGCCCCAGGGTCAGCGCCGTCCGAGCTGGCATTCCAGGCCGTCCGACGCGGCACCCTGGCCATTCAGCTCCCCACCGGCCGGATCGAGGATCACCCACTGCGCCTGGAAGCGGAAGCCGTTCAGGGCCGGGTCGTTCGGCACCGAGAAGGAGATCCGCGATGCGCCCTGGGCGTCGGTCCCGGCCGGGATCGCCGGGAACGAGCCGTCGTTGAGCACCGTGCAGGTGCCGAGCGCCACGTCCACCACTTGGGTGCCGATCCGCAGCGCGCAGCTCCGGTTGGTGACCGCGTCGCGGCAGGTGATCGCGAAGTCGTTGCGGCCGAGGATCGGCGCGCGCTCGCGACCGATGCGTGGTGGCCGACCATTGCTGCCGTCGCAGCCGCGGCCGTAGACGTCTTGCCACGCGAGGCCGAGCGCCTCGGTGCGAACCTCCCAGACGTTGGTGCCTTCGGGGAACGAGCTGCCCTCGTAGTAGATCGCGCCGCCGGAGCGGTGAAAGTCGGCGGCGGTGCCGGCCGGCGGCAACGCGAAGGCGGAGGTCGTGCCGATCGTGGTGCCGTCGGTCGCGAACACCCGCCGCTCGAAGCCGACCAGGGCCGTGAACAGCGCGATCGTGTCGGTCACCGCCGCCAGCGAGTCGGTGTCGAAGACCACCACGGTCGGCGCCACGACCACGGTGCCGGCCGCGGTGCCGTCGGTGCGCCAGAGTCGCTTCACGCCCTGGTCGTCGCATGCCACGAACAGCAGCAGGTCGCCCAGTGGAACCAGGTCGCCGGGTCGACAGGCATCGTCGGTGCGCAGCCGTCGCAGCAGCCGCGTGCTGCCGGCCAGGCGTCCGGCTGCGAACAGACCGAACCCGGGTGCCGCGCCGCGAGCGAAGAAGGCCACGCCGTTCCGCGCGCCGGGCAGCACCTGCAGGCCACGGACATCGGCGCCGCAGGGGCCGGGGCAGAGGTCGTCGACCGGCATCGTGCCGAGTGCCGTGCCGTCGCTGGTCCACAGTTCTCGGCCGGTGCCCGGGCCGTCGGCCACGAACCAGATGCCGCCCGCGTCGCCGACCGCGCGGCTGGGGTTGGAACCGGCGGGGCCCGGCATCAGGTCGTCGAGCTGCTGCACCGCGCCGTTCTGGAACAGCCAGGGCTCGCGCCCCGTGGAGCCGTCGTCGGCGGAGAAGAACGCCGAGCCGTTGCCGAGCGGCGAGAAGTCGGTCGGCGCGGAGCTGCATGGTCCCGGGCAGAGGTCCGCGGCGATGCCGGTTCCCGTGGGCGTGCCGTCGGTGAACATCGGCTCGCTGCCCATGGGCTGGCCGCCGACGTCCACATCGGCGGCGAACAGTGCCAGGGTCTCCCCGACGACCGTGAGGCCGGTCGGGTCGCGGGCGTCCGTGCCGGCGGGTCCGTCGGTGAGGTTCTCGACGGTATCCAGATCGGTCGCGAACAGGTCGTCCTCGCCGTCCGCGTCCTCGCCGCGGAACAGCACCCGCGCGCCGAGCAGGCCGAACTCGTCCGACCTCGGTCGCGACAACGCTGCGCCGATCCGGTCGATCCGCGCGAAGCCACGCGGGTCGGAGGTCGCGCGGTGCAGCGACGGGCCGTGTGTGCCGTCGTCGGCGACGAACAGGAAGCCGCCGTCGCCCGCGGCGCGCTGGCCGTCGGAGACGTAGCCGAGCGGATTGGCGAAGCCGCCGGGCGCGATCTCGTGCACGAACAGGTCGCCTTCGAACGGATCGAAGATGCAGGGCTCGCGGCCGAAGGTCGAGGTCCGTGCCACCATGCCGATCCGCGTGCCGTGGAGGAGTTGCAGGTCGGTCGGGTCGGAGAACTGCTGGCCGGGGAAGAGATCGAAGAACAGGTCGGTCCGCAGGGCCGAGGAGAAGAACAGCTCGCGGCCGACAGTGGCGCGGCGCGTGGCCGCGAACAGGATCGTGTCGTCGTCGAGGCTGAGGAACGAGTCGGGGGAGCTGCTGCCGGGTCCTGGCTCGAGGTCGGCGACCAGCACGGGCGGCGTCTGGTTGTTCGGCAACAGGTAGAGCTCGGCGCCGTGGATCGGTTCCTCGCCGACGAAGAAGAAGCCGCGTGCGTGTGCGAAGCCGTTGCGGCCGATCAGGTTGCCGAGGTCGATCACGTCGGCCTGGTCGTTGATGACCCGGCACAGTCGATTCTGGCCCTGGATCGTCGCGCTGAAGAACACGTGGCCCTGCGGCGTGGGCAGGAAGCCGTTGGGCCCACTGGCGCCGAGCGGGTCGAGGTCGGCGATCAGGCGTGCGGTGTCGTTGGCGGGCTGGTAGCGGCAGAGTTCACTGCCGAGTCCGCTGAGGGTCGTCGCCGCGAAGTAGACGTCGCCCGATCGCGAGACCGCGAAGTTGGCGGGGAACGAGCTGCCCGGGCCGGAGAGCAGGTCGATCCGACTGATCCGGCGAGGTTCCAGGTCGTGGACCACGCCGAGTTCGAAGCCGAGGCCGTCGGCGGTGTCGGTGCCGAGGATCAGCTTGTTGCCGAAGGCCACTGGATCGGTCATCGGCGTGCCGACCGGTCCGTCGAAGAACTCGAACACCAGCCGCCGGCGCTGGCCGTGTTCGTCGATCGCGTGCAGCTCGGTGCCGCGGACGCCGTCGTCGGCGCGGAAGAAGAACTCGGTGGTGCCCTGGAACAGCCGCGCCACCGCGATGCCCTGACCGGCCTGCACCGACGATGTCGCGCCGGCGAAGACCTCGAACCGTGTCGCGGTCCTGCTCGCCAGATCGATGTGCCAGGGCTCGAAGCCGTGGATCCCGTCGTCGAGCAGCACCAGGGCGCCCGCGCCGGCGATCACCGCGGTGCCGATCTCGCGGATCCCCGTGGGGCCGGGCACCACGTCGAGCGCGGTGTGGGTCTTCTCCTCGACCAGGAACAGGTCGCGCCCGGTGGCAGGTGTGCTGGCGAGCACCAGCATCCGGAACGCGTCCGCGGCCAGCACCGTGGGGCTCGAGTCGCCGACCAGCGCGTCGAAGCCTGGGTTGAGATCGGCGAGGAGGCGCGGTGCGATCTGGCCGTGGGCGGTGGCGCCGCTCAGGCCCGCCGCGGCGAGGAGGACCGCGGCGCGCAGGATCGAGGAAGAGGAGATGCGGGCCGGGCCCGGCCGGTGGTTCGCGGTGTTCATGGCTGACCCGGAGTGGCGGGATCGGCCTGGGCCAGGGATCACGTCGGCTCCGAAAATCCGCGACTCACAGCACGCGGAACGTCACCGCGTCCGACGTCGCGAGGCCGCCGCCCGCCTCGACCAGGATCGCCTGCGCGAACGCCTTCAGGTCGATGAGCAGCGGATCGGTGGGGATCGGGATCGGCAGGGTGGACCGCTGGGTCGGAGCGCCCGCGAAGGGCAGGAGGCTCGCCGTAGTGGTGTCGACCTCCAGTGCGAGGCCCTGGATCACCACCGGGTTGCGGGCCAGGCCGAGCAGGAGCACGCCGGCCGGCAACGGTCCGGGCGCGTCGGCTTCGAGGGTCAGGCTGAAGTCGAGGTTGCCGGGGAACGCCATGCCGCCCGGA
The DNA here is from genome assembly GCA_030432695.1 of bacterium. GTDB lineage: Bacteria > Planctomycetota > UBA1135 > UBA1135 > UBA2386 > JAUILN01. Next base: position 229,720 of record JAUILN010000002.1, on the reverse strand, counting down.
TTGGGGCGCACCGCCCAGCCGTAGGCCCGCGCCCCGGGAGTCCCCGCCGCGACCACGTGCGGGCTCGGCAGGATCTGCACGTCGCGCGGCCGGCCCATCGACTCGCCTTCGCGGGTCAGGAAGCCGAGCGGCGGATTCACCTGGCCCTGGGCCATCGTCGCCACCTGGTCGCCGTTCTGCGCGAACTGCAGCACGAGCTGGTCGGCGGAGGCGGCGTTGGTGATGCCCTGGATGTCGCTCACGTCGGTACGGATCGCGCGTTCGGCGCCGGACACCGGGTCGATCTCGAAGACGTCGCTGAGCGTCGCGACGATCAGCAGGCCGCGGTTGTCGATCGCGAGGCCGGTGGCGGCCAGGTCGTCGAGGCGCTTGAACAGGCGGAAGGCGCCGCCGGTGACCGGGACCTCGATGAGCGTGGTGGTCGGGCCGAAGCCGGTGCGGTTGACGATCGCGAAGTAGACGACACCGCGCGCGGCATCGACCGCGACGCCGGTGTAGTCGCCGATCGGTTCGGCCGGGCCGATGCGGAAGTTGCCGATCAGCGTGCCGTCGGGTGCGACCAGGGTGGCGCGCGCCGGGATGTCGCGGGTGCCCTGCCGCCGGGTCAGGATCTCGTCGCAGGCGAGGATCAGGTTGCCGTCCGGCAGTTCGGCGATCTGCTGGATGCGCGCCGACTGCGACAGCGAGGTGCCGGTGTGGGTGCCGATGCGGGCCTCGTTGAGCACGGTGGCGAGGTCGCCGTCCAGCCGCAGTGTGAACAGCTTCGCCTCGCTACCCGGCACGCTGGAGCCGCCGCCGACGAACACCAACTGGTCCGAGGCCCGCGTGAACACGCTGTTGGCGCCGTCGGGGATGCCGTCCAGCGGACGACCTCGCAGCGCGTCCGGCAGCCCACGGATCGGCAGGGCGCCGTCTTCGAAGCGGGTCGGGTTGAGCAGGAACAGACCACCGTTGCCGTCCGCGGTGCTGCCCTCGGCGGCGACCAGCGCGTTGCCGCCCGGGTTGCCACGCAGTCGGACGGGCGGCGGCGGAGGGGGTGGCGGTGGCGGTGCCGCGGCGAACGACAGGTCGCGAGCATGGCCGAGGCCGGGGGTGGCACCGGTCAGCGTGGTGAAGCCGACGCGCGCCGCGCGCGAGCGTTGGGTGGAGATCCGGTGGTTGCGTGCCCCGCTGGTGTGGCGACGCAGCAGCATGATCCGGTCGTTGAATGCCAGCGACGCGACCGCCTCACAGTCGCGCAGGTTGGCGCGGATGCGCGTGCTCGTACCGGTGGTCGGTTCGATGCGGAACAGCTCGGTGGCGAAACTCACCACCACGAAGCCGTCGACGTCGAGGTCCAGGCCGGTCGCGGTCTGGCCGGGGAAACTGGCGAGCGTCGTGCGTGGGCCGCCAGCGAGCGGCGTCGAGAACACCTCGGTCACCGCGCTCGGCAGGTCGGGATCGGTGACCTTCGCGAAGTGCACGCGGTCGGCGGCGACCGCCACGCCGACCAGGTCGGCCGTGCCGATGGCGGGCTGGATCGGGAAGGCGCTGACCGTGGGGTTGCCGTTGGTCGACAGGTCGATCCGTACTGCGACCAGGGGCAGGGTGCCGCCGGGATCGGCGGTCACGCCCTGGTCGAGCACCACGAGCAGTTCGCCGGAAGGCAGCTCGGCCACCTCTTCGACGCCGCGCGAGCGGGCGCCGCCAGCCGTGTTGTGGCCGAGCAGGATCCGCTCGTCGACCGCCGCCGCGGCGCCGTTCAGCGTGATCGCCAACAGCGCTACCTCGCCACCCGGTTCCGCCGAGTTGCCGACCACCACCGTCTGGTCGCTCGGGCGGACCAGCACCGCGGAAGCACCGTTCGGCGTCGTGTCCAACGGGGTTCCGAGCAACTCGGCAGGGAGGCCGCTGACGACGACCGGTCGTTGGTTGCCACCGGTGGGATTGGCCAGGAACAGACCACCCGCGCCGAGTTCGCTCGCGCCTTCGCTGGCGACGACGATGCGGCCCTCCGGACCCTGGGCGCGGGGACCGGAGAGGAGGGAGAGACCGAGAGCCAGGGCGTGTGTGGGTAGGGAGTGGATGCGCTTCATCTTCGGGACCGGGTCGGGGTGGTCCCGCGTGGACCACCTTCAGTGACCCCGGTGGCGAGAAGCGGGTCGTCTCGGGATCACCGGAGGCGCCGGAATCCGGGACGAAGATCACGCGGTATCCTCGGGGCGCGATGTCGCGACTGAAGGAGCTCTACCTCGGCGCCCTCGAGGTGCCGGACCACCTCCGGACGGACTGGCTCGCCGAGCGCTGTGAAGACGCGGATCTCCGGAGCCGGATCGTGCGCCTGCTGGCGGTGGAGCAGGGCGGGTCGGACTGGCTCGACGAACCGATCGCGTCGCCGGGCCTGGCCGCCGCAGTGCTGGTAGGGCGCTCGATCGGTGGTTGCCGCGTCGAGCATCTGCTGGCGGTCGGCGGCATGGGGGCGGTATTCGCCGCGACCCAGGAACGCCCGGAGCGTCGCGTCGCGCTGAAGCTCCTGCAGCCCGGCTTGATCGGCGAGTCGATGCGGCGCCGCTTCGAGCTGGAGGCGGAGGTCCTGGGGCGACTGCACCATCCCGGCATCGCGGCGGTCCACGGTGCCGGCGAGGTCGATCTGGGCTACGGGCCGCAGCCCTACCTGGTGATGGAGTTCGTCGACGGTCGTGAACTCGGCCGGTTCGCGGCGGAGGAGCGGCCGAGCCTGCGCGAGCGGATCGGGCTGGTGCTCGACATCGCCGAGGCGATGGCCCACGCCCACCAGCAGGGCGTGATCCATCGGGACCTGAAGCCGGCCAATATCCTGGTCGAGTGCGTCGACGGACGGCCACGACCGCGGGTCGTCGACTTCGGCATCGCGCGGATGGCGGAGAGGTCCGAGGGCGAGTCGCGGGCGATGACCATGGAAGGGCAGTTGCTCGGGACGCTCGGCGCGATGAGTCCGGAGCAGGCGGTCGGTGATCCGCGCGGGATCGATACCCGCACCGATGTGTACGCCCTCGGCGCGCTGGCATACGAGTTCTGGGTCGGTCGACCGCCGATCGACCTCGACGGGCTGTCGTTCCCGAAGGCTCTGGAGGCGATCCGGGAGACCGAGCCGCGGCGGGCGGGTGCGCTGGTCGGCGCGCTGCGCGGCGACCTGGAGACCATCCTCGAGAAGGCGCTGAGCAAGGAGCCCGCGCGTCGCTACGCCAGCGCCAACGAGTTCGCCGCCGACCTGCGGCGCCACCTTGCCGACGAGCCGGTGCTCGCGCGGCCGGCCAGCGCGACCTACCGGGTCGGCCGGTTCGCGCGGCGTCATCGAATGGCGGTCGCTGCGGTGGTCGGGGTCGTCGCGGCGTCGCTCGGCGGAACGGTCTGGGCGCTGCGCGAACGCGATGCTGCGCTGGAAGCCGAGTCCCGTGCGACCGGTCTGCTCGCCGAGGTGAGCGCGGCCCGCGATCTGGCCGAGGACCTCGCGCTGGAGGCGGGACGGACCGCCGACTTCCTCGGTGGCGTGCTGTCGGCGGCCAATCCCCGGGTGCTCGGGCCCAAGGCGTCGATCCTGGACGCGCTCGATCTCGCCGCCCGCCAGGTCGACGCACTGCTCGCCGATCAGCCAGCGGTGGCGAGCCGGGTCCACCTTGCGCTCGCCGACGCGTTCCTGGCCGCGGAGATCCACGATCGGGCCGAGCGGCACGCGCGCCTCGCGCTGGAGCTCGGCGCCAGCTCGCTCGGCACGGATTCGACTGCCGCCTGTTCGGCGCGCTACAGCCTGGCCACGCTGCACGTGCAACGCCGCGACTTCGACGCCGCGCGCGAACTGCTGGATCGCAACGCACTGGCCCTGGTCGATCTACCGCCGCGCGATCGCTGGCTGCAGGCCCGCGGTCACGCGCTGCGCAGTGGCATCGCCGCGCGGGAGAATCATCTCGACGACGCGTTCGCGCATCTCGAGCGCGCGGCTGCGGTCGACCTGGGTGGCTGCGACCCGATGCATCGCGGACGGATCGAGCTCGATCTGGTGCGCGATCGCGGCCGGTTGGAGCAGCGCGCTGGGCGACTCGCTGCCGGGATCCCGCACCTCGAGGAGGTGCTGCGCCGGACCCGCGCGCTGCATCCGGACGCGCACGACGATGTCGCCTCCGCGCTGCACGAGCTGGCGGTTGCGCGGTCGGCACTCGGCGAGCCCGGAACCGCCATCGGCCTGCTCCGCGAAGCGGTGGCGATCCGCGAGCAGGTCCTGGGAGCCGACCATCCGCGGCTGGCGCGCACCCTCGATGTGCTCGCGTGCACGCTGCGCGACGACGGTCAGGCCGCGGCCGCGGAAGCGCCGTTCCGGCAGGCGATGCAGGCCTTCGAGGCCAGTGCGCCTGACGGTGGCGAGGACCTCGCGATCTGCTGCCACGAGTACGGTATCTGCCTGCGCTATCTGGGCCGTCACGAGGAGAGTCTGGTCCAGCTCGAGCGCGCGCTGACCATGCGTCGCGAACTGTTCGCAGACCAGCACATCCAGATCGCGGCGAGCGAGACGGAGGTCGGCATGACCCTGCTGAGTCTTCGCGAGGTGGAGCGGGCCGAGCCCCACCTGCAGGAGGGACTGCGCCAGCGGCGCGCGCTGCAGGGGGAGCAGCATCCCGGCTACGTGAACGCGCTGTTCTCGGCGGCGCAGGGTGCGCTGCTCGCCGGTCGTCACGACGAAGCCGTGCGGCAGTTCGGCACGGTGGCCAAGTCGCGGGCCCAGATCTACGGACCCGGCCATTGGCTGACGATCCAGGCCGAGGGTTGCCGGGCCGGGGCGCTCGCCGACGCGGGTCGGTCGGAGGAAGCGCTCCAGGCACTGGAAACTGCGCTCGATGCCGCGCGCGCCGGTAGGGCTCCGATGACGATGATCGTCGGTCTGCTCGACGCGCTGGCACTCACAGCGCAGGAGGCCGGCGACTCCGAGCGCGAGGCCCGCTACGCCGCGGAACTCCAGGAGGCCAGGGAGTCGCGATGACTGGCGACCCGCAGATCACCCGGCTGCTGTCGGCGCTGGAGAGCGGAGGCGATCCGTGCGTCCGTGCGGAGCTGCTGCCGCTGGTCTACGAGCGGATGCGCGACATCGCGCGAGGGCAGCTGGTCCGGGAGCGCGCCGGCCACACGTTGCAGCCGACCGCCCTGGTCCACGAGGCCTGGGTGCGTCTGGTGGGTTCTCCGCCCGGTGAACTCCGCGACTCGGTGCACTTCTTCGGAGTCGTGGCCGAAGCGATGCGGCGGGTCCTCGTCGACCACGCGCGCGCTCGGGCCGCCGAGAAGCGCGGAGGTGGCGCGCGAGCCCGCTCGGTGACCTTCGCCGATCTCGAGATCGCCAGTCCGGACCCGAGCCTCGGCCTGGTGGAGCTGGACGATGCGCTGCGGTCGCTGGCGGTCGAGGACGAGCGCAGCGCGAGAGCCGTCGAACTGCGGTTCTTCGTCGGTCTCGACACCGCCCAGACCGCCGAGGTGCTCGGCGTCTCCGAACCGACCGTCAAACGCGACCTGGCATTCGCGCGCGCCTTCCTCCACGACGTGATGGGGTCGGCAGACTGACACCGTGCGGGGCGCTACGCTCGCCCTCGATGGTTCGTCTCCCTGCACTCCTTCCTGCACTCCTCCCCGCACTCTTCCAGGGCGCGGTCGCCGTGATGCTCGTCGCGGCTCCTCGGAGTCAGTCGGAAGCCGCCGTCGACGGTACGCCGACCAACGTCGTGTTCTTCCTCGTCGACGACCTCGGCTGGGCCGACGTCTCGCCGAACAACCCCGACACGTTCTACCGGACCCCGAACGTGCAGCGGTTGGCGGACTCCGGCATGACCTTCACGCAGGCCTACGCGGCGTGCCCGGTGTGCAGTCCGACCCGCGCGAGCATCGTCTCGGGCAAGTACCCCGCGCGGCTCGCCACCACCGATTACTTCGGTGCCCCGCAGCCGGAGCGTGCCAAGGAGATGAAGGGCTGGCGCGACCGGCCGCTGTTTCCTGCTCCTTACGTGGATCGGCTGGCGCTCGAGGAAGTGACGATCGCCGAGGCGCTGCGCGAGGCGGGCTACGGGACGTGGTTCGGCGGCAAGTGGCATCTCGGCGGCGAGGGGTTCTGGCCGACCGACCAGGGCTTCGACGTCAACGTCGGCGGGTTCCACGCCGGACATCCGAAGAGCTACTTCAGTCCGTACCAGAATCCCAACCTCGCGGACGGCCCGGATGGTGAGTACCTGACCAATCGACTGACCGACGAGGCGATCGGTTGGCTGCAGAGTCGCGCGGGCGGGGGCGCGGCCGAGCCGTTCCTGCTCTACCTCGCCTACTACAACGTGCACACGCCGCTGCAGGCCGAGCCGGAGGTGGTGGAGCGCTACCGCGCCAGGCAGCAAGAGCTGCAGATCGACGGTCCGCTGTGGGGCCAGGAGGGGGCGCGCAAGGTGCGGTTGGTGCAGGAGCACGCCGTCTACGCGGCGATGGTCGAGGCGGTCGACCGCAGCGTGGGCCGGATCCTCGATGCGCTCGACGCGCTCGACCTGGCCGACGACACGCTGGTGGTGTTCTTCTCCGACAACGGCGGGCTGTCGACGTCGGAAGGTCATCCGACCAGCAACCTGCCGCTGCGGGCCGGCAAGGGCTGGATCTACGAGGGCGGGATCCGTGAACCCTGCTTCGTGCGGCTGCCGGGAGTCACCGCGCCGGGATCACTGTGCGACACGCCGATCATCTCGACCGACTTCTATCCGACGATCCTGGCGGCGACCGGGCAGGAACCCCGGCCCGAGCAGCACCTCGACGGCAGGAGTCTGCTGCCGCTGCTGCGCGGTGAGGAGGGTGACCCTACGCGTTCGCTGTTCTGGCACTACCCGCACTGGGGTAACCAGGGTGGCGGCATGGCGTCGGCGATCCGCAAGGGGCGCTGGAAGCTGATCGAGCACCATGTCGACGGTCGACTGGAGCTCTACGACCTGGAGCGCGACATCGGCGAGTCGCGGGACCTGACCGCGGATCACCCGGAACTGGTCCGTACCCTGCACGCCGAGCTGCGCGGCTGGCGGCTGGGAGTGGCGGCGCGGATGCCCGAGCGCAATCCGTCGACGGATCGGTGATCTCCTTGAACAACGTGGAGCGGGTCCGAGAAGGCGCGGCATGAGACGCACGACCTGGTTCGTCCTCCTCGGCATGGTGGTGCTGCTCGGCGCGCTGCTCGCCGGCGGCATCTTGTGGTCGCGCTCGCTGTCCGCGCGGATCGCAGCCGAACGCACACGGGTCGCGGAGCTGGGGGTCCCGCTGTCGGTCGAGGGGCTGCAGGCGTCCTATCTCGAGACGCTCGGCCCGGAGCGCTCTGCACCGCTGGCGATCGACGAGCTGGTGGCGCGGGCTACGGCGCTGAGGAACTCCGACTGGCCCGACGGTCCGCTCGACCCCGGTGCCGAAGAGACGCCGAACGAAGCCCAGCTCGAATACCTCGGCCGCCATCGTGATCTCCTGGAGGCCGCGCGCGAGGCGCTCCGCGAACCTGGCCGCCGCGTGCCCTTCCCGCTCGATCCGCTCGGCACCGACCACGCCTACCAGGTCGGCCTGCGCGGGTTGCTCCAGTTGGCGATGTGGGATGCCGAGCGGCTCGAGCTGGAGGGCGCAGCGGTCGACGAGGTGGTCACCGCCTGGGCGGGGGTCCTGGATCTGGTCGAAGTCCTCGCGGCGATTCCGAACACGCTGGCGCAGATGGAGCGCGTGATGCATGCGCGGCAGGTCGCGACCCGGATCCGTGCGACCCTGCTGCGCGCGCCGGACCGGGCCGTCGCGCTGCTCGACCGGCTCGGGGCCGGTCCGGTCGAAGACGCTGCGTTGCGGGCCACCTATCCGCAGGCGGTTCTGATCGCGCGGGTCGAGGAACTGTTCGAGCAGGGGGCCGCGCCGACCGGTGGGGCCGGCGGAGTCCTGCCCGACGGCGACGGCTGGTTGGCGTGGCTGTGGCTGCGGCGTGGGGTGCCGCACCTGTATGCCCACGTCGCCGAGGTGATCCCGTTGCTTCGGTCCAGGGACTTGCCGGGGGTGCAGGCGGTCGACGAGCGGGTGCGGCAGACCGCCGACGACAAGGGTGAACTCTTCGGTCTGTTGGTGTTCCAGGCGGGTCACCTCCTCGCCGCGGAGGAGGAACAGCACGCGGTCTGGGCGGTGACGTCAGCCGGGGCCGAAGCTCTGGAGCACCGCCAGCGGACCGGAGGCTGGCCGGCGGCGCGCCCGGCGGCCGCCGGAGTGCCGGGCTACCGGATCGAGCCGGCCGAGCTGGAGGTCTGGCTTGGCGAGCAGTCCTGGCGGATCCCCGAGTCGCGCTGACCGGCAGGTCGGTTCGAGGGAAATCCCCTGCGTCGGCCGGGGAGACGGGTGGCCGATGGAGGGGAAGACCCCGCACTCCGACCGATGTCTTCCTACCGCACCCGCTGCTCCTTGGCGCTCGCCACCCTGGTGGGCGCTCTCGTCGGCGCGGTGGTCGGTGGACTCGGGTCAGGCGGCGCGCGGCTGTTGTTCGGCATTGGCGCCGGGGCGATCGTCGGCGCGCTGTTCGAGCAGTGGTTCCACCTGCGGCGAATCAGAGCCCGGGTCTTCCATCTGCTGACGCGCTCGCGGCGGGCCCGGTGCATCGCGGCGGCTGCGGGCGAAGGCCGATCGGTCGCGGCACCGGTCGCGGCGGGGGCGCGCGAGGACGCGGACCGGGAGGTCGACGACCTGCGCGCTGCGCTGGAAGCCGAACGGCAGCGGCGTGCCGACCGCGATGCCCTGGTCCATCAGGTCGCACACGAACTGAAGACGCCGCTGACCGCCGCGCGCGACCTGCTCGCGATCCTGGAGGAGCAGATCGTCGGCCCACTGAACGCCGAGCAGGCCGACGTGGCCGAGTCGGCGCGGGGCAGCATCGAGATGATGCGCCACCTCGTCGACGACCTGCTCGATCGTGCGCGGCTCGACACCGGCAAGCTGCGGCTGCAGATCGGCGAGCATCCGGTGCGGGAGCTGGTCGAGTGCGCGGTCCAGCAGGTCCGCCTCCTGCCGATCGCGCGCGACGTCCACGTGGTCGCATACGTGCGGAACAACGTGCCGCTGATGCGCTTCGACAGCACCCGGATCATGCAGGTGCTGATCAACCTGATGACCAACGCGATGAAGGCGCTCGACCACGGCGGTAGGGTCACGGTGTTCGTGGCGTGCGAGAACCGGCTCTTGCCCGATGGTCGGACGAGTGTCCTGTTCGTCGTGAACGACAGCGGACGGGGCTTGGACTCGCGCGCGATCCCGCGGTTGTTCGGCCGCGGCGAGCAGCTCACGGAGGCAGACGCGACCGAGCGCGGCGGGCTGGGAGTCGGCCTGGGCCTGTGCCGGGAGATCGTCGAACTCCACGGCGGGATGATCTACGGATCGAGCCGTCCGGGCGACGGGGCGACGTTCGGCTTCCGGCTACCGGTTGCCGGGCCCGCGACGGCCGAGCCGACCGCCGAGCCCTACTGCGAGATCGAGGGCGCGAACACCGGTGCCGAGGAGTCGCCGACGATCCTGCCGGCTCGGCCTTCGGCGATCCCGGAGCAACGAGCGCGTGGCGCTCGGGCCGCGATGCGCGTGCTGCACTGACCTCGCGGAGCGGGCCGCCGGTTCATTCTTCGTTCAGATCGACCAAGGTCACCACGACGCCGGTCGGAACCCCGTTCGCCAGGTAGGCGCGCACCCGCAGCAGGTAGGCGACTCCCTCCGAGGAATGGCACTTCCGTTCTTCGAGCTTGCTGCCATCGAGCACGCTCCGGCACAGATCGCTCAATGGCACGTCGACCAGACGGTGCGCGAAGTTGTCGATCGGTCGCCCCAGGTCGCCGGGCAGGAGTTCCATGATCCGGGTGATCGCCGGTGTGAACCGACGGATCCGCAGATGGCTGTCGAGGAACAGCGTGCCGACCTCCGTTGCCTGCAGGAGGTTCTCCATGTCGTTGGAGAGCGCGGTGAGCTCCTCGATCTTGCGTTGGTGCTCGGCATTGACCGTGAACAGCTCCTCGTTGACGGAGTGCAGTTCCTCGTTGGTCGACTGCAGCTCCTCGTTCGAGGCCAACATCTCCTCGTTGGTCGACTGCAGTTCCTCGTTGGTGGTCTCCAGCTCCTCGATCGCCAGGTTCAGGTTTTCGCGGGTGTGGTAGAGCTCGCGCTCCAGGCGGGCCTTCTCGTCGAGTTGGTCGTGGAGGGCGTCCTTGATGTCCTGGGGTACGTCGGCGAGGGCGCGGCGGGCGCCGAACAGCATGATGAACGTCCCGGCCTCGTCGGAGCGAGGTGCGGCAGGCACGTACAGCACCTGCAGGTCGGCTTGGATCTGGGTATTGCCGCGCAGGAACATCACGCCGGAGAGCATCGCCGGCTCGCTCGACTTGCGGGCCCGTCGCGTTGCCGCCGACACCGCGCTGCGCGACGAGGCGGGCAGCATCTCCATCACGTTGAACGACGCGACGCCGACCGGCACGGCGAGGAAGTCGTTCACCTCACCGACGGTGTGGAGCAGCTCGTAGTTCTCGGAGACCACCACGCAGGCCTCGGAGATGTGGTGGATCAGTGCCGAGGCGAGGCGGCGGAAGTCCAGGTGGGAGGTCTGCGCACGATTGGTCGGCCGGCGTGCCGGAAGGCGTCGCTCCTGCGACATCTCCAGTGCCGAGCGCGACAGCAGCGAGGGGCGTGCATCGGACTTCTTGCGGAACAGCTTCCACTTGGCATCGATGACCTCGTAGCCGTCCTGCAGGCCGGCGAGGCTCTCGCTCTGGCCGAGGAAGATCACGCCGCCCGAGTGCAGTGCGAAGTCGAGGCGTTCCAGCGCACGCTGTTGGGCCTCGGGCTGCAGGTAGATCAGCATGTTCCTGCAGGTGACGAGATCCATCCGGGTGAAGGGCGGATCGGAGAGGCCGTTGTGCGGCGCGAACACGATGCGGTCGCGAAGCTCGCGGGTGATGCGGAAGCCGTCCTGGATCCGCTCGAAGTAGCGTTGCAGCAGCGCCTCGGGAACGCTGTGCTGGATGCCGTCGGGGAAGATGCCGTCGCTGGCGCGCTTGACCGCGTTCGGGTCGACGTCGGTCGCGAAGATCTTGAAGTCGCGGCTCGGGTCCGACGTGCGCCGCAGCTCGTCGAGCATGATCGCAATGGTGTAGGCCTCTTCGCCGGTCGAGCACGCCATGCACCACACGCGGAGCTGCTGACGTCCGGGTTCGCCGAGCATCGAGATGAGCTCGGTGCGCAGGGCGGCGAAGGCCTCGCGATCGCGGAAGAACTCGGTGACCCCGATGAGGAATTCGGAGTAGAGGCGGTCCGGTTCGGTCGGCTCCTCCTCGAGGAAACGCCGGTAGTCGGCCATCGAGCCGAGGCCGAGAGCGTTGATCCGGCGGAGCAGGCGGCGATGGATGGTCTTCTCCTTGTAGAGCGAGAAGTCCAGGCCGCGGACCTGCTTCATGATGTCGAGGATCGCCAGGAACGGTTCGGTGTGCGGCGAGTCGGTGATCGCTCCGCTGAAGAAGCCCGCCGGGTTCTCGACCAGCCGGACGATCCGCTGGCCGATCTCCGCGGGTGGCAGCACCACGTCCGCGGCGCCGGCGAGGATCGCCGACTGCGGCATGCCGTCGAACTTGGCGCTGCGCGGATCCTGCACCAGCACCACGCCGCCGTTCTCGCGCATCGACACCGCGCCGCGGCTGCCGTCGCTGCCGGTGCCCGACAGGATCACGCCGATCGCGCGGTCTCCACGGTCTTCGGCGAGGGAACGGAAGAAGATGTCGATGGGGGTCGGTGGACTGCGCAGCTTGGTCTGCTGGCTGAGCTGCAGGGCGCCGTTGCGGATCCGCAGGTCCTGACGCGGGGGGATCAGGTAGATGCTGTCGGCTTCGACGCGCAGGCCGTCCTCCGCGCGGTGGATCGCCATGTCGGTGTGCCGCGCGAGCAGCTGATCCATCAGGCTGCGGAAGTCCGGCGACAGGTGTTGGACGACCACGTATCCGGCGCGGCCATTGCACGGCAATTCGTCGAACAGTTCCTCCAGCGCCTCGAGGCCGCCGGCTGACGCACCGATGGCGACGATGACCTCGGGGTCGTGGGGATCCCGGGGCTTGGGGGGGCGAAGCGGGCGCTCGATCTCGCGGTCTTCCACGTGGGGATTCTCCTCCAATTCCTCTGGGCGACCCACAAGGGTTTCCCCGTCGTCAGTCCTTGGACGGGAATGCCGGGCTGATCCGCAGGCGGATCGGCTGGTCGACATCGAGTCTGCCCAGGCGGATCAACAGGTCCTCCTGCTGCTCGGCTGTGACCGGTCGGTCGGCCTGGCAACGCAGGACGACGAGCAGGAGGCCCTGGCCACGGTTCACCTGCAGGCCTTCGATCTGCTGGCCGCTGGCGGTGGCCCAGAGTTCAGCCGCGTCCCCGCACCGCCGCTGGAGTTCCGAAGACTACGGAGCCAAGAGGATCAGGGCCGCGGTGACCGCGAACAGCAAGATGCCGAGGCCCACCCGCAAGACCCGCATCCACGTGGCGGTGCCCTTCACGCTGCGCAACCCGACCGCGGAGAGGCTCAGGGCCGAAGACAGCACGATCGCGACGAAGTTGGTGAGGAACAGCAGCGCGGCCATCCCGGCGAGCCCGAAGGAGCCGATCGAGGTGGCAAGGCCGACGGTGGCGATCGGGGGTACCAGCGCGGCGGCGATCGCCACGCCAGGGAGTGCCGAGAACAGGTTCGGTCGGGAGGTCGCGTAGGCGGCGGCGAGGCCGGAGAAGAACGCCACCACCAGATCGCGGTAGTCGGGGGCGCCGCGGCCGAGCATCTCGTTGGTGGGGGCCGGAAGCTGGAACATCAGTCCCAGGACGAACGAGACCAGGAAGGCCGCCCCCACGCCGAGGGTTACGCTGCGGGCGGCGCTGCGCACCAGGCGTGCATTGCCCTGCACGAGCGCCAGGCCGATGCCGAGGATGGGAGTCATCAGCGGCGCGACCAGCATCGCGCCGATGACGACCGCGCCGGAGTCCTGGGAGAGTCCCGTCGATGCGATCGTAGTGGCGAGGACCATCAGCGCGACGAAGTCGAAGTTCCACGCCGAATTCGACTGCACGCGCTCGACCAGGGCGACGCGGTCCTCACGGCCGAGTTGCGGAACCCTGTTCTGCAGGGCCTTCTCCACCGCGCGCCGCAGCCGGTTGGTGAACGGCATCGCATCGCGCAGGATCAACACCGCGGGTGGAGTCGCGCGGCGGAGCAATCGGCCCGCGGGTGTGCCGAGGAAGCGCTGTCCCAGTTCGCCCAGCCAGGAGCCCATCACCACGAGATCGTGGCGGTTTCGGTCGAGGCTCTTGCCGAGTCCTCTCGACAGGTCGTCCTCCAGTTCGATGACCGGCTCGAAGCGATCGCCCGTCTCGGTGCCGACTGCCCGACGCAGCGTGCGTTGTAGCGCGCGGTGGCCGACGGCTTCGGCGTCGACGCCGATCGGTGGTTGGACGAACAGCGCGGTCGGTCGCCGACCGGAGCGGGCGGCGAGGTCGCGCGCGAGCAGCAGGGCGGCGCGGGTGTGGGGACCGTCGGCGCCCGGCACGGCGACGCGGAGTTCGTCCGGGGGCGTCGTCTCGCCGAACCGCAGGATGCCGACCTTGCAGGTGATCGACGGCAGCAGGTTGCGACCGATCGAGTGCAGGCGCGCGTCGACCGATTCGAGGCGCTCCTCGAGGACCAGGAACAGGTCGGTCTCGTGGGAGCGGAGTCGCTCCGCCAAGCCGGTTTCGTCGCGGCAGACCTCGATGCGGACCGAGCGTTCGACGGCGGCCTCGTCGTGCGCGCTGCCGGCCCGGTCGTCCGCCGGGTCCGTGGAGTCGACATGCCGGAAGCCCGGCGCGCGGGTGATGCAGTCGCGCACCTGTCCGAGGACGCGGTCGACGCTGCGGTTCGAATCACCCTTGCCGTCCTCCCAGAGCAGGAACAGCACGTCCTCGTCACCGGCGCGAGCCAGCGTCAGGACCCAGGCCACCTGGATCGCCAGCGCGGCGGAGGGATCGAGTAGGGCGACGAGTCTCATCGGCAGGTCTCGGGGGCAGCGGGGGCTCGCTCTCCAGGTCGAGCGCGCCTGATCGTGGAGCGGGCGCCACCGGCTGGCAAGCGATGCCCGGCCCTGACTCCTCTCGCGCCCCCCCCCCCCCCCCCCCCCCCCCCCCCCAAACGGTGAACAGTTCGACCCGGCCCAACCGTTCGCCGTTCGGTGGTGCTCCTGAGATGAAAGAGTGAACGGCTGGGCCGGGTCGAACTGTTCACCCTTTCGGGCCGGACCGATCTCGGGAGGCGCACGATTCGTCGGGGGAGGGCAGGTAGCATGGCGCGGCTTCGGATGGACCGACGCTCCCAGCCCCCAGCTCCCGTTCGCCGCGGCGAGATCCTCGAACTCGACTGCGAGCGGATGGCCGATGGCCCCGACGCGCTCGCCAAGGTCGGCAGCTACGTGCTGTTCGTCCGCGGCGCCATCGGTGGCGAGCGGGTCCGCGCCCGGGTCACCTCGGGCGCCCGCAAGCACGGCCGCGCCGACGTGCTGGAAGTCCTGAAACCCTCGGTCCTGCGCGTCGAGCCGGGCTGTCGGTACTACGAGAGCTGCGGTGGCTGCCAGCTCCAGCACATGGCGATCGAGGGCCAGTGGGTGGCGAAGACGGACCGGGTCCGCAAGCTCCTGTCGTTCACCCTGCATCGCAAGGTCGACGTGCAGACCTGCGTCGGCCCCGACGACCCGTGGCACCAACGCACCAAGGTCGCGCTGCACGTGGTGCCCGGACCGCGCGGCGGGATGATCGCCGGACACCTCAGGCCGCGCAGCCTCGAGGTGGTGGAGATCGACGAGTGTCCTGCCGCCGACTCCGAGGCGTTCCGCATCGCGCGCGAGCTGGTGCGCGCCGCCGAGCGGACCGGCATCGAGCCGTGGGATCCCGAGACCGACCGCGGCGTGCTGCGCGCGGTGGTGGTGCGCTCGGCGCCGGCGACCGGCCAGGCCCACGCGGTGCTGGTGGTCCGCGAAGCTCCGCGCGCCCGCCTCACCGCGATCGCCAACGCGGGCGTCGCGGCGGGCGCGACCGGCGTGTCGTCGAGCCTCAACGACGGGCCGTTCCAGCAGCTGCTCGGTGAACCGCCGCGGCTGCTCGCCGGCGAGCGACACATCGAGGACGAGGTCGACGGCCAGCTCTTCCGGATCTCGCCGGGCGCGTTCTTCCAGACCTCTGCGTTCGGCACCCGCGCTCTGGTCGAGCAAGTGACCCGCATCCTCGAGGCGCCCGAGAATGCGACCGTCCTCGAGTTCTACGCCGGCGGCGGCCTGCTGGGTCTGTCGCTGGCGCGCAGTGTCGGCCGGGTGGTGTTGGTCGAGGGCGATCCTGCCGGCGCGGGCGACGCCAAGGCCACCGTCGACGCGCTCGGGATCCGCAACGCGGTGGTCCGCCACGGCGCCGTGGAGAAGCTCGCGCCGGTGATCGGCCAGGGCCAGAAGCCGCCGTTCGCGGTGCTGCTCGATCCGCCACGCATGGGCTGCCGGCCGAACGTGCTGCACGCGGTGACCCGCAAGCTGCGCCCGCAGCGCATCGTCTACGTGTCGTGCGATCCCGACTCGCTGGCCCGCGACGCGGCGCTCCTGGAGCGCGAGGGCTACCGCCTCACGGTGGCGCAGCCGATCGACATGTTCCCGCACACCCACCACGTGGAAGTGGTGGCGCGCTTCGAAGCGGTGCAGAAGCGCGACCCGGCGCGGCAGCGGCTGCTGGAGCGCGCCGCGCGCAAGTTGCGCGACGCGTGAGCCGACGGCGCGGCGCGAACCTGGATCAGCGGTCGACGTCGAGCGCGTTCATGTCCGGATCGAGCACGACCTCGTTCGGCTTGCCGGGGAAGGTGACCTTCGCGGTGGTGTTCCCGGCCAGCCAATGTTCCACCGGCACCGTGCGCCGCTGGGTCTCACCCTCGTCGTAGCGGGCCTCGACGATGCAGGGAAACGGCACCTGGCCGCGGTCCTCGATGGTCACGATCGTCTCGTCGCCCTGCTGCTCGGTACCGGCGATCGCGTGGTCGAGCGTCCAGGTCTCGAAGTAGAACGACCGCCAGTACCAGTCGAGGTCGCGCCCGGCGAACCGTTCGAAGGTCCGCCACATGTCGTAGGGGCTCGGGTGCTTGAACCGCCACTCGGCGACGTAGGCGCGCACCGCCTCCATGAACACGTCGCGGTCGCCGTCGCGCATGAGTTCACGCAGCTGGTGCAGCAGCGCCGCCGGCTTGGTGTACGACGCGAAGCCGTAACCCTGCGGATAGAAGTCGGCGTGGGTCATCAGCGGCGACTCGCCGCCGCTCCGCGCCGCGCGCACGTAGCCGAGCATGTTGCCGCGGGAGTTGTTCGGTGTGTCGCGCAGCGCGGCCGAGCACAGGTCGGTGAAGAACGAGGTGGTGCCCTCGTCCATCCAGCTGTGCCGCTTCTCGTTGCTGCCGACGATCATCGGGAACCACATGTGGATCAGCTCGTGGCAGACCACGCCCTGCAGCCCGCGGATCGAGCGGCTGTCGCCGATGACGGTCATCATCGGGTACTCCATCCCGCCGCCGATGATGCCCTCGCAGGCGGTCATGTGCGGCCACGGGTAGGGGTGCACCTCGCGGCTCATCCACTCGATCGTGTGGCGCGCGATCGCCGCGGCTTCGGGCCAGGTCCGGGATTCGGGTTCGTAGACCGCGTGGATCTCCACCGGCTCGTCGCGGCCCGGCACCTTGGCGTGGGTCGCGTCCCAGACGTAGTGGTCCGACGCGCTGACCGCGCAGTCGCGCACGTCCTCGGCCACGAAGTGCCAGGTCAGCGGCTTGCCGTTCCCTGCGCGGGTCGCGCGGCCGGCCTCGAGGTCGTCGGCGGTGACGATGGCGACCACCTCCTCGCTCTGCTTCGCGCGAGCCAACCGGTCGACGGCGTCCTTCGTCAGGCAGGCCTCGGGGTTCTGCAGCACGCCGGTCGCCCGGACCAGGAAGCCTTCTGGTGCCGTGAACTTCAGGTCGTAGTTCCCGTACGGCATGTAGAACTCGCCGTTGCCGCGGTAGGTCTCGCAGACCCAGTCCTCGACGTCGTCGCGGACCGCGAACTGCGGGTACCAGTAGCCGAGGTAGAACACATGGTTCTTCTCGTGCCCCATCCGCGGCGCGCCGCCGGCCGGCGGGACGGTGAACTCGAAGTCGAGGTCGACCGTGGCCTTCTGATCGGGCTCGAGGCCGCCGGGCAGCACGATCCGGAGGCGCGTGTCCTGGACCCGGCTGCGCGCTTCCTCGTCGTTCACGTGGACGTTGTCGATCGTCGCGCCGCCGGTGACCACCACGTTGCGGTTGCGCACCGCACCCTCCTGGTGGAGGTTCTGGCGGAGGTGCAGCCACAGCGTCCGGAGCCGCTCCGGCGAGCGGTTGTGGTAGGTCGCGCGGACGTGGCCGGTGACCTTCGCCGACTCGGGGTCGAGCGTCGCGGTGATCGCGTAGTCGACGTGGTCGGTCCAGTGCTTGGGCCCTGGCGCACCGGACTCGCTGCGCGTGCCGTTGGCGACGGCCTGCTGCCAGGCGGCCGGCTCGACGACCGGATAGGGGATCGGTCGGGGCGTCGACTGGGCGGTCGCGGCCGTGGATAGGAGTGCCAGGGCGGCGAGGGCCAGGCGCGCCGGGAGGGGTGGGTGGGCAACCATGACGCCGGCATACGCGACGGCGCCCGGGGTTGCGAGCCGGCGGCCTTCCGGGGGCAGGTCAGAGCCCGAACAGATCGAGTTCGAAGGCCAGCGCCTGGCTGTCGGGAGCCGCGCGGCGCAGCGCCAGCGTGGCGCGGGCCGGCAGCATGCCGTGCACCGACTCGGCGAGGTCGTCGATGCCCATCTCGATCGGTAGCGGGAACGGGATCTCGATGCGGCGCAGTTCCTCGAGTGGCGGGCGACTGAACTCGGCCTGCAGCCACAGGCCGTCGGGCAGCGGGAACGAGCGGGCACGGCCCTGCGCCAGGCGAGCCAGCAGCTTGCCGGTGGCCGGGCCGTTCGCCTCGTCGGCGGCTTCGATCAGGTAGTCGCCGCGCACGGCGCGTAGCAGGATCCGGTCGGTGGCGAGGGCGTCGTCCTCGACCTGGACGACCTGCTGGTCCTCGGCGATGCGCAGCGGCTCCCAGGTGCGCGGACCCTCGCCGAGGCGCGCCTGCATCAACGCGCGGAACGCCGGGTCCTCTTCCAGTTCGGCGAGGGCCTGCGGGTCGTGGCTGCCGACCGCGAAGATGCTGCGATCGGCCGTCGACCAGCGCAGCGCGATCCGCCCGTCGCGCAGCGCCGCGGCCAGCCCGACCGCCTCCGCGCGGGCATCGGCGTCGTCGGCCGGAGTGCCACGGAGTTGGCGTGCCCGCATCGTCGCGACGTGTTCCCACCAGCCGAGCCAGGCGCTCTGGACCGACGGTCCTCGCATCGCCGTGCCGAGCCACAGTGTCGCGGAGGGATCGCGCAGCCCGAGCGTGCCACGTGGATCCGGCTCGACGCCGGCGAGCCACCGCTCGAACGCGCTGCCGGTGGCCGGAGTCAGCTCACCCTGGACGTGGAAGTCACCGTCGCCACGGTCGCGGATCACGAAGCGGACGTGCTCGATCTGCTCGGGGAACGACCAGATCGCTGCGAACACCTGGGCGCAGTAGCGGGGTGGCGCGCCGCCCTGCACCGCGCCGGTGCACCAGGCGCCGCGCAGCACGCCCGCCGCGATGCCCAGGTCGTCGCAGATGCCGTCGCGCAGGCCCGCGGGGACCACGAACACCTCGGCGACGAGGTCGTCGTCGAGTGGCGCCCAGTCGATCGAGCGCGCGTTGCCGCCCAGCGCGAAGAACGACGCGCCGTCCGGGTCGACCTGTTGTTCGACCTCGAGGACGAGGCTGCTCAGTCCTTCGAGGAAGGTCGCGTTCCGGGCGTGGACCGCGAGATAGGGGCGGTCGTCCTGCGCGCCGCTGCCCCCCGCGAGGAGCAGTGCGCAGCAGGACAGCTGCAGGATCGAGGGCGTTCGCATCGCCGCGGAACGTAGCCGATCCGCGGCGCCAATGGTCCCCTACGGACCCCGGGTCGGTCCGTCGATGGCCGTCAGTAGTAGACGGTCGAGCAGACGTCGCTCACCGGCACCGGCAGCACCGGGATCGACACGTTGAGCACCGCGGTCTGGAAGTAGAGCGTCCGTCCGCGAAGGATCTCCGGGATCACGCCGAGCGAGTCCTCGACGCAGTCGTCGGAGAAGCCGATGCCGCAGAAGTACATCGTGAAGTTGTCACCGAGGCCCAGCTCGATGATGCCCGGCATGATCGACGGGCGGTCGCTCGGGCTCACCACCGCGAACATCAGGTTCGGCTCCGGCACGTCACCGTCGTGCAGGTAGAGGCGCTGCTCCTTGCCGACCGGGTGCCGCGGCGCGCAGACCATCACCGGCCGCGTGGGGTCGGTCAGGCACACGTCGAAGCGGCCGGTCTGGAAGCCGTCGACGCCGATCAGGCGCATGCCACGGCAGCCGGGCGTGAGGCAGTTCGGCGGGTAGAAGCACAGCGTGTGCTCGTCGATCAGTTCGAAGTAGCCGCGGCCCAGGTCGCAGGGATCCTGCGAGGTGTAGTCCTGGCCGTTGAAGCGGATGCCGGTGACGTTCTGCATATCGCAGCCGGTGATCCGGAAGCAGTCGGCGGTGACGGTCGGCAGGGTCGACGGGGTGACGCTGGTCGGCAGGCAGGGCTGGTCGAGGTCGCGGCAGTCGTCGGCCAGTCGCAGGTTGAAGTCACCGTGCTGGAACACCGGCAGGTTGGTGCCGGTGGTCGGCGGCGTGATGACCTGGAGGTCGAGCCAGTTGCTGAGGCCGTACTCGATGCTCTTGAGGTCGGCGCCGTGGCCGACCTGCACCGCCGGACCACGACGGCCGATGGAGACCTCGGCACCCGCGTAGTCGAACAGCCCCTCGAGGGTGCCCTGCACGGTGGTGTAGTAGTGCCAGGAGTCGGTGTCGACCGGGCCGCCGTTCTGCACCAGCGCGCTGGTCGACAGGCAGTCGAGCTTCGGGCTGCCGGCCGGCGGGTAGTTGGCGTCGGTCGGATCGACGCGGCCGCCGAACGCGACCTCGACGTCGAACGCTTCGCGCAGGTTCGACAGACGGCCGATGCGGCCGCTCAGCGTCGCGGTGCCGTCGGCCCGCTCGATCAGCGAGCCGCCGGCCAGGAACACGAAGTCCTGCGGCGAGTAGCCGTTCTCGACCCAGAAGTTGTGGACGTCACCGCACTGCGCGTAGTTCGAGTTCGGCGCCACCGGCAGCACGCACTGCTCGAAGTCACCCGAACCGAAGTCGACGTTCAGGTCGCCGTGGTTGACCGACAGGTGCGGGCCGGAGAACGGCTGCGAGAGCAGGTTCAGATTGAACCACGTGCTGCCGCCGCGGTTGGCGTTGCGCAGGTTGGCGCCGACGCCGACCTGGAACGCCGGGCCGCGCCGGTCGAGGTCGATCTTCAGGCCGTCGAGCGCGCCGAGGCCGATCAGCTGGCCGTCCATCGAGCGGTAGTAGACCCAGGTCGAGGGATCGATCGGTCCGCCGTTGCTGGCGAACGCGCCGCTGGTCAGGCCGTCGAGCTTCGGGCTGCCGCTGGGCGGGTAGTTCGAGTCGCCCGGCGCCGAGCGGTCCCAGAACTCGAAGAACATCGCCAGCCGGTAGCCGGTCGAGGCGCTGACCGCCTCACCTTTCACCACCGCGCGGCCAGTCGTGGAGTCTTCCACGAAGCTGCCGCCGGCGACGAACTGGAAGTCGCTGGCGATGCCCGGCAGCCACAGGGCCGTGTCGGTGCCGTGGTTCGACAGCGCCGGGTCGGCGGCGGCGCCGGAGGTGAGTTCGAAGCCGCTCTGGGCGAGGGGGGCGGTCGCGAGGCCGAGGGCGCAGGCGATCACCGGAAAGACGCGGGAGGATCGAAGCATGTCGTGAATCGATGGAGGGGCCGGATCGGGTCCGGCACTCAGGAGAGTCCCGGAGGCTAGCGTGCGGCGACGAAGCGGTCGGATCGTGCCGTGTTCCCGCGCATCCGGCCGTCCGCAAGTTGCTTCCCAACTCGCGACAGGATCGCAATCTCTGTTTCCGTCGCGGCGAGGCCGCCGTGCGCTCGCCGGCTCTGTGGATGCCGCGTCCGGATCCCGGCCTGCCGATCGGTTGCCGACAGGGCCGGCGTATGAACCACTCTCGCAAGCACTCCGGATCGCGGGTACTCCGTTTCGTTGAACCCTCCACCGCGCCGCCAGCGGACTCATCGCGATGGATCGCCCGACCCCAGGACCGAGCCCGAACGTGCCCGACGCCGACCCGGCCGATCGCTGCTTCGAGCAGTGGCTCGACGATCGACGACCGGAGGATCTGGCCCGCGTCTTCGATCTGCTCGCACCTCGCCTCCTGCTGCTCGCCTCGCACGTGCTCGGCGGTTCCGGCGATGCCGAGGATGCGCTGCAGGCCACGTTCCTGCGGGTGATCGAGGTCGCGCCGACCCGCTTCGAACGAGGCCGGCCGGTGCTGCCCTGGATCACCGGGGTGCTGGTCCGCGAGGCCCGCAAGCTCCGTGAGCGCAACCTGCGACGTCCCGACCCGACGCGCCTCGGCGAACCCGTCGGTCCACTCGAACCGGATGCGATCGCGATCGACCAGGAGGTTCGCGACGCCCTCGAGCGCGGCATCGCCGAGCTACCCGCTCCCTACGCCGAGGTGCTGACCCTGCGGCTGATCCACGGTCTGACGCCGACCGCGATCGCCCACGCGCTGCGGATGTCGCCGGAGACCGTGAAGACGCGGCTGCGTCGCGGCGGCGAACGGCTCCGCAGCAAGCTGCCCGCGGGCCTCGCGTCGGCCGTCGTGGCGGCGCTGACCCTCGGCGGCCGGCAGCTCTCGGCGATCCGCGACGTGGTGCTGGCCGGCGCGGCGGGCGTCGGTGCGGCGGCCACGGGTGGGGGTGCGGGAGCCGCAGCTTCGGGTGCCGGTGCGACCGTGGCGGGTGGCGGCGTCGCGGCGCTCGGCAGCCAGGCACTCCGTTGGGTCGCGGGCATCGCCGCGGGCACCGCGATCGCCGCAGGAACCTGGGTGGCGCTCGACAGCGAGCCGGAGGTGCCGCTGCGCGAGCCGGCACCGCGGGTGGTCGAGACCGCCACCGACGATCCCACTCCGGTCCGCCAGGCGGTGCCGGGCACCATCAAGGAGGAAGACGAACCGGTCGTCGAGCCGGCGCCGCCGCGCGGACTCCTGTCGTTCGAGGGCCAGCTGGTCGACGACCGCTACCGCGATCTGGAGGGCGTGCGCGTGCGGGCGATCCGGCTGCACCCCACATTGTTCGCGGCGCCGCTGGAGCTGTTGCCGGTGCCGCGAAGCGAGGTGGAGTGGGTGGTCGCCGAGAGCATGACCGATGCGACCGGCCGGTTCCTTCTCGAAGGCGTGCCACCGTTCGGCGCGCTGCTGTTCCGATTCGATCCGCCCGAGGCACCACCATGGATCGAGCTACTCGGTGAGCGGCCCGCGCCCGGAGACCGGGTCGACCTCGGCACGCGACAGCTGCCGCGCACCCGGTTCGCGCGCGGTCGCATCCTCGATCCACGGGGACGCGGCATCGAGGGGGCCGTGTTGCGTCGCGTGAGCGGTGGAGACGACTTCCGCGCGGCCACGCGGTTCGGGTTGGCCGGCCGTGCGCTCGATGCCTGGCTGGCCTCGCGTTGGCAGGACCCGCGGGCGGTCGCACTCGGCATCGGCGGCGGCCAGCTGATGGTTGCCGACGTCCCGCCGTGGCTCACCGCCCTGGCCGACGTCCTCGATCCGACGGTCTCCACCACCGGACCCGATGGCGGCTTCGTGTGGGCCTCACGGTCCGGCAGCCGGGTCGAGGTCGAGGTCGATGCCGCGGGCTTCGCGCCGCAGGTGATCGCCCTCACCCCGGCCGACCCGGTGTTCGACCACGACCCGTTCACCGTGCAGCCGGTGCCGGAGGTGGAGATCGACGTGCTGGACGTGCAGGGGCACCCGGTTCCGGCCGGCTTCGAGGTGGTCGTCGGTCGCCCCTCCGACGGCGCCGCCGCGCTCCGGCCGCTCGGAGAGACCGGACCCGACGGTCGACTGTTCGCTCCGGTGAGCCGTTCGGGCCGGCAGTGGTTCGCGGTGCGTGGTCCCGGCCATCCCTGGCACGCGGTCGAACTCGAGCCGCGGACGCCGTTCGTGATCCGGCTACCCGCGCGCCACTCCCTGGAACTCCGGGTGAAGGACCTCGCCGGCCTCGCGCTGCCCGGAGTGCGCCTCCGGCTGTTGCCCGGCATCCGCGCCCTGGCGCTGCACCAGCTCGGGGCGCTGGCGGAGTTCGATCTGAATGACCGCCTGGAGGTGGTCGACGACGGTCTGGTGCGGGTGCGCGATCTCCCGGCCGGACCCTGGACCGCGCTCGTCGCGGCCGACGAGCACCTCGCACGGGTCGCCGACCTCGACGTCCGCGGCCGACTGCGCAGCGACGTGATCCTCACGGCGGGAGGCGCCACCGCGCTGCAGGTCGCGGGCGAAGCGTTCGAGGCCCTCGCCGACCGCGAGGTGCTGACCCGCCCGCTCACCGATCCCGACGCCGCGCTGCTGCTTCCCGCGGTGGTCGGCCGGACCGACGCGAAGGGCCGCCTGGAGGTGTCGCGCTTCCGCCACGCCGAGATCGGTCTCGCGATCGGCGACGTCGAAGCCGGCTGGCGACAGACGGTGGTGCGCGGTGCACAGGACGAGACGCGGTTGGTGGTCCGGCAGCCCGGCACGCTCGAGGGTGCGTTGGTCGATCAGGACGGACCCCGCTTCGGTACCGACAGCTGGGTGCGCGCGACGCCCGATCCGCTGCTCGTGACGCGGCGCGCCTACGCCCCCCTGCCGGTGGTCGTCGCCGCGGAACCCGATGCCGTGTTCGTGATGCCGCGCATGGAGGCCGGCACCTGGATCGTCGAGGAGATCCCGCGGCCGGGCGACGTCCGCGATCTGCGCAGCCTGCTCGCGGTGCTGTTCGGTGACCTCGACGACGCACCGGACGCGGTCGCGACGCTGCAGGACGGCGAGCGCATCAGCGTGCGGTTGACCCAGCGCTTCGTGATCCCGGTCGACCAGCCGGAGCCCGAGCCGCGACTGCACGGTTCGGTGGCGGTGAACGGACTCAACGCGATCCAGTACGTGCTGCTCCAGGGTGACGGCCTCGAGATCCCCCTCACCGCGGCCGGTCGATTCGATCTCGGACCCAACGTCGGTGCTCGCGAGTTCACCTTGGTGAGTCAGATCCGCGAAGCGCGCCAGAACGTCTACTGGGAGGGCATCGTCCCGCCGAGCGTCGACGGCGCGCGGATCGACCTCCGCACCTCGGCCTGGTCGGCGACCCTGCGCTCGGCCACTGGCGAGATCGCGGAGGGGGTGTGGGTGGCGCTCGACGGCGAGGTCGCGGCCGGTCAGTCGTTCGGCACCCAGGGCAGTCCGCGGGCCCGGTTCCGCCTGCGCTCCGTGGCGCGCGGGTTTGCGCAGTTCCTCGAGGTGACCCACGGCACCTACCGCCTGCGCATGCGCCACCCCGATCATGGCTGGCTCGAACTCGACGAGGTCGAGGTCGGTCCCGACTCGGTGACCATCGGCCAGTCCCTCGCGCTGCGGGCGCCGCTGCGTGCCACCGGCGTCGTCGACTTCGCGAGCCTCGCGCCTGAGGCGGTCGCCGGTTCCGAGCTGGTCTGGTCGGCGATCCCCGGCGAGGACGGCATCACCTTCGAGCGCACCGGCATCACCGACGACGCCGGCAACGTGACGACCTCGGGGTTGCTGCCCGGTCGCTACCGCATGGAGCTGCGCGTCGCCAAGCGGTTCCGGCGGCCGGACGGTCAGGTGGTGTACCTGTCGCCGGACGTCACGCGTGAGGTGGTGCCCCTGGCGGACGCGGAGTTGGTGCCGGGCCGGGTGGAAGGTCTGCGCTTCGCGAGGCGGCGGTGACGTCACCTGCTCATCAGCTCGCCAACCACTTCGCGACCGCCTCGCGCAGCGCGTCCCGGCGCACCGGCTTCGCCAGATACGCATCCATGCCGGCGTCCAGGCACGCCTGCACGTCCGACGGCTGGACGTTCGCGGTCAGCGCGATGATCGGGGTCGGCCGTTCGCGGAGCGGCGAGTCGCTCTCCAGTTGGCGCAGCACGCGGGTGGCTTCGAAGCCGTCCATCACCGGCATCTGGCAGTCCATCAGCACGAGGTCGTAGGAGCAGCGCTCCCAGGCCTCGACGGCGAGCCGGCCGTTCGCCGCCACGTCGCTGGTGAGGCCGAGCTTCTGCAGGAGCATCGTCGCCACGCGCTGGCCGATCGGGTTGTCCTCGACGACGAGCACGTGGCCGTGCAGCAGGCCGTCGTCGACGTGGGGGGAGGGACTGACCGCGTAGGCGGTGTCCGGTGACTCAGCAGCCGCGGTGAACGGCAGCTGGACCCGGAACTCCGAGCCGATGCCCGGTTCGCTGGTGACGGTGATCGCGCCGCCCATCAGCTCGACGAGGTGGCGCGAGATCGCGAGGCCGAGGCCGGTGCCGCCGAACTGCCGGGTCGTCGACGAGTCGGCCTGGCTGAACGGTGCGAACAGGCGCGGCAGGACTTCCTCGGGAATGCCGATCCCGGTGTCGCGGACCCGCAGGTCGAACTCCACGCGGTTCTTCTCCAGGGGCCGGGAGCTTGCCTCGACGGTGACCGCGCCCTCCTTGGTGAACTTCAGGGCGTTGCCGAGCAGGTTGAGGAGCACCTGGCGGAAACGCGCGATATCGCCGAGCACCTGCCTCGGGATCTCGTCGCCGACGCGGACCTCGAGGTCGAGGCCGTCCTCGACCGCGCGGACACGCAGCAGCTCGGTCACGTCGCGGATCGCCTCGCGGAGATCGAATGGCGCCCGTTCGAGTTCGAGCTTGCCGGCCTCGACCTTCGACAGGTCGAGGATGTCGCCGATGATCTGCAGCAGCCAGACCGCCGAGCGTTCGGCGGTGTCGATGAGCGCTGCCTGCTCCGGTGTCGGCTCGCTGTCCTGCAGCAGCTGCAGCATGCCGAGGACGCCGTTCATCGGCGTACGGATCTCGTGGCTCATGTTGGCGAGGAACACGCTCTTGGCGCGGTTCGCCGCTTCGGCCGCTTCGCGGGCCTCGCGCTGTTCGGCCTCGGCGATGCGCAGTCGCTCCTCGAGCGCCTTCTGCTCGGTGAGATCCACGTGGGTCCCGAGCACCCGGATCGGTCGGCCGTCGTCGTCGCGGAGCGCGCGGCCGCTGCTCAGGATCCACAGCCAACGTCCGTCCTTGTGGCGCATGCGGACGGTGATCTGGAATCCCGGGCGGCGACCGGCCAGGTAGTCCTCGAGCACGGCGTGCGCGAACGGCCGGTCGTCGTCGTGCAGGCGTGAGTCCCACTCGATCGGCCGGTCGCCGATCTCGTCGTCGGAGTGGCCGAGCATCGCCTTCCACTCCGCGGAGAAGTGGCAGCGGTCGGAGCGCAGGTCCCAGTCCCAGAGGCCGACGTGACTCGCGTCGAGCGCCAGGGCCAGGCGACGCTGCGAGGTCTGCAGGGCCTGGACCTGGTCCTGGATGATCGTGCGGCTGCGTCGCTTCTCCAGGAGCGCGGCCACCTGCTGCGACAGCACCGCGAACGACTGGATGTTCTCGGCGCCGAGCCGCTCGTGGAACGCGGCGCCCTTCAAGGTGTTGGCGCCGGCCAGCACCGCCAACACCTCACCCTGCGAGTCGCAACAGCGGGCCAGGATGATCTGCTCGAACAGGTCGTGCAGCGGGTGGTGCCCAGCGCCGCGGGTCAGGATGTCGGCGCCGACGCAGTCCTGGCGCGCGGTGGTCCAGGCCTGCAGCAGGTCGGAGACGTCGCCGGGGATCCATGCATCGTGGGAGGCGCGCGTGGTGTGCAGGCGTGCGGGTACCCCGTCGGCGCAGGGTAGCCAGACCATGCCGACCTCGACCTCGAAGACGTCGACGACCGCCTCGGCGATCACGTCGAGGAAGTCGGTGCGTTCCGTGGCGCCGATCGCCTGGGTGCTGAACCGCTGGATCCTCCCGAAGCGGGTGAGTTCGCGGTCGAGCTGGTCGCGCACCAGGATCAGCTGCTGCTCGACCACCGAGAAGCGGGTCACGCGGCGCTGCAGTGCGTCGTACTGGCGGCGCAGCGCGTGGTAGGCGCTCTCCACGTCGGCGGGCAGGTCCGCGATCTGGTCGTGCTGCGGGTCCACCGGCCGGTCAGTCGCCGCGAGCGCGTTGGATCGCGTAGATCGCGGTCGTGTAGTTCTGGTAGGTGTTGCGTCCCCCCAGGCGGGCGAACTCGCCGAATCCGTACATCCCCAGCCACGGCGGCACCGCGCCGCCCTTCGACAGCGGGAACTGCATCCGGCCGACCAGCTCCTCCTTCATCACGCGGTTCAGCAGGAAGCGGCCGCGCGCCAGGCAGTCGGCATGGAACACCGCGACCGTCTCCCAGCGGTCACCGGCCCGCTCGACCATCTGCGTCATCATCCGGTCGAGGTCTCCGAAGATCCGGTCCTCGTCGCGCACGGTGAGCCAGAGCTTCGTGCCCGGTTCGATCCCGGTCGCGTAGTGCATCGCGCCGTCGGTGTCGCGGCTGGTGACCACCCGGAGGATGTGGTCGTTGCCGAACTCCGCGGCGAGTTCGTCGGGCAGCTGTTCGGCGAGGGCGCCGACCGGGATCGAGTCGCCGCAGGTCGCATCGGCGGGTAGGCCCAACCTGCTGGTGTACTCCTGCCACGCGGGTTTGCCGTTGAGCTCGAGGATGCGGTTCTCCTCGGCGCGCGTGACCTCGAGTGGTTCACCGACCGCGACGAAACCGTGCGTCGCCTGGGTGTCGACCCGCAGCGTCGGATCGGCGAAGCCCACCGCCCAGGCCGTGTGCTCGGCGACCCGTTCGTCGACGACCTGGTAGTTCACGAGCCCTCGCATGTTGTCGCTGGAGGTCGCGCCGAAGATCGTCACCTCAGATCCGAGCACCGACTCGATGCCGGCGATCAGCGCGTAGTTGTCGGTGTCGATGCCCGGGCCGAGCAGGTTCACCATCGTGATGCCGGGGTTGGCGGCGCGCAGCAGCTCGGCCAGCTCGATCGCCTTGTCGCGGGCGTTGTGGCCGTGGACCCCGTCGATGTGCGCCACCGCGAGTTCGTCGCGGCCGCGGACGGTCATCACCGCGAGGTCCTTCATCGACTCGGACACGCCTTCGCTGCCGACGATGCCGCAGCACGACGCACCGACGACTCGGGCGCTCGGCGCGAGTTCGCGGGCGGTGCGGGCCAGTTCCGCGTAGTCGTGCCCGATCGACGCGGCGAACAGCACCAGGTCGCAGTCGGTATCGCCCGCTCCGAGCGCCGCCTCCAGGCACTCGGTCATCGCGCGCGACGAGTTCACCATCCGGGTGCTCGCCGATCGGAAGCTCAGCATGTTCGGTGTCTCCGTTCCGGTCCCGAGGTGTCATCGGCCGGTCGGAGGGGCTGGCTCGGTCCGGGATTCCCCCAGCGTGAGGCGTCGATTCGGTTCGGATTCCCTAATGGAACGGAAAAACCGATCGAAGGACGTGTCCTGATATGTCGAATAGTTTGCGCTTATAGGTATGAAATGGCACCAGAAAAACGCTAGTTGATCTGTAGTTTCCGATGACATGGGGATGACAAAGACGGATACCGGGAGTGTCGGCCGTGGTGGTCGGCAATTCCTCCAGGAGATCCCATGCACGTCTCTCGCCCCCGTGCTGCCGCCCTGCTCGGCGCAGCCTTGTCCGCCTTCCTGGGCCTCGCCGCTGACGGCGTCGCCCAGCGCCAGCATGTCAACGGCTTGATCGGTGAGCCGCCCGACGTCTCGAACTGGCCGCACCCCGCCGCGCCCGACGGCAATCCCTATCCGCGCAGCACCGCCACCGCGGCCGAGCTCAAGCAGCGCGAGCTGCAGGAGAACCTCGGCAAGCTGCTGTTCTGGGAAGAACAGGTCTCCAGCGACAACACGGTGTCGTGCGGCACCTGCCACATCCCGAGTGCCGGCGGCTCCGACCTGCGCGACGGCGGCGTGCACTCGAGCGGCAACATCGGTGCGTTCGGCATGATCCGCCAGCACCAGAACGGCATGACCGGGCGGATCGACTTCAACTTCGCCGTCGCGCCGTCGACCGACATCGACCGCCAGGTCACCGGCCTGCACGTGCCGACGATGATCGGCGCGTACGTGTTCGAGGAGCTGTTCTGGGATCGTCGTGCGGGCATCGAGTTCCACGACAACGGCGGCACGCCGATCACCAACTTCCTCGATTGGGCCGCCTGCGAGGACCTCTCGGTCGGGCCGGTGGTGTCCGACGTCGAGATGGGCCACGAGGGCATCGACTGGGGCACCGGCTTCATCCAGGACAAGCTCAACGAGTCCTACCCGATGGCGCTGGTCGATCCCTCGACGATCCCGGCCGACGTGCAGTGGATGGTCGCCACCGGCTACACCTACGACATCCTGTTCGACAAGGTGTTCTGGAGCCACCCGCAGTTCGGCGGTGCGCAGGGTGTGACCCGCGAGCGGTTCGCGATGGCGGTCGCGCACTACATGCGGATGTTGATCCCCGACCAGGCCCCCATCGATCTCGGTACGATGACCGATAGCCAGGTCTTCGGTATGGAGATCATGGATCAGAGCGGTTGCTTCTCGTGCCACTCCGCGACCGGCGGACCGACCCTGACCACGCCGTTCGGCATCCTCGCCGATGAGTTCGACAATCCGTTCTCGGACGGCCAGATCCACGACATCGGCTTCGGTCCGGTGAAGACCCCGACGCTGCGGAACGTCGGCCTCAGGACCAGGTTCTTCAGCAACGGTCTCGTCCCGACGATCAGCGACCTGATCGACTTCTACGAGCATCAGCCGCAGGGCGGGCGGACCCAGCTCAACGGCTCGGGCCCCGGTGGCACGCTGACGCCGGGCGAACGCGCCGCGGTGATCGACTTCCTCACCGTCGCCCTGACCGACCCGCGCGTCGCCGCCGAAACCTTCCCGTTCGACCGTCCGGAGCTGTGCAGCGAACGCTCCGACTTCTTCCCGTTCGAGACCAACGAGTACGGCACCGCCACCGCGGGCCCGAGCGGCTTCCTGGCCGAGATCATCGCCAACTCGCCGCCGCTGGTGACCAAGCCGCTGCCGTTCGGTGGCGGCATGCCGATGGACTGGTTCAAGATCGGCGTGGGCCACGGTCCGCCCGGCGAGCCGGCGTTCCTGCTGATCGACGGCGCACCCGGCGCCGGTCCGACGCTCTGGGTCGGCCCGACGTTCATCACGATCCCGCAGGCCAACCTGGACGCGCAGGGCATCGCCACCGCGCACGTGCCGGTGCCGCTGACCACCGCGTCGATCGGCGTGCCGTTCTACGCCCAGTGGATGATCATCGACCGCTACCGGCGCTCGTTCTCGAACGCCGCGAAGTTCACGCCCTTCCAGTTCTGACAGCGCGCACCTGCGCGATGGAGGGGGTGAACATCTCGACCCGGCCGAGATGATCACCCCTCCGCGTCAACGCGCGGCGTGCAGATCGGCGAGGCAGTGGCCGCCGGCCACGACCGCGAGGCGTTGTTCGCCGAACAGCGCCTGCGGGCCGGCGGCGCCCACTGTGCGCAGCTCGGCGCGCCAGGTGCCGACCGGCACGGCCGGGGCCTGCAGGGTTCCCGACTCGTCGGTGAGCCAGGTCAGCCGGCAGCCGTCGGCGTCGCGGACCAGGTCGACCATGCGGTGCGCGAAGGCGCGGCCCTTTGCATCGAACAGGCCGGCAGTGACGGAGCCGGTGGCGAGGTCGATCTGCACCGCGGCCCGTGATCCATTGCCCTCTCGCTCGGGGAGCGGCATCTCGAACGCGGGGATCCAGGTCTCCATCCGCAGCACGTCGATCCACAGCCGGTCGCAGCCGTAGGGGAGCTTCTGGATCACGAAGCTCCCGTCGCGGAGGGGCAGCACCCGCACGTTCTCACTCCGACCGCTCGCGCGCACCCGCACCGGATCGGTGAACGCCGCCGCGTAGCGAAGCCGGCCCTCCAGCTCGGGCAAGCGGGCGGCGTCCTGCCCGAGGCCCACCTCGAGTCGCCACCTGCCTCCGCTCGGTGCGAGGATCTTGTCGCGATGGTGGACGGTCGGTCCGGGGAACTGGACCGCGGCAGGGACCAGCGAAGGTGGATCCTCGACCGTGATCACCCACTCCCCCGGCCGCAGGTCGGTGATCTTGAATCGGCCGTCGACGCTGGATTCCACCACGCGGTCGGGGTCAGGCAGGCGCTCCTGCGGTGGTGGGGGAGTCGGACGTGCGAGCCGAACGCGGTAGCTCCGCCCAGGGTCGGCGCGCCGCACCGTGATGGAGCCTTCGAGCAGGCTTCCCGGAGCGACCACCAGACGGATCGGCTCGGCGTCACCGAGGTACTCGCGTGGCCGCGGTTCCACGTGGTGCCCGACGTCGGGGTGCCAGACGTGGAACAGCAGCCTCGAAGGCCACGCGGCCGGCAGGACCAAGCGCCCATGCGCGTCGGTCCGGCCCAGGAACGCCGGTTCTTCGCATCGGTAGCTGTAGGGCGGAGCTCCATCCAGCGGTCCGATCTCGGCGGCCACCCGCGCGTCGGCAAGCGGGTCGCCGGAGGGACCCACGACCTCGACGACGCAGCGCATGGTCGGGACCACCGGGATGACGATCTCTCCCGGGCGCTCGAGCGCGAACGGCAGCATCCGCTCGATCAGTGCCGGCGCGTGCCCTTCGACCTGCACGAGCATGCTCGCTCCCTGCGGCGGTAGATCCGTGAAGGTGATCCGTCCGGCCTCGACGTCGATCCGCGCGCGGCCTTGCGCGGGGAGGACTCGCGCCCGGATATCGCCGTCCACGATCGGCCCGAGCGGGGAGACGCAGCGGACGACGAGGCCGGTGCGGTGCGGCCAGCGTGCTTCGATGCGCGGTCCCTTGCCGAACCCGACCGGTTCCCAGGTGCTGTCCCGGCCCGGCCGCGCCCAGATACCGAAGGTCGGCTCGCTCGGCTGGCGTCGCGCATGGAGCCAGGCCATGCGTTGCTCGCGCGACATCGAGCGGAAGTCCGGCTCTTCCGTCGGCGCGCTCGCGGCAGGGGGAACGGCGAACCGTGCTTCGCCCGCCGCGTTGCTGATCGCCACGCTCGGGCCCAACCACCGCCGCGGATCGACCAGCGAGATCTGGTAGCCACCGAGCGGTTCGCCCTCGGTGTCGACCAGCGTCGCGAGGATCTCCTGTTGCGCCCCGAACGGCACGTCGCCGAGATCCGTCGTGCGGAACGGTTCGACCAGCACCTCGTACCTCGCCCCCACCCGTCCCGGCGCGTTCACGGTCAGCCACACCTTGCCGGCGCGCACGCCTTCCAGGCGGAAGATCCCGTGGCGGTTCGCGGTGGTTCGCGGGTAGGGCAGCAGCGAGTCGCGGTGGCGCAGTCCGTTCGACATCGGCTGGCCGTTGCGGGTCGCGCCGCGGTGGAGGGTCTCCAGACCCTCGGCGCGGCCGTCACGCAATGCGTCGTCGACCGCGAACTGGTCGTAGCGCAGTTCGTCGAAGGCGCGGACCTCGATGTCGCCACGGTCGAGGCCGTCGATACCGACCACCCGCCCGGTGAGCACGCCGCGCTCCTCCAGCAGGAAGTCGCCCTGCCACATCGGAACGTCGTCCTGCAGCGGCGGGTGCCGGAGTTCGGTGATGTCGCGCGTGCGGTCGGGCAGGCGGAACAGGAAGTACAACGCGTCGGCGTCGGGCACGCCGGCCAGCTCGAACTCGCCGAAGCGGTCGGTGTAGGTGTGGATCGGCGGATCGGGCGGTGGTGCGTCGCCGGCATCCTCCTCGACGAAGGTGTCGAGCCGCTGGCGCGTCAGGCTCACGCGGCAGTTGGCGATCGGCTCGCCGGTGCGCCGCCACGCGACGCGTCCGGTGACGATGCGGCCGGGCGGGCCGGGCTCGAGGGGTTGGTCGCGCGCATCGATCGCATCGATCACGAAGTCCGGGGTGCCGCCGCGCTCGCGGCGCTCGATGGCGTCGGCGCGGGCCGGTTCGCCGGTGTGCTGCGTGCGAGCCGGCGCGGCCGGAGTCGCGTCGCGCGCCGACTGCGGATTGGTGGGGACCGCGGTCGGCGCGTCGAAGACCAGCCACAGCGCGATGCCCAGCAGCACCGGCAGGCCGACGAGGAGGGCGAGGTTGCGGGCGGTCATCGGATGCCGTGCAGGTCGAGGACGGTGTGGCCGTCGGCCGTGATCTCGAACCGGTGCGGGCTGCGGTGCGGCTTCGCGCGGCTGTCGGGTTCCTGGTTGCGGTGCAGGCTCACCGCCCAGTTGCCGGTGGGCAGCGAGGGGACCATCAGGGTGCCGGAGGCATCGGTGACGAAGCTCAACAGGGTGCCGTCCTCGCGCTGCAGGTCGACCATCCGTTCGCGGAGCGGGTCCCCGGCACGGTCGAAAAGTCCGGCCGTGACTCCCCCGGCCGGGACATCGATCATCAGGTCGCGGAAGTGGTGCGTCGCGTCGGGAGCGGGCAGTTGGTGCGTGGCGATCGTCGCCCAGCCGGTCCCACACCGCAGCTCGAGTCGGAGGTGGTCCGTGCCTTCGGTGAGTTCGTCGATCGTGAAGTGGCCCAGCGAGTCGGGAAGGACCGCAACGTCCTCGGCGGAGATCCGGAGCCCTTCGCCCCCGTGGTTGCCGAAGCCGACCCGCCCGGTGACCTGCGGGTCGTGGCTCCGATTGCGGCCGAGGTCGAGCAGGAGTGCGGTGGTACGGTCTGCACCCACGACCAGCTCCTCGACGTGGTGCGAGATCCGTTCGCGTGGTCCGCCGGTGACCGCGGCCGGCGGGTCGAGGACCTCGAGGGTCCATGGACCGGGGCGGACGTCGAGGAAGCGGAATCGGTTGTCGGCGGTCGTCTCGACGATGCGGCGCGGTTCCGCCAGTTCCGTGCCGTCTGGTCTCCGCAGGCACATCCGGAAGCGCCGACCGGCAGCGGCGCCGCGATCCACGATCTCGCCCTCGATGCGGCCGGAGGGGGCGACGGTCAAGACGATCGCACCAGCCTCGGGATCACGCTGCGCATACGTCGCTTCGACGAAGTGGCCAGTGCCGATGTGCTTCACATGGAACCGCAGGTCGCCGTGCCACAGCGCAGGGCTCTCGAGACGGCCCTCGTCGTCGGTCGCCCCGAGGTGGAACGGACCGAGGTGTGGGGAAATGGAGTCGCCGCGGAACTCGACGGCCACGCGGGCACGGCTCCATGGCCGACCCTCGGGGTCGACCACGCGGATCTCCGCCTGCCGGGTCGGCTCGGGTCGGACGGTGATCCGCTCGTGCGAGAGCGACGAGTCGGGATCGCCCACGAGGACCGGTGCGTGGCCGGGGAGGACCAGGACCACGACCGTGCCCTGCGGATCGATCCGGTCGACGCGGACCACATTCTCGTTCACCTCGACCGTGGCGGACGGCGACCGAGGTGTGGTTCGGACCTCGACCTGTTCACAGAGCGAGGCGGGCATGCCGAGGAACTCGACGTCGACGCGGGCTCGTTCCCGCATCCGCAGTCGGTTCGAGCCGGGTTCGCGAAGGATCCCGACCTCTTCCCACCGCCGGCCGGCAGCGCTGCGGGCGTGGACGACGAAGCGGTCGGCCTCCCAGGGGATCGGCATCGGGGAGGGTCGCAGGTGCGGCGGAACCGCCGCGAAGCGCTCCGCTGTCTCGGGCGAAGGAATGCGGATGCGTGCGCTTCCGCGTCCGTCGGTGCGGTCGATCAGGTTGGCGAGACGCCGGCTGCGGTCCTCGATGCAGATCTGGTAGCCGCGCGCCGCATCGCCGTCCGGATCGCGAAGCTGGATCTTCACGAACGTGCCGTAGTGGTGGCTCGCGGACGAGAGCGCGATTTCTCCGACGTCGGTGCTGCGGTCGGCCTCGACCAGGACCGGCATGCGGAGGGCCTGGGGAGTGCCTGTTGCGACCAGGAGCTGCACCGTCCCGGCGCGCACGCCATGCAGCACGAAGGTGCCATCCGGGCTGGTGAGCGTGCGCGGGAACGGCAGCATCCGGTCACGGCGCCGAAGGTCCGGCGAGTCGGGTCCGCCCAGGTTGGCGCGGTGCGGAGCGAAGGTCTCGATGCCCGCGAAGCGCGCGGCCCGCGCGTCCTCGTCGACCGCGTCCTCGTCGTAGCGGAACTCGTCGACGGCGCGCACCTCGATGCCCGACTTGCCGCGGCTGCCGTCCACCACCCTGCCACGGATCGTGCCGCGCTCCTCGAGCAGGTACTCACCCTGCCAGGTCGGCTCACCCGCCCGCACCGGCACGCGCAGCTCGTGCACGTCGCTGGAACCGTCGGCGAGGCGGAAGCGCAGGTAGAGCTCGTCCTCGTCGGGCACACCGCGCAGCTCGAACCGGCCGAACTCGTCGGTCCAGGTCACCAGTGCCGGATCGGGCGCCTTCACCTCGTCGCCCTGATCGCTCTCGTCGCCGACCACGTCGAGGCGCCAGCGGGTCACCGTGATCTCGCAGCGCGCGATCGGCAGGCCGGTGGTGGCCCAGGCGACGCGGCCGGTAGCGATCCGGTCGGGGGTGCCGGGGCGCAGCGGCGTGTCGACCCGGTCGAAGGCGCGGAGCACGAAGGTCGGGGTCGCGCCCTGGGTCAGGCGCTGCGGCGCCGGCTCCAGCGAGGGGAGCTGCGCGGTCGCGTCGCGTGCCGTGTGCTCCGGGTCGGGGGCGGGCTCCTCGAGCGCGTCGTCGGGTCGCTGACCTGCGGGGTCCGGATCGGACAGCGACATCCAGACGAGCAGGCTGGCCAGTCCGGCGGCGAGCAGGGCCAGCGCGGACTTGCCGAGCGGTCGTGCGCTCATGGCGGGTTCCCCATGGGAGGTCGAGGGATAGGTCGAGGGCAAGATCAGGGTCCGGCAGGTGCGCGCGGCGGTCAACCCGGAGGAATCTCCGAATCGGTCGACCCCGTTCGCGCGGCTCCGGGCAGTCTCAGGTGTGTTGACGCTTTCCGAACAACGAACGACGTCGCCGGGGCGCCGGGTGACGGTCGATGCCGAGCTGGTGCGCACGCACCAGGGCATGGTCTGGCGCTACCTGCGGTTCCTCGGCGCTCCGACGACGGTCGCGGAGGAACTCGTTCAGGAAGTGTTCCTGGTTCTGCTGCGGGATCCGGTCGAAGACCAAGGTGCGGCGGCGCTCGGGGCCTGGTTGCGCGGGGTGGCGCGGAACCTGTTGCGCAGGGCGCGGCGGGCACGACGGCCGGAGCTGGAGGGGCTCGACGAGGCGGCGGTGGAGGCGGCGTGGAGTCGCTATGCGCGCGACGACGATGCGGCCGGTTACCACGAGGCGCTGCGGCATTGTCTCGACGGTCTCGAGGCGCGCGAGCGCGCGGCGTTGGAGGCGCGGTATGTCGAAGGTGCCTCGCGGGAGGCCGTCGCGCGGGAGATGGACGTCGCGGTGGAGGGCGTGAAGTCGGTGCTGCGGCGGGCCAAGGCGAAGCTCAGGGCGTGTGTGGAACGGAGGTTGGGTGATGGTTGATCGGAAGGGTAGGGACGCGGGATTCGAGACCGCTCTGGAGATCGAGCTCGGTCGGGAAGGCGCGCCGGACATCGCCGCGCGGCTGTTCGGTGTCGATGCGGTGGAGTCGAAGACCTCGCGGCGTGTCGAGCGGTTCTTGATGGCCGCGCTGCTCGTGCTTGCCACGGGGCTCGTGGTCTTCCTCGCGTTCGCGTCGACCGGCGCGTCGACGCAGGAGGCCGGTGAGCAGGATCCCCGGCGGACGCATCGCATCTGGCATCGGAATGCCTACGCACCGGTCGATGTGGAGACCGCGCTGAAGGATGCGAGGCGAGCGACCGCGGTACGTGCTCGCCATGTGCTCGTGGCGGATCCGGTCGGTAGTGCTTGGATCCGCGTGCAGGAGCATCCGCTCGAGGCGCTCGGCGCATTGTTCGGACAGGGGCCGGTGGAGCCGGAGATCCGCGGGGACGGCAAGCAACTACGCACCTGGCAGGATGGTCTGCGGGAGGCATTGAAGAGCGACGCGGAACCCGCGCCCGCCTACGTGTCTGCACCGTTCGAGCTGGTCTTCGATGTACCGGACAACGGTGAGCTGGTCTGGGTGGTCGGAGTCGACGACGACGGTGAGACCGAGTGGCTGCATTGCCAGGGACTGCCGTGGACATGGCGCTGCGGCGTGGCCGAGTGGTTGTATGCGAGTCTCGAGGACCTGACCTCCGACGTGCTGCAGGAGGCGATCGCGTCACGTGGCATCGCGTTGGGCTCGGAAGGTCTGGCGGCTCTCCCGGCGGACGCGAAGCGGCTACGGCTCTACGGGATAGGGCCCGATGACGTGGCCGGCATCGCGCGCTTCGACGCGGTATCTTCGCTCGATCTGCGCGGATCGCCACGACTGCTCGACGTGGCGGCATTGCGAGAGCTGGCGCGGGTCGCCGCACCGCGGAGTCTGATCCTCCCCGACGAAGGCTTGGACGCGGCGCATCTCGAAGCCCTGCTACCGATGCCGGTCGAGGAGCTGTTCGTCGGGGATCCGTATGCGGTGCTGACGCGGACCATGCGTCCGATCGAACGAGACCTGCCCTTCGCCGACGGGGAGGCGGCGGTCCTCGCCCGTTTCGGCAAGCTTCGCGAGCTGTCGATACCGAACTGCTCGATCTCCGACGAGGGCGTCGCGAGGCTGGCGGTCCTGCCGCTCCGCCGGCTGATGCTCGGTTCGACCGCGATCGACGGGAGCGGGTTCGAGGCGTTCCTGCGGTCTCCGACGTGCGTACTCCAACGCCTCGTGCTCCGCGGCACCGGCTCGCTGAAGCCCGAGTCGTTCCATACCTGGGCGCGGATGGAGTCGTTGGAGCACCTCGGCTTCATGGGTTGCCTGCTCCCGAATCCCGCGCCAATGCCACCCGCCGAAGTGGAGCGCAGAGCGCTGGCCTCTTTGACCATCGACACGAGCTTCTTCCAGCGGAGTCTCCCTGACGGCCTGCCGGCAATCCTCGACCGCTACGCGAGCTGCCGCAAGCTATGCATCGGCCTGCTGAACGGCCAGGTCGCCGAGCTGGCAGAACTCGAACTCCCGATCCCCGTCGAGCGGATCGAGGTGTTGGTCGGCACCGCGGACCAGATCGAAGCGACGCGCGAGGCCCTCGCCGGGTTCGCGGCGCGCCACCCCGACCTGCGCCTATCGGTCGACTCCTGGTGAGCCGGTCCGGGACTAGGAGGCCGTGTCACGGGAGACCATCCCGCCCAGCACGCGCCCTCGCACCCAGGACATCGCCGCACGGTGCTCCTCGTTGGCAGGCTCGCCGAATCCACCGATTCGGCTGCGTTTCGCGTCTTCGTCCTGAGCACGATTGCACGCACTGGATCGGAACGTGTCCCGTGACCCAACCTCCTAGCGGTCTCTGGTCGGGCAGTCGATCCTGAATGGCTCGGTCCTTGCTCGCCGCGGCGGCCATCGGCCCCCGCCTCGTCTTCCCACAACCGTCTCCATGCTCCGTAACCTGCTCCCTCTTACCTGCGCGATCGTGACCCTCTGTGCGGACGCGAGCGGTCAACAGCCCGTGACCGACACGATGCTGTTCGACCTCGAGACGACCAGAGCCCAAGAGGCGAACAGCTCCGAGCCCGTATTCCTGGGCGCAGGCGGCAGCAACTGCTGGTTCTCGGCGGTGTCCCGGGACCACGGCCGGGAGCTGTGGAGCACCGACGGGACGTTGGCGGGGACCCGTCGTCTGACCGACTTCGCCGCTCGGCTGGGCGACAGCGACCCGGCGTCGATCGCCGCGCGGATCAGCGGCCGCGGATTCATCCAGCCGTCGGTCCTGCCGAACGGCACCCTGCTGTTCGCCGCCACGGTCGATGGGGTCGGCCGGGAACTCTGCGCCGCCGATCCCTCGGGTCTCCAGGCTCGGGTGGTCGCCGACATCCATCCGGCCGGTGACTCCGACCCCGGCTCCGGAGTTCTATGGCAAGGTGCGTACTGGTTCCTCGCCGACGACGGCCAACACGGCAGGGAGCTGTGGACGAGCGATGGTACGACCGCGGGCACGCGGCTCGTCGACGACGTCACACCGGGACCCGGGAGTTCCTTCACCGGCACGGAGAACCTGATCGCGGGAGACGGTCGGCTCTGGTTCCGACCGAATGGCGGCGCGCCGGCGCTCTGGGTCAAGGACTCGCCGCAGCAGGCGGCTCGGGTGGTGCGCGGGATGGCTCCTTTCCGCGAATCCCGGCTGCGGGCTGCCGGCGTCGCGGGCGGAATCCTGTTCGTGAATGCGGAGGGCCTCACCGGCACCGAACCGTGGTTCAGCGACGGCACCGCTGCGAACACGCGACTGCTCGTCGATCTGGCGCCTGGCTCTCTCGACTCACAGGTCGAAGTGGTCGGTGGTGATGGCTCGCGGGTGTGGCTGCAGGCAGACGTGCATCCGTACGGCAACGAGCTCTACGTCTCCGATGGGACCCGCAACGGGACGGTCCTGGTCCGCGACATCGCACCGGGAACGCGGGACGGCTTGTACTCGCCGACCTTCGCCCTCGTCGATCCGGGGTCCGGCGACCTGCTGTTCGCAGCGGACGACACCACCGGCGGGGCCGAGCTGTTCCGGAGTGACGGCACGGCGGCGGGAACCCGCCGGGTTGCCGACGTCTGGCCCGGCATCACCTCGTCGTTCCCTGGGGATCTCGCAGTGGTGGGCTCGACGTTGCTGTTCGCCGCCGACGCTCCGGCGATCGGTCGGGAGCTGTTCGCCTACGATCTGGTCGGCGGGACCACCACCCTGCTCGCCGACATCGAAGGTGGGGCGAGGGGCAGCAATCCGAAGGTGTTCGCCGGCACACCGAACGGCGTCGTGCTCTCGGCCTTCACGCGGGATCTGGGTCGGGAACCGTGGGCCGTCCAGCTCGGCGCCGGGAGCGCACGACCGCTCCTGGATCTCTTTCCGGGTCCGGCCACCCTGGGGTCCGATCCGTATTTGATCGGCCGCTACCGGGACCGGGCGATCTTCGCCGCGAACGTGGCGCCGTTCGGTCTGGAGCCCTGGGCCACGGATGGCACGGTCGTGGGGACCCATCTGCTCGCCGACCTCGAACCCGGGATCGGCTGGTCTCGGCCGTTCGTGATCGGCGTCAGCAGCCGCGGACTCGTCTTCTCGACTGCCGGCGGGAGGCGGAGGCTGATGATCACCGACGGCACGCCCGCCGGGACCGGTGCGCTGCCCGGGTTCGACCACGGTTTGCCGATCAGCGATGTGGACCCCCATATGGCGCACGATGGCAGGGTCTACTTCCGCGCCGAGGACCACCGTGGCAACAACGTCTGGATGACCGACGGCACTGCGGCCGGGACCCGGGTCCTCAGGAATCTGAGTGGTTACGAGTTCCTCGCAATCCGGGAGCCACTCGGGCCGCGGCTCGCCGTGGGTATCGGCGGGGATCCGGTCGTGACGGGTGCGGAGCCGTGGGTCACGGACGGGACGCTGGCTGGGACTCGGGCGCTCGGCGACCTCAAGTCGGGCCCTGAGCCGTCGCAGCCCACCGACTTCACCGAGCTCGGAGCCGGCGTGTTGTTCGTCGCCGACGATGGGGTCCACGGTCGGGAGCTGTGGTTCACCGACGGCACCCCGACGGGGACGGTCCTGTTGGTGGACCTCGAGCCGGGTGCCTCGGGCGGCAACCCGCACGGTCTGACCCGCGTCGGCGACCGCGTGGTATTCATCGCGACCACGGTCCGCCACGGCCACGAGGTCTGGGTCACGGACGGCACCGCGGCCGGGACCAGGATCCTGGTCGAGTTGGTTCCGGGTCCCGATGCCTCCCTGGCCCTGTACAGACCGAGGTCGAACGGCTCCGACCTCGCGTGGTTCTGGACCTCCATCCAAAGCGGGGTCCTCGAACTGTGGGTGACCGACGGCACCTCCAGCGGCACGCGGATGGTCGG
Organism: bacterium; assembly: GCA_030432695.1. Taxonomy (GTDB): domain Bacteria; phylum Planctomycetota; class UBA1135; order UBA1135; family UBA2386; genus JAUILN01. Next base: position 188,712 of record JAUILN010000002.1, on the reverse strand, counting down.
GAGCTCGACGACGCCCGGCCAGAGCTTCCGACCGACCGATCTGATCCCGGTCGGTGACGGCCGACACGTCGCCTTCGTCCATTCCTCGGCTGCCTTCGGCGAGGAACTCTGGATCAGCGACGGCACCTCGGCGGGAACTCGCCCGTGGACCGACAGCCATCCGGGACCCGAGGGGGCAGCTCCGGACCCCAACCTGGACTACGACGGCGGTTCCGTCGGTGGGCTTCGGCTCGGCGATCGGTTGCTGTTCACCGCCGACGACGGAGCCCACGGGCGCGAACTGCATGCCATCCCGCTCGGCACCGCCGGAGCCTGGGTGTCCTCGCCCTACGGAACGGGTTGTGGTCAGGGACTGCGTTCGACAGGGGTTCCGACGCTCGGCCGACGCTTCGATCTGATCTCGAGCAGCCCACCCGGTGCGGCGGTCTCCATCGCGTTCGGAGCAGCTCCTGCTTGGACTCCGTACGTGCCTGGATGCACGGTCTACCTCGTTCCGCCGATCCTGACGGTGCACGCTGGAATCGCTGATCCCCAGGGGACGGTCTCGCTGCCGCTGACGATTCCCAACCAGGTGGAGCTGGTGGGGGTGCTGCTGCATTTCCAGGGCTACCACATCAGTGGGGCGGGCGTCCTGCGATCCAGCAACGGGCTCGAGGTCCTCGTGGGCCGCTGACGGTTCGCCGGTGGGCGCATCGGAACTCTGGAATCCGTCGGAAACGCGGTCACGGATCGGCGGCCGCGCCCCGGTCGGAGGAGCATGCCCTGACCCGACCTTCTAACGCGTGCGCAGCGCGGCGGGGCGCGAGGCGGAGAGCGGTTCGATGCTGCGGTCGAGGTCGAGCGCGACCATCTGCAGGTCGAGGCCGGGGGGCACGGGCAGGGTCAGGTCGGCGCGGCCACGGGCGTCGAACAGGCCGACGAACAGCGGGGGTGGCGAGCCGAGCTGGGCGGCGAGGTCTCCGGCCGCGGGATCCAGGCCGTAGAACCAGCCGTCGGGGAAGGCGCCGGGAACGACCGTGATCGGGCGGAAGTACAGGTCGAAGGGCACGCCGCGGCGGGTCTCGATCACCAGGCGACCGGAGGTGTCCTGGTCGAGCGCGAGGTCGAGCGCGTCGGGGACGTCGGCGAAGAAGTTGTCGGCCTGGGTGCCGCGGGCGTTGGAGTTGGTCGCGAAGAACTCGTGGTGGCCGAGGCCGCACTCGCCCTGGGCGTGGGTCGCGTCGGTGGTGGCGAGGATCTCCTGGCCGTCGACCAGGAAGCGCAGCTGCGCGCCGCGGGCCTCGATGCGGAAGCGATGCCAGGCGCTGGTTCGAAGGTGCAGCGGGGCTGGCAGGAGATCGGTGAGGGATCCGCCCGCAGCCCTCATGCACCACAGCCGGCCGTCGTGGCTGTCCCAGCACAGCGCGTAGCACGCACCGGCCTGGCTCAGCGTGCCGTCGAACGCGCCGGCCGCGCGGTCGCGGGCGAACACGCCGACCCGCTCGAAGCCGTCGGCTGCGAGGCCCGGGCGGTAGTCGCAATACACCTCCGCCTGCACGACTTGGTCGGTGGTGGTCGGCGCGCCGCAGCGCAGCGAGTCGGTGCCGCCGCGGGGGTCCTGGACGACGACCGCGTAACCGTCACCACCGGGAGCCGGTGGCGTGAAGTTCACCACCTGCGGAGCGGTGAACTTCGCGCGCCAGGAGCCGAGCTGCGGGCCACTCGACGGGAACGCGTCGTGGAACGGGAAGGTCTCGTCGGGCGTGGGCGTCGGATACCGCGACGAGGTGAAGGCGCCTTCATCGCTGAGCAATGGATGCAGGATCGGATGCGCCAGCACCTGCGCCACCGTCATCCGCTGCCCATCGACCAGCACGCGGTTCCTCACCAGCCGGATGCCGTGGCTGTAATCGGCATACCAGTCGACGTGCCCGGTGTAGAGCGGCTGGATCGGCTGCCCGTTGGTCCGGTGCCAGCCGTAGATCGCCACGCGGTTGGAGACGCTCGCCAGCCGCGCGGTGATCACCACGTCCTTCTTGGTGCCCGCGGTCAGCGCACCGAGCGGCCGTCCCGCGCGCAGCACTTCGACCCGCTGATGGTGCTGCCAGAAGATGTCCGGCGAGACGATGTCGTAGACGTTCGGATCGAAGAAGGTCGGCTGGAGCTGCACCGGCGCGGCGGCCCAGATGTCGTCGACCATCCGTCGCGTCGGCAGCGAGCAGTCGAGCAGGTCGGCGATCTGCTGGCCGAGGGTCGGCGTCATCGGCATCCGGAAGAAGTCCTGGTCGCTGCCGAACGCGAGGTAGTCGGGCAGGACCTCGTAGCGGATCTCGCGGACCCTGCCGGTGGTGTCGGGGCGGCGGACGACGACGGGGACGAACTCGCGGACGAACGCCGGCACGTTGCCGGCCGCGAACTCCTGCCAGAGCAGCGCCTCGCGCTCCTGCACGGTGAGTCCCCGGATCAGCGGCAGCATCGCCGAGCCGGCTCGCGCGCCGGCACCGCGGGGCGGCAGGCGCAGGCCTTGTGCGGTCGAGCAGCCGAGCGCGCCGATCGTGGCGAGGATCGCGACCCAATTCCTTGGCATGGAGATCGTTCGTAACGGGTGCGGGGTGATGCGCAAGGACCCCGCGGTCAGCGCGCGCCGAAGGGGTGGCTGACCATCGCCCACAGCGCGCCGCCTTCGTCCGAGAAGCCCGCATCGAGACGGAGCACCGAGCGGAAGGTCATCAGCCGCAGGCCGACGCCCGCGCTCCAATCCAGGTCGGTGGTCAGCGAATCGAGCGACCACGTGGGCGCGACCCGGCCGGCCTCGACGAAGCCCGCCACCTGGATCCACTCCACGGCGTAGCGTCGATCACGCCAGGCCTCGAACGGGTTCCACTCCGGCGTGATGCGCAGCTCGGCACAGCCATAGAGTGCCGCGCGGTCGTGGAAGCGGTGGACGTCGTAGCCGCGCATCCGGAAGAAGCCACCCAGCCGCGCGCCGTCATAGGGCGGAGGTCGCCCGGTGCCGTCGTCGTCCCAACTCGGCGTGTCGGCGGTCCACAGGTCGAGGGCCAGCACGCTGCGGCGCAGGGTCGGCACGTCGGGCAGCGTGAAGTAGGCCGCGGCCTCGGCTTCGAGCGAGGTCCAGTCCTGGGTGCCGTTGCCCACGTCGAAGCCTTGCTTCACGGTGAGTCGCTGGAAGGTCCCGTGCCCCGGGTCGCTCGGCTGGTCGGTGTTGTCGTGCTCGAGCGAGAACGCCAGCGCGGTCTCGTCGAGGCGCAGCTCCGGGAGCGGCTGGATGCCATCGCGCGGTTGGGCTTCGAAGGCGTAGCTGCGATGCACCGGCCGCAGTTCCAGCCGCACCCAACCTGGGAACTCGAGGGCGTGACGGTCGGCGCGATGCAGGAGTCCGTCGCGTACCGATACGCGCTGCAATCCGTCCTGCCGCCCTGCCCCGATCGGCAGCGTGTAGCGAAAACGCGCGTCGATCCAGCCGTCGAAGCCAGGCCCCTCGCGGAACGACTCCTGTGACGAGTCGTGCCTTCCTGCACGCGGGATCGACCGGTTGCCGGGCACGTCGCCGTAGGTCCTCAATCGGGTGTAGTCACCCGCCGAGGCGTTGACGTCGACGAACAGGCGGTCGTCCAGACGCAGGCCATACAGCATCGCGAACACCGCGCGGCTCTGGTTGGCGGTGCCCAGCGCCGCGGCGCCGAAGCGCGTGGTGGGCTGCCAATGGCCGGCGCTCCCACCGCCGACACCGAAGGCGAAGTCGAGCGACTCGGTCGAGAACGCGAACGGCAGCACCGTGTAGGAGTCGTCGCCTTTGCGGGCCCTCTCCTCCTCCAGCAGGACCTGCGCGTGGAGCGGCGTCGCCACCGCCGCCAGACCCAGAGCGAGCAGGACTCGGGTCGGGCTGCGGCGGCGTCGATCGGTCACGTCCCTCGTCCGTGCGGTGCGTCCAGGTCCAGCGCCGGTCCGTTCGGCACGATGCCGCTCGGGTTGAGCCGGTGGTGGGTGCCGTAGTAGTGCCGCTTGATGTGGTCGAAGTCCACCGTCTCGGCGATTCCCGGCTGCTGGTAGAGGTCGCGCAGATAGCCGGACAGGTTCGGGTGGTCGGCGATCCGCCGCAGGTTGCACTTGAAGTGGCCGACGTAGACGGCGTCGAAACGGATCAGCGTGGTGAACAGCCGCCAATCGGCCTCGGTGATCCTGCTGCCGCAGAGGTAGCGCTGCTTCGCGAGACCCTGATCGAGCACGTCCAGCGTCCGGAACAGCGCATCGAACGCCTCGTCGTAGGCCTCCTGCGTGCTGGCGAACCCGCACCGGTAGACCCCGTTGTTCACGTGGTCGTAGACGGACTGGTTGATCATGTCGATCTCGTCGCGGATCGCCGCGGGATACAGGTCCGGGCCGCTCGCGCCGCAGTGCTCGAACTCGGCATTGAGCATCCGGATGATCTCGGCCGACTCGTTGTTGACGACCCGCCCGGTCTCCTTGTCCCACAGGGTCGGCACCGTCACGCGTCCGTCGAAATGGGGATCGGTGCGCAGGTAGGCCTCCGACAGATACTCGAAGCCCTCGATCGGGTCCCTGGTATGCCCGCGGCCCTCGCGGAACCGCCAGCCCTTGTCGTCGCGGATCGGGTCGACGACGGTCATCCCGATCACGTCTTCGAGACCCTTCAGCTTGCGCACGATGATCGTCCGGTGCGCCCAGGGGCACGCCAACGACACGTAGAGGTGGTAGCGGTCGCGGGCCGGCGGGAACGGCGTGCTGCCGTCTGCCTTGATCCACTCGCGGAACGCGCTCGCCTGGCGGACGAACTCGCCCTTCTGATTGGACTCCTTCGGGAACTGGGCCGTCTTGTCGGAAGGCATGGCGAGCGACCTAGGTCATCCACCGAGGAATTCCCAGGCACTGCGATAGACGCCGTGCGTCTGGAGGTGTTCGACTAGACCTGCCAGGAACGGATCACAGCAGAGCGTCGCGCTGTCGCCGATCAATGCGACGTGCCGTCGTGCGCGAGTCACCGCCACATTCATCCGCCGTGCGTCCTTCAGGAAGCCGACCTCGCCGTCGGGGTTCGAGCGGACGGTGCTCAGCACGATGGCCTCCTTCTCTCGGCCCTGGAAGCCATCGACCGTGCCGACCTCGAGGCCAGCCTGGCCCTCGTGCGCCAACTCGCCGGACAGTCGTTCACGCAGCAACTGGACCTGGGCGTTGTAGGGGGTGATCACCGCGATGTCCTCGGCGGCGACTCCTGCCTCGCGGAGCGCCATCACGTGCTTCGCGACCAGATCGGCCTCGCCCGGATTCGACTTCGATCGGTCTTCGGCGTCCTCGCTCTCGTCGAGACCGCAGCCCGCGGTGTCCAGGAACAGTGCCGGGGTGGTCGTCTCCTCGGTCTCCAGCACGCCGGCCAAGCCCCCGAGCAGGTGGTCCGCGACGCTGGCGTCGGCTTCGAGCCGACCGCCATAGAGCGCGTCCGACGACCATTGCATGATCGACGTGTGCATCCGGTACTGCACGGTCAGCATCCGAGTGATCGCCTCTCCGTGCTGTTCGGCGAGCCGTGCGAACATCGTGCGCCCGAGGCCCTGGCGTTCGGCTTCCATCGAGCGGATGGTCGGCGCCAGCTGCAGGTGGTCACCCGCCAGCACCGCGCGCCGGCCCTTCAGCAGTGCGATCCAGCTGGCTGGCTCGAGTGCCTGCGCGGCCTCGTCGAGGACCACCAACTCGAAGAACGCGTCGCGCAATGCGCGGTCGTCGCAGCCGGTCAAGGTCGCCAGCACCACCTCCGCGGTGTCGATCACGCCGCGGACGATGCTGTCTTCGAGCCGTCGCTGTTCGCGCTGGAGGTCCTTCAGCGCACCGCGCGCCTCACGGCGTTCCGCCTTCGAGCCCGCCCGGTCGATCGCGCGGCGGGCCTGCTGGAGATCCTGTTTGAGCGCCCGCGCCACGCTCGGGTCGGTCGCGGCGGTCACCAGCGCATCGAGTGAGTGTTGCTTCACCGACTCCAGCACCCGCGCCGGATGACCGACCCGCACCGCGCGCACTCCCGCAGCGACCAGCCGTTCGACCAGGTTGTCGACCGCGATGTTCGACGGCGCGGTGGCCAGCACCTTCTCGCCGCGCGCCACCGCCTGGCGGATCACCTCGATCACCGCGGTGGTCTTGCCGGTTCCCGGCGGGCCGTGGATCAGCGCCAACCGGTCGGCGCGCAGGGCGAACGCCACCGCTTCGCGCTGCGATGCATCGAGCCGCTCGTCGAGCCAGCCGAGTTCTTCGATGGTGGGCCGCGTGCCGAACGCGGGGGGCTCGTCGGCGAACGCCGCGTCGCGCACCTTGCGCGCATCGCCGAGGTCGCGCCCCGGCAGGCGGTCGAGGGCGCGCAGCATGCGCCGCCAGGTCACGTCCGGGCTCAACCGATCGAGCCGGACCAACGACGGTAGTTCGTCCTGATCGTCCTCCTCGAGCGCGACCTCGATGCGCTTCTCGTGCACCGCGTCGATCACGCCGCTGATCTCCTGGTCGGTCGGGCGGTCGTCGCGCACGGTGCGCAGTCCCACCACGTCGCCCGGCGTGAACCGGTGGAACGGCAGCGCCTCGCCATCGGGGCGTTCGAGCACCACCACGATGCGTCCGCCGAGACCCGGTCGCAGGTCGGCGACCAGCAGGCGGCGCAGGGTGACACCGCGTCGTTCCAGTTCGGGTCCCGGCAGCTCGTCCCGTTGACGCCGCGCCTCCGCTGCCTCGGCCTCTCGTTCGAGATCGAGCAGCGTCCGGTAGGTGTCGACGAAGTCGGTGAGCGGGTCGGCCATCGCGGGCTCGGAAGGCTAACGGATGGTCAGAGCCGATGCGCCTTCCACCTCCCGCCGGCGAACAGGCTTCAGGCCCGGAGCGAATTGCCCACCGAGGTCAGGTCGATTGCCAGCCAGACCCCAGGCGGTCGCAGCCCGACGAGCGGAATCCGGAGCCCGTTCTTGGTCACCTCGAGGCGGAGCCGACGTCGAGGTCCTGCTCGAATGCCGCGACCTCGTCGAAGCGCGTGCTGCCGCGGACCAGTCGACCGAGCCGCGGCCAGACCTCCATGCAGTTCGCGCGCATTGCCTCGAGGCTGGCGGGGGTCAGGCTCGGTCCGAAGCGGAGGAAGCCGTCGCGGGCATGGCCCTCGAGCTCTTGCTCGGAGAGTGCCCGGCGGACGAACAGGTCGGTGGAGGTCCGTAGTACAGATGGGAATTGGCTCCTCGGCGCCCCGGGTCAATGCTCCGGAGCGACGTAGCACCAGGCCTGGTAGCCGATCTCCGACCAGCCCGAGGGCAGCGTCGGCCCGTCGGGCAGCAGCGGTCGATCGACCGGCATGAACTCGACGCGCACGCGGATCGCCGCACGGCCGAGTGTCAGTTCGCGGGGTACGAGGAACTCGTCGTCGCGGAACCGGCGGTTGGAGGACTGGATGACGGGTCGCGACGGGCCCAGCTCGCCTCCGTCGGCGCGGCGCGGGTAGGAGTGGTAGCAGGTATTGGAGCCGGCGAGGTACCACACCCCGGCGTCCTGCCAGTCCGGCTCCTCCACGGTCGCGTCGGCGACGAGGATCCGCGCGCGCTGGTCGTGTCGGGAATAGTCGAGGGTGCGGCGCAGCAACACGCCGAGGTGCGCGGGGTCGAGCGCGAGCGTGAACTCGCTGAACGTCGTGGTCTCACGGCCGGCCAGGGTCTCGGCGGGGAAGACCTCCAGTGCGCCGGCGCCCTCGCCGGTGGTGATCGTCAGATGACCCGGCTCGTCGTCGGCCTCGTGGAGCGTGACGCCACCCGCGATCCGTGCGGCGTCGCCCGCGCGCAGCAGGATCTCGTGCGTCGGGTCGGCCTCGGCACCGGGGCCGTCGACCGATGGTTCCGGCCGCTCCAGCCGCGAGCTGCTCAACCAGATCGCCTCGATCCGGTGCGGTGCGTGCCGCGGCTGGAGCCGGACGCGGTGGACTCCAGCCCGCGCGAAGGTCACCGTCCGTGGTGCGTTCCCCGGCAGCTCGCTGCTCCAGCTCGGCGCGTCACCGGCCTCGGTATCACGCCAGTTGCCGAAGCCCTTGGGGCCGTTGACCCGACCCCGCGTGGTGCCGATCTCGTCGTCGAACTGCAGCCAGCTCGCGTCGCTGAACAGGTCGCCCGACGTGCTCCCGCGGATCCAGATCGCGTAGGCCCGTCCCGCCTCGGCGGTGAATTCGAACTCGGCGAAGTCGGTGGGCTCGGCGCGTAGCCGTCCCGGTTCGGGTGTCACGTGATCCGGACCCCACTCGAACCGCGAGGTGATCTCGTGGGCCTCGGTCGCGTCGGGCGAGACGTAGCGGTGCGCGGCCTCGCTCTCGGGATCACCCACGTCGAACACGTCGGTGCAGACCAGGCTGGCCCGCGGCACGCCATACCAGAACGTCACCGACTCGTAGTGTTCCTGGCTCTGGTTCACGCCGCCGTGTTCGAACTGGATCCGGGCGCGGTGGCCGAACGGCATCAGGTCGGCGAGCAGGAAGCGGTAGGCCGATTCGATGCCGGCTTCGTGGAAGTGCTCCGGGTCGCGGCTGCTGCCGCGCGGCGCGCCGACCGGGTGTCCGGCGAGCGGCAGCGTCATGGTCCGCCCACCCCAGTAATCGCCGCCGCCGCCCCATTCCTCGGTGCCGGTGCCCTGCGCCTGCGGGGTCCTGCTGTCGTCGAAGAAGAACCGCGGATCGCCCTCGAGGGTCGTGAGCACGTTGTCGTGCGAGAAGATGAACGAGGTGCCGACGAAATGACCCGACCAGGGGCCGCCGCCTTCCGTGGCCGCGGTGTCGAGGAACACGAGGTCGTGGCCGAGCCGCGGGTCCGGATGGTCTTGCCAGGTGGCGTGGAACCAGGTCAGGTGTTCGCGCGGCTGGCGCAGCGGCTCGGTGCGGATCGCGACCTCGACGTCTTCGAAGCGGGTGTCGCCGGGGTTCTCGAGTTCGATGCGCGCCGACTCGAAGAACGGCATCGGAAAGTAGCAGGCCAGTCGGACGCGGTTCTCCCCGAAGCGGACGTTCACCGGCAGCGCCTTCACGAGCCACTCGCGGTCGTCGCGGTTGTAGAGCGTGCCGGTGCCATGGAACAACGCGATCGGCGCGCGGACCGACGGAGCCTCACGGTCGTCCCAATGGATCGTCAACAATGTGCGGCCGAAGTCGATCGCGGCCTCGCGGGGTAGATCGAACGTCAAGGCGCGGATCGTCGCGGGGCCGTCGAGCTTGGCGAGGGTGGTGGTGTCGCCGGGCGCGAAGGAATGGCGGGTGCCTCGTTCGACGACGCCTCTGGCTGGATCGGGTCGTGGCGCGATGTCGTCGCCGGCCGATTCGAACAGCGCGAGGACGTCACCCGGCGGTCGGTCCTCTGGGGTCCAGCCACGGATCGGTTGTGAGAGCGACATGCCCGGCAGGAAGCGGTGGTAGACGTAGTAGCCGGTGCCGTAGAAGGTCCGCGAATACGCCATCCGGAACCGGTCCTCGAAGCCGATCGGGATCCACGACAGGTCGGCGCCCTTGGTCGCCGCGTAGGTCGCGGTGAGCGGCGATGGGAACGCGGCCTCCGGGAGGAAGACCGCGTCCGACAACGGTCGGTTCGGGTCGGCGGTCGTCGACTCCTGGACCACGTGGTCGATCCCGTCCACCTCGTAGTGCCACGGGCTGCCGTGCCAGTGGTTGTAGCGGGCGAAGTACAGGACGCCGGGTCCGAGCACGTCGAGGGTGACGTTGAAGTCCTCGGCGGTCTGGTAGAGGAAGTGCGACGCGTCGGCGGTCTCGTTGTTGCCGCGTCGGTCGTAGGTGCTGCGCATCTCGGCGCGGACCCCGAGCCGTTGCTGCGGCCAGAGATCCCAGCGGCGGTAGGCGTCGTAGCCGACGGGCACGACGGGCAGTCCGGAGTCCCGGTTCGACGACGAGTCGGCACTCTGTGCGCCGGCTGGGTGCTGCAGGGCCGTCAGGGCGAGAGCGAGTGCCAGGGTGGCGGGAACGCGCATCCGACCATTCGATCGGCAGCCCTCGGGGGAGACCAGGGTCGGTGCGCACCCGGTTCGCGACGGTCGGTACTTGTCGGGCGGAGGACTCGACTCCAACCTTCCGCGCTTTCCGGCGACGGTCCCTCGGACTCCTGGCACCTCGGCGCATCGCACGACGCCGTGTCGGGTCCCGCCCCATGAAGCCCGAACTCGAATCTCCTCCGGAGCCGCAGGCCGCTCCGGCTCAGGCACCGCTCTTCCGCGCACTCCTCGATGCCGTCCTCGGCCGTGGCGAGGAGGTCGACCTGGCCCGCGCCCCACTCGGTCGCGCGATCTGGCTCCTGGCGGTGCCGATGGCGCTCGAGATGTCGATGGAGTCGGTGTTCGCGCTCTGCGACGCGCTGTTCGTCGGCCAGCTCGGCGACGGCGCCCTGGCCACCGTCGGCCTCACCGAGTCGATGCTCACGCTGGTCTACGCGATCGCGGTCGGGCTCTCGATGGGGATCACCGCGTTGGTCGCGCGCCGGGTCGGTGCCGGAGATCGGCCGGGTGCAGTGCGTGCCGCGGCCCAGGGCATCTACGTGGCAACGGCGTTCGGTCTGGTGTCGGGCATCGCCTGCTGGATCGCGGCGCCGCATCTGCTGGTGGCGATGGGGGCCGATGCGGAAGTGGTCGAGATCGGCGGCAGCTACTGCGCGATCGTGCTCGGCACGCAGGTCGTCGTGATGCTGTTGTTCGCCCACAACGCGGTGTTCCGCGGCGCGGGCGACGCGGCGCGTGCCATGCATGCGCTGTGGCTCGCCAATGCGATCAACCTGGTCCTCGATCCGTGCCTGATCTTCGGTCTGGGACCGTTTCCCGAGCTCGGCCTGACCGGCGCCGCGATCGCCACCGCGATCGGGCGCGGCGTGGGCGTGCTGTTCCAGCTCCGGATCCTGTTGGCCGGTCGCTCGCGCGTGGTGCTCCGCGGTCCGAATGCCCGGCCGGTGTTCGCGGAGATGCGCGAACTCGCGCGGGTCTCGATGGGCGGCATCGGTCAGTTCCTGATCGCCACGGCGAGCTGGGTGGTGCTGATGAAGATCGTGGCACCCTTCGGTCAGGCCGCGGTGGCCGGATACACGATCGCGATTCGCATCGTGATGTTCACGATCCTGCCGTCCTGGGGGCTCTCCAATGCGGCGGCGACGCTGGTCGGTCAGGGGCTGGGCGCCGGAGACCCGGAGCGGGCGGTGCGTGCGACCTGGCAGACCGGGTTCCACAACATGCTGTTCCTCGGCGTCGTGATGGTGGTGTTCATCCTGTTCGGCGACGGGCTGGTGGCGCCGTTCAGCGAGGATCCGGCCACCCGCGCGATCGCCGCCGACGCGCTGCGCATCCTCAGCTATGGCTATCTCGCCTACGGCTGGGGGATGGTGATGGTGCAGGCGTTCAATGGCGCGGGCCTCACCCGGATCCCGACCTGGATCAACCTCGGCGTGTTCTGGGCGCTCGAGATCCCGCTGGCCTGGTGGTTGGCCGGGCCGTTGGAGTTCGGGCCGTCCGGCGTGTTCTGGGCGGTGGCGATCAGCGAGTCGATGCTGGCGGTGGTCGCGCTGCTGGTGTTCCGCGCGGTCGACTGGCGGAATCATGTGGGGGCGGCGGTGCCTGGTGGGGCGCCGGTCGATGGCGCCGTTGGACTCACCGAGCAGCCCTGATTCAGGCAGCCACGCCGATTCGAGGTGATCGCGCGGTCAGCTGGCGCTAGCTTCTGCGTCCCCTCGTCCAGGAGATCCCCCCATGGAAAAGAGCGATCGGAGTTTTGTCGCGACAATCGTGCTGTGCCTCTTCCTCGGCTGGCTGGGAGCGCACCGCTTCTACGCCGGCAAGATCGGCACCGGCATCCTGATGGCGCTCACTGGCGGCGGCTTCGTCATCTGGAACGTGATCGATTTCATCATCATCCTGGTCGGTAACTTCACCGACGCCGAAGGCCGCGTCATCAAGAACTGAAGGTCGTCGAATGCGCGGCCGCCTGTGCGACCGCGCCGCTCGCGCCGTTCCTCAGAACGGCCGCTCGAGCACCAACCACGCAGCCATCGCGCCGGCCGCCAGCGCCACGATCCAGCCGATCATCGCCGGCACGTAGCGCTTGCGCACCAGGAACGGCAGCGCACCGATCACCAGCCACAGCGCGATCTTGGTGATCAGCCACATCGGGAAGCCGTCGAGCAGCTTGGCCTGCAGACCGAAGCCGGCGACCAGCACGACGATCAGGCCGAGGCCGTGGAGCGCGAGCGCGATCGCCCGACCGCCGCTCTTGCTGGCGTCGGCCAATGCGAGCGAGCCGCCGAGGCCGAGGAAGACGGCGAACAGGCCGACGATGTGGAGGAGGCGGTAGGTCTGGGGGTCCATGGTTCCTTGTTCCGGGTGATGCGGGGATCGAAACCGGCAAGCTAGCCCGCGCGAGTGCGCGTCACCAGGAAGTCCCCGCGGTCTCGCGGCATCGGAGTGTCGAAGTTCTCGCCGGCCCCCGATCCCGCTCCGGGACGAGGAAGTGTCGAGGTCCTCGACATCCGTGGCGATCCGCGACGATCCAGGAGCGTGGCGCAGTTGTGCGCCACGGGGACGGATCGGATGAAGGTGGACGGAAGACGGATCGCAATCCTGGCTGGCGGCGTGCTCCTCTGCGGTGCCAGCGGTTGGGCCTGGCATCACGCTTCGGGGGGCGGCGGGACGCCGCTCGGAGGCGCTCCGCGGGCGGTCTCGGAGTTCCGACCGGAGCAGGGCGAGAGCATCGATGCGGCTCGGACACGAATCCCGCAGCACGAAGTCGTTGCGCCGCATGCCGACCGACCGGCGGCCCTGGGGTTGGAAACCTGCTCGGTACTCGGCTGCGACCTCGCGCGGGCGGTGACCGGGGACGTCCTGGGGGAACTCGTCGCGGAGTGCACCGGCGATGCGCTCGCTTGGCGGCTCCGGCCTCGCGATCGCGTGCTCGCGGCCGTGCGGCGCAACGCGGCTCCGCTGGCGGTGCTCGCCGACCGCCCAGGGGTTCCGGCGCCGCCCGATCTCGAGTGTGTGGAACTCGGCGACCTGGTCCTGGTGGCGCTCGCCACCCGCGCCGCGAAGCCACCCCTGCTGACAGCTGCGCAGCTCCGCCGTTTGCTCGATGGCGGCTACGCCAATTGGAACCGCGTCTCGGGGCCCGACCGGACCCTCGAGCCGATCGGCTTCGCCGGGGTCCATGCCAGCGCGGTGGGACGCTTGTTCGGCGTCGAGCCGGTCGGGTTCGAGGTCGGGCTCACCGCGCCGGAGCTGCTCGGTCGCGTGGATCGCGCCGGGGGAGGACTCGGCATCGCGGCCCTGCAGGCGCTGGAGACCGCGCGCCTCGAGGTGGTCGGCAGGGATCGCATGCTCGCGATCGACGGCATCGAGCCGAGCCGCGAGGCCTACCGGCGCGGGCGCTACCCGTTCGGCGTCACATTGCGGGTCGTCGCTGCTCCGGGTGCGGCCGACGAGGCGCGCTCTGTGCTAGGCGCATTGCGCCGGCTCGGCCGCGACCACGCATTGACCGTCGGGCTCTGCGCGCCGTGACGATCAGTCACCGCGCTCGTAGGCACCGATGTCGATGCCTGCGCCCTGCGGACGTTCGGTACCGGTGACGTCGCTCGCGGATGCTCCAGCGGAGGTGCCCGCATCGAGGGCCGACCCACCGGCCCCGGGCATCAGGCCGTCGTCGCGCGTGCCCCAGCGGTCGTCGGGACCGTCCAGGTCGGCGGTGTTCTCGAACAGCGGATCGGCGCTGGTGTTGCCGCCGCCATCGGTCTTGGTGCCGGCGATCTCGTCCTCGTAGCCGTTCTCGAGCACGCAGGTCGTGACCTCCAGGGTGCCGGCGTTGACGGCTACCGTGGCCGGCCCGCCGATCATGGTGTGGTTGTTCCAGAGCACGCAGTCGCGCAGGATCGCGGAGTCCAGATCGCCGCGCAGGCAGAGGGCGGCGCCGCCGTCCCTGAACCCGTCGGTCCTGCAGTCGTAGAACGTGCAGCCCTGCACGGTGGCGGCGCCGTCTCCTTGCAGCAGCAGCCCGCCTCCGGCGTCGAAGCCGTAGCAGCCGTCGAAGACGCAGTCGGACCATACGGTCGCGGGCGACTCGTCGAACGCGCCGCCCCCTTCGATTCCTGTCCCTTCCGTGAACACGCAACGCGCGATCCGGTTGGGTGTCGCCGGGGATCCGGAGAGGTAGACACCTCCGCCGTAGTTGCAGTAGCAGCCGTCGAAGACGCAGTCCTCGACCGTGATGGGGCCGGTCAGCGCGTAGAGTCCGCCGCCGTAGTAGGCCGCGCAGCGGTCGAAGACCACGTTGCGGACCACCACGTTGGTTCCGCCGATCAGGATGCCGCCGCCCTTGTCCGTGTCGTCTCCCGACGATCCGGTACCGAAGCCGCGAGTCACCGTGACGCCTGACACGACGTTGTCGCCCTGGCAGACCACGACGTGGTACGAATTACCGCCTTGGTCGTTCGGGTTCCCGTCGACCTCGGCAGACAGCACGGTCGGGTGGGCCACCGGATCGCGATCGAGTCGTCGGCCTTCGGTGCCTTCGAAACCACCATAGATCTCCAGGCCGCTGTGCAGCGTGAACCAGTCGGTGCGCTCGGTGCCCGGCAGGTAGGTCCCCTCGGCGATCCAGATCTGGTCGTTGTCGTCGGCCGCCGCGATGGCGTCCTGCAGGTCGGTGAAGGCGTCGCTCCACGAGGTGCCGTCGTCGTTGCCGGTGGCGTCGACGTCGACGAACCACACAGTCGCCGGATCCACGATGAAGTTCAGTTGATTGCTGGACAGGGAGTCGACAGTCACCCGGACGGCCACGGTGCCGGTGATCCCGGTCGGTACCTCGACCGTGAGTTCATTGGCGGTGGCGTTCAGCACGGTCGCCGACTCGGTGCCGAAGGTGACGGCATTGTTGGCAGGCGTCGCGTCGAAGCCGTTGCCGTCGATCACGATCGTGGTGCCGATCGGTGCCTCGTCGGGAGTCAGCGTCGACAGGCTGGGCGGTTGAGCGACCGTCAACTCACACGCCTGGTCGTCCGAGCCGACGGTATTGGTCGCCGTCACCGTGAAGTTGTTCGCGCCCGAGACCGTCGGCGTGCCGGCGAGTTCGCCGGTGTCCGGATCGAGCTGCAGACCCTGCGGCAGCGAGCCCTGGCTCACCGACCAGGTGATCGGCGTGGTGCCGGTGGCGGTGAAGGTCTGCGAATAGGCCGAGTCCTCGACCGCGTCGGGCAGCGGCGACGAGGGCCCCTGGATGCTCGGCGCGGTCGGCGCTTCGAGGATCGTCACCGAGAGCGCCTGGGTGTCGGTGCCCGCGCCGTTCGTCGCCTGCACCGTGAACGAGGCCTGGCCGGCCGCGACGGGTGTTCCGGCCAGCACGCCGGTCGACTCACCGAGCGCCAGCCCGGTAGGGAGCGTGCCCGAGGCGAGTGACCACGTGATCGGAGTCGTGCCGCTGGCGGCCAGCGTCTGTTCGTAGGCGAGCGACACGGTGCCGTCCGGCAGCGTGGTCGTGGTGATGGTCGGCGGCGTTCCCTGGACCGGTGCCGCCTCGACCGTCAACGTGAACTGCTGGGTGGCATCGCCCTGCGCATTGCGCGCCCGGATCGTGAAGGTCGCGTCGGCCTCCGCGCTGGGGGTGCCGCTGAGTTCGCCGCTGCCGGCGTCGAGCGAAAGCCCGTCCGGCGCCGAGCCCTCGACCACCTCCCAGGTGATGGGGGCTGTGCCGGTGGCAATGAAGGTGACCGAGTAGGCCTCGTCGACGGTGCCGTC
The DNA here is from genome assembly GCA_030432695.1 of bacterium. Taxonomy (GTDB): domain Bacteria; phylum Planctomycetota; class UBA1135; order UBA1135; family UBA2386; genus JAUILN01. The sequence continues at coordinate 172,944 of JAUILN010000002.1, read as the reverse complement.
GGGGAGGCTCGAAGCTGGTCCGGTGATGCGCGGCGCCGAAGGGCGGTCGCCCGAGTTGCAGCCACCGGCGAAGAGAAACAGCGCGTGTGCGGCGACGGCCGCGCAGCACGCGAGACGTGTGCGATCCATTCGATTCCCGTGATCCCGCGCCCCGTCCGGCGTGGACAGGGTCGCGATGGACGGAATCGGTGGAGCGCGCGATGGGCTTGATGGCGGAACGGTCGGGGCGTTGCGACCGTGAGGAGCGGCGCTAGGTCTTTTCCCCGAGGCTCAGCTCCCGAACAGTGCCGTGCCGAGCGGCGAGGTCGTGATGCCGAGCGCGTTGGCCTGCGGATCGATCGGCACCCATTGCATCCAGACCCGCGCGCCGGCGAGGTTGGGATCGTTGGGCAGCGCGATCGGCAGGCTGATCGCACCGTTCGACATGCCGCCGATCGGCAGGTTCTGGTCGAAGAACGTGCGGATCATGCAGCCGGGCGCGCCGATGCCGGTCAGGTCGAGGAGTGCGAGCCGATTGAGGCGGCTCATCAGGAGGATCGCGGCGGTGCCGTTCTGCGGTCCGTCGGTGAGCTCTATCGACATGCTCTGGCCGACGCGGGCCGTGCCGGTGAAGCCGAGCTGCGGGACGAGGCCGTTGCTGCCGGCGCAGCCGCCGCCGAAGACCTGCAGGTCGGAGGCGTCCGAGCACAGCCGCATCTTGGGCACGCCGGTGGTGACCACGCCGCGGCTCGGATTGAAGCGCCACGCGGTCTGGTGGAGGCTCGGCTCGTTGGGATCGCTGTGCATCCCGGCGGAGCCGGTGCCCGTCGAGGAGGCGCCGGCGACGATCACCTGGATCACCAGATCGCCGAAGCTGGGGTCGGCGGTGAAGGTCGCGTCCAGGCCCATGAACGACCATTGGTCGGCGGGGGTGTGCCAGGTCCAGTCGCCCGACTGCTTCACGAGCTGCGTGAAGCCGGTGAAGTTCAGCGGATAGCGGACGTCGAACCCGGTCATCTGGGTGTGTCCCATCCGGACCTGGAGTTGGTCGAAGGTGCGGGTCCGATCGCCGGCCGAAGCGAAGGCCAGAGCGCGGATCGGGGTCCGGCCTTGGAAACTCGACGCCGGGATCTTCCACAGCAGCACCTGGTTGGCGACCTGCAGGTCGTTCGGGTCGGTGTCGCCGAACGGGACGGTCGACGTCGGTCCGGTGGCCGGGTCGGCGTCGGGGAAGTGCAGGCAGGTCTGCGCGCCGGCGAGGCTGGGCAGCGCGGAGAGCGCGAGGAGCGCGAGGAGGCGGGCGGTCGGTCGAATCATGGTGGGCCGGATGGAGTGATGGGGACACTCCATGCGGCCGACACGCCCGCAGTCCTGAACGATTTGTGGATGGGATCTCCGACCGGCCCCGAGGGGCCCGGAGCCCGACTCAGCTCAGCGAGAAGCCCTTGATCTTCTCCAGGATCGGCCCGATCGCCGCGGCGATGTCCTGGTTGCCGAGCAGCTCGCTGGCCTTGGTCTGCAGGCTGGTCAGCGCGGAGGTCAGCTCCGCCGGCAGCATGCTCTTCGCCGTGTCCATCAGATCACCGGCTGCCTTGCCGAGGCCCTCACCGCCCACTTCGCCAGCCGTGTTGGCGATGTCGGACGCGCCGTCGGTCAGCGACTTCAGCGCCGCGCCGATCTTGTCGGTGATGCTGCTGAGTTCCGGCTTCACGGCCTCGGCGGAGGCCTTGTCGGTGATGCCCGAGAGCATCTCCGAGGCCTTGCCGAGCATGTCGGTGACCGAGCTGGCGTTGACGGTGCCGGCGCCGGCTTCGCTGCCACAGGCGGTCAGGGCGAGGAGGGGGAGGAGGAGGACAGCCTTCTTGAGGAGGTGCATGGCGAGCAGCCTAGCGGTTCCGTCCCTGGCGCGCGTGAACGTCTTTCATCCCCGTTTCGCAAGCATGGCGGGCCGAGTGCGCTGCGCCGGACGTCAGTCTCCGATCAACCGCGAGTAGCGATACGCGCTTTCGAGCGCGAGGGTGCCGAGCGCGGTGGAGCCGATCCGTCCCATCGATTCACCCCAGGGGCCGCAGGGGTCCCAGGAGCCCGCGAAGTTGCCGTCGCGGCGTTGGTGCTTCACCAGGGTGGGGGTGAGGGACCGACGCCAGGCCTCCCAGTGCCGGCCGCCGTACTGGAACAGCGCGTGGCTGCCGAAGAACCAGGCGACGAAGTCGACCTTGCCGGCATTCGGCTCCCAGGTGGGAGGCTGGTGCAGGATCAGGTCGGCCTGTGCCCCCATGATCGGCGTGGTCTCCGGGTCCTTGCCGAGTAGATACTCCACGAACAGGCCGGCTGCGGTCATCGCCTCGTTGGCCTCGCGGGGGAACCGGCTCGCGTGGTCGCCGGGCCTCCGGGCCGACCGTCCGCCGCGTTCGGTGTAGCCGGTGCGGCCCGAGACCGGGTCGGTCATCTGATCGATCCACGCCGCGACCAACAGGCCGGTCTGTTCGTTGACCTCGAGCCCGAAGTCCTTGCCGGCCTTCCAGGCCATCGTGCACCACGCCGTGACCGACGTGTCGTTGTCGCCATCCCGCGGCTGGTAGCGCCAGACGGCGTAGGGGTTCCGGTGGTACTCGAGGTAGTTCAGCGCGCGTTGCGCGTTCTGCTTCAGGAGGTTCGCGTCCGACAGACCGTAGGCTTCGACGATCGCGAGCGTGGCGATCGCGTGGTCGTAGATGAACTCGTGGGAGGTGGTGCCGCCGATCAGTCCGCTGCGCGGGTCCTGTTGCTCGCGCAGCCACGCGACCCCCTTCTTCACCGCCTCCTTGTGGGGCCCGCTGCGCAGCGTGTTGCCGTCGCCCATCAGCGCCAGCAGCGCCAGTCCGGTCACGCCGACGTCGTGGACCGGGGAGCCCGGGCCGTCGGCCGCCTCGCCTTCGAGGTCGTTCGCCATGAACCCGTCGCAGTCCCAGCTCCCGCTTTCCGACTGGTGCGCGACGAGCCACTTCAGCGCCGACTCGATCGCGGCGGCGGACGCCCGGTCGCCCCGGGCCGCGATGCGTTGTTTGCCGGCCGCGCGGCGGGTCACGGGGTCGGTCTCGAGGGGCTCGTCCGCGAAGGTCGGCTCTTCGACGACCTCTTCCTCGGCGACCTCCTCGAGTTGCTCCTGCTGCGCTTCCGGGACGAGTTCCACGGAGCGGATCACCTGCAGGCTGCTCGCATCGAGCTGGAAGACCTTCGTCCCGACCAGCACGTAGACGAAGCGCTCGTTGGCGGTGATCCCGGTGCCCGCGGTCGGGACCACCATGCGGGACTGTCCGGCATCCGCCGTCTGCGCGAGCAGCGGGGGCTGTAGCGGGGCGCCGAGCGCGAGCGCGGTCGCGACGAGGGATACGAGGACTCCGGGACGCGAGAGATGGGCACGCATGGGGGCGCGCAACGGCGGTGGCGGGCTCCAGGTTCAGTAGGTTCGTCGACGGGAGCTTGGAACTGACTGGTCACAAGCGGCTTGCGGCTGCAGGGCAGTCCGGGCCACATTTCTTGAATCCAGGTGCGATCCAGGGCGGTGACCGGGGTCAGGGGGGCGGCGCCCGAATCCGGGCGTCGGCGACCCTGCTGGTGCCATTGCGGTTCGAGTCATGTCCTGCTTCCCCACCCAAATCTCCCTCGGTCTTTCGGTCTTCGTCGTGCTGCTCGGACTCGGTTCGGTCGTCGCGCAGACTCCGAACTCTCGCGTTCCGCTTCCGGACGCGCAGCGCATCAGCGGCATCGCCTCGACGCTTCGGGAGATCCACGGGTCACCCGACCGCCAGACTCCGAAGGCCTGTTGGGGGAAGGCTGCCAAGCTGCTCGACGTCGTGGACTCGGCTGGAGACCGCCGACCCGGCGAGGACGAAGCGTTCGCGCTGCTCGCGTTGGCGCAGGAGTTCGCGGTCCGCGCCGGTGAGCCTTCGCAGTCGGGTCGTATCGTCGACCGACTCGTGGCGGGCTGGCAAGTGGATGGGCTGCGTTGCCGTATCGAGTGGGGCGGAGCGGCAATGGTGACGGCTCGCGGCAACGAGGTCGATGCGGGGGCCGTGCTGCTATTGGGCGCGTTCGACGAAGCTCTCGCCAGCCGAGACGTGGAACTCGCCGCGGATGCCCTGTCGCCATTGGGCGGCACGTCGCGGCGCATGTCGTCGAAGATCCGGTTGGCCTGGCAGAGCCGCTGTCGCGACCTCGCATACCTGCAGGCGACGCTAGCGGCAATGGAATCGGCGCGAGCTCGCATCGTCGCCCTGGGAATTGGTGAGATGCCTGAGCCGAGCGACAGCCATGCCCTGGGGTGGGGGCAGATCATGCTCCACGAGCGTTGGGACGAGGGTCTGCGGCATCTCCGGCACGGCGATCAGTCGGTCTTCGCGGAAGCGGCAGCGGCGGAACTCGACTCGACGGAGTCGGCGAGCGTCGCTCCCGGCGTCGGTTGGCGGATTGCGCAATGCTGGCTGGCGGTTGCGAAGCACGTGGGGACCGAATCCCAGAGTGCGCGGCGCCGGTCCGTGGGGCGGGCGCGGTACTGGCTCGAGCGCGAGGATCTCGCCAGCGGCCGCGCGGGACTCTTGGAGCTGGCGCGGCAGCTGGAAGACCTGGATCGGGAGTCCCCGGTAGCGACCGGATCGCGGTCTACCGGAGCGGGTGGACGTGCAGCGCCGCCGAGTGCCGCCGACCAGTTGCTCGCGGCATTTCCGGTGGGCGCTGCCGTTGCAGGCCTGCACATCCAAGCCCCAGACCTAAGCACGCCGTTCCGAGGCGTGGTGCGTTCGAACCAACGTGGTCGTCTTGCGGTGGAGGTCCAGGTGTTCGACCATCCCCGTCTCTGGGTGTTCGAGCTCGGTGCCGACGCGGCGCTGCAAATGGTCGCCAACGAGCAGGCGAGCCAGGCGGGAGTGGAAGTGCGGATCCCCGTCCCATGCTCGATGGACTGGAACGGTCAGCGCGTGGCCGGCGAATTCCGGTGGCGGTGGAAGCAAGGGCGTGTTTGGCAGATTGCCAGCGGTCGGATCCAATTCCAGGTCGTCGCGGAGGGCCAGCGATGACGCGCGCGCCCTCTGTTCCTCATCAAGTCGGCATGGACTCGGAAGCACCATGGATCGAAAGCGATGCAGATCTCGTGACCAGATTCCGTGAGGCGGGCGATCGGGACGCGCTCGACCAGCTGTTCCATCGTCACCGCGCCGCGTTGCTCGGCTTTCTCGTCGGCCTGGTGGGTGACGCCCAGGACGGCGAAGACGTTGCCCAGCGAACCCTGCTGAAGGCCTACCGGAGTCTCGCCAGTCTCCGCGATCCGAAGCTGTTCCGTGCCTGGCTCTACCGCATCGCGCGGAACGAGGGCGCGCGGTTGCTGAAGCAGAACCAGCGATCGAGGGTCGCGCCCGCCCCCCTCGACGAGATCGCCGCGCGGGAAGCCGACCTGTTCGGTGAGCTCGAGCGCCGGGAATTCAACGCGCTGGTCGCCCGCTATGCGGAGGCGCTGCCTCTGCGTGAGCGCGAACCGGTGCTGCTGCGGCTGTTCGCGAACGTGAACCTCGCCGAGGCCGAACAGATCCTCGGCAGGCCGGCGAAGGCGATCAGCCAGCAGGTGCAGCGCGGACTCGGGATGCTGGGCCGCCTGCTCGAGCGAAACGGCCACGGCGCGGCGGTGCCGATGCTGGCCGCGTTGGCGCTGCCGGAGCAGGCCATTGCGGCGGGCGCCTCGTCGACGAGCGTGGGAACAGGCTCGAAGACGGTGAAGGTCCTGGTGGCCGCGTCCCTGCTCGGTCTGGTGGTCTGGGCGGGGTTCGCGTTGGGTCTTTGGTCAACGGTCTCTGGCGAGAGTGGCGGTCCCGTCGATGCGCGAATTGGTCGAGGATCCGCGGTCGGGACCATCGCAAACTCCTCGGATGGTGGTGTGCCGGGTCCTGGGATAGAGCGCGGCCCCGTCGACGGCGGCGGAGCCGGGGGCCGGCCGATGGTGTTCGGGCGGGTGACCAGCGCGGAGAGCGGCGAGCCAGTCGCCGGTGCGTCCGTGGAGCTGTTCGACTGGGTCGAACAGAAGTCGAGACGGACGGTGGTCGATCCGGACGGCGCCTTCGAGTTCCCCGAGACCGCCGGGAAGGTAGGTGCTTTCCAACTGTTCGTGGACGCGCCGAATGAGGGTGAGGACTACCGGTTCGGGAAAGCGATCGTGGCCAATGTGCGGGCAAGGCGGATTCCGCTGGAGGTCGAGATGCAGCCGGCGTGTTCGGTATCCGGGATCGTGGTGAATGCTGGCACCGACGAGCCGATCCGTGAGTTCCGGGTGCGCGTCTTTCCCCAGGGGACGGAGTACGCCTACCAGGGCGAGCAGCCGAACACGTGCTGGCCGCGCCCGCTCTATCCGTGCAGTCTGTGGGCGAGTCTGGATCCGGCCCTGGGAACGCTTCGCGACGCGTGGTTTCGTAACGACGACGGAGCCTGGCGTATCGGCGGCCTGGCTCCCGGTTCCTACCAGGTTGCGATCGAAGCGAAGGGCTTCCGTTCCTACCTCGCCGAGACCAGTGAACTGGAGGTGGGCACGACGGGAGCGGAGGACCCCGTTCGATGGGAGCTGCAAGAAGGACATCGGGCCACGGACGTCCACGTCGACGCCCGTGACGGACGACCGATCGCAGGCCTGGAGGTTCGCAACGGGGATCAGAGGTACTTCGGGCTGTTCAGCGCCCGAACCGACGCTGAGGGACGCGTCGCCTCTTGCCCCTGCGACGTTCGTCACCGCTTCAGCGGCGGCTATGCGACCGACTCGATGAATTACGACCACGCCGACGATCAGGTAGTGGTTCACGTCGCTGGTCGATTGACAGGCCGTAGCGCCGAGGCGGCGGCTTTCGCGGAGCCCTGCGTGGTCGTGGCTCAGACCGATCGGGGCCGCTTCCTGGCAATGACGACGACCGGTGAGGGTGGGTCTTGGTCGATCGACGAGCTGGGAGATGTGGCGGCCGGCGCCCCGGGTTGTGACGTTCTCGTGCTCGACCCGACGTTGACCAACCTGCTATCGCACTCGGCGACGGAACTTCGTGGCGACACGCCCGTCGGCGCAGGCGGCGCGACGCTCCGTATCGAAGCCGTGGATCTCGAAGGTCCCGCCGTGGAAGCCTCGGTCTACGTCACGCGGGTCCTCGGAGACCGGTGGGGGGGACACTGCTCCGGATGGACCGGCGCGGACGGAGTGTTCCAATGCGTGGACCTGGTCCCTGGCCGGTACCAGGTCGAGATCCGGTGGTCGGTCGGGTCCTTCGACGTGACGCCCGACTACCACGCGAGCTGGACCCACCGCATCGAGTTGGTCCAGGGTCAATCATGCACGATCCGCCAGCAGGTTGGCGCCCGGGCACCCGTCGTCGTTTCCGTCCTGGGGCATGCGTCCGGCCAATGGTTTCCCGGCGAGGTTTGGTTGCGGGCGATCGGCCAGGGAGCCGACGACGTCACGCTCCGTGTCTCGATGCGAGTTCAAGAAGATCGGACGGTCTCGCTGCCGCTCGTCACGCCGGGAACCTGGCGGCTCGCGCCATGGTTCGGGGCCGACTTCGCACTCGTGGAGACAGGACTCGTGACCGTCGAGCAAGATGGTCGCTCCACGCTCGACGAACTCCGCTTCCGGGACAACTCGCGGTCCGAAAAGGTCGAGCTTCGGTTCCTCGACGCCCTGACGGCTCGACCTGTCCGGGATGTGATCGTGCGGAGCGATGCGAGTTGGTTCGACTGGTTCCACGAGCTCACTGGCCTCGAGCGGGATCCGGAGCCCTGTGACGGTCATATCCAGATCGAGGTCCCCGCGATCACGTGGATGCCGCTCCAGGTCTACTCCCCCGACCACGTCTCGCTCGCCCGGGAGCTGAAGTTCTCGGGCCAGGTACCCGCCGTGATCGAATGGCAACTCACGCCGAGTGCGCGCGCGGTGGTGCCGCAGTGGGTTCCGGAAACCCTCGGTTCAGCCGCGTCCACGTGCCCCGAGATGTCGCCGGGCGATGTGATTCTGCGTGTCGGTGAACGCGCGGTGCGCTCGTGGGGCGAGATCCATACCGCCGTGATGGCGATTCCCGACGAACAGGCCATCCCGTTCACCGTGCTGCGGGATGGGAATGAAGTCTTGGCCTCCGTCCGCGCGGCTCGGGACCGATTCAGCCCCGGCCACTACGCGCCCTACTACTTCGAGAACCAGGCCGCTGGCAACTGACCGCTTCGCCTACCTGGGGAACTGGAAGTTCCAGTAGCCGGCGTCGAGCAGCGCGTCGACCGTCATCGCGACGTCGCTGTAGGTGCACGGCTTCTCGACGACGATCCGGAGATCGCGCGGGTCGAAGCCACCCGTCTCTGCGTCGTTCCTCCACCACGCCGGGTCGACGGCGTGTCGCACCAACGTCAAGAACAGCGCGTCGAGACCCGGCAGTTCGTCGTCGCCGAGTTCGAAGCGGAGGCCGCGGCGTTCCGGTGTGTCCGCCGACTCGTCACGTCGGATCGTCAGGGTGACCGCGTCGGCAGGGAGTCGCTCGCCCATTGGTCGCGATTGCGGGTCCGGGCGCAGATGGAGCTGGCGGTGGAGCGCGGCGAGCTGCGCGCGCGATTGCGGGGACATCCGAACGTCCGGCAGGGCGACGGTCCGGTCCGCGATTACCTCGCCGTCCGATTCCGCGAGCACGCGGTAGCCGGCAGTCGTGGCCCGGACCTCGATCTGCCATGCGCCTTCACAGCGTGTGCCCTCTGGCAGGAGCAGTTCTCGTAGACGCAGTGGGTCGCCGGGACCTGTCGCACGCAGCAGCACGCCGTCCGCCAGGTCTGCAATCACCGGCCGGTCCAGAGCGGCCTCGAGACCCTCGGCATGGCGATGGCGACGGAAGTGGCGCTCGGTGGATTCGACCGTCGCCGTCCCATACGGCAGGTTGCCGAAGGGGAGTGGCGACGCCTCGCGGTCGTCGAACCACGCGGAGGTCTCCTCGCCCAGATTCTCGAGGATCATCCCGAACGGCTGGCGTGCATCGGAGAACGCGAGTTCCAGAACATCGCCGGTGGCGCGCTTCAGAGCCGCCTCCCGCCGCTTCATGTCGTTGCTCCGACCGACCCATCCGAGCCCGATGGCGGTGTTCTCACTGGTGTGCCACGCCACTCCCGTCGGCAGAGCGTCGCGGTGTTCCTTCAGCCAGGTGAGCCAGCCCTCCGGGTCGAGGGGGCGAGCGGTGAACCAGTTGGCGAGCGCCGGCAGGTCGGAGGCGGCCAGCGCCGCGCGGCGCTCGGGATCGCCGAGCAGCTCCAACGCATGTGCCGGCAGGTCGCCGATTCGCACCGAGGCCCACGACGCCGGCAGGGTCACCGCCGGCGGCTCGGGGCGGCGCGGCGGCTTCGGGCGCCGCTGTGCCTGGATCGGGCTCACGCTCGCAGCGAGCGCGAAGAGTCCGAGCACCAGGGCGCCGGACGCGGTGTGGAGGGGTCGCATCGGCGCGGTCTCGTTGCTTCTCACTCCGGCAGCGGCCGGACCCGGATCTGCTTGTAGGCGACCCGCGAGCCCGGATCGTGGCACTGCAGTGCGAAGGTGCCGCGGTCGATCAGTCGACCCTTGAAGCCGTCGGCGCGCTCGACGCCCTCGGGCTCGGTGTAGTCGATGGTCTGGTTGCCGTTGACCCAGATCTGCACGTGCTTGCCCTCCACGCGCACCCGCATCGCGAACCACTGGTCGTCCTGCGCCGGTGCCTCGCGGACGTCGTCGATCGCATACAGCCCGCCGGTGCGGCGCCAGTCGCTCTGCGTGTTGTTGACCTGGACCTCGTAGCCCTTGGCCGGCCAGCCGGAGTCCTGGAACGCGGTGTGGAAGTAGATCCCCGAGTTGGCGCTCGGCGAGGTCCGGACCAGGCAATCGAGCTCGAAGTTCTTGAAGTCGTGCTGGTAGACCGGCCCGTCGTAGAACACGTGGGCGCGCTCGCCCTGCACCACCAATGCGCCGTCTTCGACCTTCACGCTGTCGGGGTTCTCGTTGACCCGCCAGCCGGAGAGGTCCTTGCCGTTGAACAGCTCGGCCCAGCCACCGCCATCGCCGAGCTCGCGCAGCTTGATGTTGCGCCACGCCACGCGCCACTTCGGGTCGCCGCTGACCGCGTGGACCTGCAGGCCGATGAAGCCGGTCGGCGAGAAGTCGTCGACCACGTCGGCGACCTGCACGCCATTGACCCAGGTGCGGATCGTCGGGCCCAGCGCGACCACCCGATAGTGGTTCCACTCGCCATTGTGGAAGGCGGTGCGCTTGCGCGGGTCGTCGCGGTTGGTGCTGAGCCAGCCGCGGCGCGCCTCGTCGTAGACGAAGCCGGCGTGGCCGTTGGTGGAGATCTCGACCTGGTAGCCGTGGACCCGGCCGTTGTTGTGCGTGGGGATCGAGTGGCTGCGGATCTGCACGCCCGAGTTCAGCTCGTCGTCGTACAGCTTGACGTCGAACTCGAGCTCGTAGTCGCCGAAGAAGCGATCGCTGCACAGGAACGAGTTCGGACTGCCCTGCACCGTGGTGCCGACGATCGTGCCGTCGACGACCTCGTAGGTCGCGGTGCCGTTCTGCTGGGTCCAGCCATCGAGGGTCTTGCCGTCGAAGAGCTGGATCCAGCCGGACTCGTCGTCGGCGGCGACGATCTTCTCGGCGCGGAGCTGGGCCGACGCGAGCGGGGCCAGGAAGAGTGCCGCGAGTGCGGGGGTGAGGAATTCGCGCATGGTGGGCGGGGAGCGTCGGGGTCTGCGGTCCCTGGGTCAACAGGGGGCACTCTCCGTGCGGGACCGCGCGACGTAGTCTGCGGCCATGCATCAGGTCCCGCGATCCGCGATCCTCCTTCTTGCCGCCGCCGTAGGGCTCTCGGACTCGTCGTGGGCCCAGGAGCCCGCTCCCGAGCCACTGAGCCGCGAGTTCTTCGCCGCGCGTCGTGCCGCTCTTCGCGAGGCAGTCGGTGGCGGGCTGATCCTGCTGCGCAGCGGCGAGCAGCCGCCGACCAACGGCGCGTTCTTCCAGGACCAGGACTTCTGGTACCTCAGCGGCGTCGAGGATCCCGGGGTGGCGATGGTGCTCCTGCCCGAGGACGGCAAGGACCTGCTGTTCGTGCCGCCGTTCAACCGCTTCGCGGCCACCTGGGACGGCGCGCGCCTCGCCCCTGGCGACGAGTCGGCAGAGCGCACCGGCTTCCACGAGGTGCGCAACCTGCGCGCGTTGGTGGAGCGCGAGTTGCCCGGACTCCTCGAATCGACCGAGCCGATGGAGTCGAAGGACGGCAAGCCCCGGCAGGTGATCTGGACCCTGCTCGAGCCGGCACCCGGGCCCGGCGCCACCTCGTCGACCGCGGGTGGTGCCTGGCGCAAGGTCGCGGGCGATCCTCTGGATGGTCGCGCATCACGCGAGCTGCAGTTGAAGGCGAAGCTCGAGGAGCTGTTCGACGACGTCGAGGTTCGGGACCTCACACCGGTGCTGGAGCGGCTCCGCGGCGTGAAGACCGCCGAGGAGATCGCGCAGATCCGTGCTTCGACCCATGCCGCGGTGGAGGGGATCGCCGAGGCGATGAAGAGCACCGAGCCGGGGATGTACGAGTACCAGGTCGCCGCGGTGGCGCGCTACGTGTTCTCGCGGCTCGGCGCCGGTCCGGATGCCTATGCCGCGATCGTGGGCGGGGGTCCCAATGGCTGCGTGCTGCACTACGACGCCAACTCGCGGCAGCTCCTGGAGAGCGACCTGATCGTGATGGACTACGGGCCGACGGTGCACGGCTATGCGACCGACGTGACCCGCACCTTCCCGGCCAATGGCAAGTTCTCCGCGGCCCAGCGCAAGCTGGTGGAAGACGTGCTCGCGGTTCAGGAAGCGCTGATCGCCGAGGTGAAGCCGGGGGCGTCGCTGGGACAGCTCTCGGGGCTGTGCCGGAAGCTGCTCGCCGACCGTGGATACCGCGCCGACCACGGGCCGTGCCACCACGTGGGACTGGCGGTCCACGACTTCGGCGGCGACCGCCTGGAGCCGGGGATGCTGATCACCGTCGAGCCGGGTGCCTATCTCCGCGACGAGGGCATGGGCTGCCGGATCGAGGACGTGGTGCTGGTCACCGAGGACGGCTGCGAGGTGCTCTCCGCGGCGCTGCCGCGCGATCCGGACGGCATCGAGGCGCTGATGGCGCGCGACGGGATCGCCCAGCAGGGCATCGGACTACGCTGACCGAGCGCGCGGCTTCGCGTCGCGCCGCCGGCTGCTAAGGTGGGGTCCATGACCCCTCGGCCCGCTCGCTTCGGCATCGCGCTCCCGGTCTGCCTGCTCGGGCTGATCGGCACTCCGCACGGCGTCGTCCTCGCCCAGGAATCGGCGCCGGCGACCGCCGGGGTGGTGGTCGTCGACAAGGCCGCGCCGACCGAGCCGTTCGCCGACATCGCGCGGGACGCACCGGCCTGGCGTCGCGAGATCCGCCACGAGGAACTCGCCGCGCGCCTGCAGCAGTTCCTCGACGCCACCCCCGCAGAGGCCGCGGAGGCCCAGGCCGACATCCAGGCGGCGCGTTCGCTGCTCGCCGAGCTCGCCATCGAGCGGGCTGCGCTGGCCCACGCCGGAGCGCCGACCGAACTGCGCGCGCTCCCGCCGGCGACCGTCGGCGAGCGCTTCCTCGCCGCCGATCCGACCGCGGTGGAGGCGACCGCGATCGCGCGCTGGCTGTTCCGCGCCGGGGCTACCGCGGCGGCCGAGGAAGCGGTCGGCCGGGCGCGCGACCTCGACCAAGGACAGCGCGCCGTCGGCGACCAGCTGCTGGCCGAGTCGCGTGGGGAAGGCGTGCCGAAGGGGGGCTACCACCGCTACCGCGGCGAGTTCCTACCGCTGGCCGTCCGCGACCGGGCGCGACTGGTCGACGACACGTTGCAGGCCTTGGCGGACCTGGGCCTGGAGGGTGCCGAGCCACCGTTCGAGCCGCAGCGCGAGGTCACCAACCTGCCGGCGTTCGAGGTCCAGCGCGATCAGGTGTTGGGGAAGCTGCGAGCCGCGGCGATGACGATCCGTGGCGCGTTGCGGCCCGACTACGACGAGGTGCGCGGCTGGCTGACGAGCTACTCGTCGAGCAGGTCGCTGCGTGAGCAGCTGATTGCCGCGCACGGCGCGATGGCCAAGCCGCGCGACGAGCTGCTGAAGCTCATCGGTCGTTACGACAAGCCCGAGCAGCCGCAGGTCGATGCGGGGCGGGCGGCGTTGGAGGAGCAGTACGCGGCCTACGAAGAATTGGTGGATCGCGACCGGCGCAGCTACGACCGGGTTTCGCCCGCGAGTGCCTACACGCTCCTGCAACGGGTGCGCGGCCGCGAACTCGTGCTGAACCGGATCGACGCGTTGCTGCGTGCCGAGCGCGTCGAGGTGCTCGGCGACTTCGTCCGCGAACGTCCTGACGACGCCGCCACGAATGCCAAGCGGCTCTTGCCCGGGCGAGAGCAGTCCGGCCTCGAAGACGCGCTGTGGTTGCTCGCGCATCTGCGCGCCGGCCAGGTCCGCGACGTCCTCGAGCGCGGCGCCGACCTGCAACGTCAGCACCAGGAACTCACGCCGTGGGAGAACTGGCTGGTCGAGGAGCTGCTCGCCGAAGCGGTCGACGTCTACAACGCGCAGGCGGCGTTCAGCCTTGACGAGACCGAATGGCAGTTCGTCGCGGTGCTCAACCGTTATCGGCGGGTGTTGGGTCTGCGGCCCTTCGAGGTCGAAGAGCGGCTCAATGCCGCGTCGCGCAAGCACAGCCAGGAGATGATCGACCTCGGCTACTTCGGCCACATCTCGCCGGTGCCGCGCAACCGCGGCCCGAGCGACCGGGTGCGGCTGGAGGGCTTCGGGGGCGGGGTCGGCGAGAACTGCCTCGGTGGTCGGGTCGATGGACGCGGCGCGTTCGAGGGCTGGTATCATTCGCCGGGTCACCACCGCGGCCTCGTCTCACGCAGCCCACAGACAGGCGTGGGAGCGGCCGGCGGCCATTCGATGTGGACGATGGTGATGGGCGGCACCGACCTCGGCTGGCGCTCCCTGCACGACGACGTCGCGCCGGCCGAACGCGAGACCTGTGGCGAGCTGGCTCTCGAACTCGCCCGTGCGTCGGGGGCGGCCGATCCGAGTGCCCGCGAACGGGCCCGACTGGAGCAGGCGGGAGCTGCCGTCGAGGAGCACCTGCCGCAGGTGCTGCCGGCGGTCGCGCGGCTGGCGTTCGCCGCGGCGAAGGACGAGCGCTCGCCGCACCACGATGCCTCGGCGGGGCTGCTGCGACGCATCGTGGCGGCCGATCTGCCGGTGAACTGGCGGCCGTTGCAGGTCGCAGCGGTGGCGGCATCGATCGACCTGATGCGCTTCGGTCGGTCGTCGGAACTGCGCCAGCAGGCCTTCGACACGGTGCGTCCGTTGGTCGAGTCGGACTTCGACTACCGCGCCGACGGCCTCGAGGCGGAGCGCCGCGATCCGGTGCTGCGGCTGCGGGCGCATTGGGAAGACCAGGCGCAATGGAACTTCCGGCGCAGCGGGCCCGCGCCGGTCGCCAAGACCGTTCCCGGCCGCGAAGGCTCGGGCGACGGCCCGAGCCAGAAGGCGAAGCTCAAGGTGCTCGCCAAGCCCGAACGCCTGCGGATGGCCCGGCAGAACGGCGGCGGCACCGACACCGAGCGCGCGATCGACCGGGCTTTGGAGTTCCTGGCAAGGGTTCAGGACGAAGACGGTGCTTGGCGGGCGCGGGCCTTCCTGCTGCATCTGAGCGACGTCGATCCACGGACGGCCGGCCTCGGCTCGGAGGAGTGGGACGTCGCGATGACCGGCCTCTCGATCCTGGCCTACGTGACCTCCGGGCATACCACCGAGCAGGGCGACTACACCGAGCAGGTGCAGCGCGCGGTGCGGTGGCTCGGCGCCCGCGTTGCCGACTACGGTCGCTTCGAGACGACCTCGGGGCACTACATGTACAGCCATGCGATCGCCACGCAGGCGCTGTGCGAGGTGCATGCCTACACCGACGACCCGTACGTCGCCGAGGTCGCCCAGCTCGCGCTCGACTTCCTGGTGTTCGCCCAGGACCGCAATGGCGGCGGCTGGCGTTACGACCCCAAGCAGGCCGGCGATACCTCGGTGGTCGGTTGGGTGGTGATGGCGCTCAATGCCGGCCACAAGGCCGGGCTCGACGTGGTCGGCTACCGCGACGCGCTGCGGTTCATCGATGCGATGACCGAGCCCGGCTACTACCAGGTCGGCTACACCGGGCGGCCCGGACTCGCCAACGAGAACCTGCGGCTCACCAGCGTCGGAATGGTGTCGCGGATGTTCCTCGGTCAGTCACCGGAGATCCCGCAGGTTCGGTTGCCGTCGTGGCGCCTCGTCGAGCATCTCCCGCAGGTGCGCGGCGCGGACTTCTACTACTGGTACTACGCGACGCTGGCGCTGTTCCAGGTCGGCGGCGAACACTGGGGCACGTGGAACAAGGCCCTGAAGCCCGCGATGCTGGAGCTGCAGGACGACGACCGGCGCTCGCCGTTCTACGGCTCCTGGCACACCACCGGCGGCTTCGACGGCCGCGGCGGCCGGATCTACTCGACCGCCATCGGTGTGCTGATCCTCACCACCTACTACCGCTACGACCGAGCCCCGAAGATCAAGGTCCATCCGTTCACCGGCAACCTGCGCGAGGTCGCGGCTCCGTTCCTGGAGCGATTGCGGAACAGCAAAGACGCGCAGGAGCGCGCGATCGTCCTGGCGCGGCTCACCGACGAACTCGGTCCGTCGCTGGTGCCGGTGATCTGCGACGTGCTCGAGGACGAGAAGGAGGACAAGGACCTGCGCCGGCAGATGGCCACCCTACTGGTCACCGTGTGCCAGGAACGGCACGAGCACATGCTGCTGCCGCTACTCGGTCTGAAGGACGGGCCCTGCGCGACGCAGGTCGCGCGCGCGTTGGCTTCGATCGCCTCGGAGCGCAGCGTCAAGGCCTTGGAAGGGGCGCTGAACCATGGCGACCGCAACGTGCGTATCTTCGCCGCCCGCGCGCTCGGCCGACTCGGCGTCCAGGAGTCGACCAAGGCCTTGTCCGAGCGCTTGCAGAAGGAGCGCGACGGCGGCGCAAAGAACGCGATCGGCCAGGCTCTGCAGGCCTTGGCCAGCCGGGACGAACTGGCGGTCCTCGTCGACGCCGCGGTTCCCGCCGGCGAACCCGGGCGCCTCGGGGTGTTCGAGAACCTGGAGCACCTGCAGGCCTCCGGCATCACCAAGATCCTGCTCGCCGCGCGCGAGGGCGAGCCCAAGCTGTGGCGCGAGAGCGTCGACGCGGTGAAGAAGCACCGCGACCGCGCGCTGGTGCCGGTGCTGATGAAGCTCCTCGAGAGCGAGAACGAGGCGACGCGCGAGGTCGCGATCAAGCACCTGGGCGCGATCACCCGGCATGCGCATGGCTTCGACCCGAAGGCCGGGGCGCGGGAGCGGAAGGAAGCGCTGCGGCGCTGGGAGCGGTGGTGGGAGGAGATGGGGGAGGGGTACTGAGGGGGTCAGTAGCCCGCCGCCATCCCATCCTTCCGCGACTCCGAAGCCGCCCACCACACCCCGCGCTCCGCATCCCGCAGGATCGCCTGGTAGCCGCCGAAGCCGAAGTCGCCGCGTTCCACCCGGTGGCCCTTGGCGCGTAGCGCTTCGACCACGCTTTCGTCGATCCCCGCCTCGACGCGTAGCGTGCCGCCATCCTTCATGCGTTCGCCGGTCGGCTGCGACGAGCCTTCGTGGCGCACGCGCGGTGCATCGCCGGCTTCCTGCAACCCCATCCCGAAGTCGACCAGGTTCGCGACGATCTGTGCGTGGCCCTGCGGCTGCATCGCGCCGCCCATCACGCCGAAGCTCAGCCAGGGCTGGCCGTCCCGGGTGACGAAGCAGGGGATGATGGTGTGGAAGGGGCGCTTGCCCGGCGCATAGCTGTTGGCGCGGCCGGGGTGCATGTCGAACAGCTCGCCGCGGTCTTGGAGGCAGAAGCCGAGGGACGGCACGGCGACCCCCGAGCCGAAGCCGCGGTAGTTCGACTGGATCAGCGAGACCATGTTGCCCTGGGGGTCGGCGACGGTCAGGTAGGTCGTATCGCCGTCCTCGGGGGCGTCGGTGGGCACCGAGAGGAGCGCGCGGTCGGGGCGGATCAGGGACGCGCGCTCGGCGGCGTATTCCTTCGAGATCAGCCCTTCGACCGGCACATCGGCCATCGCCATGTCGGCGTAGAAGCGGGCGCGGTCCTCGAAGGCCAGCTTCTTGGCCTCCGTGAACAGGTGCAGATGGTCGGCGCTGCCGAAGCCCATTGCGGCGAGGTCGTGGCGCTCGAGCACATTGAGGATCTGCAGCGCGGCGATGCCCTGGCCATTGGGCGGCAGCTCCCAGACGTCGTAGCCGCGGTAGTTCGTCGACACCGGGGCGACCCATTCGCCGTGGTGGCCGGCGAGGTCGTCGGTGGTGAGGTAACCGCCGTGGGTCTGCACCCAGCCGGCGAGCTGTTCGGCGATCTCGCCTTCGTAGAAGGCCTCGCGGCCGCCCGTGGCGATCGCTTCGAGGGTGTCCGCCAGGGCAGGGTTGCGGAACAGGTCACCGTGTGCGGGTGGCCGGCCGTCGGGCAGGAAGACCTCGGCGAAGCCCGGCTGGCCGGCGTAGCGTTCGGGTGCGAGGCTCCAGTAGTAGGCGATGACCTCCGGCACCGGGATGCCGGCGCGGGCGTAGGCGATCGCCGGCGCGAGCACCTCGGCGAGCGGTAACTGACCGAAGCGGACGTGCAGCTTGCACCAGCCGTCGACCGCGCCGGGCACGCTGATCGGCAGGACGCCGTAGGCGGGGATGGACTCGACCTCGAGGGCGTCGAGCTCGGCGCGGAGCTTCTCGACGGTGAGCGAGCGGGGCGAGCGGCCGCTGCCGTTGAAGCCGTGCAGCCGTTCCTCGTCGGCGCTCCAGACCATCGCGAACAGGTCGCCGCCGAGCCCGCAGCCGGTGGGTTCGCCCAGCGCCAGCACCGCGTTGGCGGCGATCGCCGCGTCGATGGCGTTGCCGCCGCGCTGCATCACGTCGAGCGCGACCTGGGTGGCGATCGGATGAGCGGTGGCGGCGACGGCGTGGGGCGCGATCACCGCGGACCGGGTCGCGAACGGTGCGCCGGTGGGGCGGTTCTGGGTCGCGCCATCCTGGGCCGGGAGGACCAGGGGGAGCAGAGAGACCGCGACGGCGACGGCGATGCGCATGCGTCCAGCATCAGGATCCCCGCTCCAGAACGGAAGAGCGTCGGGACGTTCGCCGATCCTCGGGGGGTATCCTCCCCTCGATGCCTCCCGCTCCGCGCTCCGGCCGCGTCTGGCTGTTCCGGGTGATCCTGCTCGCGTCGCCGCTCCTGCTGCTCGGTGCGTTGGAGATCGGCGTGCGTGTGCTCGGCGTCGGTGCCGATTCCGACGACCCGTTCCTCAACCTGAACGAGACCGGGTCGATCTTTGCCGAGGTCGAGATCGACGGCGTGCGGCACTACCGCGTCGCCCACCCCGAGGCCTACGCGCAGAACGACATCACCTTCCCGGTCGAGAAGCCTGCGGGCGGCTTCCGGGCGTTCTGCATCGGCGGGTCGGCGAGCGCGGGTTGGCCGCACCACGGCGGGCAGTACTACAGCACCTATCTGCAACAGGCGCTGCAGAACGCCTATCCCGGGCAGTCGATCGAGGTGCTGAACGTCAGCGCGCATGCCTATGCCAGCTACCGGGTGCGCGCGATCTTCCACGACGTGATCCGCTACGACCCGGACGTGATCCTGATCTGGTCGGGCAACAACGAGTTCGTCGAGACCAGGCGTTACAAGCCGCAGTCGCTGCTGCGCGACGCGGTCCGCGGGCTGGCAACGCACTCGCGGCTGTTCGCGTGCCTGAGTGCCGCGGTGAACGATTCGCTCAGCGGCGCGGCGCGTGAGGACACCCAGGCCTTCATCGACTCGCAGATCGAGCGGACGGCTCTGCCGATGCGGGCCGATCCGCAGCAGTACGCCGAGGTCGTCGAGCACTACGAGTTCTCGATCGACGCGATCGTCGCCGAGGCCGGGGAGCACGGGGTGCCGGTGCGGCTGTTGACCGTGCCGGTGAACCTGCGCGATTGGGAACCGAACGTGTCGACCCACGGCGTGGAAGGCGCAGATCTACAGCGCTGGCGCGCGCTCTACGACGAAGGCTGCCGCGAGCTCCTGGAAGGGCGTCCGGCGGCGGCCATCGCGCCGCTCGAAGGCGCGACCGAGGTCGATCCCCAGTACGCGGACACCTGGTTCCGGCTGGCGCGCGCCCATGAAGGAGCCGGTCGTCGCGAGGCCGCCAAGGACGCCTACTCCAAGGCCCGCGACCTCGACCAGACGCCGTTCCGCGCCACCACGCCGATCCTCGATGCGATCCGTCGCATCGCCGCACGCCATCCCCATGCCGAGCTGCTCGACGCCGACGCCGCGATGCACGCCGCTGCCGACGGCCCGGCACCCGGCTTCGAGCTGTTCCTCGACTACGTGCACCCCACCAAGCGCGGCAACCTGGTGGTCGCGGAACTGGTCTACGACGACCTGCTCGCCTCGAAGCTGGTCGCCGATGCGGCGCCGGCTGTCGACCGGTTCACGCGGGCCGACGACGGCTATGCGGAGGCGAGCGACCTCGCGGTGCAGAACCACGTGGTGACCCTGCTGTTCCTGATGCACCAGTACGAGGCGTTCCTGGAGGCTTCGGCCAGGCTCCGCACCTTGCTGGCGCCGAACACCGATCCCGGCAGCCGCAAGATCGTCGAGCTGATCGACATGTTCAGCGCGGGCATTCGCCGCTTCCTCGACGAGCGGGCCAGGGAGCTGCGCGGCGAGCCGCACGACGCCGACTACCGCGAGCAGCATCGAGAGTTCTATCGCGAGGCCTACGCGGCCTTGCGGGCGGGGCAGGCAGGCTGACATGGCACGAATCCAGTTCCTCGGCGCCGCGCGTCACGTCACCGGTAGCCGCCACCTGCTGAGCGTCGCGGGCGGCAACGTGCTCCTCGACTGCGGCCTGGTCCAGGGCCCGCGGCGCCTCTCCGACGTGGCGAACCGCGAGCTGGGTCTGCATCCCCAGCAGGTCGACGCCGTGGTGCTCAGCCACGCGCACATCGACCACAGCGGGGCACTGCCGCGGCTGGTGAAGCTCGGCTACCGCGGCGCGATCCACTGCACCGACGCCACGGCCGACCTGCTCGAACTCCTGCTGCCCGACTCGGCGAACATCCAGGCCGAGAACGCGAAGTTCCTGGAGAAGCACGGCAAGCCGGTCACGCCGCCGCCGTACGAGATTGCCGACGTGGAGCGGACGCTCGACCAGTTGGTCCGGCACGCCTACCACGCTCCGTTCGAGGTCCTCGGCGGCGTGCGCTGCGAGTTCCTGGAGGCCGGGCACATCCTCGGTTCGGCGATCGTCGACCTCCGCTGCGACGAGAACGGCCGGGCGCTGCATGTGGTCTTCACCGGCGACCTCGGGCGTCGCGGCTACCCGATCCTTCGCGACCCCGACCCGATTCCGCCGTGCGACGTGCTGCTCACCGAGTCCACCTATGGCGACCGGGTGCACGAGCCGGCCGCCGACGTGGAGCGGGCCCTGGAGCAGGCGATCCACGATGCCGAGGCGCGCGGTGGCCGGATCCTGGTGCCGGCCTTCTCGGTGGGGCGGACGCAGAACCTGCTCTACGCGCTCGGTCGACTGCAGCGGGCCGGGCGGATCCCCGAGATCCCGATCTGGGTCGACTCGCCGCTGTCGACGCGCGCCACCCGGGTCGTCGCCGCCCACCGCGAGTTGTTCGACAAGGAGGCGCGGCGGATCCTCGCGGACGGTCACGACCCGCTGCTGGTCAGCGGCCTGCGCTTCGTGTCGACGCCGGAGGAGAGCAAGGCGCTGAACTTCGAGCGGCGCGGTCTGATCCTGTCGGCTTCCGGCATGTGCGAGGCGGGCCGCATCCTGCACCACCTCGCGGTCAGCGTCGGGCGCGAGCAGGATCTGGTGCTGGCGGTCGGCTTCATGGCGCGCGGCACCCTCGGCCGCAAGCTGGTCGACGGCTACGACACGGTGCCGATCCTCGGTGAGCGCTACCACGTCCGCTGCGAGGTCCGGACCGTCGGAGGCATGTCGGCGCACGCCGACAAGAACGATCTGCTGGCGGCGATCGGGCCGTTGGCCGGCAAGGTGCGCCGCGTGTTCGTGGTCCACGGTGAGGAGGACGCTGCCTGCCACTTCGCCGACGCGTTGCGCGACGTCGGCTTCGCGCACGTCGACGTGCCGGTACAGGGGCAGCTCGAGGAGGTGTAGGATCCTCGGGTCGCCGCCCGCGGGCGGCCCGCTCATGGATCGAGACCCTCCATCGGCCCGTATGCCCGTCCTGTTCATCGGCCACGGTTCGCCGCTGAACGCCATCGAGGACAATCTTTGGAGTCGCGGGTTCCGTGCGCTCGGTCGCGAGTTGCCGCGGCCCCAGGCGGTGCTCTGCGTCTCCGCACATTGGTGGACCGAGGGTAGCTTCGTCACCGGCGAGGCCGCGCCGCGGACCATCCACGACTTCGGGGGCTTTCCACGGCAGCTTCACGAGCTGAGCTATCCGGCGCCGGGCAGTCCCGGGCTCGCGCGCCGAGTCGTCGCGCTGTTGGCGGATCGCACCGATCCTCCGATCACCGGTCGCGAGGACTGGGGGCTCGACCACGGCGCGTGGTCGGTGCTCTGTCACCTGTTCCCCGACGCCGACATCCCGGTGGTGCAGCTCAGTCTCGATGGACGGCTCGGTCCGCGGGAGCATCTGAAACTCGGCAGGGCGCTGCGACCGCTCCGCGACGAGGGCGTGCTCCTGCTCGGCAGTGGCAATGTGACCCACAATCTGCGCGACGCGTTCGGCCGGGGGGCGGGTGCCACGGCGCCCGACTGGGCCCGCGAGTTCGACGAGCAGGCCGCTGCGGCGATCCGGGTCGGGGACACCGAGCGGCTGGTCGCGGCCTGGCCGGGTGGTCCGCATGCCCGGCTCGCGCACCCGCATCCCGATCATTGGTTTCCGCTGCTGTACGCGGCCGGTGCGGCGGAGTCGGGCGACCGGGTGTCGTTCCCTCTCGATGGCTTCGACCTCGGATCGCTGTCGATGCGTTCGGTGCTGTGGAGTGCCACACGCGCAAACTGAGGCGGACATCGCTCCATGCGCTCGGCCGTCGGTCGGGTGGCGTGGTCGATCCGGTTCGCGGCCTCTACACTGGGGCCCTCCCCCTGCCAGGGACCCGCTCTCGATCTCCGCCCATGCGCACGCCACGCATTGCGCTGCCCGTCTCGGCGCTTTCTCTCGCTCTTGCGACGTCGCCCCTGCTCGCCCAGCAGACCTACGGCTCCCCGACCGCGGGAACCGGTGGCCTGGCGCCGCTCCTCACCTCCATTCGTCCGGGCCTCAACGATCCGGGCTTCCGCCTGGACGTGCAGTGCGCTGCGCCGTCGTCGCTCGCCGCGGTGGTCCTCGGTACCGCCTCCGGCTCGCTGCCGCTCGTCGGTGCCGAGTTGCTCGTCGACCCCTCGAGCCTGGTCGGGTCGTTCCAGGGTCTCACCGCGCCGCCCGGGCCGGGTGAGGGCTCGGTGAGCTTCGGACTGCCGATCCCGAACCTGCCGCCGTTGGTTGGCTTCCCGCTGTTCTTCCAGGCGTTGGTCCTCGACCCCGTCGCGCCGCAAGGCCTGGCGGCGAGCCGTGGTTGGCGACTGGCAGTGGGCGACGCGCCGCAGGTCTTCGTGGCCTGCTCGGTGTCGGGCAGCGACCCCTACCACCTGGTGGATCCGGCCGGCGGGACGGTGACCGAGTCGGGGGCCGTCGCGGAGACCGACAACGTCACCGCGGCGGTGTACGACGAGGCCGGCGGCCGGATCTTCACCGGCTCCAGCATCCGCAGCCTGGTGGGTGTGGCCGACACCTCGACCTCGCCGCTGTCGTGGTCGACGCTCTACCAATCACCCGGTGCCGGCTGCTACGGCCTGGCACTCGACGTGGAGCGGCAACTGCTGTGGACCCTCACCCAGGGAACCAGCGGCGGCCGCGAGCTGGTGGCGCTCGACGTCGATGCGGCCTCCATGACCTACGGGCTCCCGGTCCACGAGACCACCAACGTCGCGGTGGGCATCTACGAGCGCTGGGCGATGTCGAAGTCCGGGGATCGCATCGCGCTGCTGACGCTGCTGCCCTCCACGTTGACCGTCGTCGACACCGATCCCTCCAGCCCGACCTTCCTGCAGAACCTGGTCTCCGGCCTGCCCGTGCCGGTGAACACCGGCAGCCCGATCGACATCGCCACCCAGGCCGCGTTCACCACCGACGAGCGCTACCTGTTCGTGACCATCCAGCTCGCCGGTGCGACTCCGGCCGAGGTGGCCCGCTTCGATCTGTTCGCGAACGCCTGGGTCGATCACAACGCGGCCTTGCCCGGTCAGCAGAACCTCGGCGTGCTGTCCAACCCCGCGGTGACCTTCGGTAGCGCACCCACCTCGATCACGGTCTCGAATGCCGGCGACTTCGCGATCGTCGGTGGCTTCGGGAATTGCGGTTGGGTCGGACGCCTCGACCTGGATCCGAAGGACCCGAGCGCCTTCGCGTGGACGCCTTTCATGCCCGCCGCACCCTTGGAGAACGGCTGGACCGCGGGCCTCTCGAAGGACGAGACCGAGGTCGCGGTGGCGACCTGGCCTGACTCGCGCTGCGGTCAGCTCGCCGCGCCGCAGCTGGTGCGCGTCGATGCGACCAGTGGTGCCATGCTCGGCACGGTACCGATCCCAGCCAACGGCAACGGCGGCAACCAGAACTGGTACACCGTCGTCTATCGCTGAGGACAGCTTCCGGATGGAAGCTTCGGAGCGTCGGCCAGCGCTGCGCAGACCACTCGGTGGCTTCTGCGGCGTGCCGGTCTGGTGCTCGCTCCGATCGAAGGCCGGTCGTAGACTGGTCGTCGGTCAGGGCGGCACTTGGACAAGCCCATCGACATCTCTGCCCTGTTGAAGGGCGAAAACGACCGCGTCGAGTACAAGGAATCGGCGCGTGCGCGCGACGCGATCTTGAGGACCGTCTGCGCGCTTGCCAACGATCTCGGAGATTCCCGGATCCCGGGTTGGTTGTTGGTTGGGGTCGACAAGCGGGGCAGCGTGCTCGGCATCGATGCGGATGGTGATCTCGATGAGCAGCAGCAGGCGCTCTCGAGTCTGCTCCGTTCGGCGAAGATCCAGCCGATCCCCAGTGCCTCGGTGTCGTTGATGACCCGTGACGGGCGGAGTCTGCTCGTCATCGAAGTGCATCCTTATCCCGTGCCGCCCGTCGTGGAGATCGATGGCGTCGCGTGGGTGCGAGTCGGGTCGACGACCCAGCGCGCGTCACGCGCCGATCTCCTGAGACTCAACGAGCGCCGGCCGGATTCTCAGCAGCCATTCGATACGAGGGTCTTGCCGGGCGCCGGCATCGGGGATCTGCAGGACTCGGCCTTGGCTGCTGAATGGCGCGCAGAGCGAGACGGAGACGGCGACGAAGGCGACCTGCCCGGACTTCGAGTCGTGGCTCGTCCAGCGTCAGTTGGGACGGTTCCGCGATGGCATCTGGTATCCCAACGCGGCGGCGCTGTTGCTGCATGGCAAGAGTCCGCAGGACCTGTTTCCGGGCGCCAAGCTCGAACTCGTGCGCTACGGGGGGCTCGAGCATGACGCACCGGTGGTCGCCCGGCGCACCGCGACCGGCACGCTGCAGGATCAGCTCGAGGTCTCATGGGCTTGGCTTCGATCCCACATCGAGGATCGACCGCTGCGCCCGGACGGTATCCGAGAGGGCTTCGTACCTTCGTATCCCGAGGAGGCCCTGAAGGAGTTCGTCCGCAACATGGTCCAGCACCGGCTGTACGAGGGGACTCATGCTCCGGGACGCATCGAGTGATTTTCCGATCGGATCGAGTTCAGCAATCCAGGAGGTCCGTTCGGTCAGGCAAGCCTGGGTGAGTTCGGCAACCACTCCGACTACCGCAATCCCTTGATCACCGCTGGCCTCGTGCGGGCGGGCTACGTGCAGCAGTTGGGGAGAGGCGTCCGGCGAGTCCGCTCGCAGTTGGAGCGGAATGGTAACCCGCCGCTGGAGTTGGAGTTGGACGGCTTCACCCGGGTGATCGTGAGGGCGGCGCCATGAACACGCTCGCGCTGTTCAACAACAAGGGAGGGGTCGGCAAGACCACGTTGACCTTCCATCTCGCGCACATGGCGTCGCGGATCGGGTATCGCGTCCTCGTTCTGGACTACGACCCGCAGTGCAACGTGACGTCGATGTTCCTCGACGAGGCGCGTCTGCTCGACCTGTGGTCGGACGAGTCGGATGGTGGAAGCACGGTGGCGGGTTGTCTGGATCTGGTTCGGCGAGGGCGCGGGGCTGTACGTGCTCCCGAACTCCAGGTGGTTGCCGACCAGCTCTGGCTGCTCCCCGGTCATCTGGCGTTGAGCCGTTTCGAGCAGACGCTGGCGGAGGAATGGTCCAAGACGATGTCGGGCAGCAACGAACGCGCACTCGACGTCACGACCTCTCTCGACGTGCTCTCCAACCTGGGCGCTGCCGCCGTGAATGCAGACCTGGTGTTCAGAGTCGATCCCGAAGGTGTTCCGTGAGGAGTTGCTGGAGCAGAGGGACCCACTACCGGTTTCGGTGAAGGCGCTCACGGTGGAGGAGGATCCGTACTGTCTGGCCTTGATCCAACACTTCGCGAGTCTGGTTCCGATCGCCCAGCAGGCTCGCAAGCCGATGTTCGATCTGAAGCAGCGCGACGGCATCGGGGGCGGGCAGATCCAGGCCGTTGTCCGGTGTCGCAGGGTGTTCGAAGAGCTGGTGCGCAAGCTGGTGGGGAAGCCAGGCGAGACAGCCGGCCATTGACGACGCCGACGATTTGGGCGGCGCCTCGACGCGGCGCCGACGGCCATCCGGATCGGTGCGTTCGGCCGCTGGCTCCGGTCCGGCCTGCCGACAAGGGTTCGTGGGCCGTGTGAGTTCGTGACCTCGGAGAAGTGACATGCTCACTGGATCCGGGCGAGGGCCGACACCTTGCCCGGTCGCCGAGCCGCGTGCCGCGCCGCGACCGCGCTGCGCGGGGTGGTCATCCGCCGCGCCTCCGCTGGCGTCTGGACCCACATCCGGTAGAGCAGGCGCGGCTTCGCCGGATCGTCGACGAAGCGGGTGCGGTCGTGCGCGAGCAGCCGGTTGTCGACCCACAGCGAGTCGCCCGCACGCAGCCGGAAGCTCAACGAGTGCTCGGGGGCGGTGAGCAGCGCGTCGAGCGTATCCAGCGCGCGCAGGGACTCGGCATCGAGCGGGCGGCCGGCATTGGACTGGCCGCGTTCGATCCACAGCCGCATGTAGCGGAACATGAACTCGGGACCGTCGGCAGCGGGGCCGAACACCGGGAACGCGTTGCGGAGCAGGGCCTCCAGGCTGGTGCCGCTGCCGGGCGTGACGATGTCGCGGATCAGCGGGCGGCGGAGGATCTCCAGCAGCTCCGGCGCCTCCTCGGCGAGGCGGGCACGGACCTCGGCGGCATTGCTCACCAGCGAGTCGCCACCGTCGCGGGCTTCCTGCTCGCAGTGCAGGCCGACCAGGTCGGGCAGCACGTCGACCGAGCTGCTGTCGGTGTGGAACTCGGTGCGCGCGCTGGTCATCGAAACCGGCACGCGGTCCGAGAGGTGGTCGACGCCGCGGTCCTTGATCGGGAACAGTCGGCCGTACTGCTCGAGCGGCGTGCCCAGCGAGGCGCCGAGTAGCGCGTGGAACAGCGGTCCGCGGTCGCCGTCCAGGCCGAGCAGTGCGCCCTCGTGCAGCCACGCGACGCCGTCGCCGCGGACCAGGTGGGAGCGCAGCCGCAGCGCGAAGGCCTGGAGTTCGGGAAGATGGAACTCGCCGCGTTCGGCGCTGGCGGGTGATGCGACCAGGTCGGGGCGGGCGTCGGCGAGGTCGTGGAACTCGTCGGCGACGGCAGCGGGCACGCGGACGCGCCAGCCGTCGCGGGCCAGCAGGGCTTCGGCGGTCCACCGGCGGGACGCAGGGCTGCGAGCGGGGAGGATCATCGGGGACGCTCCACTCGGAAGATGACGTGCAGGGGACGGTCCGCGAGCGGGCCGAAGAAGTCTGGATCGAGCGCGAGATGCTCGTCGGTGACGCAGAGTTCGCGCAGCTTCGGCATGCCCTCGAAGCCGGCGGCGGCGAGGGCCTCGAAGTAGTCGGTGAAGGTCTTGTGGACGCAGCGCACCGGATTCGAGGTGCCGTCGCGGCGGGCGATCTCGCCCTCCAGCTGTTCGTCACGGGTCGAGAAGTAGCCGCCGGCCGGGCGCTCGAAGTGGAATCGTTCGCCGGCGCCCGACTCGTCGCGGAAGAACGGCAGGGCCGGATGCGGCACGGTGAACACGAAGCGGCCGCCAGGTTTCAGAGCCTGCCAGGCGCTGCGCATGACCTGGCGCGTCGCGGCGAGGTCGAGGTAGTTCATCAGGAAGACGGCGACGACCAGGTCGACGCTTTCCGGAGTCACGCCGTCGAGTGTTCGGCCGGCATCCGCGACGCGGAACTCGAGGCGCTCCTCGAGACTGGCGGTGGCCGCGGCACTGCACGCGTGCGACACCATCGCCGACGACTGGTCGAGGCCGAGCACGTGGGTCGCGCCGTTCTCGACCAGCCGGCGCGCGACGTAGCCTTCGCCGCAGCCCAGGTCGAGCACCCGGGCACCTTCGATCGGCGCACACCACTCGAGCACCACGGGGCGAGCGGTGTAGTCCGACAGCAGCACCGGCTCATCGCGGACCCAGCCGCTGGCCGAGGCGTCGTAGAGCTTCTCGGTCGACTCCTTGCCGATCGGTTCCGTCACGGCGCACTCCTTCACGGCACCCTCTTTCGCGGCGGGCTCCCCCAGGGCGAGGCCGGTCATGCCGTGGCTCCGTGGACCAGGACCGGTCCGGCGGAGAGCAGCGCGCAGCGCTTCTCGACCGCGAGTTCGTGCATGCGGTCCCAGTAACGGGCGCGGAGATCGAGGGCGGCCAACGCGCCGCGGGTCAGCTCCCGCTTGCCTTCTTCGTCGGCCGACAGGTCCGCGGCGATCGACAACAGGTCGAGCTGGTGCTGGTCGTCGACCAGGCAATGCAGCGTGAAGAAGATGTAGTCGTCGGCCTCGAGGGTGGTGTGATTCTCGAGGCCGCCGAGGATCTGCTGGTAGACGTCGCGGACGATCCCCTCGGTGCCGATCCCGAGAGCGCCCACCGCGGCCGGCGCCGAGGCGGTACGCAGCAGCTCGAGGAAGGCGTCGCGCCACTGCTCGCCGATCCGCAGCGCGCGCGGGTCGGCGCTCTGGCCGTTCACCGCGTCGTGGAAGCGGCGGAACAGCTTCGGATGCGAGACCCCATCGACCTTCACTGGGTCGATTCCGGCTTCCCGCAGCTCTTCGCGCATCTCGTCGTCGAGTTCTCCACCCTCCTCGCGGAGGTTGTGGCCGAGCAGTTCGCGGTGCTCCGGGCTCTCGAGCGAGTCGATGACCGCACGGAGGAACGCCGGGAAGCTGGTCGAGTAGCGTGCGTAACTGCCTGCGAAATCGCTGATTGCCGAAGGGTCGGCGAACAGCGAGCCGGTCTGGAAGTCGTTCAGCCAGCGGTGGTGCACCGCTCGGTGCGACGTGGCGGCGAGCTGCAGGCCGGCGAGGGTCGAGGAGGTCGGGGCGGTGGCCGACGGCTGGACGCGGGGGATTGCAGTCACGGTCGAGATCGGTTTGGAGGACTGAGGAGGGGGTCTCGTCCACCCGGTATCTCCGCGTCTTAGCGCGACCGTCCAGATTTCAGACTGCACCCAGGCTCAAGCGTTCGGACTTCCGGAACCGATCCGTCGGGAAGAGCGGAGGTCCCGATGTACGGATTGGTCAACAAAGCGGTGGAGGACCTCGTGGTGTCCAACCACGGTGAAGAGGTCTGGGACAGGATCCGTGGTCAGGCCGGCGCCACCGATGCGGCCTTCATCAGCATGGATCCGTATCCCGACGAGCTGACCTTCCGGCTCGTCGGCGCGGCCTCCGAGATCCTCGAGACCCCGGTGCCCGACCTGCTGCACGCGTTCGGCCGCCATTGGATGCTCTACACGGCCCGCGAGGGCTATGCCGACCTGCTCGACGCGTCGGGCAGCTCGTTCTTCGAGTTCGTCGCCAACCTCGATGGTCTGCATACGCGGCTGAGTCTGGCCTTCCCAGAGCTGCGGCCGCCGAGCTTCGTGTGCCAGCAGGTCGACGACCGGACCGCCCGGCTCGAGTACTTCTCCGAGCGCGCCGGGCTGCAGCCGATGGTGGTCGGGCTGCTGCAGGGCCTCGGTGAACGGTTCGGCCTGCGCATCGAGGTCGAGTTGGTGGAGGCCCGTGGCGAGACCGACGACTGTGACGTCTTCGAGGTGCGGATCGTCTGAGATGGACGACCGATCCGGATTCACGCTGTCGCCGCAGCACCTGGCGGAGGCGTTCCCCTTCCACCTGGTGGTGGACAGGGATCTCCGGATCGCGAGTGTGGGAGCGTCGATCGCGAAGGTCTGTGGGGCGGTGCGTCCGGGAGCGGTCTGGATGGACGTTGCCAGGATCGTCAGGCCGCGGTTGCGCAACGTCGACTTCGAGATCCTCCAGGCACTCTGTGGGAGAGGGTTGGTGATCGCCCTCGAGAACGAGCGGCTGTCCCTACGCGGCCACTTCGTCTACGAGGCGGAACCCGACCGGCTGGTCCTGCTGGCGTCGCCGTTCGTCGCCAGTTCAGCCGAGTTGGCGCGCACGGGCCTGCACGTGTCGGACTTCGCACTGCATGACGCGGTGCCCGATCTGCTGATCGCCAACCGGGTGCGTGACACCAGCCTCAGCGATGCCAAGCGCCTGGCGAAGCGGCTGGTGGAGAAGGGCGAGGCCCTGGAGGTCGCGCGCAGCGCCGCCGAGGCGGCCAGTGCCGCGAAGAGTCGCTTCCTGGCCCGGATGAGTCACGAGCTGCGGACTCCGATGAACGGCATTCTCGGCATGGCCGAGGTGCTGCTCGCCGAGGGCGGGCTCGACGCGCGTCAGGAGGACTCGGTGCGCGTGATGTGTGGGTCGTCCGGCGCGCTGCTGGAGATCATCAACGACCTCCTGGACTACGCGCGGATCGAAGCCGGCTTCCTCGAACTCGAATCTCGACCGATGTCGCCCGCCGAGGTGCTGCTCGACGTGGTCTCGTGCTTCCGCCACGACGCCGAGTCACGGGGCCTGCAGCTGGAGGTCGAGATCGAACCCGCCGTGCCGCGTTGCCTGGTGGGTGATCCGAAGCGGCTTCGGCAGGTGATGGTCAACCTGCTCGGCAATGCGCTGAAGTTCACGCACTGCGGGTCGGTGCGGGCGCGGCTCGGATTCCGGAGCGAGGGAGAACGCGCTCGCCTGTCGTTCTCGGTCGTCGACACCGGTGTGGGGATCGACGAGGGAGCCCGCGACCGGATCTTCGAGCCGTTCGTGCAGGCCGACGAAGAGACCACCCGGCAGTTCGGCGGGACCGGTCTCGGTCTGTCGATCAGCCGTCAGCTCGTCGAGTTGATGGGCGGGGAGCTTCGCTGCGCGGCGAATCCGGAAGGTCGCGGTTCGTGCTTCGCGTTCGAGATCGACGTGAAGCAGGTCGAGTGCACCGCGCAGGCGTGCCCGGGACCGAAGGCGGTCCTGGAGACGCGGCGCTTCGCCGGACGCGTGCTCATCGCCGAGGACAACGCGATCAACCGCAAGGTCGCGGAGCGCCTCCTGCAGCACTTCGGCTGCGAGGTGCACTCGGTGGAGAACGGTCGGTACGCGGTCGAGGCGGTGCTGCGGGAACCGTGGGACCTGGTCCTGATGGATTACCACATGCCGGAGCTGGATGGCGTGCAGGCCACCACGTGCATCCGCGGCGCGGCGAGCGAACGGTCGGGCGTGCCGATCGTGGCGATGACCGCGAGCGTTCGTGACGAGGATCGGCAGAGCTGCTTCGAGGCCGGCATGAACGGCTTCCTGGGCAAGCCGGTCAACCGCCAGCACCTGGCGGACGTGTTGGCGCAGTGGCTGCGTCCGCGAGTCGGGCCGTGAATTCCGCCGGCGGACTTCAGCGGCTGCGCGGCTCGACGCCGAGCAGCTTGCGCACGAAGAAGTCGCGCCGTCGTCGCACGCCGTAGCGGCTCTCGCCGGCCCCGTGCCCACCGCCGGGGAACATCAGGAACTCGAAGTCCTTGTCGGCGGCGATCAGCGCGTCGACGAGTTGTAGGGTCGAGGCCGGATCGACGTTGCGGTCGAGTTCGCCGACGGTGAGGAACAGGTCGCCCTGCAGGCGATGGGCCTGGGTCACGTTCGACTGTTCCTCGTAGTGTGGACCGACCGGATAGCCCATCCACAGCTCGTTCCACCACACCTTGTCCATGCGGTTGTCGTGGCAGCCGCAGTCGGCCGCCGCGACCTTGTAGAAGTCGCCGTGGGCGATCAGTGCCCGTACGGCCGATTGGCCGCCGGCCGAACCGCCGTAGACCCCGACGCGTGACAGGTCCATCCAAGGGCGTTCGACCGCGGCGGCCTTCATCCAGGCGATCCGGTCGGGGAATCCGGAGTCGCCGAGGTTCTGCCAGGCCACGTCGTGGAACGACTTGGAGCGCCAGTTGGTGCCCATGCCGTCGATCCGCACCACCACGAAGCCCAGTTCGGCGAGCGAGCGGCCGCGGGCGTAGGCGTGGAACGACTTGGGGACGTGGTGGTCGTGGGGACCGGCGTAGATGTCCTCGACCACCGGGTAGCTGCGCTCGGGATCGAAGTGACTCGGCCGGTAGATCAGGCCCCAGATCGGCGTCGTGCCATCGCGACCCGCGGCGACGAAGCGCTCGGGGATGTGCCAGGTGGGCTCCATCGCGAGCAGCTCCGACCAGTCGGCCTCCGCGAGGGTCGCGACCAGCGCGCCGCTCTCTGCCGAGCGGAGCTCGTGGACCGGCGGGTGATCGGCGCGCGACCAGGTGGCGACGAGATGGCGCTTGTCGGGTGCCCACTGCACCGTGTGGGTGCCGTCGCTGGTCGTCAGGTGGGTGAGACGCGAGGGCTGGTCGTCGCGGCCGAGGTCGATGCGCGCATGGTGGACGTGGTAGGGATCCTGGGCAGGATCCACGCCGACGGTGCGCAGCCAGACGATGCCGCGGCCGTCGTCGACCTCGTCGATGCCGCGCACCACCCAGTCGCCGGGCGTCAGGTTCTCGAGTACTTCCCCGGAGGCCGCATCGCAGCGGTAGAGGTGGTTCCAGCCGTCGCGCTCCGAGGCCCACAGGAACTCGCCACGCTCGGGCAGCCAGTGCAGGTAGGTCTTGTGGGCGTAGTCGACGAAGGTGCCTGGGTCCTCCTCGGCGAGCACCGAGACCGTCCCGGTGGCCGCATCGACCGCCAGCAGCCGCTGCACCGCGTGGCCGCGTTGGTCGAACACGAAGGTGAAGCGACCCCCGTCGGCCTCCCAGCGCAGCGAGCGGATGCTCCACGGATCGCCGAACAGCGCGTCATCGAGCGGGATCTCGCGGCCGCTCGCGGCATCGAAGAGGTGCGGCTTGCGCACATCGATCCGGTCGCCGGGCTTGTCGTAGTCGTAGTCGAGGGTCTTCGGCTGGAGCTGGTCGTCCGGTCGCGAGTCGACGATCGTGACCTTCCGTCCGTCGCCCGGGGTGAAGTCCATCGCCACGAAGTGGCTGGAGGTCGGTGACCAGTAGGTGCGGCCCTCGTAGCGGCGGCCGTCCGTGGCGTCGTCGGTCAGCGCGGTCTCGGAGTCGGAGGCCACGTCGCGGAGGAACAGGTTGCCATCGCGTTCCAACGCATCGAAGCGACCATCGGGCGAACGGCGGGAAGGCCGCGAGCCGTCCCCGTAGTTGCTGGATCGCCAGCTGCGCCGGCCTCGCCCGCGACCCTTGTCGGCCCCCGGACCCGCATCCCCGGTGCGGGTCAGTCGACCCTCGGCGGTGAGCTCGAACAGGCCCGTGCGGGCGCGGAAGCTCAGGCGGCCCGGCGCCGACTCGGCGAGGTCCTCGATCGGCAGGGCGTCGGCATCGAGCGCGTCGCCGAGTGCGGTACCGAGTTCTTCGGCGATGCGGTCATGGTCGAACAGGGGTGCGGCTTCGCCGGTCGTCCGGTCGACGCGGACCCAGCGTCCGGTCCGCGGTCCGGTCTGCATGCGGAACCACAGAGAACTGCCGTCGGCCGACCAGGTGATCGCGAGCGAGTCGTTCCGGACCTTGCCGCGGACCTCGCCCGGAAGGCGGGCGGCGCGCTCGTAGTCGGCGCGGGTGCCGGCACCGACCGGCACGTCCTGTTGGCCCGAGGCCGCGGGAATGGCGAGACCGACGGCGATCGAGAAGGCGATCGGGACGAGCGTGGACGGGTGCTGTTTCAAGGAGACTCCTGCCGGATGCCGGGGCGAGACCGGTCTACGGCGCAGCCGAGGATGGCGAGGGAGGAGATCCGGTCGGAGCCGGTCGGCCGACGCGTGGAAGTCAGCGCTCGATTCCCAACGCCTCGAGGATCTGCACCGCATTGGTCGCGGCGCCCTTGCGCAGGTTGTCGGCGACCTGCCACAGCGACAGGCGATGCGTTCCCGTCTGGCGCAGGCGTCCGACCAGGACCTCGTCGGTGCCGGCGACGTTGGCGGCGGTCGGGTAGTTGGCGTGCGCGGGATCGTCGACGACGCGGACGCCCGCGAAGTCGGCCAGTGCCTGGCGTGCCGCGGCGAGGTCGACCGGCGCGGTCGTTTCGATCGTGATGCTGGCGGAGTGGCCGACCGCGACCGGCACGCGCACGCAGGTGGGCTCGACCTCGAGCTCGGGCAGGCCCAGGATCTTGCGCGTCTCTTCCACCAGCTTGCGCTCCTCGGCGGTCAGGCCGTCGTCGCGCGTCGCGTCGAAGGAGTCGCACTGCGGCAGGACGTCACCGGCGAGTCGACGCGGGAACACCGTGGCCGGGGCGTGCGGGTCGGCGAGTTGGCGCGCGAGTTCGTCGATCCCGTTGCGGCCGGCGCCGCTCGCGGCCTGCATCGTCGTGACGGTGACACGCCGCAGTCCGAAGACCCGGTGCAGCGGGGCGAGCGCCATCACCATGCCGATCGTCGAGCAGTTGGGGCAGGCGATCAGACCCTGGTGTCGCTCCAGTGCGTCGGCGTTGATCTCGGGCACGACCAGTGGCACGTGCTCGGCCATGCGCCACGTCGACGACTTGTCGATCACCACCGCGCCACGCTCCACTGCGGCCGGTGCCAGCGACTTCGACAGCGAGCCGGTCGCGGCGAAGAACACCACGTCGATGTCGACGAAAGCGTCGGGCGTGGCTTCGACCACCTGCAGATCCGCATCGTGGAACCGCACGATCTGGCCGGCCGAACGCGCGCTGGCCAAGGGCCGCAGGCGTCCGAGCCGGGTCTGGCGCTGCTCCAGGATGCGCAGCAGGAGCTCGCCGACCACGCCGGTCGCACCGACCACGGCAACGTTTGGAAGGTGCGGTGATCGGTGGCTCGGATCCATCGGGGGGAGGATCGCGACGCCCGGAGCGATCTGCAAGGAGGCGGTTGACGTGCTGCAGCTGCTCGCTAGCCTCCCGCCTCGCGCGAGGCGACCGAGCCTCGCCGCCTTCCGATGATCGTCGCCGCACAGCACCGAATGTCGATGCCGAAGCGGGCCTGGGAGCAGATGCCCATGCCCGGCTTCGGTCCGTCCGTTCGCGTGTGATGTCGGTGCGCTGATCTCAGGAAGCGCCCTCGCCCTCCCGAGAGGGGCGTCGCGCGTCGAAGGGTCGAGCCGGTCCGGGCTCCCCGACAGCGCGAGAGCCCGTGCGTGATCCCCGATCCCGCGTGGGCGTCCACCGCTGCTCAGCGATCGACCGACCGGGAAGCGGTCGTTCGCGGGAGCCAGACCGCGTCGAACGGACGGACCGAGCACGCTCCTCGCTGCGATCCCCCGATCGGAGCAACCTCTCCCGACTTCCCATCCATCCGAGACCCATGAAACCCGAAGCCTTCCATGACCAGCCTTCCCAACGCTTCTCACGACGATTCGATCGACGACTTCGAGACCCTCGCGGTGCATGCGGGGCCGGCCCCTGATCCTGCGACCGGAGCCGTGCTGCCGCCCGTGCACCAGAACACCACCTACCTGCAGGACGGCGTCGGCCGAGACCGCGGCTTCACCTACAGCCGCTGCGGCAATCCGACCGTGTCTGCCCTCGAACTCGCGCTCGGCCAGCTCGAGGCGGCTCCGCCGGCGATCGCCTTCTCGACCGGCATGGCGGCGACCACCACGCTGCTGTTGGCGCTGTGTCGCGCCGGGGACCGCGTGGTCTGTGGCGACGTGGTCTACGGCGGCACCGTGCGCTTCCTCGAGAAGGTGCTCGCGGGCTTCGGCGTCAGGGCGTGCTTCGTCGACACCAGCGACCTCGACGCGATCCGCGCCGCGCTGCGCGAGCCGACGCGTCTGGTGTTCCTCGAATCGCCGGCCAATCCGACGCTGAAGCTCACCGATCTCGAGGCGGTCGCAGCCATGGCGCGCGCCGCCGGTGCGGTGACCTGCGTCGACAACACGTTCCTCACCGCCGCCCTGCAGCGGCCGCTGGAACTCGGCGCCGACCTGTCGCTCTACTCGACCACCAAGTTCCTCGAGGGCCACAATGCGACCGTCGGTGGTGCGATCGTGACCCGCGATTCCGAGCTGGCCGAGCGGAT
The DNA here is from genome assembly GCA_030432695.1 of bacterium. Taxonomy (GTDB): domain Bacteria; phylum Planctomycetota; class UBA1135; order UBA1135; family UBA2386; genus JAUILN01. Next base: position 137,214 of record JAUILN010000002.1, on the reverse strand, counting down.
CCGCTTCGTCCGCAATACGGCCGGGACGATCCAGGCGCCCTGGGAGTCCTGGCTGACGCTGCGCGGGATTCGCACGCTGTCGCTGCGGCTCGAGCGCCATTCCGCCAACGCATTGGCGGTGGCCCGCTTCCTGGAGAGCCACCCGGCGGTTGCGGAGGTGCACTACCCGGGGTTGGAGTCGTTCCCGCAACACCAGCTGGCCCAGCGCCAGCAGCGATCGGGAGGCGGCGTGCTGGCGTTCCTGCTCCGCGACGAGCTGCCCGGGGGAGCCCTCGAGGCGGGCAAGGTGCTGATGGCCTCCTTGCGGCTCTGGACCTTGGCGGAGAACCTCGGGGCGGTGGAGTCGTTGGTGACCCATCCCGCCACCATGACCCACGGCACGATGGATCCCGACGCCCGCAGGAAAGCCGGCCTGGCCGATGGCCTGGTCCGTCTGTCGGCCGGCATCGAGCGGGGCGGGGACCTGATCGCCGACCTGGACCGGGCGCTCGCCCTGGTGACCGCGAAGGTCGAGGAGGTGGTCCGATGAGCCTCGTCGTCCTGAAGTTCGGCAGTTCCGTGCTGCGCGCGCCCGAGCATCTCGGCGACGCGGTGCACGAGATCTATCGCCATGTCCGGGGCGGTCGTCGGGTCGTCGCGGTGGTGTCCGCGCTCGGTGCGACCACCGACCGGCTGCTCGAAGGCGTCGACGTCGACGGCACGGACCCGCGCGACGTCGCGGATCTGCTCGCGACCGGTGAGGCCGAGTCGGTCGGGCTCGTCACCTCGGCGCTCACCGCCGCGGGAGTTCCGGCGCGGGGCCTCGAGCGGATCGAGTTGGGGTTGTCGACGACCGGCGACCGGCTCGATGCGCACCCCGAGCACGTCGACGCGGACCGGTTGCGCGGCTGGTTCGACCACCACACGGTGCTCGTGGTGCCTGGATTCGTCGGTGTCCACGATCGCGGCGGTACGTCCCTGCTCGGGCGGGGCGGTTCGGACCTCACCGCGCTGTTCCTCGCCGATGCGCTGGATGCGCCGTGCACGCTGCTCAAGGACGTGCCAGGCGTGTTCGCGTGGGATCCGGCGCGGCCCGGTGCGGCACCGCCGCGTTATCGGACGATCACCTTCGCCGACGCGCAGCGACTCGACGGCGAACTCCTGCAGCGCAAGGCGCTCGGTTTCGCGGCGGCGCGGCAGAGAGCGTTCCGGGTCGCGGCCTGCGGACGGCAGGCAATGACGCTGGTGGGGGCGGGAGTGACGCGGGTCGATGCCGATGGCCTGCGGGAAGTGCGGCCCCGCGTCGGCGTGCTCGGCTGCGGCGTGGTCGGCGGCGGCGTGGTCGAGGAGCTGCTGCGCCTGGGCGATCGCTTCGAACTGGTCGGCGTGGCGGTGCGGGACCTCGACAGATCGCGCGACGTGGCCGGCCTCCTCCGCGAGCGGATCACCGACAGACCGCGGCGACTTCTCGAGGCCGGACTCGACGTGCTGGTGCATGCGACACCGCCGTCGGGTGGCTGCGACGAACTGGTCGCCGAGGCCCTGTCACAGGGCGTCGACGTCGTGACCGCGGACAAGCAGTTGGTCGTTCGTCGCGGTCGCGAGTTGTCGGCGCGCGCGCGGGTCGGTGGGGCTCGGCTGCGGTGTGCCGCCACGGTAGGTGGGGCGGTGCCGATGCTGGAGGCCACGCGGCGCGCAGCGCGTCGCGGAGCGATCCGGAGTCTGGAGGGTGTGCTCAACGGCACCTCGAACTTCGTGCTCGAACGACTCGCCGCCGGAGCGAACCTCGGCGATGCGCTGCACGCCGCACGGACCGCTGGCCTCGCCGAGAGCGATGCGACTGCCGATCTGAGCGGACTCGACGCGGCGCGCAAGCTGGCGATCCTCGCCTACGAGGCGTGGGCGTGCCCGCTGGACGTCGACGCGATCCAGCGCGAACCGATTCCGGACAGCGTGGGGAGCGGCCTCGGGACGGGTGGTGTGCTGCGGCAGATCGCGCGCGTGAGCTGCGACGGGCAAGGGCGACTGCGTGCCCGGGTCTCGGTGGAGCGGGTTGGCGTCGACCATCCGTTCGCCGACCTGTCCGGTGCCGAGAATGCGCTGCGCATCGAGACCGGCGCGGGCTCGGTCCGCGGCGTGCGAGGTCTCGGTGCCGGCCGTGGACCGACCACCGAAGCGGTGCTCGCCGACCTGTTCGCCCTGCGTCGCCGGCCGGCGGCCGAAGCGGTGGGGGGTGCGCGATGACCCGGGCTCCTCGCATCGCGACGCGGCTGGTCCGAGGGGGCCGGCTCGCGGAGGATCCGTACGGCTCGACCGCCGTGCCGCTCTACCAGACGGCCAGCTTCGTCCAGCCCGACGCGCGCGGCGGCGGCGCGTTCGACTACACGCGCAGCGGCAACCCGACACGCGCGGTGCTCGAGCGCCAGCTCGCCGATCTCGAGGGCGGCGGCCACGGCTTCGCGTTCGCGAGTGGCATGGCGGCGCTCACCACGTTGGTCCGTTCGTCGCCGGGTCGCCGGATCGTTGCCGGCGCTGATCTCTACGGTGGTGCTTGGCGGTTCCTGCAGCAGGTCGCGGCCGTCGAGGGCTGTGATGTGTCGTTCGTCGATGCGCGCGATCCGGCGCGCGTCGACGCAGCGCTGGCCGAACGGCCGGGGTTGGTCTTGCTCGAGTCGCCGACCAACCCGTGCATGGAGGTTCTCGACCTGCGCGCACTCGCCGGGGTCTGTGCCGCACGCGACTCGCTGCTCGCGGTCGACTCGAGCATGATGCCGCCGGTGCTTCAGCGGCCGCTCGAACTGGGCGCGCACGTGGTCGTCCACTCGGCGACCAAGTTCCTGGGCGGTCACGGCGACCTCACCGCCGGCGTCGTGGTGACCGGCGAAGCGGGGCTGGCCGAGCGGATCGCCTTCCGGCAGAACGCCGAGGGCAATGCACTCGCACCGTTCGAGTGTTGGCTGTTGCTGCGTGGATTGAAGACCCTGCACCTGCGGGTTCGCGCTCAGCAGGACAATGCGCGCGCGGTCGCGGCGCTGCTGGCCGAACATCCCGCGGTGATGCGGTTGCGCTGGCCGGGCTCCGGCGTGGGCGGCCAGGCGGAGTTGCACGCTTCGCAGGCCAACGGTCCCGGTGCGGTCGTCTGCTTCGAGACCGGCGATGAGGCGCAGTCCTTGCGGATCGTCGATGCGCTCCAGCTCTTCTCGGCCGCGGTGAGCTTCGGCGGCGTGGCGTCGCAGGCCAGTCTGCCGTGCCGGATGTCACACGCGAGCATTCCGGCCGGCGAGCGCGCGGCGCGTGCGCTGCCCGAGGATCTGATCCGGCTCGCGGTGGGTATCGAGGATCCCGAGGATCTCGTCACCGATCTGGAACAGGCACTCGCGATAGCGCGGGTTGCAACCTTGCCGGCTTGAGCTGCGGAACTCTCCGTGAGCGCCGCGCTCGTCGGCCCGCGGCGCGCGGTGCGCTGCCTGCGTGGCCTCTGCGAGCGCCGCACCGGACCAGGCCGTGGGCGCTCCGCACTACTTGCCGCCACTTGGGCGGGCTTGCCGTCGCGTGGACGGCGCTGCGTCACCTGGACGCATGCCTCGTCGATCCGATCCCGCGAGGGGCCGATTCGACGAGGCCGAGTGAACTCAGTAGCGGTCGTAGTCGCCGCCGCCGCCGTAGCCGCCGCGGTCGCGATCGCGACCCCGTCCGCCACCGCCGCCGCCACGACCGCCGCGACCACCGCCGCCACCGCCGTAGCCGCCGCCGCCGCCACCACCGTAGCCACCGCCGCCGCCACCGCCGCCGAAGCCGCCGCCGCCACGACCACCACGGCCGCCGCCGCCGCCGCCGAAGCCGCCGCCGCCACCACCGCCGGAGCGCGGGCGACGCTCTTCGGCTTCGTTCACACGCAGGGGACGGCCATCCATCTGGTGGCCGTCCATCGCCTCGATCGCCGCTTGGGCGTCCTCGTCGGTTTCCATCTCCACGAAGGCGAAACCGCGGGACCGACCGGTGTCACGGTCGGTCATGATGCGGGCGCTGACCACCTTGCGGCCATCGGCCTCGAAGGCCTCGATCAGATCGTCCTCCTGGGTGTCCCAGGAGAGGTTGCCCACGAACAGTCGCTTACTCATCAGTCTCAGTCGTCTCTGAGCACGGAAGGAACAGAGGCTTCGGACCCGTTGGCCCGCCACCTCGCAATCTGCGCTCCGGGATCCCGTGCTCCGATCCCAGACCGCTTCGGTCTCGATCACCGCAGGCAGGCGACGACCCCAACTGGCCGTGCGCGCTGCCCGACGGCATTCACGCTGCACAGGCAGCCAAGCTCTCTGCGGGCGGGCGCAGCTCGGCGGGCTCGTGCCGCGCCAGCGCGTCCATCTTCAGGGATCCGGACTCCAGGCTGACCCCGCCGAGGCAGGGCCGATGGGCGGGGATCGTGGGGGTTGGTCGGGGTTCTGGCAAGGGGATCCGAGATCCCGCGACGAGAATCCTGCCCATCTCCCGCCGTCCCGCGGCGCAAAGACCATGTCCGACACCCCTACCCAGCCGCCGTTCGATCCCGGTCCGACGACCCTGACAGGACACGGGGTGGAGCTTCGTCCGGCGGTTCCGGCCGATGCCCGGGAACTGCTCTCGATCTGCCCCCACGACGACCTGGCGTTCTCCCCGGCGTTCTGGGGGGTGTCCGAGGCGGCGGACGTGGTCCGCATCATCGAGCGATTCACGGCCGATCCGACGGTCGTTCCCTTCACCATTCGGGCGGGCGATCGCGTCACCGGCTTCACCACCTACCTCGACATCCGCCCCGCGCACCGCGGCCTCGAGGTCGGGCATACCTGGATCGGTCGGGTCTGGCGTGGCACCCACGTGAACCCGGCGGCCAAGCTGCTGTTGTTCGAGCACGCTTTCGAGCGGCTCGGGGCGATCCGGGTCAGCTTGAAGACCGACGCGCGCAATCTGCGCAGCCAGGGCGCGATCGCCAAGCTGGGCGCCGTCCGGGAGGGGGTGCTGCGCTCGCATCTCGTGCTGCCCGATGGGTTCCGTCGCGACACGGTCTACTACTCGATCCTCGATTCCGAATGGCCTCGCGTGCGGGAAGGCCTGCAGCGACGGTTGGCCGAGATCGATGGACGTTCGTGAGCCGCCTCGATGCCCTCCAGACAACGCGATACCCGCATCCGTCTCCGTCGCCTGTTCACGCAGGGCATCACGGTCCTCGACGTCGCCGAGCCGTTCCTCTCGTTCGATGCCGCCCGCCCCGCTGTCGAGGTGCAGCAGCGGATGGAGGAGCGCCTGCTCACCGTGGTCGGCGTGCGCCGTGACGGACTGATCCACGGATTCGCGCGCCGCGCCGAGTTGGTGGACGGAACGCTCGGCGACCATCTCCAGCCGTTCCGGCCGGAGTCGATGGTGACCAGTGACGCGTCTTTGCCGCTGGTGTTCGATGCCCTGCGCCACGACCGCTACGCCTTCGTCGAGATCCTCGGCCAGGTCGGCGGCATCGTGTCGCGCACCGATGTGGGGAAGCCCGCGGTGCGGATGTGGCTGTTCGGCATGATGACGATCATCGAGGGCTTCCTCGGGCGCATGCTGCGCGCCCGCTGGCCTGGCGAATCGTGGTGCCAACACGTAAGCGAGGGCCGGATCCAGAAGGCGCGCGAGCTGCAGGCCGAGCGGGCGCGACGCGACGAGCACGTGGAGCTGATCGACTGCCTGCAGCTCACCGACAAGGCGCATGCGCTGCTGCGTGACCCGGAATCGCTCGAGGTGCTCGGCTTCGCCTCGCGCCGCGAAGGGAAGCAGGCGATCAAGGCCTTCGAGTCGCTGCGCAACAACCTCGCGCATGCCCAGGACATCGTCGCCACCAACTGGGAGACGATCCTGGAGATCGCCAGCCGGATGGAGCGGATCCTGGCGCGCGACCACGAGTACCGCGACGCGAAGCTGCCGCGGCGGTAGTTCCGGGTTCGGTCTATCAGCTACTGCACGCCACCAGGTGCTGCACGCGGTACATGAGCGAACGTCCGTTCCAGGCTCCGCGCAGCACGACCGTTTGGTTACGGAGGTGATGAACTCGTGGTCGTTGCGCGGTGTCCGGAAGGACGTTCGTGGGCGAGGTGAGGCTTCGGGTCGTCCCCGGCGCGGCGGCTGCTTTCCAGGGTTCGATGAAGATGGGATCCGTCGGCTGGCGGCGGCCCGGAGCGTTTCGCTCGTCTGGAGGGGCTTAGCCGAGAGACCCGCAGTGGTTTCACGGTCGTGGGACGACTTTCTTCGTGGTCGCGTCAGTCACCCAACCCGGTGACCTGACGGATCCAGCTGGAGATCCGATCCAACGCCTCGGGAGCGAAGGTCTCCTCGATGGATGCATACTCGGACGGCGAACCGGTGTCCGCGTGCTGGAACAGGTGGTTCAGGCCGTCGAGGGTGATGATGCGGACCCGATCGCACTCGCTCTCCTCGAGGGCAGCGGCTAGCGGGGGGCAGTTCTGCTCTGGATCCACTTGCAGGTCCTTGCTGCCGAACAACGCGAGGACGTCGCAATGCATCGCGCGCAGCGCGACGGTCGGGTCATAGCCGAGCAGCCAGTGCATCCAGGGCGTGTTGGCGCTGCGGCTCTCGCGCAGCACCGCCTCGAGCTGGGCCGGATCGCGTTCGTCCTCGGGTTGTTCGGCGAAGCTCGCTTCGATCACCGCGCGCACCGCGGCGTCTCGTTCGGTCGCGTCCTGGTGGAGGCCGACCGTCTCGAGGATTCTCCGGTTGAGGGCGAGGTCGGTGGCGAGGTCTTCTTCGCTCGCGCCGGCAGCCATGGAGATCAAGCGACTCTGGTGCAGGATGATGTCGAGGATGTTCACCCCAGGAGGAGCGAGCAGCACGGTGAAGGCGACGCGCGCGCCTTCGGTGTCGTCCGCCGCCACCATCGGCGCGACCACTCCGCCTTCGCTGTGGCCGATCAGTCCCAGGTGTGCTCCGTCGATGTCCTCGCGCGTGGCCAGGTAGCGCAAAGCCGCGGCTGCATCGGTGGCAAAGTCGGCGCTGGTCGCTTTCGCGAAGTCGCCGGTCGATGCTCCGACCCCGCGGTCGTCGTAGCGCAGCACCGCGATGCCGGCGCGGGTCAGATGGTCGGCGAGCACCCAGAACGGCTTGTGACCGAGCAGTGACTCGTCGCGGTCCTGTGGACCGGAGCCGGTGATCAGCGCAACCGCCGGGTGCGGGCCGTCGCCTGCCGGGATCGTCAGCGTGCCGGCGAGCGTCACGCGGGTCGTCGCGTCGTTCGGCGCGGCACCGACCGCGAAGCTCTGGTCGAGGCTCTGCGCGGGGTCGTGACCGAACGAGACCGCCTCGATGCGGTACGGGAACGGCGGCTTCGGTTCCTGCGGACGGGCCGGGGGCTCGATCGGTTCGGTGGTGGCTTCCAGCACCAGCGGCAGCTTCGCCCCGCCTTGCTGCCAGTTGCCCTCGAGTCGGGCGGGACGTTCGCCTTCCGGCGGCTGGTAGGTCGCGAGGTACTTCGCGCCGATCGGCAGCACCGCGGTGAGCGCGCCGTCCTCGAAGGTGAGCGTGGTCACCGGGATGCCGTTCGCGCCCTGGGTGATGCTGTCGAACGTCGCGGTGTAGGCGTCGCCGTCGCGCGCGACGTGCAATGCGACCACCAGGCGCTGCGGCCCGGCTTGCAGCGTGCCCTTCCAGGTGCCGAGCAGGGGGTCGTCCTGGGCAAGGGCGGAGAGGGGGAGGAGCAGGCTCGCGACGAGCGCGCGGGCCAGATGCAGGGGTCGGGGGTTCATCGTGGGGATCGGCCGGAGGAACGGGTGATGCGGAGGTAGGCGCAACCGAGATCGGTGAGCCGGTCGACCAGCTCGGACTCGTCGGGCTCCAGGCCGGTGCCGGCATGGAGCAGTGCCTCGCGGGCCGCTGCCGACATCGCGAGGTCGGTGAAGGCGATCGCGGCTTCGGGGTCCGGATGACCGATCGCTCGCCGGCGCGCGAGGAGCGCCTCGGCGAAGACGGTCTGGATGTGCGCGTTGCGGTCGCGGACCGCGCGGCTCGTGGGCAGGTCGGTGTCGCTACGGACCATCAGGACCACCCGTCTGGCCGCGTCGCGGTCGCTGCCGCCGAAGGCTCGGACCAGGCCAGCCGCGAACCGGCGGACCACCTGCTCGGCGGTGTCGTCGGCGAGGTCGTCGGCCGCGAACAGCTCGTCGAACGGCGCGAACAGGCGGTGCAGCATGGTCTCGGCGACCGCACGCTCGAGGTCGGCCTTGGTTCGGAACCGGCCGTAGAAGCCGCCGACCGAGATTCCGGCCGCGCGGGCGATCGCAGCGACCGGCGTGGCTGCAAGGGTTCCGGCGCCGAACAGGTCGAGCGCCACCTCGAGGAGGCGCAGGGTGGTGCGCTCGCTGCGGGTCTGGGCGGTCTCGACGGCGAAGGGGGTCGCGGGGTCGGGCATGGCGGGCGTAGAAACCGAATTCGATTCGGTTTCGGGCTGACGGCGGGTGGCCCGCGAGGGCGTGGGCCTGTCGGGGCCGGGCAGGAATCCTCGAAGCCGGCTCCGCCCCGCAGCCGATGCGAAGTGCATGTGCGCCCGGGTCCGCCCTTCTCTCGCCGTTGCCGGCTTCGCGATGGCCATGTTCTCTGGTTGTGGCGGCGAGCCCGCCCCACGTGTGGGCGCACCGAGCCGTTCCGTCGTCGACCAGGGACGCGCCGAGCGGGTTGTCGTGCGGGCTCCTTCGGACCCCTCCACGGGGTTCCACGCCGCTCCGATGGTCGAGACGGTGGGTAGTCTCAGGACGGGTGCCGCCGGGCCGCTCGAAGGGTCCGTGGCCGAGCGCCGGCCGGTGGATAGGGAGCCGCCCGCGCTGCGGGTCGCCGGCTTCGACACCGACTCCTTCCGGGCCTCGTTGACGAGCATGCGCGCAGCGCTCGACGAGGAGCAGCGGCGTCGCTTCGACCGCTCGGTGCTCGCGCTGGTCTCGGCGACGATGCAGGGCAGCGAACGGAAAGACCCGGCCGGTCCCGTCGGCTCGCTGCTGGACGGGCTGGCCCGTCTCGAAGGCCGTAGCGCGACCGAGCTGTTCGCGATGGCCGAGTCGGTCGAGGGCAACGACGCCGTTCCACGCAAGAACGCCAACGAGTCGGCGGCGATCGCGACGCTGAAGAACATCTCGTCGGCGCAGGCGCAGTGCCAGGCGTCCGGGGTGATCGATACCGACGGTGACGGTGCCGGCGAGTTCGGCAGCTTCGGTGAGCTGTCGGGTGCGATGCCGATCCGGGGTAGCCATGGCGTGACGCGGATCACTCCGCCGGTGCTCAGCGCCGCATTCGGCAACGTGAAGGACGGTGTGGTGGTCCGCTCGGGTTACGTGTTCCGGATGTTCCTGCCCCAGACGCCGCAGGGTCTCTGCGTTGCGGAGGCTCCGGACGGCGGCTCCGACCGCCTCGGTGTCGATAGCGACCTTTCCGAGGTGGTCTGGCGCGCCTACGCGTGGCCGACCGAAGCCGGGAAGACCGGGTCGCGCGCATTCTTCGTCGACCAGTCGGGTGACGTGCTGGCGTGCAGCAATGCGCGCAATTGGTCAGGGCCAGGCTTCGGGCCGGATGCCAATGCGGCGCTGCTTCCCGGGGAGGCATGGCAGTCAGCGGCGAACGAGGTCGGCTGCGGCGGCGATCATTGGGTCGTGGTGCGTTGATCCACCACGAAGACGTACGGATGGTGCCTCGCACCAACCGTACGTCTTGGATTCACGGGGCGACCCGACACACCGCCAACTTCAGCGGCGGCCTGCCGTCCGGCGACGGGAAGTCCTCGTCGGGCCGCAGTACCTCGATCTCGGCGATCGGTCGCCCGGCCTTCTCCGCGCAGCGTCGGAGCACGCCGAGCCAGTCGTCGAGGTCTACCGAGGCGACGTTGTTGGTCGCCAGCAAGGCACCGCCGTCGGCGACCGACAGCCAGGCCGGCTTGAACACCGTGGGGTAGTCGTGGACCAGGTCGACCTTGCCGAACGGTGACTTCGCGAGGCGCGGTGGATCCAGGACCACCAGGTCGTAGCGACGCGGCGCGACGGTCTGGAAGCGGCGCCGACCACCGCGGCGCTGAACCGGCATGCCGGCGAGTTGGCGGGTGACGGCGAGGCAGTCCTCGCGGAGATGAGCGAGGCGGTCCGGACCGATCCCGTTGAGCTGCGCATTGCGCTTCGACACGTCGAGTGCGCTGCGTGCGAAGTCGACGTTGAGCGCCTCGCGGGCGCCGGCGAGGGCCGCTGCGAGTCCGGCGGTGCCGGTATAGGCGAAGAGATTGAGGACCGACCTGTCCTCGCAGTGTTCGCGGAGCCAGCGACGGCCGGCGCGGAGATCGAGGAACAGCCAGGGGTCCTGGCCCTCGTGGCGAGCGCGGATCAGGCATCGCATGCCGGCTTCATGGCACACCACCTCGTCGCGGGACTCGGCGCCATGAACCGCGACCTTGCCCGGACCGTGGCGACGGTCGACGACGGCGAGCTTCTGCTCGGGTACATCGTCGAGGCCCAAGGCGGCGGACAGGTCCACGGCCAGGCGCGCCGCGTCGAGTCCTTCGTCCGCCGCCCGTGACAGGGTCGCGAGCCACAGCGGTCCGTAGCGGTCGATCGACACGCCTGGCCAGCCTTCTGTCGTGCCGTGGAAGACCCGCCAGCAGTCGGTGTCCTCGCCGCCGAGTCGTTCGAGCAGCGGCCTGCGTCGGTCCGACGCCGCGCGCAGCTGGTCGATCGGAATCGATGCGCCGCTCACCGGTCCCCGCCGGTCTCGTGCCACGACGCCGGCAGGTCGTCGACCGTGTCGCGGACGATCGCCAGGATGGTCTCGCGGTCATCGGCCGAGAGGTGCCGGTAGGCACGTCGCCCGAATCGCCCGGTGAGGATCCGATGCATGCGTAGCAGCACCACCTCGCGAATCTCCGGATGCAACGCTGCGAAGGCGTCCGACTGGATCACGTAGCTGCACGGCCAACGGAACAGGCGCGTCCGTAGGTCGAACGTGCGCAGGCTGCGGCCGACGGAGTCGCGTGGACCACGGTCGGCGAAGTCTGCAGCGAACGTCGAGTGCGCGGTGATCGGGGCGGGCAACGGCGGCTCGTCGCGGAACAGCAGGACCCGCAGGATCTCGTCGGCGAGTTCGTGAATCCGATTGCGCGTGGTCTCGCTGCGGTGGTCGGCCGGTTCGCCGAGCGAACGGTTCATGCCGGCCTGCCGATCGAGGGTCAGCTTCGCCTGGTAGCCGGCCCAGCCGAGCAGGTTCTGCGCACGGGTCTGGTGTTCGAGCACCATCAAGGCGACCACGTCGCTGCCTCGCTGCGGATAGCGGGCTGCATCGAAGGCGCGCGAGGGATCCAGGGGTTCGGTGCCGTCCGCGTCTTCCGGGGCATTCGCGTCGGTGCGCCACGTCCGATTGCCACGGTGCTTCATGTCCGCGGGCGCGCCGGTGACGTAATAGCCGCCCCATCGCTCGGCGAACGCTGTGTCGTGGTCGACGACATCGGCGCCGAAGCGCTGGATCGGCAGGCCGTCGAGCCCTGGGAACACCGAGCGCACCAGGTGTCCCGGCCAGCCGTTGGTCCACGAGAACGCATGGCACTGCAGGCACGCAGCGTCGTCGCGTTGGATCCGCGGTGTGCCGTCGCCTTCGTCGGTGACCGTGTAGAACACCGCGCCCTGGTCGGGGTCGACCGCGGTGAGCTCGAGGATCGACGAGCCGGGCACGTAGCCGACGTAGGCACGGTCGCCGAAAAACAGCGCGCGCGGCGAGGTCGGCCCGATGCGGTCGTTCTGGAAGCTGGTCTTCGAGAAGACCAGGGTCTGGGAGCTGTCGGGCACGTCCAGCGCGTCGAGCAGCCCGGGCAGCAGGCCGAAGCGTTCGGAGCGTGATAGCTCGAGGTCGCCGGCGTCGAGGCGTCTCGCCAGCGCGGCGACCGGATCGCGCGCGCCGGTCTGTTCGTAGTGCACCGGCGCGCCGCGGTAGGGTTCCGGGTCCTGGGCACCCAGGACGGCGGCGAGGCCGGCGATCGCGAACGGGAGCCTCGGAAGGGTCATGTGGGGAGGCTATCGCGCGGGTCCTAAATGGACAATCAGGTCCTTTGGTCGCGAGTCCGCGCTGCCCGGGTCAGTCTTCGATGGTCCAGGTGAGCACGCCGTCGAGGATCAGGTCCGCGGTGGCCTGGTCGTCCGGATCGAACTCGACCTGGACCATGTCGAAGGTCACGGTGCCGTTGGCGTGGTCGACGATCAGGTTGCCGCAGTCGTCGCCGGTCCCGGGTCCGTTGGTGCAGGAATAGCGGCCGGTCTGACCGCCGCGGACCATCGCCATCGAGACCCCCGAGATTCCGGATGCCGGTTCGTCGAGGACCACCAGGATCAGCGAGTTCAGCACGTCGATCGGATCGAAGTCGATCTGGCTGACATCCTCGACGATTCCCGAGCCCATGATCCCGGTGCCGCGGTCGACGAACACCAGCGTGCGTGCATCGCCGGCACCGGGCGGGAACTCCAGGGCCACGTCGGTGATCTCCACCGAAGAGCCCAGGAACGACGCGTCGGGGCCGATCAGCGACAGGCGTCCGCTGGCGCGGACGATGCCCTCCTCGCCGGTTTTGCCGCCGGTGCCCCCACCGCCGCCGCCCCCACAGGCGGTGGCGCAGAGGGCGAGGCACAGGAGGATCGCGCAGTCACGGAGCTTCATCGGGGTCTCTCGGGTTTGCTGGTCGGATGGCCGGCGCCGCGGTCGTCGCGTCGCGCACACCGACCGAGCCCGGAGCGGGTCCCTTGTGACAGGGCGGTCGTGGATTTCCGTGGGCGGCGGAGCCGGTCGCGCCCGCGGCGCGGAATGTGGCGGAAATGCCGGCCGCGATGCGTTTGGATCGGGCGCATGGCCAAGAAGATCGACTGGTACTACCACCGCAAAGGTTGAACGAGCTGCAAGCGGTCCGACGCCTTCCTCGAGGCGCACGGCATCGCCGTCCGTGAGACGGTGAACGCAGCCAAGGAACGATTCGGGGCGGTCGACCTGCAGGGCGTCTTCGAGGGCGCTTCCCGGGTCGTCGTCGCCAAGGGCAAGAAGGTCGTGGAGTTCGACCTGAAGGCGAACCCGCCCGATGGCGAGAGCTTCCAGAAGGCGGTGCTCGGTCCGTCGGGCAACCTGCGGGCACCGGCGGCGCGGGTTGGGAAGACCTGGCTGGTGGGCTTCAGCGAGGAGGTCTACGGCCCCGTGCTCGGCTGACTTCGCGACGGATCCGCTGCTCTGTTGCCTCGGCGGGAGGGCTATCCTGGCGGCGTTCCGCCCCAAGAGTCAGGACCCCTCCAGCATGTCGATCCGATCGCTCGCCGCGCCGCTCGCGGCCTTCTCGTTGGTCTTCTTCGCAGCGTCGCTCACCGCCCAGGACGACGACGCCGTGTTCTCCGTCGTCTACCAGGACGGCAAGTCGTCGCGGGTCTCCGTCGAGTCGCTCGACGGCACCACCGTACGCCTCAAGGCGCGCGTGCTCGGTGGCACGATGATCGTCACCGACGATCTCGGCGAGTTCCAACCGGCCTCGCAGCTGCGGATCCTGGAGGCGGCGAACCCGCCCGAGGACTTCGACGGCCACTTCGCGCTGGCCCGCAAGGCCGCCGAGCTGGGGATCCTGGGCAAGGCGGGCTCCGAGGCGCGCGCCGCGCTGAAGACCGTCGAGGGTACCGGCGAGGAGGAGGCGAAGACCGCCGAGGTCCGGTCATGGGCTGCCGGTGCGCTCGAGAAGATGATCGAGGACGCCTTGGCTCAGGACGACCTGAAGCAGGCGCAGCACTGCCTGAAGCTGTTGACGACCCGGCTGGCCGACCAGCGGACCGAGGAGCAGCTCGACGCCTACGCCGACAAGGTCGAGGCGCTGGAGCAGGGCCGGCGCGAAGTGGCACGCAACGCCCGCGAGGCGAAGCTCGACGCGGTGAAGCGCAAGGACCTGGATGCGCGGCTGCGGCCGATCCGTGGTCGCGTCGAACTCGGCGACAAGCGGCTCGGCGAGGCCATGCGCAAGTCCAGCAAGCCGACCGAGTCGGCCAACCTCGCCGAGGGTGCGATCGCCGCCTACAAGTCGTCGTGGCAGGACCTGCAGAAGCTGCAGGGACAGAACGGCGACGACGCGCAGTTCGCGGAGGAGGCCGAGGCCATGGCGAGCCACATCCACGACAACGCGATCCGCGCCGCGCTGCACGCTGCGAACGTGCTGACCGTCCGCAGCGACTACAAGGGCGCGATGGACTGGGCCAACCGGGTGCTCGCCTTCGAGCCCGACAACGCCGAGGCCAAGGAGATGGTCCGGACCATCCAGATCGCGGCGGCGGCGGCCAGCGCTGAGTGGGGCTGGGGCTGGCGCACCGTGGGCGGCGTCGACATGCGTCGCCAGTGAGCTTGTCGGGTCGGTCCGGCAGCCAGGCCGGTGAGCGTGCCGCGCGAGTCGCTCAATCGAGCGGCAGGTGTGTGACGCCGCCGGCGAGGACGGTGCTGCCGAGGTCCCAGACCACCGACTGCGCGACGAGGCTCGCGCCGTAGGGCAGGGGCGGGAAAGTCAGTTGGGCCGTCTGCACGCCGGGCGCCATGCGGACCGTGCCGTTCGCGCGCACGAGGACCGGGCCGCTCGGGGAAGGGCCTGCACCACCGCACTGGCGCGGAACACGATGTTCAGACCCTTGGCGACCGTGACGTTCTGGTAGTCGCCGGGGAGCGCCGCAGCGATCGCCTGGGCCAGCGCAGGACCACCGCCTTGTACGGTGAGGCTACGTTGGGAGCAGAGGGGTGCGGCGAGCAGCGTCGCGGCAAGTCCCAGCGCCGTCGGGCAGGTGAGGTGCTGCGTGTCGGCTCGGTCCTTCCTGGTCGTGGGCAGCGGGACGCGCATCTTCGCGCGCGCCGCCGGGGGGGCGGCCGGCGACAGCGAATGGCGGACCGGAAGGCGATGGCTGCGCTGCGCCGAGGACGCGAAATGCGTCCTCGCTCGCGCTCACGACCGCTCGGTGACTTCGAGCAGGTGGTAGCCGAACTGGGTCTTCACCGGGCCCTGCGCCTCACCGATCGGGCCTTCGAAGCAGGCCTTGTCGAACTCCGGCACCATCTGGCCGCGGCCGAACGAGCCGAGATCACCGCCGCGTTGACCCGAGGGGCACTGCGAGTGCTCGGCGGCGAGCTTGGCGAAGTCGGCGCCGCCGGCGATCTGGTTCTTGAGGTCGGAGCACTCCTGTTCCGTGGAGACGAGGATGTGACGGGCACGGGCTTGGGTCATGGTTGGTTCTCTTCGGCGAAAGACGCCGACGCTACCGTGCTCCGCCGGACGAGTCGCCGGTCAGCTCAGGGCGGCGGGATCTTCCTGGAAGCCCGCGGTCCGCAGATGGGCGACGAGGCGGGCGAGGAACGGGTCCTCGCAGAGCGTGGCGGTGTCCCCGACGACCGCGACGTGGCGCCGGGCGCGGGTCACGGCCACGTTCATCCGTCGCGACTCGGTGAGGAAGCCGAGCAGGCGCTCGGGATTGGAGCGCACGCAGCTGATCACGATGGCTTCCTTCTCACGACCCTGGAAGCCATCGACGGTGCCGATCTCCAGGTCCTGTCCACGGTCGCGGCGGCGCAGCGCGTCGCGCAGCAAGGCCGCCTGGGCGTTGTAGGGAGTGATCACGCCGATCTCGTGACCGCGTAGGCCGGCCTTCAGAAGGTCCTCGACGTAATGCGCGACCAATCGCGCTTCGCCCGGATTGCGCTTCGAGCGGCGCTCCGGGCTGGCGAGTTCGCCGCAACCCCGCAGCTCGGCGGTGTCGACCAGCACGATCGGCACGCACGTACGCGGCGTGGCCGCGACGTGGGGCAGGTCGGTCAGCAGGTGTGCCTGCACCGACTCCGCTGCGGTGAGCCGACCGTCGTAGCTCTCACGCGAGGCCCATTCCATGATTCGCTGGTGCATGCGGTACTGCACGGTGAGCATCCGCGCGATCCGCGGTCCGTGGGTCTCGATCAGTCGCTCGAACAGCGTCACCGCGAGTCCACCTGCCGCGGCGGCTCGCGAGCGGATGGTCGGCGGCAGCTGCAGGTGGTCGCCGGCCAGCACCGCGCGGCGGCCGCGCAGCATCGCGATCCACGCCGCGGCTTCGAGGCACTGCGCCGCCTCGTCGACGACGACCAGGCCGAAGTCGCGGTTGCGCAGCGCCATCGTGGCGGCGCCGACCGCGGTGGTACAGACCACGTCGGCGGAGTCGAGGATGCCCTGGATGGCGCGGTCTTCGACCTCTCGCAGCTTGCGGCGCAGACTTGCGACCGCGCGCTGCGCCTTGCGACGGGCGAGCTTGTCGCCGAGCGAAGGCCGGTTGCCCAGCAGCTTCGCGAGTTCCTTGCGAAGTTGCAGGATCCGCGGCGCCTGCGGCGAGGACTCCACCAGGGCGTCGAGGGTCAGACCCTGCACGGCCTCGGCGGCGCGGGCCGGGTGGCCGACGCGGACGACCTTCAGATCGGGGCCGGCCAGTCGCTCGGCGAGATTGTCGACCGCGACGTTCGAGGGTGCGGTCGCCAGCACGCGGGTGCCTCGCCGCACCGACTGACGGATCAACTCGACCACCGCAGTGGTCTTGCCGGTGCCGGGAGGACCGTGGATCAGCGCGAGGTCGTCGGCGCGCAGCGCGTGGGCCACCGCGGCGCGCTGGGAGGCGTCGAGTCGGTCGTCGAGGAAGCGCAGCTCGGCTTCGTCGGGAGCCTCGGCGAACACCGGGGTGCGCTCGCCGAACGCGGCGGCGCGCAGGCTGCCGCTGGGGCCCGGCAGGCGCAGCTGCAGCTCGCGCATCGCGTCGTCGAGGCGGCGGAAGGTCACGTCGGGGGCGACGCGGTCGATGCGCAGCGGATCGGGGAGGTCGCCGTCCTGCTCGTCGCCGTCGCGGTCCAACGCCACGGTGATCCGATCGCGCGTGGTGCGCGCGACCACGCCGGGCAGCTCGGCCCGGCCGACGATTCCGCCATGCTCGGTCGCCGCGCGCAGTGCAACCACGTCGCCCGGCTGGAAGCGGTGCGGTGGCAGCGAGCGGCCGTCGGCGCGCGCCATCTTCAGCGTGACCCGGCCGCCGAGACCGATGCCTCGCTCGAGGATGGTCATCCCGAGCAGCGTGATGCCGCGGCGCTCGAGTTCCTCTTCGGGCAGCTCGGCCCAGAGTTCCCGGGTCTGCTCGATCTCGGCGCGGCGTTCGCGCTGCAGCAAGCCGCGGTAGACGCGCGCGAAGGCTTCGACGTGCGTGGCGTCGGGAAGGGATCGGACGGAGTCTGCCACGGGCGCGGCGACTATCCGCCATGGGTCGCCACGGGGCAATCAGGGGCCCCGCGACCGCCATCGAGGGTCAGCGATCGTCGCCGAACTGGATCTCGACCTGGCGGCCCTCGAGGGATTGCACGTGGCGGGCGTTGTTGCCCTCGATCCGGTTCAGTCGCTGCACCTGCTCGGGCGCGACCTGGTAGACGCGTTCCAGGACCATCCACTGCACCGACTCGGTGTAGGGCGGCGTCGTGAGCGAGCCCTTGTAGTGGTAGAAGGCCGAGTCCTCGAAGCGCTCGCCGATCAGCTCTTCGAGATCGATTTCGGCTTCCGGAACCTCCTTGCCCTGGTGAGCCTCCTCGGGGATCTCGTGGAGGAAGCGGTCGATGAACTGACTCGGCATGCCTTCGCGGAACAGCACGCCGACCACGAGGTAGCGCGGGCTCTCGCCTTCCTTCGCCTCCGCGACGTGCACCAGGTGCATCTCGAGCGGGAACGTCAGCCCATCGATGTGGTGTTCCGAGGGCGTGTGGAAGTGGAACTGCGCGAGTTCGTAGCGCACGCCGTCGAACTGCACCCAGCTGCCCGCGTCGTAGTCGAGCTGGACCGTGTGACCTTTGTTCTGCACGCGCTCGGTCGACGTCCCGTAGTGCTGCTCGATCGCGTGGTCGCCGTCCACCACGTCGCGGGTGCGGATGTTGACCGGTGACTGACGCAGCCCATTGCCGACCGCGTCGATCGAGTAGCCGTGCTCGGTCGCGGAAAGGGCGTCCGGGGAGTGCGCGATCACCGCATCACCGCAGACCGCGGACAGGTGGTCGAAGCCGGGACCCGCGTCGTGAGGCGCGGTTGCGCCATGTACGGCGGCTTCGTGGCCTTCGACCGGCTCCGCCTCCGCCCCGCAGGCGACGAGCATCCCCATCAATACGGACGCCGGAAGGACTGCGAAGCGCGGAGTTCTCGTGGCCATGGGACCCTCGTAGCGAAGGCGGGTGAGGAAGCCCCTCCGGGTCATCCCCGAACGGCGGGGCGTGTCGCGGACGGCGTCCGAGCCCCGGCAACCTCGGGCGTTCGTCGGTGATTTCCTCGGACATGCCCTGGAATCGGATCAGGGAGCCTGCTCGCCGAGGAGTGCCAGCGTCCGGGGATCCCGCTGTCCCTCGAACCAATGCTCGAGCGCGTCCCGGAACAGGGGCTCATCGGGGACCGCGTGGTCGAACAGCGTGAGACAGGATCGCAGCTTCAGGTCGTCCGGGGTACCGAACACGGCCGACGCCTCGGCGGGTTCGATCGCCAACGAGAGCGCGACGCACTCGCGCAGCCTGGCGCCCAGCAGCGCGTGGGCGGCATAGGCGCGGGCCTCCCGCATATCACGCAGCGCGAAATGGCGCGCGGTCGCACTGTGTCCCAGGCCCTCGAGCTGTGGAAACACGAACCACATCCAGTGGGTGCGCTTGCGGCCCTGGCGCAGCTCGGCGAGCACCTCGTCGTAGCACCCGCGCTGGGCTTCGACGAAGCGCTGCAGATCCCGGTCGTCATCCATGGGGTCAGACGACCGGGGCTCCGACCGCTCGTCAATCGCCGATCGTCAATGCGAGACCCTGGGTCCAGTCGGCGCCGCCCGGTCCGTCGGACGGTCCGACTGCGGCCTGCACCGCGACGGTGATTCCGCGGAGCGCGGCGAGATCGGGCACCACGAGGGCGGCAGCCCACTGCGAGCCGGTGGTGGTCCCACCGGCGAGCAGGGTGGCGGCGGACGGATCGACCGCCGCGCGACAGGTCGACGTGCTCGGCCACAGCACGGGGTTGCTCGCCGGTAGTCCCAGCGCCACGACGTACCAGCCACCGGCCGTCGCACCGTCGCCCTCGAGCAGCGCGATCCGGCCGGGTCGCGGGGGCGCGCTCCGCAGCGTGGGTTGGCGACCTTCGGCGGCACACGCCGGGACCGTCGCCACCACCGTCGCGCCGATCTCGAGCGACCAGGGCTCGCGCCCGGTGGTGCCGTCGTCGGCGAGGAAGATCACGCGGTTGCCTTCGATGCTCCGCGGCTCCGGGTTGGAACTCTCCTGACCCGGCGCGAGGTCGGTCAGCCGTTCGACCATCCGTCCATCCGTGCGCCACAGCTCGCGGCCGGTTGCGGGCTCGGTCGCTGCGAACAGCGCATGGCCGGCGCCATCCAGCAGGAACGGTCCCGGATCGCCCCAGCGCGTGCCCGGGAAGAACGAGGCCACCTGGAAGGTGCCGGCCTCGGTACCGTCGGTGGCCCAGAGTTCGCGGCCATCCTCGGCCGTCACCGCGGAGAACAGCAGCAGGTCGCCGAGCACGGTCAGGTGCTTGGGAGAGGAGTTGCGCGACCCGGGCCAGAGGTCGACGACCGGCCTCGTGCCGGCGTCGGTGCCGTCGCTGGTCCACAGCTCCCGGCCGATGTCGGCGCGGTAGGCCGAGAAGTAGATCCGGTCGCCCAACGCGGTGAACTCCTGGGGATCACTGCCGGTGCTGCCGGGCTGCAGGTCGCGGATCCGTCGGGTGCCGGCGCGCGTGCCGTCCGACGTCCAGGGCTCGCGGCCGAGGGTCGGTCCGCCGACGTCGAAGAACAGTCGGTTGCCGGCCTTGGCGAACCAGTTCACCAGACCCGAGCGCGAGTCGCCGAGCGCCGCCACTTCGCGCGTCGACGTGCCGTCGGTCGCATACAGGTAGTTCGGCGAGTTGTCCGGTGCCGTGATGTAGTAGGCCTCGGCGCCGAGGCGCAGGATGTCCGCGGGGCTGTCGCTGTAGGTGGATGGCCCGCGGAACTCGTCCAGTCGCACGGTGCCGGCGGTGGTGCCGTCGGAGCGGTAGAGGCTGCGGAAGCCCGAGGTGTTGGCGGAGAACAGCACCCGGTCGCCGAGTTCGAAGAAGCGGCCGGGGGTCGACGACTGGGCGCCGCTGCGAAGATCCGCGAGGAGGCGCGTTCCGGCGGTGGTGCCGTCGGAGAACCAGGGCTCGCTCCCCGTGGCGCTGGAGAAGGCGGTGAAGAACATGCCGTCGCGAGCCGGGAGCACGGCGCCGACCGCCAGGTCCGCGATTCGACGCGTGCCCTCTGGAGTGCCGTCGCTGAGCCACATGCCGCTCCTGCCGTCGGAGAGCAGCGTGCCCGACCAGGTCGAAGCGATCGCGTTCCAGAACGGGCTGCGCGTCTTGCGGTAGCGGGTGCGCACGTCGAGCCGTGCGGGCGCTCCTCCAGCTCCATCGATGAGCCATGCCTCGCGGCCGTTCGAGCCGTCGTCGCCGGCGAACAGCAGGGCTCCGGCGTCGCCGAGCGGCGTGGCCTCGTCGACCTCGGCGCTCGCGGTGCCGGGGCGCAGGTCCGCGTAGACGGTGGTGCCGCCCGGCGTCCCGTCGCTGCTCCACAGCTCGCGGCCGAGCGCCGGATCGCTGGCGGTGAACCACAGGCGACCACCGGTCTGGGCGAAGAGTGCCGGCGCGCTGCCGGTGGTGCCCGGGATCACGTCGGCCAGCAACACGGTGCCGGCGGCGGTGCCGTCGCTGAACCACGGCTCGCGGCCGTAGCGGTTGGTGAGTGCGGTGAAGAACAGACCCCGCCCATCCGGAGTGGGGCGCAGCGATTCCGGCTGGCTCGGCAGGCCGCCGGGCGCGACGTCGGCGAACAGCTGCGTGCCGGCCGCGGTGCCGTCGCTCACCCAGACCTCCCGGCCGGCGATGCCGTCGTCAGCGGTGAAGTAGACCCGGTCGCCGGCCGATACGGTCCCGGTCGGATCGGCGCCGAGCAGGCCCGGCCGAAGGTCGGTGACCAGCGACGTGCCCGCCGCGGTGCCGTCGGTGATCCACAGCTCTCGGCCCAGGGTGGGTTGCGCCGCGGTGAACACCAGTCGATCGCCGAGTCGGGCCAGGTCGCGTGGTGAGGAGCCGTTCGGTCCGGCGACCAGGTCGACCACCGCGATCGTGCCGAGCGGTGTGCCGTCGCTGACCCAGACCTCGTCGCCGAGCGGGAAGCCGTTGGCGTGGAAGAACCAGCGATTGCCGACCGCGGTCAGTCCTCCGATCCCCGAGTCACCGCGGCCCGGATACACGTCGCGGCACAGCGTCGCATCGCCGAAGCGCCCCTGGGTGCGGAACAGCTCCCGGCCGTTGGTCGTGGTCCGCGCCACGAACAATGCGGCGTCACCCGCGGGCGTGAAGTCGCTCGGGTCGCTGCTGCCGCTGCCCGGCTCCAGGTCGGCGAGCATGTAGGTGCCGCTGATCGTGCCGTCGCTGTACCACGGTTCCATGCCGTGCGTGCCGTCGTTTGCTGCGAACAGCACGCCATCGCCGAACGCGGTGACCTCGCCGGTGACCGGCACGGTGTAGGAGAACGGGAAGCCGACCAGCCGGGTGGTGGTGGCCAGGGTTCCGTCGGTGGTCACGTAGAGCCACCCGCGGGAGTCGGCGCCCCAGCCGAAGAAGAACACCCGCCCGCCGGCGTCGCGGGTGAGCTGACGGGCGACCGACGAGGTGACGGAGTCGTCGGGGTCGGAGTCGAAGTCGCGCAGCAGGACGGGGTCCTGCGCATACACGGCGGTCGACAGGGTCAGGCCGAGGAGGAGGCTGGCCTGTGCGCGGACAGTTGGATGGGACATGGGTCGCTCCGGTCGGAGGTCTGAATCGGCTCCGAGAAGCGGGGCGGCCCGACACGACCGAACACCGGAATCCGGGGTTCACCGGCCGAGGGCCAGCCGCAGGCCGTTGGTCCAGTCGGCGCCTCCCGGTCCATCCGTCGGACCCAACGCGGCTTGCACTCCGAGGGTGAGGCCCTGGAGCGCGGCGACGTCGGGGACCACCAGCGCCGCGGCCCAGCGCGAGCCGGTCACGGATCCCGAGGCCAGCAGGGTCGCTGCCGAGGGATCGATCGCGGAGCGGCAGATCGCGGTGTTCGGCCACAGCGGGGGACGGACCGCCGGCAGTCCGAGCGCGACGACGAACCAGCCGCCTGCCGGGGCACCTTCACCCTCCAGCAGTGTGACGCCACCCAGGCGCGGCGCGGTGGTCCGCAGCTCGGGGGCCCGACCCGGCGGGGCGCAGGGCGGGACCGAGGCGACGACCGTGGGGCCGATCTCCAGTGCCCACGGCTCGCGGCCGACCCGGCCGTCGTCGGCGAGGAAGATCAACCGGTTGCCGACGAGGGCCCGCGGCTCGGGGCTGGAACTCTCCTCGCCGGGCGCGAGGTCGGTGAGCCGCTCGACCGTCCGCCCATCCGTCCGCCACAGCTCGCGGCCGGTCGTCGGCTCGGTGGCCGCGAACAGCGCGTGACCGGCGCCGTCCAGCAGAAACGACGCCGGATCACCGGAGCGCGGTCCGGGAAAGAACTCGGCGATGCGGACCGTGCCGGCCGCGGTGCCGTCGGTCGACCACAGTTCGTGGCCTTCGCCCGGCGTCGCGGCGGCGAACAACAGCCGGTCGCCGAGCACGGTCAGGTGGCGTGGGTCGGCGCCCTCGCGTCCGGGCCACAGGTCGGTGACCAGCATGGTCCCGGCGTCGGTGCCGTCGCTGGTCCACAGCTCACGGCCGAGGTCGGCGCGGAACGCCGAGAAGTAGACCCGGTCGCCGAGCGCGGTGAACTCCCGTGGATCGCTGCCGAGACTGCCGGGTTGGAGGTTCCGGATCGGGCCGGTGCCGGCACGCGTGCCGTCGGACGACCAGGGCTCTCGACCGGTGGTCGCGTCGCCCATGTCGAAGAACAGCCGGTCGCCCGCCCGGCCGAACTCCCTGACGGAGTAGGAGAACGACGAACCCAGGGCTCGGACCTCCCGCGTCGTCCGACCGTCGGTCGCGTAGAGGTAGTCCGGCGAGTTGCCGGGCGCGGTGACGTAGTAGACCTCCGCGCCGAGCCGGAGCATCGTCTTGGGGCTGTCGTTGTAGAGGGCCGCCCCGTTCCAGGCGTCGAGGAGCACGGTGCCCGCTGCGGTGCCGTCGGATCGGTAGAGCGCGTCCACGCCGTTCGGCTTGGCGGAGAACACCAGCTGGTCGTCGATCGTGGTGAACGCCGAGGGCGACGACGAGCGGGGGCCGTCGCGCAGGTCGGCGACGAGTCGGGTGCCGGCCGTGGTTCCGTCGGTGTAGTAGAGCTCGCCGCCCGTGGCGGAGTCGGAGCCGGAGAGGAACACGCCGTCGCGGGCCTGGAAAGTGTCGTAGACCGACATCCTGTGGATGTAGCGAGTGCCGGTCGGAGTTCCGTCGCTGAACCAGAGTCCGCCGACGCTCGGGGAGAACAGCATGCCCGAGGGAGTGGTGCCGATGGCGAGCCACACCGGGCTGCCGGTCTTGCGGAAGCGCTCGCGGACGCCGAGCCGCAGCGGCGCACCGCCAGCGTCGTCGATGAGCCAGGCCTCGCGGCCGCGCACGCCTTCCTCGGCGGCGAACAGCACCGCGTTGCCGTCGCCGACCGCGGTGACCTCGGAGGGCAGGGAGCCTTCGGTGCCGGGGTGCAGGTCTGCGTACCACGACGTGCCCGAGGGCGTGCCATCGCTGCTCCATAGTTCGCGCCCCACCTGCGGATCGTCGGCAGTGAACCACAGGCGGTCGCCGACCGGAGCGAACAGGGTCGGCGCGCTGCCCGAGGCGCCCGGAGTCGCGTCGGTGAGCAGCACGGTGCCGGCGTCGCTGCCGTCGCTGATCCATGGCTCGCGACCATGGAGTCCGTCTTCGGCGGTGAAGTAGACCGCGTCGCCGGTCGGCGTCGGGATCAGGGACTCCGGTCGGCTCGACGCCGCGCCGGCTGCCACGTCGGCGAACAGGCGGGTGCCAGCGGCCGAGCCATCGCTGACCCAGAGTTCGCGGCCCGCGGTCCCGTCGTCGGCGGAGAAGTACACGCGATCCCCGGCGGAGACGGTGCCGGTCGGGTCGGAGCCGTTCTGTCCGGCGCGGAGGTCGGCGACCAGCGAGGTTCCGCCGGGGGTGCCGTCGGTGATCCACAGCTCGCGGCCTGTGGCCGGCAGGGCCGCGGTGAACACCAGCCGGTTGCCGAGTCGTGCGAGGTCGCGTGGCGTAGCACCGGTCTGTCCGGGGAGCAGGTCGGAAACAGCGATGGTGCCGAACGGCGTGCCGTCGCTGACCCAGAGTTCGTCGCCCAGCGGGAACACGTCGGCGTGGAAGAACCAGCGGTCGCCGACCGCGGTCAGCGCGCCGATCTGCGAGTCGCCGCGGCCGGGGTAGACGTCGCGAACGAGGGTCACGTCGCCGTACGCACCCTGGGTCCGGAAGAGTTCGGTGCCGGTGCTGGTGGTCCGCGCGATGAACAGTGCGGTGTCGCCCGACGCGGTGAAGCTGCTCGGATCGCTGCCTTCGCTGCCCGGCTCGAGGTCGGCGAGCATGTAGGTGCCGGTGATCGTGCCGTCGCTGTACCAGGGCTCCATCCCGTGGATGCCGTCGTTGGCGCGGAACAGCACGCCATTGCCGAACGCCGTGACCTCGCCCGTCACCGGCGCGTTGTACGAGAACTGGAAGCCGACCAATGGAGTGGTCGTCGCGATCGTGCCGTCGCGGGTGACGTAGAGCCACGCCTTCGAGCCGGTGCCCCAGCCGACGAAGAACACGCGGCCCGAGGCGTCGCGCGCGAACTGCCGCGCGATCGAGGAGGTCGTGCTGCCGTCGGGGTTCGGGTCGAAGTCGCGGAGCAGGACGGGGTCCTGGGCGACGAGCCCGGCGAGCAGCGGCAGGGTCAGGAGAAGGCGGCAGGAAAGGGCAGGCGATCGGATCATCGGTTGCTCCACTCGGGTGCGGGGACGGCTCCGAGGAGCGGGGCCTGCTCACGCGACCGAACGAGCGATCACGGGATTCCTCGGGCGTCGACCCGCACCGCCCTTCAGCGTCCGAAGGTCAGCCGCACACCATTGGTCCAGTCATTGCCACCCGGTCCGTTGGTCGGACCGACGACCGCCTGCACGACGATGGAGATGCCGCTCAGCCCGACGACGTTCGGGATCGGCAGCGGGACGTTCCAGGTCGGGCCGCCGGCGACGATCGGATTGAGGATGCCTGCCCCAGCGAGGCCCACGTAATCGCGGCAGGGTGCGGCGCCGGGGAGCAGGGGTGGCCGGGAGGAGCCTATGCCGAACAGTGGGACCACCAGCGAGCCGGGGATCGCGTGGTCGCCGCGCAGGTTGGCGACGCCGCCGAGGACAGGATCTTCGCCGGTGAGCTGCGGCCGTCGCGTGCCGACGCCGCAAGGAGTGCCCACCGGCTGCCAGGTCGCACCGATGTCCAGCGCCCACGGCTCGAGGCCGGTCGCCGTGTCGTCGGCGGCGAACAGCAGCAGGTTGCCGCGCACGCCGAGCGGGAGGGCGCGGGCGCTGGCGCTGCCGGGGGCGATGTCGGTGACCCGCACGGTGCCGGCCGTCGTGCCATCGGTCCGCCACAGCTCGCGGCCGCGGGCCGGGTTGGTCGCGCCGAAGAACGCATACCGCGAGCCGCTGGCGAGGAAGCCCTGCGGTCCGCTGCTCGCATTGCCGGGCGCGATGTCGCGCAGGCGGAAGGTGCCCGCACTCGTGCCGTCGCTGATCCACGGCTCGGTGCCGGCGGCCGACGTGGTGGCGGTGAACAACACGCGGTTGCCGAAGGCCGTGAAGTCGGTCGGGTTCGAGGCGAGTCCACCTGGCTCCAGGTCGGCGATCATCCGCGTGCCGGCAGCGGTGCCGTCGGAGCACCACAGCTCGCGGCCGGAGACGCCGTCGGACCCGCTGAAGAACACCAGGCTGCCGGCGCGGGTCAGCTCCGCGGGGAAGCCACTGCTCGGTCCGGCAACCATGTCGCGGAGCATCGCCGGGTTGCCGCTCGGATCGAGCGACCAGAGTTCGGCACCGTGGGTCGGGTCCGTGGCGCGGAACAGCAGGCGGTCGCCGAGGCCGGTCATGTCCGCGGGATTGCTGCTGCGGGAGCCGAGGTAGAGGTCGCCGTAGAACTGCACGAACTGACCGTCGGTCGAGTACAGCTCCTGCCCGCGGATGCCGTCGTTGGCGCCGAAGTAGACGCGATCGCCGAACCGAGCGAACCCACTCGGGAAGCTGCCGCCGCTGCCGAGGCGGATGTCGCGGATGCGGCGCGTGCCCGCCGCGGTGCCGTCGCTCACCCAGGGCTCCGTGCCGCCCAGGTTGTCGGTCGCGGAGAACACCACCACGCCGTCGAGCGCGGTCAGCTCGCGGGGCGACGAGCTCGAGAAGCCCGGCAGGATGTCGAGGACGAGCTGGGTGCCGGGGGAGAACCCGTTGGTGCGCCAGAGTTCCTGACCCGCCACCGAGTCGGTCGCGACGAAGAACGCGCCGTCGCCGACCACCGTGAACTGCTCGGGCCGCGAGCTGTTGGCGCCGGGCTCCATGTCGCGGAACGCCGCGGTGCCTGCCGGCGTGCCGTCGGTCGACCAGAGCTCCCGGCCGAGCACGCCGTCATCGGCGGGGAACAGGCTGTTGCCGAACAGGTCGAGCATCGGACCCGGCGTCGAGTCCGCGGTGCTCGGCGGCGCGGTGAGGATGTCGAGGGTCGACGTGCCCGCGGCGGTGCCGTCCGAGATCCGCGGTTCCCGACCGGTCGAGGTCTCCTCGGCCGACCAGATCACCAGGCCCTGGTTGCCGAGCGCGGTGAGTTCGCTCGGATCGGAGAAGCCGGGGCCCGGCTCCAGGTCGACGACCAGTCGCGTGTTGGCGGCGGTGCCGTCCGAGATCCACAGCTCGCGGCCGGTGCTCTGCTCAATCGCGGAGAACAGGACCTCGCCGTTGCGCGTGCCGAACGTCCGCGGGACGGACGGCAGGGCGCCGGTGCGCAGGTCGGCCACCATCCGGGTGCCGGGACCCGTGCCGTCGCTGATCCAGAGTTCCTGCCCGTGCACGCCGTCGTCGGCGGCGAAGAACACGCCGACTCCGGGCACCGCGGTCATGGACTGCGGGAAACTGTTGCCGTTGCCGGCCGCGAGATCGGCGACCAGGAAGGTGCCCGCCGCGGTGCCATCGCTGCGCCAGAGTTCGATCCCCGAGGTCGCGTTCTGCGCGGCGAACAACACGCCGCCCTGCCAGGGCGTGAAGTGGCCGGGGCTCGAGGGCGACTGGCCGGGGTAGAGGTCGCCGACCAACCGCGTGCCGGCGGTGGTGCCATCGCTCGCCCACAGCTCTGTGCCGGTCGCGACGTTGTAGGCGCTGAAGTAGAGCGTGTTGCCCGAGACCGTCAGGCCGAGTGGCGACGACGTGGACGGACCCGGACGGACGTCGAGCAACAGGCTGGTGCCGGCGGCGGTGCCGTCGCTCACCCATAGCTCCTCGGCGACCGACGACTCGCGCGCGGCGAAGAACCAGCGGTTGCCCATCGTCACCAGGTCGCGCGGCGACGACGTGCCTGCTCCGGGTTCGATGTCCGCCACCAGGCCGGTGCCCGCCGGGGTTCCGTCGGTGCCGAACAGTTCGGAACCGACTCCGCTGACCGTCGCGACGAACAGCGCGCGGTTGCCGATGGCCCGGAACAGGATGGGGGCGCTGCCGGGGGCTCCCGGATCCAGATCGGCCAACAGCCGGGTGCCGGCGGGCGTGCCGTCGGAGTACCACGGCTCGGGACCGGTGGCGCCGTCGTTCGCCGAGAACAGCACGCCGCCCCGGAAGGGCGTGACCTGGAACACGTTGCCCTCGTTGCGGGCGGGGAAGGTCGCGAGTGCCGTGGTGGTCGCCGGCGTGCCGTCCACGGTGACGTAGAGCACCTCGTCGCCGGCCGCGTCGTCGCCGATGAAGAACACCCGACCGGTGGCATCGGTCGCAAGGCGCCGTGCCTCCGAGGAGGGGCCCGGCGCGGGCAGGGTGTTGAGGTCACCCAGTGGGAAGGGGGCCTGCGCGCCCGAGGGGGCTGCGAGCAGGCACAGGGCCGCGGCGGCGGTGCGGAGGTGGTTCATGTTCGGCTCGTGGTTGGACGGCCCGACAGCGGGGCGGTCCTCCGTCACCGAACAGGGGGTGCGCCGGATTCCGGCGGGGTGGGGTCACCGACTCACTTGCCTCGGCCCGTGCCGTGGTCGTGGTCGTGGTCGTGGTCGTGGTCGTGGTCGTGGTCGTGCTTGCCCTTGCCCTTGCCCTTGCCCTTGCCGGCGCCGTCGGCATCGGGATCTCCCTCCGGAGCCTCTTCGACCTCGACTGCGGCGGGCAGCGCCTCGAGGACCACTGCACGCTCCTCCATGTACTGCGCCTCGGCTGCCGCCGTCATCAGCAGCATCGGCAACAGGCCGCCCCCGCTCGACGCCGGTCCGTTCAGCACTGCAGCGAAGGCCTCGCCGTCGTTGCACGACTTCGTGAACCGGATCTCGTTGCCGTGGATGGCCGGTCGGAGCGCTGCGAGGTCGGGAGCGGCAAAACGCATGTAGGCCTGCACCGCCTCGTTCTCGAGCTCGGCCTGCATCGCCGCGCGCAGCGGTTCGAGTTCCCCATCGCGCTCCTGGAAGCGCAGGGCCGCCAGCAGGTGGTAGCTGCCGTCGTCGTGCCGCTCGACCCGGAACCGTCCACCGAGCGGGTGGGTGCCTTCGAGCTGGTCCTGCATCTCGAACGGGAACAGGCCGCCGGCGAGTTCGGGGTCGAGACGCCACGCCGCCTGCAAGATGGCCGGCCGACCCGCCTGCAGGACCATCAGATCCTCGTGCGGAGTGCCGCCACGGTAGGCGCCGGACGCGGCGTCGTGCAGGCGCGCGGGATCGCCGAGGACCAGCACGCCCGGTGCGGGCGACCATAGTCCGATGGCGCCGAGGGCGTCCTCGGGCAGCTTCTTGCCGTCGACGACGGCCCAGCGTTGCTCGAACAGCTCGGTCGGTGGGTGCTCCTCGCCGGTCCCAACCTCCTCGGTACCGCGGAGCACCATCACCACCTCCACGCCTCCGTCGGGCAACGCATCGCGCTTGCCGGCGAGGTGGAGTCCGTCGACTTCGTCGAGTCCGAAGCCGAGCGACCGCTCCAGCGCGGTGGCGAGCATGCGCCAGGTGCCCTGGCGCAGCATCGCGTCGACGACGCCGTCTTCGTAGAGCGCGAACAGGTCGGCTTTCAGTTCGAAGTCGTAGCCGGCCGGCGCGGCGCGGAGCGCAACCACGTGGGCGGGAGGGCCCTCGGCGCGGGTGACCTCCTGGCAGAAGGTGGGGGCGGCGGTGATTGCCAGGCTGGCAATGAGGAGATGGCTCGGGTGCGCGGAGTGCATGGCGGGGCGGCGGTTCCGTGGCCGGAACCGTGAATTCTGGACCGCAGGGTAACGCGGTTCGGGCTGCCGTGCGTGGATCGCATCCAGGCGAGGACGTTAGTCCTGTTTGGCATGGAAACCGCGATAACACCGAATAGTCCGTGACACGCGAAGGAGTCTGGCACCGACCCTGTTGCCCTTGGCATCGAGCCGTCGGGGTCGTCTCCGTGGCTGGAGGGTGCCATTTCCATGCAAGGAGCAACCCATGATCTCCCTCGTCTCGCGTCCGGCATTCCGCGGCGCGTTCTTGCCCCTGTGCCTCGCGGTGGCTGCCGCGGCGCCGGCCCTCGGCCAGAGCCGAGGCGACTACATGAACGTGGAGAGCGTTCAGGTCTCGCCGCTCGCGCTCGCGCAGCTCGACTCGGGCAACTACCTGCTCGCCTGCAACACGCCGGACGACGCGGTCGAACTGTGGTCGACCGATGAGTCCATCGTGCCCGCGGCCAATCGCTTCCTCGACCGGCTCGAGGTCGGACTCGAGCCGGTCTCGGTGCTGGTCGTCGGCCATCGCTTCTGGACCGTCAACTTCCTCGGCGACTCGGTGACGTCCGGCGAGTTCGTCGAGTCCGACAATGGCGTCGAGCTTCGGCTCTTGAACACGCGCAATCTCCCTCCGGTCGCCGGGATGACGCGCGGCGACGAGCCCGTCGATCTCGCCTTCGTCCGCTACGAGGAGCGGCCGACCCTCATCGTGTCGCTGTTCTCCGGCAGCGCCGTCGCGTGGATCGATGCCGACACGTTGCTCCCGATCTCTGCGAACCCACCGGCCTACACCGTCCGGAACGCCGGCGACCCTCCCCTCGGTCTCAAGGAGCCTCGTTCCATCCTGGTGCGGGGCGATCGGGTGTTCGTGCTGGGTACCAAGGGCGGCGTGCGCGACCCCAACTCGCTCCACGATCTGGACCTGCTGAGTGCTGCCGTCGCGGATCCGCTGACGTTCGATCGGCAGATCCCGGCGCCGAACCAGGGCTCCCTCGGCACCACGAACTTCAACATGGTGTTCTCGACCGCGGGAGACCTCTACGTGGTCGGTGCGGAAGCGCAGAACTTCAACACCGTTGACAAACTGGCGATTCGCAGCGAGCCGACCGGCTTCGTGCGCTCGATGTTCTATCGGGTGACGGGTCCGGGGACCGCTGCGCCCGTGGTGTTGCCGCGCGACCTCAACCGGACGAGCACCAACGCGATCGTCCTGCAGACCGGTCCCGAAGGTCGACCGGCCTCTCAGCCGACCGATCTGGCCTTGCTCGAGAACGTCGATGGTGAGGTGGAGAAGGTCTACATCTCGGCGATGGGCAGCGACCGCATCGTGGTGCTGACCGTGCCGGCTGGCGGCCTCGCCGCGAATCCGAACCCGGCGAACTGGGTGCGGAGCACGATCGACCTGCCGGCCACCACGCCCGGCTCGAGCCCGATGCACGGGCCGCGGGGGTTGGTGCTCGGCCAGGGAACCACGGGCCAGCGCCTCTGGGTGCTCAACCGCCTCGACAACTCGGTCACCACGATCGACGTGGCCTCCGACACCGTGCTCCCGGCAGCGTCGTTCGCGCTGGCGTTCGACCCGACGCCTGCTCACGTGTTGGCGGGACGGCCCTTCCTGTACGACGCGCGGATCTCGGGCACCGGCTTCGTGTCGTGCGCGAGCTGTCACGTCGACGCGCGCACCGATGCCCTGGTGTGGCGGCTCGGAACGCAGGGCCCCGACCCGCTGTTCAGCGAACCCCCGCCGACCGCGGCGTTCATCGAGTCGATCGCCGGAACCGGCACGTTCGGGTCGGCCGGGCCCGGTCCGGTGTTCCCGTTCGGATTGACGAGCGACCCGGACTTCCTGCTCGCGATGCGGAGCCAGCAGACCTTCGACCCGACCTTGCCGGATGAAGGCGTCTTCGCCATCGACGACAAGCGGGAGATGGTGACGCAGTCGCTGCAGGGCCTCCTCAACTACGACGTTCCCGCGTCGATGAAGTGGGCCACGGAGAACGCCCCCTATCACTGGCGCGGCGACAAGCCGTCGTTCCTGCACTTCAACGAAGCGTTCGTCACGCTGATGTTGGCGCCGAACCTCGGTCCGGCGAACGATCCGGCTGGACTCTCCGCGGCCGACATGGAGGCGTTCGAGGACTACGTGTTCTCGATCGTCTATCCACCGAACCCGCAACAGCCCAAGGACCGGGTCTACAGCGCGTCGGACGATTCGAGGAACTTCGCGGGCGGTGCGGAAGGGCTGCGCGAGTTCCACGAGTTCGAGACCATTCTCGGCCAGCGCTCCTGTTCGCACTGCCATCCCTTGCCCGAGGGCAGCAACAACCGGCTCACGGTGTTCGTGCCGGACTTCCCGATCACCGGGTTCATCCAGCAGTTCAACCGTCAGCCGATCGAGTCTGCCGCCATGCGCGGTCTGCTCCAGAAGGAGCCGCTGCTCGAGCCGGACGGCAACTTCATCCAGAATCCGGCGACGACGCCGCGCCTCGGTCACTTCGGTCTCAACCACAACGGTGTGCAGCCGCTCACCGGGCCGCCAGACGGCGGCCCGGTCCGGAACGTCACCAGCATCAACACCTTCATCGACCTGTTCTTCGCCACGGGCGGTCCGAATCCGCCGAACTCCCAGGTCGCGCGGGCGGTCAAACAGTTCGCGCACGAGATCGACTGGGGTGTCGGCCCGATGGTCGGCGAGGTGTTCTGCATCGACTACGACATGCTGGTGAATCCGGCGCGCACCGCCGAACTCGGGGCCCAGATCGCCATCTACAACGCGATCGTCGCGCAGGCGGACAATGGCAATGCCAGCGCGGTGCTCTGGCTGCACCGCCCGAACCAGGCCAACCCCGCAGACCAGACGGTGGGATACCGCTGGTATGGTCCGCTGACGCTCTGGGTGGAGGAGCCGACCTATGCGGGCTTCACGCCGGCCGGCATCCTCGCGCTGATGACCAGCGTCGACGACCGGCTGATCGGCCTGTCGACCCCGCTCGGCAACGAGCGTCGGATCGCCGGGACCGGCGGCTCGGAGGCCCCGCCGGCGATTCCGGCGACCGCGCCGAGCGGGATCCAGCTCCAGACCATGGAGCCCAACACCGCCAACCAGGCGATCCCGACGTTCGTGGCCAACTGGTCGCCGAACATCGGAACCACTGGCACGCCCATCGCGCCACCCGGTGCACCCGTCGGACTGCCCACGGCCGACCTCTTCAACTTCATCACACCGGACTCTGCGTTCAATCCGACGGTCGACGAGGTCTTCCTGCAGCTGATGCGGCTCTATCAGTACGGCCTGATGAAGGGCACCGGAGCGGCGAGCTATGGCGTTCCCAGACTGCGCCACGAGGCTCCGCGTCGACTGCGGTTGTCGGGTGACAACCTGTTCGTCGGCGCGGTGCTGCTGATCGACGTGCCCAACCCGCCCTCGGGCTATGCAGGCCCGCCGCCCTCGCAGCCGGCGGGCCAGGCATCCATCCCCACGATCCAGCTCCGGCTGCCGCTGCATCCGACGACCAGCACCGACACCAGTGGCCGGACGATCTGGGAGACCGCGGTCGAGCTGGAGCCGATCGTCGCCTACCAGCTGATGAATGGCTGGCTCGGGGCGCCGGGCGTGAGCGCGGCAATCCAGGACGTGTTCGACCGGGAGTATCTCGGCATGACCACGGCCATCCAGGAGCCGACCACCGGCTCACCGCCGTTCGCCGTGAGTTCCGCGCTGCCGTTCGATCCGGACAACTGGAACTGGCACGGCATCTCGGTGCAGAACCCCGTGCCGACCGGGAGCACGCCCGCGGCGATGACCAGTTCGGTGACCTGGCAGCAGCTCCGGATGTGAGCTGCGCGGGGCGGTCGGCCGTCGGCGCTGAGCCGCTCAGGCACGCGCGACAAGCCGACCCGCCACGAAGTTGCCGTGGAAGCCCAGCGGGATGTGGGTCGGCGCGTGGACCCGCGCCAGACGGTCGTGGGTCCGCGCGTCGCGTACGTCCAGGAAGCTGCGATCCTTGCCGGCCGCGTAGCCCATCTGCAGGAGCCAGCCGTCGCGCTCGTCGCCGTCGAGGTCGGCGGGATCTCGCGGCACGAACACCGGCTCGCCGAAGACCTCGTCCTTGGCGGCCCGGGTCCGCAGCGAGCGCGCGCCGTCGTCGAGGTCGTGGCTCACCAGCACGTTGGAGAGGAACGGGTCGTCGCCGGCGGCGAACTCGGCGGTGTGCAGCCAGCGGGTCTTGCGGCCGGCCTTACGCGAGTCGAAGCGCGGGAACTCGACGCTCTCGGCGAGCTCGGTGCGGGAGACGAGTTCCTGCTTGTCGAGATCGACGACCAGGCGGGTGAGCCTGGCGTCCTCGCTGTCGGGGAGCTTCTCCTTCGACCACGACATCAGCTGGTCGAGCACCGAGCCATCCGGGCTGAGCAGGGTGTCGCAGACGATGCGGCCCTCTTCTTCCCAGGCATTGCCGTGGTGGAAGACCATGCCGGGAGGCAGCTCGATCTCGAACGGCTCGCCGGTGCCGTCGCAGCGCGCGACCAGCAGGCGCATCGGCCGTTTCGCATCGAAGCCCGCCGCCTGGCCCGGGGTGGCGCTGCCCGACATCAGCTTGCCGACGTCGTAGGTCACCGGCGGGATCACGAACACCAGGTGCTCCCCGCTGAACAGCACGTCGTGGATCATGAAGTAGCCGGGCTGCGGCAGCATGTGCAGGCGCCGCAGTCGGCCGCTCTCCGGATCCATGCGCCAGATCACCAGCGCCAT
This sequence comes from bacterium, assembly GCA_030432695.1. Taxonomy (GTDB): domain Bacteria; phylum Planctomycetota; class UBA1135; order UBA1135; family UBA2386; genus JAUILN01. The sequence continues at coordinate 103,027 of JAUILN010000002.1, read as the reverse complement.
GCCCGGTCCCTGGACGATGCCGTAGGCGTAGCCCACGCCGGTCTTCGGGTCGAAGCGGGGGTGCGCGGTGAAGCTCACGTTCGGCGCGAGCGAACCTTCGAAGCGCCAGCGCTCCTGGAAGGCCAGGGTCTCCAGATCGATCGCGGTCGGGCAGCCGCCTTCCGACAGACCGAGCAGGCGATCGCCCCAGGGGATGATGTTGACGCTCGGCTGGTTCTTGTAGGCGATGCGGTCGTCGCCCGGCGCGCGGGTGCCGAACTCCGAGAACAGCATCTCGCCGGCCTCCTGCTCCTCGCGGCGCTCCTCGGTGTCGACGTAGCGGGCGCGGAGCCAGGCCTTGCCGTCCTCGAACGACCAGCCGCTGACGAACGCGTCGCCGTCGAACAGGTGGTTGAAGGTCACGCCGAACCGCTCGGACTCGCCGGGCGCGGTGCGGAACATGGTGCCGCGCAGCTCGGCGGGGAGTTCGCCGTCGATCTCGAGGTTCCAGGCGCCCTCGGCCCCGGCGGTGCGGTGGGCCAGCCAGGACAGGCGGGTGGGGTCGGGGGCGAGGAGGTTGGCGGCGCGCAGCGGGTCGACGAGACCCAGCGCGGCGGCGCTGCCGAACAGCTGGAGGAGCGAGCGGCGGGTGGGGCGGAAGGGCGAGATCTGCGGCGTGCTCATGGCGCGGAAGCTAGGCCCGCGCGGGTCATGGGCACCAGATGACGAAGGTCATGTCCTGGGTCATGAATCGTCGCGAGAGGTCAGCCGTCCGTCGGTTCGGGGTCGCCGGTGCTGATGGTCTGGTGCAGATCTCGCGTGTAGCGATCGAGGTGGGTTCCGATCGCCGTCTGGGTCTCGGAGTCGAACCTGTCGTTGGCCTTCAAGGCCTGCAGGCGTTTCAGGCCATCCGTGCGCATCGATTGGTAGCGCTCCACGTGACCGGGTCGCCGCGCCTCCCGCGTCATCTTGGCAGTGAGCCCCTGGAAGACCACGTAGGTCAGCTCCAGGTCTGCAAGTGCGAAGTAGATCTGCAACGGGTGGCCGTCTTCGAGTTCCTCGCCTGCGGCCTGCAACTCCTGGTGGACCTTGGGCACGTACTGCATGACCTGGGTCTCGAAGGTTGCGGCATCGACTCCCGTCGGGAGGCCTTCGACCGTGTCGCCGAGTGCATCGACCTTGATCAGCTGCGGCAGGGCCTTGCAGACCGCAGCGTCGCGCGGCCAGACCCGGGTGCCGGGTTCCGTTGCCGCTACCAGGTCCCGGACCTGCTTCGCGGAGGCCTCGGCCGACGCGGTATCGCCGAGCCGCCAGGAGCTCAGGGCATGCACCGTCAACGCCGTCGCATAGAGGTCGTCGCGGCGCAGGTCGCCTTCCGCCTCGGCGAGCACCTGCTCGATGATCCCGCGCGCCGCCGCGTAGCGATCGGTCGGCCCGGAGAACGCCGACGGGTCGAGCTGCCGAGCGGGGTCGAACTTGCGGGTGTTCTCGAGTTCGGCGCCCTCGCTGAAGGCATCCTGCGCCTCGCGGACCATCTGCGCGTGCGGCGCGAAGCAGCCCGTTGCGAGCGTGCAGAGAACCGCTGCGAGCAGCGCGACGACGAGTCGGTGGAGAGGGTTCAGGGGCTTGGTCATGGTGGGGGCTCCTTCACGCAGCCAGCGCGTCCTGCAGTTCCTCGGCGAAGTCCTGCAGCGAGAAGTGCTGCCGGTTCTCCAGGCGGGCGGTCATCCGGGCGAGGACCTCCTGCAGGATGCCGATCTTCGCGGCGTCGACGCCGGCCTCGGCCAGTTCCTCGAATGCCGCTTCGACCACTGCTTCCAGCACGTCGGCGCGTGACAGGGTCCACGCGGCGCGGGCGTTCTCGCCGTCGGCCGGGAAGGCCGCGGCCAGCACCGACTCGAGGATCTGCGCGATCGCCGGCTTGGCGCTGCCCGCGCCGATGCGGAACTTGTCGAGGAAGTCGAGGCGCTGGGCCGCGGCGCGCACGGCGGTGCCGACGATGTTGGTCAGGGTCGAGGTCGAGACACGATCGAGTTCGACCGTCGCGAGGGCTCGCAATGCGGCGTCGAGTGCGGCCTGCAGGGGCACCGAGCTGCCGACGCGGTCGGTGATCATGCCCGGGTTCTCGGCGACCTCGTCGAGCACCGCCTCGGCCAGATCGAGGACCAGCGCGCGGGAGAAGCGCGGCTTCCAGGTGCCGCCCTCGCTCGGCGGTTCGGCCAGCGAACTCAGCACCGACCGCACCGCCGTCATCAGCACGTGTTCGGTATCGCCGTCGACGTCCCAGAACAGCTCCAGGCGGCCGGCGGTCCGTTCGAGCACCAACCGCGCCAGGTCGGGTAGCAGGTCGATGCCGATCGGGCGCGCGTCTTCGAGCAGCGTCTCGGCGATCTCCAGCAGCAGCACCTGCACGCCGCTGCCCGCGTCGCCGCGGAGCTGCATGAGTTCGGGGTGCTGCACCACGACCTCGAGCGCCGACCGCACGATCTTGTCGATGCCGGCCTGGCCGAGCAGCGCGCTGAGATCGATCGGGCTGTCGCTGCTCGGCAGCACGGTGTCGAGGATCGCCCGGCCGACGTTGGACACCAGCGCCTGCGAGGCCTCGTCGTCGACGCCGAGCAGCGTCGAGGGATCCTCCAGCAGGTGTTCGGTGCCGTGGCGGATCATGCTGCGGAACACCAGGCCGGCGGTGCTGGCGAGGTGGTCGGACTGCAGCAGGCGCTGACCCTTCGGGAGTGCCGCGAGGCGTCCTTCGACGTCGACGACCAGGCCGCGCGCCACCGCCCCGACGAACTCGTGGACGTGGGGATCGTCGGACACCAGTTCCGGTCGGTCGGCGACCTCGCTCAGTGCCGCGAGGAACATCGTCTCGAGGACGCCCTCGAGGCCCTCGGTGGCGAACTCGTGGTCGTCGAGCGCCATCAGCAGGCTGGCGAGGACCTTCTTGCCGGACGAGTTGCCGCTCAGGTGACCCTTGCCGGGACCATTGGCGAAGTAGTCGATGCCGATCTCCACCAGCGTGCCGCCGACCCGCTGCAATGCGGACGGGTGCGGCGCCTGCCCGGTGCGCCATTGCGCGATCCGGGTGACCGCCATGATGTCGGTGGCGGTGAGACCGTCCTGGGTCTTGCCGCTGTCGATCCCGCGGCAGAGCGTGTAGGCCTCGACATACTCCTGGGCGAGCGCCGCCTTGTCTTCGAAGCCGAAGCGGTCGGCGTGGACCATCGCGTGCAGCTCCCGCAGGCGCTCCGAGTGCACGAGGTGGTGTGCGCCCGCGGTGTCGAACCACGACTCCGCGGCACCGACGGTCGGCACGTGGTCCAGCCCCGGCAGCGGCAGCACCAGGTCACGCTCGCGGGTCTTCTCGATGTATGACTGCCGTGCGGCGCCCGCGAGGCGCACTCCGGCCTGGATCCCGAACAGGATGACGTCTGCGCTCGACAGGACCATGGCTGGGGGGTTCCTTCGGTGCCCGATCAGGTGGCGTGGCGGCGGACGGCCCGGTGGCTGCCTCGTTCCGCTCGACCCTTGGACTCTGGATCAGAGCGGTTTCCGCTGTCGGAGGGGACCGGGATTCCGCGCGATTCGGGCCGAAGGAGCCCCCAGCGCTACGCCAGCACCGGATCGACCACGACTCCGTGTACGTCCGTCAACCGATACCGCCGGCCCTGGAACCGATAGGTCAGCCGTTCGTGGTCGATGCCCAGCAGGTGCAGGATCGTCGCCTGCAGGTCGTGTGGGGTGACCGGGTCCTCGACCACGTCGAAGCCGAACTCGTCGCTCGCCCCATGGGTCACGCCGGGCGCGATCCCGCCGCCGGCCATCCACAGCGTGAAGGCATAGGGGTGGTGGTCACGCCCTTGCGCGTCGCCGCCGAGCTGGCCCTGCAGGAACGGGGTGCGGCCGAACTCGCCGCCCCAGATCACCAGCGTGTCGTCGAGCAGGCCGCGTTGTTCGAGGTCGAGCACCAGGGCGGCCGACGGTGCGTCGGTGTCGCGGCATTGGATCTCGAGCTGGGTGTAGAGGTTCTTGTGCTGGTCCCAGCCGGCGTGCATCAGCTGCACGAAGCGGGTGCCGCGCTCGAGGAGGCGGCGGGCCAACAGGCAGTTGTAGGCATAGCTGCCCTTGCGGTGCACGTCGGGGCCGTACATCCGCAGCACGCTCTCCGGCTCGTTCGAGAAGTCGGTGAGTTCGGGCACCGAGGCCTGCATGCGGTACGACATCTCGTAGCTGGCGATGCGGGTGTCGATCTCCGGGTCGTGGACGGTCTCCTTGCGCAGCGCATTGAGCGCGGCGAGGTCGTCGAGCATCCCGCGGCGCAGCTCGCGGTCGATGCCGGGCGGGTCTTCGAGGTAGAGCACCGGGTCGCCGGAACCGCGGAACTTCACGCCCTGGTGGACCGAGGGCAGGAAGCCGCTGCCCCAGTAGTGGTCGTAGAAGATCTGCCCGCACGACGCCTCCTGGTCGCGCGAGGTCATCGCCACGAAGGTCGGAAGGTCGTCGCAGCTCTTGCCCAGGCCGTAGGAGAGCCAGGCACCCATGCTCGGCCGGCCAGGCCGTTCGTTGCCGGTGAGGAAGTGGGTGATCGCCGGCGCGTGGTTCACCTGGGTGGTGACCATCGACTTCACGAAGCACAGCTTGTCGGCGATCCGCGCGGTATGGGGCAGCAGATCGGAGACTGTCGCACCGCTGTCACCGCGCGGGAGGATCGGGCGGATCGCGCCGACGCAGGGGCGGTCCTTCTGGCCGCCGGTCATGGTGCTGAAGCGTCGGCCGTTCACCACCGAGTCGGGGATCTGCTGGCCGTGCAGCGCGGCGAGCTGCGGCTTGTGGTCGAACAGGTCGACGTGCGAGGGCGCGCCGTTCTGCAGCAGGTAGACCACGCGCCTGGCCTTGGGGGCGTGGTGGGGGCCGTCCTTCAGGGCGCCGTCGGTGCGGAGGCCCGGAGTCTCGCCGCGCAGCAGCGAGCCGAGCGCCAATGAGCCGAGGCCTGCGGCCGAGTGGCCCAGAAGGATGCGACGGGTGAGTGCATGGCCGGGGAGGATCATGGGCGGGTCAGCACTTCGTCGAGGTTGAGGACCACCGAGGCGACGACGGTCAGCGCGGCGAATTCGTCGGGCGGCAGCGCGGTGGCCGGCGCGGCGGCACCGACCCCGAGGAGCGCGCCGGCGCGGGGCGGTGCGTTCGCGAACAGCGTACGGCTCTCCTCGAAGCGCGCCCGCAGCACCGCGAGCTCGGCCGGCTCCGGCGACCGGCAGGTGGCGGCGCGGAACAGCCAGGCGATGCGGTCGTCGGTCCGGCTCGCCTGCCCGAAGCTCCGTTCCGCGAGCCCGCGCGCCGCCTCCACGAACCCGGTCTCGTTGAGCGTGGTCAGGGCGTGCAGCGGCGTGTTGGTCTCCGAGCGACGCACGGTGCAGGTGAGCCGCGCCGGCGTGTCGAAGAAGAAGGTCGGTCCGACGATGCGGCGCCAGAACGTGTAGAGGCTGCGGCGGTAGAGCGCCGCGCCGTCGTCCTGCTGGTAGCGGATCACGCCGAACGTCGCCTCGTCCCAGATGCCGGCGGGTTGGTAGGGGCGCACCGGCGCACCGCCGAGCTGCTCGACGAGGCGGCCACTGAGTGCCAGCGCCTGGTCGCGGAGCATCCACGCCGGCAGGCGGAAGCGCGGGCTGCGGGCCAGCAGGAGGTTCTGCGGATCGTCGGCGAACGAACCGGGCGCCGCGGCCGCGGACTGGCGGTAGGTCGCGCTGAGCACGATGCGCCGGTGCAATGCCTTCACGTTCCACCCCGAGGCGACGAACTCGTAGGCCAGCCATTCCAGCAGATCCGGGTGGGTCGGCCGCTCGCCCTGGCGGCCGAAGTCCTCCTGCGTGGCGACGAGGCCGCGGCCGAAGAAGGTCTGCCAGGCGCGGTTCACCGCCACGCGGGCGACCAATGGGTGCTGGCCGGAGACCAGCCAGCGGGCGAGGTCGAGGCGGGTGGGAGGGTGCTCGGGAGAATGGTCCGCGAGCGGCGGCAGGAACTCCGGTGTGCCGGCGGTCACCGCTTCGCCGGGGGATTGGTAATCGCCGCGGCCGAGCACGTGGGTGGTGCGTCGGCGCTCGGGCGGCAGGTGGTCCATGACCGAGACCTGCATACCGCGCTGGCGCAATGCGTCGCGTTCGGTGCGAAGAGCGTCGCGCTCGGCTTCCCGCTCGGCATGGCCCGTCACGTTCGCGCGGCGGAAGGCGAGGCGCAGCGCGTTCCGTTGTTCGTCGGTTCGTGCTTCCGCGAGCAGCGCCTGCACGGTCTCGGCGGGAAGGTCGCCCGGCGTCTCCTCGACGACGCGGAAGTAGAACCCGCCGAGTCCGCCGGTGTTGACGATCTTCACCAGGAGCTGGTGGGTGCCCGGCTGGAGCCGCAGGGTGACCGATTCCTGGTCGGCCCGCACGCCGCGTCGGACGTCGTTGGCGAGGACCTGCTCGCCGTCGCACCAGACCCGGATGGCGTCGTCGGAGCCGAGCGAGAGCTGCATGCGCCGCGCGGTGGGGCTGTGGATCGTGCGGCGGAAGTACGTGGTGTACTGGCCTTCGGGGAGCTGCAGCGCCTCGCCGTCGCGGAGCTCGGCGGCTTCGTGCCATTGCGCGCCGGCTTCGTCGAGCCGCTCGGGAGCGTAGGCCTCCGCGAACATCCGGTTCGGGTCGTCGCCGGGCGGTGCGAAGTCACGGCTCCGTTGCCAGCCGCCGAGTTCGCTGGCGACGAACTCCGCTTGGGCAGCACGCAGAGCCGCGGCCTGCTCGGTCTCCCAGGCTTGCTGCGCGGCATCGAGCGCCGGGTCGTCGGCCAACAGCGCGGCGGCAAGCGCGGCGAGCTGTCGATCCAATGCAGCGAGGCGCACGCGGTCGGCCTCGGACGTCCAGTTCATCGCCGGCGCGAGCACGCCGCCGCGCCTGCCGCTCCCGCTCTCCGAAGTCTGGTCGAAGAACGCGTAGAGCCGGTAGTAGTCGCGCTGCGGGATGGGGTCGTACTTGTGGTCGTGGCAGCGCGCGCACTCGAGGGTCAGGCCGAGCCATACCGTGCCGACCGTCTCGGTGCGGTCGAAGACGTTCTCGACGCGGGTCTCCTCGGCGATGCGTCCACCCTCGCCATTGTGGGCATTGTTGCGCAGGAGCCCGGTGGCCAACCGCTGTTCCGGCGTGGCATCCGGCAGCAGGTCGCCGGCCAGCGCCTCGATCGTGAACCGGTCGAACCGCTGGTTCGCATTCAGCATCCGGACCAGGTGATCGCGCCAGGGCCACGCGTTGCGAGTCGGATCACCCTGGTAGCCGTCGGTGTCGGCATAGCGGGTGGCCTCGAGCCACGGCCAGGCCATCCGCTCGCCATGGCGGGGCGAGGCCAGCAGCCGGTCGACGACCTGCTCGTAGGCGCGCTCGCTCGGATCGGCGAGGAACGCGTCGAGCTCGTCGGGCGTCGGTGGCAGGCCGGTGAGGTCGAGGTGCACGCGGCGCAGCAGCGCGCCCGGCTCGGCCGGACGGTTGGGCCGCAGGCCTTCCGCCTCCAGACGCGCCAGCACGAAGGTGTCGATCCCGTTCCGCGGCCAGCTCGTGTCGACGACTCCGGGCGGGATCGGATCGTCCGGCGGCGCGAAGGCCCAATGCGACGACCAGGGCGCTCCCGCGTCGATCCACCGGCCGAGGATCTCGGCTTCCTCCGTGGTGACCGAGAGCCCCGAATCGGGGGGCGGCATGATCGTGCCCGGGTCGTCGGAGGTGATCCGCTGCCATAGCGCGCTCGCCCCACGGTCTTTCGGGACGACGGCTGCCCCGTGCTCGCGCGGCGCGAACGCGGTCTCGCGGAGATCGAGGCGGAGGTCGGCCTTGCGCGCGCCGGAGTCGGGACCGTGGCAGGGGAAGCAGCGGTCGGAGAGCACCGGCAGGACGTCGCGATCGAAGCGGGGGGTTTGGGCTTCGACAGGGTGGGTCGCGAGCAGTCCGGCGAGCGCCGTGGCGAGGATGGGGAGCAGGCTTCGCAAAGTGGTCGGGTTCGAGAGCCGGTCCGACTCTACCTCGTGCAGGTGGCGTCCCCCACCCGGTAGTGGTCGGGTCGGGCGACGTCGACACGATGTTCCTGTGCTCCGGAGGATCGCCGAACAGATCCCGATCCTGTTCCTCCTGGCTTGCTAGCGGCTTCGGGCCCTGCCACGGAGACCGAAGGAGGCCTACGATGAGTCGGATCGGGTCGCGGACTCCGTGGACACGTGGCGCACATGACGAAACGAAGCCGGGCAAACCGTTGGGCCCTCCTGTGTATGGCGCCCGGCATCGCCGCATCCGTGGCGGGTGTGTTCTATCAATACGACGTCAGCCCACGCAGTTGGCTGTCGATCATGGCCGGCATCCTGGCTCTGTACGGGATCGGAGCCCTCGGGGTCGTGGCGATCGCCATCTTCGAGCGGAGTCCAGCCCTGGTGGTGTGGCCCGTCCTCGGTCTCTGCTTCGCCGTCTGCATGATCGCGCCTGGTTGCGGGGGCGATTGGGCGAGTTCGATGTATCTCGCTCGGCACGAGGAGGAGTGGCTGGCTCTCGTTCGTGAGCACCGGGGTCGTGGTGGCTTCACGGGCGACGTGGGAGGCAACCGGGTGCACGTGCCGAGTCACGGCCGAAGAGCCTGGTTCTTCAAGTCGGGGGGCATGTGGAGCTACGCGTTCGTGTATGCGCGTGAAGCTCCCGGCCCACCTCCCTTCGTCCGTCGCGACGGTGGCAACGCACGGAAGATCAAGGACATGTGGTGGCTTGTGCCCTGGGACTGAGCGACGTGCAGTGGCGCGTTCAGCCGGCACCGCGGTGGGGGGGCTATGGCTCGGCAGCTCGCCGTTCCTGCGGAGAGCAGCCTGAACGGATACCCTCGAATTCCGCTCGACCGCCGTGCCCCTCGTGACGCCTGCGCGTTCGCCGCGCCCCAACCCGAGGGTCCCGCGCACCTCTGACCAGAACCCCCGCATCCCCCATGCGAGCATCTCTGTTCGGCCGCCGCGGCTTCCTCTCCGCCGGTGCCTTCGGTCTCGGCGCTGCTGCGCTGTCCAGTCCCGTCAGCGCATCATCGCGCTTCCTGATCCCCGGCAGCTTCGCCTACGAACTCGCGGCCACCCCGCGGCTCACCGAGGGTCCCTTCTACCCCGACAAGCTGCCGCTCGACACCGACAACTGAACGACTCGATCACGCCGGCGGTAGGCGAGATCACGCACCTCTCGGGGCGGGTGCTCAGCAAGGCCGTGGGAGCTGATCCGCAACGCGTTCGTCGAGATCTGGCAGGTGGACAACAAGGGGTCCTACATCCACTCGGGTGGCGCCGGCCCAGACGGGTCGGACGAGAACTTCCAGGGCTACGATCGCTTCCTCACCGACGTCCGCGGCAACGACTACTTCCGCACCATCAAGCCGGTGCCCTACGGCACGGGGGGAATGCGCCGTGCGCCGCACATCCACATCGCGGTGAGTCGCAACGGCAAGCGGCTGTTGACGACGCAGGGGTTGGTGGAGAGCTACGTGAAGAACGACGAGGACGGCGTGCTCCGAGGTTTGCCCGAGGCGCAGCGTCCCTTGGTGCTCGCGGCGTTCAACCCGCTCGAGGGCTCCAAGCTCGGCGAGCTCACCGTCGGCTTCGAGATCGTGCTGGGGGTCATTCCGCCGGACTTCGAGGAGGAGATCCACGGCGGGATTTCGAAGTCGGAGAGAGATGGGCCACGTGGGCCCGGCGGTCCCCGTGGCCAGGGCGGACGCCCACCGCGGCGGCGAGGCTGACGCTCGCGGCCTATTCGGCCAGGCCCAGCTCTCGCGCCTTCAAGGCCGCCTGCACGCGATCGCGCACCGCGAGCTTCTCGAAGATCCGCGTCACGTGGTTCTTGACGGTGCCTTCGCTCAGGTGCACCGCGCGGGCGATCTCGCGGTTGCTGCGGCCGGCGGCCAGCTCGCGGAGGATCTCGCGCTCGCGGTCGGTGAGGTCCGGGACGTGCGGCGAAGGCGCTTGCGGCTTCTCGGCGCCGACACGCTGCAGCTCGGCCACTACCTTGGCAGCCACCGACGGCTGCAGGAAGGTCTCGCCGCGCGCCGCCACCCGGATCGCCTCGGCGAGCTTCTCGGAGCGGACGTCCTTCAGCAGGTAGCCGACCGCGCCGGCGCGCAGCGCTTCGAGCACCGACTCGTCGTCGTCGAAGGTGGTGAGCACGATCACCGCGGGGCGGGGCTGGGGCGTGGCGGCGAGCGCACGCGTGGCGGTGATCCCATCACCGTTCGGCATCCGCAGGTCCATCAGGACCACGTCGGGCGTGAGTTCGGCAGACCGGGCGACCGCCGTGGTGCCGTCGTCGACCTCGCCCACCACCTCGATGTCGTCGAAGCGCTCGAGGATCAGGCGCAGTCCCTCGCGGAGCAGCGGTTGGTCGTCGGCCAGGAGGACGCGGATCATGGGCGCGGCGGGAGGGTCAGCGTGAGGCGGCAGCCGCCGAGGGGAGAGGGGCCCAGCGCGATTCTGCCGCCGCGTTCGTGGGCCCGCTCGCGCAGGCCGGCAAGGCCGAAGTGGCGCGCGTCTGCGTCGGGATCACTGTCGTGATGGAGCCCGCGCCCGTCGTCGTCGACGTGCAGGAGGAAGTTCCCCGCTGTGTCGCGCCCGGTCGACACCACGCAACGGCTCGCTTCGGCGTGGCGGTGGGCATTGGTCAGGCCCTCCTGCGCGACGCGCCAGGCAACGAGACGGTCGGGTGGTGGAAGGTCCGGGAAGGTCAGGTCCGCGGCGACCTCGGCGCGCAGCCGAGCGGTGTTCGAGCGTTCGACGAGGTCGCGGATCGCGCGCGCGAGATCGGCCGGGGCATCGCCGTCGTCGCGCATCCGGGCGACCGAGCGCCGGATCTCGGCGAGGCCGTCGCGCACCAACTCGGTGGTCTGTTCGAGCAGCGCAGCGGTGCGATGGGGATCGCGCTCGGCGAGGTGTCGCGCGGCCTCGAGCCGGGTGGCGATCACCGTGAGGGTGTGGCCGAGGCCGTCGTGGATGTCGCGGGCGATGCGCAGGCGCTCCTGCTCGGCGGCGCGGTCCTGCAAGGCGGCCTGCAGCGATTCGACCTCAGCGCGGGCGTCGCGCTCGTTGCGCAGCACGCGGGCGAACAGCACCGAGAACAGCACCGCCGCGCCATAGCCGGGGACGATGTAGGCGAGCACGCTGCTCACCGACATACCGTAGGCGATCTCGGTCGCGGCGATCGTCGCGAGGACCGCTGCGGCCAGGGTCCACGCGCCGCGCGAGGTCAGCACCATGCCGCCCTGCACCAGGAACGGCATCGCAGCGATCGGTGCGCTGCCGAAGCAGCGGCTGGCGACCAATACGGTGACGAGGAGCGCGGACTGGACCGCGAAGTAGTTGCGACGCCAGGTCGGATCGGACTCGACGCTGCCGAACGAGCGCACCGCGAGGGCAACGTGCGCGAAGCCGGCGACCGCGACCAGGGCGGCGCGGGTGGTGGCCTCGGACCAGAGCGCGGCGACCACCGGGGTCAGCGTCACCACGACCGTCAGCGCGAACAGCGCGTCGAGGGAGCGGGGCTCACGGTGTGGGGGGCCTGATCTCGGGGCGGGTTCCGGCATGGACGGGGCGCAGTTTCGCCCGGATCGAGGAGCGGTCCAACCGGTCGAAGGCAACGGCGAGCGGAATCCGGCGCATCGCCGGCTGGCAGGTCGGCGAAGGTTGCGGGATGCTCGGTTCGTCCTCACCGGAGTTCTCCATGCCTGCAGTTGACGCAATGGCCTGCGCTGCTCGCGGTCTCAGCCTCGTGGTCGGGGCGCTGGTCTTCGTCGGCGTGTTCGTCGGCCGGCCGCTCGCGCAGACGACATTTCGGACCGTGCCCGCGTGGTACGACCAGCTCGAAGCCAACTCCGCGAGCCCGTTGCCGTTGCCGTCCACGCGGGCTCGGGTCCAGCAGATCATCGATCCCTCGCGGCTTGCGCCGCAGGGGCTGGCGGTCGATGCGATCGCATTGCGTCCGGAGAACGACCTCGTCTCCTCGCAGTCCGCCTTCACGGTCCGCAACGTGACGCTCGAGTTCGGGCAGACGACGCGCCCGCTCGCGCAGCTCGGCACCCGCTTCGCCGACCAACGCGGCAGCGTCGCGCAGGTCTTCCAGGGCGACCTGTCGTTGCCGGCGGTGCGCTCGGTCCCGGGTGCGACCGCGGCCTTCGCTGTTCGCATTCCGTTCAGCCTACGGCAGGCCTTCCCGACCGGCGCGGGGCGCCGGTTGGTGCTCGAGTGGCGAGTCCGGGACTCTTTGGGTGGATCACCGGGCTACTCGTTCGACGCAGCCTCCACCGGCGGCAATGTGCGGCGGTATGGTCGGACCGGTCAGTTGCCGTACTTCGACCGCGTGCTGCTGCTCGGGGAGGCGAGTGCGCCGTCCGGAGGCCGGTTCGTCCGGCTGGTGCCGCGAGGCTCGGTCGAGCTGATCAACCAGGCGTTCATCCAGCCACTCGGAGGAGTCACGCTGTTCGCCGCGGCGCGCCGTGATCCTGGTCTCGACCTCGCGCCCTTCGGCGCTCCGCTCCAGGAGCTGTTCGTCGACCAGGTGGTGGCCAGCCAGCCGTTCCAGATGGGCGGCACACGGGCGGGCTATGGCGCGACGCTCTCGTTGAGCGTGCCGAACGATCCCGCCTGGACCGGCAGGCGGTTCTTCGCGCAGTCCGTGATCGGCTTTCCGGGGTTCAATGCCTTGGGCGTCGTGACGACCAACGGGTTGGAGGTGACCGTCGGCGCGGCCCTGCCGTCTTCCCGGGTCCTGCTCGCCGAGGACCCGGACGCCGGGGACGGACGGCTGGACGTGCACGACGCACCGGTGGTGCAGTTCGAGGGGCAGTTCTTCTGAGCGTTCAACCCAGCGCTGCCATCTCCTCCGCGCTGAACACCCTCCCCCGCGTCAGGAACCGCATGCCCGTCGGCGCATCGAGCGAGAACCCCGCGCCGCGGCCGGGCACCGCGTCCAGGATGAGCTGCGTGTGCTTCCAGAGCTCGAACTGCGCGCGGCCGATGTAGACCGGGCAGCGGTCGATCTCGCCCAGCAGCACGTCCTGGTCGCCGACGCGGAACTCGCCCTTGGGGTAGCACATCGGCGCGCTGCCGTCGCAGCAGCCGCCGGACTGGTGGAACATCAGTGGCCCGTGCGCCGCGCGCAGCTTGTCGATGAGCTGGTGCGCGGCGTCGGTGGCGGTGACGCGGAGGGGGGTGTCCATGGCGCGGCTCAGAAGAAGCCCATCGGCTTCTCGGAGTAGCTGACCAACAGGTTCTTGGTCTGCTGGTAATGGCGCAGCATCATCTGGTGATTCTCGCGGCCGATGCCCGACTGCTTGTAGCCACCGAACGCGGCGTGGGCCGGATACAGGTGGTAGCAGTTGGTCCACACGCGGCCGGCCTGGATCTCGCGGCCGGCGCGGTAGGCGATGTTGCCGTTGCGCGACCAGACGCCGGCGCCGAGGCCGTAGAGCGTGTCGTTGGCGATCTTCATCGCGTCGGCGAAGTCGCTGAACGAGGTGACCGAGACCACCGGGCCGAAGATCTCCTCCTGGAAGATCCGCATCGAGTTGGTGCCGCGGAACACCGTCGGCTTCACGTAGTAGCCGCCCGCGAGATCGCCGCCGAGGTCGGCGCGCTCGCCGCCGGTGAGCACCTCGGCACCCTCCTGCTTGCCGATGTCGATGTAGCTGAGGATCTTCTCGAGCTGGTCGTTCGAGGCCTGCGCGCCGATCATCGTCTTCGGATCGAGCGGGTTGCCCTGGACGATCTTCTCGGTGCGGGCGACCGCGAGGTCGAGGAAGTCACGCTCGATGCTCTTCTGCAGCAGGGCGCGCGACGGGCAGGTGCAGACCTCGCCCTGGTTCAGCGCGAACATCGCGAAGCCTTCGAGTGCCTTCTGGCGGAAGTCGTCGTCGGCGGCCATCACGTCCTCGAAGAAGATGTTCGGCGACTTGCCGCCGAGTTCGAGGGTGACCGGGATCAGGTTCTCCGACGCGTACTGCATGATCAGTCGGCCGGTGGTGGTCTCGCCGGTGAATGCCACCTTGGAGATGCGTGGGTTCTGCGCCAGCGGCTTGCCGGCCTCGACGCCGAAGCCGTTGACCACGTTGAGCACGCCGGGCGGCAGCAGGTCGGCGATGCGCTCGACCACCTGCAGGATCGAGGCGGGAGTCTGCTCGGCGGGCTTGAGCACCACGCAGTTGCCCGCCGCGAGCGCGGGCGCGAGCTTCCACGCCGCCATCAGGATCGGGAAGTTCCAGGGGATGATCTGGCCGACCACCCCGAGCGGCTCGTGGAACTGGTAGCTGACGGTGTCGCCGTCGATCTCGCCCTGGGTGCCCTCCTGGGCGCGGATCGCGCCGGCGAAGTAGCGGAAGTGGTCGATGGCCAATGGCAGGTCGGCGGCCAGGGTCTCACGGACCGGCTTGCCGTTCTCCCAGGTCTCGGCGACCGCCAGCGCTTCGAGGGCGCCCTCCATCCGATCCGCGATCTTGTTGAGGAGGTTTGCCCGCTCGGTGACCGACGTGGCGGCCCAGCCGGCCTTGGCCTTGTGCGCGGCGTCCAGTGCCAGCTCGATGTCCTCGGCGGTCGAGCGGGCGACTTCGCAGAACGTCTGCCCGGTCACCGGGGTGGGGTTCTCGAAGTATTGGCCCCGCTTCGGGGCTACCCATTCGCCGCCGATGAAGTTCTCGTAGCGGGACTTGTAGCTGACGGGGGAGCCGGATTGGCCGGGCGCGCTGTACGTCACGTGGGGATTCCTCTTCGATTCGTGGAGGGTGGAATCCGCGTCAGGGCAATGGGTGTGCCGCTTCCTCTGGGCCGGTCCAGTGGCCGGAGGTGTCGCGCGACGCGACGGCTCGGGTGTCGCAGATCGCTCCACCTGTCGCGCAACGGTTCGTTCAGCCGCTGCCGCCACGGCGCCGATCCGCTATCCTCGCGCCGTGGCACGCCACCGCATCGACCTGGCCATGCAGCAAGCCATGCTGTCCCTGGAGCCGCTGCCCCTCGAGCTGGAGCGCGCGCTCTGGCAGGCGAGAGCGGCGGCCGCGGACGCCCCGGCGGTGGCCCGGCCACTCCTGCGCACCTGGGAGCGTTCGCTGAGTCAGGGAGTCGACGAAGACGGCGCGGCGCTGCTCGAAGATGCGGTCCTCGAGGCGCATGACCTCGCCGATGCCGAAGAGCGCGTGGAGTGGATCTGGCGCGGAGCGGAGGCGGTGCTCGACGACTTCGCAGCGCTGTGCGCGAGCCGGGACTTCGTCGCCGTGCTCGCCGACGACCGGGGGATCGTCACCCGCTCGCTCGGCGGCGGCGCGTTCGCCGACGAGGCGCAGCGGCTGCGGCTGATCGCGGGCGCGGTCTGGGGAGAAGACCTGCGCGGCACCAATGCGATCGGGACGGCATTGGTGGAAGGCAGCGCGGTGGCAGTGCACGGCGCGGCCCATTACGCGCGCGTGAATAAGGGGCTGTGCTGCTTCGCGGCGCCGATCCGCGACCATCGCGGCGAGATCGTCAGCGTGCTCGACGCGACGTCGTATGCCGAGCGGAGCGCTCGCTTCGACCCGAGCGTGGTCGTCACCGTGGCGCGCGCCATCGAGGAGGTGCTGCGCGCGCGGGCCTATGCTGCGACCGCCGGGGGGATCGACCTGGTCGAGCGGCTGATGGAGCGGGCGGCCGGTGCGGCATTCCTCGTGGAGCGTCCGGGCCGCGTGGTCCGCGCCAACGCGCGCGCGCGCTCCATGGTCGCGGGTTGTCACGTCGAACGATGCGTCCCGCCCTGGCAGGAGCTCGAGGCCCATGCGGCGCACGGGCGCGGACCGCT
This sequence comes from bacterium, assembly GCA_030432695.1. Taxonomy (GTDB): domain Bacteria; phylum Planctomycetota; class UBA1135; order UBA1135; family UBA2386; genus JAUILN01. The sequence goes on along the minus strand of JAUILN010000002.1, from coordinate 87,206 downwards.
GCTGTGGTCTCCCGACGGCAGCGACGCACGTGTCGTCGAGGTCTCGGTCGAGCCGTTGGCCGACTCCGAGGGTGGTCTGCTCGCGCTCTTGGTGTTCGTCGCAGCTGCGGGTGGATCACAGTCGCCGCGGGGTGGCAGGCGAGCCAGTGGCGATGCAGGCCCGGCGAAGGCCGCGTTCGCGGCGGTCGTCGGATCCGATCCTCAGCTCGTGGCAGCCCGCGAGACCTGTGCGCGGCTGGCGCGCAGCAAGCTACCGGTGCTGCTGCTCGCCGAGACCGGCTCGGGCAAGGAGCTGTTCGCGCGCGCGATCCACGATGCGAGTCGGCGTGCCGGCGGCCCGTTCGTGGCGGTGAACTGTGGCGCGATCCAGCCGGAACTCCTGTTGAGCGAGTTGTTCGGCCACGGCCCGGGAGCCTTCACCGGGGCCGCCCGACAAGGGCGCGACGGGCGGATCGCCGCGGCCGACGGCGGCACGCTGTTCCTCGACGAGGTCGCCGAGATGTCGGCGGAGGCCCAGGTCGCCTTGCTGCGCGTGCTGGAGGATGGCAGCTACACCAGGGTCGGCGAGGACCGCCCGCGGCGCGCCGACATCCGGGTGGTCGCCGCGACCTGCCGCGACCTGCGCGAGATGGTCGAGAGCGGTGCGTTCCGCCGCGATCTGTTCTTCCGGATCGGCGGGGCCTGCGTGGAGCTGCCGACGCTCCGCGAACGCTCCGACTTCGACGAACTGCTCGCGGTGCTCTGGGCCGCGGTCCGCACTCCGGCCGGTCGGGCATTGGGTGCACTCGGCCCTCAGGTCCGCGCGCGGCTCGCAGCCCACGCGTGGCCCGGCAATGTGCGCGAGCTGAAGTCGGTGTTGGAGTTCCTTGCGGTCATGGCGGAAGACGAGAACGAGGTCATGGTCGAACATCTGCCGCCGCAGGTCCGGACGGTCGGTGCAGGGTCGCACGGCATCGCCGAGGAGTCATCGGGTGGGCTGCCAGGTGCGCCAGCGGGCTCGTCCTCGGGCGCCGACCTCCGCAGCCTCCAGCAGGAGGCGCTGGAACGGGCCGTGCGGGAGGCCGGTGGCAACGTCTCCGCGGCTGCTCGCCAGCTCGGAGTCGCGCGCAGCACCGTCTACCGCCTCGCAGAACGGTTCGGGATCTCGCTCAACGGGTCGACATGAAGATCGCGCTGCGACCTCGGACTCTGGCCGAGGAGTTCGGACTCGTCGGCCAACTCTCCCTTCGGCTCGGGCTGCCGATCGCGGCACTCTACCTCCTGGTCAGCCTGCCGGACCTGATGGCGGAGTTGGCGGGAGCCGAGGCGGGCCTGGTGTCGCTGCTCCTGCTGTTCGTCTGGCCCTTGGTGACCGGGGTCGTCACGGCCCGCGTGGCCGGCGTGTTCGCTGGCGACACGGTCGATTACCGCCGCGCCTTCCGCGCGGCGGCGATGGCGTACATGCCGCTGCTGCTCTGGCAGTTCCTCGCGGCGATCGTGCTCGGGTTCGGACTGCTCCTGCTGGTGATCCCCGGGCTGCTCTGGTACGCGCGGCTGTCGCTGGTCGCACCCGACCTGGTGATGGAGCAGAACGGGCTCGGGCGTGGACTGAACCGTGCCTCGACTTTGATCCGCGGCGCGTGGATCCGGGTCACCGTGCTGGTGTCTACCTGGGCGGTGATGATCCTCGCGATCCAGCTCACGGCGATGGCGCTCCGGCCCTATCAGGGCGGGGCTGCCGACGCCTATTGGATCTGGGCCACCTATGGATTGGACGCGGCCCTCAGCGTCCCGATGACCATCGCCCCGGTAGTGGCCTATTACTCACGGCGCTGTGAGGTGGAGAATCTCGATCTCGGGGAGCTCGCCTCGTTGGTGGACGCGATCGGCACCAGGCGGGCTGGCCGGGCTCGGGCCGCAGGGCGTGTGAGGGGCTGAGCCGAGATCCTGTTTCGGTTCACAGGCCGGCGTCTACGTTGTAGCGGTTATCATGGCTGGCTCGGAAGGAGTGTTGCCATGGCCGATGCTGCGCGCGGAGACGGTTCGAACTGGCCTGCGACCCTGCTGGTGATCTTCGCCGGCGTCGGGGTGCTCGGGAGGACGGAGCCCTGGAATGCAATCACCTCGGTCTCGGGCGATACCGGTGGAGCCCAGGTCGCGTGGGAGGAGAGTCCGGTGGGCGGGACGCCGACGCGGCTTTGGGAGGATCCGCTGCGGCCGCGGAAGGCGAGTCCGAAGGCGCTCGTGCCGGCCGGTGTCGGCGACGCGGGCTCCTACCAGGTCGTCGCCGTGTGTCTGCCGGGTGGCTTCGGCGTGGAGTCCGTCGAACTCCGACAGCGGATGCGCTTCGCGGTGCACTCCGGGTTCGGTGCATCCGGGTATCTGCCGGTGCTCGGTGCGCGAGTCGCTCGCTGTTCGAACTCCGAGGTGGGGGCCGCCTACGAGTGGTGCGCGCCGGAGCAGGACATGCCGCAGGAGGAGAGCGAGGCGCCGGGGACCGGACGCGGTCACTCTCCGGTACTCCTGGTCTGGATCGACGAGCAATGGGCGCAGTCGGTCTCGCCGCAGCAGCGCGTGGTCGACGCAGTGCGCGCGGTGGAGCGGGACTGCGGACTCCTGGATGCCGAGGGTCGGCGACGTGGATCGGATCCGATCCGGGTCATCGGGCCGACCAACTCCGACGAGTTGCTGGAGCTGGTCACGGAGCTCGAGAAGCCCGCCGAAGCGGCTTCGTACTGCCTGTGGTTCAGCCCGCGCGCGACGATCCCGCTCGAGACGCCGGCCAGCCCGGTCGGGTTGGCGGAGCCGCAGCCCGTCGCGGCAGGAGCGCCCTGGTACGTCGATCCGATCCGGCTGGAGGCGGCGTGGCGGGCCCACGCCGCGGAGAGCGCGCGGCCGGAGTTCGCGCGGTTCCTCCGAGGGGACACGGGGACGTCCGACTCGTTGCGTCGGTACGATGTGCGGCCTTCGGAGTCGGATGCGGTGAGCGTGCCCGACGGGGAGCCGGAAGGAGTGACATCCGGTGCGGAGCGCGAACCGGAGGTGTGGAGCCGACGGATCCCGGCCCTCGTGCGCACCATCGCGCCCGACGATCTGGTGGCGGAGCGACTCGTCGAGGAGCTGTGCCTGCGCCGGGGAGACGACCTCGTGACCGGCGACATCCTGCTGGTGGTCGAGCAGAACACCGCGTTCGGTCGCGCCTGGGCCGGGCACCTCCGGGATCACCTTCCGGCGCAGTCGAAGGCGGCCCGGATCGATGTGGTGCACTACCCGCGCGGCCTCGATGGTGTGGCGTGGGACGGTGTCAAGGTCGCCGGCCCGGCCGACGACGCACGGTCCCTCGACCTCGCTTCGGGATCGCGCCACCTCGACCATCTGCGGCGGTTGCAGACCCGGATCGCCGAGCGCGGCCACGACGTCGTCGCGGTCGGGGTGTTCGGAACCGACGTCTACGACAAGATCCGGGTGCTGCGGGCGCTCCGGCCGGTCGTGCCCGACGCCACGTTCTTCACCTCCGACCTCGACGCGGTGCTGTTGCACCCGCGCCACCTGCCGTGGACCCGCAATCTGCTGGTCGCCTCGTCGCACGGACTCGAGCCACCGACCCGTGAGCAGCTCCTTGCGCGAAACGCGGCGGAACTCGAGGACGTCCTCTGCGACCACTTGCCGCAGGTCCAACCGCCGTTCCGCGACAACTACCAGTCCTCGGTCTTCGTCGCGACGCAGCGCGCGCTCGCCGTCGACAGCGGACTGCCGGTCCTGCCGGTCGGCAAAGAGGCGCGGGTCTACGAGATCTCCAATGACGGCGCCATTGCACTCGACGATCCGCATGGCGGCGGACGATCCCTGTGGCTCCTGGTCGTTGCGACGATGGTCGTGGTGGTGCTGACCTTCCTGGTGTTCACCCGGCGCGGTGAACTCGCCCACATGATCGACAGGCGACCGCGGTTGTTCTTCGGCACGCTCGCGCTGACGGTCGTCCTGCCGCTCGTCCTCGGGCTGCTCATCGAGTCCGGCGCGCGCGATCCCGAAGGTGAGCCCTTCGCCTTCGCGGCAGGGATCAGCATCTGGCCGACGGAGATCCTGCGCCTCGGCTGCTGCCTGCTCGCGGTGTGGTTCACGTTGCTGGCGCTGTGTCGGGTCGAGCGGACCGAGACGCGCGTGGGCGAGCGATACGGGCTGCACCGCTCGGCCCGCAAAGGGTGGGCGGTTCCGTCGAGTTCCGTCGAGGTCTGGGCCATGCATCGCTACCCCCGGAGCCGATTCTGGAGCCGCTTCTCGCCCCCGGTCCGGCGCCTGCTCCGGGCGGTGGGGTTGGCGGTCGTGGCCTTCTTCTGCGCTCTGCTCCTGATGCTCCTGCTCGGCCGGCCCGTCGCTCCGGCCCGCGGTGGCTTCGCGCGGGGTCTCGACCTCGCGGTCGTGGTCGCCAGCGTCGGTGCGATGCAGATCCTGCTGTTCTTGGTGTTCGACCTCTGCCGCAGCACCTCGCGCTTGCTCCAGGACCTCGGTGAGCACCTCGATCGCTGGCCGGACAACGACGAGCACGCCAGGCGGATCGGACTGGATGCGGCGGAGGCGGCGCGCGTCGATTACCTGCGCATCACCCGCGAGCTCACCAGCAGCGCCCAGTCGGCGGTGTTCTTCCCCGCGGTGGTGATCCTGTTCATGGTCCTGTCACGCAACGTGGTGTTCGATGCGTGGACCTGGCCGAGCGGATTGATCGTGGTGGTCGGTGCGAGCGCCCTCATCACGCTCGCCGGCAGCCTGATCCTCGGCTGGACCGCGCGGCGGATCCGCGACGAGGTGGTGGTGTTCCTCGACGAGCGGCAGCGGGTCATCAAGGCCCAGCCCGACACCGGGCTCCGGGTCAGCCACCTGAAGGAACTGCGCGACGAGTTCGGATCGATGGAAGGCAGCGCCTTCGCCACTCTCGGCAGCCACCCGGCGGTCCGTGCCCTGCTGATCCCCACGGGCGGCATCGGCGGGATCACGCTGATCGAGTGGGTGTCTCGGATGCGCGAGTTCGGCGGGTGACGCGGGGGCCCGCGCCCGCAGCGGAGCGGTGGTGTAGCTTGCCGGTCGGAGTTCTTCGTCCGACCCCTGAACACCATGAGACGGTTGCTCGCCCTCTGCGTCGCCCTGTCCGCACTCGCAGGCACCACCCCCGCCCAGCCCGGCACCAACACGGTATCGGAGCGACCCTTTGATGACCGGCGCGTGGTCTCCCCGAGCGGTCGTCTGTATGCGGTGCTCACCGCGCGGCGCGGCTATTGGCCGGGACCCTATGAACTCCGCCGGCGCCGCGAAGGTGCCGAGTCGCTCGCCGCCCAACGCATCGACTGGTTGCGCGACGCGTTGCGTCCGAGCCTCGGCGACTCCGCCGCGAGCGACCCCTTCGCGCGACTCGCCGACCCATCCGACGCTCTGTTGGCTCGCCGGATCCTGCCGCAACTGCCCGTCGCCGCATGGGTCTTCGACCAGCCGCCGGGTCTCCTGCTGTTCGACCACCACGCGGCGCTCGGCTACGGCCAGCTCCTGACCTTCCTCGACGTCGAAGGCCGCGAGGTCTGGTCGGTGACCCTCGACGACCTGTTCGGTGGCGAGCCGGCCGGGACCTGGCACACGCCGAACTCCCGGGTCTGGTGCGATGGCTACGGCGTCGATCCGGAGCGCGCGGTCGCCTGGGTCGTCAGTCGCGACCACGCCTTCCGCCAGATCGATCTGAACACCGGCCGGGTCGCCAGGCCCGACGCCGAGGCCTTGCTCGGCTTCTGCACGCGTGGCCCCGACGCATCACGCCGCGCGGCCCTCGATGCGTTGCTGCGCCGCCGCGACGGCGTGCCGGCCGAACTCGCCGAACCGCTGGCCCGCCTCGCTGCCGATGCGCAGCGGCCGCTCGCCGAGTGCCTGCGTGCCGCGGTGGCCGCGCATCGTGCCGGAAGTGCGTTCGAACCGGGGTCCTTGTTCGACGAGGCGCTGCGCCGCGGCTCTGCGGAGGAGGCGCTGTTCGCGGCCAGTCACCGGCACCTCGTGGAGCCCGGCGTCGACCCTCTGCCCGGCCTGCGCATCGCCCTGCGGCGCTTCGAGGGTGCGATCGATCCACGACCCTTCACGTGGCAGTTCCTGTCCGATCCGCATCGGGTCGCCGATCTGCGCGATGCGCTGCTCGCCCTCGGGGAGCCGGCGAGGGACGAGCTACGGAAATGGGCGGACCATGGCGGTGAGCCGCTCGACTTCCGCATCCGCGCCGCGAGCCTGTACTGGCTGCTCGCAGGATCCGGCCTGCCCGAGGGTTTGCGTCGCGCGGTGGCCGCGAGCGCCGACCCGACCGACGCCGAAGCGGTGTTCGAAGCGCTGTTCCGCGGCGAGCCGGACGACCTCGCCGCCGTGCTCGTCGATTTGCTGATCGCCGGCAGCGCCGACGATGCGCGGATCGCGTCGTGGTTCGTCGACCATCCGGACCGGGCTGCCGTGGAAGGGCTGGAGCGTGCCGCGGCGCGGCTGCCAGCCGACTCCGACGATCTGGAACTGATCGATGCCGCGCTGCAGGCCTGCCGCGGCGCGAGTGCGAGGTCTGGCTGATTCGTGGTTGCTGTCGCGAGGTCCATGAGCATGAAGACGCCATTCGCTTGGCTCGTCGTCGGCTGCGGACTCTGGGCGTCGACCTCGGCTCCGCCGACCGAGCCGCGCGATAGCTGGGGGCCGTTCCGGAACCGTCGCGTGGCCTCTGCCTCGGGTCGCCACTACGCCGTGCTCCGCCGCGGGCAGCCGCCGGGCAGCGGGCGCTTCGAGCTGGTCGAGCGGCGGTTGGCGGCCGGGCCGATCCGGTCGCTCCTGGCCCCTCCCGCGCGGGACGGCGGGGATGCGGCGATCGCGCGTGACCGCGCCGACCGGCTGCTCTGCGAGGGGGCTCTTCCGCACCTGCCGATGGACGCTGCGGTGCTCGGTGGCCCGCCCGGGATCCTGTTGTTCGACACCTACGCGCGAGTCGGCCGCGCGAGGGTTCTGACGCTGCTCGACTCCGAAGGCCGCGTCGCGTGGAGCCACGACCTCGACGATCTGTTCGGCGAGGTTCCGGAAGGCACCGTGCACACGACTTCTTCCTCCTGGTGGTCGGCAGGCTGGGGTGTCGACGAGGCCCGCGGGGTCGCCTGGGTGCTGACGCTCGGCGACGAGTTCCGGATGGTCCGGCTGCGGGGTGGTGCGATCTCCGAACCGGGCGCGGAGGAGCTGCCCGGTCTGCTGGCCGGAGCCGACGCCGAGGGGCGGGTGGCGCTGCTCGACGCCTTCCAACGCCGCGACGACCTCGACCGCCAGATCCTCCATCCGCTGGTCCACGACCTGGCGCTCGACGAAGGCGCACCGATCGAGGTGCGTATGCGTGCCGCGGTGCTGTGCCGCGAACTCGGCGACCGCCTCGACCTGCGCGACCCGTTCGTGGCCGCCACACGGCATGAGTCGATGTCGGTGGCGCTGTATGCGGCGGCCAACCTGCCCCGCTTCTTCGACTCCGAGGACCCGGCCGGCCCCGATCCCGTCGCGCCGCTGCTGGAGGTGCTCGGTCGCCTCCCGCAACCACTCGAGGCGCGGGCGGATCTATGGGCGCTGCTGGAGAGTGCGAAGCTCACCCGGTCCGCACTCGATGCCTTGCGTCCGCTCGGCGCGCAGGGCATCGAGCTGCTGCGCGCGGCGCTGGAGCGCGACGACCTCGAGTCGGTGGTGCAGGTCAGCCTCGCGGTGCTGTGGTGGAGCCTCGGCCAGACCAGCGTGCCCGACCCGGTGCGCGCGGCGATCGTCGAGGGTCCCGAGCAGCGGGCCGGGGATCTGCTCCGCGCGCTGCTCGGAACCGAGCCCGACGGCTCCCGGCGGCTGCTCCTCGAGCTGCTCCGCGAGGGCACCGCCGCGGACCGGACGCTCGCGGACCACTTCGCCCTGAGCCCCGACCCCGCCGCGGCCGAACCGCTGGAGCGGGCGCTCGCGCGGGCTGCGCGGCTCGAGGGTGACGCGGGTGAAGGGCTGCGGAGCCGAGTGGCCAGGGCGCTCGACGCCTGCCGTCAGAAATAGCCCAGGCCGCACCCAAAGGGCGGTCGAGTCGATGCATCCGGTTGGATCGGCTCGAAATGAGCGAATTTGCGTCTGATCTCTTGAGGCAAGGATCGGATTAGACGATGCCGTGCGCCGCCGATCCGAGCGCCGCACCATGTCGAGCTACACCGTCAGCAACCTCGCCCACCTCGAGGCCGAGTCGATCTTCATCCTCCGGGAGGTCGCCGCGCAGTTCGAGAACCCCTGCCTGCTGTTCTCCGGCGGCAAGGACTCCATCTGCTGCGCGCACCTCGCCTACAAGGCCTTCTGGCCGAGCCGGATCCCGTTCCGCTTCGTCCACGTCGACACCGGCCACAACTTCCAGGAGACCCTCGATTACCGCGACCGGTTCGTCGCGAAGCTCGGTGTCGAACTGCTGGTCGGCAGCGTCCAGGCCACGATCGATGCCGGTCGGGCCCGTGAGGAGAAGGGACCGAACGCCAGCCGCAATGCGCTGCAGACCGTGACCCTGCTCGAGACCCTCGAGGCACACGGCTTCGACGCGGCGATCGGCGGGGCGCGTCGCGACGAGGAGAAGGCCCGCGCCAAGGAGCGGGTGTTCTCGCATCGCGACGAGTTCGGGCAGTGGGACCCGAAGAACCAGCGGCCCGAACTGTGGTCGCTCTTCAATGGTCGCAAGGCGCCCGGCGAGCACTTCCGGGTGTTCCCGTTGTCGAACTGGACCGAGCTCGACGTCTGGAACTACATCAAGCAGGAGCAGGTGGAGTTGCCATCGCTGTACTTCGCGCACCAGCGCGAGGTGATCGAGCGCGGTGGCACGCTCCTGGCCCACACGCCGTTCGTGACGCCGCGCGACGGTGAGGAGATCCAGACCCGCACGGTGCGCTTCCGGACCATCGGCGACGCGACCTGCACCGGCGCGGTCGAATCCGAAGCCGCGGACCTCGATGCGGTGATCGCCGAGGTCGCTGCGGCACGGCAGACGGAGCGCGGCACCCGCGCCGACGACAAGCGCTCGGAGACCTCGATGGAGGACCGCAAGCGCGCGGGCTACTTCTGAGCCGGGATCGGCCGTCACGCACCTTCGAAGGACATCCACAGATGCACACCACCGCCCAGGCCCACGACGTGGACCTGCTCCGCTTCACCACCGCGGGCAGCGTCGATGATGGCAAGAGCACCCTGATCGGGCGGCTCATGTACGACACCAAGACGATCTTCGAGGACCAGCTCGAGGCGGTCGAGGCGTCGAGTCGCAAGCGCGGCGACGAGAACGTGAACCTGGCGTTGCTCACCGACGGCCTCAAGGCCGAGCGCGAGCAGGGCATCACGATCGACGTCGCCTACCGATACTTCGCGACCCCCAAGCGCAAGTTCGTGATCGCCGACACGCCGGGGCACATCCAGTACACCCGCAACATGGTGACCGGCGCCTCGACCGCGAACCTGGCGATCATCCTGGTGGATGCGCGCAAGGGGGTGATCGAGCAGACCCGTCGGCACACCTTCCTGGCCACGCTGCTGCGGATCCAGAACGTGGTGGTCTGCGTCAACAAGATGGACCTCGTGGACTACGCGGAGGCGGCGTTCGACAAGGTCGTCCAGGACTTCCACGACTTCGCGTCGAAGCTCGACATCCCGAGCACGACCTTCATCCCGATCAGCGCGTTGCGCGGCGACAACGTGGTGGAGCGGTCGGCCAGCATGGGTTGGTACCAGGGCCCGTCGCTGCTCTACCACCTGGAGACCGTGCAGGTCGGCAGCGAGGCCAACCACGTCGACGCGCGCTTCCCGGTGCAGCACGTGATCCGGCCGCACAGCGACCAATGGCACGACTTCCGCGGCTATGCCGGCCAGGTGATGGGTGGCGTGTTCAAGCCGGGCGACGACGTGGTGGTCCTGCCGAGCGGCTTCCAGTCGAAGATCAAGGCGATCCACACCGCCGACGGCGAACTCGAGGAGGCCTTCTGGCCGCAGTCGGTCGCGATCACCCTCGAGAACGAGATCGACATCTCGCGCGGCGACATGCTGGTCAAGCCGCAGAACCAGCCGCGGGTCGGGCAGGACCTGGAGCTGATGGTCTGCTGGTTCTCGGACACCGCGAAGCTGCAGCCGCGCGGTCGCTACGTGCTGCGCCACACCACCCGGGAGGTGAAGGCCGTGGTCACCGACGTGCGCTACAAGGTCGACATCCAGACCCTGCACCGGGTCGAGGACGACCGCGAGATCGGACTGAACGACATCGGGCGGATCGCCGTTCGCACCGCTGCGCCCCTGTTCCACGACGAGTATCGCAAGAACCGGATGACCGGCAGCGTGATCCTCGTCGACGAGTTCACCAACGAGACGGTCGCCGCCGGGATGATCCGCTGAGCTGTCGCGAGGTGCGGCGGTTGCCCCACGCGGGTGCGCGACCGACGATGCCCGCATGCGAATCCCTGGCTCCCTCGTCCTCGCAGCGTTGATCTCGTGGGGCGCCCTGCCCGCCCAGGAGGACGGCCAGAAGCCGGCCTTCGGTAGCAACTGGAACACCGCGATCGGTCTCGGTGGCGGTGCCGGTGGCATCTACGGCGGGCGCGGCGGCGGCCTGTCGATGCTGCGCAAGCGCGACTCCGAGGCCGCTGCACGACTCGATTCGTTCGAGGCCCGCATCGCCGCGCGCGAGTCCTGGGCCGAGAGCAAGGTTGCGCCGGGCGCCGCCGAGATCGAGGCGACCGCCTGGTCGCTGCTGGCGCTCTGCGTGAACAGCACGATGCGCAGCGGGCCGCGCAAGGACCTGGTCAGGCTCGCGGTGGCCGATCTGTCGGGATTGCTCGACGAGGACGGTGCACTCGTGCTGCCGGAGGAGATCGACGAGGCGCTCCGGCTACAGAGCCTGGTGTCCTGGGCGCTCGCCGAGACCGCGACGGTCTCGAGCTATCGGGTCCTGAAGGCCCGAGCTGGTCACCTCGCCGACGCGCTGGTCGCGGCACAGCTCGCCGATGGTTCGCTTCCCGCGACGCCGGACGGGGAGTCTGGCGACCTGGTGACTACCGCGATGGCCCTGCATACCTGGCGCACCGCGGTTCACGGCCAGTTCGCCGGCGAAGCGGTCGAGGCGGCGGCGAAGCGTGCTACGGAATGGCTCGCAGCCCAGGCCGAGGCGGCAGACGCGCCGCTCGCCGCCCGTATCCTGCACCTCGAGCAGCGCCTGCTCGACTGGGACCAGATGGCTGGAGTCGCGCTTCCCGAAGTCGACGATGCAACCTGGGCCGCATGGAGCGATCGACCGACTCTGCGCTGCGCGTGGCTGACGATCGGCAGGGCCGCGGGCGGCGAGGCCTGGGACGCTGCGTGGGAGCGTGCTCTCGCGGATACGAGCAGCCCGGAGCCGGCGGAGGCGGCGGTTCGAGCGGCGGCCCTGGCCGTAATCGAGCTGTCCGCGTTCCATCGCTACGTCGTCCGGCCGTGACTTCCGCGGCGCTGCGGGCATACCTGGGTCCGACAGATTTTCGTGGTTTGCCAGAACCACGGGTAACCTCCCGAACCCATCGATGGTCGAGCCCCCTTCCGATCCGCATCCAGACTGGTTCCTGGTCCAGGCTGCGCTTCGGGGAGACCCGGAAGCCATCGAACAGCTCGCGAACAGACTGCGCTGCGTGCCGCGGATCCTGCGTGGATCCAATGCCCGGATGGGGCGGCCGCTGGACGAACACGACCTTGCCGACCTGTCGCAGGACGTGACCGTCATCATCCTCGAGAAGCTCGACCAGTACGCGGGTCGGGCGCCGTTCGAGGCGTGGGTCTATCGCATCTGCCGACTCGAGCTGATGAACGGCATCCGGCGCAAGGGACGGGGGCGCGCGTCGGGGGAGATCGACTTCGAGCAGATCCCCGACGCTCCGGACCACCAGGCCGAGGCGACCGATGCAGAAGTCGTCCATGGCCTCCTCGCGCGCCTCGGAGGCGTCGAGGCGGAGGTGCTCCGGCTCAAACATTTCGACGGGCTGACCTTCGAGGAGATCGGAAGTCGGCTCGGGATCTCGCCGAACACGGCCAAGACCCGCTACTACCGCGGGATGGTCCGGATCCAGTCGTGGCTGGGCGGCGAGGGTGGGGAGGCCCGAGGAACATGGGAATGAAGGAGAGACGACACGACGACCTTTCACCCGAGGACGAGGCGCTGGTCGAGCGTCTGGTGCAGGGTGGGATCGATCCCGCGGAGGCGGAGACCGATCCTCGGCTGCGCAGGATCCGGGCGTTGCAGCGGCAGCTCGACGAGGTCGGGGCCGCGGGAGCGGAGGCTGCGACCAGCACTCGCGAAGCCGCCCCGTCAGCCTTGGTCGGCGAACCCGAACGGCGTGTCGAGGACCTGGTCCGCCGGACCCTGGGACCGCGCGAGCCGGTGGTGCCAGCGGCGCGGTTTCGGTTGCTCAACGGGCCGGGGTCGGTCCTGGTCGGACTCGCGGCACTGGCACTGATCGCGCTGTCGCTGTGGGCGGTGTTCGGTCTGGGCGGCGCGGATCCGCGGGTGGTGGGCGACGGCGATCGCTTCGAGCTGGGCCGGGAGGGTGATGTCGAGATCTCTCTCCGGGAGGCCGCGAATGGAGCGATCGAGATCGCCTGGAACGCGATTCCTCGACTGGGGTCGGAGTATCGGGTCCAGGTGTTCTCGGCCGATCCCGAAGCCGGCGGCGTCCTGCTTGCGTCGAGCATCGGGCTCGATCAGGCTGTGTGGAGACCCGCGGACGATCACGAGGCGGGCGAGACCGAAGTCAGTGCATGGCCCAAGACCGTCTGGATCAAGATCGACGAGGTGCGCTCGACGATGTCCGCGGTCGACACGTTGGTCGAAGGCGTCGTCGCCCGCTGACCGGATCGACGGCCGCGACCTTCGGGGTTGGGGCGTGGCTCACCGCGGTCCTGGTCGGCGCGCTCTCGCGCGCCGGTGAAGCCATCGAGGATCCAGGGACCCAAGGCGTTCCGGCCGAGACGTCCGCGGAGGAGCGGGCGGCGCCGGCCCCGCTCCCGCCATCGGTCTGGCGGCCGCGATTCGACGAAGCCCTTGCCTCTCTGCAGGCCGGGGAAGCATCGGCCCCGACCCAATTCAGCGACTTCGTCGAGCAACTCCATGCGCGGTTGTTGCAGCGCGCGGCCGAAGACCCGAAGGCCGACTCCGATGCCGTGGTCCATGCCTACGCGCTGTACTACGCGTGGAGCTATCGTCTGCCGGGCTGCACCAGCTTCGCGGCGCTCGAGCGGCTCGCTGGCCCGGTGCTCGAGCACGGCCCGACGTCGGCCGCGGGCGTCGTGGGCTACCTCCTCGCGCTGGCCGCCAACGCCGAACGCGCCTACGAGCAGGCGATCGCCGTGCTCGAAGAGGTGTGGGAACGGTTCCCCGAGGAGGAGAAGAACCGGGCGCTTCGCGACGACCTGCTCGCGCAACTCCTCCTCCGGGTCGGTCGGGTCGATGCCGCCAACCGGGTGGTCAGCGAAGCCATCGACCGGGCGCGACTCCGCAAGGACCCGGTGGCGCTGGAGCAGGCCCTGGCCACGCGGGCCCAGATCGCCTTCGACGCCGGTCTGGTGGACCGGGCCCTGCTCGACCTGGATGCCGCGCGCGAGGCGTCGGACGGGGTGCCGAGTTCGAAGCGCGCGCCGGCGAGCCTCGAGACCCGGGCCAATCTCCTGCTGAACCTCGCGCGGTACGACCGGGTGCTCGCCCTCACTGAGGACCTCGACGGTCTGTCGGCCACGGACGCGGCGGTGCTACGCGTCTACCGTGCTTCCGCGCTGCGTTGGGTGCCGGGTCGGATCGACGAGGCGGACGGGCTGTTCGGGGAGCTCCTGGAGGTCGATGGCCTGCCGATCGAACTCCTCGCCCACTGCTTCTACAGCCGGGTCCTGCTGGCCCTGGACGTGGGTGAGGTCGAACTCGCCTGGCAGCGCCAGCGTCAGTTCGAGGCCCGCTTCCCCGCCACGCTCGCCCGGTTCGCCGCAGGCGCTGCCGACGTCACCGACTACAACGTGGTCGCGGTCGGCAGCCGCGTGCGCGTGGCGTTGCTCGAGGAATCGGGGGCGGCTCCTGCCGACCTCGCCGCATGGCATGAACTCCACGAGGCCGCGTTCCGGAGTCTGCTGAGCCGCTGGGACGGAATGGGCGTCCGCGAGGGTGGGTCGGGTCGGTTCCGGCTCGATCGCTGGCGACGTGTCGTCGGCGAGCTGGCCTTGCTCCGGCGCGCGGTGCTGGGCGGCAGCGAAGGCGATCGAGCGGCGTTCGAGGTGCTGCTCGACGTCCACGCCCGCGGTTCCTTGGCGCGCGCGTTGGAGGCGCCGCGGGTCGATCTCGAGCGGCTGCGCCGGCTCCTCGGTGACGACCACGGACTGCTATGCTTCCTGCCCTCGGCGCGAGACTGCCTGGTGTTCGTCGTCGATCGTAGCCAGCTGCTCTGCGTGAAGATCGAGGGCTACTTCGAGCTGCTGGAAGTCTCGCGCAACCTGCAGACCGAACTCGGGAAGCGACAGCCTTCGAGCCGAGAACTCGAGGCCCACGCTGCTCGGCTCACGGCGGGTCTTCTCGGGGGGCCGGTCTGGGAGCGGATCTCCTCGTGGCGGCGGATGACGGTCTCGGGCGTCGACTTCCTCGGCGACCTGCCCCTCGAGGTCCTCGCGCTTCCCGCGGAGGTGCACCGGGATGATGTGGTCACGCGCACGCTCGGCGAGGCCTTCGCGGTCGAGCATTGCGCGTCGCTGTCGGCCTGGGCGACGTTGGCGTCGCGAGCCGGGTCGGGCGGGCGGACCTCGTTCTGGTCGACCCTGTCGCCGGCCGCGCGGGTCCTGGATACGCCGTCTGCCCGACTCGGTGCCGATCGACTCACCGGCCTGCGGCAGGCCTGCGCGCCGGGCGAGGTCTCCATCGCCGACGACGCGGCGTGCAGCGTGACAGCACTGCTCCGTGCCGACCTGCGCGACGTCGGATGCTTGCACTTGATCTGTCACGGCGCCTGGGACGACGCGCGGGAGATCGGCTCGTTCCTCGCGCTGTCACCCGACCCGGCGCATCCTGATGGTGCGTTCGGAGCCGAGGAGGTCGCCGGTCTGGAACGAGTGCCGCCGTTGGTGGTCCTGTCGGCGTGCCGCGCTGGACAGGGCCACGGTCGGATCGGCGACGGCTCCTTCGCTACGCTGGCCGGCGCGTTCCTGCGTCGGGGCGCGCGCTGCGTGGTGTTCAGCCGCGGCAACCTGGCGCTCGATCCGCACCTGCAGTTGGTAGCCGCGTTCCACGCCGCGCGCACCCGCGAGTCGGATCTGGCGGAGGCCCTGCGTCAGGGCCGGGTCGCGCTGGCGCGGGGCATCCGGACACCGGAGCTGCTTCGCGAGCTGAGGGTGCGGCTGGAGGGCTGGGGGCGACGTTGACCTCGAACGGGCTGCCGCCGCGCCGCGGATCGAGTGGGCCAGATGCCCGACCGGTCGGTCAGCCGGTCGTGCCCCGCGATTCGACCGGTTGATTCACCGGCGCGGCCGGGAGCGGCGGCAACACCGGGAGCCCGCCGCGGACGCGAGCGATGTCCTTCGCGCCACCTTGCGGTCGGAGGTCGGCCGGCACGTTGCCGATCCCTGGATCGAAGAACGGATCGTTGATGAGGCCATCGAGGAACGGCGAGGGGTCCACGAACTGCGGTTGCTCGAACTCGTTCATCGCGATCCAGATCGGAGTCGTGAAGAGGGATCCCGTCACGGTCTCGACGTCGGTGGCAGTGGACTGGAGGGTCCCGACGCGCACCAGCATCAGGGCGTGGCGACCCTGCCAGACGAGCGGAGTCGACGTCGTGCCGAATTCGAGCGGGATCACCACGTCGTGGGTCGCAGCGACCGAGGTCCCCTCGGTGCGGAGGTCCCAGACCAGGTTCCGTTGCATCGTGGGATACACGCTCGATTGGGCCAGGGTGAGATTGCCGGAGGAGACGTCCACGAGATCGTCGACCCGCCAGGTCTCGATCTGCATGTGCGTATGACCTTGCGCGTTGGTCCAGGCGAGGAAGTCCGGTGGTAGGAAGATCCGGAGGTGCATCGAGCGCGTCGACGGTTCGTATTCCACGAGCCGTTCCGTGTGCGACAGCGCGTGGCCGATGTGGGGCATCCAGTCTTCGAGGCCGTCGAGCGGATCGAAGGTCTCGATAGGCGGCGGGGCGCCATTCAAGACGTCCAACGCTCGCTTGGTGCCGGCCACGTGGAAGATGCCGTCGCGATCGCCATCCGGATGGCCGACGACTGTCGGGGGATGCTTGGCACCCGTCTGTTGCGGAGTGCCCACCGGCGACTTGGTGCTGATCACCGCGGTGTGGATGAGCTGATAGCCCGAGGTCGAACCGTAGAGCACGCCGAAGGTGCCGTCGTCGGTCTGCCCGAGCACCAGGTCGGCCAGGCCGTCGTCGTTGAAGTCCGCGGCGGCGAGCCCGTCGAGCTCGAGGCCCTCGAGGTCGGTGTCGTCGTAGTCGAGGACGAGTGGCGGACCGGCGGCGCCATTCCGCTCCATCTGCAGGGTCCACAGCTGCCCCGGGGCGGTCTGGCGCGCCCAGGCGCAGAAGGTGCTCCCGGGCAGTTGGACCACGTGGGCCGCGGCGGCCGCGCCGGCCAGCCACGAGATCGGTGCGCCGTTCACGTGCAGGCGTTCGAGGCCCGCGGTGGTCGCAGCGAAGACGTGCACATCCGGATCCTCGACGCGCTTGGAGAGTGCGAAGTCGAGGACGTCATGGCTGAACGTCGCCGTGGCGATCGGGTTGAACGAGTACGACGTCAGGTCGACGCGCGCCGTGCGGATGGTGTTCGTCGAGCCGATGCGGCCAGCGAGCACGGGTCCGTTCCAGTCGAAGACCCGCAGCTCGGTGACGTCCGACCACATCGAGGGGTTGCTCGCCAGGGTCAAGAAGTTGCCTTCGGGCCGCATGCCGTGGATCGCGAGTCCCGCGGTGCTGGAGACCGTGACGACCAGGTCGGTCGTGGCGACGCGGCGGATCGCGACCAGGTCGATCGTGCCGGTGAGTTCCGGAACGTCCGTGAAGGACGTGTTGAGGCCTGGGTTTGCCGCGCGGACGACCGTGTGGTTGGGGCGAAGCAGCAGCACGTCGTCCCGGTCGTCGTAGTCGAGGTCACACGGGACCTGCCGGACGAATTCGTAGGACTGCGGGGTCCACGATCGGGCGTTGTGGAACAGCGGCTGCGCCGACAGCGAGCAGGCTGTCAGCGCGACGACGGATAGGGACAGGACGGAGGATCTCATCGGTGCAGGATCAGGTCGGCGATTCGGGACGGGCGAACCCGAGGTGCCGGGTCGGGGGGCGCCGCGGCGGTTCTCGAAATCGTGGGGTCTGTCGAGGACTGTCGCCGGCCGCCATGGCGGGTCAGGCATGGGACCATAGCTGCGATCGCGGCGTCCGGCGGTCGCGGCTCGGTCTCCAGGGGTTCGGGGCGGTCCTTTCCGGTCCGCTGCATGGCGGCGAAGTCATGGTGTCATAAGGGCTTGAGATCGCTTGGTATAGGTGGGGATGGTCGTGGCACTGCCCGGTTCCCATGCCGGGATCCGAGGGCCGCGGAGCGTTCCGCCTTGCGGCGGCGCCGAGCCGTCCGGACCGGGGCTCCCCGCTGCGTTGTTCCGGTTGTTCGTGGGAAACGAGGCGAAACTCCCGGGTGCATCCTGGGGTCGCGCGAACCCCTAATGGGCGGAGCCCCGTAGCTAGCCGGGTAGGATTCCCCGCCCATGCCCCGAGCCACCACCCCGCGCCACGGTCCTGGAGTACCGGTTCCGATCGTCGCCGCCGTTCTCTCCGTCCTCTCCCTTGCGTCCTGCGGAGGTGGCGGGGGCGGTGGCGGAGGCGGTGGTCCCGATCCGGACCTCAAGCCGCCCACCTTCCGGTTCACGTCGTTCCAGGACGACGTCACGGTGATCCAGGCCGGCCGGACCGGCGTCTCCTGGGTGGCGGACGACGAGGACGACGAGGCCACCGTCTCGGTGTTCGCCGACCGGGACGGCAACCTGGATACGACCGCCGACCAGTTCACCTTCGTCGACGAAGTCGTCGACGCGAACGGCCAGCCCGTCGAGGTCGAAGTCGATCTCGCCGAAGTGCCGGCGGGGAGCTACGAGCTGCTCGGCCGGATTCGCGACGGCAAGGGCGGTGGCGGAGTCGTTGCCGCTCCGGGGCGGCTCGTGGTCGAGAACCGCGCCATGGTGATCCCGTTCGGCGACGGCACGACCCTGGAATACGCCGGCATCCTGCCGCGCGAGGACGGCTCGTTCGACGCCTTCGGTCGGTTCCGCGGCGTGGTGCAGTTCGATGCGCGTCGTCGGATCCAGAGCACCAGCCGCAACTGGGATCTGTTCGTCGCGCACCACTCGGCGCGTGGAGTGATCCAGTGGCTTTCGATCTTCCCGAGTTCGGGCGATCTGGAGGCCGGTGACTTCGTCCGCGCGGCCAATGGCGACCTGCTGCTGGCCGGCTCCTTCGGCGGGACCTTGACCCTTCCCGACGGTTCGACCGCGCGTGGTCAGGGCTTCGACGTGTTCGTCGCCCGCGTCTCGGCGGAGGGCGAGCAGCTCTGGGTCCGGACCGCGGCGAGCGGCAACTACGACGCGGCCCGCGGGATCGCGCTCTTGTCCGACGGCTCGTTCGTCGTGGCAGGGCCGTTCAACGTCGGCAACACCACCGTCGGGATCGACTTCGGAGTGGATCGCAACGGCACGCCGGTGACCCTGATGTCGGCCGGCATCGGCGACGCGTTCGTTGCGCGCTACGAGAGCGACGGCACGCCGATCTGGGCGCGCTCGGCGGGGGGTGTCGCCGAGGACGGTGCGAGCGCGGTCGCGGTACTGCCCGGTGACCGGATCGTGGTCGGCGGCGAGTTCCAGGCCACCGCGCTGTTCGATGGCGGCGCGCAGAGTCTGAGCTCGGTCGGTGCGACCGACGCCTTCCTCGCCGAATGGTCGGCCGACGGTGCCTTCGTCGGCGTCGATGCATTGGCTGGTCCCAGCACCGACTCGATCGCCGGCCTCGCTGCCGGTGCGGACGGCAATCTCCTGGTGCTCGCCAACTCCTCGAGCATGGAACTCGATGTCGCCGGCCAGCGGTCCCTGCAGCTCGCAATGGGCAGCGACGTCACGTTGAGCAGCTTCACGGCGGATGGCCGTCTGAGCTGGGCGCTCGGCGAGGCGGTGGGCACCGGCGCGTGCGTCGGCACCGACCTGCTGTCGCTGGCGGATGGCTCGGTGCTGGTCGCAGGGACCTACGCCGACGGTGCGCGGTTTGGCGGCGGTGGCCCCACCCTGCCTGCTGGAGGTTCGATCGACGGCTTCCTGTCACGCCGCGCCGCCGACGGGACCTCGCAATGGGTCCATCGTTTCGCCTCGGAGGCGGTCGAGAGCGACTTCGTGCTCGGTGCTGCGGCGGACGGCACGCTCTGGGTCGCCGGCGACCGTGGTTCGATGGACCTCGAGGTCATCACGCAGCGTGGCTCGGTCCTCTTGCCCGCGGCCACGGGTCACGACTTCCTGGCGCGCTTCCATCCCGACGGCGAACTCGGCCGCGACGCGGACCCGTCGCTGCGGGTCGCCGGACAGGCCCGGATCGACCTGGGACGGCTCGGCCTCCGGATCGACGGCACGACCGCCTACCTGCAGGGCATGGACGACGACCAGACCTCCGCGGCATTCCGGCGCCTGGTCGACGAGCATCCGCTGGTCGGATTGCTGGTGATCCTCCGCGCCAATGGGCCCGACTTCGGCGACGGCCACCTGGAAGCCTGTCGCCTGATCGCCGAAGCCGGTATCGAGACCCACATCGCCTTCAATGGCTCGATGTATGGCGGCGGTGTCGACCTGTTCCTCGGCGGCCGTCGTCGCACCGTGGAAGACGGCGCGATCGTCGGCGTGCGCTCCTGGATCGACACCGACCGTACGCAGGGCCACTCGATCCGCAACGACCGCGAGAACCCGCTGCACACCCGCTACCTGCAGCTCTACGACGCCCTGGGGATCTCCAGCGACTACTACTGGTTCTATCTGGAGACCCCGCGGACGACGTTCCGGGCGCTGACGCGCGGGGAGATGCAGCAGTACGGGGTCGTGACCGACTGATCAGTCGCCGATCGTCATCGACAGCCGGTTGCTCAGCGAGACCGCCGCCAGGTTGCAGGGCATCGTCCCCGGCGTGAGCACCAGGAACTGCGCCTGCACCACGCCGCCGAACAGGCCGGCGTCGCAGAGTACGGGGAGCGGGAAGCGGCCGTTGCCCGAGCCGTCGATCGGGACCGCGAGGCTGACGATCGGCAGCAGGAGCACGCACGATCCGCAGGGCACGGTCGTGGGGTTGCTGCCGACTGCGAGCAGGACGATGCCCTGCGTCGCGGCACCGCCGTTGGCGCCGCTCAGGTCGATACCGAACGCGGTATTGCCGAACGCGAACGGGCCGCCGCTCGCGGCAGCCGTGCCGCCGAGACCGCAGCCGCCGCCGAGGTCACGCACCGCACCGCCGTTGCCGGTGGCCTCGCAGCGGTTGTACATGCACAGGGCATTGCCGTTGTTGGTGTCGACGATCTCCCAGACGAACAGGCCTTCGTCGGTGCTCGCGCCCGAAGCCGCTTCGGAACCGATGTTGGTCAGGCCGGTGCTGTTGTTGCTCGCGGTCGGGCCGAGGAACTCGCGGCCGCAGGGCTGTGGGTTGCCGCGGAGGAAGTTGACCCCGTGGACCTGCAGCCGCGTGGTGCCGCTGATCTGCTCCGACCAGACCACCGTGAACTCGTCGCCGCCCATCCAGGCCACCGACGGGAAGCTCTCGTCGTTGGCGGGGTTCGCCTTGACCGTGAACGCCGAGGCCGGCAGCGCCGCCGGCGTGCGGATGTCGACGTAGGCGCCATGGATGTCGGAGTCACCCATCGAGCCGGATTCGCGGCGGCTGTAGACGACCAGGCAGTCCTGCCCGTCACCGTCGACGTCGGCGCTGAACAGCTCGCTGCCGAGGCCGGGGATCCGGGTGATGAGGGGGTCGAGGACCAGGTTGCGATCACACGCGCGCAGCGCGAGGAAGAAGTCGGTGGCGTTGCTGGTCTCCCAGGCGAGCAGGTAGCGGCCGCTCGCGCCGCCGGACTTGCTGATCTCGATGTTCTTGTCCTGCATCGGTGCCGGGATGTCGACGAAGCCGAAGGCATTGGGATTGGCGCCGCCGGCCACCTGGCAACCGCGGAAGCCGATGCCGCCGACGTCCTGGTAGACGACCAACGCCTCGGCCTCGGTCATCCCGGAGTCGCCGGCGATGTCGGGGGCGATCTCGTCGCGGATCGTGTTGGCGACCTGGATCACCGGCGAGAGCGTGCCGGTGAGCGGGTCGATCTCGCGGGCCTCGATGTCCCAGTCGCCGCGGGAGTCCGATTGCCAGACCACGATGTTGCGGCCGGTCATGCGCACGTTGGCGATCGCGGCATCCTGCTGGTGGCCGGCTCCCACGCCGATCGACGCGCCGCCCTGTTGCAGGCGCTGGCCGGTCGCGCCGTCGATGCGCATGGTCCAGACGTCGGTGTCCGCGGCCGACATGCGGAACTCGAAGGTCGCGGTCCAGATGTCGGAGGCGAGGTCGTAGACCACGTCGGGCACGTAGTCGTCGAACGAGACGCCGGCCGAGGTGCGGCCGCCGATCAGCGGGTCGATGACCAGCGGCCAGGCGGCGTGGTCGACGAACGTGGCGGGGACGACCAGATCGAGGCGGCCGTCGTGCCAGCGGAGCGAACCGGCACCACGGCGACCGTCGGCATCGATGGCGGTCACTGTGCCGATCGTGACCTCCCCGTAGGGCACGCCGCTTAAGACCAGCGTCTCGTGTGCTGTACCCTCGGGCGCGAGGAGTTCGGTGTCGAGCCGCAGCGAGACCACGAGGTCGCCGGTGCCCACGACGGGCTTCGGCAACACGAAGCTCAGCTCCGCACCTTCAGGTCGCACGTCCCAGCGTTCCTGGATCACGCCGTGGTCCGGCGAGCGGAACGCGTAGGTCGCACGGTTGCCGTCGCGAGTCGGAGCACTCCGCATCGGGTCGGCGAGGACCGTGGTGGCTCCACGGCGGATCGAGTCGAGCTGGAACCGCACCGGGTAGTTGCGTGGCGCGCTCGCACCGAAGGCCGGCGTGAACTCGATGTACTCGTCGGTGAGTTCGAGGCGGTAGCCATCGCCCAGTCCCCACAGGCGTCCGGTGTCTGCCGAGAGGATCGCCTTGCCGCTGCGGATCGACTGCAGGACGTCGGGCGGGTGGGCGGTCGGCGAATCCTGCTGCCCGGGAAGGGCAATGCCGAGCAGGAACGGGGCGACGAGCCATGGAGAGCGAGGCATGGTCATGGGGTCGGGAACTCGCAGGTGGAGGGAGACGGACCATCCCGGAGGGTCGGACGGGCCACGGGGAGCTTAGGGAATCGGTCCGGGGGCGTGGGGCGGGATCGCTGCATGTGGCATCGTGGCGTGTGCCCCGTCCCGGATTCCGCGGAGGACCCCCTTGCGCTCGTTCCGTTTCGCCATGAGAGCGATCCTCCTCGCGCTGTGCAGCGCGATCCCACTGCTCGCCCAGGAGGAGGCCCCGCTCCACACCCAGGTACGGCAGCGTCTGGAGTTCGCGTCGAAGGAGCATCCCCGGCTGTTCCTCGATGCGGCGGGCTTCGCCGCATTGCGCGAGCGCCTCGCCGGCGACGAACTCCTCCGCGCGGCGCGCGACACCGTTCTCGCCGACGCCGACGCGATCTTTGCGGCCGAGCCCGTGCGCCGCGAACAGGTCGGGCGTCGCTTGCTCGGTGTGTCGCGGACGTGCTTGAAGCGCGTCGTCTGCCTGGCCTTCGCGTGGCAGGTCACCGGCGAGCAGCGCTATGCGAAGCGCGCGGCCACCGAGATGCGCAGCGTCGCCGCATTCTCCGATTGGAATCCCAGCCACTTCCTCGACGTCGCCGAGATGACCGCGGCTCTGGCGATCGGCTACGACTGGCTGCACGCGGCTCTGTCGGTGGACGATCGCGCGACGATCCGCACTGCGCTCCTCGACCTGGGGCTCCGGCCGTCGCTGGAGGGCGGATGGTGGGTCGACACCACCAACAACTGGAATCAGGTCTGTCACGGTAGTCTGAGCCTCGGTGCCCTGGCGGTCCACGAGGACGAGCCGGAGCTGGCGACACGCATTCTCGCGCGCGCCGTCCGCAAGCTACCGCGGGCGATGGGGGAATACGCGCCGGACGGCGCCTACCCCGAGGGTCCGGGCTACTGGAACTACGGGTCCGGCTACAACGCGATCGCGCTCGCCGCCTTCGAGTCGGTGCTCGACACGGACTTCGGATTGGCCGACGACTCCCCGGGCTTCCTCGACACGCCGCGCTACTACCTGCACGTCACCGGACCGACCGGCCTGTTCTTCAACTACTCCGATTGCGGCGCCCGCGGCGAGATCGCGCCGGCGATGTACTGGTTCGCGCAGCGCCTCGACGATCCCGGGCTGCTGCACCACGAACTCGGACTGCTCCGTGCGCGCATTGCCGACCACCAGCCATCCGCGGAGGCGACCGACCGGCTGTTCCCCCTGGCATTGCTCTGGTGTCCGCCGCTCGAAGACGTGCCGGCGCCGGCAGCCAATCGTTGGTCCGGCCAGGGCACCACGCCCGTGGCCCTGCTTCGCAGCGGCTGGGACGCCGACGCGACCTTCGTGGGCATCAAGGCCGGTTCGCCCGGCGCCAACCACGCCCACATGGACGCCGGCAGCTTCGTGATCGACGCGCTCGGCACCCGCTGGGCCGACGACCTCGGCGCGCAGAGCTACCACAGCCTCGAATCGCGCGGTATCGACCTGTGGAACCGCAGCCAGGGCAGCGAGCGCTGGACGGTGTTCCGCCTGAGCACGGCGGCGCACAACGTGTTGATGGTCGATGGGGCGCAGCAGCGGGTGGATGGGAAGGCGCGGCTGCTGCCTCTCGAAGGCGAAGGAGATCGGCTCCGCGCCATCGTCGACCTCGAGCCGGTCTACCGCGGCCAGCTCGCGACGGTTCGGCGAGGCATCGAGATCCTGGACGACGGCTCGGTGCGCATCGAGGACGCGTTCTCAGCGCCGGAAGCTGCGGGCAGGGCGGATCGCATTCCCGTGCGCTGGGGCATGCTGACCCGCGCCGAGGTCGAACTGGTCGGGCCGCGCCGTGCATTGCTGCGTCGCGACGGTGCTCAGGTGGAGCTGGTGCTCGAGGAGCCGGCCGAGGCGCATTGGGAGTTGGTCGACACCGGCACTCCGCGTGCGGCGCACGACCAGGCCAATCCGGGGACCAGCATGTTGGCGTTCACCGTGTCGCTGCCGGATGGTGGCGACGGGCGCGCGCAGGTGCTGATGAAGGTCGGGAAGGGGCCGGTGCTCCCTGGTCGGCCACTGGAGGCCGCACGGAAGGAGTCTCCTACACCGGGTGAGTCGTCCGATCCAACGGCGCAAGCCGAGCCCGTGGAGCGCGCCGACGAGCGGAGGATCGAGGGCGCGATCTCCATTCTGCGGGCGGCATCCGATCCGGACAGATGGCCGTTGGTCTGCGAAGCACAAGCAGTCCTCACGGGCGTCTTGCAGTTCGACCTCGACGAATGGGAGGAGATCAAGTCTACGGGCGACTTCCTCGGCGTTCGGCTCGATCGTCGCCGGGCGGTTCTGGGGGAGGACGACCCGAAGGCCCGGCTTCGGATGTGGTGCAGCCCGCTGGGGGAGGGGAGTTGGTTCTATCGTGATCTGAAAGATCTTCGCGGATCGGAGTGCTGGTTTCACCCGTACGACTTCCAGGAGCACGCTTGGTATGTGTCCAGTTCAGTGGACCTCCTCGATGCGCAGAGCGAGCAGTGTCTCGAGGCGGTACGCGTCCTTCGCGAGGTCGATCTCCTCAGCCTCGTCGACGGAGTCGCAAGCGAGGATCCCAAGGTGGTGGAATGGGTCGAGCGCTTTCGAACCGCGGAGGACACCCAACATCTCGGCAATGAGTTGGCGGACAACGGCGAGTCCATTCTGCCCGGTGTCCTGTGGGAGCTGCTTCAGCGCCGAGGGGATCCATTCGCCGACACGTGGGAAGGGGACCAGCGGCTCATGGTTCTCCGCGGCTACCACATCACGGTGGGGGACATGTTCGAAGCGCTCTCTGCTGCGGGTTGGTTGGCCACCGGTTTGGCGAGGAGGCCGCCAGGCGATCGGGCGGAGCGCCTGAGGACGATCCGCGCCTTGGCGGTCCACTTGCGGATCAACGCTCCCTCGCGCCGATAGGCCCGCCTCGTTCGGCACCCACCCGCCCCCGCTCCTGACCTCCCCACACCGATCGCCCCTGCGACCGGAACCAACCATGCACCGCGACTGGGACGAACACTACGCCTCGGGCCACACGCCCTGGGACCGCGACGCGCCCGCACCCGAACTCGTGCACCAGATCGAGGCCGGCCACCTGCCGCGCGGCCGCGCCCTCGATGTCGGTTGCGGGACCGGCACCAGCGCGCGATACCTCGCATCGCTCGACTACGACGTGGTCGGCATCGACGTGTCCCGCCGGGCGATCGAGCGCGCGGTTTCCGTCGCGCCGCCGCCGGGAGTTTCCCTCGAGTTCCGGCAGCTCGACTTCCTCGGCGGCGAGCGACCCGGCGGGCGCTTCGACCTCGTCTTCGACCGCGGCTGCTTCCACGTCTTCGACCACGCCGACGACCAGGCGCGCTTCGCCGCGGGCGTGGCCGACTGCCTGGCCGACGACGGCCTGTGGCTGAGCCTCCTCGGCAGCACCGAGGGCCCGCCCCGCGACCACGGCCCACCGCGCCGCTCCGCGCGCGACATCGTCTCGGCGGTCGAGCCCGTCCTCGAGGTCGTCGAACTCCGCAGCATCGAGGTCGACTCGGCCCCGCCGACGCGCGTGCGCGGCTGGCTGCTGCTGGCGCGGCGCCGCTCGGTCCCCGCGCAACCGTCCACCACGTGACGCCCGGAATCTGTCGTAGTTGGTGCCTGGCACCAACTACGACAGATTCCGGCTGCGTTGCCTCTCGGGCCCGCGCGGCAGGTTTTCTCGACGGCTTGCGTGCGCCCACCGCCCTTCTCGCCATCGACAGGTCGAAACCGAAACCCTGTCGACCAGCGAGAAGACCATGAACCGCTCCGAGACCACCGCCGCCCTTTGCCTGGCCGGCCTCCTGACCGTCTCCGCCAACTCCCAGTCGCAGCGCGACGCCACCCTCCTCTTCAGCACCAAGGCCACCGAGACGACCCTGAGCGGCACCGGCGGTCTGGCGGTGCTGTCCCAGCTCGGCGCCCGCTCGGTGGCGGTGTATCGTCCCGGGTCCGCCAGCGGCGGACAGGCCAGCGCCGAGAAGTTCCTGCCGGCGATCGCGGTCCAGACCCTGGCCGGCGACGAGGACGGCGACGGCGACGCCCACACCCCGGACCTCACCGGCGGCATCGACGCGGTGATGGTCAAGCCCTACCACCCGCTGGCCGGGCGCCCCAGCCAGGAATGGCGGCCGCGGACCACCCCGGTGAACGCCCAGGAGGTGTTCTTCTCGGTGATCGACGACGTCGGCACCAACGTCAGCGGAGCCCCCGGCCTGCGCGGCGGCGACTGCGGGCGCTTCGTCCGCAACGCGGCCGGCAATGGCCAGGTGGAGCACTTCCTTCGCGCCGAGCAGATCATCGCCGCGCTCGGCATCACCGACCGGCAGACCGGCCGGCGGATCCAGCCGAAGGATCTGCAGCTCGACGCGATCACCGTCAGCGTCGACGGCCAGATCTTCCTGTCGTTCGAGGACGACCACGTGCTGTCGCTCGGCGGTGGCGCCGTGCTGCTGGAAGACGGCGGCGTGGCGTGGATCCCGGCCTCGGCCTGGATCGCGGATGCGGCGGGCAACGTGCAGAGCGTCGTCGCCGGCGGTGGTCGGATCGCGCTGCCCGAAGGACGCGTCGACGCGATGGTGGTCAACGCCGGAATCGCCGACGTCGCCGGGGTCTGCGCGACCACGATCGTCGACACCGACGGCCTGGCGATCGACCCGCGCGGCGGCTCGTTCAACGTGTCCTGGCAGGGCCAGGTCTTCTCGGCGCCGAACCTGATGCTCTCCGGCGAGACGCTGACCGGGGGCGGAGTGATCTCCACCGAGAGCGGTGGCCGCATCGCGCGCCTCGGTGCCCATGCCCTGGCGGAGGCCTGCGGCGCGGTCACCGACGGCAAGCAGGTCGGCGTGTTCGACAGCGGCAGCGTCGGCAGCCTCGACGGGCTCGAGGTCCTGCCGCGGCGTACCTGCCGCTTCGCGCTCGGCACGCCGACTCCGCTGAGCCTCGGTAGCTCCATCGAGGTCGAGGTCGCCACCGATCTGCCGGTCGCGGGAGTGTTCCTGCTGTTTGGCGTGAGCACCCTGCCGGTCTCGCCGTCGATCGACTTCACGCCCTGGAGCCCCGGCAACCGCTGCTTCCCCGAGCTCTATCCGGCGGTCCTCGCCGGACCCAGCGTGTTCGTGCCGACGCCTGCGCACGCGCCGACCGGTCAGGCCGGTAGCTTCGGCCCGGTCGTGCTGCCGGCGATCGTCCCGGGTGTCGTGGTGCAGGCCGCTGCGGTGACCGCGGTCGGTGTCGAGCTCAGCACCCCGCTGACGCTCCACTGACCGCTCGCGGGCGCCCGGGCTATGCTCGCCCGGGTGGACCCTGCACGCACCGAGCTGCTGATCCGGCGCGCCAAGGCCGAAGACCGCGAGGCGGTCGACGCCTTGTTCCGCGAGTATGCGCCGATCGTGCGCCGGGGCCTGCGCCGCATGCTGGGCGAGCGCTATCGCCGCCAGCTCGGCGACAGCGAGGACGCGGCGCAGGATGCCCTGATCGCGGCCTTCGAAGCGCTGCCCGCCTACGAGCACCAGGGGGGCGGATCGTTTCTCGCCTGGCTGCTGTGCATCGCCGAACGCCAGGTGCAGCAGCGCCTGCGCAGCGCGGGCGCCGCGAAACGGGGTGGTGGTCGCGCGACCGCGCACCTCGAGTCGCTCGATGGCCCCGATCCGGGAGCCGCCGACCCGAGCCCGTCGCAGGTCGCCAGCGGCCGTGAACTCGAGAGCCGGGTCCGTGAGGCGATCGAGGGCCTGCCGCCGAACGAGCGCGAGGTGATGCTGCTCAAGCGCTACCTGCAGCTCGACACCGCGGCGATCCAGGAGCAGCTCGGCCTGCCGACTGCAGGCGCGGTGCGGGCCTTGTTGTCCCGCGCGCAGGCCCGCCTCGCGGAACGGCTCAGCGCAGAGTGATGCGCTCGGGAGGCGTCATCCGCAGCTTGCCCGCCGCGGTCACGCCGAAGGCCTGGCTCCATAGGACCTGGCCCCGGAGCTGCGGCAGGTTCGGCACCTGGAACGTCGACTCGGCGTAGCCATCGGCATCCACGGCAGCCGGTGCAAGGGTCACGATGTCCGGTGCCCCGAGCTCCACGGCTCCCCATTCGATCACCGGCAGGACCAGCGGGGTCGGCGCGCGACGCGGCGAGATCGCAGGCACGTAGTTGATCGGGCCGGCCACCGACCAGTCGAAGAAGCTCAGCGAAGCACTGCGGCCGAGGTCCCAGTAGGCGCCGGTGCTCAACAGGACCGGCGCGTTCCAGGCGGAGGAACTCCGACCCTCGGCCCAGCCGCTGGGCGTGGTCGGGGTCTTGCCGACCGGCCCGTTGCGGCAGACGCACTCGAGGCCGATGTCGAGCGCGCCGCTCGGCCCATTGAAGTAGGTCAGTCCGGAGACCGCGGCGACGAAGGGGCCGTCCTGGTCGCCCGTCCCATTGAGTTCGCTCACCGCGAGCGGCGCAGCCCAGGTCCCGCTGTTGCCCTGCTGCCAGGTGAGGTACAGCTCGGCGTCGCCACTCGGAGATCTACGCGCGAACCACAGCACCGCGCCGCCGGCCTCGGGAGCCGGGTCGTAGTCGGCGGCGCTGCCGTCGTTGACGCCCGCCAGCGGTTGAGGTGTCGACCAGCCAGCCTGGGGACCGGTCCGGGTGGCGACGAACAGGTCACCGCCGCCGCGTCGGTCGGAGTGGAAGAACAGCCGTCGCCCGTCGATGGTCGGCTGCGGGCCGGAGTCGTCGAATCCGGCGACGCTCAACGCGTCGACGCGGGATGGAGCGCCGAACTGCGCGGTGCCGGCCGGCGCGGTGGCGACCAGGATGTCGGCGTCGCGTCCGCCACCCTTGCGCGCGTAGTACAGCTCGCGGCCGTCGGCGGTCAGGCCCGGGCCGGTCTCGTCGGCCGGCGTGTTGAACGGCCAGGCGTTGATGAACGTCCAGGGCAGGCCGCGGCGGTTGCGTCGCGCGATGTAGAGGTCCCAGCCGCCGGCGCCGCCCGGTCGATCGGACGCGAACACGCAGACCGTCTCGTCGGCGTTCATCGTCAGGTCGCGGTTGCTCGAGCCGGCGGGCGCCCCGAAGGGCAGCGGGGTGCGGGTCGGGGCGAAGAACGTCTGCGCGGCCAATGGGGTTGCGGCGGCCAGCGCGATCGTCAAGGTGCGAAGTAGATGGGGCATGGCGGGCTCCGTGGCGGGTGGATCATCGCCGCGGTGGCAGCAGAGTGAGATCCCGGACCGCGCGCACGCCGATTTGTTCGTCGCGGGTGGAGGCAGGGACGGCGGGGCGGAATGGGAATGCGGCCTCGGCGACCTCGGCGAGATAGCTGCCGCCGAGGACGCTGTGGAAGGCCTCGCCGTCGGCGCTCGCGAAGGCGTCCTCGGTCCGCGGCGTCCCGCACCACTCGAGGACGTTGCCCTGCACGTCGAACAGGCCGAAGCCATTGGGGCGGAGGCGACCTACCGGAGCGGGGCCCGCGAAGCCGTCGTCCGTGCCGCTCAGGTTGGCGAAGGCCGGCAGATCCTCGCGGTCGCAGACGAACGGTCCGTCGACTCCGGCCCGGGCGGCGTGCTCCCACTCGGCGTCGCTCGGCAATCGCAGGGCATGGCGGCGCAGCACGCGCCGCAGCTCGTCGACACCGTGGTGTTCGAGCGGGTGCAGCCAGGTGGTCCGCTCGCCGTCGTGCAACGCGTCGACGTCGAACCAACCGACGTCGTCGCTGCGGGACAGGCGCAGCCACTGGGCCTTGGTCAGCTCGTGGGCGGCCATGAAGCGGATCGATATCGCGGAGGTCGGGGTCGGCGCGGCGGTAGCCTGCGGTTCGCCAGGCACGAGCACGAAGACGATGCCGGTGCCAGCATCGACCGGCAGGTAGCCGGTCTCCGGGTCGCGCTCGGGCAACGGCGCCTCGGGCGCGTGCGAGGCGAGGTGCACGAACTCCTGCAGGCCGGTGTGCGGGTTCCGACCGCGCGGCACCAGGCCGAGCTGGGGTTGCAGGTCGAGGGGTTGGAACCGGGGATCGTCCGCCAGGTCGCGGCGCGCCGCATCCCACGCGTCGCGGTGTTCCTCGATGCTGCGCCGCTCGATCGATCCGGCCCAGTCGAGCGCCTCGCGAACCGTCGCCGCACCGTCGACCGCCGGGTCGTCGCGGAACGACAGCAGTGCGTCGCGGAGTTCGAGCAGCGTGATGCGCAGTCCCTGCCCCGCGTCGTCGGCGGGCTGTGCACCCAGCGCATCGAGCGCGGTTTCCACGGCCTCGAGCCGCTGGACCAAGGGCTCGCCGTGTCGCGACGTCCAGGCCTGGAGTTCGGGGATCCGCTCGGGCCAGGCGGGGAACAGGCTCGGCACGGCGGCGCGGGCGCGGTCGAGGGCCGGCAGGGTGCTGATCAGGTCGTAGCGGGCATTGGCGGTCGCGGCCTGGATGGCGAACGCGGTGACCGCGCCGCTGCCCATCAGCAGCGTGGCGACGAGGCTGGCCGCGAGTGGATTGCGCGCGGTCCAGCGAGTGAGTCGGCGCAGCGGTCCGGCCGGTCGCGCGCGGATCGCCTGGCGTCGACCGACGCGGCGCAGATCTTCGGCGAGGTCGGCGGCGGTGGCGTAGCGGCGCGCGCGGTCCTTCTCCAGGCAGGTGGCGACGACGATGGCGAGG
The DNA here is from genome assembly GCA_030432695.1 of bacterium. Lineage (GTDB taxonomy): Bacteria > Planctomycetota > UBA1135 > UBA1135 > UBA2386 > JAUILN01. Next base: position 56,197 of record JAUILN010000002.1, on the reverse strand, counting down.
TCGCGCGGCAGGCGGCGGTCGAGGCGGTCGATGCGCGGCGGGTCGGTGGTGAGGATCTGCTGGAGCAGCCGATCCATGGTCGGCGCGTCGAACGGGCGGCGCAGGGTCAGTGCCTCGAACAGCGTGGCGCCGAGCGACCAGACGTCGCTGCGTCGGTCGAGCGGGATGCGCTGCGCGGCGATCTGTTCGGGTGACATGTAGGCTGGCGTGCCGAGCAGGTCGCCGGTCATCGTCAGCGCGAGGTCGTCGTCGAGCGACTCACGGGCCAGGCCGAAGTCGAGCAGGACCGGCTCGCCCGCCGGCTCGAGCATCACGTTGCCGGGCTTGATGTCGCGGTGCAGCAGGCCCTGTTCATGGGCTGCGTGCAGGCCGTCGGCGAGTCGGGCGAAGGTCTCGACCAACTCCGACACGGTGCCCGCGTGGTCCCGCGAGGCGCGTCTCGCGGCGATGCTCTCGGCCAGGGTGTGGCCCTCGACGCGGCGCATCGCCAGGAACAGCGTGTCGCCGGCGGACCCTGCCTCGAAGACCTCGCAGAGTGCGGGGTGGCGGACGCGGCGCGCGAGCTCGGCCTCGCGCCGGAAGCGCTGCAGACGCTGCCGCGATCCGGCGACCTGCGGCGGCAGGACCTTCAGGGCGACCGCGCGGTCGTTGCGGGTGTCGATGGCGGCCCACACGATCGCCTGCGCCCCGCGGCCGAGTTCGTGCTCGAGGAGGTAGGGCCCGATCCGGCCGCCGGGCCGTTCGTCGGTCGCGTCGTCGAGCGGGCCCCGGTCGTCGATCCCGTCGATCGAGCTCGCGTCCAGCGCACCGAGTTCGCCGATCGCCTCGAGCTGGCGATGCCAGGTGCGAAACCGCTCCGCGAACTTCGGGTACTCCTCACACAGGCCTCCCAGCGCCGCTTCGTCGTGGAGCTGCGTGCTGTCGAGCCAATCGGCGAACAGCTCACGCGCTGCCCGATCGGCCGCCTCGGCGGAGGTCGGATCCACGCGCCGCAGGATACCTCCCCCGAAAGTCTGTCGTGGTTGGTGCCTGGCACCAACTACGACAGATTCTACCGCGCGTCGTGGCGGCGTCGGATGCGCGCGTGACAGCGCTGCAGGAGTGGCTCGGACTTCCAGACGATCAGGCCGACCCACAGCAGGGTCAGCCAGAACAGGGTGCCGCCGATGCCGGTGTCGCAGCCGAAGAGGTCACCGAGGCCCTTCATGCCCATCCCGAGCAGGAAGGACAGCGTGATGCCGAACAGCATGACCTCTGGCTTCTCGGGCTGGGTGGCTGGCTTCATGGTTCCGCGCGGATCGGCCAGCTGGTCGATGCCGCGCCGATGGATGGGTCATCGGCGCGTCGTGCGAGCAGGCTGAAGAGATGGTGCGGAACGGGCGGGGCGGTGCTTCAGCGGGCGGTGAGGGACACGGACACGTCCTGGTGGTCGCCGGGGTTCCGCACGCGGAATTCCGTGACGCCCCGCAGCCCGGTGTCGGTGGAGACTTCGCACTCCCAGGTTCCCGCGGGCACCGATCCTGGATGCTGCGACAGGAACTCCTCGACGATCAGGTGCTGTGCCGTCCATGACCGGTCCACCAGCGTCTCCTGCTCGGAGCGGATCTTCATGTGGATCGTCTGCGCGCGGGCACCCACCGGAAAGTCGAGGTGGAACCGGCACGACGCTCCGCGCCTCACCCGGATCTCCAGCGCGATTGCCTCGCTCGGCCGCAGTTCGACTTCGGCCTCCTCCGAGACGATCTCGCTGCCCGAGTACGCGAGGCCGTACCGGCCCGGAGACAGGTTCTCGAACGTCACGTGATCGGTCGTGACGTCGCGGGCGATTGCCATTGTGAGTCCATCGCGGTCCCGCAGGGTCAGGCGGAGGGGTGTGTTCGCGGCGACCGGGTCGCGACCGATGCGAACCTCGAGTGCGGAGCGTGGCCGCTCGCTGCGGAGCTCCCCGAGATCGAAGTCGTCCCCCGGCGCGAGTTCGAGCCATGCACTCGCGGCGATCACGGTGTCGTCGACCACTGCGGTGATCTGCGTGCGGCCGGCTCGGAGTCCTTCGAGAACGAATTCGCCACTCGGACCGTCCGGCCGTGCCAGCGCCGTGCCGCTCGCGCCCCGAGTGGTCAGGGTCACAGGGCCTGCGCCCTCGGGAACGCGTGCCCCCGCGTCGACGAATCGACCGCGGATCCGGGCGGGCGCGGACCGCGTGGGTCGGAGGAAGTCGGCGCGGATCTCGACCGGGCGCCCGTCGACTGTCAGCCCGTCCTTCGACACCAACACGAGTCGTCCATCGCCATCCCGGAACTGCGCGTGCAGGTGGTAGCTGTTCCCGGTGAGCCCGGCGAAACCGAACTTGCCCGAGTCGTCGGTGGGTCGGCTCTGCATCGAGCCGGTGCTCTCTTCGATCAGCACGACCGGAACGCGAGGTGCGGCCGAGCCGTCGGCGAACAGCAGGCGGCCTTCGATGCGACGGCCCGTGCCGAGTGTGCCATGCCACTCGGTGCTGGTTCCCGCGGGCAAGAGGATCCGTGCCCTGGCGAGCGAGGTGGATGGTTGACCCCTCCAGTCGCCACCCGCGAGCGCCAGCACCGACACCATTCCGGACGGCAGTCCGGCGATCTGGAACCTGCCGTTCCCATCCACAACGGCCGCGTAGTGGCCGAACAGGGGCGCGTGGTCGATCTGTCCCATCGAGACGTACTCGAGCGGTGGGGCGTCGTCGAACACGTGGACCGTCGCTCCTCTCGCGGGAGCGCCGTGCTCGTCGACCAGCGTGCCGGTCAGGGTTGCGGCGGGTGCGATCCGGAGTTCCACCGCAGCGACCGCGTTCGCCGCCAGCTCGACCCGGGTTCGTACCGGGCCGTGTCCGTCGGCGACCGCCACGAGAGCGATCGTCTCGACGTCGAGGCCGCCGAGCAGGAAGTTCCCTGCCGCATTGGTGCGCACGCGGCGCAGGGTCTTATCCGCGGTCGTTCGTTCCCGGCCGTCTTCGCGTCGTGCGCTGCCGCCGACCACCAGCACGTCAGGAACGCCGGCGCCGGTCCGTTCGTCGACCACGACGCCCCGGACTGCCGCGCCGGGGGAACCGAGTTTCAAGACGACCTCGAGAGGGGCTTCGGGAGACGGTCCGCTCCGCGTGCCGATCGCTCGCGGATCAATCAGCGGTGAAGGGGCGTGCCAAGGAGCATCGTTCGAGAACGCGCCGAGCATGCCGTGGCCGGGGAACGCGCGGAGTTGGAAACGGCCGTTCGAGTCGGCGTGCGTGAGGACGGGGGATGCCGTCCAGTAGTCGTACATCCGTTGGAGCACGATGCTGGCATGGGGGACCGGTCGGTCGAGGGCGTCGACGACGAAGCCAGTGAGGTCGGTGCCTCGTTCCAGTCGCAGATCCGCTTCGGAGACGGCGCCGGCTCGGATGGTGATCTGCGTCTCCGCGCCCCGATCGGCCACCAGCTTGATCGCGCCGGGTTCGAGGCCCTCGGCGGCTACTCGGCCCTGTTGGTCCGTCTTCCCGTGCCACAGCACGCGTTGCAGGATCGGTCCGTGCCAGGCGAGCGCGGTGAGTTCGATGCCTGCGGCGGGTGTGTCGTCGTGCCAGGCGACCCGGGCCTGGAGGCCGCCGAACCTGTCTTCGTCATGCGCGACGCGTTGGCGTTGTGCTGCCGTCTCGGGCTCGAGGGCTGAGTCTGGCGCGGAGTGTTGGGGTTGATGCGGAGCCGCCGCAGCGCTCCGGCGCGCGGTGATTCCGGGGTCCGGTCCGGTATCCCTGACGCCTCTCGATGCGAGACTCCAGGTGGTCCAGGCGAGCGCGACGAGTGCAGCAGCCGCCGCGACTCCCTTGATGGTCGACGTGTTCATGCTCGCTCCGAGGACGAGGGGCGTGAAGCTCGGCGCGGAGTGGCGCAGTAACGCTGCGACTCCGGCCTGCCAGCCGCGGGCACCGCGCCCGCTGTTCGCCTGCAGCCGCTCGCGGAGCATCGCGAGTCCACGGTGCAGCCGCGCCTTGACGGTCTTCACCGGCACTCCGTCCTGGTGAGCAAGCTCGCGCGGCGGCAGGTCGTCGAGATAGCGCCGTTGGATCGCCGAGCGGTACGGCTCCGGCAACGCGCGCACGGCCTCGAGGAGTTCGATCGACGCATCCAGCGCCGCGCCGTCGTCAGGCGCAGCGAGCCGTTCAGGATCGACCGTGGTGTCTTCGCCTCGACGTGCCACGCGGCTGTGCCGGAGCCGGTCGATCGCCAGGTGCCGGACCGCCTTCGCCAGCCAGGCCCCGAGTGACCCGGCCTGGCGTGGTGGCCGCGCGAGCGCCTGAATCCAGGCCTCTTGCACCACGTCATCGGCCGCGTGCGGATCGCTCAGCAGATGGCGGGCGATCCGGCGCAGCGCGGCGCCGTGGCGGCGGAGTTCGTCGGGGTCGAGTTCGAGAGGGGAGGTCACGGCTCGTCTTCCTGGGCGGATGGGCTGATGGATCGACCGCAGGAATTCGCGCGCTCGGTCACCAGCGTAGAGCGCGGCGTTCGGCCTGGGCCTTCCCCCGCGTGTCCGTCCACGCAATGATTCGCCGGCGTGGCGCACCGAGGGCCCCAAGACGACGCCGGCGGCATCACCCAGTGGCTCGGGCAGCGAGACCTCGACGACGAGGCGCTGGCCGCGCTGGTGTCGGCGGTGCAGGTCGACTTGCGGGTGCTGGCGGCCAGGCACCTGCGCGGGGAGCGGGTCGACCACACCCTGCAGCCCACGGCGTTGGTGAACGAGGCGTATCTTCGGCTCGTGGAGCAGCGGGACCGTGGCTGGGAGAGCAAGAGCCACTTCCTGGCGATCGCGTCGACCGCGATGCGTCGGGTGCTGCTCGAACACGCGCGGAGCCGGCTCGCGGCGAAGCGGGGTGGTGGGGCCGAGCGGGTCACGCTGTTCGACGCCGAGAGTGCGTTGCAGGAGCCGCCCGAGGCGACGATCGCGCTCGACGAGGCCCTCTCCGAGTTCGCGGAACTCGATCCGCGCAATGCGCAGGTCGTCGAGCTGCGATGGTTCGCCGGTCTGGACGTGGCGGAGACGGCCGCCGTACTCGGCCTCTCGACCCGAACCGTGGAGCGCGGCTGGCGCGCGGCGTCGGCGTGGCTCCGCGCGCGGCTCGCCGACGAGTGATCGTGCGCGCGACCTCTACATTTACAACCGGTGCCAGGCACGCGTTGTAAACGTCCGGCTCAACGCAGCGACTGCAACGCCCCTTCCAGCTCGATGCAGACGGGGTGTGACGAACCGAGCACCTCGCGGAAGGTCCGGAGTGCGCTCTGGAGGTGTGCGCGCGCCGCGTCGATCTGCCCGTCGTTCGCCAAGATCCTGCCCAGTGCGCGGTGTGCGTCGGCCTCCAGCTCATCGGGTAGGGGATGCTCCTCGAGCTCGGCGAGGCATGCGGCCAGCGGCGCGCGGGCGCGTTCCGGTTCGCCCTGCAAGGCGTGCACGACTGCGAGCAGACATCGCGACCGCGCGGTGAGGTTGTCTTCGCCGAGCCGCTCTCGGATCTCGAGGGCCTCGCCCGCGGCTGTTGCCGCTTCGCTCAGTCGGTCCACGCGGAGATGGACACGGCCGAGCATCTGCTGTGTCGCGGCGAGGAACCACTCGTCGCCGACCTCGCGCCAGGTCTTCAGCGTGCGTTCGAACTCCTCACGCGCGGCTTCGAGGTCACGCGCGCGATAGAGCGTCGCACCGAGGTTGAAGCGCACCTTGCCGACCGACGGGTTCCCCTCGCCGCGGTGCCAGGACAGGATGTCGAGCGCCTCGCGATAACGCTCGGCCGCCCGGACGTTCTCGCCGAGGCGTGCGAACGCGATCGCCTGTTCGTTCAGGAAGCGCGCCGCGATCTCCGCGCGCGGGTCCTGGCTGCGGACCTCCTCGACCGCTTCGTCGAGGAAGAGCTGCGCGTCTGCGTGGCGGTTGCGGTGTCGGAGTTCGTCCGCCCAACACAGCAATGCGTCGGCGTGCAGGACGTCGCCAGGGGTCAGATGGGCCCGGGCATGTTCCAAGGCAGCGCGGCTCGCCGCTTCGCTGCTCTCGGGATCCAGCCGGTGCAAGGCGTAGGCCCGGGCATTGAGCAGTCGGGCGAGAACCGTCGCGTCGATTGACTCGACCCCATCGAGCGCGTCGAGACCCTGCGCCGCCAGGTCCGCGGCTTCCTGCCACTGCCGCTGCATGCTCGCGAAGACGGCGCGTTGGGCAGTGACGTCTGCCCGTAGCGATGGCTCGTGCGGCAGGTCTTCCAGGGCCGCCTCAGCCGCGTCCAGCTCCTCGACCGCCGCAACCGCACGTCCGTCTGCCCAGTGCTCTCGAGCGGTCTCGATCCGGTCCGTGACGGCGCTGCGCAGCTCCTCCTGCCGACGGTAGTCGTCGGTTCGCACCTGCCACCAGACGCCGAGCGCCAGCACGGTGACCATGCTCGAGATCCCCGCGAGCAGTTGTGCCGGCCGACGTCCGGCATAGCGCGAGATCCTGGTGAACAATCCGCTGCGGCGCGCCAGGATCGGCCGTCCGTCGAGGAAGCGCTCGATGTCCTGGCAGAGAGCCGCGACCGACGGATACCTGCGCGCGGGATGCTTGGCCAGGCACTGCAGCGTGATCGCATCCAGGTCGCCGGCGATCCGCCTCCGGGCGCTGCCCTCGAGCGATCGGCTCGGCGGCGGTGGGTCGAACTCGCAGATGCTGCGTTCGAGTTCGCCCAGCGACTCGAAGGGCGGCCACGGCGTGCGGCCGACCAGGAACACGTGCAGCAGCACCCCGAGCGCGAACACGTCGCTCGAGGTCGTCGCGGCTTCGCCCCGGATCTGCTCCGGGCTCGCATATTCCGGCGTGAACAGGCGGTGGCCGGTGCGCGTCAAGCGGGACTCGGTATCGGGTTGGCGTGTCCACGCGATGCCGAAGTCGAGCAGGCGCGGCGTGGCGTCGTCGCGTACCAGGATGTTGCTGGGTTTCAGATCGCGGTGAACCACGCCCCGCTCGTGTGCGTGGCCTACCGCGCGGCCGATACGGAGGAACAGCGCGAGCTGCTCGCGGACGTCGAGGCGCGCGGCGAAGGCGTCGGCGGGTTCGCCGTCGACGTACTCCATCACCAGGAACGGATCGCCGGTCTCGCTGGTGCCGCCGTCGAGCAGCCGCGCGATGTACTCGTGGTCGAGACGCGCCAGGGTCTGGCGCTCGCGATGGAAGCGCTGCACGCGGTGCGCGTCGTCAGTGCCGGCGTGCAGCAGCTTGATCGCGACCTCCCGTTCGTATTCGCCGTCGGCACGGCGACCGAGAAAGACCTCTCCCATGCCGCCGGACCCCAGGCGTCGCGTGATCTCGTAGGGGCCGAGCCGCATCTGGAGCCGAGGCTCCGCAGGCGAAGTGGTGTCGTGCCGCAGCAGCTTCTGCACGAGTTCGCCGAGCGCCACGTCCTTCTTCGCGAGGGCCGCAAGCGCTTCGGCGCGCTCGGCCTCTGATCGGTCAGCGAGGTCGAGGAAGATCTCGCGCGCTCGCTCCCAGCCTGCGCGGGAGTTCATGGGCGCGGACTCTAACAGCACGTCGGGTGCGCAGAGCATGGGGATCAACCGGCCGCGTGCAGCGGGTCGAAGCTGCGAACGGGCCCGGCCGACTCGCGGGCGAGGATCTGCCCCGCCGCGTCGATGCCGCTTTGCAGTGCCGACTCGTGGACGAACGGCGACTGCAGCCAGGCGCCCGCGAACCAGGTGTTCCGGCCACCCTGCAGATGTCGAACGCGCGCGATGCGTCGCGGCGCGTCGGCCGTCGCGATCGGATGGAGGAACGACAGGTCCGCGAGCACCCTGTCCGGCTCGACGTGCGGGTTCATCGTCAAGAAGGTGTCGGGCACGTCCGCGGGTAGGCGCCCGAGCCGGTTCGGATGGAAGGTGATGGTCGGTCGGATCCGCGGGGTGGCGCCCTGCGCGACGACGTAGTGGAACGCACCCCAGAATGCGCGGTCGGACCCCATCAGCCGCGGATCCTGATGGATCACGAGCCTGGCGCGTTGGCTGGGGAAGCAAGCCAGAGCCTGCGTTTCCTGCGAGCTGGCGTCTTCGAGCAGGCTCAGCGATTGCCGTGCATGTCCGGTCATCACCACGTGTTCCACCGTCAGAGTGCGGAGCCGTCCGCGTTCGTCGACGGTGCGGACCGCCACGCGTCGTCCGTCCCGCGAAATCCCGACCACGTCGGTCCTGCAATGCAGCTCGCCGCCGTCGTCGAGGAAGCGCTGCTCGAATGCGTGGACATAGCGGTGCATGCCGCCCACCACGCAGCGCCGATCGGCCGGTCGGTCCGATACGATTCCGTGCATGTTCCAGAACTCGACCAGCCCTCGGGCCGGGAACCTGGACGGGTCTGTGTCAGGCATCGGGAAGCAGCCCGCTGCGCGTGGGTAGATGATCGCGTTGCGAAATGCCTGGGAGGCGCCGATGTGGTCGAGGTACTCCCCGAGCGTCGAAGTCGCGAAACGGGGATCCCAGAGGACCTCGAGCGCCCGCGTGCGGAACTCCGCGGCCTCTCGCCGGACCGTCTCCTCGGGGCCGTCGAGACACTCGCGAAACTGCAGTTCCCCGCCGCGACAGGCCCAGAGCGAGCGACCATCGGGTGACGCGAAGTGCGCGTCCTGATCGATCGGTCGGGTGGGCAGTCCCAGCTCCTCGATCAGTGCGCTCACCGCGGTGAAGGTCGTACGATTGAAGTCGCTGACTCCCGCATCGATCGTGTGGAGCGAGCCATCGCTCCCGCGCACCTCGAAGCCCACGCAATTGCCGCCGAGCCGCGGGCCGGATTCGATCAGGTGGACCCTGAACCCCTGCTGCAGCAGATGGCGCGCCGCCCCGATCCCCGCCGCGCCACCGCCGATCACCGCGATCGTCGTCATGTCGTCCCTGCCTCGTCGCTTCGCCGGGTCGGACGCGGCGCCCCCGGCGACGTGCCGAGGTCGAGCGCGACCCACCTGCTCCCGCAGGCGGGGGGTTCCGTGCGAGGAGTGGCTGGGGGCCGACAGGGAAGTTGCGGTTTTTGGGTCGCTGTCCGCCCGGGTGCCAGGCACCGAGGCGGATGGCACCGAGGCGGACAGGCACCCGGCCGGACCCGGCGGCGATTCACAACTGCGGGCTCAACGTCGTCCTACCTGCAGACGCAGTGCATTCGTCGTGATCACGCCAGCGGGATTGGCAGTGTGGTCCACCGCGACGGCTTGCAGGAACACGTCGTTCCCGACGAGTGCTGCCTCGTTGGGGATGGGCAGGTCGTCGGCGATCCGCCCGCCCTGCGCCTGCAGTGGCACGATGATGTCGCTGCTCGCTCTCAGGACGCATCCGGTCATGCCGAATGGGGTAAGGTCGAACGGCAGCGCGCCACCGGCCCATTGCACGTCGGACGCGCCGAGCAGGAGCGTGGCGAAGCGGGTCGTGGGGGCGAGGTCGGTGATCTCGAAGCCGAACCGGTCGCCGATCCAGGGGCGACGGGTCGGCGCGTCGAAGAACTCCGGCCGCGAACCGGAGCTGGTGTTGCAACTGGCTCCGAACCGGTCCGCGCGGGCCGGGTAGGCGCTGCTGAGCGCGCGTACCGGCTCGACACTGCTGTGGACCATCCAGGTCGTATCCGTGGTCGGAGCGTAGGCGAGATTCCAGAGGTTGCCCGATCGGAACGCATCCAGATCGTCGTCGAGGATCTGAACTCGTGCCCACGTGCCGCTCTCCAGGTCGATCTCGAAGACCGTGGGGTGGTAGGAGGGTCGCGCCTCGGAGACGACCTGCATGCGGCGCCGTGCCGCGTGATACACCGCCGGCTTCCAGACCGTCGCACCGCCGGTCTCGAGGACTCCACGAGACATCCATGCGGTGCCGTCCCAGTCCCATAGGTCGGTCGTGCCGTTTCCCACCATCACCATCACTTCGCGATCCGAGTCGAAGGCCAGGACTGCGTTCTCCCGTCCGTCCGGTCCGGAAGCGGGGTCGATTCGATGCCAGTCGGTTCCATCCCACTCCCATACCGGAGGGTTGGTGGTATTGAGCGTCGACACACCGCCGAATAGAACGCAGCGCCGCCGCACCGGGTCGTAGTCCATCGACATCCCTTGCGATACGCCGGTGGGGCGATTCGGATGGTGTAAGGACTGCCAGTCGTTCACCGGATCCCAGAGCCAGGTCGTCCCGAGGTTGGGGGCGCTGCCGGTCGATCCGAACGCGACCAGGCGATCGCGTGCGGCGTCGAATGTGACGCAGAAGTGGTTGCCGCGGACCAGTGCGCCGGCACCGCTCGACAGCTCACGCCAGCAGTTGCTCGGCTGGTCGAACGTGAAGACCGCTCCGTCGAACCCGAGGAGCAGCAGGCGATCCCGGTTCGAGTCGTAGACCATCCGGTCGGTGCCGTAGCCTGGCGCTGCTCCGGGTGAGCCACGTTGTTGCCACGCGTTCCCATCCCAGATCCAGGTCCTGGTGTCGACGGTGACCGCCAGCAGGCCGGCGTTCCCCGGGAGCGAGAGGACGGTGGTGATGCGGAGCTGCGGGGCGTTGTTCGCGAGAGACGTCCACGTCGTGCCATCCCAGGCTTCGAGTCGGCCGCCGCCGGTCGTGGTCACGATGGATCCGGTCGCGCCGTCCCACAGCACGTCCACCGAGGGGATCAGCGGGATCGGCGTGCGGTCGAGGGGGCCGCGCCAATGGGTTCCGTCCCACTCCCAGGTGCCGTTCGCTCCGCGGAGCACCGAGACGCCGCGCTGCGGATCGAATGCGAGTCGGGCCGCGCCAGCAGCGGGCCGTCTGAAGGTGGTGTGCGAGAACCATTGGGTGCCGTCGTACTCCCAGGTGTCTTGGAGCTGGCTGCCTGCATGCAGTCCGCCGAAGAGCACCAGGCGTCCGCGGGTCGCGTCGAAGCAGGCTGCCGCTGCGGTGCGCGGCGATGGTTGGGACGTCGTCTGGATCCTCTGCCAGTCGGCGCCGTCCCACTCCCAGGTTTCGTCGTTGCCGCTGAAGGAACCGTCCGTGCTGCCACCGAACATCACGACCCGATTGCGCAGCGTGTCGGCGACGAGGCTGAATGCTCCGCTGGCCGTCGGCATGGTCGGGCTGGGCATGCGCGGCTGCCAGGCTCCCAACGAGCGCGAGTACGCCCAGTCTCGGCGTGGTAGCGACGACGCGCTCGGCAGCAGCGCCTCACCGGTGATCGGATCGACCACGCCACGGCGGGCGTTCGCCGTGGGGAGTCCGAACGGCGTCGCGCGCTGCTGGGCCGGTGCGGTCGCGGCGGCGAGGCAGATGGGGACGAGGGCAAGTGCGGTCGGTGCGCGCATGGTGAGTCTCTCGAGCGGTCCACGAGGTGCGGGGCCGGCTTCGGGCCGCAACTGCTGAACCAGACCGCGCGCCTTCGCGGATGGCCCGGATCTGCCATGATCGTGCGCCTTTCCGGCGGCCTGTCGACGGGTGGGTGGCGGACGGTGGACGGGCAGCGGATGTTGGCCGGGTCTCTGTCCGCCTCGGTGCCTGTCCGCCTCGGTGCCTGTCCGCCTCGCTGTCTGGCAGCCGGGCGGACAATCACCCATCCCATCCCACCGTCCCCATCTTCGTCCACGCGATCACCGCGACATCCCGCCGCCGCTGCCCCGTCTCGCCCCCGAACACCAGCCTCGGGACCAACGCCCGGTGCTCCGCCGTTCCCGCTACCAACTCCGTCACCCTTCGCAGCGGCTTCAGGAACTCCTCCGCCACCGTCGCGCCCGACTTGCACTCCACGAGGAACACCTCCTCGCCGCCTTCCACGACCACGTCCACCTCCAACCCCTTCGCATCCCGGAAGTGGAACATCCGCGGGTCGAGACCATGGTGGGTTCGCACCTTGAAGATCTCCGCGGCGACCCAGCTCTCGAACACCGCGCCGCGCAGGGGATGGTGCCGGAGCTGGTCGGGTGATTGGATGCCGAGCAGGCGGCACACCAGACCGCTATCCAAGAAGTGCAGCTTCGGGGCCTTCACCAACTGCTTGCGCAGGTTGCGGTGCCAGGCGGGTAGACGGAAACAGAGGAAGCTCGCTTCGAGCGCGGACAGCCACGAGCGGGCGGTGTTGTGTGAGACGCCCGCGTCGGCGCCGAGGGAGGAGAGGTTGACCTCCTGGGCGGTGCGCGATGCCGCGTGGCGCAGGAAGGTGGTGAAGGCATCGAGATCGCCGACCGACAGGATCTGCCGCAGGTCGCGCTGGACGTAGGTCGTGATGTAGTCGGTGAGCCAACGATCGGCAGCGACGCCGCGGTCGTGGATCCGCGGATAGGCGCCGGTCCAGAGGGTGGTGAGCAGGTCCTCGGGCGCGTCGTCGAAGCGCCGTAGCTCACCGAGGCTCGGCGGGAGCAGATTCAGCATCGCGGTGCGGCCGGCGAGGGATTGGGAGGTGGCCTGCGTGAGGGCCAGGTTCTGTGAGCCGGTGAGCACGAAGCGCCCGGGATCGGGGCGCTCGTCGACTTCGACCTGCAGGTAGCTCGTCAGCTCCGGCACGTGCTGGATCTCGTCGAGGATCGCGCCGTCGGCGTGCTCGGCAAGGAAGCCGCGCGGGTCGGACCGCGCATACTCACGCGTGTCCATCGCCTCGAGGGAGACGTAGCCGAGCTTCGGGAAGACCTTGCGGCAGAGGGTGGTCTTGCCGGACTGGCGCGGGCCGGTGACGGTGACGACCGGATACTGGCTGGCGGCCCGCTTCAGGAGGGGTTCGATGTCACGGCGGATCATGGGTGGTTCCGGGCCTGGTACGCGCCGCGGCGCTGTCATGGATTGTAAGTCGGACTTACAATCCATGACACATTCGCGACCGTACGTTCGACAGAATCAGCGCCTCGGGCCCACCTGGCCACGCGCCACTCCAAGTTGCATCAGAACCGAACACAGCCCTAACATCTGCCCCGGATGTCCCGCTACGCCCCGCTCTGGTGCCGGTCGAACTTCAGCTTCCTCGAGGGCGCGTCGCACCCCGAGGAGCTGGTGGAGCAGGCCGAGGCGCTTGGCATCCCGACCCTCGCGTTGACCGATCGGGACGGCGTCTCCGGCATCGTCCGCGCCCACGTCGCGGCGGCGGAGCGGTCCGTCCGCGTGCTGGTCGGCAGCGAGGTCACGCTCGGGGGAGTCGGCGGCACGCTGCTCGACGCGCCCGATCCGCGCGACGACCGCCGGCCGTCGCTGGTGCTGCTCGCCGAGACCCGGGCCGGCTACGCCAACCTCTGCCGGCTGATCACGCGCGGGCGGCTGCGTTTCCCCAAGGGCTCGTGCGCGGTCACGGTCGACGACGTGTGCGAGCACGCCGCGGGTCTGGTGGCGCTGTGGCGCGGCGAGCCGTGGGATCCGGCGCCGCTGCAGGACGCGTTCGGTGAAGGGCTGTACGCGGTGCTCGGTCGGCATCGCGTCGAAGGTGAACAGGAGCGCGAGCAGGATCTACGCGAACGCGCGGCGCGCTTCGGTCTCGCCACCGTGGCCAGCCGCGAGGTGCTCTACCACAGCCGCGCGCGCCGTCGCCTGCAGGACGTGCTCGCCTGCATCCGCCACGGCCTGCCGATCCACGACGCCGGCACGCTGACGCGACCCAATGCCGAACACGAACTCCTCGCACCGCGCGCCTTCGAGGCCTTGTGGGAAGACGACCCGGGTTCGATCGCCCGCAGCCTGGAGATCGCCGAGCGCTGCACCTTCGGGATGAAGGAGCTGCGTTACGTCTATCCCTCGGAGCGACTGCCCGATGGCCGCACCTCGGCGCAATGGCTGCGCGAGCTCACCCACAAGGGCGCGAAGCAGCGCTATGGCGAGCAGGTGCCGACGCGGGTCGTGCAGCAGATCGAGAAGGAACTGTCACTGATCGAGGATCTCGACTACCCGGGCTACTTCCTGACGATGTGGGACATCGTCGAGTACTGCCGCAGTCACGGGATCCTCTGTCAGGGTCGCGGCTCGGCGGCCAACTCGGCGGTCTGTTACTGCCTGGGCATCACCGCGGTCGACCCGATCCGCATGGACCTGCTGTTCGAGCGCTTCCTGTCGCGCGAGCGGCACGAGCCGCCCGACATCGACCTCGACGTGCAGCACGACCGGCGCGAGGAGGTGATCCAGCACATCTATGCCAAGTACGGCCGCGACCGTGCCGCGATGGCCTGCAACGTGATCCGTTACCGGACCCGGTCGGCGGTGCGCGAGGTGGGCAAGGCGCTCGGCGTGCCGCCCACCGCCCTCGACCGGCTGGCGAAGGTCAGCTCGCGCGGCGAGGGCGACGTGGCCGGCTGGTTCCGCGATGCCGGCCTCGACCCCGAGACCCCGATCCATCAGCACCTCGCCGAGCTGGTCGACGAGATCCGCGACTTCCCGCGCCACCTGTCGATCCACCCCGGCGGCTTCCTGCTCGGCCACGAGCCGGTGCACGACCTGGTGCCGATCGAGAACGCGGCGATGGAGGACCGCACGGTCATCCAATGGGACAAGGACGACCTCGAGGACCTCGGCCTGTTCAAGGTCGACATCCTGGCGCTGGGCTCGCTGTCGCTCTGCGACAAGGCGTTCCAGCTGCTGCGTCGCCATTACGACATCGCGCTGAGTCTCGCGACGATCCCGCCCGAAGACGGCCGCACCTACGACCTGATCTGCGCCGCGGACACCATCGGCGTGTTCCAGATCGAGAGCCGCGCGCAGATGGCGATGCTGCCCCGGCTCAGGCCGCGGACCTTCTACGACCTGGTGGTCGAAGTCAGCATCGTGCGACCCGGCCCCATCTCCGGCGACATGGTCCACCCCTACCTGCGCCGCCGCCACGGCCAGGAGCCGGTCAGCTACCCGCACAAGATCCTGGTGCCGGTCCTGGAGAAGACGCTCGGCGTTCCGCTGTTCCAGGAGCAGGTGATGAAGCTGGCGATGGTGGCCGCCGACTATACGCCGGGCGAAGCCGACCAGCTGCGCCGCGACATGGCCGCATGGCGCAAGCACGGTCGGATGGAGCGGCATCGCGAACGGCTGGTGGCGCGGATGCTGCGCAAGGGCATCGCCCGCGAGTTCGCCGAACGGGTCTTCGAACAGATCCGCGGGTTTGGCGAGTACGGCTTCCCCGAGAGCCACGCCGCGAGCTTCGCCCTGATCGCCTACGCGACGGCCTGGCTGCGCACCCACCACATCGACGTGTTCACCTGCGCGATCCTCAATGCGCAACCGATGGGCTTCTACTCGCCGGCGACGCTGGTCGAAGACGCCAAGCGCCACGGCGTGAAGGTGCTGCCGGTGGATGTGACCAGGAGCGAGTGGGACTGCACGATGGAGCCCGACCCTGCGGCCACCGAGCCGGAGGCGCTGCTCGCGGTGCGCGTCGGCCTGCGCTACGTGCAGGGCTTGGGCGTCGCCGAGGCCGAACGCATCATCGCGCAGCGCAACCAACGACCGTTCCAGAGCCTCGCCGACTTCGCGACCCGCTGCCGTCTCAACCGCCGCCGCCTGCAGGTCCTCGCCGAGGGCGGCGCGTTCTCCGCGCTCGAGCCCTCACGCCGCGATGCGCTCTGGGAGTTGTGGGCTCGGAGCCGCGACGTCGTCGGTGGCCTGCCCTTCAGCGACGACGGCGTGCAGCAGCCCGCGTTCGCCGGCCTGCATCCGTTCGAGGAGGTGAGCTGGGACTACCGCAGCACGCACCACTCGACCGCCGCGCATCCGCTGGAGTCGCTGCGCGAGAGCCTGCGCGCGCAGGGCTTCCTCGCCGCCGACGACGTGAAGCTGCTGCGCTCGAAGTCGCGCACCCGCGCCGCCGGCCTGGTGATCTGCCGCCAGCGCCCGGGCACCGCCAAGGGCGTGGTCTTCCTCACGCTGGAAGACGAGACCGGCTTCGTGAACGTGGTGGTCTGGCCGGACGTGTACGAGCGCTTCGCGGCGCTGGTGAAGACCGAGCCGTTCCTCGGCGTGGACGGCAAGGTGCAGAGCGAGGACGGGGTGGTGCACCTGGTGGCGGAGCGGATCGCGGTGCCGGTGGTAGAGGGTGAGAAGCCGCCGACGGGGGGGAGTCGGGACTTTCATTGAGAGACGGTGCTACCGCGGGTGACTCAGCACTCGATCGCTCACCGGACGAGCCGGACGCTCGAGCGTTCTCCCGGTTCGACGGTCACAGTCTGAGCGGGAGAGGCGCCGTCGTTCCACTCCAGACTGACTTCGTACTGACCAGGCGGGTAGGTCGGGCTTCCCTGGATAGACGTAGAGTGGCCGGCTCCTAGTCGGGCGTAGCCAGACGCCAGGTGGTGAATCCGCACCCAAACGATGTCCGGATAATCCGCAGGCAAGTCAATAGATATCGACAGTGTGCCTTGTTCCCGCCATTCGAGAAGCTCCGAGAAGCCGCCAGGGCCCCTGTTGTCGATGCGGACAGGGCCTGCGCAGAGCGAGCGGCCTTGGTAGGCGATTGCCCAGAGCGGCTCAGTGGTTGGTAGCGTGCCTTCCCATGTGAAGCGGCCGTCAACGAATTCATCCTTCGGAATGACCCGGCCACGGACGAGCTCCAGCGCGCTGAGGATCCGTAGATCGACAGGTTCCTCCCCAGGAGGTTCTGCGACTTCCATGCGCATCGACGTCATGGAACCGCGAGGGTTGCGGAGCTCGATACGTCGAGTGCCGTGGTCGATCCGGATTCGCTGCAGTGAGTAGGTGCCGTAGCCAGCGGTATCGACCCCCCATTCGTAATGGCCGGGGGCAACTCCGATGAGCGAAGTGCTTGCTGTCTCGTTCGGCTGTTGACCAAACTCAACGAGGCGACGACATCCAGACATCGCAGGCGCGTCCGGGCCACTGAATGGCCCTCGTATCCAGTGCGAGATCTCTACCTCGAGCGGGGAATCGAAGAAGGCCTCGACTTGGACATCGACTCTCGAGACGACGGTTGCTGGATCAAAGCGAATTCTGTGGATGGTAGATGGTGTTTGGACATCGATCTCATCGGAAACGGTGGCCAGCGCCTCCGCAGAACCTGGATCCATGGCTTCGGCAAGCACGTGGAAGCCGCCCCAGTGCGCAAGTCGTACATCCAGCGAGCCCAGGCCGTTCCAGGGTGTAGTGCATGCGAAGTCGCTCTTGAGGTCTTCAGGGAGGTCCTGGATCAGCTGGGACTCCGATCCCAAGAACGTGACTGAGAAACGCAGGCCCAGGATTTCAGGCGTGGAAAGCCCTTCGAGCACGCACCGCACCATGGGGCGACGCTTCATGGAGAGCGTGCGTGCGTTCTTCCGGAGCTGGAATCTCGTCAGCGCGTAATCGGAATGAACCAACACACAATGGCGGCCGAGGGCGGCGTCTGGGATCGGGAGGGTGCCCGAAGTGTCGGATATCAGCCTCTCTTCGGCGTCGTCAAGCCACAACGCAGTCGCGCCCTCGATTGGCGCGCCTGTCTCGGCATCGATTATCTGCAATCCGGTCGATGACTCATCGGCCGCCCGGGCGATCGGGAGCCGGTGCTCTGCCGAACGCGGCGATCTGGCCCCCTGTGTCGAGGATTCAGGTGTGATACCTACGTTCGGAGAACTTGGCGTGCGTCCGTCGCGAATCGTGGGCCACGCAAGAACCGCGAGTAGGCCGATTGCGATTGGCAGGGCCACGAGCCATGTCGTGCGTTTCGTGCGTTGCATGAGTGAGGGTGCGAATCGGCAATCGACCTGTGAGACGTGATCGCAGCGAAGCGTAGAGAGTATCGGTGAACTGCCCATTGCCGTCGCCGCAGCTGTCACCGATTGCTCAGACGGGCGGGACTGTGATCAGTGTCCACGTTGCTGAGGTGCCGTCACTGAACTTGACGCGGATCTTGGCGGCTCCTGCAGGAGGGTTGGTCACCGTCGTCGTGTAGTAGGAGGGGTTGCCGTTCAGCTCCGGCCCGTCGCCGTTCTCATCGGTCAGATTGTGCGGTGCGAGGTTATTGCCATCCCCGTCCTTGAACTGTAGCTCCAGCAGCTCCACTTCACCGGTGGTTCGGATGATGACATCGATGGGCTGCCCAGGTCCGCTCTGGTTGGCAGACGTCACGGTCGCGGTTTGAGCATGCGCCGCCGCCGTGAAGCAGAGGCTGAGCAGGGCGGGTGTTAGAACGCGTCGAAGGTGCACGTTTCGGGTCTCCTTGTTCGTCGGGTGAGAGGTGCTTCATGGGCAGCCATCGGTGGCTGCGGAGGAGACCGTAGGGGGGGGGCTTGTTTGTCAAGTTTCCATACCAAGGCCACGACGAAGTCTCCCCGTGGCCTCGTCGCTTCGATCCGTTCGAGGGGGTGGGCTGGGATTACCGCAGCACCCACCACTCGACCGCCGCGCACCCGTTGGAGTCGCTGCGCGAGAGCCTGCGCGCGCAGGGCTTCCTCGCCGCCAACGACGTGAAGATGCTGCGCTCGAAGTCGCGCACCCGCGCCGCCGGCCTGGTGATCTGCCGCCAGCGCCCGGGCACCGCCAAGGGCGTGGTCTTCCTCACGCTGGAAGACGAGACCGGCTTCGTGAACGTGGTGGTCTGGCCGGACGTGTACGAGCGCTTCGCGGCGCTGGTGAAGACCGAGCCGTTCCTCGGCGTGGACGGCAAGGTGCAGAGCGAGGACGGGGTGGTGCACCTGGTGGCGGAGCGGATCGCGGTGCCGGTGGTAGAGGGTGAGAAGCCGCCGACGGGGGGGAGTCGGGACTTTCATTGAAGTGGGCGTGGCAGGTCTGCGCGGTTTCCGGTCCGGGTGCGGGGTGAGGAGCAGTCGGACGCCTTCCGATCGGCGTGGTCTCGGTTGCTCGGGAGTCGAGTGTGGGTGGTCGGTCAGTACGTTCTTGCGATCCGCGGGCCAGCAACTTGCGTTTCGCGGGCTTTGAGCTTGCGATCAGTCAGGTCCTCCAGGGAGCGTCTGGAAGCACTCTAGTCGCCGAAGAACGAGTTCTGGACAGGTCCGGAGAGTCGCCGAATTTGCAGTTCGCGCCGTCAGAACTTGCATTTTGTCAGCCCTGATGTACGCTCCAGCGCATGGCCGAGCCAGGGATGTTCCCGCGCTTCTCCGAGGACCTCCTGGAGCAGGCGGTCGCTGATTCGCCGGTGATCCTCATCCACGGTCCGCGGCAGTGTGGCAAGACCACGCTGGCGATGGTCTGGGGGGCACCGCGGGACTACGCCTACCTGTCGTTCGACGACGAGGTCGTGCTCGACGCTGCACGGACCGACCCGGGCGGGTTCGTTCGAGATCTCCCCGAGCGGTGCATCCTCGACGAGGTCCAGAGGGTGCCCGAGTTATTCCGGTCGCTGAAGCTGGCGGTCGACAGGGACCGGCGGCCGGGTCGCTTCGTGCTGACTGGCTCGTCCAACGTGCTGTTGCTGCCGAGTCTCTCGGACTCCCTGGCGGGGCGGATGCAGATCGTGGCACTGCATCCGCTCTCGCAGGGCGAACTCGGACGGCGCCGTCCGCGCTTCCTGCACGCGTTGTTCGCGGGCGAGTTGACCGGTGATCCAGCGCACCACGGTTCGGTCGAACCGCTGCGCGGGGAGCTGACCGAGCGAGTGGTTGCGGGTGGCTACCCGGCAGCCCTGGCGAGGAGCGTGCCGCGGCGGCGCATGGGCTGGTATCGCGACTATGCGGAGACGCTCGTGCAGCGCGACGTGCGTGACCTCATGCAGGTGCACTCCCTCGACACCGTGCAGGGTCTGCTGGTCGCGATCGCCGGCCAGACGTCGCACATGCTGAACCTGCAGCAACTGTCCGCGCCGTTCCGAGTGACGCGTCCGACGATCGACGCCTACCTGGGACTTCTGCAGCGTGTGTTCCTGGTCCACGAACTGCCGGCGTGGCACAGCAACCGAATGAACCGCCTGCTCAAGTCGCCGAAGCTACACCTCGTCGACACGGGACTCGCGGCGGCCTTGCTCGGGGTCGATGTGGTCAGCCTGGACGAAGATCGCGAACTGCGCGGTCAGTTGGTCGAGACCTTCGTCGTGCAGGAGCTGCTGCGGCAGGGCAGTTGGGAGGACGGCGAGTTCCAGTTCTTCCACTTCCGCGATCGCGAGAAGCGCGAGATCGATCTGGTGATCGAGCGGGGTCGAAAGCTCGCGGCAGTCGAGGTGAAGTCGGGAGCCACGGTGCGCAGCGACGACTTCCGCGTGATGCGTCGCTTGCAGGACGCGATGGGGGACCGCTTCGTGGCTGGTGTCGTGCTCTACGACGGCGAGCGGGCGCTCTCGTTCGGGGAAGGGTTGCTCGCGCTTCCCCTGCGGCGGCTTTGGGAGGTCTGCTGAGGCGGAGTTCGTGTCGTAGTTGGTGGCTGGCGCCGACTACGGCGGGCATCGACTACGGCCTTGGGCGCGGTCCGGCGTGCCGTGGCGAAGTCACGAAGAGCGCGCCGACGACTGACTGGCAGCGACGGCAACGCTGGGCATCCACGAGAGGATCCAGGCGCCGGGTGGCGTGGGGCGCCTGGTGGCGGAGCGGATCGCGGTACCGGTCGTCGAGGGCGGGAAACCGTCGTCGGGGAGTCGGAACCGACATGAACGCACCGGGTGCATGCGGCTGTTCTCGGCTTGCTCTAGACTGATGGCTCCTGAGGAGAGCAGTCATGACAGGACGAATGCAGGTTTCCCGGACCACTGTGAAAGGGTGGAGGGGCGTGGTCGCGCCATTCCTCGTGATGTGGTTCGGGTCGATCGCGCTCGCGCAGGAGCGGCTCGTTGGGCTGGGTGCCCACCGATTCGACAGCGGCTGGGACGAGGCCGTGCAGGTGGCGGTCGGCGGCTCCGGTCTGGAGGCCTTGCTTCGCGTCGATGGCACGGTGGTCGTATCCGGCTCCAACCGCGACGGAGAGTGTGACGTCCCGCCGCCACCTCCCGGCGTGACCGATGTCCAGGTCGCGGTGGGAGACCGGTGCGTGATGGTCCTGCAGAGCGACGGCCAGATCCGCGCGTTCGGAAGCGACCGCTACGGTCAGTTGCAGGTGCCGCCGCTGCCTGCGGGCATGCGCTATACAGCTCTGAGTGACTCGCTCGGGGCAGGTGGGTTCGCCCTGCGGAGCGATGGGTCTCCCGTGGGTTGGGTGAACGGGGAGCACTGGGTCTGGTCACGCCATGGTGGGCTTCGATACGTCCAGATTGCCTCTCCCTGGGTGCTCCTGCTCGAGGATGGGAGCGTCGTCTCGTACAATTTCTATCGGGACCCAGCCTCGGTCCCCGAACTGCCTGCGGGCGTTCGCTATGTGAAGGTCGCGGACGGGGACTCGCACGGACTGGCTCTCCGCTCCGATGGATTGACCGAATCGTGGTGGCTCTTCCCCGCGGTGGCGTCTCCAAATCTCCCGGTGCCGCCAGCCGGTCTCTCCTACGTCGACATCAGTGCTGCCTTGGAAGTGAGCTATGGAGTCCGCTCCGACGGGCAGCTGATCGCGGCTGGGGACTTCAACCTCTTCGGCCAGCTCGACGTTCCCCCGTTGCCGCCCGGAGTTCGTTACACGGCCGTCTCCAGCGCTGGGTTCGTCGCTCGTGCCCTGCGCTCCGACGGGCGCGTGGTTCGCTGGGGAAGCGCGGACGGCTACGCAGGTACGGCTCCCAGCACGCGCCCTGGCGAGGAGGTCGAGCGCGTAGTTGCGGGAACGGAGTACACAGCCGTCCTCCGGCGGGACGGCAGCGTCGTGGCGTTCGGGGCTCGCGATCTCCAGGGGACTCATCGTGCCAACGCCGGCCGGCGCTTCGTCGAACTCGCTGGAGGGTCGCGGCACGTGTGCATGCTCGACGATGCAGGCCACATTGCGCACGCTGGAGACAACCGTGCGGGTCAGGGTGATGTGCCACCCGCACCCCCAGGGTCCCGCTACGTCGGAGTCGGTGCGGGCTCGGCACACAGCCTCGGAATCCTGTCGAACGGTGATCTCGTTGGATTCGGTGACAACAGCTACGGCCAGTGTGATCCGCCGGGTCGACCTCCTGGGGTCGACTATGTCGCCGCGGCCGGAGGCCCGACCTACTCACTCGCGATCCGCTCCGATGGGGAAGTCGTCCATTTTGGAGAGGCTGACCCTCTCGGCCTCCCCGGAACGAGGCTCGATGCGATTCCGCCGCTTCCGGCGGGTGTGACCTACCGCAAGGTCGCCGCGGCGCGCTTCCACTGCGTTGCGCTGCGGTCCGATGGTCAGGTCGTGGGCTGGGGTGACGGGCGGCTCGGTCAGACCACCGTCCCGCAGCTACCTCGCGGGGTGTACTACGTCGATCTCGCTGTGACCGCCGAGCACTACTGGTATACGGGAGACGATGATCCGCGGTATTCCGCACTGCTCCGCTCGGACGGCGAGATCGAGCTACTCGGTCCGGCCCCGGTGCGACCGAGCGATCTGCCTGCCACGGATCCCGGGTCGAACTTCGGGGGCTTTGCCGGGTCCCAACAACTCGCGGTCTTCCATCTGGTCCCGGCTCGTCGTTTCGAACCCGTAGGCACCGGGTGTCCTGGGACCCAGCCCGCGGCCCAGTTGATCCCGCAGGTGCTGCCCCGCGTCGGCGGTTCGCTGTCCCTGTCGGTGCGTGGGCTGCCCGAAGATCTGGGAGTGATGTTGATCGGGCAGGAGATCGGTCGACCTCTCGACCTCGGGCCCTTCGGATTCACCGGGTGCACGGTGTTCACGAGCGGTGAGATCACCGGGCTGTTGGTGGGAAGCGGCGGCGAGGCTTCGTTCGATATCGAGCTCGTCGCGGACCGGGTCTTCGTCGGTGCACGGATCTGCCTCCAGGCGGCCGTCGCCGATGGCGGTGCGTCGGGGGGGCTGGTCTTCTCGGAGGCGACCACCGCGGTTGTCGGTCGGTGATCCGGTCGCTTCGGCGGGCGGCGCCCGGTGGGTGTCCGGATCGCGGCGATACATCAGTCCCCCGCGGGATCGAACACCCGCCACCAGAGCTCGCCCTCTGCATACGTCGCGCAGGCGACGCGGCCGTCCTCCAGGAACGTCGGTGGGCCCATCTGCTCGAAGGCCGGGCTTCGCCAGTCACCGAGCACGAGGTGCAGTCCCTCCTTCGTCTGCACCACGCAGGCGACGCGCGCTCCATCGGGACCCCACGCCGGCGTGCCCATGCTCAGCCACTCGTTGCCGACCGGTGCGCCATCGATGCAGAGTACGCAGGTCTGGGCCTCGTCGGTCCCGGTCGCGGGCAGATACAGGCCCGGCATCGAGTCGTCGCAGATCTGGCGAGGGAGCAGGATCGACGGTCGCCAGCCCTCCGGCACGCCTGCAGGAAGCGCTTCCAAGGTCGAGGCGACGTAGGCCAGGCGCGCTCCGTCGGGGCTGAAGGACAGGCCAGCGATCCCGGCGCGTGCGGGACCGACCCGTTCGTCGCCGAGGAACGCTGCGACTGTGGGCAATGCGCCGGCGTCCAGACGGGTCACCGCGGTGAAGGCGATCCGGTGATCCCCCGGTCCGCCCAGGGCGAGTTCGGAGATCTCCAGGTGGCCGGAGCCCATGGTGGTCGGCGTGTCGTCGCCGGCGATGCGTCGCGTCTGCACGTTCGGCGCGTCGCGATCGCCTCCGACCCAGGCCAGCCGTTCGGAGCCGGCCACGAGCCGGGCGCGTTCCCTGGCCATCGGTGACTCCCAGAGGAGGGCGTCGTCGGCGTCGAGGACCTGGAGCAACTTGTGCTGCTGGGTTCGGATCACCAGCGCCAGCCGGCCGTCGCCGAGGGCGGTGACGGACTCGGGAGAGTCACCGACCTGCGCGAGTTCGATACGGACCGGGCGGGAGGTGCCGCGGCGCAGCTCCCATGCCGGCTGGCGGAGCGTCCTCATCCCGTCGTTCGGATTGCGTGGGATCGAGAAGCGAGCAGGCTTGCCGAACACGAACACCGGCTGGTCTTCGTCGAAGGCGATCGCCGGCAGGATCGCCTCGGCCTTGTGGACGGCCCGGCCGTCGACGCGGAGCTCGGCATCTTCGGTCGAGTCGCCGATCCACTTGCGCTTGCCCTGGCGGACGCGGTGCCAGGCGAACGCCAGCTTGCCCGACGGCGCGAGGACGGGGATGCCGTAGCTGTGTCGCTCGCCGACCACCTTGCCGTCGGCGACGACCTGGAAGTCGATGGCGGGGGTGTAATCGTCCGGCGAGAAGCGCCCACCGCGCCGCATCAGCTCGGCGACCGGGATCGACAGCACCGCGACGAAGTGCTCGGAGTCAGGACTCACGTGGGCCGCGTGCAGGCCGCGGTCGCGGCGCACCGGGAAGTCGAACAACGGCCGCTCGGTCTCGACCAGCCGGATCCTCGGTTCGGCGGGCTCCTGCGCGGTGGCCCCGGCGAGGGTCGTCGCCGAAGCCAGCGAGAGGAGTGCGAGTCGTAGAGCGTGGGTGGGCATGGTCGGTGCACGATTGGCGCTGGAGTGAGAGTCCAAGGCTCTCGACGTTGCAGCGAGACCGCTTCGCCACGTGTGCCATGATGCCCTCGATGCGTGGCGAGAGTTCGCTTCGAAGTCGCCCGAATCTGTCGTGGTTGGTGCCTGGCACCGACTACGACGGATCAGGAGCAGCTGCGTCGTGATCGGCAGCTCGAGGATCCCGTCGGCATCGGCACGGTGGGTCTTGCCGGAGGCCTGGTACTTGAGATGGTCGTCGTGGCCGACGGCGCGCACGCGGGCCTTCGTGGCGGCGTCGAGCGAGAGCCAATCGAAGGTCTTCGACATCACCGCGACCTCGGCATGGGGCACCGGAGTCCCCGAGTCCGCGTCGACGACCTGGACGCGGACCCGGAGGCCGGAGTCCGGGCTCGGTGTCCGCAGTGCCTCGGTCGATCGACTGCCGGCATCTGCTGCAAGGCGGCGAGTCGCGTCGGGGCTACCCGGCTCGGCGATGGGCTGCCTGGTGCCTTCACCAGCACGGGGAGCGGTCGCGGTGGTGGTCGGTGTCGAACCCGGGGATGCGGAGGCCGGGGTCCCGCCGGACCACCACAGCGGGAAGCCTCACAGCAACAGGGCGGCGAGGG
The DNA here is from genome assembly GCA_030432695.1 of bacterium. Taxonomy (GTDB): domain Bacteria; phylum Planctomycetota; class UBA1135; order UBA1135; family UBA2386; genus JAUILN01. The sequence goes on along the minus strand of JAUILN010000002.1, from coordinate 31,273 downwards.
CGAACGTCGTTCCGGCTTTGCTCATGGCGACTTCGAAGAGCGTGACTGCACGCACGGATTCACTGGCGGCCGGCCACGCGGCGATCGCCCACAGCGAGTGCGCACCGCACGCCGGGTGGGCGTCTCGCGCGAACTCCGGCGCCAGGTCGCGACGCAGCTGCTGCAGGCCGCGGTGCACGCGCTGGCGCGCGGTCTCGCCCGAGATGCCGATGCGCGACGCGACGTCGGTGATCGCCAAGCCCTGCACGTGGCGTAGCACCACGGCATCACGGAGCCCGGCAGGCAGCGAGGTCACCGCCTGCGAGACCCGCGCGCAGGCCTGCAGCCGCTCGACTGTCTCGGCCGCAGAGGGTTCGTCGGCCACGTGCCGAGCAGTCACCGCCTCTCGTTGCTCACGCGCCCGCTGTGCAGGCGGCTTGCCGATGGCCCGTAGCCACGTCTCCTGCACCACGTGGTCGACGTCGTCGCTGCCTCGCAGGAGTGCCCGCACCAGCGAACGCAGCTCACGCTCGTGGTTCTGCAGGTCCTCGACCTGCCAACTGATGCTCTAGCTTGCGCCGTCCATGCGAGAAGTCGGGACGGAGCCGAGCTCCACCCGTGACGGGGATTCTCGCCGAATCTGCGCTGGCCTGCCTGTCCGATCGCGCGGGCGCACCGGTCTGACCCGGTTGGATGGGTAGCAGTTCTGACCGGGCACATGGGCAACACCCTGGCGCCCATCGGCGGGCGATCGCCGTGCGCCGGCGGCCCGAAACCTGCAAGCCCCGCCGACCTCGGCGACAATCCGATCGCGAGGCTTCGTCCCAGGAGAATGCCCAATGCACGATTCCGACCGCACGGCCCCCGGCCGATTCCGTTTCGTCTACCCCGCGCTCGTCGCAGGGCTGCTCCTGTCGGGAGGCGCGGCCACGGGCCAGGACGCTGTCTTCGGAGTCGGAGCGGCGCGGTTCGACACGCGCTGGGACTCTGGGGTCCGGGTCACGTCGAACGATCTGGGCCCGACGATGGTCCTGCGCGCCGATGGCTCCCTGGTGGGGTTCGGCGCGAACCGGTCCGGAGAGTGTGAGATCCCTCCTGCGCTGGCGGGGACCGCTGTCCTCGATTTCTCTGCGGCAGTCGGCTTGTCCCTGGTGCTCTACGCGGACGGACAGATCCGGGCGTTCGGAAACAACCTCTACGGCCAGGCCGACGTTCCGCCGCTCCCGAGTGGGCTGCGTTACACCCGGCTCGCGGAGCAGATGGGGCTCGATGTGGCGGCCTTGCGTAGCGACGGGACGCTGGTCCGCTGGGGACGGGGCGGTCCGGTCGTGGTGTCTCCACCCACGGGCACCCGATACGTGCAGCTGGGTTCGCCCTTCATCGCCTTGCGGAGTGATGGGCAGGTCGATGTCTGGGACTTTTCCGGCCAGCCGATCTCGGCTCCACCCCTGCCCACGGGAGTCCTCTACTCCGAGGTCGCGTCGGGAACCCACTTCCTCGCCAGGCGCACGGACGGCCTCACCGTCGCGTGGCGGCAGAGCAGCTCATGGGCAGCTCCGAACCTGCCCGATCCACCTGTTGGACTGAGCTACACCGATATCGCAGCGGGGCGAGAGGTCAGCTACGGCCTCCGATCCGACGGCCGGATCGTCGCGGTCGGGCCCTTCAACTCCTACGGCCAGTTGGATGTCCCGCCGTTGCCTGCGTCGACGGTCTATCTGTCGATCACCGACGGTGGCAGCGGTGGGCGGGCCCTGCGTTCCGACGGGAGGGTCGTGAGCTGGGGCAACGACTCCGGCTATTCGGGAGTGGCTCCGCGATCACGACCCGGGGGAGAGTTCGAGCAGGTCGACGTCGTCGGTGCCGGAGTCGCCGTGATGCTGCGTCGTGATGGTGTGGTCGAGACCCTCGGCGCCGCGAGCGGGAACCCTTCGCAGCCGTCACCGTACGCCGGTCCGTTCCATCCCGGAGAGGGCCTCGAGTTCGTCGAGGTCGCAGCCGGGATCTACCACTTCTGCATGCTCCGGTCCGACGGCGTGATCGTCTACGGCGGAGGAGACTCGTTCGGAGCGACCCGGACCCCGGACCTGCCGCCGGGTCAGCACTACATCGCCGTCGGCGCAGGTTCCCACCACACGCTCGCGATCCGCTCCGACGGCGCGCTCCTGGCGTTCGGTGACAACTCCCGAGGTCAATGCAACGTGCCGCCGTTGCCCACCGGCATCCGCTACGTCGCGGCCGACGGTGGTCACACCTACTCGCTCGCCCTGCGCTCGGACGGCGCGATCGTGCACTTCGGCGAGGCCAACCCTGGCGGCTCGACGGTGACTCGCGTCGATGCGATCCCGGACCTTCCACCGGGGGTCGTCTACCGCAAGCTCGCCGCAGCGCGCTACCACTGCGTGGCGCTCCGCTCCGACGGCCGCGTGGTGGGCTGGGGGGACAATGGCTTCGGCCAGATCTCGATCCCGTCCCTGCCCGCGGGAGTCTACTACGTCGACGTAGCCGTCGGCGCCGCGGCGCCGCCTTTCAGCGGGCGGAGCAATCCACGCTATACGATGCTGCTGCGCTCCGATGGCGAGGTCGACCTGCTCGGCAATCCGCCGATCGATCCGGTCGATCTGCCGGAAGCGGGGCCGGGCGCGACCTTCGCCGGTTTCGCGGGTGCGCCCGACATCGCGGTGTTCCGCGTGACCCCGACCAGCCGCTACGAGCCGCTCGGTCCGGGCTGTGCCGGCTCGCTGCCGCCTGCGCGGATCGTGCCGCACACGATGCCCCGGGTCGGAGAGTCGCTCAAGCTGTCGCTTCGGCAACTCCCCGAAGACCGCGGTGTGCTGCTGCTCGGGTCGGGCGTCGGTGCTCCCGTCGACCTCACGCCCTTCGGATTCCCCGGTTGTGAGCTGCGCGCGTCGGGCGACATCGCCGAGTCGCTGCTCGGGCAGGCAGGTGTCGCTGTCTACCGGGCGACGATTCCCACCGTTCCGGCGCTGGTCGGAGCCCGCGTGGCGCTGCAGGCGGTCGTGCTGGACCGCGGTGCACCTGGAGGACTGGTCTTCTCCGAAGCGGCTGCCGCGGTCGTCGGTCGGTGATCCGGTGCAGGTCGCTCTGGCGACGATGCCCGAGAATCAGCGCAGCACCGTCACCGCGACCGCATTGGTGAGCCGGGCGTCGACGGGCGAACTGCCGATCAGCGCCTGGGTATCGAAGCGGAGGCCTACCAGGTTGGAGTCGGCAGGGATGCTCGCGGCGATCCGGGTCGGTCCGTCGGGGCGTAGCGTGACCGAGACTCCCGGGAGCAGCGTGCCGGGATCGAGCCGCAGTCGGCCGATGCCTGGCAGGTCGCGGAGTGCATCGGGACCGGTGGCGAAGAACAGCCAGACCAGCGAGCCCGGCCGACCGTAGGCGGACAGTTCGAACTCGATGCTGTTGCCGGTGCGCGGCAGCTCACGGATCTGCAGGTCGCGGGCGCGTGAGACCCAGAGGGCATTCCCTCGGGTTCCGCCCACCAGCAGATCCGCGTCGCCATCGGCATCGACGTCGATGCTCAGCAGCGGCTCCATCGTGTCGAATCCGGCGGCCATCCAGGAGCCGGTCACGTCCTGGAACGAGCCTGCACCGTCGTTGTGCAGCACGTGGCCGTTGCCCGCTGCGGTCATCAGGTCGGGGCAGCCGTCGCCATCGAAATCGCCGACCACCATGGGCGAGTCGTCGAGCGGAAGTCGCGGCATCCGGTTGGTTCCGAGCAGGGTCAGGCCGCCCTGGCCATCGTTCTCGTAGACCCGGTCACTGGTGACCAGGTCGACGAAGCCGTCGCCGTTCAGGTCGACGACGTCGATCTGGCCATTGCCGCCAACCAGTCCGCCCGGCACTTCGCGGAAGTTGCCGGCGCCGTCGTTGTCGAAGCGGCGCACGTGACCCGCCGTGGGTGGGTGTGACACGCCCGTGAAGCCGAGCAGCAGGTCGAGATCGTCGTCACCGTCCAGGTCGGCCAGCCGGATCGAACGAGCGCCGCGCGCGTCGGTCGGCAGAGCGGTGTCGTCGGGTACGAAGTCCGCAGGCATGCGGTTGCGCCAGATCACCACCCCGCCGAGGCTGCCCGACTGAACCACCTCGGCGAGGTCGTCGCCGTCCAGGTCGCCGATGGCGATTGCCGGTGTGACGTCCGATCGTTGGTCCATGCCGCCCGCGAACCGCCGGAAGGTCCCGGAGCCGTCGTTGATCAAGATCTGATTCGGGCCGTGGAACCGACCCAGCACGATGTCGAGGTCCCCGTCGCCCTCCAGGTCCCCGATGGCAGCCGACACGGATGCGACGTGGGAGCCGGGCAGCCTGCGGGATGCATCCACGAAGTTCTGTCTGCCGTCGCCGAGCCACAGTACGCCCCGTGCACCCCCGAGGTGGAACAGGTCGGCGTGTCCGTCTCCGTCGAAGTCGCCGCTCACCGGGGCGATCACCTCATCGGTCGTGCGAGGCCAGGCCGAGCCGCCTGCGCGCACGAAGTCGCCGGCATCGGACTGCAGACACAAGGTGGGACCGCGGTCGACGAACAGGTCCTGTCGACCATCCTGGTCGAAGTCGGCGAAGTGGGCCTGCTGCTCGCCGCTCCAATTCGGGATCAGGATGCGCGTCGCGCCGAAGCGACCCGTGCCGTCATTGATGTGTCCGACGAGCGCGTCCTGTGCCAGCGCCAGGTCGAGATCGCCGTCCGCGTCGAGATCGACCACGTCGACATCCAGCGGAGTCTGCATGCGCGACGCGATGCCGGACGGCCGGCCCGCGAGTCGGCCATTGCCGTCGTTGATCACCACCGTCACGTCGCCGGTGTGGGAGACGAACAGGATGTCTGGGGCGGAGTCTCCGTTCAGGTCCGCACAGCGCATCGGACCGGATTGACCGCTGGCGATCGGGAGTTCCTGACGCTCGGTGAACCGCCCCGAGCCATCGTTGGCGAGCACTTCGAGTCGGTCCTGATGGAGCAGCACCAGGTCGAGATCACCGTCTCCGTCGAGGTCGGCAAGTTCCGCGTGTTGCGGATTGTCGGAGTGGCTCGATCCGGCAGGGAAGCCGGAGTTCGGATTCCGCGTGAGTCGGGCCGGCGCGTCGAACAGATACACCCCGGTCAGCGAGGCGAGGAGCGACAGTTGGACGACATCCTGGTCGCCGTCGCCGTCGACATCCCCGAGGCGGATGTCCTCCGCGTAATGCAGCGAGAACTCGGAGTGGTCCACGAAGCGCCCCGCGCGCTGCATCTGGATCAGCGGCGTGACGCCCGATCCATACCACAGCAGATCGGTCTCGCCATTGCCGTCCAGATCCCCCTCGCGGAATCGGTAAGCGTGGAACTGCGAGCCGAGTCGGGACGGCGCGGCGAAGTGACCGTCGCCGAGATTGCGCCACAGCTCGGGAGTGGAGTCGAGGAGATCGGGGGCGCCATCGCCGTCCAGGTCGACGACGCCGATCGGACAGGGAAGGTCGCCACTCGGAATGCGATCGGAGCCGGGTTTGCCGAACTGCTGTGCTCCGAGGGAGACGTCGAGCAGGAGCGTCAGGCCGAGGATCGGGAAGATTGCAGAGCGATGCATGGGGGAACTCTCGCTTCGGGCCGAGCGGCGGAGCCGGGGAACGAACCGGGGGCCGAGGTTCGAGCGTGGCTTACCGGACCTTGGGTGGAGACGATGGGCCGGCCCCGGGATGACTGCGGCGCTCCCGAGCCGGCGCCGCGGCTTCGCAAGATCCGGAAACGCGGATGCTCCGGAGAATCGCCCGGCAGGCCGGCTGCGGGTGACGAGATCCCGTCTTCACCGCCTGATCTCGAACACCTCCCCAGGCGTCAGCCGCACCGGGAACCGCGCCAACTCCTCCCCCTCGGCGTCGAACAGCACCGCCGTCGCCGCGTCCTCCGAGACCGCGACGATGCGGCTCGCGCCGGCTTCCACCCGCTGCGTCGTGCGCGAGCTCGACGTGCCCGAGCGCTTGAAGGTCAGGGTCAGGGTTCGCCCCTCGGCGTCGAGGATCGTGAAGTGCGCGGCGGGGCTGGTCGCGCCGAGCGCCGCGCGCACGAAGCAGCGGCGGGCGACGACGATCTCCAGGTCGGTGGCAGGCTCGTCGGGGGCGATCGAGCGGTCCATGCCGACGATGTTCTCGCCGGAGACCGTGAGCTTCAGTTCGAGGCCGGGCAGGTCGTCGAACGCGAAGCGGCCGTCGGCGTCGGTGGAGCCGAGCGCGCGGCCCTGCCAGTTGGTGCCGCCGTTGGCGGACCAGACCATCGCGGACTGGCCGATCGCGGCACCGGCAACCGGTTGACCGTCGCGGGTGACGACGCGGCCGGCGACCCGCGCGCGGCGGCTGCCTGGGGGCAGACGGATCTCGTTGACCGCCGGGCCGGGACGCACCGGTCCGCTGGTCCAGGTGAGCAGGTCGCTCGGGTCGTAGATCCGCAGCCGGTAGTCGTGATCGCCGAGCCCCTCGATCGTGAAGCGCCCTTCGGCATCGGTGTCGCCGAAGACGCGCAATGCGGGTCCACCGAGGTGGAGCTGCGGTGCATCCGGATCGGCGGCCAATTCGTCGGGCGTGACCGACCAGTCGAGCGTCGGCTCTGCCCAGGGATACACGTGGACCCCGGGCCCGATCGGCGTGCCGTCGGCGTGCAGCAGCAGACCGCGCAGGGTGAGAGCGCGCTCGGTGAGGGCGAGATCGATACGGGGCGCGCCGTCCGACAGGCGCGCAGCGACGTCGTCGAGCACGGCCGGCCGCAGGCCCGGCCAGGCCGCATACAGCGTCGCGACGGAGTCGAGGCGCGTCGCGCCGAAGCCGAGTTCGTAGTGGCCGGTGCTGTCGGTCTTGGTGGCGGCCTCGCCGACGAGCATCACCGTCGCCCCGGCCAGCGGCGCGCCGTCCGGTCCGGTGACCAGTCCGGTCAGGACCCGCTCCGCGACTCCGGTCGGTCGAAGGACCACCTGGATGTGTTCGTCCCGGTCACCGACGCGGTGCACCTCGGTGGTGAATGCCGGCCCTGCATCGAAGCGCAGGTCGAGCAGGTTCGCCGGTTGGTCGGTCAGGTGGAAGCCGCCCGCCGCATCGGTCTGCGCACCCCAGTCGAGCACCCGGAAACTGTGCTCGAGTGGGAAAGGGAAGTGGTCGAGGTCCACCTGGTCGCGACGGATGCTGACGTCGGCCAGAGGTCGACCGTCGGCGGACACGACCTCCCCCTCCACGGTCACGCCGCGGGCCAGCACCACGCGGTACACGCGGTCGGCCGCCGCGTCGCGACCGCCGCCGAACGCAGTGGTGTGCAGCATCATGTAGCCGGGATGGATCGCCGACAGGTGGCCGCTGGCTTCGGGGACGTCGACGACCAGCGTGCCGTCGGGACCGCTCCGACCGAGCTCTACGAGGTCGCTCTCGAGCGTGAGAACGGAGGTGTTGGGGCGCGGCGGCTGGGAGCCAGGCGCCAGCGCGACGCGGCAGTTGGCGACCGGCGTGCCATCGGGGAGGTGGACCGCGATGGTGGTGCGCCTCGGTGCCGCGACCCGAGGTTCCTCGAGGTTCTGGGAAGTCGCCTCGACCGTGCGTCTTCCAGGTTGTGCTCTCGATACGTCGGCGACGGATGGAGCGTCGTCGTCGTCCGCCAGCGCATCTCCCGCGACGAGCGGTGAGACCTCGGCAGTTCGCGCGGGAGACGGGTCTTCGGTGGAAGCGCGCCAGGTCAGGTAGACCGTCACGCCGAGCAGCACGACCGCGGCCAGCGCGGTCCATCGGATCGGATTCATCAACAGGCCGGTGAGGATCAGCGGGACTCTCGCGACACCGCCCACCGTGACGCCCGACGCGGCCGCTCCCACACCGTCGCGTAGCGCACCGACGGCCGGCAGGACCAGCGCGGCAATGCCTGGATGCGCTCTCCATTCCGGACCGAGCTCCGCGGCCATCCGGGCTCGCAGGCGCTTCAGTCCGCGCTCGCAGCGCTTGCGGATGGTGGTGGCGGGCACGCCGAGTTCGGCGGCGATCTCGCGCGGTGCGAGCCCCTGGACGTGGCGAAGCAACACGACGGATCGATCCGGTTCCGGCAGGCCGGCGACCGCGCGAGCGACCAGCTCCTGCATCTCCACCCGGGCCAGCGCGTCGGCGGTCGACGTGCTGACCTGCTCGTCTCCTGCTGCGCGTTGCTCGTGCTGTCGGCGACGGCGCTCTGCCCGCCAGTTGCCGACCGCCAGGTTGCGGGCCACGCGATTCAGGAACGCGCGCGGCGAGCCGGTCGGCGGTCGCCGGAGCGCCGCGAGCCAGGTCTGCTGCACCACGTCGTCCGCGGTTCCCGGGTCGGACACGAGCTGTGCCACCAGGGACCGCAGCCAGCCGTCGTGTCGCAACAGCCGGTCGATCTGCGCGACCGTCGGAGCTTCGCCGGATCCATCCATCGGGGTGCTCTCGCCCGCCGCCGCGGATCGTGACCGGAATTCCTGGGAGCGTCCAGGGTGCGTGCTTCCGGCGGTACGGCGATCGGCGAGCGAAGCCCGGTGATGGGGGCCGACCTGGTGTGAGTCGAATCGGTGCCGCCTTCGTCCGGAGCCATTCGTGCTCCACGCTGCGGATCGGTGCAGATGGCGAGGTCGTGCTGCGCGGCGATCAGGGGATCGAACTCGCCGTGTTGGCGAACCCCGTGCACGACGATCCCCTCACGGATTGCACCAGGGGCACGAGCCTGGATCCGCGTGCGTGCGGCCGTCGGGCCGGGGCTGCTGGCGGCGGTGGTCGCAGGCCACGCAGCCTTCGACCACCGCAAGGACGAGGTCGGTCTCGGTGCCGCAATCGCCGCAGGGCAGGCCGCGGACCACGTCGAGGGTGCCGAAGCCGGGGCTGGAGCATGCCGGGCAGAGGGTCTGGCCACGTTCCGCCAACGCCGTGGCGGCGCGGCCGATCGCCGCCATGCGGGTCGGGTTGAAGCAGGCCCGCATGTCGGTGCCGACGACTGCAGCGCCGTGCCGCTCGATCAACGGGCGAGCGGCCTCGTGCAATGCGCTCCGCTCCCCGATCGCCTTGACGAATCCGCGCGGAGATTCTGGAGCCGAGACGATCAGGCGGTGGGAGGGAAAGCCGACGCGGTCGGCGAAGTCATCGACCGCGTCCAGCGAGCTGCAGTGACGCTCGGCGAAGTTGGTGTCGTGGCCCAGGTCCGCGCCGGCGATCTCGAGGCCGAACTGGTCATCGATGAGGAGAACGAGTTCATGGGCGAGGATCAGCAGGGGGGCCTCCGGGTCGGGTCCGAACGAGCCCTCGCTGGCCACCGCCAGATCCACCCCCGTGGCCGCCATCGCGGCGCGTGCCTTGGCCCGTGCGGCTTCGTGCGGGCTGCCGTGCCGCGGCGTCTCGCCGGTGAAGGTGCCGAAGCGGTCGGTGTCGAAGCCCTCGGGCAGCACGCAGCGGACGCCGAGCGCCTGTTCCAGCGCCGAGGCGATCACGGCTTCCTTGCCATGCATCGTGGCGATCACGAGCGGGCGGCCGGTGAACGGTGAGCAGGGCATGCGAGGTTGTGGGGGCGGTCGCCCTCGAACGGATCCGCGAGGCCGGGCCCCACCGCTTCTTCCACCGGGGGCTTGGCTGCTGCCGGTCCAGGACGCGAAGGCCGGGCGATCCTGGCCAACACGTGCGAGGCGGGGTGAAGCCCAGAGCGTAGTGCCTGCCGGCACACCGGTCGATCGACTCGCGATACCGGAGAATTGCTCGCGAGTCTCTTCGGCTCGTCCGAGGTCCTGGCCCTGGTCGGCTCGGCGAGGAGCCGGTCGGAAACTCCGGGCGCGCGCGTGATACTCCGGGCGGGTCTGGCACCCCGGCTTCGTACGAGGTCGTGCCCATGCCAGCCCACAACCGCTCCGTCCTGCCGTTCCTGCTCCTCGCGACGTCTCTGGCGGGGCAGAGCGCTTCGTTGGTCCTCGACATCAACCAGCGTTCGGTGGTGGACCCGGGCTCGGCGCCGGACCACGCCTTCGAGCTGGGGGGGGCGGTGTACTTCTTCGGGCACGCGGGGGCCGTCGGGCGGGAGCTCTGCGTCACCGATGGCACCGCGGCGGGTACCTCTGCGGTCACCTCCACGGGTCTCGGGTCCGTGTTGTTCAACCCACTACCCCTCGAGAACGGGAGTGTCTTCAGCGACGGCAACCTGGCCTGGTGGTGCTACTGGTATGGCGGGGGGTCGGGGATGCTGGTCACCGATGGCCGCCAGTCAGCACCGGTCGAGGTGCTCTCGGGCCTGACCTTCAGGATGCAGGGCTGCCATGGAGCGGTGCTCGGGAACCGATTCGTGTTCAGCTTCGACGATGGCGTGAGCGGGCGGGAGGTCTGGGTCAGCGATGGGACGCGGGCCGGAACGGTTCGGTTGCTGAACCGCAACCTCACCGGCGACGGCGTGCGAGGCGGCTTCGTCGGGCTCGGCGGCTGGCTGTACTACGTGTCCCCCGCGGACGGAGTCGGCACGCAGCTCTGGCGCACCGACGGCACGAGGGTCCAGCGCGTGTTCGACGATCCGATGCCGGGCGCGGGGTCGTCGGAGATGGAGCTGCTCGGTGCCGCCAACGGATCGGTGTTCTTCGCCGCCGAGGACGGCACGCACGGCCGGGAGCTGTGGCGCTGCGATGGAACGTCGGCCGGCACCGTGCTGCTCGACGTCGTTCCCGGCGCCGGCGGACTCGACCCGACCGGGCCCGCCATGGGGCTCGGGGCGGTCTTGGTGTTCACGGCGGACGATCCGGTCTTCGGGCGTGAGCCGTGGCGGAGCGATGGCTCGCTCCTGGGGACCGCGTTGCTGGGGGATCTCGAGCCGGGACCGTCGGGTTCGGCTCCGGCGGCCTTCACCGAATGGGGTGGGCAGCTCCTGTTCCACGCCGAGACCTCGGTGACCGGTCGTGAGCCTTGGATCTCCGACGGCACCCCCTCCGGCACGCGGCTCCTGGCCGACGTCGAACCCGGCAGCGCCGGGTCGTTCACGGACCTCGAGACCGGTTGGATCACCAACTCCCGGCTCGCCGCGATCCCGGTGCAGGCGCCGTCCACCGGTCTCGAGACCCTGGTCACCGACGGCACCACCGCGGGCACCCTGGTCCTCGACCTGAACCCCGGTCCGGCTCCCTCGGGGACCCGCCCGATCGGACGGCTCTCCGACCGCGAACTGCTGCTCTCCGCGACGACCCAGGATCGCGAGGATCACGAACCCTGGCGCACCGACGGAACCGTTGCGGGCACCACGAGGATCGTCGACCTCAACCCCAACCCTCCGAGCCGCCGGACCCGGGATGGCATCCGCCTCCACAGCGAGCTGTTGCACGCGAGGCTCCCTGACGAGCTGTTGCTGGGCGCGTCCGACCGCTTCCAGGACGACACCGAGAGCTACCTGTGGACGACCGACGGCCAGGCCTCCGGCACCCTGGATCTCGGCGACCCGCGGATCATCAGCCTGAACGACGGCAGCCTGATCGGTTCGCGGGTGATCTACACCGGCGTCGACCCGGCGACGGGCGCCGAACCGTGGGTCTCGTCGGGTTCCGGGGTTGCGCCGCAACTGCTGCTCGACATCGCCTCCGGTCCCTGGCCTTCGTCGCCGAGCCGGGTCCTGACCTTCCGCGGCGGGGCCACCTTCACCGCCCGGAACGGGCTGGGCCGCCTGGATCACTGGGTCACCGACGGGACGGCCGCGAACACGCGGGTCCTGGCCGACCTGTCGAGCCTCGGCTTCGTGGCCGACCAGAGCGCGCCACGCGGGCGCGTCGGTGACCTGATGATCTTCTACGCCTACTCGGCGACCGCAGGCTACGAGCCGCTGGTCACCGATGGGACCGCGGCGAACACGCGTGCGCTCGGCGACCTCATGCCCGGCAGTGACGGGTCGTTGATCGACGGAGCCGTGATCCTCTCGTGGCGGGGCCACGGCTACTTCATGGCCGACACCCCCAGTGGCCACGCGTTGGTCCGCAGTGACGGCACGCCGGCGGGGACCGTGCCCGTCGTGCAGTTCGGGACGGCTCCGATCGTCGGTGCCGCGGCCACCGCGGAGCGCCTGTTCCTGATCGAGGGTGGCGCGACTCCCCGGGTCTGGACCAGCGACGGGACGCAGGCCGGGACGCAACCGCTTCCCGACTTCACCAGCGGCACGCCCTGGACGCGCCGGGCCTACCTCGTGCCGGGCAGTGGCGGCTTGTACTTCGAGGCGCTGCTGTCGACCGGGTCCTTCGTGTTGATGTTCGCCGATGCGCAGGGACTGCACGAGCTCATGGCGCTGCCGCGCTCACAGACCTTCAACGAGTTGGGGATGATCGCCTCGGGCTCGCGCTACGTCTGGTTCCGTGCCCTCGCATCCGGAGTTCCCTACATCTGGCGCAGTGACGGCACGGTCGCGGGCACCCGGCCGATGTTCGGGCGAGGTTGGCGGACGGTGAGGCCTCTCGCCGTGAGTCGGGGCGCCCTGCTGCTCGCGGCCGACGACGGTTGGACCGGCACGGAGCTGTGGCGCGGTGAGGTCGGTGCCTGCGTGGAGTCGTTCGGGTTCGGCTGCGGCGCAGGAAGTCGCGCACCGTCGCTCGAGCTGAGCGACCCGGTCCTCGGCCAGACGGTGCGGCTGAGCATCCGTGATGCGCGGCCCGGTTCCGCCGGCCTGGTGGTCCTCGGCGCTCCGGGCGACGCTGTGACCCTGCCCAACGGCTGCACGATGTACATCGATCAGGCCGACGTCCTGACCCTGTTCCCGACCGATGGCCGGGGCGATTGGTCGGTGACGGTTCCGCTCCTGAACGACCCTGCACTCAGGGGGCTGCGCTTCGCGGTGATGGGTGCGATCGCGGGTGTCGGTGGGTTCGAGTCGACGAGCACCGAGGTGGGGACCTTCGGCGACTGAATCGCTCGCGGCACGGCGACGGCGTGGCGTGACGGGAAGGGTACCGGGCTGATCACGGCCTGGTCGATCTCGCGCAGATTCCAGGGACTCGGAGACGTTACGGACCGCGTGGGAAGCGCACCCACCCGGTAGCCGATCCTCCGGCCTCCTCCCATGAATCGTCTCCTGTCTTCGTGCGCAGGCCTGCTCCTCGCTCTGTCTGTCGCCTCCCAGTCCGCTTCCCTGGTGCTCGACATCAACCCCTCCGTCGACCGCTCGCGGGGGTCGATGCAACTGGTCTACGACCCGTTCGTCGCCGCCGCTCCGAATCAGGCCTTCGTGGTGGCCAACGATGGAGTGGCCTCCCAGGCCAGCTACCGGGCCCTCTGGTCGCTCGATCTCGTCGGCCGCACCGGCGCGCTCCGCGGCCCGTACGACGTGTGGGTCGCCGGTCCCGGAGCGCTGTTCGGTTCCCAGGTGATCCTCGCGAGCTACGGAGTCGGTGGCGTCGGCTCCGAGCCCTACCTCGCCCCGGCTCGCGGTGGCGATCCGGTCCTGTTGGCGGACCTCTATCCGGGCAGCATCGGGTCGTTTCCCAGTGGCTTCGTGCCGTTCCGGCGTGGGGTCTGGTTCCTGGCGAGGGAGGTGACCACCGGCTGGGAGCCGTTCGTCAGCGACGGCACGGCGGCGAACACCCTGCTGCTCGCCGACATCGCGCCGGGCAACACGTCCTCGGTGGGCAACTTCGGTCAGGCGAGAATCGGCGACTACGTGTTCTTCCAGGCCGACGACCAGGCGTCGGGCTACGAGCCGTGGGTCACCGACGGCACGGTGGCCGGGACCCGGATGCTCCGCGACCTGAGTCCGGGCAGTCCGCTGTCGATGATCCCCGGCTCGAACTTCGTGGAGTGGCACGGACGCTGTTACTTCCCCGCGTCGGTGCCCGGTGGACGGTTCCTGTACGTCAGCGACGGGACGGCGGCCGGGACCACCGCGGTCGTGTCGCTCGGTTCGCTGGATGTCGGCCAGCTGCTGGCGACCGAGGACCGGATCTTCCTGAGCGGCGGAAGCAGTCGGGAGCTCTGGGAGAGCGACGGCACCGCAGCGGGAACCCGGCTCGTCGGGACACTGCCGCTCGCCGTCCGCGGCGTCGATCGGATGGTCGAGTCTCCGGGAGGTGTGATCGTCCGTGGTCTGGTCGCGGGCTCGTTCACCAACTCCCTGGTGTACCACGTCGGTCCGGGCGGAGTGACCCAGCTGGCGGGTCCGGCCGAGGACGTCACCCTGCATACCTCCGGCTCGCGGTATGTGTGGATCGGCTTCCAGCGCGCCAGTCGTTTCGATCTCCTGCGCAGCGACGGCACGGTGTCGGGCACGGCGCCGGCCTTCGGGAGATTCTGGAACGGCGGGCGGGTCCTCGGGCAGGCACAGGGCGAGCTGCTGTTCGCGGCCGACGATGGAATCACCGGTCTGGAGCCCTGGTCGGGCCCGGTGGGGGCCGGTGTCGAGGGCTACGGCTTCGGTTGCGGGGCGGGAATCCGCGCGCCGTCGTTCTACATGAGCGATCCGGTGCTCGGCGGCTCGGTGCGTCTGAGCGTCCGTGCCTCCCGTGCATCCGCGCCCGGCCTGATGGTGCTCGGTGCTCCGGGTGATGGGGTCACGCTACCCAATGGCTGCACGATGTACATCGACCAGCCCGACGTGCTCACCATGTTCGCGACCGATGCGCACGGTGACTGGTCGGTGACGGTTCCGCTGTCGAACGATCCGGCGTTGCGCGGCCTGCGGTTCGCGGTGATGGCCGCGGTCGCGGGTGGAGGATCGTTCGACACGACCAGCACCCAGATCGGGATGTTCGGCGACTGAAATCGGATCGTCGTCGGTGGGAGGCGACCGTCGGGCGCGGAGCGCGTTGCTCCATCAACGCGCGCGCTCGGCGTGTAGCTTCTCGGGGGTGGTAGGTCAGCGGACCTGCAGCAGCTCCACCATCCCCCTGCCCAACGCCTCACCCACCAACATGTAGGTCTCGGCGTTCTGGTTGTAGTGGAAGCCCTGGTTGCGCGGCGACTGCTCGGGCATGCGCCAGAAGTCCCGCGTCTCGACCGTCTTCACGTTGCCGGCGAACTCCAGGTGACTGCCGCGCTCGCCGCTGACCGCGAGCTGCGCGTTGGCGACGGTCAGTGCGTTCCCCGTCATGTCCCAGCCGTCGAAACCGATCGTCGCGATCACGAACGGTGCCTTCGGTGCTTCGAAGTCGGCGCGGAGCGAGGCGATGAGTCGCACGAGGTTCTGCTCGTAGCGCTGTGCATGGACTTCATTGCCCTGGTCCTTGTGGCCCTGCCACCACACGAAACCGGCGATCTCGTAGCCGCGGCCGGCCCAGAACGGGAAGCGCTGGTCGAACTCGGCGAGCACCTGCTTCGCGGCGGTGACGCAGTCGTCGTACTGCTTGCCCGCGTACCACTCGATCGGCTGCGGCTCGGTGCCTTCGTCCCAGACCGCCGGCGAGTCCTTGTAGCCGGCGTAGACCTTGCCGTCCTGCGTGTAGCGCTCGCTGCCCGGCGGCAGGAAGTCCCAGCCCAGCGAGCGATTGCCCTGCGAGGTCTTCAGCAGCAGCACCGGCTCGTCGTGGAAGTCGCCGAGCACGTGGCCGAAGCCGAGTTCGGGGCCGATGTTGTTGGCGCCGGCGCCGCAGCCGGGGGCGAGCCACCGGTCGGCGGTCGCGGTGACCACGCCCTTGTAGTAGACGTCGTCGCGGACCTTCCACGAGCCGTTCTCGCCGGCGAGGTAGGGGAACTTGCCGTCGCGATGGACCACCGTGGCGAGCGTGCCAGGGATGTCCACGCGCGCGAGCCAGCCGAGGCCGTTCGCCTGATCGTTCAGATAGGTGATCCGGAAGGGCACCGCCTCTCCGCCGGCCAACTCGATCTGTGTATGCACCGGCTCGCCGCCGGGTTCGCGGCGATACACCTCCTGGCCGGCGACCTCCATCACGTTGTAGGTCGACCCGCCATAGCCGGGGCGGAACTCGTAGAGACCGGTTTCACCGACGCGCACCCGGCCGCGGCAGATCTGCACGCCGCCGCCGGGATAGGGCGTGGGCTTCACGCCGCCGAAGGACTCCAGCGCGAGTGTCGTGCTCGCCTGCAGCGCGTCGTAGTCCACGTTTGGGTCGTACGGCCCGGGATACACCGAGACGACCGGGTCGAGGAACTCCTTGCCCCAGCGCGTTCCACCGCCGGTCACCTGCCCGATGCCGACCATGTTGGATTGGCCGGACAGGATGTAGACCTTCACCGGTCGCGGCGCGTCTCGGTCCTGCGTGGCGGCGAGGTCGCAGAGCAGCGTCAGCAAGAGCGGGAGGGTCGAGAGGGGCGGTACGCGCATGGAGCCGAGCGTACGGCAAGGCGGCCGGCGCGTTCCAGCCGGACGGCCCGACACCCTTCGATCTACTTCCGCCGCGCAAGCGCCGCGGCCACTGCCCCGCAGAAGCCGCCCGCGACAACCGTGAACAGCGGCCAGAAGACCAATTGCGCTGCCGCCGCGCGCTGCATGGCCTCGGCGAAGTCGTACTCGAGTCCGGCGGGTCCGAACTTGGTGTAGTGGGTCTCCCAACCGGCCTGGTGGGCGATGGCGGTCAACGCGACGACGGTGAGGCGCGCGGGAATCGCATAGAGCAGCAGGGTCAGCGCGAGGCGCGTCCAGACCACGAAGGCCCAGATCCCCGCCGCCGCGCTGACCATCACGATCACGCCGATCGCGGCCTCGAGACGGGCCGTGGCTTCGGGGCTCGTGTCGGTCCGGTCGATGCCGCTGAACTGCCAGACCACCGTGCCGGCAACTGCGGCGAGACCGAGCAGCGTCCACAGCCACGCCGGCTTCAGCCTCGGTGAGGAGTCGGCGCGACGGAGCCGCCAGCCGAACCACGCGCCGAACACCAATGCCAGCCAGGTGATGCCGAGCGGGTGGAGGGCGCCGCCCGAGGTGGGGGGAATCGTGCCGGCGACCTCGAGGCCGAGCCGCGCGATGCTGATGAGTGCGGTAATGATCGTGGGGACGAGGATCAGGCGGAGCGTGGATGGAGGGGCTGCGGTCATGGTCGGTCGCCGGACTGAGAACGCGACGCTTTCGCCCACCGATCCGGACTGGACCCGGAGTGGGGAACGTCGGGCGGTCTCTTCTACGCGCTGGTCCATCCCGACGCCCGCCCTCTGGAGTCGGGATCCCCGACGTCGATGCGACTGGGTCGAGATGCCCGGACCCACGTCCGCCCGCGGCGGCGGAGCGAGGGTCCCTGGCGCTTCGTCGATTCGTGCGTGACGAGCGCGGTACGCGCGCACCCGCAGGTCGACGGGATCCCCCCTTGGCTTCTCCCAAATCCTGCTCCCTCGCATCCCTGCTGCTGCTCCTCGCGTGGCCGGGAACGGCTGCGACCCAGACCGCCTCGTTGGTCCACGACATCAACCGGAACCCGGTCACGAACCCGAGTTCGCTGCCGCTGCACGGGTTCCTGTTCGGGGGTTCGGCATACTTCTTCGCGTCGACCACGGTGACCGGCAGGGAGCTGTATCGCACCGACGGCACCGCAGCGGGAACGTTCGTGGTCGACCTCGATCCGGGGGCCAGTTGGTCGTCGAGCGATCCGGTGGGCGTCCTGTCGGCGTCGCGCCATCTGCGCTTTGCGGAGGTCGTGCCTGGCAGCGACGGGATCCGGTTCGCGGTGATGGGCGGGGTGGCTGGTGCGGCTGGATTCGATTCGACGGCCACGACGCTCGGGACGTTCGGC
Source organism: bacterium (assembly GCA_030432695.1). GTDB lineage: Bacteria > Planctomycetota > UBA1135 > UBA1135 > UBA2386 > JAUILN01. The sequence continues at coordinate 13,652 of JAUILN010000002.1, read as the reverse complement.
GATTGAGAGCTCGGGTATCCCGCGGCACGGCGACTCGGGACTTCCGCGCGTTGTCGGCGTTACGGGCAGGCTGCCACCCGCACCCTCCGGTCGATCACTCCTGTCCGGTTGCGAATCCGTCCATGAATGCCCGCTGGCTCTGTCTTCCCCTGGTCCTCCTCGCTCCCGCTGTCGCGCTCGCGCAGGGCGCGACGCTCGTCCGCGACATCAACACGTCCCAACCGGCCGATGCGGGCTCCGATCCCCGCTACGGCTTCCAGCTCGGGGGCACGTGCCACTTCTTCGCGGACGGCCCGCAGGTCGGCTTCGAGCTGTATCGCACCGACGGCACCGCGGCCGGCACCGCATTGGTCGAGGACCGCTTTCCCGGCACGCTCGGCTGGGTGCCGATGGCCCTGGACGACGGCCGGGTCTTCCCAGGCGCCACGCGCGCCTACTTCATCCACCTCGACTCGCCCTACCTCGAACTCTGGTCGACCGACGGGACGGCAGGTGGCTTCCGGCGCGCGATGCGGAAGCTCCGGGTCGGGCAGTCGGACTGGCACGGGATCACGCTCGGCGATCTCTTCGTGTTCTCCTTCGACGACGGCGCGCTCGGTCGGGAGGTCTGGATCAGCGACGGGACCGAGGCGGGCACCCGGAACCTCGTGAACAGGAACCTGTCGGGTCCCGGCGTGCGCGGCCGCTTCGTGGCGCGCGACGGGTGGGTCTACTACGTGTCGATCGACGACGCGACCGGCACGCAGCTGCATCGCACCGATGGCACGCGGAATCGACGGGTCGTCGAGGACCTGTTCCCGGGCGCGGCCTCGTCGGACATGGTGCTGTTGGGGGCCACCGCCGACCACGTGTACTTCGCCGCCGACGACGGCGTGCACGGTCGGGAACTCTGGCGGACCGATGGAACCACTGCCGGCACGATCGTCCTCGACGTGGCTCCCGGGGCCGCGGGCATCGGGCCCGAGGGGGTCGCCGTGCCGCTCGGGAATGCCCTGGTGTTCTCCGCGACCGACGTTCCGCACGGACGCGAGCCCTGGGTCACCGACGGCACCGTCGCCGGAACCGGCCTGCTGCTCGACATCGAGTCGGGGGCCGCGGGCTCCGGGCCGAGTGGATTCGCGGCGTGCAACGGAAGGCTCCTGTTCCACGCATCGACCGCCGCGACCGGTCGAGAGCCCTGGGTGACCGACGGCACGCCCGCGGGCACGGTGATGCTCGCCGACGTGCTGGCCGGTGCCACCGGCAGCATCACCTTCGCCGGTCAGGTCTGGACGACGACCGATCGATTGGCGTCGACGACCTGCTTCGGCAGCGGTGCCGGGCTCGAGGTTCTCGTCACGGACGGCACGCCCGGCAACACGCTCTTCATCGACTTCGCCGCGGGCGGCGCCACCTCCGGATCGGCACCCATCGGGGCTCTGTCGCCGACCGAGATCCTGTTGCGTGGCTCGACGCGGTCCCTGACCAATGTCGAGCCATGGAAGACCGACGGCTCGCTGGCCGGAACGGTATTGATCACCGAACTGCGTGGCAGCGGGGTCGGCGTCACCGACTCGTCGATCGATCTCGCCGAGCCGCCACGGATCGCGACCTCGCCGCGCGGCGCGTGGTTCGCTGCCGACGACGGCCAGGGTTCGGGGTCGGGAAGGCACGCCCTGTGGAGTTCGGATCTGACCGGCGCGGGCACGCTCGCCGTCGGTATCCAGTCGATGGATGCGCGGGGCCCCGGCACCCTGTTCGGATCGGAAGTGGTCTACGGCGGTGACGCGGCCGGGTCGGGCCTCGAACCGTGGGTGACCGATGGAGGTGGCACCACCAGCCGGCTGATCGCGGATCTACGGCCCGGCCCGGCGGCCTCCACGGCACGCGAGTTCCTGGCGTTCCGGGGCGGCGTGTGGTTCTTCGCAGACGACGGCAGCACCGGCCTCGAGCCATGGGTCACCGACACCACGGGTGCGGGGACCATCCGGCTGGGCGACCTGATGCCCGGCACGACGACCTCGGTGGGCAACTTCCGGGAGGCCCGGGTCGGCGACTTCGCGTTCTTCTATGCGGCGACTCCGGGTGAGGGTCTCGAGCCGTGGGTGACCGATGGGACGGTGGCCAACACGCGCCGGGTCCAGGACGTCCTCCCCGGACCGTCGCATTCCATTGTCGCGGCGGGTGCGTTCGTCGAGTGGCGGGGGCGATGCTGGTTCTCGGCGGCGGCGGCGCCGACCGGCGGCATCTTCGTCAGCGACGGCACCGACTCCGGCACCCAGCGGGCGCCGGGCGATAGCGGCTACCGGGTCCGGCAGTTGGTGGCCACCGAGGAATGCGTCTACGCGCTCGACGATCGTGGCATCCTGGTCGCGCTCGACGGAACGATCGCGGGGACCGGAGTGGTTGCCGACGTGCGGATGCAGGGCTACGGAGCCGCGTTCGACCTCGCGGCTGGCAGTGGCGGCGTCTACTTCACCGCGGAACAGCCGCAACAACGGCGCAAGCTGTTCTTCGCCGGCCGCAGTGGTGCGGTCGAGGTCGGGGACTTCGATCAGCGGATCGAGGTCTTCGCCGTGGGGTCGCGGCATGTCTGGTTCGCGGTCGAGCAGAACCAGCGGTTCCAGGTCTGGCGATCCGACGGCACGCCCGGCGGTACCACCCAGAGGTTCGGGCGCGTCTGGGAGGACGGCGCGATCCTCGGCGCCGCCGCGGGCCAGCTCCTGTTCGCGGCCGACGACGACCTGAAGGGCATGGAGCCGTGGAGTGCGCCCGTGGGAGCCTGTGTCGAGTCGTTCGGATTCGGCTGCGGCGAAGGGATCCGGGCGCCTTCGTTCCATATGAGCGATCCGGTGCTCGGCGATTCGGTGCGGCTGAGTCTGCGCGCCTCACGGCCCTCTGCGCCGGGGTTGATGGTGCTCGGTACGCCAGGCGATGGCGTGGCGCTGCCCAATGGCTGCACGATGTACATCGACGATGCCGACGTGCTGACGCTGCTCGCGACCGATGCGCAGGGCGATTGGCAGGTCACGGTGCCGCTGCTGAACGATCCGGCGTTGCGCGGGCTGCGGTTCGCGGTGATGGGTGCGGTGGCCGGTGCGGGTGGCTTCGATTCGACCCATACCGCGGTCGGCGTGTTCGGCGATTGAGGGCGACCCGCGCCGACCGTGTGGCCTGATCGATCCCACCGACTTGGTTCAGGTCACTTCGGCAGCGACGCCCACTCATCCGGCAGCCGGAGGACCAGTTCGTCGGCCGGGCCGATCAGCAGTTCGATCGGCTCGAGGTCTACCGAGAGCAGTGAGTCGTCGGCGCCCGGGTGCTCCTCGCGCCAGGTGCGCAGTGCTTCCGGGTCACGGAACGGCTGGCGCAGGGTGCGCAGGGTGTGGGGGCCCGAAGTCCCGAAGACCACTGTGCGGCCCGAGGCGTCGGTGTCCATGCAGGTGGCGGTCCGGTCGCCGGCCGCGCGCGCTCCGAGCGAGATGCCAGCGGCCGGTTCGCCATCGGGGCGCAGCACGCGGATACGACGTTCGGCGATCTGCAGGTCGAGGTCGACCGGCGGCGTCGGTCGGCCGGCCACCACCGTGAACTCGACGCCCGCAGCGCCCACCCAGCGACCAGCGATCCGCAGCAGTGGTTCGGCCGTCCACATGCCTGCGGGCAGCGGCTGGGAGGCTCGGCCCTCGTCGTCGGTGAGGACGATGTAGCCGCTGCGCACCGGCTCGCTTCCCGACTCCGACGCGAGCACGCCCTGCACCGTGAGCCTCGCGCGGACCGGCTGGCCGTTGCGACGCACCGCGAACTCGACGGGTCGACGTTCCCACGACGTCAGGTCGACGACGACCTCGCGGGTGGTTCCCTCGGTGAGTTCCAATCCGTCGAGCGCGACGCGGGTCGGGCTCGACATGCCGCTGTGCGCGCCTTCCCAGTTCAGGCGGGTCTGCTGCCAGGTCACGGCGACCGCCCAGGTGCCCGGCGGCACGCCCTCGGCGACGAAGCGCCCTTGCTCGTCGAGGGCCAGGTTGCTGTCGCCGTAGCTGCCGCCCGGGAAGGACTCACCGCGCCGCTCGTCCCGACCGAGCAACCGGATCGCCGGAGGTCGGGCGTCCGGATTGCCGAGCGCCTCGTCGCGGAGCTGCTGCAGGATCCCGAGCGGTTCGACGCGCCCCAGCAATCGGGCGCCCGCATCGACGACCACGCGGAGCGGACCCTCGCCCTCGATGCGTACCGGTTGGACCACGAGCGGCACGTGGCCGGGGCCGGGCAGGCGCAGCGCGTAGTCCAGACCGCTGGCCGCCTCGAGCTCGAGTCCGCCGCGCGCATCGGTCTCGCCTTCCGACACCAGCTCGGCGACGTGCTCAGGGCTGTTGCGCGCCGCATTGGCGGCGTCCATCGCCCAGGTGTGCATCGTCACCGGCAGGCCGCCGAGGTTGCGCAGGAACTCGACGCGTGCGCCGGCCACCGGCGACCCGTCGGCGAAGGCCAGTTCGATGCGGCGCGTGACGCGTGCCGGCAGTGCGATCTCGAGTTCGATCGGCGCGGTCCCCTCGAACTCCACGATCTGCGGCGGGCTCGCGGCGACGCCGGTCCCGCCAGGCGGCCTGACCTCGAGCCGATACCGCTGCGGTGTGATCCGCGGGATCTCCAGCACGCCGCCCGGGTGGTCGCCGAGGTGCAGGATCCGATCGTCGGTGCTGGAGTAGGCGCCGCCCTCGCGTTGTGGCGCGAGCACGATGCCGAAGCGCTCGACCGGCGCACCGGTGTCGCCACGGGTCACCCGCAGGGTCAACGCGGGACCGGCGACCAATCGGATCAGCAGGTCCTTCGTGCCCCAGGGGATCGGGGCGTCGCTGGTCCAATGCGCGTAACCCTTGCGCTCGGTGGTGAGCGTCGCCGCCGGCTCGCTGCCGCCATCGTCCCGACGGGCGATCATGAATCCGCCGTCGTCGTCGCTGACCGCGCTGCCGACGCCACTGCCGGTAGCCCTGGCTTCGAGTCGCACGCCGGGCACCGGCAGGCCACGCTCGTCGACGACCCGGCCTTCGATGCTCGCCGCCGGACCGGCTGCGAGTGCCCTCGCGACGATGCGCAGGTCGGTCGCCGGTGCGGTGACCTCGACGGGCAGGTCGGGCGCCACCACGACGTGGTCGCGGGCGTCGATGCGGTAGGTTCCGAGCGGCACCCGCTGGTCGATCTCGAACGCGCCGCGGGGACCGGTGCGGACGAAGAACCGGTGCGCCACGGTGCGACGGTGTTCGCCCTGCGCATCGAACGTCGCGCGGTCGTCCGGGTCCCGCTGGGCCTGCAGGGTCAGGTAGACGTCGGTGAGTGCGCCACCCGCCTCGTCGGTCAGCATTCCGCGGAGGATCGCGCCCGGGGCGAGCACCACGTCGCCCACGTCTTTCACATCACCCGCGGCGAGTTGGGCCCACCAGAACGTCACACGGACGCGGTCGGCCGGCGTGATGGCGCAATGGAACTGGTAGGGCGGTGGCGGGGTGAATGCGATCTCGAAGCGGCCCTCGGCGTCGCTCTCGACCGGGCGCGGGTCGCTCCAAACGACCGTGCCGTGGTCGAGGCGGTACTGCGCGAGGTCCTCCTCGTTGCGGCCGAGGCCGCCGACATCGACCGGCACACCGGGCAAGGGTGCGCCGCGCTCGTCCACGCAGTGGCCGCGGACCACTGCGACGTCGCCGGCGGAAGCGGGATGCGCGGTGCCTCCGTGAGCTACGGCTGCTCGCGCGAGCGCCTGTTCGGACGGTCCTGCGGCGCCGCCACGGGGTGCTGGCGAGTGCTCGGTCGCTCCGGTCTGCGACGCTGTCGTGGGAGGCGCGGGCTCGACGGCCGGCGACTCCGGTTCGGGCGACCAGAGCAGCCAGCCGCTGAGCAGCAGCAACGCCACGAGCACGACCAGTGCGACGACGGGGCGTGGGGCAGGCATGGTCGGTACTGTCCCGCGGGGCTGCGCAGCGCGCCAGACCCGGCCCGTGCCCTCACCGCGGGCGGCTGCGGGTCGATTCCCGGATCGGCTCGGAATCGACCGCCTGGCGAGAGGCATCGCTCGCGGCGCGGATCCTCGTCGGGAATCGATCAGCGGACGCCGAGCGTCAGGCGGAGTCCATTGGAGGTGGCTGCTCCCAACGAGTTCGCCATCGGGTCCACGGCGATCGCCTGCAGGTAGACGCTGACTCCGACGAGGGCTGCGTCGTTCGGCGGCAGCAGAGTCGATTCACGCCGGGTCGTCGTGCCTGGTAGGAGCTGGCTCTCGGAGAGATTGGACCACAGCAGACAGCCTGGGGCACCGAGGGCGTCGAGCGGGATCGGTAGAGGGATGCCGGCGATGGAGGCGTCCGAGTCTCCGAAGTTGAGGATCGCCGGTTGGCTCACGTGCAGGCCGCGGACGCTGACGAGGAACGGCGCGCCGAGGAGCGGGGTGGTTGAGATCGCTTCGAGTGCCACTGCCTCGGACGTCCGCCGGCAGCCGAGGCCGTAGGGTTCGCGACTTGCCGTTCCCGTCCGGTCTGAGAACTCCCAGACCGCGGCGAGGTCTGGGCCGATTCCTTCGCCCGGAGATCCGATCAGGACGTCGCGCACCGGATCGTAGACGAGCGCCATCCGGCGCACGGCGTAGGAAGGACGGTTCGCGGTCGTTAGTCGCACCCACGCGACGCCGTCCCAGGCCCATGTTTCGTTGCGACCTCGGCTCGGCGACCAGCCGAAGAGCAGCACGTGCTGGCGGCTCGGGGAATAGGCGAGTGACCGACCCAGCTCGACGTCTGGCGACATGGTCGGCGTCCGCTCGATCCAGTCCGTGCCGTCCCACTCCCACGTATCGTGCAGCGGTCTCACGTCCGCGCCGCGCCCCCCATACACGACCATGCGGCCACGATTGGGATCGAACGCCATGCCGTGGTCGTAGCGTGCCGGCGGGCTGTGCAGTGGAGTCCGGCGCGTCCAGTCGCCGCCGTCGTAGGTCCAGGTCTCGTCGAAGGTCGAGGTGTACTGCGTGCCGCCGAACATCACCACATGTCCGCGCACCGGGTCGAACTCCATCGCATGACGGCCTCGCCATAGCGGTCGTGTCGCGGTCCTGAGCGAACTCCAGGTCGACCCGTCCCATTCCCACGTGTCGGTCGATCCGTCGCCTGCCCAGTTGCCGCCGAACAGGACGACCCGGTTGCGGAGCGTGTCGGTGGCGATCTGCGCATGGGGTCCGAGGTTTGCGCCCACCTGCGAATCCTGCCACCAGCGTCGTCCGTCGAAGCTCCACATCCAGTCGCGGGATAGCGCGATCACGCGTCCCAGATGCGGGGCGAAGCCGTAGTCGGCCTCGAGGGTCTGGTCGAGGATCGTGGCCGGCGTGATCTGCGACCAGCCAGAGCCGTCATAGCTGAATAGCGAGGTGCCGAGTTGAGCGAGCACGCGGGAGCCCTGGTCGTCCCATACGGCGGCCGGCGCCTGAACGTTGCTCCGCAGTTCCTCTGGCAGGACTGCACCCGGCACCTGATGCCAGTCGATGCCGTCCCATTCCCACATGTCGGTCGTCTGGCCGGCGGAGTCGGAGCCTCCGAACAACAGGGTTCGCCCGGTTCCCGGTCGATGTACGAACGTGGCGTCGCGGCGTCCGGTAGGCGCATTGCCGGCAGGCGTCCGTTGGACCCAGCGCACACCGTCGTAGTCCCAGAGGTCACTCCGCATGACCGAGGTCCCGTTCCAGCCGCCGAACATCACGACGACCCCGCGGGTCGCGTCCCACGTCGCCGCGAACCTACCGCGCGCCGGCGGGCCGGCGATAGACGTACGGGTCCAGGCGGTGCCGTCCCATTCGTGGGTCTCCATGGGAGTCGTAGGGCCGAGGCTGCCGAACGCGATGGCCACGCTCCGGTTCGCGTCGTAGAGGAACGCGTACATGCTGGATTCGAAGATGGCCGGAGCTGGGCACTCGATCCGCCAGGCTGCCCCGTTCCACGACCAGAGCTCGCTCGGGAGACCGGGATTCAAGGAGTCCGAGCGGTAGGCCAGGAGCCGGTTGCGCTTCGGGTCGAAGGTGATGAGCACCTCTCCGCGGAGGGACGTGTCCGCGTCCGCCACTGCGAGTGCTCGCCATGCATGGTTCTCGTAGGCGAACAGCCGCTCGAAGGACTCGAAGCGCGTGACCGGCCCGACTCCAGGCAGACCCACGAGGTCGCACGTGGTCGTCGACGAGATGTTCTGGATTCGCCGCCAGTCCTCCTGGGCGCAGAGGCTCGCAGCAGCTGCGATGAGGAAAGTCGCCGAGATCGGGCTTCTGGGAGCCATCCTCGCATTGTACCGGTGGCGTGGTCGTGGCGGCGTCGAGCATTCCCTCCGGGTGCCGGGATGCTCTGCGGCCAGTCGATGCCCGGCGCGATCGACGACCGAATTCCCGGAACCTGCGGGAGCGTCCGGCTTTCGCCCGCCGCCGCGCCCGGAACACCGAGGTCACGCCGATGCAGCCAGAACACGTCAACGTTCCCGATCACCCCGGCCAGCGTCTGGCCCGCCGCGACTTCCTGCGCTGGCTGGGCATCGGTCTGGCGGTGCCTGCGACGGCCGGTCTGGGGACGGCCACCGCACGGTTGCTGCAGGATCCGCGGCAGGATCCCGCCGGCAACTCGGACCTCGTGGCGGACGATGTGGCGGTGGCCTTCCGGCGCGCGCAAGGACTCGGCAAGGCACTGTTGGTCGCGGTGATCCCGTATGGCCGCACGACCGAGGATCCCGCGGACGAACTCCGGGCCTGGAAGGAGTGGTTGGGGAAGCAGGATGCCGGGGCCGACTGGCCGGCGATGCCGATGGGCAGCGAACTCGGTCTGCGGCTGGGTCGGGCCCTGCGCTATGCCGACGACGAGACCCTGGCGGCGATCGCGACGACCGAGTTCGTGGCCGCCGACGCGGTGGAGTTGAAGGAGCTGCTGGAGCGGGAGGAGCTGCCTCGCGGCGAGCTGCTGGTGGTCGAGCCCGATGGCGAGGTGCACGTCGCGGTCGCGGCGCTCGAGCCCTTGGAGCTCGCGGGGGACCGGGAGCGATACGAGCAGGATCCGAAGGCCGAGGCGAAGGCCCGTGCGCTGGCCGGTCGGGTCGGCGAGCAGATCCGCACCGCGTTGTTCGGCGACGAGCATCGGTTGGCGCGGCGCCTCGCGATACACGACGACCGCATCGGTGCGGCGGGTATGGAGTTCGTCGAACCCGACGACGGATCGGACCGCGACCTGAGCCGCTGCGCGCCCGCCTATCTGGCGGCGGCGATGCGGATCGAGGAACCCTCGCGGCGCCGGCCCTGGATCGAGCGTCTCGCGGCGCTGGGGCGGGCGCGCTACGTGCAGGGCGGCCCGGTCGGGGCGCGTTGGGGCGAGAGCGACGGTTGCGGCGACAGCTACGTCGACGGCCGCGGACCGGCGATCGGCATCGCCTGCGGGATGGGCTTCGTGTCACCGGTGAACTCGCGGTTCCTGACATTCCGGATCCGGTGAGTTCGCGCCCGTCGATCGACGTCGGCCTCATGTTGATGGCCGAGCCGCAGTGGCTCGATCTGCTCGGGCCGGTGTGCGAGTCGTCGCGTGTCGACCGGTTGGTGGTCACGCCGGAGACCACGTGGAGGCCGGTGGTCGGGGAGGTGTTCGCCGAACCCAATGACTACCACGCGCGGTTCCGCGGCCTCGCCGAGCGCGCCGGCAAGCCGGTGGTCGGGCACGGCATCGGCTACTCGCCGGGCACGGCGGACCCTGGCGACGCGTCGCGGCGTACCCGGTGGCGGCAGCGCCTCGCGGTGGAGCGGGAGGTCTTCGACTTCGCGTGGTACACCGAGCACCTGGGAGCGGCATGGCTCGGTGAGGAGCACGTCGCGCTGCCGTTGCCCTTGCCGCAGGACCCGTCGATCGCCGCGCTGGTCCGTGAGCACCTGCTGGAGCTGCGCTGTGCCGCGCCGCGGGTCGGCCTCGAGAACTCGGCGTTCTACTTCGCGCTCGGGGATCCGCTCGACGAGCCGGTCTTCCTCGGCGAGTGCGTGGCGCACGAGGATCTGTTCGTGCTGCTCGATCTGCACAACCTGTATGCCAACGGACTCAATCTGGGCTTCGAGCCGCGGGAGTGGCTGGCACGCCTGGACCTCCGCAAGGTCGAGGAGATCCACGTGTCGGGCGGTGACTGGAGCGATCCGGCGTGGTTCGAGGGTGCTTCCGGAGACGGCGGCCTGCTGCGGCTCGACAGCCACGACGCGGCGGTTCCCGAACCGGTGTGGGAGTTGCTCGGAGAGGTCGTGCCGCGCTGCGCCAACCTGCGCGCGGTGACCCTGGAGCGGATGGAAGGCACCGTCGGACCGGCCGACGTGCCCCGACTCTGCGCCGAGCTCGACCGCATCCGCGAAGTCTGTCGTAGTCGGTGCCTGGCACCAACTACGACAGAAACGCCCGAGGCCGTCGCGTCGGAGGTCGTAGGAGGGGGCTCGCAGGTCGACCTCGCCCGCTTGCAGGCGTCGCTCGCCCAGGCGCTCCGCGCGGCGGATCCGGTCCTTGCCGTGCGCGCGCTCGGCGAGCAGGAGGACCTTCCCGCGCGCTGGCGCGAGATGCTGGCCCGCGCTCCGGCGCGCGGCATCCAGCTCACCGAGCGCCTGGTCACCAACCTGCGCTTCGAGCGGTTACGCGCAGCGTCGGCGCTGGCCCGCGAGCAGTTCGCCAACGACCCGCGCCGCTTCGCGCAGCGCTTCGCGTTGTTCTGCCGCGAACATCCGCCGCGCGACTGGCACCCGATCGACGAAGCGCGCGCGTTCGAGGCCTTCTCGACGTAGCGGCGCGCAGCGTTTCTGTCGTAGTCCGTGCCTGGCACCGACTACGACAGACTTCGGGTCAGCGCCCTCGCCGCGTGCCGCCCTCTTCCTCTTCCTCACCCGGCATCTCCAGCTCGCGGAGCCACTGCTTGAACTCCTCGTCGAGTTCCTTCAGGTCGATCCCCTTGAAGGCCAGCTTGGTGACGTTCTCGAAGTTGGTGTCGCTGCGCACCAGCAGCAGGTACTTGGGGATCACCTGCTCGTACTTTCGGTTGCCGCTGTGCAGCAGGAACTGGCACAGCGCCCAGCCCTGCGCGTAGCAGATGCTCGGGTTCGAGTAGTACTCCCGCTGCGAGTACATCACGAACTGCGGCAGCGGGACGGTCTGGTCGTTCTCGATCGCGCGCTTGATGATCGGCAGGCGCGCGTCGTTCATCCGGCCGCGGCGGCACTCGATGCGCCGGTTCTCGATCATCGGTCGGGCGGCGTAGAAGTAGTCGCCCATGCCCTCGTTGATCCAGCTCGGCATCGAGACCCAGCTGCCGACGTACCACGCGAAGTACTGGTGCCAGCCCTCGTGCGCGGCGGTGCCGAGCAGGTCCATCTTGTAGCGCCGCTCGACGCGACGAACGATGTCCTCGGCGGTGGGTTGGCCGGTGATGGGGGCGTCCGGCGCCTCGTCCTCGGCCTCCTCCTCGTCCATCCAGCGACCGGTGTCGTAGCAGACCATCTCGCCGTCACCGCGGCTGTAGTAGGCGGCGGCGCTCTCCGGTACCCGGCCGTAGGCCATGTAGAGCCGTTTGCTCTCGAACAGCTTGATCGGGTACTTCTTCGACGACATCGACTTGTCGGGCCGGAACAGCTCGACGTAGACCCGCAGCATCATCTCCATGTGCTCCGCCAGTCGTTCGGCCTTCTCCTCGCCGCACTGCGACTGGACCTGGAAGTAGCGGCTGTTGTGCACCACCCAGCCTTCCGGGATGTCGCTCGGCTGGTCCCAGCGACCCTTCTTGATCTGGGCCGGTGCGGCGAGCGCGAGCAGCAGGGCGCAGGCAGTGGCGAGAGCGGGGGCGAGCGGCGAAGTGCTCGAACGAGGTCGGTGGATGGATCGCATGGAGGGGCCGTCGGAAGCGGGTGGTCGGGCTCCACGGCGGGAGCCGAGGGCTCGGCGCGAGGGTGCGCGCAAGCCTTGCGAGCCCGTGGACTTTCCTCACGACAGCGGGTTCGCGGATTTCCTGAGCCCGGGAACATCGCGTGACCGGGGAGATCGAGCAAGGGGGTCGGGCGGCGCGGTCACCGCAGCAGGTCGGCAGGCGGAAGCTCGACGACCCGACGCATGTCCCCGCCGCCGTCGATCGCCAGGACCGGGCCGAGGGTCCAGCGCTCCTCCTGTGTCGCATCTGCGGCGACGAACTCGACCTGCCACTCTCCGGCCCAGGTTGCAGCCGCCGACGTGCCGACCCATCGGGACGACGACGCGTCGGGAGATCGCGCGTCCGGTTCCGTCTTCACAGTCGACCACGAGTCCGAACTCCTCGATCTCCCGTTCGCGGCCGGCACTCCACACCTGGAGCACAATCGGCGGAGTGGGGGGCAGTCGGATGGCAACCTCGGCCGTACCCCAGGGGATGGTGTGTTCACTGCGCCATACGGCATGGGCGAGCTGGCGATCGCTCGCGACGAGCCGCACCGCGTCGGGTTGGCTGTGCTCCCGGCGCAGACGGAACCGGCCTTCGGCATCGGTGACGCAACGATCGGTCGCCGACTCGTCCTCGGGCGGTGCCGCGTCGTCGGGCAGAACGAACACCTCGACGCCCTCGAGCGGTCGGCCGCTGGAGTCCGTGACCCGACCGCCGATCGGCGCCTCGCCCGGGTCGACGATGCGGGAGCCGACCAGTGCGACCGGGCCGAGCCTCACCGGCACCTTGCGGTTCACGACCCGGCAGTCGGGGCTGTCGAACAGCCAGAGTCCGAACGACAGCGGCGCGTCGAATCGGAAGCGCCCGTCGGCGTCCGTCTCGCAGTGCAGCGTGCGGATCGTCGGGCCGGTGGGGTGCGTCCGGCCGATCCAGAGCGCCGCGACCTGTGCGCCGCGGATCGGCCAGCCGGCGTGGTCGACGAGCACGCCGTAGCCCGTTGCGCCTTGCGCCAGCACCGTGTCGCCGGCCGCGACGGCGGTGCCCGGTTCGCGACCGCGCAGATCGAACCCCGCCGTCCATCGAGGGCGATCGACGGGCTCGAACGACAGCGTCAGATCCTCGGGGCAGGCGCAGTCGAAGCGGAGTTCGAAACGGCCGTCCGGTCCGCTGGTCGCGGCGTCGTGGAGAGGCCCCTCGGGAGTTGGCATCTCGTAGACCAGCCGCTGCACGGCCTCGATCGGATCCACGTGGCCGGTCACCGGCACAGCGGCCAGCGGTGCGCCGTCCTCGTCGAGGCAACGGCCCTGCACCAGCAGCTCGGTCGGCGCCGGCTGCGGACCTTCGAGTGCGATCGGCTGCCGCGCCCGGCGCTGCGGCTCGGCAGCATGCCCTGAGCCTGACGCGATGGCCCGAGGTGTGCCGGGGTCTGCGGCCGCGCCGTCCGGCCGATCCGCCGCGATCGGGCGCGTCGCGAGCCGCTGGTGCGCAGGCTCCGACGAGGTGCAGAGCAGCAGTGCTGCGGCGAACAGGATGGCGAGGCCGCCGATCGCCAGCAGACGAGCCGGCGTGCGCCTCTGGTGAGTCGGGGGCATCGCCGCGTCAACGGCCGGCCGCCGGGGGAAGTTCGCTAGTGGTCCGTCGCAAAAGTTCGCACCAAAAGTTTGGCCGGTTTGGAGGCCTAGTTCGTACCACGTAGCATGGCGAACATGGGACGGCCGATGGCGGCTCTGACGTTGACCGACGAGGAGCGC
>JAUILN010000026.1 GCA_030432695.1 bacterium | reverse complement strand
TTGGAATGAACGCAGCTGCTCGAGTACGTTGATCTTCACTCGAAATGCCCTCCCAGGCGTCGTGGTCGATGTGTCCAAACCGACGTACGAAGGCCGCTGGAGGGTGTTTCGAGTGATTTCAGGTTCTGTGGCGTCAGGAGAGCGCTTGTTCGAGGTCTAGTTGAGGGTTCTCTATGGCTGCCAAGAAGATTCGGTGCTTCGTTGCGATGGCGTTTGGTCGCGCCGACACGGACGCTCTCTACAAGAAGCTGATCGAACCTGCGATCAGAGGCCTCGGTATGACGCCCGTTCGCGTTGATAGGAAGGAGCACAACCGAAACATCAACGAAGTCATCATGGACGAGCTCAGGCAAGCCGACTTGGTCATCGCTGACCTGACCTACGCTCGCCCCTCCGTCTACTTCGAGGCCGGCTTCGCGGAAGCCAGGACGAGCGTGATCTACACGGTCAGGCGAGATCACTTCAGTCCGCGCGACGACGACCCCCACAGGGTCGAAGCCGTGCACTTTGACGTCAGCATGCGGAATATCATCGATTGGAGCAGCGAGACTGATCGGCGATTCCCAGGCAGGCTGGCGAGGAGACTGAGGCATGTCGCAAAGCCACTGCTGAAGGACCGGGAACAGGAAGCCGCTCGTGCCGCAGAGAGAGCGCGCTTCGCCTCCCTGTCATTGCACGAACAGCTGGAGGCTATGGAGGGCGTTTTCACCAAAGCAGTGAGTTTCGCCAAGTTGCACGAGCAAGACGTCGGCTCGCCCTTCGACTGGTCGCCTGGTCACGCCGTGCTACGGCTCAAGCAAGAGCAGCCTGGACTTGCTATTGGATCGAGAGTCCGTGGAAACGTTGTGACAGTCGTCGGAATCGCTTCGATCGAGTCCTGGGCCCGCAAAGAGATGGGCCTCACTTGCAATTTCTGGGCCGCTGGGCTCGGCAACATTCTGACAAGAGAGAAGGCGCTTCGAAGAGGATCGAAGGTCACGGAGCTACACGACCACCTCGTCTTCTGCTCGCCAAAGGGCGTTCGCATGAATACGATTCGGCAACGTTATAGAACCGCGTGGGAAGGGGCATCCCCGGAATGTCTCATCTTTCCTCAATCTGAGCTAACGCTGAGAACAATCGGCCAGAACCGGCGCGAGTTCCAACGGAGCGAACACCTGTGGTGTGTCGGCGGCGTCGAGAGCGTCTCCGAGCTGGCTGAACGGCTACGCGAGATCCTGAATCTGCTCGGGTGACGTGCTTCAACGCCGCGGGCACTTTCGAAGAAATCCTTCGCCCGAGGCCCGCCTCATCGGCCTCCTTCTCGATGCGGTAGAGCTTCCGCATGTGCTCTCGAAAAGCTTCGCCACCTTCGCGCTCTCGCTCCTCGCGTCCCGGAACTTGCGGATCGTGTGCTCCCAGCATCCGGCGACCTGGATCTCGCCGGGCGCCGCTTTGGCACCGTCCTTGTTGCCGCTGTGGTCGTCACCAGCGAGGTAGCCGCTGAATTCGCCGATCTCCTTGGCGATCAGCTCGCCGGCTCGACCCTGCGTGAATCGGTACACGACGCCGCCGACATCCGGACTCGCGAGAGTCCACAGGTGCGCCTGGTAGCTGGGCTGGCCCTGGCCGGCCTGGCACTTTACGGGAGTGTCATCCAGCTGCATGACCAGGCCTTGCCGGGTCCTGTCGAGCTCGCATTCGACGAGGGGCGCCAGGGCTTCAGCCTCCTGCAGCTGCGAATCGCAGGGCGTCTGCCTTGCGATGCGCAGCCCGTCGCGCTCGCACAGCTTCTCTTACCGGTAGAGCGGTGGTTGGTAGGGTAGGTCAGTTCGAGGGCAAGGTCGCGTTGATGGCCTTGAATAGATCCTCGAACTGATCGAGCGAGTCCTTCGAGAGACTCGGGACGAGTGAATCGCGAGAGCGGAGGAAGACGTCCGCGGGCTTTCCGTGGTCGAAGCGGTCGATCCCCTCCAGCCGGGCCAGCTTGTTCACGATAGGATCTGTGCCCTTCAAGTCAGTCGCCTTGTAGGTCTTACCGAACGCCTTATTGAACAACTTGAGGTAGTCGCCGGGACTGAAGAGGTCCTCGATGTCCGCCAGCTTCTGGCCGATCAACCCGCCGATCGTGATGATTCGCTTGCCGTCCAGGATGCCCTTTTGAGCAAGATTCATGAGGCGCTGGTGGCCCTTCTTCTGCGAATCCACAAGCACTGTTAGGTCGAGGTGTGTTCCGAGAAGAGCCACGAACGTCGGAACGCACTCGGCGCCGCCAACGGGGACGATCGACCAACGGTCATCGAGACACTGCCGACTGCCGTCCTCCTTGAAGTGATCCGAGATCACCTGCATGTAGGTGAAATCTGACGTGCCTTCGACGATGAGATTGTGCGGCGCGATGAACAGATGCTGAGCCATGTCGTAGCCCAGCGCGCCTTGAAGAGGGAATAGGGTGTCGCGATCCGTTGACAGGATCTCGGCTGAGACCGTCGTCCCGTGCTCTCGTCCCTTGTCCTCCACCATCCGCACCCGTTCTAGCTTGCCAGGCTGAACCATGAATGGTGAGTGCGTCGTGAACACCACCTGGTGCCGCTCCGTCAGGCGTTCGTCGATGAAGCGAAGGAAGTCAGCCTGTGCTCTGGCGTGAAGGCCGAGAGCCGGTTCGTCCAGAAGGATGACGACGGGCACGTCCGAGTGCTCGTACTCCGAGAAGGCTGCTAGGAACGAGAAAAACCACCGGAAGCCAGTCGAGTGCTCGTCGAATGGCAGCGAGAGCATGTGGCGGTCATCCCAGATGCGAATCTTCAGCTCGTGTACGACCACGTGCTTTCCCTGTGGATTCGCGATCGCCGTCTGGGTGATGTCGGGTAGAACGCGCAAGCGAGGATTCTGAGACCAGTACTTCAGCACGTCCTCCGTCAACGCATTCGCAACGTTCTCAAGCTCACGCTTTCGCTCTTCGTAGTCGGGGTTCAGCAAGTATTCGTCGTCTGCTGCCGCCATTCGCAGCAGAGTCCTGGCCGTGAGTTGCTTGTCGTCCAGCTCGGTCTCAGCTGCCGTCAGGATGTGCTGCACATCGACGCTGTAAGGGAGGGCGGCATACTCATGGAAGTAGAAGAACTTGGGCACCCTGGGGTCCAGTACCTTCCAGGCAGCCGCCGCAGCGCTGTCGTCCCCATACTTCGATGCGATCTCATTGCTCACCGCCTGGCCTGCCTCGACGGTGTCTTCCGTTTCAGCCATTTGTTGCGCGGCTGCTCGCAGGGCCTTCAGATTATGGCACCTTGTGGCCATATCACTCGCGGGCTTTGGTAGGCTCAGATCGGCCAGGATATTGCGAACAGCCGCTTTCTCGTCACATTCGAGGATGTGGTAGCTGTCCCCCTTGTATGTCCGCTCAAACTCCAAGGTGTTCCCAGTCAGCACACCCTTACCCAAGGCAGCCTCTACCGCGGCGATGTCCTCGGCGTCCAGTTCAAACACGGCCTTGGCCGGTCGGACGGATTCCAGGTCGGTTCCGGACCGGGCATCGTTCTTCGCTCGCCAGGCCGGGTACTGCTTGCGCGCGTCGAACTTGACGTTCGACCGCGCCGGGCGCAGCCGGTAGAGGGCGTGCAGGAACGCAGTCTTCCCGGACTCGTTCTTCCCGACCATGCAGGTCACGTCCGGTTGGATCTCGACCGTGCCTGAATCGAGGATGTTCCGGAACTTACTGACTTGGGCTTGGACCAGCTTCATCGGCGAAAGTGGGGCGGGCCAGGATCCTCTGGCCCTCGCCCGGCTGCCCGTTGACTCGTCCGAGGGCACGTGAAAGCACGCCCGGCAGGACTCGAACCTGCGACTCCCGCTTTAGGAAAGCGGCACTCTATCCAGCTGAGTTAAGCGTGCCTACGACCGTCGCTGGGTTCGAGGCCGCGCCGCCGCGCGACCCGGCCCCCGCGCCGATCATCGTGAACCGCCACGGTAGCCGGTCCGCCCACCCCTCTCCAGCAGGAAGGCCGCTGTCTTCTCCGTCTCGGCGCGGAGGAAGGGAGGAAGTCCGAACAGTTCGGCGTACTCGACCTGTCGGTGTCGCTGCAGGTCGATCACGACCGTGCTGATCGGCGCGGTGAACGCCCGATCGACCCTGCCCTTGGGCTTCGGACGGTCGATCGGCTCAACCTACGATGGTGCTAGCCGGTGCACACGCATGCTTCCCAGACCCCTGGTTTTCCGGTTTTCCTAGGCGGTAGGTCGCAGGTTCGATTCCTGCCGGGCGTGCCATCCACATCCTCAAGCGCGTACCTGTCTCCACCGACTACGGATCAGGAGGTTGGAGGTTCGGGACCTCCCGGGAATGCCAGCTGCGCCATCGGTTGGCTGGAGAACGCAAGGGAGTTGCGTGCAGATTGGAGGTGGCTGGCGGAGGGGCGCATGGCTCGTTGGCCCCGGCTTTGGCCATGGAGCCAAGCATCTATGGCAGTCCGGGGGAGGGCTGAGGACGGCGTGTTGAGGGTGCGCCCAACACGGCCACTTGGCCATGCCCGACTGGGGTGGGGACAAGAAGAACTCGCCAGAGCCGATCGGAGGTCCCGCTACTTACGGTTGCCGACTTGGAACCGGGATACCCGCCCGGCATGATTCGGCGCCATGCGGTTGAGCTGGAACGAGATTCGGGCAAGGGCCATCGTGTTCGGTCGGGAATGGGCTGGCGTGGTCCGCGAGCGGTCCGAGTCGCAGACGTTCTGGAACGAGTTCTTCAAGGTGTTTGGTCGTAGTCGCCGGCACGTTGCTGCCTACGAGGAACCGGTGAAGAACCTGAAGGGCAACCAGTCGTTTATCGACCTGCTGTGGCCTGGGACGATGATCTCCGAGCACAAGAGCTACGGGCAGAGCCTGGAGAAGGCCGAGTCCCAGGCGTACGGCTACGTCCGCGGGTTGATGGATGCTGGGCGGCACGACGAGGTGCCCCGCTACATCGTCGTGTCCGACTTCGATCGGATTGCCCTGCACGACACGGAGGAGGACCGGAAGGTCGTGTTCCGCGTTCGGGATCTGCACGAGCACATCCGCGAGTTCGCGTTCGTCGCGGGCTACAAGCAAGCGGTCGCCGAACCGGAAGACGCCGTGAACATCGACGCGGCGGAACGGTTGGCCAAGCTGAAGGATGCGCTCTCCGAGAGCGGCTACCCGGAGCATGAGCTCGAGCAGTTCATGGTGCGGATCCTCTTCTGCCTGTTCGCCGAAGACACCGGCCTGCTGGGCGAGCCGGATGCGTTCCGCCTCTACCTTGAGAACACCACCAAGGAGGACGGGTCCGATCTTGGGTTACACCTAGCCAACTGGTTCGAGGTCCTGAACCAGCCTGACGACAAGCGCAGCAAGAACCTGGATGAGCAGTTGGCCGGGCTGCAGTACGTGAACGGCGATTTGTTCGCGGACCGGTTGACCCTGGCGAGCTTTACCGCCGAGATGCGGAACCGGCTGTTGGAGTGCTGCCGGTTCGACTGGTCGAAGATCTCGCCGGCGGTGTTCGGATCGCTGTTCCAATCGATCATGACCGCCAAAGCCCGGCGGCAGATCGGGGCCCACTACACCACCGAGCGCGACATCCTGAAGGTGGTGAACGGACTGTTCCTGGACGACCTCCGCGCCCGCTTTGAGAAGCACCGGAAGAACCCGGACCGTCTGAAGGAGCTGCACCGCGAGCTGGGCGCGATGCGGTTGCTTGATCCTGCCTGCGGCTGCGGCAACTTCCTCGTCGTTGCCTACCGTGAGCTGCGCCGCCTAGAGGTGGAGATCGTGCAAGCGTTGAACCCCGGCAACCAAGATCGCGGCGACCTGTTCTCGATCTCGGCCGAGCTGCGGGTGGACGTGCACCAGATGCACGGTATCGAGCTGGAGGAGTGGCCCGCGCGGATTGCCCAGGTCGCGTTGTGGTTGGTAGACCACCAGATGAACGTGGAGTCGTCGTTGCGGTTCGGGCAGGCGTTCGTCCGGTTGCCGCTGACGCACGCAGCCAAGATCGAATGCGCGAATGCGCTGGAGATCGACTGGAACGACGTGCTGCCCGCTGCGGAGTGCACCTACATCCTGGGCTACCCACCTTTCGTCGGGAAGAAGGAGCGCAACCCCGACCAGAAGAAAGACATGGCCAGGGTGTGGGGCAAGACCAAGGGGGCCGGCACCTTGGACTACGTAACGGCCTGGTACAAGCGGGCTGCGGAATATGCGACCGGCCCTTACTTGCGCGCTGCGTTCGTCTCGACCAACTCGATTACCCAAGGGGAGCAGGTAGGCGTGTTCTGGGACGCGCTCTACAAGCGGCATGGCATCGTGCTGGACTTCGCCTACCGGACGTTTCCGTGGGAGAGCGAAGCCCGCGGTAAGGCGCAGGTCCATGTTGTGATCATCGGGTTCTCCTTTGGTGGGCGACGGCAACGCTGCATCTACGAAACGACCGACCCAGAGCTGCCGCCAGTGCGACGCGACGTGACCAGAATTTCCCCGTACCTAACAGAGGGTGAGCCTGTTGCGGTGAAGAACCGAACCAAGGCGCTGAATGCGCCGAAGATCCACTACGGCAGTTTCGCGCTTGATGACGGCAACTACACCCTTACCGACGAAGAGCGGGCAGCAATCGTTGCTGCGTGCCCGGAGGCCGAGGCGTATCTGCCCCCGTTCCTCGGCGCGAAGGAGATGTTGCATAACACGAAGCGGTTCTGCGTCTGGCTGCGGGACCTTCCCGCCGGCAAGCTAGACAAGCTGCCGCCGATTCGAGATCGTGTCCAAGCGGTGCAGAAGTGGCGGGCGAGCCGGGGCCGGGATCGGACGGTCGAGTTGGCCGCAACACCGCACCTGTTCGCCGAGATTCGCCAGCCGTCTGGTCGTTATTTGGCGATCCCGACCGTGAGTTCGGAGCGGCGGCACTACATCCCGATCGCCTACCTGACTGCTGAGGTTATTGGTTCGAACCAGCTGTATGTGATCCCGGACGCCAGCCCGTACGAGTTCGGGGTTGTGCACTCCGAGATGCACATGGCGTGGGTTCGCCATGTTTGCGGGCGGATAAAGTCCGACTTCCGCTACTCCGCCCGGCTGGTCTACAACAACTTTCCGTGGCCCGACGCAACTGACGAGCAGCGGCAGAAGGTGGCGCAGGCCGCCGAAGGGGTGCTGGCGGCACGACGGCAACACCCCGGCGCCAGCTTGGCCGACTTGTACGATCCGCTGGCCATGCCGCAGAACCTGTTCGACGCCCACGCCAAGCTGGACCGTGTGGTGGATCGCTGCTATCGATCGCAGCCGTTCCCCGACGAGAGGCGCCGGTTTGAGTACTTGTTCGAGCGGTGGGAGCAGCTGGACCAGCCTCTGGCCACGACACCCAAGCGCAAGCGGGATTAGGGTTCCGCTTGCCGGAGCCTGGACCAGTGTTTGCGTCTCGGTCGCGACGTAGTACGGCACCGCGGCTAGATGTCCGCCGGCACCTTTGTGCGGCTGTCGCGGATGATGTCGGGAAGGTCCCGGCGCAGTTGGGATAGTTCGTGGGACATCTTGCCGACGTTGAACCGGCGTACATCGTCGTCGTCGAGGATCTTCTTGCGTTCGACCCAGCGAAAACCTGCCCACTTGGTGATGAAGGCGATCTCGATTGGGCCGCCGACGGTAGGGGCACGGTCGGCGAACCTCTGGTAGTCGATGGAGGTTTGCACCAAGAACCGTGCGTAGTCGACGGCGTCGAGCATCTCCATTCGGGGAAAGCTCGGTTTCAGATTGGCACCATTCTGGATTGGTGCGAACAACCGGTTTACGACCTCCAGCTGGCCCGTGACGGTGATGTCGTGGTTGTAGTCGACCCGCTTGTTGATCCCTGCTCCGACGGGGATCTCGACCATAACGGTCCGCCCACAGTCGATATCTGTTTCGTCGTAGCCGCTGAGTTGGAACCCTACGATGACGGTGCCGGGTGGGTGCTTGCTGCAAGAAGGGTCTGCCTTGACCGCTGCTTCTAGCATCGCAGCCAGGGCGTCGGCGACCTGGGACAGTGATTGGCCGCTCTTGTACTGCGTGGTGACGAACACCATGACGTGGTTCCAAAGAGAGCGACTGTTGACGAACGCAGATCCAAAGAAGGCGGCCCCAAAGTTGCCAATGTAGAACAGCTTGTTGGCAAGCGGCGTGCTGTTGCCGGGGATTCCGCTTATCGGCACCTGCGCTACCCCGCCGCCGGTGTCCTCTCCGCACTTCTGACAGGGGATCGAAGGGACATTGACGTTGACGCTGGCGTCCAACATCGTGCTTGCCAGGCTGTCCGACGCCATGACGATCCCGTTCGCGACGCGTACCGAGACGTTGATGGTCATGGCTTGCTTCGCCGATTGTACGGGCTTTGGTTGTTCGGCTTGAGCGAGATGCCCTGCTCGCTTGCCTGCGAATAGGCCGCGGACTCGGAGCGCCCGAGTTTGAGGCCGATGACCCGGGTCGGGGTGTTCTGCGAAGCCATTTGCTGCAGCTTCGCGACGTCGGAAGAAGTCCAGGCCTTGCCGTGGTGCTTGGGTTGCTTAGTCATTGGCTCTCCCGTTGAGGTTGCTTGAAGAGTGATTGGCCGCCGCCCGACGACCTCGATCAGGGGTCCTTATGCAAGCGGTGTGCCGAACACCCGAAAGCCGCGTTTGACGCAGTTTCGGCCCAAACCCTGGTGTCAAGCTGACATCGCTGGGAGATTCCCCCTACGGAACGCCTGACACCATG
This sequence comes from bacterium, assembly GCA_030432695.1. Classification (GTDB taxonomy): domain Bacteria; phylum Planctomycetota; class UBA1135; order UBA1135; family UBA2386; genus JAUILN01. The sequence continues at coordinate 64,530 of JAUILN010000026.1, read as the reverse complement.
GCAGGCGGGGGAAGCGAGAACACCGACACCAGCTCAGCACATCCCCGAAGATGCTCCATCGACGGGCGCTGGTAGCCCCAGGTCACGTCGCCGAACGGGAGTGCGCGGTTGAAGGAGCAGCTTGGTCTCGAACATCTCGAGCGAGGCCTCATAGATGGCGACGCAGGTCTTGGGTCTGGTAGACCGATGCTCTACGCCCGCAAGTCGGGTTCCCGGAAGAGTGAAGCGCGGGCTGGAGTGATCGGCGCAAAGGCATGATCAGGTGCGGGCGATCCGCTGCGAGCCCGGGGGGTACTGGTCGACGTCAAACCGGGACGATGAGTCTGATGTCTTTGCAATAGAGTCTGGATCAATCGCGTGCAGGCAGGGCTGCGAGATGGGCAACTGCGTATCTCAACCGACTTGGCGAGCGCCGCGATCTTGCCCGCGCCCCGGTTCCTCTCGACTCGGCTCGCGGAGCCGAATCGGGCTTGCGGCGCTTGCCGACCAGCCCCAGGCTCACCGCAGCAAATCCAGCACCAGCACCGCACCACCCTGCCTCGCCTCCCCATCCTGCCCCGGCGCCGACACGCACAGCAGATCCCGCGCACCCTCCCGCCCACGCAACCGCGCCAGCGAAGCACCGCACTCGTCACCCGCGTGCCGCCCCACCAACTGCAGCATCGCGCGCGGCTCACGCTGCACCAGTGACTCCCCCGACCACACCGTCAGCCGCCCCGGGCTATGCGAGCCCGCCAGCGGCCGTCCCGCCGCCAGCTCCGGCATTCCATCCCCGGTCCAATCACCGAAGCACAAGACCTGCTGGATCTGCAGCTCGCTCGACTGCCAGTGAATCAGCAGGGAATCATCGACACCTGAGCGGATCCAGATCGCGCCGGGTCCCCCAGAGCGGGCCGCGGTAACCGCGTAGTCGGGCATGCCGTCCTGGTCGATGTCGGCGCCGGTGGCGATGGCGATGCCGAACAGGATCACATCGGCCGGGCCGTCGATCCGGGCCAGAACACGGCCCGTCCGCGACGAGAGGATCCACAGCGCACCACGAGCGCCATGGGCGCCGGGGGCGGAGACCAGCAGGTCGCGGAGGCCGTCGCCGTCGCGGTCGGGGATGGGTTCGAGGTCGAGGCCGAAGCTGGCGCCGCGGGGGCCGTGGGCGACGGTCAGGGGGGACTCGGAGTGGATGGAGAAGATGCGCACCACGCCGGAGCCGCCGGCGGTGCCCATGTCGCCGACCGCGATCTCCGGGCTGCCGTCGCCGTCCAGGTCGTCGACGGGTTGGATCACGTTGCCGAAGGTCTGGGTCGGGCCGGGTGCGCGGAGCGTGGTGAGCAGGCGGCCGTCGGCGCCGGAGCGGACGCGGACGACTGCGTCGGGGGTGGCATCGGGTCGCGGCTCGAGTTCCACGTAGGCGAGGTCGGCGTGGCCGTCGCGGTCCTGGTCGCCTATGCCCGCGGCTGCGCTGCCGACGCCCGGGCCGCGGTGCACGCGGATCTCGCGGTGGTCGCGTCCGCTCACTACTGCCAGGTAGCCGAGCCCGTCGACCGGATTGCGGAACGAGCCGGTCGCGAGGTCGGGGTAGCCGTCGCCGTCGACGTCGCCCAGGGCTTCGACGAGGCCCAGGCGCAGGCCGGCTTCGGTGCCGGGGAGCTCGGCGACGAGGTGCTGGTCTACCGAGCGTTGGTCGTCCGAGCCGATCCAGCGTCCATGGTCGAGCCCGGCGAGCAGCGGCCAGCTGGCGCCGAGGCCCGCGGCCAGGGCGCGCAGAGCGGCCTGGGTGTCGGACCGCGCACTCACCAACGGCGCGGTCTCCGGGAACCATTGGAGCAATTCCGCAGCGGTGCGGAGTGGCCGGAGCCAGCCCGACGGGCCCGCGGACTGCTGCTCGCCACGCCGCGCCACGCGCCAGGCCCGGCGGCGGAGCACCAGCTCCTCGACGCGCTCCGGGTGCTGGAACAGCGGAGTTCGCAGCGAGGCTTCGACCCAACGTGGACCGTTGCTCGTCGGCGTCGGTCCGGCGGCCTGCTCGGCGCGGGCGACGAGGCCGTAGAGCTCTCCGAGCGCCAGCAACTCGCGGGCGCTGTCGCGGGTGCCCGGCGAGCGTCCGGCGAGGTAGTCGTGGGCGACGACCCAGTCGACCTGTTCGAGGTAGGCGGCGCGGTCGCGCGTGGCGACGGCACAGCGGGCCCGTTCGAGGCGGGCCTGCGCCATCGCGGGGAAGCGCTCCAACAGCTCGTCTGCCAGGGCGGCGGCCTTCGTGGGATCGCCCAGTTCGCGGCAGAGGCGGGCACGTCGCAGGGGGATGCGCGGGTCGTCGCCGGTCAGGTCCTCGAGTGTCGTGAGCGCGGCCGCGTGGTCGCCGCTCAGTCGCAGCAGGTCGGAGTGGGCCAGTGCCAGGTCGAGCGGGTCGGCTTCGGCGGCGCGGGCCCGTTCGAGCCAGCGGCCGGCCAGCGCGGGGTCGTCGAGTGCCACCGCCACCTCGGCCAGGGTGACGGCCAGCAGCGGATCGTTCTCGAAGTGGCGGAGCGCCTGCAGCAGCCGCGGGTAGGCGCGCTCGGGTCGGCCATCGATCGCGAACAGCAGGCCGAGGCCCGCATCGATCAGCGGGTCGCTGCCGGTCACGGGGTCGAGCGGGGTCCACGCCGCGGCGCAGTTCAGCACGTCTCCGGTGAGGAAGGCCAACAGGCCGATCGCGTGCCGGTCCCGTTCGCTCGCATCGCCCAGGTCGACCGGCGCGAGGGCCACGGTGAGCGCGCCGAGCGACCACGGCTCGACGTAGCGGCGCAGCGGTTCGGAGAGGCGCCCGAGGTCGTAGCGTTCGGTGGGCGGCTCGCCGACGCCCGGGCCGGCGGGACCACGGCCCGCGGCGATCGCGACCAGCAGGGATTCGGTCTCGAGGGTGTCCGCGTCGGGGAGTGCGCTCGCTGCGGCGGCCAGCCGGTCGCTGATCCCGACCAGCGACTGGCTCGCGGTGCCGAAGCCGTGTTGGAGGGTCAGGAACTGCGGCGACTGCCCGAGGACGATCTGGCCGTAGGCGCGTCGGCGCGCGTTGCCCGACAGCAGACTGCGGCGGGCGTCGGCGGCGTCGGCGCGGGCTTCGGCGCGGCGGTCGGCGGCCTGCTCGGAGAGGCCGAGCGACACCGCGGCGGTGATCGCCAGGGCTGCGGCGCCGAGCGCGGCGGCGCCGAGCACCTTGCGGTGGCGGCGGGTGGCGCGCGACAGCTGCTGCACCTTGCCGGGTCGGCGCGAACGGATCGGCTGCCAGCGGAGCAGGAGTTCCAGCTCGGCGGCGAACTCCTCGGCGGTCTGGAAGCGTCGGTCGGGGTCGGGATCGAGCGCGCGCAGCAGGATCGTCTCGAGATCGCGGGGGGCCTCGGGGGCGACGCGGCGCAGCCATGGCGGGCCTGCGGCCTCCACCGATTCCAACAGCTCGATCGGTGAGCGTCCGGCCGTCGGCGGCATGCCTGCGACCAGTTCCCAGAGCGTGGCGCCGAGTGAGTAGATGTCGGAGCGGGGGCTGGCCGAGTCGTCGCCGCCGCGGAGCTGCTCGGGTGCCGCGTAGCAGAGCGTGCCGACGAACACGTCGGTGCGGGTGGCCGAGGAGGCGAGGTCGCGGACCAGGCCGAAGTCGGCGAGCACCGCGGTGCCGTCGCGGCGCAGCAGCACGTTGGACGGCTTGACGTCGCGGTGGACCAGGCCGGCCGCGTGCACGGCGCCGAGCGCGCGGGCGACCTGTGCGGTCAGCTTGACCGACCACTGGATCAGGGTCAGGTCGTCGGGCAGCGTGGCGCCGTCGCCGAACACCGGCCGCACGTCCGACCAGGTTGCGTGGCTGCGCTTGGTAGCGCGGACCTTGGCGACGTCGGCGAGGGTCGGGCCGTCGACGAACTCCATCGCGATCGCCAGGCCGGCGTCGTCGGAGATCAGGTCGAGGACGGCGACCACGTGTTCGTTCTCCACCGTGGCGAGTGCGCGGGCCTCGCGGAGGAAGCGGCTGCGGGCCCGCTCGGTCAGGCCGTACGAGGTCGGCAGGATCTTCAGCGCGACCGGTGTCTCGTCGCCGTCGCGGTGGGCGAGGTAGACCGCGCCCATGCCGCCGCGGCCGATCTCGCGGACGATCCGGTAGCCGGGCACCCGCGGCTCGGTCGGCAGGCGCCGCCCGGCCAGCCGGTGGGCACGGACGTGCAGCTCGTGGATGCGCTCCTCGAGGTCGGGGCGGCGGGCGACGTAGTCTTCCACGTCGGTGGCGCGGCCCTCGAGCACGTCGTCGAGGAACTCGTCGAGCCAGCCGGCCAGCAGGGTCTCGTCGGCGCCGCTCACGACCGCCCGCGGATCGACGATCCGAGCCGCCGTTCCAGTTCGAGCTGGTACAGCTCGGAGCCGCGCAGGAACCGTTCGTGCGCGGTGGTGAGGCCGATGCCCGCACGCTCGGCGACCTCGCGCATCGGCAGCTCCTCCATCAGACGGAGGCGGACCACGTCGCGGTACTTCTCGGGCACCGCGTCGAGCGCTTCCTGCAGGATCCGCGCACGCTCCTGCGCCGAGGCCATGCGGCTCGGTGTGGTGGTCCGCGGTGGGTCGTGGTCGGGACCCAGCCGTTCACGATCGGCTTCCAGCGAGTGGGGCTGCTGGCCGCTGTTCCGCTTCTGCGCGTTCATCCGATCGAGGGTGTCGTGGATCCGGTTCCGGGCGATGCCGAGCAACCAGGCACGGAACGCGCGCAGGTTGGTCCAGGTGTGGTTGGCGCGGTCGCGCCAGGCCATCACGAGGGCCTCCTGCCAGATGTCCTCGGCCGTGCAGTGGCTGTGCAGCTTCTCTCCCATCCAGGAGGAAACCACGACCAGGATCACCGGGGTTTCCAGCCGGTCGATGAGTCGTGACCACTCGTCGGGGTCGTGGTGCGGCTGGGCTGGGTCGAGGGAAGACACGGCGGTGGTGGTCGGAAGCCGAGTCTAGCAGTCGGGATCGGGGGCCGGTGGCGCGGATGTGCTCCCGCCCAGCGTCGTTCGTTCCGATTGCTGGAACGCCCTTCCCAACGCAGAATGAGCCCCCCTATGACCGAGTCCCCCTCGGAGCCGTCGCCGGCCCTCCACGGCGATCCCGCGGAGACCATCGCGCTCGGCGCCGGAACCACCGTGGTGCCCACGCTCCAGCCCGGCACCCGCTTCGGCGACTACGTGCTGCTCGACCAGATCGGCGAGGGTGGCATGGGCGTGGTGTTCCGCGCCCGGCAGCAGGGTCCCGTCGAGCGCGACGTCGCGATCAAGCTGTTGCGTCCGGGGGTGGTCTCCGACGAGCAACTGGCCCGCTTCGCGATGGAGCAGAGGGCCCTGGCGTCGCTGAATCACCCAAGCGTCGTCGTGGTCCACGATGCCGGCCGGTTGCCCGAGGAACTCGGGGGGCTGCCGTACGTGGTGATGGAATGGGTCGAAGAGGGCGAGCCGCTCCAGGAGTTCGCCGACCAGATCGCCGGCCTCGACATCGCGGAGCGCATGGAAGTCCTCGCCGAGGTCTGCGACGCGGTGCAGCACGCCCACAACCGCGGCATCGTGCATCGGGACCTCAAGTCGGCGAACATCCTGTGCGTCGACACGCCGGGCAATCAGGTCGTCAAGGTCATCGACTTCGGATTGGCCCGCCCGGTCGGCCAACGCCGCGTGCACGGGGAGGTCACCCAGCCCGGCGCGTTCGTCGGCACGCCGAGTTCCATGAGTCCGGAGCAGCTGGACGGACCGTCGGGAGTGATCGACACCCGGACCGACGTGTATGGGCTGGGCGCAGTGCTCTACGAGCTGCTTACCGGGACGCCGCCGCATCGGTTCGGTAGCGGAGAGGCGCTCGACATCCGCTCGATCCAGGAGTCGATCCGCAACGAGCCGTTGGAGCTGCCGAGCGACCGGGTGGCCCGCATCCGGCGGGAGAAGGCCGGGCGGGTGCCGTGCGGGCCGGATCCTGCGCGCTGGTTCTCGCCTCGCAAGCTGCGCCGGGAGCCCGATTGGATCTGCGCCCGAGCGCTCGCCAAGGATCCCGACGACCGATACCAGAGCGTCGACGCCTTGGCGCGCGACCTGCGGGCCTATGCCGGGGGGATGCCGGTCTCCGTGGGGCCGGCGACGGGGGCCTATCGCGTGGGGTGCTGGGTGCGGCGCCACCGCTACCTCGTGGGGGTCTCGGTGCTGGCCGGGATCGCGCTGATCCTGGCGACCCTCGTGGTGGTCGCGAAGACGATCGAGGCGGAGGCCGAGGCGGAGCGAGCAGCGCAGGCCGAGGAGAGGGCGCTCGAAGCGGCGCGGAACGAGCGCTTGCGTGCCGATGAGGCCGAGCATGCCCGCGAGGTCACGCGGTCGGTCACCGACTTCCTCGCCGACGTGCTCGGGGCGGCGGATCCGGCGGTGGGCAACGTCGAGATCAGCATTCCCGACGCGCTGCGCCTTGCGGTGGGCAAGGCCGAGGAGAGATACGGCGACGACCCCGAGCAGCTCAGCGAGATCCTCGCGACCGCGGGACGGACGCTGCGGCGGATCGGTCGGGAGGACGACGCGATGCGGGCGCTGCGGCGCCGGCTCGAGATCCTCGACGCGGCGGTGGGCGACTCGACTGCGACGGCCGGCTGGGCCTCACCCGACCAGCGGGTCGAGGCGCGCAACGACCTGGCGATCGGACTCAAGCACATCGGCGACATCGAGGGTGCGATCGAGCTCTACCGCGACACGCTCACCTTTGCGGAGCAGCACGGTCTGGATCGGCGGCGTGCCGTGCTGACGATGAACCTGGCGGTGGCGCTGGAGAAGCTCGGGCGGATCGAGGAGGCGGTGGAGTTCTGCGAGCAGTCGCGGGTGCTCCACGAACAGGTCTTCCCCGACAGCCCCGAGCGGACCGCGATCGTCGTGTCGCGGGTGTCGAGCCTGCAGCACGAGCAGGGGCGCTACGAGGAGAGCCTCGAGACCGCGCAGCAGGCGGTCGCCATGTTCCGCGAACTCTACGGTGACAAGCCGCACCCCTATCTGGCGAATGCGCTGACGCTGATCGCGCCGCCGGCCATGAAGCTGGAGCGGTTCGAGCTGGCGGAGAAGGCGAGTGCCGAGGCCATTGGCATCTACGAGAAGGCGTACGGCAAGGATCACTCGGCGTTGATGGTCCTGCTCAGCAACCAGGTGCAGCTGCTGCTCCGCCTGTCGCGCGACGAAGAGGCTCTGGCCGTCGCCGCCCGCGGTGCCGAGCTCGCCTTCGAGCGCGGCGAGCGCGCCGATTGGCTGCGCGGGGAGTTCCTGCGTCAGCAGGCCGACGCGGCGCTGGCCCTGGAGCGCTTCGACGACGCCGAGCGGATGGCGACGCGGGCGATCTCGTTCGCCGAGGCTTCTACCGGCCGCATGCAACCCGGGACCCTTCCGCTGGCTCGGACGACGCGGGCCGAGAGCTTTCATCTCCGCGAACTTCTCGACGAGGCCGAGGCGAGCTACCGCGAAGCCTGGGAGGATGCGCAGGACGAGCGCGTGGGAGGCGAGATCCGCTCGAAGGTCGCGAAGCGCATCGCCGACTTCTACGAGCGACTCGGCCGGGCCGAGGAGGCGGCGGTCTGGCGGGCGAGGGTGGGGCCCGAGGACTGATCCGACTCCTACATTTACAACCGGTGCCAGGCACGCGTTGTAAAAGTCTCCGCCGCCCCTCGATGATCGCCGGGCCATGACGATCCACTCGCTCCGTCTCCTGCCGTGTCTCGCCGCGCTCGCGCTGGCGGGCACGGCCTCCTCCCAGGGACCCGGCTACACCGACACGCCGCAGATCCCCGGTCAGAAGTGGCGCGTCCACGACGCCGCGCGGCCGCGGCCGGTCGCCGTCGATCCCGGTCCCGAGCAGCCGCCCGCGCCGGTGCCCGCCGACGCGATCGTGCTGTTCGACGGCACCGACCTCGACGCCTGGCAGAAGGGCAACGGCGACGCGGCCGAGTGGAAGCTGGTCGACAGCGGGGGACCGGGCGCCGAGGGCGTGAAGGCCATGGAAGTGAACCGGACCGGTGCGATCCAGACCCGCGAGTCGTTCGGCTCGTGCCAGCTCCACGTCGAGTGGTGCGCGCCGGCCGAGGTGAAGGGCGAGTCTCAGGGCCGCGGCAACTCGGGCGTGTTCCTGATGGGCCGCTACGAGATCCAGGTCCTCGACAGCTACGAGAACCCCAGCTACGCCGACGGCCAGGCCGCTGCGATCTACGGCCAGAAGCCGCCGGAGGTCAACGCCTGCCGTCCGCCCGGCCAGTGGCAGAGCTACGACATCTTCTTCACCGCGCCGCGCTTCGACGGCGACGACTGCGTGTCGCCGGCCTACGTCACCGTGGTCCACAACGGCATCCTGGTGCAGAACCACGTCGCGTTCATGGGCCCGACCCAGCACCGCCAGACAACCAGCTACTCGCCGCACCCCGCGAAGCTGCCGATCCAGTTGCAGGACCACGGCAACCCGGTGCGCTTCCGCAACCTGTGGATCCGGCCGATGGACGAGGCTCCGGCGGCGGGCGAGCAGCGCGACGGCTGAGGCACTCCCCGCGACCTGCTGCCGTGAGACCATCCATGCGCATCGCCTTCACCCAGGATCTCGCCCAGGCCCTCGGCGCCTTCGAGCTGCTCAAGGCCGAGGGCGTGCGCGTGATGCCCATCGACGAGTCGGCCCACATCTACATCGCCGGCGCGACGCAGGGCTATTGGATCGAGGTCCATCCCGCCGACGCGGAGCGCGCGGTCGCTCTCCTCCGCGACAGCGCCTACGCGAAGCTTCTCGACCGCTGACCAGAATCTGTCGTAGTTGGTGCCAGGCACGAACCACGACAGACTTTCCGCGGCGGTCAGTCGTGCAGGTAGGCCCAGTAGTGGCCGAGGCGCTCGAGGTGGCTGCCGGGCATGTAGTCGGCGTAGCGCGCGTCCGGCAGGTAGAAGAACAGGTCGGAGCCGAGGCCGGCGTGCATGCAGAGAGCCCACGGCGGTGCGAGCGGACCGCTCTCGGGGCGCAGCGCGGCGGGCACGTCCTCGCCGTGTGCGATGCGGGCGGAGGGGAGTTCGTCGAGCCACACGTGACCCTCCTTCTCGAGTTCGTCGAACGTTGCGGGAGGCCTGCCGTGCTCCTCGACGAACGCTTCGACGGCCGCGGCCAGGCCGCTGGCGTAGAAGATCCTCCGCTCCCACTTCCGATCGTGCAGGAAGCAGCTCCAGAGCAAGGAGAGGGCGCCGAGCCAGGCCCATGCCGTCCAGGCACTCCGGTGAATCGCGGCACGGGGACGCATGCCGTGCAGCGCCAGGAAGAGGAGCGCCGCGATCAGGAGCGCCATCAGCAGGGCGACGGCGGTGAGGATCTTGAGCGGCCAGTCACCGGGTCCCGGCGTGTGCGGCGACCCGTCGTAGACCCACTGGAGCACGTAGTAGCTCGCCGGAGGCAGGAACAGCAGGACGCGCCACAGCCTGTTGCTCGTCGGTGCACCGAGTTGCTCGGTCTCCGGAGCGGCCTTCGTTTCGTCGGCGGGATGCACCGGCCGGAGGATACGCCGCAGAGCGCGCCGTTTCTGTCGTAGTTGGTGCCAGGCACGGACCGCGACACAAAGTCTGTCGTGGTTCGTGCCTGGCACCGACTACGACAGACTTCGCCAAGGATCTCGCCCTCGGTGAGAGGCAAGGTACTTGTCGCAGGAGACGTGCTGTTCACTCAGGCCGCTCCTCAGGACGCGGCAGCGCTCTGGCAGGGTTGAGCTGCACCAGGGCGAGGCCCCCGAGCGCCGCTCGGCGGATGTCGGCGCCGGACCTTGCGACGGTCTACGGACCTGCCCCAAGATCGCGCCATGCGTCGCCGCCTCCCGCCCGCCCTCCTCGTCCTCGGTCTGCTCGGCGTGATGCCCGCGCAGGAGCAGCCCGCCGAGCCCCGCTCCATCGCGGACGCCACTGCCGGAATGACCCGCCACGCCGGCTTCGTCGACTGGTGGTTCGATGCTGCGAAGCACCGCGTGCTGTTCGAGGTCGGTGTCTTCGACTTCCCGATGCTGGTCCAGGCGCAGATCGCCAGCGGCCTCGGTTCGAATCCGGTCGGCCTCGATCGGGGGGCACTCGGCGCCAGCCACGTGGTCCGCTTCCGCCGCTTCGGTCCGCGCGTGCTGCTGTTCGCCGACAACCTTCGCTACCGCGCCGACAGCGCCGACTACGACGAACGCCGGTCGGTCGACGAGTCGTTCGCCGACTCGGTGCTCGCCGGCTTCGACGTGCTCGCCGAGACCCGGGGCCGGGTGCTGATCGACGTGACGCCGTTCCTGCTCCAGGACCACGTCCGCGCCGCGTCCAAGGTGCGCGGCGCCGACTCCAGCCGCTACTCGATCGACGCGGGTCGCTCGGTGCTGGAGCGCAATGGCCTGAAGGCCTTCCCTGACAACTGCGAGTTCGAGGCCTGGCTGACCTTCACCAGCTCCGAGCCCGGCCGCGAGGTGCGCCGCGTCGCCGCCGACGGCGAGGCGTTCACGATCCGTCAGCGGCTCAGCTTCGTCCGCCTGCCCGACGACGGCTACCGGCCGCGCGAAGCCGATCCGCGCGTCGGCTACTTCGGCATCGACTACCTCGACTACGCGGCGCCGATCGGCACTGCGATGCAGCGGAGCTTCATCTCCCGCCACCGGCTGCAGAAGAAGGACCCGAGCTCCGAGCGCAGCGAGGTGGTGGAGCCGATCGTCTACCACCTCGACCGCGGCGCGCCCGAGCCGGTGCGCACCGCGTTGAAGGAAGGCGCGCGCTGGTGGGCCGAGGCCTTCGACGCGGCGGGCTTCGTGAACGCGTTCCGGGTGGAAGACCTGCCGGTCGGCGCCGACCCGCTCGACGTCCGCTACAACGTGATCCACTGGGTGCACCGCGCGACCCGCGGCTGGTCGTACGGCGCCTCGGTCGTCGACCCGCGCACCGGCGAGATCCTGAAGGGCTCGGTGCTGCTCGGCTCGTTGCGGGTGCGTCAGGACCATCTGCTGTTCCGTGGCCTCGGCGCCGCGGAAGACGCCTGCTGCGCCTCGACCTCGCCCGGCGCCGAGCACCTGCTCCCGGCCCAGGACCCGCGCCGCCTCGAACTCGCGCTGGCGCGCATCCGCCAACTCGCCGCGCACGAGGTCGGCCACACCCTCGGCCTCAGCCACAACTTCGCTGCGAGCACCCGCGACCGCAGCTCGGTGATGGACTACCCGGCGCCGTGGATCCGTCCGGGCGAGAACGGCGAGCTGGTGTTCGACGACGCCTACGCCGCCGGCATCGGCAGCTACGACGTGTTCGCGATCCGCTACGGCTACACCGAGTTCCCGGCCGGCCTCGACGAACGCAGCGCGTTGCAGGCATTGGTCGCCGAAGGCCTGCGCGACGGCCACGCCTACCTCACCGACCAGGACGCGAGGTCTCGCGACACCTTCCATCCCGAGGCGTCGCTCTGGGACAACGGCAGCGATCCCATCGCCGCGCTCCGCGAGGCGCTCACCGTGCAGGAGATCGCGATGCGCCGCCTCGACGAACGGTCGCTCGATGCCGGTGCGCCGCAGGCCGACCTGGAGAACGTGTTGTTGCCGACCCTGCTGCACGCGCGGTTCCAGGCCGAGGCGGCGCTGAAGCTGCTCGGCGGGCGCGCCTATCGCCACAAGGTGGTCGGCGACGGCCAGCCCGATGTGGCCGCGGTGCCCGGCGACCGCCAACGCGCCGCGCTCGCAGCCCTGTTGACGATGCTCGAGCCGTCGCGGCTGACGATCCCGGCGCGGCTGCGCGCGCTGCTCCCGCCGCCGCCGCCGCGCGACCCGGACGCCGCCGAGCGCTTCCCGCGCACCGCCGGCGCGCTCCTCGACCCGATCGATGCCGGCGCCGCCGCGGCCGAAGTGGTCCTCGCCGGCCTGTTCGACACCGGGCGCTGCGCACGCCTCGCAGCGCAGCACGACGGCTTCGGTCTGCGCGAGCTGATCGACGCGGTCTGCGCCGCGACCTGGTTCGCGCCGACGCCCGAGGACCCGGTCGAGGCCGAGGTGCTCCGCACCGTGCAGGTGTTGGTCGTCGACCATCTGCTCGCGCGCGCCGCGGATGGACGTGCACGCGCGGCGGTCACCGCGACCTGCCGCGCAGCGCTCGAGCAACTCTGGAAGCAGATGACCTCGCGGAGCCTCGAGTCGCGGGCCCTGGCCGAGCGCGCCCACGTCGCTGCCGAGGCGGCACGGATCCGACGCTTCCTCGACACCGGAGAGGGCGCGGAGCCCGCCGCGGCGCGGCGCGAGGTGCCGCCGGGTTCGCCGATCGGGGCGGGGCGGTAGCCGGTGTCGGCTGGCCCATCTCGTGGGAGCGAGCGGGCCGGTCGAAGTCCGGCCGTTCGCTCGGGGTTCGGATTCCCGCTCTCGGTGGTCGAACCGAACCACGAGACGCCGCCATGAGCCTGCACCCGGTCCGCACCGTCCTGTTCATCCTGTCCTTGGCCTGCGCCCTCACCAGCGCTGCTTGTGGCCAACAGCCGTCCGGAGATTCCGAACGGCCCACCACCCAGCCCGAGGACGAACCCGCCCTCGACTACACGCACCCCCTCGGTGTCGGCTTCGACCTGCCCGAGGGCTGGCGCGTCGAGGAGGTCCCGCAGGGGCTGCGCCTGCATCCCACCGATCCCGCGCGAGGCCCGCAGGGCGACGCCGAGATCCACCTGGTCGGGATGATCGGCGCCGATCCGTCGGTGCGGAGTCTCGACGACCGCCGCGTGCCGGGCCTGGTCCTGCAACTGGTCCAGACCCAACTGCCGTTCGTCCGCGCGAGCCAGGCACCGCACGCGATCGAGGGCCGCGACGACCTGCGGGTGTTCACCTTCACCGGCCGCAGTCCGCTCGGGCAGCAGGTCGAGTGTCGGGTCCACGGCCTCCTGCAGGACGGCTGGTTCGTGGCCTTCACCGCCGCGGCCGAGCCGGCTCAACTCGCGAAGCGCGAAGCCGCGATGACGCGCGTGGCCACTCGGCTGTGCATCGAGGCACCGCGCGCCGAGCGCGACGACGTGGTCGGCACCTGGTATGCGCAGGCGATGAGTTCGGCGGGCGGCATCCGCGATCGGCTGCACGTGTCGACCACCACCCGGATCCAGGTCGGCGCCCACGGTCTGCTGTTCTCCGGCTCGCAGTCGACGGTGGTGGGGCAGGACCAGCTCGGCGGCAGCGTCACCGGACTCACCGACGAGTCACGCTCGGCGGGGCGCTGGGCGCGGGTCGGGAGCGAGTTCTACGCGGTGTGGAGGCAGGGCGGTGCGGGGCGGTATCGCGTGCACCTGCAGGGGAGTCCCGGGCGGCGGGAGATGCTGCTGACGCCGGTGGCGGCGGGGGGTGGCAGCAAGCTGCTCTGGACGGAGTATCGGATGTGAGGGTGGGGGCTCACTCGGTCAGCGAACGGATGCGCTGACCGACGCTGTCGAGTGGACCGAACAGGGCCGGCATCGCGAGGTCCTCGCGCAGCTCCTCGAACTCGCCGAGCAACTGACGCACCCGGCGCGCTCGGGCTGCGTCGCTGGAGGCAGACGCTTCGAGTCGGGCGCGGTCGGCATCGAGTTCGTGGATGCGCGCGGCTTCGCGGAGCCAGGCGTCGGGCAGTGAGTCGCGGGGGAAGGTCGACGTGAAGTCGTCGTCGGAGAGCGTGCCGGCTGCGAGGCCGTGGACGAGACGGTCGCGCCGCTCGATCCAGGCACCGCGCACCGCGACGACCTCCTCCGCGACCGTGAAGTCGAGCTCGATCTGCGGCAGGGCAGCGGTCCAGAACGCGAGGTCGTGGAGTGCTCGCTCGCGTGCGGCGCCGCTGCGCTTCGAGACCGCCGCGTGCAGCTGGGTCCAACGCGAGCGGATCGCTGCCAGCAGCTCCGCGTCTTGCTTCACATTGGCCTCGCCCGAGCCGAGGTCGGCACGGAGTTCCACGTCGTACAGCCGCGCGGTCCAGCGCGCGCGGCCGGCGGCCTTGGAGGCACCCGGATCCAACGCGTAGGCCCCACTACTCCAGCTCGCAGTGGCCGCACCATTGTCCAGCGCGATGCGCACGCCGCCGAGCCCCTCGCCGAGGTCGTAGAAGCCGTCGCCGTCGAGATCGACGAACGCCACGCCGCCTACCAACCGGTGCCCTTCCCCGTCGCCGAACAGCGACGAGTGCTCGGCCCGGCCGTCGGCGTGGAACACGAAGCCGCAGCCGAACTCGCGCCAGCGCGCGTCCATCATGGTCTTGCGATGACCGCGCCGGGCCTGCATGCCGCCCGGGCCACCGGGTCCATCGTCGACCGCGCAACCCCAATGGCTGCCGTAGACGCCACCCGGGATGAAGGAACCGGCGTTCTCGAAGGCCACGCCGTGCGTCTCCGAATAGCCGGCGAAGCGCGCCCGTTCGGTGCCGGTCTTGCCGGTGAAGCCCTCGCGGCCCTCGGTCTCGCCATGGCCATACTCGCGGTGCTTCGCGGTGTAGGCGCTGTGGTTGCGGCCCGCGGCGATCAGGCGCGGATGGAACACCAGCGGCGCGACCGCCGGCATCGCCGACAGTTCGGTGGTGAACATCGCCGCGTCGAAGCCCTGGTAGGCGGGGCGCGGTCGGTCGGCGAGCAGGCGCGCTGCTTCGCCGACCGGATCCGCTCGCATGCGGTTCGCCAGTTCGAGCGCCAGGGTCTCTTCGGGCGTCGGCTCCGGCGGCGGATCGCCGGGACCGATCTGCGTGAGGAGCAGGGCGAGGGCGACGAGCATCGCGGCAGGATAGCGCCGCGCGGCCGAAGGGGTGGTGGAGGTGCCGGCACGGAGTCGGGGTGGCGGCGGTCGGAGCGGGGTCGCTGCGCCAGCCGGTGCGCCGATTCACACGACTCGCGACGGGCGGGAAGGCCTCAACTCGCGGTCTCGATCCCGCGCGAGGGTCTCGCTCGGGAGCTCGCCAAAGAGATCGCGGTAGTCGCGGGCCAATTGCCCCATGTGCCAGAAGCCGAGTTCCCCGGCGACTTCCCAGACTCGCTGGTGCTTCGGATCCGCGCGTGCCAACTCGCTGCGTAGTGCGTTGAGCCGGAGCGCCTTCAAGAGCTGCATCGGGCTGGTGCCGTAGCTCGCCTGGCAGGCACGCCGCAGGGTTCGTTCACTTGCGCCGAGCGTCTCCGCGATCTCCGGCAAGGTCACCGGCTCGGTCAGCCGGCTGCGGAGTTCCTTCTCCAGGTTGGCGGTCAGGACGTCCGGTTGCGCGAGACCCGGCGTGCCGCGGTGCAGTGCGGTCTGCACGAGTTCGATGGCCTCGCATTCGAAGGCTCGGATCGTCGCTGGGCCGAAGCGCTCGGGATGCGTCTGCGCCGCAGTCAGTCCGGCCCTGGCAAAACGGAGCAGCGCGTCGACGTCCTGGCGCGGCAGGCTGAGATGATCGAAGCCGACTCCACACTCGACCGAGGACTCGGGCACCGACAGCAGCCACAGCCCGAAGGTCGGCGCCATCAGCAGGTCGACCTCGAGGTCCCGGCGACCCAGCATGACGAGGTCTGGGAATACCGGGGAGCCTCTCCATCGAGCGGTTCCCTGCTGCTCGACGACGATCGCCAGGGTCAGATGGCTCGGCGGCGAACTTCCGCGAGCCAGGACCTGCGTCTCGTAGCGCAGGGTCGACACCTGTACCGCTCCGATCTGGGCGACTTCCACGGCACCGGCGAAGCGTCCCGACTGGAGCTGGGTGTAGTCCTGCTCCCAGCCCGCTGCGCGGATCCCACCGACGATCTCGTCGCAGTCCGCTGCCGCGAGTCGAAGGGTCTGGAGCGCTGGATGGGGAGGTCGGGGCAGGGGTCTGGCCGGATTCTGATGTCGGCATCGTAGCCCTTCGGATATCCGAGTTCCTCGGGCCTTGGCTGCCGCCCGCAGCCGGGCCAGCGCAAGGCCCCAGGAACGACCATGCAATACCATTTGCTTCGCCACACGACCGCTGTAGCCACCTTGGCTGCAATCGCTTCCGGCCAGGAGCCGGACCGGACCGTACTGCCGATTCCCGAGCCCGATCCCGCAGTCCATCGGGAGCTTGATGTTCGCGATGTCGGCGAGCGGCCCGCGCGCTTCGAGGTGAAGGCTCCCCAAGGTGCGCCCAATGTCGTCATCGTGCTGATCGACGACCTCGGCTTCGGTGGGACGAGTTCGTTCGGCGGCCCGCTTCGCACTCCCACGCTCGATCGCCTCGCCGCAGGCGGGCTGCGCTTCAACAACTTCCACACCACCGCGCTCTGCTCGCCGACCCGGGTGGCGCTCAAGTCGGGTCGCAACCACCACTCGGCCAATGCCGGCTCGATCATGGAGACGGCCACGGCGTTCCCGGGCAACACGGGCCAGATCCCGAACAGCGTCGCGCCGCTCGCCGAGATCCTGCGCCTGAATGGCTACAGCACCGGGGCGTTCGGCAAGTGGCACGAGACCGCGGCCTGGGAGACCAGCGTCTCCGGCCCGTTCGACCGCTGGCCGACCAGGCAGGGCTTCGACAAGTTCTACGGGTTCATCGGTGGGGAGACCGACCAGTGGTTCCCGCTGATCTACGACGGCGTGACCCGCGTCGTGCCGCCGGAGCGGGAGGGCTACCACTTCACCGACGACATGACCGACCAGGCCATCAACTGGATCCGGGCGCAGCAGTCGATGACTCCCGACAAGCCGTTCTTCGTCTACTTCGCGACCGGCGCGGTGCACGCTCCGCATCACGCGCCCAAGGAGTGGATCGAGCGCTACAAGGGTGAGTTCGACCAGGGCTGGGACGCGGTGCGCGAGGCGACCTACCAGCGGCAGCTCGAGCAGGGCATCATCCCGACCGGGACACGACTCGCCCCGAAGCCGGAGGAGATTGTCGACTGGGACACGCTGCCGGCGGAGACCCGGCGCCTGTTCGCGCGCCAGGCCGAAGTGTTCGGTGGCTTCGTGTCGCACACCGACCACCATGTCGGCCGCCTGGTCGAGTCCATCGAGAGCATCGGTGAACTCGACAACACGCTGTTCATCTACATCGCTGGCGACAATGGCACCAGCGCGGAGGGCGGCTTCGTCGGCATGTTCAACGAGATGACCTACTTCAACCGGGTCCAGGAGAAGGTGGAAGACCTGGTGCCGTTGATCGAGGAGTGGGGCGGACCGACGACCTTCCCGCATATGGCAGCCGGTTGGGCAGTCGCCTTTGATGCGCCGTTCACCTGGACCAAGCAGGTCGCGTCCGACTTCGGGGGCACCCGCAACGGTGCGGTGATCCACTGGCCGGCCGGTTTCGCGGCCAAGGGCGAGTTGCGCACGCAGTTCAGCCACGTGATCGACATCGCTCCGACGGTGCTCGAGGCCTGCAGCATCCCGGAGCCGAAGATCGTCAACGGCACGCCGCAGAAGCCGATCGAAGGCACGAGCATGCTCTATTCCTTCGACGATGGTGACGCGGCCGAGCGCCACACGACCCAGTACTTCGAGATGTTCGGCAACCGGGCGATCTATCGCGATGGTTGGTTGGCGCGCACCCTGCACCGGGCCCCGTGGCAGGTCGGCCAGCAGCGCCCGCTCGAGAGCGACGTCTGGGAGCTGTTCCACGTGCGCGAGGACTTCAGCCTGGTCGATGACCTGGCCGCGCAGCACCCCGAGCATCTGCAGAAGCTCCAGGCGCTGTTCATGGACGAGGCCGCTCGTTACCACGTGCTGCCGATCGACGACCGCACCGTGGAGCGCGTCAATCCGACCCTGGCCGGTCGCCCCGACCTGATCGGAGACCGCCCCTCGATGACCCTCTACCCCGGCATGGACGGCATGCTCGAGAACACGTTCATCAACGTGAAGAACCGTTCCAAGCGGATCACCGCGGAGGTCGAGATCCCGGCTGGCGGCGCGAGCGGTGTGCTCCTGGCCCAGGGTGGCCGGTTCGGCGGCTGGAGCCTCTACCTGCGCGACGGCAAGCCCGAGTACACCTACAACTTCCTGGGCCTGGATCGCTACACGGTCGCCGGCGATACCGCGGTGCCAGCCGGTGCCGCCGAGATCGTCCTCGACTTCGCCTACGCGGGTGGCGGTCAGCTCGGAGCAGGCGGGACGGCCAGTCTCTCGGTGAATGGCAAGGTGGTCGCGAAGGGGCAGATCGGTCGCACGCAGCCGCTGATCTTCTCCGCCGACGAGACCGCCGACGTCGGGCTCGACAACCAGACCCCGGTGGCCGAGGGCATCGGAGTGGGGCGCGCGGCGACGCGCTTCACGGGGACCATCGAGCGGATCCTCGTCGAGGTGCGGTGACCGGACGTCGGTCGCGCGCCATGATCCCGTCGCGCCGGGATCCGGGGCGGCGACCGGTCATAGACGCGCGCCTCGTCGGAGGGGGACGGCGAGGGGTTAGGATATGGGCATGGCGAGATCCCTCCTCGGCGTCGCCGCGATCGTCTGTGCGGTCCTGCCCGCCCAAGCCGCGGCGCGCCCCAACATCGTCCTGATCCTCGCCGACGACATGGGGTCGGGCGACATCCATGCGCTGAACCCCGCCTCGAAGATCCCGACCCCGCACCTCGACGCGCTCGCCGCCGCGGGCATGGCCTTCACCGACGCGCACACGCCCTCGGCGGTCTGCACACCGACCCGCTACGGCCTGCTCACCGGGCGCTATTGCTGGCGCGGCCGCCTGAAGCGCGGCGTGCTCAATGGCTATGGCGCGCGGCTCATCGAAGAGGGCCGCGACACCCTCGGCGACCTGCTGCACGAGGCGGGCTACCACACCGGCGTGGTCGGCAAGTGGCACCTGGGCCTCGGCTGGCCGAAGCGCGAGGGCGATCCGCAGCAGATCGACTTCACCCAGCCGATCGGCGACGTGCCGAATGCGCTCGGCTTCGACTGGAGCCACATCATCCCGGCCTCGCTCGACTTCCCGCCCTACGTCTACATCGACGACGGCCGGGTGACCGACCCCGAGACGGTGATCCAGCCCCAGCAGCCGTTCCCGGCGTTCCTGCGGCGCGGGCCGCGGGCCAGGGATTTCGTGATGGAGGACGCGCTCGACCACCTCACCGAGCAGGCGGTCGGCTTCATCGAGCAACGCGCGAAGCAGGACGAGCCGTTCTTCCTGTACTTCCCACTCACCGCGCCCCACAAGCCGACGCTGCCGCACCCGCGCTTCCGCGGCAAGTCGGGGCTCGCCGACTACGGCGACTTCGTGATGCAGGTGGACCACACGGTGGGGGAGGTGCTGCGTGCGCTCGACGCGGCTGGCGTCGCCGACGAGACCCTCGTGCTCTACACGTCGGACAACGGTTCGTACATGTACCGCTACGACGATCCGGAGCAGCAGGACCACACCGACGATGCCTCGGTGCAGGGCTACCGCGCCGCGAACCACCGCGCCAATGGTCCGTATCGGGGCACCAAGGCCGACATCTACGAGGCTGGTCACCGCGTGCCATTCCTGGTGCGTTGGCCGGGGAGGGTGGCGGCGGGCTCACGCTGCGCCGAGACCGTCTGCCTGACCGACGTGATGGCGACGTTCGCGGAGCTGGTGGGCGTGGAGATGGGGCGCGAGCGCGGCGAGGACAGCTTCAGCTTCCTGCCCCTGGCGCGGGGCGAGGAGCGCGCCGAGCCGCGGCCGCCGGTGATCCACCACTCCGCCGCGGGGATGTTCGCGATCCGCGAGGGGCGCTGGAAGTTGGTGGCGGGGAACGGGTCAGGTGGGCGGGCGAAGCCGGCCGGCAAGCCGTTCGAGGAGCCGTTCCAGCTCTACGACATGGCGGCGGATGTGGGGGAGGCGAAGGATGTGATCGACGAGCACCCGGAGGTCGCGGCGCGGTTGGTGGAGGAGCTGGCGCGGATCCGGGAGGGTGGGCGGTCGGGGCGGTGAAAGTGCGGCGGTTGCGTCACATGTGACTGCTCGGGCGTTTCAGTGCTCGGCGTGCCAGGTTATGGGGGTGGAGCGCTGAGCGAATGCCTGGATGTGTTCCAGCGTCAGCTGAAGATGTGGACGTGGTCATGTCTCCACAGCAATCAACGAGCGGTCACATCAATGGACCCCATAAACGTCCGCCATGGAGGTGACAGCAGTATGTCGACGGCGACATGATTGCGGAGGACGACAATCGGGAGCGGATCATCATCTTTCGCAGCACGCAGAGCCGTCTGGAGTTCGCCGTGCGTGTGAACGTCCAGGCCCGCGACAGATATAATTACATCGTCGGCCTGCAAGCCCGAATGATAGTGGAGAAGCCCGTTCTGGCGTAGTATGAGTTCAGAGGATCTGCTGACGAGGATATCGATGTGGGTTGATGGTGCAAATGGGGTTTCTGGTGCATGCGTGCGTATGGTGCTGAGTTCGTCTGTGATGATCTCGATTTCCGATCCGGCGATTCGTTCTGGGGCCGCGATGTGTACTGCATACTCACGGATAGACCAGGGTATGGTAGTCCATTCGGCGGATAGGCCCAGCGCTGTGTGTATGGGGCGTGGGCGCTCCCTGACCCGTATGTGTGTGATTGTAGGGGTTGATATCAGGCCGTCGGCGTGATGAAGCCGTATTGCCAGAGTGTGGTCTCTTGGTGACTCGGGCAAGAGAAGGATGTCTTGAACAGGGATGAGGTCTCCCGCGATCGAGGAGGTCGTGTTGAATGTAGATCGCCGTGGCAGCTTGGGAAGCGAGACGCCAGGTCTGAAATGAAGAATCTCGCCATGGACCTTCCCTATTGCCCCTGGGTGAATCCTCACGTCGGAAAGACGGCCTTTTCCGGGTGTGTGGCGAAAATAGACGCGTTGTTCTCCTTCTACGAATCCCTGAATGACTATTTCGCCGACATTTCCATTATCGAATATTCCGTCACGGTTACGGACCGATATCGTGAATGATGGGCGGATGTCAAAATCGACGGTGCCGACTTGGCCAGGGCGTGCCGATACCCTCTGTCCGAGAACTGTATCGGTTCCGAATTCTGCGCTGATATGGATTGGGTCGACGAATGCGGTGCTCGTCATAGCCGTATCAACGGGCGTGTCGGACAATATCCATACTCTGGTGAGAATGCCGTCCACAATCATGGGGATGCTCACGTTGTGGATGGGCAACCGCTCTTCGTGACCGACTGTCCGAACGCGCACGTCCTTAATGTGAGAAGCAAGGTCTACAGTTCCACGCCAGGATTGCGGGATGCAGAATGGCAGCGAGAGGATTCTATGGCCGAAATCGTCGGCAAATATGCTGAGCTTGACCGGTGTTCCGCAGGGCACTCTATCGAATGTGAGAACCTCGCCCGGTCTGGATGTAGCATAATCTATAAGGAACTCTTCCCATCCAGCGTTTTCCAAGAGAACCGTGAGGTTGTCTGTGCGTTGATTGTCTTGCGGTGTAATCAATCGATTCAGGTCGACGGATAGTGAAGCCGATAGCCCAGCGGATTTAGGGGAGTCGATCGGATCCCATAGGGCCGCCAAACTGTTCAGCATGGGGCGCTGTTCTGCATGGCGCGGTCGCAGATTCCTCTGGAAGTTGAGGAGCAGGTCCTTTGACACGTCAATTGTTCGCCAAGCGGATGTTCTGAGGGCTAACGAGATTGCATCGTCGGTGGTTGTCTGCAGGATGTTTCTGGCCGTCGTGGGACGCCACGTCTCGAGGGCTACATGCACTTCCGGTATGCTCCTCTGTGGGTTATCGGGGGAGGCGGTGGAGCGCATTTTCATATGATCATCAAGGGCGCCTAGCCAGAGGTTTCCCTGGTGGTCTATCACGGATATTCCTAGGGGTGTCGGTGAGGCATGGCGAAATACAACCTGTGCGGCGATTCCGGGCACAATACGGCGATCAATGATTGAGAAGTGGCTTGGAAGCAGGTCGCGAACGGATTCTCCGTATGCGAAAGGCCAATCCTCGTCTATCCCTGCAAGGTCGATTAATGCGATATCGCAATTGGCGACTTGTGTTGGATGCGTGGAGAAGTCTTTCCAGGCCGTCAGCGAGAAGCTGATCGGGCGGTCCAGGAGAATCTCTTGGGTGCCGCTGCTGGGAAGAAGCGAGCGAAGGAGTCTGCGAGCGTGCATGTCTGGGTCAGGTGCCTCCACCAGAACTGCGAAGGGCCAACGCGCCCCGTGCGACGCTGCGACTCTGAAGTGACCAGCGGCGTCCGTGCGAGTCCGAGTCTCGGAAAGATGCCGGTAGTCAAATGCGTAGACTATGGCTCCCTCGATCGGGACTTTGGTTGCTGCATCGAGGACCCGGCCCTGGATCTCTGTGTCGTTGGATGCGACGGACTGCCTTTTTTCTACGGTCTTGTCAGAGGACTCGTTCGCTAATGGTTGTTGATCGTCGCTGATGATAGGGTTGCCGATAACGCTTGACGGGCTCTCGTTCGGCGTGGAAACGTGCAGCAGGTTGCCGAGCCACACAATGATAGCGAGCAGGAGGGAGGTTCCAATGGCGATTCCGACGGCCTGAGGGGCTGAGGCCGAGTAGCCTGTGTGCGCAGCGCCAAGGGTCGCGACGGGTTGTGGTGCCGCCAGGTCGATAAGCGGTAGGAATCCGGCGTATCCGGCTTCCCCGAGTCTTGCACTCAAAGCCTCCCGTACTCGTTGAGCTTGCGTCTGGACCGTGCTTTTGCGGCGCCCGTGGGCGCGTCCGATGGTTCCGAGCGATTCGCCCTCGATGAAATGGCGGTTTCCGACGTCATGGAGGTGCTTGGGCAAGCGGCGGAGTTCCGCCAGCACCATGTGCCAGAAGTCCAATTCCTCGGCCGTTCGCTCAGGCGAACGCGCCATCCAGGCGGGATCCACGGTCTCGGACTCCATAGATGTTTGTTGCGGCTTTTGCCGCTCACGTCGGACGTGGTCGATGGCAGTCCGGGTGGCGATGGTCATGATCCAGGGACGCAGGGCTCTCGGATCTGACAAGGTTGCTCCCGATTCGATGGCTCGAGTGATGGTTTCCTGAACGAGATCCTCAAGATCCGGGGTCCTGCCGATCTGCGCGCGGATGCGCTTCCGGATCATTGGGAGATGAGCCGCGATGGCGTGCGAGAGGCTGCCGAGGTGGTCGTGGTGAGGAGCCTGTTGCGGTCGATTCATGGCAAGCGAGAGGGGTGCGAGATGCGAGAGCGGATCGTTCAGTCGCGAGAATGATCGGGGCGGACCAGATCGAGGATCAGTGGGTGCGTGAGGTCCTGGGTGCCGCGCCGCATACCTCGTCTCTCCATGCCGAGCCAGTCGAACCCATACTCACCGATCAGGCGATCGCCCTGTAGTGACACGGCGCCGCGCCAATTAGAGCGATGGCTCTTTGCCTCGCCGCGAATCACTTCGCCGGCGCGAACGATATATCTCGCGCGGCCGGTCGCGGCATCGATGCCAATGCGCTCGAAGCGCCACTGGTATATCGGTGCGACCACTCTGCCGGCAGGTGTGCGCCATCGCTCCGTGGCCTCGATAACGAGCCAGCGCTCGTCGTGTTGGATCACTCTGCCCTCCATGGTGGCCACCACGCCCTCGTTCCGCTCGGCTTCCTCGGTGCGCCGTCCGCGGACTCGGCTGCCGACGGGCAGCATGTCGCACGGATTGGGCGAGGCGCTGGCCCCTGGCAGCGAGAGGTGCTCGTCATGTTCGCCATGCACCATCGCGAGCAGTGCTGCGGCGAGTGCGTCCCGCGAGTCGCGATCGCCTGCCGTCTTGGGTTCGGTGGAAAGGCAGTTGCCGAGCGCATCGACCAGGCGATCATGGAAGGCGGGTGCATCGGCCTTCGCCGCGGTCGCTTCGGCTGCATCCATGGCTCGTCGCGTGTTCGGGAACCGCGACAGAAGGCCTTTGTTCAGGCCTTTCCGGAGTCGGGTCAAGGTCTCCTCGGCGTCTGATGGGACCGTGACGATGTGCGCAGACGCACTCGCTGGGGTCCGCTCCGTATCGAATGCCTCGCCCAGCAACCGGGTGCGCTCCTTCAGCAGTTCCCCTGCCCGATCGTTCTCGCTGGCCGCGATCAACTCCTTCACGTTCTCCTCGACGCTGGCCCAGCACTCGAGGCCTGCGCTCTGGAGGGCGGCAGAGTAACGAGCCGCGGCGGCACGCAGGAGGGGGTGGCTGGGGAGGCTGCCAGGGTCGGAGCGAAGCGCGGCGCGGTCGGCGTCCAAGGACTCCAGGGTCGCGTGCAGTTGCTCTGCCGACCACGCATCCGTCCAGGTCAAGACGCGCTTCCTGGTCCCGTCGATCGACTCCAGCGCGTCGGACCTCGCCTGCTCGGCGGCCGCACGGTATCGCTGGATGGCGGGGTGGTCGTCGGGCCGCCCTGGCTCTTCGCACTGCGCGAACAGGGGGGCGGCCAGCAGTGCAGTCAGCGCGAGGGTCCGCGTGCGGCCGGTCCGGGAGGCGGGGAACGATGCATGGAAGGGTGTCATGCGAGGTGAGTCGCAGGGCGGCTCCCTTCGTACGGCGCGGGCTGCGGGATTTTGGATTCTCGCGCAGCGGTCCGGAGGGGACGAGTGTCCGTTGCGGGGTGTCGGGAGACTCTCGGAGACCGGATTCGTTGGCCGCCCGCCCGGGGCGCCACGCAAGGCCGTCGGCGGGGCCGTGCGACGGCGACTTGCTATGGCGAGAGCCTCAGCGAGATGGCGCGGCAGGCACTCATCGATCGGAGCAGGCATGGCTCAGCAAGGCCTTGCGCGCCGCCTCGAGCACAGCGATCGCCTGCTCCCGGGACACGGTCGGAAAGTCGGCCAGGAAGTCGTCGAGTCGTTCACCCGCCTCCAGGAAGTCGAACAGCGTCTGGACCAAGACACGAGTGCCACGGAAGACTGGGAAGCCGCCCAGGGACTTCGGGCGAGCGGTCGATGGCTTCGGTCGGCGACATGACGGCACGTTACCGCGGTTGGCGTGCTGGAGGTCTGCTGGCCCTACCCCCGAGATCGCGGGTGATGCACGCCGACTGGTCGAGCTGGAGGTCGACGATCCCGGCGGCGCGTTCGAGCTGGGAGAGGTCTTGTTGTCTCGCCCGGGAGTCGAGCGAGCCAATTTGCAGGCTCCCTACGACGAGGTGTTCCTCGATCTTGCCGGGTCCAACGTGGTGACTCTGCCGCAGTCCCGGTTCCGCGTCGTGTTCTTCCTGCACGAGTACGTCGGTCAGGAGTTGCTGCATACGCAAGTGGGACTGCTCGCCCTGCCCGACTGCAGCGAGATGCCCGAGCGGCTTCGGTCGCTCTCTGTGTATTCCCCACCTTGATCTCGGAGGCGCGTGAACGGCAGCTGAGGGCATGTCCGATGCCGTTTCGGCGCGGGGGTGGCTCGCATCCATCGGTTAGCCTCCCTCCATGCGCCGCCGTCTCTCCACCCTGATCTCGCATTGCCTCGTCGCAGCGTTCGTCCTCGGTGCAGTCCACGCACAGGAAGAACGGCCGATCCGCCACGCCTTCTTCGTTGCGGGTCCGAGCTTCACCGGCATCATCGACGAGCACGGCGAGACCCAGTGGGCCGCGCCGAGGGCCCAGGCACGCGATGGCTGGGTCTTGCCGAATGGCCACGTTCTGATCGTCTGGCACGACCAGGTGCTCGAGTTCGACCTGAACAAGACGGTGTGCTGGACCTACCGCCTGCAGGCTCCCAACAAGGAACTCGGCACCGCGCAGCGCCTGCCGGACGGCAACACGCTGGTGACCGAGTTGGGTCCGAAGCCGCGCCTGTTGGAGGTCACGCCGGAGGGGGAGGCGGCGGTCGAGTTCGCGCTCGAGCCCGAGACCGGCAACGCCCACATGCAGACGCGGATGGCCCGCAAGCTCCCCCATGGCGACTACCTGGTTCCGCACCTGCTCGCGCACTGTGTGAAGCAGTACACCGCTGCGGGCAAGGTCGTCGCGACGATCCGCACCGACCTGGAGGAACTCGGTGGCCGCGATGCGGAGAACTGGCCGTTCACGGCGATCCGGCTCGCGGACGGCGTGACCCTGGTCGGCTGCACCCATGGCAACAAGGTCTGTGAGTTCGACGGCGAGGGCCGCGTCGTCTGGAAGGTCACCAACGACGACGTCGGCGGGATCCTCGACGATGCCTGCGGTGTGCAACGCCTCCCGAACGGCAACACCGTGATCGCCAGCTACCACACCAGCGAGGGTGTGAAGCTCTTCGAGGTCGATCGGGACAAGACAGTGGTCTGGAGCTACGCCGGCCCGCACCGGGTCCACCACTTCCAGATCCTGACGACCAATGGGGAACCGCTGCCCGGGCCGGCCTTGCGGTAGCGAGGTCGGCTTCGCGATCCGAGAGGGGGCTCGGCGTGCGCCGGGAACCGAGGTGTATCCTCCGCCCATGCGTACCCGCGACGCGTTCGACATGCTCCTCGAGGCGCCGCATCCGACTGCTGCGAGGATCGCGCGTTCGATCCTGGAGGAGGCCGGCATCCCGTCGCTCCTACTCGGTGAGGACGGGGAGATGGTCCCCGGCATGGACTGGGACATCCTCGCGATGCGCGCCGACCTGTTGGTGCCGCGCGGCACGAGGCAGCACGCGCTGGATCTGCTGGTGGCTGCAGGGTTCTTCGGTGGGGGCGAGGAGCCCGGCGGCGAGGAACCCGGCGGCGAGTTCTAGACCAAGGTCGAGAGCGATCGGTTCGGCTCCACGCTTCTGCAGTGCATCGGCATCCGCCGCATCACCGAGACCTGCGATCGCCTCCCGGCATCCCCGTGCCGGTGCCAGCCAGCGACCGATCACTCCAGCTCCCGCCAGCTCCCCGTCGCGCGATCGAAGCCGAGTTCCACGGTCTTCCCCGAAGGACCCGCATTGTGGTCCGGATCCGACTTGACCGGCCATTCGCCGTCGCGGCCGCGCACCGCGTTCCATTGACGGTCGATCCGCAACCCCGCCCGTTCGACGTAGGTCGGGAACGAGCGGATGATCTGGCCTCCTCGCACGAGCACCTCGTCGTGCCCCATGTAGCCGGCCGTAGGGGGCGCGGTCGGAAGCGGTCGCACCACGAAGCCCCCGGCCGAGCTCTCTACGACCACGAGACTCGCGTAGCTCCCCGAACCACCGCCGCGCACGACGAGGACCGCGTCGGGTTTCCCGTCCTCGTTCACGTCGTCGACCCAGGCCGCTTCCAGGGACCCGTCACGAGGAAGGGCGCCGGAGTCGAAGCCGACCTGCGAGATCTCCGCCCGAAAGGTGCCTCCGGTGTGCCCTTCTCCTGCGGGAACCGAGACCGCCAGCTCGAGATCGCCCATGGGTACCGTGGTGCGGAGTCCCGGCGTGACCGACCTCAAGTCGGTCTTCGGCGCCAAGGCGGCTCTCTCTGCGTGGGCGTCCCGAGTCGCGATCCACGCAGCGGCAACGGCCAGCGAGCACAGGATGGCGATTGCGGTGCCCTTGGTGCCTGACATGCCCGGAGCGTAGCGACCTCGCGCGACGCAGCCAGCACCACGAGATCACCCACCCCCGACCAACCCCTTCAACTCCTCCACCACCCCATCCAACTCCGAATCGCCCACCCGGAACCGCTGCCCGAGCCGCATGAACTCCACGCGCACGTCCAGCAGCATCTCCAGCGCCTTGGCGAACTCGCCCTTGCCCTTGAAGGCCAATGCCATCTCGGCTCGCGTCTGGGCGACGCCGGGATGTTCCGCGGGCAGGACCTTCGCGCGGATCTCGGAGGTCTTCTCGTACATCGCGATCGACTCGTCCCAGCGCTCGCGCAGCCGCAGCACCCGCCCGATCCCCAGATAGCAATCCCCCACATAGGGGTGCTCCTCGCCATAGAGTTCGATGCTCGCCTCGGCGCTCCTGCGGAAGGCTTCCTCCGCGGCGTCGTAGTCCTCGATCTCCTCGAGCAGCCGTGCCTGGTTGTAGTAGGCATCGGCGACGCGCGGGTGGGGCGTGCCGAGCAGCTCTTCGAAGAGTGCAATGGCGCGGGACTGGGGCTCGCGGGCGTCGAGTGGCCGGTCCATTGCGATCAGCACCGACGCGAGGACGTCGTAGCTCTCCGCGGTGTGCTCGTGTTCCTCGCCGAGCACGCGGCGCCGCGTCGCGAGAACTTCCTGGGCCAGTTCCAGGGCCTCCTCGCGGCGCCCGCCGCGGCGCAGACCGATCACCAGGTCGGATTGCATCGTCAGCGTCGAGGGATGCTCGGGGCCGAGCATCGCCACGTAACCGGCGGCGGCGAGGCGCTGCTGTTCGAGGCCCTCGTCGGTGCGTTGCAGGTCGCCAAGCGCGTAGGCCAGACTCTGGCGCAGCATCAGGGTGTTGGGGTGGGTCTCGCCGAAGGTCTCGAGCGAGTGGTCGATCGCACTGCGGAGCTGCGGCTCGGCGTCGTCGGCGCGGCCGAGCTTCACCAGCAGGCGACCGTGGGCCAGTTCCGCCTGCAGGGTCTCCGGAGCGGTGGGACCGCGGGTGTTCCGCATGCGCGCGACGTGTTGGTCGGCGAGGTGTGCTGCGGCCTTCGGATCGACCTCGGTCAGCGCCTCGAGGTACTCGTAGAACACGCGTGCGGTAAGGCGGTGGTCGGGGCCCAGCGTGCGCCGTACCCGTGCCTCGAACTCCCGGTAGACCGCCATCTGATCGGCGGTCGGCGCGAGGTTGGTCAGCACGATGTTCGCCTCGGCGGCGAGCACCTCCTCGTGGTCGGGGCCGAGGCAGACGCGCAGGTCGTCGAACGCAGCCCGCATCGGTGCGGGGTCGCCGAGAGCGTCCTGGAAGCGCGCCAACTCCACTGCGAACCGAGACTGCGCGAGTTCGGTAGGGGGGGTGTCGGGGAGGGACTCACGGATTCGCAGCGCAGTCTCCAGCGAAGCCAGTCCTTCGGCCGTCATCCCGAGGCTGCGTTGGGTCTCGCCCAGGGTCTGACGGACCGCGGCCTCGACTTCGGGCTGGCCGTCGAACGCGCGTTCGATGCCGCGGTCGAGTTCGAGCAGCACGTCGCGCAGCCGCACGTCGGCGCCGAGTTCCCAGGGGTCGACGGCGGCGACGAGTTCCTGAAGCAGGTAGTCGTTGATCGCCTGCGCCTTGGCGGCCTCCGCAGCGCGCGATCGTTCGGCGGCCTGGCTCTGGAACAGCAGGACCAGGCTGACGATCAGGCCGGCGACCAACGCCAGCGTGGCGACCGCGAGGCCGCCTACCAGCCCGGCGTGGCGACGTGTGAACTTCGCGGCGCGATACAGCGCGCTCGGCGCCCTTGCGGCGATCGGTTGGTCGGCGAGGTGGCGGCGCAGGTCGTCGGCCAGCGCACCGGCGGTCGGGTAACGGCGGTCCGGGTCCTTCTCGAGGGCCTTGCCGCAGATCGTGTCGAGGTCGCCGCGGAACCGGCTGTCGAGCGTGCCGAGGCGGCGCGGCTCGTCGTCGCAGACCATCCTCACCGCGGCGGGGATCGAGTCGCTGCTGACCTCGAGGGGGCGTCGGCCGGCGAGCAGCTCGTACAGCAACACGCCGAGCGCATACACGTCGCTGCGCGCATCGAGGGCCGCGGTGTCGCCGCGAGCCTGCTCCGGGCTCATGTAGGCCAGCGTGCCGATGAGCTGGCCGGCCTCGGTGTGCAGCGAGGTGACGAAGCGGTCGGAGTCGACCATCCGCGCGATGCCGAAGTCGAGGATGCGTGGGTTGCCCTGGGCGTCGACCAGCACGTTCTCGGGCTTGAGGTCGCGGTGGACGATGCCTCGGGCGTGGGCGTGTTCCACCGCCTCGCAGATCCGCAGCAGGAGCGAGAGGCGGGCGCGCACGTCGAGGCGTTCGCGGGCCAGGAACACCCGCAGGTCCGGCCCGTCGACCAACGGCATCGCGAACCACGGCTGCGGACCGGCGCCGAGATCCGCGGTGCCTGCGTCGTGCACCGACACGATCGCCGGGTGGTCGAGCCGGGCCAGGATCTCGATCTCGCGCTCGAAGCGGCGCGCGGTGCCCGACGCGGCGAGGCCCGGCTGCATCAGCTTGATCGCGACCGGCCGGCGGGGGTGCTCCTGCTCGGCCGCGTAGACCACGCCCATGCCGCCGCGGCCGATGTCGCGCGTGATCCGGTAGTCGCCGAGGTGCTCGGGCCGAGGGGTTGCCGCAGCGGGTTCGGTGCCGAGGAAGCCGTCTGCGTCGTCGTAGGCGAGCAGGCTCGCGACCTCGCTTCGCACCTCCGGGTCGGACACTGCGGCGAGCGCTTGCTCGCGCGTGGCCGCGGGCTCGTCGCAGAGTTCCGCGTAGAGTTCCTTCACCCGTTTCCGCTGCTCGGGCGTCACCGTTCGTCTCCCGAATCGAACTCGCGCAGCAGCCAGGCCTGGGCCATCCGCAGCTCCCGCACCACCGTCGGCCGCGACACGCCCACGACCTCGGCGATCTCGTCGCCGGTCAGTCCGCCGAAGAACCGCAGCTCGACGATCCGCGCCTGTCTGTCGTCGATCGCCGCGAGCTTCTCGAGGGCATGGTGCACGTCGAGCAGGTCGAGGTCGGTGGGGCGCCGGTCGTCGGCGAGCCGCGAGGTCAGCGTGATCTGCGCGCGATCGCCACCGCGCTTCTGTGCCGACAGCGCGCGGAGCTGGTCCACCAGCGCGTCGCGCATCGCCCGCGAGGCGATCGCCACGAACTGGGTGCGGCTGCGCCAGGCGGCCCGCTCGGGATCGCCGAGCTGGAGGTAGGCCTCGTGGACCAGCTCGGTGGGTTGGATCGCGGCGCCGGGTAGCCGGTGCAGGTGGTCGTGGGCGATCCGCTTGAGGCGCTCGTAGGCATCCGCGGCGAGGCTCGCGCTCGATCGGGGCGTCGGTTGGTCGCCGGGCGCGGGAGGTTCGGACGCTGGCGGCTCGGTGGTCATGAGGCGGACCGAAGTCTATCCCCGATCCGCGCTCCTCTGGACCCGACGTCGGGAGACGGTTCGATGGTCGCCGTGCGTCCCGCGGAACCGACCATGACAACATCCCTGCAGACCTTCGCCGTGGGCCATCGCTCACTCTTCTCGATCGCTCTGGCCGTATGCGCGGCGTGCGGCGGGCACCGACTCGTCGCCCAGGAGTCCGAGGGACCCTCCCCGAGTGCTGCGACTCTGCGGGACGCCGTGGCCCGCACCGTGGTCTGGCTGGAGGCCCAGGCGGTCTCTCTCGGTGAGGAGCCGGGCGATGGCGTGACCTTCCCCAGCGTCGCCGAGGAGCCGTCCGAGCAGAGCGCCGTGGTGTATGGCGGCGCCGCCGGCGTGTTGGTCTTCCTCGAGAACGCCGCCGCGGTCCTCGACGATGAACGCGCTGCGGCATTGGCCGACCGCGCCTATGCCGGCCTGCGCCATGGCTCGCGGGGCGAGGGCAAGGAACGCACCTGGGCGCCTGCCGAATGGGATGCCGGTGGTTCGGGTCTCTACACCGGCGACGCCGGCATCGGCCAGGCCTTCCTGGTCCGCGCGCGGCTCCGCGACGACGACGAGGCATTGGCCGCGGCGGTCGAGGTCGGCGATCTGCTCCTGGCGCGGAGTCTGGTCGAGGGAGAAGGCGCGGAGCAGGTGCGCTGGTGGGACGAGCAGTTCGAGGTGATCTTCGGTGCGTCCGGGACCGTACTGTTCCTCCTCGACCTCGCCGAGGCTGCGGAGCAACCGCGGTTCCGTGCCGCGGCGCTCGAGGTCGCACGCGCCATCGTCGATGCCGGCGAGGCGGTCGACGCGGAGCCACCGCAGCGCTTCTGGCGCTGGCAGTTCGCCGGCAACCAACCCTACGTCGGCTTCAGCCACGGCACGGCGGGGGTGAGCTACGCCCTGCTCCGCGTCGGTCGGGCCTGCGACGACCAGGCGTGCGTCGAGGCCGCGCTCGCGGGTGCGAACTGGCTGGCGGCACTGGCGCTGCGGGAGGAGCAGCTGGTCCGTTGGCCGGTCATCGCGGGTCGCAAGGACAGCATGGGCGGGTGGTGCCACGGCGCGCCCGGCACCGCGCGCCTGCATCTGTTGCTGCACGAGCACACCGGCGAGGCGCGGTTCCTCGCCACCGCCGAGGCCGCCTCGCGCTGGGTGATGGCACAGGCCGGGCCCGAGGACGCGAAGGTGCCGCCGGCCTTCCCGCCGACCTTCTGCTGCGGCGTTGCCGGCGCCCTCGACTACTTCTGCGATCTCTACCGCGCGACCGGGAACGACGAGTATCTGCGCTTCGCCCGCCGCGCCGGCGCCCACCTGCTCGCCACCGCGGACGAGGTCGACGGGGGGCTGTCCTGGGCCAGCGGTCAGAACGCCCACGGTGTCGGTGCGACCCGCCACGGCGTCGACCTGATGCTCGGCGCGGCCGGTGAGGGGCTGGCCCTGCTCCGTCTTGCGACGATCGAGCAGAGCCCCGACCCGGTCTACGCGATGCCCGACCGGGCGATCCGCTGACGGCGGCGTCGGCGGTCCGACGCGGGGGCTTGGGGAAGAGTCTCGGAACGGGCCCGATCGGGGCGCACCCGGATGGCACGGACCGTGCGTGTGCGGAAGATCCAGAGAGAACTCGCACGAGGCGTCGTGACCTGCGCGTGGTTCTCGCACCCGGTGCAATACCCGTCCTTCCGCTCCTCACCGTGAAGCTCTGTCGCCCCGACCTGCCGGTCCCCCGCGGCCGCGTGGCGCTGCTGGTCCCGCGCTGGACCGATGCGAGCGATCCCGACGTCCAGGGCACGCCGTTCCGTAGTCTGCTGGTCGGCGGTGCCCTCCTCGCCGCCGGCTACGAGGTGCTGTTCTTCGACCAGGAGCACGACCTCGACCGGCACGACCGCTTCGCGGAGTTCCTCGACCTGCTCCACGGCTCGGTCGCCGCGGTGATCTGGATGAACGAGATGTATCCGTTCAACCAGACCGACAATGCCCATCGGCTGAGTGAACGGATCCACGCGCGCTTTCCGGAGCTGCCGGTGGTGGTCGGCGGCGAGTTCGTCACCATCTGCCCGCCGGGCTTCTTCGACTTCGAGCACGGCATCGACTACTTCCTGCGCGGCTACGGCGAGGAGACCGCGGTGCGGCTGGTCGAGCACCTGCAGGCCGGCACCGAGCCACGCGATGTGCCGGGTCTCGTATACACCGCGCCCGATGGCACCCGCCACGACCGGCCGGCAGAGCGCAAGGCGTTCCTGCGACGCGAATGGCTGGCGCTCTACGACCAGCTCGACCTCTCGGGCTACATCCAGCGCGGCGGCGTGCTCGGCAACGACCAGCCGACGCTCGCCCTGGTCGCGGGCCGCGGTTGCGTGAAGGGTTGCGGTTTCTGCGCGTGGAGCAACCACCGCGCGCGGGTCCTCGACGCCGAGGTCTACTTCGAGCTGATCGCGAAGCTGCGGGCCCGCTATGGCGTGAAGCAGTTCCACATCGCCGAGCTCGATTTCTTCACCTGGCCGAAGCGGGCACTCGAGTTGGCCGAGCGGCTCCGGCGCGAGTGTCCGGACGTGGTGTGGTTCGCGCTCGGCTCGCCCGTCGATCTGGTGCGGATCTCCGACGCCGACTGGGCAGCGCTGTATGCCGGCGGCCTGCGCAAGGTCGAGATCGGCAGCGAGTCGGCCTCGGCGCGGCTGCTGGGTCGGATCGGCAAGCAACACCAGCCTGAGGACATCTACCGGTGCAGCGAGCGGATGGTTCGCCACGGGATCCGGCCGATGAACAACTTCCTGTTCGGCTTCCCGGGCGAGACGCGGGTCGACCGCGCGGCGTCGCTGGCGATGATCCATCGGCTGTTCGAGCTGTCGCCCGAGCTGTGCCACTTCACCTACCGCTACTACCAGCCGGTCTGGGGGACTCCGCTCGGAGATGAGGCGATCGCGGCGATCCCGGAGCCGTCGACCCGACTCGACCATTGGCTCGCAGAGCGGCATCGCTACCACCAGCAGGGCGCGCGGGCCCTGCACTGGCTGCCCGCCGCCGACGAGCGCGAGATCAAGGACCTCATCAACTTCCAGCTGCCGTTGGCCACGTCGCAGTACCCGATCGAGTCGCGGTGGCGGCGGCGGGTCTACTTCGAGCTGCGCGCGCGGGCCCGGCGGGTCACGGGGCGGGCGCGGCAACTCACGGCCTTCGATCGCTGGGTGTACCGGCGGTTGCTCGACGCGCGGCTCGACCAGACCTACATCCCGTGAGATGCCCGTTCGCGCGCGGTGTCGGCGAGTGCTGCGTCGCAGGCGTCGAGGATCGGTTGGATCAGCGGTGCGTGCACGGTCGCGGTGAGCAGGTTGCCGAGGCAGTCGACGCCGTGGCGGGCGAGGGCGCTCAGGAACGCGGCCCGCAGGTCGTCGGGCAACACGAACGCCATCATCGCGGGATGGCCGGCCAGGTGCGCTGCGAGGCCATGCGTGCGGGCCAGCGCGTCGAAGCCGTGCCGCAGTGCCGCTCCGGTCGCAGCCAGTTCGGCAGGCACGTCGCGCCGCGCGTACAGGTCGAGCGCCGCGCGGGCCGCGGCCAGCGACAGGGACTCGCCGCGCATCGTCATGCCGACGCCGACCCGCGGCGCCAGCTCCATCAGGTCGGCACGTCCGCACAGGGCGCTGAGCGGCATGCCGTGCGCCAACGCCTTGCCGAAGCAGGCGAGGTCGGGAGTCACGCCGAGCAGCGTCTGCGCGCCTCCGCGGTGGACGCGGAAGCCGGTGACCAGCTCGTCGAAGACCAGCACCGCGCCGTGGCGCTCGGTGAGCGCGCGCAACCCACGCAGCCACTCGACGTCGACCGGCTCGGCGCGGAACGGCTCGACGACCACGGCGGCGATGCGTGCCGCGTGCTCGGCGAAGATCGCGCGCGCCTGGTCGAGGTCGCCGTGCGGCAGCGTGTGGATCTGCTCGCCGAGGCCGGCCGGCAGGCCTTCGACCGACGGGTTGGTGACCGCGCACCAGTCGTGGAAGCCGTGGTAGCCCCAGTGCAGCACGCCCGGCCTTCCGGTTGCCACCCGTGCGATGCGCACCGCTGCCGTGCACACGTCGGAGCCGTTCTTGCCGAACGCCACGCGCTCGGCGCAGGGGATGGCGTCCACCAGGCGCTCCGCGACCTCGACCTCGAGGACGTGCGGTCTGCTGAGGATCGTGCCGGCGCCGCACTGGTCGCGCAGCGCGGCGACGATCTCGGGCGCGCCGTGGCCGAGCGGCAGCGCGCCGTAGCCCATCGACAGGTCGATCCGGCGGCGACCGCGGTCGTCTGCCACGAAGGCACCGTCGCCGCGGACCGCGAGCCGCGGGCTGCCGTCCTCGTCGCAGCCGTCTGCCCGGAGGCCGGTCGCCAGCAGCGCACGGGCCCGGGTGCGCAGGTCGCCGCGCGGCACCGGCTCCTCGGCCGCACTCATGAGCGCCTCCGGTTCATCGGTTCCGCCACTGCGGCGCGCGGCCCTCGATCCGTGCCGCCACCCCTTCGTGCGCGTCCTCGGTGGCCAGCAGTTCCTCGCAGTAGAGGCGTTCGGCGGCGTCGAGCGCGTCGAGCACGCGGGCCCGGAAGCCCAGGTCGAGCGCGCGCAGCGCCAGCCGGATGCTGGACGCGGACAGTCCGCTGAGGAACTGCCGGACCTCGGCGACCGCGAAGGCCTCGGCGTCGTCGACCGCGTGGTCGACCAGCGCCATCCAACTGGCCTCGACCGCGTCCTTCACGTAGCCGGTCGCGCAGAGTTCGCCCGCCGGCCCGCGGCCGATCCGTTCGGGCAGCACCACCGAGGCGACGGGCGGGAACAGGCCCATCTCGATCTCGGGCAGGCCCACGCGCGCTTCCTTGTAGGCGTAGACGCGGTTGCAGACGCGGGCCAGTTCGAGGCCGCGGCCCATGCAGCGGCCCTGCACCACGGCGATGCGGAACACCGGCGTGTCGAGGATCAGCCGGATCAGGTCGCAGAAGGCGCGGGTCGAGCGCGCAGCACCTTCACGGGTCAGGGTCTGCGGGTCGGTGCCGAGCGAGAAGTCGTCGCCGACGCCGAGCAGCATCGTGGCGCGGAGTGCGGGGGCCTCGCGGGCCTGGGAGAACACCTGCGCGAGGGCTGCGATCATCTCCTCGCCGAGGTGGTTGGCGGGTGGCGCGTCGAGCCAGATCTTCCAGAAGGCGCCGTCGTCGCAGGATTCGACGCGGACCGGTCCGTCGGGTTGTTGCACGGGGTCTCCGAGTGGTGTGATTCATCCAGATGGGGCATGTGATCCGCGAGAGACTGGCGTTGTGGGCGAGGCGGACCACCGCAGGCGTGTTGGTGGACACGCCGAGGATGGTCCAACGAAGCCCGCGGCGTCAGGATCCGCGGATACTGCCCCAGATGGGTGAATCGGACCACTACAGTCGGGGCGAGAGAGGTCAGGGTGCGGCCGGGGGCCGACGGCCGACGGCCATACGAATGTGGTGCCAGATGGTCGCGTCGGCACGTTCGCTCCAGGTGCGCAGTCGGGCGAGGGTGGCCGCCGCGGTGTCGAGGTCGACGCCGCGCGCGAGCAGTCGGTCGGCCTTCGACTCGAGCACCGCGGCGATGCGGGCCACCAGGCCCGGGAAGTCGGGCTCGCCCGCGCAGCCGCCGAGCGGCAGGCTGGTGGCGCGCTCGGGCACTGCGCCCGCCTGGTGCAGGAGTTCCACCAGGCGTCGGCCGACCCGCGCATCGCCGCCCTCCGCGTCGAAGGCGTCGCAGTAGTGGGCCCAGAGTTCGTCGAGGCCGGCGACCGTCGGCCAGACGACCAGCGGGTCGTGATCGTCGTCGATCAGCGCGATCCGTCCGCCGGGGCGGGCCGCGCGGAGCATCGTGGCGACGGCGGCCTGCGGCTCGGGCAGTGACTCCAGCACGAAGCGCGCGACCACCAGGTCGAAGGTGCCCTGTTCCGCGCTGGCCAACGGCGGCGCGAAGGCGTCACCGAGTCGCCAGTCGATGCCGTGAGGGTGTCGGGCGCGCGCCCGCTGCAGGGCTGCTGCGTCCCGGTCGAAGGCGACCACCGAGCCGACGGCGGCGGCGAGTGCTGCGGTGAACGTCCCTTCGCCGCAGCCGACGTCGAGGACGCGCTCGTCGCCCGCGAGGTCCAGCGCTTGGAGGCAGCTCCGGTTCAGCATCCGGTCGACGACGAAGTCCGGTTCGGCGGTCATCGCGGCGTCGCGGTGGGGTTTCGTTGGCGGAGTCCGAAGACGGCGAGCAGCGCCGCGATCGCCAGACCGAGCAGGCTCAGCACCCGCGGCAGCCACACCTCGGGGGCATCGTAGCGGAACACGATGCGGTGTCGTCCGGGGGCGGGCACGTGGACGGCGCGCAGGCGATGGTCGGCGGCGAACACCGGCGCCGGTTGGTCGTCGAGGGTCGCGCGCCAGCCGGGGTCATACGGATCGGCGAGGCGGAGGTAGCCGGGCGTGCTGGTCTCGACGTCGATCGTCACCTGCTCGGCGAGGTGTTCGACCACGCGGACCGTCGCGGGCGCAGTCGCTCCGGGCGTGGTCGTCAGCCGCGGCGCGTTCCGGTCTTCGAGGATCACCGTATCGCGCAGCTCCTCGGCACTCGCGTGGGCCAGGCGCGCGAGCCGCGCATCGACGTCGGGCTCCACGGCCATCCGGGTCACGAAGGTCGCGCGTGGCCAGGTGCCACCGGGCGCGCGCCGCCACATCCGCACGTTGGTGGGCGAGCCGGGCGGTGAGACGTCGACGAAGCGTCCGCCTGCCGGCAGCGCGCGTTCCTCGGCCAGCACGAACTCGATCCCGAGCAGGTCGAGCCACGGCGACCGGAGGGTCTCCTCGCGGAACAGCCCGATCGTTCCGGCTCCGCCGGTGACGATCCAGGTGCCGGGCTCGAGTGCCGCGTAGAGTTCCTCGAAGCGGGCCGAGGGCAGTGGGTGGTAGGCGAAGGCGTCTTCGAGGCCGTGGTAGGCGGCGAGGTTCGGCGGCAGCAGATCGAGGAAGCCGCCGGGGTCGACCTCCTCCAGGCGAGCGAAACGCGGCCGCGGCAGGCGCGTGGCGTCGGCGGCGCGGGTGGCCTCGAGTGCGGGGCCGAGCGTGCGGGCTGGGGTCGTCACCTGTTCGACCGCGACCGGCACCACGAGCCCGCGGCCGACGTGGGCGAGTTCCGCGGCGGACAGCGCGGCGAGCACGGCGAGCAGCATCCGCCCCTGGAGCAGCGCGAGCGCGACGGTCGCTCCGAGCGCGACCAGGGCCGCGCGGCCGAAGGTGGCGAGCTGGACGGCGCGGTTGCGCGGCAGCTCGTCGGATCGGCTCCACATCGCGGCTTCGATCTGCTCGCGCGTGAAGTCGGCGGCGTGCGGATTGGCGGCGATGGCTTCGACCTGCTGGGCGACGAACTCCGGATCGTCGAGGGTCAGCGGTGGCCCGAGGAGCCAGAGCGACGGAGCGGCGACGCCGACCAGCAGCACCGCAGCGGCGATGCGTCGAGGGGTGCTGCCGGCAACCGCGAGGCGATCGAGGCCGAGGACGGCGAGCGGGATCGCGGCCATCGCGACCGTGAACAGCGAGCGCTTCAGGTCGCCGACGGTGGTGCCGGGGATCAGCGCGACCGCTTCCACCACCGGGCGGATCCCCATCGCCAGGCTCAGTGCGAACGGCAGCAGCACC
The DNA here is from genome assembly GCA_030432695.1 of bacterium. Taxonomy (GTDB): domain Bacteria; phylum Planctomycetota; class UBA1135; order UBA1135; family UBA2386; genus JAUILN01. Next base: position 26,167 of record JAUILN010000026.1, on the reverse strand, counting down.
GCCGCCAGGGTGATCGCGAGGCGCTGGCTGCGCGGCGGGTCGCCGGGTGGACGCAGGCACAGCCACGCCACCAGACCGAGCACTGCCGGAAGCCCGAGTGCGAAGGCGGTCTCCGGCCAGTTGAAGTCGCGGGCAGTCGTGAGGTCGAGATGGGCCAACGACCACCAGGTCGGCGCGGTGTCGGGAGCGGTCGGCAGGTGGAGCAGGTCGGGCCACAGCGCGGTCCAGAGATGCTCGGTGTCGAGGCCGCGCGCGCAGAGATGCTCGGGGCTCCGCTGCGGACGGCTCGTGCGGCTCGCGGCGAGCAGGGTGGGGATCATCTGCGCGGCGGAGAGCAGCGCGCCGAGCGCGAGCGAGCCGGTCACCGGTGCGAGCGCGGCGAGGCGTCGTGGTCCTGCCACCCCGGTTGCGACGAGGAGGACCGCCCAGCCCACGGCGATCGTGGTGACCTGCAGCGCGACCGGCGCGAAGCCGGCCGACCACGACGAGCCGAGCAGCAGGCCGAGTGCGGCGATCCGGCCCGCGCCGAAGCGCTGCCCGCGGCCGAGCGCGTCGAGCCCGGTGCCGAGCAGCGTGAGCACCGGGAACAGCGGCAGGGCCGCGGTGAGGATCACGTTGTGGTGGGTGCGGGCCTGGGTCCACAGACCGAGCACCACCAGCACCACACCGACGAGTGCCGCCGCGTTCGAGGCACCGATGCGGCGCAGGAACCAGAACGCGCCGAGACCCAGCAGCACGTGATGGATCAGCAGCCAAAGGCCGTAGACCCCGGCTGACGGCAGCCCGGGGATCAGCAGCAGCAGGTTCCAGGGTTGGTAGACCTGGCCCATCTGCGGGACGAACGGCGCGCCGCCACCCAACGCACGAGACCAGGTCGGCAGGCTGCCCGCGCGCAGTCGGTCCTGCGTGATCCGGTCCCAGGCCAGCGACTGGTTGTACTTGTCGCCGAGCGTGGCGGTGCCGAGCGCGAGCCGCGCCGGGTCGAGCGTGCCCGCGACTTCGGCTTCACTGCGGGCCGGCTCGTAGCGCTCAGGGACGAACGGCACCACCGCGCGCGTCGGCAGCACGCCCGCTCCGAGCAGCAGCAGGGAGCAGAGCGCGGCGAGCAGCGCGGCGGTCAGGCAGTCGCGCGGCGCGGGGGCTGGTGCGAACCAGGAGAGCATGATCGGTGGGCTGCACCGATCATGACGCCTCGTGACCCCTGCGGCGATCCTGTGGTCGGACCGCGCGGATCAGCGGATCCGCAGTTCGTCCATCGGCGAGAAGGTCGCGGTCGTGGTGAAGGTGGGGTCGTAGGCGCCCTGGGAATAGACCACCACGCCGACGAGTGCCCGGTCGTTCGGGATCGTCAGCGTCCGCACGAACATCGCGCTCATGTCCGAGGTGCCGACGAAGCCCGGGGGCACGATCGTCGCCGGGTCGAGACGCAGCGGGCCGACCAGGCCGGGGATCTGCACGTCGGTGAGGGCTGCGCCGAACTGCAGCAGGCAGAGATCCTGCGGCGTCGAGGTCTCCAGCGTGAAAGTCACCGTGCTGCCGAGGACCGGGGTGCCGGTGATCTCCAGGTTGTCGTAACCCACCAGCCGGCAGTTGGTGCCGTACTGGTAGCCCCAGTACACCGACGGATCGTTCAGGTTGCGGCCCTGGGTCGGGTCGTTGTTGGTGTGGTAGGCGCCCCAGCTCGGGTCGATCCGCGTGAGGTCGCAGCCGTAGGTGCCGCGCGGGCTGCCGGTCTGGTGGAACCAGATGGTGTAGCGGGTGCCGACGCGGAGCAGGTAGGGCTCGGCGAGCACGCCCTCGACCTCGTTGTTGCCGATCGAGTTGATCGTGGTCGTCGCGCGCAGCGTCACCGGCATCGCGCCCGACGTCATCAGCCGGATCTCGTCGATGTTGGCGGCGGCGGAGCCGGCCTGGAACACGATCTTGGTGAGCCAGGCGTCTTCGGTGAGCTCGACGTCCTGGCCGCGCCAGGAGGTGCCGAAGCCGTTCGAGCCGATGCCGCTCTGGGCGATCGTGTAGAGGTCGGTCTCGGTCTGCGCGGTGAGGGCGGCCGCGGAGAGGATGGAAAGGGTCAGGAGGTTGCGAAGCATGTGCGAGTGGTTGTGGAAAGCACGGCGGAGCAGGGAAGGGGCCCTACGTCCCTCGCTGGTTGCCGGTTACCCATGATCTTCGGTCTTTCCGTGGAGAGCCTCGCGGAATGCTGTGCTTACAACTTCGTCGTCGGGGGCTCCAACGTGGTGTGCTGCGCGGTCGACCGTCGACCGATCACCCATCACCGTCGGTCCGAGTCGGCGCGCTCTCGGACGCTTCCGGCTCCCAGTTCCGTACCGCCCGGACGGAGTGGGCGAGAGCGGTTCCGAGTGCCGCCGCCAGGTCCTCCGGGCGGTCGCTCGTGAGCGGGACCCGCGCGGAGATCGTGTTCCACGCGGGCGGCTTATCGCGATCGGACGTCGCGCTGCACCGCAGTTCGATCACCGCTTCGGACGAAGCCTGCAATCCCTCGAAGGCCACCACCTCGACGCGTAGCCGGCTCGAGCCGTTCTCCGGGGTATGGATGCTCGACCGTAGAGCAGCTTCCACGAGTTCGGCCGGGGAGCTGATCCAGCGATTGCGCTCGTCGTAGGCGATCTCGACCGCGGAGACCCGCCAGACCATCCGTTGGTCGAGGTGCGGGGCGGCGGTGACCCGGTCCAGGACCAGGTCGGACCGGACGAAGGGAGTGACGGTGTCGTCGAGCCTCGGTTCGAAGTAGCGCACCTCGATCGGAGGGTTGGAGGACAGGCACGCCGTGAGTCCGACCAGCAGCACGGCGGCTGCGAGCGGGCAGAGGAATCGTGACGGAAGGCTCGGCATGGTGATCGCGCGCGTGATTCAGCGGCGTCGGGGATCGGCGGGCTGCTCCCGGCCGAAGACCATCGCGCCGGGCTCTCGTTCCAGGACCTCCAGCAGGCGACCGGTGGTTTCGAGAGTGCGGCGCAGGATCGGGACGATGTCCTGCAGGTCGCGGCCGAGCGCGCCGTAGTCGTCGGCGGCATTGCGGAACGATGCGCTGGTCGCCGAAACGTCGGCGCTCTGGATTGCCTCGGAGAGCGCGTCGAGGGTCTTGCGACCGGCCTCCATCAGGTGGCGGACCGAGCCGTCACCCTGGCGGAGGTCGGCGAGCAGCAGGCGAAGCTCCGAGACGGCGTCGCGTGCCGTGGCAAGGGTCTCGCCGGCCTTGGTGGCGACATCGGTGGCATCGAGTTCCGCCACCGCCGTGTCGACGCGCTCGAGCAGCGTCGAGACTTGACCGCTGATCTTGCCGAGCTCCATGGACTGCAGTTCGGTGTCGATGCTCTCGAGCAGGCCGTTGAGCCGGTCCATCATCGCCGGGGTCCGGTCGAGGATCTCCCGGATGCCGCGCTCCAGGCTCTTCCCGGAAGACGGCACCGCGTGAACTGTGTTGTCAGGCACCGTGAAGGGATACTTGGCGATCGGATACACCGACTCGTCGAAGAAGTCGGTCTGCACGAACGCGACTCCGGTCACGAACGAGCGCTCGATCTGGGCGCGCAGGTCGGGAGGGATCTGCGGGCCCTCGCGCTGGACCTCCTCGGGGTCGCGCAGCCCGATCTGCACCAGCTTCTCCACGTCGATCGCCGACTGGACTTCGATGAACCGACGGTCGCTCGCGGCGCGCACCGCGGTGATCTGGCCGATCGTCATGCCCCGGAACCGCACCGGGGAGCCGACTTCGAGACCGGTGACCGGCTCGTCGAAGAAGGTGTAGGCGATGAAGGTCTCCTTCTGGAGGCGCTGCGCACCGATCCAGGTGACGACCGCGAACACCGCGAACAGTCCGCCGACGACGAACAGGCCGAGCTTCCACTGGTTGGGGGAGGTGGAGGACATGGGGCGGGGTCAGGCGCTCGACGGTAGCCGATTGAAGAAGCGGCGCACGCGTGGGTCGTCGGAAGCGTCGCGGAGCTCGCGCGGGTCGCCCAGCGCGACGATTCCGCGAGCGCCCTTCTCGAGCATGATGCAGCGCGTCGCGATGCGGAAGATGCTGTCGAGTTCGTGGGTGACCAGGACTACGGTGACGCCCAGGTTGCGATTGAGGGTCTTCAACAGCTCGTCGAGTTCGACGGAGGTGACCGGGTCGAGGCCGGCCGAGGGCTCGTCGAGGAACAGCAGGCGCGGTTCGAGCGCGAGGGCCCGGGCGATGCCCGCGCGCTTCTGCATCCCGCCGGAGATCTCGGCGGGAAGGTAGTTCTCGTAGCCGCCGAGGCCGACCAACCGTAGGCGCGCGAGGGCGATCGCCTCGACCGCACGCTGGTCGAGGTCGGTCCACTTCTCGAGCGGCAGGGCGACGTTCTCGAGCAGTGTCCGCGAGCCGAACAGGGCGCCGGATTGGAACGAGACACCGAACGGAGGCGGCGTGTCGAGCGGCGGGGGGAGGCTCTCGACGCCGGCGATCTCGACCTCGCCCTCGAGGGGCGGCTGCATGCCGATCAGCGTGCGAAGCAGGGTTGACTTGCCGCACCCACTGCCGCCCAGGATCGCGAAGATCGCACCGGTGCGGATCTCGAAGTCGAGGCTCTGTTGGATCACCTTGCGGCCGTAGCCGATCGCCAGGTCCCTCGCGCGGACCAGGATCTTCTGATCGGTATCGGGCAGTCCGGCCTCGCCGACCACCGGCGTGCCGCGCTCCTGGGTCCCGGTTCGTTCCTCAGCCATTGCGCACCGAGTTGAACAAGGTGGAGGCGATCGCATCGAGGACGATCAGGCTGAACAGGATCGCCACGACCGCCGAGGTGGTCGACCGGCCCACGCCCGCCGCCCCGCCGCGCGTGCCGAGGCCGCGCTGGCAGGAGATGAACACGATGGTGATCGCGAACAAGACGCTCTTGGTGAGTCCCTCGGTGATGTCGAGGAGATTGATCGCGCGCTGCAGCTCGCCCCAATAGATCGCGGGCGTGAGTTCGAGCGAGGTCATCGCGACCACCAGACCGCCGAGGCAGCCGAGGACCATGCCGAGCAGGGTGAGGAGCGGTGCGACGGCGGCGAGCGCGATCACCCGCGGCATCACCAGGAAGCGTTGGGCGTCGAGGCCGAGCGAGCGCAGCGCATCGATCTCCTCGTTGACGCGCATCGTGCCGAGTTCGGCGGCGTAGGCGGCACCCGAGCGGCCCGCGACGATGATCGCGGTCATCAATGCGGCCAGTTCGCGGGTCATGGTCAGGCCGACGAGGTCGGCGAGGAACACGTTGGCGCCGTAGCGCTTGAGCTGGTCGGCGGCCTGCAGCGCGATGATCAGGCCGACCAGGAAGTTGATCAGCGCGATGATCGGCACGCCGTCTGCGCCGGCGCGCTCCATGAGTTGCGGGATCTCGCGCCAGTTGACCGAGCGCGGCCGGCGGATCGCGCGGGCGGTTGCGGACACCAGGGCTCCGACCTCGTCGAGGACGTCGCGGGCGTTCTCGAGCAGGCCGACCGTGGCCTTGCCGACCTCCTCGAGCGCGGTCGGTGACGGCGGAGCCTCCTTGAGGCAGGTGTGGTCGTTGGGGCAGCCGTAGAGATCGAGGAGCTGGCCGGTCTCTTCGGAGGCGCCGACCAGCTCGAGCGGCCTGCCGGCCATGCTGCGTCGGGCGCGCAGCGACAGCAGCTCGGCGGCACCCGCGCCGTCGACGAGTTCGAGTGCGGACAGGTCGATCCGCCGCACCTCGCTGGCGGTGGATGCACAGCGGTTACGGAGCTGGTCCCACGCCGCGGCTCCGGCGGCGAGCGTGAGTCGTCCGCCGAGGCGGAGTTCGGCCCCGCCATCCGGGAGCTCGATGTTCTCGATGCGCAGCGTGTCGGACACTTGGAAAGCATTGTGCCGGGCGGCGGGCGGGCGTGCGACGGCGATCCGGATAGGATGCGCCGATGGATCCGTCGCCCTCCACGCTGCCCGATCTCGACTTCGAGCGGGATCCGCGCGTGCTCGTGGAGCTGGGCGACACGCTGGAGCTGGGAGTCTTCACGGTGGGACCCGACGGACTGTTCGTGGCGTGGAGTCGCGGTGCGGAGCGGATCACCGGGCTGCGGCGCAGCGAGGTCGAGGGCCGGCCGTGCCGGAGCTTCGATCGGCCGGGGAGCCGTGCGCTCGGCGTCGCCTGTCGCCCGGAGCCGAGCGACGGGCCGGTGCGCATCGATGGGCGGATCCTGGTCCGCAACGGCCGGGAGCTCGACGTGCGCGGTCGCGCACGGACGTTGGTCGACGACCAGGGCCAGTTGGTGGGCGTGCTCGGCTGGTTCCGCGAGATCGCCGGGCTGGTCGTTCCCGATCCGGTGGCGGAGGCGGAAGTGGTGGACGCCGGCACACCTCGGCTGCGCGAGCTGGTCGGCGGTGGCGCCGCGATGGCGGAGGCGTTCCGGCGGATCCGGCTGGCGGCGCGCAGCGACGTGACCGCGCTGGTGGTCGGCGAGTCCGGCACCGGCAAGGAGCTGGCGGCGCGCGCGATCCATCAGCTCGGCGAGAGGAGCGGTGGTCCGTTCGTCGCAGTGAACTGCTCGGCGTTGCCCGAGAGCCTGCTCGAGTCCGAGCTGTTCGGTCATGTGCAGGGCGCGTTCACCGGCGCGGTCCGCGATCGGGCCGGCGTGCTGGAGGAGGCGCACCGCGGCACCCTGTTCCTCGACGAGATCGGCGACATCTCGCCGCTGATGCAGGTGAAGCTGTTACGCGCGCTGCAGGAGCGGACCATCCGGCGGGTCGGCGGCGACCGCGAGATTCCGATCGACGTGCGCCTGCTCGCGGCGACCAACAAGGACCTCAAGCAGCTCGTCGCCGACGGCGCGATGCGCGAAGACTTCTACTACCGCGTGCGGGTCTACGAGGTCGCGATGCCGCCGTTGCGCGAGCGCCTCGAAGACGTGCCCGCGTTGGTCGACCATTTCATCGCGCGGCTCAACGAGCGCATGGGGCGCACCATCCGCGGCATCTCCCGCGAGGCCCTGCAGCGCCTGCTCGACCACCATTGGCCCGGCAACGTCCGCGAGCTGCGCAATGCGATCGAACACGCGTTCGTCACCGTCGAGACCGAGGTGATCGAACCCTACGACCTGCCCGAGGACGTCCGCTCCGAACGCCTGCCGCACGATCCGGATCGGCCCACCGGTGGCTTGGATTCGCGCGAGGTCGCCGACCGCGAGCACGTGCTGGATGCCCTCAACGCCTGCGCCTGGAACCGCACCGAGACCGCCAAGCTGCTCGGCGTCTCCCGCGTGACCCTGTGGAAGAAGATGCGCAAGTACCGCATCGACGAAGGCATCTTCCGCCGCGGGGGTTAACAACTCGACCCGGCCGGGTTGTTAACCCCCCATCGAACGGCGTCGGCGGCGGCGTGCGGCCAATTCGTGGGGGTTAACAACCCGGCCGGGTCGAGTTGTTAACCCCCCTTCTCTGCCGGAGGTCGCGCAGCCATGCTGGCCAGTCGAAAGCCGCGACGGGCAGGACCAGGTGGCCGGCGCCGGGCAGGATGCGCAGCGTCGCGTCCGGGAGCAGGGCCTGCATCTCATGCGCGCAGGCGACCGAGGCGACGACCTTGTCGCGGTCGGCGGCGAACAGGGCCACGGGCTGGCGGATCTCCGGCAGGCGGGCGCGCAGATCGAAGTCGAACAGCATGCGCAGGCGGGTGCGGTAGTCCGGTCCGAACGGGGCGCGGTGGGCGTCGAAGACGGCGAGGATCTCGGGCGTGGCGTGCTCGCCGAGCAGGCCCCTGCGGCCGGCGAAGCGGCGCAGGGTCCGGTAGAGCCACTGGTTGCTGCCGGCTGCCAGGAAGTTGGAGACGTGCAGCGCGCGCCGCGAGGGGTGCTTGGCGAAGGTGTTGACCAACGCGAGTCCGCTGACCCGCTCGGGGTGATCGAGGGCGGTCTGCATCGCGACGCCGCCGCCGAAGGACTCGGCGAGGAGCAGGGTCTTGTCGATGCCGCGCGCGTCGAGTGCGGCGACCACCGAGCGGGCCAGTTCCTGGTAGCTGTCCGGTCCGCCGCCGGGCTGGTAGCAGGTGCCGACTGCGCGGAAGTCGGCGGCGAGGCGCTCGAGGCAGAGGCGCGCGAGGGCTCCGGTGCCGCCGATCCCGGGCAGGTAGCAGAGGGGCGGGCCGTCGCCGTAGTCGAAGTTCACGTCGACGCGCATCTGCGGCGGATGCTCGGCGTGCCGGCTCTCGAGATCAACGGTCTCGGTCGGGCTCCTCCGGGGCCTGCTCTTCCTCGGTCTCCAGTTCCGTCTCGAACAGCACTCCCGAGTCCAGGATCGCGTTCCGACCGACGCTCTCTCAGAGCCGAGGCATGAGTGTCGGCATGGGTGGGACATCCGAGTCGAGCGTCACGCCTTCGCAGGTCCAGGCCGAGTCGTGCTCCGCGGGCGGCAGCGCTCGGACGAGTCCCGTCAGCTCGGGACCCGTCCCCATGGCCTTCCACTCCTCCCGTCCCTGCGTTCCGGTCGGTAGTCCCAGATCCACGTGGACCGCGCCGCCGCGGGACGCCGCATCGAGCATCTGCAGCGCGGACCCGAAGGCCGTCGCCCCGCGCGGTTGGATCGAGACGCCGAAGCGGTTCTCCAGCGTCCACTCGTCGTACTCGGGCACCGCTCGCCGAACTCGTTCGTAGAGCGCTGGCCGAGCGTTCCTGGAGCCACCTGACTCGGAGCAGACGTCCCAGGTGATGCCGGGTGGGAAACCGCCATGGGCCCCTCGGTCGGTATAGGCGAACAGCGCCAAGGCACCTGCCTCTCCGGTCGTCTCCGAGCACACCCCGTAGTGGATCCGAGGCAGAGTGACGGGTCGGCCTCGGCCTCGGCCGTAGAGCGGCTCGATCAGCTTCTCCCAGGCCGCGTAAGGAAGCATCGCATCGAGCCGAAGCAGGATGTCTCGATCGCCGAGCCATACCTCGCGTCCACCGAGGCGCTCCGTCGCACCGGAGCTGAGAGCATGCTCGACGACTCGCGCCTCGTAGCCCTTCCAGTCCACCTCCTCGTCCCCACACCAGATCCGTCCCTCCCGCGTCACCGTCACCACCAGCGTCGTCTCCGCCGGCGGCGGCGCGCCGACCAGGCCGATGCGTGGCAGGGTGACGTCGGGCGCGCCACGCACCTGCTCCCCGGAACATGCCGCGAGCCCGAGCAGCAGGAGGAGACTCGCGTGCAGTAGGCCCGGCATGGCGGCCTCCACCGTACTCGAACCAGACCGGGTTCGAACGGCTCGCACCGATCAACCATCCGCCCCCGCGCCCCCTGGCCTTCCCCCCGCGCTATCGTGCCACCCCATGCCCCCCGCAGACCGCCCCGACGACGAGCCCTTCACCCGTCTGCTCGAACGCGCCGTCCGCGGCGAAGACGGCGCCGCCGACGAGGTCCTGCCGCGCGTCTACCACGAGCTCGCCGCGATCGCCCAGTCGGCGATGGGGCGCGAGCGCGGCGACCACACGCTGCAGGCCACCGCCCTGGTCCACGAGGCCTGGATGAAGCTCTGTGGCGACCACAGTCCGAGCTTCGAGGACCGCTCCGAGTTCTACCGCGCGGCGGCCGAGGCGATGCGCCGGGTGCTGGTCGACCACGCCCGCCGGCGGGCCCGGATCAAGCGGGGGGGCGGCCGTGACAAGGTGTCGATCACCACGATCGAGCCGGCGCTCACCGACGATCCCGACAGATTCCTGGCACTCGACGAGGCGATCCAGCGCCTGGGGGCCAGTGATCCCCGCGCCGCGGAGATCGTCCGGCTGCGGTTCTTCGCGGGCCTCTCGGTCGACGAGACCGCCGACGCCCTGAAGCTGTCGCGACGCACGGTGCTGCGCGAGTGGGCCTACGCCAAGGCCAGGCTCTACCAGGACCTCGCCGACGAGCCCGGTGACGGTCCCGAGAGCGGCGCGGTGGCCGACCCGACCGACCCCCGATGACCGAAGACCGCGCCAAGGCCCTGTTCCAGGACGCCCTCGACCTGCCCGCCGACCAGCGGGTCGCCTTCCTCGACGGGGCCTGCCGGAGCGAGCGGGGTCTGCGCGAGCGGGTCGAGCAGCTGCTCGACGCCTACGCGTGTGCCGACGACTTCCTCGAGGAGCCGGTGACCGCGTCGGGGCTCGCGCTGCTGGATCCGAACGGGGAGGGTCGGGACGTCGAACTGGAGCGGCCCGGCGACCAGGTCGGCCCGTTCCGGCTGGTGTCGCGCCTCGGCGAAGGCGGCTTCGGCACGGTCTGGCGCGCGCGCCAGGAACAGCCGGTGCGACGCGAGGTCGCGGTGAAGGTCGTCAAGCTCGGCATGGACACCGTGGAGGTGGTGCGTCGCTTCGAGCTGGAGCGCGACGTGCTCGCGCGCCTCGACCACCCGTCGATCGCCAAGGTCTTCGACGCCGGTGCCACCGCGGATGGCCGGCCGTGGTTCTCGATGGAGTTGGTCGCCGGCGAGCCGATCAGCCGCTTCGCCGATCGCCATGCGCTGTCGGTGCGGGCCCGGCTCGAGCTGTTCGTGGAGGTCGCGCGGGCGATCCAGTACGCCCACCACCAGGGTGTGATCCACCGCGACATCAAGCCGAGCAACGTGCTGGTGGCGGTGCGCGACGGCCGGCCGCAGCCGCGGGTGATCGACTTCGGCATCGCCAAGGCGCTCGACCGCGCGGGCGCCCAGCACACGCTGTTCTCGCGCGAACGGCAGCTCTTGGGCACGCCGGAGTACATGAGCCCGGAGCAGGTCGAGACCTGGGGCGCGGGGGTCGACGCGCGCACCGACGTGTACTCGCTGGGTGTTCTGCTCTACGAACTGCTCGCCGGCAGCCGACCGTTCGACCTGCGGCGGATCGGTGCGGGGCGCTTCGGGGAACTGCTGCGACGGATCCGGGAAGACGATCCCGAGCGTCCCACCATGCTGCTCCTCAGCCTGCAGGAAGACGAATCGCGCCAGGTCGCGCGCGATCGGGGGCTGCATTCCGTGCGGGAACTCCACCGACAGCTTCGCGGCGACCTCGACTGGATCGTCGTAAGGGCGTTGGAGAAGGACCGGCAACGCCGCTACGCGACCCCGGCGGAACTGGCGGCCGATCTCGAGCGGCACCTGCGCGACGAGCCGGTCACCGCGGGACCGCCCGACCTGTCGTATCGGCTGGGCAAGCTCGCGCGTCGCTATCGCGGGGCGTTCGCGCTGGTCGGCCTGGCGCTGCTCTCGCTGTTGGTGGGCAGTGCGTTCGCGGTGCACGGACTGGTCCGCGCCAAGCGCTCGGAGCGGCAGGAGCGTGCGGCGCGCGAACTCGCGGATGAACGGCGGATCGACGCCGAGCGGGCCTTCGCAGCCGTGGAGTCGTTGCTCGGTGCCGCCGACCCGCGCGCACTGCACGGACCGGACTACACGGTGCGCGCGTTGCTCGACGACTTTGCGGCGCGGCTGGAGGCGGAACCGGCGTTCTCCGAACCGCGCGTCGAGGCACAGCTCCGGGGGGTGCTCGGCCGGACCTATCGGACGCTCGGCCAGACCGACGCGGCACGGCGCCATCTGTCCGAGGCGCTGCGGCTGCGCGAAGCAGATCCCTCGGCGGATCCCGGCGACACGATGACGAGTCGTCAGGATCTGGCGTGGTTGTGGCACGACCTCGGTCGGGACCGGGACGCCCTGGAGCTGATGGAACCGGTCGTCGCGTATCGACGCGCGCACCACGCCGCCGACCCGACGGCCCATGCTGCGAGCCTGGATGCGGTGGCGACCTTTCGCTCGCGGCTCGGCGAGCTCGCGGCGGCCCGAGATGCGGCGCAACAGGCCTGGCAGATCTGCGTGGAGCGGCTCGGACCGGAGCACGCCGACACCCTGCGTTGCCGGATCCGGCTGCTGGAGATCGACCTGCTCACCGGGCTCGCACTCGACGTGCGTGACGACCTCGCGCGGCTGCACGCGCGGCTGGTCGGCAAGCTGCCTGGCGATCACCCGGATCTGCTGGCACTCGAACACCAGCTCGGAGTCGCCGCCGAGATGGCGGGTGACCTGGAAGCTGCCGAGCGGCACTATCGGTCGGCGTTGGACGGTCGTGGGCGCGTGTTCGCTTCGGATTCCCCGCCGTTGGCCGGCTCGCGCGTAGCGCTCGGCTGGGTGTTGAAGCAGCGCGGCGAGTTGGAACCGGCGATCGAGCTGTTGGAGCAGGGCCTGGAGGGGTTCCTTGCGTCCTACGGATCGGACCACGTCCACGTGGCGCGCGCGCGGCTGCGGCTCGGCGATGCGCTCAGTCTCGCCGGTCGGCACCAGGACGCGTTGGAACAGATCGCGCTCGCGCTGGCGCTGCTCGATGGCCTGGAGGATGCGCCGCTGGACGAGATCCTCGCCGCGCACGGCAACCAGGCGCTGGCACGCTGGCGGGCGGGGGATCAGGAGGGCGCGGTCGGCGAGCTGGAGCAGCGCGTGGACGAGTTCGAGGCGCAGCTCGAAGGACCGGTGCAGACGTGGTTCGTGTCGCTGGTGAACCTCGGACGGATGCAGCAGGATCTCGCGCGCAAGGCGGACGCGGCGGCGAGCTATCGACGGGCGATCGACGCGGGGCGGCAGATGTGGCCCGGGGGGCATCCGCAGCTCGAGCTGGTCGAGCGCTGGCTGCGCGAGCTGGTGGAGTAGTCGAGAGCACGGCGCGCACGAAGTCTGTCGTAGTTGGTGCCAGGCACCGACTACGACAGATTCGAGCCTGCGGGGCTACCGCGCGAGGCCCGTGAACCGATCGGGAGTCGGCGCGACGGCGGGCATGGGGCGCGGGTCGTGCTCGACGGGAAAGCCGAGGCAGGTGACCGTTGCGGGTCCGGTGGGGAGGGAGGTCGCCGCGACGTAACGGTGGAGATCGCGCGGCTCGGTCGAGGAGGTCCAGGCGGCGGCCTGGTCGTCCGTGTCCGGGACCCGCCCTGCATAGACCTGAACGTCACCTGCTCTGAACAGGGCGTCGGCCTGGCGAAGGAAGGCCTCGACGGAGAGGTTGCTCGCCGGACACAGAACCACTTGAAGATGCCCGTAACGGAAGCGGTCGGACTGCTGGCGCAGGAAGTCCGTGACGCCGTAGTGCAGTGCCGAACGTAGTTCGTCGACTCCGAGTCCGCTTGACCCTATGCGCCATTGGCTGAGGCCCTCGCCGAACCAGGCAATGGGCTCGTCGGGAAGGAACAGCGCAAGTGCTCCTGCCTGACCTGTGCGCTCCGAGACGACGGCGAAGAAGACCTGATTCAACTGGAGGTCGCCTCGCGCGAGTGGCTCGTAAAGCTTCACGAGTGCCCCGTACGGCAGCGCGCGATCGAGCCGGAACAGGATGCTGCGAAGGCTCACCCATGGGCCACCGGCGGTGCGGGTGCCCTCCGCCCAGCCGAACTCCAGCACCCGCTGCACGTAGCGCTCGAATTCCACCGCCTCGTCGCCGCACCGGATGCGACCGTCCCGTGTGACGGTGACGATCAGGGTCTGGTCGGGATCGGGCAGCGCTCCCGCCAGTCCGATGCGTGGCAGAGACACCTGCGAGTCGTCCAGCGCCGGATGTGTGCACCATGAAAGCGCGGCCAGGATCACGCCCAGGGTGATCAAGGCGTGGCAAAGCAGCATCGTCCGGACGCGTGGGCTCACGTGCACATCCGGCAGCAACGACTGGAGTTCCGTTCGGTTCACGAGGTGGCGAAGGCGCGCGTTTCGAGCAGACGCCTTCCCTCCGAACCTTCATCTGCCGTTCGTCCGCCGCGCATCGCGCTGCGGTCGCTTGTTCCGCCGGCATCTCGTGCCGCTCGGAACACAGATCGATGAAGTCCACGCACCTCCTTCTCGCGGCCACGATGGCCGCTTCCTCCCTCGCGTCGCAGACCGACTTCGGCGCGCGCACCCACGTCTTCCTCAACGATGCGCCCGCGGCATTCCTCGCCGACGACAAGGTCGTGACCTGGGCCGCGACGGTCACCAACCAGCCGAACCAGCTCATCGGCGGCAGCATCCGCAGCAACCGTGCGTCGCTGCTGCAGGCCAATGGGCCGCTGGCGATCCTCACCATCGGTCGCAATCCGTGGATCGCGCAGGAGGGCGCCACCGGCAACTACTGGGGCCTCTCGATGGAGGGTGACTGGGTGCCGCTGCAGCTCGCGGCGGCCGGCAACGTGACCTTCGGCCAGGACCTCTGCTGCATCGACGACGGCACCGCGGTGCACCTCTACCAGACCTGGAAGAACCAGTGGGTCAGCGAGACCCTCCAGTCGACCGCCTACCAGGTGATCCCAGGCCGTGGATTCATGGCAGTCATCGACGGCACCGACAGCATCATCGGCTTCTCGAAGGTCGTCGACACCACCGCCGTGCGGCTCAACCTCCCGGCCAACCCGGCTCGGGTGATCCAGCACCTGGCCGGCACCGGTGAGTCGTTCACCCGCCGCAACATGGCCGCGTTCGAGATCGCAACCAACGAGATCGCGATCTACTCGACGTATCTCGACAGCTTCTCGCGGCACACGCTGCCCGCGCCGGCGTTCAACTACATCTACGAGTACGACAAGAACACCATCGCGGTGTCGGACGTGCTGCGGAACGAGCTGTTCGTCTACTCGGCGCACAGCGGCACGTTGCAGCAGGTGCCGGTGCAGGACGTGAGCACGGCGCAGGTCGACGCCCAGGACTTCGGAGTGAAGATCCTCGACGTCGCCGGCGGCAACCTGCTGTGTCTGCGCGCGATCGACGGCGGCATCGCGGTGCTGATCGGTCCGGCGGCGAACGTCACCAACGAGCTGTTCGGCAACAACCACTACACCGTGCAGTTCACCGACTCGAACGGCATCCAGGACTACCAGGCGGTGTCGACCAGTAAGAGCAACTCGCAGTTCGTGCGTGCCAACCTGCCGGCCGCCGAGGCGGTGCAGGGTGACGACTTCGACGACAACATCGCGGTGGTCGGCACCGACGTCGCCGGCTACGGCTTCTCGGCCTTCACCAACCGCTGGACCCGACTGCCGAGCTACCAGGGCAACTTCGTCCGGGTGGTCGCCGAGGACTTCATCGGCTACCTCGAGACCGACAGCCACGTCTACGTGTTCTCGGCCCGCGAAGATCGCTGGATCGGCCGCGCCAAGACCGCGAACGCCAACGTGGTCGACCGCGACCAGTTCGTCGCCACGTTCGACGGCAGCAGCATCTCGGTCTACTCGATGAACGGGGACGGTTGGCGGACCCAGGCGGTCTCCGGCACCCTGTTCCTGGACGGCGACGAGTCGAGCTACGTCTACAGCATCCACGATGATGCCAGCACCGGCGGCTCGCACATCTGGTTCTTCCAGAACCAGGCCGACCGCTGGATCGACTACGCGCTGCCGAACCGGATCAGCGACCCGAACCAGGTCTTCGAACTCGAGGACGGGCTGCTGATCATGGACGGCAACCTGATCCACACCTTCAGCGGCTTCCCGGATCTCAGCTCGCCGTTCAGCGCGCCGAACGACAACTACGCCTACCACGCGTTCCCCGGCGCGCAGTCGACGTTCCTGGCGGTCGGCGAGCCCAACGCCGCGGCGTTCCTGTTCGTCGGGCCCAACCGGGCCAACATCAACCTGCCGGGGATCACCGGCACGATCCTGGTCGATCCGGTCACCGCGATCGGCGTCGGTGCGGGCAACTACGACGCCCGCGGCATCCTGCGGCTGTTCCTGCCGGTGCCGGCCAACTCGCCGCGCGGCGTGCTGCGCCTGCAGATGGGCGGCGTGTCGAACGGCACGCTGAGCATGGGCCGCGTGATGGTGTTCGAGATCAACTGATCTTCGCGCGGCTGATCTTCCAGCGCGGTGTGCCGCGCAAAGTCTGTCGTAGTTGGTGCCAGGCACCACCTACGACAGATTCCTGTCAGCGCCGCGGCGGGTAGTAGGCGCCGCCCTCGGCCTCGCTGTCGTGACGGGCGCGCTCGGTGCGGTCGATCAACCGCTCCCAGGACTTCACGCCGGGGCGCAGGTCGCTGGCGCGGAGGGTCAGCGGTTGCCACACGTCGCGGCCGTCGATGCCGACCACCTGGTAGGTGAGGGTCGGATCGTCGCGGGTGAGGTCGAAGTCGATGCGGCCGAAGTTGGCGGACGACGCGTAGACCGGTCGGATGCGCAGCTCGGGGCGGCGGCTCAGCCAGGAGGTCTCGGGTTCCTGCGCGAGCGGCGAACTGACGAGATCGTAGAAGTCGTAGCCCCCGCGCTCCGACCAGGGGATGCAGTTGAGTTCGGCGACGTGGGTGTCGCCCGACAGCAGCACCACGCCCTCGATCTTTTCGGCAGTGATCCAGTCGAACAGCGCATCACGTTCGTGCAGGAACGACGACCAAGCGTCGCCGCCCATGCCCTTGGCGCACGACCAGCCGCTGCCGCTGATCAGCACCTTGAACGGCGCCTCGCTCGCCGCGAGACCCTGCTTCAACCAGGCGAGCTGGCCCGCGCCGAGCATGGTCTTCTCGGGACCGTCGGGCGCGTCGTTGGGGGAGCGGTGGTAGCGGCCGTCGAGGACGAAGAAGTCCACGCCGCCGTAGGGGAACGAGCAGAACAGGCCGGGGACGTCGGGCAGCCCGAGACCCGGATTGGCCCAGTAGAGGTCGTGGACCCGCAGCGCCATTTCGCGGATCGGGTTCTCGGTGCCGCAGGTGTTGTTGAGGCCGAAGTCGTGGTCGTCCCAGGTGGCGAGCTGGGGCACCGAACGCAGCAGGGCCTGCAGCGACGGCACGTCCCGTTGGCGGCGGTACTCCTCGGCCAGGACCATCGGATCGACGGTGTCCCCATAGATGTTGTCGCCGAGCCAGAAGAACAGGTCGGGGCGGGCCGCGTCGACGTGCCGCCAGATCGACTGTTCCCCATCGGCCTGGATCCGCGAGCAGGAGCCGAACGCGACCCGGAACCGCGCCGGGCCGGCTGGCGCAGTCCGCAGAGTGAACGGCGGCAGGCCGCGCAGATACTTGTCGGGCTTGCCGTCGACCCGCGGACTCCAGTGGTAGAGCGTGTCGGGCTCGAGGCCGTCGACCAGCAGCTCGACGCAGCGGTCGAGTTCCTGGCTCGCGGTGACGCGTGGCGTCTCCTCGGCGTCGGAAAGGTCCGGAGACCTGCCGATCACGATGGATGCGTCGACCGGTGCGCTGAGTCGCATCCAGATGCGTGCGGACGTCGGGGTGACCGCACCGAGCATGGGTCCCTGGAGGATGCGCGGCGAACCGAGGCGGGGATCCTGGGCGAGGCCGTCTGTCGCCAGCGTGCACAGCAGCGGGGCGAACAGCAGCGGAGCGAACGAATGGAGGCGGATCATGGTGCGAGCATGCTCCGCCTCCCGATCAAGGCTGCGCCAAGCCGTCGGCATTTCGCGCCGGTCTCGCGCGCGGTCGGATCGGTCAGTTGCCGATCCGGACGTGCAGGCCGTTCGAGGTGGCGACGCCCGGCACCAGTGCTTGGAGGAACAGCTCGCTGCCCAGGAGTCGGGAGTCCCGCGGCAGGTCGAACCCGCGCAGGCCTTCGCCCTGGCTGATCCCCATGGGCAGCGTGTCTTCGAGGCTCACGAGCAGCACGCAGCCGGGCAGTCCGAGAACGTCGAGTTCGAGCGGCAGAGACGTCCCGGCGAACGACGTGCGGCTGAGGCCGATGGCCAGCAGGCACGGGGTATCGGCGGGCAGGGGGCCGGCCCGGAAGCCGATGTGTTCCCCGACCACCGGTCGGTCGAAGCCCGGGAACGTGTCGAGCTGCAGGCGTTCTGCCGTCGCGATGCAGCCCGAGCCGAACGGTTGCACCGAGGCCTGCGTCGACAGCTCGAAGGTGTCGTCGCGCGGGATCGCGCCGCCGAAGCCGATCGAAGCGCCACCGAACAGCACCAGCGAGCCGCGGCTCGCGTCGTAGGCGGTGGCGTGGCCCTGGCGACCGAACAGGACGTCGATGGGCTCCGGCCCGCTGTGCCACTGGACACCGTGGAAGGCGAAGGTGCGGAGCTTGTCGCCGGCGGCCCCGCTGCTCCCGGTCAGCACCGCCACGTCGTGGTCGGAGTTGAAGCTGAGGCTCGGGAAGATCATCGGTGTCGGCAGCGCGTCGGTCCGGTGCTCGGTCCACGTGAGTCCGTCGAACAACCACAGATCGTTGGCGTAGCGACTGGCGCTGGGCGTGAAACCACCGAACAGCATCACGCGGTGGGCCGGGCGCAGCCAGGTCGCGACGTGGCCGTGGCGGGCGGTGGGGGCGGTCGGGGTGAGCACCCGTGTCCAGTCCGTTCCGTCGAACGTCCAGGTGTCGTCGAGGGCGAGCCCGTCGGCGTCGCGGCCGCCGAACAGGACGACCTGGTCGCGCCCGGCGTCGTAGGCGAGGGCGACCGAGTCGCGGGCGGTGGGGGCGTGGGGCGTGTCGATGCGATGCCAGTCCCGGCCGTCGAACGACCAGGTGTCGGCGAGTGGGTTGCCCTGCGCGTCGCGGCCGCCGAACACCAGCACGCGGGCGCGCTGCGCGTCGTAGCAGCTGCCGAAGCGTGCCCGTGGGTCGGGCGAGTGCGGCGTCGCGAGCTGGGTCCAGCGCGTGCCGTCGAAGGTCCAGGTATCCGCGAACACCTGGTCGGCGCGCTCGTCGATGCCGCCGAACAGCACGGTCGTGCTGCGGGCGGCGTCGAATGCCATGCCGTGGAAGCGGCGCGCGGCGGGCGACTGCTGGGGCAGCTCACCGAACCACTCCTGCGCGGGAGTAGGGCCTGCGAGTGTCGTGGCCACCATCGCGGTGGCCAGCGAGAAGATCGTCTTGCGAAGGTTCGTCGTCATGAGGGGTCTCCGTTCCGTCGTGGAACGACCCCTCCGCGCCGCGCGCCTTCGCGATGTGCCAGAGGATCTGCGAACGAAGTCTGTCGCAGTTGGTGCCAGGCACCGTACGCGACACGAAGTCTGTCGCGGTTCGTGCCTGGCACCAACTACGACAGACTTTGGGGGTGCTTCAGCGGATGACCAGCTCGAGGCCTTCGCTCGATAGCAGGTCGTTGCCGGACAGCAGGATCGCCTGGAGGAACAGGGTGCCTTCGACCGACGACGGCAATGGAGTGTCGACCAGGAAGGTGCCGGAGTTGCTGGTCGTGCCCTGGGCCACGGTGCCGAGGATCGTCGCGGGGTCGAGCATCAGCAGGCAGCCGGCCGGGCTCGACGGCAGCGGGATCCCGGTCGGGGCGCGTGCTCCACTGGCAACCACG
The DNA here is from genome assembly GCA_030432695.1 of bacterium. GTDB lineage: Bacteria > Planctomycetota > UBA1135 > UBA1135 > UBA2386 > JAUILN01. The sequence continues at coordinate 7,013 of JAUILN010000026.1, read as the reverse complement.
AACACCGGGACGTTGGCGGGCGCGCCGCCGACGACCAGTTCGGTGAACTCGGAGCCCGCGAGTGGCAGGTCGTCGCCGTTGTTCTGCAGATCGAGGCGAGCCGGGCAGCGCGGGCCGAAGTTCGACTGGGAGGCCGCCAGCGGCGCGATCTCGGCGATGCGCACGCGGGCCAGGCTGTCGCGGCTGATGTAGGACGCGACGAAGCGTTCGGCATCGTCGTCGTAGCAGACGCTGGGATGGTCGATGCGTTCGGCGGCCCGCTGGCGCAGCGTGGCCCGTTCACTCGCCTGGCCGTCGAAGCCGATGCGGGCGGCGAACACGCCCTGGTTCCGCTCGGCCCACGCGACCATCCAGTGCGAGTCGGTGTCGGTGTCGTAGGCGATCGGGTGGCCCGCATCGAGCTGGAGGTTCTGCAGCGTCGGGTGCTCGGCGATGGCGACGGTGGCGTGGCGCGTCGGCGTGCCGTTGGCCGGCCATTCGAAGCGCCGCGCGTCGATGCGGAACCCGAACGACGAGTTGCGCTTGGTGCCGCTGTTGGGCTGCACGACCCAGGCGGCCATGTAGCGACCGAAGGCGCCGTCGACCTTGCCGCGCACCGCGTGGGTGGCGAACGACGTGTCGAGGGTCAGGTGGGTGGTCACCGATCCGTCGGGGAAGACCTGTCGCGCCAGGAGCCTCCACGGACCACTGGCATTGCCGTGCTCCTGCCAGGTCACGACCCAGGGCTCGTTCCCACCACCGGTCAGCCGGTTCACGCTCGGCGCCTCGGCATCGATAGTGGTGCCATCGCCGCCGATCCCGAACTCGTTGCCGAGCGTGCGGGCCGTGCAATCGACCATCGCGGCACGGACCCGCGAGAAGTTCGTGTTGGCAGGGAAGGTGGAGTCCTCGCGCCGGTAGGTCAGCAGCGCCGTGGTGCCGGAACGCCCGCCGTGCACGCCGCCGATCGCCGGCTCGAACAGGTGGATCCCGCTCGGCGGGGTGATGAACAGCGTGCGGCCGGAGTTGACCGAGCGAGCGCCCTTGTCGTGGAGGTAGGCCCGCACCAGCACCGTGTTGCTGACCGGGAACTGGCGCTGCATCGCCATCGCGTAGCGGTCCGCGCCGCCCACGAAGGTGATGCGTCCGTGGGTCGCACTCCAGGTATCGGTGATGTCGGTGAACACGCGCGTCGCGCCGTTCAGGTCGTCGTTGGAGATCCAGCCGAACTGGTCGAGGTCGCCGGCCGAGGCGGCGACGCTGTAGACGTAGAACAGCTCGTCGGTCTCGTCGTCTCGGACCACGTCGGTGAACTCGAAGTCGAGCGAACTCGAGTCGGCGATCACCGTGCGCACCAGCGGGTCGATCGTGATCGGCAGGACCGCCTCGGCGACGAACGACTCGTCGACGATCAGGTGCACGAGGCCGCCCTCGTAGGCGGTCCGGACGTCGACACGGCGACCGACCGCGTCGAACGCGACACCGGCGCCATACTCGAGGATGGCCCGTCCGGCGTGGTCGACGAAGGTCAGTGCACCGTGGCGCGGAGCCTGCTCGGTGGCTGCGAGCGGGGTCTCCAGGCTCGCCGTGACCACCAAGGGGCCGCGGCGGTCGGGCAACGCGTCGATGGTGAAGGTCTGTTCGACGCCGTCCTCGCGGACGTCATAGGCTTCGACCACCGCGCCGCTGCGCATCTCGACGCGCCAGTCGGTGTGTGAGGTCGCGCGCGAACTGCCGAGCAGATCCTCGGCGCCGCAGGTCACCGCTGCGGTGCGCCAATGGATCGGCAGGTTGTGCGGCGCGTCGCGACCGAGCAGCGGCACGAAGCGGAAGCCGTCGTGGAACGCGGCCTTGAAGGTCGGGCCCATGGCCCAGAGGCCGTAGGCGCCGCCGGCCGGATCGGCTGCGGCGGTGTGCACCGGCACCCGCAGGTCGCCGGCGGGAAGCTGGTCCTGAGCGACCAGCAGGGGAGTGAGGGCGAGCGCTGCGCTCGCGAAGATCGTGGTTCTCATCTGAGGGGTCTCCTTGGCCGAGTGTTCCTCGGTTCGACCCGCTCCGCGCTGCGGGCGTGGCTCGGGTGCCACGCCGCGCGCGAGAAACCACGACTGCGTCAGTCGCCCGTAGCGACCTTCGCGCTGCCCTCGCAGCAGCTCCCCATCTCCGCACCGACGAGTCCGCGGCAGAAGCACGAGCCATTGCTCAGCGGAGTGTCGGCGTGCTGCCAGGCGGCGTCGAAGCGTGCAGTCAGAGCCTTCGCGGCGGCCTCGTCGCCACGCTTCCTCGCACACTCGGCGAGACCGTGCAGCGCCCAGCCGTTCTCGGGATGGCGCACCAGATCTTCGCGGTAGGCCTGTTCGGCTTGCTCGACGAGATCCTGCTCCAGGCTCAGCGCGCCGAGCGCATGCCGCACCGGCATCATCCATGGGCTCGGCTCGTCGTAGCTCAGCGCGTCCTCGGCCGCCGCTGCCGAACGCAGGCTGCTCCAGGCCCGGTCATGATCGCCTTCGCGGTAGCTGATCTCGCCTGCGAGCATCGCGCGACCGATCGCCAACACGTCGTGCGCGCGGTTGTAGAAGATCATCGCGTCTGCCGGCACGAGGTCGGCGAGTTCCTCGAAGCGCTCCTGCTCGACGCGCGCCGCTGCGGTTTCTCCGGTCGCCGCGAACGCGATACCGCGCGCATAGGCACGCATCGCGCGGCTGAACGGGTAACGCGCGTGGAACTCGTCGAACGCGAGGATCTCGGCCCACTTGCCGAAGCGCACCAGCACGTGCAGCTCGACCGGCAGGAAGCCGTCGGCGAACACCGCGTAGTCGACGAGGACGACCTGCGGAAGGTCCGCGACCAGCGCCCGGGCCGCGTCGCGCGCCGCCTGGTAGCGACCGCCATACATCGCTGCCCAAGCGAGGAAGTGGCTGTTGTGCGCCTGGTAGAACTCGTAGAGACCTTGCGGTCCGGCCTTCGCGAAGTAGTTCCGGTCGAGCTGCACCGCTTCGAGGTTGACCCGTTCGGCGTCACGATAGCGACCGACCCGGATCCAGGCGTGCGACGGCATGTGCACCAGGTGGCCGGAGCCCGGGACCAGACCCGCGAGTGCGTCGGCCGACTCAACCGCTTCGGCGACGAAGGGCGACGCCTCGCAGAGATGGATGCGCATGTGGTGCGCGCCGGGGTGTCGCGGATGGTCGGCGACGACCTTGCGCAACGTGTCGAGCGCCTGCTGCATGCCTTCCTTGGGCTGCCCGTCCGCCTCCCAGAACTTCGAGGTCCAGTAATCCCACGGCCGCTGGTTCATCAGCGCGTCTGCGTAGAGCGTCCCGACTTCGGGGTCGCTCGGATGTGCGTGCCATGCCTCGGCCATCGCGGTGGCGTAGGCCGCGTCGAGGTCCTTCCGAAACTCGGCGCTCATCGGGCGCGCCCGGTGGTCCGCATAACGGCTCTGCAGCGCGACGATCAGAGTGCGCTCGACCGGCAGCGCGTCGGCAGACAGATCGAGCGCCTTCCTGCTCGCGGCGTAGGCCTGCGCCGCGACCGCAGGGTCCTCCATCGGCGCGTTGATGTTGGGGCCGAGCGCGAGGGCCTCTCCCCAGTGCGCCATCGCAAAGCCCGGGTCTAGTTCCTGCGCCCGTTGGAAGCAGCGCACCGCCTCCGCGTGGTTGAAGCCGTAGGTCCACAGCAGGCCACGGTCGAACCACGCTTGGGCGGCGGGGATCTCGGTGGAGGTCTGGCGGGAGTAGGCGCCGAGCGGGGCGGGCGGCCCGTCGCCGTCCGCCACCGGCCGGCTGGGAATGATCGCGCGGTCGGCGGGGTCAGAGGGTGACGAGCAGGCCGCGAGCGTCCCCAGGAGCGCAGCGGCGAGCCACGAGGCACGGCGAGGTCTTGTCGGAGTGTTCATGCTCCGCTCCTCGGCGCTGTCTGGGGCTCCGGGCTGCCAGCATTTCCTGGCCGATCGGCGTTCGGGTGGCGCTACTCGTAGCCAGCCGCGGCCGGGATCACGAGGTCGACGGTCTGCGGACCCGGTCGGATCTCTTGGACCGGCAGGGGAATGAGGCGCGAGGCTGGATCGACGCCGTCGGCGTGGAGGGCTCGGCGCGCGGCGGGGTCGAGGAGCGGCTTCGGCCAGATGCGGAGGGCGAGCGGGCCGCAGGGCATGGGGCCGAGGTCGATCGTGCCATTGGCGGTGGTGGGCTTCAGCGGGTGCATCGCGCGGTCCTCCTCGAACACGATCTCGAGGCCCTCGATGGGCGTGGTGCCGTCGGAGGAGAGTGCGCGCAGGCGAACGTCACCGAGGTGGAACTCGAGGGTGCGTTGGTCCATCCCCTCGTGAACCTGGATCGGTCCGAAGACGTGGTTCCACCGAGCCCTTGGAATCTCGACGACCCCGCGCGCCTCGCCGGGCGGGAACTGCAGTCGAACCCATCCCTCGGAGTCCGTCTCAGCCTTCGCTGTCGGCAGCCAGCCGCGCCGCGGCGTCTGTGGTTGGAGGGTGATCGCAACGCCCGATGCCGCGCGTCCGTCCACGAGCACGCGGAGGGCACATACGGTGGGTAACCAGGGTCGGACGTCGAGGGCCGCTTCCGTTCGATCCGCGGCGCGCATTTCCTCGACCTCGAACTGCCACGAGTCCTGCAGCGAAGCTCCCGAGGATTCGAGCTTCAGTGGAATGTCGATGCGCTCGTCCGCGGCCACGAGTCCGCCGATCTCGAACCGTCCGGACTCGTCGTGTTCCACCGGGTGGTGTCGGCGCGAGAAGCCGCGCTCCGTCACCTTGGCCGGTCCGATCTGCAGACCGGCGAGTCGTTCGGGAAGGGGCCAGGGGACGATCTGGACCGAGACCGTGGGCGCGGGGCGGACCTCGAATCGGATCGGTTGGGGGGCTTCCGACACGAGGTCGTCCCGGAAGGCCGGTGCATGCTGGCCGGTCACGCGCAGCGCGAAGCGGGCACCTCGCGGGACGGAGAGGCGGGCCTTGCCGTCGGCGTCCGTGAATCCCTCGGCGAGGACCACGCCGCGTCGATGGCGCCCACCGCCGAAGGTCGGGAGGGTTCGTGAGGACACCGTGGTGGGCTCGCTTCCCGCGGGGTCGCCCGTCATCTGCAGGGCCTCGATGCGAGAACCCACGCACGGTGCACCTGCGCATCGAACCTCACAGAGCAACGCAGTCGGCGGCCAGACCTCGATGCGGGTGACTGCCGGGTCGTGATTGCCCACGTGCACCGAGCGATAGGGGGTCGGCGCATACCGCGGGTCGCGCGTCTCGATCGACAGCATGTAGGAACCGGGCGGTACGCTCTCCAAGCGCGCGAGTCCATTGGCGTGCGAGCCGGCGACGCGGAGTCGACGTGAGTCGTTGTGTGCGACGCCCGCGCCATTCGTCGGAACCAGGCGGACGCCGAAGTGCTCGATCGGGGATCCGGTCGCGCCGTCGATCGCCAGCACCTCGACGACCTGTCCGGTCTCGAAGGCGAGGTGCAGGTCCTTGGTGCCCCATGCGATCGGGGACCCGTGTGGCAGGTTGCCGAACTCGAGTTCGAGCGCCACTTCGACCGGATCCTGTGGCTCGTCGCCGCGACGCAGGAGTCGGAACCGGCCCGTATCGGACGTTCGCGCGGTCCATTTCTGTGCCTCGTTCCGCGCCCGGATCTTCCGGTCGGCGAGTGGCGTGCCGTTGCGATCCGTCACGAGCCCCTCGATGGTCTGTGCGACCGGCTCCCTGTCGACCGTGAGCACTACGCTGTGCTCGAGCCGGTCCGGAAGCGTGGCGGTGTGCTCGCGCAGGGGCTCGTGACACCAGAGCGTGTAGGTCCCCGGCGGAGCAGGGGATTCGAGTTCGAAGGTGCCGTCGGTGCGCGTTTCGGCGCTGAACGGCCAGCCCGCGCCGTGCCAGTGGAGACCGAGGGACAATCCGCCGACTGGGTCACCACCGAGGTCGATGACTCGACCGCGGAGCAGGCAGCCTTCGGGCATCTGGAAGTCACCCAAGGCGTGCTTGCTCCCTCGCGTGAGGAGCGTGGTCCAGCGGTTTGCGCTGACGCGGCCGCGGGCCGACGCGATCACATGGACCTTGTGGGCCGGCCGGGGAACGAGCGAGAACGCGAAGCGGCCGTCTGCTTCGGTGATGAACGGGTCGGGCTGGCGCCACGCGGGCAGATCCTCGCGAAGCTCCACCTGCGCCAACTGTTCCAGGTCGGGATTGCGTTGCAGGAGGACGCGGACCTCGACGCCGGCGAGAGGATCTCCGGAAGCGTCGACGCAGCGGCCCTCCACGGTGACGCCGTCCCTGACCGCCGGAAGCTCTTGGGTCGGGTCGAGAGTTCTGCCTCCGATCGATGTTCGGTTGGATGCGCCGGCTTCGGAAACCGGGGAGCTTCGGTTCGTCCGGGTGGCCGCGGGCACCGTAGCCATCGTGGCGCTCGATGGAGACCCGACCTGCATGGGCGTCAGCCACCACGCAGCGAGCCCGACGATCGCCAAAGCCACGAGGCCAACGGCCGACTTGGTCGCCGCTGCTCCGGCACCCGTCGCCATTCCGGCCGGAGTTACGGATGCTGCCAGCGACCATTCCACGACCAATGCCTCCCGCAGCGCCGCGAGATTCACCGTCGCCGACGCCGCCTGCCCGCCGACCGCCAGGTCCGCCACCAGCAAGGCCGGCAATGCATGCCCCGCCGGCAACAACCGTCGCAGCTTCTCGAGCCCCCGCGCCAACTGCGAGCGCACCGTCTCGGGCGACCGCCCCAATGCCTCGCCGATCTCCACCGACGACAGACCGTGCTTGATGCGCAGGACGAGCACCTGTCGATGCGTGGCGTCGATCGTTTCCAAGGCCGTGGCGGCGTGGTCGGCGAACTCGCTCAGAGATGCTGCCTCGAGGGGATCGACCGGCTCGGGTGGGTCCCGTTCCTCACTGTCGACGATCACCAGAATCCGCGGGATTCCGATCATCGCCCGCGGCTCCTGAGCCCGCCTGCTTCTGATTCCTGATCCCCGCTCTGCGGTGTGGATCTGGTTCCCCGCGCGCGCCAGCGCGCGCC
>JAUILN010000013.1 GCA_030432695.1 bacterium | reverse complement strand
ATCGCCGAGCACAACGGCGATCCGAAGCCGTTCGTCTGGCGCAAGACGGTCGAGGAGATCCTCGCGAAGGTGGGGCGCGCACGTGCCGCCCTGGATAATGCCCCAACAGAGTGAATCACACCACTAGCGCACCATCGACAAGCGTTTGGGCGTGTAGCGGGAGCCGGACTTGAACCGGCGACCTATGCCTTATGAAGACACCGCTCTAACCGACTGAGCTATCCCGCCGCACGGACCCGACGACGGCCTGGGCCGCTGTCGAGGGCCGGAGACGATAGCGACTCGCTCCGGCTCCGCAAGACCCGAATCGGCAGTCCCCGGCCTGCGACTTCAGCGGGACCGCAGCCAACGCATCAGCGCCCACGCCGGCACCCCCACCGCACAGACCCCGAGCCCCGCCAGGGTCGGCTCCCGGAACTGCCAGATCGCGCCGGCCATCACCGCCAACGCGGCGGCGGTGAACAGCAGCGCGACGGGTCCGATCCCCGGCAGGTGGAAGCCCTCGCGAACCGTCCCGTCGCGGCGCAGGAGTCGCCACAGGCCCGCCCCGCAGAGCACGAAGAACAGCCAGTCGACGAAGACCACGCCGTTGAGCAGGAAGTCGAGGTCGACGACCTCGAGGTTGTGCGCCAGGAGCAGCAGCGCGATCGCCCACAGGCCCTGGCAGAGCACGCCGAGGGTCGGGGTCCCGAAGCGCGGGTGGAGGTGGCCGGCGGTCGCGAAGAACAGGCCGCGCCGGGCCATCGCGTGGAGCACGAACGGCGGCGCGAGGCAGATCGTGTTCATGATCCCGAGCGACGACAGCACCACCAACGCGGCGAAGGCCCGGCCACCGAACTCGCCGAGCCCCACGCCGTCGAGCGCGACCTCGGCGGCATCTGCACCGATGGTGGTCGAAGTGCGTGCGCCCTCGAAGCCCAGCAGCGACAGGAACGCCAGGTTCACCGTCAGGTAGGCGACCACCACCACCGCGACGCCGCCGAGGATGCCGAGTGCGACGACCCGCGGCGAGCGCGCGACCCGGCTCACGAAGCTGCCCTGCTGCCAGCCGCCGAACGAGAACAACACCGGCAGCATCGACGCCGACATCGCTGCCAGCCAGCCGCGCGGACCGTCACCCGCATTCTCACCACCCGCCGCCTCGACGAGGCCTTCGGGATCGCGGCCCGCGACGAACACGCCGAGCACCACCAGGGCGCCCACCGCTGCGGTCTTCAGCACGGTCAGCGTGTTCTGGACTCCCTTGCCGACCCGCAGCCCCAGCACGTTCAACGCCGTGAACACGCCGATCGAGCCCACCGCGAGCCCGACCTTCGCGGAGGCGCCGAGCCCCGTTCCGCCGGCTGCGGCCTCGCCGTGCACCAGCTTGTCGGCGTGGTCGACCATCACCATGCCGATCACCGCGAGCGCCCCGGCCTGGATCACCAGCCAGTTGGCCCAGCCGTAGAGAAACGCCGGCAGCGGCCCCCAGGCCTCGTGGACGTAGGCGAACATCCCGCCCTCGCTCGGCACCCGCTGCGACAGCTCGGCGAAGACCAGCGCTCCGAGCACCGCGATCGCGCCGCCGAGCAGCCAGGCGACGATCACCTGGCTCGGGTCGTCGCAGGCCGCCGCGACCTTGGCCGGCGTGAAGAAGATTCCGACGCCGATGATGCCGCCGACGACGACGCAGCCGACGTCGAAGGCGCCGAGGCGGGTGACCGCCGGGGACTCGGGAGAGTTCACGGCGCCCGAGTATGCGGGGTCGTGCCGCCGGCACGATCAATCGATCCCGAAGCCGATCTCGCGGAGGTCGAACAGCTCGCGGTCGTAGCTGAGATCCGCATGCAGGCGATGAACCCGCTCGCCGTTGCCATCGAGGACCAGCACCCGGCCCTTGCGGTCGATCGCGAGATCGAGCGGGTCTTCGACGAGCGCCCCGAGCTCGAGATCCCGCGGCGGCCGATCGAGCGGGATCTGGCGGATCCCCGGGCGGTCGCCCTCGTCGACCACCAGGAGTTCGCCGTTCCCGCGGGCCAGCACCGCGATCGGACGGCTGACGTCCTCGGGGTCCAGCGCGGTGTGGATCCGGCCGACGTAGCGGCCCTCCAGCCAGAACCGCTGGACCACGCCGTGCAGGGTGTCGGCGACGAACACCCCGGCCTTGCTGGCGTCGATGCCGCGTGGAGCCCCGAAGCGCGCCTCGGGATCGGAGAAGGCCCGGAGCGGCGGCAACGTCTCGCCCGACAGCTGGAAACGCTGCACCCCCCGCTTCAGCCAGCGCTCGCCGCAGGCCACCCATAGAACGTCGCCGTAGACCGCGACCGCGCGCGGCCGATCGAGCATGCCGGTCCGGTCGCGGCGCACCGAGACCCGCGCGTCGGGGTCGGGCGAGCGCAAGCCGTACGTCCGCCCCTCCCGGCCGAACGGCGAGAAGCGGCGGACCACGTCGTTGCGCGTGTCGGCGACGTAGATGTTGTAGTCTCGGTCCATCGCGACGCCGCCCGCGTCGCCGTAGCCCCCGTCGCCCTCCCAGTTCCAGTGCGAGACCACCTGGAGATCCTCCAGATCCACCAGGAACAGATGGCCCCGGGCGGCCGTGTAGCCGATGCAGAGCAGGTTGCCGCTGACCGCGATTCCGCCGAACAAGATGCCGAGGACTGTACTGTCTGTGGTCGTCGCCGGCCTCCTCGGAGCCGGCTGCTCGACATTGCCGCCTTCCGACTGGCCGCCCCGTCTCGAGGGCTACCTGGAAATCGAGCACGAGCTCGGCCCCGAGCCCCAGACGATCGAGCTGCCGGTCTCCGACCGCCGCCTGACGATCCTGGAGCTGGACTGCGAGCCGGCGTTCGAGCGGGAGCGCTTCGAGGACGGTCTGCGGCTGGTCGACCTACCGGCCGGCGAAGGCGCCGCGCACCTCCGAATCCGCTACCGACTGTTCGGCGACCGGCACGCGTCGCCCAGGTTCCCCGAGGACTTCCCGAGCGACACCATCCGCGGTGGACGCATCCTGCGCCACGAGGCGGCCGAGCTGCCGCCACCGCCCACGCCGGACGCGCTGTGAATCGATGTTCGTCGCCCTGATCGCCACCGAAGACGGGTGGACGTTGGCCGATGCCCTGGGCACCGCCGCAGCCATCACGATGATCGTCTACACCTGCCTCGGCCTGCCGATGCAGGTGCTGGCCAACGCACGCCGCCGCTCGACCCAAGGCCTGTCGCTGCCGACGTTCGGCCTGTCGTGCCTGGGCTTCTTGCTGTTCACACTCTACGCGTTCGCGCTCGATCCGATCGACTGGTACCTCGTCGCCGCCAACGTCCCCGGTACGCTGCTGACCGCCACCATCCTGCTGCAATTCTGGCTGTTCCGCGGCAGTGACCCGGACCCGACCGGTCGATGAAGCAAGACAACCCAGCAGACCCCGGTGCGAGGTCCACCCAGGTGGTCCACGAGGCGGGCACCGGCCGGCCGATCCTGGTCGCTCCCGGCCGCCAGGTCCGGCCGCTGAAGACCGTCGCGGGCCGCGATGGCTCGCACGGGTGCCCGTTCTGCGCCGGCGCCGAGGCCGAGACGCCGCCCGAGCGCGACGCGATCCGCCGCGACGGCTCGGCTCCCGATACTCCGGGCTGGCGGGCACGTGCGTTCCCCAATCTGTTCCCCGCGGCGCGCTGGCACGAGGTCGTGGCCGAAGGGCCCGAGCACGTGATCCAACCCGGCCGCGTGGCGGTGGCCGACTGGCTCGACGTGGTCGCGCTGTGGCGCCGACGGCTCGCCTGGCTCGAGGCGCAAGACGGCGTGGGCTGCGCTTTCCTGTTCAAGAACGTCGGCCGCGAAGCCGGCGCGTCGATCGCGCACAACCACAGCCAGATCCTCGGGCTGCCGGAACCGCCGCCACGGTTGCTCGCCGAACTCGCGGCGGAGCGACGCGACGGCTCGTTGGTCGATCGGGAGCTCGAAGGCGCACGGCGCGACGGGCGGATCATCGCCGAGACCGGTGCCTACACGGTGCTGGCGCCGCGCCATCCGCGGCTGCCGCACGAGACGTGGATCGTGCCACACGACGGCACGACGCCCTTCGACGATTCGGCTGCACACGACGGCGAGCTGGTGGCGGCCCTGCGCGGCGTGTGTGCGGCGATCGACCGCGCGTTCGCCTCGACGCCGTTCAACGTGTGGCTGCACCGCGTGCCCGGCGTCGACTTCCACTGGCACTTCGAGGTCCAACCGCGGACCGGGTTCCTGGCGGGGCTCGAACTCGGTGGCGACATGTTCATCAACACGGTGCCGGCAGCCGAGGGTGCGGCGCGGGTCCGTGGCGCGTGGGAAGAGGTGTGTGACCATGCCGGCTGAGTCTCCCGGGGCGAACGGGCCGCGGCTGACCGGCGCGCTGGTGCTCTGGTCGCTGGTCGGCGTCTCGGCGGCGATCCTCTGGTCGAGCCGCACCGATCCGATCGGCGCCCATGACCTGCTCCAGGCCGTGTTGCACTACGGCGGTCAGGCGGCCTTGCTCGCGGCGGGACTCGGGTTGATCCTGACGATCGCCTGGCCGACGACCTTGCCCTGGCTGCGCCACCGCTTCAGCCGGTTCCGACGGCGCGCCGGTGTCGATCAACAGCCGCTGACCGAAGCCCTGGCCCGTCTCGCGCACTTCGACAATGCGCCGGATCATCTGACGGTCGCGCGGGTCTACGCCGCGCTCGGCCAGTACGCGCAGGCCGTCCCGCACCTCGTGAAGGCGTTGGAACTCGAGCCCGACAACGCGTTGGCGATGTATCAGCTCGGTCGCTCGATCAGCCTCGCGGGCGATGCGCCGAACGGCCAGCGTTTCCTGAACGAGGCGGTACGCCGTGACCCCGAACTCGGGTTCGGAGAAGCGCTGCACGACCTCACGGCAGCCGCCTGGCGCAACGGCGACGACGAGGCGGTCGAGCGCGCCGGCTCCGAACACGAGCGCCGTTTCGGTCCGGAGCCGCGCGTCGACCTGCTGCGCGCGAAGGCAGCGAAACGCGCCGGCCGCCAGGACGAGGCGCGCCGCCTCGCCGTCCGCGCGGCGCGGCCCGACGCTCCGGGGGACGAAACCGCCCGGGCGCCGAAGGCGGAGCCAACCGATCTGCGCCTGGCCCGGGCCCGTGCCAAGGTGTTCCGCTGGCGTCTCGGCCCCGGTGACGTGCGAGAGGAGCGCCCATCATGAGCCGCAATGCCAACCCATTGGCCGTGCTCGACGAGATCCCGGTCACCTCCCTGGTGCTCGGCGCCTACCTCGCGATGGCGCTGCTCACCGACCCGATCGATCCGAGCAGGCGAAGCCTGATCGAGCACGGCGCTGCGGTCGGTGTGCTGGTGCAGGACGGTGAGCCCTGGCGGCTGTTGAGCTACGCGTTCCTGCATGGCGGACTGATCCACATCGCCTTCAACAGCTACGTGCTGTGGATGTTCGGCCCCGGCCTCGAGCGCCGGATGGGCAGCGTGCGCTTCGCCATCCTGTACGTCGTGGCCGCGTTGGGTGGCGGCGTCGCCGGCATGCTCTGGCACTCGCCGCTCGCGCCGCTGGTCGGCGGGTCGGGCGCGCTGTTCGGGATGTTCGGGGCAGCCGTGGCGCTCCTGATGCGCGAAGGCCGGGGTCAGCTCGACTTCCTCGACCATCACGGTGGCCGACGACTGCTCGGCCTGATCGCGATCAACTTGCTGCTCGGCTTCCTGATCCCGGTGGTCTCCAACGCGGGGCACATCGGCGGCCTGATCGCCGGCTTCGTCTGCACCTACCTGTTCCTCGATCGCGGCCGGGTCGGCGCCGACACGGTCACGCGGATCTCCCAGGCCGGATGGGTCGCGGTCCTCGCAACCGGCGTGCTGTGGTGCTGCTTCCCCCTGCTGCGTTGGGACTACCAGTTGAAGATGGCCCGCGAAGCCGCTGACCCGAGCGTCCGCCACGCGTGGCGCGAGGTGTTGGGAGGTCCGCTCGGACCGGGCGACAAGAGCGCCCTACGGGAGGTGTTCGACGTGGAGCGGTTCGGCGACCGCGGCCCCGAGTTGGTGCGCCGCTGGGTGAAGGACTGATCGCTCGGGTCGCCTTCAGCGGCCCTTCCAGGCGGCGAGCAGCTCCCGCTCACGCTCCGGCTTCATCCCCGCCCGCCCCCACTCGCGCCCCTCCGGCCACTCACCGCGATACCACGCCAGCGTGTCCTGGATCGTGTCGGCGACCGGCCGGAACCCCAACCCCGCCGCGACCGCCCGGTCGTTGGCGAAGTGACCCCGCTGACCCGAAGGCAGCCAGAGCGGGATCTCCATGTAGGGCCGCACCCGCTGCTCCACCAGGAAGGCCTCGTCGGCCCAGGTGAACGAGCAGTCGGCGTTGAGCGCGACCTTGCAGCCGTGCAGGAACTCCTCGAAGCCGAGCCGCATCCGGAAGCCGACCGCGTTCATCACGCCTGCCGACTCTTCGTGCCCGACCCGGAAGCAGAAGGCTCCGAGGTCGCGGACGTCGACGAACTGCACCTCCTGGGTGGGGTCTCCCGGGGCGAGGATCTCGCCGCCTTGCGCGACGCGCACCGGCCAGTAGGTGAAGCGGTCGGAGTTGTCTTCCGGCCCCACGATCAGTCCCGGCCGCACGTTGCTCACCCGCCCCGGCATCGCCGCCTCGGCGGCCTGCTCGCAGAGCGCCTTCATCGGGCCGTAGTGACGCACCGCCTCGCGGATCGTCGTCGCGGCCTTCACGGTGTCATCGTCGACCGTGCCGACGGCCGTGTCCTCGCCGACCACCGCAGCCGACTGATCGGCGTAGACCGAGACCGTCGACACGAAGACGTAGTGACCGACCCGGTCGGCCAGCAGCTTCGCGGTCGCCTCGACGTGGCTCGGCGCGTAGCCCGAGGTGTCGACCACGAAGTCCCAACTGCCCTTCTCGAGCGACGCGAGATCACCGGTGTCCCGGTCACCATCGAGCTGCTCGAGGTGCGCGAACCGTTCCGGGTCGGACTTCCCCCGATTGAACAGCGTGACCTCGTAGCCGGCGTCGAGCGCCGCCGCGACGATCTGCGGACCGAGGAACCGCGTGCCACCGAGGACCAGAATCCGGCCGGCACGCGGTCGGCCGCTGCGGACCACGCGAGCGGCCCCGGGCAACGCGCCCGCAGCGAGCCCGGTGGCCCCCGCGAGCAGGACGGAACGACGAGTTGGCTGACCCATGCGCCGGTCTACGCGGCACCCTCGTCCGCCGCGAATCCGCGAATCTGTCGTAGTCGGTGCCAGGCACGAAGCACGACAGACTTCGGGCTGGCGGGATCAGCCGTTGCTCGCGGCAGCCGCCCGCAACCGCGCCACCGCCTTGTCCCTGCCCAACAGGAACACGCAATCGAACAGGCCCGGCCCGGCGGTCGTCCCGGTCAACGCGGCGCGAACCGGATGGACGACGTGCCCGAACTTGATGTCGCGCTCCTCGCAGAAGGCGCGGAGCTGCGCCTCGAGTGCCGCGGGGCCCATGCAGGGCTCGGCGACCGGCTCCGCCCCCTGCTTGCTCGGCAACGGGAACGCCGCGTCGGCGGCGGCGCGCGCGGCCGGGTCCGACGACGGCAGGTTCGAGGACTCCAGCAGATCGGCGTAGGCAGCGAGGTGCGGCACCACGTCGGCGTGCTTGGTCATCTTCTTCTGAGCCTGGTCGTCGAAGCTCACCGCATCGGCGAACACCCAGGCCACCTTGTCGGCGATCTCGGCGAACAGCTCGATGCGCTCCTGGTAGCAGGCCACCGCGTTGCGGACGAGGCCCGGTGCTGCGTCGAACACGGCGGCCGGAATCGCCTCACCGACGAACGGCCGGACCCGCTCGACCAGCTCGGCGGGATCCATCCGCCGGATGTAGTCGCCCGACATCCAGCGCAGCTTCTCGTCGTCGAACTTGGAGCCCGAGCTGCCGATGTCCTCGATCCGGAACTTCGCCAGCATCTCCTGCTTGGAGAACACGTCCTGGTCGCCGGAGAAGCTCCAGCCGAGCAGGGTGATGTAGTTGAACACCGCCTCGGGCACGTAGCCCTTGTCGCGGTACTCGAGGATGTCGACGCTCGCCTCGCGCTTGCTGAGCTTCTTGCCGCCCTTGCCGAGGATCAACGGGATGTGGGCGTACTGCGGCGCCGCGGCACCGAGCAGGTCGAATAGCACCGCCTGCTTGAAGCCGTTCATCAGGTGCTCCTCGCCGCGCACCACGTGGGTGATGCCCATCTCCAGGTCGTCGACCACGCAGGCGAAGTTGTAGGTCGGCATGCCGTCCGGCCGGATCATCACCCAGTCGTCGAGTTCGGCCAGGTTGATCGACACGTCGCCCTTGCACAGGTCGGGAAGGGTCCACTGCTGGTCGAGCGGCATCCGGAACCGCAGGCTGCCCGGACCGCGCTCGGCGCGCAGCGCGTCGCGCTCGGCAGCCGACAGATCGCGGTGGCGGCGGTCGTACATCGGCCGTTGTCCGGCAGCCTGGAGCTTCTCCCGCCCCTCCTGCACTTCCTCCGGAGTCGCGAAGCACTCGTAGGCGTGGCCGCCGTCGATCAGCTGCTGCGCGTAGCGCTGATAGAGCTCCAGTCGCTCGGTCTGGAAGTAGGGTCCGTGCGCGCCGCCAACCTCGGGACCTTCGTCCCAATCGATGCCGACCCAACGCAGCCCGGCGAGGATCTGCCGCAGCGACTCCTCGGTCGAGCGCGCGCGGTCGGTGTCCTCGATGCGCAGCAGGAACGAGCCGCCCTGGGCGCGGGCCGCGGCCCAGTTGTAGAGCGCGGTGCGGGCGCCGCCGATGTGCAGCGGACCGGTCGGGGAAGGGGCGAAACGCAGGCGTGGGGTCGCGGTCATGGAAGACTGCGGATGCTACCGGACACCTGCGATGGGATCGTCAGTGCTCGCGCAGCATCAGGTGATCCTCGCGCGCATCCCCCTCGCCGCTGCTCTCGATCGACAGCACGCCCGGCTCCGGCTTGGCGCGCCCGGTGAACGCGAAGCGGTCCTCCTCGGTGCCGACGTCCAGGAACACGCCGACCGCACGGCCCTTGGACTCGTCGGTCGCGACCAACCGCCAATCGGTCGTTCCCGAGCTGAACACGTAGGTGTCGAGTCCGCCACCGTCGACGAACGCGCCGGCACCCCCGCGGCGCGCGGCACCCAGCGCCGGCCAGGTGCCGCCATAGGCGTCGCCGCCGCCGAGATCGTGGAACGCGCCGTAGCCGCTGGCCTCGCCGCAGCCGTAGGCCAGACGCCGCGCCTGGTAGCCGTCGTGGCCGCCGGCATCGACGAACAGACCGATGCCGTGCGCGTAGCCGACGCCCAGCACACCGTCCTGCCCCTGGTAGCGATCCTGGCCCGCGTCGTCGCGGAACAGGCCGACGCCGCCACGGATTCCCACGCCCAGCGCGAGCCCGGCGGTCCGGTAGTCGTCGTCGCCCATCGAGTCGATGAACACCCCAGCGCCGCCGTCGAGGACCGGCAGGATGCCGATCCCCACCCCGAGACCGACGCTGACCTCCTGCCCCTCGCCGGACGATGTCGTCGACGCCGCATCGGCAAGCTGCTTGCGGACCCGCCCGAGTTCGCGCTGGTCGTTGCCCGCGGCGTCCCAGGCGAGCCCGAGACCACCCGGCAGACCGACCCCGAAGCTCTGCACGCCGGCCCGCTGGTCGTCGTTGCCCGCGGCATCGAGGAACAGACCGATGCCCGCGAGCCCCACGCCACCGCACTGGTCGCCGAGCCGGTAGGTGTCGTCCCCGGCGAGGTCCAGGAAGGCCCCCACCCCGGCACTGCCGAAGCCGGCGGCGCGCACGGTCGCTTCATAGGTGTCGTCGCCCGCAACGTCGACCAGCACGCCGATCCCGAAGATCGCGCTCCCCAGGGCCTCCCCCATCGCCTCGTAGCGATCGTTGCCGCCGAGGTCGACGACCACCGCGAGTTCGCGCTCTTCACCGGCTCCACCGGCAGCGCCGCGATACTCGTCGTCGCCTCCGAGGTCGATCAGGATCGCGATCTGCGCACAGTCGTAGCTGTTCTTGCCGAAGCCTCCGACCACCAGACGCCCTGCCGCGGTGTCACGGTCGATCAACACGTCGCCCTGCACCACGTGGTCGGAACGGGGAGAGCGGGTCTCCTTGCGACGCCACTCCTCGCGCAGGTCGTCGCGGTCGAGCGCCACCGCCAACCGGACGATCTCCTCGGTCCAGTTCAGCACGGTCGGCAGGTCGACGTCGCCGGCCCGCTCGAACCGCTCGGCCAGGACCTTGGCGTCCTGCTTGCCGAAGCCCTCGAGATTGGCGCGTTCCTCGCGGATCGAGTCGACCGCGGTCAGCATGTGGGCCGCGACATCGTACAGTCGTCGTCCCGAGCCGAGCGCCCGGAACAAATCGCGCCAGGCGTGCTCGGTGGTCTTTACGAAGTCGTCGATGCTCGGCCGGAGCGGCACCTTCGGGCCCCGCCCCTTGATCCCCTGGCCGGCGCGCACGGCGGTGAACAGACGATCGAGCAGTTCGGCCTCGTCGTCGGGACTCAGCATCGAGGTCTGCTGGTCCATTGCCGCCGCACCCGCGGCCCGCACCGCCCCCACGAATGCCGGCGACTTCACCGCCTTGACCTGAGCCCGCTCCGGCGCGGCGATCCGGGCATGGGAGTCTGCTGCCGCCGCGTCCAGGCCGGCCTGCTGCTCGACCTCCTGCACGGCATCGGCGAAGGGGTCCTGGGGAGTGGCGGCTAGCACCGCGGACAGGGCGAGGGCTGCGGAAATCGACATGGCTGTGGTCTCGATCCTGGACATCGGCCGGTAGGCACGGGGGTCCTGAGGACAACTGGGCCGGGCATCGCGGTGGAGGCGGTACACCCTGGCTCTACGCCGAATCCGCCGGCGCCACCAGGTTGTAGCGATCCAGCAGGAACCGCCCGCCCTCCTCGACCACCACGGTCGCGCTGCCGAGGTCGAGCGGCCAGGCCCGGACCAGCGGGCGCGGCAGTCCGGTCAGATGGCAGACAGCGTTCTTCACGACACCACGGTGGGCGACCACGCAGAGATCACCCTCGGGATGCCGGGCCAGGACCGCATCGACGGCACCTGCGACGCGCGCCGCGAATCCGTCGAGGGTCTCTCCCCCCGGAAAGCCCTCGATGTCGCCACGCATCCAGGCCGCGTGCCAACCCGGTCGCTCGGCCTGGACCTCCGCCACGGTCTGCCCTTCGAGTTCGCCGAAGTCGACCTCGCGCAGGCCTTCCTCGCACTCGAACGAGGACGGGGCGAGACCACCCAACTGCTCGCCCACGACCTGCGCCGAGGTGATCGCGCGGGAGAGCGGCGAGTGCACCAGCGCACGAAAACCGACGTGGCGCAGGAACGGACCGAGACTGGCGACCTGTTGGCGACCGAGATCGGAGAGCGGCACATCGGTGGCACCCCAGAGCCGCAGCGACGAGCCACCGGTGGTCTCGCCGTGACGGATCAGCCAGATCCGCCGGCCGGCATTGTGTTCGTGACCGCCGGCCGCGGCGCGGTTCTGGACCATCGGATGCGCGTCTCGATCAGGACGAGGCGAGCACGCCGGCGATGACCACCAGCGCGGCGAACACCAGTCCCAGCAGGATCAGGATCGCCCGATTGGTGCGGGTGCCGTCCTCGACCAGCTTGCCGAGTCGGTTGGCCTGATCGGCCTGCGCGTCGCGGAGGGTCTGCACCTGTCCGGCGGTCGACGCCTGGAGCTGCTCGACGATCTCGCCCTGCACCGCGCGCTGTTCGCGAGCCATCTCGTCGACCAGTTCACGGGCCTGCTCGTCGGGGCGCGTCGCCAGCTTGCCGGCCGCCTCGGAGCTGCGCCGCGAGTGCTCGACCATCTGTCCCATCGAGTCCTGGATCCGCGACATGTGCGAGCGGAACTCGCCGAGGGTCTCGGCGGTGCGCGCATCGGTCGCGGCGGCGCGATCGAGCGCTTCACGGACCCCGCGCAGGGTCTCGGGCAGCTCGCCGAGCCGACTGGCGATCTCGTGCTGCGCCGCGTCCTGGCGCTCGAGCCGGTCCGCGACCTGGCGCAGCAGCGCGATCTGCTGCTCCCCGAGTTCGGGTAGGCGGACGATGCCCTCGGTGACGTCGGCGACGCGCCGGCCCTGGTCGTCGACCCGTGCCTGCATGCCGCGCAACAGGCTCGCCAGCTCCTGGAAGCCGTCCTTGATCGCGACCGTCGCCTCTTCCTGGTGGCTGAGCTTGCGGCTCGAGGCCCGCTCGGCGAGCGGCCGGGCCACCGCATCGACGCGCGGTGCGGGCTCGGGAGTGGCAGGCTGCGACGCGGCACGATCGGGCATGCTGACCCGGGGCGCGGATCCCCCGCCGCCATCGCGTCCCATCGCGCCGGAACGCGACGAGTCGTCGACGTGGACGACGGACGAACGAAGCCGGCTGCGCAGCTTCTCCAGGATCGAAGTCTTCTTGACCAACGGGGACCTCCCAGTCGCTCGACGGTGGCTGACCGACCACCGCCCTGATTCTTCGCCGGCGCCCGCCGCGAAGGCACGATGCCTCCGACGCTCGGGACGGACCTGTCCGGCGGGGCGCAAGGGTATCAAGGCTTCTCCACATTTCCACAAGCCGGCCCCGGCGCAGCCCGTGTGTTTCCTCCGACGCGCTCTTGACCGGCAGGGGCGCAGAGCTAACCTTCCTGGCCCCCAACGGGCGCGAAAGCATGCTTTCGCGGCGGTCGGGGTCCCTTCGCTCGGGGAGTTAGCTCAGTTGGTAGAGCGCCACAATGGCATTGTGGAGGTCAGGGGTTCGACTCCCCTACTCTCCAAGACCCGAGCCGAACGGCCGGCTTCGCCTCGCGCGGAGCCGGCCGTTTTGCGTTGGGGCTGGTTCGAGCCGGGGCTGGTTCGAGCCGGGGCTGGTTCGAGCCGGGGACGTGGCCCGAGCTGCGGGAAGGCCGCAAACGGGAGGGTGTCACGGCTCGCCCGCCGAACCTTCCTCGGCACCGGCATCCGCCTCGATCAGCCCTTCGCTCGACGCGACGATCGTGCACACGGTCGCATCCCCGGTGACGTTCAGCACCGTCCGCGCCATGTCGAGCGGCCGGTCCACCGCGAGGATCAGGCCGACTCCCTCGGCCGGGATGCCCGCCTGCTTGAGCACGATCACCAGCATGATCAGGCCCACGCCCGGGACCGCGGCCGTGCCGATCGACGCCAGCGCCGCGGTGAGCACGATGCCGAGCTGCTGACCGAGCGTCAGGTCCATGCCGTAGACGGTCGCGATGAACACCGCGGCGACACCCTGGTACAGGCCCGTCCCGTCCATGTTGATCGTCGCGCCGATCGGCAGCACGAACGAGCTGACTTCCTCGTCGACTCCGACCCCCTTCTCGCAACAGTCGATCGTCACCGGCAGCGTGGCGGCCGACGAGCTGGTGCTCAGCGCGACCAGCTGGGCAGGCACCATCGCGCGGAAGAACTTGCGGATCGGCACCTTGCTGAGCGCGGCGAGCAGGCTGGTGTAGACCAGCAGGCCGTGGAGGAAGAGCGCGAGCAGCACGGTCGCCATGTAGCTCAGCAGCGCGGTGCCGACCTCCTCGAGCTTCTCCGGGTCCTTGCCGAGGTCGGCCAGCACGCCGGCGATCAGGGCGAACACGCCGAGCGGCGCCAGCTTCATGACCATGTGCACCAGCTCGATGACCGCATCGGAGAGGCGCTGGAACAGGGTCACCACCGGCTCGGCCTTCGCGGCGCCGAGCCGGGTCAGCGCCAGACCGAGCAGCAGCGCGAACAGCACCACCTGCAGCATCTCCGGCACCGCCAGCGCCCCGAATGGATTGGTCGGCACCACCGAGATCAGGAAGTCCCAGACTCCCATCTGACCCTCGACCGCGCCGGCCTTGTCGATCGCCTCCTGGGCCTTGTCGCTGAACTGCGAGAGCAGGCTCTGCCGGGTCTCCTCGGTGATGCTGCTCCCCGGCCGGACCACGCTCGCCACCAGCAGTCCCAGCGCGATGGCGACCGCGGTCGTGCCGAGATAGAGCAAGATGGTCTTGCCGCCGATGCGCCCGACCTTCGAGGTGTCGTTCAGGCTGGCGACGCCGGCGACCAGCGAGAACAGCACCAGCGGCACCGCGACCATCTTGAGCAAGTTGAGGAACAGCTTGCCCATCGGTGCGACCGTGTCCGCGACGATGTCGGCGGAGCCCAGGTTGGCCGCGGCGATCCCGCCCACGACGCCGACCCCCATCGACGCCAGGATCCGCCAGTGCATCGCCATCCTTCCGAGGATCGACAGGCCGATGACCAACAGCGTCAGGCCGCCGAGGACCGCGACCGCCACGGCGCGCTCCGTTTCGACGCCGAACGCGGTGCTGATCGCAGCACCGATCACGAAGAGCACGAACAACGCCAGGAGGACGATGCGCGGACGGAGCAGGTTCATGCCGGCACGCTATCGCGCCTGCAGGCGGACGCCGAAGGGAAGATGTACATCCGGTGCCTCACAAGAAAAGGGGGCCAGAGGCGTTGTCCTCCCTGCCGCCGTCGGCCCCCTTTTCCTTGGGCGTGGGTCGACCTGCCCCGGCTCGAGCGAGGCTGCTGCCGCTCCGGCGAAGCCGGCCTCACCTGTGACCGCGCGAGCCGGGAACAGCTGGTCGATGGATGACTGGCACCAGGTGTACGTCTTCAGTCGGCGCGGGACTCCAGATCCTCCCAGCGCGCGTAGAGCTGCTCGATCTTCGCCTCGATCGCTGGCCGCTGTTCGGTGAGACGCAGCACTTCGCGGGGATCATCGGTGTAGACCAACGGGTCCCCGAGCACCGCGTCCAGGTCGGCGAGATCCTGCTCGGCCGCAGAGATCGCGTCCTCGATCCCCTCCAGCTCCTGACGCTCCGCCCAGCTCAGCTTGTTGCCCGACCGCGCCTGGGTCTGCCGCTCGGCCTGCTCCGCCGCCTTCTTGCGGGCCCGCTCGGCCGCCTGCGCCTCGGCGGCGACCCTTGCTGCGGCGTCGCGCTCCGCCTCGAGCCGCTCCAGCAGGAAGCTCAGCGGACCGTCCCAGATCCGGTGGTGACCGTCCCCGCCGACGTGCAGGACGCGGGTCGCGACCCGGTCGAGGAACCAGCGGTCGTGGCTGACGCAGATCACGGTGCCGGGGAAGTCGCACAGCGCTTCCTCGAGGATCCGCAGGGTCGCGAGGTCGAGGTCGTTGGTCGGTTCGTCCAACACCAGCACGTTGCCGCCGCGCGCCAACAGCCTGGCCAGCTGCACGCGGTTGCGTTCGCCGCCCGACAATGCGTCAACCCGGGTGCGGAGCCGCTCCGAGGGGAACAGGAACCGCTCCATGAAGGTCTCGACCCGCACCTTGCGGTCGCCGAACGGCACGTGGTCGTTGCCGCCGCCGACCGCCTCGACCACCGTGAGGTCGCCGCGCAGCTCGGCCCGATTCTGGTCGACGTAGCCGAACTCGACCGTCGGCCCGACCTCGCGCCGCCCCTCGTCGGCCTCGAGTTCGCCGACCGCGATGCGCACGAAGGTGGTCTTGCCGGCACCGTTGGGCCCGACCACTCCGAGCCGCTGACCGCGCATCAGCTCCAGGTCGAGGCCCTCCAGGATCGTCCGCTCGCCGTAGCGCTTGGTGATCCCGGTCAGCGTCAACACCTTCTCGCCCAGCCGCGGCCCCGGCGGGATCTCGAAGCGGACCTCCCCCGGTTCGGCATCGGGCACGTCGTCCTTCAGCTTCTCGTAGGCCTGGATCCGCGACTTCGACTTGGTGGTCCGCGCCGGCGGGCCACGGCGGATCCACGCGGTCTCGCGACGCAGCGCGTTGAGCCGACTCTGCTCGCCGCGCTCCTCGCGCGCGATCCGCTCGGCGCGTTGGCCGAGGTAGTCGGCGTAGCCGCCGTCGTAGGAGAAGAGCTTCGAGCGGTCGACCTCGACGATCCGCGTCACGGCCCGGTCGAGGAAGTAGCGGTCGTGGGTCACCAGGACCATCGCACCGGACTGCGCCAGCAGGAAGTCCTCCAACCACTGCACGACCTCGGCATCGAGGTGGTTGGTCGGCTCGTCGAGGAGCAGCAGCTCGGGCTCGCCGATCAACAGCCGCGCCAGCGCCACGCGACGTCGCTCACCGCCCGACATGTCGGTGCACAGCGCCTCGGGATCGGGCAGGCCGACGTCGTGGATCAGCGACTCGATACGGTGCTCGATGTCGTGGCCGCCGAGTTCGGTGAGCCGATCGTCGAGCTGCGCCTGCCGGCGCAGCAGCCGATCGAGACGATCCGGATCGTCGCCGGCCTCGGCCATCTCGGCGTGCACGGCATCGAGCTCCTCGAGCACCTCCGCCCGCTCCCCGAGTCCCGACCGGACCACCGCGCGCACCGACTGCCCCGCGGGGACCTCCGGCTCCTGCGGCAGGAAGCCGAGCTTCAGCCCGCGGCGCACCGTGCGCCGACCGTCGTCGAGTTCCTCCTGGCCGGCCAGCAGGCGCAGCAGGGTCGACTTGCCGCAGCCGTTGACCCCCACCAGCCCGATCCGGTCACCCTCGCCGACGACGATCGAAACCTCGTCGAGGATCTTCCGCGGGCCGATCGTGCGGCTGCCGCCTTCCAGTGCCACCAGGCTCATCGAAGTCCTCCGTGATCCGACATTTGCTCGACCAATTCCGGGACCAGACGGGTCGCCGTCCCGCGCAGGAACACGCCGTGCGGCGTCCGCTGCGCCGCGGCCGAGAACACGCTGTCCTCGGGTCCGACCACGACCAGCCCCGCGCGGCGATGCTCGGCCACCGCCATCACCTGCAGCGGCAGGTTGGTCGCCCCCGAGGTGCCGACCACCACCAGCAGATCCGCGCGGGTCGCCGCCTGCAGGGTCGAGTCCCAGCGGAAGTTGGCCTCGTCGTAGTATTCGTCGAACCAGAGCACGTGCGGTCGCAACAGGCCCCCGCACCCCCTGCAGGTCAGGGCCATCCGCGCCTCCTCGTCGAAACCCGGCACCTCGCCCGCCGCGACGCGGTCGATCAGGCGACGGCGCAAGGACTCCGGGAAGCCCTCGGGCGACGCGCCGCAGTCCTGCGCGCAGCGCACCCGCGACAGCTCGCCGTGGATCGCGTAGGTGCGCCGAGGATCCTGCCCGGCCGACCGATGCAGGCCGTCGACGTTCTGCGTGATCAGCAGGAAGCGCTCGTCGAGCCGCCGCTCGAGCGCCACCAGCGCGTGGTGCGCGGCGTTGGGCGCACAGCTGCCGTAGCGTCCGATCCGCGCCAGGTAGAACGACCAGACCGTGGCCGGATCCGCAGCGAAGGCCTCGGCCGTGGCCAACTCCATCGGCGTGTAGTTGCGGCTGCCGACCGTCCACCACCCGTCGTCGCCGCGAAAGGTCGGGATGCCGCTCTCGGCCGAGATGCCGGCACCGGTGAGCACCATCACGAGACCACCGCCCAGCGCCTGCCACCGGGCGAGCGCGGGTCCGAGGTCGACGGCGGACTCGGCGGGTAGGTCGGACACGGGATCGGGAATCCAAGCAGAGGCGCGCGAGTTGCGCCAATGTGGAACCGCCTTCGCTTGGATAGACTGCGGGAGAACGGCTTCACACCGTCCAGGAGACCCCTTGCCCGAGATCGACCTCAAGGAATTCGAGTCCAGCGTCAATGCCCGTCCGCTCACCGCCGCGGACTTCGACCGCGTCGTCGAGTTGCAGCGCGCCTGCTTCCCGAACATGCCGACCTGGTCGCAGGCGCAGTTCGAGAGCCAGCTCCAGCACTTCCCCGAGGGCCAGATCTGCGTCGAGTACGACGGCGTGATCGTCGCGAGTTCCGCCAGCCTGGTGGTCGACTTCGACCTCTACTCGGAGTGGCACGACTGGACCGTGATCGCCGACAACGGCTTCATCAAGAACCACGATCCCGAGGGCGACACGCTGTACGGCATCGAGATCATGGTCGACCCGGAATACCGCGGAATGAAGCTCGCGCGCCGGCTGTACGAGGCCCGCAAGCAGCTTTGCCGGGAACGCAACCTCAAGGGCATCGTGATCGGCGGCCGCATCCCAGGCTACGCCAAGGTCCAGGAGGAGATGACCGCGCACGAATACGTCGCCGCGGTCGAGGAGAAGCGGCTCTACGACCAGGTGTTGACCGCACAGCTCGCCAACGAGTTCGAGGTGCGGCAGGTCATCAAGGACTACCTGCCGTCGGACGAGGACAGCGCCGGTTGGGCCACCCACATGGAGTGGACCAACGTGGACTACCGGCCGTTCAAGAAGCGCAGCGTGCGACCGGTGCAGGTGGTGCGGATCGCGGTGGTCCAGTACCAGATGCGCGCGATCGAGTCGTTCGAGGCGTTCGAGAAGCAGTGCGAGTACTTCGTGGACACCGCCTCGGACTACAAGGCCGACTTCCTGCTGTTCCCCGAGCTGATCTCGACCCAGCTGATGTCGCTGATCGACGCCAAGCGGCCCAGCCAGGCCGCGCGGAAGCTGGCCGACTACACGCCGCGCTACATCGAACTGTTCGCCGATCTCGCGCTCCGCTACCACGTCAACATCATCGGTGGCTCCACGTTCGCGGTCGAAGACGACACGCTCTACAACATCGCCTACCTGTTCAAGCGCGACGGCAGCATCGAGAAGCAGTACAAGATCCACATCACTCCGGCCGAATGGCGCTGGTGGGGCGTGGTAGGTGGCGACACGGTCGAGGTGTTCAACACCGACTGCGGACGCATCGCGATCCAGATCTGCTACGACGTCGAGTTCCCGGAGCTGTCGCGGATCGCTGCCCGCAAGGGCGCCAAGATCCTGTTCGTGCCGTTCAACACCGACGAGCGGTTCGGCTATCTGCGGGTCCGCAACTGTGCGATGGCGCGCTGCATCGAGAACCACATGTATGTGGCACTCGCCGGCTGCGTCGGCAACCTGCCGTTCACGGCCAACGCCGACATCCACTACGCGCAGTCGGGAATCTACACGCCGGCCGACATCCCGTTCAGCCGTGATGCGATCGCCGCGGAGTGCACGCCGAACATCGAGACGC
The DNA here is from genome assembly GCA_030432695.1 of bacterium. Classification (GTDB taxonomy): domain Bacteria; phylum Planctomycetota; class UBA1135; order UBA1135; family UBA2386; genus JAUILN01. The sequence continues at coordinate 322,062 of JAUILN010000013.1, read as the reverse complement.
TGGTGATCCAGGACCTCGACGTCGAGTTGCTGCGCCGGCACAAGTACCGCGGCTCGACGCAGAACTGGCGGGACCGCCGCACCGACCTCTACAAGGTGCGATGGCAGGAGGACGGTCAGGAGCGCGAGGTATGAGCGGAGCGGCCGGGATGACGTTGGGCTCGTGGCTCGCGCTCGCCGGCGCGGGAGGACTGGGGGCGATGAGTCGCTATGCCGTCTACCGCGCGGTGGCCCCCGCGGAACACGGGGCCTTCCCGGTCGCCACCGTGGTGGTGAACGTCGTCGGCAGCCTGCTGTTCGGCCTCGTGGTGGTGCTGGCCGACGAGGGTCAGCTGTTCGGCACACGGACCCGAACGATCCTGCTCGCCGGCTTCCTCGGCGCGTTCACCACCTTCTCCACCTTCGCCTTCGAGACCGCCGAGCTGCTGCGCCTGGGCCATACCGGACGCGCGCTGCTGAACGCGTTGGCCCAGAACTGCGGCGCGGTGCTCGGGGTGTTCGGCGGGATCGCGCTGGGTCGACTGCTTGCGGACTGAAGACCGCGCAGCGTCAGCCCCGCACGTAGCGATAGACCCGGATCGCGCCGACCCTCACCGGCAAGGTGCTCGGCTCGTGACGGATCTCGATGTCGAAGGTGGTCAACCCGTCGGTCAGCGACCGCGGCAACTCGACCTCCAGCTCGCCGCCTTCCTTCCAACGGTTCAAGGCGTTGGAGGTCCAGCTGTGCAGCAGGCCCGCGTAGGCACCGTTGACGAACACCCGCGCCTGCGCGACCCCGCCCTTGGCGACCCGCTCGCGATCGAGGCGGAAGCCGATGCAGACACCCTTGTTGCCGGCCAGCTGCGGGTCGTTGACGCGGAACCGATAGGAACTCCGGATGTCCCGACCGTCATCGCTGAGCGGCGGCGTGCCGAAGAAGTGGTCCCGGAAGAACGGGCTCTGGAGGTTGAAGATCGGCGCGTTGGTGAACTGCACGTTGCGCTGCGCCTCCGCCGCGAGATCTCCGACGTCGAGTTCGTCGACCAGCAGCCGGGCCGGGCCGTCCTGCATGTAGAGCACGGAGACCAGCCCGTAGTCGGCGCTCGACAGGTTCTGCACGCCATGCTCGAGGGCGATCTCGATGCCGTCGACGAAGTGCACCGGATCGAAGACGAACGTCGAACCCTGGATCCGCTCCGACTCGACCAGCCCGGATGTCGGGTCCTGGCGCACCAGGAAGCCGGTGTTGAACGACGTGTCGGTGGCGAACAGGGCATCCGAGGGAGTGCCGTACCACCCCCACTTGCCGACCGAGGTCTCGGTGGCGGCGAAGTTGTGCTCGTCGCCGCGGTTGCCGTTGATGCGGATCAGCAGGTCGCCCTCGAGGTGGGCGAGGTCCATGCCGGCGCCGATCCGGCCCGAGGTGTCGCAGATCGTCTCCAGGAACAGGGCGCGCAGCATGCCGCGCGCATCCTCGATCTTCGGCCCGAAGAAGGTCTGGCCGAGACGCGTCACCGCGCGGTCGTAGAAGGCGTGGAAGTAACCCCAGGTGCCCGGACACGGACCGTCGTGCTGGGCGTACTCGAAGGTGAGATCGATCGGCTGCCGCCCACGGTTCTCGAAGGTGATCCGCGCCTCGTCGGCGAACGACATCGGGAAGTAGCACCAGCTCTCGAGGGCCCCGTCGTTGCCGAACAGCAGCGTGTCGAGCGGCTGCGAGAACGGATGACGGACGCGGCCACAGAGCAGGCGGAACGGCAGCTCGACCGACGGCCGCCGCTCACCGTCCCAGTGGAACCTGACCCACAGGTCGTTCCACGCCGCGGCATTGCGGACCCGGGCCCGGAGTTCCAACAACGTGGCTGGCCCGAACAGCACCAGTTCCTGGCGACCCGCGTCGGGCGCGAGGTTCATCACGTGCTGACGCAGGCGCCGCGGCACGTCGTGACGCCACCCGCCGATCCGGCCGTAGACCCGTTCCCAGGCCTGCTTGTCGGGCGCCTGCACCAGACCTTCCGGCGAGGCCAGGGTGCCGGCGACCTTGTGGAACCGCGCCGCGTTCGAGAACGAGTTCTCGAACACCCGGACCTGGAAGCTGTTCTGCCAGGAGAGCGGCGTGTGCGTGACGTGCCCGCCGGCCCGGTTCGCGGTGAACGGCCCGTCGAAGGGCGCCACCTGACCGCGAGGATCCGATGGATTGCGGAAGTAGTCCGGCAACGGTAGGTCGTGGCGCGGCAGGCCATCGATCAGGATCTGGGCCCGGTTCGACTCCTGCGGCGAGACGGGGAAGCCGATCAGTCCTGACCAGTAGTTCCGGAAGAAGCAGCCCATGAAGCCGGACCGCCCCTGGATGTCGGCGAGGACCGCCACCTCGTCGAGGCCGACCCGGTCGCGGAACGCCTCGCAGGCGTTGGTTCCGGAGAAGCCGTCGTCGTTGCCGGCGACCGGGGCCTGGGGCCGCTCGTCCGGATCCGAACTGGCCTTGATGAAGGTCTTCGCGCGGGCCGGATAGAGCTGCCCGAACAGGCCGCTGGGGCCGGTGAGGGGCTGCTGTTGGGCCTCGAGCGTCGCAGATCCCACCAGGAGCAGCGACATGGCGAAGAGGACGCCTGCGGCGGCCGGAGACCGGCCGGTGACGGAGGGGCGGAGCATTGGGGTGTCGGGCGGCGGGTGGAGTTCGGACTCCGGAGCCCGGCGAAGGAGAGGGCTGTGCCGGGTCGACGCCGGCACATGGGGAGACCAGGAAGGATAGCGCGGAACCGCGGACCGGGAGGAGTGCCCCGGAAGAGCCTTGCAGATCGGGACTTGGGGACGATGGTCTCGCGCGGGTCGGGCACCGGCGTCATCATCCGGCGGAACGCGACCCGCGGGAGAGCCCGTAGGCCGCCAGGACCTCACGATGGAATACACCGACCTGACGCCGGCGGAAGCCCTCCGCCTGCTCCACGCCGCCGATCCCCCGACCCTGCTCGACGTCCGGACCCGGCCCGAGTTCGACTCCCACCGCGCCGAGGGCGCCGTCCTCGTCCCCGTTCAGGAACTCGCGCAACGAATCGACGAGCTGCCCGAGTCGGCGGCCGGCTTCGTGGTGGTCTGCGAGCACGGAATCCGCTCGGTCCACGCCTGCGCGATCCTCGCCGACGCCGGCTACGGACCGCTGTTCAACGTCCGGGGCGGGATGGCCCGGTGGGTTGGGGAAGAGCTTCCCCACCAGACGGGACGTTGAACCTCGGGTATCGCGATTTCGCCGGCGGCATGGGCAGGACGGACGCCTGTACGATGCGGCGAATCGAGACATCTCCGATACAACCATGCGGTCGATCATGAACTAACATCTACGCACATGGCGAGCATCGGAACACAAGAGCGCGCAACACTGGCGCTGCTCCTCGAGACCGCGGGATGGACGGGGGAGGCGTTCCCGTCCCGACTCGTCGCCCGGCTGGGCGAGCGGTTCGGTGCCGCGCTGGTCCTCGCGGGCCGGCTGGAGCAACGCGGCGAGCGCTGGATCCACCCGGCCGCGGTCGCGCATCGCGATCGACTGGTCCGGCCCTCGCCATACCGACTCCGTGGCACACCCTGCGAGCTGGTGGTCGACCAGGGTCCCCTGCTGGTCCGGGACCGTCTCGCCGAACGGTTCCCCGACGACGCGGCGCTCCGGGAGCTGCAGGCCACGTGCTACGTCGGGCAGCCGATCCGAACCCCCGATGGCGCGACCATCGGCGTGCTCGCCGCGCTGTTCGACCAGGCAGGCGATCCGGGTGTCGACGAGGCCACCGTCCTGGAGATCTGCGCTGCACGGCTCGCCGCGGAGTTCCTGCGCGAAGACGCGCAGCACGCGCTGCGCCGACGGATCGCGGACCACCAGTCGAACACGGTTCCGACACCACCCACCTCGATGCGCAGCGACACGCTCCCAACCGAGCATCGGGACGCGCATGTCCTGCTCGCCGACGGCGACGACCTGGTCCGGCGTGCCTGCCACCGATCCCTACGACCACTCGGCGCACGCCTGATGGAGGCGCACTGCGCCGACCGTCTGGTCGAGCTGCTCGACGCGACGCCTGCCACCCACCCGCTGGTGGTGCTGGTCGACGCCCACCTTCCCAGTAGCCCACTTCCCGACCTGTTGCTCAGGATCCGCCAACGGCATCCCGCGGCACAGGTCCTGCTGATGACCGGTCTCGGCGATCCCGCCGCGGAACTCGCGACGACGGAACGGCGGATCGCCAAGCCGTTCTCCGCGGTCGTGCTGCGCGTGGAGGTCGGACGGGCGCTGGAGGCGAGTCGCGCCGCCCTCCATCCCGAGCCTGTCGCGCGACGCCCGGAACCGTCGGCCGAAGCGCCCTCGGCTTGACGAGATCCCGGCAGCTTCGACCGGACCGCGTCGCATCAGATCCCGAGCCAGTCCCCGACGACGCGACACGCCCGCACGATCGCCTCGACCTCGACCCACTCACCGGCCTGGTGGGCCTGCGCCCGCAGGCCCGGTCCCCAGCTGACCGCGGGGATGCTCCAACCCGTGAAGCGCCCCACGTCGGTCCAGGCCTGCTTGGCACGCGGCACCTCCCCGCCGGCAGCACGCACCAGGGAGCGGACCAGCTCGTGGTCCGGATGCGCGTCCCCCGCCGGCCACCAGGACACCACTTCGATGCGGCCCTCGCCGCGCACCACCGCGGCGAGTTCGCGCTCCGCGGACGCCCGGTCACGGCCCGGAGCGTAGCGGTAGTTGACCTCGACGACGGCGAGGTCGGGGACCACGTTGAGCGCACCGCGCGTCTCGATACCGGTCGCACTCAGGACCTCGGAGAACTCCAACCCGCCCCGCGCGACCCGCCGCCGACCGAAGCCGTCGACCCGGGCCACGAACCGACCGGCACGATGCAACGCGTTGTCGCCCTGCCACGGCCGGGCCGAATGGGCGCGTCGGCCCTCGAACACGATGCGCGCGTGGAGCGTGCCGATGCAGCCCACCTCGACCACCCCGTCGGTCGGCTCCATGCACACCGCGAGGTCGACGCCCTCGAACCACTGCGGCGCGGCGGCGCGCAGCGACGGCAGGGCCGAATGTTCGTAGGGCCCCTCCTCGCGCGCATACAGCACGACCACCACGTCGACGTCCGCCGCCGTGTCGACCAGCGCTTCCGCCACCGCCCACAGCACCGCAAGTCCGGACTTCATGTCGGAGGCGCCGGTGCCGTAGAGCCGTCCCGCCTCGCTGCGCACCGGGTTGGGACTCAGCTCGGGCACCGTGTCGAGGTGGCCCGCCAACAGCACCCGCGGACGCCCTTCTCGAGGCGCGCGCGGCACGATCAGCAAGCTGTCGTCCGCCTCCTCGAGCGCCCAGGGACGCAGCCCCTCGGCCCGCCGCCGCATGTCCGAGCAGAACCCCTGTTCCGCGCCGTAGGGACTCGGGATCGCCAGGAACTCCTCGCAGAGCCGGACCGCGCGACGGGCATCGACAGCCATCGCGCCGATCGGAACCGGCCGCCGGGAGCGCCACAACCACCGAACTGCACGTTGCGCCGACCTGCAGAAGAAAGTTGGATGGGGCCTGAATGCCCCCCACCGGGTCCGGTAGTCCGCGGCCGTTGAGTGCCGTCGAGGAAATCCGTCTGATCAGCGACGCGAAGCGCGGCCATGCCGAGAGCTTCGAGGCCCTGGTCGATCGCTACATGGGCCCCGCGATCCACGTCGCGATGGGCTACACGCGCAACCGTGACGACGCGGTCGATCTGGCGCAGGAGGCCTTCTTCCGGGTCTTCAAGTCGCTGGACCGCTTCCGCGACGGCGAACCGTTCGCGCCGTGGTTCTTCCGGATCCTCCGCAATGCCTGCCTGAGCTTCCTGGAGAAGCGCCGGCGGCGCCGGGCCTGGTCGCTCAGCGCTCGCGACGAAGGCGAGGGTGACTTCGAACTCGAGGACGAGGGGATGCTGTGTCCCCGGTCCCGCGCGGAGCTCAACGAGTCACAGCGTCATTTCTGGTCGGCACTCGACCAGCTCAGCCCAGCCCACCGCGAGATCATCCTGCTCCGACACATCGAGGACCTCGAATACGCGCAGATCGCCGAGATCCTCGAATGCCCGGTCGGCACCGTCATGTCCCGTCTGTTCCACGCCCGGCGCCGCCTGCGCGGCATCCTGGAGCCCGTCCTGGAGGGCCGCCGATGAACGCCGCAGAGTCCGGCCGTTATCCGCCCGGCGGAGCACCGGAAGAAGATCCGCCGCTCAGCGAGCGCGAGCAGCTGATGATGGCCTACGTCGATCACGAGCTGGCTCCGCGCGAGCGGCTGCGCTTCGAGAAGCTGATGGCCGACGATCCCGGACTCGCCGCCGAGGTCGCCGACTACCGGACCATGCTCGACCTCTCGCACGGCTCCGGACGACTGGAGCCGACCGAGGCCGAGCTGCGGCGCTTCTGGGGACGCTTCTACAACCGCGCCGAGTGGCGGCTCGGCTGGGTGTTGCTGGTCGGCGGCGTCGCCTGCCTGGCCGGCTTCGGGTGTTGGGAGCTGTACTGCGCCGACTTCCCTTGGGTGCTGAAGATCGGCTCCGCGGCGATCGTCGCGGGCGGCGGCCTGCTGCTGGCCTCGACCGTCCGCCAGCGCCTCAGGACCCGCCGACTCGACCGCTACCGCGGAGTCGTGCGATGAGCAGGATCCTGATCACCACCACCAGCAACGTCCCTGGCCACGACATCCAGGAGACCTTCGGCCTGGTCCGCGGCCAGTCGATCCGCACCCGCGACGTGTTCAAGGACTTCGTCGAGTGGCTGCGGAACCTGGTCGGCTCCGACCTCGACCACTACGTGAAGATGATGGCCGAGGCCCGCGAGCAGGCCCTCGACCGGATGTGCGACCACGCCCTCCAGCTCGGCGCGAACGCGATCATCGGCGTGCGCTTCGAGAACAGCCGGGTCGCCGCGGGATCGGCCGAGATGCTGGTCTACGGGACCGCGGTGCGGATCGAGCCGCCGCCGGGACCCGGCACGCGCTCGGCGGAGTGATCGCCTGCGCGGCGCGCCGCGGTATCGTGCGCGGACCGATCCGGTCGCACCTGGATCGGACGCCGGCCAGGGCTCGTCTCTCGGCCGCGCACCTCCCTCCACCGCCACGACCGAGACCCGCCATGGCCCGCGCGTTCCCCCTTCGCCCCACCGCCCTCCTGCTGCCGTGGACACTCGCCGTCCTCGCACCGCTTCCGATCGGGGCCCAGGAGACCACCGAGCGGCCCGAGTTCGGCACGATCTTCAAGTCGGACGTCGACGGCGCCCTCGGCGCACTGCGCAAGGCCGCGGACCCGAACGGTCGGGTCGGCAGCGTCCGGACGACCGCGCAACTGCTCACCGCGATGGGCCACTGCCACCGCTTCTATTCGCAGGCCGACGGCCCGGTGGTGCGGCCCGCGCTCGCCGCGCTGTTCGGCAGCCGACGCAGCGACGGCAGCTTCGCCAGCGCAGACGACGAGACCGCCGCCGACCGTGCGGTGACCACTTCCTGGGCGATCGCCGCCCTCGCGGTCATGGAACCGGAGCTGTATCGCAGCGACGTGCGTCAGGCGGAGGAGTGGCTGAAGAGCAGCGGACACGCCGGCAGCGGGCCGTGGGCAGCGCGGCTGGCCGCGGTGCGCGCCGCGGTCGCCCGCGGTGAGGGCACGCCTCCGGAACTCGGCCGGCCCCACGTCGAACGGCTGCGCGCCGCGCTGGGCGCCGAGGGCGGCGCCAACCTCGCCGGCGCGGTCGACGCGCTGGTCGACGTCGTCGCCTGCCAGACCGTCGCTCGCGAACTCGACAGCGGCACCGACCCCGCGGCCGCGGTCGGCGCAGAGTGGTGGCCCTCGCAGCAGGCCGGCGTCGAGTTCCTGCTGTCCCAGCAGGAAGACGGGTCCTTCTTCCTGCGCACGCCCGCCGGCGACTTCCCCGACCCGGGAGTCTCCGCGCTCGCGCTGGCTGCGCTGCAGTCGAAGCCGGCGGCGCTGCGCACCGAGACCGAGCAGGCGGTGATCGAGGCGGGACTCCAGAAGCTGCTGGCGATGCAGAACGACGACGGCTCGTTCGCCGAGCGCAACGCCAACTACACCACCTGCGCGGCCGTGCTCGCATTGGCCAAGGCCCGCCGCGCCGAGTTCGGGCCCGCACTCGAGAAGGCCCGGCGCTACCTCCTCGGCATCCAGAACATCGAGGACCGCGGCTACGCGCGGAGCGACCGCGACTACGGCTCGATCGGCTACGGCGGCGACCAGCGCGGCGACCTGTCGAACCTGCAGTTCGCGGTGCAGGCGCTGCGCGAGGCGGGCCTGCCCGAGAACGACGAGGCGCTGGCCAAGGCGGTGGTGTTCCTGCAGCGCACCCAGAACAAGCGCGACGTCAACGACTTCTCCGGGCGGGTGCGCAACGAGGACGGCTGGCAGGACGTGGTCTCCGGCGACGACGGCGGCGCGGCCTACTACCCGGGCAACTCCCCGGCCGGCTACGTCGAGCTGCCCGACGGCAAGTCGATCCCGCGCAGCTACGGCTCGATGACCTACTCCCTGCTCAAGTGCTACATCCTCGCCGGCATCCCGACCGACGACCCGCGGGTGCAGGCGGCGGTCGAGTGGATCGAAGCCAACTGGAGCCTCGACGTGAACCCGGGCTCGGACCCCGCGCTCGGCGAGAAGGCCCAGTATCAGGGCCTCTACTACTACTACATGGTCCTCGCCCAGGCCCTCGACGAGGCCGGCATCGACTCGCTGTCTGGTCGTGCGTCCGCCGACGTCGCTTCGGCTCCGCCCCAGATCCAGTGGCGCACGGCGCTCCGCGAGAGCCTCGAAGCAGCACAGAACGACGACGGCGCCTGGCTCAACCAACGCAACGATCGCTGGTGGGAGGACAAGTCCGCGATCTGCACGATCTACGCGCTGCTGGCCCTCGAGCGCTGCCAGTGACGACCGGGGGACGGGGAGCAGCGTCCGCACGAGACCAGCCGGAGACCGGGATTCCGGATGGAGGCTGAACCGAGGCCGCGACTCGCCGTTGCGCGGACGCCCATCCGGATCGTTGCGCGATCCAGACCCCCGGCCAAGACCCTCCCATGGAACACCCTTCCCGTTCGGCCCTCGGAGCCCTGTCCACCCTGACCGCCGCCCTCCTCGCGCTGCTCCCGCTGCAGGCCCAGCACAACGAGGAGACCGCTGCTGCCCTCATCGCCGCCGCTGGCTGGACGAAGACCCAGCAGGACGGCTTCGCGTTCATGCTGACGCAGCAGAAGGACGGTGCCTTCTTCATCGCCACGCCGCAGGGCAACTTCCCGGACCCCGGCCTCTCGGGCCTCGCCCTGGCCGCCCTGCAGACCAAGCCGGCCGACCTCCGCAGCGAGGACGAGCAGAAGCTCATCGACCAGGGCCTCGCGGCGCTGCTGAAGCAGCAGAACGACGACGGCTCGTTCGGCCGCCGCAACACCAACTACACCACCTGTGCGGTGATGCTCGCGCTGGCCAAGGCCCATCGCGACGAGTTCAGCAAGCCCCTCGAGAAGGCCCAGCACTACATCCTCGGCATCCAGAACATCGAGGACCGCGGCTTCGCCAAGGAGGACCGCGACTACGGTTCGGTCGGCTACGGCGGCGACCAGCGCGGCGACCTCTCCAACCTGTCGTTCGCGATCCAGGCGCTGCGCGAGTCCGGCCTGCCCGCCAACGACGAGGCGCTGTCCAAGGCGGTGGTGTTCCTGCAGCGCTCGCAGAACCGCCGCGAGTCGAACGACTTCGCGGGCCGCGTGAAGAACGGCGACGAGTGGCAGGAGGTCGTCTCCGGCGACGACGGCGGGGCGATGTACTACCCCGGCAACTCCACCGCCGGCTACGTCGAACTGCCCGACGGCAAGGTCATCCCGCGCAGCTACGGCTCGATGACCTACTCCCTGCTCAAGTGCTACATCCTCGCCGGCATCCCCGCCGACGACCCGCGCGTGCAGGCGGCGGTCGATTGGATCCAGGGCAACTGGTCGGTCGAGATCAACCCGGGCTCCGACCCAGCACTCGGCAAGGAGGCGCAGTACCAGGGCCTGTACTACTACTACATGGTCCTGGCGCAGGCCCTCGACGAGGCCGGCATCGAAGAGCTGACCGTGCCCGCGAACGACGAGGACGCCGAGCCGCGCACCGTCCACTGGAAGGCCGAGCTGTCGGCTCGACTGGAGGAGCTGCAGCACGACGATGGCTCGTGGCTCAACGAGGAGAGCGGCCGGTGGTGGGAGGACAAGCCACTGCTCTGCACGACGTTCGCCCTGCTGGCCCTGGAACGCTGCCGATGAACGAACCCTGCCCTCCGTCGGACGACCTGTCGCTCCCGGACTCCCCCGCCTGGTTCGCACACCGCGTCGACGGCGCGCGCCGCTTCGGCGTGGTCGTGCCCGACGGCCCGCACTTCGTCGACGCCGAACCAGACTGGGACGTCGCGCCGCGCGATCCGAGCCCCGAGCTCACCGGACTCTCGGCGGTCGGGTCCGGCCTGGGCACCGCCACCGGCCTGCGCGCCCTCGCCGCCACCGGCACCCCGCTCGACCCCGCGTCGATCCACTGGGACGTGCCGATCGCGCGCCCCGGCAAGATCCTCTGCTTCGGCAAGAACTTCGCCGCGCACGCCGCCGAGTTCGGCGCCGAGGTGCCGGAGGAACCGCTGTTCTTCACCAAGCTCCCCGACACCCTGCAGGCCCACGCGGCACCGATCGTGCTGCCGTGGTGGGTCGAGACGCGGATCGACCACGAGATCGAGCTGGCGGTGATCCTCGGCTTCGCCGACCCCGAGGGCCGCGGCCGCAAGTACGTCGAGCCCGCTGAGGCGATGGAGCTGGTCGCCGGCTACACGGTGCTGAACGACGTCACCGCGCGGCGCATGCAGGGCGACGACCGCGGTGCGCAGAAGCCGTGGCTGCGCTGCAAGTCGTTCGACACCTTCTGCCCGATCGGTCCCTGGGTGGTGCCGGCCGACGCGCTCGATCCGCACGACCTCGCGATCGAGCTGTGGGTGAACGACGAGCTGCGCCAGGCGAGCCACACCTCCAAGATGGTGGTCGACGTGCCGACCGCGATCGCCTGGCTGTCGAAGCACACCACGCTGCGCCCCGGCGACCTCATCGCGATGGGCACCCCCGAGGGCGTCGGCCCGCTGCGCGATGGCGACGTCTGCACCGGGCGGATCGAGCGCATCGGCGTGCTGCGCAATCCGGTGCGCCGCGAAGCGGCTCCACCGTCCCGCGGCTGACCCGCCTTCGCGCGCGGCCAGCGGTCGCCTATCCTCGGGGCATGCGCCGCGCCCCGCTGCCCTTGCTCGCCCTGCTGTTCGCCCCTGCCGTCGTCGGCCAGGAGCGTCAGACCGTCGACCCGGTCCCCTTCGAGTGGGCGACGACCTCGGCGGAGACCGGCTTCCCGTTCGGCTACCCGAGCCGCGACCGGCTGCGCTACCTGCAGGTCCACGACGGGATGCGCGGCCGTGCCCAGCTGATCACCGCGCTGGCGTTCCGCCGTGCTCCGGCCGACGACGCGCCGGTTCCGGCATTCCGCGCCGACGTCGAGCTGCGGCTCAGCACCGCGCGCACCACCGCGGCGACGATCGCTGCCTCGTTCGCCGCCAACCACGGCACCGACCGCAGCGTGGTGACCGCCCAGCGCAGCATCGACCTGCCCGCCAGCCCCGGACACACCGACCCTGGGCCAGCGCCGTTCGAGTACGTGATCCCGACCGACACTCCCTGGCCGTTCGCCGGCAGCGGCCCGCTGTGCCTCGACCTGCGCGTCACCGGCCACGGCAACCCGGTCGACACCCGCTTCGCGCTGGTCGCCGAGGGCCGCGCCCACCGGGCCAGCTTCGGCATCGCCTGCGGCGGCACCACCTCGTCCGTCCGCTTCGAGGGCACCGAGGCGGTGCACGAGTTCACCGGCCTGCCGCCGACCGCGCCGTTCCTGGCGCTGGTCGGCAACCGCTTCGACGACTTCGGCGGCGGCAACCCGCTCCCCGCCGACCTGACCCCGCTCGGGGCCGACGGCTGCTCGCTCTACCTCGACCCGCTGACCGACGTGCGCGGGCTGTCCGATGCGGGCGGCGCCTTCGCCCTGCGGATCCCGGTCGACTCGCTGCCCGCCGGCTTCCACTACGGCCTGCAGGGCGTCGCAGTGCAGCCGGGCGTCAACGCGCTCGGCGTGGTCACCACCGACGCCGCGGTGGTGGTGCCGCGCACCGGCCGCGACGTCGGTCGGGTCTGGGTCGAGGATCCCGACGGCGCCACCGGCCAACGCCAGCCGGTCTACGGCCTGGTGGTCGAAGTCCGCCGCTGAACCACCCTCTCACTCTTCGATCGGGTCCGCGCCCTCCACCATCCGCATGCGCAACCCGCCGTCGACCGTGATCTCCTCGCCGGTCACGTAGGCACCGCCCGCACCGAGCAGCAGCTCGAAAACGCCGCGCAGGTCGTCGACCACGCCGGGGCGGCGGAGCGGCACCTCCGACTCGACCCGGTCCTGGCTGGCGGCATGACTGTGCGCATGGCGGATCACGCCCGGCGCGACTACGTTCACGGTGACTCCCGATGCCGCGACCTCCATCGCCAGCGAGCGGGCCATCGAGACCAGCGCCGCCTTGGCCGCGAAGTACAGCGGCGACCTTGGATGGGCTCGCGGATCGGCGGCACCGGCCGCCGAGCAGAAGATCACCCTTCCCCGTCCGGCGGCGACCATCGAGGGCACCAGAGCCCGCGCGACCAGGAAGGCGCTGGTGAGGTTGCTGTCGAGCAGGTGGCGATAGAGCCGGTCGTCGGTGGCGAGTAGCGGCCGCTCGTCGAAGTCTCCCACCGTGTGCACCACGCCGAACGGCGCGCCGTGCTCGCGTAGGTAGCGCTCTGCGGCCGGGGCGACCGACTCCGGATCGGTGGCGTCGACGCCGCCCTCGCGGCGCGACCAGACCACGGAGTCGGGTCGGAACCAGTCCGCCACCGCGGCGCCGATGCCTGCCGCGCCACCCACCACCAGAATGCCGTCTCGCATCACGCCGCATCGTCGTCGCGGGCGCGGTGCGACGCCAGGAGCCCCGGTCACGGCGCTTCGTTCATCGCGCGAAGAGGACGACGTCGCCCAGATCGCGACGGCTCGCAGGGATCGGTCCCTCCCCCCGCAGAGCCTCCTTCACGAGTTCCGGATCGACCCGGAGTGAGCCCCCGAGGCCGTCTGCGGCGACTCCGAGCAGGAGACGTTGCTCGATCGCCGGAAAGAGCCGGACCACGAACCGACCCTCGAGATCGGCACGCGCCATCCGGTTCTCGTTCAACGACGCGTAGACCTCCTGCAGTCGGAAGCCCGCGTCCAGCGGAGCGGCCCTCGCCAGGCGCCGCCCCTGCCGCATCATCGCCACCCGGGCGCCCCTGACGGGTCGGCCGTCCATGTCGACCGCGCGCCCCACCAGCTCGAGCAGCGGTCCGAGTCGCACCTGGAGTTCCTCGTCGGCCGGAACGACCCCGGCGAATCCCGCCGTCGGATGCGTCACCAACACCACCGGATCCGCGGCCGGATCGACGCGCAGCCGGGCGCGGCCTCGACCACCGGTCCAGGCGTGCGGCTCCGGAAACTCCGGGTCGAAGTCGACCGAGAACTTGTCCACGCGCGCCCCGCGGACCGGCCTTCCCTCCGTGTCGAGAACCTCGACGCGCATCTCCTGCAGCCGCCCCATCTCGACGGTCCCGAGGTCGCGGCGCGTCGTCAGGTCCACTGCCTTCGCCAGCGTCCCGACCAGCTCCGGCTCGGGCCACGCGGACTCCGACAGGTCCTCGCGCTCGGTCGGCGGCGGGACCACGAACAACGAGCCCGTGACGGCGCGCCGCGCCACGCCCGCGAACTCGAAGCGGCCCTCGGCATCGGTGGTCGCGAAGTGCCCCGGCCCGTCCCAGGACAGCACACTCTTGCGCATCGACAACCTGAGCTGGGTATGCAGGACGACCGGCACACCTCCGAGCGGCATCCCCGCCCGATCGGCGAGCACGCCATGCACCGGCTCCGCCTCGGGCAACGGCACCACCAGGAGCCCCTCCTCCATGTCCGTCACCACGCGGCCGGACACATAGGGCGTATCGCCGGACCATCCGGCGTGGACCACGGCGCGGCCGGGCGCACTGATCAGGAAGCGCGCCTCCTGCGGCCGACCCTCTTCGACGGGCACGCGGCAGGTCATCGTACCGAACTCTCCCGTGGTGCCCACGACGCGCCACGTCGACCGCACCGGCGCGGCGCGGTCCACCGGACTCCTGACCGGCTGGCTCGAATCCGCTGATCGCACGCGCACCACGGCCCCTGGGATCGAGGCTCCGCTCGCTGCATCGACGGCACGCAGCCGGAACCGCGCCGGGGGCGGCATCGTGACGATCTGGGGCGGGGCGTCAGCTGGGCCTCCCGAGACCCGGAAGCGGTGCAGGACCTCGCCCTCGGCGGTCAGGATCTCCAGCGCGCCGCAGTGCCCTGGAAGCGGCGGCAGGACGAGCTGACACAGCGCGTCGCGCTCCCCGGACCATTCCTCCGCCTCGACCGGCACGGCGATCGGATGCCCGAGTTCTGGCAGGGCGCGGAAGCGAAGCGGGCCGAGGAACTCCCAGATCGCGAGCCCCTGCACCGCGATCCGTAGCGGTGGCGAGCCCACGTCGAGCACCGACTCCCGGAGTTCGAGGACCGACCCCGCGACCAGGTCCTCCTGCTGCACGGTGACGTGTTGCAGCTGCTCTGCGTCGGTCCACCAGGCGAAGCCCGCGTAGCCGCGGCCCTCGAACGCCTCGACCCGGAACCGGCCGTCCGGTCCGGTCCGCGCGCGCAGCACGTCGTCGCCCGGTAGCTCCGCGTCGTCCACACCGATCGCGAACCTCAGCACGCGATGGACCAGCAGGACCTCGGCGTCTGCCACCCGCTCGCCCGCGGCGTCCAGCACCAGGCCCACCATCGCGGCTCGTTGTGACGACACCGAGGCTGACGCCGCCAGAGCCAGCGATGCGGACAGGCACACGATCCCCAGGTCTCGCATGGCCGCCACTAGACGCTGTGCCGCTCGCGCCGTCGAGGGGCGCGGTCTCCGGTTCGGGCAGGCGTCCTCGACGAGCGCCCCGTCGACGAGCCGGGGCCCGACACGGAATCGGCCGGGGAGCCGACCGCGCTCGCAGGATCGAGAAGGGACCCGACCCGGTGACGCTCCCCGCCACCCCCACTACCATCGCCTCGATGACCGACAGGCCGCCCGCCCTCAGATCCCGGACGCGATCCACGCCAACGTTGGTGGCCGCCTGGCCGCTCGCCCTGGCGCTCGCCGGCTGCAGCGGCGGCGGCGGTGGAGGATCCACGCCCGACCCCGCCGGCTACGCGGGCTCGTGGAACCTGACGATCGTCCCCGACGCCACGTCGGCCTGTGCCGGCCGGACCCAGGCGCTGCAGAGCTACCGCATCGAGGTCACCCAGTCGGGCCTCGAGGTGGTCGCCGCCGACCAGAGCGGGCTGCAGTTCGAGGGCCCGGTCACCGCCACCGGCCTCCTGCTGAGCGGTCGCTATCCGATCTCCGGCGGCTTCGCGACGGTCACCGACCTGGCGCTGGTGCTCGGCTCCGACGGCACGCTCACCGGCGACGGCGACTGGGACCAGGCGATCGGCGCGAGCCAGTGCACCGGCACCGACGCGTTCCGCGCCACCCGCATCCCTCCGCTCCAGGACCTCGCCGGCACCTGGGACCTGAACGAGGACGTCCTCGATTCCAGCTGCACGCTGACCACCCCGCGGTTCCGCGACACCTGGACCCTCACCCAGGTCGGCGATCGCGTGACCGTCAACCGCCAGGGCTCCGGCTCGCTGGCCACCGGCCGCGTCGAAGCCAGCGGTCGGCTGGTCCTCGACTTCGACTTCGTCGACCCGAGCGTCGGCCGGATCCTCGAGACCTTCTACATCGAGTTCCTCACCGACCGCGCGCCGCCGGGGCTGACCGCGATCTCGGAGTGGTCGTACCCCGGCTGCAGCGGCCGCAGCGAGCACACCGGGCTGCGCACGTCGCGGTGACGGTCAGAACAGGTGGACGCGGTCGAGCGGCCAGAACCGCACCCGCACCACGCCGCGCAGGAGTTCGAGCGGCACCATGCCGAACTCGCGGCTGTCGCGACTGATCGGTCGGTTGTCGCCGAGCACGAAGCAGTGACCGAGCGGCACGACCCGGCTCCGGAAGTTCACGCGGTCGACCACCGGGCCGAAGTCTTCCTCGACCACCCGGTCGTTGATGGTCAATACGCCCTCGTGCAACGAGACCCGGTCGCCCGGCAGTCCGACGACGCGCTTCACGTAGTCGACCCGCGGATCGCTCGGATTGCCGAGCACGACCACGTCGAAGCGCTCGACGTGCTCGATCGCGGCACTCACCCGGTCGACGATCAGCCGGTCGCCGTCGACCAGACCCGGGCGCATCGAATCGCCGCGCACGATCGACACCTGGATCAGGAAGACGTGCAGGACGATCACCGCCACCACGCCGCGGACCAGGTCGCGCAGCAGCCCGCGCCGCAACGTGTGCCATCGCGGCCGAGCCGGCGCCGCGGGATGCACGACCGCGACCGGCTGCACCGTGGATCGATCCGCCCGCGGCGGCACTTCGACCGGAACCTGGACCGGACTCTCCACCCCCGTCGCCATCGGAGGTGGTATCGGGGCGCTCGGGACGCTCCCTTCAGCCCGGGTCCCGGATCGGGATCAGGCGCCGCGCGGAGTCGACAGCGAGAACACCCAGATCCCGGTGCCGGTGGCGATCAGCACGTCGAGCAGGAACAACGCGACGCAGGTCAGATGAACCTTCTTCCAGGTCGGTCGGCGCCAGGTCAGGATCCCGGTGACCGCCACCGGCAGCACCAACAGCGCACCGGTCTTGGCGAAGATCAGATGGATCGCCATCTCCGCCTCGGGGAAGTCGATGGCCCGGACCAGCCGCTCGGTGAGCAGGATCGTCACCGTGAGCATCGCGACCGCCGCCAGGGCGAGGCCGAGATGGGCTCGCCGCCGAGCGGTGAAACCGGTCCAGACCGTGGCGCCGACCAGCACCAGCGTGACCACGAACGAGGACCAGAAGCCGACCACCATCGGCGGGATCTTCGAGCGGGGCCGGCGGGCGGGCCAGCGAAAAGGAGCGGCTGGGACCGGGCTCGGACCGGTGGTATGACTGCCCTCCGCTCCGCCCCACCGCCATGAACGACTCCCGAGGTGCACCTCTGCCGGACTCCGGTCTCCCGCGCGGCGAGGGCCGCCGGATCGCGATCGTCGTCGCCCGCTTCAACGACCTGATCACCGAACGCCTGGAGCGCGGCGCCCGCGATGCCCTGGCCCGCAGCGGAATCGGCGCGGACTCCATCACCGTGGTGAAGGTCCCCGGCGCATTCGAACTGCCGCTGGCCTGCCGCTGGGCCGCCGCCGACCACGACGCGGTGGTGGCGCTGGGCTGCGTGATCCGCGGTGCCACCGACCACTACGACTACGTGTGCTCGCAGGCATCGCGCGGCTGCATGGACGCGATGGTCGCCACCGACAAGCCGGTCGGCTTCGGACTGCTGACCTGCGAGACGCTGGAACAGGCGCTCGACCGCGCCGGCGGCAAGGTGGGGAACAAGGGCGCCGACGCGGCCCTGGCCGCCCTGGAGATGCTCGACGTCCGCGACCGGCTGAGCTGAAGGCCGCTGAACGATGCCTGCGGGCCCGAACGCCTCCGCCGACAGCTTCCCCAACCCGCGCCCCGGCGCTACTCTGCTCGGCCGTTCGTTCTTTGCAGCACCCTGTCCGCGCGGCTCGTAGCGAGTCCGCGCGCCACCGAGACCAAGTTCCGATGCGCCGTCGAACCCGGGCCCGCGAGGCCGCGATGCAGTTCCTCTACCAGCTCGACCTCCGCGGTCGGGCGGGCCTGACAGCTCCGGGCCAGGTTGGCCGCTCGGATCAGGCGGGACGCGTGCGCTCGACGCCCGCTCGGGGCAGGCTGGAGGCTCGGGGCAGGCTGGAGGCTCGGGGCAGGGCGGAGGGCCGGACTCGAACGGATCGCCGGACGCAAGGTCCGTCGGAAGGCGCGCGAGACGGCATGGGCGCGGCGGCACGGATCGAGCCCCTCACCGCGAGCGAGATCGACCGCTACCTCACCGAGTTTCTCGACGATGCCGAGGCCCAGGGCCAGCTCAAGGACGAGGACGGCCGCGCGTTCACCCGGCGGCTCGTGAAGGGCGCCCTGCAGCACAAGGACGAGATCGACCGGATCCTGCGCCGCGTGGCCCGCAACTGGAACCTCGAACGGATGGCGGCGGTGGATCGGAACGTCCTGCGGATGGCGGTCTACGAGCTGCTGCACTGCGCCGAGGTGCCACCGAAGGTCACGATCAACGAGGCGATCGAGATCGCCAAGCGCTACTCGACCGCCAACTCGGGCGGCTTCGTGAACGGCATCATCGACCGGATCCGCATCGACCACGAGCAGGGTCGGCTGCAGAGCCGCGCCACGGAAGCCACCCAGGATGGGGCCACCGAGGATGGGGCGACCGCGCACACCCAGGACGAGCCCGCGTCCGTCTCGGCGGAACAGGCGCCGAGCGCGCCGCCCCAGCCGGAGAGCGACGCCTCCCCGAGCGCCGCGCGGCCGGTCGACGAGGTGTTCACCGCACCCCGTCTCCCGCTGCCGCGCCTTCCCCTGCCCCGCCCCCTCTCCGACTCCTGAGCGTCCGCATGGTCTTCGGCAAGCTGTTCTCCGGACTGCGCAAGACGCGCGAGAAGCTGGCATCCGGTCTGTCCCGCCTGTTCGGGCGCGGCCGGAAGCTCGATGCCGACTTCCTCGAGGAACTCGAGGAGGTCCTCTACACCTCCGACCTCGGACCGACCGGCAGCAAGATCGTCGCCGAGCTGGAGCAGGCCTGGAAGAAGCGCGAGATCGCCGAGACGACCGAGGTGCCGGCGTTCCTGCGCAAGGCGCTGCTCGCCCGGCTCGAGGGCTGCGAGGGCAGCCTGGTGAAGGCTCCGACGGGGACCACGGTGATCCTGGTGGTCGGCGTGAACGGCTCGGGCAAGACCACCTCGATCGCCAAGCTGGCGCGGCGCCTGCAGAGCGAGGGCCACAAGGTCCTGGTCGGTGCGGGCGATACCTTCCGCGCCGCGGCGGTCGAGCAGCTGTCGCTGTGGGCCGAGCGGCTCGGCATCGACATCATCAAGCAGGGCACCGGTGCCGACCCGGCCGCGGTGGCCTTCGACGCCTGCGCGGCAGCCAGGTCGCGCGGCATCGACTACCTGATCCTCGACACCGCCGGCCGTCTGCACACCCAGAAGAACCTGATGGACGAGCTGGCCAAGGTCGTCCGGGTGGTGAAGAAGCAGATACCCGACGCACCGCACGAGACGCTGCAGGTGCTCGACGGCACCACCGGTCAGAACGCCATCCGCCAGGCCGAGGAGTTCGGCAAGGTGGCGGGCGTGACCGGGCTGATCCTGGCCAAGATGGACGGCACCGCCAAGGGTGGTGCGGTGTTCGGCATCCGCGAGAAGGTCGACGTGCCGGTGAAGTTCATCGGCGTCGGTGAGAGCATCGACGACCTCGAGCCGTTCGCCGCCGAACCGTTCGTCGACGCGATCCTCAAGTTCGAGGGCCAAGAGACCGCGAGCGCGTGATGCCGGCTCGCGAAGTCGCCGCAGCGGGGGCCGGCCGGATCGACCGCTTCGGTCTCCTGCTGCTGCTCCTGGTCACCCTGCCGTTCCACCCGCTGTGGATCGACTTCGAGGCGGCGCGGCGTGGGCTGGCACTGTTGGCCGCAGCGCTGCTCGCGGTGTCGCTGCCGCGCTGGCGGCCGTGGCCGTTGCCCGGTGGCAGCCTGGCATGGGCAGCGCTGTGCGCGTTCGGCCTGTGCAGTGCGGCGTGGTCGACGAATCCGGCGATGGCGCTCGACCGGGCGCAGTACCACCTCGCGCTGGGCCTGCTGTTCCTGTTCGGTGCGCGCGGCGGACTCTCGGCGAGCCTCGGTGCGGTCGCGGTGCTCGGCGCAGTGGCCGCCGGCTACGGCGTCCTGCAGGCGCTCGGTATCCAGGAGCTGTTCAAGTCCGCCGGCATGGAGCTACTCGGCCGCTACGCGGCGCGCGGTGAGCCCGTCTCGTTCCTCGCCAACCTCAATGCGGCCGGCGAAGTCTCGGCAGTCGGCGTCGCCGCGGCCGCAGCCCTGGTCGCCCGCGGCGGACAGCGCCGCGCGGCCTGGTTCGGCATCGCCGTCCTGGCGAGCACGCACCTCGCGCTCACCGGCAGCCGCGGTGCGCTGCTGGCCGGCACGCTCGCAGTGGTCGCAACCCTGCCGGCTTCCGGCCGCCGCCTGCGCGTCGGCCTCGGCGTACTCGTCCTCGCATTGGCCGCGGCCTTCGTCGCTCACTCGCTGTCGCGCTCGACACCGACCACGCCGGCCACCGAGACCGCGACTCCGGAGTCGGCGGAGTGGAGCGCGCCGAGCCCGTCGACGGTGACGGTTCGCACCGAACTGTGGAAGTCGTCCACAGCGATGCTCGGCGAGGCCCCGCTGCTCGGCCACGGCGCCGGCCAGTTCCGCTTCGACTACCCGCGCTTCCGCAGCCAGGCCGAGATCGAGGCGACCTCGTTCGGGCGCCGCTTCGCCACGCTGGCGGCGACCCCGCACAACGACCTGCTGGAGCTCGCGGTCGACGGTGGGCTCCTGGCACTCGCCGCAGTCCTCGTGTTCTTGCTGCGGGCGCTCGGCCCGGCCCTGCGCCATCGCGACGGCTGGCGCGACGCGGCGCCGGTACTCGCTCTGCTCCTCGCCGGCCTGACCCGGTCCCCCCTCGCCAATGCGCCAGCCGCGTGCGCCGCGTTCCTGGTGCTCGGCTCGCTGGCTCGTCGGCCGCTGTTGCCCAGCACCACGGTGCGCCCCACCGGCGCCCTGCTGTACGTCGCCGGCGGCGTGCTCGGCCTCGGCCTCGGCATCTCGGGTGTGGCCCAGGTGCTGGCCGCCACCGACGCCGCGCGCTGGCTGGCCGGCGGCCCGCGCAGCCAGTTGGACGCCGCGATCGACTGGCAGCCGCACGAGCCGCGTTACCGCCTGCTGCGGATCCAGGACCGCTGCGGCGGCGTGCAGGGCGGCAGCCTGGTCGAGACCGGCGCGGCGCAGCGCGACTTCTGCAAGGGCGACCTCGAGGCCGTCGCCGCCGACGACCCGCACGACGTGACCGCGCTGTACTACCGGGCCCAGCTCGCACATGCCGCCGGCGAACTGCAAGGCGCGGCGGAGCAGCTCGCGGCGGCGCACGCACTCGATCCGCGCGAGCCGCGGGTGACGCTGCTCTACGCGGTGGTCGTCGCGCAGGCCGGCGACGTCGAGCGGGCGATCGAGCTGCTCGAGGACGACCCGCATCCCAAGCTGCGCGCGGTGCTGGCACCGACGCTGGCGAACCTGGTGAAGGCGCCGTGGCTGCAGCAGCGACCACGCGACCGGCAGCGGCTGGCGCGCGAGCGGGACTTCGTGTTGGCGCTCGATCTTCTGGAGGCCGAGCCGTTCGAACCCGGTCCGGCCCTGACCGCGGTGACGACCTTCAAGGACGCGCCGCGCCCCGAAGCACCCGGCCCCGATCCGCGAGCGGGCGTCCTCCTCGCCCGGCTGCAGCAGCTCGCCGGCCGGTCTCCCGACCCCGCCCTGGCCCCGACCGAGCCCGGTGACCTCGGCCCGAGCCGCGACCTGCTGCGCGGCGTGCTCGAAGCGCTCGACGCCGACCCGGCCTGGGCCACGGCCCGCGGTCCCGCAGGTCGCTGACGCGCTGGCTCTACCTGGTCGGCGCGTCGGGTAGGCTCGCACCTGCGATGCCCACCCTCCACCTCCACCCCACCGCGCTGCGCCTGCGCCACACGTTCACCATCGCGCACGGTTCGTTCGACACGCAGACCAACCTGATCGTCGAACTCCGGGACGAGGACCCCGCCGACCCGCTGCGCCAGGGCCCGCTCTCCGGCTTCGGCGAAGCCTCGACCGTGGGCTACTACGGCAACTCCGCGGCGACCATGGCCGAGAGCCTGGAGCGCCACCGCGCCGCGATCGAGGCCACGCCGCTCGACACCCCCGAGCAGTACTGGGAGCGCCTCGCGCCACTCCTGAAGGACGACCCCTTCGCACTCTGTGCTCTCGACCAGGCCGCCCACGACCTCTGGGGCAAGCGCCTGCGCGAGCGCGTCTGGAAGCTGTGGGACCTCGACGTCTCACAGGTCCCCGCGAGCGACTACACCATCGGCATCGCCGACCTCGCGACCATGGTCCAGAAGCTCCGCGAGTTCCCCGACTTCCCGATCTACAAGATCAAGCTCGGCACCGGCGATCCCGCTCGAGACCTCGCGATCGTCGAAGCCCTGCGCGCCGCCGCCCCCGACGCCACCTTCCGCATCGACGCCAACTGCGCCTGGGACGCGACCACGACCCTCGACCTCGCCCCCCGCCTGCAGGCGCTCGGCGTCGAGTTCCTCGAGCAACCGCTGCCCGCCGACGACCTCGCCGGCAGCGCGCGCCTCTACGCCGAGTCCCCGCTGCCGATCGTCGCCGACGAGTCCTGCCAGACCGAAGCCGACGTCACCCGCTGCGCGCCGCTGTTCCACGGCATCAACATCAAGCTGACCAAGTGCGGTGGACTCACGCCGGCGCGGCGGATGATCGCGCAGGCGCAGGAGCTGGGCCTGAAGGTCATGGTCGGCTGCATGACCGAGTCGACCGTCGGCATCTCGGCGATCGCGCAGCTGCTGCCGCTGCTCGATTGGGTGGATATGGACGGCGCCTTGCTGCTCGCCGATGACGTGGCGGACGGCGTGCGGGTGGGACTCGATGGACAGGTGCACTATCCCGACACGCCGGGGCTCGGGGTGACGTGGCGGGGGCTGCACGCGGTGGAGCATCCGGGCGCGCGCTGACACTCGCTCGATCGGTGGGTGTCAGGGTAGCCGTCGCACGGAAGGTGCTGGTCACGCCGGCCGCTCCTCAGGACGCGGCGGCGTCATGACACCAAGCCGCCCGACCAGATCGATCCGATCCCACGGAGCGCTTTCAGCTCGGCCTCCGGTGATCGCCGACTGGGTGCGATGCGCCTCGTTCGCTGCACGCCGAGGCACTCGGCCGCGCCGACGATTGTCATGCGCCGCATCGTCTCGACCCGCTACTGCTCGATCCGGAACACCAGGACCCGCGAGTGCGCCACGCCCAGCGCATTGGGGTGCGCAGGATCGACATCGACGGCCTGGGTCGCGAGAGCGGCACGCACCAGGGCTGGCTGATTCGGAATGGGCAGCGACCAGCTCGCGGTGCCATCCGGTTCGACCTGGACGAGGAGCGCATCGAACGCAAGGACACCGATCTCCCCGCCCGGCGCTCCCAGCGGCCCGAGATCGACCGGCGGATCGGCGGGCAGGCCCAGCAGCAGGAAGGCCGACGACTGCGGGACCAGGTTGTGGGCGAGCAGGCCGAACCCGGAGTTGCCGACGTCGGGCCGGCCTTCGATCGTCAACCGCGGCGTTCCCGACGACCCGACCAACGAACGACCGATGCGGTGCAGTTTGCTGGCCTTCACGTCGGTGAGCACGACCTCGTCCAGACCCCGCGCGGTCAGCTCCATCCGGGTCTTGTGCAGGACCTCGGCGCCGCCGACCCGCAGGAAGCGGAGTTCGTCGCAGAGCACCGACGTGCCGTCGACCGCCTGGAACAGCACCAGGTTGTCGTAGCAGGTCTTGAAGCATGGCGTGCGGCCGCCGAGTTTGCCGCAGGAAGACGGCAATGCAGAGCAGGTCCCCGCGAGCCCCACCGGCACGACCGTTCGGTGGACCACGGTTCCCTGGCGCACGGCTTCGACACGCTGCTGCGTCGCGGCCGCGTCGAAGGCGATGCGCACCTGCCATTGCCCCGACAGCTCGTCCTGCGACATGCTGCCGAGCGAGACGTCGCTGCCCGTGGAGGTATCGCCGAAGGCCGCCACGCGGAGCTGCGCACCGGGACGGACGACCGCTGGTGGATCGAACGAGAACTCCGCGGCCTCGGCCGTGCCGAGCCGGATCTGCACGCCGTCGTCGTCCATGTCCCCGACCTTGCCTCGAATCTGTAGCCCCGGCATGTTCGGATCGCCGCGGACCTCGGTGCTGCACAGGCCCACGACCGTCGCATCGCCCAAGCGATGCCCCATGTCTCCGATCGCCATCGACACTCGACCGCCGATCCGCAGCTCGGCACTGGTCCAGCCGCCTGCAGGCGCGGAGTTCGGCGGAGACACCCGACGAACGATGTGGTCGGCCACCTCCTTCTTGCGAGCAATCACGCCGAGCATGCCCTCCGACGTGCCCACCTCCAGCCGAAGCCCTCCGTCGGCATGGAACGTAGCCGAGACGCGGATCGGCTTTCCGGCCGCGAACGGCGTCACGTCGAACTGCTGCACGATCGACGTCGCGGGCCGCGCCACGACGACGCCGTCCCGCTCGAACTCGTCCTGATGGACTCCTCCCAGCGGCGCCGTATCGATCGTCACCGTCGCCGCGCCGCCCGTGCCGGCCACCGTGACGGTCGCGAACACCATGTCGCTCGCACCTCCTCCATTGCCACGGAACGCGAGTTCAGCAACGTGCGTGGAGTCGATCGCGTCGGTGCCGAGGTCCACGCCGAAGCCCTGCGTGCCACCGAGTTCCATCCGGACTCCGTCCCGTCCGCTCGCCCCGAGGTTGTGGACCGAGAGCCGCTCGCCATCGCGGTCCAGGCTCGCCGCCCCGATCGGGCGGCAGTCGATGCCGAACGCCAGCGCATCGGGTCCTGGAACGTAGTGCACCCGCAGGTTGGCGGTCCGTGGCGTGAACGCCACCCCGGAGAACGGGGAGTTCTGGGCCGCCCCCGCCTCGATCGCGAGTTCGCCGCAGGCCTCGACCTGCATCGCGCCCGAGGTGTAACGAGCCGCCACACCGTGGTGCACGACCGCGATTGCATGGCTACCGACCGGTAGCAGCACCGGCACCGACAACGCCGCGGGACTGGGCACGTCCGGGCCCGCAGCGGTCACCCCCGCCGTGGACGCGAGGGTCCAGCCCGCGGCGCTGGCCGTGTTGCCGACGTACGACCCGGACCGCACGTAGACGTCGACCGATCCCGCGGCCCCGACCGCCTGGTCGAGATTGAGGTCGATCCTGGTCCACGCCATGGATGTCAGGGCCTCGACATCGAAGAACACCGCGCCACCTACGGAACCACGGCTGTTGCTGGCGAAGGTGGTCTCGAGCGTGTTCTGACTCGCGGCGGAAGACACCAGAAGGACTGCGGTGGCCAGCCGCGGAAGGCTCGTACGGAACATCCTGTTTCTCCTCGATGGGGTTCGTCCCCGCGGAGAACCAGCCCCGTCGCCACCCGGACAGGGAATCCGCGATCGACCACGGATTCCTCGGCGCAGTCGCCTGCGCTGACGATCATCCAGGCAACTACCACCGCACGGAATCGTCGCGACGCGCGACGACTCCGGGAATTGGTAGATCAGCGGCCCGCCCAGCTACACTCGAGCGCCGTCATGTCTACGGGCTCCAGCGACGACGGCGAACTCCGGCGCATGCTGCGAGCCCTGCGGATCCACCGGGAGTTCCTCAGCAACGGGGACGACCCGCAGGCCGTGTTGGACCGTCACCCGGACCTGACCGATCTACTGGCACCGCTGCTCGCAGCCTCGCTCGATGCGCACGACCCCGCGCTGTCCGCTCGAAGGCTCGGCGACTTCCAGGTCGGTCCGGAGATCGCCCGCGGCGGCATGGGTGTCGTCTACGCGGCGACCCAGATTTCGCTGCTGCGTCCCGTCGCACTGAAGGTGCTGAACCCCGGCCTGGTGCTCGACGACCGGTCGAAGGCGCGCTTCGTGCGCGAGGCCCGGCTGGCCGCCGCCCTCGACCACCCCGGGATCACCCGCGTGATCGCTGCCGACGCGACCGACGCCATCGCCTGGTTCGCGATGGAGCTGGTCGACGGGCTGTCGCTCGACCACGTGTTGCAGGCCCTGCAGAACGCGGGGCCGCAGGCATGCACCGGCGAGGGCTTCGCGCAGGTGTTCGCCGACCTGCTACCACCGTCGCCGGCACGACCGATCACTCCCCACGACGACGGATCGCATCCGCTCACTCCGGTATGGAGCCGCGACTACGTGGAGACCTGCCTACGGATCGGTGCGCAGGTCGCCGATGCCCTGCAGCACGCCCACGACCACGGTGTCGTGCATCGTGACGTCAAGCCCGCCAACGTGATGCTGCGTCGCAACGGCACCATCGCGCTGACCGACTTCGGCCTCGCCCGTGAGACCGACGGCGCAGCGCTGACCGTGACCGGCGACTACCTCGGGACACCGTACTACTCGGCACCCGAGCAGGTCCGTGGCGAACACGACTCGATCGACGCACGCGCCGACGTGTTCGCGCTCGGGGTCATGCTCTACGAGCTGCTGACCCTGCGTCGCCCCTTCGAGGCCGGCACCGCGGCCGAGGTCCGACGCAGCATCCTGGTCGACGAGCCGACCTCGCCGCGCCGCATCCACCGACGGGTCTCGTCCGAGGCCGCGGTGGTCGTGCTGCGCGCCCTGGAGAAGGACCCGGACCGGCGCTATCCGACCGCCCGCGCGTTCGCCGAGGATCTCGAGAGGCTCCGCACCGGCCGGCCGGTCACCGCCCGGCCGATCCGTGCCTGGGTCCGTCTGTGGCGGTGGCAGCGCCGCAACCCGCTGGCGGCGTCGTTCATCGCGGTGTTGCTGGTCGCCCTGCTGTCGGTGGCTCTGCTGGCGCGAAGACTGCAGGAGCGGAGCCTCGACGAAGCACTGGCGACCGGACGACTCCTGACGCAGGCAGGGGACCCCGATGGAGAGAGCCGGCTCTGGCGAGCCCACCGGGCGCGCGGCGATGCCGCGACGCGCTGGGCATTGATCGAGCACTACCGCCGCTTCGCGTGCAAGCACGTGCTGGGCGACCCGAGCGATCCGCTCACCACGTTCGCGGTGAGCGGAGACGGGCATCGGTTCGCGACGGCCACGCGGTCGGGACGGATCCAGCTCTGGGACACGGACCCGCTGCGGGGCCCGATCGAAGCCGTTCGGAGTGACCACGGGATCAGCGCCCTCGCTCTGTCGGGAAATGGCGCCACCGTGGCGGCCCGGAGTCCGGACGGTCGCTGGCAGGTTCTCGATTGGTCCTCGTCGAAGGCCCGACTCTCGTGGGCCGACACGGATCAGCCGCGGTCCCTTGCGCTCGATGCGACCGGCGCCCGTGCGGTCACGATTCTCGAGCAGCCCTCCGGGACCGACGAACTCCAGGTCTGGAGCGTGGACGAACGCCGCCTGCTCAACCGGATCCCGCTCGCGGAGCCCGTCCGTGGCTTGCACCTCCTCAACGACCACGAGGCTCTGGTCCAGATCTCCGGAGGCGCGCTCTGCCTTCTGGAACTCGCCGCGGATCCAGCGCAGGTCCCACCACTCGAGATCTGTGTCGGAGTCCGATCGTTCGAGCCGGTGTACGGGTCCGACCTCGTCGCGACCTGTACCCATACCGGCGTCAGGCTACTCGAGCGAATCGACGACCACTGGTCGCCCCGCGACCTGGGCGGCCCGCCGCGCCAGCTGCTCGCCGCACGCGCGGACGGGACCCTCGTGGTTCCGAGCCCGGGGACCCTGCACACCCTCCACCCGTCGGGAGGACCCCGCTGGCGAAGACAGTCGTGGAAGGCGACGAGCCAGAGCGTCGCGCTATCGCGAGCCGGCGCCCTGGTCCTGGGAGACAGCGGCGAGCTGCGGATCTGGGACGTGGATCTCGAAGAACCGCGAAGCCTCGCGCTCGGCGTCGGAACGCAGCACGGCCTGGTATTCCTCGACGACTCGCGGCTGCTCAGCGGAGGCGTCGGCTCGAACCTCGGACGGACCGGCCAACCGCCGATGAAACTGACGGCCAGCACGCACCTGCTCGTCGCAGACGACCAGGAGCACTGGCTGCCCCGCTGGCACCATGGGGACCACGGCCCGGGCTTCATCGCCGACCTCGCGAAGCACCCGCGCGGGGAGTGGACGGTGACGAGCCGGATCGACGCGGGCCGCTCCGGCGAGGTGCGGATCTGGGCGGCGCGGGCGGACGGACCACTCGAGGCCGGAACGAAACTCTCGAGCCGGGTCGTCCGCTCGCTCCGCTTCAGCGCTTCCGGAGCCCGTCTGGTGGGTGCACTGGAAGACCGCTACGGCGCCCTGGTGTGGAGTGCGCCGTTCGGCTCGAGCCCGGCACGCGAGGTCTACGCGCAAGGAGGCGCGCGCACCGCGGCCGCCGTCTTCCTGGGCGAAGACCGGATCGTCCTCGCCGGCGCGCAGCTCACCACCTGGTCGCTCGACGCGCGCGACCAGCTGGCCGCCGAGTTCGCGCCCCTGCCGAGCCGTACCAAGCTCCACTCGCTGGCGAGCCGGTCCGACGCCGACGGCTGGACCCTCGCGGCCGGCGACAACCACGGCGTGGTGCGGGTCTGGCACCACGACACGCCACGCGACCGGCCGACCGTGATCGCCGAGCACGACGCACGGGTCTTCGCGTTGGCCTTCGTCGAGATCGAAGGCCGGCAGCTGGTGGCGAGCGGCGACGAAGGAGGCCGCATCCTGCTCTCCGATCCATCCCTGGGTCGGTCGCTCTGCGAACTGCAGGGTCCTTCCGATGCCGACGGCGGAGTCTTCGACCTCGCGGTCTCGCCCGACGGCCGCCTCCTGGCCGCCGCGGGGGAGCCCGACACCGTCCGCATCTTCCGCCTCCACTACGCGCTGGACTTCGTGGAAGGCAACCGCGCGCTCGCTGATCTGCTACCCCTGAGAATCGGCGCGCCCAGCGCAGAGTCGCGGTAGGAGTCGGGCTCCTGGGATCCGCGCCCGCCGCAACCCCGACTTTGACCCCCGCCGGACCGCGCGCGACGATGCACCGATGACCGACCGCGACGCGACGCGTCTCCCCGGCTCCTTCCCCCGCGTTCGCATGCGCCGCAACCGCGCCTCGGCGTGGTCGCGGGCGCTGGTCCGCGAGCACGCGCTGACCCCCGCCGATCTGATCTGGCCGATCTTCGTCCAGGAGCAGGACGGCCGCACGCCGATCGCCTCGATGCCGGGCCAGGACCGCCTCGGCCCCGACGTGCTGGTCGACGCGGTCGGCCGCGCCGCCGAACTGGGGATCCCGGCGATCGCGCTGTTCCCGTACGTCACCGACGACAAAAAGACCGAGGCCTGCGAAGAGGCCTGGAATCCCGACAACCTGGTGTGCCGCAGCCTGCGGGCGATCCGCGCGGCCGGCCTCCAGATCGGGCTCATCTGCGACGTCGCGCTCGACCCGTACAACAGCAATGGCCACGACGGTCTGGTGGTCGACGGCCGGATCGTCAACGACCCGACCCTCGAGGCCCTGTGCAAGCAGGCGGTGACCCAGGCCGATGCCGGCGGCGACGTGCAGGCACCCTCCGACATGATGGACGGCCGGATCGC
This sequence comes from bacterium, assembly GCA_030432695.1. GTDB lineage: Bacteria > Planctomycetota > UBA1135 > UBA1135 > UBA2386 > JAUILN01. The sequence continues at coordinate 292,571 of JAUILN010000013.1, read as the reverse complement.
CGCGATCCGCGACGCGCTCGACGCCGCCGACCACCACGACCAGGCGATCCTCTCCTACGCGGCCAAGTACGCCTCGGCCTACTACGGCCCGTTCCGCGACGCCGTCGGCTCGGGCGGCGCCCTGAAGGGCGACAAGAAGACCTACCAGATGGACCCCGCGAACACCGACGAGGCGGTGCGCGAGGCCGCGCTCGACCTCGCCGAGGGCGCCGACCTGCTGATGGTGAAGCCGGGTCTGCCCTACCTCGACGTGCTGCGGCGGGTGCGCCACGAACTCGGTGCGCCGACCTTCGCCTACCAGGTCTCGGGCGAGTACGCGCAGCTCTGCGCGGCTGCGGCCAACGGCTGGCTCGACCGCGAGAAGGTGGTGCTGGAGACGTTGCTCTGCTTCAAGCGCGCCGGTGCCGACGCGGTGCTCAGCTACTTCGCGGTCGAGGCCGCCGGGCTGCTGGCGCGCGGTTGAGGGATTCCGCCTCGACCGGGCGGCGCCGCGTTGCGCGTTGCCTGGACATTTTCCCGAGAGACAGAATTGCGAGGCCTTTCCGGAGTCCAGGGGACGCCTCGCAGGTCGAGGCCGGCCACCGGCGCCGCCCCTGTCACCGGCCGCGCCCGCTCGCTACCCTGCCTTCTCGGGAAACGACGACTCCACCTGACGGTCGCCTGATCCGTTGACGCGAAAAGACGACACCATGCTCCGAAGCACAGGTCTCTCCTCTGCCCTCGCTCTGGCCACCGCGATGCTGGTTGCCACGCCGAGGGGTTCCGCACAGGACTACCGCTGGGAGGAGAACTCCGAGCAGGCAGTCGCCTACATGGTCTACAAGAAGCTCGCCGAGATCCCGATGCGGTTCGGTGAGGAGGACCTGCATCGGATCCAGCGATTCGAGCCCGAAGACGAAGGCGACTACGTCTACGGCCGGTTCGGGGTCGCCTACTGGTACCTGAACGTGATGGTGTTCGGGGAGCGCGGCAACGGCGGCGGCGCCGACGGCGAGGGCCCGACCACCGGCGACCGGCCGAAGACCCGCGAGGAGGCCGCCGAGGCAGCGCGCCGCGAGCTGATCGAAGGACGCCGCGCCCGCACCTTCGAGGAGTGGGTCACCGACAAGGATCCCAAACGCGAGAACCGCAAGATCCTGGTCGAGGGCAAGACCCGCCGCGGCAGCAGCACCCGCCCCGAGTCGCGTTGGTGGGAGTACATCGACGAGTACCCGAGCAACAAGGACATGGTCTGGTTCCGGACCGCCTGCGCTTACGACCTCGGCGATCGGGAGGTCGTGCTCGAGGTCACGCTGCCGAACGACCCCGACGACAAGCGCCTCGCGAGCAAGTGGCGGCCGATCGTCAAGCGGATCTGCGAGAGCCTTAAGATCATCGAGGTCGACGAGGAGGACGCGACCGACGAGAAGCGCGACCAGCACGCCGACACGCCCGAGAAGCAGGCCCAACTCGCCAAGCTCAAGGACAACATCGGCGACCTGGAGAACTGGGACTACTTCACCACGCCGCGCTTCATCATCACGTACTCGTGGGAGCCCGATAAGCGCGAGAAGCGTGGCGAGTCGTACAAGTTCGCGATGGAGATGGCCTCGAACCTCGAGGACCTCCGCGAGCTGTTCGAGCAGGAGTACCCGCCGCACGACCAGATGGACGAGAACTACTCGGTCATCCGGGTCTGCTACAACTACGACGAGTTCCGCTCCTACGGCGACATGCCGTACGGCGTCGCCGGCTGGTTCAGCCCCGGCACCAAGGAACTCTGCGTGTTCTACGACGACAAGCGCGAGCTGTACAAGAACACCGACGAGGTGCTCGGCACCTGCATCCACGAGGCCTGGCACCAGTACTCGGACCAGTACTGGCCCGACGTCGAGCTGCACCGCTGGTTCGACGAAGGCCTGGCAGAGTACTTCGGCTCGTTCCGCAAGCGCGGTAGCCGGTTCCGCTACCAGTACCACGAGGACCGGTTCACCTCGATCAAGCGCCAGCTGAACGACGGCACCTACATCCCCGGTCACCAGATCGTGAAGTGGGACCGCGCGACCTTCTACGGCCCGCGCGCCGCCGACCACTACGCCCAGGCGTGGGCGATGATGGACATGATCAAGCGCGGCGAGGACACGCTACGCGGCCGCTACGATCAGGCCTGGAAGAACATCCTGCCGACCTACTCCGAGATCTGCCTGAAGGAGAAGAACCCCAAGAAGGCGATCGAGGCGGCGTTCGAGGGCATCGACCTCGACGCGATGGACGAGATGTGGATCGACTGGGTCGAGAGCGGCAAGATCAAGAAGTGAGCGGGAGAGGTCGGTCGGTCAGATGCAGGCCGACGGCCTCGGTAGCCACAATGGGCCGTGTCCTCGCGCCCCCAGGAAGCGCGCCAGGTCGCGCGGCGCGATCGACAGCGTGAGGTGGTTCCGCAGCGGGTGGAGATGGACGAGTGGAGCGCGAGCGAGCGCCTCGTCCAGCACCACCTGCACCACGCCCTCGACGTCGTTGACGATCGCCAGCGGCGACACGGCACCCGGCTCCAACCCGAGCCGCTCCATCAACCGGCGCCGGCTGCCGAACGACAGCGAGCCGCGCGCGCCGAGCGGCTCCCGTAGGCCCTTCAGGTCGAGTTCGAGATCACGCTCGACCGTGAGCAGCCACATCCGCCCGGGCCGGTCACGGAGGAACAGGTTCTTCACGTGCGCGCCGTTCTCGAGGTCGCCGCGGATCTCGCGAGCCTCGTCGACCGTCCGCACAGGCCCGTGCTCGAGCACCCGGTACTCGATGCTTAGCGCGTCGAGCGCCTCATAGAGCTGCTCCGGGCACCACCGCGCCGAGCCGTCGATCAGCCGCGGCTCGACGGCACCATCGCCGTCGCCGCTCCCGGGGCGACCCGTCAACGGCCTACCACTCAACGGCCGACCACCGACTCGACCGCGCCGACCGCGGACTCCACCACCGACAGCGGCGGCAGCGACGCACCCCCCTCACCCCGGACCACGTCCGGCTCCACCACCAGCTGCGGCACCCCGAGCTCCGAGCGCAGCCGCTCGACCAAGGACGCCGGTGGCTGCCGCTCCCAGAACACCGCGGCGAGTTCACCGTCCCCGGCCGCGGCACCGATCGCCGCCGCGATCGCCTCGGCCGACGGCTCGCGGGTCACGTCGACCTCGACCAGCCGCAGGTCGAGACGCCGGGCGAGGTAGGCCCAGGTCGGATGGGTCGCGACGAAGACCCGCTGATCGCCCGTCGCCCGCAGCCCCGCGAGTCGGCGCCCCAGCGCTGCGACCCGGTCGAGAACCACGCCGGCGCGCTCGTCGATGCCGGCGCGCTGGGTTTCGTCGACCGTCCGCCGGAGACCTTCCGTCACCGCGCGGACCTGCAACGCGAGCAGCTCGGGATCGAGCCAGACGTGGGGGTCGGAACCCACGTGCGAGTGCTGCTCGCCATTGCCATGGCTGTGGGTCACCTCGGACTCCCGCTCGATGAAGCGGTCGGCGAAGCCGGCACTGGCGTCGACGACCCGCGCCCGCGGCAGGTTGGCCCGACCGCGCCAGCCCTCCAGGCCGGCACCGTTGAGCAGCACCAGGTCGGCACCGGCGAGCGCCTCCAGCGCGGCCCGGTCGGGACGCCAGTTCCGCGCATCCTGGTCGGCTGGAACCACACAGACCACGTCCGCCGCGTCTCCGGCAACCAGCCGCGCGACGTCGAACAACGGCCAGCTGGTCACCATCACCAGCGGTCGCGCGCGATCCGGACGATCCGCCCCCCCGCCGGTCGCCGCGTCGTCACCGCATCCCGCCGCGGCGAGCAGGAGCGCCAGCAGCAGCACGCACCGCCCGGCTCGCGCCGAGTTCACACATCCACCGATCCGCATCGTCATCCCATCCATCCGAGCAGGTTCTCGAACACCACGACCACCGTCCACGCGCCGAGCGCCGCGAGCACCAGCCCCGCGACGACGATGATCCCGTACTCCAATCCCAACGTCTGCAGGATGCGCGACCGCGCCACCCCCAGCCGCGCCAGGGTCTCGAACTCGCGCTGCCGCACCCGGATCGACAGCGCGACCACCAGGCCGAACAGGCACAGCGTCGATAGGCCGACCAGCAGCACGTGCGCGTCGAAGAAGCGCTTGAGCTGGAACACCAGCCCGAGGATCTCGTCGATCACCGCGCGCGGTTCGAGCAGCTGCGCGGTGTCGCGCACCCGGTAGCGACCCTTGAGGATCGTTGCCGACGCCGCATCGCGCGGCACGACCACCACCGCGGTCACCGGCAACGCGTCGACGTCGTCGTGGAAGTGGAACGAGTCGACGTTGTCGGGCGTGATCCGCTGGAACTCGAACACCGACGAGTCCAGCACCACGCCATTCTCGTCCGCCCGGATCACCGCCGACTCGTCCTGCTCGGCGGCTGCGGAGTGGCCGTGGCCAAGACCCTCGGAGATCCAGACCGTCTCCAGACTCGCGAACACCGTCGCGTCGTCGGCGGTGCCGCTCGGCGCGAGCACCCCCACCACCTGCATCCACAGCGGGTAGCCGGCCTCGATCCGGTAGAGGCTCTCGTGGTCGGTCAGGAGTTCGTCGCCGACGCCGAGCCGGGTGCGCCGGGCGGCCTCGGCGCCGAGCACGCACTCGCCGAGCTGCACCGGCAGACCACCCACCGCAGGCCGCAGCCCGCGGAAGCGGAAATAGTCGTTGGAGGTACCGACCAACGGCAGACCCTCGGCGGTGTCCCGCGCCAGGATCGGGATCGGCAGACACAGGCCGTCCTCGACCAACCGATCGATCTCGCCCACGGGCAGGGCGCGTGGGACCCGGCCGCGGAAATACAGGCCGTTCAGCGTCAGGTCGAAGCGGCTGCCCGGTGCGCCGGCCAACAGCGGCGTCGCGTCGGCGCGCGCCACCAGCTGCTCGCCGAAACGGGCCATCAACGCCTCGACCGCGAGCGGCAGGAGTGCTGCGAGCGCGAGACACAGCACCAACAGCGACGACCGCCCCGGGCGATGGGTCAGGTGGCGCCACGCCAGCAGCAACGGTCCGGAGTTCAACGACGCGCCTCCGCACCCGCCACGGCGCCGAGATCGACCACCGCGTCGAAGCGGCCCAACAGGCCGTGGTCGTGGGTGACCATCAACAGCGCCGCGCCGCGCGCTGCGGCCTGCTCGAGCAGCAGATCGAGGACCCGGCCGCCGGTGCGCGGATCGAGGTTGCCGGTCGGCTCGTCGGCCAGCAGCACCTTGGGCGCGGTGATCAACGCCCGACAGATCGCGACCCGCTGCCGCTCGCCCTGCGACAGCCGCCGCGGGCGGCGCCGCAGTAGCGGAGCGATCCCGGTGGCCTCCGCCAGCTCGCCGAGCCGCTCCTTCGCCGCAGGATCGACACCGCGCCCCATCGACCACGGCAGCAGCACGTTCTCGGCCACGCTCAGGTACTCGAGCAGCTCGAACTCCTGGAACACCAGACCGACGCGCCGCAGCCGGAAGCGACGGCGCAGTGCGGCCGGCATGCCGACCAACTCCACGCCATCGACCCGCACCGAACCGCGGTCGGGCGCGAGGATCCCCGCGACCAGGTGCAGCAGCGTGGTCTTGCCGCAGCCCGACGGGCCGATGCAGGCCACCGCACGGCCGGGCTCGACCGCCAGCTCGTCGACCGTCAGACGGAAGCTCTCGCCGCCTCGGTCGTGCGCTGCGCGCGCGAACGACAACTCGCAGATCCGGACGCCACCGCCGGGGGAATCGTCCGGGCCCTCAGCCATCGCTGTCGACGCGCTCGTGGTCGAGGATGTCCACCGACGCGATCTTCCACGACGCGCCATCGTGCACCACCACGTAGTCGGCCTCGTAGCGGTTCAACCGCCGGTGCTCGTGGCCCCAGTGCGACACCACGCCGCGCAGGTTCCAGGTCCAACGCAGCTCGAAGCGCGGCCGGTCGACCAGCTCCTCGGGCACGTCCTCCCAGGGATCGGCTTCGGCATCCTCGAAGACCTCGGCGTCGACCCGCTCGTAGCCCTCGATCTGACACACCGCGCCGCCCTCGCCACGCATCACCAGGCTCTCGTAGATCTCGCCGTAGAGCGGGTCGAGGAGGTTGGGCGTCACGCTGCGCTGCAGCAGCTCGTAGATCTCGCGTTCGCTCCGCCCCTCGAACGCCTGGTAGGTGTTGCGGTGCAGGCTCTCGAAGATCGCCTGGGCCTCGGCGGCGTCGGGCGGCGCGACCTCCGGCACCAGCGGGTTCGGCACCTCGACCACCCAGAAGCCGCGCCCGAACCAGCCGGTCGCCACCATGCTGGCCGCGAACACCAGCCACACCGGCCACCGCACGCTGCCGCGCAGGGTCGGCACCAGACCGAGCAACGCCAACAGCCCACAGCCCACCGACAGCAGCGACACCGGCAACTCCTCGGGCGGCGGCGCCTGCACCTCCACGATCACCGGCGGCTCGCGCGGCACCACCGAGTCGCTGTGCCAGACATGGCCGGGCTCCTCCGGGGTCAGGAACACCAGCCGCGCATCGCCGAACGCCCGGAACAGCACCGGCAGTCGGGTCTGCTCGAACCAGCTGAGACGCCGCCAGTGCGACCACTGCACACCGATCCGCCTCGGCGCCTCGGCGAGCGGCACGTGCAACACGAACTGCAGGGCCGGCGTGCCGTAGCCGGTGACGTCGTCGGGCGGCACGACGATCTCGCGGACCGTCCACTCGGCCTTGCGGTCGTCGACCTGCAGCTCCGGCTGCTCGGCGAAGAACGCCTCGATACGGCCCTTCAGGTGCGCGACCTGCGCGGGCGACAGCGGAGCCTCGAGGTAGACCTCGGGGATCCAGTCGTCGGGCGCGTCCTCGGGCGGCGGTGGACCCTCGAGCCAGGCGAGCAGGGTGTTCTGCTCACCCGTGAAGCGGACGTCGACCTGCGTCTCGTCGATCTCCACCTCGACGTAGACCGGTGGACCGGGGTGCGCGGCGGCGCGCGGCGGCGGGTCGGCAGGAACCGGCGAACCGACCCTGCCGAGGACGGCCAGCACGAGCGCGATGGGTGCGGCGAGGATCACGTCGTCACGGTAGCGGATCGCCGCGGGACGTCACCGCCCGGAGCGCGGTTCGGGCGGATCACCCCTCGCCGGCGATCACCGCGAGGATCGCCCGCGAGGTCGCCTGCCAGCAGTCGATGGGATCGGTGCCCTTCTCCCACTCGATCGTCAGGATCGGGATGCCGCGGTCGATGCCGACCAGGGAGCCGAGCGAGCCGGGCGTGCCGTGGATGTTGGTCGAGGGCACCACCGGCATGCCGCTCAGCTCGGAGAAGCGCTCCGCCAGCGCCTCGGCCGGGCCGTCGAAGTTGACGAACGCGGCGGGACCGGTCGGCTTGCGACCCCAGGAGTGGGCCACCAGCACCACGTCGGGCTGGAGTTCACCGAGCAGCTCGTACAGCGCTCTCGCCTCGGGTTCGCTGAGCGCCATCGGCCCCCGCGAGCCACCGGCCCGGTAGTTCTCCGCCGGGTAGTTGCGGTTGAGGTCGACGCCACGGGAGTTGCCCCGGCGGCGGGCGGCGCGGCCGTCGGGATTCACGTCCTCGACGATCGTGAGCGTGACCCGGTCGCCCAGGCCGGGCACCGCGGCGAAGGCGCTCGGCAACTCCTCGGTGGCCACCATGCCCTCGACCTCGTCGCCGTGGATGCCACCGATCCACAGCGCGCGCCGCGGGCCACGGCCGATCGATCGCTGGCGCAAGGGGCGGCCCTGGACGCTGTGGCCGAAGCTCTCCCAGTCGGTCGGAACGGTGGCGCTGGAGCGCGGCTCCGCCTGCTCCGACTCGGCCGATCGATCGATCCGGCTGGTCGGGCCGGCGCAGCCGGTCAAGAACACCACCCACAGCAGCACACCGCACCAGACGCCACGTCGCTCGTCCATGGCGAACAGTCCACCACCCGGGGCAAGGCGGCGCAACGGCGCGGTCGCGCTCCGGCGGGCGTCACGCGAACTGCCAGCTCACCGAGCCGTCGGGCGCGTCCTTCAGGAGCACGCCGGCCTCCGCCAGCCCGTCGCGGAGCGCGTCGGAACGGGCGAAGTCCTTGGCCGCCCGCGCCTCGCGCCGCAGTTCGACCAGCGCCGGCAGCACCGCATCGAGGACGGTCTCTGCGGCACGCTCACCGCCAGGGAGCTCGAAGTCGGTCGCCTCGCCGGCGTCGTGCACCTCGACGCCGGCGGTCTGCAGCGCGTCGCGCAGTCGGTCGGCGGTGGCGAAGTCCTTGGCGGCGCGGGCCTCGGCTCGCAGCCGCAACACCAATCCGACCACCGCTCCGGCCCGCTCGTCGACCGCACCACCCTTGAGCTGCTCGAGATCGCCGGGTCGGAAGAGGCCGAGGAGTCGACCCAGGTCACGGAGCAGGGTCCACGCCAGGTCGGAGCGGACCGCGTCGGCGCCCGCCTTGGCGGCCGCATTCTGCAGCACGAACAGCTGGGCGATCGCCTCGCCGGTGTTGAAGTCGTCGTCCATCGCGGCGGCGAACCGATCGCGCGCCGTCGCCAGGTCGTCGGGCAGGGCACGACCGAGGATCTCCGTGAGCGGCGGAGAACTGGCCTCCTCGGCCAGCGGGCCGAGCCGCTCGAGCAGGCGCACCAACCCGGTCTTCGCCGCCGCGACGTTGGTCGGCTCGAAATCGATCGGCCGCCGGTAGTGGCCGCGCAGCAGGAACAGCCGCACCGCCGGCGCCCCGTAGGTGTCGACCAGGTAACGCGCGTTGAACTGCTTGCTGAACTCCGGATCCTTCATCCGGGGATCGCTCTTGGCGATCTTCTTGCCGCCGTACTGCGCCAGGCCGTGGTGCATCCACTGGCAGGCGAAGGCGTCGCCGTAGGCCTCGCTCTGGGCGATCTCGTTCTCGTGGTGCGGGAACTTCAGGTCGTCGCCACCGCCGTGCAGGTCGAACTTCTCGCCGAGCAGCTCGCGCGCCATCACCGAGCACTCGACGTGCCAGCCGGGCCGACCGTCACCCCAGGGACTCGGCCAGCTCGGCTCGCCCGGCTTCGCGAACTTCCACAGCGCGAAGTCGGCGGGCTGCCGCAATCCCTCGACCGCGCCGATCCGCGCGCCCTCGAGCATGTCCTCCAGGCGCCGCCCCGACAGCTTGCCGTAACCGTCCTGCTTGGCGCAGTCGTAGTAGACGCCGTCGCCAGCCACGTAGGCGCGGTCGGCCTCCACCAGCTTGGCGATGAACGCGACCATCTGCTCGACGTACTCGGTGCAGCGCGGGTGGTCGGTGATCGTGGTCACGCCCAGCTGCTGCAGGAACTCGAAGTACTGCGCCGTGTAACGCTCGGCGACCGCCTGCCAGGTCTCGCCGGTCTCTGCGGCCCGCCTGATGATCTTGTCGTCGATGTCGGTGATGTTGTTGACGAAGCGGACCGCGAAGCCGCGCGCCTGCAGCCAGCGCGCCACCGCGTCGAACAGCACCGGCCCCATCAGGTGGCCGATGTGGCAGTCGCTGTAGACGGTCGGACCACAGGCGTAGAGCCGGACCTGGCCGGGCTCGACCGGCTCGAGGGGGCGCTTCTGGCGGGTGAGGGTGTCGTGGACCTGGATGTTCATCGGCGAGCCGCGGAGCGTATCGGCCGCCCGCACCCGGATCGACCCACGGGACCGGCCGGCCCGCGGCAGCCGACCTGCCTGCGGTCGCATTCCCCGGCACGCCGGCTTAGACTCGCCCGGTTGCCTCCGCGCGCATCCGCGCCTACCCAGGTCGCGAAGCCGCAGGGCATGCATCCCGCGCCCCCGGCCAGCAGGGCCCAGAGAGCCGTGACCGAGACCGATCCCACTCCCACCGAGAAGCGTTCCGAGGCCAACGGACTCTCCCGTGGCCGGACCCGGCTCACCGCCCCATCCGAACCGGCAGCGCCGTCCGAATCGGCAAGAACGGTCACGGGTCGGCCGCGGCCGACCCGCGAAGAGGCCGAAGCCGCGGTCCGCACCCTGATCGCGTGGGCCGGCGACGACCCCGACCGCGAAGGCGTCCAGGAGACCCCGGCCCGCGTGGTCCGCGCCTACCGCGAGTTCTTCAAGGGCTACGACCAGGACCCCGAGGAGATCCTCGCCAAGACCTTCGAGGAGATCGAAGGCTACGACGAGATGGTCACGGTCCGCGACATCCGCCTCGAGTCGCACTGCGAGCACCACATGGTGCCGTTCCTCGGCCGCGCCCACGTCGCCTACCTGCCGGACAAGCGCGTCGTCGGCCTGTCGAAGATCGCCCGGCTCGTCGAGGTCTACGCCAAGCGCCTGCAGATCCAGGAGAAGCTCACCGTGCAGATCGCCGACGCGATCGACCGCTGGCTGGCGCCCAAGGGCGTGGCGGTGGTGATCGAAGCCGAGCACTTCTGCATGACCACCCGCGGCGTGAGCAAGCCCGGCAGCCTGACCGCCACCAGCCGCATGACCGGCGCGTTCCGCGACGACCCGGCGACCCGACGGGAGTTCCTGGCGATGATCAGCCGCGGCTGAGCCCACCAGAATCTGTCGTAGTTGGTGCCAGGCACCAACTACGACAGATTTGCGGCGCAGTCGCGCCGCCGCGAAGCGACCGCACGCGTGACCGGGGCGAGGGTCGTCCGACGCGATGCCTCGGACGGACGGTTCCTCTTCCATGGGGAACGGGATCTCCCCAGGCCGCACCCGGCCTCCGAGGACCGCCAGCCGACCGCGAATTCCCCGAGTGGGAACGGGAACAGGGCCAGGCATGTCAGGCTGTGGACTCCGCCGGGCATCATCGGTGGCGTGGTCGGTGCCAGCCTCCGACCGCACGCCCTCCGACAGGGGCTCGCTCCACCATGCTGAACTCCGTCGCCCGCATCCTCGACGTATTCTTCAGGCCCGTCCACGCCATGCGCGCTGTGCTGCATGAAGGCGGCTGGCTGGTGCCCTGCCTGTTCATGGTGCTCTGCGGAGTCCTGTTCGACGTCCTCGCAGGCGACACCATGACCGAGTTCGTCAACGAGCGCCTCGAAGCCCTGTACGCGGCCGACGTCGCCGAAGGCCGGTTGAACCCGGAGGAAGCGGACCGGCTCCTGGAACGGCGCATCGGGTCCAGCCGGAACACGATCCGCAGCCTGACGATCGTCAGCGCGCTGCTCGGGAAGTTGATGTATGCGACGCTGCTGCTCCTGGTGGGCCATCGCGTCCTCGGGGGATCGCAGTCCTTCGGGCGCTACTGGTCGCTGGTCTGGTATGTGGGAGTCATCGGCGCGCTGGACACCGCGGTCTCCGGCCTGCTCATCGGCATCACGAACGATCCGCAGGGCTGCCACCTGGGACTGGCTGCTCTCACGAAGTCCGCACCGCACAGCACCCTGCATCACCTGGCGCGGCTCACCGACGCCTTCTTCCTGTGGGAGGCGATCGTCGCAGGCATCGGGCTCAGCGTGTTCACCGGCTGCCGCATCGCCAAGGGCGTGCTCTGGGGGCTGATCGTCTACGTGGGTAGCGGACTGCTGCTCCTGCTGCTCGTCGACTGAAGCAGCCTCGTCCGGACGACGGCCCCGACGGACTGCCTTCAGAACACCGGGAACCCGAACTCCTCCAGCACCCGCGCCAGCTCCATCAGCGGCAGGCCGAGGATCGCGGTGTGGTCGGCGCAGTCGATCCGCTCGAACAACGCGATGCCGCCCGACTCGAGCTTGTAGCCGCCGGCACAGTCCCAGGCCTGGTCCATCGCCACGTAGCGCGCCAGCCGTTCGGGCGACAGCGCGCGCATGGTCAGCACCGCCTCCACCACGAACTCGCGGCGCTGGGCGCCACGCTGCACGCAGACCGCGGTCCACAGCCGGTGGGCACGACCGGACAACCGGACCAGCTGCGCGACGTTCGCCTCGCGCGACCCGGGCTTGCCGAGCACCTCGTCGTCGAGGGCGCAGACCTGGTCCGAGCCGATCACCAACGACGCCGGCGCGCGACCGGCGACCGCGTCGGCCTTGGCCCGGGCCAACAGCGCCGCGATCTCCCGCGGCGGTCGACCCGAGGCCTGCAGCTCCGACTCGTCGACGTCGGGCGACACGCTGTGGAACGGCAGACCCAGCCGCTCGAGCAGCTCCCTGCGATAGCGCGAGCCGCTGGCCAGCAGGATCTCGGTCATCGGGCCGCCCGGCTCAACGCCCGTCCGCCTCGGCGACGATCCGCTCCAGCGCCGCGCGGTCGAGCCGCCGCGGGTTGTTCGACAAGCGCTCCGGATTGACCGCTTCGACCAACGCCTGCCGGTCGTCGTCGGTCTTCACGCCGACCTCCGAAAGTCGGGTCGGAATCGACAGGCTCTGCAGGAACGCGTCCCACCGCACCCTGAGCGCCGCGGGGCTGGAGATCTTCATCGCCTTGCAGGCCGCGGCCAACCGCGCCTTCACCGCTTCGGCGCCACGCGGATCGACGCAGTCCTGGGCCGACACCTGCGCGTTGAAGCTCAGGATCGGGCCGAGGAACAGCGCCACGGCGTGCCCGTGCGGCACGCCGTGCTTCGCGGTCAGCCAGTACGACAGCGCGTGCGCCGCCGTGGTCTTGGCCACGTCGATCGCTCGCCCGGCATGGAACGCAGCGCGCGCCATCGCATCGAATGCGGCTGCCGACGGCGCGTGCACCACGTCGTCGAGCTGCGGACCGGCCAGCTCGAGCGCCCGGCACGAATCGGCGAGACTCTGCTCGGTGGCGTCCACCGCCCACGCCGACTCCAGCGCCTGGGCGAAGGCATCGAGGCCGGCGACCGCCCGGAGTTCCCGCGGCGCGGAACGGCTCAACGACGGATCGACGATCGCGTACGCCGGACGCAGCTTCTGGTGCGCCAACGAGACCTTGCGTCCCTCGACGTACAGCGCCGCGAAGTGGGTCGCCTCCGAGCCGGTCCCCGCCGTCGTCGGCACCGCGATCAACGGCGGCACCTCGGAACCGATCGGGGCCTGCCCGCGCAGCACGTCGACGACCTCGGCGTCGGTCCCGCAGCAGCCGGCGACCGCCTTCGCAAGATCGATCGCCGAACCGCCACCGACCGCGAGCACCACGTCGGGCTCCATCGCCCGGCACCGCGCCACCGCGACCTCGATCGCGGCCGCATCCGGGTTCGGTCCGTCGACGTCGATCCGCTGCACCCGGCGGACGCTCAACGCCTCGGCCAACGCCGCCTCGGCGCCCGACGCCGTGTAGGCCCTTCGGTCAGCCACCAGCAACACCGAATCGGCGGCGAGCCGCTCCAGCGCCGCGCCGACCTCGGAAACCGCCCCCCAACCGATGGCGGTGCGCGGCGCGTCGAAGCGTCCCGCGCCTTCCACCTCGTAGACCTGCGAACGGCCCTGGCTCACGCGTCGCCTCCAAGCAGACCGGTCAGCAGACCGACCACCGGCCGCCCGGTCGGTCGACCGTGCTGCCAGTCCATGTTCTCGCAGTAGCTGCCGCCGATGTCGCAGTGGGTGAACGGGATCGGAGGTTCGCCATCGCGACCATGGCGGTCGAGGCCCGAGGCGATCGCCAGGAACGCCATCGGGAACTGGTGGCCGCGTGCGGTCGCGGTCGACGGCGCCGAGTTGCAGGAGAACACGTCGTCGGCGCGGGTCTTCGGCGCGACGAAGTCGAAGTCCTCGGGCCGGAGCCGCGACACGTCGAACGGATCGCCCCAGGCGTCGCCGGCTGCCGACAGAGCCTCGGCGATGCCCGCGGCCCGCGCCGGCCCGTTGTCGAGCGCGATGTTGTAGGGGCCGACCGCGCGTGCCGAGTGACCGGTCAGCGTCGCCACCGACAGCACGCACGGGTTCTTGGCCGTCTGCGCTTCCTCGCGCAGGTGCGACAGCAGGTCGGCCAGCACCAGTCGGCCCTCGGCGTCGGTGTTGCCGATCCGCACCCGCACGCCCGCGTGACTCTTGATGATCTCGTCGGAGACGAAGCACTCGGCGCCGATGCTGTTGCGCACCATGCCGAGCTCGGCGACCACCCGCACGCCCGCCGGCTGCAGCGAGCCGATCGCATGCATCAACCCGGCGACCGAAGCGGCACCACCCTTGTCGCGACTCATGCCGGCCATGATCCCACCGGCCTTGATGTCGGCACCGCCGGTGTCGTAGGTCACGCCCTTGCCGGCCAGGAACACCGTCTTGGTGATCGGCCCCTCCCCCTCGTACTCGAGCCGCACGATGCACGGGTGGTGCCGCGGCACCGGCATCGAGGCCCGCGCCACCGCGGCGGCCAGCGGGTAGTCGCGAAGGAACACCGCCGGGTCACGGAGGATCGACACCTTCACCGCCGAGCCCGCGAACGCCTCCTCGCAGTACTCCGCGAAGCGCAGCGGCGCCATCCGCTCCGGCTCGGTGCCACCCAGGTCGCGGCTCAACCGTCGGCCGGCCTCGACCGCGGTGATCCAGCGCGCGGTCTCGGCGGAGACCTTGCCGCCGGCCACCGCGATGCCAACCGACTCGATCGGCTCGCACTCCTGCTGACCGAGCGCCTCGCGGGCCTCCAGCGGCTCCCACAGCGCGCCGAGCGCACCGAGCCCCGCGACCTCCACCGCGTGCGCGAACCGCGCGTCGTTGGGGATTCCCGCGATCACCAGCAGGGGCGAGCGCGCCCCGGCATCCCGCGCCCGCCGCATGCCCTGCGCCGCGGCCGTCGCGAAGCGCCGCACGTCGTCCTGGTCGCGGGTCAACGGACCGGTCGGCGCCACCACCAGCCGCCCACCGGCGACCGACACGGCGGCGAGCAGCGACACGCCACTGGCGAAGCGGGCGTCGACCCCGGCCGCAGCTTCGATCGCCTCCCGGCACGGCGCCAGATCGGCCGTCGCGGCCTTCGGATCGGGCGCCACCAGCACCACGGCATCGTGGGCCCCTCCCGCGGAAGCGGCGGCGGCGGCATCGGAGACGGGGACGGCAGTCGGGAAGGGCTGGGCCATGACGGTCGGAGTCGCGGGGTGCGGACGTCGCCGCCCGCCTGGTCCCCGATCGTGCCAGAGTCACGGAGCGCAGGAAAGCGCGAGGGAAGCCGAACGGCCAGGGGCCGCGACCGGACTCTCCGCAGCCGTCACGCCCCCGCGGAGGTCACCGCCCGGACGTGCCGGAAGCCACCGAGCGCCTCGTCCCAGACGAACTGGCTCCTGGCCTTGGCCTCGAACGCGGCCACTGCGGCGTTCTCGAGTTCGTCGGCCGAGAACGCGTGCCCGCTCGCCGCGCGGGTCGCCGCGTCCTTGCCGACGTCGCCCGCGATCCGGCCGACGGCGTTGTTGCCGAGCACCGAGCGCAGGGCCTGCGAGACCGAGCGGGTCATCGAGCGCGCCATCGACTCGCGGAGCCGGTGCTTCGCCTTGGTCAGCACCGAGCCTTCGTTGGCCTTCAGCACGTCGGCCTGCGCAGGCACGCGTTGGCCGCTCACCGGGCAGACGAACACGCACTTCAGGGTCGTCCGTTCGACGACCTCCTCGGTCAACAGGTCCTGGATGAGTCGGTACGTGATCTGGGATTCGGACATCGTGATCGCTCCTTGGGTCTCGAGGGGTGGCCGGCCTTCCGCGAACGCGCGGTTGCTGCCGGCGGTCGTCGCGACCCTCGCAGCACGCGCGTCGACCGAACACGAAGGATGCGACGACCCCGAATTCGTCGCGATCTCACGAACCACCTGTTCGGTCCGCCGGTCGAGCGCGAGGGGGCTGCACGAACCCACACCGGGAGACCCACGATGAACCGAGCAAGAAACTTCCGCGCCTGCTCCTTGGCGCTGTTCTCCTTCACTTCCGCGTCCGCTGTCGCCCTCGCCCAGGATCCGATCGACGTCCACCCGCCGGCGACCTTCACGGCCGAGGACTTCTTCGTCCCGCTGTCGACGATCGACACCGAGTCAGCCGGCCAGCTATGGGCCGGTGGCAGCAACTGGAAGGCCCGCTTCGAGCACCGCGCCTTCACCTTCTTCCCGTGGCTCGGCGCCGATGCGCCGAGGCATCTGCCGTGGACCTGGACCACCGCGCGCGTCCTGGCCGACGGCCGACCGCTGCAGACCGACGCGGCCGCGGCGCTGACCCGCCTCTCGCCCGGAATCGCGGAACTCGACCATGGCCCCGTGCTCGAGCGCTACGAAGTCCGCCCGGAAGGCATCGAACAGACCTTCGTCCTGCGCGCACCGCTGCCCGCTTCCGAAGACCTGGTCGTCGAAGGTCGCATCGACACCGAGCTGCACGCCGCCGTGGTCGCCGACCAGCACGGCGCGCTGATGTTCCATGACGACGACGGCCGCGCGGTCGTGTCCTACGGTGCCGCAACGGTCCTCGACGCGGGCGGCCGACGCCTCGCGATCCCCTCCGGATTCGACGGCGAGTCGATCTCCCTGCGCGTGCCCGCCGACTGGCTAGCCCGCGCCTCCTACCCGGTGACGATCGACCCGCTGACCAGTCCCGTGCTCGTCTACACCTGGGCGTCGGGCGACGGCGTGATCGGCATATCGATCGGCCGCAATGACGAACACGACGAGCTGATGGTCGGCTTCACCCGCCAGTTCGTGGTCGGAGACCGCGACCTCTACGTACGGGTCGCCAACGACTCGTTCGGCAACCGCCAGACGATCCACACCAACCTGGCCAACAACCATGACACCATCCAGGTGTCGCTCGACTACGTCCGCGGCGCGCACCGTTGGGTGGTCGCATACGACGACGACTACTCCAACCAGTCGCGGATGCAGCTCTACTTCCACGATGGTGGGGTCGGCGCGGCCATTCCAGGCATCCTGCGCACCACCGCCTCGTCGTCGTCGTACGACCGCTGGGCGCCGAGCTTCGGCGGCTCGACGGGCTCCGAGCCGTACGGCTACGTCGTCTACCGTCGCGACCACGTCTCCGCCGGCGGCAATTCCAGCACGTCGCGAGTCTACGGCTCTCGGATCAACGCCTCGACCCGGACCGTCGAGGCGGCATCGCTCTTCCGCGCGTCCGCCCATGCCAACCCCGACGCCGAGAGACCGAGCGTGTCCCGGCGCTCGCAGTCCAACAGCGGGTGGCTGGTGGTCTGGAACGAGTACGATCCGGCAAACAGCACCGAGGACTGGGACGTGCTGGCCCAGCGTGTCACGCAGGACGGCAATCTGCGCAACTGGCACGTATGCGGGGACGGAGGCAACGTCAACCTCCACAAGATCTCGCCGGTCGTAGCCGGCTCGATCACGGACTTCCGCGTGGCCTTTCTGCTGCGCGACGGCACCGGCGACAAGCCGACCGGCGACTGGGGCAACGAGATCCACACCGAACGCATGTTCTGGCCGCAGAACTCCGCGTCGCCGACGCGATACCCGGCCACCCAACTGGTGACCCGCACTTCCAACGATCTCCAGCTCCACGGCGCCGACTCGATGGCCTACGACAGCGACCTCGACAGCCACTGCGCTCTGATCTGGCGCGACCTGCAGGACGGTCTGTACATCACGAACATCGGCTGGGAGGGGCGCTCGGTAGAGACTGCACAGCTTCTTCCGCAGTCCCCCGCGGTCCAGTTTCTCCGCGGATCAGTGACCTTCGACGCGGACGGCCTGCGCTTCCCGCTGCTGGCCAGTGCCTGGGGAAGCCAGAATCCGATCTCCGGCCGACACCTCGAACGCCGGCCTGCCAGCGTGATCGAATACGGCTCGAGCTGCGGCGGCCGACTCCGCAGCTACAACTCCGGGTCGACCTCGAACCCCTATGCGGGATCCGGCGGATTCGCGATCTACCTGGTCGCGGGTCGGCCCGACACTTCGACCTGGCTGTTTGCATCCACGGGCAGCGCCAATCTTCCGCTGCCCGCCGCCGCCAGTGGATCTTGTGCCCTCCTGCTCGATGCGGCGTCCTCGCTGATCGCCGTGGCCAGCGGGCAGAGCGACAGCCGCGGCGGCGAGTTCTTCTTCCTGCCGCTACCGAGCCACGTCCAGGCCAACGTGTATTGGCAGGCGGTCCAGATCTCCGGAGCGTCGGCGTGGAGCACCACGGCCCTGCGCACCAACATCCGCTGAAGGCTGCTGAAGCATGTCCACACTTCGGCACGTCACCTTGGCACCACTCTGCGCCGCGCTGATCGTAGCGCTCCCTGCCCAACCAACACCGCCCTCGGTCCTCGCGACCGGGGGCGGAGCCGGGCCGGCGATGGAACTCGCGATCGCCTACGACCCGATCCACGACGAGACGCTGGTCGTCAGCTCGAGACCGGGCCCGCACGGCCACCACGACCTCGACGCGCGCCTGTTCAGCGCCGACCGCACGACGAACTGGCCAGTCTTCGCCGACGTCGACCCGACACAACGCTCGACCGCGCCGACCGCGACCTTCACCGCCGGCCGGTTCGTGGTCGCCTGGCAGCGCGAGGACGGGACCTCGGACTCGACCATCCGCGTGCACTTCCACGACGGCGGCGACCACACGTTCGCCAGCGGGGTGAGCCTCGATGTGCCGGACCTCGCCGACGCCGAAGACCGACACCCTTCGCTCGGCGGGACCACCGGCGCGAGCGCCGCGCAGGCGCTGTTGACCTTCCGGCGCGACGCGGCCCTCGGCCCGGACGACTCCGACTCGTCGCGGGTGCTGTTCGCCCGCATCGACGTGAACCACCGGAGTCTCGGAGCCGCGTCCGACCTCTCCTCGGGCCACCCGGCCGCCGACAGCCAGGCCGCGTCGGTCTGCGACGGCGAGCTGGCCTCTATGGGCTGGGTGGTGGCCTGGCAGGAATCCGACCGCCTCGCCACCCCACCGCTCGACTGGAACCTCTACGCGCGACGCATCGGCGTCGATGGCCAGCTCGGTCCGATCGTGCGGCTGGGCAACTCCGATGTTCCGTCCGAACACGGGCTGCGACCGCTCGTCGCCGGACGCGACGGCCGCTACCTGCTGGCGTACCTCGTGCAGGACGTCGCCCATCCGGGACCGCTCGACCAGGGCCGCGCCGTCGCGGTGCAACGACTCATCTGGCACCGCGGCGCCTGGCTGCCCTCGGCCCCGTTCCACGAGGTGCTGGCCACCGCGTCACCGGGCACGACGCTCAGCCTCGGCACCACGAGCCGCAACCTGGCCTTCGACCACGAGTCGGCCAGCCACTGGGCGCTGACCTGGCTCGAGTCCGGTGTCGGGCTGAACACCGCCCGGATCGGCGGCGATGCGCGTTCCATCGGGCGGGCGCTCACCGCGCGCACGACCGCGTCGAGCACCCCCTCCACCGCAGGAGCCGCGTGCCTCGAACACGACAACGCGCTGTCTCTGGTGTTCCCCCTCGCCGACACCCGGGCCGACGACCCGATCGTGGAGATCACCTGGCCGCGGCCCCCCGCGGCGATCCAGCGCTTCGGGATCGGTTGCGCCGGTCGGATCGACACCGGCGGAACGACGATCCCGGACCTGCCGTTCGCCGGCTCCGACCGGTTCGAACTGTGGCTCCGCGGCGGCCGGCCGCTGGCCCCGACCTGGTTCGCCGTCACTCCCACGGCGACCGACCAGGGGCTTCCCGCCGGCCCCGGCTGTCGACTCCTGCTGGACACCTCCCACTCCCCGGTGGTGATCGGTCTACGCGGCGGGACCGACCCGTCGGGCGACCGACGACTGCGGCTACCGCTGCCGGCCTCGCTCCAAGGCGTGGACCTGGCCTGGCAGGCGCTACAGCTCGACGGCGGCCGCACCTGGTCGTCGGACGGACTGATGGTCAGGATCCGGTGAGACCCCGCGTCACGCGGTGGCGCCATCGGTCGACGCGCGGGTCTCCAGCACCAGCGCCTCGGCCGCGTCGGCGAGCCGCGCCAGCGCGCGATGGCAGCGCATCCGTGCGCTGTCCTCGGTGCAGCCCAGCCGCTCGCCGATGTCGCGAAACGCGAGCTGTTCCCAGACCCGCAGTTCGAGGACCTCCCGGTCGGCGGCCGAGAGGCGGGCCAGCGCGCGCTGCAACAACACCCGCCGTTCGGCGCGCAGCGCGTGCTCGCTCGGCCGGCTGACGGTTCGTTGGCCGGCTACCACCGCGTGGTAGTCGAGCTGCCGACTCGACCGACGGCGCCGCATGTCGATCAGATCGCCACCGACGATCCGCTGCAGCAGGGCCCGCAGGTGTTCCTCGTCGCGCAGGGTGCGCAGCGCGTTGCTCTGCAGGAGCTGCAGAACCGCGTCCTGGACCACGTCGAGGCTCTCGCAGTCGGCACGCAGGCCGCGGTCGAGGCGCCGTCGCACCTTCGAGCGCAGCCAGTCGAGCTGGCCACGGACCAGTTGTTCGACCGCGACCGGATCCCCGGCGCGCGCGCGAGCCAGCAGCAGGTCGTTCATCGGTCCTCCTCGCGACGATCCGGATCGGGGAACGTCGGTTCGTCGCGGAGTGGATCCAGCCGGGAATCGGACCGCAACGATTCGCGCGGAATCAGCCCCCGGTCGAACCAGTCGATCACGGCCTCGAGGCCGCGCGCCGGCTCGCCGATCCGCAGCAGGGTCTCGATGGTCTGCAGACACTCCTCCGCATCGGCGGCGAGTTCGACGCCCTGCGCCAGACAACGACGGGCCTCGTCACGATCCCTGCTCGCCATCGCCAAGGCCGCGCAGATCCGGTAGGAGACCCACAGCGACCGGCGCGGTGCGCCATGACCGGGCATCGCCCGATGCGCGCTCTCGAGCAGCCCGATCGCCTCGCGCACCAGCACGTGGGCCCGCGGCTGGTCGCGCTCCGGGGCCAGCGCCATCAACCAACGGGCGTGGTTGGACAGCAGCCCGCCGACGGACGCGTCGTCGAGCGCGGTCGCGAGTCCCTGCGTCGACAGCGCCGCGTGGAGAACTCGACCGCGCGCGAACAGGTCTTCGAGCCGCCCAGCCGCCGCAGGCCGAGACGACTGCAGCGTCAGGTGGGCCGCGAGCACGGCGCGCAACGCGGTGCGCCGGACCTCCAGGTCGCCGGGGTGGTGGTCGAGGATGACCTCGACGTCGCGTAGCGCCGCCTCGGCCCGTTCCGACGCCTCCTGGGTCCGGCCCAGGGTCAGCAGCCGCTCGCTCGACCGCACGTCGAGGTCCGCCCGGAGCCGCCGCGGCGCGAGCGCGGTCGGATCGAACGCGACCAGGTCCTCGACGATCTCCCGGGCCCGGGCGATGTCTTCCTGCGCTGCTTCCGTCTCGCCCCGCATGCCGTGCAGCATCGACTCGCCGGTGAACACCGAGGCGCGCAGCAGCCGCACCCGCCCCGAGACGCGCTCGCCGAGTTCCTCGGCGCGGTCGAGCAGGGCATGCGCGTGGCGCAACGCGTAGGCGGTCTCCGCCTCCCGACCCAGCGACGCCATCAGGCCGCCGTACACCAGCTCGGTCTGCGCATACTCGCGCGCCGAGACGGCGTCAGCGGTGACCGCATCGCCCAGCGAAGCCCAACGCTCACGGGCAACCCCGAGCTGTTCCAGAGCGGTCTCCGGCTCCTGCTCGCGCAGCAACAGGCCGAGGGAGGTCTCGATGCGCGCCAGCTCGATCTGCACGCGCTGGACTTCGGTGCCGGTCAGCGAGGCATCGTCGAGCAGCGCATCCAGGCGGCGCCGCGCGCCTTCCTGGTCGTCGCGCGCCGCAACCAGATCGCCGCGGGCGAGGGAACGGGCCCGCCCGCGGTCGGCCCGATGGATCCCGATCGCCAGCTCCGTGCGTAGCCGCAGCTCCCCCAGCCCGCCGCCCGCCGCCAGCGCCTGCAGTTCGCCGAGCGCCACGTCGAACCACGGCAGTGACGCCTCGCTGCGACCGAGCTCCAGCTCTGCGGCAGCGATCCCCCCCGCGGCTTCGGCGGCCTGGAACGCGAGCAGCACGTCGTCCTCACGACCGGCGCGGAGTTCGACGAACAACTGCCGTGCATCGCGGAACAGGCTGGCCCGGAGTTCCTGCATGCCGGGCGCATCGCTCAGCCCGTAGGCCGCGACCCGCCGCAGCAGGGTGTCGATCGCCTGCCGCGCCCGCAGGTAGTTGGCCTCGGTCACCCGTTGTTCGGCGGCGACCGCCACGCTGGTCCGGTGGTAGTGCAGTGCGAGGCCGATCGGCGTGCCGAGGAGTCCGACCGCGAGCAGCGACCCCGCGAGGACCGCCACGCGGTGGCGGTGCAGCCAGCGCCCGGTGCGCACCGGAACCGACAAGGGGCGCAGCGACCCGCGCGAACCGTTCAGCACTGCCTCGAGCGCCTGCCGGAAGGTCACCGCATCGGGACGCCGCGCGGGATCGGGGTCGAGCGCGAGGTCGATCGCCACCGCCAGGTCGCGCGGCAGTCCAGGCAACACCGCGCGCAACGACCGCGGCGGCTGGGCGCGGACCGCGTCGAGCACCGCCGCCGGCGTGTCGCCGTCGAACGGCCGCCGCATCGCCAGGAGTTCGTAGAGCACCACGCCGAGCGAGAACACGTCGCTGCGCCCGTCGACGCCCTGCCGCGTGCCGGCCAGCCGCTCGGGACTCGCGTAGTGCGGCGTGCCCGCGAAGTCGCCGGTGAGCGTCAAGGGCTCGGCCTCCGGCGCGAGCGCGAGACCGAAGTCGACCAGCCGCGCGCGACCCGCGAGGTCGATCAGCACGTTCTGCGGCTTCACGTCGCGGTGCAGGATCCCGGCGGCGTGGGCGTGCGCCAGCGCGTCGGCGACCTGGATGCCGAGCAGACAGACCTCGCGCCAGTACGCGCCGCTGTCCGCCAGCCCGAGCCCCGCGCCCTGCGGCACCGCGGTCGCATCGCCATCGCACGCGGCGAGCACGTCCAGCCAGGCGTCGCGCAGCGAGCGCCCGTCGACGCGCTCCATCGCGATCCAATGCACGCCGGCGTCCTGGCCGGCATCGAGGACCTCGACGATGCCCCGATGCCGCAGGCTACCGATCGCCTGCGCCTCGCGGCGGAACCGTTCGACCGCGCGCGGACTGCGCGCGCGCAGCGCCGGCAGCACCTTCACCGCGACGTGGCGCGACGTGCCGAGCTCCAAGGCGTCGAACACGACGCCCATGCCGCCGCGGCCGAGTTCCTCCAGCAACCGGTAGCGCCCCAGCACGTGCCCCGGCTTGGGGTTCGACGACGGCGCCGGCGCAGCAGGCCCCTCGTCGCGCTCGAGCATCGGGCCGAGCAGGTCGCGCAACCGCTCGTTGCGCTGCAGGAACTCCCGGCTGGCGGCGGTCGGGTCGGCGCCCGCGTCGGAAGGACGCGCGAGGAACGCCTCGAGGGCCTCGGCGAGACGGTCCGGCTCGGAGGTGGTGGGCATGGCTTGCGGATCATGCCGTGGCGGCAGGGATCCTGGGCAGCAGATCCGTCCTCGGGCTACGCTCCCCGGAGGAAGTCGGGCGCCGGAGCAAGTCGGGCGCCGGACCGGTCGGACCACCGAGCGAGGCAGACGATGACCAAGCGCGCACGATGCCCCAACCTGCGGCGCAACCTCCTCGTGATCGGCACCGCCGCGCTGCTGGCTCTCGTCCTGGTCGTCGGCTGCTACGGACTCCCCGCCGTGGCCACGTTCCTGTTGTTCGCGTCGGCCTGGACGACCGCGCTCGTCGGCTCGCTGCGCATCGCGCTGCGGAAGCGCTCCCGAAGCGGCCCCTCCGACCTGTGGGTCGCCACCGCCGGGTTCGCGCTGTGGATCGTCCTGAGTCTGCCACCGGTGTGGGGCTACTTCGCGGACCTGTCCTACGTCGCGCAGCACAGGTCGGACTGGCTGCTCCTCGTCGAGAAGGTCCGGGCCGGTGAGTATGCCGAGTGGCGCTTCGCACCCGGCGAGCGGGTCAGCTGGGTCTCACACGACGCCTTCCTGCGACGGGACCCCACGACCGTGGTGTTCGCCCTCCCCGGCTTCCTCGCGCGAGACGGCGCCTGCTTCGCGTGGAGCGAGTCGCGTCCCCGACCACTCGGCCGCGACGGCCCGGCGTTCGAACACCTCATCGGTCCGTGGTGGCGGGGCACGGTCCCGGAGGTCTTCGACTGACCGGCAGTCGGGCCACTCAGGCCGGCCGAGGACCGGGACCGCGCGCAGACGGGCTCGCGTCAGCGACCGAGGTTGACCTGGATCGCGTTCGAGCTGACCACGCCGAGCGCGTTGATCCCCAGCGCGACCGCGGCGCCCTGGGTCACGAAGCGCGCACCAAGCAGCGCCGGGTCGTTCGGCAGCGCCAGCGTCAGGGTCGACGAGCCGGCCATCGGCGCGGGACAGTCGATCCACAGCGCGGTCTCGGTGTACTGAAAGCAGGTCGGCATACCGATCACCGCCAGGTCGTTCTCGAGCTGGTTGACGCCGATGAACACCGAGGCGACGGACGCGTTCGCCGGCAGGTCGTTCAACTGGAAGTCGACCGTCGTGCCGAGCGCCGGGCTGGCGCTGAGCGTGTAGGTCGCCGGGATGGCGCTCCACGTCGACAGCGGCAGGTCGGCGGTCAGATCGATCTGCTGCGCCGGGCGGTCGTTGCCGAACGAGACGCCGGCGATGCATTCGGCTGCCACGGTGCCGTAGGCCAGCGTGAACGAACCGTCGGGACGGATCTGCACCTGGAAGGTGTTCGAGTCGCCGGTGTTGAACTGCGGCACCTGATCGAAGGTCACCATCCACTGCGTCGGCGAGCTGTCCACGTAGACCGCACCCCCGGCGTTCGGGCTCAGGTCGTCCCAGAGCATCGCGATGCGTGCCCCCTGACCCTCCATCTCCGCCGTCGACTCGCTGAAGTCGCCGTCGACTCGCTGAAGTCGCTGTCGACGAACAGGTGGTCGGGTGCCACCCAGCCGTTGCTGCTGATCTGCATCCTCGACACCGCGCCCGCCCCCGGCACGTGGATCGAGAAGCCGAGCGGGAAGCCGCCCTGCAGGTCGTCGTCGCCGAACGCCACCGCGTTCGAGAAGCCGTTGTCGAACGCGCCCGCGGCGGTGATGTCGTAGCCGTCGGCACCGTTCGGCGTGAAGGTGAACGCCTGGCCTGAGAGGTCGTTGGCCCCGGCGAGCAACTGCTCGAAGGCGGTGGCGGGCGGATCGGACCAGTCGATCAGGAGCTGGGAGTTGCCGTCCTGGGTGTTGTTCAACGTTCCGGAACCAGCAAAGACGTAGTAGTTCTGGTCATCCATGTCCTCGTTCTGGTGTCGCATGCTCAGAGCGAACTGACCACCGATCGCTGCATTGAGCGCTGCCAGTCCGCCCGCGTTCAGGGCCACCTCGGTGAAAGTCCCCTCGTCGCTGTCGGAGTAGATCCTCGAACCGAACGGGGCGTCATCCCCCAGATCGTCGAAAGCTGCCGTGGCGTTCTCCAAGCCCGACACCGGTCCGTCGACATCATGAAGGAACACCTCGCTGGGCCCTCCCTGGACAGCAGTCGCGAAGTTCGGAACGAACAGCCGAAGCCTCGCTGAAGCCACTTGCCGACCCACGGGTGCAGACGGCAGGTCGAAGACGAAGAACGACCGCTGGCGCGTCTCTGGAACGGACATCGCCAGACGACCGACGACATAGCCGTTCGTGAGTCCGCTGGTCGTGTAGGAGCCCTGGTGGATGCCGTTCCCATCGACGGTCCCCCGCCCCACGGCGTCCACGGTCACGTCCTGTGCCGACATCGATGAGCAGAGGCTGAATGTCACCACCACGGCACTCAGGCCTCGGAAGGGTCGTCGGATGGATCGGACATGGATCGATTCGGATTGCATGATGGGAACTCGTTCGTCGAAGTCGTCGAGAAGACCGGTGCACACCACGCGAGAACATCTCGACGGGTCGGCACCAGTCCGGGGAACGGCGTGAAAGCCCTCGGGCTCGACGCCGGGTCGACCAGCAAGCGGCTGGAGCGCGAAGCCCACGTGCTCGGCCGGCTGCAGCACCCCGGCATCGCCAGCATCCACGAATCCGGCATCGCCGACTGGCGGGGCGGACGACAGCGCTACTTCGCGATGGAGTTCGTCGACGGCCTGCCGCTGCGCGAGTTCGCCGACCAGGCACGCGTGTGTCCTCGCTGTCGGCTGGACCTGATCGCGCGGGTGTGCGACGCGGTCCACCACGCCCACGAGCGAGGCGTCGTGCACCGCGATCTCAAGCCCGGCAACATCCTGGTCGGCACCTCACCGGACCACGACGGATCCCGGGAACCACGTCGCGCTCCGCACTGCAAGGAGTCACCGCCCTGCGGCCACCGCGCGCCCGGCGCGGGCCACCCGAAGGTGCTCGACTTCGGGGTCGCCGCGGTCACCGACCCGGACATGCGCATCCTCACGCTCGACCGGGAACGCGGCCGGCTGGTGGGCACGCTGGCCTACATGAGTCCCGAGCAGGTCAGGGGCGGGTCGGGAGACGTCGACCGCCGATGCGACATCTACGCGCTCGGCGTCCTGGGCTACGAGCTCCTGAACGGCGCGCCGCCGAACCGCGTGCACCAGCACAGCATCGCGGAGGCGGCGCGGATCATCTGCGAGGAGGAGGCGCCGCGGCTGGGCACCCTCGACGCACGCCTCCGCGGCGACGTCGAGACGATCATCCACAAGGCCCTCGAGAAGGAGCCGTCCAACAGATACCCGACCGCCGCGGAGTTCGCCGCCGACCTCCGGAGGCATCTCCAGCACCGGCCGATCCGGGCGCGCCCACCGGGCTGGTTCCGGCGTGTCGGAAAGATCGCCCGCCGCAACCCTACCGCGGCAGGCGGAATCGCCGCGGCCTTCGCAGCGCTGCTCCTCGGCCTGGTCGGCATCTCCTGGTTCGCGCTGGAGCAGCGGAACGCACTCGAGGAGAGCCTGCGGGCCAACTACCGGGGCAGCCTGTTCGCGGCGGCCGCCGCGCTCCGCGAAGACGACTCGGGCGTTGCCGAAGCCCATCTCGTTCGGGCACCCGTCGCGCTGCGTGGCTGGGAGTGGCGCCACCTCCAGGCCTCGCTCGACGAGAGCCTCAGCTCAGCGGAGCAACCGATCGACATCGAGGACGCGGCGACCGACCGCGCCTGGGGTCGCGCTCAGATGTGGTTCTCCGACGGAGGCAACGTCCTCCACGTGGTCAGACGCGGTCGCAGTGACCACTGGCTGCGCCTCGACAGCCGGAGTACCGACGGCCTGACGAAGCGCTCCGGCTTCGGGTTGGATGGCGTGACGTCGTTCGCCGGCCTCGAAGGACGGGACGAGCTGCTCGTGACGACCGAGGCGTCGTCAGTGGTGGCCAGGACCGCGTCCTACGGTTCTGGGACCTGGCGAACGGTGCGCCGCTCGGCACCCGCATCGGCCATCGCGAACCGATCCTGGCTGTCGCGATCGACCCGGCCGGCGAGCGCGTGTTCTCCGCCGGCGCAACCGAACGGAAGGCCTGGCTGCCGCCCGATCGCATCGATGGCCGGCTGGTCTGGCGTAGCGACTGCTTCGTGTCCGACCTCGCCCTGAGCCCGGACACCGCAATCCTCGCGGCACTCGACACGAGCGGCGCGGTGACGCTGTGGGACACTCGTTCGGGCGTGCAGATCGCCGCGTGGCGCATGCCCTACGAGCGGAGCAAGTGGCGGCAAGTCGGGTTTCTGCCTGATGGCGTGCAGCTCGTTGTGATTCCCGAATCGGGCAACTCCTTCCTCGTCGATCTGCTGTCCGGTCGCGTCCGCGTCGGTCCGGACATCACGGGATCCGTCTTCCGGTCACTGCCGGCAGCCACACAGCATCCCGCGAAGCCACCTGACGGAGCTCTCGATCTGCGCGACGACGTCGAACTCGCCCTGATCCGTGCGTGTAATCGCGCGTTGTGGCAGATCTCGGTCTCCGAAGTCGCCCGCCGCGCCGCCGTCAGCCTCAAGCGCGCCCCGGCGACGGTGCGGGTCATCGATCTCGACAGCAACGAACTGCTGCAGCAATGGAGCCTCCCGAGCTGCAAGCGGATGCAGTTCCTCGAGGACGGCCAGCGGCTGGCCGTCGCGACCCGCGAAGGCGAGATCCACGTGCTCGACGTGGACTCGGGGCGGATGCTCGCGACCCTGCGCGGCCACACCGCGGACATCGAGTGCCTCGCCACGCTCCCGGGACAGGACCGTTTGATCAGCGGCTCCGACGACCGGACCATCCGGCTCTGGGATCTGCGCACCTGGCAGGAGGTCCTCGACCTCCGCGGCCATCGCGACACGGTCACCAGCGTCGTCGCCACACCGGACGGCCAGACGATGTTCTCCAGCTCGGGCGACTACACGGTCCGTCGCTGGGACGCTCGACCGCTCGCGCAGCTCGCGGCGCGTCGGGACGAGTATCTGCGGATCGCGGAGCGGCTCCAGGCACGCTTGGACGCACTGCCTGACGGTCCGAACGCCGCCGCGGCCGGACTCGAAGCCGACCGATCGCTCACCCCCCGCGAACGGCAGATCGCACTGCAGTTGCAGATCGGCCGAACGGTCCTCCGGGCCGACTGACCGGACCCGAGGGACGGCGCTACGGGGCGTCAGAACCCGAAGCTCACATCCAACGCGTTCAGCAGCACGATCGGCGTCCCGACCGACTCCACCCGCGCACCCTGCGTGCTCAGCGTGAAGCCGAACAGCGCCGGCAGCTGCGGCACCGGCAGCGAGATGTCGCCGGTGCCCACCAGGCTGAACAGCAGGTTGGGGAACGAGATCAGGACCTCGCCCTGGGTGATGCCGGGGATCCCGTTGAGGGTGCCCGGCGAGGTGCTGGCCCACAGGATCGTGTTGGTGGTGTTCGCGCCGGTGTTGAAGGTGCTGGTCCAGGTGCCGCCGACGATCGGCAGCGAGGTGCAGCGGTAGTCGGTCGGGTTGGTGCCCATGCCGTTGCGCAGGGTGCAGGTCGCGGAACCGGGGAACGGCATCTCGCCACCGAGCGCGTTCTCGGTGCTCATCCCGGGGATCGCGACCCGCTGGACCAGCACGCCGGCGGTGGTCCACTGCTCGAAGGTGCCCCGCGCGTTGCGGTCGTGCAGCCACAGGGTGCCGTCGGCGTGGTCCATCGCCAGCGCCATGTTCTGGGTGTGGCCGGTGCTGAAGCTGCCGAGCATGGTGCCGGTGAACGAGTAGTTCACCACGTCCATCGAGCCGCTGAACTGCGAGACCCACAGCGAGTCCGACGTGGGGTCGTAGGTCAGCGCACCGATGCCACCCGCGTCGAACAGGATCACCGGGTTGGTCCAGTCGCGGTCGAACCGGGTCACCATGCCGCCGGTGTCGATCGCGTAGTTGCTGGTGCCATCCGTGGTGCCGTCCCAGCAGCGCGACGCCACGCCCGGGTGCGTGTAGCGCGCTCCGAGTTCGTTGCCGGAGAAGTCGTACTCGGCACCGACGTCGCCGGGGTTGGCGCCCATCGTGCGGATCGTGCCGGTCACGGTGACGGGGTACTGGTACTGCGCCGTGCCGGCGGGCGCCGACCAACTACGAACCACCTGCCCACCTTGGAGCACGTGGAAGTTGCGCTGGTCTCCGGCCATCACCACGTAGGGGCTGATCTGGGCGAGGGTGACCGAGGCGGTGCACAGGGTGGCGAGAGCAACGAGCGAGAGTCGGGTGTTCATGACATGCGAGGGCGGGGAACGCCCCATCGAAGACCCGTCGATGGTAGGGCCCGACAGAGGGTCCCGGGGGACCGCACCGGGAAGACACCTGCCTATTCTGACAATTCCAGACGGAGGCACCGCGCGCTTGGCGCATGACCCGGCTCCGAGGCGCCGCGCGAAACCGCCGCGCCCGGCTCCCACCGACAGGTCCACACCATGCTCCGATCACCGCTCCCAGTCGCCCGCTCCGCCTTCCACGGACTCGCCGCCTTCCTGAGCCTCGCCGCCCTCCCGGCTCAGGAGCCCGGGACGACCGCGTCGCCCCCGATCCAGCGATCCGATGTCTCCGGCGGCCTCGCCGGAGTCGGCACGACCCCCGACGGCCTGTTCGGCCGCGGTGCGCACTACCGGGTGGAGTTCGGGAGCGACGGCGTGATCCAGACACCGATCCTGGGGCCGGACGCGCCGCGGACCTGGCCCCTGCGGATGGCCGTCCGGTCCATCGGTCGCGGCGAGGCGACGGCCTGGGAACGCGCGAGCACGCCGCGTCGCGCCCACGACTCCGACAGCGTCACCTACTTCCACGCGACCACCCGCCTCGGCGCCATCGAGGAACGCTACCAGACCCGCGCCGACGGCCTCGAACTGAGCGTCCTCCTGCCCCGGCCGATCGCGGGCACCGGTGCGCTGCGGGTCGGCGTCGCCACCCGCTCCGACCTGAGCCTCGCTCCCGCAGCGGATCCGAACACCCTGTCGCTGCTCGACCCCGACGGCCGGGAGGTCCTGCACATCGGTGCGGTGACCGGCATCGATGCCAGCGGCAAGCGCTGCCAGGGCTCGCTGCAGGCGCGCGACGGCGGCTTCGACATGCTGCTGCCGGCTGGCTTCGTCGACACCGCCACCTGGCCGGTGCTGATCGACCCGCTGATCGGTGGCGGCAACGACGTCGGCTTCTCCAATGCCGACTTCGAGGCCGACGTCGCGGCCCTGCCGACCGCGCGCGAGTACCTCGTGGTGTTCGAGTCGCGCATCTCGCAGGCCCAGGGCGACGTCTGGGCGGTCCGCGTCGATGCCGACAATGGCTCGCGGCGCCAGGTCCTGCCGATCGCGATCGGTGCCGACTGGCAGCAGATGCCGGCCGCGGCGAGCTGGGCCGACGGCAACAACACGCGCGCCTACGTGGCCTACCGCTCGAGTTCGAACGGCAACAATCCGCAGGTCCGGATGGCGACCTACGACGCCAACTCGGGAACGGTCACCGGCGACCAGGTGCTGGCTCAGGGCGTGGCCGACCAGCCCGGCAGGATCGACGTCGGCGTCGCCTGGCCCGACGGTTTCCAACGGACGGCACCCTCGGCGGTGGTGGTCTGGTCGGCACGCGAGGTCGGCACCGGTCGCCTCGGCTACGTCGCCGCACGGGTCGGCCCCGGCAACGGCGCATCGCAGCGGTTCGTCCCGGTGGCTGGATCCGGCGGCCTGCGCAACATCGCGATCTGCAAGTCCGGCGGAACATGGGGCAAGTTCCTCGTGGTCGGCGACGGCGGATTCGGCCCCCAGGGCAGCCAGGCCCTGTACGTGCAGCGGCTCGACGTCGATCTCGGAACGAGCGCCGCGACGATCACTCCCGGTGACTACTCGGACCCGGACGTCGACGGCAACGGCGAAGACGCGCTGGTCGTCTTCGTGGGTCCGGACAGCTCCGGCAGTCTCCGCGACAGCGACATCCTGGGCTGCCACTACGGGGTCTCCGGTGCCGGCGCCGGCAACGTGTTCCGGGTCGACGACGACATCGTCCAGAGCGACCGCCCCGCGGTGACCTACTTCGGTTCAGGGATGTACGGGACGGTCTGGAACGACCTCGTGGGAGCGTCGGGCTCACGCCAGTGCGAGGGCGTCAACGTGGCGCGCGATTTCGACTCGACCTGCGGCGTGAAGTGGCTGGCGAGCACCACCTACGACCAGGACACCGGCCGCGTCAACGCGTGCAGCATGTACGCCGCCGGGGGCCGCGTGAGATCGGACCGCTATCCGGGGATGTTCGTCGAGGAGAACCACAACATCGTCAGCCGCAACCGCAACATCCTCGGCTGGCGCTTCGAGGCGTTCGGAGGCGGCGGACCGATCCAGGACCTGGGTGGCGGCTGCGGCGTCGGCGGTATCCTGTCGGCCCACGGCCCGATGGCGCTCGGCAACCGCGAGTGGGGTCTCGACCTGCGCAACGCGCCGCTGTTGCCGGCCTACGGCCTGTTGTCGGTCGATGCGACCCGCGCGCCGAGCCCGCCCGAGTTCCAATGCCAGGCCTGCCGGCTGCTGCTGCCGACCTTCACGGTCTACATCCCGCTGTTCAACGGCAACGGCACCGCGTTCATCAGCGTCCCGGTCACCTGTGATCCCGCGGCGATCGGAGTGCCGGTCCGCTGGCAGTTCCTGACCTACGAGCCGAACCTGCCGGCGACCTGCGGCTGGGGCCCGTTCCAGCTCTCGAACATCCTGTCGACCACGCACGGGCGTTGAGTTCGAGTCGCCGACCGGCTCGCATGCGCGCCATGCACGAGACCCTCGGCGCGGTCGCCGCAGTCCTGACGACCTCCGCCTTCCTGCCCCAGGCCGCGCGCACGCTCCGCACCGGCGACACGCGGAGCCTGTCGCTGCTGACCTGGGTGCTGTTCGAGGCCGGGGTCCTGTGCTGGCTGGTCTACGGCGCGTGGATCGATAGCGCGTCGGTGTTCTGGGCCAATGCCGTCACCTCGGTGCTGGCCGGCGCGGTGCTGGCGGTGAAGGTGCGCAACGTCTGGTCGGGGGTCGACCGTGCGGCCGCCCGGCCGGTCGAGCCGAGTCAGTAGCCGCCAATCCGCGCCGAGGTCATCGAACTGGTCACCAGGCCCGCGGCGTTCGCGGCCGGCTCCAGCACCAGGCCCTGGAAGTGGATCTCGCGGCCGATCGAATTCGGATCGTTCGGCAGCGCCACGGGATGGTCGATGCGCCCGAAGAAGTCCGGAGCCGGCAGCGGCACCAGTGCGTCGAGCGAGCAGTTCAGCGTGCAGCCACCGGCACCGAGGGCGCTGAGATCCAGCGGCAGCGGCTGGCCGTTGAAGTCGGTGTCCGACAGCCCGTAGATCATGTAGTGCGGCTCACGGAAGTACCGGTAGTTGGTGGTGAACTGCAGGACCGGGGTGTTGCCGGGCACGAACGGCTGCGGCGTGACGGCGGCGGACAGCTGCACGGTCAGACCGTTCGAAGTCGTGCAGTTGAAGTTCACCGCGCTCGAGCGGGTGCTCGCCAGCACGTCGCGGCGCACCACGCCGAGTCCCGTGACCAAGGCGCCGGCATGACCGAACAGGCCGACGACCTCGTCGTTGGCACCGCTCGGCCGGAAGTTGGTGCGGACCTCGCTGGCGCGCGGCGCGCCGTAGGTCACGTCGACGCCGTTCTGGGTCACGAACCGCACCTGGTTGATGAATCCCGACGAGGTCCACACGTCGACCCGGCGCAGGTAGTCGCCCCAGTCCAGGTTCAGGGTCTGCAGCGAACCGCTGTTGTTGCCGACCCAGGCGGTCGGCCCGTTCGGCGAACCGCGGCGGTCGCGGTAGAGCAGGCGGAAGCCGTCGACGAAGGCGCCGGAGTAGATCTCGATCCGGCCGATGCGCTGGCCGACCGGCGCGCGCAGGTCGTACGCGGTTCCGGCGCTGCTGCCGGCCGGGCCCTGGGTCCGGTCGGGGCCCTGGGCGATGGCCGGCGCGGCCGCGGCGAGCAGCAGCGCGAGGGAAGTGACGGGCAGGGTGACGGCGCGGAGCGCGCGGCGGGTCTGGCTGGCGATCATGTCGTGGTTCTCCGTGGCTGCGGGGTTCGAGGACTCCCGCGTTCGGAGCCGGGTCGCGACAGGCGCTGCCGGAAGTGGACGGTTTTGCGATGATCCCGAGCAGATTCCTTGCCGGTCCTGACGACCGGCAAATCCTGTCCGCGGAAACGGTTCGCCATCGCCTTCCCCCAACCGATGGTCCCGTCCGATCCGCCGCCGCGATCCCTCCCGCCTGCCCCTCGCTTCCCGATGGATCCAGCCTCGATGGACCGCGACCGCGCCGAGCTGTTCGCCGCGGTCTACGAGCGACTCCGCGACATCGCGGCGAACCAGCTCGCGCACGAGCGTGCCGGCCACACCCTGCAAGCCACCGCCCTGGTCCACGAGGCCTGGCTGAAGCTCGGCGGCCAGACGCCCGGCGGCGGCGACGCCCTCGACCGGGGCGCCTTCCTCGCCGCCGCCGCCGAGTCGATGCGTCGCATCCTGATCGACCACGCGCGCGGCAAGGGTCGCGACAAGCGCGGCGGTGGCCGGGTCCGCGTGCCGCTCGACCCCTTGGAACTCGCCGCCCGCCAGGAACCCCACGACATCCTGGTGCTCGACGAAGCGATCGAACAGCTCGCCGAGCGCGACCCGCGCCTCGCCGAGATCGCCAAGCTGCGGATCTACGCCGGCCTCTCGGCCACCGAGACCGGCAACGTGCTCGGCATCCACGCGCGCACCGTGCGTCGCGACTGGCAGATCGCGCAGGCGTTCCTGCACCGCGCGGTGAACAGCTCGCCGCAGACCACCGGAGAGGACCCGGAGTGAGCTTGAGCCCCGCAGCCTGGGAGCGTGCCAAGCAGCTGTTCCACGAGGCGCTGCAGCGTCCACCGGCGGAGCGCGCGGCGTTCCTGGCGGGTACGGGCGAAGGCGGCGCGTTGCTCGACGAGGTCCGAGCCCTGCTCGCGGCCCACGACGAGGCGTCCGAGCCAGACCCGGCCGACGAGCCAGACCCGGATCCCTTTCCTCCCACCCAGCCTCGCACGCCCGCCTCCAGCGAACCCCTGCTGGCCTCGCCTGGTGCTGTGATCGACCGCTACAAGATCCTCCAGGAGATCGGCGAGGGCGGCTTCGGCACCGTCTACATGGCCGAGCAGCTGCGGCCGGTGCGGCGCAAGGTCGCCTTCAAGATCCTCAAGGCGGGCATGGACACCCGCCAGGTGATCGCCCGGTTCGAGGCCGAGCAGCAGGCGCTCGCGCTGATGGACCACCACAACATCGCGCGGGTCTACGACGCCGGCGCGACGGTGACCGGTCGGCCCTACTTCGTGATGGAGCTGGTGCGCGGGGTGCAGTTCACCGAGTACTGCGACACCGCGAAGCTCGACACCCGGCGCCGCATCGCGCTGTTCCTCGACGTCTGTGCGGCGATCCAGCACGCCCACCAGAAGGGCATCATCCACCGCGACATCAAGCCGTCGAACGTGCTGGTGACGCTGCACGACGGCGTGCCGGTGCCGAAGGTGATCGACTTCGGCATCGCCAAGGCGACCGACCACCGGCTCACCGAGAAGACCCTCTTCACCGAGTTCCGCCAGCTGGTCGGCACGCCGGAGTACATGGCGCCCGAGCAGGCCGAGATGAGCGGTCTCGACGTCGACACCCGCGCCGACGTGTACTCGCTGG
The DNA here is from genome assembly GCA_030432695.1 of bacterium. GTDB lineage: Bacteria > Planctomycetota > UBA1135 > UBA1135 > UBA2386 > JAUILN01. The sequence goes on along the minus strand of JAUILN010000013.1, from coordinate 257,718 downwards.
GCGTGTTGCTCTACGAGCTGCTCAGCGGCAGCAAGCCGTTCGAGCTCAAGGACAGCCTGCAGAACGGCTACGACGCGGTGCTGCGGCAGATCCGCGAGATCGACCCGCCGCCGCCGAGCACCCGGGTGAGCACCGCCGGCCGGGGCGGCGCGGCGCTGGCGGAGCGCCACGGCTCCGATCCACACAAGCTGCGCAGCGCGCTGCGCGGCGACCTCGACCACGTGGTGATGAAGGCCTTGGCCAAAGACCGCAACCGTCGCTACGAGACGGTCAACGGTCTCGCCGCGGACCTGCGCCGCTACCTCGCCGACGAGCCCGTCTCGGCCGGGCCGCCGACGCTCGGCTACCGGCTCGGCAAGCTGGCGCGACGCCACCGCACCGTCGCGACGGTCGCGCTGGCGGTGCTCGTCTCGTTGGTGCTCGGCCTCGGCCTCGCGCTCTGGCAGGCCGAAGAGGCCCACGCCCAGGCGCAGCGCGCCAACCATCGCTCGAAGGAAGCCAGCGAAGCGAGGGCGCTGGCCGAACGCCGCGAAGCCGAGGTCCGGAACCTGCTCGACCGCGCCCAGCTCGCCGAGACCGAGGCCCGTGATGCGCTGGCTGCCGAGCAGCAGGCTCGGCGCGAGGCGGTGGGTCTACGGCTCTCGGCGCAGGCCATTGCGCTGGCCGACGAGGACCCGGACACCGCGCTGCGTCTGGCGATCGAGGGGGCGCAGCGGGCGCCGGGCGACGACGCCAACAACGCGCTCTACACCGCCCTGCAGCGGCACCACCTGCTCGACACGCTGCACGGCCACGACGCCGCGTCGCGCAAGCTCACCGTCGCCGCGAACGGCCGCTACGCGGTGAGCGCCGACGACAGCCAGCTGACGATCGTCTGGGACCTGCAGGAGCGACGCGCGCTGCACCGCTTCGAGGACCACGACGAGGAGATCACCGCGGTCGGCTTCCTCGAGGAGGAGACCCTGTGCTGGTCGGCGTCCCTCGACGGCACGCTGCGCTGCCGCGCACTGGCCGACGGAACGGACCGAGGCACCTGGAGCATCGGCGACGGGATCCACTGGGCACGGAGCGTCGAGACCGACGACGCGGTCTGCCTGTGGACCCGAGACGGCCGCCTGCTGGTCGGGCGTCCGGCGGACGACGCGGCGCCGCAGGAGCTGCTGCGGGTCGGAAAGCCCCGGCGCAGCGCCGAGGTCGCGGGTCGGCGCATCGTGCTCCTGGACGAACGCTCCCGCCTGCACGTCGTCGACGTCGACCGCGCGAAGCTGCCCCGGGTCCTCGCCCTCGACGACCGCGACCCGCCCGACTACTACAACGTGCGCCTGTGGTACGAGCAGAGCGTCGAGGTGGACGCAAGCGGCCGGACCGCGCTGGTCCGGACCCGCGCCGGTGACCTGTACCTCGTCGACCTGGAAGGCCCCTCGATCCGCCGCAGAATCGTCGGTCCGGACGCCCGCCCCGGCTTCACCGCCGGCCAGGCCCTCGCACCCTCGGGCCGCTGGGTGTTCGCGCTGCGCCGCTCGATCCCCGGCAGCGACATGCTCGCCGAAATCGTCGACGCCGACACCGGCGGCAGCATGCACCGCCTCGGCACCACCCGCGACTTCGACATCCGCGGCCCGGCCTGGTTCGCGCACGACTCCAACCTGTTGGTCACGACCAATGGCACCCGGCTGGCGCTGTGGGACGTGGGGAGCGGCGCACAGGTCGGCACGCTCGGTAACGACCCGCACGGCCACCACGCCCTGCGCTTCGTCCCGGGCGGCGACCACTTCCTCACCGCGGGGCACAGCGGCGGGATCGACCTCTGGGACCCGACGCCGTTCGAGACCTCGCGCGTGCTGGCCGAACGCCGCCGCGGCGATGGCGGTGCCGAGCTGTCCCGTGTCTCCGCCGACGGCCGGCTGGCGATCCACCAGGCACCGCGGTCGCCCGATGGTCCCGACGCAGCGCCGCCTCGCCTGCTGCTCGACCTGCACAGCGACCGCGCGCTGGCCGAGATCGCGCCGGACCTGCCGGAGCAGGGCGAGGTCGCCTTCTCGGCCGACGGCCTGCTGCTGTTCGTGTCCGCCGGTGACGGCTCGGGCTCGCGGGTGCTGGAGACCGCCTCGCGCCGGGTGCTCGCCGAACCCTCCCCACCCGGCGAGTTCTGGGACGTCGCGCGCTTCACTCCGGACGGGCGGAATCTGATCGCGCGCACCGGCCAGGAGTACGTCGCCTACGACCTCGACCAACAGCGCGAACTCGGCCGCGTGCCGGTGACCTGGCAGCTGCCGGCGGCCCTGTCGCCCGACGGACGGCAACTCGTACGGACCGACGGCGCATCCGGAACGGTCACCGTGTTCGATCTGGCCCGAGGCGCAGAGCTCCAGCGCATCCAGCACACCGCGCTGACCTTCGACGCCGGCTACACGCCTGACGGCCGCTACCTGTGCACGGTGGCCAACGACAGCGGCATGCGGATCCACGACGCGGCGACCTTCGCGACCCTGGCGATCTGCCGCGTCCCGACCGCGGACTACATCGAGCTGTCGTTCGCGCCGGCGAGCGACCGCGTGGCGGTGCGCTGCGCCGCGGAGATCCTGCTGTTCGAGGTGCCCTCGGGTCGTCGCCTGGCGCGCTGGGCCGATCCGGACGTGGACTACCGGTCGTGCGCCTTCGCGCCCGACGGCGAGAGCCTGACCGTGCTCGACGCGCGCGGGCGGGTCGTCCACTACCCCCTCGACCCACTGGCCTACGCGCGCTCGCGGATCGACGAACCGCTGACCGCCGCGTTGATGGAGCGCTACGACCTCGGCACACCCGCGGAGCGCGCGGCGCGGGCCGAGGAACAGCGCGCGGAGCTGGCCTCGATGCGGGCGCTGCTGGCCGACGCGCTCGGGCTCTACCGCGGCAACGATCTGGCGGGTGCGCTACGCCAGCTCGACCGCGGAGCCGCGTTGCGCAAGACGCGGAGCAACCAGTTCCATGTCCTCCGCGCGGTGGTCCTGACCCGGCTCGCGGCCGAAGGCGCCTCCGAAGGCTCCGCGCGCGAACGCGCGCTCGCCGACGCGGTGGCCGAGTTGCAGACGCTCGCCGCCCGCGGCTACCGCAACGCCGACTCGCTGGCCAACTCGCCGGAGCTGGCACCGCTCCGCGGCCGGCCGGACTTCGAGGCAGTCCTCGACGCCATGCGCTGATCGGCTACGGCCGGACGCGCTCCGTGGACGAAGAACCGACCGTGGCGATCCCCCGCGCACTTCTCCGCCTCGCAGGCCTGGTCCCGCTGCTCCTGCTGCTCGCCGCCTGCAGCAACTTCCACGCGATCGACGGCGAGCGGGCCTACCGCGCAGCCCAACCCAGCGAGGCCCAGCTCACCGACTGGATCGAGACCCACGGCATCCGCACGGTGCTGCGCCTGCGCGGCGCCCGCCCCGGCGATCCGGACTTCGAAGCGGTGCGGCGGCCGGTCGAAGCCGCCGGCGCCCACCTCGTGGTGGTGCCGATGTCGAGCCGCGCCCGCCCCAGCCGCGCCCAGCTCCACCACCTCTGGCACGTGGTCGACACCGCCGAGAAGCCGCTGTTGATCCACTGCCTGGGCGGCGCCGACCGCAGCGGTCTGGCCAGCGCGCTCTACCAGCTCGCGCAGGGTCGCGACCTCGACTCGGCGCGCGAGCAGTTGGCGTTCTGGCCGTACCTGCACACCGGCTGGAAGGGTGCCTGGCGGATGGACGAGGTCCTCGACGAGTTCGAACCCTACGCCGACTTCCTGCCGTTCCCGACCTGGCTCGACACGGTCTACGAGGGTCCTGAGCCGGCGACGCCCGCGCGCTGACGGGCTACCGTGGCGCGGGTCATGCACCACGCGCTCGCCCTCGTCGCCGCCCTCGCAGCCACCGCGTCGCTGGCTCCATGCCTGCGGGCCCAGGCGCCCAGACCGAACGTGGTCCTGATCGTCACCGACGACCAGGGCTACGGCGACCTCGGCTGCCACGGCAACCCGCGGGTCACCACGCCGCATCTCGACGCGCTGGCCGCCGACTCGGTCCGCCTCACCGACTACCACGTGTCGCCGACCTGCTCGCCCACCCGCGCCGCACTGCAGACCGGTCGCTGGACCAACCGCACCGGGGTCTGGCACACGATCAACGGCCGCTCGCTGTTGCGCGACGACGAGGTCACGCTCGGCGAGGTGTTCCAGGCCGGCGGCTACGCGACCGGGATGTTCGGCAAGTGGCACCTGGGCGACAACGCGCCGTGCCGGCCGCAGGACAACGGCTACCAGGAGACGCTGTACTGCGGTGGCGGCGGTGTCGGCCAGCTCCCCGACCATTGGGACAACTCGTACTTCGACGGGTCCTACTTCCGCAACGGCACGCCCGAGCCGGTCACCGGCTTCTGCACCGAGGTGTTCTTCGACGCGGCGCTGGCCTTCATGGACCAGCAGAAGAACGCCGACGCGCCGTTCTTCGTCTACCTGGCGACCAACGCCGCGCACGGACCCTTCCACGCCCCACCCGAGGCCGCGAAGCCCTACGAGGACCTCGGCGTGAACGTCGCCAACTTCCTCGGCATGGTCAGCGACATCGACCGCAACGTCGGCCGGCTGCGCGCCTGGCTCGACGAACAGGGCCTGGCCGAGAACACGCTCCTGATCTTCAGCGCCGACAACGGCACCGCGGCCGGCGAGCAGGTCTTCGACGGCGGCATGCGCGGCAAGAAGGGCAGCGAGTACGACGGCGGCCACCGCGTGCCGTGCTTCGTGCACTGGCCGGCGGGTGGGCTGACCGGCGGCCGCGACGTCGACCGCATCACCGCCCACGTCGATGTGCTGCCGACCCTCTGCGCGCTGACCGGCACGCCGCTCCCCGACCGCTCACTCGACGGTCGCTCGATCGTGCCGCTCCTGGAAGACCCCGCCGCCGACTGGCCCGACCGCATCCTGGTCACCGACTCGCAGCGGGTGATCCACCCCGAGAAGGGCCGCAAGTCGGCGGTGATGACCGACCGCTGGCGGCTGGTGAACCTGGCGGAGCTCTACGACATGGACGCCGACCCCGGGCAGCGAACCGACGTCGCGAAGAACCACCCCGAGGTCGTCGCGCGCCTGCGCAGCTTCTACGACGCCTGGTGGGCCGACCTCGAGCCGAGCTTCGCCAACGACGTGCACCTGCACCTCGGCGACCCCCGCGAGCCCGTGGTGCGTCTCACCTCGCACGACTGGATCACCAAGGGCGGCACCCCCTGGCACCAGGCCCACGTCCGCCGCGGCCTCGACGGCCCGAATGTCACCGGGCATTGGAACGTCGAAGTGATGACGGCGGGGACCTACTCGATCGAGCTGCGCCGTTGGCCGGTCGAGACCGACGCTGCGCTGACCGCGCCGCTCGCCCCCTCACCCGACGTGCCGGGCGCCGAGTCGCCGCGCACCACGCCGGGCAAGGCGCTGGCGATCGACCGCGCGTGGATCGAGATCGCGGGTGAGCGGCGCGAGACCGAGCTGAAGCCGGGCGACACCGCGGCGCGGTTCCGCCTCGACCTGCCGGCCGGGAAGACCACGCTCACGGCCCGCTTCGGGGTTCGCGACGGTGGTGGGGTCGGGGCGTACTTCGCGTACGTTGAGAGGCGCTGATCAGGAGTCTGTGATCGATGCGACTGACCGGCACCTGGGAAGGAGAGTACGTCTATGGACCGAACTACGCGATCGAAGGCCTTGCCGTGCCCTTTCGGATGAGCCTGCAGGAGAGCTGGCTGAGGAAGGTGGTGGGAAGCGTTCGAGACGACGCATCCGCCGGAGGCCAGCCGGAACTGGGCAGGATCGAAGGCCGACGCCGCGGCCGTCACTTCGAGTTCGTCAAGGCCATGCCGGTGGCCTACGCGATGGACCCGGAAACCAGCGAGCTCGTGCCCACGATGGACTTCCTCGCCCGGGCCGCTGGCCGCGAACCTCCCGGTTCACAGCTTAGCAGCGTCATCCGCTACTCAGGCACCTACGACCCGGTGACCGACAGCCTGGAAGGTCGATGGTCCATCGTCCCCCACCGATTCCCGAGCGCGGCCGGACCGATCGAGTGGGGTGGAGGATCAGGCACCTGGACGGCACGACGCCTCTCGCGTGAGCTGAGCGAGGTCTGAGGGCGACGGCAACTCACACCTCAGCCCTTCCTGCCTCGCTCACTTCGCCCGCGCGTAGTCGATCGTCATCACGCTCGACTCGTCACCTTCCCCGAACACCATCCGCATCCGCCGCGCACCCTCGGAGGTCTGCGTGGTCGTCGAGTTGACCGGCGCCTCCTCACCCTGCTCGTCGTAGCTCGTCCCGCTCATGGTGAAGGTCTTCGACTTCGCGTCGTAGGTGCCGTCGGTGCGCATGAACGCGCCGGTCATCGAGTCGATCCAGAAGCAGGTGACCTTGTTCGCCGTGCTGTCGTGCCCGACCAGCGCGTGGCCTTCGAAGGGCATGCCCATCACCTCACCGGTGAAGTCCGACCAGGTGAACATGCCGTCGCAGATCGGCATGACGACCTCGCGGCACTTCGAGGTCATCGCCGGCGCACCGGGCATCTCCATCTTGAAGGCGGCGTCCCAGTTGCCGACCTCGGCGAGCATCGCGCGGCGCGCGGGCGCGACCTGCGCCTCGTCGCCTTCCGCCGCCTCGACCTCCTCGCCGTCGGCGTGCGGGGCGGAGGCCTCGACCGCGGTGCCGTCCTTCACGCGCGTCCGGACGATGCGCATGAACTCGGTCTCCTTGCCGTCCTCGCCGGTCGCGTAGCAGACCTCGACGGTGCGGTCGGCATTCTCCACCGTGAACTCGCTGCGCATGCGGCCCATCGGCGTGTCGCCCTCGAACCGCCAGGTCTTGGACTCCGCGTCGTAGTCGGCCTCCATCGTGAAGGTCGATTCCTCGGTGCTCGACGCGCACAGGCACTGGTAGCGCTCGGCGATGGGGTCGTAGCCGAGCAGCCAGATCCCGGAACAGGCCTGGCCGCCCATCTCGCCGTCGCCGGAGACCTTCAGCCACAGGCCGTTGCAGATCAGCTCGGCGCGTTCGGTGCCGACCGACTCGGTCGCCTTCTCCATGCCGGGCACCCCGGGCATGGCAGCCATCTTGGACGCGGCCTTCCAGGTGCCCGCGAGCGTGGCGAGGCGCTCGTGGTGGGCGGTCTTCGGGTTCGACATCGCCTCGGCGGCGTCTTCTTGGGCCGACAGGGCGAAGGTGAGTGGAAGGGCGACGAGGATCGAGGTGAGGGTGTGATGCACGACGGGCGTCTCCATGCGAGCCGCAGGACAACTGCGGCGTGTGAACTGATTGGCGCGCCGCCCTACTCCGAATGCGGCGACGAGCGGCCAGCCTTTACCCGGCATGATGCGGTCTCGTCCATCGGCCACGGCGCGACCGGGAAACGATCCATGTGGCAGGTCGTGCCACGCGCTTCGCCGGGTCGTGCCGCGCCTACTTGAGCGCGGTCGCCAACTCCAACCCGCCGGTCGCCAACACCCCCGTGGGATTGGCACCGGCCGCGAGTACCGCGGCCTGGTTGACCAACACGACGCCGACCAGTGACGGGGTCGAGGGCAACGGGAACGACAGGCTCGCCGAGCTGCCGTTCACCACCATCGGGGCCGACGCGAGCGGCGACGTGTAGAGGTGGCAGCCGACCATGCCGATGGGATCCAGCGCGACGTTGCTGCGTGCCGCGCCGAAGAGCAGCACCGCACCGCCCGGGTTCGAGACCGGCGAGGCGGTGAACTCCATCGACTCGCCGAGCCAGGGCAGACTCGCGGTCAGCTCGGGCGCGTTCGGCAGCGAGCCGCTGCAGCTCGTGCCGAACGCGGTCACCGACGCCGGCGGACGCACGCCGAAGTGCCAGGTGTCGGTGAAGTGGCCGACGTCCCAGCCGACCGCGAGCACGACCTCGCCGACCGCTTCGTCGAACACCATGATCGCCTCCTCGCGCGGCTCGGGCGCGTGCGCCGTGCTGCGCTGGAACCAATCGCTGCCGTCGTACTCCCAGGTGTCGGCGACCCGACCGGTGGAGTCCTGACCACCGAACAGGACCAACCTCTCGCGGACCCGATCGAACGCCATCGTGTGCTCGGAGCGAGCCGTCGGCCAGTTCGCCGGCGAGAGCTGCACCCAGTTGCCGCCGCGGAACGCCCAGGTCTCGGCGCTGAAGCCGCTGCCCTGGACCCAGCCGCCGAACAGCAGCGTCTCGCCGCGCACCGGGTCGTAGGCCATCGCCGGGTCCTCGCGGCCGGCGGGCGAGGTCGCGGGCGCGAGCTGCATCCAGTTGGTGCCGTCCCACTCCCAGGTGTCGGTGAGCTGGTTGCTGGAGCCGCCGGCACGACCGCTGAACAGCAGGGTCGTACCACTCGTCTCGTCGAAGACCATCACGTGACCCCAGCGCGCCGGCGGGCTCTGCGCGGGCGTCCGCTGCTGCCAATTGCCGCCGCGGAACACCCAGGTGTCGTTGTACTGGTTCGAGCCTTCCACGCCGCCGAACAGCACGAACTCGCCACGGACCCGGTCGTAGGCCATCGCCGCCTCCGCTCGGGCCGGAGGTGCAGTGGCTGGGTTGAGCTGCGACCACACACCGCCGACGTAGAGCCAGGTCTGCGCCGAGACCTGCTGATCCTGGTAACCACCGAACAGCAGCGTCGCGCCGGTGGTCGGGTCGTGGTCAGCCGCCGAGGTGCCCGAGCCGGTCGGCGCGCGCGGCGTGAGTTCGGTCCACCGGCCGCCGGCGAAGGTCCAGGTGTCGGCGGTGTGCCCCTTCGCGGTGTCCCAGCCACCGAACATCAGCAGACCACCGGTCGACAGCAGCTCCGACATCACGTGCTCTTCGCGGAGTGCGGGGAACGGCGTGCCCGGCCGGATCGTCCAGGCGCTGCCGTTCCAGCCCCAGGTGTCGGACACCCGGCCGCTGACGCTGTGGCCACCGAACAGCACCACCTCCCCGCCGGCGTAAGCCATCGCATGCTCGGAACGTGCCGACGGCCCGACCGCCGGTCCGGCGGTCCAGTCCGAGCCGTTCCAGGTCCAGGTGTCGCGGAGGAAGCCGTTGTCCCAACCGCCGAACAGGACCACCTCGCCGCGCCCCCAGTCGGTGGCCATCGCGTGGTCGACCCGCGCCGGTGGCACGTTGGTCGGCGAGTGCTGCGCCCAGTTGGTGCCGTCCCACGACCACGTCTCGGCGATCCGCGTGGCGTTGGCGTCTTCACCGCCGAACAGGATCACGCGACCGAGCACCGGGTCGAACCCCATCGTGCTCATCCGCGGCGACGGCGAGTTGGCCGGGAACACCTGCCGCCAGTCGGTGCCGTTCCAGAGCCACGTGTCGCCGGTGACCTGGCTGCCGTCCCAGCCGCCGAACAACACGACCTCGCTGCGCAGCGAGTCGAAGGCCATCGCGTGCTCGCGCAGCGCCGGTGGATTGGTCGTCGGGCGCGCATTGCGCCAACCGCTGGCCGGCGACCAGATCCAGGTGTCGTTCTGCACCCCGGAGTTGGTGTTGCCACCGAACACGACCACCTCGTCGCGAACGCTGTCGTAGGCCGAGGCGTGGACGGCGCGGGGCTTGGGAACCACGACGGTGGTGTGCCAGTCGGCCTGCGCGGCGAGCGAGGCGGCGACCAGGGGAACGGCGAGCGGAACGAGGCGACGAACGGACACGGGCATGGTGAAGATCCTCCGCGCGCGATCATCGCCCGAGGCCGTGCGCCCCGGGTCGGGCATCCCGACCGACCGATCGACCGGGATCCGGCGTCGCGGAATGTCCGGCTGTACCGGACGAGTGTATCCCGGACCGCGGTTGCCGCGGGGCGCCCTGCAGCTCCGGCTCAAGCGTCCTGCCGTACTAACCCGATAGAACGGTCATGGACGACTTCCGCGTCGACCCGGCCGCGCACACCCCGCCGTCGGTGCAGATCGTCGAGCACCTGCTCGATGCGCTGAGCACCGGCAGGTTCGCGGCCGGCGACAAGCTGCCGAGCGTGCGAAGCCTGGCAGTCGACGTGCTGGTCAATCCCAACACCGTCGCCAAGGCCTACGCCGAGCTGGAGCGGCAGGGCGTGGTGGCAGGGCGCAACGGCTCGGGGGTCTACGTGACCGCCGAAGGTCCCGACCACGCGCGGTCGCTGCGACGCGCGAGCACGCTGCAGGACTTCGTCCGCACCACGGCCGCCGCGCTGCGGGCCGGTCACGACGCCGAGGCGCTGCGACTCGCGCTCGTCGAGTCATCCAACCAAGCATCGCGATCCACCGACACCCACTGCGAGACACCACAGGGAGCGAACCACCGATGACCGACCGAACCGTCCTGCACGCCGTCGACCTCGGTCGACGCTTCGGCAAGCACGTCGCGCTGCGCGGCGTGGACCTCGAGCTGGCCCCCGGAAGAGTGACCGCACTGCTCGGCGCCAACGGTGCGGGCAAGTCGACGCTGCTGCGCCTCGCGGTCGGCCTGCTGCAGCCGCAGACCGGATCGCTGCGGGTGCTCGGCCTCGACTCGTGCCGCGATGCCGAGACCCTGCGCCAACGGATCGGCTACGTGCCCGACCGACCCGACGCGCCGGGCGCACTCACGGTGGACGAACTGTGCCGCTTCGCCGCCGCGCATTACCGGCGCTGGGACGCGACGCGCGTCGACGAGCTGATCGACCGACTCGAGGTCCCGCGCCGGCAACGCTTCCGGACGCTGTCGAAGGGCCAGGCGATGGGGGCGATGCTGGTACTCGCGCTGGGCCACGACCCGGAGCTGCTCCTGCTCGACGAACCGTTCGGCGGCCTGGACCCGCTGGTCCGCGAAGAGGTGTTGCGCTGCGTGCTCGACGCGTGGCGCGGCGACGAGCGGACCATCCTCTGCGCGACCCACGAGCTCGAGCTGGCGGCACGCATCGCCGACGACGTGGCGATCCTCGCCGAGGGCGCGCTGTGCGCCCACGCCAGCGTCGAGGACCTGCTCGGCACCGACGCGCCGGGGGATCTACCCCGCGGCCTGCACGCAGCACTGGTCCGCGCGACCCGCACGAGCCCGAGCCACGCCGAAACCCCGCACCTGGAGACCGTCCCATGCTGAGAGTTCACCTCCTCAAGGAAGTCCGGGAGCAATCCCGGACCCTCGGCATCGCGCTGCTGGCGCTGCCCGTCCTGGCTCTCGGCTTCGGGCTCCTCGCGCCGGGCAACCTGGTGCCCACCGACATCGTCGAGTGGTTCGTGCTCGGCGCGCTGGTCCTCGGCCTGGTGCTGCTCGGCAGCGATCTAGTGCCGGGCGAAGGACGCCGCGGACAGCTCGACTTCCTGGTGCGCACGCCGGGCGCGCTCCGCGCGTCGTTCGTCGCCAAGTCGATCGTGCTGGTCGGCGGGCTCGGGACCTTCGCGCTCTTCGGCCTGCTCGCGGGGCTGCTCTGCGACGGCCTCGCCGGCACCCGACCCGACGACGTGTTCCCACCCGTCGCGATGGTTCCAGAGGCGGCCTGGCGCAGCTCGACCGGACTCGACGATCTGCCGACTTCGCTCGTCGTCTGGAGCCTGGTGTTGCTGGTGCCCTGGACCCTCGCCACGTCATGCTGGCTGAAGCGCAGCAGCAGCGTGCTGCCGATGACGCTCGCGCTGCTGGCGCTCCTGGTGGTCCCCCACCTGCTGCTGGTCGAGCGCTACCCGGTGCCGCTCGGCGAGCACCTGCTGCCGGTCGGTCTCGGCCTCGCAGCGTCGACCGGGATGCTCTCGGCCTGGCGGAGCTACGTGCCGGGGCTGCGCTTCGGGCGGTCGGGCCGCACGCTGAAGCTCGGACTGTCGACGGCGCTGCTGTTCGCGGTGCCGGCGCTCGCCTGGTCGGCGGAACGCGTCCACCGCTGGCATCACGTCGACCCGCGCGAGGAGCGTGTGAGCCTACGGCCGGGCGTGCTCGCGGCAGATGGACGGACGATGCTGCTCAGGTTGCAGCGGCACTGGGAGAACCACGGACCGAGCTACGTGGCGCGTATCGATCTGGGAACCGGCGAGTGGTCCCAACTCGGCTCTGCGTGGAGCAGTGTGAACGCCAGCGGACATCTCGACCTGTTCGGACCGATCCACGGCCGCTACCGGCCGCAGGCCTGGGCCACCTGGACGCAGGGCTCCGGCCCGCGCGGCCGGGATGATCTGGAGTTCCACGCGCTCGACCTGTGCCACGACCGCGTGCTGCCGATCGATCCCGCCAATCCACGGCTCGCCGAGGTCATGGCCGACCTGGTCGCGTCGGCGCCCGAACGCCCGCTGCTGCGCCTGCCGGACGGCTCCCGAGCCTGGCTCGAACCCGGGCAGGTCGTCCTGTCGACGCCGGACGGCCGCCGCGAGGACATCGCCTGGCCCGAGGGTTACCGACCGGTGCAGCTCACCGGCTTCGGCATCCGCTTCGCTCCCCTGCCGAGCGCGCACGGCACCGACGTCCGCGACGTGCAGATCCTGGACCTGAGCCGGCGCACCTTCCTCTCACCCGAGGACGCCCTCCTGTTCCGCTACGTCCGCGCCGGCGACTGGCTCCTCGTGACCTGGGGACCGACCGGCAACGGGGACGGTCAGGTCTGCAGAGTCGAGCGCGTGGATCCCGAGACGGGAGTCCGCACCGCGCTCACGCTCGACGGTCGAGAGCGCCCGCTCGGCATGGCGGGCGACGGACGCCTCTTGCTGCGCGACTCCTCGGGTCGAGCCCGGCTGTTCGAGCCGGAGACCGATCGGCGTGAGCTGCTCCCGCTCGTCCCCGACCTGCGACTCGCCGACCAGGACATCCCACGTCGGCGCGACGAACAGTCCCTCACCACCCCCGACGGCCGCGAGATCTGGCCACTCCGCCTCGCCGACCGCGGCGATGCCTTCGCCCGCCGCGACGGCGACGTGCTGACCGTCACCCACGTCGACACCGGCGGCGAAGACGTCGAACTCGCGGCCATCCCCGACGACGACCACGTGCTGGTGATCCGCGGTATGCGCCGGCTCGAGCGCTGGGAGTTCGGCTCCGACCGCGCCGAGGTCCTGTTCAGTACCGGCACCGACTGATCGTCGCTGCCGCGAGCCCTCACCGGAACTCGGCCGGATCCAGCCCGAGCTGCTTCACCTTGCGGTGCATGTGACCGCGCGACAGCCCCGCCAACCGCGCCGCCTCGCTGACGTTGCCCCCCGTGCGGCGGAACAGGTCCTCGAGATACCTCCGCTCGAAGTCGTGCAGCGCATTGCTGTAGGCGCGCGGCTTGCCGTCGGCGGACTCCGCACCGAGCGCCCGGCCGGCGAAGTCGTCGGGCAGATGCGCGACGTCGAGCACGTCCACGTCGCGGTGCAGGACCACCATCCGCTCGATCGCGTTCTGCAGTTCGCGGACGTTGCCGGGCCACGGCTGCGCGCCGAGCGCCGCGCAGATCGCCGGGCTGGCGCTGTGGGTCTTGGCACCGAGACGGGCGGCGGCGCGGGTCACGAAGTGCGCGACCAGTTCGGGCACGTCCTCGTGGCGCTGGCGCAGCGGCGGCACGCGGAGCGGCACCACGTTGAGGCGATAGAACAGCTCCTTCCGGAAGGTCCCGGCCGCGACCGCCTCCTCGGGGTCCTTGTTGGCGGCGGCGACCACCCGCGCATCGACGACCAGCGGCTCGTAGCCGCCGAGCGGCACGATCTCGCGGGTGGCGAGGAAGCGCTCGAGGCGGTTCTGCGCGGTCAGGCCCATCTCGGTCACCTCGTCGAGGAACACCGTGCCGCCGTTGGCGCGCGCCAGCTTGCCGGCGCGGGCCGAGACCGCGCCGGTGAACGCGCCGGCCTCGTGGCCGAACAGCTCGCTCTCGAGCAGCGTGTCGGGCAGCGACGCGCAGTGCAGTGCGGTGAACGGACCGCCGCGCCGCGCCGAGGCCTCGTGCAGCGCGCGGGCGACCAGCTCCTTGCCGGTCCCCGACTCGCCGAGCACGAACACCGTGGTGTCGCTCTCCGCCAGCCGCAGGATCGTCTCGCGCAGCTCCTGCATCGGCCGGCTCTGGCCGCGGAGTTGCGCCAGCGCGCCCTCCGCCGCCACCGCCGCCTCGTCCGCGCCCTCCAGCACCCGCTCGAGCGCGAGCTGCAGCTCCTCGATCTCGAACGGCTTGGTGACGAAGTCGCGGGCCCCGCGACGCATCGCCTCGACCGCGTTCTCGACGGTGCCGTAGGCGGTCATCACCACCGCGCGAGCATCGGGATCGAGTTCGCGGATCCCGCTGAGCAGCTGATGGCCGTCCATCCCCGGCATCCGCAGGTCGAGCACCACCGCGTCGAAGCCCGAGGCCTCCCGCCAGGCTTCGAGGCCGCGCTCACCGGACTCGACCGCGACCACGTCGTAGCCGCAGCGCGCGAGGCCGCGGCGCACGAAGAAGCGCATGCTCTCCTCGTCGTCGACGACCAGGATCCGTTTGGGGTTGTCACTCATCAGCGTTCTCGATTCCGCCGGCTGCCGTTCCGTCTGGCACGGGTCCGCCCTGCGCGGGCGCGCCGGCTTGCGAAGAGCGTGCCGGGAGGACCACGGTGAACACCGTGCCCTCGCCGACCTCGGACGCCACCTCGATCCGACCGCCGTGGGCCTCGACCGCGCCGTAGGTCACCGACAGTCCGAGCCCGGTGCCGCGGGCGAAGGCCTCGACCTCGCGGTCCTTGGTGGTGAAGAACGGGTCGAAGATCCGCTCCAGGTGCTCGGCCGCGATGCCGGCGCCGGTGTCGGCCACAGTCGCGACCACTTCGCTGCCGACGCGGCGCACCGCGATCGACAGCCGCCCGCCACGCGGCATCGCCTGCAGCGCGTTGGTGCCGAGGTTCACGAACACCTGGTGCAGCGCCGCCGGGTCGCCATCGACCTCGCAGTCGCCCTCGGTCTCGCGGACCACCTCGACGCCGAGTCGGCGGGCGTGCGGTTCCAGCAGACCGAGCGCCTCCGCCGCGACCTCGGCGACGTCGACGGTGCCGCGAGGCACGACTTTCTGCCGCGCGAACCGCAGCAGGTCTTCGGTCATCACCCCGGCCCTATCGGCGGCGCGTTGGATCACCTCGAGCGGCTCGCGCTGCTCGGGATCGGTGGTGTCGCGTAGCGCTTCGACCGCGCAGCCGCGGATGCCGGCGATGAGGTTGCCGAACTCGTGGGCGATGCCGCCGGCCAGCGTGCCGACCGACGCGAGCCGCGCGGCCTGGACCAACTGCTCCTGCGCCGCCTCCAGGTGCTCGGTCTTGCGCCGCACCTCGCGCTCCAGGCTCTCGTTGAAGCCGGCGAGTTCCTCGTTCTGGCGACGGAGCTGTTCGCGCGCCTGCCGCAGCTCGGCGACCATCGCCGCGAAGTCGGTGGCGAGCGCGCCGACCTCGTCGCGCGAGCCGGCGATGCGGTCCTCGACGCGCACCTCCAGATCGCCGCGGGCCACCGCCCGCGTGCCTTCCTGCAGGCGCCGCAGCGGGCGGACCACCAGGGAGTGGAGTCCGAGGCCGAGCAGCAACACCAGCGCCAGGAGCACCAGCGTGGCCAGGCCGAGGTAGGCGTTGCGCAGGTCGGCGGCGAAGGCGCTGGCCAGCTCGCGCTGCTCGGCGATCAGCTCGCCGACCTCGCGCTCGATGCGGCGGTCGCTGCGGCGGCCCATCTCCTCGCGGAGCAGGCCCGCGTTGGCCTGCAGCCGCTCGCCACGCGCCTCGTCGCGCTCGCGCACCGCGCGGCGCAGCGCCTCGACGTCGCCGGCGTACAGCGCCAGCGGCAGGTCGGCCAGCATCCGGCTCCGCGCGTCGGTGGTGTGGGTGATGAGCTCGGACAGCACCGCCCCGGTCTCGTCGGCGGCGTCGGTGGCCTGCGCGCGCATCGCCTCGGAGCTGCGTTCGATCAGCACCGCCGAGCGCTGCGCGAAGGTCTCCGACACGTAGGGCCCGATCCAGACCAGCAGCAACACGCCGGTGGCGACCGCGACCGCGGTGAGCGCGAGACCGAGCTTCAGCGCGAGCGGGAACCGGGTCCGCGGCTCGGACGGCGCGTGCTCAGCGACCACCATCGGACCGCCCTTCCGGATTCGGACCGTCACCGAGGAGCGGCGCCTCGGAGCCTCGTTCGAGGATCACGTCGGCGACCACGAGGAGCCGCAGCGGCAGCTCATAGCCGGCACGACGCGCCGCGTCCGGATTCACGACCACCTGGTAGCCGCGCATCCGACCGACCGGCAGCGAGCCTGGATCGACGCCCTGTTCCAACACCTGCAGCGCCAGCACCACCGCCCGCTCGCCGAGCATCTCGTAGTCGACCAGCACGCCGGCCACCGCACCCTGCCGGACCACCCGCAGGCTGGAGGAGACCAGCGGCACGTGGGCCGGGTCGGTGACCTCGCGGACCGCGGCGAGATCGCGGTAGACGGTGAAGTCGATCGGGATCCACAGCGCATCGATGCCCGACTCGCAGAGCCGTCGGGTCGCGGCGCGGATCGAGTCGGCGTCGGTCACGACCTCCTCGACCAGCTCGACCGCGGCGCCGTCGCGACCGGTC
Organism: bacterium; assembly: GCA_030432695.1. GTDB lineage: Bacteria > Planctomycetota > UBA1135 > UBA1135 > UBA2386 > JAUILN01. Next base: position 241,246 of record JAUILN010000013.1, on the reverse strand, counting down.
GCGTCTTCCAGCTCGCGGCGCAGCTCGCGGACCTCGGCGGCGCTGACCACACCCGAGGCCTCGGAACGGATCACGCCGAGCTTGCGCATGCCGGGCACCGCGAGGCGGAACACCCGCAGCAGGTTGTCGGGCGCGATCCAGTTGCTGTTGCCGCACAGCTTGCCGCCCGAGCCGCTCCAGTCGGCGACCACGCCGGACTCGATCGGGTTGGTCACCGCGGTGTAGACCACCGGGGTCGTCGCGGGGTGCTCGGCGGCCAGCAGCGCCGCCTGGGTGCCCATCGCCAGGATCAGATCGACGCGGTCGCGCTGGAACGAGTCGAGGATCGCCCGCGCCGCGGAGGCGTCTTCGCGAGCCAGGCGGACCACCAATTCGTAGTCGCGGCCGTAGGCTTCGAGCGCGGCGCGCACCCCGCGCAGCGCCTCGCGGTCGTTCGGCGACTCGTGCCAGAACAACACGCCGATCCGCCAGCGGGTCACCGGCCCGCGCAGGTCCTGGCCCGGCAGCGGCACTGCGGAGAGTGCTGCCCCGACGCACATGAGGAGGCACAGGACACAACGCGGGAAGCCCATCGGCCGACCCACAGTAGAGTGCGGTGGAATCGACCGCGACGGCCTCGCCCCTGGATTCCTGGCGGCGTCCGTCGCAGAAAGGTGACGGTCGCCCGGCGATGGTGACCACAACCCCGATCCACCCATGAACCACCCGTTCCGGAGCCTGCTCGTCCTGGCGCTCGCCCTCAGCGTAGCCGCCTGCTCCTCGCTCGGCGGCACGCCACCCCTGGTCGAACTCTACGACGAGGTGGCCCCCGACGGCGCGCTCGAGATCGAACTCGACCGGTCCGGCACCGTCGTCGAGATGGAGGCCGAGATCCCGATCGACCAGCTGCCCGTGCAGGTCGCCGACGCGGCGCTCGCGCAAGTCGAGGACGGCGAGATCGTCGCGGCGGAGCGGGAGATCGGACCGCACGGCCGGGTGTGGGAGGTGAAAGTCCGCGCTGCCGACCTCGAGCAGGAGTTCGTGATCGACCGCTACGGCGTGGTGCTGGAGACCGAGAAGCCGCTGACCCGCGAGGCGACGCCGGGCATCGTGCTCGGCAACGCGGCGTCGATGGTGCAGACCCACGCGGGCGAGATCGGCAGCTTCGAAAGCGTCGACGAGGTCCGCGCCGGCGACGTGTTGACCTACCACGTGAAGCACCGCGTCGGCGGAGTCGTCTACAAGATCGTGCTCGCCGCCGACGGCCGGGTGATCCGCAGCGTCCGCGAGCAGCGGGCGGAGATCGAGATCCCGCTGCGCTGAACGCCGTTCCGAAGGAGACCAACATGCAACGACGCCTCGACTCCGTCCTCGGCAACTCGCAGAAGCTCGACGGCGGCGCGATGTTCGGCAACGCACCGCGCGCGATGTGGGCCGGCTGGATGCCGCCCGACGAACACAACCGGATCGACCTCGCCTGCCGCGCACTGCTGATCCGCGAGCCCGACCGTACGATCCTCTGCGAAGCCGGCATCGGCGCGTTCTTCGAGCCCAAGCTGCGCGAGCGCTTCGGAGTGCAGGAGAGCGAGCACGTGCTGCTCGACAACCTGGCGAAGCTCGGCGTGCAGCCGGAAGACGTCGACGTGGTGGTACTCTCCCACCTGCACTTCGACCACGCCGGTGGTTTGCTCACCGCGTGGCGCGAGGGCGAAGCACCGAAGCTGGCGTTCCCCGATGCCCGCTACGTGGTCGGCGCCGAGGCCTGGGAACGCGCCCAGCATCCCCACCCCCGCGACCGCGCCAGCTTCGTGCCCGAGCTCAATGCGTTGCTCGAGGCCAGCGGCCGGCTGGAGGTCGTCGAGAATCTGCACAGCGAGACCCTCGGCCCCGACTACCGCTTCCACCGCTCCGACGGCCACACCCCGGGCATGCTGCTGCTCGAGGTCCCGTCCACCGACGGCGGCATCGTGTTCGCCGCCGACCTGATCCCCGGCCGACCGTGGGTGCGGCGCGCGATCACCATGGGGTACGACCGGTATCCGGAGCTGTTGATCGACGAGAAGACGCGGCTCCTGGAGGAGCTGGTGGCGCGCAAGGGGCGGCTGTTCTTCACCCACGATCCGGGGTGTGCGATGGCTTCGCTGGAGCGGGACGGCAAGGGGCAGGTCGTGCCGAGCGAGCCGCAGGCAGCACTCTCCGAGTTCCCGGCCTGAGCCGAAGGGAAACGACAGGCTCGGTCCCGGTCTGGCGGATGGACCTCTCCGCAGGCGCATCGCTTGGCGCGCCCGATGGATGCAGGGCTACGCAGAGTCTCTGGTTCGCGCGCTCCTGCAGTTGCTCCACGGGACAGCGGCCAGCAGAGAGGAGCCAGGGTCCAACACCCGGGGAGACCAGGAGAATTGGGACACGATCTCACCAGGCAGAGCAGCGCTCCCACGAGGCACAAGCCGCCCCCGACGACCGGAGAGGACGAGTGGTTCTTCCGCGTGAGGCACGCTCGGAGCTGCAGAAGGACTCACACGCCAACCCACCAGCGGTGAGGCCACGCGCCTCGAGACCGTCGCGGGTTCGGTAGTGTCCTCCGCGCACGTGGACCCATACAGCCAAAAAGCCTCGGCGAAGCGACCGGCGCGCGTTATCACGTGCTGGTCACCGCATGCATCCGTTCGCTCGATCTCGACCAGAGCAGGAAGCGCGCGAGCGGTCGGTTCGGGCTCGGAAATGCCTGTGGGGAACGCCGCGCGCCCGTTCAACCGGAAGCGGCCGCCTCGGCAAGACTCTCGCCATGAAGACATCCTTCTTCGCTGTTACGCTCCTCGGCTTCGCGCTCCTGTCCTGTGCCTCGGCAGCACCCCTCACTGCACAGACATTGGACATCACCAACATGCGGGTGCGCGCGACCGCCACCACTACGCTCGGCGGCGGCCGCACACTGCAATTGGACCGCAACGCTCCGCGTTCCGGATTGATCTGGCCCGACGCGAACCAGAACTTCTCTGCCGCCTCGACCATCGCCAACCCGATTCCCTCGACTCGCTCGCAGGTCCCACCTGTCGCCGAGCGGCTGGCGGTCCCAGACGGCGGGATCGCCTTCGCGCTAACGGCAATTGCTGTGCTGGACCTCTCCGGGCCTTTACCCGCCCCCTCGCGCAGCACGCTGCAGTATCGCGCGACGCTGGCCGTCCCTCCGCACGGTGAAGCCCTGGTCCTCCGACCGGTGGTCTCCGATCCCGGGCGCTCCCCCGGGAGGATCAGTTCCTGGTCCGTGCAGGTCGGCGGCGTCGAGAACGGCATGGCGAGCGCCACCCGCCCGACCACCACGCCGCGAGACTTCTCTCTACCGCCGTCGACCAGCGCTGTCGACATCGAGATCCAGGTGAACCTGGACGTCTCGGCAGACCTCGTTCAGCCGATCTCGATCCTCACGTTCGGAATGAGCCTGACCTGGGACACGGATTTCACGCCATCCGCGGTCTCCATTCCAATCGCGTTCCGCGAGATCCGACCGCTCGGAAGCTCCGCGGGGAGGATCTGGGATCCCGCCAGAGCGCTTCGGATCCTCGCGGTCGCCAATCACATCTTCGGGCAGGGCTCGGGCATCCAGTTCACCCTGGCCGACTACCGGCAGGTGGTCGACCCGGGCCTCGACTTCTGGAACCGCCAGCAGGTGCCCTCGAACGGCAATTGGTTCGACATCCGGCGCGGAAACCGCGCAGACTTCTCGCCCTACGTGGCCGAGGCGCTCGCCGATCCCGTCCGAACGGCATACGACCCGACCAGCGTGAACGTGTACCTGGTGCGGAGCATGGGGTCCGACGGCCAGGGCCTGCCGATACGTGGTTGGACCGACTCCGGGTCACGCCGATTCATTCTCATGCGGAGGCTGCCGAGCGAAGACGAAATGGGCTACGTCCTCGCCCATGAACTCGGCCACGCCTTCGGCCTGCGTCACAACCATCCGGAGGGCTCTCTCTTCGCGCGCTGCCAGGACTGCGAAGCACATCAACTGGACTACATCCGCGACCTGGCGGTCGCCCACAATGGCAAAGGCGAGGCCCTGTCGGTATCGCGCACGACCTTGGAAAACGCGGTACCGTCCGCCCCGTACAGCACGCTGACCATCAATGATCTGCTTCGCAACGTGATGTCCTACTACGGCTACTTCGCCGCGGACGTGCGTGGACTGAGGTTCTCCTCGGACCAGATCGAATGCATGCACCGGACCATTGAGTGCTACTTCCAGTCCCCACACCAGGTCCGCTCCATCCAACAGTCCGCCACCAGCTATCCGGGGCCCACGCGCGTCTCACTGCTCGGCACATCGCTGCCCGGCAACGCCGCGCTCCGGGTGGCCGGCCAGACGTCCCCCGCAACGGGCACTTCGACTCGCCTGGATGCCGACTTCCCCGTCCCCGTCCAGCCCGGACGACACGCGCTGGACCTGATGAGCGACGGGCGGTTGCTGGAGACGATTCCGGAGGGCGTGGTGGTCACGCCGTGGTGCGACTGGGGCTTCGAAGCGAACGGCGGCCTCCAGCTACGGGTCGGCTCGACCGCACCCAACCAGAGCGCCATCTTGGCGATGGGACAACCGGTGGCCGGAGGGCCCGTGCCCGGCGTGGCCGGTGACCTCGGCTTGACTCCCACGACCGTCGTGGCTCTGACCACCGACGCACAGGGGGTCGTGTCGATCCCAGTGCCCGCGGCGAGCCTTCCACCGGAGCTGTTCCTCGGCCTACAGGTTGTCGAACTGGGTCCGGGAGGGAGCGCAGTCCTGAGCAACCGCGACACGGTGACCTGGCGCTGAGCAGGCGGACACCGCGCCCGTGCGATCGCCCGGGCGTCGCGAGTTCGCCCGGGCCCGCCCTGACCGGCCCTCTCGGCTCCAACATCGCCAGCCCCGTCGACCGCCTTGACGCGCAGCTCCGCCTGCTCGTCGGGAATCGACAGACCAAGCGGCCGGAGACCGACTTGGCAGCTGCTCGCGCAACCAGCGCAGCACTGCGCCCCATGCATCTGGAGCGGCAGCCTCCAGGAGCGAGCGGATCTCACTCGCCGAGCGGACCTGTCGCCTGACTGTTCGTCCGGCCCCGGTCGTCGACGGCTCGCGCCCAGCGCGCCGCCCGCCCCAACCACAGCACCTGCCCCACCGCCGCGATCAGAAACGCCACCATCGCCACCTGCAGCCCCGGCAGCTCGATCCACGGCGTCGTCGCCGCGAGCAGCCCCGCGGCGATCGCGGCGTAGACCAGCACGGCCTCGGTCACCGCCCGCGTCCGCCGTTCGTGCACCAGCAGACCCTGGAACAGGTTCTGCGCCACCGACAGGAACGGGAACGGCAGCGCGAGGACCAACGCCGCGAGCGCGAACTCGGCCAGCTCGGGCGGCATTCCGGAGATGGTCTCGAACCACAGCCGGCCGACCGGCGGGATCGCGATCAGCGACAGGCCGGCGCTGGTCGCAAGGCCGAGCCGCAGCGCGAAGGTGCGTAGCGCGGCGAGACCTCCTGGTCGGCCGGCCATCGACACCACCACCTCGTTGAACGCCAACCCCAGGGCGCGGAACAGGAACACCAGGCCGTAGACCACCGGCCAGGCCGCCATCGAGTCCTTCGACTCCGGCATCCGACTCATCGCGGCGGCCCCGGCAGGCTGCAGCGCGATCGAGATCAGCGGGGTGAGCGACAGCGGCAGGTAGAACGACGCGAAGCCGCGCCAGCTCCACGGCTCGCCGGGCTCCACCCGCGCCAGGGCCGGCCGCACGAAGCGCCGCGCGCCCCACTCTGCGACCACCAGCTCGGCCAGGACACCGGCGGCGATCGCGGTGGCACCCACCGCCGCGCCCGGCAGATCGACGACGCCGGCCCGCACCAGCGCGTCACCACCGAACAGCGTCACAGCGTTGGCGGTGAGCCGCACCGCGGTGCCGACCGACACCAGCCGACTCTTCTCCACCCGGATCAGTGCACCCTGCTGGTAGCGCCGCCGCGCGATCGCCCAGGTCCACGGCAGCATGATCTGCATCGCGGTCCTCGCCGGCTCGACGACCTCGGGCGGCACGTCGATCAACCGGCAGATCACCGTGTCGAACAACGGTGTGAACGCCAAGGCGGCGTGGACCAGGGTCAGCAGGAAGCCGGCCAGGTGAGCGAAGCGGCCGAGCGTCCGCCAGCTTGCCGTGTCCACCGCCAGCCGCGTCGCAGCCGCCAGCAGCATGATGATCGGCGCCTCGATCAGCACCGAGACCGGGTAGACCACCGAGCCGAGCGCGGCCATCTGGGTCTTGCCGGCATCCAACCGCAGCACGACCGTCGCCACGAGCGGCATCTCCACACCCATCAACAGCCAGCTCGCGGCCAGGGGTGCCCAGAGCGAGGTGACCCTGCGCAGCGTGACCGGAGCCGGCTGCGCCGGCGTCGAGGAGGTCTGGGAGTTCATCGGGGCGGCGGGCGGCGAACCGCGCAAGGTAGGAGGCCGCGCCGCGCCGCGCCATCTTTCCAGCTCGTGCCCGGTGCCAAGCGAAGTGCACCGAGTGGAAAGATGGCGGTCCGGTCGTCACCCGACGAAGATGCCCGGCACATGGACGTGCCCTTCGGCATCACCCGCGCGCTCCGCGCCACCCGCCGCGTCCGGGACATCGTCACGGTCCTGGTCACGCACGGCTTCGACGATCTCGTCGAGGGCCTGGGCCTCGACCGCCTGCGCCGCCGGATCCGCCGCAGCCTGTTCCGCAAGAAGGAGCCGCCCGCCCACCACGCCACCACCACCGCGGTGCGCCTGCGCAAGGTCCTCGAAGACCTCGGACCGACCTTCGTGAAGCTCGGCCAGATCCTCGCGACCCGCGCCGACCTGGTGCCGCCGGAATGGTGCGAGGAGTTCGGCAAGCTGCACAGCGACGCGCCCGCCGTGCCCTGGCCCGTGATCCAGGAGCGACTCCGCGAGGAACTCGGCGAACGCCTCGACACCATCGTCGCCGCGATCGACGAGCCCCCGATCGCCGCCGCGTCCATGGCCCAGGTCCACCGCGCCACGCTCCGCGACGGCCGCAAGGTGGTCCTGAAGATCCTCCGTCCGGGCATCCGCGAGACGATCGCTGCCGACGTGCAGATCATGCGCACGCTCGCCAGCCTGCTCGAGCCGCGCTTCGCGAGCCACGGCTACTCGCCGACCGACGTGGTCGACCAGTTCGCCCGTGAGATCGAGCACGAGACCGACCTGATCCGCGAAGGCCAGTCGACCGAGCGCCTCGGCCGGGCGTTCGCCGCCGACCGCGACGACGAAGACGACTCTCCGGTCGGCGAGATCGCCCAGGTGGTCCGCTTCGCACAGGTCCACTGGGACCTGACGACGCGCAGCGTGCTGGCGATGGAGGAGCTGCCCGGCACGCTGCTCGCGCACACCAACGCCGCCGAGCTCGGCACCGAGCGCTGCGAGCGCATCGTCGCGCGCTGCGCCGATGCGGTGTTCCGGCAGTGCTTCGAGTTCGGCTTCTTCCACGCCGACCCGCACCCCGGCAACCTGATGATCGCCGACGACGACACCGTCGGCTTCCTCGACTGCGGGATGACCGGCCACGTCGATCCCGACACCGCCGAACGCCTCGCCGACCTGGTGCGCGGCACCATCGTCCAGGACCTCGACACCGTGGTCCGCGCCGCGGTGGCGCTGGCCGAGACCGAGCCCGCGCTGGTCTACGACCGCCGGCTGCGCGGCGACATCTGGGAGTTCATGGGCCGCTTCGGCGGCATCACGCTGGGCGACCTGCGGGTCGGCGAGCTGCTGCACGACTTCTTCGACGTGCTGCGCCGCAACCAGATCCGCTGCGCCGCCGACCTCGTCTACCTGATCAAGGCGATCGGCACCATCGAAGGCGTCGCCACCGGCCTCGCCCCGCAGTTCGACCTGGTCGACCATCTGCGCCCGCAGATCGAGAAGCTGGTCAAGCGACGCTACGGCTTCCGCGCGCTGCGCCGCCGCGTCGAACGCTCCGGTCTCGCCTACGTCGAGATCGCCGAGACGCTGCCGTTCCAGGTCCGCGAGATCCTCGACCGCGTGCAGCGCAGCAAGCTGTCGCTACAGGTCGACCACCGCGGCCTGAAGGACTTCGAACGCTCGATCCGCGAGGGCTCGATGACCCTCGCCTACGCGATCCTGGTCGCCGCACTGATCGTCGGATCGTCGGTGCTGATGCTCGCCGACTCGGTGGTCGGCGCGCGCGGCTGGCTCACGGTGATCGCGATCCTCGGCTACCTCGCTTCGGCATTCCTGGCCTTCTGGCGGGTCGCCAAGCTGTGGTTCTCCGGCCGGACCTCGTGAGCGGGGAAGGCCCGCGAGGTCACGAGTCGAGCGCGCGCCCGGCCCGCCGGATCGCCTCGCCCAGCGACTCGAACAAGGTACCGGCGGTCTTCTTCGCCGCGTCGACGCCCGGGATCGAGCCCGGCGAGCCCTTCAGCTCATCGGCGAGGGCTCCCACCGCGCGATCGAGCCGCGCGCGGATGTCGTCGCCGCTGGTGCCGGCATGCTCGCGGAGGTCGCCCAGCCCGTCGGTGAAGGCCTTCCAGCCATTGCGAATCCCCTCGAGCAGCGCGGCCCCCTGCTGCTCGGCCTGCTCGAAGCCGCGGCTGCGCGCCTCCTGCAATGCCAGTTTCGCGCCGAGCGCCGCGCGCTCGAAGCCTTCGCCGACGCCCTGCACCGCCTCGCGCATCGGCGAGCCCGCGGTGGCCTTGTCGGCACCGGCGCGCGCACCGCGCACCGCGGCCTCGGCGACGTCCCCGAACTTGGCGCCGGCCGCCGCCGCCTTGCCGGTCGCGTCGCTGACCGCGGCGGAGACCTTCTCACGCACCCTGTCGCCGGACGCCACCGCGGCAGCGATCGACTCTTCGAGGCGGGACAACAGATCGTCGGCAACGCTCATGGGGCGACTGTATCACCCGGGCGGGCCTCCCCGCGGAAGTTCGGGACCGTGACTCCCCCGCCCCCATCCACTAGACCATCGCCCATGGTCCTTCTCCTCCGCCCGTGCGTCGCCGTACTGCTGGCCGCGCTCACCGCACCCCTGACCACGCAGGACGCGGGTGAGCCAGCCGCCGACACCGCGATCCCGCCGCGCGACGCCCGATCGACCGCCGTCTACGCCAGCTACTACGAGCGGGCCGAGAGCTGGCCGTTGAAGGCGCTGGTGCTGCTGTCCCTCGGCCCGCACTGGCACCCGGACGGCACGCCGATGCTGGTCGACGCGTTGACCGGCAAGGAGGACCAACTGGTCCCCTACGCGCTCGCCACCCTGCAGCGGACCCGCGACGACGTGCTCACCGCGGTCGCCAACGAAGACCTGATCGACGCACTGCTCGACACTGCCAAGATCAAGCACGAGGCCGGTCGTGAGCAGGCACTGGCGATCCTGAAGCGGCTCGCGCCCGCGGGCACGGAGATCGAAGAGCGCCGCGACTTCGAACGCGCGTGGCGGGAGATGAAGCGCAACGACTGGGCGCCGGCCGAGTGGCCGCGGGTCCCCGCGAAGGAGGGCGAGCAGGGCGGTGGCACCAGCACCGAGCCGCTGCTCGACCGCGCGATCGACCTGCGCGAGGCCGGCCTCGACTTCGTGATCGTCATCGACTCCACCGGCAGCATGCAGGTGGTGATCGACCAGGCGACCGCAGCACTCGACGACATCATCCAGGTGTTCGACGCGCTCGCGCCGCGCTTCCGCACCGGCCTCGTGCACTACAAGGACCTCGAGGACATCGGAGACGGCGCCAAGCTGCTGGTGCCGCTGACCAAGGGCGGCCAGAAGGTGCAGAAGGCGCTCTCCAAGCTGGCCGCGAGCGGCGGCGGCGACATCCCGGAGCGGGTCGAGAAGGGCCTCGAGGTCGCCTACGACCGCAAGACCGGTTGGAATCCCGAGGCCAACAAGCTGGTGCTGGTGGTCGGCGATGCCCCACCGCACATCGAGACCGAGGGCGACCTGTTCGAGATGGTGCGAGGCGCGCACGAGTCGCCCGAGGACGCGATGCTCGGACGCAGGCGCGCCGGCCCCACCACCGGCGAGAAGGACGAGAACACCATGCGTCCGTTCGTGACCTCGGCGATCTCGGCCAACCAGCAGGCCGACCGGCCGTTCCGCTCGATCGCCGAGGCCGGCGGCGGCTCGTTCGCGCAGATCGGTCCGCCACGACGTGAGAAGCAGGACGGCCCGGGCCTCGGCGGCGACGCCGGCCTCGCCCTCGCCAAGGACCGCCGCCCCGCCGCCCGCGTGCTCGCCGAGCACGTGTTGTCGGACGCCTTCGGTCCGCAGTGGCGGCCACGCATCGCCGACTTCCTGGAGATCTGGTTCGCCTGGCGCGAGGAGTGACGGCCCCCTTGCCACCTGTCCGGATGCCGAGCGACGCTCGTGCGGATTCCGCACCCGCGCGACGGCGTGCGGACCACGAGTCCTGATCGACTCCGGAGGAGTCGATCCAAACAACACCGTCAGCGCGGCCGACTGCCTCGGGGCATGGCGAGCGCAGCGAGTCATGCCCCTTCGGTCAGGGCAGGAGGCCACGCTGAGGCATGGAGGTTGCGCGGCTGCTGGCATGACCAGTTCCCGTCGCCTCACCCTCGCACTCGCGACGCTCGCCGCGCCGCTCGCCTCACAGACGTCCCCCTACCGCACCATCGACCTCGGCCCGGTGCCCGGCGCAGGTTCGATCGCCGGCGTCATCGCCGAGGACGTCAGCCGCGACGCCACCTTCATCACCGGCGGCTCGTGGGACCCGTACGTCTGGAGCCGGAACACCGGGATGCGCCGCCTCGCGCTGCCCGCCGGACAGTTCGCCGGCCTCGCCGCGACGGTCAACGAGAACGGCTTCGTCGGCGGCTACGCCGGGCTCAGCGCCGCACCCTACTACCGCGCCCTGCTCTGGGACCCGGCGGGCAGCATCACCCAACTCCACCAGACCGGCTGGGTCTGGAGCCTCGTGAAGTCGATCAACGACCGCAACGAGATGCTGTTGTCGATCTCGCTGCCCAACGGCACGTCGATCGGCGAGTCGCACGCGTTCCTCCGCTCGCCGACCGGCGCGCTGCTGGACCTGACCGCCGGCCGGACCAGCGGTTCGGCGATCGACCTCAACGAGGCCGGACAGGCGCTGTACGCCAGCTCCGCGGGCACCGAGCTGCGTGACCCGAGCGGCCGCGTCACGCCGGTGCCCAGCTCCTTCAGCCCGTGGCACCTCAGCGAGGCCGGCGAGGTCGTCGGCACCTCGACCGCCGGCATCGGCGTCTGGACCGACGGTGCGGGTTGGCGGACCCTGCCGAGCGGTCCCCTGCGACTGACCCGACCCGGCGGCCTCAACAGCTTCGGCCAGGTCGGCGCCTCGCACTCCGTGCAGACCTCGCAGAGCCCGCCGAGCTACGCCTACTTCGGCCACCTCTACACCGAGGGCCTCGGCTGGGTCGACCTGATCGACCTGACCGACCGCAGCGAGGTCACGCGGATCTACCAGGTGAAGGGCATCACCGACTCCGGGGCGCTGGCGGCCGACGCCGCGATCGGCCCCGACAACCGCGCGGTGTTGATCGAGCCGCGACACTCGACGGTGTTCGGCCAGGGTTGCGCGACCGGCATGGGCACGACCCCGCGGGCGATCGTCGCCGGCAACACCCGGGCGGGCGGGCGCATCGCGCTGCTCGGCGCCGGTGCCGCTGCGCGCGGGACGGTCGTCCACCTGATCGCCGCGGGTCGCGCGAACACCCCACTGCCGGGCAACTGCACCCTGCTGCTCGATCCGACCTCGCTGGTCGCGGTCACCTCCACCGCCAACGCCGCCGGCCAGGCCTCGCTCGCCGCCGATCTGCCGGCCTCGTCCACCGGCCGCTCGCTGTGGTTCCAGCTCGGCGTGCTCGACGCCAGCGCACCCAACGGCGCCTTCGCGCTGTCCAACGGGGTGCGAGTCGACGTGCCGTGACCCGGACGCGCGGACGACCGGTAGGATCACGGGCCGCCCTCTCACGGCTTCCACCCGGAGGTCACCCTCCAGGACGACGGAACCGGATGACAACGACCCGATCGAACCGACGCCGCGCCGCAGTGCTCGCCGTCCTCCTCGCCGCACCGACCGCGATCACCACCGCCCAGGCGCCGCGCTCGCCGACCCTGCTGGTCGATCTCAACCAGACCCCGCACGACGTGCCCCGCTCGTCGTCTCCGACCGACCTGTTCGGTGACGCCGGCACGCGTTGGTTCATGGCCACCGACCCCGGCCATGGATTGGAACTGTGGGAGACCGACGGCACGCCACAGGGCACGCGGCTGGTCGACGACCTGGACTCCGGCGACCTCGGGTCGTTCCGTGGCGCCGTGCGCCTGCCCAACGGCACGCTGGTCGTCGCGGCCTGGACCCTCGCCACCGGCGTCGAACTGTTCGCGCGCGCCCCGGGAGCCAACCGCCTGCGCCTGGTCGCCGATCTGGTGCCGGGGGCCGACGGTTCGGAGCCGCGTGCGCTGACCGTGTGGGGCAACGCCTGCTGGTTCGTGCTGAACGGCATGGAGCTGTGGCGGACCGACGGCACCGCGGCCGGCACGCGGAGGGTCGAGGACCTGCGAGCGATCACGTCGTCGTGGGTCCCGATCGAACGCATGGTCGCCGGGCCGGGCGGACTCTGGGCCGGCGGCGTGGCGTCGGGCCGCACCCTCCTGCACAAGGCGGCGCCGTCGACGCCCTCGGTCGAGGTCACGCTGCCGAGCACCGCGCTCCAGCAGCCGCGGTTCCTCGGCACGCTCGGCACCCGACTGGTGTTCTCGAGTGCGTCGGCGTTCGGCTTCGAGCCGTTCGTCCATGACGGAGCGACCGGCAACGCCGCGCTCCTGGCCGACATCCACCCGACCGGCAACTCGGAGCCCAAGCTGCTGGCGGTCGAAGCCAACCGGATCTGGTTCGCGGCGCTCGATCCGGTCCACGGCCGCGAGCTGTGGCTCACCGACGGCACCCCCGCCGGCACGCGGCGGGTCGTGGACGTCCTGCCCGGCACGGCCTCGGGCCTGGTCGGCCGGGAGCGCTCGGCCGTGGCGTTGGCCGGCGGGCTGGTGTTCGCCGGCTCGAACCCGCAGGTCGGCACCGAGCCGTTCTTCAGCGACGGCACCGCAGCCGGCACCCGCCCCCTGTTCGACATCGCCCCGGGCACCGCGGGCTCCGCGCCGCTCGACTTCGAGCAGCACGCCGGGCGGGCATACTTCTCCGCGATCGACCCGCTGCACGGCCGCGAGCTGTGGAGCACCGACGGCACCTCGGGAGGCACGCGCCGCGAGGTCGACATCCAAGCGGGCACCGCGCAGGGAACCCATACTCCGCTCGGCTCGACCACCGCGGGCCTGCTGTTCGCCGCCGACGACGGGATGCACGGCATCGAGCCGTGGATCTTCGACCCGACCACCCGCACCGCGAGCCTGCTCGCCAACCTCGCGCCCGACCCGATCAACTACGGCTTCGGCTTCGGCGAGGTCCTGGTCCACGACGACTTCGCGCTGTTCGTCGCGCACCGTGGCGTGCCCGGTCTCCAGCCGTTCGTGACCCGCGGCACGCTGGCCACCACCTTCCCGCTGACCCCGGCCGTCACCGCGTCGCAGAACCTGATCTGGAGCCTGGGCGCGCTGCCGGCGGGCGCCGTGTTCCAGGCCGAGTCGACGCCGCTCGGCAACGGCCTGTGGATCACCGACGGCTCGCTGCAGGGCACGCGGATGCTCGCCCCACTGGGCCGCGGCTCGATGCGGCGGGCCACCGACCCCTTGGTCCACGACGGACGGCTCTGGTTCGAGTGGGACGATGGCTCCGGACCGACCCTGTGGCGCACCGACGGCACGACGAGCGGCACCGGACCGGTGAGCGGTTGGCCGAGCGGCCAGCGCTTCCTGCCGAAGGCCGCGATCCACGGGGCGATGTACGGCTGGGGCGGGAACGGCACCGAAGGCTGGGAGCCCTGGATCAGCGACGGCACGGCGGCGGGAACCGTGCGACTCGCCGACGTCGCGCCGGGCTTCGCCGGCAGCGACCCGACCCACTTCACCCCGCTCGGCCGCGGCGTGTTCTTCGTCGCGTCGAGTCCGCAGACCGGCGCCGAGCCGTGGTTCACCGACGGCACGCCGGCCGGCACGCGCCTGATCACCGAGCTGGTGCCGCTCGCGGCACACGGCCGGATCAGCGAGGCGACCAGTCTCGCCGACCGCGTGCTGTTCGTCGCCAACACTTCGGCGACGGGCTGGCGTCTGTGGACCAGTGACGGCACCGCGACGGGCACGTCGCCCCTGCCCGCGCTCCCCACGACCAATCCGAATGCCCAGCCCACGGGACTGGCCAGGATCGGCGACCGCGTGGTCTTCGCCACCGATCCGGGAGGACCGGCGAGCAAGCTGTGGGCGACGGACGGCACGGGCCCGGGCACGGTCGGCCTGTTCGATGGGAGCCAGCTCGGCGCGGTGATCCGCTCGCCCGCGACCCCGGCCGGCGATGGCGGCGAGTTCGTGTTCGTGGCCCGCGACGGCAGCCACGGCGAGGAACTCTGGGCCAGCGACGGCACCTTGGCGGGCACCCGCGTGGTCACCGACTCGCAGGCAGGACCCGCCGACGGTGAGCCCCGGCAGATCTTCCGGCTCGGCGACGCGCTGCTGTTCCAGGCCGAGGACGGCCTCACCGGCAAGGAGCTGCACCGCCTGCCGCTCGCGGACTTCGGCGCGGCACTCGCGCGGCCGATCGGACGCGGCTGCGGTGCGCACATCGTGGCCGACGGAGTGCCGCGCATCGGCCGCGGGTTCGCGCTCGTGCTGCAGGCGACGACCGGCGGCGCCGCCGGGTTGGTGGTCGGCAGCGCCCCAGCGTTCGGCGCCCCGCGCCCGACCTGCGAGATCAACGTCGCCAACCCGACCGCGCTGGGCAACTTCACCACCGACCCGCAGGGCGCGGCCCGCCTGCCGGTGCAGGTGCCCAACGATCCCGCGCTGGTCGGCGCGCTGCTCTACCTGCAGAGCGTCCACCTGCGGACCGGCGGCCCGCTGTTCGGCAACCTCGAACTCAGCGAGGGGCTCGAGGTGCTGGTGGGCGACTGAGGCCCTCGGTCACAGCCGCGCGATCTCGTCGAGCACCGGGCGCAGCAGGTGCTCGCCGAGCGCGCCCTCGCGCCGCAGCCGCTCGCGGCAGCGCTGCGCGCAGGCGGCGATGGTCGGGAAGCCGTAGCAGCCGGCGGTCCCCGACAGGCGCTTGAGCAGGGCATCGACGCCAGCGACGCCGAGGGTCTCGGCATCGGCGAGCAGCGCGGCGTGGGCCTGCAGGCGCAGCGCGTAGCGGCGGGTCAGCGGCGCGGCGTCGGGGTCGGCGGCGACCGCCTGCGCCAGCAGACCTCCCGCCGCGTGTGGCAGCGCATCGAGCAGAGCGACCAACGGCGCACGCACCGACTCGTCGATCTGCGGTGGGTCCTCGGCCGCGGCCCGGCGATCGACCAGGCTCGCGAGCACTTCCTGGAGCGACCGCTCCAGATCACTGTCGACGGGGCTGTGCACGGCTGCTGGATTCCTCGTCGACGCCTGGAGCAACGCCGGTGCCAGTCACCCGAGACGGACCGGACGAGCGGAGTGAAGGTGCTGTGCTGCCGCGTTTTCGCATCCAGATCCCGCGGTCGGCATTCCGACCCGGGATCGCCCCCACCCGAACGCGGTCTCGCGTTGGATCCAGTCGGCCGCACCGGCGCCCACCCTGGCGGCCACTGGTCCGGATCTCGGCTTCCGACCGGTCTCCGATGCGGCTAGTCTCCCCGCACGACGGGGCAGGACGACGTCCCGGATGAAGCCATGCAAGTCGAACTCCGCCCCCTCACGCTTTCCGAGATCATCGGGCTGACCTTCCAGCTGGCGATGGCCCACTTCGGCAAGCTGCTGCTCGCCTACGGACTGGTGCAGATCCCGACACTGCTCGTACAGATCTTCGCCTACACCCAGATCGCGGACCCGGTCCAGCAGCAGCTCGTGGTCACCGTCGGCGCCGGCGGGATCGGCATGGTCGTCGCGCCGATCGCGATCGGCGCCTCGACGGCGCTGATCGCCGCGAGCTTCACCGGCGATCGTGTGACCGTCGGACAGGCGCTGGCAGTCGGCGCTTCCCGACTCGGCTCGCTGCTGGCCTACGGCTTCATCACCGCGCTGATCATCGGCTTCGGCTTCATCCTGCTCATCGTTCCCGGGATCATCTTCATGACCTGGTACTACGTCGGGAACCCGGCGATCGTCGTCGAGCGCATCGGCTTCGGCGAAGCGATGGCTCGCTCCAAGGACCTGTCCGAAGGCAAGCGAGTCGAGATCTTCGCGCTCTACCTGGTGTTCACCCTGCTGACGTCCGTGGGAGCAGCACTGGCCGGCGGCCTCGGGGCCGGAATCATGTTCGCCTCCGAAACGCCGTCGATGGTTCCGATCACCGTGATCACCTGGGTTGCCTCGGTGATCGCCGGCTCGATCATGATCGTCGCTCCCGTGGTGATGTACTTCTCGCTGCGCTGCGAGAAGGACGGCATGGACGTCACCGGCCTGGCCGACCTGGTCGACGAGATCGGCCGCCGCGCCGACGCCTGATCCCCGGCCGCCCCCACGGATGCTCCCGCCCGCGTTGTTCTTCCTGCAGCAGGACCCCGAACCGCCGCCTCTCCGGGCCCGGCCGGAGCCGTACGCCGACGGCGTCCGCGCCGCCGTGGACACGGCATTCGCGGAGAACGAGGGGCTGCGCGACGCGATGCGCCCGCAATCGAGCTTCCTCGACCTGGACGAGCTGTGGGACGCGCTGTGGCGGTGGTTCCTCGGCCTGATCCAGGACATCGACGGACTCCGCTTCTCCTCGCCGGGCCTGTATTGGCTCCTGGTGACGGTCCTGGTCCTGGTTCTGGTCGGACTCCTGGTCCACATCGCCTGGACCTTCCGCCGCGCGTGGACCAGGCAGGCCGAGTACCGCGCGCAGAAGCAGGACCGCGAGGCGATCGAACGCATCCGCCGCCACGCCGACTGGATCGCCGAGGCCCGCCGCCTCGCCGACGGCCACAGCTACCGAGAAGCCGTGCACGCGCTGGTCGTGAGCCTGCTCGCGCTCCTCGACGAACGCAACGTGCTGCACGTCGCCCGGTCGTGGACCCTGCGCGAGATCACCGCGCGCGTGGCGTTGCGTGGCGGCGCTGCCCTCGATGCGACCGAGAGCGCGCAGCTGCGCGAGTTCGGCCGCCTGGCCGAACGTGCCACCTACGCAGCTCGCGAACCCGACCACGCCGACTGGCAGCAGCTCGAGGCGAGCACGCTGGAACTCGCCGAGTTCCTCAAGCAGATGCCCGCCGAGTCCGCCTCGGCACGGCCCGCCCAGCCAGCAGGAGCGTCGGCATGACCGCTCCGCCGACCGGCATCCAGGAAGGCCGGGTCGAGGTCCGCCTCGCTCCCGGCGAGGAGATCGACGTCCGCCGCCGCAGTCGGTCGTTCGGCTGGAAGGCCGCCGCGCTGCTGGTCGGCATGCTCGCCCTCACCGTGCTGCTCGGCGGCGGCGCGAGCGGACTCGAGGCGGCGGCCGCGCGCCACACCTCCTACGGCGTGCGCCCCGGCGACCACCTCGCGCTGGTCCGGACCCTGGAACTCCTCGATTACCCGGTCGAGCGCCACCTGCGCAGCTACGGCCAGCTCCCGACACCTGGGTCGGACCACCTGCTGGTGACCCTCGACCCGCTGACCCCGGACGAACTCTCGGAGGACGCCGCGACCCGCCTCGACGACGACCAGGTCCGCGTGCTACGCGAGTGGATCAGCGCCGGCGGCCATTGGCTCGCCACCTGGCGCGGCGACCGGGCGATCAACGTCTTCGGTCAGCGGGTCGCGCTCGACCGCCTGGTCGACACCACGCCGGTGGGTCGCGACGACGCCGATCCGCTGAGCTTGATGGACCCGCTACCCGACGTGCGGCGGATCCCCGCCCACGGCGTGCTGTCGGGCGAAGGCACGCTGCAGGCCACCCACGAGCCGGTGTTCGCACGGCCGGAGCACATCGGGATCCACCCCGGAGAACTCGCCGAGGCCCGCGCCGAGCGCACGCCGCTCGACGACGTGCTGTCGGGCGGACCCGGGGATCCCGACGAGTCCCCGTCGGACCCGCTGCTCGACTCCGTCCCGCCCGACACCCCGACCCTGCGGGTCTTCGAGTCCCCGCTGCCCGACGGCTGGACCGTGGTGCTGCGCTTCGCCGGCGAACCGCTGGCGATCCGCCGCGAACTCGGCGCGGGCCAGCTCACCCTGGTGTCGTCGGCCCTGCCGTTCAGCAATGCCGGCCTCGGCCTGCTCGACCTCGGCCCCGCCGCGGTGATGCTGCTGCACGACAGCGCCGAGAGCGGTCGCCGCCGCATCCTGCTCGACGAATTCACTCACGGCTACCTGCAGGCCCGCGGTGCCCTGTGGTGGGCCCGCGAGCGCGGCCTGTTCGATCCCCTGGTGATGCTCTGCGTGCTGCTCGGCCTGTTGGCCTGGCGCAGCGCCGTAGCACTCGCCCCGGCCCGAGCGCCGGACCGCCGCCGCCGCCGCGCGGTCGAGGAGTTCGTGATCGCACTCGGCGAGATCGCCCGCCGCTCCGGCCGTCGCGCCCGCGCCACCCGCAACCTGGTCGACGCCCGCGAGCTGCTGGCCCGCGAACGCGGCGACCACGAGTCCGCCGCGGTGCTGCGCCGCCTGCGCGCGGAGATCGACCAGGCCGGCAACAGTCCTTCGGCACTCCGCGCCCTGGCGGCCCGCGCCGGCAGGAGTCGCCGCGCGCCCGCCACCGGAACGCCTTCCACCGGTTCGCCTTCCACCGGTTCGCCTTCCACCGGCTCGCCTTCCATCCCGCCCCCCTCTGAGGAGACCCCGCGTTGATCGCCGACCTCCAAGACCGCCTGCGCCGCGAACTCGGCAAGACCGTCATCGGCCAGGACGAGGCCGTCCGCCTCTTGCTGATCGCGCTGGTCGCCGACGGCCACGTGCTGCTCGAAGGCGTGCCCGGCGTCGCCAAGACGCTGCTGGCTCGCACCCTGGCCCGCGCGCTCGGCATGCAGTTCAAGCGCGTGCAGTTCACCCCCGACCTGATGCCGTCCGACGTGATCGGCACGCAGGTCTTCGACTTCCAGCGCGGCGCGTTCCACCTGGTCGAGGGTCCGGTGTTCACGCAGATGCTGCTGGCCGACGAGATCAACCGCGCGCCGGCCAAGACCCAGGCCGCGCTGCTCGAGGCGATGCAGGAACGCCAGGTATCGATCGAGGGCGAGGGTCGCAAGCTGCCGAGTCCGTTCCTGGTGATCGCCACCCAGAACCCGGTCGAACAGCAGGGCACCTACCCGCTGCCCGAGGCGCAGCTCGACCGCTTCCTGTTCAAGCTGGAGATCGGCTACCCGTCGCTCGCGGAGGAGACCTCGATCCTGGAGCAGCACAGCGGCGACAGCGCCGGCCAGTCGCAGGCGCTGGAGTCGGTGCAGCAGGTCGTGCAGCCCGGCGAACTCGAGGCCTGCCGCGCCCAGGCGATCGCCATGGAGGTCCGCCCCGAGGTGCGGCGCTACCTGCTGGAGCTGGTGCGCCGGACCCGCGACGACGTCCACGTGCAGCTCGGCGGAAGTCCGCGCGCCGCGGTGCTGCTGCAGCTCGCGGCCCGGGTCGCTGCACTGCTCGATGGCCGCGACTTCGTGGTCCCCGACGACGTCAAGTCGCTGTTCTCCGCGGTGCTCCGCCACCGCATCGTGCTGACCGCCGCCGCCGAGGTCGAAGGCCTCGACGCCGACGACGTGCTGCGCAACGTCGCCGACTCGGTCGAGGTCCCGCGGTGAAGACCTCCGCACGGCGGCTCGCGCCGAGTCGCCGCTGCATCCGCTGGGGGCTCGCGGCGCTGGGCCTCAGCCTGTTGGTGCCGCTGACCGGCTTCGCGACGCTGCTGTGGCTCTCGGCCCTGGCAGCGCTGGGTGCGCTGCTGGTGGTCGACTGGTTCACCGGGGTCGCGATCGAGGAGGTCGAGGTCAGCCGTGAGTTCCCCGGGCTGCTGCACGTCGGCCACGACGGCGAGTGCGTGACCCGGATCCGCAACGTCGGCGGCCGTCCGCTGCGCATCCGGGTCGCAGAGCGGCTCCCGTACGGTCTCGGCGGCAACGAGGCCGACACGGTCCGCACCCTGCAGCCCGGTGCCACGATCGAACTGCGCCTGCCGGTGGTCGGCATGCGCCGCGGCCGCGTGGCGCTCGAAGCGCTGGGCGTGGCGCTGCGCACCGAACTCGGCCTCCTCGAGCACCGCTACTTCCTCGACCCCGAGGACTCGATCCGCATCGCCCCGGGCCGACCGCGCGGCGAGACCGCGTGGCTGCTGGCGCGCGCGGCGATCCTCGAGGAGCACGGCCAGCGGCCGGTCCGGCGGATCGGCGCAGGCTGGGAGTTCGAGAGCCTGCGCGACTACGCGGTCGGCGACGAGATCCGCAACATCGACTGGAAGGCCAGCGCCCGCCGCCACGTGCCGATGGTCCGCCAGTTCGAGATCGAACGGCACACCGAGCTGATCCTGGCCCTCGACTGCGGGCGGATGATGGGCTCGTTGGTCGACGGCATCCGCAAGCTCGACCTGGCGATGACGCCCTTGCTCGACGTCGCCGCGGTGGCGCTCGCGCAGGGCGAGAAGGTCGGGCTCTTGTGCTTCGACGGCAAACCGCGGGTCTGGCTGCCGCCACGCGGCGGGCTCGGCTGGCTGCACCGCCTCACCGCCTCGCTGGCCGATCTCGACGACCAGGACGAACCGACCAGCTACCTGCGCGCGGTCACCCACCTGGAGTCCCGCCACCGCAAGCGCAGCTACGTGATCGTGTTCACCGACTTCACCGACGAGATCACCGGCCGCGAGATGTACGCGACGCTCGGCGCACTCGCCAAGCGCCACCGCCTGGTGTTCGTGGCGGTCTCCGACCCGCACCTGGAGCGCATCGTCGAGTTCGGCCCGGAAGGACTCGAGAGCGCGCGCGATCCCGACGCCGCGCTGTTCGAGGCCGGCACCGCGGGGCAGCTCCTGATCGAGCGGCGGCGGACCCTGGAGCGGATCGAGCGCATGGGCGTGCCGACCCTCGACGCCGAGCCCCGCCGCCTGTCGGGACGACTGATCTCGCGCTGGCTGCAGATCCGTGAGGAGGGATTGGCATGAGCCGCCGAATCCCGACGCTGGCCGTGGCCACCCTGCTCGCCGGTCTGCCCGCCCAGGAGGCCGTGGCAGACCTCGACTGGTCGGCGCGCGCCGCGGCCGCGCAGGACGCGCTGGTCACCTGCTTCTGGAACCCGGACAGCCGGCTGTTCCGCACAGCGCACCCCGCCGACCCCTCCGCGAAGCACTGGCACTACTGGTGGCAGGCGCACGCGATCGACGCGCTGGTCGACGGCTACGAGCGCAGTCGGGACGAGTCGTACCTGACCCGCGCACGAGACCTCTGGCAGGGCGTGCAGGAGCGCAACAGCGCGGTCACCAACGACTACTACGACGACATGCTGTGGATGGCGTTGGCCCTGCAGCGCCTGCGGGCCCACGGCGCCGACGAGCAGCTCGCGCGCGACGTCCGCACGCTCTGGAACGACGTGCACAACGGCTGGAACGACGCGCAGGGCGGCGGCATCGCCTGGCGCAAGCAGCAGCTCGACTACAAGAACGCGCCGGCCAATGCCCCGGCGGTGATCCTCGGTGCGCGGCTGTTCCGCGCCGACGGCAACGACGCCGACCTGGAGTTCGCGCAGCAGGTCCACGACTGGATGGACGCGCATCTCGTCGATTCCAAGACCGGCTTCGTGTGGGACGGCATGAACCGCCAGGGCGACGGCCGGATCGACCGCGGCTGGGCCTTCACCTACAACCAGGGCCTGTGGATCGGCGCCAACGTGGAGCTGTTCCGCGCCACCGGGGAGGATCGGTATCTCGAAGCCGCGCGCCGCACCTTCGCCGCGACCAGACAGCGCCTCGCGAACGACGACGGCGTGCTCACCGAGCACGGCGGTGGCGACGGCGCGTTGTTCAAGGGCGTGCTGGTCCGCTACCTCGGCAAGCTGGCCGCGGCCGATCCGGAAAGCCGCGACGCGGTCCGGGCCTTCCTGCTCGCCCAGGCCGAGAGCCTGTGGAAGCTCCGCGAGCGCGCGGCGGGAGATTCGCCCGCGTTGCTGTCCCGCGACTGGCGGCAGCCGAGCCGCGGACCGACCGAACTCAGCGCGCAGCTCAGCGGGGTGATGTTGCTGGAGCAGGTGACGCGGCTCGGACGGTAGTGGCGGCGGGGCTGGCCGCGGAGCGAGACCCGGCCGACGATCGCGAGATGATCGTTCCGAGGTACGGAGTCCCCGGCATGACCCTTCGATTCCGCGACCGGGTGAGGCCCCGCGCAGTGCACCACCTCCGCGCGGCGTCTACGGCAGCGCTGCTCGCGCTCGCCGTTCCCGCGCAGAGCCCCACGGCGAGCGACGTCGAGACGGCGATCGCTCGGCTGTTCGACGATGCCGAGGCCCGTGACGCGCAGGTCTTCCTGCTCCGCCAGGGCACCGTCGCGATCGAGCCGCTGTGCGAGGCCCTCGCGACCGGTTGGCGCAACGGACCGGATCTCGCCTCCCAGCAGCGCGGCGAGACGGCCCGCGCGCGGGTCACCGAGGTGCTGCTGGCGCTCGGCCCAACGATCGCCTCCTCGGTCGACGGCCTGCAACTCCTCGCCGAGTTGCCATTCGATCCCTACGTGCCGGACGACGTCGCCGTATCCGCAACCTGGATCCTGTGCCGCGCGGCGGCGTTCCACACCGGGACCTGGCGCGCGTTGCGCGACCGCATCGACAGCGGCGCCGAGTCGCCGACCCGCAACTGGGCCCACAAGGCGGCCTTCGCCCACTTCGCCGACCTGCAGATGTACCTGGAGTTCGACGCGGCCGCGGCAACCGTCGACGAACTGCTCGACCACGTCCGCGGTGACCACGTCTATGCGCGCGCCACCGCCTGCCGGGCGCTTCGGCACCGCGCCGACTCGCTCGGCGACCGCCGCCGCGAGGTCGTCGAGGTGCTTCGCACGGTGGCGCTGCGTGAGGTCCCACGCGGAGCACGGCTGGACTGGAAGCTGACCCGATGGCGACAGACCTGGCGTGCCGACCGCGCCAACGTGCTCGCCGACCGCACCGAGGTCGCGCTGGCGCTCGCCGCGCTGGCACCGGACGACCCAGCCGCACTGCTCGGCCACTGCCAGAACCTGTACCACATCGACCCGGACCTGCGCCGCGAAGCACTCGAACGGCTCACCAGGCTCGGCAACGGCGACGCCCTGGAGTGGTTGATCCCGAGGATCACCTACGAACCCGAACGCGACCTGCGGCTGGCGGTGCTCCGCGCCCTCCCCCGCTTCGGCTCTTCCGCGCCGTGGCACGCCGAACGACTCGTGCAGCTCCTCCCGCACGGCGATCCCGAGACCGACCGTGCGGTCCGCACCGCGCTCCACGCGCTCCGCCCCGACATCGATCTCGAGTCGCCGGCGACACCCCCGCGCGTCGGACTCGTCGCGACCCACGTGGCCGGAGTCGACCCGATCGACGAGGACGCCGAACGAGCCCGCCTGCTTCGTTGGCTCGACGCCGACGACGGCGCGGAACGCCGGGCGCTGCAGCGCGATCCGTTGCGCATCGCCAGGTTCCTGGAACTCGGCCCCGAGGACGGGGGGCGGCTGGCGCCGACGACATCCTGGTGCCCGCGCCGCATCGGCCCCGACGTATGGCGCCCCGGCTTCTGGGATCCGAGCTGGTCCGAACACCTGGTCGAGTCGACGACGGTCTCCGCAGCTCCCGAGGGCGCCTGCGGTCCGCAGCGCGAACGGCTCGACGACCGCCCCTGGATCATCGAGCTGGTCCTCGTCGACCGCGGCCTCGCCGACTACGGCCGCAAGGACCTTGCGGTGTTCAGGCCGGAGCGCGACGCGATCCGCATCGAGGTCGCCGCGCGCCTGCTGCCGGCGCTGAACGAGGCGCGCGCGATCCTGCAGCGACCGATCGGCGGCTCGCCACGTGGCGGCCTGGCACTGGTGGTGGACGGAGTCGCGGTCGGCGTCCACCAGATCGACACCGACCACGGAGCAGACAATCCCAACTGCGGGCTCGGGATCGACCCCGCAGCGTGGCCAGAGACGTGGCGACTCCGCGACCTCCGCAGGTAGCCGACCCCCGATCCACGCCCACCGACCGCTCAGAACAGGATCGGCGCCACCGAGTTCGACAGCCACGGCATGGCCGGCGTCGGCGGGATCACCACGTCCTGGAAGTGCAGCTGCGTGGTGCGCAGGTTCGGATCGTTCGGCACCGGCAGTGCGAACTCCGCCAGCCCGCCCGACCCGACGACGCCGCCCCACGGCACCGAGACCAGGCCCATCGGGTCCATGTAGAGGAAGCCGAGCGTCGGCCCGAGGTCGATCCGTGCCGGCGCGAAGCCGACCACCAGCGTGAGCACGCTGCCCGGCGGCGCCACCTGGTGCAGGCGCAGCGTGTTGCCGAGGTTGATCGCCTGCGTGAACTCGGGATAGCGGCCGGTGTAGGTGAACGAGCCCTGCACGGAGTACACGCTCAGCTCGTTGCCGTGTACCAGCGTGCCGATCGAGCTCGAGGTCCGGAACGACGTCGGTGCCGCGGTCAGCGGCTCCGAGTACCACTCGCCCGACGGCTGGCCGAAGCCGAAGGCGGTGACGCCGTCGTGGGCCATCGCGGTGTGCCGCGAGATGTTGATCGCCAGCGGGTTCTGCCCGACCGCGGTCGCCCAGCGATTGAGCCGCGCATCGAAGACGTGGGCGATCTCGCCGGTACCGTCGACGGCGACGAAGGTCGAACCGCGGGTCGACGACACGTAGCTGGCCGGCAGGCTGGTGGTCTGCTGAACCCAGGTGCCGTGGCGCGCCGACAGGGCCTGGTAGCCGGTGGGCTCGGCGAGCACCACCGAATCACGCACCACCTCGACCGCGAGCGGGCTCACGACCGGCGCGACGTACCAGGTGTTCAGGATCGGGCTGTAGGCGAGGCTCTGACCCGGACTGCCGTCGGCGAAACAGATCGCGTCGTTCGACGTCAGCACGAAGTTGCCGACCGCGGTCGGACCGTAGGCACCGAGCAGCGCCGAGAACGGCGTGTGCGAGGAGCCTTCGATCACCACCGCGAAGTGGTAGGCGAGGTGGAAGCCGCTGAAGTTCGGCGCCGGACGCGCGACGAAGCTGCCGGTACCGGAGCCGAAGCACACCGCGTCGCTGCCGTCCTGGAAGGCCGCGACCCCCGCCGCGCCGACCAGGCCGGAGATGCCGCTGGTCGCGGTGAAGTGGTCGAAGGTCCCGGTGATGCCCGAGAAGCCCCAGGCCTGGGTGCCGTCGTCGACGATCGCGTACTCGGCCTCCTGGAAGGTGTTGACCACCATCGGCACGGCCTGCACGCCCCAGCTGTTCTGCTGGGCCGAGAAGCCGCGGAATACGCCCGGCGAGTTCGCGGTGCCGACCTCGGCCTCGCCGACCACCACCGGTACCGCCTGCGCGTCGCCCGGCACCGGGACCAGGGTGCCGTGGTGCGCGCTGACTCCCCATACGGTCGTGCCGTCGCTGATCAGACCCGTCAACCGGCTCGCGACCATGGTCGGGTTGGGTGCCGCCAACGTAGTGGTCTCCCAACGGCCGTGGAACGCGCCGAACGCCCAGGCCTGGGCCCCGTCGGCCACCAGCGTGACCCACGACGAGCTCGACGAACCGCTGATGATCGTCGGCGTGGTGGTCGGCGTGGTGATCGTGTCGACCCGGCCGGTGTGCGTGGCGTAGCCGTGCACCTGGTTGCCGTCCTGGACGATGATGTAGTCGTTGGCCTGGAACAGCGGTGCGGGGTTGGTCACCGGCAGCACCGTCCACTCCTTGGTGATCCCGGAGTAGAGCCACACGTCGGTGGTGGTCTGCAGGCTCAGGGAGGTGCCGATCTGGTTCGGACCGCTGACGAGGTTGGCCGGCAGGGTCATGGTCGTCCAGTTGGACGGGCCCTGGGCGGAGAGCGCGGCGGCGGCCAGGAGGCCGGCGGCGACGAGGTGGAAGGGAGTATTCATGCAGAGACTCGCGGACCCGCCCCGGCTGGGACGGCCGCGCGCCAACGGGAGCGTCCCGGAGCGGTTCAGCGGGATTTCCCAGGCCCGGTCCGGAACGGCCCGGGAACGACGGGACGTCCGTCTGGACCGCACGTCGGGTACCTTCGGCCGCCCGGTCCTGTCCTCGCGTCATGCCGAACTCCGCATCGCAATCCCGGGCACCCACCGCCTGGATCCTGCTGGTGGTCGTCGCCGCGCTTCTCGGCGCGTGGTGGCTGCTGGCGTCCCCAGAGTCCCGGCCGCAGTCGGTGCAAGCTCCGTCCAACCCGCTCGACGACGCGTCCGAGCCGGTCGCGGTCGCACCGCGCGACGCCGCACCGACCGACCGCGACGAGATCACCGCCGCGACCGGGGATCAGCCGACCGACGAAGCTGCGACCGTCGCCCCACCCGTCGCCGCCAGTGCTTCCGGCCCCGCCAGCGAACTCCGCGTCCTCCACGCCGGCAGCGGCCAGCACGTCGCCGACCTCGAGCTGCGCCTCGCCGCGCGCTACTTCGCCGACGCGAGCAGCGGCATTCCCGGCGACGGCGAGCCGTTCCACCTGCTGGGCCGCGGCCTCGACTCGCCGATCCGACTGCGGCCCGGAGTCACCGAGGGCGAGCGGCCACAGCTCGCGACGCTGACGCTGGCGGCTTCCAACCGCGAGACCACGGCATCGTTCGGCAGCGAACCGCCGGTCCTGCACCGCGGCTTCGCGCTGTATGCGCGCGGGCGAGGCACCGCCTGGGGACGCATCGAGCTCGACCTGCGGGAGCCGGCGAACCGCACCCTCGAACTCCCCGGCGGGCTCGACCTCGAACTCGCCTTCGCCAACTGGCAGCCCGAGCGCTACGCGGCCGTGGGCCTGGCACCACGACTGACGGTGCTGCTACAGGGCGGCTCCCCGAACCAGCCGCTCGACCAGCGCCGGCTGCGCGACGAGGACGGCGCACCGCCACGCTGTGAACTGCAGGGACTGCCGGTCGGCTCTGTGCTGCGCGTCCTCGTCGACCTCGGCACCCGCTTCGAGACCGAGGAACCGATACGACTCGCCGACCAGGTCGTCGCGACCGAGCCGCGTCCCGACGGACCGGTGACGATCACCCTCGCCGACCCGCCGGAAGGCCGGGCGATGGCGACCCTGACCGCGCGACTCCGCCTGCCGCCGTTCCCCGGCCGAGATGCCGCCGAGCTGCGCCTGTTCGGACCGGGCTCGAGTCACAGCGAGCCGTCGGCGTCGCTCCGCCTCGGCGACATGCAGGCCGCGGGCGAGGACGTCTGGGACTTCGCAACCGAACTGCCGGTCGGCACGGTGCAGGCCAAGCTGTGGCCGCTCTTGACCTCGTGGATCGTCGAGGTCCCGACCGACGGCACCCGAGCCGAGTTCGCGGTCGAGGCGATCGCCGAGGTCCAGGTCGACGTCCTCGACCGGCGCACCAATCGACCGGCCGAGGTCGGCGGGTTCACGTGGCGCCGCGAGGAGGAGCTGGAAGGGATGCGCAACCACCTGGCGTCGCGGGTGCGCAGCGAGACCCCGACCGCGCGCTTCGTGATCCACACCTCGCCGGGCTTCCTCGAACTCGACGTCGACCAGGACGAACCGCCGTTGATGGGCACCGCGTCGTGCGAGGTCCACGGCGGCACGCAGCGCGTCGATCTGGTGGTCGGCGCACCGACCGGCGTGACCGTCCGCTTCCGGCTCGGCGACTCGCTGCTGCCGCTCGATGCGCCGGGACTCCCGGACCTGTTCCTGCTGCCGGTCGAGCACGACGGCCGCCAGACCCTCGACAGCACGCGGGTCGACGGCGGCCTGCAGGTCTCCGCCGGGGGCCGCTACAAGCTGTCGATCTCGTTCGCCAAGGACTCGCCGTACCGCTACGCCGGCGACGAGGTGTACGTCGACGTGCTCTCCGACCGACGTGCACCACTGGAACTCGAGCTGCGGCGGAAGTAGCGCTCGGTCGAGGCGCGGCTCACGCGCCGCCGTCGAACGCGAACACCTCCTCGAGCGGCTTGTGGAACACCCGCGCGATCCGGAACGCGACCTCCAGCGACGGCGAGTACTTGCCGCCTTCGATGGCGTTGAGCGTCTGCCGCGACACGCCGATCCGCGCCGCGAGATCGGCCTGCGTCATCTCGTCGTGCTCGAAGCGCAGCTTGCGGATCCGGTTGCTCACCGGGTTCTTGGCCTTGGCCACGCTCAGAACCCGCGCCGGTAGTCGATCATCTGCAGCACGTAGCCGATCAGCGTCGACACGAACAGCGCGACGATCAGCACGTGCGCGACCCAGACCGTCTCGACGTTCATGGCCAGCATGGAGACGGCGGCCAATGCGCCGATCGCCAGGATCCACGAGCTTCGCGCCTCGGCACGCCAGGCGATGATCCGGTCGCGCTCGTCGGCATCCTCGGGCTTCTGGACGATGGCCGCCGCGGTGTGACCGACGATCAGCAGGATCACCTGGACCACGACGGCACCGACGAACAGCGGCATGTAGGCGGCGAGCTCGGTCACCCCTGCGCGTGCCATCCAGAACGCGGCCACCAGGTAGCCACCGAGGGCCACGACCAGGCTGACGACCTGGATCCAGACGCTCTTCTCCTCGAACGAGGCACTCATCGGTCCTCCGGCCGCGTCGGGCCCTGAGACAAGGTTATTCGACATGGTGTCAAGAAAGCGCGACATCGCGACCCTGTCAAGCGTCCTTGACACCCTGTCGGAAATCTTTGTCTCCCGTCTGAATCGACTCCTCGGCTCAACCCAGCAGCTCGTCCTCGGTCGGCAGCGGAACTGCGCGCTGCGCCACGGTGGCCGGGGCCACCACCTGCTCGATGCTGTCGCGGGTCGGTCGCACGAAGCCGAGGTAGCCGATCCAGAACAGCGCAGTGAGCCCGGCGAACACGTAGCGCGCGCCGTCGGTGAGGTGCGACTGGCGCACGAACGACTCGATCAGCGCGGCGACGAACAGCAGCGGGAAGGCGAAGCTCACCAACCGCACCGCGTCGGCGCGCACCGCGCGGAGCGCCTCGGCGCGGCTCCGCTCCCCGGGTGCGATGACCTGGTGGCCGACCATCAGGCCGCCGCCGGCGAGCAGCACGATCGACAGCATCTCGGTGATGCCGTGCGGCAGGATCCAGGCCCACCACTCGTACGCCAGTCCCTTCTGGTGGAAGGTGAACGAGTAGGTGCCGAGCATCAGGCCGTTCATGCCGAGCGCCAGCACGGTGGGCACGCAGGCGAGGAAGCCCAGGAAGTAGGCGATCAGCGCGACCTTGGTGTTGTTCTGCCAGAGTTGTGCGGCAAAAGCGGCCTTGCCTCCCGAGTTCATCTGGCGGCCGTCGCGGAGGGTCGCCAACAGCTCTTCCCTGGTCGCGTAGGGGGTTCGCTCGTCGCCGGGGAAGGTGAACGAGCGGGTCCAGTCGGGGTCGTCGGCCGAGCCGAAGTAGCCGTAGACGCCGGCAAGGATCAGGATCGCGCCGGCCGCGACGTGGTACGGCCAGGTCCGCCGGATGGTCAGCGGGAAGGCCATCATCTGATAGGTCAGCGTGGCGAGGAACGGGCGCCGCTGGGGCCGACCGTAGACCACCGCGTGGGCACGGGTGACCAGCGCGTTGAGTCGCTGCTCGCGCACCGTGGAGGCGCCGAACGCGCGCTGGTGGGCGAGGCGAGCCGCGGTCGCACGATACAGCTTGCCGAGGTCCTCGACGTCGCGGTCGTCGAGCCGCTCGAGGCCGTTCGCGTCGATGCGGTCGAGCAGCGCGGTGAGTCGCCCTTCGATCTCCGACGGGCGGAGCGGTCGATCGGGCGCGGGACGGTCACCGACCTGGGTTCGGGAGCGGGCGTTCACGACGCATAGCCTGCCGCCGGGCTCGACGGCGGGCCAGACCTCGGGACCGCATCACGGAGAATCGCCGGGTCCTCGGTTCCGTCCGGAGGCCCTCGCCTGCCATGATCGGCGGCGATGGCACGTGCCAACCGCTTCCCCTGGGAATTCGAGGGCGAGACCGTGGTGGTCGAGACCCCCGAACAGACCCGCCTGGAGTTCCGGATCGCGCCCTGGGGCGCGCGCTTCGCCGCCGCCCTGATCGACCGACTGATCATCGCGGGGGCATTCCTCGTGCTGGGCTTCGTCTTCCTGATGCTGCTGACGGTCACCGACGTGCGCACCCGCGACACCGGCGCCTGGTTCGTGGCCGCCATCATCGTCACCTGGTTCCTGGTCTCGACCCTCTACTTCGTGGTCGCCGAGATCCGCGGCGAGGGGCTGACCCCCGGCAAGCGCCGGCTGCATCTGCGCACCGTGATGGGCACCGGCCACGGCCTCACCGCCGGTGCGTCGATCGTGCGCAACCTGGCGCGGCTGGTCGACGAGATCCCGCTGTTCTGGCTGGTGCCGGCCCTCACCACCGGCAACCGGCGGATCGGCGACATGCTGGCGGGCACGTTCGTGGTGATGGAGTCCCGCGAACCGGCGAAGGCCCGCCGCAAGCCGTGGATCGAGGCGATCGGCGCGTCGTGGCGCGAGGTGCAGGACCGTCGCTTCGCCTTCACCGCGGCACACGCCCAGAACCTCCACCCCGACGACCTGAACCTGATCGAGTACCTCGATCAGAGGCTCGGCCGGATGCCTGCCAAGGCACGGCGGAAGGCGCTCGGCGAGATCGCGGCGCGCTACGTGGAACGGCTCGGCATGCACGACCAGCGCGAGGCCGTGGCCGGCGACGCCGAGCGCTTCCTGCAGGAACTCGGCCTGTTCCTACGCGCCCGCTACGAGGACGCGCCGGTGTGAGCCCGGGTCCACGTTGGACTGGTAGACTCCCCGGCATGGCGCTGCACCACCGACGAGTCGCGATGTGGTCGGGCCTCGGGCTGGTGCTCGCGGGTCCACCGACCGCATTCGCTCAGGAGACCCGAGCCGAACGGAACCGCGCACAGCGCCTGTCGATCGTCACCACGACCGGGGCCGACGTGGCGCTGTTCGCCGCACGCAGCAACGACCACGGCGCGGTCGTCACGCCGGCCGGGGTCCTGTTGGTGACCGTGGGCACCGCGGCCTCCGGCGACGGCGAGCCGGTGGAGCGCGGCGTCGAGCTACACCGCTCCGACGACGGCGGCCGCAGCTGGCAGCTCGCGGCACGGGTCGACCGCGCCGGTGCCCACGATCCGTTGTTGGCACGCGCGCCGGGCCGCGAGCTGGTCCACCTCGGCTTCTCCGCCCCCACCGACGGACATCCGGAGTTCGACGGCGCGTGGCTGCGCTCGTTCGACGTGGGCCAGAACGCCTGGACCGCCGAGGCCAGGCTGCTGGCCGAGGGAACCGGCGGCAACGACCAGTTCCTGTTCTCCGGCCTGCTGTCGACCGCCGACGGCGACAGGCTGGTCGCGGCACTCACCCCGCACCGCAGCCCCCACGCCGGCTGGACCGCGTGGTCGAGTTCCCTGCTGATCGGCAGCGGCGACGGCGACGAATTCGGTGAGCCACTGCGGATCAACGTCGGCACCACGGGGATCGCGCCGGCACCGTCACTCGCGGGCGACGTCCTGCACCTCACCTACCGCACCCACGGCCAGAGCTACGGGATCCACCTGCGCAGCTTCGACCTGGCCACCGGGAGCTTCCTGCAGCCGACGGA
The DNA here is from genome assembly GCA_030432695.1 of bacterium. Taxonomy (GTDB): domain Bacteria; phylum Planctomycetota; class UBA1135; order UBA1135; family UBA2386; genus JAUILN01. The sequence goes on along the minus strand of JAUILN010000013.1, from coordinate 209,519 downwards.
CGTGCCGTTGAGCCCGGGGAAGGACCAGCCGCTGGAGGCCACCAACGTCTCGTCGAACGCCCTCGACGCCAACGGCAACCTCTACGTGCTGTTCGAACGGGGTGGCAACGCGGCTGGGCAGGGTTGCCTGGAGGTCGTGTTCGTACCCACCGCGACCGACCCGGCCCAGGCCGGCCGCTCGTTCGCGACCGACGCACTGCGGCGCATCCGACTGGCCGACGACCCGCCGCGCCTGGGCGGCAACTACAACCCGCTCGACTTCGTGCTGGTCCGCGGTCCCGGCGAGCTGGTCCACGCGGTCTACGCCCTCGCATCCGAGCAACGCCGCCGCCTGCACGTGCAGACCTTCGCGCTGGGCCAGCCGGTCGGCGAGGGGAGGGTTCTGGCGGAGGGCGCCGCCGGCGCGTTCGAACGGATCAGCCCGGTCGAAGGCAGCCGGCCACCGGGCCTGGTGATGGTGACGGTCTCGGGGCGGAGCGACGACGGTGAGGGCCACCGCGTGGCGCTGGTCGCGCAGCGGTGGCCGGTCGAGCGGCGGTGACGGGTCGACCGACACGGACGCTCACAGGAGTTTCGCGCCGTCGGGTACCGGCCTGTCCGGCCGCGCCAGCACCACCGCGCCGTCCGCGCGGTGGAAGCCGGTCACCAGGCATTCCGAGCGGAACGGCCCGACCTGCTTCGGCGGCAGGTTGACGACCGCCACGACCTGCGTGCCGAGCAGGTCCTCGGCCCGGTAGAGGTCGGTGATCTGCGCGCTCGACCGCCGCGTGCCGATCTCGGGACCGAAGTCGATCGACAGCTTCCAGGCCGGCCGGCGGGCTTCGGGGAAGTCGAGGACCTCGACCACGGTGCCGACGCGTAGCTCGACGCGCAGGAAGTCCTCGAAGCCGATCGGGCTGCCACTGCTCTGGTCCATGCCGCCGAGTAGGCCGCGGAGCACCACCCAGGTCAAAGTCCCGCTCGGACCGGATAGCATCTCGCAGCGCAAGCCGGTCAGCCGTGTTCGACCGCGAACGACCACGGAGCCTCTCCGATCATGACGAGCAACCCAGCATTCCGCGGACTCTCGGCGGCTCCCCATACCCCGTTCGATCACCACGGGGCCCTGTGCCTCGACCGCGTCGAGGCCCAGGCCGCGGCGCTCCACGAGGGCGGCGTCCGCGCGGTGTTCGTGGCCGGCTCCACCGGTGAGTTCGCCAGCCTGACCTTCGACGAGCGTGACGCGCTGACCCGCCGCTGGATCGAGGTCGCCCCGGAGCATGCTCTCCAGGTCATCGTCCACGTCGGCGGCACCGCGGTCGAAGCCGGTGCCGAACTCGCGCGTCGCGCCCAGGGTGCCGATGCGATCTCCGCGCTCGCGCCGTACTACTACCGCCCCGCGGACGCGGCGCGCCTGGTCGCGAGCTGCGCGGCGCTCGCCGGAGCCGCTTCCGAGCTGCCGTTCTACTACTACGACATCCCCGTGCTGACCGGCGTGACGCTCGGCGTGGTCGACCATCTGGAGCTGCTGCGCGAGGCGGCACCGAACTTCGCCGGGGTCAAGCACACCAGCCCCGACCTCGCCGCGCTGCAGCAACTGCTCGAGGACGACGCGCTCGACGTGCTCTACGGCAACGACGAATCGCTGCTCGCCGCCCTCGCGCTCGGCGCCCGCGGCTTCGTCGGCAGCACCTACAACTTCGCGCCGGGCCCGTATCTGCGCCTCGCGCAGGCGTTCCGCGCCGGCGACCTGGAGACCGCCCGCCGCGAACAGCTCCGCTCGGTGCATCTGGTGCGGGTCCTGGCCGGCTTCGGCTACCTCGGCGCCGCCAAGGCGACCATGAAGATGCTCGGCGTCGACGTCGGTCCGCCGCGGCTGCCGGTCGCGGCCCTGCTCGCCGACCGCGAGCCGGAGCTGCGCACGGCGCTCGAGTCGATCGGCTTCTTCGACTGGCGCGCGGCACCGGACCTCGCGGCCGCTCAGGACGAGCTGTGGTCGTCGCTCAGCGAATCACCAGCGCACCGGGATTGCTGAGTTCGAACCGGCCCCGGGTATCGACGAACGCGGCCTGCAGGGCCAACGTCGGGAGCGCGACCGGCACGACCGGCACCGTCACCTGCAGCGAGGCGGTGCGGGTGGCTCCGACGACCACGCTGCCCAGGGTCAGGGATGGCGCGGTGACGTGCAGCACGCTTCCTGCCAACGGCATCGTCGCTCCGGGGAGGGCGACGATCACCACGACGGATTCGCCGGACACCCCGGAGAGATCCACATCGAGTTCGCCCGGGGCGTCGAGCAACCCCGGCGCGGTCAACAGCCGCGGCATTCCGGGCAGCACTCGCGACGTCCCTGCCAACACCCGGACATCCTGACCGGGCGACGCCCCACTCCCACAGGTGAAGTAGCCCGCGGCACCGCCAGCCATGGCGACGTCCTGCAGCGTGAGCTCCGGCGCGGTCCCTCCGCGGGTGTCCAGCCGGATTCCGTCGCCACCTGCGCCGCTGAGCACGCACGTGCCGGACGCCACGCCCGAACCGCTGCCCCCGTCGGCCCGGCCACCCCGTAGGACGAGGCGCGCATCCACGGCGTCGATACCGTGCCCACCCGCCACCGGCCCGCTGTTCACCGGGAAGTTCGGCCCCTGCAGCACCGAGTGCGAGCCGCGGAAGGAGCAGTCGTAGGCGTGGACCGTGGCGTCGCGCACCGCCATACCAGGCTGCGACTCGGCGTCGCCGTTGGCGTCCGCGCGGCCGGCATTGGTCTGCAGGAAGCAGTCCGAGAGCACGACGTCGGCGCAGTTGTCGATCATCAGAGCGGTCGCTCCGTAGCTGTCGGAGAACAGCCCCTCGATCCACACCGTGCCCGCGCAGTTCTCCAGCAGCAGGTTGGCGCGTGGCGTCCGAGACTGGAAGGCGAAAGGGTCGATCAGCGCCACGCGCTGGTGAGCCGCCAGGTTGCGGACCACGATCGATTCGGTTCCGCCGGGCGTGACTCCACTCTGGAACACCCGCGCGCCGACCAGGGTCAGGCTCTTGCCGTCGACGACGAACGGGCTGAAGGCTCCGCGGCCGACCACGATCCGGTCACCCTCGGCCGCGGTCTGGACCGCCGGCTGGATGTCGAGGAAGTCGCCGGTCCCATTCGACTCGACGGTCCAGGTCCGCTGCGCGACGAGGTCACCGAGGAGCCCGCTCACGGCGAGGCAAAGAACGAACGAGCTGCGCCGATCGAGCATGGTGCGCGCCAGTGTGGGACCCGGGACGCGAATCCGACAAGTGGCTCTGCCCCGGGCCGCTGATCTCTTCCCGGACCGGTGACCGTCGTCGGATCCTACCGCCGCCGCAGCTCCTCGAGGATCGGCGGGATCGTCGCGCTGGTCGGATCGAGTTCGAGCGCCTTCTCGTAGCCGGTGATCGCCGCAGCGACGTGACCAGCACGCAGGTGGCCCTCGCCGAGGCTGTCCCAGGTGTTCGCTGACTTCGGGTAGGCGACGGTGAGGAACTCGAACACGCGGATCGCCTCGTCGAAGCGCCGCTGTTCCAGCAGGCCGTAGCCGATCGAGTTCATGTCGCGCTCGATGTATTCCTCGCGCACCTGCTGCGGCCACTTCGCCAGGTCCTGGAGCCCGGCTTCGATGCCGTCGGCGAGGACCCGCCGGGCGATCTCGAAGTCGCCCCGCGGACGCACCGGCGGTGGTTCGCGTCCTTCGAGCAGCGCCACCAGCCCCTGCTGGATCGCGTGGTGCGCGGTCCCGCTGGAATTGCCGAGCACGATCACACAACGGTCGCGGCCGGGCTGCCGCCAGATCAGCGTCGAGACCCCGGGCATGCCGCCGGTGTGCTGGATCACCGTGTCCGCGCCCTGCAGGTCCGAGCCCTCGGGGATCTCGATCGACCAGCCGAAGCCGTAGTCCTGCAGACCCGGCGTGAACATCTCGGTGGTGAGTTCCTCGCCGAGCAGGCGACCGGCGCGCAGCGCGCGGTCCCACTGCCACAGGTCGTCGACGGTCGAGTAGAGCCCGCCCGCGGAGTACGGCACCGCCATGTCGAGCCACATCGCGACGCGGCGGCCGCCGAGCAGGTCGTCGTAGCCGGTCGCCCGGCCGGGCACGACCGCGTACTCGTCGTCGAGGTCGGTGTCGGCCATGCCGAGCGGATCGAGGACCCGTTCGCGCAGCGCGTCGCGGAACGTCTTGCCGGTGACCTGCTCGACCAACGCACCGAGCAGGAAGTAGCCCGAGTTGTTGTAGCGCCACTGGCTGCCCGGCTCGAACTCCAGCGGGTCGGAGCAGTACTTCGCCACGAACTCCAGCACCGGCAGCTCGACCTTGCCCTGTTCGTGGAGGAAGCCCGGCCGGTCGGTGTAGCTCGGGATCCCCGAGGTGTGGTTGAGGAGGTGGCGGATGGTGACCTTCGCGCCGCTCTCGGCGGGATACTCCGGCAGCCAGGTGGTCAGCGGATCGTCGAGGTTCAGTGAGCCTTCCTCGACCAGCAGCAGCACCAGCATCGCGGTGAACTGCTTGGTGATCGATGCCAGCCGGAACTTCGTCGCCGGCGTGTTCGGCACGCCCCAGTCGGAGTTCGCCATGCCGCGCGCGCCGCGGTAGATGACTTCGCCGCCGTCGGCCACCAGCACGGCACCGGACAACTGGTCGATCGCGTGGTGGGCGTCGAGCAGGCCGTCGATGCGGGCGACGAGGTCGTCCGCAGCCGGGGTCGCGGCACGGTCCTGCGCGAGGATCACCGGCGTGGCGGCGAGGGACAGCAGGACGGGGAGCGAACGGCTCGCGAGGGAGCGTCGCCGGAGCAGAGCGATGGGCATGGGGATCGAGATCGACGCGGCGTCGAAGCGGACCTGGCGGACGAGCACGGTGATCGGGAACTCCGCGATCGCCGCCTTCGCCATGGCTACCGGCCACGCCGCTCGTCATCCTGGAGCCGTCCGTCCGAACGATGACGCCTTCCCCCGAAGCCGCGCCGCCCCCCTGGTTCGTCTACGTGCTGCGCTCCGCCACCGGCACGCGGACCTACGTGGGCATCACCACCGACGTCGCACGGCGGCTCGCCCAGCACAACGGCGAACGTGTTGGCGGTGCACGCTGCACCCGCGCCGATCGGCCGTGGATGCTGGCCGCGTGCAGTCCACCGCTGCCGGACCGGTCGACCGCGTCGCGCCTCGAGCACCGCGTGAAGCGCTGCCGCGGTCCGGCGCGCGAACGCCGCGTGCTGGAGGGCTGGACCACGGCCGACGCCGACGAGTCGCTTGCCTGACCCGGCGCGCGACGTAGCCTCCGCGCCCATGCCCGACGCCCCGCTGACCGTCGCCCCGGGACCCGACGACACCACCGTCCGCCTGCCCTCCGGCAAGCTCGAACGCGTGCCGGCAGGCTGGGAGCTGGTGCCTCCCGGCGACGCCGCGCTGACGCGCAGGATCAAGGCCGGCGGCCCCTGCTGGGTGGTGCAGGAGAAGAAGGGCCGGCGCACCTTCTCGCGCGGTGTCTGGGCCGAGGCCGAGCGGGTGGCCGCGATCCGCACGGCGCTCGCGGCCGAGCGCGACGACCCGGCCTACGCGCGCAAGCTCGCCGCGGGCAAGGCGCGGCGCGACCGCCAGCAGGCCGACTACGTCGAGGACTTCGCGGCGGCGGTCCGCGACTTCCTGGCCTTCTCGAGTCCCCATGAGGAACTCGCCGAGGAGCTGACGCGGCGGATCACCGCGCACGCCACGCCGGTCGGCAGCGGCACCGTGGCGCGCACCCAGCGGATCCCGGTCGAGCGCCGCGCCGAGTCGGCGGTCATCGCCTGGATGCGCCACCACACCACCGCCTACGACCACATGTCGATCCCGCGGATCAAGGGCAAGCGGCGCGAGGTGCGGCGGATGCTCGCGGCGCGGTCGCGGGAGCTGCTGACGCGGTATCGGAACGGCGCCGGGGAGGCTCCGACCGACGACTGCCCGCTGCGGCGGGCCTTGGCCTGAGCGGCCGCCGCCGAGGCCCTCGAGCGAGGGGGAGCCTGGATCACGCCGCCGGTTTGTCGGCATCGACGGTGCCCTCTATCTTGGGGGAACGTCGAACGCCGCCTCCAGCGTCGCCGCTCCCCACGATGCGCGTCCTCACCGCCCTGCTCCTGTCGCTGCCGCTCGCCTGGAGCGGGTCGCCCGTCTCCTCCTCGCCGGCCTGCCACGCGAACCGCGATCTCGATCAGTTGGAGCGCGAGTATCGGCAGGCGCGCGCCGAGTATCTCGACCTGCTCCGCGAGCATCTGCCCACGGCCTATCGCGAGCACTTCGCGCACCTCTCCGGCGCCGACCTCGCCACCGTCGCCCGGACCCGCCGCCTGTGGCAGTGGTACATCGCCGAGGGGCCCTTCACGATGGGCGACCCCCGCAAGCAGACCACGGGCATCTTCCGCGAGGAGTTCCTCGACCCGATCAACCGGGTGGCCGAGATCCTGCTGCTCGACCCCTCCGAGCTCGAGGTGGGAGAGGTGCGCAAGGAGCGCGCGAAGGTCGTGAAGCTGGCCGAGCAACTGCACCGCGCCCGTCAGGCCGAAGGCGTCGAGACCGATCCGACCGTGGGCAAGCTCTCACCCACCGGCATCCCCTACCCGCACCTCGACAAGTCCCACAGTCCGCTCGACGAGCTGCTGCTGTACGAACGCACCCTGGTGCTGGCGCGGACCGTGGCTCACCCCGACGCCGAGCCGGTGCTGATGCAGAACGCCGCGGCCTGCGCCGGACTCGATCTGCTCGAGGCCGACTTCGTGATGTACGGCAACCAGGTGCGGATGCTCAGCGGCTCGATCGCCTGGGTCGCCGACCCGCTGATGACCGCCTGCGCGCGCGACCACTCCAACGACCGCAAGGAGGGCACCGCCAGCGGCCACCAGTCGACGCTGCCCGACAAGAAGTTCCCCGCCGACCGGGCGCGTCGGTTCGGCTGCCGGGTCGGTCCCGAGGGCGCGGGCGGCGGTGGCACCGGCGAGCAGGCGATGCGCGGCTTCTCCTACAACGGCACCGGCCACGGCGGACCGCTCTACGCGCGGCTGCGCAACGTGGTCGCGCCCGGCCAGCGCGGCGGCGCGGTGACCGCGATGTACCAGACCGACGAAGGGTTGAAGCACGACTGCGCGGCGACCGAGGGCGAACTGGTGCTGCCGCCAGGCGTGACCGCGAAGGACCTGGATTCGGCCGGCCTGCGCAAGGCGTTCCGCGCGCTCGCCGAGGGCGATGCCTACGCGGCCTGGAAGGCGCTCGACGAGAAGACTCCCAACGAGCCGTTCCAACGCGGCATCCACCGCTACCTGCAGGCGCGCGTCCAGGCGGAGGTCGACTGGACGATGACCGGCATCGAGCACATCTTCGAGGCCGGCGACGTGTTCGAAGCTGCCTGGCGCCTGAAGGACGCGCAGCGCTCGATGGAGGGCCTCCGCGACTTCGACCGCCGCGCGAAGCGGATGGAGGCGCGCCTGGCGAAGAACGCGGTCGAGCGCGAGATCGAGGTCGGCAAGCTCTACCAGCAGATCCTGTCGAAGGGTCGCGATCCCAAGCGGCTGCAGCAGCTCATCGACAAGCACCCGGACTCGGTCTACGCCGAGGCCGCGAAGCACTGCCTCGAGGCTGGCGCCAGCAAGGACGCGTTCTGGCCGGAGCTGTTCTTCTTCGTGATGCGCGACCCGCATCTCAACAAGTGGTCGTACCTGACCCAGGAACGACTGCGCGGGTTCTGATCTCCGCCCCTGCTCCATGGCAGCTTCGAAGGACCCCACCGCGGCTCTGCACGACACCGCCGCCGCGTTCCCCGACGTGGTGGTCGGCACGTCCTGCAACCAGACCTCGTTCAAGGCCGGCAAGACGGCCTTCCTGTATCTGGGCCCGGGCACCAAGGGCGTGGGCTACAAGGCGATGTTCAAGCTGGCGGCATCGCTCCCCCAGGCCACGGAACTCGCAGCCGAGCAGCCGGACCGCTTCGAGGTCGGCAAGCACGGCTGGGTGACGGTTCGCTTCACCGCCGAGCGACCGCTGCCGAAGGCGGTCTGGTCGAAGTGGTTGAAGGAGTCGTACGCGCTGGCGACGGGCAGCGGACGCGGCTGATCGACTCCAGGTCCTGCGTCGCGGAACATCCTCCCCATGCCCACCTACATCGCCTGGCTGCGTGGCATCAACGTCGGCAAGGCCGGAGCCGGCCGGAAGAGCGTGCCGATGGCCGACCTCCGCGACCTCGCCACCGGACTCGGCTTCGACGATCCGAGAACGCACGTGCAGAGCGGCAACCTGGTATTCGCCGCGCGCGGCACCGCGAACGCACTGGCCGATCGGCTCGAAGCCGCGATCCGCGAGCGCTTCGGCTCCGACGTGCCGGTGGTGGTCTCGGCGGGCAAGGACCTGGCGGCCCTCGCTGCGGCCTGCCCGTTCGCGGCGGCCGTCGAGTCCGAGCCCAACCTGGTGCAGATCGCCTTCGCCCGGACCCGACCCGGCAAGCAGACCCTCGCCGTCCTGGAGCCGTACCTGACCGCCGGCGAGCGCTGCGCGCTGGCGAAGGGTCACCTCTGGGCGCACTTCCCCGCCGGGATCGCCCGCACCAAGCTCACGCCGGCGGTGCTCGACCGCAGCTTCGGCACGCCGGTGACGATGCGCAATGCGCGGACGCTGCACGCGGTGCTCGAACTGGTCGACGGCTGAGGGCGCAGCGCGGTCGGGGCGGGATTCCTGTCAAGCCCCTGGGGCCGCGACGCGGCCTGCTGAGGGCGCTACTTCCGCGGTGACAACACGACGGTGAGTTCGCGCTCCTCGTCCTCCTCACCGAAGCGGAGCTCGTAGACCTTGGCGCGATGTCCCGCTGCTCCGACCACCAGCGTGTGGCGACCGGGTTGGATGGCGCGGATCACGGTTCCGTCCGGGCCCTCCGGCTCTTCCCAGGTGATCCAATCCGTGTCGAAACAGACCACCGGCTCCTCGATTGGCCGACCGAGGCCGTCGCGGACGCGCAGACGCAGCGAGCCCCGCGGCCAGGAGATGGTCTGGACCGCAGCGCCGGTGACGAGGTGACGGAAGGGCAGCACGAATTCCTCGCGCCTCCGCTCTCCGAAGCCGTACCACTCCGGATCGCTCAACCAGATCTTCAGCATGTTGCCGGGCCTGACGACCCCGAGGCCTTCGACCCGCCCGTCGGGTTCGATCAAGCCCTCGGAGACCTCCCTCCCGCGTGGCGAAAGCTGGCGGACGCTGCTCCAGTCGTTCCGGAATTCCTCCGGCACGGCGAGTCGGACCGGGGCCGTCTTCCCCGGGAACTGCACGGTCCCGAGGTCGACGTCTTCGCCCTGCAGGTCGAGGTCGCCGAACACCGGCTCGAGATCGTCGCGCTCCGGAACCGCGATCCATGAGACCGGGCCGGACATCCAGGTCTCGCAACTCGACTCGGTCTCGTAGGGACCTTCCTCCCAGGTCTCTCCTCCGAAGAACTCCCGCGTCAGCCACAGGCAACCGGCAACGGGTTCGTCCCGGTGATCGACGAAGTCCGCACGGACCACGACCGAGGCGGGCGGCTCCAGGACGATCGATCCGCCGGGTTCCGGCACTGGGAAGAAGCGCACCGCGAGCTCCGCTTCGAAACGCCCACTCACTCGGATCGCGGCCTGCTCGGCGCGTGGGACCGGCACGTCGACCACATCCTCGTCCCAGAAGACCAGTCGCCGGTATCGCTGTGCCGTGGTGACACCGAGGGTCCAGTCCCGCGCAGCACGGACGTCGACCCGCACCGTCGGATTGCGCTGCACCACGACGCGCGCCGTCGCCAGCGCGGTTGCGGTTACGTCGACGGCGGCTTCGGCGTCACCCCAGACGCCGAGTCCCCCGTCGACCAGGACCCGGTACGCGCCGGGCGGTAGCGAGAACTCCGCATGACCCGCGGAGTCGGTCCGCCGCGTCACCGAGTGACCATCGGCACGTCGGACAGCCGTGACCACGACCTCCTCGACCGCTTCCCCGGCCTCGCCTTCGACCCTCAGCTCCAGCGGCGCATCGCGCTCGATCCGTCCCAGCACGATCTCTCGCTCGACGCCCACCGGCGGGGCCTCGAACCGCAATGGCTCGGCACTCAGCCATGCGGGACCCCGGCACTCCAGCTCCGCGTGCGGCGACAGGCCGAGCAACTCGAAGCGACCGTCGGCGCCGGTCCGGTCCCAGGGACAGGCGAGTTCCCGATCGCCTTGCACCGCGCCTACCAGCGCTCCTCGCACCGGCTTGCCACCCGCATCGAGGACCCGACCACGGAGCGTGAGACCGGGGACCACGTCGATCACGACCGGCGGCGAGCCCTCGCGCCACGTCCCGCGCAGGTCGTATGCCCCGCAGTGACAGCCCTCGGCCCAGACCAGGAAGTCCTCGTGGCGCGTCGGATCGATATCCGGCAGCACGGCGACTCCTTCGGCATCGGTGATCCCCACCCGTTGCGGCGGCACGTGGGCGCAACCGAGCACCAGTTCGACGCGGGCGTCGGGAACGGACCGACCGAGGTAGTCGACGACGCGGATCGGCACGTCGACGCCGCGGCGGAGTTCGCATTGGTCCTCGCCCGGACCGCAGTACTCGTACGCCGAGTAGCCGGGAGCATCCGCGAAGGAGTACTCGTGGGCGCCGCCGAGCGCCGCCCATGGCAATCGGACCCAACCCTCGGGATCGGCTCGTCCGACGCACTGGAAGTGCCGCTCCGCCGCGACGACACCTCGCCAGGTGTGCCACGGCACCTGCACCAATGCCCCTGCGATCGCTCGCCCGTCGAACGCATCGACGATCTGCACCGGCCAGATCTCCTCCTCGCCGTCGGCGTCCACCGGCCCCGCGCCCGGGAACGCGGCGTCGACCTCGACCACGCTCTCTCCTGCGCGGAGCTGCGGGTCGGTGACGGACTCGATCTGCGCGTGGACACCGACGGTGAGCACGACTGCCGCGAGACCGATGCGAGAGCAGCTCCCGATCACGACGTTCATCGGACGCGAAGATAGGCAGGATCGTCGGATCGGACTCCCGGTCGAATCGCCCCACCCCGCGCCGTCGGCCACCTCGCGCCTCAGGAATCCGGTTGGTCCGCATCGGTGCGCCGGATCGGCGAGTGGCGAGACCCTTCCGGACCTGCCACTCCTGCTGCATCGTGGCTCGGTCGCCCCGCGACGAGAGTCCCCATGCCCGACGGGGCCGCACCCACCCGTTCTCGAGAGATCCCATGCGCAAGCTCCCCCACGCCGCGGCCGTGCTCCTGGCCGCGCTCCTGGCTACCCCGACAGCCACGTCTCAGGACACCCGGCCCGCCCAGCCGTTCGACGTCCACGGCGTCGTCCGCCAATCGCACGGGCTCACCGACACCGACGGCCGACTGCTCGCCGTGGGCGGCGGGGTCGAGGCGTCTTTCGAGACCGGTCGCGTGGTCGTCACGCCACTGCTCGGCTCCGACGCGCCGACCAACATGCCGATGACCCTGCAGCTCGAGGGCATCCTACGCGGCGACGAGACGCGGGTCTCGGTCAGCGGCGACGCCGAGCCCCGGCGCCGGACCGACCAGGTGGACTACCGCCATGGCCAGGGCATCGTCGAGCGTTACGTGGCGCGGGCCGACGGGATCAAGCAGAGCGTGCTGCTCGAGCGGCCGGTCGACGGCCGGGGTGATCTGGTGGTGCGCCTGCGCGTGACGACCGAGCTGCACTGCGCGGTGACCGACCACGCGCGTCAGCTCGACTTCGACGCCGGGGCCCTCGGTGGCGTCCACATCGGCGGTGTCGTCGGCATCGACGCCGGCGGCGCGCGGGTCGAAGGCTCGATGCGCTTCGATGGCGAACACCTCGATCTGGTGCTGCCGGCCGCGTTCGTCGACGGCGCCCGCTACCCGCTCGACGTCGACCCGGTGCTGGGCGGCCGCATCAACGCCGGCCGCTCGTTCTCCGACGACGAGATCGACGTCGCCTACGACCTGACCAACGACGTCTACGGGGTGGTCTACCAGTCGGTGGCCTCGGCGACCGACAAGGACATCTACCTGCAGTACGTGTCCGGCGCCGGACAGCGCCAGGGCGGTGCGATCCAGATCGTCGCCAACGGCCACCGCTCCGAGCTGCCGAAGATCGCCAGCTGCAATGCCGCCGACCAGTTCCTGGTGGTGTGGCAGGACAACGGCAGCGGCACGTTCGACGTGAAGTGCCGCGCGGTCGACGTGCTGACCGGCACCCCGCTGCCACCGGTCGACATCGCGGCGACGGCTCTGGAGGAGACCAGCCCGGACGTCGGCGGCGACAGCTCCCCGATGGTCGCGAGCCCGCAGTGCGTGGTGGTCTGGGACGAGGGTATGGCGATCAACAGCTGCGTGGTGCAGCTCGCGCCGGCGTCGTCCACGGTGACCAACGTCCAGCAGCTGCTCGGCGGTGCACCGATCGACAACCCCGCGATCAGCAGGGACGGCGGCACCGCGGGCCGCTACTTCGTGGTCTTCCAGGCGGCACCGAATGCGGTCGACGTGCTGCCGATCGACTCGACCGGCACGCTGGCCGGCGGGCCGGTCTCGGTGGTCACCGGATCCTCGACGCTGTACAGCCGACCCGACATCGACGGCAACGGCAACCACTTCATGGTGGTGATGGAGGAACTCGAACAGGGTTCGATGTCCGACCACGACATCCGCGCCTCGCACGGTGTGTGGACCGGTTCGCTGCAGCTGGTCGATACGGTGCTGATCGAGTCCGACCCCGGCATCGACGAACGCCGGCCCTGCGTCGCGCTGATGCACTCCAAGTACGTCGCCGCCTGGGCCGACGACAACGCCGGCGGTTGGACCGACATCGAAGCCACCAACCTCGGCATCGACAGCGCCGCCCGCTGTGGCAGCGAGGTAGTGATCGCCGGCAATGCCAGCCGCGCGATGACCAACCCCGCGATCGTCTCCCGCCGCTCCGGGGGCGACCTCGGCAGCGACCTCGGCCTGCTCGCCAACCGCGAGGAGGACCTGAACAACGGCAATGCGCTGCTGTCGGCGCGGCTCTACACCACCTTCGGCGGCGGACCCGTCACCTCGCTGACGGGCACCGGGACCTGCGGCAACGGCGCGACGGCGGGAGTCGGTGCGCCGGCTGGCGTGGGCAACCAGAACTTCTCGATCACCCTGAGCGGTGCCGATCCGAACGCCTCGGTGGCGATCCTGGTGCTCAACGTCAGCCTGCAGGCCCCGGTCCCGTTCTGCGGAACCGGCTGCGGCGGCATCCTGGTGCCGCAATTCACCGCGCAGCGCACCCCCACCGGCGGCGCGGCCGAACTGCCGGTGCCGATCCCCTGCCTGGCGAACCTCAGCGGCGCGTCGATGTACGCGCAATGGCTGGTCCTCGGAGGGCCGGTGGCGGGAAGCTGCAACCTGGTCGCGGGTCTGCGATCCTCGGACGCGATCCAGATCACCTTCGGGGACTGACGCGCCCGCTCGCCCGCGGGCGGACGCGGTCTACGCCGCGAGCCGTTCCAGGTGCGGAAGCAGGTAGACCCGCACCAGGATCTTCACGACCAGCGTCAACGGGATCGCCAACAGCGCGCCGAATGCGCCGAGCGCCGCACCCCAGAAGAACACGCAGAACAGCACCGTCAGCGGGTGCAGTTCGACGTCGCCCTTCATGATCCACGGGGTCAGCACGAAGTTCTCGAGGCCCTCGGCGACCGCGAACACCAGCGCGATCCACAGCAGGTCGGTGATGCTCGCCGAATCGGCCAACGCGACGCCGACCGCCAGCAGGAAGCCGAGCAGCGGTCCGACCAGCGGCAGGATCGCCAGGGCGCCCGAGGCCATGCCGACGAACCACGCGTAGCCGGTACCGCAGAGCATCAGGCCGACGCTGAGCAGCACGCCCTTGGCGACCGCGATGGTCAGGCGGCCACGCAGGAAGCCGCTCATCCCGACGTGGATCTCCTCGAGCACTGCGACGGTGCGCTCGCGGTCGAGCGACGGCAGGTGCCCGAACAGGAAGCGCCGGATCCGCGGCATCTCCAGCATCAGGTAGAAGGTGTAGACCGGAGTCAGCACCAAGGCACCGACGATCTCGAACCAGCCCAGCACGCCGCTGAGGATGGTCTTCAGCGACCCGGCGAGCGGCGCCACCACCGGCCGCCAGAACTCCGGATCACGGACCTTGGCGCCGAGGTCGAGGTCGGACAGCACGTGCTGGTGCTCCTGCAGCAGCGCGGTCCATTGCGCGATGCTCCGGCTGACCAGACCGTCCTCGGCCAGCAGCGCCTCGAGCAGCGAGGCGCCTTGCATCACCGTGACCACGAACAGCAGCGCGGCGAGCATGCCGCCGAGTGCGAACACCAGCCCGACGGCGACGAGGCGCGATCGGCCGCGGCCCTCCAACGAGGCGACCATCGGCTCGAACACGTAGGCGATCGCCAGGGCGGCGAGGAGCGGGCCGAACACGCCGCGGAACAGGTAGACCACCGTCAGTGCGAGCAGCACCGCGACGGTCACGATCAGCCGGGTGCGCGCCGGGGCGCCCGGCCGGCGAGAGGGAACAGCGACCTGCTCCGGGGCCGCGCGCTCCGAGTCCGTTCCTCGCTCCATGTCACAGACTCGGTTCAGGTCTCTGCGGCGCGATCCAGGCGCTGATCCGAGCGCCTCACTCGGTCTCGCTGATCGCCTCGAGCCGGTCACGGAACGACTCGGCGAAGGCATGATCGAAGTCGAAGCCGTCGACGAAATCGAGGCGCGAGTCCTCGGCACGACGACTCAGGAGACCGGCATCGATCAGACTGAACACGATCTCGCCGAAGTCGCCGGTGCCTCGGAGTCCCCAGCGTCGCAGCACCACGGGAGCCATCGGACCGAACTGCTCGGCCGCGAGGCCGCGGATGCCGAGCAGCAGCTCGCGCCCGCCGATGTGCCGCTCCTCGCCCGTCATCCGGTCCTTGCCGAGATGCACCATGGTGTGGTCCAGGGCATCGAGCACGAACTCGTAGGCAGCGCGATCGAATCGACGATCACGGCGGCGCACCGCCTGGATCCGATCCTCGATCCCGTCCGTGGTCATGTCGTGGTTCCTCCTGTCGCGCGCGGTCCCGCGATGCGGGAGTCCGCTCCGGTCGGGACGCCTCGCGTCCGTCCCTGTCGAACCGGCGCCGACCCGTCACGCGGCGTCCACCGCACGGTCGGTTCCGACCCGAGACCCCTATCGGTCGTCGATCTGACCGCCTGAAGTCCGAGCGGCCGCCGAGCGACCTCCGGACCCACTGGAACCCGTCGGACTGACCACCCCGACGGACTCCCCCTCCGCATCTCTCCGAACCCTCGGGGCCGCGGCGCGTGCCGACCACCATCGGATGGTCGAGCCCGCACCTGGGCCGCTCCGGTTCTCACTGCTGTTGTGTCTTGGCGTGGGACGCGATCCGCGTCGCTCCTCGTGGCCGGTTGTGGAGAAGACCCCGCTGCGCCCGTCGACACGTTGCCGAGGCGGGCCAGGGTCCTGGGCTTCGCGCTCATCAAACGCCGCGTGGCCACTGTTGACAAGATGTGGAGAACAACCGGTCGCTGTTTTCCGCGGCGCCTCACTCCCGGATCCGAGCACACCGGATTCAGCGCCCGGAACGACGAGCCGCCTGGTAGCGCACGGCCCAACCCTCGAGGACCTGCGCCGCAGGGATCCCGGAGGTGACGTCGCCTTCGGCATCGAGCAGCGCATCGAGGACGCCAAGACCCTGGTCCGCTTCGGCGCGGGCGTACAACCGCCGCGTGTCGGCCGCGAGCGCGGCGTCGAGCTGGCCGCGGACCTGCAGGCGCAGCGCGGTGAACACCAACTCGGCGCGGTGCTCGCTCGCCGCCTTGTCCTTGCCGGCCTGGGCCAGCGCGGCCAGCGATTCCGGCTCCATCGACTCCGGGTCGGCGAGGAACTCGGCGACCGCGCGCTCGATCTCCCCGCCCTCTTCGGAGGCGAGTTCCAGCCCGAGGCCGATCGACCCACGGGCCTGCGCGACGACGCGCGCGATCCGGTCGTCGTCGTCGAGCAGGTCCGGAACCGAATGGAGCGCCCGCCGCACCAGATCGTCCGCCACCGGCAGGATCCGCAGTCGAGCCATCCGGGAACGGACCGTATCGAGCAGAGCCTCGGGTCGCCGCGCGACGAGGATCAGGAAGGTCGCCGGACCCGGCTCCTCGAGGGTCTTCAACAGGGCGTTCTGGCCCTGCTCGTTGAGTCGATCGGCGGGGTCGACGAGCGCCACCCGGGCACGTCCCTCTACGGGGCTGCGCTCCAACACCGACTGCAGTTCGCGCACCGACTCCACCGGGATGTCGTGCTTGCCCTCCGGCACCTCGACGAGGTGGAGGTCCGGATGGTTGCCGCTGACGATCCGCCGCGCGGTGGCGTCGTGGCGATCCTCGGAGCCGAGCAACGCCGCGGCGAGGTGCCGTGCCGCGAGACTCTTGCCGAGGCCGCGCGGTCCCTCGATGAGGATTGCGTGGTGCATCGAGAGTGCCCGCGCCTCGACGAGCCTGCGCGCGCACTCGTCGCCCTGGCCCAGCAGCTCCGGCAGATCGCTCACGACGACACCGCCCGATGGACCTCGGCATCGGGGCCGGCCAACGACCAGACCCGCGCCGCGACGTCGTCGGCGGAGCCGCCGGCGTCTGCGACCCGCACCCGGCCAACGAGGAACTCCTGGATCCAGTGGCCGGGCGTGGCGAGCTCGACGAAGCCGCGTCGGACCCGGGCCTGGAACTCCGCGCCACGCGCCTCGATGCGGTCGGGAGCGCCGGCGGCGCGCAACCGGGTCTCGCGGGTGTCGTCGTCGAGGTCGAGGACCACCAGCACGTCGGGTCGGAGGTCGCGATGCACGTCTTCGGTGACGCGCCGGAACGCGGCACCGAGGTCGTCGCGGCCGGCCGCCACGCACTGGTAGACCCAGGTCGACGCGAAGCAGCGCTCGCTGACCACCCAGCGGCCCGCGGCCAGCGCCGGCGCGATCGCCGACTGCAGGAGTTCGCGCCGCGCCGCCGAGAACGCCAGCACCTCGCTCAGCGGATCGAGGTCGCCGGTCGCGGGGTCGAGCAGGATCTCGCGGATGCGCTCGCCGAAGCGGGTCGAGCCGGGCTCGCGGACGTGGTCGACCTCGCGGCCTGCGGTGCGCAGCCGGTCGGTGAGCCGGGCGGCCTGCGTCGACTTGCCGCAGCCGTCGGAGCCGTCCAGCACGACGTAGCGCGGTGTGGACCCGGCTCCGCTCACCGCAACCCCTCGAGTTCGCGGCGCAGCGCCGGATCTTCGTCCATGTCCTTCTCCAACGACTTGATGGCGTAGGAGATCGCGGCACGGGTCCGCCCCATGTAGCGCCCCACCTCGGCACGGCTCAGACCGTCCTGCACGCACAGCCAGCTCAGCACCTTGCGCGCGTGGCTGACCCGCCGTCGCTGCGAGCTGCCGACCAGCTCGTCGACCGGCACGTCGAAGCGCTCGACGATCTCGTCGCGGATCCGCTCGAAGGTGCTGCGCGGGTCGATGAGCTCGAAGTAGTGCCGCTGCAGCTCGGGCCGGGCGTGCCGGTCGATCAACCAGGCCCGCTTCAGCTCCGGGTAGCCACCCTTGACCTCGCGCGCGAGCCGCTCGATCGCGTCGGCCCGGCCGTTCTGCGAGCGGGGCCCTTCCAGCGCCCGGAGGTAGGCGAGGCGCGCCTCGGGACCGGGCTCCTCGAGCCGGGTCACGAAGCCCGACAGCATCCAGGTGGCCAGGCCGGGTTCGAGCTCGCGGATGTCGTGCGGGTGATGCCGCGAGGCGAGCAGAGTCGGGTAGACCAGGTCGGCCCGCCGCTCCAGCACCTTGGCGAACTCGCGCTGGATCCGCTCGTGGCCTGCCAGGCGATGGACCTCGTCGACGAGCAGGTCACGGTCGGCGCACAGCTCCTCGACGAAGCCCTCGACGCGCTGCTCGCGGATCGCCACCTGGAACGCCCGGATCAGCCGCGGGCCGTCGAACTCGAGGAGCTGCGGAACGCGACGTCGCTCGGCAGGGCGTTGCGCGGGTCGGTCTCCGGCAGCCCCCGCGTGCATCGCGCGGGCCGCGTCGACCGGGTCGAGTCCGCCGGTCGCCCGGTCGCCGAGCCCGAGCTGGTCGAGATGGTCGCGGATCCGATTGCCACTCCGGTCGCCCGTGGGACCGGCCTGCGCACTGGGATGCGCCGCCGCCGGTACCGCCCCGCGACTGCGGATCGCCCGCCACGCCGCCAACAGAAAGGTCTTGCCGGTACCCCGAGCCCCGTGGAAGAGGAACAGGTTCGCCGGCAGCGGCCGGCCTTCGCGCAGTGCCTGCAACACCAGCCACGCGGTGCGGTTCGACGGGTCGACGATCGGCTGGGTCGGCCCGACCTCCAGTTCGGACCGGCCGAGCACGTCGGGCCGCGCCTGGATCGACACGCGGATCGAAGTGCCGAATTCTCGCGACAGCTCGGCCTCGAGCAACGCGCGGTGGAATTGCTCGACGCGCTCGGCGATCAGCCGGCTCGGCGCCTCGAAGTGCAGGGTCCCCCGCTCCATCGCCAGCGGTCGCAACGGCGCGAGCCACGACTCGAACGCGGCAGCTCCGACCCGGCTGCGGAGCACCGGCTCGACGTTGCGCCAGGTGGACTCGAGGAGGGACTGCATGGGCCGTCGCGGAGACCCCGATCCGACCCTGGACCGGGCCGCACAAGGTATCGCGACCGCGCGGCGGTCACAAGCGACGCGGCCGATCGAGCGACCCCGCGAGCTACCTGTCGAGCAGCTCGCGCGCCACGTCGGCCGCGTCACCGTTCGGCGCGTCGACCAGCGCGCGCTCCAGTTGCTCGCGTGCCGCATCGTCGCGACCGAGACGCAACAGCACGCGCGCCAGTTCGACCCGCAACGCCGCCTGCTCGTCCAGGAACTCGGGCGAGTCGAGCCGCGGCCGCTGCTCCGGATTCTCGATCCACTGGCGGTCCATGTCGGGCAGCACAGCCAGCGCCATCTCGAACTCCCGAGCAGCGTCCTGCAACCGTTCGAGCGCCACGCAGGAGCGGCCGTACTCGACGTGCACCTGGCGCACGAACGGATCGATCTCCACCGCCTCCTGCAGCAGCTCCGCCTCCAACCGTCGGTCCCCGGTCTCGCGCGCGTAGGCCGCGAGCTGCAGCCGCGGTTGGAAGGCGCGCGCGGTCCGCCGGCAGTAGGTCCGCAGCTCCATCATCGCCTCGTCGCGACGGCCGGCCTCGCCGTGCACCCGCGCCAGCTGCAGCTCGGGCGCCACGTCCTGTTCGGTGCAATCCGGCCAGCAACGCTTGGCGGCCTGGTACTGGACGATCGCCTCGTCGACGTCGCCGAGCTGCTCGAGCAACGCCGCGTAGCGGATCCGGCTGTCGAAGTCGTCGGCGCCCGAGTCGAAGCCGCGCTCGTAGAAGCGGCGTGCCTCGGCGAGGTTGCCCTTGCGACGCAGCAGCTCGGCCCGCACCAGCTGGACCCCCGGGTGATCCGGATCGCGGATCACCACCTCGCGGACGTGGTTGGCCGCATCGACCTCGACACCGCGCAACAGGTAGGCCCAGGCCAGCTGCACGTGGGCGTCGAGGTCGTCGGGGTCGCGGATCGCCTTGATCTCGAGCGCGTCGACCGCGGCCTCGCCGAGCCGCGGCACGATCCTCAGGTCGGCGAGTCGCTCCTTCCACAACCACTCACGGAACACCCGGTCGAACTCGGCGCGGCTCTGCCCGAAGGTCTCGCGGAACACGTCCTCCTCCGAGAGATCGCGGCCGTAGGCGCGCAGCATCTCGGTCAGGGTCGCGAAGTCGTGCTGCTCGCTCAGGTAGGTGACGATCTCGCCGCCGAGGTAGTAGCCGAACAGGATCCTCGGGCCGCGGAACAACGCGTTCATGGCCCGCACCGGCGGGATCGCATCGTTGTGCCAGGCGTCGAGCAGGTCGCGGGCCATGCCGCGTTCCCAAGCGCGGTTCTTCTGCCGCTCCTCGTAGACCGAGAAGCCCTCGGTCAGCCACCGCGGCACCCGCGCGCGGCTCAGGATCAGCGTCAGCACGTGGGTGTACTCGTGCCAGACCGTCGCCGACCACATGAAGTCGTTCTTGCGCAGGTCGACGTCGACCGGCGAGACCAGCGTGATCAGTCCGCCGAAGCAGGCGCCGAGCGCGGTGAAGCCGCGGAAGCCGATGGTCCGCACCGAGAAGTCGTCCCAGGTGTGGAAGACCTCGACGCGGGTGCGGCCGGGCGGGACCAGTCCGTACTTCTCGCCGAGCTTCGCGCGCGCCTCGTCGTGGTACGGAACCAAGTAGCGGCTCAGGACCTCGGCGTCGTCGCGGTGCAGGAAGAACACGAAGCCGTCCGACTCGACGGTCTCGTATTCCTCCTCGAGCAGCTCCTGCGCCGCGATCACGTTGTTGCGCCACGGATCGACGTAGCCGGGCTGCAGTTCCTTGGCGCGGCGCAGCAGCTCCTTGCCGCGCTCGCCCTGGCCGGCGTAGACCAGGCAGCGCGCGAGACCTTCGAGCGCCTCGACGTCCTCGGGCTCGCGTTCGAGCGCCCGCTCGTAGTGCGGCACCGCGTCGGCGAAGCGGTAGAGCTCGGCGAGTCGGTCACCGAAGATCCGGTCGGCGAGGCCGGAGCCGGGATCGACCTCGGCGAGGTTCACGCGCAGGTCTTCGGCCAGTTGGTCGTCGCCCATCAACCGCGCGACCGCCGCCCGTTCGGCCAGCAGGCGCTTGTCGCGGGCGTTGATCGCCAATGCCCGGTCCAGCTCCGACGCGCCCTCGGCGAAACGCCGGTCGTCGACCAGCCGCACCCCGCGCTCCATGATCGCCGGCACCGAGCGTGGATTGACGCGCAGCGCCCGATCGAGGTAGTCGACGGTCTTCGACGGATCGAGGTTCATGTTGGCGCTGCGGATCCGGTAGAGGGCGACCAGGGCCTCCTCCACCTCGCCGTTGCGTTCCAACACCTCCTTCAGGGCCGCCTCGCCACTGGGCGCGCCGCTCCACTCGGCGTAGACGTCGAACAGCAGCTTGCCGTAGGCGACCCGCGGCGCGGCCAGGTCCGGCGCGGCGTCGATCGCCTCGACCAGCAGGACGGAAGCGCGCTCGACGTCGCGCAGCCCACCGAGTGCGGCGTGGGCCGCGGCGACCGCGGTCAGCGCTACGGGGTCCGCTACACGCTCGCGCCGCGACGCCGCGATGACCGCCTCGAACTCGGCCTCGGCCGCCTTCCGCTCGCCGGTCTCCGCGAGCAGTTCACCCAGCGCCTGGCGGGCCGGCAGGTCGGACGGATCTCGCTCGAGCAGCCGTCGGGTCAGCGCGATCGCCTCGGGCTGCCGACCCAGCCGACGCAGCGCCGCGAGGTGCAAACCCTCGACCCGCCGGTCCTGCCGCGCCGATTCCGGCTCGAGCGCCGCGATCTGCTCCAACACCTTCTCGTACGCGCCGCCACGCAGCGCGATCTCCAGGAGCCCGATCCGACAGACCAGCACGGTCTCCGGCGAGGGACCGCCGGGCTCCCCCTCCATGTCCTCGTGGTCCAGTAGCACGTCGTCCCACAGGGCAGCCGCCCGGCCGAGGTCACCCTTCTCGAGCGAGCGCGCGGCGAGCGCGAGGTCCTCGGCGTAGAGATCGTCGTCCTGCTGCGCGGTCAGCGTGGCGCCGCCGCCCAGCGCCAACAGGGCGACGAGGCGAACGGCGAGGGATCGGAGCTGCTGGGACGACTCGCGCATGGCTGTGGATACGTCGCGGAACCCGGTGGATGCCAGGGTGGAATCAGGATCGGCGCGCCGCCGGGCAGGCGCACCGCGGCACGCCGGCTTCGAGTGGTCCATGCGGCACAGGTTACCCGTAAACGGGCGACGCTCCGGGTCGCGCCCGAGCCGCCATCCGCCGCGGTTCACAGGCCGAACTCGCGGATCTTCCGATACAGGGTCCGCTCGGAGATCCCCAGCGCAGTGGCGGCCTTGACGCGGTTGCCCTCGGTCATCTCGAGGGTCACCCGGATGTGGTTGCGCTCCACCTCCTCGGCGGTCCGCCCGGCCAGGAACTCCCAACCGTCGACCAGCGCGGCGCCGGTCCCGGCCGGCGGCGTGCCGATCTCGGGCGGCAGGTCGGCGACCGTGAGGATGTTGCCGCGGGCCCGCACCACCATGCTCTCGATCGCGTTGCGCAGCTCACGGACGTTGCCGGGCCACTCGTAGCCGAGCAGCGCCACCAGCGCATCGCGGTCGATCGAGTCGACGTCCTTGTGGTGGATCTCGGCGAAGCCGCGCAGGAAGTGCTCGGCGAGCAGCTTCACGTCGCTCGGGCGCTCGCGCAGCGGTGGGAGCTGCAGGGTCACGACCTTCAGCCGGTAGTAGAGGTCGTCGCGGAACTCACCGTCCTGCACCCGTTGCTCGAGGTCCTTGTTGGTCGCGGCGACGACCCGCACGTCGACCTTGCGCGGCTTGTTGGAGCCGAGCCGCGAGACCTCGCGCTCCTCGAGCACCCGCAGCAGCTTCACCTGGGTCTGCAGCGGCATCTCGCCGACCTCGTCGAGGAACAGCGTGCCGCCGTCGGCGTACTCGAACTTGCCCTCACGGTCGCTGAGCGCGCCGGTGAACGCGCCCTTCACGTGACCGAACAGCTCGCTCTCGATGGTGCCCTCGGCGAGACCGCCGCAGTTCAGCGCCACGAACGCAGCCGTCCGCCGCGGCGACAGCTCGTGGATCGCGCGCGCCACCAGTTCCTTGCCGGTGCCCGACTCACCGAGCACCAGGACCGACGCCGAGGTCGGCGCGATCTGCCGCACCACGTCGAGCAGCCGCACCATCTTGGCGTCCTGTCCGACGATGCCGGCGATGCCGTAGCGGGTGTCGACGCGGCTGCGCAGCTCCGTGTATTCGACGTCCTTGCGGTGCTCCTCCAGGCACTTCTCGACCTTGGTCCGCAGCTCGGCGAGGTCGATCGGTTTCTCGATGTAGTAGGTCGCGCCCTCCTGCATCGCCTTGACCGCGACCTCGCGCGAGCCGTGGCCGGTGAGGATCACCACGCGGCCCTCGGGGTGGCGGCGCTTGGCCTGCTCGAGCACCGCGATGCCGTCGATCCCGGTCATCACCAGGTCGGTGATCACCACCGCGAAGTCGCGCTCGGCCAGGCGCTCGACCGCCTCGGCACCGCTCGCCGCCTTGGTGACGTCGACCTGCAGCGCCTCCAGGGCGTCGCCGATGGTGTCGCGCAGCGCGTCATCGTCGTCGACGACCAGTACCGGAGCCTTCCTCATGCGTCGCCCTCCGTGCCACCGGCCGGCGACGCGGCACCCTCGGGACCATCGATCGGCAGATGGCCTTCGATCGGCAGGTGTATCGTGAACTGCGTACCCCGGCCCGGCTCACTGTCGAGGACCAGCCGTCCACCATGCTGCTCGACCACCCGCCGCGCGGTCGGCAGCCCCAGACCCGTGCCGTGCTTCTTGGTGCTGAAGTACGGCTGGAACGCCCGCTCCTGGACCTCCTCGTCCATGCCCGCGCCGGTGTCCGCGACCACCACCAGCGCCTCGTCGCCGCGCCGCACCGTCCGCACCAGGATCTCGTCTCCGGGCTCGCAGGCATCCTGGGCGTTGCGCAGCAGATTCACGACCACCGCGCGGACCTGATCGGCGTCGAGCAGCACCTCGGGCAGGGTCGGATCGTGCGAGACCCGCACCTCGATGCCGGCCGCCTCGAGTTCGGGCGCGGTGAACTCCACGATCGAGCCGATCAGCTCGGCCAGCCGGACCGGCGCGACCTGCAGCGCAGGCACCCGGACGAAGTTCAGGAACTGGTCGAGGATCGCCTGCAGGCGGACCACCTCGCCTTCCACGACCTCGACGCGACGGCCGATCCGCGCCTCGCGCGGCGACTCGGCGACTCCGAGGTCCTCGCGGACCAGCTGCAGGTTGAGTCGGATGGTCGACAGCGGGTTGCGGATCTCGTGGGCGAAGCCCGCGAACAGGGCACCGAGCCGCGCCAGCTGGCGGGTCCTGAGCCGTTCCGACGCCTCTTCGGCGGCCTGTCCGACGTCCCGCCCGGTACGCTCGGCGGCGCGGGGATCGTCCGTTCCACCGACGGAATCCGGCGTTCGGTTGCCGGGAGCCGCTCCAGGTTCTTGCGCCGCCGAGTCGCTCATGGGACCGTGTGGGGCCCTTCCGGCCGGCCGGTCCCAGGACCGACGCCCCGACCGGACAGGGGGATCGAGAGACGCTAGGAACTGTTCGAATCGGAGTCAAACGCGCCGATGCCGCTGCGCCGGGTCCCGATCCCCACACCGGACGACGCTGCCCTCGTGGCCCGCGCCGTCGAGTCCATCCGCGCCGGCCGCCAGGTCGTGCTACCCACCGAGACCGTCTACGGCCTGGTCGCGAGACCGTCCGACGAGGCGTCGGTGGAGCGCGTCCGGGAACTCAAGGGCCGCCCGCGGGATCTCGTGTTCACCTACCACGTCGCGGAGCGCGCCGACGTCGAAAAGCTGTGCGGACCGATCCCCGAGCGGGTCCGCCGCCTGCTCGACCGGTATTGGCCCGGCCCGCTGACGATGGTGCTGCCACGCGCCGACGGCACCAGCGTCGGCGTGCGGCTGCCGGCCCAGGACTTCACCCGTGCGGTGATCCGCGGCATCGGTGAGCCGCTCTACCTGACCAGCGTGAATCGTAGCGGCGACGCCCCGCTCGTCGATCCCGCGCAGATCGAGCGCGAGTTCGGCGACGGCGTCGACGAGATCTACGACGCCGATCTGCCGCCGCTTCGCCAGGCCTCGACGGTGGCGCGCTGGAGCGACGACGGGGAACTCGAGGTGCTGCGCGAAGGCACGCTGTCGCGCGACGAACTGCTGCGCGCCGCGGCCCGCACCACGCTGTTCGTCTGCTCGGGCAACACCTGCCGCTCGCCGTTGGCCGAGGCCCTGGCGCGCCGCGCCGCGGCCCGCCGGCTCGGCACCCACGACGACGCGGTCGTCGGCCACGGCTTCGTGTTCCGGAGCGCGGGCACCTCGGCCTTCGACGGCGCGGCGGCCAGCGAGGGCTCCCGCGCGGTCGCCGCGGAACTCGGCCTCGATCTCGACGCGCACCACTCGCGCGCGCTGACTCCGGCGATGGTCGCTGCCGCCGACCACGTCTACTGCCTCGCACCCGCGCACCTCGTCGCGGTCCGCTCGATGTGCCCCGAGGCTGCCGACAGGATCGAATTGCTCGACCCGAGCGGCGCCGGAATCCCCGACCCGTTCGGCGGCGACCTGGAGACCTACCGGATCACCCGCGACGCGATCGGTCGGGCGGTCGATGCGCGGATCGCGGCGATCGTGAGCTGACCGATCGTGAGCGGATCCATCGGCTCCGCCGGCCTCCGGCCGCCGCGAGAAGGTCAGCCGTCCCCGTGCTCCGGCTCGCTGCGCTCGGCCGCCGACCGCCGCCGGTTGGCGCGGTTCAGGCCGCGCTCCTCGGCGATGTCGCGGAACGCGTGCAGCGTCCGCAGCCAGTGCACCCGCGACATCAGCGGGTAGCCCATGTAGTCGCCGGGCTCGTCGACGTCGTCCCAGAGCACCGAACCCCCGGCGATGCGCGCGTCCGCGACCACCGAGTTGTGGCCGCGCGACACGCAGTGCCCGCCGATCTGCACCCGATCGCCGACCCGGGTCGAGCCGCTGAACGCCGAGAACGCGGCGATCGCGCAGTCCTCGCCGAAGTCGCAGTTGTGGGCGATGTGCACCAGGTTGTCGATCTTGGTGCCGCGGCCGATGCGGGTCACGCCGAGGGTCGCGCGGTCGATCGCCGAGTTCGCGCCGACCTCGACGTCGTCGCCGAGCTCGACCGTACCGACGTGCGGGATCCGGGCCCACGAACCACCGGGTTCCGGCGCGTAGCCGAAGCCGTCTCCGCCGATCACCACACCAGGCTGCAGGACCACCCGGTCGCCCAGCCGCACGCCGTCGGCGAGCACGACCCGGGGATGGATCGAACAGTCACGGCCGACGCGGACCCCACGGCCGACCATCACGCCGGCCCCGAGGTAGCTCCCCGCCCCGATCTCGGCGCCCGCCGCGACGCTCACCAACGCGTCGATGCGCACCGGCTGGTGCAACACGGCACCCGGGTCGACGACCGCGGACGGATGGACCTCGTGCCGGCTGGCGCGCGGCGGCGGATGGAAGAACGACGCGATCCGCGCGAAGGCGGAATCGGGAGATCGGACCACCACCTGCGCGGCGGCAAGGCCCTCCAGCGGGGCCGGGACCAGCAACGCCGCGCAACCCGAGCTGCGGGCCAACTCGATCCGACTCGCGTCGCGCAGGAAGCCGATCGTGCCAGGCCCCCCCATCCGCAGGTCGGCGACCCCGCGGATCGGCAGCTGCGGATCGCCCAGGACTTCGCCACCGACCAGTTCGGCCAGCTTCGCGAGGGAGGTCTCGGTCATGGATCGCGTCGGTGCAGGTTACGGAGTGCCTCGGCGGCGGCCTGCCGCTGCTCGGGACCCCAGGCCGGATCGTAGCGGATGCGGTCCCCGGCCGGCGAGCGCAGCAGGGCGGCCGCGGCGGTCCGGCGGACGATGAGCGACTCGTCTACGAGCAGGTCCGCGAGCAGGTCCAGGGAAGCCGCGTCGCGACGGCCGACCAGCGCCTCGCCGAGTCGTTCGCGGCGTTCAGGGAGTGGATCGGTGGCGAGGGTTCCGACGAGGCTCGGCGGCGGCGGCAGGTCGCGGCGCCACATCGGCAGGACCTCGAGGACCAGGCCCGCCGGACCCCGGGCGTCCAGGACGACGGCGGCGAGGGTCTCGAAGGTGGCCGGGTCGAGCAACGGGGCGAGCGCCCGCGTCTCGGCGTCGTCGAGCGGCCGCTCGGCGGCCTGAGCGATGAGCGCGACGGCGCAGCGATACGGATAGGCGGCCCGGTAGACCGCACCGCGCGGATCGTCACGGGCAGCGATCCGCGCCAGCTCCGGGTCACCGGGGAGCTGCGCGAGGTCGTCGAGTGGACTGGGCGGGAGTTCGCCGTCCACACCTGGAGCGACGTCGGCCAGTCGAGGGTCCTGCGCGGCGAGACGGCCGATCAGGGTCGGATCGAGCGCGGCGATGCGGGCGACCTCTTCGGGGTCGAGGCGCGGCTCGGCGGCGAGCGCGCGGTAGCGCAGCAGCGCGCTCGTGGGATCACGACGAAGGTGCTCCTCGGCGAGGCGCACGGCGACGCGTGACTCGGAGCGGGTCGGATCGGTCTCGCGCTCGATCAACCGCCGGAGCGCCAGCGTCTCCTCGTGGTGCAGCAGCACCGAGCGCGGCAATACGCTGCGCGCCAGCGCCGCCCCCTTCACCGCGGCGCGGGCCTCGACGCCGGTCGGGTCGAGGACCGGCAGCGCCAGCGAGCGGGCGCGCAGGCCGAGCAGCCGATCGACCCGCAGGTTCCGTAGATCGCCGGCATCGAACGGAGCCGGTCCGACTTGCTCGGCCAAGACCGCGAGGTTGCCGCCCAGGAAGCCGAGCCGCCGCTCGCCGCTCCAGTAGCCGATCGACTCGAGGAACGGGCGGTCGTCGACCAGCCGCGGCACGTCGATCCACGACGCGGCGTCGAGACGACCGACGAAGGCGGCGCGCAGGTCGTCGAGGCCGGCGATGCCCGCCTCGTGCAAGGTCGCACGCGCGGCGGCGGGTGCGGCGGCGAGGCGCGCGGCGAGCGGTGCGGCGTCCGCCAGGTGGGGAGTGGCGCTGCCGACCAGCAGGGTCGACTGGTCGACGAGCCACGCGCTGGTGTGCGGGAAGGCGTCGCAGAACGTCGCGACCAGGGTCTCGAACATCCCGGTCGGCATCGAGTGGGTCGGGATCCACTGCACCAGCAGGCCGTCGGCTGCCAGCCGGGTCCGCGCCAGCGCGTAGAACTCGGCGCTGTAGAGCGGCGCGGTGCCTGGCGCGTACGGCAGCAGCGGCTCCATCGTCACCAGGTCGAGCGAACGCTCCGGAACGTCGGCCAGCCACCGCCGGCCGTCTTCCAGGTGGACGACGGTGCGCGGGTCGGCCAGGAACGGCGCCGCGTCGCCGGTGGGAACCGGCCCGTCGCCGGCGAAGCGGTCGGCGAGCGACAGCACCGCGGACGAGATCTCGACCACGTGGATGCGCGTGGGATCGGGCCACTCCACCACCGCCGCCGCGGTGGTGCCGGTGCCGAGCGCGATCACCGCGACCTCGGCGAGATCCGCGCGGAGCAGGAACGGCAGGTGGCCGAGGACCCGCATGTAGGCGGTGCCCGGTCCGGTCTCGGCGGCGCGGAACTCGTCGGTGAACAGCACCATGCCGTGGTTGCGACGGTCGTGGGCGACCGACGCGGTGGTGATCCGATCGACGCGGTGCGCCAGGGGCCGCAGCGCGCCGGGCCGGTCGTTGCGGCTGCCGACGATCGGCGGACGCGGATCCAGCAGGCTGCCGGGACCTCCCGCGCCGACCAGTGCGAGGAGCACGGCGAGCGCGGCCACCCCGAGGCGCAGCGGTCGGCTCGCGCCGGGTCGCGCGGCGGCGAGCAGCACCGCGAGCACCACCGCGAGCGGCGTCGCCACGAAGAACCGCTCCGGGAACAACGCCGGTGCCAGCCAGCCCACCCCGAGCGACGCAGCCAGCGCACCGATCCCCTGGGCCAGGAACAGCAGACCGGCCAGCCGGTCGCGGTCGTCCTCCGCCGCCTCCACGAGCAGCATCGCCGGCACTGCGCCGGCGGCGAAGCACGGCAGGAACGCGGCTGCGAACGCGGTGCCGAGGATCCGCAGGTGCAGTCCCGTGTCGCCGTCGACCGGCCAGCGACCGAGCCACGGCCCGACCCACTCGGGGATCGCCAGGGCCGCGGCCAGCGCGCCGAACACCAGCACCACGCCCGGCCGGGCGACGCGCGCCAACCACGGTGCGGCGGCCGCGCCGAGCGTCACCGCGAACAGGCAGCCGGCGACCACCCCCGACAGCGTCGGCTGGAAGCCCTCCAGGAAGAACGGCATCCGCCGGAGCAGCAGGAGTTCGTGGCCGAGGAGCAGCAGGCCGGAGGCCCCGGCGGTGCGCAAGGCGCCCGGAGCCGGTGTGGGCCAAGTGCGCGGCGCGGGCGTGGTCGCGCCGACCCGTACCGCTTGGGGAGCCCCCCGCACGCCGGCCACGAACGCCAGCACCGCGGCCCCGAGGTAGGCCACCGCCGCGGCATCGAGGGTGGCACCGATCCCCCACAGCGGGATCGCGAAGTTGCCCGCGGCCCACGCCGCGACCACCGAGCCGGCGGTGTTGGTCGCCACCAGCAGCGCCGGCGCCAACCGGCCGTGAAGGCCGTGGAACAGCAGTGGGAACGCCAGCCCCATCGCCGCCGCCGGCAGACCCGGGACCAGCACCGCCAGCGCGAAGCCGACCAGCGGCCCGACCGGGCCGTGGCGCGCCAGCACCGCGCCGAGCAGCTCGCCGCCGCCGAACACCAGCACCGCCACCAGCGCGTAGGCCGCGGCGCCGAGCAGCGGGCTGCGGCGGGCGCCGCCGAACCGCGCCGCCAACAGCGAGCCGATCCCGAGGCCGACCAGGAAGGTCGCGAGCACCGCGGTCGCCGCGTCGCTGGTGTTGCCGAGCAGCAGGCCATGCCGGCGCAACAGCGCCAGTTCCGCCGCGAGTCCGCCGGCGCCCGCCAGCAGCGCGGCGAGGCAGCGCAGCGCCGGGACCGCTCCTCCCGACCGGGTGGGTGCAGTCACGCCAGCCGCTGGCTGCGAGGAAGCCACCGCCGCTCAGGCCGACTCGCGCTCGCGGACCACCCGCAGCAGGTCGGCCGGGGTCGCGGCCGCCAGCAGCTCGTCGCGGACCTCGGCGCGGTTCAACAGCCGCGCGATCTCCGCCAGGGTCTTGATGTGCAGCAGCTTCTTCTCCCTCGGGATCACCAGGCAGACCAGGATCCGCGCCGGCTTGCCATCGAGCGCGTCGAACGGGATGCCTTCGGGCGCGATGCCCAGCACCGTCACGATGTCGCCGAGGCCCGGCACCGCGGCGTGCGGGATCGCCACGCCGTGCTCGATGCCGGTGGTCATGCTGCGCTCACGGGCCACCAGCGCGTCGTGAACGTCGTCGAACATCTTCGCCGGCATCGCACCCGCATCGACCGCAGCCTGCGCCATCCGACGGATCGCCTGCCATTTGTCGGAGGCGTCGACGGGCATCAGGACCAGCGGTTCGGACAGCAGTTGCGACAGCTTCATCGACAGCTTGCGGTGGGACGGCCCAGACGGAGGAGGACCCCCACAGAAGAGGACCAGAGGATGGAGGTCGCCGCGACGAGATCGTCCCCCTCGACGCGAGGGATCCCCGGGATCGGACCGACGGCGACTCGCGGCGACACGACCGGATCACAGCCTGGTCAGGTGGCTCGCGGGCGGCGACGAGCCATGGGATAGCCGATCCCCGAGGAGCTGCCAACGGAAAGGCCTGAAAGCGCACTTTCCCCTTGGGAGCAGCGGAAATAAAAACTCGCGGCACTCCGTCGGAGCCGCCGAACCGAACCGGTCCGGCCAAGGACGGAGCCTCGGGGAGCCGGTCGTCGTCGCTCGACGGCCCGCTCCCGAACGCGGGCTGCGACCCTGACGCGACCGCGAAGCCGACGACCGCGAACCGACCCCATGGGACGCCGAAAGCACGCGATGCACCCGATGCCCAGCCCTCGCACGAGCAGCACGAGCCTGCCCCGCCCGTCCGACTCCGCCGCGACCGCCCGCAGCACCTTCGGGCGCAAGGCACTGCTGGGGACAGCCCTCTTGTGGGCGTGGCTGAGCGCGGCCCCGACGCTCCACGCCCAGGACGAGGAGACCGGTCCAGGCGTCCAGCTGACGGTCTCGGAGGACGGCTCGTCGATCAGCCTGTCCTGCAACGAGAACCTCGGCATCGAGATCAAGGAGTTCATCAAGCTGACCGAGCGGATCACCGGCCGGGTGATCACCTTCACCGACAGCGACTTCGTCGCGGCGCAGGCGAAGGTCAACTTCGTCGGCACGGTGCAGCTGCAGCGGGAGAACTTCTTCTCGTTCTTCCAGACGATGCTCTACATCCAGGGCTTCGCCTGCGTGATCCGCGGCGGCGGCGACACCGAGATCGTCGAGGTGGTGTCGATGCAGGGACCGAAGCGCACCGAGATCGCTTCGAGCGCCCGCTACGTGCCGGTCGAGCAGCTCGAGCAGTACGCCACCCAGACCGGCGTGCAGGTGCTGACCACGGTCAACCTCAAGCACGTCAACGCGCAGAACGCCTCGACCGCGCTGCGGCCGTTCTTCTCGCAGTCGGCGTCGGCGGCCGGCGGCCTGATCCCGGGCAGCCTCGGCGACAACCGCTCGATGCTGCTGCAGGGCTTCGGCCCGCAGGTCTACGCCGCCTACCAGTTGCTGCGGCTGGCCGACGTGAAGCCCGACGTGCCGACCCAGGAGACGCGGATCGTCCGCCTGGAGCACGCCACCGCCGAGGAGCTCGAGCCGCTGCTCACCCGCATCCTCGAGGACCGCAACCGCAACGTGGCGCAGGGCGGCCAGGGCGTCGCCGGCGGCCAGATCGCGGCCGGCCAGACCCAGGAGGTGCAGGTCTACGCGCAGCCGTCGCTGAACGCGCTGATCGTCTCGGGCACGCCCGAGCGGATCGGTGAGGCGCTCGATCTGATCGCGCGCCTCGACACCCCGATCGAGGCCGCGTCGGGCGAGATCCAGGTGATCCAGCTGCGCAACGTGCTGGCAGAGGACCTGCAGGAGGTCATCCGCCAGTTCCTCCAGGAGGACCAGCAGGCCAACCAGCGGGCCCAGCAGGGTCAGGCGGGCGCGGTGGCGTCGCGGCAGCCGCGGCAGACCGTGGTCCGGGCGTTCCCCGAGAGCAACGCGCTGCTGGTCTCGGCGACCCAGTCGAAGTTCCGCCAGCTCGAGACCATGATCGAGCAGCTCGACGTGCGCCAACCGCAGGTGTTGATCGAAGCTGCGCTGGTCGAGCTGTCGACCAGCGACCTCGACCGCATCGGTGTGGAACTCGGCATCCTCGACCTCGCCGACGGCGACTTCACCCGCGGCTTCGGTTTCTCGAGCTTCGGCCTGACCAGCTTCGAGGACACCGACGGCGACGGCCTGCCGGATACCCGCCTCCCGGACTTCGAGAACCCGCTGCAGGGCTTCACGGGTGGCATCATCGGCAACGAGGACTTCGCGATCCCGGTGCTGATCAATGCGCTGCAGAACGACGACCGCTCGAACATCCTGTCGCTACCGAGCCTGGTGGTGAACAACAACGAGAACGCGACGGTCGAGAGCCAGGAGAACCGGCCGACGATCACCCAGCAGCAGGGCACGGCGACCACCCAGAGCGGTGTCGGTGAGCCCCGGACGGCGGGTATCACCCTGAACATCTCGCCGTCGATCTCCACCAACGACTACCTGCGGCTCAACATCGAGCTGGACGTCTCGCGATTCGTCGGCCAGGTCGATCCGACCACTGGCGGTATCACGATCGGCCGCCGGATCGACACCCAGGTGACCCTGCCCAGCGGCTCGACCATGGTGCTCGGTGGCATCATCGAGGACGCTCAGTCCGAGTCGGAGTCGGGTATCCCGTTGCTCAAGGACATCCCGCTGATCGGCTGGCTGTTCCGCAACCGACAGACCGAGAATCGCAAGACCAACCTCTACTTCTTCGTGACCCCCACCATCCTGGACGAGGAGGACTTCTCCGACCTGCAGGAGGTGAGCCAGCGCAAGAAGCTCGAGGCCGCGGAGTACATCGGTCACCGCCGACTGAAGATCGTCGACTCGAAGTGGGTCGGCAACAACCGGGCGACGCTGGAGGACACCAACGCCACCGTCGACGACCTCGACCGCATCGGCGGCTTCGAGCTCGGCACCTACCGCACCCCGTCGTCGCCGCCGAAGGACCTCGACGGCTCGACCCTGACCGGCCCGGCGCTCGGCGACCCGCAGCTGCCCGGCGACCCGGCCGGAAGCGACAGCCGCCGCGAGCCGACGCCCCCTGGCCAGGGTATGGACGATCCCACCCGAGACGGCTCCGACGAGAGCGGTTCGAACAACGGCGAGGGTCGCTGAGCCATGTTCGAAGACCGCATCCGCGAGCGACTGCTGAAGACCGCCGGCCTCGGCGACGAGCAGATCCGTGACGCTCTGAAGATCGAGCGCGAGACCGGCCAGACCCTGGATCAGGTGCTGGTGTCGAAGAACCTCCTCAGCGAGGAGCGCTGTCTGAACTTCTTCGGCGACTTCCTGGGTCTGGAGACCCGGAATTCGCTGGAGGGCGTCGCGGTGCCCGGCGACTTCGTCCAGAACGTGCCGGTGCAGTTCGCGCGCACCCACGGGCTGATCGCGATCGGCTCCGACGGCCGCACCGCGAAGGTCGCGACGTCCCGCCCACTCGACGTACAGCCGATGGACGATCTGGCCACCATGATGGGCCTGGAGGTCGAGGCGGTGCTGGTGCCGCGCTCCGAGATTGCCAACCTCATCAACCGCGCCTACCGCCACAAGGCGAGTGGTGTGGACGAGGCGCTGACCGACCTGGAAGACCAGGACATCGTCGGCCTGGCCTCCAGCATCGAGGAGTCGGAAGACCTGCTCGACGTCGCCAACAAGGCGCCGATCATCAAGCTGGTCAACATGCTGCTGTTCCAGGCCCTGAAGCTGCGCGCCTCGGACATCCATCTGCAGCCCTACGCCGACCGCCTGCAGGTGCGCATGCGCATCGACGGCGTGCTCTACGACACCGAGTCGATCCCCAAGAAGGCGCAGGAGGCGATCGTCTCGCGCGTGAAGGTCATGGGGAAGATGGACATCGCCGAGCGCCGCCTGCCACAGGACGGCCGCGCGTCGATCCGCATCGGCGACGGCGACGTCGACGTGCGCATCTCCACCGTGCCGGTGCAGAACGGCGAGCGCATCGTGTTCCGGATCCTCGACAAGACCACCAAGGTCTACGAACTCGACCAGATCGGGCTCACCGAGGACAACTACAAGATCATCCGCCGCTACCTCAGTTACAGCCACGGCATCATCTTCGTCACCGGACCGACCGGCTCGGGCAAGACCACGACGCTCTACGCCGGCCTCAGCGAGATCAACTCGCCGCAGCTCAACATCCTGACCATCGAGGACCCGGTCGAGTACGCCCTCGACGGCATCTCGCAGGTCGGCGTGAACGCCAAGAAGGGCCTGACCTTCGCGGCCGGCCTCCGTTCGTTCCTGCGGCAGGACCCCGACGTGATGATGGTCGGTGAGGTGCGCGACGCCGAGACCGCCGACATCGCGATCCGCGCGGCACTGACCGGTCACCTGGTGTTCTCGACGGTGCACACCAACGATTCGGCGTCGACGGTGACCCGCATGCTCGACATCGGCATCGAGCCCTACCTGGTGTCGTCGTCGCTGCTGCTGGTGATCGCTCAACGCCTGATCCGGACCATCTGCCCGCACTGCCGGGAGTACGCGGCCCCGGGTGAACTCGGCGAGAAGCTGTTGTTCCAGATCGAGGAGCTGCGGCTCCAACCCGAGCAGTTCCCCAACGGCGTGGCGATGGGCAAGGGCTGTGACGAGTGCTTCCACTCCGGCTTCTCCGGCCGGACCGCGATCTACGAGGTCTTGCCGATCGATCCGACGATCCAGGCGCAGATCGTCGACAAGGCGACCGCCAGCGACATCAAGCGCGGTGCGCTGGAGCGTGGCTTGCGTACTCTGCGCATGGACGGCCTCGAAAAGCTGCTCGCCGGGCAGACCACCCCCGAGGAAGTCCTCCGCGTGACGCAGCTCGACGTGATGTGAGCGAAGCGCTCACTCCCCCTCCGCCCGCCAACCGAGACCGACCCCCACCGCCCCCCGCCCCATGCCGATCTTCGAGTACAAGGCCGTCGACGGTGAGAACAAGTCGAAGCGCGGCATCGTCGACGCCGACTCCGCGCGCGAGGCCCGAATCAAACTGCGCACCCAGCGCCTCTTCGTCACCGACCTCAAGGAGAAGAAGAAGCGCGACCGCAAGCTGCAGATCCGCGGCATCACCGGTGTCGACGCGCCGAACAAGCAGCGCAGCGAGCAGGTCGCGGCAGTCACCCGCCAGATGGCGTCGCTGCTGCGCGCCGGCATCCCGCTGGCCGAGGCCCTGCGGATGGTCATCGAGCAGGCCCCCGATCGGAAGATCGAGGCGGTCTACCGCGACATCCGCGAGAAGGTGACCCAGGGTATCCCGCTGGCCGACGCCTGCCTGCAGCACCCGGGCTACTTCACCGAGCTGTACGCCAACATGGTCCGCGCCGGCGAGTCGTCGGGCGCGCTCGACCAGGTGATGATGCGCCTGTCGAACTTCCTGCAGATGCAGGCGCGCATGCGCAACAAGGTCGGCGCCGCGATGGTCTATCCCATCGTGATGATGACCATCGGCTTCCTGGTGGTGATCATCCTGATGACCACCATCGTCCCGGAGATCACCAAGCTCCTGGAGGCCAAGAACGAGGCGCTGCCGCTGTCGACGCAGATCCTCATCGACACCAGCCGCTTCCTGCAGAGCTACTGGTTCGCGTTGCTCTGCCTGGCGCTGATCGCGGTGGTCGGCTTCCAGTTGTTCGTGAACTCCAAGGCCGGCCGACTGCTCTGGGATGGCCTGCTGCTGAAGCTGCCGGTATTCGGCGACCTGATGCGCAAGCAGTCGGTGGCGCGGTTCTCGACCACGCTGGCGACCCTGCTGCGCTCCGGCGTGCCCGCGCTGCAGGCGATCGAGATCACCAAGCGCGTGGTCGGCAACGTGGTGCTGAGCAACGCCCTGCAGGTCGTCCACGACCAGGTGCTCGAGGGCACCGACATCTCGTCGCCGATGAAGCGCTCCGGCGTCTTCCCGCCGATGGTCTGCTACATGGTCGGCGTCGGCGAGCAGGCCGGCAACCTCGAGGAGATGCTCGAGCGCGTGTCGGAGACCTACGACGAGGAGGTCGAGATCGCGACCTCCAAGCTGACCTCGCTGATCGAGCCGCTCGTCATCGTGTTCCTCGCGGTGATCGTCGCCGGCATCGTGGTATCGATCGTGATGCCGCTGCTGCAGTTGCAGAAGGTCAACTGAGGCCCGGCGCGAGCACCCTCCCGCCCTCGTCGGAATAGCCGGCTCCCCCGCTGCGTCCTGAACGGCATGGTCGAGCAGACGAAGCGACGCGGGAACGCCGCTTTCGAGGACTGGACCCAATGGCTGATCCTGGTGCTCGTCCTGGGGTTCGGCTGGGTCGCGATGACGACGAACGTCGTTTCGAAGGGCCCGTCGAGAGCCCGGCTCGAGAAGGCGCGGAGGGAAGTTCGCGCGATCCACGAAGCGGCGCTGCTGTACCGACAGCACCACGGAGTCGTCCCCACGGTGGGCGATCTGACCACTCCCGACGAAACCGGGCACGTCTACATCGACGCCAGCCTGATCGATCCCTGGGGTGAGGAGTACGATCTCGTCCCCGCTGGTCGCTCCCGCTCGCAAGCCGAGGCGGTCTCCGCCGGCCCTGACGGCGAGTTCGGCACCGAGGATGACCTCTGGTACCCCGACGATGCGGAGGAGACCCGATGACGCACACGGCAAGCGATCGGGTCGGTGACCGGTTCGGCCGCTGGGTCGCGCGGTTCGCCGCGACGCTGATCCTCGCCGCGCTCGGGTGGCTTGTCTCGTACGGAATGTGGCCAACCGTCGGCTCGAACTCCTACGGTGCGAGGCGCGAGAAGGCGCTGAGCGATCTGCAGGCCATCTACGGGTCGGCTCTCCGGGCCCAGACGGACCGTGGCACCTGGCCGACCCTCGACGACCTCCGCACGCCCGACGAGTCGGGCAACGCCTTCCTCGAGATGGAGCCGCTGGATCCTTGGGAGTCGGAGTATCGCCTTCCCGCCGCGACCCCCGACTCCCCCGCCCGAGCCCTCAGCGCCGGTCCCGACCGCCGATTCGGCACCGCGGACGACCTCGTCTTCCCGTCCCGCGAGCAGTGATCCAGGCGGAAGAACCTGCGCCGGACCGCCGTCCTACCGCCCGACCTGTTCGGCTCGCCAGACGCCGGATACACTGCCCGGCCAAAACGTTGGAACTCAAGATGCAGACCCGGACCCCAGCCCGCACGTGCCGCCCGGAGAGCGGCTTCACCCTGGTCGAGATCATGGTCGTGGTGGTCATCATCGGCCTGTTGGCGACCCTGGTGATCCCGAACGTGATCGGCTCCGCCGAGACCGCCCGCCTCGAGAAGGCTGCCAGCGACTGCTCCGCGATCTACAACGCGGCACGGACCTATGCGGTGATGAACAGCAAGATCCCCTCGATGGAGGATCTGACCACCCCGGACTCGACCGGCCATGCCTACCTCGAGGTGGATCCGGTCGATCCGTGGGAGAACGAGTACCAGATCCGGGAGAAGGACGGCCGCCTGAAGTTCGAGATCGTGTGCGCCGGCCCGGATGGATACGAGGACACCGAGGACGACATCGTCCATCCCAAGCGTAAAGACGACTGATGCCTTCCGCCCCGACAAGCCGATCCGCCGGCGGCGAGCAGGGCTTCACCCTCCTCGAACTGCTGGTGGTGGTGACGATCCTCGCGCTCATCGCGCGGCTGGTGATGGTCAACTACGGGGCGATGGTGCCCGGCTCACGCCTCGACGCCGACGCTTCCAAGATCGTCTCGATCATGGAACAAGCACGCATCGAGGCGACCCTGCGCCTGCGCACGATGAAGGTCGAGTTCGACCTCGATCTGGAGCGCTTCCGGTTGATCCTGCCGCCGGAGATGAAGCTCACGATCGAAGACGAGGACCCGGAGGAACTCGACCTCGGCTGGGACTACCTCGACAACAGCACCGACCTGTTCGCCTACGTGAGCGCAGGGGAGCAGGAGGTCCTCGCTGGGCGGTTCGTGGTCGAGATCGACCACAACGGCTACACCGCCGACCAGGTGTTCTTCATCCGACCGAAGAGCGAGAGCCTCGAGGAGATGGTCTGGTCGATCCAATTCCGCGGCTTCGAACGCGGCGGCCGGATCGTGCGCGACCAGGAGGGCAACAAGCATTTCCTGGAGCAGGTCGAGGAGTTCAGTTTCCGATGAACTCCTCAGGAGATCAAATGCTGCTCGAACCCCACCGCACCGAGTCCTGCTGCGCCTCCACCGATCGAGAGGGCGGCTTCACGCTGATCGAGGTGTTGGTCGCGATGTTGATCCTCAGCGGGGTGGCCATCACGTTCCTGACGCTCCGCACCAATGCGCTGATCGGCGCGGCCGAGGCCCGCAACTGGCGGATCGCTCGCGAGATCGCCGCGACCTACCTGTCGGAACTGCAGGCCGGCGCCCGCGAGCTACCGCCCGAGCCTGGCCAGATCTACACGATCGAAGACTACGATGCGTTCGAGTACGAGATCTTCGTCGGAGAGGCCGCGATCAGCGACATGGAGAGCCGGCTGGCCGACCAGTCGAGCATGGCCTCGCCCGACGGCTCGTCGAGCGCTTCGGAGCGGTTGGCCTGGCAGCGCGAGCGAGAGAGTCTGCGCCGCGCCCGGTCCAGCGGCATGAGCCTCCTCGACTACCAGGACCAGCAGCGCGCCGAGGAACTCGAGCAGCGCATTCCGGCCGAGGACGAGTTCGAGGATGTAGCGGTCCTGGTCTGGTTCCCGCAGGTGCGCCCGAGCGAGGAGGACCTGTCCGAGCGCGGGACCTTCGTGTTGAAAGCCAAGATCTCGACGATGGCCCTGGAGGGCCTGACCCCCGAACGTGCCGCGGTGGTCGCCGAGCAACGCGGCGGCGGCACGGACTCGGGCGGCGACACCGCCGGCATCGGCGGCATGGGAGACTCCCGATGAACCAGCGACCGAGCAACCATTTCCAGTCCGGCTTCACACTCGTCGAAGTCCTGCTGGCGGTCATGATCGGCGGCTTCGTGATGTTGATGATCGGCACGACGTTCATCGCCACGCTGCGCACCCAGAAGCAGGTCGAGCTGCTGGCGACCTCCGACGAACAGGGCCAACGGATCCTGACGCTGATCGAGCGGGACCTGCGCGGCCTCTGGCACCACAACATCGACGGCAACCGGGTGCTGCTGGGCCGCAACGACGCGATCAGCGGCGAGGATGCCGACGAGATCGACTTCCTCTGCACCACCGACTCGATTCGCGGGACGCTCGGCACCCAGAGCCAGCTCACCCACCCGTCGATCTGCGAGGTCGGCTACTGGCTGCGCCCGAAGCCCGACAGCGCCGACCTGATGGAGCTGTGGCGTCGCGAGGACCCGCTGGTCGACGACGAGATGGCGCAGGGCGGCACCTTCCAGCTGGTCTCCGATCGCCTGCGCTCGTTCCGCATCACGTACTACGAGACGATCGGCCACGACGCGGAGCCGCTCGACGAGTGGGACACCCGGCAGCGCGGCCGACTGCCGCGACGACTGAAGATCGAGTTCCAGCTGCACCGCCGGGTCGGTGACGCCAACGTGCTGACCGGCGAGGTCGCCGAGATCGACAAGACGGTGAAGACCTACGTCCGGCACATCGTCTTCGACCGGCGTTACCCGGAGATCCTGCGGCCAGGTATCGCGATGATCGCGGTCGCACCTCCTCCACCGAGCGAAACCGGCGGAGAAGGCCCGGTCGGCCCGGCCGGCCCGGGAGGTCCCGCAGGCCCCGGTGGCCCGGCAGGACCCGGAGGCCCCGCGTCACCGGGATTCGAGCAAGTCGATCTGCCTGGCGGCGGAGGACGCGGCCGCGGTGGCAACCAGGGCGGTCGCGGCCAGCCCCCGGGCCCGGGCGCCGGCGGTCCCTCGATCAACCTCGGCGACCTGCTGGGCGGCCGGGGCGGCCTCGGGGGCGGCAACCCGTTCGGCGGACTGGGCGGCGGCGGCGGAAACGGCCGCTGATTCCCGCGTACCCTCCACCGCTTCCGCGACCAGGTTCGAATCTACAGCACCTCACGCCCGCCGAGGTAGGGCCGCAGAGCCTCCGGCACGCGCACCGTCCCGTCGGCCTGCTGGTGCACCTCGAGCAGCGGAATCAGGATCCGCGGGCTTGCCAGCACGGTGTTGTTGAGCGTGTGGCAGTGCAGCGGCTTCTTGCCGCCCTCCGGCCGGTAGCGGATGTTCAGCCGACGCGCCTGGTAGTCGTAGAAGCGCGACGCCGAGTGGGTCTCGCCGAACGCCTCACGCGATGGCATCCAGCACTCGATGTCGTACTTGAAGGCCTGTGGCACGCCGAGGTCACCGCCCGCGACCGCGACGACCCGGTAGGGCAGTCCGAGCATCTCGAGGACCTCCTCCGAGTTCCGGGTGATCGCCTCGTGGTGCTCACGGCTGCGCGCCTCGTCGGCGACGTCGACGATCACCTGCTCGACCTTCTGGAACTGGTGGACGCGGTAGAGGCCCTTGGTGTCCTTGCCGTAGGTGCCAGCCTCGCGGCGGAAGCACATCGAGCGCGCGACGTAGCGCCTCGGTAGCTGGGCCTCGTCCAGGATCTCTCCCGCGTGGATCGAGGTCACCGGCACCTCGGCCGTGCCGATCAGGTTGAGGCCGTCCTCGGGGCAACGGTAGGTCTGCTCCTCGCCACCCGGGAAGAAGCCGGTCCCCTCCATGATCTTGTCGCGGACCAAGAGCGGCGGGTCGACCGCGATGAAGCCCTTCGACACCAGGTGGTCGATGGCGAGCCGCAGCACCGCGTCCTGCAGCAGGACCAGATCGCCGAACAGCAGGTAGTTGCGGCTGCCAGCCATGTCCGCGGCGCGCTCGACGTCGAGCCAGCCGCGCGCCAGCGCGAGGTCGTCGTGAGCCTTCGGCTCGAAGTCGAACGCCGGCGCCTCGCCGATCCGCCGGACCTCGACGTTGGCGGTATCGTCCTCGCCCTCGGGCACCTCCGGGTCGGGCAGGTTCGGCACCAGCAGCAACTGGGACCGGAGCTCGAGCTGGAGCTGCTTCTCCTCCTGCTCGAGCGCCTGCAAATCGGCCTTCAGCGCCTTCTGCCCCTCCAGGTGGGCCTCGCGCTCGGCGCCCTGCAGCTTGCCGAGCTGCTTGCCGGCCTGCTTCTGCTCGGCCCGCATGCCCTCGATCCGGGGCAGCAGCTCGCGAACCCGCGCATCGAGTTCGAGGACGCGATCGACCGCCGCGGCGCGGTCGGGGAAACACTTCTTCAGGGCCCCGGCGCGGACGCTGTCGGGGTCTTCACGGAGTCGCTTGAGGTCGAGCACCGGGTCTCCGGGAGGGGCTACGGAACGGCGAGCGGGCACCCGGATCGCGCGACCCGCAGCGCCCCGCTCGGAGCGTAGCGCCGCCAACGCCGAGGTCGAGACGGACCTTTCGCGGCGGTCCGCGGCGAATCACTTCCAGACCGGCTCGAGCGGGCCCAAGAGCGCGTTCTTCTTCTCGCGGATGCCCACGAACTGTCCCTCCGGCACCTCGACGGTCAGGGTCGGGTCTTCGGTCGCTCCCTTGGCCATCGGGTAGTAGCCGACCTGCATCCCCAGGGTCGACACCTTGTTGGCGATGCGATTCAGGGTGTCCGAGTCGGGGATCGGCACCAACTCCCCCACCGGCCGTGCGCCCTTGCCGTTGTCGGCCTTGGAGGACACGACCTCGGCTTCCGGAACGGCGCCGTTCAGATGGGTGTAGATCTCGCCCCCTGCGCCGCGGATCCGAATCTTCGTGGGGTCGATCTTCACCGAGTCACCCATGCGTTCGGCCTCGAAGTCGATGTGGAACGGCGCCCCGAGCTTGACCACCGC
The DNA here is from genome assembly GCA_030432695.1 of bacterium. Taxonomy (GTDB): domain Bacteria; phylum Planctomycetota; class UBA1135; order UBA1135; family UBA2386; genus JAUILN01. Next base: position 167,828 of record JAUILN010000013.1, on the reverse strand, counting down.
CTCCTTGCCGTCCTCGACGGCGATCGGCCCCATGGCACCCGGGAAGATATTCGCCGACATCAGCCGCGCACCCTTGCCGGACTCGATCCGACCGAAGGCCAGCAGATACTCGCCCACCGGGACTTCGTGCGGCTTGCCGTCGGCCAGATCGAAGACAGCTCCCTCGAAGTCTCCCTGACCACGGATCAGCAGGAACATCGGCCCTGCACCACGCGGACCATCCCAGTCCAGCTTCACCGTGCCGGTCTTCAGATACTCGGGGTTCGCGGGCCGAAAACCGACCTTGCGACCATCGACCGTGTCCTTGGCGCGCAGGTGATACCAGCCGTCGCCGAACTTGTGCCAGGTCGACAGCGGCTGCACCGCGCCGCGCTTGCCGACCTTCATGCCGTCGAAGCTCGGCACCATCACCTCCTGGTCAGGTCCCGCGCCGATGTGGCGGTCGGGGATCCGCACCGCGAAGGGGTCCTCGACGAACAGCTTCCCGTCGGTGTTGTCGTCGTAGAAGACGATCTCCTCGCCGAACGCCTCGGTGGTCCAGCTCGCCGCACTCTTGAAGTAGACCGTCGCGGCGTCGTTGCCCGAGCTGTCGGTGTAGGGCGCGAGATTCTGGCTGATGCCGAGGAACTGCTCCTGGCCGGACCCGACGAAGAACCACATCGCGTAGGGCAGGCGACCCGCGGCATCGAGATGGAACTCGGCCGGCTTCTTCAGCCGGTTCGAGGCCTCCACCTCGGTGTACTTGTTCTTCTTCAGGTCCGGCTCGCTGCCGTCGAGGGTGATGCCGAAGTCGCTCGCCCCCGGTCGCACCATGTAGAGCTCACCCCCGGCGAACCAATCGAGCTTCGCCGGCCCGGTGTTCAAGACCCGCACCGTGAACCACTCCGGACCGACCGAGTTGCCCTTCAGCACGTAGTCGGGCTTCGGCTTGGTGACCGGCTCGAACGTCAGGTCGGCGATGACCTCGGCCTTGTCGGCGTCGGGCATCAGGTAGGCGTCGACACCCTTGACGTCGCCCTTGTAGCCCTCCTCCTCGCGCTTCTCGCCCTGCTTCTCGTCGTCGGCGATGCGCTCCTTCTCGGCAATCAACCAGCCCTTGTTCTGCGGATAGTACTGGTCACCGGTGTAGTTCCAGACCTCGCGCTTGGCGAGGAACTGCTCGACCGCATACACGGCGTCCTTGCGGTCGGCGATGGTCCGCTCCGGCATCGCGTTGTAGACCCTGCTGAGCAGCCCCCACGCATCGGCCGCGTCGACGGGATAACCGATCGTGTCGAACGCCTGGACGACCTGCATCAGGGTGTCGCGGAGCTGTGTATAGGCCTTGCGCTCCTTCACTGCGCCGTTCTGGAGCCGGTCGAGTTCGCCGTAGCAGCGGTTCAGCGCCTGGCGGGTACTCTCGTAGGTCCGGAGCACATCGGCCGACGCGGTCTGCAGCCAACGATCCAACTGCTCCAGGGTGTCACTGCCGTCGAACCCACCCTTCCAGGCGGCGATGAACGCGGCACGGACGTCGGCGTTGGCACCGTCCTGGTTACGCAGATCCTGCAGGACCAGGGCCCGGAAGTGACCCATCGCATGGGTCGGGTTCTCCTTGATGGTCCGCTCCAGGCGGCGCGTATCACCGATGCGGATCGACTGTTCGACTGTCTTGGCGAACTCGTCGTAGTTGACCTTCTGTGCGGTCGCCGGGATGACGAGCGCGAAGACCGCGAACAGCGCGGCGGCGGTCAGGACGAACGGAAAGCGGTTTCGTCTCATGGTGCGGAGGGGTCGGCCGGACGGCACGTCCGGGGTCGCGGATTGTAGGCGCGACCGTGCAGCCCGCCCACCGCCGACGACGGTTCGCCCCGGCGGGCCGGCGAGGGCGTCACGGATCCGTGTCAGCCGCTGGCTCCGACCACCACCCGATCAGCGCTTCTTCAGTTCCCGGCTGGCGCGCTCGAGCTGGCGTCGCTCCCCGGCCGTCAGCGCGCTCATCCCCTCGCGCGAAACCTTCTCCAGGAGTCGGTCGAGGGTAGCCTGCAGGTCTTCCTCTTTGCGACGACCGCGCTCGACGCTCCAACGGCGAAGGCCGGGGAACATCGGCGCGTGCGACACTCCGAGGCTGATGTAGTAGCCACGCAACCGCCGGAACGCGATGAAGCCGTAGGCCGCACCACCCAGGTGCGCACCATGCGCCACACCTCCGGAGGCATTGCCGGTGAGCTGCAGCAGCGCCATGTAGGCACCGACTCCGACCAGGATCCCGACCAGCCAGCGCATCTCGACCGGGAACACGATGAAGATCACCCGCATGCGCGGCGCCATGCACGCCGCGTAGACCATGATCCCGTAGCACGCACCACTCGCCCCGATCAAGGGTACGTCGGCGAGGCCGGTCACCAGCGCCAGAACGAGGTGCAGGACGGCGCCGGCGAGACCCGCCAGCAGATACAGGTGATACATGCCACGCCGCCCCACCTCGCTCTCGACGAAGGTGCCGAAGAAGTAGAGCACCAGCATGTTGAAGAGCAGATGGAACGGGTCGGTGAACGAGTGCGCGAACTGGTAGGTCACCAGCCGGAGGATGCCGAGCCCATAGGCCTCCCACAGCCCCGACCAGCTGACCCCGAGGAAGTGCGAGAACGGAATCGGGGTCACGCTGTCGGGCGTCGCGATCGTGATGATCGCCGACAACACGAACACCGCGACGTTGACGAGGATCAGGACCTTGACCGCCGAGGTCAGCGGAGGAAACGCGAACTGGGGACGGGCTGGTTCCATGGCGTGCAGGGCGTGCAGGGCGGCCGCGCATCACTCCAGCGTTCGTCGGGCGCGTCCGGCCCAGCCCACCGGCCGTCCGTAGCAAGCTGGGACCGTGCGCGACACGCGCTATCCTGCTGGACCACGACCACCTTGGAGCCCAGCACGTGAGCGTCGACATTCTGGATGGCCGCGAGACGGCGAGCAAGATCCGAGCCCGTCTGCGGGCCGCCCGCGAGAGCCTCGGCGACCGCCCGGTGAACCTGTACTCGATCGAGGTCGGCGAGAACCCCGCCGCCGAGGTCTACCTCCGCAATCAGAAGCGCGCCGCGCGCGACGTCGGCATCGAGCTGATCGAGAGGCGGCTGCCGGCCACCGCCGACACCGGGGCGATCCTGGAAGTGGTCCACGCCCTCAACGAGGACCCGGACGCCACCGGCATCATCGTTCAGCGGCCGCTGCCGCTCGGGGTCGAGGCGCGCGACGTGCAGGGTGCGATCGATCCCCACAAGGACGTCGAGGGGATGACCCCGATGAACATGGGCTCGGTGCTCTACCGCGAGCCGCGGCTGGCGCCGTGCACGGCCAGCGCCGCGATCTACATGATCCAGCGCTCGGGGGTCGACTTCGAGGGTGCCGAGGCGGTGGTGGTCGGACACAGCGAGATCGTCGGCAAGCCGATCGCGATGTTCCTGCTGCACCGCCTGTCGACGGTGACCGTCTGCCACATCGGCACGCGCAACCTGAAGCACCACACCCGCCGCGCGGACATCCTGGTGGTCGCAGTCGGCAAGCCGAAGCTGGTCACCGGCGACATGATCAAGCCCGGCGCGGTGGTCATCGACATCGGCATCAACTCGACCAAGGACGGCCTGGTCGGCGATGTCGACTACGCCTCGGCCCTCGAGGTCGCCGGCGCGATCACCCCGGTGCCCGGCGGCGTCGGCCCGATCACCGTCGCGATGCTGATGCGCAACACGCTGCGCGCGACCGGCCTGGAGATCTGAGCCCAGCTCCTCGCGCGGACAGGCACGTCAGCGGGCCGGCAGATCAGAGCTTCCGATCCAGGACGTACTGCCCGAGCGCCCGCATCGCCTCGCGAGGCTCGCCCTCGGGCAGACCGGCCAGCGCATCCAGCGCCGACTCGACCCGCGCCCGCGCCGCCGCCTGCGAATAGCGGATCGCGTCGCCGAGCGGGAACTCGCGGCGTAGGGCTTCGAGCTTGAGGTCCTCCGAGGCATTGGAGCGCATCAGCGCTTCGAGCCGCTCGCGGCAACCTTCCTGGCGCAGGATCCACAAGAGCGGCAGCGTCAGCTTGCCCTTGCCGAGGTCGGTGCCCAGCGACTTGCCGACCACCGACTCGTCGCCCTCGAGGTCGAGGATGTCGTCGACGATCTGGAACGCGATGCCGAGCTCCTCGCCGAAGCGCCACGCGGCCGCGCCCTGCTCGGCATCGCCGCCGGCGTAGTGGACGCCGAGCCGACACGCCGCGGCATACAGCAGCCCGGTCTTCTCGCGGATCACGCTGTAGTAGCGCGGCTCGTCCCAGTCGAAGTCGAAGCGGTGCAGGATCTGGGTGATCTCGCCCTGGCAGAGCTTGCGCGACACCTCGGCCAGCACGCGGCTGCACTCCGGGTCGCGGAGCTGCACCGACATGTGGAAGGCCCGCGCGTAGATGAAGTCGCCGAGCAGCACCGGCACCTCGGTGCCGTAGACCGCGTTCACGGTCTGCTGGCGCCGCCGCATCGTCGCACCGTCGAGGACGTCATCGTGGACCAGGGTCGCGGTGTGCAGCAGCTCGACGATCTTGGCGACCTCGACATGGTCGTCACGGAGCGCGCCGAGCGCGCGCCCGCACAGGAACACCAGCGCCGGCCGGAGCTGCTTGCCGCGGTAGCTCGCCGCGAGGTCGATGAGCGGCACGAGGTCCGGCTGCTCCGGCGCGAGGTCGTCGAGCAGCTCGCGGTTGACTCGCTGCAGATCACCACTCACCAGCCGGGTGATCGGCGCGAGGGCCTCGAGCACCGCGGCGTCGAGCGACGCGCGGGTGCCGTTCGCGCCCGGAGCGGCCCCACCGGCACGGCCGTGCGCGACCACACCACCCGCAGCCCCGCCACCTGATGCCCCAGAGCCCGATACCCCAGAGCCCGATGCTACGGAACCCGACGACGCGTCCGGACTTCCGAGATTGGTCCTACCCGAACTCACCCGTCGCCCTTCGTCGCCGTACCGGAGCCGGATCCCTCGGACGACGGAGTCGTCGAGGAAGCATCACCATCGCCGCCCTCGTTGCCCTTCAAGCCGCGCTTGAACTCCACGATGCCCGACCCGAGGTTGCGGGCCAGCTTGGGGAGTCGGTTGCCGAAGATCAGCAACGCGATGATCAGCACGATGATCCACTCCCAGTGACCCGGGAGGAACGCGAGGATTGCAGTCATCGAGGGGACGGCCGAGGCTCTGGTCTTCGGCGTTAGTAGGGCGGCGGTAGGAGGGCGGCGATAGTCGGGCGGCGGCGAACCCGCTCGGGCGGTCGAGACGCGGGCCGATTCGGAAACGGGCGGACGGATCCGCTGCGGACTGACGAACCAAGGGCGCTCGCCAGCGCGCGATTGTCACCGAATCCCGGACCGACACAAGCGCCGACTGCCCGCGGCCACGGCAGGCGATCGGGGCCAAATCACGTCAGGACCGCGAGTTTCGGGCATTCGTCGGCACGAGGAACGCCGCCGTCGAAACGCGGTCAATCGTCGGCCCGGTGCTCGGCGAGCGCCCGACGCCACGCGGCCGGATCCTCGCCGAGATCCATGTCGGTGAGGCGGACCAGATGGGTGTGCGCGTTGGCCCGAACCTGGGCATCGTCGCTCTCCAGAGCCTTCACCAGGATGTCCACCGCCGCCCGATGGTCGACACCCCGACCGACGCTGCCCTCGGTCGAAGCCCCGACCCGGCCCGCGGCGACCGCCGGACGCAGCCGGCGCAGCTCCTCCAGGATCGCGCGCAGCAGTTGCCCGGTGTGGCGCCGCTCCAAGATCAGCAGCGCGACGTAGACGCACAGTCCGACCACCGCGAAGCGCAGTCCGACGTCCGGGCCGAGGGTCCGGCGCAGCCAGGAGTCGGACGCGAGCAGCGGCTCCACCAACACGATGCCGGCGAGGCCCAGAAGGACCAGCGGCGCGACCAGGCGCGGGCCGTGTCCGTTGCCGCCACCGACGCTGGCCGGCGTCGCAGCAGGACCGTCCCCCGCCACGCTCACGCGCCGGCCTTCGCGCCCAGCACCTCACGCATCGTGCGCCCCATGATCGACGGGGTGTCGACCACCGTCACACCCGCTGCCTCGAGCGCCGCCTTCTTGTCCTTCGCGGTGCCCTTGCCGCCGGAGATGATCGCACCGGCGTGGCCCATCCGCTTGCCGGGAGGCGCGGTCGCACCGGCGATGAAGCCGACCACCGGCTTGGTCACGTGCGCCTTGATGAAGTCGGCACCCTCCTCCTCCGCGGTGCCACCGATCTCGCCGATCATGATGATGCCGTCGGTGTCAGGGTCGTCGTTGAACAGGCGCAGGCAGTCGACGAAGTCCGTGCCGTTGATCGGGTCGCCGCCGATGCCGACCGAGGTCGACTGGCCGAGACCTTCGGTGGTGAGCTGCCACACCGCCTCGTAGGTCAGGGTGCCGGAACGGGACACCACGCCGACACGGCCCGGCTTGTGGATGTAGGCCGGCATGATGCCGATCTTGCAGCCGGTCGTGTCGGTGACCGGCGTGATCACGCCCGGACAGTTCGGACCGACCAGTCGCGAGCCGCTGCCGGCCATGTAGTCCTTGACCCAGGCCATGTCGAGGACGGGCACGCCCTCGGTGATCGTCACGACCAGCTCGATCCCGGCGTCGACCGCCTCGCAGATCGAGTCGGCGGTGAAGGCGCCAGGCACGTAGATGACGGACACGGTGGCGCCGGTGGCGTCGACCGCCTCCTTGACCGAATCGAAGACCGGGATGCCCTCGACCTCCTGACCGCCCTTGCCCGGAGTCACGCCACCGACCATCTGCGTGCCGTAGGCCTTGGCCTGCAGCGAGTGGAAGGTGCCGTTCTTGCCGGTGATGCCCTGCGTGATGACCTTGGTGTTCCCGTCGATGAGGATCGCCATGTTCGTGTAGTCCTTTGTGCTTGCGACGGTGGGTTCAGCCGGCGGCGGCCACGATCTTCTCGGCGGCCTCGTCCAGCGACTTCGCGGTCTCCAGCGGCAGGCCGGACTCCTCGAGCAGCTTGCGACCCAGCTCCACGTTGGTGCCCTCCAGACGGACCACCAGGGGTCGGTCGAGCTGCACCTCCTTGGCCGCGGCGATCACGCCCTCGGCGATCGTGTCGCACTTCATGATCCCGCCGAAGATGTTGACCAGCACGCCCTTCACGTTCGGGTCGGCGAGGATGATCTTGAACGCGTTGGTGACCTGCTGCTTGTTGGCGCCGCCACCGACGTCGAGGAAGTTGGCCGGCGACCCGCCTTTGAGCTGGATGACGTCCATCGTCGCCATCGCCAGGCCGGCGCCGTTCACCATGCAGCCGATGGTGCCGTCGAGCGCGATGTAGTTCAGGTCGAACTTCGAGGCCTCGACCTCCTTCGGATCCTCCTCGTTGAGGTCGCGCATCGCGGCCACGTCCTGGTGGCGGTAGAGCGCGTTGCTATCGAAGTTGATCTTGGCGTCGAGAGCCACCACGTCGCCCTGCTCGGTGACGATCAGCGGGTTGATCTCGGCCAGCGAGCAGTCGAGGTCGACGAACAGCTTCGCGAGGTTGGTCATCACCTTCGCGCCCTGCTTGGCCTGCTCCCCGGTGAGTCCGAGGTGCTTGCACATCCGCCGCGCCTGGAACGGCAGCAGCCCCTTCATCGGGTGGATCCGCGCCCGCTGGATCGCCTCGGGCTTCTCCTCGGCGAGGGTCTCGATCTCCACGCCGCCCTCGGGGCAGGCCATCATCACCGGCGCGTTGGTCTTCCGGTCCACGGCGACCGCCAGGTAGAGCTCGGTGGCGATGTCGGCGCCCTTGGTCACGTAGACCTTGCGGACCACCCGGCCCTCGGGACCGGTCTGATGGGTCACCATCGCCTTGCCGAGCATCGCCTCGGCCTTGTCGCGGGCCTCGTCGGCGGACTTGACCAGCTTGACGCCACCGGCCTTGCCGCGCCCACCGGCGTGGATCTGCGCCTTCACGACCGCGAGGTCGGAGCCCAGCTTCCGGAAGGCCTCGGCGGCCTGTTCCGCGGTGTCGCAGACGATGCCCTCGGGGACCGCCACGCCGTAGCGGGCGAGCAGCTCCTTGGCCTGGAACTCGTGGATGTTCATGGGGGTGAATCGGGTTGGAAGGGCGAGCAGGGTACCCCTGGGCCGCGGGGAAACAACGAGGAGACCGGACCGGCACCCGAGCGACACGACTCGGGCATCGCGTGATTTCCGGCAACGGAGCTGCCGCCCCCGCCGAGACGGGCCGTGGCGTGCGCGGGCCGTCGGGACCGCCCGAGACGGTGTCGGTGAGGCATCGGCCCGCGCACGCCGCGTTCCCGGACGCCGACGGCCACCCCCGCCGCGGACCGAACCCGACCGTTCCGCTGCACGCGATGCTCCACCGATCCCCTGCTCCGATCCTCCTGCCGACCCTCCTCGCTGCTTCCGCATTGCTGCCCGCGCAGCGCGTCGCGACGATCGAGAGCTGGTCCTCCGCCGACACCCTCGGCCTGTCGACCTCCCGACCGGGCGGCAAGTCGATCGCGATGGATCGGCTGGGCCGCCTGTTCGCGCTGTCGCAGGTCACCCACGTCGACGGTCGCACCGAGGTGCACCTGCACCGCAGCAGCGACGGCGGCCGCAGCTTCGAGACCGAGACCACGCTGCGGGTGGCCGACGCGCTGCGCGGCTCGCTGGTCATCGATCCGGACGGATCGACCCTCCACATCGCCTGGGGGCAACACCGGCCGGGTGCCCCCTACCAGGTCGGCTACTCGCGCTACGACACGCGCTTCCGGTCCTGGATCGGCAGCGACGAGCTGCTGTTCCCCGGGGCGACGGACGGTGCCGACTGGTACTGGCCCGAACTCGACGTCGGCCGCGACGGCCGGGTGGTCGTGGTCTGCAGCGGCGGACGCGCCTACGGCTGGCGCGCCAGCATGCGCTACCGCGACGGCGCCGGATGGACAGCCCGCCGGCGCATCAACGCGGAGTCGACCGGCGTCTATCCGAGCGTCGCGATCGACGACGCCGGCCACTTCCACTTCTCCTACCGGATCCATCCGAACCTCTCGACCTCCCACATCGCCTACCGCCGCTACGACCCGCAGACCGGAGTCCTGAGCCAGGAAGTCGTCCTCTCCGACGACAGCTCGAACACCAGCGTGCTCGCGCTCGACTCCAGCGGAGCCCCGCACGTCCTGTTCGCGAAGCGCGGCGCCCTGATGCTGGCAAGCGCGAACGCCGACCCGATCGAGGGCTTCCAGCTCCGCCAGGTGGCCCGCGACGCGGTCTACAGCAGCCAGAACGCCGGCTACGACTACTTCGCGCTGGCGGTCGTCGACGGCACGCCCTGCTGTTACTACGCCAACGCCGAACGCGGCCAGCAGACCCTCTACCGCCGCCAACTCGTCGACGGCCGACTCACGGAGGAGGTCGCGCTGCGCACCGCAGAGGACCGGGTGATCGAGTCGGTCGGCGCGCTGCGCAGCGGCACGTCCTCGGTGCAGGAACTGGTGACCTGGACCGAGCGCGGTGACCAGGACGCCGTGCGCGCGCATCTGGCCCGAACCGTCTGGAACGGCACTGTCACCTTCGGCCACGGCTGCCCGGACAGCGCGCTGCGCGTCGCGACCCTGACCGGCACAGGGACCCCGGCCGCGACCGATCCGGCCGACTTCACCCTGGAGCTGCGCGGCGCGCGACCGTCGAGCAGCGTGCTGCTCCTGCTCGGCTCCAGCGACGCGATGGCCGCCGGCTCACCGCTGCCCCTCGACCTGAGCTACGCCGGCATGCCCGGCTGCCGCCTCTACCAGAACGGGCTCGACCTGCGGATGGCGGAGACCGACGCATCCGGTCACTGCACGTTCGGTATGCCGATCCCTGCCGGTCTGGGCGGGGTGCGGATCCTCGCCCAGGCGGCGGTCCTCGACCCGGAGGTCAACGTCGCGGGACTGGTCACGACCGGCGGACTGACCGTCGTAGCGGGCGACTGAGCGCAACCGGGTCGCGCTTGCTGGCTCACTCCGGGGCGCCGGTCCCGCCGCGCCGATCCGCGGTCCGCTATCCTGCTCCGAATTCGTGCAACGCCGACCCCGCCGCGCACGAGTCGCACCGTGGCCGCCAAGCGCAACCCCGATCCCGCCGACGCAGCGTTCCGGCGCTACGTCCAGACCGGCGACCCCGGCGCGCTCGCCGAGGTCTTCGACCGCACCGCGGCGGAGCTGCATCGGCTCGCCCACCACCTCGGCTCGTCGGCCGCGGACGCCGACGACCTGCTCCAGGACACGTTTCTCACCGCGATCGAGAAGGCGGCCACCTTCCGGACCACGCACCCGGTCCGCCCGTGGCTCTGCGGCATCCTGGCCAACCACGCGCGGGCGCTGCGCCGCGCGCGCCGACGGGCGGCCGCAGCGGTGGTCTCCCCGGACCAGGTGGCCGGCACCGAATCCGCCGAGCGCCACGCCCACCACCGCGAAGCCCTGCTGCGCATCGACGGCGCGATCGACGGACTCGCGGAGCCCTACCGCTCGGTGGTGGCGCTGCACCTGCGCGAGCAACTGTCGCCCGGCGAGATCGCCGTGCAGCAGAACCACAGCCCGGCCACGGTCCGCAGCCGGTTGATGCGCGGCCTGGCGCACCTGCGCCGGGGTCTACCGGCCGGCCTCGCCGGAAGCCTGGCGGCTCTGTTGCTGCCACGCCGCGGCATCGCAGCGGTCCGACACGAAGTGCTCCGCGCCGCGGAACGCGCCGCCGGCACGGCCACGGTGGCGGCGGCCGGCCGGGCATCGCTCGGCATCGGCCGGCGCGCGGTCTGCAGCCTGCTCGTGGCACTCACGACGGGTGCGGTGGTGCTGACGGTGACGGGTTGGAGCGACGGCACTCGGAATGCCCAACGCGCTGCTGATCCGACCGCCGCGGCGCCCCAGGTGCAGGCGACCGACGGCCCGTCCTCACGCCGTGAGGCCGCCGGCCGACGCGCGGCGCCGGTCGAGCAGGGGACGCCCGCACCGGACACCACCCGGCAACACCGCATCACCGGACAGTTGGTCCGCGCCGACGACGGCGGACCGCTCGACGAGCCGTGCTCGGTGCGGCTCTGCTCCACTTCGGCGATCGTGGGCCGCGCGACTTCGGCGAGCATCGACGCCTCGACCCTGGACCTCGAGATCGTTCCCGACCCCGACGGCCACTTCCGCTTCGACTTCACCCCGCACCCCGACCACGGTGGCTACCTGCTGCAGTGCGCCCCGTCGCATCCACGACTGGTCCGCCGGGTCCTGAGCTTCCCGGCCGTCCCGCCCGGTGGCACCACCGATCTCGGCGCGCTGCCGATGCACCTCGGCGGCCGCATCGAGGGCACCCTGCGCGACGGGACCGGCGCGCCGCTGGACGGCAGGCTGGAGCTGTGCTGCGAATCGACGCCCCGATTCGTCGAGGTCGTCGACGGACGATTCCGCTCGGCCCCGCTCCCGCTCGGGACCTGGCCGACCCGCCTGCTCGGATTCGGGCCCGCAGCTCTCGGCCTCGCACCGCTGACGGTGACCGTCGGCTGCCCCACCCCCCTCGAGCTAACCGTCGAGGCCGGTCCGACCCTGCGCGGCCGGGTGATCGACGGACGCGGCGCCCCGCTCGCCCGTGCCTTGGTCACGGCCGGTGGGGTCCGCACGTGGTCGGAGGAGAACGGCGCCTTCACGCTGCGCACCGCCGAGCCGGAGACATCGCCATCCGCGGTCGTGCTGCACGCCTTCGCCAGTGGACACGTTCCCGCCAGCAGTGGCGGGCCGGTGGCCTGGCCGAGCGAAGGCACGGTGCTGCGCCTCCAGCCGGGACCGGCGCTGACCCTGCGGGTGCGGGACCGGCAAGGCAACGCAGTCGACTCGTTCACGGCGACCGCCATCCCGGTGCCCCGGCCGACCTTCGATCCGACCCCGTCTCTCTCGCTCGCGAAGTCGCTCTACGAGGTCGAGCTCGTCGCCCCCGGTGTGCAGGACACGGCGGGAGACACCGTGCTCCGCGGCCTCTGGCCCGGGATCAACCGCGTGTCCGTGATCCCCGGCGCGCCGGACCTCGCAGCGGCGACCTTCTTCGTCGACCTGAGCGGCATCGAGCACGCCTGCCGTGACGTCGTCCTCGGGCCCTCGCCGACCCTTGCCGTCACCGTGCGGGACTCCGCCCGCCGACCGGTGCCCGGGGTCGAGGTCGAACTCCTGGCCTGGCATGCGCCGGTCCGCGATCCGCAGATGCGCTACCGCGAAGCGACGGCCTGGACCGACGAGGTACACGACCCACGACCGCTGCGGATCGGCCACGGCCGTACCGACGCATCCGGGGTGGTGGCATTGGCAGCCCATGGTCTGGAACGTCCGAACCGCGAGGTCGGAACGCTGCGGGTCCACCACCCGGACGGGGCGTCGACCTGCCACCCGATGAGCGGCGGCGCGGGGCCGGTCGACATCGAGTTGCCGGCGACCGGTTCGCTGACGCTGGACGTCGAACTCGGCCTCGGCCGCCGCGTGGTCGGTTTGCTGCTGTCCCACGCCGCGACCGGCGGCGAACGAAGGCTCCGACTCCCCGATCGACTCGGTATGGGCGGTTCGACCCGACTCCGGGTGCAGGGATTGGAGCGAGGCACCTGGCTCGCGCGCGTCGAGGTCGCGGCGATCGAGGAGCGCCCCGGATCGTGGCGGGAGCACCTGGTGACCCTGCCGCGGGTGCTCGCCCGCTGCAACGTGGCCCGCGACCGGGTGGCGACCGCGCAGGTGCAGGTCGAGGAACGCCGGGACACCGCGAGGCTTCGATTGGCGACGGTGCACGCCACCGCCCCTCCCGCTCCAGGCGGGGCATTCCACATCGACGGCGAATGCGGCGACCAGCGCTGGTGCTCGGGCCCCCACGTCCTCGATCCCGAGACCGGCGCAGTCGATCTCGACGGCCTGCCGCCAGGACGCTGCCGGATCCGCCCCGACGACGGCCGCCCGCCCGGCCCGTGGATCGCGCTACCGCCGGGCGGTCGGATCCGCCACGAGCTACGGACCACGGACTGACCCACGACGCCGCCCCGCGCAGATCGCGCCACGGCTCACTCCCGCTCGAACCGCCACGCAACCCAGAACGAGTCGAGTTCCGGAGCCACGTCGCCGCCGTTGGTCAGCACGAACCGCCAACCGAACTGCTGGACGTCGCGCGGTGCCCAGGCCGTCGCGCTGTGCGCGTCGAGTCCCGACTGGCTGAACAGCTCGTCGACGTCGTCGTGCCAGCCGCTGACGTGCTCGTGGTAGAGATACCGGAACGCCCCGATCCGGTCGTCCCACTTGCGGATGTGGGCATCGCCGGCGATCCGCGGATCGAGCGGCACGTTATCGACGGTCGGCAGCGGGTAGTTCTCGTTGAGAGCCCGCCAGGGCGCCTGGTCGACCTGGCTGGCGACCCGGAACTCCACCACCGCGCTGGCCCCACCGGCCTGCTCGCTACCGAACGGCTCGGTAGCCCACGAGAACCGTGGCAGCACGCCGAGCTGCGGCGAGCCACCGAAGAACGGACCGAGGCGCGGGTCGCCGTCGGGGTCGACCGGCATCCGCAGCGGGTTGTAGAGGTCGACGAAGCCGGGGGTCGCGACGGTGCGCCGCTTCACGAAGTCGGCCATCACCCAGTAGGTCGCCGGGTCGTACGGGATCGAACGGCGGTTGCGCAGGAAGTCCCAACCACCCATCGCGGTCTGCCACGCCGGATCGCCGGGCTGCAGGCGCACCGGATCCTCGCCGGGCTTGCGCCATCCCGCCGAGTAGGCCCGGAAGAACGGCGGCGCGAAGTCGGGGCGGCTGAAGAACGGCGCCGACTGGACCGTCAGGCTGATCTGCCAGCCGTTGAAGCCGTCGGCCAGGAACGGATCCTGCGCCGGCAGGTCGGGGCTGTCCGGCCAGGTCTGGAAGTCCGCCAACAGCGGCATCGCGAACGCCGCCAGCCCACCCTCGGTGATGGTGTCGAGGCGGCTGCTGTTCGACAGCTGGGTATTGCCGAGGTTGTTCCAGGTGCCGTCCAGCAGCGTGACGCCGCTGCCGCCGCCGACCACCCGGTAGTCGGTGCCGGCACCGCCGAGGAACGGTGACAGGATGTAGGGGTCGTAGTCGCGACTCCCACCCGGGGTCCTGGTGTCGCCGCTGTAGAGCGACGAGCCGCCCTGCTCCTTCACGCGCTGGTCGCGCCAGGTGAAGTACGGCTCCTGGAAGTCGGGCAGCGGCAGGTAGCGCACCGCACCGCTCGGTCCACCGATCGCGCGTGCACCGTCGACGATCAGCTGCCGGTCGCGGTAGGCGATGTGCGGCGCCGGTCCGCTGCGCCGGTCGTCGCCATCGACGTTGCCCAGGTAGTTGCCGGCGAACGACTCCTTCAGTCCGGAGGTGCGCAGCACCGCCAACGACGACAGCGTGCCGATGCACGGTTCGGGCCGCCACTCCGAGTGACCGAGGTCGAGGGAGACCCGGTCGAAGATGTCGTAGTAGGTCGGGTCGCCCTGGAACGGCGCCCACCACATCGCCTCGACGTCGAGGTCGTAGTCGAACGGATCGGTCTTCGAGAAGCCGAAGTCGATCTCGCGCCACACGGCCTGGACGCGCGCACCGAACGGGTTCCACGGGTTCTGCGTGCCCTGCGAGAACGGGATCGCCGCCGACGGCGACGCGATGCCCTGCTCACGCCCCCAGATCCGGTCCGGATCGTTGATCGAGGTCGGGCAGTGTCGGTCGGGCGCGGACTGCGGCGGGACCGGTGCCTGGTGCTCGGAGTCGATCGCACGCTGCACGCGCGAAGTGCCGCGGGCCACCAACCGGCCGCTCACCGGGACCACGCCACCGAACACGTCGGTGATCGACCACGCCCGCGGGTCACCCGGATCGCTCGACTCTTCGGGCCGGTAGAGCGACGGCCGCGGATCCTCGTCGAGCGAGGCGAAGCGCTGCGCGAAGCCGGCCACCAGATTGTCGGCCCACACCGGCGTGCCGTCGGAGTGACGCCCGGTATCGAGAGCGAACGGCACCACGAACGGTCCGCCGGTGCCACTCTGGTCGTCGAGGTCGAGCGGGTTGCCGGCCGGATCGGTGACCGCGTTCAGGGCATCCGACGCGACCAGGTGCAGGTGGTAGCGAAAGCGCTTGTCGCCGAACACCTGGCCCTCGTCGGCGCTGCGCATCCGTTCGTCGAGGTAGTAGCCGAGCGGCGCCGCGAGCCGGAACGAGGTCTGCGCGCCATCGACGGCGGTGGCACGGGTCGGCACCAGGTGGGTCGCCCGGTAGCGGTCCATGTCGAACAGTGCACCGTGGATCCCCCGGTCGATCCGGAACGCCTCGGCCTCGGCGAGGTCGAGGACGTTGCGGGTCGCGACGAAGAACGAGTCCAACGAACGGACCGACGCCGCATCGACCGGCTCGCTGAAGCGGACGGTCACCCCGGCGAACGGCGAGATGCGATCGTGACCACCCTCCGGATCGAGCAGCTGCTCCCCGTCCTCGCCGTCGAAGCGGACGAACCAACGCGGGTCGTCGCCCGGCGCGTCGTCGCGGCGCGTCAGGGTGAACGCGGTCTCCAGCACCACCGGAGTCGCGTTCGCCCGGAGCCACGCGCGTCGCGCGGCGCCCTCACGAGGTGCACCGGACGGAGCACGCGGCAGCGCCCGGAGGCCCGCGACCCGGGTGCAGACCGCGCGCACGATCTGCTGCTCGGGCTGACCCTCGTCGTCGGCAGGCTCCTCGACGATCTCGCTGCGCAGGATCGTGCCGTCCTCGAGCTCCACGCGCAGCCCGTCGCCGAGGTCGAGCTGGTGCACCACTCCGCCCTTGTCGATCTCCACCACCACGCGCTCGGCGTCCTGGTCCTCGACGCGCAGCACGTACATCGGGATCTCGCCGATCAGCCGCGGCGACCCGGCATCGCGCAGGAACCCCTTGGCGATCCACGGCGAGTTGTCGCCTCCCGAACCGCTGCGGAAGTCACGGACCACCGCCGGGTCGCCGAGGCTGTTCTCACCGCTCAGCGGACGCCCCTCGTCCTCGTGCATGCCGGGGATCGCCAGCGGACCGCGGAGCGCGATCGCCAGCCGCAGGTTGGCCTCCGCGCCGACGTGCGCCGACGCCGGCATGCCCGAAGGACTGGCGCCGCGGCCGTAGGCCACCGCCTCGCTGCCGAGCAACACCGGATCGAGGACCAACGCGCGCGGCTTCGCGGCGATGCGCAGCGGGATCGGCCGGACGTGCTCGCGCCGCAGCGCGCCACCCGGCGGGTCGGGAACCAGGACCTCCAGGAGCTGGACCGCCTCGAGGTTCAGGATCCCCTCCACGCGGCCCGACTCCTCGTCGGTCCGGACGAAGAATTCCGGACCGACCGGCAGGTCCTTGGTGAACCGCACCAGCAGCGCCGCGTCGCGGGCGACCACGCTCCACGGCGTGCCCCGGTCGGGCGCTTCGAGCTGCTGTGGCGTGAGCTTGCGGCGCCCCCGCTCGAGGCGCTCGCGCACTTCGGCGAAGCGCTTCGATTCGGCTGGCGCGCGGATCAGCAGCCGCGGCTGCAGGGTGTCGGCATCGGGGCGCAGGGTGCGGAGTTCATCGCTCGCGATCCCCGGCTCGGCGAGCGGCTCGACCGCGACCACCACGTCGCGCTCGACCAGTTCGGCGCCGGCCTCGCCGAGCGCGTAGAGGTCGACCAGCCGGCCGTACTCGACGTGTTCGATGCGCAGCGAGTTGCCGAGCGGGCGGTCGTCGGGCCGTCCCGAGCCGCCGCCGCCACAGGAGACGGTCAGACAGCTGAGAGCGGTGAGAACGGGGGCGGCAGCGATGGCCTTCAGGGCAGCGCGGAGGGATCGCGCGCTGCGACGTCGAGCCACGACCTGGTGCGAACAGGCCATGTGGAACCTCGGTTGTGTGTCGTCGCGGCACGTCGGGGGTGAGCGCGCCGAGGACATCCCTCTCAAGCCCCGTTCCGAGGCCCGGTAACTGGTCCACGGACCGCTGCAGGACACCCGGGCCGGGCGTCCGACCCGGAGGGGTGACCATCGGACGTGCGGTCCGTCACGCCCGGGTTGCGACAGCGCTCGATTGTGGCACCCCGAAGGCCGCCGGCTATCGTGATCAGCATGGGCGACGGCATCCTGGTCCGGCAGCAGCTCGAGCAGCTGATCCGCGACGGCTCCCTGACGAGCAATCCCGCGATCGCGCCGGCCCAGCTGCAGCCCGCCAGCCTGGACCTGCGACTCGCGACCATCGGCTACCGGGTCCGCAGCGGCTTCCTGCCGGAACGCGCCACCGTCGCCGAGCACCTGGAGGAGTCGACGCTCTACTCGTTCGACCTGACCGACGGCGCGGTCCTGGAACGCGGACACTGCTACGTGTTCCCGCTGTTGGAGCGGATCGAGAAGCCGATCCCCCACCCGCTCCGCGCCAACCCCAAGTCGTCGACCGGCCGACTCGACGTCTTCACGCGCCTGCTCGCCGACCGCTGCGACCGCTTCGAGCAGGCGCCCGCGGGCTACACCGGTCCGCTCTACCTCGAAGTGGTGCCACGCTCGTTCCCCGTCCGCGTCCGCACCGGGCTGTCGCTGACCCAGGTCCGGTTCATGGCCGGCGATCCCCGGCTCGACGACGACGAGCTGCGCGCCGAGTACGCCCGCTCGCCGCTGCTGTTCGACGACGGCGGCGAGCCCATCGCGCTGGACCGGGTGCGGATCGACAACGGCCTGTGCATGGGTGTGGCACTGCGCAGCGACCGCGACCTCACCGGCCCCATCGGCTACGAGGCCCGCTCCTACACCGACGTCGTCGACATGGCTCGCGAGGGCTCGCACGACTGGCAGGACTTCTTCCGCGCGATCCCCGAACCGCGCCGCGGCCGGATGATCGTCGAGCCGGAGGAGTTCTACCTGTTCGCGAGCAAGGAGCGGGTCCGCATCCCGCGTCACCTGGCCGCTGAGATGGGCGCCTACGACGTCGGCATCGGCGAGCTGCGCACCAACTACGCCGGCTTCTTCGACAACGGCTTCGGCGGCGCGACCGGCACCCGCGCGGTGCTGGAGGTCCGCCCGCACGACGTGCCGTTCCTGGTCGAGGACGGGCAGGTGTTCTTCAAGCTGCGGTTCTTTCGGAGCCTCGAGGAGCCGGACCGGGCCTACGGCGAAGGAGGATTCGGCTCGCACTACCAGGGCCAGTCGCTGCGGTTGAGCAAGCACTTCCGCGCCGCCGAGGGCGACACCGCGTTCCGTGATCGTTGATCGCAGACCACCGATGAACAAGCTCACCGCACTGGACCCGCTGGTTGCCGCCCTTCGCGACCTGCCCGAGCACGATCCTGCGTCCGTCGCCGAGGTGCTCGCGGCCGCGGAGATCTCCGACCTCGAACTGGATCGGGTTGCCCGTTTCGACCGGGATCACTACGCGCGGGTCCGGCTGCACCACGATCCGCGCATCGAGATCCTGGTCCTCGGCTGGGAGCCGGGTCAGGCCACACCGATCCACGACCACGCCGGCCAGCGTGGCTGGGTGCGGGTGCTCCGCGGAGTGATCGAGGAGACCGCGTATCGACCGGTCGAACCCCTGAGGTTCACGCACGCCGATCTGCGCAGCGCGGAACGACGACCGGCCCATCTGCAGATCGACTGTTGCGCGCAGGTGCCGGCCGGGCCCGTGGTGGCGCGCGTCGATCCGGTGCGGGCGATCCACCGGCTGCGCAATCCGGGCACGGAGCGCGCGATCACGCTCCACGCCTACGCCAAGCCGCACGCGGTCTGCCTGGCCTTCGACATGGAGGCGGCGATCGCGTGGCGTCGAGAAGCGGGCGTCGACGCGGTCCGTGGAGCGTGACCGCATCCGCGCCCCGAGTGGATTCGGGGAGCTGGGAACGACTCCGGGAGCCGCGGGCGACAGACCCTGAAGCCTATCGCGCGCTCACGGCGGAGCCGAGCGCCGCCCCGGAGTCCCGGGGCGCACGCCGCCGATCAGCCGATCAGCTCAGTTGCCGACGTTGACCTGCGCGCCGTTCGAGGTCACCACGCTCAGCGTGTTGACGCCCGGAGCGACCGCGACACCCTGCGTGACGAACGAAGCGCCGAGCAGGTTGGGGTCGTTCGGGATCGGCAGCGAGAACGCGGTCGCGCCGGCGACGGGCGCCGGGCAGTCCAGGAACAGGAAGGTCTCGGTGTGCTGGAAGCAGCCGGGCATGCCGATGGCGGTCAGGTCGACGGCCAGCTGGCTGATGCCGACGACGATCGCGGCGGCCGGCGACGAGGCCGGCAGGTCGCTCAGCTCGAGATCGACGGTGGTGCCGATCGCCGGGTTGGCGCTCAGGGTGTGCGCGGCCGGCAGGTTCGAGCCGGTCGAGAACGGCAGGTCCATCGACAGGTCGAGGATCTGCGCGGGCGCGCCGCCGCCGAACGAGAAGCCCGAGATGCCGTCGATGTTGGGATCGACGGTGCCGTAGGCGATCACCACCGTGCCGTTGTTGTAGAACTGCACCTGGAAGGTGCTGAACGCGGTCGTGATGTTGAACTGCGGCACGCCGTCCCAGGTCACGATCGCGACACCGGGACCGGCATCGAAGTAGACGCCGCCGGCCGAACCCGGGTTGAGGTCGTCCCAGATGCCCGCGAAGCGCGTCTGGCCATCGTTCATGGCCGCGGTGGTCTCGAAGGCCTCGCTGGAGGTCGCGGCGCTGTCGGGAGCGCACCAGCCGTTCGAGCTGATGTCGATCGCCGAGACCATGCCGGCGCCCGGCACGTTGATGGTGAAGCCGAGCGGGTTGGCGTCCGACAGGACGTCGTCACCGAGGCCGAGGTTGTTGGTCCAGCCGGGGACGATCGCACCGCCGGTCGAGATGTCGTAGCCGCCCGCGGCGTTCGGGGTCAGCGTGTAGCCGGTGACCGCGGTACCGAGGTCGGAGAAGCCGTTGTCGATGTCCTCGTAGGCGCTGAGGATCTCGTTCGGGCAGCCCTGACCGAAGGTCGCGAACGAGCCGAGCCCGCCGATCGTCGAGAACGGCAGGTCCATCGTCAGATCGATCTGCGACGCGGCCTGGCCGGCGCCGTAGGAGAACCCGGCGATGCAGTCCGCCTCGACCACGCCGTAGGCGATCGTGAACGAGCCATCGGCCCGCATCTGCAGCTGGAAGGTGTTGGCGCCGGTGTTCGAGAACTGGGGCACCTGGTCGAAGGTCACCAGCCACAGGCCGGGGAAGTTGTCGACGTAGACCGCGCCGTTGTTGTTCGGGCTGAGGTCGTCCCAGAGCATCGCGATGCGGGTGCCCTGGCTCTCCATCTCGGTGGGCGACTCGCCGAAGTCGCTCGCCGAGAAGGCGCCGTCCGGCGCGACCCAGCCGTTGCTGTCGATCTGCATCGACGAGACCGGGCCGGAGCCGGGGATGTTGACCGTGAAGCCGAGGGCGAAGCCGCTCTGCAGGTCGTCGTCACCAAACGACACGACGTTCGAGAAGTTGTTGTCGAACGCGCCCGTGGGGGTGATGTCGTAGCCGCCCTGAGCGTTGGGCGTGAACGTGAACGCCAGGCCCGACAGGTCGTTGGCGCCGGCGAGCAGCTGCTCGTAGGCGGTGGCGACGGTGCCTGACTGGGCAGAAAGGGAGAGGGAAAGGGCCAGCGCGGCGACGCTGCCGAAGGAGATGCTCTTCATGGGTGGGGAATCCGGAATCGGACCCTTGGGGGAATGCCAGGAATCGGCAGGGACGGTCCGACCAGGAGATGAGGGTGCGCGAAAGGGAGTCGCGCTGGCGGACCGTCATCTACTTCGAGGTTAGATGCCCTGCGCCAAGGTGCAAGCACCCCGGGCAGGGAGGTTCGGTCAGGGACCGTCCCGTTCCGAGGCCGGGCTGCGACGCGGGCGCGACCAGTGCCTGGCGCCGCATGGGGAAGTGCCGATCATGCGGTGTGACAAGGGGTTCGCGATCACGTGACGGTCAGGGGAGCGCGCCCCGATCCGGACCGGCGCCGCGACACGGACCGGGCTCCGCCGTCTCGATCCGCTACTCTTCGGGACAAGGGAGTCCGATCGATTCCTCCGCCCCCACTACCGCCCTGCTCCCACCAGACCGAGGTCCACCGCGATGATCCGCCACGCTACGTCCACCCTGGCGACGCTGCTGCTCTGCTGCGTCGCATCCCACGCGCCGGCCCAGAGCTGTGGCCCCGACCGGATCCTGCTGAAGAACGACTCGCTCCCCGACGTGCCGAGCGGTCAGTTCGCGGTCGGCATCGTCCCCGGCCTGTGCATCAACGAAGCCGCGATGTCGATCCTCCAGGTCGGCGGACCGGCGACGGTCCACGAGGTGGCGGTGATGTTCGGCCAGGCCCAGGGCACGGCTGGAGTGCAGGCGGTCGTCGACGTCGAGATCTACGACGGCGCGACGCTCAACCCGAACGGCACCTACACGATGGGCCCGCGGCTGTTCCGCCTCAGCGACGGCGGCAGCAACCTGCAGATCCAGACCCACGCGATCAACACGTTCACGCTCCCGACGCCGGTGCGCGTGCCGGGAGGCACGGTGGTCGTCGGCTTCCGGATGATCCAGACTCTCGCCAGTGGCAGCTGTCAGTTCGGCTACACCTCGAACTTCTGCGTCGACGCCGCCAACTCCTGCCCGCGCGGCCGCAACATCCTGGACGCGATCGGCCACGGTCCGGTCGACCCCAACTCCTACCAGGGGTTCGGCATCGGCCTCTGCCCGACGTTCTTCCGCGGTGACTGGATCATCCGGGCGTGTGTCGAACCGGAGCTCGCGGTGAACTGGACCGGCAGCACCACTCCCGGCGGCTTCGTGCAGGTGACGTACAACGCTCCGGGCCACGGTGGCGAGGTCTATCTCGGACTCGGCAGCAACTCGGTCGGCACCGGCGTGCAGACGCCGTGGGGCCGACTTCCGCTGAACCAGGACTGGCTGTTCGACTGCCTGCTCGGCGACTGTCGCTCGCAGATGCTGATCAGCGGACACGGCATCCTCGACCCACAAGGCCGCGGCTTCGGCGGCCTGCTGATTCCCAACCTGCCGGTGCTGGCGGGCTCGAACCTGCACATCTACCTGGGCTTCGTCACCGGCCCCGGCCCGTTCCCGAACATCTTCCCGTGGACCGGCATCTCGGCGCCCAGCGCACCGATCATCGTCAACTGACCAGCCGACGGGCAACGCGCGATGGCGCACGGTGGGCCGCGCCGCTTCAATGGCGCGCCGATGACGAGCACAGAAGCAGGGCCGCACGTGGCGGTGCAGGGTAGCAGGCGCTCCAGCGCCGTGCTGGTGACCGGAGCGGGCGGCGAGGTCGGCCACGGGTTGATCCGCGGCCTGCACGACCGGGGCCGGCGGGACATCGTCGCGATCGACCTCCGTGAGCTCGATCCCGAGATCCGCTCGCTGTGCTCGCAGACCTTCGTGGGCGACATCTGCGACGCGATGCTGCTCGGCCGCCTGCTGGCGATGTACGAGGTCCGCGAGGTCTTCCACCTCGCCGCGCTGCTGTCGACGCGCTCCGAGTTCACCCCGGAGACCGCGCACGACGTCAACGTCGGCGGCACCATCGGACTGCTGCGTCTCGCCGCCGAGCAGGCCCGCAGCCACGGCGAGACGGTGAAGTTCGTGTTCCCCAGCTCGATCGCCGCGTATGGCATGCCGGACCTCGGCACCAAGGCAGCGAACCCGCGGGTCCGGGAAGACGAGTTCCTGAGCCCGGCGACGATGTACGGCTGCAACAAGCTCTACTGCGAGCACCTCGGCCGCTACTACGACGAGCGCTACCGCTGGCTCGCCAAGGACCGGATGGCCGATCTGGTCGACTTCCGCTGCGTCCGCTACCCCGGTCTGATCTCGGCCGACACCGTGCCGTCGGGCGGCACCAGCGACTACGCACCCGAGATGATCCACGCTGCCGCCAAGGGCGAGAGCTACGCGTGCTTCGTCCGCGCCGACACGCGGATCCCGTTCATGACGATGCCCGACGCGATCGAGGCGACGCTGCAACTGGCCGAAGCCGATCCGGGTGCTCTGACCCGCAAGGTCTACAACCTGACCAGCTTCAGCCCATCGGCGGGCGAGATCGCCGAGTTGGTCCGCCAGCACTTCCCCGCCGCCGAGACGACCTTCGAGCCCGACGAGCAGCGCCAGGCGATCGTCGACAGCTGGCCGGCCGACGTCGACGACTCGGCGGCGCGCGCCGACTTCGGCTTCACGCCACAGCACGATCTGCGCGCGGCGTTCGAGGACTACCTGGTGCCGCGGATCCGCTCCCTCTACCAGCAGGGATGAGCGCCGCCGACGCAACTCCGACGGGTCCGCCCCCGACCTGGGCGGAGATCGTCGCCAACCGCAGCGCACTCGGGGATCTGGTGAAGACCACGCCGGTGTGGCAGTGGGACACGGAGGCGCTCCACGCGCGTCTGGGCGCAGCCCCCGCGGTGCACGTGAAGCTCGAACTCTGGCAGCACACCGGCTCGTTCAAGCCGCGCGGCGCGCTCACGGTGATGCAGGCGTTGTCGAGCGACCAACTCGACCGCGGAGTGTGTGCCTTCAGTGGCGGCAACCACGCGCTGGCGGTGGCCTACGCGGCCCGGTTGCTGGGCACGACCGCCAAGGTGGTGATGCCGGAGACCGCGAACCCGGGCCGGATCACGGCCTGCCGGGACGGCGGAGCCGAGGTGCTGCTGGTGCCGACGATCCATGCCGCGCGCGACGCCGTCACTGCCATCGCCGCCGAAGAGGGACGGACCTACGTGCATCCGTTCGAGGGGCCGCGCACGGTGCTGGGCACCGCGACGCTGGGCCTGGAGCTGGTCGAACAGCTGCCCGACGTCGCACGGGTGGTGGTGCCGATCGGCGGGGGCGGACTGTGCGCCGGAGTCGCCGCGGCGGTGAAGCAGGCCCGGCCCGACTGCGAAGTCGTCGGCGTCGAACCCGAGGGCGCCGACACGATGCATCGGAGCTTCGCTGCGGGTGAGCCGGTCGCGATCGACGCGGTGCGCACGATGGCCGACAGCCTCGGTGCCCCCACTGCCGAGCCGTACACCTACTCGGTCTGTCGCCGCTTCGTGGACCGCCTGGTGAAGGTCTCCGACGCGCAGCTGGCCGACGCGATGCGGCTCCTGTTCGCCGACCTCAAGCTGGCCGTCGAGCCGGCCGGAGCGGCGAGCACGGCGGCGCTGCTGGGCCCCCTGCAGACGGACTCCGTGGTCGGTCCCACCGCGCTGATCCTGTGCGGCGCGAACACCGACCTGGACTCGTTCGTGCGCAACGCCTCGCTCCGGTGACGGGCGTTTCGGCGGGCGGATCGAGACACGCCGTCAACGCGCCTCCAGCTGGCGCGTCTGCCACTGCAGCAGGTCGAAGGGTTCGACCTCCCCGACCGGTTCACCGTCCAGGAACAGCGTCGGAGCCGCGGCGAAGCGGACGATTTCCACGGTGGCCACCGTCAACGCGACACCGAGCACGAACCAGGTCAGGACCGGGCCCCACTTCCGACCTCGCGCGAGACCACCGAGGAGCGCACCGAGGCCGGCGCCGACCGCGGGAGTGAGCAGGACGCCCTGCCGGGCATAGCCGAAGAACGCGACCACGGCGACGAGCAGGGTGACGCCCAGCGCCGCCCAGGGCACCAGCACCCGAGCGTCACGCAGCCACCGCCCCCAACCGACCAACGCCGCCAGCAGAGCGGCTGCCGCGAGCAACGACGTGCCGACGGCCGGCTCGGGAACGGTCAGGTCGACCGGACGCCTCACGCCAGCGGCGCCGACCGGGACCCCCATGCCGCCCAGCCGCGGCGCGGTGCCCGCTGCGGCGATGCGGAGTCGTTCGACGCTCCGCCCCACGAACCGCCCCGGGTCGTCGAGGATCCATCCGAGCCCCCTCCGGTAGCCGTGGTTCACCAGGTCGAGATGGGGTGGGTACCCAAAGGCCAGCTGCGCCCCAGACGGCAGGCTCGCCAGCCACGCCGGATCCCAGGCACTCGCGCCACCTTCGAGGGGGATCGGCCGGTCCAGCGCGGCCCGCGAAAAGCCGGCGTCTCCTTCCGGCGCATGCGCCAGCGCGAAGTTGAGCGGACCGTAGGCGGCGACGAACGGCCACGTCGACATCCGCTCGGGCACGCTGCCGAACGCGTCCTCATGCAGTCGCTGGAGGTCTCCCGGCTCGACGCGCGCGCCACCGCGGTACCGAATCGTCGCCTCGACGAACAGCTGTGCCGACTGGCGCGAGAAGCCGGGCAAGGCCTGCAGTTCGGCGACAGCGGCAGGATCCCAATCGAGGCTCCGGGCGGGTGCGGGAGGCACCTCCATCGCGTTGAACTCCACCAGCCGTCGATGGGCGACGAGGCATGTCGGTGCGGTGACGACCAACAGCCCGGCGACCAACAACCCGGCTCCGACCAGCTTCCGCCGCAGGACACGTGGCTCCAGTCGCCATGCGATCCAGCCCGACATCAGCAACGCCGCGAGCAGGTGCTCGACGCGAAACAGGCAGGCGAACCCCTGCAGGGCGCCGAAGCCGAGCAGCGACCAACGTGCGGTCGGCCGGACCCGCAGTGCCCAACCGGCCGACAGGATCGCGAGACACAGGTATGGCGCCTCGCTGTTCGGCGACGCCGACACGAGGATCGCCGAGGTCGCGACGGCCGACAGCAGACCAGCCCCCACCGCCGCCGCCCGCGAAGCGGGTAGCAGGGCCCAGTACGCCAGCGGTGCCCAGGCCGCGCCGAGCACGATCCACAGCAGGCGCACCGCCGTGAACCCGCCCGGGCCAGGATCACCGCCCCACGCGAGGTCGACCAGCCAGCGGGTGGCGGGCGGCCTCAGGGGCAGGCCCAGCTCGAACGGCTCTCCGGACCTCGCTCCGAGCACCGCTTCGAACCACAGCGCCGCGTCACCCTTGTAGTAGGGCGAGAAAGGCCCGTCGGCATCCGGGGTCGCGGACACGAAGAGCGCACGAACCAGGAGCGCGAGGAGCAGGAGCAGGACGGCGGGAACCCAGGGTCCCTCGAGCGAGCGGCGGATCAACGACAAGGGCCCGCGATCCTACCTGCGCGAAGCAGGTAGGAGCACGGGCCCTCGCTGTCGGATCGGAGGCTGAGCCGATCAGTTGCCGAACAGCAGGCGGCCCTTGTTCGACTTCTCGACCTGGCCGGCCACCACCTGGATCACCTGGGTATAGAACAACATGCCGGTGTCGGCGGGGTTGTTCGACCCCGAGACGGTGGCACTGAAGTCACCGTTGGAGTCGGTGACGACCGGCAGCACGATCAGGTTGGACATGCCGACGTCGAGATCCGGACCGTTCGGCAGCGGCGTCGGACCCTCGTTGTCGGAGATCAGGATCGCCGCGGGCACCACCGGGTCACCGCTGAACGACAGGACCGCAGAGCCGCCGAGCGGGATCTGCGACGGGGTCAAGGTGAACTCGACCGGCGGCGCCTGGGTCTGGCGCGCCGCGAGGACCTCGAAGTCGTCGATGTTCCAACCGCCGAGGTTCAGGCCGCCGTCGGTGATGAGGCGGAACTCGATGTTGACCGCCGGGTTGTTGTCGGCCGTCGGGATCGGCAGTTCGAAGTCCTGCCACGAGGTGTCCACCAGGTTCCCGTTCAACGGGTTCTGCCAGACCACCACGCCGTTGACGCGGATCTGCGCCTGGTCGTAGATCGCCTCCTCGACGGTCAACCAGCGCTTGAAGCGCAGCTTCACTCCGGACTCGCCCGAGCAGTTGATGGTCGGCGAGCGCAGGTAGTTGTGGACGTTCGGCTGGTAGGCGCCATTGAAGCCGGCCGGACCGAGGTCGTTGCCGTAGATGCTGGCACCCGAGACCGCCGCCGCCGGGTCCCTCCATGCAACGCCGTTCGAGGTGCCACTGCGGCCCTGGGGCGCGCCGTTCTGCCAGTCGTCCTGGGTGGCGACCTGGGCGTGGGTCCAACCCGGCGAACCGCCGTCGAAGTTCTCCGAGAAGATCACCGCGTCGTTGCCGACCGAGTAGCCGATCTCGCCCGACTCGGGGAAGCGCAGCGTGACGTTGGTCGAGTGGCGGGCCTCGATGTGGTACTGCACCGCGCCCGGCGCGGCGATGCCCGGGACCAGCGCGATGTACTCGTTGGTGGCACCGGAGGGCACCATCGGACGGGTCATCGGGCCGATGCCGATGTTGTAGACGAGGCTCACCGACTGGAACGAGCCGCTGACCGGCGCCACGACCGCGCGCGCGATCTGCGGGGTGAACGCCTCGGTGGTGCTGCTGAGCACCGTGTGGGTGATCGATCCGACCTGGACCTCGGGGAACGGTAGGCTGCGCGACTGCGCGGCGGCCGACAGCTCCGAGTAGTGCGGCACGCCGTTGGCGAGATTGCCGTCGTCGTCGTCGAGGATGAAGACTTCACGCACCGCGTCGGGCTGGTTGGTCGCGTCGGCCGGCAGCGTGCCGACCACGATCTGTTCGGCCGTGGCGATGCCGGCCTGCTGGCCGAGCGACGCGATCAGGTTGTTCCGAACCGTCCAGGCGAAGCCCATCCAGCTCTGACCCTGGGTGTGCACGCCCGCACCACCCCAGTTGCCACCCGCGGGGTACTGCGTGGTGTTGTTGGCGTTGCGGACGATGCCTCCGGAGGTCGTGAAGTCACGTCCGACGATCGGGTCACCGAGGCGGTAGATCGACAGGATGTCGCCCCAGCCCTCGGACAGGCCGTCGGTCTGGCTGATGCCGCCGAACGCGTCGTCAGCCCCGTGACCCCACTCGTGGTAGACCACGGACGAGAAGGCGGTCATGTTGCAGCCACCGCCGGCGTTGTAGAAGTTGATCGAGTTGCCGGTGTAGAAGGCGTTGCAGGTCGAGTTGATGTTCACGACGCCGCGCATGCCGTTGATGTTGAAGCGCGTGCCGCCGTAGCCACCGGTCAGGCTCTCGACCCAACGGTTGACGTCGTCGACGTGCCAGAACACCGTCGGCTGCGACCAGTCGGTCGTGACCGCGCCCGCGGTCAGCATCTGGATCTGGCCCGGGGTCCCCGGGGTGATCGAGGCCGAGCCGGAGACCGCCGAGCCGGTGTTGAAGGTGATCCCGCCGCTCATCCGCTCACCCGCGCCGCTCGCGAAGTTCACCGAGACGGTGACCGGGTTGGTGCCGGAGTAGGGGATCGAGAAGTCTCCGTTGGCGTCAGTGAACGCCGAGCCCGCACCCGACGCGGTCACCCGGATGCCCTGCAGGGTCTGGTTGGTGAGCGCGTTCAGCGGCGACTGACCGCGGTTGAGCCACGACCGGACGTTGCCGGTGATCGGGACCGGCAGCGGCGCGGCATCACCCGCGCGAGCCGCGGCGATCGCCTTGCCGAGGTGACCGCGAGCGACCGGCGCGGCTTCGGCCGCTTCGTCGGCCGACTCGTGGCCGAGCGACTCGCCGCTGATGTGCTCGTGGCCCATCCAGCAGCGGTAGACCTCGTCGACCCACTGGATGACCTGGCCGGTCCGGGCGTCGACGTAGACCTTGCCCACGGTGACGTCGGCGGAGTCACGGACGTCGACCTGTACCTGCCACGCGAGCCGCGGGAAGGTCGGCGCCCGGCCTTCGACGTCGGCATGGATCACCAACTCGGCGGCCGGCTTGACCAGACCGGCGACGTCACCCTGCGGCTGCACCGACAGGTGGTCGTGGGCCATGGCCCAGGCATACGCGGCGGTGACCGACGGCTTGGTACCGAAGCCGGCCGGGATCTGCACGGCCTGCGAACCGAACATCGAGGCCACACCAATTTCGTGCAGGCGGACGTCGGCGCGACCGCCGATCACCGGCAGGCCCGCGTAGTGCTGGTCGTAGACCAGGACGTACACCTGCCGGACCTTCTGGCCGGTGGCCTCGACGAACTGCGAGTCACCGCGACCGAGCAGGTCGGCGTGACGATCGAGCAGGTCACCCGCCAGAGCACGCGCCTCGGACACGTCGACGATGCGGCCGTCCTTCACGCGCAGGCCCGGGCCATAGATGGCCTTCGGGGTCCCGGTGGCCTTGTTCCACTTCGAGGTCCAGGTGGACGCTTCCTGCGGCGAGGTCCGGACCGCCTGATCGGCGAGGAACGACTGCCAGGCGGCGGAGAGGGGATCGTGCGTCGGGATGCCTTCTTGGGCAGCCAACGCACTGACGAGCCACGCAGCGGTGGCCAGGGTGGAGAGGTGCTTCATCTAGGAACGTCGGAAAGGCGGGCAGGCCTCACCCGAACGACGGTGGCTCCCTTCGCGGGAGCCGAGCGTTCCGTCGCCGGGATCGACAGAGCAGGCCGACCGACTCCTCCTGACCGACCGGCACAAGAGTACCGACCGGACGTTCCGCACGGGGCAGGGAGAGGGAACGTGGGGAAGAGAGGGCCTGATAAGAGTCCTCCGCGATCCGCCACCTGTCAAACCCGGACGTGCCCGGACTCGTCGCGGAACTCGGCGCGAGTACCGGTTCAGCGAACGTGCAGCGACACGCTGTTGGTGAGGCGGGCCGCCTGTCCTGCGCCAAGCAGGACTGCCTGCAGGAACACCGTCGCACCGGAGATGCTCGGATCGTTCGGCAGTGTCGACGTGTAGCGAGCCGTTCCATCGACCAGACCGAGGGTATCCAGATGAATCAGAAAGCCGGGATCGACGTGCAGGTCCCGATTCAGGCCGAGATCGATCGACACCAGCGCGTTCGACAGCACCAGCCCGGCAGCCGAACCGGGTGCTCCGGTCAGATCGAGTCCGATCGACTCGCCGGGTGCTGCCTGCCACGAGTCGATCTCCAGACCGTCGGGCAATCCGAGTTCCCGCTCCAGGATCGGGACCAGATCGGGACGTAGCCCGATCGCTCCTGCGGTCTGCGTGGCCCCGGTGTGGAGCATGGTGCGGAGTTCCGCCGGACTCAGGGTCCGGCCGTTCTGCCGCCGCGACACCCCCTGCATGATCGTCACCACCGCAGCGATCACCGACGACGCAGCCGAGGTCCCGGCGAAGCGCTCGGTGTAGGCCTGCAGTCGATCGTTTCCCGGATAGAACAGCGTGCCGAAGCCGAGTGCGATCAACTGGTCTCCCCAGGCCGAGATGTCGCAACGGCTGCCGTAGTTGCTGAAGTCGGCGCGCACCGGCAACTCGCCGTCGCTGGCCCCGACCAGGATCGCACCGGAATCGCGGACCGAACGGTCGAACAGACCACCGAAGCGCGGGTCGTCGAGGTCGTTGTCGCCGTTGGTCGCGGCCTCGACCACCGTGATCCCGAGCGAGGTCGCGATCCGCACGGCGTCGAAGTTGATCCGGAAGTACTCCGCCGGCACGAAGTCTCGCGGCTTCGTCATCGCCAGGTCGAAGGCCGAGATCAGCAGCAAGACGTCACCCGACTCGGCCTCGCCCGCGCAGGCCAGGATCGACCCGGCGACGCTGCCGTGACTGTTCCAACTGGAGATCCGCAGCTCGGCGCGATGGACCAGGCCGGTGACCCCGAAGCCGTTGTCGCCGGCGGCGAGGATGCCGAGCACTCCGGTGCCGTGATCGGAAGCCGGATTCTGACCGTCGGACGGCGCGCCGACGAAGCTGGCGGTGGTGATCGCGCCCAGATCCTCGTGGTCGATCACCCAGTCGACCTCGGACTGGAACACCCGCATGCCCTCACCCTGGCCACCGACGAGGCCGCGAACCGCGTCGAACCCGAGTCCTACCGGGGCCGGCAGACGACAACGCTGCATCGGATCGAAGTCGGCGGTCGGCGGCGGCAGGTCGTCGGGATCGTGCGCTGCGACCGGCACCGACTGGACGAACGGCAGGTAGACGAAGTCACACTCCTCCACTCCATCGGTGGCGCGGAGTCGGTCACGGAGCGAGCGGGCCGCGGCGACGTCGGCGCAGGTGAGGCGAAACCACGAGGCCGGATGTCCGGGCCGCCACGGATCGCCTTCGGACAAGCTGGCCAGCGCACGGGCGTACAGGTCGTCGAGCACCGCCCGCGGCAGCAGGATCGTCGGACGGAGGTCGACCGCCTCGGCGAACAGGACCGGCAGGTCACCGAGGTCGGCATCGCAGCGGGACACGAGTCGGCCGGCGTCGATCGCCCCGGCGAGCCGGTCGTCCAGCTTCACCTCGAGCTGCAACGGGTCGAGCGCCGGCGCGGCCCGCACCGGACCGAACACGTCGGCCGGATCACCGATCTGCGAGCCGTGCTGCCCCACGGCCAACGACCCGCAGAACATCGCCACCCCAGCGCTCCAGAACATCGCGGACGCACCGCGAATCAGGACGCCACCGGGATGCGGACGACCGGGGAGTAGATCGAAGACACGCTGTGACCACGCCATCTGGGACGATTCTGCCGCGGATCGACACGGACCGGGAGCCCTGCATCGATCGGCGCGAACACTGGTCCCGATCCGCCGCGGGGACCGGCGCGGGTCCTCGAGGCCTCAGGCCCGAAACGGGACTCCCCCGCCGGCACGATCCTCCGACACTCCGCCCCCTGCCTCCACCTCGGAGGCCGGCGCGGGTCCGGGATCAGAATCCGACCTTCTCCTCGCCCGCGATGCGCTGCCCCTCCGCCTTGTCGAAACGCGGCGCCTCGGAGAACTCGTCGACCTCGTCCAGCGCCACCGAGATCCGCGACGAGATGCCGCGGCGTTGCATGGTGATGCCGTAGAGGACGTCGCAAGCCGCCATCGTGCGTTTGTGGTGCGTGACGATGCAGAACTGGCTCGGCCCGACGAAGTCCTGCAGCACCCGGAGGAAGCGCTCGACGTTGGTCTCGTCGAGCGCCGCGTCGACCTCGTCGAGGATGCAGAACGGCGACGGCTTGACCTTGAAGACCGCGAACAGGATCGCCAGGGCGGTCAGACTCCGCTCGCCACCCGACAACAGCGCGATCGACTGCAGCTCCTTGCCCGGCGGTTTGGCGACGATCTCGATCCCCGACTCGAGCGCGTTCTCCGTCTCGGTCAGATACATGTCGGCGCGACCGCCCTGGAAGAGCTTGCGGAAGATCGAGCGGAAGTTCTCGCGGGCCTGCTCGAAGGTCTGCGCGAACAGCGACCGCGACTCGACCTCCATCCGACGCAGCGCCTCCATCAGCGACTTGCGCGACGCGGACAGGTCTTCGACGTCGTGCTCCAGGGTGCCGAGCCGCTGCTCCTCGTCCTCGAGTTCGCGGACGGCGTCGAGGTTGACCGAGCCGAGACGATCGATCTGGGACTGCAGCCCCTTGGCCTCGCTCCGACACTGGTCGGCATCGAAGGCGTCGTCGAGCCAAAGCGCGTGCAGACCGAGTTCCGGCGCCAGGAGTTCCGGCGGCTGCGGCGGGCCGAACCAGTGCTCGACCGCGACCGTCTCCCCCGCGACGGACTCGGCGGGATCCGCTTCGGTGACGCCCTCCTCGACGACTCCGCGCGCCGGACCGGTTCCGGGCATCGTGGGCGCCCGCGGGCCGGCGAACTCCAGCGGCACGAGCCCGAAGCCGCGTACCTCGCCGAGCAAGCGGCGCAGTTCGATTCGGGCGTCGGCACGGAGCCGTTCCTCGATCCGACCGAAGCGGTGCTCGACGTCGGACAACCGGAGTCGCATCTGGCCGATTTCGTCGCGCGCCGCTTCGCGCTCCGCACCACGCTCGCGCACCTGGGTCTGATGACCCTGCCGCGCATCGCGCGCCGTCACCAGTTCTTCCTGTCGGCCGTCACGCTCCGCCTCCAGCCGCTCGACCTCTTCGGCCAGCGCCTCGGCGTCGACGCGCGCGGCCTGGGCCTCGGCACCAGCCTTCTCGGCCTGCTCCAAGCCATCGCGCCAGCGCTGCTCGAGGTCGTCGAGCGCCTCGCCGAGGTCACGAAGTCCGGCGTCGAGCGCGTCGATGCGGTGCACCTGGGCCTCGCGCTCGGACCGCTGCTCGGCGCGCCGGACCTCCAGGGCCTGCTGGTGGCGCTGGGCCTCGGCGGCCGCCTCGCGGGCCACGGTCAAGGCCTGCTCCAAGTCGGTCTCGCGCGACTGGAGTCCGGCCTCGCGGCGACGGACCAGCAGCTCGCCGACGAACTCGTCGCCGAGCCGGACGATCCCGCGCCAGCGCTGACGCCGCACGTCGACGCTCTCGGCCCGCAGTTCGCCGAGCTCCCGCTCCAGGTGGTCGACCCGGTCAGCCAGTCGGGCCCGGTCGGTGGTGGTCCGGGCCGCAGCGTCACGGACGGATTGGCGAGCCCCCTGCAGGCGACGCGCCGCAGCGCGCAGACGTTCGACCTGAGCGGCCGCTGCATCGCGGTCGGCCTGCATCGACGTGAGCTCGGTCTCGACCGTCGCGACCTCCACTTCCAGCGAGCGGATCTGGGCGCGCCGGACCACCAGACCGCTCTGGTCCTGTCCACCGCCTTCCAACCGCGGACCGCAGACCACCGCCCCCTCGCGGGTGACGAAGCACAGGTCGGTGCGGTCGGGGCGCGCATGCGCCGGATCCTCGACCAGACACACGCCACGCAACAGCCAATGCACCATCGGCCACGCGTCGCGTCGGCAGCGCACGCGGCGGTACAGGTAGCTGGCACCGTCCGGAAGGGAGAACGGCGACGAGCGCTCGAGACGCGCCCCGAACTCCTCGGCGATCAGCAGCAGCGCACGACCGAGCCCCTGCTCCTCCAACCAGCCGAGCATCGCCTCGGCCTGCGCCCGGGTGTCGACCACCAGCGCCTGGACGTAGGGACCGAGCGCGACCTCGAGGGCACGGCTGTCCTCGAGGTCGACGGCCAGCATGTCGAGCAGGCGGCCCCGCAGTCCGTCGGGCTGGTGCTCGAGCAGCGCACGGGGCCCCGAGTCGAGGCCCTCGAGTTCCGCCTCGAGTCCGACCAGGGTCTCCAGGCGGCTGCGCAGCGACGCGGCCCGCTCGCGCAGACCGCTCTCGAGCGTGGTCAGCTCGGCGGCGGCGACATCGGCGTCGGCGAGTTCGCGGAGCACGGACTCCTCCTGGCCTCCCAGCCAGGAGTCGCGGCTCGCCAGGTCGGCAAGCGCGCGGTCGGCCCGACCGACCGCCTGGCTACGCTCCCGCAATTCGCCATCGGCAGCTTCGATCCGGGTTCCGAGCCGCTCCAGCGAGGCCCTGAGACCGCGCAGCGTTGCATGCTGGTCATGGGCCTGGTTGCGGCGCCGGGTCCGCTCGTGCAGCAGTTCCAGGTGTAGGGAGCGCAATCGCTCGCGCTCGGACTGCAGGCGCTGCACCTCGGCCTGCGACGAGGCCACATCGGCACGGCGGGTCTCGACCTCGCGTCCGGCCTCGACGAGGGCCGCCTCGAGTTCGGTCAGCCGCTCCCGCGCGCCGGCCAGCTCGGTTCGCCGTTCGTCGATCTGGTTCTGCAACCCCTGGCGCCGCGCGGCCGCCGCCTCGGCCTGCTCCCGCTGCTCGTCGGCGCGATCCTGGAGCGAGCGCGAGCGCTGCAGCGCACCCTCGCGACGGGTCGCGACCTCGCGCAGCTGCTCCTGCGCGGTCTCGACCGCGGACTCGGCCTCGGTGATCCGCGCATCGAGCGTCTCCAGGTCGGCGCGCGCCTCCTCGACCGCCCGCTCGGCGGCGAGCAACGCCTCCTGCCGGACTTCGAGCGCCTCGCGGAGACCCGACTCCTCGTCGCGCAGGGCCCGGCCATCGAGGCGCGCGACGGCCGCACGGAGATCCCGCAGCCGTGCCTCGAGTTCCTGGTAGCGACGCGCCTTGCCGGCTTGGATCTTCAGGCCGCGGATCCGCCGGATGCGCTCCTCCAGCAGGTCCTTGACCCGCGCCAGGTTCTGCTCGGTCCGCTCGAGCTTGCGCAGGGTCTCGCGCTTCTGGATCTTGAACTTCGAGATGCCGGCGGCCTCCTCGAAGATCGCGCGACGGCTCTCGGGATCGGCGGAGAGCACTGCATCGATGCGGCCCTGCTCCATCACCGAGTAGGCTCCGACCCCGAGACCGGTGTCCATCAGCACGTCGCGGACGTCCTTGAGGCGGACGACCTCGCCGTTGATCAGGTATGCCGACTCCTTGTCCCGGTTGAGGCGCCGGCCGATGCGCAGCTCGGTGCAGTTCGCGACCAGCGCGTGGCGGGTCCGACGAACCACGTCCGAAACGTCCCCACTACCGGTCTCGTCGCCGTCCTGCACCCCCGCGACCAGCACATCCGGCACCTCGGAATCGGTCACCCCCTCGCCATCGAGCGCCTCGCCGCCGACCGATTCACCGTCCGCCCGCTCCGGGGCGTCGACCGGGTGCTCGCGCTCCGGCGTGAACGCCACCGGATCCTCACCGAGCTGGTCGTTCTCCAGCACGATCGTGACCTCCGCCTGGTGCAGGCCTTCGCGGCCCTCGGCACCCTTGAAGATCACGTCGGTCATCTCCGCACCGCGCAGACTCTTGGCGCTGCGGTCACCGAGCACCCACTTCAGTGCATCGACGACGTTCGACTTGCCGCAGCCGTTCGGCCCGACGATCCCGGTCAAATCGGCGTTGAAGTCGAACTCGGTGCGGTCGGCGAACGACTTGAACCCACGCACCTCGAGGCGCTTCAAACGCATCGCGAGCCTCCGCGGCAGGAGGACGTGTCGGCACGCAGCAGGAGGCGGGGCGCGGGGAGATTCATCGGAGCGAAGTCGGCGAGGATTGTAGAGGCAGGGAGACCCGGCGCGGCGCGCTACTCGGGTCGCACGCGCGCGAGCGTCAGCGACGCCCCCGAGGCACTCCATCGGGTGCCGTCAGCCCGTCGTGCGCGGGCCGCTCGATCGGAAAGGCGTCGTGCGCAGTCGAACTCCGCTCGAAGCGGAGCATCCGACGGTCGAGAGCCCGCGTCGCCACGAGTGCCCGATGCGCGAGGTAGCGCTCCGCCGCGTCGGGGCGGCCGCACTGCTGCAACGCACCGACCGCCACCTCGGCCAGTTGCCTCGTGGTGATCCGATGGCTCGGCGCGCTGGTGCCCGCGCAGCCCCCCTGACCACGCACTCGCGCCCGCTCCTGCACGGCGCCGATCGCCTTCAGGATCGCGGTTGCCAGCTCGCACGCCAGCAGGTCCCCGTCCGAAGGCTGGTCTGCCGACGAATCGGCGCCCGAACCGACGACTCCGCCGGATCCGCACTCCGCGGCGGGACCGCGCAGCGCCAGCCGCAGCGACCGGGCGAGCCGGGTGGCCCGCAGGTGCTGCAACCGGCCATCACGCTTCTGGATCAGGTATTCGGATCGTGTCCTCATCGGTCCCCCTCCGGACGGCACGGACCTCCGAGCCGTCCTCGAACTCGGGGAACGGCAGCGCGTTCCCCTCCCGGATCGGGACGTCCTGACCGACGTCCGATCCGTACGGTCGATGGGCCGCCCGACCCTTCGACCCGGCCCAACCAGCCGACTGACCACCGGCCTGCTGTCCACCGGCCTGCTGTCCACCGGCCGACGGCCCACCGGAGCTGCCACGACCAAGGATGCCCTCCAGCTCACGCATGAACTGGTTGACGTCCTTGAACTCGCGGTAGACCGACGCGAAGCGCACGTAGGCGACCTGATCGAGGGCTCGGAGCCCTTCCATGATCAGCTCGCCGATCACCTTGCTCGGGACCTCCTTGTCGAAGGCCTCGTTGCACTGCCGCTCGACCTCGTCGGCGAGGTTCTCGAGTTGCTCGGTGGTGACCGGTCGCTTCTCGGTGGCTCGCATCAATCCGCCGAGGAGCTTGCCACGGTCGAACTCGACCCGCTCGCCCGACTTCTTGACCACCCGCAGCGTGGTGCCCTCGACCCGTTCGTAGGTCGTGTAGCGCCGCTCGCAGTCGCGGCAGGCACGCCGCCGCCGGATCGTGAAACCGTCCGCGCTGGCGCGGGAGTCCACCACCCTGGTGTTGTCGGACTTGCAGTAGGGACAGCGCACTCGCGTGCTCGGATTCCGGTGCCCAGGTCGCCACTCCGGACTCTGACCAGACCGGAGCACAACCATCCGTTGCGGTAGGGCGAGAGTGTCCCCAACAGCCCCTTGTGGTGTCAAGCTCCGGCGGCGCCCGGAACCGCGGACTCCACGGTCATTTGCCAAGACAGAACGAGCCGAACAATCGGTCGAGGACCGCCTCGGCAGACGGCGGGCCGGCCCAGTCCGAGAGGATCCCGAGCGCGCGGTCCACCTCCAGCGCGACCAGTTCGCCGCCGAGTCCTGCGTCGAGTCCTTCCAGCGCGGTGCGGATCTCGGCACACGCGCGGTCCAGGAACCCGGCCGCCCGACCGGCGCCGACCGCCGGCCCGCCGCTGACATGGTCGAGGAGCCAGGTCCGGAACGAGTCGACGCCGACTCCCGACCGGCAGCCCACCCGGAAGACCGGAGCCACGCTGCGGGGCCCCAGCGGCGGTGGGAAAGCACCGGGGGCGAGGTCGGCGCGGGTCGCCACCGCCGCGAGCACCGGCAACGCCCCGGCGTCGGGCCAGGAGGCCCCCTCCGAGGTCGGGTCGAGAACCAACACCGCACCGCGCAGGGTCCGCGCGTGGCGATCCCGGTGCGCGAGCGCCGCCCGATCCCACGCGTCGTCGGGGTCGTCCAGATCTCCGGGCGCGTCGAGGAGCCGGAGTCCCGGCGCCACCTCGACCGCGACCACATCGCGCGTGGTACCCGGACGATCGCCGACCAGCATCACCTCGGCCCCTCGCAGCGCGTTGCACAACGACGACTTGCCGGCGTTGGCCCTCCCGAGCAGTAGCAGGTCACCGCCGGGACGCGCCCGCGGCATCGCCGCCGCGAGCCGCGCCAGGCGTTCCAGACCCGCAACCAACAGCTCCCGGATCGCGGCGGGGTCCACCGTCCCGGTCTCGTCCTCCAGGAAGTCCAGGTCGGCCTCCAACAGGGCCCGCGCGCCGAGCAGTGGTTCGCGCGCCGCCGCGAGGGTGGCGTCGAGCCCGCCCTGCAGCACCCCCAATGCGGCCCGAGCCTGCTCGCCCGACTCGGCGTGGATCAACGCCAGCACGGCTTCGGCCTGGCCCAGGTCGAGGCGACCGTTCTCGAACGCGCGGCGGGTGAACTCTCCGGGGGTCGCGGGCCGGGCGTGCGGCGCGAGCTGCGCGCCGACCGTCTCCAGCAACAGCGGACCGCCGGGCAGATGGAGTTCGACCACGTCCTCGCCCGTGAACGACCGCGGCCCCGGCATGACCAGGACCAGCCCCGGAACCGTCCGCCCGTTCAAGACCGTGACCGGCGCTTCGAACACGGCCCGCCGCCGACGCGGCATCGACCCGAGACAGCCAGCCACCGCCTCGAGCACCGCCGGTCCCGAGATCCGCAACACCCCGCGGACCGCCGCACCAGGCGCCGACGATACGGCCCAGATGGTGTCACCGAGCACGGCCGCTCACATCACCGGCGCGCCGGCCATCGCGGCCGCGTTGGGATCGATCGGGCCGAGGATCTTCTTGACGATCCGCTGTTCGACCAGGGTCCAGAGACCCGAGGTGAGCATGTAGACGAACATGCCGGCGGCGTAGCCGTAGAGCATCACGCCGAACAGCATCGGCATGAAGCGCATCATCGTCTGCATCTGACGTTGCTGCGGGTCGGTCGGCAACGGCGTGCGCGAGACGATGTAGAACATCAGCGCCATGTAGCAGATCGGCAGCAGATTGAAGGTGCCGATCGAGTTCCAGCCGGTCATCTCGGTGAGGCCGGTGGCAAACAGGGAGTCGGGCCGACTGAGGTCGTTGATCCAAGCGACGAAGGGCTGGTGGCGGAGCTCGTAGCTGACCCGGATCGACGAGAACAGACCGAAGTAGATCGGCATCGTCAGGAACATCGGCAGGCAACCACCCAGCGGCGGGAACAGGCCGTGCTCCTTGTTGAACGCCATCATCTCCTGCTGGAGCTTCTTCGGGTCGTTCGCATACCGCTTCTGCAGCGCCTCCATCTTCGGCTTCACCACGGCCATCTTCTTGCCGTAGGCCCGCATCGACTTCTGCATCCGGAAGTTCAACGGGAACAGCGAGCCGCGGACCAGCACCGTGAGGCACATGATCGCCAGGCCCCAGTTGCCGACGCCCGAGTGCAGTCCATAGAGGACCCACATCAACAGCCAGGCGATCGTGCGGGTACCCGGAATCGAGCAGCAGGCAGGATCGAGCGACTCGTCGAGAACCGCGTCGAAGCGCTCGTAGTCCTGGTGATGAGCGAAGATCGGATACGACTTCGGGCCGAGGTAGAGACGCAGCGAGACGCGCGCCTCCGAACCCGCGGCCGGATCCGGAACCTCGATCGCGTAGTGCGACTGGGGCACCGAGAACGCGTCCATGCCCTGCTGCGGCAGCTCGGGCACGGTCGTCGTCGTGACGTCCCGCACGGCTCGCTGGGCCTCGGCGTCGGTCGCGAACAGGAACGCACCGAAGAAGCGGTTGGTGGTGCCCGCGAAGTCGAAGCTGCCGCCGAGCTGGCGTCCGGCGAGGTAGCCGGCTTCGAGTTCGACGGGCCCGCTGGGGGCGCGCAGCGCCTTGATGGAGACGTCGCCCTCGCCGGTACGCGTGCCACCGACGCCCATCGCCGGATGGCCGTAGAGCGCTTCCGTCTTCGGGGTCTGCAGCGCCAGGCCGTCGAGGACGAAGGTCTTCGCCGGCCCCGCGCTGCCGCCGCTCCGACGCAGCGCCAGCTCGAAGCCGAGGTCACGACGCGGCTCCGCGTCGGGCGCAGCCGGGTCGATGGGGTCGTAGGTGAACGCCTTCTCCAGCACCAGGTCGTCACCGACCGGCACACGGAATACCACCCGCTCCGCGCTCTGCTCGGCGAGTTCCCAGAGCAGGTCGGCAAGCGGCACGCGCAACGCCCCGAAGT
Organism: bacterium; assembly: GCA_030432695.1. Lineage (GTDB taxonomy): Bacteria > Planctomycetota > UBA1135 > UBA1135 > UBA2386 > JAUILN01. The sequence continues at coordinate 128,103 of JAUILN010000013.1, read as the reverse complement.
CCGGGTCGTCGGCGTCCACGGCCTCGAGCGTCATCCACGCGAAGGCGCCCCGCGCCGGATCGGAGGGGTCCAGAAACTCGATCTCGACCAGCTTGTAGGGCACGTCGTCGCCCGGTTCCCCCGGGGCCCCCTCGAAGTGGTCGAGCAACTCCACGCGCCGCACGGTCGCGCCGCGTCGGTCGAACTCGATCCGGAAGCCGGGTGCCGAGCCGTCCGCTGCCCCGAACACGTGCTCGAAGCGAGTCGCGGCGACCTGTTCGGTAGGCGCCGGACCCGCCGAGTCCGCCTGGGATGCGAGAGGAGACACGAAGCCGCCCGCGACGAGCAGGGCGGCCATGAGGAGGGAGAGGACCCTGGACATGACGTTCGGTCGGAGGGGGCAGCCGACCCGGCGAGGCCCGGGCGGACGACGCGACGCCCCGCGGGACACGCGGGTCAGCGACCCTGCCCCAGGCGGTCGGCGAGGTAGTCGGGAAGCGACTCGATCGCACGGATCTTCGCGGCGGTCGCTGCGTGGTCGTACTCCACCCGATGGAAGCGCACCCGCTCCCCGTCGAAGGTGGCGAAGCAGGCCCGGGGATCGCCGTCGCGCGGCTGGCCGACCGAACCGATGTTGACGATCGCCCGGTCGTCGGCGAGCAGGTAGCCGTCCGGCAGCTCGCGGATCGGCAGATAGCCGCCGGACTCGGGATACACGCCCGGCACGTGGCTGTGGCCGACGAAGCACAGCCGTGCCTCACCGAACTTCGCGAAGCAGCCGTCGAGCTTCGCTCGGTCCTGGGCGTCCTTCGGGACGATGTACTCGCGGATCGGGTCGCGCGGACTGCCGTGGACCAGCAGCATCACACCCTCGCGGTGCTCGTCGGGCATCGACGCCAGGTAGTTCCAGAACGCGAAGTTCTGCTCCCTCGGCTGGTCGCGGAGATTGAGCTGGTCGCGAGTCCAGTCGATCGCCGCACGGGCCTTGGGATTGAAGTCCGAGGCGTAGTTCATGCAGCCGTCTTCGTGGTTGCCTCGGAGCGAGAACTCGGCAACCTCGATGACCCGCTGCAGCGTGGCGCGCGGCTCCGGCCCGTAGCCGATCACGTCGCCAAGGCAGAGCACCCGCTCGACGCCGAGGTGCTCGATCTCGGCGAGCACTGCTTCGAGCGCTTCGGTGTTGCTGTGGATGTCGGAGATGAAGGCGATCATCGGCTAGTTGGAACCGCGCAAGGTAGCCGGACCGGCGGCATCGGGAAAGCGACCTTCGCCTACAATCCCAGCCGTGCCCCGACCGCCCACACCATGACTCCACCGCTACCCCGCTTCGAGGATCCGGTGTGGGTGATCACCGGTCCGACCGCCGCCGGCAAGTCGGCGCTCGGCCTGGAGATCGCCGTCCGGGAGGGCCTGGAGATCGTCTCGATGGACTCGATGGCGGTCTACCGGCGGATGGACCTGGGGACCGCCAAGCCCTCGGTCCAGGAGAGGTCCCGGGTGCGCCACCACGGCATCGACGTCGTCGAGCCCTCGGAGACCTTCGACACCGGGCGATTCTGCTCGCTCGCCGAGGACCTGCTCCGCGAGGCCCACGCCGCCGGTCGCCGCCTGCTGTTCGTCGGGGGGACCCCGCTCTACCTGATGGCGTTGTTCAAGGGGATGATCCAAGGCGTGGCCGCCGATCCGGAGCTGCGGGCGCGGATGGCGGCCCGGGAGGCCGCGGAACCGGGCAGTCTCTACCGCGAACTGCAGCAGCGTGACCCCGCGGCAGCGGCAAAGATCCACGCCAACGACCAGAAGCGGCAGGTCCGCGCCCTGGAGGTCCTGGAGCTCACCGGGCGGCCGATCTCGGAACAGCACGACAGCTTCGAGCGGCCGGGCTGGCGGATCCCTTGCCGGATCCTGCTGGTCGATGCCGAACGCGACGCACTGCGCGAACGGATCAAGCACCGCACCCGCGCGATGGTCGATGCCGGATTGGTGGATGAGACGCGGGCGATCCGGGACGCCTGCGGGTTCTCTTCGACGGCCGCAGCAGCGATCGGCTACGCGGAATGCCTCCGCCACCTGCAGCGGCCGTTCAAGGACCGCGAGGAGTTGGTCAACCGGATCCGACGTGCGACCCACCGACTCGTGCGCCGGCAGACCACCTGGTTCCGCCGCCTCGACGACCTGATCCGGGTGCCGCCCGACGTCGACCCGCAGCACGCCCTGGCCCTGCTGCGCGGCGGGGACGCGACCCTCGCGCCTTGATCCGCGGTTGACAGTGCCCCCCCGCCCGACACGATGGGCACCCTCGCGACCCCCTCTCCGTCCTCCGCCATGCTGCGATCCGCGCTGCTGCCGCTCCTCGTCTGTCTCGCCTTCCTCGGATCGCCGTGCACGTCGCTGCCTGCCCAGGACGCGCCCGCCCCCGCTCCGGTCGAAGAACCCGGCCTGCTCGACAAGGGTGGCGCGATCGACAGCTTCTTCGGTGACGCGATCACCGTCGTCAGCTTCCTGCCGTTCTACGACCTGCTGTTCGGAGCAGATCCAGCCTACCCCTGGACCTCGGCGAACGGCACCTGGGTCATCACCCGCGAGAAGGAGAACGACGAGGACGGCAACCCGATCGCCGGCGGCCTGTCGCTGGAGACCTTCAAGGCAGCGTTCCCTGCCGCGCTGAAGACCGACAGCTCCACCGAGCTGCTGGGGGTCTGGAAGGACAAGGACGGTGGCGAGTTCCACTTCGCGGTCACCGGCGAACCGCAGCGCACCAAGCTGCCGTTCGTGGTGCTGTGGCTGGTGGTCGGCGCGGTGGTGTTCACGCTGAGCTGGCGGTTCGTGAACCTGCGGATGTTCGGCCACGCGATCGCGGTGGTCCGCGGCCGCTACGACAACCCCGACGACCACGGCGAGGTCACCCACTTCCAGGCTCTCGCCTCGGCCCTGTCCGCCACCGTCGGCCTCGGCAACATCGCCGGCGTGGCGATCGCGATCTCGATCGGCGGTCCCGGCGCGACCTTCTGGATGATCGCGGCCGGCGTACTCGGGATGTCGCTGAAGTTCACCGAGTGCACCCTGGGCCAGAAGTACCGCAAGATCGACGCCCATGGCAACGTGTCGGGAGGCCCGATGCACTACCTCCGGGACGGCCTCGCCCAGGTCGGCGCCGGCGGTCTCGGCAAGGTGCTGGCAATCCTGTTCACGATCTTCTGCATCGGCGGTTCGCTGGCTGGTGGCAACTCGTTCCAGGTCAACCAGTCGCTCGGCATCCTGAAGACCGAGGTGCCGTTCTTCGCCGACAGCGGCTGGGTCTACGGCGTGATCATGGCGGTCTGCGTCGGCATCGTGATCATCGGCGGCATCCGCCGGATCGCACAGGTCGCGGAGAAGATCGTGCCGGCGATGTGCGGGATCTACGTGATCGCTGCGCTGCTGGTGCTGCTCTCCAACTTCGGAGCGATCCCCGACGCGTTCGGAGCGATCTTCGCGGGCGCGTTCTCCGGCACCGCGGTCTACGGCGGCATCATCGGCTCGCTGGTGACCGGCTTCCAACGGGCGGCCTTCTCCAACGAGGCGGGCGTCGGCTCGGCCGCGATCGCCCACTCGGCGGCCAAGACCGAGTACCCGGTCCGCGAGGGCATCGTGGCCCTGCTGGAGCCATTCATCGACACCGTGGTGGTCTGCACGATGACCGCACTGGTCATCATCATCACCGGCGTCTACGACCCGGCCGGTGCCTCGGCCGACCTCGTGTCGACCAAGGAAGGCGCCGCGCTCACCAAGGCAGCCTTCGAAACGATCCCGTGGATGGCCGGCTGGTTCAGCTACATCCTGCTGCTCGCCGTGGTCCTGTTCGCCTTCTCGACCATGATCTCGTGGTCGTACTACGGCGAGCGCTGCTGGACCAACCTGTTCGGGCCCAAGGCCTCGCTGTCGTACAAGGTCCTGTTCCTGGTGTTCGTGGTGCTCGGCTCGATCGTCAGCGCCACCAACGTGTTGGAGTTCGGCGACCTGATGATCCTGATCATGGCCTTCCCGAACATCCTGGGGCTCTACTTCCTGCGGGGCGTGGTCAAGGGCGAGCTGGCGGAGTACGAGGCCAAGCTCCGCTCCGGCGAGATGCAGACCTACGACTGAGAAGGACTGGATCCGCGCCGATGAAGCCGCCTCCCCCACCTCGGCGCAGCGATCCGGCCCCGCGGCTCGCCGCCGCCGCGAACGAGCGCGGCATCCGTCTGTCGCTGAAGGACGCCGAGCTGATGGTCGCGTTCCTCTACGCGATGCTCGCGGAGAACCGCCACGTGAACCTCACCGCGGTCCGCGATCCGGAGGAGGCTCTGTGGCTGCACGCGCTCGATTCGGTGATGGGGCTGGCGCTCCTGCCGGAGGGTGCGAAGCGCATCCTCGATCTGGGGACCGGCAACGGATTCCCCGGCGTGGCCTTCGTGGCGACGGCCAAGGACCGGACCCGCGAGGTGGTGCTGTGTGACCGGACCCGCAAGAAGCTCGATGCGATCCAGCGAGCACTGGCGGCGTGCGGCATGCGGGCCGAGTCGCTGTGGTTGGACGTGGCGCAGGTGAAACGGCAGGCTGCGCAGCACGTCGGAGCCTACGACCTGGTCACCGCGCGCGCGGTCGCCGAGCCGGAGGCGGTGGCGCGGTTGGCGCGGCCGCTCCTGCGAGACGGCGGAAGTCTCCTGCTGTGGGTGTCGCAGGCCACCGACATGCCAGCGGAGTTGCCGGGTGGTCTGCGGCTCGCGGAGAGCCAGGACTACGGGCTGCCGAGCGCGGAGCCGCGGACGGCGCGGGTCGCGCGGTGGGCGATCTAGACGCGTTGGTCACGGGCGAAGGCGCCGCCGAGTGGCGGTCCTTTCTGTCCGTGCTCCGGAAGATCCGGAGCGCGATCAGGGTGACGACCCTGGTCTGGGGATTCGTCTGGGCGCCGCTGGTGACCCTGTACCAGGTCGACTTCGTAGATCGCTGCGGACGGCACGCGGACCTCGCGGTGCTCGCCGGACTGCTGCTGGCGGCTCTCGGCCAGCTCTGGTGGACGGCGCACCTGGTCGCGGTGCTCGCGGGGTGGCGACGGCGGAGTGGCTTGCGCATCGCGGGAGCCCTGGCGATCTGCGCGGTGCTGTGGAGCCCGCTCGTGGTGCTGTGGCTCTGGCGCGACCTGCCGGATCAGTGGTTCCTGGACCGACACGAGGCGCGGATGCAGGAGGCGGTGCGGACCAAGGACCCCGGATTTGGGGAGCACTTCGAGCACGGCTCGTGCTTCCGGTACTCGTGGATGCTGTGGTCGGACGCCTACTACGTGCTGGTGTACGAGCCGGATCGGCCGGCCGGGAGTCGACCGCTGGGGCGGGATACGGATCGGTTCGCGCCGGGCATCCTGGACTGCGATCGACGGCTGCGGGGGGATTGGTACCTGTTGATCTACTGAGGCTGGGGGCCGGCGCTGGGCGTTTGCATCAGGTGCCAGGCACCGGAAGCAAACGGGGCGGGAACGCGCGATGGGTTCCTGCAGGAACGCGCCGGGAGCGAACGACGCCGGTGCGAGTGCGCCACACCGCGGTTCAGGCATCCCGTCCGGGGCCAGCGCCCCCGGCGCTCGAGCCCGGCCGCGACCGCCGTCAGGCGGTCGCCAACAAAGGCCGAGCATGCTGAGTGACGAAGGAACTCAGCCAGCAGCACAAAGGGTCGACCGACGAAGTCGGGCGAGCCCGACCACCGAGCGCCCCCGGCGCTCGGCAACAACACTGTCAGTGGAATGACGCGAAGCGTCAGTCCCCCAATCCTCAGTCAACCGGCATCCACGGCACGACGTTGGTGTAGATCCCCGTGCCGACGCCGTTGCTCAGGACCGCCGAGAAGTAGTTCTGGTCGGTCTCGTGGTTCACGTAGGGATCGGTCCGCGAGTAGTTGAACAGGTGGCGGTCGATCGTGGACCAGATGTTGTCCAGGTCGCGGGCGAGAGCGTTGGTGCGGCCGTCGATGGTGCGGCTCAGCGTGCTCCAGCGGCGCTCCTTGTTGAACTCGGCCTGCAGCGTCGCCACGTCCTTGAGACCCAGCGCAGCTTCCTGCTCGGTCAGGTTGGCGTTCCGGCCCTGCCAGCTGAACGAGCGGCAAGCACCCAGGGCGAGGACCATCGACAGGACCAGGCCGGTCTTCACGAAAACGTTCGTGCGCATGAGAGTCAGGGAGGGGTGAGGGATCTCGGGCGCCCCGGGCGGGGGAGCCCGGGCGTCTGGACCACGGACGCTACCGGGGGACCGAGGGCCACGCAACAGCGTTTTGATGGCCGCGGGAGTGCGCGCCAACCCCCAGACTTCCAGCTGGCGCGGCGCGCGCTTCCCCCCGCTCACGACGCCCGCTAGGTTGCCCCGATGAGCCGCCTGGAGCCCCCCAAGGGCATGGAGGACCTCCTCCCCGCCGAAGTCAGCCGCTACCGATACGTCTCGGAGGCGTTCCGCCGCGTGGCCGAGGGCGCGGGCTACCGGGAGATCCGGACCCCGATCGTCGAAGACCTCCGACTGTTCGTCCGGTCGCTGGGGGAGGTCACCGACGTGGTCCAGAAGGAGATGTTCACGGTCCCCCGCAACGAGGAGACCCTGGCCCTGCGCCCGGAAGGCACCGCCTCGGTGGTCCGGGCCTACCTGGGCGCCAACCTCGACAAGAGTCGGCCGTTCCAGAAGTTCTACTACGACGGGCCGATGTTCCGGGCCGAGCAGCCACAGGCCGGCCGCCGTCGGCAGTTCGACCAGTGCGGGGTCGAGGCGCTCGGTTCCTCGAGTCCCTTGCTCGACGCCGAGGTCATGGCCGTCGCGATGCGCTCGTTCGCGGGAATGGAGCTGCAGAACTTCGAGCTGCGGGTCAACAGCATCGGCGACCACCAGGACCGCGACCGCTTCCGCGAGGTGCTGCGCGAGCACTTCCGTCCGGTGCTCGCCGAGCGCTGCGACGACTGCAAGGTGCGGTTCGAGCGCAACGTGTTCCGGATGCTCGACTGCAAGGTGGCCGGTTGCCAGCCGAGCAACCGAGCTGCCCCCCATTTCCTCGACAACCTCTCCGACACGAGCCGCACCCGTTTCGACCAGACGCTGGCCGGCCTCGACGCGCTCGGAGTCGACTACACCGTCGACCCCGGCATCGTCCGCGGCTTCGACTACTACACCCACACCGTGTTCGAGGTGCAGTGCCCCGACGTCGGTGCGCGCTCGGCGATCTGCGGAGGCGGGCGCTACGACACCCTGATTCATGAATCCGGCGGCCCGGAACTCGGGGCCACCGGCTTCGCGATCGGCGTGATCCCGGTGCTGGTCGCCCTGTCGAAGCAGACCCGCAGCACGCCCCTGCCCGGCGATCCGTCGCTCGACGTATTCGTGGCGGCGGTCACCGACGACGAACGGGTCCGGGCCTTCCAGGTCGCGGACCGCCTCCGTGCGGGCGGCGTGGTGACCGACGTGGACCACGAGCAGAAGAAGCTCAAAGCCCAGTTCAAGTCTGCCGACCGCCAGGGCGCGCGGTTGGTGATCGTGCTCGGACCCGAGGAGGTCGCGAGTGGCAGTTTCAAGCTGCGCGACCTGCGCCATGGCGAGGACCTGGAACTACCGGACGACGAGCAGCTCGTCGCCACCGTACGCGCCCGCCTCCACGACACGACGACCGGAGGTGACCAGCGATGACCGGGGTCTGCCTGTTCGGCGGCGCCTTCGACCCGCCGCACCTCACCCACCGCCGCATCGCCGAGACCGCCCGCGAAGCGCTCCACGTCGACCGCCTGGTGGTGATGCCGTGCGCCACGCACGCTCTGAAGGACCCGGCCGCAGCATCGGGTGAGCATCGCCTCGCGATGTGCCGCCTGGCCTTCGCCGGCCTCGACGGCGTCGAGGTACGCGACGACGAACTGCGCCGTGGCGGCCGCTCCTACACCGTCGACACCGTGCGCCGACTGCGCGCCGAGATCGGTATGGACGCCCCGCTGTTCGTGCTGATCGGCAGCGACAACGTCGCCGAACTCGACCGCTGGCACGACCACCACTCGCTGCTCGAGCTCTGCTCGATCGCGGTGTTCCCGCGACGCGGCAGCGAGCGCCTCGACGAACGGGCGCTGCGCGGCCTCGACCTGCGCCTCAAGCACAAGGATTCGCTGCTCGCCCATCGGCTCGACGCCCCAGCCGACGACGTGAATTCCACCGACCTTCGCGCCGCGCTGGCGACGGGCCGTCGCCCGGCCGAGCTGGCGGCCGAAGTCGCCGACTACGCTCTCGCCCAGGGGCTGTACCGCGCCGCCGAGGCCGGCGGCTGACGGCGCGGTCGTCGTCGAGCGGGCCATCCGAAGATGCACGCACTGCTGGCCTTCGCCGCGACGACCTGCCTGTGCGCGCTGGCGCTCTACGTGCACACGCGCGTCCGCGGCTTCCTGCCCGAGGACGCCCCGGCTCCCGGCCGCAAGCGCCACCCTCGCCCCACCCCGATGCTGGGTGCCGCGCCGGCTGCGGTGATGGTGATCCTGGCCGCGCTCGACAGTAGCTTCGGTCTCGCCACCGGACTCTCGATCGCGTGTGCCACCGGACTCTGCGACGACGTGATCAAGTCGCGAGACGGCGACGGCATCCGCGCCCGGACCAAGGCCGCAGGCCAATCACTCGCGCTGCTCGCGGTGCTGACCGACCTGTGGGATCCGGGGACCGCAGCGACCACGCTACTGCTCGCCGGACTGCTGCTGTTCGTGCTGACCAACGCGGTCAACTTCCTCGACAACCAGAACGGGGTCGCCACCACGCTCGGCGTGGTGGGCCTCGGCTTCACGCCGCTAATACCGTTCGACCTCGACGCTACGGCGACCTCGATGGCCGCTGCATGGCTGGCCTTCCTGCCGTGGAACTGGCCGCGGGCCCGCGCCTTCTCCGGCGACCAGGGCGCGCTCACGCTCGGGCTGGCGCTCGGTGCGATGGCCATCCGACCGGCCCCCGAAGCGCCACTCGCTCCAGACCTGCACTGGCTGGCACCGGCGGCGGTGCCGTTGCTGGACTTCGTCCAGGTCGTCAGCGCGCGGCTCTACCTCGGTTACGCACCGTGGATCGGCGACCGCCGCCATCTGACCCACGTCCTGCTGGTCGTCGGACTGCCGCCGTGGTCCCTCGCTCCGGTGCTGAGCTGCGTGGCCGCACTGCTGGCGTGGTCGATGCGCTGGCTCGCCACGAGCGGCTGATCCACGAGACTCAGCCGCGCATCAGCACCTGCGCGAACGAATCGTCCCGGCACAGTTCGCGCCGCCGCTCCTCCACCATCTCGCTGGTGATCGAGCGGAGCCGTTCCAGCGTGCCGAAGGGCTCGAGCCCTTCCAGTCCCTCGTCGCAGTGCCCGAAGGCGAGGGATCGCTGCGAGTCGAAGCTGCGCACGTAGCTGCCGAGCACACGCCGACCGATCCGCTCCAGATGGTCGGGCGCGAGTTCGAGCGGCCGTGACAGGATCGAGCGGAGTTCGGTGGCGACGCGGTCCGGATCGTCCGACTCCGCGCCGAGCACCGCGAAGCCGAAGGTCCGCTCGCTGGTATAGCTGGCCGAAAGCGAGTCGTCGACCACGCCGCGATGGTGCAGGTCCTCCCTGATCTCGCTGCCCGGTCCGAACAACGCGTCGAGCAGGATCCGCGTCGTCAGCTCGCGCACCGTGCGCTCGCCGGCGTCGTCGACGAGGCTGCGCTCCTTCAACCCGATCAGGAGCCGCGGCCGTGCCAGCGCGATCGGCACGAGTTCCGGAGTGCCGTCCGCCGGGCCCAGGTCTTCCGGGCAGTGGCGCTCGGGCGCCGCCCCGGCGGCCAGATCCCAGGCCGAAGCCGCCTCCAACACCTGCGCCGGATCGATCGGCCCGGCCGCCGCCAGCGCCACGTTGCCACCCCGGTAGAACGCGCGGTGGCAGGCCAGCAGTTCCGCGACGTCGATGCCGGCGATCGAGTCGACCGTGCCGCCCACCGGGTGCCGGACCGGGTGCTCGGCATAGAGTCGACGCAGCAGCGCGAAGAAGCCCCGGTACTCCGGGTGGTCCTCGTACATCCGCAGCTCCTGCGCGATGATGCCCCGCTCCTTCTCGACGTTGTCGTCGGTCAGATGTGCCCGGGCAGTGAGTCGTAGCAGGTCGGCGAGGTTGTCCTCGAAGGCGGTCGTGCCCTGGAAGTAGTACTGCGTCCGGGTGAATCCGGTCATCGCATTCACGCGCGCGCCGCGGCGACCGAAGCGCTCGAAGACGTGCAGATCCTCGTCCTCGAACAGCTTGTGCTCGAGGTAATGCGCGACACCTTCCGGACTGCGGTGCACCGCGCCCTCGGAGGAGAAGCCCAGATCGGTGCTGCCGTAGCCGACCGCGACCACCGCGACCGACTCCCGGAACCGATCGGTGGGCACGACCCGCAACCCGACGCCGCGCTCCGTCGTCGCCAGCCACACCTCCTCGCCGAGGATCGGGTCGCGGCGGATGTCGAATCGTGGATCGCTCATGCGCCCTCCTCGGCAACGCGCTCGCCGATCGATCCCGCCGTGTCGCTCGGCGCGAGCAGGTAGACGGTGTCGAGCCAGAGCCCCTCGAAACTCGCCGCGACGCGCTCGCGGTCGAGACTCCGATACGCCGTCGCCAACGCCTCGGGGTCACGGTCGACGCCGAGCAACCAATGGTCGGCGGCGTAGCGGCAGAGCCCACCGACCGAGTCGGTGACCGAGTCGATCGACCCGAGCAGCTGCGATCGCGCCGTCTCCAACTCGACGTCGTCGAAATGGCCGGCCGACAGCTCGTCGATCTGACGCAAGGTCTCGGCGACCACGGACTCGGCAGCCTGCTCGTCGAGACCCGCCCGCAGTGTGACCAGCCCCGACCGACGATCGAGGCCGGCCTGCACGGCGTAGGCCAGGGACTGCTTCTCCCGCACTTCGCGGAACAGCCGCGAGTGCGGTCCACCACCGAGCAAGCTCACGAACAGCCGCCGCGCCAGCCACAGGTCCGGATCGTCGCTGGGCGGCAGGCGCCAGATCCCGACCAGCTTCGACTGCTGCAGTACCACCCGTTCCACGAGCCGCCGCGTCGGCCGCGGCTCGACCCACGCCGGCTCGCCTGCCACGGGCGCGGCGCACCGGGCGGGCAGGACCGCGAGGAAGCGATCGACCGCGGCCATGAACTCGTCCCGGTCGAAGGCGCCGGCAGCGACCACCAGCGGCTCGCCGGCACCCAGGAAGTCCTGCCGCGCCCGCTCCGGATCCTCGCGACGCAGCGTCTCGATCTCGGCGAGGCTGCCGGTCGAGGGGATCGCGATCGGCTCGCCTTCGCAGGCCACCTCGAGCGCACGGATCCCCGCCCAGGTGTTCCGATCGTCGACGAGTGAGCGCACGTAGTCGGCCGCCTGACGACGCTCGCGCTCGAACACCGACTCACGGAACCCCTCGCCATCGAGGTCCGGATCGGTGATCTGCTCGGCGAGGAATGCCAGGCCGTCGCCGAGCTGGTCGGGGCGACCGGGAAGGAACCGACCGGCGACGGCGTCGAGGCCCAGCCTCAGCACGTGGTCGGGTGACTGCTTCTCGACGCCCGGCACCACCGACGCCCCGTACATCGCGTCCATCCGGCGCAGCAACGCGGGTCGGCCCGGCGAGCGGCGGGTGCCCTGCAGCAGCAGCGCCGGAAGCAGCGACCGCGCCGCCGCACGGCAGTCGAGCGGCCTCCGGGCCTGGAACGTCACACGAACCGTCTTGAAGCGGTCGTCGCGACGCCAGAGGACCGGCACGGACGCGCGCTCCTCGGCATGGAAGCCGGCGAACGTGTCTGGCATGCCGCGCACTGTAGGCGCGCGCCGGTGGATTGTCCTGCACCGTCCGGTGGCCTCACTCGCTGTGCCGCCTATGTTCACCGACATGCGAGACCTCGCGACCTTCCTGGCGGCGCTCCTCCCGGCGCTCGCGACGACCTGCTGCCCGGCGCAGGACCCGGAACCTCCACAGGGAGCCGCTGAGCAGCCCGACGGCACCGCGAACGAGGCAGGTCCCTCCGACGCCCTGAAGGAGCTGGCCGCTCGGGTCCGCGCCCATCACTGGGTCACCCCACGCGACGCACCGGTCGACCGCTTCGCGGCGGAACTCCAGATCACCCCCGACGGGCCGAAGGAGAACCGCATCGAGGTTCAACTCCAGGCCCGTTTCGTGATGCCGCGCTATCTGCGGTTCAAGCTGGTCCGCCCGAACGACGTGGTGGAGGGCGGCCTCGACGAGAAGGGCGCCTGGTCGCGCGAAAACGACCAGCTCACCGACCTGGAACGCGGTGACGCAGCCCGCGATTTCGCCGACCAGCGGCGCGCGACCAACGACTACGTCCGGCTGGCTCGCCAGCTGCTGCAGTTCCTCGACCCCGCCGGCACGATCCTCAGCCTACAGGACCCCGAGGCCCCGGACCGCGGCGAGTTCCGCTTCGGCCGCGGCAATCGCAAGGGCGTGGTGGTGGTCGGCCGACTCGATCGATACCCCTTCTTCGCACCCGTCGACCCCGAACGCACCAGGCCCCCTGCCCAGCTGACCCTCTGGTTCACCGAGGACGAGGCAGAGCTGTTCGCGGTGCAGGCCCAACCGCTCGGCGACGACGGTCTCCCCGTCGGGCCGGCCGAACTGGTGATCTTCCAGGACTGCCAGGTGAGCGGCGGCTTGCGGCTGCCGTCCACCCTCGACTTCTACCGCATGGGGGCACACCCCGAGCGCCTCGCGACCATCCGGATCGGCACCATCGACCCCGACCCCGAGCTGACGCCGAAGCTGCTGGACCGCGGGCTACCCTGGCGCTGACGCGCGCCCAGGGCCTCGCCGTCGGGATGGACACGGCCCGCCCCGGCCGCCATCATGTTCGCCCCGCACCCTCCCGGACCGCGACGGTCGCCGCCCGGGAGCCGTTCGGACCCTGGAGGAGTCCTTGGCGAAGGAAGAAGCAATCACGCTGTCCGGCAAGATCATCGAGGCGCTGTCCGGCGCCCGCTTCCGCGTGCAGCTCGACAGTGGACACATCTTGCTGGCGCACGTGTCGGGCAAGATGCGCAAGCACTTCATCCGCATCCTGCCAGGTGACACCGTGACGGTCGAGGTCTCGCCGTACGACCTGACCCGCGGGCGGATCACCTACCGCAACTGAGCAGGTCGACCGCGGCGACGCAGGCTCGCGGCTCAGCAGGTCCGCTTGAAGAACCGCTCCAGCTCCTCGCCGCTGAAGGTGAGAACCGTCGGGCGACCGTGCGGACAGTTGTGCGGGTGCTCGCAGCGTGACGCCTCCTCCAGCAGCGCCTCGACCTCGCGGTCGTCGAGACGATCGCCCGCCATCACCGACGAGCGGCACGCCCTGGAGTGGAACCGCTCGACCACGGCCTCGCGCAGGCGTGGGAGCGCCTCGGCATCCTCGTCGTCGAGACCGCCCACCAGACTCTCGACCAGCGACCGTGGCCGGACTCGGCTGAGCACCGCCGGCACCCCGTGGATCGCCACCGATGCACCTCCGAAGTCGTCGACCAACAGCCCCTCGGCTGCGAGGGTCTCCGCGTGGCCGAGCAGCCACGCCTTCTCACGCGCGCCGAGCTCCACCACCTCCGGCACCAGCAGCCGCTGGATCGTCGGCGCGCTGGCATCGTGCCGCGCGCGGAGGCGCTCGTACATCACCCTTTCGTGCAGCGCGTGCTGATCGACGACCACGAGTCCGTCGTCGGTCGCGAATACCCAGTAGAGATCGAGCGCCTGCACGAAGCGTCCGCCGGCGATCCGGGCGAATACCGGTTCGCGGGCCGGACTCGGCTCCGTATCGCCCGGCTCCACGGTCGAAGGTGGTGCCGATCTCTCCGGGGCAGCCGATCCCGGGGCCCCGACATCGAGTTCTGCATCGGAGTCTGCTCTCGCCCGGATCCCGGCGACTCGCGACCCACCGCCCGGCGAAACGCGACCGGCATCCCGACCGAACAGATCGCCGGGCAGGCTCGGCAGGCCGGTGAGTGCGCGCGGCTTGCCCTCGCCGACCTGCACCGCACCGGCACCGGTGCGCGGCCGCTCACCGGCCGCGGTGAGCGCTGTCCGCGCAGCCTCGTGCACCAGACCCTGGACCCGTCGCGCATCGAGGAACCGCACCTCGGACTTGGCCGGATGCACGTTCACGTCGACCTCGTCGGGCGGCATCTCGACCATCAGGAAGTGCACGGGCTGACTGCCGTGCATCAGGAACTCGCGGTAGGCCTGCCGGATCGACGCCTGCGCACCACGGTCTCGCGCGAGTCGGCCGTTGATCCACAGCAGCGCCAACGACGAGTCGCGGCGCGCGATCTCGGGACGCCCCACGAGGCCATGGACCCGCAGGTTGCCCCAGGTGCGATCGACCTCGACGACGTGGTCGGCGACCCGCCGCCCCACCACCCGCACCAGTCGTTCACGCAACGACTCACCGGCCGGCAGCCGCAGCGCTTCACCGCCGTCGGCCATCAGCGTGAAGTCGACGTCCAGCCGCGCCAGCGCCAGCCGGCCGAGCAACTCCTGGATCCGCGCCCGCTCGGCCCGGCCGGTCTTCAGGAAGCGACGCCGCGCCGGCGTGTTGAAGAACAGATCCGCGATCTCGACCCGGGTGCCGCGGGGACAGCCGCTCGGTCGGACCTCGCCCAGGGCTCCACCCTCGCAGGTGATCTCGTGACCCGAGTCGTCGCCTTCGGTCCGCGAGCGGATCGTCGCGCGCGCGATCGAACCCATCGAGGCCAGGGCCTCGCCGCGGAAACCCAGGCTGGCGATGTGGTCGAGGTCGGCGAGTTCGCCGAGCTTGCTGGTGGCGTGGCTGACGAAGGCCAACTGCAGGTCCGCAGGCGTGAAACCCGCGCCGTCGTCGAGCACCACGATGCGCTCCTTGCCGCCGTCGTGCAGTTCGACCACGACCTTGCGTGCGCCGGCATCCAGGCTGTTCTCGACCAGCTCCTTCACCACCGAGAACGGTCGCTCGACCACCTCGCCGGCGGCGATCTGGTTGACGACCTCGGGAGGCAAGACACGGATCATGCCGGGAACCTCCCAGCGACTTCCTTCAACGGCTCGACGCCGCGGAAGTAGCCGGCGAGGAAGCGCTCGAGGATCCATCGCGGTGACTCGCCGGTGCTGCGCAGATCGCGCTGCGCCTGGAGCAGTAGCTCCAGTCCGCGTTCCAGCCGCGGCGCCGGGTTGCCCTCCACCTGGGCGACGAAGCGCTCCACGAAGGTGCGCACTCCAACCCGTCCGGCGACGTCGGCTGGCCGCATGCCGGCATCGAGGAGCCGCCGTCCCGCGAGGGCCTTGGCGAGACTCTGCCACAGCCAGCTGACCACGAACGGGAACACCCCACCCGGGTCCATGTGCCCCCCGTCACGGGTGCGGACACCGCGCTCGAACACCGCGGCCGCCGACCGCATCGCGCGGGCCCGGTCGCCGGAGAGCACGGCCTCGGCGAGTTCGAAGGGGGTGGACTCGAACGCGACATGGAGGTGCTGACGAAGATCGTCCGGCCCCAGGTTGCGACGTGCGTCTCCGACCGCGTCGCGGATCCGACGCAGCTCCGGAACGATCTCGGCAGGGTCACTGCCGACCACCGTCTGGACCAGGAACGCGGCTTCCGGCATCAGCGACAGCCCGAGCTTGCGGGCCCGCTTCTCGATCCAACCGACCGACTCCGCCTCGAGCGGGCTGCGAGCGCGGTCGTAGGGCTCGGTGTACAGCTCTCGGAACTCGAACACCTCGGCGGCGGCAGCCAACGCCTTGCCTGCCTTGGTGCGCCGATCGAGCTTCTGAGCCTCCAGGAGCAATCCACAGCCCTGCCCGATCTTCGGCAGCAGGCCTGCCAGTTCCTCGCGAACGGAGTCCAACCACTTCTCGGCACGCCGTACGCACAGCCAGGTGCCTGAACCGAACAGGCCGGCGCCTCGCAGGTCGTCGAGTTCTCGCCCATCGGTCGGCTCCCCTCCATCGATCCGCCGCAGCTCGGCGTCCGCGGGGATCCGAGCCAGCGCCATCTCGACCGCCTCCTCGCGGAAGAAGCGTGCCGGCCCGACCACGAAGATCGCCCGCGCCGGCTCCTTCGACTTCAGCAGCTTCTCGAGGCGCGCCAGCTCACGCTCGGGGTTGGGAACCGCCATCTCACCAGGGAGCGTACAGGTCCACCGCGACGAAACCGAGCATGGCGAGCCCGACCGCGCCGTTCATCGTGAAGAACGCGGCGCCGATGCGACTCAGATCGTCGGCCCTCACCAGCCGGTGCTCCTGGAACAGCAGCACGGCGGCGACCAGGACCCCGAGCTGGTAGATCCAGCCCAACCCGGCGCCGGCCTCCCCGTCAGCCAGCAGGGCGGCGGTAGGCAGGGCCTCGGCAGGCAGGTCGTGAGCCAGCAGCCCGAACGCCGCGAAACCCACGACCGCCAGAGCGTGCAGCCCCCGAGCCATCCACAGCGCGCGAACCCGGCCGAATCGAGCCGGCACCGAGTGGAGCCCCTGCGCGGCATCGAACGCAGCGTCCTGGCAGGCGTAGAGGATGTCGAAGCCCGCTACCCAGACCGCGACCGCGGCCCCCAACACGCTCGGCACCACGAGATCCCCGGTGAACTCTCCGCGGGCGGCGAGCCAGGCGGCGGGCGGTGCGAGGCCGAGTGCCACTCCGAGCCACAGGTGGACGGCGACCGTGAAGCGCTTGGCGTGGCTGTAGCCGAGCAAGAACACCAGGGTCGGGACCGCCATCCACAGGCAGGCACGTCCCAGGACCGCAGCGCTCGCCAGGAACCCGGCCGAAGCGACCGACACGAGCAACGCCACGGCGACCGGTGACAAGATCCCGGCCGGGATCTCGCGGCACCGGGTCCGCGGATTCAACGCATCGATACGCCGATCGACCAATCGGTTGTAGGCCATCGCCGCGGTCCGGGCGCAGACCATCGCGATGATCACCAGCGTGAGCAGCCCGAGCGAGGGCCATCCTCCGGTCGCGACCAGCAACGACGCCAGCGCGAACGGGAGCGCGAAGATGGTGTGCGAGAACTTCACCAACGACATCCAGTCGCCGAACCGGGCCCGGCGTTCGGGCAACCGAGGAGCCTCCGCTGAGCGATCGGCCGGTGCGGGTCCGGACGGAGCGCTCATCCTCCACCCTCCGAGATCAACGGGTCCTCGCCTTCGTCGAACGGCCCGACCGCGCCACTGCTCTCCGGGGTCGACCACCGTCGCACCAGCTCGTGGTCGACTCCGAGCGAGTCGAGGATCCGGGCGACCACGAAGTCGACCAGGTCCTGGACGGTCTCCGGCTGCTGGTAGAACCCCGGCATCGCCGGCAACACGATCGCTCCGGCCTCGGCGAGCAGCAGCATGTTGCGCAGGTGCACCACCGACAGTGGCGTCTCGCGGGGCACCACCACCAACTTCCGCCGTTCCTTCAACGCCACGTCCGCAGCGCGTTCCAACAGGTTCGTGCTCAGACCATGAGCGACCCGCGCGAGGGTCCCCATGCTGCATGGCACCAGCACGACCCCGTCGATCCGCGCACTGCCGCTGGCCGGCCGGGCCTCGACGGCGGCGAGGTCATGAACGGTGAGGTGGACCCGCAGGCTCGGATCGTCCACCAGCAGGTCGGCCGGAAAGCCGCCGGTCAAGGGCACGGGCAGGCCGCACTCGTGCAGCAGCACGCGACGTCCGCCTCGGCTCACGACCGCCTCCACTTCGGCACCCGAGCGCAACAGTACCTCGATGAGTCGCAACGCGTACCGCGCCCCGGAGCCACCGGCGAGGCCGACGACGAAGCGCCGCGCCACCATGGACACGCCGTCTTCTGCGGCGTCAGTCGTGGAGGTCATGGGTCAAGTAGAAATGGACGTCGTAGACCGCGTGGCAGTAGACGACCACGCCGAATCCACGCATCACGAACAGCAGCCCCAACACGATGCCGGCGATCGTCCGGAACGCGAACACACCGCGGACGAATGGCTCACCTCCGACGCCCGCGTGGTGGAAGAGCGCGAACGCCACCGCGCTGGCCACGATCGCGGCCCCGGAGCCGACCGCGACCGGCAGGCCGACCGCCGAAGCCGCGCGATGCAGAACCAGCGCCAGGAGGGACAGCAGACCGAGCCGGAACACCGCTTCCTCGAACAGCCCAGCGCCCAACGAACCGACGAGATCAACCGCCAACCCAGGTGGCAGTGCGACCTGCAGGACTCGTCCTCCGTCGAGGAGGAACAGGGTCAACACCTGGGTCACAGGCCCCAGCATCAGACCGTACACCGCGCCCTCGATCGCGGTGACGATCGCGACCCGAACCCAGGGGACGCGGCGCCGCAGGACCGAGATCGCGGCTACGAGGAAGACCGCACCGAGGACCACCTCGAGGACCAGCAGCGCCCTCGGTCCGAAGCCACGCAGCGACTCGGTGATGAGTGCTTCCGCGCCGTTGCGTTCCTCCGGCGCGAGCGAGAGACGTAGCAACTCGTAAGCGATCCAAAGCGGCAACACGGTCAGCAGTGCCACCGCCGGATCCCTGGACCAGCCGAAGTAGCCCTGGGGCTCGAGACGCGGCGCCGCGGGAGAGGCCTTCGGATGCGTCGCTGCAACTGGCCCCCGCACCCCGTGCTCACCAACCTTGGACCGGAACCCCATCGAGCGCCTCCCAGACGACTACGCGGTCGACGAGCCATCCACCGACACGCCCCGGCCGCCTCGCCGGATGACGGTGTCGATCCGAGCCGCTCACGCCCCAGGAACCTCGGCCCGATAGAGCGCGGCGATCCCGGCGCTGAGCAGACGCTGCTTCGGCTCGATCAACCCCGCCTCGTCCATCAGCGCCAGGAACCGTTCTCGCTCCGGAAACTGCATGACCGAATCTGGCAGGTAGTCGTAGGCGCCGCCCTCGTCACCCGAGATCCAGCGACCGAGTTTCGGGAGTACCCGACGGAAGTAGAACAGGTAGGCCTGCTTCATGCCGGGCGCTCGAGGCCGGCAGAACTCGAGGACCAGGACCCGCCCGCCAGGGCGCACGACGCGCGCCATCTCGCGCAGGCCGGCAACCGGATCGGCGACGTTGCGGATCCCGAACGCGACCGTGGCGAGATCGAACCGGTCATCCTCGAACGGCAGCCTCAGCGTGTCGGCTGCGAGGAAGCGCGGTCGGTCGACCTGTCGATCCCCGACCTTGCGCACCGCATGCTGCAGCATCTCGACGCAGAAGTCGGTGCCCGTGACCACCCCGCCAGCTCGGGCCAACGCGAAGGCGAGGTCGCCGGTGCCGCAGCACACGTCCAACACAGCTTCGCCGCGTTGCAGGCCGGCAAAACGCACCGCCGAGCGACGCCAGAGCCGGTCGATCCCCATCGACAGCAGATGATTCGCCCGGTCGTAGCGGTCCGCAACGCGGGCGAACATGGCTTGGATCGACCGGGCTTCTGGCATCGCCGCATTCTCGACGGTCCACGACCGTGTTCAAGCCGGTCGACGCGCCCCGAGGCGCTCGGTGACGCTGATGATCATCCTGGCACTTACCACTCCCGGGAATCAGCGCTTGCACGCAGATTCCCGAGAGGAGTCGACCAGCGGCATGAATCTCTCCGCCCGCGCACCTCGGCTGGCCGTCCCCGACAAGCGCCGTCGCCGGCCAGCACGCGTCACTGCTTGTAGTAGCCGGACAGTGATGCAACACCGGGGATGTTGATGGTGCTGACCTTGGTCTGCGTCCGCAGGTCGAAGACATCCACCACCCCGGTGTCGCTCATTGCCACGAACAGATACTTCGCGAGCATCGAGACGAACGGATTGCCGTTCGGGTCGATCATCACGGACCCCTTGGAGGAGTGACCGAGGATCGAACGGCCCGTGTTGGTCGCCTGCGGAGTCGTCTGGTTCGTAAACCAGGCGTTGTTGTACATCTCGTCCGTGCAGACATCGATCGGCGAATTGCCGGTGAGCCGCTGATTGCCAGGTACGGTCGGATCCGATCCGCCGAACTTCTGCACCACGCTCCAGTCCTTCTGACGGAAGGTCGGCGGAAGGATGAATCCACCGTTGTTCTGCTGGGTCGGAATCTGCCCCACCGGCGTCGACGTCAGGTCGAAGCGCGACACGACGCCCACGCCACCGTCGTCGACGTGGGTCAGCCAGAAGCCACTGGTGCCCGCCTGGTAGTCGAGACGCACGCGGGTCGCCCGGCGGTAGGTTCCACCGACGGTTCCGATCATGTCCTCGAAGCCGATGCCGTTCGCACCGGTCGGGCCCGACTCGAACAGGCCGATCGTGCCGTTGTCGTTCAACACGTAGGCGTAGTAGACGCCGGAGGCATTGCCGGTCGTGAGGTAGCGTTCCGTCACCGCGATATCGATCGGCGAGTTGAGGCTTCCGGTCACGGTCTTCTTGAACGTGAAGTCGCTGCCCGACAGGATCGACAGCGAGTTCGAAGGACGGCTGACGCAAAGGACCGCCTCACCTTCCGGTTGGTAGGCGATCTTGGTCGGTCCATCGGGCACCCGCGTCTCCGCGACGATCGTGTGGAACGCCGGACTCCGCGGGTCGGTGCTCAAGAACGAGACCGTCGACGAGGAGAAGTTCGCGACCGCCAGGATGCCGAGGCTCGGGGAGATCGAGATCGACACGGGATCGCTGAACCGAATCGCGTCGAGAACCGTGAAGCGGTTGCTGTTCACGACCAGCACTTGCCGGTTCTCACGATCCAGGATGTAGAGGAAGTGGCCGACCTGCTGCCGCGACGAATACGGGCAGAACTGCGGCGGCGGCGGCGGCGGAGCGGGTGCCGGCTGCGGCCCCTGGAAGAACCCGTCGATGCCGATCTGGTGGGCATTCCAACCCTGGAACGACGGTGCCAGCTGGTTGATGGGAGATGCCAGGCAAGGCGGCCCGGTCAGGACCGGCGGAGGAGGCGGATTCGGCCCGCTCTGAGAGTTGACCGTCGGCTCTTCACCGAAGATCTGGCGCGCGAGGTTCGGCGGGGGGAACTTGAGCTTCGGCGGGTTCGGATGCGGGGCCACCGTGACGCAATTGCCCAGCGCCGTCCCACCGGTGTTGGGGTTGACCTGGTTCTGACCACCCGCGTAGACGTTGAGGTTCGAGTTGTTGAACACCAGGTCGAGCGGCGGGCCGACGTGGATATCGCTGATCTGACCGACCACCGGAGCCTGCAGAAGCCGGGTGTTGCCTCGAGTGTCTTCGACCAGCGTGAGCTGCCCGTTCGAGCCCGCATCCAGAGGTGAGGTACCGACCGCAAGCGAAGGCACGACGCCGTTCTGGCCGATGTTCGGGTTGCGGGCGAAGTTGGTGTCGGACGGATCCTTCGTCGGACGTCCGGTGATCGGGTCGGGCTCGAGGCCGTTGGTGCCCTGACCGAAGCCGTTCAGGTCGATGACCGACACGCCGGGGTTGGCCCCACCGATACCGACGTAGATCGCGTCCGGACATACCGGCGCGTTCACGATGCCAGGCCCGACTCCGGTGCGGAACGCCGTCGAGACGCTGTTGCCCAGCGTGTCGCCGCCCAGGCCGCGGATCGCCGTGTCGGTAACCGAAACCGTCACGCGCGTCTCGCCGGGCAGCACGTATGCCGGCGTGACGATGTAGTTGCAGAAGTCCCCGTAGCTCACCGGATCCGCGTAGTAGGAGACCCCGAAGGTCTGCGCGGAAGCCGTCACCGATAGCGAGACGCCACCCGGCTGAGGCGTCAGGTTGGTCTTCGACAGAAACGTCCCGACGTCGTACGGCTGGACCGGCTTGTTGAACTGCACCCGGATCGAGGTCATCGGATCGACGTTCGATTGGTCGTTGCCCGGGATGATGTTCGGCAGCGACGTGAAGCCGAGCACGTCCGCCGGGTTCGGATCGACTCCGACCGTGGTTGCGGTGCAGACCTCGTCGAGCAGCACGCGGCCAGCGGAGTTGCGGACCGAGTTCGAGATCACGACCCGGATCAGCAAGTTCTGCTGCAGCTCGTCGAAGGTCTCGAAGGTGTCGAGGTTGTTGTCGGTGTCGGCGACGAAGACGAAGGACTTCGGCGACACCAGAGCGACGTCGTTGGTGAACCCTCGCGGGAACCCGCGCGCGGCAGGATCGAGAACGACGATCTCGCCGTCCTCCTCCTCGACCGCCGTCACCCGCTCCATCACGCCATCGCGGTTGTAGTAGGTCACGCCACCGACGAAACCGTGACCGCGCAGGACCGTGGTCTGCTCGGTGTTCGGGTCGTAGGCGAGCAGACTCAGCGCGGTGGTCAGGCCGGAGTTCGTGGCCTGGTTGGCCAATCGGTCACTCAGGATCGACTCGACATCCAGCTTGTGCGTGAACTGGATCAGCAGGTACTGGTTGCCCGGGCTACCGTCCGGGAGCACCGGCTCCTCGGCGAACGTCGCGATCGGCAACACCGCGTTGTCGGCGGTGAGGTTCTGCTCCAGGATCGACTTGGACTCGATGTTGACGATGTTCGAAGTCGGGAGCCCCACGCTGTCGACCACCCGGATCCGATATGGGTAGATCTGGCCTTGCCCGGTCGACACCAGCGACACCACGAAGTCCCCGCGGTTGTCGCGATCCCCGGCCGTGCCGCCAGAACAAGATCCGAGCAGACCGAGACCGAGGAGGCTCAGGCCGGCGACCGCCCAGCTGGCGACGATCCCGCGAGCCGACGACCGGGCCTGCGCACCTGGTCCGCCTGTCCCGTACGGTCCGCCTGTCCCGTACGGTCCGCCTGTCTCGTACGGCTCGACGAGCGTGCTCGGGGCGAGCGGTGGGTGGAGCAGGAAACCGCTGCAGGACAGCGTCCGGACGGTCCCGGAGGACGTCGGTCGATTCGACAATCGCATCGATCGCATCGTGTCTGGTGCCTCGAGAGGGGTCGCGCGTACGAGCAGCGGGCCGGTTGGATCCGGCGGCTCGGTGGCGAAGGGCTCGGCGCAAAGTAGCGTCGGGCGCCGTCCAAACAAGAACCAGGCCTCCGCCCCGGGTGTGTACCGCGATTTCCGGGGACGGCGCCAAACGCCCGGAATGCCGCCAGCAGGCGCAATGCCGGACGCGCTCCGCCAACGGGGTCGGGCCACCGGATGTGCGGGACCCGCCCGTCCGCCGAGCGATGCCGCACGGTCGAGGCCCCCTTTTTACGTTGTTGCGCATATAAGAATCAAGGTACGTCCCGACGGTGCCGACCCGACCCGATTCGCCACCCCCCGACTTCCCTCAGCCCTCGGGCCGGCTACCCTCGCGGCGATGATCTTCGATGCGGAGGGCACCGCCGAGGAGCGCGAGATCGACCGGGCTCTTCGACCGGTCAGCTTCGACGAATTCGTCGGACAGAAAACCATCCGCGAAGACCTCCACATCGCGATCACCGCCGCTCGCCAGCGCCGCGAACCCCTCGATCACGTGCTGTTCGCCGGCCCCCCCGGCCTCGGCAAGACGACGCTGGCGCATCTGATCGCAGCGGCCATGGAGTCGCAGATCGTCGTGACCTCCGGCCCGGCCCTGGTGGCACCGCGCGATCTCGTCGGAACGCTGTCGAGACTGCAGCGCGGCGACGTGTTGTTCGTCGACGAGATCCACCGCATGCCCCGGGTCGTCGAGGAGTACCTCTACTCGGCGATGGAGGACAGCGCGATCGACGTGGTCATCGACCCGGGCCCGACCGGGCGCTCGGTCCGCCTGTCGTTGGAACCGTTCACACTGGTCGGAGCGACCACCCGGGAGGGCCTGCTCACCGCAGCCTTCCGCAGCCGATTCGGCCTGATCGAGCGACTGCAGCCCTATCCCAGCGAGGAACTCCGCGAGATCCTCGAGCGCGCCGCGCCGCGACTGGGCTTGCCGATCGAAGCCGACGCCGCGCTCCTGGTCGCGGAGCGCGCCCGCGGCGTGCCGCGCATCGCGCTCCGGATGCAGCGCCGCGTCCGCGACCTCGCCCAGGTCCAGGCACGCAGCACGGTGGACCTCGAAATCGCTCGCGCCGCCCTCGAGAGGATGCGCGTCGACGACCTGGGCCTCGAGGACGTGGATCGCCGAATCCTCCGTGCGCTCCTCGAGGTCGGTGAACCAGTCGGCCTGAAGACCCTGGCCGCGATGGTCGAGGAAGCCGAGGACACGATCGAGGACGTGTTCGAGCCCCATCTCATCCGCCAGGGCCTCGTCCTCCGCACCCCCCGTGGCCGGGTCGCGACGCCCAGGGCCCGCGAGCATCTCGGTCTCGCGGCCCTTCCGCCGTCGGACGCCGAGGGCGAGCTGCCCTTCGGAGGAGCGCTCGGCGACTCCTCGCCGACGTCCTGATCACCGCGCCGCGTCCGACCCTGATGAACGAGCCCTCCCCGCCCGCGCCCGGCGGACCGTTCCGCTTCGAACTGCTCGGCGAGCACCTCGGCGTACGCCGCGGTCGCTACCACACTCCGCACGGCAGCTTCGAGACGCCCTGCTTCGCTCCGGTAGGCACCCGCGCGGCGATGAAGGGACTGACCCCGGCCCAGCTCCAGGAGACCGGCACCGAGCTGATCCTCGCCAACGCCTACCACCTGCATCTCCGCCCGGGCCACGAGCTGATCGAGCGCCGCGGCGGCCTGCACCGGTTCATGGCCTGGGACGGCCCGATCCTCACCGACTCCGGCGGCTATCAGATCTTCTCGCTCTCGCACCTGACGAGGATCGACGACGACGGCGTCTCGTTCGAATCGGTGATCGACGGCTCGACCAAACGACTCACGCCGGAGCGCTGCCTCCAGGTCCAGCGCGCGCTGGGCCCCGACATCGCGATGGTGCTCGACGTCTGCCCGCCCGGTGACGCCGGCCCGGAGGTCGTCGCCACCGCCCACCGTCGCACGCTCGCCTGGGCGCAGCGGCAGCGAGACCTGCACGAGAGCTGGGGCGGCGCGTCGCGCGGGCAGGCGGTGTTCGGCATCGTCCAGGGCGGCACCGACCCCGAGCTCCGCGCCGAGAGCGCCGACGCCCTGGTCGCGATGGAGTTCGACGGCTACGCGATCGGCGGACTCAGCGTCGGGGAGACCAAGACCCAGATGGCGGTGGCGCTCGAAGCCGCTGCCGACCGCCTGCCCACTGACCGTCCGCGCTACCTGATGGGCGTCGGCACGCCCGAGGACTTCCGCGTCGCGACCGCGCGCGGCTGCGACCTGTTCGACTGCGTGACACCGACCCGCCACGGCCGCAACAACCAGGCATTCACCCGCGAGGGGATCCTCAAGCTGCGCAACCTCAAACACGCCGAGGACGACCGGCCACTCGACGCGGCGTGCCGCTGCTACACCTGCCGCAACTACAGCCGGGCCTACCTCCGCCACCTGGCGGTCGCCAAGGAGATGCTCGCCGGCGTGCTGCTCAGCTTGCACAACATCCACTACTTCCAGGACGTGATGCGCGAGATCCGGGAGTCGGTGCCGGTCGGCGACGCGGCGGCAGGCTGATCCAGGACGACCACCCCGCGATCCGCCGCCAGGCAGTCGCTATCGTACGACGCGATGCGTCTCCCGAGCCCCCTGCCCGCCGTCGTACTCGCCACGCTCAGCGCGCTGGCAGCCACCGCTCCGGCCGACCTGAGCGCCCAGAGCCCACTGCGCGACGGCTGGGAGATGGCCGCCGAGACCAGCCCCGGCCAGCGGCCCGACGACGACTGGATCGCCGTCACCGTGCCCGCCACTTTCGAAGACCACCTGGGCGCCGACTTCGACGGCGTGTGCTGGTACCGGCGTCGACTCGAAGGCAATCCGAGCCCCGAGATCTCGGTGGTCCTGACCTTCCACGGCGTCGCCACCGCCGCGACGGTCTACTTCGACGGCGAGGAGGTCGGCGCGCACCTCGGCGCATGGACCCCGTTCCACGTCGACCTGACCGGTCGACTCGCCCGCGGTGGCGGCCTCCTGGAGATCCGCGTCGACGAGAAGGTCGGCCACAACACGCAGGGCTTCCTGCCGGTCATCCAACCGCACTTCGGCGGCATCTGGCGCAGCGTGGTGCGCACCGACTCGACCACGCCGCGCCTCGACCGCGAGTCGCTCTACCACTTCGGCGAGGCGCCGAACGAAGCCGGCCGAGAGCAGCCGATCCTGCACTTCGCGGCCCGCGACCTGGCGCCGACGCCCTCGACGTTCGTCCAGCACCTCGATGTCGAACTGCTGTCGGTGGACGGCGCGCAGGTCCTGTGGTCGACCAGCCAATCGGTGTCCGACGCGCTCGACGTGACCCGCACGGTCCGCCTCGGCGACGTGCCGGTCGAACGCTGGTCGCCTTCGTCGCCGACGCTCCACCCGCTGCGCTTCACGCTGCGCGAAGGAGCCGGCGGCCGGATCCTCGACCGCGTCGAGCGGCAGGTCGGCTTCCGCGACCTGCGCACCGACGGCACCACGGTGCTGTGGAACGACCAGCCGCTGCAACTCCGCGGCATGCTGCACTGGGGCTACTCCCCACCACACTTCGCGCCGCCTGAAGACGCGGCCTACTGGCGCGAGCAGCTCGCGGGAATCAGGGCACTCGGCTGCAACCTGGTGAAGGCCTGCCTGTGGGTCCCGCCGCGCTGCTTCTACGAACTCTGCGACGAACTCGGCCTGGTGGTCTGGCAGGAGTATCCGACCTGGCACCCGACGCTGACCGCCGAGTACCTCCCCGAGCTGCGCCTGGAGTACGACGAGTTCCACCGCTACGACCGCAGCCATCCCTCGGTGGCGCTCCGCAGCCTGACCTGCGAGACCGGTCACTCCGCCGAACTCGAGGTGATCCGCGCGCTCTACGAACGCTGCAAGGAACTCACGCCACAGACCCTGGTGGTCGACGACAGCGCCTGGATCTCGTGGCACCGCATCCACGACTTCTACGACGACCACCCGTACGGCAACAACCGCTGGTGGCCCGGCAAGCTCCAGAGCATGCGCGAGCACATCGCCGCGCGCGACGCCAAGCCGCTGCTGCTCGGTGAGTGCATCACCTCGGACACCTGGGTCGATCTCGACGCCTGGGACGCGCTCGAAGTCGCCGACGACGCGTGGTGGGCGCCGTGGTGCCTCGCCGCTCAACGCACCTTCGAGCCGTGGTTCGAGCAGCAGTTCGGCGCCGCGGAGCGGGCCGCGCTGCTGCCGAAGTCGCTCGACTACGCGTTGCGCAACCGCAAGTACCAGATCGAACGCCTGCGCATGAGCCTGCCCGATGCGGGCTACGTGATCTCGGTGGTCCGCGACTTCACCAAGGCGCGGATGGGGCTGTGGGACGACATGGGTCGGCTCAAGTGGTCGCCCGAGCAGTGGGCCTGGCACGGCGACACCATGCTGTGCCTCGACACCGACGACGACCGCCGCGCCTTCGTCGCCGGCGCGTTCGAGCTGCCGGTGCGCATCGCCCACGGCGGCCGTGGCGCGCTCGACGGCGAGCTCACGATCGGCATCCCCGAACTGGAGCTGTCGCGCAGCTTCGCGGTCCACGACCTCGCGACCGGCGCGGTCTCCGCGCGCCATTCGCTCCCGGTCACCCTCACCGAGGTCACCGCCCCCCGCCGACTGCGCATCGAGGCGCGCCTGACCGGCAGCCATCCGGCGACCTCGCAGTGGGACGTCTGGGTCCATCCTGCGCCGACCGGCACGCTGCCCGACGACCTGCGGATCATCGAGCGCCTCGACGCCGCTACCGTCGACTGGATCCGCGCCGGCGGCCGCGCGCTGCTGCTCGCCGGCGAGCGCGAGGACTCGCTGAGGACCAGCGGCATGTGGTTCTTGAAGGGCGCACCGTTCGCACCGCATCACGCGGTCTCGGCGGCCTGCCCACCGGAGTTCCTCGAACACCTGCAGGCCTTCGACCTCGAGGCCGGCCGGGTGCTGGCCTGGGATCCGTGGCTGGACCAGGTCGATCCGCTGCTCGGCTTCTGGGACACCCACGACATCCGCGACGTGAACCGCTGGCTGTTGGCCTTCACCTGCGGCTTCGGCGAGGGCCGCCTCGGCGCCACGGTCCTCGACCACGACACCGCGGCGGGCCGCTACGTCCTCGAGCACCTGGCGCGGGCGCTCACCGACGGTCCGCCGCCTGGCCGGGCGTGGCGCGACGAGACCATCGACGCGCTTCGCGGCGTGCTGACCGCCGAGACGATCGACCTGACCGAGTGGAAGATCGCGCTCGACCCCGAGGATCAGGGCCTCGCCCAGGGCTGGGCGGCGGGCAGGGGCGAGCCCGCGTGGCGGCCGATCCGGGTGGGTGCGCACTGGGAGGCGCAGGGCATCGAGCAGTACGATGGCGTCGCCTGGTACGAGACCTCGCTGACGATCCCCCAGACCTGGCCGGGCGACGGCCCGATCCACCTGGCCTTCGAAGGCGTCGACGACTCCTACCACCTCTACCTCGACGGCGAGCAGATCGGCCGCTTCGGCGATCCGGCGACCGGCGAGACGGTGTGGCTGGTGCGCACCTCGGTAGACCTGCGACCCCACGTGCAACCGGGAGGCAATTACCGCATCACGCTGCGGGTCGTGGACCATGTCGGCGCCGGCGGCATCCATCGGCCGGTCTTCGTGACGACCGGCCCGCTCGACGCCCAGTCGACCTACGTCCATTGAGCGGATGGGACCCTCGAAGTCGCGAGGCCCGACGACCCGCCATCTTGCACACCCGCATTTCGAGCCCTAGCTTGGGGCTCATTCTTCGGAGCCCGATATGGTCACCGTCCAGAGCATCCAACCGACCCCCAATCCCAACGCCTTCAAGTTCGTCTGCGACGAGCTGCTGTTCCAGGGCACCAAGAACTACGCCACGGCCGCCGAGGCGAAGGGCCACGAACTCGCCGAGAAGCTGTTCGCGCTGGACGGGGTCGACACCCTGTTCTTCTGCGACAAGTTCGTGACCGTCAGCATGACCTCCGACGCCGATTGGCGGCAGGTCCATGAGCAGGCGACGCGGGTCCTGGGCGAGACCGCGAGCCCGTTCGGGTCCGGCGGCTCCGCACCGGCCCCGGAGGCTGGCGCGCCGGCAGGCGGCGGCGCCTTCGACCCCGAGGGCCTCGATGCGGCGCAGCGCCAGCTGTTCGACCAGATCAACGACATCCTCGACGACCGCGTGCGCCCCGCACTGGCGGGTGACGGTGGCGGCTTGGAGGTCATCGGCCTCGATGGCAAGACCCTGCTGATCCGCTACCAGGGTGCGTGTGGGTCGTGCCCGAGTTCGATCGGTGGCACGCTGATGGCGATCCAGAACCTGCTCCAGTCGGAGGTCGACGAGGAACTGGCGGTCGTCAGCGCGTGACCGGGATGGCGGCGTGATCGAGATGGCGGCCGGCGAGAATCGCTGTCCCGCCTGTGGCCAGCCGTCATGCCTGGTGTGGGTGCATGGCCATGGTCAGTGCGCCTCGTGTGGCCAGAACGTCGCGCCCTGCTGCTCAGGGGCGGGCGACGAGGTGGATGAGCGAGAGCCCGCGGTGGAATCCGGGCAACAAGAGGTCCTGCTCGACCTGCTCCGCACGCACGGTGCGACGCTGCGGGCCACCCTGCTGAACCGGTTGGCCGCCCGCACCGGCTGGACCCTGGACGCAGGGGACCGCGCGCTGGAGGCCGCGCTGGCCGCCGGACGAATCCGTTTCGATCGTTCGACCGGAGTCGTCGAGCTGGCATCCTGACGCGATGCCGCGCCGCGCTCTGCACCGCCCCGCCGCCCTCGTCCTGCTGGTGACGCTCGCCAGTGCCACCGTCACGACGTCCCAGGATGGCGTCGACCGCAGCTTCGGATCGATCGAACGCTCGCTCCGGCCCGACGACGGCCCGCTGAGCGGCCAGACGATCCGCTACCGGGTGCTGGCGCCGTACGACCTCGAGGACGACGAGCGGCTGCCCGTGGTGCTGTTCCTGCACGGCGCGGGCGAGCGCGGCGACGACAACCTCGCGCAACTCCGCCACTTCCCCGAACGCTTCGCCCGCGAGGACTACCGCGGCAGGTTTCGCGGCATCGTGATCGCGCCGCAGTGCCCGCGAGATCGCCGATGGGTCGAGGTCGACTGGAGCACCGACGAGCCGCAGGCCGCCCCCGCGGAGCCGTCGCCCTGGCTCGACGTGGCACTCCGCGCGCTCGACGCCACCCTTGCCGAGATGCCCTGCGACCCCGAGCGCGTCTACCTGACCGGCCTGTCGATGGGCGGCTTCGGCGCGTGGCACCTGGCCACGCTCGCTCCGGACCGCTTCACGGCGGTCGTGCCGGTCTGCGGTGGCGGCGACCCGCAGCGCGCCGACCGCCTGACCGGCACCCCGGTCTGGGCCTGGCACGGGGCCCGCGACCACGTAGTGGCGCCGGTCCACACCCGCGCGATGGTCGATGCAGTGCGCCGATCGGGTGGCATCGTCCACTACACCGAACTCCCGCACGCCACCCACGACGCGTGGAGCGCCGCCTACGCCCTCGAGGGCGGCGTGCTCGACTGGTTGTGGCGGCGCCGCCGCGACCAGCGCTACCTGGGATTCTCGCTGGTCTGCGATCAGGAGTCGGACCGCGTCTTGCTGGTGGACAACGATCCCGACCGACCGCTCGAACGCCCTTCACGATGGACCTGGAGCGGTCTCCACGACGAGGACCCAGGTATCCGCGCACCGGAGCGCGCGTGGTTCGCGGACCCGACCGACGCGCTCGCTGCCGACCTCGGCACGAGGCTCTGGACCTGCTCGGCCGCAGGCGGCGTCGCCCGGGTCCGCCTGGCCGACCGCAAGGTGACGTTCCACGCCTTCGCGGATGGCCGACCGGTCGCCATCGTCCCGCTGGCCGACGGTTCGGCTGTGGTCGCGTGCCAGCGATCCGGAATGCTGCGTCGCTACCTGCCACCCGCCGACGCCTGGGATCCGCTGGACGCTCCCGTTCAGGACCTCGGCTTCCCCCGGGTCCGTGGCGTGGCCACCGACGAGAGTGGCACCCGGCTGTTCGCGATCTCCGACCAGGAACTCGTCGGCCTCCGACTCGGACCCGACGGCCTGACCGAGGGCTTCCGTGCGGCGGTCGACGACGGCCGCTTCGTCGCGTGCGTCGCCGACCGCGACACGATCCTGGTCGGCGACGCGCGCGGCGTCAGCTGGTTCGATCCCGAAGCTCTCACCACGACCCCGTGCGCACTGTTCGAGACCTC
This sequence comes from bacterium, assembly GCA_030432695.1. Lineage (GTDB taxonomy): Bacteria > Planctomycetota > UBA1135 > UBA1135 > UBA2386 > JAUILN01. Next base: position 97,038 of record JAUILN010000013.1, on the reverse strand, counting down.
GGAGCCTCTGTCCCCCACCGCGGTGCCGGGCCTGCACGCGGCGGCGGCGCTGGCCGAGCGCAGCCCGTTCGTCACCTGGCTCGCCGGTGAAGATGCTTCGGCGTTGTGGATGCTGGAAGGCGTCTACCGGGCGACCGGTGAGATGCGGTGCCGGAGCTGGCAGATTCCCACCGCGGGACTGCGCATCGCCGCGGCACGCGCGTGGCGCTGAGTTGCCTCGAACGGCAAACCGGACCCCAAGTTGACCCCGCCCAGCAGACGGCCGTTGCTCCTCGGACACAGGCTGGCGCCGTTCGCGCTGCTGGTGGTTCACGCCGCCGTCTATGGAACCTGGATCGTCGACGACGCCGCGATCACCTTCAGCTACGCGCGCAACTTCGTCGATGGCCACGGCTTCGTGACCTGGCCCGGCGCCGCACCGGTGGAGGGCTTCAGCAACCTGGCGTGGCTCTTGTGCCTGATTCCGTTCCTGGCGCTCGGGCTGTTCGACCCGATCTGGACGCCCAAGCTGCTCGGGCTGGCCCTGACCTGTGCCGCATTGTGCCTGCTGCGACGAACATCGGTGCGGAGCCTCGCGCCCGAACGACCGATCTGGCTCGCCGACGCAGCGCTGTTGTTCGTGGTCGCAAACCCCGCCGTGGTGATCTGGTGCGTTTCGGGTCTGGAGAATCCGCTGTACCTGTTCGCGGTGGCAGGCATCGTCGAGCACGCGACCAGGCCCGCGGACTGGCGCGGGCGCGACGCCCTCGTTGCGACCGCCTGGGCGCTGCTCGCCGCGACGACTCGACCGGATGGACTGGCGTTCGCCGCGATTTGGCCGCTGACCGTCCTGCTGGAGCACCGCGCCGGCGAATTCTCTCGACGCTTCGCCCTCGCAGCGAAGTGCGCCGCGATGACGGTGTGCGGATTCAGCCTCGTGACGCTGTGGCGGTTCGTCACCTTCGGCGACTACGTCGCCAACACCGCCCATGCCAAGCTGCATCCGGGAGGTCTGGTGAGAGTGGCGCTCGCGTGCCTCTGGTTCGCCGGCGCGATCGCGATGGTCCGGTGGCTGCGAAGCCGGCCGCAGCCGGGAGACGATCAGCTTCGGACGCACATCGTCCGCGCACTGGGGCTCGTCGCTTTCGTCACGGTCTTCGCGATTCCCGAACTCCAGACCGGTCAACGCGCCGCCCTCCGGGCGCTGGCTGCGCCCGGCCTCGGTATCGTCCTGTTCGCACTTGCCGTGGAGCGCAGCACCTGGCCCTTCAAGGGTCCGTCGCCCGATGCCGGACCCGGGACGGCGGTCGGACTGTTCACCGCGGCATTCGTGGTCGGCGCACTGCCCTCCGATTGGATGGGCGAACAGCGCTTCGCCTCCCCCATGCTCTTGCTGGGAGGGTCCTTTGGCGCGCTCGCCGTCGCCGGCCTCGCCCGAGCCGCGATCGACCGGCGGCGCCGCTGGCTCACGACGATGACCACCGCGCTGCTGCTCGCCGGGCTCGCCGTCACCGGCTACCGCTTCGTGCGGAGGGCCCGCGACTTCACGAGTAGCCCGACGGTGCCGATGCAGCAGGTCCAGGGAGACTTCGAGGCGACGTTCGCGGCCTGGGCCCGCGACCTCCCCGAATCGGATCCGACGGTCCTGATCCCCGACGTCGGCGGCGCGCTCTGGTCGAACTGCCTTCCAGTCATCGACCTGGGTGGTCTCTGCGACGCTCGCATCGCCAGGCTCCTGTCGCGAGGCGACCGCGAGGCGCTCGCTGACCTGATCCTCACCGACCTCCGCCCCGCGTTCGTCGGAATGCACGGCCACTGGGCCTGGGACTCGGGCCTGCCGGACGACCCGCGCTTCGAGCGGGACTACGTATCCGTCTGGACGGAGCCGGACGCATGGCTCTCGGCACGCGCTGACCGCCCATTGCGCAGCGGCCGCTACGTTCGGCGCGACCTCGATCCAGGCGAAGCCACTCGCCAGGCCTGGCGCCGCAGCGCCCGGACGACCCTCGGACTCGATCGGAGCGACTGACCCCGCCCGGCGACGCTCTCGGGAGGACGCCGCGAAACGCAGCCGTATCGGTGGATTCGACGAGCCTCCGCACCGAGGAGCACTGTGCGGCGATGTCCTGGGTGCGAGGGCGCGTGCTGGGCGGAATGGTCTCCTGTGACCCTGGCTCCTAGCCCGCTGCGCGGGAGGTGTGAGTCCGCGACTTCCATGACGTCACAAGCTCACGGAGCGGAGCCTCCGTTCGATCTCGCTGACGTGCTGCACCCAGGCACTCAGCCGGCCTTCCCGGCTCCACATGTCGCGCAGGCCCGAGTCGGTGACGACTTGATGAAGGCCACGCAGTGCCCGTTCGCACAGACCGAACGGCGCGGCGCCCTGCCGATCGATCCATTCGCCGATCTCCTCCGGCAGACCGTGAGCCGGCCGACCGATCCACGCCGCCACAGCTTCCGCGGCGACGATGCACAGAGCACCATCGATGGCATCCGGCACCCTCGGTCCAGGCTGCGCCGCGTCGAGGGTCTGCTCGATCAGCTCGCCGTGCTCGCCTCGCTCGAGTTCGCTCACCCAATCCCAGGCGTCGTCGTTCTCGAAACTGCCGATGCCCCATGTTCCCACGCGAGCCTCCGATCCCGGTCCAAGCCCGGTGCGCCGTGCCCCGGGTCCAAGGATTGTGGTCCGGGGGACACGCGTTCGGGGGAGACAGCCCCGATTCTCCATCCGGGAACCGTGCCCGATCCGGGAACCGCACCGATCCCGGATCGGGAGCGCCGGTCTGCTCGCCAGCCATCAGAAGCCAGCCAGCGGAGACCAACCCGCGGAACCGAGCCCGCGGAACCGAGCCCGCGGAACCGAGCCCGCCATCTCGTGCCGCAGTGAGCTGTTGCCGGAGGCGGGACTTGAACCCGCACTTGGAGTTACCCAAAACGGATTTTGAATCCGTCGCGTCTGCCAATTCCGCCACTCCGGCCGGCATGCTCCGGGGCTCGGTGGAGCGGGCCGGAGCTGGCAAGTTCGAACCGGAGCCGTGGACAACCGATTCGGGAGCGCGGAGGTTAGCGAAGGGCCCGGGCGACCGCTAGCCATCAGCGAAGGAGTCCCGCGGGTAGGCTGACGGTTCACGGAGGGGCGCGCCGATTCACGTCGGGTCGACCAGCGCAAGCGGCGCGCCATCGACCTCTCCGAGCGCCTCGCGGACCTCGTCGAGCATGGACGCGATGAAGCCGGGATGCACCGGGCTTCGCAACGCCATCCGCACCGCACGACGGGCCGCGTCGCGATCGCCGCTCCGGAGCATTTCGCGGGCGACCAGGACCACGGTGTCGTCGAACGGCAGCGCGGCGAGGATCTCCCGGGGCCCCAAGCGCCCCGGATGCCGATCCAACAGCTCAGCCGCTCGCTCCAGCCCCAGTACCGACGCGGTCGCGCCATAGGCCTGCAGTGCGGCCAGCAGGTCGCCTCGAACGGCCAGGAGATCCCCCAGTACACACCCGGTAGCCGGGTCTTCGGGGTCGAGGTCGACAGCCTCCCGGATCCAGGCTTCCGCGCGGTCCAACCCGGCGGAACCCTCGTCTCGCGCGATGTCGGCCGCGGCCAACAGATCACGCGCCAGCGTCGCCCCCCGCCGACGCGCGGCCATTCCTCCGGACCGCTTCAGGAGACGGCGACCGATCTCCAGCACGGCGTCGAACCGACCCGCTCGCCGCAGCACGTCGGTCAGCAGTTCGAGCAACACCAGATCGTCCCGGAACTCCTCCAGGCCGGCCCGAACCGCCCGCTCGAGTTCCTCCGGCAAGGTCTCGCCCAGTTGCACCTCCGCGAGCAGCCGGAGCTGAGTCAGCGAGCGGCGCAGCTCCACCGGCAGGTCCCGGTCACGGACGTCGAGCAGCAGTCGCGACGCCTCACCCGGCTCACCATCCTCGATCGCCAGGCGCGCCAGCTTCAGTCGAGCATCGATGTGCAGGCCGGGATGCTCCTCGGGCGGCCGGGTCCGCGCCCGGGCCACAGCCGAGAACGCGGCGCGGGCCGCGTCGCGGTCGTCGCGGCATAGCGCACGGATCCCGTCGAGGTGCCGCTCGAGAGTGAGCCCGGTCCGCAGAAGACCCAGGCGATGACGCAGGCCGAGGAACAGCCAGACGACCCCACCGAACAGCAGCAGGTTGAGCAGGACCAGCCGCCCGACCGGGGAATCGAGCAGTGGCTCGAGGAGACGACCGACGAACGACAGCGCACCGGCCACCAGGTCCACGACCGGTGCGACCGCGGCGAGTACCGCGAGCACGACGACCGACAGCGAAGTCCAGGCAACCAGGCGAGGACGCCGTGCAACGAACCGCAGTGCGGCAGTCAGCCAGCCGCGGCCCGGCTTCCGAGGCGATGGATCAGGCACCGGCAATGGAATCCCCCCGGGGCGAGTTCCCGCTCGCTCCTCCGGCCTCCGGAGTACCGGCCAGGGCGTGCAGTGCTTGTGCGATGCGCAGCGCGAGGTCGTGGTCGGTCTCCCGACCGCGAAGATCCTGCAACGCCGCGACGGCCCTGGCCCCACCGATACGTCTCAGGATGCGAACGATCGAGTCCCGCCGGTGGGTGCGGCGCCGCCGCAGAGGGCGGGCGAGCCGTTCCAGCCAACCGCCAGCCCGGTAGGCATCGACCAACATCGGCACTGCATCGGCACCGAGATCGACCAACAGCTCGAGCAAGTCGGCGTCGGTCGGCGCCGGGGCCGAACCGAACGCATCACAGAGCTGGGGCACCGTCCCCGGCCCCGCGTGCAGCAGACAGCGACGCACCTCGGACCGGACCTCCGCCGGTTGGTCCAGATCGGCGTAGGCAGCGATGAGGAGCTCACGCACCCCCGCGCCGAGCCGAGCCAGGACCCGCCGGGCGCTCGGTGCCGTCTCGGCGCGACCCAACCGGGAAATCGCCGCGCGGGCCGCCTCGGCCGACGAAGCGCTGCGCCCGACCAGCACGTCCTCCAACGGCCGCGGGTCCACAGCGAGGGCTGCGGCATCGAGCAGGGCATCCTCACGAGCGAACGCCGCATCGAGCAGGTGGACCGCGAGCAGAACGTGCCCGGCCGGCAGTGCAGACAGGACCCCGACCAGAGTTCGATGATCGATCTGATTGAGTCGCTGCAGGACCTCCACGGGAGCGCAGACCTCCAGTACCTCGTCGAGAGCATCGAGATCGACCAGCGCGAAGTGGACGTCGAGGACCACCTTGCGCACCTCCCGGTCGGCGCCGGCCAGGAGGGCCCGGAACTTCGGCAGTCCGGCGGCACCGAGACGCACGCCGTAGCGAGCCAGCACCGAGATCCGCGCGGCGGAGTCGCCAGGCACGGCACGCCATGCTTCGACCACCGCCTCGAAGGGCTCCGCGCCCAGATCGCCCAAGACTGCCAGGAACGCGTCGCTCGCGCCGCTCGACGGTGTGACGAGTCGTTCCAGGAGTACCGGCACGGCGCGCATTCCGAGCAAGGCACACTCCGCGCGGGCCCCGGACTCGCCACCCGCGACGCGCTCGACGACGCGCAGCACGTGGGCCCGGTTGGACTCGATCTCGTCCGCGCAGTGCACGGCGGATGCGAGGCCCGTTAGAGGCAATGCGAGCGCGGACCCCGCCGGCAGCAACGAACCGGCACCGGAGACTGGCAGCGCGGGCCCCATCGCCCGGCCGTCGCCGAGCCGCGGCGGAACCGCGGCACCGTCCGGAGATCGGTCGAGATCGGCCTCGAACAGGGCCTGGGCCAGGCCGCTCAGATTCCAGGCCCAGCCCGCCTCGTCGGAGCGCTCCAACCGCGCGTGTTCGCGGTGCGCCTCCTGAGCCCGCCCGGCGGCCGTCAACGCGAGCGCTCGGAACAATCGGGCCTCCAGGTGCCCCGGATCCGCCTCGACGACGGCGTCCAGCCGACGCAATGCCCCGTCGGCATCGCCCGACAGATACTGCTCGACGCCCAGCAAGTAGTCGCGCAGTTGCCGTCGTCCGGCGGAGCCTCTGATCCGCCGCGCGGCGCGGAGCCACATGCCGACGATCGTGGCGGCGACTACGACGACGACCACGAGCTGGACGAGTGCCGGCTCGGCGGCGATCCGCTCCAGCAAGGCCGGCTCGGCGACTCCGACGTGGGCCGACTCCTGCAGCTCCACCACGGCTGCCCCGGCGACGATCATCCCGTGCCGCTCCGCCGCAGAGCCGCATCGAGCAGCCGATCCAACAGGCGCGGGAAGTCGATGCCGACATGGGCCGCAGACTTCGGAAGCAGGCTCGCGGGAGTCAGCCCGGGAAGGGTGTTCACCTCGAGGACGACGGGACCGTCCGTGGTCACGATCATGTCGGTGCGCGAGACGCCGCGGCAGCCGAGCGCCGCGTGACAACGCAGCGCCAGCCGACGCGCGACCTCCAGGACCTCGCCGGGAAGGCCCCGCGGTGGCACGACCTCGTCACACAGGCCCGGCTGATACTTGGCCGCAGTGCTGAAGAAGCCCTGTTCCTCAGCCGGATGGATGCCGACCGGCGTGAGCGCTTCGAGTTGTCCATCGGTGGGCCGCTCGAGCACGGGAACGCTGATTTCGGTGCCGAGGACGCGGGACTCGGCGACGTAGCGACCGATCCCCGACTCCTCGAGGAAGAAAGACCGTGCGGCCGCCTCGTCATCGATGCGGCGCACTCCGAAGCTCGAGCCCGACAGGTCGACCTTCAGGAAGCACGGCAGGCCGACCTCGGCGACCACCCGAGCCGCTTCGGCAGCGGCAGACCGCGGATCGACGCCGGGCATCGTTCCGTGCACTCCGTGTGGCAACGGCACCCCGTGGGCAGCCAGACACTCTCGCGTCCGGACTTTGTCCATGCCGACCGCGGATGCCGCACAGCCCGAACCGACGAACGGAAGGCCGTGGAGTTCGAGCATCCCCTGAAGCCTGCCATCCTCGCCGTCGACCCCATGCAGTGCCGGGAACACCACGAACGATCCGAGCGCCTCGAGCAGATGAGCGAGGCCTGCCGCCGGCATCCGCCCCGAATCCGCGACAGAGAGCGGAAACTCCCTGACGGCCATCGGCGCGTCGAGATCCGGCAGATGCCAACGACCGTCACGCCCGATCAGCACCGGCCACGCGCGCCAGCGATCCGGATCGAGGTGCTGGAGGACCGAGTGCCCGGACGCGAGCGAGACCTCGTGCTCCGCGGACCGACCTCCGACCAGGACGACGACATCGATGGGACGCTCGACCAAGCAGCCCGCCTCCACGGGATCCAGGGGCGCGAAGGTGCTTCCGTCTTGCGAAGCCCTCCGAGCGGGGCTGTCCCGAGTCGCGGGTTCGTCGGGACCAGACGAAGATCAGGCCTGCGACCCGGCCTTCTCGATCTCCTCGGACAGCGCCCCGAGCAGGCCGTCCACCAGCTTCACCAACGCGCGGTGCTGCCGCTCCAACGCGATCGTGCGCTGCATGACCTTGTCCAGCACCGGCGGAAGCAGCGCCTCCACGGTGAAGTTCTTGATCATCGTGATGGTCTCGAGACGCTCTGGGCTCGGCTCCTTGTGGAAGTGGTAGTGGAACTCGTGGTTCAGAGCCTCTTCCGTGAACCGCTTGATCTCCTCGGCCACCTCGGGCTCCAGCGCCGAGTCGCTGTTGTGGTTGTGAGTGATCCGGTACGCCTCGACCTTGTAGGCGTGCAGGAGGTCATGGAACTTCTTCTTCACGGCAGCTCGACCTTGGTTCGTTCAGTGTTCCGCCGGCACCGGGACCGGGCCTGCGGGTTGGGAGAGTAGGTGCTGACGCGCGTGTCGCGAACGACGAACGCGACTCCGCACGGAGGATCGGGGTGGACGCCCCGCAAGGGGCACCCGCCGGCTGATGAGCCGAGCTGACTCACAGCCTCGGGCCCGCGATTGTACGCGGATCGCAGCGCCGTTTTGAGGACTTGCGAGAGCCCTTCGGAGAAGGGGCGCAGGAACAAGAACCCGGGTGAGGCGACCGCCGCACCCAGCAGGTCGAACGAGCCGGCCCGCGAGGGTCCGACGAGCGCGTTGACCGAGGGGGCGAATCGAGCTGGCAGACCGGATGGACCGGGCTCGCGAACCAGGCTCAACCTTCGAATCGAGCCACCGCAAGACTGGTATTGTGCCCGCCGAACCCCAGTGAGTTGCTGAGCGCCACGTCGACCCGGCCCTCGCGCGCCTCGTTGGGCACGTAGTCCAGGTCGCAGTCGGGGTCGGGCGTGGTGTAGTTGATGGTCGGCGGCACCTGCCCGCGCTTCACCGCGAGTGCCGACACCACCAATTCCACGGCACCCGACGCTCCCAGCAGGTGGCCGACCATCGACTTGGTCGACGAGATCCAGGTCCGGCGCGCGTGCTCGCCGAGCGCCTGCTTCAACGCGAGCGTCTCCACTCGATCGTTCAGGGGGGTGCTGGTCCCATGGGCGTTCACGTAGCCGATGCGCTCGGGCGCCACACCAGTATCGGCGAGCGCCAGCCGTATGGCACGTGTCGCACCACCGGCGTCCTCCTGTGGAGCGGTGATGTGGTAGGCATCGTCGGTCGAACCGTAGCCGACGACCTCGGCGATGATCTCGGCACCTCGCGCGCGGGCGTGCTCGAGTTCCTCGAGGATCAGCACCGCCGCGCCCTCTCCCATCACGAAGCCATCGCGGTCCTTGTCGAACGGGCGCGAGGCCGCCTGTGGATCGTCGTTGCGATTCGACAGGGCCTTGAGCGAACAGAACCCGGCCAGCGAGAGCGCAGTGGTGGCAGCCTCGCTCCCGCCAGTGAGCATCATGTCGGCCTCACCCCACTGGATGGTCCGAAGTGCCATCCCGATCGCGTGACCGGCCGAGGCGCACGCCGACGAGGTAGCGAAGCAGGTTCCCTGCAGCCCGAACTCGATCGCGGCCTGGCCGGCGATCGCATTCGACATCATCTTGGGGATGAAGAAGGGGCTCACCCGCCGCGCGCCGCGCTCGAGGAACAGCTCCTTGGTCGCCTCTAGCTCCTGGATGCCGCCGATGCCGGTGCCGAGGATGCAGCCGAAACGAGTCGGATCTTCCCTGGCGACATCGAGTCCACTGTGGGCCATCGCTTCGCGCGCAGCCACTAGCAGGAACTGGGTGTAGACGTCCAGCTTGCGGGCGGCCGGCCCGGGGAAGTGGACCTCGGGCTCGAAGCCCTTCACCTCGCAGGCGAACTTCGTGCTGTGCCCGGAGACGTCGAATCGCGTGATCGGCGCTGCCCCGGAACGACCGTTCAGCATGGCGTCCCAGGAAGACTCGACGTCGGCCCCGAGCGGCGTCAGGGCACCCACGCCCGAGATGACGACGCGGCGCTTGCTCATGGCTGGAATCTCACTTCAGGGGGAACTCGGCGAGGAAGGAACTCGGACGGAACGAACGATCGGCAGCGGCCTCGCGAAGAACTGCACACCGACGAACGACCAGGGCCGCCACCGAGGAGGAGGACCCGGAGTCGTAGACCACGGTCCGAGGATCGGGCCGAGGTGATGACGCCTCCGAAGCCACGGCCTGGGCACCGGCAGCGAGCGAGCCGCCGAGACACGCCGCGAAACCGCGGGATCGACTTGGTCACGGCTCGCTGGTGACAGGCTCGCCGAGTCGGTTCATTGAAGAAGGATACAGACTCGGCCCAGTTCCCGGCGACCCGCTACGCGGCCAGCGGAAACACCTGGAGACGCATGTTAGGACAACCGACCGGCACCGCCAGACGGGCAGACGGCCGAACGACACCCCCGCCAAGTCTGACGGGCCCAGTCTGATCGGCCCAGTCTGATCGACCAAGACAGATGGGCCGAGCGGGATGCCGGGCCCCGAGAATCCCTGGGTGGGATCGCTCGGCGGCCTCATCCGGGATCACAGCTCGCGTTCGTCCGAGAGCCGTCACTCATTCTGGATCCCGAAGCGGAGGACATCTTCCTCCGCCGGGTCCCGGACACTGTCTTCGCGACTCTCCTGAACCCTGCCCGCGGGCGACGGTATCAGGCGAGCTTGTCCTTGATGTAGTTCACGGCGTCGCCGACGGTCTGGATCTTCTCCGCGTCTTCGTCGGGGATGTTCACGCTGAACGCGTCCTCGAACTCCATGACGAGCTCCACGGTGTCCAACGAGTCGGCGCCCAGATCGTTGATGAAGTGGGTTTCGAGTGAAACCTTGTCTGGGCTGGTGCCGAGCTTGTCACAGACGATCTTGTTGACCCGCTCTTCGACGTTCTCTGCTGACACGATTCGACCTTTTGGGAGGGTGGTTCTTGGAGGGTGAGGGAAAGGAGGGTGCCGTCCGCCGAGGGAATTTCCAGAGCAGAACCGTCGGGAAACGGGGTTCTGGCGCAGGTTTCGGAATCGCGGGCGACTTGCGCCCCCCGGAGATCGGCCTGGAGTCGACGATCTGCGCCCAGATGCCGGAGCGACCGCGGGGACCGTCTACCAGGACGAGTTGCCCGTATCGCCGCGGCTCGAAGCAAGACTCCTCGCTCGCCGACCGGACCGGGGACGCGCGGCGGCAACCGCGGTCCGGAGCGCGAGTTTCCCGGTTGCGGGAGCCGAGGAGGCAAGTCGCCGCATCGTTGCCGGCATGACGGGACCGACTCCGCTCGGAGCGATTTGCTTCTTCGACTCGCGCGCTCCGCGTGGACCCAGAGGGGCCCGCCAAACAACGACCGAGAGGCCCGGCGATGTGGCTCGCCCGCTTCCGCACCAGCCTCAGAGGGTCATCCCGCCATCGACAACCAGCGCCTGCCCCGTCACGTAGGCACCTGAGTCACCGGCGAGGAAGCAGACCATGTCCGCGATGTCCTCCGGAGTTCCAAGTCGGCCGAGCGGGATCTTGGTGCGCGCCGCCTCGCGGACATCGTCGGACAACCCCGCGGTCATGTCGGTCTCGATGAACCCCGGAGCCACCACGTTGGCGGTGAGACCGCGTGAGCCGAACTCCTTGGCGAGCGACCGCGCAAGCCCCAGGAGACCCGCCTTGCTCGCGGCATAATTGGCCTGCCCGGCATTGCCGGTCAGCCCGACGACCGAGCCGACGAAGATCATCCTCGGCGCGTCGACCTTCAACATCGGCCGGACGAGCGCCTGCGCCAACAGGAACGCCGCGCGCAGGTTGACCGAGATGACGGTGTCGAACTCCTCCGCCCCCATGCGCAGGAAGGTGCCATCGCGGGTGATCCCGGCGTTGTTCACCAGGATGTTCGGGGCGCCACCTTCGGCTGCCGCACGCGCCAGCTCCTTCAACGCATTCGGATCTGCGACGTCGGCTGCCAACGCCTTCGCGGAACCACCGGCAGCCCGGATCGCCTCCAGGGTGGCGTCACAGCCGCCCTCCCGCGTCGAGGTGCAGACGACCTCCGCCCCCGCGCTGGCGAGCGACTCGGCAATCGCACGTCCGATGCCTCGTGACGCACCGGTGATCAAGGCCTTCCTGCCTCGCAAGTCGTTGGAACGCAGACTCATGGTATTCGATGGTTGTCGATCACCATGCCCAGGAATGGCACGGCGGTGCTTCGGATCACCGTGGATCACCGGCGAGGGACCGGTCAGCGACGGCACGGAACCGAGGAGACGTCCGCAACTCGCGCCGACCGGACGAACACCTCGAGGGAAACGGTACGGAGGGCGACCGATTCGTAGGGTCCTGGATGGGTGATCCGCTCACCAGCGGAACAGCACGTGCCCCCAGGTGAGGCCGGCGCCAAAGGCAACACAGAGCACCAGCTTGCCGTCCACCATGCGGCCTTCGCGCCGGGCTTCGTAGAGCGCGAGCGGCACCGACGCGGCGGAGGTATTCCCGTAGCGGTCGATGTTCACGAAGATCCGGTCCATCGGCACGCCCACCTGCTCGGCCGCGCTCTCGATGATCCGCAGGTTCACCTGGTGTGGTACCAGCAGACCCAGCTCGTCCCGGTCATAGGGAGCGAGGGCCTTCTCGGCGGTCTCGGCGAAGGTGTTCACCGCGAACCGATAGACTTGCCGACCCTGCATGCGCACGAAGTGCATCCGCTTCTCGACGGTGTCGAAGCTGGTGCCGAATCGCGTCCCGCCAGCAGGCAGACTGAGCACATCCGCGTTGCCGCCCCGCATCCCGCTGCTCCCGCTCAGGTACTCGCCCCGGCCAGCGCGGTCGAGATCGGTGAACAGTGCAGCTCCCGCACCGTCTCCGAACAACACGCACGTCGTGCGGTCGGTGTAGTCGAGGATCGCGCTGAGCTTCTCGACGCCGACCACCAAGACGTTCCGGTAGGCGCCGGTCGAGATGAACTGCGCCGCCGTCATCGCACCGACGACGAAGCCCGAACAGGCCGCGCCAATGTCCCACCCGCCGGCATGGGGTGCCCCGATCAGGTGGGCGATCTCACAGGCTGTCGCAGGAAACAGGTGGTCCCCCGTCACGGTGCAGCAGAGCACGAGGTCAACATCCTCGGGAGCGACCCCGGCATCGGCCAGCGCCTCCTGGGCGGCGCGCGCCCCCATCTCGCTGGCCAGCTCACCTTCGGCCGCGACGCGCCTTTCGCGAATGCCTGAGCGTTGGACGATCCACTCGTCCGAGGTGTCGACCATCTTCTCCAGCTCGGCGTTGGTCAGCCGACGCTCGGGGACGTAGTGGCCCAGCCCGGCGATTCCGACAGGGATCAGCGACTTCATCGAATTGCTTTCCTCGCGCAACCGGTGCCGCGGAGCGATGCCGCGGTGTTCGATTCGGATCGTGGTTCGGGTCGGAAGGACTCGGATCGGAGGGGTTGGAGACGAAGGGAAACGGATCGGTCAGATCGAGCAGCAGCGACTAGCCAGTCGAACTGCGCCGCCCGCCCTCACGGCGGCGGTGGCCCTGCTGGAGACGACCCGAGTCCAGGTGCGTGCACGAGCCATCGGAAGATGCGAACCGTGGGGGACACGAACCGCGCCTGGTCGCTCGCCTCGGCGCAAGATGTCGCCGACACCGATGCGGCCGAGGCGAAAACAACGGAGCCGTACGCTGTCGAGACGCACCTGCCGACGACCGATGACCGGAGAACGACGCGTTCCCGCAACGATTCGCATCATCGACGGGAGCGCTGCGCACCGAGACACCTGCCCCGGCCGGTGGCGACAGCCTAGGCCCGGTGCCGGAGTGCGTCCACGGCCGAAAGGCTGGAACTACCGGATCACAAGCCCTTGCCGAGCTTCGGCCTCGCGACTCCCCGGTGGGCTTCTGGTGGTGTCATTCAGCCAGATGGGGCATGTGATCCGCGAGAGACTGGCGTCGCCGGCGAGACGGACCACCGCAGGCGTGTTGGTGGACACGCCGAGGATGGTCCAACCAGCCATACCAAAGGGGGCCGCGGCGCCAGGATCTGCGGATACTGCCCCACATGGGTGAATCGGACCCCTGGGGTCCCGACCTGGCTGCGAGCGGCTCGCAGCGCGCGGTCCTCGACCGCCCCGGACCCGGACCGGATAGCAGGATCGGCCCAGCAGGATCGGCCCAGCAGTTTCGGGCCTCAGGCACTCACTCGCCGGAACCGGGTCCCGCGGCGCGACCGACACTCCGGGCGAGTTCCACGATGTGCTCGTTCACCCGCGCCCCCACCGCCCGGTGGGCGAAGCGCAGCGCATTACAGATCGCCGGCGCTTCGGATCTGCCATGGCAGATGGTGACGATGCCTTCGACTCCGAGCAGCAGAGCGCCACCGTATTCCGAGTAGTCGACGTCCCGTGCGAGCCGGCCGAGGACCCGCTCGCGGAGACCGTCGTCGACACCCTCCTCCGCCATGAAGCGCCCCATCGACCGGAGCATGTATTCGGCGCAGCCCTCGCTCACCTTCAGCAGGACGTTGCCGGTGAACCCGTCACACACGACGACATCGCAAGCGCCACGGAACAGGTCCACGCCCTCGACGTTGCCGATGAAGCGATACCCACCCGCAGTGGCCCGGAGGAGTTCTCGCGCCTCTCGCGCCAGGGGATGCCCCTTCTTGTCCTCGGAGCCGATGTTCATCAACCCGACGCGAGGCTCTGCGATCTCGAGCGCATCGCGGGCATAGGCAGCCCCCATCAACGCGTAGTGCTGGAGATGCACCGCCTTCGGCTGCGGATTCGCGCCGACGTCGAGCACGATGAACGGTCCCTTCTCCCCACGGACCGTGACCGCGATACCCGGGCGGCGAATGCCCTCCAGACACCGCAGCCCCAGCGTGGCGGTCGCCACGACCAGCCCGGTGCTGCCCGCGCTCACGAACGCATCGGCCTCACCCGACTTCACCAATCCGATCCCGACGGCGATGCTGTTGTGGGGCTTGCGCCGCATCGCGTCGACCGGACTCTCGTCGCCTTGCAGCCGATCGGGGGCGTGAGCGGTCTGGAATCCCGCGTTCGTGGCGGGCCCACCATCGACGACCGCAGCGGCGAGCGCGCTCGCGATCGCGTCCTGCTCCCCTACGAGGACGATGTCACCAGCCTCGATGCTGCCACCGATCAGGCCGGGCCCATCCTGCTTCGGCACCGCGTCGGCATCCGAGGAAGACAGCGCCAACACGGCACCCCGAACCACGACCTCGGGGCCGTGGTCTCCACCCATCACGTCGAGTGCGATCCGGACCATCGAAGACTCGTAGCTAGCTCGTGGGGCTCGAAGGGAAGGCTGCGGAACGAGAAGCGACCGGTCGAACAGCGGCGCGAAGCCCTGACCGATCGTCGCCTCGGCGAAGGCCACAAGGTAGTCGACAACCGTGACTCGGAGGAAGCGATACTCCTGCTGCGAGGCTCACCCCGCTTCGCTCGGGCCGCCCATGACTGGCGGATCCGACGCCGAACCCGCTGAGCGCCGCCCTTCCTACACCAAGCCGGTGCGGTCCCGCCGCCCCGGGGACCAGGGATCTTGCAAGCCGCCGGCGCGGGGGCGGAACACGGGCAACTGCAGGAAGTGGGGGCCCAGATGGGGAGCCCTGGCACCCGAAATCGCGAAGCGACGCCGACCAGGATTCGCGATGGAACCATGGTCATCCCGACCCGCGGTTTCGCCAGTTGCGCCGCGGCGGTCGGCGTGAACGACGGGCGGCGCGGGTCGAATCCGCAGACGGATTCCCAGACGCGACGTCCGCGCTCGGGACCGCGCCCCGGGGAACAAAGACCGATCCGTGGAACGCAGTCCGTACGGATCGATGGCGCGCACCAGCCCAACGAAGAGCCCGAGGGCCAGAGCGACTGACGGTCGAACAGGCCGACCGCCAGACGAATCGGCCCTGAGACGAGCCAGCCGCCAGACGAGCCAGCCGTCAGACGAGCCAGCCGTCAGACAGAACGACCGACCGTGATCTGCTTGCCGCGGTAGTGGCCGCAGGACGCGCAGACGTGGTGCGGACGGATCGACGCGCCACAGTTGCTGCAGCGCGTGAGCTGGGCCCGCTCGAGGGCCTGTTGGATTCGGCGGTTGCCGCGCCGCGAACGGCTAACTCGTCTCTTGGGGACAGCCATCGGAAACTCCTGTCCGAATCGCGGCGAGGGTCGGGAAATCACCCGCACGCGCACCGACACGTGCTCACGCCGGAAATTCGGGTCGGGCAGGATAGCGACCCGGGTCTCTGGGTCAACCATCTAGCCGGCACGGTCTCGGTAGACCGATTCCGGCCGGCGCCCCGAGCCCAACCCGGATTGGGGATCTCGGACGACCGGATCGGGCCTCGAGATCCGAAACCGGGGCCGCCCGACCGGAAGAGACCGGTGATCGCAGCGTCGGGACGCTCCGCGAGGGAGTGCATGCGCGCGATCGGCCGATCCCCGGAGTCTCCCGGTCCAGGACTGCGTCGCTCAACCCAGGACCGCGAGGAGTTCACGGGCACGGGCCACGGCTGCATCCAGCTGACCGGCGTCACGCCCCTTGCCCTGGGCCATCTCGGGTCGCCCGCCGCCTCCTCCGCCGAGCAGGCCGGTGAGTTCCTTGACGAGATCGCCCGCCCGGAGTCGATCGGTGAGTGGTTTGGAAACCACGGCACCTACCAGGACCCCGTCGCTGGACTCGGCCAGAACGACCCCCGCGAACGGCTCGAGCTTCTGCCGCGCCCGGGTCATGAGTTCCTGAAGCTCCTTCATCTCCAGCGAACCCGTCCTCAGGACCGCGACGCGCACGTCTCCGGCAGCCCTGGTCGCCGCGGCCTCGAGGTCATCCAGGATCTTGCCCAGATCCGCGGCCGTCGCCGCCTGGAGTTCCTTCCGGAGGCGCCGGGTCTCGTCGAGCATCCCGCGCACCTTCTCGCCGACCTCGTCCAGGGGCACCTTGAGCAACTGCGCGACCGCCGACAGCTCGACGTGTTCGCGACGCGCGGAGAGTAGGGCCCCCACCCCGGTCACCGCTTCGATCCGCCGGGTGCCCGCGCTCACCGCGGAATCGGAGACAATGCGGAACGAGCCGATGTTGCCCGAGTTCCGCACGTGGGTTCCCCCACAGAGCTCGCGCGAGTAGTCGCCGACCGACAGCGTGCGAACCTCGTCGCCGTACTTCTCCCCGAACATCGCCACAAAGCCGGCGGCACGCGCCTCGCCCAGCGAGCGGATCGCCGGTTCGACCGGGATCGCCGCGAGGATCACGGCGTTGACCTCGTCTTCGAGCGCGTGGATCTGCTCGTCGGTGAGGCGCTCTCCGTGTGTGTAGTCGAACCGCAAGCGATCGGGGCTCACCTCGCTGCCAGCCTGACTCACGTGCCCTCCGAGCTGATTCTTCAGCGCGGCATGCAGTAGGTGGGTCGCGGTGTGGTTCCGTTCCGTCGCGCGCCGGGAGTCTTCGTCGACCCGCACGCGGCATGGGACACCGGCGCGCAACTCCCCCGCGGCCACCACCACGTCGTGAAGCCAGAAGCCATCCTGGGACGTGGTGTCACGGATCTCGGCAGTCCCACCGCTCCACTCGACGACGCCGCGGTCACCGACCTGGCCTCCGCCCTGCGCGTAGCAGGGCGTCTGGGGCACGACCACCAGCGCTTCACCGCCCGCGGTGAGCGATGCCCCCGGCCGGCCGCCGACCAGCACCGCACCGATCTCGGTGTCGACCGACAGCCGCTCGTAGCCGACGAACTCGGTTCGCGGCACGCTCAGGTCCCTGAGGCGCATGCCGATGCTCTCGGCGAACACCGCTTCGCTGGTCGCTGATGCCGCGCGAGCCCGCTCCTGCTGAGCCGCCATCGCCGCCTCGAAACCGTCCTCGTCGAGGGTGAAGCCACGATCGAGCAACACCTGCCGCGTGATGTCCACGGGGAAGCCGTAGGTATCGTGGAGCTGGAAGGCGAAGTCACCGGACCCGTCGAGCCGACGTGGATCCGCGCCTCGATCGTGGGCCTGATCGTTCGCGGCGTGGGCCGCCAGGAATGCGTCCAGCCGTTTGCGCCCCTGACGGTAGACCCCGGCGAAGCTCTCCTCCTCGCTCTTGATGAGGGCTCGGCATTGCCCGGCGTGTTCACGCACCTCCGGGTAGACGTCCCCCATCACCTTCGCGATCACGTCGACCAGTCCATGCAGGAAGGCGCCCTCCATCCCGAGGTCGAGGCCGTCGCGCACCGCACGCCGCAAGATCTTGCGGACCACGTAGCCGCGGCCCTCGTTGCCCGGAACAGCTCCGTCCGCGATGCAAAAGACCACGGCGCGGACATGGTCGGCAATCCGCCGCATACGCACGTCGTCGCGCTCGTCGTCTCCGTAGGTCTTGCCGGTGACCTGCTGCAGATGCTCCAGATACGGTGTGAACAGGTCCGTCCCGAAGTTGTTCGGAACCCCCGCCAACACTGCGGCGATGCGCTCGAGCCCGAGACCGACGTCGATGTTTCGTTGGGGCAGGGGCTCCAAACTCCCGTCCGACTGCCGATCGAACTGGGTGAACACGCAATTGCCGACCTCGACGAATCGGTCGTCGGGCAGCGCTTCGAGCCCCTCGTCCTGCGGCAGCGCTTCCTCCGGGTTCTTGTCGAAGTAGATCTCGGAGCAAGGACCGCACGGACCGTTGGGCCCCTTGCTCGGCGCCTCTGCCGGCCAGAAATTCTCCTTCTCTCCAAAGCGGAAGATCCGCGACGGATCGAGACCGATGTCATCACGCCAGATCGCGAACGCCTCGTCATCGTCCTGGTAGACCGTGACGACCAGCTGATCGGCGGGGAAGCCCAACTCGTCGGTGAAGAACTCCCACTCCCACCGGATGCACTCCGCTTTGAAGTAGTCGCCGAACGAGAAGTTGCCCAGCATCTCGAAGAAGGTGTGGTGCCGGGGTGTGGCGCCGACATTCTCGAGGTCCGGGACTCTCAGACACTTCTGGGCAGTCGCCACGCGGCGGTACGGCAGCGAGCCGCGGCCGAGGAACATGTCCTTGAACTGGTTCATCCCCGCCCCGGTGAACAGCAGGGTGGGGTCGTTGGAGGGAACCAGGGAATCAGACGGCAGCCGCTGGTGGCCCCGGGCTTCGAAGAAGCGTAGGTAACGCTCACGGATCTCGGCTGCGGGAATCGGTCTCATCCTGGTCATCGAAGCAGTCGCACCGATAAGGACAAGCCGGGAGGCTCATCTTGCTCGCCCTTCCCGTCGACTGGCCCGAACACCTTCGAGAGACCCGACCGCCGTCGAGCTACCAGACCATCCGCGCGCAATCCGACAACCAGTCCGCCTCATCCTGGCGACCTGCCTCGTGCCGACAATCTGCAGCCCGCACCTGATCTGCAGCCCGCACCTTCTTCGCCACCACTCGCACGTCGGCCGGTCAGCCCGACTTCGCGCTCGAGGACCGGGACGGCGACAAGCCCCTGGTCCCTGAGACAGCCTTGCCCTTCCCATTCGCGGAGCGACCCGGTCCGCTGACGGCGCTGGAAGCCTCGGCCGCAGCGGAAGTCCCGCCCCCGCCCTTCCCAGAACCGACATCCCCAGACGCGACGTTCCCAGACCCGACGTTCCCAGACCCGACATCTGCGCCATCCTCACCGGTTGCGTCTCCGGACTTGGATCCGTCTACCGGCCCAGACTCGTCGGAGTCAGCACCGAGCAACTGATCGGGCGACATCATCTCCAGGATCTTGCGCCGGATCTCGTTGGCCATCTCCCGGTTCTCGAGCAGGAACTCACGAGCCCGTTCGCGGCCCTGCCCGAGCCGCTCGTCTCCATAGCTCAGCCACGTCCCACTGCGCCGCAACACTCCGCAGTCGACTCCGAGGTCGAGAATCTCCCCGAGTTCGTTGATCCCCACATTGAACAGGATGTCGAACTCCACCTTCCGAAACGGTGGCGCAACCTTGTTCTTGACCACCGTGGCCTTCGTGCGAGCCCCGGTTGCATCCTCGACTCCGCTGCCCTTGACCGTGCCGATCCGCCGGATGTCGATCCGCACCGACGAGTAGAACTTCAACGCCCGGCCGCCGGTCGTCGTCTCGGGACTGCCGAACATCACACCGATCTTCTCGCGGATCTGGTTGATGAAGATCAGCATCGTGCTCGTCTTGGCCACCAGTCCGGTGAGCTTGCGCAGCGCCTGGCTCATCAGGCGAGCCTGGAGTCCGACGAAGGTGTCCCCCATCTCGCCCTCGATCTCGGCCTTCGGAACGAGGGCCGCGACCGAGTCGATCACGATCACGTCGAGCGATCCGGATCGACTCAGCGTCTCGCAGATGTCGAGAGCCTGCTCGCCATGGTCGGGCTGCGCGATCAACAACTCGTCCAGGTTCACGCCGAGCCGACGGGCGTACTGCGGATCGAGCGCGTGCTCCGCATCGATGAACGCTGCCATGCCTCCCGCACGCTGCGCATTCGCGACGACGTGAAGCGCGAGGGTGGTCTTGCCGGACGACTCCGGGCCGTAGATCTCGATGACCCGCCCGCGCGGGAACCCACGGCCGCCGACCGCGAGATCGAGCCCCAGGGACCCGGTGGAGATCCCCTCGATCGGGACCACCGCGCCGTCTCCCAGGCGCATGATGCTGCCCTTGCCGTAGGACTTCTCGATCGAGGCCAGCGCATCGGCCAGCGCCTCGGGATTGCGGCCGCCCATCTCGGCGCCCTTCGCGTTCGTCGACTTGACCATGAGGATCCCTCCCAGGATGTGCTACAGCGACCCTAACCGAGGGCCGAACGAAAACCAAACAAGTTCCTCCAGCCGGGGGTGACTGGAATCGCCTTCGACGCCACCTCGCAGCCGGCGCATACCCGTGCACCGGGGGAGCCGAACGGTCACGCGAGATCTGGGACTTTCCGTGGCCGACCCGGCCGCAGCCGGGCGTTCGACCCGGGCCCGCTCACCGTCCGCGTGCCAACCGATCAGCCAGGGCCGGATGCAACCCGGCCGCCAGGATCTTGGCCTGCGTCTTCCGGAAGTCGTAGTTCACGCGGTGGTACTCGACGACCTTGCCATCCACCACGACGAAGCACGCTCTCGGATCGCCGTCTCGAGGCTGCCCGACCGACCCGACGTTGACGACCGCCGGCCCATCCCCCAGTTCGAACACCGCGTGGTCGTCGTTCGCCTGCGTGAAGCGGAACGACGTGTCGTGCACGCCAGGCCAGTGCGTGTGGCCGACGAAGCACGGACCCTCGAGCTGCCCGAAGATCGAACGCATCTTGTCGGGCTCGAGGAAGCCATCGCTCTTGAGCACGTACTCCATGATCGGATCGCGCGGCGACCCGTGAACGAACAGGCGCCCGCCCTCCTCGACCCGCTCCGGCAAGCCGCGCAGGAACTCCCAGGCCTGACGTCGCCTGGACGCGAACCAACGAGGCTGCAGCTTGCGCCGCGAATAGAGGATCGCGTCGGCTGCGAGCGGGTTGAAATCACGGAGGTCGTGGAACAGCCCGTAGTCGTGATTGCCCATCAGGGTCCACGCACAACGCCGCATCACCAACCGCACGCACGGCTCCGGCTCGGCGCCGTAGCCGACCACGTCTCCGAGGCAACAGACCCGCTGCACGCCGAGCGCATCGATCCGCTCGAACACAGCGGTCAAGGCCTCCATGTTCGAGTGAAGGTCGGAAATCAATGCGAAGGCCGTCAACCGTCGCCTCCGGCCCGAAGGCGCGTGAGTGCGCCCGCGACAAGTGACTCCACGCGTGCAGCCACGCCGCGGATTCCTCCGTCGACGGTGGCACCCGCTGCCTTTTGGTGTCCACCGCCGCCCAGCTCGAGCGCCAGCCGCTGAACATCGAGATCGCCCTGCGAGCGCAGCGAGACCTTGATGCGGCCCGGAGCGGACTCCTTCAACATGGCGACAACTTCGACGCCGGCCACCGAACGGAGAGGCTCCATCACCACGTCCAGATCCACCCCGGCTCGTCCACCGCGAGCGATCGCCGCGGCATCCAGACAGAGCATCCCGAGCTGCCCATCGAGCCGGAACTCCGACGCTCCGATCGACTCGCCGAGAAAGGCGACCGACCCGGCTTCGTTCCGACGATGCATGGCGTCGTACAACTGCGACGGATCAACGCCCGAACGGACGAGCTGCGTCGCCCTCGCGAACACTTCCGCCGTCGTGTTCGAGTAGCGGAACCAGCCGGTATCCGCGACCAGTGACACGAACAGACCGTGGGCGGCCTCGAAACCTGGCTGGACACCGGCGACGTCGTAGAGCCGCAGGACCAGCTCACCGGTCGCCGCAGCCGAGACATCGACGAACGACGTGTCGCCGTCACCCCGGTCGGCATCGACATGATGGTCGACGACGGCGATCGAACCGACCTTGCCGCGGATCGCGCTACCCAGATCGCCAAGGCGACGCAGCTGCGAGCAGTCCATCAGCACCAGCAGGTCACCGAGCGAGCGGCCGTCGCCAAGGCTCGTCGAGTCGTAGGCCTCGATAGGCCCCCAGTCCGCAAGAAAGGCGAGATGCCGCGCCGGAGGGTCCGGGTTCAGGATTCGCACCTCTCCGCCCCAACTTCGGATCAGATGGAACAGACCGAGCTGGGAACCCAGACAGTCCCCGTCGGGGTGTTCGTGCCCGGAGAGCACGATCCGACCCGCATGCCTGAGCTGGTCCAGAAACTGAGCAGGGGTCGCGATCACCGGGGAGATTCTGGAGCCAGGGCTGCTCGCGGAGTTGGCGGACCGGCCCAGTCGGCGGACCTCCCCGCTGCGGGGCCGAGCGCTCCAGCACGACCCCCGTCTACACGGCGCGACCGGATCGCAGGAGGTGAGACCGGTCGAAAGCGCGAATGTTAGGACCGGATCGGATCGCGCTCAACGGCGCAGCTCGCCAGGACGACGTGGCGGTGGCGGACGCCCCCAGACCGTGACCAACCCAGACCCTGACCAATCCAGCGACATCTCCCTGGCCGGGAGATCATCTGAACAAGGCCACGCGGCCCGCCTGCTTCCGATCCGTCTCGCCTTGCCTCACGGCCGGAACCAGACCTGCAGATCCGTGACTTGCGTGTCCGCCGCGACTCCGAGATCGAAGACGATCATGAATCGGAAACCCGTGGCGCCATCACTGTTGATCGATGGCCCGGCGCCGGGATTCACGTAGTTCCGCCACGGACCGGGCTCGCCCTCGAGCTGGTTGCTCGCCGCGTTCACGACGCCACCCTGGAACCAGACCCGCACTGGACGCCCGTCCTGGTCGGCCGGATTGAAAGGATCGCTCCCATCCTGACGGTCGGTGTAGACCGTCTCGTTGCCCATCCCGTCTACGGTGGTGAGCCGATAGTAGAGGAAGGTCGGCGGGAACACCTGACGCGACGCGCGCCACAGTGACGCGAAGCCCGAAGTTGCGTCGACCTCCGAGTCGCGACGCACCGCCGCGCTCTCCGGCAGGACCGCCCCCGGCGGTTCGACGCCGCCGAGGTCCCCGGTGTCGATACTGCCCTTGGCCTCGAGGCGGACGAAGCCGTGGCCTCCATCGCCGCCGACGGCGATGCCGCTCTGGCCATTGAACTGCACGAACTGGATCCGACCACCGCTACCACCCTCCACGTTGATCGTCCCGTCCTGCTGCACGTGGGAGATCTGGTCGACCTGCACGACGATCGAGCCGCCCGATCCGCCACCCCCTGGAGACGGAGGACCTACGGTGCGATCGGTCTCGGTCACGCCGCTCCCGCCACGAGCCGACAAGACACCGCCAGCTGCGACGAGAAAATCACCGCCCACGCGGAATCCGATGGCTCCGGCACCACCGGCCCCACCGCCACCGGCATGGAATGCGCGAAGGTCTACGTTGACCTGCTGGGTCGAGAGGTTGACCGGCTGCGATCCGCCACCGCCGCCACCGGCTCCCCCCACCAAGAAGTGCTCGAAGGTGGTCACTCCCATCGGCACATCGACGAAGGCCACAGACGTTCCTGCAACGCCGTCAGGCCCTAGATCGGCCGCGATCAGCGTCGGCGACTGGATGGCGACGCCGTCGGTGGCTGCACCGAGGAACGCGCCACCCCCGCCGCCGCCGGCCATCTGCGCGCAGATGCTGTTGAACAGCCGGTAGATCACGGCAGCACGTAGGCCGTTGGTAGGCCAGAGCGGTCCGCCGCGGCCCCCGGTCGTCGCGAGATTGGGAACACCGACATAGGCGCTGCCGGCAGGCACCTGGATCGACTCACCGGGACGGCCATTGAACTCGGGCGCGGCGCCGACACCTTCACAGCCATCGGCACCTTGACCGCCACGCCCGCCACCAGCCCCGCTCGCCGCACCGACCTGTCCGTCCTGCCCGACGAATCCACCGGCGACCGGGTCGAACACCGACAACGGGTTGAATCCCATCGCAGGACTCCCGCCGTCGACCGACACCCGGCCACGGATGTCGACCCGGCCCCGAACCCGAATCCTCGGCGCCACCGGGCCACGGAAGATGACCGTCGTTCCTGCCGGCACCACGAAGTCCGTGAACTCGAACTGGCCGTCGGTAACGGTCAGCTCGTCACCGAACAGCGAGACGAAGTCGGGGATCAGGACGCTCGACGTATTGAACACGTAGACGTCGGTCGCCAGCTGCGTGCCGAGCGAGGGCGTGAACGAGCCATGGATGCCCCGGCCACCGAGTTCCGCGGGGGTTGCGCGCCCAGCGGACCACGTGCCACCGGAGACACGCCGGTCGAGGAAGGAGTCGTTCGCGAACGTCTCCGTAATCGACTGCGGACCGGAGTTCCCGACCTCCGTGAAGAAGCGATAGGTCGCTCGTTGAGCGGGAGTTCCCGCGAGATCGCGAACTTGAGTCGTGACGATGACCTCGACGCAGACCTGGTTCGGCAGCGCCACCGCGGGCTTCAGCGAGACGTCCGTGGTCACCTGCCCGGATGACGAGACGTTCACGGACGCGACGGGCACGCCCTCGACAAGCACCGGCGAGAAGTTCGGATCGCACTCCGGAACGTCGGGGTCGGCCTGACTCGGCCGAGTCCGACGGATCTGGTAGATGATCGGGCTGGTCTGCGTGCTGCCACCCTGGAACGCGGTGATGTCGATGAGTTCGCTGAATCGCAGCACGATCGTCGCGTCGGCCGGCACATCGAACTGCTCCGCCGGCAGGATCAACTCTGAAACCGGCGGCTGACCGTCGAGGTCGATCAGCCCCTCGGTGATCTTCAGCGTGCAGAGAATCGTCTGCCCCAGCTCCTGGCCAGACGTGGAGCGGATGGTCGCGCCACCGCCCGTCCCCGGCAGGGTAAGGGTGTAGGTCTCGCCCGCCCGGAAACCGAAACGCGTCTGCCCGCCCACCAGCCGGGCCTGGGGCTGGAACACGATCGTGTTGTCCACGACGAAGACCTGGCCCTCTGGGCCCTCGCCATTCGCGGTGCGCAACGAGAACGTCGACTGGGTCACCGTCGCAGGGTCGACCAGATCGTTGAAGTTCAGGACGATCGGCTGATTCTGCGCGATGTTCGTGATCTCACATCGACCGCCGAGGTCACAGCCGAGACTGCACGAGACCAGGCAGAGCTTGGTCGAGCCATCGCAGTTGCCGGCCGGGATGTTGCTGGTGCTGCTGCCACCAGAGCAACCGCCAAGGGACCAGACCAACAACAGCCCCAGGAAAGGAAGTAGGACTCGAAGCTTCATGGGTTGAGCTTGGGAGTGGCAGACAGGACGGGGACGCAGGAGGCCGCGCCGGGTCAGGTCAGGTCCTTCCTCGAGAACCGGACGACCAGGGAACACACCGAAACTGGCGTGCCGCCAAAATTGGAACGCTCCACCTCGGGCTCGATGAGGCGGCCGAGATCGCGGCCGTCATCGTCGCAGGAGAGCGGATCATGGCAAGAGACCAGCGACTAGGGGAACGGGATTCGCACCATGCCCGACTGTCCGTGCCCGACCGTCTGAGCCCGACTGCCTGAGCCCGACTGCCTGACCTCGGAACCGAGAACGCCGGGTGGCGGGACCGGCTCGGTGGCCCCACCGACCGATTCGAAACCCATTCCGACTCGCGCGCCATCCGGCCGGCGCCTGATTGGGGCGCCGTGGTCCGACCCGGAGGAGTTGGATCCGGCGTGCCACGCGAACCGAGACCACCGGCCTTCAGGACTGGTAGATCACGCGCAGCTCCTGAACGACGACGTCGGTCGACACCGTCGAGTCACGCAGCAAGATGAACTGGAACCCCAAAGTGGCATCACTGTTCAACCCGGGTTGGTTCTGGGACAGGCCGAAGTCACCGACATACCTGCGCCACTGATAGGGATCGCGGTCGGGATCGGGTTCGCCGGTCGTCAGGTCGATATCGATCCCTTGCACGAAGAACACCAAAGCCGAACCGCTGTTCTCCAGGGCCGGCGTGCCGACAGCTGGGTCGTCGCTGAACTTCATCGGATTGCCGTCTACAAGCGCATCGATCTCGTAGCGCAAGTAGACCGGAGCGAAGACCTCCGGAACCACGCGGAGACTGCTCTGGAACCCAGACAGCCTGTCGAACTCCTGCAGGGCGCCGACGTTCTCGCCGACCGGCGCCGGAAGCGCTGTACCGATCTCTCCGGTCGTCGGCCCGCCATCGGGTGTCTCGACCCGATACATGCCGTCGGCACCTGTGCCGCCAACGATATTGCTGAAGTAGAACGGCCCGTTGAATGTGGCCGAGCCCCCGGCACCGCCCGAAGTGTTGATCGAGCCCTGCTGGACGAGGTCTCCAGAAACCTGCACGACCAGCGACCCCCCGGAGCCGCCGCCACCGGGACTGGGCACCCCGAAGGAGGTGACGGTCGAATTCGATGCGACTGGAGAACCAGCACCGCCTCGCGCCTCCAGCGCACCCGCCGGGCCCACCAGGAGGCCCCTACCGACCCGTAGCAACATCGCGCCACCGGCCCCCGACCCGGCAGCACCACTGAGGAACTTGTAGGGATCCGAGAAGCTGCTCGCCTGCACGAACAATGGATGGCTGGCACCGCCACCGCCACCGGCTCCCCCGACGAGGAAGTATTCGCTCGTCACAACGCCACCGGGAATGGTCAGAATCGGGAAGGACACTCCGCCCGCGGCGGGACCCGAGTACTCGTTCGGCTGGCTCGGCGTACCCCCGGTGATGAAAGCGCCGCTGACGACACGACCTGCCGAACCAGCCCCCCGATAGCCGCCACCACCCCCTGCCGACGACGACACGATGGAGTAGTTGTTGCCGAATCCGCGATAGACGATGTCCGTACGGTTGCCGGAGGGCGGGAACAGAGTCGCGCCAGTCCCCCCGGTGCCCACCTCCTGGCCAGCGTAGGCGTGACCGGCCGGCAGCACCAGGTCTTCACCGTCGAAGCCATTGAAGTCATTGAACTGAGGCTGATTCGGATTGCCGTTGCCGTCACAGGCCCAGGCACCGTCTCCCCCATCGCCGCCGCCGGCCCCACCGATGCCACCTGCCTGTCCCGGGCCGTTCGTGAATACACCGCCGGTGAGGTCCGAGTTCTTGGCGTCGTGGTTGCCAGCGATCGACTGGCCGTTGACAGCCAACCGGCCGTCGATCCGGCATTCACCCCGAACATGGATCCTAGCCGGATTGGCTCCGATGAAGTTGACCGTGACCCCGGTCGGGATCTCCATCTTGGCAAACTCGAAGACGCCGTCGGTGATGCGGATCGTGGAGTTCACGAAGCCGGAGGGCCGCTGAACCATGATCTGGTCATCGGTGCTGAAAACGAACGTGTCCGGGACGCCGGGATCGGTCGCGCCGTCGTCGAGCAGGAAGTCCCCGTGGCGACCGGATCCGCCCATCGCCACGAAGGACGCGTTGCCGCCGGTCCAGTCACCTGCGGACCGTTCGCGATCCTGCTCGAGGTCGTTGTCGAACGTGAACACCGACCCCCGTTCGACCGCATTGGTCTCTTCGATGAGAATCCGGAAGATCTGCGGAGCCGCGCGTGTCCCCGCCAGATCGCGGACCTGCGTGGTCACTTCGACTTCGAGGCACGATCCCGCGGGCAACAGCTGAAGCGGCTGATAGCTGGCGATGGTCACGTTCCGGACGGAGTCGTTCTCGAGACGGATCGTACCGCCGAGTGCGAACTGCCGAGAACTCGTATTGCAGACCCTCTGGCCATTGACGACGGCCGAGCGACGGATCCGGAACCGGATCGGCCCCTCCTCGAGAGGCACCCCGAAGAACGGGGCCGCGTCGATGATCTCCGAGAACTCGAGCACCACCGGCGTATTCCGTGGCGCACTGTTCACCTGCGACCCCGAGGGCGTGATCAAGTCGGCCTCTGGCGGCCGCTGGTCGAGATCCACCACGGGTCGACTGATCCGGACGGTGCAGGAGAACGGCTGAAGTAGCCTGTCGCCCGTCGTCGCCGTCAGCGCGTTCGGATTCCCTGCTCCGGCAGGGATCGTGACGATGTACTCCTGACCTTGCGAGAAGCCGAAGAACGTCGCGCCCTGGACACTTCGGACCTCGGGCAGGAAGTTGATCTGGCTACCCGACACGAAGAAGTCCCCCACCGGCTCCTCGCCTGCAGGCGTCTTGATCGAGAAGCTGGCAAAATCGACGGTGCGCGGATCGACGTCCTGGCTGAACACGAAGATCAGCGGCTGATTCGGCGCGATGTCGGTGATCGAGCAGCCTCCGGCGGTGCAGCCGAGATTGCACTCCGTGATGCAGAACGCGGAAGCATCGCCACAGGCCGGAGGACTGACACGGGAAGTCGATGTGCCGCCTGAGCAGGCACCGAGCCCCAACAGGAGCGGGACGCCGAGCAGGGCGGCCGGGAGGATCCCGAGGGCTGGGACGATCGCGGAGATGCGGTGCGACATGTTCCTGGAATCGAGGAGCCCGGCGGGAGGCGATCGCGCCGGGGGATGAATGCGGGAACGCTGCCGGGCAACACCGGAACCGGGCGAGCCGGAGAGGGTTCGGCCGACACGACGTGGCGGCCCGGAAGCGGGGATCGGTACCTATACCTCTGGAGACCTGCGCCGGTCACGCTGCTGATCGCCGTGCGACGGGGACGTTGCGAGGAGAACGGACACGGGCGCCCAAGACGGTCGACCGGTAGGTGAGAGGGGGTCTGGGTCGACGCACGATATCAGTTCGCGCTCGCCACACCCCGCTTTTCCGCAGGTCGTTGCACGTGCGAACCTGCCGGGGACCGTTCCCCGGATTCGTCGAAGCCGTCCTCGAAGCCGCGTCGGGCACCAATTAGCATGCCGACTCCGCGACGGGACGACGCCCGGCCGGCGGAGCAGCCTCTCGCGACCGGATCAGCCTCCGAGCGCCTGGCCCGAACCGTCGCGTGCGGCTCGAACGCCGCCCCCGAGGGTAGCTTGACATGCCTCGGGGACGCCCGAGCGATGGGGCCCCGATGTCCCGGACCCGGAGCAACGACCGGGATTCGCCAGCCCAGCCACCCGCGTCGACCTGTGCGGAATCACGCACCTACGCGATCGGACCCGAACAGCCTCCGCCCCACTCGCCGCGGTTCGTGACCGCCGCGCGCCGAGATCCTACCGACAGCCGATGCAAGACCGCCCGACCCCCCCCACCTCGACACCGATCGGCTCGCCGAGCGGAGGCCTATCCCTCGTCGCTGCCGCCGTCGTCGTCGCCACCGTGATCGGATCCACCATCTGGCTCCAACTTCGCCTGTCCGACCAGTCGAGTCAGATCGAGGACCTCCAGCGCAATCTCTCCGAGGTCCGGCACTCGATCGACTTGCTCCGCCTGGAATCCGAGGTCGACGGGAGCGGAGTCGAGGCCCTCGTCCGACAGATCGAGGCCTGGGCTCCGGACCTGGCCCGCGCGAGCACCCCGGCGCCGGCGCTGGAGCGCTATCAGGAGCGCCTGAACGAGGTTGTGGAGGCAGCCCGCCACCTGGGCCCTCCAGCGTACGACGCGCTACTCGAGGAACTGGAGCGGAACGTCGACGACCGCGATCTGGAGGAGCAGAGGTGGCTGCTGCGTTGCCTGCTGGCCGCGGACCCGTCCCGCGGCCAGGACTACCTGGCGCAAGTGACCCGCGGCACCCGGCTACCCTCCCGACAGACGCTGCGGTTCTTCGCCGCCGATCGACTGCTCGAGCACGACAGGGAGTTCGCCGGAGCCGTGCTCTCGCAGGTCTTGCAGCTCGAGTCGCACAGTGGGGTGCACCGCCAACTGCCTCCGGAACTCGCAACCGAGTACGAACGCGTCATCGGAACCAACCAGTTCCCCGACTTCTTCAATCTCATCGACCGCTTCGTCGCGAGCGGCCACGAGGACGTCGTACCGGTTCTCACGATGTTGATCGGCCGCCCCGAACACGACCGGATGACCTACCAGAAGTGCATCGAGCACCTCGGACATCTCGGCGCCCGACAAGCGGTCGACAAGATCAAGCAGCTCTACGTCGACATTCCCCGCCGCGAATTCAATCCGCTGTTCCAGAACATCTGCCTGCAAGCGATCGCCGAGATCCAGGGCAGCGAAGCTTGCGAGTGGTTTCAGGAGACGTTGAAGACCACCGACAACGAACTGGTCGCCACGCGCCTGCGCGAACTCATCAAGCAGAACTGCGGATGACGGACCATCCCGAGCCGGCCCGCGGCTGGTTCGACAGCCATTGCCACCTTGGCCATGGAGACCTTCCGGAAGAGGCGCGAGAGGTCCGCGCGGCCAGCGTGGTTGCCGCGGCGCAACGCGTCGGTGTCTCGCAGCTCGTGGATGTCGGCATCGACGCAGAGTCGTCCCGACTCGCTGCAGCGCGCGCAATCCGTCTGCCCGGGGTCCGATTCACGGCCGGACTGCATCCGTGCAGTGCGCACCATCTGGACCGCGACTGGCCGCAGATCGAGGACCTCGCCCGCCGCCAGGACTGCGCCGCGCTGGGAGAGACCGGGTTCGACTTCCACTGGCAGCCTGATGCGCGCGCGGTACAGCAGCGGGCCTTCGAACGACACCTCGCGCTGGCCCGAGAGCTGGGACGCACGGTCATCGTCCACTCCCGAGAGGCCTTTGACGCCACCTTCGAGGTGCTCGCCGAGCACCCCGGGGCTCGCTCGATCATCCATTGCTTCTCGGGAGGCCCTCGCGAAGCGGAACGAGCGCTGGAACTCGGCTGCCGACTGTCGTTCGCCGGCCCCCTGACCTGGCGAAACACGACCGAACTCCAAGAGGCAGCCCGCCTCACGCCGCTGGACCGGATCCTGATCGAGACCGATGCGCCGTTCCTGACCCCCGCCCCGCACCGCGGCACCATCAACGAACCGGCTTACGTACGGCACGTCGGACACCGGCTCGCCGAACTCCTCGAACGAGACCCCCAGGAGATCGCGGACACCACAGCCCGCAACGCCCGCGAGATGCTCGGCGGCGAGGACCGCCAGACCGATCACGGCTGAGGCGGCCGCGACGTCCGCAGGAGGACTTCCGCCGAAAGCCGCCGATCAGCGCACGGGCCCCGCCGCCTGCAGGAGGGCGCGGGCGCGCGGTTGCATCGGATCGACAGCGAGCAAGCTGCGCAGCTCGGCGCGCGCCTCCTCGCCTCGCCCTGCTGCCAGCAGCATCGCGGCCCGATCGCAGCGTAGGTCGGCATGATCGAGACCGAGCGCGATGCTGCGATCGAGGAGAGCGACCGCCGCATTCGGGTCACCTTGCAGCCTTCGTGCCTCCGCCGCGACCTGGAACACCCGGCCTTTGGGCGCAGCGATCTCCAGCGTCGACAGCGCCGCGACGACCGCCGCATCGAATCGGCGAGCATCGCCTCCCGTTGCTCGCGCTGCGAGGGTCAGCGCCTGGGACAGTTCCAGCCGCCGGAACGGGTTGCGCGGCTGGATCGCCACCGACTCCTCCGCTGCGACCACCGCCCGCAATGCGCCAGGCTGCTCGGGCCCGAGGGCGAGACGGATCCGGATCAGACCGGAGCGGGCCCGCACGTCGCTCGCACTCAGCGCCACGGCACGCTCGGCGTGTGACAACGCGCGGAGCAGGAAGGCGCGGCGACCGGCGCGATCGCCGGCCTCGAGTGCCGCATCGGAACGGCCGAGGTCGAACTGCGCCAACGAGCAGTGCGCTGCGACCGATCGGGGGTTCCAGTCCAGGGCCTCCTGCCATGCCGACTCGGGCACCGACAACACCATGGCGTGACGCACCGACGTGCCGGCCCAGGCGAACAGCACTGCCCCGACCACCCACCACGGCCTCAGAAGAACAGGCCCGGCAACCGCGGAAACCCGCGCTCGGCGCCAGCGATCGCGAACCCCCTCCCCCGCAGCCGCGACCACCATCGCGAACCCGGCGATGCTGCCGTACAGGCGATGCTCGCCGAGCGGGGCATTGAGTGGCACCAGGATCCAAGGCAAGGCCACCGCGACGGCGAGGACCAGGCCGCAACGAGACAAGGGCCGTCGACGCCGCACCCCCAACCAACACCACCCGACCATGAGGAGCACCAGCAGCCAACCGGAGAGACTGCTCGGAGCCAGGGGATCCCGCACGTAGCGCACCACCGGATCGATACTGAGCCCGACCGGTACCAACGCTTGCGCCAACACCCGGGGTAACAGCTCCCCCATGGTCGCCCATTGGGTCACCAGGTCGCGCCCGGCGCCTACGGTCACGTCGGTTCCCCCGGTCAGGCTCGGGCTCGCGGTCGCGATTCCCAACAGGAGCTTCCGCAGGACCAGGTAGACGACGGCGACTCCCGCTGACGGCATCAGCCGCGCCGCGATGTTCCGCCAGGGGGCGCCGCGCCAGCCAGCTGGCGCGACCACCCGTTGCCACTCGACCGTCGCGAGTACCAACGGCAACAGCACACCGGTCTCCTTGGAGCCACAAGCAACCACACTACCGAGCAAGGTACCGAGCCACGCATGGCGAACTCCTTCGAGGACGGCGATATGACTGCGCATCGCCACCAGGAACCCTGTCAGCAGCAGCTGGTCGCTCCGCGCCGAGACCATTGCCACCGCCTCGCCGGCGAGCGGGTGCACCGCGAACACCGTTCCCGCGACGAGCGGTGCCACGCGCCCGCCGCCGACCCGTCGCGCGACGAGCACCAGCAGCGCCGCGTTCAGCACATGCAGCAGCAGGTCGAACGATGCGTGCACGAAGTGCGATCCAGCACCCAGGAACCAGGTCCAGGCAAGCGTGGTGAGCAGCACGGGACGGTACATCCGGCCCTGCAGCTGCGAGAACGCATCCGGGTCATGGAAGAACGTCGGCACGTTGGCGAGTTCGCGCAACGCAGGGTTGTCACGCACGGAATGCAGGTCGTCGTAGAGGAAGTCGCCACCCAGCACCGGAGCCTGCACCACGCAGGCGAGCAGCGCGACCATCCACGGCGCCCGCCGCAGCGCGAATCTCAGGAATTGCTTCATCGGACCGGAACTGCAGAGGTGATCGACGTCACCGAAGTAGCAGGAGCGCGAGCTGATGCCGGACGCTGGAGGAGGTTCTCGACCGAGCTGCCCGGCTTCGGACAGCTCACCACACGTTCGAATGCCGGACCGAGTCGTGCGGAGACCGCAGCCAACGAGAACGAAGCATCGAAACGGGCCCGTGCCGCGCGCCTCAACCGGGATCGCCCTGCCGCGCCGAGTCCGACGAACCGGAGCATCGCGGCCTGCAGCGCCCCCGGGTCGCCAGCCGACACCGTCAGGCAATCGACTCCCGGCGCGAGCAGCCCACGAACCGCAGGTGAATCGGCGGTCAACACCGGCCGCCCATGAGCGAGCGCGTGGACGACCTTGTAAGGGACGACAAGACGAGCCTTCGATGACGTACCGACGATTCCACAGACGAGGTCCGCACGATCGATCTCCGCTCGGATTCGGCACATCGACTCGAAGCGACCGAGCAACTGAAGTCGATCTCCGAGCAGGTCCCGGGCTCGTTGCCGACTGCGGGGATCCCCACCGATCAGGGTCACATCGACATCGGGCGTCGCGACCCAGGCGTCGATCCATACCGGCAATCCGTGCAGCGGCACTCCGGTCCCGAAGAACAGCACCCGGGTCCGCGCGGATCCCGACGACTCACCCGCGGACTCGAGCCACGGCGGCGCCGCCGGATCACAGATCGGAACCCAGTCGAAGCGGTCAGCCGGGAGCGACGTCCGGGACCGGACGTCCGCCGTGTGCTCTGGCGTGTCCAGAAGGACCAGATCGGCAGCCTCGCAGGCCGCTGCATCCAGGTGCCGGAGGAAGCGTGCCGGAGGACTCCAAGCCGGGAACATCCCGCGGTCCACGACCGCTGTCGACCATGCCGACAAGAACAGATCCAGGACCACCGGCCCCCGGAACACGTCACGCACGACGCGGACCGCGAGGTGACCTGGGTAGGGCACCAGCACCGCATCAGGTGTGAACTCCCCGATCGCTCGCTGAAGCTCCGCACGCAACACGGACCGGGTGCGCCGGTTGGCCCGAAGGTAGGCAGGCCACCGCCACGGCCTCGACACCAGCGCCACCCTGGAGCGACCCTCCGCCGGAGGATCGACACGGCATTGCCGCACGTCGTGACCGAGCCCCACCAAGGCCCGACGCAGCGCGTCGGTCCGCGGGTAGCCAGGCCCCTCGTCCCAGGTTCCAGCGATCAGGATCCGCATGACCGTCGCTCCATCGAACCGATCGGCCGCGCTTTGTGTCTCGCGGCCGGGATGATCAGCCCTCGACCTTCTCCTCGACGTGTTCGAACCGCAACGCGGCGACCTGCTCGGAGACCAGCCCGAGCGTGAACACCACTCCCGCCTGCGACATCAGCAACGCCGCCATGTTGGTGAAGCGTCCGTCCGTGAGGAAGGTATAGGCATACCACGCCATACCGAGCCCGAACACCGCCGCGGAGATCGGCAGGAACACCCGCAGAGGGGCAAAGAACGTGGCGATCTTCAGGATGATGAGCAGGAAGCGGCTCCCGTCCTTGAGGAGGCGGATGTGACTCTTCCCTTCGCGCGGCCGGACCGGGAAGTCGACGAAACCGACATCGTAGCCGCAGCGCAACATCGACAACGTGATCGTGGTCGGATAGCTGAACGTGTTCGGCAGCAGATAGACCAGGCGACGCAACACGTCCGCCCGCACCAACCGAAAGCCGCTCGTGAGATCGGGAATGCTGCGCGAGGTGACGTAGCTGGCAAGACCGTTGTAGCAGCGATTCGCGAGATTGCGGTACCAACTGCCACCCCGCCCGCCCCGCGAGGCCACCACCATGTCGTAGTGCTCCGCCTCCCTCACGAGATCCGGGATGGTCGCCGGTGGATGCTGTCCGTCTGCGTCCATCAACAGGATCCAATCGTGGCGCGATGCACGGATCCCCCGTTTCACGGCCGCACCGTTGCCCAGCGAACGCAGATGTCGCACGACTCGCGCTCCGGCTCGGGCTGCGAGTTCGCCGGTCGCGTCCTCGGAGCCATCGTCCACCACGACGACCTCGAAATCGTCGAGATCGAGAGTTCCGAGCGCTTCGCGGATCTCCGCGACCAGAGCGGCAACCGTTGCCGACTCGTTCTTCGCTGGAACCACGACGCTGACCGAGCGGACCCGCGGTGTCGCCGCCACAGCGCCGCGCGCCACGGTCAACGGTTCGACCTGACGCGGAATGTCGCCCGCGCTCATCAGCCCGGCGACGTCGGGATCCACGTTGGCGGGGCGGGACTCGGTGCGGCTGGCGAGCTTCATCACAGTGAGTCCATCGGCAGGATCTGCCGGGTCCTGTAGCGCCCCCGGAAGATCCCGCGCCGAATCCCGCGACACAGCCAGAACGGCCACCGCGAGACCCGGCCTCACAGTCCCCCACCAACGCCAGAAGGGCTCCCGACCCGTGGCCGGCAGCCCTCCTGGAGTTGCGCCTCATGCGGGTCGCTGACTTACGCCAACGCCCCGCGAGCGCGGTCGATCACTGGACGACAACCCAGGTCTCGCCGTTGTTCGACAGCGTATTCGCCGCGAAGGTCGCGGTCATGGCGGTCGCGCCGTTCACGTAGGCGTCTTCCGGGTCCGGCATCTTGGCGGTGCCGTTGTAGGACGACGTGGCGGCGTTGTTGCGGCAGGCGATGACGTCGCCGCTCTGGTTCACGAAGAACGCGCGCTTTCCGGAGTTGCCACGGCTGGTCGGCCAGGCGTAGCAGCACCAGAGCACTTCCGACAGAGCAGCGTCGACGGCGTGGCCGCCACCCGCGCCGCCCGTGGCGGCCTCGGCCTCGAAGGCACCCGCGACGCCCGGGAGATACATCTGGAAGTGATAGCCCGAGCGGGTCACCAGGCTGTTCTGCACGGTGCCGAACGCGGCCGAAAGGACCGGCGGGCTGATGCGCTCGGTGGTGTGGACGCCACCCGCGATGCGGATGAACTGCGCGCCGGAAAGCTCGCCGAAGAAGCCGAACTCGCCGGCGCCGTTGGTGTTCGCGTCGATCACGCCAGATGCCTGGCACTGCGACTGCGAGCTCGAGATGTTCTTCAGCGTCGCGATGGCAGCCGATTCGTTCGCGTTCAGGCGAGCGCTCAGCAGGTTCGGAATCGCGATCGAAGCGATGATGGCGATGATCGCGACAACGATCATCAGCTCGATGAGCGTGAAGCCCTGCTCCCTCTTGGACATGTTTGTCACGTCTCCCTAGTCAGTTCGTCGAGGCCGGATGGCCGGTGGTTGAGTTTCAGACCTTCTCTTCTTCCTTCCGCGAGGGAGGAGTCTCGGACTCCCCGTTCTCGTCGGTTGGCTCGAGGAGCTGTTCGATCGCGCGCTCGCCCACGGCTTCGCTCCAG
This sequence comes from bacterium, assembly GCA_030432695.1. Classification (GTDB taxonomy): domain Bacteria; phylum Planctomycetota; class UBA1135; order UBA1135; family UBA2386; genus JAUILN01. The sequence goes on along the minus strand of JAUILN010000013.1, from coordinate 60,971 downwards.
AGTGCGCGTTCCTGCCGCAGCAGGGTTCGCACCGGCTCGCCGCCGTGTTCGGTCGCTCGTTCGAGCAGCCTGACCGCGTTATCGGTCGCTCCGGAACGGAGCTTGAGGCGCGCGACGTGGTATTCCCGGATCTGCGCATCCTCGACGGCGCGCTCCCAGGCGACCGTCGCCTCGGACCACGCACCCAGTTGTTCGATCACAGTTGCGGCATCGGCAGCTGCTGGGGAATTCGGATGACTCGCCATGGAGGCCTCCACGGCGACCATCAGAGCCTCCTCACGCCGCCCGTCGCGCTCCAGGATGCGAGCCCGCAGCAGTCCTGCAGAGATCCGCTCCTCCCCGGAGCGGGCGTGCCGGTCTTCGTCGAGGACGTGCAATGCCTCGCCGAATCGACCGTCATTGGACAAGACCCCGGCCAACATCTCGCCGAGCTTCCGCCGTCCTTCCGGAGTCAGATCGGTGCAGTCCCGCGCTTCGCGATACTGCGTTGCGGCGCGGGCATGGTCTCCGCGTTGCGCCGCGATCCAGGCCCGTAGCTGGCGCACGGCACTCGTGCCTGGATTGTTACGCTCCGCGACGTCCAGATGCGCCTCGGCAGCCTGGAGCCCCTCCTCGCGCAACGCCTGCATCTTCAGATCGTCGGCATCCTTGGGTATGAACGCCGCGACCTGGGCCCGCAGCTGTGCCGACCCGATCAGCGTGCCGTAGTCGGGATCGGGCGCGTAGATGAAGCCGGCCCAACCCAGGGCAGCGAGCACGGCACCACTGGTGCCATAGAGGATGGTCCTTTGGACGGAGTCGTTCATTGGGGGGATTCGAGTTCGAGGTTCTCCCCGGCGATCGCCCGCATGCGTCCCGCGGTGGCGCTCGTCCGGGGCCGGAAGTCAATTCGACGCGCGGCTCAGCCGCCTCCTGAAAGGGCTTCCTGCAGCTTGAAGATCGGCAGGAACACGGCGAGGACGATGCCGCCGACGACGAAGCCCATGACGGCGATCATGATCGGCTCGATGAGCGCGGTGAGACCCTTCACCTCCGCCTCGACCTGTTGGTCGTAGAACTCGGAGATCTTCTCGAGCAGCGCATCCAATGCACCAGAACGCTCGCCGATACCCATCATCTTGACCACCATCGGCGGGAACACGGTCGACTTGGTGAACGGCTCGGACAAGGTGTCACCGGACCGCACACTGTCTCGCGCCTGGTCGACGATCTCCGAGATGACCTTGTTGCCCGCCGTCTGCGATACGATCTCCATCGCGCCGAGGATCGGGACACCACTCTTGATCAGGGTCGAGAAGGTCCGCGAGAAGCGCGACAGCGCCACCTTCTTGAACAGGCCGCCGAACACCGGCATGCGCAGCGTGATGTGGTCCCACGCCTTCCCACCTGCCGGCGTCTTGATCCAGAACCGGAAGAGCAGGAATCCGCCAATCGCGCCACCGAAGAGAACGTACCAGTAGTCGCGCATGAAGAACGCGACATCCATCGTGAGGACGGTGAGCCCCGGCAACTCGACCTCGAGGGAATCGAACACCGGCTTGAACGACGGGACGATGCCCATCATCAGGAAGCCGGCGATGCCCAGCACCAGGAACAGCGATACCACCGGGTAGGTCATCGCCGCCTTGATCTCGTTGCGCAGGTGCGCCGCGGCCTCGAGGTACTCCGCCAAGCGGGTCAGGATCACATCGATCTGACCGGAAACCTCACCCGCGCGGATCATGCTCACATAGATGTCCGAGAACACCCTCTTGTGCGGCTCCATCGCCTTCGAGAGGTCCGCGCCAGTCCGGATGTCATCGACGATTGTCTCCAGGCAGAATCGGAACCCAGGGGAGTCCGCCTGCTCGGCCTGGATCTCGAGCGCCTCGAGCATCGGGATACCGGCACTCAGCATGGTCGAGAGCTGGCGCGTGAAGACCTCGAGTTCCCCCTTCTTCACCGAGGCCTTCTTGGCCCGCGGCTTCGCCTTCGACTTGGCGAACAGTCCGCCGCCGCCCTTCTTCACCGACATCGGCGTCAGCGAACGTCGACGGAGGTCCTCGAGGACGTCGTTCTGGCTCTCGGCGGTGATCGTACCGGTCACCGTCCTCCCGCTCTGGTCCTTCGCTTCGAACTTGAATGTGGTCGCCATGATTCCCCTGGGCTACCGCGCCTCGGACTCGGGCCCCCCGATCCGCGGCATCAATCAGCCATCGTCACTCGCTCGACCTCTTCGAACGAGGTCATGCCGCGCATGAAGTTCAGGATCCCGCAGCGTCGCAGCGTGATCATTCCCTCCTCCAACGCCTTCAGCTTGAGGTCCTGGACGTTTGCAGCCTCGACGACCATCCGCTTCAGGGCGTCGGTCATCCGCAGGGTCTCCAGGATCGCGAAGCGGCCCTTGTAGCCATTGGTGCATCGGCCACAGCCGACGGCTTTGAACATCTGCAGGTCGTCGCGCGCGAGATCTGCCTCGGATAGCCCGACCCGCATCAGCGCCGACTTGTCGACATCGAGCGGCTGTTTGCAATGCACGCAGAGCTTGCGCGCGAGACGTTGGGCACAGATCAGGATGGTCGAGGACGCGACCATGAACGGATCCATCCCCATGTCGACCATGCGGGTGACGGTGCTCACCGCATCGTTGGTGTGCAGCGTGCTCAACACCAGGTGCCCGGTGAGCGCGGCCTTCACCGCGATCTCCAGTGTCTCGGCATCGCGGATCTCACCCAGGAGGACCACATCCGGGTCCTGACGCAGGATCGAGCGCAACGCACCAGCGAAGGTCAGGCCACGCTTCGGATTGACCGGGACCTGGTTGATGCCTTCGAGGGTGTACTCGACCGGATCTTCGACCGTGACCATGTTGGTCTCCGGATCCGCGATATGCCGAACTGCGCTATATAGGGTCGTCGACTTGCCGGAACCGGTCGGGCCGGTCACGAGGATCATGCCGTAGGGCCGTTCGATGGCCCACGTGTAGTCCTCCATGGCGCGCGGCTCGAACCCCAGCGACTTGATGTCGAGCGCGAGGTTCGACGAATCGAGGATTCGAAGCACGGTCTTCTCCCCCCAGACCACCGGAAGGATCGACACTCGGAAGTCGATGGCCTTGTTGGCCATCTTCATCTGGAACTTGCCGTCCTGAGGCCTTTGCTTCTCGGCGATGTCGAGCTTCGACATGATCTTGATCCGAGAGGTGAGGCTGTTCTGCATCTTCTTCGGCAGAGTCAGGACCTCGACGAGCCGGCCGTCACGGCGATAACGCACGATGACCTTCTTCTCGAACGGCTCGATGTGGATGTCGCTCACCCCCGACGAACAGGCATCGGAGATGATCTTATTGACGATCTTGACGACCGGCGCGGCTTCGTCGCTGATGGCCGTCAGATCGAGCGATTCGTCGTCGTCGGACTGTTCCTTGAGCTCGATGTCCTCGCCTTCGAAGCCACCGACGATCTCGCTGACGCTCTCTTCCGCAGAACGATAGGCGGTGGCGATCCGACGCTCGATCGCTTCCTCGGTGCTGACAACGATTCGGAGTTCACAACCGGTGATGATCCGAAGGTCATCGAGCTTCAACACGTCGAACGGATTGGCAACCGCTACGGTGATCAGCTGACCGATCTTGTCGACAGGGAAGATCCGATACTCGTTCGCCAGTTCCGCAGTGACGTCCGCGAGCACATCGTCGTTGACCCTGACACGGTCGAGATCGATCGGTGCAACGTTCGCCGCAGCGGCGACCAGCGCCAACAGCTCCGGCTCGCTGACAACACCCTTCTTGACCGCGATCTCGCTGAGCGGCCGCTTGTCACGACGCGCTTCCTGGAGAAGCTCATCGCCCTGCTCGGTGGTGAGCTTTCCGGCCTTCTCGAGGATGACCTTGAGCTTGCGCGCGAACTGGATCATCGACTCCTCGGCGCGGCCGCACGCTGCATCAGGCGCGTGAGTTCACCGGGGTCGGGCGAGCAGTGCATCGCGTCCTCGTGGCCGATGGCGCCGGCCCGATACAGCTCGTAGACGGACTGGTTCATGGTCCGCATCCCCATCTGACCACCGGTCTGGATGATCGAGTGGATCTGGTGGGCCTTGTTGTCTCGGATCAGCGCACGCACTGCGGGCGTCGCGATCATGATCTCAGAGGCGAGCACCCGCCCCTTGCCGGTGGCCCGAGGGATCAGCTGCTGACATAGCACTGCCTGCAGCGTGAACGACAGCATCGTCCGGATCTGCTGCTGCTGGTGGGCGGGGAACACGTCGACCACGCGGTTGATGGTCTGCACGGTGTCCGACGTGTGCAGCGTTCCGAACGTCAGGTGACCGGTCTCGGCAAGCGTAAGGGCCGCCTCGATCGTCTCGAGGTCACGCATCTCGCCGACCAGCACGACGTCGGGGTCCTGACGGAGCACCGAGCGCAATGCGTTGCTGAACTTATGAGTGTCGCCGCCGACCTCGCGCTGGTTGATGAGGCAGTTCTTGTTGCGGTGCAGGAACTCGATCGGGTCCTCGATCGTGACGATGTGGCCCTGCCTCTGCTCGTTGATGTGGTCCACCATCGACGCCAACGTCGTCGATTTCCCGGAGCCGGTTGCGCCGGTGCACAGCACCAGTCCCTTGGGGAGATTGCAGAGCGCCTCACAGACCTTGCGGGGCATGCCGATCTGCTCGAAGTCGTACACCTCGTACGGGATCACGCGCATCACGGCAGCGATCGTCCCGCGTTGCAGGAAGGCGTTGGTCCGGAACCGCCCGAGGTTGGCCACGCCGAACGAGAAGTCGATCTCCAGGGTCTTCTCGAGGCGCGCAACCTGGTCCGGCGACAGCACCGAGTACACCAGTTTCTTGGTCACCTCGGGCGTCAGGATCTCGTACTCGGTGTCGGTGACCCGTCCGTCGATGCGGATCTTGGGTGGCGCGCCGACCGAGAGATGGAGGTCGGAACCACCGCGTTGCACCATCAGGTTGAGCAGCTCCTCCATCGACACCATCGCAGTTCCTCCTGGTCGGACGCGGCCTGCCGAAGGGGGCGGACCATCGCGTCAGCTATCGGCCAGAAGGTGGTGTCGGATTGAGAACGAACCGCTCCGGAACTGGGATCAGGTCGGCCCGGGCCAACGCAGCATCAGAGACCGCACCCACGATGCTATCGACGTTTCGAGCACAGGAAGCCCCGTCGATCCAGCAACGCGGGAGGCACCGGAGCAACCCGGACCCGGCCCGCGGACCGATCGGCCGGGACCTGACCCGAGGCTGTAGCCTCGAGTTGGCAGCGTTCAGTGAGCCGCCGCGTCGGCGGCCTCACGGGCCTTCACTACCTGCTGCTGGACCTGCGGCGGGACCTGCTCGAAGTGCGCCGGCCGTACCGAGAACGAGCCCTCGCCAGCAGTGATCGACCGCAAGGTCGTCACGTAGGTCTGCATCTCCGCCATCGGGGCCTGGGCGGTGATCTCCTGGATCCCCTGCGTGACCTCCATGCCGGTCATCCGCCCGCGGATCGTCGACAGGTTGCCGGTGACGTCGCCGGTGAACCGCTCGGGCACATGGATCGTCACGTCGAGGATCGGCTCGAGCAGGATCGGATGCGCTTTCGCGAAGGCCTCCGCGGCCGCACGCTCGCCGGCCAACTGGAACGACAGCTGGTCGGAATCCACAGCGTGGAACTTGCCGTCGTAGACCTCGACTTCGATGTCCTCGACGACACAGCCGGCGAGAGGCCCCTTCGCCATGAACCGCCGAACGCCCTTCTCCACCTCGGGGATGAACTGGCGGGGAATCGACCCACCGACGACCTTGTCGGCGAAGTGGAAGCCGGAGCCCCGCTCGAGCGGGCGGATCCGCAGGTAGACCTCGGCGAATTGGCCCTTGCCGCCGGTCTGCTTCTTGTGCCGGTGATGTCCCTCGGCCGGTGCGGTGATCGTCTCCTTGTAGGGGACCGACGGCGCACGGGTCGTCGTGTGCACGCCGAACCGCTGCTCGAGGCGACCGAGTTGGACCTCGATGTGCATCGGGCTCATCCCGGACACCAGCAACTCGCCGGTGTGGCCGTCGCGAGACACCCGGAACGTGGGATCCTCCAGAGCCAGGCGCTCCAACCCCTGCGCGATCTTCTGCTCGTCACCTCGAGCAGCCGGCTGCACGGCCAGTGAGAACGTCGGCTCGGGTTGGGGGAAGTTCTTCATCTGCAGCGGCGTGGAGTCGGCAGTCACCGTGTCGCCGAACGCCAGGTCTTCCAGCTTGCTGACGATGAACAAGTCACCGGCGACGACCGCGTCGATGGCCTTGGCCTCGATCCCCTCGACCGACTGCAGCGCACCGACTGCGTCGTGCTTGCCAGTCCGGACGTTCAGGAACCCCTGATCGGCCGTGAGTCGACCTCGGAAGGCGCGGAGGTAGGTGATCCGACCGACGTACGGGTCGACGACGGTCTTGAAGACCTTGGCGGCGAACGGCTGGTCCTGATCGGGCTCGACGATCAGGTCGTAGTCCTCGCCATCGACGGCGCGCGCGGGCCGTCCGCCGAACTGCTGCGGCGACGGGAAGAAGTGCTCGACGAAGTGCATGAGCTTGCGGAAGCCGACCTCCTTCGGCGGGCACACCGTGAACAGGGGCGTGACCTTCTCCCGCGAGATCGCCTCCGGCAGGTACTTCTCGAAGTCCTCGTCCGAGAGCACTCCGGTTTCGAGATACTGCGCGATGATGTCGTCGTCGGCCTCGGCGACGCGCTCCTCGAGGATCGCGCGATACTCCGCCGCTTTCGGGCCTTCACCGCTGAGGACGTCGTGGACCGCCGAGAAGCTCTTGCCATCCCCGTCGGGATAGGTCACGGGCACCACGGTGTCGCCCAACGCCTCGTTGAGTTCTGCCAGGATCTCCTCGAACCGCGCGTTGTCGCCATCAGGATGGGTGACGACGATCGCGCGGCCGATCCCGGCCTCGGCGGCGGCGCGGAACAGCTGGCGACCGTGGAAGGTCAGTCCGGCCGTCGCGCTGACACACAGAAACGCCGCTTCGACCACGTCGAGCGCCGAGAGCGCCTGGGCGATGAAGTCCGGGTGCCCCGGGGTATCCACTACATCGAAATGCATGTGGTCCCAGTTGAAGCCGAACAGGTGCGAGGTCAGCGTGTGCTTGCGCTCCTTCTCCTCGGGAAGCGTGTCACTGACGCTGGTCCCGTCCAAGGAGTTGCCGTGGCGGGGCGACGCCTTGGTGATGAAGGCGAGCGAATCGACGATCGCGGTCTTGCCGGAATGGCTGTGACCGAGCAGCGCGATGTTGCGGATCTCTTCCGAGCGATGAGCCATGAGGTTCGAACGGGTGTGCGGGGACACCGCCCGACCCCGCAGGGCCGGGTTGGGGGAACAAGGGCGCGTCAAGTAGCCGAGAAGCGCACCCCGCGACTATAGAAACCCCCTGGCGCTTTCCCACCCGTCAGAAGCCCTGAGACATGCCGTGATCACAGACGAACCGGCCGGTCTCGATGTGCCGGAAGCGCCCCGGATCGGTGCCCCAGCCGGCGGCCCAGCGCGGTGCCACGCGAAACTCCAGGGCCGACCCGTCGGACCTGGGCAACCAGGTACTCGACTCCACGGTTCCGCGCGAGCTGCGCGGCCCGTCGGACATGCCGATCAGAGCACCTCGCCGACCATCACTTCGACGCGCCGGTTGCGCTCCTTGGCGGAGTCGGAGTTGCCAGGGCTCGCCGGCACGAAGGGCCCGTAGCCGATCACCGCGACGTGGCTTTCCGAGACGCCTCCTTGGCCACACAACCAAGCGGCCACGGCGTCAGCGCGCTCCGCAGACAGGTGGCGGTTGCTGCGATACAGCCCCTTGGTCTTGCGGATCGGGTCCGTGTCGGTGTGACCCGCGACGTAGATCCGGCGGTCGGCGTAGTCTCGACGTAGCAGATCGGCGACCTGCTTGAGCACCGACGCCGCACTCGGCTTGAGTGACGTGCTGCCGGAGTCGAACGTCACCGTGTTGTCGATCCCGATCGAGATCAGCCCAAAGCGCCGGGACACGTCGAGCCCGGAAAGCTCCGAACCGATCCGAGCCAGCTCGTCATCGCCCGCGCTGGCCTCCATCGGGACTGCGCGGCTGGCGAGCTGGCCACGCAAGTCGTCGTTGGTTCGCCGTAGGGATTCGTTCTCGGCGCCGGCGTCGGCGAGCCGCCCATTGAGTTCGCGGATCTCGGCATCGCGATCACGCAGCAGGTCCTGATAGCGGGTGGCGCACCCGGTGGACATCGCGGAGAGGACGAGGAAGGGGAACAGGGCCAGGAGCTTCGACCACATGCGAGGATTCCAGGGGGTGTGGTTCAGGGGATCTGGGAGAAGCCGGGTCCGCCGAGCACGGCGCGCCAGAACTCGGCGGACCGGCGGCAGCGGCGACGACACGACGGAACGAGCCCTCGGAGGACGAATCGGATTCACCGGGAGTACCTCCGACGACGGAGGAGCAGGAGCATCGATAGCAAGACCACGCCAAGCCCGATGAACACCAGGGGAGCGGTATCGCCCCGTGCGGTCCATTCGGGCCAGGTCACGGTCAGGAACTCGATCAGGAAACCGCGGAAGAACAGTGAGATCAGCGCGGCGCCCGCCAGGAACGGCCCGAAGGCAACCTTGGGGTCACGTGTGACCAACTGACGCACGCCACCGCCCAGTGCGCCGAGGACGCAACCCAGGAAGAAGGTCAGAAGTGCCCCCTGCCAGCCCAGGAACGCCCCGATCCCCCCCATCAACTTGACGTCCCCGAGGCCCATCGCCTCACGGCCGAACGCCAGCGAACCGAGTGCACGCACCGACCAGGTCACGATGAGCCCCGCCAACATCCCGAGGAGGCTCGCCAACAGCCCACCGGTGAGATCCGGCAGGCGCTCGAGGCCTTCCGAAGCGATCGGGCCCGGCATCGCGGGAACCAACAGCCCCGCCAGGATCCCCACAGCCATGGTCGGCTTGGTCAGCCGGTCGGGAAGGATCCGGAACTCGAGGTCGATGAAGGTATTCGCGACCAGGGACGCAACGAGGAACCCGCCGAACAGGAATGCCGACCACCCGGCCAGATCCGGCTCGAGGAACGACGGCCGAACGCCCGTGGGTGGGATCCACGCGAGCAGGAAGAACAAGCCCGCGGTGATCGCTTCGACCAACGGGTAGCGCGCGCTGATCGGTACCTTGCAGCAACGGGCACGGCCACGCAGCAGCAGCCAGGACAAGATCGGGATGTTCAACCACCCGGGGATCGGGGCTCCGCAGTGCGGACATGCCGAGCGTGGGCCACGGGAGCGCTGCACGTCCCTGGCAGGTAGTCGATGGATCACGACGTTCAGGAACGATCCGACGATCGCGCCGAACATCGTCACCGTCGCCAGTGTCCAGCTTTCCACCATCCGTCGCCCAGCCGCCATCGGCGCACGCGGGCACTTCGCCGACCAGTGCGGTCGGCGCGAGCCAGCGCTCGGAGTCGGCGTGCCGACCCCTCCCAAGTGATGTGGACCGCCGGCAACCACGCCGACCGCCCATGGAGCGCAACGCCCTCTCTCGAGGTGGTCACGACATGCCGGCTCGGTCGCCCAACCGATCTCGACACGGTGACACCGTAGCGAGGTGGCGGGAAGCCGTCCAGCCCGGATGCGACCTCCCGACACCGTGGGGCAGGGCCCTCCTCGATCCATGCCGCAACGCAGCGCCGCACGAATCCCGCATGCCGTCGCGCTCAGCGCGGACGATCGCGTTCGTACAGACGAAAACCAGCCGCGGACGGCAGGGCTCCCGGCCCGACCTCCTCCGCCGTGAAACCGATCCGGACGAAAGCCCCACCTCGAACATCCAACGGCTCACGAAGCGGTAGCGGAATCGGCCGGATCAGGTGCCTGGGCGCGACCAAAGGAGACTGGCCTCCGACGCTGCTGGGTTCGGCCGCCTGCAACCAGCCCTGCAACCCGTCGTCGGGATCGTCGAGCAGAACCTCGATCCGACCGATGTGCTGCGGCGGTAGCGCGAGCCAACCCGTCCAGCTTCCCGCCCGCAGTTGCGTGCCCTCGGGAACCCCGGATGTCATCTGCACGGCAAGACGGATCAGCCCGGCACCTCGACCGGAGATCGTCGCACCCTCCTCGACCGCGACTACCGTCCGCGGAGGGACTCTGTCGCCGAGTTGGATTCCTGCAGCGGCGATGAGCGTGCATGGCGACGCCCCATCCATGAGCTCACCGACATGCTCGAGCACTGCTCCCTCGGCGACCACGATGCGTCCAGCGGTGACGATGGCGACCCCGCTGGCCTCGACCAGCGCCGCGAACCCCGGATGCTCCCCGGCAGTCCACGGAATCGCTCGAGCCGCGTCCTCGAGAACGATCCGTCCCTCGATGCGAACTTCATGCGTCACCAGGATGCGCAGACCTTCTGCACCGACCAGCCGAACCGTTACGTCGGCCGGAACCACGAAGTCGCGAAAGTGCAGTTCCCTCGCTCGCGACCCGTCCTCACGCGGTGTCGAACCATCCAGCACGGTGTCGACGGTCGGATGGAAGTCGCCATCTCGCCCGGTGCCCGCCTCGATCCGCGCTCGAGGTCGAATCCGACCGTCGGCGAGTTCGAAGCCGAGCCCGACATCGGCCATCGGCTCGAGGTCCAGGCTGGCGATCTCGAAGTCCTTGAGTCGCGCGCGCGAGCCGGGATCGATCTCGACCTTGAGAGGTGCGACCGACGGAACGAGCGGTCGATCACCGTAGTCGCGAAGCACTCTGTCCGGCTCGCTTCGAAACATCAGGTAGATGTCGTCTCCCGCCTCGATCCCCTGATCCGGGCGGAACCGGACTCTCACCGTACTGCCGTAGTGGCGACTCCAGGGGCTTCGCTCGGCCAACACGACCACCGACTCCGGGATGATCTCGCGCTCCGAATCGCTTCCCACCTCGAGATCGACGAACACGAAGGCGTCGGCTGTCACGCGATCGGGACGCGGCGGCAACGTGAAGTGCAGATCCAGCACTGGCTCGTCGGCTGCCATCCGAAGTGGGCGACCGTGCGATACGTCGAGAGTAAACGGCTCCTCACCGACCCCCACGGGAACGAAGGGGCTCGGGAACCCGAGGTCGGTCGGATCTCGCGGCACCTCGAAAGACACCGAGAGGCTGTGTTCCAGCGGTCGACCGGCTCGGGAGCGGATTCCGTAGCTGGTCGGCCAGCCGATGATCTCCAGCCGGTACGAGCCTCCAAGGCTCAGACTCCCGTCCCTCAACTCACGCGTGACCGGAGGAATCGGAGAGAACCGGAGAGACCGGCTGCCGCACCGCAGTTGGCCCGCAACCGGATGACCTCCCTCATCGAGAACACGAACGCTGTCGTTCGTGACCGTACTTGGGTCGATGGGTTCCGAGAACCGGACCACGAGTTCCTGATTCAGCAGGACGAGGCCGGCGCGACCGGGTTGCGAAGTCGGCATGCCGACTTCGATCCGGTCGACAGTGACCCAACGGGGCCGTTCGTGACAGCCCACTGCGCCGACTACCAGCAATCCCAGTCCAGCCAGGATTCGGCTTCGCGCTCTTCGATGGGGCGCTCTGCGGCTCATCTCGCTCGGGAACGGACGGACGACACGGTGGTCGGGCCGCCACAGGACTGGATCGGGAGAACAGTGGCCGTGTCACCCACTCGAACTGTTCCGAGCGCACGCCGACCACAGACTCGAGTCAGCGTAACGAACCGGTCCTCCCGGTGCTCCGGCGACCGCTCCGGAAATCGCCGAGCGACCGCCCTACCAGTCGCAGACGAGCGCCGCTTCGGGGCGGGGCCCGACAGTCAGGCTCGACCCAGCGCGTAGGACGACCGCCAGCGACGCCGGTCCCCGCCACCCCCTTCACGAGCCCGCCGCCCGACAGCTCCGCGCGGCACATGCCACTGTTCTGGAGTCATCGTTCGGCGCGCACCTTCCCGAGGCCCCGGATCTCACGAGGGCCCAGTCTCACAAGGGCCCCGTCTCACAAGGGCCCCGAACACGCGGGCCCAGATCAGTTGCTGGGCGCGACTCGGTACACCAATGCCATCCCGCGGAGCGACGGCGACACCGCGGGGTCGGAGTTGATGTTGTTCTCCATGACCAGACGGAAGTTGAAGAACCGCGGCAAGAGGCCTGTGACTGGGTTCCGGATGCTGTCGAGGCCGTCGGCAGTGACGTATGGGGTCAGACCGGACGCGTTGATCCTAGGTACGCGCCCGCCCACCGGTCCCGGATTGGCCATCGCATATCGATAGGCCTCACAGGCGTAGTTGGGATTCAGCAGGTTCCCTCGGCCGGCCATCGTGTCGTCCGGCACGTAGGTTGGCGGGTCATCGAGGGTCGGATTGTAGATCTCGTCCGAGTTGTCGAACGACTGCGCACCCCGGAACTGAACCTCTACCTTGGTACCCCCGGGCTGCACGTTCGCCGGCGGGTCGAGCACCGCGATCATGTCTTGGACCGCGACGTCCCCACCATTGAGGCCGGTCATGTCGGGGCGTCCTGCATCGGTTGCTGGAAGCGGACCGCCGATCGGCGGCGAAAGCAACCGCAGGGCGTGCTTGTTCGGCTGCAACGTATCGAAGAAGCCAAAGGTCACCAGAGAAACGCGACGCACCAGGTCCATCTGGGCCCAGTAGGTCGTCGAATCACCCGGCTTGCTCTGGAACAGACCGAAGGTCGCGTCACCAAGCGCCATGTCCTTGATGACGCCGCCTCGAGCAACGGTCTGCAGATCGGGTTCGATGGTGTTGACCTGACCCGGGATATTGAGGTCCTGACCTCCGACCGTGTAGATGCGGAAGTAGGGGGTTTCGATCGCCGTGCAGTTGAACGGATCCGGCGGGTTCGTCGTCGTGACGGTGAACGCGCTGTTGTAGTAGCCCTGGTTGTTCGGCCCGACGAGCGCGATGTGCATCTGGTTGGCTGCGGTCGCCACCTGCTGCGTGTCATCCGGCCACACGGAGATGTCGACCAACAACGGAAGCGCAATCGGATCGTGGTCCTTCGTGCGGTCCCCCAGGAAGTCGCCCTGGTCACGCACGAGTTCGGTGAAGACCCATCCATCCGATGGCTGGGTGATGAACGCCGAGGCGGGATCGTTCGAGATCCACGGCGACGAGATCGAAGCCGTGCGATCACCCTCGGGCGGATCGGAATCCGCATCCTGCGAGCCGCCAAGGCCGATGGCCTGGTCGAGTTGCATGTCCCAGCTGACGATCCGACTGTCACGCCACGTGTAGGTCCGCGCGAATTCCGGATACGGCATGTACTTCACGTCGGAGTCGGACCGGAACGCGTCGTTCGGATTGATCACGTACTCCTTGTCCGTGACGACGTTCACCATCGATGAACCCGGAAGCACGTTGTTCAGGTATGTCAGCTCCAGACCACTGAACAGCGAGAGACAGTCGAACGCACACGTCGACGTCATCGCCATCATGTCCGTGAACAGCGAGTAGAGGAGGTCTGGGCGCTTCTTCGAGTGCCCGAGCGCCATCGTGTAGCGATCGAATCGATCGAAGAGCACCGTCTGATCCGACCACGGCGCCCAGTGCATCTGTTCGACGTCGATGTTGAGGTCGTTGGCGTTGTGGTAGTCGAGGTCGAAGTCGTCCTCGCGGTAGGTCATCATCAAGCGCGCACCGTAGGTGGTGTGCGGCTCGGTCAGCCCGCCATAGGCCCCGTTCGAAGGCTGGAATGCCAACGGAGGAGGGGCGACGTTCGTCATCGAGGGTGTCTGGTAGAGCACGCCAGGCGGATTCGTCCCGGGCGGGATCGAAACCGGCGGCGTCATCGTCATGTTGTTTGCCGGCTGGACGCACTCACCCTTGTCCCAACGCTGAATCGCACCGAGGTTCTGGTTGTCGGCGGTTCGGCTGCGCCGTGAAACCGGGCTGGCGTAGAGCCGTCCGTCGATGAGCTGGAACTGACCGAAGAAGTCGATCGATCCCGGCGGGGTCCCGTCTTCGTCGAAGTCCTCGAACCGGAACACGCGGGACCCCACGAAGTTGTCTGCAGCGGCCGCGTCGAGATCGAACGTCACAGAGAAGTTCTGGAGAGGATCCCGATTCGCGATTTCTGGCCGGTCGTAGAGGTCCAACACGTTGCCTGCGAGGTCGGTGACGCCACGAGGCCCCACATCCACGTGGAACCAGTAGGACTCCTCCGAACCGTTCTCGTGGTAGAGCCCCAGACGCGGCGCCAGCTGCAACAGGGTGCCGTCGCCCCGTTGGTCGATGAGGTCAGCCTGTAGGAAGCTCAGCGAAGCCGACTTCGGCGAATCGAGCGCCGCCTGGAAGTCGTTCACCCCGCAGTCCTCGGTGGTGAGCACGTAGTTGTCGAACGAGCTGACGACGGACAGGTCCATCGGCTCGCTGAATCTCACTGCGAAACGCGCGGTCGGCTGCACGTTGATGAGCGGCGCCCCGGGAGGCAGGGGATCGCCGTTGGCGTCCGTCGGCGCGGGCTCGAGCACGAAGAACTCTCGGCGCCGGTCGGCATCGGTCGTGAGAACGCTGCCCTGTGCAGTCCTCATCGACTCGTAGTAACGGCTCGTCACCGTGCAGTCGGCACCGGCGCCGGCTAGCGACGCCAACGTCACGCGATTGCCCATCGAATCGAAACCCTCCACGGTCGCGAGCCGAACTCGAACGACCTGGAGGTCCTCACCCTGTGTGCCGCCGGGAGTGAGACCCGGCCCTGGGAACGTCGCATCACCCTCGATCGTGCCGACCTGCAGATTCTGGACGATCTCGGCCCTGATGACGACGGCTTCGCCCGCGGAACTCATGACCACCTGCCGCACGAAGTCACCATGGGGGAGGGGTTCCGGATTGCCGTTCGAGTTCACGAGCGGAACCGAAAGCGGTCCCTTCGGAAGGTTCGAGTCGGCATCGACAACGCCATCGACGAAAGGCGTGCGGCCACGCAGAACGACCGCAGCACCACGCTTGTTGAGCGTCACGATGCGCGTCGCCGGGTCGACCGTGACGATCCCCATGCTCTTCTGGGCAATGATCGCAGGGGCTTCGAAGTCGGCGAGCGAGCCGACCTCACCATCACTCGCGTTCCCAGAACGGAAGTCTCGAATCACCGCGGTATCCCCTGCGGAATCGACGCCGTTCTGGTCAGCGATCGGATCCGGGCTCACATCGAGGAGCCGCCCCAGCACGCCCCCGGTGGGGATGGCAATTCTGTAGTTGGCAGTGAGCTGATCCTCGCTCGGGTCGAGGCCGGTGCTGACCCGTCGACCGATCGACTCGCCACCGATGATGGTGGTGTCGATGATCAGCTGCTCTTCCCGAGCCAGAATGCGCACGTCAGCTGGTACGAACGCCTGCGGTGCCGGCACGACATTCGGATCGTCGCGGAATCGCAGCACCTGGACCGCCGACGGATTCGTCACGAACAGCGCGTCATCCACGCCTAGCGGGGAGCTGAAGGTCAGCAGGAATGCTGCATCGCGCGGAACGACCGGGATCGGACGCGTCAGGACGTTCTGGCCCCGCCACGCCGCAGCGACCTCGACCAGCGAGCCGGTCGCCTCGCTGTATGCCGCCTGGAATCGCTCCGACTCGAGCCGGTCGTCCCACAGGATCAGCAGTTCGTCATGGCCGACGGCAACGTCGAACGACTGGAAGCGGAAGTCCGCGGTAGGACGGGCCTCGCCAACCGAGTCGAACAGCGGATCCGTCTCGAGATCTGGACCGACCACGACGTCTCTCGCGATCAGGAAGGGCTGCCGGTTGAACACCGCACGGCGATCGTCTTCGGTCTCGTCGATCCGCCGATAGGCGTAGATGTCGACAAGGCGACCGTATTCGACCTTCACCAGCGTCCGGGAGCCACCGGGGCCGCCACTGCCGCCGCTCGATCCTCCAGAGCAGGAGCTGAAAGTCGAACCGAACATCAACGCGGAGCCCAGCAGAGCCGCCGCATACCCGAGGGTTCGCAAACCGGACCGGTCGACGCCAGAGCCGCCCACCTCAGGCGAAGCGGTTCGCGACCGGACGAAGGGAAGCTGATCTCTCTCGATCATGGAACGTTTGTCCGAAAGGACCCATCCGGGGGAAAGCGGAACGGGCCGAATGCTTGTGAACCGCCAAGCGGCGGAAACTCCACCGGGGGCCGGCGATCCGGGACCTCGGCAGAGGGGAGTTTGGATTTCCGAGCGACGGCGCAGGTCATCGCGTCCCTGCGGGCAGCCCGTCCCACCAGCTCGATGAGCCCACCCGGGACTCCGGAAGGCCCCCGCCCCGCGGTGGACGAGGCGGGTCGGTGTGTGTGAAGGATCCTGGACCGGACCCGAGCGCCGCTCGTGACCGGCCACCGTCAGCCGGCTGAGGCGCCCGAGCCCGCCCCCCGCCGACGCGGGGTTGGTTGATCGGAGTGTTCACCGACCTGAAAGCAGCTTGATCAGAAGCGATACGGCAGGACCAGGTAGTCCAGCGCCGGGAGCGGCATCTCCGGATCCAGCGGGACGCCGCTGTCATTGCCGGCGTTCGTCGGGTGGTAGCGGGTGTTGAACGTGATGTCCCACTGAACGAACGTCGGCGAGTCTCCCGAAGTCCGACGGTCGTCGAGCCATTGCAGGAAGTCCGGGTTGGTGAGGTCGAACTCGAACAGCGACTCGTTGGGATCCGTGCCGTTCGGCCAGAACTGGTCGCCGGGATCCGCGTTCGGGTTGGCGCTGAATCGGAAGCCGATGCGGGCATTGGCAACTGGCGCCACGTTGCCCTGGTTGTCGATGTTGTAGGTCGGACCGAGGCCGGTCTGACCGTCGACGAGCACCTCGAAGAACTTCGCGAGCACGCGGCACTTCGCACCGTTCGCCGGGAAAGTCGCCGAAGGCTCCAGGAACACGAAGCGCGACTGGTGACCAAGGATCCGGAAATCGGCCAACGGAGTGTCGCCGTCGTCGAGGATCTGCAACCGGTAGTTCGAGTATCGGTGATCCAACGTGCCGAGCGACTGGCCGGGGACCAAAGCGAGTTCGTACGCATCCCCGCCTTCGAACATCTTGTTGGTCGTCACGGACTCGATGTCGCGCACGTCGCCGCCAGGCAACGAGATCACCGGGAACATCGGAGCCCCGCTCTGCGGGTCGAACGCGATGTAGCCTGGATCTCCGATTCCCTTGCTGGTGCCAGCGAAACCCAGATCCTCGTCACCGTAGTCGGGCTTCGGCTCCATCCCGGCCGGCGCGATGACGGACCGTGGCACGTCGTTGCCCGGATCGGTGTCGAAGCGCTCCCGACGCGCGAATCCCAGGTCGATCCAACGCGATCGAGCCCGCGAGACCGCGCCGAACGGCGCGGGCAACAAGATCGGACTCGGCCGGATGTCGCCGTCTTCGTTGCCGAGATCGATCGGGTTGCCGAGGTCGTCGGTGCGCTGGCCGGTCTCATCGGGCCAGCCGCGCCAAGCCAGCAACTCGACCTTCCGCGCGGCGGGCAGGTCCATGTTGTTCTGATCGACGAAGACGATGTTGTCGTCCAGTCGGTTGCCCGTTCCGTCGTCATCGTCACCGGGGGGCACCAGCAGCTGGACGATGCCCATCCCACCGAAGCCACCCGTCGGCTTGGAGTTCCATGCCGCAGTGCCGATCGGTGAGTACTTGTTGCTGATCTCGGTGCCGCCGAAGCGCCCCTGCGTGCCGATGCCGCCATCCGCAGAGATCGCGAACGAGTAGTCCAGCTCGCCGTAGGTTGCGTTGGTGAGCGCGTTGGTGCCGTGCGCGGCGATCCTGAAGCCCTGGCCGGCCATCAGCACGACCATGCCGCCGGAACCGCCGCCACCACCACCACCTTCGTTGTTGGAGCCGGCCTGCTCGCCACCACCACCGTGACCGCCTACGGCGGAGATCAATCCGCTCCGGCCGATCCGAATGGTGCCAAGTGCCTGCACGATGAGGATGCCAGCGCCGCCGCCGCCACCGCCGCCCTTGTTGTCGCTGATGAAGCCGGTCGGATCCGGAACTCGACAGTTCGCCGATCGGTCACCACCGCCACCACCACCGGCACCCGCGACGGGAGCCAGCAGTTCGCCGCGGATGCGGACGCCAGTCGCGAGATTGACTGCGCTGCCCCAGAAGTTGTTGTCGTCGCGCGAGTCGGTGAACGGCTGCGGACCAGGCTGACCGCCGGGCAGAGACCGGTTCGTGCAGCCCTCGCCGCCGAAGCCATCAGTCTGCGGCCAACGCTGGGCAGTCGGGTTCGGCGGATACCACGGGTCACCCTGAGTGAACAACGAGCCACCGCCCCCAGCCGAGCCACGGTTGCAAGAACTGCTGCAACTCAGGCGGCCAGGCTCACCACCACCGTTCGGACGCTGCCCCGGACCGAAGCCGGGCTCGCCGAGTTCGCTGCGGTCCTGGGCGTTGGGGCTGCCGCGACCTCCGTTGCCACCGCCACAGACACCGATGCCACCCGGCGTCGGGAAGTTGGCGGAGTTGAGGGTATCGACTCGCGCGCCGGCGCCACCGTCGACAGCCAGCACACCATTGACCGTGAAGTCACCGGTGACGAGCCAGACCATCGGATTGGTGCCGACACCTTCGACTCGCACGTTGTCGTCGATGATCACCTCCGAGAAGGTGAACACACCACCCGAGACGTTGATCGGTGGGTTGTTGACCGGCGTGATCTGCGTGAAGTCGGTGTTGAGAATTACCTGGCGCTGCTGCGGCCGGTAGGTCAGGCGCGAAGTGCCGCCATCGAAGTTGAAGCTTGCGCGGATCTGCCCGTCTTCGAGTTCCGCAGCCGGCTCGAGGAACGGAGCGTCGAGATCCAGATCCGAGCTGTCGACGAAGGTCTCGACGATAGCATCGTACTGGGGATCGAAGTCCGCTTGGGTTCTGAAGGTACCGAAGATCCGGTTGTAGCTGGCGTCGGAGACGTTGGACTCACCCGACATGTCCTCGACGGTGTTCTCGACGATCACCCGGATGTCGGCGTTGTTCGGAAGGACCCCTACCGGTCGCAGCACGATCGCCGAACCCTCGCGTGTGTTCACTTCGAGATCGACGGTCGCCGGGATCCAGCGGTTCTGCTGGCTCGGATCGTCGTACTCCATGAAGACCCGCCCGCGGTTGCTCCCCGACCGCTGTGTCGGGTCCGCCGCGATGTTCACCGGCACGTTCTCGTCGCTGGGGTTCAGCGGCTGGTCGAACGTGAGGCGCACCTCGACGGGCTCCTGTGAGAAGCGGTTCAGCGCGACCTCGCCGCCTTCCTGCGGACTGACCTGGAAGGAGACGCGGCGCGGTCCGCCGGCGCGGGTATCGCTGAACAGCTGGGACGGCGTAGTACCGTCCGCGGTCCGGAACTCGAACGTCACCGGCTGCGACAAGGGCCGGCCGTTGACATCACGCAGAGTGGTGTTGTTGCGCGACGAGCCGGCCACCAGCTGCACCACATAGAGCCGGCCAGGCTTGAAGCCGCCGTCGGTGAACGTGTTGTTGGTCGGGAACCGCGGCGTGAACACCAGCTGACGGCCAGCCTCGTCGTCCCCCGCCGAACGGCCGACGGAGAACGTACCCGCAGGGCGCTCCGTGAGCGGATTGCCGTTCAGGTCGAAGACCTGGAACGCAACCGTGTTCAGATCCGCGGTCGACAGGTCGACGCGGTTGCTGAAGTCCATGCGGATCGGCTCGTTCAAGAACAGCTTGCCGTTGTTCGGTGGCGTGGTGCGCAGCACCAGGAAGTCGCCACTCGTGCCGGGCACGCTGTCCGTGTTCCCGCCTCCGCCGGAGCAGCCAGCCAGGACGGCGAGCGCACCGGCAAGCGTGATCAGTCTGGGGACACGCAGGTTCATCGTCGGATTCATCAGAGAGGGGTTCTGAGTCCCAGGGGGACGCCGGGGACCGTGAATGTCAGGGAAGGCCAGGTGCCTCCACATGGTGCTCGTGGACCATGCTGCAGGCGTCCTCGCCATTCGGGACGCTCGATCGAGCGACCCGGAGGAATGTCAGAGTTCTGCGTCGGCCCGAAGCCGCCCCCGCAGGGGGCCACTCCGAGCCTGGTCGGATCCCTACCGCTCGAGTCGATCACTGCCGCTCGAATCGATACGTGATCGCGAAAGAGTCGATGCGCGGCGACACCGGCGGACTCGAGTTCACGTTGTTCACCATCACGAAGCGCCAGTTGAAGTAGCGCACGTCCGAGGCATCGAAAGGCTCGGTCGGACCAGCGAACTGGTTGGTGAAGGTATCCCGCGAGAGGTTCGTGATCTCACCGGTGTAGCCGGTGACCTCGTGGTTGTAGTAGTAGGTCCAGTGGTTGCGCGGGCTGGCCGCGTTGCCGTCCCGATCGATCGAGCGGTTGTCGAACTTGCGCATTCCTGCGTCGCCAGCCTTCAGCGGATCGAGGGGGAAGTTGACTTCATTCGGCCGCAGCTCCGGCCCCCAGCCCATGAAGGTCTGCAGGGCGGTGTAGCGCCAAGGCTCGGGATCGATCTTGGATGCCGCGCGGAACTCGGGGACCAGTGAGGTACCACCAGGGAGGGACTCGAGCGGCGGCTCGAAGAAGTACGAGTACTGAGGCAGCGTGTTGGATGGCAACGCCGGATTGCCCGTCGCGTCGGTGAGGAATGGCCCGAGGCGAGGATCGAAGAATCCGCTGTTCGGAGCCGGCATTCGGTGTGGGTTGAAGACGTCCACGAACCCGAATGTGGCAACCGACTGCCGCTTCAGGAAGTCGGCCATGACCCAATAGAGGGAGTTGTCAGCGGATGTGGTGGTCCGCGCGCCGGCCGGGGTATAGCCACCTGCCGCTCGGATCCATGCCTGTGAACTCGTGTCCACGCAGATCGACGGCCGGGTGCTCGTGCCCGCGAACCCGCCCGAGTAGGAGCGGAAGTTGGGTGTCGGACCCGACTGCACGGTCAGCGCGATCTGCCACCCATTGAACCCCGTCGCAACGAACCCGGCATCCTGGGGAAGGTCGGGGTCATCACAGTAGGTCCAGAAGTCAGCGAGCAGCGGCAGCGCGATGTTGTGCACGCCACCACCCGTGTAGTTGTCGCGCTGCGAGGTCTGCGCGATCGTGAACTCGTCGGAGTTCAGCCAGAAGTTGCGGTTGAACTGAAGCGCGTTGGGAGGGCCGGTCACCAAGCGCCCGATCCCGCCGAGCCACGGCGAGATGATGTAGGGCCGCATGTTCTGGTTCGCATTCCGGACATCCGAACCCTTGCCCGAAATGCCGCCCTGCAGCGAGATCGTTTCGTCACGCCAGACGAAGTAGGGCTCCTGGAACTCGGGAAGCGGCAGGTAGCGGTTGATGCCGTTGGGCTCGGTGAACGCCAGCGCGGCCTCGATCACCAGTTGCTGGTCGATGTAGGCAGGGTGCGGAGCCGGGTCCTCGGTCTTCCCGCCGGTCAGAGGAGCCAGGTTGTGCGCGTAATTGTCCGCGAACACCGGCCGCAGACCGGAGTTGGGCAGCTCGGGCAGCGAACTGAACGATCCCACACACGGCTCGGGCCGATACTCGGAGTGCCCGAGGAACAGCGACACACGGTCGAACACGTCGTAGGTGATCGCACCGCCGGTGAAGGGCGCCCAATACATTTGCTCGACATCGAGGTTGAAGTCGAACGGATCGACCCGGGAGAGGCTCATGTCGATTTCCCGCCAGAGCGTCTGCAATCGCGACCCGAACGGGTTGAGCGGATTCTGGATGCCCTGTCCGAAACGTACGCCGGCAGTCGCGGAAGCGACCATGGCTTCTCCGGCGATCGCCTCGGGGCAGAAGCGGAGATCACTCGTCTGAGGCGGAGGCGGTTGCTGATTGAGGTCGTCGACCACCTGCGTGACGCGAGTCGTCGGTCGGGACTGAAACGTTCCGTCCGCGAGGTAGACGACCGCGCCGAAGACGTCCTCCAAGGGGTAGGCCTCGGCCGGCGCGGGGAGCGGAGCACCCGTGGCCCCGTCTACCTTGGCCACTTCGTCGTCGATGTAGACCGAGGGCTGCTCGTCCTCATCGATGTCCGCAAATCGCCGCACAACGCTCACGACGATGTTGTCGCGATACAGCGGAATGTTCTGGTTGTCCTTCCGAGTATCGAGCGTGAACGGAATCGCGATGAAGTCGACTGCGCCGAAGGCGGATTGGAAGTCGATTGGATTGCCGGCGAGATCTCTGACACCGTCCTGCCCCCCCAAGAGATGCAGGAAGTACGGTCGCTCGACGGGAGGCGTTTGCGACGCCTCGAGGCGCATCTGCTCGTCCAGGTAGAACCCCTTGGTCGGTTGCAGGCGCACGGCAGTCTGCGAGCCGTCCTCATCGATCACGCGCGACGCCACGAGGTGCGGAGTCACGAACTTCGCGAGGTTCAAGCGCGCCAGGTCGATGTTGCGGGGCTCGGCGAATTCACTCCGGATCGCGTTCTCGTCGAGCACGTTCCGGGTCGCGAAGAAGAACGTATCGAAGGCTCCAACCGTCTCGAGGTCGACCGGCTTCGTGAAACGCAGGATCGCCTCGGCGAACGGAGACACGTTGGTTCCCTGCGGACTCGGCGTTCCATCGCTGAGCGGCTGAGGCTCTGGCGAGAAGGTCAGGAAGTTCAGCGGCTTGTCGCGGTAGGTAACGTTCGGCAGGTCGGGATCGACCCGGCTCGCTGAGAACTCGGCGACGAGCACCGACTTCGGCGCGTTCGACTTGAGCCACGCCTCCCGCTCGTTGAGGTCACTGGGATAGCCCGGGAGGTTGGACGGATCGATCTGCTCGAGACCCTCGACCGTTCGGATGATGCAGCGCACGTGCTGCACGGTCTGGTCGCCCTGATCGTCAGTCGGCTCGACGATGATCTCCGCAGTCTCGAAGACCAGCTCGGTCGCAGGATCGATGATCCTCAGCACGTCGCCCCGGTCCAGCTTGTGATCGAAGTCGTTCTTGAAGATCGTGACGACCTGCGTGTCGTCCGGCCCTTGCTCGACGCGCTCGAGATACATCAGCATCTCGCCGATCAGCCGCGGCGGCTCGGCATCCCGCACGAATCCCCGAGAGATGTCGGCCGAGTTGTCGTCGACGTTGCCGGAACGAAAGTCGCGGACGACTGCACGATCTCCCTGATTGTTGAATCCCACGTAGGGCGACGTTTGCGCCTCGTTCACCGCCGGGATCCGCAAGGGGCCGGTGATGGCGATGGCGACCCGCATGTTGGCCCCCACCTGGTCCGCCGATGCGGGCATGCCCGACGCGTTGTTGCGGACCTGATACTGGGCCCCTTCCGACCCGAGCAGAACCGGGTCGATGATGAGCAGGTTGCCACGCGGAACCACCCGACACGGCACGACACGATAGTCACCCTGGGGATCGCCATCGTTGGGATCACCGACGATCTGCAGAAGCTGCACGGCCTCGGTGTTCTTGATCCCGGTGATCCGCCCCTCGTCGTCGCGCTCTACGAAGAAGTCCTGGTCGACACCGAGTGAGGACGTGAACTCGACCACGATCGCGGCGTTCCGCGGCACGACGGAGAACGGCGTCAGGGCCGTGTCTTGACCGAACAACGCCGGCGTGACGTTCTTCACCCGGTTGTCGAGGTCGCCGTAGGCTTGCTCGAACTCGTCGGAACCCACCAGGCGCGTGATCAGCAGCCGCGGCTGCAGATTGTCGGGGTTGGTCCCGATGAAGTCGTACAACACTTCTTCGTCGGTCTTGGTCGAGGTAGGCGGTCGTTCGTCCTGGATGTCCGGACCGATCAGCACGTCTTCGGCGAACAGCTCGACGACCCTTCCGCTCGCGGTATCACGCAGGCCGTAGACGTCGACCAGACGACCGTGAAACACCCCGCGGATCTGGGCGCCGCCGGATCCGGTGCCGCCGCCGGCACCTCCCCCGCCACCGCTCCCACTGCAAGCCCCCAGGACGAGGACCAGCAGGGCCGCAGCAAACGCCCGCGCCGCGCCCGCCAGACGAGCCGCGCCTGACGGCAGGGAGCCCGCGACCTGCTCGCGAACTCTAGAGCGCGGCTGTGATGCCGACGAACACTCCGCACGATCACGTGCGGGGTCGGAAGGAACGAAGCGATAGTCCAGGGAATTGGGCATCACCGAAGGCTCTGCGGAGAGTGTTGAACCGGTTCGTCCGAGCCACGAGGGCCACCCCGGCGGTCGCCGAGGCACCACGATGTAGGCAATTCGCACCCCACGAGTGGGGCGAATTGCACACCTGCGGGACCGACGAGGCCGTGAGGAGGAACAGAGGGCGCGCAGAAAGCTAACCGACCGCACCAGCGGCCCCAAGCATCGACTACGTCCTGCTGAATCGCCTCACGTCCGCGCCAACCGGCTCGGATCTGACCCCGAAGGAACAACAACCGTGCCGCCGCGGGACCACCTAGGAAGTCCGACATAACACAATGTCTGGGAAGAACTTCCAGACTTACGTCGAACCGAGCGCGAGACCGGCCCCGTGCGGCCGCCGCCCGCCGCCGTGCGGATCCGCTCGATCAGAACCAGCCCCAGCTCAGGCCTCGACGCCTTCGTCGCCCCGAAAACCCGCGACCCTCGCTTGCTCCGCGCTCTCGAAGTAGGCGCGGTTCTCCACCTTGATGCGCCGAACCAACGGATGATCGTGCCCGTGGAACCGCCGAGTCTGGACACTGCCAACGACCGGAGCCAGCACCTCCCGACCACAGAAGGCACAAGTCAGACGAGGCGGACTCTCGTCGCGGAACAGCCGAAAGTCTCCCGGTAGGTAGCGGGCGCCCTCCCCGTTCATCACGCACCGGTCGTTGCGACACCGCACGCTCTGGACCGGCGGACACCAGCCCGCGTCGGATGCGAACGACGTCGGCCGTTCGGCATCGAGTTCGATCGCCCCCAGGAGGAACGCCATCAGCGCCATGCGCATCGGGACTCCGTTCGCCGCCTGGCCGAAGTAGACCGAGCGCGGATCGTCGTCGACGTCGTAGTCGATCTCGTCGACGCGCGGTAGCGGATGCATGACCCGGGTATCGCGCAGACGCTCGCTCTTCAGCATCTCCCGCGAGATGCGAGGGTAGTCGATCAGCGATTCGCCAGCGTGCCGCTCCCGCTGGGCGCGCGTCATGTAGATCGCGTCGATCTGGTCCACGTCCACCTTCGAGAGTGACGTGAACAGCGCCAGCTGATGCGGCTTGCTGGCCGTCAGGTAGGCCGCGCCTCGATCCCCCGAAGCCAACCCGCTCAGATCCCCCACGGACGCCACCGCCGTGCTGACTCCGAACTCGCGGGCCAGGCGATCGAGCACGTACTGCGGCATCTCGAAGCCCGGGTATGGCATCGTGATGATGTTGGCGCGGAACCGCGCCAGGGCGTAGGCAAACGAATGGATGGTCCTCGAGTAGCGCAGGTCGCCGCAGAGCGCGACGTCGAGTCCCTCCAGCTCACCCTTCTCGCGCCACAACGTGTAGAGGTCGCAAAGCGTCTGCGTCGGATGCTCGTGTGCACCATCGCCACCGTTGACCACCGGCACGGCCGCATACTGCGCCGCGACGCGCGCCGCGCCGTCCTGCGGGTGTCGCACGACGACGATGTCGGCATACGCCCCCCCGACCACTCGCACCGTGTCCGCCATCGACTCGCCCTTGCTGAAACTGGTCGACTGCGCATCTGCCGCGCTGATCACTCCACCCCCGAGCCGCAACATCGCCGACTCGAAGCTCAAGCGCGTCCGGGTGCTCGGCTCCATGAACAGCGTGGCCATGATCGATCCACGACACACGTGTGACCAGGCGCGCAGGTCTTCACGGAACTCGTCGGCATGGCGGAACAGCGCCATGATCTCGTTCGAGGAGAGGTCGTCGATCGAAACGAGATCCCGCTTGCCGCTGCTGTCCATGCAGGCGGACATGGTACCGCGCGTCGCACGAACTTCTTCGAGGTTGCGGCGACGATCGTCACGGTCGGTGACGGCTACACCTCGGGACCAGGTCGATCGGACGACAGGGCATCCCGTGCCCGCCCGAGTTCGTCGTCGGTCCACGCGACGACGCCGCCGACGCCGTCCTCCGGTACCTCCGGGAGTCCACGCACGCGCCGAAGCTCGACCCCGACCCGCTCTCGCACCTCGAGCGAGACCTCCGGATCCCGAAGGTCGAAGCCAGGCCCCAGGGGCAGGTCGTCCGGCCACCCGATCGGACGTGGCACGCGATCCCGACGCGACCAGACCACGAGGTCTGCATCCGGCGCCAGTCGCCGCTCGACGTCGCCCCAGCCGACCGCCCCGTCGACCACCAGGATGCGCAGCCCTCCCCGCGCGAGTTCGATCCCCCGTTCGATCGCGGCGCGATCCAGCCGGCCCACAGCAACCCCGAGTCCAGCGGTGTCGCCGATCCGGTACGGATAGCCGGATAGCTCGGTCTCCTCCTGAACCCCGTCTCGAGTCAGTCCGGGGAGATCCCCCGTCAGCGCGCGCTCGGCCAGGACCAGCCGATTCAACAGGGTCGACTTCCCGGCGTTCTGGCGGCCGACGAGGACGAGCCGCGCCGGTGCGGCAAGGGCACGCGCGGTCACCGTCCGACCGCTCAGCCGCTCCCACTCGCGCGATCGCGCCTCGGCCGATGGCGCTGCCGCAGCCCGCTCCAACCATTGTTCGAACGGCGGCATCGCCAGCTGCTCGACCGCCAACGCCAACCGAGCCCGACTCGTGGCCTGCAGCAGAAGGTCCAACACCGGCCCGCGTACACCGGAGGAGATATCCAGCTCGACGGCCCTTTCGATCGGGCCGTATCGTTGCAGCTCGCCCAACACCGCAACCGAGCCATGGAGATGGACTTCGAGCCGGTTCAGGTCCGGGCGATCGACCACGACCACCTCGTCGAGCGGCACCCCCTCCGGTGCCAGGACCGCGAGCAGGGGACGCCCGTGGTCCGATCGGAACACCGCACCCGCCGGCGTGCGCAGCCAATTCCGTAGCACGTCTTCGCGGTCCGCGCCGCGCACCGCCACGACCGCAACTCCTCCCAAGCCGGGCGGAGTCAGGAGTTCGAAGCGCAGAATTCCTCCAGGAGCAGCAGCCCGTCGTGGATCAGGCCCGGCGCGAGCGTCAGACCGAGGTCGGGAGCCAGATCGACGAGTTCCTCGGCGTCGCCCCCGGTGACGACACGCAGCGGCGCCTTCCTACCTGCCGGCCAACGCGCTTCGTGGCGCTCACAGAGCCCGCGAACCTGCTCCACGAAGCCGAGACCGACCCCGGCACGAACGGCATCCAGCGAGGTATTCGGCGGCCAGCCATCCGGCGGTCGACGGTCGAATTGCGGCAGCGCAGGTGCCGCGGCCGCGAGCGCGCGAGCCTGCAGGCCCAGACCTGCGCCGATCGTACCACCCAGGAAGTGACCGTCCGCGGTCACCCCATCGACCGTCACTGCAGTGCCGCAGTCGATCAAGACCGTATCCCCGAACCGCCGGCTGGCCGCGAACGCAGCGACCCAGCGATCGACTCCCAGGGTGACCGGCTTCGGGTAGTCGACCCGCAACGGACAGGGCAGCTCCGGTCCCGCGGAGCGTAAGGGTAGCCCCAACGCGGAAGCCTCTCGTCGCAAGTCGTCGAGCGCCGGAGCCACCACGCAACAGCACAGCAGACCCTCCACGACGTGCCCATCGCGTGACGCCTGGTCCAGGACGCGCGTCAACCCATTGATCGGCGGACGGAACCGAAGTCGCAGCACCTTGTCGCCGCTGACGACACGGCAATCGAGCGTGGTGTTGCCGCGATCGATCGTCAGCCAGGCCATCGCTACGACCCGTAGGGCCACGCCGGGATCCATCGATCGGCACGGCACCCCTCCGAATGGCCTATCGCCGCCCAGGCGCCCATCTCGGAGCTACCGGACCTCATTCGTCCGGAGCCACGTAGGTGCGGGTGATCCGCCGACCGGTGGTCGTAAGGAACTCGACCTCGAAAGTCCGCACGCCGCGGTCGTAGAGCTTGCGACCGATCCGCATCGCCTCCGGCTTGCCGGTCACCGGCTCGCCGTTGACCGCGAGGATGATCTCACCAACCTGCACGCCGTAGCGCTCGTAGCCCGGCGCCAGCTGGGTAATCCGCACGCCGCGCACGTTGCCCGATCGGCTGCTCCAACTCTCGGTTCCGACGTCCTGGTTGAACACCCGGTTGGGGTCGCTACGAAATACCGCTCGATCCCGCGTGCCGATGTCGAATCGATTCGGCGAAACCTCGGTGGTGCTCGCCGTCGGCTGCCAGGTGGTGGGCTCCGCCGGTCCGGCCGGAGATTCTACGGGAGCGACTCCACCCGCGTTCGCACGGTCCGGAAGCCCCTTCTGCAGGGCTGCCAGGGTCTCCTGGTCGAGGCCGAGCGCCTCGCGATAGAGTGGCTCCTCGGCCCACTCGCTCTGGTCGACGGCCGGATCCTCACGGACGAAGAACGCATGAGTGGCGTCTTCGGAGACCCGAACCAGGCGGATGTAGTCATACTCCGGCCAGAGCGTGTCGCCGATCCTCAACTGCTGGTACAGCGCGTTGGCCCCAGCCCCTCCGGTCGGCACGGCCGATCCCGGGACCCGTCCCGGCGCCGCCGGCCGCACACCACGCCCCCGGTTGTTCGGGATTCGCGGGTTCGGCGCCGCGACGGGCACGGTGTCGCCGATTGCGGGAGGACCACCCGCCGCGCCGACCAACTCCGCTGGCGGGGTCACGTTGGCCTCCGGCCGATACTGGACCACCAGGATCGACTTGTCCGCGTCCGAGACGACGAACACGATGGAGAGAATGTCCGCCAAGGGCACCTTCGGTAGCTCGACCGGTTGGTCAGGCTCCTTCGGCACGTCGCCCCCCACCTGCACCGGCTTCGGAGGCTCCTTGCCGATCAGGTTGACGTCCTTGACGGCATTCCAGAAGGCCGTCGGCTCGGCATAGTTCGGGCCGGTGACGGCGTCGCCGGCACGCACCCTGCCCAGCTCGACCTTCTCCATGAAGTCGGCGAGGTTCTTGTCCTGGTCCAGACGGACGCGCTCACGGTCGTCGAGCACGCCCTTCGCCTGGAGTCCGATGCCGGCCAGGAGTGCCAGGATGCAAACTCCCAGCAGCAGGTTGATCGGTAGCCTGGTCATGATCCGCGGTGCATCGTAGCCGAACAGGTGCCGCCGATCGGTGGTCAGAATCCACGATCCCGGCGCCTCGAATGGCTGGGACGGACCAACTCCCGCGGGTCTTCCGAAAAGCTGCGAACGGGCGCCGATCGGCGGCCCAGCCGCGGACCGGGGTCAGCGACCCGGAGCCCCCGGCCCGACGGTCCCGGCCGCGGGAACCGTGGCCTGCGCACCCGCGGTGATTCCGCGCATCTGCATCTTCAGCTCATCGGGGTTGTCGGATGACGCCAGGGCGTCCTCCAGACTGATGTTCCCCGCTTCGAACAGCCGGATCAGGGACTGGTTGAAGGTCATCGTCCCGTAGTAGCCACCCTCGGACAGCGCCTTGGGCAGCATGCGGGTCTGACCAGATTCCAGGAGCTCCCGGACGGTCGGAGTGTTCATCAGCAGCTCGACCGCCGGCACCATCCCCTTGCCTTCCTTGGTCCGGATCAGACGCATCGACACGACTCCGGCCAGGTTGAGCGCCAGCTGGAGTCGGATCAGATCGTGCTGGTGGGGCGGGAAGAACGTGATGATCCGCTCGACTGTCTGCACCGCGTTCACGGTGTGCAACGTCGAAAACACCAGGTGACCGGTCTCCGCGGCCTGGATCGCCGCCTCCACGGTCTCTTTGTCACGCATCTCTCCGATCAGGATCACGTCGGGCGACTGCCGCACGGCCTGGCGCAGCGCCCCGGAGAACGACTCGCAGTCGGTGCCGACCTCTCGCTGGTTCACGATCGAGAACCGATCCTCGAACATGAACTCGATCGGGTCCTCGATGGTCACGATGTGCTTCTGGTAGTTGCGGTTGACGTGCTCGATCATCGAGGCGAGCGTCGTCGACTTGCCGGAGCCCGCGATACCCGTCGCCAGCACCAGACCGCGGTTGAGCGCGGCCAGCTTCTTCAGCGGCTGCACGGGTAGGTTGAGGTCCTTGAACGACGGGATCGACGTGTTCACGCGCCGGAACACGAACCCGACGTCGCCGCACTGCCGGAAGGCGTTGCAGCGAAAGCGCCCGACCCCCTCGACCGCGACGGCGAGGTCGGCAGCTCCGGTCGCCGAGAACTCCGCCTGGGTCCGCTCGTCGAGCACTTCCGCGAGGTAGTCCTCGAGGGTCTCGGCAGCGAGCGGGGTATCGCCCAGGAAGCGGATCACACCCGAGAGCCGCACCGCGGGACAGCTCCCGACCTTCAGGATCAGGTCGGACGCACCCTCTTTGACGACGATGCTCAGGAAATCACGAATGGTCGGCCGGGCCACGGAACATCCTCCGGGTCGGGGTATCGACCGTGGCGGGGGACCAACGTGAGGCCGTCCGACTCAATCGAGGACGCCGCGGAGGCGCGGGTCAGCGCAGCCGCCCCAGCAGCTCCATCAGCTGGGGGACACCCGTCCGCATCGCCGAGGAGAGTTCCAGGACGAACTCCCCGGTCGCCTCACGGAGTTCTGCGGCGCGCGCGCGCGACTCGTCGTCCTCGACCTTGGTCGCAACCAGGAGACGCGGGCGAGCGCGGAGTTCGGCGGAGTAGCCCGCCAACTCGTCGAGGATCACCCGCCATGCATCCGCCGGCTCGACATCGGCGCCACTGGAGCAGTCGACCAGGTGCAACAGCGCCCGGGTCCGCTCCACGTGCTTCAAGAACTGCATCCCGAGCCCCTTGCCCGCGTGCGCGCCCTCGATCAGTCCGGGGATGTCCGCCATGACGATCGACGAGCCGTCGCCGAACGGCACGATGCCCAGCATCGGCTCCAGGGTCGTGAAGGGGTACTCGGCGATCTTCGGCCGAGCTCGCGAGAGGCTCGAGAGCAGCGTCGACTTACCGGCGTTCGGCAGACCGACCAGACCGACGTCGGCGATCAGCTTGAGGCTGAGTCGGATCCGCCGCTCTTCCCCGTCCTGGCCATGTTCGGCCTCACGCGGGGTCCGGTTCGTCGAGGTCGCGAAGCGCGCGTTGCCGCGCCCGCCCCTGCCTCCACGGACCACGATGAAGGGCGCGCCATCCTCGGCGAGGTCCTTGAGCACGTTGCCACGCTCGGCGTCTAGCACCAACGTGCCGACCGGCACGTGGAGGACCAGATCCTCGGCCGAGCGACCGGTCATGTCCCTGCCCCGACCCGGCTGCCCCTTGGGAGCCTCGAACACCGGCTGACCACTGAGGTGATACAGCGTGTTCTCGTGGGTGGAGGCAACCAGCAGAACGTCGCCTCCCCGCCCGCCGTCGCCACCGTCGGGGCCGCCGCGCGGCACGAACTTCTCGCGCCAGAACGACACACAGCCATCGCCACCGCGACCGCCGCGGACCGTGCACTCGAGTTCGTCGACGAACATGGGACTGACGCGCTCCGGACTCCGACCGGCCGGGTCACGGTTGAGCTTCGGGGCCGGTGCGCCAGCTGAGACTGCTTTCGAGCCGGGACCCGGCCACGGGCCGACCAGCGCTCGACCGGATCAGTTCTCGACCGGATCAGTTCTCGACCGGATCCACGTGCACGCGCCGGTTCGACTGGAACCGCACGTGTCCATCGACCAGGGCGAACAGCGTGTCGTCGTTGGCGCGCTTGACGTTGGCGCCCGGCAGGAACTTGGTCCCGCACTGACGGATGATGATGGTCCCCGCCGTCACGGCTTCGCCCCCGTAGCGCTTCACGCCACGGTGCTGCGCGTTCGAATCGCGGCCGTTCTTGGTGGAACCCTGTCCCTTCTTGTGTGCCATGTCGGAGTTCTCCGGTCACCGACCGGGGCAGGTGACCTTGAATGGACTGAATACTCTGGGTGGACTAGAGCCCTGGGTGGACTGAAACCCCGGATGACCAGAGCGTGGAATGCGCCAAGCGACCCGAGGATCGAACAGCTTCCGCGGCCCGATCAGCCGTCGATCGACTCGATCTGGACCTCGGTGTAGCGCGCCCGGAAGCCGGTGCGCTTGCGGCTGTTCTTACGGCGGCGGAACTTCGCGACGATCAGCTTCGGGCCCTTCACGTCGTGGCGGATGACCTTGGCGGTCACCGACACGCCGTCGACGTAGGGGGTGCCGATCTTCGGCGCATCGTCCCCGGTCCCTGTGGAAGACCACAGGCAGACGTTGTCGAACTTGAAGGTCGAGCCGACCGGCGCATCACTCTTGAGAGCGATGAACACCCGGTCGCCGGACTGGACGCGATACTGCTGATTACGATCTTCGACGACGGCGTACATCGTTCGTTTCGACTCCGGGGCCGCGGAAAGGGCCGAGCATGGTAGCTTCCGGGCCGTGCGGGTCAAGCACGGCCCAGCAACTCCCGCCAGGTGACCAGGTCCGACCCCGCAGTTGCGGGGATCAGGCCTTCACACCGAGACCCGCGGGAATGGCGACCCGGGCTTCCTGGCCATCGCCGGTCATGAACCTGTAGTGGACCGCCTCGATGGGGTAGCTGACCTCCGCCTTGAACACGATCCCCTTGCCGGTCGATTCCTCGAAGTCGAGGATCTGCCGGCGCTTGTAGTTGACCAGGTAGTCGTTCACCGCGGGCGAGACGAACACCTGGAGGATCGAGAAACCCTTCAGGTTCAGCAGAGCCTGGACCTCGCGGAGCACCGCGAGAGCCTTGGACTGGACGGTCCGCACCAGCCCCGACCCGGAGCAGTGCCGACAGATCGAAAACACGGTCCGCTTCAGGCCCGGACCGACCCGCTGCCGGGTGACCTCGAGCATCCCGAACGGACTGATCCGCCCGACCTTGATCCGTGCGCGGTCGCCCTTGAGCTCGTCGACCAACCGCCGTTCGACGTTGCGGCGGTGCCGGTCCGAGGCCATGTCGATGAAGTCGATCATGATCAGGCCGCCAAGGTCACGCAGCCGCAGCTGGCGAACGATCTCGGGAATCGCGTCGAGGTTGGTCCGGTAGGCCGTCTCCTCCAACTTGGTGCCCGGTTTGAATCGCCCCGAGTTGACGTCGATCGCCACCAGCGCCTCGGCCTGATCGATCACGATCGAGGCCCCGTTGGGCAGCTCGATCTTCGGCTGGTAGAGCTTCTCGACCTCCTGCTCGATGCCGAAGCTATGGAACAGCGGGGTGATCAGCTCGTGGAGCTTGATCCGGTCGGCCATGTGCGGCATCAGCTTCTCGGCGAAGTCCTTGATGCGCAGGTAGACGTCCTTCGAATCGACCACGACCTCCTCGATCTCGGGCGAGAACAGGTCGCGCATCGCCTTCAGCACCAGGTCGGACTCCTGGTAGAGCAGCGCCGGCGCCCGGGTGACCGAGACCCGCTGGCCGACCAGCTCCCAGATCCGCTTCAGGTAGTCGCGGTCGCGCTGCAGGTCGGCCTTCGACTTCTCGATGCCGTTGGTACGGATGATGAACCCGACGCCGCCGTTGCCGGTCTCGTCGAGGTCCTTGACGATCCGCTTCAGGCGGCGGCGCTCCTTGGCGTCGTCGATCTTCCGGCTGACGCCGCACTTCGGCAGGCTGGGCATCAGCACCAGGCTGCGTCCGGGTAGCGACACGTAGGTGGTCAGCGTCGGCCCCTTGTTGCCGATCCCTTCCTT
This sequence comes from bacterium, assembly GCA_030432695.1. Lineage (GTDB taxonomy): Bacteria > Planctomycetota > UBA1135 > UBA1135 > UBA2386 > JAUILN01. The sequence goes on along the minus strand of JAUILN010000013.1, from coordinate 27,380 downwards.
GGTGACCTGGACGATCAGCTCCTGGCCCTTCTTGACCAGCTGCTCGATCGGCACCCGGGTGCGGGGACGCTCGGTGCGCCCGCCGCGCTTGCGGTTCTTGCGGCGACCCGCTGCACCATCCTCGGCGCCGTCAGCGCCCGCCTCGGAGCCCGCGGACGTCTCGGCGTCGTCCTCGCCTGCCTCGGACCCAGCATCCCCGGCTCCGGAGACCGATGTCTCCGCGTCACCGTCTTCGGTGTCGTCAGACCGCCCTCCACGGCGCCGGCGCCGGCGTCGCGGTCGGCGCCCGCCCTCCGACTCCTCGACCGGGTCGCCGGACGCGTCGTCGGAAGTGTCCTCCGCGTCTCCGCTCACCGCCTCGGTCGACGCGGCGACTTCGCCCGACGGCTCGTCATCGAGCCCCTCGGCCCAACCACCGTCGTCGTCATCGTCGTCCGCACCATGCCCGGAGCCGATCGGGTCCGCCTCACCGGACTCGTCGTCTTCGTCGTCGAACGCATCGACCCGGTCGGCCGCTTCCTCCGTGACATCCCCGGCGTGCGGGTAGTCCACCGACGCTTCCGGCTCATCGGCGTCCACGGCCCGGTCCGCATCCGTCGCACGGGTCCGTCGCCGTGAGCGGGTGATGCGCGCCTCCGCGACCTCCTCCCGGTCGTCGCGGTCCGAAGCCTCCGCGGATTCCTCGGCCCCGTCCTCGTTCTCACCGTCCTCGTTCTCACCGTCCTCGTTCTCACCGTCCTCGCTCTCGACGTCAGGATCGCCGTCCTCCGCGACGGCGGCGCCGACGCTGGCCTCCGACTCCTCAGACTCGTCCTCGCGACGGCGCCGCCTCGAGCGACGGGACCGACCACCGCCGGAATCGCCGGCAGCCTGGCCGCCCCCGCCATCGTCGTCCTCGTCGTCGTCGTCGGTGTCGGCCAGCGCCGCCCGGATCGAGTCCGGACCGTCGTCGGCACCGAGCTTCGCCCGCCCCTCGACCACGTCTTCCAGACGGAAGTCGGGCCGCGTGTAGGCCGGAAGGATGTCCGAGGCGTGCAGGAAACCGTTGCTACGCCCGCCGAACGCTACGAACGCCGCGCCGATGCTCGGCTCGATGTTGACGACCCGGCCCTTGTAGATGTTGCCGAGGTACGCCTCCCGGTTGGCCACCTCGACGTGGAGTTCCTGCAGGACTCCATCCTCGACCACCGCGATCCGGGCTTCCTCCGGATCCGCGGCGTTGATCAGCATCCGCTTCAATGTTTCGCTCCTGAGACTCGACCGGTCGCGCCCAGGAGGACGGAACCGGCGGACGGGCGGCTCGGTGGCCGGGACGCGGAACGGCGCTCGCGCGACCGTCGGTCCGGGAGACCGAGCCGTGGGGATTCTGCCTCGCGCACGCTGCCCGGAGGCCCAGCGGACCTCCGCGGTCGTTCGACCTCGACAGCACGACCGATCGCGACCCGACCGATCGCAGCACCACCACCCCCTGCGCCACCGATCCGCCCGACGCCAATGCGCCGCCCGTCCGCGCGAGGTCGACGCGCCTTGACGCGGACCCGGCGGCGGCCAGGAAAGGGATCGGAGGACGGGTCTGGGCCATGCGGCACGCATCCGCATCACCGGAAGGCGGACGACCCGCCCGCCCGGCGCGGGCCGCGGATGATAGTCGCCCGCCCCCCTGGCGGTCCACGTCGGGGAATCGACCGGCGAGAGGCGGGCTCCGCCCGGCAGCCGGTCGCGCCACCGGACGGCCGCCTCCCCCGACTTGCGCCGGGAGACGCCCGGGCGGACACCGGGCCGGAACTCCGGCCGCCGCCAACCCGGGCGCCGCAGCCCCTGCCGGAACCACGGCGCGAGCCCCCGGGATAGGATCCCTCTCGCCTGCCCGACCCACCTCGCCTCTCGTTGCTGCTTGCAACCGCAAGGAACCGCGCCATGCGCTCGTATCCACTCCTGGCACTCTGCCTCGTCGGGCCCGTGCCGGCCCAGCTCGCCGTGACCGCGGTCGCACCCGCGAACAACGCCCTCGCGATCTCCACCGCCGCTGGCATCCGCGTCGACTTCGACCGCCCGGTCGACCGCGGTTCCGTGAGCGCCGCGACCTTCCAGGTGTTCGGCAAGTGGAGCGGCGTCGTGCCGGGCACCTTCGCGTTCCTCAACGGCGGCCGCTCGGTGACCTTCTCGCCCTCCAGACCGCTGTTCCCCGGGGAGACCGTGTCCGTGCACCTCTCCAGTGCCGTGACCGCCAACGGCGGCCTCGAGTCGCTGATCCGCGGCTTCGACAGCCTGTTCTGGACCCGCAGCGCCGCCGGCAGCCGACGGTTCACGCGCACCGCGACCCTGAGCGTCCGCCATCCCGGCGAGGGCCAGATCCAGACCTACGGAGCCTATGCCGGCGACCTGGACGGAGACGGTGCCCCCGACCTGACGTTGCCCAACGAGATCGCGGACGACGTCCGGGTGATGCGCAACGACGGCTGCGGGACATTCTCACGGCCGGCGGCGAACGCCCTGCCGAACGGCAGCGTGCCGAGCCCGATCGAGGGCGGCGACTTCAATGGCGACGGACTCGTCGACGTGGCGATCGCGAATACGCGGGGCGACTCGATGTCGGTACTGCTCGGCAATGGCGACGGCACCTTCCGGCCAGCGGTGACCTATCCCAGCGGCTCGGCGACGCGCGGCCTCGGCCTGCTCGACGTGGACGCGGACGGTGACACAGACATCGTCACTGCCAATCGCAACACCAGCAACCTGGCCCTGCATCTCAACCGCGGCGACGGGACCTTCCTGCCGCCCACGTTCTTCGAGGGTGGCGGCCGCGCCGAGACCGGCATCGCGGTCGCGGACGCCAACGGCGACGGGATCTTCGACCTGTTCGTCGGCCACCTCTCGTCGCAGACGGTCTCACTCCTGCTCGGCGACGGCGCCGGCCACTTCACCCTGTCGGCCACGCGGGCCGTCCAGGGCAGTCCGTGGATGATCGTCGCCGGCGACGTCGACGGCGACGGCCACGCCGACGTGGCGGTCTGCAACTCCAACCGCTCCTCGGCCTCGATCGTGCGCGGCGACGGCGCCGGCGGCCTGCTTCCTGCGACCCACTACGCAGCCGGTGGCTTCCCGCTCGCCATCGACCTCGGCGACCTCGACGGCGACGGCTACCTGGACCTCGCGGTCTCGAACTACAGCGGCCGCGACTACACCGTCTACTTCAACGACGGCGCAGGCAGCTTCGTCGCACCCTTCACGCTGACCACCACCGGCGCCGGCTCGTGCATGCTGGTCGTGGACCACGACCGCGACGGCGACATGGACCTGCTCGCGATCGACGAGATCGACGACGTCGTCCACATCTTCACGCAGTCCGACCCCACGCCGGCAGGCGTGCAACCTCCCGACTGCGGCGCGACGTTGCGGGTGAACAACTTCGCAAACCGCAATGGCTACGGCGGTGCGCAAGGCCACCCGGTCGACGCCGGGTCGGTCCTGTTCCTCGGCATCTCGGGCCCGCCGAACCAGCCGTTCCTGACCATGCTCGGCAGTCCTCTGGAGCCCGGTAGCAGCACCCCCTTCGGTCTGCTGAACCTCGGCAACCCCGCAGAACTCACGGGAGTCCTCGCGACCGACGTGCATGGCGAGGCGCTGAGAACGATCCCCATTCCTGCGCCGCTGCCGTCAGGGCTCGGCTTCGCGCTACAGGCGGTGGTCGCCGATCCCGGCCATCCCCAGGGGCTGCGGCTGTCGAATCCCGAGAGCGTCGTGATCCGCTGAGTCTGCGTAGGAGTCCAGAGTCCCGAAGACCAATGCCGCGCCGATTTGGTCCGCGACTCGACCGTCACGGCTGGCGGATCTCGATCTCGCCGCCATTGGTCATGACGACACCCAGCGGATTGGCATTGGGCTCGACGACTGCTCCCTGCACATAGAACGTGAACCCCACGAGCAGCGGGTCGTCGGGGATCGGCAGGGTCCAGGTCGCTGTGCCGAGTTCGTTGGGCAGCATCTCCGCATCGAGGTTGCTCACGCGGAGCCAGCAACCCGTCATTCCCCAGGTGCCGAGCCAGAGCGGCAGCGCCATGGTGCCAATGGCCTCCCGGGAGTCACCGAGGATGCCGAAAGGCACGCAGAGCCGGCTCGGGTGGAGGTTTTCGAAGCGGACACTGAAGTCCTGTCCAGGGGTCGCGAGAGCCCTCGGCTCGGCCGACAACAGCGGAACCCCGACCGCGCCCGCGCAGCCGGTGCCGAACGGGCGGAAGGATCCGTCATTCGGCGAACTGCGGTGCAGCGCCCAGGTATCGGACAGCCACACCCCGTCCTGCCCTCCGGCGAGAACGGTCCGCCGCCGCGCCGCGTCGTACGCGATCGCCGTTGCCCAACGCGCCGAAGGCCCGCTCGCCGGAGTGACCTCCGTCCAGTCCTCACCATCCCATAGCCAGGTATCCGCGAAGAGGACGGAGTTGGCGCCACCGTGCAGGACCACCACCCCGAGTTCGGCATCGTAGGTCATGCAGGCGAGCGTTCGATTCGGCGGTCGGTGAGTCGGGAGGCGCTGGGTCCAATCGGTCCCGTCCCACTCCCACGTATCGTTCCAGGCGACGGTCGTTCCGCCACCGAACATCACCACCCGCTCACGGGACGTGTCGTAGGCCATCACGTGGCCTTCCCGCGCGGCGGGGTTGGTGGCGGGGAAACGCTGCACCCAATCGACGCCATCCCACTCCCACGTGTCGGCGTAGCGCCCGAACCCCCGACCACCGAACAACACGACCTTGCCGCGCGCGGCGTCGTAGACCAGGCCGGGGTGCCTCCTCGGCGGTGGCACGTGCGCCGGAAACCGCTGGGTCCATTCATCGCCGTCCCACTCCCAGGTGTCATCGGAGATCTCCGAGGCCCCCCAACTCCCGGCGAACAGCACGACCCGCTGGCGAACGGGGTCGTAGGCCATGCCCTGCCAGCGTCGGTTCGGCGGGGAACTGGCCGGAAAGCGCTGGATCCAGTTCGCGCCATCCCACTCCCACGTGTCGCCGAGGTTCCCGGAGTCGGACCGACCTCCGAACAACACCACGCGCTCCCGTGTGCTGTCGTACGTCATCGCGTGTTCACCGCGAACGGGAGGACTGTGGACCGGCGAGAGTTCGGTCCAGCTCACGACCTGGGCCGGAGCGAACGCCGCGAGCGCGAGGAACGCGTACGCGGGGGTAACGAGCGCAATCCGATTGGATGCGATCCGTCGCAATCGGAGTTTCATGCGCGATCTCCTTTGGGATTATGGAAGCCGATACGAGCGGTACGGACGATGCCATCCGCGACGTCGGCGAGCCTCGCCCCTGCCCCGAGAGTTTCCGATCGGCGACCTCCGCCGCTGCGGACATCCGATCGACTGCGGCCTCGCCCACTCCCGCGTCGGTGCGACACCCGAATGGCCCGCCACGCGACGGCATGGCCTCCGCGTGGGTCCGCGCGGAAGGCGAAAGGAGGCATGACCCGTTCTCCGAGGAAGCGGCCAAGCCCCGGCGCAAACTCGCCGGGATCCGACGCCGACTCACATCATCCTCACCTGCTCACTGCGCCGCCATGAGGGACCTCCCAGGGGGAGTCGGCCGGGCTGACGATGTTGTCTGGATCGACTCCTCCCGAGAATCAGGTATGGGAGCGCAGATTCTCGGAAGCAGTCGATCCGTAACCCGACCCAGGCGACGACGAAACCGAACCCACGGTCGCGTGGTAGGAGGACGGCATGTACGCCGTCGGTTGGCGGGACGTCGCCGTGCCCGGCTACGACATGGCCGAGATCGGCCGCATCGACGTCCTGGAGTACGAACCGCGAACGGTCGGTCGGGAGCACACGGCGATCGTCTCCACGCTCGCCTCGTCGACCCATCCGGGGATCCTCTCGAAGCGGGAATGCGGCGCCAACTCCTCCACTGCCCTGGTGACCTGGACCTCGACGGACGTGGTGCCCGGAGACCGCACCGTGCACGGCGCCCTCTACGAACCCTTCGGCGCCGGCGGCCCGATCCAGGACCTCGGTGGCGGCCGCGGACTCTCGGGAACGGCGACGACCGATGGGCCCTTCGCGCTCGGCAACCGGGACTTCGCATTCACTCTCCGAGCTGCCAACGGTGGCAACCTCACGCTGGCGGCCCTCGAGCTCGCCTTCCACGACGGCCCGAGCCTCTTCCGCTGCGGTCCCTTCTGCGCGGTGCTCGCCGGGGTCCACTCGCTCAACGTCAACGTCGACGCCGCCGGGAACGCGCGCGCCCCCATCCCCCTGCTCTTCGATGACAAGGCGTTCGGCCTGGCCGTGAGCGCCCAGTTGGTGGTGTTCACGCCGAGCACGAATCCCGGCGGGCTGGCACCGGTCTCGGTGACCAACACGCTGCGCGCGGTGCTCGGGAATTGCGGCTACGGGCGGGGAGCCTGATCGGACTCCGATCGTTCGCCCATCGACTTGCGCAGCCAGGCGCGCGCCATCCGCAGCTCACGGACTACCGAGTTGCGGTGGAGGCCGAGCTGCTCGGCGATCTCCTGGCCGGTCATCCCAGCGAAGAAGCTCATCTCGACGATCCGTGCCTGGCGCTCGTCGAGGTGTTCGAGTTGTTCCAACGCCTCGTGGAGGTCGAGCAGTTCGAAATCGGACGACCGGTCGGGGTCGTCGATCAACCCCGACAGCGTGACCTGGGCCCAGCCTCCCCCGCGCTTGTCGGTCTTTCGCTGCCGGGCGTGGTCCACCAGCAGATTGCGCATCGCCCGCGCCGCCACCGCCAGGAACTCGCGACGCTCGCTGCCGAGCTGGCACTCGCCCTCGAGCATGCGCACGAACACCTCGTGCACCAACGCCGTGGGCTGCAGCGTGTGATTGGCCCGCTCGCCGCCCATCAGCCGGTCGGCGAGCGACCGCAACTGGCCGTAGACCAACGGCATCAGGTCGTTCGGTGACGCCTCACCGACCCCGATCAGGGACAGGAGACGGGTCGCTTCCTGGCGGTCGGCCGGCATGGCGGCCACGCATCATGCCAGAAATCCGGTGGGCTTCAGTGTGCAGATCGCGGCTCGATCTCGCTGCGAAGGGGAGCCATGACCGACATCACGATGAGCCCGCTCGCCGGCGACCTGACCGGCCTCACCGCCCCCGGGGACCTGTACGGTCGGCGTCGCGACCTCGCTGCCAGCGTCCGCTCGACCCTCGCGGCCGCGGCTCGCGAAGCCTTGCGTCTGGGGAGCCGTGGCGGAATGGCGCTCCTCGGGGTGGCGGCGCTGCTCGGGGTCGTCTATGGCGCCTTCGAGTTCGGCCGGGCCGGCGTCACGATCGCAGTGAACGGCTACGAGGTCGTCACGGAGTGGATCTGCGACGGGCTCGCTGCGTTCGCCCGCGTCCCCGTGCCGCGATGAGACGGCAGAGGTGTGGCAACGGGCTTCGGCGGTGGTCGCCGGGCATCATGGAGTGCTGATGGACCCGCAGCGCTACCGCCGGATCAAGGACCTGTTCGATCAGGCTTGCGAGATGCGCGAGCCGGAACGGTCGACGTGGCTGACCCGGGCCTGCGACGGCGATGCCGAGCTCAGGGCCGAGGTCGAGGCGCTGCTCGAACTCGATGGCGAAGCGGTCGACGACCCGTTCGACCGGGCGGTCCGCTCGACGTCCGAGGACCGGCTCCAGAACGACTCGCACCTCAGCCGGATGCCCGAGCGGATCGGACGCTACCGGATCCTGAAGATCCACGGAGTTGGCGGGATGGGCACCGTCTACGAGGCCGAGCAGGAGATGCCGGCTCGGCGCGTGGCGGTGAAGGTGCTGCAGCGCGGCATGGCCCGTCCCGACCTGCTGCGGCGCTTCCGCCGAGAAGCCGAGATCCTCGGCCGCTTGCACCATCCGTGCATCGGGCAGATCTACGAAGCCGGCGAGTTCGAGCAGGACGGCGTGGTGTGGCCGTACATCGCGATGGAGTTCGTCGACGGACTGCCAGTCCACCGCTTCGCGGAACACCAGCGGCTCGGCCTGGGTGCGCGCCGCGAGTTGATGATCCGTCTCTGCGAAGCGGTCCACCACGCGCACCAGCAAGGCGTGATCCACCGCGATCTCAAGCCGGACAACATCCTGGTGGCAGAGGCGAGTGCGGTCACGGCGGTCGCAGCGACGTCCTCCGATCTCCACGAGGTCGGGCAACCGAAGATCCTCGACTTCGGGGTCGCACGGCTCACCGACACCGGCACAGCACAGACGATCGCCACCCAGGAGGGTCAGATGATCGGCTCGCTGCCGTACATGAGTCCCGAGCAAGCGGCCGGTGGCTCGGGGATCGCCGACGCTCGCAGCGACGTGTACGCGCTCGGCGTGGTGTTCTTCGAGCTGCTCACCGGGCGGCTGCCGTACGACGTGCACGGCAAGTCGTTGGTCGACGCGGTGAAGACCATCTGCGAGCACGAGCCCATGCGGCTCGGCGACGCCGACACCCGGCTGCGTGGTGACCTCGAGACGATCCTCGGCAAGTCGCTCGACAAGGATCCATCGCGCCGCTACCCGAGCGCGCTCGAGCTGGCCGACGACCTGCGACGTCAGGCGCAGTCGCTGCCGATCGCCGCCCGACCACCGAGTGCCACCTACCAGTTCCGCAAGTTCGCGCGGCGCAACCGCGTGCTGGTCGCCGGGATCGCGGCGACGGTGCTGGCGCTCGGCGTGGGCCTGCTCGTTGCGCTGGTGTACGCGGTCCGCGCCGAACACAGCGCTGCGGAAGCACGGCGGCGCGCGTACCACTCCGACCTCACCGCCGCGCAGGCCCTGCTCTCGGACGATCCGCTCGCGGCCCAGAAGATCCTGCAACGGGCTCCGAGGGAACTGCGCGGGTTCGAATGGTCGCACCTGCACAGCCTGCTCACCGGCTACCGCGCGCAGTTCGGCCCGTCGTGGTCGCCGGGGCCGTTCCAGGTCGATCCGTCGACAGGTCAGCTCCTGGCGATGCGAGATGCCACGACGCTCTGCGGATGGGACACCGAGCTGCAAGAGCCCGCGACCTGCTGGGAGTTGCCCGGCCAGCCCTCTGCCGTCGCGGTGTCGGGCGACGGCCTCCGATTCGCCTGCGCGGATACCGACGGTTCGATCCGCGTGCTCGAGCGGGGCGCCGACCAACGGTGGGTGGTCTGGGGTTCAGCTCCGGGGCCGGTGCTGCAGCTCGCCTTCGAGCCGGGCGCCGAGCGTCTGGTCGCGCTCGGTGTGGGCCACCTGAGCGTCGTCGCGGACGGCACGGTCCGTTCCGCTGAGCTGAACCCGCGCTGGGGAATCCCGAAGCTGGCGGTGCACCCCGACGGTGGCAGGATCGTGCTGGCCGAGGATCCGCCGGGCTACGCGCGGCTGTCGACATGGGCGATCGAGCCGCTCGCCGAGCTGAACCGCGTGGTCGAGTACGACGAGGTCGAGTCGATCACCTGGTCACCCGACGGGAGCCGGGTGGTGTGCGGCACCCTGCAGCGCAACATCCGCAGCTACCGACCGTCGGACCTGCAGCGTGACGCACGCTACCTCGGACACACCAGTGCCGTCCTCGACCTGGCCTGGTCGCCCGCGGGACGACTGGCTTCGGTCTCTCGAGACGGCAGCCTGCGGATCTGGAGCGACCCCGACATCTGCAGCCACATCTTCCTCGACGAGTCCGCCCGGCGCGTCACCTGGCTCGGCGAGCGTGCCCTGGCGATCACCGGCAGCGAGGGGATCCGGCTGTGGCCGGTACCCGGTCGAAGCGGGCTCGCGGCGTCCCGCGTGCTGGACGACCAGCCGGGCTATCACTACGACCTCGCGTTCTCGCTTGACGGGTCGCTGCTGCTGTCGCACGCACCCCTCGCGCCGTCCTCGGTCGCGGTCTGGGATCTGCTCACCGGTGAACTGCTACGCCTGCGGGAGGATCCACCGGGACGGTCGCCGGCCCTGTCGGTCGACGTCGACGGCTTCCAGGTGATCAGCGGCGGCGTGGCCTGGGGCGCGAGCTTGTTCGGGTCACCTACCAGCGTCCAGCGACCGGGGTGGACGCTCGGCTGGTACCGCGGTCCTGGGCGCTACCTCACGGCCGGCGCCGAGTTCGAGGCGGCGAAGCCGGGGACCCGCTCCATCCATCGCCTCGAGTTCGACTCCGAATCGGAGAGCGGCGGCTCCCGACTATGGATCGACGGCGTCGAGCAGGTAGCCCGCTCCCGGATGGCGCAAACCTGGCGCGGACCGGGACCCCACCCACAGCTCTCGCTCGGCGGTCGCGGCAACCACCTCCGGCAGCTCGCCGGCGACGTGATCGAACTGCTGATCTACGACGACCTGCTCGATGCCGCGGCGGTCGCGTCGATCGAGCGCTACCTGCAAGAACGCCTCCAGGGTCGCGAGGTCACCCTGCCGCGGGTCGGCTCGGACGGCGCCGACCTGCCGTTGCTGGCCCGTTTCGAGGCAGCGCGGAGCCAGCTCGGCCTGACGTCGCAACCGGGTGATCGATCCGACCAGATCTTTCAGGTGGTCGACTCCTGGACCTCCAGCGAGGACCCGGGATTCACCCTGAGACGGGTCGGCAAGGCCTCGCGCGACATCACCTGGATCGAGGCCGACGAGCAGGGACCGGCACGGGTCCGATTCCAGGGTTCCTCGGGAGCCCGGGCCTGCCTGGAGGCGCCGTTCGACGCCATCCGCGGCCGCAACCGGACCACGGTGTTCTGGCTCGGCGGCTTTCGGGGCGAAGGCGTCTCGCGGGCGTTCGCGATCGAGACTCCGACGCTCGGCCGCTCCAGCGGACTTGCCGCACCACCGCCGCAGCGCCGGGTCAGCGCGGTGATCTCCTGGAGTCCGGACCGCAGCCTGGTCGCGATCGGCTCGGAGATGTACGGCGGCCACGTGGAGATCCGGCGCGCTGCGGACGGCGCGTTGCAGTGCGAACTCGAGCGCTCCGGAGGCGGTGGCTACCTCGGTGTCAGCATCCACCCCGACGGCCGAAGCGTCGCGGCAGGCCACTCGTCCGGGCTGGTCGATGTCTACGACCTGCGGACCGGCGCACTCACCGCGTCGCTGGAGGCGCACCGAGGCAACGTCTACGGCGTCGACTGGTCTCCCGACGGCACGCGGCTGGTGAGTGGCGGCAACGACAACGCGGTGCGCGTCTGGGATGCGGGGCGCTTCGAACAGGTGCTCGAACTGCGCGGGCACAGCCAGTACGTGAAAGCAGTCGCCTTCAGCCCCGACGGCACGCTGCTGGCCTCGACTTCGGGCGACGGCACCCTCCGGCTCTGGGACAGCCTCGCGCCGGTAGAGCGCAGCGTGGCCTTACGGGAACGCCTGGTCCTGCAGGCCGCGTTGCAGCCGCGCGTCGCCGCGTGGCTGCAGGAGCTCGTCGAGCCGGCGGCGGTCGAGACGCGCATCGCGGAGGAGTTCGCGGACGACCCGGCGCGCCGGCTCGCGGCGCTGGTCGAACTCGCTCGCGCACTGCGGTGATCCGGTGCTCGATCACCACCGCCCTGACCGGCGCTTCAGTCGTCTCGCCGCGGCTCAGCGTCGACGCGGCGGTAGGTGAAACGGGAGCCGAAAGCGTCGATCGTGACCTCGTGAACGATCCCATCCGCGGCGGCGCCAAAGACGAGTTCGGGCCCTTGGGGGTCCATATGGCGTTCTGCGCTCTTCGTGATCAGCGCGGGACTCACCGTTCTCGTTCAGGTCGACCCAGAGCTTGCCGTCCTTCTGTGTGATCGCGAAGCGCGACACCGGGCCGTCGCCCTCGTAGCTACCCACGCACTGCGCCAGGCGCTCTGCAGAGACATCCGCCTCGGCCGGCCTCGCGGGCCGAGCTGCGGCATCCCAACCCGCTTCGACCGCGCCGTTGCGGAGGTCGTCGACATCTGGATGGACGCCGACCGCGATCCCATAGGACTCCTGCAGCGGCGCGTCCCCTCCCTCCTCCTCGAGGATCCCCGCCATCGCCATCCAGAATCCGGGTGGCAGTGCATCGCGTTCGGGGTACGGCTGGTGGAACTCGACCAATGCCTCGGCGACGAGGCCATTGGAGACCATGCCGAAGACCATCGTCTCGAAGGCGCGGGCATCGATCGGGTCGTCGCCGAGTCCCATGCGTTCGCGGGCCGCGAGCAGGCCACGACGGGCGGCGGCCCAGCCATCGGTGCCGACGACCGACGAGCCCTCCTCCAACCAGTAGCCCTCGTACAGGAACTCGAGGGCGTCGTAGGTGCTCCGATGCGGCACCGTCATGTGGGTCTCGCCCGGCATGTGCACGAACTTCCAGCGCAGGCCGGCCGACCGGTCGTCGCTGAACATCCCCGCGACCTGCATCGTGCCCCCGAGCAGCTCTCCACCCTCGCTGCCGACCGTCATGTAGAGCGAGCACTGCGGGTCGGGAGTGGAGTCGAGCCAGTTCTGCACAGGGCCGACCAGCTCCTGATCCTCCCACTGCAGGCTCGGGCTGATCGCGATGATGCCCTTGAAGAAGTCGGCGCGCTGAACGAGCGCATGGACGCCGAACAGTCCGCCGAAGGAACGCCCGACGAGGATCCGCGACCGCCCGCGACCTCTTCGCGCTGGTGACCGAGGACCTCAGCCGAGCCCTTGCGATGAACGAAGCACCCCTCGGTGCCCTGTGACTCTTCGAAGACCTGCCTCGACATCCGATCGTGGAGTCTTCGCAGGTCGTCGGGCGCATCCAGACCTCGAAGCCGACGGCAAGCCGCGCCATCCAAGCACTGGAGGCAGCGGGCGTACTCGTCGAGATCACCGGCAAGCGGCGCGATCGACAGTGGGCCTATCAGCGTTACCTCGATGGCCTCCACGCGGGCACGCTCTGAGCCACTGGACCCCGCCTGGGACGTGTCGCCCCTGCGCCTTTTCCTCCTCGCCGTCGCCGGCTGGGTCCAGCGCGAGCAGGCTGCCGTGATCGAGTCTCTGAAGGTGGAGAATCGAGTCCTCTGCGAGCAGCTGGGCGGTCACCGCCCACGGCTGACCGACGCCCAACGGCGACGACTCGCCGCGAAGGGCGTCGTGCTCGGCCGTAGCCTCCTCGCGCAGATTGCCACCCTCGTCACCCCCGACACCATCCTGCGTTGGCACCGTCGGCTGATCGCGGCCACCGACTTCCTCTCCGCCGAGGTCTGGACCACGCGCGGCCTCGTCACGCACTACGTGCTGTTCGTCATCGATCACGCCACGCGGACGAACACGACGAGGCCGCGCGTCACCGCGAACTCGCACGTCGAGCCGCCGAGACGGATTCGTCACCGCGGTAGCGCCCGAACCCGTCCGAGCCGAGATCAGTCGCCGACCAACAGCTCGAGCCCCTGGGTCAGTTCGAGTCCACCGAGCAGCGGCCCGCCGACACGCAGGTGCACCGACTGCAGGAACAGGTGCGCTCCGATCAATGCCGGGTCGATCGGCAGGCTGACCGTGAGCCGTGCATCGCCCTGCGCATCGGTCGAGTAGTTGGCGAGCGGGCTCGGGGCTGCGACTTGGATCACGCAACCGGCCTGCAGCACGTCCGCGGCCGGAGCACTGCCGAGCACCAGGCCCGAGGCTCCGCCGGGCGCCGCAGCGTCGATGCGGATCGTGAAGGAGCGGCCGATGCCCGGTGTGCCCTCGACCGCGAGACGCGCGCCGCAGCCAGTGCCGAAGGGCGAGGCAACCGCGGCGCCGAAGTCGGCCAGCGGGATGCGGTGCAGCTCGGCGCCGGTGCGGCCGTCGTCGGCCTGGAACAGCAGTCCATCGCCGAAGCGCGCGAACACCTCGGGGAAGCTGGATCCCGCACCCGGGAACGAGTCGCCGACGATCCGCGTGCCCGCCACCGTGCCATCGCTGGCCCAGAGTTCTCGGCCGTGGACCACGTCGGAGCCCGTGAAGACGAAGCTCCCGTCGTCGCCGACCGGCCAGGCCCGGCTCGAGATGGTGGCACCGACGTTGGCCGCGTCGAACCGGAGGGTGCCCGCCGCCGTCCCGTCCGTGCTCCACAGCGTGTCCGGCCCTCCCACCACCACCCGATCGCCCGCGCGCGCGAGGAATCGTGGACCGAAGCGGCTCGTTCCGGGCGTCAGCTCCTTGACCAGCCGGGTCCCGCCGGCCGTCCCGTCGGTGACCCAGGGTTCCCCGCCGAACGTGGAGTTCACGGCAACGAACACCACGCGGTCTCCCAACGACACCGCCTCGGTCGGCTGCGACGAGACCGGCCCCGGCTCGAGGTCGGCGAGCTGAACCGTTCCTGCGGCGGTGCCATCACTGATCCACGGTTCGCGCCCTGCTCCGGGAGTCTCCGCGGTGAAGAACACGCGGTCCCCGAGCGGGGTCAGCGAGGCGGGAGCCGAACCCGGTGAGCCCTGCCACACATCCGTGACCTGCCGGGTTCCACCAGCGGTGCCGTCGCTGACCCAGAGTTCGGTCCCGTGCTGCGCGGACTCACCACAGCCCCACATCAGTCCCCGGTGGGCGAGGATCGGCAGGAAGGTGGATCCTCCCGTGAAGCCCGGCGCGGGGCGCGTGCCCAGGACCGTGCCGTCGGTGACCCAGAGCTCGGGAGCTCCACGGTCGCGGCGGTGGAACCAGAGCCGGCCCTCGAACTCCACACCCTCGAGCAACTCCCGGGAATCCACGACGGACGACATGGTGCCGATCCGGCGACTGCCCGCTGGCGTGCCGTCGGTGAACCAGATCTGCCGATTGCTGCTCACGTCCTGACGGAACCGGACCACGAGCCCAGTCGGAAGGGAGCCGACGAGGGAGACGAGGATGCTGAGATCGAACCTCGAACGGCTCAACGTCGGCATCGGCAACGGAATGGTGGATGCCGGAGTCCCCCGCGTCGCGACGAAGTCGACGCCTCCGAGCCCCCGATCGGCGAGCAGCAGCGCGAACGTGTCGTGCGGGAAGATCCGCTCGATCCCCGCACCACCGTTCACCGCATCGGGCATGAGGTTGCCGAGCAGCAGGGCCCTGCCGGTGCCGGGATCGAAGAGCCACGGCTCCTCACCGGTCCGTCCGTCGTTCCCGGCGACGAGGAGGCCTACGCCCGGCACGTCGGCGACCGGTCGCACGCCACCACTCTCGGGACCCGGCAGCAGATCGAGCTCGAGCCGCGTGCCGCCCGCGGTTCCGTCGGTGCTCCACAACTCGTAGCCCGTTAGACCGTCGTAGGCCCGGAACCACACGCGGCCGCGCAGCAGCGCGAACGACTCCGGGTACGAGCCGGTCGACACGGTGTCGATGTCGCGGAGCAGGCCCGTGCCGGCCGGCGTGCCGTCGGAGAAGTGGAGTTCCCCACCGGTCACGGGGTCGTTCCCCGCATAGACGAGGCCTCCGAACGCCGCCACGGCACGGTCCTCGTCGATGAGGATCCCGGAGGCTGCCCCGGGATTCCGGTCCACGATCATCCGTGTTCCGGCCGAGGTGCCGTCGGTCATCCAGAGCTCGTAGCCCTCGCTCGGTGTGCGGGCGTAGAACCAGATTCGCCCGATCTCGGCAGCGAGCCGCCCGGGGCTGCTGCTGCCGAGACCAGGAATGATGTCGACGAGCGGCCGCGTCCCGACCACCGTGCCGTCGGTGATCCACGGCTCGATCCCGGTCACCGCGTCATTGCAGGCGAAGACCAGCCCGCGGCTCCCGATTCCGCCCCAGATGTGCGTCGGTGACACCGGCCCGGAAGCCGCCTGGACCACCACGGCCGGTGTGCCGACAGCGACCTTGTGGAACAGCTGACGCGGTCGGCCCAGGTCTCCGACGACCATCCAGAGTCCGGTCGGTGTGGCCAGGACCGTGCTCTCCGTCGTCAGCTGGGAGCCAGGCACCAACGGGAGGTCTTCGACGACCCGGGTTCCGGCCCGGGTCCCATCGCTACGCCACAGCTCGATACCCGAAGTTCCATCGTCGGCGACGAACCACGCCGCCCCGTTCCACACCACCATGGATCGCGGCGCACGAGCGAAGGGATCGGACGATAGATTCATGATCCCGCTCCACCGCGTCGCGCCGGGCGCCGCGGCATGCAGCATGGGTCCGAGTCCCGACCTCGTACGAACCGCGACCGCGGTGCCGCTCGGGAGCATCACGCCCACCCCGAAGCCACTCGCCGGATCTCCACCCGGGCGGTCGTCGATCGCCCGGGTGTTGGCCGGTGTGCCATCGGTGACCCACGATTCGATCCCGGTCTCGTAGGAGCGAGCCGTGAACCAGGTCCGGCTCGGCTCGACGAACAGTTCCGCGGGTTCGGACGAGCGGAGGATCGGCGCGCTCGTCGTATCCAGGTCGACCAGCAGGGTGGGCGAACGGGGCGACTGTGCTGCGACAGAAGCGTGCGCAGCGAGGGGAACGAGGAGTGTCAGAGCGGCGGTGATCGGCAGGCCGCTGACTGGACGGCGCAGTCGCGAGAGCAACGCGAGGGCTTGGGAAACCATGGAGTGCGCGGAGCTATGCGCTCGATCCTTGGGCGCCCCGATTCGGGGAACATTACCCGACCCGGAACACCTCCACCCGGCCGATGCCTCGGCGGTTGCCTCGACCTTCTCGACCGCGTGGACGCACTCCGCGACGGCAGCTAGCCTCCGCCGGTGCATCGTGCCACGATCCGCCTCGGAGCCGTGCTCCTCGCGCTGGCTCCGACCTTCTCCCGACCACCGCGCGCCCAGCAACCGACCGCGGACGCGGAACGGGTCGCGGAGCGCCTCCGCCAGACGCTCGACGAGGCGCTGCGGACCGGGGATCCAGAACCCGCCCGTCGACTCGTCGACGAGCTGGGCACGGCCTCCGCTCCCCTGGTCCCGCTGCTGCACGACGAGCTGGACCACGAGGACCCCGCGACCTGGCTGACCGCGCGCGCGATCCTGGCGCGGGCCTCGGTGTTCCACACTCCGGGCCAGCTGACCCGCAGCTACCCGATGGACGGCGTGCTGATCGGCACCCTGAACGCCAAGTCGAAGCAACGCGGTGAGCAACCCGTTCCGGCAGCCGAGCTGCGCAACGCAGCGGCCGCGCACTCGGCCGAGCAGGACGGACGCTCCCGCGTCGCTCCCCACGCCGAGCCGGCGAGCTGGATCGAGGCGGTTCGCGACAGCCGTAATCCGTTCACCGTCGAACTTGCCGCGAAGTTGATCCAACGGAACGGGTCCGCCGACGATGCAGGCACCGACGCCCTGGCGCATCGGCTGCGTGGAGGCGTCCACCCGATCCGCAGCAACGTCGGTCTGCACGGCGACCAGCACCTGCTCGCCGAGCGGGCAGTCGCCCGAGCCATGCTCGCCGTGGGTAGCGACTCGCCAAAGGCCGCCGCGGCGCTCGGCATCCTCGCGTTCGGTGCCGACACGCCCGAGGACGAACGACGACGGGCTCGCGCCGCGCTGCGCCAGCTGGGACCGGGAGCTGCTGGCGCGTGCCCGCGTATCCGCAACGCACTGAGCGGCGAAGACACGCTGGACAACTTCGAGTTCGCCCTCGAACTCGCACCTGGGCTCGGCGCGCGCGGCCTCACGCTGGTGGCTTCCCTCGAAGACCTCGTTGCCATGTCGACGCCGGACAACGCTTCGGCGAAGCGAGCGACGGCCGCGGCAGACGCGATCCGCACGGCGGCGATCCGGCAGAGCCTGTCACCCGACGACCCGTCGAAGGTCGGCGCACGCGGCATCGCGATGCGCAGACAGATCGACGCGATGCTCGAGGAGCTGTTCACTACCGACGACCCCGAGCGTTTCGACGCGTTGCTCGAGCGGGTCACGGCGTTCGGACCGTTCGCCGCGCAAGCCCTCGTCGACCGCGCGCTGGCTTCCCACGGCGGATCACGCCTCCGGGGATTCGACCGCCTTGGAATGAACCACGATCTGGTCCGGGTCGCAGCACGACTCGGTCCGGCAGCGGATGCCGCGGTCCGCAGGGTCCACGAAAAGATCGGCAACGCCCCACCGGACCTGGCCCTCGACCTCGTCTGGTTGCTCACCCGTTGGCTGCCGTGGTGTCAGCCATTCGAGGCGCGCGAGTTCCCGCTGGTGGGCAACGAGCAACTCCTCCGGCTGGTGGTCGAAATCACCTCCCCGGCCCACGTCCGAGAGCTGGGTTCGTTCGACCGACTGTTCGCGGAGCAAGGCATCGACCCCGCACTGCTCACGGCCGCGCCGCCGGTACTCCCCGAGAGCGACGACGCGGGTCTGCTCGCAGCCGTGAAGGCAACTTCCCCCACTGCGCTGGTGCTCGCCGCCGAGGCCCTTCGCGAACGCGGCGACGTCTCCGAGCAGATCGTCATGGCCCTCATGTCCCGCGCGGCCAGTGACGACCTCCAACGCTTCGTCGAGGCAGGCGGCTCGATGGCCCGACTCGTCGAATGCCCGGGTGCGTGCGCCTGGGCCCTGATGGAGCACGCGCCCGAGACCCTGGATACGCGGACCGAGTTCGAGGCCCTGTTCCGCATCCACGGACTGAGCCTGCAGGACCTCACTCGGATCGTGCGTCGGCTGGAACAGCTGCGGAGCGCCGCGCCGGCGACAGCACGGCCCTGGGCAGTCGAGCTGCTGTTCACCGCCTGGACCAACGCCCCCGCGAACGACGCCTCGACGCTGCGCCTCTCCCTGCTGCGCACCCTGGCCGCCCACGCTCCGCTGACTCCCGAGCAGAGGACGCGCTTCGAGCAGCTGCTCGCCCGGATCGAGGCCGCCCCCTCGGAGGAGGAGCAGCACCTGATCGACCGGATCCGCGACGGGAACCGCTGACGCGCCGGTGCCGGAGCACGTGCGCGATGCTGCTGCCGAGACCGACCCGGTATGCGACGGCGAGCCGGATCGGCGTCCGACGGAGCCCCTCCCACCCTCCCCACCCCCTGTCGGTCGTGCGAAGATGTGCAGCGAGGAGAAGGAGCGACCCGCATGTACATCCCTGCCGTTCGTGTTCCGTCGTCCACGCGCCGCGAACTCGCAGAACTCACGAGTTCCCCCAGGATCGATCCCGAGCTCATCGTCGTGCGTAGAGAGCACGTCTGGGCCAAGCGCGCCGCGATCGGCGGAGCCCTGGTCGGCCTGCTGATCATCTGCACGATCGCGATCGCCCTGCCTCGAGGCCTCTACGGTGCCCTCCCGTTCCTCGGCATCTCCGGGCTGTTCTGGGGCCTCGTGGCGACGGTGAACGCACGCCGTCTGCGCTGCATGCGTCGAAGCCGAGGCCAACCGGCCACGGTGATCTCACCTCATCAGGTGGCCGTCACCGGGATGGACGACGAGCCGATCCGGGCCTGGCGCATGGCGCAACTGCGCCGCACCACTGCGTTCTCCAGCCTGTTCCCCTACAGCAGCCGCTCGTTCGTCCGGCTCAAATTCCCGGACCGCGCGGTCCACGTCTACATCCCGTTCTGGCGAACACTGAAACAGGCAACTCGCCAGATCAAGGCCTGGCAAGCCGCGGCCCAGGAAGTCGCGGTCGACGAGACGACGTCCACGCCCCATACGGACTGGACGCGTGCCACGGCGAATCGAGACGTCGACGTCCTGCTTCCCGGCACTGGATTGCTCCTCGCCCTCGGCCCGGCTGTCCTGCTCGGCGTGGGACTACCCTGGGCCTGCTTCTTCCTCGCTCAGTCCTTTCGGTAGAACCCCCGGTCACGGGCGTCACCGGGCTCCCGGCTCTCGACAGACGACCGGCAAGCAGCGAGCAGCGCTCGACGAGGCCATCCAGCGTGGCGAGACCGCCCTGATCGGTCGCGTGCTGTTCGTCATCGACCACGCCACGCGCGCGGCCGCGATCTCCCGGATCACCATCAACCAGGACAGCCGCTTCATGGCGGAGGTCGTGCGGAACCTGACCGAGATCCGGTCGACGGATTCCTGCGGGCCAAGCGCCACTTCATCCTGGACCGCGACACGAAGTTCACCGAGCAGTTCAAGCGCTTCATGGACGACGCCGGCGTGGCACCAGTGACCATCGCGCTCCAGGCTCCGAATATGAATGCGATCGCCGAACGCTTCGTCGGCTCGATCAAGCGCGAGTGCCTGGACGGGCTCGCACCACTCGGTGAAGGGCACCTGCACAGGACGGTCGGCGACTACGTCCAACACCACAACGCCGATCGCCCACATCAGGAAATCGGCAACGAGTCGATCGCTGGATCACCAAGGGTCGGGAATGGTGACGTGGTCGTCTCCGAGCGCTTCGGCGGACTGCTGCAGTGCTATGAGTGGGCGGCTTGACGCCGATCGCGACGGAAGCGGGGAAGGACAGGCCGGCATGCGAAGCAACTGACTGCTACCGGACTGCGCCGAGCGCGGCAAGCTCGACCGTCCGTGGCGAAGGTCACTCCGCGAAGAAGGCCCCGGAGTCGACCGACCATGATGAGAGCACCCTCCGACCTCAGTCCCTCGCGCGCACGTCGAGTGTGATCCACGGGGAGTAGATGAAGATCGCACCGCGAGTGAGCCTGTTCACGGACTCCCAGCCACCGGCCCCATATGTCCCCTCCACCATCTCCGATGTTCCAGTTCGGAAAGCCAGCCGAACGCGGTACTGACCCGGCGAGTTGATCGCGAGGTACGAGGACAATTGCACTTCGTGCGCGGCTGATTCGCCAGGGGCGATCTCCCAAGAGTCCCCGCGCAGATACAAGCCGCCAGGGTGCACCGGAAAGACCTGGAACGAATCACGCACTCCGTCCGACGGCTCGCAGTCGACGGCAAGACCGTGATCTCTGCCCTCACTCTTCAGGCAGAAGCGAATGCTCCGCCCCTTCGGATCTCGATTGACCAGCGCAATCGAAACCCGGGGAAGCTCCCCCACCGGGCACTCGACCCGCCGAGGCTGATCAGGGCTCAGCTCCATCACAAGAGGATCAGCAAGCCGTTCCGCTCGATTCCGGGCGGTGATCAGTGCCGTATCCGAATCGGATTCCGGCCACCGCCTGCGACCCGCCGATTCCAGGCCTGCCAGACGTTCGCGCATGGCCGCCCCACCGCGTCGCGCCATCTCTACAAGACACGCATCTCGGGCACCGCTACCACGATTCATCACGACATCCAGCCGGCCAAGCAAGTCCACATCGCTCAAGACGCGCAGCGCATGAGCATCTCTCGAATGCGACAGCAAGAGGTCCCCGATGTAGTGCACCCCAGGGGCGAAGGCCCGGCGGGCATCGTAGTAGGCAATCCGATCGCCGGAGCCCGTCAGGCCAACAGCCCTGCGACCGTCAGCGGGAAGTATCAACGGGTCCAGTATCGAGCTGTCCATACGGAACCACCCGTCCGCATCCGTCAGCACAAGCCCGCCGCCAAACGTGGAGGAATCGCCCCCGTCATGCGAGGAGGTCCAACGGTTGAGCGTCGTGACCTCGTTCGCGACCGGCTCTCCTCGGGAATCGATGAGCATGCCGACCAACACGGGACGCCCCGCGCCTGGCAACTCCACGCCAGGGTTCACAGGGAAGCCCGGCGGGCTCTCACAAGCTCCGGCACCAAGAACGCAGCACCCTGCGGCAAGCAGTCCCACGGATCGCAAACTCATGCGGAGAAAATAGGGCTTCATCGCAGGGTTGCTCTCGACCACTGCCCCAACGCCCCATGACGCCGACACAGCCAAGGGCAAGAATCTGGGCCCCCGGCTGCTCGACCGACCCGAACGGCCGACGACCTTGAACGCGTTCCTGCGCGCGCACGCCGACGCGATCGCGGCCACCGACTTCTCCTTTGCCGAGGTCTGGACGACGCGCGGCCTCGTCGCGCACTACGTGCTGTTCGTCATCGACCACGCCACGCGCGCGGCCGCGATCTCCCGGATCACCATCAACCAGGACAGCCGCTTCATGGCGGAGGTCGCGCGGAACCTGACCGATCCCGGTCGACGGCTTTCTACGGGCCAAGCGCCACCTGATCCTGGACCGCGACACGAAGTTCACCGAGCAGTTCAAGCGCATCCAGGACGACGCCGGCGTGGCACCGGTCAACACCACGTTCCAAGCTCCGATCATGAACGCGATCGCCGAACGCTTCGTCGGCTCGATCAAGCGCGAGGTCCTGGACAGGCTCGTGCTACTCGGTGAAGGACACCTACGTAGGGCGGTCGGCGAGTACGTCCAGCACTACAACGCCGAGCGCCCACATCAGGGCATCGGCAACGAGCCGATCGCTGGACCGCCAGGGATCGGGGCCGGCGACGTGAACGTGACCGAGCGCCTCGGTGGGCTGCTGCGGCACACGAACGCGCGGCTTGACGCCGATCGCGGAGGGAGTGGGGAAGGAACAGGCCGGTAAACGAAGCAACTGACGGCTACCGGACTGCGCCGAGCGCGACAAGCTCGGCCGTTCGCAGCGAACGCCACCCCGCGATTCCGGCCGCGGAGCGCCGAGCATGAGGCCGTTCAGGGCCGGCCGACTTTTCGGACAGCACGCCACACCTCGTCTCCTGAGCAGATATTTCGCTTGTTGCGATTGTTTCGATTGCACGATAACCTCCTCCAGCGTCGTCGACGACTCCGGGAGGCACCGACCATGTCTGCAGCGCCATCGCACCAGCTCGACCCCGTCGCTCCGTCCGAGCACGACATCGAACTCGCTCGCGAGTCCAGCAGGCAACTCGCACCCTTCGCCACGCAGGACCTCCGCATCAAGATCCAAGGCTCGAACCAACCGGCCCTGGAACTCCCCGCCGCAGCCGTCCGCCTCCTGGTCCACCTGCTGACCCAGATGGCGGAGGGGAACGCGGTCACCCTGATGCCGATCCATGCCCAGCTCACCACGCAGCAGGCAGCGGATCTCCTCGGCGTCTCCCGCCCGTTCCTCGTGAAGCTGCTCGACGAGCAGAGAATCCCGTTCCACAAGGTCGGCACCCACCGGCGCGTCCTCTTCCGCGATCTGATGGCATACAAAGCGAGGACGGACGGCGCTCGGCACGAGGCCCTGGATGAGCTGACGCGCCAGGCGCAGGATCTCGACATGGGGTACTGAGCGCCCGCGCCCTCGACTGAGATCGCCCCAAGACCCGCGACCCATGGCGACGTTCACCGCGCTGTTCGACGCGTGCGTCCTCTACCCTGCGCCGCTCCGCGACCTGCTCATGCGCGTGGCGATGACGGACCTGTTCCGCGCCCGCTGGACGGACGAGATCCACGGTGTGCGAAGCAGCCAAGCAGCAACGCGCAGCCTTGCGTCATCCTCCCCGGAGCGTCGACGAGTTCCTCGACGCACTCGCACGACAACGACTCCCGGAGGCCGTGTCGAGGCTGAGCGCGTTTGGCAAGCTCCTCTAACGAGGCCCGCCACCCACCACCACGTGCCCTTCGCCCCTCTGCGCCTACTCCTCCTCGCCGTCGCCGGCTGGGTCCAGCGCGAGCAGGCCGCCGCGATCGATTACCTCAAGGAGGAGAACCAAGTCCTCCGCGAGCAGCTCGGCGGTCGACGCCAGCGCCTGACCGATACGCAACGGCGACGACTCGCCGCGAAGGGAGTCGTGCTCGGCCGCAACCTCCTCGCCCAGGTTGCCACCCTCGTCACTCCCGACACGATCCTGCGTTGGCACCGTCGGCTGATCGCGGCGAAGTGGACGCACCAGGGCAAGCGGACCGGCAGACCTGGCCTCATGAAGGCGATCCGCGCGCTGATCGTCGGCATGGCGGAGACCAACCCGAGCTGGGGCTACTGCCGCATCCAGGGCGAGCTGAAGAAGCTCGGACACTCGATGGCGCGGTCGACGATCGCGAAGACCCTGAAGCAGCACGGAGTGCCGCCGAGCCCCGAACGACCAACGACCTGGAGCGCGTTCCTGCGCGCGCACGCCAACGCGATCGCGGCGACCGACTTCTTCTCCGCCGAGGTCTGGACCACGCGCGGCCTCGTCACGCACTACGTGCTGTTCGTCATCGATCACGCCACGCGCGCGGTCACGATCGCCGGGATCACAACGAACACGGACGGGCCCTTCATGGCGCAGGTCGCGCGGAACCTGACCGATCCGGTCGACGGTTTCCTGCGGACCAAGCGCCACTTGATCCTGGACCGCGACACGAAGTTCACCGAGCAGTTCCGCCGCATCCTCGACGACGCCGGTGTTGCGCCGGTGACCATCGCGCTCCAGGCCCCGAACATGAACGCGATCGCCGAACGCTTCGTCGGATCGATCAAGCGCGAGTGCCTGGACCGACTCGTGCTACTCGGTGAAGGACACCTCCGCAGGGCGGTCGACGAGTACATCCAGCACTACAACGCCGAACGCCCACACCAGGGCATCGGCAACGAGCCGATCGTTGGACCACCAAGGATCGGGGGCGGCGAAGTGAACGTGACCGAGCGCGTGGGCGGACTGCTGCGGCACTACGAACGCGCGGCTTGATGCCGACCGCGAAGGGAGCGGGGAAGGACAGGCCGGCAAACGAAGCTACCGACAGCTACCGGACTGCCCCGAGCGCGGCAAGCTTGGCCGATCCCCGAGAAGTCTGCTCCGCGAGAACGGCCCCAAAGCGCCAAGAACGAGCCCGCGCGAGGTCGGCCGACTTTTTGGGACAGCACGGCGGACAAGCCGTGGACACCCAGCGACTACCTGTCTACACTTTGTCCCGGCATGGCGACCGCGATCCAGGACCTCCCCACGGCCTTCACCCGGACCGAAGCCGACGAGCTAGGGATCAGCAAGCACCAGCTCTACGCCTGGCGCGACGACGGAACTCTGACGTCGATCGGCCGCGGGGTGTTCATGAAGAGCGACGCGGACGGCGACCCCGATCTGATCGAACTCGCCATCCGCGCGCCGAACGCCACCCTCTACCTCTCGAGCGCGCTCGCACGACACGGACTGACCGACGAGATCCCCGACGTGATCCACGCCGCGATCCCGCGCGGGATCCGACCCGCGAAGACCGCTGCCCCCGTCGCCTGGCACGTCTTCGACCCCACGACGTTCTCGATCGGCCGTGAGACGTTCGAGGTGATCGAAGGCCGCGCCCTCGGGCTGTACGAGGCCCCCCGTGCGATCATCGACTCCTTCCGACTCCGTCATCTCTACGGCCCGGACCTGGCGATCGAGGCTCTGCGGCGCTGGATACGGCGACGGTCCAGCGAACCGCGAGCACTCCTCGACCTGCTCCGGCACTTCCCCGCCGCGGAGAAGCCCATCCGCTCTGCCCTGGAAGTGCTGCTGTGAGCAGGCCGAAGCCGACGCGCGAGACTCCGGGCGGAAGGGCCTACCTCGATCTCCGCCGGCTCGCAGCCCAGCGAGGCCGCCCTACCGAGGAGCTCCTGCAGCTCTATGCACTGGAGGGCTTCCTTGCTCGCTCCGCGATCTCGCCTCGCGCCGAACAGCTGGTCCTGAAGGGCGGCGTACTGCTCGCTGCGTTCGACGCTCGACGCCCCACCAAGGACGTGGACCTGGCAGCAAGCTCGATCAGCAACCACCCTGAGCACATCCGGGTGCTCGTGAACTCGATCCTCGAGATCCAAGCAGACGACGGACTGGAATTCACTCCGGCGCAGACCGCGGCAGAGACCATCCGCGAGGGCGATGTCTACAGCGGGGTCCGCGTGATGGTCCCATGCCGACTCGCCTCGGCCACCGTCGACTTCCACGTCGACGTCTCAGTGGGCGACCCGATCTGGCCGGGTCCGGCGAGGATCGAGCTGCCGAGACTACTGGGAGGCCCGCCACTGGTCGTTCCAGGTCTACCGATCGCGATGGTGCTCGCAGAGAAGATCGTCACCGCAATCCAAAGAGGCACCGCCAATACCCGATGGCGCGATTTCGTCGACATTGCGGCCCTTGCTGCGGATCACGAACTGACATCCACACCACTCCGCCGCTCCCTGGAGATCGTTGCAGACCACCGCGGAACGCGACTGGAGAGCTTGAGCTCGGCCCTGGAGGGCTTCGCAACGATCGCACAACCGCGATGGGCAGCGTGGAGGCGACGACTTCGCCTGGAAGGCACGACCCCGCCCGCCTTTAGGGACCTGCTCGACGAGGTCATCGGTTTCGCGGACCCGGTCTTGAGCACGACGAGGGCCGATGCGAAGTGGAACCCTCGTGAACGCGGCTGGGAGCCGACGAGCTCCGACTGAGACAGGTCGAACCAGCCTTCGTGACCATCGCACCACTGCGCCTTCTCCTCCTCGCCGTCGCCGGCTGGGTCCAGCGCGAGCAGGCTGCCGCGATCGAGTATCTGAAGGAGGAGAACCGAGTCCTCCGCGAGCAGCTCGGAAATCGCCCGCTCCGCCTGACCGACGCCCAGCGGCGACGACTCGCCGCGAAGGGAGTCGTGCTCGGCCGCAGCCTCCTCGCCCAGGTTGCCACCCTCGTCACACCCGACACCATCCTGCGCTGGCACCGTCGGCTGATCGCGGCGAAGTGGACGCACCAGGGCAAGCGGACCGGCAGACCTGGCCTCATGAAGGCGATCCGCGAGCTGATCGTCGGCATGGCGGAGACCAACCCGAGCTGGGGCTACTGCCGCATCCAGGGCGAGCTGAAGAAGCTTGGCCACTCGGTCGCGCGGTCGACGATCGCGAAGACGCTGAAGCAGCACGGTGTGCCTCCGAGCCCGGAACGGCCGACGAACTGGAGCGCGTTCCTGCGCGCCCACGCCAACGCGATCGCGGCGACCGACTTCTTCTCCGCCGAGGCCTGGACCACGCGCGGCCTCGTCACGCACTACGTGCTGTTCGTCATCGATCACGCCACGCGCGCGGTCGAGACGCGCCCGGCCGTGCATGCTCGGCCGGGTCCCCGCTGCAGGCATCACCACGAACCCGGACGGGCGCTTCATGGCACAGGTCGCACGGAACCTGACCGATCCGGTCGATGGCTTCCTGCGGGCAAAGCGCCACCTGATCTTGGATCGCGACTCGAAGTTCACCGAGCAGTTTCGCCGCATCCTCGACGACGCCGGCGTGGCACCGGTGACCACCGCGCTCCAGGCCCCGAACATGAACGCGATCGCCGAACGCTTCGTCGGATCGATCAAGCGCGAGTGCCTGGACCGACTCGTGCTACTCGGTGAAGGACACCTGCGCAGGGCGGTCCGCGAGTACGTCCAGCACTACAACGCCGAGCGGCCACATCAGGGCATCGGCAACGAGCCGATCGCTGGACCACCAAGAATCGGGAACGGCGACGTGAACGTGACCGAGCGCCTCGGTGGGCTGCTGCGGCACTACGAACGCGCGGCTTGACGCCGATCGCGAAGGGAGCGGGGAAGGACAGGCCGGCAAGCGAAGCAACTAACGGCTACCCGACTGCGCCGAGCGCGGCAAGCTCGGCCGCTCGCAGCGAACGCCACCCCGCGATTCCGGCCGCGGAGCGCCGAGCATGAGGCCGTTCAGGGCCGGTGTCGACGATCACCAGAATCCGCGGGATTCCGATCATCGCCCGCGGCTCCTGAGCCCGCCTGCTTCTGATTCCTGATCCCCGCTCTGCGGTGTGGATCTGGTTCCCCGCGCGCGCCAGCGCGCGC
>JAUILN010000032.1 GCA_030432695.1 bacterium | reverse complement strand
TCGAAGCCGGCCCCGTCGATCCACCCCGGGAAGAACTCACCCATGACCATCGCGGTGGCGGTGTCGGGGTCGATCGAGATCAACCGCGACATCGCCGGATCGCCGGGCATGTGTTCGAAGCCCCAGAGGCTGCCGTCCGGCGCGAGCGCGATGGCGGCGACCCGGATGGGCTGGCCGTCGAGCAGGATGTCGCCCAGCAGCTGAAGGGCGCCCTCGCCGTCGACGGTGTACAGCCGCGTCGGCGCGCCGGGGCGCTCGATGATCCCGTCGTTGGCCGGCGCCGAGAAGTAGACCGTGCGCTCGACCGCGCAGGCCGCGTCGAGGTTGCAGTCGCGGTCTTCGCAGTCGACCGCGCCGTCGCCGTCGTCGTCCTCGCCGTTGTCGCAGATCTCGACGTCCGGCAGCAGCTCGCAGCGGTCGAGGCGCTCGAAGCGGGTGCACTGCGGCTCGCCCTCGGCGCACAGATCGAGCGCGAAGCCCTCCGGGCAGCTGAAGCCCGAAGACTCGCCGGTCTGGAAGGTGCCGCCGACCTCCTCGAAGGCCGAGAAGACGATGTTATTGGCATAGTCGAGCGCCTGCAGCGACGCGTCGTCGGCGGTCGAGCCCGCCGGGAAGGGCCCGTAGATCTCGGCGCCGAACGCCGCGGGACCGGCGATGTTGCTGCCTTCGAGGCCGATGATGTGGGTGCCCGCGGTCAGCTCGATCGGCAGCAGGTACCAGTTGCGGAAGGTCGCCGCGTTGTCGCCCTGCTGGTTGAAGATGACCTCGCCGTCGACCGTGGCCACCACGCCGTTGTCGCCGGCGATGCCGACCACATAGGCCCCCGGCTCGTCGATCTGCAGGCAGCGCGAGAAGCCGATGGGCTCGTTGAGCGGCGCATCACCCGCCTGCCCGTCGGGGCCGCAGGCCCAGATGCCGGCCACGTTCAGGCGGCTGTTGGCCGCCGCGAAGAAGCCGTCGGCGATGCGCCCGCCGCCGGGCAGCAGAGCGCCGTCGGCGCCGTACGCGACGTTGTCCGGGGCCTCGCAGACGTCGAGCAGATCGCCGTTGGCCACCGCCGGCTCCTGCTCCTGCAGCTCGCAGGTGCGGCCGTCGACGGCCACATAGCCCTCGGGGCACTCGCCGGGGAACCGCCCGTCGGGGCAGGCCTCGACGCAGCCGGCGATGTCGACGTCCATCGCGTAGCTGTTCTGCGCCCCGCTGAAGCCGTAGACCCGCCAGCTCACCGTCAGGGGCGCCTCGCCCTCGTTGGTGAAGCTCACCTGCTCGTCGTCGCTCGTCGAGAAGCTGCCCGGGCCCTCGTCGATCTGGACGTCGATGTCGCCGTCATCGTCGACGAAGTAGACGTCGAGCGTCAGCGTGCCGCCGGGGCACAGCTCGATGGTGTACCAGTCGTCGTCGCCGCAGACCGCGAGGTCCTCGTAGCGGCCGACCATCACCTCGGTCGCGTTCGCCGCGTCGTCGTTGGGCTCGCCGAAGCTCTCGCCGTCGGGGCAGGCGCCGGTCTGCACGCAGACGTTGCCCCGGCAGAGCTGGCCTTCGTCGCAGTCGGCGTCCACCAGGCACTCGCCCTGGTATTCGCAGACCGAGCCCGCCGGCTGGCGGCAGGCCTCGACGATGTTGTCGCAGCGCATCGTGAAGCGGTCGATGATCGCGCCCGAGCGGCCGACGTTGGCGCCGACGAGCTGGCCCGCCCCACAGTCGAAGCGGCCGACCTCGTTGCTGGTATTGCCGACCGGCTCGACGAGCACTGGCTCACCGACGGTCACCCGACCCTCGACGACGGCTACCGGCGAGCAGACGAGGCCGAGGCCGGCGACGTAGCGCTGCTCTCCACCCGCGTCGAAGCCGACGTAGCCGGCCACGACATGGCCCTCGGGGCACCGGGTCTGCGTGACCGCGCCCGGCGTATCACCACGGATCGGCGTCAGGACGGTCGGCGTGAGCACGACCGCACCGTCGACCACGTCGAAGCTGGCGCACTGCGCCTGGCTCCGGGTGATGAACTCCTGGTCGGGGAAGCCGAACCACGGGCCGACCGTCAGGTCGAAGCCGATGACCACCTCACCCGGCGGGCAGGGGTCGTCGAAGGGGTTGCCGCCCTCGCCGCCGATGGCGGGCAGCAGGTCGCCCGGCTCGACGGCGACGGTCTCGGCCGACTGGCCCGGCGCGCAGGGCCCGACGCTGTCGGCCTCGTTGAACTCGCATTCCCAGTCGGGCTCGACGACACAGTCTTCGCTGCAGCCGTCGCCGTTGTCCCGGTCGTTATCGTCGCACTCCTCGCCCGCGTCGATGACGCCGTTGCCGCAGTTGAACGGCCCCTCTTCGAGGAAGTCGAGCACGCCGTTGCCGTCGGTATCGGC
>JAUILN010000012.1 GCA_030432695.1 bacterium | reverse complement strand
CGGCATCGAGGGCCGCCGGCGGTCAGGTCGCCGTCAGCGACGTGCTACGCGATCTTGGCTTCACTCCGCCGGGAGAAAACCGCGGGTCGTGATCGAAGGCCCGCGCTTCTTGGTGATCGCCAACAGCGGGATGCCGAACGAGGTCGCGGTCGTCAACGTGATCGCCACCCTGCCCGGCGCCACCGATCCCGAGCGGGTCTACGTGCTCGGCGGTCACTACGACTCCCGCAACTCCAACGGTGCAGACGGTGATGCCGACGCGCCGGGAGCCAACGACGACGGTTCCGGCACTGCCGCGGTGCTCGAGGTCTGCCGTCTGCTTTGCGACCGCGAATTCGCCGCGACCCTGGTGTTCGCCTGCTACGACGGCGAGGAGCAGGGTCTGCTCGGCTCGCAGATCCACGCCGAGGCGCTGCAGGCCGCGGAGGTTCAGGTCGACGGCATGGTCACCAACGACATCGTCGGCAACTCGCTCGGCATGGACGGCGTGCGGCGCGATGGCTACGTCCGGGTGTTCAGCTACGCGCCGGTCGGCAACGACTCGCTCGGGCGCAGCCTGGCGCGGGCGGCGTCGTGGGCGGCGCGCCGCGTCGATGGATTCGACGTGAAGCTGGTGTTCCGTGGCGACCGTTACGGTCGCGGCGGCGACCACCGCTCGTTCTTCGACGCCGGTTTCCCGTCGGTCCGGTTCAGCGAGCCGCGCGAGGACTACTCGCGCCAGCACCAGGATGTCACCGAGCGCGACGGCCGGCCCTATGGCGACCTGCCGGAGTTCATGGACTTCGACTACCTCGCGCGCGTCGCCAGTCTCGACGCCGAGCTGTTCGCGGAACTCGCCACTGCTCCCCGGCCGCCCGCGCGGGTCCGGGTCGGCGGCGCGCAGCAGGCCTACGACACGGAGGTCAGCTTCGACCAGATCGAAGGTGCTGTGGCCTACGAGGTCGTGTGGCGTGACACCACCAGCCCCGACTGGGAGGCTGCGCGTCGCTTCGCTGCCGACGAGCTGCGCTTCGGAGGCGGGCGCGTGACGACCGCCAGCGTCACCCTGCAGGGCGTCTGCATCGACGACGTGGTGGTCGGTGTGCGCACGGTTGCCGCCGACGGTTCGCGCAGTCGGGTCACCGCCGCGCCGGAGCCTGACGCGATGCTCTATCGGCGACGCTGATCGGCTCCCGGCTACGCCCGCAGCTTCTCGCGCGCGAAGGCCTCGAGCTTGCGTGCGTCGCGGTCGAACAGGCGGATGCCCTCGCCGAGCTTCGCCACGGCCATCTCGTCGCTGTTGTGCAGCCAGCGGAAGAACGGTTCGTCGAGATGGAGCTCGGGGTGGTGGCTGTTCGCC
Organism: bacterium; assembly: GCA_030432695.1. Classification (GTDB taxonomy): domain Bacteria; phylum Planctomycetota; class UBA1135; order UBA1135; family UBA2386; genus JAUILN01. The sequence goes on along the minus strand of JAUILN010000012.1, from coordinate 351,131 downwards.
GCCTGCTCCGGATCGAGGCGGCGCGGCAGGTCGCCCGGAGTCGAGCGCAGTTCGGCCAGCAGGTCGGGCGAGACGGTGAGCAGGTCGCAGCCACAGAGTCGTGCCACCTGGCCGGTCTTGCGGAACGACGCGCCCATCACCTGGGTCCGGTGGCCGAACTTCTTGTAGTACTCGTAGATCTTCTTCACCGAGGCGACGCCGGGGTCCTCGTCGAGGTCGATGTCGTCGACCCGCCGCGCCTGCTTCCAGTAGTCGTAGATCCGGCCGACGAACGGCGAGATCAGCGTGACGCCGGCCTCGGCGCAGGCGACCGCCTGGGCGAAGGAGAACAGCAGCGTGAGGTTGCAGTGGATCGACTCTTGCTCCAGCTCGCCGGCGGCCTGGATGCCTTCCCAGGTGCTGGCGATCTTGATCAGCACGCGCTCGCGGGGGATGCCCACGGCCTCGTACATGCCGATCAGTCGGCGGGCCCGTTCGACGGTCGCGGTCCGGTCGAAGCTCAGCCGCGCGTCGACTTCGGTGCTGACCCGGCCGGGGATCACGCCCAGGATCTCCCGGCCGAACACCACGAACAGGTGGTCGAGGAACGACTCCAGGCGCTCGGCCTCGTCGGAGCCCTTCGCGGCGGCGAGGGCCTCGTCGACCAGGCCGGCGTAGCCGGGCTGTTGCGAGGCCTTGAGGATCAGTGACGGGTTGGTGGTCGCGTCCTGCGGAGCGAACTCGCGGATCGCATCGACGTCGCCGGTGTCGGCGACGACGGTGGTGTGGCGCTTCAGAGCTTCGAGCTGATTCATCTTCGGTTCCTGGAGGGCTGAACGATGGTATCGGCTCCGGCACGTGAATCCTCGGGGTCGGCGGAGGAGGCTGGCCCTCACCCTGGCGATGCAGGAGACTCCACCGCCGATGAACGTGCTGGTGGTCGATGTCGGCGGCTCGAACGTGAAGCTCCTGGTCAGCGGGGCCGAGAAGCGACGCAAGTTCAAGTCGGGTCGTGAGCTGACGCCGGCGGCGATGGTCCGCGGCATCCACGAGCACGCGGCGGACTGGCACTTCGACGTGGTCTCGATCGGGATCCCGACCGCGGTGCGTAACGGTCGGGCGCTGCGCGAACCACGCAACCTCGGTGATGGTTGGGTGGGCTTCGACTTCGAGGCCGCGTTCGGCAAGCCGGCCCGCCTGGTGAACGACGCCGCGATGCAGGCGCTCGGCAGCTACGAGGGTGGGCGGATGCTGTTCCTCGGCTTCGGGACGGGCCTTGGCGCGGCGCTCGTCGACGAGGGGCACCTGGTCGAGCTGGAGCTGGCCCACCTTCCGTACCGGAAGGGCACCTTCGAGGACTCGGTCGGCGATCGGGGGTTGGAGCGCGACGGGGCGAAGGCCTGGCGGCGCAGCGTCTTCGAGGTCGTCGAGCTGCTCCGCGAGGCTCTGGTCGCCGACTACGTGGTCATCGGTGGGGGCAATGTGAAGAAGCTCGAAGACCTGCCTCCCCATGCGAGGCCGGGGTCGAACGCGCGGGCCTTCGCGGGCGGCTTCCGGTTGTGGGGCCTGGAATCGCCGTCGATCGATTGAGCGGTGCTTGCACCTCTGATGGCCCGCGCGGTGCGATCGAACGCTGGCAACGCCGGATCGGCGGACCGTCCCGGATCGGTGCCAGGGAAATCATCCGCAGGCTAACCCCTAGGGGGACACCCGGCCGATCGGTCGGACGGAGTCCTCCTCATGTCGGTCTTGCGGCACACCAAGGTCCGGACCGCGCCGAGTCGCGCGGTCCGCTGTCTCTCCGACCTCGCCTGGCGGGTCGAGCAGCGCCTCACTGCGCGGCACGACCTCGAGCCCTGGCGCATGCCTCCCGGGCTGGCGTGCCGGGAGGGGCGGATGTCTTCGACGCTGTGCCGACTGAGCACGCGCGTGTCGACCGGCACCGGTCCGCTGGCTCGGGTCCTCGTCGCCTCTCTCGACGAGCCCACCCACCGGACCGGGGTCCTCTCGGTGTTGGCGGTGCCGGCCCCCGGACTGGCGGGGCGGATCTTCGGCCTCGAGGTCCGCGCGGTCGGCGACCGGATCGCGCTGCTCGCGGTGAACCTGTTGGTTCCCGAGCGTGGGGCGGGGGCCGGCCTGCCCGATCTGCGGGAGGCGCGGGCCTGCCTGGAGCGTGCCGGTCGGGTGGTCGCGATGCCGGACTGGTTGTCGATGGGCTCGTCGGTGGACGGCATCGCGATCCGTGGGCGCAGCGACCGTCCGGAGGAGGTTGCCGACGCGGTGACCCGCTATGCCGCGGCGTTCGTCGAGCTGCTCCGAGAGCCCGGCTCCGGAGCGGTCGATGGTCGTGTGGTCGACGCCGAGCGCGACCTCGCGGCGCGCCGCCGGCTCGGCAGGCACGTGGCGGATCGGGTGCGGGCCTCGCGACCGATGCGGGCCACGTTCGGTGGTGCATGGGTCGATCGCTACGTCGACGTCGTCCTCGCTGGCGGCGAGCTGTGCGTCGGCGGGCCCCGGATCGGTCCGCAGTCGACCGTCATCCCGTCGTTCGGCGCGACCTCGCCACGTCCGGGAGGTCTCCGATGAGTCGCGAACCGTTCGCGGAACTCGGGCAGGACGGTGGTTTCGACCTGTTCGGCGCAGCCCCGACGCCGGAGCGCCCCGCATCCTCCAAGGCCTCTGCCGCGCCGGTCGCGCCCGACGCCGCCCCGGATCCGTTCGCGGGTTGGGAGATCGAAGGGGAGCTCGTGGAGTCGCGCGGGCCGGTGGCATCGCGAGAGCCGGAGCCGGTGGTCGCGACCGGGTCGGTCGTCGAGGTCGTGTCCGCGAAGTCCTCGACTCCGGATGGTGTCGCCTGGAGTGTCGTCGAGGAGGAGCGGGACTCCGGCGAGTCGCACGTTGCGGCGACCGTGCAGTCACGGCCGCCCGAGACCGGCGACTGCGTGGGCTCCAACTACCTGCTGCTGCGACGCTGTGGTCAGGGCAACGACCACGAGTCGTTCCAGGCCCTCGACCTGGAGCGGCGCGTCGAGGTGTTGGTGCGCATCCACGCGCCCGGGCCACGGCCGCAGCTCCTGCACGAAGCGCAATCCCTGTCGCGCCTCAGGCACCCGGCGATGCCGCAGGTCCTCGATCTGGGGGTCACCGACCGCGCGGCCTTCGTGGTGTTCGCGCCCGAGATCGGCCTGAGTCTGCCGGCCTTCGCGTGCGCGAGTGGCGGTTGCTCGCCGGCGGCGGTCCTGCGGATGGCCTACCACCTGACGCAGGCGCTGTTGGAGGCCGAGCGCCACGGAGTGCGGTTCGGGCGGCTGCTGCCCGAACAGATCCGGATCGGACCCGACGGCATGCCGAAGATCTTCGGCCTGGATGCCGGGTTGTCGCCCGGGGCGGGCTCGGGTTCCGACCGGTCGAGGCACCTGCTGGGTGACCTGGCGCGCGCGGCCTTCGATCTGCCGCCGACGACCGCGGAAGGTTCCGGGGGGCCGTTCGATGAGCGCTTGCCGTTGGCGGGTTTCGAAGGCCCGCTCGGGATCGCGCAGGTGCTCGAGGCGATCGGTCGGGCGGACGCCGCGGACGATCTCGCCGATGCGCTGGACCAGCTGGCCTCGGCCGCGCGGCGGTTCGGTCTCGACGCCGACGCGTGGCACGTCGACCTCGACGTCGATCCGCTGGGTGCGCTGTGACCGGCGCGCACTGATCGGTGCCCTGCGATCGGTGCCCTGCGATCGGTGCCCTGCGATCGGTGCAATGCGACGATCAGCGGGCCGGTCGTTCGGCTCTCGGGCTCACTTGTAGCCTTCGCCCTTGCCCTCGATCTCGTCGGCCAGCTTGCCGGCGTCGTAGATCTTGCGCATGGCCTCGATGATGATCGCCGGGTGCACGCTGACGGTCCGGGCGACCTCGTCGGTGAAGATGAAGTTGTTGCCCAGGCTCTCGATGTTGCCGTCGAACACCAGGCCGACGACGCGGCCTTCGGAGTCGACCATTGGCGAGCCCGAGTTGCCGCCGATGATGTCACAGGTCGACACGTGGTTGAACGGCGTCGACAGGTCGAGCTCCTTGAGCTTGTCGACCCAGATCTGCGGCAGGTTGAACGGGTCCTCGCCGCCGAACTCGGTCCAGCGGGCGTAGAGGCCGTAGAGGCTGGTGAAGTACGGCGCGATCGTGCCGTTCATCTCGAAGCCGGCGATCACGCCGTCGGAGAGGCGCAGCGTCATCGTGGCGTCCGGCGGGATGTCGTAGCCGTAGACCGCGAAGAACGCCTCGCCGATGCGCTTCTCGAGTAGCTCCTCACCCGCACCGGCTGCTTGCAGGGCCGCCATGTCGCGGTTGGCGATCGCCTCGCGCTTCTGCGCCTGGATCTCTTCGAGTTCCGTCCAGGCCGAGCCGAAGCGGGCCTGCAGGTCGGGGTCGGCAGCGATCGCCTCGCGGATCTTCCGCTCGGCCTCGCGCTTGATGCCGACGACCTCCTCGTTCTGCAGGCCTTCGAGGTAGCCGCCATAGGCCTTGCGCGCGTTCTCGATGCTGGCTCGTCGGCTGCGCGGCATCGAGTCGTCGGCGAGCATCGCGTAGATGCGGCGCATGATGTTCGGGTACTCCACGTCGCGGATGAACTCGATCTGCGCGACCGTCTTCAGGCGGCCGGTCGAGCCCGGGTTGCCGGCGACGAACACCGTCTCGCCATCCTTCGGGCCCTCGGTGCGCCACCGCAGGTAGTGCGGCGAGGTGTCGGCCGGCGCGTCGCCGTCCCACGCGCGGAGGAACGCGAAGTCGAGGCTGAAGCGCGGGTAGGTGAAGTTGTCGGGGTCGCCACCGAACTTGGCGATCGCCATGTGCGGCACCGCGACCAGGCGGATGTCGTCGTAGACCTTGTAGCTATAGATCTGGTAGTTGCCGCCCTGGTAGAGGTCGACGAGCTGGTGGGTGAGTTCGCCGTTCTCGTCGTTGGCCGCGGCCAGCAGCTTCTCGCGGTTGGCATCGAGACGCTCCTGCACCGCCTCTTGGCTCATATCGGCCGTGATGCCCTCGTTCATCTCCGCGGTCACGTCGCGGGTGGTGACGAGCTGCTGGACGGTCAGGCCCGGAACGTTGACCTCCTGCTCCAGCGAACTCGCGAACCAGCCGCTCTCGAGCCAGTCCTCGCCCTCGGGTGCAACCTCGTCGACGCTGCCACGGGCGCAGTGGTGGTTGGTCATGATCAGCCCGCGTGGGCTGACGAACGACGCGGAGCAGTAGTCGGCGAAGCGCAGCGCCGACAGGCGCACGTGGTCGAGCCACTCCTTGGTCGGCGCGAAGCCGTACTCGGCCCCGAAGAACTCGAGCGGCGGGTTGTGGAAGGTCCACATCTTCCCGAGCTCTTTGTGCTCCTGAGCCGGGGCCTGGACCGTGAGCGTGCCGAGGACGGCAGCGGCGAGAAGGGCAGCGCGGTGGTTTCGCGTCATGTCGGAGGGGTGGGGTGATTCGTGAGGCGGCGCGATACGGGCGCCCGCCGAGATCTGCGAGCGGCGGACGACCCGCCCGGCCCACGGATTTGGGCCGGGCAGTGTAGGCGCGACAGGGGGGCGGTTCCCAGCGGAGGCCTTCCCGGGGATCGGCCGGCCGTTCGCGCGCGGGTCCGCCGAGCTCTGATCCAGCCTTTCAGCCCGCTACACGGAGAGGTGCTTTCTTGCTCCCCGTGCTCGCCCCGGAAGGGAGCCGGTCCTCCAGGGGGCCGGGCCGGGTCGGCCAGAGAGGGACGCCCGTCGCGCTTCGGCGCGGCGGGCGGTTTTCTGGGCCTGGGGCATCCGCGTGCCCCGCGGCCCGGTGCCGCGGAGGGGTTTATTCTCTCCCGCGAGTCGGCGCCTCCCGAAGGTGCTGGAGCGCTCGTTCTCGCGCCTCGGCCGGCGCGCTGGGATCGAACGGGAATCGATCGGGCCAACGCCGGGCCAGCGCGCGGGCGGCGACGTCGGCGACGGTCGGTTCTTCGCGCGCGTCCTCGGGACCGAACCCCATCGCGCGGTAGGTGACCGGTCGACCATCCTCCAGGAGGCCCCGGAGCACCGCTTCGGTCGCGGCCTCCACGACTTCGTCGGGGTGTCCGTTCTCGCGACGCAGCTTGTCGAGGAACCTCGGGGAGAGAGGGTGGGCAGTGACGGGGCCCGCGCCGGCCAGGGTCTGCACCAACTCGACCGTGGCAGGCGCCAGGGTCGTGTCGAGCAGATCCTCGAGGATAGGAGCCACGGCGTCGGTTCCATGGAGTCTCAGGAGCCAGCGGGCAGCGAGCGCGGCGGAATCCGGAGCGGTGATCAACGGAGGGGCGTGGGGCAACGGTGACGGCTTCGGTGCCAGGCCGTCGCGCAACACGGTCCTCAGGGCCTGCAGCGCGGTTTCGGGATCGGTTCTGGCGAGCATGAGGGCGGCCGTGATGCGGGCACGGAATCCGCCTGCCGAACGCTCGGCGAAGCCGCGCACGAGTTCGTGGACCGACGGCACGTCCAGGTCGCCGACCAGCAGCGCCAGGTAGCGGGCCCGTACGAGGTCGTTGTCGGCTCGTGACGCGCCGGCGACGAGGTGGGCGAGCGCCGAGTTCGGCGCGCGGTCGAGCAGCATCGCTCCCTGGACGGCTCCGACCTCATTGCCCTTCGCCGTCGCCTCGGCAAGCACTGCCTCGAAGCCTCGCTCCCGAACGTCTTCGTACCACGCGCGCGCGGCGTCGACGTTTGCGAATCCACGCCCTGCGATCTCTCTCAGGACGGTCCATGCGATTTCGCCAACCGGTAGCACGCGGTGCGAGAACACGAAGTCGCGGTAGAAGCCGACCGTGCGGCTGGGGCGCGGATCCTCGACGGCATCGAGCAGCGCCGGAACCGCGTGCAGGCCCAGCGCCAGAAGGCGGTGAGCCGGGCTTTCCGCGCCGCGCGGATCGGCCCAACAATCGGGCCCTCCTGGTTGACCGAGCTGAAGGCCGTTCTGGTCCTCGAGGTGGAACACGAGCGCGCGCGCGCGCATGGAGGAGTCGACCAGGCGGTCGAGTTCCTCCAGGCGCGGCCAGGCGTGCGCGACGCGGAGCGAGTCACGCAAGAGCTGCTCGAGTTCGATGGCCCGTTCGCGGTGAGGGTGGTGCGGGTACAGCCGATTGATCGTGTCCGCGCGTGCGCGGAGTTCGGTGCGCGTGACCGTGCGATCTGCGAAGTCTTCGAGGAGTTCCCAGAACGCCACGTGCCCCAGGTCGATCTCGAGATACCCGGTGAGGTCCTCGGGCTGTTCGGGGCGGTGCCAAACTCGTGGATAGATCTCTCGCGCGGACTCGAGCAGGTCGCGCACCAACACCGTCTCCTGCGGAGAACGATGATGAATGCCCCAGGCCAGCATGCACAGCTCGGTCGCGTAGAGGCCGCGGGCGCAGAACACCCGCCGGAAGGAGCGAGGGGGCGGCAGGTTGCCGTCTGGCCCGCGTTCGTTGCGATACTCGGCGAGTGCCTCCCTGGCGAGACTCTCCAGATCGTCCACCTCGTAGCCGACCCGTTCTCCCGGTCTCGTGCCTGGCGGCGTGCGGCGCAGGGTCCAACGAGCCAGCGGATGGCCGGTCGCCTGGTGGGGCTTCGGGACGCCGGGCCAGTGTGGCGGCACCGAGACCCAGACCGTGAAACTCTCGCCTCGGTCCTCGGCCAGGAATCCCCGGATCACGACGCCGGACGGCTGGGCGCCCGTGGTGGCGCGGACGAACAGGGTGTCTTCGCGGACCGGGAGCCCCAGCGAGTCGAGGTAGCGCAGCGCGGTGTCGAGTTCAGGATCGCCGAGCGATGGCGTCTGCGCCGGCGACGAGCCGAGCGCGCACAGGCCGACCAGACACGGAGTCAGCAGAGCGCGCATCAGTTGCCTCTACCAGTGACTCCGCGGGCGACACCGCCGACCGCCACCAGCAGCAACAGGCCGCCCGGAGGCACCAGCGAGATGCCGAGGCCTGGGTCGCCGCCGTGGGTCCATGCACCGCCGAGCAGGAAGCCGGCCGGCATCAGCACGAGCGACGCGGTGAGGCAGCGCGACGCGAGTGCGCCGCCGACGCCGGGGCGCTGGGCCACGGTCGCAGCCAGCGCCAGGTGGACCAGCGACAGCAGGGTGCCGTGTGCGTGGGCCAGTCGCCACATCAGTCGGCGGGTCTCCTGATCCGCGTCGAGGTAGGCGCCGACCTTGAGGCCGTGCAGAGCCTCGAGGACCAGACCGAGCGACAGGAAGACCAACAACCCCCACCACCCGATGCGCAGGTGGCGGGCTACGAGATCCACGGCGGGCTTGTCGGTCGTGGACGGGTCGCTCATTCGATGATCCTCACCGGGGTGTCGTCGCGCTGGCGGCCGAGTTCGTCGAGCAGGTCGGCGAGCTGCTCGCCGTCTTCGTCGAGCAAGACGCGCGTGTCGCGCCGGTCGAGCCACGCGTCGCGACCGACGCGCCAGCGCTCTTCGGCTTCACGGAGCTTGCCGAGTTGCTGCTGTGGGAACGGCACGAAGTCGAATTCGAAGTCGTCGAAGCCGGGCAGAGTCCGCAGCGATGCGGCAGCAGTCTTCCGGATCACGGCGTAGGGATCCACCAGCGCGCGGGCCAGCAGCGGAGCTTGCCAGCCGGTTCCCGAGGCCTCGTGGGCCGTCGGCCAGCCGAGCGTCCATGCGGCGAGGACCCGTTGCGCCGCATCACCCCGGACCAGCCACAGGACGGTGGCGGACAGGGTCCGCTGGTCGGCGTCGAGATCGGGGACGGGATGGTCGTACCAGTCGGCCAGCCGATCCGCGGCCCACCCGAGCGTCTGGTCGACATGGCACTGATTGCAGGCGTTCGGCCGTCCCGTGCTCGCCGAGACCGTCGCGCTCGGGCTGTCGATCCGGTGGCTGTGCATCGCGGTGAACAGGCCCCAGGTGGTGTGGGGCATGTGGCAGTTCACGCAGGACGCGCCGGAGCTGTCCGCCGGGTGGTGATGGTGCGCCGTACCCTGCGCGGCGATCGCGGGATGGCAACGCACACAGCTCGCGTCGTCGTCGCGGTCGTTCAGCTGATCGCTCGCCGACACGTAGTCGTGCATCGCATGACACGACAGGCAGGTCATCTCGCCTTCGGTGTGGCAGGCGGACTCCAGTAGCCCGGTGTATTCGCGGCCCGCGACCCGGATCGTGCCGTCCTTCCAGAAGCGTCCGGCCAGCGCGTCGTGCTCGACCTTCAGGTGTTCGAGCAGGCGCGGGTGGGTGGGCTCGGTGGTGTAGGTGAAGACTCCCTTGGTCTCCGCGATGTCGTCCCCGGCCCGGTAGAGCACGCCTTCTTCTCTCCACCGCGTCATGTCGAGCTCCTTGTGGAACGAATGACATTGGCCGCAGACCATCGTGCTGCGGTCCTTCGGAAGGCGTGCCGGATTGACGATCGTCGGGTCGGCCGCCTCGCCGTCGAGGTGTTGCAGATACCGGCGCAGGGGCGAGCGGTTGGCGGCGACGTGCGCGGCGCCCGGGCCGTGGCAGGCTTCGCAGGCGATGCCCAGGTCGGCGGTGCGGGTGTCGAAGCGGTCGTTCGCGAGGTGCGGCCGGGTGCCGACCGAGTGGCACTGGTTGCACGAGGTGTTCCACTGCAGCCCGGGGAGGACCTTGTGGGTTGCCGGCGTCACGAACGAGTCCTGGGTCGGGATCCAGCGGCCCTCCTCGACCAGCCAGACCCACGGGAGCTGTTGGTATGCGCCGTCGTCGGGGCGCCACCAGGTGTCCTCGCCGGCCGGGCGGCGGATCCAATAGGTCTGCAGGTGGTGCGAGCCGGTGAGCATCACCACCTGGGCGGTCAGGCGTGGCGGTTGGTCGGGGATCCGGCTGCGCGCCTTCGGATTGCGCGAGAGGAAGTCCCAGAGCGGGTCGGCGGTCTCGACCCAGAAGGTGTCGTCCTTCTGCCAGAAGCGGGTGATCCGGCCGCGGTCGCTCAGTTCGCCCACCGTGAAGTCGCCGAGCACCGTGGCGGGCGTGGCCGGTTGGGTCATCGAGCTGTGGTAGGAACCACGCCAGCTGGCGTGTTCGCCGGGATGGCAGCTGCGACAGCTCGCCGAACCGACGAATCGCTCCTGCAGGTCTTCGGCCGGAGCGAGCGCCGCGGGGATCTTGCCGGCGAGTGGGTCGGGACGCGGACGCATCGCCGTGAAGCCGGCCAGCCAGAGCATCGAGCAGGCGCCGGCGAGCAAGATCTCCAGGTTGCCGGGGCTGACGCCGGAGCGGAGGCGCAGCACGACCAGGAGTCCGGCTGCGAGGGCGGTGAGGACGAGGAGGAATTCCATGCGGTGAGGCGGCTGGCACGGATCCGGACGGCGGACGGCTTCCATCCTAACCGACGCCGTGGGGGGCGCCCGTCGCGAGGCGCGGTCTGCGCGGAAGTCCATGCGGCCGCCGCGTCCGAGCACCGAGGCGACTCTCCGGGGAGCTGGGAATCCCCCGGGGGTTCCGGTAGTGTTTCCCGGCAATCAGACCCCTCTCAGGGACTGTCGGCTTCCCCGCGACCAAGCCCCCGTCGCCGCGGAGCAGTTCCTGGTCGGTCCATGAAGGAGACCGATGAAGCACAAGTTGCGCCGTCGGATGAGATCGGTCCTGCGCTCAGTGGCAGCGGCCGACAGAAGGGAGTTGTCAGCCAGGGCCTGCCGCCTGCTCCACGAGCAGCCAGAGTGGCAGAACGCCCAGACGGTGTTTGTCTACCTCGCGATGCAGCAGGAGATCGACACCACCCCGCTGATCGATCTGGCCTGGGGCGAGGGTCGCCGCGTGTTCGCACCGCGCGTCGATGCCGAGCGCAAGCGCCTCGACGTCGTCGAGATCCACAGCTGGAGCGATTGCCTGCCGGGCTACCGGAACCTGCTGGAGCCGGTCGGCGCGGAGTCGTTCCCGGTGGATCGCATCGACTTGATCGTGCTGCCCGGCCTCGCCTACGACGCGGCGGGCGGTCGGCTCGGCCAGGGTGGCGGCTTCTACGATCGCTTCCTCGATGACGGGGCAGTGCGCGGCGTGGCCTGCGGCTTCGCCTTCGAGCAGCAGTTCCTGGCCAAGGTGCCGCGCGAGGCGCACGACCGCTCGGTGCGGATGTTGGTCACCGATGCGAGGGTGCGGCGCTACGGGTGAGGCTCCGGGTCACCCCGTGGGGCGCGCTCGACGGATCAGTTCGATCGAGAGGCCTTCCACCCGGCTTCCGGTCTCGATCGACAGCACCTGGGTGTCGTCGCCGAGCCGCACCGTGCCGAAGAACTCGCCGTCGTCGTCGATCGCCTGGTCGCCGTCGAGGTCCGAGCCGGCGAGCACCGTGTAGCGCCCGGGCGGGACCTCCTCGAAGCGGAAGTCGGTGACCCCTTCGCCGAGCTGCAGTTGCGCGCGCAGGGTGCCGTCGACCGCGTCGCGGAGTTCCACCCGGACTCCGGCGAATGGACGAGCCCGTGGCGCGCGTTGCTGGACGCAGCGCACCGGCACTTCCAGCGTCGTTCCCTGCAGCGTGCCGAGCCGGACGACCGCGCGGTGGAATCCGTCAGGAAGGTTCGAGCGATCGACGGTGATCGTGAGCGGCGTCTCGCCGGCGTCGCCGAGGTCGACCCAGGCCGCCGAGCGGATCCAGCCTGCAGCGCCCTGATACGTGATGTCGGCGACGTAGGGCTGCAGGTCGGCGAGGCTGCCGCCCGGGTTGGCGAGCAGGATCGACGCGCCGTCGCGGTCGGCGGGCAGCGTGATCGCGACGCCGTGGAGTTGCAGGGCCTCGGCGGGTGCCGGTAGCCCGGCGGCAGCCAGGACGGCACGCTGCGCGTGGAGGAGGCCGGCGCCGTGCAGTTCCGGCGCGCCCCGGTCGATCGCGGTGTCGCGGAGCATGCGCACAAGGTCGATCGGCCCGAGAGCCGCGCCGACGCTGCGCATCAGCGCCAGGGTCCCGGTCACGTGCGCCGCGGCGATCGCCGAACCGGTGGTCCAGCCGCTGGAACGCGGCATCTGCACGGTGGTCGGCACGCCGCCCGACTCGGGTGCGAGCCAGGGGTCCTCGAGGGCGTCGGCCGGATCGCGTGAGCCGCCGGGCGCACAGAGATCGATCCGCGGGCCGCGGTTGGTGTGGTCGTCGGCGAGCAGCGTCGCGCGGCGGACGGGTGCGACGGTGATCGTGTGCTCCGACGCGGCGGGGAGGATCCGCGACTCCGTGGACTCGAGTTCGAGGCCGTCGTCGCCCGCCGCGCTGACGACCACCACGCCAGCGGTGCGCAAGGCGGCGTGGAGCCCCTCGAGGATGGCGATCGACGTCGCGTCGGCGGTTCGGTCGTAGGCGGCGTTGTGGGAGATCTGGACGATGTGGGCCGCCTGCCCGGGCCGCGGACGATCCACGGGGAGGCCGGCCGGGAAGGCGTCTGCGTACCAGGGAGCGGTCGACAGGTCGGCCTCGTCCAGGTCGCCGGCGTAGACCAACGCGTCCCAGAGGTCGGCCCGAGCCGTGCGTTCGTCGACTCCGACGATGCGCAGCGGCATCAGGCGGCAACGCGGTGCGACCCCGGCGAGTCCCTGGCCGTCGTCGGCCGCTCCGATGATGCCGGCGGTCGCGGTGCCCGTGCGCTGACGGCCGGTGGCGGCGGTGACCGGATCGGTCGGGTCGGGATCCCGCCCGTCGCCGTCTCCCGAGCTGCCTGGATCGGAAACGAAGTCGTAGCCGTCGACGAGTCGTCCGGCGAAAGCCGGGTGCTGAGGGTCGATCCCCGTGTCGAGGATCGCGACGACGGTGTCGATCGAGCCCTCGGTGACCTGCCATCCCCCGAGCAGCGCGATCGCCTGCAGGTTCCACTGCCAGGTCGAGAGGGATCCGGTGTCCCGCGCTTGCGCAGACTTGCCGTCGTCATGTCGGGACTCGTCGGTCGGGTTGGTCGAACCGCCGTCGAACTGGATTCGGCCGCTGATCACCGCGTCGCCGCGCGGAATCACCGGCGGCAGGTCTTCCCCGCCGTGGCTGCAGGCGCCCCCCCAGAAGCCGAGAAGTGGGAGGATGAGTCGGAGCGGGCGGCTGGATGCACGGGGGAATTCGGGTCGACCCTCGGCGCGGGGGCCTCTGGTCCGGATTTCTATCGCTGTTCTGGATCCGTTCACGCGTTCCGGAAAGTAGCGTGCGAGCCCGTTCGATTCTCGGTGGCGTTCGCTCGTCCGGTCACTCCCCCTGTCGCTCGCCGCTCTGCAACACCCGCGTCGGGATCGCGTTCGCCGCGCCCCTTCCCAAGATCCCAGAGGCCTCGCAACGTTCGCAGTTTTTGGCTTGCGCGTGAGGCCTTCAGCCCCGGGAATCTCACCCCGGAGAGCAATCCCATGACGATTCGCCAGACCTTCGCCCTTGCATCCTGCGGCCTGTTTTGCCTGATCTCTGCTTGTGCAGGTCCGGAGCGGGCGACCCATGTCGACTCCCGTCAGCCGGGGATAGATGCGAACGAACGATTGGAGCAGGGCTCGGGCGGTCGTCGATCCGATTACGCTGATCCCGACTCGGATCGTGATTCCGGGGGAAGCCGTGACGAGCGCGGGGCGCCGGGCGGCGCGGGTGCTCCCGGCGAGTCTGGCGGAGAGCGTTTCGTCGCGGATCCGGATAGCCATGGCGCCGCTGGCGCAGGTGCCGGAGGGAGTGGCGCTGGTCGCGCGCTCGATTGGAAGGCTGCAGCCGACTCGGTCGTGGACCAGCTCGTCGCGAACCGCGATCAGATCCGTGGCCCGGTGCTGGTGTTCCCACCGTTCGGCAAGACGACTGCCCGCAATCGTTACAACGGCTGCGAGATCGGTGACGACATCGCCAACCGGATCGTCTCGGAGCTGCAGGCGCGGGACATGGAAGCGGTTTCCGACTCGGACCTGAGAGAGCGGATCGGCATCGTGAACGCGGGCCTGTCTCAGCTGCCGAACGACCAGGATCCGAGCAACGCGGTGCAGGTGCTCGCGGGTCGCATCGCCGACTACTTCGCCGCGGGAGCGGTCGTGTTCGGCACTGTCGAGCAACGCAACGGGCGCGGCTTGCCGGCCCGCAAGTCGATCAGGCTGGAGCTTTCCACGAGGTTGTTCGGCCGGTCGGGATCCCGGCTCGCCGGAGTCGACACGCGCTGGAACGAGGGTGAGTCGGGCTACGAGGATGTGGCGGAAGGTCTCGTGGCCGGAAGTTGGCAGATCGGCGAGCATGCCAAGCCTCAGTTCGTCCCGAAGGTGGACAGGGAGCTGGAGCTGCTCGTGGCCAAAGGCCTCGGCGACTTGATCGACCAGGACGGTCCCGACGAGAGCGACCGCGATCGCCTCTTCCTCGGGCAGCGCGTCCTGGTGATGCCGTTCGAGGTGGCCGGCGTCGACCATGGTTCCGATGGCCGCAAGCTGATGATCGACATCGCAGAGCGGGTGCGGCGTCTCGAAGAGAGCCTCGCGGCGGAAGGGAAACCCGTCAGCCGATCCGCGGTCCTCGACATGGAGTTGGGCCGCCCGATACAGATCGGGACGCGCCAGTGTCCCACCATCGGGCAGGCTCTCGAAGCGCAGCATGCGCTGCAGCTGCAGCAGTCTCGTAGCGATTCCGGCGTGATCGCCCGAACATACGAAGCGCGGATCTCGGACATCCTCAGCCGGCTGGGTCGTGGAGAGATCGAGGTCGTGCGCCTGGACAATCGAGATATGGTGCTGGCACAGATCCTTGCGGACAGCTTCGACGCGCAGGGGCCGCAGAACGTCAATCGCGACAGCATCGTGTTCTCCCAGGCGAACGCGCCGAACGTGCTGTTGCGGGTCGCATTGAATCGGGGATTCGACACGTGGTCGCTGCGAGTGACCGCCGTCGAGATGCGCAACCCGAACCGGCAGCGATCGACGGAGTTCCCTCTGGACGATGGCTGGCTGCTGGACGGTCTTCGCCGCGCCTTCGGCAGGTAGTCCGCTTCTTCTCCCGGTAGGTCGACGGCGGGAGAGCCCTCTCCGGCTGGCGACGACTACCTCCTCGCCCGGCGCGATCCGACTGAGGCGCCGGCAGGCGCAACCCTCTCACCAACTGAATCGATCACATGAACAACGCCAAGAAAGCAATTCTCCCGATCCTCCTCGCGCTGCTCGCGGCTGCCTGCAACTCGCCCTCTGGCCGGATCATGGACGAGGGCGAAGATGACCTCGTCGATCAGTCTGGTGCCGGCATCGCGACATTCGATCGTCTGATCGCCGGCGCGGTCGGCGAGATGCTCGACTGGTACACCGAGGCAGTTCTCGAGGGAGAGACGCCGACGGGCAAGATGGTGGCCTTCGCCGGTGTGGAGAACAAGACCGCCGAGCCGCTGGCAGAGATGCGAGAAGCGGTGAAGGAGAGCATCGCTACGGCGATCACCGACTACGACGGCTTCGACGTGATGAGCGAGCGATACATCCTCGCGGGTCTGCGCGAGACCGGGCTGACGACCGAGCAGCTGTTCATCCCGTCCAACCGGAACAAGTTCCTCGCGGTCCTCGAGCGGGAGACGAATCCTGCGAACGCGCTGGTATTCGCGACCTTGACTCGCGCCACTTCTCGGGCCGGCCGGGATTCCCAGGCTCGCTACACACTGACTCTGGAGATGGTCGATTCGGAGACCGGAAAACAGAAGCGCTTCGCCGAGGACGTCAACAAGGCCTTCTCGCGCTGAGCCGGCAGAGGCCTGGCGCGGCGTCTGATCGGTTTCGCAGTGGCCGCGAGCTGTCTTCGCCCGCACATCCGCTCCGCGATCCGCGTTGCGCCGGACAGGCATCCGTAAGGAATCAGGGAGCCAGGAGATCCCGGATGGTGCGAATGAACCCTAGCCAAGAGTCCGTGCCGCGCGGCCTCGCATCCATACTCGTTGCGGGCCTCCTCGGGGGGGGGCTCGGTGGGTGCACGTGCGACGACATGATCGAGGCCCGGGAGGTGTATTCCTCGGGCGACTACCAGCAGGCCCATACGCTGGTTACCCAGCTCGCCGACGGAGGCGAGCACGATCGCCATCTCTTCCTCCTCGAGCAGGGTTCGACGGCGCTGGCGATCCAGGAGCCTGCCGAGGCTGTGTCGGCCTGGCGCGAGGCCGGCGCCGCGTTGGGCGTAGCGCAGGAGGGTAGTTTCTTCAATGAGACGCTATCCTGGATTACCGACGAGAAGGCCACCGCCTACCGCGGTGCCGCCTATGAGCGGATCCTCCTGCGCGCCATGCAGTTCCTCGGCGAGAAGGTGACGCCGGGTCTGGAACTCGGCGATGACACGTTCTCCTACATGCTGCAGATGCTGGAGGAGCAGCAGCGGATCCGCGAGGAACTCGGCACGCCCATCCAGGGAGACAATGGTGAGGTCCAGCTCGTGCCTCCGGGGGCCGAGTTCAAGTATGTCGCGATCGGCAACTACCTCGGCAGCGCTCAGTACGAAGACAGGATCGACTTGAGCGGGGCCCGGCGTCAGCTCGAGGTCGCGATCGCGGTCGAACCGGACAACTCGTGGCTGCAGTCGGAACTCGCGCGGATCGACTCGACGGACCGCATCGAGCCGGGGGCCGGTGTGCTGCGGGTGGTCGGCCTGGTCGGGCGCGCGCCCTACAAGGTCGAGGAGTCGGTGCCGAACACCGACGCGCTCCGGGCGATCGTGGGCATCCTGATGGTGATCGAAGTCGGTCGCCTCTCGGGGGTGCTGTTCTCCTCGATTCCGATCGACGTCCTGCGACGCTGGGAGGACAACCCTGAGGCGTTGGAGATCCGAGTCGACGGCGGGAGCGTCGGTTCGACCCATCTCGTGACCGACGTGGAAGCGGTTGCCGAGGCGGAATACGCGGCGACACGGCAGATGCGCACGGTGCGTGCCGTCATCCGTCGCGCGTTGAAGCTGGGGATCACGGAGGGTGCGCGATCGATCGGCAGCGAGATGACCAGTCAGTCCGAACCTTGGGTCGATGCCCTGGTCCAGATCGGCCTGTTCTTGTTCGGCTGGATCTGGACCGCCACTGAGTGTCCCGACCTTCGCTGCTGGAGTCTCTTGCCCGCCAGCTACCAGGTGATGAGGTACGAACTCCCGCCGGGCCGCTACGAACTCGAAGTGGTTCCTCTGGTAGGAGGTATCCCCAGCGGCGCGTCGGAGACCACTGCTGTGACGGTGTCCGCAGGGCGCAGTACCTGGGTGCTCGCCAATTTCCCGACCCGATTCGGGGGGGCGCCGTTGCTGTCCGCGGATTCCGCGCCTGTTGCGGTCCCGGTCATGGACGACGGCGCCGATCAGCCGCGGTGAGTCGACCCGGCCGCTGCGGCGCGTTTCGTCGCGCCATGGACTTGCTCCGTGGCGTTTCGTCACGGCGCGTTCGGCAACGACCCGGGCGCCGCGTCGTTCGCCGGGCGCTCATCCGGGATCGCCACCCGGCAATCTGGAAAGACCCATGAAGATCCGACCGATCGTCCTCCTGACTCTTCTCTTCACCGGTTGCTCGTACAGCAACTCCACGAGCGACCAGGCCTCTCCCCCAACGAGCTACCTCCACACCAGCCCCGGCGGTTGCACGCTGTTGATCGTGGATCGCAACCTCGAGTTGAGGACACCGTGCGAACTCGCGTACGACGTCGACCTCGACGACGAGCTGTTGGTGAGAAAGAACGGCTACCAGTCCTGGCGCGGGACCCTCGCGGACCTGCCGCGCACCGCCGACCGAACCTACCGCCTCGAACTCGAGCCCTTGCGGTGAAGGTGACCCTGGGGCGACAGTGTCCTGCCGGAGAGTCCAACGCGAGCCGTCTCGGTCTTGGGCCGCGGACCTTCGTCGTCTCGGAGCGACACCGCATGGCTCGCGTCGGAAACACCTCATGGTGCGTGTCGCTGCCCCGGCCCTTTGCTCGCGGCACAGCCGCTGGCCCCTGAGACCCGAATCGCTCCGCACGAGCTGGAGACCCTGAGATGAAACCGACTGCCCGATCGCTGTTGCTCCTGGCCCTGCTGCTGCCCTTCCCGGTCCGCGCCTCGGCCCAGGATGTGACGACTCCGCCCTTCCGTGTCCTGATCGTCGCCAAGGCGGACGATTCGGGGCGCGATCAGTATTCCGAACGCGCCGCCTTCGGATTGGGGTCGGCGCTCCGATCGGCTGAATTCCAGGTGATCGATGCGGATCAGGCTCGCCGACAGGCCGAGCGTTCCATGGGCAGTCTCGGAGCCTGGACCGGGGAGATCGGGGAGAGCCCGGTGAGCTCCATGGCCGCGATGGCGTTTGCGGACGTCATGGTCGAGGTGGTCGTGTCGCCGAAGCGCCAGCAGAAGGCGCAGGGCCGCTACCTCGTCACGGATCGCGCGCAGTGGCGGACCGTCTTCGTCGACGGGGCCGAACGTATCGGTGGTGGAGAGGTGGATGGCGCTGGGCAGAGCTTCGATGGGTTCGATGAGGCTCACGACGCGGCTCTGGACGGGATGATGGATGTTGCCGACGACAAGAGTCTGGCAGCTCGCATCATCGCCGAACTCCGCGCCATCCGGGATTCGGAGCGTGCGGACGGTGCTTGGACGACGGTGGGCTTCTTCGTGGAGAACCAGCCGCGCTACCTGAAGCTGTCCGGTGCCCTCGAAAAGACCCTGCGCGGCGCAGAGGGCGTGGTCGCGACGACGGTGCAGTCGATGCGTCAGTATCCCTGTCAGCCGTTCGCGAACGGGCCGAAGATGACCGCCCAGTTGTATCGCTTCCGCTTCCGTGGCGACCAGTCCGCGCTGCAGGCTGCGCTGATGACGAGTCTGGAGTCGCAGTCTGCCGCGATCGAGGCCGAATCCGGACTCCTGCCGAGTCCGGTCTTCGCGTCGTCCGGCCGTCGGATGGATCTGGTCGTGCGATTCACCGAGTCTCCCGAGTCCCTTTCCGCGGAAGTCGATCGCGTGGTTCGAGAGGCGGTCGATGTCGTCTGGTCACGCAACCAGGGTTCGCTGTCGAGCAAGCGGCTCAACGTTCTGCCGGCGTCCATTGCAATCACGGACGGAATCGCCAGTGAACTGTTGGGATTCCGGCGCGCCTTCTGGAAGGCCCTGGAGAGTGCCGAGAAGCGCCTGTCCGATGCCAATACTCCTGACGCAGATCCTCTCGATGTCGAGCAAGCGGTCGAGTACGGTGGCCGGCGGTTCGAGAATCTCCGTGCCGCCCAGAACCACCTCTTCGAGTTGGAGGCCCGGTTCGCGCAGAGCCCGGAGGGCGAACTCGCGGGTGGAATCGCACGGACCGTACAAGAGGCATTCACGGATTCTTCCGCCGGTGCCGTCAGTGTGCAGCCGACTGATCGCAACCGCGACCGAGCGCTGGACCTGATCCGGATCGAGGCGGCGGCCTATGCGGCGGATCAGGCGGTCGATCCGCGTACCATCGCGCTCTATCAGCAGGAGGGCTCGGAGGTGTTCGTGGCGACCAGGCTCCGCAAGCACTTCGACTGCTATATGGTCACCGTCGACGCGGTCGACCTGAGCAGCGGTGCCACCTACCAGGGCACGGCACAGTTCCACCAGCGCTTCACGGAAGCGCTGTTGAGCGAGCTGGGCGGGTGAGTCGCGACTGCCGCCGGGATCGAACGAATTCCCGGCGTCAGTCGAGCCAGTCGACCTTCCACCCCTCCCGCTCCTGCCGTCGCAGCAGCGGCGCCGCGTCGGCACCACCGCCGACCACCCGCAGCCCCGCCGCATCCCACTCCACCGGCCGGCCGAGCCGGTAGGCGACGTTGCCCAGCAGCACGGTCTCGCTGAGCGGGCCGGCCTCGGCGAACGGCGAGACGCAGCGGCCTTCGCCGCGGCAGGCGTTGGCCCAGTCCTGGTAGTGGTTCCAGGGCTCGAGTTCCGGCCGCGCCACGTCGGCGAAACGGTCCTCGGGCAGCAGCAACGGACCGAGGTCGGTGTCGACGTAGAGGTTGCCCTTCTGGCCGACGAACAGGCAGCCGTTGCCGCGCATCGGCCGGTCCTTCGGCCACAACGTCACGCGGGCCGGAGGCAGCGCACCGCCGTCGTACCAGTAGAGCCGCACGGCTGGCATCGAACCGACTCCCTCCACGTCACGTGCGGGGAAGTCGTACGCGATGGTCGACCACTTCGGCGCGGTGTCGGCATGCGGTTTCGGACCGAACGATTCGACCCGGGTCGGTGCGCCCAGGCCGAGCGACCAGACCGCCGGGTCCATCAGGTGGCAGCCCATGTCGCCGAGCGCGCCGGTGCCGAAGTCCCAGTAGCCGCGCCACGAGAACGCGTGGTAGGCGCCCTGCTTGTAGGGGTGCCGTGGCGCGACGCCGAGCCACAGGTCCCAGTCGAGGGTCTCCGGCACCGGGTCCTCGCCGGCGGGGCGGTCCATGCCCTGCGGCCAGATCGGTCGGTCGGTCCACACGTGGACCTCTTCGACCGCGCCGATCGCGCCGGCGCGGATCATCTCGCGGGCGCCGCGCCAGTGCACGTTGCTCCGGTGCTGGTTGCCCATCTGGGTGACCACGCCGGTCTTCTCGGCCATCCGTGTCAGCTGCCGCGCCTCGAACACCGACCAGGTCAGCGGCTTCTGCACGTAGACGTGCTTGCCGAGCGCCATCGCCGCCATCGCGACCGCGGCGTGCATGTGGTCGGGCGTGCTGATGGTCACGCCGTCGATGTCGGGCTGCTCGAGCAGCTTGCGCCAGTCGGCGTAGGTCTTGGCGCCGGGGTAGCGCTCGGCGGCGCGGGCCAGCCGATCGCGGTCGACGTCGCACAGCGCCACCACCTCGTTGCCCTTGGCGGTTTCGGCGATGTCGCTCCAGCCTTTGCCGCCGCAGCCCACACCGGCGAGGTGCAGCTTCTCGGCGGCGGAGCGGCCACGCGGGCGCAGCGCGAGCGGGACGGCGCCGGCAGCGGCACCCATCTGGAGGAAGAACGTGCGTCGGGTCGAGGACATCGAGCGATCCTTGGAGAGGGAAACGGTCCCCAGTGTGCCGGATCCGGGGCCCCGAGACACTGGGTAGACCCCGAGCGGCTCCGTAGACTCCTCGCCCCATGACCGCTCGCCCACACCTGCTGGTCTGCCTGCTCTGCGTCTCGGCCCTCGGTGCCCAGCAGGATGCCGTCAAGGCGATCCGGCGCGCCTTTCGCCCCGCCGACGACGTGATCGTCGCGGAGGCCGAGAGGCTCGCTGCGGTCGACTCCGCGAAAGGCAAGGAGGGGTCACCCAAGCTGGTCGAGGTGTTGCTCGAAGCGTGGATGCGTTGCCACGCCGAGGCTCTGCCGGTCGAACAGACCATGGGCAAGCGGATCAGCAGTGGCGGTGCGAAGCTGGCGGCACGTTCGCGCGGCGAATTCGATGCGCTGCTCCGGCCGATGATGAGGATCGAGGAGGTGCTCCGCAGCTTCCAGGATCGAGCATCGGTCGATCGCCTGGTCGAGGCGGCGGTGCTCGGCAAGTCGCTCGACCCACGTTTGCGCACCAGGCTCTGCGACCGACTCGGCCGCGCGTCGCCGGAGCTGCGCTCGCGTGTCGCGAAGGAGCTGCCTCGCGCCCGGCGGCCTGACGACGCGTGGGTGATGATCCGCGCACTCGAGGGTCTCGAGGAGTTCCCGGTCGACGTCGTCGCCGAACTCGAGGCGCGCTGCGACGACCCGTCCGAGCTGGTCCGGTTGGCCGCGGTGCGGGCGGTCGGCGGATCAGGAGTCCGGGCCAGTGCCGGTTCACTGATCGAGCGACTCGATCGCAGCGAGGGCCGGATGCGCCGCGCGGTGCGCGCGGCATTGATCGAACTGACCGGTCGCGACCTCGGCCCGGTGTCTCAGTCGTGGCAGCGCTGGTGGGATGCCGAGGGCGAAGCGTTCGTGGCGGGGCGCGCTGCCGCGCCGAAGACCAAGGGCGGCGACGACGCCGGCGCCACCAGCAGCGGCTTCTTCGGGATCCCGCAGGACGGCCGCTCGATCCTCTACGTCCTCGACCGCAGCCTGTCGATGCAGGTCGCGATGAGCCGGCAGAAGGGCAAGGCTGGGGCGGGTGAAGAGAGCCGCTGGGATCGGCTGGTGACCGAACTCCGCGCCGCGCTCGACCGGCTCGACCCGGGCCAGGCGTTCAACATCGTCGCGTTCGGCGATCACAATCTGATGTGGGCCGAGGGCATGCAGGAGGCCTCCGCGCGCAACGTCGGTGACGCGAAGCGGTGGATCGGCGGGCTGAAGCTCGAACTCGGCACCCACGTGTTCGGGGCCTTCGACGAGGCCTTCGACCTGGTCGGCCCGCGACTCTCCGACCGCTATTTCGATCCCGCCGTCGACACGATGTTGTTCCTGTCGGATGGCCTGCCGACGGTTCGGAACCCCGGCCAGCCGAACAAGCTCGGCCGCGACGACGCCGAACTGGTGCTCGCCCTGGTGCGCCGCCGCAACCCGTTCGGCTCGGTGACCCTTCACACCATCGCGCTCGGCCAGGGCAGCCGTTCGAAGTTCCTGGAGCAACTCGCCGAGCAGAACGGCGGGCTCTTCGTGCACGCGAAGTGACGCGACCTCCGCGTCAGTCCTCCGGCTCGGCGCGGACCCCGAGGTCCTCCTGCAGCTCGCGCAGGAACGCGACCACGTCCATGCCCATGTGGACCGCACCGTCGACCAGCGCCGCCAGGTCGTCGCCGACCTTGCCGGCGACGATCAGCCGCGGGGGCTCGTCGAGGCCTTCGATCGCCGCACGGATCTCGGCGGCGAGCTGCGGGTAGCTCGCGTCGTCGCTGCAGATCACGGCCACGGCCGGCGGCGCCGCAGCGAGCTGTCGGCACGCGGTCTCCGAGGACTCGAAGTGCCCCGGGTCGTCGACCGGCAGGCCGCCGACCAGGAACAGGTCGCGGGCGAAGTCGGCGCGGGCGCGGGCCCACTTCAGTGGGCCGACCGGCAGCAGCAGGACGCGGGGTAGCTCCTCCTCGGCTTCCACCGTGGCCTCGGTCCACAGCCGGAGCTCCTCGAATTCGTGGCCATCGGTGCCGGCCAGCGGCAGGAACCGCAGCACGACGTCGGTGCCGTCGGCGGGCCAGACTGCGGTCGAGATCTCGGCGACCGAGGCTCGGTCGGCTTCGTCGCGGCGCAGACGCTGTAGCAGCTCGGCGCCGGCGCCGCGCAGGCTCTCCAGCCAGGCGGTCGGGGCCTCGCCACGGTTGCTCCGCCACATCACGAACCTCGCGGTGCGGGCTGCCGCGGCCGCGTCGTCGCCGATGTCGTTCGCGTCGGCCGGGGGCGAGCCCGGCGAAGGTCCGCCGAGTTCGAGATCGGCGAAGCGGCTGATCCCCACCAGCACCCGCTTGCGGTAGCGGAACGCGTTCTCGCGGTCCTCCTCGTGGCGCATCAGTCGGTCGTTGAGCCAGCCGTTCCGCATCGTCTCGATCAGGCCGCCCTGCCGTTCGATCGCCACGAAGACGTCCCAGGCCGCGCGACCGATCTCGTGGGTCAGGCGCTCGACCGCGAAGCTGCCGCCGAACGGATCGGCGACCCGGCCGAGGTGGCCCTCGTCGCGCAGCAGCAACTGCTGGTTCCGCGCCAGGGTCCAGGCCGCCTCGTCGGGGGCGGTGTCGTCGTAGGGCATGACCACGACGCTGTCGCAGCCGCCGCTGACCGCCGCGAAGCTCGCCAACGTGGTGCGTAGCAGGTTGGTGCGTTGGTCGAAGTCCTCGGCCCGCTGCCGGCTGCTGGTCACGCCGAGTACCCGCGGCGCCAGGTCTTCGCCGTCGGCTCCGAAGCAGCGGGCCACGCGCGCGAAGGCGAGACGTAGCGCCCGCAGCTTGGCGATCTCGGGCAGGAGCTCGTGGCCGACCTGGACCCGCACGGTCGCCGCGCGGGTCAGCTGCCCGAATTCGACGCCGCGCGCCGCGAGGTGCCGGGCCACGTCGACGATCCCCGCGAGCGTCGCGCCGAGTTCGAGGCCGGGCGCAGCGCCGCCGAGATGGTGGACCTGGCCGTCGAGGACCAGTGGCCGGATGCCCGGTGCCTCGGCCGAGCACGAGGCGATCCACGTGGCGGCCTCGTCGAACACCGAGTCGACCGACGAGCGGCGGGCCACGATCGCGTCGTCACCGTGCCGCGCGATCCGGCGCATCGACAGGCGGGCCAGCGGGTCGAGGTCGAGTCCGCCCCGCAGCCGCTCGGCCGGGACTCCGCGCGTCTCGGCGTGCCGCAGCCACCACGCCAGGATCGCGGTGGCGCCTTCGCCGGCCGAGAACCACAGCGAGGTCGTCGCCGCGTCGAGGCCGTCGAGGAGCAGGTCGAAGTCGGCCCGCGTGTGCACCGCCACGCCGCCATCGCCCGGCGCCGCGGGGATCGACAGGGGGTCGTCCGCGTCGCCGGTGGCCGGCACGTCGGGATCGACGGCGTCCTGCACCAACGCGTCGAAGAAGAACTCGACCTCGTCCGCGCCGCTGGCCAGCGCCCGCGCGGCATGCCGGTTGGCCTCGCGCGGGTCCGGGTCGTTGCAGAGTTCGCGGATCTGCCAGCCGCGGCGACCGGTCAGCAGACCGCGCGCCCCCAGGTGCGGCAGGTCGGCCGGGCTCGCCGAGGTCGCCAACGCCGGAACGGTGAAGCCATCGGCGGTCCGCCACGCCAGCTGTTCGGCGGTGCGGCCCTTCAGATCCCTTTCGAGCTTCTGGATCCAGTCCTGGAGCGACGGACGCGGGGTCGGCATGCCGCGCAGCATCCGCCAACGGCGCGGCGCCCACAACCTCTCGCCGCACTCCGCGTTCCCCGCGTCACTCGGCGAGGTCCGGCTCCTTGCGGAGGCGGTCGTAGAGCGCGGTCCGCGACATGCCGAGCACCTTGGCCGCGGCGGTCTTGTCGCCCCCGGTCTGGCGGAGTGCCGCGCGCACCGTGCGGCGGATGGCTTCGTCGAGGGTGAGCACCGGCCAGCTCTCGGCCTCCTGGGCGGCGGTCACCCCGTCGGCCCGCGGCAGCTGGTCGACGTCGAGTACGTCGCCGTCGGTGAGCAGGTGGGCGCGCGACATCACATGCTCGAGCTCGCGCACGTTGCCCGGCCACCGCCACGCCCGCAGCAGGTCGGCACCGGCGGCCTCGAGACGGACCGCGCGGCGGCGTTCTCGATTGAGGCGCTCCAGGAAGTGCTCGGCCAGCAGCACCACGTCGTCGCCGCGCTCGCGCAGTGGCGGCACGCGCAGCATGCCACCGGCGATCCGGTAGTAGAGGTCCTCTCGGAACGAGCCGTCCTTGACCATCTGCTGCAGGTCGCGGTGCGTGGCGGTCACCAGCCGGACGTCGACCGGGATCGCGTCACGGCCACCGACCCGGCGGATTCGCGCCTCCTGCAGCGCGCGCAGCAGCTTGGCCTGCATCTCCAACGGCATGTCGCCGACCTCGTCGAGGAACAGCGTGCCGCCGTGCGCCAGCTCGAACAGACCGGCGCGGTCCTTGTGTGCACCGGTGAACGCGCCCTGCACGTGACCGAACAGCTCGCTCTCGATCAGCTCTGCAGGGATCGCCGAGCAATTCTCCGACACGAACGGCCCACCGCGCACCGCACTCGCGTCGTGCAGCGCGCGCGCCACCAGCTCCTTGCCCGAGCCGGTCTCGCCGTTCACCAGCAGTGCCAGGTCGCTGGCGCCGAAGCGCTCCACCTGGGCGCGTAGCTCGCGCACCGCAGCGCTGTCGCCGAGCATCTTCACGCGGTTCTTCTTCAGACCCTGCCGGGTCGCCACCGCCAGGTCGCGTTCGCTGCGCTGCAGAGCGGCGGCCAGGTCTTCCTCGCGGACCATCCGGTCGACGGCGATCGCGGCCTGGTCGGCGAGCGCCTCGAGCAGGTCGATGTCGGTCGGTGCGAACGCATCGGCGCGGCCCGGATGCTCGACGTACAGCGCGCCGGCCAGCCCTGCCGCGGTGCGGAACGGTGCGCACACCGCCGAGCGCACCCGCAGGTCGCGGACGCTCGGCATGTCGAGCAACGACTGGTCGGCGAGCGCGTCGTCGGCGGTCATCGTCCGCATCTCCGAGATCGCCTTGTTGGCCAGCGACCGACTCATCATCCGATCCCCGCGACCTCCGGTCTCGCTGGTGATCTCGACGCGGACCGTGTCATCGCGCTGCACCAACAGGTAGCCGGTGCGTGCCCCCGTGATCGTCTCGGCAGCGTCGAGCAGGTGGCGCATCGCGCGCTCCAGATCCCGTTCGGACGCGAGCCTCCGGTTGACGGCGAGGAAGGTCCGGAACACGGCGCGGGAGACCGTTTCCGGATCGATCGATGCGTGGTCCATCGGCGGAGGGGCAGCAGGCTGGAGGGGCTTCGGAAGGCGGGTGGGGGTGGGGGATTCGATCGACGCCCGGGCGCGGGCGATCTCGCGCTGCAGCCGTGGGTCGTCGCGGGGTTCCGCGAGCGTGGCGAGCAGCGCGGCGGCTTCGTCGCGACGGTCGATGTCGGCGAGGGCGCGGGCGTGGAACGCGGTCGCCAGGCTCTGCACCGGTCCGACGCCGAGCTCCTCGAGGACCGGCAGCACGCGGGCGAAGCGGGTCGCGGCGGAACTCGCGTCCCCGGCCTCCAGCTGAGCGATGCCGAGGTTGGTCTCGGCGAGGGTCGCGCCGAGTCGGTCGCCGATCTGCGAGTGGAGCTGACGCGCGCGCCGCAGGTGCTCGCGGGCACCGTCGAAGTCGCCGAGGTCCTTGGCGACCACTCCGAGGTTGAGCGAGGTCATCGCCACGTGGCGGACGTGGCCGAGCCGGCGGTGCAGGGCGAGTGCTGCAGCGAAGTGGTCGCGGGCCTCGTCGAGGCGATCGAGTCGACGGGCCGCATCGCCGAGGTTGGCGAGCGCCACGGCGCGGAGGTAGGGCGTGTCGTCATCGGTCAGGCCTTCGACCAGTTCGGCGAGTTCGGTCCGGGCCACCGCGGTGTCGCCGAGGGCGGCGCGCAGCGACGCGCTACAGATCCGGTTCTCCGGCAGGTTCGGGTCCTCGAACTCGTCCAGGACTCGCAGCGCCGCGTCGTGGCGACCGGCCTGATGATGGGCCATAGCCGTCATCCGGCGGATCGTGTCGCCGCGCGCGGTGGCCGGATCGAGCGTCTCGAGCAGCGCGGTCGCCTCGCGGCTGCGGCCGAGGTCGAGGAGCCCGCGGGCCCGCAGCGCCGGCTGGTCGTAGGTCAGCGGCAGCGCACGACCGGGTTCGCCGGCGCGGAGCAGGCCCTCGACCAGTGCGACGCGCAGGCCGACCTCCTGTTCGGGATGCTCGCGGGTGAGGGTCCGGAAGGCGTGGAAGGCGGCTTCGACCAGGCCGCGGGTCGCGGTGGTGCGCAGGGCCTCGGCGTCCTCGATCGGACTCGACGGCGTGGCGGCAACCTCGAGCCGGCCGGTGGCGACGTCGGGCCAGGTCCAGCGCGAGCCGTCGGGCACGATCCGGCCGCGACCCGCGAGGCTGCGCAGGACCTCGTCGATGCGTCGCGGACTGTTGCCGGCGTGCTGGATCAGCCAGCGAGCCGCCGCGTCGACGTCGGCATCGCTGGCCGCCGGCAGGTCGACCGTCTGGCGCAGCGCGCGCGCCAGGTCGGTGGGCTCGATGCCGGGCAGGCGGAGTGTCCGGGGGCCGCCCCCGCCGCGACGCAGCACGGAGTGGTCGGTCCGGGATTCGATCGCCCGGCAGTCGCCGAGTCGGCAGGCGACCTGCAACGCGAACTCCTGGCGGTCCTCGCGCTCGCCTCCGGTGATCAGCAGGTCTTCGGTGGCGAGATCGCGGACCGCCGCTTCGAGGACCTCGGGGAACACGGTGCTCAGGTCCAGCGCCAGCGACTCGAGCGACGGCCGTCCGACCGGTCGCCCCTGTAGCAGCTCCAGCGCCTCGGCCGCATCGGCGAACCGATCGCGGGGCTCTCTCGCACACAACCGGGGAACCAGTTCGCGCAGTGGGGCGGGCAGGTCGCAGGCCTCGACCCCGGCCGCGGACAGGAAGGCCTCGCTCGGAAAGCGGCGTCGGAAGCCGGCGAGGTCGATCGCGCGGCTTCGCGCCATCGCGGTCAGGGTCGCGCCCAGTCCGAACAGGTCGGCGCGGTGGTCGACCCGTCCGCCGAGGAGCTGCTCGGGTGCGGCGAAGAACCGGGTTCCGCCGCCCCGGCCGCCATGACGGCTGCCCATGCCGAAGTCGAGCAGGTGCAGGCGGCCGCCGTCGTCGCGCAGCAGGTTCGAGGGCTTCAGGTCGCGGTGCACGATGCCGCGCAGGTGCACGTACGCCAGCAGCTCGAGGGCGTCGGTGGCGAGTCGCAGCCACGTCGCATCGGAGTCCGGCGTCTCCTCGGTCAGAGGGCGGCCGGACACGAACTCGCGGAGCAGCCACGGGATTCCGCAGTCCGAGCCGCTGCGGCCGATCTCGAGGACTCGAGGGATGCACGGATGGCGCAGCGACAGCAACAGCCCCGCCTCGTGCAGGGGGCCGGCATCGGCGAGGAACTTCAGCAGCAGCGGACGCGCCGTCGCATCGCCGGACGGCCGGACCAGGACGCTGCTGCCCTCGCCGCCTTCGAACACCCGCTCGGCAGCGAACCGGGCGGCGAGTTCGGGGTGCTGGAGCAACGGATCCATGGGGGTTTCGGGGAGGCGAGCGGGTCGGGTCGACGCACGATAGGCGATGCCGGCCTGCGGGTCCGTGGGTCGGGCGGCCGGTGTGGTCGAGGGCAGGGACCGTGCCGTGCGGGATCCGGTCCCGCTTCGTGCGGATTCCGTGCGGGACGCGTGCAGGATCCATACGCGGCCTCGGGTGACGCGGCGCGGTACGGACTTCGCCCACGCGCCCGCAGACCCGAGCGAGGTCGTACACTGAGGCGGTTCTGCCGTCCCGTGAGCGACCGCATCGTGGTCCGAATCCGTGGACCTGCGTGACGCCTCTGCCCGATGACCTCCACCCGCCGCCGTCCCTGTCTTCTGCCTCTTCCGACGCGCCTCCTGCCCGCGGTCTGCGCCCTCGCCGCCCTCGCCGCCGCACCGCGCGCCCAGCAACTGACCTGGGCCGAGGGAGCGCGCGCCGACCAGCTCGACGTGTTGCACGTCGCGGAGTCGACGCTCGGCGCGACCCCGTCCGTGCTGCTGCAGGGCGTCGAGTTCCTCGACCTCGAGATCAGCAACCGGACGCTGCAGCGCTCGCAGCGCGGTGATGTCTCGAGGCGGGTCGTGCGCGCCGGAGCACCGGCCTTCGTCGAGCTGCCGGGCGGTGGCAGCCTCCACCACTACCGCCGCGACGGCGGGCGGCGCTTCGGCTACCTGTGGATCGCAGCGGACGGGACTCCCACGGTCGTCGACGAACGACCGGGCATCGGCGTCGGCGCAGCGGAGAGTCCCTACACCGACCGGATCGGCGTGGCCTACGACGGCGTGCACGCGGCGATCCCGCTGCTGGCGGGTGACGCCGTGCTCGCGCGCTTCGACGGCGGGACCTTTCCGGGTGGCGCCATCACCCGGCTCGCGGGCATCCAGGACCTGGTCGAAGCGACCACCGTCTGTCCGCAGGACAGCGTGCTGATCTGCGGCTCGGAGAACGACCGCGTCTACCGCGTGGCGTACGCCGCCGGGGCTCCGGTCGAGGACCTGACCCCGGCACCCGTCGGTGGTGATCGGCTGAAGGGCGAGTTCGCGCCGTCGTACGATGGCACGCAGGTGGTGTTCCTGTTCGGTCCGCAGCGGCTGTTCTCGATCTTCCGCCTCGCCGAGACCGGTCCGCTGGTCCGGTTGCCGCTGGCTGCCGCGAAGTACGAGGAACCGGGCTATCTGCCGGAGACCGCCAACGGGCCGCGACTCCTGCTCGACGATCCCGGTGCCCAGCTGTTCTACGTCGACTCCTCGATCCGCGACGAGGCCTTCGCCTACGACCTCGGCACCACCTCGTCCACCGCGGTCACCGGCGACGCCAACTTCCAGCCGTACATCGGCGTGATCATCCTGCCCTACGCGATGGCCGGCAGCTTCGTCGCGGGCATCGGTGATCCGGGTCTGTTCGACGTCTACGAGACCGACTCTGCGAACCCGGTGGTCCGGAACCTCACCCAGACCGCGGGCAACACCACGCGTCCGTGGGTCTCGGGCGGCCTGGTACCGCGCACGCTGCTGGCGACCGGCGATGGGCGGCTCCTCGCCGAGGCCCAGCCCTCGGCCGGAGGTCCCGGCGAGCTGCTGCGCTTCGATCCGCAGGGCGCAAGGGTCCTGCAGGCCGGCACGCTCGGCGCGCTGGCGCGCGGCAGTTCCTTCGATCGGGCGGGCGACCTGTCGCTGGCGACCAGTGCCGGTGATCGGATCCTGGCCGACCGCGACGCCGCGGAGTTGCTGGCCATCCCCGCGGGGCTCGGAGTCGAACTCAGCTCCACCGTACTGGCGCCCGGCGCCGCCTACCGCGTCCTGCTGGCCCGCGAGACCAGCACCGGCCGCAGCGTGGTCGCCTTCCGCCTGGGCGACGGCTCGCTGGTAGGCCTCGATCTCGGCGGCACGCAGGACGTCGCCGGCGTGACCTCGACCGGCTCGCTGGTGCTCACCGGTGGGGCCCGCCTCGACTACTTCGGCCTCGCCGGCACCCTGCAGCGCAGCGCCACCGCGGTCCGCGCCCTGTCGCCGCGCCAGACCGCCTTCTGATCCGTCCGGCGATCGATCTGCTTTTTCCTTCAGGGTCGCGGCCGCGGCCCGCGCATGTCGGTGGAACCCCGATCGGGAACCCCATCCGACATGCATCCACAGCTCCTCCGATCCTCGCGCGGTCTGCTGACCGCCGTCTTCCTCCTGCTGCCCTCGATCCCCGCTGCGGCGCAGGACTGCATCTTCGTTCCGGACAACGATCCGAACACCGGTCCGGCGTCCATCCAGCCGTTCGGCGGAACGGACCCGAACGACGTGCAGACCGCCAACCAGCACCTGCTGGTGCGGATCCCCAACGCGCTGTTCCCGCGGCGCCGGGTGCAGATCCGCGAGATCGGCTTCGCGCCGGCGGGCAGTGGCACACGGACCCTCGGACGGGTCACGGTCAGCCTCGGCTCGCTACCGGCCGGCACGCCCCTCTCGCCGACCTTCTTCCTGAACCACCCCGGCTTCGGCGCCGGCGTGATGGACGGCGTGGTCTGGGACTGGCCGGTGACCGCCGGGCAGTGGAACCACCTCGGCTGGCGGACCTCGTTCCCGTTCGATCCGACGTCGAACCTCGACCTGATCCTCGAGATCGACGTCCAGGGCGGGGCCCTGACGGGCGGCGCGAACCCCGGCTTCCACAGCGATCCGTCGCTCGACCACGTCTACGCCGCCGGCTACGTCGGGCAGGCGCCGCGCGATGGCGTGGTCGGCCAGGGCGCCCCGAAGATGAAGATCTGCTTCGACGACGCGGTGCTCGGCGTGTTCGGCCGTGGCTGCCCGGGCAGCGCCGGCGTGCCGACCTTCGGCTTCACCGGCAGCTCCGCGCTCGGTGCGAACCTCGGGATCCAGCTCGGCAACGGTCCGGCCAACGGCACAGCGCTCCTGATCGCCGACCCGCGGGTCGCCACCGCGACGTCCGACCTGACGCGCTTCGGGATG
This sequence comes from bacterium, assembly GCA_030432695.1. Lineage (GTDB taxonomy): Bacteria > Planctomycetota > UBA1135 > UBA1135 > UBA2386 > JAUILN01. The sequence continues at coordinate 319,719 of JAUILN010000012.1, read as the reverse complement.
CCTGGCTGCCGGCAATACACCTTCCTGCCGGGCCTGGTGTCCGCGGTGGTGCCGCTGTCGGCGAACGGGGGCGCGCTGCTGAACGTGACGATGCCGAACACCCCGGGCGCGGTCGGCGGGATCGTCTTCCTGCAGGCCTACTACCTCGATCCACCGGCCAACTGGCTCGGCTTCGTCAGCTCGCCGGTCGGCTACGTGCAGATCGGGAGCTGATCCCGTACATGCAGCCGCCCGCGACCGGTCCCTTCCATCCGATCGCGGGCAGCTGGCTCTCCTGGCGCGGCGTGCGCCGCACCTCGGTCAGTTGCTCCGCACGTCCTTGCAGTCGGCGTTGGTGATCGTCACCGCGCCGCCGTCGACGATCGCGGCCTGGCCGACGAAGCTCTGGCCGACGAGGCCTGGGATGTTCGGCATCGTGAAGCGGATCTGGAACCGGCCGAGAGCCGAGATCGTGCCGCTCGCGACCGGCAGGGCCGCGCCGCTGAGCAGCCAGGTGCCGGCGCCGCCGAGCGGCGTGTAGCGGGTGTTGCCCATCGCGTCGACGAACATGTAGGCGGTCGCACCGGGGTTGCCGAACACCTCCCAGGTCTCGGCGCGGCCGAACCGGAGGTTGCCCATCTGGAACATCTCCGGGATGGGGGTGGCGGAGACCACGTCGAGGATCGGGTTCGCCGCGGTGCCGACGTTGCGCACCTGCATCTCGTACTCGATGTCCTGCTGACGGCTCTGGTCGTGGAGCTGCTGCAGGTTCACGGTCGCGCTGGTCAGCGGGATGGTGGTGCAGTCGAGCTGGAAGCGTCCGGCGGTGTTCTGGATGCCGTCGACGTCGCCGCGGACGAGCTGGGTCTGCGCGGTGACGCTGGCGGTCAGGGCGGCGGCGAGGAACAGGGTCTTGGTGAGGTGCATCGGTCTTTCTCTTCTCGTGGTGGGTCGTGCAGAGGGGCCACTGCGGACTGCAGCGGCGACGCGATGCAGAGGGCAATGGCTGTGCCATCGCCCGCGACGGTTTTCGTGGACCGGGATCCGCACGGGCTGGTCCGTCATCCGGACGCGGACCCTGCCTCGACCTCACCGCACCGGACTCTGCCCGTCGATCCGCCCGTCCTCGGCGTCGATCGCGCGCATCCGGTCCTGGAACTCCTGCGGCGTGCACAGCCCCTTCTCCACCGCGATGCGCTGCACGGTCTTCACCGCGAGCGCGAGTTCACCGATCGCCCGCTCCAGCCGGTCGGCGTCCACCGGTCCCTGCGCGTCGCGGCGTAGCTCCAGCTCGTTCTGCAGCTTGTTGATCTTGCTGTGCTGGTAGATGTCGAAGATCCAGTTCAGGAGAGACATGCGGCCTTTCTAACCGGCTCGGCGGGGTGTAGGAGACGCCGATCTACCGGAGGTGGGGCGGTCGATCGCGGCGAATCCCCCGGAACTTCGGCGGTCCCCGTTCGTGCTGCCGCGGCTTCGTGGTACACCACGCCGCGCAATCCATTCCGACTCCAACGGAGATCCACCCACATGAAGTCTCTCGTCCTCGCCCTCTCCCTCGCCTCTGTCTCGGCCGCCGGCGCCGCGCTCGGCACCGCAGCTTTCTCCGCGCCCGCCGACCAGGGCCTCTACGCGATGGGCGCCGAACGGGGCGCCGCGTTCGCGCTGTGGTACGGCAACGGCGAGTCGGACGGCATGGTCAACGTCGACTACGGTCGTCCCACCTGGCAGGACGGCTACGACGCGATGATCGAGTCCGGCCGCCTCGACGGCCAGCGCTGGCGCCTCGGCAAGGACTTCTGGACCCAGCTCGACACCAACCTGCCGCTGCGCTTCGGCGCGGAGGAGGTCCCCGCTGGCCAGTACTACCTGACGCTCGAGCGCAGTGAGGAGGGCGTCTACACCCTGCAGCTCAACAACCCCGCGCCGATCCGCGCCCAGAAGCTGCTGTCGGCGATGGCCGATCAGACCGAGGGCGGCATCGCGGTCGAGATGCTCCACGACACCGTCGAGGAGAAGGCCGACAAGCTGACGCTCAGCATGGAGGTCCAGGACAAGGAGACCGGCTCGGTCCACCTGATCGTCCGCTGGGGCCGCCACGAGCTGCGTGCGCCGTTCGCGATGCTGCCGAAGAAGGGCTGAGTCATGGCCCGTCGCCGGCCGACGAGTTCTCTCGTGCGATGCACCTCGGGATCCGGCTGGCGAACCGTCGCCCTCGTGCTGCTCGCGACGGTCCCCTACGTGGTGATGGCCTGGTGGCCGTTCCATTGGGGCCCGCCGCGCATCTCCCGGAACCACGTTGCGGCGGTCGGGGATGGCTACCGCTTCACGCCGCCGAGCGTGTTGTGCCGTCGACTCGATGGGACATGGGCCGGCGCCGAACTGCGGTTGGAGATCCTCGAGGAGGGTCGCCCTGGCGCGGACTCCGCCGTGCTCCTGGGGGTCGTCGACCGCCTGGGCCGCACGGTCGTCGAACTCGCGCGTGACCCGGGCGGCTGGACGCTGCGCCGCACCGGCCCGGTCGGCAAGACCGATAGCCTGCGCGCACCGGTTCCTTCGGTCGCGCCGAGCGGGACCGAGGTGGTCGTCGCGTTTCCCGGCCGACGCATGCAGCTCGCGGTCGACGCTGCGACCGAGCCCGTCGAGATGGAACTCGCCGCTCCGTTGCCCTGGCCCGACGAGGCATACCTGCGGCTCGGCGCTGCCGCGGGAGGCGAACGGGCGTGGGCCGGCGTGCTGCGCTCCGCGACGCTGCGCAGCGCAGACGCTCGCGAGGTGGACCTGCTCGCCGGGTCCGCGCTCGAGGTTCCCGACTGGCTGTTCGCGTTGCCGCCGCAGCTGCGGCGGAGCCTCGCCTCCGGCCTGTTCCCCCTCGACTCCTGGCCCGACGTCTGGCTCAACCTGTTCGGCTTCGTGCCGCTCGGCTACTGGCTGCTGCACATCGCCGCGTTGCGCCGGCTCGGCACCGCGATCGGCATCGGGTTCGTCACCAGCCTGACCATGGAGGTCGGCCAGTTGGTGTTCGTGCCGCGGGTGTTCTCGCTGCTCGATCTGCTGGCCAACACCGCGGGCGTCGCTCTCGGATCGGGATGCGCGTGGTGGTTGCACCGTCGTGGATCTCGACAGCGACCGGCTCCGGGATCTCCCGCGTCGACGGCCAGCGTCGCGAACTTCGACGCTCGTCGAGACGGCGGGTGACCGTCCCGTCACAGCGTCGGTTCCTCGCTCCGCATGCGTCAAGCAAGGACCGGTCTGCGGTCGATTCCAGGCTCATGCCGGCAATCCACAGCGACCGAGTCGACTTCCCTGCGCACGACGCGCTGCGGGGTGGTCGTCCCCGGGAGTTCGCTTCGTCGGCGACACAGGACGCGGGCTTCACCCTGCTCGAACTGATGATCGTCGCGGCGATCGTCGCGATCCTGGCGTCGATCGCGGTGCCGCTCTACCAGGGTGCGGTCGGCACCGCGCGGGTCCAGAAGGCCAAGCAGGAGTTGCGGTTGATGTCGACGGACATCGACTCCTTCCGCGCGACCCACTTCGACCGGCTGCCGCTCACCCTGGCAGACGTCGGCCACGGCGGTCGCCTCGATCCCTGGGGTCTGCCGTACTGCTTCCTGAACTTCCAGACCGGCACCGGCGATGGGTTCGCCTGGGCGGTCGAGGTCGGGCTGGTGAATCCCGCCGCAATCGAGGGCGACACGCAGGTGACGGTGGTCGCGGCTTCGACGCGCACCATCTTCGACCGGGTCACCAACGGACAACCGCGACCCGTCGGGGTCCTGCCGGCGATGCCGCCGGTCACGGCGAACACCGTGAAGCGACGCGACGGCTTCCTGTTCCCGCTGAACAGCGACTACGACCTGTTCAGCCTCGGCTCGAACCGGTCCACCAACGTCACGCTCGGCGACCGAGCGAGCCTGGACGACGTGATCCGGGCCAACGATGGCGGCTTCTTCGGAGTCGCCTCCGAGTACTGATCCACGACTTCCACGCGACGATCATGCAAGACGACATCACGCCAGTACGGAAGCTGTGGCTCAGGCGCACGCTGATCGTCGACCGCGGCTTCCAGCTCGGCCTGGCATTCCGGGCCGGCCTGTTCGCGTTCGTGGTGTTGGCCCTGCTCGGTGCGGGGATCTTCGTGCCGCTGATCCGCCGGCTCGGCTCCGAGACCGACGCCCACCTGAAGTACGACGTCGCGACCACCCTGCTGACGTTGCACGGTTCGTTCTGGCCGGTCGCCGGGGCGTGCATGGTGTTCGTGGTGCTCGGCGCGATCCGCCTGTCGCACCGCGTGGCCGGTCCGTTCGTGCGGCTGCGCCGCGACATGGAGCAGGTCGGCGCGGGAAAGCTGCCGGCCCCGCTGCACATCCGCAAGCGCGACTTCGTGAAGCGCGAGGTCGACGAGTTCAACCGCATGGTCCACAGCGTCGCCCAGCGCTTCGAGCAGCTGCGTGCCGTGGAGGCGCGGGCCTCGCGCTCGCTCGATGCCTGTGAGGAGGCGTTGTCGAGCGATCGTCGGGAGGAACTCGAGGCGCTGCTGCTACAGCTGCGCACGGCCCAGGACGAGGTGCGCGCCCAGCTGTACGTGTTCCTGCCGGAGGCCGGACCCGGTGCGACCGCGCCGAGCCCGCAGTCGGCGGTGGCGCCGGCCGGTGCGCGGAGCGCCGCGGCCTCTTCGGCGGAGCCTGCCGGGACCGCCGGATGAAGCGCAGCGGCCGCATCCTCGCCGGCCTGGTGGGTGGCTCGCTCGGCAGCCGAATCGGCCGGCGGCTGCTGCTGTCGTTCGTCAGCTGCGCGATCGTGCCGCTCGGGCTGCTCGCGGTGCTGGCGCTGACCTCGGTGTCGTCGCGGCTGCAGAGCGAGGCCGACGAGACCTTGCGCGATGCCGCGAAGGCCGCCGGGATGTCGATCGCCGAGCGTCTCGCGCTGTTGGAGAGCGACCTCGAGCTGCTGTTGCACGGCTTTCGTGCCCGCGGGGCCGCGGTCGCTGCCGGACTGCCGCCCGGCGTGCGGGCGCGGATCGAACGTCACTTCCGGTCGGTGGCCTGGGTCTCGTGCGAGTCGCCGCGGGGCCAGTCGACCGTGCTGGTCGGTGAGGCGTTCGAGGACAGGCTCGCCCCGGACTCCGACTGTCCACATCTCGAAGCCGGCAAGACCGAGATCGAGTCGGTCGGTGGGCGGGTGCTGATGCTGCGCGCCGTGGACCCGACCGACCCCGCGCAGGGTCTGCTCTGCGCCGCCGTCGCCCCCGACCAGCTGTGGCATTCCGAGTTGGTGCAACGCGGTGGCGGCGATCTGTTCGTGGTCGACCGCGCGTCGGGCGCCGATCTGTTCGCCGGCAACGGCCGGGCGCGTGTTCCTCAGGAGGTGTCACGACGCGCCCGTCGCGACCTGTCCGACCGCGGGGCGATCGAGTGGGTCGACGAACACGGCGAGGAGTGGGTCGCGCGCCCGTGGCAGCTGTATCTGGTGCCGCGCTTCGGCGTCGACTGGATGGTGGTCCATGCCAGGCCGACCGACGCTCTGTTCGGTCCGCTGCGGGATTTCCGTTGGCTGTTCGTCTCGGCGACCGGTCTGGCGTTCCTGCTGGTGGTGATCGTCGGGCTGGTGCAGATCCGTCGCACGCTGTCGCCGATCGCGCAGCTACGCGCGGCGACCCAGCGGATCGCCCGCGGCGACCTCGAGCGCGAGGTCGGCATCGGTGGCGATGACGAGTTCGCGCAGCTCGGCCGTTCGTTCGACGAGATGTCGCGGCAGCTGCTCGCCAACATCCGGCGGCGGGAGAAGACCGAGGCCGAGCTGGTCGCGGCACGTGATGCGGCCCTCGCGGCGGCCCAGACCGAGGCCGACTTCCTCACCAACGTCAGCCACGAGTTCCGCACGCCGCTGACCGGCATCCTGTCGTCGGCGGAGATCCTCCAGCAGTTCGTCGACGAGGATGCCGAGATCCGCCTCGAGTTCACCGAGACCGTGCTGCAGCAGGCGCGGCAGCTCTCGCGGATGGTCGACGACGTCATCGAGGTCGGCCAGCTGCGCAGCCACGATGCGCGGCTGGAGCGAGACGTCGTGCCGGTCGGCGACTCGCTGCGCGACGCCCTGGACGTCTTGGGGCCGACCCGCGCCGAACGAGTCCGCATCGAGCTGGACGATCGTTCGCTCGCGGTCCTCGGCGACCGTCGCAGGCTCGCCATCACCTGGTTCCAGCTGCTCGACAACGCGTTGAAGTTCTCCGAGGACGACACGCCGGTCGACGTGCGGGTGTGCCGCGATGGCGCGGAGGCGGTGCTGGAGTTCGTCGACCGCGGCGCCGGCATCGCCGCCGAGCACCGTGGCGAGATCTTCGAGCGCTTCCGCCAGGTGGGCCGTGACCTGATGACCGACAAGGCCGGGGGCACCGGGCTCGGCCTGTCGATCGTCCGCGAGGTGGTGGAGCACCTCGGCGGTTCGATTGCGGTCGAGAGCGAGCCGGGCATGGGTTCGACCTTTCGGATCAGGCTCGCCCTGGCTCCCGCTCCGCGCCCAGCTCCGAACTCCGTTCCGATGCCGGCGGCGAGAGCCTGACGAGGTGTCGGGCGGCGCGGTCGATGCCGCGTAGCATGCCGCGGAACACGAAGCCGTGCAGCGGGAGGACCGTGTACCAGTAGACCAGCCCACTCAGCCCCTTCGGCTTGAAGCGCGCGGTCTGTCGAAGTCGTGCGCCATCTGCCACCGGCTCGATCTCGAACTCGAGCGTTGCGGTACCGGGCAGCTTCATCTCGGCGCGGAGTTCGAGGCGACGGTCGGGGACCACGTCGGTGACGCGCCAGAAGTCGAGCGCCTCGCCCCAGCCGACCTGCTCCGGATCGCGGCGGCCGCGGCGTAGCCCGGGACCGCCTACCAGTCGGTCCATCCAGCCACGCAGCCGCCACAGCCAGTCGCCCGCGTACCAGCCGTGGCCTCCGCCGACCCGGCACACCGCGGCGAACACCGCGGACGGCGGCGCTTCGATGGTGATCTCGCGCGGGTCGACGAAGGTCTTGCCGCCGGCCCAGTCCGGATCGCCGGGCATCGCGCCGGCGTCCGACCAGCGGGTCTCGACGTGGTGCTCCGCGATCCGGTCGTGGGCCAGACGGATCGCGTCGCGGATCGAAGTCCGCGGGCCGGGCAGCAGCTCGTGCACGGTCGCCTCGGCGCAGACCACCTCGTTGCGGAGTCCCTCGGTGAGCGGGCGGGCGAGGCGCGCGTCGATGGGGGTCACCAGGTGGATCCACAGCGCGCTGAGCTTGGGAGTCAGCACCGGCACCGGGATCACCAGGCGTCGGGGCAGACCGCGGATCTCTGCCGTGAGCTGGATCAGGTCGAGGTAGGTCAGCACGTCGGGGCCGCCGAGTTCGAAGGTCCGGCCGGCGGTCTTCGGCTGTTGGAGGCACTCGACCAGCACGCGCAGCACGTCGCGGATCGCCACTGGCTGGCAGCGCGTCCGGACCCAGCGCGGCGTGATCATCACGGGCAGGCGTTCGACCAGGTAGCGCAGGATCTCGAACGACGCCGAGCCCGAGCCGACGATCATCGCGGCGCGGAACACGGTGGTGGGCACCCTGCCCGAGTCGAGTGCCTCTTCGACTTCCCGGCGCGACGACAGGTGCTCGGAGAGGTTGGCACCGGTCTCGCCGAGGCCGCCGAGGTAGACGATGCGTTCGAGGCCTGCCTCCTCGGCGGCGGTGGCGAACGCGCGCGCCAGTTGCCGGTCGCGGGCCGCGTAGTCGGCACCCGCGGTGACCATCGAGTGCACCAGGTAGTAGGCGGCGCGGCAGCCGTCGAGCGCCGCGCGGACTGCGGCGGGGTCCTGCAGGTCGCCGGTGACGATCTCCACCGCGGGGTCGTCGGCCCAGGGGCGGGACTCGAGCTTGCGCGGGCTGCGCACCAGGCAGCGCACGCGGTGGCCGGCCTCCAGGAGGCGCGGGACCAGCCGCCCGCCGACGTAGCCGGTGGCGCCGGTGACCAGGACCGGGGCGCGGGGGCGGGCTGGGTCGGGCATGTCGCCCGCATTCGCCGAGGCCGTCCGACCCGATGCGAGGTTTCCGCGGAGGTCTCGAACCGCCACACTGACCGGCCTCATGCGTCGTCTCGTACTCGTGTCGCTCACCGCCGCCCTCGCGGCCCCGTTCACCTGCTCTCAGGACCAGCCTGCGCCGAAGCCCGGCGAGGAGATGGAGCGGCTGCAGTACTTCGTCGGCCACTGGAAGGCCCAGGGCACCGCGGTGGCACCCGGCTTCGGTGAGATCGCCTGGACCGCGAAGAGCGAGTCGCGCGCGGTGCTCGACGGCTTCTTCCTCGAGGGTCGCAGCGACATCGATGTCGAACTCGGCGCGCCGATGCCGCTGCAGTTCCGCACGATGATGGGGTGGGACGCGGAGCACCGTCGTTACGTCTCGTTCGGGGTCGGCAGCAACGGCGACCACCAGGGCTTCGAGACCATGCAATGGGTCGACGACGACACCCTGATCGCCACCAACAGCTTTCCGAAGGACGGCAAGCCGGCGGTGACGCGGACCATCCACCGCATCGAGAGCGACGACGTGTGGTCGCTGACCGTCGAGACCGCGGTGGGGGCGGGGCCCTTCGAGGTGACGGTGCAGGGCGACTACCTGCGCGTCGACGAGGCGCCGACCTTCGCCAAGCAGACCGCGTTCATCGGCAGCATGGTGCCGAACGAGATGCGCAAGCTGAAGCGCATGGTCGGCGACTGGCGGACCGAGGGTTGGTTCGACTTTCCGGGGATGGGGAAGCTCGACGTGACCGGGACCGAGATCTTCGAGTACGGCTTCGGGGGGCACGTGCTCACCGCGGTCGCGCACGGCCATGTCGGTGGCCTGCCGCCCTGGACCGGCTGGAGCTTCATCACCTGGAACGCACGGGCGTCGGCCTACGAGGTGGTGATGTTCTCGAACATGGGCGAGGTCAGCACGGCGCAGCTCGTGTGGGACGGTGACAACCCCAACCAGATGATCGGCATCTCGGCGATGCGCTACATGGGCGTGCCGATGGCCAGCCGCTCGGTGACCACCTTCGACGACGCGCGTATCGTCGGCATGACGGCGCACGCGTGCAGTGGCGCCGAGGCGCCGAAGCAGAACTTCGAGATGAGCTACTCGCCGCGTGAGGACTGAACTTCGACGACGGCTCCGTGTGGTCGGGGTGCTGGCGCTCACGCTGGCCGCCGTCGGTTGGCTGGTGCTGTGGTGCGTCGCCGAGGGCCTGTTCTTCTGGCCCGACCGCCTCGACCACGGCATCGCCGCAGCGCTGCCGGTGGAACCGCAGGACGTTCGCTTTGCCGCGCCCGACGGCCCGCGGCTGCACGGCTGGTGGCTGCGCGCCGCCGGCCCGCGCCGCGGAGTCGTGGTCTACTGCCACGGCAACGCCGCCAACATCACGCTGCACGCGCGCTACGTCGGCTGGTTGCCGGCGCACGGCTTCGACGTGCTGGTGTTCGACTACCGTGGCTACGGGCGGAGCGAGGGGGAGCCGACGCGTGCGGGTCTGGTCGCCGACGCGGTGGCGGCCCTCGATCTGGCGTTGCGGGAGGAGCCCGACCGCACGCTGGCGTTCGGCCACAGCCTCGGTGGGGCGATCGCGGTGGTCGCGGCGGCGCAGCGGCCCGCGGTCCGGGCGGTGGTCGCCGAGTCGACGTTCCCGAGCTTCCGCGCCGCAGCACGGGCTTCGGCGCCCTGGCTCACGCCGCTGGTGCCGAGCGTGATCGCCCTGGGTTGTGACCCGGAGTCGGTGGTCGGGAGCCTCGCGCCGCGGCCGCTGCTGGTGATCCACGGGACCGGGGATCCCATCGTGCCGGTGCGGCTCGGGCGGGCGCTGTTCGAGGCGGCGAGCCAACCGAAGGAGTTCTGGGAAGTCGAGGTCGCGGATCACTTCACGCCGTGGAAGGCGCTGGGTGCGGCGTTCGAGACGCGGATCGTGGACTTCCTGGGGTGCGCGCTCGGCGACTGATCGGGGCACCTTGGGAGACGGCCCCGACTGCGGCTTCCCTTCGCACCGCAGTCCGGGACAATCGTCCGCGTGATACCGCAGGTCGCTCCTCTCGTCGCCGTCCGCTTCGCCGCGGTCTTGATCGTCGCCTCGGTCCTGCCCACCCAGCAACCGGTCGGTGGACCCGACTTCGCGCGCGAGGTGCGGCCGATCCTCTCGGACAACTGCTTCGCCTGCCACGGCCCTGACGCGGCGACCCGCAAGGCCGACCTCCGCCTCGACCAGCACGACGGCCTGCTGACGGTGGTGGTGCCGGGTGACCTGGAGGCGAGCGAGTTGGTGCGACGCATCCTGCACCAGGATCCCGAGGAGCGGATGCCGCCCGCCGAGTCGGGCCACGAACTCACCGACGCGCAGCGCCAGACGCTGGTCGCGTGGGTCGACGCGGGCGCTCCCTGGGACGAGCACTGGGCGTTCCGGTCGCTGCCCGGCGAGGTGGTGGTGCCGCAGGTCGCGGGGAAGTGGGCAAGGAATCCGATCGACCGGTTCGTCGCGGCGCGGCTGGCCGACGACGAGCTCACGCCGTCTGCCGAGGCCGATCCGGCGACGTTGGTGCGGCGCGTCTTCCTGGACCTCACCGGCCTGCCGCCGAGCCCCGAAGACGTGCGCGCCTTCCTCGCCGACACGGCACCCGATCGCTACGAGCAGCTCGTCGACCGGCTGCTCGGCTCGCCGCGCTACGCCGAGCACATGGCGCGGCAGTGGCTCGACGTCGCGCGCTACGGCGACACCCACGGCCTGCACCTCGACAACTACCGCGAGGCCTGGCCCTACCGCGACTGGGTGATCGACGCCTTCGCGAACGACCTGCCCTACGACCAGTTCGCGATCCGTCAGCTCGCCGGCGACCTGCTGCCCGACGCGACCCTCGAGGACCGCATCGCCACCGGCTTCCTGCGCTGCAACGTCTCGACCAGCGAGGGTGGCTCGATCGTCGAGGAGGTCCACGTCCGCAACGTGGTCGACCGCACCGACACCTTCGGCACCGTGTTCCTCGGCCTGACCGCCGGCTGCGCGGTCTGCCACGACCACAAGTTCGATCCCCTGACGCAGCGCGACTACTACTCGCTGTTCGCGTTCTTCAACTCCATCGACGGGCCGGCGATGGACCAGAACGCCAAGGACCACGCGCCGGTGGTGAAGGTGCCGAGCGACGAGGACCGACGCCGCCTGGCGGAGGTCGACGCGAAGCTCGAGGGCGCGAAGGAACGGATCGCTGCGGCGCTGGCCGAGATCGACTACGCGGAGCCGCCGGCGCCGGAGGCGCTGCCCGCCGCGGACTTCGTGTGGGTCGACGACGACGCGCCGGAGGGGAACCGCTTCGTCGATTCTCCCTTCGAGTGGGTCTCCCAGCCGGTGTTCTCGGGCGAGCGGGCGATGCGACGCGCGGGCGAGGGCCTGCACCAACACTTCCTGGACTTGGGGGCGAGCAAGCTGCGCGTCGGCGCCGGCGACGAGCTGTTCGCGCATGTCTGGATCGATCCGACCGACCCGCCGCGGGAGATCATGCTGCAGTGGCTCTCCGACGCCGTCCCGTCGTGGGAGCACCGTGCCTTCTGGGGCGAAGACCTCATCCAATGGGGTGATGGCGAGACGGCTTCGCGGCGACGACTCGGCGCACTTCCGGCGACGGGCCGCTGGGTCCGGCTCGAGGTTCCTATCGCCGAGGTCGGCCTTTCCGCTGGCTCCGTCGTCCACAGCATCGCCTTCACCCAGCACGGCGGCAAGGCGGTCTGGGACGCGGCCGGTCTGCGCACCGCGACTCCGCAGCAGCCGGTGGAGCGCGTGTGGATCGACGACGACACGCCAGTGGGCGCGCGGCGGCAGGGCGACGGCAAGACCTGGGACCTGCGTGCGCCAGCCGGCGGCGCGGAGCCCGCAACGGCCTTCGCCGGCGCGCTGGCACTGCGCCGCAGCGGTGGGGGTGGACTCAACCAGGACTTCTTCACCGAGGCGACCGACACGCTGGTGGTGCATGCCGGCGACCGGCTGTTCGCGCACGTCTGGCTCGATCCGAAGGACCCGCCGCAGGGCATCCAGTTGCAGTTCAACGACGGCAACTGGAACCACCGCGCGCGTTGGGGTGCGGCCTGTCACGGCGCGGGCGCTGCCAACGGTGCCGACTTCGTCGCGGGCGATCTGCCGGCGACCGGAGAATGGGTGCGGTTGGAGGTGGCGATCGAGGACGTGGGGCTGAGCCCCGGTGCGGTCCTCAACGGCTGGGCCTTCACGCAGACCGGCGGCACCGTGTGGTGGGACGCGGCCGGCGTGCGCACCTGGGGCAGCAACGACCAGCGCCACCTGCACTCGCTGGAGGCGTGGATCGCGCGCGCCGCGGCCGACCAGGGTCTGGCCAAGGGTCTGCGCGAGGCGGCAGCCGCCGCGGATCGGAGTCCCGCGCAGGCGAAGCTGCTGCGAGACCACTTCCTGCGCTACGTCCACGTCGACTCACAGCCGATCTTCCAGCCGCTGGAGGCCGAACTCGCGCAGCTCCGCGAGCAGCGCCAGCGCATCGACGCCGCGATCCCGACCTCGCTGGTCTGGAAGGAGAAGGCCGAGCCGGAGGCGGCGCACGTGCTGCGGCGGGGGGAGTACGACCAGAAGGGCGACGTCGTCACGCGCGCCACGCCGAGCTGGCTGCCACCGATGGCCGGCGACCTGCCGCGTGATCGTCTCGGCCTGGCGCGTTGGCTCGTCGACCCCGAGCACCCGCTGACCGCACGCGTCGCGGTGAACCGCTTCTGGCAGCAGGTCTTCGGGATCGGCCTGGTGAAGACCGCCGAGGACTTCGGCAGCCAGGGCGAGCCGCCGAGCCACCCCGAGCTGCTCGACTGGCTGGCGCGCCGGTTCGTCGACTCCGGCTGGAGCGTCCGCGAGCTGATGCGCGCGATGGTCACCTCGTCGACCTACCGCCAGGCCTCCGACGCGGCGCCCGAGATGTTCCGCCGCGACCCGCGCAACCGGCTGTTGGCCCGCGGCAGCCGCCACCGCCTCGACGCCGAGGTGCTCCGCGACCAGGCGCTGTTCGTCTCGGGCCTGCTGGTCGACCAGATCGGCGGCCCGCCGGTGAAGCCGCCGCAACCCGACGGCCTGTGGAAGGCGGTCGCCTACGTCGGCTCCAACACCGACACCTTCCGCGGCGACACCGACCCCGCGAAGACCCACCGCCGCAGCCTCTACACCTTCTTCAAGCGCACCGCGCCGCCGCCGCAGATGAGCACCCTCGACGCGCCGAGCCGCGAGAGCTGCGTGGTGCGCCGCGAGCGGACCAACACGCCGCTGCAGGCGCTGTTGCTGATGAACGACCCGCAGTACGTGGAGTGCGCGCGCGCCCTGGCCGAGCGGACGATCCGCGAGGAGGGTGATCCCGCGACCTGGGCCACCGCGATGTTCGAGCGCGCCACCCTGCGCCAGCCGTCGGCCGAGGAACTCCGCGCCCTCACCGCCCTCGCCGATTCCCAACTCGCCCACTTCGCCGCCGACCCTACCTCCGCGCAGCAGCTCATCGCGATCGGCACCACCACCCCCGACCCGTCCCTCGACCCCGCCACCCTCGCCACCTGGACCGTCGTCGCCAACCTCGTCCTCAACCTCGACGAGTTCGTCTCCCGCCAGTGACCCCCCACGAGGAGGGGGGGTTAACAACTCGACCCGGCCGAGTTGTGAACCCCTCCTCGATTGGTCCGCGCGGTGGTGTGCAGCGGTTTCGTGGGGGTTAACAACTCGGCCGGGTCGAGTTGTCAACCCCTGCGCGGTGGGTCAGTCTCCGCCCAGCAGCCGCTTACGGAAGGCGTTCTCCTGGCGCTGCCACTCGGCGGCCATCGCGGCCACCCGCTCGGGTTCCTCCGTAGAGAGATCATTCGTCTCCGACCGATCGCTCGCCAGGTCGTAGAGGCTCCACGCATCGCCCCGCGCGGCGACCAGCTTCCAATCGCCCTGCCGCAGCGCGCGGTGACCTTCGTGCGACCACCACAGCGAGTCGCGCTCTACCGCTTCGTCGTCGGTGAGCGCCGGCACCAGGCTCCTGCCTGGCAGGCCGGCCACCGGCTCCGCGCCCGCCAGCTCCAGCACCGTCGGCACGATGTCGACCACGTGCCCCGGCGTCCGCCGCAGCCCGCCCGCATCGTCGATCCTCGCCGGCCAGTGCGCGATCAGCGGCGTCGAGATCCCGCCCTCGTGCACCCAGGTCTTGTGGCGGCGGAACGGCGTGTTCGCGGCGCTCGACCACCCCGGCCCGAGACAGAGATACGACTCCGCCGACCCGCGCGCCGCCTCCGGATCGTGCCCGTCGCCGCGCACCATGATCTCCGCGCTCGCGCCGTTGTCGGACAGGAACAGGATCAGCGTGTCCTGCAGCGCGTCCATCGCCCGCAACTGCGCCACGATCCGCCCGACCTCGCGGTCCATCCGATCGACCATCGCCGCATGGATCGCCATCTTGTCGGCCTGGAACCGCTGCTGGCTGGCGGTCAACTCGTCCCAGGGCAGCGGCCGGTTCACCTCGTTCGGCCCGAGCTTCTTCAGCGCCTCGGGGAAGTCGTAGGGCGGGCCCACATCGCGCTCCACCGCCGACAGCACCACGTCGGGCAACAGCCCCAGCTCCGACTGCCGCGCGTGCCGGGCCTCCCGCACCGCCGCCCACCCTGCCACGTAGCGCTCCCCATACCTTGCGATGTCGTCAGCCGGCGCGTGCAGCGGAAAGTGCGGGCTGGTGAACGCGACGAACTGGAAGAACGGCTCCTCGCCGTGCTCCTTCGCATGCTCGGCCAGGCAGCGGATCGCGTGGTCGGCGATCGCCGAGGTCACGTAGTGCTCGCCACCCTTCGGCACCGCGGGCAGTCGCTCTCCGTCCTCCGCGTGGTTCTTCGGGTTGAAGTAACGGTCGTGGTCGTTCAGCACATAGCTGTGCTCGAAGCCGTTGGCCAACGGCTCACCGTCGATGTGCCACTTGCCCGAGTGGTAGCAGCGGTAGCCGGCACCCCCGAGCCGCGCCGCCAACAACGGCGCCCACTCCGGCCGCCGCCCGCGTCCACCCGACGGCTCGACCCCCTCCAGCTTGTCGCGGCGGATCTGCTGCGCGTAGTAGCCGGCCATCAACGCCCCGCGCGTCGGCCAGCAGCGCCCGGTGTTGTAGAACTGCGTGAACCGCACGCCGTCCGCCGCCAGCGCATCGAGGTTCGGCGTCGCGATCTCGCTGCCGTAGCAGCCGAGGTCGGCGAAGCCCAGGTCGTCGGCCAGCACGATCAGCACGTTGGGACGGCCGGGGCCGGTCGGGTCGTGGGCGGGGAGCGGTGCGAGCAGCGCGGCGAGCGCCAACGCAACGCCAGCCGCACGCGCGATGGGGGAGAGCAGCATGGCGGACAGGGTAGCCGCTCCCTGCGTGGCATGACCGCTCAGTCGACCAACAGCCCGCGCAGGTTGGCCCGCGCACGCTCTTCCAGCGGCGCTCCCCAATCGGTGTGGAACAACCGGTCGCGGTCCAGCATCCCCGCCGCGAACCGCGCCGTCCCCGCGGAGAAGTCCGCATCGCCCACGTGCGCATACTCCAACCGGATCGCCGCCCGGTTGGCCCGGAACACCGCCGGCTCCGCCGCCAGCGACGCGAGATCCAGATCCAGCACCACCGCCGACTCCGCATCGCTCGGCACGTGCCCCGCCGTATCGCGAACGATCCGCGCGACCCGCGCCACCGCATCGCCCGGCCAACCCAGCGCCCCGAGCCGCTCCTCGGCCAGCACCGCACTCCGCTCCTCGTTGTCGCTCCGCGTCGCGTCGTAGACCGCGTCGTGGAACCACACCGCCATCACCTGCACCTCGTTCAGCGGGAAGGCCCGCCCGTTCATCAGCATGTCGGCGATATGCCGGAGGTCATGGTAGTGGCGGTGCGGCTCCGCATAGCGACCACTGAGTTCGATCAGGAGTTCGGAGCACGCCATCCGATCAGCTCCTCCTCCCGCGCCGCGCGTCCAAGCTCAGGCTGCCGGGCCGGTGCGCGACCACCATCAACAGCCCGCCGAGGATCGCCAGGTTCTTCAGCGCCTGGATCGCCTGGAGCTTCCGCTCCGCATGCTCGGCCTCCGTGCCGTCCGGCATCCCGATCGGCCAGTGGAAGTACCAGGTCGCCATGCAGACGAACACGATCAGCAGGCCGGCGCCGAGTCGGGTCCACCAGCCGAGCACCAACGCGACGCCGCCGACCAGCAGGAACGCGATCGCGCCCCACACCAGGACCTCCGGTGCCGGCACGCCCGCCTCGGTCATCCGCGCCACGGTGCCCGAGACGTCGAGCAGTTTGGCCGCCGCCGAGGCGAGGAAGATCGCGGCCAGCGCGAGCCGACCGAGCAGAGCCAGAGCCTGGCGGAAGCCGTCCATCGCGCTCCAGGATCCGCCGCGCCCTGGTGATTGCCAGCCGATTCCAACGAGACAACTCGATGTGGCATCATGGGGGCGCGCCATGAACCCACTGCTCGAGACCTGCCTCGCCGAGACCCGCCGCTCCTTCCTCCAGGCCGCCGGCTGCGGCGTCGGCGCGATGGCCGCGTCGAGCCTCCTGGCCCGCGACGGCCTCGCCGCAGCACCCTGCGCTCCCTCAGGCATCAGCGGCGAACCCCGCGCCCGCGGCCCGCACTTCCGCCCGCGCGCCCGCCGGATGATCTCGCTGTTCATGGCCGGCGCGCCTTCCCAGCTCGACACCTTCGACTACAAGCCGGGGTTGAACGACCTGTTCGACACCGACCTCCCCGAGTCGATCCGCCGCGGCCAGCGCCTGACCACGATGACGTCCGGCCAGTCGCGCTTCCCACTCGCGCCCTCCCGCTACGCGTTCACCAAGCACGACAACGGCAGCGACGGCGCCTGGGTCAGCGAGCTGCTGCCCTACACCGCCAAGATGGTGAAGGACATCGCGATCGTGAAGTCGGTGTGGACCGAGGCGATCAACCACGACCCCGCGATCACCTACATCACCACCGGCCGCCAGCTCCCCGGCTGGCCGAGCTTCGGCGCCTGGCTCAGCTACGGCCTCGGCACCACCAACGACAGCCTGCCCGCCTTCGTGGTGATGACGCCCAAGTGGACCGGCCGCAAGGACGCCCAGGCGCTCTACAACCGCCTCTGGGGTGCCGGCATGTTGCCGAGCGAACACCAGGGCGTCGCACTCCGCGCCTCCGGCGACCCGGTGCTGTTCCTGTCGAACCCCAATGGCCTCGACCGCAGCACCCGCCGCGCGATGCTTGACTCGCTGGCGCAGCTCAACCAGCGCCGCTTCGAGGAGGCCGGCGACCCCGAGATCCAGGCCCGCATCGCCCAGTACGAGATGGCCTTCCGCATGCAGGCCTCGGTGCCCGACCTCACCGACTTCTCCGACGAGCCCGCCCACATCCTCGAGATGTATGGCCCCGCCGTGAACGAGCCCGGCTCCTTCGCCCAGTCGTGTCTCCTGGCCCGCCGCATGGTCGAACGCGGCGTCCGCTTCGTGCAGATGTTCCACCGCGGCTGGGACCAGCACTTCAACGTCGCCGGCGACCTGCCCAAGCAATGCCGCGACATCGACCAGCCGAGCTGGGCTCTCGTCCAAGACCTCAAACAGCGCGGCCTCCTCGACGACACCCTCGTGCATTGGGGCGGCGAGTTCGGCCGCACGGTCTACTGCCAGGGCGCCCTCACCCGCGAGAACTACGGCCGCGACCACCACCCGCGCTGCTGGACCGTCTGGATGGCCGGCGGCGGCATCCAAGGCGGCCTCGTCCACGGCGAGACCGACGACTTCTCCTACAACATCACCCGCGACCCGGTCCACATCCGCGACCTCAATGCCACGATGCTGCATTGCCTCGGCCTCGACCACGAGCGCCTCAGCATCAAGCACCAGGGGCTGGACGTGAAGCTCACGAGCGTCGAGCCCGCCCGCGTCGTCCGCGAGATCCTCGCCTGAGTTGCTCGCGTGACCGGCTACCGCTCCCAATCCGACGACGTCTCCGAAGCAGTCGACCGCCAATGGTTCGAACTGCTGCGCGACGTGTCGCCGGTGGAGCGGTTGCGCATGGCGGTGCGCGCCTGCCAGGCGCTGGAGAAGGTTCAGATCGCCGGGATCCGGCTGCGGCATCCGGAGGCGAGTGAGGAGGAGCTGCGGCGGCGGGCGGGGGCGCTGCGGCTGGGGCGGGAGCTGACGCTGTGGGCGTACGGGCCGGAGGCGGAGGCTTGGTTCGATTGAGTCGCGCGGCGACGGCTTTGATCTTCCGGTAGACGACTCCATGCGTCCGCTGCCAGCGGGGTCCGGATGCCGCGGCAGGGTGGCGGGCCTCGCACCCCGCCGCTAGCCTCTCCGCACCTTGGAGAGTCGCAACGTCATCTTCCTGAGCTACTCGCGGGCCGATGCCGACGTCAGAGACCGCTTCGTCAAGCACCTGCGCAGTGCACTCCTGGATGGCAGCGGGCTGGAACTGTTCGTCGATACCGAGATCGAGGCCGGCGAAGAGTGGCGCGAGGCGATCGAGGCGGCGCTCGATAGCGCGGTGCTCGGCATCTTCCTGCTCTCCGCCGATCTGGTGACCTCCAAGTTCATCAACGAGCGCGAGATCCCCAAGCTCGTCGGCGCCCGCGCCCGGGGTGAGGCCGATGTCGGTGTTCTGTTCGTGCATGCGACCCACACCGAGGGAGCGGCGCTTCGCGTCGAGCGTCCGGATGGCGGTAAGGTCACGATCAAGCTCGACGACTACCAGGCCCTCGCCACCGAGAACCGGCCGAACCGTCCCCTGTCGCTTCTCGGCGAGGGCGAGCGCGAGGTCGTTCTCAAGGAGGCCGCCGGCAAGGCCGTCGAACTCGCGCTTGCCAGGTTGCGTGCGCTTCCTCCTGACGACCCTCGGACCAGCTCGCTACGACTGGACATCGATATCCTCCGCGACGCGAACGGGCCCGGCTCGTCCGTCGCCTACTCCAGCCAGGGTTGCAGCCTGTTCCGAGCGCACTTCGACGAGCCTCTGCGCGAGGATGATCCTGGCACCCGGCTGTTCCGCACCCTGTTCCCCGACGCAGGATCGGCCGGGCAGACCTGGAAGCGCATCGCCCGCGAGCTCGGCGCGCCGGATCGCACGCCGGCAGGCCTGCCGCTGCAGGTTGTCGTGACCACCGACCAGCCGGAGCTCTGCGCCGAGCCGTGGTCTCAGCTCCACGACCGGGGCAAGTCCCTGCGCGACCTGCGCTGGACGGTGTCGTTCCGTTCCGAGACCGCCGCCGCCGCCCGTGACGCGACGCTCCGACTCCGCCTACCCTTCCTGGTGTGGGTCGGAGGAACGGATCGCAGCCTGAATTCGGCCCGGCACCTCCACGCCCTGCGCTCCCGCTTGCAGGAAGTCCTCGGCAATTCGAAGTTCGTCCACTCGGCGACGCGTCGCGATGCAGGAATCGCCGCTGCGACCCGCTACTCCCCCGGCGTGCTCTATTGCCACGCGCCCGTGGCCGAGCGCCGCGATGGAACGCTCGCACTCCGCTTCGCCGATGGGGACGTCAGCGCCGCCGAGATCCTGCAGGCTGGCGGCGACAACCAACCGCGGGTGATCCACGCCAACCTGTTCGGTGCGACGCGTGCGCAGGCTGCTCGGTTCGGCTGGGAACTCCGCCAGCAGGTGCCTTGGGTCGTGGTCCGAGCGTGCAGCGTGGCCGATCTCGACCCGAACGGAGCCAGAACCTGGGCGTCAAGCCAGGATCCGCAAGACGTCGCCCTGGCCAGCCTGGTCACGCTCGCCGAGGGCGGTCACTTCGGCGACCCGCACGAGGTCCTGCCGCCCGGCAGCCGCGAGGAGATCGTGTTCTGGTCGGCGGGGGAGCTGCAGTTCACGAGTCGTCACCAGACCCTGCGCGGCGAACGCCGCATCGCGCGGCACTTCCTCGACCGCCACACCCAGCGCGAGGCGGTGCAGGGAACGCTCACCGAGCTGTCGCGGAGCCAGCGGCGGGTTTCCGCGCTGTTCGGCGTCGCCGGATCCGGCAACCTGCTCGAGGCGCTCGGCGAGCAGGTCGGTCAGTACCTGTTCGAGCGAAGCGGCGACCTGCCCATGCAGCGCATCGACATCGACCTGACCCGCTGCAAGGAACTCGATCGAACGATCCTCCTCGAGGAGATCTGTGAGCAGCTGGGGGGGGACCCCGAAGACGTCGAGGGCACGCTGCGCGCGGCGTGCGTGCATCCGGGGCGGGCCCAGCTCCTGCTCGACCTCGGCGTACGCGGCGCGCCGCGGGAGCTACCGTTCGGCCCCTCGCAGTTGAAGGAAGTCCTTCGCTGTCTGGCCAAAGACCTGACTCCCCACGTTCCCCGAGAGATGCTCCTGCAGGTCTTGCTCTGTGTCGAGTCGTCGGGTGACACGAAGCCGTTCGAGCACGATGTGCGCGATCTGGCCGCGGACCTCGTCGGCGACCTGTTCCAGGTCCGCGTGTTGCCCCCGCTCGCCAACGTGCCGATCGACGATCTTTCGCAGTACCTCCACGACCACGGCGGCCTGTCGCAACGCCTGTTCGACCGCCGCAAGGACGTCGCCCGCTGGCTGCTGTCCCAGACCGACAACGGGCGCTTCGAGCACTTGGTCCGTCTCATCGACCGGCAGCAGGAACACGGCTGGGCCGATGCCGAGAGCGCCCCCGAACTCGATCCTGCGGTGGCTGGTGACGAGCCCGCCGGAACCGAAGCTTCGTACTGAGACCCACGATGGCCGACGCATTCGAACTGGTGGTTCCGAACGACTCCAAGCACACCGAGAAGCAGCGCGCGGAGCTGCGGTCCTCGGCGCGCGAGCGCGTGCGCGTCGCCAAGGACGACGCGGCGCGGGACGCGACCGACCTGAGAAAGTCGGCCGCACGCTACGTCGTCGGTCGGAGTCTCGCCGACGCGATCAACATGGCGCACTGCGTGCGTGCACCCCTGCTGCTGACCGGCGAGCCGGGGACCGGCAAGACGCAGGTGGCCTACTACCTGGAGTGGTATCTCGGACTGCCGCTGTTCCGCTACCAGGCCCGTTCGACCTCCACGTCGACCGACCTCCGCTACGACTTCGATGCGGTTGCCTATCTGCGTGACGCCTACGCGGCACGCGTGCAGGCCGAGCGCGGAGATGACGGGGAACACACGAAGGCCGAGGTGAGCCCCAGCAGAGGGCGCAAAGACTTCCTCACCGAGGGGCCGCTGTGGAAGGCCTATCTCGAGGCCCCCTCCATCCTGCTGATCGACGAGATCGACAAGGCCCCACGCGACTTCCCCAACGACCTGCTGGAGGAATTCGCCGAACACCGCTTCACCCACCCCTTCGACCAGGGTGAGGTCATCGCCCCGAAGAACGGGATCGCCCCGATCCTGATCTGCACCAGCAACGCCGAACGGCGCCTGCCCGATGCCTTTCTGCGCCGCTGCATCGTGCACCACATCGAGGTCGACAAGCCGTTGCTGGAGCGGGTCCTGGATGCGCGGCCGGAGTTGCTCCGGGGACTCCCCGCCGAGACGCGAGACCGCGCGGTGAAGCGCTTCCTGGAGTTGCGCGACAAGCCAGGGCTTTCGCGGAGGCCGGCGACGGGGGAGCTGCTCACCTGGCTGACATTGCTCGCGGCGCGCGGCGTGGGCGCCGACGAACTCGGTGTACCGCTTGCGAACCTGCCCTTCGTGCGCGCGCTGGTGAAGGTCGAGCGCGACTTCGAGGAGCTCGCCGGGAAGTAGCGCATGCCGCTCCGCTACGACAGCGTCGCCGACTCCCTCGACCTGAGTGGCCTGTTCGAGGAGCTACGGAACGAAGGCCTGCCGGTCGGGCTTCTCGAGCTGGAGCGGCTGCGGGCCGCGCTGCGTGCGGTGGTCGGGGAGGACGATGAGTCGTCGACGCAATCGAGCCTCGAAGAACAGCGAATCGACGAAGCCCGTGTCTGCCGCGTCGTCGACCGCGTGCGGTTGGAGAAGTTCGCGCGGCTGGTGACTGTGAAGACGGACGCCGATGCCCGGGCCTTCCACCGGGCGTTCGGCCGCTGGATCCAGCGGGCCGGGCAGGAGGTCGAGCGGCTCGCGGAGCCGGCTCCGCCCAAGGTGACGGAGGTGGAGAAGGTGTTCGAGCGCGCGCTGCCGCCCAAGCGCCGCGTCGAAGTTCGGCAGGACCAACAGCAGCGTGCTCGCCGCCTACGGTCGTGGGGGTGGGTGGGCGGGGCCGCTGCTGGCCTCGTAGTGGTGCTCTCGATCGCCTCGTGGATGGGTCGCTCGGAAGGGAATGGCACGGGCTCGACCCGTCGTGAGACTGGCGGCGGCGGATCCGGCGGAACAACGACCACGGAGCCACGCCAGCAGCCTTCGCGGCCCGCCGAGGCCCGACCCGGCCCGGTCGAGACCGTCCGCCGGCCCGTGCTCGAACTGATCTCGGTAACCCCACGCGGCAGCTTCCCAACTCCAGGCTGGTGGCTGTTGCTCGCCGCACTCTCCGGGGGCCTCGCCGCGGGCAGTTGGTGGCGGTTCCGCCGCCGCGCCAAGGATCTCCCCCGAGTACCCGTCAAGGACTCCGCCGGCCGGGAATACCGCGTCCGCCCACCGCGCAGCGTCGCGCGCGGCATCGACTTCGTAGCCCCGGACGCCACGCGTGAACTCATCTGGGGGGTGGAGAAGATCCGCGCCGAAGATCCGGGCCTGCGCTACGACCTGCGGCGCACCGTCGAGGCCACGGTGCGGGCCGCCGGTCTGCCGAGCCTGGTCCGTGAGCGGCCCAAGCAGGACCGAGTGCTCTGGCTGTGGCTCGACCGCTCGACCCAGGACTTCGTCAGCGTCCGTGCCTTCGCCACCGAGATCACGACTCGCTTGACCTCGGCCGGCGTTCCGGTGCGCTGCGTCACGTTCGACAAGAGTCCCCGCATCCTTGAGCCGGGGGACGGCACCGAGCCGTTCTCGCCCTACGACCTGGAGTCGGCGCGCGAGGGCGCGGTCGTCGCGGTGCTCACAGACGGCCGCGGGCTCGCGACTCTCGACGCCGACGCCACGGAGCGCGGGAGTCTCGGCGACCTGCTGCGAGCTCTCTGCCACTGGCGCCGGCTGACCTTCGTCGACTTCCCCTCTGCTCCCGCCACCCAGGCTTCCGCGCAGGGCGCCGCTCCGCGCCGGCACCGGGACTTTGCCCGGCTGCTCTCACGCCACGGGCTTCGCTGCATCACGCCCGACGTGCTGCCGGCGTTCGTTGCGGACTCCGCCGACCGCGACCTCGAGGGCCGCGTTGGGTCGCGATTGGATCCGGCACGGGAGCGCGTGGCGGCCGCCGAACTGCAGTTCCTCGCCGCAGCCCTCGCTCTCCTCGAGCGCCCGTTCGATCTAGCCGAGGCGCGTGGCATGGTCGCCGCACTCGGGCTTCGCGGTCTGCAGGCCCTCGACGTCGAGCGCCTCGCGACCTTGGACGGCCTGGACCGCGGCGGCCTGACTTGTCGGTGGAGCCGCGAGCGTCGCCTGGAGCTGTTGGATTGGTTCGCCGTGGCGGAGGACCATCGAGCCGGCGCACGCTTCGCGCCGCGGTCCGAAAGCTTCCTGCAGCGTGCGGTCGAGGCTTGGCGGCAGCGTATCGCCGATGAGGCCCGGTTGCTCGGTGAGCGCTCCGACGGCGGGGGCGACGCGGCGTTCGAAGCCCTGCGGATCCAGGACGCCTGCGTGCAGGTGTTGACCGATCCTGCCGCCGCCGCTGCGGCCTGCCAGGAGCTCGCCGACGGTGGAGCCAAGCGGGCGGCGGCGATCCGCAGCCTGCTCGGGGACTTCGTGCCCTGGCGTGCGCAGGACTGCGCGGACCACGCGCGACTGGCCTGGGAAAGAGACGACATCGACCCGGAGGTCCTACAGCAGCTATTGATCCTCGGACTCGGACACCGCGAGCAGCGGCCGGGTGTAGTTGTCTGGCCGCGAGCGTTCGTCGCCGCGGTGGCGGCGCTCTGCGTCGTCGCGCTGGGCGCGCTCGTCGCGGGGTTCGGTGGTCTGGGCGA
Source organism: bacterium (assembly GCA_030432695.1). GTDB lineage: Bacteria > Planctomycetota > UBA1135 > UBA1135 > UBA2386 > JAUILN01. The sequence goes on along the minus strand of JAUILN010000012.1, from coordinate 295,749 downwards.
GCCGGTCGGGCCACCGCAGACCCTCATGCTGCAGTCGGGCCAGCCGCTGCACAGCCACGTTGGCTGGTCGCTGGACCCGAGTGGCCTGGTGGCCGTGACTCCGCAGTGGACTCTGCGCACTCCGGCCGAGGGAGTCGACGTCTTGGCCGGCACGGCGATGGACTCGGTGACTCGGCTCGCGTGGAGGCACGAGTCCGAGAACAACCCGGAGCGGGGAGATGGTGTGGCCATCTGGCGGGCGGGCTACCGCGATACGCCGCCGCGCCCGGTGTTGGAGGACTGGCCGCTGCGCAGCGTCGCCTGGATCGATGCCGCGCCCACCGTCGAAGGCGCACTGCTCGGCGAGTGGGAGAACTGGGCGGTGACGATGCTCGACGCCGGTGTCTTCGACGTGGTCGTGGTGGGCGAGTCCGGCGAGATCGGTCTGTCCGCTGCGCTCACCGAGCTGCTCGTGCTGCCCGAAGAACTCGCCGATGGCTTGCTCGAGACCCAGCTCGTGGCGCTCACCACGCGGGAGCCTCGCGGCCTGGGGTCATCGCGAGCCATGCGTGCGGCCTGGGCGACGCGCGGCGACCCGGCCGACTATCCACTGCCCCCAGCCGGCATCGCCGAGCCCATGCCCGCGGAGTCCTGGTGGCCGGGCATGGCCTCGATCGATCGACTGCCGATGCCGCTTCTCGCGCGTGGCGTCGGCCTGGACATGGTCAAGATCCCTTCAGGGAGGATGCCGGACGAAGAACAGGCCGGGAACTGGTTGCTGGCGTTCCAGATCAGTCGCTTCGAGGTCACGCGAGGAGACTGGCTCGGCTTGGGGCTACCTCCTCCAGTCCCACTCTTCTGGAGCGAGTCGGACGACGAGGGCCTGCCCGCGAACGGAGTGAGTTGGTTCGACGCACTGCGATTCTGCAATGCCCTGTCGGTGCGCGAAGGACTCGTGCCTCGCTACTACCAGGACCGGGAGTTCCAGGAGCCCTTGGGTCCGAACGCAGAGCAAGAGAAGCCGTCGGCGAGGTCTGGTGTGCGCATCAGGCCGGACGCGAACGGCTATCGACTGCCCAGCGAACTCGAGCACGAGTATGCGACCCGTGCCGGTGCACTGACTCGGTTCTTCTGGGGAGGCGACGCGAGCCAGGCCGATCGCTTCGCGTGGTTCGGCTCGGAGTCCACCGACGACGTCCATCCCGTCGGGCAGAAGGCTCCCAATGCCTGGGGGCTCTACGATGTGGTCGGGAATGTGGCGGAGTGGTGCGAAGGCTCGGGTAGCGAGAGCGCGGAGTTGCGCGTGCTTCACGGTGGGAGCTTCAAATCGCCATCGGAGGATCTGTCGTCCGATCTCTTCAGCAGGAATCCGGCAACTTCTCGCTACGTAACGATCGGGTTCCGTGTTGCGCGTTCCACCACGCTTCTTGACATGGTTCCCGTCACGGGCGGAGAGATGCCAGGCGGTGATCGCGCGGGTGAGAGGGTCGAGTCCTTCGAGATCAGCCGCTACGAGGTCACTCGCGGCGCTTGGCGGGCGCTGGGCCTGGAGGTTCCCGAACCAGATTCCTGGCGGGAGGAGAACGACGACGACCTGCCTGCGAACTATCTGAACTGGTTCGATGCGGTGCAGTTCTGCAACGCGTTGTCGGCTCGGGAGGGGTTGGTGCCGCGGTACTACGAGGACGCGGAGTTCACAAAGCCGTGGAGTCGCCGGATCGACAGTGAGGAGAAGCCCGGAGAGACGGCGATCTTCATGAACGATGGCGCGGACGGATACCGGTTGCCGAGCGAGTTGGAGTGGGAGTTCGCTTGCCGAGCCGAGACCGCCACGAAGTTCCACTGGGGCGAGGACGAGGCGAAGGCAGAGGACTACGCGTGGTTCGACAAGGAGTGGGATCACGGCGTTCGGCCCGTGGGCATGAAGCGGCCGAATCCCTGGGGTCTACAGGACATCACCGGCAACGTCTGGGAGTGGTGTGAGGATTGGTACGACCAGGACCTTGGCGGGCGTGCGCTGCGCGGCGGGTCGTTCCTCGTCCCGGCCGCGGACCTGGCCTCCTCGCGCCGGCGCTGGTACGGGCCCTCGTACCGGGACCTGTACTTCGGCTTCCGTGTGGTTCGTGGTTCGCTCCCCCAGCACGGTGCTGGCCGTTGACTCCTCGTCCCTTGAACCAGGACCCTCCCTCTGCCCGCCCCCGCAGTGTCACGGAGCCGCCTCCCACGTCCGCATTCTGCAAACCGTCGCGCACCTCCACCACGCGCTCTGAACCGCCGATGGCCTTGCACCATGGCCTCCGCTAGCCTTCGCGCACCTTGGAGAGCCGCAACGTCATCTTCCTGAGCTACTCGCGGGCTGACGCGGAGCTGCGGGACCTGTTCGTCAAGCACCTCCGCGCGGCGTCGCCTGAGAGTCGCGGGCTCGAGCTGTTCGTCGATAAGGAGATCGAGGCTGGCGATGACTGGCGGCAGCGGATCGACGAAGCCTTGGATCGGGCGGTGCTGGGTGTCTTCCTGGTCTCCGTCGATCTCGTCAACTCGAAGTTCGTCAAGGAATACGAGCTGCCGAAGCTGCTGAGTGCCAAGGAGAGGGGGGAGGCGGACGTCGGAGTGCTCTTCGCGGGGCCGACGGAGGTCGATGCGTCCGCGGTAACCGTCGAGCGTGCCGATGGCACCAAGGTCCAAAAGCGCCTCGGTGACTACCAGTCGCTCGCGCAGGGAGTGAATCCTGACCGTACACGCTCCGAGATCAGCGATCTGGGAGTGAGGAATCGGCTCTTGAAGGAGGCCGCGAAGAGGGCCGTGGAACTCGCGGCGCGGAAGCTCGCGGCGAATCAGCGCGCTAAGCGCGGGGTAGCAGTTTCAGACGTTCCGCGCACGGCACCTTCTCCGGCCGGCGGGCGCGCCAGAGCGGCTCGTGTTGGCTGGGGCTTCGGAGTCTTGCTCGTCCTTGCGGTCCTGCTCGGGCTGCAGGGTTCGGGCGTCTTCGACGGTTGGTTTGCTACGCAAGCGAGCGGAGAGCCGCCCGCTGCTGGAGGCGGTGCGTCCGGTGAGGCAGGCGAGGACCCGAACGCCTCTGGCTCAAGCGAGGGCGCGGAGCCTGTCCAGCCAATCGATCCTGGCGGGCGTGAGAAGCCCACAGTCGATCCACTGCTCGACATGGTGCCGATCGAGGGCGGAGAGATGCCCGGAGGTGACCGAGCTGGAGAACGCGTCGAGCCCTTCCTGATCAGCCGCTACGAGATCACGCGCGGCGACTGGCGCGCGCTCGATCTGAAGGTTCCCGAGCCGGACTACTGGAGCGAGGAGGACGACGACAGCCTGCCGGCGAACTACCTGAACTGGTTCGACGCGGTGCAGTTCTGCAACGCGTTGTCGGCGCGGGAGGGGTTGGTACCGCGGTACTACGAGGACGAAGGGCTCACGACGCCGTGGAGTCGACGGATCGACGGTGAGGAGAAGCACGGCGAGACGTCGATCTTCATGAAGGACGAGGTGGACGGGTACCGGTTGCCGAGCGAGTTGGAGTGGGAGTTCGCTTGTCGGGCGGGGACGGCTACGGAGTTCCACTGGGGCCCAGAGGAGGCGAACGCGGAGGAATACGCCTGGTTCGACAAGGAGCTGGATCACGGAGTCCGTCCCGTGGGGAAGAAGCGCCCGAATCCCTGGGAACTCCACGACATGACCGGCAACGTCTGGGAGTGGTGTGAGGACTGGTACGACCAGGACCGTGACGGGCGTGCGCTGCGCGGCGGGTCGTTCGACTTCCCGGCCCCGGTCCTGGCCTCCTCGGACCGGTCCAGGCTCTGGCCCTCGATCCGGTTCCAGTTCATCGGCTTCCGTGTGGTTCGTGGTTCGCTCCCCCAGCACGGTGAGGGCCGTTGACCCCTCGTCCCTTGAACCCGGACCCTCCCTCCGCCCGCCCCCGCAGTGTCACGGAACCGCCTCCCACTTCCGCATTCTCCAAACCGTCGCGCACCTCCAGAACGCCTTCCATGACCAAGCGCCATGGAACTCACCCTGAAGGAAGCCGCCCAGCGCCTCGGCCGGTCCGTCCGGCAGATCCGCTACCTGATCGAGCAGGGTCGGTTGAAGGCGCACAAGCGCGGGGGAGTGTGGTTCGTCGACCCGGCCACGCTGCGTGAGGGCGAGGCTGAGGGCCACACGCAAGCGCAGGCTCGCCGCCATGCTCGGCTGCGCGACGCGGTGGAAGAGGTGCTCGACGCCGGACAGCCACAGCGGCGTTACTCGCTGCGCGATCTGAAGGCGTTCCAGATCGCCGGCCCGTTGTACACCTAGATGCGCGGCAGCCTGGGTGACGGGCACGCTGCTACCATCGCGTTGCGCGTGGCACTCGGTCACCTTGGCGAGGGACTTCGACAAGCCTGACAAGGCGGTGTCGTACCGCTCCGCGCGCGACACGGAGTGGTTGCGCGTAGAGCGGCGGCTGGAACTGAAGGCCGGCGGGCAGAGCGTGGTGTCGACGCGCGAGGCCTGCGTGTTCCTCGGCTACCGGGTGAGCCGGGCGGGGGTCAGTGCGTCGCGGAAGCTGCGCCGACCGTTCGATGAGCGGTTGGCGCGGGCGGCGGAGCGGGGGGAGGAGGCGGTGCAGAGGACGGTGGCGGCGTATCGGGGGCTGTCGGCCTTCTGACGACAGGGAGTTGTCAGAATGACATCGTGATTTCTGAACCGCGCGTCGCGCGAGAGGAGGGCGAGCGGTGGCTCTTGGTGGGAACGGATCAAGGGGTCGAGGAGCGGGGGGACGCACCGTGCTGGGGGAGCGCACCACGAACCACACGGAAGCCGATGGCTTGGTTCCGGAGCGAGGGTCGGCTCCTGAATGGGAACGAGGAGGCCAGGAACGAGGCCGGATCGAAGAACGCCCCGCCGCGCAGCGCACGCCTGTCACGGTCCCGGTCGTTCCAATCCTCGCACCACTCCCGGACGTTGCCGGTCATGTCATGCAAGCCGGCGGGGTTCGGAGCCTTCAGACCAACCCGGTGGGGAACGCGCTCGGAATTGGGATCGAACCAGGCGAAGCGATCCGCATCCTCTCTGTCATCGCCCCAGTGGAACTTCGTGTCGGTCCCCGCCCGACAGGCGAACTCCCACTCCAACTCGCTCGGCAACCGGTACCCGTCCACCCCGTCCTTCATGTGCATCACCGTTTCTCCGGCCTTCTCCTCAAAGTCGATCCGTCGACTCCACGGCCTCGTGTGCCCCTCGTCCTCGTAGTACCGCGGCACCAACCCCTCCCGAGCCGACAACGTGTTGCAGAACTGCACCGCGTCGAACCAGTTCAGGTTGTTGGCCGGCAGATCGTCGTCGTCCGCTTCGCTCCAGAACCTCGGTTCGGGTACTTCCAATCCCAGCGCACGCCAGTCCCGCCGCCGCGTCGGATACCGACTGATCCAGAAGGCTTCCACGCGTTTGCCGTCCAACTTGCCGGCGCGGATCCAGACCATGTTGGGGATGGTCGAGTTCCACTTCTCCGGCTCGCCGAGTTCGATGGCGCCACTGTCAACCTCAGCCACCTCGATCCCCCATTCAATCCGCGGCAGCGCAGCGAACCCCATCGCCCCGCACACCCCCAGCACCACCGCCATCGCCACCCCGAACTCCATGCCCCCATCCCCGCGCGCCGCACACGCCACCAGCGTCGAGCCGAGCAGCAACCCAGCGCCCACCGCAACCCCATACCGGACCCGTCGCCCCAGCGCTTCCCACCGACCGACGCGCCACTTCCACGAACACCACGCCGCCCCGTAGGTCGCCGCACCGCCGAGAGCCGACCACTTCAGCACTGCGCAACCGCTCGCCAGCGGGGCCAGCCAGGCCCGCGACCCCGCCGACTTCAGTCCAGCCAGCATCGCGACGTTCTCCGCGGCATCCATCACCCCGGCGACCATGCACGCCGCCATCGCATACCCCGCCATCCGCCGCCGCCGCGGTCGCTCGAACGCTGGCAGCCGCCGCGCCAGCGCCCCCAATCCGAACACTCCCGCGCACACATACCCCGCGATCAGCACGAAGTCGATCCACAGGCTCTGCACCTGCAAGGCGATGGCCTCTGGTCCCCAATGCGTGAGGATCCAGTCCCACTCCGCGGCGGTGAACGCAAGCTGCAGATCGAGGGGAGTGGCCCCGGCGTCCTTGTGCACCACGGCTCGCAGGAGTTCACCCTGCAGCATGCCGATCCACACCACCGCCACGACCAGCGCCGCGCACCCACCGATTCCGAGCCACCTCATCCACGCGCTGGCCGACCAGGCCACCAGCGCGTCGGCAGCAGCACCCGAGCGGACTCTCCAGGCATCCCAGCGAATCGACATCGTGAGTCGATCGTAGCGTGCGCCGCCAACCACCCCGCGCAGCCCTCCGGGCATTCTGCTGCGGCACATCGCGGAGCCGGGCGCGTACGCTCACCGGCGAAGCCGCGCACCCCATGCCCCGAACCACCCCCAAGTCCGCCGCCCTCGGAGCCCTTCTCCTCGCCACCCTCGCCGGCGCGCCGCTGCAAGCCCAGCGAGACCTCCTCCTGGTAGGCCGCATCGACCTCGCCGACACCGAAGACGCCGCGCCACCCGCCCCGATCCACCTCCGCATCCTCGGCCCGCGCCACCCCGAGCTCCCGGGCGAGGCAGTCCTCGCCCTCGAACCACCCTGGGAACACTCCCTCGAAGCCGACCTCGAAGCCGGCGCGCGTGTGTTCCGCATTGCCGTCCCGCACCCGGGCCCCTTCCTCGTCGAAGCCGTCGACGAGGCGGGGCGCCGCGGCCGGTGCTTCCCGCTGATGGCTGGGCAGTTCGGCGCGCTGCGGCTCGAGAGTTGGCCCGAGTTCAGCGGCAAGGTCGTCGATCTCGCGGGCGAACCGGTCGCCGGCGCCCACGTCGGCACCGGGGGCTTCGCGCTGCTCGAAGAGAGCTACCACCAACAACTGCTCGCCGCACCACCGCGCGAGACGGTGACCGATGCGGATGGGGTGTTCCGACTGCCGGTCCCGCCGGCGAGCAGCGCGGTCTGCACCGGCGACCGTGGACTGTTCGCGTGGACCGACGAGCTGCGGAGCAGTGAGCGGTATTACGTCGTCCAGGGCATGCGCCAGCTCGACGACGAACTGGTACTCGGTTCCGACCGCATGGTCGAGGGGCGCGCGCGGTGGAGTGGTGATCCACTCGACCTCGCGCTGATCCAGGCCGTCACGCAGGGTGGTCCGACGGTCGGGTTCGACCGCGACGGGCTGTTCCGCATCGATGCCCACAGGGCGCGGACGCTCTGGGCTCATGCCGAGGGTCATGCATCGCTCGCCGTCAACCTGTCGGTCGCGCGCGAGACGCATGGTCAGGTCTTGGTGAGTCTCCGAACTGGAGTCGGCGGCCGATTCCGCGTGCTCCGGAGCGGTGCACCGCTGGCGCATGCGCGGGTGGTCTTGGCCAGCATCCCCCGCACCGCCACCACGGCGGTCGCTTGGACCGAGACGACCGACGCGCAGGGTTGGGTCGAGAGTCGGCGCTTCCCGCAGCACCTGGGCTTCACCGCGCACGTCGAGACCGACGACGGCTTCCTGCCGGTGTTGGCGTCGGCGGTGACGATCCGGGGGCCGGCGTTCGCGGAACTCGGGCAGCACGACGTCGCGCACGTCGGTGCCGTGCAGGGCCGCATCCTCGATCCCGACGGCGTGCCGCTGGCGGGCGCCCGGCTCCTGTGGCGGCCGGAGGGGCCGGGCTTCGACCGTGCGTTGCCGAAGCGTGTGACGTTCACCGACCACGTCGGTCGGTTCCGCTTCGACCGGGTGCTGCGTGGGCCCGGCATGATCGCGGTCGCGGGCGGGGCCTCGGGGTATGCCCAGTTCGACGTCGGCACCGGCGGCGAGGCCGAGACCGATGTGGGCGACCTCGCGATGCCCGTGGGCCACGAGCTGACGGGGCGGGTCCGTGACGAGCACGGTGCGCCCTGCCCGGGTGCGGCGGTGAGCTACCGCCTACAGGTGTCGCTCGGCGGCGTAGGTGAGGCGCCGAACGCGTTCGGGCGGGTGGCCCTGGATCTACGCGCCGATGCCGAGGGGCGGTTCCGCATCCGTGGCCTGCCGCTGCATCCGAGTGCCGAGGTGGTGGTCGAGGCCGTGGATGCCGAGGGGCGGGCGTCGATCGGGGGCGCCGCGTATGGGCTGATGGAGGGTGGGGGACCCTGGTCGCTCGACGTGAAACTCGCGCCCCATCGCGGCCGTCGTTGATCCGCACCGGGCGCGGGTGACGGCGTCTCGATCCGAGGGCCCCGGGAAGTTCCCGGGTCCCACCCCAGCCCCGCGACGCGACAATGCGAGGCCGATCGGAATCGGGGAGTGAAGCGACTGGTTGCCCCCGATGCAGAAGCCACCGATCCCTCTCGACGAAGCCGAGCGCCTGGCCGCGCTGCGCAGCTACCGGGTCCTCGACACCCAGCCCGAGTCCGACTTCGACGCGCTCACCGAGACCGTCGCGATGGTCTTCGGCACGCCGATCGCGCTGGTGAGCCTCGTCGATGCCGACCGGCAGTGGTTCAAGGCGCGGGTCGGTCTCGAGGCGCGCGAGACCTCGCGCGACATCGCCTTCTGCGCCCACGCGATGCTCGGCAACGAGGTGTTCGTGGTGCCCAATGCGTTCGAAGACCCGCGCTTCGCCGACAACCCCCTGGTGGTGCAGGCACCGCAGATCCGCTTCTACGCCGGCGCGCCGCTGATCGATCCCGAGGGCCGCCGGCTCGGCACGCTGTGCGCGATCGACCGCGAGCCGCGGCAGCCGACCGAGCAGCAGCTCGGCATCCTGCAGCGCCTCGCCGGCCAGGTGATCAAGCTGCTGGAGCTGCGCCGCGTCGCCGCGCGGTTGGCCGAGTCGCTGGAGCGGGCCCGCACCCTGCAGCGGCTGATCCCGATCTGCGCGCACTGCAAGAAGGTCCGCGAAGACCAGGACTTCTGGACCCGCGTGGAGGACTACATCCACGCGCAGACCGGCGCCGACTTCACGCATGGCATCTGCCCGCAGTGCTTCGACGAGCACTATGGGCACCTGCCCGAGTGAGCTGTTCGATCCGGGCAATGTGCATCGGTCGCTGCTCCGCCGCGCGCCTATCCTGGCGGCGTCGAAGCGGAAGACCATGCGATCCAGGCCAGCGACCCTCGTCCTCCTCGCCCTGCCGTTGCTGTGTGGCCTCGCCACGCCGGCCGCGCAGGGCCCCGGCTCGATCGTGGTCCGCTTCGAGGAAGACGACTCCGCGCCGCGCACCCTGAGGGTCGCCGGCCCGCGCTACCGGGAGCTGCCCGGCGAGGCGGCGATCGCGCTCGAGGCGCCGTGGGAGACGATCGTCGAGCACCAGGTCGAGGCGGAGGCGCGGTTCTTCAAGGCGCCGGCGCCGCATGCGGGACCGTTCGTGGTCGAGGCGTCCGACGAGCGGGGGCGGCGCGCGCGGATCTTCCCAGTGATGGCGGGCCAGGTCGGTGCGCTTCGGCTCGCGCGGTGGCCCGAGGAGACCGGCCTGGTGATCGACGACGAGGGGCGCAGAGTCGCGGGCGCGCGGGTGGGCACCGGCGGCTACTCGATGCTCGACTACACCTTCTCCGAGCAGCTCCTGGCACCGCTGCCCCGCGAGGCGGTCACCGACCAGGATGGCCGCTACGTGCTGCCCGCCGATCCGGATGATCTCGGTTGGTTCACGGGCGGCAAGGGTCGCTTCGCCTGGACCGACGAGCACCGCTCGACCGCGCGCTTCTACGTGGTGCCCGGCACGCGGCAGGTCGACGACCCGCTGCTTCTCACCGCGCCGCGCCAGCTCACCGGCCGCGTGGTCTGCGCCGGGCAGCCGGTGGCCGGCGCGGTGGTCCGGGCTCTCGCGCCGGGCGCCGCCGAGGCGGTGACCGACGCGGATGGCCGTTTCGTCGTCGACGCGCACCGCACGCTGCGGATCGTCGTGCATGCCGAAGGCTGCTGCTCGACCATCCTGTCGCTGTCGAACGATCCGGCCAACGACTTTGCCGCGCAGGTCGAGCTGCCGCCCGGCCAGGCCGCCCGCTTCCAGGTGCTGCTCCAGGGCGAGCCGCTGGCGGATCGGCGCGTGGTGATGACCGCGCGGTCCAGCACCGGCGCACCCGGCATCGGCTGGGTCGAGCGGACCGACGCCGAGGGCTTCGTGCACACCGCGCGGCTGCCCGCCGCGGCCGGACTCACCGCGCACGTCGAGACCGACGATGGGTTCCTGCCGGTCGTTGCCACGCGCGTGGTGCAGCGACCCGCGGGCCCACCGCAGGATCTCGGCGCCTTCGAGGTCGCGCGACCAGGTCGTCTCTCCGGCCAGCTCCTCGACGCCAAGGGCGCACCATTGGTCGGCGCGCGGGTGCTGTGGCGGCCCAAGGGCCCCGGCTACGACTGCCCGCTGGCATTCCGGGTGACGTTCACCGACCACGGCGGCCGCTTCCACTTCGAGCGCGTGCTGCGCGATGTCGGCCTGCTCGGCGTGGTGAGCGACCCGGCCGGCGCGACCAGCTACGAGGTCGATGCTCGTGAGGAGATCACCGACCTCGGCGAGTTGAGCATGCCGGTCGGCGGCAGCGCGGGCGGGACGGTGGTCGATGCCCAGGGCCAACCGCTCGGCGGCGCGCACGTGCAGTACATCCTGATGTTCGCCAGTGCCGATGCCGGGAATCGCGACGCCGCGTTCGGCCGCGTGTACCTGCACGCCCGCACCGACGCCGACGGTGCGTTCCACTTCCGCGGCCTGCCGAGGCACAGCTCGGCCACCGTCTGGGCGCTGCACGTTGGTGCCGACGGCATGCCGGCGAAGGGCCACGACACTTCGAGCAGCTCGCAGGGCGCCGACGGGATCGAGGTGACGGTCACGCCCTACGGCGGGCTGTGGCGATTCTGACGTTCTTCCAGGCCTTCCCGACTGCCGGGCATCAGCGCCCGGCGCGCAGATTCCGGCGCCTGGTGGATCAGAACCGTTGCTGGTTCACGACGTCCCATCCGGCGCGGTTCACGTTGATCTGCCAGCCGCGACCCGATTCGTAGTGAGACGTCAACCACTCGATCCGGTCGTAGGTCAGGCTCGCGAAGTTGTCCGAGAAGCCGCCCCCGTCCTCGCGCTGCAGGACTTCGGTGACCCGGACCTGTCGTAGCCGGATCGTCAGTACCGGGATCGGTCGGGGGAACACCGGCAGCACGAACGCCAGGTCGACCGATGCGAAGGCCCGGCCATCTGCGAAGCGGCTCAGCAAGGGCGGCAGTGCGGTGGCGAGGTTGCCGATGAAGCGCTGCGGAGGCACGGTCGAACCACCGGGCTGGCCGCGTGGCGGTGCGAACACGTCGCTCTGCAGGGCCTGTGCGTCGAACCAGCCCTCGTAGCCCGAGACCGTCACCGGGCCCTGCAGGCCGTCGATGCGGATGAAGACCTCGAAGAACCCCGCGTTCTCGGGACCGTCGCCTGCGGGTTCGACCAGCGGTGTGGTGGTCGGGAAGCTGGCGGTGTGCTCGGGAGCGCTCCCGACGGTCGCGGACGGGCCGAAGCCGAGGACGGCTGCCAGCGTGATCGGGGCGAGGACCCAGGCGGTGTGGATGTTCATCTCGGGTGCTCCTGGGTTCAGGGGTTGGTGAACGAGCCGCGCTGCGGCGCGCCGAGCTGTCCGTTGCGGTCCGGAAAGCGGTACTCCCAGTCGACCTGTCCGAAGTCCAGCGACAGGTGGCTCTCGAACGACGACGTCGCGGAGATCCCGCTCGTCACGTGGACGATCCGCACGTCGCGCAGCGTGAACTTGTTCTGCACCTCGTCGTCGGGTGTCACGCTGTAGAGTTCCACCACGCGGAGCTCCTGGAGTGCGGCACAGCGCGCGGACAGCTCCGGCAGGCCGCGGAGGAACAGGCCGGAGACCCGCATCGGCCCCATCTGCGACTGGGTGCCGTTGTCGGAGACCGCGTTCAGCACGTAGTCGGAGACCGCGTGGTCGCGCAGGTAGCCGGGTGCTCCCGCGTCGCCGACGATCACCGGGTCGACGAAGCGCAGGTACAGGCTGTTGGCGCCGTTCGCGGCCTGCTGGAACGGCGGCAGGCCGGTCGGTGCGACCTGCGTCGCGGCGACGGGCTGGCGGGGCGGAGCCTGCTGGGAGAGCAGGCTCAACGGGACGAGGACTGCGGCGAGGGCGAGGTGGTTCATGGTGCGTGACGCCGGGAAACCGGCGTGTGCACCGGACTGCGTGAGTCGGGTCTCGCGCGGTCAGCTATTTCTTCGGCTGGCGTGCGTCCGCGTCGCGCGCCGCCGCCACCGCCGCGTCGCAGCGCAGCAGCCCGTGGCCGAACACCGGATCGTGGCCGGGCTCGCCGAGATCCTCCGCGGTGCTCCGCAGCACCTCGGCGACGCGCCAGCTCGGGGTCGCGGGGGCTGCCGACAGCACCAGCGCCGCCGCACCCGCCGCGTGCGGGCCCGCGAACGAGTTGCCGCGCGGGCCGACGATCAGGCCGATCGATTCGGGCGCGTCGTCGGGGCCGAAGCCCTGGAACACCTCCACGCGGCGGCCACGCATCTCGGTGTGGTGCCAGAGCGGGAAGCCGGCATTGCAGGCGGTGAGGTCGGGCTTCAGCGGCTCGGTCGTGCCTTCGAAGAACAGCACGTCGCTCCACGGGCGGACCGGTCCACGGCTGCTGAACGGTGGCACGTTGCCGTCCTGGTCGATGCCGGCCATGGCCAGCACGCAGGGGATGTCCTTGGGCACGCCGATCTGCTCGCCCTCGGGGTGCGAGGTCGCGAAGTTGCCCGCGCCGCCGACCGCGACGATGCCGCAGGCGGCGAGGTGTTCGTGCGCGGTGCGGAACACGCCGCGGTAGCTGCCGAGGTCGATGCCGACCCACATGTAGCTCATCGACAGGACGTCGGCGCCGTGCAGCGCGGCGTACTCGTAGCCGTCGAGGCGGCCCATGCCGCGGAGCACCATCAGCCGCGCGCGCGGTGCGAGTCCGGTGACGATGCCGGGCTCGCCGGCTGCCCGGCCGACGATGATCCCGGCGCACATCGTGCCGTGCGACTGCGCGCCGTCGCCGAGGCAGAGCTTCGAGTCGGTGTTCAGGTCCCAGCCGAACAGGTCGTCGATGCGGCCGTCGCCGTCGTCGTCCTTGCCGTTCGGTTGTTCCTCGGGGTTGCGCCAGAGTGCCCGGTAGAGCGCGGGCACCGGCAACAGCCCGCTGTCCATCACCGCGACGACCACGCCGGAGCCGTCGGCACCGAGGGCCCAGGCCTCGGGGGCACGGACCTTGGCGACGTTCCAGGGGATGGTGAGGCCTGCGGGGTCGAAGGGTGCTTCGTTCCGATCGCCGCCGGTGAGTTCGAGCGCGAGGTCGAACGCCTGTTCACGCGCGCGCTGCGAGCCGCTGCGCGGACTGGCGCGGCCGGCGGTCCGGTGCTGGACCTGACGACCCGGCTGGGTCTGCCGATGGACCCAGGCGACCGCGTCGAGGCCGGCGAGCCGTGCCACTGCCTCGGCGTCGGCATCGCAGGCGAAGCCGTTGACGATCCAGAAGCGCTGCGCGTCGACGACGTGCTCGCCCTGCTCGAGCGTCGCGACGACCTCGGCCACCGCGCTCCAGGACTTGTCGGCGCGCTGCTGCAACTCGGCGAGGACGGTGCGGCGCAGCGCGCGGCGGTCGGCGCCCTGGTGCTCCTGCTGGAACGCTGGCCAGGCCTTGCCGTCGGGGAGGAGTTGGTCGCGCATCCGCACGAAGACCGGTGCGTGGCCGTCGAAGTCGGCGAGGTCGGGATCGCAGCGCGGCGGCTCGGGGGTCGAGCCCTGCGCGGGGAGCGGGTCGGGTCCGAGCAGCAGACAGGTGAGTAGCAGCGTGCGGAGTCGAAGCATGCGGTGAGCGTAGTCGCACGCGGGGTGGTGGGAGTTGGAGCTTCGTGTCACGAGGTGGTGACAGCGATCCGACAGGACCTCTTCCGGCGCGAGGCATGCGCGTTGCCTCTCCGGGCCTCGCCATGATCCCCATCCGATCTCTCGCGGGCGCGGCACTGTGGTGTTGCGGCCTTCTCGCTCTGTCGACGTCGTGGGCGCGTGCCCAGGAATCGGGTTCTCCGTCTGGCCGGCGAGTCGCCGCGGCCTGGTTGAGCGGAGACCTCCACGCGGCGAACGTGCGGATCGCCTCGGTCGCCGACCCGGCCGCTCGGTCACGACTTGCCGCAGCCATGCTGCCGGCGACCGAGCGGGTGGCTGCGCTGATCGCCACCGCCCGCGACACGATCGACGACGAGGTGGTCGACCGCACCCTGCTGGCGGCCAGCGCGCAGCTGTTGGTGGCGCTCGGCCGCGAAGAGGTCGTGCCCGAACTACGCCTCTGGTCGGACCTGGAAGGTCTGATGCGGGACGAGGACTCGTTGGATGCAGACGCTCCTTCGCACTCGACCGTCCACGTCGCCACCTTGGTCGGTGCGCTCGACGACCTGCTGCGAGATCGGTCCTGGCATGCGACCGCACCGTCGGAAGATCGCGAGCGCGCTCGTCGGTTCGTCGAGCTCGCGAAGGTCTCGCTGTTCGACGGCGATCCGATCCGCATCCGCTCCGATGCCGAATGGATGCTGCCGCGGGTCGGTGAGCGCTTGCAGCTCGAGGCCTGGCCGGTGGCCGGAGGACGGCACGAGCTGGCGGACCTGCTGCAGAGTCAGGCGCCTGCAGAGTGGCGCCAGGTGGTGGAGCCGTCCTCCGTGCGGTCGCGAGTGGTGCCGCTCCCGGTCGGCAACTGGCAGGTGGAGTGGCGTTCGCTGGAGCACGGGTGGCGGGCGGTCCGGAGGATCGAGGTCAGCGATCTCGACGTGGTCGGCGTGGTCGGTACGTCGCGCTTCGCCGCCTTCGGGATCCAGTCCGGCGCCGTCGCGGAACTCGCCGCCTGGTTGCGCGATGCCGAACGGGGCAGGTCGCGGGTCGCACCGATCGGCGAGTCCTACCGGGAGTTCCTCGGGAATCTGGTCGAGGGGGCGGCGGTCCTCGACGTCCGTGACCACGAGGGGCATCCGGCCAGCATCCACCTGCCGCACGCGCGGCTGCATCGCGAGTCGCGGCCCGCCGACCTCGCGCACCTGATGGTCGACCGACCGGTCTATCGCCGGGGGGAACCCATCCAGGGGCGGGTGGTGGTTCATTCTCTGGACTGGGACGGTGAAGGAATCGACGCGCGTGTGTCGAACCGACCTGCCGCCGGCGAGTCGTTCAGCCTGCGGGTCTTCGTCGGTACCGACCAGGAGAAGGAACTCGCGCTGCGTGCCGACGCGCTGGGACATGCCGCGTTCGTGATCGAAGTGCCGCGACGGATCTCGGACGGCGACGTGCGCTTCCGGTTGGAGCGGCCTGGTTCCGAGGAGGTGGACGAGGTCCCCCCGATCCTGGAGACCCGCGCCTGTCGGGTCGCCGAGTTCGTGCGGCCGACGCTGGCCCTCGAGGTCTTCGGCCCGACGGAGCTGGCGCACGACGGCGAGCCGGATCGGGTCGACGTGGTGCTCGCGGCGCGTTGGGCCAGCGGCGGGCCGGCCAGCGGGTTGGAGGCCGACGTCGTGGTCCGGGGTCTGGGTGCAGAGTCACAGCACCGGCTCGCCACGGACGAGGCCGGACGGGCCATCTGCTCGCTCGACGTGTCGCGACTCGCGAGCGGTGACTTCGTGGAGGTGCGCTTCGACGTCGTCACGCCCGAGGGGCGCAGCGAGCGGCTCGTCCATCGCATCCGTCGACGGAGCGGTCCAACGCGGGCGCCCACGCCGCAACGTCTCTCGGCTCCCGCGCGCGGAACCGTCGGCCAGGAGATGACGGTCGCACTGCGCGGTACGAAGGAGGGTCACGTGCTCGTGGTTCGCGGCCGCGGTGCCCGGCTGGAGGCGACCGTCGTGCAGCTCGACCTGGAAGGTCGCGCCGAGTTCGAAGTCGAGCCGCGGGCCGACGAGTGGCCGGTGCTCGACCTGGCGCTCGTCGCACCGGGCCGGTTGGAGCGGCTCCGCGTGCCGCTCGCGCGCGCGGTCGTGAGCGAGCCGCGCATCGAGATGCCGGAGCGCATCGCTCCGGGCGCGGCATTCGACGTCGTGGTCGACGTCGGGGCGCCGGGCACGCTCGTCACCGTCGCGGTCGTCGATGCGCGGATCTTCGACCTGGGCGAGGACCGGACCACCGAGCCGCGGGATGCGTTGGTGCCGGCCATCGACCGGGAAGAGCTGTGGCGCTTCGAGACCGAGAAGACCTGCGAGCCGCTGGACGCACTCGCCAACCTCCTGGTGGACGGGTGCGTGCTGGCGCCGGGCATCGATCCCTGGGGCTCCGTGGAAACACCGGGGCCGGGTGGCGCGGCGCCGGGACCGTACGGCGGGGCATCGACCGCGGCGCTGCGCAGCGAGTTCCGGGCGACGGCGGCGTTCCGGACCGCGGTCAGTGACGCAGACGGAGTCGCGCGCATTCCGATCTCCATGCCCGACGACGTGGCCGACTGGCGCGTCACCGTGGTGAGCGTCTCGCCCGAGGGAGAGGGCTTTCTGGAGCGGCGGTCGCTCTGCACGCGGTTGCCGATGGTTGCCGAGCCGCGGCTGCCGCGCGTGATGCGGGAGGGCGATGCGGTCGACGTGCCGGTCGTCGTCGATGCGTCCGGCGCAGAGGGTCTGGAAGGAGCGGAGGCCGTTCGCGCGACGGTCGACGTCGCGGCATCGGGCGGCCTCGGTCTGGAGGCGTCGAAGCATCCGCTCGACGTGGCACCAGGTCGGACGGCGACCGTGGAGATCGCGCTCCGGGCCGGCGAGGGTACGACCGGAGTTCTGGACACGGCCCTGTCGGTGCTCGATCCGTTCGCCGCCGACGGCACGAAGGTGGTCGATCGCTCGCGACGCACCTTGCCGATCCTGCCCGATGCGGTGTTGCGCCGGGTCTCGGCCACCACGTTCGGCGGTGCGGGTTCCGTTGCCGTCGCGATCCCCGAGGGCGTGCGCGAAGCGGAGAGTCTGGAGATCACCGTTCTCGCGGCACGGTCCGCGGTCCGTCAGATGCTGAGGGAGCAGCTCGAGCAGTATCCGTACGGTTGCGTCGAGCAGACCCTGTCGTCGATCCTGCCGTTCTTCGCCGAGGCGCGCGGGCGGCGCGCGCGTGGAGAGGCCACGGACCTGCCCGAGGATCCCGGGTTCCGCGAGCGTCTGGACGCGGGATTCCAGAGGCTGCGCCAGCTGCAGGTCGGAGCGGGTGGAGGCTTCGCCTGGTGGCGGGGCGAGGGACCCGACCGGGAGATGACCGCGCTGGTCCTGCACGGCCTCTGCGTGCTGCGCGAGGCAGGTTTCGATCCGGACGGGTTCGGCCTCGGCTGTGACCCCGCGGCCGCGATGTACGCGCCGGCGCTCGAGCGCGTCGCGTCGGAAGGGCCGGCCGACTGGGAGGATCTCGAGCTGGTGGTGGCGCTGTTGCGGCGCCGGCCCGACGACCCGTCGGTGGTCCGGATCGTGACCACCGCGCTCGAGCGAGAGTTCGATCGGGAGCGCGGCGCGTCCGGCGAGACGCTCCTGGCACCCGGCCTGGCGGCTCGCGCGGGACTCGCGTTGTGGACCATCGGCGAGTTCGAGGCCGCAGGCGAGTGGTCGGCTCGTGCGGACTCGCTCGAGCCGGAGCGTCAGTGGTTCCCCGGCGAGGATCCGGTCGCGATCGCGGCCTCCAGGCTCGAACTCCGTCATCGCCTCGTGCTCTCGCAGGACGAAGCCTCGGACGCTGCGAGCCGCGTGCAGCAGGAGGCCGCGGTTCTCCGGCACCGCGTCCTGAGCACGTGGTGCTCGACCTACGCGCAGTCGGTGGCGCTGGCGGCACTCGCGTTGGTCGACGCGGAATCTGCCGAGGCGGAGGTCGAGGGCCGCGTCGTGACGCTGCGCTCCGCGGAGGAGCGCTGGTCGGTCGAACTCTCGGAGGAGTCGGGCCATCGGGCGACGCTGCGCGTGCCCGAGGTACCGGGTTCGTTGCGGCTCGATGTCGAGGGCGGCGTCGAGGGTGTCGACGTGGTCGTGACCGGAACGATGAGTGAAGCCGGGTCGGCCCACACCGGGTGGTCGTCGCCCGTCGAGGTGCGGCATCGGTTGCTGCCGGTCTCTACGTCGGACGTCGACGAAGAGCGCGAGCCGGTCGAGGGGCCGTTGGTGCGCGGACGTCTCTACGAGCTGGAGGTCGAGGCACGGTGCCCGGACCAGCACCTCCGCTACCTGGTCGTGGAGGTGCCGATGCCGGCCGGTTTCGAGATGCCACGGGAGCAGCCCGGCGTCGAGGTGTTCGACGATCGCCTGGCCTACACCGTGTCGTGGCTGCGGGCGGGCCGCTCCACGATCCGGCACATTCCGCTGATCGCCACCCGCAGCGGCACGATGGTGTGGCCACCGGTCGTCGCTCGCGCGATGTACCAGGACGACCTGCAGGGCGGTTCCGCCGGTCGTCGGGTCACCGTGGTCGCCGCGCCGGAGCAGGTTCCTTCGACGGTCGACGTCGGGTGGACCGAGCTGTCGACGCAGCGGACGTCGCGGCGGCTCCGAGATGACGAGTCGACGCCCGAGCGACGACGGATGGAGGCCTACCAGAAGCGGTTGTCGCGGCGCGCGGACCGACTCGTCGACCTGCTGTGGGACGCGCATCGGTCCGATCCCGGTGGCCTCCGGGGTTCGGCCCTGGTGTTCGACGAAAAGGTCGAGGCGCAGATCCGGACCGCGGTCGAGGGCCTCCGCGCCGTGGCCAACGTGGACCAGGTCCGGACCTTGGTGGAGTTCTGGTTCCTGAGCAACGAACTGCCGCTGACCGACGAGGCCGGGATCCTCCGCGAGGGCTCCGGGCCCGGAGCGGGCGTGCAGCGCGGCGAGGTGATTCCGCGGGGGATCCGACAGCTGGTTGCTGAAGTCGAGTCGCTGCGTCGGGAGGCTCTCGATCGGTCCCTACGCGCGTTCCGAGCGGACCGGGTCGACGCCACGCTCCGGCGCTGGAAGGTGGTCGACGTCCTGGCGCGATCTGCGGCGCAGGTCGCTTCGACTGCGGAGAGGGCGGCACTGCTGGCCGAACTCGTCGATGCCGGAGTGGAGCGATCGCCTTGCGCACTCGAGTGGACGCTGCGGTGGATCGACGAGCCGACGCGCTCGCCGCTTCTGGCCGACGCGATCTGGCGGGGGCTCACCACGAAGGGCGAGAGCCTGTGCGAGTTCGATGCGTTCGCGGCCCGACTGCCGGCCGACCGGTTGGTTCTGTTGCCTGAGCGCCTGATTCGGGCGGTGATGGAGCGAGGCGCTGCCTCCGAGGCCTGGAGGGCGCTGCTGCAAGACCCGTATCGGGGGACGCAGATGCGCGCCTGGCTCGAGGATCCGGAGTTCGCACGAGAACTCGCTTGGGAAGTCGATCGTCTCACCGACCTCGTCGCCCTCCGGGTTCCGCTCGCGGTGTGGAGGTCGTGGTCCGGCGAGTTCGTGGCGCAGACCGAGCTGATCGATGCGTTGGCCGGCTCGCGTTTCCGCGACGACGAACTGGCTACGGAGCTGCGCTGGGCGATCGCCGTGGGAGCGTCGGATGCGGATGGCTACGACGGACGGGACCTGTCGACGTGGCGGTGCATCCTTGCCGCCGCGCTGTGCCGTCGTGGGGTCGCGGAGATCGGCGGGTCGTCGGACCGGGGTTCTCTGGCCCAGAGCACCTGGCAGCGTGCCCTGGACCTCGCCGTACGACGCGACGTCACCGGTTTGCACGCCCTGCGCGCCGAAGTCCTCGGGGGTCAGGACGGTCCCGAGTGGTTCGACGAGGGGTTGCTCCGGTTCGTCGAGCTCTCGATCTCGGCGATGGGTGGCGTCGACGACATCCTCGGGATCCTGGACGACTTCTCCGAGGTCGACTGGGACGCGCTCCGCGACCGTCTCGGTGTCGGGGCGTGCTGTGAGATCCTCGCGACCACCGAGATCTGGCTGGATCCGCTGCCTTCCTTCGACCTCGGAGCTGCCGGGCCGCGGACGCTCCTGCGCTACGGTCTGCGCGTGGGCGATCTCGAGGATGCGACGGAGGCGGTCTGCGCGACCGTGGCGGGCGCGCGGCGACTGCGGGAGCTGATCGCGGCCGGCGCGGTGGAGGAGATCGGCCGCGAGGCGCCGGAGATGACCGAACGGGAGCTGGAGCGCGCCCGGACCCGCATCGAGGAGCTGATCGCCCACTACCTCGGCGAGGACTGCGATGTCGCGTCGAGACTGGTGCGGCTCGCCGGTCGGTACGGCCTCGAGCGCGACTGGACGGCGGAGGAGCAGGAGCTGCTCGACGCGATCCTGAAGCTCCGCGGGTTCTGACCGCGCCGTGTGCCGCGGGCTGGCTACGCTCCGGCGATGACCTCCGGCCAGCCGCCTGCCGCCGCTCCGATTCCGCTCCGCGCCGTCGAGCCGACGATCTTCACGCTCGGCCAACCGTGGCAGGCCGAGCCCGACGCCGGCCTGCGCCCCACCGAGGTCCGCGCCCGCTTCGCCGACGGCGCATTGCTGGTCGAGGCCGAGATGGTCGACGACGACGTGTTCAACACCGCGACCGAGCACAACCAGCGCACCTGGGAGACCGGCGACGTGTTCGAGGTGTTCGTGCGGCGCGACGACCAGGAGAGCTACACCGAGGTGCACGTGACGCCCGACAACGTGAAGCTGCACTTCCGCTTCGCGGACTTCGGGCACTGCACGCGGCTCGTGGACTTCGACGAGGTCGCCGCCGATCCGGCGGAGATCGAGTCCACTGCGGAGCGGACCGCGACGGGCTGGCGGGCGACCGCGCGGATCCCCGTCGATGCCGGCCCCGGCGAGCTGATCCGGGTCTCGTTCTGCCGCTACGACGCGACCCGCGGCGCGGCCGAGCCGGTGCTCTCGACCTCGTCGCCGCATCCCGAGGTCGCGTTCCATCGGCCGCTGGAGTGGACGCTGTGTCGGATCGAGGGCTGAGCGGGATGGAGGAGCGTCACGACCGCGAGCAGTACTTCTTCGATGCGGCCACGGTGGCGCGGCTGGCCGATCGACTCGAGAGCTTCGAATCGCCGTGCTGTCTGTGCGCGCCGCGCGTCGCCGAGGAGCTGCACCGGCGTGGCCGCGCGGTCACCTGCCTCGATCTCGACGAGCGCTTCGGGCACCTGCCCGGCTACCGCCGCTACGACCTCACGCGGCCCGATTGGCTCGCCGAGCGCTTCGGCGTGATCCTCTGCGATCCACCGTTCTTCAACGTCTCGCTGACGGTGTTACGGCATGCGATTCGGCAGCTCGCGCACCACGATACGAGCCAGCCGCTGTTCCTCGGCTATCTGCAGCGTCGCGCCGCGGCGGTGGAGCGGACCTTCGCGGAGTTCGGGCTGCGGGCGACGGCGGAGCGGTTCGGTTACGAGACGGTGGTGGAGGGGGCGAAGAACGACATCGTGTTGTTCGCCAATCGGGGCTGAGATGGCGGGGGCTCAGTCGGGTCGCCGGGCGCGCTCGAGTCGGGCGACGAACTCGGCGTGGGCGCCGACTTCCAGTCCGCTCTCCAGACGGATGCGCACCCGGTTGTCGTCACCGGCGAGCAATGCCGGCGCGTCGAGGGCGAGGCTGGGGAACACACTGCTGTGGAGGCAGCCTTCGGCGTCGGGTGCGAGTGGCTCGAAGGCGTCGCCGGTGTTCACGAACCAATCGATCGCGGCGTCAAGGGTGCGCCAGACGAGGTATTCGCGGACGCCCTGGGCCTGGTAGAGGTCCTTCTTGGAATGGAGGTCGCGGCCAGCCGAACTCGCGGCGATCTCGAGGACCATATCAGGTGGACCCATGAGGTAGCCGTCGGTGCCCGCGATGCACCGACCCCCTCGATCGGGTGCGACGCGAAGCAGGAGATCGGGCTGGACGACCGAACTCTCCGAGAAGTGGAGCGTCGGATCGATGAGCACCGAGGTACCCGGAGTCCTGCCCTTGTAGCAGTGCAACCACGCGGCGAGTCGGCTGTGTGGCTCGGCGTGCGCGTCCGCGCGAACAGCAGAAGACATGAAGACCGTCCCTTCGACGAGTTCGGCCCTGGTCGAAGGCGGCATGGCCTCGTAGCGGCGGAGGAACTCCGCGGCGTCGAGGTGGTCTCCATTCTCGAGAGGGAAGACCTGGGAGGCAGGGCGGGCCATCTGGATGCTCGTCATCAGGAGTCAGTGCTTCCTGGGACCGCATTTCGGGTCCGGAGCAGCCAGAATATCAGCAGGACCGCCCGCGGGTCCGGATCGGACACGGCTCGTGGCGTTCACCCTGGCCCGAATCAGGGCCGTTCCTGCTGGAGGCGCGCGACGAACTCGGCGTGGGGTGTCTTGCCGAGTTCCTGCTCGAGTCGCTGCAGGACCCGTTCGTCGTCGTTGCCGAGCAGTGCGGGCACGTCGAGGACGAGGCTGGGAAAGACCCGGCTGTGGAGGCAGCCGTCGGCGTCGGGTGCGAGTGGTTCGAAGGTGTCGCCGGTGTTGACGAACCAGTCGACGGCGGCGTCGAGGGTGCGCCAGACGAGGTACTCGCGGACGCCTTGGGCCTGGTAGAGGTCCTTCTTGGAGTGGAGGTCACGGCTCGCGGAACTCGCGGCGATCTCGACGACCAGCTCCGGGGCGCCGTGGAGGTAGCCGTCCTCGGCGACCCGGCATGTGCCACCGTGGTCGGTGGTGATGCGAAGCACGAGGTCGGGTTGGACCACCGACCTCGTGCTGCAGCGGAGCGTCGGATCGATCGAGCCGCGGGTTCCCGGCGTCCTTGCAGCGTAGTGCAGCAGCCAGGCGGCAAGCTGGCCGTGTGGATCCGCGTGCGCGTCCGCGCGAACGGCCGAAGACATGAAGACAACTCCTTCGACGAGTTCGGCCCTGGTCGAAGGCGGCATGGCCTCGTAGCGGCGGAGGAACTCTGCAGCGTCGAGGTGGTCTCCATTCTCGAGCGGGAAGACCTGGGAGGCAGGGCGGGCCATCTGGATGCTCGTCATCAGGAGTCAGTGCTTCCTGGGACCGCATTTCGGGTCCGAAGCCGCCAGAGTATCCGCGACGCGTCTGCCGCGGGCCCCCCAGGCAGGCCGGCTCACGAGCCGAGCGGCACGACCTGCGCGTTGGTCAGGCCGATGCCACCCGCGGGGCAGACCATCGCGCCCTGCACGCAGAGCAGCAGGTTGCACAGCGCGAAGTTCTCGGGGATCGGCAGCTGGAAGTCGGCCATGCCGCTGCAGGGGCCGCCGCCGGCGATCGGCATCGGGCCGAGCGCGATCGCCGCCGGCAGGCCGGTGTAGAGGATGCCGCAGCCGAACTGGAAGCTCTGGCAGCCGCCGAAGTTGACCAGCACGAAGCCGGTGGAGCCGACCGGGCCCTCCTCGATGCGGAAGCCGAAGTTGGGGTTGCCAACCTGCGGCAGGCCGATCGGGTTGAGCCGCGGCGGCACCGGGCAGCTCGGGCAGGTGCGGGCCGGCAGGCAGCCGCCGCCGAGCTGGCGCGGCTCGATGGTCTGCTTGTCGAAGCCGTGCCAGGTGCGGTTCTGGGAGTCGGTGGCGGCGCAGCAGGACTCGGCGATCAGCGTCGGGCAGCCGGAGGTCGGGTTGATGCGGACCACGCAGACCAGGGTGCGGCGACCGTCGCTGATGTAGATGCGATCGTCGCAGGCGTCGTAGGTCATCGCAGTGATCGCTTCGAGCGGCAGCCGACCGCAGTCGGGCACCGGGATCAGGCAGGGCGTTCCGCAGTTCGGGTCGTCGCGGCGGACGATCAGGATGCGGTTCTGGGCGCCGCCGGGGATGCCGAACACCGAGGTGGCTACGAAGAACAGGTCGCGGCCCTTGTCGAGGGCGATGGCGCCCGAGGTGTGGCGCGTGGTCGGCAGGGTGAAGGTGCAGCGCCGCGCGGCCTGCGGGCAGCCGAGGCTCGGGAACAGGTCGTAGCCGACGATGCCGCCCATGCCCGGGATCGACTCGACGTGGTAGAGGCGCTGGGTCTCCGCGTCGAACGTCAGGCCACCGGCCACCGAGCGGCCGCCGAGCGCCGAGGCGATCGGGACCACGCAGTCGCGGTCGCAGCCGGCCAGTTGCACGCCGTAGATCCGGGTGCCTTCGGTGTGCCAGAGGACGTTGCGGAAGGTGTCGAGTGCCGCGCCGCCGGCCCAGGCCAGGGAGGGGGCGGGGAGCGCGTTGGTGCAGGTCTCGTTCGGCGGCTCGCAGAGGCGCTGGCGGAGCAGGGCCGAGTTGGCGGCGCCGTCGGAGGCGAAGCCCACCAGCGGACCGGTCTGGGCGGGGAGGAGGGCTGCCGCGGCGAGGGCGCCGGACAGGAGGGTCGGGAGGATGCGGTTCATGGCGGAACTCCGTGGATCGTGGGTCGAGGTCGGTGCCCGGCAGGGGGATCGGGCTCGTCATCGCTGGGAGCGCGGTGTCGTGACCGGTCCCAAGTCGGAATCCGCAGGAATCCTGGTGCGGTCGGCGGCGCGCGGTTGCAGCGGGAGGGGGCCCGCGGTGCGATCGGCACGAGACACATGACAGACACCAACAAGATCGCGGTCATCCCCGGCGACGGCATCGGCAAGGAGGTCGTGGCCGAGGGCGTGAAGGTCCTCACCGCGCTCCGGGAGCACCGGGGCCGCAACCTCGAACTCCTGCACTACGACCTCGGCGCGGATCGCTTCCTCGCCGACGGGACGACCTTTCCCGACGAGGTCCGCGACACGATCCGGAACGAGTGCAAGGCGGTGCTGCTCGGCGCGATGGGCGACCCGCGGGTGCCCGGCATGGAGCACGCCCGCGACATCATCTTCGGCCTGCGCTTCGGCTTCGACCTCTACTGCAACCTGCGGCCGGTGGTCTGCCTGCACGACTCGCTGATGCCGCTGAAGGGACGGACCGCGAAGGACTGCGACATGGTGGTGTTCCGCGAGAACACCGAGGGCGTCTACGTGGCGATGGGTGGCCAGTTCAAGCGCGGCACGCCCGACGAGGTGGCGATCAACGAGGACCTGAACACCCGCAAGGGCGTCGAGCGGATCATCCGCGCGGCGTTCGAGTATGCGACCAGGCACGGGCGGAAGAAGGTCACGATGGTCGACAAGTCGAACGCGATGCGCCACGCCCACGAGCTGTGGCAGCGGGTCTTCGCCGAGGTGTCGAAGGAACACGCGGGGCTCGAGACCAACCACCAGTACGTCGACGCGTTCTGCTTCAACCTGATCCGTGATCCCTCGCAGTTCGACGTGGTCGTCACCTCGAACCTGTTCGGCGACATCGTCACCGACCTCGGTGCCTCGCTACAGGGCGGCCTCGGCATGGCCGCCAGCGCCAACATCCGTCCCGACGGCGTCGGCATGTTCGAGCCGGTCCACGGCAGCGCCCCCGACATCGCCGGCCAGGGCAAGGCCAACCCGCTCGCCACCGTGCTGACGATCGGGATGATGATGACCCACCTCGGCTACGACGAGGACGAGCCGTTCCTCACCGACCTCGTCCGCCAGGCCATCGACGCCGGCGAGTGCACCGCCGACGTCGGCGGCAAGCGCACCACCAGCCAGGTCGGCGACTGGATCGTCTCGCGCATCGCAGGGGGTTGACATCTCGACCCGGCCGGGTTGTTAACCCCCCGTACCGTGACGTTGGTTTGCCTCCCTGCTCCTGACGAGGGGGTTAACAACCCGGCCGGGTCGAGATGTTAACCCCCCCTCTCGGGGCTTCGGGGCGGGATGGAGATGAACGAACAGCAGACGGGCCGTGCCCGCCTCACCGCCATCGACTGGGTCCGCGGCCTGGTGATGGTCTTGATGACCAGCGACCACGTGTCGGCGCTGGTCTACGCGGACCGCTGGATGGCCGACGGGCGGTTCATGTCGTCGTGGAGCGCACCGATCCCGCTGGTGCCGTTCCTCAACCGCTGGGTCTCGCACCTCTGCGCGCCGACGTTCGTGTTCCTCGCCGGCACTGCGATCGCGCTCTCCGCGGCCCGGCGCCGCGCCCACGGACAGGGAATCGCCTGGGATCTCGCGATCCGCGGCCTGCTGCTGATCGGCATCGAACTGCTGGTGTTCTCGCCGAGGATGGGGGCGCTGGATGGATTCGAGCAGCTGCTGCAGGTGCTCTATGCGATCGGTGTCGGCATGCTGGCGATGGCCGTCCTGCACCGCTTGCCCGGCCGGATCTGCGGTCTGCTCGGGCTGGTGATCGTGGCCGGGCACGAAGGCGTCACCCGTTGGCTCACCGACGGCTACACGACGCCGCCCGATCTGGCGGAGCTGTTGCTCCTCGACGCCGGGTTCCAGTACCCGCAGATCCTGGTGGTCTACCCGGCACTGCCTTGGCTCGGCGTGATGCTGCTCGGCTACTGGCTGGGCTGCCGCATCGTCGCGGTGGGGCAGATCGAGGAGCGGCTGCTGTGGAGCTGGAGTGCGGTCGGCTTCGCCACCTGGTTGGTGGTCGAGTGGGCCGACGGCTACGGCAACTGCGGAGTGCTCCGCTCCGACGACTCGTGGCTGCGCTGGCTACAGGTGAGCAAGTACCCTCCGTCGCTCGGCTTCCTCGGCCTGGAACTCGGACTCATGGCCGCGATCCTGGCGCTGCGTTGCCGCTACGAAGCCTGGCGGGGTGACGCGCTGCGTAACCGTGGTCCGCTCCTGCTGCTGGGGCGGACCGCGCTGTGCTATTACCTGCTGCACTTCGGCCTGCTCGGGATCGCGACCCTGCTGCCGCCCGAGTGGACGACAGGTTGGATCGGTCCCGAACGTGAGCGCGAAGCATCCCTCGCTCAGGTCTGGCTCGGGGTGCTGGCGATCGTGGTCGTGCTGTTGCCGGTCTGCGCGCTGTTCGAACGGCTGAAGCGGGCCTTTCCCCGCTCACCGCTGCGCTGGATCTGAGCGCAGACCGGCCGCGCATCAGATCCCGCCGCTGACGAACCGGCCGTTCAGCAGGAGGAACCCGCCGGGCTGGTTGAACGCGTCGGGACCGGTCGGCGAGGTGTTGTTCTCGACCTGCGTGCCGAGCACCAGCATCGCGCCGGTCGAAGAGTTCCAAAGTCCACCGCCCTCGTTGCTGGCGTCGTTGCCGGTGACCGTCGACGCGGTCATCTGCACCAGGCCGGCACCGGTCAGGTGCAGCGCGCCGCCATTGCCCGGCGACATCCCGGTCACGTTGCCGGTCATCGTCGCGCGGCTCACGAAGGTCATCCCGACGTTGGCCTCGATGCCGCCGCCGGCGCGGCTCGACGAGTTGTCACGGATCTCCACGTCGTCGATCGCGAACAAGCCGTTGTCGTTGAAGATCGCGCCGCCGGAGCCCGCAGCGCCCGACGCGGTGTTGTCGGCCATCACCGAACGGGTCAGGACGAAGATCCCGCGGTCGTTGAACAGCGCCCCGCCACCCTGGTCCGCCGCGTCGCCCGACGCCACGTTCAGCTGGAAGTCACAGTCGTCGACCCACATCAGGCCGGTCGACGAGTTCCACAGGCCGCCGCCCTCGGCGCCGGCGATGTTGCCGTAGACGCCGGTGCCGAGGACCTGCACCGCCCCGCCACCGGTCAGGTGCAGGCCGCCGCCATTGCCCGGCATCGTGCCGGTCTCGTTGGCGACCAGCCAGCTGTCGCGCAGGACGGTCACGCCGGCGTTGGCTTCGACGCCGCCGCCGGCCCGGTTCGAGAGGTTCGCCTCGACGCGCGTCAGGTGCAGCATCAATCGCCCGGCATTGTTGAACACGCCGCCGCCCGAACCGGAGCCCTGCACGGCGAAGTTGTCGTGGACGTTGCAGCCGGTGACGAACATGCCGCCGCCGTCGTTGAACAGCGCGCCGCCGCCATCGTCCGCCGCGGTGCCGAGCGCCTCGTTGTCGAACAGGTCGCAGCTGTCGACGGTCATCGTCCCGGTGGACGAATTCCACAAGCCGCCACCCTCGCGGTCGGCGATGTTCGCCTCGATGGTGCAATCGCGGATCACGCTGAGGCCCGCGCCGGTCACGTGCAGCGCTCCGCCATTGCCGGGCATCGGGCCGCAGTGGTTGGCCTCCAGGGTGCTGTCGGTGATCAGCGTGTCGCCGCCGTTGGCCTCCACGGCGCCGCCGGCCCGGGTCGCACTGCAGTTGGTGAACTCGCAGTGGTCGACGCGGAGGATCCCGCCGTCGTTGAACACCGCGCCGCCGGAGGCGCCTGCACCGCGCGCGTCGCAGGAATCGACGTCGGCTCGGGTCATGTGGAGCTCGCCCGCAGAGCGGTAGGCGCCGCCGCTCGCGTCCGAGACGAGGCCGCCGGTCACGTCCAGGTCGCGGACGTCGAGACGGCCACCGGCCAGCACGTCGAAGGCCCGGTCACCTCCGCCGGCGTCGATTCGTGCGCCGCGGCCGATCAATACGACATCGCCCGTCACATCGAGGTCGCCGGACGCTGCGGCGTCTTCATCCGCACCGACCAGGGTCAGCGCGTAGCGGGCGGCGGCCTGCAGTTCGATCGTGCACTGTGCAGTCTGCGCGTTGGCCTCCTGGATCGCGGCGCGTAGCGAGCTGCGGCCCTGCGAGTCGGCGCTCATCCCATCGCCGGGATTGGCATCCGGTGTGTCGAGCGTGGTGTTCACCACGAAGCGTGGGCCTTGCGCGGCAGCGGTGGCCGCGAGCGTCGCCACGCAGAGCGCGGGGAAGCAGTTCTTCAAGAGGGTCGGTGCGATTCGAGCGGGAAGTGTCGGCATGGTGTCTTCCTGGGATCTGCCCGCACGTCGGGAAGGACGCGGGCGACCTGCCGGGTCCGCACGCGAAGTTCGCGCTGGATTTCGATTCCAGAGCCGACCATCGAAAACCGCGGAGCTCCTCGGTACTTCCACGGGCAATGATCGACTCTTCCTTCTCACCCGTGCCTGCCCTGGCCGGCGGCGTATTGATCGGCGTATCCAGCGCCATCGGCTTCCATCTCGTCGGCAAGGTGCCCGGCATCAGCGGCATCGTCGGCCGGATCCTCAAGCAGCACCCCGGCGACACCGCGTGGCGGGTGATCTTCGTGCTCGGCCTCCTGGCCGGTGGCTGGATCACCTTCACCGTCGCGCCCGACACGCGCGCCTTCGGCGATCCCCCGACCCTCGTGATGGCGGGGGTGGCCGGCGTGCTGGTCGGTGTGGGGACGCGGGTCGGTGGTGGCTGCACCAGCGGTCACGGCGTCTGTGGTCTGAGCCGGGGCAAGGCCCGCTCGTTGGTCGCGACCCTGGCGTTCATGCTCGCGGGCATCGTCACCGTCACCCTGATGCGCCACGTGTTCGGCGGAGGTGCAGCATGAAATTGCTCGGAGTGCTGTTCGCGGCGGCCGTCTTCGGTGCGGGTCTCGCGATCGCGGGCATGACCGACCCGGCGAAGATCAAGGGCTTCCTCGACCTGTTCGGCTCGTGGGACCCGTCGCTGGCCTTCGTGATGGCCGGCGCGATCGGCGCCTTCCTGGTCACCGCGAGGCTCGTGAAGATGCCGGCCGACAAGAAGCCGGAGCCACCGTTCCTGATCGGTCTGGTGCTCGCGATCCGCGACCGCAAGCTGGTGCTCGGCTCGGTCGCGTTCGGAGTCGGCTGGGGGTTGGCGGGCTTCTGTCCGGGGCCGGCGCTGGTGAACCTCACCGCGGGCCACCTGGAGGCGGTGGTGTTCGTGGCGACGATGCTGGTCGGCATGGTCGTCGCGCAGAAGGGCTTCGGGGCCGACGGGTCGCAGTAGCGGGGGCGGAGCCGTCGGCCGTTGCCTTGCAAGAATCCAGAGATATCCTTGCAGGTGAAAGATGGCGATCCCGCTCCAATCCTCGGTCGACCCCGCGCCGGTCCTCACCAAGGCGCTGCTCCGCGTCGGTGAGCGGCTCGGATTGCGCGCCGCCGACCTCGCCCGCGTGCTCGGCGTGAGCGCCGCGTCGCTGTCGCGCCTCGGCCGGACGCGGCAGATCGAGCCCGCCAGCAAGGAGGGGGAACTCGCGATCCTGCTGGTGCGGCTCTACCGCAGCCTGGACGCGCTGGTCGGCGGTTCCGACACCAAGGCGCGGGCGTGGCTGCGCGCCGAGCACCGCGCGCTCGGTGCTCGCCCCATCGATCTGATCGAACGCACCGAGGGCCTCGTGCATGTCGTCGACCATCTGGACGCGATGCGCGGGCGCTGACCGGCTCGCGCCGCTCGAGGTCCGGGCGCTGCGGATGGTGGAAGCACAGCATCGGGTCTCGACCCGCAAGCTGGTCGACGACCTCGCCGAGCAGCAGGTCCTCGAGGAGCTGATCGAGAGCCACAAGCCCCCGCTCCTCCCCGAGGCCGACGCGCGCCTGCACTACCTGCTCGCCACGCCGTTCCGCTACCCGCCGCTGCGCCACGGCTCGCGCTTCGGGCGACGCCACGAGCGCGGCATCTGGTACGGCGCGCGCACCGTCGACGCCGTCCTCGCCGAGGTTGCCTACTACCGCCTGCTATTCCTCGACGACACCGCAGCCGATCTCGGCGATCTCGAGACCGAGCACTCGCTGTTCGAGGCGTCGGTCGGCACGCGTCGGGGCGTCGATCTCACCGCCCCGCCGTTCGACCGGCACCGCCGCCGGCTCGCCGATCCCGAGAGCTACGCGAACACCCAGCCGCTCGGCACCGCGATGCGCGACGCCGGCGTCCAGGCATTCCTGTTCGTCTCGGCGCGCGATCCGGCGGCCGGCACCAACGTCGCCGTCTTCGACCCCGTCGCGTTCCGTCGCAAGTCACCGGTGGGCACGCTGCAGACCTGGCACTGCCTCGCCCGCCACGCCGGCGTGGTCTTCACCCGCCGTGACGTGCTCGACACCGTCGTCCGCGAGTTCCCGCGCAGCCTCTTCACCGGCGCCGACGGTCGGCTCGCGCGACCGGATCAGAACGGCAACCCGTAGCTGAGCGTCAGGTTGGTGTCCTCGTCGGACACTCCGACGTCGACCCGGAACAGCGCCAGCCGCTCCAGCGCGAAGCGCAGGCCGACACCCCAGCTGTCCCGCACCGTTCCCGACAGCGCGTCGCCGAGGTCGTTGCCCACCGAGCCGACGTCGTAGAACAATGCCGCGCCGAGGCGTTCGACGCGGATCCGTCTGGTGATCGGGAAGCCGCGCGGCACGAACCAGAACCGATACTCCGCCGACGCGTGCCACACCGAGTCGCCGGTGAAGCGGTTGTTGATGTAGCCGCGCAGCGAGTTGCTGCCGCCCAGGCTCGGCTGGGCGTAGAACGGCAGGTCGCCGAAGGTCGAGGACACGAACGCGCCGAACGCCAGCGCATCGATCGGCGGGCTCTCCTCGTCGCCCTCGCGGCCGTCGTGGAACGGCGAGGGGATCGGCTGGACGTGCGTGAAGCGCGCGCCCACCAGGCCGCCCTGGTCGCCGGACGTCTGTGCCGGCGCGAACGAGATGCCGATCCCGGCGGTGGTGCCTTCGTTCGGATTGTGCAGGCTGTCGCGGGTGTTCCAGTCGATGCCGCCCTCCAGCCACAGCAGCGCCTGGTCATCGCCGCGCGCGAACACCTCGGGGAAGCTCTGGTCCATCGACGGCACCGCCGAGACCCGGCCGCGCTGCAGTTGATGGTGGTCGAACTGCAGGCCGAAGTGGCCGATCCAGTCACCCGCCGCCTGGTCGAGAGTGATCTGCCGCGCCAGCGCGAGGCTCGTCAGCTCGTCGGTGTAGCTGGTCTCGTCGGTCGATCGCGAGTCGGCGCCGAAGCCGTAGAAGCGGCGGGTCAGCGTGCGCTGGTAGCCGGCCGAGGCGAACCAGAACGAGCGCTCCGACTGCAGCACGCCGCCGCCCTGTTCTTCGGGCACCTCACGGTGGTCGGTGAACCGCCGCCACAGCATCCGGTAGCTCTGCTGGCCCTCGGTGGTGTAGCTGAGGAACACCCCGGCGAACTCCTGACGCCGTTGGTTGCGGAAGTCGATGTCGGTCAGCACCAGGCCGCCGCCGACGCCGATGTCGGGTTCGGCGAAGAACTGCGGTGCGATGAAGCTGGTCTGGAACAGTCGCTCGAAGGGACTGCCCGGGACGATGCGTCCCTCGGGGATGAACCGCCAACGCTCGGGGTGTGGCAGTTCGTCGGCCAGCGGCGGACGCTCGATGCGGCCGTCGGGGTCGATGCCGGCGGTCGGGTCGTAGAGGCGGACGCGATCCTGGGTTTGGCGGCCCTGGGCGGTGTCCGGGGGCGGCTGGTCGTGGCGCGCCTGGGCGGCGACGCCGCTCGGGAAGAGGGCCGCGGTGGACAGGCCGAAGAGGCCGAGCAGAAGGACGCGCGGAGAGGGGAGCTGCCGGCCGGACATGCGCGGCGCATTCGAGCCCATCGCCGGGCGGGATGCGAGCGACGGAGCGGTTCTGCGCGGGATCGGTGCTCAGTCCCGCGCCGGTTCGAACCGCGCTTCGAGGCGGATCGGGCCCGCGGCTTCGGCAGGGAGCTTCAGGATCTGCTTCACGCGCACCGCGCCGTCCGCGGACCGGAGCTGGAGTTCCAGCGCCTCCGGAGGAGCGGTGACCAGCAGGTGCAGCGTGCCGTCCTCCGCGGTGCGGCTGCCATGCTGCAGGAGGCTGCGCAGCCGTGCGGCGTGGAACCAGAGTGCGGTGCCGCACGCCGCCTGCAGCCCGGCACCAGCGCCCTCCGAGTTCGCGGCCAGCAGGACTGCATCCGACCAGGGCCGGCCTTCGGCGTCGAGCACTCGCACCGTGACGACCTGCCGCGGATCGAAGCGCAGCAGCTGGTCGTCCCGGTTGGCCAGCGGCACGAGACTGGTGGCCAGCGCCTGGGATCCGGCCACCGCGATCAGCTGCAGGTCGTCGAAGCTGCCGTGTCGCAGCATCCGCACGCGGCCGCGGCGGTCGGTGGTCAACTCGAGCGGGAACCGCCAGGCCTGCGGGTTCGTGAGCGGCGGGAACAGCAGCAGTCTGGCGCCCGTTGTCGCGGGCAGGTCGTCGGAACCGCGGAGCGTCAGGTCGAGGTGGCGGAGGTCGAGCAGGTCGAACTCCAGGGTCTCGTCTGCGGTCAACGGTTCGACCGCTTCGCGGAGGACCACCAGAGGGCTCGTCGGTGGTGGATCCGACTCGTCGGCGTGGTTCGCGCGCCATGCCTCGACCAGGAGGGCACGCTCCGCCGGGCTCGGGATCCACGTCACTCGCAGTGGGAACGATCGGTCCGGGATCGGTAGCCGGAACCGGCCCTCGGCGTCGGTGCGGACCGTGCGTGGTGCGCCGACCACGAAGGCCTTGCCAGGGAGACCGTCGCGGGCCTCGAGCAGGACCAACGAGTCTGCGACCGGCACGCCGCCGAGGAGCAGTCGGCCCTTCAGCGGTGCCGCGCGCTCCAGTTCGATCCGGGAGTTGCCGGCCGCCGCCTGCTTCGACAGGGTGCGGTCGCTCAGCGCGCGTTCGAAGTGCTCGGGACTCCGCAGGTGCGCGTGGGTCAGGAGCAGCGGGAAGTCCTCGCTCGCGGAGGCCCTCGCGATCTCGAACCCGCCCCTGGCGTCGCTGCGCACGGGGAGGGTCCCCGGGACCCGGCGCGCATCGAGGATCTCCACGTCCGCGAGCGGTGTGCCGCCCTTCGCCTCACCGACGACGACCTGGCGACGCTGCAGTGGCGGGAGCTGCAGCGTCGTGACCTGCCCCGCTTCGTCGTCGGATCCTCGGGTCGCGAGGTCGGAACTCCAGAGCTGCCAGCCGCGGCCGTACACCGCGATTGGCACCGCTTCGTCGGGCCACGGCGGCAGTTCGAACACCCCGTCGATCGCTTCGAGCCAGCGGGTGTCGGCCACGCGCCAGACTGGCCGCTCCGGACCTCCACTCCAGGCGAACACGCGCGGCTTCGTGTCGTCCCACGACCCGTCGTCGGTCGCGAGGCGGAAGCGGCGGCGGATCACCGGCGCGGTCTCGGTGAGGAAGATCGGTGTGCGGGCGCGGCCGTCGGTGACGAAGGCCGTGACGCGTGTCGCCTCGCGGTCGGGATCGGCGTCGAGCGGCTCGTGCGCCCACACCAGGTACTGCGACACCGGCAGCAGGTCGGCGCGGAAGCGGCCGCGCGCGTCGGTGGTCGTGGTGATGCGGTCGGCGACCGACTCGTCGAGGACTTCGGAGTGGGGGCGGTGCAGCAGGTGCACGACCGCGCCGGCCCACGGGCTGCCGTCGAGGGCAGTGACGCGGCCGAAGCCGGGTTCGCGCAGCGGCGTGGCCGCCGCGGTCGACTGCGCGCGGCTGTCGATTCCGCACGCGCCCACGAGCAGGATGGCGAGGCAGCCATTTCGTCGGGTGGGGGTCATCGTGGGTCCTTCACGCGAACCTGCAGGATCTGGTCCGGATCGCGCTCGGCCGCGAGATCGAGGACACCGACCACTTCGTGGCGTTGGCTGCCGAGCGACATCACCACCGAGAACACCCCTTCGCGCCCGCGCAGACTGAGCCGTGCCGATCCATCCTCGCCGGTGGTCGCTTCGGTGCGACCGCGCAGCGCGTGCTGCATCGCCGCGGTCAGCGGCCCATCGCCGTCGGTCCCGAGGCCGTGGTCGCGTCCGCCGGGGATGGCCGTGATCTCGCGGCCGGGGAGCGGGTCGCCGGCCGCGTCGACGAGGCGGATCCGTGCCACGGAACGCGGATCGAGGGGCACCAGCGCATCGCGCTGGTGTGGATCGAGGCGCAGTGCGCCGACCAGCCCGTCGCTTTCCGCGACGAAGGCCGGCCGCGAGCCCGCGCGGCAGGCGACGCGCAGGGTGCCGTGTCGCGACGTGCGGTAGGTGATCGCGGGTGAGATTCGCGTGGCATCGGGAGGCGCGGTGCAGCACCACAGGGAGACCGCTCCGGCCGGCGATCCGCCGTCCCGTTCGACGCGGACCCGGACCCTGCGGAAGTCCGCGAGATCGAGCACGCCGAATCCTTCCCCGGGTAGCCAGCCGAGGTCGGCCAGCGCGACGACCGGCGCGATCGGCGCGGACCGTCCGTCGGCATCTTCGGCATCGGCGCTCCACAGCTGCGCGAGTCGCTCGCGGACCGTCACCGGGAGAACGGCGGTCAGGCTGATCCGCTCGCCGCTGGTCAGTCCGGGGATCGCGAAGTCGCCGGCTCGATCGGCGCGGACCACCAAGCTCCGGCCGCTGTGGGTGCGCTGCTGGGGATCGACGATCCACGCGTGCAGCGGCACGTCGGGAGTCGGAGTGCCTGCGACCAGCAGGCGGCCGCGCAGCGTGCGACCCTCTCCGAGCCGACGCTCGACCGAGGGAATGCCCAGGCTCCAGCCCGCGGAACTCACCTCGGAACTCTCGGTCGTCTCCCCGGCGAGGACCGCGCGGACCCGCGTGCCGTCCACCACGTCGACCTCCGAGGCGAACACCACGTCGAGTCTTCCATCGTCGTCGGAGCGCGGCAGCGGGGCGCCGGCCGGCGCGGGTTCGACCAGCGCGATGGCGTCTCGCACCGGCTCGCCGTTGTCCTTCCGCATCAACCGGTGCGTGCGCACCTGGCGTGGTGGCACGGCGAGCGACAGCTCCTGGCCGAGCGCGAGAGCTGTGCCCTCCGCGGTGCCGAGCAAGGCCGCGTCGCCCGGTCGCTCGCTGCGCAGCGCGGAGGGTGACAGCGCGAGCGCGGTCCGGTGCACACGCCATCCCCCCGCGTAGAGTTCGACGTGCAGTCGGTCGTCGGGACACGTCGGCAGGTGCAAGACTCCCTGCTCATCGGGCGAGATCCACCGCCCCGGTCCGAGTCCCGACTCCCCCGCGGTCGCGAACAGCCGCAGCGTTTCGTGGCCCTCCCAACTCGGATCCGGCACCACGCGGATGCGGCGGGAGAATCGCGGCTCGGCCTCGTCGAGCACCACCGGCGTGCGCACCTCCAGCGCGGCGTGCGCGGTGGCGCGGTAGCGACCGAGTTCATCGGGCAGCGGCGCGCGCGCCCACACCGCGTAGCGGGCGCCGTCGAGCACCTCGGCACGGAACCGCCCGCGCTCGTCGGTGAACACCTCGATCCGGTCGGTGATCGACTCGTCGAGGAGTTCGGGGTCGGGACGGTGGACCAGTTGGACCAGCGCGCCGGGCCAGGGTGTGCCGTCGCTCTGCCGGACCATGCCGAAGCCGAGGTCGCGGGCGGGGGAGGGCTGCTGTGCGAGCAGGGGCGCGGCGCAGAGCGACGCGGCGAACGCGAGGTGTGTCGACGCCGCGATCATCTGCCGCCGGCCTCCGGCACGTGGATCACCACCGGCTCGTCCGGGTCGCGCTTCGCGGGCACGTAGACGTTCTTCCGCGGTGAGTTGCGCTGTTCCCCGGGCAGGTAGATCGCGAAGTCGAGCTCGGTGTCGAGCAGCGGCGTGTGCACGAAGGCGATCCCGTCGTCGTCGGCGGTGCCGGTCTTGAAGCTCCAGGCGTGCACGCTCGCCATGTTGCGCAGCGTGGTACCCAGGGCCTGGTTCTCGGCGTCGAAACGCTCCACCGAGACGATGTGGGCC
The DNA here is from genome assembly GCA_030432695.1 of bacterium. Taxonomy (GTDB): domain Bacteria; phylum Planctomycetota; class UBA1135; order UBA1135; family UBA2386; genus JAUILN01. The sequence continues at coordinate 259,391 of JAUILN010000012.1, read as the reverse complement.
CGCGCGCCGGGGATCGGGCGGTCGGCGCCGTCGACGATACGGACCTTCACGCGGTGACGGGGGTCGAGGCGAAGGGTGACGTACCGGTCGTCGGCTTCGAGGATGCGCAGCGCGATGCCGGTCGCGTCCTGCGCCATGAGGAGTGCGCCGGCGCGGCGTCGCGCGACGATGCGTAGCCGGCCGTGGCGGTCGGTGGACAGGCGCACCGTGTCGTGCGGCGCGTCGTGGTCGTTCAGGCAACGGATCCACGAGACCGCGGTGGGGCCTGGCGGCGTGCCGTCCGCAGCTTCGACCGTGACGTCGACCTGCTCCAGGTGGGTGAACTCGAGGTCGCCCAGGTCATCGGTCGGTGGATCGTCGGCGGAGGCGAGGACCACGCAGGCCGAGACCGGGCCCGGAGGGCGTTCGTCGTCGGAGTCGCGGCGGGCGTCGAGTGCCGCGGCGAGGTGCGCGCGCTGCTCCGGCGTGAGCACCGCGGTGAGGCGGTAGCGGAACCGGTCGCAGCGGCCGGGGATCGTGAAGGTCCCGTCGGCGCGGCTGTGGAAGACCCGGCCGTCGACGCCGAACCAGCTTCCGGAGTCGCTGGTGCCGACCGAGCCCTCGAGGACCAGCGGCACGTCGGCGAGCGGTTTCCCGGCGAGCGTCAGTCGCCCCTCGACACCGCGGCCAGCGGGGAGCTGTCGCTCGGTCTCGGGTGGCGCTCCGGACGTCCAGCTGGAGCTCGCCATCGTGCCCTCCGCGCAGCCTTCGGCGACCACGAGGTAGCTGAACGGGAGACGTTGCGGGTTCTCCTCCTCGCTGGCGAAGACCACCTCGAACACGCCGTCGGCACCCGACACCGGGGCCTCGAGGCCGGGCGGGCGCTGGTCGGGGAAGGCCTCCGCACCGGAGACCGGTGAGCCCTTCGCGTCGGTCTTGAACTCCATCCGGCGGGTGCGGCGCGGCGGCACCGCGAGCTCCCAGGTCGAGCGGAGCAGCGCCTTCGGGTCGGCATCGGGCATGTCGCCGAGTTCGCGCCTGGCCCAGGACTCGGTCAGGCCGGTGTAGGCCCGATGCACCAGCCAGCCGTCGGAGTAGAGCTGCAGCGAGCCGCCGGAGCCCGGCCAGATCGGCAGGGTGAACAGGCCGTCCTCGTCGGACTGGAGCCACTCGGCGAGGTTGGCGCCACGGCGGTAGCTGGTGGCGAGGACCCGGAGATCGTGGCCGTCCCAGGATGCGTGTGGCGCGAGGCGCACGCGGCGCGGCCACATCCCCTCGCCCTCGTCGAGCAGGATCGGCGTGCTCGCGGTCGCGTCGGTGGCGAGCCTGGTGATCCGCACCCTGCCGTCGTCGTCCGGCTGCGGCGCACGCGCCCACGCCACGTAGCGCGCGCCGGGCAGCAGCTCGACGCGGAACCGGCCGCGCTCGTCGCTGCTGGTGACGATCCGGTCGGCGACCGACTCGTCGAGCACGTCGCGGTGCGGGCGGTGCAGCAGGTGGACCTCGGCGCCGGGCCATGGTTCGCCTGCTGCAGTGCGCACCATGCCGAAGCCGCGTTCGCGGGCGAGCCCTGGTTCCCCTTCTTGGGGCTGGGGCAGGGGCGCGCAGACGCTCAGCGCGACGCCGAGTGCGAGGAGTGTCACCATCGGTCCTGTTCCTCCGCCGTCGTGGTGCGACGTACGGCGACCAGGGTAACGCGGCTCGGCGTGGTCGGGCCGATTCGTTCAGCTCCGATGGCCCAGCAGCCGGGCTCGCAGGCCGAGCAGTGCCTGGGGCAGACCCGCGGGCTCGGCGAGGATGCCGTAGCCGCCGGCACCGAACATCCGGGTCAGGTGGCCGCGCGCCGTGCGGTCGATCGCCAGCGCGTAGGTGGTCACCCGTTCCCGCCGCGCCTCGCGCAGGGCCTGGCGGACGTCGGCGATGCCGTGCTTGCCCTCGTAGTGGTCGTGGTCGGTCGGCTTGCCGTCGCTGACCAGCACCAGGAGCCGTCGCCGCGCGGGCGAGTCGGCGAGGTCGCGGGTCGCGTGGCGGAGGGCCGGGCCGATGCGGGTGTAGCCGGTCGGGCGCAGCGCCCAGAGCCGGGAGTGGGCGGCACTCCATGGCTCGTCGGCGGTCTTCAGTTCGACGTAGCGACAGTCGCGGCGCGAGTGGCTGTGGAAGGCGGCCACGGCGACCGGCATCTCATGTTCGCCGAACGCGGCGCCGAGCAGCACCACCGCTTCGCGGGCGGTGTCGAGGACCCGGCGGTCGTCGACCCAGGCGTCGGTGGAAAGGCTGGTGTCGAGCAGCACCGTGGTGGCGAGGTCGATGCGCGCGGGACGGCGGGCGATGTAGAGGCGTTCGGAGCCGGCCGCGGTGTGACCGTGGCCGTTCCGCGCGGCGCGCACCGCGACCAGGTGGTCGACCACCGCGTCGAGGTCGATGTCGTCGCCGCTGCGTTGGCGGAGCCGCGGTTCGCGGTTCCGGTCGAGGCGGGCCAGGTCGGCGCGGACCTCGCGGATGGTGCGCGCGTGGCGTTGGCGGATGCGGCGGGCCCAGGCGCCGGCGGCCGGGTCGTGCGTCGCCGCGCCGGCTCGCTGGACGCGGAGCCGGCAGTGCATCGGTCGGTAGCTCCGCGAGGCGTCGTGCCACTCGTCGTAGTACAGCTCGCGCTCGCCGCCGAGCAGCGCCTGACCGAGTTCCGGCGCGGGGCCCAGGCCCTCGACGTCGGCGCGGTAGATCGAGCTGGTGCGCGTGTCGCTGCGGACTACCTGGCGGAGGTCCAGCTCGTCCAGCGCGTCGCCGTGTTCGTCGAGTTCGTCCTCACCGTCCTCGCGACGGTTGCCGCCCTGGTACTCCTCGGCGGTCAGGAGCTTCTCGAACACGTGGATCAGCGGGCTGTCGCCGCGCTCGTCGTCGCGGGTGCGGCGTTCGGTGACCCGCTCGCGGATCCGCGCGCGGCGCTCGGTGTCGCCGCGAGGCAGCGCGTCGTCGGCGCGAGGCGGCTCGGAGTCCGCGGCGCGGTCTTCGTCCGGCGCCTGCCGGTCGGTCGGTGCGCGGTCGAGCCGGCCCCAGGGGGCGAGGTGCAGTCGGGATGGGCGCAGTCGGGACGGGCGCGCACTCCGCGGCAGCTCGCGGAGCAGCTCGCGCGCGTCCTGTAGACACTGCTCGGGTGTCGTCGGGGTGCGCAGGCGGAAGCGGGTCCACTCGACGAGGTCGGAGCGGAAGTGGGCGGCCAGGGTCTCGGGCTGGCAGTCGAGGACGGCCAGTTCGAGGCAGGCGAGCCAGTCGTCGCGGCGCGCGCGGCGGAGCAGCAACTCGCGGGCGCTGCAGTGGGCGCAGCGGGTCAGCGAGTGTCCGCCCGGGAAGCGTGCTGCCAGTTCGGCCTCCACGCGCCGTGCCCAGAGCAGGCTGGCGAGGGGGCCCAGTCGCGCGGCGTCCGGGCCGTCGATCGTCGGCAGCCACAGGTCGTGGTCGCGCACGATCACCGCGACCGCGACGCGGTGCAGCAACAGCCGCAGGTTGCGGGTCCGGTCGGTGGTCGCCGCGACGTGGGCCGGGACGCGCAGCGTGTCGCGCGAGCACCCGCCGTGGTCCTCGGCGGCCCGGACCTCGAGGTCCCGGCCGCCGAGCAGGCGGGCCAGCAGCTCGATGCGGCGTTGCACCGTCTCCAGCTCGACCGCGGCGGCCACGACGTCGGGATCCTCGCGCGGCGTCGTCAGACGGCGGACAGCGCGCGATGCCAGTCCGAACAGCTTCTCGTCCCAAGACATGTCGACCTCGGATCAGAACTGCAGGGCGACCGCATCCAGCAGGGCCGCGGTGACGTCGGTGTCGTCGCTGAGTGGGCGCACGATGGCGGCCTCGCAGGCGGCGCGCGGAGGGATCCCGTGGTGCATCAGGCGACCGGCGGCGACCAGCAGGCGGGTCGACACCGTGGCCTCCAGGCCGAGGTCGTCGAGTGCGCGGACCTTGCGGGCGAATTCGACCAGCCGGCGGGCGAGGCGGCGCTCGACGCCGCTCTCGGTGGTGACGATCTCGGTCTCGGTCGCCGGGTCGGCGTAGTCGAAGGCGATCGCCAGGAAGCGTTGGCGGGTCGATGCGCGCAGCTCGCGCAGGCCGCGGCGGTAGCCGGGGTTGTAGGACGCCACCAGTTGGAAGCCGTCCGGAGCCTTCACCGTCTGGTCGAGGCGGTCGAGATGCAGCTCGCGGCGGTGGTCGGTGAGCGGGTGCAGCGCGACGATCACGTCCTCGCGGGCCTCGGCGATCTCGTCGAGGTAGAGGATCGCGCCCTGGCGGACGGCCCGGGTCACCGGGCCGTCCTGCCAGACGGTCCCGCCGCCCTCGATCAGGAAGCGGCCGAGCAGGTCGACCGCCGAGGTCTCGTCGTTGCACGCGACGGTCACCAGCGGCCGGTTCAGGGTCACGGCCATCGACTCGACGAACCGCGACTTGCCGCAGCCGGTCGGCCCCTGCAGCAGGAGCGGCAGGCGTTGGTGGGCGGCGGCCTCGAACAGCTCGACCTCGCGGCCGATCACGCGGTAGTGGGGCGTGGCCTCGAGGATGGCGGTCATGCCTGGGCCTCCGTGCCGAGGACGCGCCTGGCTTCCGCCGCGTCTGCCGTCGACCGGTCGGCACCTTGCGCGACCTCGCCCACCGGTTTGCCGGCACGGACGAAGTTGACGACGTAGGCACCGACGCCCAGCGCGAACACCGTCGCCGCCAGCACGAGGCCGATGAAGTGCACCTCGATCTCCTCCTGCACCGCCAAGAAGTCCATCCCCATCCGGCGCTCCAGGTAGACCTGCGCGATGCCGGCGATCGCGAATGCGACGGTCATCGCCACCATCCCGATGTTGCTGCACCAGAACGCGAAGCTGGCGAGCGCGCCGTCGTGGACCTTGCGGCCGGTGAGCTGCGGCAGCGCATAGCTGATCACGCCGAGCACCAGCATCGCATAGGCGCCCCAGAACGCCATGTGGCCGTGCATCGCGGTCACCAGAGTGCCGTGCGTATACATGTTCACGCTCGGCAGGGTGTGGGCGAAGCCGAGGAAGCCGGCGCCGACGAACGACATGATCGAGCAGCCGATCGTCCAGCCGAGCGCGTCGCGGTTGGGGTGCTTACGGCCCCCCTTGCGCGCCATGGTGATCGCGTAGATCGCCATGCCGAGGAAGGCCAGCGGCTCCAATGCACTGAACGCGCCGCCGATCATCAGCCAGTAGCGCGGCGCACCGATGTAGTAGTAGTGGTGGCCGGTGCCGAGGATGCCGGACAGGAAGGTCACGCCGACGATCACGTAGAGCCACTTCTCGATCACCTCACGGTCGATGCCGGTGAGCTTGATCAGCAGGAAGGCCATGATGCCGCCCATGATCAGCTCCCAGACGCCCTCGACCCACAGGTGCACCACCCACCAGCGCCAGTAGCTGTCGTGGGTCTGGTGGTCGGTGTCGATCATGCCGGGCAGGTAGAGCAGCGCCGACATCAGCAGGCCGAAGAACAGCACGCAGCTCGTGGTGGTGAGCCGTCTTCCCTTCAGCATCGTGCCGCCGATGTTGACGATGAACGTCACCACGTTGACGACGACCAGCCAGTCGAGCTCGCGCGGGATCTCGAGGAACTTGCGGCCCTCGAACCACTGGAAGTGGAAGCCGATGATCGCGACCAGGCCCACGGCGACCAGCGAGGCCCATTGCAGCTTCGCGATCCGCGGCCACAGGATCTCGCGCTCGACCTCCTCGGGGACGATGTAGTAGGCGGCACCCATGAAGCCGCAGAGCAGCCAGACCACCAGCAGGTTCAGGTGGGTGGTGCGGGCGACGTGGAAGGGGATCACGTCGTGCAGCACGTCGAAGCCCATGTGGGCGAAGCCCATGATGAAGCCGTAGACGATCTGCAGGGAGAACAGCGCCATGCTGGTCGCGAAGAACAGCCAGGCGATGCGTTGGGATTCGTACTTCATCGTGCGGTCTCCGTCGAAGTGCCGGCGGCGGCCGGGCGGAGCTGGGAGAGGAACGCGCCGAGTTCGGTGATCTGGTTCTCGGAGAGCGGGAGCTTCGGCATCTTGCTGTCGGCCTTGACCTCGGTCGGGTCGTGCAGCCAGCGCTCGATGTAGGGGCGGTCGAAACGGCCGCCGACGCCGTCGAGTGCCGGGCCGACCACACCGCCCTGGCCATCGAGGGAATGGCAGGCGATGCACATCTGGTTGAAGACCTGCGGGCGGTTGCCGGTCGCGGCGAGCGGCGAGCTGCCCGAGGCCGCGGCGGGCACCGCGACCGCGCCGAGATCGGGCTCGGCGGGGAAGCCGTTCAGGTCCATGGTCCCGATCCATTGCAGGAAGGCGACGAGGTCACCGATCTGCCGGTCGTCGAAGCCGTAGTTCTGCATCCGGCGCTTGCCGGGATACATCGACTCCGGGTCGCGCAGCATCGCCTCGATGAACGCCGGTCCGCGGCGCTCGTAGACCTTGGTCAGCTCGGGCGCGTAATAGGCCCCTTCACCGAGCAGGGTGTGGCAGCCCATGCAGTTGCTGGTGTCCCAGAGGTGCTTGCCCCGGATCACCGATTCGTCCATCGCGGCCTGATTGGTCTGTGCGGGGATGCGGTTGAAGGTGTCGAAGGTGAGGAGCACGAAGGCCCCGAAGCACAGGCCCGTGCCGATCACGAAGAACGCGCGGGCACCTTTCTTGGAGAGCATGTCGGAGTCCGGGAAGGGGTCAGTTCTCGAGCAGGTCGGCCAGCACCTGCAGGGTGGCGGTGGGGTCCGCCTGCAGGCCGTGCTGGCGGTGGACGATGCGTCCGTCGCGGTCGAGCACCGCGAGTTGGTTGGAGTGCGCGTAGTCGCCGTTCGGCGCGCGCCGGAAGTTCACGCCGAGCACCGCGGCGAACTCGCGGACCTGCGGCGCGTCGCCGTGCAGCAGGGTCCAGTGCGCGGGATCGAGGTGGTGACGCGCGGCGAAGGCGCGCAGCGTCGCGGGGTCGTCGCGCTCGTGGTCCATCGAGACCAGCAGGTAGCGCGGCTGGGGCGTGCCGAGTCGGGCGGCGAGTTCCTGCATGTCGGCGACCAGGCGCGGACAGGCGTAGACGCAGTGCGTGAACACCATCGCGGCGACGGTGACCTCGCCGCGGAAGTCGGCGAGCCGGCGGTCGCGGCCGTCCTGGTCCTGCCACGGGGAATCGAGTTGCCAGGCCGAGTCGCCGGGCAGGGGTGTGGTGTGGTCGGTTCCGGCTTCGAGCGTGGCGCAGCAGCTCGGCGCCGTGGCGGCCTCGGTCGTCTCGGTGCAGGCGGGCTGCAGCAGGACGGGCAGCAGCGTCGCGGCCAACAGGGTCGGGTGGCGGCGGTTCATCGGGTCTCCTCGCGCAGGGTGCGCGCACAGCGGAAGCCGAGGCCACGCGCGGTCGAGCGGCCGTCGAGGCCACTGCGCAGCGCGTAGCGCATGAAGGCGGCGTAGTCGGACGGGTCGGCCGCGTTGGCGGCGCCCGAACCGCAGAACAGGTTCTGGTCGAGGCCGGCGTCGCCGCGCGACTCGCCGGTCACCAGCGCGGTGTTGAAGTCGTCGGTCCATTCCCACACGAGGCCGTGCAGGTCGTGGATGCCGTGGACGTCGGCGGGACCTCGGGCGACCGGCGCGAGCGGGCCGCGGGCGGGTGCGCCGTACCAGTCGAGGATGCGGCGCAGGAAGTCGGGGTCGTCGCGGGCGTCGCTGCGGGTCGCGTCGGCGCGGCCGGCGATCTCCCACTCGGCGGTGGTCGGCAGTCGGCAGCCGATCCACTCGGCGTAGGCGCGGGCCGCGAACCAGGAGACGTTGGTGACCGGGCGCGAGGCATCGGCGGGGTCGATCGCGAGGTCGTCGTGCCAGTGGCTGAGGTACCGCTCGTCGGCGAACAGCGACGCGATGCGGCTTCGGCGCCACGACGGGCACGCGGTGACGAAGGCCAGGAAGCGGGCGTTGGTGACCGGGGTGGTCTCGAGTTCGAAGGCCGCGACCGGGATGCCGTCGGGGGCGCCCGGGTCGCGGTAGAGCGGCTGGTGCTGCGCGGCGCCGATCCGCGCCAGGGTCGGTACGGGTCCGCTGCCCGGCGCGGCGTCGACCGCCTCGGGGGTCGGGGCGGTCGATCCGCTGGCGGCGGTTGCCGGCGGGGCGGTCTCGCTGCCGACATCGCGGCAGTCCGACGACAGGCAGCACAGTCCGAGCAGCAGGCTGGTGCGCAGCGCGGTGTCCATCTCCGATCTCCTCTCGAGGACTGGCGGGGCCTGGCGGGATCAGCGGCGCGCGGCGACCTGCGCCGGGGTCACCGGCTCGCCGTCGTTGCCGAACGAGTTGCGGACGAAGGTCAGCACGCTGGCGACGTCGCGGTCGGGCAGGTGGACCGCCGGCATCACGCCGTCGAACTTCGCGCCGTTGACTTCGATCGGGCCGCTGAGGCCGTGCAGCACCGCGTCGATCGAGCGGTCGATGTCGGCCATCAGGAAGTCGGACTTCGCCAGCGGTGGGAAGGCGTGTGGCACGCCCTGACCCTCGGGCTGGTGGCAGGCCGCGCAGATCTGCTGGAAGACCTGCCGGCCGCGGGTCATCAGCTCGTCGCGCTGCATGGGTTCGGCCGACACCGGCTGGTCACCGCCCGGGACCCGCTGTGCCGCGCCGCCTTCGGCGAGGTAGATCCGGTCGTCCTGGCGGCCGGAGTAGGTGGTCGCATCTTCGTCGCCCTCGACCGAGAGCATCCCGAGCGCACCCTTGTTGAAGGCGCGGAAGATCGAGTGGTCGACCAGGATGAAGGTGCCCGGCACCTCGACCTCGAACTCGGCGATCGCCGCGCCGCCCGCCGGGATCAGCGTGGTCTGCACGTCGTGGTTGGCGACCGCGCCTGCTTCGTGGTGGACCGCGTCGAAGATCTCGCCGATCACGTGGAACGACGACACCAGGTTGGGACCGCCATTGCCGACGAACAGCCGCACCGTCTCGCCGACCTTCGCCTGCAGCGCGCGGTCGCCGACCAGCGCGCCGACCCGCCCGTTGAACAGCACGTAGTCGGGGTTCTCGGCCAGCGCCTTCTGCATGTCGAAGGGCTGCTCACCGGCCTCGCCGAACGCGCCGCGGGTGTAGAAGTCACCCTGCATCACGTAGTACTCGCGGTCCACCGGCGGCAGCCCCTCGAGCGGCTCGACCAGGATCAGGCCGTACATCCCGTTGGCGATGTGCATGCCGACCGGCGCGGTCGCGCAGTGGTAGACGTAGAGGCCCGGATTGCGGACCCGGAACGAGAACTGCGAGGTGTGGCCGGGCGCGGTGAACGACGAGGTCGCACCGCCGCCGGGGCCGGTGACCGCATGCAGGTCGATGTTGTGCGGCATGCGGCTGTCGGGGTGGTTGCTGAGGTGGAACTCGACCAGGTCCCCCTCGCGCACCCGGATGAAGCTGCCGGGCACCGTGCCGCCGAAGGTCCAGAACACGTAGTCGACGCCGTCGGCGATCTCGCCGACCTCCTCGCGGACCTCCAACCGGACGATCACCTTGGTGGCGTGGTCGCGGGTGATCGGTGGGGGCACCTGCGGCGGGGCGGCGAGCACCGCCTCCTCCTCGCCGACGATCGGCAGCGAGTCGAGGTCGACGCGCTTCGTGCCGTGGGTCGACGCTGCCGTGTCGCAGCGGAAGAACGCCAGCGCCGCGACCGCGGAAGCGCCGACGCAGGCCAGGGTGACGATCAACTGTTCGCGTTTCATCATTTCAGACGACAAGTAGGTCGTCTGAAACAAGCGACAGACTTGTCGGTTGTTTCCTGCGTCCCCACAAAATCGTCGCGGTGAGCGTCCCTCGCCTTGGCGGGGCGGCCGGTTCGCTGGCGCTTCTCAGGGGATCTACCAGTCCGATGAACCTCTCCCGACTACGGAGGCAGCGGTGATCCTGAACCAGACGGTTGTCTATGCGATGCGGGCCCTGGCGGCGTTGGCCGACCTCCCGCCGGGCGAGAGCCTGCGCTCCGCCGACCTCGCCGAGCGCACCGGCGTGGGGGTCCACTACCTGTCGAAGGTGATGAGCCGGCTGGTCGAGCGCGGCCTCGTCTCCGGGCGCAAGGGCCACGGTGGCGGGTTCGCGCTGCAGCGGCCGCCCCAGGAGATCCGGGTCGCCGACGTGCTGGCCGCGGTGGACGTGGCCGTGGAGCCGGGGACCTGCGCGTTCGGCTGGGGCCACTGCGATCCCGCGCGGCCTTGCCCCCTGCATCCGATCTGGTCGCGGCTCCAGGAGTTCCTCGATGGCTGGGCCGCCGACGCGACCCTCGCCGAGACGCGCGGTGTGTTGGAGACCTGGGCCGGACGCGCCGGTCCGACGCGAGACGCGAAGGAGACGAGATGAACCACCAACCCGGTCCCGAGGTCGGTGTGCTGCGTCGCGAGCCCTACCGCCTGCTGTTTCCCATCGGCATCCTGCTCACCTGGTGCGGCGTGCTGCCGTGGCTCACCAATGCCGTCTGGGGCGTGCCGGCCTGGCCGGCGATCTTCCACAGCATCGCGCAGGTCGAGGGCTTCCTGGCCAGCTTCGTGGTCGGCTTCCTGTTCACGATGATCCCGCGGCGCACCGGCACCGCGCCGCCGTCGGCCTGGGAGCTGGCGCTGGGCGCATCGATGCCGGTCGCGATCACCGTGGCGGTCTGGTGGCACGCGGTGGCGCTGTCGCAGCTCGCGTGGCTGGTGCTGCTCGGCACATTGCTGCAGTTCCTGGTCCGTCGTGCGCGGCGTCGCGACGCGGCCCGCCGACCGCCCGACGCGTTCGTGTGGATCCCGATGGGGCTCGGCATGGCGCTCTTCGGCACGCTGCTGCTCGGTCTCTACGGGCCGCTGCATCTCGACGGTGCATGGCACGTGCTCGGCCAGGGCCTGCTGGTGGAAGGACTGATGCTGTCGCTGGTGGTCGGTGTGGGCTCGATGCTGATCCCCTTGCTCACCCGCCAGGGATCGTCGACCGACGGCGATCCCGAGCGCCCGGGTCCGCGCCGCCTGCACCTCGTCGCCGGCGCGCTGTTGGCGGTGTCGTTCGCGATCCAGGCCTTCGTCGATTCGGCGTTCGGCCACGGCATGCGCGCGGTGGTCGTGGCGCTGGTGTTGACGACGAGCGCTGGCATCCTGCGCACGCCGACCGCTCCCGGTCTGCACCGACGCCTCGTCTGGCTGGCCGCCTGGGCCATCCCGACCGGCTACGCACTGGCGGCGCTCTTACCGGCCACCCCGCAGATCGGTCGCCACGTGGTGTTCCTCGGCGGCTTCGCGTGGATGACCCTGGCGGTCGGCCTGCACGTGACCCTGGCCCACGGCGGCCGACAGGACCTGGTCCACCGGAGCCCCTGGCCGGTGCGGATCATGGTCGCGCTCCTCGCCCTCGCGCTCGTTGCGCGCGGCCTGGTGCACGCCGACCCGCTGCGCATGCGCTGGTGGATCGGCATCGCCGCCGGCTGCTACCTCGCCGCTACCCTGGCCTGGGTGGTGATGGCGGCGGCGGGCTACCGGCGGCCGGAACGTCCGGCCGCAGGGACTCGCGGTCCCGGCCTGCTGCGGGTCGCGGGGCCTTAGCTCGGCCGCGTGGTCCGGCGCTGGACCGGCGGTGAGGGAACGCGCAGAGTCGTGGCATGACGAAGGGGCGATGGTTCGGTCTCGCGCTGCTGCTCGTGCTGCCGCTGGGGTTCCTGCTCCCCGTCGGCCGGTGGTGGGGCCCCGCGACTCCGCGGTTGGTGCGCGAGGCGATCGCGACGGCGCCGAGCGCCGGCGCCGCGCAGCCCGGCGAGTCACAGTCCGTCGGATCGGTCGGCCAGGCGCCTCGTCGCGTCGTCGAGGAGGGGCCGCGTCGTGGCGCGATCGAAGTCGTCTGTCGCTCGTCGGGAGAGGATCTTCCCGCGGTGGGCGTCTCGGTGTTCCTGCAGTCGGTGTCGGCTGCCGACGCGGACCGCGTGTTCCTCCTCGCGGATGCAGAGGGATGCTGCACCTTCCGTGACTTGCCGGCGGGTCGCTACGCGGTCGCGGCCCGGTTCCTCACCTCGGGGATCCGGCGTGTGGACCTCGAGCCCGGCGGGCACGCGGTCGTCGAACTGCGCCTCACGCAGAGCATCCGCCTCACCGGTCGGGTCGAGGACGAGTTCGGGCGGGCGGTCGGTGGGGCGGCGGTCGAGGTGCTGGCCTCGGAGGCCAATGCCGCGCCGGTCCCGGTCACCGTGTCGGCGGCAGATGGCACGTTCGAGGTGGAGCATGCGCCGAGACGGTGCGCACTCGGCGCGCGGTGCGCCGGCTACGACTCCAGCACCTTCCTGCAGATCCAAGCCGAGGCTGGCGCGCACGAGGAGGTGCGGCTCGTGCTACCGACAGGTGGCGCGACGCTCGAAGGCGTCGTCGAAGACTGGTCCGGTGCCCCGGTCGCCGGCGCGTTCGTCAGCGTCGGCGAGGAGGTGCGGGGCTACCGGATCGTGGCGTATCCCGGCAGGGGTCGGGGCCTGGCGTGTCAGCGCGTGGAGGTCCGCTCCGACGCGAGCGGTCGCTTCCGGGTCGCGGGCCTGCCGGCGGGTGACGTCCTGGTCACCGCGCGGTCCGGGTACTCGGCGGCGTGGAGCGAGAGCTTCGAGCTGCGGGATCACGAGCGGCGGGTGCTGCGGATCCGGCTGGAGGAGGGTGCGGTCTGTTCGGGCGTGGTCCGCGATGCCGCAGGTGAAGCACTCGGCGGTGTCGAGGTCGGCTCCGCGGGTGAGCAGGGCAGTCTGCCGCGCACGGCGCGGTCGGGACCGACAGGCAGGTTCGTGCTGCGTGGTCTCAGGCCCGGGTCCCTGCGGCTCTGGGCGCGGGACCTCGAGCGCGGCGAGGCCGCAGCCGAGTTCTCCGCGTTGCCCGGGGAGTCGTTCGACTGGGATCCGGTCCTGCAGCGCGGCCCGACGTTGAGGCTCCGGGTGGTCGACGACCACGGAGTCGGTCTCGAAGGCCTGCCGGTGATGATCCACCCGAGCTCCCGTGGCGAGCGGTCGGGATGGTGGGTGCGCCATCTGGTGACAGGTGCCGAGGGCCGCGCGGAGGTTCCGAACTGCCCGCCGGGAGATACCGTCGGTCTGGTGATCTCGCAGGGAGTGCCGCAGCGGATCCACTGGGAGGCGATCGATCCGCTCGTGCAGGAGCAGCTGCTGGTCCGCGTGCCCTCTCCGGAAGCGCGGACTGCGCGAGGAGTCGGCAGACTCGTCGACGCCGCCTACCAACCGGTCGCCGACGCCGAGATCGAGTTCGTGGTGCGCGGCTCCGGGGTCGCTCCGGGGCGTTGCCGATGTGGCCCGGAGACCGGTGCCTTCGACACGGGGCCGGTGGTGCCTGGGGAGTACACGGTCCTCGTGCGGGCGCCCGGCTTCGAGGATCTGCGGCTGCGATGGGATCTACGGGCGGGCGAGGGGACCGAGATCGGGACCGTGGTGCTGGAGCTTCCTGGCGCTGCCGCGCTGCAGGGGCCGACACTGCCGAACGGAACGGAGTCGGACCACGACCCTGGAAGTCGTGAGGGCCGTGCGCGCTGATCGGGGCTCGTTTCCCGCGCCGCCGGTCACGGGTCGTGGACACCCTGAGCAGGTCTCCAGGATGCGTCTTCTGCGTCCCGACATGCCTGACCTCACGTCTGCCCTCGTCTGCCGTGCGCTCGCGCCACTCCTCCTGCTGGTCTCGATCCCCGCCCGGCAGGCCACGCCGTTCCTCTCGCTGCGCCGCGCGTTCCTCGACGTGCCGGCGAACGCGTCCTTCGTGGTCGGCGACGTCGATGGCGATGGCGGCAGCGACGTGTTCTGGCCGGTGGCGGGGCAGAATCGGCTGGCGCTGAACCGGGGCGGGGGTCGGTTCGAGGACGTGACCGCGACCCACCTGCCGGTCGACGACTCGCCGACGTCGTCGTGCGGAATCCTGTTCGACGCCGACGCCGACGGTGACGGTGACCTCGACCTGGTCACGGATCCTCGCCTCGCCGGAGTCCGGGTCTACACGCAGCTGCACCGCCAGCTCGCCGCGCCGGCGGTGTTCGTGCTCGGCGAGGAGTGGTTCCAGGACGTCTGGGCTCCTGGTCGATCGGCCGAGGTCTTCGCGGCGGTGCAGTACGCCACCGCGGCCGCGGCGCAGCCGATCGATCTGCCGGAGCTGGGGCGCTACCGCCTGGAGCCGTCGGCGGTGCTGGGGCTCGGGCCGACCCTCACGATTCCCCCGGGAGTCGGGGTCGCGCAGGCCGGGCTCCTGGTGCCGTTGGAGGTGCGCCTGCGCGGCGTCGAGGTGTTCTCGCAGGCGGTCTTCCTGGAGCCCGACGGCGCGCAGCGGCTCTCGAACCTGCACGCCGCGCGCGGCCGGTGAGCGGCGCCCCGTCGCAGGCCGAAAGACAACGCGTGGATCAGGCTTGGGGCGGTCGCGCCGCGCGGTCCGCGAACAGCACCGCCCGCTCCTGCGGCAGCCGACCCGCCGGGATCGAGTGGTCCTGCTGCAGGAGACGATCGACCATCTCGCGCTTGCCCTCGCCGGCGACCAGCCACAGCAGGCTGCGGGCGCGGGACAGCGTCGGGTAGGTCAGCGTCATCCGGTGCGTGCCCTGGTAGAGGTTCGTCGTCCAGGCGACGTCGCGGTCGGTGACGTCGAGCACCGGGTCGTCGGGCACCAGCGATGCGGTGTGGCCGTCGTCGCCGAGGCCGAGTTGGGCGAGGTCGAGCACCCGGTCGGGACCGGTCACCGCGGCGAGCGTCTCGGCGTAGGTCGCGGCCGAGGTGTCTCGTCGGTCGAGGACCGGCAGGGGATGCCGGTTGGACGCGGGCACGCCCGCGGGTTCGAGCAGGTGCGCCTGGATGTGCTTCCAGTTGCGAGCGTCGTCGTCGGCCGGCACCGCGCGCTCGTCCACCTGGAAGACGTGGACCTTCGACCAATCGAGGTCGAGCGTGGCCAGCGCGCGGAGCATGGGCCACGGCGTGCTTCCACCGCTCAGGGCCAGGGTGAACCGATCCCTCGCGGCGATCGCGGTGGACCCGAGTTCGACGATGTGCTCGGCCGCTGCCCGGCCCAGGGTGGTCTGATCGGCTTGGGTATCGACGCGCATCCGGGGACGGTAGGAACCGCGGCGTCGATCCTCAACGGATCCGTCGCAGCACCATCGCTGCGGTCATCTCGAGTGCGGTCGCGAAGTCGGCATCGCCGGGGACGATCAGATCGGCGCGCGCGCGGCTCGGGGCGACGAAGAGTTCGTGGGCCGGGCGGACGGTGCCGAGGTACTGCGAGGCGACCATCTCCAGGCTCCGGCCGCGCTCGGCGACATCGCGGTGCAGGCGGCGCAGCAGGCGGATGTCGGCCGGGGCGTCGACGAACAGGGCGAGGTCGAACCGGTCGCGGAGTTTCTCGATGCCGAGCACCAGGATGCCCTCGACGACTACCACGGGGGTCGGCTCGACCCGCTCGGTGTCCGGCAGCCTGGTGTGGGTCGTGAAGTCGTAGCGCGGCTTGGCGATGGCCCGGCCGGCGCGCAGCGCGTCGAGATGGCCGGCCAGCAGGTCGCTCTCGAGCGCGTCGGGGTGGTCGAAGTCGGTGCGCGCGCGGTCGGCGGGCGGCAGGTGGGAGAGATCGCGGTAGTAGGCGTCGTGGTCGAGGACGCGGGCGGTGCCGCTGGGGAGCAGGGCCGCGAGGGCACGTGCGAAGGTGGTCTTGCCGCTGCCGCTGCCGCCGCCGATGCCGACGATGCAGCGGGATGGGGGGATGGGGGCAGCAGGGCTCGTCGGGGGCATCGGGAGGGCGCTGGCGGAGGGAAGGCGGTGCGGTCCGGGCACCTCGTCCTTCGAGGTTCCTCGATACGGTGAGCTGCCGCATTGGAGATCTCCCGTAGAATGGGCACCCCAGCCTCGCGCGTCATGTCGGGATCTGCGCGGGTGCCGAAGGAGCTGCTCGACGGCAGCGCGACCGAGCCGCAGCTCCCTGCTCGTTCCCGGCGCTCTCGCCGTTCCCTCCGTAGCCGGTCCACGTCGGACCGCTCGCTCCGATGTCCTTCGATCTCGAACCGCGCTCTGCCGATCCATCGACCCGCGACGATCCGTCGGGGGTTGGAGCGCGGCGGCCGGACACGATCGCGATGCTCCTCGACGGCACGGTGCCTCGGCAGCAGCTCGTCGATCTCCTGGCGCGCAACGGTGCGGGAGACGGATCGCCGCGCCGGGTGCTCGTCCGCGACGCCCCCGACTCGCTGGTCGAATTGCTGCGGGACGGCGAGGTCCTCGTCGTCGTGGTCTCGGATTCGCTGTTC
Organism: bacterium; assembly: GCA_030432695.1. Taxonomy (GTDB): domain Bacteria; phylum Planctomycetota; class UBA1135; order UBA1135; family UBA2386; genus JAUILN01. The sequence goes on along the minus strand of JAUILN010000012.1, from coordinate 243,166 downwards.
GATGCGGCGCGGCTCGCCTGCGCGGACTTCCGAGGCTCCTGGGTCGTGCTGGTCGACCCGGCGTCGCCGACCACCCCCCTTCGCGACGAAGCCGGCGTGCACTGCGTCCGGGTCCACACGATGTTCTGCTCGGCACTGCCGATGCTCGTCGACACGGTGCTGCGGCATCGAAGTGGGGAGCGACGCCTCGAGTCCGCGTTGTCGCAGGTCCGTTGGCAGGCCGACCGCCTCCTCGATGCCGAGCGGGTCGCACACATCGGCACCTGGGTCTGGGAACTCGACAGCGACGCGCTCTGGGTCAGCGCGGAGTTCCGGCGGATCCGGGGCATGGAATCGAGCACTCCGATGTCGGTGCTCGCGGATTGTCTCGATGCCATTCCGGGCCGGGAGCGGGAGCGCATGCAGCGCTTCCTCGCGCGGTTGGTCGAAGAAGGGGGCGGGGACGGGATCGAGTACCGCTTCGAGCGACCGGACGGCCGTCAGATCGAGCTGCGTTGTGAGGCCCAGGCCGAGGTGGGGCCGGACGGTCGAGTCCTCCGATTGGTCGGGACCGAGCAGGACATCACCGACCGGCGGCGGTCGGAGCGGGCGTTGCTGGAGCGCGAGGAGTTCCTGCGGATCGCCCTGGAGACCGCCCGCGTGGCGGCCTGGAGCTGGGATCCGACGAGCCGCCGCGTCGCGCTGTCGGCCGGCGCAGTGGATCTGCTGGGGGTGCCGCAGGACGTGCGGACGAATGTGACGATCGCCGGTTGGTTGCGCTGCGTCGCACCGGAGGATCGTGCGGGTGTGGTGCGGGTGCTCAGGAGCGGGGCGTTGGAGGCGGTCGGCGCGCTACGGATCGTGCACCGCACGCGTGTGTCGGCGGACGGCGAGGGGCAGCGGTGGGTCGAGATCACCGGGGCTACCCGGGGTGGGGACATCGGGCCGGACAATCCACTGATCGGTGCGATCCAGGACGTCACCGCGCAGCGACGCGACGAGCTGGAGCGACTGGAGCTGCAGAACGAACTCCGGCACGCCGCCAAGATGGAGGCGGTCGGTCGGCTTGCCGCCGGAGCGGCGCACGACTTCAACAACGTGCTGACGGCGATCCTGGGCCACGCCCAGCTCGGTCGCCTGGCGATGAGTGGCGATGCGGCGGCGGAGAGTCCCGTGCGCGTTCATCTCGATGCCGTGGAGGCGGCGTGTCGCCGAGCGACGGCGCTGACCCGTCAGCTGTTGACGATCGGGCGACGCGAGCCGCCGGGCACCGAGCGGATCGATGTCCACGCAGCGCTCGCCGAACACGAGTCGATGTTGCGTCGGTTGGTGCGCGCCGACATCGAGATGCGGGTCGTCACCCGGGCCGAGTCTTCGGTGGTGGCGATCGACCGGGCCCGCTTCGACCAGATCCTGATGAACCTGGTGGTCAACGCGTGTGACGCGATGCCGGAGGGTGGCGTGCTGGAGATCGGCACGTCGAACGTCGAGGTCGAGCCGGGCAAGGGGGGGCACGGTGCGCCGACGCGCGCCGGGAACTTCCTGCGGATGCGGGTGGCGGACACGGGGATCGGCATCTCGGATGCGGATCGGGAACGGGTGTTCGAGCCGTTCTTCACCACCAAGGAACGAGACAAGGGAACCGGTCTCGGTCTGTCGATCATCCAGGGCATCGTCGAGCAGGCGGGCGGCTACATCGTGCTGCAGAGCCGGGTCGGAGAGGGCACCCGATTCGACGTCCACCTGCCGATGCTCGGTGGCGAGGTCGGGGAGCGGATGGTGCCGCAGCGCGCGAGGTCCAGCGTGGTACGCGGCGGCAGCGAGACCGTGCTGGTCTGCGAGGACGAGGCCGACGTGCGCTCCTCCATGGCAAGTCTGCTGCGCTCGCAGGGCTATGTGGTCCTCGAAGCGGGCGACGGACAGGAGGCGCTCGATCTGGTCGCGGGTCTCGCGAGCCCGCCGGAGCTGCTGCTCGCCGACGTGGTGTTGACGCGGCTCAACGGGCCACAGCTGGCGCGGCGGCTGCGCGAGCTGGTGCCGGGTATCGCCGTGCTGTTCATCTCGGGATACGGCCTGGATGAGCTGGCCTCGATGGGCGCAGAGATCGCCGGTTCCGACCTGCTGCGCAAGCCGTTCGGCGGTGCCGACCTGCTGCAGCGCGTGCGTGCCCTGCTCGACGAACGGGTCCGGGCGCGGTGATCCGGTCGTCTGCCGCGCTGCGGCTCCTTCGCGGCAACGCCGGCTTCCGCCGGCTGTTCCTTGCCGACCTCGCCAGCCTGTTCGGCGATTGGTTCAACTGGATCGCGCTCTACACCGCGGCCGATCGGATCCTCGGCACGTCGATGGCCGTCGCCTGGGTGATCGTCGCGAAGTCGGTGCCGGTGCTGTGCGTGAGTCCGCTCGCCGGACCGTTGGTCGACTCGGTGCCGGCCCGGCGGCTGATGATCTGGAGCGACGTGCTGCGCGCGGTGCTGGCGGTGGGGTTGGTCGGCGCGTACGCGGCCGAGTCGGTGGTTGCGCTCTATGCGCTCACCGTCGTCTCGATGGCCTTCTCGGGGGTGTTCCTGCCGGCCAAGAACGCCGCGTTGCCGCGGCTGGTCGAGGCGTCGCAGCTCGGCGTCGCCAACTCGCTGACCGCCGCGACCTGGTCGGTGACCTTGGCCTTCGGCGCGGCACTCGGCGGTGCCGTCACCGATTGGTTCGGCATCGAGGTCGCGTTCCTCCTCGATGCTGCGACCTTCGTGCTCAGTGCGGTACTGCTCTGGGGGCTGCCACCGTTGGAGCCGCAGGCGTCCGAGGGCGAGATCGCCGCGGCAGGAGTTCGCCACGACACCGGGTTCCGAGCGGGAGTCGCCTACCTGTGGCGGACCGCGGCGGTGCGGCCGCTGGCCCTGCTGAAGACCGGCATGGCCTGCACCTCGGGTGCGATTCCGATGGTGACGATCTACGGCAATCGCGTGCTCTCCGAGACGGCGGCGCCGGTTCTGGTCGGTCTGCTGTTCGCGGCGCGGGGCATCGGCGCGGCGATCGGCTCGCTGTCCGCCAGCTCGCTGCTCGGTGAGACTCCCGAAGGGCGGCGGCGTAGCGCGGTCGCGGGCTTCCTGGTGATCGGGCTCGGCTACGTCGGACTCGCCGTGGCTCCGAACGCAGGTCTCGCCGCGGGGTGCCTGGTGGTCTCGGGCCTCGGCAACTCGCTGGTCTGGGTCGCCTCCAACGTGCTGCTGCACACCGAGGCCGACCGGCGCTTCCACGGTCGCCTGTTCTCGCTCGACTTCGGCCTGATGACCGTGACCGGGGCAGCGTGGACCCTTGCGACCACGGCCTGCGTCGATGCGGGCCTGTGGTCGGCGCGCGAGGCGGTGGCGGTGGCCGGTCTCGCCGCGCTGCCGGTCGCGTTCGTCGCGGCGCGGGCGATGCGTCGCCGCGCGACCTGACGCCGCGCCGGTTCGTGCGGGTCGGCGCCGCCCGGCGGCTCAGTTCCCGAAGGTGATCCCGGTCGCGTCCGAGAACACGAAGCCGAGCGCGTTCGCGGCGGGGTCCTGGGCGATCCACTGGAAGTCGAGGCGCATTCCCACCAGGCCGGCGATCGGCGGGATCGCCAGGGCCACGTCGGCGAGGCCGTTGGCGTTCGACGTGGTCGGGATGACGAAGCCTCCCGGATCGGCGTAGCCGCGGCAGCCGGGGGCACCGGCGGCGTCGAGTGGGATCTCCAGCGCCGCGCCGAAGTTCAGCAACGCTGTGCAGTTGGCAGGCCCGCCGCGCAGTCCGAAGAACGCCGTGTCGCCGATCGCTGCGTGGCCGGCCACCTCCAGGCGTGGCAGCGTGCCGGCGCTGGTCAGGCAGGGCGAGCCGCGGTGCTCGTAGATCGGGGGCGTGCCGACGCCGCCGAACGAGTAGACGAAGATCTTGCCGGCGTCGGTGCCGACCGAGTCGTCGTATGTGGCGCCCACCGCGACGTCGCAGTAGCCGTCGGCATCGAGGTCGCCCACGTCGCCCACGGACCAGCCGAACCAGTCGTCGGCGTCGGTGCCGTAGAGGGTGTGCAGGATCGAACCGTCACGGCCCGACCAGATCCGCGCCATGCCGGCATTGCTGCCGTTGTGATCGTTCAGGTGTGCGCCGGCCATCACGTCGAGCCAGCCGTCGCCGTTCACGTCGCCGGCGTTGCGCACGCTCCAGCCGAGATTGTCGCCGGCGGCGTCGCCCAGGAAGGTGAACAGCACCGCGCCGGTGGCACCGGAGAACACGCGGACCATGCCGGCATCGGTGCCGTGGGCGTTGTTGTTGCCATGCGCGCCGACCACCACGTCGTCATGACCGTCGCGATCGAGGTCGCCGGCATTGCTGACGCACCAGCCGAAGCGGTCGCCGTAGCCGTCGCCGTACCAGGTGTAGAGCACGGCGTGGGTGCGACCCGAGATCACGTCCGCGCGGCCGCAGTCGCCGCCATTGGCGCCGTCGTGGGTGGGCGAACCGACCACGATGTCGTCGAATCCGTCGTTGTCGACGTCACCCGCGGTGCTGACGTACCAACCGAGCTGGTCGCCGGTGGCGACGCCGTCCCGCGAGAACAGCACCGCGCCGGTCCGGCCCGAGTAGACGTTGACCTCGCCAGCAGAGGTGCCGTTGTCGTCGCGGCCGGGCACGCCGATCACGATGTCGGGATAACCGTCCGCATCGAAGTCACCCGCACCCGCTCCGGACACGCCGAAGTAGTCGTAGCTGCGTTCCCCGAAGAACGAGTGGATGATCGAACCGTCCGCGCCCGAGTAGACGTGCGCCGCGCCATCGTAGCGGGAGACCGCGATCAGCTCGGTGATCAGGAAGTCGTCGTGCCCGTCGGCGTCGACGTCACCGACGCCTTCGACCTGGTAGCCCCATTCGTCGCCGGGCTCGTCGCCGGGGAACTCATAGAGCAGCGAGCCATCGGCGCCCGAGCGAACCCGGACCAGTCCGGCATTGTTGAGCCCGTTGGCCTCGAGGAACGGTGCTGAGTAGATGAAGTCGGTGCGACCGTCGGCATTCACATCACCCGCAGAGCGGATCGAGTAGCCGAACTTGTCGACGCTGCCGATTCCCTGGTCTGTGTAGAGCGGAGACTGGGTGGCGCCGGCGGCAGCCAGCGCGACCCCGGAGCAGAGGGCGAGCGCGTTGCGGAGCATGGAAGTGGGCGTCAGGCGGGGAGATGCTGAAGGGAGGGCGCAGCGGGGCGGCCGCCGGCCCGGCAAACCCCGGGCCGGGAAGACTCTCGTCCCCGGCTTCCGGAGGATACAACGGATGCGGTGGAGGGGAGTGTCCGGAGCCAGCGCACTGCAGATGTTTGTGCGCAGGCAGATCGGTCGCCGGAGCCAACACGCACCGAGCGCAGAAGTTGCTTCGAGCCCCGTGCGGCCCGTCGCTCGGGGGGTCTCGGTCCGGCGAAAGCTCGGGGTCCTGGCGGCGCGCGGGCGGTCGGGGCGTCGGGATTCCGCGAGTCCCGGATGCAGAATCTGCCAGGCGGGGTCGGTCGGCGCGGCGCGATTCAGTCGCGTTTCGCGAGGCGCTCCCGCTCGCGCTCGACGAGTTCCCGCACTCCGGTCAGGAGCGTCGGTCCGTGCCAGATCCGGCCGCCGCGGATCGTGAACCGCACGCCCCCGGTCGGCACCGACTCGCCGTCGACGTAGACGTCGCAGCCGGTCGGGTAGAGGCATTTCAGGTTCTGCAGTGGGTTGCCCCGGACCACGATCAGGTCGGCGTCGAGGCCGGGGAGGATCCGGCCGAAGCGGTCCTCCATACCCATCACCCGCGCGCCATTGTAGGTGGCGTGCTCGATCACCTCGAGCGGATGGAAGCCGGCCTCGTGGTGCAGCTCCAGTTCGCGACACAGGCCGAAGCCGTACAGCAGGTAGATGTAGCCGGCGTCCTCCCCGGTGGTGATCGTGCCGCCGAGCTGCTCGAAGCGGCGCAAGGCACCCATCCAGATCCGGTAGTTCTCCTTCCAGAACGCCTCGTCGGTGGTCGACCAACCGATGAAGTAGCTGCCGTGGCTGTCGAGGCTCGGCACGAAGAACTTCGCGAGCGCGGGGTGCAGGTAGTCGTCGAACCACGGCTTGTGCTGCGCGCGCATCAGGTCGCGGCTCGCCTCGTAGACCGCGAGGGTCGGGCTCCACGCGACGCCGAGGTCGACGAGCCTCTGCAACACCGCGTCGAGACGGTCGGGGTCGGCCTCGCGCCACAGCCGGCCGGCGTAGCGGAAGCGGTCGACCTCATTGGAGTAGGAGAAGTCGGCGGGGAACTCCTGGACGCCGTCGAGGGCCGCATCGGGAATGCCGTACCAATGCTCGATGCTGCGCAGTCCCCACTCCGCGTAGTGCAGTGCGTTGGCCTCGCCGACGCCGATGTGCGCGGTGGTCGGCAGCTCCGCCTCGTTCGCCGCCTGCAGCGCCGCGCGCAGCACCTCCGGCGCATAGTTGATGTTCGACCAGAATTTGATGCCGTCGGCGCCGCCGGACTTGATCGCGCGGACCCGCGCGCGCGCCTCCTCGGCGGTGTCGACGGCACCGAACTGCTGGTAGAGGAGGATGCGCGGGCTGCGCAGCTCGCCGCGCTCGGCCTCCTGCCGCATCTTCAGCGAGCGCGAGAACGCGCTGCCGAGGTCGCGGATCGTGGTCACCCCCGACGCCAGCCACAGGTCGAGCTGGTAGCTCTGCGGGATCGCCACCCCGGCCATCGCCTCGTGGAGGTGGGCGTGGGTCGCGACGAGGCCGGGCAGCACGTAGCAGCCGCTGCCGTCGATCACCACCTCGGGTCGGTCGATCGGCCCGCGCACGATCTTGCCGTTTTCGACGAAGACGCTCGTGGGCCCGGTCGGCGGCGCGCCGTCGCCGCGGACCACGTGGGCGTTGCGGATCTCGAAGGACTTCGGGGTGGTGCCGTGGAAGCGCGGCGTGTCCGTGGTCTGGGCGGTCAGGGGAAGGGCGAGTGCCGTGGTCAGTGCGATCCGGGCGAGGTGCATGCGCGCACGATAGGACCAACCCCGGCGGACTGCGCGGACGATCAGGCTGGCATCAGCAGGGTCCGGTAGCCCGGCATGTGGGCGACCGCATAGCGGCTGCCTTCGATCGGTGCGAAGCCGTGACGCGCGGCGATGTCGGAGAGCGCGTCGAGGACGCAGTCACGCGTGGTGATGAGATGCAGGGACCAACACATGGTTCGGTCCTGGGGTATGGAAAGACCGGCGACGAGAGGTGTGGAACACCGTGTGGAAGACCATGGATCGAAATGGAGTCCTCCACGGCATTCGCCGGAATGATCGTCGTGCAATGGAAAGTGCGGTGACGAGGAGTTGCGAAGTCCCTGCGTGCTCTACCCAGCTGAGCTACGGTCGGGAGGACCCGGCCGGCGGGACTCGAACCCGCGACCTTGCGGTTCATGTAGACCTCGCGGCATTCACCGCTTGACTGTTTCAGATCGCGACGGCGCGAATCGTGTCCACGGCGTGGTCTGCGCTGCCACCCGTCTGGGCGAAGGCGCGGATCACGTCGAAGACGCGGTCGGAGAAGCCGCCGATGTTGAGCACGTCGACGCCGGTGGGCGCCTGCGACGTGCGGTACGGTTGGAGATCGAGGCAGACCAGCTTCGCGGCCGGGTTGCGGCGCTTGAACTGCAGCCAGGCCTTCATCGTCGCCGTGCCCCAGCCACTGTCGTTGGCATCGACCCACGACTGGTTGTCGGAGATCATCAGCACGAGGTCCGCCTTGGTCCGGCAGGCGTTCCAGGCCTCCAGCGGCGCGGCGCAGCGCGTGCCGCCCGAGGGCAGGCGCGCCAGCCGGTCCGCGGTGACCGGGATCGGATCGCTGCCCGAGACCCGCACCGGCTGCACGCGGTCGTGGAACGCGAGCAGCTCGGAGCGGGGGCAGCGCCGCAGCACCGTGGCCGCCATCAGTGCTGCGACGTCGAGGCAGCGGGAGACCGAGGTCGCGCCGCGGCGGTAGCCGGTGATCGAGGCGTGCATCGAGCCCGAGACGTCGACCGCGACCAGGACCTTGCCCGGCAATGCCGCGACGTTCTCGCTCACCGCGACCTCGATCGCGTCGGCCAGTGCCTCGCGGATGCAGTCGGGAACTGCCCGGTCGATGTTGCTGCGCGCGGTCATGAGCTGGTACGGGAAGGTGCGGGCCTTGCGGATCGCTTCGGGGTCGCGGAGTCGGTCGGCGAGGAGCTGCGCGGTGTCGTGTTCCTCGAAGACGCCGTGGCGGGCGAAGGTGTTGAGGTTGATGCGGGTCTGGGTCCAGGTGCACTGCCGCGCGAGGGCCTTCCAGCCGTCGGCGTCGAGGTGGGCGCCGGCGAGCATCTGGAACGGCACGTCGGGCAAGGGGCGCGTGGGGTCGGCCAGCCAGGCGTTGAGGGCCTGCAGCTCGCGCGGCAGGTCGGCGTCGACGAACGGACGGCGGCACAGCCACGCGTAGAGCGCCGAGCGGGTCGGCGACTCCGGCTTGGGGTGCACCATCTTCAGCACGTCGCCCAGGCTGGGTTGGTTACCGATCGACGCGTGGACCAGCGAGCGGTCGCTCTGCTTGCGCAGCCACTCGCGGACCAGTCGCTTCGGCCGGGTGCCCAGCGACTTCCGTCCCACGGCGCCCGAGCGGAGGATCTGCACGAAGTTCCGCAGCATCTTGCCGCCGTCGATGACCCGGTCGAACACCTGGGTGGCGAGTGCGCCGTGGTCGACGGTGAGGAAGGCCAGCAGCAGGGCCGGCATGTCCTTCATGAAGCCGTGCTCGCGGGCCCAGATCGCGGTCTTGGCGACGAACTCGGCATCGCCGGCAAGCGCGATCTCGCGGGCGAACTCGAGGGTTGCCTCGAGTTGGCGCGCGTCGGTGGCGTAGAAGGTGCCATTGAGGCAGCCGGTGACCGCGAACTGGGCCAGCGCCTGGTGCGCGCTGAGTTCGTAGGCCTTGCCGCCGGCCTCGTTGGTGCCGAGGGCCCGCGCCGGCGTCAGCGCCGGGCGGGTCTCGAACAGGTCTCGGTTTGCCATCGTGGCTACTCCTGGGCTTCGACGCGCGGCACCGCGCCGCGCGTCGTTGGCTGGCAGAAGTCACATCGCGTGCCGTCACCGGCGCGAACCTCGCAAGAAGCCATAAGATATTGCAGAATAGGAGTTTGTGGATCCCTGTCGATGCGATGTTCAGATCGGGCCCTTACGATTCTTGATGGGACCCGATATGGATGATCCGCATGGCTAAGGATCGGCCGCTCGTCGTCCTGGGATTCCTGGGCACTTCCCAGGACCAGCGCGGATTCCGCGACCGCTGGAACCACTGGCGTCCGACGGTCGGACTCTGCCAGCAGGAAGACCTCGTGGTCGCGCGGCTGGAGCTCTGGCACGAGCGCCGCTACGAGCGGCTCGGCAAGGTGGTCGAGAACGACATCGCCCGCGTCTCGCCTGAGACCGACGTCGTCCGGCACGACATGCCGATCGGCGACCCCTGGGACTTCCAGGAGGTGTTCGAGGCGCTGCACGCCTTCGCCGGCGCCTACTCTTTCGACACCGAGAAGGAGGACTACCTGGTCCATGTGACCACCGGCACGCACGTCGCGCAGATCTGCCTGTTCCTGCTCACGGAGTCGCGGCACTTCCCCGCACGACTGATCCAGACCCGGCCGCCGCGGGAAGACGGCGAGACCGTGGCCGGCAGCTACCAGATCGTCGACCTCGACCTGTCGCGCTACGACGCGTTGGCGCGCCGCTTCGCCACCGAGCACCTCGACGCGGTGTCGTTCCTGAAGTCGGGCATCGCGACCCGCAACGAGGCCTTCAACCGGCAGATCGACCTGGTCGAGCGCGTCGCGATGGCGACCCGCGATCCGATCCTGTTGATGGGGCCGACCGGTGCCGGCAAGTCGCAGCTCTGCAAGCGCATCCACGAGCTGAAGACCCAGCGCCACAAACTGGAGGGCGAGTTCGTCGAGGTGAACTGCGCCACGCTGCGCGGCGACTCGGCTGCCTCGGCGTTGTTCGGCCACGTGAAGGGGGCGTTCACCGGCGCGGTCGCGGCGCGGGCCGGCTTCCTGCGCCGTGCCGACGGCGGTCTGTTGTTCCTCGACGAGATCGGCGAACTCGGCCTCGACGAGCAGGCGATGTTGTTGCGTGCGCTCGAGGAGAAGCGCTTCCTGCCGGTCGGTTCCGACAAGGAGGCGCAGAGCGACTTCCAGCTGGTGGCCGGGACCAACCGCGACCTGCGCGCCGACGTGGCCTCGGGCCGGTTCCGCGACGACCTGCTGGCGCGCATCGACCTGTGGACCTTCGAGATGCCGGGGCTGAAGGACCGCATCGAAGACCTCGAGCCGAACCTCGACTACGAACTCGAGCGCTACGCCGACCGCCACGGCCGCCGCGTGACCTTCAACAAGGAGGCTCGGTCCCGCTTCCTGCGCTTCGCCGAGTCCCCCGACGCCAGTTGGGCCGGCAACTTCCGCGACCTCAACGCGAGCGTCACGCGCATGGCGACCCTGGCTCCCGGTGGGCGGATCAACCGCGAGGTCGTCGACGAGGAGATCGAGCGGCTGCGGCGGGCGTGGCGGCTGGCACCCGAGTCGGGCGCGCCGACCGATGGGTTGTTGCTCGAGGTCCTCGGCGAGCGTCGCCTTGCCGAGATCGACCTCTTCGACCGGGTGCAGCTGGCGGCGGTGGTCGAGGTCTGCCGGCGCTCGAAGTCGCTGAGCGAGGCCGGGCGGACGCTGTTCGCCGCGTCGCTGGCACGGCGCACCTCCAGCAACGACGCCGACCGGCTGCGAAAGTACCTGGGACGTTTCGATCTCGACTTCCGGGCGCTCCAGCCGCGGTGAGGCTCGCGCTCATCGCGTCTGCACGAGCGCCGAGATCTGCCGCGCGGCCGCGTCCAGATCGCCGAGCCGGCGCCAGGCCGCGGCGGCGAGTAGAGCCGCGGTCTCCTCCAGTGGGTCCCCGTCGGTCGTCTGGCCCGGACCGCGGTCGTCGGCGGCGAAGCCTCCGGACGCGATCTCGACCAGCGCCTCCTGCGCGAGACCAGCGCACAGGAGCACCGCGGCGCGGCGCAGGCGCGTCAGCGGCTCGCCGTCGGCAGCAGGCATGTGACTCTCCACCTCGTGCGCGACGTCCGGATCGAGCAGCGTGAAGTTGGCGGTGGCGTCGGCCAGCAGCTCGGGTGCGGCGAGCGGGTCTTCCGGTTCGATCCACCAGGCGTAGCGCCCGGGGAGGAGGCCGTGGAGTGCCGGGCGGACCGAGCGGATCCCGGGACCGGGCTGCTCGTCGGCGGCGGCGGGCAGGGGGATGCGTCGCACCACGCCCCTGCGGTCGAGGTCGAGTAGGTGGATACGCGCGCGGGTGCGCAGCGCGTCCTCTCGCAGAGCGACGCTGAACAACGGGCGCGGCTCGCGGATCCGACCGCGCGGCTCCAACAGCGCGATGCTGTTACCACGCGGCGCGAGCACGTCGGTCGGCTCGGTGAGCAGGTGCAGGAGGGCATCGGCCTGCCGACCATCCTGCGCCATCGCGACGAAGCTCGCCGGCTCCAACCGCGATGCTGCGGAGAAGGGCGGCTCGGCGTGGCCCTCGGAGGTCAGGCCGGCGATCGCGGCCAGCAGTTCCGCCGGCGTCGTCGTCCCAGGGGTGCTGCTCCCCATCACGGTCAGGACGAACGGCAGGGCGACGAGCAGCGCGATGGACATGCCGATCAGTGCCGGTCGCGGCACGCCGCTCGACGGATTCTGGGGAGAGTCGACCACGGCCCGCATCGTCGCGGAAGTCGAGCGCGGGGGGAAGGGTGCTCGGGTTCCACGCCCTTCGGCCGCGCTGACGGTGTCGTTTGGATCGACTGCTCCCGAGAATCAGTGATGCACGAGGTCCCACAGGGCCGCGCCGCGTCGCACGGACTCCTCGACGTCCTGCGCCAGGAGCAGTCGTTCGGCCACCAGCGCGGCGGCGCCGGCGCGGAGCTGACCCAGGTAGTCGTCGCGGTCGCGGTAGAGCGTTGCGAGTGCCGGTCGCGGATCGTCGGAGTCCGCGTCGCGCGGCAGGGGCAGGAACCGCCCGGTGAAGTCGGCGAGCTCGCCGTTGCCGCCGGGCAGGCCTTCGCGCAGCGAGAAGCCGGTGTAGGTGGCGAGCGGCACGCGGAGTTCGAGGCTCTGGATGCCACCGCGTTCGTGGCCGAGGGCGTCGAGCGACGGCACGAGGCTCGGGAACTCCGGGCCGAGGCGGGGCGGCTGGAAGTCGACGATGCCTTCCGACAGGAAGTGGGCGCCGTAGTCGGCGCGGTAGGCGGTCTGGATCGCGGTCGGCAGCGTGAGGCCGGGGATCTTCGGATCGACCAGGTCGGCCAGGGGCACCAGCGTGCCGTCGGCGAGTGTCGGGTGGCGGGAGTCGGGCGGCATGGTGCCGTCGTCCACCCAGTCGAGCAGCGCGACCAGCAATGCGCGCCAGGTCGCCTGCAGGTCCATCGGGTTGTTGCGGGCGTTGCCCTGGAAGTGCTGCGCGGAGGCGATGTGGTAGACGCGTTCGCGCCCGGTCGGCGGCACGTCGCGCAGCGGCTCGGTGATGGAACTGTGGATCAGCGCGGCGCCGCGGCCCCAGTACTCGTAGCCGGTGTTGGTCCAGAAGCACTTCGGCAGGTGGTCGGGGTCGTGCTGGCGGGCGAACAGGCCGTCGATCCGGCCGGTCACCGGATCGTGCTGCAGGGTCGAGGTGAACGGGTAGATGTCGGTGGGGAAGCAGAAGGCCGAGTAGCGGTGGCCGTCGCGGCTCGGCTGGGCGAAGCGGTGGTTGAAGCTGCCGCGGCCCGCACCAGCGGTGAGTGCGTACACGCCGTCGAGCGAGCGGCGGTTCTCGGTGTCGGTGGTGAAGCCCTGCCAGACGAACTGGCGCAGGAAGCGGCCGGTCTGCGAGATGCCGACGGCGACCACGCGGTCGATGCCGTGCAGCGGGTTGTCCTCGCCGTGCTTCAGCCAGCTCGCGCAGTCGCGGATCGCCGCGAGGCCGGCGCCGACCAGCACCGGATCGCGCGCGGTGTAGACCAGTTCGTAGATGAACCCCGCCGCGAACGGTTCGTCGCCGGTCGGCTCGATGGCCTGCAGGTCGTCTCGGAACTGCCAGGTGCTGCGGGAAACCACCTCGCGCGGCGCGTCGCGGCCGTCGCGCCGGGTCAGCACGTGCTCCTCGGACCCCGGGCGCACCGGCGGGTAGGGCACGTGGCCGCGGTCGCCGAGCGGGATCGCGCGGGTCGGCTCGTCGACCGGCCGGTCGCTGCGCACGCGGCCTTCGATCGCCGCGCCGTTCGCGGCGTGCAGGGTGGGCACGCGCAGCCGCAGTCGGCCCGGTTCGTGCGGCACGTCCCACTGCCAACCGCACCAGACCACCGTGACGCCGCGTTCCATCAACAGCCCGTCGCCGAAGGTCTCACGCCGGTCGAAGTCGCCGCCACGCCCGCGGCAGAACGCGCCGAGGGTGGCCTTGCCGCCGCGGTTGGAGACCTCCAGCAGTGCTGTGCCCGAACGTCTGGTCGGATCGACCGGCTGCAGCGCCACGAAGTCGGCGACGGTCTCGACGCGGCCCTGGGCGTTGCGTGGCGCGAGACCCAGATCGACGATGCGCGCGTTGAACGGAGAGGTCGGGTCGAGCGCGAAGTGCAGCCGACCCTCGACGACCTCGTAGCTGCCGATCGCACCGAACTCCGCGCCATCGGCGACCACGCGGCGGTCGATGAGTTCGAGGTGGGAGACCTGTGCGGGGAGGAGCGGGGCGAGGACCGTGACCGGCACCAGCCAGCGAGCGAGACGGAGAGCCTGCATGGCCCGCCATCTTTCCACTCGGTGCCGGGCACCGATTGGAAAGATGGAGAAGATTCCGGCTCGGCGTAGCGGCTGGACGGCGAGTCCATCGGGGCTTCTGCTGGCAGGGTCGGTCGAGATCGGTTCGCGTGGTCGGCCCGCGTTGCAGGCATGCCGGTCACCGCTCGGCCGCCCGGAGCACGCAGGTGAACGATCCCGGACGCACTCCCTGGCCCACCGAGCTCTACCACGAGTTGCGTCGACTCGCGCACCGCCAGATGCGCGGCCAGCCGCCGGGTCACACGTTGCAGACCACCGGCCTGGTCCACGAGGCCTTCCTGCGCCTCCGTGCCGCCGACCCGCAGGCCTGGAACGATCGCGCGCACTTCCTCCGTTCCGCCGCGCAGGCGATGCGTTCGGTGCTGGTCGACCACGCGCGGGCCCGGAAGACCGAGAAGCGCGGTGGAGACCGTGGGCGCGAACCCCTCGACGCGGCCGAACTCGACCGCGTGGTCGCCGCCTACGAGGCCTCCCACCTCGATGTCCTCGCGCTCGACGAGGCGCTCGACCGACTCGAGGCCGACGACCCCGAACTCGCCGAGCTGGCCCGCCTGCGCTTCTTCGCCGGGCTCACCGTGCCCGAGGTCGCCGACGTGGTCGGCGTCTCGGTGCCGACCGTGGAGCGGCGCTGGCGGGTGGCGCGGGCGGCGCTGCGCGCGCTGCTCGATGGGTGAGCTGCGGCCGGCTCACGGGCGGATGCGCATCGTCAGTCCTTCGGACAGCACGTAGCCGATGCCGGTCGGCTGGCCCGGCGTCCGCACCAGGCCCTGCATGTGGATCTCCAACCCGTCGAGCGCCGTGTCGAGGGGAAGGGTCAGCGCGTAGCTGGCGGTCGTGTTGGTGAACCGCGCCGGGAGGATGTCGTCCATCGAGGTGCGCAGCACGCAGCCCGTGGCGCCGAGGAAGCCGAGGTCGAGCGGCAGCGAGGCACCGCGGAAGTCGGTGTCGCTGAAGCCGAGCGCGAGGTTCCAGAACCTCTGGGAGGTGCCGAACAGGTCAATCGAGACCTGCTGGCCGAGCCGAGGCTCGCCCGCCGGAAGCAGCGTCGGAACCTGTCCACTCGGATCCGGACAACCGGTGCCGCGATGCCGCCAATCGCGCGATCGTGGCCAGTCGTCGTCGTGGTCGTCGACCGGCTGGAAGAAGCCGCCGGTGAACGAGCTGGCGGCGGTCAGGAATGTCTCGCCGTCGACCGGCGCGAGTCCGAAGAAGCCGAACAGGTAGACGTTGAACTCGATCTGTGCCTCGATGATGTCACAGACCTCGGCCTGCCAGGAGCCGGCGTCGAACGGATCCCCGGCGACCGGCTGGTTGGGACAACGGGTGCCGTCCAAGGCCGCGGGACGGCCTCCGCGGCAGGTGTCCTGGCCACTGCTGTTCTCGTCGCCGTCGCTGTAGACGAACAGGCTGCGTCGGTCGGGGCCGGCGTTCGGATCCTCGTCCTGGAACGCCTGGACCGCGGTGCAGACGGCGTGCGCCAGCGGAGTCTGTCCGAACACCGGGGCGACGCGGTCCTGCAGCGCGGCGAGGGCGTCCTGGCGATCGACGAAGCCGTTGGTCAGTTCGCGGACGTCGACGCCGGAGAAGTCGAGCACCAGTGCGCGACCGTTCGGCGCGGCCTGGAAGAAGAAGTCGACGTCTTCTCGGGCGATCGCCAGGGCGACGTCGCCGCGGGACTGACCATTGCCGCGGACCGCGCTCATCGAGCCGGAGCGGTCGAGCGCGAACACCGCGTACTGCACCGGCTGTTGGGCGGCTAGCGACGAGGTGATGGCCAGCAGGACGGCGGTAGCGGCGAAACGCTTGGGCAGGGAGAGCTTGAACGGTGAGAACTTGGACCGTGAGAACTTGGAAAGGGAGATCATGGCGGTTCCTCGGTGGTGGGGCGCGGCCTGCGCCCGCTGTGGAGGAGCAACGAGATCCCTGTCCTCTGCCCATCAGCACGCGGTGGGTTTTCTGCGCGGGTGTCGCGGGTGGGCGTCCGTGGGCGCTCTTGCCACAATGCCCGCAGAGGTGTGCCATGAGCGACGTGCAGTGGATGGACGTGCGGGCGGCCTTCGAGCGGGCACTCGGAATCGAGCCCACCGAACGCCGACGGTTCGTGGCGACGCTCGAACCCGCGGAGCTGCGCCGGCGCGTCGCGGAGCTGCTCGAGGCGGATGCGAACGGGCCCTCGATCGAGGGGGTGATCGATGCCCTGCGTTCGGATCACGCCGAGGCGTCGCTGGCCGGGGTCGAGGGTCGGACCTTCGGTCGCTACCGGCTGGGTCGCGAGCTGGGTCGCGGCGCGATGGGGGTGGTCCACGAGGCGACCCACCTCGATCTCGGCCGCAGCGTCGCACTGAAGATCTTGCACGTCCTGCAGGGCAGCGACCGCGAGCGGCGCGAGCGCTTCCTCCGCGAGGCGCGCACCGCGGCGCGCCTGCACCACACCCACATCGTCTCGGTGTTCGACGTCGGCGAGGTCGACGGAGTACCGTTCTACGCGATGGAGTTCGTCGACGGCCGGGCGTGGGACCGTCTGGTGGGTTCTGCGGAGACCACGCCCGACCGCGTCGCCGAGCTCGGGGCGCGAGTCGCGCGGGCGCTGGAGTACGCGCACGACCGCGGCGTCGTGCACCGCGACATCAAGCCGGCGAACCTGCTGCTCGGCGACGACGGCACGCCGTGGATCACCGACTTCGGTCTGGCGCGCCACGTCGACGACGCGGGGCTGACCCGCACCGGCGCGGTGCTCGGCACGCCGCGCTTCATGAGCCCGGAGCAGGCCGCAGGTGACCCGGTCGATGAGCGCACGGATCTGTACGCCCTTGGCGCGACCCTCTACGAGTTGCTCTCCCGCGAGCCGCTGTTCCGGGGCGGCTCGACCGGCGAGGTGCTGAGCCGGGTGCTGAGCGAATGCCCACTGCCGCTGCGTCAGCTCGTTCCGGGTGTGCCGCGGGACCTCGAGACCATCGTCCACAAGCTGGTCGAGAAGCGTCCAGCGGATCGCTACTCCTCGGCCGCAGCGCTCGCCGAGGATCTGGAACGCTTCGGACGGCGCGAGCCGATCGCCGCGCGGCGGGCGTCGTGGGCACTGCGCGCGCGCCGCTTCGCGCAGCGCAACCCGGCCCTGACCGCGGTGACGGCGGGACTGTTCATGGTGCTCGCCACCGGCCTCGTGGTCAGCCTGGTGCTGCTCGGCCAACGCGACGCGGCGCTCTCGGATTCGCGGGCCGACTTCGACCTGACGCGCGATGCCCTGCGGCGGGTCACGGCGGTCGCGCTCGACGATCTCTTGTGGGAGCCGCGCAGTGCGGCGCTGCGCCGCGGATTCCTGGAGGCGTCGCTCGAGTACTACAGGGCTCTGTTGGCGCGTCGCGACGACCGGGTGGATCTGCGCCGTGAGACCGCGGTCGCCCAGCTCGGCATGGGGCGGGTCCTGCAGCTCCTGGGGGATCTCGACGCCGCTCGTCCGGCGCTCGAGGCTGCGGTCGACGGTCTGCAGTCGGGTTCGGTGCCTCCGCCCGTCGTGTTCGCCGACCGGGCCGAGGCGTGGTCGTCGTTGGGAGATCTCGAGTTCGAAGTCGGTGACCTCGTGGCGGCAGAGCAGGCCTATTCGCGTGCGCTGCAGGCGTTCGATGCTCTCGCCGACGCGCCGCGGCCGGAGGAGAAGCGGGTTGGCGACTCGATCGCCCGGGCGTCGGTGGTGCGTCGGTTGGCGCGGATCGAGTTCCGGGAAGGCCGCATCCCGGAGTCGATGGAGACCGTGAAGGAGGCCGTGAGGTCGCTGGTGCCCTTGCTCGACGCCGGTCACCTGCTGGCCACCGACGAGTTGATCGAGTGCCAGGTGGTGATGGGTCGGGCGTTGGAGGCCCGCGGCGACCGGGAGAACGCGATGGCGACCTATCGTCGGCTCCTGGGCCTCAACGACCGCTTCGTCGCCGGCATGCCGCGGACCGTCGACGTGGTGCTGCGCTCGGCGCGGGGGCGGATCGACCTGGCCGCACTGGTTGCCGACGAGGAACCCGAAGAGGCCGATCGATTGCTCGTCGCGGCGCGCGAACTCCTCGATCCGCTGCTCACCGACCATCCGGACCTGCCCGATCCGCTGATGAACTCCGCGTTGCATCATGCCGTTCGGGGGCGCGTGTCCCTGGAGCGCGCGGTGTCGGCCGGAGAGAGCGAAGGCGAAACGGCCTGGCGTGCCCGTGCCGAGCAGGACTTCGCCACGGCCGACGCGGAACTCGAACGTCTGCGCAGCGAGTTCCCGGCGGCGTCGCGGCGCCTCGCCGCGGTGGATGCGCGGCAGGCACTCGAAGCCGGTCGACAGGCGCTGGGAGAGCTGCGGGATGGGTGAAGGCTGCGCCAAGGTCCGTTCTCGCCTGCGGACCGCTGCTCGGTCCTTGGTCTTGTCGACGTCGGTCGTCTTGCCCGCGCAGGAGCGCGAGGTCCTCGTGGGGCAGGTCCTCGATGCCGAACGCGTGCCGATCCAGGGTGCGGTCGTGCATCTCGTCCACCGACCGGCGGGTTCGCTGGAGTGCAGCGAGGCCGGGCTCGACGCGGTGGACGTGGCGACCGACGACCAGGGCCGGTTCCGGGCCGAGGTCCTTCGAGACCGGGACTACTCGGCCTTCGCCACACGGACCGACGGCGAGGGGGTGGCTCGCGCGACGGGTCTGCTGGATGGCCTGCGCGCCGGGGAGACCGCCGTCCTGTGGGAGCCGGCCAACGACCTGGGGCCCCTGCCGCTGCGCGTCGAGGTCCGGGGTCTCGCGGCTTGGGAAGACCTCGGCCCGTTCCACTTCCGCGTCTGGCCCGACTCGCGTTGCTCGATCGCACTGCCAGTCTGGGAACGTGACCCCGAGGGCTTGCTGGTGCTGCCGCCTTTGCCCGGCAACCGCGGCCGCCTGCAGGTCCTCACCCCCGACGGCGAAGTGCTGTTCCAGGATCGGGTCACGGGCACCGCGGTCTGGGAGGTTCGTGACGGCCCGCCGCGCGTCCGGGTGAACGTCGATCCGCCGCGGTCGAGGTCGTTCGTCGTCGTCGATCGGGACACGGGAGAGCCGATCGCGGGCGCGGAGCTGCGACAGACCCTGAACGAGCTGCGCGTGCCGCAGTGGGGCGTGCGGATCGAGCGGCACCGGTCGGTCGCCGGCTGGCGGTCGCTCGGCGTGACCGACGAGGGTGGTCGGTTGGAGGCGCAGACCTGCGGCGGACTGAACCACATGTACACCAGCGAGCCGGTGGTCTGCGTGACCGCGCCGGGTCGAGCGGATGCGTTCGTCGCCTGGCTCGGTGAGTCACCCCATGTCGACGCAATGCCGGCGACGGTCCGCGAGTCGGATCGCATCGAGGTCCCGCTGGCCGATGCGCAGCCGGTCGTCGGTCGACTGACCTGGGATGGCGAGCGACCGGTCGTGGGCGCCGAGGTGCTGGTCCACGTCCGGGGCTGGATGGAAACCTCCGGCCCCGACTCCTGGCCGGGGGTCGTCCGTGCGGTCCGGACCGATGAGCGGGGGCGCTTCGCGGTGGCTTCGGTGCCCGTGCGCTGCGTCTCGGTCGGGGTCAGGTTGCGGGTCGACGCCGCGGTGCTGCGCCGCGAGTTGGAGCTGGAGGGCGGCATGCAGGAGTTGCTCCACCCCTTCGGTGCGCTGGACATCCCGCTCGCAGGAAGCCCGCGCTCCGCCGATCTCGGGAGCGCGTCGCTGGGCGCGCTCGGTCGCGTCAGGTTGGAGGTCGTCGATGCGGAAGAACGGCCGCCGCGCGCCGGGCTGGTCGAGGTCTTTCCGCGGCGTGACAACCACCGGATGCACGCGCGTTGTGGTGCGCGGCTCGACGCCGGCGGCCGGGCGTGTCTGTTACTCGATGCTGCGGAAGAGTCCTTGATCGTGATCTCTGACCGTGACTCCGGCGTGTGGGTCGGAACTCCCGAGGGCCTGGAGCCGGTGGGCGTGACGCTGTTGCCGTTCACGCGCCTGTCCGGTCGGCTGGTCGATCGTGCCGGGACACCGGTCGTCAGGGTCGGCGTGTACTGCGTCGCGTCCGATCGGTCGTCGTGTGCGGCCGACGTCGCCCGGGCCGTCACCCGACTGAATCTCGGGCTCGGCGCCCGAACGGACGAGGACGGTCGATTCGCCATCGCAGTCGCCCAGCTCGAGGGCGTGCATCTCGAGGCGGCGATCGAGCGCACCGGCGCGAGGTTCTCGGAGCGGGTGGAGATCGATCTGCAGGGCGTGGAACCCGGTGCTTCGGTCGATCTCGGGGAGCTGGTCCTCGATCGGTGATCGGGTGGGATGGACGTGAGGCGTCTTGGTCTCTCGAATGCCCTGCATGCGGATCGGAGTCCGAGCAGGCTGGAAGCTGCTGATCGCCGCGATCGCGAGCCTCGCGCCGGTGGTGATCGCGCGCGGGCAGCAGCGCGAGCCGCTGGTCGGTCGGGTGCTCGACCGTGCCGGTGAGCCGGTCGAGGCGGCCGAGGTGTCGTTGGCGTACTGCAGGTCGCGAGCGCCGGTCGGTGAGGGCGGGTCCGACGAGTGCCTGCGCGCGGTCACCGATGCTCGCGGGCGGTTCCGGGTGTCGATCCTGCCCTCGCGGAGCTACTCGATCGACGCGCGGTGGCGCGATGCCGCCGGTCGGGATCACGTGAGCGAGATCCGCGAAGGTGGAGTCGTCGGGGAGTTCCTCGAGCTCCGTGAGAGTGCGCGGTCGCCGTGGCCTCCTGGTTGGCGGGTCCGGGTGGTCGGGCTCGAAGCCTGGGAGCGACACGGGCCGTTCGGCTACCGCGTGCTCACCGCGGGGCGGGCGCGGCGGGTCGTCGAGGTCGAGGCAGTCGAGGGATCCTCGGAGTTGCTGCTGCCGCCGCTGCCGGACGGTCGTGGGACCTTCCAGGTCTTGGATCGGAACGGCGGGCCGCTGCTCGCGGCGGCGCTGAGCGTCGACCCGGGGAACGGCGAGGTCGAGGTCGTACGGATCGATCCGCCTGAGGTCCGCGAGCTGTTGGTGGTGAGCGCCGAAGGTGGCGAGGCGATCGCGGGAGCGCGTGTCTGGCATCGGAGCGTGCGGGAGCGGTCTCCGCTGGTGCCGCTTCGCTGGGATGCTCGGGTCGACCAAGACTGGTGGCGCGAGGTCGGGCGGACCGACGCCGAGGGGCGGATCCGCTGCGAGGTCGCGCCCGATCCGATCGTTCCGCGGACGGAGCAGGTGTTCCTGGTGGAGGCGGACGGCTACGCCGCGACCGTCGCCGGTTGGCGCCAGGCCGACCCGTTCGTCGCCTGGGGGCACGCACGGGAACCCCGCCGGTTCGGTGAAGCGCTGGAGGTTCCGCTCGGACCTGCGGTGCGCGTCTACGGCAAGCTCACGATAGACGGTGTGCGGCCGGTGGCCGGAGTGGAGGTCGTGGTGTCGCCGCTGGTCAGCGTCGACGACCGGGAGTTCCGCTGGTGGCTTCCCGACCGAGCGGTCGTGACCGACGAGCGGGGTTGGTTCCGCATCGATGGGTTGCCCAGCCACAGGACGCGCCAACTGGTGCGCGCGTTCGTGCCGGCGGACGCGTGGCGGTCCGCGGCGGATCGCGAAGGCCCGTTCCCGGAGTCGGTGCTGCCGTTCGGCCACGCTCCTCGATTGCCCGAGCACATCGGTTCGAGCGCCGAGTTCGGGGTCGCGCGGCTCGACTCGCTGCGCAGGATCCGGGTCCGCGTGCTCGACGCCGAAGGCCTCCCGGTGCGTGGGGCGCTGGTGGAGGGTCTCGTAGACCGGCAGGAACTCCGGGGCCGGCGCGCGCTGGCGGTCCGCACCGATGGGCGCGGACTCGCAATGCTGCCCTCCGTGGCCGGAGCGCACATCCTGGTCGGCGCCCAGCATCCGCAACGCGGCCTCGGCCTGGTGCTGCACGAGGACCTGGAGGTCGACGAGCTGGAGATCGGGCTCGATTGGGGCATCGAGCTGCGCGCGCGGGTGCTCGACGGGGAGCGCGAGCCGGATCCGGATGCGGGGGTCGAGGTGGCCGAACTGCGGGTCGGGCTGACCGCCTTCGAGACGGCCAGGGCGTTGGCCGGCGTGCCGCAGCCCGCGTCCGAGAGGTTGCCGGCGCTGCGCGGTGCGTTGCACGTCGGCCTGAGCGCGGCCTGCGACGCGGACGGAAGGTTTGCCCTCCGCGTGTACCCCGGCCTCGAGGACCGACTGGTCCTGCGCTTCCACGGCACCAGCGGCCACGCCCCGTTGGAACTCGACCTCGACCGCTCCTCGATCGAAGGCGACGTCCTCGACCTGGGCGACCTCGCGCTCCCCTGGCGCTGAGCGCCCCCGCCGGAATCTGTCGTAGTTGGTGCCTGGCACCGACTACGACAGAAGCTGCGGCAGGGTGCGCCATGTCGTGGCCGGTGTCAGGCACCCTCCGCGACACGGGAACTGGGGCATTCCCAGTGGGCTCTAGTCCGAAACCTCTGCGACCTCGTGGTTTTCGAGCTGGTGACGAACACAGTACTCCGGCGCATCGAGCTGCTCCGCGAGTTCTGCGACCTCCTCGTTCGCCAGCCTCTTCCGAGATGCGACCAGCTCGCGTACCTGGGCAATCGGTGCCAGGAGTTCGGTAGCGAAGGCATTGGCGACGGGCATGAGTCCGGCGATTCGCTGCGACAGCACGCAACCGAAGTCGACTCCGGAGTCTCCCGAGAAGAGGAGCGGGTACAGATCTCGCGTGCGTGCGAATCGTGACTTGTGACGGCTTGCACCCGCTGGCGCGGCGACGAGGGGGCGTCGGCCTGATGACCATCCGATGACTGCTCTCCCAGGAATAGCATCCGACTCCAGGGGCTCGAATGCGACGTCTCCGTTCAGGTCCAGTTCGGTCCAGGGTTGTCGGTGGGAGCGTCGTTGCTGATCTCGCAACGCGTGGGCAGCAGCCCAGCCGCGATCCCATGGCAGGCGAGACTCGCCCCGCTTTCGATCCCTTCCGGCCAACGATCGTCGTAGGTCTCGCCACTCCTCGGTTATCGGTGGCGACCGTTCACAAAGCTCCCACAGGCGGGCGGTCTCGCCGAGAAGGTCCTCCAGACCTTCCAGTCGCGACGATTCGATTCCCGCCCAGGAGATGGGATCGGTTATCCGACCTAATTGTGAAGAGACCTGTTGCCGCTCTTGGTCCGTCAGCCCGTACCAGTGCAATCCGAGGCGCGCGCAGAGCCTCACGTGCTCGTAGTTCGGGTGAGTCCCGTCCCGTGCAGTGCCCCAGAGTTCTCTGAGTTCCGCGGCCCTCGGATTCGCAGGGTCGACCGCATCCAGGCGCGCAAGGACCGACTCCACGAAGCCGGATAGTTCGTGCTCGAGGTCTCTTGCGGAGATGAGGAGCTTCCCTCGTGACAGGAAAAGGACGCGTTCGTACTCATCGCGCTCGTCGCCTCTTGAGCCCTCCCAGGAGCACTCGAAGTAGTCCTCGTCGAGCCGTGCGAATTCGACATTCGGGATCGCTGTGCCTTCGCCGCAGAAGGTCCAGCAGTGGGTTCGTTGCCAGGTCCGTCGTTCTCGTCGTGGTGCAGAGTTCGGCGGCCGCGAGATCTGAGACGAGAACAACGAGTGCCAACATCGCGCGATCCACTCCGCCAGGGGAAGCACGGACACATAGACCTCGCGTCTGACCCACTTGGCATGTCGATCCAAGACGTAGGTCAAGCACTGCGAGGTTGTGCCTTCCAGCGCCGCGACTCCTTCGACATCGATCCTCAGTGAGGCCCAGGTCGCGGCGATCGCGGTGTCTTCGATTCCGGCAGGATCCAGAGGATCCCATCCAATGCTCAGGCGTCCGGCCACAGCATCTCCTCCACCGCGTCGGGCATGGTGTCACTGTGTCGATCGAGTTGGATGGGATACGCGTGATACATCGGCAGGACGGGGCTGCTGCTGCACGCTTCCCAGACCACGGTGATCATTCGACCGTCGGTCGTGTCGAACTCACAGCGTCCCCACACGTACTTCGGGTAATCGCCCGTTCGAGTCATCGAATGCACACCCGAGATGATCGCCTCGGCGATGGCGTCCCTGAGGACCGTACGCGCGTGTTCGGGGCGCACGCCGGGCGGGCACTCGGACTTGTCGCTTCGGTACGCTGGGGGCTTTCCGAACCATGGGTACCGCTTGTGGAGCGCGTGTCCTTCGTAGATGACGTCCATGGGAGTAGGAGCGCAGGTTAGCCAGTGCCGGGTCCGGGTGTCGAGGTCCGCTGGCGGCACGTGTCTGGGCGTCGCTTCCGATCGGGCGCGGATATAAGCGGTCCGAGGTCAGGGCGAGCATCCGGGGCCCGTCACTTCGTGACCCGCGGTGGTGGTCGGTGCCGGGCACCCACCGCGACTCGAAGTCTGTCGTAGTTCGTGCCTGACATCGACTACGACGCCAGGAACTCCGCAGCGACGGCGTATTGCAGGCCCGCGCCCGCCGGATCGTCGACGCGGCCCGCATCGACCAAGACCTGCGCTACGAGGCTCGCCTGATCGGACCGAGCGGTCTGACGCCCGAGGGCACTCTGGTGGTCCGCGGCGTCGAACGCTTCGTGGCGACCGTCAGCGGTCCTCTCGGCGAACTGGACGGTCTGCCCACCGACTACGCGCACTCACCGTCGACGCCGCGACCGACCGAGTGCTGGTTGCGGAGTTCGTCTGGGGCGAGTCTGCGTCGGGGCTGGCAGGCTGTCGCCTGGCGCTGCGGCTGCGTGGGGACACGGCGCAGCAGCCGGGGTTCTACGGGCACGGCGCGCACCACGATCCGGCGCGGTCACTGCGACGCGTGCGGTCGGTGCGCTGACCGCCGCAGGGCTCGACGGTGCGAGGCGGGCTCGGTGTAGTCGGGGGCATGCGCATCCTGGGAAAGGTGATGTTCTCCGTGCTCTGCGGCGCCTGCGCGGACCTCGTCGTCGCGCAGTCGCGAGCGGCGCTGGTCGGTCGGGTGCTCGATGGGGAGGGCGAACACGTCGCGTCGGCCGAAGTCCTGCTCGTGCATCGAGTCCTGCCGTTCGCCGTGGGGGCCGACGAGCTCGACCTGCCGGGTGACGAGGTGCTGCGGGTGCGGACCGGCGAGGATGGTCGGTTCCGCGTCGAGGTGCAGGAGGGCAGGGGCTACTCGGGCTACGCCTTCTGGACCGACGCGGCGGGGCAGCAGCACGGGACCCTGCAGCAGGAGGACCTCGTGGCCGGCTCGTACACCGAGTTCGAGGAACCCACGATCGACCACGGTCCGATGCCGATGCGAATCCGCATCGAGGGCCTCGACGCCTGGGCCGGACTCGGACCCTTCCGCTACCGCATCGTGCCCTACCTCGGCCATCCCATCGCGTTGCCGGTCTCCGCCGATCCGACGGGCTTGCTGGTGTCGCCGCCGCTGCCGGGCAACCGCGGTGGGCTCGAGATCCTCACCGCCAACGGCGAGGTGCTGTACGCGATCCGGATCGGTAGTCCGGAGCGCGGCCCGGACGGCCAGGCCGTTCCGACTACCGTCTCGATGCCGCCGCCGATGGAGCGACGTCTGCGGGTGGTCGCGGCGGCCGCCAGTGCACCGGCCGCCAGGGCACCGATCGCCGGCGCGACGGTCCGCGTCCGCTCGGTGTCGCACTCCCATCCCCTGCGCACGTTCGGTGCGGACGACTCGCTCGACCGGTCGGCGTGGCGCACCCTCGGGGTGACCGATGCCGACGGGCGGCTCTCGGTCCAGGTACCGACGCGTGGTGGGGCTGATGATCGGTTCGTGAACGTCCAGCTCGTGGTCCTCGCAACCGGCCGAGCCACGGTCCATGCCGGTTGGATGCGAGGTCGGCCGTACGTCGCGGGAGCCGTGCTGGACGACGAGGCATTGCGGGAACTCGTCGTTCCGCTGCCCGCGGCCCAGCCGATCCACGGCGTCGTGCGTGACGAGTCGCGCGAGCCCATGGCCGGTGCGGTCGTCTATCTACGAACCTGGTTCGAGCGTCAGGGTGAGGACGGGATCTCGGTCTGGACCGGTCCCGGGCTGCTCGCGAGAACCGACGCCACAGGACGGTTCGAGTTCGCCGACGCCGCAGCGTCCTACCACCAGACCGGGTTGTTCGTCGTCCCGCCGCCGACCTGGCGGCTCGGGGCAGCCGAGAACGATCCACCGCGTCCCGACTGGCTGGCGCCGCTCGCGGCCAACGTCGACCCGAAGGACCACCGGCGCCTCGGTGCGGTCGATCTCGAGCGACTGCGCGCGATCGGCGTGACGGTACTGGACGACGAGGGCCGACCGGTGCGCGGCGCAAGGATCGACAGCGTGCTGACCAACAGCGGCTCGCGCTCGGAGCAGCCGCATGCGTGGACCGATGGTCGAGGCCGAGCGCAGCTCCGCGTCACGCGGGAGGCGCGCCGTCTGCTGCTCGTGACCCATCCGACCGTGGGTTGCCGGGGGCTGATCGCCGATCACGACGACCTCGTCGTGCAGCTCGAACCCTACTTCGAGATCGTGGGGCGGGTCGTCGACCGTTCCGGCGACCCGGTAGCCGGTGCCGACGTGGATGTCCGGACCTCGCAGAGTCTGCGGGCTCCCGGTGAGCTGCGTGGGATGGAACACAGCCTCGACTCGATGCTCGACGATCGCAACCGCGTGCGCTCCGCGGAGACCGGTGCCGACGGCCGCTTCCGACTTCGGATGCTCCCCACGCGGGGGCGGCGCGTCGGGTTCACGGTCTCCGGCCTGGGGCTGCAGGCGGCGTTCGAGGTCGAGTGGCCGGTCGATGCCGGGGAAGGAGCGGGTGCGGAACCCGGTGTGGCGCTCGACGTGCCGCTCGATGTCGGCGACGTACTGCTCGGGCCGCGCTGACCGTCGGTGTCGACCCTCCCTCACACGATCCGCGCCAGCAGCATCGTGTGGTCGTCGTCGGCGGGGCGGCCGCCGCGGTGCCGATCGACCGCGTCGGCGATGCCGGCGAGCAGCGGTAGGCCGCGGGTGCCCTGGCGAAAGGCAGCCTGCAGGCGCGCGGAGCCGAACCGTTCGCCGCCGTCGTTCGGGGTCTCCTCGATGCCGTCGGTGAGCATCAGGAGCTGGTCGTCGGGCGCGATCGTCCGCTCGACCTCGCTCCAGCCGGCGCCGCGGAAGTCGGCGTGTAGCAGGGGGCCGGTCTCCGGCAGGATCTCGATCTCGCCGCCGTCGCGACGCAACAGCGAGTCGGCGTGGCCGGCGCTGGCGTAGCGGAGGATGCCGGTGCCGGGCGTGATGCGGGCCACCGCGAGGGTCACGAAGCGCTCGTCGCCGCCGGCCAGCAGCAGTGCATCCTGGACGTACTCGATCACCGCGAGTGGCTCGAAGTCGCGTTCGCGGGCATCGCGGAATGCACCCTTCAGCAGGCCCGACAGCATCGCCGCACCGACTCCGTGGCCGGCGACGTCGGCGACCATCAGCGCGATGTGCCGCTCGTCGGCGGTCGACGTGTAGTCGTACAGGTCGCCGCTGAGTTCTTCGCAGGACTGGAGCCAGGCGTGGATCGCCAGGCCATCGAGCAGCGCCGCGCGCGGTGGCAGCAAGGCGGCCTGGTAGCTGCGCGCCTCGCGGAGTTCGCGATCGACGCGCTCGCGGTGTGCGGCCTCGCGCGCGGTCAGCTCGCGCATCTCGCGCCAGCGATCGAAGACCGTCAGCAGCAGCTCGCGGCCGAACGGCTTGGGCAGGAACAGGAAGGCGTGCTCGCGCAGCGACCGCAGCAGCTTGCGGTCCATGTCGTGCACGCTGGCGGTCATCACCACCACGTCGAGGCGCGGAGAGGCGGCCTGCAGCTCGGCCATCAGCGCGAAGCCATCGGTGTCCGGCAGGCGGACGTCGACCAGCGCCAGGTCGAACGGCGCTTCGGCGCAGGCGGCGCGGGCGCCTTCGCCGTCACCGACCGCGACCACCTCGGCGTGCTGTGCGAGCACCCTCTCGCAGGCATGCCGGAGGCCGGTCTCGTCGTCGACGACGAGCACCCGCGGACGGTCGGGGCGGTGGTAGGGCTGGGGGTTCGAGGGCACGTCGGCAGCGTAGCGGGTCAGTCGTCGGACTGCGTGGCTTCGTGCGGACCCGGACCGGCGGATACCGGGAGCTGCACGTGGACGCGCGTGCCTTTGCCCGGCTCGCTGTCGATCCGGATCCGACCGCGGACGTCCTGCACGATCGAGTGACAGATCGACAGGCCGAGACCGTTGCCGTGCGGGCGGGTGGTGTAGAAGGCGTCGGCGCAGCGGCGCAGCGCCTCGGCGTCCATGCCCTCGCCGTCGTCTTCCACCAGCAGGTCGACCCGTGGCCCGTCGACGCGCGCCTTGATGTCCAGCCGGCCGCCGGTGGGCATCGCATCGCAGGCATTGGACGCGAGGTTGAACACCAACTGCTCGAGCTCGTGCTGGGCGCCGCGGACCTGAGGGAGGTCGCTAGGGATGTCGATCCGCGTGACGATGTGCTGGCGGCGGACGTTGTTCTCCAAGATCGACAGGGCGTTCTGGGCGGCGCGGCGCAGGTCGCCGTGGGCGCCGCCCCGCTCGCGGCTGCGGGCGAACGAGATCAGTCCGGCGAACACCCGGCGGCAGGTGAGCACCGCGGTCTCGATGCTCTCCAGGTCGTGCATCGCCTGCTCGACGTCCAGGTCGTCGTCTTCGAGCTCGGCCGCGAGCTGCTGGACCAGCGGCAGGATCGCACCGAGCGCGTTGTTCACGTCGTGGCTGATGCCGCGGGCCACGTTGGCCATCGCATGCTTGCGCTCGGCGCGCAGCACGTCCTGGCGCAGCGACTCGGTGGCCTGCGAGTTCTCCACCGCCACCGCGGCGAGCAGCTGGAACCGGCGCAGCAGCTCGGCCTCGTGTTCGCCCAGGCGGCTGATCGTGCGTGCGGCGACCTGCAGCAGGCCGAGCAGGCGGCCGCGGATCCACAGCGGTGCCACCAGCAGCTCGCGCTCGATCGGCGCCTCGGGGCTGCGCGCGGCGCGGGTCGTGAGCGCGTCGGCGAGCTGGTCGGCGCCTTCGCAGTTGCGGCAGCGGAAGCCTTCGGCAGTGAGCTCGAAGCGCAGCACCTGGCCGCGCTCGCAGGTGCTCAGGATCTCGGGCTCGAGCTGGATCTTCAGCCCGATCCGCCGGCTCTTGGTCTTGGTCCAGGAGGCCTGTTCGGCCACGACCTCGAACTCGTGGTCGGCGCTGCGGATCCACAGCGCCGAGGAGTGGTCGTAGCGGGTCAGCGAGCGCAGCCCGTGGAGGATCTGGTAGAAGACGTCCTTGGGGCGCAGGCGCTCGAAGATCTTGCGCTCGATCCGCTCGTGGATCAGGCGGGCCTTGGTGTCGTCGATGCGGCGCAGCACGTCGGAGAGAGCGCGCGCCAGGCGGTTCAGCAGCCGGCCGTCGCCGCGCAGGAACGCCGCGGCGTCCACGGTGCGCAGCGCGATCACGCCCCAGCGGCGGCGACGGCGGCGCACCGGGGCGACGATGACCTGATCGGGTGGTTCGGTGCGTCGGTCCTCGAGCACGCCGGTGAGCAGTTCGAGGTCCCAGTCAGTGGCGCTGCCGGGGATCTGGTGGCGGATCTTGGCGATGCGCTCGCCGTCGGTCCGGTACGACCAGGTGGCGAGGCAGACCTCGGTGCCGGGGAAGGCACGCCGCGCGGCGCGCAGCCAGGCGCGCAGCGCGGTCTCGGCGTCGAGCAGGCCAGCGTGCTTGGCGCGCAGGTCGTCGAGGAGCTGGAACAGCTCGGAGTCCCGGGAGCCTGTCATGTCGTCGAGGCCGCAGAGGCTACCCGTGGAGCGTCGCGCGGACCATGCCGAGGGACTCGCGCGCGCCACGCCCGTGGAGTCTCGTTCCGGCCTTGCACTCGGGCCCGGTGTCGCGAACATCGAGTTTCCCCGAGGACGGCGGCGCTTCGCGCGATCTCGGGGACCCGCCATGCGCACAGTCCTCGGAATGTGGGCCCTGTTCCTGAGCGTCGCCCTGCTCATCGCCGGCAGCGGCCTGTTCACGATCATGGTCCCGATGCGGGCCGCCCTGGAGGGCTTCTCCGAGTCGCACATCGGCCTGCTCGGCGCGGCCTACTTCGGCGGTTTCGTGCTCGGTTGCTGCTACGGGGGGCGGGTGATCCGCGCGGTCGGCCACATCCGCACCTTCAGCGCGATGGCCGCGTCGTTCTCGATCTGTGCGCTCGGCGCGGCGCTGTGGGTGGACCCGCTGTGGTGGGCCGGCATGCGCGGGGTGATGGGCTTCGCGTTCGCGCTGTTGGCGGTGGTGATCGAGAGCTGGCTGAACGAGCGTTCCGAAGCTTCGGCGCGGTCCTCGGTGCTGTCGACCTACATGGTCGTCAACCTGCTCGCGATCATCCTTGGGCAGGCGCTGGTGGGGGTGTTCCCGCTGGCGGGCGGGGAGTTGTTCTCGCTGGTCGCGATTCTCGCGAGTCTGTCGGTGATCCCGGTGGCCCTGTCGACTGCGCCGTCGCCGGCT
This sequence comes from bacterium, assembly GCA_030432695.1. GTDB lineage: Bacteria > Planctomycetota > UBA1135 > UBA1135 > UBA2386 > JAUILN01. Next base: position 212,933 of record JAUILN010000012.1, on the reverse strand, counting down.
CCTCCGGAGTTCGCGGCGGTCCACGTCCGGCAGCTGTGGACCAATTCGCCCGCGGCGTTCACGACCTGCCTCGTCGTGGGTCTGACCAACGGCTCGTTCTGGGCGCTAGGACCGCGCTTCGCGCAGTGCCTGGGCGGCAGCGAGGAACAGACCGCGGTCTTCATGAGTGCCGCGGTGCTCGGTGGCGCGATCTTCCAGTGGCCGATCGGCCGGTTGTCGGACCTCGTCGACCGTCGCGCCGTGCTCGGATTCATCGCCGCGGTCGCGGCGGCGGCCTGCTTCCTGCTCGTGCGAGCGCCGGGGCGCTTCGACGACGGCGCGTCGACCTCGCTGTTCCTGGCGGTCGGCGCCTGGGGTGCGGTCGCCTTCTCCGCCTACACCGTCGCGGTGGCGCTCGCCAACGACCATTCGGCACCGAGCGACTTCGTTGCGACGTCGAGCGGACTCCTGGTTCTGTACGCCGCAGGCGGTGTGGTCGGTCCGCTCCTGTCCTCGCAGCTCATGGAGTGGGGCTCGCCGCTGTGGCTGTTCGGAGTGATGGGTGCGGTCTACGTGGCGCTGCTGCTCACGCTGCTGGCGCGCATCGTGATCCGTGAGCGGGTCGCGTCCGAGGAGCGCATCGAGTTCGTCGACGCCTTCGCCGCGGCTCAGACGGTCTCCCAGGTCTTCGACGCCGAGGTCCAGGCCGATCTCGTGGAGCATGCCCACGAGCACGAGGAGGACGCGACCGACGCGGCGACCGACCCGAAGCACCCGGCGGGATAGTGCCGCCGCTCACATGTTGCGCCGGTACTGCCCGCCGACGTCGTAGAGCGCATTGCTGATCTGACCCAGGGAGCAGACCTTGGCGGCGTCCATCAGCGCGGCGAACAGGTTGCCGCCTTCCTGGGACGGAGACTGCAGTGCGGTGCGCTGGAGAGAGGCCAGCGCCTCGGGGCTGCGTTCGGCATTGCGCTTCTGGAACGCCCGCAACGCCGTGAGCTGGTCGTCCTTCTCGGCGTCGGTCGATCGCATCACGTCGGCCGGGGTCTGGATCGGCGAGCCGTCGGTGCCCAGGAAGGTGTTCACGCCGACGATCGGCAGCTCGCCGGTCGACTTGAGCGTCTCGTAGTGGATCGACTCCTCCTGGATCTTGCCGCGCTGGTACATCGTCTCCATCGCGCCGAGCACGCCACCGCGCTCGGTGAGCCGTTCGAACTCGATGTAGACCGCCTCCTCCACCAGGTCGGTCAGCTCCTCGATCAGGAACGAGCCCTGCAGCGGGTTCTCGTTCTTCGCCTCGCCCAGCTCGCGGTTGATGATCAGCTGGATCGCCATCGCGCGGCGCACCGACTCCTCGGTCGGCGTGGTGATCGCCTCGTCGTAGGCGTTGGTGTGCAGGCTCTGGCAGTTGTCGTAGATCGCGTAGAGCGCCTGCAGGGTGGTGCGGATGTCGTTGAACGCGATCTCCTGGGCGTGCAGCGAGCGGCCGCTGGTCTGGATGTGGTACTTGAGCTTCTGGCTGCGGTCGTTGCCGCCGTAGAGGTTCTTGATCGCCTTGGCCCAGATGCGCCGCGCGACCCGGCCGATCACCGCGTACTCGGGGTCGAGGCCGTTGGAGAAGAAGAAGCTCAGGTTGGGCGCGAAGTCATCGATCGACATGCCGCGCGCCAGGTAGTACTCCACGTAGGTGAAGCCGTTGGCGAGCGTGAAGGCGAGCTGGGTGATCGGGTTCGCGCCGGCCTCGGCGATGTGGTAGCCGGAGATCGACACCGAGTAGAAGTTGCGGACCTCGTTGGCGACGAAGAACGCCTGCACGTCGCCCATCATCCGCAGCGCGAACTCGGTCGAGAAGATGCAGGTGTTCTGGGCCTGGTCCTCCTTGAGGATGTCGGCCTGCACCGTGCCGCGCACCGTGGAGATCGCCTGCTGGCGCAGCGTGGCGTAGGTCTCGGCCGGCAGCACCTCGTCGCCCGACACACCGAGCAGGCGCAGGCCGAGGCCGTCGTGGCCGCGCGGCAGGTCACCCCGATACGTCGGGCGTGGCAGGCCGCGCGCGGCGTAGAGCGCGTCGATCTTGGCGTCGACCTCGTCCCACAGGCCGTGCTCGGTGATGTGCTTCTCGCAGGCCTGGTCGATCGCCGCGTTCATGAAGAACGCCAGCAGCATCGGTGCGGGTCCGTTGATGGTCATCGAAACCGAGGTGTTCGGTGCGCACAGGTCGAAGCCCGAGTAGAGCTTCTTCGCATCGTCGACGGTGGCGATGGACACGCCGGCGTTGCCGACCTTGCCGTAGACGTCGGGGCGCTCGGCCGGGTCCTCGCCGTAGAGGGTCACCGAGTCGAACGCGGTCGACAGCCGCTTGGCCGGTTGGTCGAGGGCGACGTAGTGGAAGCGGCGGTTGGTGCGCTCGGGGCCGCCCTCGCCGGCGAACATCCGGGTCGGGTCCTCGGCGGTGCGCTTGAACGGGAACACGCCGGCCGTGTAAGGGAAGCCGCCGGGAATGTTCTCGCGACACAGCCAGGCGAGCCGGTCGCCCCAGCCGCGAAACTTCGGTAGCGCGACCTTGGGGATCCGCTGTCCGGACAGCGAGGTGGTGAACTGCGGGACCTTCAGGGTCTTGCCACGCACCTCGTAGGAGTGTTCATCGGTGCGGTAGCTGGCGACCAGTTCGTCCCAGCCCTCCAGGCGTCGTCGTGCTTCGTGGTCGAGCTTCGACTCGACCGCGGCGATCCGTTCCTCGAGGCGGAGCCGTGCGTCGTCGTCGGCTGGCAGCTCGGCGGCGGCGGTCCGCAGCGCCTGCAGCCGGTCGGCGAGGCTGCGCTGCTGCTCGACCCAGGCGTCGTAGCGGCGGCCGTTCTCGGCGATCTCCGACAGGTAGCGCTTGCGTTCGGGGGGCACCACGCTGCGCCGCTCGGGCAGGCCGCCGGCGACGTCGTCCGGGAGCTTCAGCTGGGGCGCGAGTTCGGCCAGCACGTCCATCAGACGCGCGAACAGCGCATCGGTGCCGGGATCGCCGAATTGCGAGGCCATGGTGCCGAACACCGGCATCGTGTCGACGTCGTCGGTCCAGCGTTCGCGGTTGCGCTGGTACTGCTTGCGCACGTCGCGGAGCGCGTCGAGTGCGCCCATCCGGTCGAACTTGTTGATCGCGACCACGTCGGCGAAGTCGAGCATGTCGATCTTCTCGAGTTGGGTCGCGGCGCCGTACTCGGGCGTCATCACGTACAGCGAGCGGTCGGCGTGTTCGACGATCTCGGTGTCGGACTGCCCGATGCCGGAACTCTCCAGGATGATCAGGTCGAAGCCGGCGCGGCGTAGGACTTCCAGCGCGCGGCCGACCGCTTCGCTGAGCGCCAGGTTGGCCTGGCGGGTCGCCATCGAGCGCATGAACGCGCGGTCGTCGTGGATCGCGTTCATCCGGATGCGGTCGCCGAGCAGCGCGCCGCCGGTCTTGCGACGGGTGGGGTCGATCGACAGGACGGCGATCCGGAGTTCGTGGTGGTGGCGGAGGAAGCGGCGTACCAGCTCGTCGATCAGCGAGGACTTGCCGGCGCCGCCGGTGCCGGTGATGCCCAGTACCGGCACCTCGCGCGACGGCTTTGGCAGGCTGGCCAGCAACGCTTCGCCGGAGTCGGTGTCCTTCTCGACCCGGGTCAGGGCTCGCGCCACCGTCCGGCGGTCGCCTTGCGCCAGTGCCGACGGATCGATCTCGGCAGGGGGCACGAAGTCGGACCGCTTCAGCATGTCGTGGACCATGCCGACGAGACCCAGCGCGCGGCCGTCATCGGGCGAGTAGATCCGTTCGATCCCGTAGTCGTGCAGCCCCTGGATCTCGCTCGGCAGGATCACCCCGCCGCCGCCGCCGAACAGGCGCACGTGTCCGCAGCCGGCTTCTGCCAGCAGGTCGTGCATGTAGCGGAAGAACTCGTTGTGGCCGCCCTGGTAGGAGGTCACCGCGATGCCCTGGGCGTCCTCCTCGATCGCGGCGTCGACGATCTCGCGCGCCGAGCGGTTGTGGCCGAGGTGGATGACCTCGGCGCCGGCGCCCTGGGCGATGCGGCGGAAGATGTTGATGGAGGCGTCGTGGCCGTCGAACAGCGAAGTGGCGGTCACCAGCCGCACCTTGGCCTGGGTCTGGAACGGGTTCTCGGAGGCCGTCCGCTGGTTCGTGGCAGGAGTGTCGACGTGGCTCTGGGTCATGGGTGCTGATGGGGGGATGCGCCGCCTGCGGCAGCCCCGCAGGATAGCAGACCGTGTCCCGGGGCTCCCGCGCCCGCCGCAGGCGGTATCCTGGGCGATTCTGCTTCCCCGGCCCCGACCGATGCACGCCCGCGCCCAGTTGGCCGTCTACCTGGCCTTCCTCGCACTCGTCTCTCCGGCGGGGGCGCAGGTCCAGATGGAGTGGCCGGAGCCGGTCGAGCCCGCTGAGCTCGCGCTCACGCCGGTCACGACCGAGGTGCCGACCGCCGACGGTGGGGTCGTGACCCGGTACGTGGGCCTCGCGCGGAGCACCGTAGGCGAGGCTGACGCGGCGACGGCCGGGGACCGGATGGTCCTGCCGTTCGCGCGTCCGGTCGCCCACGTCGACCTCGCCCGCTACGCCGACGGCACGGTGATGGTCCTCGCAGGAGGGATCGAGTCCGACCTGCAGATCACCCGGCTCGATCTCGAGACCGGTTCGGTGGTGGTGATGGAAGGCCTCACCGGTCGCCGGCGCGTGGCGGAGTCGTTCCAGGGTGGGCTCGGCACATGGCCGGGGAGGGTCGACCGTGGCCTGTTCATCACCGTCTGCGAGGGCGTCGAGCAGCCCGAACTCAGGGCCTGGGCCGACGACGGGCGTTCGGTGATCGAGCCGCGACCGCTGCCGGTGTCGGTCTCGCGGATCGGCATCGTCTGGAACGTGCATCAGCGGCGGGCCCTGGTGCGCGCCTACGTCGGCGACATCGACTTCGCGGTCGTCGACATCCTGCACCCGCAGATGCCCGAGTTGGCCTTCGAAGGCCTTGCCGAAGCCGGCGTCGTGGCCTTCGGCGAGTCGCAGGCGGAGCAACGCGTCACGTTGGTCAATCGGGGGCGCGTCGACTTCGACGGTTCGGTCCTCACCGACGTGGCTGCGATCGAGGTCGCGGTGGACGACGGAGCCTTCGACCGACAATCGCACGTCGGGGTGCTTGCCGGCGGGCGCAGGGAGATCAGGGTTCGTTGGGTCGGGCCCGCGGCGGCGTCGCGGGTTGCGACCCTGTCGGTTCAGGGCAGTCTCCCGGGCGTGGGAGCGCGGCTCCGGCTCCGTTGGACCTCGGAGACCCTGCCGGCGGCTGCCGTTCCGGGTGTGGTGACGGAGCCCGCCAGCTCGGCGGATCCGGTGACGCCGGTGCGGCCCGTCGACGGGGGCGATTCCGAGGCGGAAGCGGTCGAGACGCCGACTGCGCCCGAGTCACGTCCGGAGAGTCGTGTGCTCGGCTGGGACGACTCCGTGGCGAAGCCTCTCGTGTTGGAATGGTCCCGCCCGGGGCGGGCCCGGATCGAGCTCTGGCTGGTCGGCAGTGGTCCAGACGAAGGCACGGTCCGGGTGCGCAACGTGAGGACCGGCACCATCGTCGCCGCCAGCGTCCCTCCCGGCGCGGGCCGGCCGGTGACGCTCGAGATCGAGGCGGCGGCCTTCGACGCGTTCGAGATCCTCCCCGTGGATCGCGGATTCCCGCTGCGGCCGGAGCTGCTCGTCCCGCGCGATCCGCTCAGGCCGGCGATCCACCAGGTCCACGTAGATCTCGACGAAGCCCGCGCCGATCTGGTTGTCACGGCGGCACCGCACGCGGTGGTCCTGCTGGCCGAGGGCCCGGGATTACCCCTGGTGCCGATCAGCCTGCGCGAAGGTCGGGCCGACGCGTCCGGTCGGTTTCGGTTCGACCGCCGGGCCCTCGGTGCGGGGGTGGGGGCGGTGACCGCGCTGGTGGTAGATCCCGCCACCGGGCGGGTGGAGCGCAGTTCACCGCTGGACCTGTCGTCGCTCGACAGAACGATCCAGACCGGTTCTGACGACGATCGCGGGAACTGAGCCTCGGCACCGGGCCTGTCCGGTGTACGACTGAGGTATGTCCAAGATCCAATCGATGCGTGCGTTGGCGCTGCCGGTCGTGCTCGCGGCAGCCGGCGCGTTGTCCGCGGGGTGTGGCGATGGAAGCGACAGCGGTGGCGGCGCCGCGGCGCTCGACCGCAGCAAGGTGGTCGCGATCCTCGGAACCGAGACCTTCGCCGACCAGCCGGCGCCCGACCCTCGGATGGTCGAGCTCGGCCGCAAGCTCTACCACGAGCAGCGGCTGTCGAAGCAGGGCAACCTGTCCTGTGCGAGCTGCCACGACCTGTCGAAGTACGGGCAGGACGGCGAGCCGACCTCTCCCGGCTCGACCGGTGAGCGTGGCGATCGCAACTCGCCGACCAGCATCAACGCGTTCCGCCAGCTGGCGCAGTTCTGGGACGGCCGCGCCGCGACAGTCGAGGACCAGGCCACCGGACCGGTGATGAATCCGATCGAGCACGGTCTCGCCACCGAGGCGGAGCTCGTCGGCATCCTGGAGGGCGACGACGCCTACGTGGCGGCCTTCAAGGAGTGCTTCGCCGGGGAGTCGACGCCGATCACTCTGGCCAACTTCGGCAAGGCGGTCGGCGCGTTCGAGCGGACGCTGAAGACCCACTCGCGCTTCGACGACTACCTCGATGGCGACGACGACGCGCTCACCGCGGCGGAGAAGGCCGGTCTGCAGACCTTCCTCGACGTCGGCTGCGTGCAGTGCCACATGGGCCGCACGGTGGGGGGCACGATGTATCGCAAGCTCGGCGAGCGGGTCCCCTTCGAGACGGCGGACAAGGGGCGTGGTGCACACACCGGCAACGCGGCCGAGGACTACATGTTCAAGGTGCCGATGCTGCTCAACGTCGCCGAGACCGCGCCCTACTTCCACGACGGCTCGGTCGCGACCCTGGAGGAGGCGGTGCGCCTGATGGGCAAGCACCAGCTCGACGTCGAACTCAGCGACGCGCAGATCGCCTCGATCGTGACCTTCCTGAAGGCGCTGACCGGCGAATTGCCGCCGAACTGATCAGCAGGAGGGGATCAACAGGAGGGGATCAGCTGCGGCGCCGTCGGCGCCCGCGCCACCCTCCTCGCTCGCCCGCTACTCCTCGAGCGGTTCCGAGCTGAAGTGCTGGTGGACGATCTTCCAGTCGTCCCGGATCCGCACCACCGCGAAGCTGCAGCGGCCCTCGGTCTCGCTGGTGCGCCCGTCGGGGTCGACCTGCGAGACCTTCCAAGCGCCGAGCGCATTGGCGAACTGGTCCTGGAACAGGTTGAACCGGAGGTCCTTGAGCTCCAGCGTCACCTTGTCCATGTAGCGGAACTCCTGGTCGAGGATCTCCTCGTAGGCGCCCCAGCCGTCGTCGATCCGGCCCGTCGTGTCCAGGTGCACGAAGCGCTTGTCGGTCCAGAAGTGCGACCGGTAGAGCTTCATGTCCCGACTGTTGTACGCCTGCCGCATGCTGCGGAAGAAGTCGTCCAACTCCTTGAGGGTCTCGACGGTGCTCATCGTCGGCGTCTCGTCAGTGGGAGTGCGCGGCGCGGGCTGCGCACCCTTCCGGGCGGGGACCAGCCGGAGAGGGATGGACGGACCTGGGCGCGGATCCCCGGAGTGAGGCTACGCCCCGGAAGCCGCCCGTGATCGTCTGTCGGGCCCCGATCGACTGGTGGGTGAGGGGCCGCCGGAGCGGCGGCCGGTCAGGAGTGGGTGAGGACGCCGGCTCCGGAGGGCGAGGGACCCGGCTCAGCGCCGGATGTGCCGGTAGTAGGGCTCCTCGGCCCTCACGTAGGCGACCTTGCCGTTCACCAAAGCCGTGTCAACGAACGTCTTATAGTGCAGCGGATCGCCGTCGAGAATCAAGACGTCGGCATCCTTGCCGACCTCCAGGGACCCGACCCGGGCCTCCACGCCCATGATCCGGGCCGCATCCAGGGTCAGGGTGCGGAGCGCCTGGCGGTTCGGCATCCCGCCGCGGACCGCGAACGCGGCGTCGACGTGGGGCGTGTTCAGGTCCTGGCCCAGGATGCCGCCGGTGCCGACGCCCGAGCCGCCGAAGCGGCCGCCCGGTGCGGTCACGGCCACCGGCACCCCGACGTCGTGGAGGATCGCCGCCTGGGCGATGTTCGAGCCGGTCGAGTCCTCGAAGCCCTCGCGGGACGGTACGCGGTTGCGCGGGTTGACGATCGCCATCGAGCCGGTGGCGGCCACCTCGTCGGCGATCACCCAGGCGCAGACCGGGTCGTCGAGGACCACGCCGCGGCCGAGCAGCGAGGCGATCTCCATCGCCTGGCGGATCTCGGTGGTGTCGTCGCCACCGCCGTCGCCGCCGCCGCGGAACATCCGGGAGCCGCCACCCATCGAGATCCAGAGCCGGGTCTCACCATCGAGGATCTTCAGGATGTCCTCGGTGCCGCGCGGCGGCTTGGGCGCCGGCTTCTTGTCGTCCTTGGCGGCCTCGCGGACCGCGTCCTGGTGCTCGCGGGCCTGCTTCACGAGGTCGCGGAAGGTCTTCATCTGCTGCGGGTTGAGCGGCACCCGCATGGTCTTCACCGAGTCGGAAGGGCCGACCATGCCCTCGAGGTCGCCGTAGGCCAGCTTGACCAGCGAGCTGTTGCCGCCCGGCTTGTCGTTGCCCGAGCCGTTCTGCCACAGGAACGACGTGATGCCGGCGGCCAGACCCATCTTGATGGTCGGGTCGAATGGGTTCATGCCGTCGCGCACGTCCTCGCCGGAGCGCGGGGCGCCGAAGCCCGAGGCCTTGACGATGCAGAAGCCGGGGGCGACCACCTTGCCCTCGGCCTCGAGGATCGTCGCGTCCTCGGGGATCTCGACCTCGTGGCCGACGGCGTGGATCTTGTCGTCGCCGATCAGCACGGTGGCGCGGCGCAGCAGCGTGCCGTCGCCGAGGTAGACGTCGCCGCCGCGGATCGCGGTCCACGACTCGACCTTCTTCTCCTCGGCGGGCGCCTCCGGCTCGGCCTGCTGCGGCTGGGGCCGACCGCCGGCCCCGTCGGGGCGGCGGAAGCGGGGACGTTGGGCCAGCGCGGCGTCGGCGGCGCAGCCCACGGCGAGCGCCACGAGCACGGCGCGGAACGCGAGCGATCCAGGGATCTTGGGCGAGTTCATCGGGGGTCGGTCTCCTCGCGGACGGAGCGGCCGCCGTGGAAGACGTGGGTCAGGGTGCTGGTCGGGTCGAGCGGGTCACCGGTGAACACCAGGAGATCGGCGCGCAGGCCCTTGGCGAGGCTGCCGACCTCCTTGTCGAGGCCGAGCGCTTTGGCCGGCACGCGGGTGATGCCGGCGAGCGCGACCTCGGCGGGCAGGCCGCAGCGGACCAGCTCCATCAGCTGGAACCACAGCTGCTCGATCTCGCGCTGGCTGTCGGGGAGCACGAAGCCGACCTCGACGCCGGCCTCGTGCAGGCGCTTCGGCTGGCTGATCAGGGTGCGGGTGTCGGGCAGGGTCTCCAGATCCGGGTCGGTGAGGACCGGTCCGTCGAAGCCCTTGATGATCTCGAGGACCTGGTCGAGCCGGCCGCTGCGCAGGTCGGTCGAGTCGGCGACGATCGCCGCGGGGAAGGCGACGTCCTTCAGGTCCTTCATCGTCGCCTGCCAGTGCAGGAAGTCGGCGCCGGTCGAGAGGTTCACGAAGGCGCGACGCTGCTTGTCGAGCAGGTCGGCCATCACCTCGGCGTTCGGGTCCTTCTTGGGCTCGGGCTTCTTCTGTTCCTCGGCCGGCTTCGGATCCTGCTTGGCCGCGTCGCCGCCCTGGTCGCCTTCGGGCTTGGGCTCGGGCTTCGGCTCGGGCTTCGGATTCGGATCTGGATCGGGCTTGGGCTCCGGCTTCGGCTCGGGCGTCTCGCCCTCACCGGGCTTCTTCTCGCCCTCGCCGTCCTTCTTCTCCTCGCCTTCGGGCTTCTTCTGCTCCTCGGGCTTCTTGGGTTCTTCCTTGGGCTTCTTGCGCTCCTCGAGCGCCTTCTTGCCCTTCTCCAACATGTCCTTCAGGGCCTTGGCCGCGGCCTGGGTGTTCTGCGGCGTGACCACGATGTAGGCCTCGTCGCCGACCACCAGGCTGTCGTCGCCACCCGCGGGGTCGAGGCGGGCGGCCATGCCGGGCAGGCCCGAGCCTTCGGGGCGGACCACCAGCGTGGTGACCCCGGCGTCGAGCAGATCGCCGTAGACGTCCTGCCGCGCGTAGAGCGACTCCGCGACCTTCTTCGACGGTGTCGACACCGGCCGGCTGTTGCCGCTGGAAGCGGACATGAAGCGGCGGCGGAAGCGGTCGGGGATGTTGGCGGGCAGCTGCACACCGCCGCCGTTCTCCGCCTGCACGCCCGCGGTCGACCAGGCGTGGACCATGCCGGGCATCACCGTGCCGCCGTGCAGGTCGATGACCCTGGCGCCCGGCGGAACCGTCACGTCGGCGCCCACCGCCTCGATCGTCTCGCCGCGGATCAGCACGGTGCCATCCTCGATGGTGCCGCCGTCCTCGGTCATGGTGAGGATGCGGGCGTGCACCAGCGCGACCGGCCGCGCCGGATCCTGGGCGGACGCCTCGGGGAGCGCGCACAGGCCGAGCGCCAGCGCGGCGGCGGCGAGTGCCGGGGGACTCGCGAGTCGGTTCGTCATCATCGGAGTTGGTCCAACGTGTGGGCGAGACGGCCTTCGAGGAACACCATCTCGGGTGGAAAGCGGGGGTCGAGCGGGTCGCCGGAGCCGACCACCAGGTCGGCGTCCTTGCCCGCGGTGATCGAGCCGACGCGGTCGGCGATGCCGATCTGCTGGGCGGGCACCAGGGTGATCGCCTTGAGGCCGGCTTCCCAGGGAAGGCCGAGGCGCACCGCCATCGCGGCCTGCAGCGGCAGTTGCTCGGGGGCGATGACCGGTGCGTCGGTGTTGATCGACAGGTTCGTGCAGCCGACGTCGTAGTAGCCGGCGGCGATGCCCTGCACGCGGCCCTGGTCGAAGTCGAACATCCGTGGACCGAGGTTCACCGGAGTGCCCTTCGCCGCCAGCGCCGACGCGGCCCAATGGCCGTTGAAGGTGCCGTGCGAAAGCACGTAGTCGACCTGGAACACGTCGCCGAACATCCGCGCCGTGGCGATGCAGTCGCGCGCGCCGGCGGTGTGGATGATCACCGGGACCTCGTGGTCGAACACCTTGCGGAGCTGTTCGAGGTCGGCCTGCAGCTCCGGCTTCGGGCCTTTCCCGGCCGCGAACGCCCGCCAGGCATCCGCATACTCCTTGCCGCGCAGCATCGCGCGGGTCAGCAGGTCGTGCATGCCCATCCGGCCGTTGCCGAGATCGCCGTGGCGGCGTTCGGGGTTGTAGCCCTGCGCGACCTTCATCGCGCCGAGTTCACGGACCACGAGTTCCTCGAGCGGCCGGTCGTGGGCCATCTTCATCAGCACGCCGAAGCCGCTGATGTTGGTGCCGGAGCCGGGGATGAACAGCGTGGTGGTGACCCCGCCGGCCAGCGTGTCGTAGATCTGCGACTCGGTCGGTCGGATCGCGTCGAGCGTGCGCAGCTCGGCGTTGATCGGCGTGACCATGTCGTTGATGTCGCCGCCCTGGTCCGAGACGTGGTGGTGCAGGTCGACGAAGCCCGGGTAGACGATGCGCTCGCCGACGTCGAACACCGGCGTGTCGGCGGCCAGGGGCAGGTCGGCGAAGCGGTCGACCGCGACGATCCGCGCACCTTGCACCACGATGCCGGCGTCGACGATCGGTTCGCGGTCGATCGGCAGCGCGCGCGCGCAGCGCAGCACCCACGGGGTCGGCCGGGCGGAGCGGAGCTCGCCGGCGTTCAGCGTCGGCCGCTGGGCGGTCGGCGTGCCGGCCAGCAGCATCCCGACGGCCGCGAGGGCGGCGACTCGGAGTCTCTGCGTCGTGTGCATGCGCATCGGGCCTCAGAACCTCGGGTGACGGTGGTCCCGCCGGTAGGCGAGGTGGCCGTTGACTACGGTGGCGGCAACGTGGCTGCGCGGATCGAGCGGGTCACCGGAGAAGAACGCCAGGTCGGCGTCCTTGCCGACCTCGATCGAGCCGACGCGGTGCGCGATGCGCACGAAGCGGGCCGGGTTGATGGTGATGCCTCGGAGCGCGACCCGCTCGGGCAGGCCGAGCCGCACCGCCATCGCGGCCTGTAGCGACAGCTCCTCCTGCGCGACCACCGGCGAGTCGGTGTTGATGCCGATCGCGTCGTCGCCGAGACCCTGCTGCGGATCGAACCAGCCGACGTCGCCGCCCGAGCGCCACGCCTCGGCGATGCCCCAGAAGCGGCCGTCCTCGGGGTCGACCCAGTACTGCCGCGGACCGTTGCAGATCGGCACGCCGCGCGCGACCGCGCCGTCGACGTGGCGGAACGCGTCGAAGGTGCCGTGCACGATCACCAGCCACAGGTCGAACTCGTCGCGGAGCATCGACAGCGTGACCCCGGAGACCTGGAAGTACTGGGAATGCGAGCAGACCGGGTACTCGTAGCGGAACAGGCCGCGCATGTACTCCAGCCCGTGGTTGCGCTCCGGCTTGGGGCCCTTGCCCTGCTCCCAGGCTTCCCACGCCAGGTGGTAGTCCCGGCCGCGCTCCAGTGCGAAGCGCAGGTTGGCGTTCATCCCGATGTGGGTGGCGCCGAGGTCCCCGGCGCGGCGCGTGGGGTTGTTGCCCTGCGCGATCTTCACGCAGCCCGGGAAGCGCAGCAGCGCCTCGTTCGGGTTGCGGCCCCAGGTCTTGGTCAGGGTGCCGAAGCCACCCACGTTGCCGCCCGAGCCGGGGATGTACATCACCGTGGTCACGCCGCCCGCCAGCGCCAGGCGCAGGTTCGGGTGGTCCATCGTGACCAGGTCGAGGGTGCGCATCTCCGGGTTGGCCTGGAAGACCGTGTCGTTGATGTCGCTGCTCGCCGAGGCGATGTGGCAGTGCAGGTCGACCAGGCCGGGCACGCACCACGCGTCGCCGAGGTCGACGACCTCGAAGCCGGCCGGGATCGCGATCTCGGCGGCGCGACCGACCGCGACGATCTTGCTGTCGCGGGTCAGCACCACGCCGTCTTCGATCGGCGGCCCGCTCACCGGCAGCACGCGCGCGGCTTTCCAGGCGCGCGCGGGGCTGTCGATCTGCTCGGGACCGAAGGTGGTGACCTGGTACTCGTCGGGCTCGTGGCCGAGGAACAGCTCGACCGGCTCGGGCTGCGTTCCGGCTTCGGACTGCGCGAGGACCGGCGTGGCAGTCCACGGAGCCAGCAGCGCCAGGGCGGCGAGGAGCGGGCTGATCGTGTCTCGGAGCTGCATCGGGAGATCCTCGGGGGAAGTGGCGGCGGGTCAGAACCGCGGATGGCGGGGATCGCGGCGGTAGGCGACGTTGCCGTTGATGACCGTCATCCGCACGTGGCTGCGCGGGTCGATCGGGTCACCGCTCCAGAACGCCATGTCGGCGTCCTTGCCGACCTCGATCGAACCGACGCGGTCGTCGATGCGCATGAAGCGCGCCGGGTTGATGGTCAGCGCGCGCAGGCCCACCGCGTCGGGCAGACCGAGCCGCACCGCCATCGCGCACTGCAGGGTCAGCTCCTCCTGCGCGACCACCGGCGAGTCGGTGTTCACCGCGATGCCGTCGATGCCCACGCCCTTCACCGGTTCCTGCCAGCCGTGCTGGCCGCCGGAGTACCACGCGTCGGCAAGGCCGACGAACGAACTCTCGGCGCCGGACCCCGAGCCCCAGCCGCGGCCGGAGTCGAAGTGGTACTGCCGCGGTCCGTTGGCGATCGGCACGCCCGACACCTGCGCGAACTCGCTGAGCCGGTAGGCGTCGAAGGTGCCGTGGACGATCACCGTCCACAGCCCGAGCTCCAGGCGGAGCTGACGGATCGTCTGCTGCGCGACCTGGTAGATCTGGGTGTGCACCGCGACCGGGTACTCGTGGCGGAACAGCCCCCGCAGCAGCTCGAGGTTGGCCTTCTTCTCGGGCTTGGGGCCCTCACCCTTCTCCCAGGCGACCCACTCCTCGTGGTAGGCCTTGCCCTGCTCGAAGGTCAGGCGCAGCCCCTCGTTCATGCCCATCGGGCCGAGGCCGAGGTCGCCCGAGCGACGCTCGGGGTTGCCGGCCTGCGCGACCTTCAGGCAGCCGGGGAAGCGGATCAGCGCCTCCTGCGGGTTGCGGCCCCAGGTCTTGGTGAGCGTGCCGAAGCCGCCCATGTTGGAGCCCGAGCCGGGGATGTAGAGCACGGTCGTCACGCCGCCGGCGCGGGCGTCGACCATCTGCTGGTGACCCATCGTGATCAGGTCGAGGGTCCGCATCTCCGGGTTGGTCTGATGGACGGTGTCGTTCAGGTCGAAGCCGTCGGCCGCGATGTGGCAGTGCAGCTCGACCAGGCCCGGCACGCACCAGGTGTCGCCGAGGTCCATGACCTCGAAGCCGTCGGGCACGGCGATCTCGTCGGCCTTGCCGTAGGCGACGATCTTGCCGTTGCGGGTCAGCACCACGCCGTCCTCGATCGGCTCGGAGGTGACCGGCAGGATCCGCGCGCAGCGGAACGCGTAGCCGGGGCTCGGCACCGAGTCGGGACCCCAGATCGCGACCTGGTACTCGGTCGGCTTGGAGCCGTAGTAGATGTCGATCGAGCGCTCCTCGCCCTCCTGGGCGGGGAGCGAGGCGGCGGCGGTCAGCGCGAGCACGGCCAGCGCCGCGCAGGAATTCGGACGGAACGAGCTCAACGGGTCGCCTCCTCGGCGGCGTGGACCGCGACGTGGCCGTTGCAGACCACGAGCAGGGTGTGGCTGGTGGGTTCGAACGGGCCGCCGTCGAACACCACGAAGTCGGCGTCCTTGCCGCGGGCCAGGCTGCCGACCCGGTCGTCGATGCCGAACGCCTTGGCCGGCTCGATGGTCACCGCGTGCAGCGCGGCCACCGGATCCAGGCCGTAGCGCACCGCGTGGGCGGCGTGCAGCGGCAGGTAGGCCGTGCCCGCGGTGTCGCCGGTGCAGATCACGATCGGCACGTCGGCGTCGACGAACTCGGCGGCGTGGTTGCGGAGCTCGCCGTCCTCGCGGACCACCAGCTCGGGGCCGAGCAGCACCGCGGGGCGCTTCTCGCCGAGGATCTCCGGGGTGTCGAGCGCGTCGTCGGCGCCGTGCAGCGCGAACGCCAGCTTCTCGTCCTCGAAGTACTTCACCACCGCCTCGATCGCCGGTGCCTTGCCGACCTTGATGATCGCGGTGGCGTCGCCGGCGAGCAGGTCGCGCAGCGGTTCCAGGGCCTCGTTGACCTTCGGCTTCTTGGGCCGGCCGTCGTCGACCGCGGCGGTCTCCTTCTTCTTCGGCTGCTCGCCGCCCTTCGCGACCCGCGCGCCGGTGATGTCGACCTCGTTGCCGCCGAGGGCGACCTTGCCGTTCAGCACGTCGTTGGCGACCTTCGCGGTCATCGCGCTGTCGTTGCCGCGGAAGTTCAGCGAGGCCTTCAGCTCGCCGTTCTCGAAGGTGCCGGTGAAGTCCTGCGGCGGCGCATCACGGCCGCGCATGCTGATCGCCGCGGTGCCGGTGACCTTGGTGCCGTCCAGCTTCATCGTCAGCGTCAGGTTCAGCGTGAACTGCTCGGAGATCGCGATCTCGCACTCCCAGGTGCCGCTCAGCGGATCGTCGGCAGCGGCTGGCTCGGCGGGGGCCTCCTCGACCGGCTTCTTGCCCTTGCCGGCCTCGTAGTCGGCGAGGGCCTTCTCGTACTTGGCCCACTCCTCGACGTACTTCTTGGCCGCCTCGATCTGGTCGCGGATCGGCTTGATCGCGTCGGGACCGACCGCATCGAACACGAAGCGCTGACCGGCGATTGGGTCGACGACCATCTCCTCGCGGCTCCTCGCACCGGTCTTGATCGCGGTGACGCGGCCGGAGACCAGCCCGCCGTCGCGGCCGGAGGTCAGCACCGTGGTCACGCCGGCCTTCAGCGCCTGCTCCAGCACCGGATCGTCGGGGCGCACGACCTCGGCGATCTTCTGGTTCGCGGCGCCACCGGGCACGCCGGTGCCGTCGCCCGACAGACCGAGGCTCGAGTGGCCGTCGACGAAGCCCGGCACCATCACGCTGCCCCGGCCGCGCAGGTCGATGACCGACGCGCCGTAGGGCACCGCGAGGTCGGTGCCGATGCCGCGGATCTTGCCGTCGCGCACCAGCACCACGCCGTCGTCGACGACCTGACCGTCGCCGGTGTGGATCCGGTCGACCTTCACCGCCAGCAGGTCGGACTCGGTGACCCGCTGGTAGACCTGCTCGCCGTCGACCCAGGTCTGCTCGACCATGGTGCCGACCGCCAGCGGATCGCCGCTGAGGATCGCGAAGTCGGCGTCGTGGCCGGGCTCCAGGCTGCCGACACGGTCGTCGACGCCCAGTGCGCGGGCCGCCACGCTGGTGATCGCCGGCAGCGCCTTGTCGGCGGGCAGACCAAAGCGGACCGCGAGACCGGCGACCATCAGCAGGTCCTCGACGCCGCCACCGCCGGTGGCGCACAGCGCGACCGGCAGGCCGGCGCGCGCCGCCAGAGCGGCGTTCTCCGGCCGCGGGCGGGTGCGCTCGTCGTCACGGTTCTCGCCGCCGGGGTTGCTGGCGCCGAGCCGGATCGGCATCCGGAACACCGCGGTCGCGCCCATCGACGCGGCGGTGCCGGCGATCGGGCCGATCGCCCACGGGTTCTCGAGGACCAGGTTCTCGGTCATCCCGAGCGACTGCGCGAACGCCAGTCCGCGGCGCACGTCGGCGGCCTCGCGCGCGGCGATGCGCAGCGGCAGGGTGCCGCCGATCGCCTGCTTCAGGGCGCGCGGCGAGTAGCGGGTCTCGACCGAGCCGGGGCCCTCGAGCTCGCCATCGGGTGCGCTCGCGGCGTCCTGGAACAGGGTGCGCAGCGTGTCGAGCTGCGACAGCCGCGAGGAGGGGTACTGGCGACGGGCCGGTTCCAGTGGGTCGTCAGCGGTGGGGTGGACCACCGGCTCGAACACCGATGGCGCACCGGCACCCTCGGCGCCGAGCGTGATGCGCAGGCAGGCCTTCTCGGCGAGTACGCGCTGCACCAGGTCGTCGCCGGCGAGCTTCACCACCGAGCCCTGGCCGGGGATCAGTCGGTTGCGACCGGGGGCCAGGTAGACGGTGGTCACACCGCTCTCGAGGGCACGGCCCCAGCGGCGCAGGAAGTCGAAGCCGTCGAGCGCGACGAGGTCGGGGGTGACCGCGTACTCGTCGTCGCCCTGTCCCGACAGGTCGGAGTCGGCGGCGACCAGACCGGGGATCACCACGCGGTCGCTGGCGTCGACGACCGGCAGGTCGTCGGGCGGGGTCTCCGCCGCGTCGCCGACCGCCTGCAGGATGTTGGCCACCTGGCCGTCGCGGACGATCAGCCAGCAGTTCTCGCGCGTCGCGCCGTCACCCAGGTGGAGGACGCCGCAGCGGACCGCGAAGTTGCGCGCCGGGGGATCGGTGGGCTTGCCATCGACCGCGTGGTCGGCGGTGGGGGGCGCCGCCGCAGCCAGCGCTGCGACGGTCAGGAGCGGGAGGAAACGCTTCAACGCGATCCCTCCTGGCGGTCGCTGCCGCCAGTCGTGCCTTCGCCGCTGGCCGGCGCGGTCTCGCCGAACAGGACCTGCAGCCGCTTGTCAGCCGTCTTGTCGTAGGCGACCTCGCCCTCGAGAACGACCCAGCGGGTCCAGGTGGTGGCTGCCAGCGGGTCACCCTCGAGCACCTGCAGCGAGGCGACCTTGCCGACCTCGAGGGTGCCGAACTCGGCGTCGACGCCGAGGATGCGCGCCGGCACGGTGGTCAGCGAACGCAGTGCGACGCCGCGGTCGACGCCGTGGCGGACCATCGTCGCCATCTGCCACCAGGGGTAGCGGCGGGCGCTGTTGCCGCTCTGCGACAGCGAGATCGCGAACTCGATGCCGGCGTCCGCGAAGACCTTCGGCGGGCACACGGTGGTCTCGTCGCCGGTCTCCGGATCGCGCTCGACGTACTCGATCGACTCGTCCTCGAGCACGATCGGGTAGCCGAGTTCCTTGAGGCGGTCGGCGGCCTTGTAGCAGCTCGGGCCGAGGACCAGCACCAGCTTCATCGCCGGGTACTGCTCCTTCAGGCGCGCGACCTCGGGCACCTCGGCGGCGGACGGCACGAACAGGTAGCCGGTGAGCGCGCCGTCGATCAGGTCGACGACCGGCTTCTTCAGCTCGTCGATCTCGCCGTCGAACTCCTTCTTCTCGGTCGCTCCGGCGTCCTTCTCCTTCTGCCACTCGGTGCGCTGCCGCTCGAGCTCGGCCTTGGCGTCCTGCGCGTCCTTCAGCGCGTTGCGGAGCGCGCGGATCTGTGCCATCCGGCTGTTGCCGCGGTCGGCCTGCAGCGACAGCTTGAGGCCGCCGGCGTCGCGGACCGTCATGTCCTCGACGGTCTTGCCGTAGGGGCGCACCACCATGCCGCGCCCACCGAGCAACGTGCTGTTGCCGGGGATCACGTGCAGCGTGCCGACGCCGTTGCGGATCGCCTCGTCGAAGAAGGTGTCCGACGGGTCGATCGCGTCCTGCACGGTGAGGAACGGCACGTTGGCCATGTTCTCGTTGCCGCCCGACAGGCCGCCCGGCGTGTGGGCGAGGACCCAGGTCGGCAGCACCACCATGTTGGTCGCGTCGACGACCTTGGCGTTCCACGGCGCCTCGATCTCGTCGGCGCTGCCGATCGCGGTGATCCGACCGTTCTCGATCAGGATCACGGCGTTCTGGATCGGGTCGCCGGCGAAGGTGTGCAGCGTGCCGGCCTTGACCACGAGCTGGTCCTGGGCGGCGGACGGAACGGCGAGCAGGGCGGCGAGGCCGGTCGCCTTCAGGAGTCGGGAGAGGGTCATCGGGAACGTGCGGGAATGCGGAGGGGATGCGGCGGAGGAACGGCGCGCGGGGGTCATTCCGAGACCTCCTCGCCGGAGACGTAGACGGCGAGTGGCCGGCTGGTCGGGTCGAACGGGTCGCCGCTCCAGACCACCAGGTCGGCGTCGCGGCCGGCGCGCAGGCTGCCGACCCGGTCGTCGACCCCGAGGATCTCGGCGGCGCGCAGGGTGACCGCGGCGAGCGCCACGTCCTTCGACAGGCCGTAGCGCACCGCGAAGGTCGCCTCGTGGATCAGCGGCAGGGGCGCACCGCCGGCGCCACTGCAGATCGCGAACGGCACGCCGCGCGCGGCGAGCGCGACGATCGTGTTGTAGCGGACGTCGGTGCCCTCGCCGCCGTTCATCGAACTCGGCGCGCTGAACAGCACCGGCACCTCGGCGGCGGCGAGGTCGTCGATCACGCGCCACGCCTCGGTGGCCTCCTCGACCAGCGTCTTGTAGCCGAACTCCTCGGCGAGGCGCAGCGCGGTGCGGATGTCCTGCTCGGCGCGCGCGGTGGTGCGGACCAGCACCTCCTGCTTCAGCGCGCGGCTCAGCACCTCCATGCCGGGATCGATCGCCATCGTCTCGGGGTCGGCGTTCGGATCGGTCTTCTGCTGCTGGTAGGCCATCGCGTCGTAGAAGGCCTTGCGCGCCTCCCAGACGACACCCATGCGGGTGGTCGGCCGCCGGTAGTAGATGCCCTCGGGGCGGCCGCCGCGGATCGCGCGGTTGCCCGAGCTGGGTTCCGAACCCATCGTCAGGCGCAGGCCCGACTCGTCCATCACCAGCATCTCGGCGAGCGTGTCGCCGGCGGTCTTCACCACCGCGCCGAAGCCGCCGATCACGTTGCGGTTGCCGGGGTTGATCTGTGCGCAGGTCACTCCGGAGTTGCGGGCGCGGACGAAGTCACGGCTCGCCGGATCGATCGCGTCGAGGATGTGCACCGCGGGGGTGACCTCCTCGCCCTGCTCGTTCAGGTCGCGCGCGTCGACACCCATCGTGGTGCCGGCGTCGACCAGGCCCGGCGTGATCACCTTGCCGGAGCAGTCGATGATCTGCGCGCCGGCGGGGACCGTGAGGTCGGCGCCGCCGACCGCGACGATGCGGCCACCGGCGACGATCAGCACGCCGTTGTCGATCGCGGGACCGGAGACGGGGTGGAGGCGCGCGCCCTGGAACACCTGGACGGCTTCCTGGGCGGCCAGCGGGGACGCGGCGAGCGCGAGTGCGGCGAGGACCGCAGCGCGGAGCGAAGGACTGCGGGCGGTCATCGGGTCTCCTCCGTGCCGCGGGCCGCGGCGCCGGTGTCGGTCGTCTCGTCGTCGGCGTGGTCGAACACGGCGCGGCCGGCGACGCGCACCGCGAGCAGCCTCGCGGTGAGGTCGCACGGGTCGCCGTGGAAGATCGCGAAGTCGGCGTCGCGGCCGACGCGCAGCGAACCGACGTGGTCGTCGGCGCCGGCGATCTCGGCGGGCACGCTGGTGGCGGCGGCCAGCGCGAGTTCGCGGCTCAGTCCGTGCCGCACCGCCAGCGCCATGCTGCGCCGCAGCCAGCGACCGTCGGGCGCCATGAAGGCGAACGGGATCTTGGCCTCGGCGAGCTTCGCCGGCAGTTCGAGCAGGCGCTCCGGAGAATCGAAGCGCAGGCCGGGGAGCGTGACCCGCACGCCGGTGCCGGTGAGGCGGTCGAGGTTCTCGTCGACCTCGGCGGCCTCGAGCAGCACCGGATCGATGCCGAGCGGGCCGAGCACGTCCAGCGTGGTGGTGATCTCGGCGTGGGTGCGGGCGTGGACCGCGACGCCGAGCGAGCCGTCGAGCACCGCGCGCAGCGCCGCGAACTCGGGCGTCTGCACGCCCAGCGGCGAGTTCGCCTCGGCGAAGGCCGAGCGAATCATGTCGGCGGCGCCCATCCGCGAGGTCGGGTAGCGCTGCTGATCGAGCGACTCCTGGACCAGCGCCATCTTCAGGTAGCAGTCGCGCGTGACCACCTGGCCGGCCAGTTCCCCCGAGCGGACCAGTGCGGCGCGGCCACCGAAGGTGTTGGCCGACAGGGGGGACAGTACCGCGCTGGTCACCCCGGTCTTCGCCAGCTCGTCGAGCCGGTCGTCGAACGGATTGAACGCGTCGGCGGCGTCGAGGTGGGGCGTGAACGCGTCGATCGGCTCGGCGAGGTCGCCACCGAGCCCGAGGTCGGTGTGCGGCGCGACGAAGCCCGGCACGATCGTGGCACCTTCGAAGCGGGAGACGCGAGCACGCTGGGTCATCCCCGGCGTGATCTCGCCGCCGACCGCGACCACCTTGCCGCCGCGCACCGCCAGGCGCGCGTCGTCGCCGGTGAGTACCGGATCGCCGGCGCGGAGGATCAGCCGCGCGGCCGAGTAGATCGTGGTGGTCTGCGCCTGCGGCGACTGCTGGTCACCGCCTCGATCCTGCGCCGCGAGTGGCGGCGCGAGGTGGGCGGCCAGCACCGCGGCCAGGGTGAGGGTCCTGGGCAGCATGGTCCGATGCATGAGGGGTCGGTCTCCTGGGGTTCCGGTGCGACTCGGGCGAGCGCTGCGGAACGGATGTTCGGGGTGGAAGAGCCGGCGCGCATGCCGCGGGGCGCGGCGACGGGCCGGCGTCGTGGCGGTCAGCGGTCTTCGGAGTCGGAGCCACCGACGGGCCGGCCGCTGGCCAGGACCGACAGGATCCGCGCGTCGCTGTGCAGGATCGGCGCCGAGGTCAGCACGATGTCGGCGAGTTTGCCGGCCTCGAGCGAACCGACGCGGTCGGCCACGCCGAGGATCTCGGCGGGGGTCAGCGTGATCGCGCGGACCGCGGCGTCCTCGTCCATGCCGTAGGCCACCGCCTCGGCGGCGATGGAGGGAAGGTGGCGGGCGCGGGCCACCGAACCCGAACCGAAGGCCACCGGCACGCCGGCCTTGGCCATCACACCGGCGACGCTCCTGTCCTGGCCGTCGCGGTCGACGTTCTCGTTCTCGCCGGCGGGGGCAGCATCGAGCACGATCACCGGGATGCCGGCGTCGCGGAGTGCCGGCGCCGCACGGTGGGCGCCGGTGGCGATCTCGATGGCCGCGCGGCCGATGCCGTGCTCGCCGAGCAGCGCCAGTGCGCGCTCGACCTCGTCGGTCTGCTGCGCCTCGATGAACAGCGCCAGGTCGCCGTCGCGGACCTTGATCAGCGCGTCCTTCGACGGGTCGCGGTCGGGGGTCTTGGGGTACTTCGGCCGCTCGGGGGCCTTCTCCTCGCCCTTGGCCTTGGCGTCGCCGCCGGTCGCCGCGCCTTCGCCGCCGCGCCCGCCACCGCCCGCGCGCTGCGGGTCCTGCGCGCCGCCCTCGGGACGGCCACCTTCGCCGCCGCCGGCGGGAGGAGTGCCACCGCCGCCGCCTTCACCGGGCGGGCGCCGACCGCGACCGCGCCGCCCACCCTCGGGCCGCGCCTCCGGCGTCTCGCCCTCCGGCTTGGCCTCGCCCTCGCCGGACGCCTGTTCGCCGTCCTTCTTGTCCTCTTCCTTGGCCGCGTCGCCGTCGTCCTTCTTCCGGGCGCGGTGCCACTCGAGGTACTTGCCGAAGTCCTCCTCGTACTTCTTCAGCTCCTCCTCGGCCTTCTCGAAGGCCTTCTCGTAGGCCTCGAGCTGTTCGAACTCGTTGCCGACGTTCTCCAGCGCCTGCAGCCGCTGCAGGGGGTGCGCCCGTCCGCCGCCCGCCGAGATCCGCATCTGCACCGCGACCTCGGTCTTCTCCGGGAAGTCGCGGAAGCCGTCGCTCCCCGGCCGGATCAAGGCACCCAGTCCCCGCCACGGCGAGTCCGACCGGTTGCTGACGTAAGCCGTGGTGATGCCGCGGGCTGCGAGCTCCCGCGAGCGCTCCTCGAAGGGATCGAGCGCGTCCGCCACCGGCGTCCCCGCATCGGTCCGCCCGGCACTCACCGCCTCCGGATCCGCGAACGCCGCCGACAGCGGGTCGACCAGTCCCGGATAGGCGTGTGCCTCGAGGTGCTCGATCACGTTGGCCCCTTCCGGAACCTCGATCTCGTCAGCACTTCCGACCGCCACGATCCGCGACCCGCGGATCACGATCACGCCGTTCTCGATCGCCGGTCCGGACACCGGATGGACCGTCCCGACCTTCAGGACGGTGACCTGGGCGCGGCGTCCGCCGCCGCCTGGGCGGCGCTGGGCGGCTAGGTCGGAGGCACTCGTCAGGCCGAGCAGGCCTGCGAGCAGGCCAGCCAAGAAGGTGCCACGCAAGAGGGTGCCACGGGGGAAGCTAGGCATGGAGTCTGGCTCGCCGGAGGGAGGGGCGATGGGGCGGGAGCGGCGGGGGGTCCGCCACACCGGTCGGGCCGCGTTCTACGGAGCATGGTCCGCGGATGCCAGATCGGGTGTCGAGGGATGGGTGATCCGTGTGCCGGCTCGTCGGACGCCCGGCCGGGTCCCGTTCAGCCACCAACCCGCAGCGCAACAGCGCGCGTCGCCGAGATCCCCAGCCCGTTCGCCGCCTGATCCAGGAACAGCAGCTGCTGCCGATATTCCTGGCCCGTGAACGCCGGATCGGCGGGCACCTGGATCGGCAGGCTGCCTCGCCCGGCGCCGTCGGCACACAGCGCGACCACCGCATCCGGGCGCGCATGCAGGGCGCAGCCGGGCGCCCCCAGGGCGGTCAGATCGAAGGGGATCGACGCGCTGCCCCAGGTCGACAGCGGGAAGCCCTGGATCAGCACCCCGGGCGCGTTCGGCGCGGCACGCGCGAAGTGCAGCGCGAACGTCCCGCCGAGCTGCGGCAGCCCGTCGGTGAACAGGCGGGGGACGGCGGTCGCCAGATCACCGCGCAGCAGCGCGAGCGGCGGGGTGAGCACGTCGAGCACCCCCGTCGCGGCGGTCGCGGAGCCGGTCGAGATCGTCACCGCCTCGAACGGGTTGAGCTCGGCGTCGAAGGTGAGGCCGAAGGGGATCGAACCGCGGGAGTGGCCATGCACGACGAACTCGATCACCAGGTTGCGGCCGGGGCCGGTCTGCACCGTGTAGGGCTGGTCGAGTGGCAGCACGACGTCGAACACGTCGTAGTCGGCGGGGATCTCCTGGTCGCCGGGGATGGTGAGCCAGCGGCGTTGGGTCACCACGGTGGGGCCGGCCAGGTCGTAGTTGGCGTCGAAGGTGGCGAGTGGGCTGCCGGCGGGGCGTGAGGTGAGGCCCATGCGCAGCTCGACGTCGGCGTCGTAGCTCGGATAGCCGAACGAGTTCTCGTCGCGGCGGAGTGCCACGTGGCGGATCACGGTGCCGGGTGGGACCTCATTGTGGTCGAGCACCATCAGCAGGCGGCACGGCGGGCCGGCGAACGGATAGATGCTGCCGCGCGAGGCGAAGCCGCCGGCGGTGAAGGCGGGGACCTCGAGACCCGCAATGGGCACCACGCCCTGGCCGGGGCAACCGCTATGGGGAACCGCGGGATCGAGCTGCCAGGTGCCGGGCTGCTTGCCGCCGCCGCGGTGTTCGGCGTGGGCAATGGAGACGAGGACGCCGGTGGGGGAAATGATCCTGCGCGGGATCACGCGGAGCTCGTGGGGGCCGGTGAGTCGGGCGTCGAAGAGCACGCGCTCGTCGAGGTCGCGGGTGCTGGTCGAGGCGGCGATCAGGCGGCCATTGGGATCGCGCAGCTCGAGGTCGAGGTCGTCCCAGTCGGTGCTCGAGGGATCGAGGCGCGGCCAGGCGATCGTCGCCGAATAGCTCTTGCCGGCAATCGCCTGGATGGGCAGCAGGAGGGCCGGGTCGCCGCTGCGCAGGATCGCTTGGGTGACCGTGCCGGTCTGCAGGTGTTCCACCGCGAGGTCGGTGCGCAGCATGCCGCGGCCCCAGTGCCAACGCGTGCGGTCGGGGTTGGCCTGCGCGAGGTCGGCGGTGGAATTGAGCAGCAGCCCGCGCGCGTCGAGGGCGGAGAGCGACGGGTCGGCGCCGCGGAGCAGGAGAGCGGTACCGGCCACCATCGGCGCGGCGAAGCTGGTGCCGTTGAGGACCGGGCTGACGCCTTGGGGGGAATCGACCGTCGCGGTGCGGACCTCGGTGCCGACGGCGGTGAGGTCGGGGAAGCGGCGCAATGGATCGCCGAGCAATGGACCGAAGGTCGAGCCGGTCCAGATCGCATGGCTGTCGGGGTGTATGGCGCCGACTGCGAGACCATTGCAATTGGCGAACGATTGGATGGTCGGTGTGGGATCCAGGCCGCCATTGCCGGCCGAGGTCACCACCACCACGTCGAAGTAGAACGCCAGCACGTCGAGCGCCTGGCTGGTCGGCCAGGCGGGCGACGGCGAACCCGCCCAGCTCACGTTGGCCACGCCGACGTCCCACGCGAGGCGCTGCAGCGCGACCTCGTCGACCATCGCCAGCAGACTGCTGTCGAAGTACTGGAACTGGGTTCCGCTGGTGATCTTCAGGCTCACCAGGCCCGCGTCCGGCGCGAAGCCGTCGTCGGAGAAGGTGGACGCGCTTCCGGCCCAGTTGCGACCGAGCGCGATGCTGCCGACCCAGGTGCCGTGGCCCTGCTGGTCTTCCACGTCCTGCGCTCCGAACGCGCCGCGGACCGCGACGAGCCGCGAGCCGCCGCCGGGCAGGGTGCCGCCGAGGTGGGGGTGCGGGTTGCCGCTGCCGTTGCAGTCGAGGTCGGCGCCGGTGTCGAACAGGGCGAGGGTGGCGCCGGCGCCGCGCAGGCCGAGGACGTTCTGCACGTGGTCGGCGGCGTGGTTGTTGGCGTCGGTGGCGACCTTGACGTGTGGGGCCCAGGCGCGTTCGGGTCGGAGCGGCCAGCGGTCGGGGTGGCGGGTCGGCCACGCGCCGGCCGCGGCGGGGGGCAGCTCGACCAACGCTCCGGGCCAGCAGAGGAAGCGGCGCAGCACGCGGCCGTTCATGTCCTGCACCGATCGTTCGAGCTCCTGCTGGCCGGGCTCGTCGAAGGCGCGGAGGGCCTCGACCCGCGCGGCATGGGACTCGGCGGCGCCCTGCCGCACGCCGACGCGGATCGCTTCGAGCAGCAGGAGACGCGCGTCCGAGCCTGCCTCGTCCAGCTCGATCAGGCAGCGACAGGCCTCCGTCGCGCCGGGACCCGTGTCCCGGAACGAGACCGGCGACCGCGCCTGCGGTTGGACCTCTCCCGCCGCACCGCTCCATGCGGCGCCGAGGAGCAGCGGCAACAGGGCCGCGCGCATCGAGCCGCGAACCACGGGACCAGTCTATCCCGGGATCCGCGGGGCGGTTCCGCGGCGAAGGGTGGCGCCTGCCGGGGAATCCTTCCGACCCGGGAATGATCGCGAGCCGATCCCGTAGCGCGGCGACCTCCCACCTCCGACCTGCCCCCGGACGAACAGGGAACCATGCCCCGAATGACGCTATCCTCGCTCGCCGAGCCGCCTGCCGCCCCGGCCGCCCGCCCGGCCCCCGCGACGCGGCGTCTCCGTCCCATGGCCCTGACCCCCGAAGTCGCCTTCGAGCGCTACCGCGACCGCCTGCTGTCGGTGATCTACATCCGGATGGGGCCCGACCTGCGCACCCGGATGGACCCGGAAGACGTGCTGCAGGAGGTCGCGATCGAGGCGATCAACTGCTGGTCGACCCTCGAGGATCCGGCCAACGCCGGCGCCTGGCTGGTCACCCTGGCCCGCCGCAAGGTCGCCCGGATCATCCGCGACCAGGTCGGCGTCGCCGCCCGCGACCCCCGTAAGGAGCGTGGCATCCGCACCGACTTCCCGATGGCCGACCGCCGCTCGGGACCGGTGACCCGCGCCGACCGCAAGGACCGGCTGATCCTGCTCGAGGCCGCGCTCACCCGGCTGACCGACGACCACCGCGAGGTGATCGTCCTGGCGCGGATCGAAGGCCTGTCGGCCAAGGAGATCGGCGAGCGGATGGGACGCACCGAGAACGCCGTCCACCTGCTGCTCGGCCGCGCGCTGCGCCGGCTGGCCAAGGAGCTGAAGGTGGAGGAAGAACGTGGCGAGCCGGGGGGCGGGGCTGGACATCCCCCGGTCGACCCGGCTCCATGATGCCGGTCAGACCCGGCCGCTCCCGGCCGACTCCCCCCTTCCCTCGACCCGCCGCGTGTCTCCCGCCCCTCCGGATCGCCTCGACGACGACTCGTCTTCCGTCGACGCACGGATGGCCGAGCTGCTGGCCACCCGCTCCGACCTGAGCGAGGTCCGCTCGCGCCTTCGGGAGGAGGACTCCGACGAGGCCGAGGACCTGCTCGAGCGCATCGAGACCCTCGACTTCCTCGACTCGATGGTCGGCGAGGTCGACGCCGACGTGCCCGAACAGCTCGGCGAGTTCCGCATCGTCGGCCTGCTCGGCCGCGGCGGGATGGGCAGCGTCTTCGAAGCCTTCCAGGAGTCGCTGGAGCGGACCGTCGCGCTCAAGGTCCTGTCGCCGTCGTTGACCTCCGACCCGCGGATGCGCCGCCGTTTCCGCGCCGAGGCCCGCGCCTGCGCCAACCTCCACCACCCGAACATCGTCCCGGTGTACGGCTTCGGCGAGACCAGCGGCTCGCTGTACTTCGCGATGGAGCGCGTGCAGGGCGTCAGCCTCGACCGGCACATCGCCCGTGCCCGCCACGTCGGTCGCCTCGCGCTCGAGCCCCGCGACGCCGCGCGCCGCTTCGCCGGGGTCGCCGACGCCTTGTTCCATGCCCACCGCCGCGGCCTGCTGCACCGCGACGTGAAGCCCGGCAACGTGCTGGTCCATCCCGACGGCGAACTGGCGCTCGCCGACTTCGGTCTGTCGAAGGTGGTCGGCGAACAGTCGCGGAGCCTGTCGCGCGCCGGCGGCTTCATGGGGACCCTCCAGTACGCGGCCCCCGAGCAGGCGCTGGGCCGCGACCCCTCGCCGGCCAGCGACCTCTACGGCCTCGGCGCGACGCTGTTCGAGTGCATCACCGGCCGGCTGCCGATCGAGGGGCGGACCACCGAGGCGTTGCTGCACGCGATCGTCCACGAGGAGGCGCCGCCGTTGCGCAAGGTGCTGCGCGGTGCGCCGCGCGACCTCGAGATGGTGCTGCGCAAGCTGCTCAGCAAGGACCCTGGCGACCGCTACCAGGATGGCGAGACGCTGGCGCGCGACCTGCGCCGGGTGGCCGACGACGAGCCGGTGCACGTGCGCCGCGTGCCCTTGTCGGTGCGGGCCTGGCGGCAGATCCGCAAGCACCGGGGCGTGAGTGCGGCGGTGGCGATCGCGCTGGTGGCGACGATCGTCACCTCGGTGCTGTGGGGGCAGTTCCGCGACGAGGAGCGCGCCAAGGCGATCGCCCAGCGGCAGAACCACCAGACCGCCGCGGTGGCGCGCGCCGAGACCGAGAGCGGTCCGGCGTTCGGACCCGACGGGTTGCTGTCGGTGCTGACCGGCACGCGCCTGGTCGCCGCCGACGCGCGCTCCGAGGTCCTCGATCTCCTCGACCAGGCCGAGCAGGTCTGGCCGGGCGATCCGCAGACCGCGCGTTTGCGCCAGGCCTATCTGGTCGACCCGATCCCGGAAGCCACCCGGCAGCTGCGGCGTGGCGACGGACTCGGCGCGCGGCGGCTGATCGACGCGCGCATTCAGGAGATCGAGACCAAGGACGGCTTCGCGGAGCGAGACCCGAGCACCTGGCTGGCCCTCTACCGCCTCTACGTCGGCCGGGGCCTCGCCAGCCTCACCGCGGCGGTCGGCGACGTCGAAGCCGCGGAGCGCGACCTGATCCGCGCGTCGATGATCCGACCGGGCGCGTTCCTGCCGCGGCTGCTCATGCCGATCCTTGCGTGGGACCCGGCGCAGCCGGCCGACGCGATGCTCGAACAGGTCGACAACCTGGTCGCGCGCGGACCACTCGGCGCCCTCGATGCCGCGGCGTCGTTCCTGCTGTGTTTCGCCGGCCTCGCGCGGCCTGCGGAGTCCGAGTTGGTGCAGGTCGAGATGACCACCGAGCAACGCTTCGAGTTGCACCGCGCGGCCCTGGCCCGACTGGGGCGATCCGGGCGGGAACTCGGCGAGCTGCGCGCCGCGGGCGGGCCGATCGAGCGCGGTCTGGCTTCACCGATCCGCTCGGCGTTGCGGGCGGGCCGCGTCACCGCCGAGGTCCTCGAGCACGCGCGCATCCTGCTCGAGGAGCAGGTCGGCCCGGTGTCGCCGCTGCGGGCCTGGCGCGAGGTGGTGGCGGTCCTGACCGATCGCGACAGTCCGCCCGCTCGCGGCCGCGATGGTGGCGAACTCGAACCCGAGGTGCGGCTGGCCGGCCTGGAGAAGCTGCTCGCGCTCGACCCACCGAACTGGCTGGTCGGTGCCCTCGACACCCGCGTCCGGTCGATCCTCGACGAGGGCGGCCCGGTGCTCGCGGCGAGTGCGTGCGCGCTCCGGGTGCGGGCGATGCTCGGTCGCCGCGCCGAGGTCGACGTCGCCGCGGCGTTGGCCCAGGCCTGGGTCGACGAGGACCCGTACGACGCCCGCGCTTACGTCTGCCGCTTCGAGGCCCATCTGCGCGCCGGTGCCTACGCCGACGCGGCGTGGGACGTGGTCACCGCCTTCCAGCACTGCGCGGTCCCGGCACAGCTCCGTGAACTGTTCCGGGGCGCCCTCGCCCGCCACCCCCGGCCGGCCGGGCTCACCGCCGACGCGGCGACTGCCTGGGGCCAGATCGAGGCCGCGCTCGCCGGCGGATGACAGGTCCCGAACGGCGCGGGCCACCTCCGCGCCCGCTCCCCCCATTCCGATGCGATACCTCTTCGTTGGCCTGCTGCTGATCGTCGTCGCCGCGGTGGCGATGCTCGTCGTCGGATCGAAGGAAGCGAGTCCAGAGGCCGGGGAGGTCGCGGGCGAGGCCGAACCGAAGCGGGTGTCGACGCTCTCCGAGCCGGCCGACGAGCCCGCAGCGGCGCCGGCGGCGAGCGACTCGGCCACCGGGTCGGAGGCCGAGCGCGAGGACGTGCCGGTCGCCGTGCCGATGCGCGAACTCCGCGTCGAGGTCCTCGACGGCGACGGCCGCCCGTTGCCAGGTGCCAAGATCACCGTCGAACAGGTCCTGACGCCGTGGCCGCAACGGGCCCGATCCACCGTGCCCGGCGGCGTCGACTTCGCCGACGACGCCGGACGCGCGACCCTGTCGATCCCAGGTGATCCGCGCGAACTCATGGTCCGCGTCGTCCACCCCGACCACGCCCGCTTCGAGGTGCCACTGGCGGAGGGCGAGTCCCGGGTGACCGCGCGCCTCGAGCCGGGCTTCGTCGTGGACGGCATCGTGGTCGACGCCCGCGGCCGACCGGTGGCCGACGCCGAGGTGGTGATGGACCCGACCGGATGGGACGTCCGCCGCGGCCGCGCGGTGCGCACCGACGGCTTCGGCCGCTTCCGCATCGAGAACGTCGCCGCCGGCAGGTCGGGGGTGCTCCGGCTCACCGCGCGCCACGAACTCAGCGCGCCGGCCACGTTGAACAACGTCCCGGTCGCCACCGCGAGCGGCCTGCAGATCAAGTTCCCCGAGCTGCCGGGCGAGTCGCTGGTGGGGCGCGTGGTCACGGTCGACGGGGCGCCGATCGAGGACGCTTCGATCCAGCTGTTCCCGAGCGTCGAGTGGAATGCCCAGCTCGGCGTGCCGCACGAGGCCCGCACCGACGCCACGGGTCGCTTCGTGATCCCCGGCCTCGGCCGCGGCAATGCGCTGATGGTCATCCGCCGCGCGGGCCACTCGATCCTGCAGCGCATCGTGCCGGTCGGCCGCACCGCCGGTGAGCGCGAGTTCGAGCTGGTCGAGGGGGTGCGCGTGGTCGGCCGCCTGCGCGGCGAAGGCGTGGCGGGCGTCACGCTCGAGCTGACTACCGACATGGGCGAACGGGTCCGGACCGAGGTCGATGGCGACGGGCGGTTCGAGTTCGGACAACGCGTGAGCGTCGGCACCGCCGACCTCTCGGTGGTGGGCGGCACCTTGGCGTTCGCGACCTCGCAGGGCCGGCAGGCCTCGATCCTGGTCGAGGACCGCGACCGCACCGAACTCGATCTGGAGTGCATCGCGCCGGCGGTGGTCCGCGGGCGCGTGATCGATCCCGCCGGCCGGCCGTTGGCGGGAGTCGTGGTCTCGGCACCGCGCTATCGGTTGCAGCCGCGCAATCCCGAGCGTTGGTCGATCGCCACCGACTCGGCCGGGCGGTTCATGCTCGCGGGTCTGCAGGTCGGCACCCGGATGCTGTGGTTCGAGCATCCCGAGCTGGTCGTCCAGCCGCTGTCGGTCGAGATCCCGGCGCCGGGTGCGGAGGTCGACGTGCCGGACGTTCGCCTGCAGGCGCCCGGTTCGATCTCCGGCCGGGTGGTTCGCGGTGGCCGTCCACTGGCCGGTGCCTCGGTGTCGGCCGCCGCCAGCGAGCTCGATTCCAACTCGGCGGTCACCGACGCCGCGGGGCACTATCTCCTGAGAGGCCTGCCCTCGGGTGAGTATCGGGTGCACGCGCGCTTCGCGACGCTGCCGATCCAGGTGGTCGCGGACACGATCCAGGTCGAGGCTGGCCGCGACACCGCCGACGTCGACTTCGAGTTCGCGGCCGGGCGGACGGTGTCGGGGCAGGTGGTCGCCGAGGGCGGTGAGCCGTTGCGCGACGCGGAGATCTTCGTGGCGCGGCAGGCGCTCGCAGCACCGGTCACCACCGACGCCGACGGCCGCTTCGAGATGATGCTGCCGCCGGGTGAGGCGAACCTCGAGGTCTTCGCACCGGGCGACCGGCAGGTGCACGTGACCCGTCGCATCGGCGCCGAGGAGAGCGACATCGAGGTGCGTCTGCCGTACGTCGCGCGCACCACGCTGCGCGGTCGGATCCTCACCAAGGCACAGGGCGGCAGTCTGGTCGGCGCCCTGATCCGCGTCCACCCGATCGACGTCGACGACCAGCAGCCGGCCGATGCCCGGCGTCAGCGCCACGTGGCCGGACGCTGGGTCGATCTCCGCGGCGGTCGCTTCGAGTGGGCGGGGCTGCCGGTCGGTCACTCGCGGGTCGAGATCGACGCGCCGGGATTCGCGCCGGTGGTCCGCGAGGTCACTGCCGCACCCGGCGAGACGGTCGACCTGGGTCTGCTGCGCATCGAACCCGGCGCGCGCTTCCGCGGCCGGGTGGTCGACACCTCGGGCAAGCCGGTCGCCGGCGCGTACGTCCACGTCGGTGAGGGTGCCGACCTGCTCTACGAGGGCGTCCGTCGCAGTACCTCCGCCGCCGATGGCACCTTCGAGCTGCAGGGTCTGTCGGTCGATGCCCGGCGGATCGTCGTCGCCGCACCCGAGTTCGCGGTGCGGGTCTTCGACGTCGACTTCCCCAAGGACCTGCTCGCCGACGAGCCGAGGGTCATCGAGGTCGTGCCGATCTCCACCATCCGCGTGCAGCTCACCCGTGATGCGGCGCCGGTCGACGACGCGGTGCTGGTCGCGATCAGCTACGAGGGCGAGCTGAAGGCGATGCGACTCAGCGTCGACGGCGTGGTCGAGTTCGGCGTCAATGTCGCCGGCACCTACGAGGTCGCGCAGTTCGGCGAGTGGGAACACAGCGCGTCGATCGAGGTGCGGGACGGCGAGGCCAAGGCGCACGAGGTGCAGCTCGAGCTGCGGTGAGCGCGACCCCGAACTTGCTGCGCGCCCGTTGCACCAGCTCCGCGCGCACGATCCGAGCGCTACCCTTCCGGCGATGAACGGCCCGCTCGCCCGCGTCGCGCTCTCCTTCGCCCTGGCCATCTCGCTCGCCGCAGCACCGGCGGCGCAGCAAGCGCACGAAATCGGCAATCCCGGACTCGAGGAGGGCACTGTCGGCGAGGCCCCGCCCGGCTGGCACTTCGTCGGCGACGGCTCGACCGTCAGCCTGGACCCCGAGGCGCCGTTCGAGGGCAGCCAAGCGGCGTGTCTCGACGCGAGGGACGCCAGGGGGCGAGCCTTCACCAACCTGATGCAGTCGCTCGACGCCACGCCGTGGCGCGGCAAGCGGGTGCGCTATCGCGCTGCCGTCAAGACCGCCGACCTGCTCGCCGGCGCGACCGCACAACTGTGGTTCCGGGTCGATGGCAAGTCGGACGAGGCCGGGCAGGCGCCGGCCACCGCGTTCGACAATATGGGCGACCGGCCGATCCGGAAGGCCGAGTGGGAGCACTACGACATCGTCCTCGACGTGGCCCCGGACGCCGAGCGCCTCGTCTTCGGCATGTTCGTGCTCGGCAAGGGACGCGCCTGGATCGACGACGTCACCCTCGAAGCGGTCGACACTGCGGTCGCGTCGACGGGCGATGCGGCCGCGACGACCCGCCCGACCCTGCCTCCAGCGGTCGCGAACGCGATGAGCGAGGCCCACCTCGCGCCCGAGCAGCCGTTCTGGACCTGGTGGCTGCTGCTGCCGGCGATCGCCATCACGCTGTTCGTCGCCGGCATGTGGCCGTGCCGGCGCGCGCCCGTGACGGAGGCTACTGCGGGTGCTCCGGGCGAACTCGGTTGGCTGAGCTGGTTCGCGCTGCGCTTCACCGTCGCCTACTGGCTGCTCTACGCTCTGCCGGGTCCGGTCGATGCGCTGCTTCGGCACGTTCCAGCGTTCGGTCCGGCTCTGGCAGGGCAACTCGGCACGTGGCGGAGCAGCCTGGAGTCCTGGCTCGCGCAGCGGACTGCCGCGTGGTGCTTCGGCATCGAGGGCGACCTCGTGCCGCCAAACGGCAGTGGCGACACCACCCAGGGCTACATGACCATCCTCGATGGCTTCGTGCTCGCGCTCCTCGCCGCCACGGCGTGGATGCTGCTCGGCCGCCGCCTGCCGAGCCGTGACGCTACGGTCGATCTGTTGCGCAGCTACCTGCGTTATCTGCTCGCGCTCGCGATGCTGGGCTACGGCCTCGCCAAGGTGTCGGTCGAGTTCAACCAGTTCCCCGTGGTCGACGGGTGGCGCCTCGATCGTACCTGGGGTGAGACCTCGCCGATGGGCGTCGTGTGGGCGTTCATGGGCTCGTCACGGCCCTACACGGTGTTCGGCGGGCTCGCGGAAGTGCTCGGCGCCGTGCTCCTGCTCTGGCGCCACACCGCGGTGATCGGCGCCGTGGTCACCGCCGCAGTGATGACCAACGTCGTGCTGCTCAACTTCTGCTACGACGTGCCGGTCAAGATCTACTCGACCCACCTGCTGTTGATGTCGGTGCTGATCCTGGTGCCCGACCTCCGCCGCATCGCGGATGCGTTGGTCTTCCGCCGTACGACCCTCGACCCGGGCACGCCGAGCCTCTGGAGCGGTCCCTCGGCGCGGCGGGTGCGCTGGCTGCTCAAGGGCCTCGTCCTCGTCGCCGGGTTCGGCCTGCCGATCTGGCGCAGCGGCACCACGCTGTTCGAGCATTGGCTGACCGAGCAACCCGCGGCTGCGGAGTCGGCGACCGAGGATCCTCACCTGCTCACGAGCCGTGGCTATCGCTGGATCAACGAGGTTCCGTTCAATCGGTGAGCGGCAGGATCCGGGTGTTCACCAGCCCCGGAGTCACCGCAGTCGATCGGCGGTCGGGAACTCCGGCATCCGTGCCGGTCGGTGCCGGACCTCACCGCGCGAAGCGCACGACCACTCCGCGGTCGCGCCACAGCGTCGCGGCCTGCGTCGTCTTGAACGGTGCGTAGATGTAGGCGGTGCGCGGCGAGGGGCGCGGCGCGGCCGGCATCGTGGCGGTGCGGTCGTTCGACAGCGCGACCTGGATGCCCGCGGTCGAGCCCGGGTCCAGTGCCAGCGCCTGGGTCACGAAGGTCACGCCGACCGCGGCCGCGAAGTAGGGGAAGTCGAAGAAGGTCTGCGGCACGTCGCCGAGCCCGTCGCTCGGACCGAGCGGGATGGTGATCTGCGGGATCGCGTGGACGCGTGCACAGAGGCCGGGGACCGTCAGGTTGGCGTTGGTGGTCGCGACGTTGAGGATGCAGTTCTGGCGGACCGGCGCGTACTGCACGCCGACCCCGAACTGCATGCCGAAGTTGGGATGGCTCGGGCCGTAGTTGCGCAGGAACAGCGTGTGCCCCATCTCCAGCGCCTGACCGTTCACCAGGCAGCCGAAGTCGACCGAGCGGCCGAAGTCCTGGTTGAAGCTGGCGCTGCTACCGAGCTCGCGGTCGACCTCGGGGCTGCCGTTGGCGGCCACGTTCTCGATCGTCAGCTCGAACGCGAACGCGTGGTTGCCGGGGTAGTTGAACGGAGTGTCGAACGGCACCGTGAAGTCGAAGGGTGCTGGCGTCACCGCGGCGAGCATCGACCAGTCCGGCTGGTTCACGGTCTTCGGCGTGAACACCCGCGTCGGGGTGCTCACCCAGTTCGAGGCGAAGCCGCCGCTGATCGAGTTCCAGTCGGCCTCGCCCAGGTCGACGGTGAGCTGCATCGTGCGGGGGCCACCATTCTGTCCGACCAGCGCGCCGTCGCGGCGGAACGACAAGGTGCGGAGTGCCTGCACCGGCTGCCCGGTCCAGGTGTCGTCGATCTGCTGGAACCGCTCGTAGCCGGGGTTGAACAGTGCGAAGTGCGAGGAGTCGCCCTCGACGGTCAGGAAGCCGCGCGGTGAGGTGAACGACTGCGCACCCGCCGTTGCGGCGAGCGCCAGGCAGGCGGGCAGCAGGTGCGCCTTGAGGTGCATGAGGAGGAGGGAGGGGCGCGGGGAGCGCGGGAGGGAGCAGGGCGACCGGGCAGTCTAACCCCCAGGGCAGGCCAGCGGGGGGACCCGAACGCGGCGGACTCTCCGAAGCGGACGGTCGCGCGGTCGCGCCCACCCCGGCGGCCCGATATCACTGGCGGCCCATGACGGCCTCCGAACTCCATCCTGGTGGTCCTTCCGGGGACAGCACCGCGGACCTTGTCGCGCAGGAACTCGCCGCCCTGCCGATCACCGACGTCCACACCCACCTGTTCGACCCGGCGATGGGCGGGCCGGCGGACCGGCTCCTGCTCACCGGCATCGACGAGCTGCTGACCTATCACTACCACCTCGCCGAGCTGTTCCGGGTCCGCCGCGACCTCGATCCCGAGGAGTTCGCCGTCCGCCCGCGCGCGGCGCAGGCCGACCTCGTCTGGCAGGAGCTGTTCGTCGCCCGCGCGCCCCTTTCGGAAGTGGGCCGCGGGGTCTGCGAGCTGCTGACCGCGCTCGGTCTCGACCCGAACGCCGCCGACCTCGCCGAGGCGCGTGCCTTCCACCGCGACACCGACCGCGAAGCACTGGTCGACCGCGTGTTCGAGCTGGCCGGGTTGACCGAGGTCTGCATGACCAACGACCCGCTCGACGGAATCGAGCGCGCTGCCTGGGAGCGGGGCTTCGACCGCGACCCCCGGTTCGTCGCGGCCCTGCGCCTCGACTCCGCGATCATGAACTGGCCGCAGCCGGTCGCCGGCCTGCGGGCGCTCGGCGTCGACGTCGAGGAGACGCTGTCCGAGCGCACCGTCACCGCGCTGCGCGGCTACCTCGTCGACTGGCACCGCCGCATGGACGCGCGCTACATGGCGGTCAGCCTGCCGCCGATCCTCGGCTATCCAGACTCCGATGCGAATTGGCTGCAGCTCCTGGTCCGCGCCGTGATCCCCGCGGCCCGCGAACTGGGCACGCCGTTGGCGCTGATGATCGGCGTGCGCCGCCAGGTGAACCCGCGCCTCGGCATGGCGGGCGACGGCCTCGGCCCCACCGACGTCGAGGCCCTCGAGCGCCTGCTCGCCGACCACCAGGACGTCCGCTTCCTGGTCACCCTGCTGGCCCGTGAGTCCCAGCACGCGCTCTGCGTCGCGGCTCGCAAGTTCGCCAACCTCACCCCGTTCGGCTGCTGGTGGTTCCTCAACAACGAGGCGATGGTCGACGAGATCACCCGCATGCGCCTCGACCTGCTCGGACCGAGCTTCGTGCCGCAGCACTCCGACGCGCGCGTGCTCGAGCAGCTGGTCTTCAAGTGGCGGCGCTCGCGGCGCTGGCTCACGGCACCGTTCGCGGCGCGCTACCGGGAACTGGCAGCGAGCGGGCGCCGGGTCGATCGCGAGGTCGTGCGCCAGGACCTGACCGCCATGCTGGGGCGTGGCTTCGGGGGGCAGGCGTCGTCCTGACACCGACCTCCTCACCGCTGCCCGATGGTCAGCTGCAAGCCGTTCGAGGTGATCGCACCGAGCGGGTTCATCCCCGGCGCGAGGACCACCGACTGCACGAAGACCGTCAGGCCGACGAGCGCCAGGTCGTCGGGGATCGGCAGCAAGGTGGTGGTCGGTCCGGTCGCGGCGAGTGCAAGCGGCAGGTCGACGTCGCCCGTTGTCAGCTTGAAGCAACCCGGCATGCCGATCGGCGAGAGTTCGATGTTGTCCGGCAGGAAGCCGAGCACCATCGCGCCGACCAGCGAACTCGCCGGCAGCGGGTCGAGCTGCATCAGGAACGGCTGGCCGATCGCCGGCAGGTAGCCACCCGCGGACAGCTCGAGCGGGCTCTGGCCGCCGGGTCCGGTGGCGAACGGGATCGACGCCGCGAGGTCGCGTGACCCGGGGTTCGAGGATCCCTCACCCGGCGTGAAGCCGACCAACACGTCGCGGAGCGTGGTCAGATCACCGTGGTAGGCGATCAGCACGCGACCGCCGGCGAACAGCTGAACCTGCACGTCGATCAGCCGGTTCGGGAAGCCGGCCTCGGCGATCTGGTGCCAGGTGATCACGCAGCGGTTCGCCGTGGTGTTCACGTAGACGCCGTCGGAGAACACCTCGCCGGGGTAGAGGTCGGTCCAGAACGGTGCCAGCCGCGGCGCCTCGCGCAGGAACTCGCTCACCGTCGCGGTCGGGTCGCTGCGCGATGCGCTGGGGTCGAGCCACACGTAGCCGTTGGAGCAGACCTGGATCCCGGTGGTGCCGCTCGCATTGCCCGGGAACGGGAAGGCGAACGGCAGGGCCTCGAGATGCAGCGCCTCGTTCGAGCGGATGACGCGCTGGCCGAGCGCGGTCTCGTAGCACCCGGTCGTGCACCAGTTCACCTGGTAGCCGCCGCTGGAGTTCGGCAGCAGTTCGATCGAGCGGTCGACCAGGTTCGCCGCGCTCCCGAACTGCAGGAACGACCCGGGCAGCGGGCAGCCGGCCCCGTACGAACTCACCGCCCCGAGCTGGCAGTCGCTCTCGCCCGTCGCGCCGTCGAGGCCGCCCCGGGTGTTCGGCTCCAGGTGCAGCACGCGTCCGCCGAGGTCGAAGCGTCGCGTGGCGAACGCGAACTGCTCGTAGAGCGACGGCACGGTGCCGCTGCCGAAGCTCTCCGAGGAGAAGTCGGCGGGGCCGGGATCGGTCGGATCGGTGCCCCCGTGGACACCGGTCAGCACCTCGTCGAGGCGGCTCACGTCGCCGGAGCAGGTGAGGTGCACCTGGCCGTCCTCGAACAGCTGGCACTGCACGGTGTGCAGGTGCTGGGCGCCGTTCGCCGGCTGGCTGGTGGCGCGGGCCCGTTGCCAGGTGATCACGGCCCGGCCCGGCAGGGCGTTGAAGAAGACGTCGGATTCTCCGCCGTCGAAGGTCATGTCGTGCCAGGCGGCGGCGATGCGCGGCGCGCCGGTGAGGAACTCCGCGGCGCTCGGACTCGGGTCGATGGTGGAGGTCGCGCCCGACAGCCACAGGTAGCCATTGGAACACACCGAGACCGCGCCGGTGGTGCTGCCGTCGAGCAGCGGGAAGTCGAATCCGAGCGCGAGGCCGGTACCGATCGATTCGTCGCCCATCCCGAGGGCCGTGCCGAGATCGGGCTCGTAGCAGAGCGGCTCGAGGTAGTGCGCGACGAGCGTGTGGTCGCCGCTCACCGTCAGCGTCAGCGTGCGCTGGTCGGCGGCCCTCGCGACGCCGTCCACGGTCCAGTGCGAGAACCGGCGCAGGTCCGCGGCCGAGGGGGCCGTGAGCGTGACCTCCTCGGTCTCGAGGAAGCGTCGGGTCAACGGCGCGAGACCGCCGCCGCCATTGCCGTCGAAGTCGCCGGGGGACACGTCGATCCGCAGGCCGGAGACGTTCGCCGAGGTATCGATCGTGAGCGTGCGGACCTGCTCGTAGGTGGCGGTCCATCGATCGTCGGTCGTGCCGACCCCGGCGATGACCGTGAGGCGGCCGGTCGGACGCACGTTCGGTGCGGCGCCGGGCTCGAACTCGTGGGTCCAATGGTGGAAGCCGTAGTCGATGCCGCCCACGGTGCGGGCCCGCGGCGCCGTCAGCTGCGGCTGTGTGCCCACCGCATAGCGGCGGTAGAACGGGGTCGTGCCGTTCCGTTGGCCCTCCAGGTCGGTGACCGACATCGAGACGGCGACCGGGATGGGCTCCGAGCGGACGATCACGCCGGTGCCATCCGCCTGGAAGGCATTGCGGCCGAAGTGCGTGTAGACGACGCGCGCATTGCGCCGCCCACCGCCGCCGCCCTGACGCTGCCCCGAGCACACGAAGGTGCCGCCGGCCTCGCTGGTCGGGAAGCCCTGCATCGTCAGGTAGTCGCTCCACTCCGACTGGCCCGGGTCGGCGGTGCCGGTGGCGAAGACGCGGATCGTGTCGCCCTGCTCGAGGTCGTCGTAGAGCACCGTGCCGGCGGTGGGGTAGAGGTTGCCGCCTCCGATCGCCACCACGACCGCCACGTGACCCCAATGATTGGTGGCGGCCGCCGGGTAGAGCACCGCCGAGGTGCCGTCGTAGAGGTCGTCCTCCCAGGCGACGGTGAAGTCGGTCGTGTCGACGACGCAATGGCGCACGTAGTTCTGGGGCCGACCGCTCTGCGGCCCGCAGTTCCACAGGAAGCCGGCGCGGTCGCCGTGGCTCCAGCCGCCGAGGACCCGGTGGTCGGCGCGGCCGGTCCAGTCCCCGCCGTCGGGGCCGGGGGCCGCGCTGAGTCCGCGGGTCCAGGATGCGATCGGGACCTCGTGCAGCGTGGCCGCGGCGGAGTTGTCGGGCCAGGCGAAGACGCGCAGAGTCGAAGTGTCCTTGTGGCACGCGGCGAACAGCGTGTCGCCGGCACTCTGGCCGAGCCGGAAGTTGAAACCCAACGAGCCGTCGCTGCCGTCGAGGATCTCCACGTCGACCGGCCCGTTGCCACGCATCTGCTGGATCGGCATCCGCATCAGCATCGAGCCCTGGTTGCCGCCATTGCCGTCGTAGACGTTGGCCGAGACCACGAAGTGCGCGTCGGTGAAGGCGACGTCCGGGAAGTCGAACCAGCGATCGTCCGGGTAGCCGACGTCCTGGGGATCGAGCGCGACCACACGGTCCCAGGTGTTCGTCGCCACGCCGGTCGCGTCGTTCGCGACCGCGAACTGGTAGCCGCTGTTGCCGAGGACGTCCTGCTGGTACTGCAGCGTCCAGACCGACGTCGTGCCATCGCTGAGGAAGCGTTGGTCGCAGCAGAACGCGCCCCAGGGCAAGAAGAACTGCACGTAGGGATGGATGTGGCTCCAGCTCTGCCCACCGTCGTCGGTCTTGGCGGCGAACCAGTTCGCGGTGAGGAACGCGACGTCGGCGTCGACGTGGTTGATCGACGGTTCGGCGACCCGCGAGCGGCTGTCGAAGGCGTTCTGGCCGGTCAGTGACGGGCGGACGTCGCGGGTCAGGAAGACCTCGTAGTCGCCCGCCGCGGCGATCTGGCTGGGGAGCTCGATCCGCGCCGCGGTCTGTGGACCCTCGAGGGTCCGGTACGGTCCTTCGGGAATCGGCGGCATGCGATGCTTGTGCGGGGCATCGACCAGTGCGCGGGGCGGCGCGGGCACCGCCGGCGTGGGGCCGCGAGGCACGGGCTGCGTGATGACCCGGTAGCGTCGGGTCGAGATCGTCTGCTGGGCGGGGAGGGCGGCGGCGCCGAGCGCGAGGAGCGCCGAGGCACGAAGCCACCACGAGCGGAGGAGTCGGCTGCGGAAGTTCATCTCGGTCTGCTGTGCTGGTCAGTCGCGGGCGTCACGGGTCTCGCCACCCTCGGTCGGTCGGCCCCAGGTCCCGCCCTGGTGGTCCCGGCTCGGTCGCAGCCAGGGAGTGCCATCGGGCATCAGGCCCATGCCGACCGGAGTGAGGCCTCGCGCGTCGGTAAGGCGCAGGTTCGGATCGCCCCCTGCTCCGGCGACCGTGAGGTGGATCCGTGGCCGTTCGGCATGGTCGAACCACAGGCCCTGCGGATTGCCACCGGCGTCGGTGCTGAGCGCGAGTCGGCTCCGACCCTCGAGGTCGGTGAGCAGCACCAGCGCGGTGTCCCGCTTCACGCCGATGCCGATGCGCTGGACGCCGGCGTCGTTGCGCATCCGCAGCATCGGCTCGTCCTGCGCGGAGCAGGTCCACTCGCCGCGGACGACGCCCTCGGCGTCGATCAGGGTGATCTTGCGGGCCACCAGTTCGTCCACGGGCTCGAGGTGGCCGGTCCACGCGCCGGTCGCGACCACGGCGAGGGCCAGGGCGGCGGTGGCGGCGAAGCGTCGGGACCGTCGGCAGCTGAGCTCCAGCCGCTCGATCCGGTGTTCCAGGTACAGGTTTCGGGTCTCGCTGGTCATGTCCACGGCAGCACGCCGGGACCGCCGGGATCCGGCCATGGAATTCCGGAACCGTGCCAGGCCGGTCCGACGCCCGCTCTTCCGGACCCGCGCTCACCCTCTTCCCGAAAGCCTACACTCGATGCCCATGAGCTGCGCGCGCCAGATTCTCGGGACCCTTCTCTGCGCTTTCCTGCTCGGCCTGCCGACCGCGACCGCCCAGCTGCAGTGGACCCCGCGGCCGGAGATCGAGGGCCGCATCGGTGCGGCGATGGGCACCGATCCCACGACCGGTCGCGTGGTCCTGTTCGGCGGCTCGCGTGCCGGTGCTTCGCGCCTCGACGAGACCTGGGAGTGGGACGGCTTTCGCTGGAACCGCCGCGAGCCGGCCCATCGGCCGCCGGCGCGGGTCCTCGCCGCAATGGCGCCCGACCCGGCGCGCAATCGTCTGGTCCTGTTCGGCGGCCTCGGCAATGCGGGGCGACTCGCCGACACCTGGGAATGGGACGGCAACGACTGGCGGCAGGTGACCTCGACGAATGCGCCCGTCGCGCGGAGCCGCCACGCGATGGCCTGGCACGCGGCGACCGGGCGGGTCGTGCTGTATGGCGGTGAGGTGGGGCTCACGCTCGACGACACCTGGGAATGGGACGGGGTCGATTGGCGGCTTCGCCAGCCCGCACATTCCCCGCCGCCGTTGGCCGGGCTCGGCATGGCGCCGGATCCGACGCGCGGCGTGCTGGTCGTGCACGGCGGCGACGGGGCGAGCGGAATGCTGCTACCGCAGACCTGGGAGTGGGACGGCGTCGACTGGGTCGATCGCTCGACCGGTGCTGGACCGATCGTCGAGGAGAGCCTCGCGTGCTGCTTCGATCCCGGACTCGGACGGGTGGTCCTGTATGGCGGCGACGCTCCGCTGCCGCAGTTGGATCTGTGGAGCTGGGACGGAGCGCGCTGGTGGCCCGGTTTCACCCGGCACACGCCCGGCCACCGGACGCGGCACGGTATGGCGGTCGACGACGCGACCGGGCAGGTGATCCTCTTCGGTGGCGACCTCGGAATCACGCAGCCGAGCGACACCTGGGCCTTCGACGGA
Source organism: bacterium (assembly GCA_030432695.1). Taxonomy (GTDB): domain Bacteria; phylum Planctomycetota; class UBA1135; order UBA1135; family UBA2386; genus JAUILN01. The sequence goes on along the minus strand of JAUILN010000012.1, from coordinate 170,450 downwards.
ACCGATTGGGCGAAGGTCGCCGAGACCGAGCGGCCGGTGGGGCGGATCAACGGTGGGCTCGCCTGGGACGCGCACCGCGACGTGGCTGTCTCCTTCGGCGGGCTCGGCACCGTCGGCGGATTGCAGGAGACCTGGGAGTGGGACTACCGCGGTTGGCGGCAAATGCAGCCCGCGGTGTCGCCGCCGGCGCGCTCGGACCACGCGATGGTCTACGACGGCCTGCGTCGCCGGGTGGTCATGCACGCCGGCTATGCGGGGGGCGGGGTTGCCCATGACGACCTCTGGGCCTGGGACGGAGCGCAATGGACGCAGTTGCCGAACACCAATGCGCCGACCTCGGTATTCGACCATGCCCTGGCCTACGACCCCGCCCGCGACCGCGTCGTGCTGTTCGGCGGCACCGGCACCGCGGGCGCGACCTGGGAGTACGACGGCAATGCCTGGCAACGCATCGTGCCCGCGACCCTGCCGCCGTGGCGCATGCGCCACGCGATGTGCTTCGACGCGGCGCGCGGCGAGACGCTGCTGTTCGGCGGCTTCGTGAACGGCCTGCCCGCCAATGACCTCTGGGCCTGGGACGGCATCGACTGGCGGCGACTCCAAACGGCCGCATCCCCGCCGCCGCGCATCGACCCGGTGTTCGCCTTCGACTCCGACCGCGGGGTTGCGGTGTTGACCGGCGGAACGACCGGCGGCTTCGCCACGCCCTACACCGATCTCTGGGACTGGGACGGCGCGCGCTGGACCCGGCGTCAGCCGCTGCGCAATCTCGACCCACCGCGTTTCGGCGCCTCGGCGACCTTCGTGGGCAGCCGTGGTCAACTGCTGGTGTTCGGCGGCCGCGGTCCCACGAGCACTCTGCCGCTGTTCGATACCTGGGTGCTCGAGCCTGTGGTGCGCGCGACCGCGATCCCCTTCGGCCGAGGTTGTGCCGGCACGGCCGGAATCGCTGCGCTGCGCAGCGCGGAGTTCCTGGCGCCCCGCGTCGGCCGGACGGCGCGCTTCGAAGCCGGTCCCTGGCCGGCCCACGCGCCGGTCGCCTGGGTGTTCGGCGTCTCCAACACCCGCTTCGGTGGCGCCCGCCTGCCGCTGTCGCTCGATCTCGCCGGCCTCACCGGCTGTGACCTGCTGGTCTCCGCGGAGGTCTCGGCGACCTCGCTCGCCGATCCCGCGGGCCACGCCGCGCTCGACCTGCCGATCCCGAACGTTCCCGCCCTGCTCGACGACGTGCTGTTCCTGCAGTGCTTCGGGCTCGACGCAGCGGCGAATTCCGGCGGTGCGGTGGCCAGCGACGGGCTGCTGCTGCGCATCGGCGGTTGGTGAGCGCGAACCCGAACTCGGCATGGCCGTGCTCGCCGCGAACCCCTAGAACACGCGGCCCGTGTCCGGCCGCAAGAAACCAGCCCCCAAGAACCCCTCCGACGCGCTCGCCGCGATCCGCGAGAAGCTCGCCGCCGGCCGCAGCATGTCGGCGCTCAAGGAGGCCAAGCAGCTCGCCAAGTCGGCTCCCGGGCCGGAGGCGGAAGCGCTGCTGGCCGACGCCTACGAGGCGCGGATCCGCGAGCTGAGCGAGCAGAAGCAGCACAAGGAGGCGGCCGAGGTGGTGGGGGTCGCGCGGCAGCGCTTCCCCGAGCTGGCGGCGCGCTGGGCCGCCGCCGAGCAGGGCGCGCGCCACGCCGCCGGCGACCTCAGCGGCCTGCTCGCTGCCTGGCGCGATGCCGACCGGGGCGGGCGCGAGGAGCTGGCCGCGACCCTGCGCCGCGAGGTCCGCGATCCGGCCTGGATCGCCGACTCCGAGGTGCTTCCCGCCGACGACCCGCTGCGCGCCGCCGCGGTGGCGGTGCGCGAGGCGTTCCTCGCTGCGGCCGCGGACCGCCTCGACGACGCGCTGCGCGAGGCGCTGCGCGCGGTGGGCCGTCGCTCGCCGCTGCAGCCCTGGCGCAGCTTCGTCCTCGCGCTCGATGCGTTCCATCGCCGCGACGACGCCCGCGCCCTGGAGCTGCTCGCCGGCATCGAGGACGACGACGCGGTGGCGCCCGGCCGCGACACCCTGCGCGCCGCGATGCTCGCCGAGCCGCTGCCGGCCGAGAAGGCCGTCCGCCGCGCGGTCCGCGGCCTGGTCGGCGGCATCCCCGAGCTCCTGGAGCAGGTCGCCCGACTCGAGCAGACCGGACTCTCCGACGACACCTACTTCGATCTCTGCGAGGAGATCGCGCGCGGCCTCGCCGACCTCGGTGGCTGGCCGCTGATCCGCTTCGCCCGCTGGGTCGGCGAGGAATTCGGTCCGGGTGCCGCCTTGGGGATGCTCGACGCGGCCGGCGTGCCGTTGAGTCGCTACGGCGACGAGGAGCCGCGCCTGCTCGCCCTGATGTCCAGCAGCGCGCTCGACGTGGTGTTCGGCTGGTCGGGTTGGCTGCAGCGCGGCAAGCCGGGTGGTCGCGGCCGCACGTCGTTGCGCGCCCTGGAGCCCAAGGCGCTGGCGCTGGCGCTCGAGTCGATGGCTGCTGCCCTCCCCGCCGTCCTCGGGAGCGTCGGGCGTGCACTCGGCGACCGGGCCTACGAGGAGTTCCTCCGTGGGACGTCCTTGGCGGCGCAGCGAGGCTGGATCCACGACCGCGACTACGGCACCCAGCAGGACGAGATCGCGATGATGGTGTGGGTGAGCTTCCTGTCGCTGTACGAGGCGCTCGAGGAGCACACCGGCGAACGGGATCGTAGTCCGGAGCCGCACACCGCGTTGCTGCGGCAGATCGCGACCGTCGAGCCCACCTCGGAGCGCTGCGAGCGGGTGCTGCGTGCGGCGGGCGGCGACGAGGATCTGGCGATGGCCGATCGCGAGCGGATCCTCGACTGGTGGGCCAACCTGTGCCCTGCCGACCCGGAGCCGTGGCTGCAGCGGACCCACGCGCAGGAGGACGACGGCGACTACGCCGCGGCCAGGCAGTCGCTCGAGCGGGCGCGCGCGCTGGCGCCGGTCGATCCGCGGGTGCGTCGCGCCGAGGCGCGGATCGCGATGGGGCAGCTCCACGACGCGGTCGCCGAGCCCGGTGCGTCGGAGACTCTCGAATTGCTCACGGAGATCGCGTCGCGCCCGTTCGCCCGCGAACCGTTGCTGCAGGCCTGGCTGGCAGCGCTGCGCGAGGTGCTGGAGGCGCCGGCGACGGTCCCGCTCGAGGAACTCGTCGAGGTGCCGGCGCATGCCGAGGCGCTGCGGGGCTGGGTTCGCGATCTCGTGGCCGGGCGGCCCTTCCGCGTGCAGCGTCGGAACGTGGCAGCCAGTCTGCTCGAATGCGTGCTGCTGCAGCGCGTGTTGCGCGCGGCGCACCTGCAGGACCACGGCGCACCGGCCGGCGTCGATCCGATCGCGCTGCGCGATGCAAACCTGCCGGAGGGCCGTGAGGACCTCCTCGCAGTCTGCGAGCTCGCACTGGCGTGGCGGATCGAGGGACTCGGCCAGCGCGCGGCGGTCGCCGGAGTCCTGCAGGACGGTCCCGGCCTGGCGCGCTTCCTGGCCCACTACGCCAAGACGGCGCCGGCCAACCACACCCGCCGCATCCGCCGGGCGCGGGCCCTGGCGCGCCTGCACGCCACCCGCGAGGGCGACCCCGAGGTCCACGAGCTGCTGCAGAACCTCTGGTTCCACGACGAGGAGCCGATCGAGCCGGGCGAAGAGTCCGAGGTGCTCGAAGCACTACGCGCCGACCTGCGACGCAGCCAGCGGACCGCGACGCGACGTCGTGGCAAGAAGGTCCGTCAGACCGACGCCGGCGATCCGGACCGTCCCCGCCAGCGCGGTCTGCCGTTCGACATGGAGGAGGGCCGCGACGCATGAGACTCGGTGAGGCATTCCAGGTGCTCGGGCTCGGACCCGACGCGAGTCCCGACGAGGTGCGCGCCCGCTACCGCGAGCGCGTCAAGGCCTGTCCGCCGGAGCGCGATCCCGAGGGCTTCGCGCGGCTGCGTGAGGCGATGGAGCGGGCCACCGATCTGCAGGCGCGCGCGGTCGAGCGGGTGATGGGGCCACCGGCCTACCGGAACCTCGCCGAGTGCCGCGACGACCTGCGCGGCCGCCCGCGTCGGCCGCTCGGTCCGACGGCCTGGCTCGAACTGCTGGGGGGACGATGAGCGACGAGGTCGCGCGCGGGCGCGTGCTCGCGCAGGTCGAGGAGTGGCTGGCCCGCGGGCCGGCCGAGGAGCTGCCCGAGGTGCTGGCGGGCGGTGCCGATGCCGCATCCCAGCCCGCCGACCTCGCGGCGTGGACCGGCGCGATGCTGGCGCTGCGCCAGGAGGCACAGGCCCAGACCCGCGCCTTCCGCCGTCTGGAGGAGCGGCTCGCCACCGCGCTCGACGAACTCGCCGAGGCCCGGCGCAAGCTCGCCGAGCGCAGCGCGCCGAAGTCGGAGAGCGCGGGCCTCGTCGAGTTGCACGACCGGCTGCGGCGCTGCGAGACCGCCGGTCTCGAAGCGGCGGAGAGTCTGCCCTGGTGGAACTCGCGTGCCGCGGTACGCGGGCGGATCGAGGGCCTCACCGAGGGCATCGCGCTGACCGTCGAGCGGGCTCGCGAGCTGTTGGCGGAGCAGGGTCTTCGCACCTTCGATCCGCGCGGCGAGAGCTTCGATCCGCAGCGGATGCGCGCGGTCGACACCGGCGCCGCAGTGGCGGGCGCGCCCGACGGCCACGTCCTCGCGACCCGGCGCGTCGGACTCGAACGGCAGGCTCCGGGAGCTGAGCGACCCGAGGTGGTCCGGCCGGCGGAGGTGATCGTGGCCCGCGCAGACAGGTCACGCGCAGGCAAATCATGAGCAAGAGCGAATCGGTGTTCGGCATCGACCTCGGCACCACCAACTCGGTGATCGCCGTGGTCCGCGATGGAGTCCCGCAGGTCCTGGAGGTCGGCGGCAGCAAGCTCCTGCCCTCGGTCGTCGGCCTGGCGCCCGACGGCTCGCTGCTGGTCGGCACGCCGGCGCGCAACCAGCTCGCGGCGTTCCCCGAGCGCACCATCGCCTCGGCGAAGCGGCGCATGGGCAGCGACCACAAGTTCCGTCTCGGCGACCGCGAACTCACGCCGCCGGAGGTCTCGGCGCTGATCCTCAAGGAGCTGTGCCGCGGCGCCGCCGAGGCGACCGGCGAGACGGTGAAGAAGGTGGTGATCACCGTGCCGGCGTTCTTCCAGGACGCGCAGCGCAACGCCACGCGGCTGGCCGGCGAGATCGCGGGCCTCGAAGTCGTGCGCCTGATCAACGAACCGACCGCTGCGGCCCTGGCCTTCGAAGGCACCGAGCCGGGCCGCGAGCGCACGCTGCTGGTCTACGACCTCGGCGGCGGCACCTTCGACGTCTCGGTGGTGGTGACCGACGGCGAACTCACCGAGGTGCTGGCCAGCCATGGCGACGTGCAGCTCGGCGGCGACGACTTCGACGCGCTGCTCGGCGAGTGGCTCACCGAGACCCTGGCCGACCAGCCGGGTTGGGACGCCGAGGCCGAGGACCCGGTGGCCTTCGCGCGGATCCTCGAAGCATCCGAGCGGGCCAAGCGCCAGCTCACCGAGGAGGTGGCGGTGCGGGTCCGCGAGGAGTTCCTGAAGAGCGGGCCCACGCCGGTGCACCTCGACGCCGAGGTCACCCGCGAGGACTTCGAGGACCTGATCGAGCCGCTGCTGGAGCAGACCCTCGACAGCGTGCACGAGGCCCTCGACCGCGCCGGCAAGACCATGGCGGAGATCGACGACGTGGTGCTGGTCGGCGGCCAGACCCGCACCCCGCGGGTCGCGCAGCGGCTGCAGGCGATCACCGGCCACAGCCCGCGCCGCGACGTGCATCCCGACCTCTGCGTGGCGCTCGGTGCCGCGATCGCCGGCGCGCAGGCTGCCGGCATCGAGACCGGCCGCGTGCTGGTCGACGTGACGCCCTACACCTTCGGCGTCGAGGTCGTCGAGGGCGTCGGCTCGCAGCTCCTGGAGCACCGCTTCGCGCCGGTGGTCGAGCGCGGCACGCCGCTGCCGGTGACGCGCTCGGAGACCTTCACCACCGTCCGTCGCGACCAGCGGGAGGTCGACGTACGGGTCCTGCAGGGCGAGAGCCGCGACGCGCGCCACAACCTGCTGGTCGGCCGCTTCACCTTCGACCAACTGCCCGAGGACCTGCCGGCCCACAGCCCGGTGCACTTCCGCTTCCGGCTCGGCCTGGACGGCATCCTCGACGTCGAGGTCACCGAGCCGTCCACCGGCCGCACGGTCGCGGCGCGGATCGAGGACGCGACCGCGCGGCTCAGCGCCGACGAGCTCGCGGCGGCCCGCGCGCGCACGATGGCGCTGTGGGGTGAGGAGTCGGACGAGGACGAATCCGAGGACGACGAGCCGGAGGCAACCGTCGCTCCGGGCTCCGAACCCGAGTGGAAGACCGAACTCCGCGCCGCCCTGAAGCGCACCGCAGCGCTGACCGCCCGGATGTCCGAAGACGACCGCGCCGACGCCGCGGAACTCGCCGACGAAGCCGAGGAAGCCCTCACCGCCGACGACCAGGACCGCGGCCGCGCGCTCCGCGACGCCCTGCTCGATCTCTGCGACTACGCCGAGGACCTGTGAGCGCCGCCATTCCCGCCGCCGAACTCGAGGCCCTGCGCTGCCCGGTGTGCAACGCACGCTGCCGGCCGGATCCCGTCTGCAGCCGCTGCGGCGTGGACCAGGGCCCGTGGCGCGCGGTGCTGGTGAAGGCCTGGGAGCTGCGGACCGAGGGGTGGCGGGTGTTGCTGGGCGGCGATGCGTCGCGGGCGGCGGAGCTCGCGAAGCAGTCGCTGCGCCTGCACGGCACCGGCTCGGCGCGGGCGTTGGGGTGGGTGGCGGCGGCGACGATCAGTCCCGCTCCGTCAGACGGAGCGTGATGCGCTGCTCCTCGCGGAGGTCGACCACCCGCTCCACATCCTCGTAGCCGACACTCGTCGTGCGGATCGTCACGTTCGCCGGCTTGAAGGGGAAGCGCAGCGGACCCTGCGACGGCACCCAGTTCATCGCCATGAAGCTCTCCTTCAGGTCCGAGCGGACTCGGAAGTGGATCGGCGCGAGGGCGTCCTCGGTCGGGAGTTCGAGGTCGACGCTGAGGATCGCGTAGTCCTCGGGAAGTCGGATGCGTATCTGATCGGTGGCTGGCTCCGTCGCTGAGACCGTCAGCGAGATCTCGTCCAGCATCTTCTGGAACGTACGAGGCACCCTCACCGAGCCGATGGAGTAGCGGCCGTACGGAAGAGGGACGGTCTCGCCGGGGTCCATCCAGAAGCCTCGCCCGGAGTCGAGGTGACGCAGGCCGACCAGCAGATCCAGGGGTTCGCCGGACGCGGATTCGAGCTGAACCGAGACCGATCGATAGAGGGTGTCGAGTTCCTGCGCGAGGAACTCCGGTGCCTCGATCTCCCGAAAGGGGCGTAGCGACCTCGCGCCGGTCCAGACGGTGTCGTCCTCGAGTCGGACCCAGCAGCGCGCTTCGGCGGCGGAGTCGACCTCCCGCGGGCGGTGCACGAACACGGCGCAGTCGGGGAAGCGCTGCTCGAAGGCTGACCGGACCTGGTCGAGACGCAGGACCACCGGTCCGGAGATGTCGAGCGACATCAGCTGGTTCTGCCAATGGACGGTGCGGATCGGTGCCTTCGACGGGCACGCGAAGGCCACTCCGTACATGTCCCTCATCACGAGCGTCGCGCGTGCCTCCGCATGGAGGTCGATCTTGTGGTCGAGGTCCGCGTCCGAGTTCGGCGCGTAGTGGTCGTGGTAGCTATTCAGCCAGTAGCGCCCGGCGGGCAACTCACCGAACTCCGCGCGCCCCTGACGATCGGTGGTCCCCGTCCACGTCGGTCGCTTCGCGAGTGGATGGGCTGCGGCATCGGCGGCGAGGTCTACATCGGCATCCAGGGGCGAACTCGAGAGTTTGACCCGCGCGTCGTGGATCGGCCCGCCGTCCTCGTGCAGGACGGTCACGTGGACCCGGCACGCGACCTCCATCTCGATCCGCTGTTCGGGTGCATCGGGCGTCAGAGCGTCGGACCGCAGCAGGACCGGCACGCGCGTCGGATGCCGTACCAGCAGGTAAGGAAACTCGGTGATCGATCCGGGCAGCACCATCCTTCCCGACTCGTCGGCTTCCGCGATCGGCTCGAGGTCCGGCGGCAGCGTCTGCCCTGACGGATCGGTTATCGACCAACTCGTCGCCCCCGACAGTGGCGCGCCGGATTCGCGCGTCACGATCAGGAGCCGTGCCGGGCTACCGGTGTCGCGCTCTGTCCTCCCGTGCGCGATGGGCGCGGGATCGGCCGATGTCTCGCGGTTCACCGAGCCCGGATCGACCGCTACGACGTCGGGCGTCGCCGTGTCGTTCATCCAATGACGGATGCCGAGCGCCAGGAGCGTGAGCACCGCGAAGATCACGGTGAGGACGGCGGTTCTCCTGGGGCTTCGCATAGGTCGTGGTCATCGGACGACCCGTTGGCCTGGCCGTCAACGCCATCGGGGAGCGCTGGGTTCAACCGGAAGTCCCTCCGGACCGCTGCGTGGGGTTGGTTGGGAGGACTCTTATCTCGGAGCCGCTTCGCTCGAGCGATCGCACGTCGTCAGCAGAACCTCTGATTCCCCGACCGCGTACCATCACTCCCTCCCCCCACGGCATGTGGGGTCACGATGGACGCTGCCTCGCCGACCGAACGACTCCTGGCCGACGCCGAGTGGGCGCGCCGTCTCGCCGCCGAACTGGTGGGAGACGGCGCGGCTGCCGACGACGTGGTGCAGGAGGCGTGGTTGGCGATGGCGCGGCGCGAGCCGGGCGGTGACCGGCCGCTGCGGCCCTGGTTGGCGGAGGTGCTGCGCAATGCGGCGCGGCAGTTCCGGCGCGGGGAGTCGCGGCGGGCGCGGCGCGAGGCCGAGGTGGCCCGCGACGAGGCATTGCCTTCGGCGGCCGAGATGGTCGAGCGGGCCGAGGCGCATCGGCGGTTGGTCGATGCGGTGCTGGCGTTGCCGGAGCCGCTGCGGCGGACGGTGATGCTGCGCTGGTTCGAGGGGCTGTCGGCGGCCGAGATCGCGCGGCGCACCGAGGTGCCTGCCGCGACGGTGCGGTGGCATCTGCAGAAGGGGCTTGGGCGGTTGCGGGAGGAACTCGACGAGTCGGTCGGCGGCGAGCGGGAGCGGTGGGTGAAGGCCCTCGCCCCGTTGGTCGGATCGGCACCGCTCGCGGTCCCGGCGGCAACGGTCGGTGCCGGTGGCGTCCTGTCCGCATTGGCCGTGTTCGGAGGAACCGTCGTGACCCAGAAGATCGCCGTGGCCCTGCTCGGGGTCGTCGCTCTCGGAATCGGAGTGTTCGTGGCCTTGGAGGCGAGTGGCTCGCCGGGGGGCGGGACGCCGGCGGCGGATCCCGTCGCGGGAGTTCCACGGGTGCTGATGGCGGATGCCGGTGGGGAGGCAGCGGCGACGGAACCCGAGATCGAGGACGCACGGGCCGAGGTGGTGCTGGCCGAGAATCGTGGTCCGAGCGAAGCACGGGTCCTCGGTCGCTGCGTGGACGAGTTCGGTGCTCCGCTGGCGGGCTGCACCGTGGAGGTGACGCGCACTCCCGAAGAGGTCGCGGCAGCGCTGTTCGCGGGCGGTCCGAAGACGATCGGCGAGGCGAAGAGCGATGCTGCCGGGCGCTTCGAGGTCGCCGTTCCGAAGGCTGCGATGGAGGTCGACGGCGTGCAGCGCTTCGAACTCGCGGTGCGGCGTGCGGACCTGCTGGGGGTCCACGGCCGCATCGATGGGCTGGTGCCCGGTTCACGGAACGAGCTGGGCGACGTCGTGGTCGTCGGCGGAGCGCGGGTGAGTGCGCGCGTGGTCGATGGCGACGGCACCCCGCTGGTCGGCGTGTCGGTGTTCTTCGAGGTCGGCGAGCCGCGCTTCGATGGAGTCGACCGGCGGCACTACGTCGGCGGCGTCGCGCGGGTTGGCGGCCTGCTCGAGCTGAAGGACGATCCGCGCTTCGCGCCGGGTGCCTGGGAGATCCACGTCGACGAGTCGCTGGAGCTGCTGGCCCCCGACCGGTTGGTCGTGCCGCCCGGGGAGGCGCGGGTCGACTGCACGGTGATGTTGCGCAGGCGGAGTGCCCGCGAGTCCATCAGCGGGACGGTCGTCGATCCGATGGGGCAACCGGTCGCTGCGGGCGTCGAGGTCGCGCTGTCGACGAGTCGTGACGCGAACGGGCGCGTGGCGACCGCGGCCGACGGCACCTTCCGGTTGTTCCGCAGCGGCGACGAGGACGCGGTGGTGCTCTGCGTGCGGGGTGCCGAGGGCGCCGCGCCGCTGCGCTCCGAGCCGATCGCCTGGGGCACGGACGACGTCGAACTGCGACTCGCGCCCGAGACCGTGATCGAGCTGACGGTGCGCGATGACCAGGGTGAGCCGGTCGAGAACTACACCTTCGTCGGCGAGTGGAGCGGCGACCGGAGCGCACTGCGACGCTACGCGCCGGGCAGCACGCACCCGGGAGGCGTCGCGCGGATCGGTGGGCTCGGGCGGGGGGGCACCGTGGCGCTGATGGTGACGCCGGGGAGCGACGAGCATGCGATCTCCGAGCCGTGCGCCGTCGAGTTGCCGGATCGGCCCGGTCTGGTGCGCGCCGAGGTGATCGTGCCGCGGATGCAGCGCTTCGCGGTGCGGGTGGAGACGCCTGCGGGCGCACCGGTCGCGGGCTCGCTGGTGGAGGTGCTGCAGTCCGACGGTCGGCCGATCGAGGTGGGCATGGACCTGGTCCCGCGGGATGCGCTGCGCTGGAACGTCTCGGCGGGCCGCGCCCGTTGGCCGATGGCGTTCGCGTGGTCGAGCGGCAGGACGGACGCCGAAGGGCAGGTCTCCCTGACGGTGCCGCGGCTCCGAGAACGGACCGGACTGCGGGTGTCCGGGGACTCCCATCTGCCGCTCGCGCGGTCGCCGTTGGAGGTGCCGGGTGAGGGCGACGCGCTCCGTGTGGTCGTGCGTCCGGCCGGGCGGGTCGTCGGTCGGGTCACGTCGCTCGAGGCGAGGTCGGCGTTCCGCAAGGATCCGGACCAGCCGGCGGGGGCGATCGGCACGCGACTCGGCGTGCTGCTGCGCCACGTGCAGAGTGGCGACGAGGTGCGGAACGGGCCGGGTCAGGGCTATCCGGTGGCTGGGGAGGACGGCGCGTTCGAGGTCGGAGGGTTGGTTCCCGGTGCGTGGGACGTCTACCTCACCTGGTGGCGACCGATCGGCAAGGCGACCACGACCACGGTGCGGACGCCGTCGCCGGTGGCACGGGTCGAGGTGAGGGCGGGGGAGGCCGCCGAGGTCGAGATCGATCTACAGGCGGTGCGGCCTGCCGTGCTGCGCGGCGTCGTCCGGCGCGCGGGGCGCCCCCTTCCGTTCGCCGAGCTGAAGCTGCTGCCGCGGGATCGCAGCGACCTGGCGCAGTTCGACGAGGAGGGCTTCGGCGGCGTGACCAGCGACGCGGAAGGTCGCTTCGTCCACGGCGGTCTCCTGGCGGGTGACTACCTGGTGATGGCGCGCCCCGCGGCGGCTCCGGCCGGGAGCTGGTATCCGGCGGGAGACTTCGTGAGCGTGGCGGCCGGCGAGGACGTCGACGGGGTGTTCGATGTAGATGCGAGCGTGGTGGAAGTCCGGCTCGTGGATGCGGCCGGCGAGCCCGCGGCCGACACCTGGCTGTTCGCCCATCACGAAACGCATGGCCGTCACTGGTGGGTGCGTGCGGACGAGAGTGGCCTGGTGCGCCTCCCCGACGTGGGGCCGGGCCGCCTCGAGTTCCGCGCGTTCTCCGCCAAGCCGGCTCGCGGCGACGTCGTCGACTGGCGATCCGATCGCACCGCCCGCGACCTGGAGCCGATCGACGTGCTTGCCGGCGAGGAGATCCAACGCGTCGAGCGACGGATCCCACCGCGCTGACCGCGCCCGGAATCTGTCGTGGTTGGTGCCAGGCACCAACTACGACAGAAACGCGTCGCGGCGCGCGGTCTGCGACGCCCCGGCAGCCGGACTCAGCCCTCCGCAGGGATGCCGAAGATCGCCACCCCCGCCGCGACCAGCCCCATCCCGCCCGCGAGTCCCACCATCCACCAACGCCCACGCGCCTCGCGCCGCGTGACCGCCAGTGACACCGCGATCAGGCATTGCAGCGCGTAGTAGACCGCGAAGGCGCGCGACGCGTAGGACAGCACCTCCAGCACGTCGGCGAACCAGTTGAGCGTGATGGCCGCGGCGCCCGTCAGCAGGAATGCCATCCGCCCCGACAACCACCTGCCCGCCGACGACGCCAGCAGGCCCGAGCAGCCCGCGTCGTCGGCCACCGCCGCCGAGAACTGGCTGCCCACCGCGGCGACCACCAGGAACACCGGCAGCACGACCGCCACCGGCGCGACCAGGTCGACGATCGCGGTCACGCTCGCCGAGGGGATGCCGTCGGCCATCAGGCCCATCGCCAGCGACAGGAAGACCACGTACACCGCCGCCGAGCCGAGCTGCGCGATCCGCATGCTGCGCACCCGCTCGTCGGCGGAGTGCTCGTCGCCGAGGAAGCGGCTGGTCTCGAAGCCCTGCACGACGATCAGCAGTCCCATCAGGCGGCGGAGGTTGTCGGTCGAGCCGGCGTCGTTCGGGATCGCCGGCAGCGCGAAGCTGCCGTTCGCCAATGCCTCGCCGTCGAAGATCCCCAGCGCGACCAGCAGTGCTGCGATCAGCCCGAGGTTCAGCGCGATGGCATAGCGCTCCACGCCTTCGAGCGCGCGTAGGCCCTTACCCATGCCGATGCCGGTGATGAGCGCCAGCACCGCGGTGGTCAGCGCGCGCTGCGCAACCTGGCCGTCGACCGCGAGCCCCTCGAGCAGGAACGACGACAGGAGCCCCAGGTAGTAGGTGACCGACACCACGTAGGCCGCCGCGAGGATCACGTGGCTGATCTGCTCCAGCCGGATCGCGACCGTGACCGTCTCCCGACGCCAGTAGGGCCGACTGCCTGCCTCGTGGCCGCGCGTGTGTCGGTGGTCTCCTTCGCCCGGCGGGCTCTCGTCGTCGTCGCCCGCGAACACCGGCTCGCCGTGCCGGATGTTGAAGCGCACCACCGCGCCGATCCCGTAGGCGACGACCAGCAGCACCGCCATCGCCGCCGGCGCGAGCCCACCCACGATCGCCGCCATCAACGGCGCCGAGACCAGGAACCCACTGCCCATGATCGAGGCGAGCGGGGTGAGCGTCGCGCGCCACAGGCTGGAGGTGCGCAGCGCCTTGTGGAAGGCCAGGAAGCCGGCGGTCCCCAGGCCGACCACGACGACGACGGCGTTGAGGAGGAAGTCCATGGCGGGTGGATTGTGGCAGGTGGATTGTGGCGGTGGAGTGGTCGGGACCCCAGGGTCGTGACCGACCTCCGGCTCGTCGAACGCGCTACGCTTGCGGGGAGCATGTTCCCCGGTCTCGTCCCGAAGTCCGCCATTCCCTCGCGAAGTCGCCTCGGTTGCACTGCTCCGGCGGATGCGGATCGGTCGGGTGCGCGGGGATGGAGGCCTCGAGCGCTGTGACTCGCGGACTGCTGATCGGCGCGGTGTTGCTCATTGCGCTGGGGGTGGTCGCCATGCTGCTGCCGATTGGGGAGACGGACGAGGCTGCGCCGTTCGTCGGGATCGAAGACCGGCCCGAAGTCGTCGAATCGGAGCCGGGTGAACCGCCGGTCGAGGTCAGCGAGACCGCCGAGGTCCGCGTGCTCGGGCAGTGCGTCGACGTTCACGGCGAACCGCTCGCGGGGTGCTCGGTCGCGGTGACTCCGAGAACGTGGTTGAGGATGAGTGCAAGGTTCTGGGATGTCTTGTTCGACGATCCTGCCGAGCCTGTCCACTGCACGACGGATTCCGCGGGTCGTTTCGAGTGTCAGGCGGCGCCGCTTCGTTCAACGGCGACTCGGATGTCCCGTCTGCATGTCGTGTGCTCCGCTCCGGGCTGTTCCGAAGTGTCGGGTTATCTATCGTTCCCCAGGACTGGCGGCGCCCTGGATCTGGGACGCATCGAACTCCTTCCCGGCGCGCGGCTGCGTGCCTCGGTCGTCGACGAGAACGACGAGCCCGTCGACGGTCTCAGGATCGTGATCCGCACCTCGGCGCCTGGGCTCGACGGCAAGCCGCACCTGGACGAGCGGCAAGCAACGACCTCGTTCGACGGTTCCCTGTTCTTCGTCGGGAGGGACCTCTTGCCGCTCGGTTCGTGGCCGATCGATCCTGGCGAGGGCTTCGAGTTGCTCGAGCCGAAGCGCTTGGTCGTGCGTGGCGACTCGAATCTGGTGGAGCCCCGCGTCAGGTTGCGGCGGCGTGGCGAGGACGAGCAGATCTTCGGTGTCGTACTGGATGCGTTGGGCCGGCGGGTGGCAGGGGCGTCGGTCGAGGTCGATGGCTCTGGCCGGTGGCATAGCGAGCGGCACCGCCACGTGCAGACTGATCGCTACGGACAGTTCAGTGTGTTCCGAAGGGACCCGGCGCAGCGTGATGCGGTGCGGCTCCGGATCTGGGGCGCGGGTCGCTACGAGCGCTTCGCACCGTTCCTCACCGAGCCGATCCCCTGGGGTCGCTGGGAACATCTCGTCTATCTGGACCGTGACGTCGAGTCTCCGAACGTTGTGGAGCCGGCGCTTCGGACTCTCCGCGTGCAGCTCGTCGACAAGGAAGGTCAGGCAGTCGAAGGGTCGACCGTCGAGCTCATCGAGGCGATGGGTCAGGCGGTGCGGGTGGGCTCCCTGGTCGACCGCTCGAGTCCGACGCGAGCGGTCCCCAACGAGGGCCGATCGCAAGGCTGGCCGATCGCCTGGTCGCAAGCCGACACCGACGCGCAGGGCTTCGTCGAGCTGCGTTGCCCCGAAGTGGCGACCGAACTGGTGGTCCGGCTGCGCGGTGCCGAGCATGCGCCGGACGTCGTCCCGGTGCTCGGCTTCCCCGCCACCGACGACGTGCTGCGCGTCGAGGTCATCCCGGCTGGTCATCTCGTGGGCCGCCTCGGCCCCCTCGCCGCACTCCGGCATTTCCAACGCATGCCCGGCTTCCCGGTCGAGATGAGGCCGCTCGGATTGTCCGTGGGATTGGCGCGGCCGGGTGCCGGCAAAGATCCGACCGCGCCGCACTTCCAGTTCGGCGATGGTGTCGTCGATCCATTCGACGGCAGCTTCTCCATCGATGGCATCGCGTCAGGGGTCTGGGCCCTGCATCTGCATTGGCCGGTTCCGGGCACACCGACTGGAGGCACCATCGAGCACTTGGATGAGCCGATCGGTTCCGTGCTGGTGCGCGCCGGGGAGTCGACTCAGTTCCAGGCCGACCTGAGCACCACGCAGCTTCCCGCGGTGATCCGCGGCACGGTCCATCGGGCGGGTCGGCCGCTCGCGCACGCGAGGATCCGACTCCATGGCCGTCGCTCGCCGGAGGGGCGCCTCGAGGACTGGGAGCGACCGATCACCGGCTGGCGCACCGACGGCCGCGGCCGCTTCACGATCGGCGCGCTGATGCCCGGCCACTATCGCGTCGAGGCGCAGCCGCTCGAGGATGCCACCGACACGTGGATTCCCGCGGGCTCCGTTGACGTGAGCTGGGGCAGCGACCTGGAGCGGGTCTTCGATGTCGAGGAGCGCTGAGCGTTACACTCGCCACAGCCCGTCGGCCCTCCCGGAGGCTCCATGTCGCGAAGGCTCGCCCTGATCCTCCTGTCGATCTCCGTCCTCGCGGGCGCTGCGGCGATCCTGATCGAGTCAGGGGCGAGTGACCAGCCGGCGCGACCCAGCACCGTCGAAGCCGCGCCTTACCGCGCCCGGAGCGCCGACTCACGGGTCACCGCCAGCTTGCGGGTGGTCGGGCAGGTCTTCGATCACGCGGGGCGGCCGCTCGCAGGCTGCAAGAGCTCGGCAACGCTGTGGGCGTCCCGTGTCGACGCGCTGGCGGCCAGGCAGGGGATGCCTCACGATCGTCCGCAGACCTGCGAACAGCTGGCTGACGCGGCCGGTCGGTTCGAGCTGGTCTTCGATGCCGACGAGGACGGCGTGGGCGGGACGCGCTTCATCCAGGTCGCGCTGTCTGCTTCCGGTTGCTACACGGTCGAAGGTGCGGTGCCGGCACCGGCAGCGGAGGGGCTGGTCGATCTCGGCCGCATCGAGGTGCTGCCGGCGGTGAAGGTCTCTGCGCGGGTCGTGGATCCCGTGGGGAGTCCACTCGCGGGGATACCCCTGACGGTCGACGTCGAGCAACCGCGCTTCGACCGGCTACATCGATTCGAGACGCTGTTCGGCACCAGCTCAGCAGGAGGCACGCTGCGGTTCCTGGAGGAGCCCGCTCTGCCGATGGGGTCCTGGTCGATCGGCGTGTCGGACCGCTACGAGTTGCTCGGTCCGGAGCGACTCGTGGTGTCGCCCGGCGGGGAGTCCCAGGATCTGGTGGTGCGGCGACGGCCTCCGATGAACGGTGCCCGGGAGCTGTTCGTGGTCGTCCTCGATCCGGAGGGACATCGCCTGGCGGATGCCGAGGTCGAGATCCTGAGCCGTGAGCCGGCGCATGGTCGGAACTCCGGCCGTCGGTTCCATGCCGACCGCTACGGGCAGGTCCTCGTGAACCGTCGTTTCGACGATCCGGTCGAAGGAGTCTCGCTGCGGATCTCCGGCGTCGAGGGCTTCGAGGACCAGGTGACGGAGCCCATTGCTTGGGGAACGTGGGAACACCTGATCTGGCTGGCTGCTTCGGCCGATGCCGACTCCGGAGCCTCGTCGGCACAGCCGCAGCAGTTCGCAGACGTCGGTCGAGGCGCGCGTCTGATCGGTCGACTGGTGCCATCTTCTGCGCTCACCGCGTTCCAGGTGCTGCCCGAGCGGCCGCCGTTGCTGCACGGCAACTTCCCGAACTTCGTTCTGCGCAGGGCGGGGTCGAGCGACTCCGGTCATCGGTTCTCCAACCTCGAGCGCGATGATGTCTCGCCGACCGACGGCTCGTTCGCCTTCGACGGAGTGCCGCCGGGGGATTGGGAGCTGTATCTGGAATGGGGCCGTCCCGGTGACTGGTTGAACCTCCAATACGCGGAGCTCACGCCCGAGCCGGTCGCGCGGTTCGTGCTGCGCGAGGGCGCGGAGACGCGAGTGGAAGTCGACGAGACGCACACCCGGTGCCAGGCACCTGCTGTACATCTTCGCGACCGATCACTCGGTCGCCTTCCGATGCCAGTGTCGCAGCGGTTCCTCCGGAAGCCCGCGCAGGATCCACAGCGCGGCGCCGATGCTCAGGCACGCGAGAGTCGCGCCGGTCCACAGACCGATCGCCAGCGGGATGCCGCCCTGGAGAATCGGGGCCAGCACGGCGACGGGGATGCCGAGCGAGCTCCAGCCGAGGATCCAGCCAGGGATCCTCGACCACGGGCGCCAGGCGCGGCGCGCGATCGCGGACAGCGGCAGGAGGCCGAGTGCGAGCAGCAGCAGAGCGGTCACGAGCGCTTCGTCGGAAACGCGGCCGTCGCGGATCGCGTGGGCGACCAAGGCTGCGCCGACGCCGAGCGCACGCGGGAGCCAGGCGGAGAGTCCGAGCAAGACGGCACGCGCGCGGATCTGCGTCGCGTAGTCGCTGCCGAGCAGCCAGCGGTGCTGGCTCGGGGCGACGCCGAGTGGCGAGAACAGCAGGATGCCGATGAGTGCGGTGGGGCTCGGGAGCTCGTCGGAGCCGGGTTCGGCCAGCCACACCAGTAGGACTCCTCCGCCGAGTGCCCACGCGAAGGGCAGCGCGGTGCCGAAGGCGGCGAGCACGGCCTGGAGTGGGTTGCGCACCCCGAGCCAGTATTGGCGGAACTGCGCGCGACCGAGCGCGGCGTCGCCCTGGACTCGGCTCCGAGCCGGTCGATGTGTCGTGGGCCATGGTCGGGGTGCGGCATCCGGACTACGCCGGGACGGTCGACGCCTCGTTGGCGTGGACTGCGCGCGGACCGGATGCCTCGTGCTGACGCTGCGGTCCGCCAGGCGCAGGGTGGACCAGAGGAGTCCGGCGCACGCCAGGCCGAGCACGGCGACTGCCGCGGCGAAGGACCACGCTGCTGTGACCGTCCATCCCGCAGTCTCCGAGGGTGGACCGAGGATCACCCCGACGGCGGTGAGCAGTGCGATTCCGTGCGTCAGCACGAAGCAGAGAGCCTGGAGCAGGCGGGGGATCCCCTCCCAGGCCTTCTCGTTGGCCGAGACCGTGAGCAGCATCGCGACGAACAGACTCCCGAGCAGTCCGAGCCACTGGGGATCGTCGGAGGGCCGCCCGAACCAGGCTCCGGCCCACCATGCGACGCCGCAGGCCAGCGGGATCGGCAGCAGCATCAGCCAGCGGGTCGCCACCAGCGCGCGGCGGCTCGGCATGCGCAGGATGTCGAAGTCGCGGACTCGTCGGGTGGTAGCTCCGAAGACGGTGAGTGGCACGGCGATCAGCAGTGCGGCCAGGACCAGGACCACGCTGACGTCGGCGAAGAGCTTGCGAGACGCCAGGACGAAGGCGAGCACGGCCGGGAGCCATGGAAGACCTCGGCTGATCAGCTCACCGACGATCCGCTGTGCGAGACTCCTGTGACGTTCGCGTTCCCGTTGCCGGCGGGCGGTGGTGCGCATCCGCGCGAGCTGGCGCAGGTGTCCGAAGGTCGCGCGGAGGTCCGCAAGGGTGATGCGACCACGGACCCTCAAAGCACCGACTCCCGCCCCTCGGCCTGGTCCGCCAACGCGCAGAAGATGTCCTCGAGCCCGAGCGTCTCCACGCGCGTGCCCGGTTGCGCGTCGAGCTGCGTCGCGAGCTCGGCGTCGAACTGCGCGGTCTCGACGACCCAGTCGCGGCCCATCCGGCGCCGTGCACACTCGCCGCGCACGGCCGGCGGCGCATCGCTCCGGTTCTCGAAGACGATCCGTCGCACGCGCTGCTGGAGTTCGTCGAGCGGTGCGTCGATCTCGAGTTTGCCGCCGCGCAGCATCAGCACGTGGTCGATGACGCGTTCCAGGTCCTGCAGCACGTGGGAGCTGAGCACCACCGTCTTGCCCTCGTCGCGGGCGGCTTCGAGTGCGCCGCGCAGGAAGCTGCGGCGGACGGTGGCGTCGAGGCCGGCGGTGGGGTCGTCGAGGATCAGCAGGTCGGGGTCGGGCGCGAGGGTGAGCACCAGTTCGGCGCAGCGGCGTTGCCCGGCACTCATCTCGTACAGCGGCTTCTCGCGGTCGAGGCCGAGGCTGTCGCAGAGTCGCTCGACGCGCTGCCAGTCCCAGTGGTCGAAGAAGCCGGCGACGTAGCGGGCGAGGTCGTGGAGCGGCAGGTCGTATTCGAAGAACGGGGTCTCCGACAGGTAGCCGATGCGTCGTCGCGTGGCCGGGGAGAGGCTCATCGAGTCCTCGCCGAACACCGTCGACGAGCCGCTGGTGGGTTCGAGGAGACCGAGCAACATCCGGATCGTGGTCGACTTGCCGGCGCCGTTGGGGCCGATGAGGCCGTAGACCGAGCCTGGTGCGAGTTCGAGGTCGAGGCCGTCGACGGCGACGGACTTGTCGAACGAGCGGCGCAGGCCGATGGCCCGGAGGACGGGAGCTGGAGTCATGGGTTGTCGCCCTGCGGTGCGGTCGGGGGTGCGAGTCGGCGCCATTCGTCGAGCAGCAGGCGCTCGACCCGCGCGGGGTCGAACTGCGCGCCGGCCAGATCCTCGAGCAGCTGGCGCAGATGCTCGGTGACGAGGTCGCGCTGCTCGGCGACGCGCAGCTTGGGCCGACGCGACGCGGCGAACGTGCCCAGGCCGCGACGGGTGTCGAGCAGGCCCTCGGACTCGAGCGTCGCGTAGGCCTTGCGGACGGTGTGGAAGTTCACCCCGAGTTCGAGCGCGGCGTCGCGGGCCGACGGCAGCTGTTCACCTGGCGCGATCCGGCCGCTGGCCAGCGCCAGGCGGAGCTGGCGGGCGATCTGGGTGCCGAGCGGCACGCCGTTGCCGGGGTCGAGTCGGAGGTACACGGGGAACAGGCCGGTTGGTGATCTATGGATGTAGATCACGTGGCGGCGGCGCGTCAACCTGCCCGGGGGATGTTTCGGTGGGGGCGGCGTCCAGTCCCGAGTGATCGATCCCGAGCTACAGTGCGCACCCGACCGACTCGATGCATCGCGGCGGCCACACACCATGACCGAATCCAGCCATCTCCGAACGATCACCGTCCTGGTGCTTGCCGGGATGGCTTGGGCGCAGGGCGCGCCGCCGTCGCGCGGGGCGGACCCATTGCACGAATTCGCGGACGAGCAACGTCCGGGTGTCGCATCGGGCGTCGTACGGGTCGCCGCGTCGATCCGTGCGGATCGCGATGGCCGGTGAGTCGACGATGCGACTCGGAGCGGTCCCGGACGCATACCGCGCCTCCTTGGATTCGCGAGATCTGCACCCATGACCCCCGCGCACCTGATCGACCCGTTCCACCGGGCTCGCCTCGCGATCGTCGACGGTCGGGTCGCCGAGCTCCGCGGACTTCTCGCCGAGTATCCTGAACTCGCGACCGCCCGCACCGCAGCGCCCCACGCCGCGACGTTGCTGCACTACGTGGCCGCCAACGGACTGGAGGACGAGTGGCAGCGGTGCTCGCCGCAGGCATCGGACGTTGCCCGCGCGCTCCTCGAGGCGGGCGCCGACGTCGACGCGACCTGCGGGTTCTGGGGCGGAGGGCCGCAGGCGACAACCCTGATCGCCTTGGTGACCAGCGTCCATCCCGCGCGGCTCGGCGTGCAGGGTGCGGTGGTCCGTGTTCTCGCGGAGTATGGCGCAGCACTCGAAGGACTGGCCGCGGACGGATCGCCGCTCGGTTGCGCGCTCGCGTTCGGATACCTGGAACCGGCCCGTGTGCTCCAGGAGCTCGGTGCACGCATCCGCAACCTGCCGATGGCCGCCGGGCTCGGTGAGCTGCAGGCAGTGGAGTCGTTCCTCGGCCGCCCGGCCGAACCCTATGGGGGTGTCGGGCTGCGCGTCGGTGAGGGTAGGCAGGGCGCCCTCGACTGGGCCTTCGTCTACGCCTGCATGCACCGGCACGTGGCGATCGCCGAACTCCTGCTGGACGAGGGTGCCGATCCCGGGGCGCGCGGCCACCAGGGGATGACCGCGCTGCACCACGCGCTGTGGTACGGACACACCGAGGTCTTCGAGATGTTGCTCGCGCACCGCGCGCCGCTGGAGATCCCCAACGACTACGGCGGTACGCCGCTCGACTTCCTGGCGTGGGTGGCGGGCCATGGGCCGCTCCCCGGAGTCGACTACCCATACTTCGCGCGTCGACTCCTGGACGCAGGCGCGTCGGCAGGCGCCGTGACGCCGTTCCCCACCGGCCTTGCGGACCTGGACGAGGTGCTGCGCGACCGGCGGTAGAGTTCTTCCAACCGGTGCCTGGCACCAGTTGGAAAACTGTCAGTCGTCCGACGCCAGCGCTTCCGGCTTCAGGTGCCGGAGGAACCACTGCTCGTACTTCCGCGCGCGGTTCAGCCGCTCGACGTCGCCGCCGAGGCCGTGCGCGCCGGTGGGATCGAGGAACAGGTCCACCAGCGTCTCCTTGCCGGCCTTGAGCAGCTCGCGGTAGACGCGCACGGTGTCCTGGTAGAGCACGTTCGGGTCTTCCATGCCGTGCACCAGGAGCAGCGGCCGCTTCAGCTTCTTGGCCAGTGGCAGCAGCGAGAAGGCCTCGAGGTCGGTCTTGCCCTCGCGGCTCGGACCGATGGTGCCCGTGGAGTACCACGAGTTGTAGTTCTCCCACTCGGTCGGTCCCGCGCCGGCGATGCCGCAGGCGAAGAACTCGGGCTCGGTGTAGAGGCACATCTGGGTCTGGAAGCCGCCGAAGCTCCAGCCGTGAAGGCCGACCTTCTTCACGTCGACGCCATAGTGATCCGCGAGGTGTTTGGCGCCGTCGACCAGATCCTCGACCTGCGGCTTGCCGACCTGCTCGTAATTGGCCTTCTCGTAGAGCGCTCCGTAGCCCGACATGCCGCGCGTATCGATCGTCGCGGTCACGAAGCCGTGCTTCAGGCTCATGTAGTTGTGCAGGAAGTAGGCGTCGTAGTGGTAGCTGCCGTCGACGACGATCTTGCGGGTGCCGAGGGGGCCGCCGTAGACGTACAGCAGGCACGGGTACTTCTTCGTCTCGTCGAAGTCCGGCGGCAGCGTGACCATGCCGTGGATCACCTGGCCATGCCGGTTCTCGAACTCGAAGAACTCCGGCCGGAAGCGGGTGACCTTGGCGGCGAGTTCGTCGTGTGACCCGGTCAGCGGACGATGGCTGCCGGTGGAGACGTCGATCGACTGCAGCTCCTGCAGGTCGCCGAAGCGCTGTCGGTTGGCGAGGATCCAACTGCCGTCGGGGCTGACCGCGAGGTCCTCGTAGCAGGCGTCCTGGCAGCCTTCGATGCGCGTCATCGCGCCGGTCTTCGGGTCGATGCGCACGATGGTCGAGCGGGAAGGGTGCTCGCAGGTGGTGGTGGCCCAGATCACGCTGCGGTCGTCGGCGTCGTCGAAGCCGAGTGGGTAGACCTCGAACGGACCCGAGGTGAGTTGCCGCACGCTCTGGTAGCGCGGGTCGAGGACGTGCAGGTGGCGGTAGCCGCTCTGCTCGGAGAGGAACACGATCTCGCGGCCATCGGCCAGGTAGTCGGGTTCGATCATCCGCGGCGTGTTGGGGCCGCCGAAGTGCAGCCACTCGTAGACCAGCTTCGCGGGGTGGTCTTCGACCTTGCCGCGTGAGGCGTCTTCGCCGTCGTCGGAGTCCTTGGCGGGCTTCTTCTCCTCGGCCTCCTCGCCCTCGTCGTCGTCGTCGTCGTCGTCCTCATCCTCCTCGTTCTCGTCTTCCTCGCCGTCGTCCTCCTTCGGCCAGGTCGCCTCGAAGACCGCCAGCTTGTCGGTGTCCTGGGTGAACGACGCGAACGTCAGTCGCTCGCCGTCCGGCGACCATTGCGGCGTCGACAGCACGTCGCGCGGTCCCGTCACCTCGTGCTCGTGGCAGCGCACCAGCTTCGCGCCCTCGCCCAGGTGCCCGTCGAGCGACAGCATGTAGACGCGGATCTTGCCGTCCGGCTTCGGGTCGTCGGAGACGGTGCGCGGCACCTCGCGCACCTCCACGAACCGCTCGGTGTAGCGCGCGATCTTCACCCGGCGCCCGTCGCCGTTGCCTCGCTCGCCCTTGCGCACGGTCAGCGCGATGCGCCGGCCGGTGGGGTCGAACGAGAAGCCGATCACGCTCTCGTCGCGTTCGAGCCGTGGGTCGAGTTCCAGGCGCAGGTGGCTACCGAAGCGGACCACGTGGACCTCACCGTCCTGCTCGTAGCCGTAGCCCGAGCCGTCCGGCAGCCAGCCCACGCGCGACTCGCCGGAGTCGGTGCGGGTGAGCCGCTCGAGCTCGTCGGTCTCCGGCCTGTAGCGGAACACGTCGCCGGAGCAGGTGAACAGCAGCTCGTTGGCGGTCGGCGACCAGCGGGCGTTCGAAGCGCCGCTCCAGCGCGGGGCCTTTTCGCGCTCGACGTCGTCGTCCTGCAGGTACTTGAGGTGGTCGACGCCCTCGGGCTTCTTCTCGCCCTCGGCGTCGCCCGTCTCCTTGCCGTCGCCCTTCTTGCCCTTCTTGGCGGCTTCCTTGGCGTGCTCCTTCCGGTCCTTCAGGACCTCGCGCGCGTCGTGCAGGAACTCCGCCATCACCACCGCCGAGGTGACCCGCCGCGGCTCGCCGCCGGCCTGGACCACCCACAGGTCGCTGCCGTGGCGGCGCTCGCCGCGCGTGCGCCAGTTGAACGCCGCCCAGGTGCCGTCGTGGGAGAACGTCGGCGAGCTGGCCGACGGTCCGAACAGGCCGTGCTTCGGGAACAGCTTCTCGAGGTCGAGGGCCGGGTCGGGTTCTTCCTTCGGGGTGTCGGGCTTCGCGGGAGCCGTCGCGGGCTTCGGGTCAGGCGGCGGCGGCGGGGGCGGCGCGTCCTGGGCCTGGAGCGTCGCGGTCAGGGCCATCGGCAGGCTGCAGGCCGCCAGGAAGAGGGCACGGAGGTCGGTTCGCATGGGCGAGAGGGTATCTGGGGAGGTGCGCCCGGGTCGGGGCGGTGCGCTGATTCGTTCGACTCTCGGGCGCTGCGAGCGGCAAGTAGGATCGAGGGGCCGTGAGCGAACTCGTCTCGGGCCGGGAACCGCCAGGGGGCTTCCCGGTCGGTTCGTCGCCATGCGCAACACGTTGCTGCTCGCCTGCCTCTCCATCGTTCTGACCACGGCGCCTCGCGGGCAGGAAGCCGTGGCTCCCGATCTCTCGGGGTTGTCGGCCCTGGTCGATCCGGTCCGTGATCCGTTGCGGGTCCTCGATCTCGCGCGGGTCGCCCGCCGGCTCGAGGACGGGCCCCGTCGGGCGGTCCTGGGTGAGATCGCCGAACACGGCGTCGAGCTGCGGGCGCGGATCCGAGCGGTCTTTCCCGAGCTGTCCGACGAGCGCATCGATGCGACCCTGCGCGAGTCGTCGCCCCCGTTCGCGGTGCTGCGCGCGGTCGCCTCGGCGATGCGGCTGTTGGAGTACGGTCCCGAGCCGGACGTCGACGTGCTGCGTGCCGACCTCGCCGGTGCCGACGCCTGCCGTCGCGACGCCGCCGTCTGGTTGCTCCGCGACCGGCCGGAACTCGCGCCTCCGCTGCGCGCCGAACTCGAGACCCTGTTCGCGAGGGAGGCCTGGGAAGACGTCGAGCAGCCGCTGGCGGCGGGACCCGGGCCCGTGGTGTACGGCCGGCCCTGGAACGTCGCCTACCGCGTCCCCCTCGCCCACCTGCTCGTTGCCAATCCAGAGGTCGATGACTCTCTCTACGAGCACGCGATCCTGCAGCTCTTCGATGCCGGGATGCTCGCCGAGCCGCCGACCCGTGCGCAGCGCATCCACCCGCTCGAGCGGCTGCAGGTCCGGCGGCTGGACACCGCGCGGGTCCGGCTGCGGATCCTCGACGTACTCGACGGCAAGGACGCCGGCCTGCAGACCCTCGCACTGCCGGTGTTCGAGGGATTCGCGGTGGTGCCGGTCGACGAGCGGGTGTCGCCGGTGCGGATCCGTGACTGCATGCCGATCCGGAACGACGGGGACCCACTGGAGCGCGACGCGGCTCGCGACCTCGTCGGGTGGCGCAAGGCCAGCGACCTGCAGGTCCTCGGCGTGCTGGCGCGCAGGGTGCGGCAGACCGAGGACCCGGCGGAGCGCGAACGTTGGCGGAGGCTGTTCGCGGCGTGGAAGTGACGGGCTCGGGGAACCGGCCGTGAACAGGGAGGGATTCCCGGCTCGGGGGGGGCCGCGCGGGCTCGTTCGATGAGGCGACCTCGCGCCCGGGCCCTACGATCACGCGGTTTCTGTCGTAGTCGGTGCCAGGCACCAACCACGACAGACTTTCGCCTTCGACCACCGCGGCCGAACGCGCGCAGACCCATGCAGCGGCTCTGGCTCCCCACACTCCTGCTCCTGGCGCCGTGCGCCGCGGTGACGGCCCAGCCCGAGGTCCGGCGGGTGCTCGACGAACTGCGGGACACGACACCGCTCCCGGATCGGCTCGTGGAACTCGCAGTGGAGGCGTCGCGGTTCCGGGATCCGCAGGCCCGCGACCTCGTGCTGGGCGCGTTCACGAAACTCGAGGAGCGGATCCGTGCCGGCGAGTCCGTGCCGATGGACGACGCCGCCGAAGCACGGGCGCTCGCGGCGCGACTCGAGCTGAGCCCGCTGCAGTTGACCACCCGGCAGCTCCAGTCCCTCCAGGTCGCGCGCGTTGTCGTGGAGCTGGGTCCTCACGTCGGAGTCGAAGGGTTGGCGCACGAACTACGGTCCGAGGTCGAACTCCGTCAGCTCGCGGCCTTGCACGTGGCGCGCATCGATCGATCGGCGCTCGTGGAACTGGTCGATCCGATCGCCGCGGTCTTCGCGGCCGCGTCGAGCCAGCATCGCAACCGCTACACCGGGCCGAGAGGACTCTCGCGTAGCTCGACCCCTCCGAGCGTCTTCGTCGATCGGGTCAGTTGCCTGGCGGCACGTTCGCTGGTGGAAGTCGGAGCGGACCCGACTCGCCAGCATGCGGCACTCGAGCACCTCCTCGACCTCGGGATGACGGACGACCGGCTGTTCGCGCTGCGTGCCATGGCGCTGGAAGGCGCGCCGAGCACACTCCTGCGCTATCGCGTGATCCGCTTGCTTGCCGCGCGGACCGCCGACGACGAGGAACTCTGCGCGGCGTTGCTGACCCTGTCCGTCTCGGGCCTGCCGCCGCGCGACGAGTGGGCACCTTCGCGCGCGACGCTGCTTCGTTGGCTGCGCAGTGCGGCGTCGACGCCCGAGCAGAAGGCGCTGGCACGTGAGCTGCTCGGGTGGCGCGGTCCGACCGACGCGGATGCGCTCGAGGTCGTGCAGAGACTCGCCGAGGACGCACGCCATCCGAAGGCCGCGGCGATCGCGGTCCGCGTGGCGGCTGGTTTCCAGCAGGGAGATGATCGATGAATCGAGGTGTGATGCTCGGGCTGCTCGCTTGCTGCGTCGCCGGCTACCTCGCCGCGCAGGACGGCCCCGGACCAGTTCCGCTTCGCCTGTCCGAGCTGGTCGATCCGCAGGTGCACGTCGGCAGCCTGGTCGAACTCGGAGCGATCGCTCGCCTGCGGGAAGACACCGGCCGAAGCGCGGCGCTCGAGGCCTTCGCGGAGCACGGGGAGCGACTCCGGGCGCGGATCCAAGCCGCCTACCCGGCGATCGAGGACGCGGCGATCGACGCGGCGCTCGCCGTCCCCGGCACCGACTTCCCGCTGCTGCGCGGGCTCGAGGTCGCTCGACGGATCGTCGACCATGGTCCGCGCCCCGCTCCGAAGGCACTGCTCGATGCGCTCGGCTCGGACGACGTCGAGGAGTGCCGCGCGGCGCTGGTGGTCCTCGAGGACGAACCGGTCACGGCGCTCGCCCTGTTGCCGGAGCTCGAGGCTCGGTTCTCGGCGCTACACGGCGACAGTGCCGTCGAGGAGCGCCCCAGTGAGCGACCCGGTCTATCGCACGACGTGTTGCGGGTCGGTCTCTCGCGGATCCTCGTGGATCTTCCGGTCGACGACCGCCGCTACGAGCTGGCGCTCATGCACCAACTCGACGCGACCGAACCGGCCGACGGCCCGTTCGACCCGCAGCCGCTGCGCGCCTTGCAGCTCCTCCGGGAGCGGCCGCTGCAATCGGTCGCCGTACGCTACCGCGTGATCCGAGCGATGTGCTCCCGGCGTGCCGTCATGCGCCGCGCCGGGCGCGAGGCGCTGGCCACCTTCGACGTGCCGCCGCCCGATGCTCGCGGCGTCGATCGTGCGGCGTGGTTGGCCGAGATGCGTCGCACCGACGACCCGCTGCGCGCCTGGGTGCTTCGCGACCTGCTGGCGTGGGGTCACAACCACACGGATGCGGAGGTGCCGACGCGGCTCCGGCAACGCCTGATGCTGGCGTCGCCGGGGGACGACCGCGACGCGATGGAGGCGTTGCTGGATGCGTGGGATCCCGGGTGGCGTGAGCGGGATCGGTGAGGGGAGGCGCGCCTGGCTCGGAACGATAGGTTCACGCAGATGCAGATCACGCGGCTGGCTTCGATCCTCGTGCTTGCCGGACTCGGTCGGGGGCGCGGACTCAGGAACACGAGCTGTCGCAGCCGCCCTTGCGGCGCTCGCGACGATCGGTGTTCCGCCGCCAGCGGAGCGGTTGCCGTCACGGGAGGCTGCGCTCGCGGAGCTGGGACGCGGTGCCACTCCGGAGCGTGCGGCGCTGCTCCGAGAGCGTCTGAACTGGTACGGGCCGACCGACGAGGACGCCCTCCGCATCCTCGACGAACTCGCGGCCGATTCGGACCAACCGCGGATGGCTGCTGCCGCCGTGCGCCTCGCCGAGCGGCTGCGCACCGACTGGCGGTGAATCTGTCGTAGTTGGTGCCAGGCACGGATCACGACAGATTTGGGAGTCCATGTCGCGCAGGGCCCAGCGGGTCACCGTCTCGGCGGCCTCGGAGAGGTCCTTCGCGAAGCTGGGGTCCTCCTCCTGAAGACGTCGAGCGCGTGTCCAGAGCCGTTGCACCGTTCGTGCAGAGAGTCCGGTGCGCCGCGCGAGTTGTTCGGCCGTCGCGCCGGCGAGGAGTCGGCCGAGAGCGATGCGAAGCAGGTCTCGGGTGGTGTGCTTGGCGTTGCCGTGCGTTCCTCGTTCCTCGATCGGGAGTGACTCGAGCAGCGTGTCTACACTGTCCAGAGGAAGCACGACATCGAGACGGGCGACGCCGTCGGCGCTGCGTGCGCGATCGGCCATCCAACGGTCCCAGGAGTCCTGGGTGTAGGAGAGCAAGGTGTCGGCGTGGAGTGCGACGTGACGGCCGTTCTCCGGGTTGTCGTCGAGGAACGCCTGCATCTCGGGCGAGATCTTGGGGGGGAAGACTTGCGGATAGCATTCCGGATCGAAGGCTTCTCGGCGTGAGCGCAGGCGGACCTCGTCCTCGATCCAGTCCCGGCAGAGCCACGCGGGGCCGCCGCGGAATGCGTAGTGGTGTGCACTGCAGTGTCGGTACTCGGCGGGGTTCCGTGCCAGGCCGGCGTTGACCGGATTGGAATCGATGTAGCGGACGAGGTAGCGGCGGTAGCGGAGCGAGTCGACGCGCACCGAGCGGAAGCGCGAGCGGTGGATCGGCCCATCGCGGTCACGTGTCCGGTTGAACCATTGTGCGAAGGCTGCCTGGATCAGATGGAGTGCGCTCGAGATCCGTCCCTCCCTGCTCCGTACGAGCAGGTGGAAGTGGTTCGCGACGAGCGCGTAGGCGTGTACCTCGAGCCCGCTTCGGTCGACGGCTTCCTGGACCCTGCAGAGGAATCGCTCCGCATCGGCCTCCGCCTCGAAGAAGGCGCGGTGGGCGACCCCGCGGTTCATCACGTGGTACCAGGTACCGGGAGAGTCTGTGCGTGCTGGTCGAGACATGAATACCTCCACCAGTGAGGCAATCTCGAGCTGCACTTCTGCTCGCGGCGCGACAGGTTTTCTGTCGTGCTTGGTGCCAGGCACGGTTCGCGACAGAAAGTCCGTCGTGGTTGGTGCCTGGCACCAACTACGACAGATACCGGGTCTCAGCGTGGTTGCCGACGGTCAACTGGGTGTCCGCGCGAGGACGAGGTGTAGGAGCATCGCTGCGGGAACGGCTCGGTAAGTGAGTTCTGCGCCCGAGCGGACCGGAGCTGGGAGAGCGAACCGGCGGGGGACGGCCTGGTACTTCCGCAGTCGTTCGAGATGCGCTGCCAGCGCGCGCTGCCAGTCCGTCGCGGTCTCGTCGGACTCGAAGGTGAGGGTCACGTCGAGGGCGTCCGGCGAGCCGTGCAGATCCAGGCGCTGGTAGGTGTGCAGGTCCGGGCCTTGCCCTCCGAGACCTCGGACGGACACCGCGACCGTCTCGGCCCCCGTTCCGAGTCGAGGCGGCGCGCCGCACTCGGCTCCCCAACCTTGCTCGAGGTCGGCGCGGGAAGCCGCGACCACGAGGTGGGTCTTCCCGTTCCCGCTCCGAAAGCGATAGATGTTCTGTCCTCCGGTTGCCGACGGGATCAACTCGACGCTGCGGTCGGCGCCTGGGAAGTCGGACCATGCCGCGAGCTTCTCGACATCCAGGTCTGCGCAGATCGCGATCAGCGCGCGGTCTCCCTGCCGTCCGATCGCGAAGGAGTGCATCCGCCAGCAACCGAGCTGGCCGGCCCATGCGCATGCCGAAGCCTGGGCCAGCTCGCGGATGCACTGTGCGTCGAGCGCCTGGCCCGGCGAGAACGAGAGTCCAGCCCAGGTGAGTTCTCGTCCGATCTGGTGGGCGAGCGCCGCCTGGTAGGCGTGGTGCAGGGCATCGGCGGTGGTCGGGCTCGTCTGCCGATACCAGAAGCGCATCTCGCTGCCCGCCGGCAGGACCGCCTCGCGACTCGCGAGTTCGTCTCCTGGGAGGTCGCGCCGCCACTGTCGCAGCGTTTCGTCGTGCCCGGTGACGTGGAATGGGGGGGATCCGAAGCCGCTGTCCTCCTGGAGCTGCTCCTCGAGCAGGCAGGCCCAGAGATCGATCGGACTCCAGGCCTGGTAGCCGCGAGTCGCGTCTTCGGCCATCAACCGTGCCCAGCGAGCGCGTCCGCCGAGGTCGATCTCACTGCGTGCCACGAGGCGTTCGACGTCCCCGAGCGGCCCGCCGCCGGAGGAGAGCGCGAGGAAGTGGGGCAGGAGGTGCTCGGGCACCGGCTCGGGACGAGCGAGTAGCGCCCTGAACCATCCGGAGTCTTCCAGGCGGTAGTCGCGCGCCGCGAGTGCGTCTCCGCCGGCGTCGCAGACGACACGCCGCAGCTGGTCTCCATCGAACTCCCAGCGGACCTTGCAGGCATCGTGTGCGACGGACTGCCCAGGGAGGACCGGGTGCAGGACCAACGCGAAGCCCGCCACCAGGACGCGGAGGAGGTAGCCGATCGGGCTGCTCGTCACATCGGAGGGAGGCCGCATGGGGCAAAGTCTGTCGTAGTTCGTGCCTGGCACCAACTACGACAGACTTCTCGCTGGCGCGCGCATCGGGCTCCTACCGCCCGTTCCAGAACACCCGCGCGCCGGTCTTGTTGGCGGTGACGATCTCGGCCTTGCCGTTGCCATCCAGGTCGATCACCTGCAGTTGGCGTCCGATCCCGGACCACGAATCGATCCGACGCTGCGCGAAGCGGGTGCCGGTGGGGGAGCGGCGGGTCAGGAAGGCGTCGACGACCGGGGGGCGCCACCATTCGGGGTCGGCGCCGTTGTGGGCCAGCCAGGTCTTGCCGGTCACCAGGTCGAGGAGGCCGTCACCGTCGACGTCGCCGTAGGCCACCGCGTGGAGCTGGGAGAACTGCGAGGGATCGCCGGGCACTGGGCCGGCGGGCAGGATGGCGTGACGGGTGAAGGCCGCGCCGGCGCCCAGGTTCTCGTACCAGTCGAGGCCGTAGCCGTGGCCGTTGCGACTGCTCACCACGTCGTGGTCGCCGTCTCCGTCGACGTCGAACACGCCGATCTGGCCGCCACCCTGGCCGAAGTCGTGCAGGTGCGGGGTCCATGCCGGGTCGCCCGCCAACGACGGCGGTTGCTCGAGCCAGCCGATCGCCAGCACCACGTCGTCGCGGCCGTCACCGTTGACGTCGCCGTAGCCGAGGCCGTGGGTGAAGGCGCTGAACGCGCGGATGGGTGAGACGCGGTGGAGGGTCCAGTCGGCGGTGGGGCGCGCAGGATCGGGATCGAGCCACACGAGCTGGCCGGCGCTGACGCAGAGCAGTTCGCCGGCACCGTCGCCGTCGAGGTCGACCAGGGTCGGTGACTCCATGCCGGCCGTCGGCCAGATGCGGTGCGCGACCCAGGTGCCGATGCCGTTGCCAGGGTTGCGCCACCATTGCGCGAGCGTGCCGGGGAAGCCGACCGTCAGCAGGTCGACGTGGCCGTCGCCGTCGACGTCCTCGGCGAACTGCACGAACACGTCGGCGTAGCTCGTGAGCGGGAACGTGCGGGGGGCGAACACCTGGTGGGCACGCGCGAAGTCCGGGCCGCGATACCAGAAGGGTCCCGAGGCGATGTCGTCGATCCCGTCGCCGTCGAAGTCACCGACGCACACGCCTTCCGCGTGGTAGCTGGTCGTAAGGATCTGCCGCTGGAACGGGTGGAGCTGGATCGCACCGACCGCGGTGTTCTGCGCGGTAATCGGACAGCACACGGCGAGGAGCAGGGCGGTGGCTCGACAGGACATGCGACCAGTCTCGGTGAGGCGAGCGGGACCGCAAGCCGGCGGAGCGTCCGAACGCTGCGTCCCAAACCCGAAACCAGGTCCTTCCGGTGCGCTACCGGGTCGGCAGACGGCCTGCGTCCCGGTTGCCCTGTCTCCCACCCGGGCGCAATTCCCTCTCGAGGCGCGCGAGTCGACCATGAGTCCAGACCTTCTCCGTCCGATCGTTCCCCTCAGCTTCTTCCTGCTCGGCGGTGTTTGCCAGACGCCGCTGCGTGCCCAGGAGTCGACGCCCGACGATGCGGGGCTCCTCGCCGCGTGCCTCGACCCAGCGCGGCACGCGGAAGACATCGTGGCCTTCGGCCGTCGCGCCCGATACCGCTCGCCGGTCGGTCGCAGGGCGGCGGACGAGGCGCTATCCGAGCACGACGAGTTGCTGCGAGCCCGGCTGCGTACCGCGCGTCCGGACGTCGACGATCGTTGGATCGATGCGGCGCTCGCCTACCGGCGTTACGAGTTCCCGTTGCTGCGCGCGGTGCAGGAGGCCCGGGCGATCGTCGCGTTCGGGCCGCGGCCCGCGGCGGGCGACGTGCTCGAAGCGTTGGTCCACCCCGACGCCGGCCGTCACCGCGCGGCCCTGCGAGTCCTCGAAGACGACTCGACGCTGGCGACCTCGATGCTCCCCGAACTCGAGCAGCTCTACCTGCGGCGCGTGGGCATTCCTCCGCAGGGTGATGCGAGCCGCGTCGTCCTCGTCGGCCAGGATCCGATCCGGGAACCGCTGGCGAAGCTGCTACTCGATCTCCCGGTCGACGAGCGCGTCTACGCGGTGATCCAGACCCGGATGCTCGACGACGGCCAGCCGTCGCACGGCCCGGTGAACGAAGATCTGCTGCGCGGCCTGCGACGACTGGTCGAACGGCCAGTCCAGGCGGTCGGTGTCCGGTATCGGGTGATCGCCGTGCTCGAGGCGAACCGCGAGGTCGTCCGGAGCGCCGCGGTGGCAGCCCTGGCGACCTTCGAGGTGTCGACGTCCGGCGAGCGATCGGTGGATCGGGAGGAATGGAGCCGCGAACTCGAGGCCTGCGACGACCCGCTGGGCGCCTGGGAGTTGCGTGGACTCCTTGCCTGGCGGGGTCCGACCGACGCAGGCGTGGCGTCTCGGCTGCAACGTCGGCTCGAGACGGTGGGAGACAGCGAGGAGCGACAGGTCCTGGAACGCTTGCTCCGGACGTGGGACCAGGGCGGGCGCGCCCGCGGCCGCTGAACGGTCGGGGAGTGGGGCGCCACGGCCGACACGCGTGAGCGAGATCGAGATTGACTCCATGGGGTCCCTCGGGTCTCCTCCCGGACATGCAGGTAAGCGCATATCCTCATGAGCGGGTGGCAGACCTCGGCAAGGCGATCTCCGATCCGGTCCGCCTCCGGGTCCTGGGCTTGCTGCTCCAGGCCGGGGAACTTTGCGGCTGCGAGGTCGAGGCCACGCTCGGGATCACGCAGACGCGGGCGTCGCGGGCGCTCACGACCCTGCGCCGGGCAGGCCTCGTCGATGCCCGCCGCGACGGCGCCTGGGTCCACTACAAGGTGCCGGCGAAGCCGGCCGGTCCGCTGCGCAGCTTCCTGAAGGCGTTGCGCGAGGCCCTGGCCGACGACGCGGCGGTGCAGACCGACGTGGGCAACCTGCAGCGGAGGTGCTGCTGATGAAGCGGCTCGGATTCCTGGACCGCTTCCTCACGGTCTGGATCTTCGCGGGGATGGCGCTCGGCGTGGCGATCGGTGCGAGCTTCGACGGCGTCGAGTCGTTCCTGGACCGGTTCCGGGTCGGCACCACCAACCTGCCGCTGGCGATCGGCCTGATCCTGATGATGTATCCGCCGCTCGCCAAGGTCCGCTACGAGCGCCTCGGCGAGGTCTTTCGCAACTGGAGGATCGTCGGGCTGTCGCTGCTGCTGAACTGGGTGATCGGACCGATCCTGATGTTCGCGCTGGCGCTGCTGTTCCTGGGGGACCACCCGGAATACATGGTTGGCCTGATCCTGATCGGGCTGGCGCGCTGCATCGCGATGGTGATCGTCTGGAACGACCTCGCCGACGGCGACACCGAGTACGCGGCGGGTCTCGTGGCGTTCAACAGCGTGTTCCAGGTGCTGTTCTACAGCGTCTACGCCTGGGTCTTCGTCACCTGGCTGCCGCCGCGGCTCGGCTACGAGGGCAGCCTGGTAGAGATCTCCATGGGGCAGATCGCCGAGAGCGTGGCGATCTACCTCGGCATCCCGTTCGTCGCCGGCATGCTGACGCGCTTCGTGCTGCTGCGGGCGAAGGGCGAGGACTGGTACCGGCAGCGCTTCCTGCCTCGGATCAGCCCGATCACCCTGGTCGCGCTGCTGTTCACCATCGTGGTGATGTTCAGCCTCAAGGGTGCGGTGATCGTCGAGATCCCCGGCGACGTGTTGCTGATCGCGGTTCCGCTGCTGATCTACTTCGTGGTGATGTTCCTGGTGAGCTTCCTGGCCGGGAAGTGGCTCGGCGCCGACTACGGCAAGACCGCGACGCTGTCGTTCACCGCGGCGAGCAACAACTTCGAGCTGGCGATCGCGGTGGCGGTCGCGGTGTTCGGCATCGGTTCCGGGGCGGCGTTCGCGGCGGTGATCGGGCCCTTGGTGGAAGTGCCGGTGCTGATCGGCCTGGTCAGCGTCTCGCTGTGGCTCCGACGTCGTTGGTTCGGCGGTACGACCGATCACGGCACTCCGCCCACCCCCGATTGCCCTTCCCGCATCTCCTGATGATCCGACTCGCCTGCTCTGCCCTGTTCGTCCTGCTCGCCGGATGCGCCACGGGCCCGGTCTCCATGGACACCCTCTCCACCTACATCGAAGCTCGTCTCGACGAAGTGCCGCCCGCCGAGCGCGTCGAGCGACTGCAGCCGTTGGCCGACGAGATCGCTGGCCGCCTGGCCGCTGGCGAAGACGTCGACCTGATCTTCATCTGCACCCACAACTCGCGACGCAGCCACCTGGCGCAGATCTGGGCCTGGGCCGGCGCGCAGCAGTTCGGTCTCGACGGTGTGCACACCTGGTCGGGAGGCACCGAGGCGACCGCGTTCAATCCGCGCGCGGTCGCGGCACTGGAGCGGGCGGGGTTCGAGATCGAGCGCGGTCCGGAAGACGACAACCCGGTCTACACCGTGCAGGGCGAGGGCGGCGCGACGACCGAGTGCTTCTCCAAGGAGTTCCGGCATCCAGAGAATCCGATGAGCGGCTTCGTCGCGGTGATGACCTGTTCGGACGCGGACGAGGCCTGCCCGATCGTGCCAGGCGCGGCGGCGCGCTTCGGGGTGACGTACGTCGACCCCAAGCAGTCCGACGGCACCGCCGAGGAGACCGCCACCTACGACGCGCGGTGCGCGCAGATCGCGCGGGAGATGCTCTGGGTGATGCGCAGCGTCGCGAACCTGCGCGGCGCGAGCTGACTCACCGGCCCGCTGCTCCCGCGAGCCGGTTTCTGTCGTAGTCGGTGCCAGGCACGAACCACGACACAAAGTCTGTCGTAGTTCGTGCCTGGCACCGACTACGACAGATTCGGCGGGGGGGCTCGGCGGCGGGTGGTTGACTTCCCATGGAGCTTCCGGTCACGTCGCGCGTAGGAGCTGGCCGATCCAACGGCAGCGTCTATGACCCACTTCACCCACAGTCGGACCTTCGTCAGCATCCTGCTGATCGCGGTCTTGCAGCTCGCCTTCCTGCCGAGGGTGGGGGCGTGCGGGCGTGGTGCGTTGGAGGGCGGGGCGTGCTGTTGCGCGGGGCCTGCCGCTCTGGAAGTCGGTGACGACGGTTGCTGCGACGCTGCTGGAGACGAGGCACCTCGCTCCTGCTGCGGGGGCGGCGACTCGGAGCGCGAGCCGGCCGATCCCGAACCGGCGCAGCCCGACGCACCTGGCAAGCGGATGTGTGGCTGCACCGCGCCCGCGTCGTCCATGGCCGCCCGCTACGGTCAGGACGATCACCAGGAACAGCGCGAAGCTCAGGACGACGATGGCGAAGCGCAGCTGCTGATCGCGCGCCGCGTCGCGACCTTCGAGCCCGACCTCCGGGCGGACTTCGTCGCGCGCATCCATCCGGCCTCGACGCCGCGGCCACCGACCGGGCCGCCGCTGTACCTGCGCAAGCAGGTCTTCCTGATCTGATCCAGCACGCCGGGCCGTGGGTCCGGAGTGCCTTGGTAGCCGTCGATCGACGCGCAGGTCTCCCTTCCCGCGGCAGGTCCGATCCGCCTGCCCGCGAGCTGTCCGTCTCGCACCGCAGGCGTTCCGGAGCCCCGAGGACCACGCAGGTGGCCGGGGTCCACGCTGGAGACGGATGCGATGACGACCGAGACCCGCGCGACCACGAGCGTCGCGATCCTGCTGGGGCAGTTGGCAGTGGCAGTGGCAGTGGCTGTGGCCGGCTGCCACGCCCGGCCCGACCCGCTGCTGATCGAGCGGCGCAGCGACGCGCTGTACCGCACCGGCGACCGCGTGCCGCAGCCCGGCGATCCGCTCGAGGACGGCACCGTCCCGACCGAGGCCGAGGTCGCCGCGACCGCCGACCTCGACCGCTACCTCAGCTACGGCCTGCACCACAACGCCGGTCTGCGCGCCGCCTACGAGCGCTGGCGCGCCGACCTCGAGCGCGTCCCGCAGGTCACCAGCCTGCCCGACCCGCAGCTGTCGTTCACCCAGTTCGTCGAGGAGGTCCAGACCCGCACCGGTCCGCAGGAGCGTCGCTACTCGCTGCAGCAGACCCTGCCGTGGTTCGGCAAGCTCGACCAGCAGGGCACCGTCGCCAGCGCGCGCGCCGAGGAGCAGTGGCAGCGGGTGCAGGCCGTCCGCGTCGAGGTCGCGCGCGACATCCGCGTCGCCTTCCACGACTACGCCTACCTCGGCGAGTCGCTGC
Source organism: bacterium (assembly GCA_030432695.1). GTDB lineage: Bacteria > Planctomycetota > UBA1135 > UBA1135 > UBA2386 > JAUILN01. Next base: position 133,788 of record JAUILN010000012.1, on the reverse strand, counting down.
GGATCACCGGCGAGGTCTTCGAACTCCTGAAGCAGCTCGAACCGATCGTGCAGCAGCGCATCGCCGCGGGCAGCGCCGGCCAGGGGGACCTGCTGCGCCTGCAGGTCGAGATCGGTCGCGTCGAGAACGAGCTGGCCGGACTCCGCGAGGTCCGGGCGTCGTCGAGCGCCCGGCTGGCCGCGGCGATGAACCTGCGGCACAGGGCGCCGCTGCCGTTGCCTGCCCTGGCCGAGCCGACCGCCGAGCGCCTGCACCTCGAGGCCGAGGCCCTGCTGCGCCGCGCCGAGGAACTCAACCCGCAGCTCGCCGAGCTCCGTGAGCGCATCACCGCGAACCGCTCGGCGCGCGAGCTCGCCGGCTACCAGCGCTACCCCGACGTGACCCTCGGCGTGGACTACATCGAGACCGGCAGTGCCGTGGCGCCGGTGGCCGGCAGCGGCGACGACCCGTGGGGCGTGCGGGTGATGTTCAACCTGCCGATCTGGTCGCCGAAGTACCGCGCCGCCGAGCGCGAGGCCGACCACCAGATCGCCGCCGCAGCCCATGCGCTCAGCAACCGCCGCGAGACCCTGCGGGCCGAGCTCGAGCACGCGGCCTTCCTGCTCGACGACGCCGCGCGCCAGGTCGTCCTGTACCGCGACACGCTGCTGCCGCGCGCCCGCGAAGGCCTCGAGGTCACCCGCACCGCCTACCGCAGCGGTTCGGCCTCGGTGCTGGACCTGATCGACAGCGAGCGCGCGCTGCTCGAGTTCGAGACCGGCTACCGGCGCGCGTGCCGCGACCACCACCAGAGCCTCGCACGTCTGGAGGCGTTGGTCGGCGGCGAGATCGAGGGAGGAACGGAATGAAGACGCTCACGAAGCTGTTGGTCGGACTGGTGCTCTGCGGGGCGGTGTTCCTGGTCGGCCGCTGGACCTCGAGCTGGGGCGCAGCCGCGCCGGCCGTGGTCGCCGACGCCGAGGCCGGCAAGGCGGCCGGGCCGACGCTCTGGACCTGCCCGATGCACCCCGAGATCCAGATGCCGGAGTTCGGCGACTGTCCGAAGTGCGGCATGGACCTGGTGCCCAAGGCCAAGGGCGACGACACCGGCCCGCGCCAGCTCGCGCTGTCGCCGGCGTCGGTGGCGCTCGCCGACATCCAGACGGCGCCGGTCGAGCGGCGCTTCCTCACCCTGCCGGTGCGGATGGTCGGCAAGGTGACGTTCGACGAGACCCGTGTGCGCACCATCGCGGCGCGGGTCGCCGGCCGTCTCGACCGGCTGTTCGTCGACTACACCGGCGTGCAGGTGCAGAAGGACGACCATCTGGTCGAGCTCTACTCACCGGCACTCCTCACCGCGCAGCAGGAGCTGCTGCAGGCCAGGCAGCGTCTGGTCGCGACCGCCGACGAGCCCAGCGAGTTCCTGCGCGAGAGCAACCGACGCGGCTACCAGGCGGCGCGCGAGAAGCTGATCCTCTGGGGGCTCACCGCGGACCAGGTCGATGCGATCGAGGCCCGGGGCACCGCCGAGGATCGGATCCTGATCCGTTCACCGGCGGCCGGAGTGGTGATCGAGAAGAAGCTCACCGAGGGCGGCTACGTCCAGGAGGGCACGGTGATCTACCGGATCGCCGACCTCAGCCACCTGTGGATCGAACTCGATGCCTACGAGCAGGACCTGCCGTGGCTGCGCTACGGCCAGCAGGTCGCGGTCCACGCCGAGGCGCTGCCCGGTGAGGTCTTCGAGGGCTGGATCTCGTTCGTCGCACCGACCCTCGACGAACGCACCCGGACCGTCGGCGTGCGCGTGCACGTGACCAACTCCGACCAGCGGCTCAAGCCCGGCATGTTCGTGCGCGCGGTGGTGCGTTCGCGGATCGGGACCAGCGGCCAGGTCCTGGAGCCCGGATTGCGCGGCAAGTGGATCAGCCCGATGCATCCGGAGATCGTCAAGGACGGCCCGGGCCAGTGCGACGTCTGCGGCATGGACCTGGTACCGGCCGAGCAGATGTTCGGCGTCGAGGTCGGGACCGACGACCAGAAGCCGGTGGTTGTGCCGGCCAGCGCGGTGCTGGTCACCGGCACCCGGGCGGTCGTCTACGTGAAGGTGCCCGGCAAGCGCAAGCCGACCTTCGAGGGTCGGGAGATCGTGCTCGGACCGCGGGCCGGCGACCACTACGTGGTCCGCGCGGGGCTGCGCGAGCACGAGGAGGTCGTGGTCCACGGCGCGTTCCGCATCGACAGCTCGATGCAGATCCAGGCCAAGCCGAGCATGATGTCGATGGCGGGCGAGGCGAACACCTTCACGGGTCCGACGACCGCGGTGTTCCGGCTGTCGCTGGAAGGTCTGTACGCGGGCTATCTCGACCTGCAGACGGCGCTGGGCCACGACGACCTGGACGCCGCGCGCGACGCGGTGATCCGGGTCCGCAGCGGCCTCGACGCGGTGGAGCCCGGCGGCCTGTCGCGCGAGGCCGCGGCGCGCTGGGAGGAAGAGCGCGCCGCGCTGGAGCGCGCGGTCACCAGCGCCGCGGAGGCGGATTCGATCGAGAGCCTGCGGGTGACGTTCGAGGACCTGTCGCGGGCGATGCTGGCCCTCGAGAAGACCTTCCGGCATGCCGGCGAGGCGACCCACTACGAGGCCTTCTGCCCGATGGCCTTCGACGACAAGGGCGCGAGCTGGTTGCAGCTCGGCGAGCAGATCCTCAATCCGTACTTCGGCGCGTCGATGCTGCGCTGCGGCGAGATCCGCGGCGAGTGGCTCGGGGTCGAGGAGACCGCCCGTGAGGCGGATCGGTCCGAGCCCGCGAAGCGGGAGGATCGATGAGCGACGCCACCGCACCGAGCGCGATCGATCGGCTGCTCCGGTTCGCGCTCGACAACAAGCTGGTGGTCCTGCTGCTGGTGGTGTTCGCGACCGGCTGGGGCCTGTTCACCGCCCCCTTCGACTGGGAGTTCGAGGGCGTCGAGCGCGACCCGGTGCCGGTCGATGCGATTCCCGACACCGGCGAGAACCAGCAGATCGTGTTCACCGAGTGGCCGGGCCGCTCGCCGCAGGACGTCGAGGACCAGGTCACCTACCCACTCACGGTCGCGCTGCTCGGCGTGCCGGGCGTGAAGTCGATCCGCAGCTCGTCGATGTTCGGCTTCTCGTCGATCTTCGTGATCTTCGACGACGAGGTGGAGTTCTACTGGTCGCGCACGCGGATCCTCGAGAAGCTCAACGCGCTGTCGTCGGCGACGCTGCCCGAGGGCGTGCAGCCGACGCTGGGCCCCGACGCGACGCCGCTCGGGCAGGTGTTCTGGTACACGCTCGAGGGGCGCACGGAGAGCGGCGCGCCGGCCGGGGGTTGGGATCTGCAGGAGCTGCGGACGGTCCAGGACTGGTACGTCCGCTACAGCCTCGCCAGCGTCGAGGGCGTCGCGGAGGTCGCGTCGATCGGCGGCTACGTGGCCGAGTACCAGATCGACGTCGACCCGCACGCGATGCGTGCCCACGGCGTGACCCTCGATCAGGTCTTCGCCGCGGTGAAGATGTCGAACGTCGACGTCGGGGCGCGGACCATCGAGATCAACCGGGTGGAGTACGTGATCCGCGGACTCGGGTTGATCGAGAACCTCGAGGACATCGAGAACACGGTGGTCGGCAGCCGCGACAGCGTGCCGATCACCATCCGGCAGATCGCGACGGTCGGGCGGGGGCCGGCGCAGCGCCGCGGCGCGCTCGACAAGGAGGGCTCCGAGGCGGTCGGTGGCGTGGTGGTGGTGCGCTACGGTGCCAATCCGCTGCAGGTCATCCAGCGGGTGAAGGACAAGATCGCCGAGATCGAGCCGGGTCTGCCGCGCAAGACGCTCGACGACGGCACCGTTTCGCGGGTCGAGATCGTGCCGTTCTACGACCGCACCGGCCTGATCCAGGAGACCCTCGGCACGCTGGAGGACGCGCTCCGCGACGAGATCCTGGTGACCCTGCTGGTGGTGCTGGTGATGGTCGCCCACCTGCGCAGCGCCATGCTGATCGCCGGTCTGCTGCCGCTGGCGGTGCTGATGTGCTTCATCGCGATGCGGTACTTCGGCGTCGATGCCAACATCGTCGCGCTGTCGGGCATCGCGATCGCGATCGGCACGATGGTCGACATGGGGGTGGTGCTGACCGAGAACATCCTGAAGCACATCGCTCCCGGCGACACGCCGAAGCAGCGCTTCGAGGCAATCTACGCCGGTGCCTCGGAGGTCGGCGGGGCGGTGCTCACCGCGGTGCTGACCACGGTCGTCAGCTTCCTGCCGGTGTTCACGATGGAGGGTGCCGAGGGCAAGCTGTTCAAGCCGCTGGCCTTCACCAAGACCTTCGCGCTGCTGGCTTCGATCGTGGTCGCGCTGGTGGTGATCCCGCCGGTCGCGCACCTGCTGCTGCGGGCCAGGCGTGGCGGGGCGAGCCGGCGCGTGTCGGAGCGGGCCGCGAATCGGCTGCGCATCGGGGTCTGCTACCTGCTCGCGATCGTGGTCGGGGTGCTGCTCGCGAGAACCTGGCAGCCGCTCGGGCCGGCGCGCGAGGTCGCCAACGTGGTGCTCACGCTCGGTCTGCTCGGCGGCCTGCTGTTCGGCTTCCAGGTCCTGCTGTGGGTCTACGAGCCGGTGCTGCGTTGGTGCCTCGACCACAAGCTGCTGTTCCTGTCGGTGCCGGTGACGCTGTGCCTGTTCGGGACGTCGGTGTGGCTGGGCTTCGGCAGCGTGTTCGGCTTCGTGCCGGCCACGGTGCAGGCGGTGAGCTTCGGCGCGGTCTCGGCCGACGACGTGCGGGCCTCGAAGCCCTGGAGCGATCTCGCGCACCTCTTGCCCGGGCTCGGCAAGGAGTTCATGCCACCGCTCGACGAGGGCTCCTACCTGCTGATGCCGATCACGATGTACCACGCGTCGATCGGCGAGGCGCTGGAGCTGCTGCAGATCCAGGACCGGGCGATCCGCGCGATCCCCGAGGTCGAGTCGGTGGTCGGCAAGATCGGGCGGGTGGACAGTGCGTTGGATCCGGCACCGGTCGGAATGGTCGAGACGATCATCACCTACAAGCCGGAGTACAAGAGCGACGCCCAGGGTCATCCGCTGCGCTTCGCCTACGACGAGGAGCGCCGGGAGTTCGCGTTGGACGACGAGCTCGAGCTGGTTCCCGATCCCGACGGCCGGCCGTTCCGCAACTGGCGCGAACACGTCCGTTCGCCCGACGACATCTGGGCGGCGATCGCCGAGGCCGCGGCGATCCCAGGCATGACCGTGGCTTCCGACCTGCAGCCGATCGAGGCGCGGCGGATCATGCTGCAGACGGGCATGCGCGCGCGGATCGGCGTGAAGATCAAGGGGCCCGACCTGGCGACCATCGAGCGGGTCGGCATCGAGTTCGAGCAGCTCCTGAAGGAGGTGCCCAGCGTGGACGCCGCGACGGTCACCGCCGACCGGATCGTCGGCAAGCCCTATCTGGAGATCGACATCGACCGCGAGGCGATCGCGCGCTACGGCCTGCACGTCCGCAACGTCCAGGACGTCATCGAGGTGGCGATCGGTGGACGCAAGCTGACCACCACCGTGGAAGGCCGCGAGCGCTACCCGGTGCGGGTGCGCTACCAGCGTGAGCTACGCGACCAGATCGACACGATCGAGCGCGTGCTGGTGGCCGCGCCGGGCGGCGCGCAGGTGCCGCTCGGTCAGCTCGCGCGGATCCGCTACACGCCCGGTCCGCAGAACATCCGCAGCGAGGACACGTTCCTCACCGGCTACGTGATCTTCAACAACCAGAAGGGCACCGCGGAGGTCGACGTGGTCGAGGACTGCAAGCGCTTCCTCGACGCCAAGATCGCCGCCGGTGAGCTGGAGCTGCCGCCAGGCGTGAGCTACCGCTTCGCCGGCAACTACGAGAACCAGGTGCGGGCGACGCAGCGGCTCAGGGTGGTGCTGCCGGTGGCGCTGTTCGTGATCTTCCTGATCCTCTACCTGCAGTCGCGGTCGGTGGCGACCACGCTGATCGTGTTCTCGGGCGTGTTCGTGGCCTGGTCGGGTGGCTTCCTGATGCTCTGGCTCTACGGCCAGGACTGGTTCCTCGACGTCGACTTGCTCGGCAAGAACCTCCGCGACCTGTTCCAGGTCCACCCGGTGAACCTCAGCGTCGCGGTCTGGGTCGGCTTCCTGGCGCTGTTCGGCATCGCCACCGACGACGGCGTGGTGATGAGCACCTACCTCGACCAGTCGTTCCGCAAGCGCATGCCGACGGGGCGCGAGGAGATCCGCGAGGCGGTGGTCCAGGCCGGACTGCGCCGCATCCGGCCGTGCCTGATGACCACCGCGACCACCGTGTTGGCGCTGCTACCCGTGCTCACCTCGACCGGACGGGGTTCCGACGTGATGGTGCCGATGGCGATCCCGTCGTTCGGCGGGATGCTGGTGGTGCTGATCGCAGTGTTCGTGGTGCCGACGCTCTACTGCGCGGTGGCGGAGTGGCGTGCGCGGCTCTCAAGGCACGCGCCGTGATCCGCTGGCCAAGCCCGGTGTCGTCCCTCTGCGTCAACGGCCGAAGCGGGCCTGGATCGCGTTGCTGAAGCCGACTCCGAACGGCGTCGAGCCATCGAGGAAGGCAGTCTGGAGGACCGCGTCGAAGGCGGGGCGTGAGCCGTCGATCACCAGCGAGACCCGTCCGTCGGCTCCGGCGGCGAGTGGCAGGTCGGCGATGAAGCCGCCGAATCCCACGAGCGTCCCGCCCCACACCGAGAGGTTCGGGGCCCCGAACTGCGAGACGAACAGTGCGCCGGGGGTGGCTGGTGGGAGGCCGTCGGCCTGGTAGATGCTGCGGTCTCCGCGATCGAGACCGGTTCCACACAGGGTCGCGTGCGCCTGGCCGGGTCCCTGGAATCCGAGGTCCGACTGGCAGCTTCCTGCCTCGACCAGTCGGCACGCGGAGAACTCGGAGGTCGCGCCACCGGGCTCCGCGGTGGCAGTGGCCGTGACGAAGTGGCCCGCAGGAACGGCTCGGACGATCGCGGTGAACACCGCGTGCCCGGACGCGTCGGTGAAGACCGCCGCGGAGCCGAGGAAGTCCTGTCCTTCGCCGTGGCCGGAGGGATCGCAGGAGGACGAGCCGAAGAACTCGAGGGTGAAGGGCTGCCTCGGGGCGCTGTCGAGTGAGCCCTGGACCAGCAGCCCGGTGCCGTGCGTGGCGGCGGTCGTGACGATCGGGAAGTTCTGGAGCCCGTTGCCGCCGGTGTCGGTGTCCAGCGGATCGTTCGGAGTCACGCCCAGGACGCCGCTGGTCGGAACGAGGTCGATGCCGAGTCCGCCGTTCGAGTGGATCGAGTTGCCGGAGATCCGCACGTTGGCGACGTCGTGCTGCACCGCGATCCCATGCGAGAGATGGCCGGCGAGGACGTTGCCGTCGCCTGGGTTCGGCCCGCCGATCCTCACGCCGTCGATTCCGGAGAAGTTGAAGTAGCCGACGTCGAGCCCCAACACGCTACCCAGGGTCGGTGCACCGCTGGCGTCGAGTCCGATGGTGTTGCCGAGGACCTCGAAGTCGGTGCCCGAACCGTTGAAGTAGATGCCGCGGCCGAACACCTGGCCGACGCAGTGGGCGCCGGTGCACACGCCGCGGATTCCGGCGATCAGGTTGTCGCGGACCCGGGCGCCATGGTTGACGCCTTCGAAGCCGATGCCGACCGTCGACGCGGTGTTGCCCTGCGCCATGCCGTCCGGAGTCGTGCCGATCCAGTTGTTCTCGATCACCGTGCCTATCGAGTCGAAGACCTGCACGCTCGTTCCACTGGGGAAGCCCTGGCTGTCCCAGGTTCCGTAGCCGGTGACGAAGTTCCGGTCTGCGGTGTTCGGCCCGCCGATGCGGTTGTCGCGGGCCGGCTGACCACCACCGACCCAACCGAGGACGCGGATCCTCTGGGCGATGTTGCCGACCACCAGGTTGTTGTCGGAGCGGTCGATCTTGATCGTACCCACGGTGTTGTTCGCGACCGTCGATCCCGCACCGGAGAACAGGTTGATGCTGTTCATGCCGGTGTTGTCGAACACCAGCGATCCGGATCCGTTGACCTCGACCGTGCTGCCATCGATCCCCGAGAACCAGGAGTTGTCGGCGTTGAGGTAGATCGTGCCCGGGGAGAACGCGACTTCGGCGCCGAGCGGATTGGTGTCACCACCGAACACCGTCTGGGTCGCACCGTCGATCGCGACCTCGTCGGAGGCACGGATGCCGACACCGCCGCCGGTGTGGACGACGGCTCGGCCCGCGGTGAGCTGTCCGGCCGGAATCGCGAAGCCGATGGTCTGCCGTCCCGGAGTGTTGTTGGCGGCGATCATCGCTTCGGCGAACGACACCAGGCCGTCGGGGCCGGGAAGCGTGGCCACGGTGGCGGAGTAGCCGGCATCGCGAAGGTCGGCGACGGTGGTGACCGTGATCGTCTGGGCGAGGCCCGTTGCGGCGACGCTGCTCAGGAGCACGGCTCGAGTGGTCGCGATCGCGAGGACGTGGAAGGGTTCGACGGCGGGGCGGAGAGCGAGGCGCATGGGAGCGGATCCGGTCGGAGGTCGGGGTGGCGAGCGCGGAAGCGAGTTCCGTTCCCCCACGGGCCGACGCAACGGGGCGGTGCGTCGCCACTTTCCTCCAGAGCGCCGCAAAGTGCTTTCAAGGAACGGCTTGTCAGGAATCCGATCAGCGGTCTCGTGCGCCCGGACAAGCGCTGAGGGTGCGGAGGTCGCGGTCGGTATCCGTGCTCGGAATCCGGCCGTCACTCGCTCGGCCCCGTCTCGTGTCGGCAGCTCGGAGGTCGGCCCTGCACGGAACGAGATTCGCGACAGGGTGCTCTGACGGGCCGGTTCTCCGCGGAGGCGCGCCCCGGCTGACGCCCGACCACGCCGACGAAGACATGCGACTCGAAGCCTGGAACGAAGCCGCCACAACCACCGCAGGACTGTTCTGGCTGGCCTTCTGGGCCTTCGGGCTCGGCTACCTGATGTCGAGCCTGATCCAGGTGTTCGTCAGTCGCGAGCGGATGAGGAAGAGCATGGGAGGGAGCGGTGCTGGGAGCGTGGGGCTCGCGACGTTCTTCGGCTTCCTGTCGAGCTCGTGCTCGTTCGCCGCGCTGGCGACGACGCGTTCGCTGTTCGCGAAGGGGGCCGGGATCGTCCCGGCGCTGGCGTTCCTGTTGGCGTCGACCAACCTGGTGATCGAGCTCGGCATCGTGATCGCCGTGTTCCTCGGCTGGCAGTTCGTCGTGGGGGAATACGTCGGCGGACTGCTGTTGATCGGCTGCACCTGGCTGCTGGTGAAGTGGACCGTGCCTGCGGGTCTCGTCGACCGGGCTCGCGACAAGGCGCGCCGCGATGACGGGTCGGCCGAGGGAAAGGGCGCGCCGGACTGGCGGACGCTGATCCGGAGCCGCGAGGGCTGGCGCCGGGTTGCGCACCGCTACGCGATGGAGTGGGGCATGGTGTGGAAGGACGTGACGATCGGCTTCACGGTGGCTGGTCTGATCGCGACCTTCGTGCCGCAGTCGTTCTTCCAGACCCTGTTCGTCGGCTCGGAGTCGGGCGACCCGGGGTTCCTCGAGGTGCTCGCCCAGACGGTCATCGGCCCGGCAGCGGCGTTCGTGACCTTCATCGGCTCGATGGGCAATGTTCCGCTCGCGGCGGTCCTGTTCGCGAACGGGGTGAGCTTCGCCGGCATCATCGCCTTCCTGTTCAGCGACCTGGTTGTGTTCCCCGTGCTGCGCATCCAGGCGCGCTACTACGGCTGGCGCATGGCGCTATACGTCGCCGGGGTGTTCCTGCTGGCGATCTCGTTGAGCGCGCTGGTGCTGCACTACGGCTTCGCGGGATTCGGGCTGCTGCCCGATCGCGATGCGGTGCGGACGGTCAGCGACCGGGACTACTTCGCAGTCGATTCGACCCTGTGGTTGAACCTGGCGTTCCTGGTGGTCAGCGCGGTCCTCGGTGGCTGGCACCTGCGCGAGCGCGGACTGGGCGGGTCGGCGGGTGGCAAGTGGAGCGAGAAGCTGCTGCTGGTCCTCGCACTGCTGTCGCTGGGCTGGGTGGTCGGGGGCCTCGCGGTGCCGCTCGTCTTCGCGGCGTAGCAGGAGTCTGTCGTGGTCCGTGCCTGGCACCGACTACGACAGATTCTGGGCTACGTCGCGTCGCAGCGGGCGGGGCAGTCGGCTCGGGGGCCTTCGACCTGGATGGTGTTGTGGTCGAGGCCGAAGCGCTCGGTGAGGCTGGCGGAGAGTTCCAGCGGATCGGGGGGTGGGCCAGGGCCGTCGGCGACGACGTGCACGGTCAGCGCGTTCCGGGTGGTGCTCAGGGCCCATACGTGGAGGTCGTGGAGGTCGGTGATGCCGGGCCGCTCGCGGAGCCAGCGTTCGATCGCGTCGAGGTCGATGTCGCGCGGTGCCGCGTCCAGCGACAGGCGGACCGACTCGCGGAGCAGGCGCCAGGTGCCGATCAGGATCACCGCGACCAGGGCCAGGCTGACTGCCGGGTCGATCCAGCTCGCGCCGGTCCACAGGATGAGGGCACCGGAGACCACCACGCCGAGCGACACGGCGGCGTCGGCCGCCATGTGCAGGAACGCGCCCTCGATGTTCAGGTCGTGTTCGCGGTCGGCCATGAACAGCCAGGCGGTGGCCACGTTGATGACCACGCCGATCCCGGCGACCACGAGCACCGTCGTTGCGCTCGGTGCGACTGGTTCGCCGAAGCGGCGGATCGCCTCCCAACCGATCGCGCCGAGCGCGAGCAGCAGCAGGAGTGCGCTCAGCAGCGAGGCGAGGACCGACGCCTTGCGCAGTCCGTAGGTGAAGCTCCGCGACGGGTGACGGCCGGCGACCGAGGCCGCGCCCCAGGCCAGCAGCAGGCTGGCCACGTCGCTGAGGTTGTGGCCCGCGTCGGCGACCAGGGCGAGGGAGTCGCCGAGCATGCCGTAGACGAACTCGATCACCACGAAGCCCAGGTTCAAGGCGACTCCGATTGCGAAGGCGCGGTCGTAGCGGTGGGGATCGTGGTCGTGGGCCATGGGAGCGGATCCGTCTCGACAGGCCTGGGGTGGCGGAGCGCCCGATCCAAGGTGTCGACCTGCCCGGAACGTGCATTGCAATCCCATGTGCAGCCCCGATCGATCCGTGCGCCGCGACGGCCTCGCTCGGCCTGCCCGCGAGTGCCGGGCAGGCGTTCGACGGGACGAGCCGCCGTCGGCCGGCCGCGCAGGCATGGATGCAGGATCTACAAACGACTTCCCCGAGGTCTGGATGGGGCCGGGTCCGGCCGATGCGGAGCGCATCCGCCTGTGGTTTCGCTTGCCGCCCGGGCGGCGGTTCCGGCTGCGGGTCGAGACCGCGCAGTCCGGGGGCACGCAGCAGCATGTGGTCCATCCACTCCCTGCGCCGCCGGCCGACTCCGACCACACCGTCGCGTTGGACTGGCCGCAGGACTTCGACGGCGCCGAAGAGCTGCGGAGTGGGGCCGAGCATCGCTTCGAGCTGCAGGCCGTGCAGCGTGGCTCCGAGGTCGGCATCCCGGTGATGGCCTTCCGGCGCGAGACGCCCGCTGCGCCGGGCGTCGACGGGCGGGCGAAGTTCGCCTTCCTGAGTTGCCACCAACCGTTCCGGAGCGACGGCTCGCCGCACCCCGAGTCGCTGGACATGTTGCAGCGGGTCCTGGAGCTGCTGCGTGAAGAGCGGCCCGACGCGGTGTTCCTGATGGGCGACCAGCTCTACTCCGACATGCCGCGCGACTCCTCGGAGTTCGACTCCTCGGACCGACTACGGCTCGGCGACGACGCGACCGCGGCCGACGTCAGGCAACGCTGGCACACCCGCTACCGCCGCTTCTGGGACGTTCCCGGGTGGCGCGAGATGCTGGCCGAGTTCTCCTGCCTGCCGATCCTCGACGACCACGAGGTCAAGGACTGTTTCGGTTCGAGCGAGGAGCATCGGACCGAGGACTGGGCGCCGATCCGGCACGGTGCGTTGCAGGCCTATACGGACTACCAGGCATCTCGCGTGTTGTCCGCACCGGACCCGACGGGGCCCTTCCACTTCCCGGTGGAGCGCGGGCCGGTCCGCGCCTTCGTGCTCGACCTGCGCAGCCAGCGGCTTCGAGATCCGAGTCATCCGCTGCTCGGCTCGCGGCAGGCGCGCGATCTGGAGCGGTTCCTGAGCGACTCGGAAGGTGCTCCCCACGTGCTCCTGGTGTGCAGCGTGCCGATCGCGCACGTCCCGCGTGGCCTGGTCGGTCGCGTCGGCCGTTGGATCGACGGCGCCAACGAGTTCGACGACCGCTGGGAATCGGAGCAGTTCCGCTGCGACCAGGACCACGTGCTGGGTCTCCTCGACCGACTCCAGGATCGGTCACCCGAGACGCGCGTGCTGGTCGCGGCGGGCGACATCCACGTCGGATCCCTGCAGCGGATCCGTCGCACCGACTCCGGTCACGAGTTCCTGCAGATCATCTCCAGTCCCTTCAGCCACCGTCAGTCGGCGCTGGCACGCGGCATCGCACGGCTGGCGTTCTTGCCGCACGCGATGTTCGACCCGTCCGACGGCCCGCGCGTCGACGTGGAGCTGGTGCGCGGCGAGGGCATCCATCGCAACCCAACCGCCGACCTCAACTTCGCGATGGTCGACTTCGAGGGCTCGGCGCCGGATGGGCGGCGCCTGCGTCTCTGGTCGCATCGTGGCGACGCGCTGGAACTCGCGTTCGACGTCCGCGCGTAGTCGGACTGCGTCACTCCCGCCCGTTCGGGTGGCAGCGCAGGCAGTCCGGCGAGGCCCAGACGTAGCCGTTCACCTCGCGGTGCTTGTCCGCCATGCGACTCTGCGAGTGGTCGTGGCAGTGGATGCACGAGAACGCGGTCGAGTTGCCGGGCGTGGTGTGGCAGTCGGTGCACGACACGTTGTGGTCACCGGTGCGCGGGAACGAGTGGTTGAAGACCGCGCCGCGCCAGGTGTCGACGCCGCGGTGGCAGACCTGGCAGTCGGTGCCGAAGCCCTGGTTGCGGTGGTTGGGGTTGGTGGTGCCGTTGAAGTCGTCGAGGTGGCAGGCCACGCAGTCGGTCGGCGTGTTGGAGTAGTTGCCGTTCTGGTGGCAGTCCGAGCAGCTCCGGCCGGCGTGGCCACCCTGCAGCGGGAAGCTCTGCGGGTGATTGAATCGACCGTTGTCCCAGGTGCTGGTGTCGTGGCAGATCGTGCAGTCGCGGTCGAAGCCCGACGTGACGTGGTTGGGGTCGGTGGTGCCGTTGAAGTCGTCGAGGTGGCAGGCCTGGCAGTCGGTCGGCGTGCCCTGGTAGGTGCCGTTCTGGTGGCAGTCGGAGCAGCGGCGGCCGGCGTGGCCGAGCGTCAGCGGGAAGCTCTGCGGGTGGTCGAAGCGCGCGCCCGACCAGGTGTTGGTGTTGTGGCAGAGCGTGCAGTCGAGATCGAAGCCCGAGGTCGCGTGGTTCGGGTCGGTGGTGCGGTTGTAGTCGTCGAGGTGGCACGACTGGCAGTCGGTCGGCGTGTTGTCGAACACGTTGCCCTGGTGGCACGCCGAGCAGCGGCGGCCGGCGTGGCCACCCGACAGCAGGAAGCTACCGGGGTGGTCGTAGCGGGCGCCGAGCCAGCTCGCGGTGGAGTGGCAGATCCGGCAGTCGCGGTCGAAGTTGGCCGCCGCGTGGCTCGGGTCGTTGGTCGCCTGGTACTCGTCGAGGTGGCAGGCGTCGCACTGCGGCGAGAGGCCGCCGAAGGTCGGGTCGTTGCCGTGGCAGACGGTGCAGGACAGGCCGCCGTGACCCTGGGTCAGCGGGAAGTTGCCGGGATGGTCGAAGCGCGCCGGGATCCAGCTCAGCGGCAGGTGGCAGCGCTGGCAGTCGTCGGTCCAGCCCTGCACGCGGTGGTCGGGGTTGGCGGTGCGGGACAGGTCCTGCAGGTGGCAGGAGACGCAGTCGGGGCTCTGGCCCTCGAAGTTGCCGACCTGCGCGCCGGGATGGCAGCGCCAGCAGGCGGTGACCGCGTGCGCGCCGACCAGCGGGAAGCGGGTGCTGGCGTGCTCGGCGATCGCCGCGCGCGGATTCCAGTCGGTCTCCTGGTGGCAGGCGTCGCAGGTCTGGCCGAGCTTGCCGCGGTGCGGATCGACGTGGCAGCCGCGGCAGCCGCGCGCCGCGAAGGTCTCGACCGGTCCGCGGTCGTTGTGGCAGCGCAGGCACTCGGCCAGGCGGTGGGCGCCGAGCAGTGCGACGCCGGTCTCCTTCTCGTGGTCGAACGAGAAGTCGGCCTTGATCTGGTTCCAGCCGTTGCCTTCGTGGCACAGCCGGCAGTCGCCGGGGAAGCTGTCGTGCGGGACGACCGGTCCGCGCTCCGGCTTCCACTCGTGCGGCTCGACCAGCGTGCCGCAGGCGACCAGGCCGACCAGGGTCACGAGGCTCCAGAAGGCGCGGCGGGCGAGGCGGCGGGCGGGGAGCGGGCCGCGCTGGTCGGGGAGGGTCACCATCGGTGTTGGATCCAGGTTCCCAGGAACAGGCCTTCGGTGTCGTCGCCGACCACCCATTCGGCATCGATCTGCACCTGGACCGAGTCGGTCGGCAGCAGGTCCGCCGACAGTCCGATCCGGTGCTGGGTGTAGGTCTCGTCGCCGGTGATCAGGCCGACGGTCCGCCAGCGGACGGTCTCGTAGCGGGCGGTCAGCATGTGCTGGCCGACGCGGAAGCCGGCACGCGCGCGGAGGCCGGGGCCCTCCTGGAACGACCCCGCGGTGCGGAAGCCGGAGACCGACAACATGCTGCCATTGCCGAACAGGTCGTACCAGTCGGCGCCGAGTTCACCACCGGTGCCGCTGCCGTCCTGGTCCTGCCACCAGTCGACCCGGCCGCGCAGGCGCAGGTCGTCGGTGGCGCGGAGTTCGGCGCGGGGTGACAGTCGCTCGACGTGGCCGTTCCGGACCAGTTCGGGAGCGGCGAAGTACAGCTCGTCGCGGAGCAGCTGCGCCCAGCGGTAGCTCGACGCGGTGAGGCCGAGGCGCAGCGGGTCGGCGGGACGCCAGGTGGTGCCGAGCCAGGCCTCGGTGAGCTCGACGTCGTCCTTCAGGGTGTCCTTGCCGGAGTAGAAGTCGACCTTGAACGAGCCGTCGAAGCGCAGCGTCTCGCTCGGGCTCCAGTCGAAGCGGCCGAACAGCAGGTCACGGTCGGGGGCGCCCTGGTGCCAGGTCTTCTGCACGCCGAAGGTCGCCGAGGCGTTGGACCGACCGTCGGCCTCGGCGCGTGGTAGCCACTGGGTGAAGGCGTGGATGCCGATGTCCTCACCGGACATGCGCGAGGGGAACGGCAGCGGCAGGGCGCCGGCGCCGGCACCGACGGTCCACGACTTGTCGAGGCGGCGCGCGGCTTCGAGGCCGTCGAGCAGGCCGAGCTCGGGGACGTACTGGCTGACGAAGCGGCCGGCTTCGAGACGCCACGACGCGAGTTCGTCGTCGCCGACCGCGTAGCTGAGCCAGTCGAGGCGACCGCGGTCGTCGTGCTCGGTGCCGGCGTCGTAGCGGTCGATCGAGCGGCGGGTGAGTTCACCCTCGAAGCGCAGCCGGCCGCCATGGCCGCCGGGGTTGGTGACCTCGAGGCGGGTGCCGAGGCGGGCCAACAGGGTCTCGGCGCCGCGGCCGGTGGAGGTGTCGCGGTTGTAGAGCGCCTGCCCGAACAGGCGACCGTTCCACTCGGTGGGGCGTGCGGCGGCACCGCGACCGAACGCAGGCGCGAGCAGCGGTTGGTCGGTGTCGAAGACCGGCTCGTCGAGGGTCCACGGCGGGTGCTGGACGGTGCCGTCGGCGCGCTGCGGTGTGGCGACCTCGCCGCCCTGCAACTCGCCGCCGGCGCCGCGAACCTCGGCTTCGCCGGGCGTGCCGACCGGCGGGAGCTCGCGATTGCGGTCGAGGACCTCGGCGCGGCTGCGGCTGGCGGTGACCTCGCGGACGCGAGCGCGCAGCGGCGCCTCGCCGGGTGGCTGGAGTTCGACTTCGACACCGGGTGCGAGACCGGAGTTGCGACCGCGGTCGAGCCAGACCGAGTCAGGCGCGGCAACGGCGGTGACGCGGACCCGCAGGCGATCGCTGGAAGGACCGGCGTCCTGCGCGTCGACAGCGCCCACCAGCGCGAGGAGCGCGAGGGCAGTTCTTCCAACTGGTGCCAGGCATCGGTTGGAAAGGCACTGGTTGGTAGGGCTCGGTCGGGGGCGGGTCATCGGCGGCCTCCCGGCAGGTGGCAGGCGCGGCAGTCGGTGGGCAGCGGGCGGTAGCGGACGACCTCGCCGCCGTCGCGCGTGGCGACCGGGAGGTGGCACTTGTCGCAGGCGACGTCGCGGTGGTTGTCGTCGAGCGCGAAGCGGGTCAGCCGGGCGTGGTCGAAGCGTTCGATGTGGAAGTCATCGGCCCGCGGCGCGTGGCAGCGCCGGCAGTCGGCGGGGGCGGTGCGGCGGTCGCCGACCCAGGTCGCGAACTGGCCGGCGTGGACGTCTGCGTGGCAGTCGGCGCAGCGCTGCGGGGCGGTGCCCAGCGAACCGCGCTCGTCGCGGCCGTGGCAGTCGGCGCAGCTCGCGGCGGCGTGGCGACCCTCCAGCGAGTGGCCGGTCCACAGCGCGTGGTCGAAGGTGTCCTGGCCGTGGGTGGGCGCGGGGACGCTGCGGAACGACGTCACGTCGTGGCAGCGCGCACAGCCGGTGCGGCCGTCGATCGCGGCCGGCGGGCCGGCCCGGTCGAAGCGACCACGGTGCGGGTCCTCGTGGCAGTCCGCGCAGGTGCCCGGCGCGCCGTGGAAGTCGCGCGGTCCGTCGCCCGTCGGCGCGCCGTGACAGCCACTGCAGTCGACCGCGCGGTGCGCGCCCTCGAGTGCGAACGTGGTGACGGCGCCGTGCAGGTCGATGCCGAAGCGGTGCGGCAGGTAGGCGTCGCGGTCGTGGCAACGCAGACAATCGGTCGAGGCCGTCGCGCCGGCGGCGGCTCTCGCCCGGTCGTTCAGCAACCGAGCCAGCGGACCCTGGTCGAACCGTCCCTCGTGCGGGTCGCCATGGCAGGCGCGGCAGTCGTCGGCGCTGCGGTCCGGGTGACGGGCCGCGTAGTCCGTGGCGGGAGCGAGGTCTTCGCCGTGGCAATCCGCGCAGGCCAGGTCGGCGTGCGGGGAGACGAGCGGGAAGCCGGTCGCGGCGACGTCGTGCTGCTCCGGCAGCAGGCGACCGCGGGAGAAGTCCCGGTCGAGGTCCAGGTGGCAGTCGCCGCAGGTCGCCGCGTCGAGCCCGGCGAGCAGCGGCTCGCGGTGCGGGTGGACGTGGCAGTCGGCGCAGCGCGACATCGCGGCGTCCGCGGCGACGCGGGCTGCGAGGCGAGCCGCGACCTTCTCGGGACCGTGGCAGCCCGCACACGCAGTGCTCGTATGCGCGCCGCGCAGCTCGACGCCGTGATCCGCGTGGGCGGCGACGCCGAACGTGGTGCCGGCGAACGCGGCCGTGTCGTGGCAGCGCGCGCAGTCGGTCGAGTCGGCCACGATCCGCAGTGCGGTTCCCGAGCCGTCGTGTGGATCCTGGTGGCAGTCGGCGCAGCCGCGCGCCTGTTCGCGGTGCGAGGTGATCGAGGTCCCCGACAGGTCGTCGTGGCAGTTCTCGCACGACACGCTGCGGTGCGCGCCCTCCAAGGGGAACGCATCGTGGGTGAAGCCGGGTGCCTCGGCGAACGGTCGCTCCTGGCCGTGGCAGCGGGCGCAGTCGTTGCCGAACGCGCCTTCGTGGACGTCGCGGTGGCAGGACCCGCAGCTCGTCTCGGTGCCGAGGAAGCGGAGATTGCCGGGAGGAGGCAGGTCGCTGGCGGCGTGCTCGTGGCACGCGCTGCAGTCCAGCTCGCCGTGCCGTCCGTGCAGCGGGAACTCCGCGACGTGCTCGTGCGCGTAGGCGGCGGGATCCTCGACCCCGGCGCGCTGCCAGCTCATCGGCTCGATCGGCGCGAGCGCATCCCCGTGGTGCTCGCGGTGGCAGACCCCGCAGGTCGTCGCAGTCGCCGCGGGCAGACTGCCGTGCAGGCCGTCGGTGGTGCCGAGCTGCGCGAACACCTCCTCGTGGCAGGCGCCGCAGGCCTTGGCCATCGCGTCCTGTTCCGTGCCCTGTCCGTGGCAGAGTGCGCATCCTTCGCTGTCGACCAGGGTCGGCACGCGTTGGTGGGCGGGATGCAGCGGCCCGGGCGAGAGCCGTTCCTCCGCCTCCCACAGCGTCACCGCGCCGATGGCTGCCAGCACCGCCAGCAGCAGGATCGTCCGAAGTACCCTCATCCGCCCGCTCCGCTCCCTGCTCCGAATCCCAGGACGCTCCAGTCCGGCTGGGCGAACCGCAGCGCCGTGAACACGTGCAGCGCGGTCAGCAGCACCAGCAGCAACGCCAGCCAGCGGTGCATGAACCGCCACGACGCCAGGATCGCCCGCAGCTCCTCGTAGTGAGCGACGGCGAGCAGCAGGCGGTGGGCCCGCCGTGCCAGGCGAAGCATCTTGACCACTTCCCCAGGCGGGATCCCCTCCTCACGACCGCGCTGCCGTAGCTCGGCGAGCGCTCGTCGGAACCGCGCGCGATGGCGCAGCGCCGCGCCGACGCGCTGCAGGAAGCTGCGACCCCAGCGCGTGCGGTCACTCTCGACCAGCGCCTCGACCTCGCGCTGCACCTCGCGGCCGAAGTCCTTGCCGTCGCCGTCCCACTCGCTCGACAGCGCATGGAGCTGGCTGCGGACCTCCTCGAGGTCGAGCACGCAGCCGTTCGCGGCGCGCGGCACGAACGCATACAGGTAGCGACCGATCGCACCGGTGACGACCACCACCGCGAAGGCCAGGAACGCATGGCCGCCCACCGTCGACTCGACGCGCATCCCGGCGTGCAGGACCACACAGCCGAACGCGGTCAGGCCGGTGAGCACGTGGGCGTCCATCCAACCGCGCAGCGAGCCCGGCACGAAGCGGCCGAGGGTGCGGGCCCGGCGCAGCAGGTAGGCGAGGTTGCAGAGGATCAGCGTGACCGCGGCGAGGCCCGCCAGCAGACCCACCGCACCGACCGGGCGCAGCGCGTCGTGGTCGGGATGGACGGTGCGGGCCGCCGCGTCGGCGCCGTAGTAGTCGCCGTGCAGCCAGGTGAACGCGCCGAGGGCCGCCGCCAGCAGCGCTGCCGTACCCAGGGCGATCCGCAGGCCGTTGCCGGCGGTTCCCACTCCCGCGGGCGCGGTGTCGACCCGCATCCCGGGGTCGAACGACACCCCGGCTTGCTTGAGCATCTCGAAGGGCGGGATGCCGCCGGCCAGCACGAACACGTGGTCGTTGGGCAGGTCGCGCTCGCGGACGCCGTGCTCGGGATGTTCCTGGCGCAGGCGCACGTGGTCGGCGGCGATCTCCACCGGCTCGGTGTCGAACAGCACGCGCACCTTCTTGCTGCGGCGGGCCTCCTCGATGCGTTGCTCGTTGCGGGCCTTCAGCCGGAAGAACGCGCTGCGCCGGTAGACCAGCGTCACGTCGTTGCCCGGTTGGCTGGCGAGGCCCACCGCGGCCTCGATCGCGGAGTCGCCCCCGCCGACCACCAGCAGGCGCTCGCCGCGGTGCGAGTTGGCGTCGAGCAGCGCGTAGTCGACCTTCTGCAGCTCCTCGCCGGGGATCCCCAGCTTGCGCGGTGTGCCACGGCGACCGAGCGCGAGGCAGACCTGGCGGGCCCGGGCCATCGCGCCGTCGGCGGTCCGGGCGACGAAGCCGTGGGCGTCGCGGTCGAGCGAGGTCAGCCGGCTGTTGGTGCGGATCGGCAGCTCGTAGCGCTCGGCGAGGTCTTCCCAGAGTTCGATCAGTTCCTCGCGCGAGTACTCCAGCCGCGGCAGCTTGCCGTGGCGCGGCAGCACCATCGGCTGGGTCATCACCAGCTTGCCGCGCGGGTAGGTGGCGACCGCGCCGCCGATCCGGTCCGACTGCTCGAGGACCGCGTAGCGCAGGCCGAGCTCGTCGGCGCGCAGCGCGCAGGCCAGGCCCGCAGGGCCGGAGCCGACGATCAGCAGGTCGAGGAGTGCTGCGTCCGGACCGTCGGAGCCCTCGGGTTCGTCCGCTGCCGGCGCCGCCTCGGCCGCGAATCCGCCGGCCAACACCGGCCGACGATTGCGCCGAGCAGCAGGCGCCGCAGTGCTGGTTCGACCACTCGCAGGCAGGCGCGCGGCGACCCGATCCGCGACCCGGCTGCCGTGCTCCACGGCGGTCCGCACCAGCGCGTAGCCGGTGAGCTCGCCGGCGAGGTACAGGCCGGGCACGCCGACGGCCTCGAGTTCGGGATCGAGTGCTGGCAGGTCACGGCGCTGCTCGACGTCGCCGATCCCGACCGTGACCGCGCTCACCGGGCAGGCGTCGGCGCAACGCGCATGTCCCACGCAGCGCGCGCCGTGCACCACCAGGGCCTGGCCCTGGATCAGCGCCAGCACGCCCTCTTCGGGACACGCATCGACGCAGGCACCGCAGCCGATGCACTGGTCGAGGTCGATCGTGGGGGCCTGCAGGATCGCGCGATGACTGCCGCGGGTCCGGGCATCGTCGCGCTCCCGGAGCCCGTCCGCCGAACGGACACGCTCGGCGCGGCGCAGCAGCGTGCTGACGAGAACGACCGCCAGGGCGGCGGCGACGAGCAGGGCGGGGATCCAGTAGGTGGCAGGCATCCGGGGTGAATCACGGGACCGGAGCGACCCGTGGTCAGACCGAAGTGGTTTATCGGCGCGACCTACGCGTCCTCCTCAGTCGGTGGCTCGACTCAATCCGGATGCCGGCTCGATTCCGGAACTTCCGTGTGCGGTTCCCGGGCGCGCGAATCCGGCTTCCGGATTCGCATGCCCCATCCCGTTGCGAGGTCAGCGACTCGACCTCGGACTGATGGCTGGGCGGTGCCGCGCGTGCCGATAGGCTCTCGGAGCCGACCTCGACCATGGATGACGTCGACCGACTGCTCGCCGACCTGCGCGCCGGCCGCCCCGGCGCCGCGGACGCGCTGATCGCGGCGCTGTACGAGGTGCTGCACGACACCGCCCGGCGGCACCTCGACGGCGAGCGCGCCGACCACACGCTGCAGCCGACCGCGCTGGTCCACGAGGCGTGGCTGCGGGTCGGGCGGCAGGCCGAGCGTTACGCGAACCGAGAGACCTTCCTCGCGGCTGCGGCGACTGCGATCCGCCGGGTGCTGATCGACCACGCACGCCGCCGCACCGCCGAGCGGCGCGGCGGCGGCGCGCTCCGGGTCGGCTTCGAGGGGCTGGCGCTGCCCGACGGCGTCGCGGATGGCGACGTGCTCGCGGTCGACGAGGTTCTCGCGCAGTTGGCCGGGTTCGCCCCCGACCAGGCGCGGGTGGTCGAGCTGCGGTTCTTCGGCGGTCTCACCAACCCGGAGATCGCCCGCGTGCTGGAGATCTCGGAGACCACCGTGGAGCGGCGCTGGCGCATCGCCCGCGCGTGGCTGCGGAGCCGGCTGGATCCGAGCGATGGACGAGAATGACCGAGCGGGGCAGCCGTCGCTGACCCCGGCGGACTGGGCGCGGATCGACGAGCTGTTCGATGCCGCGGTGCGGCTGCCGCCCGGCGAGCGCGACGCATGGCTGGCGGTCCATTGCGCCGATGCTCCGGCGCTGCGGGCCGAGGTGGAACGGCTGCTGCGCGCCGATGCGGGGACCGACGACGGTCTGGTCGATCGTCTCGCCGGGGGCGTCCTCCTGCCGACCGGCGACCCGCTGCTCGGCACCGTGCTCGGCGCCTGGCGGGTGGTCGAGCGGATCGCCAGTGGCGGGATGGGGGTGGTCTACCGCGCCGAGCGCTGCGACGGCCGCTTCGAGCAGGAGGTCGCGCTGAAGGTGCTACGCGCCGATGCCGACGACCGGCGCCTCGCGCGCCACTTCGAGTTCGAGCGCCGCACCCTCGCCGACCTGGATCATCCCGGCATCGCCCGCATCCTCGACGGCGGCGAGACGGCGGGGGGGCGGCCCTACCTGGCGATGGAGCTGGTGCGCGGCGCGTCGATCGACCGCTACTGCGCCGAGCGGCAGCTCGGGTTGACCGAGCGGATCCGCCTGCTGATCGAGGTGGCGCGGGCCGTCGACCATGCCCACCGCCGGCTGGTCGTCCACCGCGATCTGAAGCCGGGCAACGTGCTGGTCGACGAGGCGGGACGCGCGCGGCTGGTCGACTTCGGCATCGCGCGGCTGGTCGAGGGCGCCTCCGCCGCGCCTTCGCAGCCGACCCTGGTGCAGATCGCGACGCCCGAGTACGCGAGCCCGGCCCACCTCGCCGGCGAACCGCCTTCGACCGCCGACGACGTCTACTCGCTGGGCGTGGTCGCCTTCGAGCTGCTGGCCGAGCAGCGGCCGTTGCAGGCCGAGGGCACCGATCCGATCACCTGGTTGCGCCGGGTGCAGGAGGAACGACCCCGGCCGATGAGCGCGCTGGTGGAGGCGCGCGCGCCGAAGCTGGCGCGTCGCCTGCGGGGCGACCTCGACCGGATCGTCGCGATGGCGCTGCGCAAGGAGGCCGAGCGGCGCTACGCGTCGGCGGGGGCGTTCGCCGACGACCTCGAGCGGCATCTCGACGGCCGCCCGGTGCTGGCCCGCGCCGACTCGCTCGCCTACCTCGGCCGGCGCTTCGTGGCCCGTCACCGGGTCGCGTTCACGGCCGCCGTCGTGACCCTCGGCGCGCTGGTCTTCGGCCTGGTCGCAGCGTGGCGCGGCGAGCTGCGGGCCGAGGACGAGGCCCGGCATGCGGCGGTCGAGGCCGAGACCGCGCAGGAGCTGGCCGACTTCCTGGTGGACCGGTTCCTGGCGCAGATCGAACCGGGCGACACCGAGCAGCTGGCGGTGCGCCGCGACGAGTTGGAGGCCGAGGTCCGGCGGTTCCGGCTGCAGTACGCCGACCAGCCGCACCAGCGGGCCAACCTGCTCGACGCGCTCGGCCGCGTCGCCGACCGGCTCGGCCTCGACGACCTCGGGCTCGGCCTGCTCGAGGAGTCGCTGGCCGAGCGACGCACGGCGTTCGGTGACGACGACGTCGAGTGCTCGCGCTCGTTGGCGGCGCTGGGTCGCTTCCACCACGCCCGCGGTCGCTACGACCTCGCCGCGGAGCTGTTGCGCGAAGGGCTGGCGATCCAACGCGCGGCGCCGCCGGGTCCGCACCGCGACGTGTCGGCGTTCGCCAACGACCTCGCGGCGTGCGAGCGGCCGCTCGGCAACGTGGACGCGGCGATCGCCCTGCTCGAGGAGGCGTTGGCGCTGCGGACCGCCGACGCGCCGCGGACCCTGCCGGTGGCGGAGACCATGAACAACCTCGCCGCGGCGCGGAGCCAGCAGGGTGACCTCGCGGCGGCCGCCGAGCTGCTCCGCGGCAGCCATGCGATCCGCGCGGAGATCCTCGGACCGCACCACGCCCTCACCGTGCAGTCGGTGGCCAACCGGGCGGTGGTGGTCGCGCGGCTCGGCCGCCTGGAAGATGCGCAGGCGCTGCTCGTCGAGGCCGAGGTGGGCTATCGCGCGTTGAAGACCTCGGGCCTGTCCGGTCTCGCCGCGGTGCTGCACAACCGTGGCTACCTGCTGGCGCGGGCGGGCCGCGACGAGGATGCGCGGATGGCCCTGGAGGAGGCGTTGGCGATCCGCGAGGCCAACCTGCCGGCCGACCATCCGGAGCTGCGGGCGACGCTCGGCGAGCTGCTGGGGATCGCGCAGCGCGCCGGGCGCGGGGCGGAGGCGGCGCGGCTCGGGGCGCGGCTCGAGGCGGGCGCCGTCCCGATCCCGGACAGTGCGCGCTGAGGTGGCCCGGCACGGCGCGCACTCCGGCAGCATGGCGGGGGCGATCCCGGGAAATCGTGAAGGCGCACGACGCCGGTCTGCGCCTTTCCGGCGTCACCAACGCGACCGCTCCCGTTTCCGGGCTGACCCACGATGAACCGACTCTCTCGCCGGACCTCCGAACTGCTCCCGCGCCTGCTCCTCCTCTTCGGCGCCTTGCCGTGCTTCGCAGCAGCGGTGGCGGCGCAGCTGCCGAGCTACTCGGTCCGGCCGATCGCGAGCTTCAGCGTGACGACCAGCTTCCGGGGGGCGAGCGAGGCCGGCCACGTGGTCGGCTACCAGGTCCTCAACGGCCAGATCATGCCGTTCCTCGCCACCGAGGCGGCCGGGCTGAGCATGCTGCCCTTGCCGGCCGGCTACGTCTCGGGCTTCGCGCAGGACGTCAACAGTCGCGGCATCATCGTGGGGGCGGTGGCCCAGAACGGCTTCCCGTTCGACCTCGGCGAGCCGGCGATCTGGTTGCCGCAGCCCGGCGGTGGCTACTCGGTCGTGATTCCGCAGCAGTTCACCTCGATGCCCGGCGGTCCGCGAGGTCCGCTGCCGATCAACGGCGGCATGGCGGTGGCGATCAACGACAACGACGTGATCGTCGGCTGGTCGCGCTACCAGGGCTTCCAGGGCGGACCGTCGACCCGCTTCTTCGTGAGCGGCGCCCCGGTCGACCTGAAGGCCGCCGGCTTCCAGGCGACCGTGACCGCGCTCAGCGACTCCACCGACCTGATCGTCGGGGACGACCTGTTGATGGACCTGAACAGCGGGGTCGTCACCCAGCTCGGGCGGCCGAACATCCCGGTGGGCGTGAACTACACGCTGGTCGATGCCTACGCGGTCAACGACGCCGGCCAGACCATCGCCGCGGTCCGTCGTGCGACGAGTCAGCCGGACGCGTGGCTGTCGTTCCGCCACGACCCGGTCGGAGGCTGGGCGCTGCACGATCCCAACCAACTGCCGTACGTGTTCGTCGGCTTCTACGACAACAACGACCGCGGCGACGTCGTGGCGCCGGGCGGCGTGTGGTTCGCGGCCGAGCAGACGCTGGTGCAGG
Source organism: bacterium (assembly GCA_030432695.1). GTDB lineage: Bacteria > Planctomycetota > UBA1135 > UBA1135 > UBA2386 > JAUILN01. The sequence goes on along the minus strand of JAUILN010000012.1, from coordinate 108,911 downwards.
GTTTCGACGCGCTGCTCGAGCCGGCCTCGGCGCACTGGGACACGAGCCTCGGCTTCCTCACCGACTCGCGGCACGTCTACACCACCGCGATCGACACCAACACCGGCCAGCACTGGATCGTGGTGCTCGAGCCGAAGGTCTGTCAGCAGGACCTCGGTTCCCAGGGACCGGGCAACGCGCAGGCGACCCTCTGCGGCACCGGCCTCGGACCGCAGCAGCAGAGCGACTACCGGGTGAGCCAGGCGCCGTCGAACGCGGCCGGCTTCGTGGCGGTCTCGCTGCCGGGTTCGCCCGACCTGCCGTGGCTCGGCGGCACCCTGGTGTCGTTCAACGGCCTGATCGTGGTGCCGGCGCAGACCGACGCCGCTGGCTCGCTGTCGTTCACCCTCGCCGGATCGGCGGGCCAGCCGCTCGACACGGTCTTCCAGGCGGCGTTCCTCGACGCCGCGGTGCCGACCGGGGTGACGATCACCAACGCAGTCCGCGCGCGGTTCGGGCTCTGACGGGCAGCGCCGCGCGGCTCAGCTCCGCGCCAGCACCAGCTCCGCGCCGAACGCCGGGCCCATCGCCGCCATCAACCAGTGCGACCCGGCTGGCGGCGGCACCGCGAGGTGTTCGCCGAGCACCATCAGCACCGAGGTGCTCGACAGGTTGCCCTGGTCGCGGAGGGCGCCCCAGGAGTGGGCGGTCTGGCCTTCGTGCAGGCCGAGGCCGTCCTGCAGCGCCTGCAGCACCTTCGGGCCGCCGGGGTGGCAGACCCAGGCGGCGATGTCCTGGCGGGTGAGGCCGTGGTCGCCGAGGAAGCGGTCGACGTCGGGGCCGATCTTCTCGCGGACCACCGTGGGCACCGCGGCCGACAGGATCAGCTCGAAGCCCTGCTCGGAGATGTTCCAACCCATCACGTCCTCGGTGTCGGGATAGAACGACGCGCGGTGGGCGACCACGTCGGGGCCGCGGAGACCCAGTCGTTCGGCCGCGCGCTCCCCGGCGACCACCACCGCGGCGGCGCCGTCGCCGAACAGGCCCGAGGAGATCAGGTGCGGGATCGACAGGTCGTTGGCCTGGAAGGTCAGGGAGCACAGCTCGACCGACAGCAGCAGCGCGACCTTGTCGGGGTAGGCGCGGACCCAGTCGGCGGCGCGCGCGATGCCGGCGACCCCGGCGACGCAGCCCAGCCCGAAGATCGGGGTGCGGACCACGTCGTGGCGGAACGGCATGCGATTCATCAGCCGCGCCTCCAGCGACGGGCTGACCACGCCGGTGACGGTCACCGAGAAGATCGCGTCGATGTCGGTGAGCGCGAGGCCGGCCTGGTCGAGCGCCCGGCCGGTGGCCTGCTCGCCGAGGTCGAGTGCGGTCTCGAGCCAGGCCCGGTTGAACTGACCGAAGGTCTCCATCGACGCGTAGGCCTCGAGCGGCAGTGCGAGATGGCGGGTCGCGACCCGCACGTTCTCGAACAGGTCGGGCAGGCGGCGCGTGACCTGCGGCCGGTCCTCCCAGACCTTCAGCAGGAAGTCGAGGATCTCGGCCTGGCGGTAACGGTGTGCCGGGAGTGCCCGGCCCACGGAAGCGATGCGCATGATGTCGTCAGCTCGGCAGGCGGAAGCGCGGCACGATGTAGGGCACGCGCTGCCGGTAGGCGTCGAAGCGGTCGCCGTGCAGCGCGGCGAAGCGGCGCTCCTTCCACAGCGGACCGATCAGACAATACAGGGTCCAGGGAAGCGCCAGGACCAGGCGGTCGGGAGTCCACACGGGTCCCGTCCACAGGGTCAGCGCGAAGCCCAGGTAGATCGGTTGGCGGCAGGCCGCGAACAGACCGCGTGATGGCATCGGGCCGTAGTCGGGCCGTCCGCCGCGCCACAGCGCCTGCCAGCCGGCCGAACCGGACTGCAGGGGCAGGTGGCCGTCGTGCAGCGCCTTGATCAGGAACGCCCAGGCGGCGCCGAACAGCGTGAGGTGGGCGATCAGTCCGAAGCCCGCGGGCTGCCACCAGATGACGCCGCTCGGCGTCCAGGCCAGGAACGTCAGCAGGAGCTGCCCGGAGGCCACGATCACGTAGACGGTGGGTGCGAGTGTCGACGCGTAGGCGCGCGGTGCGAGGCGGGCGAGCACCGGACGGCCACGGCGCGACAGGAGCAGCGAGTGCACCACCGGGAACTGCAGCAGGAGCAGCAGATTCACCAGCGGAGCCCACGCCGCGGGCAGCGTGCCGAGGCCCCACTGCATCCCGGTCCACAGGTTCGCGACCATGCAGGTGATCGCGGCGGCGAAGCTACCGTGACAGAGCACCGCGTAGAGGACGGCGAGGGCGCGACGGGCGATCATCGGCTGGCGACCTCGTCGCGGACGAAGAACGCTCCGTAGGACACCGCGCTGGACCGCGACGCCCGCATGTGGATCGCACCGGTCCGCAGCGTGCGCCACAGGTCGACCGACTCACCGCACAGCCGTTGGAGGCGGAGGCCGTGGGCACTGGCCAGCTCGGCCAGTTCGGCGGGTCGCAGGAACAGCTTCGGGTCGTGGGTGCCATGGGGCACGAAGCCCAGTCCCTCGGCGACGTGCACGCCGAGCAGCGCGCCGCGCAGGGTGCGCGACAGCGTGTTCACGTAGAGCGTGCCGCCGGGACGGAGCAGGCGGGCTGCCTCGGCGAGGGCCGGGCGCGGATCCTCGAGGTGCTCGACCACGTCGCTGAGCAGGACCACGTCGTGGATGCCGCCCGGCAGGCCCGTGTCGCGGAGATCGCCCCACAGGAACTCGGCGGAGACGTGGCGGCGACGCGCCTCCTGCCGGGCCTGCTCGAGGCTTGCCGAGCAGCGGTCGACGCCGACCACGCGGGCCCCGCCCGACGCGAGCGGGATCGACAGTAGCCCACCGCCACAGCCGAGATCGGCGATGCGGCGGTCGATGCCCTGGCTGCCCAGCTCACGGCGCAGCACGCTCAGGTGGTGCTGCTTGACCGCGCGCAACGAGCGGAACGCCCGGCTGTCGCCGTCTTGCCACCAGTCCTCGGCGTGCCGGCCGTAGATGCCGAGGTCGTTGCGAGGTGCGCTCATCGAGGTCATCGACGGGATCAACGCGTGCGCTCCCGCTGCAGGTAGACGGTGCCGTCGGGGCCCGACAGGCGCAGCAGTTCTTCGAAGATCACCACTTCGGCCGGCTCGGTGCCTTCGCCGAGTTCGAGGCGGCCGTCGTCGAGCAGGCGGTAGCTGCCGTCCAGGACCTGGAAGCTCGGTGGCGGACCGCCGAACAGCGCCGCGCCGCTGAACGAGCCGTCGTCGGCGAAGCGGTAGCTGATGCTCTCCAGCGCCGAGGCGAGCGGGCCCTCGAGGCGGACCGAGTGGTAGAGGCCGACCAGGTCGTCGGCCAAGGCGAGCCGGGTCCACTCGAGACCTTCGAGGTCTTCGATCACGACCGCGCGGTCCTCGGCCGCGACGACGTTCGAGGGGATGCAGCCGGTGGTGGCGAGGAGCGGCACCGCGGCAAGCAGTGCGAGGCACAGCGAGCGCTTCATGTCAGTGCTCCTCCCGCGCCTCGGGCCGGGCCCGCAACGACAGCCACACGCGGACCTCTTCCTCCATCGAGATCAGGCCGAGCTTGTTCGGCACCGGGACCTCGTAGTCGGGGAGCTTCAGCATCATCTCGCCCTCCATCACCAGGCGGCGCGACTTGTCGACGTGCAGCTTCACCGGCGTGGTGGTCTCGCGGGTGATGCCGCGGATGGTCATGCGCCCGCGGACGGTGCCGGTCACCGACTGCTGGTCGGCGTCGACCGTGTCGGCGTCGAAGCCGGCCAGCTCCCACACGATCTGGTCGTGGTTGCCGGTGTCGAGGTGCTCGCGCATCGCGACGTCGCGATCCTCGAGGCCGGTGTTCAGGTCGGTCGCGTCGACGACCACGCGGCCGGTCGGCGCGTCGGCGGGGTGGGCGAGGTCGACCGAGAAGGTGGCGGTGAGCTTCGAGGTCACGCCGGTGAAGTCGTGCAGCGTGCTCTTCGCGTCGAAGCCGACGCGCGACAGCTCGGGGACCACGGTCCAGGTGCGGCGCTCGTCGAAGCGGAAGTCGTCGGACGGCAGGTCGAAGGCCAGGAAGCTGCGCTTGCGCGGTGGCGTGGCCGCGGCGGGCTCGGGGTCCACCGCCGGTTCGGCTGCGTCGGTCCCGGCGTCGGCGACCAGGACCGGAGTGTCGGTGGGGATCTCGGTTTCCGTGCCGGGCTGGGCTGCCTCGCCCGCGGTGATCTCGGGCTGTGAGGCGGCTGCCAGCGCCGCGCCGTTGTTCGCCAGACCGTCGAGTTCGGCATCCAGCGCGACGAGTCGCGCGTCGAGGCCGGCGGCGGCGCGTGCCTGTTCGCCGCGCGCCTGCTCGACCAGTGTCTCGATCCGATGCACCGAGGTGCCGAGGTCCTTCGCGTGCCGGGCCTGGTCTTCCCGGAGTGCCTCGTCCATCGCGCCGAGGTTCTCGCCGAGCGCGCGGGTCAATGCGCGGAGGTCGGATTCGAGCGTCGAGATCCGGTCCTCCAGTCCAGCCAGGGCCTGTGCACCGGCGTTCTCCCCGCCGGAGTCCGGCAAGATCTCTACCTTGACCTGTTCCTTGGTGAGCATCCAGGCGGCCACTCCGCCCCCGGTCCAGCCGAGGAGGGCGAGCACGCCGACGACTTGAAGCAACCGCGCCATGAACGGCGCTCAGCAAGGGTCGGGCCATTCGCCGACGGGCCAGTCGCGGGTGGTCCGCGCGCCGGCGCGCACAGGCCGACGCAGCGGCGCCGCGCGGGCCGGCTGCGGTCTGCGGCGTGACCGGCCGGCGGCGGCGGCCAGCCGTGGACGCTCGACCGGTCGTTGTAAGAGTTGCAAGCGGACTTGCACTTCCGACATCCGGTGCGGGGTCCCCACGTCGCCACGGTGCCGCGTCCGGATCACGGATCGCGCCGCTGTGGGCCGGCTCGTGGGCCAGCGCCGACGTGGGGCCGGTTCCTGGGCGAGCCGGGTCCGGTATCGGCACGTCATGTGCTCCACCCGCGGTGTTGGGACGCATCGCCGACATCCTGGTCCTCGTAGCCGTGCTGCTGGTCTCCGTCTGGGGCGGCCTGCACCACGCGGGGCTGGCGGTCGACTACGAGAACCGCGCGATGAAGGCGGTCGGCACCGAGGAGGCCGAGACCGCCGCGCGGCGGATGGAGCTGTTCGGAGTCGACCACGATCTGATCGTGCTGCTCGAACCGCGCGCCGCCTCGCAGGGCACCGGTGGGGAGGCCGAGATCCGGACCTGGGTCGATGCACTCCGCGACGATCAGGACGTCGAGACCGTGCGGCTGCTGCCCGCGCCGCGCGCGCCGGAGTCGCGGGTCGTGGTGCTGTCGGTGCGTGGTGGTGCCGGCGGTACCTGGCTCGCTCCGGTCCAGCGGGTGCTGCGGCGGGTGCGCGCCACCGCGCCACCCACCTATCGGGTGTCCATCTCCGGGTTGCCGCCGGCCGAGATCGCGATCGCCGAGGCCTTGATCGCCGAGCAGAGTCGCATCGTCCCGGTGATCGTCGGCGTGCTGGTGCTGATGCTGCTGCTGGCCTACCGCCGGATCGCCCTGGCGGCGGCGGCGGTGATCCCCGCGGGTGTGGGCATCCTGGTGCTCGCCGGCGTGCAGGGCTCGCTCGGCATCGCGCTCGATCCCGCGAGTTCGCTGCTCGCTCCGGTCCTGCTCACCGTGGGCGTGGCCGGATCGATCCACCTGCTGGAGGGCTGGCAGCGCAACATGGCGCGCGGTGCCTCGTCGAGCGATGCGAGCCGGCGCGCGGTGCGTGACCTGCTGCGGCCCGCCTCGCTCGCGGTGCTCACCACGATCGCCGGCTTCCTCGGCCTGCAGACCAGTCCGGTGCCCGCGGTGCAGCGCTTCGGTCTGCTCGCCGCACTCGGGGTGTGCGTGACTGCCACGGCGGCGCTGGTGGTCACCCCGATCCTGCTGCGTCTGTTCGCGCGCGGTCGGGTGCCGGCCTCGCGGCACGTGCCTTGGCGGGTGATGGGGCCGGGTTCGGTGGCGTGGCTGCGCGGGCGACGCCGTCCGGTGCTGCTCGCGGCGCTGCTGGTGCTGGCGACCGGCCTGCTCGGTGTCGGTGGTCTGCACGTCGACACCGACCCGCTGCGCGTGCTACCGCCGTCCGCGCCGTTCCGCGTCGAGACCGCACGGATCGCCGCGGCGGTGGGGGGCAGCGAGACCTTCGAGCTCCTGCTGCCGGCCGACGAGGGTGGCTCGTGGTTCGGGGTCACCGCGCTGCAGGCCCGCGTCCTCGGGTTGGACGGCGTGGTCGGGGTCACCGGTCCGGTCCGAACCGCGGAGAGCGGCGAGCGTCTGCTGGGTTTCGTGCTGGCGCCCGAGGGGAGTTCGCGGCGCGCCGCCACCCTCGACGCCGCGGAGCGGCTGGCCGACGAGGCCGGCTACGCGGGTGCGAGGGTCACCGGCAACGCGGTGCAGGTGGCGCGCGACTCGAACGCTCTGGTGCTCGGTCAGCTCGAGGGACTCGGCCTGACCCTGCTCTGCCTGTGGGCGGTGATGGCGATCGGCTTCCGGTCGATGGCGCTCGCGACCCTCGGCCTGTTGCCGAACGTGCTGCCGTGTCTGGCGGTCTACGGCGCGATGGGCGCGCTGGGCCGGCCGCTGTCGGTTGGCTCGGCGATGATCGGCTCGGTGATGCTCGGCCTGGTGGTCGACGACACCATCCACTTCCTGCACGCCTATTCGGGTTCGCGACGACTGGGCCGCGGCCGCGCGACCTCGGTGGCCCGGGCGCTGCGCCGCGCGGGGCGGGCGATCACCCGCACCTCGGCGGTGCTGGCCTGCGGCTTCCTCGCAGGCCTGCTCGGCAGCCTCGAGACGACCCGCGAGTTCGGCGCCCTCGCCGCGGCGACGGTGGTCATCGCCTGGTTCGCCGACGTGCTGCTGCTGCCGGCGCTGCTGTTGCTGCCGCGGCGGGGCGGGCTGCCGGTGGCGGGGCGGTCGCCGCGGACTGTGGCCGACGCCGACGCATCGAGCGGGTGCGCCGCGGAGCCGGATGCGGACCGACACGAGCCGGACGGGCTGCGGGCGATCGCCGCGGTGCCCGTGGAGGCGGGACGGACATGACTATGGATGTGGATCAGCGTTTCGACGTGGTGGTGGTGGGAGCCGGTCCGGCCGGCACGCACCTCGCGCTGCGGCTCGCCGACCTCGGCCACGCGGTGGCCCTCGTCGACAAGAAGCACTTCCCACGGCGCAAGCCCTGCGGCGAGTTCCTGTCGCCGGAGTGTCGACCGTTGCTCGAGCAGGTCGGGCTCGGCGCGATCCTCGGTTCGAGCGGTGCGCGGCGGATCGGCGGCATGCGGCTGTGCGGCTACGGTCGGCGCGCCGACGGATCGTTCCTGCCGCTCGGCGATGCGGCGCTGGCCGGTGGCGGCACGGCGACGGGCGGGGAGGCCGGCTTCGCGCTGCGCCGCGAGGTCCTCGACCTGGAGAGCTTCGAGGCGGCCGCACGCCACCCGGGGATCACGGTCCTGCAGGGTCACGCGTTGCGGCGTCTGCTGCGCGATGGCGACGGTGCCGTCACCGGGGTCGAACTCGCGGATCCCGAGCAGCGGCCGGTGTTCCTGGCGGCGCGCTTCACCGTGGGCGCCGATGGCGTGCACAGCCGGGTCGCCAGCCAGCTCGGCGTGCTGCGCGCGGTGCCGTGGCTGGACCGCTTCGCGGTGGTCGCGCGCTACGCGGGCGGCTCGGACCGCAACCACGCCGAGGTGCACTTCCTCGACCGCGCCTACCTGGCGATGGCGCCGATCGACGGCGACGAACTGACCCTGAACCTGGTGTTCGACCGGAGTGCGATGCCCAAGGGACGGCGCGAACTCGGCGACTTCCTGCGCCGGCACATCGAGGCGGCGCCCGCACTGGCCGACGAGATCGGCTCGCGCGAACCGGTCGAGCCGTTGATGGCCTGCGGCCCGCTCGCGGCGCGGACCACGCGGCAGGTCTTCGATGGCGCGGCGCTGGTCGGCGATGCCTGCGGCTACGTCGATCCGGTGACCGGGGAAGGACTGTTCTTCGCGATGCGTGGGGCGGCGCTGCTCGCCGACAGCCTCGACGCGAGCCTGCGCGCGGGTCGCAACGACGCGCGGAGCCTGCGCGGCTACGTGCGCGCGCGGCGTCGCGAGTTCGGGCCGCGCTACGCGATGGCCCGGCTGCTGCAGCGCGGCATGCGTCACCCGGCGATCGTGCGGGCGTTCCTCGGCACGCTGCAGGCGAAGCCACGACTAGCCGACCTGCTGGTCACGATCACTGGCGACTCGGTCAGTCCGGCGGCGCTGCTCGACCCGCGACGCCTGCTCGGCGCGCTGGCATGACGGAGCGGCGGCGTGTGCCGTGCCGCCGCCGCTGGTTCCCGGCCCGCGCCGTGCCACAATGACCCGCGGCATACGTCTCTCGGAGTGAGGTCATGACGCGAGTGCGGTATTCGATCGGCTACAAGCTCGGTGCGATCCACGCAGGCGTCGTCGCGCTCCTGGTGGCGGCCGCTGCGGTCATCGGCGTCGAGCTGTTCGCGGTGCGGACCGACGCGCGGCAGATCGTCGAGGAGACCCGCGAGGCGCGGGTGGCGAGCGCGTTGCGCTGCGAGGTGGTGGCGCTGGCCGCGGTACTCGAGGTGCGCGCCGGTGAAGAGGGTCGCGCCGTGGTCGGGCGCTGTCTCGATGCGGTTCACGAGTGCCTGGAACCGCTGCTGGAAGAACAGGCCGAAGATCCGTCCCGCGAGGACCACGAGGCCGCGGAGGATCGCATCGTCGACCAGATGGCCGACGACCTGCGCGGATTGCAGGGGCTGGCGGCGAGCGGTGCGTTGACCGCGGAGTCGGCCGGCGCGCGGATCGAGCGCATGCTGCGCTACGCGGTCACGCTCGCCGAGGAGACCGCCGCCGAGGCCGAGGTCGCGGGCCGCGATGCCGGCGAGCGCTCCGGCGCCGCGTTGGTGACCACCATCGGCGCGGTGCTGGCGGTCGGGATCGCGCTGGCGTCGGCGTGGTGGGCGGTGCGTCGGGCGGTGGTGCTGCCGCTGCGGGCGCTGCACCTGCGGGCCGAGGCGGTCGGGGTCGGCCAGTTCGAGGGGCCGCCGCCGCCGACCAGTCGTGACGAGATCGGCGTGCTGGCGCGGGCGTTCGAGCGGATGAGCGAGCGGGTGCGCGAGCAGCAACAGCGCCTGGAGGAGAAGGTCGAGACGCGGACCAAGGCGTTCGTCAGCGCGGCGCGGCACGCCGACCTCGGAGTCCTCGCGGCGGGGATCGCGCACGAGATCAACAACCCGCTCGCCAGCATCACCGCGTGTGCGGAGGGAGTGAGGCGGCGGCTGCGGAGCGGGACCAGCGATCCGACCGAGGTCGGGGAGGATCTGGACACGATCCTGGGTGAGGCGTTCCGTGCGCGCGAGATCACCGGCCGGCTGCTGCATCTCGCGCGGCCCAGCCCGGAGGAGCCGGTGCACATCCAGGTCGCCGCGTTGCTCGACGACCTGCGTCAGCTGGCGCGCCATGGATGCGTGCACCGGGGCCAGACCCTGGAACTCGCGGGGGGCGATCCGGACCTCGCGTTCTGGGGCGATCGCGGGGCGCTGCTGCAGGCCCTGCACAATCTGGTGATCAATGCGTCCGACGCGTCTCCCGAGGGATCGACGATCCGGGTCGGGGCCGAGGCGGCGGAGGGCGGGACGGTGGTGATGTGGGTCGACGACCAGGGGCATGGAGTGCCGGCGGAGATCGGCGAGCGGGTGTTCGAGCCGTTCTTCACCACCAAGGAGCCCGGCCACGGAACCGGCCTCGGGTTGGCGCTGGTCGCGGCGACGGCCGAGTCGCACGGCGGCGAGACGCGGTTCCGGGCGTTGGATCCGGGGACGCGCTTCGAGATCGTGGTGCCGCGGCGGCGTGGCGAGGGGAGCGGGACGTGAGTCACGTGCTATTGGTCGACGACGACGCGACGCTGCGTCGGGTCCTGGCGCGAGAGGTCGCTGCCTTCGGTCACCGTGTCGATGCGGCGGCCCACGGCGAGGAGGCGCTGCGGATGTTCGCCGACGAACCCGCCGAGCTGGCGCTGGTCGATCTGCGGATGCCGGGGATGTCCGGCCAGGAGCTGCTCGAGGAACTGCTCCGCCGCGATCCGACCCTGGCGGTGGTGGTGCTGACCGGACATGGCGCGGTGCCCGAGGCGGTGGCGGCGATGCGCGCCGGCGCTGCGGACTTCCTGACCAAGCCGGTGGCGCTCGACGATCTGGAGCGGGCCCTGGTGCGGGCGTTGGATCGGCGGCGGCTGACGGTCGAGAACCTGCGGCTGCGGCGGATCGCCGGCTTCGACGGCGCCGAGCCCGGCAGCATCCTCGGAGTCGCGCCGGCCACCGAGCTGCTCCGGGCGACCACCGACCGGCTCGCCGCCGCCGAGGCGCACGTGCTGGTGCTCGGTGAGAACGGCACCGGCAAGGAGCTGGTCGCGAGGCGTTTGCATGCCGGCAGTGCGCGGCGCACGGGACCGTTCGTGGTCGCGCACGCCGGCGCGATCCCGGAGGACCTGGTCGAGAGCGAACTGTTCGGCCACGTGAAAGGAGCCTTCACCGGTGCGGAGTCGCGGCGGATCGGCCTGTTCGAGGCGGCCGATGGCGGCACGCTGTTCCTCGACGAGGTCGGCGAGCTGCCGCTCCGCATCCAGCCGGCACTGCTGCGCGCGGTGCAGTTCGGCGAGGTGCGGCCGGTCGGTTCGGAGCGCACCGCGACGGTCGACGTGCGGGTGGTCGCCGCGACCCACCGCGACCTGCGCGGCGCGATCGCCGAGGGCGGGTTCCGGGAGGACCTGTTCCATCGGCTGGCGCAACTGGAACTCCGGGTGCCGGCACTGCGCGAGCGGCCCGAGGACGTGCCGCTGCTCGCCGATGCGTTCCTCGCCCAGGAGTCGCGGCGCGTCGGTCGGCCATTGAGCTTCGACGAGGGCGCGCGCCGGGCTCTCGCACGCCGGTCCTGGCCGGGCAACGTGCGCGAGCTGCAGAACGTGGTGACCCGTCTCGCGGTGCTCAGCGAGTCCGCGGAGATCCGAGCCGCGGACGTCGAGCGTCACCCCGAGTCGGGGTCGCGACCGGATTCCGTCGAAGGCCTGCCGACCCTCGACCTCCACGAACTCGAACAGCTCGCGCTGGTGGAGGCGATGCGCCGCCACGGCGGCCGCAAGCCCAAGGCCGCCGCCGAACTCGGCATCGCCCTGAAGACCCTCTACAACAAGCTCGCGCGCCTGCCGGAGGAGCTGCGCGAGTCGTTGGAGTGAGTTCTTCCGACCCCGGGGAACGGCGGGCCGATGGATGGAACCGATCGAAGAAACCCTGAAGGGGGCCAGGGGGAATCTGCGCCTTGGGAGACCCGGTGCCGGTCGGTGCGTGCGGAGGTCGTCCGTCGGGCGCCTGGTGCCGGACTCCATCGGGCCGTGTGGCTCTCGAGGTCGCCCGTGCTGGCGTCCCTGTTCTGGCACCGGTGCGGATTCGCGGCGCGCGCCCTCGGCGCGTGTCCGGAATCCGTGCGCCGGGACCTGGCTCCGGGGCTGGTACGCGAGTCGAGGGGCCGCGGTGGCCTGCACCTGTCTATCGCCTTTCCGAATGCCGAGTCATGGCCCGAACCGGCTTCGGACTCCTGGGATCCGGTCGAACCCAATGCTCATCCGCTCTGCCTTCTCGGTTGCCGCCTCGCTCCGCGTGCTCGTGGTGATCGCTCTCGCCGCGTCGCTTGCGCTGCCCGCTCAGCGCGGGGAGGACCACAAGCTCCTGCCCGGTGACCGCCTGGCCGGCGATTCGTTCGGCGCGGCGGTGGCCACCGACGGGCAGCTTGTTGCGGTGGGGGCGCCCGGCGCCGACCAGTCGGCCGCCGACTCGGGTTCGGCCTACCTGTTCGCAGCGGCCACCGGCGCGGAACTGCGAGAGCTCGTGCCCGTGGGTGGGGCGGCGGGCGACCGGTTCGGTGCTGCGATCGCCGTCGCCGGAGATGTGGTGATCGTGGGGGCTCCCGGCGATGACGCGGCCGGTGCCGACTCCGGCGCCGCGCACGTCTTCGACGCGGCAACCGGAGCGCGTCTGTTCGAGCTGGTGCCGGTCGACGCCGCCGCCGGCGATCACTTCGGCCATGCAGTGGCCATGGATGGAGACCGCGCGGTGATCGGTTCCCTGGGTGCTGCCTACCTGTTCGACGTGCCGACGGGGCAGCAGCTCGCCAAGCTGCTGCCCATGGGTGGCTCGTCGGTCGGCGGTCTCAGCGGCTTCGGTGAGGCTGTCGACATCGACGTCGGCCTCGTGGTCGTCGGTGCTCGCCTGGAGAACGGCGTCAGCGGTATCGCCGGCGCGGTCTACGTGTACGACGCGGCGAGCGGAACGCAGCTCCACCGACTCGTTGCTCAGGACGGCACGGCTTGGGCCAACTTCGGTGCGAGCGTTGCCGTTCGAGGAACCCTGATCGCGATCGGTGCGCCCGAGGCGAATCTGACCTACTGGCACGCGGGCACGGCCTACCTGTTCGACGCGGTCACCGGTCGGCAGATGCGCAGGATCGTGCCGACGGACGGCCACCTGCAGGCCGGGTTCGGAGGCTCGATTGCCATCGACGGGCCGCATGTCGTGATCGGCTCGGAGCAGAACCACGCCAACGGGGCGTTCGGCTGTGGATCGGCCTACGTCTACGCGGCGGAAGGCGGTCGTTTCGTCACCAAGCTGCTGGCCAGCGATGCGGCAGACGGAGACGAACTCGGAGGTGCCGTCGCCGCGGCTCGGGGAGTGCTCGTGGCGGGGGCTGCGCGCGACGACGACGGCGGCGGCGACTCGGGCTCGGCGTACGTGTTCGACGCCGCGGGCTCGGTCCTTCCGATGGCGGAGTGCTTCCGCAATGCCGGTGCGCTCCTGCACATCGCTGGCATCCCGGTCGCGGGCCAGACGTTGGGCCTGCGGGTGGACGTGGCGCAGAGCGGTGCCTTGCTGGCGCTGCTGGCGCTCTCGGGCGGTCCGGTGCCGGGGTGGCCCAGCTGCGGTCTGGACCTCGGCAGGCCGGGTCACCTGTTGGTCGATGCTCCCTTCGCGACCCTCGCCGAGCCCTGGGTGGGATCTCCGGTCGACTTCGCGATTCCGTTGCCTTCGCAGCCCGGACTGGTCGGTGCCCGCATCTACCTGCAGGGTGCGTTCGTCGCGCCGGCTCCGGCGGCGGATTCCCTGCGACTCACCGGCGGTCTCGAGGTCTCGCTGGGCGGCTACCTGTAGTGGAGTGATTCGTCCCGAACGGGCATGTGATCCGCGTCACTCGGGTCAGGCCTCCCCGGAGTCTCACCGCTCGGGTCGCGTCAGTCGCGAGAACTGCCATGCGGCGACGCCGAGGCTCAGGGCGCCGAGCAGCGCGCCCAGGATCCACGTGCCGAGCACCACGGCGATCACGGCGATCGACTTCGACAGCGGGGCGAGCAACCCTTCGCCGGTGCCGGCGAAGCGCTCGGCCAGCAGGTTCCAGGCGATCAGCGCGGGGATCACGGTCACCTGCAGGAGGAACAGCAGCAGTGCCACGGCCGTGAGGATGGCGACGTGGTTGCGGTCCTCGCGCGGTTGCATCAGGCCGGGGATCGTGCCGACGAAGGCGGTCAGGCCGGTCGTCCAGAGCAGACCCGCTGGCACGACCAGCAGGAAGGCACCGATCTCCAGCCAGCCGACGTGGAGCTGGAAGCGACCGACCAACGCGGCGACCAGGGCCGGCCAGGCCTGCAGCAGCAGCACCACCCGCAGCTTGCCGCGCAGGATCTGCGTCGAGGTCGCAGGGGCGGTCCGGTAGAGCACCCACTGAGCGGCATCGGTGGTGACGAGTCGCACCATGCAGCCGGGCGCGACCGTCAGCTGGGCGAACAGCCACAGCCCGAGCAGGATGAACACCGCGCGGACCTCGGTCGGCAGCCGCGGATCGTCGACCACGTGCTCGCCGAGGAACCGACTCGCGCCGAGCACCACCACGATCAGCGTGGAGAACAGGATGCCGAGCAACTGAGCCGGCTGATGGGTGAGCTGTGCGAGTTCCTTCGAGAACACGACCCGCGAGGGCTGCGTCGGCCAGTCGCGGCCGCGGCGGCGCCGGAAGATCGGTTCGGGGGCTTCCCGAGACAGCTCCCAGGCCCGGCGATGCAGCAAGGCGACCGCGCCGAACGCCAACGTCGCGGCGGCCGGGCCCGCCGTCAGCGCGAGGAACGACCCCGCGTCCGGCTGACCGGTGGCGGTGTCGCCGAGGAACCGCGCCGGTCCTTCGAGGATCCACGGGAACACCGCACGGCCGCGGATCGCCGCGAACACCTCCATCGCCGCATCGCGCTGGGCCAATCCGCCCGCGATCAAGACCACCGAGAAGGCCAGCGACAGCAGGGTCGTGCAGACGGTGAGGATCGCCCGCGTGACCCGACCCGCGAAGAAGCGCTGCAGCAGGATCTGCACCGCGAACACGAAGGCCACCGTCGGCAGGCACAGCGCCGCGGCGGCGGCCAGCAGCGCCCAGATCGGGTAGTCGATCGCCAAAGCCTCACCGAGGCTCGACAGGGCCGGGGCGGACAGCGCCGCGCACCAGACCGTCACCAACAGCGCGAAGCGCAGCCACAGCGACATCGGCACCGCGAGAGCCGGAAGCGGTGCGCTCATCAAGAGCGGCAGCCGCGGGTTCTCGAACAGGATGCGCGGACCGCCGCCGAACGCGAACCACAGCGCCATGATCAGCCCGGGCATCAACATCGCGCCGGCGGCGGCGCGGGCCCGGTCGGTGTCGAGGTCGTTCTGCAGGTCCCAGAGTTCCGGTGTGTGGGCGAGGACCTGGCCGAACAGCCAGCTCACCGCCAGCAGGAACGCCAGCGACACGAGCGATGCGATCGCGCCGCGGCGTCCGTCGCCCCGCACGATCGCGTTGCGCAGCGCGACGACGTCAGTCCACAGCAGGCGGAGCATGCGTCGGGTCGCCCTCCTCGATGAGCCGCAGGAAGACCCGCTCCAGGGAGTCGCCGACCTCGCCACCCAGCCCGCGCAGCTGCTCGAGGTCGCCCTCGGCGCGCAGCCGGCCCTCGGCGATCACTCCGATCCGGTCGCTCAGTTCCTCGGCGACCTCGAGGACGTGGGTACTGAGGAGCACCGTGGCGCCCTGTTCACGGCATTCGAGGAGCAGATCCTTGAGTGCGCGGACGCTGCGCGGGTCGAGGCCAGTGGTCGGCTCGTCGAGCAGCAGCACCTTCGGGCGCGTGAGCAACACCGCCGCCAGGTGGATCTTCTTCCGCATGCCGTGCGAGTAGCCTTTGCACAGCTCGTCTGCCCGCTTGGTCAGCTCGAGCGAGTCCAAGAGCCGCTCGCCTTCGCTGTCGCGCCGCTCGCGCGACACGCCGAACAGGCCGGCCACGAAGGCCAGATGCTGCCGCCCGGTGAGGTAGTCGTGCAGCGGCGGGGTGTCCGGCACGAAGCCGACCAGGCGCCGCAGCTCACGCTCGTCATGGTCCCAGCTGCGACCGTCGATGGTGATCCGGCCGGAACTCGGGCGGAGCAGGCCCGCCAACATCCGCAAGGTCGTCGTCTTGCCCGCGCCGTTCGGGCCGAGGAATCCGTAGATCTCGCCGGCGCCGAGTTCGAGATCCAGGTCGCGGACCGCTTCGGTCTTCCCGAACCGGCGGATGAGTCCGTTGGTGACGATCATCGGGCGCGAGGAGGATACCACGCGCCGGGCGGCTCACCCCTTCTTCCCGATCACCCAGAACGCGTGGATCACCCCGGGCAGCCACCCAAAGATGGTCAACAGGATGTTGAGCCAGAAGTGCAGGCCGATGCCGACGTGGAAGAACACGCCGAGCGGGGGCAGGAAGATGGCGAAGAGGATCTTGAGGAGGTCCATGGTGGAGACGTGTCGTCGGGTGGGCATGCCCCGTGGGGCGCGCCACGCAGCATGGCACGCCGATCAGCGACCGTCACCTTCCATGGTATCCTCGATGGCGTCGCCGGCGTTCTCCGCGGCATCCTCCGCAGCCTCTCCGGCCTCCTGGAGTTCGTCACCGATCTCCTCGCCGGGGTCGTCGTCACAGGCGGCGGCCGCGAGGCCGAGGGAAGTCACTGCGAGCACGGCGCAGATGCGGGGGAAGCGAAGGATGCGATGGAGTCTGGGAATGTTCATCGGGGCCTCGTATCGGTTTGGGAGGAACGTCGTCGAATGGGTTCTGGCGTGGTTCAGACGGCGCGCCGGCGGCCCATCAGGAAGCTGACCACCAGCGCGATCAGGAACACGACGAACAGGATCTTGGCGATCCCGGCGAAGCTGGCTGCGATGCCACCGAAGCCGAGCACTGCGGCGATCAGGGCGAGGACGAGGAACGTAAGGGTCCAACTGAGCATGTCTGGTTCTCCAAGTGGCGTGGTGCGCCGTGGGCCGCCGAGATCAACAGTCGTGCCGGACCGGAGTAGTCGGCTCCTTGCGCGCCTGGGAGATCGTTCCGGAGGACGTCGTGCCGATTCCATCGGGCCGGCTCGTACCGATCGGCTCGAGCCGACCCGAGACCGCTGTCCACGGTCGCGGTAGCCTCCTCGCCGTGCGCATCGACAAGGAACTCCTGCGCCGCTTCCTGGTGATCGGCGCCTCCGCGCTCTGGCTCGGCTCCCTGCCCGTCTATGCCGAACTCGTGATTCCTGTGGCGAGCGACGTCCTGGGCAGCCACCGCGAGGTCGGCTTCATCACCCGGCGGGTCAGCGTCGGTCTGAACGGGCTCGGAGTCCTGATGGTCGCAATGCTCGGTTGGGACCTCCGGGTGCGTCGAGCCGGTCGCCGCGCCTGGATCGCATGGTGCGTCGTGGTCCTCGCACAGGGATTCCTGTTCGTCTGGCATCCGGTGGTCGATGGTCGGCTCGATCCCGCGCTTCATTCGGTCGACGACGAGGCCGTTTTCTACATGCTGCACCGCGTCTACCTGTGGGTTTCGATCCTGCAGTGGGCCACCGCGGTGGGGCTCGGCTGGCACGCGCTGGCCGGCTGGCGTCGGATGGATCGGGCCGGCTGAGGGCATCGTGGTGTTCGACTGGCTCCGCGCCCGCCGGCGCAGGCGGCTCCTCGCCAGCCGCCCCATCCCGGACGGATTCTTCGAGACCGTCGCGGGCGGGATCGCCGTATTGCGGGATCTCGAACCGGGCCTACGGCGCCGGCTGTACGACGCGGCCACGCTGTTCCTCCACGAGAAGCGCTTCGAGGGCTGCGGTGGTCTGCAGCTCTCCGACGAGCTGCGCTGCGCGATCGCACTGCAGGCCTGCCTGCTGGTCCTCGGGCTGCCGGCCGGTGTCGACGCCTTCGCCGGGGTGCGGACCGTGCTGGTCTATCCCGAGGGATTCACCGCGCGTCGTCGCGACGAGGACGAGTTCGGGATCGTCACCGAAGGCCACGAAGAGCTGCTCGGCGAGGCCTGGGACGAGGGTCAGGTGGTGCTCAACGCCCACGACGTGATCGAAGGCGGCGCGGTCCGCGACGGCTTCAACCTGGTGCTGCACGAGTTCGCCCACCAGCTCGACATGGCCAGCGGGGAAGACGACGGTGTGCCGCCGTTGCCCGCGGGCAGGGACCGCCAGGTCTTCGCGCAGGTGCTCGAGACCGCAGCCGCGCGACTGGCCGCCGCCGAGGAGCGCGGTGAGGAGACCGCAGTGGATGCCTACGCTGCCGAGAGCCCGGCCGAGGCCTTCGCGGTGTTCACCGAGGCGTTCTTCGAACTTCCCGACCTGCTCGCCCAGGAGTTCCCGGAGGTGTACGCCCACCTCGCCGCCTTCTACCGGCAACCGGCAGCCGACACGCGATGCGGGGGCTGACCGAGTCCGACCTGCGGACCGCGGTGAGCTGCGGCGTCGACCTTCCGGACGAAGAGTGGTCGTGGTTCATGGCGCGCGTCGAGCGCGTGCGGGTACCTGCCGAGACCGCACTGTTCGAGGAGGGGCAGCCGCTGGCGCTGTCGTGGTTCCTGCTGCGCGGCATCGTGCGCTACCACGCGCGCGATCCGGTGCGCGGTCGCGACGTCACGTTCGGCTTCGACTACGAGGGGCGATTGGTCTCCGACTTCGACGCGTTGTTCGGCGGTGGGATCGCGCGGCGCAGTGCGGTCACCCTGGAGGACGTCGATGCGTTCGCACTCCACCTGGCCGATCTCGAAGCGGCCTGCGCGCGCAGCCGCGCCTGGGAGCAGGCGGTGCGCCGGCTCGCGCAGCGCGCGCTGGTCAAGGCCGCCGACAAGGAGCGGCGGATCCGCCTCCTGACGCCGGAGGAGCGCTACCGCCTGCTGCTGGAGGGGCGATCGCCGCTGGCGCTCCGGCTGCCGCAGTATCTGTTGGCGAGCTACCTCGGTGTCACTCCGGAGACCGCGGTATCCCGCATACGCGTTCCGGCTGTCGACGCGGGACCTGGCGCGCGTCGGTCTGCTGTTCGCTGACGGCGGCACCTTCGCGGGGCAGCGCATGCTGCCGGAGCGGTGGATCGCCGACAGCACCGCGACCGTCTCCGAGTTCGAGGACGGCAGCGGCTACGGGTTCATGTGGTGGGTGTATCCCGCGGGGTCGCTGCCGGAGTCGCTCGCGCTGAGTGGCTGCGACGCCTTCGCGGCCCGTGGCACCGGAGGGCAGTTCGTGCTCGTGGTACCCGGCGAGCGCTTCGTCTTCGTGCACCGCGGCGACACCGACAACGATCGCCACGTGGGCGGCGGCGACGTGTGGAGCATCGCCGACGCGATCTTCCGGGCCCGGCCCGAGGAAGGCGCGCGCAGCGATGCGGGCGAGCTGGAACCTCTGCGCGCCGAGGAGCTGCCAGGGGCCCTGCCCGCGCCGGCGGAGCGGGACGCCAAAAGTCCCATCCCCGCAGAGCGGCTCGATGCGCTGGTCGGCGACTTCGAAGCGCCGGGACTCGGGCGGTGCACGTTCTTCGAGCACGAGGGCCGGCTGTTCGCGCGCGCCGGGTTCGGCGGCGAGGCCGAGGTGTTCTGGGAACGTGGCGACCGGTTCTTCCTGCGCAAGCTCGACCTGCAGTTCCGGTTTCCGACGAACGACGAAGGTCAGATCGAGGCCGTGGAGATCACCTTTCGAGGCCGAGGTCTCCGTGGCCGCCGCATCGACTGATCGCTCGATTCAGTCCTGCAGCCCGACCATCGCCCGCCCCATCGTCAGGCCGACCTCCATGTAGGTCTCGGCATTGTGCCAGTAGTGGTAGTCCTGGCGCTGGTTGGGCGATTGGTCCTTCTCGCGCCAGAACTCGCGGACGTCGACGGTGCGGACGTTGTCGGCGAACTCGGGGTAGTTGCCGCGCTCGCCGCTCACCGCGAGCTGTGCGTTGACGATGTCGAGGCCGGGGCCGCTGATCTTGTCGCCACCGAAGGCGATGGTCGCGATCACGAACGGTGCCTCGGGGGCCTCGAACTCGGCGCGCAGGCTGTTGATCAGGGCGACCAGGTTCTGCTCGTAGCGGCCGGCGTGGGCCGGATTCTGGTCCTTGTGACCCTGCCACCAGCCGAAGCCGGCGATCTCGTAGTCGTCGCGCTGGTAGCCGGGGAAGAACTTCGGCAGGTCGTCCAGCACCTCGTGGGTGTCGCGGACGAAGTCGTCGTACTGCTTGCCGGCGTACCAGTTCACCGGCTTCTTCTCCTCGCCCTCCTTCCAGCGCGGGCAGTCGTCGCCGTAGCCGGCGTAGGTCCAGCCGTCGTGCTCGAAGCGCTCGGAGCCGGGCGGCAGGCAGTCCCAGCCGAGGCTGCGGTTGCCCTGCGAGGCCTTGATGATCAGCACCGGCTCGTCGTGGAACTCGGCGACCGCGTGGCCGAAGCCGAGCTCGGGACCGATGAAGTGGGCGCGGGCGCCGTAGCGCGGGGCGAGGGCGCCTTGGGTCTGGCCGACCGTGGTCTTCACGCACCAGGCATCGCTGCGTTCGATCCAGTTGCCGTCGTCGTCGATCAGGAAGGGGTACTTGCCCTCCTGCTTCACCAGGTTCTCGAGCGTGCCCGGCTTGTCGCCGTCGGCGACGCGGCCGAAGCCGACCATGTTGGACTGGCCCATCAGGATGTAGACCTTGACCTTGCCGGGCGGCAGCGCGGTCGTGGCCTGTTCCTGGGAGTGTGTCGTGCCGGCGCACAGCAGGCTGGCGGCGAGCAGGAGACGGGTGCAGCTTGGGGAGAGCATGGCGTCGAAGTCGGCTCTTTCGTGGTTACGGGTATCAGGTGGATTCGGTCAGAGGCTGCCCCGCGGCGCCCGGAAGATCACCAGCGAGAGCGGCTGCGCGCCCGGCGAAGGATCCAGGATCTCGGCGCTGATGGCCCGGTCGAGGACGTGACCGGGGATCTTCTGGTCCGCTCCATGTGGGTGGCGGCTCACCAGGATCTCGTCGGCGTGCGAGCGCCGCACCGAGACCTCCGTGCGACACAGCGTGAACCGCGCCTCGTCGAACTCGACCAGCAACGGATCGAAGCGGATCGCACCGTCGACGATGCGGATGCCCAGCTCGCCGAGGTGGCAGAGGATGTCCTCCTTCACCTGGCCGGTCATGCCTGGTTGCTTCGCGCCGCCGTCGCGCGGCGTGTGCGAGTAGGCGTCGGTCGGGAAGGCGCCCCAGTCGGCCGGCGAGGCCTCGACGCCGAGGCCCTTGCGCAGCGCGAAGTAGTGGCCGCGGAGCCGTTCGGTGGTGGCTCGATCGCTGCCGCCGTCGACGTGACGCCACAGCGTCTCCTGGGTCGCGAGCACCAGCTTGCTGACCATGTGCCAGTAGATGCAGCCGAGACCCTCGTAGCCGAAGAAGGTGCCCGAGCGGCCGGTGAACGCGGCGTGGTCGAACACCGCCTCGTAGGCGGCGAGCAGCTCGGCGCGCTCGCGGTCGGTCGCGGCGCGCGGTCCGGACCCGGCCAGGTGGTCGAGTTCCCGGCGCAGGCAACCGGCGTTGCGCAGCCCGGGCGCGAAGCGCAGCCCGCCGTCGTCGTCGGCGCGGACCAGCGCGTCGTGGCCCGCTGCGAGCAGCTCCTCGGTCAGGGCGGCGGCTCTGGGGAAGCGTCGCTGGAAGGCTTCCGGCAGCGCGTTGCGTTCCTCGAGCGGCGCCAGCTCGCGGTCGGGGTAGAGCACGTAGCCGTCGCGTCGCGGGCAGTAGAGCGCACTCTGGCGCAGCGCGTCGAGCAGGTCGGCGCTGGCCGCGCCGTCGAGGAAGCCGCTGCCGAGCACGGCGGCCTGCGCCTCGAGCATCAGGTCGAGGCGGCGGATGCCGATCCGGCCGGTGCCTTCGAAGGTCACCAGGTTGTAGCCGTGGTAGAGACCGTCGTCGCGGCGGTTGGCGCGGATCGAGGTCGCGAGCAGGCGCCGCACCTCGCTGAGGAAGCCGCGGACCCGCGCGCCGGAGACCTGCTCGCGGTTGCCGAAGTCGCGGGCGTAGACCCGCAGTCGGTGGCGTTCGCCGGCGCGTCCGGCCGCGTCGGTGAACCGGCGCCGCGCGTCGGGGTCGTTGGTCACCGCGTCGAAGTCGTGCTGGGTCAGCACGTCGTCGAGCTCCGACCACAATCCGCGCGTGCTCGCCAAGAGGGCGTAGGCACCGTCGCGGTCGAGCAGGTCGGCCAGCACGCCGGCATGACTCCACAGCGCGCAGGCGGTGACCATCGACGCACCCTGGCCGACCAGCGCGTTGTTGGCGTCGTTCCACTCCGGGCGCTGGGTGTTCATCCACACGCCCGCGCCGGGTACGAAGTTGCTCAGCTTGACGAGGAACGGCACCAGCAGCTTGTCGGCGAGGGTCTGGCGTAGGACTTCGCCGTCGGTCCGGCGGAGCAGCTTGCCCTCGTTGCCGTGCTCGGCGACCAGCGCGTCGATCTCACGGGCACGCTCGGCGTCGAACACCACCGTGTCGCGCGGGTCGGCGACCAGCGCGTCGTAGCCGCGGATCCGGTACGGCACGTCCACCGAGACGAACTCGGCGCGGTCCAGCAGCTCGGCGAGCCGGCCGGGGGTCAGCTCCTCGCAGCGCTGCAGGAGCCGTGACAGGTAGGCGATCTGGTGGTCGCCCCAGTAGCCGATGAACGACCAGGGGTCGTCCGGGTCGTGGACCTCCCAGTCGACGCCGTCGCGGGTGATGCGGTACGGGTTGTAGCCGTCGGCGGTGGACGCGTTGACGGAGCGCGCCACGAAGGCCTGGGCGTAGGCCGGGAACGAGCGGGCCAGCGCCTCCCAGTTCTGGAAGATGTCGCGCCAGTTGCCCTCGTAGCCGTAGCGCGGCGCGCCGTCGGCGGTGCGGGCCGGGATCGAGAAGGTGTTCCAGGGCCGGCTGGGGTCGCCGTGGCGGCGGCTGAAGGCGAGCGGCAGGTACTCGCGGTGCAGGCGGACCAGGTCGGGGTCGTCGGTGGTGGCGGCGAGCCGGCCGAGCGCTCTCACGGCGGCGCGGGCCGG
This sequence comes from bacterium, assembly GCA_030432695.1. Classification (GTDB taxonomy): domain Bacteria; phylum Planctomycetota; class UBA1135; order UBA1135; family UBA2386; genus JAUILN01. The sequence continues at coordinate 86,484 of JAUILN010000012.1, read as the reverse complement.
CCATGCCGCCAGGGCGCCGCGGACCCGGGCATGGACGCGAGGGGCCACCCCGGCCAGCCACGCCGTGAAGTCGTCGCGTTCCTGCTGCAGGCCGAGCGGGAAGGTGCCGCCCCGCATCAGGTTGAAGACCGTGTTGCTCAGGTGGCGGGCGTCGCGTGCCGGCTGGCCGGTCTCGCACAGGCCGTCGGTCTGCCTGGCGAGGTGTCGGAGGGTGCCGAAGCCCGGGGTCCGGATCCGCGCGATGGTCTGCTCGGTCAGGTCCCGGCGGTCGGGTGGTGTCGCGGCGAGGCGCAGCACCTGGGCGGCGTCCAGGTCGACCTCGAGTTGGAACTCGCCGACGAGCACCGAGCTCCCCGCGCCGACCTCGAGGGTCCGGTCGAGCAGGTAGCAGCAGCGCTCGCCGCGGGCCCGCTCCTCCTCGGTGGTGGGTTGACCGCGGAGCACGGCCTCGAGCTGGCGGGTGGTCAGCAGCACGCGCGCGTCGGCGGCGCACTCGCAGCGCACCGTGTTGGCGCGCAGGGCCTCGCTGGGTTCGGCGCGATCCACCGGGACCGAACTCAGCGCGAACACCCCGAGCTTGTGGGGGCCGACCAGTCGAGCGGTCTTGTAGGCGTCGAGCAGGTTGCTGAAGCCGGCCTGCATCTGCGGGTCGACGTCGGCCGGCAGCAGGTTCAGCAGTCCGTCGACGATTCGGATCCTGCGCGGGGAGCCACCGCGGTTGTGCAGGCTCACCGTGCGCATCACGCCCAGGCTCGGGTGGGTGCTCCACGAAGTCCTCAGCGACAGGCCGAGGTCGTGCTCGTGTTCTTCGTAGCGCAGCGCGTCGCCGAGCGGCGACCTGGCGAGGTCGCGCGAGATCCGGCGGACTCCGAGGCCGCGGCGCGACCAGGGCTCCCAGGGCGGGCCCGGCTCACCCTCGACGTGCACGATGGTGCGGCTGCCGGTGACGTCGACCGCGTCGTGCAGCTTGTCGTCGGTGGTGTAGGGGAACAGCGCGGAGCGGGCGTTCTTGCGCCCACAGGTCAGCGGCCCGAGGCTCGACGCGAACAGCCAGTGGTCGGTGTCGCTGGCGAGCATCGTCAGGAAGGGCGGCATCCGGTCGACGTTGCGGATCCGGTACCAGGCGTTGCCGGCGGGTCCGTCGAACGCGCCCTCGACCGGTCGGTCGTTCCAAGGGGTTTCGGCCATGCGCGAACCGCTCACTTGCGTCCGTAGACGCGCACGTAGTCGATGACGAACTGCTGCGGCCCGGCACCCGCGGCGATCGCGCCGCCCATGCCGCCGCCCATCGCCAGGTTCAGGATCAGGTTCTGCGGCTGGTCGAACGGCCAGGCCTCCGGCGAGTCGTGCTTGTCGTAGGTGTAGTAGTGCTCGCCATCGAGGTACATCCGCACCTCGCGCTCGTCCCAGTCCATCGCGTAGACGTGGAACGTGCCGGCCATGTCCGTGACCGGGATCGTGTTCGAGATGTGGTTGCCCTGCTTGAAGTAGTAGGCGCGGGTGTGGCACGAGGCGTGGTTCACACCGTCGCCGCTCGTGTCGTCGATCTCGCGACCGACGCCTTCGAGCACATCGATCTCGCCGCAGTAGGGCCACGACAGCTCGTCGCGGTAGGCGTCGCCGAGCAGCCAGCCCGCCGCCCAGGTGCCGTCGGTGGCGGGTACCTTGGCACGGATCTCCAGGCGGCCGTAGAGGAAGCTGACCTTGGCGCGGGTCGTCAGCCGCGCCGACGTCCAGGCGTGGCCCAGGTCGTCGGGACGGGCCTCGATGATCAGGTGGCCGTGCTCCTGCCGGGCATTCTCGGTGCGCGCCTCGGTGTAGTACTGCGGCTCGTTGTTGCCCCAGCCCCAGTCGCCGAGGTCGTGGGTCCAGTTGCGCGGGTCAGGCAGGCCTTCGCCGTCGAACTCGTCGCGCCAGACGAGCTGCCACTCCTCGCCCGCGGTGGCCTGCACCAGCGTCGCAGGCGTCGGCAGGTGCTCACGCAGCAGGACGAAGCGCAGGTCCTTCACCGTGATCGGGCCACCCTTGACGTGCAGGCGCATGCGCCGGGGGCGGGCGTCGAGCGGGCAGCCGTCCTTGGTGAAGGTCGCGCCAGCGGCGTCGAGGGCGATCGACGAGGTGATGTCGTAGGTGCGGCCGTCGTCGTTGTCGATGTAGTCCTCGACCCAGGCGACGGCGCCCGGCTGCGCGGTCTGGACGGTCAGCTCGCAGCGGTAGCGGCCGGCGACGGGGACCTCGAGCAGGAACTCGGTCGAGCCCTCGGTGAAGTCCAGGTGGACCATGCCGTCTGCGGCGACGTCCTGGAACACGGCGACCGCGACGGCGGGATCGGCGGGGCGCAGGCCGGCGCAGCCGAGCAGGGAAGACGCGAGCGCCAGGGCGGCCGCGGACAGCAGGCGGAGTGGGTCCATCAGTGCTCCGATCAGTCCTCAGGAATGAGTTCGGCTTCGAGCTGTTCGAGCGAGCGGCCCTTGGTCTCGGGCACGTAGATCAAGGTGAACACCAGACCCAGCGCGGCGAAGCTGCCGAACACCGCGAACACGCCGCCGGGGCCGAGGGTCTCGAGTCCGCTGGGGAACAGCTGCTGCACCGACCAGGAGACCGCCGAGTTGAAGAAGCCGGCCAGCGAGATCGCCACGCCGCGCACGCGCATCGGGAAGATCTCGGAGAACATCGCCCACATCACCGGACCCAGGGAGATCGCGAAGGCGGCGATGTAGGCCATGATCGCCAGGAGTACGAGCAGGCCGTCGATCTGCAGTGCGGCCTTGGCGAGGTCTTCGCCCTTGCCTTCGACCTCGTCGCGGAGCTCGGCGGAGACGTTGCCGGCCGCGGCGTTCAGCGCGGTCTTGAACGACTGCACGTCGTCGAAGGCCTGCCCGGCGAGCGGCAGCAGCGCCGCCTGCGCCTCGGGGGAGACCAGCTCGCCGATCTGCTGGGTGGCGGTCGCCGGTTCCGCCGCGAAGCCGTAGCTCGCGCTCGAGAACGCCAGCGAGTTGGTGAACAGGGCCAGCGACATCACCGCGGTGCCGATGATCAGCAGGGGCCTGCGACCCAGCCGTTCGATCAGCCACATCGCCAGCACCGTGAATGCGACGTTCACGAGACCGACCCAGATCGCCTGGCTGAGCGCCGCCTCGCGGCCGGCACCGGTCAGCGAGAAGATCGTGGTGCAGTAGTAGAAGATCGCGTTGATGCCGGTGGCCTGCTGGAAGAAGCCCAGGCCCAGGCCGATGACCAGCACCCGGCGCATCTTCTTGTGCAGCACCTCGGTGTAGCGGACCTTACCGAGCTCCTGCGACTTCCGGATCGACGCGAACACCTCGGCCAACGCCGCGTCGGCCTGCGCCTCGCCGTTGGCGCGGGCCAGCACCTGGCGCGCCTCGGCGTCGCGGCCCTGGATCGCCAGCCAGCGCGGGCTGCGCGGCACCAGGAACAGCAGCAGGAAGTAGATCGCCGCCGGGATCGCCTCGACGCCGAGCATCCAGCGCCACGCGATGTCGGACTGGTCGCCGGCCTGCTCGGCGAAGTAGCCGTTCAGGAAGTAGTTCGAGAAGAACGCCGCGGAGAAGCCCAACACGATGTTGAGCTGGTTGAACGACACCAGCCTTCCGCGCTGCGCCGCGGGCGCGATCTCGGCGATGAAGATCGGCGCGATCAGCAGCGCGCCGCCGACGCCGAAGCCGCCGACGATGCGCGCGATCACCAGCGTCCAGAAGTCGGGGGCGAACGCACTGCCGATCGCCGAGACCGTGAACAGCAACGCGGTCACCAGCAGCACCGGGCGGCGGCCGAAGCGGTCTGCAAGCGGGCCGGCGACCGCCATCGCCGCGGTCGCCGCCGCCGTCAGGCAGCTCACCACGAAGCCGAGCTCGCCGGCGCTCAGTTCGAAGCGGTCCTTCACCGGGTCGACCACGCCGGAGATGACCGCGCTGTCGAAGCCCATCAGGAAGCCGCCGAGGGCGACCGCGAACGCGACGAGGGTGGAGTAGGCGGAGGGGCGGCCGTCGCTCATGGGGTCTCCTGGCGCGCGGCATGCCGGGAGGGGGCGGCATGCCGGGCGGGGCAGACTACGGAGCGGGGACGCGGGGACAAGCGAGCGCCGCGGGGTGCCGGATACTGGTATCCGTCCGGCCGAGGTTCACGGTGGAGTTCCTCGGGGAGAGCGTGGTCAGCGCCGGTCGGCGAACTCGTCGCCCTCGCTCCAGCTCGGGCGGGCTGCGGCGTCGGCGGTGCGCAACACCGCTTCGAGGACGAGTCGCACGTCCTCGACCATGCCGTCCAGGTTCCAGCGTCGGTCGTACTCGTCCTGCGGCGTGTGGTAGCGGGTCGAGGTGTAGGCGGCCTTCAGGCGGCGGCGCCCCTCGCGGTTCGCGTCGAAGTCGTCGCCCGGCGACAGCAGGATCGACGGGATGCCGGCGCGCGCGAACTCGAAGTGGTCGGAGCGGTAGAACATGCCGGTGTCGGGGCGGGAGAACGGCTCGGCGCGGCGGCCGCGGCGGGACGCTGCGAAGGTCAGCACGTCGGTGAGCGAGTTCTTGCCGTGGCCGACCAGCTGGATGTCCTCGGTGGGCCCCCAGACGTTGACGAAGTCGAAGTTGTAGTCGGCGACCAACGCGCTCGCCGGGAAGGGCTGGGGCGCGCGCGCGTAGTGCTTCGCCCCGAGCAGGCCCGACTCCTCGGCGGCGGGGAACAGGAACACCACGCTGCGGCGCGGTGGCACGTCGAGCGCGGTCAGCCCCTCCGCCACCGCGAGCACCGCGGCACAGCCGGCGGCATTGTCGATCGCGCCGTTGTAGATCGTGTCGCCGCGGCGCTCAGGGCCGTCGCCGAGGTGGTCGTAGTGCGCCGAGACCACCACCGCCTCGTCGCGCAGCTCCGGGTCGCTGCCGCGCAGCACGCCGACGACGTTCGCGGTGTCGAGCTCGCGCGACGCGTTGGCGAGCCCGAGCGACGCCTGGACGCCGAGCGGAATCGGCGTGAAGTCCCGGCTGCGCGCCCGCTCGCGCAGCGTCGCGAGGTCCTGGCCGCCCAGCGCACAGAGGCGGGTCGCGGCGTCGTCCGAGCACCAGCCGCGGATGTCGAGCGTCGGCGTGGCGTCGTCGAAGGGCAGCCAGAACTGCTCCTTCTGGTGCTGGGTCTGGATGACCTGGAACGGATAGCCGGCCGAGGGCGTGGTGTGGATCACCAGGGCACCCGCGGCACCACGTCGCGCGGCCTCCTCGTACTTGTAGGCCCAGCGCCCGTAGTAGAGCCGGGTCTTGCCGGCGAACAGCGCGGGGTCCCAGTCCGGGTCGTCGTTGAGGAACAGCAGGACCTTGCCGGTGAGGTCGGCGTCGCCGTAGTCGTCCCAGTCCTGCTCCGGCGCGTCGATGCCGTAGCCGACGAACACCACTTCCGCGTCGTTCCAGGCGACGGTCTCCGCGCGATGGCCGGCCCAGGCGACGTAGTCGGCCGGCGCACTGAGCCCGATCGGCTCGCGGCCCTCGGCGGTGACCTGCAGCGCGCGTTCGACCGTCGAGGTCAGTCCGAGGATCGGCACCGGCTGTTCGTAGCCGGCGCGGGCCGTGGGCGAGTGCTGCTCCTCCGGCGGGGCGAACGGCGCTTCGATGCCGAGCGCGCGGAGCCGGGTGGCGAGGTAGGTCCGGGCGAGCGCGCCGCCCGGCGTGGCGACGCCGCGGCCGCCGAGCAGGTCGTCGGCGAGGAAGCGGATGTCGGCCTCGATGCCGCGGGAGGTGACCTGGGCGTCGAGGCGTTGCCAGTCGCGGTCGGACTGAGCGGAGAGCGCCGCGAGGACGACGGCTGGCGTCAGGGCGGTCAGCAGCAGGCTGGGTGCACGCATGCCTCTACCTTGCCACGAACCGGCCGCGGCTGCCGACCTGCTCACCCCTCGAACGTCGCCACCACCGGCGCGTGGTCGCTCGGTCCCTTGCCCTTGCGCGCCTCGCGGTCGATGTCCACCGCGGTGCAGGACCCGAGGGCCGGTGCGCTGACCAGGAAGTGGTCGATGCGCAGGCCCTGGTCCTTGGGGAACGCGCCGCCGCGCATGTCCCACCAGGTGTAGATGCCGGCCTCGTCGTGGTGCTTGCGCAGCGCGTCGTGCAGGCCGAAGGCCATCACCTCGGCGAGGGCCTCGCGCTCGGGGGTCGAGCAGTGGACCTTCTCGCGCCACTTCTCGGGGTCGTGCACGTCGCGGTCGTCGAAGGTGATGTTGAAGTCGCCGGTGACGACCAGCTTGTCGGACGGGTCGTAGTGCTCGTCGAGGAAGCGGCGCAGCCGGGCCAGCCAGTCGAGCTTGAAGCGGTACTTGTCGCTGCCGACCTCCGAGCCGTTGGGGACGTAGAGGTTCAGCACCAGCCAGTCCTCGACCTGGCAGCCGATCACCCGCTTCTGGGCGTCCTCGTCGTCGTCGGGGAAGCCCCGGACCACCGCCTCCATGCCGTGGCGGGCCAGGATCGCCACGCCGTTGTAGGTCTTCTGGCCGAAGACCTCGCAGTTGTAGCCCTGGTCCTCCAGGTACTCGCGGGGGAACAGGTCGTCGACGACCTTGGTCTCCTGCAGGCAGACCACGTCGGGCTGGTGCTCCTCGAGCCAGGGCACCAACCGGGGGAGGCGGGCCCGCACCGAATTGACGTTCCAGGTGGCGATGCGCATCGGGGCGATTCTGGCGCGGGGAGGGCTCCGGTCCTACCGTCGCGCGGATGAAGCGCGCCCTGGGTCCTGTCCTCCTGTCGTCCCTGCTGGCCGCCTGCGCGTCGACCTCGAAGTTCGGCACCGGCGGTCCCTCCCTCGAAGACCTCGCCGACGAGATGTCGAAGCGCGACGTGGTGTTCTTCGGCGAAGAGCACGGCAATGCGGTCGGCCACCTGCAGCAGTTGCAGTTCCTCCGCCTGCTCCACGACCGACGTCCGGACCTGATCCTGTCGATGGAGATGCTGGAGCGCGACCAGCAGCAGGCGGTCGACTCCTATCTGGAGGGCGACATCACCGAGCAGGAGTTCATCGACCAGGCGAAGCTCGGCGACTCCTACCTGGACCGCTACCGGCCGCTGGTCAACTTCTGCAAGGACAACGGCTACCCGGTGATCGCCGCCAACCTGCCGGCCGAACTGCGCAAGCAGCTCCGCGACGGCGGCTACGACGCGATCAAGGACTCGCCGTTCGCGCCGCGGCAGGTGAGCGCGCCGGACGGGCCCTACCGCGAAGCCTTCCTGAAGGCGATGGAGGGTCACGCCGGCTTCGACGAACAGACCCTCGACACGTTCTACCGCGCGCAGTGCGCGTGGGACGACACGATGGCCGAGGCGATCGTCGACCGCTGGCGCGCGGCGCTGGAGCCCAAGCCGCTGATCGTCCACGTGGTCGGCAAGTTCCACGTCGAGAACAGGCTCGGCACCGCCGCCAAGGTGCTCGATCGGGAGCCCGGTCTCGACATCGGCGTGATCACGATGGAGGCGGCGTCGACGCTGCTCGCCAAGGGCGCTGGCGAGTACGTGATGGTGGTGCCCGCGCAGCCGACCTTCAAGAAGGCCAAGGCCGCTGCCGCACCGGCCGAGGACGACGCGGGCCCCGCACCGATCCGCGCGGCCGAGGGCGCGAACCCCGGCCGCCCTGCGCTCGGCTTCATGCCCGACTACGAAGCCGGGGTGACGGGTGTGCTGGTCGGCTCGCTGCGCCCCGACGGCCCGGCCGAGGCTGCCGGTCTGCAGGAGGGCGATGTGCTCATCGAGGTCGACGGCCTGCCGGTGGACGACGTGCGGATGTACGTCGACGCGCTGAGTTCGCTGACCGTGGGCAGCACCGTCGAGGTGGTGGTCGTGCGCGGCGGCGAGCAGAAAAAGATGCAGATCAAGGTCGGCGAGCGGGTGAACTGATCCGCCCTTCGGGGCGATCCTCCGCGGCCAGGCGTCCGCCGCCGCGACAGTCCCGGATCGGGTCCGCCCCGAGGTGCGCCTCGCGACCGGACCGTCCTGGCGACGACGCCCGACCGTCCGCACGGTCTACGGGATGTTCCGGATTCCGGACCAGGTTGAACGTCGCTCCGTCCGGATGCCGATAGTCAGGCAGGGGAACACCAGCGAGCCTGACCATGACGGGATCCGATCCGAGAGTCGACGCGCCCGAAGCGATCCAGCAGCCCGACCTCGACGAGGTGCGCCGGATCCTGCTCCAGCACCCGTGCCTGCTCGATGCGCACTGCGCACTGCAGGCCGATCCCGACCGGCCGGGCCACGGCCAGGTCGTCGCCTGGGTGGTGCCCGAGCCGACCTCGCTGCGGGTGCCGGCGGCGGGACTCTGCACGCTGGTGACCGAGGACGGCGATGAGTTCGCCGGTTCGTTGTGCGACGTGTCGTTCGACGGCCTGCGCTTGAAGACTGCCGACGTGCCACCGCCGGTGGGGGCGCGCGTGCAGGCGGTGGTCGAGTCGCCGGCCCTCGGTGGCGGTCTGGAGGGTTGGCTCGGCGAGGTCGCGTGGACCCGCGGTCGCGAGGTCGGCATGGCGTTCGGCGCCAACTGGAACGAGCGGGAGGCGATCTACCGGCTGATCCAGGACTTCGCCGATGCCGGCGTGTCGGTGCACGATGCGGAGTCGGCGGCCGATGCCCCCGCGCCGGGTCGCAACATCGGGCGACGCACACGGGTCGCGATCGACCTGCCCTGCGCGGTCACGCTGCCCGGTGGCCGCAAGATCAGCCTGCGCACCCGCGACGTCTCGGCCAGCGGACTCGGCCTGATGGGCTACCAAGGCCCCGACCTCGTCGGCCAGAGCCTGGCGGTCGAGCTGCGGATCTACGGTGGCGCCGACCACCCGCTGCGCGTGGTGGTGGCCCGCCAGACCGCCGACGGCCTGCTCGGCGTGGAGCTCGACGCACACTGCGAAGCCGCCACCTGGCTCGCCGAGATGGTCGACCTGTCGATCCGCACCCGCGCGGTCGGCTCGCGGGTGCTGCTCGGCTGGCTGGGCGAGATGCTCGGCCCGGACCTGCCGTCGGTGCGCTTCGTGGTGCTGGACTCGCTGCCGCGCGACGACGACGGCGAGGTGCAGGTCACGTTGCTGCCGTGTCCGTTCCGCATCTGATCGCCGCGATCGGCAGGCCACGCCTCCGCGTGGGCTGCCGGACCCGGTCGCTCAGTTCCAGGTGACGCGCACCGCGTTGGTGCGGCCGAGGTAGCGGCCGTCGAGACCGTGGGCCACGCCGACGAAGTCCCAGGTCTCGCCGAAGAACGCCACCATCGCGAGGTTCGGCAGGCGGATCGGGGGCGGCAGCGCGCCGACGTGGGCAAACAGCGAGCCGGGCGAAGGTGTGGTGCCGAGCACCGACAGCGTCAGCGTGTCGGGGAACAGGCCGAACACCGGTCCGGTGTCGAGCGGCAGGACGGTGGCGCGGGACGGCAACAGGTAGCCGAAGCCGAAGCCGCGCGGTGCGTTCTCCAGTTCGATGAACGCGCCGAGCACGCCGACCGACTCGACGGTGAGGCGGTAGGGCTCGGTGGTGCTGCCCACCACGGCGAGGCCCTGGGGGCTCACCGCAGAGGAGTTCGACGAGAAGGTGATCGAGCCGACGAACGTCGGGATCGCTCCGCCGGGTGGCACCGTGCCGGTGTTGGGCAGGCGGTAGATCAACGCGCCCGCGCGCAGGAACACGAAGTCGCCGTTCTGGTCGAAGTCGATGTTGCGGATGTCGGAGACCCAGATCGGCGTGGTGGTGGTGCCGAACCAGTCCTCGTTCGGCAGGTTGGGGTTGCCGAGGTCGAGGCGTCCGAAGCGGCTGGAGTTCGCGTAGTAGAGCTTGTTCTGGTTCGGGTCGATCAGCAGCTCGCCGTTGGGCACGCCGCTGCGCAGGAAGCTCACGCCGCCGGTGCCGCTCGCGACCCGGAACAGGTCGCCACGACTGTCGGTGACGTAGATGTCGCCGCTGCGCGGATCCACCGCCATGCCACCGGGGTCGTTCCATGGCGCGGCGCCGTTGACCACCGTGCGGACCGAGCCGTCGATCGTGTCGATCCGCCACAGGCGATTGCTGAAGTCGAGCACCACCACGTCGCGGCCGTTCTGGTCCCAGCGCATGTCGTCGATCCCGTCGAACGGTCCAGGGCCGGAGATCACCTGGGTGATGAACGACTCCGGTCCGGTGAACACGCGCCGCACCAACAGCCCGTTGTTGCTGGACGACGAGGTGTCGACCTGCGAGTTGATGAACGAGTCCGGCTGGCTCGGGTCCCACAGCATGCGGGACGCATTGACGTTCCCCGGCAGGAAGTCGCGCGACACCTGACCGTTCGCGGTCAGGTAGCCGATGCGGATGTTGGCGCCGACGTAGAAGTCGCCGGGGCGCAGGAACTGCTGGGCGGAGAGGGGGAGGGACAGGAACAGGGCCGCGCCGGCGGCCCACAGGGTCTTGGAGTGCTTCATGGTGACTGGCACGAAAGGCTTCGTGCCAGGCCAGAGGCTGGGCGGCGCCGGCTGTGACACTCCCGGTCTGGAATCTCGGTGGCGATGGCGGCGCGCGGCGGGCCGGGCTGATCAGGCGGACCCGTCGGCGAGCCGCTCGGCGGCGCCGGGCTGCTCCTCGTCGAGGTCGTCGAGCTCGTCGAACAGCGCGCCCGGCAGTCGCTCGCGCAGCCGCTGCAGGATCCGCCGGGCGCGCTGGCGGACGTTGCTCCGCGAGATGCCCAGGTGCTCGGCGATCGACTCGTCGGGGAGCTGCTCGAAGTAGCGGAGGCTGAGCAGGTCGCGGTCCCGCTCCGGCAGCTCCTCGATCGCCGCGAGCATCGCGGACTGGCGTTCGCCCTGGACCAGCCGCGTCAGCTCGCCGGGCCGCCCGTCGTCGGCCGGGCCGTCGCGGAGCACGTCGGTGGCGAGGCGGCCGGCGCCGGCCTGCCGTGCCGCACCGCGCAGCGCTGCGAAGGCCTCGTGGCGGATCGACTTGCACAGATAGCTCACCACCACCGGAGTCAGTCGACCGCCCTTCGGGGCGAGCCGCGGCAACTGCGGCAGACAGCGGCTCCAGACCTCGTGGACGATGTCGAGCGGATCGATGGAGTCGCGCACCTCCGGTCGCAGGCAGCTCCGCGCCGCGGTGAGCATCGCCGCCTGCAGCTCTTCGGCGGCGAGGTCCATCGCCTGGCGATCGCCGGCCAGGCCGGAGCGGAGCGCAAGCGAGGTGCGGCCGGGGCGCCTCGGGCGGTCGTCGTCGTCGTCTTCCTCGCCCGCTCGAACCATGGCGGCGACACTATCGGTGCCCGGTGCGACCGACAAGTGGAGTCGGCGGTTGGTCGTGGTCCCGTCGACGCACTACCGTGCGGCCCATGGGTGAAGAGCCGAGCCCCGATCCTCTCCTGGTCCAGCGGATCCTGGAGCGCCTGTTCGCGGACCGGTCGCAAGGCATCGAGCGCTCGCTCGACGACTACCGTGCGGCGTTCCCGGGCCATGAGGAGACCGTCGCCGCGCAGTATCGGGCGGTCTTCGCGCTGACCGAGCCGCGGTCGGCGTCCTCGGTCGACGACTCGGGCCGCTTCGACCTGCCGGAGCGCTTCGGTCGGTTCCGGGTCGTGGGTCTGCTGGGTCGGGGTGGCCAGGGCATCGTCTACCACTGCGTCGACGAGGCCTTGCATCGCGACGTCGCGCTGAAGGTGCTGACCGAAGAGATGGGGCTGTCGGTGGAGGCGCTGGCGCGCTTCGCGACCGAGGCGCGGTTGGCCAGCAAGCTCGACCACCCGCACATCTGCCGGATCCACGACGTGTTCGAGCACCGCGGTCGTCCGGCGCTTGCGATGCAGTACGTCGAGGGTCGCTCGCTCGATCGGCACATCCGCGAATTGCGCGCGGCCTGGCCGGGGTTCGATGCGGCGGCGCGGCAGGCGGCGGTCCGCGAACTCGTGGAGACCTTCGAGAAGCTCGCCCGCGCGATGCACTTCGCGCACCGGGCCAACGTGCTGCACCGCGACCTCAAGCCGGCCAACATCCTGCTGGACGCGAGCGGCGAACCGGTGATCCTCGACTTCGGCATCGCGCGGAGTCTCGAAGACGACGACCTGGCGTTGACGCGCACCGGCGCGACCCCGGGCACGCCGGCCTACGCCGCACCCGAGCAGTTCGCTTCCGGCCGTCAGCGACCCGACGCGCGCACCGATGTCTGGGCGCTCGGCGTGTCGCTCTACGAGGCGTTGGCCCTCGGCGAGCAGCCATTCGTGGCCCAGTCGGTTCGCGATCTGGAGCGCTCGATCCTCGGCGCGCCACACCGGCCGATCCAGTCGGTCGCGCCGTGGGTCGGGCGCGAGCTGGCGTTGGTGCTCGACACCGCGTTGCGCAAGGACCTGGGCGGTCGCTATGCGAGTGCCGAGCTGCTGGCCGACGACCTGCGCCGCGTGCTGGAGCAGCGCCCGGTCGAGGCCCGGCCGATCTCGACCTGGACCCGCACGCTGCTGTGGACGTCGCGGCACCGCACGCTGGCCGCGTCGCTCGCGGTGGTCACACTCACCCTGCTCGCGGCGACCCTGGTGTCGGCCTGGTACGCGGTCGCCGCCGAGCGTTCGCTGGCCTCGCGGCTGCGGGTCGACGACCGGCGCGCGGCGAGTGAGCTGGCGACCACGGCGCGGCGCCTGCTCGACGACACGCCGGCGGTGCCGGCCCGCGTCGCGGTCTTCGAGGAGTGGCTCGCCGCGGCGCGCGAGCTGACGGATCGTCTGCCGGCGTACCGCGCGGAGCTGGCGCGGTTGCGGCAGGAGGCCGTCCCGGACGAGACCGAGGCCGAGGAGGTCGACGCCGCCCGGCTCGAGCACGGGCCGCGTGCCGAACTGGCCGAGCTGCGCAACGTGCGTCGAGACGCACCGGCGCTCGCCGCGCGGACCGACGCCGATGCCGCGCCGTATCTCGAGCGGGCCCAGGAGCTGCTGCGCATGGCCCGGCGCACTCCGGCCGACGAGATCGAGCTGCAGAATCGGAACGGACGGTGGCAGGTGATGCGGCGCTCGGCCGAGATCGCCCGCGAGGCGCTGGCGGCGGCCAACGAGGACCGCGAGCAGGAGCTGCTCGCCGCGGTCGCCGCGCAGCGACGGCTGCTCCATCCCGACCCGCTCCTCGACCAGCGGCTGCACGAGCTGGAGCGCGCGGTCGAGGCCCTCGCGGTGCTGGAGTCGGGAGACGCCGGCGAGCTGTTCGACGCGGTGGCGGCGCGGCGCGACTTCGCGGTCGATCTCGGCGCGCGGCTGGAGGGGGCCGACGCCGGTCTCTGGGAGCGGTGCCGCACCGAGGTCGCCGCAGAGGACGGCGTCTACCGCGGCCTCGACCTGCTGCCGATCCCTGGACTCGTGCCGCTCGGCGTCGACCTGGACTCCGGGCTGTGGGAATTCTGGGTGGTGGCCTCGGGCCCGTGCCCGCAATGGGAGGGCGAGCCGGGTGGTCCTGGCGAGGTCGTGCTCGAAGCCGACGAGCCCTTCGGATTGGTCATGGTCCTGGTGCCGGGCGCGACCTTCACCATGGGGACCAGCTTCGAGCTGCAGCCGCGCGAGGCCGGTGCCTACGAGGTGCCCACCGCCGAGGTGGAACTCGCCCCGTTCCTGCTCTCGAAGTTCGAGGTGACGCAGGCGCAGTGGGAGCACGCCGGTCTGGAGAACGTGAGCGAGCGCCGCGCGGGGCTCGATCCCGGGGTGGATGGCCAGCCGGTCAGTCCGCGGGTCCCGGTCGATCGGGTCACCTGGGCCGAGGCGCGCTCCTATTGCCGACGATTGGACCTCGAAATCAGCACCGAGGCCCAATGGGAGTACGCCTGCCGTGCGGGCTCGACGACCGGCTTCCCGTACCACGGCGACAAGCACGCGCTGGAGGGGTTTGCGAACGTCTCCGACGCGACGGCCGGCAATGCCTTCGACGTCACGCCGGTCGCCGGCTCGCGGATGTTCGACTACCGCGCGCCCTGGGAGGACGGCTTCGGCTTCCTGGCGCCGGTGGGCTCGTTCAGTGCCAATGCGTTCGGGCTCTACGACACCTGGGGCAATGCGAGCGAATGGGTGCTCGACCGGTTCTTCGCGCTGGACGAGCGCAGTCCGCGGCCCGGCGATGGGCTGCGCGGTGCGCTGGTCGCGAACCGATCCCGCACGCTCCGCACCAGCGGCGTCATCATTCCCTGGGCCTTGGCCAGCGCCTTCGCCCGGCGCTCGGCCAACGAGGGCGATCGCCCCACCTTCCATTCGCTGCGGCCGGCGCGGAGCCTGGACCCGCGGCCGATGCATTGAGCTTGTGACCCTCGCGAAGTCACGAGCTCACCGAGCGCGTCAGCCCCGGTCGAGCAACGCGAGCAGCATGCCGGCCTCGTCGGCGCGGAGGCTGGCGCGCAGCGCGGTGTGCTCGGACAGGGCCTCGCGCAGCGCGGTGGCCTGCGCGGTCGCTGTGGCGCCGAGGGCTCGGACCCGCACCGCGAAGCCGATGCGCAGCACGCGGGACAGGTACGTGTGCCAGGGCTGCGAGGCCGCGTGCGGGATGCCGGGCGACGTGGCCGGGTCGTCGAGGGCGGCGACGACGCCGGCGAAATCGCTCCACGTCCTGGTCACGTCGAACGCGATGCGTGAAAGCTCGCGAGCTCGTTGGGCCTTGGCGGCGTCGGCCTCGGCGAGCGTCGCCGCGAACGCCTCGAAGCGCGCCCGCGCGGCGTCGGGGTCGAAGGTGAGTGTCTCGTCGACGAGTCGGAGCGGGGTTGCGTCGCCGAGCGCCGTGCGCAGTCGGTCGACGAAGCGCGGCGGGGCCTCGGGCGGGTTCCAGGGCTGGGTGAACAGCAGCGCCGCGGCGATGGCCCCCACCGCGAGCACCATGCCGATCGGCACTGCGGCACTGCGAAGCGGACCCGGCTCCGGAGGTCGGACGCGCCGGCCGCGGCTGCGTTCGGTCTCCTGTTCCACGGTCTCGATCCAGCGTTGCAGGGTGCGGCGCGCCTCGTCGGCGTCGTGGGTCGACCATCCCTGGTCGGGGGCGGCATGCTGCAACGCGTCGAGGGTCTCGCGGGCGAAGCGGAGCCGGTCGCCCGGGTCGTGGGTGCGGCCGAGGCGCGCACGGCCTTCCGCGTCGGTCTCGCGCAGCATCGCGACGTGGACCTGGCGCAGGTCCGCGACGTGGTTTTCACGGCGATCGGGAGGCAGCGCTCGGCAGAGTTCGGCGAGGACCTGTTCGCGCTCCTCGAGTGCCTCCAGGCGGATCCGGGGACTGGCGGCCGCATCCTCGCGGAGTCGGGCGCAACGCGCGGCCAGCTCGTGGTTGCGGCGCAGCGCGTCCTCGAGCGCCTGCTTGCGGCGTTGGGCCTCCTCGAACTGTTGTGCCAGACTCGGTCCGGCCTCGTCGTCCGCACCGTCGTCGGTGAAGCGATGCGTGGCCCGCTCCATGTCGAAGATCGCGGTCGTCAGGTGGCCGCGGTCCATCGCCTCCTGGGCGCCCTGGGCCAGGCGGTCGCGGGCGGTACGGGCTTCGTCCACCCGCACCCGCAGCGACTCGAATTCTTCGATCAGCCCGGAGCGGCTGCGATCTTCCTCGTCGACGACCACGTCGGCGTGGATGAGTGCGTCGATACGGGTCAGCAGTTGCTCCAGTGGCCGGATCGGGATCGGCGGGGTGGCCAGGCGTCGGTCGGCGTCGGCGGCGAGCATCCAGGCGCGGCGAGTCAGCGCCTGGCAGCAATCCTCCAGCTCGTTCAGCGCGGGTTGCACCAGGTCCTCGAGTTCCGGGAACTCGCGCAGGAGATCGCGCAGGGCTCGGATCAGCGGTCGGGGTCGGACCTCCACCGGCGGCGAGGTGGCCTCTTCGGCCTGCAGCGGGCCGAGGCGTGCGTGCAGGCGGTGCATCGCCCGGAGCGAGACCTCGATGCGGTGCGCCTCGCACAACCCGGAGAGTTCGCCGACCAGTCGGGTCTGGCGGCCGACTCGCTGCAGGTAGAACTCGAAGCGGAGCAGGCGATCGCGCAGTTCGGCGATCCAGCCGACCGAGCCGCCGTGCCGGTTGCCGAGTTCCTCCACCAGCGTGCGGGCGGCGTCGACGTCGAGACGACCGAGGCGGACTCCGAACTCGCGGCGGTTGCGATCGACCAACTCGCGGCTTCGCTGAACGTCGCGGCGGAGGGCGGTCAGCAGCGCGGCGCCGTCGCGTCGGAACGGCGGCGGCGGGTCGTCGCAGGGCGCGATCGACGGGCGCGGTGGACCGAGGAGGTCGAGTGTCCGCTGGAGCGCCGCGAGGGTCCGGAGCGCTCCGCTGGCGCCGCCGTCTTCGAGTGAGCCGGCGACCCTGGGGGCCGCGGCCTGTAGAGCTGCCGCGAGCTGCACTTCCAGCTGCTGTCGTGCGGTCCGCAGCCGGGGCGAGCCCGGAAACCAGCGGCGTCGGGATTCCACCTGAGTGGCGGCGTTGGCGAGCGTCTCGGCGTGCGCGGCGTCGAGCGGGGCGCGTGGATCGGGGAGGAGCGGTTCACGGAGCGCGCGGGCCCACTCGGCCCGGCGCAGCCAGGCCCGGTGTTCGGCGGTGGAGTCGGCGGCGTCGGCCAACGTCCGCGCCGCGGCGAGGTCACCCGCCAACCAGGCCTGACGGGAGGTCTCGCGTTGTCGGGCGGCGGGATCGCGCAACGCGGTGCGAACCCTCTCGAGCCGCTCGCCGAGTGCGTCGAGCGATGGCCGGTCGGTGGGGTCGTCGGCCACGCAGTCGGTCAGCAGGGCCCGCAGAGGTTCGGGCAGACCGTCGCCCGCGCGACCCCGGGGGCCCAGGGTCGTGCCGAACGCGGATCGTGACTCGCCCGGCGGACGTGGCGTCATGGCTCGGCCGGTCACGGCTTCGAACAGCGTGCAGCCGAGTCCGAACACGTCGAACGCGCTGCTGGGGTCGGCCCCCAGGTACGCCTCGGGAGGGGCGTAGCCGTGAGTGCCGCCGGTGAATCGGCGGCGCGCGCCGGGCACGTCATCGACCTCGGCCACCGGCATGGTTGCGAGTGCCGACGCGTGCTCGAAGTCGACGAGCACCACGCCACCGTCCGGATCGATCATCACATTGCCGGGTTTGATGTCGCCGTGCAGCAGTCCCGCCGGAGCCTCGGGACAACGGATCGCCGCCAGCCGCCGCAGCGTCCCGGTGATCGTGGCCGCGACCTGCAGGGCGAGGTCGAGCGGCAGGGGGCCGTCGCGGAGCAGGCGGCTCTGCAGGTCGCGCCCCGGCACCCGGGCCATCACCAGCATCGGCTGCCGGCCGGTCGGGTCCTCGGTGCGGGCGAGCAGTTCCACCACTCCGGGGCCCACGGCGATGCGCAACCACGCGGCCTCCCGGTCGGCGGCGTCGCCGGGACCGGCATCGAAGCGCTTCGCGACCCATGGCCTCGTCCCGACCCCGTCGGTGGCGCCAGGCGGGACACCGTCGCCGCAGAGCAGCGCGCGGTGCGGCGACAGCGCCAGGAGCTTCAGCGGTTCGGGGACGGTCACGGACATCGTCGGTGAGGTCGATGATGGTAGGCGGCCGCGGGGGCTCCGCGGAACGTTCTCCCGCGACCTGATGGTGCCCGCTGCGCCTCGGGGCGGGTCGGGGCGCGTGTCGTGGCCGTGACTCGCCGGGCGGCTCCATAAAATGCGGTGGATAGGATATCTCGTGGCATCGAGGACTCGATCCGTTCTCGCAGTCGGGCAACCAGGGAGTGGATGGACGATGCCTCGGTCGGCGTCCTGCGGTCTCCAGAGGCCGGCGGCGGCCGTTTCGGCCGGATCCGGTTCGGACCACGACCAGGCAGCTGGCTGACGGAAAGTCGACGGTTTGGGGGTTCCCAAAGCCCCTCTCGACTGCCGACAATCCGACACCATGCCCATTCTCGTGGAGATCACCGACCGTTCCGGGAGCCGGTCCACGACCGTCGACGCCGAGGCGTTCTGGATCGGTACGACCCCGAGCTGCGAGGTCCAGGTCGACGTCCCCGACTCCCATGCCCGCATCCTGGAGGTCCGCCTCGACGATGCGGGCGTGGTGGAGATCCGCGCCGAGCCCGGTCTGCCGTTCCCGGTCCGCTGCGCCACCGGCAACGTCGGCAGCCGTTTCCAGTCGATGATCGAGGGCGATCTGCTGAACGCCGGTCCGGCGATGGTGCGCCTCAAGGCGCTCGCGGCTGACAGCGACGGCACTCCGGAGGAGATCGACCTCTCCGACGTCCGCTCGGCCGGCGCTCCCGTCGGTCCGTGGTACGACACCTTCATGGAGGTGGCCGATCACCTCGAGGGACTGAAGGACCCGGCGCGGATGATCGATGCGGCGCTCGACGCGGTGTTGGCGGCGACCGGTGCAGACCGCGTCCATCTGGCGCTGGAGACGGGCGCCGGTTTGCCCGATGGGCGCACCTTGTTCCATCGTCAACGCGGCGAGGCGGGTGACAAGCCGTTCCGGGTCTCGTCGAATCTGGTCCAGCGGGTGCGGGAGGCCGGCAAGGTGGTACACGTGCCGGTCGCTGCCGACGACCCGGTCGCGTCGCGCTTCGTCTCGGTGCGGCGCGAGGGCATCTCGTCGGGCATCGCGTTGCCGTTGAGCGCGCTCGGCAGTCATCTGGGCGTGCTCTACGCCGACTGCGTCCGCGACGGCGCGGTCTTGTCCGCCGAGGACCTGCAGCGCGTCGCGTTCATCACCAGACTGCTCGCGTCGGCGCTCGGCAACCGCGCGCTGGTCGCGACCTTGGTGCGTCGCGAGCCGGGTCGGGACGCCGAGCAGCACTGGGCGCTGCGCAGCCAGGCGCCGGCCTGTGCCGAGATGATCGAGCGGGTGAAGCTCTATGCACCCACCGACTACACGGTGCTGCTGCGCGGCGAGACCGGTTCGGGCAAGGAGGTCATCGCCCAGGCGATCCATGAACTGTCGCGGCGCCGCGAGGGACCGTTCGTGCCGGTCAACTGTGCGGCGATCCCCGAGCAGCTGATGGAGAGCATGCTGTTCGGCCACGAGAAGGGCGCGTTCACCGGCGCGATGCAGACCCGTGAAGGCCACTTCAAGGAGGCCGACGGCGGCACGCTGTTCCTCGACGAGATCGGCGACATGGCGCTCGATCTGCAGGCCAAGATCCTGCGCGTGTTGCAGGACCGGACCGTCACGCCGGTCGGCGCGACGCGCCGCGTGCCGGTCGACGTGCGGATCCTCGCCGCGACCCACCAGGACCTCGAGACCATGGTCGGCGAGCGGCGCTTCCGCGAGGACCTCTATTACCGGCTGCGGGAGCTGGAGATCCTGCTGCCGCCATTGCGGGAGCGGCGCGAGGACCTGCTGATGCTCTGCGCGCGGTTCCTGGAGGAGGCTCGCGACGAACTCGGATTGGAAGACACGCCCGAGCTCGCCACTGAGACGCTCGACCACCTGCAGCAGCGGCGATGGCGCGGCAACATCCGGGAGCTTCGCCACACCATCAAGGGCGCGGCCCTGCGCGCGGCCGGTGGGGTCATCAAGGTCGCGCACCTCGATGCCTCGCCGCGGGCTCCTGGTGGCGGGGGCGATGCGGCCGGGGTCCTCGCCGGCTCCGCTCTCGGCAGCGGAGATGCCGGTTCGGGGACCTGGAAGGAGCGGCTCGAGGCCCAGGAGCGCGCGGCTCTCGAGGAAACGCTGCGGCAGGCCGACGGCAATCTCACGCGGGCCGCGCGGCTGTTCGGGGTGCCGCGGACGACGTACCGCGAGAAGCTGGTGAAAGCGGGTCTGCTCGATGCCGACTCGAAGTGACCTCGGGGAATGCACCCTGGCCACTGGCGGCGTCCGCCGGATGGACTAGGCTCCCCCGCCCCCTTTCGGCGGCGCGACCCTCGCACGGCGCGCCCTGCCGGACAGGCATGCGATGAGCGCCTCCGACCCCTACCGCGTCCTCGTCGTCGGCGACGTCCATGGCCATTGGAACGACGTCGACGCTCGCTTCCTGGAAGCCGGTGACCAGGACCTCGTGCTGTTCGTCGGCGACCTCGGCGACGAGGATCCCGAGATCGTCCGCGACATCTCGGAGCTCGACTGCGAGATCGCGGTGCTGCTCGGCAACCACGACGCCTGGCAGAGCTTCTCCAACAAGCGCGTCACCCGGCGGCTCCGCGAGAGTCTGGATCTCCTCGGCGAGGACCACCTCGCCTACGCGATCCGTGAGCTGCCCGAATGTGGGATCACGCTGGTCGGCGCGCGGCCGTTCTCCTGGGGTGGCCGCGACCTGCGGAGCCCGGAGATCTACGGCGAGCTGTATGGAGTCGGGACGCCGGAGGACTCCGCGGCGCGGATCGCCGAAGCTGTGGCCCGCGCCCAGCACGCGAGTCTGGTGGTGCTGGCACACAACGGTCCGTACGGCCTCGGCCGCAACTCGTCGGACATCTACGGCAAGGACTTCGGCAAGTCGCCGACGGGTGATTGGGGTGACCGGGATCTGGAACTCGCGCTGAAGGACATCCGCGCGGCGGGGCGCCACGTGAGGGTGGTGGTGGCGGGTCACATGCACGACCGATTGCTGCATCCCCGCGGAGCGCAGCGCACCCGCTTCGTGGAGCACGCCGGCACCGCCTACGTGAATCCCGCGGTGGTGCCGCGGGTCCGGCAGATCGACGGCGAGGAACTGCGCCACTTCGTGGAGCTACGGCTGGCCGGTGGACAGCTGGTGGGCTGCGACGAGATCTGGATCGATGCGGCGGGCGAGGTCCGGTCGCGGACGACTCCGGAATTCAGGCCGAGGCGGGGGTAGCTCCGCGGTCGCGCGTGCGCGGCGCAGGCAGTTCCCTCCGGTCGCCTCCGGGAGCGTTGGGTTAGAGTCGGCGCGTGCTCCGTTCCCGGCTGATCCGCGTCGTCCTCGGTGTGCTCCTCGCGCTGCTCGCGGCGGAACTGGTGCTCCAGGTCCTCGCCTACGTGATCTGGTCGGGCCGCGACTCCGTGCCGAGTGCCGTCGACCGGGTTGCGGGCGGAGTGGTCTGCATCGGCGACTCGTTCACCTTCGGGCTCGGCGCACGCGATCGCGTCAACGCCTACCCCGAGGCGATGGGCCGGGCGCTGCGCGCGGCAGGGCACGACGTGTCGGTGGTCAATGCCGGTTGGCCGGGGGACGATTCGGGCGACGTGCTGGAGCGGCTGCCACGGATCCTCGACGCGCATCGACCCCGGCTCTGCTACGTGCTCGTCGGCTACAACGACTTCTGGAAGACCTCACCGGCGCGTGATCTCGAGGCCGGTTTCCCGCTCGAGTTCCGGCTCGGCAAGCTCGCCTCGCTGCTCTACCACGCGGTGCTCGGGACCGCTGGTTCCGATCGCGGAGGATCAGGGGAGCAGGGCGCGCCCGGAGAGCAGGGAGTGGCCCAAGAGCGCGGCCCCGAGACCGCTCCGTTCCTGGGGACCTGGCATCAGGGCGAACTCTGGCTGCGATTCCGTGCCGATGGGGTCATCGAGACTCCACAGGGGCCGATGCCGAACCTGTTCTCGCTGCGTGGTGACGATCGCATCGTGCTGCTCTCTCGCGCCGACAACTCGGAGTCGGAACTCCACTGGCAGCTCGATGGCGCGCGGCTGTCGCTGGCTGGTGGGCCATTCCCTGCGCCCCTGGTGCTCGAGCCGGGGCTGCCGGTCGGGAACGTCTGGTTCGACGGAGTCGCGGCCGAGCAGGCCGGCGATCTCGAGCGCGCGACCGCGTGCTACCGGGCCGCGTTGGGGTTGCCCGGGCGTGCGGCGGCGGCGCGTTCGGCGTTGGTCCGGGTCCTGTCGGAACGCGGTGTGTCGGACGAAGCCCGGTTGCTGGCCGCGGGCATCGACACCGACTGGCGGGCCAGCGGGGACGCAGGGCTCGCCGAGGCCGCTGCCGAGGCCTGGCTGGACGTCGGCGACGTCGATGCCGCGGTCGACGTCGCGCTGGCGTGTGCTGCTGCCGGAGACGTGTCCGACGACCTGATGCTGGTCCTCACCCACCATGGTCGGCAGGTCTCCGATCCGCACGGGTTGGCCGATCGGCTCGGGATGCTGCTCGCGACCGGGAGCCTGGGGCCGCGCCAGCGGGCCACACTCGCCGCGCTGCGGAGTCGCCTCGCTCCTCGGGAGACCCGGCTCCAGGCCGAGGCTCTCTACGAGGTCTACCGGTACGAGGGTTCGAGCCGGACCTTCGAACGGACCGTCGCCGACATCGGGGCCGGGATCCGTGCCGAGTTCCTGGCGGTGGTCGAGGAGCGGACCTCGGACCTCGAGCAGCGGGCCGGATTGATCGCGGCGTTCGATGCCGCGGGCGTCGCGGGTGACCACACCGACACGGCACTCGCCGCCAACCTCGGGCGGATCGCGGCGGAGTGCCGGCGTCGTGGGGTGGAGCCGGTGCTGTTGGCCTACCCCATCGAGCGGGCCCAGGTCGCCATGGCCGTGGAACAGGTCGCTGTGCGGGTCGGCGCGGCATTCGTAGACCTGCATGCGCGCTTCCGCGCCGGACGGAGCGAGGCCGACTACGAGGCGCTATTCGTCCTGGATGGTCATTGCAACGACGTGGGCTATCGGCTGATGGGGGAGATCCTCGCCGAGCATGCCGCGGGGCTCCTGCGGTGACGTCCGTTAGATTCTGCCTCGAAGGAGGTTATGGCTTGCGGGCGGGGCTCGGATCGAGACCTCGCGTCCCTCGGCCGGCCGGCGCGGCAGAACCGGGGTAGTGTTCCCCGCCGGGTCGCCCGTGGCCGACCGGCCGCCCTCCCCCGCGTTGCACCATGGCCGATCCCGCCCGCAGAGTCATCTCCCTCGTGCCGAGCCTGACCGAGACGGTCTGCGAGCTCGGCGTGTCCGGCCGTCTGGTCGCCGTGACCCGCTTCTGCACCGAACCCGAGGAGGAGCTGCGCTTCGTCCCGCGGGTCGGCGGCACCAAGAACCCCGACCTCGAGCAGATCGCGTCGTTCGAACCCGACCTGGTCCTGGTCAACGGCGAGGAGAATCGGGCCGAGGACATCAGTTGGCTGCGTGACCGATTCGACGTGTTCGAGTCGATGCCGCGCACCGTGCCCGAAGCGGCCAGCGCGGTCCGCGAGGTCGGCTTCCGACTCGGCGTGTTCGAGGAGACCGAGGCACTCCTGCTGGAGATCGAGGCGCAGATCGCGCGCGCCGAGGTGCTGTCGCTCGGCCGTTCTCCGGTCCGCGTCTTCTATCCGATCTGGCGGCAGCCCTGGATCGGGGTGAACCGTGACACCTACGTGCACGACGTGCTGGCGCGGGCCGGTGCCCACAACGTCTGCGGTCATCGCGAGGCGCGCTACCCGGTCATCCCTCAGACCGAGCTGCGCAACCTGAAGCCCGACCTGGTGCTGCTCCCCTCCGAGCCGTTCGCGTTCAACGCCGAGCACCGGCGGCAGATCCTGCGCGACCGGGTGTTCGGTCCCGACGTGCCGGTCCTGATGGTCGACGGCCGCGCGTTCTGCTGGCACGGCTCGCGGACCGGTCGGGGGCTCGGCAACGTGACCAACCTGCTGCGGCCGTTCCGGCGGGTGGCGTGATCGAAGGGGCCCGATCCGGGACCGGTCGCCGTCACCAGAACGGGGAGCGGGATCGGCTCGGGCGAAGAGTCTCTCGCGTCTCTTCTTCACCGGATCGTCACTGGCGTTCCTTGCGGGGGCCGCCGTCGCGCAGACCAGCTACATCTCGCCGCCCTACCACCGCAACCACCCGACCCATGACGGTCTGTCGCTGCGCGCCTGGCAGCGCAACGGGCGGCGCGAGGGCGCGGCGCAGACCGTCGACCTGGAGCTGTTCCTCGGCGATGCCGTGCCGCACACCGCGGTGAGCGACACCTACGCGCAGAACTGGGTGACGACGCCGACCCTGGCGATGGCCCGCCGCGCGCTCAACCTCCCGCAGCGCACCGGAGAGGCCCTGTCGTTGGTGGGACCGTTCGACCTGCAGTCACCGCTCGACGCGCGCCAAGTGCACAGCGGCACCCACCCGCTCGGCTGGGAGGCGCTCTGCTACACCCGCACCAGCTACTTCACCGAGGGCTACCGCAGCGAGTTCGCGGTGCCGGGCCGCGGCTTCGTCGGCGCGACGACCTTCGCGGTGGCGTCCAAGGGGCCGAGCACCTGTATCAGCACCGTCGACCCGCAGATCGAGGGCGTGCTCGCCGATGCCCAGGGTAGCAACCTCTGCATCCTCGACTTCCTGCTGCAGGGCGGTCGCAACCTCTACCGCACGCCGTGCGCGGTGGCGCTCGGCTTCAGCGATCCGCGGCTGCCGTTCAACACGCCCAGTTGCGTCGGCAGGATCCACACCGACGCGCAGATCAACCTCGGTGGGCTGTTCGACGCCAACGGCCAGTTCCACAGCAACGTCTCCGCGACCTGGGACCCGGCCTGGGCGCTCGGCCGGTTCACCGCACAGGGCCTCTACCCGACGGGACTCGGTGGCGTGATCACGCGCGGCCTCGAGGTTCGCTTCCCGCCAGGACCGAAGACCCAGGCACCGCAGATGTCGATGGTGCAGTCCTACAGCTCGACCTTCCCGAGCGGGACGGTGAGCAGCGACCGCGGCATGGTGGTCCGGTTCGACGGTTGATCGAGGGGTGCGGTCCACCAGCCACGGCGCGTGGCGGTCGGCTTCGGGCAGCGCGTCGGCCGCCTGGTCCAGGGCGCGCAGCCCACAGCCCGACCACCACAGCACCCTCTGCGAGGAGGAGCGTAGGAAGCACGAGCCGCGAACTGGAGCCCAGCCCCGCTCAGCGCACTCAGCTCACTCCGCCCTACAGGCCCGGGGCTTCCGGCGGCGGGCGTGCCGTTGACAGCGGCGCGGCCGCATCGCCCCGCTCGTCGCTGCTGCGTCGCCGCCAATGAGCGGACCCGAACCGCGCTCAATCGACGAGCGTGGCCGGCACCTCCAATGCGTCCTGCTCGGAATCGGGAACCGCCAACCCACCGGGTCGCAGGCGGACGACGACCCAGGACCAGGTGAACAGCGCCAGCACCGAGTAGACGCTCAGCACCTGGAGGCCGGCGACCGCCAGGAACCACTCGACGGCGTGGAGCGAGGCGAGGCCGAGCAGGAGCGGACGGCCGAAGGAAACGCCACGCAGAGTGACCGCGGCGGCGACGAGGAACAGCAGGTCCTCGACCAGGAGCGCCAGCGACGGCGGCAGCGCGAAGCCCAGCAGCCCCGACGAAGCGCGGGTTCCGGCGAACGCGCCGACCACCTCGCCGAGGCTGGCGATCCCGACCGCGAAGGCCAGGTGGAGGACCGCGAAACAGGCGGCGAGGACCAGGACGACGCGGACCGGAGCCTGCATCCCGACCCGCCGATCGTCGGCGAACGATCGGGTCAGCGAGCCGGAGTCGATGGCGGCCAGCAGGCCCGGCGCGACGCGGCCGACCAGCGGCGCGGTCTCCCGGAATGCAGCGGCTCCGACCAACAGGCCGGCGAACTCGACCACCAGGTACGGCGCATTGCCGATCCACACCAGCGGCCCCTCCGCCTCGAGGAGGTAGCTGGAGGTGTCGACCAGGCCCGCGATCGACCCGACCAGCAGCACGCGCAGGAACAGCAGCGGGAGGAAACCGCGGACCAGCGCCAGACCGGCCGCGGTGAAGGCCAGGGCTTCGAGCCCGCTGAGGAAGCCGAGCTCGCCGTCGGAGATCAACCGGGCGATGCCGTATCCCAGGACCAACCAGGCGACGGCCGAGTAGCGGTCGTTCGAGGACTTCATCGGTTCGCCTCCAGGAAGCTGGTCGCACCCTGGAACACCTGGGCGGTGAGACTCGCGGCGTTGGCCATCTCCCAGCCCATCAGCGCCTCGCTGCACTCCGGATCGATCTCGAGCGCTCGATCGAAGGCATCGAGCGACTCGTGGATCCGGCCACCGCGGAACAAGACCTCACCCCGCGCGGTGTGCACGAAGCAGTTCCAGGGCTCGACGCGGACCGCGCGATCGAGCTGCGCCAGGGCCTCGTCGTCGCGACCGAGCCTGGCGAGCGCCTGCCCCACGACCGAACTGCCGGCACCTTCCTCGTCGAGTGCCAACGCGCGCCGACCGGCTTCGAGCGCCTGGGGATACTGCGCCTGGCAGAGCAGCATCTTGCCGAGGATCACGTGGTTCTCGGGGTCCTGATCGTCGAGGGCGACCGCGCGGTCGATGGCCCGGAACGCCTCGGTGTCTCGTTCGGCCAGGTAGAGGGTCCAGGCCCGACCCCGATGATCTGCCGAGTGTTCGGGGTCTGCGGCGAGCAGGCCGTCCCAGTCTTCCAGCGCCGCGTCGTAGTCCCCCAGGTTCTCGCGGGCGAGTGCGCGCTGGCGTCGCGCGTCGGCATCGTGTGGGTCCGCGGCGAGCCGCTCACAGGCGGCGGCGACCTCGGCACGGGCTTCCTTCATCCAGGCGGGAGACGTGTCCCGCAGCAGGAACCAGAGGAGGGCGGGAACGGCGAGCACGGCGACGGCGAGGAGTGTTCGGGGGCCGACGAGGCTCGGACGCGAGGGTGTGTCCGTCATGGGACGCGCGGGAACGGGACCGCCCCCGGACCGTTGCTCGGGTGAGGAGGATTCCCTGCCGCAGCACGTCCAGCGCCGACCGAGGCCTCCCCAAGAGCCGGATTCGGGCCGCGGACCGCGATCGTGTCGTGCTGGAGAGGTACACCCTGCGGCGTGCGGAGTCTTCAAGCCACGGCCGTCGCCCTCCTCTCGCTCTGCCTCGAGGCGACGTCGCTCACCGCCCAGTCGCCACTGCACTGGCAGGCGCCCGACGGCGCGGTCGCAATCGATCCGACCGAGCGTAGGAAGCTCAAGCTGCGAACTGGAGCCCAGCCCCGGGAAGCCGGCCTGCGCCGACGCTCCGAAGCTCCGCCGCCACCGCGCTTCATGGCCTCCTTCCACGGGCTCCCTCGCGGAGCGCTGCCCGACGCTCATCACCCCGCAGTGCGGGCCGACAGACCGGTGACCCGCAGCGACCCCAGCCCCGCTCAATGCACTCCGCTCACTCCGCCCTACAGGCCGGAGCTTCCGGCGGCGGGCGTGCCGTTGACAGCGGCGGCAACTTTGCAGGCAGCCGCAGGTGCGACAGCACTCGCGTGATGGTCCGCGGATCAGTGACAAGGGTCAGCAGGTGCCGGCGCGACTGGCAGTGAGGGCACACCAACACGTCCACCCCGAAGCTCCTCCGCATCAGCTCCGCCCACGTCCAGCGGCGCCGCCAGTGCGGCTTCGTCTCCCGCTTCTCGCCAATCGCCCTGCATGGCCGCCATTGCCTCGACCGGAACGCCGGCCGCTCACCCTCGTCCGCGGGGGGCACCGGCACCACCCGCTCGCGGTGCGACGCCGCGGGCGCGAACGCCCCGTGGTACGTGACCAGATCCCGATGCGGTTGCGGCACCAGTGCCGCCAGCCGCTCGATCAGGACCAGCGGCTCGAACCAGAGCCAGCTTCGTGCCGTCCTTTCACGGACGCTCGAATCGGTACACCACCTTCCCGTCACGCGTCCATGCCAACCGCGACTCGTCCGACGCGGGGCGCAGCACAGACCGGCACAACCGCTCCAGCGCGTCTTCCCGCCCCTCCGCCACGCGCGTCGCGGCGTGCAACGAGAACCCACGGTGGCGAGCCTGCAGCGCGGGACGCCCGACCTTGCTGGAGTCTCGGCGATCATCCTGAGCGAGACGCGCCGCCTCATCTCTCGCCCGGCGCGCCGCGCGGACGCTCACCGCAGCGGCGTCGTCTGCCACAGCGCGTGGTGGCCGAGGTCGGTCGAAGTCGGGGCGCGCCGGTCGAGCCAACGCAGGGCACGGCGGGCGCGGTTCACCAACCAGGGAGCGTGACGCGCCGCCTCGGGCAGCGCGTCGGCGGCCTGGTCCAGAGCGCGTAGGCCGCAGCCCGACCACCAGAGTGCCCACTGCGAGGAGTGGACGAGGTCGGCGTCGGCGAGCCGGGTGGGTGGCAGCGGCCGGCCGGTTGGCTCCTGCCACAGCGCGTAGGGCACGGTCCAGCCGTTCTGTCCGGCGTCCCACTGCAGGCCGGCCGCGGTGACCAGGCCGTAGCGGTAGGCGGAGTGCAGCGCGTCCTCGGAGCCGGTCGCGCGCCACAGGAGCCAGCACGACCACGCGAACTGCGCTTCCTCGTACGGCACGTAGGCGGGTTGCTGGCAATGCAGACGCGGATCCCGCATCAGGTTCAGGGGCCGGACCGGAGCGCGCTCGCGCAGGTCCGCGGTCGAGGCGAGTCGATTGGCGGTCGCGAGTCGCTTCGCGACGTGGGCGTACACCGCTTCGCGTGCCTGCTCGTCGTCGAGCACCGCCGCGGCCAGCAACATCGAGAAGCCGGTGCGGCCCTCGCCGCGCGCACCGTTGCGCCAGCCCGCGGTCGGCCGGCGTTGCGCGAGGTCGAGGGCGCGGTGCGAGTCGAGCAGCCAGCGCACCAGCGGATCACCGGTGAGGGCATAGGCGGCGACCAACGGGGCGTCGGCCTGGTGCTGTTCGTCATGGGCACCGCGGACGTCGTGCTTGCCGCTGCCGAGGGCAACCGGCAGCGAGCCCTTGGTTGCGTGCTTGGGCACCTCCTGCTTGCCGAGGGTGGCGGGGCCGTAGACCTGTCGTGCCACCGTGGTGAGTCCGTCGGGGAGGCTGCGGATCGGCTCGGCGGTTCCCGGTTCGAACAGGTGCACGGGCCGTAGCGCCCAATCGTCGGCGCACCACAGGTGGACGTCGTGGGGGCGCAGTCGGACGGTCACCAACGCGGGTAGCCACCAGGTGGGGCCCAACCCGTTCTGGGCGCCCGCCTGATTCGGGTTGGGGGCACTGGCCCAGGGGCGTGGGTCGGTGAAGCTCCTCGTGCCGTCGTCGCGCAGGAACTCGCGCAGTCCCTGCCGGGCCAGTCGACGGCCGACCGGAGAGTCGATCGCGGGGTGGATGCCGAGCCACTCGGAGTTCCAGCTGGTGGGCAAGAACCAGCGCGGCCCGCGCCAGGCCGCGCGGATCGCGAGGCGGCTCGCCGGGTCGGGTGCGACGTGGCGGCCGTGGATCGTGCGGCACAGCAGTGAGAAGCGCAGCGGGTAGAGGCCCGCGGTCTCCAGGTCGACGCTGCCCGTGAGATCCCGGCCGGTGGCGGCGAGTCGGCCACCGTGCAGGCGCGCATCGGGGAAGCGCACCGCCTCCTTGAAGTGCAGCGCGAGCTTCACGTCGCGGTCGAGGCGGCGGTCCTTCCTCGCCACGAAGCCGACGACCTGCACCACCGGGGAGCGGGCGAACAGGTCGAACCACAGCGTCACGAGATACGGGCCGCAGTCGTGGACGCAGCGCAGGCGCTGCCGGGCCGCGTTGCCGTCGACGTGGGTCCATGTAGGTGCCTTGCTCACGTGTCCGCCGATATCGGCGGTGCCCGCGAGATCGGCGAGGTCGTCGGCGACCGCGGGGTGGGCCATCCATCCGGGCAGGACCTCGGGGGCGGCTTCGACGAATTCGAGGCGACCGTCTTCCGGCACGCACTCGCCGAAGCCCTCGATGCCGTAGATGGCCGAGTGCGTGCCGAGCGTCTGCAGCCGTCGCGCGAACACGGCGCCCTTCTCGACGCGGGCCTGCAGCGTCTCGGGAGCGTCGAGCGGCAGGGGGCCGACGGCCCAGAAGTGACCCTGCTCCGGAGCGTCGATCTCGATCTCCCAAGACGTCGCCGAGATCGTGGTCGGGATCTCCTGTGCGCGCGTGATGCTCGGCAACACCGACATCGCTGCGGCCAGCGCCACGGTCTTCATCACCCGGCTACGCATCAGCATCCGTCTCACTCCTGCGCTCGTTCCGATCCTGTTCGTCGCGGCGGCCCGATGGGTCTCCCATCGTGGCCAGCATCCCACAGGTCGGTCGTCGACCGGTGGCGGGCGTCGCTGGAGCCGGATCCGAGACTACGACGGGTTGCCGTTGGTCTCGAGCAGCGACCGGCCTTCGGACCGGCTGTTCGGGTCGAGGTCGAACGGTCTCGGCCGGCCCAGATGGAAGCCCTGGCCGAGGCGGATCCCCAGCGCGGTGGCCGCAGCGGCATCCTCCGCGTCCTCGATGCCCTCCGCGACGACGCGCGCGTGCAGGGCCCGCGCGATGCCGAGCATGCGCTCGAGCTGGCGACGCTTCGCGGGGTCCGTGCCGATGCCCTTCACCTTGCGGCGGTCGATCTTCAGCACCTCGGGTTCGAGTACGAGCAGCGCCTCGAGGCTGCTGCGCCCGAAGCCCACGTCGTCGACCGCCACCTCGACTCCCAGCTCGCGGAGTTGGGCGCGGGCGGGGGCCAGCCGGGCAGGATCGCCGACCAGCATCTCCTCGTTGATCTCGATGCAGACTCCCGCATGGCCTGCGAACATCTGCTCGAGCCCCACGCCGGCCAGGGCCTCGAGCGTTTCGGGGAACAGGTTCACGTGTACCGCGCCCGGCCCGGCCCGTTCTGCAGCTTCGAGGCATCGGCGCAGGCACTGCAGGTCGGTCTCGACCAACAGCCCGCGGGCCCGGCTGCTGCGGAACAGCTCCTGAGGCGACAGTCCGGTGGCGGCGTCGCAGCGGATCAGGAACTCGACGCCCACGACTTCGCCGGTGCCGAGATCGACGATGTCCTGGGTCCATGGTTCGAGTTGGCAGCGGTCGCCTGCGCAGCCGGGCGCGTGTGGGAGCGTGCCGTGGACCTGGTTCTTGCCGGCCGCCTTGGCCACGCGCAGCTGCTCGCTACCCCGCGTGACGATCAGCTCCAGATCACGGGCGCTGTCGGGGTCGAGCGGTTGGATCGAGAGACTCGCGGTCTGTCGGACCTCGCCGCCCGGAACCTGGAACGGTCGCTCGAACAGGGCGGAACGGAGTCGCTCGGAGATCTCGAATCCCTCGGCTTCGCGGGTGTCGTGCAGGATCAGCAGGAACTCGTCGCCGCCGAGGCGTGCCAGGGTGTCCTGACCGCGCACCGCGGACTTCATGCGGGTCGCGAGTTCGCGCAGCAGCGCGTCTCCGGCAGCGTGTCCGAAGCGGTCGTTGACGCGCTTGAAGTCGTCGCAGTCGATCAGCACCGCGCAGGCCGGCTCGCCCTCGCGCTCGAGTGCGAGTCGGGCCAGCTCGAGGCGTTCGCAGAGGCCGCGCCGGTTGAGCAGGCCGGTCAGTGGGTCGAGGACCGCAAGTTCCGCGAGCCGCGAGTTGGCGGCCTCCAGTTCGCGGGCGACGCGCTCTCGCTCGGCGATCTGCCGCGAGAGTTCCTCGTTCACGGTGCGGAGACCCGGCAGCGCCAGCGCGCGCGGCACCACCGGGATCAGTGCGAGCACCGTCGCCACCGAGAACAGTGCGGTCGCGACCTTCAGCGCGGCCGAGAGGCGGTAGTGCGGCTGCCAGAAGATGATCGCCTCGACGAGATGCACCGTGCCGCACGCGAAGATGAACCCGCCGAACAGCCAGAACAGGCGGGGGAACGGCAGGTCGCCGCGCTTGCGGATCAGGCTGGCGAGGAGGATCGGAATCGTCGAGTAGGCGAGGAAGGTGACGACGTCCGAGACGATGTGGGTCCAGCCGAGGGTCTCGCTCCACTCGCCGCAGAACCAGCGAGGCGTGAAGCCGGAGGAGTCGAACAGGTGGAGGAGCCAGTCCATCGGGGTCGGTGCAGTGTGGCCACGGGGAGAGCCTGGCAGGGTCCCCTGGTCCTTCTTACGCCGATGCGGATCAGTTGGGCTCGGGGTTTTCCGAGGCACTCCGGTCTGACCTGATTGATCATCGGCTCGGTCGATGGAGCTGGAGGTGTCCGGGTGTCTTGTCGGCCGGCCACGACGCGTGGTCTCCAGGGACCAAGCCACCTACAGTGCTGCGCCGATGAAGCCTCTCGTCCGAACTCCTCTCCTGTCGGCCGTGGCGCTCGCCAGCGCGCTCGGCGGACCGCTCCTCGGCCAGAAGGCCGTCCCCCGCTTCGAGGAGGGCCAGGCCCAGATCGTCGACGCGTTCAAGGATCCCGATGGTTGGATCCATGAGGACCTGTGGGTCGAGTGCGAGTTCGACTCGGACCTCGACGGCAAGCCGGACCGGGTCCACGTCGACGTGTCGCGGCCGCGACAGACCCGGACCGAAGGTCTGAAAGTCCCGGTGATCTACCAGACCAGTCCCTACTTCAATGGCGTCGGAGCGCTCGACAAGTCGTACTTCTGGGACCCCGAGCAGGAACTCGGCGGGCCACCGCCGAAGCGGACTCCGCTGCCGCCGGTGCAGGAGCGCATCAGCCGTCCTTTGATGTCGCAGTCGCTGATCCGCACGTGGGTGCCGCGCGGCTTCGCGGTGGTGCATTCGGCATCGCCCGGCACCGGCCTCTCGCAGGGTTGTCCGACGATCGGTGGCAAGAACGAGTCGCTCGCGCCCAAGGCGGTGATCGACTGGCTCAATGGCCGCGCGGTCGGCTACAGCTCGGTCGATGGCGATGATGTGGTCGAGGCCGACTGGTGCACCGGCAAGGTCGGGATGATCGGCACGTCGTTCGAGGGCACCTTGCCGATCGCCGCGGCGACCACGGGCGTCGAAGGGCTCGAGTGCCTGATCCCGGTCGCGCCGAACACCTCCTACTACCACTATTACCGCAGCTACGGCCTGGTGCGGCACCCCGGCGGTTACATGGGCGAGGACATCGACGTCCTCTACGACTTCGTCAACTCGGGCAAGCCGGAGGGGCGCGAGAACTGCAACTGCAAGGTGCGCGACGAGGTCCTGATGGCCAGCCAGGACCGGACCACCGGCGACTACAACGAGTTCTGGGCCGGGCGCGACTATGCCAACCAGCTCGAGAACTACCGGGCGCCGACCTTCATGGCGCACGGCTTCAACGATTGGAACGTGATGCCGGAGCACAGCTACCGGATCTACATGGCGCTCAAGGCCAAGGGCATCCCGGTGAAGTGCTTCTACCACCAGGGTGGGCACGGCGGAGATCCGCCCTTCGAGCTCGTCAACAAGTGGTTCTCGCACTACCTCTACGGCGTCGAGAACGATCTGTGGGAGCTGCCGGGCGCGTTCATCGTGCGCGAGGGCAAGCGCGCCAACGATCCGACGCCCTATGCCGACTACCCGCATCCGGATGCCCGCGATGTGACGCTGCACCCGGGCGGAGAGGGCGGGGCAGTGGGCTCGTTGACGTTGCAGGCGGTCGCTGGCTCCGGCCGGCAGTCCTTCGTCGACAACGTCGACTTCCCCGGCAAGGAGCTGGCGCAGGCCGAGACCTCCAAGCATCGGCTGCTGTTCGCGACCCCGGAACTGCGGCAGCCCGTGCACCTGTCCGGACGCGGTTCGCTGCGGATCCGCATGGCCTGCGACAAGCCGGCGGCCAACCTGTCGGTGTGGGTCGTGTCGTTGCCGTATACCAACTCGCGACGGATCACCGACAACATCATCACCCGCGGCTGGGCCGATCCGCAGAACCGCGGCTCGCTGACCGAGAGCTCGCCGCTGACGCCGGGCGAGTTCGTGGAGTTCTCGTTCGAGCTGCAGCCCGACGATCAGGTGATCCCGGCGGGTCAGAAGATCGGCTTGATGATCTTCTCGAGCGATCGGGACTTCACGCTCTGGCCGAAGCCAGGCGCCGAGCTGACCGTCGATCTGGCGGGCACCGCGCTGACTCTGCCGGTGGTGGGTGGAGCGGAGAGTCTGCAGGCCGCGTTCGGGCAATGAGCCCGGGTTGGCGCGTGGCGGACCGCACCGGATGAATGTTGGCCCCGGTCGGTGGTTCAGGTGACGTATCCCCTGGTCCGCCGGCCACCCTTGCCGACCTCCGAGCGAACCCCCATGCGCATCCCTACATTCTTCCCGTCTCCATCCGTCGCGGCGCTGCTCGCCGGCCTGGTTCTGGCCCTGCCGCTCGCCGCGCAGGACCCGGCGATCCCTGCCCCCACGACCCACTGGCACCGCATCGAGATCGCGGGGCAGCGGGTCGGCCATTCGTTCACCCGGTTGGAGCACGTGCGCCAGGGTGGTGAGCTGCTGCTGCGCTATACCGAGTCCGGGAGCCTGAACATGGGGCGGCTCGGTGCTTCGGTCGAGATCGAGACCGAGACGACGTACGTCGAGCGGCTCGACGGCACGCTGGTGCAGTGCACGTCCGTCGCCGACATGTCGAACCGCGAGACGCGGACCCGGGTGTCGTTCGAGGGCACCACCGCGCACATCGCGACGACCACGGCCGGTAGCACCCGCGAGACCGAGCGCGAGATCCCCGAGGAGACGATCGGTCCGATGGCGGGCCGTCGCGAGCTGGTGAAGAACCTCGGCAAGGCCGGCACGAGCTTCTGGCTGACCACCTGGGTGAACGACTTCGGCGACGCGGTCGACATCGACGTGCAGATCGGCGAGCCCGAGGACGTGACGGTGGGTGACGGCAGCACGCGGCGGCTGGTGCGCGTGGTGAAAGACATGGACGGCATGCCGATGAAGGTCGTCGGCTGGCACGACGAGGACGGCCTCGAGTGGGTCGCTAGCGTGAAGACCTCGGGCATCGAGATCGTCACGTTCCTGACCACCGAGGAAGATGCGCTCGCGGAGGTCGAGGGCGATGCCGCCGACGTGCCCGACGTGTTCGCGGCGACGATGGTGTTCGAGCCGTACCACGTGCCGGCCGCACGCCGGGTCGGTCGGGCCCTGGTGCATGTCGCCGGCCGCGAGGGGAGGATCCCCATGCCGATCCCCGAATCGTCGGCGCAACGTCTGGTCCGGAGTGATGCCGCCGCGAGCCGCGAGCTGCTGTTCGAGATCCAGACCCGTGAGCCCCTGCCGGGGCATGCCGGTCGACGGCCGGCGAGCGTGGAGGAGGTGCCGGAAGGGGTCCGGGTCTACCTCGGGGCGAACTCGTCGATCCAGAGCGACGACCCGAAGATCCTCGCGAAGGCCCAGGAGATCGTCGGCGACGAGGCCGACGCCTGGGCCGCCGCGCAGAAGCTCGAGGCCTGGGTCGAGAACCACGTCGACCAGAAGGGCATGGATGTGGCGTGGGCGTCGTCACTCGAGGTCTTCGAGGACCGCAGCGGCGACTGCTCCGAACATGCGGTGCTGTTGGCGGCGATGTGTCGGGCGGCCGGGATCCCGTGTCGGGTGGCGATGGGCAGTCTCTACATCGGCGGCACCTGGGCCGGCCACGCCTGGAACCAGGTGTGGATCGATGGCGAGTGGTACGCGCTCGACGCGACGCTCGGCATGGGCCACGCCGACGCGATGCGGTTGACCCTCGGCACGATGAGCCTCGACGACGGCGCCGGCTCGCGCGAGTTCGCTGGCCTGGCCGGAAACATCGGTAGCCTGTCGATCGAGACGCTGGAACTCGGCAGCGGCCTCGGCGCGGTCCGGCCCGCCGAAGCCCACGGGCGCATCGTGGACGGGGAGTATGTCGACCGTCTGTTCGGAATCCGCTTCGACCTGCCCGAGGGTGTGCCGGTGGTGGTCAAGCGACCCGGTGGCACGATCTCGTTCGATCTGCTCGATACCGAGCCGAAGAATGGCGACGCGCCCTTCGACCTCCGGCTGCGGGCCTACGAGGCCGAGGCCGACGGCTCGGCGCCGTCGTTCCTGCCGCTCGACAAGGGCGAGAAGATCCAGATCGACGGCCGCCCGGCCTGGTTCTTCGCGCGCGGTGACGAGCGCGGCTACGTGGTGCTGTCGGGTGGCAACGCGTTCGAGTTCCGCTTCCAGGACGTCGACGCGGGTGCCGACGAGGCCGCGGTCGAGGCGGTGATGGCGTCGGTCGACTTCGACCTGGCGCGCTGATTCGTCTCCGCCGGCGCCGCCACCGCCCATCCGGCTCCGATCGACCCGACGACCGGGCGGGCCGGCTTCCCGATGCCGAATGACCCCTGCTCGTGGGGCAGAGCATCCGTGCCTGGTCGGTGATCGCCGAACTGTCGATCCCGTCGCTGGCGCCGGTCTACCTGTCGAACGGGCTGGACCTGCGCATCGGCGACTGGTGAGCCTCCGGGGGATGGACCATCAGGTCAGCCGGGCGCGATGATCGGGACGCCCCCGGTGCTCCGCGCGCCTGC
Source organism: bacterium (assembly GCA_030432695.1). Taxonomy (GTDB): domain Bacteria; phylum Planctomycetota; class UBA1135; order UBA1135; family UBA2386; genus JAUILN01. The sequence continues at coordinate 50,560 of JAUILN010000012.1, read as the reverse complement.
TCCGATGCTCCGATCCGCAGCTCTTCTCGTCGTTCCCTGCGTACTCGTTCCCCTCGCCGCCCAGTGTGATCCCGCCTGGGCGCCTTCGTCCGGCGTCCCGGGGCTCACCGGGCCGGCCTACGACCTCGCGGTCTGGGACCCCGATGGACCGGGGCCCGCAGCGGAGCAGATCCTGATCGCAGGCTCGTTCCGCGCTGCGGGGGATCTCGCCGCGCAGAATCTCGTCGCCTACGACCCGGCGACCGGGCGATGGACGGAGTTCGGGTCGGGTGTGAACCTGGCGGCCACCGCGTTGCTGTCCGAGTCCACCGCTGCGACGCCCGGTGCGTTCGTGGTCGGTGGGGCGTTCTCGGGCGCGGGAGGAGTCCCGGCCGCGAACATCGCGCGGTGGGACGGCAGTGCCTGGCAGCCGTTGGGTGGTGGGCTCGGCACACCCGTGTTCAACACGGTGCAGGCCTTGGCGCGTCTTCCCAACGGCGACCTGCTGGCCGGCGGGTTCTTCCAGGTGCCCGGTCCCGGGGCGATCGCCAATCTGGCGGTGTGGGACGGCGAGCGCTGGGCGTCGTTCGCCGGGGGCGCCAACGATCGCGTGCGCGACCTGCTGCTGTTGCCGAACGGTGACCTGCTCGCGGCCGGGGACTTCACCGTCATCGGCTCGACGGCGGTGTCCTACCTAGCGCGCTGGGACGGTGCGCGGTGGAGCGCGGTCGGCGGGGGGATCGACGGCGTGGTCGAGGACCTGGCGCTCGCGCCGAACGGCGACGTCGTGGTGGCCGGGCGCTTCCGCCGCGTCGGCGGCTCGCTGGTCGCGAACGGCATCGCGCGCTGGGACGGCGCGGCGTGGTCGGCGCTCGGCAGCGGGGTCGCGGTCGGGTTCCAGGTCAGCGCGGTCGACTTCGAGGCCAGCGGCGAGCTCTGGGCCACCGGACACTTCTCGTCGATCGATGGGGTGGTCGCCCAGGCGGTGGCCCGCTGGGATGGCGCGGTCTGGTCGCCGCTCGGCGGCGGCCTCACCAACCCGGCTTCGTTCGCGCTGGGCAATGCGATTCTCCGCGTCGGGGGGGCGACCTGGGTCGCGGGGGCCTTCGCGGCCGCCGGCGGGCAGGGCGCAGCACACCTGGCGGTGTGGCGAGGCTCGGGGGGCGGTTGGCAGCGGCTCGGTGACGGCTTCTCCGGGCCGGTGTACGGCGGTCTCGCGCGGCGGGATGGCAGCCTGGTCACGGCCGGCGCGTTCCGGACCGCACCCGGTGGCATCGATGCGCGCTACATCGCGGAGCGGGACCCTGCGGGTCGCTGGCATGCACTCGGGAGTGGCCTCGACGAGCCTGCGGCGGTGGCGATCGAACTGTCGAACGGCGACCTGCTCTGTGGCGGCTCGTTCACGAGGGCTGGTGGCACTCCGGCCAGCAGCATCGCGCGCTGGGATGGCTCGCAGTGGTCGGCCTGGAGCGGCGACGTGTTCGACGGTTCGGTCGACGCGCTCGTCGAGTTGCCGAATGGCCACGTGGTCGCGGCGGGCTTCTTCCGCAGCATCAATGGCCGGCCGTTCGCGCGGGTGGCGCGCTGGGATGGCAGCTCGTGGCAGCCGATGGGCCAGGGCTTCACCGGGCCGGTCCGTTGTCTGGCGGTGCTGCCCGGCGGCGACGTGGTCGCGGGCGGTGCCTTCCGCACGGCGTCGAACGCACTCAACCTGGCCCGTTGGGACGGCGCGCGTTGGGTCGCCCTCGGCGGTGCCGACTTCGATCTCGACGTGCGGGCACTGCTCGTCGCGGGGGACGGGACGCTCTACGCCGGGGGGCGCTTCCGGACGGTCGGCGGAGTGTTCTTCGAGCGGATGGCGCGCTGGGACGGAAGCACCTGGTCGCCGGTCGGCAACGGCTTCGCGTTCGATGTCCACGCCCTCGCGGAGTTGCCGAACGGCGACCTGGTTGCGGCGGGCGGAGTGGGCGCGCAGCGTTGGGACGGCTCGGCCTGGACGTCCCTCGGAGTCGGTGGCCCGATCGATCCGGTCCAATTCCTGGCGATGCAGCCCACGACCGGCCGGCTCGCGATCGGCGGGCTCATCTTCGCAGCAGGTGGTCGCTCCTCGCCCTGGTTCGCCGAACTGGTCGCGCCCTGCGTGGGGTCCGCGACCCGGCTGGCTGGCGGGTGCCCGAGTTCGGGAGGCGCGAACCGGTTGTATGCGGAGGAGGCGCCCTGGGTCGGTGGCACCTACGTGAGCCGAGGCACCGGGTTGCCGGTCTCGGCCTCGGTGGCGGTTGCCTTCGGGATCGGCACGGCGTCGGTGCCGTTGCGGAACCTGTTCCCCGCCGGGGTGGCCGGCTGCGATCTGCTGGTCACCACGGAGGTAGTTTCGGTCGCGCCGTCGACCGCGGGCGTGGTCGAGCTGCGCGTGCCGGTCCCAGCCGATCCGGCGCTCGCGGGCTCCCGGTTGTTCCAGCAGCTCATCGTGCTCGAGCGGGGCAGTGGCGGGGGGATCGTCGCGGTCACCAGCAGCAATCCGCTGGACCTTCGGGTCGGCTGGTTCTGATCACCCATGCGGGGTGCGCGAATCCGATCGGACCGGATCGCGATCCGTCCGTTCGGGAGACTCCGTGTGGAATCCGGAACGGTGTCGGCTATGGGTGACAGTCATGAAGCACCTCATTGCCGCATTCACCATCGTCGCCGCGTTGACCGCCTCCGGTTGCCAGTCGGGCCCGTCTTCGAAGTACCCCGCCGCGCAGCAGGTCGTCTCGGACATCGCGGCGAGTCACTCCGACATCGTGCGCCTGTCGTTGCACGGCAAGCTGGACGGCGGCGAGGCAGTGTGCATCGCGTCGACCGCGCCGGAGAAGGTCGGCAAGCCCTCCGACAAGGAAGACGTCGACGCCATGGACTCCGGTGTGCCGGTCGAGATGCCGGAGGGCCAGAACTTCGACTACACCGCGCCGATCAAGGATCGCAACGGCGTGCCGTTCGCCGCCGTCGGCGTGACCGTCTCCGGGAAGACCACCGAGGAGATGAAGGCTCGCGCCGAGTCGATCGCCGCCGAGGTGCAGCGCGAGGTCAACAACTCGCCGAATCCGCTCTGGTGAGCGCCGGGCTGGCCCGGGCTCGACCCGGGCCGAGCCGTGTGGGATGACATGCCGCGGGCCGACGGCCCAGCGAGCCTGCCATGACCGGATCCCACACGTCGCTTCCCGCCATCCTCTCGACCCTGGCGTTGGCCGTCGCCGGCCTGCCGGGTCAGTCGGTCCCCGACACCGCGCTCCTGGATGGTCTCCACTTCCGGGAGATCGGACCCGCGATGTGCTCGGGTCGGATCGCCGACCTCGCCGTCGATCCCGCGAACCCCGCGCGCTGGTTCGTCGCGGTGGCCTCCGGCGGAGTGTGGCGCACGCTCGACAACGGCACGACCTTCGAGCCGGTGTTCGATGGCGAGGGCTCCTACTCGGTCGGCTGCGTGACCCTCGATCCGGGCAACCCGCAGGTGGTCTGGGTCGGCACGGGGGAGAACAACGCGCAGCGCAGCGTGAGCTGGGGTGATGGCGTCTACCGTTCGCGCGATGGCGGTCGCAGCTTCGAGCGGGTCGGGCTGTTCAACAGTCAGCACATCGGCCGCATCGTCGTCGATCCCCGCGACTCCGACCGGGTGTTCGTCGCCGCGCAGGGGCCGCTGTGGAACTCGGGCGGCGATCGGGGGCTGTACCGGACCACCGATGGCGGGACGACCTGGAGCCGCGTGCTGCACGTCAGTGACGACACCGGCATCAACGAGGTCCATCTCGATCCGCGCGATCCGGACGTGCTCTACGCGAGCGCGTGGCAGCGGCGGCGCCACGTGTGGACGCTGATCGACGGTGGCCCGGAGTCGACGGTGTTCAAGTCGACCGATGGCGGCGACACCTGGCGGGAGATCGCGAGCGGTCTGCCCGGGGTCGACAAGGGGCGCATCGGGCTCGCGGTGTCGCCGGCCGATCCGGACGTGGTCTACGCGATCGTCGAGGCGCAGCGCGGGAAGGGGGGCCTGTTCCGCAGCGTCGACCGCGGCGAGAGCTGGCAGCAGCGCAGCGGCAAGGTGGCCGGCAGTCCGCAGTACTACAACGAGCTGGTCTGCGACCCGCACGACGTCGACACCGTCTACTGCCTGGACACCTTCACCAGCGTGTCACGCGACGGCGGCGCCAGCTTCGCGACGCTCGGCAACCTGCACCGTCACGTCGACGACCACGCGCTGTGGATCGACCCGCGCCAGAGCGGGCACCTGCTGATCGGTGGCGACGGCGGGCTCTACGAATCCTGGGACGGCGGCACCCACTGGGACTTCAAGGAGAACCTGCCGGTCGGGCAGTTCTATCGGGTCTCGGTCGACCAGGCGGAGCCGTTCTACAACGTCTACGGCGGCACCCAGGACAACAACTCGATGGGTGGGCCGTCGCGGACCACCAGCCTCGCCGGCATCACCAACGAGGACTGGTTCGTCACCGTCGGCGGCGACGGCTACGAGGCGCAGGTCGATCCGACCGATCCCAACATCGTCTACACGCAGTGGCAGTACGGCGGGCTGGTGCGGCACGACCGCCGCAGCGGCGAGATCACCGACATCAAGCCGCGCGAACCGCAGGGTGGGCCACCGTTGAAGTGGAACTGGGACTCGCCGCTGCTGCTCAGCGAGCACTCGCACACGCGGCTGTACTTCGCCGCCAACGTGCTGTTCCGCAGCGACGACCGCGGCGACTCCTGGCAGGCATTGAGCGGCGATCTGAGTCGGGGGATCGATCGGGACCTGCTGAAGGTCATGGGGCGGCAGCAGGAGGTCGACGCGGTCGCCAAGGACGCTTCGACGTCGTTCTACGGCAACTCCACCGCGCTGGCCGAGTCGCCGCTCGACGAGCGCGTGCTCTACGTCGGCACCGACGACGGGCTGGTCTGGGCGACGCGGGACGGCGGTTCGTCGTGGAATCGGATCGACGGCTTTCCCGGGGTCCCGGAGCGCACCTACGTCACGCGGTTGGAGGCGTCGCGGCATGTCGCGGGTCGGGTCTGGGTGGCCTTCAGCAACCACAAGAACGGTGACTTCTCGCCCTACCTGCTGGTCAGCGACGACTACGGCGCGAGCTGGCGGTCGATCGCCTCGGGTCTGCCGTCGGGCGAGGTGGTGTGGAGCCTCGGCGAGGACCACGTCGCTCAGGGGCTGCTGTTCCTCGGCACCGAGTCCGGACTGTGGGTGACCTTCGACGAGGGTGGGCACTGGACCCGCATGAAGAGCGGTCTGCCGACCATCGCGGTGCGCGACCTGGCGATCCAGCGCCGCGAGGACGATCTGGTGCTCGGCACCTACGGCCGCGGCTTCTGGGTGCTCGACGACTACTCCAGCCTGCGCGCGCTGGCGGAGTCCGGCGGCGAGGCGACGCTGTTCCCGATCCGGGCGGTGCCGCTCTACGTCGAGCAGAGCCGGCTCGGTCTGAACACCGGCCTGGGGTCGCAGGGCTCGACCTTCTTCCATGCCGACAACCCGCCGTTCGGTGCGCTGATTACGTTCCGGTTGCGCGACGGCTTCCAGACCCTGAAGGAACAGCGTGAGGCGGCGCAGGCCGAGGCGCGGCGCACCGGCGCGGTGTATCCGTTCCCCGGTGACGACGCGCTGCGCTCCGAGGACCACGAGGTCGAACCGCGGGTGTTCGTGACCGTCCGCGACGCGGCCGGCGAGGTGGTGCGGCGGATCGATGCACCGCGCGCCGCGGGCCTGCATCGGGTCGCCTGGGATCTGCGCTACCCGCGCGCGACCGAGGTCGAACTGGGTGAGAGCGGGCCGGGCGCCCCATGGTCGATGCCGGACGCCGGTCCGCTGGTGCTCGGCGGGACGTTCTCCGCGACCTTGGAGGCGGTGGTTGCCGGGGAGGTCCGGGTGCTCGGATCCTCGCAGTCCTTCGACGTCGAGCCGCTGAACCTCGCGAGCTTGCCGGCTGCCGACCGCGCCGAGGTGCTGGCGTTCCAGGCCGACGTGGTGGCGCTGAGGCGGGCGGTGCGGATGGCGCAGGCGGCGCTCGCCGAGCTGGAGGATCGGGTCGCCCACTGCCGGGCAGCGATCGTGGACACCCCGCGGGCCGAGCTCGCCTGGCTGACGCGGGTCGACGCGCTCGCGGCCGAGCTGCTGGCGCTGCAGACCGCGCTCGACGGCGATGCCACGGTCGGCCGTCGGAACGATCCGGTCGCGCCCGGCATCGCGGAGCGGGTCGAGAACGTCGCCGGCGCCCAGCTCTATACGTCGTCGGCGCCGACCGCGACCGAGCGCGAGGCCTGGCGGATCGCGGCGGACGAGTACGCGCCGGTGCAGGAGCGGCTGCGAACCCTGGCGCTCGAGACTCTGCCGGCGCTCGAGCGCGACCTGGAGGCGGCGGGTGCCCCGGCGACCCCGCACCGGCTTCCCGACTGGCGCCGCTGAGCTGCGCAAAGGGTGAACGATTCGGCCGGGTCGAACTGTTCACCCTTTGGTTCGGGGGCGCGGACGAATTGCGTATCCTCGCGCGCCACCTCCGCACCCCATCCCGATGAATCGCTGTTCGCAGTGCGGCTTCGAATCCGAGGCCGCGTTCCGCTTCTGTCCCGAGTGCGGAGCCCAGTACGTCGCGGCGCCGACGGATCCGATGATCGGCCGCACGATGTGCGGGCGGTACCGGGTCCAGGCGCGGCTCGGGGAGGGATCGATGGGGGCGGTCTACCTCGCGGAGCACACCTCGCTGCGGCGCAAGGTGGCGATCAAGGTGCTGCACCGCGATCTGCAGGTCGACGAGGAGACGTTGCGGCGCTTCCAGCGCGAGGGCGTGGCGGCTGGCGCGGTGGAGCATCCGAACGCGATCCAGATCTTCGACCTCGATCGGGAAGCCGACGGGGTGCTGTTCCTCGCGATGGAGTACGTCGAGGGGCGGAGTCTGGAACAGGTGCTCGCCGACGACGGCCGGCTGCAGACCGCCGACGCGGTCGCACTCGGGGAGCAGCTGCTGGATGCGCTGGCCGCAGCGCACAAGAAGGGCATCGTCCACCGGGACCTGAAGCCGGCCAACCTGATGGTGGTCGAGGACGACGAAGGGCGCCGGACCCTGAAGGTCCTCGACTTCGGCCTGTCGAAGCTGGTCGAACAGCAGGGCGCGGAGGCCAGCCTGATGACCCGCACCGGGCGGGTGATGGGCACGCCGATGTACATGTCGCCGGAGCAGTGGACCGGCGCGGCGGTGGACCATCGCAGCGATCTCTACAGTGCCGGTCTGATCCTGTTCGAGATGCTGACCGGCAAGCGGCCCTACGAGGGCAGCGAGATCAGCGAGCTGTTCGTCAAGAGCACGCAGGGGCCGCCGCCCTCGCTGTTCGACACCGATCCCGACCTGCAGGTGTCCGACGAGTTCGACGAGTTCCTGCGCACGGCGTTGGCCAAGAGTCCGGACCAGCGGTTCCAGAGCGCGTCGGAGATGCTGGAAGAGTTGGCCGAGATCGACGTCGAGGAGGTCGTCGTGCGGTCGGCGGCGAAGGCCAGGTCGCGACGGGCGGCGGGCAGCAAGCTCGCCACCCGTGGGGTGCGCGGGGCATCGTCCCGTGGTGGCGGTCGGCGGACCGACGCGGGCGGTTCGAGAGCCGCCGGACCGGGTGCGGGGCTGGCGATCGGGATCAGTTGCGCAGTCGTGGCGCTGGCCGTGATCGGCTGGTTCCTGGTCTGGGGCCCAGGGGGCGGCGGAGATGCGGCTGGCGGCGGTGGTTCGGAGGTGGTCCTGCTGCGCGAGCGTCCCACCGACCGACTCGACGATCGGCAGCGCGAGTACCTGTCCTTGCTCGATGACGTGGTGGTCCACGTCCGGGCTGGTGAGGATGCCTTGGCGATGACGTCGGCGGAGAAGGCGCTGGCGATGCCGGTCGCCGACGCCGAGGGCTACCTGCGCCGGGCCACCGTGCATCGGCTGCGCGGTGATCTCGACACCGCGGCCGGTGATCTTCGCGAGGCGCTGCGACTCCATCCCGGCTTCGGCGAGGCGGCGGCCGGCCTGGGCTGGATCGCCTTCGACCGAGGCGACCTGGATCGCGCCAGCGTCGCGTTCGCGGATGCCCTGAGCATCGATTCGGCATGCGCGGACGCGGTCGCCGGCCAAGGCGCCGTGCTCTGTGCTCGCGGCGACCACGCCGGGGCGGTCGCGATGCTCGACCCCGCCGCCGACCGATTCCCGCGTGCGCCGTTGGTCCAGCTGTGGCTGGGGGAAGCGCATCTCGCCGAAGGCGATGCGGAGGCTGCGGTCAAGGCGTTCGTGGAGGCCAAGCGTCTCGACAACCGGCTGATGGATGCCTACTTCGGATTGGCTCGCGCCTACCGGGCGCAGGGTGCGGACCAGCAGGCCGAAGTACAGTTGCGCGCTGCCAGTGAAGCGGCTCCGGGTGACGTGCGGGCGCATCGTGAACTGGCGGCACTGCTGCTCCGTTCTGGTCGGAGCCGGGAGGCACTGGAGGCGCTCGAGCCGGTGCGGGGTCGACTGACCGATGGGAACGGTCTGGCGATCCTCGGCGCGGCGCAGCTCGCACAGGGGCAGGCGGCGGCCGACGAGACCTTGCGCCGCGCGCTCGACGCGGGGCCGAGCGACCCGGGGCGGGTGCACCGGCTCCGCGCATTGATCGCGCTCGAGGCCGAGGCCTGGGACGTCGCCGAGGACCAGTCCGAGAGAGCGGTCGGATCGGATCCCGGCGATGCGGCGAGCTGGTCGAACCTCGGCCTCGCGCGCTTCCGGCTGGAGCACTATCCGGAGGCCGCCGAGGCGATGCAGCGGGCGGTCGATCTGGAGCCGGATCGGACCTTCACGCTGCGGATGCTCGGGATCCTCTACAAGGACTACCTCAATCGTCCCGCCGAAGCGCTGCGCTGCTTCGAGGCCTACGTGGAGGCCGGCGGAGAGGACGATCGGGCCAAGGACTGGATCATCCTGCTGGGTGGCTGAGCCCGCGGCCGGGAGATCGCGGGCCGTTCACTTCGCGGGGAACTCGTACGCCGTGAAGTCCTTCATCAGGTCGATCGGTCCACCGAGTTCGGTGATGAAGTTCAGCGCCGCGAACTCGCCTTCGCCGTTGCACAGCTTGCGGAGCACCTCGAGGAACCGGCCTCCGGTGACCGCGCCGTCGGCGTCGTGCTGGATCCGCGTGTCCTCGCGGTAGTCCATCAGCCACGAGAACAGCATGCCCAGCTGGACCATCCGGGCGTGGGTGTCGCGACCGAACGACGAGAGGTTGGTGGCGGCGAGCTGGCGGAAGCCGAGCACCTCGTCGTCTGTGCGCATCCGCTGCAGCTCGGCGATCGCCCAGGCCTGGTCCCAGTAGAACGAGAAGTAGGCTGCGAGACCTTCTTCCACCCAGGCCGGCATCCGCGCGCCGGGGTGGGCGGTCTTCAGGAACTGGTGCAACGCGCTGTGGGTGATCTGGATCTGCAGCCACGTGGTGTTGCGATCCCAGGCGACCTCGACCGGGGTCCGTTCCTCCTGTTCGGCGAAGTAGCTGCCGTAGAACGACGAGTGCTCGGTGCCGAACTCCTCTCCGGCCTGGTTGTAGGCGCCGACGTCGCGGCGCACGTGGATCACGAACGGCTCGGAGCGTTGGATCCCCTTGCCGAGCACCCGCTGGAAGTGCTCGAGCATCGTCTCCTGTCCGTCGGCGATCTGCTTGGCCAGCCCGTAACTGTGCAGGGATCGGACCTCGTAGTGCTCGGAGCGGGCGACCCACGCGGTCTCCCAGGTGGTGCGCTCCTCGAGGATCTCGGTGTCCCGTTCGACGCGGCGCTGCACGTCGTCGAGGACGCGGTCGAGTGGGGACGGGTCCTGGGCGTGGAGCGCCGGGATGGCGGCGAACAGCGGGGCGAGGAGCGGGAGGGCGCGGCGCATGGCGGGTGCAGGATAGCGGGTCGGTCGCCGAGGATTCGTGGCCGCCACGCCGAGCTGGGAAGGAATCCAGCAGGTCGGTGGATTCTCCGAACCGTCGGAGCGCCGGCGATCGGGTTGGCTAAGTTCCGGGGGTGACGCGGCCCCTGGACCCGAGCCTGCTCGACGAGATCTCGCGCGCCAGCGACGAGGTGTGGACCCGACTACGTATCCGGCGGGGAGGTGCCTTCCACTCGTTCGTGCCGTCGGACCTGCACGCCGCGCACGATGCGTTGCTGGAGCAGCGTCGGCACGCCGAGAGCTGCGTGGAGCTGGGCTCCGGAGCGGGGGCGGTGACGATCGTCGCGGATCTGCTCGGCTACGACGCCGTCGGGATCGAGATCGAGCCGTGGCTGATCGAGTCCGCCGAATTCCTCGCGGATCGGTTCGGCAGCGAGGCGCGGTTCGTCGAGGGCTCATTTCTGCCGCGTGGCTTCCGTGCCGATCGCTGGATCGACGGCGAGTTCCACGTGACCTACGACGACGCCGATTCGGCGTGGGACGGGCTCGATGTCGACTTCGACGACTTCGACGTCATCTACGCATTCCCGTGGCCCGAGGAAGGCGAGCTGTTCGACGCGTTGGTCCGTGAGCATGGCCGGCGCGATGCGGTGTTCCTGGCCTATTGCGCGGGCGATGGCGTATCTGCGCGCCGCGTCGCCGCACTGGAGGAATGAGCCCGGGTCATCGGGCAGGGAGGATCACGGGGCCGGAGCGAGGAGGGCCTCGCGCAGGCGTCCTGCCATGGAACCCGGGTCGTCGCTTCGGAGAATCGCCCCGCTCACCGCGATCCGGCGGCACCCTTCCGCCCGGATCCGATCGAGGTTGCGAAGTTCGATCCCGCCGATCGCGAACACCGGGAGGCCTCTCGCGGTCGCGAGCGCGGTGCGCAGTGCGTCGGGTGGGTGACCTTCGGTGTAGCCCTTGGTTCGCGTCGGGTTCATCGGGCCGAAGCCGACGTGGTCGGCGCCGTCCCGTCTCGCGCGGTCGATCTGCGCGGGGTTCCGGGTCGAGACCCCGAGCCAGGCATCCGGTCCGAGGAGGGCGCGGGCTTCGGCGGCGGGGAGGTCGGTCTGACCGACGTGGGCTCCGGCCGCGCCGAGCCGCGCGGCGAGTTCGACGTGATCGTTGATCAGCAGCGGCACGCCGTGGTTGCGGCAGATGTCGAGGCAGCGGCGGGCCCCCTCCGGATCGCGTTCGGGATGACGCCACTGCACGAGATCGACGCCACCGCGGAGCGCTTCTGCCAGGGTTCGCCACGGGTCGTCGGCGCAGAGGGCCGGAGTGAACAGGAGATACAGGTGGTGGTCTCCGGGGCCGGGCATCGCGTGGTGAGGTGTAGGGCTGTGGGCGGGTCCTGGCTACCATCGAGGGCCGATGTTCCCCGACAGTGTGCTGGTCAACGTGGTGCTGTTCCTCGCTGCGCAGTGCGCGGTCTGGGGCTATCTGCGGACCGGCCTGATCGGGCACGGCGTGACCCTGTTGATCGGGACCTGGGCGCTCGGCGACGTGGCTCTGGTGGCGCGCCTCGCCTATGGGCACACGGGCTGGATCTACATGGCGAGCCTGGCGGCGTTCCAGGTCCTCGCATTGCTGGGTGCCGGACGATTGCTCTTCGGGCGACTGTGGCGCCATCGGCCCGCTGTCGTCGCGGCCCGAGAATGCAGCTTCCGTGAGGCGGTCTTCGCGGAGCTGCGCGGAGACGACGATGCGGCGCGGGAAGGTTTCGCGCGTCTGTGTCGCAGCGATCCATGGGACGCCGCGGCCCGCGTCGCGCTGGCGCGCGTCCTGCGGCGATCCGGTCGAGTGCGCGCCGCGCGTCGACTGCTGCATGCTGCGGCCCGGGTCGACGCGGTCGGATATGGAGACCTGGTGACGGTCGAACTCGGACTGCTCGACGGGGACCTGCGCCCGGGCTGAACTCGGGATTCGTCAGGTATCCGTGCCCGGCGCTGGATCTGGTGCCGCAGTCCAATCCGGTGCCGGAGAGGTAAGCGCCCCGCACCACGGGCGCGGTGCGAGGCGGGCGGATTTGGTTGGAAGCCGGCTCGAAGGAGAGCGGGTGGAGTCTCGGGGAGGAGACTCGCGGTGTTGGTTCTCGGATGGGGCGAGCGCGGCCGTCCCTTGTCGGGTCGACTCGCGATTCACCTGGGTGCGGTCCGGATCAGACCGCCTTCCACTTGCGCTTCTGCACGTCGTCGGTGAAGCGTCTGGAGTCCTCCTTGTTGAACAGGCGGACCTGGTTGCCGCAGCTCACACAGTAGGAGTGGTTGACGCTCATGATGTAGTGGACGTAGGCGCGGCAGTGCTCACACCACTTGGTCTCGTTGTAGAAGTCGCGAATGTCCATGGCAGCTCGCCTCCGATGTCGTGGCGTGGTCCGCAGAGCTGTCGAGAATCGCTTCGTCGGTAGCCGTGCGACCGCGGATTACGCTCGTAGTGGGACTTGGTTGATCGTCGTGCCTCGTCGATCGGCTTGATCCGCAACACCCGAAGGAGTGCGGTGTGTGATCGCTCGACGAGGGAGCAACCGAGCGGCCAACCGCGAGGCTTTCGATGCCGTGATCGGGACCGCGAGCTTGCAGTGGCCGTGTGTCTTCGGCCGCTTGGGGGTGAACCGGCCGTGCACCGATTCCGACGAGTCGCCGATCGATGAAGTTCCCTGCGGTTGCCATGGTGCAAGCACACAACGGGCTCCGTTCGGCGCGCGCCTGCAGGGCGTGCCGGGAGACCGAAGAGGTCGGTGGCAATGCGATCGCGCGTCATGCGTCGCGGGCGCGCAACGGGTCGCGCATTCGCAACGCCTCGATCCGGGACATCGTTGGAATCAGCGGCGCTCCAACGCGGCGGCGAGTGCCGCCCGGACGAGCGGGTTCTCTTCGCGAGTCAAGGCCCGGTCCAAAGCCGGGGAGCTGGGATCGATCCGGCCGATTGCCCAGGCAGAGTGTTCGCGGACCACGGGATTCGGATCTTCCAGAGTTCGGCCGAGGGCTTCGAGTGCTGTCGGGTCGCGACGGTTCCCCAGCACCACCGCGGCGTTGCGACGCAGGCCGTTGCGGGTCGCGCGACGGATCGCGGTGCCCGTCCAGCGACTGTTCCAGTCGGCGTCGTCGAGCTCGAGGATGCCTACCAGCGAGAACGTCTCCAGCGCTGGGTGAGTCTGGAGGTCGGCCGGGCGTGCGGCATCGCTCGCGGCAGCGCGTCCCCGGTTGGTGAACGGGCAGACCTCCAGGCAGACGTCGCAGCCGAACAACCAGTCGCCCTGGGGTTCGCGGAGCTCTTCCGGGATCGATCCGCGGAGTTCGATCGTGGTGTAGCTCAGGCACCGTCGCGCGTCGACGCGGTGGGGAGCGATGATCGCGTCGGTCGGGCAAGCGTCGATGCAGCGTGTGCAGGTTCCGCAGCTGCCAGGGGCTGCCGAGTCGAAGGGGAGTTCGAGCGGTGTGATCAGCTCTGCGAGCAGCAGGTAGGGGCCGAGGGTCGGAGAGATGACGCCCGCGCTCTTGGCCAGGAATCCGATGCCAGCCCTGGCCGCGAGCGCTCGCTCCAGGAAGGGGGCCGAGTCGGTGCCGACGGCGATGCTCCCGCGGGGGACCCCCTCTCGCTCGAGCTGGCTTCGCAGCCGACGGACGCCGTTGCCGAGCGAGCGATGGTAGTCGCGGCCTCGAGCGTAGCGGGCCACCCGGCCCCCTTCCTTCAGCTCGACGGCAGGGCCGCCGTAGTCCTGGGCGAGTGCGATGGTGCTCCGCGGCGAGGCTATCCAGTTCTCCGGGCGTGCGATGAGGTCGCGGTTGCGGTGCAGGTAGTGCAGTTCCCCCGCGAGGCCCTCGTCGAGCCAGTGGAGGAATCGCTCGGCGTCGGGGCCGGGATCTGCCGGGCCGAAGGCGACCAGGTCGAACCCCTCGGCGAAGGCCATCTCGCGGAGGATCTCGGGTGAGGGGGGCATCAGCGTGCTCGATCATGGCGGCAGCTCTCACTCGGGGAAGGGTCGTGGATATACGGTGAAAAGAAATATTGTGACCGAGCGTGTCCAGGTTACTTCTCTTCCAGCTCCCGCTATGGCAGCATGCAGCGTGGTCGTCGACCTCGCGACGGCTCCGCACTGCTGCTTGCCCTTCCATGGACGCCCTCGGGACCTTGGTGAATGGCACAGTCCAGGAGCGACTCCTGGAGCTGTGGGAACGCACCGGCGATGCCGGACTCGGACGTCTCGTCGCCGGTCGAGTCCCGGTAGGCGCCGAGCCGCCGGAGTTGACCGCTCTGCCGGAGGCGGATCGTGCCGACTGGGTCGGCACGGCCTTGATGGACTGCTTCAAGCGCACGGCAGATCCGCAGGTCTTCGCGCTGCTGCACGATCTGTCCCACCATTCCTTCCTCGTGGCGATCCGCGGCCAACTCCGTCGCTCATCGGCGCGGATCGATCCGCAGGACGTGTTGCAGGAGGTGTTCCTCAACATCTACCGCTACCCCAACCGCTTCGTCGCGGAGCGGCACGACGCGTTCCGCAACTGGGGCCACCGCATCGTCCGGAACACGGTCTTCAAGAGTCTCAAGGGCGAGTCGCGTCGTCAGCAGGCGACCCCGCTCGACGAGTCCATCGGCGAGCGCGCCGATCCGCTGGTGCGGACTCCGTATCGAAGCGCGGAGGAGTCGGAGTCCGCCGAGCGCGTCGATCAGGCCTACCTGCTCTGGCTGAACCTCTACCTCGTCCACTATCAGAAGTTGTCGCCGCGCGAGCAGCGTGCGCTCCGGCTGGTGGAGGTCGATGGATGGTCCTACCGCGATGCTGCACAGGACCTCGGCATCAAGCTCGAGAACCTGAAGATGGTGGTCTTCCGGGGGCGTCGGAAGATCCTGCGCGGAATGACTCGTTCGTTGGCGCGGCTCGGCGCTCGCCTGGATGCCTTGCGGGATCGGGGCGCGAAGACCGAGGCGGTTCCCGTCGGCTCGAGAGATCTGCTCTCACGCGCTGACGCTTCCCGCCGTAGCGCACCTGATCGTGATCGCCGCGAGAGCGGTGACCTCGTGTCGGACGAGGATGCGACTGTCGGGTCGATCCGGCAGTCGGTCTCCCAGCGACGGCCCGCGGACGACATCCGGGTCGCGCTTCGCAGTCGCGAGGCCACCAGCGCCGTTTGAACTCGCTTCTCCCTCCCCTTGCTCGTGATCCGCTCCGAACCGATGGATGGCACCCGACAGGACGCACCCATGGATGAATCCGTGGATCCGTGCGCGCAGATCCAGATGGATCTGTCGGCGATGCTGGACGGGGAGCTCGATCCGGCATCGGTCCGGCGGGTCATGGTGCACAGCGATGCCTGCCCTTCGTGCCGGGCGTTCCTCGATGGGATCCGGGCTCAGGCGCGATCGCACCGCGAGCTTCACGAGGTCCTGACCGCCGCTCCGGACGAACTGGTCCGCGTCTCTCTCAGGTCGGGTCAGAGTGCTGCGGGTGGCCAAGGGACGGTGTTGGATTCCGCCGTGCTCGTTCTCGCCGGTGAGCTTCGCAAGCAGCTGACCGAGAACCGCGAACAGCTGGCGCGGATCTTCTACGAACTCGGGCGCGGGTTCGTGTTGATGGGGATCTCCCCGAACTTCTCACGGATCGTCGCTCGCGAACCGGTGCCCATCCCTGACATGTGTCAGCGCGGCCGAAACCTGCTGGATGAGGTCGAGCGGTTGGCCGGCGGTGAGGTCGCCGAGGACGTCGGTGGCGAGTGGGTGCGCGCGCGCGAACTCTTCGGCGAGGCGTGGGGGCGTTCACCCGGCGAGAACCTCACGAAGGGTGAGGACCTGCTCCACGAAGCGCTGATGCTGATGCCCGAGTTCCACGAGGCGCGCATCTACGTGGGACACGTCCATCACGTCTGTGGACGTTACGACGATGCCTGCAGGCAGTTCGAGCGAGTGCTCGAGGAGAGCGACGACGTCGGGATCCGCGGTTTCGCGCTGTTCAACCTCGGCAACGTCTACCTCGACAAGGGGGATCTCGCAGTCGCAGAGCGGCTGTTCCTCCAGCTCATCGAGTCCGGTGTGGTCGAGGTGCGGCCGCAGTTCGGGCTGATCTACTTCAACCTGGCACTCGCCTACGGCATGCAGGAGCGCTTCGAGGAGTGCATCGCATGGCTGGAGCGGTTGGACTCCGAGCTTCCGCACAAGCGGCGGATGATCGCTGAGGAGTTCAAGAGTCGTCAGGACTTCGTCGACACTCTCTCACGTCACCCGCAGGTATACTCCTACCTGACGAGCCGTTTTCCTTGCTGGTTCCCCGAGCAAGAGGCCTGTTGATGCGTCGCCATCCCTTGTTGTTCCTGACACTCGCGCTGTTCCTCGGCGTGAGCTTCGTACCGAGCGCTGTCGGCGACGACCGCGTGCGTCGCGGTGGTGGGATCGTCATCCTGCCGTGTGCGATCCGGTTGGCCGACTGCGGCAAGGTCCTCAGGGAGCGGCACAATGTGATTGCCGACGGTAGCCCGGTCCTCGCTCGGCTGCCGGAGGGTCTCGACAACGCGATCCTGGTTGCGGCGGTGGCCAGCACGAAGGCTCCGGTCAGCGTTTCCGCCTCGATCTCGGGCGATCTCCTGGTCCTGCCGTATGCCGACCTGGCCCGGCTGGAGGCGGCCGGTGTTGCGGAGGTGTCGATCCTCATCATCGGCGCATCGGGGGATGCGATAGACATGCGCATCTCTTTCGCGAACCGTTCCACGACGGGAATCTTCGACGTCGCGGTTTGGTGATTGCGCGGTCTGGTGACCGGTGCCGTCCGGCAGGTTCGTTGACCCGTGGCCCTTCGGCCGCGGGGTGACCTCGGGACGAGCGCGGGGTCGGGGTGTCGTGCCCACCGCCGAGGGGCGGTGGGCCGACGGGTGGAAGCCGTCAGCGCGGGGAAGTGCTCAGGGTCGACGGGGATTCGAAGATTCTGCGCGCGAGCCCTGGTTCGTTCGTGGTGACGGCATCGAGGCGGCGTGACGGAGCGCTGGCGAGCCATGCGGGATCGTCGACCGTGTAGACGCAGACCATGTAGCCGCGAGCGTGCAGCGCGGCCAAGTCATCCATGGTCAGGTCCCGATGGTTCCAGTGGACCATCGAGACTCCGAGAGCGTCGATGGACGCGAGCCGCTCGGGTGTGAGGGCGCCGCTGCCGAGGGCGGCGAGGGTGAGGTCTGGGGCGCGTTCGCGAAGTTCGCGGAGCCAACCCCAGTCGAACGACTGTACCAGCGCGTTCCGTCGTTGCCCCGACCGGTCGAGTGCGGCAAGCAGGTCCGACGTGGTGCCGGCCTTGTGTTCGACCATCGGGATCGCGTTGGGGCAGATCGTTTCGAGTGCCTCCTCCAGGGTGGGGATCCGGGCATCTGCGAATCGTGCGGCCTTCCACGAGCCAGCGTCGAGGACGCTGAGCGTGGACCACGGCGTCCCTGCGACCGCGATCTGCGAACCGCCCAACAGCTGGTTCGCGTTGGTGGTGCGGTCGAGGGTCTTGTCGTGGAGGCAGAGCAGCACCCCGTCCGCGGAGGCATGGAAGTCGAGTTCGACCAGATCCGCGTGCGCTTCGATGCCGGCCCGGAACGCCGGGATCGTGTTCTCCGGGAATGCCGCGCTGGCGCCGCGGTGAGCCACGACCAAAGGTCGGGACGCTGCGCGTGCGGCAAGCCGGGTGCTCAGGTCGGTCACGTGTGCGGGCCGGTCCGCATGTGGGGGCGGTGCCGCGCAGGCGCTGATCATCGCGAGGGTGGGGGCGAGAGTTCGGAGTCGCATGGGGCCGAGGGTCGGAATCGTCACGCTCGGGATCAAGCGAGTCTCGGCGTTGGTCGAAGGCAAGCTTGGCATCCGGCAGTCGAGTGGCCGGATCGGTGAGGACGGATGGCCGAGGGCCGGTCGGAACGGATGACGGGATCCGGGATCGCCACGCGTGCGGCCCGGGCGACGCCCCAGGACCCGCTTGCTGCGGAGCTGGCCAGGGTTGGGGATCCGTCCGTGCCGACCCAGCTCCTCGGACGGTTGGCCGCCGGTGGGCGCCTGCTCGGCCTCGTGGAGGCTGTGGAACCGGTCGCCCCGGGCGAATGGTCGGTGCGGCTGCGGCTCGGCGGGGAGGTCGTTCAGGTCCGCTCCCGCGTGCCCATCGAGGTCGGATCGGTGCGAGCGTTCCGGGCACCCGATGCGCGGTGGCCTCGCTTCTGGACGGTCGTCCCTCGCGGGTCGGAAAGCACTCGGGAAACGAGGCCCGCAGAGGCTGGGCCCGGCATGCGACTCGGTCGCGCCCTGCTCGCTCGCCGGACGGAGGTCGGGACCGTCGGGTCCTCGACGCGCCCTGCCGCGGATCTCGTCCCGTTCGAGGGCGCTACAGCCGGCGCTCGGGAGTCCTGGCCGTCGCGTGTGTTGGTGCTGGGGCCGCGGCTGCTATCCGAGGCCGTGCGGGCGGCGTTCTCCGTGGTCGCGGATCACGCGCTCCTGCGTGCCCTGGTCGAGGAGGTTGCGGGCGATCCGCGGTCGACTTCCTGGATGGCAGCGGCGGTCGAGGTGGAGTCCGGGTCGGACCGGGGTGCTACGCCGGCGCGGGACGCGTTGCGTGCGTTCGGGACTGGAATCGTCGAAGTCGGACGCGCCGTCGATCGGGGGAGCGCACTGCTACCGATCCCGATCCCCTTCGATCGGGGGCACGGGCTGGAGGAGTTCCGTTGCTACGTGGCGACAGATGACGGGGCGTCCGGGGCGCGACCACGCGAAGCCTCGGGCGAGGGTTTCCTGGTCGTCCTGCTTCTCGAGCTGTCGGAACTCGGTGCGTTGCGGATCGATGTTCGCTCCGCGCCGGGTCGGTTCTTCGTCCGGTTCGCGACGGCCATCGAAGCCGTGCGGAGCCTGCTCGACGCACGGCTCGAGTCGATCCGAGGCGAACTCGCAGCCGGGCTCGGTGAGTCTGGTCTGCAGGCCGTGATCGAGGTTGCCGTTGCCTCGGCATCCGAGTCGACATCGCTGCTGCGGGAGCTCGATGTAGTCGACCGCGTCGTTCGGGGGGCGGAGGGACTCGATGTCCACGCCTGATCGCCGTGACGAGGACCGCCCGCGTCGCGCGGTCGCACTCGGCTACCGGCGGGAGCGGGACGACGCGCCTCGCGTGCTCGCCCACGGTCGCGGTGCCGCGGCTGCGAGGTTGCTGGACGTGGCGCGCAGCCACGGCATCCCGGTGCAGCAGGACGAGGATCTGCTCACCTGTCTCGAGCCGCTGCGGGTAGGGGATCGCATTCCGGCCGAGAGCTACGAGATCGTCGCCAGGATCCTGGCGTTCGTCTATCGGCTGAACGCGGAGCTGCGTGGTGACCGTTCGGCGTCGTCCGAGTCCGGCTCCGGACCGGAGGCCTGATCGAACCCGACGCCGATCCGACGAGGCTTCACGCCGATGTCCTGGGTGCGAGGGCGAGCGCTGGGCGGAATGGTCTCCCGTGACCCCGGCTCCTAGACTGCCAGCATGGAGACCGCTGCTCCGTTCGAGCCTTCCGAGATCCTGCTGTTGGGGCCCGGCCCGTCTCCGGTGGCCTCGAGCGTGCTGAGGGCGCAAGCGCTCCCGGTTCTCGGGCACCTCGATTCCGAGTTCGTCGCGTTGATGGATCGCGTCCAGGACGGGCTTCGCGCGGTCTTCGGCACGCGGAACCGCTTCACGCTCCCGATCTCGGGGACCGGCTCCGCGGGCATGGAGGCCTGCCTGACCAACGTCGTCGAGCCCGGCGATCGGGTGGTGGTCGGAGTGCACGGGGTGTTCGGTGGCCGGATCGCGGATCTCGCGGCGCGGCTCGGTGCCGAGGTCGTCCGGGTCGAGGCGCTGTTCGGCTCCGCCCTCGACGAGGCGGCGATGGCGGCTGCGATCGCGGCTGGTCCGACCAGGCTGGTCTGCTTCGTCCACGCCGAGACCTCGACCGGCGTGCTCCAACCATGCGAGCGGATCGTCGCGGCGGCCCGGGAAGCCGATGCTCTGGTTCTGGCCGACTGCGTCACGAGCTTGGGCGGGTTGGACCTCGGCGCGGATGCGCGTGGCTTCGACCTCGTCTACTCGGGGACCCAGAAGTGCCTGTCGGTCCCTCCGGGCCTCGCGCCGGTGACGGTGTCGGATCGGGCGCTCGAGCGGATCCGGGCCCGTCGGTCCCGGGTTCCGAGTTGGTACTTCGACTTCGCCCTGCTAGCCGGCTACTGGGATGCCGAGACGTCGCGCGCCTACCACCACACCGCGCCGGTCTCGATGGTCTACGGTCTCCACGAGGGCCTGCGGCTGGTCCTCGAGGAGGGCCTCGAGGACCGCGCGCGCCGGCATCGACAGGCCGCCGAGCGACTCTACGCCGGACTCGACGTTCTCGGGCTCGAGTGCGTCGTCGTGGAGCCCAGGCTGAGAACTCCGATGCTGACCTCGGTGCGGATTCCTGACGGTGTGCAGGATCTCGAGGTGCGCCGGTGTCTGCGCCGCGACCACCACATCGAGATCGGCGGTGGGCTCGGCTCGCTCGCGGGTCGCGCGTGGCGCATCGGGTTGATGGGCGAGGGCGCGAGGGCCGAGGTCGTCGATCGCCTGATCGAGGCCCTCGGCGCCTGTCTCGGCCGCGCCTGACGCGCGGCCCTCTAGTTCCGGGCGGGGGTGGCGATCGGATCAGATCGTGCCGAGGTAGCGCTGCAGTTCCCACTCGTGGACCTGCGCGATGTACTCGGACCACTCCTGTCGCTTCGCCTCGATGAAGTGGGTGAAGATGTGGTCGCCGAGCGCGTCACGCATCAGCTTGCTCTTCTCGAACGAGTCGACCGCCTCGTTCAGGTTGCCGGGCAGGCTGGCGATCTTGTTCTTCGCCCGTTCCCGCTGGCTCATCGTGTAGATGTTCTTGTTCACCGGCGGCGGCGGTTCGAGCTGGCGCTCCATTCCGTCGAGGCCGGCCGCGAGCACTGCGGAGAACGCCAAGTAGGGGTTGCAGCTCGGGTCGGGCATGCGGATCTCCATCCGCGTGCCGAGGCCGCGGCGCTCGGGGATGCGGATCATCGGCGAGCGGTTGCGCATGCTCCACGCGATGTGGGTCGGCGCCTCGTAGCCGGGGACCAGGCGCTTGTAGCTGTTCACCAGCGGGTTGGTGATCGCGCAGAACGCGCGCGCGTGCTCGATCACGCCGGCGATGAACGACAGGCCCGACTTGCTGATCTTCCACTCGCTCGAGGTGTCAGCGAACTTGTTCTCCTGGCCGTCCAGGTCGAACAGCGACAGGTGGCAGTGCATGCCCGAACCGTTGATGCCGAAGATCGGCTTGGGCATGAACGTCGCGTGCAGGCCGAACTCCTTGGCCACGCGGCGGACGACGTACTTGAAGGTCGTCAGGTTGTCCGCGGTGCTCAGCGCGTCTCCGTAGCGGAAGTCGATCTCGTGCTGGCCAGGGGCGACCTCGTGGTGGCTCGCCTCGACCTCCAGGCCCATTGCCTCCAACGCGTTGGTGATCTCGTGGCGGCATGCTTCCGCCTCGTCCAGCGGCGCCGCATCGAAGTAGCCGGCCGCGTCGTTGGTGTTGGTGGTGATGCTGCCGTCGAGGTCGCGCTCGAACAGGAAGAACTCCGCCTCCGGCCCCGCCATCAGCTTCAGGCCCTTCTCGGCGGCGGTTGCGAGCATCCGCTTCAGGGTGCTGCGGGGACAGCCCTGGAAGGGCGTGTCGTCGGGGTTGTGGACGTCGCAGATGATGCGGGCGACCTTGCCGCGGCCCTCGTCGTCCCACGGATAGACGCGGAAGGTGTCGAAATCGGGTGCGAGGAGCATGTCGCTCTCCTCGATGCGGACGAAGCCCTCGATCGACGAGCCGTCGAACATGATCTGCCCATCGAGCGCCTTGTCGAACTGCGAGGTCGGCACCTCGATGTTCTTGTTGGTGCCGGTGATGTCCGTGAAGTTGAGGCGGAGGAACCGGATGCCGTGTTCCTCGAGCTGGCGGGCCACGTCCTCGCGCGAGTTGCGGGCGCTGGACTGAGGGGCGTCGATGAGCTTGGTCATGATGGGTGATCCAGGGGTGGGAGGGCTGCCGGGGTTGCTGATTCGGTGGAGCGACTTCGCTTTCGCTCCGCAGTCCCGTCATCGACGGCGAGGGTAACAGTAGTGATGCCGATTTTCTGCATGAAGTGCAGTTTCGGGCCTGCACTCACCGGCGAATCGTGGCGATCACTGACCTCGTGATCCGATCAGAGTGCAAACTTGGTCATTTTCGAGGATCACCGCTGTCCCGCATGTCCCTCGTTTCGACAGTGCGTATCAGCGTATATCACTGCAGGGATCGAGCTGGCTCGTCTCCGTCGCCGCCGTAGGATGCGCGGATGGAGCGCAGCGAGTTCGAGGCCCGCATCCGAGAGAGCATCGCCACCAAGGAGCGACTGCTCGCGCAGTGTCTGGACGAGATCGAGTCCCTCTGTCGGCTCGCCGAGACCACCCTCAGAGGTGGCGGCAAGCTGATGTTCTGCGGCAACGGAGGCTCGTCGTGCGATGCAGCCCACGCCGCGGGGGAGCTGGTGGGGTGGTTCGAGGACAAGCAGCGCGAGGGGCTCCCGGCACTCGCCCTGGGTCACGAGGTGCCCAGCCTGACCGCGATCGGGAACGATGCCGGCTACGAACAGGTGTTCTCGCGCCAGTTGAAGGCCCTCGGCCGGCCGGGCGACCTGCTGGTGGGGATCAGCACTTCCGGCGGCTCGCGCAACGTCGTCGCCGCCATGCGGGTCGCGAGAGAGGCTGGTATTCGGACGGCCGCATTGGCCTCCGAGCGTGGGGGGGCGATGGTCGAACTCGCCGACGTCGCGGTCCGGGTGCCCTCCTCCGACACGGCCCGCATCCAGGAGTCGCATCTACTCGTGGTGCACCTGCTCTGCGGTCACCTCGAGGGCTGCAGCCTGGCCTGATCCCGGCCGTGCTGGGGTCAGCGCCGCTCGCCGCCGGGTGGCGCGGCCGGTATGGGCGCGGTCCCGTCGGGCAAGGGGAGGGCGCCCTCGAGCATCGGTCCGATCTGCTCGGCGAGTTCGCGGCGCGCGGCTTCGACGTCGCCTCCCCGAGCGAGGTCGGTGTGCAGGCGGAGCACCGATGCGTAGACGCCCGGGGCGTCGGGGACCGGTAGCAGGTCGCTGTCCGCTCGCTCGGCGATCAGGGCGGAGCAGGCCTCGAGCAGCGGGTGTGCGGGGCGGCTCCGGGGCGGCGTGGACTCCATGCCGGTGGCCGGCGCGTAGGTGCCCAGGAGCGGTCGGTCCGGGAATGCCGCGTTGCCGAGCTGTCGGCAGCGGGCGAGGGCTGCGACCAACTCGGGCAGCGGCTCCTCGCTGGCGATCAGCACCACCGTGTTCATTCCGACGCCGTCGCCCACCGGCCACTGCAGCGCCCGGTCGAGGTGGACTCCGGGCAGATCGTGGCGGCCTGCGGGCAACGGGTTGGGTGCCGCGTCGCCGCGCAGGGTCGCGCTGGGTCGCATCGCGAGGGTGCCGCGCACGAGATCGTGGCTGGCGACGTAGACGTGCATCGGGCGCGGCAGTTCGAGCTGCAGCGTGAACGCTGCCGACGGGTCCACGTGCGAGTAGGCCGACATCGGGTCCCCCGCTCCATCGCGCCAGGTGGCACGCGGCAGATCCTGTCCCGACCACAGCGAGATCGTTCCGAGCGCGGCCAGTGCCACGCCGCAGAAGATCACCACGGTCCGGCGCGGAGTGCGGTCCGAGCGCGGGATGCGCTTGCTGGTGGGCTCGGTCACGTTGCGATCTCCCGACGGCCTCTGGATCGACCGGGTCGTTCGGGACATCGGCCGGTGGGGTCGCCGAGCTGAAGCACTCGTCGAGACGGCGTCAGAACGGGAAGAACAGTGGCAGGCTAGCGACTCCGATGACGCCGAGCAGGAGGTCCAGGGCGAGTCCGGTCTTCAGGAAGTCGCGGAAGCGGTAGCCGCCCGGGCCGAACACCAGCAGGTTGGTCTTGTAGCCGACGGGGTTGGCGAACGAGTTCGAGGCGGCGAGCGCGACCGCGATGACCAGTAGCCTCTCGTCGATCCCCGCAGCTTCGGCCGCTGCCAGTGCCACCGGCGTCATCAGCACCGCCACCGCGTTGTTGGACAGGAGCTCGGTCAGCAGGATCGTGCCGAAGTACAGCCCGGCCAGCAGGAACCACGGCCCGGCGCCCCCCAGCGAGTCGGCGAGGAGCTGGCCGAGAAGGCGGTCCGCGCCAGTGCTCTGCAGCGCACGACTCAATGCCAGGGTCCCGGCGATGAACACCAGGATCGACCAGTTCACCGCCGACTGCGCCTGTCGGACGGTGAGGCAGCCGCCGAGCACCATCGTCAGGGCGCCGATCAACGCCGCGATCACCGGTTCGACCCCCGAGGCGAACATCGCGATCAGCCCCGCGACGGTGGCGAACGCGAACGGCGCCTTGTCCTGGCGGTAGATCTTCTCGTCGACCCCCTCGATCACCGAGTACTCGGTGCTGTTGCGTAGGCTGTCGCGGCTCTTCTGGTTGCCGAAGACCAGCAGGAGGTCGCCTTGGCCGACGTGCAGTTCGCCGAGTCGGCCGCGCAGGTGGCGGCCTGCACGCAACAGTCCCACGACGACTGCGCCATGGCGGCGCTTGAGGCCGAGCTTGCTGATCCGGCGCCCGACCGCGCTCGATTCCGGCGTGATCGCGAGCTCGTAGAAGCTCATCGAACTCGGGTCGTAGCGCTCGGTCTCGTCCTCGGCGCCGGAACTCCTCGTGCTGTGCAGGCTCGCCAATTCCTGGACCCGACCGCGCAGGACCAGGATGTCGCCCGGCTCCACCTGCGTCTCGGCGAAGTTCTTCGGGCGGATCGTGGTCTCCTCGCGGATCGCCATCTGCACCGCGTCACCCTCGCGGCCGATCTCGTCCAGCGATCGGCCGATCAGCGGGCTCTTCGGTCCGACCGTGATCTCGGTGACGTACTCTCGGATCTCGGTGGTGCCCGCCTGGGTGGCGAGCGATGGGATCCTGGGCAGCAGGCGACGGCCGACCAGGGCGATGTAGAGCAGTGCGGAACCCGCGAGGATCAGGCCGGGGCCCGACATCTCGAACATCGACAGCGGCTCGCGGCCGAACTCGTCGAGCACGCCGCTGACCAGCAGGTTGGTCGAGGTGCCGACCAGGGTCGTCAGTCCGCCGGCGATCGAGGCATAGCTCAGCGGGATGAGCAGGCGCGACGGGTAGAGGCCCGTCTCCCGACAGATGCTCGTGATCACCGGCATGAAGGTGACGACGACCAGGACGTTGTTCACGAACGCCGAGATCGTGGCCGCCATCGCGCAGATCACCAGGGTGACCGCGGTCTCGTTCCCGCCAGTGCGGTTGAGGATCCGACGGGCCAGGAGCGAGGCGGCGCCGGTGCGCAGGAAGCCCTCGCCGACCACGTAGAGGGCGGCCACCGTGACGACCGCCCGGTTGCCGAAGCCTGCCACGGCTGCAGACGACGGAACGAGGCCGGGGGCAGCGACTCCGACGATCAGTCCGACTCCGACCACCGTCAGTGGCGCCTTCTCCAGTGCGAGCAGCAGTGTCGCCAGGGCGGCGAGCGCCAGCACATAGACGTGGACGGGCTCCATGCGCCGGGCAGTGTCGGGGAGGGCCCCGCCGCGCGCACGACCTCTCTCGGGCATCGTTGGGTCACGATGCTTGACCAATTGGCAAGTGAGTGCCATGCTGCGGCGCATGCTCCCTTCCTGGCTTCCCCGCCGCGCCCACGACGACGTCGAGCCGGCTCCCTACGCCCTGCCTCCTGGGGTTCCGGCCCTGCAGTCCGATCCCGCTCTGGTCCGGCTCCGCTACATGGCCGGCCTGCTGCTGGTCGGGGTCTGCGGTGCCCTCGGCGGATCGCAATGGGTCCTGCATGCCGAGCAACCCGCCGGGGAGGGGCTGGAGCTTCGCGAGATCCGGGCGCAGCTCGAGGCGGCCCGGGCCTACAACGCGCTGGCGCGGCTGGCTTCGGTCGCGCTCATCGATCGAGGTGAAGCCGGCCGGGAACTCGCCGCGGACATCGTCAGGCTGCTGGACGACACCGAGCGGGCCGAGGATCTCCGGCAGTTGCGTGCCGCGTTGGTGGCGCGCGCAGGCGAGTAGGTCGAACCCGGACCGCTCAGCCCTGTCGCCGGTGCACCCGCTTGGGTGAGGCCTGGTCGGTCGGCATCACCAGCATCGAATCGATGTTCACGTGCGCCGGTCGCGTCGCCGCGAACACGATGCACTCGGCGACGTCGTCGGCGGTCAGCGGCCGCGTGCCGGTATAGACCGAGTCGGCCTTGGTCTGGTCGCCTCGGAAGCGCACCACACTGAACTCGGTCTCGACCATGCCCGGGTCGACGCTCGTGACCCGGACCCCGGTGCCGAGCGTCTCGTAGCGCAAACCCTCGGCGATCGAGCGCAGGCCGCGCTTGGTGGCGCAGTAGACGCTGCCGCCCTCGTAGGTCTCGTGGCCAGCCACCGAGCCGATCATCACCACGTGGCCCCGGCCGCACCCGATCATCTCCGGCACCACGCGCCGGGTGACGTGCAGGACTCCGAGCACGTTGGTCTCGATCATCTCGCGCCAGGCCTCTCCGGTGGCGTCCGCGATCGTCTCGACGCCGCGGGCCAGCCCGGCGTTGTTCACCAGCACGTCGATGGCGCCGTGGGCAGCGCGCGCGGCGGCCAGGAACGTCTCGACCGAGGTCTCGTCGGTCACGTCGAGCGGGTGCCGCAAGGTCGGCGCGTCGAGTTCGGGGAGGCGCTCCGCGCGTCGCGCGCCCAAGGACAGTCGGTGACCCAGGGCGGCGAAGGCGCGGGCGGTCGCCGCGCCGATTCCGGAACTCGCTCCGGTGACGACCACGTGCAGCGCGCGGTCCGGATCGGGATTGGCTGGCATGTCCCGCGTTGTCGCGGTTCGGGCGGCTCAGAGCAAGCTGGCAGCGGTCCGGACGAGCGCCAGCACGCAGACCACCACGACGAAGCTGCGGATCGCCGCATGGCCCTTCCGGACGCTCCAGCGACCGGCGAGGAAGCTGCCGACGCCTGCCCCGAGTGCCAGCCACAGCGCGGGCGGCCAGTCGATCGCGCCCTTCAGGGAGAGCGTCGTGACGCTGGCGAGCGAGGTCGCGAACACGATCCCCATCTTCGCTGCGTTCACCGCCACCAGGTCGCTGCTGTGGACCACCGACAGTGTCGCCATGATCAGCAGCCCGACCCCGACCTGCAGGAATCCCATGTGCAGGCCGACCAGGGTGAACAAGCCGATCGCCAGCCACGGCGGAAGTCGTTGCGGCGGACGATGAGTCGCGTCGCGGCGTTCACGGAGCATCTTCGCGAGCAGCAGCAGGATCACCGCCACCAGCGAGAGCCGATACACCAGCGGCGGCAGTTCGACCGCCAGCACCGCGCCGGCCACAGCGCCCGGGACCGCGGCGAGGCCGTACAGCAGCGAGCGGGCCGGGACGGCGGTCCGTGTGCTGACGAACCCGAGCGCGCCGCTGATCGAGATCGCCAACGCCGCGGGTCGCAGGCTGGCATTCGCCGTGGTGATCGGCAGCCCGGCCACCAGGTCGAAAGCCAGCAGGCCCAGCACCCCGCCGGCGCCGGCGAGGTTGTTGACGAAGCCCATCGCCGCGCCGGCGAGGATCAACCATCCAGCGTCGAACATGGCGTCGTAGGCGGTGGGGCGACGCGGGCGAGGTGGCCCCGTCTCGCGTAGCCGGGATCAGCCGAGCAGATGCGCCACCGCCGAGCGCTCCTCGAGCAGCTCGTCGGTCGAGACCTTGGCCTGTGCCTTGGCGTAGTCGTCGAGTTCGAAGTCCTGCAGGATCGACCAGTTGCCCCGCCCGTCGGTGGTGCAGGGGAACGAGCAGACGATGCCCTCGGGCATGCCGTAGCTGCCGTCCGACGGGACCGCGAGGGAGACCGGATCGTCGGCGCCGTGCACCGCGAACAGCGCGCCGGCGTGCTCCAGCGCCGCATTGGCCGCCGACATCGCCGAACTCAGGCCACGCGCCTCGATGATCGCCTTGCCGCGCTCCTGCACGGTCTTCACGAACTCACCCTCGAGCCAGCTCCGGTCGCCGATCACCTCCAGCGCCGGCTTGCCGCCGATGCGGGCGTTGGTCCAGTCCGGGAACTGCGTGTTGCTATGGTTGCCCCAGATGGCGCAGCGCTTCACGTCGTTCCAGTGCGCGCTGGCCTTCAGCGCGAGCTGGGCCTTGGCGCGGTTCTGGTCGAGGCGGGTCATCGCCGTGAACCGATCGTTCGGCACGTCGGGGGCCGAGTGCATCGCGATCAGGCAGTTGGTGTTGCAGGGGTTGCCGACCACCACCACGCGGACGTCGCTCGACGCGTGGTCGTTGATGGCCTTGCCCTGGCCCGTGAAGATCGGCCCGTTCTCGAGGATCAGGTCCTTGCGCTCCATGCCCTTCGAGCGCGGCTTGCTGCCGATCAGGAAGATCAGGTCGGCGTCCTTGAAGGCCACGTTCGGGTCGTCGCTGCACACGATGTCCTGGAGCAGCGGGAAGGCGCAGTCCTCCAGTTCCATCGCGACCCCCTTCAGCGCGCCGAGCGCCGGCGGGATCTCGAGCATCTGCAGGATCACCGGGGTGTCGGTGCCGAACACCTGGCCGGCGGCGATCCGCGGCAGGATGCTGTAGCCGATCTGGCCGGCCGCGCCGGTGATCGCGACTCGTCTGGGCTTGTTCATCCCAGCATTCCACCCGCCGAGCTGCGCGGTTCAAGGGAGGTGGAATGGAATGCTCGGCGGGGGATCAGGTCTCCTCGCCGGTCGCCTCGATCCGATCGGCGACCACGGGCTCGAGCAGCTCCTCCCAGACCCGCTGCCACTCCGGGTGTCGCCGGAAGATGTCGTAGGCCCGGCGGTCCTCGAAGGCCGAGAACAGCGCCAGAGTGAAGCCCTGGTTCCGGTCCGCCAGATTGTCGGTCACCGCGAAGTGGAGCACCCCCGGCAGTGTCTCGACGAGTTCCTGGAGCTGGTCCTTGGCCAGGCGGACCCGATCCAGGGTCACGCCGGCGCGGAGCCGGAACAGGTTGACGTGGTGATACGCACGGGTCACGACAGGTCAGGATAACCACGCGCTCGCGCGGTTCGAGCCATCGGGGGTGGCCGCGCGTCGGGCGCGTCGGTCAGGAAGCGCGGCGCCCGGAGGTGTCGTCGTCGCGGTCGGCGGCGTCGCGGACCCGGAGGGGGCGTCGCGGCTCGTCTTCTTGGCCGGGCAGGTGTCCGTGACCGACGCGCTGTTCGCCCGCCTGCCAGCAGAACACGATCTCGCCGCTGCGTGTGCGTCCGGGCAGGTGCACGGTCAAGGGGTTCAGCCGCAGGATCGAACCGCCGAGGGTCTCGAGTTCCAGCAGCGCTTCGCGGAGGCCCATGGCGAGTTCGTGCAGCCGGGCGTCGATCTCGACCAGGCTGGTCTGCAGACCCTCGGGGGTCCGCGCGGCCTTCAGTTCGTCCCGCAGGCGAGCCAGCTCGCGCTGCTCGGCTCGCCGCTCCTGGATCTCCTCGGCGATCGCGCCGAGCAGGGGGACCAGCGCATCGGCTTCCTGCAGGGTGTAGCGCACTTGGGTGGCAGTCATGGGGGGGTGCTCCTTTCGGTCTCCCATTGCCTCGAAGCCGGTCGTTCGGGGACCCTACTTTGGCGTCAGGTGCCGATCGGTCCGTCTCGTCGGGTCAGGATGGTCGGATCTAGTGGTTGCTCGGGGGTCGGTTACACCCGGGCGAAGCGCCGGGCCGAGGGCGCCTGTCACGCCGTCCCGCTCGGCGAGTTCCTTTTCGAGAGCGGGGCATTCGTCACGGCCCCAAGACGGGGCGCAGTTTTTCTGTCGCGGCGTTGCCGAGCCGCCGGGCTGGCGTTCCGTTTCGCAGTAGATGGAACACGCGACGCACGAGGAGGTGGATGTCGCCGTGGTCGGTGGCGGCATCCTCGGCACCTTCCACGCCTGGTCGGCGGCGCGGCGTGGCCTCCGTACCGTGTTGCTGGAGCGCTCCGCGCGGCCTCTCGGTGCCAGCGTCCGCAACTTCGGGATGGTCATCCCGAGCGGCACGCGCGCCGACGCCTGGCGGCGTCGGGCATCGTACGGCGCGCTGATTTATCGCGAACTCGCGACGCTGGGGGTGCTCGGTATCCGGGCGCACGGAACGACCTACGTCGCTGGGTCGGAACTGGAACTCCGGGTCTTCGAGGAGTTCCTTGCCGGCGATGCGGGTGACGGGCTCCGGGTCGAGTCCTTGTCCGCGGAGGCGACTCGCTCGCTGGCGCCATCCCTGCGCGATGGCGCCACGCTCGGCGGGCTGAGGTTCCACGACGACGTGCAGGTCGAGCCACGCGAGGCCGTCGGCGCGCTGCTCGGCCACCTGGAGACCGATCTCGGCGTCTCGGTCCGCCGCCGCACCGCGGTCGTCCGCGCCGAGGTGGAGGACGCCCGCTGCGCGGTGCACACCGCAGCCGGCGGGTGCCTCCGGGCCCGACACGTCTTCGTGTGTTCCGGTGCCGACCTCGCGACGCTGCGCCCGGACCTGCACGCCGACGCCGATCTGCGCCATGTCAAGCTGCAGATGCTGAGGCTATCCCGTGGGGAGGGTGGCTTCGGATTCCGCACCATGCTCGCCTTCGCCCCCACGATGGTCCGCTATGCGACGTTCGAGGGCTGCGCGAGTCTGCCGGCGCTGCGCGAGGCGATCTTCGACCCGGTGTTCGACGAGCATGGCATCCACGTGCTCTGCGCCGAGGCGGCCGATGGCTCCCTGCTGCTCGGCGACAGCCACCACTACGTGGCCGACGAGGCGCCGTTCGACGAGCGCTCGCACGCCGAGGTCGATGGGGCGATCCTCGCGTACGCGCGCACCCGATTGGACCTCGATGATGCGGCGATCACCCACCGCTGGATCGGTCACTATGTCGAGCGGGAGGGTGGCGACCTGCTGCGACGCACCGAAGGGGATCGGTTGCACGTCGTGACCGCGGTGGGCGGCAAGGGCATGACGATGGCTCCGGCACTCGCCGAGGAGTCGCTGGCCGCCGCGTTCGACTGATCCCGGCGATTCACCAGCTCTTGATCCGCGATCCCGGGTCTCCCGGATGGACCGGACGAGCCCGAACCGGCACCCTCCAGGCCATGCCCGGTGATCCGACCGAGGAACTCGTCGACCTGTTCGAGCGGCGCGGCTCCGACGCCTACTTCGGCGAGGCCGTCTCCCAGCTCGAGCACGCCCTGCAGTCGGCGGAACTCGCGCGTCGCGACGGCCGGCCCGACGCCCTGGTCGTTGCCTGCCTGCTGCACGATGTCGGCCACCTGCTCTCGGGGCTCGACGAGGACTGCGCGCTCCACGGCACCGACGACCACCACGAGGGCCTGGGCGCGCGCTGGCTCGCCGAGCGCTTCGTGCCGGGCGTCATCGAGCCGGTGCGCCTGCACGTGGCTGCCAAGCGCTACCGCTGCGCGGTCGAGTCCGACTATGCGGGGCGCCTGTCCGAGGCGTCGATCCGGAGCCTCGCCCTGCAGGGCGGCCCGATGTCGCCGGCCGAGGTCGAGGCATTCCGGAGTCAGGAGTTCTGGCGCGACGCGGTCACGCTGCGCGGTTACGACGAGGCGGCCAAGGTCCCCGGGGCGGTCACTCCGACGCTCGCGGACTTCCTGCCAGCGATCGAATCGGCGCGGCTCCGATGACCCAGGAACGATCCCAGGCCGACTACCTCCTGCTGACGCCCGGTCCCCTGACCACCAGCCGGACCGTCAAGGAGGCCATGCTCCGCGACGTGTCGACCTGGGACGTCGACTACAACGGCGTCGTCCAGCGGGTGCGTGCGGCCTTGGTCGACCTCGCGACCGGAGGCGGCGAGCGACCGGCCACCACCGCCGTGCTGATGCAGGGCAGCGGCACCTTCGCGGTCGAATCCGCGCTCGGCACCGCGTTGCCGCGGGACGGCGTGTTGCTCACGCCGCGCAACGGTGCCTACGGCGACCGCATCGGACTGATCGCCGACCGGCTCGGCATCGCGCGGGTCGACGTGCCCTTCGAGGAGACCGCTGCCGTCGATCCGGAGCGCATCGACGAGGTCCTCTCCGCCCATCCCGAGGTGACCCACTGCGCGCTGGTCCACTGCGAGACCACCACCGGCATGCTCAACCCGGCGGCCGAGGTCGGTGCGGTCTGTCGGTCGCGGGGTGTCGAGCTGGTCCTCGACGCGATGTCGTCGTTCGGCGGCATCCCGATGACGATGGAGTCGCTCGGCGCCGACTGGCTGATCTCGTCGGCCAACAAGTGCATCCAGGGCGTCCCCGGCTTCGGCTTCGTGCTGGCGCGCGTCGACCGACTCGCGGCGTGCGCGGCGAATGCCCGCTCGGTGAGCCTAGACCTCCACGCGCAGTGGCGTGGCATGGAGGACGGCGGCGGCAAGTGGCGGTTCACCTCGCCGACCCACGTGGTGCTGGCGTTCGACCAGGCGCTGCGCGAACTCGCCGCCGAGGGCGGGGTCCCGGCCCGCTTCGAGCGCTACCGGACCAACCAGCGCCGGTTGGTCGAAGGCATGCGCGGGCTCGGCTTCCGCACGCTGCTCGACGACGCGTTGCAGTCGCCGATCATCACCTCGTTCCACGACCCGGTGGATCCCGCCTACCGTTGGGCTCCGTTCTACGAGGCGCTCAAGCGGCGCGGCTTCGCGATCTACCCCGGCAAGGTCAGCCGCGCGGCGACCTTCCGCATCGGCACGATCGGCGAGGTGTATCTCGACGACATCGAGCGCCTGTTGGCGGCGGTGGGGGCGGCTATCGCGGAACTCGGCTACGCGGTGGGCGGCTGACGGGACGCTTCACCTCACGGTGGTCGTCCGTCGAAACATCCAGCCGATCAGCGGCAGGTCCATCAGCACCGGGACGCCGGTCCGTGACTCGTAGCGCGGTGGGGACTCCTCGCTCCGAGCCTCTGGCTCCTCTCGATGCAGCGTCTGCCGGTCGGTGGAGCACCCCGCGAGCAGCGTGACCACGACCATCGCCGCCAAACCGACGAGCTGGGCACGGAGGCGGTGCGATCTCATCGCGGCAGCTCCACGCGCCGTGACGGTTCGTCCGCGGTGAGCTCGACGGTCAGGGTCCGCGGCGCCGCGCCGGGCACCGTGAGGACCAGTTCACCGCGCGCCGTTCCGTCGGCCGGCACCCCGAAGAACACCACGTTTGCCGGCGCCGCGAGGTAGCCGCTACGGGCGCCGAGCCAGCGGGTTTGCCGTGGCCAATCCGTGCGATCGAGCGCGAGCGACAGCTCGCCACCCGATACGGCGGCGGCGCCCACGTCGACCGCCAGCCAACGCACGGGTCGTTGCCACGCCGGGTTCTCGCGCTCGCGGCGCAAGGGCGGGTCGTCGGATTGCAGGTCCTCGGGCAACACCACGATCCGCGGCTGCCTGCCGATCCGGTTGCGCAGGGCCCGTAGTGGTCCGCCGTTGGTCGTCAGCAGCAGGTCCGGTCCGTGGTCGCCGTCGAAGTCGGAGACCAGCGCGGCCTTGGCATCCTCGGGAATCACGATGCCCGAATCGGCGCTCGGGACCGGTTCGAGCGTGCCCTCCGCCGTGGCACGCAGCCACACGCCGAGGCCGCCCGCCATCCGACCGGTCTCGGGCTCGGGCGTGTAGAAGTTCTGGGCCAGGAACACGTCGTCGCGGCCGTCACCGTCGAGGTCGGAGACGGCCAATCCGAACACCGGCGCGATCTGCGCGAGCTTCGGCAGGGGCTCCGCCGTGAAGCGTCCGTCGTCGCCCTGCCGCCAGAGCAAGCTCGCCAGCTCGGTGGCCTCGAAGCGCTGCGCGTCGGCGAGGGCGCCTCCCGAGTAGATGTCGTCGAGGGTCGCGCGGGCGAACTCGTCGTAGGTGGGGAACTTCTCGCCGAGCATCGGAATCGCGCGGCTCGAGCAGGAGCGGCCGCGCACCGGCAAGAGCCGGCTGCCTTCGTACTTGGCTTCGATGACGTCGAGCGAGCCGCTCTGGTCGAAGTCCTCCACGAACAACTTCGCCGGCTTGTCTGGACTCGCCTTGTACTTCGTGTTGAGGCCGACATTGCCGGTGACGAGGTCGGCGTCACCGTCGCCGTCCACGTCGAGCGCGACCACCGAGTTCCACCAGCCGGTGTGGGCAGCGAAGCCGAGGTCCTCGCTGCGGTCGGTGAATCGGCCCTGGGAGTCCTGGGCGAACACCCGCACCGGCTGCCAGTGCGCAGTCACCACCAGCTCGATCGAGCCGTCGCCATCCAAGTCGAGCCACGCGGCATCGGTCACCAGCCCGGCCCGTCGGACCTGTGGCGCGACCTCCGCGGTGACGTCCACGAAGCGCCCGCCCTCGTTGCGGTAGAGGCGGCTGAACGGCGACTCGGGGTAACGGCCGGGGACCACGCGACCGCCGGCGAACAGGTCGACGTCGCCGTCGTGGTCGAAGTCGCAGGCCGCGACCACGCCGCCCGAGTCGCGGAAGCCGGGCAGCACGTCGTCGCCGGCGTGCGTGAAGGAGCCAGTGCCGTCGTTCAGATACAAGCGGTCGGCGTAGGCGGCGTCGCCGGCGGGCGCTTCGACGCTACCGCTGACCACGAACAGGTCCAGGTCGCCGTCGCCGTCGGCATCGAGGAACGAAGCGCCAAGGTCCTCGGAACCGGCGTCATCGCTCCATGGGCCAGCGATCGCCATGTAGCCGTCGGCCTCTGCGCGCTGCAGGATGCCGGAGCTTCCGCGGGATCCGCCGACCCAGACCTCCGGGTGGCCGTCCCCGTCGACGTCGCCGAGCGCGAGGCCCGGCCCGAGCTGGCTGTGCTGGTGGGGGACCAGCGGCTGGGCCGCGAAGTCGTCGAACCAGGCCTCGGCGTTGTCGCTGCCCGGCGCGAGACCGACCGCGTCTCGCACTTCCTCGAAAGCGTGCGACCTCGGGATCCGCGCATCGATGTCGGACTCGGGTATGGTCGCCGACGCTTCGGAGACCACGTAGCGGAACCCGGCTGGCAGATCCTCCAACGTGGTGGTCCCGCCGCCGGGCCAGCGGATCTCCAGGTGGTCGATGCGCGGGTGGCCACCCAGGCCGAGGAACACCTGCGGCTCGTCGGTCGACAGGTAACCGCCAGGCAGGGTGAGGAGACGTTCGAGGCGGAGCGCGCCGGCCCGCGCCGAGATGCGGGCGCCGAGTCCATGGGTGTTGGCGCCACGACCGCGCAGGCGCAGGACCGCGACCTGATTGCCTTGGTCGACGCGGTTCTCGTAGAGCGCCGCGGGTGCGTTCATGTCGTTGACGATCAGGTCGAGATCGCCATCGCCGTCGAAGTCGGCATACGACGCGCCCTGCGAGACCCCCTCGTCGTCGAGCCCCCAGACCGACGCCATGTTCACGAAGTCCGGCGGCGTGCCGGGGGTGGTGCCGAGGTTGCGCAGTGCCACGTTGCGCTCGGGCACCGGCGGCACGTTGGCGGCCAGTTCGATGGCCTCCTTGAGGCGCCCCTCGTTGAACAGCTGGCGGAAGCGCGGGTTCAGGTCGGGGTCGTTGTCGAAGCGCGGCACGCCGTTGGTCACGAACAGGTCCGGCCAGCCGTCGCAGTCGAGGTCGCCGAACTTCATCGCCCAGGTCCAGTCGGTCTTGGCGACGTGGCTCAGCTGCGCGCACTCCAGGAACCGGCCGGTGCCGGTGTTGAGGAACAGCGCGTTGCGCATGATCTGCGGCGGGCGGCCGAACTGCAGGAACCAGCCGCGGTCGCCCATGTCGCCCATCAGCATCTTCGACTTGTAGTGGGTGCGCATCGCCATGTCGGCCACCACGAGGTCGAAGCGCCCGTCCATGTCGACGTCGGCGAAGTCGGAGCCCATGCCGAAGTACGCCAGGTGTGGCAGGGTCTCCGCGGTCACCAGCCGGAACGTGCCGTCGCGCTCGTTGTGGTAGAGCGCGTCGGGTGATTCCAGATCGTTGGCGACGAACAGGTCGAGCCAGCCGTCGTCGTCGTAGTCCCACCACGTCGCGGACAGACCCATCGAGCGGTCGTCGATGCCGGCGAGCGCGGTCACGTCGGTGAACCGGCCGCCGTCGTTGCGTAGCAGCAGGTCGGACTGACCTCCGAAGAACACGCGACCCATCAACGGGATCAGGTGGCCGTCGAGGTCGTCGGGGATGATCCAGGTGCCGTCCGGGTTGCGGCGCAGGCCCGGGATCTGCGGCGCCAGCTCCTTCGTGGTCTTCTGGATGTCGGGCGGCAGGGTCATCCGGTTGAGCAGCGGCCGGAACACGTCTGGCCCGAGGACCCGGTTGCGGACCTGGTAGAGGTCGAGGTCGCCGTCGTTGTCGAAGTCGGCGAAGGCCGGCATGGTGCAGGCGCCGACGAGGTCGAGGCCGACCTCCGCCGCGCACTCGGTGAACCTGTCGCCGTCGTTCCGATACAGCAGGTTCGACTGCTCGGTGTTGGCGACGTACAGGTCGAGGTCGCCGTCGCCGTCGTAGTCGACGAACGACGCGCCCGAGCCCCAGGCCGTGCCGCCTTCGACGCCGAGTTCCTCGGTGACGTCTTCGAAGCGGAACGGCGCGACCTGGCGGAACAGCCGGTTCGGCCCGTCCTGCGAGATCAGATAGACGTCGCAGCGCCCGTCGCCGTCGTAGTCACCCACCGTGACCCCGGCGCCGTTGTAGACGTACGGCAACACGTTTTCCGGGCGGAGCAGGTTCTGGAACACCAGCCCGCTGTCGGCAGGGTCGTGGCGGACGAAGCGCGGACTGTCGACGGCTGCGCGCGGCGCGAGCGGCTCGGCGGTGACGTGCTCGGGCAGGTTCTGCGGTGGTTCCTGGGCGCGCAGCAGCGTCGCGCACGTCAGTGCCAGCAGGATCGGGGCGGCAGGTCGCGGCATGGCTGCACCTTAGCCGGGGTGGTGGGTGGGGGTCACCGGGGCGTGGGGTGATTGCTCGCGACGCTCTCGATCGACAGGATCTGTCGTAGTTGGTGCCTGGCACCAACTACGACAGAAACGCGATCCCCCAGGTCAGCGGGTCCGCAGCACCGCTTCCGAGATAGGCATCGCGCGGGCGTGCAGGCGCAGCCGTTCGAGTCCGGGGCCGGCCTCGAACGCGGCGCCGGGCGCGGGTGCGCCGAACTCGGGGTCGAACCAGCCGAAGCCGCGCTGGCGAGAGGCCCGGTAGTCGCTCGGTCCGACCATGGTCAGGCCGTCGTCGAGTTCGCCATCGACCACGGCGGTGCAGACGTTCGCGGCGGCCTCGAAGAGGAAAGTGACGCGGTGCCCGGAGAGCCTCGAGATGGGGTCGGTGGTCCAGATCGCGGTGTGACCGGCTACGTCGCGTAGCTTGCACTCCACGCGCCATGGGTGACCGAGTGACTTGGTGCCTCCGAGCACGGCGGTGACGACCAGGTCCTCGCCGAAGCGGGCCAGCGGGACATCGCGTGACGAGCGTGAGAGGTCGCAGCGTAGCTCCACCGTGTATCCGCCGAGTCCGCGCAGGTCGGGGAGGGCGGGGAGTTCGCCGGCGTCGCCCTCGCTGTCGAACAGCGGTGGAACGTTGCTCGCGGGAACCTCGCCTCTGTCGAGCTGCCGCCACATGCCTTCGAGCAGCGCGCGGTCGAGACGGTGCACGCGGGCCACGGTCTTCTGGGTCTCGGCGACGAACCACTCGTCGTCGCCGAGGATCAGGTCGGGATAGCTGAACCGGCCGGTCTCGTAGCTCCGGTCGGGCCCGAACAGCGCGATCTCCGGCCACGACCAGATCAGCTCGCCGTCACGCTCCACGCCGGCCGTGATCCAGGCCGGGTTGCGGTCCTTGAAGTCCGTGCCGCCATGGTGGTGGAACCAGAACAGGTAGCGGTCGCCGCCCACGTGCCAGATCTTCGGGCAGGCGCGGGGATTGCGGAGGTGTGGCCCGGCGATCCCCAAGTCCACGAAGCGGCGGTACCGCATCCGCTCGGGCGTGCTCCAACTGTGGCCACCGTCGTCGCTGTAGGCGATCGCCGGGAAGCCGAGCGTGGTGCGGTAGACGCACGCCAGTCGCCCCTTCGCCAGCGGCACCACGTTGAACTCCTCCTGAACGCTGCCGAAGTCGGGGTGACGCAGTCCGTGGTCGCCGTCGGGCAACAGCTCGAAGCGCAGCTTCGCCGGATCCCGCTCGGTCGCCAGGTTGTCGCTGCGCCAGAACCAACCCTCGCCGTCCACCAGGAAGTAGCGCGCCAGCTTGGTGAAGGCGAACACCACCGCTCCGTCGGTGGTCGTCACCGGATCACCGATCGCCCAGAACATCTGGACCTCGCCACCCCAGTCGTTGCCGCGGTCGGAGGCGGTTACGCGCATGGGGATCCGGTGCCGTTCCGACCACGTCGCACCCGCGTCGTCCGAATAGCGGTAGCACCACCAGCCCTGGGTGTCGGCTCGGATCCGCTCGTCGCGCGGCTTGCCATCGGGCCCGGGCCGCGCCCACACCGCGTCGCCGTTGTAGGTGTAGAACGCGTAGACCCGGTCGTAGGGCGTCACGTAGCTGACCGCATACGACGCCGGCCGCTCCGGATCCGATGGCTCGACGTCCACCAGCTCCGACCAGGTCCTGCCCCGGTCCTCGCTACGCGTCGATACCACGTGCTGGCCCTTCGATCCCTCGTGCCCTGGCCCGGTGGTCAGCACCGCGACCCAGCTCCCGTCGGACAACGTCACGATCCGCGGCTGATCGCAGTAACCCTCGTCGGGGATCGGCAGGCCGGCGCGGACATCCCGGGAATCGAGCTCCTGTGCGAAGGCCAGGCCTGCGGTCACCAACAGCGACAGCGAGAACCAGCAGAAGACTCGTCGGATTGGATCGGTCACGGCGCGCCAGGATAGGCGGCGAACTCCCCACGCCGCGCCCACTCCCGAATCTGTCGTAGTTGGTGCCTGGCACCAACTACGACAGATTCCTCGCTCACCACGTGTCGAGAGTCAGCCACACCGCCTCGCCGACCTCGAAGCCGGCCGGGCGTGGCGAGGGGGCGAGGGCCGACTGCAGCACGAGCTGCAGCCCGACCAGCGCCGCGTCGTTCGGCAGGAGCCAGCTCCGCTGCCACGGGTTCGCGGCATCGGCGATCCACGCGAGCGTCACCACGCCGTTCGGATCGACGCGGACCACGCAGTCCCCGGCGATCACCGGCGGCACGGCCGGCGGGCCGAGCAGCAGTGCTGCGATCGATCCCGCGGGGCCACGGCGACCGCGGACCTGCCAGATGCGGCCGAGGACCGGATCGCTGGCCTCGAGCGCGGCCACCCGGCTACCGACCCCACAGCCGGCCGGCAACGGCTTCGCGGTCGCGCCGGCACTCATCACCCACGGCTCGACGCCGCGCGTTCCGTCGGCTCGGTCGAAGTAGATCCGGCCTCCCGACAGCACGAACATCTGCGCAGCGCCGCCACCGGGGACGACCAGCGCCGTGCCGGCCACGGTCCCGTCGCTGCGGTAGATCCCGCTGCTCGGATAGACGCTGCGGAACCAGAACTCCTCGCCGGTCGCGCCGAGGAGCTGCGGACGAGAGCTCGCGCCGCCGGGCTGCAGGTCGGCCACCAGCCGCGCGCCCTGCACGCCCAGGAGCCACGGTTCCGCCCCGTGCACCCCGTCGTCCATCGTGAACGCGAAGCGGTCGGGGCCGCAGGGCAGCAGCTCGTCAATCCAGTCGACCGTGGTGCCGGGTGGGAACACGTCGAACGGCATCGTGCCGGTCGCGGTGCCGTCGGTCAGCCAGAGCCGGTGGCTGCCGTCGCGCGCATGGACCTGGAACAGCAAGCGTTCGTGGATCTCGGCGAGCGGCGTCACCCACGAGCTGCCCGACCCGGGCGTGAGATCGAGAACCTGCGTTCCGGCCACGCTGCCGTCGGTGCTCCACAGTTCGTTGCCAGCACCTCGGCCGTCGTCGGCGACGAAGTAGACCCGTGTGCCGGCGCGCAGCAACGCTTCCGGCCGGCTGTTGGCGAAGGTGTGCAGGAGGGTCGCGGTCGCCTGTTCGATCCGCCACAGGCCGTCGTCGATGCCGGAGACGGCCGTGCAGACGATGCCCTCGCCGAGCGGGGTCAGCTCCCAGGCCCACGGGTGGGACTGGCCGGCGACATCCACCGTGGTGGCCACGCCATCGCGGACGTGGTGCAGGTGCTGACCGGAGAACCAGGCGCTGTTGCCCGCCACCGCCGCGTCGAGCAGCGGGAGGCTGCCGAGGTTCAGCGTGATCGCCGGACCCGGCAGGGGACCGTTGCCGAGGTCGCGCCACAGGACCGGCGGGTCGTTGGCGAGCCCGACCAGCATCAGCAGCTCACGGCCGGCGACGTGCAGCCGCGGATTGCCGTCTTCGTTCAGCAGGTTCATGGTCGAGCCGGTGGGAACCTGGAGGAGCTGCGAGGTCCCGCTCATGGTGCCGTCGCTGCGCCAGGGCGCCGGATCGTTGCCGCCCGAGTCGGCCAGGAACACCGGCCGGCCGAACCAGTCGACCGCGGCGTGTGGGTTCGACGACGCGGTCCAGCCCGCGGGCCAGGATCCGACGTCGGCGAGCAGATGCGTGCCGGCGGCGGTGCCGTCGCTGATCCAGGGCTCGGAGCCGTGGATGGGGTCGAAGGCGGTGAACAGCACCTGGTTGCCGAGCGCGCAGAATCCCCAGGGCGACGAGCTGGCTGGTCCGGCCTGCAGGTCGGCGACCAGCCAGGTTCCGCCCGGCGTGCCGTCGGTCCGCCACAGCTCCTCGCCGTGTGCGGCGTCCTCGGCGCGGAACAGCAGTTGGCCGTTCCACTCCAGGCACGATGAGCCGAGCGTGCGAAGGTCGGCGAGCCGCAGCGTGCCGGCCGAGGTGCCGTCGGTGACCCACGGCTGGTCGTAGGCCCACAGCACCGCGCGGGTCCCGCCCAGCGCCGAGACGAACCGCGGTCCGGGTGCGGTCGGCAGCCAGTGGAACGTGTGGATGCGCCGAGTGCCGGCGGCGGTGCCGTCGGTTGCCCAGGGCTGCTCGCCGACCACCGGATCCCAGCCGACGAACCACAGCTCGTTGCCGACCACCACGCCCGGCATCGCGCGCACCGAGTTCGGCCCGCCGGGGATCGGCCCGGTGCCGGCCGCGGTGCCGTCGGTGACCCAGAGTTCCTGGCCGTTCAGCGACGAGCGGAACACCACCTGCCCGCCAGGCAGCACGCCGAGCACGCGGTCGAAGGTCGACCCTGGCCCGGGCGCGACGTCGGCCACCATGCGCGTGCCCTGCGGCGTGCCGTCGGTGATCCACGGCTCGCGGCCGTGCACGTCGTCGTCGGCCCAGAACAGCACGCGCGACGGGTTGGCCAGTGTGGTGAACCAGTCGGGGACGCTGCCGTACGGACCCGGCCGGATGTCGAACAGCTCGCCGGTGCCCGCCGCGGTGCCGTCGGTGACCCACAGCTCCAGCCCGTTCGCCGGTCCATCGGCGGCGAAGACGTACTGGCCGTTGCCCAACGCGGTGAAACCACCGGGGGCCGCGTGGTCGATGCCCGGATGGATCTCCAGCAGCAGCGAGGTCCCCGCGGTCGAGCCGTCGCTGATCCAGATCTCGCTGCCGAGGTTCGGATCGGCGGCCACGAACAGGAACCGGCCGTTGCCGAGCCACAGGGTGTCGCCGAACTCGGTGCGGAACGAGGTGCCGGTTGGCTCGAGGTCGAGGAACGGCGTGGTGCCGGCGGCGGTGCCGTCGGTGCGCCACACGATGCGGCCCATGGTCGGGGCCTCGGCGTCGAAGTAGACCGCGGGGCCGAGCCGCTCGAAGTCTGTCGGCCACGACGACGGATTGGACGGCGGTCCGGTGTGCACGTCGCGCAACAGGGCCGGCGACTGGCTCGTCGACCCGGGTGCGAGCAGCAGGCCTGCGAGCAAGAGGACCGGAGTGGGCGGAACCAACCGGCGCACTGCGTCGCGCCGGCGACGGGGGAACGTGCTCTGCATCGGTGACCTCCTTCGCGAGGTCTCGCGGACAGGAGGGCCATTGTATCCGATGTCGGGAACCGCTGCGTCGGGGACGACCCGGTGGTCGGCGCGCGCGATGCGAGGTGTCGTCCGGACGTCTCGACAGCCGCCGCGGAATCGCGACTCTTGGGGAACGCTGCGACGCCCGCGGGTGGAAGCAGGTGATGACCGGACCAGACGACCTTTCGATCGAGACCGACTTCGGTCGGTGGCGCGAGGGCGGCGACGTGGACTCCCTCGGCAGGGTCTTCGACGCGACCGCCGCGTGCCTGCTGCTGACCGCGCTGCGCCTCGGCTTCGACGACGCGACGGCGCGCGACCTGGTGCAGCGGACCTTCCTGGTGGCGATCGAGGAGCCGGAGCGCTGGGACGCCGAGCGACCGGTGCTGCCTTGGCTGGCCGGCGTGCTGGCGCTGGAAGGGCGGCGGGCGCGGCGTGATCTCCAGCGGGAGCCCGACCCCGCCAGCCTGCCCCGCGAACGGCTCGCTGCCGACCCGTCCGACCGCGCCTCGCAGCGCGAGCTCGGGGCGCGCGCCGAGCAGGTGATCGCCGAACTCCCGCAGGAACAGCGGACCGTGCTGGTCTTGCACCTGCTGCACGGATTGGAGCCGGTGGAGATCGCGCGGGCGTTGGAGGTGCCGGCGCCGACGGTGCGGACGCGGCTGCATCGGGGACTGAAGGCATTGCGGGCGCGGTTGGGGGTGGAGGCCTCGGGGGCGTTCGGTCTCGCGTGGACCGGGGAGTTCCTTGCCGACGACCGGGCCGTGCTGGCGGTCATCCGCGAGCAGGTCCTGCGCGCGGCGGTAGCACGGGGCACCCCGGTCGCTGCGGGCGCGGTCGCCGGGGCCGTGGCGGTGTCGGGCTGGAGCGTCCTGGCTCTGCGGGCAGCGACGGTCGCAGTGGTCCTGATGGCCGGCTGGGGCGTTGTCCATCTGGTCTGGCCCGCGTCAGGTCAGTCCGCGCCACGAGCCGTTGATGCGGCCGGCCGCTCGGCGGGAGACACGGCGAGCGAATCGCAAGCTTCTCGCGCGGTCGGGTCGTCGAAGGCCGCACCCGAACTCCCGCGTCGTGCCGTCGCCGCCGATCCGGAAGCGGACGCGCCCGGATTCGTTCGCGTCCGCGTCGTCGACGCCGCCGGCGCCCCCGCGGTCGGCGTTGTGGTCGCGCGGATCCTCAGCGACGGCGGCGAGCTTCCTTCGTCGACCAACTACCGAATGCTGACCGACGCGCGGGGCGAGGCTAACGTGCCGCTGCACGAGGAAGGGAAGCCGGGCCGGGACGGTCAGGTGTGCTACGTCACGGTGGTCGAGCCCGGCATCGAGCTCGACCGCCACGTCGTCGATCTACGCGACCCCCCGGCGCGGTTGCCGGACTTCCAACTGCCCGCGACCGGTGCGATCGAGGTGCTCCTGGTCGATCCTGAAGGTCGGCCGATCGAGGATCTTGCAAGCATGGTCTCGTTGCGCGTCGAAGGAGAGCGGCGTCGCGACCGCGGTTTCGGCAACCACGCGCGGCCGCTGGAGGTGCCGGTCGCTGGTGATGAGGAGCTGCCAGTGCACCGGCATGGATCGGTCCGGATCCCGGGTGGCCGTCTGCTGTGGCCTCACTGTGCCTTGGGCCTGCGTGTGCGCTTCGAAGTCGGCCATGTCCGTTGGTCCATCGAACCGCCGAGCGAGCAGTGGATGGACGGGCCGATACGACCTGGAGAGGTCACCCAATTCACGCTGCGATTGCGCGAGGCAGTGCGACTCCACGGGCAGTTCGATTGGCGAGGAGAGTTCCCCTTGCCCGACAGCCATCAGTTGATGGGCCGGATTCGAACGGGCGGGGAATGGCAGCACGTCGGTTGCCTGCCGCGCGGTGAGCGGGGCTTCACCTTCCTGTTACCGAATGAGGTGCGGCCGGAATCCGTGGAGGCGATCCGGCTGCAGGTGGTCTCCGCAGAGGGGCTTCGTGGACTGCAGACCGAGAAGATCGTGCGCCTCGGGGCCGGTGGAGGACCGCACGACATCGGCACGCTCGTCATCGCGCCGATGCCGCGGATCGCGAGTGGTCGCTTCGTGGATCAGGACGGAGAGTCGATCGAAGTTCGGGACGTCGAGGCGCTGGTCATTCGCGACGCACTCACCGACTCGGAGTGGAGGGGCTACGTCCGCTGCCTGGGTGGCGACCGCTTCGAAGTGCGCGGTCCCGAGCCTTGTCCGGAGAGACTCCGCATCGACGGTGAGCACGTGGGGCTCGGTGGAAGGGCGACGGCGCGCCTCGACGGCGGCATCGAGTTCGGTCGGGGCGACCACGGACTGCTGTTGCGCCTGCACGGCTTCGCCCAGCTCGAGGTGGGCTGCGTCGATGCGGAGGGGGCGCCGAGCAAGCCGGTGCTCCGACTCGTCGACGGACACGGCAAAGTCTGCCATCCGAACTTCTGGGGCCATCTCCGCGACGGCGTTGCCGTGCACTCCTTCCCTGAGGTTCCTCTTGGCACCTGGCGCCTCGAGATCGCGCTGCCGGGTGACGACCGCGTGCTGAGGACGATCGACGGTCTGGTCCTCGACGAGGCCAGGATCCATTGGCCCGCCGCACTGCAACGCCTGGTCCTCGCCGACTCCCGATCGTTCACCGTGCGCGCCGTCGAAGCCGATGGTGTGCCCGTCGATGTCTCGGAGGGCCGCTATTACGTCGCCGACTCGCGCGACCCCGATCTCTGGCACGGGCAGCTGTTCCTCGGCGCGACCGCGCGCATCCCGCTGCGACTCGGCTCGCCCTCGGACTGCGTGATCCAATTCGCGGGCTACGAGCCGGTGCTGCTCCGCGACCTCCACGCCGACCAGGACATCCGACTCGTCGCACTCGACCCCGAGCGCGAACCACCGCCGCAATCCGGACCGCCACAGCGCTACCGCATCGACCAGCCGCAGATCG
Organism: bacterium; assembly: GCA_030432695.1. GTDB lineage: Bacteria > Planctomycetota > UBA1135 > UBA1135 > UBA2386 > JAUILN01. Next base: position 5,780 of record JAUILN010000012.1, on the reverse strand, counting down.
ACTTCGCCGAGGAACTCTCCGGCGCGCCGTTCCCCGCCGCCTGGTGGACCGCCCGCTGACCGGTCCCCGCAGAATCTGTCGTAGTTGGTGCCAGGCACCGTTCACGACAGAGTCTGCGGCACAAAGTCTGTCGTAGTTCGTGCCTGGCACCGACTACGACAGAGTCAGGAGATGCGGGGCGCATCGGGCCCCGTCACGGGCACACGGTCTCGAGCCAGAGCGCGATCTGCAGTTCGAGAATCAGCCAGTGAGCTGGGGATCCGAAGTGGTCGACGTGGCCGAAGTTCTCGTTCGACCGGAACGTCACCTGTGCCGAGCTGAGCTGCGTGACCAATTCGTTCATGACGCTCCCGAAGCCGTGGCCGGCCTTGATGACCAAGACCTTGCCGGTGAACGCGTCGAGGTTGTCGCTGTACTGGGGAACGACGCCGGCCATGCTGCCATACATGTCCCGCAGGATGCCGGTCGAGATCGAGTCGTTGAACACGGCGACGTTGGCCTGCAGGCGAGCGGGATCGGAGTAGGTGAACTGTCCGGTCGTGAAGTCGCCGGCCGCGGAGATGAAGCCTGGGCGGGGCGACGGTGCCAGCGGGTTCGGCTGCGTCATCACGAAGACGAACGCCTGTCGGTTGGTCAGGCCGGGGGGGAAGCCGGGGATCGGGATCGGGAACGGGTCGTTCGGAGCGACCGCCGCCAGCTGCGAGACCTGCTTGACGAACGGCAGCGACTGGTCCTCGAACGCGACGCCGGCCGCGAGGGCGCCGGAGAGCTGCTGGTAGAAGCCGAGCGTGTGGGCCCTGATCGCGGGATCCGAGGTGGTCAGTGCACCTTCCCATGCGAGCACGCCTGCGTAGTCCTGCGGCGCGGCGTTCACGGCAGCGAGGCCGACCGTTCCCCCCATCGACAGGCCGCCGACGACCGGGAGTTCACCGGGCGAGGCGTCCTCGATGCGGGCGCGGATGTAGGCGACGTCGTCGAGAACGGTCTGCAGCGTCCAGTCGAGCGCCGCCGAGCAGTCGAGACCGCCGGCACAGGCGCCCGAAGGGACATTGGCGCTGCGCGGCGAGTAGCCCCAGACGTCGTAGCCGAACCGCGCGAACACGGCGGCGAACGACAGGGTCACGTCGCCGGTCTCCTCGGCGAGGTATTGGTCGAACCGGTTGCCGAGTGACGGCAGCAGGAGCAGCGTGCCGCGCGCCCCCCCGACCGTGCGCCGCACCCGATGCATGGTGAAGCGATTGAGGGAGTCTGCGCCCTCCTGGACCACGGTGTCGGTGAACTGGAGGTTTCCGAACAGAAGCGGCACCTGGTACGAGTCCTGGCTCACGACCTGATGCTGTGCGGCGAGGGGCGTGGATAGAGGGGCCAGGGAGACGGCAGTGCAGAGCAGGAGGGGAAGGGTCCGGGCGAGGCCCGCGGGGTGGATGGGTGACATCGGTTCTCTCTCCGAGGTGGATGGGGTGAGCGTGGAAAGCCGCGCCGGCTGGCGCAGCTCGTTGCTTCACCCACCCGCAGGCGGAGCGCGGCGTCACGAGATCTGCCGGTATTTTCGCGGGGCCGCGGCCGCGTGTGACGGTGACGAGGTCCCCGAGGTCGTCCCATCTGGCCCCGGCGGAGGGCCGGTCAACACGTGGTCAGCCGGTCGGCGACGCGCGCCAGGGCCCGGTGGAGCATCATCCGGACCGCTCCCTCACTCTTGCCGATCTCCTCGGCAACGGCGCTGCGCGACAGTCCGACGACCCTGCTGAGAACGACGACCTGCCGCAGGTCGTCCGGTAGCTCCGCGATCGCCCGCTCGACCCGTTCGAGTTGTTCGCGGGCGATCGCGTGCTGGCTCGGCGTCACGAGCTGCCGGTAACAGGCCAACGTGGCGTCGAGGTCGGGGCTCGCCGAACCCGGTCCGTCGCCCACCGGTCCGGCGTCCGGCGCACGCTTCTTCGCCTTGTAGTAGGCGTGGCGATCGAGCACCTTCCGCTCCGCGGTCTTGAAGAGCCAGCGACGGAAGCCGTCCTCGCCGTCATAGCGGAACCGGTCGAGCTGCTCGAGGACGTCCCGGCACACCGACTGCGCCAGATCCGAGACCGACTCCTTGTCGAGCAGCATCCGGTCGGCGCGCAGCCGTAGATAGGCGCGCACCGGTGGCAGGTAGCGCTCGAGCAGCTCTCGCAGTGCCGGTGCGTCGCCGCGGGTGGCGTGCTCGACCAGAGTGGCGGAATCGAGATCTGACATGGCCCTGATCGACTGCTTCCGAGATTCTGCGCGCCAAGCGCTGATCCTCGGGAGTGGTCGGTCCAAACGACACGGTCAGCGCGGCCGACTGCCTCGGGGCATGGCGAGCGCAGCGAGTCATGCCCATTCGGTTGGGGCAGGAGGCCGCGCTAAGGATTGCGGGAGCAAGGAGCCAGCCTACGGTATCCGCTTCATGGTGGGTCAAGGCTCGACGGAGATCCTCGATCTGGTCGAGGCGTGTCTCGATGCGCTCGAGCACGGTGGTGTCCGAGCCGTGCGTGCGCTGCTCGCCGACGTTGCCGAGGCCGATGCCGTATGGGAACGCCTGCGCGCTCTGGCGGCGACCGGTTTGCTGGACGACGTGCCGGCAGACGAACTCCAAGACCTCTTCGCCACGGCCGCGTCCGAACACCGTGCCGGCCCTCCGGAGCGACTCGGCGATTTCCGCCTGCTCGAACCCATCGGCCGTGGCGGGATGGGAGTCGTCTATCTCGCGGAGCAGGAGGGTCTCGATCGTCGTGTCGCGGTCAAGTTGGTCCGACCCGACCACCTGCACTTCGGCAGTGCCCGCGAACGCTTTCGGCGCGAGGCCCAGGCTGTGGCGCGTCTCGAGCATCCCGGCATCGTCCCGGTCTACGCGGTCGGTGAGGAGGGCGGCATCCCGTACTTCGCGATGGAGTACGTCGAAGGTGAGAGTCTCGAAGACGTGATGGCGAGGGTCCGTGGACGACGAACCGCCGATCTCACGGCCGCCGACCTTCTCGGGGGCGAACGTCTCGGCGGCCAGCTGCCAGATGGATTCGACGCGCGCAGCTCTTGGGTCGACGTGTGTCTGTGGGTCACGGCGCAGGCCGCTGACGCGCTCGAGTACGCTCACGGCGAGTCCGTGCTGCACCGCGACGTGAAGCCGTCGAACCTGATGCTGATGCGCGGCGGGCGCGTGCGCGTGCTCGACTTCGGGCTGGCGCGGGCCGATGGCGTGCATTCGATGACGGTGCCTGGCGCACCGCTCGGCTCGCTGCCCTACATGGCCCCCGAACTGATCCGGGGCGACGTCGATGCCTTCGGCCCGAAGCTCGACGTCTACGGCCTGGGCCTGACCCTGTACGAGTTGCTCTGCCTGCGCCAGGCGTACGATGCGCCGAGCGGCGAGGCCTTGCGTGCGCGCATCCTCGACGGCGTGCCGATCGCGCCCCAGCGTCACAATCCTCGTGTCGGTTGGGATGCGGAGACGGTCTGTCTGAAGGCGATGGAATGCGACCCTTCGCGTCGCTACTCCAGCGCCGCGGCGTTCGCAGCGGATCTCCGGCGTGTCCTGGCACACGAGCCGATCAAGGCGCGTCGGCCGGGTCCGTGGCGACGGGCCCGACGTTGGGCGCAGCGGCGGCCGGCCCACGCCACGGCGCTCGGACTCGGTGGGGTGATCGCCCTCGGTGGGCCGCTGCTCTACTCGATCCAGTCCGAGCTGGCGCGTCGGGAGCTGCAGGCTGCGTACGTCGTCGCCGACGAGGCTCGGTCGGCAGCCGAGGCTTCGCTCGACGACGCGATCGAGGCGGTGGACACGATGGTGAGAGTGGCTGAGAGCCATCAGCTCGCGCTGCATCCTGGCTCGGACGCGCTGCGGCGGTCCATGCTGGGCACGGCGCGCGAGCTGTTCGAATCGTTGGGCAGGCGACATGCGGGCGACGAGCGGCTCCGTCTGCGCTACGTCGATGCCCTGTTGCGCGCCGCGGACATGCTGCAGCAGCTCGGCGAGTACGAGGCCAGCGGGGTCGAATTGCTCCGGGCGCGGGAGGTCGCGGAGAGCGTCGGCGCCGAACAGCTGCGTGACCGCGCGACGCTGCTCCTGGCCAACGGGCTGCGGCTTCGCAACCGGGCCGACGAGGCCTGGGCGGAGCTGAGCAAGGTGCTCGGCCCGCGAGGCTTCGCCGGGGACGAGATGCTGCAGGGGCAGGCGCAGAAGCTGGCGGGCGGCCTGCTGGGGGCTATGGGAGAATGGAGACGCGCCAGCCTGGCCTACCAGGAGGCGTCTGTCCTGTTCGAAGTCGCCGGCGTCGTCGCCGACCAACCGGACGACCCGGGCCTGCTGGCCGCGCTCGCGGAGGTCTTGCAGTTTCGGGCCTACGTGGACGGGTTCCACCTCGATTCCGACGACTACCGCGAGGTGTCGTCCCGGGCGGCCGACCTGTTTCGTCGACTCGCCGATCAGCAGCCGCACCTCCCGAGTCGGCGGTGGATGTTGGCGAAGACGCTCAACGGCTGGGCGCACATCGATGCCCAACGTGGGGACTACGCCGATGCCGTCGAACCGCAGGCGGAGGCGGTCGCGGTGGCGCGGTCGCTTGTCGACGACTATCCGCACCGCCCCGCCTACGCGTCGGACCTGCTTCGGGCGCGCTACCAGCTCAGCTACATCCATCGGCAGAGCGGTGCTCTCGACGGCGCGGAGGTCCAACTGAAACTCGGTGTCGCCGAAGCGGACGAGGCGCTGCGCCGGCACCCGAACGAGCGCGCGATCGTGAACCAGGCGGCAGTCGTCTACGGCGAGCTGGGACGCATCCTCTTCGACCGTGGTCAGACGGCCGAGGCGGAGCCCTTGTGGCAGCGTTGCCATGCACTCTGGCGCTCAATGCTCGAGATTCCGCGGCCCTCCGTCGCGAGCCTCGCCAATGGTGGCGTGCATTACGATCATTGGGCCCGCTTCCTGAGAAGGACGAATCGCCCGGAGGAGGCTCGTGCTGCTGCGACCCACGCGTGCGAGCTGCACCGACGCGGGCGCGCAGCCGTGCCCCAATCTGCCTTCTCCGACCAGATCACGACGACGCTCGTGCTGCGGGCGCAGATCGAAGTCGAGCTCGGTGACCACGATGCGGCGCTCGCCACTCTCGCAGAGGCCTTGGCCGAGGGCCGCTTGCAGCCGCTAGGTCTGGCGAGCGAGGTGTTCGCACCGATCGCTGGACGACCGGAGTTCGTGAAGCTGCGTGAGCGTGCTGCGGCAAACGTCGAGGGCCGTTGAACGGTCTCGGAGGCGGCTGCTCGACCTGGATCAGGCCGCCGGGGACGAACTCGCGATCTTGTCCAGATGCGTGAAGTCGATGCGCTGTGCCATGCTGGAGTCTGCGCGACGGAGTCTGTCGTAGTCGGTGCCAGGCACGGATCGCGACAGAGTCTGCGCCACAAAGTCTGTCGTAGTTCGTGCCTGGCACCAGTGCGCCAAGAAGCCTGGAGGGTTGGAATGATCTAGATCAGAAATTCCCTTTGGAGTCCGGCGGGTAACCACTCCCGCCCGGTCAAGGCAGGCCAGCCAACCGGAAGCGAGTCTTGCGTGGACAGGGGTGACCCTGGCTGCGAAGCGTAGACAGCAGGTCCGCAGGCCGTGTGATTGAGCCCCGAAATGGCATTCGTTGCGTAGGCCGACGCTGTCGGTGCAGTGGAAGGCAACATCGGTGAGTCCCAGATGGCCTGGACTCATCGGCGCGCCGGGGTCTGAGAGCAGGGCATGTGTACGAGAGGACTCCCCAGGAACTTGGGAGAGCTCGTCAACTCCTCGA
>JAUILN010000011.1 GCA_030432695.1 bacterium | reverse complement strand
GAGCGAGGCGAACAGGGGGACGACCCACCGTCGGGCTGCCAAGGCCCACACACCGAGCACGACGTTCAGGCCGGCGACCGAGAACGCCGCGATCGGCCACCAAAGGTCTGCTGCAAAGAACAGCAAGCCCAGACCCGCGAGGACCAAGCCCCACGCGATGAGGCACCAACCGACCAGACGGACCTGATCCGGGTAGCTCGGCATTCCCATGCCGTCAGTCTATCGAGCCGTCTCCGAGCGCCGCGTGGAGTCCTTCCCCGATCGAGGTGTGGCGGAAGGAGTGGCCGAGTTCCGACAAGCGCTTCGGCAGGGCACGCTGCCCGGTCAGCAGCAGCGCATCCGCCATCTCGCCGTAGAGCAGCCGCAGGCCGAACGCCGGCACCGGCAGGATCGTCGGCCGATGCAGGACTTCACCGAGTGCCTTGGTGAAGGTCCGGTTGGTCACCGGCTCGGGGGCCGTCGCGTTGTAGGCGCCGCGCATCCGCTCGTCGGTCAATGCCCGCTCGTAGAGCGCGAGCTGGTCGTCGAGCGAGATCCAGCTCATCCACTGTTCGCCGCTGCCCAGCACGCCGCCTACACCGAGCCGGAAGAACGGCAGCATCTTGCCGAGCGCGCCGCCCTCCTGGTCGAGGACGAGACCCGTGCGCATCAGGACCCGCCGTCCGCCCCAGGACTCGACGGCCTCGCTGGCGCGCTCCCAGTCAGTGCAGACCTCCGACAACCAATCGTCGCCGGGCGGGCTGTCCTCGGTGAGCACCTCGTCGCCGCGCGCGCCGTAGTAGCCGACCGCCGAGGCGGCGACGAACACCGGCGGAGACGCGTCGAGCTTCGCGAGGCCGTCGACCATCAGCCGTGTACCGTCGGCCCGGCTCCGGTGGATGCGCCGCTTGCGCTCGTCGGTCCAGCGGCCTCCCGCGATGTTCTCGCCCGCGAGGTGGACCACCGCGTCGCAGCCGGCGGCGCGTTGGTGGTCGAAGCGGCCGCTGGCCGGATCCCAGGTGACCTCGTCCCGCGCCTGGGTCGGATGGCGGACGAGGCGCACGATCTCGTGTCCTGCTGCCTGCAGGCGTCCGACCAACCGTGAGCCGATCAGGCCCGAACTGCCGCTGACGAGGATTCGCATCGCACCGCAGGGTAGAACCCCAGGGCGATGAACCAAGACGGCGATCCAGACCCCGCGACCGAGGCCGCGCCGACGCGGCCACGCGCCTGGGTGCTCGGGCTGATCGCCGTCGGCATGCTGATCCCGGTGACCCTGCCGGTTCCGGTGCTGCGTGGGCTGGTCGCGGATCGCTTCGACGTCTCGGAGTTCTGGTCGTCGGCGTTCATGTCGATCAACATGGTCGGCGCGTTGCTGGCGGCACCCCTGGCCGGCGCCTTCGCCGACCGCACCGGCCGTCGTCGCCTGCCGATCGTCGCGGCGCTCTGCGCCGACGCGGTGTTGTTCTGGCTGCTGACCCTGGAACTGCCGTTCGCGGTGTTCCTGCTGCTGCGCTTCATCGAGGGCGCGGCGCACATCACCGCGCTGTCGCTGCTGCTGTCGCTGGCTGCCGACCGCGCGCGGCTGGCCGGCTCGGGCAGGGTCATGGGCTTCGTCGGCGGCGGTCTGACCCTGGGCGTGGCGATGGGGGCCCCGCTCGGTGGTCGGCTCGGCCAGCACGATCCACTGCTGCCGCTGCTGGTCGGCGCGATCCTCAGTGGCCTGCTCGCCGCGGTCTGCTGGCTGGTGCTCGCCGAGCTGCCCCGAGCGTCTGGCAGCCGTCCGCGCCTCCGTGATCTGGTCGCGGCACTGCGCCGCGATGCCGTGCTGGCGGTCCCGCTCGCCTACGCCTTCGTCGACCGCTTCACCGTCGGCTTCTTCACCACCACCTTCACGCATTGGATGGGGCGGATCCACGAGCTGCCGGTGAAGGACATCGGCATCCTGCTCGGCCTGTTCCTCGGCCCGTTCAGTCTGCTGTCGTATCCCTTCGGTCGGCTCGGCGAGCGCTGGTCGCGGACCCGCATGCTGGCCTGGGGCAGCCTCGTCTACGGCGTCGGGTTGGTGACGCTCGGGTTGTGGCCGGTCGCTCTCTACCCCGCGGTGATGGTCGGACTCGGCGTGGTGTCGGCGGTGATGTTCGTGCCGTCGTTGATGCTGACCGCGGAGCTCGCCGGTCCCGACGTCAAGTCGACAGCGCTCGGAGGCTTCAACGCGGCGGGCTCGCTGGGCTTCCTGCTCGGCCCGCTGGTCGGTGGCGGGGTCAGCGCCGGGCTGGCGCCCTCGCTCGGCTGGGAGGTGAGCTATCCGAGCGCGTTCGCGGTGGCAGGGGCCGCCGAGATCGGCTGCGTGTTGCTGACGCTCGGAGCGCTGCGCCGACTGCGCTCGGCCGGTCGATCGACGTGAACTCCGACCGACCCTCGCGCGCGCTCGTCAACCGCCCGCGCCTTCCTCGATCGGCGGGGCGACCACGTTGGTGATCAGGTCGGTCGTGGTGCCGGTGGTGTCGTGGACCTTCATCTGCACTGCGTTTGCGGGCACCTGGATGGTGACGCAGTGGTCGCCGACCTTCACGGTGTGGGTGCTCGACGAGCTGCCGGTCGGCGAGAGCGTGAACTCGACTTTCAGATCGGTCTGGCCGATTCCCGAGCCGTTGAAGTCGTAGCAGATCGTCACCGTCTGGCCGGTGACCGGGGGATTGGGGGTGCTGCTGATCCGAGTCATGGGAGGTTCTCGCGGGGACTGCGAAACGAGCGGGCGGGGGCCCGCCGGTGCGGAGGTCGGGTCAGCGGAGCTTGCCCGACAGTGTCTTCAACCCCGCGGCGCGTGCGGCCGGTCGCGGATTCGGCTCTGTTTCCTGGTCCGGCTTCAGCATGTCGATCACCACGATGCCCGTGTTGGTGATGTAGCCGATCGCTTGATCCCCGGGATAGCCGGGCTGTCCTCCGACCTCGTGCAACTTGCCGAGGTATTCGTGCACCCGCTTGAAGATCGCGCCGACCATCTGGGAGCGGTCCTCGTCGTTGTGGTCGGGCTCGTCGAGCCTCTGGAAGGCCTCGTCCGCCTGCCGGCCCGAGACGTCGTAGCCGTTCCAGTAGCCGGTGACGCCCGCTGCGGACATCGTCAAGAGCGCGAGCAGCGCCACGCTCAGCACCTTCCCTGGCGAGCCACGCAGCGCGTATCGTCGCCCCCTGAGGTTGTGGTCCTGGATCGCCGCGAACTGTGCGGCCGTGATGCGCCCGACACCGTGGCCGGGATCATCGAGTGGAGAGGGTGGCATCGAGCCAGTTTCGGCTCTTTCGTGACCTTCGTGGGTCATCGGGCCTCCTGTGGTCGGTGGCTGTGGGTCTCGTGCCGACGTGCGCCGCGGCGCGGCGGTGTATCGGCGCTCATCGATCGAACCCCAGCTCGCGCAGCTTGCGCTGCACCTGGGAGTCGAAGAGTTCCTTCGCGTCGCCGGGGTAGACGTCGAACTCGCCGGCGGGAATGTGTCGGATCGCGGTGACCTGTGCTTCCACCAGGCCGTCGGGGATCGGTCCGTTGCGCCGCAGTCCCAGGAAGGACCGCCAGCTGTCGGGCTCGAGCACGATCCGACCGGGGAGCAGTCGGTGGCAGGCCGGACACTCGCATTGCCCGGCTAGCCAGTGCATCGACACGTCGTAGAGCTGGGCGAGCGCGGCGACCTTGTCGAAGGGCGGGTTGCCGTCGGCTGCCTCCCAGCGGCGCAACGACCCTTCGGGGATACCATCGAGTTCGGCGCCGACCTGGTTGCGGGTCAGCCCGGCGCGCTCGCGGGCAAGTCGGAGGCGTTCGTGGAGCGACACGAGGTTCGAGAGGGCAGAGTGGGAGGGGGCAGCGACACAGAGTGGCGCAGTCGGCACGCGGCGCGGCGGGGGACCGGACGACCGCGGCTGGGGAGGGAGCGCCTTCGGGTGACGAGCAGGACATCCGGACGACGGTCGGCACGGAGTCGCCGCCGCGATCACGACGAATCGCATTCCGATTGATCCTGTTCCCGCAGGCTTCCACGAGCGCCATTCTGCCGAAGGCGAGTCGTTGCGGGATAGTCCCGTCACGGCGCGGTGACCAGATGTGGACACCCTGCAGTTCGACCCCACTGGTGGACTCGCGAAGTGCAGAGCAACATGCGCGAGCGTGGTCGAGCGGCCACCATGCCCATCCCGGTGTGGGCCGCGTCCGGCTCGCGGGCTACGGGGTTTCCAGGGTCCTTGGACCCCGGTCCCGCAGATCGCGGCTCGATCGGATCCGAGTTTTCACGTGCTCGGAATGCACACCAACGGGACTCTCGGGAAGAAGGAGAGCACCCGGGGGCCGCTCGACCACGCGACATTCCACGCCGCTCGGGAGGCGCGTGGATCAGCGCAGGCGCAGTACCGGGAACCGGCCTTGCCGTCCGTCGGCGGCCAACTCGGTGGCGGAGTCGAACAGGCCCCAGGTCGCCAGGCTGTCCTCGCTCTCCGGCTCGAGGAGCTGTGCGGCGACGCGAGCCAGCGGTTGCCGCGACGGCACCACCACGGTGTCCGGGGGGAGCTCGACCTCGGCGTTCTCCCAGGCGCCGCGGAGGGTGACCTCGCGCACGCCCTGGAACGGTCGGCGGGCCTTGTCGCCCGACGTCGGGACGAACCGCGAGGCGGCGACCTGCCGCGCTCCGTCGAGGGTTTCGAAGCGCAGGCCGTGGACCTTCAGCCTGGCGAGCACCTGCGGATCGGGGTCGAGCACCGCCCAGCCTCGTGCCGGCAGGGCCGCGAACATGCCGGCCTCGAAGGCGACCCGCGCGCGCATGGGCTGCATCCGGAACTCGGAGCGCCGGTGGATCCGGGTGCCGCCGCCCTCGAGCGGGACCATGTCCCACTGGCTGACCGCGATGTCGTCCTCGAAGCCCTCGGCCAGCGACGTGTCCCAGGCGAAGCGCACCGACGGATCGCCGTTCGCACAGGCCCGGTCGGCGGCGGCACAGAGCGCGCGCACCCGGGCGGCTTCGGCGACGAGCTGCTGCACCACCTCGATCACGAACGCGCGGCTGGCGCGGACCCGCACCTCGAACGGCTCGTAGGCGTAGGCCTCCGACAGCACCGCCACGCAGTTGCGGAGACCGACGTAGTTGGTGGCGAACCGGGGTCGGTGGTCGAAGGTCGCATACACCTCGGGGTCCCGGCGCGAGAAGTTGCCGTAGTCGTAGACGCGGTAGCCGTGCTGCGCGGCCATCGCAGCGCGCACCGCGGGCAGCAGCGTCTTCCGCGCATAGTCATCGAGCCGTGGATCGGCGTTCGGTGACAGACACGGCGCGTAGGTCAGGTGCCAGCCGTGCGGCGAGCCGTCGGTGGTGTGCAGGTCGAGGAAGGCATGGGGATGCACCGCGTTCAGCAGGCCGAGCAGGGCCTCGGTCTCCGGAGCGGCCACCTTCACGAGGTCACGGTTGAGGTCGAGTCCCTCGCTGTTCTCGCGTTCGCCGAGGCCGCCGGACGGGCCGTTGACGTTGCTGCGGTTGCCGGTGGCGATCTTCTCGTTGCCGTCCACCTCGTAGACCGGCACCACGTGCAGGTCGACCGCGCGCGCCCAGTCGTCGTGTTCGCCGAGCGCCAGCTCGCGCAGCAGGATCTGCACCGCCTCCTTCCCGCAGACCTCGCCGCCGTGGATGTTCGCGAGCACCACGACCCGCAGCAGCTCGTCGGCATCGGCCTCCGGATCGACCCAGCGGACGTGCAGGATGTCGCGGCCCTCGACGCTCCGGCCGATCACGTCGGTGGTGATCCAGCTGCCGCGGGGTTCGAGTGGGCGGAGCTCATCGAGGAAGCTGCGCACCTCGGCGAGTCGAGACGTTGCGGTGAAGCCGTTCCGTTCGACGACGGTGAGTGGTCGCTGCGCCGTGGAGACGGCGGCGAGGAGGACGGCGCCGAGGAGCGCGGTGCCAGACGAGTGCGTGGAGTTCATCGGAGGTCGACCCAGACGAGGCGGTGGTCGGAGGCGGAGGTCCAGTCGTGGCCCGGTCGTCCCGGCAGTGGCCAGAACACCCCGCAGTCCACGACCTCGAGGCCGTTGTCGGCGAGGACGTAGTCGAGGCGCAGGTTGCCTGGGCCCGGATCGTCGCGGAAGTCGCCGGTATCCTGGGCGGCCGGTCCACGGTGCGCGGTGTTGGCGCCCCCTTGCTCGCGGCTGGCCAGTGCGGCACCTTCGCTGATGGGTATCGGCGCGTCCGGCGTGCGGCGGATCCGTGGATGGTCGAGCAATTCGGCGATCGGCGCGCGGCCGTCGGCACTGCGGAACGAGTCGCCGTCGAAGGGATCGGCGTTCAGGTCGCCGACCACCACGAAGTGGGCTCGTGGGTCGAGGCCTCCATGCCGGCCGTCGTCGTCGACGATCCAGTCCTGCTCGGCGTCGGCCGTCACGTAGTCGGCCCAGAAGCGGATCTCGTCGTGGTTGCGCCGGCCGTTCCGATCCTCGGGTCCGTCGAACACCGGCGGCGTGGGATGGCTGGCGAGCACGTGCAGCACGCGTCCGTCGGGTAGTACGAACGGTGCGTCGACGTGCGACTTCGACGACAGCCGCAGCGCTGCCGCGATCTCGTCGGACCAGTAGTCGGTCGGCAACGCGGCGTTGGGCATGGCCTGCCAGCGGAGTTCGCGGAAGGTCCGTGGCGCCTCGTCGGCCGGTGGAAAGCGCGACAGGATCGCGAAGGCGTACTGGCCCGGATGTTCGCCGTAGCCCCAGGCATCGCCCGCGCCGCCGACTCGTCCGTTGCGGTCCAGGTCGAGGCCCGAGGCCTCGCCGGTGTTCGAGCGGAACGCCGCGCGGTGCGGGTAGTGCAGCGGTTCCCCGCCGAACGCGGGCACCGCGAGGTAGTCGTCGTGGAAGCGGTCGAGCGCGCGTTGGCCTTCGTCGAAGTCGAACTCGGCGAGCAGCACGATGTCGGCTCGCACGCGCTGCAGGATCGCCGCGATCCGACGTGCCTGGTCCGAGTCGGCGGCGAGGTCTGCTTCGAGCCCACCCGAGGTCGAGCGGTGCAGGGAGACGTTGAACGTCGCGACGCGGACCGGATCCGTGTCGGTGGTGCCGGAGGGTGCATGTCGGCAACCGGTGGCGAGGAGCGGTAGCGCCAGGCCGGCGAGCAGGTGGAGTGGGTGATGCATCGGCGGCGCCAGGAGACCCCGACTACCAGGAGAGCGCCACCACGTAGCCGACGAATGCCAGCGCCGCGAGCACCGCGACGAACAGCGCGCGACGCCGTGCCCGAGCCTCGGCCGCAGCGCGGCGGGCCACCTCGTCCGGAGCGTCGATACAGCGGTTGGCGTGGGCTTCCAGCTCCGCGACGATCTCGGCCTGCTCGGCGTTTCCCTGGTGCTCGACCAGGAAGTGATCGATCACTCCCGCTGCGACCTCGACCTCGCTGGCAGGCACCAGCACCGCATAGCTGGACCTCGCCGGTTCGGCCATCGGGCGCACCGGGATCTTCGCGGCGACCAACAGCTCGAGCACCTCGCGGAGTTCGGCCGAGCTGCTGACCGACACCACCGGCACCCATGCGTGCTCCTCGTCGCCGGCGGATCGCCCGACGTCGCTCGCCGCGTCGGTCATCGGCGTGCCGGCTCCACGCCAGTTTCCTGGAGCCACTTGCGCACCAGCGCCGAGTCCGGCCAGAACATGCTGGCCAGCCACACCGACAGCCGCTTGAGCGGCGGGTTGGTCGCGACGATCAGGTCGATCGCGGCGGTGAACGGCGTCAGCGCGATCTGCAGTCCGGTGAGCACGTCGCTCTCGGTCTCGAGTTCGCGCGACCAGGAGTATGCGAACGCCGAGCCCATCGGCTGCAGCGCGAACGGCATCGCGCTGGCGGCACCACCTGGGCTCGCGCCGACGGCATCCGCGACCAGCGAGCCACGCCAGTGCTCCTGGCGGGCGAAGCGGATCTCCTCGCCGGCGCGGGCCAGCATCGAGTGCTCGATCGCCAGCAGGGTCGGTGCGGGGACGCGCAGCCACAACGGTCCGTCGTGGGACACGCGGTCGACCCGGGCCAGCAGCTCGACGCCGCCGAGCCTCTCCCGGGCCTCGGTCGACCACTCCGCGGCCAGCACCAACTCGGAGACCTCGGCCGGCCGGAGGGGGCGACCCACCGCATCGAGGAACGCCACCGCCTCGCAGGAGTCGTGAGCCCGGGTCTGTCGGGGCGCGAGCAGTGCCGCCCAGTCCTGCTCGTCGAAGCTCTGCAGCATCCGCTGCGCGTACGCGGCACGGGGATCGCCCTCGAAGGCCGGCATCTTCGAGTCGGCCAACTCCGGTGGCACGCTCGAAGCGGGAACCACGCGGCCGAAGTGGTTGACCGGGGCCCGGCCGAGGAAGGTCACCCGCGCGACGCTGTGGGGGCTGCGCAGGTGCTCGCCGTCGAACACCGCCAGAGCCCAGCGCTCGGGCACCAGGTGGCCGGCCGGGCCGATGCTGCCCGCGGCGAGCGGTGGCCGTCGCTCGAGTTGCAGTGTGCCGGCTCCCGACCGTTCGAACCGATGCAGGCGTGGTGCAGCCCTGCCGAGACCGGTGGGGCGGAAGTGGACGTGCAGACGATCGGGGATCGGGTCGTCGTCTTCACCGGTCGACGCGTCGACGTGATCGATGGCCAGCACCGTCGTGCTGGTCTCCAGGTCCGGCACCCGTTCGGGATCCTGGAGCCGCCACAATGCCTCGGTGAGACAGCCCGAGAGCAGCAGGCCGATGAGCAGCAGGGCGACGAGCAGCAGGCCCGGCACCCGGGTCAGCCCGCGGTAGCTGCGGCGGACCCCGCCGTCGCGCGAGGTCGCTGGAGTTCCGGGTGGCTGGACTCGGTGGACTGCTGACATCGCCGTGGTGCCCGGTTGCGGCACCGGAGGATACCAGGAGCGATGTCACGGAGCCCGGCCCGCTGCGCCGGCGTGGACCGGAGATGCGGAGCCGGGCTGCGTCGGGCGACGGCTCGGGAGCGGCGTCGCGCGGTTGGCGTGCAGCGAGTCGAGCGCCTCGGCGAGTTCCTGGGAGGTCCACGGGCGGCGCAGGAAGCACTCGTGCGAGGATCGTGCGGTCCGATCGGCCACGGCTTTGGCGTAGCTGGTCAGGAACACCACCGCGATCCCCGGGCAGCGTTCCCGGCAGTGCGTCAGCACCTCGATCCGCTCGTCGCTCGGCGCGAGCAGATCGATCATCAGCAGCTCGCAGCCGGTGGCGGCGTCGAATTCCCGCACGGCGTCCGGGCCGCAGGTCGCGACCCGCATCTCGTAGCCGAGCTGGTGCAGCGAGCTGCGCGCGAGTTCCGACGACTCCCGATCCGAGGTCACGACCAGGGCCTGCGGCCGCCGCGTTCGCTTGCGGGCCGGATCGCGCGCCGTCGGCAGCAGCAGTTCGATCCGGGTGCCGCCGCCGAGCGACGAGTCGATCGACATCTCGCCGCCCAGGCGCCGGCAGTAGGCACCCACGCCGGCGAGGCCCAGACCGAGTGCCCGGTGGTCGGCGCGGGTCGAGAAGAACATCTCACGGGCGCGCGCCAGCACCTCGGCGGACATCCCGCGGCCGTCGTCGGCGACCACCAGCTGGACGATTCCACGGTTGGTGTCCACGCGCCCGACGACGCGGACCGAGCCCGGGCCGGGGATCGCCTCGCGCGCGTTGGAGCACAGCTCGACCAGCGCGTCCTCGAGTTCTCCTTCGGCGTCGGCGAGGAAGGTCGAACCGAGCGAGACGCTCCACTCGAGCTGCACCGAGGAGCCGAGCACCGACCGCAGCAGCGGCTCGACGTTGCGCAGCCGCTCGGCGAGGCTGTTGCTGGAGGTCGCGAGTGCCGCGCGCTCGAACGAGGTCAGGCGCTGCACCAGCTCGCGGCCTTCGCGTGCGGTGTGGAGCACGCGCTCCAGGTCGTGAAGACCTGGGACGTCCTCCGGAAGTTCACGGAGCGCCAGTTCGGTGAAGCCCGAGACCGTCGTCAACAGGTCGCCGAGGTCGAGTGCGGTCTGGCGCGCCACCTGGTCCATCACCCGGCTTCGCCAGGCGCCGGGAGCCATGCGGGCCAGGGAGCGCTCGATGCCGCGATCGTGGAACACCGAGATCTCCAGACCGGAGACGGTGTCGGGCCAGCGGGTCATCACGATGTCGCAGGTCCGGCACTCGGGCAGCATCCCGAACCGCCGGCCGGGTTCCGGCGCGTCGGCCGAGAGCGCCGGGCAGCGGGAGCTGGAGATCTCGGGCCGCTGGAAGCCGTCCATCGGACAGCGCGTGAAGCCGGCCTGCGCGAAGTAGGACCGCGCCGCCGGGGTGCTGGCCCGGATCCGGCCCTGTGCGTCGGTGACGAGGATCGGCAGCTCGGAGCCGCGGATCAGCGCCTCCGCGCGTCGGTCGAGTTCGGGATCGGTGTGCCGTCGGGCGGCACGCCGTCGGCGGCCTTCCTGGAACGCGAGCCACCCGAACAGGGCGCCGGCGACGATCGACAGGGCGCCGAGCGGCGAGATGGTGCGCGAGTCCGGCGGATCGATGGCCGCACTCGTCCAGGACGGGGACCAACGGCCGGAGTCGCCGCGAGCCTGGAGTTCGACGCGGAACGAACCGGCACCGGCGGGCAGCGGCACCGAGTCGAGGATCCCGTCCGCGCGCGCGAGGCCCTGTCGCCACGTGTCGGCCGAGCCGGCGATCCGCCAGCGCAGGAGGCGGCTCCGGTCGGGGCGTTCGCGACCATGCACTGCCACGTGGACGCCTTGCGCGTCCACGCGAACGACGTCGACGCCGAGTGGGTGGGCGCTGGCCGGGAGCCGGCCGGGTGTGCAGCGCTTCGCGCCGCGCTCACCGAACACGAACACGTCCCCGATCTCGTCGACCCCCATGCCGATCAGCGGCCGCAGATCGTCGACGTCGAGCCGGACCGGTCGGGTCAGCGGGTCGACCTCGGTGCTGTCGAAGACGAGGACCTGTCCGCGGGTTGCCACCAGTGCCGTCCCGTCCGCGAGGAAGGCCACCCCCAGACACGGTTCGCCCCAGGCGATGCCGAGGTCGCGACGAGGAGCGAGTCCGCGGTCGGCGAACTCGCAGAGGCCCCGATCGGTCGCGACCAGGAGCCGCTGGCTCCTCGGGTCCATCGCCACGTCGATCACCTGGATCGTCTCGCGCTCCCGGCCGCCGCCCACCAGCGAGGCCTGTGTCCAGGAGCCGTCGGTGCCCGGGCGGACGTGCAGCGGCGTCCCGTCGCCGAACGCGATCGCCCGGCCGTCGGCGAGGAGACGGAGGGAGTGGACTCCGCGCGGCACCGGTGCGCGCTGCCGGATCGAGCCGTCGGGACCCGACTCCCCGATCGATTCGTCGCCGAGGATGCGCACCGTGCCGGCCGGATCGCGGGTCACGTCTCGCACGTCTGCGGTGACCAGTTCGCGCAGGGGCCCTGGTCCGGACATCGCCAGGTCGACGGCCAGGAGTCCGTCTCGACCGGCGGCGAGCAGCAGGGTGTCGCCGGCCTCGACGAGCATGCCGAGCGGGCGATCGGCGAGCCGTCTCGGCAGGACGAAGGGTGCCGTCGCGGGCGTGGGCAGGTCGGTCCGGATCAGGCGATCGCCGCTACGCACCACCAGGCCACCGCCAGGCAGGCGGGCGAGGCCGAAGCGGTGTCCCGGCGGGGCGGTGAACGGGAGGCGGTCGAGATCCGGCGCCTGCAGCAAGCCCTGGTCGGTGGCGATCCACAGGATGCCCAGCGAGTCGACGAACGCGGAGCGGAGCCCGGTCGCATCGAGGGGCCCCAGGTCGACCGCCGTTCCGCGGCTTCGCTCGAGGTCGAAGCGGAGTGCTCTGTCGCCGTCGATCTCCACGACGCCGTCGTCGGGGAGGGCGAGGAGAAGAACGTCGGCGGTCGCCGGGTCCCGAGGGAACTCCGCGACGACCCCGTCGCGTGCCGCATCGACCGCGAACAGTCGCCTCGGGGTGCGGACCCACGCGATCCGCCCGGTGCTCGCGGGGTGTGGAGCGGCCAGGGCTGTGACCTGGCCGTTGCGCAGCGGGTCGTGGGTGCTCCAGGCGAGGATCGTGCCGTCCGGCGAAACGCAGCCATGCGTGCTGGCGATCGCGAATCCGCCTGGGAGCCGCGTCAGTGCCTGCGGCGCTCGGATCGGCGTCGGTGCGAACTCCGTCGGTTCCTGCCAGCGACCCGACTCGAACTGCAGCAGGGAGCCACTCGGCGTGCGGGCCAACACCCGTGGATCGGTGGACGTGCCCGCGACGACGAACTCCACCAGCGGTGCCGCGGCGCAGTCGGTGCTCCCTTCGAGGAGCTGCCACATCCGGCCGTCGTAGATCCACAGGCCCTGATCTGCGGCTTCGCGCACCGCGAGCAGGCGCCCGTCGTCGGCCCGCGCGAAGCGCCGCAGCGGACCGGCGTCGCCTCGGCCGCGCTCGGCGACCGCGTTCCAGCGGCCATCGGAGTAGTAGGCGGTGCCGGCGTCGGTGGCGCACCAGAGCCGGCCGTCTTGGTCCTCGGCGACCGCGAGGACCGAGTCCGAGGGCAGTCCGCGGCTGCTCGTCGCCCACGGCGTCTGCGCTGCGACACCGGCGGCCAGGCCGAGGCATGCCGCGAACACGACACCCGAGGTGTTCCATCCGTCCGAGATCACGACGGGTGGATCGGCAATCAGGGTGATCCCGGTTGTGAGTGGTCCGGTATTGCCCGTGTCTGTGGTGTTCCGGAAGAACCTGTCAGCCGCCGAAGTTGAGGCCGCAGTCCGGGCAGCGCGTCGAGGTGTTGGCGAAGCGCGTGGAGCAGGCTGGACAGACGACTTCGTCGGCGTCGAAGTCCGCGACGGCGGATGCGGCGTCGAGCACGGTGGATCCGAGGGTTCGCTCCTCGTGTCGTCGGAGTGCCTCGCGTGCCTGGGCCTGGTCGGTGCTCGCGACCGCGAGCCAACCGGAGATGCCTCAACCGCCGCCGCGACCCGGCGGCCGGATCAGCTCGGCGTGGATCCCCGCGGCGCGGAGCACGTCGCGCATCTCGACGAGGTCGCGGAGGTTGCCGCGGGCGATCACCGCGGGTTCCGGTGCGCTCGGTCGGTTCGGTTCGGACATGTTCACCGACGATCGGTCGGGGGTTCGCGGGTTGCAAGGTGGTCCTCGAGCCGCCGCCGCACCTGATCCAGGTACGGGACGTCGTCCAGACCTCGGGGTTCGGAACGTGGGTCGATCAGGAACTGCTCCAGCGTGGTCTCGACGTCGTCGCTCTGCTCGAGGAGGCGGGCCAGCTGCTGCGAGGCGGCGACCGCGAGCGACGTCCGGCGCCGGTCGGCCGGCAGGTCGCGGTCGATGCGCCAGAGCCCCTTGGGATCCAGGTCGCGGGTGGTGGCCGGCTTGTGCAGCGCCTGCACCTCGCGGTCGCAGTCACGACAGATCCAGGCCATGTCGTCCGGCGTGAGATCGAGGGCGTTCGCGACCACGGCGTCGAGGGTCGCCAACTGGCGGGTGCGTTCGGCCCGCGATCCCGGGCGCGGCCCGGCCAGGGCGCGCAGTCTCGGCGGCAGCTCGGTGCGCAGCGCCAACCAGTCGGCGGCGTGCAGTGGGTGGTTCCAGGCCAGTCTGGCGACGTGGAGTCGGAGCGCGGCGGTGCCGAGCAGGGCATGGTCGGCGCGCGGCGTGATCGCCTCGTCGAGGGTGAACCGGTTGAGGTTCAGGCCGGCGAGGCGCGGGCGCAGCAAGGCGTCGAACGGCAGCGAGCCGAGCACGGCGAGCAGGCCCAGGCCGAGCGGATCGTGCGGTGTGCGCAGGCACGGCACCGAGTTGCCACAGGGGATCGCCGGCACCGCGGCTGCGACCATGGTGTACGCATTGGTCGCCGAGCCGATCGCCATGAAGCCGAGCTTGGGACCGCTCGTGTCGGAGCGCTTCCGACGCAGGTCGGCGGCGCGGATCAGCACCCTCGGTTCGAGGCGGGGCGGCTCGGTCTCGCTGCGCTCGTGCCAGACGGCGCGGCGACCCCGGCCGTCGATCCAGGCCTTCGCGGCGATGCGGAGCGGGCCGAGCATCCGTCCCTCGAGAATCGGTAGGGCGAGGTCCTCGACGGCGTCCAGGGGCACTGCGCGGCCGTCGGCGAGTGGCAGGAGTCGCGCGTCGTCGCGAGCCCGCTCGGCTGGCAGACGTTCGGCGTCGGGCCGGATCAGGACCCAGCGATCGAGCAGATCGCGTTGGTAGCCCGAGGCCTCCAGGTCGGGGCGGTCGTGGAACAGGCCGGCATCGAGGCTGAGGTCGAGTTCGCGCTGGAACGATGGTCGGAACGCGTGGGCGTCGTCGTCGCCCAGTCGCAGGCCGGCGCGTAGTGCGCGCTCGCTCGTCGCGCGTTCGGCGGCATCGCGGTACTCGGGGATCGAGAGACTCCGGGGGCTCGCCGCGCGGACCTGGGCGACCTCGAGGTCGAAGCCGGGGGAGCGGAGCGCTTCGGCGGTGGTGGCCATGAAGTCGGTCGCGATGCGCGACGGCGGTCGGTCGCGTACCGCGATCACCGCGTCGAACTTGAAACGCGCGTCGACGTCTTCGAACAGGCCGCGGCGGTTCTCGAAGCCGACCAGGACCCGCAATCCGTCGTCGGCGAGCAGGCGTTGGCGCAGCGAGCGTGCGCCGAGGTCGGAGTGCAGGGCCGAGGGGACCAGCATCGCGAGGCGGCCGCCGGCTCGCAGCAGGTCCAGGGATCGGGCGACGAACGCCAGGCCGAGGTTCGGAGCGGCGCGGCCGGTCGATCGGAGCAGGTGGCGGATCCGGTTGGTGCGCGCGGCGTGGAGTTCGCAGTGGTCGAGCCAGGCCGATTCCAGCTCGTGTGACGCGGCGCACAGGGCATGGCGTTCCGTGGCTCCGAGCGGCTCGTTGGCCAGGCCGCGCGCGCCGCGTGCTTCGCGGAAGAAGCTGCGCGCTTCCAGTCGGGCGCTGTCCCAGGGCGGGTTGCCGAGGATCAGGTCGAAGCCGCGGCGGTGCGGGGCGAAGACCTCGGGGAAGGCCAGGTCCCAGTGCAGGAAGGAGTGGCGTTGCGCCAGTGAACTGGCGAGCGCACGCGCCTCGGCGCGCACCGGAGGCCGCAGCGGGAACGGCAGCTCGTCGAGCGACGTCGCCGGCCACAACCAGGCTGCGGTCCACAGGTCGCGGTCGGCCGAGTCGGAGCTCGAGGTCCACTCGGGTGGCTCGGCGGCGCGAAGCTCCCGGAACTCGCGTAGTCGACCGTCGCGCAGGCCAGCAGGAAGATGCGGACCGGTGTGACCGGCGTCGCCGGCGGAGCGCTGGAAGGCGCGTTCGGGCCAGGCCTGCAGGTCTTCTGGGCCGGCTCCCAGCAGCGCGTCGCCATGACGGATCCGTTCGGCGAAGACCGCGGGGTCGAGCTGGTCGTCGCCGACCTCCAGCCACAGCGCGGTGCGGGTCAGCTGCAGGGCCTTCGGATCGAGGTCCACACCGTGCAGGGACGTCGACCAGTCGCCGGTGGCGACGTCGGGATGCCTGCGACGGAGATGGCGCAGCGCGCCGAGCAGGAAGGCTCCGCCGCCGCAGGCCGGATCGCAGATGCGCAGCGTGGCGGGATCGGCGTTCAGGGGGTCGGGCTGATCGGCGAAGACCCGCTCGATGAATGGCTCGATCAGCGTGGTCGGCGTGTAGAAGGCACCGGTGGCCTTTCGCGACCAGGTGTCGCGGGCGCGTGCAGCGAGCCAGGACTCGTGCAGCCAGCCGAGTGCTTCCGGGTCGTCGGGGAGCGGTTGCGAGGCGGGCCACGCGAGGTCCGGCGCATCGGTCGGCAGGCTGGCTCGGGCGTGTGCGGGATCGAGGCGACGCGCGGTCGCCAATGCCGTGGCGAGGCCGCGGGCGGCTGCGGTGAGCACCTTGTCCCAGTCGGGGCCGAGGAGATCGATCGCTCGCGCCAGCAGGTCACGGCATCCCAGCCGCGTCTGGCGGATGCGTTCGTCCGGCACGGCTGGTCCGCAGCTCATCGCGGGAAATTGTCGCGGCGGACCGGCCGATCCCGAAGGCCGAACCCACGAGCGATCAGATGACCGGATCCGAGACCTTCCTGCACGACCTCCGCGCCGAGGTCGAGTCCCACCGCGCGGTATGCCACCCGGTACTCGCGGAGCTCCGTGACCGCGCCGACCGCGCTGCGATGCTCCGCTTCGGTCTACAGCACCACCGGTTGGTCGGTCGCTTCACGCGCTACCTGGAGTGGCTGCTGCTGCGAGCCGAGGACTCGACCGACAAGCTGTGGATCGCGAAGGTGCTGGTCGACGAGTACGGCGAGGGCTCCGACGGGCACGACCACACGGCAATGCACAGGGCGTTCCTGCGCGCGGCGGGAGCCGACGAGTCGCGGATCGCCGCCACCGAGATCCACCCGGACGTCGCGGCGTTCGTGGCCGACCACGAGCGGATCTGCCGCGAGGAGGACTGGTTGGTCGGCCTCGGGGCGGTGGGGCCGGGTCACGAGTGGGCGATCCCCCAGATGTTTCCAGCGATCGTGGAGGGTCTCGACCGGCTCGGATTCGCCAGGGCGGACATTGCGTACTTCCCGCTACATCTGCAGCAGGACGTCGACCATGGGCTCTGGCTGGAGGAGGCCCTGCGCCGGCATGCGGGCTCGCTGGCAGCACGCGAGGCGCTGCGCCGGGGGGCGCTGCTGTCGCTCGAGGCGCGTGTCCGGTTCTGGGACGCGGTCGGCGACTGTCTGTCGGGCACTGGCGTGGCGTGAGTGGTGCGGTCCCCTCGTCGGTCGGCCGTGACAACCGGCGGGGACTTGTCGGTGGATCGGTCCAGCGACAGGATCGTCGGGGGCTCGGCTACCTGCGCCGGCCCGCCCGCCTGCCCTCCCCTCCTTCGGCGACCCTCGCCGCTCTCGCGATGCACAAGTTCCTTCCGCTGCTGTTCGTAGCGCTGTTCGCCCTTCCGGCGAACGCCCAGTTCGACATCACCCTGTCCGGCACCGTCGAGGCCGCCCCCGCCGACCCCTGCAACCCCAACGCGACGCATCGGCTGCGCTGCTCGGAGATCCTGCTGCAGAGCAGCACCGTCGATCTCGCGGCGCGCCAGGGCCGGATCAGCAACCTCACCGGTCGGCTCATCCCGGCACTCGGCTGCGTGACCTTGGAGGTCACCGCCGCGGAGGATGCCGCGGTGCGGACCACCACGACCGCGATCTTCGGTTACCGGCTGGGACGCCCGGTTCTGTTCACCACCTTCGCGCCGCCGGGCTCGACCATCCTCTACCTGTTCTCGGGCGGCACGACCTTCCTGCCGCTGGGGCCCCTCGGCGCGCTGATGCTCGACTCGCAGAGCCTCGCCTTCGTGGGCTACCGGCCGACCATCGGGATCGACATCTACACCGAGACCCTGCCGACCGACCCGGCCTTCGTCGGCGTCGACATCTACCACCAGTTCGGCTACTTCTCGATCCTCAATGGGTTGGAAGGCGGGCTGATGAACATCGGCTGCTTCCAGATCCAGCAGTGACCGCTCACTGAGCGTGTGACTTTCGAGGTCGCTCGCCGAGCAGGGCCGCGCAGCGGCCCCAGAGAGACGAAGTGAGCCTGTAAGATCGATACTACTTACAGGCTCACTTCGGCATCAGCCCGATCGCTGCGGCCGACAGGCTCCGGACGGCGGTCAGGATCGTCTCGCGCGCGTCCGGCCAGTAGAACGGCGAGTGCAGCGGGGGTGGTTCTTCGCCAGCCTGCCGCAGCGCCGCCATCCGCGCCGGTCGGATCGAGCCGACCCGGAACATGAAGATCGGGATGCCGGCCTTGCCGAAGCGGCCGAAGTCCTCGGCGGTCATCACCGGGGAGACCAGCACCACGTGGTCGTCACCCAGCACGCGCCGCAGCGCCGGCAGGACCCGCGCGACCAGCTCGGGATCGTTGACCAGGGCCGGCGTGAACTCGCTGAAGCGGATCTCTGGGTCCGGGGCGCCTGCCGATGCGGCGACCGCGCGTGCCTTGCGTTGGATCGCCTCCTTGATGTGCTCGTGCACCTCGGGCGTGTAGCTGCGGATCGTGATCTGCAGTTCGCAGCGGTCTTCGATGATGTTGTGCTTCTGGCCGCCATGGATCGCGCCCACCGTGACCACCGACGGGTCGGTCGGGTTCAGTTCGCGCGAAGGGATGGTCTGGAGGTCGAGGATCAGCTTCGCGGCCAGCACGATCGGATCGATCGTCAGGTGTGGCGCGGCACCGTGTCCGCCCTTGCCGTGCAGTACGACGTCGACGCTCTCGACATTGGCCATCGCCGGTCCCGCGCGGTAACCGATCGTGCCGGTCTCCAGCTCGTGGGTGACGTGGATCGCGAGCGCCGCGTCGGGCTTCGGGAAGCGTTCGAACAGGCCGTCCTCGAGCATCGCCTTGGCTCCACCGGCGCGCTCCTCGGCGGGTTGGCCGATGCATACCAGCGTGCCCTTCCAGGCATCCCGGTGCGTGGCCAGGTAGCGGGCCGTGCCCCACAGGGAGGTCATGTGCACGTCGTGGCCGCAGGCGTGCATGACTCCCGCGACTCGTCCGTCGGGCGACTCGATGCGTTGCTCCGACTGGAACGGCAGGCCGGTACGTTCGCCGAGCGGGAGTGCGTCGAGGTCGGCGCGCAGCAGCACGCAGGGGCCTTCGCCATTCTCGAGCACGCCGACGACTCCGAGTCCGCCGACGTTGCGGGTGACGGTCAGGCCCGCGGACTCGAGGGCCTCGGCGAGTCGGGCCGCGGTGCGCACCTCGCGGAACGAGAGTTCGGGATGTCGGTGCAGGTCGCAGTAGAACGCGAAGAGCTCGTCCTGGGTGGTTTCGGCGAACTCCTGCCAGGAAGTGTCCTGCGCGACCACCGGCGGAGCGACGAACAGGCCGGCGAGCAGGAGCGGTCCGAGGGTCGAGGGCGTGACGGCGTGCTGCATGCCGTCACGGTAGCGCAGGCCTACCCGGCTCCCAGGCTTCCGAGCGATCAGCTCGGATCGTTCAGCTCGGTCAGGAGGTCGGCGCCGAACTTGTCCCAGCGACCCGGTCCGAGCCCTTTGACCGACAGGAACGACTCGCGGTCGGAGGGTGGGAAGCGCGCGAGGAGCTCGAGGGTCTCGTTCGAGAACACGGTGTAGGCCGGCCGGCCGGCGGCGACGCGGCTCCGGAAACGGCGCAGGGCCTCCAGGCGGGCGGTGGCCGCAGGGTCGAGGGGGGTGCTCTCCCGGTCGTGCGAGCCGGTCGACGAACTGGCGGTGCGGCGCGCACGGCGTCCGGCGCTGCGGGCCGCGGGGATCGGCACGGGTGGCAGGTCGGGGATCGTGCCGAGCTCCAGACATCTGCGGCCGCTGGCGGACAGGCCGACGACCTGCCCGCCGACGGTCCCGTCGCGGCGCAGGAACGGTCGGCGCTCGAGCAGCTCGCAGTCCTCGAGGAAGCGCAGCAGCTCGCGGATCGAGGCGTCGGTTGCGCCCTGGAACACGCCGTAGGTCGGCAGCTCCTGCAGCCCGCGTTCGAGAACCTCCTGCGCCTCGCTGCCGGCCAGCACCTGGACGATCCGTCCGGCACCGAAGCGGAAGTCGAGCTCGGCGCAGGTTCGCAGCGCATGCCGGACCACCCGCTGCTCGGCTTCGTCGGCCTGGCGGAGTTCGACTCCGTCCCCGGTGCACAGGTCGCAGCGTCCACAGGGTTCGCCGTCGGCGCCGAGGAAGTAGGAGCGCAGTCGATCGAAGCGACAGGCTCCGAGCCGTGCCCGCGAGTAGTCGAGCATCCGGCCGAGTCGGCGCTCGTCCCGCGCTCGCTTCTCACGGAGTTCGGCGAAGTCGATCGGCGGTTCGTCCGGGAGTTCGCCGAGGAGCCGGATGCCGTCGAGGCCGCTCTCCAGATGTCCGGAGGCCTGCAGCATGCGCAGCGTGGTGCGCACCGGGCCATCGGTCTTCTCGCCGAGGGCGTGCGGCAGCGCTTCCGCCTGGAGAAGCCCGTCGAATTCACCGGACTCGCGCTGCTGACGGAGCAGGCGATTCCACAGTCGGCGCACCAGCTCGGGCTCGGGGTTGGCCTGGTCGATGAAGAACTTCTGTAGGCGGTAGTCGCCGCCGTGCTGCAGCAGGACACACAGGGCCGGTTCGCCGTCGCGCCCGGCGCGACCGGCCTCCTGGTAGTAGGCCTCGAGAGAACCTGGCAGGTCGTAGTGCAGGACCAGCCGGATGTCGGGCTTGTCGACCCCCATGCCGAACGCATTGGTGGCGACGAGCAGTTCGATCTCGTCGGCCATGAAGGCGTCCTGGATCGCGGTGCGTTCATCGTCGGGCAGGCCGGCGTGGTAGGCGGCTGCCTGGAGGTCCTTGCCGCGGAAGTGCGCTGCGACCTCGTCGACCGAGCGGCGACTGGCAGCGTAGATCAACCGCGTGCCTCGGACCTCGCGCACCAGCTGTTCGGCAACCGTGAGCTTGTCGACCCGTGCCGGGGCAGGGCGGACCTCGAAACGCAGGTTCGGGCGGTCGAACCCGGTCAGGACCGTTGCGGGGTCGCGCAGCTCCAGCTGGCGGACGATGTCCTCACGGACCTCGGGAGTCGCCGTTGCAGTCAGCGCGGTGACCGGCGGGCGGCCCAATTCGTCGAGCGCTTCGCCCAGGCGGCGGTAGTCGGGCCGGAAGTCGTGACCCCACTGGCTGATGCAGTGGGCTTCGTCGACCACGAAGCGGTGCGGAGCGTGTTGTCGTACGAAGTCGACGAACCGGCGGTTGCGGAATCGTTCGGGTGCGACGAGCAGGACGTCGAGCGTGCCCTCGGCGATGCGTCGCGCGACCTCGCGCCGTTCGTCGGGGCCCTGTCCGGAGTGCACTGCCGCCGCGGCGACGTCGCGGGCGCGGAGCGCGTCGACCTGGTCCTTCATCAGCGCGATGAGGGGGCTGACCACCAGTGCGTAGCCGGGTTGGCAGAGCGCGGGCAGCTGGTAGCAAAGCGACTTGCCGGCACCGGTCGGCATCACGACCAGTGCGTCCCGTCCGGCGAGTGCCGCGGCGACCGCCTCGCGCTGGCCCTCGCGGAAGGACGTGTGTCCGAAGCGTTCGGCGAGCAGGCGCTCTGCGCCGTTCAGATCCAGGGTGCCGATGACGATTCTCCGTTGGATGGCGGGTCGGGCCGACGGCACGCGGCGCACCTCGGGCTTTCGGGAGTGTAGCCCGAATGCACGCGGCGCTCCTTCCGAACGGTGGGACGGAAGGAGCGCCGCGAAGGATCTTCGGCCGGCTCGGCGAGATCGTGTTCCCGTCCCCGATGCGCTGGGGCGGGGTGTCACACCGTCGGCGGGACCACCGCGGCGAAGGGGTCACCGCGGCGGGACCACCGCGGCGAAGGACGTCACTGCCGCCAGTAGGTCGACAGCAGGTTCACGCCCGGCACGTCGATCGTCTTGATGATGACCCGCGCCTGCAGGTCGACGACGTCGATCTTCCCGGTATCGGCCAATGCGACGAACATGAACGCCGGGCTGATCGGGCTGCCGCCACCCATCACCGCGCCCTTCGCCGAGTGGGAAAGGACGGAGAAGCTGTTGTTGGAGTACTGCGTGCCCTGGTTGAACGAGGCACCTCCGTTGAGCATCTCGTCGAAGGCCACGTCGGCGATCGTGTTGCCCGAGAACACCAGGCGGATCGGCTGGTTGATCTCCAGCCCTCCATAGGACTCCGTGACCGTCCACTCCTTCTGCCGGAACGTCGGCGGGAGCACGAACCCGGCGCCGAGGTTCTGGTTGATCATCGTGGGGCCCTGCGGGCTGGTGGTCAGCTCGAGCCGCGAGACCCGGGCGAGGCCGGCCTCGTCGGTGTGGCTGACCCAGACGCCGCCGAGGCCGCTGGTCCAGTCCATGGTGAGCGCGCGAGCGCGCCGGAACGTCGGTCCCGCGAGACCCACCATGTCGTCGTAGCCGATGCCGTTGGCACCGTTCGGCCCCGACTCGTACACCGCGATCGAACCATTCCCGTTCAGGACGTAGGCGTAGTAGACGTTGCTGGTGTTGCCGGTGGCGACGTAGCGCGGGGAGACCACCACGTCGACCGGGCTGACGATGTTGCCGGTGACCGTGTTGTGCACCGAGTAGTCACCACCGTCGATGATCGTCAACGCTCCGGCCGTCGAGCAGACCACGCAGATCGACTCGCCGTCTGGCTGATAGGCGATCTCCGTGGGGCCCTCCGCGACCCGCGTCTCGGCGATGATCTGGTTGAACGTGCGGCTGAACGGGTCGGTGTCGACGATCGACACGGTCGAGGAAGCGAAGTTCGACACCGCCATCACCGCCAGCGAAGGCGAGAACGCGATCCGGTACGGATCCGACATGCGGATGGTGTCGAGGATCGTGAAGCGGTTGCTGTTGATGACCAGGATCTGCCGGTTGTCGCGGTCGAGCACGTACAGGAAGTGCCCGAGCTGCTGCCGCGCGAAGTACGGCGAGTAGATCGGCGGCGGCGGCGGCGACGGCGGCGGAGCGGGAGGGCCGACGAAGCCGGTGACCGCGCGTGGTCTGAAGTCGGGCCGAGTGCCGGGGGTCAGGAGGCTCGATGCGCCACCGGCGGTCGGCTCCTCGGCGAAGATCGCGCGCGAAGGGTTCGGCGGCGGGAACAGCAGCCGCGGCGGATTCGGGTGCGGCACGACCGCGATGCAGTTGCCGGGTGCCGGGCGCCCGGTCCCCGGATGGGTCTGATTGGCCGCGTTGACGTTGACGTTGATGTTCGAGTTGTTGAACACCAGGTCGAGCGGCTGACCGACGTGGATGTCACCGATCTGGCTGACCGTCGGTGCGCCGATGAGCTTGGTGTTGCCCTCGGTGTCTTCGACCAGCGTGAGCGGACCATCGCTGCCGGCGTCGAGCGTCGACGAGCCGGGAGCCAGCGGCGGCACCACCGGAAGGCCGATGTTCGGGTTGAACCGCGCGAACCAGGTGTTGAGCGGATCCTGCGTCGGCTCCCCGGTGATCGGATCCGGATCCAGTCCGTTGGTGCCCTGGCCATAACCGTTGAGGTCGATGACCGAGATGCCGGGCTGCGCACCGCCGATGCCCACGTAGACGGTGTCGGGGCTCACCGGCGCATTGATGATTCCGGGGCCCTCGCCGGTGCGGAACTGCGTCGAGACGTCGGTGCCGAGCGGCAGGTCGTCCTTCACCGAGCGAATCGAGTTGCTCTGGATGTTGACGTTGATCTGGTTGTTCCCGGGCAGGCTGTAGGCAGGGGTCACCCGATAGGTGCACAGGTCGCTGAAGCTGACCGGGTCTGCGTAATAGAGCACCGTGAACGACGACGCACCGATCGTCACGTTGAGCGACAGGCCGCCGGCCGCCGGCGTCAGGTTGGTGTCGCTCAGGAAGGAACCGACGTCTGCCGGCTGCACGGGCTTGTTGAAGAACACCAGGATGTCGGTCAGCGGATCGACGTTCGACTGGTTGTTGCCCGGCGTGATCTCGAGAGTGCGGAAGCCCGACCACCCGATCACGTCGGCGGGATTGACGTCGATGCCGACCGTCGTCGCCGTGCAGACCTCCTGGGTCAGCACGCGATCGTCGGTGTTGCGGACCGCATTGCTCACCCGGATCCGGATCAGCAGGTCGTCATCGTTCGGGTCGAAGGTCTCGTGGGTCGAGAGGTCGTTGTCCGAGTCGGCGACGAAGACGAAAGAGCTGTCCTGGACCAGGTCCACGTCGCCGACGAAACCCATCGGGAAGCCTTCGCCGATCGGATCCTCCACGACCAGTCCTTCACCCTCCTGACGAACCGCCTGGACCAGCTCGATCACGCCGTTCCGGACCACGTAGGTCTTGCCACCGACGAAGCCGCGACCCCGAATGATGCGCGTCGACTCGTCCTCCGGGTCGTACGCGATCAGCGACAGCGCCGTCGTCAGACCCGAGCTGGTGGTCTGCGCCGAGATGCTGTCGCTCAACACGGAGTTCAGCTGGATGTTGTTGCTGAACCGGAAGAACAGGTAGTTGTTGCCCGTTCCACCGCCCGGCAGCGACAGGTCCTCCGGCAGGGTCGCCACCGGCAGGATCCGGTTGGCCTGCGTGTGGTTCTGTTGGAGGGTGTCGATCGACTCGATGTTCAGGATGGTCGAAGTCGGGTTGCCGTCCTCGTCCAGCTGGCGGACCCGGTAGGGGAACACCTGGCCTTGTCCGGTCGTGATCTGCTGGAGCACGAACGGGCCGCGGTTCGAGGGGTCGCCGCCCGAACCGCCGGAGCAACCGGCCAGGGCGCCGAGCGCCGCCAGGGACGCGACGGCCAGCAGGGAAGCGACGGGCGCGGTCTGGACGAGCGCGAGAACGGAGGCGGTTCTGGACCGGAGCCAGCCGCTGTTCTGACGTGAGTTTCGCATCGGTGCGACGTCGATGGGTCTCGGATGGGGCGCGGCCGACGGAGGGGAGGTCGGCGCGCAGCCTCGACAGGGCCGGGCGACTGTAGCCGGACCCGCCGACCGGGTCACGCGGCGGGGAAATTCCGCCTGGGCCTCCGGGACCCCGCCGTCGGGGCCTACCCTGCTTCGATGAGTGACCTGCTGGGCCGGCGAGCGGATCGATTCTCCCATCTCGCGGCGGGGAACCCGCTCCGGGCCCTCACTGAAGTGATCGACCGGGTGGCGGGTGGGATCAACCTCGGGCAGGGTGTCTGCGACCTCGACCCACCGCGGCCCCTGTGCGATGCCGCGGTGGCAGCGATCGGATCGGGGACGGACCGCCAGACCTACACCCCGTATCGCGGACTCCCCGAGCTGCGTCGTCAGATCGATCGTAAACTTAGCTCCTACAGTGGCTTGGAATACGGAGAAGACG
The DNA here is from genome assembly GCA_030432695.1 of bacterium. Taxonomy (GTDB): domain Bacteria; phylum Planctomycetota; class UBA1135; order UBA1135; family UBA2386; genus JAUILN01. The sequence goes on along the minus strand of JAUILN010000011.1, from coordinate 331,220 downwards.
GCGTCTGCGCGACCCTCGGCTCCTCCGGGGCGCTGTTTGCCGCGGTCATGGCGCTGCTCGAGCCCGGCGACGAGGTGCTGCTCTTCGAGCCCTTCTATTCCTACCACCGCAGCGTGCTCAGGTTGGCGGGGTGCCTGCCGGTGGCGGTGCCGCTGCAGCCGGGGGACTGGGCGCTGGACACCGCGGCACTACGCGCCGCCATCACCCCGCGGACCCGCGCCCTGGTGCTCAACACCCCCGCCAACCCCACCGGCAAGGTCTTCAGCACCGCCGAACTCGCGCAGATCGCCGACGCCCTGGCCGGGACGGATGTCCTGGTACTCACCGACGAGGTCTACGAATACATGGTCTTCGACGGGCGGCGCCACGTCTCGCCGGCTGCGGTGCCCGGCCTGACCGATCGGACCCTGACCCTCGGCAGCTTCAGCAAGACCTTCTCGATCACCGGCTGGCGAGTCGGCTTCGTCGCCGGGCCCCCCGAGGTCGTCGACGCGGTCGGCAAGGTCTGCGACCAGATCCATGTCTGCGCGCCTCGGCCGATGCAGCGAGGGGTCGCGGCGGCGCTCGCCGATCTGCCGGCGAGCTTCTACGAGGACCTGCGGAGCGGCTACGAGCGCCGTCGCGACCGCTTCTGCGACGCCCTGGCCGCCGCCGGCTTCCGCTTCGCGCGACCGGAGGGCGCCTACTACGTCCTCGCCGACTACAGCGCCGTGCTGGGCGATCTGGCGCCCTACGACGCCGCGCGTGCTCTCATCGACCGGGCTCGGATCAACGCGGTCCCAGGCGACCTCTTCCACGACCGCGCCGAGGGCGTGCGGACCCTGCGATTCCACTTCGCGGTGGACGACGAGGTTCTCGACGAGGTCGGCCGCCGACTCCGCGCCATGGCCTGACGCCGAAGACCTGGTCCCGCAGGTTTCGCGAATCGCCGCGCATCCGAGGTCAACCCGGTCGGCGAAGACTCCGCCGCGCGCGGCCGTCCAGGTCGCGCCAGCGAGCGAACGGTCCGCTCTCGCTGGTTTCGGCCAGTGCGGAGCGGGACGAGAGAGAGAAGCAACTGGGAGAGGCAGGTGGGGGCCTGCCTCTCCCGCCCTTTCCGGTGCCGTCGCCCGCGGTCAGCCGATGGGTTCGAGTTCGACCAGCAACTCCCCGCCACCGATCGCCTGATCCACCGCGGCGTGGACCGCGACCACCCGCGCCGCGACCGGCGCGCGGACCACGGTCTCCATCTTCATCGCCTCGAGCGTCAGCAGGGCATCTCCCTCGGCGACCTGCACGTCCGGGCCGACCGCAACCGCGATCACCTTGCCTGGCATCGGCGCTCCGATCTCGCCCGGCTTCGCGGGATCGGCCTTGCGGGTGGCGGCCGCGCCGCCCTCCTGGCTGCGGTCGGCCACGGTGATCGGCCGGCCCTGGCCATTGAGCGTGAAGTAGACCGTGCGCGAACCGTCTTCGTGCGGCTCGCTCATCGCGTCGTAGCGGATCACCAGCGTCTTGCCTTCTTCCAGCTCGACCCAGACGTCGAACCCCGGTGGCAGGCCGAAGAAGTAGGTCGGCGTGTGCAGGATCGACACGTCGCCATAGCGGTTGCGGAACGCGAAGTAGTCGTCGAGCACCCGCGGGTAGAGGGCGGCGCTCACCACCTCGTGGCGCTCGAACTCGCGGCCGAAGCGCTTGGCGAGTTCGCGGCCTAGCGCGTCGAGGTCGAGCGGCTCGAGGTCGTCGCTCGGCCGTCCCTGCATGGTCGGCAGGCCCTTCAGCACCGCGGCGCGGAGGTCCTCGGGGAAGCCTCCGGGCGGATGGCCGAGGTGGCCCTGGAAGTACTGTACGACGCTCAGCGGGAAGTCGAGGCGCGGCGCGTTGTCGAGCACCCGGGTACGGGTTGCTGCGACCGACGCGGCGAGATCGTCGCGCATGTCGAGCAGGTCGTTCTGCACCACGAACACCGCGAAGTCGCCGACCATCTTCGACGATGGTGTGACCTTCGGGATGTCGCCGACCAGCTGGTTCACGACCGCGAAGGCGTGCTTCACGTCGTTCCACCGCTCGAGCAGGCCGAGCGACGCGACCTGCGGGCGGAGGTTGGAGTACTGGCCACCCGGGATCTCGTGGTAGTAGACCTCCGAGGTGCTGCTCTTCAGGCCGCACTCGAACGGGCTGTAGTACTCCCGCACCGCCTCCCAGTAGTCCGCGAGCGGTTGGAGATCCTTGTTGCGCAGGCCGGTGTCCCGGACGTCGCCGTGCAGGGCCGCCACCAGCGCATTGAGGCTCGGCTGGCTGGTCATTCCGGCCATCGGCGCGAGGGCTGCATCGACGATGTCGACCCCGCTGCGGATCGCCTCCAGGAGCGTGGCGACGCCATTGCCGCTGGTGTCGTGCGTATGCAGATGGATCGGCAGCTTGGTCGTGCTCTTCAGCGCGTCGACCAGCAGTGCTGCGGCATGCGGTCGCAGCAGGCCCGCCATGTCCTTGATGCACAGGATGTGCGCTCCCATGCCCTCGATCCGCTTCGCGAGCTCGACGTAGTAGTCGAGGTCGTACTTGCTGCGTCCGGGATTGTCGACGTCGCCGGTGTAGCAGATGCACACCTCCGCGACCTTGCGCGTGGTCAGCACACGGCTCACCGCCACCCGCATGTTGTCGAGGTCGTTGAGGCTGTCGAAGACGCGGAACACGTCGATGCCGCACTCCGCCGCCTCGTCGACGAAAGCCTCGACGACGTTGTCGGGGTAGCTCGTGTAGCCGACTGCGTTGGCACCCCGCAGCAGCATCTGCTGCAGCAGGTTGGGCATCGCCTCGCGCAGCTTGCGGAGCCGCTGCCACGGATCCTCGTTGAGGAACCGGTAGGCGACGTCGAAGGTCGCGCCGCCCCAGGTCTCGACGCTGAACAGGTTGGCGGCGAAGTGCGCGGTGGCCGGTGCGATCCGCTCCAGGTCCTTCGTCCGCACGCGCGTCGCCAGCAGGCTCTGGTGCGCATCGCGCATCGTGGTGTCGGTGAGCAAAGGACTCGGGTGCGCCGCGACCCAGCGAGCCAGCCCATCGGGCCCCTCCGTCGCGAGGATCTGCGCGGTGCCGTCTGGTGGCGGCCCCTCCGGGCTCACCGGGATCGGTGGCCGGGTGAAGTCCGCGGGGTCGCGCTTCGCCGTCGCCGGCACCGTGGGGTGGCCGTTGACCAGCACGTCGGCGACGTACGACAGCAAACGCGTCGCTCGGTCGCGGGTCCGCACGTAGTGGAGCAGCGCCGGTGTCTCGTCGATGAACCGCGTGTGCGTGCGGCCGCCGAGGAAGTCGTCGTGGCGCAGCACGTTCTCGAGGAAGCGCAGGTTGGTCTTCACCCCGCGGATCCGGAACTCCTGCAGCGCCCGCATGCCCTTGGTCGCCGCCCGTGCGAAGCTCGGTGCGAACGCGGTCATCTTCACCAGCAGCGAGTCGTAGTGCGGCGTGACCCTGGCACCGGTGTAGGCATTGCTCGAGTCGAGCCGGATGCCGAGCCCCTCCGCCGGTCGGTAGGTGGTGATCGTGCCGGTGTCGGGGAGGAAGTCGTTCTCCGGGTCCTCGGTGGTGACCCGGCACTGGATCGCCGAGCCGCGGACCTGCACCGCGTCCTGCCCGGCGATGCCGATCTCCGGATCGCTCAGCGCGTGGCCCTGCTCGACCAGGATCTGCGTCTGCACCAGGTCCACACCGGTCACGATCTCGGTGACCGTGTGCTCGACCTGCAGCCGCGGGTTCACCTCGATGAACCAGTGTTGGTCGCCGGCGACCAGGAACTCGACCGTGCCGGCGTTGTGGTAGCCGACCGCGCGTGCCAACCGGATCGCGTCGACGAACAACGCCTGGCGGACGTGCGCGTCGAGGTTCGGTGCCGGTGCGACCTCGATGACCTTCTGGTGGCGGCGCTGGACCGAGCAGTCGCGCTCGTGCAGGTGCACGAGGTTGCCGTGCCGGTCTCCGAGGATCTGCACCTCGATGTGCCGGACCTGCGGCAGGTACTTCTCGAGGAAGACCTCGGGGTTGCCGAAGGCCGCCCGCGCTTCGGAGCGGGCCTGCTCGACGGCCTCCTCGAGTTGTTCGACGCTCTTCACCACCCGCATGCCCCGGCCACCACCGCCGTGGGCGGCCTTCACCAGCACCGGCGCATGCTCTTCGCAGAACGCGCGGGCCCGCTCCCAATCGCCGGCGTCGGTGAGCGTCAGCGTGGTGCCGGGAACCACCGAGACCCCGGCCTTCTCGGCGACGCGGCGCGCGGCCACCTTGTCGCCGAGCGTGCGGATCACGTCGGCGCCGGGTCCGATGAAACCGATGCCGCGCTCGCGGCAGGCCTGGGCGAACTCGGCGTTCTCCGACAGGAAGCCGTAGCCCGGGTGGATCGCGTCGACCTCCGAGCGCTCCGCGACGTCGAGGATCTCGTCGATCGCCAGGTAGGCGGCCACCGGTTGGCATCCCTTGCCGATCAGGTACGACTCGTCGGCCTTGTAACGGTGCGGACTCGCCGCATCCTCCTCGCTGAACACCGCGACCGTGCGGAGGCCGAGTTCGGAGCAGGCGCGGAACACGCGGACGGCGATCTCGCCGCGGTTCGCACAGAGGACCTTGCGCAGCGGTCTGTCAGCCATGGGGAGGTACTCGGGGAGGTACTCGGGTCGGTGGCCGGGGAGCGCGTCGTTCGCGGTCCCGAGACCTTCATCGGATGGGGTCCACTGGTCGATGGATCGAATCCCCCGGCCCCGTCGCGCGCCTCTGGGAATCTCCCGGGGAGGATGCGAGGATGCGGGTGACCACCCATCGACCATGGATCAGCGCTATCGACTCACGTTCGGGCTCTGCCTGACGCTCGCCTGGCTGGCAGGTGCCGCCCACACGCAGGACGAGCAGTCTCCGACCAGGCTCCGGGTCTCCGGACGCTACCCGGAACTGGCGGTCTACAACCACCAGGGCGAATGCGGGATCGGGGTCGTCGTCGACTGGGCCGGCAAGCTGTGGTTCCAGACCTACTCGCCCCACGAGCCGCTGGGCTCGGACGACAAGCTATGGACCCTGGATCGCGACTTTCAACTGCAGGCGCGCGCCGAGAGCGTCGGCGGCACGCCGGCCGGGCGTTGGCTGCACTACCACACCGGCAAGATGCTGATCGGTCACCACCTCATCGATCGGCGAGGCAGGGTGCAGACCATCTCCCCGGAGAAGATGCCGGCGCGGGTCACCGCGATCGCCGAGCATCTCACCGATCCGGCGGGCGCCTACTACGTCCTCGACATGGAGGGCCGGCTCTACGAAGTGGACATCCGCTCTCTCGAGCCGAAGCTCCTGTTCGAGAAGCCGGTGCCGGGCTGGCACGCCAAGGCGATGTACCGTTACCAGACCTGGCTGGTCGTGGCCAACAACGGCGAGCACCCGGCGCGCAGGTTCGAGGAGCCGCCCTACCTGGTGGGTAGCGACCCGGTGGATCCGGAAGACGCCGGCGTGCTCGCCGAATGGGACGGCGAGAACTGGTCGATCGTCAAGCGGCGCCAGTTCGCCGAGATCACCACCGTCGGTGATGTCCGGGGCCGCGGCGCGATGAATGCGACGATCTGGACTCTCGGCTGGGATCGTCGCTCGGTGATGTTCGACATCCGGCACGACCGCCACTGGTGGTCGTACCGCCTGCCCAAGTCCGACTTCAGCTACGACGGCCGCCACGGCTGGTACACCGAGTGGCCCCGCATCCGCAGGCTCAGTGGGGCGTCGCCGACGTTGATGACGATGCACGGCGGGATGTTCGAGTTCGACTACCGCACGTCCAACGAGTTCGACGAGTCGGTGCGACCGCTCAACGCCTACCTCAAGGTCGTGTCGGACTTCGCCGACTGGCAAGGCGAATGCGTCTTCGGCTGCGACGACGCTGCGAAGCTGGGCAACCCGTTCGTCAACCAGTCGCACAGCAACCTGTGGTTCACCCCGCGCGCCGGACTGGCCGAGCTGGGGCGACCGCGCGGCTGGGGCGGGCCTTGGCTCGGCGACGACGTGAAGGCCGGGGCCGAGTCCGATCCGTATCTGTTCGCCGGCTACCTCGAACGTTGCGTCCACCTGCACCACGGCGCATCGGAGCCGGTCCGCTTCGTGTTCGAGGCCGGTGGGAGCGGCGGCTACACCGAGGTCGCCACGATCGAGGTCCCTGCCGGCGCCTACGTGCACCGCGAGTTTCCGGCCGACCTGCCGGGCACCTGGATCCGGGTCCGCGTCGAGCAGGACGCACCGGCGACCACGGTGCGCTTCCACTACGGGCCGGGCGGCGGCGCCGTCACCGACCCGAAGCTGTTCCGCGACCTGGCGCGCGTCGACCGTCCGGGCTCGCGCTCGATCGGCCTCGTGCGCCCGCGCGGCAACGACCTCGGCACGATGCACCTGCTGGCGACGCAGGTGGGTTCCGACGGCACGGTCGGGGAGCCGACCTACTACGAGATGGGCCCCGACCTGCAGCTGGCCGCCAAGCCCGACGATGCCGAGACCGCGTCCTGGCTGGCCGAGAACGCCGCGATCGACGCCTCCATGGTCACGATCGACGCCGCTTCGGTGGTGTTCGAGCGCGGTGGCGAACGCTATCGCCTGCCCAAGGGCCGGAGGGCCTTCGACGCGCTCTACCAGGCCGACGCCCCCGGCGGTCCGCCACGCGCGGTCCGCGAGGTGGTGACGGAGCGCTCGCTGCTGCACGCTCATGGCAGCTTCTACGTGCTGCCCCGCGACGACTCGGCGGGGCCCGCCGGTCTGATGCCGGTTGCCAGCCACGAGTACCGCATCCACGACTTCATGTCGTGGCGCGGCCTGCTGGTCATGACCGGCGTGCGGGCCGATGCGCGCACCGACGTGCAGCAGGGCGGCCACGTCTGCAGCGCGGGCGACGGCACCGCGGTGTGGGTCGGGGACGTCGATGACCTGTGGAAGCTCGGCAAGCCGGTCGGCGTCGGTGGGCCGTGGGCGGAGAGTCCGGTGAAGGCCGGCGTGCCGTCCGACCGCTACCTCATGACGGGCTACGACCAGAAGAAGGTCGCGTTGAGTCACGACGCCGCGGGCCCGGTGACGATGCGGCTCGAGGTCGACGTGGCACTCGACGGCCACTGGCTGACCTACGCCGAACCCGAGGTGCCGGCCGGCGAGACCGTGGAGCACGTGTTCCCCGACGGCTACCACGCGCACTGGATCCGGGTCGTGGCCGATCGGGACTGCCGCGCCAGCGCGCAGTTCGTCTACGAGTGAGCAAGCCTGCCGCAGGCGGTGCGCACCGCTCTCTAGGACTCGCGAGCGGCATCGCGCTGGTGGTCGCCAACATGGTCGGCGCCGGCGTGTTCACCACCAGCGGCTACGCGCTGGCCGGTCTGTCGCGCAGCGCCGTGCTGTGGGCATGGCTGGTCGGCGGCGTGCTCGCGACCTGCGGAGCCTTGTGCTACGGCGCGCTCGGTCGGCGCTATCCACACTCGGGCGGGGAGTACGAGCTGCTGCGGCGAACGGTCCATCCGCTCGCCGGGTTCCTGGCCGGCTGGGTGTCGCTGTTCGCCGGTTTCTCGGCACCGATCGCCTCGGCGGCGTCGGGGCTCGGTCATTACCTCGGCACGGCACTCGGTCTCGAGTTCGCCACGCCCGATGAGTCGCTCTGGTTCACGCGGTGGGTCGGTACGCTGGCGATCCTGCTGGCGGGCAGCCTGCACCTCGGCGGCGTGCGCCTCGGCACCCGCGTCCAGGACCTGTCGGTGCTCGTGAAGCTGCTGCTGATCGGCGGCCTGATCGTCTTCGGCGCCTTCGTGATCCTCGGCCGCGACCCGGCGTCCGCGCCGCTGCCGGTCGAGGAAGGAACGTTCTCCTGGCCGGCCTTCGGCGTGACCTGCGTCTACGTGTCGTTCGCCTACTCGGGTTGGAACGCCGCGGTCTACATCGCCGGCGAGGTGCGCGACGCGGAACGTCTGCTGCCACGCATCCTGCTCGGCGGCACGCTGCTGGTGGCCGCGGTCTACGTGGCGCTCAATGCGGTGTTCGTGTGGTCGGCGCCGGTCGAAGAGCTGGCGGGCAAGGCCGAGGTCGGCCTGCTGTCGGCTCGCGCACTCGGCGGCCAGACCTTCGGCCTGGCGGTCGCCGCGGTGGTGGTGCTGGCGCTGTTCACGTCGGTGCTGGCGATGACGATGATCGGCCCGCGGGTCTACCGGCGGATGGCCGAGGACGGCGTGTTCCCGGGCGTCTTCGCGCGTGGCGGTGCCGCCCATCGGCCGGCGGTGCTGCTGCAGGTCGCGCTGGCGCTGCTGTTCCTGTGGATCGGCGAGCTGCAGGACCTGATCCAGTACGTCGGCTACACCCTGTCCTTGTCGACCGCCGCGGCGGTGCTCGGCCTGTGCCGCATCCGCCTGCGCGAGGGTGCCGAGCGGGTGCCGATCCCGGGCTGGCCGGTGGTGCCGCTGGTGTTCGTGGTCGCGGTCCTGGCGATCGCGGCGTTCTCGTTCGTCGGCAACTGGCGACCGGCAACCTGGTCGCTCGGCACGCTGCTGGTCGGTGCGCTGGTCTGGCGCTGCCTGCCGGCGGCGCGGGTCGGGCAATCCTGAGCTGACCGATCTCGAGCGGACCGCGTATGCGGCAGCCATGCAGCGCCCGCTCCGCTCCCTGTTGTTCCTCCTCCTGATGCTCGGCCCCGTGGCCGTGGCCCAGGACCCCGCGCCCGCTCCTGCCAGCGGCCCGACCCTGGTCGTCCTCAACAAGGCCGCCGCCAGCGCCTCGCTGCTCGACCCGCACACGGGGGTGGAACGCGCCCGCCTCACCGTGGGCGACGGCCCGCACGAGGCCGCGACCTCCAGCGACGGCCGGACCGTGGTGGTCTGCGACTACGGCGCGCGCGTGCCGGGCAGCACGCTCACCGTCCTCGACGTCGCCACGGCCGAGGTCGTCCGCACGATCCCACTCACCCGTACCGGCGCCGGCGAAGAGCAGCGCTACCTCCGCCCACACGGCATCCGCTTCCTGCCCGATGGCGAGCACGTGGTCGTCACCACCGAAGCCAACCAGCATCTGCTGGTGGTCGACATCGTCGAGGGCCGCGTCGAGCGCGTGATCCCGACCCACGCCCGCATCTCGCACATGGTGGCGCTCGATCCCGAACGCCCGCTCGCCTACGTGGCCAACATCGGTAGCGGCAGCGTGTCGGTGGTCGACCTGTGGAAGGGCCGCTTCGTGCAGGAGATCGAGACGGGTCAAGGCGCCGAGGGCATCGAGGTCCATCCCAGCCGCCCCGAACTGTGGGTCACCAACCGCGCCGCCAACACCCTCTCGGTGGTCGACACCACCTCCTTCGAAGTCGTCGCCACCCTCGACTCCGGCGCCTTCCCGATCCGCGTCGCGTTCACACCCGACGGCACGCGTGCCCTGGTGTCGTGCGCGCAGGACGGCGTCGTGGAGGTCTGGGACGTCGCCAGCCGCGCGCGCACCCACCGCATCGCGATGGACGAGGCACCCCTGCAGAACGCTGCCGAAGGCGGGCGCCTGTTCGCCGGCACCTTCGAAGACAGCCCCGTCCCGGTCGGTCTGTTCGTCGACCCCAGCGGGCGCGAGGCCTACGTGGCGAACACCATGGCCGACATCGTGACGGTGCTGGACCTGCAGGAGCTGCGGGTCGCGCGGCGGCTGAAGGCGGGGCCGGAGCCGGATGGGATGGCGTGGGTGGGGGGGCGGGAGTGAGGCTCACGGCGCCGGGTCGGAGCCGAACTTCGCCGGGATGAACTCCTGCAGGTAGCCGGCATACGCAGCGAGCCGGTGTTCGGGAGTGCCTGGCTGTGGATGAAAGCGCCGTACCCACTCGTCGATGCGCGGCTGGTCGGGCGGGCTGAGCAGGCCGCGGAGCACGGTCAACGCGCGCGCCTTGGTGTCGGTGCCGGTGGTCGCGTCGTCGACCAGTCCCATCAGCGTCTCCTTGATCTCGCTCCGCTCCCGCTGCTCGACCGCGCGGTCCATCAGGTCGGCGAGGTAGCCCAGCGAGAAGGCCACCTCGGAGTGGCGGAAGGGCTCGTTCCGCTCGGCATCGAGTCGCTTGGTGAGCTCGTGGCGCGCCAGCGCCCGACCCGACGGACCGAGCTTGCGCAGCGCACCATGCGCAGCCACGCGCGCCTGCATCGTCGGCGCGAGGCAGCTCTCCACGGTGGCTTGCAGCTCCGGCCCGGCGTGGCGGCCGGCGTCGGCCAGCACGTCGGGGATCTCCGCGAACTCGTCCACCTCCAACACCTCCAAGCCGAGCCGCATCCGCAGCTCCGCGCGCGTCATCGGCACGCTGCCGCGCCGGAAGATCGCCACGCCGTCGCGCACCGGCCTGCCGTAGGCATCGACGATCGTGTTGGCGAACACGTCGAAGTCCGGGTCGGAGAGGCCGAAGCCGACCACCAGCAGGTGGAACTCGGTGAGCAGGTGCTGCACGAAGGCGCGGTAGCTCGGCCGCCGGACCATCAGTTCGCGGTAGTCGTCGGCGGTGAGGGTGAGGGGGGCGTCGGTGCCGGCTTCGAGATCGCCGTGGGCCTTGAGGAGGAAGGGGGTGGCGAGGTTGGCGGCGAGGTGGCTGCGGAGTTCGTCTTCCTGCTCGGGGACCAGCACGGCGCGGGCGGGGGCGGGGGACTCGCGAGCCTGCTGGTCGGCGACCTCGTGGGCAGGGTCGTAGTTGAAGGTCAGGATGCCGCGCGGTCGGAGGCGGGCGAGTTCCAGGTGGCTGTCGGTGGTGGTGTCGGCCTTGGGGCGAACGAGGTCCCGGAAGCGGAGGTCGAAGGTGGCCGGGTCGGCGGCGCGGATCAGCGACGCGGCCAGGATGAGTTCGCGGCCGGTGGCTGGGGCGCGGCAAGTGGCTGGGTCACCGTCGAGCAGTTCTTCGATATCGGTGCGATGACCCGCGGCGTCGATCTGCGGCGCGAGCTCTGTCCGGAGTTCGTCGAGCAGAGTCCACCAGCTCGGCAGCGGTTGGTCGTCGTCTCGCTGCAGCCCCGTGGAGATCCCGGCCCCGGTCACGCAGACCAGCCGGTCGCTGGCCACCAGGTCGCAGAGCCGGAGGAAGGCGAGGTCGCTGTGGTAGTCGGTCATCGGGAACTGCGAGTGGCGGCTGAAGCGCGGGGGACGATACCATCGATGGGTCGCGGCCCCGTGGTGCGCCGGCGGCGAGTCGATGGACAGCGCGATGGAAGACGGAGAAGCAGAGCGGAAACCGGTGCGGGTCTTCGTGGCCTGGGACAGCCAGGACAAGATTCCCCGCAAGGTTCTGGAGCGCTACGTCGGCGGCCACAAGCAGGTCGACGGCTTCGTGCTCGACGTTCCGATGCGCTCTTCTCGGTCGACCGATGGCTCGATCGGACCGCAGATCCGCGCGCGCATCGATCGAAGCGACCGCTGCGCAGCGTTGATCGCCGAGCCCAACGCCAACGTGGCGTACGAAGCCGGTCTCGCTCTCGGTCTCGGAAAGCTCCTGGTGCTGAGTTCGACCCGCGCCGAACGCAAGCGTTGGACCAAGGCCTCGCCGGTGCGGGGGCAGTTGCAGCCGACCACGACCAAGGGCCGCGACATCATCGCGCGACTCACCGAGGGAATCGGCGTGCAGGTCGCGCCCTTCGAGCCCGGGAAGGCCACGCTGTTCCTCTGCCCCGACGAAGGTGGCGACCAGTACCGCGAGCACGTCTCCGAGCACAAGACACTCGGCTGGCGCCTGCTCGACCTCGGCGGCCAGTCCTGGAGCCTCGAAGAACTGCCCGCGCGCCTCGCCGGAGTCGGGCGCGTGGTCTGGGCGATCACCGACTGTCCCGACGGGCAGGAGCGCGACGGCGACGAGAACACCGCCAACGCCCTGATCGCCGGCTACGCCGAAGCGTGCGGCTGCGAGTTGGTGGTCTGGAAGGACGAGATGGAGCGCGAGATCGCCGACGTCGAGCACCGGCTCACCGACGTTCGCGACTTCGACCACTTCGTCGAGCTGGTCGAGAACGTCGCCGCGCGCCCGATCCAGGTCGCGCTACCCATCGACCCCGACGACCACATCGGTCTCTACCGCCAGCACGTGCAGCAGGCCCACTCCCGCCTCGTCCCCTTCTTCTCCGGCACCCAGAACCGCACCCTCGGCGAGATCCACGTCGACCTGGCGATCGAGCGGCTCGACCTCGGCGAGGGTCGAGGACTCGAGCGCCTGCAGCAGAACCACACCCTCGCCGAACTCCTGGACCTGCCGTTCGATCGAGATGCGCACCACCCGGCAGCATCCACCGGCGCCTGGATCGTCCGCGGCGACCCGGGTGCGGGGAAGTCCACGAGCACCCGCCACGTCGCCGCGACCCTCGCTGCCGATCCCGACGGCCCCGTCCCCATCTACGTGCCGCTGGTGCAGTGGGCGCGGAGCCCCGGCGTCGACGTCTTCGAGTTCACCGAGCGCGACTGCGCCAACACCTGCGGCCACGAGCCGGTGCGCGGCCTCGCCAGCGAACTCCGCGAGCTGGCCCGCAAGGGCCGCGTCTGGCTCCTTCTCGACGGCCTCGACGAGGTAGGGGATGCCGACGCGACCGCCACCTACGACCGGCTACGCGCCTGCGTCGAATCCGAGGATCTCCGCACCTGCCCCGTCGTCGTCACCAGCCGCCCGATCGGCCTCGCCGACATCCATCCGAAGTTCCGCGTCTGCGACCTGCGCCCGCTCGACCACACCGCTGCGAAGCGACTGCTCGACAACTGGATCGGCCCGGCGGCCGCCGAGGAGACCTGGCGGAAGATCCAAGCCTCCCCGCGCCTCCCTGAACTCGCGCGCAACCCACTGCTGCTGACCCTGCTGGCCCGCATCGCCTTGGAGCAGGCCGACCAGGGTCACGCGATCGCGCTGCCCGCCACGCGCATCGAGCTGTACCGCCAGGCCGTCGAGCTGCTGCTGCAGAAGGGCCAATCGCGCGAACACTCCGAGGGCGTGAAGGACTGGCGCCAAGCCCTCGCCGTTCTGCCGCCGCTGTGCCTGCGCCTCGCCGAGCATCTCGCGGGTCAGGAAGCCTGGCCCGAGGCCGACGTCCACGAGCAGCTCAACCAGGTGCGCGATGCCGACCCGGTGCTCGACAAGCGCATCGGTCGGGTCTGGGACTCGAACCAGGACTTCCTGAGCGACCTCACCGAGAACGCCGGCCTGTTCGGCCCGGTCGACGGCCCGAAGGCACCCTGGAAGTTCCCGCACCGCAGCCTGCGCGAGTACCTGGTTGCCGAGGCTCTGAAGTGTGTCGGCGTGGCGGCCGCGCTGCAGCGCGCGGAGCAGTTGGTGGTGAAGGGCGAAGACGGCAAGGTCGACGACGAGGCCACCGCCGCCCAGGTCGGCCACTGGGGCGAGCCGTTCGCCCTGCTCGCAGGACTGCTGCCTGCGGAAGACGCCCTCGCCCTGGTCCGCGAGCTCCCCGGCGCCAACCGCCGCCTGGCCGAGCGCGCCCTGGTCGGCGCCGATGGCGTGCCGCTCGAAGCGCGCCTCGCAGTCCTGCTCGCGCTCGACGAGTGGGACCCCGAGGTGCTCGGCGACATGGTGGCGGTTGCGGTGGGGACCGGGGCCGAGACGGTAGAGGCCGTCGCCAGGTTGCTCACTGCGCAGGTCTCTCCCGAGGCGGCCCTCGACGCTGCGGCCCACTTGCACTACGCGCTGGAGCGCGCGCTGGCCGAGCGCGCCGACGAGCCGCTGCGCGATGCGTTCTTCGACGCGTGGGGGCGGCCGCGCCGCCCGGTGCCCGAGAACTGGAAGTTCGCTTCGGTGCCGGCAACGCCACCGAGGGGGTTCCTGATGGGAACTCCTGCGGACGAGGAACCGCTGCGTGATGCGCACGTGACCAGAGAGCAGATGCTGGAGTGGCAGCGCACCCACGAGGTACAGCATCTCGTCCATCTGCGGTCCGGGTTCCGGCTCGGCCAGACTCCGGTCACGATCGAGCAGTTCCGATTGCTCGCGCCGGACCACGAGAGCCGCGAGGCCGGCGAGCTGCCGGTCGCGAACGTGAGCTGGTACGAGGCTCTGCTGTTCGCGCGCTGGCTGCGAGCGGACCTGCCGACGGAAGCGGAGTGGGAGTGGGCCTGCCGGGAGGACACCACGACGCGGTTCTGGTCGGGGGATGCCGAGGAGGACCTCGACCGGGTGGGCTGGTACTTCAAGAACAGCAACCTTTCGCGGCAGCCCGTGGCGCAGAAGGAGCCGACGGCGCACAGCCTGTACGACATGCACGGCAACGTGCGGGAGTGGTGTCGAGACTGGTTCGGCCCGTACGAGGTGAGGGACGAGGGTGTGGTGGACCCGCCGGGCGCCCTCCGCGGCTCCGCCCGCGTGATGCGCGGTGGCAGCTACTGGGACGGCGCCAGGGGGTGCCGCTCCGCGTTCCGCAACTGGGTCGGGCCGACGAACCGCGACGGCGGCCTCGGCTTCCGCCTGCGGCTGCCGTTGCCCAGCTCGGACAGATCATCGACTCTCGATCCTTGAGAGTGTGTTCTCCGAGCGACGCGGCGATCAGCCCCGACTGGCTCTCGGCCACGCACGGCCGTGATCCACACGCACGAGCCGTCAGACAGGTCGCGATCGACCGCTCGAGCGGTCACCCACGACCGCTACGCGCAACACTCCCACGACGCGCGACGGCCGCACTCCAACCGAGTCGCGCCGCAGACCGTGCCGAACCGGCATTCTCTGCCGCTGCCAACGACTTCTCCGAGCCGCCGGCTCGCCGCGCGACGTAGTCCGGCCCGCATGGACCTCACCATCCGTGAAGCCGCGGCCCTCCTCGGCCGTTCGCCGCGCGCCGTGCGCGCACAGGTCGCGCGGGGCGAGCTTCCTGGCACCCGCCGCGGCCGTGCCTGGATCCTGGACAGCCAGAAGCTCCCGCTCACCGCTGAGCAACACCGCGAGTTCCAACCGCGCGCCGCCCGCGTGCGTGAGATGGTCGACTCCGCACTGCCGAGTCGGGCCGCGAGCACGCGTGACCGGAAGCGACACTCCGCGGCCGACCTTCGACCATTCCAGATGGGCCTCGCCGTGCTCGCCGAGATCCGTGCCTCCACCGACCCGGTGATCCGCGCGGTCGAGCCCGGACTCGAGATCGCACTGCTTCGCCTCGGCGAAGGCGCTCACGCCTGGCCGGCACACGCGAAGGGCCGTGCGTTCACGGCTGCGCGTCGCGCGTTCAGCCGCTGCGCTGCGCGGCTGCTGCTCTGTCCCGATCACGAAGTCGCAAGACGCCTCGCAGACAAGCTGGAAAACGACGTGTTGCCGACGCTGTCCGGGTTGTTGCGATGGACAGAACGGGTAAGGCCACGTCCTTCGCGCCGGGTGGCCCGATGAGCGATGCCATGCACAACGCGCCGGCCTATCTGGTCGCGCATGATCTGGCCGTCTGGCTCGCTGCGCGTCGCTCGGAGACGTCGACCGATCCATGGCAGTCTTCGCTCCTGCAACACGCGGCGGAACTCGTGAGCAGCATCGCGCTGGCTTTGACCTTTCCCGCACGCCGGGCGCAACACCTCGAAGCAGCCGACGAAGCGATCGTCAGGATCCGTATCCTGCTCAGGCTCCTGCGCGCACGCCACGAGTTGTCGGCCGACGGGCTCCGTTTCGCGGCCAGTCAGCTCGCTCTGCTCGGCCGCATGCTTGGAGGTTGGCAGAAAGCGCGATCCCGTCGAACGACGACACGATCCAAACCAGGAGGAGGGTCCCCCGCGGCTCCGCCCGCGTGATGCGCGGTGGCAGCTACTGGAACAACGCCAGGAGGTGCCGCTCCGCGTACCGCAACAGGAACGAGCCGACGAACCGCAACGACAACATCGGCTTCCGCCTGCGGCTGCCGTTGCCCAACCCGAGATCGCCGATCGGCGCGCGAACGTGCCTGGCCGGAGTCGTGGAGCGTCCGGTCATTCACCCACGACGATCCCGAGCAGGCCCTCCTCCGACGGCCCGAGCGATCCGGGTCCGGTTCGGCCCACCCGTCCCGTGAAGCGCCGCGAGGCGCTGGAGGCCCGGGTGGGCCACTCCTTACCGTCTCGAGCTTCCGACGTGCGACGCCTTCGAGCTCTGTTCCAGAGGCTCTGCGATCCGGACGAACTCGCGGTTGCCCTCGAGCTGACCGTGCGCGGCAAGCGTCGCCGATCCGACGTGGCGTGGCTGCTGTTCCGGCGCGAAGACGTCCTCGAACTGCTTGCGGCCGAACTCACGGCGGGAACCTGGCGGCCGCGGCGCTTTCGCCAACTCCTCCTGCGTGACCCCAAGCCGCGGGTGATCGCGCGCTCGTCCATCGAGGATCGGGTCGTGCACACCGCGATCGCGCGACTCTTGGAGCCGGCGATCCTGAGGCGCACGGTAGACGGTGACTTCGCGTGCCGCGTGGGCGGCGGCACCCAGCGGGCGCAGCTACGGCTCCTGGAGTTGTCGCGTCGGCACGAGCACGTGGTGCACCTCGACTTCCGCTCCTACTTCGCCAGCATCGACCTGGAGATCCTGCGGACGCAGCTCGTCCGCATGGTGGCTGACCGACAGTTCCTCGGCGTCGTCGATCGCCTGCTGGAGTCGGGTCGTGGTCTTCAGGACAGCGCGCTGGCGCGGCGCCATGCGCGGATGGACTCGGACTGGCCGCCACCGGGTCGCGGGTTGCCGATGGGGGCGGTGACCAGCCAGTTGTTCGCGGCGCACCTGTATCCGAATCCGCTCGATCACTTCATCAAGCGCGAGCTGAAGGTGCCGGGATACGTGCGCTACGTCGATGACCTGTTCCTGTTCGGCGACCGGCGGGCCGATCTGGGGACGTGGCGCGACTCGGTGGGCGAGTTTGCTGCCGATCGACTGCACCTGCGGTTGAAGCGGGCGAACGCGCCGGTGTTGGCCTGCCGAGGGGTGCTGCACGCGCTCGGAGTGCGAGTCTCGCGGGAGGGGCTGCGGCCGCTGCCTCGCGCCTTCCGGCGGCTGAAGCGGCGGGCGGGTGCCGCGGGCCGTGGCGAACGGTCGTTGGAGGAGTTCGAGCGGTCGGTGCAGGGCGTGATGGGGACGCTGTGGTTCGGGTGAGGAGGGCGGAGCGGCCAGTGCCGGTCACTGCACGGTCGTTGGTGACCGTTGGGAACGGCTGCGAGGGGTTCCCCAAGGGCGATGGATCGGTCGTCCACGGCCATGCAGACGGAATCGGGCAGGCCACTGGCGGATCCTGCGCGGCTACACGCAGCCGCCCGGCGGTCTGGCGGCCGCTCCAGAGCACACTCTCAAGAGTCGAGAGTCGATGGCCCATCCGAGCTGGGCAACGGCAGCCGCAGGCGGAAGCCGATGTTGCCGTCGCGGACCGTCGGCACGAGCCCGCCGCGGCAGGCGGACCGGCACCACCTGGCGAAGTCCCAGTAGCTGCCACCGCGCATCACACGGGCGGAGCCGCGGAGGGCGCCTGGCGGATCCACCACGCCCTCGTCCTTCACCTCGTACGGACCGAACCAGTCTCGACACCACTCGAGGACGTTGCCGTGCATGTCGTACAGGCCGTGCGCCGTCGACTCCTTCTCGGCCACGGGGTGCCGCGAGTTCTTGCTGTTCTCGCCGTACCAGCCCACCCGGTCGAGGTCCTCCTTGGCATCCCCCGACCAGAACCGCGTCGTGGTGTCCTCCCGGCAGGCCCACTCCCACTCCGCTTCCGTCGGCAGGTCCGCTCGCAGCCAGCGCGCAAACAGCTGAGCCTCGTACCAGCTCACGTCGGCGACCGGCAGGTCGGCCGCCTCGCCAGCCTCGTGGTCGGGCTCCAGCTCCCGGAACTGCCCGATCGTCACGGGCGTGACCCCGAGTCGGAAGCCCTGGGTCAGCACGACGGCATGCTGGACCTCGTCGTCGTCACGCCCCTCCTCCTGCTCGGGACTCCCCATCAGGAAGCCTCCTGGCGGAGTCGCTGGAATCTCCGCCCAGCTCCAGGCCTGGGGAGCCTCGCGTCGCGGCCTTCCCCAAGCCACGAAGAAGGCATCGCGGAGGCCCTCGTCGGCGTGTGCCCCCAGCGCGCGCTCGATCGCGTAGTGGAGGTGCGAGGCTCGCTCGAGGTCGCTCCCGGCAGCGACGCGCGCAGTCACGATGCGGCATGCCTCGGCGACGGTCTCGGCTCCGGTCCGCACTGCGACTTCGACGAGATCGCCCAGCACTTCCGGGTTCCACTCTCTCGGCTCGCAGAGCAGCTCGACGCGATCCGCCAGCGGCACACCGTCGGCGTTCACCAGGGCGCGCTCGCTCAGTTGCTGGTTGGCGCGCGGGAGTTCGCGGAGGAGTTGCAGAGCCGACTGCGGGTTGTCGCGGGCGAGGATCCCGGCGAGCAGTGCGAAGGGCTCGGCCCAGTGGCTGATGCGGTCGATGCTCTGGTTGTCGTCCTCATCCTCGGCTTCGTCGTTCGGCTCGACGGCGGCAGCGCACGCCAGGATGCGTTCCATCTCCCGCTCGGCCAGCGCCCGCGCCACCAGGTACTCCCGCAGACTCCGGTGCGGGAATCGCCAGGGCTCGTCTTCGCCGTCGAAGGGCCCGAACAGGCCGCCGTTCTCGCTGAGGTCTTTCAGGAAGGCGGCGTTGGTGCTGTCGTCCCGCTGCTTGATCCGTTGGTCCAGCGATTGAGATTCCGCGCGGACTTCGGTCAGCAGCTCGTCGACCAGATCCTCGTCCCAGGCCTCCCGCCCGTCGAAGCGCTCGGCGAGCTTCAGGGCCAGTGGTGCCAACACGTCGCGCGCCACCCGCCAGTCCTGCACTCCCCGCGTCTCGTTGTCCGAGTGCCGACGGCGCAGCAGCAGTTCCACGGCCTTCTCGTACAGCTCCACTCGCGTGCCCGGCAGCTCGATGCGTTCCTGGCTCTTCGACTGGTCGATCGCGATCTTGGCCAGCAGCGTGAGCATCAGCGGGTTGCTCGCCAGCTCGCGCAGCCTCGGTGCGGCCTGGATGCGTTTCCAGGTGTTGTCGGCCGGCTCGTCCCCGATCCAGTTCTTCAGCAGCCGCTTCGCCGGACCTTCGTCGAGCGGGCGGAGGTCGCAGGCCTGGAACAGCGGGTCGATCTCGCGCAGGCCGATGGGGCGGCTGGTGACCAGGACCGGGCAGAGCGCGTGCTCGGGCTTGGCCACGCACTCCTGCAGGCGTTCGCGCATGTCGGCGGCGGCCGCTTCGCCGACTTCGTCGAGGCCGTCGAACAGGAACCAGACCTTGCCCTCGGCGGCGAGGGCGCGGAGGTCGCCGGCGAGCCTGCGGCCGGCCTCGCCGTGCTTGCGCACCAGGTCGGCTTCGGCGAAGTCGAAGACGTCGCCGCCGTCGAAGTGGGCCAGGCGGCACAGCGGCGCGTAGATGGGGAAGACCTCGCCCTTGGCGGCGAGGATCGCGGTGAGGTGGCGGCAGCTCGTCGACTTGCCGGCACCGGGTTCGCCGCGGACGACCCAGGCGCCGGTGGGCTTGGCCGGGTCGGGCTGCAGCCGATCGAACGGCAGTGCCAGCAGGGACTGCAGGGTGTGTGTCCGCGACTTCCACTCGGCGTCGGCGCGGGAGAGCGGGAGCTCCCGCTCGCGCACCGCGACCGCCAGCTCCACGTGGATCTCGCCGAGCGACCGGTGGCTCGCGCCGGAGAAGAACGGCACCAGCGAGGCGTGGCGGTGGCGGAGGTAGTCGCGGTAGAGGTCGAGGCGGGAGGGGGCTTCACCAGTGGGCTCCGGTCCTGCCGCGATGAGGTCGAGCAGCGCGGAGAAGTCAGCAGCGTCCTGGAACACCTGGACCCGGTCCCCGACGTCCGCTGCATCGCGGGCCTTGCCGTGGATCAAGACCTCCAGCCGGATGCCGACGGCCTCGGCATAGCCGGCGACTACCGCGTTGGCGGCGTTCTCGTCGCCGTCGCGAAGCTGTCCCTTCGGTGGCCGAGCGATCACCCAGACGATCCGTCCCACTCCTTGCAGTTGCTCGGGGAGGCCTTCGAGCGAGAAGACCTTGTCGGGAAGCCTCCTCCAACTCGGGGCTCGCTTGGTAATCGTCTTGTTCAAGGACTTCGCGTCGCCGGTCGCCGCGCAGAGCACGAGCGTGTCCTTGCCCAGTTGCGGTGGATTGGCGCGCTCCAGGCCGTCGGTCCCGAGCCTCTCCAACAGCTCGTCCTCATCCCGCGCCGGCAGCACGAACTGATTGCGTAGCGGCGACCGCGCACTTGCCCAAGCCGGGATCTCCTCCAAGGTCGTCGCCAACCCGATCGGCTTCCCCCGCCCCAGCGCGAACCCGATCTCGAACCCCACATTGATGTTCGGCTCCGCCACCAGCGCCAGGCAGCGATGCGCCTTCTCGATGTGGTCGCGGACATACTCCGCGATCGCGCCCACCTGCCGGCCCTTGGTCTTGCCGGGGATGTACAGCCGCATCCCCGGCGGCTGCTCCTCCTCCTCCGACAGCTTGTCGAGCGTCAAGTCGAGCGTGTCGTCCGTCATGTCGCGGATGACGAACACGCGGGTGATCTCGGGCTCTCCGTTCACCCGGGGCAAGGTATCCGATGCCCCGTATCACGGAGGGATCCAGTCCGGGAATCCCGGGTCCACCCCGCCAGCCCCGACTTCCCCCATCCCGCCCTCCGGCGGCTAACCTCCTCCCGTGCCCTCCGCCGACCTCCCCGCCGCTGCTGCCCTCCAGCTCTACGCCGAGCTGCGCCGGGTCGCGCGCGCGCTGATGCAGGGGGAGCGCTCGCACCACACGCTGCAGCCGACGGCGTTGGTGCACGAGGCGTGGCTGAAGATCTTCCGCAGTGAAGACCTCGCGTTGGCGGTCGACGACGACGCGGCGCGGCGGAGTTTCGTGCTGCGGGCGGCGCGGGCGATGCGGCAGGTGTTGATCGACCATGCGCGGATCCGGTCGGCGCGGAAGCGGCAGGGTGGCCGGGAGGCGGAGCGGCTGCTCGGCGAGGGGCTGCCGCTGTCGCATGCCGATCCCGACACGTTGTTGGACCTGGAGGAGGCGCTGGCTCGGCTGGCCGAGAACAACGAGGTGCTGGCGCGGGTCGCCGAGTTGAAGCTGTTCGCCGGGCTGACGATCGAGGAGGTCGCGGTGGCGAGTGGGCGGTCTCTGGCGAGTGCCAAGCGCGATTGGGCGTTCGCGCGGGCCACGTTGTCGCGGTGGTTGGCGGACGCGGGCTGAGTCACCGGAGCTTCAGCGTGGGCTCGCGTCCCAAACCGTCGCCTCGCCGTCGTCGGTCACCGACACCAGCGCCGAGCCCTCGAGGTTCCAGGCCACTGCGAACACGCTCGCCTCGTGCAGCAGGGTCAGCGCGCCGCGGCCGGCGACCGGATCCCAGATGCGCACGGTGCGGTCGTCGCTGCCGCTGGCGAGGCGCGGTGGGCCGTCGGCCGACGTGGGCCGCCACGCGAGGGCGCGGACCAGATGGGTGTGGCCCTGGAGCTGGCGCGTCGCGCGGTCGGCCGCGTAGCTCCACAGATCGATGCTGCCCGACTTGCGGCCGATGGCCAGCACGGGCTGGTCGGGGTGGAAGGCCAGCGACTCGGGCGACTCCGCCGGGAACGAGGCGCGCAGCGTGCCGTGGTCGGCGTCGAGCAGCAGCACGCCGCGCGGCAGCGCGACCGCCACCAGGCTGCCGTCGGTGGAGATCGCGGTGGAGCGGGGGCCTTCGCCCGAGATCCGCACCGGGTCGGCGCCGGTGAACGGGATCCAGGTCCAGATCGAGTAGCTGTCGGGGCTGCGGGTCGTGAACACGAGACGGCTGCCGTCGTCGCTGGTCCGGAGCCCGCCGAACATCGCGACGAGCGAGCCGGATTCGGCGGGGATCGGCCAGCGCTCGGTGGTCGCGTCGGCGCGGCGGTGCACGGCGACGACGTCGAGTCCGGCCGTTCGATCGTGGTACCAGCCGGCTTCGGTGCTCCCGTCCAGCGAGCGGTGGAGGCCGAGCATCTGCTGCGGTGCGATCCCGCCGTCGGGGCGGACTGTGAACGGCTTGCCGGCGAGGTCGTTCACGTAGAGGGCGCCGTCGGGCAGCAGTGAGACCGGCGTGGACCCCGACTCTTCGGCCGACGTCCCGAAGGGAATCGTCCGTCGCCGCACTGCCGGATCGCCGAGGTCTTCCCAGATGCGGATCGTGCGGTCTTCACTCGCAGTGGCGAGTCGGTCGTCGAAGGGTGAGAAGGCCGCGCCGAGGACCGTGTTGGAGTGGCCGGAGAGCTTGCGCACGGTGTCCGGACCACGGTCCCAGAGCAGCACCTCGTGCTCGCGGCTGCAGACCGCGAGACGCTGCGCGTCGCGACTCCAGGCCACGCAGCGGCCGTGGCCGTCGTGCGGTAGGCGCTTCACCAGCCGCGCCGCGTCGGCGAGGTCCCAGACCAGCGCCTCGCCGCCGCTGCCGGTGCCGGCCAGCAGTCCGCCGTCGTGCGAGAACGCCAGGTGGAACATGCCGACGGTGCCGGTGTCGATCCGCTGGGTGGACTGCCAGCCGTCGACGTCGCCGACCTCGATGCCGCCGCCGCGCCGGGCGAGCGCGTAGCGGCGGCCGTCGGGCGTGAAGGCGATCTGCTGCACGTGTTCGCCCAAGGTGTGGACCTGCTCCGGCGGGTCGAGGCTCCACACCGTGCTCGTGGTATCGACGAGGACCAGCTGGCGGTCGGCGCTCCTTGGGATCCAGACGATCGAGCCGTTCACCGGAGGGGTCTCCAGTCGCTGCGCAAACGCTCCGGTGCGGGCGTCGTACACCTCGAGCCGGTCGGCGTTGCCGATCGCGATCAGGGCGCCGTCGGGCGAGGGTTCGGATTGGATGAAGCGGACCACCGGACCGGCGATGGCCGCCACGCGCAGCAGCTCGGCACCGGAGTCGACGTCGCGGACCACCGCGTCGAGCTGCTGCGTCGCGAGGCGGTGCTCGTCGAGCCAGGCGATGTCGTAGAGGATCTCATCGGCCTGCAGCACGCGGCTCGCGCCGGTGGAGGCGGTGCGCAGCAGGTGCCACTCCCAGCCGCGCGGGTCGTCGAGGGGCGTCGCGCCACCGGTTGGCTGCCACGCGTCGACGAGTTCACGGATCCTTCCGTAGCCACGACCGGTGGTCAGGCTCAGGCCGGCCAGGTTCATCTCGGCGAAGTAGCGACTGTTCCGCTCGCGTCCCGCGGCGAGTCGCTCCTGCTCGGCGAGGCGGCTGTTGTCCCAGGCCAGCCAGGCCACGCCGACCATGCCGAGCAGCAGCGACAGCAGGGTGGTTACGACCCCGCCGACCAGCGTGCGGTGGCGGTGGACGAACTTGCGGAGCTGGTAGAGGCGAGTCAGCGGTCGGGCGACGATCGGCTGGTCGCGGGCGAGGCGGCGCAGGTCGTCGGCCAGTGCGCGTGCGGACGGGTAGCGCGCGGCGGGATCCTTGGCCAGCGCGGTGTGGACGATCGTCTCGAGGTCACCGCGGAGCCGGGGATCGCGCCTGCCGATCCGCTGCGGCTCGGTCTCGGTGACCGCCTCGACGACCTGGGTCAACGGCAGGCCGTCGAGCGCCAGCGGCCGTTCGCCGACCAGCAGCTCGTGGAGCAAGACGCCGATCGCGTAGACGTCGCTGCGGCCATCGAGCTGCGCGCCGCCGAGCTGCACGCCTCCCAGCTGTTCTGGGCTCATGTAGGGCAGCGTGCCCAGCAGCTGGCCGGTGCTGGTCATCGCGTGGGCCACTCCGAGGCTGTCGTCGAGCGGCCGCGCGATGCCGAAGTCGAGCACCTTCACCTGCGCATCGCCGGGGTTCGGTTCGGCGACCAGCACGTTGGCCGGCTTGAGGTCGCGGTGCAGGATGCCGCGGTCGTGGGCGTGCTGCACCGCGTCGCAGAGCTGCTCGATCAGCGCGCAGCGCGCGGCGATGTCGAGGTCGCGGGAGTCGGCGTAGACGTCGAGGCGGACGCCCTCGATCAGCTCCATCGCGAGGTAGGGCACCTCGCCGAGACCGGTGTCGGCCGAACCGGTGGCGAAGACCTGCGCGATGCCGGGATGCTGCAGGCGGGCGAGGGCCTGGCTCTCCAGGGTCAGGCGCTGCAGCGCGCCGGGGTCGAGGATGCCGGGTTGGAGCAGCTTGACCGCCACGATGCGGTCGGGATCGAGCTGGCGGGCGCGGTAGACGACACCGCTGCCACCGGTGCCGAGCACCTCGAGGAGTTCGAACGGGCCGACCCGCTGCGGGATCGACGGGTGCTCGGTCGGCGTCGGTTCGGCCGGGATCGGGTCCGGCGCCTCGTGGTGGCGCAGCAGCAGCTCGAGTTCGGCGCGGAGCGCGGGATCGTCGGCGCAGGTTCGTTCGAGGAATGCCGCGCGTTGGTTCGCCGGCAGTTCGCTGGCCTCGTCGAACAGGTGGCGCAGGCGCTCGATGTCCATCGGGGAGGTCGGCCGGCTACTTCTTGCGTTTGCGGCTCACGAACCAGCCGAGCGTGCCGAGGGGCAGGCCGAGTAGGACCGTGCCGAGCACCCAGCCCGTGGTCTGCGCGAGCAGGACACCCGTGAACCACGCGTCCATCGGGGTCTCGAAGGTCAGCTCCTTCCCGAAGGGCGACTGGAAGCCCTTCAGCGGCGTCATGTCGAGGTGGGTGCCCCAGCCTTGCGAGGTCAGCACCCAGGAGGCGCCCGACACCGCCAGCCGCTGCAGCAGGCCGACGAGCAGCAGTGCACCAAGCAGCTTCCAGAAGCCTGCTCCACGCCGTCCGGCGGCGAGGCCGATCATCAGGCCCTGCGGGATCAGTGCCATGCCGAGGCCGGTGGCCCAGACCAGACCATCGGGTGCGGCGCACTTCTCCAGCGCCAGCCGCAGCAACAAGAGCCAGATGCCGGCGAGCGTCGCGGGCAGCACGAGCCCCGGCTTGCCGCCCTTGTTCTTGCGCAGGAACACGGCGCCCATCGCCAGCATCAGGAACGCGGCGGCGCACAGTCCCCACGCGTAGCCCGGGGCGGTCACGGTCTCGAAGACGATGCGATCCAGTTCACCGTCCGCACCGCGGGGGAACGGATTGACGACGTCGAGCGTGCGCTGCTCGCCGCCCTCCATCACCGCGACGACCACGCTGGCGACCGCCATGCCGGCGAGGACCATCGCGATCGTGACCCGGCCGCGGGTGCCGAGGAGCGGGACGGCCAACAGGAGCAGGAACGGTCCGAGCGCGGCGGGGAGCCACGGAAGGGCCGGGGCAAGGAGTTCGTTCACGTCGGCAGTCTCGGCGGCCGGCGTCGTCGGAGTCAATCTCCGCCGTCGGCGAGCGGCGTCTCGGCTCCCTGCCAGGCGCGGTCGTGCGAGACCGAGCGTTCGATGAAGCACCAGACGACCACGCGTGCCGCGAGCTGGCCGGACCCGATGCCGCGCAGGGTCGAGGTCAGCCCGTGGATCGGTCCTTCGGCGCCGATCGTGCCCGAGCCGTCGGCGATCCGACCGGTTGCCGCCTCCACCGCACCGAGCAGGCGTACGCTGAAGCTGTCGCCGGCCACCGCCAACCCGGCCGACGGTTGCTGCTTCTCGACCTGCATCCGCACGCCGTCGGCCGTGAGCCGATGCACGCTGGCGAGCTGCCATTCCTCGGCGAGTTCGCGGGCGAGGGGACCGTCCTCGCGGATGCCGAGCGTGCCGACCAGGTCGGGAGCGGTGCTCACCGTGGTGAGCGGTTCGGCGACGAGGCGATCGGGCGGCAGATCGTCGAGCCAACCCAGGGTCGCGAGCTGTGTGGCGATCAGGTCGGCCGTGCGGATCGCGCCGGCGGCGTTCCAATGGGTGTCGCGAGCGCTGAACAGGTTCACGGCCGGGTCGGCCTCGCGCCAACCGCGCATCGCCGTCGCCAGATCGACGTGTTCGATCCCGGCGGCGGCGAGTTCGTCGAGGATCGTCGGGTAGCGGGCGCGCGCGCCGGCGTTCGGTTCGACGTCTTCGGGCAGGCCCTCGGGGTGGACGCGCCACTTGTCGGGGACCGGGACCGCGAGCAAGCGCACACCGTGCGCGTCGAGCCAGTTCGCGAGGCGGCCCAGCACGGCCCGACGCGCCGGGCCGGCGGGGTCGTTGCTCGGGCTCCTGAGCGAACCGTTGTTGTAGAGCCAGCCACCCTTGCTCCAGGTGGTCGAACCGAACGATCGCTCTCCGGCGAGCCAGGCGGCCTCGTTGTAGAGCCCGCGCGCCTCGATCGTGATCGGGGAACTCTCCTCGAGGTGTTTGCCGAGCGCGGCGGTCCACTTGCCGTCGAGGAAGTCCTCGGTGTTCCAACGCGGCCAGGGCGGGGTGGCGCGGGTCTGCACCGGGCCGGGGTAGAGGAAGCCGAGCGGGCCGAGCGCGACGAAGGCCACGAAGGCGGCGGCGAACAGCGAGCGGCGGTCTGGGAGGCGCACGGTCGGTGCAGGATGCGGTGCGCGGCGGCGGCTGTCGAGGATCTGCGCACTACCTCCGCCGCAGCCGCGCCACGAACAGCCCCTCGTGCAGGGCGTCGGGGACGATGCGGCGGGCGAGGTGGAGTTGCTCGGGCCAGCGCTTCCGACCGAACCGTTCGAGGCCGGGGCGGGTGGTCACGCCTTCGCCGAGGTCGAGGGGGAGGAGTTCCGCGGCGCGGTCGTCGGAATCGTCGACCGTCAGCCAGGCGGCGAGGGTGGCCTCGTTCTCCTCGGGTGCGAACGAGCAGGTCGAGTAGACGACCTCACCGCCCGGCGCGAGACAGCGGAGTGCGGTGCCGAGCAGGCCCCACTGCTTGCGGGCCATGTCGCGGACCTTGCCGAGACTCCAGTTGGCGAAGGTCTTGGGGGTGGCGGGATCGATGCGCGCTTCCGAGGAGCACGGCGCGTCGAGGAGCACGCGGTCGAAGTGCTGGTGGAAGTCGCGCGGCACGCGACGGCCATCGCCGAGCCAGGTGCGGACGTGGCCGGCGCCGGCGTGGTCCAGGTTGGCGCGTAGGCGGTGGAAGCGCGCCTTCACCGCATCGACCGCGACCAGTTCGCCGCGGCCCTGCATCGCTGCGGCGAGCACCAGGGTCTTGCCGCCCGGAGCCGCGGCGAGGTCGAGGACGCGCTGGTCGGGGAGTGCGCCGAGCGCGCGGGCGGCGCGGATGCTGGCGGCTCCCTGCACGTAGAGCGAGCCGTCGGTCGCGGGCCCGGCGTGGGTGAGGAGCTCGCGGTCCACGGGCGCGACCGACCAGGTGTGGTCGAGGCCGGGCACGGGCTCGGGGGCGAGGCCCAGATCGGCGAGGTCGGTGAGGACGCGTTCGGCATCGCGCACCACCCGGAACACCGTGCGCCGCGCGGCCGGGTCGGGCAGCAGGTCGGCGTCGAGGGCGGCTTCGAGGTCGTCGAGGCGCTGGCGGAACTTCGCCGGCAGAGGTTCGCGGGACGGATCGCTCACGGGTCCGGTGCGTCGGTCTGCCAGGGCGGTGCGACCAGGCGTCGCTTGCCGTCGTGCGAGCGCGGCGGGTCGTCGCCACACGAGAAGTCGCGGTCCCAGAGCTGGCAGGTCACCTGCTTGTGCTTCTGGTCGAGGCCTTCGCAGTAGTTGGTGAAGATGCAGCGGCGCACTTCGCTCCCGCGGCCGAGCGCGATCTTCTGCCACCAGTCCGGATCGGCGAGCGACTGGCGGGCTGCGCCGACCGCGTCGCACATGCCTTCGCGCAGCGCCGCCTCGGCGAGCTCGAAGGTGCCGATGCCGCCCGCGCCGACCACTGGCGCGTCGAGACCGTCGGCGCGCAGCGCACCACGGATCGCCGCGGCGAGGTGCAGGTTGCGGCCGAAGGGTCCGCGCGCGTCGCCCTTCACCGTGGGCATGCACTCGTGGCCGCTCGGGCCGGTGTAGGGGTAGGCGGCCTCGCCGACCTTGGGCTGCTTCGCGTCGTCGAACTTGCCGCCCTTGCTGACCGAGACGAAGTCGAGGCCGGCGCGGACCAGCTCCCGCGAGTAGTAGGCGGCCTCGTGGATCTCCGAGCCGCCGTCGATGGCCTCCGAGCCGAGCAGGCGGCAGCCGATGCAGGCCTCGTCGCCGACCCGCGCGCGGACCGCGCGGACCACCTCGACCGGCAGGCGGACGCGCTGCTCGGGCGAGCCGCCGTAGCCGTCGCCGCGCACGTTGGTACGCGAGAGGAACGACGCCATCGTGTAGGCGTGCGCGAAGTGCAGCTCGACGCCATGGAAGCCGGCCGCGAGGGCGCGGGCGCTGGCGTGGGCGAACAGGCCGGGCAGCACGCGCGGCAGCTCGGCGATGTGCGGCAGGTGCAGGTCGTTGACCTCCTCGCGCTGGCCGAAGGCGTAGTCGCGGTACTCGCGCGGGGCGAGGATCTCGCGTAGCGCGTCGTCGTCGAGGTCGGTGAGCGCCGTGCGAATCGCGGCTTCGTCGGCGTCCGCGTCGAGCAGGCCGCGGGCGGCGAGGGCTTCGCGGTGCGCGTCGCGCAGTGCCAGGAAGCGCGCGAAGAACTTGGCCTTCTCGGGGCGGCGGCGGATGCCGAGGAAGTCGATGACCTGGAGGAACAGCAGGGTCTCGCCCTGGCTGGCTTCGCGCACCGCGTCGACCAGGCGGCGCAGGCCGGGGACGAAGCGGTCGTGACCGATGCGCAGCAGCGGGCCGGAGGGGACGTCGCGGATCCCGGTGGCCTCGACCACCAGCACGCCGGGGCGGCCGCGGGCGAAGCGGGCGTACCAGTCGACCACGTCGTCGGTCACGAAGCCGTCGTCGGTGGCGCGCCAGGGCACCATCGCCGGCACCCAACTGCGGGTCGGTGCGGTGAGCTGGCCGATGCGCAGCGGGCTGAACAGCCGCGCGGCGCGGGCTTCCTCGGCAGTCGGCCAGCGCGCGTCGGGCAGCTCGTGGCGGATCGTGTGGGGACGGGACACGGGGCGGGCGATCCTACAGATTGACGCTGTGGGTTCCCGGTCGGCTCGTGGTACACCGGTCGACATGGTGCCAACGCGCGTGGGTCGGATGCTCGGTCTGCTCCTGACGGTCGCGTCGGTGGCGCTGTTCGGCTGCGCGTCGGATGCTCCCCCAGCGGCGGACCGGCCGTCGACCGACGCGCTGGTGGTCCGGCTGGCCGACGAAGGCTACGTGGAACTCGACGGGCGGCGGATGACCGTCGACCGGATGCTCTACGAGCTGCGCCTCGCGGTGCGCGCCACCGACGCGGCCGGCGCGGAGCCACCGTGGATCGACCTGCGCGCGCCGCGCGACGGCGATCTACCGGGCGGCTTCGACGAGCCGCTACGCCGGATCCAGTCGGAGGCCTACGCCACCGGCATCCGCCACATCGAGTTCAGTCTGGAGGACGAGTGAGCGCTGCGAGCTACCGCCGGGACCACGACCTGGTGATCTTCGACGTCGACGGGACCCTGCACGACGCCTTCCGCTGGTGGGCGCCGATCATTCGTCGCGGGGTGGCGGCCTGGGGTGAACGCGAGGGCGTGGCGATCCCCGAGTTCAGCGACGAGTTCGCCGAGTCGGTGGTGGGCATGAAGGACGCCGGCGTGTGGGCGCCGTTCCTGCCCGAGGAGCACAAGCACCGCTGGGCCGACCTGAAGTCGGTGGTGCTGCCGATGGAGATCGCCGAGTTGCACAGCGGCGCCGACCACCTGTTCGATGGCGTCCGCCCGCTGCTCGCCACGCTGCGCGAGCGGGGCCGGAAGCTGGCGCTCGCCAGCAACTGCCGCCAGCCCTACATGGACGCGATGTGCGCCGGCCAGGGGCTGGGTGCTGCGACCGACTGGCAATTCTGCCTCGATTCCCACCGGGTCGAGACCAAGACCGACATGCTGCTCCGTGCGGTCGAGGCGGCCGGTGCCGAGCGGCCCGTGATGGTGGGCGACCGCGAGCCCGATCTGGAGGCCGCGCGGGCGGTGGGGATGCCGTTCGTCTGGCGGGAGAACCCGCGGTGCGACCTCGGAGCCGATTCGGAGGCGATCTGGCGGGGTGGTGTCGACGAGTTCCTGGGCTTCCTCGCCCTCGTCTGACCCCGTTCCCGGCCGGCTTCGTCCAGAATCTACCGGCGCCGGAATATCGCGGTCGGGGCCGCGCACCGCGGCGCCCCCGACCCGGTCACGCCATGCCACTCATGCTCCGCTTCGCTATGGAACCCGTGCTGATCGTCATCTTCATGTTCGTCGTGGTGATCGTGCTGATCAACAACCGCGCGAAGGAGCGGCAGAGCCGCCTGAAGGTGCTGGAGGAGGCGCTGAAGAACGGCAACCTCGACGAGCGGACCCGCCAGGACCTGGTCGACGCGCTGTCCGACCGGCCGAGGTCGCGCGCGCCGCATCAGGACCCGCCGCAGCCCACTCCCGCCGCCGCCTATTCCGCTCCCGCCGCACCCGCCCCCGCGCCGCCCCGCTCCTCCGGCATGGCCCGCTTCGCCTTCGCCATCGGCTGGCTCAGCCTGTTCCTCGGCATCGCGCTCCTCGCGATGGACGACCGCGACTGCTTCTATGCGGGCATGATCGTCGCGTTCTCCGGCTTCGCGCTGATGTCGCTGCCGATCGCGGTGCGGGAGCTGGATCGGGAGAAGCCGGAGAAGTCGAGCCGGCGGGTGTGAGGGAAGCGAGGGGCGAGGGAAGTGCCCTTCGCTCCACCGTCGGGTGCACTAGGATCCGCCGCAACCACTCATGGCGGACCTGTTCGAAGAAGTCGTGCGCCTGCGCCGCGAGGGCATCCCCGCCGCGCTGGCCACCATCGTCGCGACCCGCGGCTCGACGCCCGGTCGCGAGACGATGCGGCTGCTCGTCCTCGAGGACGGCACCTTCCTCGGCACCGTCGGTGGGGGCTGCCTGGAGGCCGAGGTCTACGAGACCGCGCGCGAGGTGCTGCGCGACGAGCAGCCGCGGTCGCTGCAGTTCCGGCTGACGGAGCACGACTCGCCCGACTCCGGGCTCTTGTGTGGAGGAGAGGTCACCGTGTTCGTCGAGCCCATCACCACCCCGACGCTGTGGATCTTCGGCGGGGGGCACGTCAGCAAGGCGCTGTGCACGGTCGCGACGCTGGCCGGCTTCCGGGTCACGGTGGCCGACGATCGGGAAGATTACGCTTCAGCGGAACGGTTCCCCGATGCGGCGTCGACCGTAGCGGGTGGCTACGGGGACACCGTCGCATCCATGCCACTCCGGGCCAATAGCTACGTGGTGGTGGTGACCCGTGGGCACAAGGAAGACGGGGTGGTCCTCGAAGCTCTGGCGCGCCGCTGGCAGGCCGGCGAGCGGCCCCGATTCCTGGGCATGATCGGCTCCAAGACCAAGCGGGCGGTGCTGTTCCGGAAGCTCAGGGAAGACGCGACGGCCGGCGAGGACTTCCTGGAGTTCGTCCGCAGCCCGGTCGGCCTGTGCATCGGCGCGCGCAGCCACGAGGAGATCGCGGTGGCGGTGGTGGGCGAACTGGTCTCGGTGCGGCGCACCGGCGAGGACGCAGCCGCGGCCTGGAAGAACCGCAAGCGCAGCGGATCGGCCGGGGATCGGGCCCACAAGGACGCGGTGGCGGCGCGCGACGACGGTTCCGGGGATGCCTCGCACTGAACTCCGGCCGGGCCGGCGCCGTTGGCGCTTCACCGCGTCCGGCCGCCTTGGCATCATGTGCGGCCCCTCACGTGACCCGGCGCGCCCCGCCGCGGTCCGGACCAGACCCCTCCGAGCGAAACTCGACCGCGGCCCTGCCGGCCGCGAGACCGCCAGCATGACCACGACCCTCCGTCGGACCTCCTGGGTGCTCGCCACGACCGCGCTGTTCGCGGCCTCGACCGCCAGCGCCCAGAACGATCGCATCGTCCTCAAGGACGGCACCGTGCTCGAGAACGTCACGGTGCGCAGCTTCGACCTCCGCAACGTCGAGTTCCGCAAGGGCGGCAGCAACGACACGCGCGCCGCCGACCTGGTCGCCTCGATGGACATCGAGCGGGTCAAGGACACCTACCGCCGGGCCTACGCGGCGGCGAACTCCGACACCGGTCCGGGCGAGTTCCTGTCGCAGGCCGAGCGTGAGACCGATGCCTTCCTCAAGCAGTTCGGCTACTACGAGGCCGCGATGCTGTTCGCCAAGGGGGGCCAGTGGGGTGACGCGTTCACCGTGCTGGAGAACCTGCAGAAGGACCTGCCGGATAGCGGCTTCCTCCCGGTGCTCTACCAGATGAAGCTCGACTACTACCTCGGCAAGGGCAAGGGCGGTGCTTCGAACGCGGTGAAGGTCGCGAAGGAGTACGAGACCGCGGCGCTGTCGAAGGGCTTCCCGCAGGGCTCGCAGCTGGAGGCGAAGTACTACGGCCTGCTCGCCGACGCGGCCTCCGGGTCCGTCGATGCCAAGCGCCTGCAGAGCCAGATGCGCGCGCTGGCCGGCGAGGCGGCAGCCTACAAGTACGTCGCCGACCGGGCGCGGTTGGCGATCGCCGACTCGATGCGCGGCGAGAAGGACTACTCGGGTGCGCAGTCGGCCTACGAGGAGCTACTCGACAAGGAAGGCACCAGCGAGGCGGTGCGTGCGGGTGCGTGGCTCGGCCTCGGGCTGTGCCAGTTCAACGCCGCGAGCGCCGCGAACAAGGACCTCTACCGGCAGGCGCTGCTGTCGTTCCTGCGCGTCTACCTCGAGACCCCCAACGCGCCGGCGGCGATGATCGCCGAGGCGCTGCGGAGCGGCTCGCAGGCGGCGAAGAAGTGGGGCGGCGACGACGCCTCGCGGATGGAGGCTTCGCTCGAGTATCGACTCAAGACCTACTACCCCGAGTTCGCGGGCGACAAGTGACGCGGAGCGCGCGGGTGTTCGTCCCGCGCATGCTCGCCTTGATCTCGATCGGAGCGTGCGGCGATGGCAGACGACCGAGCGCTTCGCTTCGACCGCGGCACGCGTGAAGAACGCCTCGCCGCCGAGTCCGCCCCGGGCCCGCTGCGCCGCCTGAGCTGGTGGGTCTTCTGGTGGCTGGTCGCGCCGCCGGTGCGGCTGCTGTTCCGGATTCGCTGCGTGGGCCTGCCCGAGCTGCGTGGGCCGTACGTCATCGTCGCCAACCACGCGTCGCATCTCGACCCGCTGCTGCTCGGCGCGGGTCTGCCGCGACGGATCACCTTCCTGATGACGGTGCTGCACTTCCGCAGCGCGCGTCTCGGGTGGTTCTTCCGCTGGCAGCGGGTGATCCCGCTGGAGGTCCGCGGGCTCGGCAACCGGGCGGCATTGCGCGCCGCGAAAGCGGTCCTGGAGCGAGGCGAGCTGCTGACGATCTTCCCCGAGGGTGCGGTGACCCGCGACGGCGGGCTGTATCTCGGCAACCCGGGCGCGGTGTCACTCGCGCTGGCCAACGACGTGCCGATCCTGCCGTGCTACATCGACGGCGCGCGCGAGGCGGCGCCGATCGGCGGCAGGGTGCGGCTGCGGCCGATCACGTTGCGCTTCGGTGAGCCGCTCGACCACGAAAGGCTGTTCGCAGACGCGACCGACCGCCGCGACCGTCTGCGTCGAGCCACGAGGATCCTGATGGATCGGATCGCCGAGCTCGGTGGTGTGACCAGTCGGGAGGTCGAGCTCGAGTCGGCACCACCGGCTGGCGTTCCTCAGGCGTAACGCCCGAGAGAGGCTCCGTCTCTATCGCGCCCGGGGCGGGTCGTGGCACGCACCTTGCGCTCGGCCGCGGCCCGTCGCACCGACCCCTCTCACCGAGACCCCGATGAATCGATCCCTCACGCTGTCCCTCGCCGCCTGCTTGCTGCCGCTGGCCCTGACCTCCTGCGGCGAGGTCCCTGATGTCCGCGTCTACGTCGCGCTCGATCAGGAGCACAGCGAGGCCTTCATCGACCGCTTCGAGAAGGAGAGCGGTCTGGTGGTCGACCCCGACTTCGACACCGAGGCCTCGAAGACGGTCGGTCTGGTGACCCGCATCCTGGAGGAGGCCGACCGCCCGCGCTGCGACGTGTTCTGGAGCAACGAACTCGCGCAGACCGTGAACCTCGGCCTGAAGGGCGCCCTGCAGAGCTACGTCTCGCCGAACGCCGCCGACATCCCGGCGCGCTTCAAGGATGCGGAGGGGCTGTGGACCGGCTTCGCGGCGCGCGCGCGGGTCCTGATCGTCAACCAGGACCGCATGGGCGAAGACCGTTCGAAGTGGCCGACGTCGATCTGGGACTTCACCAAGCCCGAGTACAAGGGCAAGTGCGCGATCGCCAAGCCGCTGACCGGCACCACGCTGACCCACTTCGCCGCCCTGAGTGTGATGCTCGGCGATCGCTTCGAGGAGTGGCTCAGCGGCTGTGAGAAGAACGAGGTGGTGTGGCTGGCGAGCAATGGCGCGACCATGCGCCGTACCGCCGACGCCGACTCCGAGATCCTGTTCGCGCTGACCGACACCGACGACTTCCACGTCGCGTTGACCAAGGGCCACCCGGTCGCCTGCGTGTTCCCCGACCAGGGCGAAGGCGAGATCGGCACGATGCTGATCCCGAACTCGGTGGCGATGGTGAAGGGTGCCCCGCACCCCGAGGCCGCCAAGCAGCTGATCGACTACATCGTCTCCGAGCAGGTCGAGGAGCTGCTCGCCGCGGCGAAGTCGGCGCAGATCCCGGTGCGCGCCAGCGTGAAGGGACCGCAGGAGAAGTCGATCAAGACGGTCGGCCAGTTCCGCGAGATGGACTGGGACGTCGCGGCCACCGCCGCCGTGCTCGACGAGAAGACCGTGGCCTTCCAGGCGCGCTTCGCCGCGTCGAACTGAACCGAACGGACGCAGGGGACCGCCGATGGAAGCAGTGCAGGCAACGAGCCGGGCATCGACCCGCGGGTCGTCGCGGTCGTCGTGGATGACCCGCGCCGGTCTGGTCTTCGCGGGCCTGTTCTGCTTCGCGTTCCTGGTCGTGCCGCTCGCCGGCATGCTGCTCGACACCCTGCGCGGCGACGACGGTTTCTCGCTGGCTGCGTGGGGCGACATCCTCACCAACGACGTCGAGCGCCTGCAGCTCTGGAACTCGATCCAGCTCGGCTTCGCATCCGTTGCGATCGCGTTCGTGTTCGGCGCCGGCCACGCGTGGCTCACCGAGCGCACCGACCTGCCGGGCGCGCAGCTGCTCGGCCCGCTCGGCGTGGCTCCGCTGGTGGTGCCGCCGATCCTGGTGGCGATGGGCTTCGCGGACTTCCTGCGCGTCGACGGCTTCTGGGCCTGTGCGGGTCTGCTCGGCGCCAGCTACGCGCCGTTCGTCGCGGTGCTCACCGCCCGCGGCCTGCGCTCGATCGACGGCCGGGCCTACGAGGCGGCGTGGTTGGCGCGCGGTCGCTTCGCCGCCGAACGCCTGCTGTTCCGGGCCAGCCTTCCGGAGATCACCGCCGGCTGCCTGTTCGCGTTCGTGTTCGTGCTGTCCGAGCGCGGCGTGCCCGACTTCCTCACCGTCAAGGGCAAGACCTGGCTGACCTACGCCGAGTTCGTGTTCTCGCGGTGGAACCTGCGGGCGATGGGCAACGCGCCGAAGGACCTCGCCAGTCCGATCGTCGCCGCGGTGCCGCTGGTGGCGATCATCCTGATCGCACTGGCGCTCGCGCTGCGGTTCCGGGCCCACAGCGCGCTGCGCGGCGAGACCCAACCGTTGCCGGTGCGACGCCTCGGCGCCTGGCGTTGGCCCGCACTCCTGCTGCCGCTGGTCTACCTCACCGCGGGCGTCGGCGTGCCGATCTTCGTGATGGGCCGTTGGGCGATGGGCTCGACCCAGCTCAACGAGCCGATGTCGGTCGAGATCCTGCGCACCAACTTCCAGGGTGCGATCGAGCAGAGCGGTGACGACATGGTCCGCACGCTGACCCTCGGCGTGCTCTCCGCCCTGGTCGTCCTCGCCGTCGCGATCCCGTTGGCGCGCGCCGCGGCCCGTGGGGTGCGCGGCATCGAGACCTTCAGCATCGTGCCGCTCGCGGTGCCGGCCATCCTGCTGGGCATCGGCTACGTGAAGGTCTTCAACCCCCTCTCCGGTCCGGTCCACGACGCCACCGGCTTCGACTTCTACGACTCCACCGCGATGGTCGTCTGTGCCTTCGCGACCCGCTTCCTGCCGTTCGGAGTGCTCACCCTGGCCCACCAGGCCCGGCGCCTGCCGAAGAGTCTCGACGAGGCCGCGCTGCTGTCCGGCCGCTCGCCCCTGGCCCGCGCCTGGCGCATCCATCTGCCGCTGTTCGTCCCGGCAGGCTGGTCGGCCGCGTGCCTGATCTTCATCCTGGGCATCCGCGAACTCGACCTCGCCGTAGTGCTGCCGGCCGGCAACGACACCGTGGTGCGGCGCCTCGCCAACATCGTCCACTTCGGCGGCGAGGACACCGGCGGCGCGCTCGCCCTGATGCTGCTGGCCATCGCCGCGGTGATCCCGGTGCTGACCCTGATCCTGACCGGACGCAAACTCCGCTCGCTGTCGTGAGCGGTCCGTCCTAGAGCCCTGCCCCTCAACCGATGTCCCTGATCCACCTCCAGAACCTCGAGTTCCAGCGCGCCGGCAGCTCGTTCCGGCTCGGCCCGCTGTCGCTCGAGCTGGCGGCCGGCAGCCGCACCGCGCTGGTCGGGCCGTCGGGCTGCGGCAAGTCGACACTGCTGCGGATCCTGGCGGGACTGGAGACGCCGACCGGCGGAGTGGTGGTGATCGACGGCAAGGAGGCCTCGGTGGCCGGCGCGGTGAAGATCGCGCCGAACGCGCGCGGCATGGGGCTGGTGTTCCAGGACGGCGCGCTGTGGCCGCACATGACCGCGCTCGAGCACCTGCGCTTCGTGGCGCCGGAGCTGAGCAAGGACGATGCGAAGGCCCTGCTCGCGCGGGTCGGTCTCGACGGCAAGGAGCAGCGCCGCCCCGGCAAGCTGTCGGGCGGCGAGATGCAGCGGCTGGCCCTGGCGCGCGCGCTGGCTCGCGAGCCCGAGGTGTTGCTGCTGGACGAGCCGCTCGCTTCGGTCGACGTCCACCTGCGCGACGACCTCGCATTGCTGGTCCGCAAGATCGCCGAGGAGAGCGGGCTGTCGCTGGTGGTGGTGACCCACGACCGCGAAGAGGCGCTGGCGATGGCCGACGACGTGGTGGTCCTGCACCAGGGCCAGGTCGTCGAGCGTGGCAGCGCCGCGGACCTGATCGATGCTCCGAAGACCGCGTTCAGCGCGCGCTTCCTCGCGCACGCCGCGTGCCTCGAACTCGAGCACCTCGGCGGTGGCCGCGTCCGCTCGGCGTTCGGCGAACACGAGCTGCCGGCGGGTTCCGGCCAGGGCGACGAGCATGTGCTCGCGATCCTGCCCGGCGACGCCGCCATCGGCGTCAACGGCGACGCCGTGGCCTTCGAGGCGACCGTCACCCAGGTCCGTCCCGACGCCTTCGGCAACCGCTACGCGATGATCCTCGTCGACGGCCGCTCGCTGTTCGTGCCGTGCGACGCCTCGGTGCGGTCCGGCGCGCGCGTCGGCCTGCGACTGACCCGCGCCCCGCGCATCCTCCCCGCGGGCGCTGCATTCGGAGACCAACACGGAGGGAGTCCCGCATGAGTCCCATCCTTCGCATCCTGCTCGCCGTCGGCCTGTTGGCCGGTGGTGGAACCGCCTACGCGGTGCTGTTCGCCAAGCCGGCCGAGAACGTGATCCGCGGCGACGACGTCGCCAAGGCGATGTCCTGGCAGTCCTCGGAGCAGTGCAAGCAGTGCCACCAGGACGTGTGGGACGAGTGGAAAGGCTCGCACCACCAGATCTCCTACCTGAACCCGGAGGTCCGCGCGCTGTCCGACGACTTCCGCAACAAGGAGTGCCAGGCCTGCCACCTGTCGCAGCCGGTCTCGATCACCGGCTTCGCCGAGCGCACCCTGCCGCGGCAGACCAGGCCCACCGAGGGCATCGGCTGCATCACCTGCCACCTCGGCAAGGACGGCGAGATCATGGCGCGCAATAGCCGGCCCGACGTCGCCTGCGCGCCGGTGCAGAACGAGATGTTCTTCTCGGTCGAGCTGTGCGCGAGCTGCCACAACCAGCACGAGACCACCGACCAGTGGCGTGCCAGCCACTACGCGGAGGAGGGCATCGGCTGCAGCGACTGCCACATGGACAAGGTCGAGCGGGTGCTCGCCGACGGCTCGAAGAAGCCGGGGCGCGAGCACCGCTTCCCGGGCTGCCACGAGCCGGGGATCCTGAAGAAGGCCGGCACCTTCGAGGTGGAGCTCGACGGCGACGAGCTGGTCCTCGCGCTGACCAACTCCGGCGCGGGCCACAGCTACCCCACCGAGGAGCGGCACCGCGCGGTCGACATGATGTATCGCTTCGTCACCGCCGACGGCGCGCCCGACGAGTGGCAGCTCGGCTTCCGCTTCCGTCGTCCGTACCGCGACGAGCCCGGTGAGGACACCCAGCTCCCCGCCGGCGAGCGCAAGGAGGTGCGCGTGCCGGTGCCGGCGGGCACGGTGAAGATCGAGGCGCGGCTGTGGTACCGGCTCAAGCCGTTCATCGGCGACGACGATCCGGCCAGCACCCTGCTGGAGGAGCGGGAGGTGATCGTCCCATGAGGCAGGTGCCCTTGGCGTGCGGCGCGTTCCTCCTGCTCGGCCTGGCCGACGGCTGCAAGCCGGGTGCTGGCGGGGCCTCCGCGGTGGCGAACCCGGCGGTCGGCAGCGCGGCGAGCGAGCAGCAGTCGGCGCCCGAGTTGCCGTCGCTCGAACTCGCCCCGGCCGATCCGATCCTCGCCGAGGTCATCGCCCGCGCGCCCGCACCTCCCGACGAGGCGCGGATGAAGGAGCTGCGCGACCTCCTCGAGACCGCCTACCTGCCGCACTACGCCGACGCGCGCACCAGCGCCCTGGCGCAGCGGACCCTCACCGACGCCGAGGATGCGGCGTGGATCCTGGAGGAGGGTCTCGCCCACGACGACACCACCGTGCGCATGCAGTGCGCCTTCCTCCTCGGCAGCGGCGGCCACAAGCGAGCCATCCCGATCCTGCTCTACCGGACCAAGTACGAGCGCGACCCCAACGTGCTGGTCTGGGTCTGCGGCGCGCTGCACCGGTTGGAGAACCACGGTGGCCTCGACCTGCTATCGAGCCTGATGAACCGCGAGGACTCGGCGCAGCAGGCCGGCGCCACCGCGATCGAGATCCTCCAGGCCTGCGGCAAGGATCCTGGCGAGAACCCCAGCTACGCCCAGCTCCAGGCCGGGCTGATGAAGCTCTACCGGCACTGGCGGCGCACCGGCATCGTCACGCAGCCCGCACCGCCCGAGTCCGACGCGCCCGATGGTCTGCAGCACGGTCCCGATCCGGCGACCCTCGCCGACCTCGACGCGATCGACCCGCTGCTCGCCGCGCGCTACGCCGCCCACCTCGACACCTTCGACGGCTACGAGCTGCGACCGATCGACGACGGCCGGATGATCTTCATCCGCAGCGGCGCCCTCGCCGTGCCCGTGCTGCGGCTCACCCTGCACGCCGAGAACGGCTACGTCCGCAACCACTCGACGGAGGTCGCGCGCGACCTGGGCCCGGTCGCCAACGAGCTCGGCGACACCGTGCTGCCGCTGCTCGCCGATGGGCTCACCGGCTCGCTCGCCGCCCGCGCGCTCGGCGAGATGCGCTACCGCCCGGCACTCGAGCACCTGCTGCACCGGCTGGAGAGCCCGGAGATCGAGGTCCGCGCGTCGGCCGCGGGTGGCCTCGCGCGGATGGGTGCCCCGGAAGCGGTCGCGCCGCTGCTGGCCCGGATGAACGATCCCGAGGAACTCATGGACGTCCGCGTCCAGGCCGCGGTCGGCGTGGCCCGCCTGGACCCGGGCATGGCGTTCCTGCGCGACGCGCTCGGCGGCGACGGCGTGGCGCCGAGCTACCACGAGGCGACGCTCTTGGAGCTGATCGACGAGGTGGGGGCGTGGCGGTTGGGTGTGGCGGAGAGTCGGTGAAGAGCCTCCGGAGGGCCTGGATCCCCAGCGCCTGAGGGGTCCCACGCTTCGCAAGTGCGCGAGACCCGGGACATCGCGGGCGCGCGGGATGTCGAAGTCTGACAATCT
This sequence comes from bacterium, assembly GCA_030432695.1. Lineage (GTDB taxonomy): Bacteria > Planctomycetota > UBA1135 > UBA1135 > UBA2386 > JAUILN01. The sequence continues at coordinate 291,349 of JAUILN010000011.1, read as the reverse complement.
TCGGTATCGGTGCTAGGCTGAGGCGATGAACGTCAGTCTGACCCCTGAGCTCGAGGCCATGGTCCAGGCCAAGGTCGCGTCCGGTCTCTACAACAACCAGAGCGAGGTCGTCCGCGAGGCTCTGCGGCTGCTCGCCGAGCAGGATCAGCTCCGACAGGCGCATCTCGTGAAGCTGCGCGAGGCCCTGGCGACCGGGCTTCGCGAGGCGGATCGGGGCGAACTGTTGGATGGTCCCGAGGTCGTCGAGGAGATGCGCGAATTCCTTCGCCGGCGGGCAGGGTCCGGGAAGGCGGATGACTGACCTATCGCCTTACGCCGTCCGCACGCTGAGGCTTCCTGCGGATCCTGGCCTACGTCGATGAGGAGTTCGGCGCGGACGTCGCGGCGCGAGTGCTCGGGGATCTCGAGACGGCATTCGCCCTGCTTGCTGCGACTCCGGGTCTCGGCCACGTGAGACCGGACATCACCGACCGCGAGGATCTGCGCTTCTGGTCGGTCGGGCCCACCCTCATCGCCTACCGCCGGCAGCGGGACGCCATCGAGATCCTGTTCGTCGTGCGCGGTGAGCGGAACTGGAGGGCTCTTCTGGATGGAGGGGCTCCCGGTGGACCACGCTCGTCGCTGCATGACTGATGGGGCGGTTTCTTCGAATCCACCCAGAGGCTTGCGCGATCCCAGGCCCTGACGGTGTGCTGAGGTGGTGACCACATCGAGCCGGACCGCCGTCCTCGCGTCCTTCCTTCTAGCCGCGCCGTCGTTCGCCCAGGACCCATCGCCGCCCAAGCCCTGGCGCCTCGACGACGCCCTCGGCACTCCCGACTGGCTGCGCATCAGCGGCGAGATCCAACTCCGGTACGAAGGCTACGAGGGCCAGTTCCGCGCCCAACCCAACCTCGCGTCGAGCGACCACTACGTCGTCAACCGCGCGTTGCTGAAGACCGAGGTCGACTTCGACGACGTCGGCGGCGTGGTCGAGCTGATCGATGCGCGCCAGTTCGGCGCCGGCGAAGGCTCGGTGATCAACAACGGCATCGTCGACCCGATCGACTTCCTGCAGGCCTATGGCGAGGTGCGCTTCGGCGCCGAGGGTGAGTCGCGCCACGCGCTGAAGATCGGCCGTTTCACCTCCGACCTCGGCGCCCGGCGGTTGGTCGCGCGCAACCGCTGGCGGAACACCATCAATGCGTTCACCGGCGCGGAGTGGAGCTACCGCTCGCGCGATGGCGCAAGTTCGGTGAAGGCGTTCTGGACGATGCCGGTGCAGCGGCTGCCGGTGCGACCCGCGGACCTGCTCGACAACGAGGCGAAGCTCGATACGCAGGACAAGGACGACCAGTTCTGGGGCGCCTTCTATTCGATCGACGCCGATGCCGACACCAAGGTGGAGGTCTACGGCTTCGCGCTGCAGGAGTACGACGCGCAGAGCCTCCGGCGGAACCTCTACACCCCGGGCTTCCGGGTGGTGCGGGCGCCCAAGCCCGATGCGGTCGACTTCGAGGTCGAGGCCGCCGTGCAGTTCGGCGAGACCGGTCCGCTCGGCACGCGCTTCGACCACCAGGCCTGGTTCCACCACATGTTGGCGGGCTACACCTTCGACGCGCCCTGGCAGCCGCGCATCGCGGTGGCCTGGGACTACGCCAGCGGCGACCGCGACCCCAACGACGGCGACGACAACCGCTTCGACACCCTGTTCGGCGTGAACCGCGAGTTCGGCCCGATCGACAACTACCTGGCCGTCGCGCGCCGCAACATCAACTCACCCGAGATCCGCCTCGAGGTCACACCCTCGAAGACCGTCCGCGCCCTGGTCGCCTTCCGTGAAGTCTGGCTCGCCAGCGCCAAGGACTTCGCGCCCACCGGCGGCGTGCGCGATCCCTCGGGTGCCGCCGGCAACCACTTCGGCGAGCAGATCGACGGCCTGCTGCGCTGGGACATCGAGCCCGACAGCCTGCAGCTCGAGCTGGGGGCCACCTATCTGTTCGCGGGGCGGTTCCTGCACGACGCGCCCAATGGGCGGGGGGAAGACGTGGCGTTCTTCTATTCGCAGGTGCGGTGGGTGTTCTGATCTACCGATTCCGGGAAGTGGTAGACGCCAGATGATCATCCGCACAGAAGCGTGGTTGTGGCCGCGCGCTGGCAGCTAGTGGTCCGTCGCAGAAGTTCGCGTCGGAAGTCCGCCGCCCCAGGACGCCGAATCGCCGCGTTGTGCGGCCTCGACGAATCCACCGATTCGCCTGCGGCCGCACGCCTTGCGCTCGGCGCCCTGGAACGGCGACTTTTCCGGCGAAACCTGCTCGTGAATCGGCGTCGCCTCTGGTTCGAGTGCAGAGGCCGCGGCCCGGATGTCGTCCCCGACCGCATTGACCTGATACCCCATGAAGCCGAAACCCGACAGCACCTCGTTTCGGGCTGTGGCTGGAATGAGAGTCAGGCCGATGAGCAGGAACGGGATCCCAAGGGCGTACTTCAGAGCTGACGTGGTCGCTGGGCTCTCGCTGCAGTTCATCGTTGAGGCTCCGCGCGGGCCCGTATTGCGCTCGTCGTGCATGGGGCCCGAGACTGACGCCGGGCCGGATTGCTGCAAGCCGCCTCGATCGCCCGGGCACTGCCGCGCAGCGAGGATCCCACGTTCGGCGGTATTACGCAGACGAGCGCGGATTCCAGAGGGTGGTAGATCTGTGTGGCCGATCGAGGTCCCTGAAGCTGGGTGGCCGAACTCAGTCGAGGATGCGGATCGATTTGCCGCCCATACGACGTCGCAGCGCCTTGAGCGGCCGCGCTGGGAACTCGGTTCTCGCTCGTGCCCGATAGGCGTCGGAGAACGGTCCGGTCGCAATCTCGGGCGGCGTCGGCGCCGTGGCGTTCGCGAAAGGTTCGGTGATGGTCTGGTAGTACTGCGCAAGCTCCTCGGTGGGAGTCTCGGACTTCCGGAAGATGGCGATGCTGTCCCGCCATTGTCCTCCGGGTACGCGAGCCGCCAGATCGGCCGGCTCGAGCAGGGTCTCGACGAGTTCGACCCGCGCGACGTGGCAAAGAGCTGCCCAGCTGTCCGGGTAGTAGCGCCAGCAGTCGAGCGGATAGCGGTGGAAGCGTCCTGCGGCCGGGGCGATGATCACTCCCATGCCCCCCGGTTGAAGGACGCGCGCCATCTCGCAGAAGGTGACCCAGGGGTAAGGATTGTGCTCGAACGTCTGCCCGGACACGCAGAGTCCGAAAGACGACGACGGAATCTCCGGCCAGACGAAGGCCGAGCGGGGCACGACGTCCACCCCCTCGCCCTGCTCTAGGTCGAGTCCGACATACTCGAACCGTTCTCCGAACAACGGACGGTAGGTGCCCTGCCCTTCGTACGACTTCGAACCGACCTCGAGGACCCGGATGCGCCCAGGCGACTCAGGCAGCTGGCTCGAGTAGGTCTCCAGGAAGACACGCATCTTGAGGTAGGAGGAGTCGTGCATGGAAGAAGTTTAGCGGCCATGCATCAGGTCACGACACACCTGGTCTGATCGGCTTCTCGCGAGAATCTGTGCGCCCAGCGCTGCTTCGGGGCGCGGCGAGCGCAGCGAGTCATGTCCCTTCGGTCGTGGCGGGAGGCCGCACCAGGTGGACCGTGCCGCCATTGCCTGGCAGAGGGCCTGCAAGACCCTCGTGGAATCCTCATGGCGATCTCTTCCGACGTCTTCCGCAACTGTCGGGTCGACGGTCGACCCATCGCAGCCGGGCAGGTTCGCCGGCGGGCCCACAACTTCACCCAGCACTGGCGTTCGCCCGATGCGGTAGCCGTCGGGTGGAGTGCTGAGTTCGATCGGGACCAGGTGGTCCGCTGGGCCCTCGAGGGGGCGGAGTTCCTGATCGAGTCGGCCGAGGATCCCGATGACGCCCTCGAGCTGGAGATGGACATCCACCGGATGCTGCCGATCGATGCCGCGACACTGACCGCAGACGACCGGATGCTCGCGCGGGTCGCGGTCTGGGATCGTGGGATGCAGTTGCTGGACTCCGCTTCGAGCGGCGAGTCCTGTCAGCTGCCGGGCTACCTGATCAACTCGGTCCGTGTCACGCGCATCGCGCAGGGCATTGTCGACCTGAGAGCATTGCCTACCTGGAGGGCATGGTTGGCGTCGGCGAGACGCTCGTCGCCTATGAGGACGATCAAGGGGGCGATCGGGCAGCTGGAGCGGGCGCGCAACCGCTGCGCAGGGGCTATGAGCCCTCGCCCTGGCAGGCCTCGCAGCGCCAGTGGAATCGTGCGTCGGCGATTCGGAAGTCTGCCGGGACGCCGCAGTCCGGACCGATGAGCTCTCGAGAGACCGGGAAGACCGCGGTCTCAGACGACCCGCAGAACGTGTTCTCGACCAGCTCGAACTTCGCGGTCGCGTCGCTTCCGATATCCGCTTGGCTGGCGACGCAGCACTGGTAGCGCGGGGCACAGTCGCCGTCGGGTGAGCAACTCCACCGGACGCCCCCGGCGTGGTCGAGGCAGATCCGCGTGCCCCGCGGCACGCCGATATCGATACGCGCGGTGGCGATACACCGCCCGTAGCCGGGCTGCACTCCGCATTCGCAGCCGGCGTTGCTGACCCGCAGCCGCGCGTTCACGGTGCCGGTGAAACCCGGGTCACGCTGCAGGAACACCCCGTCGTTGTAGAGCGTGCCGTCTTCCTCGGAGACGCCGTCGTGCGAAATGCCTCGGCAGACGCAGCGCGGTTCAACAGTCGTTCCCGGATCCTGCAGGATCGGAACTCCCCAGTGCGCGGCGAACTCGGCGGCGGTGTGCGGACGCCTCGGCGCCGCAGCGAGCAGGACGACGCTGACCGCGATCAGGCCGAGGGCGGCGATCCGTGATGCGAGGAGTCGGCACATCACCGGCCCTCCGTCGGCACGGCGCCCGTCGATCGCGGGGTCGGATCCTCGCCGCGCTGCCGGGCGAGCTTGGCCTCCGTCACGCGGTCGAGACGCGCCAGCGCAGCCTCCAGCGCCTCACGGTCGGCGGGCTCCAGGAAGGTCCAGGGAATGGTCAATGCGAAGTGCCATTCGCGCTTCTGGAACTGGATGCCGAAGTGTGGTTGGCCTTCGGCGAAGCTGCATGCCGACGACATGCCATCCTCGCTCGCGGGCCGACGGACCTTTGCGCGCAGCTTGACCCGCGTGCTGTCGTCTCCGGTACCGTCCACGGTGTCGCGCAGATTGCGCGCGATGCGATCGATGTTGGCCGCGACGGTGAGGTAGGCGGTGACCGACAGGTTCCAGTCCGCCACTTCTCCTTCGATGTACAGTTCGTCCTCGCCACGGTCGCGCATCGCGGCGATCCCCTTGGCCAGCGCGTCGGCATCGGAGTAGCGATCGACCAACTCCTGCATGCCATCTTCGAAGCTGCGCAGGGCCTCGTTCAGCTGCATGCCCGAATACAGCACCATGGCGGGCACCTGGACCTCGAGGCCGCGCTCCCGAAGAACCGCTGCGAGCTCATCGGTCAGAGGCTCCTGCTGCTCGTTCGGCTGCGAGTCCGGCTCCGGGTCGACGCGCGGCGCGCTCAACCATTCGGACTGCGGAACGATGTCCTCGGCGGGGATGCGAGGCTCGCCTTCGTAAGGCGTCGGATCGATCTCTGCCTCGGCCGAGACCTGCAACGCCTCTGCGACGCTGGCCGGCACCCGAACCCGGGTCGGTTCTCCGTGGCGCACCAGGATCACCGTCGAAGTGGCGAGCACGCCCAGGGCGCAGCACAGCAGAACGAGCTTCATCGGATCCCTTCAGTCGAGCGTTCGATGGATCTTCGGCACGGGGAGCACCTTTCCCACTGCAGGTCGTAGCGACATGGCGCCATCGACGCCAAGACAAGTCGGTGGCATTCCGACTGCGAATTCGATGCCAACGGGGTATCCGACGACCTCGCCCCCGGTGGTCGTGCGGAGGTCGGCTGATCAGATATTCGACGACGGGGCGCGGTCAGCTTGATCGTCTTCGCGTCGCCCGCAGCCGGAGGACCGCGGGATGTTCGGGTCCTGTAAGGGGGCCGGCACGGGGTGGGATATCGTCAACCCGGGTCGATCGAGGCCCGTGGGGATGGCGGCTCGGTGCGGCGACGCGGGAACGCCAATGCCGTGATCCGAGCACGAGCAGGATGTCGAGCGAGTCGACGGCGTCATGCCGAGTCCATCGTGCCTGCCGCTTGTCGCGCACGACCAACCCTGAGCGATACTCCGTCAGGGTCCCCTCGAGGTCGGGTGATCCGCCTCGCGAGCCGGAAGGGAAGGACATCTCTGCGCGGACGGCAGCTGGACCCGAGCATCCGAGCGCGACCAGGTCGGAAGTCTCATGGAATCCGCCGCGCCGGTGCCGAGCTGTCGAGCACCTGCTCCCACGCGTCGCGCGGATCCTTCGCATCGAACGGGACCGCGCACAGCCGGGCGGGGGTGGTGCATTCGAAGGTCGCGCAGCCTTCCGGGAGACCCAATGCCTGGGCGCCGTGCACGGTCGCCATCCGGAGCAACGTCTTCGGGTCGGTGCCATCTCTGCGATAGAGGTGGCGGGCCTGCGGCAGGATGCCGAGCGGCTGCGATTCGTGGGCCGGCTGACAGAGGATCGAATCGGTGCCCAGCGCGACGCGGATGCCGCGCTCCAGCATCTCGCGGTAGCGATGGCCGCGATGCCCGAAGTAGTCACTGGCGATGGGGCAGTAGGCGACGCTGAGGTCGGGGCAGGCGGCGAGGAGGTCGAGGTCGTCGTCGCTGGCGTAGTTCACGTGGGCGACGACCCAGCGACCTCGGCGCAGCGCCGGTGCGAGGTGCGCGATCGGGCTCTGGCCGGTGCCGCCGGCGAGTGAGTCGTCCCACTTGTCGATGCGACGCAGCAGGTCGGCGAATGGGCCGTCGCCGTGACGGACGAAACGGTCCTCGTCGAGCGTCTCCGCGAGGTGGGTGCAGGGAGCCGCTCGGTTGACCGCGTGGTAGAGCTCGAGGCCGGCGGAGTAGGGGGCGTGAGGCTGGAGGTCGAGGGTCAGGTCGGGTCCGGCGGCGTGGCCGTAGTCGTCGCGGGCCCGGTCGAGCCAGGCGAGCGCCCGGTCGGCGGCTTGCTGTGTGGACTCGCCGATGCCGAAGCACTCGAGCCAGCTCACTCCCGGGACCTGCAGCTCGCCCGGTGCCTCGCAGCGGGCCCGCGCCGCGTCGTCGCTGCCGGCGATGTCGCCGATCCAACCGACGCCGGCCTCGTGGCTCATGCGAAGTCCGCGCTGCACGGCGGCGCGGATCGTCCCGGGCGTGGTGGGGCGACCGCGGACCACCGTGCCGACCCAGCTCTGGAAGCTGCCGTCGTAGACGGTGGGGCCGAGGTCGGTGAGGTCGAGATGGGCGTGGGCGTTGACGAACGCCGGGAGCACCAGGTGGTCGCTGAGGTCGATGCGCCGCACGCGGTAGCCCGCCGGGAAGGACTCGTTCACCGAGTGCGCGACGACCTCGGGGCTGCCAGCGCAGAGCATCTGGTCGAGCCAGACGACGACGTGGCCGGGTCGTGCTGCCTCGCCACGTGCATCACGGATCGCGCCGGCCTCGATCCATATGAGGGACGGGATCTCGTCGTTGGCATCGGGGAGGTGCTCGGCCACTCCAGCAATGTCGCGTGCCCCGATCTCCAGGCAAGTCCGGATTTCCGGCCAGGAATGCAGTCGCTCCTTGCCAAGTCCTTGGCGGCGGCACGAGCCGACGCCGGTCACGAAGTCCTGGAGGAACCATGAACCTGGCCGACGACATCGACTACGGCGCCGTCCGCTGCGCGGCGGTGCGCTACCTCTCGAGGTGGTCCGACCGCGCGACGGCGTCGCTGCGCGACGACCTCGCCCAGGAGGCCACCCTCGTCACCTGGCGCAAGCGCGAGCTGCTCCGCGATCCACGGTGTGCCGAGGCGTTCGCGCGCACGGTCGTGAAGCGACTGCGCGCGCGGGCACTGCGGCGCATGGCGCGGTACGCGCCGCGCGGTCTCGAGACCTGCGCCGAGTCGGAGCTCGCTCGTCGGGATCGCTCTACGGGAGCCGGGTCCTTCCAGGTCGCCGAGCGGGAGGTCGGAAGCGATCTCCTGCTGGACTGGCTGGATCGGTCGGTGCGTCAGCTGACGCGCGACAATGCCGACCTCCTCCTGGACTTCTACGCCGGCAGGTCGTGCCGCGAGCTCGCGGCCCGGATGGGTCTCGACTCCCGGGCGGTGAAGTCGCGACTCCATCGGGGGCGACGTCGCCTCCGCGAGCTCCTGGAGCGGCGCGCATTGCGCGGGCTGCCCGACTCCGTGGGGCCGGCGTCGCCGGTCGGTCCCGCGAACCCAACCGATGACACGAACCGAGTCCGAGATGATCTTCCTTCGCAATGACATTCTGCGCGCGCTGACGTTGGTCAGCCTGCTCTTCCCCGTGCCCGCCACTGCACAGGGCGACGTCCCGCCGCCGTCGACCGGAGGTCCGTCGGAATCCGTCGGCCAAGAGGGCGGCGATTCCTCCGCGCGGCTCAAGCAGGCGGCTGGTCTGCTCGAAGCCTTGAAGGGCGTGCGCGGTGCGCCGCGTCTCGAGGGCATGCGCAAGGCGGCGCGCGCCTACGTCGACGTCGCCCAGGACTTCGCGGGCCAGGCCTCGGTGGCGGCGCGGGCCCGCTACGAGGCCGGCGAGTGCTTCCGCAAGGCCGGCGACCTGGAGCCTGCGGCCGAGCAGTTCTCGCTCTGTCTGGAGGTCGACGACGGCCGCTACCTGCAGCGCGCCGCTTTCGGCCTCGCCGACATGCAGCGTCGTCAGGAGGGCTACGAGGCGGCGATCGGCAACTACAGGAAGGCCGTCGAGGCGAGTCCCGACTCGGCGCGCGCCGACGAGTCACGGCTGTGGGTCGCGCGCTGCTACGAGGCCTGGGACAAGCCCGAGGAGGCGCTGGCGGCCTATCGCGACGCCGTGGCCAACGCGAGCAGCCCACGCCGCAAGGTCGATGCCTGCGATCGGCTGGCGATGCACCTGATCAAGCGCGGCGACTTCGAAGGCGCCGGTGAGGCGATCCGGGAGGCCGAGACCTCGGCGGCGGCGATCCTCGGCACGCCGGGGCAGGACGCCGACCGGATGCGCAAGGCGCTGGACGGGATGACCTCGCGGCGTGCGCTGCAGCGGGCTCGGGACAAGGCCAACGATGCGTCCGGCGACGCGATCGGGCTCGAGCAGGCCCGTAGCGGCGGGTGAGGCACCTCGCGGCGCCTCCGGAATGGCGGGCTGAGCGGACGGCCATCCGGGCGTTCATGACGCCGGGGAATCGAGCCTTGGTGCACGGATTCCCGGAGGTGTCCGCTCAGTGTCGGCCGAGCAAGACCTCGACTCCTGGAGTCGTGGCGATGCCGGCTCGATTGGCGCTGGGGTCGCCAACGAAGCCCTGGCAGAACAGACGGCTGCCGAGCAACGTCGGCGTCATGGGGACCGGAAGGTCGACGCGGGCCTGCCCGGTTCGTGCCGGCAGCGCAATCACGAGTTCGCTGCTGGCGAGCATCGAGCAGCCCGCCGCGCCGAGCGGCGCGAGATCGAGCGGCAGTGCCCCGCCCTGCCAACTCGAGTCCGAGGTTCCGAACAACAGGAAGGCCTGGGTCGCGGTGGCCGGTAGGGACACGAGATCCAGCGCGAGCCGCCCGCCGACCACCGGCGGTACCCCGCGCGTGCCCCTCAGGTGTGGTGTCCAACGAGCGGAGCCGCAGCCGGACCCGTAGGTACGGATCGTGGGTTGCTGATCGTACAGATCGTACGTCGGCCATTGGGCTACCGCATTGGCGGCGGTATGCAGCAGACCGTCGATGTCGTAGCTCTGACCATGGCGGCGGTTGAACATCACGACCCAGTTGAGCCCGTCGGCGCGGCGGACCGCGAAGGTGAAGGTCCCGGGAAGGGAGCCATCGTGCCAGGTGTTCCGGGATCCGTTGCCCAGGTCCCGCACCAGCCAGCCCGCACCGTAGTAGACGGGACCGGTTGCCGTGTCCCAGGGTGCGCGCCGCCACATTTCGGTGATCGACTGTGCTCGGAGCAGCGGCGAGGCCATCGGCTGGTTGAACGCGTCGAGGAATCGCGCGTAGTCGGTGGCGGTGGCGACCAGGCCGCCCGCGGAGTCCAGGGTGAGCTGATTGAATCCGCCGTAGGGTTCCTCGACGCGTGACGGGCCATTCGGACCGAGAACGCTCGGGACCATGCAGGGAAACTCGTAGCGGGCTTCTCCTGGTAGCTGGTCGGTGAGTGCCGACCGACCCATCCGGATCGCGGCGGCACCAAGAGGTGCGAACACGTGGCGCTGCACGTATTCCTCATGATCGAGTCCAGTGACGGCCTCGACGATCTGGCCGAGGAGCAGATAGCCGAAATTGGAGTATGCGTGGCGAGCGCCCGGCGAGAAGTCCAGCGGCTGCGTGCGCATGTAGTCGACGACCATCTCCGGGTCCGTCGGCAGAGGGCGACCGAGCGCGTTGGCGATCGCCGTGTCGAGGAACAGCGGGTCCGGCGACATGCCACGGTCCCATCCGCCCCAATGGTGCAGCAGGTGGCGAACGGTCACCTGCTGGATGCGTGGGTCGCGCCAGCCGCTGAGGTTGAGCAGGTTGCCGATCGGCTGGTCGAGCTGCAGGAACCCCGCCTCGGCGAGCTGTAGAACCGCGACGGAGGCGATCGGTTTGCTGAGCGAGGCGATCCGGAACGGAGTCGTGGGGCGGACGTCGGGATGCGTCGGGTCGTCCCAGGTGTAGCCGCGGGCGACCACCAGGGAACCGTTGCGCGTGACCGCCAGGGACGCCTGCGAGACGTCGTGGTCTTGCATGTAGTCGCGTATCACGTCGTCGAAGCCCGCCGTCGCCGGGTCTCGGTCTCCGACGATCCGAAAGGTCCGTGCCTGGCGAAAGGATGACCAGCTGGCGGTGAAGCGCGGGCCCGCCGTGGTCTCGTAGGCGTCCACCATGGCTGGGTAGATGCCCTGTATGGCGAGCGATACGCGCCGGGATTGGAGGGCCGAGAGGCTGTCGCCGTGGCTGTAGAGGAATCGCTCGCCTCGAGGAGCGCCCCAGGCCGCGGCGGTCAGTGGGGTCGTGGTCGCTTCGTGTGAGGTGGCCGCGAGCAGCTGCATGCAGCGGCCATCCCAGTGGGCGAGTTCCGCGGCGAAGTTGCCGAGGGTGCGGCCGTGCACTCCCACGAAGCCGTCGCGCTCCAGGATCCACAGTGCGTTGTAGGCCTCGTTCGACGTCGAGGTGCCGCTCAGTCCGATCCAATACGGCCGGTATCCGTTGCTCGCCTGGGTGTTGAACTCGTTCTGATAGGCCGCGCCGCTCATCCGATGGCGTTCGACCCAGGTCGCGCGTGGGTCGTGGACGGCGACCGCCACGTAGCGCTCGTTCGGTGCGATTCCGTAGGAGTCGATGCTGACCGGCCGCATCGAGCGGCTCCGCATCGTCGTCAACGCCTGCCGCAGGCCGGGTTCGGAGAGGCCGTGCCAGGTCAGCCAAAGGGAGCTGCCCGCCGGGACCCACACGGCCTGGAAGACCGCGCCGGCGGACGTGTCGCGCGCGGTGATCGAGGCCGGTCGGTAGCCTTGCTGCGTTCTCTGTTGGAGTAGTTGCGAATAGCTCGCTTCACCGACTTCGAAGTCGGCGAGCGGCACCTGAGCATGGGTCGGGAGAGCGAGCGCCGCCGCCAGGCAGAGCGGGCCCAATCGGACGCCGAGTCGTTCGATCATGGGGTTCCTCGTGAAGGGCGCCCCCGGACCGAGTCTTCAGGGGGCGCTTCCGGCGGAAACCCGAGGCGCGTGGCGGCCGGTCGCCAAATAGGCCGGTTTCTCGCCTCCCCGCCCTCTCGGCTCGACCACACAGGTGCCGCCCTGTGGCCGGTTCGGCGTGTGGCGCTTCGACGGGGGATCCTCGGATCACTCCGGAGCGCCGGTGCGGCGGGTGGCCTACGAAGCGTCGTGCGACGGGCTCGAGGCGACGATCGGTCCGCTCAGCTCACGCCGATGCCGTAGTACGTGAAGCCGGCCTCACGCATGCGAGCCGGATCGAAGATGTTGCGGCCGTCGAACAGCACCGGCTGGTTCAGCGGCGCCTTGATCTCCTCGGGGTCGACGTGGCGGAACTCGTTCCACTCGGTGACCAGCACCAGGGCGTCGGCACCCTGCAGGGCCTCGGCGGCGGTGTGGGCGTAGGTGATCTTGTCGCCGATGCGGCGCTTGCACTCCTCGATCGCCTCGGGGTCGAAGGCGACCACCGACGCGCCGTTCGAGGTCAGGTACTCGATCAGCGTCAGCGCCGGAGCCTCGCGCATGTCGTCGGTCTTCGGCTTGAAGGCCAGGCCCCAGACCGCGAACTTCTTGCCGGCGATGTCGCCGTCGTAGTGCGCGGCGATCTTCTCGGGCAGCAGGTGCTTCTGCTCCTCGTTCACCGCTTCGACGGCGTTGACGATCTTGGTCTCGTAGCCGTGCTCGGCCGCGGTGCGGACCAGTGCGCGTACGTCCTTCGGGAAGCACGAGCCACCGTAGCCGACGCCGGCGAACAGGAACGGGAAGCCGATGCGCGAATCGGTGCCGATGCCCTTGCGGACGTGGTTGATGTCGGCGCCGACCTTCTCGCAGATCCGCGCCATCTCGTTCATGAACGAGATGCGGGTCGCCAGCATCGAGTTGGCGGCGTACTTGGTCATCTCGGCCGACGCCGGATCCATCACCAGGATCGGCTTGCCGGTGCGGACGTAGGGCGAATAGAGCTCGAGCATGATCTCCTTCGCCTTGTCGTTGTCGGTGCCGATGACGACGCGGTCGGGCTTCATGAAGTCGTCGATCGCGGCCCCTTCCTTCAGGAACTCGGGGTTCGAGACCACCGCGAACGGGGCGTCCTCACCGGCCACGCCGACGATCGCGTCGCGGACCTTCTTGTTGGTCCCGACCGGCACGGTGCTCTTGGTGACGACGACCTTGAAGCCGTTGAGGTTCTCGCCGATCGAGCGGGCCACCGCGAGGACGTACTTGAGGTCGGCGCTGCCGTCCTCGTCGGGCGGGGTGCCGACGGCGATGAAGCAGACCTTGGCCTCCCGGACCGCAGCCGCGACGTCGGTGTCGAAGTGCAGGCGGCCCTCGGCCACGTTGCGGCCGATCAGCTCCTCCAGGCCCGGCTCGTAGATCGGCACCTCGCCGTTGCGGAGCTTGTCGATCTTGTTCTGGTCGACGTCGACGCAGGTCACCTTGTTGCCGGTCTCGGCGAAGCAGGTTCCCACGACGAGGCCGACGTAGCCGGTTCCGATGACAGCAATCTTCATGGTAGGTCAGACGAGGCTGGCGCCGGCCGTCCGCCCGATGGGGTCGGACGGGGGAGGGGCTGGCGCAGGTGCTCCTGGGGATGGATCGGAGATGGAGGGCGCGAGACCGTAGCCAGGGCTCGGGACGGCCTCAAACTTTCCTCTTTACGAGGGATTGCCGCGGCCCGGGAAAGCCTGCTCGTGGCCTGCGGAGGGTGGCTAGGATGCCGGGATGCGCGTTGCTCCATCCTTGGTAGGGCTGCTCCTGGCAGGCCTCGCCTCCTGCTCGTTCCCGGCGGTGACCGCGAACCTCCGCGAGGAGTCGCCTCCGCCCGAACTGGGGCGACCGGCATGGGTAACGGCGCCGGCCAACGTCGGCAGCATCGTCGGCGGGGCGGTCGGCGGCATCGCGTCGATCGTGCTCCTGCCGATCACCTGGCCGATCTCGCTGCTGGCCGACGAGCCGCTCGGCCACGACCGCGACGAGTTCCTGTTCCTGCCGGTCTCGATCGGTGCCGGGGCGGGGCACTTCCTGTTCGGGGCGCCGCTCGACACGTTGGACTGGTCGTTCCGCCGGGCCTGGGTGGAAGACGACCTCGACCGCCGCGAGGTCCGCATGCAGGCACCTCCGCTCGGTCCGTCGGCCTACTCCGAGCCGCTCGAGGAGCCGATCGAGCCGGCCGATCCGGACGCGGATCCCGAAGAGGAGACTGTGCCGCTCGAAGATCGCGAGGGCGAGGGCGGGCAGGCCGCTGGAGAGCGGGCGGCTGGATCGGGTGCGGAGGGGCGCTGACGCGATGGCTGCGGGTCGTGGACGGAGCGGCGGGCCGCGGCGCAGACAACCGGGTGCATCCGGCGGGCCGCCGGGGCACATCGAGCGCAAGCGCGCGCAGCTGGCGGCGCAGATCGGTCGCTCGATCGAGGCGACGCTGGTCGGCGAGTGCGAGGACGAGGTCCTGCAGAACATCAGCGTCGAGTCGGTGAAGCCGGCGTCGGGCAACCGGATGCTGGTCACGCTGATCGTCCACCCGCCGGGGACGGAGCTCGGTCGCGAGGACGTGCTCGCGCGGCTGGAGGCGCAGCGCAACCTGATCGTCGACCGCATCGCGCAGGACGTGACGCGGCGCGCGTTACCCGAACTGTCGTTCTGGGTAGTGCGGGATCCGGGGGCGACGAACGATGATGACGACGGACCACAGGGCGACGCGGTCGACGAGGGCCGGGGACCTGACGACCCCGACGCGTGGGGCTACGACCCGTTCACGTAGCGTCGCGCTCGTATTGCTGCTGTCGGCCGCGATAGGGCCGATGGCGCAGGAGTCGATCCGAGGCATCGAGCACTTCCGAGGCTCCGACGCGGCGCGCGCAGCGCTCCTCGAGCACGACTTCGTGGTGACCGGTCCGGCGCAGCGCTACGTCTTCGATCCGCTGCGCGACGCGAAGCTGCCGATCTACGTGGGCCCGGATCAGCTGATCGCGGCCTACGCGAAGCTTCTGCAGGCTGCGCAGTCGTTGATCGAGGAGGTGCAGGAGCCGGCGTTGGCGCGGTTCTCGAGCGGCTTGCTGGAGCGCGCGCGGGTCGAGGGCTGGACCCGCACCGAACGGCTCGCCGAGTTCGCGGCGCTGTTGCTGCGCGGCGAAGCTGGAGAGTCGCTCGATCGCGCGTTGGCACAGCTGATCGCAGACGAATCCGTCGACCGACGCGCGCTGGAGGCCGCGCTGGAGCGGTGCCGCGTCGAGCTGGCGGACACCGTCCGACCCGCGGCCGCATCGCGCTTCCGCGCCGGCTGGCTGTGGTGGACCCAAGTCGGCTGGGATCGTGCCGACGCGGCGCACCGACGCGAACTCGAGGGGATTCGCGAGGCCCTCGGCGAGACCCCCGAGCTCGCCGCCGACTGGCAACGCGCCCTGCGCTCGCTGTCGCTGCTCGATGCCCGGGCCGCGCGGGAGGACATCACCTCGCGCCTCACCGGTTTTCTGTCGCAGTCGGTGCCAGGCACGGATCACGACAGACTCTGGCGCCTGGTGGGTCCGGTGCGCACCTGGGACGCGGCGTTCTTCGAGAGCCTGCCTGGCCCGGAGCTCTCCTCCCAGGCCGCCGAGGAATGCTGCGCGCTGGGCAGGCTCCTGTTGGCGTGCGACGAGACCCTGGGCGCGGGCGAGATCGGTGGCTCACTCGCGGGTGAAGCGCTCGTGGCCCTCGGGCGAGAGGGTGCGGCCACACCCGTCGAAGGCCCCTACCGCGACGCGCTGCGCGCCACCGGTCTCCTGCACGCGCAGTCGGGGCTGACCGGCGTCTTCGCGACCGACGCCTGGCGCGCGCGGCTCTGTGCCAGCCAGCTCGCGCTGTGGGCCGAGCTGCGGCGCGTGCATGCGTCGCAGATCCATGTCACGATCCTCTCGGCCAGCGTCTCCGAACCTCCGCCTCTTCCGCCACCCGGCTTCGTGGCGCCCTACCCGGACTACTACCGGGCGATGGCGGCGCTGGCGCGCGACGTGGCGAAGTGCGTCGTCGACGCGCTGCAGGTCGACGATGCGCAGCTGCGAGATCGGGCGCGGTTCGCCGACGAGAACTTCGAGGCCGGTCGGTTGTTCCGGCACCGGATGTGGAACCACCTCCACGCGCGGGGCTCGAAGACTGATCCCTTCACTCGGCTCGTCCGGCGCATTCGCGACGACCCCGACACGCCGCTGACCGACGAAGAGCGCGCGATGGTCTTCGCCAGCTACGGCGGATCGTTCGCTGCGCAGCGCGGCTTGGTCGACCTGGCAATGTTCTGCGAGGAGTGGGCTCGCGTCGCCGACCTCCGCGGTGTGGTGCGACGCATTCACGCGAACGAGGTCGGCACACGTGCGTGGTTCGAGCAACTCGACGGGCGGCTCGCGGCATTGCATGGCCTGAGGGGCGATGAATCGCGCTGGCCTCCAGCCGCACCGCGCTACGGCACCCGTGTCGCCGAGATCGCCGATGAGGATGGCAGCGCAACCGTCGCCACCGTCCAGGTCGGCCTCGCCGCGCCGCGCCGGCTCTACGTCGTCGTCGAGCGCGACGGCGCGCGCTGGCTCGCGATCGGTGGGGCTCTCGACTACCGCGAGGTCGTTTCGCCCGCCGAGGCATCGACGGAGTCGCCCGAGGTCTGGGCCACCGCAGTCGAGTCCTCACCGACCCGCGGCGTCCCGCCGTTCGTCGCGCCCTTCCGCCGCGACTGAAGCCGCAGCCCCCGACAGCCACTGCATCGCAAAGTCTGTCGTAGTTGGTGCCTGGCACCAACTACGACAGAAACGCGGGTGGCGGAGCCTTATCGGAGAGGTGCGATGTCCGCGCGGTCGAGGACCTCGCCACCTTCGCCCACCGCACGCGCCTCGATCGCGTCCGCGGTGAAGCGCAGTTTCCAGATGTGCCGCGCGGAGGTCGCGAAGCCCGGTGGCTGCAGGAACCAGCGGTCGGTCCTCGGCGAGCGCTGGCGGACGCCGAGGCCGCCCTCGCCGAGGTAGACGGTCCCCGCACCGTCGGCCGCGGGTGCGCCGCCGACGATCGGCAGCGTGCGCTTCAGGGTGTGGCCGTCGCTTTCCAGCACCAGCTCCACGCCGAACTCGTCGAAGACCGGGGCCCAGAACGGGGCCGTGTCCGATGGCTTCTTCACCGACGGGTAGATCGGTCGGTGGTAGGAGACCACGTGGAACGGCACCTCGCGGCTCTTCTCCAACGTCTCGCGCAGGAACCCGAGCTGCTCGCCGCCGGCCGGCTGGTTGTCGTCGAGGGTGATCAGCTCCACCCGCGTGCCGATCCGCGTCGCGTACCAGTTCTTCCGCGTCCCGGCACCCGGGAAGCCGAAGACCTGGTCGTAGAGGATGCCGAGCTGCTCGTGGTTGCCGCGGCAGGGCAGGATCGGCAGGACCCGGCCGGCGTCGGTGGTCGTGAGCTGGTGGTCGTTCAGCCAGATGCTGAAGTCGCCGTAGAGACTGCCGTCCCACTCGTAGTCACCGCCGTGCCACAGCGCGATCACTTCGTCGTCCTCGGCGAGCATCCGCGCCAGCTCCCGGTTCATGCGGCGGCGGCCGTGGCGGTCGGTGCGCGAGTCGCTGCCCGAGAGGATCGTGAACACCCGGTCGTCGGCGGGCGCGGTCACGAGGTGGAACTCGCGGCTCACCGCGTCGTCACTCGCGACCACGAACCAGTAGGTCGTCGAGGGCTCCAGTCCGTCCAGTCGCGCGTGGTGGAAGTAGCCGGTCGGCTCACCCTCCGGCAGGCGCGACTCGTAGGCTCCCGACTCCTGGGCGACGAGCCGGCGCGGATACCCAGTCGGATCGTCGGCCGACGACGTCGCGCCCCAGCGGACCTCGTGGGTCGTGCCCGCCTCGGCGGTCGACCAGGCGACCAGCGCGTCGGTCTGCGGCGACTCGGTCCAGACCACGCGGAGCTGGCCGGGCTCGGTGCCCACCAGGCCGGTCCCGCGCGCGGGATCTCGGGAGCAGGCCGCGAGCAGCGGGAGAGCGGCGAGAGCGAGGGTGTGTCGTCGGGTCATGCCGTCGGGTCGGGGTTCGCGTCGACGGGGTTCGACGCCGCGCGCCGGGTGCCCCACCACAGCACCAGCAGGACCAGCGGGATTCCACCGTTCACCGTCCGCAGTGCGGTCTCGGTCCAGCCGCCGGCGACTCCGTAGTGGACCACTCGCGCCAGCGCCGTGAGGAAGCCCCAGAACGCCATCCATGCGGCCAGCGGAACCAGGCGGAGCGGCAGGAGCATCGCCGCGGCGACGCCGAGGTCCAGGATGCCGATCGCGGTCAGCACGTTGCGGAGCGCGTCGTCGCTCGCGTCGGCCACGCCGAGGAAGGTGCGCAGCGCCGAGTGCAGGTAGTCGACGAACACGGCCTTGTGGAACAGGGCTTCCAGGCCGTGGCCGGCGAAGGTCGCGGCGGCGGCGATGCGCAGCAGCCACTCGCCGCGCCCGATGGCGGCGGCCGGCCGCTCGGCGCTCGAGGCGGAGAGCAGCGCGGCCACGCCCAGCGGACCGAGCCAACGCGCGGCGTGGGCGAGCGGCTCGAGTTCGGGATGGAAGGTGCCGCGCAGCGTCGAGACCGCGGCCATCGCGGCGGCGCAGCCGGCCAGCAGGTGGCAGCCGCGGCGCCGGCCGGTGAAGCACTGCAGCGCGGCCAGCGCCAGCAGTGCGACCAGCGCGCGGTCGACCAGGGTCGCCACGCGCTCGCTGCCGCCGAGGTCGAAGTAGACCCAGTCGAGCAGCGGGGTCTCGCCACGCCAGCAGTGCGCAGCGAGGCCGACGGCGGTCGCGCCACAGACCACCAGCCCGACCCGCGCCGCGCGCCGCGCCGGGTTCAGCTCCGCGGGTTCAGCCATGCTTCCGCTTCCGCGCAGGCGCTCCGGTGCGTTTCGAGGGCGCTCCGCAGCGTCGCGGCCTCGTCGGTGCGCCCGGCCGCCTCCAGGCGGATCGCCAGCAGCGCGGTGATGCGGAACAGCAGGTTGCGGCGCGCGGCGTCTCGCTCGGGGGCGAGGCGGGCCAGCAACGCGTCGCCGGCGTCGCTGGCACGGTCGGGGTCGCTCCAGAGCTCGAGCGGCGGCGCGGCGGCCGCGAGACAGGCCGCGGGGAACACGTCGCCGCTCGCGATCTGCGGGTCGTCGACCTCGAGGCCGGCGAGCGCGCCCTCGACGTCGCCGAGGCGCAGCAGCAGGCCGCACCACGGCAGCGCCATGCGCATGTCCCAGTGCTGCTGTCCGCCTTCGGCGAGCTGGGTGCCGACCGCGCGGAAGCCCTCGCGCACCACCGCCGGCTCGGGGTCGTGCAGCGTCGCGGCGCTCAGCAGGTCGCCATCGAGCCACGAGTTGGCGCCGGTCTCTCCCGGCGCCAGCCGGCGCAGCGCGGTGGGATCCCGCTGCGCGGCGAGGTGGAGCAGCGGACCGACCTGCTCGCGGATCCGGTAGTTGGACAGCGTGTTGCGGTCGCGCATCGCCAGCAGGAGCAGACGCTCGAGCAGCGGCTCGTCGCCGACCTCGTGGGCGGTCGCGACCGCATCGAGCAGCAGCGGCAGGTCGGCGTCGCTGGCGATGGTGCGGCGCTCGATCGCCCGCGCCACGACCTCGCGGTCGACCGCTGCGCCCAGTTGGGCCGCGGCGAGGACGATGCGCAGCGCCTCGGCATCACCGGGCCGCTCGGCGAGGGTCGCGCGGGCCGCGGCGAGTCGGGACGCGGCGGCGTCCTCCCCGCTGCGCAGGCCGGCCATCAGCCCGCGGTAGAGCGCCGGCAGGGTGTCGCGGACCTTCGGTGGGCGCGAGCGCAGCATCGCGGTCGCCAGCTCGGAACCCTCCGGCAGGAAGGTCAGCAGGTCGCCGCTCTCCTCGGCGTCGTCGGGATCGAGCGGCGCGATCCGTGGACCCGCGACCGGTGCCAGCACCTGGTCGGGACCGACGCGTTCGCCGTCGACGCTGGAGCGGCCGACGAACAGCACGCCGCTGCCGGAGTTGAGGCGTGCGGCGGCCTGCTCGGCCTGCAGCCAGGCGCGCGCCTCGCGGTGGCGCGCCTCGGTGTCTTCGAGATCGACCACGCAGCGCAGCCGATCGAGCAGCGCGGTGCCACGCGGATCCTCGGCGCGCTTCAGCACCTCGATCGCCTCGGCGGCGCGGCCGTCCTCGCGCAGCAGCCTGGCGAGTTGCTGGGCCTGGTAGGGATAGACCTGTGGCGCGGCGTCGACCGCCGCGGCGAACAGCTCGATCACCTCGGCCTTGCGACCGAGCTCCAGCAGGATCGGGCGCGCCCGGTTCAGCAGCGAGGTGTTGTCGGGGTTCTTGCGGCAGGCGGCGACCAGCAGGTCGGCGGCCTCGACCTCGCGGTCGGCGCGGCGCAGCAGCTCGGCGCGCAGCCACAGGTCCGCGGTGGTCTCGCGGCCGGTGCGCAGCACGCGCTCGCGCAACGAGTCGTCGGCGAGTTCGGCGATCGCGTCGAGCGCCTGGGTCGCCGAGTAGTCCGGCGCATCCTCGTCGCGGATCAGGCCGACCGCCCGCCACAGCGCCTCGCTGCGCTGCTCGGAGCCGGCCTCGGCGGCGCGGGCCGCCATCACGTGGGTCTGCGGTTCCCGCGGGCGATCGCGCTGCAGGATCTCCACGAGCCGCGCGCGGGTGGCGTCGGGAAGGTCCGCGGCAGGCAGTCGCGCGATCCAGGTCCGGTCGACCGGCTGCAGGTCGGAGAGCTTCAGGTCGGCGAGCAGCGGAAGCTGCAGCGACTCCGGGAACTCGTCGAACGACAGCATCCGCAGCAGGGTGCTGCGCGCCTCCTCCTTCGGGAAGCGGCCGAGGACTTCGCGCGCCAGCTCGACCGCCGCGGCGGGCTCGAGCAGCTCGAGGAGGCCGACGCGCGAGGGCAGCGCGTAGCTCTGGCTGATGCCCTGCATCGCGATCGGCACCAGCGGCGCGAGCCGCTCGGCCGGCAGCAGGTCCTTGGCGGTCGTGCACAGCGTCCAGGCCGCGTTGTCGTCCTCGTCGGCGCGGACCAGGTCGACGAGGCCGTCGAGGATCTCGGCGCGGCGCGCATCGTCGACGCCCTGGTGGTTGCGCAGCGCGGTGAGGATGCGGCTGACGCGCGCGCGCACGCTGCCGGACTCGTCGGTCAGCGCCTTCTGCAGGGCTCGCTCGTGCAGCTCGGTCTCGTCGAAGTCCTGGCCGCGCAGCCGCAGTGCATCGGCCAGCCAGCGCCCGGTCGCGTCGGGCTCCTCTTCGGCCTTCAGCCGGAGGCGCTCGATCAGCACGTCGGCGGCCTCGGTCTCGCCGATGGTCACCAGCTCCCGCACCGCGATCGACAGTTGCCGTGGGTTGGCGTCCTCCAAGGTGGTGAGCACCGCCGCCGGGTCGTGGCGCAGCAGCGCCAGGTTGCGCAGGGCATCGGGCGCCTCCGAGTCGGGCAGGTCGGCGGCGGCGACGGCCGCGGCTTCGAGGTCGCCCCGCGCGACGCGGGCCTCGACGATCGCTGCGCGGGTCTTGCTCGCTTCCGGATCCGGCTTGGCGGGCTCGTCGGGGTTCTCGCCCGGCGCGGGTTCCAGGCTCGCCAGCAGGCGGTCCTCCTGGGCGCGGACCCAGGTCAGGCCCTCGGCATCGCCCCAGGCGAACGCCAACACGGTGAGCTGTTCGAGGATCTGCAGCTGACCGTTGGCCGCCAGCGCGTCGTCGCCGGCAGCGGTCACGCGCGCGCGCAGTCGCGCGGTGAGCGACTCGGTGTCGGCCGCGCTCCGCGCACAGCGCAGCACCCCTTCCAGCGCCTCCGGCCAGGTCGGGCCGGTGTCGGACTGGTTGCGGTTGCCGCGGTTGCGCGGGTCGTTGGCGGGGGCCTCGCTGCCGAAGTCGGCGCCGTCGAACAGGCGTAGCGCGGCGTCGCGGTAGAGCGACAGCGCCTCGCCCTGGTCGCCGCGGCGTTCGACCACCGAGGCGACGGCCAGCAACGCGCCGGGGTTCTCGGGGTCGCGGCGCAGGATGCGGCGACGCACCCGCTCGGCGTCGGCCAGGCGGTTCTTCTGCTCGAACAGCTCGGCGACGCGGCGCTCGATGCGCGCGAAGTCGGGGGCCAGGCGGGCGCGTTCGAACGCGCGCTCGGCACCGGTGAGATCGTCGGCGGCGAGGCGGGTCTCGCCGATCTCGAGGAACACCGCGGGCGGCACCTCCTCGCCGCTGCGCAGCAGCGAGCGGGCGTGGCGCAGGTAGGAGTCGTTGTCGCGGCGCCGCTGTGCCTCGTCCATCAGCTCGCGCAGCCAGGCGGTGCGCTGCAGGCCGGCGACGCAGAGGGTCTCCTCGAGGCTGGCGATGCGGGCGTCGGGATCGCCGAGGGCTTCGAGCGTGTCCTGCAGCGCGCGGTGCAGGTAGACCTTGTCGGGGCGCACCGCGATGCGCCGCCGCAGGGCCCGCTCGGCGAAGCGCAGCGCGCTCTCCTCGGCCTCCAGGTTCAGCAGCCCGTCGACCGCGACCAGGAACAGGTCGTCGGCGATCGTCTCGTCGAGCAGCAGATCGAGGAAGCGACCGACCGCCTCGTCGGCGCGGTCCAGCGCGGCCATCGAGTTGGCCCAGAGCAGCAGCGTCTCGATGCGGTCGGGGTGGATCGCCAAGGCGCGGCGGTAGACCCGCGCGGCGTCCTCGTGGCGGCCGGCCAGCGCGAAGATGCCGGCCGAGAACTCGAGCGCGATCGGGTCGGGGTCGTCCTTGTCGGCCAGCATCTCGCGGATCACCGCGCGGGCTTCGCCGGGGCGGCCGCGTTCCAGGAAGCCGAGCGCGAGCTGCTGGCGGTAGTCGAGCTCGTGCTCGGGGTCGAGTTCGATCAGGTGGCGCAGCACCTTCTCGTGGGCGGTGAACTCCTGGTTCTCGAGGTGGACCGTGGCGAGGCGTTGCCAGGCCTCGATCTCGTGCTCGGGTTCCTCCCGGGCCCAGTCGAGCAGCACCTCGCGGGCACCGAAGCTGTCCTGCGCGCGGGCCCAGATCTTCACCAACGCCTGGCGGCGCGCGTCGCGGTGGTCGGTGGCGGGATCGTCGAGCGCCTCCTCCAGCTCGATCACCAGATCGGCGAGGGTGCCCTCGCGGGCGGCGAGGTCGAGCACTCGCTCCTCGGCCTGCACGCGCCGCGCGTTGCTGCCGGCCTGCAGCCAGATCCGCCGGAACAGCGCCTGCGACTCGGCGCGCTCGTCGGCGTCGCGCGAGTTCGAGAGCAGCCAGGCGAGGCGCAGCGCCAGGTCCTCGGCACCGGTCGACTCCAGCGCCTCGCGGTAGAGCGCGATCGCCTCCTCGCTGCGGCCCATGCTCTCCAACGACTCGCCGATGCGGACCCTGAGCGCCGGCTCGGTGAACGCCTCGCGGGCCTCGAGGACCAGCTGCACCGCGCGGTCGCGCTGCTGCCGCGACCAGGCGTGGGCGACCTCGAGCAGCAGCGCCTCGAGCGCGTCGCGCTCGTTGGCCGGTTCCTCGTCGGTGCCGACGCCGTTGCGGATCGCATCGAGTCCCGCGTGGAAGGCCGCGTCGTCGCCGAGTTCCGACGCCGCCTGGGTGAGCTGGAGCAGCTCGCGGCGGGTCGCGATCGCGTAGCCTTCGGCGAGGAGTGCGCGGGCGTCGTCGCGGCGGCGCAGGTCGGTGAGCAGCAGCGCCAGCGCGATGCGCAGGCGGGCGCGGTGCGGATCGGCGGCGAGGCGGGTGCGGGCCGAGTCGATCGCCCGCTCGACCTCGCCGGCCTCGACCGCGATCGACAGGGCTTCGGCCTGGAGCTGGTCGTCCTCGGCGGCGGCGGGGCGCTCCAGGAGTTGCACCGCGTCGCGTGCGCGGCCGAGATCGCGCAGCGCGTCGCAGAGCGTCACGCGGGTCTCGCTGTCGAGCTGGTCGAAGCGCGCGGTCCAGTCGGCGACCAGGTCTTCGAGTTGTCCCGCCGCGGCGGCGGCGCCACGCAGACGGCTGAGGATGAAGCGCGCCTCACGGTCGAGGCCGGCGTGTTCCAGGGCCGCACGCCACTCGGTGACCGCACGCGCCCAGTCCTCGGCGAGCTCGCACCACACCGCGCGGCGCATCGCGAAGCGCATCCGCTCGCGGGCGTCGGCATCGTCGGCCGGCACGTGCAGGGTGAGCGCGAGGTCGACGAGGCCGCGGCCGCCGGCGAGGTGGCCCACGACCGGCGCGAGGTCCGGCACCGCGTCGACCGCGGCCCGCAACAGGCCTTCGGCTTCGGCGCGGTTCGCCTCGTCGTCCTGATCCAGCAGCAGTTCGGCGACCCGCACCGACCACTGCGCGCGCTCCTCGGCGCTCGCGGCGTTGTCGAGGGCGGAGCGCGCGGCGGACAGCGCGGCGTCGAGACGGCCGAGCGCTTCCAGGCAGAGCTCGCGCAGCGGCGCGAGGTCGGCGCGTTCGGCGCCGTCCGCGGACTCGGCGAGCGCGAGCAGCGCGGCGAGGTCACCGCGGGCGCGCGCCAGCGCGAGGCGTTGGTCGAGGGTGCCGTCGGCCCACTCGGCGGCGAGGTCGTCGAGATGTCCCTTGGCCTGGAGCTCGGCCTGCAGCCGGGACTGGATGGGGTCGTCGAGTCCTTCACCCTGTGTCGCTGCGTCCTGTGCAGGGCACGGGATGCACAGGAAGACGATCAAGGCGGCGGCAGACGTCAGCGGGGCTCGTCCTGTGCCGGGCCAGCGCCGCGCGAGGACCGCCAGCAGGAACGCGCCGAGACCCATCCAGGTCAGCAGCGGGGCGAGGCGTCGCCAGTCGGAGACCGGGCGCTCCGACGGCGGCGGTTCGGTCGGCAAGGCGCCGGCCCGAGTGCCACCTGTGGCGGCGACGAGGGACTCGATCGCGGCCTGCACGTCGTAGAGCCGCTGGTCACGCGGCAGCGGTCGGCACGCGGCGGCGGCGTGGTCTTCGACGTCGACGCGGACCGCACGTCCGTCGGGCCACGGCAATTCGGCCACGGCCTCACCGGGTACCGCCGTCGGCGTCAACGACGCGCGAGCCCGCTCGCGGCCGTCGGCATCGCGGAGCACCGCGGTCGGCATCGGCCAACCGGTCTGCGTCGCGTCGCGCAGCTCGACCCGCAGCGCGGCCTCGCTCGGCAGCAGGACCAGCTCCTCGCTGGCGGTCGCGCGCCGCGCCGCGAGGCTGCGCAGCAGGTCGGCCACCAGCTCGTCCCAACCGCGGTCCTTCAGCTCGTCGGTGGCGGGGCCGAGCAGGTCGGTGGCGAGCACCGCGACGCGGCCCGCGCCCTGGTCCCACGCCGCGAGCACCGGCCGCCCGCCGTCCTGCGCGGCGAGCAGCACCTCGGCGGCCGGCCGCGGCCGCGCATCGACCAGTCCGCCGATCGCCCAGTCATCGTCGAACGACCGCGTCGCCTCGGCGAAGCGATCACGGGTCAGTCCGAAGCCGCGCTCCTGCACCGCGGGCAACAGCGTCGTCTGCGGTTCCTTGAAGCGCAGGTCCGGCAGCTGGAAGCGCGACGGACAGGCGTAGAAGCGGCCGTGGCCCCACTGCGCGAGGTTCATCAGGAACGGACTGTTGGCCTGCGGACCGATCAGCACGGTGTTCAGGTTGATGCCGGCCGCCGCCATGCGCCGCGCCAGGGCCTCGAACGGACCCGACTCCACGCCGCCGTCGGTCAGCACCAGCACGTGCTTGAAGCGGGTGCGCACGTTCAGCAGCGCGTAGTACGACTCCTCCAGCGCCGAGTAGATGATCGTGCCGCCGCCGGCCTGCATGCGGTTCAGTGCCCGCATCAGCTCGATCACGTTGCTCGCCGGCTGCAGCGGCGCCGCCCAGCGCTTGCTGCCGTAGAACTCGACGATGCCGACCTTGTCGTGCGGCATCAGGCGGCGGATCGACAGGCGCGCCACCTCCTTGGCGAGTTCGATGCGGTTCCCCATCGAGCCCGACGTGTCCATGATCAGCACGAGAGCGACCGACGGATCGCGCCGCTCCTCGCGCTGTGGGGTCTCCACGGGCAGCAGGTCGGCGAGTGGCGAGTCGGCGTAGCCGCCCGGACCGAGGTTGCCTTCCCGGCCGGCGAGCAGCAGACCGGTGCCGCGCTCGAGGATGGCGTCGCGGACGCGGGCCTGCTGATCGGTGGGCCAATCCGCGGCGGGCACATCGTCGACGACCACCACGTCGGCGTCGTCGGGGCCCAGGCTCCCGTCGACCCGGAAGCCGTGCGGGCCCAGGGTCTCCGTGAGGGCTTCGCGGCTTGCCGCACTGCCGAGGTGGGCGACGCCGATCCGGCCCTCGACCAGCAGCGCAGTGCGCTCGTGGTGCTGCGATGGCTCCTCCCTGCCGCCTGCGGGCACCACCCGCGTCGTCAAGGTCACGAGCCCGTCACTCTCGGGCGCCCGTGCCTCGACGATGTAGCGAGCCCGGCCGGGCCGCAGCTCGATGTCGGTTCCCTCGGCGAGCAGGGCTCGCCCCGCTCCGGCATCGGCGTCGCGCGCCGACGTGGCGGATACGAAGACGTTTGCGGTCCCGGCTTCGGTCGCGTCGACCTCGATCGTCATGCGGAACGGCTCGCCGACGCACAGCCGCTGCGGGTGTGCGACCGCCAGGAGTCGTACGCCCTGCCGCTGCATCGCCGGCCCGCGATGGTGGATGCGCACGCCGCGGCTCCGGGCTTGTTCGGCGACTTCAGCCAGGTCGGGCGCGACGTGTCGGGGAGCACCGAGGACCACCACGTCGCCACCCGCACCGCCCTGCAACGAGCCGTCGCGGGGAGCCTGCTCGCAGGCTGCGCGCAGGGCGGCTGCCAGGTCGGGGGCGCCTTCCGCCGCGGGGATGTCGGTTCCCCCGGGGGGGCCGGCTGCGGGGCGGGTTCCCGCGGCGAGCACCCGGAACGGCTCCGCGTGGGG
Source organism: bacterium (assembly GCA_030432695.1). Taxonomy (GTDB): domain Bacteria; phylum Planctomycetota; class UBA1135; order UBA1135; family UBA2386; genus JAUILN01. The sequence continues at coordinate 264,747 of JAUILN010000011.1, read as the reverse complement.
AGTCGCGGAGCGCCACTCGCGGACCAGCTCACGTGTCGCCTCGTCGGATTCGCCGACCGCGACGACGGTCCGCCATGGTCGTCCTGACATGTCGCCGATCCAAGGACCGGCGAGCGCCGCGACGAGGGCGAGCCACGCGATGGTGCCGAGGCCGGCGACCAGCAGGCGCTGGCCGCCGCCGAGCGGTGCTCTCGCCCGGTGCAGCAGGAGGGCGATCGCGGGGGCGGCGATCCACAGGAGCAGGAGCCAGGGACGTTCCCAGAACATCGGGTCGGGTGTGCCACGGCGCGCCCACCGGGGAGTCGGTGGCGCGGGGCGGGCCGGACATTCTGGAGGAGCGGGACGGTGCTGTCAGGTGTGCCTTCGAGGAGGTTCGGACGCGAGCTGTGGCCCTTCGCTGCGCATTGCCGCGAGACGATGGCTGCCAGGGTCCGAACGCGCCGTCCACTGGCACCTCCGAACGGCGAGAAAACCCCGTGAGGCGAGAAAGCCCGGCGACCGACCCTGTCAGACGAACCCACGCACAGGTCGGTCGCCGGTCCCTCTCTCTCTCGTACGTGGGATCCTCTCTCGTCGGGCTTTCCCAGTCGCAAGCGCGGTGCCGGCGAAGCGTGATTCGTGCTCGACCTGCCCCTCGGCCGTCTCCGGCGCGCCCGGTGTCAGATCGGTCGGAAGGCGACCAGGCCGCGCGGATTGCCCCAGCAGTAGCGCAGCACGCGCTCACGCCGGAAGCCGCATCGCCGCATGGTCTCGACCAGCGTCGCGATCCTGAGGCGGGGCCCGGCATCGAGCACCACGGTTCCCGAGGGCCTGATGATCCGGCGTGCCTCGTCGCCGAGCCTGCGGAGCTCTTCGACCCGGAGGTGGTGACCGACGACCCCGGACGAGTGCACCACGTCGACCGAGTGCTCGGGCACCCGGAATCCTTCGACGTTCCGCAGCGGCTCGTCGATCGCCTGACGCACGAAACGCACGCGTGCCGGTCTGCCGTTAGGACCCAGGTAGTCGTGCGCGCGGGCCTCGGCGATCCGATCGCCACAGACGTCGTAGCCGATGCAGGACGAGCCTGGGGGAGCATGGCGGAGCAGCACGCGAGTCGAATCACCGGAACCGCAGCCGAGATCGACGCAGGTCCACGGCCGGAGGCTGGGAACGTGTGCCAGGATGCGCGGGATCGCGCGGCGATTGGCCCAGGCCTGCAGACCGTTCACGGCGCGGAACTCCCGCGCGCTCATCGAGCTGTAGGCCCGCTCCACCGAGGCGAGGTCGGTCGATCGGTGGGAGACCTGGCGCTCTCGGAGCAGCCGGATCGCCCGCCAGTTGTGCAATGCGGCATCCAGGAACTGCAGGACGCCCTGCATCTTGCCAGAAGCCGTCTGTGGGGATTGCGCTTCCGGAAGCGCCCTGGGATGGCCGTGCGTCGTGGCTTCCCCGCTGTTGCTCTGCATGCGACTCTCTCCGATCCGCGGTCGTGCTCGTGTCCGCCGAGCCGTCTGCCGCTCGGTCGGCAGGGGCGAGGTGCCTGCCGCGTCGACCCGATTGCACAATCGGGATCGGGTCGGCGCGGCAGGCCTCCCGTTCAGGAGGCGTGTTCGGCGGTGAACGCGTCGGCGCGGCGTTGCGCCTCGTCGCGGGCGATTCCGTAGCGCTCCTGCAGCTTGCCGACGAGACGCTCCGAGTCGCCTTCGATCTGCTGCACGTCATCGTCGGTGAGTTTGCCCCACTCCGACTTCACCTTGCCACTCAGCTGCTTCCACTTGCCCTTCAGCTTGTCGTCGTTCATCGATCTTCTCCTATGAACCATTGCGTTGATCCGCGTGATCTCACGACCTTGCGAGATCCACGCGGATCCGCGGTGGGCGCGGTCCACTACAAGGACCGTTCCCGGGGCGGAAGGTCGGCGAGGACCGACTCGAGGATCAGTCGGGACAGACCTTCAGCTCGGCGAGGCCGCCCGAGCTGCTGAGGACGAGTTCGATCCTGCGGATCCCGCCGACCTCGTCGGTCACGGTCTGCACGCTGTTGTCGCCGAGCGGCTGCAGAGTGATGGTGTCGAGCAGATTGCCGGCGCCATCGAGCAGTCTGAACATCCCGGACTCGTCGCTGTCGATATCGATGACGGTCGCCGACTCGAAGGTCACTTCGAACGGGAAGTCGAATCGCATGGTGCCGCCGGCGACCTCGTCATCGGGGTCGTCGATCAGTTGGTCGCCATTGGTGTTCACGGCGTCCTCGGCGATGATCAGGATGTTGCCGAGCGCGGTGTCGTTGCCCGGCCCATAGCCGGGGCTCTGCAGGTCGGGGTCGCCGCCGGTAGGGTTCGCCGTGTCGAACACCGTGAGCACGTCGGGGTGACTCGGGTCGTTGTTGTCGGCCGACGCGACCACACCGAGGGCCTCGAGGTCGTCGGTGATCATGCGGCCGGCCTCGAACTCCCGCGGCACGCCGAAGGTGTTGGTGTCGAAGTCGATGGTGGCCGGGCAGGGGATCACGCGGAGGAACGGGATGCCACCCGAACTCACGAAGTCGACCTCGATGCGGCTCACCTCCTCGATGAAGAAATCGACCTCCTGGAAGCTGTTGTCACCCAGCGAGGGCAGCGCGAGGTCGTCGATCTGCGCATTGCCGGCGTCGTAGAAGCGGATGCGCGAGCCGATACCGCCCTTGTCCAGGTCGATCAGGCCGAGCGCGCAGGCCGTGACCGGGCGGTCGAAGCGGAACGTGATCGTGCCGCCCAGTTCGTCATCATCGGGGTCGTCGACCAGCATGTCGTTGTTCGAGTCGACGAGGTCCTCCGCGAGGATCAGCAGGTTGCCGAGGGCCGTGTCGTTGTTCGCGCCGTAGCCCGGGGTCTGCAGGTCGGGATCACCGCCGGTCGGATTGCCGGAGTCGAACAGGATCGCCTGGTCGGTGCCATTGGTGCGGTTGCTCCTGGCGGACACGTTCATGCCCACGCTGGCCCACTCGTCGTCGACCATGGTCCCGGCGGGCAGCGTCGTGGAGTCAGGCGCGTAGTTGAAGCTGAGCATCTCGCACTCGGGATCGCCGTGGGCGGTCTGCCAACCGGAGTGGGTCAGCCCGGCCGGCGACCAGACCGTGGCGCGGAACCGCACCACACCGATCTGCTCGAACAGGCTTCGATCGTCGAGCGTCGTCCAGGCCTGGCCGCGGTGCTCGCCGCCAAGCGTCCCCCTGGCCACGAACTCCGGCGGGCAGCCGTGGGCATCGCTCGCCTGGATCACGAACGGTCGCCCCGCGAGGCCGGTCTGGCGGAGCTCGAAATGAAAGGTCACGGAGTCGGGAGCGCCCGGCTCGTCGTGCGTCACATGACTCACGGACAGGTCGACCGAGCGAGCCTTCGAACTCGGCGCGCGGGTCGATCGGCCGATGTTCTGGCACAGCGCGGTCGTGGGGAGCGCGAGGCTGCAGGCGAGGAGCAGGAGGGGAGAGGAAAGCGGTTGCTGGTGCATGGTAGTCCTGGTTTGGATCCTTCTCGATGCGCCGGCCGACGTTCGGCCAGGGAGGGCTCGTGGCGCAATCGATGTGCCTGACTGCGCCGCGTCGCATCCGCTCGCGCCCCGGCGGTCGACCTCCGGGTGGCCACGTTTCTCGGGAGTCACCGGGCGGCACGGATGCTTCCGGCGGCCGCGGATCGCAAGGCTCTCGCACGGTTCCTTGGCAGATCGCACGCGACGACGGTGGGCAGGGACTGCGCGGTTCCGAACGAATGCACAAATGTCCGGTGCCGCCCGTGGTGATCTGCAATGTGGTTCGGACTCCGATATCGGAGGAGAGTGCCTCTGGGGGGGCTCGCCGGGCTGCTGGAGAGACTCGCGGTCTCGAAGCCGGGATGGGTACGGCCTTTGTCGAGTGCATCGACACGCGGCGTTGCGTCGACGCAGCGCCAGCCTCCACTCAGTCAGGAATCACCATGCACGAAACGCATTGCACGTCCCGCCTCGCACCTCTCGCCATCTCCGCCCTCGGTGGCCTCTCGTTGCTCATGAGTTGCGCCAGCAGGCCGCCGCTCGTCGATCGTCCGCTGTTCGCGGAGGACGACTCGGCGGCGGTGGATCTGCAGGAGGCCGTGGAGCGGTCCGACGATCATGTCGGTCCGACCACCGACGATCCCTGGGAGGTCACGCTCTCCGGCGGTGGCTTCAACAACGAGGACTTCGACGCCGGAACCGCGCAGGTCAACGGCAGCCTCGGCTACTTCGTGTCCGACGAGCTGGAGGTCTCGGTGCGACAGGGCGGCTCGCTCGCCGATCCGGGACCTGGCCAGTCCGCGCTCTACAATGGTTCGACGCGCCTCGCGCTCGACTTCCATGTCCCGATCGACAACGTCTGGCCGTTCTTCGGCGCCTCGTTCGGAGCGTTCTACGGCGACTCGACCGAGGAGACCCTCGCCGCGGGTCCGGAGGCGGGCGTGAAGGTGTTCCTCAAGGACACGACGTTCGCGTGGCTGTCCGCGGAGTACCAGTTCCTGTTCGACTCCGACGACTCCCTCAACAGCGCCTTCGACGACGGTCTGTGGGTCTACAACCTCGGCCTCGGGTTGCGCTTCTGAGCAAGGCGATATGGAGCGGCCGACACGCGAGTTGATCGGATTGGATCATGTCCATCCATAACGCCGCTCCTGCTCGTCCCGGTCGGTTCCGGGTCTCGAAGCCCGGGCCCATGCCGTGATGGCTCGTTGGCGATGCGGTCGAGGCTGCTTCGCCGGTGCCCGAGCCCGTAGCGCTGCTGCTCCTCGGGTCGGGCTTCTCACTCCTCGCGATGAGCGGGTGTCGGCGTAGCGCGCTCGACCAATAGGTCCTGCTCTCGAGCGTGGGGTCAGCGCGGCGAGCGGCAGATGTGCTTCCGATCGCTGCGGCCGAGATGCGTGTCGCGCCTGGGCGCACGCACCTCGGGGGCGTCCGGATCAGAGCAGCGCGTAACGAGCCGCCGACGCCGCGGACGCGAGCCGCTCGCCGAGGTCGGAGAACCGATCGATCATCTGACGGCGGGCGTCGGGAGACACCGTCTCGTCGGTGCGCGCTTCGAACGCTGTAAGGTCGCGGAGTGCGTGGTCGAGGTCGTCGAGCGATTCGATCTCGGTGTCGGTTGCGTCCACGTCCTCGAGCGAGCTGCGGAGTTCGGTCGCTCGCTCCTGGAAGGCGGCGACGGTCTGGCTGGAGCCGGACGGAGGAATCGGCCCCACTCCTTCGCTCCAGGTCTGGATCTCGTCACCGAGCGATTCCGCGGCGCGCACCTGCGATTCGATGACCGACAGACGTCGTTCGGCGGTCGTCGAGCAGCTCGCCGCGAGCAGCGTGAAGACCGCCATCGTGGGAAGGGAGTATCGAGTGAACTTGTACATTCGTGGGTGCTCCTGTCAGGTAGTGGCAATGGCGCCAGGTACGGTGCGGGATACGACAGCGTTCCGGTCGATGGCCCGTCGGAGAATGGATCCGCGGACCCCGATGCCGCACTTCGTATGCGCCTCGGGAAGCCTGGAAGCGAAGGGTGTACCGCTCGCGGTCGCTCCGGATCGTCAGGCGCCGGCCTGTCGGTCGGGCGCGCTATCCTCGCCGGTCCGACGCCGACGCTTGCGAGCGAGCAGGTCGTGGTCCGCGCTCGCGAGGGCCTCGGCAAGTTTCGATTGTGGATTCCACGTCGCTACACCTGCCGTGATGGTCACGCGTAGGATCCTCTGCGTGCCGGTCGCGGGCTCGATGGTCAACGGGCGTGAGCCGATCGCGTGGCAGAGGCGATGTCCGAGGTCCGGTACGACCGGCATCGAGGCGTCGGCGGGTGCGAGGATCAGGAACTCGTCTCCACCGATGCGGAACACGAAGTCGCTGGCGCGGCAGGTGGCGCGGAGCCGCCGCGCGATGCACCGCAGGGCCGCGTCCCCTACCTCATGACCGTACGTGTCGTTGATCTGCTTGAACCGGTCGACGTCGACGACGATGCATGTGGTCGCGATGCCATTGCGTGCCATCCGAGCTTCGAGCTCTCGTTCACGGTCGGCGAGGCTCCGGCGGTTGTCGAGGCCGGTGAGCTCGTCCTCCTTCAGCGCATTGCGAAGGCTCAGCAGGTCCGCCCGATGCTCGACCACGCGCTGGATCCGGGCGACGACGTCGCTGGCCGGTGCGGTCAGCTCGACGACTTCCGCCGCTCCCTGCGCGAGGCCATCGGCCACCTCGACCGGTTCCCTCCGCGAGCCGACCAGGACGATCGCTGGCGGCTCGATGTCAGATCGTGGATCGGTGTCTGCCTCCGGGCGCTCGAACTTGCGAAGCAGCTCGGTCCAGTCTTCGTCGAGAGCCTGGCTGCAGACGAGCACGACGTCCGGCGCCCAGCCGCAGACCGATGTCCGAACGAGTCGGCAGGTTCGACAGCTCTGCAGGAGGAAACCGGCGGAGCCGAGCAGGTTCTCGAGGAACTGCTGTTCTCCGTGGCTGGCGCCGAGGATCAGGGCGCGGGGGGGTGCTTCCTCGGGCTGGGGGGCTGGCGGGACGTCCATCACTCGAGTGGGCTGACACGGCATGTGCACCTCGGTCCGCCGGGAAGGCAATCGCTGTGCCCGAGCCCGTCGTCCGGTTCGATCGCGCCGCGGTGCCTACTCGGACGTCGGGGCTTCGAGGTCCATTTCGCGGTCCTGCCGTCGCCGCAGCGACTGTTCCGTCAAGGGGCGCAGGTTGGTCGGTCGGGTCGCGCGCGGATCGATCGTCGCGTGGATCGCCGGGATCTCGATCCGGATGTTCGTGCCTTGGCCCACCTCGCTGTCGAGGTGGATCTCGCCCCCGTTCTCGAGCAGCACGTGGCGGGTGATGGCGAGGCCGAGGCCCGTCCCCTCGGCGCGATCCGGGTGGGCCCGGAAATGGCGGCGGAAGACGTGGCTCTGGAACTCCTTGGGGATCCCCAGGCCATTGTCGGACACCGAGATCTGGAGGCGGGATACCCCGTCCTCGTCGTCATCGTGTTCCACGCGGGCCGACACGACGGCGGTTCGTTGCTTCTTGTCCGGATCGCAGTACTTGATCGCGTTGCTCAGCACGTTGACCAGCGCGAGCTGTGTGGAGACGACCTCCACGGATACGGGCGGCAGGGGAGTGGTGACGTGGACCTCCACGCGTCGCCGCTGTGCGGCCGTGGTGAGTTCGTCGATGACGCCGTGGATCACGGCGTGCAGGTCGACATGCCGGCCCTGAGCCGAGGAACTGGCGGCCAGCGCGAGGACCCGGATGTTGTCGACGAGTTCGTTGGCCCGATCGATCGAGGACTCGATCGTCGACACGCGGCGCAGCACGGCCTCGTCCTCGGCGAGGGCCCGCCGCAGCAGCGAGGCCTGCAGGCGCGCGGCGTTGAGCGGGTTCTTGAGTTCGTGCGAAACCGCGCGTGCGAAGTCCTCTAGCTGTCGCGAGAGTTCCTGGCGGTGCACCATCTCCGACTCGCGGTAGATGCCTACCGTGGCGATCGCGATGCTCCTGCAGGAGCGCTCGATGCGTTCCAGCACGGGGCGCGCGTCGAGCAGGTCCGGCCGCGGGTCCATCTCGAGGAGCCAGCCGAACGCCGCGCCGCTGATGCGGAACGACAGCCCTTCGAACTCGTCGAGGAGCTGGCGGAGGTCGTAGCCCTGATCGCGGCGGAAGCGGCCGTGCAGCTCGAGGCTGGCCAGGAGGGCCGACCTGGCCTCGTCGGATGGCGACTCCACGTAGTCCGCCATCGTGCGGAGCGCGCCGGGGATATGGTCCCGCACGGCCCGCCGCGGCAGGAGCCGCGTGCGTCCAGCAGACTGCTGGAACACGTCGGAGATCCAGTCCTCGACGATCTGCGTGGCGCCCGCACGGATGCGCGCGGCGATGTCTGCTGCAATGACCCGGGTCCGTTCGCTCGTCATCACCTGATCCCGTCCGTGCCGGCATCGTGGGCCGGTCACCGGGCTCAGCTTACGCCCCGGAGCTCCGCCTCGTATACCTGCAATCGGCTGTACAGCGTCTTCACGCTGATCCCCAGGATCTTGGCCGCTCGCTTCTTGTTGTCGTCCACCGAGGCGAGCGTCGCCTCGATCAATCGCTTCTCCACCTGGGCGATCGACTCGCCGATCTGGAAGCGGAGCGTCGCGTCGTCGTCGTCGGGCAGCCTCGGGATCGGCGTCTCCCGCACGATCCCCGGGAGTGGCATGTCCTTCTCCGTGATGCGTTTCCCCGCGAGGATGTAGGCGCGCCTCACGACGTTCACCAGTTCGCGGACGTTGCCCGACCAGTCGTGACTCTCGAGTCGGCGGATCGCCGCATCGTCGATCGACTTCCGCTCGCCGTTCTCGACGGCCAACAGGTCGAGGATGTGTGCGGTCAGCAGCGCGACGTCGCCCTCCCGCTCCCGGAGCGGCGGGATCTCGATCGGGAACACCTGGAGGCGGTAGTAAAGGTCCTCGCGGAGCTTGCCGTCGGCGACCGCCTGCTGGGGGTCACGGTTGGTCGCCGCCACGATCCGGATGTCGAGGGTCACCTCGGTCCGTGAGCCGATCCGTGTGACCCGCCTGGTCTCGAGGGTCCGCAGGAGCCGGGTCTGCAGCTCGGGGGACATCTCGGTCACCTCGTCGAGGAACAGGGTGCCGCCGTTGGCCTGTTCGAACACACCCTGGTGCTGTCGCTCGGCACCGGTGAACGCACCCTTCTCGTGGCCGAAGATCTCCGACTCGATCAGGCTCGGCGCGATCGCGCCGCAGTTGACCGCCACGAACGGCTTGCGGGCGCGCGGGCTCATCTCGTGGATCGTCTGCGCGGCGACTTCCTTGCCCACGCCCGTGGGGCCGATGAGGAACACCGTCTCGGAACTCGGGGCGACGGCGGTGATGGCGTCGTAGACCCGGCGGATCTGCGGGGATCGGCCTACCATCCGGCCGAACTTGCCCATCTCGAGGAGCTGCTCGCGCAGCAGCCGGATCTGACTACGCAGGCCGGCCTGTGGCTTCTCGGTCTTGATGATGTCCTCGAGGCGATCGAGATCGATCGGCTTCGTGAGGTAGTCGCTGGCCCCGCGACGGAGCGCTTCGATGACGTCGTCCTGCTCGCCCCGCCCCGACATCATGATCGCGGAGATCGACGCCTGCGCGCAGCGGCCGAGCAATTCGGTCCCGAGTCCGTCGGGGAGGCCGACATCGATCAGCGCGAGGTCGGGGATCTTGCTGTCGAGCACCTCGCGAGCTTCGGCCACGCTGCTGGCGGTGACCGGCATGCATTGCAGCTCGGTCAACCAGGTTGCGAGAGCCTCCCTCGACGCGGAGTCGTCTTCGAGTATCAGTACGTTCAGGGGCATGGTGCGATGGTCACGATAGCGTTCGCGTCGGGGAAGGGCAGGTCCCCGACGCGAGCCGTGCAGCCGGACCGTGCGGGAACACGAACGAGGGTGGCTTCATGGCGACGCGGCACGGTCGGGCTTGGTCGTGCCAGGAGGTCCAGTGTGAGATCCGGGATGATCTCAAGGTCTCACACGTCGTTCGGACGGCGGTCCTTACGCCGATAGCGGGGGTGGAGGGTCGGGATACTTCGGTCCGCCGCCACATCGGAAGGAGTGGCTCGGTCGAACTCGTCGCTCGTTCGAACGGTGCGATGCGGCGACGAACTCACATGGGCTCGCGAAACGAGCCATGAAGTGCTGGGCCGCGGCCGTCTCCGACGATCGGAAACAGACTCAATGGCCGCTGGATCAAACCCGCCTGGTCGAGTTCGTCGAGGATCCAAGGCTGTTGGCGGAGGGCCTGCAGGGATCTCCAGGCTGCTGCGTGGGCGTGCTCGGGCGTTCCCGTCCGACTCCCGTCGGGCGTGGGTCTGCCGGCGACCGGGATTCGGAGCAACAGGGAGCCGCCGTCCGCGGAACTCAGCAGGCAGGCTCGTAGCCGGTCCGAGATCGGGCCGGCACGACGAGGCACGGGTTCGGGCGAGTCAGGTGGAATGCGGGGACCTGGAGTCATCGGAGCGATTCGGGGGACGAGTTCGGGCGTACCGAAGCACGGTGCGTGCCGCGTCCTGACGATCCCCGGGACGAGGGGCGGGTCGTTCAGCGGGAATCGAGTGCATTCGGCGCCAAGCCGTGCCAATGATCGCGCATCGCCCGCGTCTGCCGTCGAGCGGTCATCGCCGCGCGGTGATGTTCGCGGAGCACCGCGTCGAGCAGTCCCCCGGGCACCTTTCGAAGCAGCGCCTCGTAGCGTTTCGCGAGGGCGGCGTGCGCTTCCTCCGCCCTGAGCAGGACATGGGTCGGGTCGTCGACCTCGTCGTGGGCGGTCTCGTCGTCGGATGCTGGACCGTGGCTGCTCCGGCGATGCGGTGAATGGCCCGGCCCGATCTCGGGCTCCCGGCCCAGCTGCTGCCGACGCACGTCCAACGTGCCGGTGAGTCCGGCCAGCTCCATCGCCTGCTCTCCGTGTTGTTCCGACAGAGCGTGGAGCAGGCGTGCAAGTTCTACATTCTGCACCTGCTCGACCGACCGTGCGAAGTCGCGGTGCGCCGCGGCGTGCCGCTGGATCAGCTCGCGGAGGGCGTGGTGGGTCTCGTCGGCAGGGATTCGGGAGGACGTTTTCATCTGGGGCACCGGTTGCGGAAGCGCAACCCCCATGCCCTACGGGCCGCGCCGTCGCCCGAGCTCGCGCATGGTGGACTCGATCTGCTCCGCGCTGACCGGCTTCGAGAGGAAGCGGTCGAACAGTCGTTCCTCGCGGTCGCGCGCGGTGGGCTCGAGCCCGCTCACGGCGACGAACCAGGTGCGGCATTCGGGACTGTCCTCCTTGATGCGCCGCACCAACGATCGGCCGTCCAGGTCCGGGAGGACCAGATCGACGAAGCACAGGTCCGGTTGCCGCTTCCGGAACTCCGCCCTCGCCGCGGCCGCGGTTCCCGCTGCATAGGCCTCGTGGCCGACGCTCTGCACGATCTCCTGCATCGCCGTTCGCACGTCGGCGGAGTCGTCGATGCACAGCACGGTGAGTCGGCGATCTTCGCGCGTATTGCGGACCAGGATCCGGTGCAGCTGCTCCGGGCTCACCGGCTTGGCGACATAGTCGGAGAATCCGGCGGCGAGGGCGCGGTCGCGCTCGCCCTTCATCGCCTGGGCGGTGAACGCGATCACCGGCCCCGCATAGCCGGACTCGCGCAGGGAGCGCATGGTCTCGAAGCCGCTGAACTCCGGCATCTGCAGATCGAGGAGGATCGCGCTGAAGGGCTCTTCGGCTTCCGTGACCGTCTCGAGCGCCTGTCGACCGCCTGGAACCGTGGTCACGTCGACGCCGAGGTGGCCGAGCAGCAGCGCGCTGGCCTCGCGCACGTCCCGCTTGTCGTCGACGAGCAGCACCTTTCCGGGAACCGCCCCGATGCCGTCGACCGGCTCGGTCCCGGCCCCGGCCCCGACGTCCTCCAGCGAGCGCAGCATCTCGTCGTCCGCCAGCGGGTCACCGATCGGCACGCGCACCGTGAACGAGCTGCCCCGCCCCGGCGCGCTGGAACAGGAGACTCGCCCATGCAGCCGGTCGGTCAGCTGACCGACGATGCTCAATCCGAGGCCGGTGCCGCCAAAGCGGCGCTCGATGGATGGATCGGCCTGCTGGAACGGCCGGAACAGTTCCTGGAGCATGTCCTCGCGGATTCCGATTCCGGTGTCGATCACGTCGACGATCAGCTCGGAACTCTCGGGATCGAAGTCGAGGCGGATCGTCACGCCACCTTCTTCGGTGAACTTCAGCGCGTTCCCGACAAGGTTGAGCAGGATCTGCCGGAGCCGCATCGGGTCGGTCTTCGGGAACGCGGGCACCGGCCGCCGGAACTCCATCTTCAGCGTGAGGTTGCCCTCCCTCGCCCGCGGCAGCGATGCAGAGCGGACGTCCTCGAGCACGTCGACCAGCGGGAATCGCTGCGGATGGATGTCGACCTGGTCCGCTTCGATCTTCGACAGGTCGAGCACGTCGTTGACGATGTCGAGCAGCGATCTCGCATTGCGGCGGATCCCGTCGATGTGGCCCGAGCGACCGTCGCCGTTGCGGTTCATGTCCAGGAGGTCGAGGAATGCCATGATCGCCGTGAGCGGGGTGCGCAGCTCATGGCTCATGTTGGTGAGGAAGACGCTCTTGGCCTGGTTCGCGGCGTCGGCGTCGCGCCGCGCGTTGCGGAGCCGCTGTTCGTTGCGGAGCCGTTCGGTGTTGTCGACGATCGTGATCACCGCGCCGGCATTGCCGGTCTTGCGGGCGATGAGACGTAGATTCACCGTCGCCGAGAATCGGGAGCCGTCGGCCCGTTCCATGTCGACCCCGTCGAAGCGGCCCGCGCGGTCGTTGCGGATCGCGTCCTCCAGGGTCGTGCCTCCCGGATCGAGGCGGGTGGATCCGATCAGTCGCGAGATCGGCTGGCCGAGCAGCACCTCGCCGTCGTCGTGGCCCAGCAGTTCCAGCGCCGCATGGTTGCAGAACTCGACGCGGCCCTGTGGATCGGTCCCGAAGATGCCTTCCACCGTCGCGTCCAGGAGGGCGCGGAGGCGGGCCTCACGGCGCTCCGCGTGTCGGGCGTGGTCGACCTCCTCGGTGATGTCGTTCTGCACGCCGACGAAGTGCGTGACCTTGCCGTCGGCATCGCGCACGGGATCGATGGTCACATCGTTCCAGAAGGGCTCCCCGGACTTCCGGTGGTTGCGCAGGGTCACCCGCTCGTCCCGGCCATGGTTCAACGCGTCACGGAGCCGTCGCGTCGCGTCCTCGGCGGTCTGCGGCCCCTGCAGGAAGCGGCAGTTCCTGCCCAACACCTCCGCTGCCCGGTAGCCGGTCATGTGCTCGAAGCCGCGGTTCACGTAGATCAGCGGGAAGTCCGGAAGGCGGGCGTCCGCGATCGTCATACCGTTCATGGTCGCGTCCATCGCGCTGCGGTAGAGGCGGAGTTCCTGTTCGGCAGCCCTCTGCGAGGTCGTGTCTCGAGCGGCGACGAAGTACAAGGTCCGGTCGGCGAACTCGACCGGGCTGATTGCCACGCTGACGGGCAGGAGGGTGGCGGTCGCGGTGCGAAAGGTCAGGTCGATGCCGGCGGGCCGGTGCCCGGATTCGGACCGTGCCACGCTGCGGATCCTGTCCGGCCCCAGCTCTGGGGTCAAGTCGGCGAGGTTCCGGCTCGTGAGCGAGTCCCGAGGGATGCCGAGCTGTTCGGACACCGAAGGATTCGCGTATTCGATCCACCCGTCGGCGTCGACCAGCAGGTGCATGTCGATCGCCTGTTCCGACATGTCGCGGAACTGCGATGCGGCGCGCTGTGCCGACTCCAGCGCGGCGACGTCGATCATGCACAGCGCGGCGCCGCGCACCGACTCCGCGCTCCGATAGGGCGCGATCCGGAGAAGGTAGGGCCGGCCGTGTCGGTCCTGCACTCGGCGCTCCTCGGCGTGGCCCGTATCCAGCACCCGGGTCACGTCGGTTCCCAGGTCGTCCGCGACGAGGCCGTGGGCGAAGCTGGAGAACGGCCGCCCGACGTCTTGGGGCAGCAGTTCGAACAGCCGGGCCATCTCCGGCGTGTAACGTCGGATGCGCTGGTCGGCGTCGAGGAACAGCACGCCCACCCGCGTGACCGCCAACAGGTTGTCCATGTCGTCGTGGGCGCGCGTGAGTTCGTCGATCTTCGCCTGGTGTGCCGCGTTGACGTTGTGCAGCTCCTCGTTGACCGAGCGCAGCTCCTCGTTGGTGCTCTGCAGCTCCTCGTTGGTGGAGTGCATCTCCTCATTGGCCGACTGCAGCTCCTCGTTGGACGTCTCGAGTTCCTCGATCGTCGTCTGCAGGTCGGTGCGCGAGGTCTGCAGGTCTTCCTCGAGGTTGCGGATCCGGCTGCTCGTCAGCTGGTCGATTCCCAGCTGCGGGGGGGCGCCCTGGCCGTCGTCGCTCGACGGGTCGAGGAAGCGGATCAGCACGTGGGAGTCCCGTGCCCCTGGATCGCCGAGCGGGGTCACCTCGACCCGGTGTGCGCGCTGCTGGCCGCGCACCATGGTCGACAGGTCCGTCGACTGGATCGGTCCGCCTTCCCGCACGGCCTCGTGCAGCAGGCCCTCGAGAGGAATGCGGAGTTCCTCGGGCAGCAGTTCCTGGATCCTCCCGGTCTGACGACCGCGCGGCATGCTCAGCAGCTCCTCGGCACCGCCGAACGCATGCAGGACCACCCCGTCCGCGTCCAGCAGGAGGCTCGGGGCGAGCACCGCGTCGAGCAGGCGCTCATAGACCCTCACCATGCGGTCTTGGGGATTGGCGCGGGGAGCGATCGCCACCGGAGTCCGCTCGCTGGTCGAGTTCCGCGCGGGAGCACGCACGAATCGGAGATCCGGATCGAACGGCAGGTGGCTGTTCTCGGATTGGCGGTAGATGCGGAGTCGAGCTGCGACCGGTTCGAACGCGGCGGCGAGTCGCCCGGGAGTCTCGCTGCTGCCGAGCACCAGGAAGCCTCCGGCGTTCAGGCCGAAGTGCATCAGCGAGAGCAGCTTCTGCTGCGCCATCGGCTGGAGGTAGATCAGCAGGTTGCGGCAGGAGACGAGGTCGACCTGCGTGAACGGCGCGTTCTGGATCGCATTGTGGGCCGAGAACACGATGCGTCGCCGGAGTTCGGGCCGGACCCTGAACCTGCCGGGTTGCGTCGGTTCGAAGTAACGGTCCCTCCGCTGTGGATCGAAGTCGTCGAAGGCCTCGGCCGGATACTCACCCCGCTCGGCATGGGCCAGGGAGCCGGTGTGGATGTCGGTGGCGAAGACCTTCAGCGCGGCGTCCGAATCCGCGTCACGGAGCGCGTCTTCGATCAGCATGGCGAAGCTGTAGGCCTCCTCGCCGGTGGCGCAGCCGGCGATCCAGATCCGGATCGAACCGGTCGCGGCGGCTCGTTCGACCAGCTCCGGAATCACCTGGGTCTCCAGGAATTCGAACACCTCGCGGTCACGGAAGAAGCTGGTCACTCCGATCAGGAGATCGTGGAACAGGGCGTCGAGCTCCTCGGGATCGGAATCGAGCCGTTCCAGGTACCGGGCCGGATGGTCGACTCCCTGCGCATCCATGCGGCGTTTGAGGCGACGATGGACGGTGGTCTGTTTGTAACGCGAGAAGTCGATCCCGGAGCTGCTCTCCAATGCCACGAGGATCGCCTCGAGGTCCTCTTGGACGAGCGGTGAGGACGGGCTCCGGTCGAGCGTCGGCACCCGGCCCGTCCGGAGGAACTCGTGGATCGACGGGAGCATCCGGGCAGGCTCGAGTTCCAGATCGACCGCACCGGTAGCCAGTGCGCTCAGCGGCATTCCGTCGAACCGCGCCGACTTGCGGCTCTGGGCCAGGACCAGTCCGCCGGCGTCGGCGATCGCCCGCACGCCGCGCGATCCGTCGCTCCCGGTGCCCGAGAGCACGACCCCGATCGCCCGTTCGCCGTAGCCTTCGGCGAGCGAGCAGAACAGTGCGTCGATCGGATGACTCGGCACCTGCTGCTCGTCACACGGCTCCACCTGCAGCTCGCCGTCGCGCAGGGTCACGTCGGCCCGGGGCTGGTTGAGGTAGATCGTGCCCGGTTCGACGCGCATCCCGGAGCGGGCACGCCGGATCGGCAGACGCGTCCGCCGTGCGAGCAGCTCCTCCATGTGGCTCTTGAAGTCCGGTGAGAGGTGCTGCACCACGATCAGCGCGGCGTCCTGCGGTAGCTCGTCGACGTTCTGGAGCAGATCCTCGATCGCCTCGAGGCCTCCTGCCGAGGCGCCGATGCCGATCACCGGAATGAGTTCATCGGCCATCGGCGAGTGGTACCTCGGAGCGGGCGCCAGGCGATCTCGCGACGTTGCGGAGGACCCGGCGATTCCCCGGAGCGCTTGGAACCGGAGCGCTCACTGCTTCGCATGCCGGGCGAGTCGGAGGTTCGCCAGGTGCGGAGGCACTCGAGGCGAGATCGGGTTGGAAGAGGAATCCGGATTGTGCATTCGACATGGCTCGGCGTCTTGAACCGCTCCACCGGAATGGGATGGCAGTTCCCGTGTCCGGCTGCCGTCACGCCGGACCTTGCGGCTACCGACGATTGCGGCACCACAGGTCCGCGGGGCAGGAGCGGATGGAGGCCTTGGGACCATCCTTCGTCGAGCAATGCCCGTGCCCGGACCCGAGATGCGAACGAGCGCGGTAGAGCCGGCTCGCCAGGCGTGTCGGGAGCCCGATCCTCGCGCGCCCCATTCCGTCGCCGACCATGCCCGACGCTTCCGCGCGCCCAAGCGGGGGTAATTATTCGGGCCGATGTGTCGCACAGGCCCAGCCTCGGGTGGAAGCCACTCACCGTGATGTCCCGCGAAGATCGCCTGTTCCGCCGCTTCCGCCGCCGGGGTGACTCCGAGGCACTGGCGGCGGTCTTCGATGCCACGGCTCCCGACCTGCTGCGCCTCGCGCATCTGCTGGTGGGTGCCGACGCCGCCGAGGACCTGGTGCAGGCGACCTTCGTCGACGCGATCGAGCACTGTCAGCGCTACGACGAGTCGCGCCGCGTGCGGCCCTGGCTGTGTGGGCTCCTGGCGATGCACGCACGACGGTTGCGCCGCTCGCGCGCCGCCGAGGCCAAGGCCTTGCGCGCCGCCGCGCCGGGTCGCGACGACGAGGGGCCACCGGCCGATCGGCCTGCCGAGGCGGGCGAGATCTCGATGCGCTTCGATTCCGCGCTGGAGGAACTCGGCGAGCCCTACCGGAGCGTGGCGCGATTGCATCTGCGCGAGGGTCTCAATGCGCGTGAGATCGCCGAGCGGATCGGCCGTCCTGCCGGGACGGTGCGGACCCAGATCGTGCGCGCGCTGGAACGCCTGCGTCGCGAGCTGCCGTCGTTGGCGCCGGGCGTGGCATGGGTCGCCGGGGGACCGGACTTCACGGGGTTGGAGGTGCTGCGTCAGCGGGTGCTGGCGCATGCCGGTGGCAAGGCCACCGTTCTCGGACCGTCGGCTGCGGCAGGCGCCGGGCTGACCACTGTGGGGGTGCTGATGCTGAAGAAGGTGTTGTGGGGAGCGGTCGCGGTGGCGCTGCTCGCCGTGGGCGTCGTGTTGTTCCTCGACTCACCCGGTCCAGCGGCCGGCCCCGATGTCGATCGAGACCAGGGTGTCGCTGCGCAGTCGGTCGCGATGCGCGAGGCCGGCGCCGAGTCGAACGATGTCGAGGCGAGCGACGGGCACGAGACCGATGTCGAGCGTCGCGCGGTCGCCGAGCCGGAGCCGTCGGCCGAGGGGGCGGTCCTGCTGGTGCGCGAGGATTCGGGTGAGCCGGTGTCCGACCGAAGGGTCAGCCTGCGCGTCGACGACCGACTGGTCGCGGCGGGGGTGACCGACACGGCAGGGCGCTGGATGCTCGAGGAGCTGCCGGAGAACGGCACCCTGCAACTCGCCGCGCATCAGGCGCGCGTCGGCGAGCTCGTCGAGGAGCAGGGCGCGCGCGTCTGGACGGTCGGCGGCGGTCTCGCGGTGCGTGGGCGGGTCGTCGACGTCGAGGATCGACCGGTCAGCGGGGTCGAGGTCTTCCTCCACGAGCTGCACGGTGCCCGCCGGGCCCGCGACTTCCTCGATCCGGTGGCGAGGACCGCGGACGACGGCAGCTTCGGATTCGTCGTCGCGGAGGGCGACGAGTGCGTCCTCTGCGTTCGTGCGCCCGGCTACGAGACGGTCGCCAGCCTACCGGTGGACGTGCCGGCGAAGGACTTGGTGTTGCGCCTGAGGCACCGCGGATGTCGGCTGCAGGGCATCGCGCTCGACCCGGACGGACAGCCGGTGCCCCATGCCCGCCTCACGCTGGCGATGTACTGCAACGAGCCCCGGCGGATCGGCGACCGCGGCGGACGCAACTTCGACGCGACCTTCGATGCCGACGGTGAAGGCCGTTTCGACGTCGACTGGTTGCCGGCAGGTTCGGGGGTGGTGTTCCACGGGGACACCGTGTCCAGGCCTTCGCCGACGGTGAGCCCACCGACGTGGCTCGGTCGCGCGGAGTTCGATCTCCGGGAGGCCCAGGACGCGACCGTGGTGGTCCCGGGCGCTGCGGTCGGTCGGCTGGACGTGCGCTACCTCGATGCCGGCGGAGCACCGATCGAAGGAGCCTTCGTGCGGGCGCGTGATGCCCACGAGGGCGCGACCTTCGCCGGTTGGCCGCTCAGCCTCTCGGAGCAGTCGGATGCGGACGGTCGCGCGACGCTGCCGGGGCTGCCCGCGACGCGCCTGAAGGTGAACGCCTCGCTCGGGGCGCTGACGGTCGTGGAGGAGATCGATCTGCAGCCGGGGGAGACCCGGGCCCTGATCCTGCGTGCCGAGGACACCGTGAACGAGCTGGTCGTGCAGATCGTCGATCCTGCGGGACAGCCGCTGACCGGTTGGGAGTGGCGGGTCCGGGCTCGCCTGGGCAACCACATCGCGACCAAGCAGGCCGACTCCGAAGGCATCGCGCGGCTCCGGGGTCTCACCGGCTCCGACCCCATCTCGGTCGAGGTCTTCAACCGTGCCGGCGTCGTCGGCACCTTCGACGACCTCGTGCCGCGCGCCGAGCCGCATCGCCTGGTGGTGCAGACCGGCGTCGGGCGGGACGGCGGGATCGTCGGCAAGCTGGAGTTCCCCGGAGGTGCGGGGGCCGTCGGCGCGGGCGAGGGCAAGCTGATCGTCGTGCTCGAGTCGGGTGGGGCGCAGATGGAGGTGACGCCGCGCGAGGGCCGCTTCCGACTCGACGATGTGCCGCCGGGTCGCTACCGGACGATGTTCCAGTCGAAGCGCTGGCGGCTCGACGCGAAGCCCGTGACCGTCCCCGCCGGCGAGACCGTCGACGTCGGCACCTGGGAGCTGCTGCCCGCGGCGCTGTTCCGGATCTCCTGCCCGAGCCTCACCGGTCCCGAAGCGGCGACCGCCCGGGTGTTGCTCGGCTCACCCGAGGGCAGCGCACCGATGGCCGGCATGGCGGAGCGGGACCCGCAACAGGCCAACGTGTGGACCGTCGAGCGAGGCCTCCCGCCTTCGCGCTACCGCGTCGTCGTGGTGGTGCCCGGCTACGTGCCGGCCCTGCGCGACCTCGACGCCACGGGCGGGCCGAACCTCGTCGAGATCCTGCAGTTCGAGCGCGGCGTGCCGGTGCGTCTGCGCATCACCGGTGCCACGCAACGCGGCCCCTTCGGCGTGATCGCCAACGGCAACTTCCGCGTGACGGACAGCGCGGGCGCGACGGTGCTCCACGAACGCTTCTTCGGCCACTTCGAGGACATGGCGGCCCGGCTGATCATCTGCGAGTTCGCGCTGGCGCCGGGCGAGTACACCGTCGCGGTGAACGAGAGAGGGCAGTCCGCCGAGACGGGCTTCACCGTGCGGCAGGGAGCGACCGAAGAGATTGTCGAGATCGCGGTCGAGTGACCCGGGCCGCGCGTTCCGTCCCGGCGGCGCCGCACCGCGCCGCGTGAATTCGCTTTCCCGGCCCGCGGCGTCGGGCGACCCTGCACCGCGTCCGGAGCAACCCGCCTCGCTGTGTCATGGCGTTCACCTACGACTATCCCCGGCCGGCCGTCACCGTCGATGTCGTGGCCTTGGCCGCGACCCAGGCGGGACCGCGGATCCTGCTGATCGAGCGCGCGCACGAGCCGTTCGCCGGTTGCCAGGCACTGCCCGGCGGCTTCGTCGATCCCGACGAGGACCTGCCGACCGCCGCGCGCCGCGAACTCGCCGAGGAGACCGGGGTCGAGGTCGGTCCGCTGCTCGAGGTCGGCGCGTTCGGCGCGGTGCACCGCGATCCGCGCGGCCGGTCGATCGGGGTCGCCTACCTGGCCGTCTTCGTCGGCGAGCCGCCCGCTGGCCGCGCTGGCGACGACGCGCGTTCGGCGCGCTGGCGTTCGGCACAGCGGCTGCCGAAGCTGGCGTTCGACCACCGCGACATCGTGCGGGCGGCGCGGACCCGGCTCGCCGAGCGCATCGTCCTCGATGGGTCCGCGGCGGCGCTGCTCTCCGCGCCCTTCACGCTCGCCGAGCTGGCGCTCGTTCAGGAGCAGTTCGGCGCGGCACCGACTGGTCGCGCCGCCCTGCGGGCCCGGCTGCGTCGCGATCCCCGCCTGCACGCCACCGGGGAACGGCGTGGCCGGGAGGATCTCTATCGGCTCGCCGGAGCGGCCAGGCGATGAGCGGATCGCGCGAGGACTTCACGGCGGCTGCGCAGGACTTCACCGCGGCGCTCCACGAGATCGAGAGCAACCTCGAGGTCCGGCGGTTGATGATCGTCGTGATCCACATCCTGGTGCCGGCGCTGGCGATGGCGGTCGTGAACGCGGCCACCGGCGACCACTACCCCGAGTCACTGGTGTGGCTGCCGGCCAACGTGCTGTGGATCGTCGGCGCGGTGCTGGTGCTGGGCGGAGTGATCACCGGGGTGATCCTGTCGCGCTGCCACTTCGGCATGGTGGTCAACGGCGCCAAGCTGACGATGGTCGCGGACGGCGGCTGGCAGCCGCGCCCGCTCAACTGGCTCGGCGTCACCACCAACTTCCTGGCGATCAACGCGCTCGCGGCGGGCGGCGGCGCGGCGCTGGTGGGATTGGCGGTCGGTCTGCCGATCCTGGGGATCGGCGTCGGTCTCGGTCTGGCGGTCCTGCTGATGCTGGTGCTGCAGATCCAGCACGAGCGCGCGAGTCGGCTGGTGCTGGAGCTCGGCCACAACTGGCCAACCGGCGAGGTGCCGCCGGTGCTGCGCGAGGAACACCTGCGCAAGTCGCTCGACGCGACCTCCGCCGACATCGCGGTCGTGGTGACGATGGCCGCGGCGCTGTTCGCGGGCACCTTCGACGCGATGACCAACCTCGGGGCGCTCAACGCCCTGGTCCTGCCGGCGGTGGCGACCGCCGACCTGCAGACCGGCGCGATGGTGGCGCTGGCGGCGTTCACGTTGCTGTCGCTGTTGCTGAGCGCGCGCATCGTGGTACGGCTGAGGATCGCCCTCGCCGAGCACTCGATGCAGCTCGCCCGGCTGCGCGACGAGCCCGACCGTCCGTGGCGCTTCCGGCCCTTCGAGCGGACCTTCCTGTTGTTCGCGCTGGTGATGTCGCTGGCGATCGCCGTGGCGATGATCGGTTGCTGGACCGTTGCGGGCCCGCTGGTCGCGGGGGTTGCCGGCCTCGCGCTGGCGATCCTCGGGGCCCTCTGGTATCCGCTGCGGCTGCGGGCGGCGCGGCCGGCAGATCACGTGCCGCCAGGTGGATCGGTCGGCGCGGCGGACGAAGGAACGTCGCCCTCGTGGTGGCGGCGGGAATCCTGACGGGTCGTGAGCGGAGCCGCGGAAGTCAGTTCTGGAACCATCGCTGTCGCATCAGGTCGAACCAGCGCTCGTCGTCGTGGATCGCGATCTCGGCGTGCATGCGGAAGTCGGCGCCGTCGGCGTCGGCCCAGCAGCCCCTGAACCACTCGACGGTGGTCTCGCTGGCGAGGCGGGGTGGGTCGCTGTCGGGTTCTGCCGCGAGCACAGCTTCCTCGAGCGCCTGCGCATACAGGGGGGCAGTCTCGAGCAGGCCGGGATCGATCGGACTCGGATAGGCGGAGTCTTCGTCCTCGGACACGAACACCTCGGTCCGGTTGCGGTCGAGGAAGAACGCGCGGATCGGCCAGCCGGACGTGAAGGAGTAGGGGAAGACGGTGAACTCGAGTCGCTCCACCTCCTTCGGGTAGTCGTGCGCGATGAGCTGACGCAGGGCGTCGACGAGCGCGGCGCGGTGCGGTTGGAGGGCGTCGAGAACCTGCTGTCGGAACTTCGTGGTGTCCATGGGATGCGCTGACTCGGCGAGTGTATCCGACAGCTGACCGGGCGATTGGTCCTGGGCAATCCACCGCCGTGCAGCGACGCTTGCGGCCACCATGCTCGCCCTCACGCTCACCCTGCTCCTCGTGCCTCAGGATCCGCAGCCGGCTCAGGCCCCGACCTTCCCCGCCACGCCACCCGGTGAGGTGATCCGTCTGTGGGACGGCGACGCGCCGGGTGCGCGGGGTGAGGCGCCGCACGACGTCCCGACCCTGACGCCCTACCTCCTGCCCGCCGGCTCCGACGCGGCCCACCCCGCGGTGGTCGTCTACCCCGGCGGCGGCTACGGCGGTCTCGCCGGGCACGAGGGCGAAGGCTACGCGCGCTGGCTCAACGGCCTCGGCATCCAGGCCTTCGTGTGCAGGTACCGGCTGGGCAGCAAGGGCTACCGCCACCCGGTGATGCTCGGCGATGCGGCGCGCGCGGTCCGCATCGTCCGCGCCCGCGCCGCGGAGTGGGGCATCGACCCGGCCCGCATCGGCGTGATCGGTTCGTCGGCCGGCGGCCACCTGGCGTCGACGCTGCTCACGCACTGGGACCGTGGCGACCAGGGCTCCGACGATCCGATCGAGCGGGCGTCGTCGCGCCCCGACTTCGGCATCCTCTGCTACCCGGTCATCTCGATGGCCGAGTCGTTCACGCACCAGGGCTCGCGGCGCAACCTGCTCGGTGACGCGCCGAGCGACGCACTCCTCGACGACCTGTCGAACGAGCGGCAGGTGAACGCCGAGACGCCGCCGACCTTCCTCTGGCACACCGCCGACGATGCGGCGGTCCCGGTGCGCAACACCTACGCGTTCGCCGATGCACTGGCGCGCGCCGGAGTGGCCCACGAGGTCTTCGTGATGGCGCACGGTCGCCATGGATTGGGGCTCGGCGTGGCCGATCCCGCCGGCAAGACTCAGGAAGACCTGTTGCCATGGACCCGCGAGTGTGCCCGATGGATGCGCGAGTTGGGGGCAGGCAGGTAGGCCGCTCGCAAGGATCCGCGCCGGCTCACCGGGCACGTGCGGTGGCCGACCGCTCGGCTCGGTGTCTGACTTGGAGACGGCCGCGTGCGGATCACTTCCCGTGCGTCGCTGCCACGTCCACCGAGCGGATCACCTCGAGCAGTTGCGGCATCTGCTCCGTGGCAGCCCGGAGGATCAGGACCTCCGGCCCGGCGATCGCGAGGTGGAACGGTCGCTCGAGCGGCCCGCGGCCGGCACCTGCGGTCTGTGGCAGGAGCGACGGGAACAGCTGCTTCAGCAGCAGGGCCACCGAGTCTGCCTGGACGTGCTCGAGCCGGACCTTCATCACCTGCGTGGGCTCGACCACCGACTCGTCGGCGTGCCGGATCAGGCTCTCCGCGCGCTCCACGACCTGCTTCGGTCCGCCGAGCGCGAGGGTCCTGCTCTCGCCGACTGCGGTGATCCGCAGCGCGGGGCCGAAGAACGCCCGCATGTCGGTTGCGACCTGCCGCGGTTCGAGGTGGACCAGATCGAGTTGCGTCGCGGTCTCCTCGTTCGGATCCTTCTGCTTCGGGGCTCCGTCGAGCGCGACGATGTGGAGCACGTCGGCGGCCGTTCCGTCGGCAGCGGTCCCTTCGGTCGCCAAGCCGAGACCGTTCACGTAGAGCACGGTCTGCAGCCAACCTGCGGCCTGGCGCGGTTCCATCGAGACCCGGCCGATCAGGCGGATCGGTCGCTTGCCGATCCGCTCCGCGTCGAAGGTGTAGACCTGCCCGGTGGCCGTCTGCACGGCCCGGACCAGATCGGCGACGGTGCAGTCCTCGGCGGCTTCGAACTCGAAGCGGTCGCTCGCGGAGTCCTGCGTGGCCGCGGCGACCGGGTCCTCTCCGGCGTTCTGGTCGAGCCGCTCGATCAGTCGCACGATGTCGGGCATCCGCTCTTCGCTGGCGCGCACCAGGAGGCTGTTGGTCCGCGGATGGGCCTGGACCGCCGCGTCCTCGTCGCGCAGGAACTCCTGGATGGTCTCGACCAGGTCGGTGGCGACCGTCTGCGTCAGCCGGTGGACGTTCAGCTGGGCCTGTGGCGCGGGAGCCTCCTGGGGGGGGCCGTCGGTTCGCTGAGCGAAGCACGGCAGGCTGGCGAGGACGGCCGCGAGGGCGGTGGGGGCGAGGCGCGGGAGAGCTTTCATGATCGGGGTGCGGAGCGTGGTCGGCTCCTTGGCGAGCCCCTGCGACGCCGGTCGGCCGCCGGACCTTCCGGGCAAACCGCCTGTCCTGCAGCGACGGGAACGCCGCATCACTGGTCCGGATGCAGCCCTGCGTGGAGCTGTTCGATCTCGTTCATCGACTGCTGGGCGCCGGCCATGTCGTCGGTGCTGATGCCGTCGCCGAGTTCGTCGACGGCGTGGTAGAGATCACGCACCTTCCTCGACCAATCCTCCGCCTTTGGCAGCCACGTCCGATGCAGTTCGTCGGCGAAGTCGGGAGCGACGGTCGCGTAGTAGGCGATGTCTCCAGATGGATCCGTAGACGTGCAGTCGGCGTTGCTGGCCGCATGACGGGTTGCATCGGCTTCCCGGGATCCGCTCGCGAGGCTCGAGTCCCGGTCACGGCTGCAACGTCGCCAACGCCGCCCGCACCGTCGCGACGTGCGCTTCGAACTCCTCGGTCGGCGCGGTGAACTCGGCGACGCGGATCCAGTGCTGGCCGCTCGTCTCGATCACCCATAGGCCGGTCAGGTAGCCGTGTTCCACACCCTCGTAGCGGGTGCGGTAGGTCCGCACCGTGCCTTCGCGGCCGGCGGAGTCGCGGACCGATGCGGCATCGCCGACCGGTTCGTAGCCGCGGTGCTCGACCAGGTCGTCGTGCAGCGCGGCGCTCCAGAACGCGAGGGTGCCCTCGTCGCGGTCGACGAAGTCGCGGACCAGGAAGCGCGCGCCGTCGGCAGTGGTGGCCTCGAAGGTGCTCGGCTCGTGGCGGTCGAGCACCAGGAAGTCGCGCGGCAGGTCGGCCTTCGGTGGGCCGAAGCCGGTGCAAGCGGTGAGCAGGACCAGCGCCGCGCACAGGGCGGAGCGCAGCGACAGGTCAGCGACGCGACAGGACATGGTCCACCCCCACGGCTCGGATCCAGGGGAAGCGGCTGGGCTTCACGCGCCCGTCCGTCCAGGTCGCTTCCGGCAACGGCGAGAACTCGATCTGCAGCAGCGACATCGCGACGCGCAGGTCGAGGTTCTGCAGCGCGGCTTCCATTGCCTCGATCTCGGCGGTCAGGCGCTGGAGCTCCTTCTCGATCCGCAGCACGTTCTCGACGTCGTCGGCCTTCTCGAGCAGGGCGACCAGACGGTCGCGCGACTTGCGGGCGTTCTCCAGGCGGATCGTGGTGTCGCGGTGCTGGTCGGTGACGTCGTGGACCTGCAGCGATTCGTGGTGAACTCGGCCGAGTGCGCGGGCCTCCTTCATCGCCTCCTCGAAGCGCTCCGCCGGCACGCGGTAGGTGAGCAGGCCATCGTCGCGGCCCGCCGCGTAGCCGCCCAGCAGGTCGACGTAGGCGTTCATCTGGTCGATGGACTGCGTGACGTTGGCGACGAACACGCCGAGCAGCGCCTCGCGGACCAGCAGGCGGTCGGTCCGGGTCGGTTCTCCGGATGCAGGCCGGCGCGCGTCGGGCAGGCCGTCTTCGTCGGTGTCCTCGAACTCGGCGAGGCCGAAGTCGGTGAAGCCGAAGCCGGCGCGGTCGGACGTGACGTCGTCGCCCGCGGCGGTCCGCGCCGAGCCGGCGGCTACAGCGCCGGGCCGGGCGTCGGCGGCGAACATCGCGGCGCTCGAGCACGCCCCGAGGCAGGCGGCGAGCAGCGGCAGGAGGGCCAGGATTCGGGTGTGCATGGTGTCTCGAAGGATTCGAGACCTCCGGACGACCCGACACCAGCCGCAGGGCAGCGATCGGGAAGGACTCCCCGGTTCAGCCGCCGACCACCACCAGCAGACCGTCGCTCAGCCTCGCCGCGCCGAGGTAGCCGCCGGCCGGATCGAGGGTCGCCCACTGCGTCGTGAAGGTCACCCCCTGCAGGCTCGGCTGGTTCGGCACGGGCAGCGGCAGGTTTGCCGCGCCGGACCCGTCGGTCACGGAGGGCACGCCGAACAGCAGTGGGGCGACGGCCAGCGTGCAACCGTCCCAGGCCGGGTCGGCCCGTTCGACGCCGAACAGCAGCGCCGAGGGGGTGTTGAGCCCCGCGCCGGACAGGGTGACCGCGAAGGCCGGGTCGCCCACGACCCCGCTGCCGCGCGCGCCGATGGCCGGCGCGGGGCCTCCCGCAGCGCCGCAGCCGACGCCGTAGCTCTCGGCCAGCGGTGAGCCGGTCTGGGCCACGTCCATCACCCACAGCTCCTGGTCGCCGCTCGAGTCGTAGCAGCGGAACAGGATCCGCGAGCCGTGGCGGTGGTAGTCGACCGGGCCGTGGAACGGCGAGGCGTAGCTCAGGGTGGTCAGCGGCATCGTGCCGGCTGCGGTCCCGTCGCTGATCCAGACCTGCATGCCGGTGCCGTCGTCGCCGGTGAACACCACCCGCTCGTCGGAGCCGGCCCACTCGAACACGTTCGGATTGGCATAGCGGTCGGGGAAGGCGATGCCGTCGGCGGACCCTGGCGCGATGTCGCGGACCATGTGGGTGCCAACGACCGTGCCATCACTGGTCCAGGGTTCGCTGCCGTGCGTCGTGTCGCGGCCGCGGAACCACAGGCGGTCGCCGAGGACCCGCTGGAGTCCGATCGCGCGGAGCGAGGTGAGCGCGGTGTGCTGGCGGCCGTCCCAGACCGAGAGGTTGCCGCTCGCTTCCAGGTAGAGCAGCGAGTCGCCGGCCCACACGTTGGCGAACGGTCCGGTCGCGGCGAACCGCGTTCCGGCGGCGGTTCCGTCGGTGACCCACAGGTCGCCCTGCGACAGGAAGTAGAGGAGATCGCCCATCACCGTGGGCCGCACGATCGAGGCCCGTGCGAGCACCTGCCGGGTGCCGGTCGCGGTGCCGTCGCTGACCCACAGGCTGCGACCGGCGTTGTCCGGGTTGGCGAGGAAGTAGAGCTGGCCGCGGAACGGGATCAGGTCGGTGATGTTCGAGTTGCCGGCTGTCCAGCCGGGCGTGAGGTCTACGACCTCGTGGGTGCCGGCCGCGGTGCCGTCGGACCGCCACAGTTCGCGGTTCCGCTCGTAGAGCGTGCCGAGCGGGGTGACCAGCGGCGTGGCGGCGGTGAAGTAGGCGGTGTCGCCGACCGCGCACAGCAGATCGACGACGCCGCTCCACGCCCCCGGACCGATCTCCACGACCCGCCTCGTGCCGCCCGGCGTGCCGTCGGTGGTCCAGAGTTCACGGCCCTCGGCGTCGCTCTCGGCCACGAAGAACAGCAGGTCGTGGGTCGGCGTCAGGTCGATCACGAAGCGCCAGTCGACGCCGGCGGGCGTCAGGTCCCCGGTGCCCCGCGGCGTGCCGTCGGTGCGCCACAGCCGCCGCAGCAGGGTTCCTGGCGCGAGGCGTGAATCGAATGCTTCCAGGTAGGTCGCGCCGCGCCATGCGGTGAAGCTGGCAGGCGTGCCGCTACCGGTCGGGTCGAGGTCGCGGAGCGGACGCTGGGCGGCGGCTTCCGTGGCGAAGACTGCGGCGAGGAGCAGCTGCGAGCAGGCGACGAGACGCTTGGCGGTGCGCATGGTAGGGCTCCGGACCGGCCGTCGGCCGGACGGCGTTGTCGGCGGAAGATCGATGGTGATCCGGGCCCATCGCCCGGGCGGACGGTCGAGGAAGGGAGCGAGCGGGTGGCTGCCCGCGGTCCGCGCCGCTCGGGCAACGCCCGTGCCGCTTCTGTCAGAGTACCGAGATCGCCTGCGCGTCGCTCAGCGTCAGCGGGAACGCGCCCGACGCCGACGGTCCGCGGCTCGTGCCCTGGATCCAGATCGTCTGCCCGCTCGCCGAGCTCGGGATCGTGAACGGGACCACGCCGCTGGAGGTGAGATCGGGCACCGCGAACCAGGTGGTCATCAGCGACGCGTCGAGGATCAGCCCGGGGATCGCGCCGCCGTTCGGCAAGGTGCCGGTCGGCAGCACCTGCATGTAGACGCCGGCGCCGTACGACTCGTAGCCGTCGAGGGGCGAGAACAGGCGGACGTTCAACGTGTCACCCACCGTCGCCGTGAGGTCGGGGCAGAGGTGGGTGATGGTGGTGTCGATACCCGAGCGGAGCTGGAAGTCGTCGTTCGAACCGGGGTACTTGCGCAACGCGGCCGGCTGTGACGCGTCGGCGAACCCCGCGATGCGGTTCCACTGGTCCTCGTCGATGCCGTCGGCGAGCAGGCGCTGCACCAGGGGCGCGTTGCCGCTGAAGTCGAGCTGCAGGTCGCAGATCCGTCCGCCGTAGATCTGCAGGTAGTGCAGGCAAGCCGCCCAGACCTCGCCCTGATCGCTCAGGTGATGCTTGTCGCCCTCGAACAGCACCAGCGCATAGCCCGTCGTCTCGGCCATCGCGACGCCCTGCGGTGCGATGCGCATCGGCGGGTTGGAAGGATGAGCCAGATCGATGAGGTCCTTGGCCGCGGCGTAGGCGCGCACCGGATACTGCAGCCAGGTCTCGGGGTCGGGGAAGAACGTCGGGTAGTTGCTGCTGTTCGGGTGGTCGGCGCCGGTCTGGTGGCCGACGAGCAAGCCCTGCGGGGAGTGGGCGAAGTAGAGATCGGCCAGGTCCTCCATGTTGTCGAGGAAGTCCTGAGGATCGTTGCCGAGGACGAACGTCGTCTCGATCGTTCCGCCCTGGATGATCATCGCCTCCCAGGTGTTGCCGGCGGCCAGCGAGCCGGTGATCAGGCCGGCGTTGGCCAGGTAGTTGTTCGTCGTGCCATTGGGGATGAGGAACGTGACCAGGTTCGGGGCCGGCCGGCCGCTGTGCACGATCAGGTCGTGCAGGTAATCCTCGTAGACGTCGGCGAGGATGCTGTTGCCGTAGACCAGGATGTCGTCCTGGGCGCAGGACCCGCGCGCGCCGCAGAGTGCCATCAACGCACCGAGAAGCGCGCTGGCGGAGGGGGAGATCCGATCGGTTGCCATGCGCGGAGGGCGTCGCCCGGCGGCACGGCGGTTCACGAAATACCGCGCGGTACCGACCACGGCACGGGACCGGGTGATCCCGGGTCGTAGACTGCGCGACCCGTCCGGTCTCCGAACCATGCAACTCGATCCGATCCAGCAGCGCGTCGTCGGCGTCCTCCTCGAGAAGGAGCGCACCGTGCCCGACTCCTATCCCATGACCGAGAACTCGCTGATCTCGGGCTGCAACCAGAAGAGCAACCGCGATCCGCAGATGGAGGTCGACGAGACCGAGCTGCATCCGGCGCTCCTGGCGTTGCGCGAGGACGGCTGGATCGTGCGCGTCGAGGGGGGCGGCCGGTCGACCAAGTTCCGCCACCGCATCGAGGAGCGACTCAGCGTGAACGCCGACGAGCAGGCGGTGCTCTGCGAGCTGTTGATCCGCGGGGCGCAGGCTCCGGGTGCGTTGAAGCCTCGGGTGCATCGATTGGGGTTCGTCGCGGAGCCGCACCGGATCGAGGCGGTGCTCGAAGGGCTGGCCGCCAAGCCGACGCCGCTGGCGAAGCGTCTACCCAAGCGGCCGCGCGAGCGCGATTGCCGCTGGATCCACCTGCTCGGTCCGCGCGACGATGCGATGGGCGACGGCAGCGATGCGGGGGACGACGTGGTGGCGCCGGCGGTCCCGCGGCCCGCGCCGTCGTTCGGCACCACCAGCGTGCCGGTGTCGCAGGCTGCGCCCGTGCTCGCCGGCCACGATCCCGATGCGGACCTGCTCGACGAGTTGGTCGAGCGCGTGCGGGCCCTGGAGTCCGAGGTCTCCGAGCTGAAGCAGCGGCTGGATGCGCTGATCTGACCGGCGCTGATCTGATCCTGCCGCGGATCCGATCAGCGACTCGCGGGCACCAGGCCGCGCGCCACTTCGACCGCGTCGAGCAGCTGGGCAGTCGTCGCGTGCGCACCGACCACCTCGTACAGGTCAGGGATCGCGGCGAACGGCGCGCCGCCGATCAGGATCGGGACGCGGTGCTTCTCGGGCAGGCGAAGGATCGCGCTGCAGACCTCGTGGGCGGCGCGGACGTGCAGGGCGAGGCTTGCCGACAGCGTGACCAGGCACGCGTCGTGGTCGACCACCGAGCGGGCCACCGCGTCGGCGGGCACGTTGGCACCGAGCAGGATCGGGTCCCAGCCGTCGAGGTCGAAGCGGTCGGCGAGCATGCGCGCCGCGAGGTCGTGGTCGTTGCCGCCGACCGAGGCGACGATGACCCGCTGCCCGCGCGGGGGGTGTCGGTCGCAGCGGTCGTGGATCAGCACCAGGAGCCGCTCGGCGAGCCGCGAGGCGAAGTGCTCCTCGGCGGGATGCACGTCGCCGACCTGCCACATCCGGCCGAGTTCGTGCTGGGACCGCATCAGCACGTGCTCGATCAGCTCGTCCGCAGACGTGCCGGAATCGAGCTCGTCGAGGACCAGCTTCTCGGCATCGCGGCGCCGGCCCTCGAGCACCGCCAACAGGTAGTGGCGAGCCAGTCCGACGTGCGGGGCGTCGTCGGTCAGGAGGCTGGTCGACACGCTCGGTGCGCTGTCGAAGGCTCGCAGCGCCTCACCCACCATGCCGCCGGCGACCGCATCGTGCGGCGGGGGCAGCGAGTCGGTGAGCTCGTCACGCAGACACTCGATCTGCAGCCGCGGGTAGTCGAGGCTCAGGCCCTGCTCGGCGTAGCTGATCTTGAGCCAGGCCAGGTGGTCGGACAGCAGCTGCACCCGGCCGGCGGCCAGTGCCTGGCAGAGGAAGTCCAGCCGGACCTGGGTGTCGGCGACGACGTCGGGGAACCCCCGGTCCCCCTGCTCTTCGACGAGTTCCGGACGGCGCTCCCGGAGGCGATTGGCGGCACCGGCCGCCAAGGTCTTCGAGAGCTGTCCGATCCAATCTGCTGCGAAGGTGCCGCTACGGTCCATGCGGGCTCGGTCCCTACTACTCGGCTCCGGTGTGTCGCGGGTCGGTCGACCCCAAGAGGCTACCCTGCTCCAGCGCTTCGAGTCGCGCCCGGATCCGTTCGGCCTCGGCGATCCGGGCTGCGTAGCGGACGATGTCGCCCTGGCGCTGGATGTCGCGGGCGTCCTGCATGGCAGCGCGATACTGCCGCTCGAGGGCGCGGCGGGGGTCGGGTCGACGGAGCCATCCGAACATGGCCGCGCTCTTCGAAGGCGGGCGCCGGGCGGATGCGCCGGTTCGATCACGAGACGGCACGCCGCAGCAGCTCGGCGGCGAGCAGTCCGCGACCGGTCCACGCGGCGGTCCGGATCCAGTTGGTCGCGACCAGTCGGCGGCCGGTCGCCGGGTCGAAGGAGCGCTCCAGGCGGGCGTGGCAGGGGACCTGCAGGAACGCGGTCGAGGCCCAGCAGACCGCCAGGAGCCCGAGGCCGAGCAGCGTCGGCCAGCCTGGCGTCACGAAGGCGAGCGCCAGGGAGCATGCCGCTTCGATTCCCATCGCGGGACCGACCACCCAGGAGGTGCGCGGCAGGTTGGCGGCCTGCCAGGCGGGGAACTCGGCGGCGCCGACCCGGCCGAACAGCGGGTAGTGGACCAGCTGGACGAACCAGATCACGCCGACCATGAACCAGGTGGCAGCGGCGTGGGCGAGGAGGAGGAGGGCGGGATCCAAGGCGCGGTTGGTTCGCCGGAGCGTCGGTCAGCGGATCCGCGCGGCGAGGCCGAAGCCGCCGAAGCGGTCCTCGACGCCCACCACCAGGACGTTGTCGCCCTCGCGGAGTTGGATCGGGATGCGGAACTGGTCGGGGGTCAGGTGGCGGTGCTCGATCGACTCGAACACCAGCTCACCGTTCAGCCAGACCCGGCAGCCGTCGTCGGTGCCGAGCAGGAGGGTGGCGTCGCGGGCGGTTGCCGAGGCGACGATGCTCCGGGCGAACACGCAGACGTCGTCCTGGGGGCCGTCCCTGAGGTGCAGGTCCATGCGGCCGTCGGCGGTGTGGCGGGGGTGCCATCGCGCGTCGACCGGCTGGCCGTCGACCGGCCAGACCGCGTCGCGGTCGAAGGGCTCGGTGAGGGGGCGCTGCTCGAGGAACAGGCCCTTGGACTCGGGGTTCGGGAAGGGACCGGCGAGCAGCCAGTCGGCCAGGACGCTCGGCCGCTCGATGCGGCCACCGAGCTGCTCGAAGCGGGTGAGGGCGGCCGCGAGCGCGGGATCGGTCCAGAAGCGGGCCGGCTTGAGGGTCTCGCGGTCGGGGTGCAGCGCGGAGGGGCCGAGGACCAGGGTGCGGTAGCGCGGAGCGTCGTCGGCGAGGAGCGCCGCGGCGAGGTCGGTGGGGGTGAAGGGCAGGCCGGCGTCGAGGAGGACGTCGCCGTCGGAGAGTGGTCCCGGGTCGGCGGTGGTGACGATCAGGCGCGTGCCCTTGGCGAGTCCTGCGAGCGGCGAGGGTGGCGACCAGGGTGCTTGGGCCGGGTAGGCGGCCGGTTGGGCGAGCGGCACCTCGAGCAGACCGCCGAGCGCGAGTTCCTCGCCGTTCACCTGCAGCGGCGGGCCCTCGAGATGCACGACCTCGACCTTGCCCTGCGGATCGCTCGGGTAGCGCAGCACGAACCGCGTGTCGCCGACCCGCAGCGGGCCGAGCATCTCGAGCTCCAGATCGCGCGGCTTGCGGGGCTTCAGCGTGACCCGCGCGCCGGCTTCGGTCTGCATGCCGGTGAGGAAGCGCAGCACCGCGTCCATCACCAGGCCGCTCTCCCACGGCCGGAAGCGGTTCGGCAGCGTGCCGTCGCCGTAGCCCCAGCTCGGGCCGTCGGGCTGGTGGATCTCGGCCCAGGCGCCGGCGGGGGAGGCGGTGGCCAGGACCTCGTCGACGATCTCCCAGGCCAGCGGGTGGTCGACCGCGGTGAGGTTGGCGAGCCAGTAGCCCGGCAGCGTGCCGATCGACCAGGACAGGCTCTCTGTCATGTCGCAGAGACCGTCGTCGCGGCCGAGTGCTGTGAGGGTGGTGCGGAGGTTGGCGAGCGCGCGCGGGTCGTCGGGCGCGTGGGTGCCGAGCCACAGCGGGCGCAGGGCGAGGGGCGCGAAGGGGGTGGCGTGTGGCGAGAGGTCGAGGGGCGAGAGGGCTGGGGCGTACATCTGCAGGTCGTCCAGCCAGAACGTCTCCTCGATCGAACGGCGGACCTCGGCGCGGCGGGCATCGAGGGCGGCGGCGGTGGCGTCGTCGTGCTGGAGCGTGCGCGCGAGCCGCGCGGTCTGGTGGAGCGCGGCGTCCCAGGCGAGCAGCGAGTCGAGCGAGTAGGCCGAGACGCGGGGCAGGTGGTTGGGCCAGACGTCTTTCTGGGGGAACAGCGAGTAGAACGCGCCGTGCAGGTAGGTCTCGTCGCCGTTGAAGCGCTGCAGGGGGCCGTGCGGGCCCTCGAAGGTCTGCTGGTGGGTGACGTTGCGGAGCACGTACGGCCACGCCTCGCGCAGCAGCTCGCGGTCGCCGGTGGCGGCGTAGTACCAGGCGTGCTGCAGCGCGATGTAGCTCGGCACCTCGCAGCGGTCGGTGCCGGTGGTGGCCCACTCCGCAGGAGTGAGGAAGTCTTCGGGTCCCACGTCGAGGTCGAGGGGGTACTCGCGGTGGGTGGCCTTGGCGCGCGCCGAGGCGCGGCGGTAGTAGGTCAGCAGGTCGGCGGCGAGGTCGAAGCGACCCATCCACAGGAAGGTCTTCAGCGGGCCGTTGCTGTCGCGGGCCCACACGCCCTTGAAGCTGACCATCGGCGCGACGCCGCCGTGCGGAGAGCTGCGCTGGGCGAGGGTCAGCAGCTTCACCGCCTCGAGGTGGTCGCGGAGCGGGCCGGCGGGCGACGCGGTGAGCGTGCCTTCGAGTTCACTCTGCCAGCTCGCCACCGCTTCGGGGATCTTGGCGTTGAGCGCGTCGGGCGCGTCGAGCAGCGCGCGGAGGATCGCGGTGCCGCGCTCCTGGTCGTGGCTCAGCACCAGCGGCACCAGCAGGACCACGGTCTCCTCGCCGACGTCGACCGCAGGCAGGCCTTCGCGCGACGGCCGGGCGCGCGTGCCGACCCAGGTGGTCGACAGCCAGGCGCGGTCCTGGCCGTCGCCGTCGCTGCCGACGAGCCCGAGCGGTCCGTGGTCGGTCAGCAGCGTGGGCTGCAGGCCGCCGGCCTCGTGGTGGAGCACCAGGCGGCGCCCCGGACCGGCCGCGGTGAAGCGGACCTTGCGCAGCAGGATCTGCGTGTCGTCCTCCGCGCCCAACGCCACGTCGACCGTCTCCAGGCGGTCGCCTGCGGTGAAGGTCTCCCAGGTCTTCGCCGCGGCGGCGCGCGGGATCCCCTCCCAGCCGCGCCGGTCGGGTTGGAGCGGCTTGCCCTCGGCGTCGACCACCTCGATCCACACCTGGCCGAAGCGACCGTTCGGCGCGTGGTTCCTGCCCGGGGTCTGGTAGCCCGGCCCGGTGATCATGAACAGCCGGTTGGCCGGCTCGCCGTAGCCGACGTAGGCGAAGGCCCGGCCGTTGGCGATCGGCAACACGCCGCGGGTCCGGCGAACTTGCGCGATCTCGCCAGGTTCGGTGGCGTAGTGGCCCGAGGCGGTCCA
This sequence comes from bacterium, assembly GCA_030432695.1. GTDB lineage: Bacteria > Planctomycetota > UBA1135 > UBA1135 > UBA2386 > JAUILN01. The sequence continues at coordinate 230,349 of JAUILN010000011.1, read as the reverse complement.
GGTGCGAGTGCCCTGGGCCCCGAGCTGGAGCTGTCCGGTGGTCAGGGCGAGGGCGAGCACGACGAGGCGACGCATCGCCGCATCATGCCCGATGGCACCCATCGTGGATTCCCGTGGTCTTCGGGCATCGAGGGATTCCCCGTCGCTGTTGCTCGACAGGCTCCGACGCGGGCGCGATGTTGGCTCGAGCCTGTGTGTGGCCTTGCGACCCGCACTCCACGATCGGCAAGCCCATGAAACTCGCCTTCAAGCGCATGCCGATCGTGCTGCGCATCGTGATCGTCGTGCTGGCGATCGACAGCGTGGTGCGCATCGTTCGCTGGGCGATCGATCTGTTCCAGGGCGAGCCGCTGCGGGGCGGCACCTTGATAGGCGGCCTGATCTGCCTCGTCGGCGCGGTGCTGCTGTTCCGGGGGCTGCGGCTCGGACTCGATTGGATCCTCGGCTACTGCGCGGCGTTGCTGGTGTTCCTCGTCGTCCGCTCGGTGAGGGGAGGAGAGTTCTCGGCGGGCCCGATGGTCACGGCTGCGGTGCTGGCGCCGCTCTGCGCCTACCTCGCCTGGTGTCGGCAGCGGCTGCCGTGGCACGAGCCTGGAAGCTACGGGCACTGGATGTCCGACCCCGACTACCGTGCGGGGGTGGCGGACTGGTTCGCGGAGCGCGACCGGCAGCTCGCGCAGGATCGCCAGACGCCTCCCGACCCAGAGGCGCTGGTGCGGAGCCTGATCGAGGCGGTGGACGACGCGGAGATGGTCCGCCACCGCCTGCAGGCGCAGCCGGAACACTTCGCACCGGCCATCGTCCGCGCGCTCGACGACCCGCGCTTTCGGCGTCGATCGCCATACCTGGGGCAGCTGATCCGCATCCTGCCCGAGTCGCGACACGCCGCAGCGCTGCCCCAGTTGGTCGCCTGCCTCGACCACCTCGACGCCGGCGAGCGCCGCCGCCTGCTGCGCTCCCTGGCGACCACCGGCGCAACCTCGCTGGCCTCGCTGCTGGTCGAGGAACTCGCAGGCGAGGGGAGTCGCGAGGTCGCCGAAGGTCTGAGCGAGGCGTTGCGCGCCGGCCGTGTCGACGCCGGACTCCGCGCAGCGCTCGAGCCGGCGCTACGCGCGTGCGCGGCGCGTGAGGGTGCGGGCCACGCCGCCAACGTCACGTTGGCGCAGCTCGATTCGGAGACCGGCATACGGCTGGTCGATGCCGCGCTCGGCGGCGACGAGGCGGCGCTGCAAGGCCTCGCCCGGCTCGGCGACGCCGGCCTGCCCCTGCCGGACACCGCGCTGACGCTCTGGCGCCAGCGCCGCGACGCGCACGACTGGTTCTGGTGCCGCCGGCTGATGCCGTTCGTCGGCGCGAGCGACGAAGACCTGCTGCAGGTGCTGGAAGTGGCGCGCCCCGACCTCGGCACCGAGCCCGACGTCACCTTCGCGGACGACCGGCAGAAGCCTCGTTCGTGCTGCGCGAAAGCGCTGGAGCAATTGCTCGAGCGGCGTCACGAACGCATCGGGGAACTGCTCGAACAGGCCGTTGCCCTGCAGCTCGGTGAACTCAGCGACGCGGCGGCGATGCTGCTGATGCGGATGCACGGAGTGTCGGACGACTGGATGTTCGAGCACGACGACCCTGGGCCGGCGCAGCGCTACCTACGCGCGTTGTCGCTGGCCGATGCCTATGCCTGCAATGGCGGCTTTTCCCACGCTTTCGACTGCCTCGACGAGGCCGACCTGGCGGCGCTGGTTCCGGCGCTCGACGCCATCGCGCCTCCGCCGCTACGGGAACTGTGGCTGGCGGCCATCCACGCGGTCGATCCAGCCGGGCTACCCCACGACCGCGCAGAACGGCAGCAGAAGTTGATGGCGCGTTACGACGCGGTCGCCGCGAAGCTCGACGAGCTGGAGAGCCGCTACTACCGCTGCAAGTGGCGGCTCTATGTGGCGGTGGCCCGCTACGCGATCGCGCACCGCAGCGGCCTCGCTCCATAGCGCCCGCAGTCTCGCCCCACGCACCTGTCCCACCACTCCCGAGAATCAGCGCGTCAGCAGCTCGACCGTCTGCGCGACGCTCTGGTAACCCACCGCGCGGCGCACCTCTTCGCCGTCCGACTCGAGCAGCACCAGCGTCGGGTAGCCCGTGACCTTGTGCTGCTTGACCAGATCGCGTCGCTGGTCGCCATCCACCTTGATGCAGACGATCCCCGCGGTGGCGTCGACCACCGGCTGCGCCGTGTAGACCAGCGCGTCCATCTGCTTGCACGGCCCACACCAGGTGGTCTCGAAGTCGAGCAGCACGCGCTGGCCGCCGGTGAGCGCTTCGGCGAGCGCGGTGTCGACGTCGTGGCGGAAGGCCACCGGCTTCTCGGCGCGGGGTGCGCGGCGGTCGGCGGCCAGCGCATCCTCGGCGGCGCGCTCCTCGGCCTCGGTGACGCCCGGGTCGAAGCGCTCGATCGCCACGAACCGACCGTGCGGGTCGATCTCGGTCACGCGCCACGCCTCACCGTCGAGCCACTGATGGCGGCTCAGCGGGCGGCTGCCGGTGCTGCGGGTGGTCGCGGCATCGCGGGCGAGGTGCCAGGAGTCCTGGGCATCGAAGACCCCGTCCATCTCCATCTCGGTGATCAGCACGTGCGCCGGTTCCCCATCGATCTCGATCTCGCCGGCGTGCCAGCCGCGGCGCGACCAACGCAGCAGCGGTTCGGCGTCGGGCTCGAGCGGGTCGAAGACGTGCCAGAGCGCGATCGGGTAGGGGCGGGTGGTCGGTTCGGCCTCGGGCGCGGCGGGGACCGGCAGGTCCAGGGTCGCGGAGAAGCTCCACCAGTGCTTGCCGTTGCGCTGGCTGGGTACCGTCTCGAGGCGTTCGTCGGTCGAGAACTCGCCGTCCAGGTCGAGGTCGATGCGCAGCACACCGGGCTCGGTGAGGTTGGCGGGTCGATCGAGTTCGACGCGGACGGGCTGCGCGTCGGGGCCGAGCGGGAACGCGCCCGCGAGCGACTTCCCGGTGTCGGTCAGCGCGACCTTGGCCCCCTTCGGACTCCAGCGCAGCGACACGTCGTCGGTCGGTTGTTGCGCGGTCAGTGCGACGCGTAGCGGTTCTGGCTTGGTGGGGACATTGGATTCCGGCGCATCGGTGCCTTGCGGCGCGAGTGCGAGAACGACGGTGGCGAGGGTCAGCATGGGCGCGATCCACTCCTTCCTTGCGGTTGGTGCCGGGCACGAACCACGAGGAAGGGCACTTCGGGGGGAGGGGTGAGGCCCGACCTTCTGGGTCGAACCCGTCATCCACCCCAGGAAATCACGGGCCGATCGTCAGCGCCAGCCCGGCCGTCGTTGCTGGATCACGCGCGTTCAGCCCGGAATCGCTGCCGATCGCCTGGGTGAAGAACTCGAATCGCGGTCGCACTTCGGGTCGTCGAACTCGAGGCCCTTCGCGGGACCCCAGTCCATGCGGACACCCGGTCGAACGTCCTCCCGATGACGTTGTCGGGCTCCAGGTCGCGGTCGTGAAGTCCGACGTTGGCGCCGGGCTGCCTGCGGGAAGCTCGAGCCGTGCCAGCCGCCGCTTCGACCACGCTGCGCGCTCGGGATCGTGACGCCCGGCCCGACGGGGTTGATCGCTCGACAGGAGCGCGGATCATTTCTCGCCATGCTCATGAGCCTCGTCCTGACGGCGTTTCTCGGTCCGCAGGGCGTGACGGCCGAGCAATCCCAGTCCGAGCACTGGGCGTATCGGAAGCCGGTACGCTCCGAGGTCCCGCCCGACCCCCCGCATCCGGTCGACGCTCTCGTCCAGCGCAACTGGGCGGAAGCCGGACTCCAGGGCACCGCGCGGGCCGACCGAACCACCCTGGCGCGGCGGCTCCACGTCGACCTGATCGGGCTGCCGCCGACGGCGCAGGAACTCGAGGCGTTCCTGGGCGACGACGCGCCAGGCGCCTACGAACGCCTCGTGGATCGGCTGCTGTCCTCGCCCCACTTCGGGGAGCGCTGGGCCGTCCCGTGGCTCGACCTCGCGCGCTACGGCGATACGAACGGCTACAACTTCGACGGCAAGCGGTCCGTCTGGCCCTACCGCGACTGGGTCCTCGACGCGATCAACCGGGACATGCCGTTCGATCGCTTCACGATCGAGCAGCTCGCCGGCGACCTGCTACCCGATGCCGACGAGTCGACGCGGATCGCCACCGGGTTCCATCGCAACACCATGCAGAACGACGAGGGTGGCGTCGATCCGAAAGAGGCGCGGTGGGAGCGCCTGCTGGATCGCGCCAGCACCACGGCCACGGTGTGGCTCGGCAGCACCTTCCACTGTGCTCAGTGCCACGACCACAAGTACGACCCACTGACCCAGCGCGAGTTCTTCGGTGTGGTCGCGTTCTTCGAGACCCAGGACGAGGTCGGCCTGAAGCGGGCTGCCGATGGGGCGTCCACCCTGGTGCTGCGCGAGCGCCCCGAGGCCGAACCGAAGACCGCACTCCACGTGCGGGGCGCGTTCGACGCCGTGGACGGCGAGGTCGCCGCATCACTGCCCACGGCGTTCGGGCCCGACCTCGACGGCCTCGCCCCCGACCACGCGCGTCGCGATCGACTGCTGCTGGCTCGCTGGTTGGTGTCCGAGGACAACCCGTTGACCGCGCGGGTCGCCGCCAACCGGGTCTGGACCGAGCTGTTCGGTCAATCGCTCGTGGACACGCCGGAGGACTGGGGACTGCAGGCGCCCGAGCCCCTGCATCTCGACCTGCTCGACTGGCTCGCCACCGAGTACCGCGCGCTGGGCTGGAGTCGCAAGCAGCTGATCCGTCGGATCGTGACCTCCCAGACGTACCAGCGGGCGAGCGCGACCACCCCCGAACAACGTGAGCTGGATCCCGACAACCGCTACTACGCCCGCGGCGCACGCTTCCGTCTGGATGCCGAGCGCATCCGTGACGCCTGGCTCGTCGCCAGCGGACTGCTGCATCGCAAGATCGGCGGCCCGAGCGTCTACCCGGTGCAGGCCGACACCAGCGGCGTCACGCCGATGAACAAGGTCAGCATGAGCTGGCCGGTGAGCAAGGACGGTGATCAATGGCGCCGGGGGCTCTACACGTTCTGGCGCCGGACCGCGCCGTTCGTCCAGCTGGATGCGTTCGACGCCCCGTCACGGGAGGTGTGCACGGTGCAGCGCGAGCGCGGCAACACGCCGCTGCAAGCACTGGTCGGTCTCAATGACCCGACGGCCGTCGCCTGCGCCGAAGCGCTCGGCGAGCGCATGCGTCAGCATGACGGCACCGACGGCGAGAAGCTGGCGTTCGGGTTCCAACTTTGCACGCAGCGGCGGCCGACGCCCGCCGAACTCGAACTCCTCTCGGCTGCGTTCCGCCGCGAGCCACCCGAACGAGCCTGGTCACGCCTCGCGATCGTGCTCCTCAACCTGGACGAAACCCTGACCCGCCCGTGAACCTCCCGACCACCGACCGCCGCGAGCTGCTGGCTGCTGCTGCCGGCGCCGCGCTGACCGCCACCGCCGGCGCTGCGCTGAGCAGGCGCCTGCTTCCCGCATCGGGCCGGACCGGGCAGGGCCCGCACCACGCACCTCGCGTCAAACGCATCGTCCAGCTGTTCATGGCGGGCGCGCCCTCCCAGCTCGACCTGTTCGACGACAAGCCGGAGCTCCGCAGGTACGACGGCCAGCCGGTGCCGGAGTCCTTGCTCGAGGGCCAGCGCTTCGCGTTCCTGAAGGGGCGCCCACACCTGCTCGCCTCGCCCTACTCGTTCCGGCGCTACGGCGAGCACGGCGCCGAGATCAGCGAACTGCTGCCCCACACCGCGGGCATCGTCGACAAGATCGCGCTGATCAAGTCGGTCTACACCAACCCGTTCAACCACGGGCCGGCGCAGATCTTCGCCAACACGGGCCACCACATCGTCGGACGACCGAGCCTGGGCAGCTGGCTGCTCTACGGACTCGGCTCCGACACCACCGACCTGCCGGGCTACTGCGTCCTGGTCTCGGGCAAGATCGATCCCGGTGCCGGCTCGGCCTGCTGGTCGTCGGGGTTCCTGCCGTCGACGTACGGCGGCGTCGAACTGCGCACCCGCGGCGATCTGGTCCCGTGCGTCAGCGACCCGCAGGGCATCGACCGCGCGGCCCGCGAGCGCGGCATCGACCTGCTGGCCGACCTGAACGCCGAGCGGCACCGGGTCGTCGGTGATCCGGAGATCGCGGCACGGACCGAGGCCTACCGGTTGGCGTTCCGCATGCAGGGCAGCGTGCCGGAGTTGGCCCGACTCGGCGACGAGCCCGAGCACATCCACGAACTGTACGGCAGCCAGCCCGGCAAGCGGTCGTTCGCGAACAACTGCCTCATGGCGCGGCGCCTGCTCGAGCGCGGCGCACGCCACGTGCAGCTGATCCACCGCGGCTGGGACCACCACGGCAGCAACAAGTCGGACGACCTGATGCACGGCCTGCCCAACATGTGTCGACAGACCGATCAGGCGGCCGCCGCACTGGTCCTCGACCTCGAACAGCGCGGCATGCTGGAGGACACCCTGGTCGTGTGGGGCGGTGAATTCGGCCGGACCCCGATGCGGGAGGTGCGCAACCAGGAACACCTCGGCCGCGACCACAACCCGCGCGCGTTCACGATGTGGTTCGCCGGAAGGGGCATCAAGGTCGGCCAGACCATCGGACGCACCGACGACCTCGGCTACACCGTGGTCGAGGATCGTGCGCATCTGCACGACATCCACGCGACGATCCTCAACCTGCTGGGGATCGACCACGAGCAGCTGACCCATCGCTTCCAGGGGCGCGAGTATCGACTCACCGACGTGCACGGGCGGCTGGTTGAGAAGCTCCTGGCATGACCTGCGTCGGGCATCCGGGGGAGGGATCGCCGCGGTGGTCGAGACGGGAGAGCCCGTGCTGCCGGACGACTCAGCCGAGTCTGCATTGGGTCGTTCTCCGCCAATCCGGCCGGTCTCGCGGGGCAGTCTGCTCGCCGATCGGCCGAGCTCCCCGCGCTCGGCGTAGTCCGGTCGCCGTCAGTTGCTCCCCTTGCGGGCCTGTCGTTGCCCGGTCTCTTCGCGATCGGCGCGTGCGTAGTGCCGCAGCATTCCGCCGAGGCCCTCGGTGACGATCACGTTGTCGGTTCCGATCCTTGGCAGCCCTGCGATCGGCTCGTTGCCGATGCCCTGATGTTGGCTCTCGGCGTTGTAGTGCCGGAGATTTTCAACGACCGCGCGGCGCAGATGGCCCTGGCCGAGGAACACGAGCCGGTCCAGGCACTCGCGCTTGATCGAGCGGATGCTCGGGTTCCAACGATCTGCGTCGAGCGACTGTCGAGCTGGCCAGCAGCTTCACGCCTGCTGGGAAGGTGCCTGATCAGGGCCGCCCGAACTCCCAGTAATCGTCCCGCGTCTCGGGCGTGGGATCCGGACATTCGAAGAACTCCACCTCCTCTGGGCGGACCAGATCCTTGTAGCAGTCGTGCTGCACGACCATGTGCTGTCCCGGCCCGATATCAGACACCGTCAACCAGGCCACGCCGCGGAGGTTCGGGCCGCGGACGCCGACGGAAAGGAACGGCAGCTCACTCGGCGATCCGTTACGAACTTCGAAGGTCGCGTCCCCATCGACTGTGAATCCGGTGTGGCGCCATGTGAAGAGTTGCCTGGCAGCGACGATCTCCAGCTCGCGTCTGGAGAACGGTCGTGCCGAGTTTCCCGCGCCACCGTCCGAGTGCGATGCGCAGTCACACCCGATTGCCTGCCCACCGCAGGACGGGCATTCCTCCAGATCGCAGGACGGCACATGGAACTGTCCTTGCTGCACTTTGCAGTCCGGGCATGGCCGCGAGCCAGCGGCGAGCTGTTCGCTTTCGTCCCCGTAGCGGATACGCGGATGCTCCAGTCCCGCGATGGACAGCGTGGTGACAGCCTGCGCCGCCAGGATCCGCTCGGGCCAGCCCGCCTTCATCTCCACACCCTGAAAGGTCACGCGCTTCATCTTGTTCCATCAGGCCCGGCGGGCCTCATTCCCGCTGCTGCAGAAGCGGTTGGTCCAAGCCAGACATGTAGCGCTCGTTGGCCGAGAGGCCTGGGGAGGCCCTGGGTCGCGGTGGCCATGGCGGGAGCAGGTGTAAGCGGGTCGAGGGGGCGTGTCCACGAGTTGTCTGCGTCGCGGGCCGAGCAGGGCTTGCCGGACTCGTGCTGCGTGAGAAGCCAGCCGACCCCGAGCGGGCCCGTTCTCGGCGCTGCGCGTCCGGTGTCGGCTGCTCGTTCCAGTTCGGTCTCGCAGGATGCGCCGCCTGAGGGGCTGCAGGGTGTCTGCGAGCGCAGAGCGCCAGGCACAGCGAGACGGCCGCCGGCATGACGTCACGCTGCGCTATCCTGGTCGCTGCGATGCGCCTCCTGTCTACGTGGCTCCCTCTCCTGCTCGCGGGCACCCTCACCAGTCAGGAGCCCGCTGAGGCTCCGCCTGCCCCGGACACCGTGGTCCGCTACGAGTCGTTCGGCGCACAGGGTGACGGCGAGGCCGACGACCTCGAAGCCATCGTCCGCGCCCATGCGCATGCCAACCGGCACGGCCTGCCGGTCCGCGCCAAGGACGGCGCGACCTACCGCATCGGGAGGTCTGGGCGGACCGCGATCATCGAGACCGACACCGACTTCGGCTCGGCGCGGTTCCTGATCGACGACACCGACGTGGAGAATCTCCGGGCGCAGGTGTTCCTGGTGCGCTCGAAGCAGAAGTCCTTCGAGTTGGACGGCGTCGAATCGTTGCGCAAGGGTCAGGAGCAGCTCGACGTGTCGTTGCCTGGCGACTGTCTGGTCACCGTCACCGACTCGAGCGTCCGGCGCTACATCCGCTACGGCGCCAACCAGAATCGCGGCAAGGCGCAGACCGACGTCTTTCTGCTCGGCCGCGACGGCCGGGTCGACGGCAACGGTCCGATCGTCTGGGACTTCGATCAGATCTCCCGGATCACCGCCCGGCCCGTCGACACGCAGACCCTGACCGTCCGCGGCGGCCGCTTCACCACCATCGCCAATGCCGCCGAGTCGAAGTCGACCTACTACGCCCGTGGCCTCGCCATCGAGCGCTCCAACGTGGTGGTCGACGGTCTGGAGCACCGGATCACCGGCGAGGGTGAGCACGGCGCACCCTACGGCGGGTTCCTCCGGATCAGTAGCTGTGCCCACGTCACCGTGCGCAACACGGTGCTGACCGGCCACAAGACCTACCGCACCATCGGTTCGGCCGGCCGGGAGGTGTCGATGGGCAGCTACGACATCCTGGTCGACCGCGCGCTGTACGTGTCGTTCGTGAACTGCAGTCAGACCAACGACATCAAGGACCGGCGCTACTGGGGGATCATGGGGTCGAACTACTGCAAGAACCTGCTGTACGACCGCTGCACCCTCTCCCGCTTCGATGCCCACCAGGGTGTGGTGAACGCGACCATCCGTGACTCCACGCTCGGCTACATGGGTATCAACGCGATCGGCTTCGGCACCTTCACCGTGGAGGGCTCGACGGTCTACGGCTACAGCTTCATCAACCTGCGCCCCGACTACGGCAGCACCTGGCGCGGCGAAGTGATCATTCGGGACTGCACCTTCGTGCCGGCCAGCGGGCGCCGCGTTGCCGCGAGTCTGATCGGCGGCTCGCACACCGGCCAGCACGACTTCGGCTATACCTGCTACATCCCCGAGCGCATCGTGATCGACGGGTTGCACATCGATGACGCGAACCATCCGGAGGACTACCGTGGACCGACCGTGTTCGCAGACTTCAACCGGCGGATGACCGATGCGTCCTACACCGAGGAGTTCCCGCAGGTGCGCGACAGCGTGGTGGTGCTCGAGGACGTGACCACGGCCAGCGGCAAACCGCTTCGGATCAGCGACAAGCCCTCTCTGTTCCGGGGCGTAAAGATGCAGGGATCGCGCGTCAAGTGAACGCGTCCAGGCGCCTACCGCTCTTCGTCGGGTCCCTACGAGCGCCCGCAGGACGCGGCTCGCAGGATCGGGAGGTTCCCAGGCAAGTTCGGGAGGGCGCCCATCGCGCTCGGGCAACGTCCTTGTGGCCGTGCTGTCCGAGGGGCGGCCGGCTACGTCGGCGCTCCTGAGTGGGGCAGGCATAGCCCCGTTCGCAGGCGCGTCACAGCTCGCAGAAGGGTTCCCGAGAGACGTGGCTGTCCGCGGTGGTGCGGGCCTCCGGTATGGCGACCGACCGAGCGAGCAGTGAGAAGTAAGCGTCCGCTAGCCCCCATCTACTTCCCGCTTCGCCCCTTGGCACCCTGGCGCACATGCCGAGACACACGCCCGAGCAGGTCGCCGAGATCCGCTCCCACCTCGCCGAACTCCACCGCACCTGCACGCCCGTCGCTCCGAGAAGAACTCCAAGCACGCCCACCTGTGGGCCTACCTCGGGGAGCAGCCTGGCGAGGTCGTCTTCGACTTCACGCCGGGACGCAGCGGAGACGGACCGCGCCGGATCCTCGAGGGCTACGAGGGCTACCTGCAGGCCGACGCCTACTCGGGGTACGACCAGCTCTTCAAGTCGGGGGAGATCATCGAAGCGGGCTGCATGGCCCACGCGCGCCGCAAGTTCTACGAGGCGCTGAAGAGCTGCCCGGAGCACGCCAAGCCGGCGATGAATGCGATCCGGATGCTCTACGCCGTCGAGCGCGAGGCCAAACAGTAGAGACTCGACGCCAGCGAGCGTCTGGCGCTGCGGAAAGCCAACTCGGAGGACGCGTTCGCGAAGCTGCGCGAGTGGCTCGCAGAGCTGAAGGGCCACGTGTTACCCAAGAGCCGCATCGGCAAGGCGATCGGATACTTCATTCGGAATGCCTATGCCCTGGGGCGCTTCCTCGAATACGGCCGACTCGAGATCGACAACCGCAGGTCGCTGCTTCCTTCGATCTCGCCATGCGTCAGGTCGCAGTGGGGCGGAAGAACTGGCTCTTCGCCGGCAGTGAAGCCGGTGGCAAGGCGGCCGCCACGCTGTACTCGCTGACCGCCAGCTGCTGGGAGCTGGGCGTCGACCCCTTCGAGTACATGACCGACGTCCTGGAGCGGTTGGGCTCCACACCCAGCTCGCAGATCGCCGAGCTGACCCCGCGCGGCTGGTGGGCTACGCGCCAGGGCTGAGGACGGGCGCGCGCCGGGTGGCCACGGATTGGTCGCCCACGATCTTCGCGGGTGGGGTCTCCCGGACGGTTACGTCCGATCGGTCTGATAACCGGCGCGCTCTGGGGTTCGCCACGAGGATCGCCTGGCTCGGGCCCGGGAGATCCTTCGCCCGTGCTCCCCGGGGCGTGCTCCTCCGGTCTTCCGTGCAGCATGATCTCGCGCCCTACCCGGCTACGTCCGGGCACGGTGGGAGGGTGGGCTCTCCACGATCCAGAGCGGTTGGTCAGTTGCGTAGGCCCTCTTGGGCGACAGGGCTCGCCTGCTGTTGGTGTTCCTTCGGGCTCGGGTCAGTAGCGGTAGTTCGCCGGGTCGATGCATGCGGCGGCTCATCGATCGCCGATCGTCTCGTCGGTGAGGTGCCTGGTGTTCCGGCTCCCAACCCGGTCGGTGATCCCATGGAGACGCCGCGGAGTTCGCGCCGTGAGGGATGGCTGCTGATCAGCAGATCGGGAGCAGGTCGACGAGGGGCGGACGGAGAGTCGGCTTCGAGGCTCTCACAGGCCGGTCCCGCGGAGTAGTCAGGAATCGGGTCCGGGGAGCATCACGGGGCGAGCCGAGGTGCTTCAGCGGCAGCCCACGAGAGCCGTCTTGCCACAGGAGATGTCGCGCAGTGGATGGAACCAGGACCGCAGATTCGGGCCCGTCCGATGCTTCGGGCCGACACCGCGACTCACGCGATCACGTCGTGCGCCACCCGGCCCGCGACGTCCGTCAGCCGGAAGTCGCGCCCGGCCCAGCGGTAGGTGAACTGCTCGTGGTCGAAGCCGAGCAGGTGCAGGATCGTGGCGTGCAGGTCGTGCACGTGGACCGGATTCTCGGCTGCCGCGAAGCCGAACTCGTCGGTGGCACCATGGACATGGCCACCCTTCACGCCGCCACCCGCGAGCCACACGGTGAAGCCGTACGGGTTGTGATCGCGCCCGCGGGTGACCTCCCCCGACGCCTTGAGTTCGACCGTCGGGGTGCGCCCGAACTCGCCACCCCAGATCACCAGCGTGTCGTCGAGCATGCCGCGGCGTTCGAGGTCGCGGAGCAGTGCGGCGACCGGCCGGTCGGTCTGTGCGGCGAGAGCACGATGGCCCGCGATGTCGTCGTGGTGGTCCCAGGGTTGTCCGGCGCCGTGCCAGAGTTGGACGTAGCGGACCCCGCGCTCGAGCAGGCGGCGGGCGATCAGGGTCTGCTTCGCGTGCACGCCCGGTCCGTACTCGTCCCGGATCGCTGCCGGCTCGCGTGACACGTCGAACGCGTCGGTGGCCTCGATCTGCATCCGGTAGGCGAGTTCGAAGGCCTGGATCCGGGCTTCGAGGCGCGGGTCGTCGCCGCCGCGGTCGTTCGAATGGGCCTCGTTGAGTTCGCGCAGCAGGTCGAGCTGGCGCCGCTGACTGCGGCGTGAGAGCGAGCCATTGCGGATGTGCTCCAGCAACTGCTCGACGGATTCGTGCTTCGGGTCGACGAACGTGCCCTGGTAGATGCCCGGCAGGAAGCCGGCGTGCCAGTTGGCGGCATCCTTGATCGGGTAGCCACCCGGACAGAGGACGACGAAGCCCGGCAGGTTCTGGTTCTCGGTGCCGAGGCCGTAGGTGACCCAGGAGCCGATGCTGGGGCGGGCGCGGACCGAGTCGCCGCAGTTCATCAGCATCAGCGACGGCTCGTGGTTCGGCACGTCACACTGCATCGAGCGGATCACGGTGATCCTGTCGATGCACGAGCCGACCTGCGGGAACAGGTCGCTGACCTCGATGCCGCTCTCGCCGTAGCGGCGGAAGCCGAACGGAGACGCGAACGCCGCACCGGTCTTGCGCTCGGTTTTGCGGTTCGGGACGGGCAGCGGACGACCGTCGTAGCGGCCCAGTGCCGGCTTGTGGTCGAAGGTGTCGACGTGCGAGGGGCCGCCGTTGCAGAAGATGTGGACGACGCGCTTCGCGCGCGGTCGGAACGGCGGGGCCTTCGGGGCGAGGGGGCCTTCCTGGGGTGGCGTCTGGCCGGTCGCGGTGTCGGCGAGCAGGCTGCCGAGCCCGAGGGCGCCGAGGCCGTAGCAGGAGCGTGCCAGCAGCTCGCGACGGCTGGTGCTCGTGGACAGGGGTGCGGAGTGTCGTCGGTCGGCCATCGGGTCAATCCACGAACGCGAACTCGTTCGCCACCAGGAGCACCTGCACGTACTGCTCCCAGGCCCCCAGCGGCTCGGCGGCCGGCCCGGCGAAGTCGCGGTGGGCGTCCCAGACCTCGTCGCCGCCGTCGATCGCGCGGAGCACCGGCGCCCAGTGGAAGGTGTCCCAACCGAGCGTGGTGCGGAAGTCGACGACGAAGTCCAAGGTCTCGCCGGCCTCGACGTGCACCGGGTCGATCGCGGTCGTCGCCTGCTGGTCGTGCAGCTCCCAGGTCGCCAGCAGGCCGCTCCGGCTGGAGACGATGCGACCGCGTATTCCTTCCCCTTCGGCGAGCTCGTGGCGGAGCACGCCCTCGATCGACAGCTTCCCGGCGCGCGGCGCCTGGAAGCGGCGGATCGCGGCGTGGGCCAGGTCGTTGCCGGTGTGCCCGCCGTCGGCGGTGAGCCGGACCCAGCCGAGCGTCCGATCCGGCAGGCTCGGGCCACCTTGCCAGGCGCTGCCGGTGAAGTGCGGGAGGGCTGCGAAGTCGACCGTGCGCGAGGTCGCCGGGTCGAACCGACCGTAGCCGTAGCTCCAGTCGGCGGCGCCGGGTGTCGGGGGTTCGGCAGGCTCGACGATCGCTTCGGTCACGAAGCGGTGGCCTGCTTCGAGCTCGCGCGCAGTGGGCGGGCGCTGGTAGAGCCTGCGGTAGAGGTGTGCGATCCGTGCTGTCGGCTCGCTCCCCGCCGCGGCGTCGAGACCCGCGACGAGGGCCCGCGCGCGGTCTGCCACGAAGTCCGCATTGAGCAGGTACAGCGCCTGCTGCGGGATCGAGGTCTCGAAGCGCTCGGCCGCGTGGTGCTTGGGATTCGCGAAGTCGAAGGTGCGCAGCACGGAAGGGACGAAGCCGCGGTCGATGCGCGCGTAGACCGTGCGGCGGGGGACCGTGGGCCGGGCGGTCAGCTCGAAGCCGGGGCCACCGGCGGTGCGGTCGAGCTCGCCGCTGACCGCGAGCAGGGAGTCGCGCAGTGCTTCGAACTCGAGGCGGCGTCGCCGCGCGCGGCCGAGCAGTCGGTTCTCGGGGTCGCGAGCGATCGCCTCGACGGATACCGAGGACGACTGCCGCCACGTCGCCGATCTCAGGATGCGCCGGTGCAGGGCCTTGATCGACCAGCCGTCCTCGACGAACCGCGACGCCAGGAAGTCGAGCAGCTCCGGGTGGGTCGGTGGGGTGCCCCGCGTGCCGAAGTCGCTCGGGGTGCGGACCAGTCCGGCGCCGAAGTGCTGCTGCCAGATCCGATTGACCATGACGCGCGCGGTCAGCGGGTTGTCGGGCGACGCGATCGCGCGAGCCATCTCCAGGCGTCCGCTGCCGTGCTGGAAGTCGCCGCGGTCGGTCGGGGACAGGGCGGCGGGGAATCGCCGGGCGACGCGTGCTCCAGGGTGAGCCGGGTTGCCGCGTTCGAAGACCCGTCCGTCGTGCGGTTCGGGACGGTCCTCGAGGAGGACCGCCTGCGGTGGGGCGCCCGGGTGTTCGAAGGCCAGGGTGTCGAGGGCTCCTTGCAGCTTACGTAGCGCTGCGCGTTCCGCGGCAGGGAAGTACCACTCGAGCTCGACGACCGGGCCCTCGGCGACCCGCGTCGGTGCGTCCTGGCCGTACAGCATCTGCCGCAGGGCTTCACGGTCGGGGTCCTCGAAGGCGGCCGGCGCGGGGGCACTGCTCGATGCCGCATCCTCGAGCAGACCGCGCCACGTCCGGTCGACCGTCGCGAACAGCTCTCCGTAGCGCTCCGCGACCTCGCGCATCGAGGTTGGGACTGTGTCGTCGAACAGTGCACCGACGTGCGGATTGACGTTGGCGGGGGCCGTGCGCCAATGCGTCGCCAGGTCCCGAGCGCGATCCGCGAACCCGGCCTCGGGCAGCTCCCGGTACGCGTGCCACGGACCGAAGATCGGATCGTCCTCGGCGCTCCGGGCGTCGATGCAGTCACGCCATTGGCGGACGAAGACCGGGTTGATGTCGTCGTCGCCGAGCAGCATCACGAAGTCCTCGGTCGGAAGCGATTCGACGTCGAGGACGGCCACGAGGTACTCCCTGGCCTTCGCGCGCAGGCGCGCCTCGAGCGCGGTCCGGCTGGTGGTCAGCTTCGCGGCGAGCGCGTCGCGGCGCTTCGCGTGCTCCTGCTCGTACGCGGCGACCTGCTCGGAGGGGCGACGGTCGGGAGCCCTCGCCGGTTCGGCAAGGGTGCGGGTCCGTTCGCGCGACGACGCGAACACGCTGTAGAGCGCGTAGTAGTCGGTGGTCGGGACCGGGTCGTACTTGTGGTCGTGGCACCGGGCGCACGCGACGGTCAGTCCCTGCATGGTGCGGAACGTCGTGTCGATGCGGTCGTCGATGATGTCGTGGACCACGCCGAGGAACCGTGGACCGAGCGTCAGGAAGCCCATCGCGGCCAGGTCGGGCGCGTCGGGTGCGTCGACCATCTGGTCGGCGGCGAGCTGCAGCTTCAAGAAGCGGTCGTACGGGACGTCGTCGCGGAACGCCCGGATCACCCAGTCGCGATACACGTGGCTATGGACGAAGCGCCGCTCCTCGCCGCCGTAGACGTAGCCCTTGGTGTCGGAGTAGCGGGCGAGATCGAGCCAGTGCCGGCCCCAGCGTTCGCCGTAGGCGTCGGAGGCGAGCAGCCGCTCGACGACCGTGTGCCAGGCCTCGGGTGCGTCGTCGGCGACGAAGGCATCGACCTGTTCCGCGGTCGGGGGAAGTCCGGTCAGCACGAACGCCGCACGCCGGATCAGGGTGCGCCGGTCGGCCTCGGCCGCGGGAGCGAGGCCCGCCGACTCGAGCCGGGCGAGCACGAAGTGGTCGAGGTCGGTTCGCGGCCACGACGCGTCGGCGACCTGCGGCGTCGGCGGGTCGGCGACCGGGCGCAGCGACCAGTGCCGCTCCTGGGCCGCAACCGTCGACCAGAGGAGTGCGGTGAACGCACAGGTGAAGCGCAATGTCCACGCGCCGACCCGCGAGACATGCGATCGAGGCTCGGTAGGCGGGTGGTTTGCGGCGCAGGCCATCAGCAGGTTGCTGCTGTAACCGTCGGATGACCGTTCTGCCACCCACGTCTGCCGCTGGCTCCGGGAGTGGGATCGACCAGTGTGCGGTTCCGCCGATGTCCGGCAGGATTCCGAGCGCCGCGGCGTCGCGGGCGAGGTGCCAGGAGTCGCGCGCATCGAAGGCCCCGTCCATCTCCATCTCGGTGATCAGCCCGCGGTCCGCAGCCCCGCGCTGCGCAGGCCGTCCAGCAGCAGGTCGACCAATGTCGGGCTCTTGAGCGAGCGCTCGATCAGCTCGCGGGCCCGCTGCGCGAAGTCGGGCTTGGCTTGGCCGAGGCGCGCCAGGTGTGGCGCCGCCTGTGCGCGTCGTCCCATCCGGCCGAGGATCGCCGCGGTCGCGACGTCGTCCCAATACTCCAGGAACGGCTGGTGTAGCGTGGTCGCCGCGAGGGCGGCCTCGTCGTCTCCTTCGTGCAGGTGCTCGAGCACGTACGCGGAGTGGAACCAGTTCGGGTGGTTGGGTGTGCTGGCGATCGCCCGGTCGATCAGCGGGAGGCCGTCGCTGAACTCGCCGCGCATCGCATGGAAGTAGCCGATCGCGCCCACCGGGTAGGGCGAGCAGGGGTTCAGCCGGAGGGTGTTGCGGGCCTCCTCGAGGAAGCTCCTGGAGTCTCCAGCGAGGTGGCAGGAGTAGGCGTGGACCATGTGGGCCAGCTGCGAGCCGGGATCCAGCTGCACGCCCCGGCGGGCGAAGTCGAGCGCGGTCTCGAGAGGATGGTCGAAGCCGGGCACGTCGAAGGTGTGCATCTGGGCGAACAGCGTGGCCAGGGCGGACCAGGCCGCGCCGTAGTCGGGTTCGCGCTCGGCGGCGGCCTGCAGCGCGGTGAAGCAGGCCCGCGCCGACTCGGGACGCGGATCCATCTGATGGCTGTAGTAGCGGAGCATCGCCTCGTAGGTGGCGAGCTCGGCCGGCCGCTTCTTCCGGGACTCCGAGGACAGGTGGCGGCTGATGATGCCGAAGGCGCCGGCGATCGAGCCCACCACGGCCTCGGCGATCTGTTCCTGGGTCGAGATGAGCTCGCTGGCTGCCGCCGGTCGGGTGAAGGACTCGGCCCAGATCTGCCGGTCTTCCCGGACGTCGCTCAGGCGCGCGGAGACCTTGATGGAGTCGGGGTCGCGCCGCACTGCACCGCAGAGCAGGAAGCGGGCCTCGAGCTGCCGGGCCAGGTCCTCCGGTCGACCGAGGTTCGCGGCGGCTGCGGGGAGCGGCTGGCACGAGACGACCGCGAGGTCCTGGAACCGGGTCAGCTCGGTGACGAGTTCTTCGGTGAGACCCGAGGCGAACGCCTGTTGGTGGTCGTCCGTGGGCATCACCTCGAGCGGCATGACCGCGAGGCGCGGGCGTCGGCCCACGTCGAAGCCCCCGGGCCGAGAGCGATCGCTGTGCGCGGTCCGAGCGGAGAACACCGGCACGTAGCCACCCTTCGGGATCTCGATCAGCACTGGATCGGAGGAGCCCGCGGTCAGGTAGTAGCGCTCCAGGGCCGCGCGCAGCCGCCGGGCCTCCACGCGGACCACCGGGTCGTGGGTGGCATCGAAGTCGGTGCTGCGTCCGAAGACCTCGACCGCGATCGAATAGCCGTGCAGGCGCTGGCCGTGGCCCTCGAGCTGCTGCTCGACGACGAAGCGCAGCATGGCACGAAGCCGATCGGTCGCGTGGAACTCGGCGCTGCCGAGGATCCGGTCGAGCTGTGCTCGGACTGGCTCTGCAGCGGGCGCGGCGAGCGGCTTGTGATTGCAGGCGTCGTCCATGCTCGGCAGGGGGGCGCAGGTCCCGGAGTGCGATGTAGCCTACAGTTTGCTCTGGGAGAGCGTCCTTCCCTTCCTGATCGGGAGGCGCACCGTGGTGGGTGTTTCGGCGATCCTCTGGCTTGCCGCGGTGAAGTGGGTGGCCTTCTCATCGGGGCAGGCTTCGGGAATCGAGCGTCCTCCTTGCGACCGCGCACAGACGGCGTCCGTGAGGATCGTTGCGTCTACCGGAGCGAGAGCACGTACATGAATCTCGAGATCACGAAGAGACGAGTCGGCGGCGCTACGACGCTGCTGGTGTTGTCGGTGGTGGGGTGCCAGGGCACCGAGAGCAGCCTGCCGTTCCCCGATCCCCCCATGGGCGGTTCGGTCGGGATGACCATGCAGGACTCGGTGCACAAGTGGCGTGAGACGCCGCGGCACTTGCCCGAGGATGCGCCGAACATCGTGATCGTCATGCTCGACGACGCGGGCTTCGGCAATCCGAGCGCCTTCGGCGGAGGGATCCACACCCCGACGCTCAGTCGGCTGTCGGCGGAGGGCATCGCCTACAACCGGTTCCACACCACGGCGATGTGCTCACCGACCCGCGCAGCGCTGATGACCGGGCGAAACCACCATCGGGTGGGCGCCGGTCAGATCGCCGAGTTCGCCAATGACTGGGACGGCTACACCGGCGTGATCCCGAAGTCGTCGGCGACCGTGGCCGAGGTGCTGCGTTACTACGGCTACGCGACCGCGGCCTTCGGCAAGGACCACAACACGCCCATCGAGCAGATCGCCAACGGGCCGTACGACCGCACGCCGACCGGTCGCGGCTTCGACTACTTCTACGGCTTCATCGCGGGCGAGACCTCGCAGTGGGAGCCGGTGCTCTGGGAGAACACGTCGCCGATCTCCCTGCCCGAGGTCGAGAACCACGAGGACTTCCACCTCACGGAGGCGATGGCCGACAAGGCGATCACCTGGATGCAGCGGCATCTGGCGCTGAACCCGGACCGACCCTTCCTGATGTGGTGGACGCCGGGCGCGGTGCACGGTCCCCATCACGTGGCCAAGGAGTGGGCCGACAGGTACGCGGGCAAGTTCGACGACGGCTGGGACGTCTACCAGCAGCGCACCTTCGAGCGGCAGAAGGCGATGGGCTGGATCCCCGAGGATGCGCAGCTCGCGCCGCGCCCTGCCGGCATTCCGGCCTGGGAGGACATCCCGGACGACGAGAAGGCCTTCCAGGCTCGCCTGATGGAGGTCTACGCAGGCTTCCTGGAGCACACCGACACCCAGGTCGGACGGCTGGTGGACGAACTCGAAGCGCGCGGCATCCGCGACAACACGATGATCGTCTACATCTTCTCGGACAACGGCGCGTCGGCCGAGGGGATGGGCGGCAGCGTCGCGGAGCTCAACGCCCAGAACGGGATCCCCACGACGGTGGAAGAGCACATCGCGATCGCCGAGGAGCTGGGTGGCCTGGATGCGATCGGCGGTCCGGAGATGGACAACATGTACCACTCGGCCTGGGCCTGGGCCGGGGACAGCCCGTTCCGCTACACCAAGCTGATCGCCTCGGACTGGGGCGGGACCCGCACGCCGATGGTGGTGTCGTGGCCGGCTCGCATCGAGCCCGACGACACTCCGCGCTCCCAGTTCCACCACGTGAACGACGTGGTGCCGACCCTCTACGAGATCCTCGGCATCGTGCCGCCGGATGTCGTGGACGGGCACGTGCAGGACCCGCTCGACGGCGTCAGCTTCGCCTACACCTTCGACGACCCGGACGCTCCCGAGCGCAAGAAGACCCAGTACTTCGAGATCATGGGCAGCCGTGGCGTCTACCACGACGGCTGGATGGCCAGCACCTTCGGGCCGCGCACCCCCTGGGTGGCGGACATGTCGGGACTGGTGGGCTGGGACCCGGCGAACGACGCCTGGCAGCTGTTCGACACGCGGAACGACTACACCCTGATGAACGACCTGGCCGCGGTGAAGCCGGAGAGGCTGGCCGAACTCCGGGAGCTGTTCCTGCGTGAGGCGCGGGCCAACAAGGTGCTGCCGATCGGTGGTGCGCTCTACACCGGGCTGAATCCGCAGGAGATGAAGCGCAGCAGCAACACCGAGTGGAACCTGTTCCCGGGTATGACCCGGATCCCCGAGAGCCAGGCGCCGAACGTCCGCAGCGGCAACGTCCGGGCGGAGATCTCCGCCGAGGTCCCGGAAGGGGTCGACGGAGTCCTGTTCGCGATGGGGGGTTACGGGGGTGGAGTGAGCCTCTACGCCTTGGACGGCGAGCTCTACTACGAGTACAGCGCGCTGCTGCTCAGGCGCGACAAGATCCACGTCGGCAGCCTGCCGGCCGGCGATGTGGAGATCGTGCTCGAGATGCGGACCCCGCTGCAGCGCGCCGCGCCCGCCGAACTGCGCTTCTGGATCAACGGCGAGGAGGCGGCCGGCGGCACGGTGCGTCGCACCGTTCCCAGCGTGTTCACCGCCTCGGAGACCTTCGACGTCGGCGTCGACACCAACTCGCCGGTCGCCGACGACTACTACCAACGTGCCCCCTTCGCCTTCGAGGGCACCCTGAAGCGCCTGCACTTCGCCAACCTGGCACCGGCGTCGACCGGCGACACGCAGGACTGAGGGCGGCGCCCGCCATCTGTCTTCCTTCCGGTTCGGGTCGGGTGGCGGCGCGCACCTTTCGTGATCACACGGAAGGTGGGCCGTATCGGTGCGGCGATCAGTCGGCGTCGAGCCGTTCCGCCAATCGCAGCTCTGCCCGGGACATCTTCGCGCGGTCCGTCGACTCGGTCTCCGGTTCGGTTGGCTCGTCCTTGACCCTGGCCAACAGCAGCGCGGACGAACTCGAACCCGACGTCGGCGGAAGCGTCGCCTTCGGGGGCGCCGTGCTTTCGCACGCAGGCCCAGGTCTGCGCGGCGGTGGTGGTTCGTTCGACCACCGCGGTGATGCCGCTGAGGTTGCGGTTCTCGAGCAGGTTCTGTCGGCACGTGGGACTCGCAGAACCCGACCGCCGTGGAACACGGAGACCCGATCGGTCTCGCCTCGCCCCCTGTGTTGCACGACGAGGTCGAGTCGGATGCCCTCTCGCGGCAGACGGAGCGGAATAGGTTGCGGCCGGCAGCGTTTGCAGCACCGGAGCTGAGTCAGTCCTCGTCACGCTGGCGAAGCTGCCGCGTCAGCCCGCCGCGCGCGGAGGTGTAGTAGACGTAGCTGTTCGAGAACGGATTCCACTGCATCCAGCCGCTGAGCTCGCCGAGCTCCCAGGTGTAGCGCAATGGACCGCCGTGCAGCACGATGGCTCCCTCGTACTTCACCGGCGGGGTGCCGCCGGACTTCTTCCAGAACTGCCCCTTGACCACCCCGTTGTCGTCCTCGGTGACCTCCATGTAGTACTCGGCCGGCGGTGCCACGGGCGCGCCGTCGAGGGTCAACAGGTCCCAGGACTCACCGACCATCCCGTTCGCCGGAGGAGAGTGGAGCGGCGGGATCTGGGCTGCGGCAGGAGCGGCCAGGGCGAACAGGACAAGGGCGAGACAGCGTAGGGTTTGGCTCATGGCGACCCGGAGACGTCACGCGGCCCGGCCACGGTTTCGGAATTGCACAGCTGCCGCGGACGTGCCCACCGGCCGAGCGTGGTTTCGGCTCCTCCTGGCGGATTCCCGTGCTCGGATCCATCCGGTCCTCGCAGGTTCGGCGGAGGATCGTTCTGGGTGACCCCGCGCTCAGCGCGAGAGTGCTTCCGGCATTCGAAGGATGTTGGGACGGCCGCCCGGCCCAGGCGGCCTGTGAAGGCGAGGGGGCCACAGGCGCTGCTTCAAGCCCTAGCCCTGAGACTCCTCCCGCTGTTCTTCGCAGCGTGGTCACATCGACGCATTGATCAGCGACATCGCGCCCAGCAGCGTCCAGACCAGCAACCACGTGCCGAGCAGCAGGGCGCCGAGCACGCGGCGGGCTCGTCCGGGCAGCGCGATGATGGTCCCGAGCACGATTGGCGCGGCCACCACGATCCCGAGCGTGGTCGCCGGCATCTAGGAGTCAGGGTCACGGGAGACCATTCCGCCCAGCACGCGCCCTCGCACCCAGGACATCGCCGCGAAGCCTCGCCGAATCCACCGATTCGGCTACGTCTCGCGGCTTCGTCCCAGGCACGGGTTCACGCACTGGATCGGAACGTGTCCCGTGACCCGGCCTCTAGGTGGCCATGGTTCAGTCCGAGTGACCGAGTGGCAGCCCTGCCCAGGGGCCGAGCAGCATCGCGATCCCTGTGGGGCGGCCGTCGTGCCGGAGCGACACGACGGTGGCGAAGGCGACCGAGGCGACGACGGGGAGGCTGTCGAGGACCCACGGGTAGGGGTTCACGACTTCCGTTGTCGGGACGTGCGCGGTTCGAGGTGAGGCTGCGGAGGGCATGGGCGATCCGGACGGACCAACTGCTCGACCTGAGATCATCGTGCCTCAACCGATTTCCACCGCACGTGCTTGGCGAGCGGGCCGCCGACTCCGAAGCGGCCGCGCAGGCTGGGGCCTTCTCGGCCCGCTTCGGGTTCCGCGGTCCTCGCGAAGTCGATCCCGCGGCCGAGGCGGATCCCCTGGGCGTCGGTCGAGCTGCGGGGCGATGCGGTGCCTGCCACCAGGTCGGAAGGAAGTCGTCCGATCGTCATCGCCCGATCGTCAGCGCCAGTCCGGACGTGGTCGCCAGGTCACGCGCGTTCAGCCCCGGCTCGCTGCCGATCGCCTGGGTGAACAGGCGCAGGCCGAGCAGGTGCGGATCGGCGGGGAGCGGGATCGACCAGCTCGCCACGCCGCCGGCGTCGACCGTTACACCGAACGCCACGTCGTTGCTCTGCAGCAGGGCGCAGCCGGGCATGCCGACGCCGTCGAGTGGCTGTGGGAGACCGCCGCCCGACCAGACCGTGTCGGAGACGCCGAGCATCAGGAAGGCCGGCGAGGCGGGCGGGAAGGAGTTGGCCTCGAGGCCGAGTTCGAAGCCGATCCGCGCCGGGCGGCGTGGGTCGGTGGCGAGGCGCGGCGGCGTCGAGTCGTTGGCGCACGCGGAGCCGTAGCTCCGGGCGCCGGGTCGCTGCACGTCTGCGGTCCATAGCCCGCGACCGAGCGTCGCGAGCAGCAGCGTCCTTGAGCCGTGCTGGAACACGATCTCCTGGCACGAGACGTTGGCGGGGGAACCGAGGCCTCTACAGCCCCGCGAGATCGCCACGGGTTAGACGAGTGGTTGGCGGTCAGGGTCGGGTAGGAGGTTCCAGAGGGTCCGCGGAGCGAACATTCGGAGTCTCGCACTGCGCGGTCGTCCCCGAGGCAAGGCTCGCCAGATTAGCAGTCTCTGCGGGCCAGTGCTCGCGAAGGCCGCGCACTTGTCTCGCGAATCCCTCGCTCGGCGATTCCCGGCCTTGCAAGGGACCGCTGGCCGGTAGGCGACCTGCGTCAGTTCGGTCCGCTCGAGGCCGGGATCCGCAGGCGGATCACTTCGAAGCTCCCGTCCGGGCAGATGATCTTCACGGTCACGTAGTCGGGATAGACCAGTCGGCCGCGCAGTCGGATCCGGATCTCGCCGCCGGTCGAGGTCGTCTGTCCGGCGACCCTCTCGCTCCTGTTGCCGAGTTGGTCGTGCACGTTGAGGATGAGCTGGATGATCTTCCCGGCGGCGACGTTCGGGAGCACCACGATCCCGTCGAAGTTGACGGCCGATCCCGGTCCCCAGGGAGTGTCGTTCGACTCGGTGCCGTAGGCGGCGATCGCCGTGTCGCTGCTGCCGTTCGAGATACTGATGTAGGCCGGTTCACTGAGCGCCGGACGGGCGTACAGCGGGTCGACGAGCACCGCCTGGAAGCCGAGGTCCTGCGGGCTCGCCAGCACCGCGGTGGGGGCGACCACGGACAGCTGGCTGTATCCCTCGGGATCGATCGTGCCCGGGCCGAGGAACACGTGGTTATTCAGATCGAGCATCAGCAGTCCGAGCGGAGTCGGCGTCGGTGCTGCGTCGAGGCCGACGAAGTAGTAGACCAGGTCTCCGACGACCCCCTGGATGCCGAGCGAGATCGGCATGCTGGCAGGAGTCGAGGGGCCGAGGTCGATCGTCATGCGCGGTCTTCCGGTGTAGCCCGTGAGGTTCGCGAGGTCGCGAATCACCGACTGGGGATAGACGTAGCCGAGTTGCCCCGAGCGCGCGGGATAGTCGATCGACACGAACTGCACGACCGGGTCGGTCGGCGGGCCGGGCGGTGGAAGGTGGGCCAGTCGAGCCATCTCGCTGGCAGTGATGTCGACGTGCGGCGCGTCGACGAGCCACCGCCAGCAGGTCGTGTTGCCGCACTGTGCGACGACTGCGGGCCCGTCCAGCGGGTCGGGATGGAAGACAACGGTTCCGGCCGGGATGCGGAGGATCACGTTCTCGAACCCGAACCTGGTCCTGGCGATCACTTCCACCGGGGCCTGAGTCGGGACATCGAAGCGTGCCGCCGACCAGTCGAGGTCGAGGAGGCGCCGCTTGTCCACGTCGCTGAGGCCGCCGGCCACGACCTGATCCTGCGAGAAGTCGTGCTGGTCGCTCTGCGCAGCGAGGTTCGTCGGCGGGGCGAGCGCGGTGAGAGCGAACGCGAGAACGGCGCCCGACAGGCGCCCCATGGATGGCTTGTTGATGGTCATCTCGATCTACCGTCTCGCGCGGTCCACAGGGACGTCCTGGGTCGCGCGGTCGTTCTATGGGGTGCCGCCGCGCGGAATGCGTGACACCCGGAGATCGAGGAATCCGTTGGATGTCGGTCAGGGATGGCCGACGAAACCGCTGCCCGCATTGCTCAAACGCAGGCCGAGCGGATTTGCGCTCGGATCGAGGACTGCCCACTGGTTGTAGAAGCGGGCTCCGTAGAACTGCAGCGAGCCCGGAATCCGTAGCGTGACCGAAGCGGTCCCGATGCTGCTGGTGGTCACCGAGTCGACCACTTCACAGCTGGCGAGCACGGAACAGCCGGGCGCCCCCAATGGATCGAGTGAGAACGGCAGGGGGCGGGGGCCCCAGGATGTGTTCGAGAACCCGGTCATTAGGAATGCCTGGTGCGCGGGCGGCGCCTGATCGAGGCGGATGGTGACAGGGCGTCCGATCTCCGGCGTACCGACGTTCGTCAGTGTCGGGCCGGCGCCGGGACACAGAATTCGCCAGGCCCACTCCAGGGCGAACGGGCCGACCCAGTTGCCCGGTGCGATCTCCACGTGGTGGTTGCCGAGATTGCCGCTGGCGGCGACCGGCAGCTCGAGTTCGGGCCCGGGGGACTCCAGCAGCAGGAAGTAGTCGCCGGCCGGGAGCGTCACGGGATTGGCGAAGGTGGCGCGTTGCCAGACTGATTGTGTGCTGGCCTGCAGGGTCGTGGAGGCGAGCGTGACTCCGGATGGCCCGCCGGTGGCGGGGTCCTGTGCCTGGATCTCGATCGGAATCGATAGCGAACGGTTCGCCCGTATCCGGAGTTCGGCACTCGTCACGACCGTCGGCGGGAGACCGGCCAGTTGCAGGGCGAAACGCCGTCTCGTCGGCACGGTGAGACCTGCCAGGCTCGGCGCGGATCCATTGAGGCTCGCGCAGGTCGTAGATCCACCGCAGCCGGTCCCGTAGGCGCGGTAGGAACCGTAGAGGAAGGGCGCGCCATACTGGGCGACCAGGGTGTGCGCGGCGTTCATCGTCACGCGGGTATGGACGTTGCCCGGTGTCTGCGGCACTCCGTCGACGATCCACCGGTCGAACGGTCGACGGTTCGCCAGCGGGATGGCCCAGAGATCGAGTCCCGTTCCTTCGGGGTGATTCTGCGCGACCGGAGTCCAATGGTCCTGGTGGGGGCCACCGTTGACCGAGAAGGTCACGATCGTACGGGTAGGTGCCGGAGCTGCATCGACCCGGAGGGTGTGCAGGGGCAGGTCCACGCGCAGGGGGCTGCCCGACCAGGACACATCGTTGTGCGCATTGCCGTCTGGCGACACCACAACCGCGGCGAGGTGGTAGCTCCCGGGAGGGGTGTGTCCGGGGACCGTCACCGACGCATTGGTGACGATCGAGGAGTTGCTCAGGAACGGCAGTTGGACGCGGTTGCAGACGATGGCTCCGGCGAGACTCCCGCGAGCCGGGGTCAGTCGGAATTCCACGGTCGGAGCACTACCGACACCGATCAGGTGTTCGGCGGAGAATCCCTGCAGTGCGAACGAGTTGCCGCGTGTCACCGAAGCCGGGTGGGAGGCCCAGGCGGCGCGGACACCTCCCGGAATGCCGGTCGGTCCGCCGACGGTCCGGAACAGATGGATCCCGAAGTCGGTGATGTTCGTGGAATTCAACGGGTACATGTCCGGCGCCAGCAGCTTCTCGATGTCGACCCGGTAGGGGGCCGCGACCAGGGCCGACAGCAGGTCGATCGGGCCGGGTCCGTTGTTCATCACCGAGTTGCAGTTCGAGTTGGGGGCGCAGTTCCCCTGCCGATCCATGCCGACCGCGTAGCCGAGTTCCCGTGCGAAGATGCCTTCGAGAAGGTAGGCCCGTCCGAGGTGGGCCTGCTGTGGATCGGTGGTCCAGCCGGCGTCGAAGCGGGCCAGGATGTCGGCCTCGACGATGTTCCACTGGTGGTTCTGCCGGACGGTCCGCAGCGCGGTGTAGGTGATGTAGGAGCCGAACGTGATCCCGTAGGCGGTCTGCATTCCCGCGTCGTCGGCGAACGCGAAATCGTTGAAGCCATTGAAGAACCCGTAGGTGTTGTGGGTGCCGACGTAGTCGAAGAACACGCCCGACGCATACGTGCGCCAGCGACCGATGCCGCGGCGAACTGCGGCTCTCCACGGTGAGGGCGCGCTGTAGAGGTCGGGGATCGTCAACGAGTACCCGAACAGTGGGCGCACGCCGTTGGGGTTCTGGCAGCCGCCGCCACCCGAGGCCGCTGCTCGGCGGGTTCCTCCCGTGATAGGTGCGGGAATGGCTCCGGAAGGATGCGGCGGGTCACGACGGTCCTCCGGAGCGACGCGGATCGGCTGGCAGATCGGAACTCCGCAGTCACTCTGTCGCGTCGATCCGCCCCGCGGCGACTGGAGCGCATTCACGAGGGGGCGGGCCCGTGCCACTTCCTGGAGAAAGTCTGCGCACGTGAAACCACCCGGCCGGTCCTCTTCCGTGGAGAGGTAGCGCCGCGTGACCGGGCTTCCCGCGGCGTCGCATACGGTGTTCGTCGAAGAGACCCGGAACAATCCCGCGGCCCCTCCCGCAAGCGGGCAGGCCGATCCCAGATCGCGTGCCGATACGAATAGCACCACCGTTTCACCGACGGTCATCGCGGGTACTCCGGCGATCCGGAAGCCCTGGTCGCCGATCTCTCCTCCGGCGAAACGCAGCCGCAGCCCGTCGGCGTCGCGCAGTCCCGCAACGAGGGCGCGGTGGTCGAACACCGTGTGTTGCAGCTTCAGCGAGTAGACCGTCGCGATCGAGCCGACCGACCGGTCGAGCCACTCCGCGTGTGCCTCCTGCACCGTTCCAGCGACGACCAGATCCGTGTCGGCGAGGATCTCCTCGGCCGATCTCGGCGCTGCGGACTGTGCGGACGCGGCACCTGTGCAGAGCCACACCAGCATCGACAGGTGTCTCCACGAGCTTCGATCCCTCTTCATGTTCGAACTCTCCGATTCTCGATTTGGATGGCCGGCACGCCGGACGCTCTGGGCGGGGGCGGCCGTGGTTCCTCGGTGAGGTGAGTTGAGGTGGGGTGCGATGCCGAGTCGGATGTGACCGCGATCTCGGCAAATGTGTGGCTACCAGATCTGGTCGGTGCGCGGCTGGTCAGGTCTTGCGAGACGGTCTACTGTTCGAAGGTTCGTTTCGAAGGAGAAGTCCCATGTCGACACCATTCGCTGGTGCGGTGGCATTCGCGCTCGCCGCCTCGCTGTCCCCGACCGTCATGGCTCAGGTCGCGGCGGAACCGGTCGCTCCACTTGCCTCGGCTCCTCACGGCATCTCCGTCGCTTCGGGGACCGGCAGTTCCACGGGCGGCGCTCTGCCCGCCGGTTTCCCGGTGTCGATCCCGGCAGGTGCCCAGGGCGGCGCCGCCGAATTCGCTCCGGCGACGGGAGGGCTGCCGGACTTCAGCAGCGCGGCAATGTGGGTCTTGGCCAGTCTGGACGTCGACGCAATGTCGATCGGTGAGGCCTACATCAACCTGCAGATCCTGAGCGATGGCAGGCCGGTGATTCCCGATCCCCCGGGTGTCCCTGCTTGGGGATTCCTGACGATGTCGGTTGTCCGCGGCGGGGTGTTCAAGGACGCGGTCCCGGCGCAGTTGCCGGACAATGGCGCGGACCTGTTCGGATACTTCTATCCGGGGAGTACGGCGGTTCCCGGAGGAACCGCCGACGTCATTGTGCTGTCGAACGAGGACGAGGAGCTCGGGATCGACCCCCAGGGCGAGATCGACGCACTCGATCTGAACATGGCCTACTACACCGCGCCGGGCTCGGACGTCGTCGGCGCAGTCCTGAGTACGGCTCCGACGTTCTACTTCTCCCTCACGAGCGCGAGCGCGCAGATCTCGCCTCCGGCGTGGTGGGGGATGGACGTGCCGAGCGGTGCGGCGATCCTGAAGATGGAGTGGACTCCGAGCCCGGGGGGGGGTGGTTCATGGGCCGGGCCGTCGGTCTTCCGGAGCGCGGCTGATCTCGGACTGAGCGCGAGTGCCGAACTGGATGCATTGTCGGTGGACGCCGCGCAGCAGCGATTGGTGTTCTCCACTGCCGGGGCACCGGTGGATGAGCAGTTGATGGTGTATCTCTACGGCGCACAACCGGGTTCCGGGCCGCCGGTCCCGTACGAGTTCCGGATCCGTGGCCCGGTGGGGCGGGTCCTCGCGCCCGGGATGACGAACACCGACGACATCGACGCGATCTGCATCCTCGATCCGGAAGAGGATCCCTTGCAAGGCCAACCATACGACTCGGTGACTCGCCTGGTCGGTTTTCCGGTGCGAAGCTCCCTCCGCTCGGTCTTTCCCGGGGCTCCGACCATCCAGGCGAGCTGTTTCCGGGTCCAGGCGGGTCCGTCCGATCCCAACTCGGTGGATGCGCTCTCGGTCCATGCCAGGATGTGGCCGCAGTTCACTGGGTCGGGGATCGCGGCGATCGTGTTCTTCCGGAGCAGCAACCTGCCGTTCATGCCGCTCCCGTTCGAACCTCCGATGTCTTGGCCGGCAAAGACGAGCGCGTTGCCCATGCGGGTGGGCGGGCTGTTGATGCCGATCCGGAACTCGCCGCTCCGGTCGCAGACCCTCTACCTCGCGGTCGCGGCGATGGACGGGCTTGGTCAGGTCGGAATCTCCGAGTTGCTCTACTTCAACTACTGAGCCTTGGGGGCGCCGACCCGCGTACACCCAACGAGGCATTCCACATGTCCCGAGACGATGTCCTCGAAAGCCTGCTGGCCCGCTACTTCGAGTTCGCGGAGAGCGGAGTCACTCCGGATCTCGAGTCGCTGTGCTCCGGTGATCCCGACTTGGCCGCGCGGCTTCGATCCCTGGTGGCGACTGCCGGTGATCTCCCCGAGGAATTCAGCGGAATTGATCCGTGGATCGGGCGTCGGCTCGACGCCCGCTACGTCCTCGGTCGTCGGCTTGGTTCCGGCGGCATGGGGGTCGTTCACGAGGCCGTCGACGAACGCCTGGGCCGGACCGTCGCGGTGAAGATCCTGCCGGGCGCCCAATGGTCGAATCCGGAACTCCTGGCGCGTTTTCGACGCGAGGCGCAGGTGCTTGCCGGACTGGACCACGCCGGGATCGCGCGGGTCCACGACATCCAAGAGGGGGACCCCACCTTCATGGTCATGGACCGGATCGAGGGCGTGGACCTCAGTCGATGCATCGAGCAGTTCTCGTGGGTGCATGCCGACAGTACCACGTCGCGGGACGGACCGCGTGACGCCCGCGACCGCTGGTCCGAACTGCTGGGTCTGGACGGCGCCGAGTTGCCCGAGCACCTGCTGAGACCCTGGCCCGCCGTCGTGGCGCAGTTCGGCATCGAGATCTGTGACGCGCTGGATTCGGCCCACGCTGCGGGTGTCGTCCACCGCGATCTCAAGCCCGGCAACCTCATGCTCGACCGTTCCGGCCGGATCCGCCTGCTCGACTTCGGGTTGGCTGCGGTGGCTGGAGACGGATCGTTGACCGCGACCCGTGCGATGCTCGGCACGCCGGCCTACATGGCTCCCGAGCAGGTGCGCGGTGAGACGGCTGACACCCGTACCGACCTGCACGGCGTCGGCGTGACGCTGTTCGAGTTGCTGTACCTGGAGCGCCCGTTCCGGGGCACGTCGAGCGAGGTGCTCGCCGCCGTGCAGTTCGAGGAACCGAGCCCGTCAGCGGAGCGCCGCCACCGGGTGCCTCGCGACTTCGCGGCGGTCTGCCAGCAGGCGATGCGCAAGAGCCCCGCAGACCGCTACCCCACGGCAGCGGAGCTCGGGGCCGACCTGCGGCGGTTGCTCCGCTACGAGCCGGTCGTGGCTCGCGGCTCCCGTTGGCCGCGTGCGCTGCGGCGGGTTGGTGGCCTGGCGCGTCGCTACGCCCCGCCGGCGCGGATCGCAGTTCCCGCCGGTCTGTTGGTCGCCGCCCTGATGGTGGGCGGGGCCGTGACGCTGGCAGGCCCGATGGCGAGTCGTCTGGAGCGGGAGTCGAACGCGCGTGAGGCACGGCGCGGCGAACTGCGCGCAGCGTTGAGTCCGACTCTCGGCTTGTCCGGGACGGCCGAGGAACGCCTGCGGGATCCCGGGCGCGGCAGCGACCTCGCCGCGCTCGACGAGCTACTGGCTCTCGACGCCGACGATCTCGAGGCCCGCTACCTGCGTTGGCTCGTCCTGGTCGAATCCGCTGCGGCCGAGGACCAGGCGAAGGCGGGTGAGGACCGACGGATTCTGCAGAACGGTATCGACGACGAGATCCTCACCGGGATCGACGCTCTGGCGGATGCGCTGCGGAATCGCCGGGAGATCAGCAGGGTGATCGACCTGACCATCGCTCTGGCACCGAGGGCCGAGACTCTTGCTTCCTTGCTGGAGCGGCTCCGCATCACCGGCTTGTTCGAGTGTGGGAGGCTGGCCGAAGGCAAGTCGATGCTCGGTGAGCGGTCGGATCGTGTGCCGCACGACACGGCGTTCCTGTGGTTCTTCCAGGGTGCGGCGGAATCCGCCTACGGTCGGATCGGCAACGACTCCCTGGACGCGTTCGCGGCCGTGTTGGAGCGCGCGCCCGACCACCTGCCGTCGATGCTCAACCTGGCTCGCGCCTACCGGCGGCGTGGCTCGTTGGAACTCGCGGAGCAACTCGCCCGCCGGGCCATGGCGCATACGCCGAGCCACCCGAACTACCCGATGCAGCTGCACCTCGTGCTGCGCGACCAGCAGCGGTTCGCGGAGGCCCGAGAAGTCGCACGGGAGAGACTCGACGGTGTTCTCGAGGAGTTCTCGCTGGCCACCGTGGACGTCCACGAAGGCCTCGCCAGCGAAGATCCGGACGCGGCGGACGCGTTGTTCCACCGCGGTTTCGAGACCTTCTCGCGGCTCGCGGACCTGCCGCGCGAGGCGCGGACGGGAATCCGCAACGATGCGCTGCGCACCAACCTGTCGGTTGCAGCCGCCTTGTCGGAAGGGTCTCTGGAAGAGCGTTGCTTGGCCGTCGCGCGATCGCTTCGCCTGGAGCCGCACACCGAGGTCCTGGCGGACTACCTGGAGCGTCTGCTTCTCGGCGATGCGTTGGAATGCGGCCCGGAGCTGCGACGAGCACTCGGGGAGTATCAGTGCGCGCGTCGTCTGGCCGAGGACCCGACCGACTGGCAGACCGCGCGGCGGCTGGCCGAGTCGCTCGCGGCAGTGGCTCCGGTCGATGCGCTCATGGTAATTCGTCGGCACGGTGACGTCCTCGGAGACCACATCGAGGAACTGCTCGGCAGGTTGACCGCTGGCCTGGACCCGGCCGTGGCTACCAGGTTGCGGCACCGGCTGGAACTCGATGGACTGCTGGAGGTTCGCTGAATCATGGAGGAGCAACAGAAGGAACTCGCTGCGGCGCTCGCTGCGGCGATCGGTGGTGACCGAGACGCGCTCGGTCGGCTCCTCCAGATCGTGGAGCCCGACCTGAGGGCCTACGTGCGCCTGAACTGCGGCGAGCGGATGCGTCAGCTGGAGTCCAGCTCGGATCTGGTCCAGTCGGTCTGCCGGGTCGTCCTCGAGGACTTCGAGGACTTTCGTGGCACCACGGAGGGCGAGTTCCGGTCGTGGCTGTCGACCTTGGCGGAGCGAAAGATCCGGTCGCGGGCGCGCGGCTTCGCGGCGGAGAAGCGTGGATTCGATCGCCAGGTCCGGCTTGACGACCGCGTCTCCCGTCCCGAGCAGCTACTCGGTGCCTACCGGAGCGTCTGGACTCCGAGTCGGCACCTGGCGGAGAAGGAGGCGGTGGAACGGATCGAGCGGGCGATCGAGCGGTTGTCCGCCGACGACCGCGAGGTGATTTGTCTGCGCGGCATCATGAAGCTTTCCTACGCGGAGATCGCGGAACGGATGCAGCGCAACGAGCCGTCTGTTCGCCAGCTGCTCCACCGGGCCCGTGCCCGTCTGGTCCAGGAGTTGGACCGCCTCGAGAAGTCGGTCGGACGCACCGAGACCGAGTCGGGGGGCGGTGCGCCGGGTGACGGCTCGGTGTGAACGGTCCGGTCACGGGTGTTGGCGATCACCAAGAGCCGCGGGATTCCGATCGCCGCCCGCGGTTCTGACTGGGTCTGGATCCCTTTTTCGTCGGAGACGCTTGGATCTGGTTCCTCACCCGTTTCCTCATCCGCCAGGCTGATGGTCATGCTCTTGATCGACAGTTTGCGGATCCGGGGGTCGTCTGGCGGCTGCACGGGGAGGTTGGGAGGACTACCAACGGCGCGCAGCGCCCGGTCGACGATGTGCCGCACCGCTATCCGGGATCTGCGGTAGCCTTGGTCCGACCGCGCCGCCGGGTGCGGGCAACGAAGCCTCGACCGCGGCGCGGCGCCGATCGTCATCGCCCGATCGTCAGCGCCAGTCCGGACGTGGTCGCCAGGTCACGCGCGTTCAGCCCCGGCTCGCTGCCGATCGCCTGGGTGAACAGGCGCAGGCCGAGCAGGTTCGGATCGGCGGGGAGCGGGATCGACCAGCTCGCCACGCCGCCGGCGTCGACCGTCACACCGAACGCTACGTCGTTGCTCTGCAGCAGCGCGCAGCCGGGCATGCCGATGGAGTCGAGTGGCTGCGGCAGGCTGCCACCCGACCAGATCGTGTCCGACACGCCGAGCATCAGAAAGGCCGGCGAGGCGGGCGGGAAGGAGTTGGCCTCGAGGCCGAGTTCGAAGCCGATGCGCGCCGGGCGGCGTGGGTCGGTGGCGAGTGCGGGCGGCGTCGAGTCATTGGCGCACGCGGCGCCGTAGCTCAGCGCACCGGGTCGCTGCACGTCTGCGGTCCATAGCCCGCGACCGAGCGTCGCGAGCAGCAGCGTCCGCGAGCCGTGCTGGAACGCGATCTCCTGGCACGAGACGTTGGCGGGGCCGTCGTTGTTGGCCGACCAGTGCTGGCCACCGTCGTCGCTGGCGAACAGGCCGACCTCGGTGGCGGCGTAGACCACCTGCGGGTCGTCGGGGTGCAGGCAGAGGCCGTGGACCGGTGCGTCGGGCAGGCGGAACGGCGCGGTGCCCGACGCATCGGTGAAGGTCGCGCCGGCGTCGGTGGTCAGCCGGACGTTGCCCGGCGAGAACCCGCCGAGGGTCACGAACACCCGGCGGTGGTCGGTGGCGTCCACCACGATGCGCTCGACGTAGCGGTTCGGCAGCGGGTCGAGGCCGGCGTTGTCGTCGACTGCCTGCCAGGTGGGGTTGAGCGCCGTGCCATTGGTGGTGCGGTAGACCCGCCCGTCGTTGTGTCCGACCCAGACCTGGTTCGGGTCGCCGTCCGCCACCGCGATCGCCGAGATGAAGCTGCCGACCGGCGGCTTCACCGCGCGCCACTGGATCGTCGAGCGCCGCGCGTCGTCGGTGCGCCACAGGCTCGACGCGCCGCCGTAGAGCCGGCGCGGGTCGTTCGGGTCGAGGACCAACGGGGCGATGAAGTTGGCCCCGCTGCTGTCGGCCTCGGTGATCCCCGAGTAGCGGAAGCTCGCGGAGCTGCCGCCGTTGGTGGAGCGGAACACGCGGAGCCACACGTACTCGCCGTAGACGTAGCTCGGGTTGGTCGGGTCGATCTGCACCACGCCGCCGTCGCCGCCGAAGGTCATGTTCGACCGCGTCGCACTCGTTCCCAGCAGGCGCTGCGTGCCGTTGTCCTGGGCGCCGGCGACCAAGAGGCCGGTCGGGGCGTAGCCGGCCGCGGAGTAGAACTGCGTCGAGACCTGCGTGTCGTCGAGGTCGCGCCAGCCACTGCGCTGCCGCGCCGTGAGGATGTCGTCGGCCACGTGGATCCCGCCGTCGGTCGTCACGTAGACCCGGCGGTTCGAGCTGCCGTCGTAGCCCGCATCGGCCACCACGTGGTGGACGTCGAGGTGCGGGTCGACGGTCATGATGTAGCCGTCGGTGATCTGGGTCAGGGTGCGGCCGCCGTCGGTGCTGCGCCACACGTGGAAGGCGCCGACCACCATCACGTTCTCGTTGGTCGGATCGACCCAGAAGCCGTTGTAGTACCAGTTGCAGGCCGAGGCGCCGCTGGTGGTCCGCCGCACCCAGTTCGCGCCGCCGTCCGCCGACCGCCAGATCGTCCCGCCGTTCTCGCCGACCGACGCGTAGACCACGCCCGGGCTCGACGCCGCGTAGCACAGCTCGATCCGCGCGTCGTAGCCGGCGACGTTGGCGAGACCGCTGCTCGCCGGCTGCCAGCTCGCGCCGGCGTCGGTCGAGCGCAGCACCCGGTGGGTCGCGAGGCTCTGGTCCATCGCGTGGGCCACCGCCTTCTGGCCGTCGTTCGGATCGAACGCAACCTGGTAGCTGGCGAAGCTGGCATCGACCTGGCTCCAGGTGCTGCCGCCGTCGGTCGAGCGCTGGATGCCGCCGGGGCGGACCGAGGCCAGCAGCACGTTCGGATTGGTGGGCGACACCGCGACGCGCGACACGTACGGCCAGTTCGCGGTGGCGGCGAGGTGGGTCCAGGTGCCGCCGCCGTCGCTCGACTTGAAGATGCCCGCACCGCGCACCGAGCTGGAGTTCACGCCGCGCGCCACGTTGACGTTGACGAAGCCTTCGCCGGTGCCGACGTACATCGTGTCGGGGTCGCTCGGGTCGAGGGTCAGCGACGCGACCGCGAGGTTGCTCCACCAGTCGTCGACCACCGTCCAGTTCTGGCCCGCGTCGAGGCTCTTCCAGATCCCGCCGCCGACCCCGCCCGACCAGAGCACGTTGCGGTTGCGTGGGTCGACCACCAGCGTCCGCGAGCGGCCGGCCACGTTGAACGGGCCACGCTGCTGCCAAGCCTGCGGCGCGACGCCGGCGGTGTGCTCCGGCTTCGGTGTGGCGACCAGGGCCGCGCGTTGGCGGAGTGCCTGCAGCCACGCGCCGTCCGCGATCACGCCGCGTTCGTCCTGCCAGCGCTCGGTCTGCCAGCGCAACGCGTCGCCGGGGAAGTCGGGTGCGTTGCGGTCGCGGCCGTCGTGCTTGGATGGGCGGAAGACCTCGGGGTCGGCGGGTTCGACGGGCGCGGAGCAGCCGGCGAGGGCCACCAGCGCGAGGGTCGACGCAGACACGAGCTGGCGAGGTGCGTGGAGGGAGAGTGTCATCGGTGCGTGCGGGGAGGAGGGGGCGGCCTAGACCACTGTACCGCGGGTCTCCTCGACCGCGCCGCGCAGCCGTTCGGGCGAGCGTCACGCGCCGCGGCGCAGTGCGCGCGCGGTGGGGCGCATCAAAGTGCGCCAGAACCGCCTCGGTCGGATGGGCCAGCCCACGCCCTGGTGGATCCGGGGGTGCGCGCCCTGGGACCCGATCGACGAAGATCCGGCCATTCCGCAATTCACCTGTCCTGGTGAGATTCGGTCTCAGCATCATGCACACGCCACATTCCCACCTGTTCCTCGCCGCGCTTGCCGCGGCCGCACTTCCCGCGGCCCTGCCCGCCCAGTTCGCTCCGCTGATCCCGCGGTCGGCCACGCTCGATCTGCTGGTCGTCGACAGCTCGTTCGACGGCGTCTGGCGGATCTCCGACTTCAACCAGAACGGCTCGTTCAACGACCCCGGCGAGATCAACGTCTTCTACGACGACACGATCGGCTCGATCGCGTTGACCAACCCCACCGCCATCGTCGTCGGTCTGAACGGCGTGGCCTACGTCTGCGACTCGACGGTGGACATCGTCCTGATGCTCGAGGACGTCGACGGCAACGGCAGCGCGTTGGGAGGCGGCGAGCACAAGGTGTTCTTCGACGGCGTCAACAACGCGTCGGGCGTGGCGATGGCGTCGGCGCAGGGCATCACCGCCGACCTGCTCGGCAACGTCTTCGTCGCGGTCTCCAACACCTCGAGCGTCGGCGTCGACATGATCCTGAAGCTCACCGACCTGAACGCCGACGGCGACGCCAACGACATCGGCGAGGCGGTCATCTACTGCCAGATCCCCAACCAGCTGGCGTTGGGCGATTCGATCCCGACCGAGGTCGTGGTCGCGCCGGACGGCAAGCTCTACTACGCCGAGGTCGGTGCGACCGGCGTGAACATCAAGGGCGTGTATCGCTGCGACGACCTCAACACCGATGGCGACGCCAACGACCCGGGCGAGGTGTCGCTGTTCTGGGCGCCGTCGTCGGGTGGCAACCCGTTCTACTGGGGCCTCGCGGTGGCGCCCGATGGCACCTTCTACATCACCGACCACGGCAACGAGCAGGTCTGGCGGGCCCGCGACGCCAACAACGACGGCGTGATCCAGGCCAGCGAGGAGGGCGTCTTCTACCAGACGGCCGCGTCGACCTTCTGGGACGTGGTTCTGCGTGAGGACGGCACCGTGTTCCTCTGCGAGGATCAGACTCCCAACCGCCTCACCGCGTTGCGCGACCTGAACGCCGACGGCGACGCGCTCGACGCCGGCGAGTCGTTCGAGGCCTACGACGAGACGGTCAGCGCCACCGCGCTCACCCCGCGCGGCGCGTCGTTCATGGCGGCTCCGCGGCTGAGCATCCAGCCGGCCACGGTCCGCCTCGGTGCCGCGACCACGCTCAGCACCTTCACCCCGCGCGGTGGCGACTCGGTCGGCCTCACGGTGTCGATCGGCCTCGCTGCCAACCCGCTGCCCCTGCCGCCCGTCGGCGAGATCGAGCTCGACACCTCGCTGCTGATCTCGTTCCTGGCCGCGAACGCGAACTCCAACGGTCGCCTCGACGTGCCGCTGACGATTCCCAACGATCCGGCCCTGGTCGGGATCCTGGCGTTCCAGGCCTTCGCCGGTGACCTATACCGGCCGTACCTGTCGAACGCGGTGGTGCTCACGATCACTCCGTGAGCGTCAGCTGCCCGGCACGGCGGCCCGGGCCTGGTCGATCGCGTAGCCGTCCCAGACGGTGAACACGCAAGCGAGGTCGGGCACTGCATGCGGGCCCGGTCCGACGTTCTCGGTGAACGAGATCGGCCGGCGCTCGCCGGGCTGCAGGATCGCCAGGGACAGCCGGCCCGACCACACGCGCGTGCCGGCGGGGATTCCGGGCCGCGTGGTCGCGTCACCGGCCCGCACGTCGGGGATCCACACGACCGCCACCGAGCGGCTGTCGTGGTTCACCAGGGTCGCCGAGGACCGGATCGTCTCGCCGGAGGCGGTGGCCTGTCGCTGCACGGCGAGTCCCTCGACGGTGACCACCGGTTCCACCAGGTCGAGTCGACCGTCGACCGGCAGGTCGTAGAGCTGCTGCTCGATGCCCGAGGGCCAGCGCACGTCGAAGGCCCGGACCCGATCGGTCTGGCCCAGTCCGAAGTGCAGCCGCGGCTCCGACGACGATTCGAACGAGTCGTTGCGGCGCACCTCGCGCACCGCGGTGAAGGTCGCGACCTCGGCGCGGGCGAAGGCACCGATCGCATCTCGGTGGCTCAGCCGGCCGATCAGCCGCGGCGCGAACCACTGCCCGCGTCGCGGCGAGTCGTTGCGCAGCAGCACCGGCCGCCGGTCGATGTTCACCTGCAGCACGTCGACGTCGCCGTCGTTGTCGAAGTCGCCGAACGCGGCCCCGCGGCCGATCCCGTCGTCGAGCCGGCCGCCGGTCTCGGTGAAGGTCAGGCTGGCGCCGTCGTGGCGATACAGGGTGTTGCGCGTGTTGCGCCCATTGGCGATCGCCGGGGCTGCGGGGATGTGGCCGTTCGACACGTAGAGGTCGACCCAGCCGTCGTGGTCGAAGTCGTGGAAGCCGCAGCCCCAACTGGTGGCCAGCAACTGCGGCGTGGTGTCCGGATCGTGGGTCAGCTCCACGCCGGCCGTGGCCGTCACATCGGCGAAGACTCCGCCATCGTCCCTGAGCAGCACGTTGCGACCCAGGTTGGTGAAGTAGCGGTCGAGGTCGCCGTCGTGGTCGTAGTCGCCCGAGGCGATGCCCATGCAGAACATCGCCAGGTCGGTGCCGGCGGTGTTCGCGATCTGCGCGAAGCTCCAGCCGCCGACCGGGTTCGGACCGTCGTTGCGGTGCAGGCGGTTGGGCTCGACCGTCGCGCCGAAGTCGTTGCAGACCCACAGGTCGACGTCGCCGTCCTGGTCGAAGTCGGTGAACGCGCTGGCCAGCGCGGTGCCCTGGCCGGCGAGGCCCGGGTCGGTCACATCGGTGAAGGTGCCGTCGCCGTGGCCGCGGAACAGGTGGTCGGGCGTGGGCTGGTGGTTCGGGTAGCTGCCGCGCGGGCCGATGTAGTTGCCGACGAACAGGTCGAGGTTGCCGTCGCCGTCGTAGTCGCCGAACGCCGCGGTGGTCGTGAAGTCCGTGCCGGCGAGTGCGCCGGTGGTGATGTCGGTGAAGGTCGGGGTGCCGCCGGGGCCTACGCCGTCGTTGCGGAACAGCCGGTTCGGTCCGTAGCGGCCCACGAACACGTCGGGGTCGCCGTCGTCGTCGAAGTCGGCGACGGTCAGGCACATGGTCTCCCAGCCGTCCGGTGCCGGGAACGGCGGCGGAGTGACCTCGGCGAAGCGGCCTCCGCCGACGTTCCGGTAGAGGGTCGTCTGGCTGAACCCACCGCCGAGCAGCAGGTCGAGGCGACCGTCCTTGTCGTAGTCGAGGAACGCCCCGCAGGCGCCCATCATCGTGGCGCCGTCGTTGTGCTGCCACGTGATGCCGGCGGCGAGGGTCACGTCGGTGAGGGCCAGATCCTGGGCGACGGTCGCTGCGAGGGGCAGGGAGCCGGCGGCCAGGCACGAGAGGAGGAGCGAGCGCTTCACGCCCAGATCGTCGCCGCTGTCGGCCGATCCCACCAGTCGCCCGGAGCTGGTCGATCGGGCCGACGCGGAACCTCGCCGAAAGAAGAACCTCGCGGGGCGCGGGGTTACACTCCCCGCGATGAGCGAACATCCCGACGTCGTCGACCTCCTGGTCGCGAAGACCCCGTTCGACGCCCAGGTCGTGGCCGGCGTGCTCCGCGAGGCCGGCATCAAGACCTTCGTGGCGGGTCACCTGCTGACCGACCCCGTGGCGATCAGCGAGACCCTGACCAACACCCGCGAGGTCCGGATCCAGGTCCCGGCCGACAAACTCGAAGCGGCTCGGAGCGCGATGCGCGCCGCCGACAACGCGTCGCATCTGCTCGACGATCCGGGCTTCGACCCGGGTCCCAAGTCCGACGGCGTCTGAACCGGCGCGCAGCTGATCCGACCCTTGGGAAGCGCTGAACCCGGCCGAAGATCGCCCTCTTGAGCGCGCTCTCCCGATTCGCCCGGCTCGTGCCCTACGCGCGCCGGCTCCGTGGCCTCTACGCGCTGGGCGCGGTCCTGGTGGTGTCCGCGGTGGTGCTGCGGCTCCTGCTGCCCACCCTGCTGGGTGACGCGATCGACACCCTGCGCGCCCGCCTCGAGGGCGGCGATCCGGGCGCCGCCCAGCACCTGGTCGTGGTCGCCGTGGCGATGGTCGCTGCCGCAGCAGTCGGCGCGGTGGTCCGCACCGGCAGTCGCCTGTGCATCCTCGGCAACAGCCGCAAGGTCGTGCACGACCTGCGCACCGACCTGTTCGACCACCTGCTGCGCCTGTCGCCGTCGTTCTACGTGCGCCACCGGACCGGCCACGTGATGTCGCGCTGCGTCAACGACGTGCAGAACGTGCAGGGCCTGACCGGCCCGGTGTTCCTCTACCTGGTCGAGACCGGCGTGCTCTACGCGGTCGGTCTGACCTTCATGCTCGCCACCGACCCGTGGCTGACCCTGCTCGGAGTCGCGCCCTTTCCGTTCTTCCTGTGGTTCGCGCGCCGCATCGCCGCGCGCATCCAGGTGCTGTCGCGCACTTCTCAGGAGCAACTCGGTGAGGTCAGCGCCAAACTCGACGAGTCGCTGAGCGGCCAGCGGGTGGTGCGCGGCCTGGCACTCGAGGAACGCGACCGTGCCGCCTTCGAGGCCGAGGCCCAGCGCTACCGCGGCACCATGCTCGAGCTGGCCGCGGCGCGGAGCTGGCTGCAGCCGACGATGCTGTTCCTGGCCGCGCTCAGCACCCTGGTCGCGCTGGCCTTCGGCGGTCCGCGGGTCGTCGCCGGGGAGCTGACGGTCGGCGAACTGGTGTCGTTCGTCTTCTACCTCGGCATCGTCGCCGGCCCGACCGGCACGCTGGGCTTCGTGATGAGCTCGCTGCAGCGCGGTGCGGCGGCGCTCGATCGGCTCGTCGAACTGCTCGACATGCCGGTGACGATCCGCGACGCCGAACAGGTGCGGAGCGGCGCCCTGCGCGACGGCCGCATCGAGGTCCGCGACCTGACGATCGAGTTCCCCGACCTCCGCGAGCAGCCGCACCTGTCCGGCAGCCTGCCCGAGGAGATCGGCGAGGGGGCGGGGGGCGCGCGGCGGGTCCTCGACCATGTGTCGTTCGAGGTCGCCCCGGGCAAGACGCTCGGCGTGGTCGGCCCCACCGGTTCCGGCAAGACCACGCTGCTGCGCGCCCTGACCCGCATGGTCGAGGTGCCGCGCGACACCGTGTTCCTCGACGGCGTCGACGTCAACGACCTGCCGCTCCGCGAGCTGCGCCGCGCGGTCGGCGTGGTGCCGCAGGAGTCGTTCCTGTTCAGCCGCAGCCTCGAGGAGAACATCGCCTTCGGCCGACCCGGTTCCAGCCGCGACGCGGTGAAGTCCGCGCTGGCCACCGCCCGCCTCGAGCGCGATATGGCCCAGCTCCCCGACGGCCTCGCCACGATGGTCGGCGAGCGCGGCGTCCAGCTCAGCGGCGGCCAGCGCCAACGCACCGCGTTGGCCCGCGTGGTCCTGCTCGAGCCGACCCTGCTGCTCCTCGACGACACCCTCTCCGCAGTGGACACCCACACCGCCGCCGAGATCCTCGGCGCGATCGAGCCACTGATGCGTGGGCGGACCACGGTGATCGTCGCGCACCGGGTCGCCACCGTCTCCAGGGCCGATCAGATCCTGGTGCTGGACGAGGGGCGGGTGGTGGAGAGGGGGAATCACGCGGCGCTATTGGCCCGGGAGGGTCTCTACGCGTCGTTGTGGCAGAAGCAGCAGAGCTGAATCCGGATGCTTGCGCTGTCAGGCGCGCGCTCGGGAAGCTCGCGTCGAGCTGGACTCCATCGGAGTTGCCTCGGGTCCCGCATCCACGGTCGGCGGAGATCGTTTCGCCCAGGACATGCCCGGGCACCGCGGACTTCGCCGTGACGCCTCGCTGAATCCGTCGATGAGGCTGCGTTTCGCGGCAGTATCGTGGACCGGAGTTCACGCGCCGGTGCGGGCTGTATGCCTCGATCCAGCCTCCCGGGGCCTGCCGAGGGGAGGATGGCATGGGCATCAAGTCCTCCGGTAAGGGCGTCAAGAATGGCTGTGCCGGGTCTGATGCGAACGGATCTGCGCCTAAGCTGGGATGGATGGAAGACAGTGGAGTCATCGGCGGGGATCCCGGAATTCATCGGATTCACATAGACGATACCTTGACGGTCTGGTGGCGGTCTCGCACTGTGCGCATTATGCGAAACCTCATCGGGGTTGCGTTCCTCGCAATCGCCAATCTGTCTTTCTCGTTGCCGCCGACCACGCAGTTCCTTGCACTCACGCCGAACGGAGTCGATGACACCGCTGCGTTCCAGGCTGCTGCGTTAGCCTTGACCGACAACAGCGAGTTGCGTCTGCTTCCCCATCCGAACGGTTTGCCGTTCAAGATCACTGGGCGCATCGAGATCAAAGACGATGATCAGAACGGCAATAGTCGGGATAACCTCCTGATCCAGGGGTTCAATCACCAAGCCGAAATCGAGTTCATAGGTTTCAACCGTGCGCAGGTGGGTGGTGGAGCGAATTGGAGGAGCGGCTTCCTGATCACTTCCTGTGACAACCTCGTGATCAGAAACGTCCAAGTCCGTACAAGGCTCCCTGCGCCAACCTCCAATCCGAACATGCTGGACGCCAATCCGCTCGCTACGGAAGGTGTGTTTGCAGGTATATCACATACGGAATACGTAGTCGGGTCAAATACTGTTCGTGATTACAGATGCTACGTGGATCTCGTCAACGTCCTGACTACAGCAGGCTGGAGTAGTACTTGGACTAATCATGTCGTGCAAATCGATGCGATGATCCCCTTCTTCGGTCCGTCAGAGGACTTAGCGGGTTGCGCATTTGTGCCAGGGATATGGTGGACTGACCGGATCATGGGCAAGTATCAATGGTCTGCGAAGCGGCGTCTCAACCCTACGACCGGCAAGCCGGAGTTACGAATTGACTTGTTGGGTATTCGTGACTCCGACTGGGGAGTATTTGATTCCTTGGGCGAGGTGGCTCCGCATATGGCATTCATTCACCTCTTTCATGATATGTGGAGAGCGACGGCCTTCACCTGTAAAGACTGCTCGAATGTATTGGTCGAAAACCTGACTGTTCGGTGTATGGCGGCCGCGATTGCCGCGGACAGGACTCGAGGCCTCGAGGTTCGGGGCTTGCAGGTCCTGCCCGTGAACGACAAATCGCTCGTCGGGGTGACGCGAGGCGC
Organism: bacterium; assembly: GCA_030432695.1. GTDB lineage: Bacteria > Planctomycetota > UBA1135 > UBA1135 > UBA2386 > JAUILN01. The sequence goes on along the minus strand of JAUILN010000011.1, from coordinate 187,064 downwards.
GACCAATGGCCTCTATGGTCTACGGGGCAGCGTATCTTTCGTGGATTGTCGAATCGAAGGTGCGCTTGATGATGCGCTGGATATCACTGGCCATGTTTGGGCGTATATCGATAGCCTCGGCGGCGGATTCAATATCAAGACAACGAACGACTCGAACGACTTTGCGCACACGGATCCGAGTAGTTGGGGCGCGCTTGATCTGACTGTCGGAAGCGAAGTGAGAGTCTATGATACAAGCTTAACGGAGTTGAAGGCGGAATACGTTATTAGTGCTCCGACTGCATATACGTATGTCCCTGGATCCAATCCTCCTGAGATCCAGTCCGTGACGCTCACGCTCTCTCCTGTCTTCGTGAATGCTTCGAGCCCGCCTCAAGTGGGGGATCCGCTTGATATCCCTGGGTATGCCCCGAATCATATCCTCTTCAGGAATTGCACTATTATTGGGGGGCGAGGTGCTGGGATCATCACCAGTGGATCCTCTGTGGCGATCGAGAACTGTACCATGCAGAACACATCGGGGCCAGGAATCCGTGTTCATGGGGTCTACAGCCGCAACGGCAATCTCGAGCGACATGCTGGAGTGATATATCACACGGCAATTACCGGGAACCGCGTTGAGGGGTGCAATCCGTTCATCGGCGTGGCCTGGAATGACCTGTATGCGGGGCACGAGTTCGGCTGGAGGATCGGCGACTACTGGCGCAACGCATTGGGAGCAATCGACGTTGGCTACTACTGGGTCGCAACAGGTAGCAGCAATACTCCAGTGAGGCGCGTCAGAGCGGGCGAAGCCGTGTCGGATCGCTCGCGCAGGCCAATTCGTGACGTGCTGATCCGAGGCAATATCATCGATAGATTCGATCGCGCCGGAATCAGTGTCGGGTCGGCGCAGGGGGTGACGATCGAAGGAAATGAATTTGGGGCCCAGTATTGCCGGGCGCTCGATTCCAGGGACAATCCTCTGCTGCGGCCTGGCTTGCCGACGTACTCCTCGTCTGATCAGGAGGCGTCATTGGTTGTGGCGGCGTACTGTGGTAATGTACGTGTGATTGACAACGTATTAACGTCGTTGCCGCGAGATTCGCAGGTCGACAACATCCGGACTGACACCATGCAGAACATGACGATTTCCGGCAATTCTTGGTAGGGGCGATAGGGCCCGCTTCGGACGTTGCTGTCCGGCACGGGCCAGACCGTCACCCCCGCGCCTTCAACGCCTCGATCGTCTGCGCCAGCCGCTTCAGCGCCCGGTTCAACCGCATCCGCGTCGCGTCCGGCGACAGCTCCAGCCGCTCGGCGATCTGCTGGAACTCGAGGCCTTCCCAGACCCGCAGCTTGAGGATCTCGCGTTCGGCGGGCGCCAAGCGCTGCATCGCCAGGCGGATCCAGGCGACCCGCTCGTCGCGGATCGCGTGCTGGCTGGGCCGCGTCACCGAGTCGCGCGGCGGCCGCGCGGCCCAACTGCTGTCGCCGTGCAGGGTGTGTTCGCGCGCGCGGGCCCGGCGAGCACGACCGGCGTGACGGAGCGCGTCGAGGACGTCGCGTTCGACCGCGCGGGCCAGCAGTGCCTTGAAGTGGTCCGGGTCCTTGGCGGTCTGCAGGGCGGTGGTCTTGAGGAGACCGACCATCACGTCCTGCAGCATGTCGGCGCTGTCGAACTCGCGGCGCAGCGAGGGGTGCAGGCGGCGGCGGACGACGGCGCGGAGCCAGTCGGCGTGGCGCAGAACCAAGGTGTGCAGCGCGGCGCGGTCGCCGGCGCGGGCCCGACGGAGCAGTTCCCGGTCGTCGCTCGAGTCGGACGGGGTACGGGAGACGGGCGTCACGGCGGGGAGGGACCTCGCCGGAGAGGTTGCCCGGCTCGACCGTCTCGCGCAACTGCAGGAGGGCGGTCCCGATCAGTTGCCGTCGGCCAGCGCGGCCCAGCGCGGCTCGGCGTGCAGCGGCGCGAAGGTCGGGTTCTGCAGCTGTCGGCGGAGGGTCGGGTCGGCGTCCAGCGCTCGTTGCAGGAGGTCCACCGCGGCCTCTCGGCAGTGGCGGCCGAGCTGGCCCTCGGGGTGCAGGCCGGCGGCGAGGCAGCGGCTCATGCGCACCGCGACGCCGAGGTCCCGGGCGGGAGTCGGGCTGACGGGCACGGCCTCGAGGAGGTGGTGGGCCATCGACTCCAGGTCGCGCGAGCGGTAGGCGCACTCGGAACGGAGCTCCAGGTGGTTGAGCAGGAACTCGCGGGCGATCGCGATCTCGGGGTCGAGGCGCAGCGCTTCGCGTTGGGCAGCGATCGCTTCGTCGAGCAGCTCGGCGAGTTCGGCATCGGTCCCGACGCGGACCCGGAAGCGCAGGAAGGCGTGGTTGTGCAGGTCGGCGCCGAGCGAGCGCCAGACCTGGGCCGTCGGGCCGGTGGCGAGCATCGCGCGCAGCAGCGTTTCGCTCTCCTCGTGCGCTGCGATCACCGTGGCGACGTCCGGTGCTTCGAGCTGCCCTTCGACCAGCGCCCAGGTGCCGAGCACGCGAGCCCACAGGGGATCGACGTTCACCGAACTCCCGGTGCTCCGCCCGCCGAGTCGGGTGCGAAGTTTCTCGGCGTCCCGGCGGGCTTCGTGCGCGTAGTCGCGGGCCTCGTGACGGCGCTGTGCGTTGAGCTCGGCGCGGGCGGCAGCTTCTCCGGCCGACGCCAGATCGAACAGGATGCCGTCGTCGTTGGGGAAGTCGGTGTGCAGGGCGCGGTGCAGCTGCATGGCGAGACCGAGCTCGCGTGCGGCGTCGGGGAAACGAGCCTGCGCCGTGCGCAGCGAACTGCGCTCGCGGTGGAGTGACGCGCGCAGCGAGCGCAGCCGGGTGCGTCGTCCACTGGTCGCCGGCAGCGTGTCTTCCGCGCGGGACAGGAGCCGTTCGGCGTCTTCGAGTCGACCGACCGCCCGCGCGCGGTCGCCCTGGGTCAGCAGGATGCTGACCTCGTCCATCAGGACCTCCGGTTCGCTGCGCTCCGGTTCGGGCAGGCGATCGAGCGTGTCGAGCGCGCCGGCCAGCACCCTGTCGACGTCAGTACCTTCGGCCAGCGCGTGGTTGCGCACGCGAAGCATCGCGATCCGGGCGGCGACTGCGCGCGCGCGGTCGGTCACGCGTCCGCGGGGGTTCCCGAGTTCCGCGACCCGAGCGCAAAGCTGTTCGGCTTGCCCGAGGTCCCGCCCACCGGCCGTCCGATCGCCGAGGACGATCCGGCTGATGCCCCGGTCGGCCAGTGCTCCGGCGAGCTGGAGCAGCTCCTCGGGCGGTGCATCCGACGAGTCGAGCCCGTCGACCAGCGCATCGAGTTGGGCGATCGCCTCGCCGTGGCGCTCCAGTTCGATCGCAGCGGTCGCGAAGTTGGTTCGGGCGCGGAGTTCGAGGCGCTGCAGGTCGGGATCGTCCGGGAAGTCCTCGCGGAGGCGACCGTAGAACCCCACCGCGTCGGCCAGCAGGGCGCGGCGGAACTCCTGGTTGTGCGGGGTATCGGGCAGCTCCTGCTCGGCTACCCGGAAGAACAGTCGATCGACCGCCGCGCGCGCCTGTTCGGCGAGGCGGTTGGCGCGGTCGCGCTCGGCGATCAGCTCACGGTTCTTGGCGTCGACGACCAACAGGCCGATCGTGGGAGCCACGACGAACAGGCCGAAGGCCAGCACCATCGCGGCGCTGGCGCCCTTGTGCCGTTTCGCGAAGCGCAACAGGCGGCGCCGCGCGGTCACCGGACGGGCATGGATCGCCGCACCCTGGCGGAAGCGCCGCAGGTCGTCGGCCAGCTCGTCGGCGGAGGGATAGCGGCAGTCGCGGTCCTTCTCGAGCGCGCGCAGGACGACCGTCTCCAGGTCGGCCGGCACCGCCGGCGCCAGCGCCCTGAGCGGCTTCGGTTCCTCGGTGAGGATCGCGTGCAGGATCTCCTCGGTGGTCGCGCCGTCGAACGGACGCCGCCACGCCAGCAGCTCGTAGAGCATCGTGCCCAGTGCGAACACGTCGGCACGGCCGTCGAGGTTGGGGCCCTGCGGGTCGATCTGCTCGGGGGAGGCGTAGTGCGGGGTGCCGGCGAAGTCCTCGCTGTGGGTGAGGCTCTCGTCCTCCAGGTCCTTGGCGAGACCGAAGTCGACCAGTCTTGCGCGGCCGTCGGCGCCGACCAGCACGTTGTGCGGCTTGACGTCGCGGTGGACCAGCCCGGCGCGGTGCGCGCAGGCCAGCGCGTCGGCGAGGCTGGCGCCGAGTTCGGCGACCTCGTCGTGCCAGTCCCGGCAGCCGCCGATGCCGAGCGCGGCGTGGCCGTCGAAGCGACGCGGGTCGCGGCCGACCCGGTCGCGCACCGCCGCGAAGGCCTCGCGGAGGTTTTGGCCGGGCACCAGCTCCATTGCGAAGAACCAGGTGCCCTGCGCCTCGCCGACTTCGTGGATGCGCACCAGATTGGGATGCTCGAGCTTCGCCACCGCGCGGGCCTCGCGGAGGAAGCGTTCGATGCGCCGCGGCGACACCGACAGCAGCACCGGCAGGACCTTGAGCGCGACGCGGCGGCCGAGGGTCTCGTGGACGGCTTCGTAGACGATCCCCATCCCGCCGCGGCCGACCTCGCGTTCGATCACGTAGCCGCCGATCGACTCGGGCTGGCTCGGGTCGACGTCGCTCGGTTCGTCGAGCATCGGGCCGAGGAACTCGCTGAGATCGGAATGCTGGTCGAGCAGCGCCGAGTCGGACAGTGCGCCGTCTCCCGAGCGCTCCAGGTAGGCGTCGATCGCGTCGGCGAGGCGCGAGAGCTGCGGCTCGGGCTCGTTGCGGTCGGGTGCGGGGAGATCCGGGTGCTCGGTCATCGGTGGGGTGCCCCGGAACTCGCCGCGCGTGAGCGGATCGAACGGGAATTCGGGCGCGTGGGTCGGTTTCCCCGCCGCCGTAGCCTACCGTCCCGCACCCGCCCGCATGACCCCTCCCGCCGGCTCTTCCGATGACCGCGCCACCCGCCCGGAGCGCCCAGCATCCCATCTGCTCGGGCGGCTGTGGGACGTCGTCCGTCCGCACCAGCGCTGGATCTGGATCAGCTTCGTGCTGCTCCTGGTGAACGCCGGGACGCGGCTCCTGCAGCCCTGGCTGGTGAAGACCGCCCTCGACGACCACCTGGTCGCCGACTCGCTCGATGGCTTCTTCGGTCTCGCCGCGCTGTTCCTGGGCGTGGCCGCCGCCGAATGGGCCGCGCGCCGCGGCCAACTGCTGGCGCTGGAGCGGGCCGGTCAGGACTCGCTGCTCGACCTGCGGCTGAAAGTGTTCCGCCACCTGCAGCGTCTGCCGATGCGCTACCTCGACCGCACGCCGACCGGTCGACTGGTCGGCCGCGCCACCACCGACGTCGAGTCGCTGCAGGAGATGTTCTCCTCGGGCCTGGTCACGGTGCTCGGCGACCTGGTGTTCCTGGTCGCGGCGGTGGCGATCCTGCTGTCGTTGAGCGTGCCGCTCACCCTCGCCTCGCTGCTGGTGGTGCCGGTGTTCGTGTGGGTCACGGTGGCGGTGCGCAAACGGGCGAGGAGCGCCTACCAGGAGCTGCGCAATCGACTGTCGCAGATGAACGCCGACCTGCACGAGCAGGTGTCGGGCATGGAGATCGTGCAGCTCTTCGGTCAGGAGGATCAGAGCGCGTCGCGCTTCGCCGAGAGCAACCGCGGGGTGCTGAAGAGCCAGCTGGCCACGGTGCGCTGGGAGTCGCTGCTGTCGGCCGCGACCGAGATGCTCGGTTCGTTCACCACGGCGCTGATCCTCTATTGGGGCGGCAGCCTGGTGCTGGAGCGGCTGGGTGTCGACGCGGAGACCGCGGCGGCCGGTGGTCTCACGATCGGCACGCTCTACGCGTTCGTCGACTACATGCAGCGGATGTTCGTGCCGCTGAACGACCTGAGCCTGCGCTACACGGTGTTCCAGAACGCGATGGTCGCCAGCGAGCGGATCTTCTCGCTGCTCGACGAGCAGACGGAACCGGCCGATCCCGAGGATCCGAAGCGGGCCGACGGGCCGGGACGCGTGCGTTTCGAGCGGGTCACCTTCGGCTACGACCCGCGCGAGCCGGTGCTGGTCGACTTCGATCTCGATGTCGCGCCCGGCGAGACGGTGGCGGTGGTGGGGCCGACCGGTGCGGGCAAGACCACGATCCTCAGCCTGCTGACCCGGCTGTACGACGTGCAGACCGGTGCGATCCGTCTCGACGAGGCCGACGTCCGTGAGCTGCGGCGCGCCGACCTGCGCCGCGCGGTCGGCGTGGTGACCCAGGACGTGTTCCTGTTCAACGGCACGATCCTCGACAACATCCGGCTCGGCCGGCCGGATGCGAGCGACGAGGAGGTGCTGTCTGCGGCGCAGGCGCTGCACCTCGACGAGGTGGTCCGGCGGTTCCCGGGCGGTTACGCCGAGCGGGTCGCGGAGCGCGGGCGCAACCTGTCGGCCGGCGAGAAGCAGCTCATCGCGTTCGCGCGGATGCTGCTGGCCGAACCCAAGGTGCTGGCGCTCGACGAGGCGACGTCGAACGTCGATGCGCACACCGAACAGTTGCTGCAGGAGGCGGTGGCGCGGGTGATGCAGGGTCGGACCTCGATCGTCATCGCGCACCGCCTGTCGACCATCCGTGACGCCGACCGGATCCTGGTGCTGGAGCGCGGGCGAATCGTCGAGCAGGGCGACCACGGCGAGCTGCTGGCGCTCGGTGGGCGCTACGCGGCGCTCGATGCGCGCCAGTGAGGGGGATGAGTGGAATGGCGGGATCGGGGAAGATCCGTGCCCTGCGTCGTTGCACCGGCCCGCTATCCTCCCTGGCTGCCTCGCCCGCGATTCGCGGTGCCTCTTCATGACCAGATCCACGCGCCTGTTGTCGGTCCTCCTCGGAGTGCTGGCGCTCTCGATTCCGCTCGGCTGTTCGTTGTTCAGCTCCGAGCCGCAGACCCTCGACGATCTGCGCACCTACATCGCCGAGCGGGTCGACGATCCCGAGCGCGCCACTGCGATGCAGGTGGAGATCGACCGGGCCAAGGAGCGGTTGGACGACTTCAATCGGGCACTCCGCGAACTGGGCGTCGAGATGCGCGCCGCGAACGGCCGCTACGACGCGAGTCGGGACCGGATCGACCAGTTGTTCCAACGCCACAACCGCCTGCGGGCGCAGGTGCAGGATGATCTGCTGGACGGGATGCTCGCGGTGCGAGACCTGGCCACCGACGACGAGTGGGGTGACATCGTCGAGCTGTCACTGAACACCTACCGCCGGCAGCTCATGCAGGCCGGGCTGGTGCACAGCGCGACATCGACGGAGGAGCGCGACGGATGATCTGGATCCTGCTCGGTTATCTCCTGTTCGGGACCGGCGGCGAGCGACCGGTCATGGATGCCGTCGACGCGATGCGGGCGCGCGCGGCCGCGGTGGTGCAGGACCCCGCGCGCCGGGCCCGGATCGAAGTGGTCACCGGCGAGTTCGTCACCGACCTCGAGGCCGCGGTGGAGCGCTTCCAGGCTCAGGAGGAGCGTTTCCTCGAGGCCCTGCGCCGCAAGGACTCGACCCGCGACGAGCTGCGCGCGCACATCCTGGTGACCCGCGAGATCCGTCGCGGCGTCCAACTCGAGATGCTGGACCTGCGCGATCACATGCATGCCCTGCTCGACGAGAGCGAGTGGCAGCAGATCTTCGCGAACGATCCGCCGGCGCAGCGCGACTGAGACCCGGCCGTCCGATTCGTACACCTGGTGCCTGGCACCAGGTGTACGTCTTCGTCAGCGCACCAGCATGTCGAGGCCGTAGCTCGCGGTGACGCCGAAGGGTGCTGTGGCGTCGAAGTAGGCCGCCTGGAAGAAGATGCTGTTGCCGACCAGGCTCGGGTCGTTGGGCGTGTTCAAGGTGGTGGTCCACTCGCCGTTGGCATCCAGTCCGTGCGCGATCGGGATGTCCGGCGTGTTCAACACGAAGCCGCCGAACAGCGGCACGTTGATCCGCGTGAAGCCCACGTTGAAGGCGCCGATGGCGTTGGCCGGGCCGTTGCCGACCTGGAAGTTGATCGCCCGGTTGAAGCTCGCGCAGCCGGTGCCGCGGATCGCGGGGGTTCCGCCCTGCGCGTTCGGGATGCCCGATCCGTAGGCGGTGAAGGTCCCGCAGGAGCCGAAGCCGTCGACCACCAGCACGCGGTTGCCGCCACCGAAGGTCGAGAACAGGAAGCCGCCGGAGCTGGCGTCGATGGTCGAGCCCTCGGCGCCGCCGACGCCGGTCATGAACGCGCGGCGCGTGCCGGCAACCGGATCGCCCTGGCCGTCGACGTCGTAGATCGAGATCGCGGCCGCCGAGTACTCCGAGATCATGATGGTCTGGTAGTCGGCGATCAGCGGCGAGCCGGGCGGCGGGTAGAGCAGACCCTCGGGTCCGCCGGGGAGCGCCAGCACACCGGTCATGTTCACCAGGTCGAAGGTGCCGTTGCCGTCCGGCGACACATCGCAGCGATGGAAGGACCCGCCGGAATAGGAGCAGACCTTGAACTGACCCGCTCCCGGGTAGCCCGGCGGCACGAACGACAGGGCTCCAGGCGATGCGCCGCTCCATCCGGTCACCGAGGTCAGCGCGATGACCTTGTCGGGGCTGCTGCTGCCCACCTTGATCTGACCGATCTCGGTCCGGTTGTAGCGTGCATAGAACAGCACGTTGTTGGGGCCGTACTGCAGTCCGCCGTCGTTGTTGGGCGCCTGGGCGTGCACGGTGGCCGTGCCCTGGAAGCCAGTGATCTCGCCGCTCGATCCGCGGGTGACCCGGATCGCGTAGATCGCGCCGGTCGTCGAGTTGGCGCTGCCGCCGATCAGCAGAACGTCCGGATCGTCGTACTTGAAGGTGATGCCGCCGTAGGGTGACGGGACACCGGGCACGGAGCCGAGGTCGCGCACCGAGTAGACGGAGTCGAACGGCGGTTGCAGGGTCTGGGCGGTGGCGGCGTGCGTCCCGAGCAGGGCGGAGGAGGCGAAGACGGACGCGGCGGCGAGTCGGAGGTGGCGGGAAGTCATCGGCGAGAACGGCAGAGGGAAGGGGGGCTGAAGTCTCCCCCATGATTGCAGGTCTCAGTGCAGAAGGGGGGTGGGTCGCACGGCCTCCGTCCCGATCCGAGCCGGAAACCCGAAGACGCGCCCGTCCCGGGTCGCGAACCAGAAGCGGCTGTCGCTCGGCCGCAGGGGGTCGCCATCGGCCCAGACCACCTCGCAGTCGGGATGCGCGTCCACGACCTTGCGGACATACGTGTGATGGCGGTCTGGGGCCGGCGTCAGCGAGCGGACCTTCTCCCACGCCCCGCCGCGGTCGCCGCTGTGCCAGACCTCGACCTCGCCACCGGTGAGCCAGGGCTGCGGGCCGGGGCCGGTCGGCGCGATCAGCCGCCAGCCGCCGTCGGCGTCGACGAGCAGCGAGCCGTGGTCGTAGTTGTGATCGACCTCGGGGCCGGCCCGGATCTGCCATCGCTCGCCGTCGAAGCGCGCGGTGAGGAAGCGGCGCGGGGTCGGCTGCGGCCCCGGCTGCCAGCCCGACGAGGTGACGAACAGGATCACCGGCCGGCCGTCGGAGTCGAAGGCGAGGTCCTTCAGGTAGACGAGACGATCTTCTTCGCTGAAGGCGTGGACGAGGCTCGGGCCCTTCGGATCGGTCAAGGGGAGATCGACCCTCTCGCCGGCCGCGGTCCGCCAGTCGCGGCCGACGCTCACCGACTCGATGTAGTGCAGGTCGGTGCGAGCATTCAGGCCACCGTCGTCGGGATGGCGGTTGAAGGCGGTGGCGAGGCGCTCGTTGCCATCGCTCCAGCTCACCTGGTAGTGGCCGCGTTCCATGCGTGCCAGCGGCCGCGGCGCAGACCACGCTTCGTCGGCGCCGTTGCCGCGCGTGATGTGGAGCATCCGCCGACCGTCCTGGTAGAGCGTGTGCAGGAACACCAGTTCGCCGGCCTCACCATCCATCCACCAGGGCTGGCCGTAGCTGAAGTTGGTCGTCCAGGTGCGGACGAAGCTGGTGTGGTCGTGGGGTGCCGCGCTGCGGTGCACGAACGACGGGCGGCCGGTGCCGTGGCTGTTGGAGAACACCAGCAGGTGGCCCTGCGGATCGAGGGCCAGCGTCGGGTTGTCGTGCGCGTCGGTGGTCTCCTTGTCGAGCAGGATGCGCGGTGCCGTGACGGTGAAGGTCGCGTGGTCGAGGCAGGCGATCTGGTGCTCGAGCGAGCCGTCCACGCCGCGTGCTCCGAACGCGAACCAGGTCTTGTTGGCGGCCGGGTCGTGGATCGCGATCGGGACGTGCTGCTGGGGGTAGGTGCCGAAGCCGCCGGAGTACTTGAAGGCGAGGTCGTCGCCGGTCGGCTGGTTGGAGTACCAGATGCCGCGGTAGCCGTCGGCGGTGGGGAGGTCGACCGGGACGGGGGGCTTGGCGGGTTCGGGGTAGATGTCGAGGACGAGGTGGTCGGGGGCGACGTCCTCGCCCTGCCGGACTTGCGTGGCTTCCTCAGCAGTCAGCATCCGATCCCAGAAGCGCGCCCGGCGGATGGCGCCCGTGACGCGGTCGGCGCCGTTCTCCCGGCCGCCGATCCACAGGCCTGCTTCGCCATGTGCCAGCCGTCCGGGCACCCGCGTGGAGGCGGTTCCCTGGTCCGACCAGATCCGGAGCTGCTCTCCGTCGTAGGCGCCGACCAGCGTGGTCCACCGGTCGAGCTCGGGCGGGCTCACCCGCACGTGGGTGTACTCGGGCGCATCGTGCGCCACCAACATCCGCACCTGGCCCTTGTAGAGGTAGAGCGTGAACAGTTCGCCACGCGCGCCGCGCGACGCGAACACCTGCGGCTCGCGTGGGCTTCGTAGCCGGACCTCCACCGCGATCGTGAACGCGTCGGCGTCGAGCCGCGGATCGGCGTGCATGCTGATCGCCGTGTCGGACGGGTGGGGCAGGGTCGCGTCCTGGGCGACGACACCCGCCGCGAGCACCGCGGCCATTGCAAGCACCCTCATCCGCCCGCCCTCTTCACCTTGTAGCCCTTGCCGATCAGGAAGGCCTCGACCTGGTCGCGCTTGTCGCCCTGGATCTCGATCACTCCGTCCTTGGCCGATCCGCCGACGCCGCACTTCTTCTTCAGCTCCTTGGCGAGTGCCTGGAGCTGGTCATCGCGCAGCGGGATCCCACGGATCGTCGTCACGGTCTTGCCACCCCGACTCCCCGTCTCGCGCCGGATCCGCACGAACCCGTCGCTCTCCGGCAGCGGCTTCGACTTCTTGCGCTGCGGTGGCCGGCCTCCGAAGTCGTCGTCCCAGACGATGCGTCCTGCTGACATGGCGGGGATCGTCGCCGATGCCGTCCTTCTTTCCACTCGGGGCCAGGCACCAAGTAGAAAGAAGGCCAGGAAGACGCATCGACATGACCCGCCGACGAACGAAGCTCGCGCTCCTACCTCTGGTGCTCCTGGCCTCCTGCGCGGAATCCGAACTCCAGGCCCTCGGCACGTTGGAATGGGACCGCGTCGAAGGCCGCGCGGTGGTCTCCGAGCCGATCCTCGAGATCCTGGTGAAGGAGGGTGATCGGGTCGAGGCGGGACAGCCGCTGGTCCGGATCAACCCGCGCTTGCAGCAGGAGACCGTGGCCCGTGCACGTGCCGACGTCGAGGCGGCCCGCTGGTCGCTGCGTCAACTCGAGGCCGGCTATCGCGAGGAGGACATCCAGTCGGCGGCCGCGGAGCTGGAGGCGGCGGCGCAGAACCGCAAGACCTGGGAAGCCCGGCTGAAGCGGCAGACCGATCTCGGCAGCGAGGACATCGTCAGCGGCGAGAGCATCGAGGACAGCACCAACCAGTTGGCGCAGGCCCGGGCGCGTGAGGACGCGGCGCGGGAGCAGCTCGATCTCCTGAGGAGCGGCTACCGCGAGGAGGAGGTCGCACAGGCGCGGGCCCGCCTCGCCGCCGCGGAGGCGGAGTTGCGGTTGGCGGAGACCTGGCTCGACAAGCACACGGTCCGCGCCGAGCGGGCCGGACTGGTGGATGCGCTGCCGTTCAAGCTCGGTGACGAGCCGCCGGTCGGCGCGGTGCTGACCACCGTGCTGGCCGGCGATGCACCGTGGGCCCGGGTCTACCTGCCCGAGCCGATGCGGGCCGAGGTCACGGCGGGCGACCAGGTCCAGGTGTTCGTCGACGGCCGTGCCGAGCCGTTCCTGGGGCGGATCCGCTCGATCGAGACCGAACCGTCGTTCACGCCGTACTACACCCTCTCCGAGCAGGACCGCCAGCGGCTGACCTACGTGACGATGGTCGATCTGGGCGCCGATGCCGCGTCGCTGCCGCTCGGCCTGCCGCTCCGCATGGGGCTGATCCGTGGATGAGTCCGGCGACGGCCCGGTGGTCGTCATCGAGGTCGCGGGCCTGACCCGCCGCTTCGGGTCGTTCACTGCGGTGGACGGCATCGACATGCGGATCCGCCGCGGCTCGGTGCACGGCTTCCTCGGGCCCAACGGCTCGGGCAAGACCACCGCGATCCGGATGATGTGCGGGCTGATGGAGCCGAGCGCGGGGACCGTGCAGGTGCTCGGCCACAGCCTGCCGCGCGGCGTCGAGGAGGTGCGGCGGCGGGTGGGCTACATGACCCAGCGGTTCTCGCTGTACGAAGACCTCAGCATCGCCGAGAACCTGACCTTCCTGTGCCGGATCCACGGCTTCGGGCGGCGGGCGCGGCGCGAGCGGATCGGCGAGGTGGTCGAGCAGTTCCGTCTCGAGGACCTGATCGACATGCGGGTCGGGCCGATGTCCGGCGGGCAGAAGCGACGCATCGCGTTGGCGGCCGCGGTGCTCACCGACCCCGAGCTGCTGATCCTCGACGAGCCGACCTCCGAGGTCGACCCGAACACGCGCGGCGAGATGTGGGAGCACTTCTTCCAGCTCGCGCACCAGGGCAAGACGCTGCTGCTCTCGACCCATCTGATGGACGAGGCCGAGCGCTGTCACCATCTGACGGTGATGAACCGCGGCCGGGTGGTCGCGGACGGCACGGTGGCCGACCTGAAGGACTCGTTCGAGCCGAAGGTGCTGCGGGTCGAGGGGCGGGACGTCACCGCGCTGGTGCCACGGATCGCCGCCTTCGACGGCGTGCTGCAGATCAACCAGGTGGCGACACGGCTCCGCGTGCTCGTCGCCGCGGGTGCGTCCGGCGTGGAGCAGCAGATCCGCGGGCTCGGCGACGCGGTCACCGCCGTCGACGAGGTCGAGCCGTCGATCGAGGATGTATTCGTGCTGAACACCCGCCAGGAGGCGCGCGCCGAATGACCCGTCGCCTGTCGCCTGCGCGCGTCGCCGCGGTCTGCGTCAAGGAGGTGATGCAGCTGCGCCGGGACCGTCTGACCTTCGCGATGGTCGTGATGATCCCGCTGATGCAGTTGCTGATGTTCGGCTACTCGATCAACACCAAGATCCGTCATATCCCGATCGCGGTCTGCGACCACGCGGCGTCGTCGTTCTCGCGGCAGCTCGCCCAGGACGTGCAGGCCTCGCAGGTGGTGCGCATCGACCGGCAGGTGAGCGACCCGAGCCGCCTCGAGGAGATGGTCCGCAATGGCGAGGTCAGCGCCGGACTGTTCATCCCGCACGACTGCGAGCATCGCTACTACGCGGCGAACGGCCAGCCGATCGCGCAGCTGCTCGTCGACGGTTCGGACACGGTGCTGGCCAGTGCCCTGAAGAGCCTCGGCCACTTTCCGTTCGTGCCCGGCGACGTGGTGCCCATGGTCCGCGATCCCGGCAACCTCGCGGTGACCCTGCTCTACAACCCCTCGCAGCGCTCCGAGCTCAATACCATCCCGGGTCTGCTGGGCCTGATCCTGACGATGACCATGGTGATGTTCACCGCCGTGGCGATCGTCCGGGAGCGCGAGCGGGGCAACATGGAGCTGCTGATCGCGACTCCCGTGCAGACGGTCGAGCTGATGGCGGGCAAGCTGGTGCCCTACGTGCTGATCGGGCTGCTGCAGATGTCGATCATCCTGTGGCTCGGCTGGATGCTGTTCCAGGTGCCGGTGGCGGGGAGCTGGCTGCTCCTGGTCGGCTGCTGCCTGGTGTTCATCTTCGCGAACCTGGCACTGGGGCTCCTGCTGTCGACGATCGCGCGGACCCAGATGGGCGCGATCCAGCTGTTCATCTTCCTGTTCCTGCCTTCGATCCTGCTGTCCGGATTCATGTTCCCGTACCAGGGCATGCCGGAGCTTGCGCAGCATCTGGCGGAGGTGCTGCCGATGACGCACTTCATGCGGATCGTCCGGGCGGTGGTCCTGCGCGACGCGGCGCTCGCCGGGCTGGCGGGGGATCTGGGCTATCTCGGGGGCTTCTTCGTGGTCGCGATGGCGCTGGCGATCTTCCGCTTCAAGAAGCGCTTGGATTGATCCGGGTAGGCGACGGCTAACATGCGTGGCATGGATCCGAGCCAGCGTCGCCAGGGTGATCGTTACGTCGTTCAGCCCACGGACATCGAGGCCTTCCGCCGCGATGGCTACGTGCACCTGCGGGGCGTTCTCTCCGAAGACGAGGTCAAGGAGCTGGAGGTCGACTACGACCGGCTGGTGAACCGCGAGATCGAGGTGCCGGGCAAGGACTACTGCGACATGGCCGGCGGCTACGGCCGCAAGCCCGAGGAGTTCTCGATCATCAACGTGATGCTGCCGCGGAAGTACCACGCCGCATGGCAGGGCAACATCCTCGAGCGGCGCGCGGCGTCGATCGCCGAGCAGCTGCAGGGCGCGGGCCTGATCCTCGACTACGACCAGCTCCTGGCGAAGCGGCCCGGCAAGGAGGACGCCGTGTTCGCCTGGCACCAGGACATGGCCTACTGGCCGGACACCCCCGACACCCGCACCGCGACGATCTGGTGTGCCTTCGACGACTCCGATGTCGGCAACGGCTGCATGCGCTTCGTGCCCGGCTCGCAGAAGGAGCCGAAGCTGCGTCCGCACCAGCCGGTGGGCCGGACCCGCGAGGAGTCGCACGCGCTGGGCACCGTGGTCGACGAGTCGGTCGACACCGTGCACTGTGCGGAGATCGCCCGCGGCGACGTGACCGTCCACGACGAGCGCGTGGTCCACGGCTCGGGCCCCAACACCTCGAACCGCTGGCGCCGCGCCTACATCATCGCCTTCCGCAGCGTCGACACGGTGGCCACCGAGCGCGAGCTGGGCTTCACCCACAGCCACAACGACGAGAAGGACGTGCTCGACGGCGTGGGGATCGACGGCGAGACGCGGTGATTCGTACCGGGTGTGCCGGGCATTGCGTGTCTGGCCCCGGGTGTCTGGGCACTCCGCGTCTCACGAGCTCACTGCCAGCGTTGCCAGCTCGAGCCGTTCCAGGCCCAGGTGTCGGACGGGAAGCCGTGTTGGTCGTTCCAGCCCCCGGCCAGGACCGACACGCCGAGCACCGGATCGAAGACCAGTGCGGCATTGCGTCGCGGGCGCGGACCGGTCGTCGAGACGACCTGCCAGGCTCCGGCCGCTCCGTCCCATTCCCAGGTCCGGGTGTCGGCCAGCGTTCCGCCGGGATCGTCCTCGCCGCCGAAGAGGACCGCGCGTTGCCGCGCGGAGTCGTAGGTGGCCATCGCGGCGGCGCGGGCCGGCGGAGTGGTCGCCAACGCGAGCTGCGTCCAGTTGCTGCCGTTCCATTCCCAGGTGTCCGACTGGACTCCCGAAGCGGTCCGGCCACCGAACAGCATCACGGTGTTGCGCGCCGGGTCGAACCAGAGCACCGCGCCGCGTCGCGCTGTCGGTCGATTCGCCGGGCTGCGGGCCACCCAGTCGTTGCCGTCCCATTCCCAGGTCTCGTCGGAGAAGCCGCCGATGCCCAGGCAGCCGCCGAACAGGATGACCCGTTGCCGCGCCGCGTCGTAGGCCATCGCGTGGCCGTAGCGGGATCCGGGCTGGGTCGCGGGCTGTCGTTGTTGCCAGCTCGTGCCTGCGAGTGTCCAGGTGTCACCGAACACCGTGGAGTCGATGCCGCCGAACAGCACCGCTTCGTTGCGCTGCGGGTCGACGGCCATCGCGTGGGACTCGCGTGGCGCGGGGCCGGCGAACGTCTGCACGCGCCACCCAGCGGGAGTGCTGTTCCAGGTCGACAGCGCATTGCCGTGGCCGAGGATCTTGCCGAGCCAGCCGCCGTGGATGGCGACCGAGCCGAGGGTGGGAAGGTAGACGCCGGCCGTGCCGAAACCGCGCGCCACGCCGAACCCGCCGAAGTACCACAGCCCGGAGTCTTCGACGAGGCGGGTCTCCATGGGCGAGCTCACGGATTCGATGCCGCTGCCGTTCGGCCCGAGCACCACTGCGACGCTGTGCATCGATCCTCCGCGAAGGCTGCCAGGAACACTCACCGGCAGTCCGGTCCAGCGGAGGTCGGCTTGGGAGAACGGCAGTCGGGAATGAGGCTGGAGGGTGGCCAGCGCCGGGAGTGCCGGCGTGTCGAGCAGGAATCCCGTGAAGAGGTCCCAGTTGAGGGGGATCGATCGGCCGAAGATCGAGAATCCTGGCGAAGTGCCACTGAGAGTGCTCAAGAGCACCACCGAGCGCCCGGCGTGGCCCGGATCGGAGCGGATCAGGAAGTTCCTTCCCAGGTACACGGCGGCGTAGCTGCCGTGGGAGGCCGTCACACCGAGGAGCGGGCTGCCGTAGAGGTGCTGGACTCCGGCGATGTCCTCGTCCGAGAGGGGGAAATCGGCCACCCCTGTGAGGATACTCGGCTGCATCACGCCGCCGAGGTAATGGTCGAGTCCGAGCACGTGGCCGAACTCGTGTGCCATGACCATACGAATGCCGGGCAACCACGGCAGGCCGCCGGACCCCCAGGGTATGGAATGGCCATAGGAGTTGCGGCCGTAGACCACGATGTCGAACTCACGATTCGCGAGCGTCGAGGGGTCGTACCAGATCGAAGCCGCGGCGACGCAGACTGATCCGAAAGGGCAGGGATTCGGATCGAAGCTGACGATGTTCACACCGTCCCGAGCGATGCCGGCCTGGTCCGTGAACCCCTGGAAGACCAACCTCGCAGTACTCCGCCCCTGCTGGGTCCACTGATCCGCCGCCGAATGGATGGCCGCGATCGCTTCGTCGTAGCTCTGGTCGACCAGCGCCCCGCGGAACGACGTGCTGATGTAGTAGGGGATCGACTCCTGGCTCGGCGGCGCCCAACTGTACGGCAGCAAGACGTAGCCGCCGGACGGATGAGCGGCGCCTCCGCGGTCCGCAGCACAGCCGGTGCAGTCGCAGCCGGCGGGGCCGAGCGTGAACTGCACCGGCGTCGAAGGCGCGAGACGCGTCGCGGGCGTCGGTGTGGACTGGGATGGAAGGCCCGGTAGGGCCGAGAGAGCGAGGGTGAGAGCGACAGCGGCGCGGTTCATGCTCGGCATGGTCATGGTTCCTCCGCGGCCAGAACGACATCTCCGCTGCCGCGCACGAAGGAATCCAGGCTCTCGACCCGGCCGGCTCTCCGGGTGTCCCGAGAGGTGCAGGGGCCGCACACTGCCGGTCGCGGATCACTCGCGCTGCATCGGGATCTCGACGACCGTCACTTCACCGGCGCGCACCTGCACGGTACGGAAGACGGTCGCGTAGTCCTTGGCGCAGAGCGCGAGGGCGACGTTGCCGGGGCGGACCGGAAGTCGGAGGACGGTGAGGGTGTCGGGACGCAGCGTGCGGTATGGCACTCCTTGCCATGTCGTCGACAGGATTGCCGGCCGAAGCTCGCCGTCGCGTTCGCTGACTTTCTCGGGCGGGTCCTCGACCAGCACGAACCCCGCCTCCTCGCGCGGACCGCTGCCGTCGTCGAGGGTCGCGCGGACGTCACGCCAGACTCCGGACTCGGGCGGTGTCCCGGTCAGGCGCACGGCGACGAGCCCGAGTCGTTCGATCGGGACGCGGACCCGGGTGGTCTCGCCGTGGCGGACCTGGACACGCTCGGTGATCGCGCGGATGCAGTGTTGCCCGAACAGGGCTTCACCGGGTTGGAGTTCCAACTGCCAGTCGCCGGCGGGTACTGACCAGGTGCGGGTCATGCGCGGGTCGAACGTGTAGTCCGCGATCGCATACGCGTCCATGCCGGCGAACCGCAGGCGCGCGGTGGTGGTCGCAGGTGGCGCGGCGCCCCTTGGCAGGAACTCGAACTGGATGTTGCCGATCCGGACCAGTGGTTCGAGTTCGAGGACCACGGTCGCGTGCCCGATGCCTGGTTCGGCCACGTGCTGCACGGCGACCGGCATGGCGCCGTCCAGACCGCAGTGGAAGACCCAGGCCGAGTTCCACGGGGCCAGGAATGTGCAGGCGGCGGCGCAGTCGTCGAGCGTGACGGCGCTCATCAGGTCGGTGCGGCTCTCCTGGTCGTCGGCCGCTTCAGGAGACGGATACGCATGGGCCGAGAGCTGCGCGCCGGGTAGCGGTCCCGAGCCGCGCTCATGGATCTGCACGGTCAGAAGCTGTCCTGCCAATTCGAGTTCGTGCTGCATGGCGCCGGTCTCGACCTCGAACTCCTGCTCGCCTCGGAACCGGTCACGCACCCTCACCAGGTAGCGTCCCGCCTGCATGCGAAAGGTGCGGAACGTCCCGTCGGGCAGTGTCGTGCTGGAGAAGTGCGTGATCCTTTCGAGCACGCCGTCGCTCACCGTGGGGATCGGCGCGGGCTGGCCGAGCACCGCCCTGGGACCCTTCCCCGGCCCGGTCGATACCGCCGGCGTGTGGATCAGCGCGAGCTGCCGCTCCTCGACCGCACGCACGTCGAAGTCCAATCCACCTGCCGGAGTGCCGTCACACATCACCAGGCGGAAGGCCAGCTCCCCGCCGTCGCGCTGGAGCACCACGTCGCCGAAGTCGTGCGTGCCGTCCGCGGACAGATCCAGCGGCGGCACCCACGCCTGCCCCGCGGTCGCGGAGCCCACCGACAGCGAGTGCTCGCCGTCGTGGTCGAAGTCGATGCGGAACGTGCCGTCGACGTCGGTCGCGCTGTCGTGATCGACCGCGCTGAACAGGCCGCCGTTGGGATTCGCCCAGCGGAGCAACACGTGCGCGGCAGCTACGGGCCGGCCGTCCGCGTCGAGTACTCGACCGATGGCCACACCGCGTTCCGGCTCGAGGATCAGATCGGCACGCAGCGGTGTGCCGGGGTCCAGGTCCTCGGGCGTGGCTGGCGCATGGCCGATCCGTTGGCCGGCGAGCGATGCGACCACCCGGACCCGCGCGGTGTGGCGTTGGATCGCGCTCAGCTTCAGGATCGGGTGGAGGGCGATGCGGTAGCTCCCGTCGTCGTCGGTGGACGTGGTGCCCAGCGATTCCTCCAGTTGGCCGCGTGACACGAAGGCTTCGACCGTGGCTCCTGCTGCCGAGTGCGCAGGCACGGGGCCGTCGCCGTCCGCATCGGTCCGGACGGTTCCGTCGAGCCACCATCCGGCTCCAGGTCCGACGACGTGGCGCTCCACCTGCTCGGCGACCGCGACCTGCCGGTCGGGCTGGCCTGCAGTCCTCCCATCGGAACTCGCGGCTGCTCCGGCGCAATCGGCCTGAGCCACCGCGTCGGGTCGCGTTGCGGCGTCTTCCGACGCACGGAGCAGGGGCCACGCGAACCACGCGGTCGCGGCGAGCACCACGACGGCAACGAGCTTCTTGGTCATCGTGATTCCGAGCACCGGCGCGGTGGTCGTCGCAGTGGGTGGCAGGTAGGGCCGGGCGCGGACCGACTCGGCGAGCACGCGGTCGCGGATCGCCGCCAGCGCCGGGCGTGTCGCCGCGAGTGCGGAGAGTCCCGCCACTCCAGCAGGCAGCACCAGGCGCAACCGCGCCAGTCCGCGATGCAGCCGCGAGCGGACCGTCTCCGCCGGCACGCCGAGCACCCGCGCGATCTGCACCGGCTCGAGGTCGTGGACCAATCGCAGCGCGACCACCTGCGCGAAGGGCTCCGGCAGGCGGTCGACGGCCCGAGCGATGCTCGCGACGGTCTCGTTGCGACTCGCCAACTCCTCCGGAGAAGGACTCGTCGTATCCCGCAGACGCTCCGGGTCGGGCTGCCGCGCCTGGCGACGGTGCAGGTTGCGCGCCTCGTGCGCGAGGATGCCGGTGAGCCACGGCCACAGCGGTCGCTCCGGATCCCAGGCAGCGGCGCGCTGGATCGCACGGACGAACGTGGACTGCAGCAGGTCCTCCGCATCGCGCGGTGCGAGCTGCGTGGCGACCAGCAGCAGGCGGGGCGCCGCGGCGTCGAACACCCGCGCGAGTGCGTCGGGGTCGCCGGAGTCCCGGTAGCGGGCGAAGTCGCGGTCGAGGGGCGAGGCGGTCACGCTCCTGATCGTCGCAGCAGACGAGCAGCGTTCCCGGATTCCGGTCAGAAGAACCGCCAGCCGGTCACGTTGCTGAATGCGCTGTCGAAGCGACTCTGCTGGTGGACGGCCTGCGCCAGCAGCGTCACGCCCTGCAGGCGCACGTCGCGCGGGATGCCGAAGTGGAAGGTCGCGTCGCCGGTGGCGACCAGCGTGATCGGCAGCGTCGAGCCCGGGTCGATCCCGCAGAGTCCTGCCACGCCGGGCAGACCGAACGGGCTGCTCGCGCGGGCCGTGCCGAGGAAGACCCCGGTGGTCGCGCCGCTCGAGCGGATCCGTAGTGCGGTCGTCGAACCCAGCTCGGTCGGTCCTTCCACCGACAGCGAGACCCGTGGCGTCGACTGCGGATCGAAGGGCGACGATCCGCCCTGGATCTCGGCGAGGCTCGGCACGCCGTCGCCGTCGTGGTCGGCGCCGGCCGCGACCACGGTGGCGTGGTGCCACAGCGTCCCGAGCGGGCTGAACGACCCGGCTCCGAGCGCGGTCTCGGTCTCGAGGACCAGCGACGCCGCGTCGTGGCGGTGCAGGCGATCGGTCAGGCTGTTGGTGACCCAGAGGTTGCCGAAGTCGCCGAACGCCAGGCCGACGGCGCTCGATCCGACCCGGGTCGCGGTCGCCGCGCCGGTCTGCACGTCGATGCGCCACACGTTGCCGCTCCGGAAGTCGCCGACCAGGACGCGCCGGGTCCGGCCGGACGCCGGGTCGATGTCGCAGGTCAGCGAGCCGAACGAGCCCAGCGGGTCGAGCTGCAGCGTGCGGAGCCAGCGGCCGGTCGAGTCGAACTCCATGACCTCACCGCCGGCGCCATCGCCGATCACCCAGACGTGGCCCGGAGTGCCCGGCCCGCGCTGGTCGGCCACCAGCTCGCTCGGTCGGAGCTGCGAGTTCGGCGACAGGATGTGGTCGGTGACCGCGCCGGTGATGCCGTCGATGCGCGACAGGTAGGAGGGTGGCGCGGTGTGGTGGGCGACCCACTTGTTGCCGTCGGCGTCGATCGTCACGCCGAACGCGTGGTCGTGCGCGAGCGTGATCGCGCGCAGCGGCTGGCCGTCGGCGTCGAACTCCTGCACGCCGCGGTCGCCGGAGACCCAGGCGTGACCCTGCGCGTCGAAGGCGACCCGTGCCGCGCTGACGAACGCGAAGGTCGGCGAGCCGTGCAGGCTGCCGTCCGCTCGCAGGATGTCGAAGCGGTTGGTGGAGTAGCGGATCACCCAGACCTTGCCGTCCGGGGCCAGGTGCGCGCCGGTGAGGCGGTGGCCGAGGTCGACGGTCTGGAGCACCTCACCGGTCGGCGCGATCTGCCGGACCTCGTTGCTGTCGAGGTTGGCGATCCAGTAGGCGTCCTGGGCGGTGAGGGGGAGGGACAGCAGCGCGGCGGCTGCGATGCGCCGGAGGGGCGGGGTCATGGGATGGTCCTGAGTTGGGGGGATGGCACCGAGGACGCCCTTGCGGCCTCGATGCCGACTCAGTGACCACCGCTCACGAATCGCACGGACGTCTCGAAGAACACCGTGCGGCTCGTGCCGTCAATAGAAGACCCAGCAGGTGGTGTTGCAGAACGTGTCCGGCGTGCCGGTGAGCTGGTTGACGCCTTGCGCGTACAGCGTTGTGCCCACCAAGCCCGGGTCGGCGGGGATCGTCAGTGGCAGCGTCGACGTTCCGGTGAAGACCAGCGACAACGGCAGCACGGTCATCGGGTCGATGCCGCCGGTGCAGGCGATGCCAGGAATCGTCAGCGGCGGCGTTGCGCGGCCGGTGCCGAAGTAGATTCCGGTGAATCCGCCCGACGAATTGAGCTGCAGCGCCGTGGCCGAGCCGATCGACGCGGCGCCCTCGACCGACAGCGACGCGCGAGGGGTCGAGCAGGCGTCGAAGGGCGATGAGCCGTTCTGGATCTCGAGGAAGCTCGGGATGGTGTCGCCGTCGGGATCGCCGAAGGGATCGACGACGGTGGCGTGCTGCCACAGGGTCGCCACGGCCGACTGCACGCCGGCGCCCACCGTGGTCGCGGTCTCCTGGTTCAGCGTCATCGGGTCCAGTCGGTTGAGTGCCACCGAGGTCCGGTCGGTCGACCAGACGTTGCCGAAGCCTCCCGTCGTCAGGCCGAGGACCGTTGCGCCGCCGAGCGTCGGAGGCCCGAACGTCCCGGTGCTGGCATCGACGGTCCAGATGTTGCCATTGCGGAAGTCGCCGACGTAGACGTTGCGCACCACGCCCGTGGCCGGATCGACGTCGGCGGTGATCGAGCCGAAGCTGCCGCTCGGATCGGGAATGATCTGCCGCAGGAGCATGCCCGCGGGGTCGAGCTCCAGGATCTCGCCGGCGCCGCGGTTGTCGCCGATCACCCAGATGTGGCTCGAGTTGCCGGGGCCTCGCGCATCGGCGTAGACCTTGGTGGGCAGGATCAGCGAGTTGGGGGTGAGCGGGATGTTGGTCACCGCGCCGGTGGTCCCGTCGATGCGCGACACGCTGCCGGGAGGCCCGACGCGGTGCGCGATCCACTTGTTGCCGTCGGCGTCGACGGTGATGCCGAGCGGGGCACCCGCGGTGAGGGGGTAGGTATTGAGCGAGTTGCCGTTGGCGTCGAACTCCTCGACGCCCGTGCCGCCGGAGACCCAGGCATGGCCCGCCGCGTCGAAGGCGATCTCGTAGGGCGAGCCGAGCGCGCCGTTCGGGGAGACGGCGACGGTCCCGTCCGGGTTGAGGATGTCGAACTGGGTGCTGCCGGAACGGACCACCCAGATCTTGCCGTCGGGCGCGAGGTGGGCGGAGCGGAGCGGGATGCCGAGCGGGTAGGTGTTGAGCACCTCACCGCAGGCGGAGATCTCCATGACGTCCAGGGATCCGCGGTTGGCGATCCAGTAGGACTCTTGGGCGGCGAGCGAGGTGGTGGCGGCGAGGGCCGCGGCGAGGAACAGGGAACGACTCACGGGGGGGAACTCCTTGTGCGACGAGGAACGAAGCGGGTCGATCGACCCGCCGCGGCTACGTCGCAGTGCCGCACGCCGAGAGGGCACACGCACGATCTCCCAAAGTCACCTGTCTGGCG
Source organism: bacterium (assembly GCA_030432695.1). Lineage (GTDB taxonomy): Bacteria > Planctomycetota > UBA1135 > UBA1135 > UBA2386 > JAUILN01. The sequence continues at coordinate 163,660 of JAUILN010000011.1, read as the reverse complement.
CGGAACAGCTCATGGCGAGGCAAGTGCGGAGTCGAGTGGGACTTCGCTCGGATCAACCGCGGTCAATCGAGGAGCCGCGCGGTCCGCAGCGTCGCGAGATGGATCGCCGCGCGACCGCCGACGTGCGAGGAGTAGTACGCGCAGAGCAGTCGCCGTCGATCGAGCGGGTCGGGCAGGAGTCGCGGATAGCTGCAGTCGCCACCCGACGGCAGCGTGAGCAGTCGTTCGAACCCGCCGTCGAGCGTCACGCGGCCGAGCATCGTCCGTGCACCGCCCGGGTCGTAGGCACGGCTGGCGAGCAGCAGCACGGGGTGGTCTCCGGCCACGCGGGCACTATCGGGAACCACGAACAGGTCGGGGCCGCCGAGCTTCACCGGCAGCTCGGCGAACGACCACTCTCGGTAGGGCGGTGCGGCATGGCCGATCAGTCCGGTCTTCTCCGCGCCCTCGCGACGCACCACGGCGACCATCCGCGCATCGGGCAGGAACCGCAGCGTGGTCTCGTTGGGGATCGAAGCCGGGTCGACGGGAAGCTTCGCGACGTGCACGTAGCGGCGGCCGTCCTCCGAGAACACCAGCTGCAGACGGCGGCCGTCGTCGGTGATCTGGTAGACCACTTCCCATGCGGTCGTCTCACGCCATGTGACGCGCCACAACCAATCCTGGCCGGTCGTCAGGTCCTCGGGGAGTTGGACCGGCTGGATCTCTCCCATGCGGAAGCGCAACTCCGGCGAGGAGTCGATCGAGCCGAACGCCACCCGGGGTCCCATCGACACCCGCTCGCCGCCTCGGTAGACGGACCCGCCGATCAGGACCATCAGATCGCTCCACGGCGTGACCGAGAGCTTCGGGTCGCGGAGGTCGACGCCCTCTTCGGCGATCCGTGCCGCACTCTGCCAGTTCATCCCGTCGTCGCTGCGCAGGATGCGCACCACGCCGTCGATCCCCGGCACGTGGCCGGTGCCCTCGCGGAACGCGCACCACAGGCTGCCGCGCCAGTGCACCATGTCGACGAAGGCCGCGTGCGGCGCGCGGTCCCAGATCAGGTCGACGGCCTCCACCATCGCTCGCTCGGCGTCGGACTGGGCGGGAAGCGCGGCAGTGGCCGCGAACGCGAGCGGTGCGAGCACTCGGATGCAGACGGAACACATGGCGCGTGCCACCATAGGGCGCGTGCCCGACGACAAGATCACCAAGGAAGAGTTCCACGCCCACGAGCTGACCCTGCGCACCGCGCTGCTCCGCGCCCAGGAGGACCTCGCCGACCGCGACTTCCCGGTGATCCTGTGCATCGACGGCCCCGACCTCACCGGCGGCGACGACGTGTTCGAACGCCTGCACGAGTGGTTCGACGCCCGCTTCCTGCGCTCCGACGCCTACGGTGCGCCGACCGCTCACGAGAGCGGCTACCCGTGGCTGTGGCGCTACTGGCTCAACCTGCCGCCGGTCGGGACGGTCTGGCTGGTGCGGCGCTCGTGGACCGCGTCGCTGATCGCGCGCCGTTCGTTCGGTGAACTCGACGATGCGACCCTGGGTCCCCGCATCGCGCACGTGCAGCGGCTGGAGCGACAGTTCGCCGCCGAGGGCGCGCTGATCCTCAAGTTCTGGCTGCACGTCGACAAGGACACGCTGGAGCGACGGCTCGACAAGGCCCGGAAGAAGGGCAAGTGGACCGTGCAGGAGGAGGAGTGGGCGCTCGCGAAGCACTACGACGAGGGCCGCGACGTCGCGCGCCGCGTGCTGCGCGAGACCGACACCGAGTGGGCGCCCTGGCACGTGCTGCGCGGCGACGACCGGCGGGCGCGCGACCTCGAAGTGGGCACGCGGATCGTCCAGGCGCTCCGGCACCGTCTCGACGCGAGTCATGCTTCGCCGCCACCGCTCGAACTCGCTCCCGCCCGGCCGCGCGCCCCGCAGCTGGCCGAGGTCGACCTCGACGCGCGGGGGCCCGAGGAGGCTGGCTACGATCGACTGCGTCACGACTACCAGGCCCGCATCACCACCGCGCACCGCAAGGCGGTCCAGAAGCAGGCCGGCGTGGTGTTCGTGTTCGAGGGCTGGGACGCGGCCGGCAAGGGCGGCGCGATCCGACGGCTGGTGCGCGCCATGGATGCGCAGCACTACAAGATCTTCCCGATCGCCGCGCCGGACGCGCGCGAGAAGTCACGGCCGTGGTTGTGGCGGTTCTGGCGGCGGCTGCCGACCCGCGGCAAGGTGTCGGTCTTCGACCGGAGCTGGTACGGCCGCGTGCTGGTGGAGCGGGTCGAGCGCTTTGCCAGCGAAGCCGACTGGCAGCGGGCCTATGCCGAGACCGAGGACTTCGAGCGGCAGCTCGTCGAGCACGGCTACCTGCTGGTGAAGTTCTTCCTGCACCTGTCGGACGCCGAGCAGCTGCGGCGGTTCGAGGCGCGGCGCGAGGTGGCCTACAAGCGCCACAAGCTCACCGACGAGGACTGGTGCAACCGCGAGAAGCGCGGCGCCTACGAGGCGGCAGTCGACGAGATGTTGGCACGCACCGGCTCGGTCGCGCCCTGGCACGTGGTTGCCGCCGACGACAAGCACCACGCGCGGCTCGAGGTGCTGCGCCTCGCCGCCGAAGAGCTCGAGGCCGCTACTTCCCCTCGGTCGTGAACGACCACTCGCGGGTGTAGGGCTCGTCGGCGAAGGTGCAGCGGATGCGGGCGGTGTACTCCGTGCCGGGTCGGAAGGGCCGCGTCGAGACGATCCACACGGTGTTGGCGTTGTCGGGTCGTGACGGGTAGCCGGGCTGCTCGGGCGAGGTGAAGCGCACCGGCATCGACTTGCCGTCCTCCAGCAGCTCGACCTGCACGTCGGCGACGTTCGGCGAGGGGAAGGTCAGCGTCACCGGGTAGCCGTAGCGCGGTGCGCTGTCCGGATCGAATGGCGCGTCGCCCAGCGGGCTCGGCGACTCACCGGACGGGGAGTGGAGCGGCACGCCTGCGGCGGCGTCCGGCGGCCAGACGTACGGATCGAAACGCTTCGCACCGCGGCCATTGACGGTGTCGACGAACGCGCTGCCGGACTCGACCGCCAGCCCGACCTTGCGGTTGCGTGGGTCGAGGAGCAGCGCGCGGTTGTTGAAGCCGCCGAGCCATACGTGGATCGCCAGCACGGGGTCGCGGGTCCGCACGCTCGGTGCCACACTGTAGGCCTTCATCGCCGCCTTGGTGAAGCCGGCGAGACCGGGCCGGACCTCCTGCGCCGCGCCATGGATCGCCTTGAACACCGCGAGGTCGGCGCAGCCCTGCGAAAGCTCCTCGTCGAGTTCGACGGGGTCGGCGCCGATCCGCGCCCGCGCCGCGTTCCAGAGCTCGACCGCCGCCTCCATCTGTGCCATCCGGTCGGCGGACTCCGCGGCAGGATCCGGCTCGGGCAGCTCCGGCAGTACGTTCACGTGGAAGCCGCGCGGGTCGACGTCGAAGAACACCTGGCCGTCGGGCAGCTCCAACGGCGAGTCCATGGTCTGGAACAGTGCCTTGTCGGCGCCCTCCTCCACCCAGCGCCTGGCCCGCGGTCCGCGGGCGATCCAGCCATCGTTCGGGCCGCCGAAGGCACCGTCGGCGTCGAGGTCGGCGAACCAGACCTCGTGGCCGAGCAGCTCCACGTTGCAGCCCGAATCCGAGCGGAGCAGGAAACGGCCCGACGACTCGCGCAGGTAGAACCGGTGCTCGCGGCTCTCGCGCTTCGAGAACCGCAGCTCGATCTCGAAGATGCCCGGCAGCACGACCTTCTTCTTCTTGCGGCCCTGGATCAGCTCGAACTGTCCGGGCCGCTTGCCGGGCTCGAGCTGTGCGTCGGTCGGCAGGCTGCCGTGCAGGCCGAGGTTCGGTGGGAACACGTCGCGGCTCGCCGAGGTGGGCAGGCCGTCGACCAGCTCGGGGTGGAGCAGGTCGGCGTCGAGCGGGTAACGGCCGCACGCCTTGGACTGGGCGGGGATCGCGGCGGTGAGGAGCAGTCCGAGCGGTAGGGCGCTGCGCAGGAGGGTCTCGGGGGAGGGCATGGCGCGGGCATCCTACGGAGGGAGGTCAGTGTCTCCAGTCCCTCGCGCCTCCAGTCCCTCGCGCCTCCAGTCCCTCGGGTCACGCGCGAGACTTCGCCAGCTCGTCGGTGCAGACCACCAGCGTGCCACAGAGCAGCACGACCGACATCGCGATCGTGACGCCGAGTGGACCGGCGAAGACCGCGGCGATCGCGAGGATGACGAAGGGAATCGAGAGGCCCCGGAAGCGGTTGGGAGACATGGGGCGCAGGGTATGCGATTCCGCGAGCGCTATTCAGCACGGCCTCCTGCCGAGGATCAGCGGAGCGTGAGGACGAGGGGTTGGCCGGGCACGTACTGCGCGGCGTCGCGGCGCCCATCGGCTGATTCGATCTCGATCGCATAGGCGTCGGCGCGGCGGACCACGAAGGAGTCGCGCATCGGCCACTCGCGCGGAAACTTCGTCGCGCCGCCGAGTGCGGTGCCCTGGCCATCGGTGGCACGGAGACTCAGCTTCTCCGGCATCTCGCCGTCGCGCGCCTCGTAGCGGATGCGTGTGCCGGTCTCGATGCGGAGGGTCGGGGTCGCGGTTTCGCCGGCGGTGATCTCGACGCTGTGCTCCGAGGGCAGGGCATTGCCGCCCGCGATCAGGATGCGGTAGCGACCGGCGGGTAGCGGGACGCCGTGCTCCGGCCAATGGTCGAGCCGCGAGCCGTGCTTACCGATCAGGAGGGGCCCGTCGGTTCCTACCGTGACCCACGGCGAACCCTCCAGCGTCCCTTCGATCTCGAAGCGCGGTCGAAGCGTGCCGGGCGGCGCGAGGACGAGGTCGTCGAGCCGGAGTTCCTCGTCGGCTGTCAGCGTGAACCGGACCGGGTCGGAGCGGAGCCCCTCGTCTTCACGCTCCGCGCTGATCTCGTAGCGACCCGGCACCAGGGGGCCGATGCGGAAGTCCCCGGTCTCGATGTGGCTGTTGCCACGTGCGCGTGGCGCGTCGGTGTCGGGCGGGTCCAGCCTGCCGAGCAGCAGTCGTGCGGGAGCCGGGTCTCCGTAGCTGCCCACGACGCGTCCAGCTACGAACGCACTCGGCTGTTCTGCTCGCGGGATCACCCAGGCGAATTCCTCCCCGGTTCCGGCCTCGACACCCGAGCGCTGCGCGTGCACGAACACGATGGCCCGGCTGCGGTCCATCGCCTGTAGTTCGAGCGGGTCCGCGGGGCAGTTCGCGATGCGCACTCGACCCTTTGCGTCGCTGATCGCCTGGCCACGGAACCGTCGCTTGCCGGGATGTTCCGGACCCAGAGCGTTGACCATCCAGCCGACCAACGGTCGGTCGCGGTCGTCCGCGAGCCGCAGCTTCAGCACGCGGCCGGCATCGAGGACGAAGTCGTGTTCCAGGACTTCGCCCAGCGCACCGGTCAGTTCGACCGAGGCCTGGCCGACGTTCCGGGCGGTGGCTCCGAGGGCGAATGTTCCGAGTGGGAGTCCGGTCAACCGGTAGCGGCCGGCCGGGTCGGTCCGGGTCGAGCGGGAACTCAGGCCGCCGTACGAACCATGCATCACCAACACGCCCTCCAACGGGGTGCCCTCCTGGTCGCGGACCATGCCAGCTACGGTGGCGCCGATCCGCAGCGGGATTCGGAGCGTTTCGGTGTGGCCTGCGGCGATCGGCACCTCGATCTTGCACGGCGCGTAGCCGGCGACCGCAACCTGGACCTCGCTGGTCCCGGGGTTGACGCTCCGGGCTTCGAAGACGCCATGCTCGTCCGCCGTTCCGGTGTAGCCAGGTGGGCCGCCACCATCGACGAACGAGCCCATGTCGATCCGCACCTTCGCGTGCGGCAGCGGTCGGTCGTGGTCGGCGTCGACGATCTCCAGCCGCAGTCCGGATCCGCGGGACCCGAGCACGAAGTCGACCTGCTTCTGCTCGCGGTCGCTGCCGCGGACCCGCACGCCGGCGGCCGGCACGTAGCCGGGAGCCCGTGCCCCGAGTTCCCGCTGGTCGGTCACGCCGCGCAGCTCGAAGCGACCCGCCGCGTCGGTGTAGGTGACGACCAGGCTGTCGTCGCCGCCGGCGAGCACGATGCTGGCCTGGGGCACCGGCCGCCCGAGGTCGTCGATGACCGTGCCGTGCACCGTCATGCCATCCTCGAGCGTGACGTCGAGATGCAGTACGCCCCCGGCTTCGAGGGTGCCTCGGGCACCACCCGAGCGATGCCCGTAGACCGTGACCGTGCCCGGCGCGACGTCGTCGAAGCGGACCACGCCCGCCTCGTCCGTGGTCGAGACCTGCGCCGCGAGGAACGCTTGTTCGGCGCCCCACGGACTCATGCGGACCTTCGCCGCGGGGACCGGCGAGCCGTCGCGCCAGCGGAGCGTGGCGACGACGCTGCCACGCTCCGGCGGTGCGACGTCCGCGGCAAGTGAGACCTCGCGTCGCGTCGGGGCCGCGGAACTCGCGCGGGCCGACGGCTCGGCCTCGTCGGCCACGTTCCAGGTGCCCGCCAGCGGTGTCCGGGTCGGGATCTCGGAACTGCCTTCCCCGTATCCGGAGCGGGCGAGCGCCCAGGCGCCGAGAATCGTCAGAATGCCGAGGGCGGCGAATGTGAGGGCGGTGGTCTTGGTCTTCACGACAGCGATCCAGGTCATGGCGGTCAGCGTGGACGTGGAGGCGGCCGAAGCCGAAGCGCTGCCGCCGGCCGCGAGCCCGAGCGCCACCGGATCGAGACCCGCGAGCCCAGCCAGTGGCAGGGCCCAGGCCTGCCGGTCGCCGCCGTGCTCGCCGTCGAGTTCGGTGCGCAGGAGCGCGAGCCCGCGGCGTAGCCGGCTCTTCACCGTGGTGACCGGCACGCGATCCCGCGCGGCGATCTCCCGCGGTGGCAGGTCCTCGAAGAACCGCGCCAGCACCGTCGCCCGGTACGGCTGCGGCAGGGCGAGCACCGCGTCGGTGACGCTGCGCAGCGACTCCTCGCGGGCGAGCTGGTCGACGGTCGAGGGCTGGGCTTCGGGGCGGGCGACCAGGGCTTCCCGGCGACTGCTCCGTCGGCGGTCACGGCGCAGGCGGGCGGCGACGTTGCGCACCACACCGCCGGTCCAGGCCGCGACGCTCCGGGGCGTCGAACCCGCGTGCATCGCGGCCAGCGCGGTCTCCTGGGCCACGTCGTCGGCGAGGTCGGCGTCGCGCAGGAACTCGCGCGCCAGGCGGCGCACGAAGCCGGCCTGCTGCTGCAGGGCTTCGAGTGGGTCGGTCGCGGGCTTCTCGGGGTGCATCGGCTGCGGCTTTCTCCGAGAGGTTTCGTGCCCGCGGCCCGGAGATCGGAGGCGCCGAATCCGATCCTACTGCTCCGGAGCTCCGCGCCGGCGCTGGGCGGCCTCCCGGACGGTCGCCCACGCCGCGTAGCACAGCGCGATCGGGAAGCAGGCCAGGTAATGGGCCAACAGGCAGGTGATCGGCCAGCTCACCAACGCGACCCCGAGGGTCGAGCTGCGGCCGATCCAGAGGGCGACCCAGGTGGCGACGCACGCGCCGACCAGGAAGCCGAGGATGTCGATGATGGTGATGCGCATGGGGGCGTGGAGCGTCGTCCGGGCCTGCATTCCCTGTCGGGATCCGGGGGGCGCTCGCTTGATCCATGGGCAGGGAGCGGCTCGGGAGAGGGCCTTCCTGCTTGCCTGCAACCCGTCCGAATGCCACGCTGAGGGGCCCCGTCCAGGGTGAGGAAGATCCATGAACTCGAGCAATCGTCGGAGCGGTCTCTGGGCATTGTGCGCCCCGCTCGTCTGTCTCACCGCGTGTAGTGGCGCGCCGCGCATCCATGTCACGTCCCAGCCGGAGACTGCGCGGGTCTATGTCAACGGCGTGCTCGCCGGCAATACGCCGGCCGATGTCGTGCTTCCGTTCGGCGAAGGGGAGAAGGTCTACGTGCAGGTCGTCCATCCCGCGGGCCGCTACGTGGGGACCCAGATCCTGACCGAGGAGAGCCTGCCGACGACCGGCGAGCTTCCGTTCGACCTGCGTTGATCGCGACCGGTGTTGAATCCGATCGGCCCTCGCTTCGATTGGCCTGACTGTGATTGGTACTGAATCCGCCGTGACCGTCACCGGGCCGTGCACCTAGGGGCCCGAAAGCACATCCAGATGAATTCGTTGACGCGCACTCTCCTGTCCTTCGGCGCTGTCGCCTCGCTCGCGGCGTGTGGCTCGATCCCGAAGAAGACCTTCGACATCTCCGCCATCGACTTCGACGGCAACAGCGTGCCGTGCCTCGTGGTCGTCGACCGCGACACCAGCGAGGCGCTCGAGGCCCAGCGTTACACCGATTGCGAGGTCGTGGTGGAGTTCACCAAGCCGCGGATGAACCTCAAGCTGGTGCCGGCGACCCGCAACTCGCAGGGCAACATCGTTCCGCCGGACGATGCCGCGGAGAAGCCGTTCCTGGAGGAGATCCGGGAAGTGCAGCTCACCGACCCGCGCAAGCACCTGTTCATCCTCCGAGTGAACCCGAATTACATCGGCGGTTGAGCGGAGGACATCGAGCGGGCGCGCGCGGCGTGGAGCGACCCCACGCCGAAACTCACTCCTTGCGCGGGTAGGCCCGATCGGCGGGCGCGAGGTCGCCGAGGAACCGCTGCGGGCGAAGGACGCCGCGGCAGCCGGCGTTGCGCGGCGGGGGCTGGACCAGTGAGGCTCGATTGACGTGCCCTCTCGCCGCCTCGATCAGTTCAGCCTGCGGCTCGCCGTAGCCGCCGCCCGCCAACATGCCGACCTGACCGTTGCCGCCGGGCATGTCGTCCGCCAGCCACTCGGCGGCGTTGCCGATGGCGTGGAACAGGTCCTTGTTCCCGACCTGGAGCTGGCTCCGGCCGCCCGCAACGGAAGTCGGGCTGGAGCGCATTTCGACGTTCCCGTTGGGGAATAGTGAGCCCCAGGGGAATGGAGTCGTCTGCCCGGCACCCTTGATCGCCAACCACCACTCCGCGTAGGTCGGCAGGTCTTTGTCCTTCGAGCGCAGGAAGTCCGCGGCGGCGACCCGGCTGATGCCGTCCGCAGGTTCGTCCGGGAAGTCCGTCCATTGGGAGCGACGTGACTTCAGGGCCGTGAGTTCCGAGGTGGGGATGGTGGTGAGTCGGTTCGCGTCAAGGGCAGCGAGGAAGTCGCGGCGGCTCACCTCGGTGCGGTCGATGAAGAACGACGTCACGTCGTGGTCGCCGGCCAGGTTCCTCTGGGACGTGTTGATCCGGGCGAGACCGCCGACCACCGGAGCCATGTCCTGGGTCACGGCTGCGAGTGCGCCGATGCGCTCGATCGCGCGGTCGAGCCGAGTGCGGACGGAAGCCGTGTTGCCGATGCCCTCTGGCAGCCTCAGCAACTCGGTCTGCGCATCGCGCAGGCGGCGGGTTGCGGTCTCCGGCTCCAGCCGGACCAACAGCGCCTCGTATCCGGCGTCCATCGCCAGGACCGCCTCGTGAAGCGTGTCGATCTCCGGGATCTGCAGTGGCGGAACCGGTGGTTCGTCGAGGTCCGCGAACTCGAGTCTGCGGATCGCCGCGCCGAGGCGTCCGGTCGCGAGGTCGGTCAGCGTGCCCTCGGCGGTCGCGGCCATGGCTCGCCAGAACCCGATCGTCGCGTCGAGGCTCTCGACCAGTCGACCCATCTCCTCGTCGCCCTCCGCCTTCGCCGCGAGGGACTTCCGGGTGATGTCGGCGTTGTCACGGACCGCCCCCCATCGGGCGAGCGACCCGGTCGATCGTTGCTCGTCGATCGCCTTTCGAATCCGTTCGATGAGTTCCTTCCGCCCCTCGTTCGAGGTGATCCACTCGGCGATCTCTCGGCGCTCCTCGGAGGGTGCGAACGCGTTCGCGTCGAAGTCCGGCAGGCTCGCGAGATTCGCGATGGCGCGGGTCAAGGCGCTGCTCCGCGCGGCGGTCGGCTCGACGTCGATCGTGTGCTTCGGGTCAGCGGCCTTCTTTGCTGTTTCGGCTTCCTTGGCGGCGAGGCATTCCTGCCACTTCTCTGCGAGCGCCTTGCCGATGGGTCCGTGTAGCTCCTCGTCGCCGAGCCGGTCTTCGATCTCCCGGTCGACCCACTTCGCGACGATCGTCTTCTCTTCCTTCGATCCGGCGAGGATCGGCGTCTTAGCGTCCCGCTTCGCGATTGCGGCCTTGCCGTGGATCGACTCGATCCAGGTCTTGATCGCCTCGAACGGGTAGCTGATCACCGGTGCGGCGGCAATGTCGAGCTGTAGCCGTGCGACGTTGCGGGCATCTTCATCGAGGCGCCGGGCTCGGGTCTTGAGCTCTGCGAGTTCGGGCTGTGTCTTCGGTTCGAGTTCCGAGACCAACGCCTCCAGCCGGGTCAGGATGGAGCTCGGGCCGCCCTGTTCGAAGTCGGTTTCGAGTTCGGTCACGCGGGCCGTGAACAGGCGCACCCTGGCGTCGAGCTGGAGTGCTGTCGCGCGGTTGCGTAGTTCGGTCCAGTCGTCGCCGGCGTCGATGTCCTCCAGAACTCCATCGAGGCTTTCGATCTGGGCCGCGAGGTTCGCGTCGGCCTTCACGGCGGTTGCGATCTCGTCGAGCCTTCTGGCGATCGCACCCTTCTTCTCCGCGATCGCGATGGCGCCGAGCCTGTCGCCGACGGCCGCCTTCCTGTTTCCGATGCGGACCTCCAGGTCCTCGATCGGACTCTCGAGTCCGGACTTCGGAATTTCCGCGAGGCGAAGCGCGACCTCGTCGAGTGAGCCCGCAACCGTCTCGCAGTGCTCCCGAGTCGCGATCGGGTCTGATTCGAGCCGGTCCATGCCTTGCGACAGCGCGGCTACCCGGATGCCGTCGAGTCGCACCAGGACAGCCGCGTAGTCGGCGGCGTGGGCGGCGTTCTCGCCGAGGCCTTGCTCCGCGGCGATCGTCTCGCGCAGCTCGACGAGTTCCTCGTCGAGCTTGTCGAGATGCGATTGGTCCGTGGAGGCCTGCAGCTTCTGCTCGAACCCGTCGAGCGCTTTCTCGTGTGCGTCGAGGACCTCCGAGCGATCCTTGTCCTGATCCTGGAGGAGGGAGTCGATCGCCTCACCGATCTCCGCGCGGTAGTGGTAGCCCGCGTAGCCGCCGCCCCCCAGGACCACGAACGCCATCGACCAGCGCGCCAGCGTCGCCAGCAGCTTGCCGCCGCCAACGCGACGTCCGGCGTCGGCCGCGTCGAGATCGCTCAGCAGCTCGTCGTAGCTCGCATACCGCGCCGCGGGCTCCAGCATCGTCAGTCGGCGGATGATCTGACTGAGCGGGCCGGGGATCTCGTCGGGCAGGATCTTCGAAGGGTCGAGGTTGCGGACCTTGTTCTTGGTCTGGATCAGCTCGAGGATCGACGAACCCTTCGCGGGTGGCTTGCCGGTCAGCAGGTAGAAGAACGTCGCGCCGAGCGACCACATGTCGCTGCGGAAGTCGATGACGTCGCCGCGGCACTGCTCGGGGCTCATGTACATCGGAGTGCCGATGATCCCGCCCACGGTCAGCGTCATCGAGACGTCCTGCGCGACCATCTTGGAGATCCCGAAGTCGGCGATCTTCACGACGTCGTTCTCGTCCAGCAGCAGGTTGTCGGGCTTGATGTCGCGGTGGACGAGTCCTTTCTCCGCGGCATCGGAGAGCGCGAGTGCCGCTTCGCGGAGGAAGCGGACCGCGTCGTCCGCGCAGATCCGCTGTTCGTCCTGGCGCTCGGCGTAGTCGGCCAGGCTGCCGCCGGCGAGATACTCCAGGACGATGAACGGGACGCCCTGCTCGTTGCCGACCTGGTAGACCTGGACGACGTGCTGCGTGCGGAACTTGCCGACCGCGCGTGCCTCGCGCTGGAAGCGCTTCAGCGACTCCTCGTCGGCGGCGTGCTCGGGCCGGATGGTCTTGATCGCGACGTCGCGGTCGAGGTCGAGCTGGCGGGCGCGGTACACCGTGCCCATGCCACCCTCGCCGAGCTTCTCGTCGATGCGGCAGCCGCCGAGGACCTTGCCGATCAGCGGGTCGTTACTGCGCTTGTCCTTGCCGCGTCGGATCGTCGCCTCGACCTCAGGGCCGGCGTCATCGGACGTCGGCCTGCGCGGTCGGATGCGAGTGCCGTCGTCCCGGCCGGGCCTGCGGATCCGGGTGCCGTCGCTCGGTGCCGTGTCGCCGTCTCGGGAGCTTCCGCGGGGCTGCTTCCCGCCCGGTCGCGCGATCGTGGCGTCCGGTTCGGATGCTCCCGGATCCGGGCGTCGTCGAATCGTCCGTTCGCCCTCGGTGGCGTCCCCCGGGCTCGCGTCGCTTCGCCGACCCGGGCGGGCCTGGGTCCGGTCGAGCCCGTCCTCGTGCGGAGAATTCGTGTCGTGCGGGTCGTTCATGGCCTTCCAGCCAGCTGGTCCGCTGGCCCTGCGCCGCTTCCGAGAGCCTTGCCGGTCGGGTGCCTCTTGCAGGCCGGCGCGTCGGTGCTGCCCGGCTGTCGCTCGGGGTGTAGAGAGGGGGATCTTTCCCCGGGCGGAGGATCATCGCCGATCGCCCGCCTCGACGCGTTCGTCAATTCGCGTTCAGGTGCGCCGTGGGGCGACAGCTTACTGGCTGTCGACCAGGAAGCTGTCGTTCTGGTAGACCGTGACCCGGTCGATCTCGCCGCTGCCGATCACCAGGTCGGGCATGGTCGAGCCGGTCACGTCGGCGAACACCGCGGAGGTTGCACCGTAGACGCCGGGGAAGACCTGCTGCGATCGCGCGCCGCCGCGGCCGTCGCTCAGCACCACCTCGAAGGACATGCCGTTGAGGGTCGTGATGGCCAGGTCCGGGAAGCCGTCCATGTCCAGGTCCACGGCGGCCAGAGCCGTGGGTACCGCCCCGACCTGCAGGTCGACCGTGGCGAAGCCTCCACCGGCCTGCTGGACGAACATCTGGACGGTGTTGTCGTTGGCGTTGCTCACCGCGAGGTCGGCGCGTCCATCGCCGTCGAAGTCGGAGCCGCAGACATACGTGGGGTTCGGGCCGACCTCCAGCATCGAAGTGTTCGTGAGAGTCCCGTCCACGTCTGCTGCGAGGAACTGCACGGTCGACGATGCACTCATGCTCACCGCCAGTTCCCGGGCGCCGTCGGAATCGAAGTCGGCGACGGCGAGGCTGAACGGGCGACCGGGCAGTGCGGTGATCGTCGCCGTCTCGAACCCGAAGGGTGCGCCGGTACCACGTGCCACGCCTACGGTCTCGTCGCCGAAGAAGGTCGCCACCAGGTCCTTCACGCCGTCGCCGGTCACGTCCACCGCGGCGAGTCCGGCGGCGATCGAGCCAGTCATCTGCAGGTCGGCCATCGAACCCGTCGGGGGTTCGAAGAGTAGCTGCCCACTCGTGGAACGGTTCGCGAGGACCAGGACACCGCCGCGGACTCCGAGCATCAGGTCGGGGCGGCCGTCGTCGTCGATGTCGGTCGCGTGCAGGTTGCTGAACGTGCGCCCGACATCGATCGAGTAGGCCTCCTGCACCGCGGGGCCCCTCGCCAGATCGGTCGAGTCGAGGATTGCGAGGGTTCCGAGGTCGGTTCCGGCGACCGCGATCTCGTCGCGGCCGTCGCCGTCGAAGTCCGCCGCGCAGACGATCTGCGCGCGGCCCGCCGAACTCGCGGCGGTGCGACCGCTGAGCAGGCCGTCGTCGGAGTTCGCGAAGACGTTCATCGCGGCGATGTTCGAGGATACCAGGCCCAGGTCCGGGCGACCGTCGCCGGTGAGGTCGGCAACCAGCGGGCGGTAGGGGAAGCCGGTCGCCGGGAGTTGGTCCTCCATCTCCGCCAGACCTGTCGCCGCGCCGTGGAAGATGCTGACCGCGCTCTTGTTCAGCAGGCAGACCGCGAGGTCGTCGAAACCGTCTGAATCGAGGTCGGCGATGACCGAGCGCGCTGGCCGGCCACTCACTGCCAGCGAACGGACGGTCTCGAACTCGTTGTCGCCGGTGTGGGCGAGCACGTCGATCCGCTCGCTGCCGAAGCAGGAGACGGCGATGTCGGTCCGGCCGTCCTCGTCGAGGTCGCCGAGCGCCAGGGCGATCGGAGTGCTGCCGACCGGGACGACCGCGATGACACCGCCCGAGGTCGGGTCGTTGCTGAGTCGAACGACGATCCGGTCGTTGTCCGTGTCGCAGATCAGGATGTCCTGCCGGCCATCGTCGTCGGCGTCGCCGATGGTCAGGCCTGCGGTCCGCGTGCCACGCGGCAGGGCGATCGAGATCGGCTCGCCGAAGGTGCCGTCGCCGAGCCCTCCGAAGACCAGCAGGTCGGATCGCGAGAGGTGGGTCACGACCATGTCGGGAGCGGTGTCGCCGTTCAGATCGCCGACCACCATGCCGGTCGGCAGCTCCTCCACGTCGAAGACCTGCGTTGCCTGGAAAGAAGCGCCTCCGACGTTCCGGAACACGGTCGCGACGTTGGCTGTAGCGCTGGCGACGACCAGGTCCAGGAGGCCGTCTCCGTCGAGGTCCGCGGCTTCGACAGCCAACGGCTCACCGGCGACCGGCAGTCGTTCCCGCGTGCTGTAGGTCCCGTCGGTCGCGCCGATCCGGATCACCACACTGCCGGTCAAGTCGGCCGCCGCGATGTCGCTCAGGCCGTCGTCATCGAGGTCCGCCACCACGATGTCCACCGAGCGCTGGACGTCGAGCGGCAGGAGCGAGCGGGTCTGGAACGAGACGTTCGCGACCTGAGGAGTGGTCGGGCCGACGCGGCCGGCGCGGTGGTCGGCACACGCGGCGAGCAGCGCTAGGCCACAGAACAGAGGGAGTCGGGGGCGCATGGGATCGAACCGGAGGGGACGGCTCCAGGCGATCGTAGCCCGTGAACCTGTCGGGTGGAGGGAGGCTGGGAGATCACCCGACGTGCCGCGGCGACCCCGCGCGCGCGGCCGAGTCTCCCCGAGACCATCGGTGCCGACGGCGCGACCTCGGGGCTGAAGCGGGGCGAGAGGTCGTGCTCGGGGCCGTCGGGCGTTCGGAGTGGGCAGGAAGGGCCATCGTCACTGCGCGGACCATCCCGTTGGCGGGCTTCGCCCCGAGGCGGGAGGCTCGACCCAGGCCCCGCGTGGCGGCAGCTGCCGATCGGAGCCCGTCGGATTCGATGGGCTGCCGAGGTCCCGGATCGGGATCGTCGGCTGGATCCGGCGGCCCGTCCCCCTTCTGCGCCGCTCTTCGTGCACCGTCGGGGTTGCTCGTCGGAGCGCGGTCCAGATGCGGGCACCTGGTCTTCGATCGAGACCGGGATCCGGCTGGCTGGTAAGGTCCGACTCCCTTCTCCGAGGGTGACTCCGTGCGCCCGTGGAACCGAGTCCGAACCCCGAACCGGGGAGTCCCCATTGCTCAAACTCCGTGTCGTCCAGCCGGGGAGCGCCCCGGTAGTCCACGAGTTCGCGGGTGACGAGGCCGTCGTGGGGCGCGCGCCCGAGTGTGACGTCGTCGTTCCCGAGGGCTACGTCAGCAAGCGGCACACCAAGATCCTCGCCGGTCTGGTGCTCGTCGATCTGGGCTCGAGCAACGGGACCTTCGTCGACGGTTCGGCCATCGGCGAGCCGGTGTTGCTGACGGACTCGTCGTTCCGGCTCGGCTCCGAGCCGACCGATGCGGTCATCGAGGTCGAACACATCGGGGGGCTGGCGGGAACCGCGGAACTGCTCGAGGTGCGGAGAGAACTCGATGCGGAGCGGCGGCGCAGCGCCTCGATGATCAAGGAGCTCGACGCGTTGCGCCGACGGCCACCGACGCCCAAGGCCGAGGGTGTGGATCCGAGGTTCGTCGAACAACTGCGCACCGAGCTGAAGAGTGCTCTGCAGCGGATCGAGAGCCTCAAGGCCGAGGTTCAGGAGCGGGATCTCTCGGCGTCGGAAGGGGTGCAGGTCCGACTCGCCCAGGACGCGCTGGCGGCGACACAGGCGCGCAACGAGCGGCTGAGCGCCGAGATCGAGCAGCTTCGTGCAACGGGTGGCGGAGCTGGCGCCGAGGCCGCGCGGCGGGCGTTGGCCGATCGCGTGGCGGAACTCGAGCAGGAGCGGGCTCGCCTGAAGGCGTCGGTCGCGGGACTCGAGTCCAGGTTGGAGGCGGCCGAGGCCGCATCGCAGCCGGCGGGCGGGATGTCGGACCTGTTCTTCAAGCTGCAGGCCGACAACCAGTCGCTTCGCCAGGAACTCGAGGCGGCGAAGGCCGGGCGGGCTCAGAGCGAGGAAGGCGATGGGGCCAGCGGGCTGTTCTTCGAACTTCAGGCGGAGAACGCCAGGTTGCGTCGGGAGCTCGACGAGCGGGGTGCTGTGTCCGAATCGGTTCCGGCTGCCCCGGAGTCGTGGTCGGGGGACGCGACCGA
Source organism: bacterium (assembly GCA_030432695.1). Classification (GTDB taxonomy): domain Bacteria; phylum Planctomycetota; class UBA1135; order UBA1135; family UBA2386; genus JAUILN01. Next base: position 147,326 of record JAUILN010000011.1, on the reverse strand, counting down.
AGAACTGGCGCGTCTGCAGCAGGAGAATCACGCTCTCGAGTTGTCCAAGGCGGACCTGATCGGTGAGCTCGACGTGCTGCGCACGAAGCTGATCGACAAGACGATCGTGCATGTCCCGACCCCGGGGTCGGCGTCGGCCGGGCAGGGTCTGGACGCCACCTTCCGCGCCCTGGTGGACGAGGACGAGGAGGGGATGCCGCCGCTGCTCGACGGCGACGCGGGCGGGTTCGTGGCCGTCGAGCTGTTCCGCTTCGTGCGCAAGGTGGAGCGATTCGTGACCCGGATGACCGGGAACTTCCACCAGCTCTATTCGCAGGGCACCATGCTGCCGGACGTGAAGGGTAACCTGCGCCGCCTCATCGGCGCCGTGTTCGAGGAGGCGGGGAGTGCCGAGTCCCGACGCTCCCTCCTCGATTACATCGACGAACTCCGCAAGTGGCTGGTGGTTGCCGTCGGTGCCAACAAGCAGGCCGCGGAGCGGTTCGCGGAGGAGTTGCGCAGCGATCTCTCGGAGCGGGGGCTGACCGCCGACGAACCGATGCCTGCGCTGAAGAAGCTGACCGGTGGGGTCGATGCGGAACTCTGGCGCCGGGCGAGTGACTACCTGAAGCGGCTCACCTCCGACGTGATCGAGGAACGCCTCCGTCGGCTGGCCGGGCGTTGTGCCGACGAATTGCGCCGCGACCAGGATCGGTGTTGACGGTTCTCGTCGTCCTTGGCGAGGGCCGCGCGAGCCGGTTCGGGTCGTGGTTCCGGTGTCGGCGCTCTGGTAGGCTCCGCTGCCACTCCAGACGGATCGGCTCGCACATGGAAAAGGTCTCCCCCACCTGTCTCCCCTCGGCCTGCGCTTTCCGGGTCCACCGGCACGGGTCGGATCGCATTCGATCGGATCGGGGCTCGTCGATGCGAGCGTCGGGGCTGCGAGCGTCGGGGCGGCGTTCGCCGTCGTTGGCCTCGTTCCCGTTGGCCTCGTTTTGGGCGGCATTCCTCCTGCTGCTCTCCGCCTGCTCGTCGCCGTTCTCGTTGACCGTCGTGGCAGAGCGGCCGGACGAGGTGGCCTCGGTGTTCGTGCTCTATGGCGAAGACGCGGACTTCGATGTGCAGGAGGGCATCGGCGAGGTCGCACCGTTGGTCGCTTCCGAAGGGCTGAAGCAATACCACGGCTATGCCCAGTTCGAGGTCGTCGGAACCGGCGGTGACGATGCCAGCTGGACCCTGCTCGACGAGAGGCTGAAGGCCCTGCAGGTTCACTGGAGTGCGCCGGACAAGACCCTTCGACTCAGCCTGCCGCGTGGGCAGCTCAGGTCGAATCCGGGCCTGGCGATCGCAGTGGTGGTCCGTGCGGGTCGCGTGTACCGCTTCCGTCGCTGGACCCACGCGACGTTGACCTCGGCCCAGGCCGACCTCGCCCTGACGGTGAGCGCCGACGGCGTGGACAGCAATTTCTGAGATCCAGTCGTCGGAGCGATCGGTGATGTCGAGCGGATTCCAGCCCGAGGTGCTGTGGCGTGAAGGGATGTTCCTCTGCCCCCAGCACATGCAGAGCTTCGCCCGCTTCGTCGGGTCCCGGATCAGGGCGTCCGAATCGATCGGCAGTGCTGGGTCCTGGGGCTTGGTGCATGCGGAATTCGATGAGGACGCACTGCAGCGCGATCTGTTCGCGGTGCGGGCCGCGGAGGTCGTGTTCCCCGACGGTCAGCGGGCGGTGTTTCCCGGCAATGCGCGCGTGGCGCAGCGCGAGTTCGGGGCGCTGTTCACCGACGTGACCCTGGATGTCCACCTCGGCATCCCGGCGCGGACCAAGGGCGTTCCGGAGCTCGGTGAGGAGTCTGCGGAGCGGGCGCGGTTCCATGGCGAGATCGTCGAGGGCTTCGACGAGAACCTGAACACCGAGCCGTGCGAGATCGAGATCAAGGTCCTGCATGCGCGGCTGTTCTTCGGCGAAGAGGACCGGTCCGGCTTCGAGTGCGTGCCCTTGGCCCGGCTCGTCCGCGAAGGCCGCCCGGTCGCGACCTCGGTCTTGTGCCGGGACTTCATCCCGCCGTGCCTCGAACTGCGCGGCGCACCGGTGTTGATGCGACGCTTGCGAGAGGTTGCGGATGCCGTGCGGTCCCAGGCCCGGGATCTGGCCGCGCGGATCCCGGACACCACCGGGCTGTCGAGCGTCGAGAAGGGCGCTGATCTCGCCGGCTTCGTGAAACTCCAGGCGGTGAACCAATGCGTGGTCACGCTGGAGCAGCTGGCGGGTCTCGGTGGGATCCACCCGTTCCATGCCTACCAGATGCTGGTCCAGGCGGTCGGTAGCCTGGCGATCTTCGGCGAACAGCGAGTCGCGCCGCAGCTCGCTGTCTACGAACACGGGGATCTCGACGCTTGCTTCCGGGAGGTCCTGGAGACCGTGCAGTCGCTGATCCCGGCGGAGGTCTCGGTGCCGTACGACACCCTGGAGTTCCGGGAGGAGGATCCGGCGCGCCCGGGTCTCTTCTCGCTGGAGATTCCGGACGACTGGTTGGAGGCCAATCCGTTGGTGTTCCTCGGCGTCGAACTGGCGGAGCCGGCCGAGAAAGTCGCCACCTTGGTGAAGACGGGCGTCAAGCTCGTCGCGGAGTCCGACCTCGAGCGTGTATTGCAGGGCGTGGTGCCCGGCGTGGAATTGGAGCACGTGCGGACTCCGCCGCTGGCGTTCCCGAAGCGGTCCGACCTGCACTACTTCCGGCTCGACATGGAGGGTGAGTCACGCGCCAGGTGGAAGCAGATCGAGCAATCCCGGAAAGCGGTCCTGCTGACGGCTCTCCGTGCGATGGGGGCCTGGTTCCACCTCTATGTCGAACTCCGCGGAGCCAGGGGCTGAGCCATGGAGTCCAAGACCGGCAGGAGCCATGCGATGACCGATAGGAACCAGACGCTCCACGAGGTGTGCGCACCGCTGTTCCTGTACCTCACGACGTTCCGTCGCAATGCGGCGACGACCCGGCTCGGAATCGACGACCTGCGTCAGGCGCTGGTTCGCGAATTCGACCGGCTCCGTGGTCGCTGCGAGCGCGACCCACGGTTGGCGCCGTTGTTCGATCGGGTCCACTACGCGTTGGTCGCGACGGCCGACCAGGTGGTCCTGGGATCGGCCTGGGCGAACCGGGCCGGTTGGTCGATGAGTCTGCTGGAGACCCAGTTCTTCGGGCGTGCCGAAGGAGGTAAGCAGTTCTACCGCGTGGTCGACGAGGTCCTCGGCGATGCGTCGGACGCGGCGGCCGAGGCCGCGCACGTGCTGTTCCTGTGCATGGGGCTCGGTTTCCAGGGCGAGCTGCTCGGCGAGCGCAAGGAGCTCGAGAACCGGCGGCGCCAGCTCTTCGAAAAGGCGCGGTTGGCGGGGGCGCTCGGGGCCCGGCTGGCGCCCGACAGCTACGGCCGCAACGCGCAGCGCGAGCCCGCCAAACTGCCGACGCTCGGCACCATCCGGATGGTGGGGATCGCGCTGATCGCGCTCGCCGTCGCGATGGTGCTCCCCCAGGTCGCGACGCGGATCGCCAACGCCGACGACCTGGACGCCGTGGAGAAGATCGAGGCCAAGCTCGAGGATCCGGGTCTGCCGAACGTCGTGATCGACGATTGACGGGGAGGCTGCCATGAACCTGTTCAAGTCCAACCGTCTCGCGCTGGCGATCCTGGTGGCCCTTGCGGTCCTCGGTGGCGTCGCGCTGGTGTTCCTCGTCCCGGGTCTGGTCGTCTACTTCCTCGGCGCGATCCTGCTGGTCGGCCTGCTGTGGATCGGCTCGCAGGTCTTCGTGCAGTGGCTGCAGCGTCGCAAGCAGCAGCGCTTCGACGCCGGGATCGCCGCCAAGGAGGGCATCGAGGACCGCAAGAGCGAGTGGCGGACCTGGACCGCCGAGCTCGAGCAGCAGGGGATCGATCGCTACGAGCTGCCCTTCTATCTGCTGGTCGGCGAGCCGCAGTCGGGCAAGAGCGTCCTGCTGCAGAACTCCGACCTCAACTTCCCGTTCGGCCAGACGCGCCTGTCGGGCATCGGCGGCACGCGCGGCTGTGACTGGTGGTTCACCGAGGAGGCGGTGATCCTCGACCTGGCGGGTCGGCTGTTCACCCACGAGGGTGGCGCGAGCGACGAGGCGGAGTGGGAGGCCTTCCTCGAGTTGCTGGCCGGCTACCGGCCGCTGTGTCCGGCCGACGGGATCATGTTGGTGATCCCCTGCGATAGTCTGCTGGCCGACAACAAGGACACGATCGCTCGCAAGGCCGGCAAGATCCGGGACGCGCTGCTCACCCTGACGGGCAAGCTGATGGCGCAGCTGCCGATCTACGTGGTGCTCACCAAGGGCGACCGCATCTTCGGCTTCGCCGAGACCGTGCACCGGCTGGAGGCCGAGCAGCGCCAGCAGATGTTCGGCTGGTCTCGGCCGGCGGAGAACTTCGAAGCGCCGTTCGACATCGTCGAGGTGCGGCGTGCGTTCGACGAACTCGTCGACCGGGCGCGCGGTCTGCGCGACTCGATGATGTGCACCGTGCGGCTCCCCGAGGGCATCGGCGAGGTCGATCGGATGTACGCATTCCCCGACGAGTTCGCCGGCGTCGGTTCGAGTCTAGAGGCCTACCTGAAGGGCATCTTCTCGGAGTCGCGCCTCGTCGATCGGCTGTACTTCCGAGGCTTCTATCTCACCAGCGGTCTGCAGTCGGGTAAGCCGATCGCCAACGTCTGTGCCGATCTCTACGGGGGCAGCGGCGAGGCCGACGAGCGCGAACTCGAAGCGCTGTTCACCCGGCAGCACGCCTACTTCATCAAGGATCTGGTCCGGCGTCGTGTGTTCAGCGAGCGGGGGTTGGTCCGCCCGACCGAGGCACGGGTCTCGCGTTCGCGGCGCAATGCGCTGCTCGGCTACGGTGCGGCGGCGTCGCTCGCGCTGGTGAGCACGATCTGGTGCATCTACTACGCGTTCACGGGCAACAGCGCGGCCGTCGAGGATCGATACGGCCTGGCGATAAGCACCGCCGTGCCAGTCGCGAATGCGGCCTCACCGGCACCGGGTGACTTGCTGACGGCGCTCGATCGCGCGTGGATGGCCGGCGATGCCGAGCAGGTCCTTTTCGAGAAGCTGGGGAAGGGCTCCCAGAGTTCGTTCCTCCAGCTCTACTGCAAGCTCTACGACCTTCGGCTCGCACCATGGATCCGGGCGACGGCGGAGTCCGGGCTCGCGAACCTGGTCGCTGCCGAATCGCGCGTCGGGACCGGCCACGGCGGAATGGATCACGCGGCCTTTCGGGAGCGGCTGACCCAGCTCACGGCGCTGTTGAAGGGCTTCGATCCGGCCGATCCGGCCTGCATCGATCTGTTCGCCGACCTGCTGGAGTCGGAAGAGATCGGCGCCGAACTCCTCGTTCGTCTGCGCCGTGCCCGGGAGCGTCGCGACGAGTTGCGGACCACGACGGACGTGCCGTTGTCGCCGGCCAGCGCGACCGGTCTGGAAGCGGACCGGAGCGAGGATCTGAGAGCTGCGACCGCGTGGTTCCGTGAGACCTTGCCGCGCACTCTGACCGCCGGTGATCGGTTGCAGGTCGACGGTGCGGCCGGCTACCTCGTCGCGTGGCAGGCGGCGGCTCGGGGTAGGGGGCGGCTCGATGCTTCGGACCTTCTGGGCACCGCCGTCCAGGACCTCGAGGACTGGCTCGCGGAGCTGTATCCCGCCCTGCAGTACCTGGTCGGTGAGACTGCGACGAAGGGGCTGCGAAGATCTGGTGCGACCTGGCGACTGGCGCGTGCCGGGATCGACGAGGGTCTGGAGTCCCTGCAGGAGTCGCGGGCCGACCTGCTCGAAGCTGCGACGGGGACCAGGCCCGAGTCCTGGGCCCTGATGGAGTCGGTGGTGGGGTTCGCGGACGAGGTGGTGCCAAGTGGTGCCGGCGTCCCGGATGAGGCCGGGGAACTCGGGGATGCGCTGAGCGGCAAGATCGTCAGCGTGCCGACCGCCGAGACCGCCAAGATGTGCGAGCCGGAGTTCATGGCCGTCTGTGAGCCGGGAGTCCTCGCCGTCTCGGCCGTCGCGAAGCCGGCCGCACTCTCCGCCGCTCTTGAGGAACTCGTCACGGGCGTGTCCGGCGCGGAGGTCGACCCGCTCGCCAGGGAGACCTTGCGCGCCCGCTGCAAGGCCGTCGAGGAGGCCTATCGGAATCGATACGGTAGCTGGGAGGCTCTCGCCTCCGGGCTCGACGCGGAGCGAGGGACCAGCAGTGGCTCCACTGAGGATCGTGGGGTCCGCGTCGTCGTCGTGGGGCTGCGGCATCTCGCGAGCCTCTACACGTCCCTGGCGGCACTCGAGAGCGGGGGCGAGTCGGCGGCTGGATTCACGGCCTGGCGCGGCCAGCTCGTCGCCATGACCCGCGCCGGACTGCGGGTCGCGGAGACCGTGGCGCCGCGTCTTCTGAAGGAGGACCCTGGTGGTACCGGCGTCAACGCGGATCTCGTCGAAGTCCTGATCCGTGCCAGCACCATCCCCGATCTCGAAGCCGCTGCCCAGAGCGTCCTACAGGTCCACTCGGATGCGGTGAACGAGGCGCTGCTCGCGCGGTGGCGAACGGAGGTCGAGGGCGGTTCCGCGAAAGTCCATGGGATGGTCGGCCTCCTCGGGCAGCGGATCGGCGAGACCCGCAAGTTGCTGGGCGAAGCCGGTGTCGAACGCCTCCTGTCAGGATGGCTCAATGGTCAGGTGGCTCCGGAGCTTCGCACGCAGGTCCAGCACCAGCGCGACCAGCTCGAGGCGTCTCTGAGCACCAGCTTGCCCCCAGCCGATACGGATGTGGAGTCGTTCGCGAAGGGGGTCCTCGAACTCCTGAAAGCGGAGCGGCTCCGCCAGTGGCAGGAGTCGCTGTTTGCGTCCGGTTCGGAGGTCCTCTCCGCGACGGTGATGCGCGAGGGCCTCGACCGACTCGCGAGCCTGCCGGACAGCTGGGACGTGCGCCAGGCGGCGATCGAGCTGCGCGGAGTCTCCGAGCGACTGACCAGCCTCAACAAGATCACGGGACCCAAGGGGGCCGCGCATGAACTCGAACGGCAGGTCCACCCGATCAGTGGGCTGCCGAGCAAGGGAACCGGGCCGAAGCTCGCGACGGCGTTGAAGAGCCTGCGTGAGTTGGAAGCACCGGCTTCCGCCTCCAACGTCGTCGAGTGGTGCGTGGGGTACCTGCGCTCGAAGATGGACGATCGGGCGGAGCGTGCCTTGCGAACCCGCTACCTCGCCGATCTCGAGAGCGCGTGGAAGAACGAGACCAGCCTCCGCGATGCCGTGCGCGTTCAGCGCTCCGAGTTGGCGACATTGACAGCGAGCCGTGGAGCCATCGCGTCGGACCTCGCGAGCTTCTTCGGCCCGGAAGGTGGCTTGGCGACGTTGCAGGCCGACTACGGCGTGGCCGACGGTCTGTCGTTCAAGCCCGAGCGGCTCGGCGAAGGCGACGCCGATGCCGCCGTATGGCGTTTCGATCGGTTCCTGGTCGATCTCGGTGAGGTCGTCCGACCTCATCTCGACGAGGCGACGGCGGACTCCGCGGAACTCGAGTTCACGCTGCGTCCGGAGGACCTCGACGACGGCGTCTGGACGAAGGGGCGCTTGTTCGTCAAGGACTCCTCGCGCGCCGGGGAGCAGGACTTCGACATGGCCACGGTGCAGATCGGTCGCGGCATCGGTCCCTTGAAGTGGAGGTTCGGAGCCGAGGGATCCGACGAACTCTCCCTGCGCTGGTCGCAGGTCGCTTCGGGCACGCGTCATGACAGCGATGCACGGCTGTCGATCGGCTCCTGTCTCGCGCCCCTGATCCTGGTGTGGGTCTTCGAGCGCGCGGGCGACGACGAGCGGATCGGGCGGGACTTCAGGTTGGAGGCATCGGCCACTGCAGCCCGAGGTGGATCGGAGTCGGTCGAGTTCAGGGTGCAGTTCAAGCAGCCCGTGCCTCGTCGCTGTGAAGACCCCTTCCGGGACTGAGCCCCACCACATGTTCGAGAGCTTCCTCAAGGAGCGGCTACCGCTGCAGCTGTACGGCAAGCTGCCCTTGGCCAAGGACTACCTGCGGGTCGGGGCGTCACGCGGTCGCGCGCGCCTGCTCCGCGACTGGCTCGACGCGGCGTTCTCCACCAGGGTCGTTTCCCAGTCGGCGCCGACGATCCCCTGGCCGATTCGCTTCCTGCTGGCGGCCGGAAGCGAGAGTCCGTTGGTCGGCAATGCGTGGCCCAGCAGCGACATGGGCGGAGAGCGAGCCTTCCCGTTCACGATGTTCGTCGAGCGGCGTCGGAAAGCCCTCCTCCACGAACTCGAGCGAGGCGTCGATCGGCTCGCGCCGATCTGGGACCAGATCGAGAGCTGTCGGAACGAGGCAGACGGTTTCCATGACGGGCAGTCGTTCCTGGCCGACATGCGGACCCGCGAACTCGCGCTGCCCTCGGAATCGGCCGGAGCCGCGAGCCGGATCGACTGGCACCGATGGGTCGCAGCGCTGTGGCCCGAGCGCGGGGAGGACGGGCTCGGCGCGATCCTCGCCAGCCTTGCCGGTGCCGAGACGGTGCGTGGGCCGATCCGCCTGCCGTTGGCGTTCGGGGCGCCTCTGGTGCCGCAGGTGCAGGGTTGGTGGGCCGCACTGGCGACGCTGCGCGTGTTCGATTCCGGATCGTTGCCCACACTGGTGTTCCCCGCCCAGCTCGAAGACGGCCCGGAGCCGGGCTTCGCCGTGTTCTTTCTGCGGGAACTGCGCATCGACGAGGTCGAGTGGGTGACCGGTTCTCGCAGTCGCACTTGTCTCGGTCCGAACGACTACTGCGGTGTGGAGGTGTGCCGCATGGACGCAGTCGACTCGGAGCCCGAAGCCGGTCCCTCGCTGGCCGACTCGTTGCGCGGGCGGGCGCTCGCTGCGCGCGCGAAGGCCTGATCCCGGGCGTCGTGTGAACCTGCCACTCTGGAAGAGTCGCGAGCCGACCGCATGCGGTGGGTCGTCCCACGCTTGCGCGGTCGAGAAACCGAGGCGACAGCCCTCCTCGGTGCGGATCCGGCCTTCGATGACTGGAGAGGCCCCGTTCTTGTGTGATTCGAGGAACGTAAGTAGTCTCGGCCGAACTCGCCTCGTCGACCGCGTCCGTTCCCATGGGATCTCCCTCCACCCTCGATCTGGAAGCGCTCCTCCAGCCGATTCCAGGCGATCTTCCGGCCGGAGAAGATCTTCGGGAAGACTCGTCACCGGCCCGGATCTACTCGCAGATCAAAGATGCCCGGAACACCGCGCGCGACAGGGAGCGCAAGGGCGAGTTCGAGGCGGTGATCGGTTCGGCGGAGGCGAGTGCCTGGCGTCCGGTGCTCGAGTCGGCGCGCGACACGCTGGCCGAGCGCTCGAAGGACCTGGAGATCACGACCTGGCTGATCGAGGCGCTGGCGCGGACCGACGGGTTCGCGGGCTTGCGTGACGGCTTCCGGCTCGCGCGGGGGTTGGTGGAGACGTTCTGGGACGGCTTGTATCCCACGCCCGACGAGGAGGGGATCGAGACACGGGTGTCGCCGCTCGCCGGTCTGAACGGTGCCGGTTCGGTCGGTACCCTCATCGCCCCGATCTCGCGGATCCCGATCACCACCGGCTCCAGCGTCGCTCCCGTCGCGGTCTGGAGCTGCAGGAAGGCGCAGGAACTCGAGCGATTGTCCCCGGACGACCGCGAGCAGCGGGTCGCGAGCGGCGAGACCTCGATGGAAATCGTGCAGACCGCGGTCCGCGAGACGCCGGTTGAGATCTTCGTCGACCAACTCGCCGACATCGACGCGGCGCTGGTCGAGCTACGAGCCCTCGGTGAACTGCTCGACCGTCACTGCGGTGCCGCCTCGCCGCCCACCAAGGCGATCCGCGAGGCGTTGGAGGACGCCGCGGCAACCATCCGCCTGATCGCCCGTGATGTCCTTCCGGTCGAGGGTGGAGACGAAGTGGCAGGCGGAGGGGATGCCGGCACGGATGCGCCGTCGCCCCAGGCAGGTGACGCGGGAGTGGTGGCCGGTGCGTCGCGGGCAGTCGCAGTCGGTGGTGTGCCCGGTGCGCTGTCGTCCCGTGAGGATGCCCTGCGGGCCCTCGCGAAGGTTGCCGAGTTCTTCCGTCAGGCGGAGCCGCATTCCCCGCTCGCGTTCCTGGTCGAGCGGACCATTCGTTGGGGGCGGCTGCCGCTCCCGGACCTGCTCGCAGAACTCATTCCCGACGAGTCCGCGCGGGATACCTATGCGCAACTCACCGGGGTGAAGATCACCAAGCCGGACGAAGGATGACTCGTCCGTCGTCGATCCTGGCGCGCGGTGATCGTCGGGCGCGGGGTCGGTCTGTCGCGCGGTCCCTCCGCCGCTCGCACATCAGTTTCGCCATCCAGTCGAAGGAGAGGATTCCATGAGCATCCACGACAAGTTGAAGCGAGTTCGCAAACCGCGCGTGCACATCACCTACGAGGTCGAGACAGGGGGGGCGCAGGTCGAGCGCGAGCTACCCTTCGTGGTCGGTGTGATGGGGGACTTCTCCGGGAATCCCGAGCAGCCGCTGAAGCCGTTGAAGGACCGGAAGTTCGTTCAAATCGACCGCGACAACTTCAACGAGGTGATCGCGAAGACCGCGCCGGAGCTGAACTTCAAGGTCGAGAACACCATCGCCGGCGACGACAGCGAGATGGCGGTCCAGCTCAAGTTCAAGAGCATGGACGACTTCGATCCGGCCAGGGTGGCGGAACAGATCGAGCCGCTGAAGAAGCTCCTCGAGACCCGGGCCAGGTTGAACGACCTGATGGCCAAGGTGGACCGCTCGGAGGATCTCGAAGGGTTGCTCGAGCGGGTGTTGCAGAACCCCGAGGAGATGAGTCGACTCCAGAAGGAACTGGGGATCGGCGGCGAGTCGGAATCCAGCGACGGAGGAGCGTGACATGGCCGAGAACGAAGCCCAGCAGTCGCCGCAGGCCGGCGCCGAGATCACCCAGGACGCCGCCGAGGTCAGCCTCCTCGATCAGGCGATCGCAGCCACCAAGCAGACCGAGCCTTCGCGGGCCCAGGAGCTGCTCGCCACGCTCGCCCAGGAGGCGATGAGCGGCACGGTGACCTGGAGCAAGAACCTCACCGTCACCTTCCGGGAGGCGATCGAGGGACTCGACCGGATCGTGTCGAAGCAGCTCGCCGCGGTGATGCACTCCGAGCCCTTCCGCAAGCTCGAGGGTTCCTGGCGTGGCCTCCACCATCTGGTGATGAACTCCGAGACGGGCTCCGGCCTGAAGATCCGGATGTTCAACGCCAAGAAGAAGGACGTCTTCAAGGACCTGTCGAAGGCGGTGGAGTTCGACCAGAGCGAGACCTGGAAGAAGCTCTACGAGAACGAGTTCGGCACCCCGGGCGGCGAGCCCTACGGCGCCCTGATCGGTGACTACGAGATCACCAACCACCCCGACGACATCGAGCTGCTGTCGTCGATGTCCAATGTCGCGGCCGGAGCGTTCTGCCCGTTCATCACTTCGCCGGGGCCGGGATTCTTCGGCTTCGACTCGTGGGAGGAACTCTCCAAGCCCCGTGACCTGGAGAAGATCTTCGAGTCGCAGGAATACACCAAGTGGCGGTCGTTCCGCGACTCGGAGGACTCCCGCTTCGTCACCCTGACGATGCCGCGCGCGCTCGCGCGCCTGCCCTACGGTGCGGAGACCAAGCCCGTCGAGGAGTTCGGTTACGAGGAGATCGACTCCGAGGCATCCGGGGCGCTCGCGCACGACCAGTACTGCTGGATGAACGCGGCCTACGTGATGGGTACGACCCTGACGAGTGCCTACTCGCAGTACGGCTGGTGCACCGCGATCCGTGGAGCCGAAGGCGGCGGCAAGGTCGAGAATCTGCCGACCCACACCTTCACGACCGACGATGGCGACGCGGACACCAAGTGCCCGACCGAGATCGCGATCACCGACCGGCGCGAGGCAGAACTCAGCAAGTGCGGGTTCCTGCCGCTCTGCCACTACAAGAACACCGACTACGCGGTGTTCTTCGGTGCCCAGACCAGCCAGCGCCCCAAGAAGTACGACAACCCGGACGCCACCGCGAACGCGGCGATCTCGGCGCGGTTGCCCTACCTGATGGCGACCTCGCGGTTCGCGCACTACCTGAAGGTGATGGCACGCGACAAGATCGGCTCCTTCATGGAGGCGACCGACTGCGAGACCTGGCTCAACAACTGGATCCAGAACTACGTCAACGCCAACCAGGGAGCGGGCCAGGAGATGAAGGCCAAGTATCCGTTGGCGGAGGCTGCGGTGAAGGTCGCGGAGATCCCGGGCGCTCCCGGGTCGTACAACGCGGTGGCCTACCTGCGGCCCTGGCTGCAGATGGAAGAGTTGACCACGTCGATGCGCCTCGTTGCGCGGATCCCCAAGGGGGGCTGATCGCCGCGGCCGGTGGGCACCACCGGCCGTCGGTCTGGTCGGTTCGCCGCAGCGGGCGAGACCGGCCGCGTCGCGTCCGGCCTCGCCCGGAGTCGCCGGTCGTACGGTCCGGGGTTCCGGGATCGAGGGCTACTCGCTCGTTCCGCGCGCCGCGCGGGTGACCTGCGCGTCCTATGCCATCGCAGCAGTTCCAGGCCGTTCTCGAGGCAGCTGGCCCGTCACGTGGCGGCGTGCTCGAGGCGTGGGTCGCGTTACCCGACGATCTGGCGCTGGTCGGACATCTCCGCCTGGTGCCTGGCCAGAAGCTTCCCGATCACGATGCGGTGATCGCGGATCTAGTCCTGGCCGTGGCGGCGATCGATCGCCTGTTGTCGCGCCAGGTCGACGCGATCCTCCACCATCCGATGTTCCAGGCGCTCGAGGCGCGTTGGCGGGGGTTGCGTCGGCTCACCGAGCAGGTCGACCACAAGGAGGGTCGCTGTAAGGTCCGGGTCTTGGACGTGAGCTGGAAGGAGTTGGTCCGGGATCTCGGGAAGGCCATCGAGTTCGACCAGAGCGCGCTGTTCCGGAAGGTCTACAGCGAGGAATTCGGGGTCGCGGGCGGTGAGCCCTATGCAGTCCTGGTCGCCGACTACGAGGTCCGTCATCGACGGAGTTCCGAGCATCCCGACGATGTGGGGGCTCTCCGGGCGCTGTCCGAAGTCGCGGCAGCCAGCTTCGCGCCGATCATCCTCTCTGCGCACGCATCTCTGTTCGGGCTCGATGCATTCCACGAACTCGAGCGTCCGCTCGATCTGGAGGCCAACTTCCGGTCCGTGGAGTTCAATGCCTGGAACTCGATGCGGAAGCACTCCGACACGAGGTTTCTCGGGCTCACACTGCCACGAATGCTCATGCGGTTGCCGTATCGATGCGGCTCGCTGCGCGCAGATGGCTGGGTCTACGACGAAGATGTGTCGGCCGCCGACGGGCGCGGTCATCTGTTCGGGAGTGCGAGCTGGGCGTTCGCCGAGGTCCTGATCCGGACGTTCAGCGAGAACGGCTGGCTGGCGGGGATCCGGGGCGTCGAGCGCGATGCCGAGACCGGTGGGATCCTCACCGGGCTGGTGACCGACTGGTTCGGTACCGATGCCCGCGGACGGATCCCGAAGGGCGCGGTGGAGGTGCAGATCACCGGCGAGCAAGAGCGTGAACTCGGTGAACTCGGCTTCATCGCGCTGACCCACTGTCCCGGGACGCCTTTCGCGGCCTTCTACGGCAACCAGTCGCTGCACGATTACGGGCGAGCAGTCACCCCGCATTCGGGAGTGACCGTCGAGCACGTCAATGCGAAGCTGTCGTCGATGCTGCAGTACATGTTCTGCGTGTCGAGATTCGCGCACTATGTGAAGGTCATCGCGCGGGACAAGGTCGGCAGCTACACGCGGGCCGAGGACATCGAAGCGGTGCTCCACGACTGGTTGAACGACTACGCCACTTCCAACGAATCGGCCTCTCCCGAAGATCAGGCGCGATATCCGCTCCGAGAGGCCCGGGTCGAGGTGCGGGAGGTGCCCGGTCGACCCGGTGTGTACCAGACGGAGATCCATCTGCGCCCTCACTATCAACTCGACCAGATGTCCTCGTCGGTGAAGCTCGTCACCGAGTTGTTCGCCGGCCGTGCGCCATGATCGAACTCCTTCTTCTCGACCGAGTGCCGATTCCAGGAAGCCCATGACGAACCCCCACGATCTGTTCCGCGCCGGCAAGGTAGGAGAGGCGATCGACGCCATGAACGGCGAGGTCCGTGCGCATCCCTCGGATCCCGACCGACGGGCGTTCCTCGCCGACATGCTGTGCATCGTCGGCAACTTCGATCGGGCGGATGTCCAGCTCGAGGCGATCTCCAAGATCGCGCCGGGCTCGGTTCCGACGGTCGCACTCGTCCGCCAGCTGATCCGGGCCGAGAAGTGGCGGCAGGAGGTGTTCCTGGAAGGGCGCGTACCGGAGTTTCTCGCCGCGCCGGAGCCGTGGCTGCAGGCGCATCTGCGGGCCATCCTCGATCTTCGCGAGGGGCGGGGCGACGAAGCGCGGGACGGGCTCGCCGCAGCCGAGGAACTTCGGGGCCCTCTGTCCTGTCACTACGACGGGCGTCGGGTGGATGACTTCCGAGACTGCGACGATCTGGTGGCGGGCTTCTTCGAGGTGCTCACCAGCACGGGCAAATACTTCTGGGTGCCGATGGCGCGCGTCAAGCGGCTCGAGCTTAGACGCCTGGAGGGGGCCCGTGGTCTCATCTGGCGGCAGGCCGGCATGGAGGTCGAGAACGGTCCCGAGGGCGAGGTCTATCTCCCCGCGATCTATGCTCCGGCCCCGGCCGCCGAGTCGCTCCGGCTCGGGCGAGCCACCGAGTGGACCGAGGAGGCGCCGGTCCGAGGCGCCGGTCTCCGGATGTTCCTGGTCGGCGACGATGCGGTGACGCTGCCGGAACTCGGTGTGGTCGAATTCGGCGGAGGGGACTCGTGACCTGCCGTTCGAGAGCCGTGTCGTGTCCGCCCGTCTCGCAACGGTGTGAAGCGGACTGCCGTGTTTCGAGGTGACCCATGCCGCTCGACGACGAGAACGGGATCCGGCAGTCCTTGCTGTGGTCGTTGATCGACGAGGACCCGGAGCAGAAGTCCGAGGAATCCCTGTCTTCTCGTCGTCAGATGGATCGGGTCCGCGAGTCGGTGCGTCAGGATCTCCAGAACCTGCTCAATACCCGTCAGCGGTGCCTGTCCTGCCCTGCTGAATTCGAGGAGTTGCGGCGCTCGGTCTTCGAATACGGGATCGTGGACCTCAGCGGTGCCAACCTCGCGTCCGCTGAGCGGCGCGAGGCGTTCCTGGCGGAGATGCGGGTAGTGATCGGCGCCATGGATCCACGGCTCGTCGATGTGCAAGTGACTTCGCTCGACAACAGCAGTTCCGAGGACCGGACCCTGCGTTTCCGGATCCGTGCGACGTTGCGGCTGGAGAGCGAGAGCGAGAAGACTTCCTTCGATTTCCGGATGGAGCCGGTGAGCCGTCGGATCGGATGACGAGGTTGCCATGACCGACGACCTTCTCCATTACTACAACAGCGAGCTGGCGTTCCTGCGGCACATGGGCGCGGAGTTCGCGAGCAACCATCACAAGATCGCGGGGCGCCTGCGGCTCGGTGAGAACGCGGTGGAGGATCCCCACGTCGCGCGCCTCATCGAATCGGCGGCGTTTCTCAATGCACGGATCCGCTGCAAGCTCGAGGACGACTTCCCCGAGCTGACCGACGCGCTCTTCGAGGTGCTCTACCCGCACTACCTCGCGCCGATCCCATCCATGGCCATCGCCAGCTTGGAACTCGCCAGGGACGTCGAAGACGTGCACGAGATCGCGGCGGGGGCGTTCGTGGAGACCGACCGGGAGCACGGTGAACCCTGCAGGTTCCGCACCTGCTACGACGTGACGCTGCTGCCGATCGAGGTCGCCGAGGCGAGATTGGAGGCTGCCCCGTTCACTTCTCCGACCACGTTGCGCTCCACATCCGCGCAGGGCGTGCTGCGACTGACGATCCGGACGCTGTCGGAGTCGGCGAGCATCAAAGGGCTCGGAATCGATCGGATCCGGCTGTTCCTGGGCGGGCAGCTGCCCGTTGCGCTCAGTAGCTACGAACTCCTGCTCAACGACGTCCTGGAGGTCGCCGTCGCGACCTCCGAGCGGGACCGCCGACCGCAGCTCCTCGGCCCCGAGATCATCCGGCCGGTCGGTTTCGCCGACGACGAGGGCGTGTTGCCGTGTCCCGGTCGCTCCAATCCGGCGTATCGACTCCTCACCGAGTACTTCGCCTTCCCTGCCAAGTTCCTGTTCGTCGATCTGTGCGACCTGGCGGGCCCGGCGCTGCAGCGCGCCGATCGTGAGTTCACCCTCTACTTCTTCCTCCGCCGTTGTCCTGCCGAACTCCAGCAGAGCCTGACCGCGGCGAGCTTCGTGCTTGGCGCGACGCCGATCGTCAACCTGTTCCCGAGACGTGCCGAGCCGGTCCGACTCGACGGCCGGGAGCCGGAGATCCTGGTCGTTCCGAACGCGAGGCGACCCCATGCGATCGAGGTGCACTCGATCGATGCGGTCTCGGCGGTCGCTCCCGACGGTTCGCGGTGCGACTACCGGCCGTTCTTCGGCCTCGACCATGGCCGCGACGAGGGCGACACTCCAGGCCGTTACTACCATGTGGTTCGACGCGACGTCGGCAGTTCGAGTGCCAAATCTGCGCGCGGAACGGAGGTGGCGTTGCGTCTGGTCGACGAGTCGATGCGGCCCCGGAGCGACGACGCATCCGTCGTCACCGTTGAGACCACGTGCCTGAACCGCGACCTGCCCGCCAGATTGCCCTTCGGTGTCAATGAGCCGCGGATGGCATTGGTCGATGGTTCCGTGCCCGTGGCACGTGTGCGGTGCCTGACCGCTCCGACGCGGACGGTTCGGCCGAGGCGCGGCGAGGGAGCCCAATGGCGGTTGATCTCCCACCTGTCGCTGAACCACCTCTCCATCGTTGGCGGCAAGGATGCGGCAACGGCGCTTCGGGAGGTGCTGCGGCTCTACGACTACGTCGGCGATGCCGCGACCGCCGCGGTGATCGACTCGGTCCTCTCGGTCGATGCGCGGCCGGTCGCGATGCGGATCGCGACCGGCGGCCGATCCGGCTTCGCGCGCGGCACCGAGATCCGGCTCGAACTCGACGGCAAGCGGTTTTCGGATCGTGGCCTGTTCCTGTTCGCCAGCGTCCTCGAGGTGTTCTTCGGCATCTACTGCTCGGTGAACTCGTTCGTGCGCCTCTCGGTCGATACCGGGGCGCGCGAGGGGGGGCTGCGGCGCTGGCCTGCGCGATCCGGGACGAGGCAGATCGTCTGATGGCCACCGCTCGCCAGCGACCCGAGCGCTACTCCTTCTTCCAGCTGGTTCGCGAGCTGGAGCAGACGGCCGCGAAGGAGGGCTCGCTCCGCCCGGTGGGCGCCGACGCGCCGCCCGGGGCCGAGTGCATCCGGTTTCGCGTCTCGCCGTCCCTGGCGTTCCCCGCGACCGAGGTGCGGGGTCTGCGGGACCGTGATGCTCCCGGTCGTGGCAAGGAACTCGAGATCCGCTTCCTGGGCTTCGTCGGCGCTACGGGGGTCCTGCCACAACACTACAGCGAACTCGCGATCCGACGTCGGCACAATCGGGACGAGACCTTCCTCGAGTGGCTCGACCTGTTCCATCATCGGCTGCTCTCGCTGTTCCATAGGGCCTGGGTGAAGTACCGATTCCCGTTCAGCTATGAGCGGGCGCGGTATACCGCCGGGCGGGATGATGCCTTCACGATCGCTGTGCGAAGCCTCGCCGGTCGCGGGTTCGAATCGATCCGCGCTCGCGCTCCTGGGCTCGACCGGGCCGTGGCCTTTGCTAGCGGCCACTACGCTCGTGGCGTCCGTTCCGCAAAGGCTCTCGAGTCCTTGCTGCGGGACCTGTTCGGGGTAGCCGTCCGGGTCGAGGAGTTCGTCGGGCGCTGGCTGGCCATCGAGCCCGCCGACCGGACCGTGTTGCGCGGTCGGCCGGCACGACATGACCCGTCGGCTCGCTTGGGGAGGGGAGCCACACTCGGTGCCCGGGTCTGGGACGTGTCGAGCCGGATCCGGGTCCACGTGGGGCCGGTCTCACGCGCGCGCTTCCTCGCCTTGCACGCCGGGATCGCCGGTGACTGTGGGATTCCTGGTGTGGTGCGGGACTACCTGGGCCTGGAGAACGACTTCGAGCTGTCGCTCGTGCTCGCGGCCGGCGAGTCACCGGGGATTCGACTCGGTGCCTCCGGACACGTCGAACCGGCACGGCTCGGCAGGGACGCTTTCATGGAACGAACTGGAGCTACGCCAGGCGCGCGAACGGCCCTCATGCGCTGTGGACTCTCGCCGGAGGCTCGCGGATGATCAGGGACGCGTTCCTGTCGCTGCGACCCGTCCGCCGGCCACCCGAAGCGCTGTCTGTCGGTGTGCGGTGGTTCCGCTGGAAGTCGAGGAGCACCTCCAAGCGAGGTTGAGTCGGAGTCATGTCCTCAGTGAACCTCAAGTCGCTCGTCGCTCGCCTGAGTCCCGAGGGCCGTAGGGCGCTGGAAGGCGCTGCCGGTCTCTGCCTCTCGCGCACTCATTACAACGTCGAGATCGAGCATTGGCTGATCAAGGTCCTCGAGGCCACGGGCTCCGTGATGGAAGCCGCGCTGCGTAGTTTCGATGTCGACCTCGACGCCTTGCGGAGCGGGCTCCAGCGCGCACTCGACAAGTGCAAGACCGGCAATTCGCGGCCTCCGTCCCTGTCTCCGGCGGTCGTGGACCTCGCTCGTGAGGCGTGGTTGGTGGCGTCGCTCGACCACCAGGCCGGGGCGGCGCATACGGGGCACGTGCTGTCGGCATTGATGTCCGTGGATGCGCTGGCGCGCCAGGCCAAGGAGGCCTCCACGGAGTTCAACAAGGTGCAGGCGGAGGCCCTGGCCCAACGGCTCGCCACGTGCGAGGCCGAGTCGACCGAGTCGGCGTCCGCTCCGGCCGCGGAGGGGGGTGGAAAGGGCCCGAGCGCGCGCAAGACCGGCGGCGCGACGCCGAATCTCGACCAGTACACGCTGGACCTGACGGAGCGCGCGCGGACCGGAGGCATCGACCCGGTGCTGGGTCGTGACGACGAGATCCGTCAGTTGATCGACATTCTGACCCGGCGTCGGCAGAACAATCCGATCCTGACCGGCGAACCAGGAGTCGGGAAGACCGCAGTTGCGGAGGGCTTCGCTCTGCGGGTCACCGAGGGCGACGTGCCGGCGGCGTTGCAGAAAGTCGTGGTGCGGACGCTCGACCTGTCCCTCTTGCAGGCCGGTGCCGGTGTGAAGGGCGAGTTCGAGAATCGGCTCAAAGGGGTCATCGACGAGGTCAAGTCGTCGCCCGAGCCGATCATTCTGTTCATCGACGAGGCGCATACCCTGATCGGTGCGGGGGGGGCGGCCGGTCAGGGTGATGCCGCCAATCTTCTCAAGCCCGCGCTCGCTCGTGGGGAGCTGAGGACGATCGCAGCCACCACCTGGGCGGAGTACAAGAAGTACTTCGAGAAGGATGCCGCGCTCGCCCGGCGCTTCCAGGTGGTGAAGATCGAGGAACCGTCCGAGGCGGTGGCGATCGAGATCATGCGCGGTCTCGCCAAGGTGATGGAGGAACACCATCGCGTGCGCATCCTCGACGAGGCTCTGCAGGAGTCGGTGCGCCTGTCGAGCCGCTACCTCGCCGGGCGGCAGTTGCCGGACAAGTCGGTGAGTCTCCTCGACACCGCGTGCGCCCGGGTCGCGCTCAGCCAATCCTCCACGCCGGCAGCCATCGACGATTGCCATCGCCGGATCGCGCGCCTGGAGACGGAGTCCCGCGTGCTGCAGCGCGAGCACGCGGTGCAGGGCCTGCACGGGGATCGGCTCGAGGAGATCGAAGCCGAGCGCACTGTTGCGGCCGCGGAGTTGTCGGCCCTCGAGGCGCGATGGGCCGAAGAGAAGCGTCTCGTCGATGCGATTCGGGCGCTCCATGAGCAGCTCGCCGCGAGCCGGACCGATGGGGGGCCGGACGAGGCCGATGCCCAGGCGGCAGGTGATCCGGTCGACGCGGAACTCTCCCCGGAACAGCGGGCCGAGCTGCGGCGCCAGCTCGAAGCGCTCGTAGCGGAATTGAAGGCGTTGCAGGGTGATGCTCCGCTGGTTCATCCCGCAGTCACCGGTCAGGCGATCGCCGAGGTCATCTCGGGTTGGACCGGAATCCCGGCGGGTCGGATGCTCGCCGACGAGATCCGGAGCGTGCTGGCCCTGAAGGAGCGGCTCGGCGAGCGGGTCATCGGACAGTCCCATGCGCTCGATGCGATCGCGCAGTCGATCCGGATCTCCCGGGCCAATCTGAAGGACCCGCAGCGCCCGATCGGCGTGTTCATGCTTGCCGGCACCAGCGGCGTCGGGAAGACCGAGACCGCGATCGCGCTCGCCGAAGAGCTCTACGGCGGCGAGCAGAACATGACGGTCATCAACATGAGCGAGTTCAAGGAGGAGCACAAGGTCTCGCTCCTCATGGGCTCGCCGCCTGGCTACGTCGGATTCGGGGAGGGCGGTGTGCTCACCGAGGCCGTTCGTCGCAAGCCCTACTCGGTGGTATTGCTCGACGAACTCGAGAAGGCGCACCCGGGCGTGCAGGAGATCTTCTATCAGGTCTTCGACAAGGGCACTCTGAAGGATGGCGAAGGTCGTGATATCGACTTCCGCAATACGGTGATCATCATGACCACCAATGCCGGCACCGAAGCGGTGATGTCGCTCTGTGCCGACCCGGAGACGATGCCCGACGCCGACGGTTTCGTGACGGCGATGCATCCCGAGCTGCTGAAGACCTTCAAGCCGGCGTTCCTGGGGCGCTGCCAGGTCCTTCCCTACTACCCGTTGAGCGACGAGGTGATGCGCGGGATCGTGGAACTCAAGCTCGGCAAGATCCAACGGCGCGTGCGGGCCAACTACCGGGCGGAGTTCACCTGGACGCCGGGGTTCGTCCAGCGGGTGCTGGATCGCTGC
Source organism: bacterium (assembly GCA_030432695.1). GTDB lineage: Bacteria > Planctomycetota > UBA1135 > UBA1135 > UBA2386 > JAUILN01. The sequence goes on along the minus strand of JAUILN010000011.1, from coordinate 126,312 downwards.
ACCGAGGTCGAGAGCGGTGCCCGCAACGTGGATCACATTCTGTCGCGCACCCTGCTTCCCGAGCTGTCCGCCGAGTTCCTCGCTAGGATGGCGGCGGGGAGTGCCATCACTGGCGCCCGGGTCGATGTCCGCGAGGACGGCGGCTTCAGCTACGAGTTGAGTTGAGCGCTGCGGATCGAGCCGAGCGCTGCAAGTTGATCTGAACAGGCCTCCGAGGTCCGGCGCGTCCCGCATCGTCGGTGCGCGCCGGACCTCGGGGGCGAACACCACCATCCCACCACCACCCGTTAGACGAGGAGAGTTGTTCCATGGCCATCTACGTGCAGATCGGTAAGAAGGACGAGATCAAGGGAAACGTCAGTTCCAAGGGGCACGAGAACTGGATCGAGGTGTCGTCGTTCCAGTTCGGTTGCGGTCGGTCCGTCCCGATGATGGTCGGTCGGCAGACCGAGCGTGAGGCTTCCCATCCGTCGCTCAGCGAGGTCACCCTGACCAAGCAGATGGACGATTCCAGCCCCTACCTGTTCCAGGAGGCGCTGAAGGGTGTCGGCAAGCCGGTGACGATCCACGTGACCAAGACCGGAGTGAATCAGCTCGACAACGTCGTCGAGTACATCCTCGGCGACGCGATGATCAGTGGATACTCCGTCAGCTCCGGGGGAGACGCGCCGACGGAGTCGGTCTCGCTGGCCTACACCAAGATCGAAATGAAGTACTTCCAGTGGGACGAGTCGCACAAGAAGTCCTCGCAGGTTCCGGTGTCGTACGACCTCGGTGCCGCCGTCGCGAGCTGATCGGCTCCTGTCACGGTGTCGGCCGATCGGGCGCGTCGCTTCCTGCAGCCCGCGTCATGTTCGGCCCCTTCGCGTGCTTGGACCCACGTCATGTTGCCTGTTCGTAGGACCCACTGTTCAGAGTGTGGTGTGTCGCTCGAACCGGCGGTCGTGCGGTTCGACACGACCTGCGGATCGGTGTCCTGCAGGCTGGGTCATCAGATCAGCCGCTCGGTCGATGCTGCGACGTCCGAGGTGCACCAGCGCTTGCGACGCGAGCGGGAGGCCGAGGAGGCCGACTTCGCGGCGAAGGAGCAGGCCCTGTCCGAGGTGCGGGCGCGAGACGCGTCGGCCGACTCCGGAGACGTCCTCCTGGCGCCGGTTCCCGGCCTGGAGGAACCGCTCGTGCCGCTTCATCCCGAGCGCGCGCAGCGGTTTCTCGAGCACCTCGCCGCGATCCTCGACGAGGCCATGGCGATTCCCGATGAGGACTCGGTCGATGCGCGGCCGCCGGAGCAGGCCGGTTTCCACGGCATGGCCCCGACCGAGGCCGCTCCCGGGGACCTCGAAAGCACCGCCTGTTCTCTGTGTCGCGGATCATGCTGCCAGCGAGGCGGCACGCAGGCCTTCCACGATCTCGAGTCGGTGCGTCGGGTCGTCCGCGGTCGACCGGGCCGGAGCCGTGAGGAACTCCTCGGGGAGTTCGAGTCCTACTTGCCGGAGCGGAGCATCGCGGGGAGTTGCGTGTTCCACACCGAAACCGGCTGCGCTCAGCCGCGTGCGCTCCGTTCTGCTACCTGCAACCGCTATCGCTGCCCGAGCCTGCGGAGACTACTGATCCTGGCGGAGTCGGGTTCGTACGATCGCGCGGTCGTCGGCAGTTTCGTCGGAGAGCGACTGCGCGAAGCCTCCAGCATCGGACTGGGCGGGACTCCGCAACGGCGGGATACGAGCGGTTCGGATTGGTAGCCTGGCCGCGCTGGCGGTCGACCTGGCACCGGCTCCTCCTGGAATCCGTCGTGGCATGCGACGACCTCCGGAAGTCGTCGATCAGAAGTGCAGCCCGCCTCCGAGGAACCAGCCCTGGACCTGCAGGTCGACCTCGGCGTTGCGGCTGCCCGCGTCACCGCCGGTGTCCATCGACAGGAAGCGGTATCCGGCTCGGAAGTCGACCTGGTCCGTGGGGCGGAAGCGGACGCTGGCCTCGGCGTCCCAGTAGGTTCCGAGGCCGTCGGTCAGCGTGATCTGCATCCCGCCGCCCTGCGCATTGAGCGAGAAGTCCGCCAGGTCGAGCTGGGCATCGAGGAACGCCAGCGGGACGGGGGCGAAGACGTCGACCTCTTCGAAGGCCTGGCTCGCATTCTGGGCGCGGACCGTGGTCGATGAGTCGAAGAAGTCGACCGCGACGCCCGGGGAGACCCGCCAGTTGCGGCCCTCGAGCACGTCGTAGACCCAGTAGGTCTTCGCATTCAGGAACTCGAAGTCGGAGGCGACGGTGGCCCCGATCGGGATATCGCCGAAGTCCCTGGCGAGCGTGCCGCTGCCGGAATCCTCGAACCAGAAGATGGATCCGCCGAACCTGCCGATGGGAGTCTTCATGCTGCCGCCGAACAGGATCGCCGGTTGGGAATCGTCGATCCCCAGATCGCCGGTGATGTCATTGCGACGCGCTGCGAGATTGGCGCCGCCGCTCGAAGGTCCGACCGCCACATCGCCCTGCAGATCGGTGTGCATATAGGCCGCGTGGACCTCGGACTCCTCGATCGACTTGCACGAGGCAAGCCCGAGACAGGCTCCAAGGAGGCAAGCGATGAAGGCGGGGTTCCCACTCATGGTCCCGAGAGGATATCTCGCCACCGTTTTCCCAACGACGGGCAGTCGGGCCCGCAGCGTGTTTTCGATCGCGCCGTTCGCGTGGCCGTACCGCCCGATCGGGAGGTAGACTTTGCGCTCGGCATGACCTTCACCCAGGATGGCAGGTTCCTGATCGTCTCGACCCCGCTGGGAAAGGACTCCTTCCTGCTGCGGTCCTTCCTGGGGCGGGAGGCGGTGTCCGCGCCCTTCGAGTTCGACCTCGACCTGCTCGCCGAGAAGGTGATCCGAGACGTCGGCTCGCTCGTCGGCAAGGCGGTCAGCTTCGCCATCCAGCCGCAACACGGCGATCCGCGGGAGTTCAGCGGCATCGTCCGTCGGATCGTCTTCACCGGTTTCGCATCCGAAGACGTCGCCAGCTACCGGGCGGAGCTGGTCCCCTGGTTCTGGCTGCTCACCAAGCGCTCCGACCACCGCATCTTCCAGGAGATGACGGTCACGCAGATCTGCGAGCAGGTGTTCCAGGATGCCGGCTTCGACGCATTCGACGTGTCCGGGATCACTGGCTCCTACCCGAAGCGCGAATACTGCGTGCAGATGGGGGAGACCGACTTCGACTTCGTCTCTCGCCTGCTCGAGGAGTCCGGGATCTTCTACTCCTTCCGGTTCGAATCGGGGCGGCACGTCATGGTGCTGGCCGACAGCACCGCCGCGTACGCGGAGGCAGCGACACCCGAACTCGAATTCACGTCCAGCGAGCCGAGCACCGAGCAGGTCTCCTCGTGGGAACACGGCTACGAGTTCGTGTCCGGCCGCTGGGGGCACGCCGATTTCGACTTCGAGGCTCCGACCACACGGCTGCTCTCACAGAGCGATACGGTCGTCTCGATCCCGAGCGCGGGCGCGTTCGAGCGGTTCGAGTATCCCGGTCGCTACCACGCCCGAGCCGACGGCGACGAACTCGCCAAGGTGCGGATGGAGGCAGAGGAATGTCGTCACGACGTCGTGTCCGGCGTCGGGGGCTGTTTCCGCATCGGTCTGGCGACCAGGTTCAAGTTCGTCGCACCGCGGATCGCGAGCGACGACGGCCAGTCGTTCGTGATGACGAGCATCGAACACTCGGCGAGGGATGGTTCGTTCCTTCAGTCCGGTGGTGGTACGGGCTACTCGAACCGCTTCCGTTGCATTCCCGCCAGCGTGCCCTTCCGTCCCGAGCGTCGGACGGAGCGGCCGAGGGTGTCCGGTCCGCAGACCGCCATCGTCGTCGGGCCGGCCGGGGAGGAGATCCACACCGACAAGTACGGGCGGATCAAGGTGCAGTTCCATTGGGACCGCCGCGGCAAGTACGACGACAAGAGTTCGTGCTGGATGCGTGTCGTCCAGGGCGTTGCCGGCAAGAAGTGGGGATGGCAGGTGCTGCCGCGCGTCGGGCAGGAGGTGGTGGTCGAGTTCCTCGACGGGGATCCGGATCGGCCGCTCGTGACCGGCGCGGTCTACAACGCCAACACGATGCCGGCCTTCGAACTCCCGGCGAACAAGACCCAGTCCGGATTCCGGTCGAGGGCCACCAAGAAGGGGGCGGCCGATGCGATCAACGAGATCCGCTTCGAGGACCTGAAGGGCAAGGAGCACATCTACATCCGGGCCCAGAAGGACGAACACCACGATGTGGTGGAGTGCCGGTTCGACCAGGTGGGTAAGGACTCGCACCGGAAGGTCGTCGGGAACGCGTTCGAGGAGACCGGCGGTGACGTGCACGAGACGATCGGCGGCGACCGTCTCGTCGACGTCGCCGGGGCCCACGAGGAGAGCGTTGCCGGGGATCGATCCCGCAAGGTCGGCGGCACCGAGGGGGTCGACGTGGGCGGAGATCAGGTCACGAAGCTCGGTGGCAACCACGAGCTGAATGTCGCCCAGGCCTCGAAGGTGAAGGCGGGGATGGACCTCCACGTTCAGTCCGGCAAGAACGCGAACCTGAAGGCGGGCATGAACCTCGCCGCAGAGGGTGGCATGAACGTGCACGTGAAGGGTGGCATGAACGTGGTCATCGAGGCCGGGATGCAGCTCACCCTCAAGGCCGGCGCCGGCTTCGTCGTGATCGGACCGGCCGGCGTCGACATCTCCGGTCCGATGGTGAAGGTGAACAGTGGCGGGGCGGCCGGGTCGGGGTCGGGATGCAGTCCCCAGGCCCCCGGGACGCCTGCTGCTCCCGGCAAGCCGAAGCCGCCCGATCCGCCTCTCGACAAGATCGCGTCCGCGGATGCGGACGCCTACCAGGCCGGGCAGCCGGGTGCCGACAAGATGACCCTGAAGTGGACTTCCATCGAGGCGTCGAGGGACACCGCCCAGGCCGCGGCCATGCAGGCCGCATCGGATACCGGGGCGCCGTTCTGTGAGAGTTGTGGGTGAGACGCGGGATCCCGACGCAGGGCGATCATCCATGGTGCACGAATCAAGAGGCCCTGGTCCTGACTCCACCGGCTTGCGAAACCCGCGGGTCGAGCATCTGTTGGATCTGCTGTTCGCAGATCCCGAGGTGCCGACCTGGGCGGTTCTCGATGGCGCACGTGTGAAGGAGCTGGTGCGCGAACTCGACACGCATCGGGTCGAAGCCGAGTGCCTGTTCGCGGGGGAGTTGCATCCCAGCGAACAGCGCGTTGCGCCCTACCTCGTGCGGCTTCACGAGGAGTCGGAGTTCACCCGTTGGCTGCTCGAACAGGGCTGGGGTCGCTCCTGGGGGATCTTCGTTCGGGCTTCTGGCGACCTGAAGTCGGTGCGTCGCCACTTCCGCACGTTGCTCCGGGTCAAGGGGCCCGACGGTCGGGTGCTCTATTTCCGCTTCTACGATCCTCGGGTTCTGCGTCTCTACCTGCCCACGTGCACGGCGGAGGAGTTCGCGTTGGTGTTCGGACCTGCCCGGTCGTTCGTGATGGAGGGCGAGGACGGCGGGGCGCTGCTCGATTTCTCGAGGGCCGAGCGCCCGGGGGTCGCGCGTCGCGTCGATCTGCGCTGATCGACTGCTTCCGAGATTCTGCGCGCCCAGCGCTGACTCGACGAGAGCTGGGCCGACGAGAGCTGGGCCGACGGGTGCTGAGTCGGCGAGAGTCGGGTCTGGAACCTGGATCGGGGAGCAGGCTCGACGACTCATGTGCCATGAGCCGTCTTCTCCGGACACGTCACGAGGTCATGGCCTGGAACTGTCCCGGCACGGTGATCGAGATGACTCCGCCCCAATTGCACATGCACTTGGAGGTGTTGTTGAGTGCCGGCATGCCACCGATGATCACGTTCGGCGATCCCGGTGCCCAAGGCGCCGCCGTCACCGGGACGCAGGGCATCGGGGTGAGTACGCCGAGCGCAGCCGCGGTCGCGGAAGCGACGGTCGGATTGGCGAGGCTCATGCACACGCCGAAAGGCGGGATGTTCACCATGGGCTTGTTGTCCATGATGTTCGCCGCTGGCGGCCCGCCGGTGAGCGTCCGGTTCGCGGGCAGGACGGAGAGGACCGACGGTGCGGCTCCGAAGGTGCACATCATCGATGCGCCGGCGACGACCTGTTGCGGCATGGTGCTGCGGCTGGTGAATTGTCCGAACGAGCTTGCTCGAAGGTAGCAGATCGCACTCCTGGGGCCGAGGGGCCACGGGAAAGGAGTCAGACCCCATGGAGCGAAGTGACGCATTCCGGATCCTGGTCGTCGGTGATTTCTCCGGGGGATCCAACGCGGCCGTTCCGGTCGCGCAGCGGCGGATTCACCGCGTCGACCGGGATGACTTCGAGGAGCTGTTCGGTCGACTCGGCGTGACGGCCGAATTGGAAGAGGTCGGTGAAACCACCCAGTCGGTGCAGCTCCCCGAGTTCGACGCGATGCATCCGGACCAGTTGTTCGATCGGCTGGCGGGATTCGAGCGACTTCGCAGCCTCCGCCGCCGACTGGGCGACCCGGCGACGTTCCGAGCTGCGGCGGAAGAGCTCGGCGCGACGCAGTCCGTCGATGCGCCCACGGATGACCAGCGGCTGCCCGCCGATACGGCGCCCTCCGATCTGGATGCCGCAGGGATGCTCGAGGCGGTGCTGGAGGCGACCGAGGCGCCGGAGCGGCCTGCCGATCGTGGCACTGGATCGGAGATCGTCGATGCAGTGTTGCGGGAGCTGGTGGTGCCGCACGTCACACCGGCCGCCGACCCGCGCCTCCCGGAGTTGCAGGCGATGGTGGACCGCGCCGCCTCGGAGCTGATGCGCCGCGTGCTGAAGCAGCTTCGGCCTCTGGAGGCCAGGTGGTCCGGGCTTCGCTTCCTGGTGCGGCGTCTCGAGGCGGGCGCAGAACTCGGCCTCTACGTGCTCGATGCGACTACCGGGGAACTCGCGGACGCCCTGCTGGCCGAGGGCGATCCGGCCGACTGCGACTTGTGGAAGCGGCTGGTGGATCAGGGAGCGGGATTGGCTGGCGGTGAGCCGTGGTCGGTGATCGCCCTTGCGGATCCGATCGAGCAGGACGACGCCTCTGCGGAGTGGCTCGGGCGGCTCAGCGCACTGTCCCGCGGTGCTGGCGGCGTGCTGTTGTGCGGCGCGGGCCCCAGCTTCTTCGTCGAGCAGGACTCCCGTGGGCCGGTGCGGATCAGCGAGGCTGGCGATCCATCGCAGGTCTGCCTGGTCGGGCCTCGGATACTGCTGCGCATGCCGTACGGGGAGCGCGGCAACCAGGTCGAGCGATTCCGGTTCGAGGAAGCCGTGCCGCCGGATGATCCCGAGCACTGCTGTTGGGGCAGCGGAGTCTTCGCTGCGGTCGTCGCCCTCGCGTCCGGCTTCGCGACCCACGGCTGGGCGCTGGATTCGCGGCAGATCGTCGAGCTGGAGGCCTTGCCGGTGTGGGTCTACCACCTGGACGGTGAGGCCGAGTCGATGCCGTGCGCCGAGCGCTGGATCACCGAGCGGGAAGCGGAGGACCTGCGCAACCGCGGCCTCTCCGTCCTGCGATCGGTGCGGGGCCGGGACTCGGTCCGGGTGGGCCCCCTCGCCGCGCTGGATGGCGTACCGTTGAGCTGGCCGACGGGCGGTGCGTGAGCTCCGGAACCAGAAGCCGGCGCCCCGCCGCGAGTTCGTGGATTCCGCGAGACGGGGCGTCTCGTCCGGACGTGAGTCGACGAGACTGTCGGGAAGGTGTCGCGTCCGTTCTCCGGAAGGAGATGGCTTGCGCTCCCGAGCCCGCGTGTTTCGAGTCCCGACATGACCGAACTCCTGCCCTCCGTGGAGATCGAGCCGCGTTCCGGTGCGGCGACTCATAGCGTCGTGTGGTTGCACGGGCTCGGAGCCAACGGCCACGACTTCGAGCCGATCGTGCCGGAACTCGGCTTGCCGGCCGACGCCGCGGTTCGCTTCGTCTTCCCGCACGCGCCGCAGATCCCGGTGACCCTGAACATGGGGATGGTGATGCCTGCGTGGTACGACATCCAGGAGATGGATCTCCGCCGACGCCACGACGAGGCCGGGATCCGGCGTTCGGCGCAGCAGGTGGCGGCGCTGCTCGCACGCGAGAACCAGCGCGGGGTGTCCGACGAGAGGATCGTGCTGGCCGGCTTCTCGCAGGGTGGTGCGATCGCGTTGTTCCAGGGGCTGCGGCACCCGCAGACCCTCGCCGGCATCCTGGCGTTGTCGACCTACCTGGTCTGCGAAGAGTCGCTCGACGCCGAAGCGAGCGCCGCCAACAGGGCGACACCGATCCTGCAGATGCACGGCGACTACGATCCGATGGTCACGCCCGACCGCGGTGCGGCCTGCAGGGACGCGCTGTCGGTGCGCGGCTACGCGGTCGACTACCGGACCTACCCGATGCAGCACGCGGTCTGCATGGAGCAGATCGTCGACATCGGCGCATGGCTCGGCGAACGGCTGGGGCTGTGAGCGCGGCGCTCCGGTTCCGTCTGGTCGATGCCGCTCTCGACTCGGTGCAGCTCACCGCGCGGCTGCCGTTCCGCTTCGGGCAGGTGACGGTCACAGAACTCCGGCAGCTCCAGAGTCGGGTGACGATCCGGCTCGCGGACGGCCGTGAGGTGGCGGGTCGCGGTGCGGAGTTCGCGGTGCCCAAGTGGTTCCGCAAGGATCCCACGCGATCCGTCGAGCAGGACGTCGCCGAGCTGGTGGCCAGTGCCGAGGCGGCGCGCGGTGGGTGGCTGGCCGCGACCGAGGACCCGCGCTCGGCGTTCGACGCCTGGCACGCGGTCTACCGGGAGCTGGTCGGGCCGCAGGAGTTCGCCGACGTTCTGGTGGCGGGTGCCGGCGTCGCGCTGTTCGAGCGCGCGGTGCTCGACGCGGTCTGCCGGGCGACCGACCGTTCGCTGCACGCGGCCTGGATCGACGGCACCCTCGGGTTCGATGCAGGCGTCGTGGATCCGGAACTCGCCGACTGGCGGCCCGCCGAGCGTCTGGGGCCGGCCAGTGAGCGGATCGCGGTGCGGCACACCATCGGCATGGCCGACGCGCTGCGCGCCGGCCAACTCGCCTCGCCCGTCGGTGACGGTTGGCCCGAGACGTTGGAGGAGGACGTCCGCCGCTACGGGTTCACCTGGTTCAAGATCAAGGTGGGTGGTGACGTCGCGTCCGACCGCGAGCGCCTGCTCGACATCGCGGCGACGCTGCGCGCCGAGCGAGTCGAGCGGCCGCGGATCACGCTGGACGGTAACGAGAGCTACGCGGATCTCGACGGCGTCGCCGAACTGCTCGAGACGACCGCGGCCCGACCGCTCGGTCGCTGGCTGCTCGACGGCCTGGTCTACGTGGAGCAGCCGCTGCCCCGCTGGGAGACCTTCGACCCGGCGCGTCACGCCGCCCGGAAGCGGGTCGCGTCCTTCGCGCCGCTGGCCCTCGACGAGGCCGACGTCCGCCACGGCAGCCTGCGCGCGGCCTGGCCATTCGGTTACCGCGGCGTCAGCGCCAAGAGCTGCAAGGGCGCGTTCCGGGCGATGTTGAACCGGGCGCTCTGCGACGTGCTCGCCGAGCGGGAGGGCGAGACGGCCTTCGTGTGCGGCGAGGACCTCACCACCGTGCCCCGAACGGCTCTCGAAGGGGACCTGGCCCTGCATTCCGCTCTCGGCATCACGCACCTCGAGCGCAACGGCCACCACTACTTCGCGGGACTCGACCACCTGAGCGGGGAGGAGCGGGCCGTGGCGTTGGCAGAGCGGCCGGAGTTGTACGCGGGCACCGCCGACCGCCTCGCCGTCCGGATCGAGTCGGGCCTCGTCCGGGTCGACCCGGCGTATCCTGCCGGGCCTTCGTCCTAATCCGACCGCGCACTTCCCCGGCTCCTCGTGATCGGTTTCGCTAGCCAGCGATGGAGTTCTGGCTGGGAGCCTTGGTGGGCGCGGTCTTCGTGGCCGCGGTCCTGTTGCGGTCGCGGATCGGGCAGCGCGCCGAAGATCCGGCGCCCGAGAGCGACGCGCCGGTCCAGGTCGACCTGACGTCGCTCAACCCCGGCGAGGTCCGCAAGGCGCTGTACGCGATGGCCGCGTCGCTGGCCGGCGACTACGATCAAGCGGCGCACCCGCGCGACCTGCTGGAGCACGACGGCTTCAAGGAGGCGGTGCGCCTCCTGCGCGGCTCGGCGTTCGGCCACGACGAGATGGTCGCCTACCTGAGCGGCGACAATGCACTGATCTCGACCCTGGCCGCGATGGCGCTGGTGCAGCGGCGCGACGAAGTCGAACTCCTGCCGAGTCTGCTGCCGACGCTGAACCTCGGCAACTACTACGCGCGCTCGTTCGTGGTCCGGGCGCTCGAGGAGCGGGTCGATCAGCCGCTGCTGAGCACGGTGCTGAACACCATCGACGCGAGCTGGGCCCAGCCGTTCGCCGAGCGGGTCCTCCGCGAGTTCGTGCAGCGGCGGCTCGCGGTCGGCGACACGGAGTATCGACCGCCGGAAGATCCGGCCGAGCTGGCGCCGGAGAAGAAGGCGTGGCTGCTCGGCCTGCTGCGCGAGGCGGGGGCTCTCGAGCAGGCCGAGGTGCTCGAAGGCGCGCGCGTCGAGACGGTCGACCGGGCCTACCTGGAGACGGTCGGCAAGGTGTGGAAGAGACCGGCGCTGGAGCAGGTGGTGGTCGACGAACTGGTCGAGCGGCGGGTCGCGGAGCTGCGCCGGCTGGTGCTCGGTGAGGTGCCGCGGTCGGTCCTGCTGGTCGGCGACTCGGGCACCGGCAAGACGGTGGCGCTCGAGGTGCTCGCCCAGGGGCTGATCGACGACGGCTGGACCGTGTTCGAGGCGGGTGCGGTGGAGCTGCTCGCCGGCCAGAGCTACGTGGGCCAGATCGAGCAGCGGATGAAGGATCTGCTGGCGGCGATCGCCGAGAAACCGCGCGTGCTCTGGCTGATCCCGGGCTTCGAGGAGATGGCCTGGGCCGGCCGCCACCAGTTCAGCACCACCAGCCTGCTCGACGTGTTGATGCCGTTCCTGGAGTCGGGGCGGGTGCTGGCGGTCGCGGAGGTGCAGCCTTCGCCGCACGAGCGGCTGCTGCAGTCCAAGCCGGCGCTGCGGGCCGCGATGGAGGCGGTTCGGCTCGAGCCGTACGGCGACGAGCCGACCCTGGCACTGGCCCAGGCCTGGTCGGCGAAGTTCAGCACCGACGGCCGGCCGCTGGTGGCGCGCGGCATCGTCGAGCAGTCGTTCCAGCTGGCGCAGCAGTTCCTCGGCGCGCGGGCGCAGCCGGGCAATCTGCTCGGGTTCCTGTCGCTGGCGCGGCAGTCGAAGCTGCTGTCGGCGACGGCGGAGGGGTTGCCGGGTGCGGCATCGTCGCCCGGCATCGAGCTCGGTTTCGAAGACCTGCTGGCGACGCTCGGTCGGCTGACCGGTCTGCCGGCGTCGATCCTCGACGACCGGGAGGGTCTCGACCTCGCCTCGCTCGAGCGACACTTCCACGAGCGCGTGATCGGCCAGCCCGAGGCGATCTCCTGCCTCGTCGAGCGCGTCGCGATGATCAAGGCCGGGCTCACCGACCCGACCCGCCCGCTCGGTGTGTTCCTGTTCACCGGCCCGACCGGCAGCGGCAAGACCGAGATCGCCAAGACGCTGGCGGCCTACCTGTTCGGCTCGCCCGACCGGATGGTGCGCCTCGACATGAGCGAGCTGCAGGGCTACGAGGCCCTCGACCGCCTGCTCGGCGAGCGCGACGAACGCGAGGCCGGCGAGGCACTGGTCGACCGGATCCGCAAGCAGCCGTTCTCGGTGGTTCTGCTCGACGAGATCGAGAAGGCCCACAGCCGGGTCTTCGACCTGTTCCTGCAGGTCTTCGACGACGGCCGGCTCACCGACCGGCGCGGCCGGCTCGCCGACTTCCGTCACGCGATCGTCATCATGACCTCCAACGTCGGTGCCGAGGCGACGCGTGGTGGCGGGCTCGGATTCTCCGCCGCGCCGACCGCGACCGGCCTCGACCAGGGCGTCGAGAAGGCGCTGCGCGAGCAGTTCCGCGCCGAGTTCCTGAACCGCATCGACCGCATCGTGGTGTTCCGGACGCTCGGCCGCGCCGAGATGCACCAGGTGCTGGAGAAGGAGCTGCGGTTGGTGCTCGAGCGGCGCGGTCTGCGCAACCGGCAGTGGGCGGTGGAGTGGGACGACTCGGCACTGCAGTTCTTCCTCGACCGCGGCTTCTCGCCGGAACTCGGCGCGCGGCCGCTGCGGCGGACGATCGAGCGGTTCCTGCTGGCGCCGCTGGCGCGGACCATCGTCAACCAGAAGGCACCGACCGGCGACCAGTTCCTGTTCGTGCGCTCCGACGGCCGTGGCGTGCAGGTCGAATTCGTCGATCCGGACGCGCCCGAGGAACTCCCGGCGCTGCGGGAGCCCGAGGCCGGTTCAGGTCAGGCGCCGACCCTGGGCGGGATCGCGCTCGACCCGACCGGGAGCCGGCGCGAGGTCGAGCTGTTGCGGACGACGTGGCAGGAGATCGAGTCGAAGGTCCACGACCCGGCCTGGGCCGCGCAGAAGCAGGAGTCGATGGATGCGATGTCGGATCCCGACTTCTGGAGCCGTGACGACCGGTTCCGGACGCTCAGTGACGCGGAGTATCGCGACCGCATCGAGACCGGCCTGGACACCGCGACGCGGCTGTTGGAGCGGCTGGGCACCGCCGAAGGCGTGGAGCCGCGCGATCGCGTGCCGACCGGCGTGGCCCAGCGACTTGCCGTGCAGCTCCACCTGCTGCGGGCCGCGGTCGACGGACTGGAGGCGGCGCGCGCCAGCGATGCTTTCCTCCGGGTCGAACCGGTCGTCGATCCGCGCGGTGACGCGGATGCGACCGAGGCCTTCGCGCGCGAGCTGAGTTCGATGTACCGCGGCTGGGCGCGCCGCCGCCGGATGGACTTCGAGGTGCTCCGCGAGGCCGGGGCCCAGGACGGGATGAGCTACCGGATGATCCTGTCGGTCGCCGGCTTCGGGGCATTCACGTTGTTGGCCCGCGAGTCGGGACTGCATGTGCTGGAACCGGGCGAGGCGGAAGACCGCGCGCCGCGGATCCGCGTGCGGGTGACCGTGGTCGGCCAGCCTGACACGCCCTTGCCCGATTCACCCAGCAAGCGCTTGAAGATCGCGCGGGAGTGCTTGCAGGAGGTCTCCCACGAGAACGACGGCACCCTCATCGTCCGCCGCTACCGCCACGAGCCGTCGCCGCTGTGTCGGGACTCGGTGCGGGGGTTCCGGACGGGACGGCTCGATCGGGTGCTGGCGGGAGACTTCGATCTGATGGGATGACGGGTCGATCGGGGCCGATCGCCGATTCTCCGAGAGTCAGCGGGTGACCGTCACGAACGACATCATTCCCATCGCCGAGTGCTCGAGGAAGTGGCAGTGCACCACCCAGCCACCCGAGCGCGAGGGGGTCGGGTCGAGGCCTCCGGCCAGGATCTCGGTGGCGTCGCGGCGCAGGCGGAACGGCAGGTCGTCGTCGTCGAAGCGGGTCGCCAGGCGGGTGATCGTGTAGCTGCGGCCGAGCGTCAGGCCGGGGCGGCGGGCGATGCGTAGGGTGTCTTCCCAGGCGACGCGGCGCGGGGCTTCGGTCTTGTTGAACTCAGGCTCGTCGAGGTCGATGTACTCGGTCGAGAGGTGTTGGAAGCGGAAGCCGTGGACGTGGAAGTTGTGGTCGTTGCCGGTGAAGTTCACGACCTCCCAGATGCGCTCGCTGCCGAGCTGCACGTGCCAGCCGTGCTGGGCGCGCTGGCGCATCATGGGCCGCGGGGCGTAGTCGATCGGCAGCACGTGCTCACGGGCGTGGACCGCCTCGAGCAGCGCGTCGGCGCGGTCGACCTGCACGAAGAACATCACCATGCCGGTGTCGCGGTTCGGCGGAGAGTGGCCGAGGAACACCGGGAGGGTCGGCAGGTCGTCGGCTGGGCGTAGCGCCTCGATCGGGTCGTGGCGGAGTGCCGCGGGCGGGGACCAGGTCGGTCGGTCGCCGCGCGCCTCGGTGATCTGGAAGGCGAGGTAGTCTTCCGGCGGCTCGGCGCCGTCGAAGTGGTCGTGGCCGAACAACAGGTCCCCCGCCGGGTCGCGGTAGGCGGTGTGCTTGCCCTTCTGGTAGTCGTGGCTGCGGAGCACGAACCGGTCGTCGACCGCGCCGTCGGGGACCAGCACCAGCTCCATCCGGTCGCCGGGCGTCAGCGTGATGCCGCGGGTCGTGTCGGGATTCGAGATCAGCTCGTCGTGGTGCCCGAGCGTGTTGCGGACCTTGTCGATCGGCCGCACCTCCTCGGCGGCGTTCCACAGGCCTTGGTCGCTGCCGACCGCGAACAGGCACGACGCGCCGGCCTCGTGCAGATCGAAGCGGAAGATCCGGCCGCTCGCCGCGTTGACGAGGCGCAGGCGATACGGGCGGCCGGCGCGGACCGGCAGCAGGGGCGGGCGCGCGTCGTCGACGATCCGGCCGTTCTGCAGCACGTGGTTGCCGACGCGCGAGTTGGCGAGGTCCTCAGCGCGCTCCCAGGGCACGAAGTCGGCGCCGAGATCGGTGGCGAAGAGGCTGAGCTGGAAGTCGTCGTCGAGTTTGACGTCGTCGAGGACCAGCACGTGGTCGTCCTCCGGCGCGATGCCGAGGGCGGCGTCGTGCTTCGGGTCGCGGACCACCAGGACGCCGTGCAGCCCGCGCTCGATCTGCTCGTTGGTGTTGCGGTGCGGGTGGTACCAGAAGGTGCCGGCGACGTTGAGCTGGAACTCGTAGCGGTGGTAGCCCGAGCGCGGCACCGCGACCTGCGAGAGCTGGCTGCCGTCCATCGTCGACGGCGTGGCGATGCCGTGCCAGTGGATCGAGGTCGCCTCGGGCAGCAGGTTCACGAAGTGGACGATCAGCGTGTCGCCGAGCTTCGCGTCGATCGTGGGGCCAGGGACCGAGCCGTTGAAGGCCCACGCCGCGGTGGTCTTGCCCGCCGCGTACTCGACGTCGATCGGCGCCGCGGTCAGCACCATCTCGAAGACGTCGGGGTCGGGATTCTGGTCGTGGGCCCGCGGCGGCTCGCGCAGGAATCTGTCGTAGTCGGTGCCAGGCACCGACCGCGACAGACTCTGAGGATCTGTCGTAGTCGGTGCCTGGCACCAACTACGACAGAAAAGGGGGGGGCTCAGCGCGGTGAGGGCGACGACAGCAAGCGTTGCGCTTCCAGGGACAGCCAAACGGGTTCCTCGAAGGGTTGGTAGCCGGTCTCCACCCAGAGCACGCGGCCGACGGCATCGAGCAGCCAGGTGCCGTGCAGCGCCACGTGGTCGAACTCGTCGAAGGCGAGCCACTCGCGGAACACGCGCAGCTTGCGGTCGGCGAGCATCGGGTAGGTCGGGAGGTCGCGGGGGTTCAGGGCACCGAGCGAGTTTCGCAGCCCCTTCAGGGAGTCGGTGCCGATCGCCACGAAGTCGATGTCCTGGCGGTAGAACCGCGACAGCTCGGGCTCGAAGGTGTTGAGGGCATCGATGCAGTGCTGGCAGCCGAAGCCGAGGTAGGCGATCTGCACCAACGGTTCGCCGCGGTAGTCGTGGGAGCGGATGCGCAGGCCCTCGGCGTTGCGCAGTTCCCAATCGGGAGTCCGGGGCGGCGTCCAGTGGGCCGGGCCGAAGTCCTCCGGGATCGGGCGGGGGCCGAGGTCGCGCGGCCAGTCGAGCAGCGGATCTCGGGGAAGCCGCCAGTCGTCGGGGAGTCCGAGCTGTGGGAACCGGGCGATCACGCGCGCGAACACGTCGAGGCCGAGGTCGGCCTGCCCGGCCAGGTGCCGCAGGCGTTCGATCTCGTCGGCGAAGAACGGTTCGTCGCCGCTGCGGAGTGCCAGCAGCTGCGCGAGTCGACCGGCGTGGTCGGGGAACGAAGCCGCGCCGCGGATGGCTTCCTCGAGTGTCTGCGAATCGCCGGTGATCGCGTGGCGTGCCGCGGCCGAGGCGCCACGGGCCGGGATGATGATTCCTGCGTCGAGCGTCGGCTCGAACCAGGAGTCGGCTGCCGCGGTCTCGAGCGTGGTGCCGAGTTCGTACTCCACGCATAGCGCCAGAAACTGCAGCAGATGCCGGGTGGCGAAGCTGTCGAGATCGGCCAGGCAATTCAGGGTCGGGTGCCTTGGCAGCTCCTGGATCTCGCGGTGCCAGTCGATCGCGTCGGCCACGCGACCGAGTCGATCGAGTGCCTCGGCGCGGCCGAGCGCTGCGTCGGCGAAGCCGTCGACCAGGAACGGCATCGTCCACTCACGTTCCAGGTAGGCGAAGCCGGCTCGTACGGCGGCCTCGAGATGCGGCAGGGCGTCCGATGCGCGGCGCAGGCGCAGCAGCATGCGGCCCGCCGCGCCGTGGGTCGTGACCGGCGTGATGGAGAACGGTGCGGTCTCCTTCAGGGCGCGCAATCCACGCTCGATCCCCAGGAACGCCGCGTGGTCGAGGAGGTGGAGCCGACCCGGGTGGCGGACCGGCAGCGCATCGAAGGCGAGCAGTCCGGCCTCCCGCGCGGTCTGCCGTTGGTCCTCGGCGATGCGACCGGTGCGGAGGTCGAGGTGCAGGAGGTGCAGCCACAGGGCCCGCAGTTCATGGTCCGCGGGATCCTGCTCGCAGAGCTCGGCGAGACGCGCCCGGAGCTCGGCGGCCCGTTCCTCGTCGGAACGCTCGAACGAGGTGCGGCGCGCCTCGTGCACGTTGCGCGAGCGCATCGCGCGGGCCCGTTCGGCGTCCTTGCGGCTCACGCCGTAGCGGCGGGCCCACGCGTCGATCAGCAAGCGCTCCCGCGCGGACGCGCGCTCACGCCACGCCACCGCATTCTCCATGAAGTAGCGCGCGCGGTAGCCGTCGGCCTGGGCGGCCATCGCCGCACCGAGCCACGCGACCGCGCCCGAGGGCTGCAACGAGGCCGCCTGCCGGAACGACCGCTCGGCCTCGAACCACGCGCCGCCGTGCAGCTGCGCGAAGCCCTGGTCGACGAACGCCCGCGCCTCGGCGCCATCGAGACTCGCCTCGAAGCGCAGCGCGTGCCGCGTGTTCTCGATCAGGAAGGCGCGATGCGTCGGGCCGGGATACGGCCCGAGCGGCGCCGCCTCCTGCGCGGCGGAGGCTGCCGACAGCAGGAGTGTACACAGAACTCCCGCCGCGGCGCGACGTCGTGGGCGGCGCGAGCCGCTCACTGGCAGATGCCCATCCACATGCCGCGGCTGGCCGACCAGCCCTGCGGTGCGCCGGCGTCCTGCGCCAGGATCTGCATGTAGATGCGCTGGTTGGCGGCGTTCGGATCGTTCGGGATCGGCAGCGGCACGGTGACCTTGCCGTTGGCGTCGGCAGTGATGCTCGCCGAGAGCGCCTGTGCGGGGTCGATGTGGATGTCCACACCGAGCACGTTCAGGCTGCCGGCCGCGAAGCCGACGAACAGGAACGCCGGGGCATTCGGCGCGAGGCCGTCGATGTCGAGCGTCAGGCCGCTCGCGCCGACCCGCGGCGTGGCGTCGGCCAGGATGGCCCGCGGGGTCCGTCCCGCGGTTCCCGGCGTCGCCGCGCCGTAGCGGTTCAGGTGGCCGCACTGCATCTCGAACACGTAGAGCCCGTTCTGCATGTCGCTGGCGTAGATCAGGCCGTGGTCGGCGAAGACGTGCACGCCCCACGCGCCGTTGTACCCGGACGCCACCGTCGAAGTGTCGTAGTTGCCGACCGCCGAGATGTTGGCCGGGTCGGTGATGTCGATCACGTGCACGCCGTCGACGTAGTGCGACATGTAGGCGGTGCGGCCCAGGATGAACACGTTGTGGACGATCGTGCCCAGGCTGTAGTCATCGCGCAGCACCGGGACCTGCGGGTTGGAGATGTCCCAGACGGTGAGCGCCGCGTTGGGGCCGTTCCGTTCGATCTCGTCGGTGACGCACAGCACCTGGTCGTCGTCGCTGACCCACACGTTGTGGTCGTAGCCGCCCGGAGTGTTGCACCGACCGATCTCGATCAGGCTCGACGGGTTGGTCGCGTCCATGATCCGCGCGGCGTAGCTGCGGCCGTTGGAGAGGTATGCGCGACCGCGGATCACGCAGCAGTCGTGGGTGTAGGTGCGGCCCGGGTACCACGTGCTGACGAACGTCGGGTTGGTCGGGCTCTGGCTCGCGTCGAAGATCGCCAGGCCTTGGTTGGTGCCGCTCAGGTACAGGTAGCCGGTCGACTCGTCGGCGGTGATGTTGTGCGTGTTGCGGATCTGGCTCGTCGCGACGTAGCCGAGGTCCTGCGGGCTGTCCGGATTGCTCATGTCGAAGATCCGGATCCCGCGGTGATGCTCGCTCACCGAGTAGACGTAGGGCCCGAGGTTCGCGAAGTCGCGCCACAGGCTGTTCGGGGCGCTCCACCAGCCGACCTGACGGATGTTCTGCGGGTCGGTCGTCTCGACGAACCAGATGCCGTCGGTCTCGCCGATGTAGGCGAACTCGCGGCCGTCCGGCGAGGTCCAACCCCAGATGTCGTTGTATTGGACGCCTGACGCGCGGTCCCAGTTGCGGATCAGGGTCAGGTTGGCGTTCGCCGCCTGAGGGTTGCCGCCGCCTCCGTTGCCGAAGATCGGCACGGCCGTGCCGGGAGGACTTGCCGTGGTGGCTGGGTTCGACTGGCTCGTCGACTTGCCGTCGGGGTCCTGGGCGAAGGCGCCAGGGACGAGGAGAAGGACAGCGGCCGCGAAGCAGGCGGTGCGCATGTGCATGGGGAACAACCTCGGGAAGGGAAGGAGCAGGGCAGCAGGGCTTTTTCCAAGGTACGGCCTTGGCCCGACCTGTCAACGCGACCGCCGGACACCTCCGAAGCTTGCGCCGGAGTCGTCGGCGGGCTCCGATCGGTGGACATGTCGCGCGACCGCTTCGTCCCGCCCGGCCACTTCAGGGACCTGGATTCGTTCCGCGAGGCCCTGCGGGGCGTCGATCCCGGCTTCGGGGCCGATCCGTCGCCGTTCGGTGCGGACTCCGCGCTCGCGCGGCCGCTCGAAGTTGCCGGTAAGCATCTGTCGAACCGATTCACGGCCCATCCGATGGAGGGCTGGGACGGCACGGCCGAGGGAAGGCCAACCGAGCTGACCCTACGCCGTTGGCGTCGCTTCGGCCGCTCGGGGGCCGCACTGATCTGGGGCGGAGAGGCTTTCGCGGTCCGCGAGGACGGTCGGGCGAACCCGAACCAGCTCCATCTGCATGCCGACCACGGCGCCGTCGTCGCGGATCTGCGGGCGCTTCTCGCCGAGATCGAACTGGGACGTTCCGAGGTCGGGGCCGACGGCGACGTGCTGGTCGGCCTGCAACTGACCCACTCGGGACGCTGGTCGCGGCCGGTCGGCCCGCCCGCGCCGCGCATCGCCGCCCATCATCCGGTGCTCGACGCCCGGCTCGGCATCGACGACGACGCAACGCTCCTGACCGACGACGACCTGCGGGCAATCGGCGCCTGCTACGTCGACGCCGCGCGCCTCGCCCAGGAGGCCGGCTTCGACTTCGTCGACGTGAAGGCCTGCCACGGCTACCTGCTGCACGAGCTGCTCGGCGCCAAGGGTCGCGAAGGAGCCTACGGCGGTAGCTTCGCGAACCGCACCCGCCTGTTCGTGGAGATCGTCGCCGGCATCCGTGCCGCGTGTCCCGGGCTGGCGATCGGCGTGCGCGTGTCGCTGGCCGACGTCGGGCCGTTCCGTCCGGCGCCCGGCAGCCGCATCGGCGAGCCCGACGGCTTCACCGCCGACGTCGTCGAAGCCGCGGGTTTCGGCCGTGGCCGCGCTGACGTCTACGCCTTCGACCTCGACGAACCGTTCGCCTTCCTGCAGCTCTGCGAGCAGCTCGACGTCCGCCTGGTGAACGTCACCCTCGGCTCGCCCTACTACTGCCCGCACCTGCAGCGACCCGCCGCCTACCCGCCGAGCGACGGCTATCTGCCGCCGGAGGACCCGCTCGCGTCGGTGTTCCGCCATCTGCAGGTGGTGCGGGCCGCCAAGGCGCATTGCCCCGATCTCGTCCTGGTGGGCACCGGCTACACCTACCTCCAGGAGTGGTTGCCGCACGTCGCGCACCACGAGGTCGCTCAGGGCCACGTCGACTTCGTCGGCCTGGGTCGGATGCTGCTCTCCTACCCCGAGCTGCCGCTCGACGTTCTGCGCGGCGACGCCCTGCGCAAGAAGCTCATCTGCCGGACCTTCTCCGACTGCACGACCGCGCCCCGCAACGGCATGGTCAGCGGCTGTTATCCGCTCGACGACCTCTATAGGGCCCGTCCCGAGGCGGCGCGGGTCAGGGCGATCAAGCAGGCGCGGACCGCGCGGTGAGCAAAGGCCCTGAGTCCACGCCGAGAGGGTTGGCGGTCCGGCCGCATCCGCGGCACCATGAAGCGTGGCGCGGCCGCGGCCTCGGGGCGACTGACCGGCTGCGCCGAATCTCCGCATGATGCAGGCCGAGGCATGGGTGCGCGTGCGTCGCACGGACGCGACAGCCGCCGAATTGGAAGGGCACCTCCCGGAGGGCCCGGGCTGCGTGGTCGGAGTCGTGGTCCTCGCCGCGGGTCTGTCGGTCTGGCTGTCGTGGAACATGGAGCCCGGCTGGGCCGGCGTGGCGGCGGCCTGCGCGGCGTTCGGCGGCGTGGCCTACGAGGTCGGCCGGCGGCGTCGCAACTCGGTGGTCGAGGAGGAGCGCGGCGGTCGGCAGGTCGTGGAGATGGCGACCCGCTATGCGCCGTTGCACCACGCCTGTTGCAAGGCGGTCCCCGAGGCGCTCGCGGTCGATCTCGGCGAGGGCCGCGCGTTGGTCATCCCCTTCCCGTTCGGGGAGGGCGTCCACGCCCGCGCCTTCGAGGTCCTCGACGACGAGCGCGCCGAAGCGGTCGAGAAGGACACCGTGGACTACGAGGACGTGGTGCTCCTGCTTCGCGAGCGGCTCATCGTCCGCTGGTTCGAGCAGTCGGGTCGGATTGCCTCGGTCCGGGTCGGCGGCGTCCGGCGCTACCTCGACAGCGAGACGCCCCTGAAGCTCGCCGACTCGTTCCAGCAGATCCCGATCGGCGGCGTCGGGCTGGTCGAGGGCTGCGACTTCGAGGCTCGCCCCGATGACGCCGAGGACCCTTGCAGCCCGGAGCCGTGGCAGCTCCCGGCCGACGGCTACCGCCACGACTTCGAGGTCCGCTCGCCGCACTGGGTGCCGTCCCACCTGCCGCTTCCCGAGATGAAGCTCGTCGAGGCCGAGACGATCCGCTGCGAGGTCCGCGGCGGCCGGTTCGCGGTGGTCTATTGGTATGGCAACGAAGTCCTGCTGATCCGCGCGACCGCCGAGAGGGCGTTGGTTTTCGCGTATCCCAATGCGATGGAGTTCCCGTTGGAGATCCACGGTGCCGAGGCCCGTTTCAGCTACGGCGAGATCGCGCTGGCCAACGACCGGGTGACGATCGAATGGGACGCCGAATCGGGTGAGCTGCGCCGCTATGCCGTGCACGGGGCCCGCATCTCGATCGACGAGTCGCACCTCGGTCCCGACCTCGGCCGCAGCGGCGCGATGCCCAAACGCGCCGTCACGTGGCTCGAAGGACTAGAGATCCGCTCGGGTTCCTGGGTCGACGCGGCGCTGGTGCGGATGGAGCGGGCGTTCGATTAGCGGATCCGGCGCCAGGGGGTAGGCAGCGGATCCCGTCGCGAAGTAGGTTCCGCCCATGTCGAACCACGTTCGTCGGTCGCGGCGGGGCATCTGCGTCCTCGCACTCCTGCTGATCCTATCCCGCGGCGGAGCTCAGGAAGCGACGAGCACTCCGGAGCCCGACCTGGCGGCGCGCACCGCCGAGCTCTACGAGCGGAGCCACACCGCGCTCCTCGCGGCCTTCGGCCTCGACGAGACCTACCAGAACTCGTATCTGCCGACCGAGCTGGGCGTGCCCTGCTACGCCTGGCAGTTCTCGGAGGAGGTCTGGGGCGACGCGGTCGCCAGGTCTGCGCAGGCGCGGGAGCTGTTCGCTCAGGCGGCGGTGCTCCCGGCGCCGCGCTTCGAGGAGATCCTCGCCAAAGGTCCGGCGCTGCTCCACGAGGGGGGCGATGTCTGTCAGCGGCTCGGCGAGGTGGTGCAGGTGGTCGCCGCGCACGGTTACGTCGTTCGGGAGGCGCAGCCCCGGCTGGCGCTGAACGACGGTTACACGCTGCTCCGGTTCTCGCGGCACCTGGTCGGACACGGTCGTGGCGACGGCATCTGGATCGGGAGGGATGCGGAGACCCTCGGCATGCGGCTGATCCGCGACGTCTTGGCCGATGTCTCCGAGCGCGAGTCCGCGTCGGTGCTGTCACGGTGTCGCGAGGAACTCGAGCGACATCGGCGGGATCGCGACGATCTGGCGCGGGTCGGTGGTTATCTGGCCGCCGAGCTGCCGAAGACGGTCCTCGGTCCGCCACCGCTCGCCGAGGGGGAGGAGGACGAGTCCCCCGAGGTTGCCGAGGCCCGCGTGCAGAAGGAGCGGGCGATCGCGCTCCTGACCGGGCTGATCGAGCCGCTGACCCACAATCCGCCGCCGACCGTCGACGAGTACCGGCGCCATCTCGAGCCGTTCGAGACCCGGCTGAAGAAGCTGAACTTGATCACCTCTCGACACTCGTCGTTCGAGGCCCTCGATGGCGATCTCTACTACCTCGTCGACTCGGCGATGCCGCCCTTGAAGGCACACCTCGAGGAGGAGCATCTCTACCTCGGCTGGCTCGCCGAGGCAGAGGCGAGGCTCGCGGAGTTGCTGCGCGACCGGTGAGCGGGGTCGTTGCGCGGGAGCCGGGCGGTCAGCGTCCGCGCCGCCCGATCCCCACCACCACCGCCACCAGCAGGAACCCGCCCAGCGCCGCCAGGCCCCACACCCCGGTCTTTGCCTGGATGCTGTAGAGGCTCGCGGCAGTCGCCATTCCGGCAGCCACCAGCATCAACCCGTTCCAAGCCACCCGCGCACCACCCTTCGGCAGGTCGTCGCCGAGCAGCTTCCGGCTGTTCATCATCAGGAAGAACGTCCAGTAGGCGATCGGCAGCAGCATCATCCCGAACACCGAGGTGGGGACCGCGAGGTAGAACATCGCGCCGGGCAGGAACGGGCCGAGGACGCCGGTGAGTGCTGTGAGGCAGCCGAGTTTGTGGGCGCGACCCCCTTGCGGCAGGCCGAGGATCTCGCAGCAGACGAAGCCTGAGATCAGCATCAGCAGCGTGATCGTCGACAGCGCCATGCCGAGCACGCCGAGGCCGAACAGGATGTTGGCGAACAGGTCGCCGGTGAGCGGCTCGAGGGCCTTGGCGAGGTCGAAGGCATCGCGCTTGGCGAGCATCGCGGCGACGGCGCGCTCCTCGGCTGGAAGGGCCTGGCGCGCGGTCACGAGCGCGTCGCCGCCGTGCTGCTTCACGGCCGCGAACTCGGCGGCGCCGAGCTGGTTGGCGAGGCGCGCGTCGCAGAGCCCCTCGAAGCTGCCGCGTGTGCCGGCGGAGACCTCGGCGGTGGTCTCGACCCCGGGTGACGTCAGCAGGCCGGGCACCGGCTCGGTGTGGAAGCGGCTCGCGGCGGCGATCACCACGCAGCTCGTCGCCAGGAGGAAAGGAATCAGCATGCCGACGCTGAGATCGACCCGCGCCAGCCCGCGGTGGTCGCGACCCCAGCCGCGGCGCAGCATCGAGTAGGGCAGCAGGAACGTCATGTTGATGCCCACCGCGGTCGCCGCCGCCGAGATCATCACGTCGCGCTGCTCGCTCACGATGCGCGTGGTCCAGAAGGTCCGCGCGCCGTCCTCGAGGCGATCGAGGAACGGCGCGAAGGTCGCCGCGGGAGCGCTCAACAGGTCCATGTCGGGCACGAAGCCGGCGAAGACCTCGCTCCAGTCGAGCCCGTTCTCGGTGAAGGTCAGCCGCGCCACCACGCCGAAGAAGCACAGCACGATCAGGCCGACCAGCAGCTTCAGCAGCCGTTCGTAGAGCTTCACGCCCTTGGAACCTTCGTCGTAGCGCCAGGTCACGAAGGTCGCGACGCCGGCCAGTGCGAGCACGATCACGAACTTGGAGCCGGTCTCGCCGAGCGGGCCTTCGGCGCCGAGCAGGCCGGGTGCCAGGTTCTGCTGCACCACGCCGGTCGCCAGCGAGAACTGCGGCAGCGACCAGACCATGCTCGCGGCCAGCGACGCCAGCGCCCAGCCCCAGCCGAGCACCGGGTTCACGTCGCTATTGATCGCCTCGAACGGGCGCCGGCCGGTCGACAGCGTCACGTATCCGATCGCGCTGAGCATCACGATGCCCATCACCATCGCCAGCGGCTGCAGCCACAAGAGCGCGAAGCCGCCGAGCACGCCGAGGTAGAGGCTGGAGGCCAGCGAGCCACCGCCGAGCGTGATCGCGCTCTGCAGCCAGCCGGGGCCGGACAGCTTCAGGCAGGTGGCGAACGTGGCGAGGGGGCCGCGGGCGCGGGCCTCGCGCAGACGCTGGGCCTCGTCGAGGAGCGGCGGTTCGGAATCGTTCATCGGCGGGGGGCGCGGTGGGGAACGCGAGCTGCGCTATCCTCCGGGCGTGGACACCCCGAGTCGAGCATCGCAGCGCAGAACCGTGACCGTCGCCGGACGGTCGATCGAACTCGATGGCCGTTGGCTGGAGCCGCACCTCGAGCGACTCCGGGGCGACGTGGCAGAGGGCCATGCGCCTCGCACCCGGACCTGCTTCGCGGCGGCTCACGTGGTGATGCGTCCCGAGTATGCGGACGTCGCGCACTCGGTCGACGCGCCGGGCGATGCCAGCGAGATCGCCGACTTCGTCGACTGGAAGGCGACCGCGGCGTTCCGCACGCGGCTCGGCAGCCACGGCTTCGGCATCGCCGAGGCGATGGATACCGCGCAGCGCTTCGAGCTGGGGTGGCCAGCCGCCGACCGGCTGATCGAGATCTGCGGGGGGCTCGGTCTCGAGACGGGCTTCGTCGCCGGCGCCTCCACCGACCACCTCGGCCATCCGCCCGGTTCCGAGCGCGAGTTGGTCGAGGCGGTGGCCTGGCAGTGCGAGCGCATCCGCGAGCATGGCGGAGTCGCGGTGTTGCTGCCGATGGTCTGGCTGCTCGAGAACGGCTACGACGCCGACGGCTTCGTGAAGGTCCACGAGCGGATCCTCGAGCGGGTCCACGGCCCGCTGATCCTGCATTGGCTCGGCCCGATGTTCCTGGCCAGCCTGCAGGGCTACTTCCCCGGCGACAGCTTCGCGCGGATCCTGGCGCTCGATCCCACCAAGGTGCGCGGCTGCAAGCTGTCGTTGCTCGACGACGCGATGGAACTCGGCGTGCGACGCAGCATCGCCGACCGCGACCAGGTGGTGTTCACCGGCGACGACTTCCACTTCGGTGAACTCGTGCTCGGCGGCGATCCGCGCGATGCGGCACGCGAGCTGCCGATGCCGATCGTGCGGGTCGGCGAGTTCGCGGGACGTCCGCTGACCCACGGCGATTTCAGCCACGCACTGCTCGGCATCTTCGACGCGATCGCCCGACCCTTCGGCGTGGCGCTCGAGCTGCTGGCGCAGGGCGACGTGGCGGGCTACCGCGCGATCGCGGCGCCCTGCGAGGCGCTCGGTCAGCACGTGTTCGAGGCGCCGACCCAGCACTACAAGGCCGGTCTGGCCTTCCTGAGCTGGCTCAATGGCTATCAGGACAATGCCATGCTGGTGAACCACGCCGAGCGCTGCCGCGACCGCGGGCACTACGTGCGGCTGGTCGAGCTGGCGTCGGCAGCGGGCGCGATCGAGGATGCCGACACCGCGGCCGAGCGGCTGCAGGAGTGGATGGCGTCATGGTGAGGGCGGGAGACTCCTTTCGCGTCGCGCACCTCGGCCGCGACGCCGCCGAGGGCTTCGCAGCGCTGCGCGAGCGGTTCGTGGCGTTCAATCCGGACTACGACCTGAGCTGGTCGGCAGACTGCCGCGAGCTCGAAGCCTGCGATCGCCCGCGGGTGGTCTTCGTGCACCACGGTACGGGCAACGTGACGGTCGGTGCCGACCGCTCGCCGGTGACCGTCGGCGATGTGGTGGTCCTTCGCCCGGGCGCGTCGCTCATCGCCGATGCGCCGCTCGGGCTGCTCGCCTTCACGACCACGAATGAGATCGACGCCGCGATCCCGAGCATCCTGCGTCCCGACCACGATCCCCTCATCACCGACGAGCCCGGCGGCTGTGCCACCGCCGCCGACGCCTACCGCCGCGTGGTGCTCACCTGGCTCGGCAGGAACGGCCCCTACAACTACCGCGCGCTCAACTGCCACCGCGTGGCGATGACCGACTCGTTCTCGCATTACCACCCGCGCGAGGGTGGCTTCGACGAGATGTACCTGGTGCAGGACGTGCGACCCGGCGGCCGCGTGCTCGTCTCCGAGCAGGTCGCTGCGATCGAGGATCCCGACTCGGTCACGCGCGATCAGGCGGCTGAGCTGATCCGCGAAATCCCGGTCGAGACGGGCGATCTCGTCTGGGTCGGCCGCGGCGCGATGCACCGCGCACTCGGCGGCGTCTTGGCCCACGTGGTCACCGTGCCCGGTTTCATCCCGGGTTGCGAGATCGGGCTCGACCACCACCTGCGCGCGATCGGTGAGAGGCTGGGGCTCAGCGGCGAGGTCGAATTGCCATACAATGCCGAGGCGTCGACGCGGGCGGTGGTGAAGTAGCGCATCGAACGGATGCCGGTCGGGTTCCGGGAGAGTCTCCTTGGCCCGGCGGCCCTCCGGAGAGTTCGTTCTCGATGGGATGGGTCACGTATCGTGATCGTGTGGCGTTGTTCGTGGCGCCGGTCCTCGTCGGCTCATCGGGCTTCCACTGGTCTTGCCGCGACCGGGTCGACGGGCGCGAGCCCGACCGTCGGTCGGCCGCTGCCCGTTGATCGATGCCGTTGTCCCGGTCTACCGCTGCCGAGCTGCTGTCTACCTCTGCCGAGCTGATTGCCATGGTCGCCTACTCTCTCGCACCACTCCTGCTCACGGGGTTCCTCGGGGCGATGCCTCAGGTTGCCTCGAACGAAGAGCGCGCCCGAGACGCGGTCCGCGCCCATGTGAGCGGTGAGTTCGCTCGGATCCATCAGGTGGAGGAGCGAAGGCATGTGGGATTCTCGGAATCCCACGCGGTCGAGATCGGGCTGCCGAAGTCACCGGCAGACCTCGCGATTCGGCTCGACGGCCAACCGTTGCAGCGGGCGGATCGTGAGCGTGGCGTGCTCGCTCGCTTCCTCGCGACTCCGACCGGCATTCGAGTTCGCGTCAAGCCACTGCAGACGGCTCATACTCTCGGCTTCGTCAGCGCCACCGAGCTGGGACGCGCCGACACCATGTTGCATGCCAACGCCCTGCAGTCTGCGATCAGCGGCTCCGACTTCGAGATTCCTCGGCTGCCCGAATTCGGTGCAGCCGGTCGGGTCGAGCGGTCATTGCCTCGGGACTCGTTCCCCTATCTCGTGCCCTGGTCTCCCGATCAAGAGTGGGACCGCATCTTCGGGCCAATGCGCGTCGATGTCCTGGCGAACGGAACCGAGGTCGACTTTCGCCTGCCGCTCGCAGCGCCCGCGGGCGATGCGGTCGCCAAGCTCTACGGCTCCTCGCAAGCTCCCCTCCTGTCCCAGCCCGTCGGCGAAGTTCATCGTCGGTCCATGGCCCTCTTCGAGGGTCTGTTCCGCCGCCGGGGCGACCACTTCTTCGCATGCCGCACCCACGGTATCCCTGGTGCCGAGACAGCGCATTTCGCTCCCACACCCAATGCGGCGTTCGATTGGCAGAGCATGTATGCCCAGAACACAGCGCTGGTGCTGGAGGAGATTGCCGGCAAGGCG
Source organism: bacterium (assembly GCA_030432695.1). GTDB lineage: Bacteria > Planctomycetota > UBA1135 > UBA1135 > UBA2386 > JAUILN01. Next base: position 98,471 of record JAUILN010000011.1, on the reverse strand, counting down.
CAGTTCTGGGTGCTGGAGGATCCGGTCGGACAATCCGACAAGCTGAACGGAGTTGCTGCGCGGGGTAGGGTGGTCTTCGTTGCACGTGGCTTTCAGCGGTCTGCCGTCATCCACGCGACGACCCGATACAATCGCGAGGAAGACGGGGTGCGGCTCAGTCTGCCGAGGCCCTCGGACGCCCTGTCGCTCGAGAGCCGGAGGCCTTCGGAGGCGCCAACACCATGGTCGCGATGGGCCGAGCCGAGAGTGTTCGTCTTCGGTTGCGGGTACGAAGTGTCGGCGGAAGGAGAAGTCTCCATGCGCTACCAGACCGACATGTACGGCGCCGATGCCGACCCGACGGATCTGGCCCTGTCGGCAGAGCGTCTCGATCGGCTACTTCGCGTCTCGAAGCACGAGATGGTCGCTGTTCCCGACGAAGAGCCGATCGAGTACCTGAAGTGACTCCCGGCGATGATTCGTCAGCTCGGCTCTCGCCGGCGAGTATGCCCGGGGCGCCGTCGGGCCGCGGCCTGCCGTCGCCCCGGCGCCGAGTCGCGGGGGCGGGACGGATCGGTTCAGCCGCGGAGGGGACCGCGCCGTTCCAGACCCAGAGCATCGCTCCCCGGTTGCGCACCTCCGCAGAGCGCTTGATCGTGCAGAAAGCGCTGAGGATTGCACCCTCACGCTCCCGGTCCGGACACTCGCTGCGGTCGGTGGGGTTCGAACCTCCGGCCTGCCCCCGTGTCCGTTCCGCAGAGCGACCATGACCAACACCTGCCCTCGCACGCCCACGACCCTCGCCGCGAGCCCGCTGCTCGCCAGCCTGCTCGGCGCCGTCCTTCCCGCCCAGTCCCTGCTCGCCGACCTCGTGCCGGCCCCTGCCGAGGGCTCCGCGCCGCAGTTCGCCGCAGACAGCGGCCCGCTGTTCTCGGCGACGACTCCGGCGACCGGCCGTGAGCCGTTCCTCACCGACGGCACTCCTGCGGGCACCCGTCTGCTCGCCGACCTCGCGGCAGGCGCCGCCAGCTCCGATCCGTCCCGGTTCTTCCGCGTCGGCAACGACGTCTGGTTCAACGCCGACGACGGTGTCCGCGGTCGCGAGCTGTATCGGTTCGATGGAACGAACCTGCACACCTTCGACCTGATCCCGGGACCCCAAGGTGCCGCGCCCGGCGAGTTCGTGGGGCTGAACGGTGTGGTCCTGTTCGTGGGGCGCTCCGCGGCGAGTCCGGTCGTGCCGATCCTGTGGCGCACCGACGGCACGCTCACCGGCACGCGGCCACTGGCGACGATGCAGCAGGTCTTCGGTGGTCTGGTGCGGCTCGGCGACAAGGTGTTGTTCGCCGCCACGGATCCGGTCGCGCCGTTCGGCGGCGGACTGTGGGTCAGCGACGGCACGCTGGCCGGCACGCGACGGCTGGTCGAAATGGAGCCGGGGGCCCCCAGCCCGGCCGAGCTGCTCACCCGCGCCGGCGACAAGGTGTTCTTCCGTGCCTTCCAGGAGGCGACCGGCTTCGAGCTGTGGTGCACCGACGGCACCGAGAGCGGCACGCGGTTGGTGAAGGACATCAACCCGGGTCGCGATCCGATCCGTGGCCAGGCCAACTCCTCGACGCCTGCCGGCCTCGTCGCGGTCCGCGACAGCGTCTACTTCTTCGCCAGCGAGCGGGTGGCGGGCCGCGAGCTCTGGGTGAGCGACGGCACCGAGGCGGGCACGCGGTTGGTGGCGGACACCGTGCCGGGGCCGATGGGCCCGTTCGACGCGGTGCTGCAGATCGTCGCGTCGGGTTCGCGCCTGTTCTTCGTGCAGGACGACGGCGTGCATGGTCATGAACTCTGGACCAGCGACGGCACGGCGTTCGGCACCCGGATGGTGCAGGACCTGGTGGTCGGGCGACAGGGTTCGATCCGCCGCCTGGCCGGCGTGCTCGCGCCGGTCGGCAGTGACGGGCTCGTGGTCTTCGAAGCCGCCGACGCCGCTGGGGATCGCGAACCGTGGATCTCCGACGGCACCATCGCCGGCACGCGGCGGCTCGCCGACCTGAATCCGGCCGGCTCGTCGAACCCGGGCGCGGACGGTGGCTTCGCGGTGTGGGAGCGCAAGGTCCTGTTCGGTGCCGACGATGGCGTGCGCGGCCGCGAGCCGTGGATCCTCGACGTCGCCGACCTCGGCCAGCCGTTGGCGCAGACCTACGGTGCTGGCTGCGGCGGTGACGGTCCGGCCGGTCCGCGCATCGAGTCACGCTCGCCGCCGCGCGCGGGCGGATTCCTGTCGGTATGGGTCAACGATGCGCCGGCGAATCGTCCGGCCGTGCTGCTCTGGGGGCAGGCCAAGGCCGACCCCGGCTTCGGTGCCTGCGGCATCCTGTTGGAGTCGCCGGACGTGTTCGGTGTCACGGTCACGCTCTTCAACGGTCAGGCGGCGCAGAACCTGTCGATCCCGCAGGTGCCGGCCCTCGTCGGCGTCGAGATCGACTTCCAATGGATCCTCGACCAGCCGGGCGGCCCGGTCCTCGGCGTGGTCGCGTTGAGCGACGGCCTGCAGGTAGTGCTCGGCGGCTGATCTGCCGCGGCCGCCTCTTGGATTCGGCTCGATCGACATCGGCGCGCGATCGCTCAGCGGCCGGGGCTCGGAGGCGGCGCGACATTGCCGTACAACTTCGCGGCCGCCTCGGGAGCGGTCGTCGAGTGAAGGGAGCGATGTCGAACATGTTCACCCACCGAGCCGCGTCTGCTTCGATCGCACTGCTGGCCAGCCTCGTCCTCGTTCCCTGCGCCGCGGCTCAGCAACTGCTGATCGACATCAACACGGTGCAGGACCTGCGGCTCGGCTCGAGTCCGCGCGATCCCATTGCCGGCGCAACGCGGACGTTCTTCTGGGCCGACACTCCGGCGAGCGGACTCGAACTCTGGAGTTCGGACGGGACGTCTCTTGGAACGCGACGCGTGACGGATGGTTGGCCCGGACCGGCGGATACGGCGTTCCAGGAAGTGGTCGTGGCCGGAGACGACGTCTACTTCTCGTTCCTGAACGAGGAGTCCCGGCCCGAACTGTGGATCGCGCCGAGCAGCGGCCAGCCACCGGTCCGGCTCTTCGCCTGGCCGGAGCGGACCCGCGGCCTCCTGCTCGCGGCGCTCGGCACCCGGCTGGTGTTCCGCGGCTGGGACGCGGCATGTGGCTACGAGCCGTGGATCACCGACGGCACCCCCGCCAACACCCACCGCATCGCGGACCTGTTCCCGGGCGTCGGCAGTTCGCTCGCGGAGACCGACCACGCCGTCGATCTGGACGGCATCGTCTACTTCACCGCGTGCGACGCGGCGACCGACTACGAGCTGTGGCGAACCGACGGCACCGCAGCGGGCTCCTGGCGGGTCGCGGACGTGCAACCCGGTGTGCAGGGATCTTCACCCACCGAGCTGTTCGCGCACGCCGGGGAGGTCTGGTTCGCAGCGGCGCCCGTAGCCACGGGCCGAGAGCTCTACCGGAGCGACGGCTCCGCGGCCGGTACGAGACTGGTCGCCGACGTGGAGCCCGGTGCCGTGGGATCCGACCCGATCCGCTTCGTCTCGGTGGGTGCGCGCCTGTTCTTCGAGGCGCGGACCAGCCGCTACGGCGACGAGATCTGGAGTTCGGACGGCACGCCGGCCGGCACCTCGATCGCCGCGGATGTCCGCGCGGGCGCGTCGTCCGGCGGGCCGTTCCGGGATGGCATGCCGCGGGTCATGGCGGCTCTCGGCAACCAGCTCGTGTTCCGGGGCGGTGGTGGGTTTGGCAACATCGAACCCTGGATCACCGACGGGAACCCTGCGACGGCCCGGCTGCTCGCCGACCTCCAACCGGGATCGGCAGGCTCGGTGCCGTACTCCTTCCTCACGGTCGGCAACGAGGTCTGGTTCGTCGCCGTGTCGGCGGACACCGGTGCCGAGGTGTATCGAACCGATGGCACCAGCCAGGGGACGGGGCGGGTGACCGATCTCGCGCCCGGTCCGGGCTATGGTGCGCACGGTCTGCTGGGCGTGCACGCCGGTCGCGTGCTGTTCAATGGGGACGACGGCGTCACTGGCCAAGAGCTGTGGAGTAGCGACGGCAGCTCCTCGGGCACGCACCTGGTCGCCGACCTCGCGGTCTCACGACAGACCCGATCCTCGGACCCGGCGTTCGAGCCGAACGCGCCCGGCCTGTTCTCCGCATCGCGGGGGCAGGCGCTCGGAACCTGGCTGTGGCGCACCGACGGGACCCCCTCCGGCACCTTCGCATTGACAGGGCTCGGCGCCAGCTTCGTCCCCCACGCGAGCCTGAGGACCGGACGTTGGATCGGCGATCGCGCCTGGATCGTCGGTGACCATACGCAGTTCGGGCGGGAGCCCTGGGTCACCGATGGCACGCCGGAAGGGACCCGATGTCTGGACCTGCTGCCCGGAGATTCCTATCCGCACGGCTTCATTCCGCTCGGCGGGTCCGTCCTGTTCGCCGTCGGCCAGCACGGCTCGGCCTACTCCGGGCTCTGGAAGTCGGACGATCACACCGGATCGACCACCTATCTGCTGGCGAACATCGGCTTCGTCGGTCCGCGGATCGTTCGCTTCCGTGACCGCCTCTACTTCGCTGCCACGGGCGCCCAGATCCGCAGCGACTCGGAGCCCTGGGTCAGCGACGGCACCGCGGCCGGCACGTACCGGCTGCTGGAGATCCATCCGACCAGCCATTCGTCACCTGCCGAATGGACGAGACTGGGCGAGGTGCTGTTGTTCGCCGCCACCGATGCGATGCACGGGCGCGAACTCTGGGTGACCGACGGCACGGCCTCAGGAACCCGGATGCTCGTCGACCTGCGTCCGGAGGACATCTCGCCGGGATTCCCGGCGAGCTCCGCGCCCGAGCGGTTCGTGCGGATCGGTCCTCGGGTGCTGTTCTGGGCGAACGACGGTCAGGTCGGAACGGAGTTGTGGGCGACCGACGGCACGGTCGCGGGGACGACGCGACTCGCCGACATCGCTCCCGGTGGTTTCAGTCCGGCCCTCGGTGCCGGCATGGTCGCCGCGGGCCCGCGCGCCTACTTCGCGCTCGACGACCGCGAGCACGGCAACGAGCTGTGGACCAGCGATGGCACGCCGGCCGGCACCTACCTGGTCAAGGACATCCGACCCGGTGCCCTGGATTCGATTCCCCATTCCGCCGCCGAGTCGATCGCTCCGGTCGGCACCGGAGGCAGCGTGGTCTTCGCGGCGCGTGGGCCCGACGGTGAACTCGAGACGTGGATCTCGGACGGGACGGAGGTCGGAACGCGGCGGCTCTTCGACCTGCGCGCCGAGGGCGAGTCTGCGCCGGTGCGCTTCACCGTGGCCGGTCGGAAGGTGCTGTTCGCGGCGGAGGACGGCGTGCACGGAGTGGAGCCGTGGGCCTTCGATGTCGGCGACCTCGGAGTGCCGTTGGCTTCGAACTACGGAGACCCCTGTGGCCGCGGGCTCGTGGCACCGGAGATCGGCGCATTCAGCCAGCCCCGCTTGGGGAGTTCGTTGGTCGTGACGCTTTCGGAAGCCCCGCCGCGGGCGGATGCCGCGCTGCTGTTCGGCTTCACTCCGGCGCGTCAGCAGCTCGGTCGATGCACGATCCTGGTCACGGATCCCCAGGTGGCGTTCGCCGTGCGGAGCGATGCGGCGGGTGAAGGGTGGGTGCCGCTACCGATCCCGGCGATGCCGGAGATGCTCGGGCGAGAGGTCGACTTCCAGTGGGCCGTGACCGACCCCGGTGGACCGGTCCTGGGAGTGGTCGCGCTGAGCGACGGCCTGCAGGTGTTGCTCGGCCGCTGAACCAGGCCGGGTGGGGAGGGGGCTCGGCCGGCCGGTGAACCCGGTCCGGCACGATTCGCTGTCGCGGCGGCCGACCCGCCACTCGACCGCGCGATCCGGCGCACCGACGGCACCGCGTTCAGGACCAGGCTCGTCGTCGACCCCGCGCCCGGATCGCCCGCGCCTTCCCGGAGTGTCACGTGCAGATACACCAGCCGATGTCGAGCAGGTCCTTCGGGCGATTCCCCGGGCCCGGAGTTCCAGGCACGACTCACCCGTCCCGCCACGCCATGCACGTGCTTCGCTGCCTCGTCGTCGCACTGTCCACTGCGTGGATGCTTCCCGCTCCGGCCCTCCTCGCCCAGGCGCGCGGCTTCGCCTTCCTCGATCCGCAGCTCGGCAGCCCGGATGGTGCCGCGGTCACTGCCGACGGCGCGCGGGTCCTGACCTGGACCCATGCCACCGCGACTCGCCGCGGCGGTCTCACGCTCTGGGACGTGGCCGACCGGCGACCGCTACGCTCCTGGCCCCACGGCCCGCGGACCGCCAAGGACCCGGGCACCGTCGACCTCGAGGCGCACCTCGTCGGTCGCTTCACGGTCGCACTCCATCCCCGCGGGGATCGGGCGCTGCTGGTCCGCTCCGCGCCGGACGACCGCCGGACCGGCGTCTTCGAGCTGGACCTCCTCGATCCCGACAGCGAGCCGCGCCTGCGATCGCCGGGCATGCCACGCGCGGTCCTCTTCTCGCGGGACGGCGACTCGGTCGTGTGGGTCGAGCAGAACGGGGGCCTGGTGCTCGCGCGGTACATCGAAGACGGCGATCTGCCGGTCGACGTGCGGCATACGATTCCTGAAGGAGTCGGTTCGTTCGCGCAGCCGGACGCGACGACCGTGCGCTGGGACCTGCTCGCCGGGAGTTCGTTCTCGCTCGCGCTCGACGATCCGCTCGCCGCGCCCCTGCAGACCGAGGACCAGGAGTGGGTCGGTCGCCTCGGTGACGGCACCGAGGTGGTGCTCGAGGAGCGGCACGTGCTCCGCTCTGCGACGACGCTGTGGGTGGACCGCGGCTTCGACCGCACCGCGTTCGACTTCCGGGGTCCGGTGCTCGCCGATGCCGCGGTCTCCGGCACCCGGATCGCGTGGTTCGATCTCGTCACCCCACTGCTTCGCATCGAGTCTCCTGCCGGGCCCATTGCGCTCGGGCTCGAGGGGAGACCGCCTCGCTGGGTGCTCGGGCTCGGCGGCGGCGAGTTCCTGGCCGCGACCGATCGCCCCGGCGTGTTCTGGGTCCGAGGCGACGCCGCCGAGCGCGTGCCGCATCCCGGAGGAACCTTCGATCAGGTCGCCTGGTCACCCGACGGTCGCTACCTCGGCGTTGCCGGCGATGCGGGACTCGCGGTGTTCGACACGCGCCAGTCGGAGCGGACTCCGGTGCTGGTCCGGCACGGTCGCCATTCGGTCGGGACCGGTCTCGTCGGGCCGGAGCTGTGTCTCGGTTCGCAGGACGGGGTCGAGATGCTGCACGCGGCAGCGCGGCGACCGCTGGGTGCCGCGACCCGCACGGTGAGCACCGGGCCGTCGGAGTCCAGCGCGCCGAGCCGCGGCGCCGAGCTGCCACGGTTGCTGCACCACAACGGCAAGACTCCGTTCGACGCGGTCGAATCCCGCCGCCATCCGCCCCTTCGGCTCCGTCTGCTGCGGATCGACGAGGACCGGATCGGCGTCAGCTACGACGCAAATCGTCTCGTGGTCTTCGATCCGCGAGGAGGATCGACGGAGACCTGGACCTGGCCCGACGTCACCAGCAGCTTCCTCGAGGGCATCCCAATCGCGGTCTTCCACGACGACCGGCGCACCCTGGTCGTCACCGTGACACCGCAGTCGCAGTCGGTCCGGGCGCCCGGCCTGTTCGTGGTGCTCAACGGGATCGATGGCAATCTGGTCGTGCTGGATCCCGAGGGCAAGGCGACCGACGTGGTGCGCCTCGAGGAAGCTCCGAGCGCCGCGCTGCGCGAACGGGTCAGCGGTGATCTGTTGATCACCTTCGCCCATCGTGGGGTCGGCACCAAGGGACTGGTCCGGGTCGATCCGGACAGCCTCCAACTCGACACCCGCTACTTCACGGGAACCGACCTGCTCGGCCTCGTGCAGATCGCCGACGACGAGATCCTGACCTGGGACGAACGCAGCCTGATGCGGCTCGCACTGAGTACGGGCGATACGGAGGACGTGCCGCTGCCGAGGTCGACGCTCGGCCAGCCGATCATCCAGGCCGTGGCGACTTCGCCGGAGGGCAACCGCGTCGCGATCCTGTTCGGCGACGTGGTGGTCCTGGCCGAGACGGCGCGGCTGAGGTGAGCGGGGGTATCCCCGAGGCCCCACCCGCCGAGGAGGCCTTGGCTAGACTGGGTCGGACATCTCGCGCCTCCCGCCCTCGGAGCGCCGCGCCCGCCGACCGCTCGCTCAGCCATGCCTCAGTTCACCATGTCCCTCGCTGCCGCGCCGGTTGCGTGGGGACTGCTTGCGACGATCTCCCTGTTCCAGTCGGTGGCGGCGCAGCGGCCGCTGGCCGACCTGGAGGATCCAGACCCCTTCGTCGGCTCCTCGCGTCCGGCCGATGCCGTCCGTGCCGCGACGCGCTTCTACGTCTCGGCCTTCTCGTCCATGGCCCCGTCCGTGGGAGCCGTGGTGCGGAGCGATGGCACGGCGGCCGGGACCTTCGTGGTCGACCAGACCATCTTCGGCCGACCCGAGTCGCTGGTCACCGTCGGGGACGATGTCTACTACGACCTGACGAGCCCCGGAGGCGACGAGGTCCGGGTGAGCCGTGGAGATGGTTCCCCCTCGGTGCTCCTCGCCGAGGACATCGGCCTGGTCCGGCTCGAAGGACGGGTCGGCAACCTCGTGCTGCTCTCGGCGATGCCGAACGGCTCCGGTCCCGAGCCATGGGTCACCGACGGCAGCTATCGCAGCGCCAGACCCCTGCGCCAGATCGACCCGAACCCTGCGTATCCCGGTTCGCTCTACACCGGCCCGACGCAGAACCAGTTCCTCGAGTTCGCGGGGCGGGCCTGGTTCCCGGCGAACGATGGGAGTCAGGGCAACGAACTGTGGGCGACCGACGGCACGACGGCCGGCACCGTCCTCGTCGGTGACCTGGAGCCGGGGCCCGGAAGCTCCGACCCGCACGGCTTCGTGATCGGCGGTGGCCGCATATGGTTCCGCGCGACGACCTCGACGCACGGAGCCGAGATCTGGAGCAGCGACGGCACGGCCGGCGGGACGGCGCTGTTCGTCGAGCTGGTGCCAGGCGCATCCGGGTCCGAACCCGAGGATCTCGTCTACGCCGCGGGCCTGCTCTACTGCCGGGCCCGCGATGCGTCGGGCGCGCTGCGGATGTTCTGCATCGACACTGCGACCGGGGTGGTGCAGATCGTGTCGCGGATCGCCTTCGACCCGCCGGCCGGTAGCGAGTGGCAGAACGCGGCGGCGCTCGGGCGAGAGCTGGTGTTCCTCGCGGATGCACCGGGAGGAGGAGTCGAGCTGTGGGCGACGTCGGGGACGGCCTCGAGCGCGCGTCGCCTGCTCGACCTCGGCGACGTGCGGCGGTTCGCGCAGCGGCGCGGGTTCGTCGAACACCAGGGCGCGCTGTACTTCGTCGCCGAGAGCGACCGGTACGGAGTCGAGCTGCATCGCACCGACGGGACGCCGCTGGGGACCGCGCGGGTCCTCGACCTGAATCCGGGGCCGGGCGATGGCGCTGCCCGGGTCCTCACCAGCTTCGGCGGCCACGTCTACTTCGCCGGCGACGACGGCGCGCGGGGTGAGGAGCTCTACCGAACCGACGGCACCGAGGCCGGCACGGAGCTGGTCGCGGACCTCGCGGCGGACCCATCCGCCGCCGGCTCCGATCCGCAGTTCGCGCCGGGCAGCGGTCCGCTGTTCTCGGCAGCGACCGGCGCGCACGGCCGCGAGCCCTACCTCACCGACGGCACCGCTGCGGGCACGCAGCTCCTCGCCGATCTTGCGTCCGGCAGCGCGAACTCCGACCCGAGCGGCTTCCGGCGCATCGGCCCCGAGGTCTGGTTCAGTGCCGACGACGGAACGCGCGGTCGCGAGCTGTACGTCTTCGACGGCACGCAGCTCCGCAGCTTCGATCTGGTACCCGGCGTCGGCTCCTCGGCGCCCGGCGGCTTCGCGCCGGCCGGTGACCGCGTGGTCTTCGCCTCACGCTCGGGCGCGAGCCCGTTCGTGCCGGTGCTCTGGTCGTCGGACCGGACCGCGGCCGGCACGCAGCCGGTGCCCGGCGTCGGTCAGGTCTTCGCCGGTCCCCTGTCGCTCGGTGGCCGGGCGCTGTTCACCGCGACGCCAGCCGGCAACCCGAGCGATGCCGAACTCTGGATCACCGACGGGACGGCCGCGGGTACTACGGTCCTGTTCGACATCGAGCCCGCGGGAGCCGGCAACCCGGAACTGTTCACGCGCGCCGGTGCACAGGTGTTCTTCCGCGCCTTCCAGGCCGCGACCGGCTTCGAGCTGTGGTGCAGTGACGGCACCGCGGCGGGCACGCGGCTGGTGAAGGACATCGATCCGCGGTCGGGGATCTCGTCTTCGCCACAAGGGCTCGTCGCGGTCGGCGACCGGGTCTACTTCTTCGCGGTGGAGCCGACCGCGGGCCGCGAGCTGTGGGTGAGCGACGGTACGCAAGCAGGCACGCGGCTGGTTGCCGACACGGTCCCCGGACCGGCGTGGCCGTTCCGGGGAGCGCTGGAGATCGTCGCCTCGGGTGAGCGGCTGTTCTTCGTGCAGGACGACGGGACCCACGGCGACGAGCTGTGGACCAGCGACGGCACGTCGGCCGGCACGCACCTGGTGGTCGACCTGGTGCCGGGTCGATCGAGTGCGATCGGGCGCACCGCGGGCGTGCTCGCACCGGTGGGCAGTTTGGGGCTGGTGGTCTTCGAAGCGAGTGACCCGGCGGGCGACGTCGAACCGTGGATCTCCGACGGCACCGCGGCCGGCACGCGGCGTCTGCGCGACCTCGATCGTCTCGGCAGCTCGCGTCCGGCCGTCGCCGGTTCCGGAGGCTTCGTGGTCTGGGGTCGCAAGATCCTGTTCTCCGCCGACGACGGGCAGCGTGGTCGCGAACCGTGGATCCTCGACGTCGCCGAACTCGGCCAGCCGTTGGCCCTCGGCTTCGGCACGGGTTGCTCCGCTTCGGGCCTCGGCCCGTTTGTTGGCGCCGCCACGCCCCCGCGTCTCGGTGCGGTGTTCGACGTGACCCTCACCGGCGCAGTCGCGCAGCGGCCCGCCTTCCTGGTGTGGGGTGCGCGGCCGGCGAACCTCTCGCTCGGAGGCTGCACGCTGCTGGTCGACGATGCCGCCGTCGTCGGTGTGGGTTCGACCGGCGTGCTCGGCTCGACCTCCGAGCCGCTGTTCCTGCCCAACCTCGCCGAGCTACTCGGCGGGGAGCTGTACTTGCAGTGGGTGGTCGACGAGCCGGGTGGTCCGGTGCTCGGGGTGGTGTCGTTGAGCGACGCCTTGTTGGCCGTCCTCGGGCGCTGAAGTACCACGAGACCGCCGTCGCCCCGAACCCCGATCCAAGCACGACGCCATGCGCCCGGCTCGAAACCTCGCCGCAACCTTGCTCGCCTTCGCGCTGTTGCCAGGCCCGGTCCTCGTCGCGCAGGCGCGCGGCGACCTCGGCCTCGATCCGCAGCTCGGCAGTCCCGACGGTGCCTCGAGCGCGGCGGATGGGTCGCGGGTGCTGACCTGGGCGCACGCCACCTCGACGCGCCGTGGCAGTCTCGCGCTCTGGGGCGTCGCCGAGCGTCGGCCGATCGCCACCCGGCCGTTCGGTCCGCGCACCGAGCGGGACCCTGGCACTGCGGACCTCGAGGAATACCTGGTAGGCCGCTCGACCGTTGCGCTGCATCCGCGCGGCGACCGGGCGTTGTTGGTCCGCTCCTCGAGCGACGATCGCGACACCGGTCTCTTCGAGTTGGAGCTCGGCGATCCGGAGGGCCCGCCGCGCCTGCGCGTGCCTGGCCGGCCGCGTGCGGTCACCTGGTCGCGCGACGGCAGCCATGTGGCCTGGGTCGAGCAGGGCGGGAGTCTGGTGCTGGCGAAGTACAGCGACGACGGTGCGTGGCCGACCGTGCTGCGCCATCCGGTCGACGACGGGGTCGGGACCTTCTGCCTTCCCACGGCCACGACCATCCGCTGGGACCTGTCCACCGGGAGCTCGTGGACCCTCGACCTCGATGATCCGCGCGCTCCTCCGGCGCGGTCGGCGGATCGCGAGTGGATCGGTCGGCTGGCGGATGGCGCCGAGGTCCTGCTCGACGAGCGACACGTGCTCCGCTCCGCGGCACGGGTCTGGGTCGACCACGGGTTCGATGCCGAGGCGGTCGACTTCCGCGGGCCTCTGCTCGTCGATGCCGCGGTGTCGGGAAGTCGCGTGGCCTGGTTCGACTCCACCAGCCGGGAGCTCCACGTCGAGTCGGGGGTCGATTCAGCGAGCCTCGCGCTCGGTGGTGGCGTGCCGCGCTGGGTCCATGGACTCGGCGCCGGTGACTTCGTGGCCGCCACCGACTCGTCGGGCGTGTTCTGGATCCGGGAGGGCGTCGCCGAACGCGTTGCGCATCCGGGCGGTGATCTCGACCAGATCGCGTGGTCACCCGACGGCCGCTACCTCGGCGTCGCCGGGGACGCGGGTCTCGCCGTGTTCGACACGCAGAGCGACGGGCGAATACCGGCGCGGCTCCGGCAGGGCCGCCATGCGGTGGCGCCAGGCTCCGCAGGATCGGAGCTCTGCGTCGCCTCCGAGGCAGGGGTGGGGCTGCTCGACGCGGCGACCGGCCAGCCGGTCGGAGTCCACACGCGCGAGCACCGCGTCGGAGAGCCGGTGACGGCCCGGCCTGACGGTCCCCGGCACCTGCCCGAACTGCTGGCTCGCGACGAGCGGGGATCGAACACCGGCCGACGCGCGCACCGCGACCGACCGCGCCGACTCCGGTTGTTCCCGCTGGGTGCCGAGCGGATCGGTCTGGGCTACGCACCCAATCGCCTCGTGCTGTTCGATCCGCGGACCGGCGCCACCGCGACCCGATCGTGGCCGGTGTGGTCGGAGACCCTCCTCGAAGGCATTCCGCTGGCGGCTTTCGAAGACCGGCGGGGCGCCCTGGTCGTCACGATCACGCCGCGCCCGGTTCCGCCGACGGCCTATCGCTCGTCGGTCTTCCACGACGACGTCTCGCGCACCGACGGCAACGTGTTGGTCTTGGATGCCGACGGCCGGCCGACCCAGGTCGTGCGCCTCGAGGTCCGACCGACCGCCGCGCTACGCGAACGCGTCAGCGGCGACCTGCTGATCACGTCGGAGTCCGGCGGCATCTGGCGAGGGCTGGCTCGCCTCGATGCCGACAGCCTCGAAGTGGAGGCCCGCTACCTGCCGGAGGCATCGCTCGTCGGTCTGGCGCAGCTCGCCGACGACGCGGTGCTGACCTGGGACGCGCAGCGCCTGATCCGCTTCGATCTGCGGCTCGGCGACGCGCGCGAGGTGGAGCTGCCGGGCCCGATGTTCGCCCAGCCGACCATCCAGGCCGTCGCCGTCTCGCCGGATGGATCGCGGACCGCGGTCCTGTTCGGTGATGCGGCGGTCGTGCTGGCGACGACGCGACTCCGGTGATCCGCGTGTGGTAGGCGGCGTCGCGATGCGGAGCCGCGCCGCCGCGTCGGGCAGTGCGCCGCGGAGCCCGAGGCCTGGCATGGCGCCGCTGATCGGTGAGCCGCTGATCGTGCCCGTAGGCAGTGATCCATCGTTGCCCGCGAGCACTTCGGCGTGGCCGTCGCCGTCGAAGTCCGCCTGGCCGAGGAGGCCCATGTTGCTGGTCAACCGGTACTGAGGGTTCCGCGCGTCGGCGTGCGAGCCGGACACGGCGCCGAACAGCAGTGTCGCGGCGGTACGAAGCTGCGAGGAAGATCGAAGGGCAGTTCGTGCGTCCTGAGTGCGAGTCCGCAAGCAGGACCCGTGGCCTCGACGGAGAACCGCTTCCTGGGGCTCGCCTTCGAGGTGGTGGACGCGACCCGGCGCGTTCCCTGACCGCCGTCGTCAGATCTGCTCGCAGCCGGCCAACGGTCGGCCGATGCGGTCGATCCTGGTGTCGAGCCGGTTCCGGGCGCAGTCCGCTCAGTCCCCGGTGGTGCTCGCCGGCGCGAACGAGCCACCTGCATCCTCGCCCTGCCAGGTGAAGTCGCCGCCCTGGACGGTGATCCGCTCGCCGTTGCGCAGCAGGGTCAGCGGCACGTTCTGTTTGCTGCCCTCCTCCTGGAGGACCTGCCACCAGGTGCCGGCGTCGAAGCCGCGGCCGTTGATCTCGACCACCAGGTCTCCGGGGCGCAGGCCGGCCCGGTACAACGCACCGTCGACGTCGGAGATCGAGACCTTGACACAGTCGAACTTCGCGGCCTCCAGCACGAAGGGGCCGCCGGGCACCACGATCTCGGTCTGCTTCATCATGCCGTTGGCGTGCACCATGTACGTGCCGGCCGCGACGTTCTCGGCGATGAACTGACGCTGGTCGTCGAGCTGGCCGTTGAGCTGCGAGCCGCCGAAGTACATCGCGGGACCGGCGTCATCCTCGCGCTTCTTGCTGATCCACAGGTGGGCGCCGGGCTCGAGGCCGGGAGCGCTGATCACCAGTCGGTGCAGGGCCGGGATCGGCAGGCTGATCTCGTGCTCGCGCGCGGTGAGTTCGAGCTTGGTCTCGGCGACCATGCGGCCACCCCATTCGTTGTTCGACAGCAGGAGCTGGACCTGCCACGAGCCGGGCGTGAGCTTCGTGAACGTCACCGAGCCGTCCGGGCCGAGCGTCTGCTGCTCGTTGTGCAGGGCACGCCCGTGCCGCGCCACGAGATCGGACAGGCCGGGGGAGGCCGGTTGGTCGTCGACCTGCATCACGTGGGCGCGCAGCGAGCCGCGCAGTGGGCTCTGGGCGTAGCCGGGGACCGTCACCGTCAGCCTGCATGGCTCCTGGAACTGCAGCGTCAGCTCCTTCTGCGCGCCGGTGAGGGTCCCGATCGAGCGCCCGAAGTGGGGGTGCGTCCCGGTGATCTGCAGGGCTGCCTCCGGTGCGAGGTTGCCGAAGTCCTTCACGTTCATCGAGGCAGCGGGCAGCCAATAGGCGCCGTCCGCGTCGCGTTCGGTGCTGCGCACGCTCCCCCCGCCGCCGCCGCGATTGGACATCATGCGGTAGTCGAACGACACGTCGTGGAGTGGGAAGCCGTCGGGACTGAGGCAGAGCACGCGCACCGAGTCGTCGGCACTCGGTTCGGGGATCTCGAGATCGCACGCGACCAGACCGTCGGTCACCCGGCAGGTGCTGCGCGCGAGCACCGCATCGTTGCGGCCGACCAGACCGACGACGTAGGTGCCGGCATCCAGGTCGAGGAAGGAGTAGGAGCTGTCGCTGGCCCGCTCGCGGCGGGTGCTGCGCTTGAACGCCTCGTCGGAGTCGTCCGGGTCGCGGGACAGGTCGAGCAGCCGGATCTCGTAGCTCATCCCGCTGCGGTTGCCCCGGATGCGCCCGTAGACGCCCTGCGTCGGCGCGAGTTCGAAGACCAGGCGATCGGTCGCGTCGTGGAGCTGAACCTCCTGGGACCGCAGCCGCGGAGGCGCGCCCGAGCCGAAGCCGCCTTCGGTGATGAAGTCGGTCATCGCCACAGCGGTGCCTTCGGCCTCGGCGACCCGGATCACCGGGTCCTCGGCGGTCCAGCGCGCGGTGTTGGTGTCCCGCCCGCGCTGGATGCGGATCGCCGCGAGGTCGGGCGAGGAGCCGTCCGGCAGACGCACCTCGGCGTGGAGCGCAACGACCGGTCGGGCGGTGAAGTCCTGGGAGCCGCCCGCGTCGACGTAGTAACTGCCTTCCGCGCGGGAGACCACGAAGCCCTCGTGGTAGGCCGACAGTGTGTAGCGGCCGGCGGGCAGGCCCTCGAGCACATAGCTGCCGTCGTTGCCAGAGACGCCGCGGTAGCGCCGGCCCTGGTTGCCGGCCCATTGGTCGGCCTCGGCGCGCAGGGTCTCCTTCAGCGAGCGGTCGGAAACGCGACCCGAGCCCAGTTCGGCGGTGGAGTTGCCGTAGGGGTCCGAGTTGCTGCGCAGGGTCGCGACGATCACCGCCCCGGCCAGCGGTTCGCCGAGCATCGTGCCGACGCGGCCGGTGATCTGCTCGGTGCCGGTCACCGGATCGCTGGAGGTCACCTCCAGGTCTGCCGTCGCCTGCTCGATCTGCGTGTCGGAGACCCGGAAGCTCGCCGGCTGTGCGGTCGCCGACGAGATGGCGTTGCGTACCGGCATGCTCGCGTCGCGTGCGGTGCCAGTCGAGGCCTCGTAGCGCTCGACGCGGCCGCCGCCGGGAGACAGTGCTGGCGCTGCGACGTCGTCACCCCCGAACAGCATTCCCATCCCGAAGCCGATCACGAGCGTGAGCATCGCGACGGCACCCGCGGCAGCACCGGACATTCCGTTCTTCATGGCAGTCGATCTCCTCGGTGCGGAGGTTAGTCGAGTGCCGGCATCGGGAGAGGTCCGAATTCGCCCGGTCGCGTGCTCCCCGCGCCGGCGGCCGCGCGCATGTCCTCCCGCGTCGCGCGGCCGATTTCTCGTAAGCGACGTCAGCGGCGCAGCAAGGTGCGGTGATCCGACAGGAACCACGACCCGTTAGCCATGCACCGACCCGAGACTCTTCGATCGATCCTCTGCATCACGTTGTCCGCCCTCGCCGGGGTCGCCCAGGACGCGCCCGATCCCTATCTGGAGGTCCGAGGGACGTGGGGGTACGGCGCGGTGCTCCGACCCGCTGGCGATCTCGACGGCGATGGATGGGCCGACCTCCTGCTGGGGTCACCCAACGATATCGACCCGAGCGACCCCGCCGCCTTCCAGGGCTCGGTCGAGGCGCGGTCCGGGCGCAGCGGACAGAGCTTGTGGAAGGTCTACGGCCAGGGATTCCGTTGGCAGCTGGGATGCGACCTCGCGGTCGTCTCCGACCTCGACGGCGACGGGGTGCGCGATGTGGTTGCAGGGGCGTGGCAGGCCGGACCCGGGGTCGGAGCCGACTTCGATGGTGCGGTCTACGTCTACTCGGGGGCGACCGGGGCGCAGCGATTGATGCTGACCAGCAACTCTGCACAGCGATACGCCAGCGGTTTCGGCTTCTCGGTGGCCGACGCAGGCGATGTCGACGGCGACGGCCGTGGTGACTTCGTGGTCGGGGTTCCGCAAGGACCGAACGGCAACGGCATGGCAGTGGTCTTCACCAGCTCCGGTGCGATCTGGCGCCACCTGTTCGGAGGTGCGGCGGACGGTGCTCAGGACCAGTTCGGCTATTCGATGGCCTCTGCGGGGGACGTCGACGGCAACGGGGATTTCGACGTCGTGGTCGGCGCGCCGGGAGACACCTTGCTGGGTGCGGTGCGATACGGGGCGGTCCATGTGTTCGACCCGGGATCGGGCCAGTGCCTGCAGACCTTGCGCGGCGCACCCAATAGCGCCCTCCGCAGCGCCCTTGGGCGGGTGGTCGGCGCGGTCGGCGACGTCGATCAGGATGGACGCGACGACATCCTCACCAGCCATCTCGTCACCGGAGGGACGTCGGGGACGAGCTTCGACGTCTGGTCGGTCTTGGACAGGCGTCGGATCACCACCGGCAACTACGCCCATTCGGTGGCGGCACTCGGCGACATCGACGGCGACGGCGTCGACGACTTCATGGTCGGCGAACGCCCGGTGGGGAACGGCAGCGCGGGCACTGGTCTCGTCCGGGTCTACGTCGGGCGCGCGGCGGGTGTTCCCGAGCTGCGCTACGAGTTCCGAGGCACCGGCGGGATGGCCGGCGGAGTCGGCAGCGCTGCGGACCTCAATGGCGACGGCTTCGGCGACTTCGCGATGCAGCATGCCAACGGCGCGGTGCGGCTCTTCCTGGGCCGGCCGCTCCCGGTGCTCCGCCGTTCGTTCGTCGGCCTCGCGGCGGGCGACCGCTTCGGATTCGCTCTCGACGGCGTCGGCGATCTCGACGGAGACCGCGTTCCCGACGTGGTGGTTGGATCGCCAGGTGTCGACGGGGTCGGTGGCGCCGACCTCGGCGCGGTGACCGTTCTGTCGGGAGCCGACGGACGGCAGATCCACCAGTGGTTCGGGGATACGCCGGGGGACGGGCTCGGGGACAGCGTGCACGGCGCAGGCCATCTCGACCACGACGGTGTTCCCGATGTGCTCTCCGCGACGTGGTCGGCCGATTCCGGGCTCGACTCCGACGTCGGGCTGGTGCGCGCGTGGTCCGGTGCGAGTGGCGCGGAACTCTGGAGTCGGTTCGGCAGCGCGGCCGTGCGCTACACCTGTGCCGCACCGGTCGGGGACGTGGACGGCGACGGCTTCGAGGACGTGCTGGTGGGCGCTCCCGAAGCGGACACCTCGGGAGGAGCCGCGGCCGGACTGGCGCGCCTGTTGTCGGGTCGCGACGGCTCGCAGCTCCGCGAGTACTCCGGTATGCAGCCCGGTGCCCGCTTCGGTCGGTCCGTTGCCGGTGGCGGGGACGTCGACGGCGACGAGATCCCCGACCTGATCATCGGAGCTCCTTTCGAGAACACCCCTGCAGGAGTCGACTCCGGCGCGGTCCACCTGGTGTCGGGCGCCGATGGATCGACGCTCGGCGTGCTGTATGGCTCGGTCGCGAACGAACTGATCGGTCTGACGGTCGCCGACGCGGGCGACGTCGACCGCGATGGCTTCAGCGACATCGTCGTCGGTTCCTACCGGAGCAACCCTTCGACCTCGAGCTTCGCCGGCAACTTCCGGGTCCACTCCGGAGCCACTCGGGCCGTGCTGTTCGAGGCCGTCGGCGAGTTGGGGGAGCAGATGGGGATCAGGGTCGCTTCGGCAGACGACGTCAACGGTGACGGGCATGCGGACGTCCTGGTGGGCTCACGAAGATCCCTGCGCGTGTTCTCCGGACGGGAGGGCGGCGCGTTGATCGAGCGTCTGCGGGGCGATGATGTCGATCTCTACGGCTGGTCGGTGGCGGGAGTCGGCGACATCGACGGCGACGGCCTCGACGAGGTGGGCCTCGGTGCGCACCTCGCCGACGTGGCAGGCGCGCTGGATGTCGGGCGGATCGAGATCCACGGACTCGACTACGACGACGCCGGTGTCGTGCGTCCGGGTCGGGTCCGGACCTTCGGAGCCGGCTGTCCGGGCGCAGGTGGTCGGCAGCCGCGTATTGGCACGACGGTGATCGGTCCACGCGTCGGCGAACCACTTCGGCTGACCTCGAGCGGTGGTCCCGCCAGCCCGTCGACGGCCCATCTGCTGCTGGGCTACGAAGCGCCCCTCGATCTCGGCGTGATCGGGCTCGTGGGCTGCACGCGTTGGATCGAGCCCCTCGACGCCCTGATCACGAGCACCCGAGCCGGCGGCCGCGCCAGCATGGCCTTGCCGATCCCGAACTCGCCGATCCTGCTGGGAGCGGAACTCGGCTGTCAGTGGGTGGTGTTCGACCCCGCCGCGCCGCGCGCCCTACCGCTCGCCTTCAGTGACGCTCTCGAAGTCCGGTTCGGGCGCTGATTCCCAGCCGTCGCATCCGTCGGATGCGCATCGGACGGGTTGCTGGCGGCGCAGTCGACTTGGTACAAACCGGGCCGGCGTCGCCCATGTCCGAGTCTCTGCACACGCGCTGGTCCATGCTCGAGCGGCTGCGCGGCAGCGACGCCGAGGCCGCCTGGCGCTGGTTCGTGGAGCACTACCGTGACTACGTGCGGAGCTGTCTGCGGCGGTTCCTCGTCGATCCGGCGCTGCGCTCGAGAGCGGAGGACGAGATCTGGAGCCACCTGTTCAGCAGCGACGTGTTCGGGCTCGCCGACCGCGGCCGCCGGTTCCGGCCGTACCTGACCGGCGTGGTGCGGAACTTCGCGCGTTCCTGGTTGCGCGCCGAACAGGGGGCAGCGGGAGTCCGGCACGCCCGCGCCGGGGGCGGACACGAGGCGGCGATCGCGGCCGTGGACATGCTCCTTCGGGAGGATCAGGAGGCCCGTCTGTGGGCGCGGCACGTGCTGCGTCTCGCGTTCCTGCAGCTGGTTGCGCGTCAACCTCGTCGCGCCGAAGCGCTGCGGCGCTTCTACGGATTGGAGGTCACCGAGGACGGAGTCGGCTTCGGCGCCACCGAGTCGGTGAGTTCGATCGCTCGTTCGCTCGACATCGAACCCAACGCGGTGCATCAGGATCTCTACCGTGGACGGAACGAATTGCGCGCGGCGGTGGAGGACGAACTGCGTCAGACCGTGCGGGACTCGGAGTCGCTCGACGAGGAGGTGCGGTGCCTGTTCGTGGCGGTTTCCGATGCTCCCGGTCTGCTGTCCTGACGGCGAGGGTCCGATGACGCGCCGGATGCCGGATCCTCTGGAGGACATGCTCGGCGAGCTGCTGTTCCGATCGCCGGATGCCGGTGAGGAGGCCTTCGCAACGCTCCTGCGCGAGCATCCCGAGTGGGGCGACGAACTGCAGTCGCGCTGGCAGTCGTTCCGTGGGCCGGGCGCCCGAGTGCATCCCGACCAGATCGGCCCGTTCCGGATCCTGAAGCTGCTGGGCCAGGGCGGGATGGGTTCGGTCTACCTCGCCGAGCAACTCCAGCCGGTGCGGCGACGAGTTGCGCTCAAGGTCGTGAAGCGCGGGCTCGAGACCGAACGGGTGCTCGCCCGCTTCGACGTCGAGCGCCAGGCGCTCGCGTTGATGGATCACGAGCACATCGCGCGGGTGTTCGAGGCAGGTGTCACCGACCGGGGGCAGCCCTACTTCGCGATGGAGTACGTCGGAGGCGAACCGATCACGGACTTCAGCGGGCGTCGTCGACTCGGGCTGCGCGCCAGGATCCGGTTGTTCCAACAGGTCTGCGCAGCCGTCGAGCACGCCCACGAACGGGGGGTGATCCATCGTGACCTGAAGCCGAGCAACGTGCTCGTCACGGAGCGGAACGGCAGCCCGGTTCCCAAGATCATCGACTTCGGCCTGGCGCGAGCGACCGAGCAGCAGCTCCTCGGCCAGACCCTGTCTACGCTCGAGGGGCAACTGGTGGGCACACCCGAGTACATGGCTCCCGAGCAGGCTCGGTCGGACTCCGCAGGTGTTGGCGTCCGCACCGACGTCTACGCACTCGGTGTGCTGCTGTACGAGATCCTCGCAGGACAGCATCCGTTCGCGGCGTTCGACCTGCGTGCGCTCGATGTCGCCGAGATCCAGCGCATCCTCTGCCACCGGGATCCGATGCGCCCCAGCCTGGCACATCCGGCATTGCGCGGCGATCTGGATTGGATCGTGCTCCGCGCGATGGCCAAGGAGCCGATGCGGCGCTACGCGACCGCCGGTGAGCTGTCGGCCGATCTCGAGCGGCACCTCGACGCGCAGCCCGTGACCGCGCGTCCGCCGAGCGTCTCCTATCGGGTCGGGCGTTTCGTGGTCCGCAATCGGGTCCCGGTGTTCGCCGTAGGCGCGGTGTTGATCGCTCTCGCGCTCGGCGCGTACTCGACGCTGCGCTTCGCTCTCGCGGCGGCGCGGCAAGAGGCATCGAGCGAACTGCTGGCGTTGATCGCGCTACCGGTACGGCTGGAGATGGCGGAGCAGGAGGCGTGCGCTGCGCTGCCCGCCTGGGGCGAGAGTGCCGAGGACATCACCGGGTGGCTCGCTCGCTGGTCCGGCCTCGCGGTGCATCGAGACGAGCTGCGGCGTCTGCTGGCGGATCGAACCCTCGAGCCTGCCACGCGCCGTGGGTTGGAGCGGGCGCGCGACGAACTCGAGCAGTTTCGCGGAGCGACGGGATGGTTCGAGCGGATGCGGCACAGTGCCGAGTGGTCGCAGCAGATCGAAGCGCTGACCGTGCGCCATCCGCATGCTCCCTCGACTTGGGAGGAAGCCGCGGCGGCGATCGCGCGAGCCGATGGGGTGTCTGCCAGCGCGGGCTACCGCACGATGAAGCAACCGCTGCGACCTCAGGACGGCCTGGTGCCGATCGGGTGCAATCCGGCGACGGGTCTCTGGGAGTTCTACCACCTGCGCTCGGCCTGCGATCCGCAGCGGGGAGAGGATCCCGCCGCCCTGCCGATTCCGAGCTACCGAGAGGACGACGAGGGCGTCTTCAGCCTGGAGCTGTCGGAAGACCCCGGAATCGTGTTCGTGCTGTTGCCGGGTGGCGAGTCTCCGCAAGGCGATGCGGTCGATCCGTTCTTCCTGGCCCGCTGCGAGTTGACCCAGGGCCAGTGGGGGCGGCTCACCGACGAGCCGCACAGTTCGTGGAATCCATGGGGACCGCGCTATCCGGTCTCGCGGGTCCGCGCGGAGTGGGCTCAGGAGATGCTCGGCTGGTACGGTCTGAGCTACCCGCGGCTTGCACAGTGGCAGTACGCCGACCGTGGGGACGCGCAGTGGTTCCGCTTCAGGCCCGACGAGGCCACCGCCTGGGAGGGCTTCGCGAACGTCAAGGACATCGATGCCCGCGCGACCTTCCCCTGGCTCGCGGGCGAGTTCCCGTTCTCGGACGGTCACGCATCGCACGCGGAGGTCGCGTCCTTCCGGCCCAATCCGTTCGGACTCCATGACACTGCGGGCAATGTCTGGGAGCTGGTCGAATCGGAGCAGGGTTTCCACGCCTGCGGAGGCAGCTACTCGAGTGCGCCGGCGAATCTGCGTGGTGGTGTCGCGCTCCACGTCTACGACTACGAGCGCGACCAGTTCATCGGTATCCGGCCGGCGCGCGCGTTGCGCTGACCTGGTCGGGCACGCCGAGGGATCCGAGCTGTTGGTCCGTCACGGCATCCGGCCGCGGCCGAACCACCAGGTGTCTGCGGCCAACAGCGCGAGGGCCAGCGCGAGCAGTGCGAGGCCGAGATCGGTCGGGTCGTCGAACGAGGGTGCGTCCGCGTCGGCGGTCGCGAGTCCGCTCTCGTCGGTCGGCTCGACGGGAGCTGCGGAGAACCGTGGAGTGCTCGGCTTCGACTCGAGGACGCCGGCCAGCCAGCGCAGCGAGCCGCTGACCAAGACCGGCACGTCGCGGTGGGCGTCGTCGTCGAGGAGCCAGGCGGCGAGGCGGATACTTCGCGGTGCGGTGTCCTCGTTGCGCGCAGTCAGCAGTGCGGCGCCCTGCGCGCAGTCCTCGATCCAGACGTGCTCGTCGTCGCTCGCGGTGAACGCGGGGGCCCTGGTCTGACGATCACGGAGCGACAGCGGCAGCGGGCAGTCTCTGGTTGAGCGAGGCTGTCGGTCGAGGTCGGGCTCGGTGCCGGTCACGAGGACCAGCGTCGGCAGCTCGGGGTGCGCGGTCGCAGCGACGGCCAGTGCGGCGCGCGCGTCGTCCGGGTCGGCGACGGTCAGTCGGGGATCGGCGGTGATGGCGCGCGTGATCGCCGTGGGCAGACCGTCGGCGACGAGCACCGGAATCGGCGAACGATCGACTTCGGTGCGTTCGAGCGCGTCGAGGCCGCCTGCGGGTTCGTCGCCGAGTTCGATGCGCACCGTGCACGCGGTCTCGGGGAGAGGGCCGAGTCGGACCCGCGTCGCGCCGCGCGGTTCGGAGGCGACCCGCTGCGTGGCGGCCACCTCGCCGTCGACGAGCAGGCGGACCTCCAGCGCGGCTCCGCCGGTCGCGACGTCGACGACCTCGTGCAGGCCGTCGCGCGGATCCAGCATCACGCGGCAGATCCGAGGACGGGCCGGTGCGTCGGCGAAGGGCAGTTCGCGGACCAGCGGGATGCCGGCGAGTTCGCTGGGGAGTTCCTCGGGCCCGCCCAGGACCACGATCCGGTCGGCGGCGTCGAGACCGGTGCGGGCCACCTCGAGCGCGTTCCAGAGGTGTGCCGCGCTGCCGCCGGCCTCGGTGGCGTCCAGTCGCGCGTCGAGGAGATGCGGCGGCTCGCCGGCATCCAGCACCGTCCAGCACCGCTCGGCGAAGGCCAGCACGCGGCCGTCGGGACCGAGCCCGTGCTCGGCCAGTGCGGTGGCACGCTCGACCAAGGCGTCGTCGGCGCGGGTCCAGTCGACGACCAGCACCTGCGAGGGGCCGTCGCCGCCGCGGTCCACCGGTCGCGCCGCGGCCAGCGCCAGGGCGGCGACCGCCAGCAGGAGCAGCAGCAGCGACGCCCAGCGTGCCGGCCGCCCGCCGAGGACCCGCGGTCGCTGGACCTCACCGACCATCCGGAAGAACAGCAGGCTGTCGACCGTGACCCGGCGCAGGCGCACGCGCAACAGGTGCAGGCCGAGGACGCCGGCGGCGAGGGCTGCGAGTGCCGCACCGAGTGCCGCGGGGGAGAGCAGTTCGAGGTTCACGTCTCGTAGACTCCCGCGCCGCGATGCGCGCTCTGCTGGAACAACGTGGCGATCTGCGGCAGCGTCGGTTGGTCGGTGCGCACCGCGAGGTAGCCGCCGCGCCGACTCCGTGCCAGGTCGGTGAGTTGCGTCTCGAACTCGCGGTAGGCCGCCTCGTAGCGACCGAGCAGCGTGTCGTCGACGTGCACCGACATGCTCTCGCCGGTCTCGGAGTCGACCACCTCGACCTCGCCCTGCAGCTTGGGCCGGATCTCGCCGGGGTGGACCACGCGGATCAGCAGCAGGTCGTGGCGCAGGCTCTTCAGCGCGTTCACCACCGCTGCGGGGCCTTCGGGATCGAGGAAGTCGGAGACCACGATGCACAGACCGCGGCGCAGGCGGCGGCCGGACAAGTGGCGCAGCGCCTTCACCAGATCGGTGCCCGCACCTTCTACTGCCGGGCGGTCGGCGAGCCAGGCGAGCAAGCGCTGGAATGCGGCACGGCCGGTCACTCCGCGCAGGGGCGTGCGCGGTTCGCCGGCGAAGGGGTGCACGGTGACCCGGTCGAGGTGGTGGGCGGCGACGTAGGCCAGGGCCGCGACGGCCTGCAGCGCGGTGGTGTGCTTGTCGACCGGCTCGCTGAGTCCGGCCGGCGGTGTCGCCATGCTGGCCGACTCGTCGAGCAGCACGTGCACCGGCAGGTCCTCGTCCTCGAGGAACAGCCGCAGGAACACCTTGTCGAGGCGCTGGTAGAGGTGCCAGTCCACCGCGCGGAAGTCGTCGCCCGGCACGTAGGGCCGGACGTCGGTGAACTCCACGCCGGCGCCGCGGGCGCGGCTGCGCTGTTCGGCGAGGCGTCCACCGGCCTGGACGCGCGGTGCGAGGATCCGCAGGCCTTCCAGCGAGCGGACGAAGGACGGGTCGAAGATCTCGGTGCGGCTACGCGCCATGGAGAGGTGGCCGGCGGTTCGGAGCGCGGGGATCAGAGCGCGTCACTTCATCGACTCGCGCGCTCTGCGCGGGCCCGGAGGGGCCCGCCAAAGGGCAACTGAGAGGCTCGGTGATGTGGTTCGCCCGACGTCGTGCAGCCTCTCAGATCCGCTCGAGCACGTCGAGCAGCACGTCGTCGGCACGCACGCCGTCGCCGAGGCCTTCGAAGTTCAGCAGCACGCGGTGTCGCAGCGCGGGCAGTGCGAAGCGCTTGATGTCGTCGGCGGCCACCGCGAAGCGGCCCTCGCGCAGCGCCTGCACCTTGCCGGCCAGGATCAGCGCCTGCGCGCCGCGCGGCGAGCTGCCCATCATCACGTACTGGCGGACCTTGTCGGTCGCGTAGGGGCTGCCCGGCTGGGTCGCCATCACCAGCCGCACCGCGGTGGTCTGGGCGTTCTCCGGCACCGGCACGTCGCGGACCAGTTGGCGCATCGCGTCGACTTCGCCGCTCTCGGTCACCGAGCTGATGGTCGGCAGGTCGCGGCCGGTGGTGCGGGCGAGGATCGCGTCGTATTCGTGCTCCTCCGGGTAGCCGACCAGCAGCTTGAACAGGAAGCGGTCGAGCTGCGCCTCGGGCAGCGGGTAGGTGCCCTCCTGCTCGACCGGGTTCTGGGTGGCGAGCACCACGAACGGGTCGGGCAGCTTGCGGGTGTCGGTGCCGACCGTGACCTGCCGCTCCTGCATCGCCTCGAGCAGCGCCGACTGGGTCTTCGGCGTGGCGCGGTTGATCTCGTCGGCGAGCACCACGTTGGCGTGGATCGGGCCGGGCTGGAAGCGGATCGCGCGCGCCGCGCTGCCGCCGGCCGCCGCCTCGTCGAGCACCATCGTGCCGACGATGTCCGCGGGCATCAGGTCGGGCGTGAACTGGATGCGGCTCTTCGACAGGTGCATCGCGTCGCCGAGCGTCTTCACCAGCACCGTCTTGCCGATGCCCGGCACGCCCTCCAGCAGCACGTGGCCACCGGCGAACAGCGCGGTGAGCACGCCGTCGACCACCGCGTCCTGGCCGACGATCATCTTGTGGATCTCGGCCTTCAGCCGGTCGAAGGTCTGGCGGAACTGCTCGACCTGCGCGCGCACCTCGGCGCTCGCCGGCCCGTTCTCGGAGTGGGGGGTCTCGGTCATCGGTTCGATTCGCCTGGGCGAGGAGTGTCGTCGTCGGCGGCCTGTTCGGCGGGAGGCGATCCACGCAGGCTCGCGTGGTAGCGCCGCACCACCTCGGCGAGCGTCGACGCTGCCGGGCTCGCGGACTGTGGGTTCGGGGACGGTCCGTCGGAAGTGGCCGCGGCGGTTGCGCGGGCCGCGGCATCCTGCGGAACCGGTGGGACCTGCTCGAGCGTGGTCTTGGCGGTGCCGGGGTTGGGCTGGCCGCGCACCTGGTCGGGCAGGCGGATGCCGAGCACCAACGACGCGGTGCCGCGCGACTTCTTGGGTGGGGTCGGACCACCGCGGCCGTCGTCGGGCGGGCCGTTGCCGCTGATCGACAGCTCGCGGCTCGGCGGCTGCATCCGGTCGCGGGTCATCGGCATCACGCCGCCGCGCTGCTCGGACTCCTCGCGCTCGTCCTCGACCTCTTCGTCGTCGGTCTCGGCATCGTCGTCGCGCTCGACCCCGCGGTCGAGGCCGCTGCGCTCGTTGGCGACCGAGGTCATCTGGCCGCCACCGCGCGAGGGACCGCTCGGCGTGCCGCTGCTCTTCTCCGGCTCGCCGGGCTTGGTCTCGCTCGGCCGCGCCGCCGGCTTGTTGTTCTGCGACTTGGGTTCCTGCTTCTTCTCGTCGGGCTCGGGCGGGTTCTCGCTCTGCGAGGCCCCCTGGCCACCACCGCCGGCGCCGGCCGACGACGCGGCACCCTGCGCCGCGGACTCGGCGGCCTCCGACTTCGGTGCCGTGCGGCTGCCCGACTCCGAGGGCGCGGATTCGCCGGCGCCCGCGCCACCCGCGCTGCGTCGTTCGGACGGTGGCGGCTCTTCGGGTTGCTCCGGCTCGCGCGGCTCCTCGCGCGGTTCGTCGCGCGGTTCGGGCTCGCGTGCCGGGGCCGCGAGTTCCCGCGACGGTGTGGTCTCGTCGTCGGCCGAGGGGTCGGCTGCGTCGCTGCTGCCGGCGTCGTCGCCACGCACCTCGTCGCCACCGGTATCGGCCTGCGCGACGCTGTCGTCCGGCTCGGCCGTCGGCCCGTTTGCGGAACTCGCGAGTCCGAGCACCGCGGGTGCCAGCGCGATGATCAGCGCCAGACCGGCCGAGGCCCAGCTGATCCGGCGCTCGGGGAAGTCGGCCTCGGTGCGGGTCAGGTCGACCGACGCCGCGGCGCGGACCCCGTCTTCCACGGCGGCGCGCGCCAACGCGGCACTCCGCTCGCTCCCTGCCGTGCGCCGCGCATCGCCGGCGAACTCCAGCGCGGTCGACAGCCGGTCGCCGGTGTGGTTGTTCCGGTCGAGGACCAGCGCAGTCTCGTAGCTGTCGAGACCGTCGCGGCGCAGCTGCAGGAAGAACGACAGCGCCGCGGCCAGCGGGACCAGCACCAGGAACACCGGCAGGAGCCACGCCGAGAACGGCGGCTCGGCCAGCACGTAGCTGCCGCCGAGGAAGCCGAGTGCGAGCACTGCGGCGAGGCGCGGCAGCATGCGGGTGCCGCCGGCGAGCCCGTAGTGCCAGCCGGCCCGCGCGCGGCGCTGACTCAGCGCGTCGGCAGCGGGCGCGAGGCGGGTCTCGAGGTCGGTGCGGGCGCGGTCGAGGTCCATGGCGGACCGGAGACTCTACCCGCTGCCGCGGTCGTCACCATGCGTGCATCAGAAGGTGACGCTGGCGGTGCCGGTGGCCGAGAAATTGCCGCCGTTGCCGAACGCCTGGCCGACGCCCTGGATGATCAGATCCACGCCTGGGGTCACCGTGCCCGGGTCGGGCAACTGCAGCGTCGCGTAGCCGTTGGCGTCTGCCATGATCGTGAACGCGACCTGGGGGTTGAGCGCCTCCAGCCACGGGTTGCCGCCGACGAGTCCGATGGTGCTCGGCAGCGGAACCGCGGGAACGAACCCGCCGGGAAGGTCCATCGACCAGAGCGAGACCAGCACGCCGAGCGGAGAGTTGGGCTCGAGGCGGCCGAACTCCAGGGTGAACTGGCCCTGCGAGGATCCACCGGCGAGCGGCGAGTCGACGGCGATCCAGCCGGTCTGCGCCGGCACCACGACCATCGCGTTGATCGCGTCCTGCCCCGAGGCCAGCTGGCCGATGCCGAGCTTGCTGCCGTCGGCGGGGCCGCTGGTGTAGCCCATCGTCACGCCGTTGATGACCGCCGCGGAGCCGGCGTTCGCGGTGGTCCAGATGTTGTCGAAGTTCTCCAGGAAGTTCGACGTGAAGATCAGGTTGGGGCCGATGAGGTTCGGGTCCTGCGGGCTCTGCCAGGCGCCCGGGCCGACGTCGATGTTCAGGCCCGACAGGTCGCCGGCGCGGGTCACCGCGGTGCCGTCCTGGCGGAACGTGCCGGAGTTCGCGGCGAGCGCATCCATCTGGCTCTCCGAGGCCCACAGCACCGCCGAGCCGAACAGCACCGACTGGACGTTGCCGTTCGCATCGTAGGAGATCGCCGAGGCCGGAATGTGCATGAGGTCGCCGTCGAGCAGCGAGCCGCCGGCGACGCTGTTGGTCGCGTCCCAGAACGTGAACCAGAGCGAGCCCATCTGGTCCTGGCACATGCCGTCGATGTCGATGTCGGCGGTGGAGTCCCCGAGCGCGTCGAGGATCTGCGTCTCGGTGATGAAGAACTCCAGCGTGCCGTTGCGGGCCCGCCAGACGTCGCCGTCGCGGACCGTCACGACTCCACTGTTGGCCGTCGCCACCGCCGCGGTCGTGTTGAAGGAGCACGACATGTACAGGTTGCCCGGCTCGAACGGACCCGTGTCCGGGTTGGGCAGACGGTTCTTGACGAACAGGCAGTTGAGGTCGCCGTACTTGTCGGTGTCGTTCAGGTCGCCGTCGAGGTCGCCGTCGCCGTGCATCGTGTTGATGACCGAGAAGGTCCGGAACGGCCGGGCCTCGTACGGGTTCTGCGCGTCGGGGGTGACCAGGATCGACTCCTGGTCGTCGACCGCGCCGAGCGCACTGGTGCCGGGCAGGCCGCGGATCACGAAGTCGGCGTCGGGGGAGACGATCAGCGAGTGCTGTGCTGCGGCGAAAGGTGCTGCGGCGAGGCCTGCGGCGAGCGTGACGAGGGTGTGTCGCATGACGGTTTCCGAGAGCGAAGCGGGGCTCACCGACTGCCGCCGAGGCGGGCGGCGATCCCCTGGGTCAGGGCGAGTCCCAGCGCGTTGGCGCCGGGATCGAGCACGAGACCCTGAAGGTAGAGCGATCGGCCGCGCATTGCAGGCTCGGAAGGCACGGCCAGGGTGAATCGCAAGGATCCGAGCGCATCGGTCACGCCGCCCGGCGCATCGACGAGGTCCTGCAGGAGCAGGCAGGCCGGGGCGCCGAGCGCGGTCAGGTCGAAGGGCAGCAGGCGGCCTTGCCAGAGGTCGGTGCGGAGGCCGAGGCCGAGGAATACGGTGCGCCCGGCGGTGGTGTGCAGCGCGACGTCGAACGTGGCACCGATCTCCGGCCGGCCTTCCGCCGTGAGGGTCGGAGCGCGGCCGGTGGGGCAGCCGCTGCCGTAGTCGGCGAGAGCTGCGCGGCGCAGTGCGAACAGGTTCCCGATCTCGGCCGCGCTCAGCGCACGCTCGTGGATCCGGAGTTCGTCGAGGGCGCCGGGGAAGAACCGGTTCGGGTTGCGGTCGACGCGGCCGCCGACGAACAGACGATTCACCGGATCGAAGCGGTCGCCGGAGTGCACGTTCTCGCGCACTGGTGCGCCGTCGAGGAACACCTGCGAGAGTCCGGTCGGTCTCGCAACCAGTGCGTAGTGGTGCCACCTGTCATCGAGGTATGCCGCTGCGGCGACGTCGAGATGCTCCAGCGGCGTCCGGTCGTTCTGGAACGACAGCGCGGTGCGCAGCGTCTGGGAGTCCTCGTCCACGTACACGTTCAGCGACGACGGCTGGCCGACGATGTGGTTGGAGACGATGTACCTGAAGCCGGCCTGGCCGGGCGTCGGTGCCGGGGTGCGGAACCAGAACGACAGCGTGAACGACTCCGCGGGCGCGAAGTCGGTGAGGTACACGTCGAGGCCGTCGTCGAGACCGTCGAAGGCCAGCGCGCCGTCGTCCGCGCCGGTGGTGGGCGTCGGACCGTTGGTGGCCGAAGGCAGCAGGTCGATGCGCGTGCCGCGGGGGCCGGCGTCGGGCGTGCCGCTGCCCTGCAGCAGATCGAGCGGGGCGTCGAGTGCGAGGCCGGGATCGTCGCCCGCATCGCGGACCACCACCTCGGCGTGCGCCGGCCAGCCGATCTCGGGTCCGCCGAACAGATGCACGGCGAGGGTCTCGTCGCCTTCGTCGAGTCCGTCGGCGAGCGCCTGCACCTCGATGTCGACCGTCGCGCGACCGGCGGGGAACGTGACACTGGTGGGCAGCGCGCGCACGTCGAGACCTTGTGCCGCGGTGCCACGCACCGACCAGAGCACGGTGCGTGCGGCCGACACGTCGCCGGACCTGTGCAGTCGGAGCAGCGCCGGTCCACCACGCTCGTGGGCGACGCCGACGACCGTCTCGACCCGGATCCGGGGATCGGCGGCGGGGTCGATCCCGAGGTGGCGATCGAGCCACACGGAGATCGTGTCGGCCAGTCGCGGGATCATCGCGCGGCGCAGGGCGACCACCCGCCGCAGGTCGCTCTGGAACTCGATCTGTACCGCGTCGACGGTGCCGCCATCGCGCGAACCGTGGCGGCGCACGTTGTAGCCACCGGTGAAGTACGGATCGCTCCCCGGACTCGGGATCGCAGCGCTCGGCACGCCCGGGTAGCCGAGGCCGTGCATCCAGGTGCCGAAGCTGAACGGGCCGCGGATCACCTGCGACAGGCGCGCGCCCGGCAGTGTGGCCGCGTGCTTCACCGTGGCCAGATCCACGTAGGCAGCCGCGTCGAGCGCTGTGTCGGAACGCGACAGGTCGGCACCGTCCAGCGCGTAGCCCCACTCGATGCGGGCGATCGCGTGGCCGTGCCCGTGCAGGTCGAGGTAGACGCCGCCGCCCCAGTCGGTCTCGATCACGCTGGTGGCGAAGTCGACGTACGCGTGGAACTCGCGCCACGCCCGCTCGGCGCGCGGATCGCCCTGCGCCGCCTCGACGATCTCGCGGTTCGGATCGAGCTTGCTGCGGTGCAGGTGCGAGATCACCAGGTGCGGGTAGCGGCCGGTGCGCGCAGCGAGCTCGGCGGCCAGTTCGCGAGCCAGCTCTTCGGTGCGGCCGTCCTGGACGGTGACCCCGTAGCTGCGGTCTGGGATCTCGGCAGGCTCGAGGGCACCGCCGTGGCCGGCGGTCAGCAGGATCGGCAGCGAGCCGGGGACGTATTCGACGTAGTCCTCGGTGCCGAACGTGCGTTGGCCGGGGTAGCGTTGGGCATCGAGGTGCGGTGCCACCAACGTGACCGCGGCGAGGAGAAGCACACAGCGCATGGCGGCATTCTGGAGGCGACGCGCGTGGTCGACCAGGGGCTGCTCGGCGGGCCGGTGCGGCTACCGACCTTCGTTCGCTCGGAGTCTGCGGTTCGCTTCGAGGCGCAGGGCGAGGACGTCGGTGTCGACCTTCCAGGCGAACCCGTGGTTGCTCTGCAGGTCGTCGCAGATCGCGAGGGTCTCGGCTGGATGCCCGGCGAACATCAGCTCCTGGGCGAGGTTGAACTTCAAGTTGGGCACGTCGTCGGCATCGGTCGGTATGCATGCCAACGCGCGGCGGAAGGCCTCGACGGCTTCGCCGGGTCGTTCCATGACCCCGAGTCCGAGACCGAGCTCGAATGGATAGATCCAGTTCTGCCGGGCCGAGGGCGCGGTGCAGGCCAGTCGCATGCGGTCGAGGCTCCGCCGTGCGAGGTCGTGGTCTTCCGCCTCGAGCGCCTTCTCGAGACCGTGTTTGCCGGCCAGGAGCAGAGCCAGGCAGTCGTCGGGGTCGGAGTGCAGCACGGTCTCCAGCCGGGCCAGCGCCGCATCCCGTTCGCCCCGGGCGAGCAGGTTCTGCGCGAGGTTGAAGTTGCCCGCCACGTGGTCGGGGTGTTGCTCCAGCAAGAGCCGGAACGTCTGGAGCGCGGCGTCGGTTCGTCCCAGCTTGGAGAGAGCGACGGCCTGTAGGCTCAGAGCGGTCGCCGATCCCGGCCACAGCGCGCGGGCAATCCGGGCTTCCTGCAGGGCTCGGTTCCATGCGTCCTGTTGGACATCCGTGCTGGACCGGGGATCCATCGCGACGCGTTGGAGGTGCACCGCGTACTGCATGTGCGCGAAGAACAGGTCGGGACGCGCCTCGAGGATCGATGGCCAGATCTCGGCAGCAGCCGCGGGGCCTCGGATCCGTTGTGCGGTCCAGGCGCAGGCGAATAGTTCGTCGTCCTGCAGAGAGCTGCCCGCTTCGTAGGTCCAGCCCCAGGTCGTCGCTCGACCCAAGGCGAGTGCTTCGAGCGCACCGATCGCCGCCTGTGCTTCGGGTGCCATCGGGATCGCCTCGGCGAAACCCAGGATCTGGTCGGTGACGTCCACCGCGCGGGGGTGGTTCGTCGCCATCGTCTTCCAGTTGTCGACAGGGAGGGGGCCGGGGTCACCCCGATCGGTCGCCACCCCGGCTGCTTGCCAGAGGCCGGACATCGTCAGGTAGCGCGTCAGATCGAAGGTGGCTCGGCGGAGCAGTTCACGGGCCGGTGCAGATTTGTGGGGTGGGAGGCGCGACAGGAGCCGGTCGATCGATGAGGGGTTCGTGATCGTTACATCGAGCCGCGCCAGGGCATCGAGGATCTCGTCTATCGCGGCGCTGTACTCGGTGAGCTGTCGGGTCGGGCCGAAACCTGTCTCGACTTCGCCGGCTTCGCGAACTTGTAGTTCGGCGTCGTCCAGCGTTCGAAGGAGTTCGGCACGCTGCTGGATCGCGATGAGTTCGCGTTGCCACCCGCTCCACGCGATGGCTCCCAGACCCACCGCCACCGCCACGACCAGCGCGAGCGCCGCAAGCTGCGGACGACGCGCCACGCCCTTGACGAAGCGATGCACGGCTCCGTCCTGCCACGCGAATCCGCGCGAGGCCCCATCGCGCCAGGCCCGCAGATCCTCGGCCAGCGTTTCCGTGTCCGGGTACCGTTCTGCCGGATCGTCGGCCATCGCCGTCCGGCACACCGCGCGCAGCTCGGGTGGGATTCCGGCTGTCGCGTCGAGCCTATCCAGCGCGCCATCAGGGGCCGAGGGATCGCGTGCCTCGGTATCGTTCGGGAACGGCGCTGTGCCGGTCAACGCCCTGAACAACAGGGCTCCGATCCCGAAGACGTCGGTCCGTGGGCCGATCGCCTCCAACTCGCCGGCAGCCTGCTCGGGAGCCATGTAGGAACCGGTGCCGGCACGGGCTTCCGAGCGGTCGCTGAGCAGGGCGACACGGCGGGAGCGTTCCGATTCCTCCGGGCCCGCGCCGCTCAGGTCGAGTGCGATTCCCCAATCGAGGACGTGGACCTCGCCGTAGTCGCCGAGCATCACGTTGCCGGGCTTGAGATCACGGTGGACGATGCCAGCCGCGTGGGCGTGAGACAGGGCCTCGCAGATCGTCTCCAACACTTCGGCGATGCGGCGCAGTGCTCGTCCACGGGCCGGTTCGTCGCCGAGCACCTCACGGAGTGTGCGACCCGCCACGAGCTTCATCGTGTAGCAGGGCGGGGCGGCGTCGGCGAGGAAGTCGAACACCGGGGGGATCGCCGGGTGGTCGAGCCTGGAGCCGAGCCGGGCTTCGTTCGCGAAGCGGGCTTCGAGCAGCTGCCGGTCGAGGTCGGATCGGATCCGCTTCAGTGCGACGTCGCGGCCGAGATGTCGGTCGCGTGCCCGGAACACTTCGCCCATGCCGCCCCGGCCGAGGGACTCGCCGACCTCGTAGCGTTCGAGTTTCGGAGACGTGCGGTCGTGCACGTCGTCGGACAGGCCGAAGCGGTTCAGCGCGTCCAGTCGGTTGCGAAGCGCCGCGGCCTGGCGCGGGTGGCCGGTGAGGAACGACTCCACGGAGAAGGCCGGGTCGTCGGCGAGGCGTGCCAGGATCTCCTCGACCAGGTCACCGAGCCTCGAGCCGTCGTCGTCGTGGATGCTCTCGGAGGTCATGTCGCGGATTCCGGTCCTTCGCCGAGGAACTCACTGAGTTGCCGCAGGGCGCGCAGATGGATCTGCCGACAGTTCTCCTCGCTGATCCCGAGTCGGTCCGCGATCGTGGCGAACGGCTCGCCGCGCTGGCGACCGCGCACGACGCTCTCGCTGCGCGGAGCGAGTCGGGACAGCGCTCGCTCGAGCTCCTGCGCCGACTCCCTGCGGTGGGCCGCACCGCTGGGACTCGTGGCGTCGGACACCGGCTCCGAGGGCGCGGAACTGGACTCGTCGTCGAGCGAGGCGGCGGCGTGGCGGCCGTTGCGCTTCAACACCGACTTCGCAGTGTTCACGAGCAGGGTCCGCATCCAGCCGCGGAACTGGTCCTCGCCCCGGTAGTTGTCGAGTCGGGCGAAGGCCCGCGTCAGGCCTTCCTGCACGATGTCCTCGAGCATCGCGTCGTCGAGTCGTGGGAACTCGCCTCGGACGATGCGCCGTGCCCGGTCCAGGTAGCGCGCGAACAGCACGTCGAGCGCCTCGTGGTCGCCTTCGAGACGGCGGCGGAGCAGAGAATCGGTCGGTGCGTCGTCGTGCCGGCGCTCCAGCTCGTCCCGGTTGGATTCCTTCACCGCCGGAGCATAGCCGGAGGAGGGCGGCGGGGGCGTGTCGCCGTGGCGTGCAGCAGGGCTTGGCGCTCACTGCGTCGACCTCGGGACGAGCGCGACCGCAAGCCACGGGAGGTCGCTTGCGCTACCGGCGCGCAGCAGATCCTGCGGCACGTGGTCGTGGCTCCGGATCCAGAGTTCCGTACCGTCGAGCCAGGCGCCGGGGACCTCGAAGCGGCCCCCCGGATCGCAGACCTCGCGGCATTGCTCCTCGAGCAGACCGCCGAGATCGCGCACGCGGACCAGCGTGAAGCGTCGCAGGGGGCGACCGGTCGTGCGGTCCGTGACCTGTCCTCGCAGGTCCCGATGGGCCGCGCTGTCGAACTCGAGCAGCGTGTCGTGGCTACCGGCCGGGACGTCCGCGCACATGGTGGTCGCCTCGCCGAGGGTGGCGCGCAGCGTGAAGCGGCCCGCGGGGAGGCCCGCCACTTCGAAGCGCCCGTCGGCTCGACTCACCGCCGCTTCCACCGCGGTCGCATGGAAGCCGGAGGTGGGATCGACGGGAAAGACGGTGATCTCGGCCCCGGCCACCGGTCGGCCTGCACGCCAGACGCGGCCGTCGATCGCGTGCGCGGATTCCAGGCGGATGGCCGCCGTTGCCGGGCCGAGCCGGAGGCGGCGGGCAGCGTAGCCTGTGGCCGCGACTCTCACCTCGAGGGGGCCGTCCTGGTCGAGGCGAAACCGGCCCGTTGGATCGGTGCACCAGGTCTGTCCGCTGGCGAGGTCATGGATCGTAGCTCCTCCGATTCCGCTGCCGCCGGGATCGAGGACCCGACCGCCGAGCGGTTCGCGGCGCACGAGAGCGAGCTCGATCTGAACGTCGTCCCGCGATTCGATGGTCTGCTCGAGCGGTGCGAACCCGCGTGCGGTGACGACGAGCCGGTAGGGGAGTCCGGCTGCGAGATCGAACCCGCATACGCCGTGCACGACCATCGACTGCGAGCTCGGGAGGTG
Source organism: bacterium (assembly GCA_030432695.1). Taxonomy (GTDB): domain Bacteria; phylum Planctomycetota; class UBA1135; order UBA1135; family UBA2386; genus JAUILN01. The sequence goes on along the minus strand of JAUILN010000011.1, from coordinate 62,570 downwards.
ATGGATGGCGGGCTGCGCGCCGGGGATCGCGTCGAGGTCCCACGTCGGCGTCACGGTGAGTTGGGCGGCCGGGTGCGGCTCCCCGGCGTCGCCACGGATCACGATGCGGATGCGGCGCGCGTCCGCGACCAGGATCGTAGCGGGCTGGTCCGCAGACCGGGCGGTGCAGGCGGCGACGGTCACGACTCCCTCGGCCTGTGCCTCGAGCAGTCCTTCGAGACCCCGAGGGTCGACGCGGAGGCGGCCGGCGTTGTCGGAGCGGCCCAGCTGCAGATCGTCGTGGGAGGTGGATACCCGGGCATCGGTCACGGGTCGTTCGTCGTGCAGGACGCAGAGTTCGGTCGGCGCGACGCGCGGCAACGGCAGCTCGATGTAGTGGCTGCTGCCGGGCTGGAGACGGAGATCGAGCGAGATCCGGTCGAGCACTCGCGCCTGTGCGTCGGGTCGCCGGAAGCCGCCGATCACCGCGAGGGAATGCACCAGGCTGCCACCCGGCAGCTCCACGCGGAAGCGGCTCAGCGCGTCGATCGCGGTCTCCATCCGCGTCGTCCGGCCCGTCGGATCGGTCGCGACGAGTTCGATGGACTTCGGGGTTGCGAGGTCTGGTGAGTCGGCATGGTCGAGGTGCCCGGTGAGCTCCGCGGTGGCCGAGGCAGCGACGCTGGCGCTGGGTGGTTCGGCAACGAGTTGCCGGGGATGCGAGGCGTCCCGGTCCGGGTCGGCGACGCGCCGAGCCATCTCCGTAGCCGGGACGGCGCGGCCGGGTTCGCCTTCCGGTCCGGCTGACGCCGACCCACGGGGCGCGGTATCAGCCTGGGTGGGAGTCGAGGCCAGGATCGCAAGGGCCAGCAACGGCACTGCGCCGGCCGCGAGGCAGGCGCTACGGATCATCGCCGGCACGTGTAGATGCGGCGGGCGCCCGCGGCCAGATTGGGTGTGGACTCGGAACAGGCCGGAGTTCCGTCGTTCGAGAAGCGGAACAGCAGGGTGTGCTGACCGGGACTCGTCGTGTAGGCCTGGGACTCCCGTCCGGCATCGAGCGACACGATGCGGGAGCCATCCCAGATCACGTCGTAGGTGCGGTTCGAGACCGATTCGTTCTTGAAGCGGACCGTGGTGGTCGGCGCGGGGTCGTCGTCGCTGCTCTTGCAGGCTCCGAGGATGGGTAGGGTGGCGAGCAGAATGACGAGGAGCCGGGTGCGGATGCGTGTCATGGCGTGAAGGGTCGAGGGATTCGGGAAGCGACTCCCAGGGAGGTCGCTCCCCGGTTGCTCAGTCCGACTCCTTCACGACAGGCCGCGTGACGTCCTGGTCTCGGAATTCTGTGGCTACTCGGGACGCCTGGGCCCTACGGCATCTGCTCGACGTCGATCGTGACCGCCTGCACCACCTTGCCGTCGCGCTCCAGCCACGCCACCACCGCGAGGTTGCCGGGATCGGGCTGGATCGGTCGGATCCGGAACGGGCCGCGGCTCTCGAGGCCCTGTACCGTCTGGTCGAGGGCGAACGCGACGCTGCCGAGGCGCAGCGAGAACTGCTGGGCTTCGCCGGCGGGCTGCGGCCGTGCACCACCGCCGGGCGTGAACGCGGCGCGGGCGACGTGGTGGTGCATCAGGATCCCGTTGCTGCCCGGGAACACCAGCGTGCGTTCGACCAGGACCGCGTGCAGGTCGAGGTCGGCGAGCTCGTCGCCGCTCGCGGTGAGCGAGAGCTGCACGGTGCCGTCCTCGACCGTGGCGCGGCCCGCGAGGTCGGCGACCGGCTCGGCGGCGAGCAGCCCGGTGAGCTGGTCGCGGTACTTCGCGAACATGTCGGGAGCCGCGTCGGCGCGTCCACCGCCCACGATGCGCTCGCCGCCGTCGAACACCACGGTCGGTGTACCGCGCACGCCGAAGCGCTGCGCGCGGGCCAGGCTCGCGTCGGCGACCAGCGGCTCGGGGGCGGGCACCGGCAGGTGCCACTGGATCAGCGCGATCTCGTCGACCCCGAAGTAGGCGTCGAGCGCGTCGAAGGCTACGTCGGCGGCGGCGCAGGGTGGGCACATCGCGCCGGTGAACAGCTCGACCAGCGCGACCTTGCCGGTGGGCTGGATCTCCTCGGGCTCGCGCGGGATCGGGTGCATCGCCGGCACCCGGCCGTCCACCAGTTCGGCGATCGACTCGATCAGGCCGTCCTTGCTGCCGGTCAGCTTCTGGTGGACCTGTTGCAGGGCCAGCAGCCCGTCCTCGCCGGAGTTCTTCATGTCGAGCATCGCCAGCAGGTAGCGGGAGCGGGCGCGCTCGAGATCGTCCTGGTCTTCGTAGAGGCGGCCGAGTTCGAGGTTGGCGGGGCCATTGCCGCGCAGTCCGAACACCGCGGCGAGGAGATGGCGGCGGGCGGCGTCGTAGTCGCGCTCGACGCGGGCGATGCGGCCGAGCTCGAGGCGGAGCTGCAGGCCGGCGGTGCCGTCTTCGTCGGCTGCTGCGTACTCGAGGGCCTGTTCGGCGAGCTGCTTGCGCAACGGGCGGAACGCGGCGTCGTGCGGGGCCTGTTCGAGGATCTCCAGGGCGGCACGGGCGCGGCCGGTCTCGGGTGCGGCCGCGACCGCGGCGAGTGCGGCCTCCAGCAGCTCCTCGCCGCCGGTGCCGGAGCGGGCCAGGATGCCGAGGCGGTGCTGCGCGGCTTCCTGGCGGAAACTCGACTCGGGGAAGTCGGCGAGGAACGCCGCCAGTCCGTTTGCTGGGTCGCTTCCGAAGCGGGCGCGGACGTAGGCGGCTTCGTCTGCGGGGTAGACCGCGTCGACGCCCGGCTCGAAGGCGATCCAACCGGCCTGCAGCGCTGCGGTGGTGACCAGTCGGCTCAGCGCGGCGCCGCCGAGGGTGAGGTCGGCGCCGCTCGGCGGGGCCTCGGGGTGGAAGGGGGTGAGCGCGGTGAAGTCGAGCGTGCCGGCGCGGGCCGAGGCGAGCAGGCCGTCGTCGGAGTTCTTCTGCGCCAGCGAGGCACGCACCAGGCTGATCGGCTCCTTGGTGTGGACCAGCATCCGGCTCGACTGCTTGTCGCCGGCGTCGACGCGGACGCGCAGACCGACCTCGCGCGGGTCGCCGTTGAGATCCAGCACCGCGCGGGTCTCGCTCTCGGGGGGCTTCTCGAAGCCGCTGGCCGCGCTCGCCAGGGTCAGCTTGCCGCCGGGGCCGTCGAGGGTCAGCGTGCCGTCGCCGAACGCGCCGAGTCCCAGGTAGCCGGCGGCCGGCACCTCGGTGAGCGCTGTGGCGTTCTGGCGGGTGAAGCCCTCGAGCCAGGTGTCGCGCTGGCCGGTGACCGGCAGGCCTTCGAAGCGCAGCTCGCCGCAGCGCACCTCGCAGTTCAAGGCGCCGAGGCTCTGCGCGGCGTTGGAGTGGAGGAACAGTGGATCGGTGCGCGCGAGGTCGATCACCAGGTGGCACTCGTAGGTGGCTTCCCCGGCGACCAGCTTGGCGCGGACCACCGGGATGCCGGCGACGAAGTGGATCGGCGTCGACTGTGCTGCGAGCGCTCCGGCCAGCAGCAGCACGAACACGGAGGTCCAGACCCGGTGTAGCATCCCGGCGATCGTCGATCCCCGAGCGGTCGACGGCCAGACCCGGACGGAGCCTCGACCCATCTTTTCCGACCTGCCGATGCCGACCCGCGCCCTCGTCGTCCTCCTGCCCGTGCTGATCCCGATCGTCTGCCCGGCGCAGGACGATGCGGTCCGCCTGCGTTGCGCGGCGCCGGCGCGGGCGGTGGCGGCGCTCACGCGTCTGGGCTTCGAGGACATCACCGGGGCGCGCGGGCCGGCGCAGATCGACCAAGACGGCCTGCGGCTGGAGTTCGTCGACGACGCCGCGCTGACGACCGGGACCGTCGACTCGCCCTGGCAGATCGTCGTCCCGGACCTGGCCGCCGCGCGGCGCCAGCTTGGCTTGCCGTCTTCGAAGGTCGAGACCCTGGTGGCGATGCCCTCGGGCGCGGAATCGCTGCGCGTCGAGCTGCCGGGGAAGACCGTGGTGGTTCTGCGCACCCGGCCGGATGCCGATCCCGACACGGTCGTGGTGCCGCGGCTCGGCGACTTCAACGGCATCGTGCTCGAGACCCTGGCCCACTATCCCGCCGACGGCACGCACACCTACCACTGGCCGAAGAGCGGCTCGTGGAAGGGTTGCACCAAGGACCTCGAGTACGCCGGCCAGATGCTGTGCGAGGGCGACGAGCAGGGCCGGGCCTACTGCTGCGGGCTGACCTTCGAGGTGTTCCTCGACGCCTACCGCACCTGGTGCGCCCGCAACGCGCGGCCGTGGCGGATCAAGGACTTCGACCTGAAGGGAGTGCGCCGGCTGCAGTCGCAGTGGTTCGGCTCGGCCGCCGATCCGAGCTGCGTCTACACCGCGCTGGTGTCCAACGACCTCGGCGTGCGCATCGAGGACTGGAACGACGTCCGCCCCGGCGACTTCGTCCAGCTCTGGCGCCACAGCGGGTCGGGCCACTCGGTGGTGTTCCTCGGCTGGGAGCGCAAGGGCAAGGAAATCGTCGGCCTGCGCTACTGGTCGACCCAGACCGCGACCGACGGCATCGGCGAGCGGACGGAATGGTTCGACCAGCGCGGGGTGGTGAACGGCAAGGACCGCCGGCTCGATCGGGAGCGGATCTGGATCTGCCGGGTGGGAGTCGCGCCGAAGGACTGACGCCTCGACCCGTTCACCGGCGCCGGCTCTCGGCGATTGCCAGTGCGCGACGGACCCGCCGCTCCGCTTCGCTGGCCTTGTCGCCGCGGGGGCCGAGCCACGCCTGGGTTGCCGCGTGGGCGGTCTCGCTGGAGCCCCGGAGCGCGCCGTCCAACAGCTCGAGCTGCAGCTCGAACGAGCGTGGTTCGTCGGAAGCCTCGCGGTCGAGGATCTCGCGGGTCAGGCGTCGGAGTTCCGGGAGCTCCTCGCGAGCCTGCTGGTCCTGGCCGAGCCTCGACCGCGTGACGATCCGCAGGGCGACGAAGTCGGCCGCGGTGCGCAGCGTGCCCTTCGGCGTGTCACCCGCGAGCGCTCGCCGCAGCGCGGGGCCGGCATCGTGCAATTCTCGCAGGGCGCCCACGGCGTCGTCCTGCAGCAGCAGGAGTTCGGCCGCGAGGTTGGCGTACGCGACGCAGGACCAGGCCCAACTCTGGGTGTCGGCGATGTGCGGCGTGAGGAGTTGCCGCGCGAGGAGACCGCGGGCAAGGGTCTCGCGGGCGGCCGCGGCTCGGCCGAGTTGGAGCTCGGTGCCCGCGCAGCTCAGCGTCGAGTCGAGCCATTGCGAGACCCGGCGCAGGTTCGGCTCGCGGCTCCCGGCATCCACGGCGGCGAGTGATTCCATCACGTCCAGCGCGTGTCGCTCGGCCTGCAGTGCCGCGTCGAGTGCTCCGCGCTTGCGGTGCACACGGGCCAGCTTCTTGTGGGCGATCGCGAGGTTCGACGCGTCGAGTTCGTCGTCGGGAAGCAGTGCGCAGACCTGCTCGGCGTAGTCGAGGTACTGGCGGTACTCGGTCTCGGCGGCCTCGAGGTCGCCTCGGTCGTAGTGGTGGTTGCCGAGCCAGTTGTGGGAGACGATCAGGCCGCGCAGGTGGTAGGCCCGGTCTTCGTCCGAGACGGCGCGGAGGAGCGATTCCCGGTTCAAAGCGAGTCCCGTCTCGATCGCCTGCAGCGCCTCCGCGGCGCGCTCCTGTTCCATCAGCACGCGGCCGAGGCGGGTCCAGACGGAGCCGAGGTCGCCGGGCAGGTCCATGTGCTCGGGGAAGGCCTCGAGTCCGGGTTCCATGACCTCGATCGCGGTGCGCAGGCGCTGCTCGGCGGCATCGAGGTCGCGGGCGTCCAGGTCGAGCATCGCCAGCCGGTAGTGCGTGAGGCCGAGCTTGCTGCGGTCGGTGGCCTTCGGTGCGGCGTCGCTGGCGAGCAGGCGTTGCCAGAGAGTGATCGCGGTCTCGAAGCAGCTGGTCGCGTCGGCGGACTTCCCCAGGTGGTAGGTGTCACCCCCGCGCAGCCGGCCCTGCTGGGACCAGGCGACAGCGACTTCGCGGATGAGGTCGGGGTCGTCGCTCTCCTCGGCCTGCAGGCGGACCAGCGCGTCGTGACCGACGTCGAGGAGCTGGCGCCGCGCGTCGATGCTGCCCGACAGGTGCTTGATCTCGTCGTGGATCTCGAACACCGCTTTGGTCGCGAACTCGCGGACGTCGCCGAGCCGGCGTTCGGCGCGCTGGCGGGCCTCGCGTTCCTGGGCGGCGGCTTCGCTGGCCTCGATCGCCTTCCAGGTCGCGACCGCCGTGCCGCCGACCAGCGACAGGATGGCCACCGCGGCCGCGGCGGTGAGGCTCCGGTTGCGGGCGGCGAACCGGCTGACCTGGTACCAGGGAGTCGCCGGCCGGGCCTGGATCGGCTGGGCACCGAGGTAGCGTCGGACGTCGTCGGCGAACGCCGCGGCGCTCTGGTAGCGCCGGTCGCGTTCCGGCTGCAGCGCCTTGTGGACGATCGTCGCGACGTCGCCGCGCAGCCGGGGGACGAGTTGGTCGAGGCGGCGGGCCGGTGTCTCGACGATGCGGGACAGCGCGGCGTGCAGGCCGAGGCCGGTGGTGTCGTGCGGCTGTTCGCCGTCGGTGAGCAGCTCGAAGGCGAGGACCCCGAGTGCATACACGTCGGTGCGGGTGTCGACGTCCTCGAGGCGGCCGGCGGCCTGTTCCGGGCTCATGTGGGTGACGGTGCCGAGGACCTGGCCGTCGCGGGTGGTGTCGAGGTCGTCGTCGTGGCCGAAGGTCCGGGCGATGCCGAAGTCGAGGATGCGGGGCGTCGCGTCGCTCCGAGCGACCAGGACGTTGCCCGGCTTGAGGTCGCGGTGGATGACGCCCTTCTGGTGGGCGTGCTGCACGGCGTCGGCGATCCGTGCGATCAGGTCGAGGCGTTCGCGGTCGTCGAGGGCGTGGTTCCTGGCGAAGTCGAGCAGCGGGACGCCGTCGACGAGTTCCATCGCCAGGAACGGCACGCCGAGGGCCTCGTCGATGCCGGCTTCGCAGATCCGCGCGATGCCGGGATGCTCGAGTCGGCCGAGCACCTCTGCTTCGCGCTCGAAGCGCCGGGCGAGTTCGCCGCCGGTTCGCAGGCCGTGCACGACCTTCAATGCGACCAGGCGGCGTGGCCTATCCTGCTCGGCTTCGAACACGCGGCCCATTCCGCCGGCCCCGAGTTCGCGGAGGATCCGGTAGCCGCCGAGGAGTTGGCCGTCGTCCAGGCGAGCCGCGGCGGGGGCAGCCGGCGGCGGGGTCGAGTCGCACTCGGGGGCCAGGAAGCCGTCGTCGGTCTCGAAGTCGAGGAGTTCCTCGAGTTCGTCGCGGAGATCGACGGGGCAGGACTCGGCGAGGAAGGCCTCGCGCTGACCGGGTGGCAGGTCGACGGCTTCGGTGAACAGTGCCTTCAGGCGGGCGTGGCGCGACTCAGCCATCGCTGGGGTCTCCGTCGCGGGTCATCTCGCGGAGCAGCCAGGCCTGGGCCATCTTGAGTTCGCGGACCACGGTGCGGCGGGAGACGCCGACCGTCTCGGCGATCTCGTCGCCGGTCATGCCACCGAAGAAGCGAAGTTCGACGATGCGGGCCTGCTCGGGGTCTTCCGCTGCCAGCCGTTCGAGGGCCTCGTGCAGGGCCAGCACGTCGACGTCGGGCGAGTCGGTCTCTGGGCTGAGGCCGGAGAGGGTCAATCGCTGCCGGTCGCCGCCGCGCTTGGCGGCCTTGCGGGCCCGCGCTTCGTCGACCAGCACGTCGCGCATCACCTTGGAGGCCAGCGCCGCGAAGTGGGTGCGGCTCCGCCAGCGGGTCTCGTCGTGCTTGGCGATCTGCAGCCAGGCTTCGTGCACCAACGCGGTGGCCTGGATGGTCGGCGCGGCGCTCGGGGTCCTGCGGAGGTAGCCGGCCGCGACCGCGCGCAGCTCGGTGTAGACCTCGGGCAGGGGATCGGGGCGCTCTCCGGACATTCTTGGGTGATCGTAACAGTCTATCGGAAAGGGATTAGGGGCAGCGGGAGGGAAAAGGCGGGGAAAGCCTGGCGCAGCCGGGCGGGCGAATCCGGGGTGCTTCCCGAATCCCGCCCGCGGCGAGCGCGGGCGCTCCGAAACCCGACCCGAAGGACGAGACCGATGAACGCCTCCAAGCTGATCCTGACCTCCGCGCTGCTGGCCCTGACCGCCGATGGCCTGACCTCGACCGCGCTGAACGCGCAGTGCACCCAGACGCGCCAGCGCAACTGGAACGCGCAGTTCGCCTGGGACGACGACGTCGCCTTCAAGCGCAGCTTCGTGTTCGTGAACCCGCAGGCCTACGACATCCAGGTCTGCGACATCGCGGTGAAGCTGGCCAACGGCGGCTGCAGTGGCGCGACGGTCCGCATGGAGGTGCGTCCCGACAACGACGGCGGCAGCCCGAACCAGGGCTCGGTCCTCGGTCGGTCGGCCCCGCTGAGCATCCCGGACAACGTGGGCACGGTGCGGGCGAGCTTCTCGAACCTGATCCTTGGAGCCGGAGAGCGCTACCAGGTCGTGCTCGACTACGGCACTTCGAACGCCTGCGGTGGTTTCCCGTCGACCAACTACATCAAGAAGCCGACGGCGCCCTCGGGCAACTCGGTGGAGAGCTACTACTTCACCGAGCAGTCGGGCTTCCAGTTCTGGCTGCGGGACGACCAGCCGATCCGCTACCAGGTCAACTACGCCCCGAACGTCCGTGGCATCAGCCAGCCGTTCGGCGCCAGCTGCGGTGCCTCCGCGCCGTGCTCCAGCAGCGCGTTCCGCGAGGTCAACTGGAACGGCAACCCGCTCAGCGGCCAGACGCAGAGCAACGCGCGCCGTGCCTTCCGGGTTCGGGACGACTTCGGCTACCCGACGCGTGACGTCTGCAGCATCGAATTCCGCTCCGCAGCGGTCGGTGCGGCGCCCGTCGACCTCGCCGTCGCGATCTACGACGAGGGCGGCACGCTGCCGCGGCAGGTCCTGGCCGAGACCACCGTCAGCGTCTCGCCGGGAGCTCCGCAGGTCGTACGCGCCAGCTTCCCGACTCCGGCGCGGATCAACGCCGGCACCAACTACTGGGTCAGCCTCGAGCCGCTGAACGGCGGCCGCATCCTGCGTCCGATCGAGCAGTTCGGCAACCCGATCGACGACGCGCTCTGGAGCGGCAGCGCCTGGACCGCGGGCAGCGGCAACGACGCCTACGCCTTCCGCACCTTCACCACCACCGGTCCCGCGACCCGGCCGACCCACAGCGCCACCGCCCCGCTGCTCGGCGCCACACAGACCATGCGCCTGCGGACCGCCGGTAACGGCGCCCGCGCCGTCCTGCTTATCGGCGTCACCAACCCCGACCTCGACCTCGGCCCCCTCGGCGCCGCCGGTTGCCGTGCCCTGAGCAGCGGCGACATCGGCCTCGATGCCAGCGCCAACTCGGCCGGCAGCGCCAACGTCCGCTACACGATCCCCAACGACCTCGCCCTGCTCGGCGCCGAGTTCTACGGGCAGTTCGCCGTCCTCTCCAGCGCCAACTCCCTCGGCCTGCTGTTCACCAACGGCACCCGCAACGTCGTCGGCAGCTTCTGACCCGCCGACGCCTACCGCCGGTGCCTCGCGCCCGATGTCGGAGTCACGCGGAAACGGCCTCTGCGGATACTGGATCGGGCCGTGTCCCGTGACCCAGCCGCCTCGCTGTTTGTGTCGTGGTTGGTGCCAGGCACCGACCACGACAGATTCACCGTCGCCGCAGCGCCGGGTCGTCCTCCGGATCGAAGTCGGGGTTCACCTGCGGGCGCTGCGCGTCGACCGCGTCGAGCCAGTCGAACAGGCTGGCCTGCAGGCGCGTGGCGACCTCGGGCTCCTTCGCCGCCAGGTCCGTCGTCTCGGCGAGGTCACCTTCCAGGTCGTAGAGCTCCGCGGTGTCGGTCTCCCAGCGGTACTGCAGCTTGTAGCGGCCCTCCACGATCGAGCTGGTCGGCACGCTGCGCTTCTGGTGCTGGTAGTGCGGCCAGTGGAAGTGCAGTGCGCCGTGGGGGCGGGTCACCGTGGAGGCCTTGGCGTGTAGCGCCGGTGTCAGGTCGGCGCCTTCCACCGCGGCGGGCACCGAGGAGATCCCGGCGAGCGCGGCGATCGTGGGGAGCACGTCGTAGCCGACCGCCGGGACCCGCGAGATGGAGCCGCGGTCGATGCCCGGCCCGGCGATCACCATCGGCACGCGGACCCCGCCTTCCCACAGCATTGCCTTGTGGCCGCGCACCGGGCCATTGGCATTGGCCGGGTCGTCGGTGGCATAGGTGCCGTTGTCGGCGGTGTAGACGAGGTAGGTGTTCTCGGCGATGCCCAGGGCATCGAGCGCGTCGAGGACCCGGCCGATGTTGCGGTCGAGGTCGGCGAGCATCGCGGCATAGGGCAGCTTGGTGTGGCGTGTGCCGGGTGCGGCGGTCTCGAAGCCGGCGCGCGTCGCGGGCCTCGACTGGTAGGCCAGGTGCGTCGCGTAGTGCGAGAGCTGCAGGTAGAACGGCCGGCCGGCGTCGACCTGCTCGCGCATCCAGGCGAGTCCGCGGTCGGTCAGCCCGTAGGCCTGCTTGGGGTCGTCGGGCAGATTGGCCGGGCGGTTGCCCTCACCATTGCCGGTGTTCCCGTCGCCGCCATCGAAGCCGTGCGCCTCGGGCCCGCCGCCGCGCAGGTGCCACTTGCCGAAGTGTGCCGCCACGTAGCGCGGGTCGTGGGCCTTCAGCAGTTCGGGGATGGTGGTCGTCGACGGGTCGAGGTCGTCGACGTGCCGCGGCGGGATCAGCCGGTTGCCTACGTAGAACGGTCCGCTCTGCCGCCCGCAGATGTCGGTGAAGTGCAGCGCTGCGGGGCTCTGCCCGGTGAGCAGTGCGGCGCGCGACGGCGAGCAGTTCGGGTTCGCGGCGTAGGCCTGGGTGAAGCGCATACCGCGCGCCGCCAGCCGATCGATCGAGGGGGTCCGGAAGAAGTCGCTGGCCGATGCCGGCACCGCCGGGTCCCAGGTCGTCGACGTGGTGCCCCAGCCCTGGTCGTCGGTCAGGATCACCACGAAGTTCGGCGCGGGAACGCGCTCGGGTTGCCCGGCGGGCTCGGCGATGCGGAAGCGCTCGCCATCGAAGCACATCTCCACCATTGCCGGCCGGCAGCGGAACGGCTGCGGGAAGTCGGTGCGCGGATTGCCGAACAGCGTGGCGTACATCCGGCCGCCGTCGCCGCGGAACAGATTGTCGTGGCCGATGCCGACGCCGGCGGTGTAGCGCGGGCCATAGGGGCCCTCGAGACGGTCGGCGGAGGCGATCACGCAGTCGTAGCTCCACAGCTCGCCGCCCTGGCGTTTGCTGTCGCCTTCGTAGCGCAACGAGCCGTCGGGCATCCTGTGCGACCAGATGGCCTGCACCAGGTGGTAGCGGCCGGCGTGCTTGAACACGAACGCGCCCTCGATGTACGGCTCGGGCTCGTAGGCCGTCTCCACGAAGCGCCGCATCGGCTCGGCCAGCCCGCTCATGTCGGGCTTCATCCGCGCGAACTCGTGGTTGTGGCCGACGAACCACACCGAGCCGTCGTCGTCCTCGAACAGCGAGCCGTCGATGCGCGGAAACAGCGGGCCCTCACGGTTGCCCTCGATGTTCTCGTAGGGGCCCTCGGGCTTGCCGGTGGTGGAGCGCAGCACGAACGAGCCGCCGCCCACCGCCGTCTGGTTCATGCAGGCGACGACGAACCAGTTGCCGGCCGACTCGATCCAATGGATCTCCGGGGCCCAGACCGCGCGCTTCTTCGCCTCGCCCGCGTCGCCGGTGATCGTGGTGAACGGCTTGCCGAAGCGGTAGGTCGACTGCCAGGTGGCATCCGCGTCGAGTGACCAGATCCGGCCGAGGCTCTGCCATTGCGCGAGGTCGTCGGACCTCCACAGGTAGAGGCCGTCGTTGGAGTCCCAGCAGTGCGGCAGGCGCCCGCCGAAGTTGCGACCGGGCGTGGCGGTGGTGCCGGTCAGGTAGTAGCTGCTGTCGGGGCCGCGGGTGATCCAGGTGTCGCGCATCCAGTGGTCGAACAACGGCTGCAGGCCTTCGGGCATCGTGGGCCCGGGGGCGGCGGCGCCGTAGTCGCTGGGGCGTGTGCTCGCGGTGGTGGGCGGGGTCTCCGGCTGCCGTGGCGCATCACCCTCCGCTTTGACCTCGTGTCCGAGGATCGAGCCGGTGAACGCGTTCGGAGCCTCGTAGTCGCCGGCGGCGGTCAGCGAGTCCTGGCCGACCTCGCGGGGATCGGTCGGCTGTGCAGGGATCAATCCCGGCGAGCGCCGGCTGGCGAGGATCTGTCGGCCGCGGCCCACGGTCATCACCTCGGCGTCGAGGTGCGCGGTGATCCGCAGCTTGCCGGCCACCGCGGAGGCGGCCTGTACCCGGGTGATCTCGCCATTGCGGCGCACGTCGAAGGTCGGCACGCCGTCGACGAGGTGCAGCGCGAAGCCCTGCTGCCGGCCCCCTTGGCAGACCAGCACGCCGTGGGCTTCTTCGTCGTCGCCGGTATCGATCTGGCAGGTGATCGTCAGTGGCCGGTCGGCGATGAGCTCCGCCTCTGTCGTTGGCTCGTCCTCGACCGGAGCGTAGTCGTCGCGCGTGAACGGATCCGCGCCCACCCGCTTCGCCCAGTCCTCCCAGAGCGCCGCGAGTTCGGCGGTCAGCTCCGGTCGTTCCGAGGAGAGATCACGCTGCTCGCTGCGGTCGGTCTCGATGTCGTAGAGCTCCCAGTGCGGGGCTTCGGGCATTCGCTTGCCCCAGACCACCTTGTAGCGGCCGCGGCGCAGGGCGCGGGCTTCCTGGTGTTCGAAGGCCAGCGCGCGCTCGGGGAACGATTCGCCGTCGACGAGCGGCCACAGCGACGTACCCTCCAATGGCTGTAGTTCTGCGTCGCCGCGCCGCTCGGGGTAGGTCGCCCCGGTCGCTTCGAGCACTGTCGGCACCACATCGATCAGATGCACGGGCGTGTCGATCCAACCCGATCGCGACGCGAACCGATCCCCCCTGCTCACGATCAATGGGCTGGAGATCCCACCCTCGTGGCAGAAGTGCTTGTAGAGGTTCAGCGGCGTGTTGCCCAGATTCGCCCACGCCGAGCCATAGCTCTGCCAGGTCCCGGCCTGGCCGATCCCGCGCAGCGCTTCCCCGGTATGCAGCACGTCGGCGCCGCGGCGCGACGGTCCGTCGAAGCCGAACGGTCCCCACTCGTAGCAGGCGCCGTTGTCGGACAGGAACAGGATCAGGGTGTCGTCGAGTTCGCCGTTCGCCTGCAGGTCCCGCAGGATCCGACCGACCCCGTGGTCGACATGTTCGACCATCGCCGCGAACGTCGCCATCCGCCGCGCGAGGTCTTCGCGCCGGTCTTCGGGCAACGAGTCCCACGCCGGATTGGGCTGGCCCGGATAGCCGCTGGCGAGGTCCTCGCGGTCGACTGGCACCATGCTGCGCGGCGGCAGCGGCAGGTCGCGGGGGATCAGGCCGATGCGCTGCATGCGCTGCAAGCGGTCGGCGCGCAGCGCGTCCCAGCCGCGGCGGTAGACCTCCACGTAGCGGTCGATGGTCTCGACCGGCGCCTGCACCGGAAAGTGCGGGGCGGAGTGCGCGAGGTAGAGGAACCACGGGCGATCTTCGTTCCCCGCGGTGCGCGTCTGGCGCAGGAACTCCAGCGCGTAGTCGCTGAACGCGTCGGTCGCGTAGAAGTCGTCGCCGAACGACAGCTCGGCCGCGGTGCCCTCCGGAAGCCGCGCATACTCCGCGAGGTCCCATTGGTCGGCCGAGTAGGCGTGGAGGTTCTGGAAGCCCCAGTAGTTCTGGAAGCCGCGCTCGATCGGTCCCGGCGTGCCGAGGTGCCATTTGCCGACCATCCACGTCGAGTAGCCCGCATCGCCCAGCAGCTCCGCCAGCGTCGCGCAGTCGGCGAGCAGGTGCCCGGCATAGGCGCGCCCCGCGCCCTTCCGTGGCTGCTGCGTGGCGAACGAGCCCACGCCCGCCTGGTGCGGATGCAGGCCGGTGAGCAGCGAAGCCCGCGACGGACAGCAGCGCGCCGAGTTGTAGAACTGCGAGAAGCGCGCGCCCTGTGCGGCGAGCAGGTCGAGGTTCGGCGTCGGGATCTCGCTGCCGTAACAGCTCAGGTCGCTGAAGCCGAGGTCGTCGGCGAGGATCAACAGGACGTTGGGGCGGCTGGCAGTGTCCTGGGCGGGAACGGCGGCGCCGGTGAGGCTCAGGAGCGTGGCGAGGGCGAGGGGCGGGGTGAAGCGCATGGTTCGGTGGCGGAGCGGGGGGTCGCGCGCGTCGGCCAGTCTAGCCTTTGAGGTCGCCGTGTTCCGGTTCGCATCGGTGGCGAGGCCGTGTCCGCGGATCCGAGCGGGTATCGTTCGCGACATGCTGCGCACACTGCTGTGGATCGTGCTTCTCGTCGGGACTCCGGTCGCCCAGGGGATCGAGGACGTCGTGCCTGCGGGGATGGTTCTCGACGACGCTGGGAAACTGCGGTGGTCGGCTACGGACGCTGCGGTCTGCCCCGAGTGCGAGGGCTCGCGAACGGTTGAGTGTGCACTCTGCGCCAGAGAATCGCGCGGCGGATGCGCGCTCTGTGAGGAAGGGGAGACGGAGTGCCCGCGCTGCGCGGGCAGCGGAGCTGCCTACGACCCGTTCGAGGCGATGGTCTGCCCACTCTGTCGGGGCAGGCGCAAGGACTCCTGCGCAGAGTGCCGCGGCACCACGAGGGTCGTGACCGTGTCGGGGGACGAGGCCGACTGCGCGGCGTGTGATGCAGTCGGGTTCTCGAGCTGCGCCTTCTGCGTCGGCGGAGGGCGACTCGCCGGCGTGCGCGTCGCGGGGGACGACCCGAGGAAGGCCTCGCTGGAGGATCTCGAGGCGGTGATGCAGCAGCTGCGGAGCGCGAGCGCGACACTCGAGCAGCCGCCAGGGCCGGATAGCGACTCCGCGTCGCGGTTCGAGTCCTACCTTGGACTCCTGGCAGGACTCGAGGGCATCGTCCCGCTTCCCGGTCGGCAGGCCGATGCTCTGCGCGCGGCGTGCGAGGGTGCGGATGCCGACGACGCGACGATGGTCGTGATCGGGCACCGGATGGCGCTGGGCGAGTACCTCGTGGTCCAGCAGCGGCAGATCGAACTCTGCATCTGGCAACTTCGTAGCAATGCCGGCGCGTTAGCGACGGCGGGGGAGACGCGGGCGGCTTCCGGTCTGCAATGGCAGTCGTGGTTCGGCAATGATCCGGCGCGGCCGGCCCAGGCGCTCTCGCTCCTGGGCCGAGGCTTCTTCCGGACGCGGTCGGCAGAGAACACCGACGAGGTGATCGCGGGCTGGCTCGAGGCCCACCCCGAAGCGACGGTCCGCGTCGTCAGCAGGTTGCACGGCTTTCTGCGCGGCGCGCAGGACTCGGAGTTCTGCTATGTGTGGATCGAGGACGGTGCCGAGCGTCTGAACCTGCATCTCGTCGAGCAGGGTTGCGTCGCGGCGGGCACGATGGGGAGCCCGGTGCCGACGATCGAGGTTCCGCTCGCCGAGTATGCGGCCTTTCTCCATGCGCTCGAGGCGGCCGAGACCGCCGCGAAGGAAGCGCGAAGGGGCGTTTGGGGGGACGCGGAGTCGGATCGCGAAGACCTGAAGGCGGCGGCCAAACGTGCCCTGGAGAGCGGCCGCCATGCAGAGGCGCTCGATAAGCTCGAAGCTCTGGTGAAAGCCGGCGGTGCCGACGCCTATGTCTGGCTCGATATCGGCAAGTGTCGGGAGCGACTCGGGCGCTGGGAGGCAGCTCTCGAGGCCTACGACGAGGCCATCGGCGATGGCCGCTGGTGGCCGCCCTACACCGAGCGCGCACGTTGCCTTGCGAATTGGAAGGGTCTCGACGCGGCGGTCGAGTGGCTCGAGGGCCTGGCCGCGGCAACCCCCGACGACCACAAGTACCCGAGGATCCTCGGCGGGCTCCTCATGGAGGAAAACGAGTTCGAAGCGGCGATCGCGCAGTTCCTGGAAGTCGTTCGGATCGTGACCGCGAGGCACGGGTTCCGCTTCGATGCGGAGGGCTGGTTGATCGTCGACGAGGATGTGCTCGCCAAGGAGAACAACGACTTTGCCGACTACTGGCCCACGTTGGAGGAACTCGCGACGTGCCTCTACGAACTCGACGATACGGAGCGAGCGCTCCGCTATGCGACGATGGGTGTGGCGATCGGCCAGCAGCTCAATCGTTGCAAGGGCTACTACGACGACGTCGAGATCGAAGCCGGCAACGTCGATTGCCGGCTGGTCCGGGCGCGGCTGTTCCTCCAGGAGCGGCGCCTGGACGATGCCGAGAAGGAGATCCGGCTGGCGGGAGTGCTCGCGGATCGGTCGAGCTACAGCGGAGCGAAACGTGCGGTCGAGCGGGCGCGCGCCGCACTCGAGCGGGCTCGGAAGCGCTGATTCTCGGGAGTGGTAGCTGCCAGAATGATCGTCAGCGCGGCCGGGTGCCTCGGCGCGTGGCGAGCACAGCGAGTCATGCCCCTTCGGTTGCGGCAGGAGGCTGCGCTGAGCGGGACGGAGCATGAGATCGGCGACCCGATCTTCCCACCTGCTTCTCCCAGGTCCGGCCGGTGGGCTGGCACCGCCGACGCACCCGCGTCGGGATGAAGCTGCGTAGTGTAGCGGCTCCGCGGTTGCGTCGGCGCGCGCCACGGCCCAGTGTCGTCCGCGATGGCACTCTCCTTCACACTGCTCTACGGCTCGTTCCGGGCCGACCGCAAAGGCATCCGGCTGGTCCGCTTCCTCGATCGATTTCTCTCCGACCGCGGCCACCGCATCACGGTGCTCGACGCGGCGGAACTCCGACTGCCGATGCTCGATCGGATGTACAAGGAGCACGCCGCTGGCGAGGCCCCCGAACCAATGGAGTCGGTGGCCGAGGCGCTGCGCGGTGCGGACGGTCACGTGGTCGTCGCTGGCGAATACAACCACGGCATCCAGCCGGGACTCAAGAACCTGCTCGACCACTTCCTCGAAGAGTGGTTCTACCGGCCTTCGGCGATCGCCTGCTACTCGGCCGGGGGATTCGGCGGGGTCCGTGCGGCGATGCAGCTGCGGATGACGCTCGCCGAACTGGGGATGCCGAGCCTGCCGACCTTGTTGCCGATCCCGAAGATCCAGGATGCGTTCGACGAGGTCGGGCAGCCGCAGGACCCGAAGACCGCCAAGCGGGCAGGTGCGTTTGCGGAAGAAATCGAGTGGTATGCGCGGGCGCTGAAGACAGCGCGCGCCGCGGGACTGCCGGGTGATTGACTGTGAGGTGATCGACTGTGCGGTGATCGACTGCAGGGCGATGGAGCGCGCCGAGCTCAGTCGTCCTGGCGATCGCTCGGCACATGGCGCCAGAGCTCGACGAACTTGCGGGGTCCGTCGTCCAGTCCATCGAGCGGCACCATCGATGCATCGCGCGGGCAGCCCGAACACGAGACCCGGATCTCGCCGCGCTCGCGGTGGCGCAGGACCAGCGTGGCGATGGCACTGCCCGGACCTGCTCCGGGGAGCTGCAGCGAGTTCGGCAGGTCGTGGAACCCGAGCCGCTCGGCGTCCTCGAGGAAGCGCGTCAGGAAGCCCGGCGTAGGATCCAGGTCTTCACGGCGGATCGTGCCGAGCAGCACCCTGTCGTCGCGGCTGATCGTGGTCGTCGAGAGCCCGGCGGGTCCCGAGGTGAACCAGATGGCTTCGACGCGTGGGCAGGTCAGGTCGAGTCGTGCCCGGACCCGCTGCAGCAGGGCGGTCGCGGGGTCGGCCTCCGGCGCCAGGCCGTCGAACAGTGCCGCGTCGCCCTGCAGGCGATCCCCGATACGGGTCATGCAGCCGTTGTGGACGAACTCGCGGACGAGCGGCGCCGGCGCGTGGGCGAGGAGGGGCTTCGGGACGGACGGTTCGCGGCCGAGGAACGCGAGCAGTCGGTCTCCGGGCGCCAGGGAGTCCATCTGCTCGCCCAGGAGGATCCACGCGCCGTCGACGTTGCCGAACACGCCGTGGTCCGTGCGGAGCCGGACGTAGCGGAGGACCTGCCGGGCCCAGCGACCCTTGCGGGGCACGTCGTCCGGGATCAGGTAGTCCCGGCGTTCGACCACGGTGCCCTCCGCGATCAGCGAGCTGGAGTCGGTGAGTGCGTCGATCGGGTGGGTGGCTTCCACGTCCTGCGCAGTGGTGGTCGCGGTGAGCAGCGCCACGAGGAGCGACGCGATCAGCGCCGGACGGTCGATGTGGGATCGGCAGAGCATGGTCGGCAGCGGCAACGCCGGCTTGGAGGTTCGGTGCCCGGGTTTCCTCTGCGCCTCAAGGAACGTAGGGCTGGCGAGGATAGTCTCGGCGGCGCATGGCGTCCCTCGCCCAAGATCCCGTCCTGGTCCTCGGCGCGCCGCGCTCCGGCACGACCTACCTGCGCCAGATCCTCGACGCCCACCACCAGATGGTGATGAGCAACGAGATCCGCCAGTTCACCTGGCTGCATCGGGCCTATGCGGAGCTCACCAGCGACCACGTCGCGTTGCTGAACGAACGCGAGGAGTTCCTCGGCCACCTGAGGCTCCGGCTCGCCGCGCTGGTGCGCGACTACTACGCCGAGCGCCATCCCGAGGCGGTGCTCTGGGGTGACAAGAACCCCCATTACGCCGAGGACCCGGCGATCGTCGCGACCGCGGCGGAGCTGTTCCCCGGACTCCGGATCGTCCACATCCACCGCGATCCGCGCGCGGTGGTGGCGTCGCTGCTGCGCAAGCGGCACGCCGACGGCTCGCCGTGGGTCGAGCTCGAGCGCGCCCACGAGATCGTGTTCGGCCATGTCCGCAATGCGTTGGCGCTGCAGGATGGCCCACTCGCCGCGCAGGTCTACCGATTGAGCCACGAGGAACTGGTGGCCGACGACGAGGCGGTGGCGTCGCGGCTGTTCGACTGGCTCGGCCTGCCGATCGATGCCGCCGCCCGCGCGCTCTGCCGCGAGCAGGCCGCGCAGCGGACGTCGTTCAGCGGGCCGACATCGGACCTCGCGGAGGCCGGCTCGCGGGACGCGGCGATCGCCGGTTGGAAAGCGGTGGTGCCGGCGGAGCGGTGGGGCGAGTCGCTGGGCTACCTCGCCCATCCGCTGGTCTCGCTGGGCTACGAGACCGAAGAATCCCTCGCAGATCTGGCGAGCGCCCTCACCCGTTGACCGCCACGCCATGGATGACGATCGACCGCCCCACGTGCTGCGTTCGGAGCGCGCCGAAGACCCGCGCTTCGCGCCGCTCCTGGTCCGCTACCTGATGTCGCTGCGTGAACAGCGCGAGGAGCTGCGCCGCGCGGTCGCCGCGGGAGACGGCGAAGCGGTGCGCCAGCTCGCCCACAAGCTGCGTGGCACCGGCGGTAGCTATGGCTATCCGTCGATCACCGCTGCGGCGGCCGCGGTGGAGGAGTCGCTGCGCGCGGGTGGATCGCTGGCGGAGCAGCAGGCCGGGACCGCCCGGCTCGACCTGCTGCTTGCCGCCGCGATCCGCTCGGGCGATCCGTCCTATCCGTGAGCGGCGCCTCGTGACGCGGATCAACGCGGGGGCAGACCCACCGTCCAGTTCCGGTTCGGGACGAACCGCGGCAGGTCGTCACCCACCAGACCACTCGACACCGGCTCGGGATGCTGGTGCCAGTCGCGGTCGGTGAAGCCGCCGGAGGTGCGCCAGGCGTCGAAGCGTCCGAACGCTGCGCCGAGCTGGATCCGCTCCAGCGGGAAGCGCCAGGTCTCCGGGATCGCGAGCAGGTACGGATAGCCCGCGGCGTCGACGAAGCTCAGGCCCTGGCTCTCGTCGGGGAGGCCGGCCTCGCGGTCGGCGAAGGCCGGCTTGCCGGGCAGGTGGACGTCGCGCAGTCCGCCGCGGTGGATGTCGAAGAACGGGTCGAACGGCACGTCACCGACCTGCACGGTCGGCAGCGGCGTGTCGAACTCGAGGTGGAAGCGGGCCGAGGCGGCGCTGCGGATCGGCGTGGCCGACAGCGTGTTGGCGAAGCCGCTGCCGAAGCCGCCCGGCAGCGCGCGGATCGTCGAGCTGAACACCGTGATGCGGCGCTGGTCGCGGTCGAACAGGCGGACCAGGTTCGGATACTCCAACACCTCGACGGTCTCGGCATCGTCCGAGAGCTGGCGCTCGATGCGCAGCCGGCCGGTCGCGGTGTCGGTGAGGTCGGGGAAGTGGACCCCGAAGCCGTGGTCGTGGGCCGAGCCGCGGGCCATCAGGTGGAACTCGCCGAGCACGTCCTTGATGTCGCCTCCGGCATTGGTGACGACGACGTAGTGGTGCGCGAGGACCGCGTCGTTGTAGTCGGCGTCGCCGACCGCCGGATACTGGTCCTCCAAGGCCAGGAAGTCGGAACCGTGCTGCGGGAAGCGCTGCACGAACGCCCGGTCTGGGGCGTTGGGGAAGTGGTCGTCGGTGCCCTTCACACCGTCGCCGTCGAGGTCGTCGGGCTCGTATTGGAACGCCTCGGTCTCGTCGATCGCCTCGATGGGGTTCGCGCTGACGACCACGACGAGGTCGTTGAAGTCGTTGTCGGAGCCGGCGACCCGGTTCTGGTCCTCGATCCCCATCATCAGATAGCGCTCGCCGTCCATGAAGCCGGTGACCGGCGGCATGTCGATCAGCGCCACGTGGCGCGCCGCGGCGGTGTCGACCTGCGCGTACTCGGGGTTGAGGTGGGTCAGCGTGGTGTAGCAGCCGCGTCCGAAGGTGCCGTTCACGGCGGGGTCGGTGGCCGGGATCGCGGTCTGCAGCGGGTCGTAGTTGCGGATCCGGTCGTCCATGCTGAAGCCGTCTGCGACCAGGAAGAAGCCGATCTTCTCACCCGCGGTGAACACCCGGACCTGACCGTCCGGCGCCCGCAGCGTCCGCAGGTCACCGATCTGCACGGTCCCCGCGCTCGGCAGCGACGCATTGGCCCAGATCAGGTTGCGGTCGGTGATCGTGATCGAGCCGTCGGTCTCCTCGCGGAAGCTGAACCAACCGACCGCATTGCGGTAGCCGGCGCCCTCCCAGAGGAACACCACCTCGACGGTGCAGGGTTCGTCGACCACCACGTTCGGCGAGTAGATCGAGTCGACGTAGGCCGCGCCGGCATTGCTGGCCTCGGGCAGGATCGCGCCGATGCGGGCGCTGACCTCGTTGGGGACGTAAACCGACTGTGCGATCAGCGAGCCGGAGAGCGTGAGGACGAGCAGGGCGGCAATGCTCAGGAGCGTCGTGTAACGCGTGGCTGGACGAGTCAGTTCCATCACCGCACCTCCAGGCGCACGTCGAGGGTGGCGTGGTCGGACAGCGCGTCGAGCGCGAAGCTCTGCCGGCTGGAGGTCGCGGTCGGACCCCATTCCGCCCGCAGCGCCTCATGGGTGTAGGGGCCGGTATGGCCGGGCTCGTTGACGATCAGGTCGACGCGCTCCCGATCGCTCGGGATGCGCAGCCGCCGGGTCAGCCGGCCGTCGGCGTCGGTGACACCCAGCGCATAGACGCCGTATCCGGCTCGGGTGCCGTCGGCGGCGACCGCGTCGGCGAACTGCACCCGCGCGCCGGCGCGTGGGCCGGTGGCGGTGCGGACCTGCACGCTCACCTCGCGTTCGGTCCACATCGAGAAGTCGAAGCCCGACGGCGTGCTGTCGCCCGTGCCGTCGCCCGGGTCGATGGTCGGTCCACCGCCTCCGCCGGAGCCGCAGGCTGCCAGCGCCAGGAGGAGACCGACGGCGAGGCCGCGGCGGAGTGATCGGCGGGGGGCCGACCTGGAAGATGGGATGCTCATGGTGCGAGGAAGGAGAGGTCGGAAATGGGTGGGTCAGGCGCTGCCGTAGAGTCCGGCCGGCGCGGCGAGGAGGATCGGTCGGCGTGGCGCGGTGCGCGCCGCGAGTGCCGTGCGGTAATGGGCGAGGACGTCGGCGACGCGGCGGTTCCAGGAGTGGCAGCGCTCGACGTGGCACCGGGCGGCGCGGCCGGCCTGGCGGCGCATCGCCTCGTCGTCGCGGAAGTGCCGCAGTGCTTCGCACAGGGCCCAGCGGAACTCGGGGCCGTCGTTGGACTCCAGGTGGAGCCCGGTCAGCGACGTGGTGTAGGCGGCGGTCGCACTGCCGCGCACCGCGACGACGGGCACGCCCAGGGCCATTGCCGCCAGCGCCAGGTCGACGCGCGCGCCGGCGGGCGAGGGGTCGAGCAGCAGATCGGCGGCCTGCAGGGTGCGTCGCAGGTTGGCGGCCGGCAGGTTGCCGAGGAAGCGGGTGCGGTCGGCCACGCCGAGGGTGCGGGCCAGCGCCTGGAGTGCGGGGTCGTCACCGAGCAGGTCGAACCCGATGCCGTCGAGCTGCGGCAGGCTGTGCAGCGCTGCTTCGAGTGCTTCGTGTGAAGCAGCCGTGCAGGGCATCACCACGCGGAGCGCGTCTCCACGCCTCGAACCTGTCGGCTCGAGCAGGTCGGTGTCGACCGCGCAGGGATCGATCGCGACGGCGCGCCCTTTGCCACCGGCCGAGAGTTCGCCAAGCGCTGTCTGTGCCGCCACCAGGGCGAGGTCGGCGAGGCGCGTGGCCGAGTGGAGCGGCGCGGTCGTCGGTCCGACGACCAGGGCCGCGTCGAGTCGGGCCAGGCCGCGGATCGTCCGGGGGCCGAGCGGGTCGAGCAGATGGACCACGTCGACGAGCCCGCGGTTGCTGCGCTCGCGGGCGATACCGAGCGCGGTCGGCCCGAACCACCAGCCGCGTGCGCCGTCGACGAACCGCACGTTGCCCGGCGCGAAGGCGCCGAGGTCGTGGATCGCTTCGCGGCAGCGACCGTGCGTGACGAGTTCGATCTCGCAATGCTCCGCCAATCGATGGGCGAGGTTCCACGCGTGCAGGGGACCGGTCGCACCCCGAGGGTCGGAGTCGGCGGCGATCAACAGGACGCGCGGTCGGTTCATGGCGGGTGGCGGGGCGGAAGGGATGCGGACGCGTGCTCTGGAGCGAGGGGCGTGCCGCGCACCCGGCGGTTCTCGAATCGGACAG
This sequence comes from bacterium, assembly GCA_030432695.1. GTDB lineage: Bacteria > Planctomycetota > UBA1135 > UBA1135 > UBA2386 > JAUILN01. The sequence goes on along the minus strand of JAUILN010000011.1, from coordinate 39,523 downwards.
CGACGGTGCGCGCGGCGCGGACCGGCGGCGTCGACGACCGCGCGGTGCCGAGGTCGGTCGAGGGCTGCGGTCGACGCTGCGCGCTCGCGGGCCTGTGCGACGCGATGGCGTGATCCCGCTTCGGGCCGGTCGATGCGCGTCCGCTCCCGGTTCGGGATCGGCGGGCTGGTCCGGGCGCTGCCATCGCCCTCGACCGCGCCCTCGACTGCGGCCACGGCTGCCGACGGCTTGCTGCGATCGGTTCGCCGTGGTGTCCGGGTCGAGACGGGCGGCTCCGGGGCTTCCCCCATCGATGGGCGGCGTGTCGCAGACCGATGAACCCTCCGGTTCCGCAACCATGCCGCGCCCGACCCCCGCGGCCGAATCCGATGACGCGCCCGGTCCTGGTAGTCGACGACGACGAGTCGTTCCTCGAGCTGCTCGAGTTCGAACTCGCCGACCAGGACGTCGAGCTGCAGCGGACCCGATCCGCCGCCGAGGCCCGCGAGGCGTTGCACCGCCGCCGCTTCGCCGCGGCACTGCTCGATCTCGGACTGCCCGACGCGAACGGCGAGGAGCTGCTCGCCAGCCTGCGCCAGCAGCACCCGCAGATGCCCTGCGTGGTGCTGACCGCCCGCGACGACGTGGAGCAGGTGGTGCGCTGCATCCAGCACGGCGCGGTGGACTACCTCACCAAGCCGTTCGACCGGATGCGGCTCCTGACGTCGCTGAACAATGCGATCACCCAGGGAGCCCTGCGGGTGCGGGTGGGCGAGCTACGCCACGCCGGCGCGCTCGGCTCGGGCTTCGCACGTTTCCTCGGCGAGTCGCGGGCGGTGCACGAGGCGCGGGCCCTGCTGCGTCGCGCGGCGGCCAGCGACGTGACGCTCCTGCTGCTCGGCGAGAGCGGCACCGGCAAGGAGGTGGCGGCGCGGGCGGTGCACGAGGAGAGCCGGCGTGCGGCCGGACCGTTCGTGGCGGTCAACTGCGGGGCGCTGCCCGACGGGGTGATCGAGAGCGAGCTGTTCGGCCACGAGAAGGGTGCCTTCACCGGCGCGGTCGCAGCACGGCGCGGCTGCTTCGAGTCGGCGGAGGGCGGCACGATCTTCCTCGACGAGATCGGCGAGCTGCGGCCCGACCTGCAGGTGCGGCTGCTGCGGGTGCTGCAGGAGCGCGAGATCCAGCGGGTGGGAGCCGAGCACAGGACCGCGGTCGACGTGCGGGTGATCGCTGCGACCCACCGCCGGCTGCGCGAGGCGCTCGACGCCGATCCCCCGGGCTTCCGCGACGACCTCTACTACCGGCTGGCGGTGTTCCCGGTGGAGCTGCCGCCTCTGCGTGAGCGCGACGACGACGTGTTGGTGCTGGCCCAGTCGTTCCTGCAGCGCTTCGCGGCGCGGCATCGCAAGGCCGTGGAGCGGATGTCGAGCGGCTTCCTGGCGGCCATCGCCCGCCACGACTGGCCCGGCAACGTGCGCGAGCTGGAGAACGTGATCGAGCGGGCGGTGATCCTCGAGGACGACGAGCAGCTCGACGTCCACGATCTGCCGGTGGAGCTGCGGCCGGTTGGCGTAGATCGCTGTCAGGCACCGACGGTGCATGCGAGCTGGGACGCGGACGACGGGCGCGGCCGCGTGGGGTCGGGCGTGGTCGCGACTCGGGCCTGTTCGACCCCGCTGTTGGAGTCGGCGTCCGACGACCTGCCGGTGCGACCCTTCGACGAGGAGGAGCGTCGCATCGTGCTCAATGCCCTGCGTGCCGCGGATTGGAACATCAAGGCCGCCGCCGACCTGCTCGGGCTCGGGCGCGCGACGATCTATCGGAAGATCGAGCGCTACGGCCTGTCGCGGTAGTCCGGCGACGGCTCGTCTGGCGATGACGCGCGCGCCCCGTGTCCGATACGAGACGGATCGGCAGCGGCACGGTCGTTGAGTCGAGGCCGTCGATGATCCTCGGTTTCGTCTCCCGCACCCGCCGCGATCGATGCGCGGTCGCCCTCCACGTCTCGCCCGCTGTCGGGCCGCTCCCTGTTGCGTCCCGTCTGTGGCGACTCCGCGCCCGGATCCGGCGCGCCTTCGATCTGCATGCCTCCGGCTGGTCTCGCCGGGCACTCGACATCCTCGGTGCCAGCTTCGGCCTCGTGCTGCTCGCGCCGCTCTTCGCGCTGGTGGCGTTGGCGATCGTGCTCGACGACCGGGGTCCGGTGCTGTTCGCGCAGCCCCGGGTGGGCCGCGGTGGGCGCCCGTTCCGGATGTGGAAGTTCCGCTCGATGTGCGTCGACGCCGAGCGCCGTCTTGCCGACCTCGCCAGCGACGACGGCAATGCGATCCGCAAGAAGCTGCGTCGTGACCCGCGCTTCACCCGCATCGGCGCGCTGCTGCGCCGCACCAGCATCGACGAGCTGCCGCAGTTGTGGAACGTGCTGCGCGGCGACATGGCGTTGGTGGGTCCGCGGCCGCCGATCCCCGCCGAGGTGGCGCGCTACGACGAGCTGGCGTGGCGGCGGCTCGAGCTGAAGCCGGGACTGACCTGTCGCTGGCAGGTCGAAGGCCGCGCCGACGTGCCGTTCGAGCAGCAGGTGCTGCTCGACATCGACTACGCGCTGCACCGCGGCCTGCGCCGCGATCTGGGACTGATCCTGCGCACGGTGCCGGCGGTGCTGGTGGGCAGGGGGGCCTACTGAATGGTCGCGTTCGACGGTCCACAGGGTTGGCTGCGACGCGCCACCGCCGGCCTGGATCCCGCGCGCTGCGAGGCGGTCCGCATCTGCGCGGGCGCACGGTCGACTCCGCGGCAGGCGCCGTTGGTGGTCCGCTGGACCGACCTCGAGCGCTACGCGCCACCGGGCCGCAGCACCGCCGACCTGCGCGCCTGGCTGCTCGCGCCGCTGGCCGGCGCGCCGCTGCTGCGCCGTCTGCTCGAGCCGTTGCTGGGCCTGCCAGTGGCCCGACTCGCGCTCCAAGACGACCGCGCCGGCCGCGCCGTTGCCGAGCTGCTGGCCGACGAAGCCTGGTTCGGTTGGGGCACCGGTGACGAGATCGACGCGGGCCATCCCGAGCCTGCCGCCCCGCGCCACCTCGACCTGCCCGCCGACGGCCTCGCCGAGTTCGACCTCGGCGCGTGGTTCCGCACCGCCGGTGACGCACCGGCCGAAGCCCTGCTCGCCCCACGCACCGGCTGGCCGCGCCGCGTGACCCTCGGAGCCTTGCCTGCCGCCGACCGCGCCGCGCCCGAGCACGTCGACGGTCTGTTCCACCCCTGCGCCGAACCCGCCGAGCTGCTCGCCACCGCCGCCGCCGCTCTCGCCGGCCGCATCCCCTCGCTCGCTCCGCACGGCCGCACCCACGGCGACCTGCTGCTCGGCGCCCGCACCCGCATCTCCGCCCGCACCTTCGTCCGCGGCCGCGCCGCGGTCGGCGACGCGACGCGCATCGAACGCGACGTGACCCTCGGCCCCTCGGCCTCCATCGGCCGCCGCTGCGTGATCGGCCGGGGCGCCTGGCTCGAGGACTGCGTGGTGCTCGACGACGCGTTCGTGTTGCCGGGGGAGGTGGTGAAGGGCGTGGTGCGCGGGCCGGGGAGTGTGGTGGGGTGAGCGGGGCGCGCAAGGTGCCTGCCCGGAACTCCTGGCCGCCCCCTTGCCGTGGCGGCGCCTCCCCGCCACGATGCCTCGCCCGCGAGGGCGATTAGCTCAGTTGGTTAGAGCGCCTGCTTTACACGCAGGATGTCGGGGGTTCGAGTCCCTCATCGCCCACGTTCGTAGCTTGCGGGGCGCTGCGCTGGGTCGGCAGCTCCTTGGGCGCCGAGGGAAGTGCCGACCGCTACGGATCCCAGCGTTCCGTCTCGATCCTGCCGGACATCACCCACTTGCCCGTCGCTCGTAGGTCAGTCCAAACACCGTGTCCGTCATCCAGCGCCGGAACCCTTCGTTGTCCATGAACTGCTTGAACAGCTCCGTGTCATCTTGGAGCAGGGCAGTCATCACGCGCTTCAGTGCCTCGTCGTGCTCGATCTTGGCGTTCTGCCGATCGGAGTTCTCGCGGGCATTCTGATGGCGCGGATCCGCCGCCACGCGCGCGGGGATGTCCTCGGTGATCAGCTTGAGGACTCGATCTGCGTCGGTCCACGGGATGTTCCCGAACTGGTCGTTGAAGGTCTTCAAGATGTTCCACAGCCGGTCGAGTTCGGGCTCGGGCTTGCGGCCGCCGCCGGTGGTCCATGTCGATCGCCTCGAGGATGCCCTTCGCGAGGTCTTCCTCAACGGGCGCCGGCAGCTTGGGCACCAAGAACGTCAGGAAGATCGACAGCTTCTCCCAACCGGCATTGGTGTAGGGCAGGATCGATGAGAGGTACCCGTGCGACCGCAGGAAGGCCTTGGCCTTGCCCTTGAAGTCCACCTGCTCGTCCTCGTCGAGTCGGTCGCGGTCGGCTCCTCCCAGGTATTGCCCCACTGAGTCGTCGACCCGTTCGGGCGCGTAGATCTGATAGCCGCGGCGCGCGTCTACAGCGCCACGCGGCAGGCCGGGCCCGGACCCGATCCGAGTTCCTCGACCGAGTGGATCGGTGTCCCGAGGAGCGCTGCTTCGAGATCGGAGCCGAGTCCGCGACAGCTGGCCTCCGTCATCCCGCATCTCTTGTCATATCGAGCATGACAAGACATCGAAGATGACAAGCGAAAGCCAGTCGCTCGGCAGCATGGCCCGGAGACCTTGTGGCTCCCTCCTTCGGATTGACATGAAAGGCTTCGTGGTAGTGGCTTGTGGGGTCTCCAGGCGGGGCGGTCCACGCAGCCGTCACGCCACTGCGCCTGCAGGGCGTGGTACTGGTGGCGAACCTGGAGCTGACCACGCCGGCCGGGCTGACCCTGCAATGGGCGAGTCGAGAGTCCGTGCGCCCGTCGATGACCAAACGGCCGGGGGCCGTCCTCTGCCGAAGAGTCGGCGTCAACCATGCCGGATCACCCGGGATCCCGGGATGAGACCGCGTGCGCCCGCGCGATGCACGTCGCCCAAGGGGCCGAGGCCAGGGCGCCGGTCGTCTGCTCGCGCCCGTCCGTCGTGTCGACCACTTCCCGTCACGCACGCATTCCCATGCGAGGCTAGGGGTGGAGCCTCCCCATGAATCGACGACTCCTCGCCCTCCTCGCCGCCCTCGCCTGCACCTCCCTGGCCCCCGCCCAGATCGTCCGCATCACTGGCGACATCTGGGACGGGAACGTCGGTCCGTTGGTGCTGGGCACCTTCCACTGCGGCTCGATCCGGGTGCCGGCGGGTCGGACGCTGACGATCAGCGGGGTGAACCTGAAGTTCGAGACCAACGCGACCTTCACGGTGGATGGCGTGCTCGACACGAGCCAGGGGGTCTACATGACCTCGGTGCACGACGATGCGGTAGGTGGCGACACCAACGGCAATGGCGGAGCGACGATTCCGCAGGCCGGTGACTGGCAGGGGATGCGGTTCGGCATCAACTCCGGCAACTCGATCCTCAACGGCGTGGTGCGCTATGCCGGACGCGGTGGCAATCCGGCGATCCGCATCGGCAATCCGAACATGGTGCTCTCGATGTTCCGCTCGGTCATCGCGACGAGTGGCGGTCCGGGTCTCGATGCCGGTGGCTCGCAGCCGACGATCTGGCAGTCGCACTTCACCGAGTGCGAGGGCGTGGCGGCGATCGGTCATATCGCCAACCTGTCGGGGATGTTCGACAACTTTGCGCTGAACAATCCGGGCGGCGACTACATCCTGCGGCGGGGGGCCTTCGCATCCTGGCCGACGACGGTGAACACCGTGCGGATCGGGGTGCGGAATACGCTGAGCGCCAGCGGCGTGGTGGTGGTGCGCGATTGGGTACCGATCCCGGCGGGCAAGAAGCTGGTGTTCGATCCCGGGCTCACGATCAAGATGAGCAGCGACGGTGGCTTCCGCTACAGCGACGGCGAGCTGGAGATCAACGGCACCGCCGGGCAGCCCTGCGTGATCACCTCGCTGCTGGACGACTCGGTGGGTGGTGACACCAACAAGGACGGCAATGCGACCAGCCCGGCCGCCGGCGACTGGCAGACGATCATGCCGGGGAATGCCGCGACGCTGCGCATGAGCCACACCGACGTGCGCTTCGGCGGCGGAGCCTTTGGGGCCGCGGTGCGGGTGAGCAACGCCGACGTGGTGGTCGACCATTGCCGCATCGGAGATTCCGCGGGGGACGGCTTCGCCTTCTTCGACTCGGCCGGTCGGTCCGAGCGGGAGCACATCACGAACACCCTGTTCGAGCGGCTCGGCGGGATGGTCTTCGATGACATCCCGCTGGATTCGCTCGCCCACTGCTTCGGCAACGTCCACGGGGTCGGCACGCCGCGGCACATCGAGGTCGCCGAGCTGCTGCGGGAGGACGCGCGTCTCGGGATCGCCAACGTTCCCGAGCGGGTGATCCACACCAACCGGTTGGCGATCCCGACCGGGCGCACCCTCGCGCTGTCGTCGGGTCTGCAGTTCAAGTTCCGGACCGGCTACCTCGGCGCGGGCACCGGTGCCCGCCTCCTGATCCGCGGGACGGGCGCGTCCCCGGTGGAGTTCACCTCGATCCACGACGACCTCGTCGGCGGCGACACCAACGGCGACGGCAACGCGACCAGCCCCGCGCCAGGGGATTGGACCGGTCTGCGCCTGGTGGGCACCACCGACTCCGTGATCGAGCACGTGCGGGTCCTGTTCGCCGACTATGGCGTCAACTGCACGAGCGCGGCCGGTCGGGTGCGCAACAGCTACGTGGCGGACTGTCGTCTCGACGGCTTCCGCATCGGCGCGCTGCAGGGCGACCTGGACAACGTCGTAGTGGTCGACGGCGCCCGCCACGGCATCTATGCGACCGGTGGCAGCTTCGACATTCGCCACGCCAGCGTGGCCCGCTGTGCCGGCAACGGCATCGAGAACGCCGGCAGCTGGAGCGGCGCGGTGCGCAACTCGATCTCCTGGAACAATGCCGGGTCGAACTTCCAGAACATCGCCGCAGCCTCGGTCTCGCACTCGTGCGGCGACTTCGCGGGCACCAACGGCAACATCGCGGTCGATCCGCATTTCGCGTGGAGCACCGAGCTGACCCTGAGCACCACCTCGCCGTGCCTCGACTCCGGCGAACTCGCCACCGGGATCGCCGTGGCGGTCGACCGCGAGGAGGGCAACCGGGTCACCGACTGGGGCTTCACCGGATCGCCGCTGCCCGACATGGGCGCCCACGAGCTGCGCGCCAACCATCTGCGCTGGGACCTCGCTCTGCCACGGATCGGCGACACGGTCACCTTCGACGTCACGCCGGTCCGCCCGGCAGATGCCGGCCTGGCGGTGGTCGTCCTCGGCTTCCAGGACGGCAGCGCGTTCCTGTCGCCGCTCGGGATGTTGACCGCGGGCACCGCCACGCTGGTCACGATCGGTTCCGGGGCGACCGGGCAGGCGATGCCCTTGCCGATTCCGAACGACCAGCAGTTCGTGGGGTTGGAGATCGCGGTGCAGGGTCTGTCGGTGCCGGCCAGCGCACCGGCCCGCGGCAGCTTCACGAACCGTTACCGGGCGCGGCTGGCCCCGCGGTCGTAGGAGCCGGTCCATCGCGTCACGCCACCGACATCTCTCGAGCGTTCCGCCAGTCCCGGTCTCGCGCGCGCGGAGTCGGTCGATCTTGCTGCGTTGGGTGAGCGCCGGTTCCTGGAGCTGCAATTGCCGAATGGCGCCGGACGTTCTCCGCAATCCGGGGCGGCATTCTCGAGCAGGAGACTTGTATGTACCGGATGCTCCCTATGGCGCCGCAAGCTGCCGGCCTGATGTTGGTGGCATGCGTAGGCCTCGCCGGAAGGGCTTCGCCTCAGCAGTGGATCGAAGTCCGCCCCGGCCCGCTTCCACCGGCCCACTCCCGATCGCCGATCGCCTACGACGAATCCCGTAGTCGGGTCGTTCTCGTTGCCGCTGGCCGGACCTGGGAATGGGACGGTCTCGAATGGGCTGTTGCCGCCGACACGGCGCCGGCGGGTGCCCATGCGAAGATGATCTACGACCCCGACCGACAGCGCTGCATCCTGTTCTCGGGAGCCACCTGGCAATGGCGGGGGTACACCTGGGAGCGGATCACGACTCTCGAGTCACCAGGCGTTCGGTGGGGGACTTCCATGGCCTTCGACCGACACCGCTCGGTCATCGTCCTCTTCGGCGGTATGGGGTCTCCGGACGACACGTGGGAGTTCGACGGTCGCGAATGGCGGAGTGTCCTGACGTGGGGCGCGCCGCAGCCGCGTTTCGACGCTGCCATGGGCTACGACCCGCAGACGCGCCGCGTCGTCCTGTTCGGCGGACAGGTCGAGACTCCGTGGTCGGGCAGCTACCCCGTCAACGAGATGTGGGCATTCGACGGAGTCCAATGGTCGCAGCAGACCTACAGCACTCCACTCCCCTACGGCCGCTCCGGTGCGCACCTCGCGGCTTTCGGTGACGACCGGACGCTCATCGTGTTCGGCGGGCAGCAGGAGTACGACGTGTTCTCGGACACCTGGGACTGGAATCTCGGCGGGTGGTTGGAGCTCCATCCGGGCAGCTCACCGCCGCCGACCCGATTGGGCTCGATGACCTGGGATGGCACGACGCGGAGCATCATGCTCATCGGTGGTGAAGACCGCAGCGGCCGAGCGACCGATGCCCAGTGGTCGCTCGATCGGGATCCGCGCCGGACCTTCGAGGCCTTCGGCGCCAGCGGCCCAGCCAGCTTCGGTCGGCCCCTGTTGACGGCGCGGCCACACGCCAAGGCCCTCACGGGTCGTAGCTATGAAATGCAGTTCGAAGGGTTGTCGCCGAACCCGCTGCACGTGGCCTTCGGCATGATCGGCGGATCCCGCACGCAGGTGGGCACGTTGCCGCTGCCGATCCCGCTCCAGCACTGGGGGATGGATGGTAGTTGGCTCTACATCCGCAACGACGCGGCCTGGGCCATACACAACGCCGGCGGGACCGCGCGATGGGTGCTCGACATTCCGGACGTCGCGGCCCTGGCCGACCAACGGATCTTCGTGCAGGGGCTGATCGTCGATCCTGCGGCCAATCCGCTCGGACTCGTGACGACGAATGCGGGGAGCGTCCTGATCCGCAATCCCTGAGCGCTCCGTCGCGGATGACGCCTACTCGCCCGCCGCCCATGCCTCGAACCGCGCCAGCACCGGCGTGCCGTTCGACGTGCGCACCACCAACCGCAGCGCGTCGGCGGGCACCGGTGGGTCGAAGCGGTGGATGCGCTTGTGGCCGATGCAGGTGCCCTCGGCGAGCGGGCGCCACGTGCCCGCCTCGCGCGCCTGCAGCTCGTAGGCGCGTATCCGTTCGCCGTGGCGGATGTCTTCCTGCAGCACGATCGTGGCGACCTCGCCCGCGCGCTCGAAGGTCAGCTCGTCTTCGCTTCCCGGCGGCAACGCTTCGCGGACCGCGAGCCGATCGGAGAACAGCGCTCGCACCGCCGCGCCAAATTCCGCGAGCCGTGCGACGTCGGCGTCGGGCAGGAGGCCGCGGGTGTCGGGCGTGATGCCGACGATCAGCGTCGAGTTGTGTCCCACCGAGCGGCAGTAGCGGTCGACGAGGTCGGCTACGGGGAGCAGCAGGTGCTCGTCGTCGGGCTCCCAGAACCACTCGTGGCCGCCCTTGCCGCGTAACGGCACGTCGGACATCGCCGGCAGCCAATGGGCGCCCTCCGGGTCGCCGTGCTTCAGGAGCCGGAAGCCCTGCCTGGCGATCTCGGCCCGCGCGCTCTCGCCGGCACCGGTCACCGGATACGGAAAGCGCGCCCAGCAGGGATACGGCACCGTGCCGGATTCGGAGCCGCCCCAGCGCGCGTCGGCGCGCTGCAGGTTGTGGTAGAAGACGGCGCGCGGCTGGTGCCGTTCGACGAGCGACAGCAAGTCGGGCCCGCCCTGCTCGGGGCCGTGTGCGCCGCCGTCGAACCAGAACTCGAACCAGTCGCCATAGCGGGTGCAGATCTCCTCGACCTCGGCCTCGATCAGCGCGTTGTAGTCCGCTTGGCTGATCGTCGCGCGCTCGGTGACGCTGAAGTCGAACACGCCGAGCTGCGCGTTCCAGCGCGTGCCCAGGTAGATCCCCGGCAGCACGCCGTGCTTCACGCAGGCGGCGTGGAACTCGCCGACGAGGTCGCGCTTTCCGTCGCCCCAGCGCACCGCCTTCAGGCAGTATGGATTCGCGTCGGACTGCCACAGCCGGAAGCCGCTCTCGTGCGAGGCGGTGAGGATCGCGAAGCGCGCGCCGGCGGCCTTGGCGGCGCGGATCCACTGCTCGGCGTCCAGCAGCTCGGGGTCGAAGCGGTCGACGTCGTCGATCGGGGTGACGCGCGCGTCGCGCTGCACGTAGCGGCCTTCGCCGAAGGTGTGCAGCTCGTAGCTGACCAGGACACCGAGCTCGGCTTCCTGCCAACCGAGTTGGACCGGCGTGGGCCGCGGGCCGTCGTAGTCGTCGGGCACCTGGGCGGTCCCGGTGAGCGCGAGCAGCAGGGCGGCGGCGAGCGGCAGCACGGTACGTTCCGGTCGGGGCATGCCGCGACCATAGCAGCGCTCGGGGGAGCGTCACCGCGCCGGCGTCGCATACACTGCGCCCCGATGCCCACCGACCTGCGTCTCGACGCCTTCTGCGACCTGCTCAAGCTGCTGATCCGCACCCCCTCGGTGGTCGGCGCCGAGTGGCCGTTCTTCCGGGTGCTCGAGCGCGAGCTGGTCGAACGCGGCGCGAAGGTCACCGCCTACCAGGGGCTCCTGGTCGCGCAGGGCACCGACCCGCGCTCGGCGATGTTCTCGGCGCACGTCGACCGACACGGCCTGGTCGCCACAGGGCCGGGCGAGTTCGAGTATGCGGCGTTCATCGCGCAGAACCGCGGCGAGCAGTCGGGCGACTCGATCTCCGAGCAGACGGTGCAGAAGGTCGCGGGGCGGTTCGTCGGCGAGCGCGTGCACGCCTATGAGCCTTGGAGTGGCAGCTACCTCGGCCAGGCGACGATCACCGCGTCGTCGATGCCGGAGGGGCGCGACAACCTGGTGTTCCGCCTCGATGGGCTGGGCTGGCTGCCGCCGGGCTCGCCGGTCGCCTACCTCGACCGGTTGGACATCCACGACGGGCTGGTGGAGGCGCAGCTCGACAACGTGCTCGGCGTGGCGGTGCTGGTCCACCTGTTCGAACTCGGCTTCCAGGGCACCGCGCTGTTCAGCGCCCAGGAGGAGATCGGCCGCAGTTGGCGCTTCGTGCTGGAGTGGTTCCGCCGCGAGCGGCTCGAGACCGATCGCCTGCTGGTGGTCGACACCAGCCCGTTCCCCGATCTCGCCGCGGCGCGCGAGCAGGACCTGGTGCTACGCAATGCCGACGCGACGGCGCAATTCTGCGGGCCGACCATTCAGCGCAGCCGCGAACTCTGCGAGCGCCTCGGCATCCGCACCTGCTTCAAGGACGAGTGGATCGTCGCCGACAACCTGAAGCGTGTGGCGATCGGCAAACCGCCGCGCTCGCTGGGGCGCACCGAACTGGGCCGGCTGATCGCGGGCTCGGCGGGACGGGTCACCGGCACCACGCTGCAGGTGCCCACCTTCGACTACCACACCACCCACGAGACGGCGTCGCTGCACAGCATCGAGGCGATGCTGGCGTTCCTCGACGCGTGGTCGCGCGGCGATTGAGCGAGGTGGTCGCTCAGGTCATGGCGACAAGACCGCGCGGATCGAGCTGGTCGGAATCGCCTGGGTGACCGTCGGCAGCATCGCGGAGCGGCCGGCCCTCCGGCCTCATCCGGAACCGGTCGTGCGTCCTGACCGACTGCGCATCAGCTGTGCGACCCGGTCTGCCAGGACCAGGCTCGCCGGGTTCGCTGCGGCGTGAGGCGGCTCCGGTTGGTGCGGCGCGCCCCGCGTGACTCCTCGGCCTTCGGTCGCCAGCAGAATTCCTGCATCGCTGATGATGGCGGTCGCGGGACGGCGACGCATCACCTGAATACCGGCGGCGCGCGGCGGCCGGCATCTCCCAGCGGCGGCCACACGACGTGGCCGGAAACCAATGCGTTGCCACCACTTCCTGCTGCTCCTCTGCTCGTTCCATCCGTCCGTCGCGAAGGCTCAGCGCCCGCAGTACCCCCTGCTGGTGGATCAGCCGCTGCGCGGGCACTTCCCGGCGCTCCAGATCCCGGGACGACCCTCGATCGTCCCGGGCGACATCGATCGCGACGGCGCGGAGGACGTGTTCATCGGCGACGTACTGTTCGCCAACGATGGCTTCGGGCGCTATCAGGCGGATGCGATCCAACGCTGGCCGGCCAGCGCAGGGCCCGTCGGGGCGCTGGCGGATGTCGACGGCGATGGCGACCTCGACGCGATCTCGCTCGGCGGCGAGCTCTACCTGAACGCGGGCGACGGCACGTTCCGGATCCAAGCCAACGCATTGCCAGCGACCCGGCCTGCCACGGTGCTGGCCGTGTTGCCGGTCGACATCGACGCGGACGGTGACCTGGATCTGCTCATTGCCGGAGTCGGACCTCGCAGCTGGCCACCCGAACCGGCTCAGACACGGCTCTGGGAGAACCTCGGAGCCTCGTTCGTCGACCGCACGGCGACCCATATCCCGCAGCGCCCCTTGGTCGGTGGCTCGCTGGCTGCGGGCGACTTCGACGGGGACGGCGATCTCGACCTGGTGCTCGGCCACGGTCGGTTCCGTGAGTTGAGCGGCGAGGGGGCGAACCACCTGTATCGGAACGACGGCAGCGGCCACTTCCAGGACATCTCCAGCCATCTTCCACAGCACCAGGACGTGACCACTGGCATCGCAATCGGGGATCTCGACGCGGACGGGGACCTCGATCTTGCGCTGAGCAACGATGTCTCGCTGTTCCCCCAGCCCGGCGTCACGCCGAGTTCTCTCGATCGCATCTATCTCAACGACGGGGCGGCGGGCTTCGTCGACCTGCCACTGAGTCGGCGGCCGTCGACCGGCCGGAGCCTCGATGTCGAGATCCTCGACCTCGACGGCGACCAGGATCTGGACGTCGTGTTCACCGGGCCCGGAGAGATCGCCGTCTACGAGAACCTGGGCGGCGGGCAGCAGGGGCTCGGCTTCGTCGAGGGAACCCGAGGCAGGTTCCGGACCGAGCCACCGGCCACGACGGCGTTGGCCGCGCTCGACGCGAACGGCGATGGAGATCCGGACATTCTTTGTGCAGGGGTGCTCTCGGATCAACCGAGCGCCGGAGCGCGGATCGAAGGTCCTGCCACGGTGAGTCAGCTGTTGTTGGGCGCGGGAACCGAGCCGCTGCGCAACATGACCGCCGAGGACCGGATCCTGGCGCTACCTGGGTCGACTCGGGCGGTGCGCAGCGCCGACGTGGATCGCGACGGGCTCACCGATCTGATCCTGGCTCGGCAGGGTGGTGCCGATCAGGTCCTGCTCGGCGACGGTAGCGGGTCGTTCTTCCGCGCCGTCCCGATCGCAGCGGCCACCGCGGACACCCATGCGATCGACCTCGGCGACATCGACGGCGATGGCCGGTTGGATCTCGTGGCCGCGACCGCTCAGGGCGAACGATTGCTGTTCGGCGACGGACGCGGCGGTTTCCGCGACGTGACCGCTGGCAACCTCCCCAGTGCCTCGAACGAGGATGTCACCGCGGTGCTTCTCGCCGACCTGGACGGCGACGGTGACCTGGATCTGCTCTCGAGTGCGCAGGCCGGCCGCTTGTTCGAAAACCTCGGCGCCGGCCGATTCGCCGACCGCAGCTCGCTGTTGCCGACGCTCCGGACTCCGATCGATGGCTTCGACGTGGCGGACTTCGATGCCGATGGTGACACCGACGTCGTCGTGGCGGCCGGCGGCGGTCGCGACACCGGCGGCTTCCCGATCCGGACCGGCGACGTGCTGCTGCTCAACGGCGGCGGCCTGACCTTCTCGGTCGGGACGGACTTCGGGCTGAGCCACATGTCGGTGTGCGCTCGCGACCTCGACCTGGATGGCTATCCCGATCTCGTCTTCTCCGCGGCGCCGGTCTCCCACCGCGACCCGCCGGAGTACCTGACCGACATCCGGATCTGGATCAACGACGGAACCGCCGGCTTCCGCGACGAGACCTCCGCCAGGATCCATGCCGGGACCGGTGGCGTGTCGGTTGGAGGTCGGCACCTGGAGTTCGCCGACCTCGATCGGGACGGGGACCAGGACATCGTCTGCACGAGGTCGAGCTCCAGCATCTTCGATCAGCCACATGCCGTGTTGCTCGACGACGGCACCGGTCACTACTCGCTCGACCCGCAGACCCTGACCCGCGGTGAGCCGAACGGCGGCTCGGCCTTCCACCTGGTCGACGTGGATCAGGATGGCGACCAGGATCTGGTCGCGGCGACCGGGTTCTTCGATGGGGTCAGTGGACTGCACCGCGTCGACCGGATCTACCTCAACCCGACCCGCCAGCTCATCCAATGTGTCGACACGGTTCCCGGCAGCGATCTCGCATTGGTGATCGAAGCGCGATCGCCTCGCGGTGCTTCGAGCACGGCGTTGGTCTGGATCAGCGGTCGGACCTTCGCCCATCCGGTCGTGCTGCCCACCGTCGGCGTGCTCCAGGTCGATCCGACTGCGGGCACCCCGTTCCTGCGCAGCATCCGCGCGAGCGTCGGGCGTGCCGAGGTGCGGATCCCGTTGCCGCCCGTCCAGACGCTGGTCGGGGTCACCTATGCTGCCCAGGGCCTCATCGTCGACGACTCCTGGCCTGGCGACATCACGCTCAGCGCGGTCGTGCACGGCCGGGTGCGTCGGTGATCGCGGCCCCGCCGGCAGTGTCCGGCGGTTTCCCGCGGCCCGTGTTCGCGGGTACCGTGTCGCCATTCTGCGCCGCGGCACCCATGGACGAGCACTCCGAACGCATCACGCAGCTGCTGGCATCCGACGACCCTCGTGCCGCTGAAGCGCTCCTGCCGCTGATCTACCAGGATCTGCGTCGACTGGCTCGACATCGCCTGGCGAAGGAACCCGCGGGTCAGACCCTGCAGCCCACCGCGCTCGTGCACGAGGCCTACCTGCGGATCGTCGGCGCCGAAGGGAATCCGGGATGGGACAACCGAGGACATTTCTTCGCCGCCGCGGCGGAGGCGATGCGTCGCATCCTGATCGACCAGGCGCGCCGCAAGCAGCGCCAACGGCATGGTGGCGGCGCGACGCGGGTCGACCTGGACGAAGTGGAGATCGCGATCGACGCGCCGTCCTACGGTGATCTGCTGGCTGTCGACGAAGCGTTGCAGGCGCTCGAAGCGGCCGACGAACGGGCGCGCAGCATTGCCAACCTGCGCTACTTCTCGGGGATGTCGAACCGCGAGACCGCGGAGGCACTCGGTATCTCGGTACCCACCGTCGAACGGGAGTGGCGGTTCATCCGGACGTTCTTGCAGAGCAAGCTGGGGTACGACCTGTGACGCCCGAGCAGCTGCGGCGCGTGAAGGAGCTGTTCCTCGCCGCCTCCGACCGCGATCTCGAGCATCGCAGCGGATGGCTCGACGAGCTGCCCGGAGAAGCCCCCGAGGTCGTCGAACAGGTGCGGCTGCAGCTCCAGGCTCTCGAGGACGCGCCTGCCGATCTCGGCACGCCGGAGTTCGCCCTGCGCGAGCGTCTCCCCGAACGGATCGGCCCCTACCGGGTCGAACACAGGATCGGAGCCGGAGGCATGGGAGTGGTCTACCTCTGTTCCCAGGAACGGCCCGTCCGTCGCAGCGTCGCCGTGAAGCGCATCCGTGCCGGCATGGACAGCGACGCGCTGCTGCGACGCTTCCATTTCGAGCAGCAGGTCCTGGCCGACCTGGAGCACCCTGCGATCGCGCAGGTGTACGACGCCGGCGTCGACGACGACGGGCGTCCGTACTTCGCGATGGAGCACGTCGAGGGGACGCCGCTCACCGGCTACTGCGACCACGGGCGGCTCGACACCGACTCGCGTCTGCGCCTGTTCGTGCAGGTGTGTCGCGGGGTCCAGCACGCCCATCATCGCGGGGTCGTGCACCGCGACCTGAAGCCGCAGAACATCCTGGTCGTCGAGGTGGACGGTGTGCCGCGCCCCAAGATCATCGACTTCGGGATCGCCAAGTCGATCGACCGCGAGCGGGTGGCGTGCGTCGGCCCGATGACCCTGCACGGCGAGGTGCTCGGGACTCCGGAATACATGGCACCCGAGCAGTTCTCGAGGCACGCGGTGGCGGACACGCGTTCCGACCAGTTCTCGCTCGGCGTCTTGCTCTACGAGTTGTTGACCGGATCGCTGCCGGTGTCGAGCGATCGGTCGCGCAGCCGAACCCTGGGTACAGTGCAAGCCGCGCCAGCCGAAGACGCTCCGTTGCGGCCGAGCATCGTGGTGTCGACCCGCGACGGTTCCGCCGAAGCGGCGGAGCGGCGACGCCTCGACCGGCGGGCGTTGACGCAGCGGCTGCGCGGCGATCTCGACTGGGTGACGATGCGGGCTGTGGAAAGGACACCCGAGCGACGCTACGGCTCGGTCGGGGAACTCGCGGACGACCTCGAGCGCCACCTCGACCACCAACCCGTCCTCGCCGGCCCACCGAGCACCCGCTACCGGGTCGCCAAGTTCGTACAGCGGAATCGGGGCACGGTCGTGGCCGGGGGGGGCGTGCTCGTCGCACTGCTCGGGGGCCTGGTCGCGTTCGCGGTCGAGAACGCCCGGGCCCGTGACTTCGCTGCGCTGGCGGCGAGGCGTGAGCGACAGGCGGTGGACGCACGCGACGAGTTCGCTCGCCAGAATCGGATCCTGCGCGGTCGCGCCTACGCGAGTCGGGTCCTCGAACTCGCCGAGCTCGCTCGCGACGGTCGGCTGAAGTCGTTGGGAGACCGAGGCAACTTCCACTCGTCGCTCGATGTCTTGGACTCGGAGTTCCGGGGCATGGAATGGGACTGGCTCGCCGCGTTGAGTTCCCCGCCGCCGGTCTGGCGCCGACCGTTCGACGAACCGGTGATCGACGCCGACCTCAGTCCCGACGCGGGCGAGTTGCTGTTGGTGCTCGAGACTCCCGAGGGCGCGGTGCCGGTGCGGACCGGGAACGGCCCGGACGCGACCCTTCGTCCGATTCCGACCCGCGCACGGTTCGCTCGGTTCTGTCCGGACGGTGAAGGGGTCCTGACCGCGGGGCACCCCGCCGAAGGCGTGACCTACTGGAGCGAAGGGCCGGACGGCTGGACCGAGACGCGGCGCTGCGAGACGCCGGGACCGGTGACGGCGATGGCTCGGATTCCGGGTAGCGACCGGCTGCTGATCGCATGCGGCGCCGAGGGTCAGCTGCGCAGCCTGGATCCCCGCGACCTGCTGCTCGTCGCCGACCACGGCTCGTGCGGCGCCACCGCCGTCTGTCTGGCGGTCGACGATCGCGAGCGGGTCCTGGCCGGGCGCGACGACACCGTTGTGCAGATTCGGGACCTCGGGGACCCGGCATCCTGCCGAGAGATCGACGCGCGTGAGATCGTCCTGCCGCAGAACTTCCACTTCGGCAAGGCGGTCGAGTGCGTCGCGTTCACGTCGGACTCCAAGGCTGCGATCGCCGGGCTGAGTGGCGGCGACGTCGGCGTGTGGAGTCTCGAGGACGGCCGGCTGATGCGCGTGCTGGAACCGCATCAGACCATCTGGTCGACGGACTGGTCGGTGAACTCGTTGGTGGTCGACCCCGCGGGCCGCTGGGTTGTGACCTCGGGGCGGGACGGGTTGCTCCGCGTCCAATCGCTGGAGGGCTTCGGTACCCTGGCGCTGCGCTCCGGCGGGAAGATCTACACGTCGTACGGCGGGTCGGACCTGCTGCTGGCGGCCGACCGACTGGGGCAGGGGGCGAGTTCGACCGGCCTGGCGGGCGTGCTGCGACTTGCCGACCTACCCATCCCCATGGAGTTGGTGGGGCATGAGCGCGGCGAGTCCAGCTCCGACGACGCGATCGCCGTGACCAAGGACGGGAAGACCGCATACACCGTCGCTCAGGACGATTCCTTTCGGATGTGGGAGCTGCGGACCGGCCGCCAACTCGCGGCCTGGCGCGATACGGCGCTCGCACCGCAAGCCCTGGCCCTTCACCCGTCCGACAACGAACTCCTGGTCGTCGGCAGGGCAGGCTACGGGTATCTGCTCGACGCCGAGACCTTCGACATCGAGCGCACCGTCCACATGCCGCCCGCCACCCTCGGTCGGCAGGCACCGGGTCGCGCCGAGAGCGGTCCGTTGTCGGTGGCGTATGCCTCCGACGGGAGGTCGTTCGCGGTCGGCTTCGGGACGACCTCGGTGCTGAGGGACCCCGAGGTCGCGACTCCGATCGTGGTGTTCGACCACGCGACGCTCGCGGTCCTGCACGTGTTGGAGGGCTGCAGGGGAACGGTGTGGGAAGTCGCGTTCCACCCGACCCGGAACCTGCTCGCCGCGGAATACCTGACGAGCAGTCGGATCTTCGATCTGGACTCCGACGACCCGGCTCCAGGCGTGGAGGTCCAAGGCGCGAACAAGCAGGCCTGCGCTTTTCATCCGCGGACGGGGATCCTCTACGGCGCCAGCCAGCGTGAGCTGTTCCGCTGCGATCCTCTCGACGGCTCGGTCCTTTCCACGGTTTCCGAGAGCCTGGTCACGGACGTCCTGGTGATTGGATTCGATACGGCCGGCGACCGCCTGCTGGCCGTCTCCCCGAGGCATTTCAGCCTGCTGAACGCGGACACCGGTGACGTGGTCTGGCTGCAGAAGGCCGAGGGGAACCGCTTCGACTCCGGAGCGCTGCTACCCGGTGGCGGGGGCGTGCTCGTCGGCGGCTGGTCATGGTTGCTGTATCCGATGGCCGGAGCTGGTGACGCGTTCGAGGAACGTGCCACCGTCTACCGGGCAGCCCGCTTCATCCGGGACGACCTGGACGGTGGTTGGGACAAGGCGGCGGCGCTCGAACGGCTCGGCGCGCGGGTGGATCTGGCCGACGACGTGCGAGACGTGGTGCTCGAGATCCTCGGGGGTATGCGCGTGGTCGAAGATCCGCCCGGGAGCGGGACGACGAACTCCGGTCGATGAAGCCGCAGCGTGGCGCCCTCCCACGGCGCCACCCAGATCCGCTGTGACAGCTCCGGCCGACCGGTGCTCTTCGGTTCGTTCCACGAATCGGACTTCCCAGGAGTAGCCATGAACCGTCGGCTCGTCTTCGCCTCCGTCCTCGCGACCTCGCTGTCCGCCCTGCTGCCGGGCGGCACCTCCGTTGCCGCCCAGGAGGGCTGGCGCGGTGCCATCACCAACATCTCGATCACTTCGCGCTCGAACATGACCGCGTTCTTGGAGCGGGTCGAGGAGCGCAAGGACGACGGCTACCACTGCATCGACGTGGAGATCGACGGCTCCACCGTCTGGGGGATCTTCGCGCAGTGCTCCGACATCACCGACAGCGAGGTCAGGGCCTACCAGCTCTCGTGGTACGGATCGGTCCGCGGTGACGACTGGCACCTGATCGACAGCGAGCTCACCGGCTTCAGCTCCGATGGTCCGTGGTTCTGCCAGGTCCACATCCAGACCGAGGAGATCGACGGCGACGGCTATTTCGGCCGGAGCAACAAGACCGACTTCAAGGACCGCATCGGCGAGGCCGAGGCCTCGGGCTACACGGTCACCGACTTCGGATATATGGACGGCAAGTGGCGCGCGCTGATCAGCAAGGAGACCGGGGTCTTCCGCGGCAACGGCGTGCTCGATGGTCGGACCTCGTTCTCCGATCTCAGCAACCGGACTGCGGGCCTGAATGCTCTCGGCAAGCGCGTTCTCGACATCGAGTACATCGGCGGTCGATGGTACCTCTACGCTCGCGAGAGCGATGACCTCGGTGCCTCCGGCCTCTACTCGCGGACCAGCTTCAGCGAATTCCTGGCACGCACCCAGGAGTTGGAGGCCGATGGCAAGTTCCTCGTCGACATGGAGATCGTCGATGGGAAGTTCTACGGGCTGGTCGTGGACAACGGCTGAAGGGGGCTGACGCGCCGACCGCACCGTGTCGGCTGCGCCAGCCCATGCGGGTGCGAGGGGGCGCGGGGAGCCGATGGACGGCGATGCTCGATCGAGTGACCTGTGGCCATGTAGGGATGAGTGGTCCGCGGACGGTCCATTCCATCCCGGCGTTCCTCGTTGCGCGGTCGCGCGGCGATCGGACGGGGTGGTTGGCCAAGGTCTTGGCGCCATTCAGGTCTTCGCACATTCAGGTCTTGGCAAAGGGGGAGAGGGCGAGCGGTGGCCCCGAAGCGGCGAGTGCGCCGGGTGCCGTGCCGCGGACCATCAGCAGGTCGTCGGACGAACAGGCCTCGACGCGCGCGCCGTCGAGCCAGTCGTCGACCAGGACGCCGAGGTGCACCCGGTCGAAGCGACCGCCGGGAGGTGCCAGCGCGCGGGTCGCGGCGCCGACCAGGGCCTCCAATGGAGGTGGCTCTGTTGCCAGCAGGTCGAGGATCCGCAGGGTCGTCGCGTGCGCCTCGGCCACCAGCACGCAGTCGTGCTCGGGGAGCCAGAGCAGCAGATCGGGTGGGGCCACGCGCCGCGCCGTGCAGTGGATCGCCAAGTTCAGGAGGAACAGCGCGCCGGCGTCAGCAGTCGCCAGCACTTGCGACAAGGGGCGGCGGGAGCGGAGGGCTGCGCGAAGGCGCTCGAGATCCGGCGCATGGTCAGGGTCCAATCGTTCCACCGCGGCAGGTGCAGGCGCCGGGGCCGGCACGACCCAGGCCGACTCCCGGCGCGTCGCGAAGCCGAAGCGCTCGTACAGCGCGGTCTTCTCCGACCACAAGAGCGTTGCCGGATAGCCCGCGGCATCCACCGCGGCGAGTGCCGTCTCGAGCGCCGAGCGGCCCACGCCTCGCCCTCGCGCATCAGGCGCAACGCAGACCGCGTGCAGGGCCGGCAGGTCGGTGCACGCGCCTTCGAGATGGAGCCGCAGCAGCGTCACGCCGACGTGCGCGACCACGCGATTCCCTTCGCGGAGCAGCACCGGATGGGACGTCGCGAACCAGTCGACGCCCCAGGCGGCGGCACGCCGGATCGCGGGCGGCAGTGCAGCCCATGCCGAGCCGTAGAGGTCGAGCGTGCCGGCGCGCAGCGCGGTGTCGGCGGGCCAGGGCGGCAGGTGGCGAGCGAGTGGGGTGGTCACGAGCGGGGATCCGGCGGGCGGGTCGCGTAGTCTCCAGGCATGCGCAGTCTCCCCCAAGCCGCAGCCATTCCGTTCCTCTGGGTCCTGGCCGTCGCAACTTCGCCATGTCCGGCCCAGGAGCCAGCGCCGCAGGACGGCACCTGGAACGTCGACCAGCCGCGCGGACCGAGCTTCGACCGACCGATCGACGTCGCCGAGGGCTCGTGGATGTCGGTCGACCTGTCGCCCGACGGCAGGTGGCTGGCCTTCGACCTGCTCGGCGATCTCTACCTGATGCCGAGCGCCGGCTCGGCCGACGGCTCGCAGGTGGTCAAGCTCACCGGCGGCGTCGCCTGGGACATGCAGCCGCGCTTCGCTCCCGACGGCAAGCGCCTCGCCTTCACCAGCGACCGCAATGCGGTGGGTAAGGACGGCAAGCTCGGCAAGGCCGGCGACAACCTCTGGGTGATGGAACTCGAGGGCCTCGACGCGGGAACTCCGCAGGCCGGCCGGCTCACGCAGATCACCACCGAGACCTTCCGCCTGCTCAATGGCGCGGCCTGGTCGCCGGACGGCCAGTACCTGGTCGGTCGCAAGCACTTCTCCAGCCGCCGTTCGCTGGGCGCAGGCGAGATGTGGCTCTACCACAGCAGTGGCGTGCGCGGCGGCGCGACCGCGGGTATGCAGCTCACCGCGCGGCCGACCGACCAGAAGGACGTCAACGAGCCGGCGTTCAGCCCCTGTGGTCGTTACGTCTACTACTCGCGCGATGCGACGCCCGGGCAGGAGTTCGACTACAACAAGGACAGCAATGGCCAGATCTACGTGATCGAGCGGCTCGACCGCGAGACCGGCGAGATCGAACAGACCATCGGCGGCCCGGGTGGCGCGTGCCGGCCCACGCCGAGTCCCGACGGCGAGAAGCTGGCCTTCGTGCGGCGCTTCGACGGCCGCTCGGCATTGCACCTCTTCGACCTGCGTTCCGGCCGCGTCGACATGGTGTACGACGACCTCGAGCGCGACATGCAGGAGGCATGGGCGATCCACGGCGTGTATCCGACGATCGCCTGGACGCCCGACAGCCGGAGCCTGGTGTTCTGGGCGCGCGGCCGGATCCGCCGCCTGGATCTCGATGCCGAACGGGCTCGCGGCGACGTGTCGACGATCCCGTTCCGGGTCCGCGACAGCCGGAAGCTGGCCGAGCCGATCCGCTTCGCGATCGAGGCCGCGCCGGATCAGGTGCCGCTGAAGATGTTGCAGGACGTGGTCGTCTCGCCCGACGGCTCGCAGGTGGCGTTCCAGGCGCTGGGGCGGATCTGGGTGCGCACCCTCGGCGACGCGGTCGGCCCGCCGCGGCCTTTGACCACGCAGCCCGAGGACCAGCCGCTCGACCACTTCGAGTTCATGCCGAGCTGGTCGCGCGACGGGAGTCGGGTGGTCTACACCACCTGGGACGACGACCGCTTCGGCAGCGTGCGGGTGGTCGACGTCGCGTCGCGCGAGTCGCGCGCCGTGACCGCGGAGCCCGGCCACTACGTCGAGCCGGGGTTCGCGCCGGACGACGCGTCGGTCGTCTACCGCAAGGTCGGCGGAGGCGCGCTGCGCTCGCCCCTGTGGAGCCGTGAGCAGGGCGTCTATCGCATCGCCCTCGACTCCGAGGCGGATGCCGAGCCGGAGCTGCTGACCCAGAGCGGCTCCGACCCGCAGTTCGGCGCCGACGCCGAAGTGCTCTACGTGACCCGCTCGGCCGGCGACAAGAACGCCGACAACCTGCGTCTGGTGGCGATCGACCTGCGCCGCGACGACGCCGAGCGCGAGCAGGTGCTCTACGAGAGCGTCTGGGGCACCGACTATGCGGTGTCGCCAGACGGTCGGTGGATCGCCTTCCAGGAACTGCACGAGGTCCATCTCGCGCCGATGGTCCGCACCGGCCGCACCGTGCAGGTGGGGCCCGGCGCCAGCACGATCCCGGTCGCCGAGGTGGCCAAGGACGCCGGCTGGCATGCGCACTTCTCGGGTGACAGCGCGCGCCTGCATTGGGCGCTCGGCCCGACCCTCTACACCCGCGAGCTGGCCGACAGCTTCGCGTTCCTGGCCGGCGATGTCTCATCCGACAACGATGCCGGGCTCCCGGGTCCGACCGAGGACGGCATGGCGATCGGCTTCTCGGTGCCCCACGCGAAGCCTTCCGGGGTGAAGGCCCTGGTGGGCGGAACCGTCTACACGATGGCCGACGAGTCCTACGGGCGCATCGACGACGCGGTGGTGGTGATCGACGGCAACCGCATCACCGCGGTGGGCAAGGCCGGCGAGATCGCGGTGCCCGACGGCGCCGACGTCCTCGACGTCACCGGCCAGGTCGTGCTGCCCGGCTACCTCGAGGCCCACGCCCACGGCGGCATGGCCACCCACGGCCTCACCCCGGAGCGCAACTGGGTGAACCACGTGCGGCTGGCGTTCGGGGTCACCACCATCCACGACCCGTCGAACGACACCGCGGCGATCTTCAGCTCCAGCGAGATGACCAAGGCCGGCGTGAACGTCGGCCCGCGGACCTTCTCGACCGGCACGATCCTGTATGGCGCGGCGGGCAGCTACAAGGCGCCGATCGACAGCTACGACGACGCGCTGTTCCACCTGCGGCGGATGCAGGCGGTGGGGGCGTGGAGCGTGAAGAGCTACAACCAGCCGCGGCGCGACCAGCGGCAGATGGTGGTCGAGGCGGCGCGCGAGCTCGGGATGATGGTGGTGCCGGAGGGCGGTTCGACCTTCATGCACAACCTCACGATGGTGGTCGACGGCCATACCGGCATCGAGCACACCTTCCCGGTCGAGATCGTCTACGACGACGTGCTGCAGATGTGGCGGCCCGAGCCGGGTCGCGGGCTGGCGTCACGCGGCGTGGGCTACACGCCGACCCTGAGCGTGGCCTACGGCGGGCTCAGCGGCGAGTACTGGTGGTACCAGCACGACGAGCTGTGGAAGCACCGCCGGCTGCGCGGCTTCGTGCCGCCGGAGGTGGTCATTCCGCGGGCGCGCCGCCGGATGATGGCGCCCGACGAGGACTACAACCATTTCCTCTGCGCGCGCATCTGCAAGCAGGCGATCGAGCTCGGGATCCCGGTGCAGCCCGGCGGCCACGGCCAGATGCAGGGCATCAACACCCATTGGGAGATCTGGATGATGACCCATGGCGGGATGTCGAACCTCGAGGCGCTCTACTGCGGCACCCACAACGGTGCGCGCCACCTCGGTCTCGACGCCGATCTCGGATCGATCGAGGTCGGCAAGCTGGCGGACCTGGTGGTGATCGAGAAGGGCAAGGACCCCACCGTGAACATCCGCGACACCGAGGCCGTGCACTGGACCGTCGCGAACGGCCGGGTCTTCCACGCGCCGACCATGGCCGAGCGGCTGTCAGGCGGCGAACTCGGCGCGGCGCCGCAGTTCTTCTGGATGGCCCCGGGCTACTCGCCGTCGCGCGTGCCGCCGGCGGTGGGTGGCTGCGCGGGCTGCGGGCATCCGAATGCCTGCGGCTGGATGCGGCATTGAGCCGATCCCCGGATCCGGGCGAGGTACCGGGTGCAGGCCTTGCTTCGCGGGTGCGAATCGGGACAGTGTCGGCCCACTTGCCCGGAGCATTGCCATGGCCTCGATGAAGGACGACTGGAACGCGCGCGCGCGTGAGAACGCCCGCTACTACATCGCGACGACGCAGTTCGACTCGGAAGAGCTGTTCTCCGACTCGGGCCGCCGCGACGTCGCCGCGCTGTTCCTCGAGCTCGAACACCTGCTCACCCCGGACATCCAGGTTCTCGACATCGGCTGCGGCATCGGGCGGATGGATGCCTGGGTCGCGCCGCAGGTGAAGGACCTGGTCGGCCTCGACGTCTCCGGCGAGATGGTCAGGCAGGCGACCGCCCGGCTCGCGCACCTGCCGAACGTCTCGTTCGTGGAGGGCGACGGCACCTCGCTGTCGGTGATCCCGAGCGCCAGCCGCGACCTGGTGTTCTCGCACATCGTCTTCCAGCACATGCCGCGGGCGGCCTTCGCGAGCTACGTGCCCGAGGTGTTCCGCGTGCTGCGGCCCGGCGGCTCGTTCGTGTTCCAGCAGCCGGGCGCGAACGAGCACACTCCGAAGGACCCGCCCGAGGAGGACTCCTTCGAGATGCGCTTCTACGACGAGGGCCAGCTACGCGCCCAGCTGGAGGCTGCGGGCTTCGTCTGGAGCAGCTGCAAGCGCTTCCCGATCGACCCCGAGGATGGTCACATCGCGTTCGATCAGTTGCGGGTGCACTGCGTCAGGCCTGGGTGACGCGACTGGTGAGGACCGCGCTCGCGACCAACAGCAGCCCGGCCAACGCCACTACCCCATAGGCGATCGACCAGCCGACTGCCGCCTCGCCGAGGAAGCCGGCGACACCCGGCTCGCCGGCGTGGGCGGTGCGCTCCACGACGTCGGGCAGGTTCACTGCCGCGATGCCGACCGCGGCGAGGCCGAGGAGTCCGTGCGCGATGCGGGTCGCGCGCGAGGCGAGAACGCTCGGCGCCGCTGCCGCGACCACGAACACGCCGAGCGCGATCCACAGGTCGCTGTGCTGGCGGTGCGGCCACAGGTCGAGGGTGTGCGCGGCCCACGGCGCGAGGGATGCGAGGATGCCGAGCAGGCAGGCCGCTGCGGGAAGTGCGCGCATCGGAGCGTGGAGGTGTGGAGGGCTCAGTCGCCCAGGTTCTTTTCGAGGATCGGCGTGAGCTCGATGCGGCGGCTGAGGATCCAGCGGCCGACCGGCGTCGTCGGGTCACCCGACTCGTACAGCTTCAACGTGTTTGCGAACAGCCAGAGCTGGTCGCCGACGCGCTCCACGGTGGTGACCTGGTACTGGTCCCAGACGTACTCGTAGTAGTCGAGGCGGATCGTGCGGCTGGCGCTGCCGGGCTTCAGCCACGCCTCGCGCCGCACCTTGCGGGTCAGCGGCGCGTTGATGACCAGCTTCTCCCAGCCGGCGATCTCGTAGTCGTCGCGGGCCAACGTGTCGGCGGCGATCTTCAGCAGCTTCGGGTCCGTCGACGCTGCCTCGGGCAGGCGCACGTTGTCGAGCGCGACCACCGCGCAGCGCTTCAGGTGCTCGATCGCGCGTTCCAGCGTCGCCTGCTGGGCGTCGCGATCGGGAGCCTCGGGGGCCGGCTCGCCCTCGGCGAGCGGCTGGCGGCGGGTCGGGCCCATCACCGCGGGCGATGCCATCTCCCGGTCGTAGACCCGCGCGATCGACACCGCGTGCAGGCCGTCGCGGAGCCGCGCCATCTGCTCGTCGAAGCGGCCGCGGCCGAGGATCCGGTTTACGACCTGGTCGCGGTCGTCGGCGCGGGTCTCGAGCACGAACCGGGCGTAGCCGAGGCCGGTGTCGACGTCGCTGCAGATCCGCTCGCGGACCGCCTTCTCGATCTCGTCGAGACGGTCGGGCCAGGTGCCGCCGAGCCAGTGCAGCAGGCTGGTGACCCGGTTCTGTTCGACCGCGGCGTTGGGGCGGGCGGTCTCCTGCAGCCAGGCGATGTCCTGCGGCAGCTCGACCTCGCGCCAGCCGCGCATCTCGAGGCACCACGCGGTCACCTGGCCGGCGTCGAACGGCGGGACCAGTACGTCCGGGCGGTTGTCGGACTCGTACTTGGCGCCGAGCCGGGCGAGCTGCTCGACCACGCTGCCCGCCGCCGCCTGGTCGCCCTTCAGTCGCGCCAGGGCCGCCTCGACGCGGTCGCGGAAGATCTTCAGGTTGCCGGCGACGACCTTCACGTTGGCGTCGTCGGCGGGGAAGGCGGCGAGGCGCTGCTCCAGGCCGGCGAGCTCCTTGTTGAGCGACTTCTGGCGGAAGTCGTCTGCCAGGTGCTTCGGCTGCAGCATCGCGAAGTTCGCGTAGCCATCGCGCACCTCCTTGTCGAGCTGCACCAGCTTCGCGTGGTCGTAGCCGCTGCCGCCGCCGGCCGGTGCCGGTGTTCCCGCCTTGCCCTTGGCCTCGATCTTCTGCCAGAGCGCGTCGTAGCGGCGCTTCGCGTCACGCCAGTGCGCCTCGGTCTGGTCGGAGACGGCGTTGAGGCGCTTGCCGGCCCAGGCCAACTGGTTGAGCAGCAGGTTGGCGCGCTGGCCGTCACCGGCCTCGAGGGCGGGTTCCTGGCCTTCGACCTCGGCGATGCGCTGCAGGGCCTTCTGGGTCAGAGGGTCCTGGGCACGCAGCCCTGCCACCGCGATGGCAGGCACGGCGAGCAGGGCGATGAACAGCGGTGTGGCGGTCGTCGGCATCATCCGGGAACGGGCGGTCCGTCCGGTGCCTTCGACCACCGCGCGCGGCGGCCTGGAGCGGGGGTCCCATGGCGGGACCCGCGCCAGCGCCGCGCACCGTCAGAACGGCCCGAGCTGCAGGGCGTCCGAGGTCGTCAGGCTCAGCGCGGTCAGGCCGCAGGCGCCGTCGAGCCAGAAGTACTGGACCGCCCCGGGGAAGGCCTCGGAGTAGCTGTTGCTGATCGGGAAGGACGAGGTGCTGCGGCCGTTGGCGTCCGAGGCGGCCGGGACGCCGATGTTGATGAGCGCCGAGGTGTCGACCCAGACATCCAGGCCATCGACGAAGTTCGGCGCCGGCAGGGTGCCGGAGGTGAACAGATACAGGCCGATGCCGTTGGCCGGCGCGTCGAGACAGCCGTAGGAGGCCCGGCCGTCGGTCTCGACGAGGTCGCTGGCGAAGACCCGCGGCTTCACCGCGCAGTTGGAGGTCGGCGCGCCGTAGGCGATCGGCGAGCAGTCCGAGCCGACCAGGTTGGCGAACTCGTCGACCAGCTCGGTGTTGCCCACTGCCGTGCCGTCGAAGCCGTGGCCGGTGGCGTCGGTCAGGTCGCCGTTGAAGTTCCACGCCGCGATCAGGCCGGGCATGGAGTCGATCTCACGGTCCATGGTGCTCGCGATGTCGGCGGCGGTGCGGGCGTGGTTCCACAGGCGGACGCTGTCGATCCTGCCTTCCATCTGCTCGCCGATCGTGTTGTTCGAATCACCCTGGCCGATGCGGAACACGCCGGCGGTGTCGATGAGCTGGCTGGTCGGGGTCGAGCGCGAGTTGACCTCGACGCCGTCGAGGAACAGCCGGACCCTGGAACCGTCGAATGTGCCCGCGAGGTGATGCGGGGCGTAGGGGTCGCCGGCAACCGTGGCCTGCACCAGGACTGGGCCGCCGGTGGTGGTGACGTTCATCTCCACGCGCACCTGCGAGGTCGAGCCAGAGATCGGCCAGGCCCGCAGGACGTAGGCTTCCGAGGTCTGCCAGTTCTTGCGGGCGATCGTCGCGTAGAAGTTGCTGCGCGACGGGTCGACCTGGTAGACGCCTTCGATGGTGAACTGGGCGGGCACCAGCTCCGGCGAGTGGGCGACCTCGACCCAGCCATTGGCGCCGCCGGTCGGGGTCTTCAGGGCCTGCGCATAGGTCGCGAACTCAGGCGCATAGTCGTGGCCGGTGCCGACCGCGTCGTGGCCGTTGCCGGTGACGTCGCCGAGGCCGCCGTCGAAGTTCCAGGCGGCGATGAGGCCGGTCCGGTCCGTGAGTTCGCGGTCCACGCCGCCGCCGATCTCGCAGGAGGTCGGCACCTGGTCCCAGATGCGGACGGCGTCGATCTGACCGACGAACTGCTCGCCGAGGGTGTTGGCCGAGTCACCGAGGCCGATCTGCAAGGGGCCGCCGGTGTCGCTCAACGAGCCGGGCACGTTGCGCTGGGCGACGATCTCGCCATTCACGTAGATCCGGGCGCGGGTGCCGTCGTACGAGCCGGCGACGTGGACCGGGGTGTCCAGCGGGATGGTGGTGCTCGAGGCGCGCAGGATGCTCGTGCCGGAGCCGGTCGTGAAGTTGAACTCGGGGATGTAGCGGCCGCCGGTCTGGAAGCTGCTCAGGCGCAGGGTGTAGGCCTCCGCGCTGGAGACGTTCTTGCGCACGATCGTCGGGTAGGTCGAGGTCACCGACGAGTCGAGCACGCACCAGGCCTCGACGAACACGGTGGCCGGCGCGAGGGCGGGATCGTGGGCCACCGTGAGCAGATCGCCCGCGCTGTCGAGATCGAGCGCACCGGCGAAGCTGACGAACTCGTCGGCGTAGGTCGGATCACCGCCGTTGAAGCCGGCGGCGTCGTGTCCATTGCCGGTGGAGTCGGTGAGGTCGCAGTCGAAGTTCCACGCGGCGACGAGGCCGGGTGCCGAGGTCAGTTCGACGTCGTTCGTCTCGTCGAGTTCTGCAGGCGTGCGGGCGGTGTCCCAGATGCGGAGCGCGTCGATCCTGCCCTGGAAGGTCTCCCCGATGGGGTTGTTGGTATCCCCCTCGCCGATCCAGAGTTCGTTGCCACTGTCCTGGAAGGCGCCGGAGATGAACGAGTTCGCGACCAGCACACCATCCTGATACACCCTCACCTGGTTGCCGTCATAGGTCGCGGCGAGGTGCGTCGGCGTGCCGAGCGGGATCGTGGTGCCCGACCGGACCAGCCGCGTGCCACCGGTCGTGGTCGTGAGATTGAACTCGACGCCGTAGGTCGAGCGTTGGAACTTGCTCACGCGGAGCAGGTACGCCTCGGCCGTGTTGACGTTCTTGCGGGCGATGGTCCCGTAGAGGTCGGTCGCGCTGGGATCGATCTCGATCCAGGCCTCGATGGTAAGGTTCGTCGGAACCAGCGCGCTGCTGTGCGGGACGACGACGTGGTCGCCGTTGTTGCGAACCTCGAGGGCCTGCGCGGCGAGGAGTGCCGGAAGGGACGTGGCGACAGCGAATGCCGCTGCGCGGACGTGGATGGACATGCGGTAACTCTCCAGTCGGGATGTGCGTCGAGGAGCAATGGGCTGCCCCGAGGCCGTCGACTGCGCAGACCGCGCGCGGCACGGACATCGAATTCGCGAGATTCCCCTCCCGGCTCGGCAGCTCGTTCTGCTCAGGACCGGTTCGTCAGTCGTCCTGGTCGCGCAGCGAGTTCAGCGAACGTGCGAGCATGGCGCGCGCGAGGCTCCAGTCACCCTTGATCTTCGAGTGCGAGACGCCCATCAAGGCCGCGATCTCCTCCAGCGAGAGTCCGCCTAGGAGCCGCATCTCCGCGACGCGAGCGAGGTGCGCGTCTCGGTGCTCGAGATCTTGAAGCGCCGACTCCAGATCGAGGACCGCGGTGCCGCGCGGCCCGGTGCCTGGGATCCACTCGTGGAGGGTGACCTCCTGGCGGCCGCTGCCGCGCTTCACCGCGCTGCGCTTGCGGGCGTGGTCGATCAGGACCTGGCGCATGACCCGCGAGGACAGGGCGACGAAGCGTTGCCGGGCATCGGGATCCGCGGCGGTTGCCCGTGCCTCGTCGATCAACCGGAGCCAGGCCTCGTGGACCAGTTCGGTCGCCTGCATGGTGTGGTCGGCACGCTCGGAGCGCAGCGAGGCGGCGGCGAGCCGACGAAGCTCCGAGTAGACCAGAGGCAACAAATCCTCGGCGGCCTGTTCGGTTCCTGCGCAGTAGGACTGCAGCAGGGTGGTTGCTCGGTCGTGCTCGCTCATCGACGATGTCTAAGCTACGGCAGTCGGCTGTCCGGGCAATCCCTCGCGGAAGACAGGACGCGCGCGGACATCTTCGGGAGCCCCCGTGTCCGCCCTGGCGCATTGCCGTGCTTTCGTTGAACGCTCATGGACCATTCCCAGAACCGTCCGATCGACGAGTTGCGCGAGGTCTTCCTCGGCGCTCTCGAACTGGACGGCGCGGAACGGGAGCTCTACCTCGATCGCGCTTGTGCCGACCGGCCGGAGCTGCGGGTCGAGGTCGCGGAGCTGCTGATGCACCACGACGCCGCGCCGCCGGCGTTGGCCGACGACGTCCGGGACCTGGCGATGCCGAAGCGCATCGGCCACTACGAGATCCTGGAGCTGCTCGGTACCGGCGGGACTGGCGTGGTCTACCGGGCGCGCCAGGAGCGGCCGCGGCGCGAGGTCGCGGTGAAGGTCCTCAACCCCGGCGGCGCGGCGCGCGGCGATACCTTGCGGCGCTTCGTCCGCGAGGCCGAGGTGCTCGGATTGCTCGAGCATCAGGGTATCGCGCGGATCTACGAGGCGGGGAATTGCGACTTCGGCTACGGCGATCTGCCGTTCGTGGCGATGGAACTCGTCGATGGCGCGCCGCTCACCGAGTTCGCCGAAGCCGAGGGACTCGAGCTGGGAGAGCGCCTGGCGCTGCTCGCCGAGGTCTGCGATGCGGTGCAGCATGCCCACGACAGAGGGGTGATCCACCGCGACCTGAAGCCGGCGAACGTGTTGGTGGCGCGGGCGGGGAGCGATGGATCGCGAGCGCGGCCGAAGGTCCTCGACTTCGGGATCGCGCGGGTCACCGCTGCGGAACTCGACGTGGCCACGGTGCGCACCAGCACCGGGCAGATGCTCGGCACCCTGCCCTACATGAGTCCCGAGCAGGTGACCGGAGCAGGGCAGCGGCTCGATGCACGCGTCGACGTGTACGGCCTCGGCGTGATGCTGTTCCAGTTGTTGGCCGGCCGCCTGCCGTTCGAGTTCGTCGGCCGTTCGCTGACAGAGATCGGTCGGATCGTTCGCGACGTCGATGCGCCGGCACTTGGCAAGATCGACCGCCGCTATCGGGGTGACGTCGAGACCGTGGTGGCCAAGGCGCTCGCCAAGGACCGCGACGCGCGCTATCACACCGCCGCAGACCTCGCCGACGACCTGCGGCGCATCCTCGCCGCCGAACCGGTGCGCGCGCGACCTGCGTCGTCGCTCTATCAGCTCAAGCGCTTCGCGCAACGCAACCGTCCCCTGGTCGGCGGCGTCCTGGCGACGCTCGTGGCGTTGTCGCTCGGCCTGGTCGGAACGGTCTCCTACGCGGCGGAGGCCGAGCAGATCGCCGGTCGGGAACAGGCGCTCGCACGTGACTACCGGGCCAGCCTGTATCGGGCCGAGATGCGGTTGGCTGCCGACGTGCTGGATGCGGGAACCGGTCGGGAGCGCGTGTTGCCCATCCTCGATCGGTGGGTTCCGCGCGCGGGCGAGGACGACCTGCGAGGATTCGAGTGGCACCTGCTCTCGTCGGCCTGCTGGCAGGCGCCGCCGCTGGCGATTCCGGGGCTTCACCAGCCGAAACCGCTGTCGTGGCACCGGTGGCTGGAGTGCGTCGGTCGGTCGCTCGACGAACAGGGCGAGTTCGTGAAGGGCTTCACGCGGGTGGCGATCGACCCGTTCGCTGGAACGGTGCCGTTGCGCAGGGCCGAGGTCGGGATCCACGCCCACTGGTCGGCGGACGGGCGACTCGTACTCGCCACGGAGATGCGGAGTCAACGCGTGGTGCACATCGCCGATGCGGAGTCCGGCGAGGTGCTCGCCGCACTCGAGACGCGGGACATCGTGGGCCATGGCGCCTGGGATCCGCGTGGGAGCCGCATCGCGGTTCATAGCCGGCGCCCCGGTAGCGACTACGACTTCGACGTGTTGGTGATCGACCTGGTCGAGCGGGATGGGCGGCTCGCGCTCGAAGAGCGCATTCTGCTCGCAGCGCGGAACAGCGACCCGCGGCGGGTCGTCGAGTTCTCTGCCGATGGGCGCTTCCTGGCGTTCGCGGTGACCACCGAGACGGAACGGGGAATCGCCGTCCACGAGACCGGCGCGTTCGAGCGGGTCCACTTCTTCGAGGGCTACGGGGGGGGGATGTCGCTGCGGTGGCACCCGGGGGCTGCGGTGTTCGCGTTCGGCGCGCGGGACGGCCGGATCAGTCTGTTCGACATGGATCGGCGGGAGATGGTCCGAGAGTTCCGCGCCGACGCGCAGGCGATCGAGACGTTGGAGTGGCGCGCCGACGGTCGCAAGGTGGCGTTCGGCACGATGTCGGGCGCGTTGCGGGTCCTCGATCCCGAGTCCGGAACCGTCACGCCGGTGGGCGTCGACACGGAGCCGATGCATGCCTTGGCGTGGTCGCCCGACGGCCGCCATCTCGCGAGCTACGGCGGGCACCTGCGGCTCTGGGACACGGACCGTCCGTCGGCGGTGCGCATGCTGCTGCCGCCCCGGGGCGAGAATCTGCCAGGCGGCTCGCTGGCCTGGATGCCGGATGGCGAGCGGCTGGTGGTCGGCAGCGACCGCGTGTGCCGGATCGTCGACGCGGTCGATGGTGACATCGAGGCCCGGTTCGACGGCTACGTGCCGCGACTTCGCGACGATGGGCGCTTCCTGGCGGTTCGGCAGGGCCGGGATGTGGCGATCGTGGATGTCGTGACCGGTGCCGAGGTGACGCGTCGCGATCTCGGCGATCCTGGGTCGCACGCGATGTGCTGGCAGCCGGGCGGAACGCTGCTGGCGATCGTCGGCAGGGGCACGCTGGCACTCTGGGATCCGGTCGCGGGCGCCGAACCCCACCAGGTGGAGATCGGCAACATCAACGTGATGGCTTGGGACCCGCGCGGGGACGCGCTGCACTTCGTGGGCTGGAGCAACGAGGAGTGGCGGATCGGTCTCGGCCTCGACGACGCCCGCAGGCTGCGCGTGTTGCCGCGGCCCACGGCGATCGCGTGGCACGCGCCGACCGACCGGCGCGCGTTCGCCCACCAGCACAAGACCCTGGAGTTCGGAGTCGGGGTCGAACCGGAAGAGTGGGTCACGTTGCTCGGGCATGCAGGCCGCGCTTCGTGCGTCGACTGGAGCCCGGACGGCACCCGCATCGCGTCGGGCGGTCGTGACCGCAAGGTGCGGATCTTCGACCCCGACTCGCGCGAGGAGGTGCTGGCGATGGCCCACGACGAGGACGTGGTGGCGGTCGCCTGGAGTCCTGACGGGCAGCAGCTCGCGTCGCTGAGCCAGGACGGCGAGCTGCGGGTCTGGGACGCGCGTCCGCGGTGAACGGAGGGGGTACGGCTGGTCGGCCGCGGGCGTCCGCGGGATGATCGGGTGCGTGAAGGAGAACCTGATTCGATCGTTGCTCCGGGCCCTGCTGGCGGTGATGGGTGTGGCCGTTCTGCCGGCGCAGACTCCGCAGAGTCTCGAGGAGGTCGTCGAGCGGCTGAAGGCCGAAAAGTCGCTGCCGGCCGCGCAGCGGGTCGAGGCGGTGCAGCAGCTCGGCGGCTTCCCCGAGAAGGAGGTGCAGCGCGTGGTGCTGTCGTTGTGGAATGGCCTCGACGCGGCCGAGCGCACGGCGCCCGAGGCGACCGAGCTGCGGCACGCGCTCCTCGGCCTGCTCGGTCGCTCCGCGAATGCCGGTGCACTGAAGATCCTGAAGGCGCAGTGGGCCGAGCCGGCGACCACCGATGGCGAGCGCTACGCGATCGGCTACGGCCTGATGAACCAGGGCTCCAGCGGCTTCCGGGTGCTCGGCGAGGCGTTGGGTGAGACCGGAAAGGTGCGCGACGTGGCGCTGTGGGTGCTGCGCTACTCCGTGGACCCGGAGCGGGCCGCAGCGACGCTGTTCGAAGGTCTGGAGGACGCGAAGCAAGAGGAGCAGCGGGTGTTCCTCGAACCGCTCCGCCACTACCCGGTCGACGCGAAGCTCCGGCGCTGGCTCGGCAAGCACCTGGACCACGCCGATCCCGACGCCCGCGGGCACGTGCTCGCGCTGTGTGCGAGCGATCAGAAGTCGATGACCGGTGATGCACTCGATGCCTTGACGGTCGCGTTGGCCGATGACGAGATGCGGGCCACGGCGCCCCGGCAGGCGCGGTTGGCTGCGGCGCTGTGCTCGGCTTGGACGAAGCGGGCGCGGGGCGAGCGGGCCGAGATGATCCTCGAACTGATCGGTGCCCGGCCCGGGATGCTCGCGCAGGAGCTGGCGCTGCTGTCGGGCACCACCGGCCTCGCCGTCGCCCAGGAACTCGACGGGTTCCTGTTCGCCACCGACGACGCGACGGCCCGCGCGTTCTGGATGCAGGTGCTGGCCGGCTGGATCGCCAGCCCGCACGAAGGCGTGTGGCAGGCGCTCGACGAAACGCTCTCCAAGGCGCTGGACCATCGCGACGTAGAGGTCCGCCTTGAAGCCCTGCGTCGCGTGTCGGCCGACGCGGTGCCCGACCGCTTCGACCGGCTGATAGACCTGCTGCCGCAGTGTCCGCCGGAGCTGCGTAGCGAGCTGCTGGTGGAGTTCCGGGGTGCCGACGCGGGTGCGGGTCCCGAGCAGCGCGCGCGCTGGCAGGCGGTGTTGCGCGGCTGGCTGACCGAAGCGGAGGTGCCGCTGAACCTGCAGCTCCTCGAGGTCCTCGCGGAACTCGGTGACCGCGACATGCTGGCGCAGGCCTGGGAGCTGCTCGGCTCTGGCGACTGGCGTGAAGTCAGTGGTGCGGCGGAGTCCTGCGGCCGCGTGCCACACCGCGATTCGGTGCCCCGGCTCATCGAGGCGTTCGCGGGCGCCGAACGTCGGCGACTGCAGGCCGACCTGCAGCGGGTGCTGACACGGCTCACCGGCAAGAGCTACGGCAAGGCCGACTACTGGGAACGCTGGTGGGAGAGTTCTGGGGAGTCGTTCGAGCTGCCGGAGCGGGTGGCGGAGGCCTCGGGTTCGGAGCGCGCCGCGGCGGCCGACGGCGTGCTGACCTACTACGGCATGCCGATCGAGAGCGAGCGGATCGTCTTCGTCGTCGACGTGTCCGGTAGCATGGCCGAGCAGGCCAACACCAAGGGCGACACGCGGCTCGATCTGGCCAAGCAGGCACTGCTGCAGGTCATCGCCCGCCTGACGCCCACCACCTCGGTGGACCTGGTGGCGTTCAGCGACGGTGCGCGTTCGTGGGCCGGCGGTCTCGAGCCGGTCGACGACGACACCCGCGCCGACTTCGAGCGGTTCGTGAAGGGGCTGACCGCCGGTGGCGGCACCAACGTCCACGACGCGATGCGGGATGCCTTGGCCGTCGCCGACGTCGACACCGTCTATCTGCTCTCCGACGGCCAGCCTTCGGTCGGTGAGATCACCGAGCCGGAGTTGCTGGCACGGCAGATCGCCAAGTGGAACCTGGAGCGCTGCGCCCGGATTCATACCATCGCGATCGGCCTGGAGAGTGAGTTCCTGGTTGAAGTGGCGGAGCGGTCGGGGGGGGATGCGGCGACTCGGTGAGTGCGGTCGCGTGTTCGCTCGCTGGTCGCCTACTCCTTCGCCAGGAGGTTCGCCAGTTGGGCCAAGGCCCGGTTCTGGATCTGGCGGCAGGCTCCTTCCGACTTGCCGACCCGTGCGGCGATCTCCGAGTACGGTAGACCCACGAACTTGTGCAGGGTGAGGATCTCGCGGGCGACTCCGTCGAGCTGATCGATAGCGGCTTCCAGCTTTGCGACATCCTCCAGGCGCATGGCGGCGCGGTCGGGCGCGAACGCGGTGGAGTAGGTTCCGACCAGGCGTTCCATGCCCGGGTCCGACTCGGTGGGTGAGTCCGTCCGGCGGGCGTCGCGCCGCGCCGCTCGCCAATAGCGGCCGCGTTGCGAGATCTCGTTCAGGACTCCGCCGTAGAGCCAGTTCCGGAATGCTGCCTCATCCCGGAACTCGAAGTTGTTCCGCTGTCGGAGCAAGCGAATGCAGACGTCTTGGACGAAGTCCGACTCGGACTCGAGTCGCCGCAGCTCGGGGCCGACGCGCAGCCGCACGAACCCGCGCAGAGCAGGCAGGTGTTCGACGAGGAGGTCCTGCAGGTCGGGCTGATCGTCAGGCTCGGGTGGATTCGCGCTGTGTTCGGAGTCGCTCATCTCTCGCTGCTCTCCTGCGCATGATAGCGAGGCCCGTTCACGTCGTGTGCGCCCGGGTTGCATATGCTCCCGCCCATGGGCCAGGAGAGCGAAGCAGAAGCGCTGTTCGAACGGATCTTCGAAGCGGCGTCCGGCGAGCGGGAACTCGAACTCGAGCGGGTCTGCGCCGCGCGACCAGAACTCGCCGGCCGACTGCGGCAGATGTATGCCAGGCTGGCGTCGTATGGACTGATCGAGCCGGACGATGCTGCGGAGCTTCGTTCGGCCGGTTTGGGGCCGGGTTCCAGGGTTGGCGGCTACGAGATCGAGTCGGCGCTCGGGCACGGCGGGATGGGCATGGTGTTCTCGGCGAGGCAGGTCGAACTCGGCCGTCGGGTCGCGCTGAAGCTGGTGCGCACCGACCGGATGGCCGAGCCGCGTGCTCGGTTGCGCTTCATTCGCGAAGCCCGTCTCGCCTCGGCGCTGGATCATCCGAACATCTGCTCGGTGGTCGAACTCGGCAACGACGACGGCCTGTTGTTCCTCGCCATGCAGTTCGTCGAGGGGCGCTCCCTGCAGGAACTGTTCGCGGAAGCTCGCGACGGGCACCCAGGCCTGCCATGGGCCGAGGGCTCCGGTTCGGCGACTCGTGGCAAGCGCTGGCAGCCCGCGGTCGAGATGGTACAGGTTCTCGCTCGTGCGCTGCACCACGCGCACCGACAGCGGCTGGTGCACCGAGATGTGAAGCCGGCCAATGTGATCGTGCGGCCGGATGGGCAGCCGGTCCTGCTCGACTTCGGGCTCGCGACCGAACTCGACAGCCAGACCGGGATCACCCTCAGCGGCGACATCGTGGGCACGTTCGCATACATGGCGCCCGAACAGGCGGCGCAGCGACCCTGCGATGCCCGGACCGACGTGCACGGTCTCGGTGTGCTGCTGTTCGAATGCCTGACCCTACGCCCGCCTCGTGCCGAGGTGACTGCGCAGGGCTTCCTGGCTGCGCTGCGTGAGCCGGCTGTCCCGCTGCTGTCGGTCGATCGGACGTTGCCCAAGGACCTCGGGGTGGTGGTCGACACTGCCTTGGACACCGATCCGGGTCGCCGTTACGCGAGCGCCGAGGCTTTCGCCGAAGATCTGCGACGGGTCCTCGCGGGCGAGCCGATCGTCGCGCGGCGACCATCCTGGTCGAGTCGGGCGTTGCGATGGACTACGCGGCATCCAATGGCAGCGACCGCGTTGCTGCTGCTGGTCCTGGGGCTCGGGAGTACCCTGCTGCTGCTGGATCGGCAGCGCCAGCTGACGGGCGATGTTCAATGGCGTGCACTCGTGGCTGCGGCGGAGGAGCTGCAGGAGCGGGAGCCGCTCTTGGCGCTGGTGTCCTCGCTGTTGGCGTTGGAACTCGACAGGAACGCGGAGACCCTGGCCCAGACCCAGCGGTCGGCGCGCCTGCAGCGCGACGATGGCGTCTACCGGACTCCGGAACTCGACCAGACGTGCAAGTGGGTCGGGTTCGCCGGAGGGCGGGTTGCCCACGCGATGAGCCTGCTCGGTGGCGTGGAGGACGACGAGGCCCTGCAGTGGCAGGAACCGGAGCTGGGCGTGAAGCAAGCAGCGGCGGGCCGGACCGAGGACGGAGGGCGGATCGTGGCCCTCGTTCGTGGCGATGGCCACCTGGGGCTGTGGCGACCCGGTGAGGCACCGCGCTGGATACCGCTACCGGTCGACGTCGGGGCGTTGGAGAGCCCGGTCCGCGACGTCGTCGTGCGGCCGGACGGCAGGCAGGTCGCAGTCCTTCTCCGGGATGGGGAGCAGGTCGTCCTGGTGGACTGCGAATCGGGTTCGCTGGGACGGCGGGAGCTCGAGCACGGCGATTGCCGGCGTCTGGTGTATCGCAACGATGGAGTGCTCGTCACGGGACACGGGAATGGTTCGCTTCGCGTCGAAGGGGGCAGCGGCGAGGCGTGGGTGCCGGGGCGATTCGGCGCGCAGTCCCATGCCGTGACGGCACTCGCGGCGGTCGGGCCGACCCACATCGTCGCCGGATACGAGCGCGGATGGCTCGCTCGCTGGAGTGCGGAGGAGCACTGGTGCCAGCTGGTGCACACGCGGGACGTGACGACCGTCGCCGCCGATCCGAAAGGGGCGGTTCGTGGTGTCCGGCTCCAAGTCCGGTTGGGTGACGCGAACTCCGCTGTCGAGCGCGCGTAGCTCCCACCCGCTCGGTTTCCATTGGGGTCTCGTGGCTGCGGTCGCGGTCTCTCCCGACGGGACCCGGATCGCGAGCGGGGCGGGAGACGGCTTCGTGAGGCTCTACGGTCTCCGGCGCCAGATCGTGGCCATCCGCGGGCACGCGGACCTGGTGCAGCGTCTCGAATTCGATTCCGAGGGACGGCGGCTGGTGAGCGGTGGTGAGGATGGCGTCGTTCGCTGCTGGTTGGTCGATGATCTCGGCTCCGACCATCTGGGATCGAATGGCCAGACGAGTTGGCGGTTGTTGATGCGCGGGGAGCCCGGGCGGTTCATCGCCCAGCAATGGGATCGGTTGGTCCTGCAGAGACGACCGGGCGACCGCGAGCCGCTTCCTGTCGACGATCACCAGAATCCGCGGGATTCCGATCATCGCCCGCGGCTCCTGAGCCCGCCTGCTTCTGATTCCTGATCCCCGCTCTGCGGTGTGGATCTGGTTCCCCGCGCGCGCCAGCGCGCG
>JAUILN010000025.1 GCA_030432695.1 bacterium | reverse complement strand
AGCCCCCCATGGGGGGCTGCCCGCCCGATGGGCGGGCAATCGGACCGAGCCCTACCGATGCTTCGCATCGTCAGGGGCCCCTCGGTCCTCCGGTCACTTGGAGCGACAACTAGCCTGACACAGGGGGGTGGAGACCAAGCGCGGCAAGGTGCCCAATAATGCTGAGCGGAGCTGGGAGCCAGAGCGGGTGCAGCTCATGGCGCAGGGTCTGCTGCTGCGCGAGCAGGGTTACCAGTGTGATCACGGGGTGTTGTACTTCCGGGCGTCGCGGACCCGTGTGGACATCCAGTTCACGCCGGAGCTGGAGCAGCGAACCCTGGAGCTGCTGGCGGCCGCGCAGCGTGCGCAGCGGGCGACCACCATGCCCGCGCCGCTGGAAGACAGTCCCAAGTGCTTCGGCTGTTCGCTGGCCGGGATCTGCCTGCCGGACGAGACCACGCTGCTCCGGCACGAGCATCCCGGCGCGGGCGGCGAACCCCGGCGGCTGTTTCCGGCGCG
Organism: bacterium; assembly: GCA_030432695.1. Taxonomy (GTDB): domain Bacteria; phylum Planctomycetota; class UBA1135; order UBA1135; family UBA2386; genus JAUILN01. Next base: position 81,666 of record JAUILN010000025.1, on the reverse strand, counting down.
CGACGACGCCACGCCGTTCTATGTGCAGGAGCAGGGTGCGCAGGTCGGCAAGTCCAAGGAAACGTTGGTGGTGCGTGCCCGCGGCGAAGTCCTGGCAAAGGCGCGTCTGCTCGATGTTTCGCAGTTGGTGTTGTGCGGCAACATCTCGGTGACCGCGCAGGCCCTGCACCTGCTCTGCGAGCGGGGGATCCCGCTGCTGCACGTCTCGATGGGGCATTGGTTCTATGGGGTCACCGGCGCCGTCGGCCCGCGAAACGCATACGACCGCGCCGCCCAGTTCCGCGCGGCAGACGATCCCGACCGGCGGCTGGAATTCGCGCGGCAGGTGGTGGCCACCAAGATCCGCAACCAGCGGACCATGTTGCGTCGCAATGGAACCGGAGTCGACAAGCAGGTGTTGGACGGATTGACTCGCGATGCGGCGGCTGCGGAGGCGTGTCCGGCAGTGGATCGCCTGCTGGGGATCGAGGGCAGCGCCGGTGCGCGCTACTTCAGCGGCTTCGCGTCGATGATCCGCGCCGGCAGTGACACCCAGGACTTCGACTTCGAGGGCCGTAACCGTCGGCCTCCGCGCGACCCGGTGAACGCGCTGTTGTCGTTCGCCTATGCGATGCTCAGCAAGGAACTCACCACCGCGATCCTGGCGCAGGGTCTCGATCCTCACTGGGGTCTCTACCATGCGCCGCGCCATGGTCGGCCGGCGCTCGCCCTCGACCTGATGGAGGAGTTCCGGCCGTTGATCGCCGACAGCGCGGTGCTGAGTGCCATCAACACCCGGATGCTCGAGCGCAAAGACTTCGTGGTCGGCAAGTCCGGCTGCTCGATGAAGCCGGAGGCGCGCAAGGCGCTGGTCCGTGCCTACGAGGCGCGGCTCGACCAGCTCGTGACGCACCCCTTGTTCGACTACCGCTGTTCGTGGCGCTCGGTGATCCGCCTGCAGGTCCAACTCTTCGCCCGCTGGTTGCGCGGCGATGTACCGTCCTACCAGGGCATGACCACGAGGTGAGCCGTGGGCCGCAAGCGCTTCCTGTTCAGCTACGACATCTCCGACGACGACCGGCGCACCAAGGTGTTCAAGACCCTGCGCGACCACGGCGACCACGTGCAGTACAGCGTGTTCCTCTGCGAGCTGAACACGCGCGAACTCGCCGCCCTCCGCGAGCGGCTCACGCCGATGATCCATCAGCTCGACGACCAGCTCATCGTCCTCGACATGGGCGCGGTGACCCGCGACCTGAGTGCCAGTCTCGAGGTCATGGGGAAGCCCTACTCGCCGCCGGTCCGCGTCCAGGTCGTCTGAGGACGGCCCACCGCCACGCTCCCATACGCGAAGTCTGTCGTAGTCCGTGCCTGGCACCGACTACGACAGATTCCGCGCGGTTCCCTCGCGGCGCGACTGCGGCTACCCTGCCCCTCGCCCCATGGTCAAGGTCGTCGTCGCCGAGAAGCCCTCCGTTGCCCGGGACCTTGCCAAGGTCCTCGGCGCGAAGACCCGCAGGGATCGCTGGATCGAGCGTGGCGACGAGCTGCGGATCACCTGGACCTTCGGCCACCTCGCCGAGCTGAAGACGCCCGACGAGTACGACCCCGCCCTCAAGCGCTGGCGCCTCGACACGCTGCCGTTCGTACCGGAGAAGTTCGAGCTCCGGCCGGTCGGCGACAAGGAGGCGCGGGCGCAGCTCGAGGCGGTCAGCCAACTGTGTCGCGAGGCCGACCAGTTGGTGTGCGCGACCGATGCCGGCCGCGAGGGCGAGCTGATCTTCCGCTACGTGCTGGACATCGCTGGCTGCCCCGAGCGCGACTTCCAGCGGCTGTGGCTGAGCTCGATGACCGACGAGGCGATCAAGAAGGCCTTCGGCGAGCTGCGGCCGCGCAGCGACTACGAGAACCTGCACGCCGCGGCGCGCTGCCGCAGCGAGGCGGACTGGATCGTCGGCCTCAACGCGACCCGCTTCCATACCGTCCGTTGGGGCGCGGGCCGCGTGCTTTGGAGCGTCGGCCGGGTGCAGACCCCGGTGCTCGCGCTGATCGCCCAGCGCGACGACGAGATCCGCACCTTCGACCCCAGCGCCTTCTGGGAGCTGCGCACCCGCTACCGCGGCGTGCTGTTCAAGCGCAGCGAGGGGCGCTTCGAGGAGGAGGCTCCGGCCAAGGCGGCGCTCGAACAGGTCACCGGCGCGGAGTTCCGGATCACCTCGATCGGCACCAGGCGCGAGACCTCACCGCCGCCCTTGCTCCACGACCTCACCGCGCTGCAGCGGCAGATGAACGGCCAGCTCGGCCTGTCGGCGGCGCGCACGCTGAAGATCGTCCAGGAGCTCTACGAGAAGAAGCTCGTCACTTACCCGCGGACCGACTCGCGCCACCTGCCGAACGACGCGGTGGCCGACGTGCGCCGCGCGCTGGATCGGCTGAAGCCGCTGTGGCCGAAGGGTGCGGAGCGCGTCGACCCCGCCAACCTGCCGATCACCCGACGGGTCTTCGACGACACCAAGGTCACCGACCACCACGCGATCATCCCCACCGGCAACCAGCCCGGCGGCCTCGATGGCGAGTCGGCCAAGGTCTACGACGCGATCCTGCGCCGGCTGCTGCAGTTCTTCCTCCCCGATCGACTGCGCGACGTCACCTCGGTCGAGGGTGAGGCCGCGGGCGTGGGTTTCAAGGCGCGCGGCGTGCACACCGTCGATCCGGGCTGGGCCGCGCTCGAGTACGCCGCGGCCGCCAAGAAGAAGACCCCCAGCAAGAAGGGCAAGGGCGACGACGACGGCGACGAAGACCAGGACCTGCCCGAGTTCCAGGAGGGCGAGTCCGGCCCGCACGAGCCCGAACTCCACGAAGGCCGCACCAAGCCGCCCCGCCACTGGACCGAGAGCACGATCCTCGGCGCGATGGAGACCGCCGGCAAGTTCGTCGACGACGACGAGCTGCGCGAGGCGCTGAAGGCCCGCGGCCTCGGCACGCCGGCGACCCGCGCGGCGATCCTCGAGACGCTGCTGCGTCGCGGCTACATCGAGCGCGACAAGAAGCAGCTCAAGATCACCGATCTCGGCCGCTACCTGGTCGCGTTGATCCAGGACCCGCTGCTCAAGTCCGCCGAGCTCACCGGCGACTGGGAGGCCAAGCTCCGCGCGATCGAGAACGGCCAGCTCTCGGCCGAGGCCTTCATGGCGGAGATCGTCGCCTGGGTGCGGACCCTCTGCGGCGTCGGCGGCGACGAGCAGGGCGGCGTCTTGCTCGCACCCGAAGACGGCCTCGGACCGTGCCCGCGCTGCGGCAAGAAGGTCATCGAGGGTCGCGAGGGTTATGGCTGCTCCGGCTGGCAGGACGGCTGCTCGTTCGTGCTGTGGAAGCAGTGGCGCGGCGTGACGCTGCGGCCGATGGACGCGCGACGCTTGCTGAGCTTCCGCCTGCTCACCGAGCCGGTGCGCATCGAAGGCGTCGGCCCCCGGATCCTGTGCCTCACCGACCAGGGCTTCCCGATCGACCTCGAGGTGCCGAGCCGCGAACGGCAGGAAGGGCGCAGTGCTGGCGGTGGTGGGCGTTCGGGCGGGCGCGCGAAGACCTCGAAGCCGGCGAGCAGCGCGCGCGGCAGTTCGTCGACCCGTCCCGCCGCGCGGAAGAAGTCGACCTCGAAGCCCAAGGACGGCTCCAAGCCCGAGGGCCTGCCCGCCTGCCCGCGTTGCTCCGCCCCGCTGATCGAAGGCGCGCGCGGCTACGGCTGCTCGGCCTGGAAGACCGGCTGCCGCTTCGTGGTCTGGAAGGAGTTCCAGGGCAAGGCCATCACCGCGTCGAACGTGCGCACGCTGGTGGAGAAGGGCAAGACGCGGGCGATGGCGGGGTTCCGCGGCGACGGAGGCGCGGAGTTCAAGGCGCGGCTGGTGCTCGGCGGAGATGGCGAGGTGGCGTTGGAGCGGGCAGAGTAGAGTCAGCTACTTGCCGGTATCGTCGGGCACCGCGTACTCCGCCTCGGGCAGGATCAGCGGCTCGAGGTCTTCGAGGTGCGGATGGATGAGGACGCCCGCGTCGATCGCGGCGCGGCGGATGGCGAGCGCGGCGCCCTCGTGGAACTTCCAATAGTGCTCTCTTGCCCGGTTCCACACCTCTCCTGAGTGTGTCGTCAGGAACTCGGCGAGCGCGTGGGCGTGCCCAGTGCTCAAAGCCTTCGCACCGACGAGCAGACCCAGGTGCATCGGAGAAGGGCCGGTCTCGCCGGACTCGAGGGCGGCGCGGATCGCGTCCAACTCCTGATGGGTTGATCGACCGACCTTGGTGGCGTCCGACCACCGCGCGGTCGACTGCTCCAACAGGTCGGGCCAGACGAACGGATAGCCAGCCCGCGTGATGCGCAGCGCCCTCGCGAGGCTCCTGCCTGCATCGCTCGCCAGGAACGCGACGATCTGGTCGAGATCGCTCGCCGTGGCTTTCGCCTTCTCGAATGCCTCGCTGATCTCCGCCGGATCCGCGCGGAAGCGCTCCATGGCTTCGAGGAGGAAACGGAGGCGCGTGTGGCCGTCGTCGGTCCAGCCCATCTCCGGCATCGCCATGGCCATCCAGATCAGCGCGTCCGCCGACGCGAAGGCTGGGTCGAGGCTCGTGACGGCCAGGAGTTGGGCCTGCGAGGGGCCGGGGGGAGTCGCGGGTTCGCTGGGTCGGCAGGCCGGAATCCATGCGAGCCATAGCGCGAGCAACAGAGTGCGCGCGCCGCTGCCTGGTGAAGGTGCTCGGGTCATTGCGTTCATTTCCTTCTCGGCAGGTAGTTCGGCAGCCACGCCTCGAGGACGTGTGGCATTGCGGGGGTCGCAGATCTACTTGCCATCCGCCCACTCCGGCACCACGAGATACCGCTCCCCACCCTTCACCCAACGCCGCAGGTGACTCGTCGTGCCCGGCACGAACTCGTCGCGTCGTGGCAGGGTGCGCAGGAGTTCCGGGTCGCCCAGTTCCCGGAACAGCGCACTCTCGGGCTTGAAGCGATTGAAGGTGTAGATGCCCGCCACGCCGGCGTCCCAGGCGCGCAACGCCTCGCCGCGCCAGAGCTCGAGGTCTTCGCCGGCCTCGGGGGCGCTCGGCGATACCAATCGCGAGCCGGACAGGCACGCATAGGCCGGCACGTCGTGCCGCTTGCCCAATGCCGCCCAATCCTCCCAAGGCCGCAGGTGCACGTAGCCGCTGCCGACCAGCAGATCGAGCAGGTCCTGCTCGAGCCAGGCTTCGAGATCGAGGCCCATCGCGCGGCAGAAGTCGACGCTGTCGGGCAGGCGCGCGGCGATCAGGATCGGCTTCTTCCGCGTAGTGGCGGTGGCGTCGACCATCGTCCGCACGCGCCGCAGCAGGTCGGTCATCGCGTCCTGCTGCTCCTGCGGCACGGGCTCACCCCGCGCCGCCGCGGCGAAGTAGACCGGGTGGCGGAAGAAGTCGAGCTCGATGCCGTCGACGTCGTAGCGGCTGACCACGTCCTGCAGGATGCGGAACACCTTGTCGCGCACCTCGGCGTGGGAGTAGTCGACCGCCGACCAGCGCTTGCCGCCGAAGGGGGGCGGCGCCTCGGGCGTGCCCATCAACAGGTCCGGGTGGTCCCGCTTCCACGCGGCGAACATCATCGACCACTGCGGCGAGCTGTCGTGGGTGTCGTTCATCCGCATCGACCAGAACACCTCGATGTCGTGTTCCTGGCCGAACTCGAGCATCACGGTCAGCGGGTCCTTGCCGTGCTCCTCGAACAGCTCCTCGGCCCACGACCGGCGGCCGCCGGAGACCTCGCGGCGCAGTTCGGACTCCTCGCTCTGGTGGGTGTACGAGTCGAACACCCCGTCGCAGTAGAAGATCGAATCGACGTGCGTGCCGAGCAGCGGCGTGGTGCGGCGCGCGAGCATCTCGGTGGGGGAGTGCTCGACGTCCGCGTCCGGCAGGTCGATGCAGTCATTGCCGTCGTTGTTGACGACGATGCGCCGGGTGCGGTGGGCGGCGGCGTAGCGCGCGGCGGCGAGGTCGAAGGACTCGGCGGATTGCTCCTGCGCCGCGGCTGGGTGGATGCCGAGGCTCAGCAGCAGCGCGAGCGGAGGGAGGGCTCGGAGGATGTGGCGCACGGGGGCGATCATCGCGTCTCTCGCCCCTGATGGAGGAGTGGGGCGCGCAATATCGAGCAGAGATCGGGAGCGAGGGCCTAGGAGGCAGGGTCACGGGAGACCATTCCGCCCAGCACGCGCCCTCGCACCCGGGACATCGCCGTGAAGCCTCGCCGAATCCACCGATTCGGCTGCGTTTCACGGCTTCGTCCCGGGCACGCGTTCACGCACTGGATCGGAACGTGTCCCGTGACCCGGCCTCCTAGCGCTGGCTTCTCGCCGCGAGCGCCAACTCCGCACGCTCCCGGATCCGGGATGCCGGAGCCGCGTGCTCGGCCGCCTGTCGGTGCGCGTCTCGTGCACGCTCGCGGAACTGCTGCGCCGCCTCCTCCCAATCGGAGCGCAGCAGATGCTCCGCGTGGCGCGCACACGCATCGCCGAGATTGCACCACGCCGCCGCGTTGCCCGGCTCGAGTGCGACGACCCGCTGCAGGTCGTCGATTGCCTGCATCCGGTGGCGCGTCGCGGCGAGGGTCTGCGACGAGGACTCGGCGAGTTCCTCCAGCCACGCGTGGCAGGCCGCGCGGTGCAGGAGAAGCAGCGGATCTGGTGAAGCGGCGGATGGCTCCGACGCGAGTTCCTGCAGCAGGTCGTTCCATTGCCCGCGCGCCTCGTCGAGTCGTCCGTCGCGCTGCAGCAGCGGAGCATTCTGGAAGACCTTCCGACTCACGGCCCACCAGTCCGGCGCGTCGCGGTCCGCAGGTGGATCCACCAGGAACGGCGCGCCCGGCATCGTTCCCGGGGCTTCCAGCGCATGCCCGGAGTCGAGCAGGACCTGCCGCCCGAAGCCGCGACGCAGGTCCATCGCCCGGTTGGTGAAGCGCGCGGAGGCGATCGGATCCGAGTCCGCGAGGATCTCGCCGAGCAGGCGCAGGGCACCGTCGTGATAGGGGTCCTTGTGTTCGACGATGCCGTGCAGCAACTCGAGAGCACGCTGTTCGTCGCCGTCGAGGTGCGCGAGCTGGGCTTCGCCGAACAGCACGTCGATCTGACGGAAGGAGAGTTCCCCGCGCCGGTGCACCGACAGGTCCGCGCGCGCCTGTTCGAGCACGTGTGCCAGCGCGATCGGTGACGGCCCGCCGAGCGACTCCGGCCGGCGGGCCAGGGTCAGCAGGATGCCGCCGCGGACGAACCGGGCCTCGTGCAGATCGGGGTCGAGGGCCAGCGCGTGGTCGAGAGCCTGGAGCGCGTGCTCGGCATCGTCGCGGAGTGCGTGCAGGCGGCCGAGTTGCAGATAGCCGGAGGCGACCTCGTGTTCATGGACGAAGTCCTCGCAGCGCGCCAGGGCGGTGGCGAGGCTCGCGGCGTACAGCTCCGGCTGGCCGGCGAGGCGGGCATCGCGGGCGTCGTCGAGGAGTGACGCGACCGTATGCGCGAGACGGGTCGCAGCCTCGGCGGCTTCGCGGGTGGTGCGCTCGTTCACATAGAGGAACAGCCAGGTCGTCGCGGTCAGCAATGCGGCGGCAGCAGCCGACAGGCACGCGGCGCGGTTGCGGCGCACGAAGCCACCCAGATGGCGAGCGAGCGACGGCGCACGGGCGGTGACCGGCACGTGCCGGAGCCACAGGTCGAGGTCGTCGGCGAAGGCCGCTGCGCTGGGATAGCGGTCCTTCGGGTCGGTCGCGAGGGCACGCTGCACGACGGTGGCCAGGTCGCGGTCGACGTCGCGGCGGTGACGGCGCAGGGCCGGAGGCGGTCCGTCGGCGGCCTTGCGCAGGCAGTCCAACGGGTCGCTGCCCTCGAAGGGTGCGCGGCCGGTGAGGGTGGCGAACAGGGTTGCGCCGAGGCCGTACACGTCGGTGCGCGGATCGACCGCTTCGCCGCGTGCCTGCTCGGGCGCCATGAAGCCGGGCGTGCCGGCGAGGGATCCGGTCAACGAGGCCCCCGCGTCGCTGTGTCCGGTGTCCTTGGCGAGACCGAAGTCCATCACGAAGACCTTCGGATCGGTGCCGTCGGGCGCCTCGACCATCAGGTTGGCCGGCTTCAGGTCGCGGTGGATCAGGCCGACCTCGTGGGCGGCGTGGACCGCGCGGGCCGCGTCGCGCAGCAATGTGACGAGGCCGCGGACGTCACGATCGTCGAGGGCGTCGATCGACACGCCGTCGACCAGGCGCATCGCGATCCCCTGCGGTCCGGCGTCGTAGACCGGGCAGAGGTTCGGGTGCTCCAGGCGCGCGGCCGCCAGCGCCTCCCGCACCAGATGCTCGGCAACCGACGTGCCGAAGCCGCTCGGGTCGCGCGGCTGCTTCAGGGCGACGCGGCGGTCGAGCACCCGGTCCTCCGCCTCGTAGACGATGCCCATTCCGCCGCGGCCGATCTCGCGGACGATGCGGTAGCGCTGCGGCGCCGGCGGCAGGTCGCCGGCGTCGGCGGCCGCCCGGATCAGCCGGGCGAGGCGGGCGTCGTCGAGCGTCACGTGCTTCCTCCGAAGAACCACGCCAGTTCGGCTTCGAGGTCGTCGGCGTCGCGCACCGTGTCGCGCAGCAGGCGTTCGAGGATGGCGCGGAAGCGCTGCTTGGCGAGGCGGAGGTGGTTGGAGACGGTGTGCCGCGGGATGTCGTGGCGCTCGGCGAGCATCACGTGGTCGACCGATTCGCCGTCGTCGAGATACCAGCTCCGGAACACCGCGAAGCGCGTCTGTTGGTCGATCTCGGCGAGTTCCCGCTCGAGCTCGCTCAATGCGCGCTCCACCAGGCTGCGGCGCCATTCGCGGTCGAGCACCTGCTCGGGCGACTCGGCATGGCGAGGCGCATCCGAGACCGCGTCGAGCGGCACCCGCTCCCGATCCCCACCGCGCTTCTGCGCCATGCCGCGGCGGAACTCGTCGACCACCGCGGAGTCGAGGACCGCGCGGACGAAGGTGCGGAAGCGAGCGCGCGCCGGATCGGCCAGGCTCAGCACATCGCGCTGCAGCAGCTCCAGGAAGAAGTCCTGCGCGCGGTCGCCGACCTCGTCGGGAGCGAGCCGCCAACGCGCTGCGAGGTAGGCGCGGATCGGCCGGTCGTAGGCGGCGACCAGGCTGCGCAATCCCGGATCCTCGCGGCGCCCGGCCGCGGCCACCATCGACCAGCGGGTGGTCGGGAAGGCCGGTCGGTTCGGCGTCGGGGACTGGTCACTGGCGGAGCCCATGCGCGCGGTGCGATTCTCTACGCGATTCCGAGTGCGGGTCGTACGAATCGGCGCGGGGATTCCGTCTCCGGGCCACCGAACGACCGAAACCTGGAGCCTCGATGATGTTCTCGCTGATCCGCCGTTGCGGCGCCCGCCGCGCTTCTGCCACCTCGCTGTTCGTCGCCGCCCTCTGCGGGGCCGGTGTCGCTGCTCAGGACGACGAGTCCGAGCCGGCCGAGACCGTCACGGGAACCGTGATCTCGGGTCCGGTCGAGGCCTCGTGGGTCACCTCGCACGGCGCGATGCCGGTGGCGCGCGGCGAGTTCACCCTGCACGCGGCCGGCGACCTCGCGCGGCTGTCGATCGATCTGGAGGCGACCGGCAAGTTCGCGGTCGGTCGCGATGCCGAGAGTGCGTGGCTCCTCGATCCGGTCGCCGGACCCGCGCTCCTGATCGACGAGGACTTCGCCGGCTGGGAGACGGTGATCGGTCTGGTGGCCGGCCTGCGCGTCGCGCCCGAGCAGCGGCGCGACGACGTGGAAGAGGTGCAGAGCGAGGACCGCGAGGCGTTGCGCTTCGAGACCGATTCGCCGCACGGGGGCACCGACGCATGGACCGTCGCGCGCGACAGCGGTGCGCTCTTGAACGCCGAGATCCGCGTCGCGGACGGTCTCGGTGGCTTCCGTGCCGTGAGCCTGCGGGTCGCGGCTGCCACGCGAATCAAGAATGCCGAGATCCCGTCCGTCTGGGCGCTGCATCTGGCCGACTTCGAATACCGGTTGACGCCGAAGTCGATCCGGCGCGACCACGAGTTCGCCGTGGCCAAGCTGCGTCTCGATCCGACCATCCGCACAGTGGCCCGCGCCGCGGCCGAGGAATCCGGCGGCGACCCGGCGGTCACCACCCTGGAGGTCGCCGAGGTCCATACCGCGACGATCCGACAGAAGGTGCCCATGGCGGATCTCAGCCGTGCCCTGGCCACGATGCTCCCCGAGGTCCACGCCGCGGTGCAGGCCCAGGGCATCCGCATGCTCACCGCGCCCTTCGCGCGCTACCACTCCTTCGGCGCCGAGGTCGACCTCGAGGCCGGCATCGTGGTCGCAACGCCGATCGAGGAGAAGGGACGCGTCAAGGCGCGCAGGCTGCCGGGTTGCACCGTGGCAACGACCTGGCACGTCGGGCCCTACCACGAGATGCGCAGCACCCACGAGCGGATCATGGGCTGGCTCGGCGAACACGGACTCCGGGCGACGGGGATGCCCTGGGAGATCTACTGGACGGATCCGGGCCTGGTGACCGATCCGGCGCAGTGGCGCACCCAGATCTTCTATCCGCTGGGTGGCGATCGATAGGTCGCGCGGCCGCTGCGGTGGACAGCGAGGCCGGCGCCCCGCTACAACCGACGGCCGCGCATGGGACGTCCACGGGTCTTCATCAGCTACACCGGGCGGGACGACATCTCGGTGCCGCTCCGCGATGCGGTGAAGGCCGACCTGGAGGGTGGCGATCCGGCGGACGCGCAGCACGACGTGTTCATCGACGCCCTGCGATTGCAGGTCGGGGCGCCGTGGCGCGATGCGCTCTATGCGTGGCTAGGGCATTGCGACGTCGCGATCCTGCTGCTCACGCCGGCCGCGGTGGGCCTCGCGCACACCGGATCCGACCGCCCGCTCTGGGTGCCGCGCGAGGTGACGATCCTGAGTTGGCGCAAGCGCCTGGACCCGCGGCTGCTGCTCGTGCCGGTGCTCTGCGACGGACTGCGGCTCGATGATCTGCCGGGCAGCGAGGTCGCGGAGCTGGAGATCGAAGACCGGCACCTGATCCTGCAGCAGGAGGGCGAGAGCCGGACGGACCTCGCGCGGCGGATCGGTGATGTGGTGCGTGGCGCGGTCGTGGATCGCGGCACGAGTTGCTGCGACGCATTGGTCGGCAGCCTCGTGAAGGTGCTGCGCAATCTGCAGGGCTCCCGCGCCCTCGAGGCGCTGGCCGACGAGATCCCGATCGACCTCGGCCCCTGGGCGCCCACCAGGGATGCCGAGCTGCCCGTCGCTCTCGGTCTGCTGCACCAACCCTTCGACGTGGTCGAACGCGCGATCCGCTGCCTCCTCGACAACGTGCGCGAGCGCGAACTGCTGGTCGAGGTGGTGCGTGCGCTGCAGCCGAGTTGGGTTGCCTGGGAAGCGGCGGTGCCGCTGCGAAGCGGGATCGAGACCCAGGCCGCGGATGCGAGTCCGGAACTCTACATCCTGCCGGGGAGCACTCCGTTCGCGGCGGAGTGCTACGTCGCGCGGGCCTCGGGTGCGACGCCGCGCAATCGCTGGCGCATCGTCCAGCCGGTGCGACCCAAGGGCGAGAGCGACGCCGGGATGTTTGCGGAGCGCGTGGTCGCCGAGCTGTGGAAGGCCTTGGTGCCGTCCATGCCCGGGGGCGGTGCTCCGGAACTCCTGGCTGGGGTGATCGATCGGTTGAAGCCGGTCTTCGTCGCCCTGGAGTGGGGGCCCGGAGTGGTCGACCTCGGCCGCGACCTGATGAGCCGATTCCCGGGGCTGCGCGTGATCCTGCGCGTCGGCGGATCGGCCTGGCAGCTCGAGCCCGTCGACGGAGTGCGGCCCGTCACCCTGATTCCCGAGCTCGACGGTGCTGCCGAGCAGGCGGCACACATCGACTATCTGTCCCTGCTGGCGATCCTCGACGGCGGGACCTGAGGCAAAGACCCATGGCATACCAGCGCATCTTCGATCCGGGCCAGCCGACCATTGCCGCACGCGGGACGTCGCGCGCCGACCGCGCTCCGGGCAAGGCGTATCGCTTCAACGAGCGGCTGATCCTCGATGTGAACGTCGCGCTCGCGACCGGGCGGCCGCTGTTGGTGCGAGGTGCCTCGGGTAACGGGAAGTCGTCCCTCGCCAAGGCGGTGGCGGAGCACATGGGCCGAGGCATGCACCGGATCACGGTGACGTCGCGGACCCGTTCGGAAGACCTGCTCTGGGAGGTCGACCTCGTGCGCCGATTGCACGACGCCCAAGCCGGTGGACTCGAAGGTGACATGGGTCCCTATGTGCGGCCGGGTGTGCTTTGGTGGGCCTTCGATCCAATGGGCGCGACGCGGCAGGAGAACCGGTTCCGCGAACGCGCCGGGCTGGATGCGTTGGATGTGCCCGCCACCGCACAGCCAGGCGTGGTCCTGCTCGACGAGATCGACAAGGCCGAACCGGACGTGCCGAACAACCTGCTGGTGCCGCTGGGCAGTCTGGAGTTCGAGGTCGCGCCCACCGGCGAGAACGTGGTGGCGCAGGGCGTGCCATTGATCGTGGTGACGACCAACGAGGAGCGGGAGCTGCCGCCGGCGTTCCTGCGGCGTTGCGTGGAGACGCGGATCGAACCGTTGGCGGCGGCGCATCTCGCGGAGATCGCGCAGCTCCACGTTCCCGGCGCGGATGCGGGCGTGGTCGCGGACGCGGCAGCGCTCGCCGAGGAGCTGACGGCCAGCGTCGCGGAGTTCCTCGACCTGGTGCGGGCGGTCGGTGAGCTGGGCATCTCGCAGGGTGATGCGGATTGGCAGGACGTGAAGCGTGCGGTGCTGGCGCGGCGGCTCGAGGGAGGCACGGCGCATTGAACCGCGCGGGGGATCTGTTGCGCGCGTGGCGTCGGCTCGGTGCCGAGGGTCGGGAGCGGGAGCGGATCCGGGCCGTGCTGTGTGGTGAGCGGGAAGATGCTGGAGATCCCCGTCGGCCTGACCCCGCAGAGGGAGCGAACGCACTGCCGGGAGCTCGTGAACCCCGGTCGGCGCCCTCGCAGAGTGGTGCCGGTGTCGAGCTGCTGCCGCGGCGCCAGCGAGAGCCGCGCGCCTCGCGGGCCACCACCACGGATGCTTCGCCGAGGACGCCACGCGTCGTGTTGGTCGGCCCCTACCCGGTGCTGCGGGATCAGCGGTTGCTGAATCTCGTGCAGCAGACCGGGTCGTGGATCGAGCCGCTGTTCGACCCGGATCCGGCCGCTGCGGGCCTCGGGATGGCGGCCAGCCTGCGTGGGTTGGCCGACCTGGTGTTGCTGGTCCTCGAACCCTTGCCCGGGCGGCACCAGGACACCGCGCGATCCTGGAGTCCGCTGCCCGTCGTGGAGCTGCATCTCGCAGACTCGTCGAAGCGGCCGATCGCGAAGCAATCGAGGACGCCGAGGGGATCGGTTCCCGGCCACTCGCCCGTGGTCGAGGTTCCGTCGCTCGAGCCGCACGCGCGGCGGGAGCACTCCGAGTTCGTGTTGCAACTGCGCCAGGCCATCGAGGCGGTGCTGAGCGCCGCCTCGCGTCCGCCCCGCCACCTCGACAGCGTCGACGCACTCGAGCCGCCACAGCCGCGCCCCGCGCCAGGCATTCCGCTGTTCCGACCGACCTGGCAGCGCGCCATCCTCGGCTCGGCGCTGTCCAGCACGGTCGTCGGCGAGGAGATCGATCTGCCGGGGATCGTCGCCGAGGTGGCGCGCGCGCGCAGTCTCGAGCGGTTGCCGTTCCTGGAGCGCCACACCCTGTCCCGGGGCGTCGAGGTGTACGTCGATGCGGCTGCCTCGATGATGCCCTTCGGCGACGACCTACAGCGGCTGCTCGCGGCCTTGCAGACCCTGGTGCCGGGCAGCCGGCAGCGGGTCTCTTGGTTCGAGGGATTGCCGAGCGACGGTCTGGTGGCGGACGGCCTGCCGATCGACTGGCGCGTTCCGCCGGCCGACTGCACCGTGCTGATCGTCGGCGATCTCGGTCTCGGTCCGCCGGCGGCGGGATCCGCGGTGGTCTCGGCGCAGGCGTGGCGCGGCTTCCTGGAGGGTCTCGTTGCGCGCGGTCATCGGGTGGTGGTCCTCACGACGTCGTCGGATCGCGTGCGGTCGCGTATTCCCAGGCAGGGCGTGCTGGTGCTGGACTGGGATCGTCGGACTTCGGTGCGCGACGTCTGGCGGGCGGCCGTGCCTGCCGTGGGGCGAACGTCGGGGAGCAGCGATCTCCGACGGCTCGCGCGCGCGCTCTCGCTCGCGGTCGAGATCGAACCGGCCTTGCTGCGTGCGATGCGGCTCGAGTGCTTCCCGGAGCTGGGCGTCGAGGTCGAGGCGCGGCTGTGGTTCGCGCCGTGGGTCGCCGAGCGGGATCGGTCCTCGATTGTGTTTCGCGGCGAAGACCGCAAGGCTCTGCTGAACGAATTGCGCGAGGACCGCACGCTGCTGGAGCGGGCTTGGGCGGTCGTCGCGGCGATCCATGCCGAGGCGAGCCCGGCCCTGCGGTTGGAGGAGGAGACGACCTACGAGCTGCTCGGCGGCCGGATCGAGGCGGCGGCGGAGCGGTTGCGTCGAGGCGTCGCGACGCTGCTGCAGCGCGACACCCTCGCCGAATGGGCCTACGCCCTGCGCGACCGGTTGCCGCTCCCCGAGGAGGGTGCGCTGCCTGAAGAGGTGCACATGCTGCGCTTTGGCGGGCGGGTGCGGCTCGGGATTCCGCCTGCGCCCCAGGATTGGGAGAGTGCCGCGACCGACGAGCGGCGCTATGGATCCTGGCTTCGTCCGGGCCAGACGCAGGAAGTCGAGAGGATCACACTGGGGTTACGCCTCGTCGCAGGCGGTGTCGAGATCGGTACGCCCGGCATGGAGCTGGCGCATGCCCTCGCGGTGCCGCAGAGTCGGCCGATCGCGCTGCGATTGACCGCCGGGGAGCGGGTCGTGGATCTGCAGCTGCCGGCGGTCCCGCATGCGTTCGTGGCCTTCGACGACGTGGAGATGGCGACCGGCGTGCGGGTGGAGAACGCGCTGGGCGAGGCGTTGGAGCTGGAGTTCGAGGTCGAGGAGAAGTCCGAGCACGGGCGGGTCGAGATCCGGATCGAGCGGGAAGTGGAGAGCGGCGTCGAGTCGGTCGAGGCACCGTTCCTCGTGCGCGTGGTGGCGGATCTCGGTGGCGCACGGGAACCAGGAAGCGCCGAGGTCTGGCACCGGACCTCGGCGGAGGACTTCGACGAGCTGTTCCGGGTTCTCCGGCCTGGCGTCGATCTCCAGTTCCCTGGAGGTGCGGGTCGCGCCGGAAGCGTCGTCCTCAGCTTCCGGTCGCTCGAGGGCTTCGAACGTGAAGCCGTCCAGCGTGAAGTCGACGACTATGGAATCGGATACGTGGATGCCAGTGCCGTGGTCGGTCACGAGGACTTCCGGCGGCTCGAAGCCAACTGGCGCGCGCTGCACCGGCTGGTGGTTTCCACCGATACCAGCGAGCGACTCAGGATCGAGGTCTGGGGTGGGCCCGTGCCTCGAGATGGAGAGTCGATCGACCTGGCGAGCGCGCGGCACTGGTTCGGGAGTTCGGATCCGTTCGAGGAGCCGGATCCAGGGATGTTGATTCTCGGTCCGGAACTCGTGTTGGATGAGAAGCAGCTGGTCGAGCTCGGGGAGGTGTTGGTCCAGGCGCACAGGGCGGGCAGCATGATGGTCGCTGCGTTGTCTCCGCGCGCCGCGGGGTTGGAGGAGTGGCCCGACGTCGATTCCGGGATCGATTGGAAGAGCTTGTTCCTGGAGCGGCTCTGGGGCTGGCAGGAGTTCCGACGCCAACCGTTCGCGGACTCGCTGTGTCTTTGCGTGGGGGACGCCCCGGTTCGGTCGGCGGGGGACGGAGATTCCTCGCGGTCGCCCGCTTCCTCGGGTCCTCCCCGCGCCGGAGTTCATTGGCTCATCGCCGAGCGCGTGGTCGCCTCCGTCGCGGTCGATGGCGTGCCGGGTCGGATCTCGGGGGTCGACGGCGGGGGGCGGATCGAAGGCCTGCCGTTGGACTCTGGCGACGCGGCCGCACGCGTTGGCGTGAGGCCGCGTTCGGATCAGAGATCCGTCGACGAGCTTCGCACTCACGGTGTCACCGCACCGTGGTCCGATCCGAGCAGCCCGGGCATCGTCCTCGAGCGTCCCTGTGTCGCCCGCTTCGACGAGCGCGTCGAAGGCAGCAAGCCGCTCGCGCCGGTCCTCTTCGGCCAGGCGTGGTTGCGCGTTCTGGCAACGATGTGGCGCTGGAAGCTCGGTGCGTTCCGTTCGCCCGAGGAGTTCCTCGAGTTCGCCAACGGCTGGCTGGCCGGATACCAGCTTCCCGACTCGGAGGCAACCACCGGCGACGAGTGGCATCGACACCCCATCGCCAGCGCCAGCCTGCGCATCGAACGCGGCGAACGCGGCCCCGTGTGGATCCTGGCCATCCAACCGAACGTCGGCGGTGAAGTCGACTGGAACCGCCAGGGCGTGCTCCTCGAGATGCCGGCGCCGGAGTCCGAGATGGCCTGAGCGGCCCGGCTCAGGTCGTGCCGGGATCGCTGTCGCTGTCCTCCGCCCGCCCCAGCTTCCCGTCTACCACGCCGTCCAACCCGTCCAGGTGCTCCGCGTGTGCCGCGAACTCGGCCTCCGAGATCAGTCCCTTCCGGATGCAGAGGTCCGCCAGCGTCCGGACCACCAGCATCGCCTCGCCGAGGTCGTCCTCCAACTGCTCGATACGGGCGGACTGTTCCTGGATGCGCTGGCCGTCCAGCCGCACGCGGCGCCGGCGGACCCGGTTCGCGGTGCGCCGTTCGTTGTCGATCCGGTTGAACTCGCGGGCGGTCCAGAAGTCGTGAAGCAGGTAGCGGGTCCAGGACATGGCTGCAGCTTGCTCGGGCGGCGCGTGGAATTCCATGACCGTCATGGGGGCTGGCGCGAGCGCCGCTGGTAGACCTCCCCGAGCCCGGACCCCGCGGCGTGCTTCCTGATGCGGGCGCCGGCCGCGCCGTCCGGCCAACGCGATCGGGCCGCAGAGCCCTGAACCGAGTCTGTGCTACGACGACTTCGCGGAATCGTCGCGAGGCGCGCCGCGTGCTCGTGCGTCTTGCACGGTCAGCCGCCGGTCTTCGCCTCGTCGAAGCACCGACCCGTGAGCGTGGTCAGCTCGGCGAGTCGCTCCTTGATGATCCGGAACCCGCCCGGCGGCGTGCTCTCCCTGCGCCGGCCGTGCAGGAACAGCACCGCGCCATAGCCGCGAGCGGTATCGAGCCAGGGTGTCGCGCCGAACGCGCCGGGGTCCGCGAACAGATGCGGGGACTCCTGGCCTTCGTCGGGCGGCAGGATCCACCAGGCGAGTCCGTAGCCGACCGCGGGGGGATAGGGCGTGTAGTCGATCGGCAGCTGGCCGCGCCGGTCCTCGCGCATCGCCCGTGCCGATTCGGTCGTCATGAGCCGCACGTCGCCCACCGCACCATCACCGAGATGCACCGCCAGGAACCGCGCGTAGTCGCGCACCGAACAGCGCGCACCGCCACCGAGATCGGGATTGGTCGCGCTGCGGCCGAACTCCCAGGTGGTCAGGCCGAGCGGCTCGACGACCAGCTCGTCGAACAGCTCCACGAACGGCTTGTCGGCCGCGACTTCGAGGGTCCGCCCCGCCACCTGGAACCCCGCACCGCCGTAGTGGAACGACAGGCCGGGTGCCTTGGGCTGCAGGAAGCGACGTTGGGTGGTGGCGGCGATCGCGGCGACGCCTGCTTCGAGGGTCTCGGCATTGCGCGCCGCGAACATCCCCGACTGTGCGAGGCCCGAGGTGCAGCTCAGGCATTGCGCGAGGGTCGGCGCGCGGTCCCCGAAGCCTGTCACGTGCTGACCGACCGAGGCCTCGAGATCGACGAGTTCGCGCTCGGCCAGGATCGCCGCCACGGTCGCGCCGGTCAGCTTGGTGGCCGAGGCGATCGGCAGGACGGCGTCGAGGTCGCCGGTGCCGTGCGTCGACTCGTGGACCACGCCCTCGCCGCGCGTGAGGACCACCAGCGAGGTCCCCGGCACCACGCGGTCTGCCACCAGTTCGGCGAGCCAGGCGTCCACCGCAGCGAACCGTTCTGCGTCGATGGGCGGCGCCGGTTCCTGAGCCGGTGCGGCCCGCGTGGTCGTCATCAAGAGGAGCGCGAGTCCGAACGCCTTGTGCATGGGTTCGATCATCGCGCGGCAAAGGAATCGTAGAGGTTCGGGGCCGTCACGAATTCGTCGCGGTCGGGCCGGTCGACGCTGCGCGTGGCCCGCACTACCCTGCGTGCCGGAGACCTGCCTTGCATCGACGACTCACCTTGCTCGCCGTACTCGCATGCTTCCTCGTCTCCTGGGGAGGGCCCGCATGCGCCCAATCCACCGAGGAGGCCGCCCGTCTGATCGCTGCCGCCGAGCAGAAGATCGCCGACCAGGACGCGGTCGGCGCGACGCTGCTCCTATGGCGCGCGGAGACGCTGCTCGACCCCACGGCCGACGACTCCGGCAGCAAGGCGATCGCCGGGTCGATCGCACGCCTGCTCGGGCGGATCGATCCGCTCGACGGCCAGCGGCGCGCGGCCCGCACCGAGGTTGCCGAGCAGATGGTGAAGTTCGCGCAGCGCTACACGCGGCGGCGTTGGTTCCGCAGCGCCTATCGGCTGCTGCAACGTGCCGCGGCGTTCGATGTCGAGGTCGCCGCGAAGCCGCTCGCCTATGCCGCCAAGAAGGTCGAAGGGCTGGAGGGTGCCGCGGCGAAGGAGGAGCCCGAGGCCGAGGCCGACGAATCTGCGAGCGAGCGCCCGCTGCTCGCCAGCGTGCAGACCATGATGGTCAACGGGGCCTGGGAATACGCCGACGGCGTGCTGCGGAGCCCGGAGATCGAGGCCGATGAGACGCCGGTCTATCTGTGTTCGTCGCCGAGTGTGCTGGATGGCGAGGTCCAGGTGGACCTGCAGATCGGCAAGGTCGAGGGGGCCGCGGCGTTGGTGTTCGGGGTGCAGGGTCTGGAAGACTACTTCCTCCTCGAGGTCTGGCAGCACGGCGCCGACGGAGCGTCGAACCTGACCATCTACCACTTCGACTTCGATGGGCAGAACCGCGCCGCGACGCAGATCGCCCGCGGCTTCGTCCTGGCCGACAAGACCCGGGCCGAGCGCTTCGCCACGCTGTCGCTGCGGATCGAGGGCGACCGGGTCCGTGCCTCGTTCGATGGTTCGAAGCCGGTCGACGCGCGCTTGCCGCGCCGGGGCGTGGGCGGCATCGGCTTCCTGGTTCCCGGCAACACGCCGTTCAAGCAGCCGGTCGCCTTCCGGAACCTGCGCGTCGGTCCGCTCACCGAGGACGGCCAGCCCGCCGAGGAGCAGGCCGCGCAGCCCGGTCCGTCGCAGCCGGTGCTCGGAGCCATCGCGGTGGCCGAGGCGCACTTCGGCGCCGGCGACGACGAGGACGGGGTCTTCGCGTTGCGGGGCGCACGCGAACTGCTGCCGGCGATCGAGAGCCGCACGCTGCGGGACACGCTGCGCGAGCAGATCGAGGCGCTGGCCGACGAACACGATCCATTGCGCGGCGAGGCGCGCGAGGTCGAGAAGGAGATCGGCGCGGTGTGGGGCGGCCTCGCCGGCCGGTACCTCGAAGCGGGTCGGAAGCGGCTGGCCTGGGAGCTGTTCCGGACCGCTGCGGAACTCGATGCCGAGACCTGGCAGCCGCGGGTCGAGGACCTGGAGGTGGAACTCGCAGTGGAGCTGGCGAAGGAGCGCGGCTTGGCTGCGGAGCCCCAGGCGCAGTCGCTGTCCAACGACCTGTTGGTGGGCGCGTTCGAGGCGGCGCGCCAGTACTGGACGCTCGAGCCCTGGCGACTGGTCGAAGGCGGGCTGTCGGCGCCGCGCCTCGAACCGGACAACAGCGCGATGCTGTTGTTCGACGCGGCGAGTTCACCCGGGCAGCGCGCCGTCAGCGTGCGCGGCAGGCGCGCCGAGGGCCACGGCGACTTCGGGCTGATCTTCGGCGCCAAGAGCGCCTACGACCTCCATGTCCTGGTGGTCAGCTATGGCGATCCGAACGGCGAGGTCGCGGTGTGGCGGCTCGAGTCGGAGGCCTGGAAGGAGGTCGTGCGTCGCAAGGTCCACTTCGATCCGCGGGCGCGCGCGCAATGGACCACGCTGCGGGTCGAGCAGCTCGAGGGCGGCAAGGTCCGTTGCCGGGTCGGCACCGACGCGGTGTTCGAGTGCGCGGTCGGCGGTGAGCTGCCGAGCCGCTACGGCCTGTTCTCCGGCGTGAACCCGAACCTGAAGGAGTCGGCACGCGCCGAGTTCGCCGGGCTGCGCTGGGCGTTCGACGACTGAACGGAGGTCACGCGATCCAGTCGAGCCCGTCGCCACGCAGCGTCGAGCTGGTGGTACGCCAGAGCCCGGCGATCGGCTCCGCGAAGTCGTCGGACGTGGTGCTCCAGCCGTCACGTCCGTCCGGCGCCGAGCGGTCGGTCGACGGATCGCGGGTACCCACGCGGCTCTCGTCGAGGACCAGACCCTGGTCGGCCAGCGAGCGGGCGAGATCGGGCAGCGCGCGCTCGAGGACCTGCGCGGTTTCGGGTCGGTCGGCGAGCAGCACGAGGCGCGCGTGGCGACCGTCTTCCACCACCAGCTCGACGTCCAGTCGACCGAGTTCGGGGGGGGTGAGGGACAGCTTCACCCGGCCGCCGTCGGGTGCGGTCTGCAGGACGACCTGCTGGACGATGCGGTCGCGCGCGGCTTCGGCCTGGGCGAGCAGGGCGGGACTCGTGCTCTGCGGTAGTGGAGGTCGCGGGGACTCGGCGCGGCGCGCCGTCGCGGGAGTTGCAGCGTTGCTGGACGGGATGGGCGTGGTCGGGATGGTGCTCCGGACGGTCGGCGAGCCCCCGGAAGTCGCGCCGGGCGGTCCTTGGGCCGGTGCGAGCGGGGCAGGGACCGATTGGATCGAGGCCGGGGTCGACGGACCGGTGAGTGGAGTGGAAGCGGCCGAGGGGCTCGTTTCGCCTTCGACCGGGCCGGGCGCACCGTCGGAACGGGGCGACGGATCGGAGGCCGGCGAGGCGGCCGCGAGCACTGCGGCGTCGTCGGTTCGCGGGTCGGAGTCGTCGGGGAGGTTGGGCTCCGGTTCTGGACGCTGGGCGATCCGTGGATCGCGCGGATCGACCTCGCGAGCCGGCGGTTCCTCGCGCGGTCGGGGCGTCGGGCCGGGGTGGCTCTCTGTCGCAGTGACCCGTTCGCGGTGCGGCGGTGCCTCAGCACGTCGCTCGGGCGCGAGCCGTGCCTCGAAGCCACGGTCCGCCGTCCGCCGGAGGCTCGACCAGCGCGGCAGGGCGCTCGGATCGCTCGCCGCCAAACGTGGAATCGAACCTCCCTCGAACGCCTGCATGCGGGGAGAGGGAGCACCGTGGGTGCCAGTCCCGCCGAAGTCCCCAAGTGGTCTCGACATGGGAGCCTCGGCGACGCGACGTGGCGGGACCGGGCGGCAGGTTCTGCCGACCCGGCAGCAGTTGCCGCTCCAGGCAGCGGCCGAACCTGCCGAAGGAACGAGTGAATCCGGGCGATCCCCAGTCAAGCCGAACCGGGACTGTCCGAAGATGGAATCGAGAGCCCGGCGACCCCGGCCGGGCTGGTGAGAAGATGAGCACCGAAGTCGGAGCCATGGGCGGGACCCCGATCCCGCGGCCGACCGCGCCAGCGCGCGGGGCGGCGGCTGCTACGTCGCGCAGCGACGCCGTCGGAGAAGATCGGCTCGCCAGCTTGCGTGCGCCCGACCCTACGCGGAAAGCTCGCGTGGATGCCGCCCGAGAGCGCCTGGAGCAGGGCCTGCTCGACACGATGACCGCCTACCGCGAGACCGCACGCCGGATGCTGGCGCGGCGGGTGCTGTGAGCGGCGACCGAGGCGCTGGCGCCCGCTCTCGACCGCTCGCCGCTCAATACCGCCAGCTGGTCAGATCCGCCCCCTGCGGCGCGGTCTGCTGCATGCGCTCCAGCATCTTGGCCACGTACATCGTGTGGTAGCGCAGCCGCGAGATCGCATTGGGGTTGTCGTGGTCGCCGTTCCAGCAGTGCTCGGCGCGGTCGCCGTAGTCGACCACGCCGCCGTAGTGCGGGTCGGCGGTCGACTCGAGGAACTCCTCCATCAGGTAGACGGCGTTGTTCAGGTAGTAGTTGTCCATGTCGCCGCAGTAGATGTGGATCTTGCCGACGAGCTTGGGGCCCAGCGTCTGCCAGTCGCGCATCAGGATGTAGCGGAGGTCGTAGTGCTCGCGCCAATGGGCGGCGACCGCGTGGTCGATGACGCCGGTGCGCTTGTCCCAGATGCGAAGCGGATAGCCGTCGGCGCCGACCGGGCTGTAGACCGCCTCCCAGATGTCCCACTGCTGACCGGAGCGTGACTTGGTGCCGAGCACCAGCTCGAGGTGGTTCATCTGCTCCAGGGTGGTGTCGACGTTGCCGAGCGAGTCGCGCCAGCCGGGCCGAGGTGCCTTCCGCCACGGCGATGGATAGTGGTAGGCGTTGTCGTCCTGGTAGATGTCGACCACCGTGTAGGCGCGGAAGTCGATCGGGTCGGGACAGGCCGCGAAGCAGGCGTTGAAGTCGTCGGGGTAGAAGACCTGCGCGGCGAGCGCCTCCCAGCCGCCGGTCGAACCGCCGTAGGTGAAGCGGGCCCAGCCCTCGCCGAGGCAGCGGAAGCGCTCCTCCAGGAACGGCACCAGCTCGCGCATGATCGCGTCGCCATAGGGGCCGAGGTTCGCCGAGTTGACCGCGTAGCTGTCGTCGTAGAACGGGTTGGCGTGCTGGATCTCGACGATCACGAAGCGCGGGAAGTCGGGGCCGGTCCACTTCCGGTAGAAGTCGTGGGCCTCCTGCTGCTGGATGAGGTTGTAGCCCTCGAGCTGGAAGCGCTCGGAGTACTCCGGCTTCAGGTCGGGGTCCGGTGGCGTCTCGCGGAAGCCGCCGAAGGTGGCGGGGAAGTGGCCGTGGTTGATGACCAGCGGATAGCGCGCATCGGGGTGCTCGTCGAAGCCCTCCGGCAGCAGCACGCAGGCGCCGAGGTGCATCGGCCGGCCCCAGAACTCCGAGAGCAGCTCGCTCTGCATCTGGACGTGCTTGATGTACTTGGTGTCCTTGGGCGGCTCGATGGCCGGGATGATCCGGTCGAGCACCACGGTGAACTGCTGCGCCACGCTCTGCTCGATGCGGATCCGCTGTGGCGCCGAGTACAGGTTGCCCGGCGCCTTGTTCCACTGTTGGCCTTCGCCACGGTCCATCGGCATCTGCACCACATGGCCGTCGCTGCGTCGGAAGGTCTCGTAGCGGTGCAGCAGGGCCTGCACGTAGTAGTCGCCGGTGGGCACGTCGGCGAGGCTCGCCCTCGGATAGCCGAAGACGTTGGCCTGGAAGCGTGTGCCGCGACCCTCGTAGAGCCCCTGCACGTCGAGGCCGAAGACCTGCTGGCCGCCCGGCCGCGCGGTGATCTGAAAGCGCGGCTCCTTGCTCCCGTCGGTGGACAGCATCAGCAGGATGCGTCCGTCGATCGGCTCGTCGCCCATCGCCACAGCGGTCGCGCGCTCGTCGGCGCTGTGGCCCTGCTGATCGCGTGGCATGAGCACGTCGAAGGTCGGCGTGCCCTGGGCGAGGGCGGGGGTCGAGAGGAGGGCGAGGGCCGTGAGGATCCGGCGCGAGGTCTCGAGCATGCGCGCGAGCATGCCGCGCACCGTCGCCCATTCGAAGCGAGTTGCCTATTCGAGGCGGATCTCCAGCCCGTCGGAGAACACCAGGAAGTTCAGGGGAGTCACCAGTGCGGCCCATTGGGCATAGAGCCCGACTCCCGCGGCGTTCGCCGGGATCGGCAGGGTCAGCGAGCGGCTGCCGTCACCCGGGACCGACAGGGCAGCGGGCACGTACGCGGCGCAGCCGAACATGCCGATGAGTCCGAGGTCGATCGGCTGGAGCGCGAAGCCGAGGTTGAGCGCGGCGAGCGCCGTCGGCGGCATCGCGTCGACCGCGATCTCCAGCGGTTGGCCGGCGCGGGGGATGGGTCCCGTCCGGATCCGCGGCTGGAAGTTCGCGAACACCAGGTCGCACGGCCGTCCGAAGGTCCGGGCATGGCCCAGGCTGGGCGTGGTGCGGGTATGGATGGTGGCGAGGTGGATGCCGGTCCCGTCTGGAGTCGCGATGCCGGCGACGACGTCGTCGTAGCCGTCGCCGTTGCGGTCCGCGCTTGCAGCAAGTGAAGTCACCACTCCGGTCGTGGGTAGGGTCACCGGTACGACGCGGCCGTTGCCGAGGATGTCCGGGGTCCACGCGAACACGATCGACGCATGAGATCCGTCACCCTGGCTGATGAGGAGCGTCGGGCTTCCGAGCAGATGTCCCCCATTGGCGATGGCCATGCCGGCCCTCTGGGTGGCGAGGAAGGTGTTCAATAGACCCCGGAAAGGCGCGTCGAAGACCGCCACGAAGCCCGACATGGCGCCGGTCGTCCAGTCGGGTGCTGCGACGGCGAAGTCCGTGCCCCCATTGCGGAGAAAGGCCGGAATCGCGCAGGCCCCCGAACCGAATCGTGCCGGTGCGTTGCCGGGCGACAGCCCGGAGGCCCAGAAAGGCACTTGCCGCGGGTTTCGTGACGCGCTCTCGATCAGCAGGGCGCTGCCATCCCCTTCGCCCGGCGCTCCGGCCAGCAGGTCGCCCTTGCCGTCGCCGTCGACATCCTCGAGGCCGGCCACGGAGTAGCCGAGTTCCTGGAGGCCGAACTGGGGGTCGACCCGGTGCAGCAGCGAGCCGTCGGTGGCGGAGATCACGGCGAGGCTGCCGGTGCTGATCCCGACCAGGTCCGGGACCTCCGGTGCGCCGACCAACAACTCGTCGATCCCGTCCCCGTTCCAATCGTGCACTCGCGCGATGGAGAAGCCGAACGAACCCGGTCCGCCGGCGAACGGCGAGGACACGCGGCGCAGCTCGACCGGTGGTCCGCCCGTGGCATCCGTCGCGTAGATCGACACGAAGTCGGCGCCCGGCGCGCCCACCGCGAAGTCGTCGGTGCCATTGCCGTCGAGGTCGCCCATCCAACACACCGCGGCGCCGAAGCGCGCGCCGGCCACGTTCGGTCCGACGACGTGGTTGATCGGGTCGCGGCTCGACAGCACCACGATGCCGCCCGAGGGCGTGTCGGGTGCGCCGATCAAGGTCGCGACCGGCGCGGCGGGTCGGTAGCTCGGTGTGGTCGCCACCGCAGCGCCGAAGCTCGGAGGTCCGCCGACGGTGTCGGCGACTTCCAGCGGTGGGTTCGGGTGCCGCGCGGTGCGCGACCATAGAGTCGTTCGAGCGTCGGCGCCGAACGCCACGAGGAGTTCGGGGATGCCGTCGACGAGTGTTTCGCCACCGCCCGCTGCGAGGGTCGTGGCGGTGATCGATCCGGGAGGTCTCGGCCAGTTGATGGTCGAGAGCACGCTGCCGTCGGCTCCCGAGTGGAGGCGCGTCGGCCGGGTGGTGAAGCCCAGGCCCTTCATGCCGGCGAGCAGCACGTCTTCGGTGCCGTCGCGGTTCACGTCGCCGACCCGGACCACGCCCGGTGCGGGGAGGGCGCCTTGCAGCGGGAAGCTCACCAGGCGCGCGCCGGTGCTGCCCGAGTAGATGCCGCGGGCGGTGACCAGGTCGTCGCGGCCGTCGCCGTCGGCGTCGTAGAGCCCGTCGACCCACTGGGGCGTGAAGTTGTTCGGTGAGGCCGCGTCGAGGATGCCCAGGAGCTCACTGCCGTCGATACCCGAGCGGATCGAGATGCGGTTGCCGTTGTGGACCAGGGCGTCGGGAACGCCGTCGCCGTTGGTGTCGACCCGGCCCGCGACCGAGCGGCCGCCGACCGGGAGATCGAGCAAGACCACGCCGGTCCGGCCGTCGTAGCAGCGCAGTCCCACCGGGGAGACGAGCGCCCAGAGGTCTTCGAGGCCGTCACCGTTCACGTCACCGGCCGGCGCCAGCGAGTCGCCGGTGCTGCCGAACGACCAGGGCAGGCTACGGAGCAGTTGCAGCGAGGCCCCCGAGAGGATGCGGCAAGTCGCAGGCGGCCGGTGCCGCGCAGCTACTCTGCGGCGCGCACCGGATACCGCACCGGCCGGACCCCGAGGAAGTACACCGCGAAGTCCGGCTCGAACCGCGCCCGCGCGCTCGCCCGGTGCGCGTGGGCGGGGGAGCTGTAGCCGGCACCGCGGGCGGAACGCATGTCGAGGCGGATTGCGCGGTGCAGGCCGTCACCGGCGCGGGCCTCACGCAGGGCGTAGTTGCCGTAGGTGTCGCGGCACCACTCGTAGACCTGGCCGATGACGTCGTGGAGGCCGAATGGATTGGCCCGGTAGATGCCGACGGGGGCGTGCACGTAGTGGCCGTCGTTCATCCAGCTCTCGCAGGTCCAGGTGGTCGGGCTGGCGAGCGACTGGACGTAGGCGTCGGCGATGTTGCCGGCACCCTCGATCGACCGCGCTTCCGCACCGGTCCACCAGGGCGTGTCGGTGCCGGCGCGCGCGGCGTGCTCCCACTGTGCTTCGGTGGGCAGCTCGAGTTCCAGCCGGTGCAGGACCTCGCGGGCCCGGTTCCACGACATCGATTCCACCGGGTGTGCCAGCGTGATCTCGTGACCGCCGATCCGCTGGCCGGCACGGTTGCCGCTCGGGTTCTCGCCGGTGACCCGCAGCCACTGGCCCTGGGTCATCGGGTGCTTGGCGATCAGGTAGGGTTCGAGGCGGACGGTGTGCACCGGGCCCTCGACCTCGGATGCCTGCGGGTCGATCCGCGCCGTGCTGTCACCGGCGTCTTCCGCCGACTGCCAGGCACCGACCGCGGTGTTGCCGCCGGGAACCAGCACCATCACGAGCGCCGTGTCGGGTTGGATGTCGAAGGTCCCGTCGGCGTCACGCACCGGGATCGCGCCGGTCTCGTAGACCGCGAACTCCTCCAGTCCGCTGTGCGGATCCGGGCCGAGGGGGACCAGCCCGACGTGCGGGGCGAGGCGGAGGCCGTGGAAGGCCGGAGTCGCCAGGACGCGTTCCGCTGCGGCTGCCCAGGCGGCTCGATGCGCGTCGACGGTGTGGCGGGCGATCGACTCGGCGAGCTCGCGCCGGGCACGGACCGTGGTGATCCAGTCGTCGAGCGCGCTGCCCTGTGCGGTGATCGTGTGCAGCGAGCGGTGGATGCGGGCGTCGTCGTCGGAAGCGAACGATGGGGGTGGCGTGCCGAGTTCCTCGCGCAGGAGGTCGATGCCGGGTTGGAGGGCACGTCGAGCCTCCGCGGTGAGCTCGGGCGAATCGGAGTACTTGCGGAGCCGGTACTCGAGGACCTGCTGCTGTTCCTCCAGGCGTTCGGCAGTGGTGCGGCGCTGCCCCGACTGCAGTGCATCCAGCTGCGCCTCGGGGCGGGTCGCGGCCGTCGCCTCGAGTTCCGCGAGGTGCTGCACGTGATCGGGCAGGCGCGCCCGCAGGGCCTCGGCCGTCGCGAGCCAGTGGTCGATGCCGTGCACCGCGGTCACGACGTCGGGGCGCGCAGGCCAGAGTTCGTCGAGTCGTTGCCGCAGGTCGGCGAGCATCAGCTCGTCGAGCGCGACCTGCCGAAGTCGCTGTTCACGTGCCGTCGCGCGCTGCGCCGACTCCACCCGTTGCAGCGCGGCCTCCCTGGCGCGCAGGTTGTGCAGGGTGACGACCAGGGTGGCGGTCAGTGCGAAGGCGGTGATGGCGACCGATGTCGCGAGCCACGGTTCGCGGCGCGCCCAGCGGGTCAGCTGCCGCCAAGCGGGTGTGGGGCGGGCCAGGATCGGTCGTGACTCGCGGATCCGACGCAGGTCGTCGGCGAACTCGTTCGCGGTGCGGTAGCGGTGCGCGGGCTCCTTCGCCATCGCCATGTCGATCACGGTGGCGATGTCGCGGTCGAGCCGTGGGCGCAGGCGACGGGGATCGGGGACCCTCGCGTGCAGGATCTGCTCGGCGAGTGCGTGGTCGGTGCGGCCTTGGAAGGGTCGTTCGAGGGTCAGGCACTCGTAGAGGACCGCGCCGAGCGCGTGGACGTCGACGCGGCGGTCGAGACAGACCTCGGCGGCGGCCGAAAGCTGCTCCGGCGCCATGTAGGGCAGCGTGCCGGGGAACTGGCCGCTGCGGGTCATCGCCCGGCCCGGTAGCTCATCGGGTGTGCGCGCGAGGCCGAAGTCGAGCAGCACCGGTTGGCCGTCGCGCCGCACGAAGATGTTGCCCGGCTTGACGTCGCGATGG
This sequence comes from bacterium, assembly GCA_030432695.1. Lineage (GTDB taxonomy): Bacteria > Planctomycetota > UBA1135 > UBA1135 > UBA2386 > JAUILN01. The sequence goes on along the minus strand of JAUILN010000025.1, from coordinate 53,398 downwards.
ATCACGCCCGCCTCGTGCGCGGCGTGCAGCGCGTGCGCCAGCGACTCGATCAGCGCCAGCGAGCGATCGACCTCCGGTGGATGCACGCAGTGCGGTCCGGCCCGGTTGGAGGCCGAACTCGGCAGGTCGCCGAGATCCACCGCAGCGTCGGCGTGGTCGTGGCGGCTCTGCGCGATGAAGCTGGCGAGCGGCCGGCCGTCGAGCAGCGGCATCACCAGGTACGGTGGCTCGTGGTCCAGGTCCATGTCCCAGACCGGACAGATGCCGGGGTGGTCGAGCCGCGACGCCATCTCCGCCTCGCGGTGGAACCGCTCCGCCATGCCGGGATCGGCGCGCGCGGACCAGCCGGCCAGGATCTTCACCGCGACTTCCCGGCCGAGCCGCGTGTCCTCGGCACGGAACACGATGCCCTGGCCGCCGCGGCCGAGCGGTCGCCCGATCCGGTAGGGGCCGACCCTCTCGATCGGTCCGCTCGGCGGCAGCTCCGGACGCGTGCGCGTCTGCAGTCGCGACCACTCGCGCTGGATCGCCGCCGCGTGCTCGGGGAAGTCGGCGAGGTAGTCGGTGAGGGCGCGCGGCTCACCGCGATCCTCGTCGGCGTGGTAGCGGGCCAGGAACGTCGCGAGCGCGGCGTCCTCACCCGCGTCGGCGGGCGGTCGGGTCTCGTCCAATGGAGTCCTCGGGGGGTTGGCCGAGGTTATCTCCGAGCAGGTCTTCGCACTACCTCAACGTCCCGGCCACCCGGTGCGCGACGTAGCTGGCGAATCGCGTCGGCGACAGCAGGTTCATCTCGTAGCCGTGCATCGAAGCCTCCTCGGCCTGGAACGACGCGGCGTAGTGACGGCAGTCTTCCACCACCCGCGCGTCGGCGGCATCGAACACCGAGTCGACCTTCCACAGCATCTCGCCGTCGTGCAGCGAGACCAGCGAGGTGCGGAGGCCCAGGTGAGGTGGCGTGTAGGGTCGCTCTGCGGTGATCGTGCCGAGGACCACGCCGTCGATGCGGTAGCGCGCGGCGAGTTCGGCCAGCGACGACGTGTCGAGGCGGCCTCGCACCAAGGCCTCGTGGATCGGGCCGTGCTCGGGCGCGCGCTCGGGCAGGGGCACGACCTCGAACCGCTGCACCTTCGAGAGTTCGCGCAGCATCGCGTTGCGCACCGGCCAGGCGTCGGTCTGCACGCCGTCCTGGACCCGGAACGGCAGCACCATGATGCGCTTGACCTCGCGCAGCGCCGTGTCGTCGGCGAGGTAGTGCGGGACCGGCAGCTCGCGCGGCGGGTCGAGGACCTCGCAGGCACCGCAGGCCAGACTCGCGGTGCAGGCAGCGAGCCACCCGACGATCCCACGCCGATTCATCGGCCGCCGCCTCCGCTGCTGGCGGGTGGCGGCGCGGCGGCAGGATCACCCGTCTCGCCGAGGTCCTCCTCCAGGGCCTTGATCCGCAGTTCGAGCAGCTCCTGTTCGGTGCGCGCCAGTTCGATCCCCTGCGCCAGCAGCTTGGCGCGGCTGTCGCGGAGTTCCGCAGCCAGACGCTCGACCTCGGCCTCGGCGCCGACCCGCACCTGGTGCTCGCGGTCGTGGTCGTGTTCGGCGGCGGTGGCGCGGGCTTCGGTGCGCTCGAGTTCGCCGCGAAGGTCGTCGATGCGCTGCCGATCACGGTCGCGTTCCTCGAGCAGCGTCTGGTAGTCCTGCAGCAGCGTGCGCTCGCCGGCGCGCAGATCCGGCTGGTCGGCGAAGCGCTCGTGGCCGTCGTTCGGCGGCTCCGCGGCGGGGCGTCCGAAGCCGGAGCAGCCGCCCAGCAGCAGGGCGAGGCAGAGGGCGACGAGTCGCAGGGTGGGTGCGTTGCGGTTCAAGGCTCGTCCCTCTGCAGTTCGTGGGTCGCGGCAGACGGCAGGGCGTCGACACACTCCACGTAGACGTGGCTGCCGCAGCCGCAGCGGACCTCGAAGCCGGCGACGCGGCGGCCGTCGTCGAGGATCGGCTGCACCGCGATCTCGTGGCCGTGGCCGTGCGTCGGCCTGGCGGTGACCAGCACGGGCGCACCGGTGTGGCGGACCAGGTCGGCTGGGATCCGGGATCTCGACTCGTCGGTCGGCTGCATCGGAGGGTCTCCCCCGGCGGCGTCATGGGGGTGCGCCGGCGGGTCGCTCAGACGATCACGTCGACATGCGGCGTGTCGTCCCCTGGTTCCCTTCGGATCACGGGGCGCTCCGGCTGTAGCGGTCGGGGCGGTGACGGCGCAGGTTGGAGGGTCTCCGCCGCCGCGGAACCCTGCCCTTCGCGGTCGAGGGACTGCTCGAAGCCACGCCGGGGGCGGCGTCGGTCGCGCGACGAGCCGACCCTTCCAGGGCCGTTCAGCGGCGCGGGCAGGGGTTCGATCGCTCCGTCGAAGGGTGCCATGCCGGAGACCTCCGGTGGATCAGTGCTCCGCTGCGGCCGTCAACCGCAGTCTCGCGAGCGCACGGGACAGGATCTGCGAGATCCGCGACTCGGTCACGCCGAGCAGTTCACCGATCTCCTTCAGGTAGAGGCCTTCCAGGTGGTAGAGCACGACCACGCGGCGCTCCTGTTCGGGCAACTCGGCCAGGGCGATGGCGACCCGTTCGGTGCGCTCGACGTCGACCGCGGCGGCGCACGGGTCGATCGCGTCTTCGTCGATCAGCAGCGCGGCGCGACTCGGCGCCGGATCCAGGTCGTCGTCGATGCCGTGCGCGTCGAGCGAGGTGGTGCGGCAGCGGTGGGCGAGTTCCAGGTCCTCGTCGAGTTCGGCGGGCGAGAGCCCGAGCGCGGCGGCGATCTCCTCGAGGGACGGCGCGCGGTCGAGCGTGCTGCGCAGCGCGTCGGCGGCTTCGTCGAAGTCCCGCAGTCGGGCCCGACGAGCACGCGGCACCGGATCGTGGTGGCGGAGCTCGTCGAGCACGGCGCCGCGGATCGCGGTGTAGGCGAAGGTCTTGAAGGACGCGCCGCCGTTCGGGTGCCAGGTCTCGGCCGCGCGGATCAGACCGAGGACGCCGGCGCCGTGCAGGTCGTCGATGTCGAGGAACGTCGGTCGGCTCACCGGCAGGCGGGCCACGACGTGACGGATCAGTGGCAGGTAGCCCTCGACCAGAAGGTCGCGCTCGGCGGCACTCCGGCCGGCGGTGTGCGCTCGCTGTTCGAGCAGCGTCACGAGCGGCCTCCGGGGTTGGCGGTCGGGGAGTCGTCGTGGGCGGTGCGGTCGGTGACGAGCGCGTCCAGGACCGCGTCGATCACCGGTGCGGCCAACAGTCCGGCCACCAGCCGGGTCGCCACCGCCACCACGGCAGCCCGGAACAGCGCGGTCCACAGATCGGGTGCCAGCACCGCCGCCAGCACGAACGTCAGCGTCGCGACCACACACGTCACCCAGGTGGCAGCCTGAGCCGTGAGTCGCTGTCGATCCCCGGTTCGTTCGCGTGTCTGCGATGCCATGATCCTTGCCGCTCCGGGGCTTTCGGATGCGTCTCCCAGTGGGGTTGAGGCCGTCCCAGAGAATTGTCGGGTCGGAAGTTCCGTCGACATCGGTGGGTCCAGGAACGAGCCCGGAGTCGGCCCCGGGCGTCGGCTCCATGGACGTCGGTGTGGCATTCCGCCACGGGATGACGTGGGGGGACCTGCTGCCTCGTCGTTGGCATCGCGGATCCACGCGACGATCATCCGATCCGCCACCCCTCGCCATGACCGCCCTTCCGATCCCTCCCCGTCGTCGCTTCTCCTGTCCGATTCCCGTCCTCGCCGCGGCGTTGCTCGTCGGCTGCGGAGGAACGGGCTCCGGCGATACGGCCGGCACGCTGCGGGTCGGTCGCGGCAGCGTGCAGCGCGTGGCGATGGCGGTCGGCAAGGTGGTGCCGGAGCGCGAGGCGGCGGTGACGTCGACCGCCGGCGGCCTGGTGACCGCGCTGCATGTGAAGCTCGGCCAGCGGGTCGCCGAGGGCGACCTGCTCGCCGAGGTCCGGCCAGCGCCGACCGACCGGGCGCTGATCGAAGCCGAGCGCGCGGTCCAGGCGGCACGCGAGGGCGAGGAGGCGGCCGGCGAGTTCGTGGCCGGCGAACACCTGGCTGCGTGGATGCTGCGCGCGGTGCAGGGCGACGACAACCTGGAGCGCATGCGGCGCGGCGCCGAGCGGGCCCGGGAGGCTGCCGAGCAGCGGTTGCGGCTCCTCGAGGAGGGCGCGGTCGAGATCGACGGCCGGCGCATCGATTTCAACGTCCGCGCTCCGATCGCTGGCCAGGTCCTCGACCTGCCGGTCCGCGTCGGCTCACCGATCGTGCCGTCCAGCATCTACGGCACCGGCACCGTGCTGATGACCGTGGGCGACCTCGACCGCGCGGTGTTCCGTGGCACCGTCGACGAGATCGAGGTCGGACGGCTGCGGGTCGGGATGCCGGTGACGATCCGCATCGGCGCCCTGCCGGAGCGCGAGTTCCACGGTGAGCTGGTCGAGATCGGCCTGCGCGGCGAGGCGCGTGGCGAGTCGGTGGTGTTCCCGGTGGAGATCGCGCTGCGGCACTCCGCCGATCCGGACGCCGCGCCGTTGCGGTCCGGCTACTCGGCGGTCGCCGAGATCGTGCTGGAGCGGGCGAGCGATGCGTTGGTGGTGCCCGAGCGGTTGGTGGAGTACCGCGAGGGCAAGGCGTACGTGCAGGAGGTCGTGAGCCCAGCACCCGAGTTACGCACGGAGGAGCGCGAGGTGCAGGTGGGGGTCAGCGATGGGCTCGCGGTCGAGATCCTCGGCGGGATCGACGAGGGCGTGGAGCTGGCGGAGCGGACCTGGGGTCGGCGGTGATCTGGTCGGCGCTGCTCGACGACCTGGGCACCCTGTGGCGCACGCAGCGCACCCGGATGCTGGTCACCCTTTCCGGCATCGCATGGGGCACGCTGGCGACCGTGCTGCTGGTGGCGTTCAGTCGTGGTCTCGAGGAGCACATGGCGGATGCTGCCGCCGGAATGGGGCCGAGCATCGCGGTGGTCTGGCCGGCGCGGACCTCGAAGCCCTGGCGCGGTCTGCCCGACGGCCGACCGGTGCGCGCCACCGAAGACGACCTGCTGGCGCTGGCCGGCGCGATCCCGGAGATCGGGGCGCTCAGTCCCGAGTTCACCGCGGCGGTCACCCTGCAGCGCAACGGCCGGGTGCAGCGCGTCGGCATCAGCGGCGTGCGGCCGGAGTACGGGCCGATGCGGCGGGTCGTGCCACAGCGTGGTGGTCGGTTCGTCAACCAGCGCGACGTCGACGAACGTCGGCGCGTGGTCTTCGTCGGCGACCGCGTGGCTCGCGAGCTGTTCCCCGGCGAAGACCCGATCGGCCGCCGCTTGGTCCTGCAGGGCGCGCCGTTCACGGTGGTCGGCGTGCTGCAACCCAAGGAGCAGAACAGCGACTACGTCGGCCACGACGCCAACCGCGTGTTCGTGCCGTCGACGACCTTCGCGGCGGCGTTCGGCGCGCGCTACGCAGGCACGCTGGTGTTCCGGGCACGGAGTCCCGGCGAGCAGCGGGTGGCGATCGATCGGGTCTACCAGGAACTCGGCGAGCGGCTCGGTTTCGATCCGAGCGACCGCGACGCGCTGAGCGTCTGGGACACCGTCGAGGACGAGGAGCTGCGCGCGCGGATCTTCGTGGCCTTCGAGGGTCTGCTGGCCAGCTCGGGACTGTTCACCATGCTGGTCGGCGCGGTTGGCGTCGCCAACCTGATGTTCGTGTCGGTGCAGCGGCGGCGGCGCGAGTTCGGCCTGCTGCTCGCGGTGGGTGCCCGGCCGGCGTTCGTCGGCCGGCTGGTGCTGCTCGGGGCGCTGGTGACCGTCGCCCTGGGGGGACTGATCGGGATCCTCGTCGCCGAAGCGGTCACCGCGGCGGTGCGGGCCACACCCTTGACCGAGGCGATCGGCCGGCCGGAGGTTTCGTGGACGATCGGCGCCGGGGTGGTCGGCGTGCTCGTCATCGTCGGTCTGCTGTCTGGTTGGGCTCCGGCGCGGCGCGCCGCGCGGCTCGACCCGGTGGAGGCGTTGGCGTCGTGAGGCTCCCGATGCCGAGAGCGATCGGAGAGGTACTGGCGGGCCTGGCCGCCGACCGCACGCGGATCCTGGTGGTCGCGCTCGGCGTGACCTGGGGCACGCTCGGGCTGACGCTGCTGCTGGCGACCGGCGTCGCGATGCACGCGGCGACCGACGAGACCATCGAGGTGGGCGGTGCCGACCTGCTGCGGTTCTGGAGCGGCACCACGTCGCGCCCGCATGCGGGTCTGCCGGCGGGTCGGCGGATCTCGTTCGAGGTCGACGATGCCGAGCTGGTCCGCGCCGCGGTGCCGGAGCTGCGCGCTGCGTCGCTGGAATACCAGGCGGGGAGCGTGCAGGCGCGGGTCGCCGGGCGCGCGCCGACCAATCTGCGGGTCCATGGGGTCGGGAGCGAGTTCAGCCGGCTGCGCGGCTTCGTGCCGGAGCCGGATCCCGAACACGGCCGCGTGCTGAACGAGCGCGACGTCCGCGAGCATCGGCGGGTGGCCTTCGTGGGCCGCACGGTGCTGCGCCGGCTGTTCGGGGACGTGCCCATCGAGGACGTTGTCGGCAGTCGGTTCGAGCTGCGCGGTCAGGCCTTCACCGTGGTCGGCGTGCGCGATGCGCGACCTCCGCTCGGCAACTACTCGGGCCGCGACGAGGACAAGCTGCTGATCCCGGAGACCACCTGGCGCGATCTGTTCGGGGCCCGCTCGGCGGTCTACCTGATCGCCGGTCTGCACGGCCGGGAGCTGGCCGAGGCCGCGAAGGCGCGGGTGCGCGCGGTCCTCGGTGCGCGGCGCGGCTTCGATGCGGAGGACACCGATGCGCTCGGCTGTGTCGACAAGACCGTGATCGACGCGGAGGTGCGCGGGATCACCGTCGGCGTGCTGGCATTGACCGGCATCGTCGGCGTGCTGGGACTCCTGGTCGCGCTGGTCGGCGTGGGCAACGCGATGTTCGTGATGGTCGACGAGCGGCGCCGCGAGTTCGCGCTGCTGGTCGCGCTCGGCGCGCGTCCGGCGACGATCCTGCGCCAGCGCATCGTCGAGGCGCTGGCGATCACGCTGCTCGGTGGTGCGGCTGGCATCGCGGTGGCCGGCATGCTGCTGTTCGGCATCCGGCAGATCCCGATCGGCGACGAGGGCCGAGCCTACCTGGGATACCCGGAGCTGTCGTGGTCGGTCGCGCTCGGCACCGCAGTGGCGCTCGGGGTGGCGGGAGGACTCGCCGGCTACTGGCCGGCACGACGGGCGGCCGCGGTCGATCCGGTGGAGGTGCTGCGCGATGAGTGACGAATCGACGACGCTGGAGCTGCAGGGAGTCGGAGTGACGTACGCGACCGGCGCCGCCGCGGTGCACGCGCTGCGCGACGTCGAACTCGTGTTCGAGCCCGGCGAGTACGCCGCGCTGCTCGGTCCGTCGGGCTCGGGCAAATCGACGCTGCTGCACGTGCTCGGTTGCTTGCAGACGCCGACCGCGGGTCGCTACCTGCTCGGCGGAGTCGATGTCGGCTCGCTCGACCGCGCCCAGCTCGCCGATCTGCGCGGCCAGCGGATCGGCTTCGTGTTCCAGCGCTTCCATCTGCTGCCCGGCCGCACCGCGCTCGACAACGTGGCTGTGCCGCTGCGTCTGCAGGGCGTCGGTCGCCGCGAGCGCGAGGCGCGGGCGCGACAACTCCTCGAGCGCGTCGGCCTCGGGGACCGCGCGACCCATCGACCCGGCGAACTCAGTGGCGGCCAGCAACAGCGGGTGGCGATCGCGCGGGCGCTCGCGAATCGTCCCGGCGTGCTGCTCGCCGACGAGCCGACCGGGAGTCTCGACAGCGCGGCGGGTGCTTCGGTGATGGAGTTGCTCGAGGAGCTGCGCGGCGAAGGGCGGACGGTCCTGATCGTGACCCACGACGAGGCGCTGGCGAGTCGGGCGGCGCGGGTGATCCGGTTGCAGGATGGGCGTCTCGTGTCCAGCGCTCGCGTCTCGGACGGCCGCCCGGCCTGATGCGGTGCGGCGTTCCATGGGTGTTCTCGTATCACCGCCCTCGAGTCACCGTCCTCTAGGCCCGACCTGGATGATGTCGTCCGAGAACGCTGCTACGGACGCCACCCGACGATGCGACGACTTCCGATCCTCTCCGTCCTTCTCGCCCTCCCCGTTGCCGCGTCGCCCGTCGCGCAGCAGGCACCGCTGCTCGTGCAGCATCCGCCGAGCCACCTTCCCCGCATCCAGTCGCTGTTGGGTGCCTTCGCCCACGGCGACATCGACGGCGACGGAACGGTCGACCTGCTCGCCCTCGGCACGTTCGGGGCGGCCCGGATCCTGCTCGGCGACGGTGCCGGACGATTCGTCGAAGGGTCCTCGCTCGCGACGCACCATCAACCGAGGACGTTCACTACGCCGTCGGTCCGGCTCGGCGACGCGGACGGCGACGGCGACCAGGACCTGTTCGTCTTCGGCGAGGACGGCGTGACCGACATGCTCGATCTGCACCTCAACGACGGCAGCGGCCGATTCGGAGCATCGGCCCGGATCGCGGTCGGCGGAGGTGCGCAGATCAACCAGCTGAGGCTCGCCGACCTGGACGGCGACGGCGACCTCGACGTGGCCCGCGTCGGTACCGGGCTGGAGGTGCTCCTCAACGATGGCTCCGGGGTGTTCCACTCGGCATTCCAGCGACCCGGAGTGGCGCGCAACATCGTGGTCGTGGACGTCGACGGAGACGGCGACGACGACCTGGCCTTCAACGGGAGCGGTGAGCAGGGCTTCCTCCTCGACGATCCCATCGCCGGCACGTTCCACGTCCGCCTGCTCGGACTGGGAGCCTCGAAGATCCTGCGCGCCGTCGCCGACTTCGACTCCGATGGCTTCGTCGACCTGTTGGTGGACGACGGGAGTCCGCTGCCTGCGCTCCAGCTCGGCGCCGCCGGTGGGGGCTTCGTCGACGTGGGAGCGCGCGGCCTGACGGCTCCGGTCGTTCCGGTCGATGCCGTCGACCTCGATCTCGACGGCGACCTCGATCTGATCTCCGGCGATGCGGCGTGGACCAACGACGGCGCGGCGGGCTTCCGGCTCGCCCCGTCGCTCGCGCCGCTGTGGTCGGGCGCGAGCCTTCCGGTGGGACGGGCCGTCGTCGACGTCGACGCCGATGGCTACGCGGATCTGGTCCAGGATATCCAGGGCCTCGTCCTGTCGTTCAATGCGGCCGGGATCGAGATCGTGCATCCGGGCTGGCCGCTGACCCCGCGCGTCGCGCGAACCACCACGCGCACCGCGGATCTCGACGGCGACGGCGATGCCGATCTGATCTCCGGTCAGGAGCTGCACTACTCCGACGGCTTCGGGGGCTTCGTCGACGAGTCGTCGCGGCTCCCGCTGGTTCCGGACATCTCGAATCTGTCCAGCACGCCTGTCGACATCGATTCCGATGGCGACATCGACCTGTTCCTGCAGCCGACCGGTGCCGATGCGATGTTCGCCCGCAATGACGGGACGGGGCACTTCACTCCGGCCGCAGCGCCGGGACTCGAGCGGATCGATCTCGGGCCGACGTTCGCCGACGTCGATGGAGATGGCGATCCCGACGTGCTGACGCGCGGCGCGGCGTTCCGCGTGTTGCGGAATCACGGTGCCAGCTTCGTGGAGATCGGTGGGCAGGTCGCGATCGGCAACGTGCTCGCCAACTACCCGGCGGATTTCGACGGCGACGGCGAGGTGGACGTGCTGGTCCTTGCGTCGACCGCGGCGACGCTCTTGCTCAATGCGGGCTCGGGGCTCTACGTCGCTGCGCCGGCCGGCGCGATCCCGGGTCTCGATACGGTCTGGTCCGCGAGATCCATTGCACCCGTCGATCTGGACGGCGACGGCGACGTCGATCTCGTCTTTGGCGCCCGCTCGGCGGGTGGCCTGGAGGCGCGCATCCTGCTCAATGACGGGGCCGCCCGATTCGCCGATGTCACGGCGACCCATTGGCCAGCCGGCGAGTCGGGCAACGTCGTGCAGGTCTTCGATGCCGACGGCGATGGCGATCCCGATGTGCATGCGGGCGAGATCGAAGCGCTCGGCATTTTCCTCAACGACGGAACCGGACGTTTCGGCCCGGCCGTGCCGGGTGCGGTGCCGGCGCAGGTGTCCCCGACCGGTGGAACGGTCGCCGACTTCGACGGGGACGGCGATCTCGACCGGAGCGATCGGATGATGCTGTGGGGCACCGCCCGCCAGCTCCATGCGCCCCTGTTGCCGCGGGTCGGTAAGCAGTTCGAGCTGCAGATCATCGACCGTTCCACGGCGGGCGCCCGCCAGGTCGGTTGGTGGCTCGGCGTCGGCCGTCTCGCCGTGCCGATCGAACTGCCCGGACTCGGTCGGCTCCACGTCGATCCGCTCGGCGCGATCTTCGGCCCGACCGCGGTGCTCGCCCCCGGAGCCGTGTCGGTGACGGCGTCGTTCGTCGTGCCGCTCGATCCCGGTCTCGTCGGTGCGTCGGTCGGTGCCCAGGCGCTGGTGGTCGGGCCGGGCAGCTCCCTGGCGCTCACCAATGCGATGGACCTGACCATCCGCCGGTGAGGGTACGCCGCGCCGGTCCCTTGTGCCGCGGTGCCCGGACCCGTGCGGTGCGGTCCGCGATCGCCTGCGGATCGAGCGGGAATCGGAATCGCTGTGGACCGCGGAACCGGGTTGCGACGCAGCGACGGTATGCATCGGATCTCCCTGTCGTTCCTGGCCGGACTCTGCGTCGCGGGTGCGGGTGTCGCGCAATCGTGGTTGATTCACGAGGGGCCGACCTATCTGCCGGTCCGCAACTCGGCGACGGAGTGGATGGCGGAGGGCGATGTCGACGGCGACGGGCTGGTCGACCTGGTGGTCGGAGACGACCAGCGGACCGGACGGGTCCTGCTCGGGGATGGGACCGGCCACTTCACGGAGGCTTCGCGCTTCGTCGCGCGCTGCGAGTCGACTTCGCCGCAGTACGCCTCGGCCCGGCTCGGCGACGTCGATCTGGACGGGGACCTCGACCTCCTGGTCTTCGCGAAGGACCGGTTCACTGCGGACCTGGACCTGTTCCACAACGACGGCGTCGGGGGATTCACCAGCGGGCCATCGATCGGCAGCAGCTCGGGAGCGGACCGACTGCCCTTCGAACTCTGCGACCTGGATGCCGACGGGGACCTCGACGTGGTGCGCGGGGGATCACCGACGTGTTCGGCGGCGTCCTCGCGATCGATGTCGATGCGGACGGGGACCTGGTCGTCACCGGCCCGTCCGACGAGGACCTGTACCTGAACGACGGTGCCGCCGGTTTCGGTCCCGCACCGCCCGGCGCACTCCCGCCGGTGACGGCGGCCTACACCGTCACGGCCCTGGCGTTCGCCGACCTGGACGGCGATGGCGACCAGGACCTCGTGATGCACGGGACGGGACAGAGTGCCCACGGCATCCGCCTGCTCGACAACGACGGCAGCGGCCGCTTCGTCGACGTCACGTCGGCCCGCTTCCCGGCGGGGCTCGTGTCGACCTCGATGCGGGTGGTCGACCTCGACGGAGACGGTGACTCCGACATCTTCCTGGGGGGATACCGGTTCGCCGCGACCTGCGTGAACGACGGTGCGGGAACCTTCCCCCTGGCCGGTCCGGACACCTTGCCGTTCCATGCCGAGGGCCACCCGCGCTGGGTCGCCGACTTCGACCGCGACGGCGACCTCGACGCGGTCGAGTCGGTGATGCAATGGGGAACGCGCCGCCAGCTGCACGCGCCGAGGCTGCCGCGGCTCGGGCAACGCTACGAGGTCGACGTGCACGACCGCGGCGCCGGACAGCGGCTCGGGCTCTGGTGGCTCGGGCTGGATCGGTTGGCCGTTCCGTTGGAGATCGCGGACCTCGGCGTGCTCCACGTCGACCCGGCCCGCTCGCTGCTGGCTCCGGGCCTGCTCCTGCAGCCCGGGTCCACGATCGCCCGCGGGGCTCTGGACCTGCCGGTCGATCCGCGCCTGCTCGGCGTCCGCTTCCACCTGCAAGGTCTGGTCGTGTCGGCGACCAACGCGCTCGCGCTCACCAACACGGTCCGCGGAACCGTGGTGCAGTGACCCACCGGATCAGGCCGGAGGCGGAGGTTCGTACCGTGCCAGCTCGCCTGCGCGATCCGGATCGTCGACCACCTCTCCCGCCGCGGCGAGGGTCGATTCGATCGCCGCACGCACCTCCGGGTGGCCGGCCGCGGCGCGGGCGATCCGGTCGAAACAGCGGGCGATCGTCGACTCGAACGTCGGTGTCGGTCGGGTCACGCGCAGGGCACCCGCCTCGTCGAAGTGGTGGCTCGAAATCGGGGGGCGGTTGGCGATCCGAGCGAGACCCTGTCCGAGGCGGTGGATGCAGGCGATCGCGGTCTCCGGATCGTGGATCCCGGGAGACAGCGCGCGCAGCGCGAGTTCGACCAGCTGGTCGATCGGGAAGCCGAGGTCCTGGACCGGAGTGCGCTGGTTCCCCAGCGCGAAGGCATCGCGGAGCCGATCGACCTGCTCGTCGCTGGCGCGCTCGCAGTGCACGCGGGCCATTGCCGCCCCTTCGATCACGAACTCTCCGACCGGCCGCAGCACTTCGACCCAGCCGTCGAGGTCCTGGCAGATCTCGATCAGCGAGTCGAACTGCACCACCCGCATGTAGCCGGAACCGGTGGCGTGGAGGACGATCGGGCGGGAAACCGGGGCGGGCGGTGCGACGGTTTCACGCGGTTCGTCCGCCTCGGGGCAGAGCGCATCGATCCCCACGAGCAGGTCTTCGGTGATCCGGCCGACCAGGTTGCCCACCTGGATCGAGCGGCCCACGTGATTCAGGAAGTAGACCAGCAGCAGGGCATCGAAGGCACCCAGCAGCACGGCGGCGTGGATCGACAGGCGTGGGAGGGTGTCCGGACTCCAGTCGAGCGCGTGCTGCACCACCATCGTGTGCAGGTAGGTCGCGATGAAGGTCCCGAGCACCAGCTGCGTGCCGCGGTCGCGCATGAACGCACGCAGCAGGCGGGGCCCGAACTGCTGGCTCGTCAGGGAGAGGGCGAAGATCGTGATCGAGAAGACCACGCCGGTGAGGTTGATGATCGACGAGCCGATCGTCTCCAGCGTGCTGCGGATCGCGGAGATGTCCGAGAGCTCCAGGATGGGCAGCAGCTCGTCGATCTCCTCACCGATCCAATTGTCGAGGAGCAGCAGTGCGCCCGAGCCTGCCAGCGAGCCGAGCGTCAGGGCCACGGGCAGGAACCAGAGGCTCTCGAGGACGCGGTCGGCCGGATCGAGCAGCCAGTCGGGGATGAAGCGGCGCATGGGAGGGTCCCGGTGTAACCGTCGCGTCGTCGGGATGCGCGGGTCGTGTCCGGTCGGGAGCGTCCGCGGTAGCCTGGACCCCGATGTCCGAGTCCCGAGTCGGAGACGATCGACCGCGCCGCCGCGGCTACGCGCGCCTCGAACTGGAACGGCGCTTCCTCCTCGCGCGGCTGCCGTCTGGCTTGGATCCCGACGACTACGAGCGGCTTCGAGACCTCTACGTGGGGGATACCCAGCTGCGGCTACGGCGCATCGAGCGGCCCACCGGCGAGCTGATCCTGGTGAAGCTCGGCCAGAAGCAGCCCGATCCCGAGGCGCCCGGGGATCCGCGGCGGCGCAGCATGACGACGCTCTACCTCGAGCCGGGCGAGGAGCGCGCGCTCGCGGCGCTGCAGGGCGCACGCGGGGTCAAGCGCCGCTACTCGGTGCGGGAGCAGGGGCGGACGTTCGTGGTCGACGTCCACGAGGAACCGGCAGCGGTGCGGGGTCTGATCCTCGCGGAAGTCGAGTGCGACACGCTCGAGGAACTCGGGTCGGTCGAGGTTCCGGCCTGGGCGCTCCGGGAGGTCACCGACGATCCGGGCTACTCGTCGGCGCTGCTGGCGGCGGGTGTCGTTCCGCACGGCTGAGCACGCTCAGAGCCTGTTACTCAATCAACCGGCAGGCTCTGCGCGGGCCCGGAGGGGCCCGCCAAAGGGCAACGGATCTACTCCTGCCGAGAATCTGCGCGCCAAGCGCTGATTCTCGGCAGGAGTAGATCCAAACAACACGGTCAGCGCGGCCGACTGCCTCGGGGCATGGCGAGCGCAGCGAGTCATGCCCCGAGGCAGTCGGCCGCGCTGAGAGGCTCGGCGATGTGACTCGCCTGATTTCGTCACAGCCTCTCAGCGGCCGGCCATCGCGCGCAGCTCCTGGTCGATCAGGATCACGCCCTGGCCATCGGTGCCGACGATGCGCAGGCGGTCGCGGATCTCGTCGGCCTCGGCCATGTCGGCGATCTGCTGCGGCACGAAACTCTGCAGGAAGCTGCCGGTGAAGTGGTCGCGCTGATCGTGGCTGACCTCGATCAGCCGGTCGATCTGCTCGCAGAGTTCGGTCTCGAGCTTCACCACGTCGTCGAACACGTCGATCGCCGACTCCCAGGTCGAGCGCGGTTCGGGCAGGGCGGTGAACGTCGCCTGGTGGCCGCGGTCGTTGAGGTGGTCGACGAACTGCCGCATGTGCGCCATCTCGCCTTCGGCTTCCTTGCGGAACCACGCCGCCATGCCGGTGAGGCCACGGACCTGGGCCCACGAGGCCATGCTGAAGTAGGAGAAGGCCGAGCGGGCTTCGAGGGAGACGTGGTTGTTGAGGGCGGCGGCGAGCTTGGGGTCGATGGGCATGGCGGGACTCCGGGAGGATGAGCCCTGCATAGAACCCGATGCGGGTTGGTGCCACCCCTCGATTCCGCGGGATCCGTCGGGTCGTCAGGGCAGCAGCAGCACCGTGCGGGCGTCGGCGGAGTGATGCAGGGTGGGCGTGGTTCCGGGCGTTTCGAGGTAGAGGGCGGCGAAGGTCAGGCTCGCACCTGCCAGGGCCGGGTCGTTGGGGATCGCGAAGCCGATCTGCAGGCTGGTCTGGATGCCGGGCAGGCCGGGCAACGACGCCGGCGCCGACACGCCGAAGATCGGGCCCGTGGGGTCGAGGCCCAGATCGTCACAGCCGGGAGCATTGCGTGGCAGGCCGACCGCGAGCAGTGCGAGGCTGCCGCCGTCGCCGAGCAGGAGCGCGTTCTGCGCCGTGCCGAGACGAAGTCGAGACCGGAACGTGCTGACGAGGTGGAGGTGGCGGTCCGCGGACTCGTCGGGCCCGGGGTCGGCCGGGCCGGCGCAAGGTCTGGAGCGGTCGTCGCCGTCGACGTCGGCCGTCAGGGGCGACGTGCCGCCCGCGTCGCGGCAGGCGCTGCCGGCGCCTTGGTGGAAGTCGCCACTCGCCGGGTCGGGCCAGCGCGGGTCGCCAGTGACCTGCCCGCCCGGAGCGGCGAGCAACGCGGGCTCCTCGACCAGGTTGTGCCGCAGCGTGTAGCGCCGTGGGTCGTACTGCGGCGCATCGGCGAGGTTGGCGAAGAACGCGCAGTGGTCGAGCGTCACCGCCACGCCATTGCTGGCGATCTCCTCGACCGCGCCGCCGACCACCCGTTGGCCGAGACCACCGACCCAGGCCTGCAGGCCGCAGCCGTGGAATGCGCAGTGCTCGGCCGTCACCGTCAGCGTCCGCGAACTGCGGCCCTCGATCTGGATCGCGCGGACCCGCTTGGTGATCGCCGAGTTCCGGAACGTCACGTCCATCAGGGCCCGGTCGACTGTCGTCAATCGATAGGCCATCGCCGTCGCCGAATTGTTCGACGCCCGCTCGTTGCGCGAGAAGCAGCGGTCGACCAACGCGGTCAGCGTGCCGGTGCCGTTCGCGGTCATCCAGGTGTCGACCGTCCGGTCCAGCGAGCGCCGCTCGGACTCGACGTAGGTGAGCTCGCTGCTGGCGATCACCCGCACGCCGATCCCGCCGCCGCGGTTGGGTGCTCCGAGCATGTTGGTGGAGACCCGCTCGACCAGCGCGGTATGGCTGCTGCCGCGCTGCGAACGGATCCGGATCCCGGACTGGTCGCCCGACAGCGACAGGTCGCGGAACTCGCAGCGGTCGCCGATGCCGACCAGGTCGCAGTGCAGCAGGAAGTCGGCGGCGACGAGCGCGCCCACCTGGTGGTGGATCTCCACCGTCCCGGGTACCACTGCGCCGACCACCACGTTGGCGGGCAGCACGATCGGGAACAGCTCGCCGTTGGTGTTCACCGCGAAGCGGCCGGGGAGCAGTTCCAGGATCAGGTTGCCGCCGCCGAGTCGCTGGTGCTCGCGGAGCGCGAAGGCGATCGTGTGCAGCGCGTTGCGCGCCGACGTGCCGCCGCCGGTCGCGTCGGTGCCGGCGACCGGGTCGACGAAGAAGGTCTGCGTGGCCTGGGCGGACGCAGTCGGTAGGGCGAGAACGAGCGAGAGGATGGTGATCGCGAGGCGGTTCAAGGCGGCTCCTTGGCCGGGGTGCGGCAGGGGGCCCCGGGGTGCGCCAGTGTAGTCGGCAGAACCCAGCTGCGGTGCTTGTCGCGCCTGCTTCGGCGCGTAGCCTGCCGAAGTGGATCGCCCCGAACTCGTTGCCTGGACCGCGGAGCTCTACCGCTTCCACCGCTTCTACAACGAGCAGTACCTGAAGAACGCCCTGCGGCCGCCGGTGATCCGGATCGTCGAGGGTCTCGGCCCCCTCGGTGCCTGGAACCCCGCGCTCCGCGAGATCCGCATCGAGCTGCGGCACGTCGCCGAGGACCCGTGGCCGGAGGTGATGGGCACGCTCCGCCACGAGATGGCCCACCAGTTCGCCGATGAGGTGCTCCTGTCGCATCCCGGTTCGGCGCCCGAACCTCCGCACGGCCCGGCGTTCAAGGAGGCCTGCGCGCGACTGCGGGTCGAGCCCCGCGCCGACGGGGGCGACGCCGGCGACGACGCCGAGGTCGAGCAGACCGCGCGACTCCTGGCCCGGATCCGCAAGCTGTTCGCGCTGGGCGCGAGTCCCAACGAGCACGAGGCCGAGGCGGCGATGAAGAAGGCGAGGGCTCTGATCGTCGAGCACGAGCTGCACGACATCCTGGAGGACCGCGAACGCCATTTCGACGTCCGCCAGCTCGGCGAGGTGAAGGGCCGCCACGCCGCCTGGGAGTTCATCCTCGCGTCGATCCTCGGCGAGTTCTTCTGCGTGCAGCCGATCTGGACGCCGAGCTACGACGCCTCGACCAACCGGCGGGGCTCCGCGCTGCTGATCCACGGCGCCGACCGCAACCTGGAGATGGCCGAGTACGTGCACGGCGCGCTCGCCGCGATGCTCGAACCCTTGTGGCAGACCCACCGCCGCGAACACCGGATCCGCGGCAACCGCGACCGCCAGCGCTACTACGGCGGCGTGCTGTCCGGCTTCCGCGACAAGCTTCGCCAGCAGGACAAGGCGGTGTCGGAGTCGCGCGAGCTGGTGAAGCGCGGCGACCCGCGGCTGGACGCCTGGTTCCGTTGGCGGAATCCGAACGTGTCGACGCGGCGGGTGGGCGGCGGCTCGGGCTCGGAGGCCTGGGCGGCCGGCCGCGAGGCGGGGCAGAACGTGACGCTGAACCAGCCGGTGCGGGGGGATGGGGAGGTGCGGCGGTTGGGGGGATGAGCGGCGCGCGCGGCGAGATCCGATGCAGGGCGGTCGCGCTCCGGGACGACAGGAGGAATGTGATGAGATCCGTGGCGACCGCGTGGAGCCTGTCCTGCTTGGTGTCGGTGGTGGCGCAGGAGCCCACGGATCCCGACCCGCTGCGCGCCGAACTCCATCGCTCGGAACCGATCGGCGTCCTTCCGGCGCACGGCGACCATCTGGTCCCCGGGCGCGCGGTGCCCGGGCGACCGCTCGACCCGCTGATCGTCACGGTCCCCGAGACGAGCGATGGCCGGATCCGGCCCGCCGTCTGGCTGCTCACGGACGAAGCCGGCGCCGATCTCGGGGGCGTCCTCCAACTCCACGGCTACCTCACACTCCGACTCCGCCGCGGGAGTCGGCCGGGGTTGGTGGACCTCGTGCGCACCGAGTTTCCACGCGTCGCTCGGCGGGCCGGGATGTCGGAACAGGAGCTCCGCGACTGGAAGCCGCTGCCGTGGAGTGCCGACGACCTGCGCGCTGCCCAGGCTTTCATCGAGCACCGCGCGCTGGAGTTCGGAATCGACGTCGAGCAGATCTCGGTGATCGCGACGGGCCGCTACTGCGAGCCCGTTGCGCGCGTCGCGAGTGCCGGATCCGAGGCTCCCGCATGGTCGAGGCTGACCCTGGTCGAGCCGATCGGCCTGGCGGCTCCGCCCCGGCCCGGGCAGGTGTTGCCGCCGCTGCTGGTCCTCGGCTCGAGCGAGGTCGAAGCCGATCGCTCACTCCTGGAGTTCGTGCCGCTCTGGGAGCGTGCGGGCGGTCGTTCGGAGATCCTCCTGCTCCCTGCCGCGGTCGGGCACGCCGGGATCCCGGAGGCCTACCAGGACGCGGTGCTGCGTGGTCACGACTGTGTCGACCCGCGGCGCGCCGACTCGGTGTCGAGCGACTTCTGGGCGGTGATGCGGCACGAGGCGCGGTCGATCGATCGGTTTCCGGCGATCCCGGAGTCCCGCTTGGGCGGCCACTGGAACGCGCCCGGCGTGCGTGGCGTCCTCGTCGCCGTGCACGGCGACTTCGTGCTGCTCCGGATCGACCAGGCTCCGTTCGGTGTGCCCTCGTCGGTCAGCCTCGCCGTGGTCGACTTCGAGGCGAATCGCTACCTCGGGGAGATCCGGCTCGATGGGCTGCGCGCCGGCTTCGCGATCGGCCGTGTCACCGTCCGCGTGCCCGGCGCGCGACCGTCGGTCGGACACTCCGTCGTCTCGGACAACTACTGAGTGTGACGTCGGACCGGCTGGCATGGAGCGGCGATGCCTGGCGACCCGCCGCGGAGGTGTCTGGAGCGTTCAGCCGCCGATCCCGTGAAGGGGATCGTCGATGAAGTCCAACCAGGCCAACGCCTGGCGACAGGTCGCCGCGTCGCCGAACGCCAACACCAGGTAGGCGAGCGGTCCACGACCGACGATGTGCGCGACGCCGACTTGCTGCGTGCCGCGACGGAAGACCGAGACGGCGCTCGGGCGGCCGGCCAGCGTCGACTCCTGCCAGGCGTCGGGCGTGAGTTGGCCCGGGAGTCGTCGCACCGTCGTGAGCCAATCGCGCTTCATCGACTCGGTCTTGGCCGATCCGAGCGGAGCGCAGACCGCCGTGACCTGCAGCGTGGGTGAACCGTCGCGGAGTACCTGGAACTGTGTGCCGAGATTGCCGAGCTGTGGCAGCGCGGCCGCGTGACGTCCGAACTCCTCAGGCACCCGGACACGGAATCCGAACGACCGGTCGATGTAGCCGTCGGTGGTATCCGCGGTCGGTTCCAGGTCGCTGTGGAAGCTCAGTGCGGTGAAGCACGCGCGGATCTCGTCCGGGCTGTGTGATTCGGCGAGCCGGGAAGAACTCACCTCGGCCTCGATCCCGGTGCTGCCGTCGAAGCTACGCACCGTGGCGGTCCAGAGGACGAACTCGACGCCCCCGACCCGGTGCAGGATCCGTGTCCGGAGCAACTTCACGCCTTCGGCGGCGGGGGTGGCCAAAGCGAGTTCCTCCGGTTCCCCGCGGGACACGACGTCGAGTGTTGCGCATCGGGACTCGACCACGTCTCGGTGGTAGGTCGCCGCATCGCGGGAACCAGGGACTCCGTAGGTGTAGGTGAAGTCCAATCCGCGCTCCCGGCAACGGGCGACGAAGCCGTGATCGTCGTAGCCCAGCGCCCGGGTCCATTCACCGAGCAGGCACTCCCAGGCGCTTCCGGCCGGCTTCTTCCACGAGACGCCCTGGTGGAAGTCGAGGAAAGTGCCCGAGCGGACCAGCAGGGGGGGCTGCATCTTGGTGGCAAGGTCGGAGCTGGCGAGCACCTCGGCACGGAGGCGCTTTCGTTCGTCGTCCGGCAGCAGGCGGAACGACCGGGCCATCGCGTCCAGGATGGCGTCGCCGTCGTCGTCGGTCGACGCGGCCGTCTGCCACAGAGTCAGGGTCCACAGGGTGTTGCCCTGGATCCAGGTCGCCGACCGGAACCGGATGGGAAGGCCACCGAACTCGCTGTGCCACACCTCGAACTCGCGATCGTGCCCGAAGACTTCGTGAGTCGCTTCGGTCGTCGGTCCCGACGGGATCGCCCGAGCCAGCCCGGACATTTCCGCGTACTCGTCGTCGTCGCAGCCGAAGCAGGTCAGCGTCGCGTAGGCCCGGTTGTCGTTGCTGGTCAATGCGACGAACGCGAAAGGGTCGATCTGCAGCAGTTCGTCGCCGACGCACACGTGGAAGCGGGCCGGGTCGGGGTCGACCGCGACGCCTGCCCCGGGAGCGAGTCCGCGGAAGCGGCCGTCCTCGATCACGAAGTCCGCACCCACGGAGTCCGGGGTGCGGATCTCCGGGACGCGCTGGCGGATGGGGCCATCCATCAGGTCGATGGCGCCGAGCATCCGTTCCGCCTCCGCCGCGTCGTGGGATTCGGGGGGACCCGAGCATACGAACTGGAAGCAGTAGCCGTCGCGGAGCAGGACCGTGTGGGTCATGCGGATCTGCAGATTGCCGTCGAACAGGAGAACGCGGGTCTGGCCGAGTGCCGGTTCTCCGTCGAGGGCACGTTCGACCGACCGCCCGGGTTCGACGGTGCGCCCGGGAACCGTGTGAAGCACCGCCTCCAGCATTTGTGCGGCGGTGGTGTCTCCGGCGAGAGGCTCGACGAGGATCGCCATCAGGACGCCGCCCGGTCGCTGCAGGATGGCGAGGGCTGCGGGATTGATCTCCCGCGCACGGTCCTGGTCGAGGACGGTCCACTGCTGGTCCGGCGCCGTCACACGGAACCGGTAGTCGTGGTCGGTCAGCGTGCGGAGGTCGACGGTCTGGCCGGTCTGGGGCGCCTCGGAGCCCGGTTCCTGGGCTGCGGCTGGGAGGGCGAGGAGCAGGACGGCTGCCGTCAGGGCCGCGCGGATCAGGACTCTCATGGGGGGATTGGAGCCGGATCGCCCGGTGCGGGCGAGGGCCGAGGGCATGAGGGCCCGGGAGGCGTCGTCCGACTGGCGACGTGGCTGGCGCGGAACACCAGAGCGCACGCGACTACCGGTCGTGCATCCCCATGCCGGCGAGGATCCGCGGGCGGCACTTCGCGATCCGTGCGGCGCGGGTCTTCGCCTGCTTCGCACCGCTGAAGTGCAGAACGTAGCCGCGCTGGCGACCGGGTGTGAGTGCCTTGAATGCCTGGCGCAGCTCGGGGTCTTCGGCGAAGGCCTGGGTCAGTTCCTCGGGGAGGTCGGGCGCAGGTCGGGTCTCGGCGGCGACCCGCCGGCCTTCGCGCTCGACCGCGACCGCCTGCTTCACGAACTGCGCGACCACGTTCTTCTTGATCGCCTTCGCGCTGGTGAACTCCAGCCGCATCGCCGAGCGGGAGTTCGGACCCTGGCTCTGCAGCATTCCATGGCTGTCCTCGAGCAACGCGCCCTTGAAGAACATCAGTGCGCAATGCGCCTTGAAGGGCTGGATGATGGCGATGTTCCGGCCGTCGGACTGATAGCAGGGCTTGCCCCATTTGAGGGACTCGTCCAGGCCCAGGCCGAGCAGGATCGCGCGCAGCTTCTGGATCTCGTCCTGCCAGGTATCGGCTCGCGCCAGGTAGGCGTCCACGCGGGAATCGGGGTTGTTGCTCATCGGACCTCCACGGTATCGACCGGCAGGAAGCTGCGGTCCGCGCGGACCGCGAACTCGCGCAGCAGGGTCCGCGCATTCGGCTTGGGCGTGAACCGGCGCTGCTTGCCGTTGAATCGCACCTTCAGCTTGCCGTCCTCGTCGAGCATCTCGGGAACGACGTGGATCGCGAGCTCTTGCACGAGGCGGCTCTTCACGGTGATCTCGCCGGGCGCGCTCCACTCGGCCTCCGCGCGCGCAGTGGCGGCGTCGACCAGGTCCTGCGCGAGGCGTCGCTGGCCCTCGTCGTCGAGCGCGTTCCAGCGCTTGGCATCGACCCGCAGCGGCACGTCGTCCTTCACCTTCCTGCTGTCGGTGGCGGCGATCTCCAGCCAGTACGCCCGGCCTTCGCCCTCGCGCGCGGCGAGGCGGACCACCCGGCGGGGCAGCGGATCGCGGCGCACCGCGCCGAAGAAGGTCTGCCAGTCGACCGCGTCGGCTTCGAAGCTGTGGCCGAGCTTGGGGAACTCGAGGTACTGCGCGTCCTGAGCGCCGAGGGCAATCAGGCGCTCGAAGGCCAGCCCGAGGTTGAAGATCATCCGCGGGTCGTCGCGCGCGCCCTGCAGGTCGCGGAGCGGCAGGTTCGCGATGTTCTCGACGTAGCGCAGGTTGTTCTGGCCGCCGCCGGGGTTGAGCCGCGGACCGCCGATCATCGGGATCAGGCCGGCAAACTCGGTCGGCTCGCGAGTGCCGAGGTCCCAGGTGAGATGGCCGCCGCGGCTGATGCCGCCGAGGAAGACCCGGTCGTCGTCGATGCGCAGGTGGCGCTTGCACCAGCGGATCGCGCTGAGGGTGATCCGGCGCTCGCGGTCGGAGTAGTGGTAGCCGTCGTTGGGGCCCGACTCGTAGGGCGCGACCACGACCATGCCGAGGGCGTCGGTGGCGGCGGCGAAGAGTCCGGTCTGGCCGCGGCCGGTGCCGCCCGAGCCGTGGGCCAGGAGCAGGAGGGGCGCGGGTCGATCGGCGGCGTGGTCGGGCGGGATGCGGACCGCCAGCTCGGTCGATTCGACCCCCTCCCCGTTCCACAGCGGGACCTCCAGGGTGGTCTCGCGGCCGGCGGACAGTTCGGTCTCGAGTGGGAGGGGCGGCAGGCCGAGGATCACCCGGCGCCAGGTCGCGACGTCGGGGCGGTCGTCGAGTTCGTCGATCGCCCGCAGTCGAATCGCCGGAGCCGGGTCCGCGATGGCGCGGAGCAGGTCCCCTTGCAGGCTCGCGTCCACTCGGGAGGCGGGGTCCTGGGGGGCGACCGTCAGCATGCAGGCGATCAGCAGCAGGGTGGACAACGCGGCGCAGAGGCTACGCACCCGCGGCTTTCCCGTGGTGCGGAGGAGTTTCCGGCCCGGAATGCAGTGCCGGGATTGCCATGTGGGTGGAGGTGATTCCTTGCAAGCACACGCATTCCTGACCGCGGGCCCGTTGTCCGCGCTCGTTCCGTTGTTCGCCGGCTTGGCCGGCCCGTCGACCGCTCAGGACCTCGCCGACCATCCGCCGGGGGTGGTGATTCCCTGCGACTTCAACCACGACGGCTTCGGCGACGTCCTGGTCCTCGCCGCCGAGGCGTGCCACGCCTGGGCCGGTGCCAGGGAGTTTCCGTGGCTCTCACAGGGGTTGCGCAGCGAGCTGCCGGTGCAGCGTCCGGTCGGTCGGCCGGTGCTGTCGATGGCCCCGACCCGGAGCCCACATCTGTTCGTGACCTGGCTCGGGCCGCAGAGCGATCCACGCTGCCGGCTGTCGGTGCTCGAGCTGGGGCCCGAGGGCGAGCTGAGCAAGGTCGAGACCGCGGTCTATGCGCGGCGCGCTCCGTTGCACAACGGGGCATCGCCGCGGGTCGCGGAGATCGCGCCGGGCGAGGTGCTGTTCGTCTGGGCGGAGGTCGAGCCGGGCAGCGAGGGCTTCCTGCGGGCGGCGCGGGTCTCCGGCGCGGGAGCCGGTGAACCGATCGATCTGCCGCTGCCGCAGCCGGTGCCCTGGGGCGGATGGCGGGTGGCGGGCGTCCAGTCTTCGCCGGCGATGCTCGCCGATCCGGGCACGTTGACGATCGTGCTTCGTGGTCTGGCGGGCTCGTTCGCGGTGGTGGCACTCGATCCGTTCGCGATGCGGGTGCTGGGCCAGCGAGTCTTCGACGGCGCGCCGCGGGTGGCGGACGATTCGCCGGTCGGGCGTCGGGATCCGGTGCAGCTCGGCGCCTTCGCGCCGACGCCGGTGCTCGGTGTGCCGACGCTCCGGCTCGCCGACCACGGTCTGCTGGTGTTCCATCCTCAGGTCGATCCGCCGTTCGTCGACGGTGGTGGGGCGCTCCTGCGCCTCGGGCCGCAGGCGCACGTGCCGCCCCAGGCGCGGGCCGACTTCGATGGCGACGGCGCCGAGGAACTGTTGGTGCTGGAGCGCGGCGCGCCGAATTCGGGTACCGATCTGCTCGCGGTGCTCGATCCCCATCCGTGGCAGCGCCGTGCCCAGTTCTGGAGCATCCCGGCGGGAGCCGGGAACCTCTGGGGTTACGACTTCCACGTCTACGACGCCGCGGCGCTCGACGTCGACGGCGACGGCCTCGCTGACGTGGCGTTGTCGACGGTGGATCCGACCGCGCGAACTGAGCGCAGTCGGGTGTCGTTGATGCTCGGCTCGGGGCGGGGCAATGGAGCGTGGTTCACGTTCCACTGGTGAGATCGCCGACGTCAGGAGCCGCGTCGAGGGTCGGGCGGCATCTCCGGATCGAGGTCCACGCCGAGCGCGTCGGCCACACGGTTGATGTAGTTGAAGTACGACGCGACCTGCACCGTGGCGTGGATCTCGAGATCGCTTGCGCCGGTGGCGCGGAGAGCTTGGACGTCCGCGCGCGAGCACGCGCCGGGCGTGGCCGTGAGCTTGAGCGCGTAGTCCGCCAACGCGCGCTGGGTGTCGTCGAGCGCGTCGCGCCAATCGGGGCCACACAGCGCATTCGCCAGTCCTTCGGGAGCCTCGGCACGGAGGTCTCCGAGATGCGAGTGCATTCAATAGTGGCAGTCGTTGGCCTCGGACACGCGCGCGGCGATCAGCTCGCGGAACCAGCGGCTGAGCGGCGAGCGGGGCGACGTCGTGGTCGCCATGTAGAGGCCCATCGAGGCCTCGAGCGTCGCGGGCTCGCAAGACATCAGCTGGATGATGCCGGCGACGCGGCCCGCACGGTCGATCGCCGCGCGGTAGCTCTTGGCGATGCGCCCCTCGGCGCCGTCGACGGGGACGGTGTGGATCCAGGCCATCGCGTCATTGAACCAGAGGTCCGCTGGCGCGATCACCCGGATCCGCGTCGCTCCATCACTTCCTCAGTCTCACTTCCGCAGCTCGGCGAGCAGCGTGTCGACCGCGTGGTCCATCGCTTCGCCGCGCACGCCCTTGAAGCGGATCACGCCCTGGGCGTCGAGCACGTAGATGGTCGGCCAGCCGCGGACGTTCCACTGCCGCGGGATCGGGCCACGGGTGCCTTCCGGCCCGGCCCAGAAGCTGCGCCAGGTGATGTCGTTCTCTTCGCACGCCTTGAGCGCGCGTTCCTTGGGGTCGCTGTTCACGCCGATCAGCGCGAACGGTTCGTCAGCAAGTCGTTGCACGAGCGACCGCTCGTGCGGGTACATGGCCCGGCAAGGGCCTCACCAGTCACCCCAGAAGTCCAGGACCACCACGTTGCCGCGGTAGTCGCTGAGCCGGAACGTCTCGCCGTGCAGGTCTTCGCCCTCGATGTCCGGAGCGACCATGCCGATCTGCAGGTGCTCGATCTCGAACAGGTTGCCCTTGGCGCGTTCCACGAGGCCCGGCATCGAGCACTCGGCCAGGGTCCGGTAGTCGGCCTTGGCGAGTTCGAGCCGCTCGGGGTCGCCGCTGCGCTTGTGGATCTCGGCGCGGGACAGCAGTGCCTGCAGGCGAACCTCCTCGTGCGGAGAGCCGTCGAGCAGTCGTTGCAGCAGGCCGAGGGCCCAGGCGTCGTCGTTCTCGAAGATCAGCAGACCGGTGGTGCCGGCCAGCGACGGATCGTCGAGGTGGTTCGCCAACAGGGCTTCGAAGTGCGCCTTGCGGTCCTCGTGGTCGTTCTGGGCGAGCCACACCAGGAAGCGCACCGCCGCCGGCTGGCCGGCGAGTTCGGTCGCCTTGGCCTCGAAACGGGGCACGAAGGTGACCTCGGCTTGTGGCCTGTCGCGCAGGAACGCCTCGAGGGTCTCGCCACCCTCCTCGCGGGCCTTGGCGTAGTCCTGATACCAGGCGTTGCGCGCCTGGTTGTACTCCTCGACGAGCGCTTCGTAGGGATCGCTCGGCGGGGTCTCGGGCGTGGGCGCCGCGGGCCGGATCAGAGGTAGCGCAGGCCTCGTGTCCTGCGCCGGCGCGGAGCCCGACAAAGTCGGGAGCGCGGCGGTCAGTGCCGCGACGAGCGGCACGAGACAGGTCTTCATGGAACGGTCTCCGTGTCGGGGGGCAGGCGAGCGCTTCATCACTGCGTGACGAAGCGGATCGCATTGGTGGTGACCAGCGGTACGCTCGCAGTCGAGCCGCCGTCGATCGCGACGACCTGCGCGGCGAGGAAGATCCCGGTGCCGCCGGCCAGGTTCAGGGGCAGCGAGTAGCGCACGTAGCCGAACGGCACGGGGCGCGGGCTGCTGGGCTGGTCACCGATCTCGGCGACGCCGACCGTGTCGGGCACCGCGACCAGGATGTCGGTGTTCTGGTGGCAGCCGGCCGGGAACAGCGGGCCGAGCGGGGTCTGCGGCGCGTTGCGGTCACCGCCGAGCAGCAGCCAGGCGGTCGAGCCGGCCGGCAGATTGGTCGCCTCGACGCCGTAGTCGGTGTTGGTGATCGTCGGCAGCGAGTTGCTGAAGGTCGTCGGGGTCTCGCCGGTCGACGAGGCGCAGGCCGGGCCGTAGACCGCGCTGACGTTCTGGTCGAACGGGCCGCAGTAGATCCGGAACTTGGCGGCACCCATACCGACCGCGCCCCAGGGGTTGGTGGTCGCACGGGTCGTGCGCGGCAGCATCGTGCCACCCGGTTCTTCGGCGACGATCGATCCGCCGGCGTCGATCCAGACGAACCAGTAGTTGGTGCCCGGGTTGAGGATCGTGGCGAAGTCGAAGTTGGTGCCGAGCCAGTTCGCGGTCATCGACATCGGCGAGAACAGGGTGCCGGTCGCGAGTCGGTTGCCGGGCAGCAGGGTGTTCGGATCCTCGTCCCAGATCTCGAGCCGCATGTAGTCGTCGCGGAACGGCGAGCCGGTGAAGATCGCCGCGCTCTGCGCGAGCTGCTGTGCGGGGACGGTGAACTGGTAGGCGCGCGAATTCGGGTTCAGACCGACGAACGGGGTGCCGGTCGTGCCATTGCTCACGGTGTTGTTGGCGTCGTTGAAGGCGACGCAGGGCGACGACTGCGCGGACAGCGACAGGCCGAGGAGCGAGGTGGCGAGGGCGAAGGTGGCCAGGGGGGTTTTCATGATTCCTCCGGGAGAGAGCCGGGCGCGGGTCGAAGTGGCCCGGGCGGCGCGAGTCTACGAGCCTCGGGCGGGGTCTGTGGGGATGAATCCAGGGGCTCACTGGCGGCGGGTGTCGCCGATACGCTAGGCGGCCATGGTGCACGTGGTCGCCGCTTCCGCTCGCAGGGCAATGGCCCTGGTCTTCCTTCCCACCGCTCTGGCCGTCGCCCAGACCCCGGGCTCGTTCATCGCCACCGGTCAGGGTTGCCCAGGGGCGAGCGTGCTCTACGAGCGATTCGCCGTGGGCGGCTTCGATCTGGTTGCCGGAGGCTCCCTGGACTTCGTGCCGAACGGCCTCGGCGGCTACCTGCTGACGCGGGGCGCCAACGGTTTCCTGCCGACCGCAGGAGGCACGGTCGTCACGCTGCTGGACGACGACGTGTCGCTGCCGCAGCCGCTCGGTTTCCAGTTCCCCTACCCCGCGGGGATGGGCCGGACCAACGCAGTCGAGATCGCCTCGAACGGGCACATCTACCTGGAGCCCGGCACGATCAACACCTCGCGCTGCTGCGATGCGGGTGGCGCGGCGTTCCGGTCGTTCCTCGACGACACGCCGAGCTGGGCCGTGCTCGGCACCGACCTCGATCCGCGGTCGGCCGGCACCGTGTGGCTGAATTCCGGGGCGGCAGGCGCGTGGGTGACCTTCGACCAGGTTCCCGATGCCCAGGGGATGAGCGTCAACACCTTCCAGATCCAGTTCTATCCCGATGGTCGGGTGTCGCTGGTATGGACCACGGTGGGCAGCCTTCCGCGGACCGCGCTGGTCGGCTGGTCGGGCGGCGGCGGTCTGCAGGACCCGGGCTCGTTCGACTTCTCGGCGAATCCGAACTTCGACATGGGGGCATCGTTCGGTCCGTTGACGATCGGCGCGCCGCCGGCGCGGATCCCGACCATCGGTTCGTCGTTCGTGATCGATATCACCTCGATCCCGCCGGCGGGCACGGTCGGCAGCCTGCTCACGGGCCTGTCCCAGCAGAATGTCGCACTCGACGCCTTCGGCATGCCGGGCTGCTCGCTCTACGTGCACTCGAACCTGCCGGCGTTCCCGTTGGCGCTGCGCCCGCCGACCGGCAGTCTGTCGATCCCGCTGCCGAACGATCCGGGTCTGGTGGGCTTCACGCTGGAGACCCAGGCGGCAGTGGTCGCGCCCGGCGTGAACACGCTGAGCATCGCGGCGTCGAACCGCGGCTCGATCACGGTCGGTGATTCCACGCCGGTGATCGTGCGTGCGCAGGGGCTCGACAGTCAGAACGACGACGACCGCGACGGCTTCTGGAAGGTGATCAACGCCACCAACCTGTCGATCGCCGCGGTGCGTTTCGACTTCGCGCGGTCGATGCCGGCCAACCGGATGTACTTCGATACCAACGAGGTCGGCATGGCGGATCGGTTCGACGGCGGCAACAGCACCACGCCGCTGTGTCGGGGCACCTACCGCAACGCCTCGGACGTGGTGACCGGCCTCGACTACTCGGTGTCGAGCGCCTCGCCCTGCGGCGGCCCGGCGCAGACTGGCTGGGTCGGTTCCAACTACTTCGGCGGAGCCGGGTCGGTGCGCACCCTCGACTTCCAGTTCACCGGCTTCGATCCAGGCGAGGTGTTCGAGTTCGACTGCGACGTCGACGGCGGCGGCCCGGCCGGTGGCGACATGGCCGGGATGGTCGCCACCGTGACGTTCACCAACGGCACCTCGCGCAGCGGCCCGCTCGTTCGCCTCGATCCCAACACTGCGCAGGTCGGCCTCTGAATCACAAAGTCTGTCGTAGTTGGTGCCAGGCACCGCTCGCGACAGATTCTGCGTCGCAAAGTCTGTCGTGGTCCGTGCCTGGCACCGAGTGCGACAAATGCGGAGTCTTGACCGGGGACGTGCTCAGGCGCGCGTCGACCGCAGCACGGCGTCGAGTTCGGTGAGCAGCGCGTCGATGTCGCCAGCCTCGATCACCAGCGGCGGCTTGATCTTGATCACGTTGTGCTGCGGGCCGTCGGTGCTGAGCAGGAAGCCGCGGCGCATCAGCCGGTCGACGACCAGGCTGGCGCGGGCTGCATCCGGATTACGTGACTCGCGGTCGGTCACGAACTCGAGGCCCAGGAACAGGCCGCGACCGCGGACGTCGCCGATCGTTGCGTAGCGCGACTGGAGTTCGCGCAGGCCCTCGAGCAGCCGCGTGCCGAGGATCTTGGCGCGCTCCTGCAGGGCCTCGGCCTCGATGACGTCCAACACCGCCTCGCCGACCGCGGCCGACACCGGGTTGCCGCCGAAGGTGTTGAAGTACTCCATCCCGTTGTCGAACGACTCGGCGATCGCGCGGGTGGTGACCACGGCAGCCAGCGGATGCCCATTGCCGATCGGCTTGCCCAGCGTCACGACGTCCGGCACCACGCCCTGCAGCTCGAAGCCCCAGTACGTATCGCCGACCCGGCCGAAGCCGACCTGCACCTCGTCGGCGAGGCATAGCCCGCCCTGCGCGCGCACCGTCGCGTACACCGCTTCGAGGTAGCCCGGCGGCAGTGGGATCTGCCCCCCGCAGCTGAGGATCGATTCACAGAGGAAACCGGCGAGCGGCCCGCGCTTGCCCACCTCGGCAATCAGCTCGACGACCTCTTCGGCATAGCGCGTCCCGGCATCTTCACCACGGTGCGCACCGCGATAGATATCCGGCAACGGCGCCGTCGCGACGTGTGCCGGGCTGCCGCTGCCGCCGGGGGCGTCGTGCTTGTAGGGCGAGACGTCGATGAGCTGCGCCGTGTGTCCGTGGTAGGCCGCATCCACGCAGATCCACTGCGAACCCCCGGTATGGGTGCGCATCATCCGCATCGCCAGGTCGTTGGCCTCGCTGCCCGAGTTCACGAAGAACACCGTGTCGAGGTTGGCGGGGAACTTCGCCAGCAGCTTCTCCGCGTAGCGCAGCACATTGTCGTGCAGGTAGCGGGTATTGGTGTTGAGGATGCGAGCCTGCCGGGTCAAGGCCTCGACGACCTTCGGATGGCAGTGCCCGACGTGGCAGACGTTGTTGACCAGATCGAGGTAGCGACGGCCGTCGTGATCGAACAGGTACTGGCCCCGTCCGCGGACGATGTGCAGCGGCTGCCGATACGACAGGCTCAGACTCGGCCCGAGCAGTGCGCGGCGACGGGCGTGCAGGCGGTTCGGGGTCGGCGTCTCGACGTTGCGGCCGAGGAGCGGTGACGGATCAGGGCTGAGGCTCAGCCACGTCGCCGCCTGCTCGGGTGCCGCGACTCCGGGGAAGTCGCCGCCGTCGAGATCCAGCAGGTCGGCGATCACCTGTAGGTGTAGGTGGGGTGGCCAGCCGCCGTTCTCGTCCGGGGTCCCGAGGGCTGCGAACGCCTCGCCGCGCGCCACCACTTGACCAGGCCGGAGAGTGGCCACCGAGTCGGCGGCCAGATGACCAAAGAGCGTCCAGAACCTCGGCCCGTCGGCAGGCGCGTGGCGCAGGATCACCGTCGGACCGTAGTCCAGTGGCTGGTCGTTGGTCGCCACGGATTCGACCACCGCATCCAGCGGGGCGTGCACCGGGTTGCGAGCCGGGGCGAAGAGGTCGGCTCCCAGGTGAACGGTGCGCACCGTGCCGCTCGGCGTCGCGAACGCCGGACTGGTCGCATAGAGCAGCCGCGGTTCGGCATAGCGGCCGAGTCCGACCCGTTCCGCACCCGGAGCGGTGAAGCGGCGCAGGCGGGCGTCGAGTGCCGCAACGTCTCCGGGATCGTCCTCGGCCGGCACGTCGGGGCTGCCGACCGCGAGGTCGAGCAACTCGGCGTCCTCGAGGGAATGGCCGAGCACCGGTGCGAGGTCCTTGGCGTGGGCATCGAGCCATGCGCGGACCGCCGGGGCGGCAGCGCACGGCTCGAGCTGGCAGGCGGCGCGGATCCGGGCGATCGCCAGCCGCGGCGGGACGCCGGCCGTCGCCTCCAACGTGCGCCACGCGGGCGCCTCGGTGATCGACAGGTACTCGTTGTCCGGTTCGAGGGATCGCTGCCACGCGGCCATCGACACGCTGGTCGCCAGCCGGGTCCGGGCCAGTTCCCAGACCACCTCGAGTTCGCGGTCGTCGAGCGATCGTTCGCCGTGCCACGCGGCGCAGAGAGTCGCAACGATGTCGACGGGATCGGCGGTATCGAGCATCGCATAGGCCGCGGCGATCGCCAGGTCGCAGACCCGCGCGGTCTCGTGCAGGTCGCCGAAGTCGAGGAGGCCAGCGAGGCGCGGAACGTGGTCCTCGAAGCGGACCAGCAGATTCCAGTCGTTGGCGTCGCCGTGGATCACGCCGTGCGGCAGTTCCGCGATGTGCGGATCGACGCGGGCGCGGAAGCGGGCCAGCGCGTCGGTGAGCAGCGTGCGTCTTCCCGCGTCGGACACCAGCGCCAGGCCGCGCTCGATCGGTCGCGGTGCGGCCAGCGGATCCCAGTCGAACGGAGCGTCGCGCGTCGGCAGGGTCAATCCCTCGAACGCCGTCGCGCAGGCTGCCAGCGTGCGTCCGAGCTGGCCGAGCAGCTCCGACGGCCGGTCGGTGCATTCGGCGAACGGGGTGCCGTCGATCCAACGCACCAACCAGGTCTGGTGGCGGCGGCCGTCGGCATCGGAGAACGACGTGGTGGTGGCTCCCGACCTGCTGGTCTGGACCTCGGGACAACGGATGCCGAGCGGTTCGAGAGCTTCCTCGGCGCGACGCAGCGCGTCGACCTGCGCGGCCACCACGGCCCCGCGGGTCTCCGAGTTCACGAACTTGAGGACCACCGACTCGCCGCCCCCGAGCAGCACGCGGAAGTTCCGGTCGCGGTCCGACGGCAGCTCCTCGATCGTGCCGGACAGATCCCAGTGCTTGCGCAGGTGCTCGAGGGCCTGCTCGGGAGTCAGCCGTGGCCGGCCGGGAACGGTCTCTTCGGGTTCGTGCAGGGGGCGAGTCATCGACGTCCTCTCGGTGCTGGCCATTCCCACTTGCGGCGCGTCTGGTTGACCTTCAGGCCCTCGGCGCCCGCGTTCGGTCCGTAGGCTTCGGAGTAGTCGGCGAGGCCCAGCAAGCACAGCAGGGGCATCGCGAGCTCGGTTGCTGGACTTTCAGCCAGCCGGGCAGCCAGCGGACGGATGCGAGTGCCGAGCGTCTCGAGCGTCGACGCCGCGGCTTCGCTCCCGCCATCCATCAGGTCGGCGAGTCGCTCGAGTGCCGGCCCTGTACTTCCGGCGAACACCAGCGCGGCGGCGGCTTGCGCGGCGATCTCGTCGTTGGTCTCGGCCATCGCGGTCCGCAGCATGTCCTCCAACCGCCCCGACGAGAGGTCGCCGAGTTGGTCCTGTGACGCGAGTCGGGCCAGGCCTACCGCTGCCCAGTAGCGGAACTCGGGTCGGGCATGGCCGAGGTCCCTGGCCATCGCGTCACGCTCGTGAGGGCCGCCGAGCGAGGCGCGCTCCGCAGCGGAGAGGAGGTCTTCGAGCGGGAAATGGGTCTCGTCGATGCGATCGACCAGAGGGGAGTCGTCGCCGTCCGCTCGCATCGAGAACGGGATCAGGCCGAGGTCGCGGCTGGTGCGCATCTCGTGGGCCAGCACGCCGCGCATCCTCGTCAGGCGCTCGGCCTGTGCCGGGTCGCCGGCCAGGTCGTCGAGTTCCCATGGATCGGCGTCGAGGTCGAACAGCATCTCGGCCGGATGCGGCAGCATGTGGCGGAGCCAGGGCTCCTGAAGGTCGCCGCCGATGTGGTAGGCCCGGTGCCACGCGATGTGGCTCGGGCAGCCCCATTGGTAGTTCTGCCAGTTGCCGAACGGCTGGTAGGGGATGAACGAGCGGATGTACTTCCAGCGCCCGTCGGTCACCGTCCGCACGGGGCCGTAGTGCTTGCCGTGGTTGGTGCGGAAACAGAACTGCCAGGGCTTGTCGGTCGCGTCCTTCGAGAGGAAGTCGCGGCCATTGCAATGCGCGGGTACCTCGAGCCCGGCCAGGGTGAGCACGGTCGGCATCAGGTCTTCGAATCCCACCAGGCGATTGCTGGTCTGGCCCATCGGCAGTCCGCACAGGTCCTGCCACCGCTCCGGGACCCATACGATAAGCGGCACGCGGAAGCCCGACTCGAAGGGATAGCCCTTGCCGCGCGGCAGGCAGCCACCGTGGTCGGAGTAGAAGAACACGATCGTGTCCTCGGCGAGGCCGCCCTCTTGTAGATCGTCGAGGAAGATCCCGACCCACCTGTCGACGTCCTGCACGCCTTCCAGGTGGAAGCCGTAGTCGGAGCGGATCTCTGGGAGGTCGGGGACGTGGGGCGGCAGCGTCAGCTCGTCCGGCGACAGACCTTCGAAGTCGCGCCGGCCCTCGAGGTGGTGGGAACGGACCCGGCTGAGGTGCGTGATCGTCGAGTTGAAGACCGCGAAGAACGGCTGGTCCTTCGCCCGGCGCTCGTCGTGGTAGCTGGCCCGTCGCCCCAGTGCATCCCAGACCTCCTTCTCGAGTTCGTCGAATCCGACCGCGTTGTAGTCGGTCTTCGAGTTGTTGCTCGTGAAATAGCCGGCGGCGCGCAGGAGGCGCGGCAGGTAGAAGTGGTCGTCGGGAACCGGCCAGGCCTGTCGGTGCCAGTCGGTGCCCCAGGTCGTGGCACGGGTTCCGGAGACGATCGTGGAGCGGGCCGGCGAGCAGTGCGGCGCGGTGGCCCTGGCCTGCGTGAAGCGGATGCCGCGGGCCGCGAGCGCGTCGACGTTCGGGGTTCGGGTGTCGGGGTTGCCGTAGCAGGAGAACGCCGAGGCGCTGGTGTCCTCGATGGTCAGCCAGAGGAAGTTGGGCCGGTCCTGTGCTGAGGCGCCGACGGCGGTCAGGCCCAGCCCGACCAGCACTGCGACCGATCGGAGGAGGGAGTGCATCGGGACGGGAGTCTAGCCGGCCATTGCCCGTTCGCAGGTGGATGACCCGGGCTCCTCCGGAGCACTTTTGCGGTGACCTGCACCATCGATTCCGGGAATCGGCTTCGACTGGGACCCCATCCTGCGTGGCGCGATCAGCGACCGATGGTCACGGGCCCGCCCTGGGCACGCAGTCGAACCGGTGTCGAGAAGGGGCGAGGGACTTCGGGGTAGGAGCCCGATCGGATCAGCACGTCTTCGGCCCGGAGCGGAAGCGCCGCTTGAAGCTGAAGAATGTCCCGGAACGGCTGAGTCTGCGTGCCGACGAAGGGCGCTGTCGCTCGACGATCCACGTAGAGCTCGAGGCTGCGGAAGCAGGTCGTAGATGCGTAGATGGAGATGTAGTTCTGCATCCTCGACTGGGCGCAGGGCCCGAACTCGCGCTGATTCCCGTTGCAGCCACCGGCCGTGCTGCACATCACGAAGCATCCGAGGCCCCCACAGTCCGGATCGCAGTGTCGCGCTCCGAAGTTGTGACCGAGCTCGTGCGCGATCGTCGCCACCTGTTCGGCGAAGTCTCGTGATGGGTCGGTCCGCGAAACGCCGAACGCCGCAGCCGAGCGACAAGCCGTGTCGGTCCGGGCGATCCCGAGGATCTCCTGGTTGCCGGCGAAGAGTCGTCGGGGTGAGAACAGGTGGGTCACCGCGCGGTCGACCTGCGGGCGCCGGCCGTTCCATTCACGATCGAGCTGATCGAGCAAGGAGCTTCCGTTGTTGCCGTCGAACGGGTCCGGTTCGGCCGTTCGAAGCACGAGCCGCGCGATGCGGAACCGGAGCTGGACGCCCTGCTCGAAGATCGTATCGACCTCGTTCATCAGCGCTTCGACCTTGTGCAGGCACGCCCGGACGTCTGATCCATGGGCTTCGAAGAACTCCCGGTCGGTATCGATGGCGATGCGCACGACCCGGGTCGTGGTCGACGCGATCGACCCTCCTCCGGGCGGGCGACGCACGAGATCGAGGCCGGGGTCCACCGTTCCGCACCGGAGCCGTTCGCCCGGCTTGGAGGAATGCGTGGCGAGATGCACGACGTGCAGGAGCCTGCCGCCGTGGCCCCGAACCGGAGTGACCCGCAGCTCGGGGCCAGTGGGCGGGATCAACCTCGCGCGGAGGTGTCCGTCATGAAGGCTGGCGATCACCCGGCTTCCGGCGGCGCCGATGACCTCGCCACGATAGATCGACGGAGTGTCGGTGGGCCTCCACTGCGAAGTGCGGTCGGTCTGCACGACTTCGATCTGGAAGTCAGTGGATCGGAGATCGATGGTCGAGAGCCGCAGATGGATGCCGGTATCGAGCAGATCGACGACGAGGTCTCCGGTTCCGGTCGCGGTTGCGGTGTGGATCGAGGGGACGATCGCCAGAGTGCCGGCGGTCATGTCTTCGAGTCTGGTGAGAGGCTCCCGGGACTGGCAGGGGACCGATGCCGCCAGGAGCAAGAGCGCCGAGAGCGCCGTCGCCGTGCGGAGGTGCATGGGACTCTGATGGTGTGGTGCCATGTCGCTCCCTCACTGCACGTTGACGAGTGTGAGCACCAGGCCGTCACCGGTCTCGAGGCAGGTCATCGCCTTGCCGATGACCGCGCCGTCGGTCTTGCTCTGGTCCGTCGCCCGCATCGCGATACCGGCTCGACTCGAAGTGGTGAGCCGATCGCCAGGTCGTATGAGGCCGTTCTCGCACGAGCATCGCACGAAGACCCTGCCGAGCATCGCGACGGGTGTCTCGCCATCGAGATCACCATGCTGGGCAAGTTGCAGTCCGGCGCGAACGCCGCCCGCGCCCGATACGACCCCCGCCACGCGCGTGTCGTAGGGCCTGTCGGACAGGCACAATCGACCCGGTGATTCGGGGTCGATGATCATCACCGAACCCGGTGGCACACCGAGTTCGGCGGTCTCGAATCGTTCGACGAGGTCGGCGCCCCCGGTGATCGTCAACGAACTGGTCGTCAGAGGGCCGTCGAGCACGGCGTGGCCCGAAGCGTCGATCGTGAATCGAGCCCGGTCCGCGGTCTTGTCGTGGATGACGAAGGCGCCTGACGGATTGCCCGAGTGGTTCCCGTGGGAGAAGAGGACCCATTTGCGTCCTCCGGGATAGGTGTTGCGCAGTTCGAGCCCGACGTCCGGGTGTCGTCGCTCGATGGTCAATCCCCATTCCGGGTTGTTCGAACCGATCCCGACCAGCCCGTCCGCTCGGATCGTGAGCCGTGCTCTGTCCGCTGCTTGGTCCTGGATGACGAAGGAGCCAGCCGGATTGCCCGATCCCTCGCCGTGGGAGAACAGCACCCAGCGCCGACCACCTGTGTGCGTGTTGTCGAGCGAGATGCCGAGATCGGAGGTATTCCGGCGTAGCGACAGCTCCTCCGGAGGCGACAGGGTCCCGAGCCCTACACTCCCGGTTCCATCGACGAAGAACTCGCGGCCGAGTGGTAGGAGGCTGTCGAGGCTGGGTCTCGACGAGGCTCGTATCCGACGTCCCGGCACGCCCTGGTCGACGAGGGCGTCCGCGGTTACGTCGGTTGTCGGCAGTTGTGCCTGTCCCGGACTGGATGAAGTGGCGAAAGCACAGAGGAGCAGGGCCACCGAGCAGCTGCTCGGCCGTGTGTAGGTGGTCATGGTTTCCCACCGACTCCCGGGGACTCGAGTTCGTGACGGACGAGTTTCCAAAAGTGGCGAGCACCCGAGTCCACGACTCAGCGGGAATCCTGGTTCGGGTCGATTCGCGGCGGCGGGCGCATATCGCGCGCACGTGCCGGGCGGCACGAGAGGGTGGCGTCGGTTCTCAGGACGGCCGGCCCACCCGCCGGAACGCTTCCGCATACTGCTCGAGGATCCCGTTGTTGGGTCCGGGGAAGTTCGGCAGGCGTAGCAGGCGACGGTTCTCCGCCGCGGTGCGCGGCAGCGAGGCCGGGTCGGGGTCCGGCGCTGCCACCGGGAAGCGGCCGATCGATCGCCAGTGGCCCTCGGTGAAGAAGGGCTGCTGGTGCAGGAGCGGATAGCGCGGCGCCGCGACTCGGGCGCCCTTTGCCTGCAGTCGCGCGGTCAGTGCCTCGACGTCCACTTCCGGATCGCGCGGCCGGATCAGGAACTCGAACCATAC
The DNA here is from genome assembly GCA_030432695.1 of bacterium. GTDB lineage: Bacteria > Planctomycetota > UBA1135 > UBA1135 > UBA2386 > JAUILN01. The sequence goes on along the minus strand of JAUILN010000025.1, from coordinate 16,236 downwards.
GCGGTTGCAATGTGCGGGCCCGAGGAAGGTCTCGAAACCGAGGTCTTCGAGCGCCTCGCAGAGCTGACGGTGGTTGGCATTGCGCCGGGCGTTGTGCGCGTCGAGCTTCGTGAGCTGCGCACGGCCCAGCGCGGCCGACATCGGCGCGATGCGGGTCTTCACGCCGAACGAGGTCGCGGCGAAGCGGCGGGCTGGCGTATCGAGTTCGATGATCCGGGTGATGTCGCCGAGGCAGGTGGCGCGTTCGTGGATCGCCGGGTCGTCGGTCAGCAGCACGCCGCCTTCGCCCGCCGGCGCGAGCTTGTCGCCCTGCAGACTGAACACCGACACGTCGCCCAACCGGCCGCAGGGGATATCGCGCCATCGCGCGCCGTGGGTGTGCGAAGCGTCCTCGATGATCTTCAGGTCGTGCTTCGCGGCGAGCGCGCGCAGTTCGGTCATCTTCGCCGGCAGACCCCAGAGGTGGACGACGACCATCGCCCTGGTCCGCTGCGTGATGCGGGCCGCCATGTCGTCGGGGCAGGGGCCGAGGCGGTCGGGTTCACTCTCGCAGAACACCGGCACCAGGCCGAACCAGAGCATGGGGAGCACCGAGGCCCAGAAGGTGGCGGACGGCACCAGGACCTCGTCGCCGGGCTGCAGGTCGAGGGCGTGGAACGCCGCCATCAAGCCCGCGGTGCCGCTGCTGTGCGCGAGGGCGAAGCGGCGGCCGGTGTAGGCGGCGTAGTCGGCCTCGAGTTCGCGAATCACCGGGTGGGTGGACACGTTGCCATCGCGGAGGATGCGTAGCACCGCGGCTTCGTCGTCTTGGTCGAAGCGTGGCCAGGTGCAGGTGGGCTCGTGAGGGAGGGTGATGGCGGGTGACATGGCGCGGTGTTCAGGCCTTGGCGAGAAGGGTGGCCTGGGCGGTGGCGCGGGCCGTGAGTTCAGCGAGAGCTACGTCGGCGCCGTCTTCGCCGTGGAAGGTGATCGCCAGGGCGCGGACCGTGTCGCGGTGCTCCTGGTGCCGGCCGAGGCCCAGGTTCGGCACCCATTGGGCGATCTCCGTGCGGCGGCGGAGATAGTCCCAGAGGGTGGCGCAGTGCTCGTGATTCCTGGCGTGTTCGGGTGCGACGAAGCGAAGCGGGGTTCCGTCGGGGTTCCGGTAGGGCGACGACCACATTGGTGCCGGAGCCGTGCGGGCATGGCTCTGGCGCGTGGCGCAGGGGGGAGGCTGCAGCGACCGGATCCGGTTCGCGGCTTCCCGCGCGGTCGCTTGCGACGAAGTGATCTTGCCGCCGAAGATCGTCAGCGCGCGCGCCTCGCGATCGAGATCCAGAGCATGTCGCCGCGACAGGTCGAGCGAGTGCCCCGGCGCGTGCGCCGAGCGCTTGACCGCCAGTGGCCTGATGCCGCAACGCAGCGAGACCACGTCTTCGCCGTGGATCGGATCGCGCAGGTTGCGGTTCGCCTGATCCAGCAGGAAGCGCACGTCGTCGACAGCCGGCTCCAGGCCGTCTTCGATCCGCTCGAGACCGGTTTCGGTCGGTCCCCACAGCGCGATCGGCCCCCATGGCGTGAAGGTCTGCGAGTCGCCGTGCTGGCCCATCTCGAAGCCGAGGAAGTCGCGGTGTGCGGGGTGGCGCGGCAGGCCGAGGTAGACCCCCTTGGAGAGGACGTGGCGGTGGTGCGTGGCGAGGCCGAGGGCCTGGGCGGTGCGGTCGGCCCAGACGCCGGTGGCGTTCACCAGAAAGCTCGCGCGCGCGGTGTGCTCTTCGCCAGTGAGGTGATCGCGGAGGTCCAGGGCCCAGCCATTGCCGGGGTCCCGACTCGGCTGCACCTCGCAGTGGTTGCGCGCGATCCCACCCATCCGCTCCGCGGCGAGGATCCACTCCAACGCGAGGCGCGCATCGGACACGTCGAGCGCGGCTTCCTCGTAGACGAGCGAATCGCCGAAGCACTCGGCCTTCAGGAGCGCGCGTTCGGCGAAGTCCCGCTCGCCGTAGCACCGCGCGCGCCGGCAGCTGCCGAGCAGCCAGTAGAGTTCCAGCGCCAGCCGCACCATCCAGCGAGGGCGGCCGCCGTGGCGCAGCGGCAGGTAGCGGAACCGTGCGGTGGAGGCCGGCTCGCCGACTTCCTCGATCAACCGATCCCGCTCGCGCGACAGCTCGATCACCGAGCGCAGGTGCAGGTTGCGGAGATACAGCAGACCGCCCCAGGCGAGCATGCCCGAGGCCTGGCTGGTTCCCGCCGCGAAGTCGGCTCGGTCGATCAGCAGCACCCGGTGGCCGCGCGAGACGAGTTCGCGGAACAGCGCCGCACCGGTGATGCCTGCGCCGAGGATCGCGACGTCGAACGGGTCCGTCGATTCGGTACTTTCACAACGCGTGCCAGGCACCGGTTGTAAACGTACCGGCTTCGCCATGGATCTTCGCACCTCCTCTGCCTTCCTCGCGCGCGGTGTCCTCGTCGGACTCTGCGCGCTCCTGCCCGCCCAGTCCGAGGTGAGCGTCGTCGCCCTCCGACCCGATGCCAGTGCCGGCGAGTCGTTCGAACGGGCGGCACTCCTGCCGCTGCCGACCGGCATGGTCGAGCCGCGGGGTTGGTTGCGCGAGCAGCTCCGCCTGCAGCGCGACGGCTTCCACGGCCAGCTCCCGGAGATCAGTCGCTTCCTGGAGAAGGATGGCAACGCCTGGCTCACGCCCGACGGCGAGGGCTCGCACGGCTGGGAGGAGCCGGTCTACTGGCTCAAGGGCTTCGGTGCCTGCGCCTACATCCTGCGCGACGAGCGGATGCTGAAGGAGGCGCGGTTCTGGATCGAGGCGATCCTGAACAGCCAGAAGGCCGACGGCTGGTTCGGGCCCGACGGCCAGCGCGGCGGGGTGGCGACCGGGCTGAAGGGCCGCGAGGACCTGTGGCCCAACATGATCGCGCTGTTCTGCCTGCAGGACTGGTACGAGTTCAGCCGCGACCAGCGGGTCCTCGACCTGATGCGCCGCTACTTCGACTACCTGAAGACAGTGCCCGACGAGCGCTTCCTCAACGGCTACTGGCCGAAGATGCGCGGTGGCGACCTGCTGTTCTCGGTGCTGTGGCTGCACTTCCAGACCGGCGACGCGAGCCTGCTCGAGTTGGCGCGCAAGGTGCATCGCAACACCGCGCGCTGGGACGAGGGCGTGATCAACTGGCACAACGTGAACATGGCGCAGGGCTTCGGCTACCCGGCGACCTTCTGGATGGTGTCGGGCGATGCGGCGCACCTGGCACAGCCCGAGCGCAACTTCCTGGAGATGCGGCAGGCCTATGGGCAGGTGCCGGGCGGGATGTTCGGCGGTGACGAGAACTGCCGGCCCGGATTCACGGGGCCGCGGCAGGCCGTCGAGACCTGTGGGATGGTCGAGATGATGCTGAGCTGCGAGACGCTCGCTTGGATCACCGGCGATCCGGTGTGGGCCGACCGCTGCGAGGACGTGGCCTTCAACCAACTGCCCGCGGCGACCACCGCCGACCTGCGCGCGCTGCGCTATCTGACCGCGCCCAACCACGTGGTGTCCGACGCCGTGCCGAAGAACCCGGGCATCCAGAACGGCGGGCCGATGTATCTGATGGACCCGCGGGACCACCGCTGCTGCCAGCACGACTTCGGGCATGGCTGGCCCTACCTGGCGAAGCATCTGTGGATGGGCGGGCACGACGGCAGTCTCACGTTGATGTTCCCGCTGGCGAGTCGCGTGGAGACCGAGGTCGGCAAGGACCGGCGGCGGATCGGCTTCGAGGTCGAGTCGCGCTACCCGTTCGACGAGCAGATCACGATCCGCGTGGCGGTCGAGGGCGAGCCGCTGGAGTTCCCGCTGCACGTCCGCGTGCCGGGCTGGTGCGACACACCGCAGGTGATCGTCTGCGGCGACGACCATACGCTCGACCTCGGGGGGCGACCGGCCGGCGGGCGCTTCCTGAGCATCTCGCGCACCTGGGCGGATGGCGACGACGTGCGCATCGGCTTGCCGATGGATGTGCGCCTGCGGCACTGGACCGGCAACCACGGCACGGTCTCTGTGGACCGCGGGCCGCTGACCTACTCACTCTTCGTCGGCGTCGAGCAGACCTCGGAGCCGCACGCCGAGATCGAAGGCGAGGACTCCTGGCCGGCGCGTTCGCTGTGGCCCGCGACCCCGTGGAACTATGGCCTCGACCTCGATGGCGAGGATCCCGTCGCGGGGATCGAAGTCGTCCGTCGGCAATGGCCCGTCGACGACCGCCCCTGGTTCCTCGCCAATGCCCCGCTCGAACTCCGCGCACCTGCCCGTCGCATTCCCGAGTGGCAGCTCGATCACCGTAATCTTGTCGACGAAGTCGGTGAGAGCCCGGTGCGCACCGAGGAGCCGCTGGAGACCATCCGCCTCGTGCCCATGGGCGCCGCGCGCCTGCGGATCAGCGCCTTCCCGGTGATCGGTCACGGTGAGGACGCGGAGACCTGGGAGCTGCCAGCGCGCCCTCTGTATCGCGCCAGCGCGTCGCACACCTGGTGGTCCGACACCGCCGACGCGGTCGCCGACGGCATCGTGCCCGAGTCCTCCAGCGACGGCTCCATTCCGCGTCACACCTTCTGGAGCCACAAGGGCACGTCGGAGTGGCTGGTCGCCGAGTTCGACGCACCGCGGACCCTCGACCGCGCTGCGGTCTACTGGTTCGACGACAGCCCGAGCGGCGGTGGATGTCGTCTCCCTGCAGCCTGGAAGCTGCGCTACCGCGACGCCTCCGGCGCCTGGCAAGACGTCTCGACCGACGCAGGCTTGGGCATCGCTGCCGACCACTTCAACGAGGTGCGTTTTGCGGCAGTGACGACCACCGCGCTCCGCCTAGAGGTCGAACTGCGAGACGGCTTCTCGGGCGGTGTGCTGGAGTGGCAGATCGGCGACGAGTGACGTGGGCCTGGCACGAATTCGGCCACGTCGTTCGCCCACAGAGGCGCTCGGTCAGCGCGGAGTGAGATCGATGGTGTGCACCAGCGTCGACTCCCCGGGGACCACATCCACGGTCTCGTCGAACGAGGCCAGGTAGGGCGCCGTCTGGGCGTGCAGTCGGACGCGTCCCGTCGGAACCAGGCAACTCAGCGGCCCGCTGAACGGGCGGCGGTTCATGAACGACATGCTGTCCTTCTGCTCGAGTAGATCCAGACTGAAGTGAAGGTATCCGTCGACGCCTTCGGGCCAGAGGAACCGCATCTCCAGCAGCCGCAGGTCGTGCTTCAGGCGGAGCGTGTGTTCCGTGAGATGAGGCGAGGACTCGAGGAGTTCGATCGCCGTGCCGTCGAGTGCGTCTTCCACCCAGGTCGGTACGAACCGCGTCACCACGTCGTAGCGCCCGGTGGGAACCACGATCGGTTGACCGGTCTCGCCGTAGTAGATGTCGCGGCCGCCGTCGTCTCTGAGTTGCGACGACACCAGTTTGATCTCGAGGTCCAGCCGGGCGCCGGATGGGCCCACGATCCAAACGATGGCGCTGCGCAGCGAGACGTCGGACTGGAGCTGGAGATCGACCGGTGCGAGGTCGGGACCGATCGGCTCGAGCGGCCAGGTGACGGACCCGGCCGCCGGCCCTTGGAGCAGAGCCCCTTCGAGTAGAGCATTGCAGGTCATCCGCCGGGCCGGTTCCGCGATGGTGTCGGCGGGACGTCCCACGTAGATCAGCGCGTCGGGGAAGCGGCGCTGAAGTGCCGCGTGGATCCAGGCCTTGGCGCGATAGAGGGAGGCATCTCGGCGCAATTCGCCCCTGGCTTGCCACGACCAGCTCATCCATGAGTGGTCGGGTGGCGCCCGGACGACCACCGCATAGGCTTGTTCCATCACGAGTGAGAGGTCTCCCGGGGCACTCGCATCCACCATGCCCCCGCGCGCGACCAGGAACGAGGCCTCGTCGCGGACTTCGACGCGATACTCTCCTTCCGGAAGACCGTCGAACTCCGCGGTCCCGTCCGCGCGCGAGCGTCGCACCCACAATGGCGCGTCGCTTCCCGGTTGCCCGACGAGTGGGCCGCGAGGTGTGTTCTCAGGAAAGGGCAACACGCCATCCTGGGGTGCGAGCAGGACCGTGGCGCCCTCGACCGGCTCCTGGAACTCTCCTGATAGACGAACCGTCAGTCGCTGGCCGGGAGGGAGGCGCAAGACACCGCCGGCTGTCAGGTCGGTGAACAGCGCCGGGACGTAGCCGTCCGCCCCGACGACCCACGACCGTGAGGCCGAGAGCGCTGCCAGTTCGATCGTCCCGGCGTCGCTGCCCTCGAGGGCGTCTGCTGTCGCGATGGCTCGGCCTCCCGCCGACGGCTGCGCGAACCAGGGTGCGGGTACGGCTGCGCCGGTCTCGGCATCGACCACGCTGACGTCCGTCCGGGTGCCTGCAGAGTGCTCCGGTGCCAATCGCGGAGGATGGGCCTCCCGTTCTAGAGGATCGGGTGCTTCCGCAGAGAGTGGCGCAGCGGTCGGTCGGGCTTCTGGCGCCTCGTCGGATCGCTGCCACGAGCAGAACGTCACGCCGAGCAATGCAACGGAGACGGCGAGGATCAGCAGGCCTGGTTCCGTCCTTCTCATGCGACGCATCGTACGTGGGTCCGGCCTCAATTGCGCAGGATCCCCACCACCACTGCGACCGCGACCACGGCGATGTAGATCGAGCTACCGATCCGCGTGCCGCGGCCGCGCTTCGGGGAGTGACTCCAGGTCAGGGCCGGCATCTCGACCGTGCGGTGCAGAACGAGAGCGCCGAGCAGGCTGATGAAACCGGAGACGCAGACCACCCACAGCCAGGTCGCGTCGAAGCTGCCGATCCAGGTCGGTACCGGGAGCCGCGCGACGAACTGCATCACCGGAACGTGGATCAGGTAGACGGTGAACGACAGGAGGCCGAGGGCTCGGAGACCGGGCAGGAAGCGCTCGCCGAAGCCGCCGCGATCCTCGGCGCGGCGCAGCAGGACGATCGTGAGGCTGCATGCCAAGAGGACCGGCAGGCGGCGCGGCAGGACGAGGGCGGGGAGTCCGAGGTGGTTGCCGACCTCGGTCGAACTGCCGACGGCGACGATCAGGAGGGCCAATGCGGCCGCGGCCAGGATGTGGAGGGCGGCGGGGTTGCCGCGGGGGAACGTCGACGCGGGACCGCGGAGTGCGAACGGCAGCGCGGTTGCGATGCCGAGGCCGAAGGCGTCGATGTGCTGGAACAGCGAGCATTGCAACCAGGGTTCGCCGGCGAACGCGAGGCGACCGGCGACCGCCAGGCCGATCCCGGCGAGGGCCACCACGAGGGCTGCCAGCGTGCGCCCTGCCAGCGAGCTGGCGCGGCGTCCGGTGAGGACCGCGAGCAGCGGCAGGCCGAGCAGCGGCATCACTACGTAGAACTGGAACTCGGTCGAGATCGACCACCACACGGAGTGCGAGATCGGCGCCTTCAGGATCGGTTGGTCGAAGACGTAGCTCATCGTCAGGTAGGTCGCGAAGACCTCCTCGGCGTTCTTCGAGTCGACTCCGGTCGGCGGGATGGTCAGCAGCGCGCTGAGCAGCAGGCAGCCGAAGAACGTCACGTAGAAGGCCGGCACGATGCGCACGATCCGGCGCCACCAGAAGGTCTGGATGATCGCGTCGCTGCGACGCCGCAGGGCTGCGGACAGACTGAAGGTGAGGGTGTAGGCGCTGACGACGTAGAAGATCTCGACGCCGTAGTGACCTTGGCGGGCGACCTGTCCGAGCCATGGCCAGCTGCCGAGCTCGAGTTGTGCGGAGTAGCCGCGCGCGTGCAGGAGCACTACCAGACCTGCGCCGAGTCCGCGGAGCACGTCGATCGAGCGATAGGTCCGGCCGGCGCTGGCCTGTGGGGTGACGGTGAAGCGTCGGGCGAGCTCGAGGCCCGCGGCGACGAGGCCGAGCAGGGCCATGAAGCCCAGCAGCCGGCGTAGGTCGAAGTCGCCGGCCGGCGAGATCGTCTCGATGCCGTCGATCAGCACGGCGAGCTGCTGCAGCTCGGTGACGACGATCTCGAGGTGGTCGCCCACCGCGGGCGGATCGAAGTGGACTTCGTGGAAGTGCAGGCCGGCGGCTTCCTCGCCATAGCTGAGTTCGCCAGTCGAGCCGCCGATGCGCAGCACGAGCCCGGTGCGGCCGCCGGGGTCGTAGGTGCTGAGCAGGAGTCGGACCCTCGAGACCTGCTCCTGGTCGCCCAGGTCGAGGCGTGCGCGGTCGCCGACGCCCTGCGTGAGCTTCGCGACGCCCTCGGTGTACCTGCCGTAGTGCGCGACCTCCTGCCAGTTGCCCTCGGTCTCGAGCCGGTGGTCGGCGTGGTAGCGGCGGATCTCGTCGGGGGCGTCGAGCAGCGACCAGGCGATGCCGGCGATCAGGAATCCGAGCAGCACCGCGCCGAGTGGGGTCGGGCGTGCTCCGCCGGTTCGCTCCAGCCACGACTTCATGGCGCGACGTTAGTCGGCGGTGCGATCGCGAGCGAGCTTGCCCCGGGCTCCCGAGGACGGCTACTGCGGCATGTGCAGGTCGAATCGATCGGCAGTGGCGCGCGCCGTGTCGATGCGCGTCGGTCGTCCGGTCCGGTCGGAGGCGTCCGCCAAGGTCACCTCATAGCGGCCCGCTGGCACCAGCTTCTCGAACTCCACCTCGCGGCCGGCATTGTTCCAGATGCTGGTGGCGTCGATCACGGTCTCGTCGCTGTCGACGTTCCGCCATACCTGGCGCAGCTCGTAGAACTGCCGGGGAACGGCCGGCATGCGTAGTTTCACCCTCACGCCATCCGGGACCACGAAACGGAACTCGCGGAGCTGGCCGGCCACGACCTCGACGGTGCGCGTGACGTCGACGACGTTGCGGCCCCAGGTGGAGAGCTTCCAGGTGCCGGGCAGGAGCGACTGTTCGGCGGTGGGCTTGGAGAGCAGGCGCGAGCGCGGTTCACCGGGGCCCTGGATCGTCAGGTCGACGCCCGGCATCGGTTCGCCGCGGGCGTCGACGACCGTGACGAGGAGTCGCCCGGTGGCCGCGGCGCGGTGGGTGCCGAGGTCGAGGGTCTGGTCGGGGGCGAGGGTGTGTTCGCCGAGGTCGAACGTGAGATCGCCGGCGCGGACCTGGATGTGGTAGCTGCCGGGGCGGAGCAGGCCGAGGGTGAACCAGCCGTCGTCGAGGGACAGCCTGGCGGCGGCGGACTCGCGGACTCCGTCGGGGCAGGCGAGGAGCGGTTCCACGCGGGCTTCGGTCAGAGGCGTGCCGTCGACGTCGAGCAGGCGACCGCGGAGGGTCGCGGTGGGGTGGCGGTTCGTGGGGACGACGATGCGCAGCGGTTCGCTGGCGTCGGGGCGCACGTCCTCGATCTGCAGGGCGGCCTGGTGCATCGCGCTGTCGGGTGCCGCGAGCGTCAGTCGGTAGCTGGCGAGGTCGGCACCCTCGATGCGGAAGCGGCCGGCCGGGTCGGTCGAGACCGCTCCGGGCCAGCGCACGCCGGAGCCGGCGGAGGGGCTGACGGTCCAGCCCGGCAGGGGCCGGTCCTGCTCGTCGACCAACACGCCGGCGAGGGTCAGGCCCGCATCGAGGACTGGATTCCACTCGGTGGCGCTGCCGTCGGTGAGGGTCAGCGTGGTCGCCGCGAGTCGCTCGCCGTCGGTCGCCCGGGCGACGACCGCGCCGGCGCGGACGTGGGCCAGTTCGTAGCGGCCCTGGGCATCGGTGGCGGTCGTGTCGCGGGCCCAGTCCGGGCCGTCCCAGGCGATGCCGACCGAGGCCTCGATGCGCGGGTCGCGGAGGGTGACGTCGGCTGCGGATACGGGGGCGCCGCCGGCGTCGACGACCTGGCCCGAGATCCTCGCGCCGCGCTCGAGGCGGACCAGCAGTGGGTCGTCCGGCGAGTGGTCGGCGGGGTCGATCCGGTCGTGCCACAGCGCGTGGTCGCGGGCGCGGATCCACAGGCTCCAAGGGTCGTCGTAGCGACGGACCGGGATCGCGAAGCGGCCGTCGGAGTCGGTTCGCTGGAACGGGCGGGGCGGGGGCTGGGACGAGTCTGTTCCCTGCACGAACTCGAAGTTCGACGGGCCGAACAGGACCAGGGCGCCTTCGAGCGGTGCGCCGTCGGCGTCGAGGACCCGGCCGGCCAAGAGCGCGTGGTGTTCGGAGGGGGTCAGTCGGAGTTCGATCCCCGACTCCGGGGTGGCGAGGCTCGGATCGGGCCAGACCGGTTGGCAGCGGGCCGGCGCGAACCCGGGAGCCCAGGCGCTCAGGCGTTGGAGCCGCGTCGCCTCGGGGACGACGAAGCGACCGGCGGCATCGCTGCGCAGGTGCCATTCGCCTTCGACGTTGCCGAGCGAGTGGGACACCCAGATCCAGGCGCCCTGGATCGGTTGGTCGGTGCGTGCGTCGACGACCCGGCCGGCGAGTTCGCGGGACTCCAGCAGGTGGACGGTGACCTCGTTGGTGCGGTCCTCGACGACGACGAACTCGAGCTTGCCGCCGCCATGGAGGCTCGCGACCGCCGGGCCTGGTGGCGTGTCGTCGAAGCGCGCGATTCCCGGCGCCTCGTCGGAGCAGCGGCAGATGCGGGTGGCGAGCAGGTTCTTGGAGTCCGTCGGCCGTAGGTGGACCACGGCGGGGGCGCGGACCGGCGAGCCGTCGGAGCGCACGACGTGGACGACGACGTGCGTGCCCGGTCGGTCTTCGACGGTGGCTCGGGTGCGAGGAGCGGGGGGCGAGGTCACGATCGGAGCTGATTCGGTTCCGTGCTCCGGAGCGGCGATGCGTGGCACGCCCGGCGAGGTCTCCGTTCGAGGCGGCTTCTGATGGCCCGCGCCCAACCAGGAAAACGACGCGACGACGGTGAGGATCGCAGCCGTGACCGCTACGCCGAGGAGGGCCTTCTTTGCCATGATCGATGCCCCGAGGCCTGCGAGGCCCGTGATCGGAATCGGATGGAGGCCGGCAGCGGCGATCAGTTTCGCGCGCAGGCCGGCGAGGGCGGTGGAGTTCCAGTCGGGAAGCGCGACCGCACCGAGCGCGAGCGCGGGCAGCGTGCGGCGCAGCTGTTCGAGGCCGCGGAGCAGCTGGCTGCGGACGGTGCCGCCCGGACGACCGAGCGCGTCGCCGATTTCGGCGGGCGAGAGGCCGTGCTGGAGATACAGGACCAGCACGCTGCGGTACGGCTCGGTGAGTCCTTGCAGGCGCTCGGCCAATGCCTGATCGGTCTCCCCGGCGATCGCGTGGTCGAGCGGACCCCTAGCCGGGTGGGCGAGATCGGGCAAAGGCGCCTGGCGGCGGCGGTCGAGGCGGCGCCGGCGCTGCTCCATGCGCGCGCGGTTCGCCAGGATGCCGCAAAGCCAGGGGAGGACCGGCCGTTCCCCGTCGTGGAGGCCGGGTCGCTCCAGCGCGGTGAGGAAGGTCTGCTGGACCAGATCCTCCGCGGCCTCCCGGTCGCCACCGCTCAGGTGGTGTGCGAGGCGCAGCAGCTCCGGCGCGGTCGCGTCGAAGACCCGGCCGAGGCTCCGCGGGTCGCGAGCTGCGCAGAAGCAGGCGAAGTCGCGGTCCACGGAGGTCGGGTTCACGCTCCGACTGTGCAGGAGGCCTGGGGTTCGTTGCACGGAACTCGGCGGCAGGCGGGTGGTGCTCTGCGGAAGTCATTGGCGCCGAGCTACTTGCGGGGATCGGAAACCCCGTTGGGAGCGCGGATTCCTCAACGGGGAGGGTTGTGACCCACGGCCATCGAGATATGACTCCAGGCGCGAGGTGAAGGAAAAGCCGGAAGTCGGCCGGACATCGCGGTATCTCCCGGGCGCTTGTCTCTCCGTGCGTGGAGTGAAGCGAAGTCCGAGGCGCTCGGCGCGGTCACCTGGACCCCTTCCGTGGCCCGGATCCTGTGTGATGGTTGAACGCGACGAGCTTGGCAGCGGCGAATCCGCTGAGGATCGGCATCTCGACGACGAGGCGGCGAGCCTCGACCCGGCGGGCGAGGAGGCGCTGTTCCAGCGGATCCGCGACGGCGATGTCGAGGCTCAGAACGCGGTCTTCACCCTCGTCTACGAGGAGCTGCACCGGTTCGCACGGCGGGGGCTGGGCCGGCAGGGCGACCACCACACACTCGGGGCGACCGGCGTCGTCAATGAGGTGTTCCTGCGGCTCGTGAAGGCGCCGCGCGGGTTCGTGGACAAGCAGCACTTCATGGCGATCGCCGCGCGCTGCGTCCGGCAGGTCATCATCGACTATGCGCGTTACAAGCGCTCTGGTAAGCGACCGCCGGCCGACCGTCGGATCGAGCTCGACGAGCTGCTGGCGAGCTACGAGGAGCATCGTATCGATGTCCTGGCATTGGACTCCGCTCTGACCGAGCTCGGTGCGAGGGATCCGCAGCTGCAGCGGCTCGTCGAGTTGCGCTACTTCGCTGGTCAGACCATGGAGGATTGCGCGGCGATCCTCGGAATGTCGCGGTCCCAAGCGACCCGGAAGCTGCAGCTGGCGATCGCGCGGCTGTCGTCCGTCCTGGGTGGGAACGGCGAGGAGTCGTGAACCCGTCCGACGAAAGGCGTGTCGACGAACTCTTCGAGCTGGTCGTCGATCTTCCTCTGGAGGAACGGGACCGCGTGCTTCGCGAGCGTTGCGGCGAGGACGACGCGGTGCGCGAGGCCGTCGGGAAGTTGCTGCGCAACTACGACGCCGCGCCGAAGGGGTTGCTCGATCCTCCGCCGATCCTCGGAAGGCCCGTCCATGACGGCCTGCAGCTCGGTGACTTCACGCTCCTGGAGGAACTCGGTCGCGGCAGCATGGGAGTGGTCTACCGGGCGCGCCAGGCGGGGTTGGATCGCGAGGTCGCCATCAAGCTGCTCCCGGCAGGTCGGGGCGCGGGAAAGGAAGCCGTCCGTCGGTTCCGCAACGAAGCTCCGGCGATCGCTCGTCTGTCGCACCCGGCCATCGTGCAGGTCCATGGCCAGGGCGTCACCGAGGACGTCCACTGGTTCGCGATGGAGCTGGTCGACGGTCACGATCTCGAGACCGAGCTCGCGATCCAGGCCGGCCCGCCCGATCCGTCGTCGCATGCGCTCCTGCCGAGCCCCGGCGATCCGGGTCACGTCGCGTCCATCGCCGAGCTGGTGGCGCGCCTCGCCGAGGCTCTCGCACACGCTCACGAGCGCGGTGTCGTGCACCGCGACGTGAAGCCCGGCAACATCCTGTTGCGCCGCGACGGTTCGCCCCTGCTCGCCGACTTCGGCATCGCCCGCGACGAGCGCATGGGGACGCTGACCGCTCTCGATCAGGTGATGGGCTCCCTGCCTTACATGAGTCCCGAGCAGGCCCGATTGGTGGCGATCGACATCGACCATCGGACCGACATCTACTCGCTGGGCGTCGTGCTCTACGAGCTGCTGGCCGCCCGCAAGCCGTTCCGTGGCAAGACCTCGGTCGAGATGGTCGCCGAGCTCAGACGCCACGAGCCGCCGCGCCTGCGTAGCCTGAATCCGCGCGTGCCGCGCGACCTGGAGTTGGTCTGCGCCAAGGCGATGCATCGGGAGGCGGTCCGTCGCTATGCCACTGCCGGCGACTTCGCCGCCGACCTGCGTCGCTTCCTGCGCCACGAGTCGGTGCTCGCGAGGGCTCCGGGAGCGCGGGAAAGGCTGCGGCATTGGGGGCGTCGTCATCGGGTGGCGCTCGCGGTGGCCGCGCTCCTGATCTGTGGTCTGGTGGTCGGTGGTGTCTGGCGCGAGTCGGTCGTGCGCGCGGAGCTGCGGGAGCTGCAAGCGCAGGAGAGGTTGGCGCGCTGGCAGGGGTTCCTGGACAGCGCGGACTGGGACGCATTGCCTGCCGTGGAGTTGGCCGAGTTGAGGAGCGAGGTCGAGATGGCCGCGGGATCTGGGGCGAGCGATCCCCGGGTCGGGCGGCTGCTGTCCGAACTCGAGCCTCGCCTGCAGGACTACGCGCGGCATCTGTCGGAGCAGATCGAAGCGCGCGGGATGATCCAGCGAGCCGGGATGGCCCTGGCCTCGCAGCGTGCCGATCCGTCCGCCTCTCTCGCGCCGTTGCTGCGTCGACAGATCATCTACGAAGGCGGCGTCACCGAGCAGTCGCTCTGGCCGAGGGTCCGACTGTCCGCGAAGGGTAGGTCGGGCAAGGCGGTGGAGGGCGCCGTTCTGCTGCGTCGTCTGGATCCGATCACCGGCGAGCCCGGGGACTTCGAGCGCCTCGGCATGCTGCCACTGGAGGATCGAGCGGTCGCTCCGGGCTATGTGAGGATCCATCTGGATCTGGGCGATGGCACTCCGCGGGAATGGACGCGCTATCTCGGGCCGGGCGAGGTCCTGGATCTGCGCGATGTCGTCGTCTACCCGGCAGCGCTTCCGGAGCGGATGATGCGCTTCGATCGTGGCACCTTCGACGTGGATCCGAGGGGGGGAGGACCGAGGTTCGGCGAGGTCGAGTGGACGGTGGGTCCGTTCCTCCTCGACCAGTACGAGGTGTCGTGCGCCGACTACGAGCGGTTCCTGGCCACGCGTCCCGCGGACTATCCGCATCCGAAGACATGGGAGGGGCGGACGGCGCCGGCGGAATCGAATCGTCTGCCGGTGACCGGCGTCACATGGGAGCAGGCGCGTGACTATGCGGAGTGGGCCGGGAAGCGCCTGCCCACCTTCGGCGAGTGGATGTGGGCCGCACGCGGAGGGAACGAGAATCGCGTGTTCCCCTGGGGGACGGTGGATTGGCCCAATTGCTACCGGGCCGACCTGGACCCGTCGGTGGACGAACTCGCAGAGACCGGGTCGTGGCGGGCGTTCGCGCGCCCCGTCGACGACTTCCCGGTTGCGAACGACTCCTACGATCTGTTCTGGATGCTCGGCAACGTTGCGGAGTGGACCGAGGCGATGAACGTCGAGCGCGATGGGACCGGCGGGATCCTGGTCCTGCCCAAGGACCGGTGGGTCGTCGGTGGAGCCTGGAACATCCGACACGTCGTCGAGTCGGCGTCCGAGCAATCTGCAAAGGCGGCGTGGCGGATTACGTTGGCCGGCGTCGGTCGGTCGCATGCCGCGGCGTCGGTTGGCTTCCGTTGCGCGCGGAGCATCTTCTGATGATCCTCGGACCGTCGCTCGAGATGCTGCGCCGTTCGGCATTGCCCGGTCCGTGCCGTCTTCATGGAGTGGGCACACGACAGATTGGGGAGATCGAAGTGGTCTCCCGCGAGCAGATCAGAAGGAGAAGTCGATGAGCATCGAAGTCCGAGTGGTTCCCTTTGCCAGCGATACGTCTCTGAATTGCGAACTCGCGGAGGTTGCGAAGAAGTTTGCGGTGGCGGCTGCCAGGTTGACCACTGAGTTGTTGGGGGATCAAACGAAGCCCCCGGCCCGGCTGGAGGAGTACTCCCAGATCCTCGAGAATGCCGTCGACAAGATCTCCGCGAGCGACCTCGGTGACGTATCCGTGTGCACGGGCCCCGCGCCCAGCGGTCCGGTGGCCAGGCGGCTCAGTTGGTGCGACGGCAAATTCGTCTACTACGTCTGGATCGATGGCAAGTGGGTTCCCTCCACGGGCAATCCCGATGGATGGAAGATCGCTCCCGCGGGAGTCTCGTATCCGGTCCAATGCGTGAGCGTAGAAGATGCGAATCCGAACCCCGTGGAGACAGGTCTCTACCTACAGGCGAGCGAGCCTCTAGAGACCTACACGTGCCAATACGACCTCGTGCCGGAAGGCAACCTGGATGAGATCGTCGGCTTCGCCGTGCGTTTCGGGCGGAGCCGGACGGAGTTCCTGTCGATCGACCTGCAAGACCTCGACCGGCGGATTGCCCACTCGAAAGGAGCGGGCCTGCGATTCGGTGACAGCTCTGGGGGGCGGGTCGAGTTGCGCGACGGCAAGCGGGTCGATTACCGGTGGGCCCGGAGCGGCTACGGGGACTTTCGGCTCCGGTTCTTTCCGACTGGGCCGCTGAGCAGGTCGGAACTGCGGAAGGATGATGGAAGGGTCTCCATGCTGATCCATTTCACCGGAGATCCGCCGGTCGTCGGCGGCGTCACCTGGATCGGTGAGGATGTTTCGGATGATCGGCTCGATCCGAAAGCCATGCCTGCGCAGATCGGAGCGAATCTTGCTGCGTCCTTGCAGCGCTTCGCGCGGACCCGAGAGGTGTTGGCGATCACCAAGAAGCGCGGGCCTTCGATCACGACCCGCGGTTTTCTCCCGGCGGAGTGAAGCCAAGATCGCGTAGCACGTCGCTGACGGCGACCTGACCGCCGGCGGCCCTCGATGCCGG
>JAUILN010000024.1 GCA_030432695.1 bacterium | reverse complement strand
GCCGTTTGCCTGCTCGCCGCGCAGCAATTGGATCTCGCTCCGTAGTCGCCCCAGTTCCTGCTCGAGACCGTAGATCCTCGCGCTGGTCGAAATGCGCGCGGAGTCGGCTCGGCCGGCTTGTGCGTAGACGGTGAGCTGGCGGCTGGCGGCGCCTGCCCACGCTCCGGCGATCGCCGCGACGACCGCGAGGCTGGCGGTTCCTTCGTTGTCCGTCGGGTCGGAGATTGGCAGTTCCGAGCCGTTCGCGATCGCGATACAGAGTCCGATCGGCACGCCGATCACGATGAGGCCCGCGGCGATCTCCGCGACCACCGGGAGGATGGCGCTCACCAGCCCGGCGCTGAGCAGCGAGGCGACGACGACGACGACGTAGTCCATGCAGCAATCCTGTTTCGCGAGCGTCCGGCCCGCATCGAGTGGAGTGGTTCGGCCGCAGGGGGCGACCTTCCGGTCAGTCCGGCAGGAGGTCGTTGGTGGAGTAGGTGTAGCTGTAGCTCCCCGCCGAGACCTGGATGTTCTGGTCGGGTCCGATCGTCCAGCCGACCTCCGACGGGTCGAGCTGCACCGACTCCATCGGGTTCAGGCGCTTCGGCTCGTGGGATCGACGTCCCGACGGGCTGCTGTAGGTCACCGCCACGTCGAGGGTCGAGTGTGGTGACGCATTGATCACGTTGCAGTAGTAGCCCGTGGTCCAGGTGAATGAAGTCAGCCCGGCGTAGACCGGGGGGGTGACGTAGTCGAACTTCGAGTCGTAGCGCAGCGATAGATCGCGCCTCAGTCGCATGTGCTCCAGCTCGACCTCGCTGCTGAGTTCCTGTAACTCCTTGCCCTTTCGCTGGAGTTCCTCGTAGTCGCTGAAGCCATTCACGATCTTGCCGAGCACGTCGAACACGCCATCCTCGGAGTCAGGGAGCCGGGCGAGCGCTTCGGCCGTCCTCCTCATGAGCGTCGCCATGTCGTCGGAGAACCCGATCAGCTCGCGATCTACCTCGGTCGGGTCCAGCTCCGTGATGCGAAACGCGGCTCCGCGCAGCGCCGCGGCCTTCGTGCCCAACGTCGTGGCGCGGGCAGCCTGTAGGTGCGCCGCGAACAACGCCTCGCGCATGCCCTGCCAATAGCGCGCGGTCGCGCGTCCCGCGGTGCTGGTCGGCTGTTCGAACGTGGCAGACGTGCTGGAGCCTTCGGCTTCGGAGCCGCAGGCGCTGAGGAGCATCGCGCTCAGCCAAAGGGCGAGAAGGAGGGTTCGCATGGGGGGCACCAGGTGATCGCGTCTCTCGAGGGGAAGAGTAGGCGGGAACTTCGTCGAGCCAAGGACGACCCGGAGGTCGGGTGGAACAGCTGCTCCAACACACGGGGCGGGTGGCATCGGTCGAGGAATGGGAGGATTTCTCGGCGGTCGCGCTCACCGCACTCGCCGGAGTCGGATTCGGCTCGTCCGGCGAGGACGGCCTGGTCGGTCGCGGGTCCGAGAGCGAGGCTGGCTTGGTCGCGGGCGTGCACCCGCATGCAGGGCTGGCGACCGACGTCTGTGCCCGCGTGACCTCCAGCCGTCTGGTGCTCCGGACAATGCCAATCTGATGACCAGACTCAGCGCGGTCTCCTGCCGCAACCGAAGGAGCATGACTCGTTGCACTCGCCATGCCCGGAGGCAGTCGACCGCGCCGACGGTGCTCTTTGGATCGACTCCTCCCGAGAATCAGCTCCGGGCGCGCCGATTCTCGGGAGGAGTCGATCAGCGTAGGTGCCACGCGAGCCGGAGCCAGCGTGGGCGCGAGGATCCAGGCCCCGGCCGACGGATCACGAGGCGCTGTCGCCCGTAGCCGGCATCTTCTCGACCAACCCGAGGATCCCCGTGCGCAGCCGGGACGCCAGTCCGACGACGTCGTTCGGCGGCAGCATCGGCGCCAGCTCCGCTGCGACGCGCTGCTGGTCGATCGACTCGGCTTCGTGGCGTAGCTCCCGTGGTGGGCGGCGCTCGATTCATGCCGCCGGAAGATCGGACCTCAGGATCCCGCTGCAGGAAGCGGTCTTGCCGCAGGGAATAGGACCTGGCCGCTGACGTCCCGCTGCGCAGCGAGCCGCTCAGAGCTGGGCGCCGTGGCACGCCCGGAGAGCGGCCGGCGAGATGTGCCATCAGGTCACCGGACGAGGGGGGGCGAAGCGGAGCATCCGGCTCTCGGGTTCCCGCGTATTCCCCCACCCCTTGCCCGACCTCGTCCACACCACCCCCGAAGGCCTCGCCTGCCCTCTCGGCAACTTCCACGTCGACCCATGGCGGCCGGTGGACCTGGCGGTCATCACCCACGCCCACGCCGACCACGCGCGCGCCGGGTCGCGGGCCTACCTGACGACCCCCGAGGGTGCGCCGCTGCTGCGTCGTCGGGTGCAGAACGGCGCCGTGATCGAGACCCTGGCCTACGGCGAGCGGCGGCGGATCGGGGCGGTGACGGTGAGTTTGCATCCGGCAGGGCACGTGCTGGGCTCGGCGCAGGTGCGGATCGAGCACGCGAGCGGCACCTGGGTGGTGGCGGGTGACTACAAGACCGCGCCGGATCCGACCTGTGCGGGGATCGAGCCGGTGGCCTGCGACGTGTTCGTCACCGAGAGCACCTTCGGGCTGCCGGTGTTCGGGTGGCCTCGGGAGAGCGAGCTGATCGCGGAGATCCTCGCTTGGTGGGAGGGCAACCGGGCGGCGGGGCGGACCAGCCTGCTCTGCGCCTATCCGCTGGGCAAGGCGCAGCGGTTGCTCGCGGGGATCGGTGGGCGGGCGCTCGGTCCGATCGCGGTGCACGGTGCGGTGCACAAGCTGAACGAGGCCTATGCCGAGGCCGGGGTCGCATTGCCGGAGGCTGAGTATGCGTCGCCCGAGGTCACGAAGCGGATCCGCGGGGAGGGGCTGGTGATCGCGCCGCCGTCGGCGCACGGCACGCCGTGGGTACGCAAGTTCGGCGAGGTGTCGACCGGTTTCGCGTCGGGCTGGATGCGATTGCGCGGCACGCGGCGGCGGCGCAACTTCGACCGCGGCTTCGTGGTCTCCGACCACGCCGATTGGGACGGCTTGCTGCAGACGATCGCGGCGGCGGGTGCGGAGCGGGTGCTGGTGACCCATGGGTATGTGGAGCCGCTGGTGCGCTACCTGAACGAGGAGAGCGGGATCCGCGCCGAGGCGCTGGCGACCGGCTTCGAGGGGGAGGGCGGTGCGGAGGCCACCGGACCCGAGGAGGAGGCTCTGGCGTGAAAGGCTTCGCCGAGCTGTATCGCCGCCTCGACAGCACGCGCAGGACCAACGCGCGGCTCGAGGCCTTGCGCGACCACTTCCGCGCGGTCGATCCGGCCGACGGCGCCTGGGCATTGCACTACCTGCTCGGCCGCAGGGGCCGCCGCGTGGTCGGCTCGCGGCAGATGCGGGCGTGGGTGGCGAAGCACGGCGGTCAGCCGGAGTGGTTGGTCGACGAGTGCTACGACGCGGTGGGCGACCTGGCGGAGACGGTGGCGCTGCTGGCGCCGGGGCGCGGCGACGAGGGCGAGGCGCATGGCCTGTCGCTCGCCGAGGTCATCGAGGAGCGCGTGCTCGCGCTGCGCGACCTCGACGACGCGGCCCGCGAGGAGCTGGTCGTCGCCACCTGGCGCCGCTTCGATCTGCTCGAGCGCCTGCTCTACGTGAAACTCATCACCGGCGGCTTCCGGGTCGGAGTGTCGCGCGGTCTGGTGGCCCGTGCGCTGGCCGAGCTGGCCGGCACCGACCAGGCGACGATGGCGCATCGGTTGGCGGGGCGCTGGGAGCCGGAGCCTGCGGCGTTCGTGCGGCTGATGGCGGGTGATGCGGCGGGGGACGACCCGTTGCGGCCCTATCCGTTCTTCCTGGCCAGTCCCGTTCCGGAATCGGTGAGCGATCTCGGTGCGGCGCGCGACTTCGTTGCCGAGTGGAAGTGGGACGGGATCCGCGTGCAGGCGGTGCGGCGCGGCGAGGGCCACCTGCTCTGGTCGCGCGGCGAAGACGTGATCGACGCGGCGTTCCCCGAGATCAGCGCGGCGATCGCGGAGCTGCCTCCAGGGACGGTGCTCGACGGCGAACTGCTGGCCTGGCGGGATGGCGCGCCGTTGCCGTTCCATTCCCTGCAGCGCCGGCTGCAGCGCAAGTCGGTGGGGGCGAAGCTGCGCCAGGACGTGCCGGTCCGGATGATCGCCTACGACCTGCTGGAGTTCGGTGGGCAGGACTGGCGCGAGCGCCCGTTGGAGCAGCGGCAGGCGCGGCTCCGTGAAGTCCTCGAAGCGCTCGGCCGTCCGGAGGTCGCGGTCGCCGAGGTCGTGGATGCCGAGCGCTGGGAGGCGCTCGCCGAGCTTCGCGCCGAGAGCCGCGCGCGCGGCGTCGAAGGCCTGATGCTCAAACGCCGAGGCAGCCCCTACCGCGCCGGCCGGACCCGCGGCGATTGGTGGAAGTGGAAGGTCGAGCCGTTCACCGTCGACGCGGTGCTGGTCTATGCGCAGCGCGGCCACGGCCGGCGGGCCTCGCTCTACACCGACTACACCTTCGCGGTGCACGGCGACGACGGCGAGCTGGTGCCGGTGGCGAAGGCCTACTCGGGGCTGAGCGATGCCGAGATCCGGAAGGTCGACGCGTTCGTGCGCCGCAACATCACCGAGCGCTTCGGGCCGGTGCGGGCGGTGACGCCCGAGCTGGTGTTCGAGCTGGCGTTCGAGGGCATCCAGCCGTCGCCGCGGCACAAGGCGGGGTTGGCGCTGCGCTTCCCGCGGATGGCGCGGTGGCGGCACGACAAGACGGTGGCGGAGGCCGATTCGCTGGCGAGCTTGCGCGAGCTGTTGGCGCGGGAGGCGGGCGCGCGATGAGCGAGCGTGGCGCACTGGATCGTGTCGAGGCGTGGTTCGCGGCGCGGGGCATCGAACCGTTCCCCTACCAGCGCGAGGCGTGGCGGCGTTCGCTGGCGGGCGAGAGCGGGTTGATCCACGCGCCGACCGGCTGCGGCAAGACCCACGCGGCGTGGTTCGGGCCGTTGCTCGCCGGATGGGCCGACGAGCGTGCGCGTCGGAAGCCGCGCCGTCGGGCCGATGCGCCGCCGCTGACCGTGCTGTGGATCACGCCGATGCGGGCCCTCGCGCAGGACCTCGGCGCCGGGCTCGCCGACGTCGCCGCCGAGCTCGCACCGGGTTGGATCGTCGAGGTGCGGACCGGCGATGCGAGCAGCGCGCTGCGGGCCCGGCAGTCGCGGCGCCTGCCGACGGTGTTGGTCACCACCCCGGAGTCGGCGTGCCTGCTGCTCGCACACGAGACCGCGCCGGAACGCTTCGGCGCGCTGCACACGGTGGTGGTCGATGAGTGGCACGAGCTGCTCGGCACCAAGCGCGGCACGCAGACCGAACTGCTGCTGGCGCGATTGCGGGCACTCGCCCCGGGGCTTCGCACCTGGGGCCTGTCGGCGACGCTCGGCGATCCGCGGTTGGCGCTCGAGGCGTTGGTCGGAGTCGGCGCGCCCGGCGTGGTCGTCGCCGGTCCCAAAGCGCGAGAGATCGACTGCCGGACGATCCTGCCCGACGACGCGGGCCGCTTCCCCTGGGCCGGCCACCTCGGCCTGCATCTCGCCGAGCAGGTCGCCGCGGAGCTCGACGCGGTGCCGAGCGCGATCGTGTTCGTCAACACGCGGAGCCAGGCCGAGCGGTGGTTCCAGGCCTTCCGCTATCTGCGCTACGAGCGGCAGGCGGAGATCGGGCTGCACCACGGCTCGATCGAGCGCGACGAGCGATTGCGCATCGAGCGCGGTATGGCCGACGGCTCGCTGTGGATCACTGTGGCGACCTCGAGCCTGGATCTCGGCGTCGACTTCGCGCCGGTGGAATTGGTGGTGCAGGTGGGCAGTCCGAAGGGCATCGCGCGGTTGGCGCAGCGCGCGGGCCGCAGTGGGCATGGGCCCGGACGCGTCAGCCGGGTGCTCGGCGTGCCGACCCATGCACTCGAGCTGGTGGAGTTCGCGGCGGCGCGGCGCGCGCTGGCCCGCTCGTCGTTCGAGGGGCGGGAACCGTTGCTGCGACCTTTCGACGTGTTGGCGCAGCACGTGGTGACGGTCGCACTGGGCGGCGGCTTCGTTGCCGCGGAGTTGCTGGCCGAGGTGCGCGGCACGGTCGCCTATCGGGAACTCACCGACGACGAATGGCAGCGCATCCTGGCGTTCTGCTGCTTCGGCGGTCCGGCATTGAGTGCGTATGAGCGCTTCGCGCGGATCCGCGAAGAGAAGGGGCGTTACGTGGGCGGCTCGAGATTGGCGGCGCGCGACCACCGGATGGCGATCGGGACCATTGCGAGCTTCGGCTCGCTCCGGGTCGTGCTGCGCAATGGACGCGAGCTCGGCAGCGTCGAGGAGCTGTTCCTCGGCAGATTGGCACCGGGTGAGGCATTCACCTTCGCGGGCCGCACCGTCGAGCTGGTGCGGGTGGAAGCCGACAAGGCGGTGGTCCGTCCAGCCCGGTCCAAGGCCGGCAAGGTGGCGCGGTGGATGGGCGGGCGGATGCCGCTGTCGAACCGGTTGGCGCACGAGATCCGCGAGGTGCTGGGCAGCGTCGGGGGGCGGAATCCCGAGCTGGTGAAGCTGCGGCCGCTGCTCGCGCGGCAACGCGAGGCGTCGCGCTTGCCGGCCGCCGACGAGCTGCTGATCGAGCGGATCCGCTTGCCCGACGGCGACCACGCGTTCCTCTTTCCCATTGCGGGCCGGCTGGTGCACGAAGGGCTCGCGACCTTGCTGTCCTACCGACTGACGCGGCGGGCTGCGGTGACGGTGGTGTCGACCTGCAGCGACTGGGGCCTGTCGTTGGGCGCGCGCCGCGGGCTCGGCGTGGCGGACGACGAGTGGACCGAGCTGCTGTCGGGGGAGAACCTTCTCGAAGACATCCTCGCCAGCCTCGACGCGGCAGGACTCGCGCGGCGGCACTTCCGCGAGGTCGCGCGGGTCGCGGGCCTGGTCCACGAGGGGCATCCCCGGCGGCGCAAGACCACCCGGCAACTGCAGGCCTCGGCGGGGCTGGTCTATGACGTGTTGGTGAAGCACGAGCCCGACAGCCTGTTGCTCGAACAGGCGCGGCGCGAGGCGTTGGAGCGCAGCCTGGAGTTCACGCGGCTGCGCGCGACCTTGGCGGAACTGGCGGAGCGGCGCGTGGTCGTCACCCGGCCGGCGCGGCTCACGCCGTTCGCGTTCCCGCTGTGGGCCGACAAGGTGCGTGAGCACGTGTCGAGCGAGAGTTGGGAGGAGCGGGTGCGGGCGATGGTCGAGACGCTGGAGGCGGGCGACGGCGTGCTGGGGGGCGCACGATGAAGGGCGCGCTCGAGATCCAGCTCGCGGGTGAGGTCCTGCGTCTGCTACCCGGCCGCGCCGTGCTGCGCCCGAAGACCGGCGAGCTGCTGGTCGCCGACGTGCATCTCGGCAAGGAGGACGCGTTCCGCCGCGTGGGGCGTGGCATCCCCGATGGTGCCACCGCCGACGACCTGCGGCGGCTCGGCGAGCTGCTCCGCGGCTCCGGTGCGCGGCGACTGACCGTGCTGGGCGACCTGACCCACCACGTGCTCGATGAGGACGCCCCGAACCTCGAAGCGCTCGGCAGGTGGCTCCGCGAGCATGCCGACTGGCAGCCTACGCTGGTCTC
The DNA here is from genome assembly GCA_030432695.1 of bacterium. Taxonomy (GTDB): domain Bacteria; phylum Planctomycetota; class UBA1135; order UBA1135; family UBA2386; genus JAUILN01. The sequence goes on along the minus strand of JAUILN010000024.1, from coordinate 75,564 downwards.
CGGCAACCACGACCGGCACGCCGCGGCCCGCGTCGAAGCGCTCGGTCTGCACGTCGTCGACGAGCCGCACGCGGTGGACGGCATCGACTACCGCCATGCTCCGCCTGGAGCAGGCGAGACCGATTCCCCATGGCTCGCCGGCCACGTGCATCCAGGCCTCGTGCTCGGCACCCGCACCGACCGGCTGCGCGTGCCGGTCTTCCATCTGCGCGACGGGCGCGGCCTCGTGCTGCCGGCGTTCGGTGGGTTCACCGGTCTGCAGATCGTCGCGCCGGGCCGGGGAGACCGTTGCTTCGCGGTCGGCTCCTACGTGGTGGTCGAGACCGCGACTTTTACAACGCGTGCCAGGCACGGGTTGTAAAAGTCGCGACGCGCTCACACCGTCGCCGCCAGCGCCCGCTCGATCTGGCGCAGCACCTTCGCACTGGTCCAGTAGCCCACATGCCCGCCCTTGCCGATCGAGATGTTGATCTGGTGGTCCTCGGGGAGGAGCTGCTGCACGTCCTGGCCGACGTAGTCGTGGGCGCGGAACAGGTTGACCCACAGGTCGACGCGATCGCGAAGCGCGTCCCAGGCCTTGTCCTTGCCGCGCGGGTAGTGCTGCGGGAAGTAGTACTGGTACAGATGCGAGAACGGCGAGCCCATCGTCACCAGGGTGGTGGGGCGGTCGCGGAACACCGCGTCGTAGGCCTCCCGGGCGCTCGCGGCGATCGGTTGGCGGAACACGCCCACGCCGCGCTCGCCGTCGGAGGGGACCGCGAGTTCGTCGATGGCGATCACGGTGCCCTGGCTGTGGGCGACGACCACCACGGCCTCGAACTGCTCGTGGGCGTGGAGGTGTTCGACCACGCGGCGGAAGCGGGAGCGGATCGGGCGGTGGCGGTCGAGGCTGTTGGCGGCGGTGTACTTCCTGAGATACGAGAGCACGTCCTCCGCGAGGTGGATGCCGACGCGCACGAAGGGGGCTGCGGCTAGCGCGACGGCGGCGAGGTACAGTCGCCAGGCGCCGCCGGTGGTGGTGTCGACCACGCCGGGACCGGAGACGAGCCAGCGGTCGGCGATCGCGAACAGCGACATGCCGGAGCCGATCGCGGTGAGTGCGGTGCCGAGCAGGGCGGCAGGACGCGAGACGATCAGCCGCGACGAGCGGGGCTGCTTCAGACCGACCACGAACTCGTAGGCGAGCACGGCGGCGACCACGCCCAGCAGGGTCCAGGGCAGCCAGTCGTAGCGGACCGCGAGGTCGAGGAAGTGGGTGGTTTCGCGGTGGGTCTGCTCGGGCAGGCCACGCGCGAGGACCGACCAGGCGAGCGGGATCACCAGGCACCAGGCCGCGTACTGGATCGTCGGCACGATCGCCAGGAGCTGGCGGCTACCGATCTCCTTGCCATCCCGCCACCAGCCGACCAGCCAGTTCAGCGCGACCGCGATCTGCAGGCACGCCGCCCCGGCGAAGGTCAGTGCCAGGGCTTCCACCTGCACCACGCCGAGCCGTGTCCAGCCCGGATTGAAGAACGGGATCCACAGGAGTCCGGCGACTCCGATCACCGCCAGAGACAGCCACATCGGTCGCCGCGCCCGGCCGCCCCTGGCACGCGACCGCCAGATCGCGACGCCGGCGAGTCCGGCGGTGATCGTCGACATCACGATCCGCCTGCCCAGCTCGCCGGCTGGCCGATCGAACCATGTCTCGACCAGGACGTGGCCGAGCGTGCAGCCGAGCAGCGTGAGGTTGAGCGCCAGCACCGGTCCGGTGAGGACCAGCGCGACCAGGCGGGCCAGGGTGCTCGCCCGGCGCACTGAGCCGCTGGCCTGTGGATCACGCGCGGCTTCGCCGACCGTGCCGAGCCCGACCACCAGGCCGACCAGTTCGACCAGCGCGCGGACTCCCTCGGGGAGAAAGTCGCGGGCCCGCGAACGGGAGCCCCACCACACCTCGGCGAGGACCACCGGGTGGTCGCGCCAGCGGCCGCGGCGGACGTGGCAGGGGAAGGTGCGGAGTTCGTCGGAGTCGTCGCCGCGGTAGTCGGGCAACGGAACGACCTCCTGCGTGGCGGTGGCCTCGAACTCGTCGCCGTGCGCCGACCACGCATCGGCGAGGCCGTTCACCGTCTCACCGGGGGCCGGATTGCCGATTCCGTGGACGACGAGGAGGGCGAGTCCTCGTCCGGACTGCGCGGGTCGGGAGACGTCCGTCATGGCTGCTCGAGAGGGCGCGTGCCGCAGGGAGCGAAGCGCGCCTCCCTCCAGATGTCAGGCGGATTCCCGGATTCGAGCGGTTCGCAGCGGGCGGCGGATGCAGCCCGAGGATTGATGGACCCGCACGCTTGGCTCAAGGGCGATCCTTGGAACGCTCGTCGGACACCGCCACCCCCAACCGCACACCGCTCGCGATCGAACGGCGCTTCCGCCGCGCCATGGGCCCGCTGCGGCGGTTCCTGGCCGCGCAGGTCTTCACCAGCTCGCTGCTGTTGGTTGCCGCCGCGGTGGCGCTGTTCGTGGCGAACAGCAGCTGGAACCACGAGTTCGAACAGTTCCTGCACACGCCGCTGGGCCTGACCTTCGGCGCCGAGCGTTTCGAGCTGTCGTTGCGGCATTGGGTCAACGACGGCCTGATGGCGCTGTTCTTCTTCCTGCTGGGCCTGGAGATCAAGCGCGAGCTGCTGGCGGGGGAGCTGCGCGACGCGGCCCGTGCCCGACTCCTGCTGTTCTCCGCGCTGGGCGGGATGCTCGCGCCCGCGGGCCTGTATTGGCTGCTCGCGCCGGCCGAGGCCGTGCACGGCTGGGGGATTCCGATGGCGACCGATACCGCCTTCGCGATCGGGGTGCTCGCCCTGCTCGGCGGCCGGGTGTCGCGCGGGCTGGTCGCGTTCCTGGTCGGCCTCGCGATCGTCGACGACATCGGCGCGGTGCTGGTGATCGCGGCGTTCTACTCGCAGTCGCTGGACCTCACGGCGCTCGTCGGGGCCTTCGTCGTTCTGGCGGTGCTGGCCGCGTGCAACCTGCTGGGGGCGAGGCGGCCGTGGATCTACGGAGTGCTCGGCGTGGTGCTCTGGTTGTTCGTGCTCCGCTCGGGGATCCACGCGACGCTCGCAGGGGTGTTGATCGCGATGACGGTGCCGGCGCGCACCCACACTCCCGCACGGGATGCCGAGCGTCGCGCGAAGCGGCTGCTCTCGCGACTGCGTGACCGGCGCCGCGACGGACCCGATGACGCGCTGGCCGACGAGGCGCAGCACGAGGCGGCCGAAGAACTGGCGCAGGAGGCGCGACGCGCGACCACGCCCCTGAGGCGATGGGAGACCAAGCTGGAGACGCCGATCGCGCTGCTGGTCCTGCCGATCTTCGCGCTCTGCAATGCGGGCGTGGTCTTCGAGGCCGATTCGTTCGGAGACCTGGCGAGCGACCCGCTGGTGCTCGCGATCGCCGCGGCCCTGCTCGGCGGCAAGTTCCTCGGCGTCACCGGGGCGTGCTGGGTCGCGGTTCGTCTGGGGGCGGGCCGCCTGCCGGAAGGCGTGGGGATCGGCTCGATCGCCGGGTTGAGTCTGCTGGCCGGTATGGGCTTCACGATGTCGATCTTCGTCGCCAACCTGGCGTTCCAGGACGGAGACGAGCTGCTGTCTCGGGCAAAGACCGGGATCCTGCTGGGCACGCTCGTGGCCGGAGTGCTCGGCTTCCTGGTGCTGCGGTTCGCGGGGTCGAGTGCACCCCGAGAGCCGTAGTCCACACGATCAGTCCGCTCGGTCCAGCGTCTCCCGCAGCTTGCGGAGCCCCTCGAACAGCCGTGACTTGACCGTGCTCTCCGGGACTTCGGCGATCGCCGCGATCTCGCCGCGCGACAGCCCCTCGCCGTAGCGCAGTCGCAGCGCTTCCTGCTCGCCGTCGGGCAGCGAGGCGAAGGCGCGTTCGAGCGCCTCGACGCGTTCGCCCTGGACCAGCCGCGTGAGGAAGCCGGTCGCCGTGCCGGCCACCGCCGAGGCCGGCGGCAGCGTGCCGGCGTCGCGGCGCCGCTGACGGCTGCGGCGGAGGTTGAGGCAGTGGTTGCGGGCGACGCGGAGGATCCAGGTCTCCAGGTTGTCCGGGTCGGTGCGGTCGGTGAGCACGCGGGTCAGGATCGACTGTGCCGCGTCTTCGCAGTCGTGCGGGTCGCGGAGGTAGCCGAGCGCGAAGCGCAGCAGGCGGGGGCGCCAGGTCCGGTCGAAGGCGGCGGCGGCGAGGTCGTCGCCCTGGCGCGCGGCGGCGAGCAGGGAATCCGGCGGCGAGGGCTCGCTCATCGCTGGTCCTTGGCGGCCTCGAGCAGGCGTCTGCGGGTGTCGGACGACAGCGGTGCCGCGTCGATCGCCAGCGTATCGCCGGTCGTCGGGTCACGGAGCTCGACCGACACCGAGCTGCCGACCTGCGTGCCGTCGATGGCCAGCAGGATCGGGAAGTCCTCGCGGAGACGGCGCTGCGTGTCGCCGCTGCCGAACACGCGCGCGGAGATCCCGAGCAGATGCTGCAACGAGCGGCCTTCGATCTCGACCAGCTCGCCGGCGCGCTCGCCGATCCGGACGTCGGCCGTGCTGCCGTCCCAGGTCCATGCGTCGAAGCAGGAGACGCGCAGGTCGTCGCGCATCAGCAGCCGCATGAGCGCCAGTGGCCGCGGCGTCCCGGGCGCCGCGCGGAAGTCCGCGGGCACCTCGAAGAGCAACCTATGGCGTTGGCCGGAGGTGAACGGGACGGTTCGGGTCACCTGCTCCCCGTCGGCGCCGCGCAAGGCGATGTGCATCGTGTCGCCGACGCGGTAGCCATGCCGCTCCAACACCTCCGCGAAGTCTTCGGTGAAGCGACGCGGGAGCGGGTCCTCGGGGAACGCCGCGGCGGTGAGGCGCAGCGCCTCGTCCAGCGGCAGGTCGAAGATGCCGAGCAGCTCGTGCCAGCCATCGTCGAGCTGGACCTCGCAGCGGGATTCGTCGAGCCAGCGCAGGCCGGTGAACGCGGCGGCGGCGGTGTAGGCGTCGTGACTGCGGGTGGTCGAGCGGCTGCCGGGTCGCTGCGGGGCGACGTCTTCGATGGTGGCGGGATCGAGCGCGGCGTGGACGCGCGCGGTGGCGAGCACCGGCACGTCTTGGATGGTGCTGCCGCCGAGCGGCCGCAGCGTGGCGCGCAGTCGTTCGATCGAAGCGTCGGGCAGCACCTCGGCGAGGACCTCGAGGTGGTGGAGCGCCAGGTGGCGGGTCTTGTCGAGCGTGGTCTCGCCCGGGCAGCGGGCGAGCAGTAGCTCCACGTCGACGCCGTTCAGCGTCAGCCACTGCGCCCACTCGTCGTCGGGTGCGCGTCGGACCTCGGGGCCGGCCCAGCTCAGGCGGACCTCGGGGAACACCGCGCGGCGCGGCGTGTCGGCCGTGGCGTAGCGCGCCAGCGAGTTGCGGTCTTCCACCGCGCGCGGATCGAAGCCTTCGCTGCCGACCCACCAGGCGAACGCCGCGGTGAGCAGCAGCGCCGCGGGGATCGCCACCTTCGGTGTACGCAGCAGTCGGAGACCGCGGCCGAGCACGCCGATCGGTCGCGCCTCGGTGGGCTCGCCGGCTAGCAGGCGGCGGAGGTCTCGAGCGAAGTGGCCGGCATCGGCGTAGCGGCGACGTGGCTGGCGGTGCAGGGCCTTGGCGAGGACCGCGTTCAGCGGACGGGTCAGGGGGCCGGTGAGGCGATGGGCGATGCGGGGTGGGTCGTCGCGTTGGATGGCGCCGGAGAGTTCGGTCCACGACTTCTCCATCCCGCCGAACGGCAGGCTGCCGCGGACCACCTGGTGCAGCAGGACGCCGAGCGCCCACACGTCGGTGGCGGGGCCGATCGCGTCGATGCGGCCTTCGAGCTGTTCGGGGGCCATCCAGGGCAGGGTGCCGGCGAGTTGGCCGGCGCGGGTCAGCGGCGGGTCGGAGGCCTGTGGTGCGGTGAGGCGGGCGAGGCCGAAGTCGAGGATGCGCGGGCGGCCGGTCGCTGGGTCGACCAGCACGTGGTCGGGCTTCAGGTCGCGGTGGACGACCCCCTCGGCGTGGGCGGCGGCGACCCCGTCGCAGGCGTCGGCGAAGACCTCGAGGCGGCGGCGCATCGACGGCTCGTCGCGGGCCCAGCGGTCGAGTGGCTCGCCGTGCGCGCGCTCCATCACCAGGAACGGCAGGCCCTCGGCGGTCACGCCGGCCTCGTAGACGGTGGCGACGTGCGGGTGGCGGATCCGGCCGAGTGCTTCGACCTCGGCGGCGAAGCGGCGCACGCGCTCGTCGGCGCCGTCGCCGGCGGTCGGCTCGCGGAGGACCTTCACCGCGACCTCGCGGCGCGGGCTCGGCTGCACCGCGGCGTAGACCACGCCCATCGCGCCGGCACCGAGCAGGCCGGTGACCTCGTAGCGGCCGATCCACTCGGGGAGGTCGGGGCGGCTGACTGCCTGGCGGACGGAGCCGATCTGCGCGCGCAGCCGGTCGACGCGCTGCTGGTCGTCCGGATGGGACGCGAGGTGCTCGGCCAGCTCCGCGGCGTCGCGGTCGACCCAGCTCCAGAGCTGCTCGTCGGAGACGTGTTCGTTCACCATGGCCACGGGCGGGCGGACACCGGTGGGTGGGCAGTGGCGGGTCGGAAAATCTCCGAAGGGGTTCGACCCGCCGGCCGCCGGCGACTGGTGTCCAGCCTGGCATGAACCACTCTAGCCGTAGTTGCTTCGCTGCCTTGCTGCTCGCCGCCGCTCTCACCGGGTCGGGGATCGCTGCTGCCCAAGAGCCCGTTCGAGAGATCGACGTCGCCGCCGCGACCGCCAAGGTGCGGGAGGGCTTCAGTCCGAACGGTCCCTCGCTGTCGCCGTTCTTCGGGATGCGCCAGGCGGGCGAGGCGCTGGAGGTGCAGTTCGAGGGCGATCCCGTGTGGTATCGCTGGGAGTCGTTGGACGGGCTGCGCGCCGTGGACATCCGCGCGGTCTGTGAGGGTGCGTTCGAGGGGAACTGGTGGAAGCGCATCACCGAGGACCTGCCGGCGGTGCTGGTGCTGATGGGGCAAGACGGGGAGGCGACGGTCGATCTCGGGATCTTCGATCCGGAGGCCGAGCGGGTGGTGGTGAAGCGGGACGTCGCGATGACCGGCGAGAACCGGCGGCGGCTGTGGCACGTCAACCAGGGGCGGGACGTCGACGAGCCCGACCGCACGCCGTCGCGGTTGGCGCGCGAGGACTGGCAGGTCGATCTGGACCTGCTGCGCGAGCTGATCGCGGAGCGCTTCAGCTACCAGTCGATGCGCGGTGTCGATCCCGAGGACGTGTTCGCGGTGGAGCGGGCGGCGCTGGAGGGGCTCGCTGAGGACGGTGAGCTGTCGCGCGACCAGTTCGCGCGCGGCGTCCAGCGGATCGTGACCCGCTTCGGCGACGGGCACGCCGGCATCCAGGGCTTCGGCAGCCACCTCGGCGAGCGCGGCTGGCTGCCGTTCCTGGTCGAGCAGGTCGACGGTGGGAGGCTGGTGGCGATCCGGGCCGACCGCGGCGGGTTCGTCGATCCGGAGCACCCGTTCCTGGTCGAGCTCGACGGCCGTGACGTCGAGGAGTGGATCGGGCTCCGCAGCGAGTTCGAGACGGTCGGTTCGCCGCAGCTCGTGCGGCGGCGCTCGGTCCGTGGTCTGCGGGCGATGCCGATGCTCCGGGAGCTCGAGGGGCACGCGCGGTCGCGGCAGGTGGTGGTGAAGCTGGTCGATGCCGGGGGGAACGCGGTGACCCGACAGGTGGAGCTTGCCGGACCGCGCGAGCGCCCGACCTATGGCGCATGGCCGAGGATCGAGGAGCGCTTCCGGATCGTCGCGGGCGGCATCGGCGTGTTGCGGGTCGATCAGATGGAGGGAGACGCGGCGTTCCTGGCCGAGATCGACGCGGCGATGGCGCGGGCCGCCGCCGAAACGCAGGGCCTGGTGATCGACGTGCGCGGCAATGGGGGTGGCACGCGCGACGTCTTGTATAGGGTGTTGCCCTGGTTGCTGGCGGCCGACGAGCCGGCGGTGGTGGTCAACGTGGCGGCCGCGCGGCTCGGCGCGATCCCTCGCGATCTCCAGGGGCCGGAGATGCTCGGCAACCGCGCGCTCTATCCTGCCGACTGGAAGCGCTGGTCGGACGCCGCGCGAGACGCGATCGCGCGCACCGCCGCGAGCTTCGCTCCGAGCTGGGACCTTCCTTCGGAGGGCTACTCCGATTGGCGCTATTGCGTGGTCGAGCGCAGTGCCGATCAGCCGCGCTATGCGCACCCGGTGGTGGTGCTGATGGACCACGACTGCTTCAGCGCGACCGACATCTTTCTCGGCGCGATGCAGGGGCGTGCCGGCGTCACCCTGGTCGGCACCCCGAGCGGTGGCGGCAGCGCACGGTCGAACACCCACCACCTGCCGCACTCGAAGCTGCGCCTGCGGCTCGGCACCATCGCGTCGTTCCGGCCCGACGGCACGGCCTACGACGGGGTCGGCATCACTCCGGACGTGGTGGTCTGGCCGGCCCCCGAGGACTTCATCGGCCCCAGCGACCACCAGCTCGACCGCGCCCTCGAGCTGCTCCGGGCCCGCTGACCCGAAGTCTGTCGTAGTTGGTGCCAGGCACGGACCGCGACACAAAATCTGTCGTGGTTCGTGCCTGGCACCGACCACGACAGATTCTGCGAGTCGGGCCATGGGGGTGGCAGGCTTTCTCCGGGCTTGTGAGGTGGTGGGGGATCGGCGAGCCTGATGGCGTGGTCGATCCCTCGCTGCGCGCTGCCTCGTTCGCCGCCTTCCTCGCGGTCCTGCCTGCGGCGGGACTCGCTCAGCGCGGTGGGGACCATTGGGCCTTCCGGGTGGTCGAACGGCCGGAGCTTCCCGTGGTCCGCGACGGCGGGCAGGTCCGCAACGACGTCGACCGCTTCGTCCAGGCGCGGCTCGAGGCCGCGGGTCTCGGGCTGCGCGAGCAGGCCGACGACGCGACGCTGGTGCGGCGCCTGGCCCTCGACCTGACCGGGCTCCCCGCGACGGTCGACGACCTCGCGTTCCTGCAGGGGCAACCCGCCGACGTCGGCTACCAGAAGCTGGTCGAGCGGATGCTGGAGAGTCCAGCGCACGCCGAACGGCTGGCGTCGGTCTGGCTCGACCTCGCGCGCTACGCCGACTCGAAGGGCTACGGCTCCGACCCGCTGCGCACCATCTGGCGCTACCGCGACTGGGTGATCGAGGCCTACGACCGGAACCTGCCGTTCGACGAGTTCACCGAGCTGCAGCTCGCCGGCGACCTGCTGCCCGACGCCACCTGGCGCGAGCAGCTGCCGACCGCATTCCATCGCAACACCAAGAACAACACCGAGGGCGGCACCGACGACGAGGAGTTCCGGGTCGAGGCGGTGTGCGACCGGGTCGACACCACGATGTTGGTGTGGATGGGGCTGAGTGCGGGTTGCGCGAAGTGCCACGACCACAAGTACGACCCGATCTCGCAGCGCGAGTACTACCAGCTCTACGACTTCTTCAACCACACCGCCGACGCCGACAAGAACGACGACCGGCCGACCATCGAGACGCCCACGCCCGAGCAGGAGCGGGCCCTGGCGACGATCGACGCGCACCTCGCCGAACTCGAGGGTCTGCTCGCCACGCCGCGCGCCGATCTCGAAGCTGCCGCTGGGACCTGGGCGCGTCAGCAGGTCGCCCGGCAGCGCGCGCTCCGTGGTCTGCGTCAGGTCGAGGCCCATTCCGAGCAGGGCGCCGAGGTGACCCGCAGCTCCGATGGCTGGATCGAGATCGGCGGCGCGACGCCCGCCACCGACGTGCTGGTGGTGGAAGGCGTGCCGCGGGAGGACCAGCTCGGCGCCTTGCGCCTCGAGGTCGGACTGGACGCCGAGCGCGTCGGCGCCGCGGCCGGCCGGGCGTCGATCGGCCGCGCTCCCGGCAACGGCAACGCGGTGCTCAGCGAGCTGCGGGTCGGCGTGGTGCCGGCCCCCGAGGCGCGGGTCACCGGCCGCCACGTCCGCGTCGAGCTGCCGCACGGCGAGTTCCTGTCGCTGGCCGAGGTGCGGGTCTTCGACGCGGCCGGCACCGAGCGCGCGCAGGGCAAGGCGGCGCGCCAGTCGAGCACCGGCTTCGATGGCCCTGCCCGCCTCGCCGTGGATGGCAACACCAGCGGTGTCTACACCGACGGCTCGGTGACCCACACCGCCGCCGGCGACCGCGCGAAGTGGTGGGAGGTCGACCTCGGCGCCTACGTCGAGATCGCCCGCATCGAGGTCTTCAACCGCACCGACGGCGACCTCGAACAGCGCCTCGGCGGCTACCGGCTGGCGGTCCTCGACGCCGCGCGCCAGGAGATCTGGGCGACGACCCCGCGCGGCGTGCCCGACCCGCGCGCCGAGGTGGCGGTCAGCGGCTCGATCCGCTGGCACACGCCGAGCAGCGCCACCGCGAGCTTCGAGCAGCAGGACTGGACGGTCGCCAGGTCGGTCGACGGCAAGGTCGAGCAGGGCTCCGGTTGGGCCTTCGCGCCGCGCTGGGACCGTGCCCAGGAAGCGGTCTTCGCCTTCGATCCACCGCTGCGCCTCGCCAGCGGCGAGCGACTGCGGGTGGAACTCCACCAGCTCTACGGCAGCCACCACACCTTCGCGCGGCTGCGGCTCGGTGCCGGTTCCGACCCGGCGGTCTTGGCACTCCCTGCGGAGGTGTCGGCAGCTCTCGCGGTCGCCGAGGAGGGACGCAGCGCCGAGCAGACCCGGCAGATCGTCGAGCACTTCCAGCGCATCGATCCGCGGACCGCCGAGCTGCGCGTCGCGCTCGAGACCGCCCGCACCGAGCGCAAGTCGCTGCAGGTGGTCCGCACGCCCGTGCTCGAAGAGCTGCCATCATCGCAGCGTCGCGCGACGCACGTGATGGCGCGCGGCAGCTTCCTCGCGCCCGGTGAACAGGTCCACGCCGCGGTGCCCGCCGCCTTCCACGCCTTCCCCGCGGGCGAGCCGTCGAACCGCCTCGGCCTGGCCCGCTGGCTGGTCCACCGCGACAACCCGCTGACCGCGCGCGTGCAGGTCAACCGGCTGTGGGCGCATCTGTTCGGCCAGGGCCTGGTCGCCACCGAGGAGGACTTCGGCACCCAGGGCGCGCGGCCGACCCACCCCGAACTCCTCGACTGGCTCGCGGTCGAGTTCATGGACTCCGGTTGGGACCTCCGCCACGTGCTGCGGCTGATCGTCCACTCGCAGACCTATCGACAGACCGCCTTCGCCGACGACGCGGTGCGCGCCTTCGATCCGGGCAACGACCTGCTGACGCGCGGGCCCCGCTTCCGCCTCGAGGCCGAGATGGTCCGCGACCAGGCGCTGGCCTTCGCCGGCCTGCTGAGCCCGAAGCGCTACGGCCCCTCGGTGTTCCCGCCGCAGCCCGAGGGTCTGTGGCAGGCGGCGTTCAACGGTGCCGACCGGACCTGGCGGACCAGCGACGGCGGCGACCGCTGGCGGCGCGCGCTCTACACCTTCTTCCGCCGCTCGAGCCCCTACCCGTCGATGACGATGTTCGACGTGCCGAGCCGCGAGATCTGCACCGCGCGGCGGGTGCGCACCAACACGCCGCTGCAGGCCTTCGTGACCCTCAACGATCCGGTGTTCGTCGAGGCCGCGCAGGCGCTGGCGCGGCGCATCGTCACCGAGGGCGGCGTGGTCGCTCCCGAACGGATCCGCTGGGCGGTGCGGACGCTGCTGCTCCGCGAGCCCCATCCGGAGGAGCACGACGCGCTGCTGGCGCTCTACCGCAGCGAGCGGGCCCACTACGCCATCCACGCAGGGGATGCCCGCGAGCTGGCGACCGACCCGCTCGGCCCCTTGCCCGCCGGTCTCGACCCCGCCGAAGCCGCGGCCTGGACCTGCGTCGCCAACGCGCTGCTCAACCTCGACGCGGTGGTGACCCGCCCATGACCGATCCTCGCCCAGAACTGCGCGCCACCCGCACCCGTCGCCAATTCCTCGGCGACTGCGGCCTCGGCCTCGGCGCGATCGCGCTCACCGACCTCGCGGGCGCCACCCGCCTGCGCCCCGACGCGCATCCCGGCCGCCCACACGGTCCGCACCACCAGCCGCGCGCCAAGAGCGTGATCTGGCTACACATGTCCGGCGCGCCGCCGCAGATGGACCTGTTCGATCGCAAGCCCGAACTCGAGCGGCGCCATGGCCAGCCGGCACCGGAGTCGATGTTCGCCGGCAAGCGGTTGGCCTTCACCCGCGGTCATCCGACCCTGCTCGGCTCGCAGCACGGCTTCTACCGCGCGGGTCAGCGCGGCGAGTGGGTCAGCGAGCTCCTGCCGCACTTCGGCCGCATCGCCGACCTGACGACCCAGATCCGGTCGATGCACACCGACCAGTTCAACCACGCGCCGGCCGACCTGTTGATGTGCACCGGCAACGCCAACTTCGGTGCGGCGGGTGGCGGCGCCTGGGTGAGTTGGGGACTGGGCACGTTGAACCGCGACCTGCCGACCTTCGTGGTGATGCTGTCGGGCACCGCCGACCCGACCGGCGGCAAGAGCCTGTGGGGTTCCGGCTTCCTGCCGAGCGAGCACCAGGGCGTGCTGCTGCGCGGCGAGGGTGATCCGGTGCTCTACCTGTCGGATCCGCCCGGCATGGACCGCGGCAGCCGGCGGCGGGTGCTCGACGCGATCGCGAAGCTCAACGCGCGCGAGCACGCCGCGGTGCAGGACCCGGAGACGCTGGCGCGCACCGAGCAGTATGAGCTCGCCTTCCGCATGCAGATGGCGGTGCCCGAGGCGGTGGATCTGCGGAGCGAGTCGGCCGAGACCCTGGCGATGTACGGCGCCGAGCCGGGGCGCAAGAGCTTCGCCAACAACTGCCTGTTGGCGCGCCGCCTGGTCGAGCGCGGCGTGCGTTACATCGAGCTGTTCGACTGGGGCTGGGACGTGCACGGCACCGGCTCCCACGACGACCTGCTGACCGCGCTGCCCGACCAGTGTCGACGGGTCGACCAGGCGCAGGCTGCATTGGTCCTCGACCTGGAGCGCCGCGGCCTGCTCGACGACACGCTGGTGGTCTGGTCGGGTGAGTTCGGCCGCACCTCGATGAACGAGAAGCGCGGCGGCTCGAAGTTCCTCGGCCGCGACCATCACCCCGACGCCTTCACGGTGTGGCTGGCGGGTGGGGGCACCAAGCGCGGTCACGTGCACGGCGCGACCGACGAGTTCGGGTCGACGATCGTCGAGGACCCGGTCTCGGTGCGCGACCTGCAGTGCACGATCTTCGACGCGCTGGGTCTCGATGCGCACCGGATCAGCTTCCCGTTCCAAGGGCTGGAGCAGCGCTGGATCGGGCCGGAGGCGGATCCGAAGGTCGTCGAGGGCGTGGTCTCATAAGGACTTCCGCTCGGCGGTGCCGCTGCCCTGCGGCCCGGTGGCATGGGGGGGTCGCGGACACTTGGCGATTCGTGCACGATAAATCGCCCGCCCTCCTCCCGACCGTCCGGATCCTGCGTTTTGGCAGGCAGGGACCCATCCCATGCACGCCGAACCCGAACCCCAGAATGCCGACGAGGAGCCCCGCGAGCCCCGAGCGGCCCGCGTGCTCCGATTCCTCGATGGTGTGTCGAAGGAAGCGGAGCGGTCGCCGGACGCCGACCAGAACGACGACCAGGACGACGGCGAGTGCGGCTCGTTCGGCATCGCCGATGCGTCGGACTTCACGGAGCTCTACCGGGAGTTGCGGTTCGTGGCGGGGCGGATCTTCCGGGGCGAGAGCCGCTCGCACACCCTTCAGCCGACCGCGCTCGTCGGCGAGATGTGGATCAAGATGTGCAGCTCCGGCGATCCGCGCTGGAACGACCGTGCGCACTTCCTCCGGACCGCCGCGCGCGCGATGCGCCACGTGCTCGTCGACCATGCGCGTCGCAAGCGCGCCGGCAAGCGGATCCCCGTCGAGCTGTTGGTCGAGCTCGAATCCGACCTGGTGGAGTTCGAGTCCCTGACCCAGACCGACATCCTCGATCTGGTCGAGGCCCTCGAGATCCTCGAGCGGACCAGCGCGCAGGGGCCCGCCGCGGAGATCGCCAACTTGCACCTGTTCGGTGGTCGCACGGTGGCGGAGTCGGGCGAGCTGCTCGGCCTGACTCCGCATGAGGCGGCGATGGCCTGGCGCTTCGCCCGGGCCTGGCTGATCAAGAGGCTCGGAACATGACCGCGCCCGATCCGGCCGACGTCGAGCGCATCTTCGCCGAGGTGGCCTCGCTCGAGCCGGCGGCGCAGTCGGCGCGACTCGACGAACTCTGTGCCGGCGACGAGGAACTCCGTGCCGAGGTCGCCGCGTTGTTGGAGATCGATGCCTCGGACGACGAAGTGCGCCTGCGGCCGAGGGCGGATGCGAAGACGGTCGGCAGGACGACTGCCGCGGCGGGCGGAGAGCGTTCCGTGGTGCGGCTCGGCGAGTTCGAGCTGGCCGAGGAGATCGGTCGCGGTGGGATGGCGGCCGTCTACCGCGCGTGGCAGCCCAGTCTGGGGCGTCACGTCGCGGTCAAGGTGTTGACCCGTGGGCTGACCACCACCGCTGCAGAACTCGAGCGCTTTCGCCGCGAGCCGCGCCGGATCGCCCGCCTGCACCACCCCCACGTCGTGCAGGTCATCGTCGACGGCGTGGCCGGCAACGAGCACTGGTTCGCAATGGAACTCGTCGAGGGCTCCGACCTGCAGAGGCAGATCGACCTGCTGCGGAAGCGGCGGTTGCCGAACGATCCGGAGCCGAGCATCCCTGCGCCGGGCCAGCAGGGACACACCACCTTCGTGGCGCGCACCTGCCGCGACGTCGCGCGCGCGCTGCACGCGGCGCACGAACTCAAGATCGTCCACCGCGACGTGAAGCCGGCCAACCTGCTGCTCGACCGCGACCTGCACGTGAAGATCGGTGACTTCGGTCTCGCGCGCGACGAGAGCCTCGGTGCGCTGACGCACACCAACGAGGTGGGCGGGACGTGGCATTACATGAGCCCCGAGCAGGCTCGCTCGCTGAGCCGTGGGGTCGATCATCGCACCGACGTGTACTCGCTCGGCGTCGTGCTCTACGAGATGCTCACGCTCGCGCGGCCGTTCGATGGCGAGACCGAGATCGACGTGCGACGGAGCATCATGGAGTCGGCGCCCACCGCGGTGCGGCGGCTCAATGGTGACGTGCCTCGCGGGTTGCAGAACATCTGCGAACGGGCGATGGCGCGCGACCCGGACGATCGCTATCGGGACGCGGCGGCGCTGGCCGACGACCTGCAGCGGTTCCTGGACCACCGGGAACCGCTCGCCCGGGGGCGGGGGCCGTGGCGCAGGGCGATGGACTGGTCGCGTCGTCACCGCTGGACGGCCGGGGTCGGTGCGGCGCTCCTGGTGGTCGGGTTGGCGAGTTGGGTCTGGTACGAGTTGGCGTGGCGTGTCGAACGGGATCACCTGGTCGCCTCGGTCGAGATGGCGATGGCGGAGTCCGATTGGGAGGAGTGCGATCCGCTCATGCTGCGAGGGCTGCGATCCGACCTGGACCGACTCGTGACGCACTTCCCGACCAGGGCGCTGGGAGCGGATATCGAGTACGCGCGCAACCGCCTGGCCGGAGCATTGGAATCGTGGCAGTCGGAAGCCGAGAGGATCGAGAGCGAGATGCTGCTCGCGGCCAGCCGTGGCGAGCCGCTGGATCCGCTGGCGTTCCAGCGGGAGTCGCAACTCCGGCAGCGTATGGAGCTGGTGTTCCCGAAGTCCGAGAAGTCGGACTCCAGGTCGGCACGCGCGTCACTCCTCGACGGATATCTGCTGCGCATCGGCTTCGAGACCGTAGGCGATGGCCCATCCGCGGCAATGCCGGTCCGGTTCACGGCTCGGAAGATCGACCATCGCACCGGCATGCCGGGTCCGGTGCAGCTCACCGTCGACAACATCCCGACGAATCCCGTCGCACTCGGGCCCGGCTTCTGGCGCCTGACCGTCGAAGCCGCGGGCTTCCACCCGATCGAGCTGACCCGCGACCTACGCACCGGCCGGGATCCCGAAACGGTCCGGCTGCGCTTCCGGCGGTCGAGGACGGCCCTCGAGGGCATGGTCCGGATCCCCCGCGCGGAGCTGTTCCTCCGCGAACCCGACCGGCCGCACATCGCGGTGTTCAATCGCCCCATCGACGTGCCCTCGTTCTGGATCGACGAGGCGGAGGTCTCCAACCGCGAGTATCGGGCCTTCCTCGAAGCCACCGACCATCCGAGCCCGAGGTATTGGGATCGACTCGGTCCGGAGCACGACGACCTCCCGGTCACCTGGATCGGTTGGGACGACGCGCGCGCCTACGCCGAATGGGCCGGCAAGCGCTTGCCGACCGTTGCCGAGTGGCTGCTCGCCGCTCGTGGTCCTGGACCCGACGGACGTCGCTTCCCGCAGGGCGGCGACGCCTATGCCGGCAACGTCGATTTCCCCGCAGTCTCCTTGGTGGGGGACGACGCCGAGTGGCTCGCCTACGTGGAGCGGGCCTGGCCCGTGCGCGGCCTCGACGACCCGCGCGTCCTCGACGCGCGCACGCCCGAAGGCCTGCTGCACATGCTCGGCAACGTCGCCGAGTGGACCGAGTCGCCGGGCTTCGAACTCGACCGAGCGACCGGCATGTTCCTGTTCCGGGCCGACGAGCGGATGCGCGTGGGTGGAGATTGGACCTCGCGCGCGCACGGCTGGACCCTGGCGACCACCGGCAAGCTTTCCCCCGAGCGGAGCTACGCGCAGTACTCCCTCGGCTTCCGCTGCGCGCGCAGCGTGTCATCGATTGGAGAGGGTGATTGAATGGCCAATGCAGAGATGTGCTTCCGCGTGACCGAGTTCGGCGTTGGGCTCAACAATGCCCAAAGGAGCGAGATCGACGAACTCCGTACGCTGCTGAAGGCGAGGTGGGGTGGTCCGATCCCGGTCGGCGAGGGCATCGCGACCGATCAGCTCGACGAGATCTTCCAAGAGGCCACGCCGGGTCTGGTCGCGGACTTCCAGACGCGGAGTGACGAGACCGGAGGCGACGTGAAGTGGAAGGCGTGCTGCCCCGTGCCGACCTGGGATGACGGCAAGGTGTGGAGGAGCGAGAAGGTCGGCCTGATCTTCGAACTCCGCGTGGAGAGCGACGGGGCCGCAGGCTTCTCACGAGACGATGCCGTCGTGACCTTCGGCTTCCGCGTCATCTGAGGTCAAATGGCGCAGCGAATCTCGATTCCGATCGCGGTGCCGGGCGGTGACCCCTCGGGGTTGCTGGTCCAATTTCGCGCGTCGCGCACCCGGCTCCTCGACGTGCGGGTCGAGAGGACCGGCGGCGGCGAGCAGGTCCTGCAGCAACTCGCCGACGACGGAGTGATGTCCGCGGTGACGTACGCCGCGGCGTCGGAGAATGGCAGCGATCGTGCACGTGACCTGCGCGCGGCCTCGCCGCAGGTCGTCTCCCTCGACATCACCTACGAGGGCGCGGTACCGGGCATCCACGAACCCGCGTTGGCGCTCGCCGCCGACGAATCGGAGCCGGGCGACTACCGCGTACTGGGTGGGGGGGGCGCGTCCGGGAGCGGGGTCTCCGAGCCGGTCGTTCGCCTGTTGACCGAGCGGCGGGACGAGGCGGATCGCCTGCTCGCCGAGGATCCGAACGATGCCTTCCGGCTCGCTCGGCGCTTCTTCGCGCAACTCGATCTCGAGTCCCACCCGATGGTCGGTGGCGAGTTGGTCGCCGCGGGTGCGGCGCTGACGCCTTTGCTCCGGCGTCGGATCGGGCAACGCAAAGCCGGCAAGGTCCCTGCGCGGGTGCGTCTGTCCGCGCAACTTCTCGGGCACCTGGATCGCGTCGTGCAGGACCTGGTTCGCCTGCTTCGGGAGCACTTCGCTCGGGGCAACTACTGGAAGCGAATCGCGGTCCTCAAGGCCTTCGGCTGGTTCGCCTCCGGCAAGCTCCTCTGGCGCGAATCCGAACGCCCCCTCGGCACTCCGGACTCCCTCGACTACCTGTTGTTCGCGGAGTGCGCCTCGCTCGCCTTCGCCGAGGGTCGAGTGCCCGCGGAGCATCGCCACGAGTTCCGCGACTACTTCCTCGCCGCCGTCGCGTCGGTCGAGATCCTGCTCGAAACGCTGTGGGACGGTGGGATCCGTCGCGACGAGAGCTACGACTGGCGGATCCCCCGCGCCTGCGAGTTCGGTGCGGCGCGCTTCGAACGGTGGCTCGACTCCTTCAAGAGGAATGCGTTCCATGCCGAAGACGCCGTGGGGCACGGGCTGGTCATGGAGCGGCTCGAGACCCGGTTCACCCGCCTCGTGTCGGTCGCCTATCTGGACGCGTAGAACACTCGATCGGCGTGGTGGAGGAACCGCCGCCAGTCCTCCCCGGTGAGGTCGTGCTTGCCCGCGCGCAGGTGGTAGCGCACCTGTTCCCCCGTGACCTCGCCCACCGCGGGTGACGTCTCTTGCTCGATGCCGCGCAGCCCGAACAGCCCCCACACCGGCGACGCATCCCGCGCCGCCAGGAACTCGCCCTCGGGATCGGCCCAGGCGTCCTCGCTGGCGCTCGCCACGTGCACCGCGCGCGGCGCCATGAGCGCGATCAGCAGGTGCTGGTCGAGCGGGAGCGCTTCCTCCCGCCCGGCATACTCCGCGAAGCGCGGACAGAACCAGTGCGGAAAGCGACGCGTGATCGCTTCGACGGTCTCGCCCTGCTTTCGTTTCGAGAGTGCCGCGCCCCCGCAGCCCGAGTCGTTCGAGATGGTGAGAGCGAAGCCCGGGTCGAGCGCGCCGGCCCACAGCGCGGTCTTGCCGAGGCGCGAGTGGCCGAACACTGCGACGCTCTCCACGCCGAGCACGCGCAGCGCCTTGCGGTAGCTGGACAGGCCGATCGCCCAGATCGCGATCGAGCCGGGGGCGTCGGCTGCGCGCGGGCCGGTCTCCGTCGGGCCCGCGCCGAGCAGCGGGTGCAGGCCATTGCGGAAGCCGTCGTCGAAGTCGGGGTCGAGGTCGCCGTACCAGGCGGTGGCGAAGCCGAAGCCGCGGTCGAGGATCGTCGCGATCGGATACCGGCGCGCGCGCTCGCCGCGGTCCGACTCCGGGGCGCGGCGCCCGAGGCCCTCGGGTGTGCCCGCCGGTGTCGCGCGCACCGGCAGGTCCGGGTCGTCGACCACCGTGTGGTTGCCGCGGAAGTTCAGGCCGAGGAACAGCGGCGCGTCGAGGTGCTCGGCTGGCTGGAACACCAGGAGCTCGGTCTCGAGTTCGGCACCGTTCCCGTGGAACGTGACCTTCAGCCGCGTGCGCCGCGCGTCGCCGCCGAGGGCGCTGCGCTGGTCGGAGATCTCGCAGCGGAACGCCGGCGGTGCAGGGGTTCGCCCGTAGACGTGCTGCTCGAACAGCTCGAGGAGTTCGGGGCGCCGCGCCGCGGTCCAGGTCGCCGCGTCCGAGCAGGCCGTGCCGTCGACGGCGGTGAGCGGATCGGGTGTCGCGCGGGAGGTCGCGTCCTGGGGCATCGCGGGCAGCGTCGCGGAGAGGAGGAGCAGCAGCGAACCGGCGGGCATGCGTCGATCATTACCGGTCTGCGGGCCGGGAAAGAGCGGTTGCAGGCAGTTGCGGAGATCGGGCTCGCCGTGGCCTCGCCCCAGTCCGAGCGTGGAATAGCTATGACAGCCCGGGCATGCTCACGCACACATGCCGGGACGCGTCAGCCAGCGCGACATCGCCGAACGCCTGAACATCTCGGTGGCGACGGTTTCGCGCTCGCTGCGCAACGACCGGGCGATCCACCCGCAGACCCGGGCGCGGGTGCTCGAGGTCGCGGCGCGTCTCGGCTACCGGCTGCCCGATGGTCGCAGCCCGACCCGGCCCGCGGTGCGCACCGTGCAGGTCTTCCTCAGTCAGGAGCCGCAGCCCGGGATCGCCGCCGAGCAGATCCTGGCCGGCATCAGCGAGGCGGCGGAGATCGAGCAGTTCCAGGTCTCGATCCACATGGTCGAGCCGGCGGCGGTCGGCGAGCTGATCCAGGACAACGGTCGACCGGTGGGCATGCGGGCGGGACTGGTCGACGGCGCGCTGCTGATGATGGACATGCCGGCCGAGATCGTCCGGGCGATCAGCATGAACGTGCCGTGCGTGTCGGTGGTCCATCGGTTCGCCGAGCTGGGCATCGACGGGATCGACTGCAACCCGATGCTGGCGGTGTTCGAGATGGTCGACCGGCTGGTCGGCGCCGGTCACCGGCGGATCGGCTTCCTCGGCTGGGGTGGTGGGGCCCACTGGGAGCAGCTGTCCTTCCAGGGATTCCGGGAGAGCCTGTTCCAGCACGGGATCGACCACGACCGGTCGTTGGTGGTCGGCGGCGATCGACCCCTTCCGGCCGGGCAGGCGTTCGTGGACGCGCTCGAAGACCTGTTGGCGCGTGGCGTCACCGCGATGGTCTGCACCGCCGACGAGATCGCGGCCGACGCCCGCGCGGTGTTGACCGGTTCCACGACCGCCGGGGCCCGCGAGGTGGCGCTGGCCGCGTACGGGGGAGGTCCGGTCGGTCGGTCGTGTCCCGGCCTGCTGCTCGCCGCAGTTCCCTATCGCGATCTGGGGGTCGCCGCGATCCGGCGGCTCACACGTCGCATGGTCGACCGGTCCGAGCAGCCTCGCATGGTCCTGCTCCGACCCTCGTTCGAGACCGTTGGTCCACCGGGTTCGGCGCATGTGTGAGTCCCGACGCGGGAACCACGGTTGCCCCCGCGACCCCGCTGCCGGGCCCTTAGACTCGCTCCTCCTCCCATGACCCAGGAATCCGAGAAGACGCAGCGCTCGACCCGAGTCAGCCAGCGGGACATCGCGGACAAGCTGGCGATCTCCGTGGCGACGGTGTCGCGGTCGCTGCGCAACGACCGGTCGATCCATCCGAGTACCCGGGCCCGGGTCCTGTCGATGGCGGCACGTCTGGGCTACACGCTGCCCGACGGGCGGATCCCGGGCGACAGTCGCGTGCGGTCGCTGCAGGTGATCCTCGGTGCTCCGGCCTACCCGGTCGGGGGCGGTGGGGAGCTGTCGGGCTACGCGAGTCTAGCCGGGCAGCAGATCCTGTCGGGCATCAGCGAGGCGGCCTCGAGCCTCGGCTTCCAGGTGGCGATCCACATGGTCGGTCCCGACGATCTCGATCGGATGGCGTCGGCCGAGGGCCTGCCGATCGGCCTGCGCGAGGGCCAGATCTCCGGGGCGATCCTGCTGCAGTCGTTGCCGTCGCCGGTGGTCGAGGTGCTGCGGCAGCGCGTGTCCTGTGTGTCGGTCGTCCACCATCACGACGATCCGTCGATCGACTGCGTCGACTGCGACCAGGCCGCAGCGGTCACCGATCTGGTCACGCGGCTCACGGCGCAGGGCCACCGGCAGCTGGTGTTCGTCGGCTTCGGTCGCGGCCGTGGCTGGGAGCGGCGCCGCTTCGCGGGCTTCCGCGAGGGGCTGTTCCAGTCGGGCATCGTCTATGGGCCCGAGATGGTGTTGGGCCTCGGCGAGGGGCTTCCCGCGCGCGGCGAGCTGATGCGACTGCTCGACGAGCGGATCGCGGCCGGAGCCACGGCGTTGGTCTGCGTCGCGGATCCGATCGCGTTCGAGGTCTGCCGCGCGTTGCAGGACGGCGGCCGGGCGATCGGTGGGGACCTGGCAGTGACCGGCTACGACGGCAGCGCGGTGCCCGCCGGTCTGCCGAGCCTGACCACCGTCGAGGTGCCCTACCGCGACCTCGGGGTCGCCGCGGTGCGTCGGCTGATCCGCCGCATCGAAGAGCCGGATGCGCCGGTTCGTTCGGTGCTCATCCAGCACGGCATCACCGAGGGGCAGTCGACCCGGCGGAAGCGGCGGTGAGCGAGGAGGCGTCCGGCGTGCGCGACACGATCCTCTGGCACGACTACGAGACCACCGGCCGCGACCCACGGAGCGACCGGCCCCTGCAGTTCGGTGCGATGCGGACCTCGCTCGATCTGGAGCCGGTCGGGGAGCCGGTCGCGTGGCGGACGCGGTTGCCCGAAGACGTATTGCCCGATCCGGAAGCGTGCCTGGTGACCCGCACCGTGCCGGGCGACCACGCGGACGAGGAGATCGGCGAGCTGGAGTTCGCACGGTCGATCCTCGCCGAACTCGCGGTGCCTGGGACCTGCGTGGCGGGCTACAACTCGGTGCGCTTCGACGACGAGTTCACGCGCTTCCTGCTGTGGCGCAACCTGCTGCCGGTCTACGACCGCGAGTGGCGGCACGGCAACAGCCGCTTCGACCTGCTCGATGCGCTGCGCGCGGCCTACGCGTTCCGTCCCGAAGGGTTGGAGTGGCCGGTGCGCGAGGATGGGGCGCCGAGCTTCCGGCTGGAGCACCTGACCGCAGCCAACGGCATCGAGCATGGTGCTGCGCACGACGCGCTGGCCGACGTGGTCGCGACGGTGGAGATGGCGCGGCGGATGCGGGCCGTCCAACCGAAGCTCTACGACTACGTGTTCGACGGGCGCGTCAAGCAGGTGGCGCGCGATCGTCTCGGCATCGCGCGGGGCTTCGAGCACTCCCGGCCGGTGGCGCACGTCAGCGGACGGTTTCCCTCGGCGCAGGCCTGCGTCAGCGTGGTGTTGCCGATCTGCCAGCGGCCGGGCATCAACACCCAGGCGCTGTGCGTCGACCTGCGCCACGGCCCGGCACCCCTGCTCGACGGCGATCCGGAGCAGCTGCGGAGCCTGCTGTTCACGCGTCGCGCCGAGCGGCCGGCGGGCGCTCCCGAGATCGGGCTGAAGACCGTCCACCTGAACCGCGGGCCGGTGCTGGCGCCGTTGGCGGCGCTCGATGCGGGGGGCTGGGAGCGCAGCGGGCTCGAGCGCAGCATCGTCGAGCGCCATGCCACGCAGGTGCAGGCCGGCAGGGATCGTGTGGCGGACGTGCTGGCCTTCCTGGTCGAGCACGAATCCGCCGAGGATCCCGATCCCGATCAGGGGCTGTACGACGGCTTCGTGGGGGACTCCGACGCACGGACCTGCCGCCAGCTCCATGAGCGCCCGCCGCAGGAGTGGCGTCGGTTCGAGGCACGCCTCGCCGACGAGAGGCTGCGCGAACTGCTGTTCCGACTGCGCGCGCGGAACGCCGCGGAGACCCTCGACGAGGCCGAGCAGGTGCGGTGGCGAGAGCACGTCGCCGGTCGGCTGTGCGCGCCGCGGGGCGGTGGGGCCTCGCGGCTGCGGGAAGTCGCGGCCGCGTTGGAGGAACTGCGCGAGCGGCATGCCGACGACGTCGAGGCGCAGGCGATCCTGGATCGCTACGAGGCGTTCCTGACCCGACGCACCGAGGAGCTGCGTGACGGGCTCGCGTAGCGCCCGCCGCTGGTTGGTGCGGGTCGCGCTGATGCTGTTCGCGATCCTGCTGGCGCTGCTCACCGCGGAGTGGGGCTACCGGCTGGTGTTCGCCGGGAGCAAGGGGCTGACCACGCGGCCGGGAGTCGTCGAGGCGGATCCGATCCTCGGCTGGCGTCACGGAGCCGGCGTCACGGCGCAGCATCGGCACGTCGGTCCCGGCGGAGAGGTCGAGTTCGACGTCCTGGTCCGGACCGACGCAGCGGGCCACCGGACCTCCGACCAGGCCGAAGCCGCGCGCGCGACCGAGTCGGGTGCTCGACCGGTGGTGTTCCTCGGCGACTCGCTGACCTTCGGTTGGGGAGTGGCGGAGGAGGAGACCTTCGTCGCGCGGGTGCGCAACGAACTCGGCGTTCCGGTCCGCAACTTCGGGGTCAGCGGTTTCGGCACCGGCCAGGAGTGTCTGCTGCTGGAGCGCGAGGTCCTGACCTTGCGGCCGGCCGCGGTGGTGCTCACGTTCTGCCCGAACGACGTCGCCGAGGCCGCGTCGGCGTTCCGCTACGGTCGGACCAAACCGTTGTTCGGCTGGGACGGGCAGCAGTTGGTCGATCCGGAGTTGCCGGTCGGGTCCAGCTGGTTGGAGCAGGTCTCCGGGGTCTACCGTCGCTGCCGAGACGCCCTGGAGCCGCCGATCGAGGTCGACTGGGCGCCCGAGGTGCGTGACCTCGCGCGCGGTCGGGTGCGGGCGCTGCACCGCAGGATGGCGGCCGCATGTGCCGCGGCCGGCGCGCGCTTCCTGCTGCTCTCGGCGGCCGGCGACCGGTGGCTGGAGCCGGGCGAAGGCATCGAATGGGTCGACCTCGAGGCCGGGTTGCAGCGGGCCGCGGAGGCGGCGCCCGTGGTGTTCCCGAGCGATGCGCACTGGACGGCCACCGGGCACGCCGCGGTGG
This sequence comes from bacterium, assembly GCA_030432695.1. GTDB lineage: Bacteria > Planctomycetota > UBA1135 > UBA1135 > UBA2386 > JAUILN01. The sequence goes on along the minus strand of JAUILN010000024.1, from coordinate 51,316 downwards.
CGGCCGAGATCCTCGCGCGGTTGCGCTGATCCCGGCCGAAGGCGGCTCAGCGCACCACGACGTGGAACGCGATCCCGTTGCCCTGCTTGGTGATCGTGACGTGGGCCTGCTCGGGCAGGTCGTCGACCGGGAACGGCGCGTTCTGCAGCTCGGCCATCCACTCGATCAGCTCGGCGACGCCCATGCGCACGTTCGCGAGCACGCCCTGGCCGATGCTGGTCGGCTCGATCTGATCGTCCATCACCAGGTCGATCAGGCCCTTCAGGCTGGCCTGGCTCCTGGCCATCGAGGTGCTGACGAACGAGTCGCCGACGATGGCATTGCTGGTGATCATGATGCCGTCCTCGACGAACGGCATGTCCTCGGGCGTGTCGTACTCGACCCGCATCTCGAGGATGTTCACGCCGCGGTGCTCACCGGCGTCGGTGTTCAGCGTCGCCTCCGCGTTGCCGGCGACCTCGCTGGCGCGCTTCATCGCGGCGGCGTAGTCCTCGGACTTCCACAGCTCCTGGAGGCCGGCGGGGTCGAGGACTCCCGCGATCGACTCCAGGCCGGTGTCGAGGCTCCACTGGAAGCTCATCGTGCCGGCGAGCTTCGACATCGAACTCTCGGCGATCTTCGCCGACTGGGCCTTCTCCTCGTCGTTGCGCGCGCCCATCGCGCTGAAGAACTTCATCATCGGCAGCAGCGAGGGTGCCAGCTTCGGCATGTCGACGCTGATCGCGCCCTCGACCATCGCGCCGTCGTTGTCGAGCTGCTTGACGCCGCGCGGGTTCGGCGCCAGAGCGGCGACCATGCCGCCGAGCCACGAGTCGGCGACCGGCACCAGCGACACGTGCACGTCGGCGCCGTCTTCCGGCTCCTCGGCGAGGTGCACCTCCAGCGTCTCGATCTGCTCGGGGAACGAGAACGCAGCGTCGATCATCGTGTTGATCTGCTTGGAGTCGAAGCCGGCCTCGCCGAGGCCCATGCCCGCCATCATCTGGGCCATGCCGCGACCCTGCTGGATCTGGGTCGCGAAGGTCTGCATCAGTGCCGGCGGGCGGGCGACCACGTGCAGCCAGCCTTTGGCTTCGCCCTTGCTGGCGACCATCTGGCCGCCGTCGTCGAGGGTCAGGACGATCGCCTGGCCGGCTTCGATCACCGGCATCTCGCTCGGGGAGTCGAAGCTGCGCATCGCGTTGCGGGCCATGCGGCTGTCGGTGGTGCGGATCGTCAGGGCGGAGCCGGACGAGGTCTCCTGGGCGACGGGTGCCAACGCGAGGAGGAGGGCGGAGGAGGTGACGAGGAAGGTTCGGTTCATCTCGGAAGGAAGGGTTGCGGTTCTGGGGTGGCCCGCGGGAGGACGTCGGTGCGAGACCATGCGTCGGGGCGACCGCTACGCAATCGGGTGCGGAGGGTGGCCGAACAGCGCCGCGGAAGGTCGGCCGCCGTGCAGACAAACTGCACGGGAATTCTCGCGAGCGCGGTTCGCGCCGCCAGCGCGGCCAGACGTAAGTTCGCGCCCCGAAACGGCCCCGCGTGGTCGAACCCCCGTCTGCCCCCGCGGCACCCTCTCCAAGTCATGCAGTTCCGACTCCTCCTCAGTCTTTTCCTCCTCGCCACGAGCGGTCTCGCGCAGGACCGTCCGATCCGGGTTCCCCTCGATCCGCACGTCACCCCTGACGGCCGGCACGCGGTGTTCTCCTGGCACGGAGATCTCTGGAAGGCCCCGCTCGACGGTTCCCCGGCGCCGGCCGCGCGGCTGACCGTCCATCCGGGGCGGGACTGGGCGCCGATCCCGTCGCCGGACGGCGAGCAGGTGCTGTTCCTGAGTGACCGGGACGGCACCACACAGCTCTGGCTGGTGGGGATCGACGGCGGCGCGCCGCGGCGACTCACCTTCGACTCGGAGTCGAAGACACCGCTGCAGTGGACCGCGGCCGGCAGCGCGGTGGTGGCGCTGCGCGACTCGGACCGAGCGCCGTTCTCCACCGAGTCGCGGCGGCTGGTGCGCATCCCGATCGACCGCAGCGAGCCCGAGCGCTGGCTCCTCGACGCGGGAGCGATCGATGGCGCCCTGTCCCCGGACGGCACGCGGCTGTTGTTCGTCCGCGGCCGCATCCAGGAGGAGCGCAAGGGCTACCGCGGGCCGGCCGCCGAGCAGATCTGGCTGGCCCGACTCGAGGGCGAGTCCGCGCCGCAGCTCGCTCGGCACAGCGTCGACCTGGCGGACTTCCAGAACGTCTCGGAGCGCCATCCCCTGTGGCTGCCCGACGGCTCCGGATATCTGTTCGTCAGCGACCCCGACGGGACGTTCGACCTGTGGAAGCGGGCGCTGCCCGGCGGTGAGGTCACCCGGCTGACCGACCTCCGCAAGCTCGATGGGCGCGACGACGGCGTGGTTGCGCCGAGCCTCTCGGCCGACGGCAAGCGGGTGCTGTTCCGGCGGGGATTCGATCTGCACGTGGCCGACCTCGGCAGCGGCGCGGTGCGTCGCGTCGACCTGGTGGCGACCGGGGATCCGCTGGTCTCGCCGATCGAGCGGCGTCGCCTCGACAGTGCCGGCGACGTGGCGTTCACCGGCGATGGCAAGCAGATCGCCCTGGTGGCGGGTCACGACCTGTACGTGATGGACCGTGTGCTCCGCGAGCCGGTACGGATCACCGCGACCGCCGCGGTCGAGTCGTCGCCGCTGTTCTCCGCCGATGGGTCACGGCTGTTCTTCGTGTCCGAGGCCGACGGTGAGGTCGACATCTGGGAGGCGACCCGGCCGGAGGGTCGGGAGTTCTGGTGGACCGCGGAGTCGTTCGTCCTGCGCAAGGTGACCGACGACGTCGCGGTCGAGTCGCGGCTGCAGCCGAGCCCGACCGGCGAGCACATCGCCTTCCGCAAGGGCGGCGACCTCTGGGTCATGGACGCTGACGGCAGCGATCAGCGGCGGGTCCTCGCCAGCTGGGACGGCCCTGACTTCGACTGGTCGCCCGATGGCAAGTGGCTGTGCTGGTCGGTGCAGGACGGCGAGTTCAATGACGAGATCTGGATCGCGCCGCTCGACGGGACTCGCGCACCGTTCAACGTCTCGCGCCACCCCGACGACGACACCGGCCCGGTCTGGTCGCCCGACGGCAAGCGCATCGCCTGGACCGGCCGGCGCGACGGCGAGGAGTCCGACATCTACTACGTGACGCTCACCAAGGACGTCGCCGAGGAGACCTCCCGCGACCGCAAGCTGGAGGAGGCCATGAAGGCGATGCAGTCCGGCGGCAAGGGCGGCAAGAAGGACGGCGAGCAGAAGGACGGCGACGAGAAGAGCGAGAAGGACGCCGCCGGCGACGATGCTGCGAAGCAGGACGACGACGCGGTGCGCATCGACTTCGACGGCATCCACGACCGGATCGGCCGGATCCGCATCCCCGAGTCGCGCGAGTTCGGCCTGCTCTGGTCGCACGACGGCAAGGAGCTGTGGTTCTCGGCCACGGTCGACGGCGAGCGCGCGGTCTACAAGGTCGGGTTCCCCGACGAGCTGCGGCCGAAGAAGGTCACGTCGAGCGTCGTGTCGCGGGCCCGGTTCACCGCCGACGGCAAGCAGCTCGTCGGTCTGTCGGGCGGCAAGCCCGCCTCGCAGAACCCCTCCAGCGGCAAGATCGACACCTTCGACTTCCAGGTCCAGGAGGAGCGCGACTGGCGCGAGATCCGCAAGCTGGCCTTCGAGCAGGGTTGGCGGGCGATGCGCGACCAGTTCTACGACGGCGCTTTGAACAACCGCGACTGGAACGCGATCCGGGCCCGCTACGCCGCGGTCGTGCCGCACCTGATCGGCGCCCGCGAGTTCTCCGAGGCGATGAACATGATGCTCGGCGAACTCAACGCCTCGCACATGGGGCATCGGGGCGGGAGCGATCCCCTGCCCGACGCCGAGCGACCGGACTGGTCGCCGCGGACCATGCACCTCGGCCTGCGCTACGACCTCGACGACGCGGGCCCCGGCCTGCTGGTCGCCTCGGTGATCCCGGGCAGCCCCTGCTCGGAGGCGCGCAGTCGCGTCGATGCCGGCGAGCGCGTGCTCGCGATCGACGGCACCGAGGTCGGCCCCGACACCGACCTGTTCGCGGTGATGACCCTCGAGGTCGAGCGCGACATGGAGTTGAAGGTCCGCGGCGCCGAGGGCGTGGAGCGGACCGTCACGGTGCGGCCGGTCGGCTCGGTCTCGGGCCTGCTCTACGACGAGTGGGTCGACGACTGCCGCGCCGAGGTCGAGCGCCTCTCCGGAGGAAAGCTCGGCTACGCCCACATCCGCGGCATGAACTTCCAGAGCTTCCGCCAGCTCGAGGAAGACCTCTATGCCGCAGGCGCCGGCAAGGACGGCCTGATCATCGACGTGCGCTTCAACGGCGGCGGCAGCACAGCCGACCACGTGCTCACCCTGCTGACCCAGCCGACCCACGCGTTCACCATCCCTCGCGGCGGCCCCACCGGCTACCCGCAGGATCGCAAGGTCTACGCGACCTGGAACAAGCCGATCGTGATGATGTGCAACGAGATGTCGTTCAGCAACGCGGAGATCGTGAGCCACGCGGTGAAGACCATCGGCCGCGGCCCGGTGGTCGGCATGCGCACCGCCGGCGGCGTGATCTCCACCGGCGGCCAGGGGCTCGTGGATGGCAGCTTCGTGCGGATGCCGTTCCGGGGTTGGTACCTGGTGAACGACGGGGCGGACATGGAGCTGAACGGCTGCCTGCCGGATGTGGCGCTGTGGAACGATCCGTTGGGTGGCGATGCGCAGCTGGAGGCGGCGGTGACGGCGCTGCGGGGCGAGGTCGAGACCAAGGGGCGCCCGCTGCCCGAGGCGAAGCCGGCGGCGTCGCTGCGGCGCGGCGGGTGAGCCCGCCGCGCGGCCGGTCGGCGGCTCAGTAGCCGATCCGCCCCGCCACCCCGTTCGACAGGTAGATGTTGCCCGGCACGAACTCCAGTGCCTGGCCATACAGCGTGCCGCCCACCAACCGGCTGTCGTTGGGGATCGGCAGCGAGAACGTGTGGTTTGCGCCGACGGGGATCGCGTCCATCGGCGCGGCACGGAGCAGGCAGGTGCTCAGCGGCTGCAGCGACATCGGCAGAGGGGCGCCATTGTTGGACGTGTCGGAGAGGCCGAACAGCAGCCAGTCGGCGTCGGTCGCGTTCAGGGTCCAGGTGCGGCCGAGGGCTGGGCGCGTGGTGCTCTCGAGGGTCGAGCCGCAGCCGGCGTGGAACGCGTAGCTGGTGGCGCGGGGCTGGGGCACGCGCCACATCCGGTCGTTGATCTCGCGGCAGGCTTCGAGGCCGCCGTGGTCGGCCATCGAGATGCCGTCGATGTTGACGAAGTTCGGCGGCTGCGGGAACTGGCGGGCCAGGTCGACCAGGGCGCCGCGGGTGTTCGGGCTGATGCCGAACCAGATCGTCGGGGTGCTGCTTCCGCTGATGTGGTTCATCAGGAACAGGCTCCGGTGCAGGCCGTCGATCGGATCGGACTCGGAGCGGGCGGCCGTCGAGCCGAACGAGCTGTAGTCGTTCTGCACCTCCCAGTCCCACTCGTAGAGTTCACCGGTGGAGGACGAACTGTCGAGGACCACGACCCGCCTGCCGGCGTCGGCGAGCTGGTTGATCGACGGCCAGTGCAGGCCGTTCGGCCGGTAGAGCATGCCGCCGAGGCGCGAGGCGCGCAGCGCGTTGGTGAGTTCCGCGCCGGTGTAGTTCTCGAACACCAGGAAGATCACCTCGCGGCTGTGGACGCTCAGCCAGGTGTGCAGCGCGTCCAGTGCCGGCGCGAGGAGTTCGGGGGTCAGGCCGGCGCGCTGCGCGATCGACGCGCTCCAGGAGCCATGCGTGAGGTAGAGCGCGTTGTTCTCCTCGCGGACGTCGAGCTGCAGGACCCGTGCGCCGTAGTCGAGCTGCTCCAGCAACGGCATCGTCTGGTTGTACCAGACCGACCAGCCGTGCGCGGTGCTGACGTGCGCGTTGTGCGACGAGAGCTGGCAGACCCGGTCGATCGGCGCGTTGCGGTCGGCGAAGGTCGCCGTGAGTTCGCCGCGCATCACCGCGAAGGTCGAGAACTTGTCGTGGTGCAGGCCGCTGAACGAGTTGTTCAGGTCGCTCACCGCACCGGTGCCGAGCAGCGGCAGCGCGCGGCCGCCGGCGGGGTCTTCGTCGAAGCACATGATCGTGGTGCCGCGCGGCAGGCTCCAGCGGATCGAGTCGACCTGGTCGTTGTAGCCCCGGTCCCGCAGCGACTGGATCGTGAAGCCGGTCTGCGACACGTAGCGCATGAACTCGTAGCCGCCGAAGTTGGCGTTGGTGTGGAAGCGCACCCAGCCCTGGCTCGGGTCGACGACCGTGAAGCGGAACGACGAGAACTTGTCGTTGTAGTACGAGCCCACGTTCGAATCGCCGCCGACGCGCGCCTGGTCGTGCCGCACGGAGAACTCGCGGCCGGTGCCGTCGCGGTTCTCGAAGAACTTCACGATGACGTTGGTCGAGAGATTCCAGCGCAGCGACGTGACCCGGTCTTCGAGGCCCCCCGGGATCGGCTGCAGGACCCCATCGAGGTGGGCGAGCAGCGGCAGGGTGATGTTCGCACCGCCGTAGCTGGAGTTGTCGTAGAGGGTGATCGTGCCCTGGCTGCTGGCGGTGTCGGTCAGGGACAGCAGGCCGCAGGAGGCCAGGAGGACGGCGCGGAGGGTCGGGCGGTTCATCGGAGGTGCAGGTGGGACGGGCTCGCTGGAGCGAGCGGTTCTCCTGGCCTCCGTGGGGAGTGGGCAGGGTGTGTCAGGGAGACGCGGAATTCCTCCGACAGCACCGTCCGGCCGCGGCAGCTCGGCCCTGCCGAGCCCCTGCCTTCACCTTCGCGTCGCTCAGTCGAAATCCAATCGCCATGCCTGGACCGCGATCTTCGCGAGCCTCGATTGCCGTTGCTCGAGAGCCTTCGGGTTCCAGGTCGGCGGTCGATGCTCCGCGACGTCGAGCGCGGAGGCGTAGCGGCTTGCTGCGTAGGTCTCGAGCTTGGCCGCGAAGTCCAGGTTGCCGAGCGCCCGATTGCTTGCTGCATCGAGGGGCAGCATGTTCCCGATCCGATCCACGAAGGTGCTGACCCGGGCTTCCGGGAACTCGTCGAACCATTCCGGGCCAGGATTCTCTGGGAGCACGTGCTCGATGGTGAACGGGTCGGTCGACGGATCGCAGCTCTTCCCCGAGAGCCTCGACTCGAGCTTGGCGAGGACATAGCGCGCGAGCTTCTTCCCAGGTCCTCGAGCTCGGATCTCGAACCCCGCGAAGTCGGCGCAGAAGGAACTGTCGTCCACGTAGAGCGGTTCCAGCGACTGGAAGACGTCGCGGGCGGACTTGGATGTCCCGTCCAGGATCGCGCGAGCTGCGGCGTGGTAGGCCGGCTCCAGATCGCTCGAGTTCCGCTTTCCGACTACCGAGTAGCGGAACGACAGCACCGAGACGAGTTGGAGGATCTGGTCGAACCGATCAGGAAGCCGTTCCCACGCTGCGAAGAGCAGCGGCGTCATCTGCTTCACCCGGAAGGTGAGCAGCTCCCTGACGAATTGCCTGCAGCTGGGGTACTCGATCCACAGTTCGTGTTCGCTGTCGTGAAGCGCAGCGAACAGGTCGGCGCGGGCCTCGAGTTCGTCCAGCAGGGCGAACACGTCTTCGGCCTCGGCCACGTCCTGTTTGAGGATCTTGAAGAGATTCCGTGATCGGACGCGTGGCCTCGAACAGAGCAGGTGATAGCGGAGGAACTCGGGGAAGTCCTGTTGGCGAACGGTCTCGATCAGGCGCTTCCAGCGGCGCTGCAGACTGCGGAGGTCGGGCTTTTGGCGGACGAGCGAGAAGAGGTAGTTCTTGATCAGGTCGGTCGGAGACAGGCCGAGCCCGCGCGCATTGAGGGTCTCGAAGACCGTGAATGCGCGTAGCTCATCGTCGACTTCGATCCTGATGAACAGCAGTTGGCGCGCGGCGGACTCGGTGATCAGTCGCGTGAGGGACTCCCCATCCTCGCCGAAGTCCGCCTGGGCGAGGCGCTGACCGAACCACTCCAGGCAATGCCAGAGGAGCTGGCAGGATCGGGGGTGGGCGCGGAGCGACGTTGGAGCGCGGAGCCTGATCAGGTGGTCCTGATAGAAGGGGTCGTCCGTCTCGTTGAGTTGGAGCTTGCTCGCCTCGACGAGGGAGACGGGGTCCTTCTCACCGAGAAAACGGTCGCGAAGGGACTGGGCGCGCGTGTGGTTGTCTGTCGTGTCGACTCCCTGGTCCGCCAGTTCCCGGAGCCGACGGATCACCGAGAGCGTCAGGATGCTCAGGGTCACGAATCGTTGTTGGCCATCGATGATCCAGAATCGCCGGTCCGGCTGGTCCTCGACCCCGGTGAGCACCACCGCGCCCATGAAGTGCCGGGCGTCTGGATGCTGGTGGAGGTGGCTCAGGTCCTCCCAGAGATCGTCCCATTGCTCGGTGCTCCAGGCGTAGTCGGGCTGGCAGTTGGCGACCTGGAACGAGCGGCCGGTTCCCATGAGGTCGAGGAACGTCGCCGTCGACGTGTTGAGCAGTGGACTCTTCGCCATGCCGGAGCCTGCCGGCCCATCCTACGGCCAACCGCGCCGAGGCTGTCGGTAGAAGCGTGGAGAGTGCGGTCGTTCGGCCCGCGATCCGGGTGGTCGAGAGGTTCAGGCTACCCGGCCCTCGATGTCTCGCTGCGCGGGCTCAGCCAGGCGCCTCGCCGATCGGGGTCGGCAGCCCGTCGATGCTGAACGCGTTGTTCTGCCGTCGGTAGTCGGCGACTCCCGCCTCGCCCTTCTTCTCGGCCCACTCCAGCAGCGTGTCGCGGGCCCCGCGGTGCTCGAACAGCGGGACGCCGAAGCCGCACGAGGTCTGGACGGACCGGACGTGGCCGACGATCAGTTGGCGCGCGCCCGGCAGGGGCGCGAAGTGCGGCGCGAGTTCCTGCCAGCGCGGGGTGTCCGGCAGCACCACCTCGCCGAGGCAGTAGGCGCGCAGGATGCGTGGCGCACCCTCGAACGCGCACCACATGAAGGTGAGGCGGCCGTTCTCCTGCACGTGCGCGGCGGTCTCGTTGCCGCTGCCGGTCAGGTCGAGGTAGGCGAGGGTGCGGTCGTCCAGCACTCTCAGGCTGTCGAGCCCCTTGGGCGACAGGTTGATCCGTCCGACGTCGGAGCGCGGGGCGGAAGCCACGAAGAACAGGTGCTGCGCGAGGAGGAACTCGCGCAGCTCGTCGGTGAGCGTCTCGTAGAACTTCGCCATGGCGCCCTTCTACGACGGGGGCGGGGCTGGCGCACCTGCGGAGACCAGCTCAGCGCCGCGAGTCTTCCCCGCGGTCTTCGCCTGTGCCGTTCAGCTCGTCGAGCCAGCCGGCGGCCTCCATCTCGCGCTCGAGCCGGGCGCCGAGACTCTCGGGTCGGAACGACGGGTCGGCGAGCAGCTCGAAGGACTTCTTCTGCTCGACGCCGTCGACGATCAGCGCGACCGTCCAGGTGCCCTCGCTCGCGCTCTGCGGTCGCGAACGCCCGGCGAAGCGGCGAGCGCGTTCGCCCCAGCGGCGCACCATCTCCTCGACTTCGGCGGCCGTCGGCGGCCGGGAGTCGCCGGCGAGGTTCCAGTCGACGCGGTGCAGGCCGGCGTCGGTCTCGCCTTCCAGTGTGCGGAAGGTCTCGCCGGCCGCGTTGCGGATCTCGAGCTGCACCTCACGAGCGGGCTTCGCCAGGCGGTAGTAGATCGCCGCGTCGCCACGCGGCTGGGTGCCTTGGAAGATGCTGGCGCCGCCGGAGTTGCCGCGGCTGTGGAGGCGGCGCCAGCGGACGACGTCGTTGGGTTCGAACAGGAAGGCATCGGCTGCCATCGCGTCGGCCGTCATCTGGCGGATCGGCGTGGCGTCGAGGGCCCACAAGCTCCTGCCGTGCGTGGCGAGGACGATCTCGCCCGACAGGTCGTGCTGCGCGACCTCGTGCACCGGCACGGTCGGCAGGTTGTTGTGCAGGCGGGTCCAGGACCGGCCGCGGTCGATCGACACGTAGAAGCCGAACTCCGTGCCGAGGTAGAGCACGTCGGGGTTGGAGTGGTCTTCGCGGAGCACGCGGCTGGAGCCGCGCGGCAGGCCGTTGGCCAGCGACGTCCAGGTGTCGCCGCGGTCTTCGCTGACGAAGATGTGGGCGTGGTCGTCGTCGTGGCGGTGGCCGTCGAGCGTCAGGTAGACGCGGTTCGCGTCGTGGTGCGAGGCTTCGATGGCTGCGACCCACATCGGCTGGTCGATCAGCTCGGCCAGCGGGCGGGCGACGGCCTCGGTCTGCGCCGCGCCGTCCTCTGCCTTGTTGTCCGCTGCCTTGATGTCCGTCGCCGCGTCGGCGATCTCGGCGGCCGCCACGACGACCTCCACGTCGCCTTCGACCGAGGCTTCGGCAACCGCGACCGTGTCGCTCGTCGAGCTGTCTTCACCGGCCGCCTCGCCGATCGAGACCTCCTCGCCGATCGCTTCCTCGCCCGGCCACGCCAGCAGGTCGGTCCACTCGGCGCCGCCGTCGACCGTGCGCCACAGCGCTCCGTCGTCGGTGCCCACGTAGAGCACGTCCGCATCGCGCGGCGACTCCGCGAACGCCGTCGCGCTGCCACGGTCGGTGCGGGAGATCTCCGGCGAGATCCGCTTCAGGTCGTTGCCCTTCGACAGCGACCGGAAGACGTAGTTGCCGGCGCAGTAGTAGATCTTCGAGTTGAAGTGCGACAACGCGAACGGCGTGCGCCAGTTGAAGCGCGTGTCGACGCCCTGCTCGCGCGGTGGCCGGATGCCGCCGCCCTCCATCGTCAGCAGGTGGGTGCGGCCCATGCCGCCGTTCTGGCTCTCGTAGTAGATCTGGTTGGGGTCCTCGGCATCGACCGCCATCACGAAGCCGTCGCCGCTGCCGACGCGGAGCCAGTCCTCGTTGACGGTCGAGCCGCGCGTGCCGCGCCGCGGCGCGCCCCAGCTTCCGTTGTCCTGGAGGCCGCCGTAGACCCAGTAGTCGCGGCGCGGGCCGACGGCCACGTGGTAGAACTGGCCGAGGTCCATGTGGTTGTGGTGGTGCCACGTCGCGGTGCGGTCCCACGATGCGTAGAGCCCACCGTCCGAGCCGATCAGCAGGTGATTGCCGTCGTTCGGGTCGATCCAGAGCACGTGCTGGTCGGAGTGCACGCCACGGCTCGCGTCGGTGGTGAAGGTCTCGCCGCCGTCGACCGAGCGCGCCGCCGAGATGCCGAGCACGTAGAGCTTCTGGTCGTCCTGCGGGTCCACGCGCACGTGGCTGAAGTACATCGGCCGCGGGTTGATGCTGTTGATGCGCCGCCAGGACAGCCCGGCGTCGTCGCTGCGGTAGAGACCGCCGAACTCGTGGCCGTCCTTGCCCTGGAAGTGGTGGACGTTGGCGACCTGTCCGCCGAGGCGGGTGCCGTAGGGTCGCGACGGTTCGTCGTCTTCCTCGTCTTCGTCCTTGGCGGGCGCCGCGAGCACCAGCTCGACCACCGCGACCTCGCCGTCGCGGACCCGTTCGATCGACAGCGTGTCGCCGACCGACTGCGCGGTGATGCGGCGGCGGAAGGCGTCCTGGCCGATCACGTTCTCGCCACCGATCTCGAGGATCAGGTCGCCGGTCTCGAGGCCGGCCTTCGCGGCGGGGCCGTCGTCGGTGACGCGCGTGATCCGCACGCCGGCTTCGGCGTCTTCGACGCTCATGCCGGGGTCACCGACGTCGTCGCCGACCATGCCGATCTTGTCGCTTTCGACCAGCGCGAAGACCACCTTCGGATCGGCGCGGTACCAGTCGATGTCGATCCGACCCAGCGTGCCGGTCGGCAGGCCGGTGCGGATCTCGGTGAAGGTGCGTCCGCCGTCGGTCGTGCGGTAGAGACCGGAGCCCGGGCCGAGCTTCTTGGCTGGGTCGTTGGTGTCGAACCCGTCGCGCTGCCGCTCGTAGGTGGCGACCAGCATCGTGTCGAAGTCGGTCGGATGGACCGCGATGTCGATCACGCCGGTGAGGTCGTCGACGTGCAGGATCTTGGTCCAGCTCGCGCCGCCGTCGGTGGTCTTGTAGAGGCCGCGCTCTTCACTCGGGCCGTAGAGTCGGCCGAGTGCGCCGACCAGCACCACGCGGGAGTCCTGCGGGTGGATCCAGACGCTGCCGATCTGGAAGCTGTGCTCCAGGCCGACGTGCTCCCAGGTCTTGCCGCCGTCGAGCGACTTGTAGACGCCATTGCCGTAGCTGGCCGAGTTGCGCGGGTTCTCCTCACCGGTGCCGACCCAGACCACGTCGGGATCGGTGGCCGACACCGCGACCGCGCCGATCGAGCACACCGGCTGGTCCTCGAAGACGTGCTCGAAGGTGACCCCGTTGTTGACCGTCTTCATCAGCCCCGCGGTGGCGGTGGCGACGTAGTAGATCTTCGGGTCGGCCTCGTAGACCGCGAGGTCGGTGATCCGCCCGCTCATGTTCGCCGGGCCGAGCGCGTCCCAGGTGAACTGGCTGGCCCAGGCGGGGTCGATGCTGCGAGCCTGTTGGCTGGCGAAGTTCGGTGCGGGAGCCCGTGCTCCGCGGCCTCGCTGCGCGGCGAGTTCGGTGCAGGGCAGCAGGGCGACGGAGAGGACGGAGATCGCGCCGGACAGCGCGCGGAGAGCATGGGGTGTCATATTCGAGAGGAGGCGACGTCGAGAGGGACCGACGTCGAGAGAAGGCAACGTCGAGAGGGATCGACGTCGGGCGCTTCGCCTACGTGCCAGCGCGGACTCGCGCGAAGTCTCGTTCCAGGAGCACCGGCCGAGCGTCCGCTGGCGCGAGGGCATCCGCGCTGGCGGTCGAAGGCGAGACATTGGAGCCGCAAGTCGCCACCGGCGTCGGCTCAGCGACGGTCGGGAGCGAGCGTGATGCGGAGTTCGGGTGGCTGCGCGGCTTCCTCGACGAGAACTGCGGTCTCGCCGGTCAGCCTCTGCCCGTCGGCTTCCCAGCGGGCGCGCACCGAGTATCCGGCGCCGGCGAGCGGGGCGCGCAGGGTGAAGCGCCCCTCGGAGTCGGTCGACGTCGCGCTGTCGATTCCGAGCGCCATGCGTGACCAGAAGACCAGGGAGGCCAGCGAGAAGTCGAGGCCGCCTGGTCGCTCGCCGAACCGCACGCTCGCGTGCGCGACGGGCTCGCCCGATTCGTCGACGACGACTCCGGTCACCTCCCAGGGACGACTGAGGGTGATCGGGATCTCGCGAAGGGTGCCCGGCTCGCCGGCGACGGCAAGGAAGTGCTGCGCCACGCCGCCGCCCGGTTCGTAGGCGTCGAGCCATAGGCCGTCGCCCTGGGGGACCGGCATCAGCACGCGGCCGAGCCGGTCGGTGTGCAGTTCGACTGGCAGGTTGAAGTGATCTCCCAGTCGCACTCGGAAACGCGCGTGGACCGCCGGTGTCCCGTCGTGGCGTAGGACGCGTACGTCCGCGAGTTCCAGTCGATCGATGCGCAGGTCACCGAGGTCGATGTCCGTGGACACTGCGGCCGTGCTCGCCAGCAACGACACCGGCGGCAGCGAGCGGTTCTTCGGCGGCTCGACGCCTGCCGCCTCGAGGTGCGCGGCGGTGAGCAGCGCTTGGACGACGAAGCCGTGCTCGGTCAGTCCGTCGAACCGGAACCCGCCGTCCGCAGCCGTGGGAATGGGCATCGGCGCCGGCGCACTGCGGCCCTGATTCAAGGCCGGGACCGCGACCATCGTGTCGATCCACGCCGTCACGCCTGGAGCAGGGCGTTCGGCATCGAGAGCCAGGCGTCCATGGACCGAAGATCCAGCCGGTAGAGCGACGACGAGATCGTCCGTATCGTCGAGCTGCTGCACGACTCCGGCGCGGCCCGCGGCGCGGATCAGGAAGATCGGCCTCTGGGACTCCCGGGCTCCGAACGGCGTAGAGGGCACAGTGGCCTGGAAGGTCCCGTCGGGTCCGGTGCTTCCCAGGACCAGCGGAGCCATACCTGGGTGACGACCACCGATCGCGTAGTTCGGCACGTGTGCGACCGACGCGTTCGGCACGGCGGCACCCGCGTCGTCGCGCACCACCACGCGGACTTCGCGCGGTGGCCCGATGGTCAGAGGTGCGACGTCTCCGCCGCGCGCGGACTGCTCCTCGAAGTGGACCAGCAGGCCGTCCGCGGTCCGGACTTCGACGTAGACCTGGTCGAGCATGCCCGGCAGCTCCGGGAGCGTGGCGATGCCTTCCTCGCCGGGCATCAACGGCACGAGCAGCGCAGTGCGGGTGATCGCGCGGCAGTGGAGGCTGAGTGGCCCGTGCGCTTGCCACGCCGCGAGGCCGTCGAAGCGCACCCGGCGCGGCGTGCGCGACGCGCCGAGCTCCAGCCGCACCGGTGGACCGGGGACGACGTTCTCGGCGGGGCCCGACACGCGGAGCAACCCCGCATCGTCGAGTTGCTGCGCCCAGGCCGTGTAGGTCCCGCCCGGCAGGACCTCGGCGCGGAACAGGCCGCGCTCGTCCGACTGGACCTCGATCCGGTCGGCCTCACCGATGTCGGCGCGCTCGGGGATGGGGCGGGCGAGCAGGGTGACGGTCGCGCCGGCGATGCGTTGGCCGTCACCGTCTTCGACCCAGCCGAGCACCTTGTCGCGGTGGGGCGCGGCGACTGCCTTCTCCTGTGCGCGCGTTGCGCTGAGCGCGCACACCACGACGAGCAGGGCGAGCGGCTGCCTGGGGCTGACCTTCATCGAGGCGAACGGTACCGGGTGAGCCCGGGCCCTGGGCGGTCGATTCTCCTCGGTGGCTGACCTCACGATCAGGGCAGCAGATGCTCCGCGAACACCGCCCGCACCGTCTCCACCGGCAGCCGGCTCGCCCCCAGCTCGCGCGTCACCTGTCCATACGCCTGCGGCTCGTCGACGCCGAACCACAGCTCGGGCACCGGGTCGGTGGGCGGGTCGGCGTGCCAGCCGTGGCGCGGATCGCCTTCGGTGCCTTCGAGTTCCTGGAGCCGTGCCGCCAAGGGGCGCAGGTCGATGCGCGGCAGCGGGGTGAAGCTCACCACCTCGAACCAGCTCTCGGTGCGGTCGTGGTAGCGGTAGGTCGTGCCGTCGGGCGATGGCACGACGTGCAGCACGCGCCAGGCGGCGGCGAGGGTATTGAGCGTCATGCGGGCCACGGGGCGGCGCGTCGTCACCAGCGACAGGCCGATCCCGGTCAGCACCTCGCGCTGCAGCATCCCGCTGCGGGCTTCCTGCAGCTCGGCGCGCATCGCGTCGTGCTCGTCGCGCCAGCAGGCGGCCAGCGACTCGGGCCGGTCGAGGACCTGCACGGCGTGGTCGATCAGCCAGCGGTAGCGGGCCAGGGCCTTCTCGGCGGCCGGCAGGCCGGTGAACTCGGCGGCGAGCGGTGAGAACCCGGCGGCGAGGTTCACCACGATGCGGTCGACGGCGAAGCCGCGGGTGGTCTGCCAGGCCTGGTAGTCGCCGGTGGCCGCGGCGGCGAGGCAGAGCTCCTGGCGCGGCAATGCGATCTCGGGTCGGGCGACCGCCAGCATCGAGAGGAAGCCGTCGGTGTCGTAGTGGTCGTTCAGCACCAGCTCGGCGTCGCCGAGGAACGCGGCGCGCGATGCGGGGTCGTCCTCGGCGAAGGCCAGGCAGATGCCCGTGCTCAGGTCGCGCTTGTAGACCTGCGGGGTGCGGTTGCCGGGCCAGTGCGAGAGGTTCGGGCCGGACTCGGTCATGCCGTCGACCGAGAGGTGGGGCCGGTCGGCGCCTTCGGTGCCGGCGAAGCCGATGCGGAGAGAAGTCGGCGTGGATGGGGTCATGGCGCTGCCTTCTGGGCCGGGAGCACAGGAGCTCGCAAGCAATCACCCCGATCAGTCGGAGTCCGGGAGCAGCAGAACCACTCGCAGACCGGTATCCGCCGCCGCGTTGGCCGGGTAGTCGCCGGAGCGATAGGCCGAGCGTACCCGGGCCGCGTCGGAGACGAAGCCACCGCCGCGCAAGGAGCGGCGTGGGCCGGAGCGGTTGAGGCGGAACGCGGTGCCGATGCGGACGGGGTCGAGGTAGTCGAGCGGCGCGTGGTCGGCGCACCACTCCCAGACGTTGCCGGCTACCTCGTGCAGTCCGAAGCCGTTGGCCGGCAGGCTGCCGATCGGTGCGGTGGTGGCGAAGCCGTCGTCGAAGTCCGGGTGCTGGACGGAGTTGGGGTTCCACTCGGCGATGCGCGCGTCGGCGAGGTTCACGAGACCGTCGAGGGTCTCGGGTTCGTCGCCGGTCCACCAGCAGGTGTCGGTGCCGCCGCGGGCGGCGTACTCCCACTGCGCCTCGGTCGGCAGCGCGTAGCCGAGGCGCTTGCAGAACTCCGCGGCGACGTCGTGGCTGAGTTGGTTGACCGGCAACCGCGGCTCGTCGCTCACCGCCGCGGGGAGGAGCCGCTCGCCGACCGCCGTGAGCCATTGGTGGCGGGCGACTTCGTGCTTGCCGATCAGGAAGGGTGCGAGGGCGACCTCGTGGATCGGGATCTCGTTGCCGCGGGCCGCCGGGTCGAAGCGGCGCAGGGGTTCGGCGTGTTCGCGGTCGGGACTCGCGCCGAGACGGACCGCGTCGTCTCCGGGTAGCAGGACCAGCACCATCGCCGAGGTCTCATCGAGCTGCAGCGTGCCGTCGGGATCGCGGTCGGGTACCTCGCCGGTGCGCACGTCGGCGAACTCGTGGAACCCGGTGGTCGGGTCGGGGCCGAGCGGGACCAGCCCGATGAGTTCGGGCAGCTCGAGACCGTCGTAGGCCGGGGACCGGTCGCGGTCGGCGAGCGCGGCACGCGCCGAGCTCCAGCGGTCGGCGTGGGCCTCGAGGCTGGTGCCCCCCAGCCGCGTGGCCGCATCGAGTCGGCTGCGGACATCGGCGAGGCGGCCGGTCTCCGGGTCGAGGAGGGCCGCGTCCAGGGTGTCGATCAACTGCGCGAGCAGGTCGTGCTGCCACTGCAGCTCCTCGGAGGCGAAGCGCCAGAACTCGACGCCGTCGAGATCCTCCTGCAGCCCGGTGGCCCGGGTCACGCCCGCTGCGACGACCTCGCGCGCCTGCTCCAGGCGTCGCACATGGCGCTGCTGCAGCTCTTCGTCTGGTGGCGGCTTCGCGGCAGCGAGCTTCTCCACCAGCTCGGCCATCCTCGAGCGGCGCTCGTCGGTCCACGCGAGTTCCTCACCGATCCCGGTGGCGGCTCGCAGTGCGGCGAGTTCGTCGGCGGTCAACGAACGCGACTCCGCGCGCAGCCGGCGGAGAGTCCGCTCGTGGACGGCCCGTCGACCGGCCAGCTCTTCGGCGCGGTCGATCCAGTCGGTGAACCTCAGTGCGTTCGCGGGCACCGCGGGCCACAGCTCGTCGGCTTCGTCGAGCAGCTCCTGCAGGCGGCGGACGTCGGCGAGGCGCTCGACCTCGGCCAGTCGCAGCTCGGCGACCTCGGCCTGGTCCTCCGCCTCGAAGTAGAGGGCGGTCGCGACGACGCCACCGACGGTGATCGACAGGAACACCGTCGCCACCAGGGCCGCGATCCGGGGCTCCCGCCGCACCCAGGCCGCCACCCGCTGCAGCGACGAGACCGGCCGCGCCTTCACCGGCCGCTTCTCGAGCACGGCCCGCAGGTCGGCGGCGAAGTCGGCTCCGGTCTGGTAGCGGTGCTCGGGACTGCGCTGCAGCGCCTTGTGGGCCACGGCGCGGAGGTCGGGCCCCGCGGACGGAGCGAAGCGGCGCAGGTCGGGGGCCGGCTCGGTGAGGATCCGCTGCACCACCTGGTGGCCGCTCTCGCCTTCGAACGGCAGCCGCGCGGTCAGCAGCTCGAACAGCGTCACGCCCAGCGAGAACAGGTCGCTGCGCGCATCGATCGGCACGCCGCCTGCCGAGGCCTGCTCGGGCGACACGTAGTAGGGCGTGCCGGCGAACTGCCCTTCCACGGTGAGCGACGGCAGGTCGGCGTCGCGGGCCAGGCCGAAGTCGATCAGCACCACGCCGCCGTCGGGGCGGACCAGCACGTTCGAGGGCTTCACGTCGGGGTGCACCACGCCGCTCTGGTGGGCGTGGTCGAGCGCGTCGGCGAGGCGGGCGGTGAGCGCGAGTACGGTGTCGTGCCAGCTGCCGCGCCAGGTCGGTGAGTCGGCCAACGCGTCGAGGTCGTGCTCCTGCCGCGCGTTGGTGGGCCGCAGCCGCTCGGCGAGCAGGGCCTCGACGAATGTGCGCCCGTCGCGGTTCGGCCTGCCGGAGCAGCGCGCCAACACCCGGTCGAGAGGAGCTCCCTCGACGAACTCCATGACCACGAACGTCTCGCCGGCGGTCTCGCCGACGTCGAGGACCTGCACGATGCCTGGGTGGCGCAGCTTCGCGGCGGTCCAGGCCTCGCGGCGGAAGCGGGCCCGCGCGCTCGCCGAGCCGCTGCCGGTGAGCAGCTTGATCACCACACGCCGACCCAGCTCGACCTGCTCCGCCTCGTAGACGATCCCCATCCCGCCGGCGCCGAGTTCGCGGATCGTGCGGTAGGCGCCGTCGCCGAAGGTCCGTGATCCGTCGTCGTCCTTGCCTGGCTCGTCTTCGTCGGCGTCGTCCTCGAACATCGGTTCGAGCAGGTCCCGCAGGTCCTCGTGGTGCGCCAGGATCGCAGCCGGCGATTCGGCCCTGCCGCCTTCCTCCCACGCGGCGAACAGGGCCACGGCTCGTTGCAGCCGGCTCGGGTCGCTCAAGGCGCTTCTCCCAGGGCCCGCTCCACCCGGCCGGCGCGCAGCTCGGTGACCTTGCGGGCCAGCTTGGGCAGGGCCCGGTTGAAGCGCTTGCGCACCGCGTCCTCGTTCATGCCCAGGTCCTTGGCGATGTCGACGAAGGAACGGCCCTCGTATTCGCGCGCGCGGACGATGCGGCGCTCGTCGGCATCGAGCATCTCGATCCCGAGTTCCAACCACACCTCCTCCTCGTTCTTCGCGGCGACCTGGCTGGGCCGCGCGACCGACCGGGCCGGTGGATCGAGCGCCAGCAGCGTGTCACCGAGGTAGGGCTTCTCGCGTCGCGGATCGCGCTTCCTGGCGCCGAGCTTCTCGACGTGGTCGCGCAGCACGTTCTCGGTGATGCGCGCCAGGAGCGCCCGGAACTGCGCCTTGTCGGCGACCAGGAACCGCGGCGTGTAGTGCATCGCCTCGAGCATCGCGTCCTGCACGTAGTCGTCGAGGTCGCCGCGGGCGCGGAGCTTCGGACCGAGCCGGGAGGCGACGTGGTTACGGACCCACTCGAAGTCGCGCGCGATCAGGTCCCCCAGGGCCCCGGCATCGCCGCCGTGCCAGGCCTGGAGGAGCTGGAGGGTCTCGCTGGGTGGCTCCTGGTCCATCTCGGAGAAACAGGGTAGCGGACTCGGGTCCACGGGATCGGGATCGCTTGAAGAGTAGATGGAGTCGTGGGTTAGGGCGGCCACGAGATTCTCGATCCGGCCGTGTCCGGATCCGTGGCGCGCTCCGGCTGATCGAGGTGAACCCCGAACCGGAGCACACCCGCGATGAACGCATTCTCGATCTCGACCTTCTCCACCGCCGCTGCCATCAGTCTGGCCGTCGGTAGCTTCCTCCAGGCCCAGTCGCCCATCGCCGTAGCCGCACCGACCGCGTCGCTGTCCCTCGGCGACCGCTACAGCGAGTTCGCGAACAACTACTCCGACCCGCACGCCGCCGACTTCAACCCGCTGGGCAAGGGCAACTTCGTCGCCTCGCCCGACATGGAGACGGTCGTCATCCGATCCGACGGCAGCACCGCGGCGGGCATCCCGGCCTTCGGCAGCCGGCGCACCACCGACGTGCTGGTCGCGGCGCTCGATCCGAACGATGCGCGGGAGGTGGTGGTCCGCGCCCACGTGACCGCCAGCGGCAACGGCATCGTGAAGGTGTTCCGGCAGCGGGCCAACGGCACCTGGCGGGAACTGCACAGCTACGCCGTCGGCGTCGGCGGCCGCACCTTCCGCTGGATCTCGCTATCGGTGGAGGATCGCGGGGACGACAGCGACCTGCTGCACATCTCGGCGATCGTCGAGCGCGGCAACGGCGACCGGCAGATCGCCCGGACCACGCTCGAGGTCGACGGTGGCGGCAGCTACCGGGTGGGCAACGTGAGCTTCGAGGACACGCGGAGCGATGCGCACCGGGTGTTCGAGTCGCACGTCGACCTCGACGGTGACGGCCACGTCGAGCACATCGAGCTGGTGACCGGTCACCTGGAGCAGGGCGGCTTCCTGAAGATCACCGACCGGGCGCGGACCGACTACCGCTCGGCCAACGCGAACGGCCAGGGCGATACCCGATGGGTCAACGCCTTCGCGGTCGGTCAGTTCGACGACGACGCGGCGCTCGAGGTGGCCTGCGTCGAGACGCACCGGATCTTGGACTCGCAGGTCACCCGCATCCGCGACATGGGCGCGCGGGTCGTCGAGCAGGATGCGCAGGGCTACGTGGAGAGCAGCCGGAAGGACCTCGGCCTCCGCACGCTGAGCGCGGTCTCGGCTGCGGACTGGCGTGAGCAGTACCGCGTGGTCGGCTGCGACTTCGACGGTGCGGGCAGCCAGGCGCTCTGCGTGGTGACCGACCAGGGGCTCGACGTGGTCTACATGCCCGGCCAGAACCCGGGTGGCACCCGCCCCAACACCGAGGCGAGCGGCGTGGACATCAGCGCGCTCCGTGCGCTCGACGGCCTGATCGACGCCGTCGCGGTCTCGTCGAGCGGCAGCCGGCAGCAGTCCCTCGCCGTGTTGCACGAGCGGGACGCCAGCCTGACCCAGATCGCCGGGGTCGACCGGGTGTTCGTCGAGCCGCGCTACCGCAGCAACGGCAGTTGGGCGAGCGACTGGGACGCCCGGGTCCAGGGCACCTTCGAGATCGGCGACTTCCAGAGCCAGCACATCGCCGCGGGTGATGTCGACGGCGACTCGATGGTGCTGCGCTACACCGGGAGCAAGGACTACCTGCTGGCCGACCCGCTGGTGATCGGAGTCCTGGCCGCCGCCCCCTGCTGGAGCGAGGCCCAGGTGCCGAGCCAGAACCGCGACGCCTGTTCCACCTCGATGGAATTCAGCACGACGCGCGGCATCGCGTTGACGGTCTCGTCGGCCTACACCGTGTCGGCCAGCGTCGGCTACGAGGTCTCCGACCTGTTCGACGCGTTCGGCGCCGAGGTGAAGGCGACCGTCACCGCGACCCTCGAGCGCAGCCGCACCACCGGCTCGCAGATCCGCCACACCACGATGTACGTGGGCGGCTCGGAGGAGGACACCGTGGTGTTCAAGGGCACGCTCTACCGTCGCTACCAGTACGAGATCGTCGGCTCCGACGACCCGGCCCGGATCGGCGACCTGCTGTGGATCGAGGACCCGGTGAGCACCAAGGTCTTCCAGTGGCCCGTGCCGAGCTACAACCGGCTCGTCGACGCCGCGGACCGGATCACGCTGAACCACACCGTCGGCAGTCCCTACAGCTACCGGAACCCGATCCAGAAGGACGCGGCGCTGGCGATGCACCGCGGGTTCGAGAGCGCCGTGGCCTCCGTGCCGCAGGGCACCGGGTCGATCACCCTCGGGCTGGAGCTGAACGACACCACCTCGACCGCCGAGTCCCGCACCATCGGCATCGGCGCCGAGTTCGAGTTCAAGCACGGCAACGCGACCGTCGGCGGCAGCTTCGCCGTGGACCGCACCACGGTGCACGAGATCACCATGGACCGCGGCACCGCGTTCTCGGGCACCGTCGGGGCGATCGCCGGCAACGCCTACTTCGCCAACGAATACGACTTCGGCCTGCTGGTCCTGCAGCCGGGCATGCGTCCGAACGGCACCGTGCGGAACGGGCAGGTGCCCTACTGGCTGATCACCTACTGGGTGGACTGAGTCGTGATGAATCAGTGTCCCCACCGATCTGGAGCAGCTGCGATGAACCTCGCCAACTCCACCCTGATCCTCGCCGTCCTCGGGCTCCTGGCTCTTGCTGCCGTCTCGGGCTCATGGGACGCACCGCTGGTGCCGTCGACCGCTGCTCGTGGTTCGCGAATGAACACGGAATCGGTCGGCGCCGCGTGCACGGCGGTGCCGGCGAAGTGTTCCCGCGGCGCGGGTGACGGCGCTCGTGCCCGCGCCGGCGCCGAGGCGCCGCGGCGCGCTGTCCCGGAGGCGGACGCGGCCGTGGTCGACCTCGCGCTGCCGCCGGCCGAGTGGAGTGGGGAGCGAACCGATTCCCTGCGCGCCGAGTTCGCCACCCTGCCCGCCGCGTCGATCCTGCACCTACTGCGGGTCCGCGCTGCTGGGGTCGCGCTCGGCGGCTGGAGCCTGCGCGAACTGCAGGATGCTCTGGCCCTGCGCGTGCTCGAAGACGCTGCCGAGCGCGCCGAGGTGGTCCGGGAGCTGCGCACCGGCCGGGTCGGCCGAGCGGGGGCTGCGTGGGTCCGCGGCGCGCTGGCGCCGACGCGGTGACTCAGGGAGTCCGCGACCGCGCAGCCCGCGGCCATCTGCGCCGCACCCGCCGCGACCGTCCGAAAAGTTGCGGCGGTCGCTTGCAAGATCGGAGCGAGCAGCTAGAGTTCTCGGCCCCTCACACGGGGACGTAGCTCAATTGGTTAGAGTACCGGACTGTCGATCCGGTGGTTGCGGGTTCGAGTCCCGTCGTCCTCGCCACATAAGAAGCCTCGTAGAGAGCCGGTTCTCGGCGCTCTGCGAGGCTTTTTCGTTGGGGCGCGCTCCCGAGGGCTGGCCATCGGGCGATCCGCGGCGTGGGCGGTCTGCAGGGTTCGTCTGCAGGGTTCGGGAGGCCGCATCCACTCGGGGCGCCGGCCTGCGGCGGTGGTGGGTGGGTGCTGGGATGCATCACGCTCGCGCAGCCGCCTACGAGCCCGGATAGGCAGTCGGGATGCCGTACTTGATCGCGAGATGTGCGCCGACCTGGTCCCGCTCGGAGCGGGTGAGGACCCGGTCGTACAGGAGCACCTCGTGCAGCTTCGCTGCGCCGTTCTCGTAGCGAGAGTCCCCGCGGCGGCCCAGGGTGAGCGCCCGGATCACTGCATTCGGGTAGCTGGTCGGACTGCCGACCGTGCGCCCGCCCGTCGTGCTCGGGCTTCCCTCCGCGAAGTTCGCGACGGCAGTGGGGGACTGTCCGAACACCGCCTCCTGCAGAAACGGCCCCGCCGAAACGTCTTGGTGGGTGACCTCGAACCAGTTGCCGTGGCGGGTGTGGTGCTGCGCGCTCAGTCGTGGGCCCGAGCGCGCCATCAGCAGCACCTCGTGGTTGATCGTTCCGGGTTCGCTCATGCTGAAGAGCGCGGTCGACGCATCGGCTCCGACCACGAAGACCGTCCAATCGGTGTCGTCGAAGGCTGCCGAGGGCCCGGTCGTGAGTCCGTCGTCGCCGCGTCGGGAGAAGTCCACCGCGGGGTGGCCTCCAGGGCCGCTGCGTCGGTAGAAGGGCGCGCGTGGCAGGGCCCGCGCGTGATGCTGCAGACCGCTCACGTCGTGCCACGTAGTCAGTTCCGAGCCGTCTTCGGGAAGCGAGCCATCTCCCAACGGGTCGGTGGCGTCGTAGTGAGCCACCAGTCCGGCGGTCACGGGCAGCGGCGTGCGCCGGCCGATGGTGAGTTGGCCGGAATGGCCTAGTGAAAGGCCGGCGGCGTTGGTGCTGGGGGTCAGCGCGACCGCCTGCAGCTCGAGCTCCGCACCGATCAACGCCTGGGAGTTGGGGATGGGAAGGTCCAGCGCCGCGGTGCCCGAAGTCGCGTTCGGCGACATGGCGAGATCCAGGACGACTCCTCCGACGTAGACGCGGCAGCCGGGCGCGCCGACGGCGTCGAGGGGTAGCTCTGCGGTCTGCGTGCCGAGCAGGAGCCACGTCCCGGCGGTCGACGCTGGCAGGGCGCTGGCTTCGACGCGTGCGACCGCGCCGAGATCGGGCGTGGTGGCGACTCCCAGTTGCGGCGGAGACGGGTCGGGGCAGCCGGGCAGGGAACGGGGCTCGAACGTACCGCTCTGCGCGAAGCAGGGCGAGGCGAGAAGCAGGGTCGAAAGCACGCGACGGATCGTCATCGCGGCCAGCATAGATGTGATCCCTTCCACCCCGAGCAGACGGACCAAGACGGCGACGTAAGCACCGCCATGCGCGAGGGCATTCTCTGCCTTCGGATTACGAGGCAGACTCCTGCGGGCGTGGGTCACTTCGAGTGCCTCAGCAGATCCGTCTCGAACAAAGACGCGAAACCTATCCGTCGACTGCGTGGACCTGAGGCAACCCGCAAGGTGTGTTGACGGAGAACAGCTTGCCGGCTCGAGGTCGGAGCGGGACTGCGCGCAGATCGGCGCGAGACCCTTCGCGGGGCAGCGGTGGGCCGCGTGGAGTGCCCCGCGCCGAGCTGGCGCGGCTCCTCGTGAAGAACGCGAGTCGGCTCGGAGGAGTGGAGTGCAGTGTCCCGGGCACGTTGCCGGGGGCGAACACTCGGTCCGCTCACCGACTCCGTGATCCGGCGACGTCAGCGGACTTCGGGGCGGCTGGTCTTCACCCGCCTCGCGTCCCGCTCCAGGCGAGGGTAGGCTTTCGTTGCGTGCGACGAATGAGGCTGTCGATCTGGAATCGTGTTCCGGCTTCGTCGCGCGCAGGTCGGTCTCCTGGCGGATTCGAGCCAGCGTGGACCGGCTCACATCTCTTCCCATGTGCCGAGTCAGACGATGGAGCGGCCTGCCAGGTGAGCGGTCGGCCAATTGAGCGCCCAGGCTTCTAGAGCTGCCCCGTCGGGGCGGCCACGATCTCCACGATCTCCGGAGTCGGAGAGCCGCCGCGACGCGGCTCCCGAGCGGTCGCGGTCACCGTCGGAGCGGCGTTCCGCCGCGAATTCCTCCTCGAAGGCGGCGCGGCACGGCTCGATCGACAAGCCCTTCGTCTTCGTCGAGACCGACGCCGACCTGCAGAGGCTCCTGCGCACGCTGGCGAAGCAGCACCAGATCGGCTTCGACACCGAGGCCAACTCGATGTTCGCCTACAAGGAGCGGATCTGTCTGGTGCAGATCAGCACGCGCTCGCGGGACTACATCATCGATCCGCTGGCGGTCGATCTCGCGCCGCTGGGTGTGGTGCTCGCCGATCCTGGCATCGTCAAGGTCCTGCACGGCGCCGAGTTCGACATCCTGCTGCTCAAGCGGGAGCTGGGGATCGAGTTCGCCGGCCTGTTCGACACCCGGGTCGCGGCTGCGTCGCTGGGCTTCGAGGCGCCGGGGCTGGCGTCGGTCCTCGACGAGTGGCTCGGCGAGACGCTCGACAAGCGCTTCCAGCGCAGCGACTGGGGCAAGCGGCCCTTGAGCGAGGGGCAGCTCGACTACGCGCGGTCCGACACCTGTTTCCTGCTCGAACTCGCCGAGTCGATGCGCGCCGACCTGCGCGAGCAGGGCTCGCCGCACGTCGAGGAGGTCGCGGCCGAGTGCCGGCGGCTCGAGGGACTCGAGCCCGACGTCCGACGGCTGGGGCTCACGGAGCTGGTGAAGGTCAAGGGGGCGGGCTCTCTGGATGGCGACGAGCGGCGCGCGCTCGTGGAGATCAACGCGCTGCGGCATCGGCTTGCCGAGGCGCGCGACGCGCCGCTGTTCAAGATCTTCGGCAACGACGTGGTGCTCGAGCTGGCCCGGCGTCGGCCGGCCAACCGGCGCGAGCTGGAGTCGTCGAAGGTCCTGCCGCCGAAGCTGCTGTCGCGTTACGGCTCGGACGTCCTCGGCGCGCTCGATGCGGCGCGCAAGGCCGGTCCGCTGCGGAGTCAGGACCTGCCGAGCTGCGCGTCGGAGGAGGACGCGCTCGGGCCGAGCGAGGCGGCGCGCTACGAGTCGTTGCGGCAGTGGCGCCGTGATGCTGCGCTGGAGCGGGGGGTCGAGGCCAATCTGGTGCTCTCGCGCGCCCAGATGCTCGCGCTGGTGCGCTGCAGCCGCGAGATCGGGGGGCTCGACGATCTCCTCGATGCCGGCCTGCTCGAGGGCTGGCGCGCGCGCTACTACGGCGAGGGGATCGTCGCGGCTCTCGCCTCGCACCGCGGTGGACGTCGCGGCGACCGGCGGAATCGCTGATCAGGAGCCGTCGTCGGCCAGCTCGGCCCGCGGCGCGCCGATCAGATCGAGTCGGTCGCGCCGCTTGGGTGGCGGGGTGTTGTTCGACTCGGCGGTGCGCCGCACCGCGTCCTCGCGCATCGCCTCCTGGCTGTCGAACGGGGCCTCGCCGGGCTCCGGTTCGAGCATCCGGTAGCTGCCGTCGGACAGGATCTCGCGGGCCTTCACGTTGTCGTCGAGGTTGGCCTGCAGGATGGTGATCACCCGGGCGCGTAGCGCGGGGTCGAGGATCGGCACCGCCTGCTCGACGCGACGGTCGAGGTTGCGGGTCATCCAGTCGGCGGAGGCGAGGTAGACCTGCGGGTCGCCGTCGTTCTCGAAGTAGTAGATCCGGCTGTGCTCCAGGAACCGGCTGACGATCGAGACCACGCGGATCCGTTCGCTCAGCCCGGGCACACCGGGCCTCAGGCAGCAGATGCCGCGGATGCACAGGTGGATCTCGACGCCCTTCTGCGAGGCGTCGTACAGCGCCTCGATGACCTCGGTGTCGACCAGCGAGTTCATCTTGCCGAGGATCCGCGCAGGGCGGCCCGCTTCGGCGTTGCTGGCTTCGGCGGCGATCTTCGCCAGGAGCCCGGCCCGCAGCGCGAACGGTGCCACCATCAGGTGCTGCATCGACGGCGCGCGGGTGTAGCCGGTGATCATGTTGAACAGCGCCGCGACCTCCTTGCCGATGTCCTCGTTGCCGGTCAGCAGGCCGAGGTCGGTGTAGAGCTTCGCCGTGGTCGGGTTGTAGTTGCCGGTGCCGAGGTGGCAGTAGTGGCGCATGCCGTCCTCGTCGCGCCGCACCACCAGGGTGGCCTTGGCGTGGGTCTTGAGACCGACGATGCCGTAGACCACGTGCACACCGGCGCGCTCCATCCGCTTCGCCCAGCGGATGTTGGCTTCCTCGTCGAAGCGGGCCTTGAGCTCGACGACCACCGTGACCTGCTTGCGCCGTTCCGCGGCGAGGATCAGGTCGCGGACGATCGACGACGTCTCGCCGGCCCGGTAGATCGTGTGCTTGATCGCCAGCACCCGTGGGTCGTCGGCGGCCAGCCGGACGAAGTTCTCGACGGTGGTGAACGAGTCGTAGGGGTGGTGCAGCAGCAGGTCGCGGTCGCGCAGCGCCGCGAACATCGCCTCGGCGCTCTCCCAGGTCTGCACGACGTGCGGCACGAACGGCGGGTCCTTCAGCGCTGCGCGGTCCTCGATCTTGTAGAGTTCCATCAGCCGGCCGAGGTTGACCGGTCCGTCGCACTCGTAGACGTCGTCGTGCTCGAGTTCGAAGGCCTCGAGGAAGCGGCCGAGGATCTCGGGGTGGGCGCCGCGGCTGACCTCCAGGCGGACCGGCTCGCCACGGCGGCGGCGGACCAGCTCCTGTTCGAGCGCCTTCACCAGGTCGGTGCTCGACTCCTCGTCGAGGTCGAGGTTGCTGTCTCGGGTGACCCGGAACGAGCAGGAGTGCAGCACCTGGAGACCGGGGAACAGCGCATCCAGGTGCTCCTTGACGACGTCGACCATGAACACGTAGTCGCGGTGCCCCTCGACCGCGCCGTCAGCGACCGGCAGCTGCAGCAGGCGCGGCAGCACCCGCGGCACCTGCACCACCGCGACCCGGTGCACCGCGCGCTCGGACCGGGGGTCGAGCAGCAGCACGGCCAGGTTCAGCGACTTGTTCAGCAGCGACGGGAACGGGTGGGCCGGGTCGACGGCCAGCGGCGTGAGGACCGGGTAGATCTCGTCCTCGAACCACCCTCGGAGCCATCGACGGCGCTCCTCCTCGATCGCCCAGATCTCGGGAAAGCCGATGCCGACCTCGGCCAGCGCCGGGAGCAGCTCGTCCTTCCAGACCGAGTGCATGGTCTGGGTGAACTCGCGGGCCGCGCGACGGATCGCGTCGAGTTCGGCTCGCGGCGACATCTTGTCGGGGTTCTCACCCGCGGCGAGGCCGGCGTCGACCAGCTCCATCGTCCCCGCGACCCGGATCTCGAAGAACTCGTCGAGGTTGGTGCTCGCGATCGCCAGGAACTTGACCCGCTCCAGGAGGGGGGTCGTCGGGCTGCGGGCCTCGTCGAGGACGCGGCGGTTGAACTCGAGCCACGAGAGCTCCCGGTTGTTGAACAGCTCGGAATTCATCGGCTGCGGGGTCATTTCCGCTCGTCGGAAGCTCGTGACTTCTTCGGAGTCACGAACTCCCGCGGCCCGCGTAGCGGGCCGCAGAGACCTGAAGTGAGTCTATAAAATCGATCTGGTTGCAGACTCACTGCGTGACCTCCGAGAGGTCCGGCACTCGAAGGGAGCGAGCCTGGATCGTCGATCCGAGGGCGGGCAGAGCGGATGCTCGGCAGGCCACGATAGCGGCATCACCGGTGTCGCTGCACTCGTGGTCCCGGACCGAGGCCGTTGGTTTTTGTCGCTGCTTGATTCCCCGGAGGAACGGACCGAGTAAGCAAGTCGTCGGACGTCAGGACCACATGAAGGCAGTGTTGTTCGAGAAGGCCGCTCGCGGTCGGAGCGCCTCCGAGGCGGTTGCCGGCGGTGCGGCTCCGCTGGCAGGTGCGCCGTTGGCCGGCGGTTCCTCTCCCGTGGAGAGGCCGATGGTCGCCGGTCTCCCTGCCGAGATTCATCTCCTGCGCTGGTTGGCGCAGCATGGCGTCGACCACGCCTTGATGGCGGCTGGGGGAGAACCCGGTGGTCGTTGCCACGAGATCCGCCGGCTGGTTTCCTCCGGTGAGGTCGGCACCTTCGCGGGCCTGCAGTCCATCGAGTGCGTGCCGCCGATGACGGGTCTGGCGTCGCTCGCCCTGTCGGTCCGCGACCGGTTGGTCGGCACCGGGGGTGAATCGGCGAGCTTCCTGCTGGTCGACGCCGGGCTGCTCTACGGCTTCGACCTGGCGGCGCTGATCCGTTCGCACGCCACCAGCCCGGCGATCGCCACGCTCGCGGTGCGGCGCGTGTCCCGTCGCGAGGCGCGTCCGGCAGGTTCGCTGCGGGTGGAGATGGATCGCAGTGGCCGGATCCTGCGGCTGGCGCGGGCCGAGGTCGATCCGACACTCGAGTTCGAGACCGCCGGAGTCGGCCTGGTCGAGACCGACCTGCTCCGCCACGTGGATCCCGACCGCGTCGATGTGACGCTGGAAGAGGTGTTCCAGTTCGTGCTGCGCAACCAGGGCGTGCTGGTCGGCGAGGAGGTCCACGGGCCGGTCCTCGAACTCAGCAGTCCCGAGGCGGTGCGGCGCGCGGAGCTGGTGCTGGCGTCGGTCTGATCGTCGACCCCGGGTCGGGCTCGGCAGGCCGTCCGGGATCGGGAGGGCGTGCCCCGACTGCCGCGGCGCCCCAGGTGCCGACCAGCAGCCAGAGCACCCCGATCTGCTGGAGCAGCAGGCGGTCGAGCGACGAACGGACGAAGTGCGGCAGGTCGTCCTCGGGCGTGGTGAGCCCCGCCAGCGTGACCAGCCCGAGGCCGAGCACCAGCAGCACCGCCAGGCCCGGCGTGGGGCAGGCGCTCTTCGGCCTCGTTCCCACCACCGCCAGAGCCACGGCCACGATCCAGGCCAGTCCGAAGCGGTTCACCGCGACCGCCTGGCCGGCCAGCGCGAGCAGCAGGTCGGGGAGGCGCTGCGCGAGCGTCGTCGGATCGGCGATCCCGGCCACGTGCTGGCCGAGTGCTCCCGGGACCAGCGAACCATCCAGCGTCGCGGCGCTGGCGAGGCCGAAGGCCAGGGCCAGCAGCGCGACCACCCGGGTGCGTGGCGTGGCGAGCTGCGCCAGGGCGATGCCGAGGCCGACGAAGGCGGCGAGCGCGCCGAGCGATGCCGCGAGCAGGAGCGCGGGCTCGGGGCGTGCGTCGAGCAGGCGGGCATGCAGCGGCAGCCACAGGGTGAGCGCGGCGGCCAGGCCGAGCCCGGCGGCGCACAGCGCGCGGCGATCGCCCACCACCCACGGCACCACCAGGACCCCGCCTGCGAGGAGCATCCCCTCGGGCTTGCAGGAGGTGAGCAGGAAGGTGCCGAGGAACAGCAGCAGGTGGTCGCGGGTCGCGAGTCCGGCGGCCGCCGCGGTCAGCGTCGTGGCGACCGCCAGCTCCGCGTAGCCCGAATCGACCCCGCCAGAGGTCGGGCTGGCCAGCATCGGCGTGGCGCCGAGCGCCGTGGCGAGGAGCCAGGTGGCGTTCCACGAGACTCCGAGCCGTCGCCAGGTCGCCATCGCCAGGCCGATCAGCACCAGCCACCCCGCCACGAAGACCAGCCGCGCCGGACCGTCGCCGAACAGGCGGATCGCCTGGGCATGGACCAGCGGCTGGAGCAGGGGGTACTCGCGGGTGTGGCCGTACACCGCCACGTCGGCGAAGAACGGCTGGTCGAGGGTCGGCTCGGCAGCCAGCCAGCGGGCACGCAGCTCCCAGCCGACCGCGCCGTCCCAGTCGCGTGCCGGAGAGCCGAGGGTGCCGACCACCAGTGCGGTGCCGACCGCCAGCAGGATCGGCAGGGCGATCGCGAGGATCCAGACTGCGGGGCGCGGCGAGGGTGGTGCCGCCGTGGGGCGACGCAGCGCGCCGAGCAGGCCGGCGACCGCCGCCGAGGCCAGCGGGCCGGGGCCCAGGCCCGGTGCGTCGAGCAGCAGCGCGACCTCGGCGTGCGCGAGGAAGCCAGCCAGCGCCGCGCAGGTCGCGGTGGCACCCCGGGTCAGCAGGTCGGCGGCGCTCACCGGAGCCGGACCTCCAGCGCGTCGCCGAGGCCCACGATCACCAGCTGCCGCTCGCGTCCGTCGGCGTCGCGGCGCGTCGCGAGGCGGCGGCCGGCGGCGTGGCGCGCGGCGGGATCCACCGAACCCGCGCCGACGACCAGGCGTGGGAACAGCAGGGCTGGCACGAACTCCATCGCCTCGTGGCGGCGGCCGTCGAACAGCACCGCGCAGTCGGGCGGGGTCTCGGCCAGGATCTCCTCGACCACGTCGGCACCGCCGAGGTGCGCGCCCTCCAGCAGGTAGCGCGGCCGGCCGAGCCGCTGATGGGCCTCGAGCTCGTCGAGGCGTTTGCTCCAGGCGGCGCGTGGGATGCGGGCCACCACGATCAGCAGGTGGGCGGCGAGCAGGCCGAGGAGCAGGCCGCGCACGACGCGGCGGGCGCGCGGGGCCGCGGTCGGGTCATCGGCGGCTCGTTCGGGCTCCACGACCCCGGGTATAAACGTCGGCCCATGGCCTCCGCCACGTTCGTCGTGCCCTGCTGGAATGCCGGCGAGCATCTGCGGCCGCTCCTGGAGTCGCTGCTCGCGCAGACCCGGCGCGCCGAGCGGATCCTGGTGGTCGACGACGCGTCGGGCGACGGCTCGGCCGAGCGGGCGCGCGCGCTCGGCGGCGCCGAGGTGGAGGTGATCGAGAATCCCGAGCGGTTGGGGATCGGCGCCAACTGGAACCGCTGCGTCGAGTTGGTCGACGGCGAGTTCGTCTGCCTCGCGCACATGGACGACGTCTACGCGCCCGACTTCCTGGCGCGCTCGCTCCAGGTCCTCGAGGCCGAGCCCTCCGCCGGGGCGGTGCACAGCCTCGCCCGCGCGGTCGACGACACGGGCCAGCCGCTCGACGCCGGCCCCGAGGCGTTCAAGCTGGGGCTGTGGGCGGGGCTCGACCACCACGACCGCGCCGCGGTCTACCGCCGCCTGCTGGAGGGCAACTTCGTGGCCTGCCCGAGCGTGGTCTACCGGACCTCCGCCCTGCGCGACGCCGGCGGCTTCGATGCGAGCCTGCGCTTCGCGCTCGACTGGCAGGCGCACTTCGCGCTGCTCGCCGCGGGCCACGACCTCCTCGGCATTCCCGAACCGCTGGTGGGCTACCGCCGCCACGCCGCGAGCGCGACCTCCAGCCTGGCCCAGGCGCCCGACCGCGGGCTGGCCCGGTTCCGGGAGGAACTCGCGGTCGTGCGCGCGGCGCGGCGGCTGGGCGTCGACGCCGGGCTGCTCCCCGCCGACCTGCTCGACGGTCCCGAGCCCGCCTGCCCCGCGGTCCGCAACACCCTGCTCCACGACGCCTTCCTGGCGCTGGAACGCGGCGATCGGGAGGCGGTGGCGGCCCGGCTCCGCTTCGCGCGCGAGGAGCTGCCCGGCGGGGCGGCGGACCCGCTGGTGCGGGCCTTCGCGCTGGCTGCCGGGAGCGGGGCGGCCGGGCGCGCGGTCCTGCGGCTCGGCCTGTGGGCGACGCTGCGACGGGCCCGCGGCCGCGCGCGCGCCTACTCCATGTAGCGCCGCCGGCGCAGCACCACCACGTCGATCAGGTAGCGCAGGTAGACGCCGAGGAAGCTCCGGGTCCGCCACCACATTGCCATCGCAGAGCCGCGGCGGCGCGGTGCGAGTTCGCGGCGCAGGGTGCGGATCGACGGCTCGTCGCGGAACGCCGCGCGGCGCCCGGCGCGCAGGATCCGCGCGAGGTCGCGCTGTCCGACCAGCGGGGCCAGCAGCGGCACCAGCACGTGGCTGATCAGCAGCGCCGGCGCATTGAGCAGCAGCACCGGCCACGGCAGGTTGATCCACACCGCGCGGGTGAGGTTGCGCACCGACCGGATCCGGAAGGTGTCGTTGCGGACCTTGGCGATCGACGCGTTGAGCCGGTGGCGCACCAATGTGCCGGGCACGAACCAGCACTCCGCGCCGCAGGCCAGCATCCGCAGCGACAGGTCGACGTCTTCGAAGTTGGCGAAGAAGTCGTCGCGGAACAGGCCGTGGGTGCGCAGCGCGTCGGCGCGGTAGAGCACGGCGCCGCCGCAGGCGCCGAGCACCCGTGCCGGTTCGGTGAAGGCGCTGGCCGGCCGGCCCCGACCGCGCGGCACCGCCTCGCCGCTGGTGAGCAGGTCGATCCCGCAGTTCTCGGTGGTCGACGGGTCGTCGAAGAACACCATGTGGCTGGCCAGCAGCGCGGCATTGGCGTGCGCCTCGGCGAAGCCGACCAGCCGCTCGAGCCAGTCGGGCGCGGCCACCGCGTCGTTGTTGAGCAGCGCCACGTAGCGGGCCCGGCCTTCGTCGAGGGCGCGCTGCATGCCGGGGTTGTTGCCGCCGGTGAAGCCGCGGTTGTCTGCGTGCCGGATCAGCCGGATGCGCGCGCCGAAGGCCCGTTCCAACGCGTCGGCCTCGCCGTTCGCCGAGCCGTTGTCGACCACCTGGATCTCGACCGCGGGCCAGGTCTGGGCCAGCAGGCTCTCGACGCAGGCCAGGGTGTCGGCGAGGCCGTTCCAGTTGACGACCACGACCGAGCAGAGGGGTGGCGGGTCGGACTGGGAGGCGGCGGCGTCCAAGGTGCGTGCGGAGTGGAGCAGATCGCGTCGCGAGGGACCACCGCGCGGCTCACGACTACTTCTCCCGTCGCTCGACGAACCCGATCTCCGCCGCCGAAGCCCAGGTCCCGCCGCCGGCCTCGGTCAGCACGCGCAGCCTGGCGAACCGGGCGCGCACCGGCGTCGCGAGGTCGAGGGCCTGCGCGGTGCGGACCCGCTGGAACGTCCCGCGCGCCGTCGGCTCGCCGGCCAGGTCCTCCAGGCTCCGTCCGAGCCACAGCTCGACGTCGCCGAACGCGCCGTTCCAGCTCGCATCCTGACGGGCCAGGTAGCGGAGGCCGCGCACCTGGTGCTCCGCGCCGAGGTCGATCACCAGCTCGTGCGGCGGCCGGGCGGGATCCTCCGACCAGCGCGAGTGCCAGATCGTGCGTGGGTCGCCGTCGACGGCGTGCGCGGCCCGCTTGCCGTTGGCGGAGTTCTCGCTGCTGGCGCTCACGACGCGCAACCCCGCGGCGGGGATCAGGTCGCGGTCCTCGAGGCGCTGCACCGCGGCGGGGCGGTTCCCGGTCGGACCCGCGCCCGACGTGCCCCACTTGGCCTGGCGGTCGCGCTCGTGGCGGGTGCGGGCCGGGTCGGTGTAGCTGCCGGACTGCGCGGGCGTGTGCTCGCGCGCGGCGATCGCCGCGAGCCGGGCCACGATCTCCGGGTGCTGGTCGGCGACGTCGCGGTCCTCGCCGAGGTCGGTGGCGAGATCGAACAGCTCCCAGCTCTCGTCACCGCGCCGGGTCCGGTGTCGGACGCCCTTCCAATCGCCGCTGCGGACCGCGGTCTGGTTGCCGAACTCCCAGTACAGGAACTCGTGTGCGGGTGCCGGGCCGGTGCCGAGGATCTCGGCGAGGATCGAGTGGCCGTCGACGTCGTCCGGCGCCTCGGCGCCGCAGAGTTCGGCCAGGGTCGGCAAGACGTCGGGTTGGTAGAAGACCAGCTCGCTGACCCGGCCGGCCTCGATGCGCCCCGGCCAGCGGACCAGGAACGGGATCCGCAGGCCGCCCTCGTGGAGGTCGCCCTTCTGGCCGCGCAGGTCGTCGCCGGTCAGCGGGTCGACGTTCGGACCGAAGAAGCCGCGGGGATGGGCGTCGGAGCGGAACCGGTCCTGGCCGCCGTTGTCGCCGGTGAAGAAGACGATGGTCTCGTCCTCGAGGTCGAGTTCGCGCAGCAGCTCGAGCAGCTCGCCGAGGTTGCGATCGACCATGCTCACCATCGCCGCGTAGTTGCGCACCTCGTCGGTCACGGCGGGGTCGTCCAGCCACTCGGCGTCCTCGTAGAGCTGCCAGGCGGGGTCGTTCGCCGGGATGTCGTACATGCCGTGGGGCGGCGTGATCGGCAGGTAGCAGAAGAACGGTTCGTCCCGGTGCTCGCGCAGGAAGGCGCGGGCCTCGTCCAGGATCACGTAGTGCGAGTAGGTCTGCCCCGAGCGCCCGCCGACGTTGCCCTCGAGCACCACCTCCTCGCTGTTGCGGATCAGGTACGGGGGGTAGTAGGAGTGCGCGTGGACCTGGTCGTAGTAGCCGAAGAACACGTCGAAGCCGTGCTCCTCGGGGATGCCGGTCGAATCGCGGCCGCCGCAGCCCCACTTGCCGAAGCCGCCGGTGGCGTAGCCGCGCGCCTTCAGCACGCTGGCGATCGTCGGCTCGCCGGCCCGCAGCGGCGTGCCGCCGTCGTTGGCGCGCACCGAGGCATGGCCGGCGTGCTTGCCGGTCATCAGGTTGCAGCGCAGCGGCGCGCAGACCGGGGCGCCGGCGTAGGCGTGGGTGAAGCGCAGGCCCTCGGCCGCCATGGCGTCGATGTGCGGCGTGCGGAGGTACGGGTTGCCCAGGTGCGACAGCTCGTAGTAGGCCAGCTCGTCGGCCATCACGTAGACGACGTTCGGCGGGCGGGACTGGGTCGTCGCCGCAGTGCAGGCCAGGTCGGTGCCGGTGACGGCGGCGAGGGCGAGGATGCGCAGCGCGGCGTGCATCGTGCCAGTGTGCCGCGGGGTTGCGGGTGCGGGTAGCGTGACGGGGCGCGGCTCCCTGGACTCCCGAGGCCCCATCGGTTGTGATCCGCCGGGATGAGCCAACCCGCGGCAGCCTTCCACGTCCTCACGGTGGTCGGCGCGCGTCCCCAGTTCGTCAAGGCGGCGGTGTTGAGCCGTGAGTTCGCGCGTCGGGCGGCGACGTCCGCCGCGTCGATCCGGGAGTCGTTGGTGCACACCGGTCAGCACTACGACCACGGGATGAGCGAGGTCTTCTTCGAGGAGATGGAGATCCCGCGCCCCGTCGCCGACCTGGGCATCGGCGGGGGTGCCCACGGCGCGATGACCGGACGGATGCTGGAGCGGCTCGAGACCGAGATCCAGGCCCGGCGGCCGGATCTGGTGCTGGTCTACGGCGACACCAACTCGACGCTCGCCGGCGGGCTCGCGGCCGCCAAGCTGCACGTGCCGGTGGCCCACGTCGAGGCCGGGCTGCGCAGCTTCAACCGGCGGATGCCCGAGGAGATCAACCGGGTGCTGGTCGACCATCTCGCCGACCTGCTGTTCTGTCCCTCGGGGGTCTCGCAGCGGTTGCTGGCGGCCGAGGGCGTGACCGAAGGGGTGCACGTGGTGGGCGACGTGATGGTCGACGCCCAGTTGCACTACCGGGCGCGGGCGCTGCCGCCGCGGCTCGAGGGCGACTTCGCGCTGGCCACGCTGCACCGCGCCGAGAACACCGACGATCCGGCGCGGCTCCGCGCCCTGGTCGAGGCGCTCGCGGCGTGCCCGATCCCGGTGGTCCTGCCGGTGCATCCGCGGACCCGTGCCGCGCTGCAGCGCGAAGGCCTGGAGCTCGGCGGCGCGATCCGACCGGTCGAGCCGCTGTCGTACTTCGACATGCTCGGCCAGCTCGACGCCTGCCGGTTCGTCGCGACCGACTCGGGCGGCCTGCAGAAGGAGGCCTACGTGTTCGGCAGGAAGTGCCTGACGCTGCGCGACGAGACCGAGTGGACCGAGCTGGTCGGGCTCGGTGCGAATCGGCTGTGCGGCGCCGATGCCGAGCTGGTCCGTGAGGGCTTCACCTGGGCGATGGAGCCGCTCCGTGCGACCGAGCCGGTGTACGGCAGCGGCGACGCCGGCGGTCGCATCGTCGATCTGATCGAGGACTTCCTGGTGGCCCGGAGAGCCGCTGTGGCGCGCGAGGGGGCGGACTCCGGGTGCTGAGCGCCGCGCGACAGATCTGGCGGCACCGCGCGTTGCTCCGCCAGACCACCCTCAGCGACATCCGCTCGCGCTTCGCCGGCTCGGCCTTCGGGCTGTTCTGGCTGGTGCTGTATCCGCTGCTGCTGCTCGGTGCCTATGCCGTCGTGCAGGTGGGATTGCGCGAGCCGCCGGTCGGCATGACCTCGGCGGAGTTCGTGCTGCTGGTGTTCTGCGGACTGATCCCGTTCCTCGGCTTTGCGGAGGCGTTGGCGCTCGGCACCTCGGCGGTCAGCGGCGCGCAGAGCCTGGTGAAGAACACCTTGTTCCCGATCGAGATGGTGCCGGTGAAGGCGGTCCTGGTGAGCCAGGCCAGTCAGGCGGTGGGGACGGGGATCCTGTTGGTGGGCCTCGCCGCGGTCGGCAGCCTCACCTGGTGGTCGCTGCTGTTCCCGGTCGTGTGGCTGCTGCAGGTGGTGTTCACGATCGGAGTCGTCTGGATCCTGTCGAGCGTGAACGTGTTCCTCCGCGACCTGCAGCAGATCGTCGGGCTGGTGACGCTGGTGCTGATGCTGGTCAGTCCGATCGGCATCGCCGCCGACAGCCCGGCCGCCGACTCGATGCGTTGGCTGCTGGCGATCAACCCGCTGAGCTACGTGATGGGGCCGGTGCAGGACACGCTGTTGCTCGGGCGTTGGCCGGTGCGCGGCAACCTGCTGGTGCTCGCGGTGCTGGCGCCGGTCACCTTCGGGGTCGGAGCGTTCGTGTTCGGTCGTCTGAAGCGGGTGATGACCGACAATGTCTGAGCCGGTGCCAGTCTCCGATCCGGTCATCCGCGTCGAAGGGCTCGGCAAGCGCTACCGGTTGTTCGAGCGTGCGGGGGACAAGGTGCTGGCGGCGCTCGGTCTCGACCGGCTGGTGTTCTGGCGCGAGGTGCGGCGGTGCGACTTCTGGGCCCTGCGCGACGTGTCGTTCGAGATCCGGCGCGGTGAGCGGGTCGGGCTGGTGGGCCACAACGGCGCCGGCAAGTCGACCCTGCTGAAGCTGCTGACCGGCATCCTGGCACCGACCGAGGGCGCGATCCGGGTCGAGGGCGAGGTCCAGGCATTGATGGAACTCGGCACTGCGTTCCACCCTGAGCTCAGTGGCCGGGAGAACATCCGGGTGTCGCTCGGCTACCACGGATTCCCCGCCGAGCGGATCGCCGCGCTCGAGGCCGAGATCATCGACTTCGCCGAGATCGACGAGTTCATCGACCAGCCGATCCGCACCTACTCGGCCGGCATGTACGCGCGCCTCGCCTTCTCGGCCGCGACGGTGGTGGAGCCGGAGATCCTGGTGATCGACGAGGTGCTCGGCGCCGGCGACGCCTACTTCGCCGGCAAGTGCCTCGAGCGGATGCGGCGCATGACCGAGGACTCGGGCGCGACCGTGCTGTTCGTGTCGCACGACCTCGGCAGCGTGCAGCGACTCTGCACCCGGGCGATCTGGATCGACCGGGGACGGGTGGTGCTCGACTCCACGCCGCTCGAAGTCGTGAAGCGCTACGGCGAGCAGGTGCGTGACCGGCAGGAGCGGCGGCTCCGGGCGCGGGAGATGAAGCTCGCGCCGCAGCAGGTGCAGGCTCTGCAGGGTGGCGACCCGACCCGGAGGACCGAGCTGTTCCGGTTCGTCGCCGGGGACGGCAGCTCCGCGCCGCGCGGCCGGCATGTGGTCCGCCGGGTCGGGCTCCGTCGTGGCGGTGAGCAGCTCGCCACGGTCGACGTCGGCGGCCCGATGGACAACGACGCGGCGCACGACGACCACCTCCTCGACGCGCCGGGCTACATGGATTGGGGGCCGGTGCGGCGCGATGCCGAAGGCGACCATCGCTGCTTCGAGGACCGTGGCGGGCGCTACCACCACGCCCCGTTCCGGTTCACGGTCGATGCCGGGGGCTGGGCCGCGGGTGGCATCGAGCTGGTCGTCGACGGTACGGCGGGCGGGGACGACGAGGTCCACGTCGAGTGGTTCGATGCAGAGCGCGAGGCCTACCTGCGGCTGGGCTCGCTGGGGAGTGGCGTCGAACAGGTGTTCGCGCTGCCGCTGCCGGCGGAGGACGCGGGAGGCGAGGTGGTCGCGGAGCGGCCGGCGGGGCCGGTGACCAGCGAGGATCGGCCCGACGCCGAGTACGGCGACCGCAAGGCGACCATCCTCGGCGTCGATCTGCTCGGGGCGGACGACCGCTCGCGCCGGGTCGTCGAGACCGGGCAGCCCGTCGCGGCGGTCCTGCGCTGTCGGATCCACGAGCCGCTCGAGCGTGCCGTGGCGGTGTTCGCGGTCTACCTGCCGGATGGGCAGTGTGCGGCGCAGGTCTGGGGCGACGTATCGCCACGCGCCGGGAATGCCGGTGGTCCTCTGGAGCCCGGCGACCTCGAGGTGCGCTTCCTGTTCGAGCCGCTGCAGCTCGGCGCGGCGCACTACCACGCCTCGGTGGCGTTGTTCCACGACCTGCGGGTGGACGGTGCGGAGGCCGAGGCCTACCACGTCTGGGACCGCTCGGTGCTGTTCGAGGTGGTCCAGCCGGAGCCGCGCCACCCGACCCGCGGCCTGTTCGCGCAGCCGTTCCGACTGGATTGTCGGTGGCCGTGACGGCGACTCCTGGTTCAAAGTGACGGCTGGATGTCCGACGTCGACTACTACCGGCAGGCCCACCTCTGGGGTCAGGGTCCCGACGATTACCAGGTCCAGGTCCGCGCCGACCTGCTGCAGATCCTGCCGGTCGACGTCCGGAGCGTGTTGGACGTGGGCTGCGGGGACGGCTACCTGACCGATGCCCTGCCGCCGGACCTCGAGGTCGTCGGCGTGGACGTCAGCGAGGAGGCGTTGCGCCATGTGCGTCGCGAGACCCGCCTCGGCTCGTCGTCGGCGCTGCCCTTCGAGGTCGGCTCGTTCGACCTGGTGATGTCGAACGACGTCCTCGAGCACCTCGACGACGAGGTGCTGGCCGCGACGGTCCGCGAGTTCGACCGCGTCGCCGCGCGCTACGTGCTGCTGACCGTGCCGTTCGGCGAACGGCTGGAGGAGGCCACGACTCGCTGCGAC
Source organism: bacterium (assembly GCA_030432695.1). Taxonomy (GTDB): domain Bacteria; phylum Planctomycetota; class UBA1135; order UBA1135; family UBA2386; genus JAUILN01. Next base: position 11,647 of record JAUILN010000024.1, on the reverse strand, counting down.
GTGTGCGCCACCGTCTACCATGTGAACCATCACGTGAGGTCCTGGGACGAGGCGTCGCTGGGCGCTGTCCTCGGGGCGGGCTGGCGGGTCGCCGAGTTCCGGCACTCCGGTGCGCTGCTCTGCAGTCGGCCGGACCCGCTGGCGGCGACCCTGCGGCGGGCCGGCATCTGGCACCATTGGCCGGGCGCGCTCTGTCCGCAGTGTGGCGCGGCTCCGGGCGAGCGCACCGCGCGGGCCGCCGATCTCGGGCGTCCGATCCTCGATCTGATCCGCGCTCGCGCGTGGTGGGGCGCGGGGCCGGCCGAGCGGCGTGGGCGGGACCGGAGCGAGCTGATGGCGCTGTTCGTCCGCGACGGGGTCGACGATCCGCCGCGGCGCGGCGCCGTGGCTCCGACTTCGATCGACGGCGACCTGCTCGAAGTGCGGTTCGCAGACCCGCTCCGCAATGCGCCCGAGTGGACCCCGGGGGCTTCGGTCGCGCGGTTCGCGCCGCGCGGCGCTGCCGTCTCCGATTCCGCCGGCCTGCGGCGCGGAGCGGGTGGACCGGTCTGGGCCGAGGTCGCCCTGCCGTTGGTGCTGCGATCGGACGACCACATCGAGGTGCGCTGGTCGGGGTCGGGCGGTCTGCGATTGTTCGGATGGGACGCGGTGCTCGGGCTGGAGATCCAACTCGAGGCCGTCCAGGAAGCTCCAGGACGGACGCGCGCCGTGGTCGGTCGGCCGTGGCTGCCTGGCCGGTATGGCACGATCCTGCAGATCCACGTCGACGGGGATGCCGTGGTCGAGTCACTGCGGGTGGTGCCGGTCCCGGACCGTGCCTCCGCGGCTCCGCTGCTCGAACTGCCCGGGGGGCACTCGGTGTGGGAGCTGGGTGGCGAGTCGCCACGGCGCTCCTGGGGGTGCTTCGCACCGGCGGCCGGGACCCTTCCGGCACCGGTGGAAGTGATCGGAGCGGCCGTCGAGGCAGCGGATTGGTCGCAGGTCCTGCAGGAGTCCGATCGCGTCCGTGCCATGCAGGCCGAACAGCTGCGACTCTGGGCGGGGCGGATCCAGGATCTCGATGCCGGCCGTCAGGAACTGGCGCGGGGACTGGAGGAGGAGCAACGGCGGCTCCTGGAGATTCGCAGCGTCCAGGCAGAGCTAGAGTCGGAGGTGTGGCAGCTTCGCGACGAGCGGGATGGGCTGCGCACGAAGCTCGACGAGGCCCTGAAGCGAGTGCCGATCCAGGTCCAGCAGGCGCGGGACGACGCGGCGGGATTGCGGAAGCGGTTGCGCGGCGGCCAGACCGTGCAGCGCGTCCTGGTGGTCGCCAGCTGGTATCCGTGGCAACCGCAGCCCGGACTCGGGTCGTTCGTGCACGAACAGGTGGTCGCTCTCCGAGAGACGTGCGACCTCGACGTTCGGGTGCTCTGCGGGCGGCCGTTCTGGCTCAACACGATCCGTCCGTGGGGGATGGCGCGGGGGCTCGCCGGATGGCGCGCCCAGATGCGACGCCTGAGTTGGAGCGAGTGGGAGGGCGTGCCGGTCCTCGAGTTCCCCTACCTCGTCGGGATGCCGTTTCCGTTCGTCTCGCATTCCTGGACGTACCGACTCGCCGGGCGCCGGCTGTTCGAGCGACTCGGCCGGACCTTCCGCTTCGACGTCGTCCACGCCCACACGGCGTACCTCGACGGCACTCTGGGACTCGCGCTGCGCCGGCATTTCGACGTGCCGGTCGTGGTGACCGAGCACACCGGTCCCTTCTCCAACCTCACCCGCAACCCGCTGACCCGCGCGCGGGTGATGCGGTCGCTCCGGGAGGCGGACCGCGCCTTCGCCGTCAGCACGGCGCACGCCGAGGAGATCCGCGGCTGGATGCCCGTCGACGACCGCGATCGATTGGGCGTGATGCACAACGGGATCGACGTCACACGCTTCCGGCCGTCGTCGAGTACCACGCCGGCACGTCCGGGTTCGGCGCCGCGCTTCGTTGCCGTCGGCGTGTTCGAGGACGTGAAGAACCCCTGGTTGCTCCTCGAGGCCTTCGAGCTGGTTGCACGCGAACTGCCGGACGCGCGGCTCACGCTGATCGGTGACGGACCGCTCTTCGATCCGGTGCGCGAGCGGGCGGCGGATGGCGCATGCGCGACGCGCATCGACTTCCCGGGTCGGCTGGCGCGACCGGATCTGGCCCGGCACCTTCGCGATTCAGCCGACGTCGTGGTGATCGCCAGTCGCGCCGAGACCTTCGGGATGACGGCCGTGGAGGGACTCGCCAGCGGCCTGCCGGTGGTCTCGACACGCTGCGGTGGACCCGAGGACGTAGTCTCGGAGCCGTCCCTGGGCCAGCTGTGTGCCAACGATGATCCGCGAGCGCTGGCCGGTGCGATGCTCGATGTCGCGCGCCGGCTCGGCACGTTCGAACCCGGGCGCCTCGCCGCCTCAGCGGCAGAGCGATTCGACCAGCGGCTTCTCGCGCAGCGGCTCCACGAGATCTACACCGAGCTGGTGCTCGAACGGGCGGAGGGGGCCTACCGATGAGAGTGCTGATGCTGACTCCGGATGCGCAGATGATCGATCGGCGCATCCTGCAGGAGGCGCAGGTGCTGCGCGCCGCGGGACACGAGGTGGTGCTGCTCGCCGGCTTCGAGTGCCGGGAGGAGGAGCACTACCAGCTCGACGGCATCGAGATCCACCGCCACGTCTACGACTGGGACGACGAGCGCCTGAAGACGGTGCGGCAGCGGCTCGGCAACCGGCCTGGTCTGCACAAGGTCGTCAACCGGGTGTTCATGGCGTTCCTGCGGCGCTTCCTGCGGCTGACCTCGTTCGAACGGTTCATCGTCGAGAAGGGGCTCGGTCACCCCGCGGACATCGTGCATTGCCACGACCTGCCGGTGCTGCGTTCGGGTCGCGAACTCGGCCGGCTCTGGAACGTGCCGGTGGTGTTCGATGCGCACGAGCTCTACCACGCTCAGGAGACCTTTCCCCCGGCGCTGCGCGCGCGGCTCCTGCGCGACGAGAAGGAGTGCCTGCCCGGTTGTGCGGCGGTGATCACCGTCAACGAGTTCATCGCCGCGGAGCTGCACCGGATCCACGGCGTGCCGATGCCCTGGGTGGTCTACAACAGCTGCGAGCCGCCGCCGCGGGAGGTGGTCGAGGAGCGCCGCGGGACGCTTCGCGATGCGGTGCCGGGGGACGGCCCGATCGTGCTGTTCCAGGGCTGGATCTCTGCCGAACGGAACATCGAGACGGTGGTCCGGGCGATGGAGTTCGTGCCCGAGCCCGCGCGGCTGGCGGTGATCGGCTACGGCGAGCACGAGGCGGAGCTGCGGCGCATCGTCGCCGAGAAGGGGCTCGGGCAGCGGGTCCACTTCCTCGGCCGCGTGCCGAGCGAGGAGATGCTCGGCTACACCGTGCAGGCCGACCTCGGTGTCATCCCCTACCTGCCGATCGACCTGAACCACCGGTTCTGTTCGCCCAACAAGTTCTTCGAGTACGTGCTGAGCGGCGTGCCGGTGCTGGCCCACGAGCTGCCGTTCTTCCAGGCGATGCGTGAGCGGCACGGGGTGGTCGAGTGTGCCGACCTCTCCGACCCACGCGCCACCGGATCCGCGATCGCCGCCTTGCTCGAGGGCGATCGGTTGGCGGAGCTCCGCGGTCGTTGTCTGGCCGCCCGCGACCGGCTCGCCTGGGCCAACGACGCCGAGCGACTGCGCCAGATCTACGCCGGATTGGCGGTGCGCTGAGGCGCGACCGCCCCCGCTCCCGTCCGCCGTTGGCTCGCGCCGGTCGGTCGGATACGACATGCGGATGCAAGCGCGCGTGCTCCAGCTCCCGGAGGTTCGCTGATGTGTGGGATCGCCGGGCTCCTCGGTCGGTCGGCGGATGCCGGGCGCGGCCGCCGGATGCTGGATGCCATCGCCCACCGTGGGCCGGACGGCGTCGGCGAGTGGTCGGGAGCCGGGCAGGACGGTGCGCCGCTGTGGCTGGGCCACCGCCGGCTGGCGATCATCGACCTGGCGACGGGTGCGCAGCCGATGCAGAGCGCCGACGGCCGGCTGGTCGTCACCTTCAACGGCTGCATCTACAACTACCCGGAGCTGCGCGCCGAGCTGGAGTCCGCCGGTGCGGTGTTCCGGACCCGGTCGGACACCGAGGTCATCCTGCACGCCTATGCCCATTGGGGCGACGAGTGCGTGCACCGCTTCAACGGCATGTGGGCGTTCGCGCTCTGGGACGCCCGCGAGCAGCGGCTGTTCTGCTCGCGCGACCGGCTGGGGATCAAGCCGTTCTACTACCGGACCGGCGACGACGGGACGTTCGCGTTCGCGTCGGAGGTGAAGGCGCTGTTCGCGGCCTTTGGTGACCGGGCGCGGGTCGACCACGACGGGCTGCGGCAGTACCTGACCTTCCAGTTCTGCCTCGAGGATCGGACCCTGTTCGATCGCGTCCTGAAGCTCGCTCCCGGGCACTCGCTGGTGATCCGGCCCGGCGACGACGCGCCGCTGGTGACCCGCTACTGGGACGTCTCCTTCGACATCGACGAGGACCATTCCCCCAAGTGGTTCCGCGAGCGGCTGCGCGAACTCCTCGAGGACTCGGTGCGGCTGCGCCTGCGGGCCGACGTGCCGCTGGGCGCGCATCTCTCGGGCGGCACCGATTCGTCGGTGGTCGTCGGCATGGCGCGGCGGCTCCTGCCCGAGGGGCACACCCTGCACACCTTCACCGGTGCGTTCGAGGAGGGGCCGCAGTTCGACGAGCGGCGCTATGCCCGGTTGGTGGCCGAGCGGCACGGCGCGGTCGGCCACGAGATCGTCATGGGCGCTGCGGACTTCGGCAGCACCATCGAGAAGGTCATCTGGCACATGGACGAGCCGGCCGCCGGGCCCGGCGTGTTCCCGCAGTTCCAGGTGTCGAAGCTGGCCAGCGAGCACGTCAAGGTGGTGCTCGGTGGCCAGGGCGGCGACGAGCTGTTCATCGGCTACGCGCGCTACCTCGTGGCCTACCTCGAGGAGTGCCTGAAGGGCGCGATCGAGAACACGGCGGCGCGCGGCGACTACGTGGCGACGCTCGGCAGCATCGTTCCCAACCTGCCGAGCCTGCAGAACTACATCCCGATGCTGCGCGGGTTCTGGAAGCGCGGCGCGTTCGGTGAACCCGCAAGGCGCTACTTCGACCTGATGGACCGGTTCGGTGGGGCGGCGCCCCTGCTCGACCCCGGCCTGGCGATCGACCAGGAGCGGACCTTCGACGAGTTCCGCGGCATCTTCGACGTGCACGGCGCGGCGTCGATGATCAATCGGATCCTCTACTTCGACCTGAAGACCCACCTGCAGTCGCTGCTGCACGTCGAGGACCGGACCAGCATGGCGTGGGGGCTGGAGTCGCGGGTCCCGCTGCTCGACTACCGGCTCGTCGAGCTGATGGCCTCGGTGACGCCGCGGCTGAAGTTCGAGAACGGGCGGCTCAAGCACCTGTTCCTGACCGCGGTCGACGACCTGCTGCCGACCGAGATCCGCGATCGTCGCGACAAGATGGGCTTCCCGGTGCCGTTGCCGGCCTGGGCCGGTGGCCCGCTACGCGAGTTCCTCGGCGACGTGCTCGGCTCGCAGCGGGCGCGGGAGCGGGGGGTGTTCGCGACCGACGCCTTGCTCGGCGCGAGTTCCGGGGAGTCGGCGTTCGGCCGCACCACCTGGGGTGCGTTGTGCCTGGAACTCTGGTTCCGCCAGTTCGTCGACGGCGACGGACTCGCTGGTTAGGTTGGCGCGCATGCCGCGCATCCTCGCGGTCGCCTACGACGTCGACCCCCGCTCTCCGGCACAGCCCCGCGTGGCTGCCCTGCTGCACGCGCTGCGCCGGCGCGGCGCGGAGGTGTCGCTGTGGACCGAGCACGAGCCGGGCCCGTGGGCGGCACGCCTGGACGTGATGACGATGCCGGACCCGGTGCTGGGCTTCTACCGGAAGCTCCTGGCGAAGCGTGGTGGCATCGAGGCGGGCGAGGCGCCGGTCGTTGCCGCGAAGTTGTCGGAGGCCGCGAGTCGGGTCGCGGAGGCCGATCCCGAGGGCGACGAGGAGCGGGACGGCGAAGGACGCCTGTGGCGCGTCGGTCGCCGGGTCCAGCAGGCGATGCTGTTCCCCGACAACCAGGTGGTCTGGGCGCGGCGGGTCGGTCGCCGGATGCGGCGCGCGGCGCGGCGCGGCGACGTGGTGATCACGTTCTCCCGGCCGGAGAGTGCCGGGTTGATCGGTGCCGCGTGCCAGCGCGCGGGTGCCGCCTGGTGGTCCGACTACGCCGACGGGTGGTGCTACCGCGGTCTCCGCAGCGAGGCGATGCGCGAGGGGCCGCGGCGGGCCAGGGAACTCGAGCTGGAGCGGCGCTGGGTCGGCTCGGCCGACGGGGTTTCGACGGTCAATCGCGACCTGGCCGATTGGTTCCGGGGCCTGCGTGGCGATGCCGACGTGGTCGAGTTCCCCAATCTGATCCCCGAGGAGCTGCTGTTGGACGCGCCCGCGCCGCCCGCTCCGCCGGCCGAGCACGAGCCTCTGGTCTTGGGGTACTTCGGTCGGCTGGCCTCCAGCGATCCGCAGCGGTCCTTGGAGCCCCTGCTGCGGCTGCTCGGCGTGGCGGGGGCCGATCGCAGGGTGTGCTTCCGCTTCTACGGTGACTATCTCGCGGGCGACCTCGCATCGATCCAGGAGCTGCGGGGGCGCGGCTTCGATGTCGAAGTGCACGACCCAGTGGCGCGGCGTGCGCTCTGCGAGATCCGCGACCAGGTCCACGCGGCCTTCGTGATCTCTTCGCCGGCGCAGCGTGGGTCGTCGAGCAAGCTGCTCGACAACTTCGGCCTCGGTCTGCCGGTGTTCGCGATGGTCCCGGCAGACGGTCTGGCGGCGGCGATGGTCCGTGACGCCGGACTCGGTGAGGTCTTCGACCCCGGTGCCGGCGTGGGCGACGCGGCGGCCTGGAACGCCTTCGTGGCAGGAGTCCGAGCCGGTCGGTATCGCGTTGATCCGGCCGCGAGGGCCCCATATACCAGTGCGGTCCTGGTTCCACCGGTCGTCGAGCGGATCGAATCCCTCCTGGGTGACCCCTCCGCGGCGACTGCCCATGGCGAACGGGCGGGTCCCTGACGCGGGGGCACCGTGGTCCGCTCGCCCCACCGTCTCGAGCGACGGGTTCATGAGCGACGACTCCTCGACCACTCCTGCCGGATCGCCGGTCCACGAGTCCGTCTTCGTGCACGAATCGGCCTACGTCGATGCGCCGGCTTCGATCGGGGCGGGCACCAAGATCTGGCACTTCTGCCACGTGCTCGGTGGCGCCCGGCTCGGCGAGCGCTGCAACCTGGGCCAGAACGTGATGATCGGGGCCGACGTCGTGGTCGGGAACAACGTCAAGATCCAGAACAACGTCTCGGTCTACACCGGCACGGTGATCGAGGACGACGTGTTCCTCGGCCCCTCCTGCGTGCTCACCAACGTGTCCAACCCGCGTTCGCAGGTGGTCCGGCGGTCGATCTACGAGCGGACGCTGTTGCGCCGCGGCTGCACGGTCGGCGCCAATGCGACCATCGTCTGCGGCACCACGATCGGTCGCTACGCGTTCATCGCGGCGGGCGCGGTGGTGACCCGGGACGTCGCGGACTACGCGTTCCTGGCCGGAGTCCCGGCCCGCCAGCACGGCTGGATGAGCCGGCACGGACACCCGCTGCGCGAGGTCGGCCCGGACGGCGCCTACACGTGCCCGGAGAGTGGTTACCGCTATCGGGAGGAGGGCGGCGCGCTGCGCTGCCTCGACCTCGACGAGGACGCCCCGTTGCCCGCCGAAAAAGCGGTGGGAGGGCGCAGTTACCGCGACTTTCGTGACGGAGGCCCCAGCACTTGACGTCGATCACCAGCGTTCCCCTGCTCGATCTCACTCGCAATGATCCCGAGGTCCTCGACCGCATGCGCGAGGCCTTCGACCGCGTGCTGGTCAGCGGTCGCTACATCATGGGGCCGGAGATCGACGGCCTCGAAGCGGAGTGTGCCGAGTTCCTGGGGATCGAGCATGCGATCGGCGTCTCGTCGGGTACCGACGCGCTGATCCTCGCCCTGATGAGCCTCGGGATCGGCGCCGGCGACGAGGTCATCTGCCCGACCTACACGTTCTTCGCGACCGCCGGGTCGATCTGGCGGGTGGGGGCGAAGCCGGTGTTCGTCGACTGCGATCCGATCACCTACAACCTCGATCCCGCGGAGATCGAGGCGAAGATCACCCCGGCGACCAAGGCGCTGATGCCGGTGCACCTGTTCGGCCAGTGCGCCGACATGACGCCGGTCCTGGAGGTCGCCAGCAAGCACGGCGTGCGCATCATCGAGGACGCGGCGCAGGCGATCTCGGCGCGCTACGACACCACGTCCGGTCCGGTCTCTGCTGGCGGGATGGGCGACTTCGGCTGCTTCTCGTTCTTCCCGTCGAAGAACCTGGGCTGCCTCGGCGATGGCGGGCTCGTGACCACCAACGACGCCGAGCTGGCGGAGCACGCGCGAATCATGCGCGTGCACGGCGGCAAGCCGAAGTACTACCACCACTTCGTCGGCGGCAACTTCCGGCTGGACCCGCTGCAGGCGGCGCTGCTGCGGATCAAGCTCCCGCTGCTGCCTGCGGCGACCGAAGGGCGGCGGCGCAATGCGGCGCGCTACGTGGAACGCTTGCAGGCGGCCGGGGTCGTATCCGCCGATCCGGCGGAGGTGGGATCGGGGCAGATCGGCCTGCCACAGGCGGTGCGGGACCACATCTTCAACCAGTTCACCCTGCGTTCGCCGGAGCGCGACGCGCTGCGCGAGTGGCTCGGCGAGCGCGGCATCGGCACCGAGATCTACTACCCGGTGCCGATGCACCTGCAGGCTTGCTTCGCCGAACTCGGCCATCGGGAGGGTGACTTCCCGCGCTCGGAGCAGGCAGCGCGTGAGACGTTGGCGCTGCCGATCTTCCCTGAGCTGGCACCGGAGGAGATCGACTACGTGGCGGACGGCGTGATCGCGTTCTGTCGTTCGCGGGGCACGGGAAGCTGATGGGAGGCTCCAGCGCTCCGAGGGTCGCGGTGGTCGGGTGCGGCTACTGGGGCAAGAACCTGGTGCGGAACTTCGCACGGCTCGACGCCGTGGCGATGGTCTGCGATCCGACCGAAGCGGGCCGCGCGAAGGGGCGGGAACTCGCTCCCGGCGCCGCAGTGGTCGCGGACTTCGAGGATGTTCTGGCGGCCGACGTCGAGGGCGTGGTGCTGGCGACCCCGGCGGTCACCCACTTCGACCTCGCCAGGCAGGCGATGCTCGCCGGCAAGGACTGCTTCGCCGAAAAGCCGTTGGCACTGCGTCATCAGGACGCCGCGGAGCTGGTGCGCCTGGCCGACGAGCACGCTCGGATGCTGATGGTCGGCCACGTGCTGGAGTACCACCCGGCGATCCGCGCGCTGGTCGGGCTGGTCGAGAGCGGCGAGCTGGGACGGCTGCAGTACGTCTACTCGAACCGGCTGAACCTCGGCAAGGTGCGGACCGAGGAGAACATCCTGTGGAGCTTCGCGCCGCACGACGTGGCGATCATCCTGAGGTTGGTCGGCTCGCTGCCGATCCAGGTCGCGGCGAGCGGCGGCAACTACATCACCGCCAACATCGCCGATGTCTCGATCAGCAACCTGCTGTTCGACGACGGGGTGCGGGCGCACGTCTTCGTGTCGTGGCTGCACCCGTTCAAGGAGCAGCGGCTGGTGGTGGTCGGCGACCAGCGGATGGCGTCGTTCTGCGATATCACCAAGGAGCTGCTGGTCCACGAGAAGCGCGTCGATCGGAGCGGGGAGTTCCCGGTGCCGGTCCAGGGCGAGGGACGGCGGATCGACTTCGGCGAGGACGAGCCGTTGTTCCTGGAGTGCCAGGCGTTCCTGGAGGCGGTCCGGAGCCGGGTTCCGGCATTGACCGACGGGCGGAGTGGTCTGGCGACGCTGAAGGTCCTGCAGGCGGCGCAGCGCTCGCTGATGACCGGGGGCCATCCCGTGCCGATGCACGGGTTGCACGACTGATTGCCGGCGGACCGGGCGCGGTCGTCAGTCGGTCATCCCCGCGGGCTGCGCCAGGATCTCGCGCCATTGCTCGACGGCCGCGGGCAGGGCTTCGGAGAGACGGTGGCGTGGTTCGAACCCCAGCAGCGTGCGCGCGCGCCGGAGGTCGACGCAGCGGCGGCGCGGCCCTTCTGGCTGCCGCGGGTCCCAGTCCAGCAGGCCGTCGTAGCCGACGATCCGCGCGACCTGGCGGGCCAGGGCGTGGATCGGAGTCTCGAGGCCGGTGCCCAGGTTGATCGGGACGGGCACTCCTGAGTGCTCGGCGGCGAGCAGGATGCCGTGGGCCGCATCCTCGACGTGCAGGAAGTCCCTCGTAGCCTCGCCGGTGCCCCAGAGGGTGACTCGCTCCGTGCCGTTCTCCATCGCCTGGACGAAGCGGCGCACCAGCGAGGGGATGACCTCGGTGCGATGGTGCTCGCCCTGGCGGCCGGTTCCGTAGAGGCTGGTGATCTGTAGCTGGCAGCCGCGGATCCCGAACTCGCGGTGGAATGCCTCGAGCAGGGTGAGTTGGGACCGCTTGGCGACTGCGAAGGGTGCGACGGTCTCCTCGGGGAGGCCCTCGAACAGCGAGTCCTCCTGCAGCGGTACGGGTGCGGAATCGGGATAGGCGGTGGCCGCGCCGGCTAGGATCACGCATCCGGCGTGCACCCGGCGGGCGTGTTCCAGCACGTGGAGACCCATCGCGAGGTTCGACCAGCAATGGCGCCCGGGGCGCGCTCGATGGCTGCCGAGACTCCCGGACTCGGCCGCCAGGTGGAGTACCACCGTGGGGCGGAAGTCGCCGAACACGGCTTCGACGTCGCCGTCTCTCGTCAGGTCGCATTCCGCCCGGCTGGGGGCGAAGACCGCGTCTGGCCCGGCCGCGGGCAGTCGATCAAGCACGTGCTGGCCGAGGAAGCCGCTACCGCCGGTGACCAGGACCCGATGTCCTCCGAGTCGGGAAGGGCTCAACGCAGCCTCCTGGCCGTCGACCGTCCGATCCGTCTCATCTGCACGGGATCGGCAGGGAAGCGAGTTCGCCTGGATGGCGCCGCCGATCCTACGGCGGGAACGCGGGATCGGCGGCAGCCACTGCTGGGTCGACGCCCGCAAGCCCGTGGCAAACACGGGGTTCAGTTCGAAGGCCGCGATCGCCGAGAGACCAGCACGCAGATTTCTGGATGCGATGCTTGCAAGGCCTTCGCATCTCGCTAAGGTGTCCCGCCCGCCTGACACGCGGAAACGCACTCGAGACGGCACCCAACGAGCGCCCTCCAAGGCCTCCTTCGGTCCGAAACCTCCCTGACACCGGCCCTTCGAAGGGCGCACAGCGAGGCGTGGGTGCAGATCTTTGACATTCCGGACAGCCTCGGATTCGTGCGTTGGACACGGATCCGAAGACGTGAGCCCGTAGCGCAGGTGGTCTCGACGGAACCTTCCGAGAGGGGGGCGAGTCGAGGTTGCAGGTGCTGCGAGCGACCATGATTCGGATGCCGGACGAACATTCACAGAACAACAAGTGAAGGGTTTGATCCTGGCTCAGAACGAACGTTGGCGGCGTGGATGAGGCATGCAAGTCGCGCGAGAAA
>JAUILN010000010.1 GCA_030432695.1 bacterium | reverse complement strand
TTGATCTTCACTCGAAATGCCCTCCCAGGCGTCGTGGTCGATGTGTCCAAACCGACGTACGAAGGCCGCTGGAGGGTGTTTCGAGTGATTTCAGGTTCTCTGGCGTCAGGAGAGCGCTTGTTCGAGGGCTAGCCCCGTCCGGACGGGAGATCAGGCGTCGTGCCAGGGGTTCAGCAGCAGGGCGCCAGTCGGGGCGAAGTCGCTGACGTTCCTGGTCATCACATGGAGACCGTGGCGGAGCGCGCTCGCGGCGATAAGGCCGTCGGTCGGTGGAACGATCTGTCCCCTCGAGGACGCGCGAGCCGTGAATTCGCCCCAGATCCTCGCGGTCTCGATGTCGATGCCGAGGATCCGGGACGCGAAGAACGTGTCCTCGGCGCAAAGGGCGGCAACCCGCTGGCGCACTCGTTCGGTGCCGCCCGTTCGGGCGATCTCCGAGATCACACACGTGTCGAGCAGCGCCCTCACAGGTCGAGTTCACGCAGCGGAGTGCGGTCGCGTTCGAGGTCCAACCCGCTCATGTCCGGAGCGTCGAGGAGGAACTCGATGAAGTCCGGCTTCCTGCCTGACAGGCGCTCGTACTCGCGCTCCGAAAGCACGTAGACGGCGTCCTCCCGGCGTTGGATACGTTGTGGTCCTTCGGAGAGCGCGCGGCGCACCGCCTCGTCGAACCGGTTCTTCGCGTCTGCCAGCCTCCAGACCATCGTGGTCTCCCTGATCGAGTAGATGATCTCGCCACGCTAGCCGAGCTGGCGCGTTTGTCGATCCGGGTCGCGCTCCCGTTGCCCATGGGGCGTGCGGCACCCGGCGCGACTTCCCGACCGCTTACCGCAGCCCCTCCAGCACGAAGACGCTCCGCTCGTGCATCGCCGCCACCACGTCTCCCGAGCCAGCGTGCACCACGAGGTCGTGCACCGGCGTGGTCGGTAGGCCGGCACACGGCGCCTGCCAACTCGCGCCGCGGCGACCGTTCGGGCGCTCGTTCGGTGGAGGCCAGGCGCGGCCACGTGCGCCATGCCGTCCAGCGCCGCGCCGGATCTTGACAAGGCTTGTCAATTCGGGCTAGCGTGCGAGGATGGCTGCACGCCCCGAAGACGTGACCACGATGAACGTTTCCTTGCCCGAGGGACTGCGCGCGTTCGTGGCGGAGCGGGCCACTGGCCGCTTCAGCTCGACGAGCGAGTACATCCGGGAACTCATCCGCGAGGATCAGCGGAAGGCGACGCAGGAACGCCTGGAGCAGCTGCTGCTCGATGGTCTGGAGAGCGGTGAACCGGTCGAGGTGAGCGCCGAGTTCTGGGAGAGCAAGCGACGGGAGCTGCAGGCTCGGCGCGGGCGGAACGGGAACGCGTGAGCGCGGCACGACTTCGTCCACGGGCGCAGCAGGACATCGACGCGGCGGCCGACTGGTATGCGGCCGAGGAGGGGCTCGACCTGGCGCTGCGGTTCTATGCCGCTGTCGAGGCGACGCTGGAGCTGTTGCTCGAGCAACCGCGCATCGGAGCGCGAGTGACCTGGGTCAGCTCGCGACTGCTCGGTTGCCGTCATTGGACCGTCGCGCAGCCCTTCGGAGTCTGGCAGGTCTACTACCTGAAGCGCGACGACGGGATCGAGGTTCTGCGGGTCTTGCACGGTGCTCGTGACGTGCCGCGCGAGCTGGAGTGACTCACCCGGGTCACTACTCGCGACGCTCCCGCAGCCCCTCCAGCACGAAGACGCTTCGCCCGTGCGTCGCCGCCACCACGTCTCCCGAGCCGGCGTGCACCGCGAGGTCGTGCACCGGCGTAGTCGGCAGGCCGGCACACAGTGCCTGCCAGCGCTCACCGCGGTCGGGCGAGAGATAGACGCCGAGGTCGGTGCCGACGTAGAGGATGTCGGGGTCGGTCGGGTCCTCGCGCACCACGTGGATCGAGGCAGCCGGCAGTCCGCCTGCCAACGATCGCCAGCTCGCGCCGCCGTTGTCGGAAGTCCACAGGTAGGCGGCGAAGTCGTCTTCCCTGAGCCCATGCTGGGCCACGTACAACCGACCTTGCTCGTGCGACGACGCGACCACCCGGCTGATCCACTTCCGCGGCAGCCCGTGGCTCCGGCCGACCTCGCGCCAGCTCGCACCACCGTCGGTCGTGGCGTGCACGCTCCCACCTTCGGTGCCCGCGTAGAGCACGTCCGCGTCGAGCGGCGACTCGGCCAGCATCGTGATGGTCCCGAAGGGCACGACCGCGCGCTCGCCGCCGCCTTCGTCGGCGAGGTCGGGGCTGATGGCCTGCCAGGTCTCGCCGAGGTCGGGTGAGCGCACCACCTTGTTGCCGCCGGCGAGCAGCGTCTTCGGGTCGTGGTGCGAGATCAGGAACGGCGTGTACCAGCCGAAGCGCCACTCGGCCTCGCCCTCCGGCGGCCGCGGCCGGATGCCCTTCGCCGACGGCCCCCACGACTGCACCGACTCGCCGTGCAGGTCCATGACCCGCATCGCGCCGTGCTGGTGCTCGTAGTAGACGAGCCCGGGTCGGGTGGGATCGGGCAGCGTCACGAACGCGTCGCCGCCGGTCCACGGATCCAGGAACACGTGCTGCCAGGCGTCGTTGCGGAACGGCTCGATCGCGGTGGGCGGGCCGTAGAGCGCCGCGTTGTCCTGGGTGCCGCCGAAGATCGTGTAGGCCTGCGAGTCGTCGGGGTCCGGCTCGACGTGGACGAAGTAGAACTCGCCGATCGGCAGGGTGTTCAGGTGCAGCCAGGTGGCGCCGCGGTCGTGCGAGGTGAACAGGCCACCGTCGTTGCCGAGCAGCAGGCGGTCGGGACGCGCCGGGTCGATCCAGAGATCGTGGTGGTCGAGGTGCATGATCTCGGCCTTCGAGTCGTGCAGGCGCAGGATGTCTTCGCCGATGCGCGCGAAGGTCTTGCCGCCGTCGGTCGAGTGGTAGGCGCGGTTGCCGAGGACGAACACCTCGTCGGCGTCCTGCGGGTTCACGCGGACGTCGCAGAACTTCCAGCCGTAGATCGTGAAGGTCGCGTACAGGTCGTCCTGGTTGACCTTCCGCCAGGTGGAACCATGGTCGTCGGAGCGGTAGAGCGCGGCGCCGACGATCTCGCGGCCCGACCGCGCGGCTTCCGGGTCGTCCTCGGGCGGAGTCCAGGGCGACCAGTCGTCGACGAACGCGTAGACGGTGCCGGGCCGGTCGTGCGCTACGGCCAGACCCGCGCGGCCGGTGGCGCCCTCGGGCAGGCCGCTGCTCAGCCGCTCCCAGGTGTCGCCGCCGTCGGTCGAGCGGTGCAGTCCGCTGTCCGGTCCGTGCGGCACCTGCCAGGCGGCGGCGTAGACGCGGTCGGGATCGCCGGGGTCCAGGACCACGTCGACCGCGCCGGTGTCGGTGCCGAGCGCGAGCACGTGGTCCCAGTGCGCACCGCCGTCGCGGGTCCGGAACACCCCGCGCTCGGCGTTCTCGCTCCAGAAGTGCCCGATCGCCGCCACGTAGACTGTGTCGGGATCGGCGGGGTGGACCACGACCTTGCCGATGTGGTGCGTCTCCGAAAGCCCTTTGTGCTCCCAGCTCGCGCCGCCGTCGCGCGACACGAACACGCCCATACCCGCGTACGAATAGCCGCTGTGCCGCGGCTGGGTCTCGCCGGTGCCGACCCACACCACGTCGGGGTCCGAGGGCGCGATCGCGATCGACCCGATCGAGAACGTCGGCTGGTCCTCGAAGATCGGCGTCCACGACAGCCCGTCGTTGGTCGACTTCCAGAGGTTGCCGGAGCCCGGGCCGACGTAGAGTGTGTACGGCTGCTCCGGGTGGACCGCGATCGCCTCGATGCGCCCGCCCTGCAGGCGGGGGCCGACCGGGTGCCAGTGCACTTCGCGGAACGGCGAGGACTCGACCATCTCCCGGTGCCGGCGCCAGGCGGCGGCGCGGTCGACCTGGGAGGGGAGTGCGGCGGCCGTGAAGGCCAGCGCAACGGAAAGCCGGGCGAGCGGTCGGATCACGCTCCGAGCGTAGTCGCTCGCTGGCCCGGCCGTCGCCGCATCACGGGTTGATGACGAAGGTCCCGACGTTGGTCAGGGCAAGGTCGGTGCCGGGGTTGTTCGGGTCGCTCCAGGTCATCGCCTGGGTTCCCATCAACAGTCCGTTCAGCGCCGGGTCGTTCGGGATGACCAACGAGATCATGTCCGAGGTGCCGCCCATGCCGTCCTCACGCCCAGGAGGGCCGCGGTCGATGCCCGCACCGACCACGAACCAAGCGCCCGGGTTCAGCCAGGTGCCGCCGAGCACCAGGCCGGGGTAGGTGGTGAAGGGGCTCAGACCGAAGAGGTCGAGCATCACCACGAACTGCTTGCCCGGCGGGTTGCAGATCACCTCGATGTCGACGCCGCCGTTCAGCGCGAAGACGTTGCCGTTCGCGCCGCCGACGTCGCCGACCACCTGCAGCGTCTGGTGCGGGCTCGAGTTCGTCATGTCGACCCGGAAGCCGATCTTCATGAAGTCGAGCGCGACGTTCTGCGCCATCGTGGCATTGGAGACGCCCGAGCCGAGCGGACCGTAGGCGCCGATCGCGAAGGGCAGGTCGAGGCGGGTCGGGCTCGACGAGGTCTGGAACTGCAGGCCCGAGGCCGGGAGTCCTGGGTTGGGGCCCGCATTGCGGTCGATCTCGGCCTGGATGTCAAGGACCACGTTGTCGCGGCCGTTGTAGTTGAAGCCGGAGCCCGGGCCGCGGAGCGCGATCTGGACGAAGTGCCACTGGCCGTCGGTCACCGTGGTGGTGAAGGTCGGCTGGTTCACCGGCTGGACGGGGTTGGGGCCGAGATTGGCGACGAAGTCGGGCGTGAGCGCCGTAAGGCTCGTGTGCGCGAAGCTGATGCGCAGGTTCGAGTAGGTGATCTGGCCGCTGTAACCGTGACTCAGCAGGTGGAGCGCGACGATCTCCGACGGCGCGGTCGGCATGTGCGATGCCGGGATCAGCATCTGGTAGCGGCCTTCGGCAGCCTGGCCAGCGGCGTCGATGCCGAATGGCACGAGGTCGGTGCGGCCGGTCTCCGTGACCGTGCCGTTGGGATAGGGGAACGGCTTGCCGGGGCCGTTGTAGGCGCCGATCTGCGCCGTGAGGGGGGTGGCGGCGAGCGCCAGTGCGAGGAGGAAGCGGGTCTGCATGCCTTGCGGGGTGCGAGAGGGGGGTGGGGGCTGGGCAGGCCCGTTCGTTTTGTCGTTCCCGATGGGATTCCTCAAGTGGCGCGAGGGGCTTCTCTCACATCGACCCGATCTTCGCACTCCGGCGCGGAAGCGAGGTCCGGCGTCGGAGTGGTCTCATGCGTCGTCCCGCAGATTGATGAACCGCGATCAGTCGGCGGGGCGCGTCAGAACGAACAGCCGGCCATCCATCGCCAGGCTCGCACCCTCCGGATGCAGGCGGTGCAGAGCCTCGGGCACGTGCTTGTGACCGAACGCCGATACGCCGGCGAAGCGCTGCAGGGCGCGGGCCAGACCCTCGGAGCCGGACTGGCGCGCGTCGAGGCCGGCGGGATGCTGGTGGGTGATCAGCAGGTCGGGTCGTGTCGCGAGTGCGCGATCGACCGCCGCTTCGAAGTCCTCCTCGCTGCGACGGTGCGGCTTCTCGGGCCGGCCGAGGATCCCGCCGACGCCGGCGATCCGCAGGCCGTCGTACTCGGCCACCAGCTCGCTGCCTTCCAGGTCGAGGACCGTCCAGTTGCTGCCTTGGACGAAGCGGCGCGCCTCGCGCTTGCCGCCGAAGTCGTCGTGGTTGCCGGCCACGCCGACGACCCAGGCGAAGCGGTCGGCGAAGGCGCGCCAGACCTCGCGGACGTCGCCGAAGCCGCCGAGCTTGCTGCCCGGTGGGTGCGCGAAGAGGTCGCCGCCGAGCAGGATCCCGATGCGCTCGGGGGGTGGCAGCGTGCCGTCGTCGGCGAGGAGTTCGAGTTCCTCGGCGACCGCGAGGCCGGCGAGTTCGTCGGGCCGCGAGAAGTCGGCGCGGCCCTGGAGGTCGGAGGTGAGCACCAGGGCTTCGAGGCCCGCGGGCAGGGCGTCGACCGTGACGACCAGGAACGGCAGCGTGCGCAGGTCGGGACCGCGCGGGGTGGAGACCGCGTAGTCGAGCTGGTGCAGGGGCTGGTCGGCGAGGGAGAGGACCTTCATCACGGCGCGAGCGGCGGTCGGCCCGTGGTCAGGCCAGGATCCCTTCGATCACCTGCCCCGCGACATCGGTGAGCCGCCGCTCCAACCCGTTCTGGTAGACGGTGAGTCGCTCGTGGTCCAGCCCCAGCAGGTGGAGGATGGTGGCGTGCAGGTCGTGCACCGTGCAGACGTCTTCGACCGCCTTGTGCCCGAACTCGTCGGTCGCGCCGTGGCTGTGCCCGGCCTTCACGCCCGCACCCGCCAGCCACACGGTGAAGGCGTCGGGGTTGTGGTCGCGGCCCGAGGCACCGGCCTGGAAGGTCGGCATGCGGCCGAACTCGGTGGTGAAGACCACCAGCGTGTCGGCCAGCAGGCCCCGGCGCTTCAGGTCGATGAGCAGCGCGGCGGTCGGCTGGTCGAGGATCTCGGCGTGGCCGGGGTACTGCTCGGCGATCTGTTTGTGGCCGTCCCAGTTGCCGACGCCCTCGCCCATCGCGTAGGCGCCGTTGAAGAGCTGGACGAAGCGGACGTCGCGCTCGAGCAGGCGCCGCGCCAGGATGCAGTTGCGGGCGTAGCGGGCCTTGGTCGCGTTCGGGGAGTCGGCGCCGTAGAGCCGCAGCGTCGCATCGGACTCGCCGGCCAGGTCGAGGACGTCGGGCACGCTGAGCTGCATGCGCGCGGCGAGTTCGTAGCTGGCGAGGCGCGCCTCGAGCTCGGAGTCGCCGGGGTGCCGCTCGAGGTGGCGGCGGTTCAGCCAGGCGGCGAAGGCCCGCGTCGCGCGGTCGGTCGGCTCGGGGATCGACGCCGGCCGCTCGAGGTGCGCGATGCCGCGGCTGGCATTCAAGGGCGTGCCCTGGTGGACCGCCGGCAGGAAGCCGTTGCTCCAGTTGTTGACGCTGGCCTGCGGCACGCCGCGCGGGTCGGGGATCGCGACGAAGGTCGGCAGGTCGCGGTTGCTGCTGCCCAGCCCGTAGCCGACCCAGGAGCCCGCCGAGGGGAAGCCGTCCAGGACGAAGCCGGTCGACATCACGTTCTCGCCGGGACCGTGGGTGTTGGTCTTCGTGGTCATCGAGTGCACGAAGCACAGCTCGTCGGCGAGGTCGGCGAGGTGCGGCAGCAGATCGGAGACCTGCTTGCCGGTCTGGCCGCGCGGGCGGAACGTCCACGGGCTCCGGGTGAGCGCGCCCTGCTTGCCCTGGAAGGTCACCAGCTCGTCGGCGCCGGGCAGCGCGCTGCCGTGGTGGCGGATCAGCGCCGGCTTGTGGTCGAAGGTGTCGAGGTGGGAGAGGGCACCGGAGCAGAACACCGCCAGCACGCGGGAGGCGCGGGGGGTGTGGTGGGGGCCGCGGGGTGAGGAGTCGTCGGGGCGCGCCAGCAGGCCGGCATCGCGTAGCAGGCTGGCGCTGGCGATCGCGCCGAGACCGGTGCAGGTGTCGCCGAGGAAGCGGCGGCGGTCGAGGAAGAGTTCGCGCGCGCGGCTCATGGCAGGAACAGGAACTCCGAGGTGTTGAACAGCGCGCGGCACAGCGCGGGCAGGCCGTGGTGCTCGACCAGCTCACTCGCGGCGCGTTGCTCGGTCTCGTCGGGCCGGCGCTGCAGGACCAGCTCGAAGGCGCGGCGGATCCGGTCGCCACGGTCCTCGGGTGCCTCGCGCATCAGGCGCGTCGCCAGCGCTGAGCTGCGCCCGATCACGAACGGGCTGTTCAACAGGCTGAAGGCCTGCAGTGCGGTGGTCGAGCGGCCGCGCTGCGGGACCGGCCGCGCGGCGTCGGGGCAGTCGAAGACCCCGAAGGTCGGATCGCGCTCCATGCGGATCCGGCGGGTGTAGACCGCGCGGCGGAGCTGCTCGGGGCCGAAGGTGGTGCGCGGCGTGTAGACGCGGACGTAGTTGCTGTTCGGCTCGAACACGTCGAAGCCGGGGCCGCCCGCGCCGTCGAGGACCAGCTCGCCGGTCGCGGTGAGCATCGCGTCGCGGATCGACTCGGCGTCGAGGCGACGGCTCGGGAACCACGACAGCAGGCGGTTCTGGGCGTCGAGTCGCAGCGCCTCGGGAGACGGGTCGCTGGCCTGCTGCCAGGTCGCGGTGGCGAGGATGCGGCGGTGGACCGCGCGCAGCGACCAGCCCTCGGCGATCAGGCCGGCGGCGAGCGCGTCGAGGACGGCGGGATGCGACGGCGCAGCACCCGCGCGGCCGAAGTCGTTCGGCGTGATGACGAGGCCGCTGCCGAAGTGCTGCTGCCAGATCCGGTTGACGACCACGCGGGCCAGGAGCGCCTGCGCTTCGTGGGTCAGCCAGTGTGCCAGTGCGAGACGGCGCTCGGGGCCGGGTGCGTCACCGGCGAGCTCGAGCGGTGCGAGGGCGGTGACTGCGCCCGGGGCGACGACCTCGCGCGGCTGGGTCGCATCGCCGCGGTGCAGGCGGTGCGTGGCGGGCGGCGTGACGAAGCGGCCGGCGTAGGCGCGGGGCAGGGTGCGGAGCGCGGCGAGTTCGGCATCCAGCTCGGCGAGTGCCGCGGAGAGTGCCGCGGCTTCGTTCGACGGTTCGTCGGCCGACACCGCGGTTCCGTATGGCAGCCGGTCGCTCGACGAGGCGACCACGTGCCACTCGCCCTCCGGGGTGCGCGCCTCGATGCGGTAACGCGTCGCCAGTCGATCCGCGTAGCGACCCTCGACGTCGCGCGCCCACTCGATCCGGTCGATCGTCGCTTCCTCCGCGAAGTCGATCTGCAGCCAGGCCTGGTTCCGCTCGGCGGGGATCCAACTGTGCGCGTTGCCGAACAGGCCGTCGTTGGCGTGGTGGATCTTGTGGATCGGGTTGCCGGGATACTCGCTCGAGGCGGTGGCGACCGCGCCGTGGCTCTGGAGCGCGACGTTGCGGCCGGTCCCGACCTCGAAGACCTCCAGCTCGTCGATGCAGGGCTCGATGCCGCCGAGGGTCTCCTCGACCGTGAAGCGGACCGCGGTCGCGGTGCAGGCCGCGATCCGGTCGACGTTGCCGCCGGCGCGCACCGCGGAGCGCGTCGGCGCCGGAGTCTCGGCGGCTCGCGGGTGATCCGGCGCGGCCAGTGGCTCGTGGCGGGCCCGCTCGGCGCGGAGCTCGCGGCGCTGGGCTTCGAGTTCGCGGATCCGCGTCGACCGGCCTTCGTCGTCGGTCGGCTGCAGCTCGCGCTCGCCGTGTTGCACGCCGGCGAACACCGCCTCGACCGCGAAGAAGTCGCGCTGGGTGATCGGGTCGAACTTGTGGTCGTGGCAGCGCGCGCAGCCGAGCGTCAGCCCGAGGAAGGTCTCGCCGGTGACCCCGACCATGTCGGCCAGCTCGTTGCTGCGCTGCTCGGCGGTCAGCCGCGGGTCGGGGCTCTTCACCTCGTCCCACGGCCCGGCGACCAGAAAGCCGGTCGCTGCGTCCTCGCCGATCCGGTCGCCGGCGAGCTGGGCCGTGACGAAGCGGTCGTAGGGCAGGTCGCGGTGGAACGCGTCGACCAGCCAGTCGCGGTAGCGCCAGGCGTTGGGCCGCGGCGTGTTGGTCTCGAAGCCGTGGGTGTCGGCGTAGCGGACCAGGTCGAGCCAGTGTTGGGTCTGGCGTTCGGCATGGGCGCGCGAGGCGAGCAGGTCGTCGACCATGCGGGCGAAGTCGGCGTGGCCATCGCGTGCGGCAGCGGGCGGCAGGCCGGTCAAGACCAGCGCGGCGCGGCGTGCCAGCGTCCGGGCGTCGGCGGGCTCGGCGCGGGACAGTCCGGCGGCAGCGCGCGCCGACTCGAGCAGCTCCTCGAGGTCGGCGTGGGCGAGGGTCGCGTCGAGCGGGCGCCAGGACCCGGGAGCGGGTCGATCCTGCGCGGGGCCGGTCGCCGCGAGGAGCGACGCGAGCGCCCACGCGGCGAGCGGAGCGCGGTGCCGTGCGTGGCGGAGGAGCGAGTCGGGAGCGGACCGCATCGGGCTACTGAGCTTAGCGGGCCCGGCGCGCGCCGGTCGACCCGCGGCGGGGATCATCGCGCGCCCGGCGCCACGTGCTCGGCGAGGTAGCGCGTCAGCGTGGAGTACAGATGCCGCCGCGTGCCCTCGCCCTCGCTGATCGAATGGGTGCGGTTCGGATAGATCTGCATGTCGAACTGCTTGTCGAGGCGGATCAGCTCGTTCACCAGGGCCTCGCAGTTCTGGTAGTGGCAGTTGTCGTCGCCGGTGCCGTAGACGACCAGGAGGTCGCCCTGCAGCCCGGCGGCGTGGGTGATCGGCGAGCCGTCGCGGAAGCCCTCGGGATTGGTGGAGGGCAGGCCCATGTAGCGCTCCTGGTAGATCGTGTCGTAGAAGCGCTGGTTGGCGACGAAGGCGATCGCCATCGCGGTCTGGTAGAGGTCGGGGTAGCGGAAGATCGCGTTGAGGCTCATCGAACCGCCGCCGCTCCAGCCCCAGACGCCGACGCGGGTCTTGTCGATCCAGGGCCATTGGCGTTGCAGCGCGCGTAGGCCATCGGCCTGGTCGACCGGTGCGAAGATGCCGATCTTGCCGTAGACCGACTTGCGCCAGGCGGCGCCGCGCGGTGCGGGGGTGCCGCGGTTGTCCATGCTCAGCACCACGTAGCCCTGCTGGGCGAGCATCGTGTGCCAGAGGTAGTTGAAGCCGCCCCAGCGGTCGAGCACGGTCTGCGCGGCGGGTTCGCCGTAGACGTGGACCAAGAGCGGGTAGCGGCGCGACGGATCGAAGTCGGGCGGGTGGATCACCCAGCCGTCCATCTCCACGCCCTCGCTGGCCTCGACCCGGAAGAACTCCTCGCGGCCGCGGTCGAGGGTGGCGAGGCGGTCGTTCAACGCCGCGTTGTCGGCCAGGGTGCGCAGCACACGATGGCTCGGCAGCTCGACCAGTTCGACCGTCGGCGGCACGCCGAACGACGAGAAGGTGTGCACGGCATAGCGACCGTTGGGCGCGATCTGGTAGGCGTGGCTGCCGCGGTCGTGCGGGGTCAGGCGTTCGGGTGCGCCGCTGCCGTCGAGGCGCGCGCGGTAAAGGAAGCGCTGGGTCGGGTCGTCGGGCGAGGCGATGAAGGTCACCCAGCCGTCCATCGAGTCGTCGAGGTGCGCGATCGAGACGATGTCGTAGTCGCCCTCGGTGACCAGTCGGACGTCGGTGCCGTCGCGCGAGACCACGTAGAGGTGGCGCCAGCCGTCGCGCTCGCTGAGGAAGGTGAAGCGCGCGCCGTCGTCGAACCAGCGCAGGTCGTCGCACTCCTCGACCCAGGCCTCGCCGCGGTCCGTGAAGACCACGCGGGTCGCGCCGGTGTCGGCGGCGGCCAGGGTCACGTCGTTGGTGTTCTGCAGGCGGTTGAAGCGCTGCAGGACCAACTCGTCGGCACTCGCGGCCCACTCCATCCGCGCCACGTAGTCGTCGCTCGGATCGCCTGGGAGCTGCATCCAGCGGACCTCGCCACCCTGCGCGGGAACCACGCCGATCCGGCAGCTCGGGTTGGTGGTGCCGACCTTCGGGTAGCGGATCGGGATCGTCTCGGAGTAGAGGCCGGCGAGGTTGTCGATCAGCGTGAACGTCCCGACCGCGGCGGCGTCGATCTGCCAGAAGGCGATGCGCTGGCCATCGGGACTCCAGCGGAAGCCGTCGCGCAGCGACCACTCCTCCTCGTAGACCCAGTCGAAGGTGCCGTTGCTCAGCGTCTCGGAGCCGTCGTCGGTGAGGCGGGTGATCGCGTGGTCGGCGAGGTCCTCGACGTAGAGGTCGTTGCGGTAGAGGTAGGCGACGCGTGCGCCGGCGGGATCGAACTTGGCGAACTGCAACCAGGTGGGCTCGAAGTCGCCGCCGAGCTGCGTGAGCGCGCCGCTCTGCCGGTCGAGGACCCAGTAGTCGCCGCGCGTGTGGTAGCGCCAGACCCGCCGGGTGTTGGTGAAGATCAGCACCTTGCTGCCGTCGGCCGAGAAGCTGTAGCCGGCGATCGGCAGGGGCTGATCCTGGCCCTCGGGGACGAGCTGCTGCGCGGTGACCAGGATGGTCCGCTCACCCGTCGCCGGATCGAAGCGGACCAGGTCGCGGCCGCGGCCGTCGGCGGCCGGCTCGAGGGTGGCGAGGCCGCTGTCCTCCAGCCACCAGGAGGGGCCGTAGCCCGCGGCGTCGAACTCGCCGTTGAACAGGCGGTCGAGGGTGAGGCGGCTGGTGGCTGCGTCCTGCGCGGCGCAGGGGAGCGACGGCAGGACGAGGGTCAGGAGCGAGAGAGCGGGGCGGAGGGTGCGCACGTCGGCAGATGCTACGTGCACGGCGTTGGTCGATCAGCGCTCGAGCGGCACGACTGCGACAGGTACCGAACCGGTCATCGGCTCGAACTCGTCGCCGCGGAGGCGGCCGAGGGTCGCCGAGTAGCTGCCCGGCTCGACCCGGGGCCCGCCACCGCGGCGGCGGCGTCCTTCGCCTTCACGGCGCAGGTCCCAGGTGGTCCGGTGGATGCCGGCCTCGTTGGGCAGCGGGAGCCGGCGCACCTGCTCGCCCGCCTCGTCGGTGATCTGCAGGGCCGGGCGTGCCCCTTCGGCCAGCGGCTCGCGGAGATGCGAGGTCAGCGTGGCGCCGTAGGGCGGATTGGGTGCGGCCACGTCGCCCCAGACCTCCTCGACCATGCCGAGTTCGTCGAACAGGGGCGCGGGGCGGACGCGGAACAGCGCCGCGTCGGCGGCCAGGGACTCGGCGTCGACGTCGCGCAGCGCCGAGAGGTCGTCGAGGACGAACGCGCCGCGGCCGAAGGTGCCGACCAGCAGGTCGTCCCACTGGGACTGCACGAGCAGGTCACGGGCCTGGATGCGCGGGATGCCGCCCCGCAGCTCGAACCAATGGGCGCCGCCGTCGACGGTGGCGAACACGCCGAACTCGGTGCCGACGAACAGCAGGTCCGGAGCCTCGCGGTCCTGGACGATCGACCAGGTGCCCGAGCGCTGCGGCAGGTCGCCGGTGATGTCGGTCCAGCTCGCGCCGCGGTCGTCGCTGCGCAGGACCCACGGCCGGAAGTCGCCGTTCTGCCAGTCGTTGACGGTGGCGAACACCACGTCGGAGTCGGAGCGCGACGCGAACAGGTCGGTCACGTAGCTGTGCTCCGGCGGGCCGGGCAAGGGGGCTGCGCGGCGCCAAGGGGCTCCGCCGTCGTCGCTGACGTGGATCAGGCCGTCGTCGCTGCCGGTGTAGAGCAGGCCGGCTTTCAGCGGCGATTCGTCGAGCGCGGTGAGCACGCTCATCGTGGTCGTATAGAGGTGCAGGCCGATCGCGTCCGCGTCCCAGACCTTGCCCATGATCGGCATCTGTGTGCGGTCGAGGTTGCGGGTCAGGTCGTCGCTCACCGCGGTCCAGTGCGCGCCGCGGTCGTCGCTGCGGAACAGGCGGTTGCCGGCGTAGTAGAGGCGGCCGGGCGCGTGGCGGCTGACGAGCAAGGGACTGTCCCAGTGCCAGCGCTCGGCGTCGTCGCCAGGACGGATGCCGGTGCGTTCGCCGCTCTCGAGGTCGAGGCGGTAGAGCGCGCCGTTCTGCGATTGGCCGTAGACCAGCTCGGGGCGGTGCGGGTCGAAGCAGGACTGGAAGCCGTCGCCGCCGCCGATCCGAAACCACTCGCTGGTGCGCACGCCCACGCGGTTCAGGCTCCGCGACGGGCCGGCGATCGTGCCATTGTCCTGCGCGCCGCCAGCCACCCGATAGAACGGCCGCGAGGTGTCGGCGCTGACCCGATAGAACTGCGACAGCGGCAGGTTGGTGAAGTGCCGCCAGCTCGCGCCGTCGTCGAAGGTCTCGTACAGGCCACCGTCGTTGCCGGCCCAGAAGTGGCCGGGGTTCGCCGGGTCGAAGACGATCTCGTGGTGGTCGACGTGGATGGGATAGCGCATCGCCTCCCAATGCGCGCCCAGGTCCCGGCTGCGCATCAGGAACACCGAGACGTTCCATAGGGTCCCGTCGGGCGCGACCGAGAGTTCGCCGTAGTACTGCGGGTCGCCGCCATACTCGTCGGAGAGCTTCCTCCAGGAATCGCCGCCGTCCTCCGACAGGAAGGTGCCGCCTTCCTTGCCGCGCATCACCACCATCGCGTGGATGCGCTCGGGATGGCGGGGATCGACCGCCAGGGCGATGCGGCCCTTCTCGCCGGCGGGCAGGCCGTTCTCGATCCTCTGCCAGGTCGCGCCCGCGTCGGTGCTGCGCAGGATGCCGGCCTCGGGGCCACCGCCGATCGTCATCGCATTGTGGCGACGGCGCTGGTAGGCGGCGGCATACAGCGTGTCGGGATCACCGGGTTTGAAGCAGGCCTCGGTGATGCCGGTGTCGTCGCTGACGTGCAGGACGCGCAGCCAATGGGCGCCGCCGTCGGTGGTCTTGTAGAGACCGCGGTCGCCGCCGGAGTTCCAGAGCGGGCCGGCGGCCGCGACATAGACGGTCTGCGTGTCGCGTGGATCGATCAGGATGCGCTGGATCTTCTGCGAGTCGGCGAGACCGACCTGCCGCCAGGTGGCGCCGGCGTCGGTCGACTTGAAGACGCCCTGGCCCCACGACGCGCTGCGGTTGTGGGTGTTCTCGCCGGTGCCGAGCCAGACCGTGTTGGAGTCGCGCGGATCGACGACCACGCAGCCGAGCGAGTAGGACGGGTAGTCGTCGAAGATCGGCCGCCAGTGGTTGCCGCGGTCGGTGGTCTTGAACAGACCGCCTGAGCCGCTGGCGAGATACCAGACGTCCGGGTCGTTGGGATCGATCTCGAGGTCGGCGATGCGGCCGGTGGTCAGGCAGGGGCCGAGGCTGCGGAAGGCGAAGTCACCGAAGCGCTCGGCGGTCAGCAGTTCGTTCGCATCCTGGCAGCGCGGCGAGACGGAGGTGGAGAGGACCGCGAGGAGGCCGGCCGGGAACAGGAAGGGGCGCATCATGGGAGCTGTTCGGGTGCGGGTTCCGCGGGTTCGACGACCACCGCGTCGCCGCGCGAGATCCGGCCGCCGGAGACGACGCGGGCGGTGATCCCGCCGTGGCCGCGCATCGCCTGGTAGCCGAAGGCGCCGAGGTTCTCCTCCATCCGCGAGCACGGGGGGCAGGGCCCGGTGCCTTCCAGCAGTGCGTCGCCGATGCGGAAGCGCCGGTCCTTCAACGCCAGCAGGTTGATCCCGCGGACCAGCAGGTTGCGGCGCAGCAGGCTCGGATCGACCCGCTCGCGGCCACAGAGCGACGCGACGACCGGCAGGTGCTCGGCCTGGATCAGCGTGACCTGCCGCTTGCCGCCCTGCGCACGGTCGCCGGCAAGGCCCTGGTCGGTGACGGCATCGACCGCCTCGACGACCTCGATCGATGCCAGCCGCGCCGGCCGCAGGCCGATCCATTCGAGCCGGCCGGTGTCGGGCAGGTGGGACAGGAGTTCGTGGAGTTCGGGCATGGGAACGTCGGCGTCGTCCGCGAGACTATCGTGCCTGGTGCGTTCCTCGACGCGATGTGGTTGCTGAAGAGTCTGATCCTCCCGCCGCTCTGCGGTCTCCTGCCGCTGCTGGTCGGGCTGTTGCTCCTGAAGCGGCGGCCGCGGCTCGGCAGGTTGCTGGCGTGGAGCGGCTGCGCGTTGCTGTGGCTGACCTCGACGCCCGCGGTGGCGGCGCTGCTGATGGCGCTCGTGCCGCGTTACGAGCCGCTCGAGATGCAACGGACGTGGCCCGAGCGTGCCGCGGTGGTGGTGTTGTCGGCGGGCTTCCGCGAGCACGCGCCGGAGTATGGCGGGCCCGCGGTCGACGAGGTGACGATGCGGCGGCTGCGCTATGGGGTGCGTGTCGCGAAGGCGAGTGGTCTGCCGCTGTTGGTCTCTGGCGGAGTCCCCTCCGAAGGCACGCCGTCGCTCGCCGCGCTGATGGCCGATGCCGCGACGACCGACCTGGGTCTCGCGCCCCGGTGGCTGGAGGAACGGTCACTCGACACCTTCGGCAATGCGGTGTTCAGCGCCGAGCTACTCCGGGAGCAGGGCATCGACACCGCGGTGCTGGTGACCGACGCGCTGCACATGGCTCGCTCGGTCGCGTCGTTCGAGGATCAGGGCATGCAGGTGCTGCCGGCACCGACCGCCTACCCGCCGCGCTTCGAGTGGTCGCTGGAGGCGTTCGTGCCGGAGTACAAGTCGGTCGCGGCGTCGTGGTACGCGCTGCACGAACTGCTCGGTCGCGCGTGGTACGAGGTCGCGCGGTTCGGCGCGGACAGGTGAACGATGCCTGCTCGCCTTGGCGGTTGGGTGCGGGGGAGTGGGGGGTGACAGGAGGGCGAACGAGTCGGCCACGTGCGGCGCGCCGGCCGCTGGGGGCCGGGCGCCAGATCCCTGGAGGAAGTATGTCCGACCCGACCGCATCCCGTTCTTCCCGTCGCCCTGGAGTCCGCGCGGCGCTGCTGCTGCTGGTCCTGTTCGCCGGTTGGCAGGTGGCCAACGTCGTGTCGCGGCCCGACCCGGTCGAGGTGATGAAGCAGGGCGTCGCGCAGTTCGGGGTCGACCCCGCCGGCCTGAGCGTCGAGCGGGTGCGCTACGGCAGCAACCTGCTCAGCTACAGTGTCGAAGGGCGGTTCTTCGCACCGGGCGAGCGCTTCGTCGAGATCCACATGGAGCGGTCGGCCCCGTTCCTCGGCTGGAGCGTGCAGTCGTTCCGCCAGGGCGCGCGCGAGTGACGCAGCGCGGTCGGATCCGGAGTCGCGCGCCTTCCGGGAAACTCCCGATCCAGCGAGTGGGGAACTGGATCCGAAGTTCCTGCTGTCGAGAGTTGGTCCTGGTTGAGCCCAATAAAGAACCAGCCCCCCTGCTCCTCGCGGAACAGGGGGGCTGGCTGGGATCTTGGAACGGATCGCGACGGCCTGCGGGGGTGAGCCGCGGGCCGACTCGAGGGACAGTCAGGGTGTTCGGTCGTGCGCGGGGAAGCGGGCGTGTGAGCCACCCGCCGGGCGATGCCTCGCGCGGCACCCCCTGCATCGGCTCGGATCGGGATCGGGCTTGAGGAAGTGCTGCGGGATTCTTCGGGGATTCCCTCGTCCGGTGCTTCCCTGGCCGTGCGATGTTGCCGGCGGCATGGCGGGGTTAGCCTGGGCGCCGGATGTCTCGATCTGTGACCGGAAAGGTGCTGGCGCTCGACCTGGGCACGACCAACGCGAAGGCGGTGCTGGTCGACGCGGCGCGCGGTGAAGTGCTCGCTACGGCGAGTCGGCGCTGTGCGGCCGAACACGGGGCGCGTTCGCTGCAGGACCCGGATGCCCTGGTCGCCGCGGCCGAAGCGGTGGTGGCGGAACTCGCCCCGCACGGGCCGTCGGCCGTGGTGCTGTCGTCGGCGATGCACGGCGTGCTGGGGGTGGATCGCGGGGGCTCTGCGACGACCTGGTTGTCGACGTGGGCCGATGCGGTCGGTGCCGAGCAGCTCGCGATGTTGCGCGCCGAGCCGGCGCGGCTGCGCGGGTTGCACGAGCGGACCGGCACGCCGCCGCACACGTCGTCGTGGTTGTGCCGGGTGCCGGCGTTGCTGGCTTCCGGGGAACCCGGCTGGCGCGACGCGGCGCGGTTCGCCTCGGCCAAGGAGCTGCTGCTGAAGAGGTGGTGCGAACTCGACGTGGTCGACGCGTCGTTGGCGAGCGCCACCGGGCTGTTCGATGCGCGGGTCGGTGCCTGGGACGCGGAGGCGCTGCAGCGCGCCGACGTCGAGTCGTCCCGGCTGGCCTCGGTGGTGCCGACCACCGCGGTGTTCCACGGCTGGCGCCCGGGGGTCTGCGAGCGGTTGGGCCTGCCGGCCGACCTGCGGTTGGTGGTGGGCGCGACCGATGGCGTGCTGGCGCACTTCGGCGTGGGCGGCGACGACCCGGGGGTCGTCTCGGTGACCCTCGGCACCAGCGGTGCGGCACGGCGGCTCGGCCATGCGTCGACGTCGGTCGCGTCGGCGGGCCTGTTCCGCTACGTGCTCGACGGCGAGCGCACGGTGGTGGGCGGGGCGGTGTCGAACGTCGGGCGGGCGATGGAGTGGGCGGCGTCGGTGCTGTTCGCCGAACTCGACCCGGAGCGCGCGGTGCCGGCGCTGCTCGAGGCGGCCGGATCGGCGCGGGTCGACGCGGAACTGCCGGTCTTCGATCCGCGACTCGGTGGCGAGCGATTCCCCGACTACGACGCCGGGGACATCGCGCGCGGCGCGTTCGCAGGTCTGGGCTACGGCCACGGCCGCGCCGAGCTGGCGCGGGCGGTGGTCGTCGGCGTGGTGGAGCCGGTCGCGCGGATCGTCGAGGCGTTGGACGAACGCGCAGCCGAGGCGGGCGGTGGCGCGGCCACGTCGATCCGGGTCGGCGGTGGTCTGGCGCGCTCGGCGTTGGTCGGGCGGCTGCTGGCGACGCGGCTCGGTCGGCCGCTCGAGGTCGCGGACAGCGTCGAGTCTTCGGCGGTCGGTGCGGTGCGGTTGGCCTGCATGGCGCTGGGGATCGACGACGGCTTCCGGTTCTCGGCGGCACAGGTGCACGAGCCCGGCTGACGCGCCACGATGCGCGGCATGCAGAGTTCAGGACGCGGTGCCCCCGATGCGACCCTTTCGGCCGACGACCTGCGCCAGGTGGTGACCGAGGCGTGCGACGGTTGGGACGTCGACGGCGAGCGGGTCTTGGTGCTGGTGCCCGACGGAACCCGGACCTGCCCCCTGGCCGAGGTCTTCGCCGCGGTGCATGCCGCGCTGCAGGCCCGGGTGGCGAGCCTCGACGTGCTGATCGCGCTCGGCACCCACCAGCCGATGGCCGACGACGCGATGCGTGCGCACCTGGGGCTCGGCTCGGCGGAGCAGCACGCGCGCGACTTCCCGAAGGTGCGGCTGCACAACCACGCCTGGGACCAGGCCGGGGAACTGGTCGAGGTCGGTCGCTTCACACCGCGGCAGGTCGAGGAGATCAGCGACGGCAGGCTGTCGCTCGAGGTGCCGGTGCACATCAACCGGCGCGCGGTGGAGTTCGACCGCATCCTGATCCTCGGCCCGGTGTTCCCGCACGAGGTGGCCGGCTACTCGGGCGGCAACAAGTACCTGTTCCCTGGGATCTCCGGGAAGCTGATCATCGACTTCTTCCACTGGCTCGGTGCCCTGATCACCAACCGCGGGATCATCGGCGTGAAGCACACGCCGGTGCGCGAGGTGCTCGATCGCTGCGCGGCGATGGTGAAGGCCGACAAGCGGGCGCTCTGCATGGTGGTGCGGCCGGGCGACGGGACGCTGGCGGGGCTCTACCACGGCACGCCGGAGGTGGCCTGGAGCGCTGCGGCCGACCTGTCGGCGCAGGTCCACGTGCGCTGGTGCGACAAGCCGTTCCACACCGTGCTGGCGCGGATGCCGGCGATGTATGCCGACGTGTGGACCGCGGGGAAGGGGATGTACAAGACCGAGCCGGTGGTCGCCGATGGCGGCGAGGTGATCCTCTGGGCGCCGCACGTCACCGAGGTGAGCCGCGTGCACGGGCACGTGCTGGAGCGGATCGGCTACCACGTCCGCGACTGGTTCGTGAAGCAGTGGGACCGTTTCGAGCACGAGCCCTGGGGCGTGCTGGCGCACTCCACGCACGTGCGGGGCGACGGCTCTTTCGAGGATGGCGTGGAGCGGCCGCGGGTGAAGGTCACGCTGGCGACCGGCATCCCGCGCGCGGTCTGCGAGAAGATCGCGCTGGGCTACCGCGATCCGGCGTCGATCGATCCCGCCGACTTCGAGGGGCGGGAGGACGAGGGCGTGCTGTACGTGCCGAAGGCGGGGGAGCTGCTGTTCCGGCTGCGGTGAGCGTTTTCCTTCCGGTTCGGTGCCAGG
Organism: bacterium; assembly: GCA_030432695.1. Taxonomy (GTDB): domain Bacteria; phylum Planctomycetota; class UBA1135; order UBA1135; family UBA2386; genus JAUILN01. Next base: position 341,717 of record JAUILN010000010.1, on the reverse strand, counting down.
CACGAGACCGGAAGAAGAACGGTCACTCGACCCGCTTGATCAGGTGCCAGCCGAATCCGCTGCGGACGGGGTCGTAGGCGGCGACGCCGATCTCTCCGACTTCGAGCCGCCATCCGACGTCGCCGAACGCCAGGGCCATGTTCGCGCGGGGGAAGTCACCGGGCTTGCCGGATCGGCCGCTCATCCCGTACTCGCCGGGTCCGGGGTCGTTCGAGTGGTTGCGCATCAGCGTTGCGAAGTCCTCGCCAGAGTTCGCCTTCTGGAAGAGTTCCGCCGCGAGCGCTTCGGCTTCTTCCTTGGAGCGCGTCTGGGTCGAGCGGTTCGATCCGGCGAAGGCGATGAGGATGTGCTGCACCGTCACCCGATCCGCGTCGTGCTCGGGTCGGGCTGCGACCTCCGAAGCGTTGGCCCGCAGCGCGGCGATCGCCTCGCTCGGCGCGCCGTCGTTGCCGTCAGACTTCACTTCACCTGATCCGCAACCGAAGGCGACGGGAGTCAGGCAGATCAACAGGCCCCTGGCCAGGTTCTTCAGCATGCGCGGCACAATAGACACGCACCCCCGTGATCGGGAGGATTGCCTCGTTCCCAACGGGTTGCCGGGGAAGAATACTGGGTAGTCCGCCCGTCACTGGAGCGCCGATGACCGAGACACTGCAGCGCGAACCCTCCCGAACGGACCGTCCCGAGCTGCGGCGTGAACTTCTGGCGCTGCGCCGGCGGTCGCGACTCGCGGTGGGGCTGCGGGCGTTCGCCCTCGCGACGCTGACCATCGCGGTGCTGCTGTGCAGTGCCTGCGTGGCGGCCCGGATGTTCGCGGTCAGCTTCCCGCCGACGGCCGGGTGGGCACTCGGCCTGGTGCCGGCGCTCGGCTACGCGGTGTGGCAGGTGCGGCGCCGCGACCTGGACCTCGGGGCCCTCGCCGCCCACGTCGATCGACGGACCGGCTCGCGCGGCCTCCTCTTGGCGACGCGCGACGCCGAGGCCGGGGCCTGGGGCGACCGTTTGGCCGACCACCTGCGCCGGGCTGCGGTGGCGGCGCGACCCAGGGTCGAACTGCGGCGGCCGACCGGTCAGGTGGCCGCGGCCGGGCTGCTGGTCTTCGGCGTGAGCTGGCTGCCTGCCCCGACGCCGGAGAGCATCCGCGCGCGGGTCGGGCAGGCTCTCGAGCTGGCGGTGGAGGAGACCCTGGAGGAGGTGCAGTTGGCCCTCGAGCAGGGCGCGGTCAGCGAGGAGGAGGGCGTCGAGCTGGAGCAGCGCGCCAAGGACCTCCACGAACGCCTGCTCACCGGCGACCCGGTTGCCTGGAGCGATGTCGACGCGCTGCGCGACGACCTGGCGATGGACCAGTCGCAGCGACTCGGTGGTCTGCAGTCGGTGCAGGCCGGGCTCGATGAACTGAAGAAGGAGCTGGAGAGCCGCGGCGCGGAGGACTTCGACGCCTCGCAGTTCGCGCGACTCGCCGAGCGGGCCAAGGACCTCGGCCTGCTCGAGGACCTGCCGCCCGACCAGCGCGAGGCGCTCGAACAGGCTTTGGAGCAGTTCGCCGAGCAGCAGAGCCAGCAGTCGCAGGAGGGCAGCAGCGGGGCCGGCGCACCGGAGATGGGGCAGGGCCTCGATCCGTCCGACCTCGGGCTCGATACCGAGTCGCTGCAGAAGCTCGCCGAGGCGCTGCAGGGCGCGGCCGGCAAGCGGATGAAGCGCGGCGGCCAGGACGCCAAGATCGCGCCCGACCAGCTGCAGAACCTGCGCGACCTGCTGGAGCAGGAGGGGCTGGGTCGGACCGGCGGGGCCGGCACGGGCGAAGGCGAGGGCAGCGGTAAGCAGCGCGCGGTCGGTGAGGGTTGGGATCCCACCCCTCCCGACGGCGAAGGCCAGGAAGGCGGCGTGCCGGGCCGCGGCGGACTTGGTCGAGGCCGCGGCGACGCGACCCTCGAGTTCGAGCACCAGACCGACATCGACATCGCGCAGCTCAAGCCCGAGAAACTCGCCGAGGGCAACACCGTGCCCGACCGCTGGCAGGTCATCGGCGTGAGCCGCGCCAACCCGACCGCCGACCCCGACCGCGCGACCGGCCCAGGCGGCGTCGCGGGCGAGGGTGCCGGCCGCAGCACCTTCCGCCGCTCGCTGGCCCCGCGCCATCGCGAGGCGGTGCGCCGCTTCTTCTCCGACCCGCCCTCCGGCGGCCGGTGAGCCCTTTTCTGTCGCAGTCGGTGCCTGGCACCGACTACGACAGAAACGATCGACGAACGGACCCCTCGATGACCGAGTCCCTCCTCACTCCCGAGCGCGTCGAGCGCGGTCAGGCGCTGCTCCACCAGCTTCGCGACGGCATGGCCCGCGTGATCCTCGGCCAGGACGACCTCTGCGACCTGACCACCATCGCGCTCGCCGCCCGCGGCCACGTCCTGCTCGAGGGCCTGCCGGGTCTCGGCAAGACCGAGCTGGTGAAGTCGCTCGCGACGCTGCTCGGCCTGTCCTTCCGTCGCATCCAGTTCACTCCCGACCTGATGCCCTCGGACGTCACCGGTGGACCGGTGCTGCAGGAGCAAGACGGCCGCCGCCGGTTCGTGTTCGAGCCGGGCCCGCTGTTCGCGCACTGCGTGCTGGCCGACGAGATCAACCGCGCCTCGCCGAAGACCCAGTCGGCGCTGCTCGAGGCGATGCAGGAGCGACGGGTCACCGTGCTCGGCGACAGCCATTCGCTGCCGGCGCCGTTCTTCGTCCTCGCCACGCAGAACCCGATCGAACTCGAGGGCACCTACCCGCTGCCCGAGGCGCAGCTCGACCGCTTCCTGTTCAAGGTCGAGGTGCCCGCGGTCAGCGAGGACGTGATGACCACCATCCTCACCACCCGCCGTCGCGGCACGCCGCCGGAGATCGGTCGCGCGCTCAGCGAGACCGAACTCGGCGAGCTGTTCGAGCTGGTCGACGCGGTGTTCCTGCCCGAGGCGGTGGCCCGCTACGTCGCGCGTCTCGTCGCCGCGACTCACCCCGATCGCGCCTCGTGTCCGGAGCGCTGCAAGGCCTGGATCCGCCACGGCGCCAGCCCGCGCGCCGCGATCGCGCTCGGTGAGTCGGCCCGCGCCGCGGCACTGCTCGCCGGCCGCCCGAACGTCGACTTCGACGACGTGCAGCGGGTCGCCCGCGCAGCGATCGGCCACCGGTTGGTGCTCGACCACGCCGCCCGCCTCGACGGAGTGGGGCCCCGCGACGTGGTGGCCGCCCTCCTCGAGGCCGTCGATCCGGTCGGTGCCGCGCTGCCCGAGGGCCTGCGGTGAGTCGACGCGATCCACGTGGCGCGCACGTCCTGCTCGTACTGCTGCTCGCGCTCCTCCATGGCGTCGCGGCACTCCCGGCGCAGCAGGTCTCGCATCGCATCGACTTCGGCGGCGGCGAGCGGGTCAGCTACCAGATCGACTACGTGCGCCCCGGCGTGCGGCAGTGCTCGTGGGCCTACCTGCGGGTCGATGTGCGCAACGAGACCTCGCGGGTGCGCAGCGCCGACGTCGAGTTCGACTCGTACTGGAGCAACCGGGTCGGGAGTTCGCTGGGCGTCGAGCTGGAACCCGGCGAGTCCCGACAGCTGTTCCTGCCGATCCCGATGGTCGGAGCCGACGGCTACTACCGAATCCGCACCGGTGGGACCCAGGAGACGATTCAGTCGGGAGTCGACATCTCGTTCCAGTATCCGCCCGCCTGGTCGCTGCTGCTCGTCGGCGCGCGGCTCGACGAGGGCTCGTGGCACGCTGCGTCGAAGGATCTGTTCGGTTCCCGCGCCGAGCAGATCCGCTCGGTGCGTCCCGAGGACCTGCCTCCGAATTGGTGGTTGCTCTCGGGTGCCGATGTGGTGGTCGTCGACGGAGCGGACCTGCGCTTCGATGCGGTCGCCCAGTCCGTGCTCGATCAACTGCTGCGCAGCGGGGGGAGCCTCGTCGTCGTGGATGCGGACCGGTTGCCGGAGGGGCCCCTGAAGGAACGTGTGCCCGACTCCGGTGAGCGGACTGGTGTTCAGCCGGTCGGCATGGGCACGCTGCTGACTCTCGACTATGTCGAATCCGGCGGCCTGCCGGGCGCGAGATGGACCAGCTCCGGTTCCAGCCCGTTCGCCGGATTCCTGCCCCGCTCGTTCGGCGAGCAGCGAGCCGGCGCCGCCGAGAACTATGCCGCGCCGCTCGCGTCGGGGGCGTTCGGCACCCTCGAGATCCCCGGGCTCGGCGAGGTCCCGCTGCGACTGTTCTTCCTCATCCTGCTCGGCTTCGCGCTGGTCGCCGGCCCCTGGAATTACTACCACTACAAGCGGGCTCGCCGGCTGCCGATGCTGCTCCTGACCGTCCCGGCGCTCGGCTTTGGCGTGACCGCGGTGATCCTGCTGTGGGGCTTGTTCGCCGAGGGCCTGGGCACCAAGCAGACCCACCGCAGCTTCACAGTCCTCGACCAGGTGACCCACGAGGCGACTTGTTGGTCGCAGCGCTCGGTCTACGCGGCGCTCGGTGCGTCGGAGCTGCGACCCGCTGCGGGCACCGCACTCGCTGCGCTGCCGATCCTCGAGTTCGAGCAGGGCCGTGCCCTGCAGTGGGAAGGCGGGAATCGATTCGCTGGCTCGCTCGTGCCGTCGCGCTCGATCAGTCCGCTCGCGACAGCCGGTGTGACGACCGAACGCAGCCGCTTGCGATTCCGCCGCGGTCAGGCGGCAGGTTACGAGGTGCTCGCCGATGCGGCCTTGCCGGTCGTCGACGAGGTGGGGTCGGTCGTCGTCCGCGATGCGAACGGGCGTTTCTTCGCCAACGTCGCGACCCCGGGCCGGGTGGAACCCATCGATCTGGAGACCGCGCGGAACCTGCTCGGTCGATCGCTCTCCGCCTGGACCCGGATGCCGCTGGCGCCCGTCGCGTCCTCCGCCTCGACCTACGCCATCGCGCCGATCGAGTCCTTCGCCCGGCGGATCGGTGTCGAGACCGTCGGGGTGGCTCATGCGGAGGGCTTCCCTTCGGGCCACTACCTGGTCCGCACCGAGCGGCCGGTCGCCCACGACGACCTCGGCCTCGACGCCGAGGAGCTGCGCGGTGCCCACCTGGTGTTCGGCCGCCTCGGCGAGGAGGACTTCGTTGACTGAGCTCATCACGCCGACCGCCAGCGAGACGGTGTTGGAGGTCCGCGGCCTGACCAAGCGCTTCGGCATGCTGCGCGCCGTCGACGACGTGTCGTTCGCGGTGCCTCGCGGCAGCATCACCGGCTTCATCGGACCCAACGGTGCGGGCAAGACCACCACGATGCGCATCTGCGCGACGCTGGAACTGCCCGACGGCGGCGATGCGTTCGTCGACGGCCGTTCGGTGCTCGAGGACCCGCGCCGGGTTCGCGACCGGGTCGGCTTCATGCCGGACCGTTTCGAGCCGTACGCCAACCTCGACGTGATGCAGTTCCTCGACTTCTTCGCGCGGGCCAACGGCCTGCGCGGCCGCGAGCGACTGCGCACCGTCTGTGCGGTGGCCGACTTCTGCGGTCTCGATCACTTCAAGGACCGCCCCGCGACCGGCCTGTCGAAGGGCATGGGCCAGCGTCTGCACCTCGCGAAGACGCTGCTGCACCAGCCGTCGTTGCTGATCCTCGACGAGCCGGCCGCCGGCCTCGACCCGCGCGCGCGCATCGAGTTCCGTGCCCTGATCCGCGAGCTGGCCGCCGAGGGCGCGGCGATCCTGATCAGCTCGCACATCCTGGCCGAGCTGTCCGAGACCTGCACCGGAGTGGTGGTCATCGAGCAGGGGCGCATCGTGCTCGGCGGCACCCTGAAGGACATCGCCGCCGGAGTGCGTGAGCGTCAGGACATCCTGCTCCGGGTCCTCGGCGACCTCGACGCGGCGCACCGCTACCTGCTGACGCAGCCTCTCGTCCACGAGCCGCAGATCGTCGAGAACCGTCTGGAGTTCACCTTCAGCGGTGACGACGAGGCGGCCGCGGATCTCCTGGCGCGGCTGGTGGGCGGCGGCCATCGGGTGGTCGAGTTCGTGGCCCGGGGTGTGAACCTGGAGGAGATCTTCATGCACGCGACGCGCGGGAGGCTGCAATGAGCGACGTGGGAACCGCACCGCGCGAGATCGTCCCGGTCGACCACAGCGTCGACCCCGACGGCTACGACCGCTGGCAGGCGCTCAGCGACCGCTGCAATCCGATCCTGGTCCGCGAGATCCTGCAGGCGCTGTCGAGCCGCGGCTTCTTCGGGATGCTGGCGCTGTCGACCGTGGCGGTCTGCGTGCTGGGCTTCGCCTTCGCCTGGGCCGGGCAGGACATGCGCGGCAAGGGCCGCAGCGCCTTCTCCACGGTGGTGGCGTGTATCGTGCCGATCGCGATCTTCATGGTGCCCGTCGCGTCGTTCCAGTCGATGCGCCAGGAGGTGCAGGGTGGGCTCGCCGAGCAGATCTCGCTGACCCGCCTGCGGCCGCGCGCGATCGTGTTCGGCAAGACGCTCGCCGGCGTGGTGCAGTTCGTGGTCTTCCTGGCGATGTTCGCGCCGGTGATGGCGCTGACCTTCCTGCTGCGCGGCGTCGACGTGCCGACCATCGCGGTGACGATCGTCGCCGCCTTCCTGGCCAGCATCACCGCCAATTCGTTCGCGGTGGCGATGGCGACCGTCGGCCGCAACCGGGTCCTGCAGTCGTTGATGCAGGCGTTGACCTCGATCACGCTGATCGTCGCGACCTTCGGGGCCTGGGGCGGGGCGATGGAGCTGCCGCAGATCGTCGCCGAACTCGGCTCGGACCCCGACGTGTGGCTGGCCGTGGCGACGACCCTCGGTCTGATGATCCTGGGCCTGGTCCTGTTCGCGATGATCGCGACGGTGTCGTTGGCCCACACCTACGAGAACCGGTCGACGCCATTCCGGATGTATGCCCTGTTCACCGGCCTCCTGATGCCGGTGTGGATGGGGCTCGCGGTCGAGCCACGCCATGTCGATGAAGCGGTGCCCTACACCGGTGCGTTCGGCGCATTGATCCTGTTGCCCATCTGGCTCTACGCCTGCTGTGAGCACACCGAGTTCTCGCCGCGCGTCCGGGCGACGGTCTCGCCGCGGCCCGGCCGGGCCCGGCTACTGGCATTCTTCCTGCCCGGCGGGGACCGCGGCCTGGCCTTCACGGCGTCGATGGCGTGCGCCGTGGTCGCGATCAGCTTGTCGATGGTGTGGGTACGGTCGACGTCCGGCTTCGACGACGACGGGGTCGGCGCGCTGGTCGGAGCGTGGTGCTACGCGGTGTTCTACGGCTGCGCCGCGCGGGTGCTTCGGGCGCGGCTCGTGGCCAACCCACGCGGCAACGTGATCGCGTTCGCGCTGGTGCTGTTCGGAATCGCGATGGCGTGCATCCTGCCGCTGGTGTTCGAGCTGCTGTTCAGCGGCCGCATCGACCTCGACTGGCACGCGGGCCATACGCTGAATCCGTTCTTCACGTTGGCGGAAGCGGATCGACACGGGAACCTGTATGCCGTGCCCGTGCTGCTCGGGATGCTCGTCAGTCCGATCGTATTCCTGTCGGCGGTTCGGGGCTGGCGGACGACCATGGACGCATCGGCAGCCCGTCGGGAGCGGGATCGGGCGTTCGCTGCAGCGGCCGATGCGCCGGCCGAGGCCCTGGTGGCCGCAGGCGGTGCGGAGGGCGACGATGCGCGATGAAGTCCGGATCGCCGCGGCCCGGTTCGGCCTCGCCGTGCCGCGCCGTGCGCTGACCGGGACCCACGGCGAGCGCCTCGGCCGCGGCCTCGGTTCGTCGGTCGAGTTCGAGGACCACCGCGACTACCAGCCAGGTGACGATCCCCGCCACGTCGACTGGCGTGCCTATGCCCGCACCGACCGGCTGGCGGTTCGCCTCTACCGCGAGGAGGTCGCGCCGGTCGTCGACCTGATCGTCGACCGCTCGGCCTCGATGGCGGTGCGCGACGCGAAGGCGCGGGCGCTCCGCGACCTGATCGACGCGCTGGGGCTCTGCGCCGGCCAGGGCGGCGGCCGGGTCCGTTTCCTCGAAGCCGGTGGCGGGACCTTCGATCCGGCCCGCGAGACGGCACTCGACCGCCCGCCGACCGCGCTCCTGCCGCGCTCGCCGCTGTTCCCACGCAGCCTCCGCGTGGTGGTCTCGGACTTCCTCACGCCCGACGACCCCGCACCCGCCCTGCAGCGCATCGCCGCCGGCGCGGCCCACCTGTTCGTGGTCCAGCTCCTGGATGGCTGGGAACTCGATCCGCTGGCCACCGGGCCGGCGACGCTGGTCGACGTGGAGTCACCGCAGACCGCCGACCTGGTGCTCGACCGTGCGACCATCGCCGCCTACCGCCAGCGCCTGCGCCGCTTGCAGGACGACCTCGCCGACGCCACCCGACGCATCGGCGGCACCTTCGCGGTGGTCCGCGCCGCCGAACCCGACGCGATGCTCGGCGGGGATCTGCTCCGTCAGGAGGTTCTCGTACCGGCATGAGCTTCGCCGCGCCCCTCGGCCTTCTGGCCCTGCTCGCGGTGCCGGCGGTGATCGCCCTGCACCTGTTCCGTCGTCGCCTGCCGCAGGTGCGCGTCGCCGGCCTGTTCCTCTGGGATCCCCAGCGACTCGCGGCGCGCGCCGGGCGCAAGCGCTCGCGGCTGCTGCAGACCGCGTCGCTGTGGCTGGAGGTGCTCGCCGCGGTGCTGGTCGCGCTGTGGTTGGCCGGCCCGCGCTTCGGTCTCGCCGACCACGCGCCGCACCTCGTGGTGGTCCTCGACGACTCGGCGTCGATGGGCGCCGGCCGCGAGGAGACTGCCCGCGACCGGGCCGTGGCGGTGGTCCGCGAGCAGCTCGACGAGCTGTCGTCGGACGCGCTGGTCACGGTGATCGCCTCGGGCCCGCGGCCGGAGGTGATGCTCGGTCCGCGCGCGCTGCGGGCCGGCGCACAGGGCGTGTTGGACGCCTGGCAGCCGCGGCGCACCGACCATGACCTCGCCCCGGCCCTCGACCTCGCCGTGGAACTCGGCAGCGGCCATGCCGAGATCTGGCTGGTCACCGACCACCGCGTGGCCGATGCACCGCCCGAGGTGCACGTGGTCGGGGTGGGGCGCGCTGCGCCGAACGTCGGGTTCCTGAGCGTGCGGCGGGTCGATGCCGGCAGCGGTGAGCGGATCCTGGCCGATGTCGGTGGCTGGGGCGGCGGGGCGCGGACCGGCACCGTGGTGGTCGCACCGCTCGATCCGCAGGCCGGTGCGCCGGTGGTGGCCGAGGTCGCGATCGAGGACCCGTCGCGTCCCGCACGACTGACCGTCGACGTGCCGCGGATCGTCGGTCCCTACCACGTCGAGCTGCGCGTCCAGAACGATGGTCTCGCGCTCGACGACGTCGCCGAACTGCTGCCCGAGCCGACCGTGCCGGTGGCACTCTGCGTCGATGGCCTGGCCGACGACGCCGCGCTGCGCCTCGAGCTGCCGCGGGTCGCCAAGGCGCTGCGCGGCGTGGTGCTGGTCGACGACCCCGCGCAGGCCAACGTCCGCGTGGTGCCTGCGCCGGTCGGCATCGGTCCCGGCCGCCATGAGATCGTCGTCGCACCGGTCGGCGACGGCACCGACCCCTGGATCGGGCCGTACCTGATCGAGCGGCGCCACCCGCTGGCCGACGGCGTGACCCTCGACGGGGTGGTCTGGACCTCGGGCCGCGGACCGCTGCCCGGCTTCCCGATCCTGCTCGCCGGCCAACACGTGTTGCTGAGCGAAGAGGCGCAGCGCAGCGCCGGCGGTGGCGGCCTGCGCCTGCACCTGAACCTCGACCCGCTGCGGACCAATCTGCCGTCGTCGCCCGACTGGCCGATCCTGATCGACAACCTGGCGCGGCGGGTCCGCGACCGCGCGCCCGGGCCGTCGCGGGTCAACCTGCAGGTCGGCGAGTTCCTCGAGTGGCGGCCGCGCGACGCGGTGGCGGTCGGCCCGGCGTTGACCCTGGTCGACCCCGATGGCCGTGAGTGGCCGGGGCGCGGCCGGGGCACGACGACCTGGGAGGCGCGCCAGCCAGGCTTGCATCGGCTGCTCGGACCGGGTGGCGAGGAACTCCAGCAGTACGCGGTGCGCTTCGCCAGCCCTCCTGAGTCTGACCTGACCGGCTGCGAGACCTTCGTCGAGGAGGCGACCGCGGTGAGCGACGAGGACGATGACGAGGCCCGCATCGAGGCCGGCACGGTGGAGCGCCGCCTGTTGGCGCTGTTGCTGGTGCTGCTGCTCGCCGCCGACTGGTGGGTGCTCCGCGAGGGAGGTCGACCGTGATCGAGTTCGTGCGCCCCGAGGCGTATCTGTTGGTGATCCCGGTGGTCCTGCTGCTGCGGCGCCGCTTCGCCGAGCGGCCGCTGGTCGGGGTGCTGCGCGCGCTGCTGTTGCTGGCATTGCTCACCGCGCTCGCCGAGCCGCACTACAGCACCGGCGAGTCGGGCCGCGACCTGGTGTTGGTCGTCGATCGCTCGCGGTCGGTCGGAGCCGCGGCCGAGGAGCGGGCCGGCGAGCTGTTCGAGGGTGCCGTCGAAGGGGCGCGGGTCGGCGACCGGATCGCGGTGGTGGCGTTCGGCCGCGACTCGGTGGTCGAGACCTCGCCGACCGAGGCGGTGGGTGCGCTGTCGATGACCGCCGGCACCCGCCGTGAGGTCGACCGCGACGCGACCGACCTGGCGACCGCGCTCGACCGGGCGCTCGCGCTGATCCCGCCGAATCGCAACGGCAGCGTGCTGTTGGTCAGCGACGGCGAGAGCACCGGGGGTCGGCCGTTGGCGGCGGCGCGCGCGGCGCTGCGCCGCGGCGTGCGCCTCGATGCGGTGCCAGTCGAGCGGCCGGGCGTCACCGACCTGGCGGTCGAGGAGATCGCGCTGCCGGGCGAGGTCGCGGTCGGCGAGCCGTTCCGGTTCTCGGCCTGGATCCGCTCCGAGCGGGCCGGCGAGGTGCCGTTCCGCCTGGTCCGAGACGGCCAGGTGATCGCCGAGGGGCGCCACTCGCTGCGGCCCGGCGTGAACCGCATCGTGTTCGAGGACCGGTTGGTCGACGCCGGCGTGCACCGCTACGACGTCGAGATCGCCGACAACGACGACCGCGTGCCGGAGAACGACCGGGCCAGCGCGGTGGTGCGCGCCATGGGCGGCGACCGGGTGCTGTTGGTCTCGCCTGAAGGCGGGCGGCCCGGGCGCCTGCTCGATGCGCTGCAGAAGGCCGGCATCGACGTGATGGTCACCGGCGCGGCCAGCGCGCCGCTCGATCTCGACCGCCTCGATGGCTTCCGCTGCGTGGTCCTCGAGAACGTTCCGGCCGACGACCTGCCGGTCGGCGCGATGGACGTGCTGCGCGCCTGGGTCTCCGACTTCGGCGGCGGTCTGTTGATGACCGGCGGCCAGGCCTCGTTCGGCATCGGCGGCTACCACCGCTCGCCGGTCGAGGAAGTGCTGCCGGTGACGATGGAGGTCCGACAGGAGCAGCGCCGCTTCGGGCTGGCGATGGCGATCGCGCTCGACCGTTCGGGCTCGATGATGGCGCCGGCGGGTGGCGGCAAGACCAAGATGGACCTGGCAAACGCCGGCACCATCGCCGCGGTGGAGCTGCTGGGGCCGGCCGACGCCTGCTCGGTGATCGCGGTCGATTCGAGCGCCCATGTGGTGGTGCCGATGAGCGACGTGCTCGACCGCGAGCCGATCATCCGCAGGGTGGCGCAGATCGAGTCGGGCGGCGGCGGCATCTTCGTGTTCGAGGCCCTCGAGGCGATGGCCGACGAGCTGGCCGAGACCGACCATTCCACCAAGCACATGGTGCTGTTCGCCGACGCCAACGACTCGGAGGAGCCCGGCGACTACCGCGGCCTGATCCCGAAGCTGCGCAGCGCCGGCATCACGCTGTCGGTGATCGGCCTAGGCCAGCCGACCGACAGCGACGCGTCGCTGCTGCTCGACCTGGCGCGCCTCGGTGGCGGGCGCTGCAAGTTCGTCAGCGAGGTCAAGGACCTGCCGCGGGTGTTCGCGCAGGAGACGCTGCAGGTGGCGCGCTCGTCGTTCGCCCGCGATCCGGTGGCGGTCGACGTGTTGCCGGACCTGCTCGGTGTCGGCGATCCACTGGGTGGCAAGGCCTTCCCGGAGTTGGGCGGCTACTCGCTCGGCTACCTGCAGAGCGGCGCCAGCGTCGGGCTGCGCTCGGCCGACGACGTCGGTGCACCGGTGTTCTCGTTCTGGCAGCGCGGTCTCGGTCGCTCGGCAGCCTTCCTCGGCGAGGTCGACGGCGAGCACACCGGTCGACTCGGTAGCTGGGACGGCTTCACCGACTTCTTCGCGACCGTGGTGCGGTGGCTCGGCGGCAGCCACGCCAACGAGGACGTGTGGGCCGACCTGCGCCGCGAGGGCCACGAGGCGGTGCTGACGGTCGAACTCGCCGAGGGTCGCGAGGGCCTGCTCGCCGGCCTGCAGGCGTTGGTGCGCGCGCCCGACGGCGTCGTCGACACGCTGCATCTCGAACGGCTCGACGAGCGGCGTCTCGAGGCACGCTTCCCGCTCAGCGAGGCGGGGGCGTTCCGGGCCGCGGTGCAGGTCGGCGCCGACCGCGCGGTGGTGGTGGCGCCGGTGACGTTGCCCTACTCGCCCGAGTTCGAGCCGCGCACCGATCCCGGTGAAGGGCCGAAGCTGCTCGCCGAGCTCGCGGAGCTGACCGGCGGTCGGATCGACCCGCCGCTGGCCGAGCTGTTCGAGGGCCCGCGCGACAGCGTCGGGTTCCGCGCGGTCGGCGAGTGGTTCCTGTGGTTGGCGCTCGCGCTGCTCCTGCTGGAGATCGTGGTGCGGCGGCTCGACCTGCGGTTGCCGGCGGTGCCGCTGCCGAAGCTGGCGCGACGGGCGCCGGCAAAGGCCGCGGTCGGGCAGGCGCCGTCCGCGGAGGAACGCCGGTCGTCGGGACCGATCGGCAGCGCGCCGCCGCCGGCCGCAGCGCCGAAGCAGCCCGCGGCGTCGGCGTCGGCGCCGGCTCCCGCAGGATCCGACGACGACTCGGGGCTGGGCTCGGTCCTCGACCGGGCGCGGCGCCGCGCCGCGCGGCGTCGCTGAACGGGCGCGTGACGCGCGTTCAGCGGTCGATGTCGGTGCGGCCGGGGTTCGAGAACAGCGGCTGGCTGCCGGCCGGGGTGATGACCGCCTGGCTCCACAGGCGCAGTCCGATCAAGCCGGCGTCGGTGGGGACCGGCAGCGTGGTCTCGCGCTGGCCGTCGAGCCCGAGCGGGCCGGCATCGACGACCAGAGCGGTGCTCGGATCGATCAGCGCGGCGGATCCGAACAGCGGCAGGAAGCCGCTGCCGAGCGACAGCATCAGCGCGGTCTGTGTGCTGGCGCCGGCTCCGGCTGGGCCGTGCACGATGAACCGCGCGTCGCGGCCGGTGCGCGCGTTGGTCGGGAACGACAGCGTCTCGCCGACCACCGTGACCGAGGTGACCTCGAGGCCGGCCGGTGTGGTGCTGGTGTCCCAGATGCCGGTCAGCACGAGCTGCGCACTCAGGTCCTTGTAGAACTGCAGGTCGACCGTGGCGCTGCGCACCGGGGTCTCGCTGAACTTGACCGTGTAGGGCACGTTCGGGCAGTAGTAGCAGCCGGTCGAACGGCCCTCGTCGAGTTCGCCGCGGAGCGTGAGGGTCTGCTGGCTGGCGAGGGGAGCGGCGGCGAGGAGCAGGAGGGCGGTGCCGCGGAGCAGGGTGGGGAGCGACATGGTGGTTCCTTTCGGGTCGTAGGGATCGGGATCGCCGGGAGTCGGCATCGACCAGGACGAGGCGAGTGCCGTGCCGCAGATGCTCGATGCCCGGCGGACGGTCGTGCAGAAGCCGCCGGAGTCGCGGTGGAAGCGGCGCATCCACTGGCACTTGCGTGTGCGGTGAGGCACCTCGGAATCGTCTCGCAGCCGGTGATGACCCTCTCGGGCGATCCGCGAACCGCACATCGGGCGTCCGCCGGCCGGACGAACCCTCGCGGTCCCGCAACCGGACGCAGCCTCGTCCCATCCCGAGCCGCGGCTCAGGCTCGTGCGTCGCTGCGCCGACAGAGCGGGCCGAGAGGGGGATGTTCGACATGACCTGGAAGACATCGGTGCGGCCGCGCGGCGGTCTCGGCACGCTGGCGCTCTGCGGGGCACTGGCTTCGTGCGGTTCGGGAGGCGGCGGCGGGGAGGTCGGCGGGGGCGACCCTGCCGCATCTTTCGCGCAGAAGGGCGAGTTCTCCGCGGACGACGTCGACCAGCTGCTGTTGCGCAGCCAGTTCGGTCTGTCGGCCGAAGCTCGTGCTTCGATCGCGTCGGACGGCGTGCCGGCCTTCGTCGACGCGATGCTCGACTTCCCGGTCGACGGGTCCACGCAGGTCGAGCAAGACGCCGATCTGCTGTTGGTTCGTCAGGACGACCCGCCGGGCCTCGAGGGCCAGTTCCCCTCCGGCGACCAGATCGCCGAGCGGTGGTTGCACCTGATGATGCACACCAAGCACCCGTTCCAGGAGCGGCTCGCGCTGTTCTGGCACGACCACTTCGCGGTCTCGAGCTCGGTGCTCAATGCCGGCGAGCGCCGCTGGATGGTGACCTACGTCGACCGGCTCAGGAACCACGGCCTCGGCAACTTCCGGGATCTGGTCCTCGAGATGGCCCGCGACAGCGCGATGCTCGAGTGGCTCGATGGCACCTCGAGCGTGAAGGGCGAGCCGAACGAGAACTTCGCGCGCGAGTTCTTCGAGCTGTTCACCGTCGGCGCCGACAACGGCTACACGGAACTCGACATCCAGGAGGCGTCGCGGGCCTTCACCGGCTACCGCAACCGGCTCGATGCGCAGACCAACCTGCGACACACCGAGTTCGACGCCGAGCGCAAGGACATCTTCGCCAAGGTGCTGTTCGACGACGTGGTCGTCCGCAGCAACGGCGAGGCCGAGGACGACTACGCGCTGGTCGTCGATGCGACGTTCGAGCACCTGCGGGTCGACCGGTGGCTGGCCGAGAAGCTGCTGTTGGAGTTCGTCTCCGACGCACCGTCTGCCGCGCAGGTGAACAACCTCGCGTCGCTGATCCGCGCGCACGACTACGAGATGCGGCCGATCCTGCGGTCGCTGTTCCTGTCGAACGCGTTCTACTCCGGCCACAAGACGATGGTGAAGAGCCCGATCGACTACGCGGTGGGCTTCGTTAGAGCGACCGGTCTGACGGTCGAGCCGTCGGTGCTCCGCCGCGAGCTGGAAGCGTTGGCCCAGGTCCCGTCCATGCCGCCGTCGGTGTTCGGCTGGCCGCAGGGGCCGCAGTGGCTGTCGGCGGAAGGCATGGTCGAGCGCGCCAACCTGGTCCGCGAGGTGATCCTGCAGCGTGACTTCCACACCCAGGAGGGCATCACCCTGGGGCTGCCGGCCGGGGATCCCGATGCCGGGATGGTGGTCGACCACTACGCCTCGTTGCTCGACGTGAGTCTCGTCGACGCGGAGCGCGAGCTGCTCGTCGACTACCTCGACCACGACGTCCGTTGGGACGACTCGCTGGTGGTCGATCCGTTCGACCACGAGAACGCCGACCACCTGAGCATCCGCGTGCGCGGCCTGCTCTACATCTTGGCCAACCACGAAGACGCGATGCTGCGATGAGGAGCCGAACGAGATGAGCACACTGGACTCCGACGATTCCCGCGGCTTCTCGCGCCGCGATGCGATGCGCACAGCGCTGGGCGCCTTCGGCCTCGGCGCGCTGGGCCCGATCGACCGGCTCGCCGCCGCGGTCGCGCCGCCCGCGCCGGTGCCGACCGACAACTTCCTGGTGGTCGTCGAACTCGACGGCGGCAACGACTCGCTCAACATGCTGGTGCCGCAAGGCCTGCCGAGCTACGCGACCCAGCGGCCGAACCTGGCGCTGCCCGCCCAGAACACGCTGGCGCTCGACTCCGGTGCGTTCGCCACCGACCGGTATCGCATGCACCCGTCGATGCCGTTCCTGGCCCAGCTCTACCGCGACGGCGAGTTGGCGGTGGTGCAGAAGGTCGGCTATCCGCAGGCGAACGGCAGCCACGAGCAGAGCAAGTTGGTCTGGGCCACCGGTCAGCGCGAGGGCCTGCTGTCCGCGGCCAGCGGTTGGATCGGCCGATACGCCGACCTGGAGGCGCCGAGCACGCTGGGCGCGGTGTCGATCGGCCGTGGCCGCCACCACTCGTTCACCGGCGGTGCGAGCAATCCGCTGAACCTCGGTTCGATGAGTCGGTTCCGCTTCGAGCCGGACTGGGCCTCGCAGCCGAATCACCGTCGACGCCTGGAGATCGTCCGGGAGATGCTCGAGGTCCGTGGTCGGTCGGTCACCCGCGACGCGTTGCAGGTCGGCCACGCGCTGACCGACCGGATGGAGGCCGCGGTCAGCGACTACGTGTCGATCGTCAGCTACCGCAACCGCACGTTGTCGCGGCTCCTGCAGGACGTCGCGCGGATGGTGCACGCCAGCTTCGAGACGCGGATCTACTACACCGGTTTCGGTGGCTTCGACACTCACGCCGGTCAGGGTGGGGTCAGTGGCGCGCACGCCGGCCTGATGCAGACCCTGGACGAGGGGATCGAGGACCTCGTCACCGACCTGAAGGCTCTGGGCGTCTGGGACCAGGCGGTGATCGTGGTGATGTCGGAGTTCGGGCGGCGCTGCTTCGAGAACGGCTCCGGGGGAACCGACCACGGCGAGGCGGGCTGCGTGCTGGTGATGGGTGGCAACGTTCGCGGCGGGCTGCACGGCCCCGAGTTGACCGACTCCGATCTCGCCGCTGACAACCTCGCCTACGGCCTCGACTTCCGGGCCGTCTACTCGAACCTGCTCGAGGGCCACCTCGGGATGTCCGATCCGAGCCGGGTCTTCGGCGAGGCCTGGGAGATCGGCGACACCGTCGATCTGCTGCTGTGAGCGCGCGGATCGCGGGTGCTGGCGTGCTCGCGGTGTTGCTCGCCGCGTGCGGTTCGGGAGGCGGGGCCGTGGCGCCGCAGCTCGACTACGGCTCCGAGCCGCAGCTGCTGCGCGTCGGCGAGTCGGTGGCGTTTGCGCCGCAGGCGGTGTTCGCGGGCGCCGCGCTGCAGGTCCGTCCCGACCTGCCCGCCGGGCTGGTCTTCGATGCGGCCACGGGCGCCGTGTCGGGAGCCCCGACCGAGGTCGTGCCGCGCAACACCTACACCGTCGACGGCACGGTCGAGGGGCGCATGCTGCAGGCGACGCTCGACCTCGCGGTCGGCGTCGCATTGCCCGCCGAGATCGCCGTGCTGGAGCCGGGCTACACGGCCGAGCGCGTCGCCGTGCTGGCCCAACCGCCGGCCAAGTTCGCGATCGCGCCCGACGGTCGGCTGTTCGTCGGTGAGCTGCTGACCGGTTCGATCCGCGTGATCGGGGTCGACGGCACGTTGCAGGCCCAGCCGTTCGCGCAGGTCTCGGTCGCGAACGGAGGCCACCGCGGATTGCTCGGCATCGCGCTGAGTCCCGACTTCGCGAACGATGCCCGGGTCTTCGCGATGGCCGTCGTGCCCGACGGTCCCGGCGACGCGGTCCGTGCGCAGGTGCTGCGTTGGATAGACGGCGGAGGGACGGGCACCGACCTCGTGGTCCTGGTCGACGGCCTGCCGGCGTCGGGGATCAACAATGGCGGTGCGCTGGCCTTCGACGCCGATGGGATGTTGCTGGTCTCGGTCGGCGACAACGAAGATCCGTTCCGCGCACAGGACGATCAGGACCTGGCCGGCAAGATCCTGCGCTTCGATCCCGAGGATGGCTCGGTACCGGCCGACAACCCGGACCCGCTCTCCCCGGTGTTCTGCAAGGGGCTGCGCAACGTGTTCGCGCTCGCGTGCCACCCGGCGACCGGTGGCCTGTTCGGTGCCGACAACGGTCCGGCGACCGACGACGAGCTGCTGCTCCTGCAGGGCGGGCGCAACTACGAGTGGGGAGCGAATGGCGAGACCTTCGGTGCCCTGACCGGCCCGGTGCTCCGCCACTGGCCCGACGTCGTGGTGCCAACCGGCCTCGCGTTCCGCGGCCCGGTGTCGGTCGGTGACCGGTGGCCCGCCGCCCACGCGTCGAGCCTGTTCGGCAGCTTCTACGACGAGGAGATCGTGGAGCGCTTCGCCGTCTCGGGCGCGGCGGCGACCGACATCGACGACGAGTCGGTGTTCCTGCGCTTTGCGATCCAGTCGAACCAGAACAAGCCGCTCGACCTGCAGTTCGATCCCGAGGGTCGACTGCTGGTTCTCACCCAGACGGCGATCTTCCGGATCGCGCGGATCGACTGAGCGCGACCTCGGCGCCTCAGCTCGGGTTCTCGGGCGACGAAGCCTCCGCTTCGTCCTCGGTGTTCGCCCACAGCCAGCGTGCCTTCTCCTCGAGCCACACGATCCGGGTGCCCGCCGGCTTGCTGCGGATCTCGGGATCGAGCGGCGCGACCCGGCCGTCGTCGACCGCGAACAGCAGGACCGCGCGCGGGTTGCGCACCATCAGGTCCTCCAGCGTGTACTCCTCGCTGAGCCGCGTGACCTTGAACTGCTGCCGGGCCCAGAAGGCCGCGGCCAACGCCTTGTAGCTCCCGGCCGCACCCCAGGGCGTGACGCCACGAGTGCTGGAGCCCGCCTCACGCCGGTCGCGCTCCTGGATCTCGGGAGTGAGCTGTACGGTGCGTTCCTTGCCCAGGTCGCGGGCGAACTCCACGCAGACCAGCGCGTTGTAGGAGTCGTCGTCGGTCGCGGCGAGCACCCACGACAGCTGCTCGAGCGGCAGGTCGTAGTCGGAGTCCTCACCGAGGACGTCGCCGAACCAGGTCTGCTGGCCACGGCGCCGCGCGCGCGATACGCGGTTGTAGCGGGTGTCGGCGAGGATCACGCGAGCGCCGGCGCGGGTCAGGGCTTCGCCCAGCGCGAGCCCCCACGACGACGCGCCGACGATCAGCAGCCCGGTGCCGTCGCGGACGCTGAGCCCGAGGCGGCGCGCCAGGGGTGCGGTGGTGAGACCCTGCAGGATCACGGTCGTGAGGATCACTCCGAACACGATCGGCACCAGCAGCCGCGCGTCCTCGTGTCCGGCGTCGCGAAGTCGCAGCGAGAAGGCGCCGGCCACCGCCGCCGCGACCACGCCACGCGGTGCGACCCAGGTCAGGAGCAGACGTTCGCGCCAGCTCACCGCGGTGCCGACGGTGGCGAAGCCGATCACCGCGGGGCGGACCACGAACATCACCGCGAGCACCAGCAGCAGCGGTGCGCCGGCCAGCGCCTCGAGGTCGTCGACCCGCAGCGACGCCGAGAGCACCACGAACAGGATCGACACCAGCAGCACCGAGATCTGCTCCTTGAAGTGGCGGATCTCCTCGATGCTCGCGTCGTCCTCGTTGGCGAGGACCAGACCCATCGCCGTGACCGCGAGCAGTCCGCCTTCCTCGCCGAGGTGCTCGACGCCGGCGTGGACCACCAGCACCGAGGCCAGGAGCACCGGGCTGTGGAGGTGGTCGGGGATCCCACCGCGACGCAGCGCGAGGCCCATCAACACGCCGGCGGCGGTGCCGACGCCGAGCGCCAGCAGTGCGTTGAGCAGGAGCTGCGGCAGCAGCGTCGACACGCCTTCGGCCAGGGTCGGGGCGGCGGTCGCGATCTGGAACACGACGACCGCGAGCACCGCGCCGAGCGGGTCGTTGACGATGCCTTCCCACTTCAGCAGCGTCGCGGGACGCTGCGCGATCCGCGCCTGGCGGAGCAGCGGTTGGATCACCGTCGGCCCGGTGACCACCAGGATCGCGCCGAGCACCGCCGAGGTCGCCGGGTCGAGTCCGACCACCATCCAGGCCAGCAGGCCCACCAGGATCGAGCCGACCAACAGGCCGGCGAGGATCAGTCGGCCCAGCGCGGCACCGGCCATCCTGGCTTCCCGGAACCGCAGCGACAGGCCGCCCTCGAACAGCACCAGTGCGACCGCCGCGGAGACCAGCGGTCCTTGGGCTGCGCCGAGCTGCTCGGCGGGGCGGACGATGCCCAGTAGCGGGCCGAGCACGATGCCGGACACCAGCAGCGGGACCAGCGCCGGGATGCGCAGGCGGGCGGCCAGCCACTGCACGCCGAGGCCGGTGCCGACGACCACCGCGAGGAGGCCGAGGATCCGGGTGTGGAGGGGGTCGCCGGAGGCCAGCAGCATCCGCGAGAGTCTCGCCGATCGCGAGGCAGGAAGCTCGCAGATCAGCGCAACGTCACGCGCTGCAGCGACGCGGTGACCACGCGGCCTTCGCCGTCGGGGAACAGCGCGGGCGTGAGAGCTGCGGCAAGGCCGGCGCGGAGCTGGCCGGGCTCGCGGAACAGTTCGAGACGGGTGTGTCCGGAGAGCCAGGCGGCCAGCGCGACCCGCGCGGCGTCCCAGCGCGACTCGATCGCGGCGCGCGCGCGGTCGTTGTCCTCTCCCGTGGCGGCGTAGGCGAAGGCGATGTGCACGTTCGCTTCGACCGGCCGGTCGGCGGGATCCGCGGCGCGCAGCGTCGTGTCGATGTCCAGCAGTCGCGGGAACGACACCGGGATCCCGAACGGCTCGCCCAACGGCGCCACCCAGTCGTCGTCGGGGCGCGGGCCCTGCGCCGGAACCGCTCCGGGCGGGGAAGGTGCCGAGATGCTGAACAGGATCCCAGCCAGCACGGCGCCCACCGCGATCGGCAGGAAGCGACGTCGAGGTCGTCCTTCGTCCGCGGATTCGAGGGCGGCCTGCACCGCGGCGGCGTCCGGCGGAATGGCGCGGGCGCGGCGGTAGGTGGGGCCCCCTGCGCGGGGCTCCGCAGGTCGGGGGTTGCGGGAAGCGGGATCCATGCCCGCTCCAGGGATCGACCGATGCGGCCCCGGTGGTTGAGCCGACGGTGCGGCAGCTCAGCGGATCTCGTAGGTCTCCGGCAGCATCGCCCAGACGGTGGCGCTGGCGCGCTCGTTCTGGACGCTGTCGATCACGATCCGCAGCGCGCGGTCGAGGTTCAGACGCTTGGTGGCCAACCCGATCAGCGAGGAGTCGAACACCGCCTTGGCGTTGAAGCCGGCGGCCAGCGACTCGAAGAACGACTTCGGCTTCGGGGTGTGGATGATCTCGAAGTCACCCTCGAGGCCGGCCTCCTTGGCGACCATCGCGACCGCGTCGTGGACGCCGCCGATCTTGTCGACCAGCCCGTTCTCGACCGCCTGCTGACCCGACCAGACCCGGCCACCCGCGATCTCCAGGACCTCGCCCGAGGTCATGCCGCGCGAGCGCGCGACGTGGCCGACGAAGACGTCGTAGACCTGGTTGATCATCGCCTGGATCTTGGCCTTCTGGCCGTCGTCCCACGAGCGGCTCATCGCCATCATCGACGCCGCTTCCTCGTCGAGCGCGACGATCTCCTCGTGCACGCCGATGCGCCGCATCAGCGGACCGAAGTTGGTGCGCATGCCGAACACGCCGATCGAGCCGGTGATCGTGCCGGTCTCGGCCAGGATCGGCCGGCCGATGCAGGTCACGTAGTAGCCACCCGACGCGGCGACGCGGCCCATCGACATCACCACCGGCTTGGTCTCGGCGAGATCGCGCAGCGCCAGCAGGATCGCCTCGCTGGCGGTCGCGGAGCCACCCGGCGAGTTGATGCGGACCACCACGCCCTTCACGTCGTCGTTGCGGGTCAGCTTGCGGATGGTCGACACCGTGGGGCCCGAGACGATGCTGCCGGCGGACGGGCTGGTGCCGTCGACGATGCCGCCCTGCAGGTGCAGCACGACGATCGACTGCGACTCGACGTCCTCCTCCTCCTTGGGGTTGAGGAGCTTGCTGAGCAGGGTCAGCGGATTGATGGTCTCGTTCTTCTTCTCCTCCTCGAGGATGTTCTCGAACTGCAGGCTATCGTCGTGGGTGACGAGCTTCAGCGCCCGCTCGGCGCCGATCCACGGCACGATCTTGTCGACCAGGCCGGCGTCGGCCGCGGCGCGCGCAGTGAACAGCATCTGCTGCTGCGCCTCGCGGACCTGCGCGGTCGACAGCTTGCGGCCGCGACTGATCCGTTCGACGGCGTCGCGGTTGATCGACTCGAGCATCGCGAGGTAGTGGTCGCGCAGGTGCGTCGACATCTTCGGCAGGACGTAGGGCTCGACCGCGCCCTTGAAGTCGCCGCAGCGCACCACGTCGGTGCCGACGCCGAGCAGGTCGAAGGCGTCCTTGAGGAACGTGACGTTCATCGACGGCGCGCTGACCTCGATGCCGCCCAGGTCGGCGACCAGGATCTGGTCGCAGAGCGAGGCGATCTGGTAGCCGCCGTTGCCCGCGCCCTCGATGTAGGCCCAGAGCTTCTTGCCGCTCTTCTTGACCCGGCTCACCACGCGCTCGATCTCGGCGAGCTGCGGTTGGTTGAAGGCGAAGCCGGCGCTCAGGTCGAAGAGGACGTGCTCGACCTCGTCGTTCTCGAGTTCGGCGAGCACGTCGAGGAACTCGTAGAAGTCCTTCGGCTCGCTGCCGCCGCCGGTGAGCAGCGCGGTGAGGTCGCTACCCTGCTCGGGCAGGTCGAGGTAGACGCCGCTGGGGCGGACCAGCACGACCGGCGGGGTCTCGCCGGCCTTGGACTCCGTCGCGGGGGCGGCGTCCTGTGCGGCCAGCGGGGCCGTCGCGACGGCGCCGAGGCTCGTCGTCAGGGCGATGGCCAGGGCGGACGAGGAGAGGAGGGAAGCACGGAGGGCCGTGCGCGTGCGAATCAATGCCATGGAGGGATCCGGAAGGGGCCCGGAGGTCTGGAGGTCGGCGCACCGTGGACGAAGGGCCGTGGAGCCTGTCGTACGCGGCGGAGCCCGATCTGGCAATTCGCACCGGCCGCTGGGGGCCCGGCTCAGCTCTTCTTGGCGGCCTGCTCGGCCACTGCCCTGGCGCGCGCCGCGATCTCCTCGGGATCGCCGAGGTAGAAGTGACGCTGCGGCCGCAGGTCATCGTCGAGCTCGTAGACCAGCGGCACCCCGGTCGGGATGTTGAGTCCGACGATCGCGTCCTCCGACATGCCGTCGAGGTACTTCACGAGCGCCCGCAGCGAGTTGCCGTGGGCTACACAGAGCACCCGCTTGCCCGCGCGCAGATCCGGAGCGATCGCGTCGTGCCAGTACGGGAGGAAGCGCTCGACGGTGTCCTTCAGGCACTCGGTCCGCGGTCGCTGCGCGTCGGTGAGCGCCGCGTAGCGCCGGTCGGCGGCCGGATTGTCCGGGTCGCCCGCGTCCATCGCCGGCGGCGGCGTGTCGTAGCTGCGGCGCCAGACCTTCACCTGCTCCTCGCCGTGCTTCGCCGCGGTCTCGGCCTTGTTCAGTCCGGTGAGGCCCCCGTAGTGCCGCTCGTTGAGCCGCCAGTCGCGGTGCACCGGCAGCCACATCCGATCCATCTCGTCGAGCGCCAGCCACATGGTGCGGATCGCGCGCTTCAGCAGCGAGGTGTGGACCACGTCGAAGTCGTAGCCGCCGTCGCGCAGCAGCCGACCGGCCTCGGTGGCCTCGGCGCGGCCCTGGTCGGTGAGGTCGACGTCGACCCAGCCGGTGAAGCGGTTCTCGAGGTTCCACTGGCTCTGGCCGTGGCGGAGCAGGACGAGGGTCTTCATGGTCGGCACTCTACCGCGCGTTGCCGCGTGAGCCACAGCGCTGCGTGCGTCGAGCAGGCAGGGTCACGGGACCCGATCCGATCCAGTGCGTGCCAAGACTCCAAGAACACGGGTATCCAGGTAGAAGCCGCGACACGCAGCCGAATCGGTGGATTCGGCGAGCCTGCGCGCCGTGTTCCACCCACTGCCGCCGCCGAGCGACGCGGACCTGGCGCGCTTGGCGGCCCGGATCTTCCGCCGGACCTCGGCGTTGCTGCGTGAGCGTGGCCTGACGGGGAGTGGGGCCGGCTGGACGACGAGACGGCGCTATGGATGTCTGTCAGCTGGCGGCCGTGCAGGGGCGCATGGCCTTCGGCGAGGTCGGGCGTCCCACGCTGCAGGCGCGCTACCGTGGGTTCTCACTGCATGCCGCGACGCGCGTGGCGGAAGGACGGGGAGACGCGTTGGAGCGGCTGTGCCGGCATGTGCTGCGCCCGGAGCTGGACGAGTCGCGCCTGGCGTGGAGTCGTTACGGGAAGGTGGTGTATTGGCTCGAGCGGCCGTGGAAGGACGGCACGAAGCTGGTGGTGTTCGAGCTGCTGGTGCTCATCGAGCGGCTGGCAGCGCTGGTGCCGCAGCCGCATGGCAATCTGGTGACGTGCCACGGAGCGTTCGCGCCCGCGGCGTCGCACCGCGAGCGGGTGGTGCCGGTGCCTCCCGAGGACGAGGGGGAGCGTCCGGCGTTCGGGTCGAGGCAGCGATGGCCATGCCGGGCGGTGCGGGCGAAGCGGGAGAGGAAGCCGCGCCGGAGGCGCCGCTCGGCGTGGGCGGAGTCGATTCGGAGGAGCTTCGGGGTGGACGTGTTGACCTGTCCTCAGCGGGGACCCGCCCGAGCATGCACGGGTGGGCGCGTGCGAGACCGGCCGGCGCCTGCTGACCTGGCCGCAGACAGTGTTGCTGTAGCCTCCTGCGGAGGCTGGTGAACAGAGGATGCAGCGATCCGCTTCGTGGGTTCATCACCGATCCGCGGACGATCGCGCGAGTGGTGTCCGCCGTACCTGGGGCAGCCGGCAGAGCTGCCGCCGTCGTCACCGGCGTGTCCGCCGCTGGAGGATCCGAGCCTGTGGGCGGAGTGATCAGAGTGCCCTGAGCGGGGTCGGTGTGGCGTCGCTGCGGGCCACGGGTCTGTGCGCTGTTGTGGAAGGTCGTCGCCGATCGGGCGAAGTCTTGCGATGAAGCCGGCAGGCGGGGCCGAGCGACGCGGTGGTGGGGGCATCGTCTCTGGCGCACGCTTCACCTGAGCGGAGGCATGTCGGGGATTTCTCGTGTTTCAGTCTCTACAGAACGGGTCGCCCAGGAACTCCGCCATCCTCGTCATGACGCCCGTGTCCTCGAGCACGGCGGAATGACGTCTACCGATGCAGGACGGACCTCCAATGCAGCCCGCATCGAGCCTCACCTTCATTTCGACGGCCGCGTCGACGTATTGCGTTGACTCGTTGTTCCGGAGCAGCGGGAGGTTGCACTCCCCCGGCACGAAGACGCAGTCCAACTCGTTGCCAACCGTCAGCACCTGGACGTTCTCGGCAATGGCACGGCTCACGAGTTCGTCGTTGCTGATGCCGGCCATCGAGATCGCCGTGCTTCCCTGGCGGTCGTGATCGGTCGCCGACCGCCACAGCCGAACCATGTCGCCGGCCGCCGGGTCTCCCCAGCAGGTGAAGGTACCGGTGATCCAGGTCTCGATCGTGGGGGTTCCTCCCAGCGCTCCGTCCAGAGTCACCACCGAATGGAGCCGATCGGCGTAGGGCATGGAATCGGGAGGCAGGACCCCCTCCAGGATCTGCAACGCGATCAGACCACCCTGGCTGTGCCCCACCACCGACAGCGACGTGTTCGGGATTCCCGACGCAATCTGCTCGAGCATGTCCTCGAGAAGATCCACCGCGCTGCGGTGACTGCGACTGGTGTCGGGGCATTCGTACTTCCGGGGCCGCCAACGCGCCGCTGCGACGTCTACGTCACCACCGACGTAGCTGAAGTCCGCGACCAGGGGTGCTCCGTCATCCACGGCGCCGTCGCCATCATCGTCCACCCCGTTGTCGTACTGCGCCGGTGTCTCCGGCACGCCGCGAACCGGCCGCCAGAACTCCTCCTCCACGAGCTTGCTCCGGATCGTGGGGAATGGGCGGTCCGACGAGCGGGGGTCGATCGACGTTCTGATTCCCTGCACCAGCACCACCATCCGACGACGGACCCCGTGTAGGGTCGCACGCGCCGAGATCCAGGGGTCCGCCCGTAACGCACCTTCGATCACGAAGTCGCCGAGCATCGTCGTGGTCACCAGGAAGCGGGCACGGCCTCGGTCGTCGGTCCAGATCGCCCCCGGCGGGTCGATGGTGGCCTGCCCGCCCACGGCGGCGAGCCATACCAATGCGGACGGGAGTGGGCGACCGTCTGGACTCAGCGCCTCGAGGATGACCTCGACGTTCTCGGCACCATTGGCCCAGACCTCCGGGCGCTCCGCCGAGATGGAAACGGTGGGGGCCGGAAGGTCGCGGCTGTACCGACTCGTTCGACTCCAGGGGCCTAACACGTGCATCTCCTCGCCCTCCAGCGTGAAGTGCCAGGTGCGGTACAGATGACCGGCTCCATCGATCAGCAGGATCGAGGCACAGTCGTCACCGAGCGCGTAGCGGAGCGCACCCAGGTCTTGCTGCTCGTACGTGCCGCTGACATCGTCGAGGGCAGTGAGTCGGAACCGTTCGGGAAGCTGGGCGGTCGTGCCCTCGATCCGGGTCCAGACCCCGTGAAGTCGGGCGTTCAGGCCGCTGCAGGCACCGCGCCCTCCGGCACCGCCGGAGCTCTCGGCACCGGACCCCGAACAGGCGGCGATGCACAGCACGGTCGCCGCGAGCAGGAGCAGATGCCACACGTGCGTGCGCAGGGAATTCTCGGAGGACTGCATGGTCGATCGTCAGGTGCGGGAATTCGGGAAGGGATGATCACGTCCATCGCGACGCACCCGGCGTCGCAGCCAGCGCAACAACCGGTGCAAGGGGCCCGGCCGACACCCGACGCCGAGATCTCCGCGGTTGGCGAGAGCGGTCCGCATCGCACGTTCACGGTGGTGGTGCAGAAGGACCTCGGCGGCATCGGGATGACCGCCGGCCACCGCGAGGTCGAGCGGCCGCGCCCCGTCCTCGGTGCGCGCGTCCGCCGACAAGCCGAGCCCGAGCAATGCGCGGCAGGCATCGACCCGGCCGAGCTCCGCCGCGACGTGCAGCGCCGTCCAACCGTGACCGCGGGACTGGGCCGTGGCCTGCAGCGCGCGGACCGTGTCGTCGAGGTCCATGGCGGTTACTCGACCCACGGGATCAACGAGCCGGCGCGGCGGCATCACTTCGCGGAGCCGCCGCGGGCTGCTCGTCGATCGGCACGGTCATGTCGTGGAACAGCACCGCCGGCTGATCCCAGTAGGCCCCCGTGAATGAATCCGTCAGGATCCCCGAAAGGCCGTATGGAGGAGTGACCAGAAGGTCCAGCAGCACATAGCCGTACATGAACCGCGGATTGGTCTCGATGATCCGCTCACCCCACTCCGGGTGCGACAGCGTGATCTCCTCGATGCCCGTATAGACTTCGATATCGCAGGGAGTGATGCCAAGGACCTCGTCGTCGACCAGCACGGTCACGCCGCGTGGCTCGGTGTCGACGTGGATCGTGTCATCCGTACCTTCGAGGATCGCGGCGCAGCTCGGCAGTAGGAGGAGCGGAAGGAACAGCGCAGCCAGGCGAAGCAGCAGGGTATGTGAGAGGAAGTTCATGGGTTTCTCGCGGATCGCGGCACCGGTCGATTCCGGCTGCCATCCCCCCACGCCACGACGCGGACCCGACTCACGCGGGGATCCGAGGAATTCGCGGTTTCACGGCCCGGTCCGCATGCAGGCCCCCACTCGCGGCTGGCCCCGAATCGCGGCTGGCCGTGATCCTCCACTCGGGGCACGATCTGTTGGTCCGGTGCAGCCAAGAAGGAGAACCGACAAATGCCCGAGATCTATCCCCAGACCCTGTGGAGCGAGGTGATCGCCAGGTTGTTCGACCCGGATCCTGAAGTGAGTCACGAAGCCTGGCAGCGGCTCCTCGCGATGTACCGCGCGCCGATCGAAGCCGTCTTGAGGCATCGCCTGGGCCATCTCGGCGAGCCCGTCGAGGAGCTGGTCGAGGAGTTCTTCTCCGAGGTGGTCCTGCGCGGACTCCTGGTCGACGTCGGTCCTGGGAAGGGCCGGTTCCGGGCCTTCATCCAGGCGTGCATCGGAACGTTCGTGAAAACCAGGCGACGCGACCACGGGCGCTCCAGGGAGGAACGTCTCCCCGAGGAGGAGTTTGCCGCGACAGGCCCGACCTCCATCGAGCAGTACGACGCGCTCGATGGCGAGATCTGGTTCGCATCGTTGCTGAACGAAGCCGTGGTGGAACTCGCTGCAGGGAGAACCGAGGACCAGGCCCGCGCAATCGCGCTGCGCTACGGCCTTCCGGTCCTCGAAGGTGATCCGGGTCGGAAGCAGAGCGTGGCAGAGTGCGCCGCCGCACTGGACAAGAACTCGCGCGCGATCGAGGTCCTGCTCGGCCGCGCGCGGTCCTCCCTGCGCCGGGTCCTCGAAGGGAAGGTGGCGGAGTCCGTGCAATCGGGCGATTCCGAGGCCGGATTCGAAGATCTCTACCGGGCCGAGTTGAGGGCCATGTATCGCGCATTCCAAGCCCACCACCCGTGGATCCTGGAGGGCCGCAACAATGGATGAGCAGATCCCGAAGCAGATCGACCGCTACCAGATCGAGGATGTGCTCGGTCGCGGCGGCCAGTCGACCGTCTATCGCGCCTACGATCCGAAGCACGACCGCCCCGTGGCGCTCAAGGTGCTCGAGTCGGCCGCGGACGCGAAGCAGATCCTGCGGCAGTTCCAGGTCGAACGATCCGCCCTCGGGCGCATGGCGCACGACTGCATCGCGAAGCTCTACGACGCGGGCGAGGAGAACGGTGCCTACTGGTTCGCGCTGGAGTTGGTCGAAGGCGCCACGCTCACCGAGCACTGTGATGCCGATCAACTGCCGCTCGACGACCGCCTGCGCCTGTTCGAATGCCTCTGCAGAGGCGTGGACCATGCCCACGGCCAGGGGGTGCTCCATCGGGACCTGAAGCCGAACAACGTCCTCGTCCAGGGGAGCGGCCCCCAGGCGACGCCGAAGATCATCGACCTGGGCATCGCCCGCGGCCTGGGTGCCATGCTCTTCGAAGGGCAAGTGCCCACCGTGCCCGGGCGATTCCTCGGGACGCCCTACTACGCCAGCCCGGAGCAGGTGCGGCAGCAGCCGCTGGACGTCGGCGCCGACATCTATTCGCTGGGTGTGATCCTGCACGAACTGCTGGTCGGCGCGCTGCCGATGGACGCCATCGACCCAGCGGAGATCGGCTACGAGGCGTTCTTCGAGCGGCTCTTGCAACCGGTCCGCAAGCCTAGCGTCCGCCTGCGGCAACTCGATCGGGAGCGGGCCGAGGATGCCGCCCGGGCCCGTGGGACCACGGTGGACGCATTGGACGGAACGCTGGTCGGCGACCTGGACAGCATCGTCCTCAAGGCGACCGACGACGACCCGCAGCGACGCTACGCGAGCGCCCGCGAGTTCGCCGAGGACATCCGGAACTTCCTGGCACAGCTCCCGGTCAGTGCCCGGCCGCACAGCCTGTATTACCGGACTCGGAAGTTCGTCTCCCGGAACCGCTGGCCGGTCGCGGTCGGTGCCGCCGTGTTCGGGCTGCTGACCGCGACGTCGATCTACGGTGTCGTGGGCATCCGGCAGGCGCGGGAAAACACGCGCCTCGCCGAGGAACGGGCGCTCGAGGCCGAAGGGAGGCAACGGGACAAGGCCGAGGCGTTCCTGGAATCGGGAGACTTCCTGCTCGCGCGCGGCAGCTTCGAGGCCGCCTTGGCCGATTACGCGCAGGCCGAGTCCCTCGGCTTCGACGATCGGGTCGAACTGGGCATCCGCCGTATTCGCGCACTCGATGGACTCCGCCGCTATCCGGAAGCCGTTGAAGTCCTGGATTCGATCGACGGTCTCCCCGCGGCGCAACACGAACGCGCAACCCTGCTGCTGCTTTGCTACGACCTGGTCGGCGACGAGGACGGCGATCCGGGCTCGGGGCGAGCGTTGGTGGAAGAGGCCTTGCGCCTGGACGCCGCCGGGAATTCGCGGCTGGAGCCTGCTGACCGTGCCTACGCGACGGGCATGCTCAGCCCATCCGTCCAGGACGCGCTGGCTCATTTCCGCGAGGCGCGGAGCCTCAACCCTTTCCACCGACGTGCCAACGATGCCCTGGCGGTCACCCTCCTCGTGCTGGGGTATCGCGAGGAGGCCAGGCGATTGGTCGAAGTCGTAGTCGGTCAGTCTCCCGACGACGTGCTCGGACCGCTCTACCTCGCCGCGATCGAGGGGCTCTCGGGGCGGCCCGAAGAGGCGGATAACTGGATCGAGCAGATCCATGGCAAGTTCGGAGAAGCCGACGCCCGACTCGCTCGATTGGTCGTGGACGTCCTGCTCGCCGCACACGACCTCAACTACGACCTGCGCAAATCGCTCGGCGAGCCCACGTCGCTCGGCAAGGCGGTCATGACGGTGCTCTCGCTGACCGGCAAACTGGAGCCTCTGATCCGCGAGCTCCAGGACGGGTACGGCGACTCGCGCTTGGCCCACGGTGGCCAGATGATGTTCCGCCTGCCGGCGTGCGTGGTCGAATCGTATCGCCCTCTGATCGGCCTCTTCGATGTCAAGTTGGGAGGGATGGCGCAGCCGGATCCTCGCAGGCGTCAGCGGCTCGACATCGTCGCCCTGTCGAAGTCGGCGGAAGACAGCGGCCTGCTGGCCGGGTTGGCGATCGTCTTCACCGCGACCGGACGTGCCGCCGAAGCTGCCGATTCCCTGCTGCGTGCGGCCCCCCTGCCGTCCGCAGCGCTCGAGCCGGAAACCCGCTGGGTACAGATCTCGGCTCTCGCAGCGATCCTCCTGCAGGATGAGAAGCTCGACCCCGAACGCAAGGCAGCCCTTCGAGAACTCGCGCTCGAAACCCTGGAGAAGCAAGCGTCGAGCGGGAAACTGCTTCAGGAAGAGTTCTTCCCGACCTGGTTCGCAGCCGAGTCGATGAACGCGCCCGTCGAAGGCGAACTCGCACTGCAGTGGTTGCGGCGCTTTCCCGGCGATGCCGGAGCACAGATGGCTACCGCGTTCCTGATCGCCGACCTGGGCATGCCCGAGCAGGCGAAGCGCGTGCTCGAGGCGATCGACCCCGACGCGTTGCCGGCGGGAGCCGAACGAATCTGGGAAGGCGCCCTGCAGACCGGCCTGGCGCCGGCGGCCACCGAGCCCGAGCCGCAGCCGGAACCCGCCTCGAAACCGGTAGAAGCCTCCGGCAAGAAGAAGGGCAAGTGATGCCGGCCGCGACACCCAAGCTGCCGGCAGCCCCGAGCAATCTACTCCCGATCCAGACAAGCCGCCTCGACCACGCGGCGAAAGGCCCGACGCGGATTGCCCGGCCCCGGACTCTGCGTGAACACGATGCCGAGCAACTCGCGCTCCGGATCGACCCTGGCCATCGTGCCGTCGGATCCGGTGTGCGCGAAGCTGCCGTCAACGTCGACACCCCAGCCGAGGCCGTAGCTCGCCTCGGCCGATTCCGGAGTCTGCCGCCGCGTCACTTCGGCAACGCTCTCCGCCGCGAGGATCCGCGCGTCGCCGTAGGACCCGTCCTGGAGGAAGGCCTGGCAGAACTTCGCGTACTCGAATGCGGTGGCGATGCCGCCGCCCGAGGCGCGGACGAAGGGCCAGTCCGGCTCGTCGCGCGGCGTCCGACGCGCCCGCCACTTCCCGCCACCGCGTCGGGTGAACACACAGCTCATCCGCGACCGGTCGGCCACCGACTCGTGGTTGCAGTTGTCGTCCATGCCCACGGCGTGTGGACGTGCTCGTCGAGGTGGTCGGCCAGCGACTGGCCCGAGTCCCGTTCGACCAGCGCGCCCAGACCTGCTGAACCCGGCATTGGAGTAGCGGTAGCTGATGCCCGGCGGCACAGCCGCACCCACCGCGGCGAAGCGCCTCACCTCGGCCTGCCGGCTCAGTGCATCGGGGTTCTCATCGGACCGCTCCAACAACGGCCTACTGCCCCGGCCGCAAGCGAGACGAGCTGGTCGCTTTGTCCTACAAGCGCCGCAGCTCTTGCCCCTCCTGCGCCGGTCGGCGCGGGGCCGACACCGCCGCCTGGCTGTTGGACCGGGTGTTCCCGCACGTGCCCGTGCGGCAGTTCGTCCTGAGCTTGCCCTTCGAACTGCGCGTCCCAGTGGCGCGCGACCTGGATCTCCTCGGCGAGCTGTACCGGGTCTTCGTGCGCTCGTGCTTCGCTCTGCAGCGCCGCCAGGAGCGTAGTCACGGCATCGAGGGCGCTCGCCCAGCTGCGGTCGTCTCGGTGCAGCGCTTCGACTCTGCGCAGCGACGCAACCCGCACTTCCACGCCCTGTTCGTGGATGAAGACTTCTCGTTGCCGCCCGGCGCCAGCCGCGCCGTGTTCCACCCACTGCCGCCGCCGAGCGACGCGGACCTGGCGCGCTTGGCGGCCCGGATCTTCCGCCGGACCTCGGCGTTGCTGCGTGAGCGTGGCCTGACGGGGAGTGGGGCCAGCTGGACGACGAGACGGCGCCATGGATGTCTGTCGCAGGCGGCCGTGCAGGGGCGCATGGCCTTCGGCGAGCGCGCTTGCTGCGCGGTGCGACGAGTGGGGGAGGAGAAGGCGCGTCTCGCCCACGAGAGTCGCCGAGACTCCGGCGAGGACGCGCGTGGCGGAAGGACGGGGAGACGCGTTGGAGCGGCTGTGCCGGCATGTGCTGCGCCCCGCGCTGGACGAGTCGCGCCTGGCGTGGACTCGTGACGGGAAGGTGGTGTACCGGCTCGAGCGGCCGTGGAAGGACGGCACGAAGAGAGAGTAGGTCCAAGGCAGCATCGACCAAGCAGGCGGCGACATGAGGTCGCCGCCTGCTGCGCCGAGGCCGGATCAGGTCCGCCGACCGGGGGGAGCTTCGGCTGGCTGGATGCGCGCTTGCTCGGCGAGCACTGGCTCGCCGAACTGGGGCCAGATGCGATCGCCATCCTGGTCTTCCTGGTCATCGCGGCCGACCGACGAGGGGTGTCGTACTACGCCCGTGATCGCATGACCGTGGCGCTCGGCCTCGATCTCGGCCGGGTGAACGAGGCCCTGGAGAGGCTGCTCGCTGCGGCCTGGTGGCCCACCGGCCCTGGCGGCGTAGTCGTCGCGATGGTGCCTGGCAGGTCCTTCCGCTGCCGGGGAAGCCCGCTCCACGGGCTGCAGTAGGCCAGAGCGCGGTCGGAGACGTGCTGCGCGATCTCGGCTTCAGGCTGTCGGACCAAGACCGCGACTTGTGATCGAAGCTCCGCGCTTCTTCGTGACCATCAACGCCGCCCGGTACGTCGCCCGATTGGCCTCCTGGTGAGCCGCCCGAGAATTCAGGCAGCACCGGGCTCGTGGAGGACCCGCTCGCAGAGGACCACTGTACTCCCGGATGGGAAGTATCCTCGCCGCATGCTCTCGTCCTCCCGCATTCCATCGCGCGCTGGTCCGACGATCTGGCTGCTGTTCTTCTGGTTCGCCGCGGTCGGTGGAGCGCTCGCACAATCACGGATCCTCGACATCGACGCGACCAACCGGACCGGATCTGCGGCGCCGCGACTGATCGGCAACCTGAACAACCGCGCCTTCTTCTCCGTAATGTCGGGCGTCGATCTGGAGCTCTGGTCGACCGACGGCACGACCGCGGGCACCAGCAATCTGGGTCCACTCGGAGTCCGCTCCGCAGGTCCGGGCGTCAGCGCGTTCGGCGCCCTGTTCTTTCCGGCAGAGGAACCGGGCTACGGTACGGAGCTGTTCAGGACCCGCGGCACACGAGCGACCACCACTCGATTCACCAACGGGGTTGCGGGTGGAACGGGCACCAGTCCGACTCACCTGACACTTCACAACGGCGCGCTGTATTTCTTCGGCCGCACGACCGGCGGCGTACAGCTCTGGCGCAGCGATGGCACGGTCGCCGGTACCGCACCGATCCGCAGCTTCAACGGTTCGGGCTTCCCGGGCCCCACTGGGTTCCTTCCACTGGGCAACCTGCTGGTGTTCGCCGCGGACGGCGGCAGCGGCATCGAACCCTGGGTGACTGACGGCACGAACCCGGGCACGGTTCAGCTGGCAGACATCCGCCGCGGCACGGGCTCGAGCATCGAGTTCGGCGTCCTCCCGCGCTTCGCCGCTGCCGTCTATGACGGCTCGACGAACAGGGTCGTCTTTCACGGAGCTCCCACGCAGTTTCAGAACGAACTCTGGGTGACCGACGGCACGCCCGGTGGAACCCATCCGCTGATTCCTGGATCCACCGCACCCTACTACGGCCAGATCGTCTCCAGCGGCAACTCCGCCTATTGCGTGCTGGGCGGGGGCTCGAGCTCGGCCCTGTGGGAGACCGACGGAACGGCTGGAGGCACACGAAGGGTCTTCGCTCCCGGAACCTCCCTGGTCAATCCCGACCGACTGACCGACCACGCCGGCTCGCTCTACTTCGTTGCCGAGGACCAGGGCATCGGACGCGAACTGCATCGCTACGACGGCGCCTCGATCCAATGCGTCGCCGACCTCGCCCCGGGCCCGGCCTCTGCATTCCAGATCTTCCAACCCTCGGTCGGCTTCGAGTCGGTCGGCCAGGACATGCTCGTGTTCGCCGACGACGGGACCCACGGCGTCGAACCCTGGAACGTTCGCGGCACCACGATGACTCGGCTCGCCGATATCGCCCCTGGCGCGACGGATTCGTCCAGGCCGGGCTTCCCGCCCACGGGTTCGGTCAACGGCCGCTTCCTGTTCGAAGCGGACGACACGCGAACCGGAACCGAACTCTGGGTCTCGGATGGAACCCCGAGTGGCACCTCTCGACTCGTCGATGCGGTGACTGCGACGCCGGACTCCAACCCAGAAGACCTGGTCGCTTGGGGCCGCGACCTGGTGTTCAGCGCCGAGGACGGCGTGCATGGCCGGGAGCCCTGGGTCAGCGACGGCAGCCCGGGCGGCACGACAATGCTCGCCGACCTGCGCCCGGGCCCCGAGGGCTCCAACCCGCAGGCCTTCGCGTCGACCGAGGGGTTCGTGTTCTTCGCGGCTGACGACGGAACCCGCGGCGTCGAGCCCTGGGTCAGCGACGGCACGGCGGCGGGCACCCGCTTGCTTCGGGACATCTATCCGGGCGCCCTCGGATCGGGGATCTACGACGCGGTCGCGATCGGGAACCGCGTGTTCTTCTGCGCCGACGACCAGACCCACGGCGCCGAACTCTGGATGACCGACGGCACCACGTCGGGCACCCGATTGGTACGTGACATCGCTCCTGGAACCGGGAGCGCGCTCACTCTCGTCGACCAACCGATGCTGCGCTGCGGCGAGCGCCTGCTGTTCAGTGCCACGTCACCGGGAACCGGGCAAGAGCTGTGGATCAGCGATGGCACGGCCGCCGGCACCCGGCTCGTCCGTGACATCAACCCGAACGGCGACGGCAA
Source organism: bacterium (assembly GCA_030432695.1). Classification (GTDB taxonomy): domain Bacteria; phylum Planctomycetota; class UBA1135; order UBA1135; family UBA2386; genus JAUILN01. The sequence continues at coordinate 306,510 of JAUILN010000010.1, read as the reverse complement.
CCCCAACCTCGCCGCCGCCGCCGACATCGGCGGCAGCGTGGTGTTCTTCGCCGACGACGGCGTGTCGGGAATGGAGCCCTGGGCAACCGACGGAACCCCGGGCAATACTCGGAGGCTCGCCGACCTGCGCCCGGGCGCGACGGGATCCGGTCCGGAGTTCTTCGACAACACCCGCGCCGAGATGGTCGCGATGGGCGGCCGGGCCTGGTTCTTCGCCGACGATGGCACCAACGGCCGGGAACCGTGGGTCAGCGATGGCACCGCGCAGGGAACGCTACCGCTCGGCGACGTGCGTCCGGGTGCGGCCTCCTCGCGCCCCGAGTCCTACTACCCGGAATTGATAGTCGCCACACGCGCGCGGGTCTGGTGGTTCCTCGACGACGGCTCCACCGGAATCGAGCTCTGGAGGTCGAGCGTCTCCGCGCCCACACCCGTCCGAGTCACCGATCTCGCGCCGGGCCGGGGGTCGAGCGCGACGCCGCACTCGTTCGGTGGACAGTTCGAAGTCCAGCGCCTGGTCGGGGCCGGCAACGACGACGTCCTGGTGTTCGGAGCCACGGATGGCACGCGCGGCTACGAGACCTGGGTCGCGGACGGACGCACCGGGACCGTCCGCTTGCTCTCCGACGCCGCTCCGGCCGCAGCGAGCCTCGCACCGATCCGCTGGACACGGGCCCGCGACCGGGTGTTCTTCTCGGGCACCGACAGGGCCGCCGGACGGGAACTCTGGGCTGTACCTGCGACCGCACTCGGCGCCCGCCTCGCCGAGGCCTATGGCCGCGGCTGCCCTGGCAGCACCGGAGCGCCCCTTCACCTCGAGGCCCTCGGGGTCCCGACGATTCCCTCTCCCGGCTACTCGCTCCGACTCACCGGCGCGCAGCCGACCGCCAGCATCGCCTGGTTCTTCGGAGTCACGGAAGCGAGTACGCACTTCCCCACCGACTGCCGACTCCTCGTGCAGCCGCTGACTGGCATCCCCGGGACCACCGACACCAACGGCGTCGCGAACCTGCCCCTCGCGCTGTCGACCGCCACGGTTCCGGGACTGCCCTTCTACGTGCAGGCGATCGTGCTCGACCCGGGTGGATCGCTGTTCGGCAACGGTGCTGCGAGCAACGGAGTGCAGACCCTGCCCAACTGATGCCCGAGCCGACATCGCTCAGCTACCGGATCGTCGCGGCTCCCCCTCGGTGAGTTCGACCTGGCGGTAGATCTCGCGCAGTAGGAGTTCGAGATCGATCGCCGCGAGTCGGAGCGACGCGTCGAGGCCGTCGGCCGCGCTGATCGTCCACTTGCCGTCTTCGAGCGACGGCAGATCGACGTGGGCCCGGAACCGATCGACGTGGACGTAGGGGCGCAGGGACTGGATGCGGGCGTAGTGCTCGAACTTGCGGCTTCGGTCGTAGGCCTCACTCGTCGGGGAGAGCACCTCGAACAGCACTGTGGTATTGAGCAGGGTGTCCTGCTGCGTGTCGCCGAACGGCATGTCGCCGCAGACGATCGTCACGTTGGGGTAGGTGTAGAGGCCGGTCGCGGCGCTCTTGACGCGGACGTCGGCGGTATGGACCTCACCGCCGCCCTCCGCCTCGAGTCGGCTGCTGGCTTCCCGAATCAAGTTGACACAGCTGGTGTAGTGCGCGCGCGACCCTCCACTCATCGCGAACATCTCGCCGGCAAAGTGCTCTGACCTCGACTCGGCCACGCGCTGACGGGCGAGATACTCCTCGGGCGTCACGGAATCCGACTTGGGGTGCGACGAGTGGGGGAGGAGAAGGCGCGTCTCGCCCACGAGAGTCGCCGAGATTCCGGCGAGGACGCGCGTGGCGGAAGGACGGGGAGACGCGTTGGAGCGGCTGTGCCGGTATGCGCTGCGCCCCGCGCTGGACGAGTCGCGCCTGGCGTGGACTCGTGACGGGAAGGTGGTGTATCGGCTCGAGCGGCCGTGGAAGGACGGCACGAAGCTGGTGGTGTTCGAGCCGCTGGAGGGGGTCGGTGCGGTCCGGCTCGCCGGGGCTGGGCTCCACAACGCAGCTTGTGCTTCCTACGCGCCGCCACGGATCCCGGCGCCGCCCTGCAGGAACTCCTGCGCGCGGCCCTGGGCCGACCCCACCGGGCCGATGTGCACCTGCGCGACGACCCACCGCCCTGGTCGGCGCTATTCGAGGAGGCCCTGGGGCGCGGCTCGGTGCACATCCTCGAGCTCGTCGAGGCCCTGCACCGCACCGATCCGGGTACGGACACCCTGGCCCGCAGCGTGGCGGTGCAGTGGCTCGACTGGCGCTGAGAACTACAGGGGCGTCCAGTCGCTCTGGATGATGTCCTTGACGCTCTGGTCCAGGAGGTTCGGGTGCTGGGTCTTCATGTACTGCTGGACCCCCGCGGCGTCGTCGCCGAGCTCCTCGATCTTCTTCGCCGAGACGGTCTTGAAGGCGTAGATCGAGAAGCACCAGGCGAGGATCACGTAGCGGTTGGCGTCCACGAGCTGACGCACGATGCTGCGCAGCCGGCGCTTGGTGTTGAAGTCCTCGTCGGTCACGTCCAGCAGCATCAGGTCGCTGCCGTCGGGGAGCTGCCTCGAGAGCCCCGCCACCTTGATCTGGTCCTGGACCAGGTGATCGGGGTCCTTGACCTGGGTGAACTGTCCGCCTGCCGTGGTGAGCTGCATGTTGCTGCCGTGGCGGCCGGTCAGGATGGTGAACAGGGACGCCTTGCCCCCGGCCACCTGCCTCACCACCGGCGGCCAGGAGTCCTCGCCGGTTTCGAACAGCGACAGGAACACGTTGCCGTGCTGGACCCAGGGCACCGGACCCGGCTTGTCCATCCAGGCCTGACGCACCTGGAAGGGCTTCTTGTCGCTGTTCGCGGGCAGGATCTCGATATCGGTCATGGCCTTGCGCTCCGGGGCAGCGGGTTTGTGCCCCCAGTGTCCTGGGAGGCAGGAGCGGCGAGTCGAACCGCGTGGTGCCCGCCTTGCAAGTCCTCTCTCCTACCCGTCGGAGGTCCCGTCTCGCAGGATGCGACACGCCACCCTGCGACGATCCCTGTCCTGCAGCTCGCGGCCTTGGCGACCGGCGCCCTGGTCGGGTGCGCCTCGAGCGCCCGTGCAGGGCAGCCGGTGAACGCGGTGTCGTCGAGCATCCTGATCCCGAGCGGTAGCCAAGATGACCGAAGACAAGCCCCTATTCGTCGGAGTCGACTGGGCGACGGAGATGCACCACGTCTGCGTTCTCGACGTGCAGGGCGAGGTGGTTGCCGAACGGCAGGTGAAGCAAGGACGATCGACGGGACGCACTCGGACTCGCCAGCTCGCTGCGCACCGACCCTCGCGCCTACCGCAAGCTGCGGCCGGATGCCGCGTGGGTGATCCAAGTACGAGAGCTGTCGCGCATCCACGACGGACTGACCTGACACTCACCACTCCCCGTGGCAGCGTAGACGTCGAACGAGGCGACCGGGCCGTCGTCCGCACGCCGTGAACCGCGGCGCATGATCGAAGCTCCGCGCTTCTTGGTGATCGTCGACACACGCGACCACGACGGCACCTGGCCTGGCGCGTTCGTCGCTCGATCGATACCGTCCGGGCGGGAACGACGACGTTCATACCCGGAGGGATCCATGTCGTGGTCGAGTCGACGAGAGCGGGCGGCGGATGCTCATGATCGAGCATTGGATTCCCTGAGGCTTCAGGATCCGCGCTTCGCGCAGCAGGTGTCCGAGGTTGTGCTCGAGCTTCAGGCTGTACTCGACGAGCAGCTCCGGGAGGGCTCGAGCGCCAAGGAGACAGCTACGACGATGATGTGGCTGGGTAGCGCCCAGTTCGATCTGGCGCAGGGAGGCCATCTGCAGATCGCGGATGCGATCGAGTCCTACCGGCAGGCTCAGCGGTATGTGGACCTCGCGGATGACGAGGTCCTGCGGGCGAAGTTCGACAGCAACCTGGCGAACGTGCTCATCAAGTCGCCGACCAGCGTCGAGGTGGTGGAGGAAGCGGTTGCTCGCTACCAGAGGGCGCTCCCGGTGCTCGAGCGGTGCCTGCCGAGCCACGCTCCGCAGACCGAGGCGTGGTTGAGCAAGAGCCGGTCATTGCTCGATCAGCTGCGAGACTACAGTCGGCGTCGCAAGGAGGCAGTCGGGTCGATCCGTGACCTCGTCGCCGGTTTGTCGACGTACTCGCTGGACCGCGCGAGTCTCCTCGGCATCCAGGCGCGCCTGCAGCGCATCATCGACTTGGGGAACCCTGCCGAGGTCGGTGAGATGATGCGTGGCGTGGAGGAGATCCAGCGGGGCTTCCAGGAGCTGATGGAGATCGTCCGGACGGCGGATTCCAGGCGCACGGGCGGGCAGGCGCCGATCGTTCAGCACCTGATCGCGCTCTGGCAGACGCTGGTCGACCAGGCACTCGCCCTCAACATCGACACCGCCAGCCGGGACCGCGCCGGCGATCTCGCCCAGCGCATCATCGATCGGGTCACCGAAGACCTGGATGGAGCATCCCCCGAGGAGGTGCGTGACCTGGAGGCGAGCCGGCTCCGCGCCCTCGCCCTGGATGCGCGGCAGCTGCTGTACCGTCATCACCTGTCATGGGCTTCGCCGATCTGGACCGCGACCCGGCGGGCGCCGGATGCCAACGGGGTCTACTTGACCGAAGGGCCGTTGCGTGGCGCCCTCGAGCAAGCGTGTCGGGACCATGGTCTCGAAGTGCTCGGTCCGGAACCTGGGCAGAACGTTGCCCAGTCGCACTACGACGCGATCCGCCGATCCACCGTCGTCGTCGTTCACCTCGTCGGCGACCCGCCGAGTCTGGCCGCCGGGGCCTATGCGTTGGGGATTGCATTGGTGCTGGGTAGGCCGGTGGTCGTGTTGGCCGCTCCGGACTTCGATGTGCCCTTCAACATCGATGTCCAGCCGGTGCGAACGGCGGACGACGCTCTGGACGAGGGGGCATTCCTCGCCGCGCTCGATGCCGCGTTCTATCTGCCTCAGCGCGCTCCGGAGCCGGTCAGTCTGGTCCCGCTGCTCGAGGCCACACGCCGACGGTTTCCCCACCAGACCCATCTGCTGTCGGAGTTCGAGAGCCATATCGAAGACCCGACCATCGCGCGGGACATCCTCGGTGCGGTGCTCGCGTCCAACCCGGATGCTCGGGCCCAGGTTTGCCTCCCCGCCTGGCCCCGGGCCTGGCCGGATCCCGATGCGCCACCCTTCCTCTTTCACGTCACGGCCTTCCACGGTGGGTGGCCCGATCAGGTGAGCGTGGCATTGCGCAAGGCCCTGGCCGGTGGACCCATGACCTACCTGCGCCACGACGACACGAACGACCCTTCCCTCCTCGCTTCGCTGTGGCGGTGTCTGTGCACGGCGTCTTTCGTGCTGGTCGACCTCACCGGGTTCAATGCCAATGCCGCCCTGGAGTGCGGCGTGGCCCACGCGCTGGGCAAGCCCGTGCGGGTCATCGGGCAGCCCGGAGTCGCAGAGTCGAGGTTTCCGGCGTTGGATGAGGTGCTCATCCATCGGTACGACCTCGGTGACCTCGATGGGCTAGGCTCCTGGGTGAGGAATCAGGTCGACGCGCTTACCGGCGGTGGTCCGTGATCGCGGTCCTGAGCGCGACGGCCCTGCTGCTGCTGCTGCTGCTGGCGGCCGGCGTCGTGGTGTCGTCGATCTTCGCGTGGCAGGTGAGCGACCGGGAACAGCAGATCCGAGGTCAACTGCAGACCCTGCGCCCGCAGAGCGAAGCCCTGAAGGCGGATCGGGCGAAGGCCCTGCAGGCTGCCGCCGACTCCCACGCGATGCCGACCTTCCTGGTCGACGACGGACTCGCAGCAGCTCGACCTCTCGACGGCGGCAATGCGCTGGGCATCGACGTGACGCTGCGCGACGCGCTCGCCGCAGCCGCCGAACGCACGGACCAGCGCTTCCGCGGCCAGCCCGAAGCCGAGGCGCTGGACATCACGCCACGGCGCGCGAAGACCGACTGGGAGCTGGCCCGCAAGCGGCTGGGCCGCGCTGGACAAGCGGGGCCGATCGACGACTTCCCGGTGAAGGCCGGCATCGAAGCCTTCTGCTGGACGTAGCTCCAGCCCACCAGGTAGGCCGGCTCGACGCGCGTCCGGAAGAGGTTGGCGGCGCGGGTCGGTTGCGTCCAGGGTGGCCCGCCCGTGGCCTTACCAGAGCCGCCAGCGCGATCTCCTGTTCGCCGGCGGAAGGCCCAGCTCCGCCCGCCAGCGAGCGACTTCCTGGGCCGAGAGCCGACCCAGCACCTCGACACTCGGTGGTCGCGAAGCGATCACCGGGTGGAAGAAGCCGGCGTCCCAGTTGCGTCCCTGCAGGATCGGGGGCCAGAGCAGGAGGACCTGTTCGCCGTCGACGGCTGCGATGCTCGCCGGCGACGCCTCTCCGAAGACCATGCTGGCGGGGCTCGGAGTGGACCCGGTCGGTTGGCCGTAGTGCCACCAGGCCTGGTCCCTGCCGGGCCGGAGGTCCCTGCCGATCGCCTTGGCGGCGATCCCGGGATCTGGCTTCGATCCGCCCGGCATGCGGGTGCCGAGCGCGACCTGGAGGAGGGAGAACAGGTGGAAGCAGTTGCCGAGGTGCCGGTAACGCACCCGGAAGCCGCAGGCCTGGACACCGTGGAGGACCAATAGCTCGCCGCTGGTCTGGGTCAGCAGGGAGAGGATCCACACCGGGCCGTTCGCGGCGAACTCGACACGCTGCAGTTCCTCGCAGATCTGGTCGAGGTCGTGAATCGAGGCGCGTGGGTCGTCCAGTCGCTGCAGATGGGCCACACAGGACTGCCCGAACCGGTCGAGGCCGGTCACCAGGTCGGGATCGATACCGATGGACCCGGACTGGCTCTCCTCGTCGGGGACCAGGGCGGTCCACTTCAACATGCCGCGCAGCACGCCGTCGATCGTCGACGCGGGGTCCGCACCCTGCTCGACGGAGGCTCCGATGGCCACCGCCACCAGGCCGGCCCCGGTCGGCGACTCGATGTCGACGACGAGCTTCGCCAGATCCACGAGCACCGGATGACCGGTTTCATGGCTGTGCCGGGCAAGTCCGTCGAGTGCGGTGGCCAGCTCGGCGCTCGGCTCGTGGCCGCGCTGGCGCGACGCGGTTTCGAGGACCCGTTGGAGCCGGGCGACGGTCTCTGGATCGGAGTGGTTCGGCATGGTCGTTCACGGTGCTGGCCCGGTCGTGCCGTCTCGACGTTCTACCGTCGTGGCGTGTGCGCCTCAATCAGCAGGTGACGTCGCGAGTGTCCGGGCTCCCGATCGTCTCCCGGATCCTTGCGGGCCGAGACCAGCGAGCGGGCGGTGCGGGCCAGCTCGCCGGCGCTGGGCTCCAGGACGTAGCTCATGCTTCCCATGCGCCGGCCTTCTCGACGTCGCGAGCGCGGAGCTGGGTTTCCTCGATCTCCCGGGCCGACCGCCAACGAGATCATCGACTTCTCGTGGTCGAAGGACGGCTTGTTGCTGATCGACCGCGACTCCGACACCGCCGAGGACCGCTGGCTGCACGTCTTCGACCCGTTGAACGAACCGAGCCCGTACGAGCGGCACGTGTTCCGCACCGCGCTGGGCGAAGCGGCTCCGGCGCAGGTCACCGAAGTCCCCGGGGAAGCACGACCCTACTCGTCTCCCGACGGTCGGCACGTCGCCTTTCTGAACGGCAGCGACACCCAGCCGACCGGGCTCTACCTCGTCGAGGCGATCACCGGCGCGCGCCCCCGCCGCATCACCGACTCGCACCACGATCAGCACATCCCCAAGAGCTTCGCGACCGCCCGCGACGCGACCTTCCCGAGCCTCCACGACGACGCCACGCTGCACGCCCGCATCCTCGAGCCGCCCTCCCTCGAGCCCGGCCGCCGCTATCCGGTGCGGTTCGGCCCGGTGTACTCCGACACCGTGCGCAACCGCTGGGGCGGCTTCTACGCATTGTTGTAGAAGCCCGGCCTGTTCGACGTCGCCATCGTCCGCACCTCCGACACCCTGCCCGCGGCCTTCGCGCGCGGCGCCGCGCAGTACGCGGAGAACCTCGAGGACCCGCTGTTGCTGATCCACGGCATGCAGGACCCGGGCGTTCCCTTCAAGACCGTGGTCGACCTCGCCGAGGCCTTGATGCGCGCCGGCAAGGACTTCGACTTCGCGTTCGCTCTCCACGCGACCCACGGCTGGACCCGGCCGCCGCACTACGCCCGTTACCTGCTCGGCAAGCAGCTGGCTCTCTTCGAGCGGCACCTGCAGACGACGGATCACTGGCGACGACGGCCGGAACCGAATTCGCGTCAATCCGCCCGACGCCACGGCATACCTTTGCCGCATGGGACGCGTCCTGCTCGTCACTCTGCTGCTGGCGATCCTCGGTCTGCTCGGCTGGATCGTCTGTGATTCCTGGAGCGATCGTTCGCTGGATCCGCGCACGGGGACCACGGAGAACGGCGAGGTCCCGACGCGGACGGAGCCACGGACCGGCGAGACCCCGCCCTCTACGGATCCGCGCCGGGATGTCGCCACCAGCACCGACCACGGACCCGTCGCCGATCCCGTCGCCGATCCCGACGCCGGCGGACCCGCCCCCGGCTACGTGCTGGCCGGCCGGGTCTTCGAGCGCGCGCCCACGGGCGGCACGCAACCGCGGTCCGGAGTCCGCGTGGTGCTCGGCTACCCGGCGTCCTACGGCGCCCGGACTCTCCAGGCCCTCGCCGAGACCAGCAGCGACGCGGACGGGACCTTCCGCTTCGAGCGTCCCGGCGACGAGCGTTCGGGTGACCTGCTGCTCGAAGCGCAGGCCGACGGTCTGCACACCGACGACTGGCTACAGGTCTGGCCCGAGCCCGGGGACCGGATCGCGGGGCTCGACCTCACGCTGGTCCCGGTGGTCGACGGGATCACCGGCGTCGTGGTGGACGGAGACGACACGCCCGTCGCAGCGGCTACCGTGCAGGTGCGACGCGACGGAAGCTGGCGCGGCCGACGCGCGGGTCCCCATCCCCGCACCGCCTACCGACCGAAGCACGCCCAGCGAACCACCACCGACGCACGCGGCGCCTTCGCGCTCGATCCGCTGCCGGCAGCAGGTCCTTGGACCTTCCACGCGCAGGAGGGCCGGCGCGGTGGTGCCACCGAGGTCGGGACCCTGGAACGCGGCATGGCTCCGGTGCGGATCCGGATCGCCGCCCGCGAACGCCCCACCGGCCCCAGGGTGTTCGGCCACGTCGTCGGACCCGATGGCGCCGGCGTCGACGGCGCGACGGTCTATGCACTCGCGGGTGGCGAACAGCGTGTCACCACCGACGCCGACGGTGCCTTCGAGGTGGTCCTCGCGCGCGGCTCCGAGCAGGTCCACCTGACGGTCGGTGCCGACGGCTACGGATTCCTCCACCAGGACCTCGCCGAGGTCACGACCGATGTCGGCCCGCTGCTGCTCCGCATCACCCCGGAACTCCGCATCGCCGGCGTCCTGCTCGACACCGACGACCGACCGATCCCCGGCGCCCGGATCCGAATCGACGGCGAGCCCGAGTTCCTCTCCAACTCGGTGCCGCCGGCAACCTCGCTGCAACTCCTGGGCAGCAAGTTCGCGGTCACCGACGACGTCGGACGGTTTTCGTTCGACAAGCTCCCCAGCGGATCGTTCCGTGTGACCTGGCAGCAGCGCGACGCCCCGACCGGCGGAGCCGCCGCCACGGTTGCCGCCGGCACCGAGGACCTGCAGCTGCGCGCCGGCGTGGTGCAGGGACCCCAGGTGGCCTGGGAGGTCATGGTCCGTGACCGTCTCAGCGGCCTGCCACTCGAGGACGCCAGCGTCAGCATCTCCCGCGTGCTGCGGATGGCCTACGGGACCGGCGCCGAAGGCGTGCGCTACGCCAGCACCGACCGCGACGGACTCGCTCTCCTCGCGATCGCGGCGCCCGCCACGCCCGCGGAGTACGAGATCGAGGCCGGCCAGCCCGGCTACGCGGCGGTTGAACTGGAGGCCGCCGAGTACGGCACGGGACTGCACCGCGCCACGCTCGAGCTGCTGCCCGAACGTTCACTGCAGGTCCGCGTCGTCGACGCCAGCGGCGCTGCGGTGCCCCAGGCTTCGTTGGCCATCTACGTCGACGGCCGCTCGCTCGCGATCCGCACCGGCAGCGGTGGTGCCCAGTCTCCCGTGCACGCGGACGCCGACGGCCGGGCCTGGCTCCACGGTCTGCCGGCGCGCTCGGTCACGCTCCGGGGCTGGACCGAGAGCGCATCGACCGAACTGGTCGTCGACCTGTCCGCCGAACGTGAACACGAGGTCGAGCTGGTGCTGCGCGGGCGTTGACCGTCACTTCGCCGCCGGCGCGACGAACCCCCGCCCGCTGGACGTGGGCGGAGTGGATGTGGAGGAGCTTCGGGGTGGACGTGTTGGTCTGTCCTCAGCGGGGACCCGCCCGAGCATGCACGGGCGGGCGCGTGCGAGACCCGCCGGCGCCTGCTGACCTGGCCGCAGACAGTGTTGCTGCAGCCCCGTGCGGAGGCTGGGCTCCAGAGTTCCCCTTGGGTTTCCTACGCGCTGCTCACCCATCAGCCGAGCCTACGGCACCTGGTGAACGTAGTTGGTGCCAGTCATCCATCGACCAGTTGTTTCCGGCTCGGGCGGTCCCAGTTGAGGCCGGCTTCGCCGGAGCGGCATCAGCCTCGCTCGAGCCGAGGCAGGTCGAGTCACGCCCACGGAAACGGAGGGCGACGGCAGCAGGGAGGACAATGCCTCTGGCCCCCTTTGCTTGTGAGGCAGGAATTCGGACACGGTGCCAGGCTCGAACGACGCGAGCCCGGAGTCGCGATCGACGAGCGGCGGGGCGCGCGCGGAGCCAGATCCACACCGCAGAGCGGGGATCAGGAATCAGAAGCAGGTCGGATCAGGAACCGCGGGCGATGATCTGAATCCCGCGGTTTCTGGTGATCGTCGAAAGTTGATCTCCACTCGAAATGCCCTCCCAGGCGTCGTGGTCGACTTGTCCAAACCGGCGTACGAAGGCCGCTGGAGGGTGTTTCGAGTGATTGCAGGTTCTCTGGCGTCAGGAGAGCGCCTGCTCGAGGACTAGCGACCCTGCTCGACCGGCAGCCAGGCGTCGAGCTGCGCGCGGAGACGAGTCGCCACCTCAGGGTGTTCCGCGAGGATGTCCCGGGTCTCTCCCGGGTCCTCGCGGATCCGCCAGAGTCGCGCCGGCACCGTGTCCCAGGCGTGCACGGTGCGGTAGCGGGTGGTGTCGACACCGTCGCTGCGGAGCAGCAGCTTCCACTCGTCGGTGATGCACCAGCGGTACTGCAGTGTCGCCAGGGGATCGCCGGGCACCATGTTGTGGATCGACCAGGCGCTGCCGAAGACCTGCTCGCGTGCGTCGCGCGCCGCGGCGTCCAGCAGGTCGATGCCGGGCAGTCCGTCGGGAACCGCGACGCCGCAGGCCCGCAGGATCGTCGGCATCAGGTCGATGCTCGAGGCCAGGGCCGGCGACCGTTCGGGCGCGATGCGGTCGGGCCATGCCAACAGGATCGGCGTGCGGATGCCGTTCTCGAAGGGTGAGCCCTTCGAGCGTGGCGCGAAGTCGGGCCACCAGCCCTCCGGGTTGTCGGCAGCGCGGTCGACCGGTCGCCAGCCGTTGTCGGCGAGGAACACCACCAGGGTGTCGTCGAGCACGTCGCGGGCTTCGAGGTGGCCGAGCAGTTCGCCGCAGGTCTGATCGAACCACTCGCACATCGCGGCGTAGCGGGCCACGTTGTCGGGGCGGTCCTCCTTGCGGTACTTCTCCAGCAGCTCGGCCGGTGGATCGTGCGGCGTGTGCGGGAGGAACGGCGCGTACCACAGGAAGAACGGCTGCTTCGCCGCCAGTGCCTCGTCGACGAAGTCGGTGACCGGTGCCAGGCCCTTGCGGCCGATCGCCAGGCCCTCATCGCCGTGGCGGCCGCCGCGCTGCGGGTCACCGTGGGTCATGCCGTGGGTGAAGCCGCTGTCGGTCGCCGCGCCCTCCCACCACTTGCCCGACTGGTGGGTGAGGTAGCCGGACCTGGACAGCAGGCCCGGGAGGTTCGGGTGACGACGGAACAGCGCCACCGCCTCGCGGTCGCTCTCGGCCCGGCGCTTCGGATCGACGTCGTTGGCGACCACGCCGTGCTGGTGCGGATGGAGCCCGGTGGCGATCGAGGCCAGCGAGGGACGACACAGCGGCGACGCCACGTAGCCGTGGTCGAACCGCAGGCTGCGCGCGGCGAGCGCATCGAGGTTGGGGGTCGCGATGAAGTCGTGACCCATGAAGCCGTAGTCGGACCAGGCCTGGTCGTCGCCGAGGATCAGCAGCACGTGGGGCCGGGCGGGTGTGGCCTCGGCCTGGGCGCGCAGCGTGGCGGTAGGGCTCGGCAGTGCCAGGGTGACCGCGAGCAGGGCGGTGCGCATGGTGTTCATCAGTCGGCTCCCGTAAGCAGCTTCGCGACCTCCGGATGCCGCGTCAGCCAGTGCTCGAACAGCAGCAGGCCGGACAGGCTCTGGCCGTCGGGCAGCGCCTGCTCGAACAGCCGCGCCTTCGCCTCGCGCCACGGCAGCCGGTGCACGGTGATCGCCTCGCTCGGCTCGAGTTCCTGGCCGACGTGTTCGAGGTCGCGCGCCAGGAAGAAGTGGCAGCGCTCGTTCGACACGCCCTTGTAGGGCGCGAAGCTGCCGAGCAGGTCCATCCGCCCGGCGGCGAGGCCCGCCTCTTCGGCGAGCTCCTTGCGCGCCACCGCCTCGGCTTCCTCCCCGTCGGCCATCCCGCCGATCGGGAACTCCCAGAGCGTCTCACCGAGCAGGTAGCGCTCGCAGTGGATCAGCACCGTGGTGCCGTCGTCGTAGAGCGGGATCACGCCGCAGGAGCCCGGCATGTCGACGTAGTAGTAGCGGCCCTCGCTACCGTCGGCGTGGGTGTAGCGGTCGAGGCAGTAGCGGTGCCAGGGGTTCTCGACCAGGACCTCGCGGGACAGGCGGCGGGCGGGCGGGGGAGGGGGGCTCGGGTCGCTCGGCGGCATGGAGGGCTTCAGATTATGCAGGTCGGCATTATGCTGAGCTGCATCATGTTGTTCCTGAATCGCGACGAGGAGCAGCGCCGGCTCGATCGGCTGGTGGGTGCAGGAACCGGTGGGCTCGCGGTGCTCTATGGGCGACGGCGGGTCGGCAAGACCCGGCTGCTCGTCGAGTGGACCCGGCGGCACGGCGGGGTCTACAGCGTCGCCGACCAGTCTACGCCGGCGATCCAGCTTCGCTATCTGGCCGAGGCGATGGTGGCGGTCTTCCCGGGCTTCGCGGCGGTGGTCTACCCCGATTGGTCGGTCCTGTTGCGAGCCGTGGCTCGCGCGGCGAAGGCCGAGTCGTGGCGCGGCCCGCTGGTGCTCGACGAGTTGCCCTACCTGGTCGCGGCGTCGCCGGAGCTGCCGAGTCTCCTGCAGCGCTGGATCGACCACGAGGCGGCGGACGCGGGGCTCGTGGTCGCGGTGGCGGGGTCGAGCCAACGGATGATGCAGGGGCTGGTTCTCGACGCGAACGCGCCGCTGTTCGGGCGCGCGCGCGAGGTCCTGAAGATCGAGCCGCTGGACATCGGTTTCCTGAAGGCAGGGCTCCGGTTGCGTGACGCGGTCGACATGGTCCGTCACCATGCCTGCTGGGGTGGCATCCCGCGCTACTGGGAACTCGCGGGCGAGCGCGCTGGCACGCTCGAACGACTCGTCGACGAACTCGTGCTCGACCCGCTCGGACCCTTGCACCGGGAACCCGACAGGTTGCTGTTTCAGGAGATCCCCTCCGCGGCCGAGGTCCGACCCCTCCTGGATGCGATCGGCGCGGGCGCACACCGGGTCTCGGAGATTGCTGGGCGGCTGCAGCGTTCGGCGACGTCGCTGGCACGTCCGCTCGCGCGACTCGTAGAGCTCGGCCTGGCGCGCCGCGAGGTGCCCTTCGGTCAGGACCCCAAGGCGACCAAGCGCGCCCTCTACAAGATCGACGATCCGTTCAGCCGGCTGTGGTTCCGAGTCGTCGCGCCGCAGCGGAGCGCGCTCGCGACCGCGAACCGGGCCGCTCGACTGGCGTTGTTCCGTCGCGCGTGGAGCGGGCTGGTCGCCGCCGATTGGGAGGAGGTCGTCAGACGTCGGCTGGCCACCGGCCCGCTTCCGGCCCGGCTGGCGAACTTCGGCCCGACGCTCGCAGTGGGGCGCTGGTGGTCGGGCGCGCGGCCGGAGTGGGATGTCGTCGCCGAGGACGTGCAGGGGCGCGTCTTGGTCGGCGAGGTGAAGTGGTCGGAGCGACCGTTCAGTGCGACGGCCGTGACGGCCGAGGCCCGTCGCCTGGCACAGCGGGAGTTGCCGGATCTCCCGGGGCGGGTGGATGCCGCAGAGGTGCAGCGCTGTCTGTTCGTGCCCGAGGTGGCGAAGGGGGTCAGGCGTCAGCAGGGCGAGGTGGTGGTCGTGACGGCGGCGGAGTTGCTCGGCGTGTGAGGCATGGCTGCGCGACAGGACTCAACCGCGCAGCGCCGGTATCGGTGTGAGATGCCGTTCCAGCTCCAGCGGATCGTCCGGACGTAGCTCCAGGGGCTCTGGTGCTGTATCGCGCAGCCCGCGCAGCTTCTCCACCGCCTCCGGCCGCGCGAACTGCTCGCCGGAGACGCCTTCGACGAAGTAGCCGCCGCGCAGCTCACCCGCCAGCTCCCGCGCCCGCGCCTCGCGCAACAGATCGCGCCAGCGACACGGGGCAGCCTCGCGGCGCAGCAGGCGGTGGAAGACCACGCCGTAGCGGTCGAGCAACCGGTCGAGAAGGAAGGCGGGGTCGGGGGTGGTGTCGATCGCGGGGAGCAGAGAAACGCGGCCGACGCCGAATGCCAACGCGTCGCGGCGGCGCTTGGAGGGCGCGACGGTGAGCGCGCGGAGCGCGGCGAAGGAGTCGACGGTGGCGAGGCCGCGGGCGATGAGTTCGGCGAGGCCCTCTTCGAGCTGGGTCGGTAGGAGCCTGGCGTCGCGTTCGAGGTCGGAGGGGAACGAGGCGCCGCGGTTGGTCAGCAGCTCGTGGAGCGCGGCGGCGCTGGCGCCGAGCTCGTCGATGGCGGGTTGGTTGCGCCAGGCCAGCCACGGGTCGAGGTGGGCGCGCGGGACCAGCACCAGCTTCGCGGTCTTCAGTGAACCCGTGCCCGAGCCCCAGAGCCGCAGCCAGGCGATCTCGCCCGACACCGTGAGCTGGTCGATCCAGTGGCTGCGGTACTTCGACAGGCGCGCGCGCAGCACGCCCTCCCAGGACTTCGCCGGGATCTCGAAGCCCGACAGGATGCGCGCCACCTCGGCGACGCCGGCGGGGCCTTCGAGCAGGGTGCCGGGGGCGGCGTGCTGGCGGTGGGCGACGTGGTGCAGGAACACCGCGAGCGGCACCGGCTTGATGCGCTTGCGCAGCGCGTCGAGGGTCTCGCGGTGGATGCGGGCGAGCAGCCGGCGGTGGCACCAGTGCTCGCGGCCGTCGAGCTGCACGCGCATCGCGGTGCCGTCGGCTTCGAGGGCGCCCAGCGCGATGGCGTCGGTGTCGGCGGCGTCGATCGGGCCGAGCGCCTCGAGGCGGCCGCGCCAGACCGCGCGGGGTTCGCGCGAGGCCTCGACCGCGAACCAACCGAGCGATTCCCTGACCACGCGGCCGGCACTCTCGAGTTCGGTGATCCAACCGCGCCAGCCGTGGCGGTCGATCTCCTGGTCGGTCGCGAAGCCCATCCAGGTGAGCGCCTCGTGCAGCTCTTCGAGGTCGGCGGGGGCGGGCCAGGCCTGCGTGCGCACACGTTCCACCGCGGCGGGATCGAGCGCGCCGAGCGAGTCCTGGTCGTCCTTCGACAGCGTGCGGCGCGTGATCACCGCCTGGGTGCGGCGCTCCTCGAGCGGCGCGTCGTCGAGGAACTGGTAGGGCTTGGCGTTGAGGATCGCGCGGGCGAAGGTCGAGGGCGCGGGGCGGTCGACTACGTGGCGTTCGATCGAGCCGTCGCGCAGACCGCGCAGCACCGCCAGGAAACCCTCGACGTCCATCGCCTCGTGCAGGCAGTCGTGGATCGTCTGCCGGATCAGCGGGTGCTCCATCGGCACCGGCAGGTCGCCGGCCGGCAGGTTCTCACCGCAGGCCAGGGCCTCGGGGAAGGCCTGGGCCAGCGCGTCGTCGGCACGCATCCGGAGCAGCGGCGCGGGCACCCGCTTGCCGCCGTTGTGGCGCGGGACCACCAGCGAGCGGGAGACGTTCCAGCGCCAGCGGGTGAGGAACAGCGGGGTGGCGAGGACCGCCTGGGTGAGCACGTCGCGCGCCGAGTCGGGGTGCAGGTAGTCGAAGACCTCCTCCAGCGGGAAGGAGTGCATCGGCCCGAGGCTCAGCACGATCGACTCCTCGTTGGCGGCGGCCTGCAGCTCGAAGCCGAAACCGCGGCAGAAGCGCTTGCGGAGCGCGAGGCCGAAGGCGCGGTTGATGCGCGTGCCGAACGGGGCGTGGACCACCAGCTGGGCGCCGCCCGACTCATCGAGGAAGCGTTCGAGGACGATCCGCGAGCGGCTCGGCATCACGCCGAGTTCGGCGGGGGCGGTGGCGAGGTACTCGGCGAGCTGGCCGGCGGCATGGTCGTCGAGGTCGGCGCGCTCCCTGCTCCACCGGGGATCGAGGGCGTGCTCGCGGGTCCGCTCGATCGCCGCGCAGAGTTCGGCAGAACGCGCTGGTCCCTCGCCGAACCAGAACGGCATCGACGGCGGCACGCCGGCGGCGTCGCTGACGCGCAGCTTGCCCGACTCGATCTTCTCGATCCGCCACGAGGTCGAGCCGAGTTGGAACACGTCGCCGATCGTCGACTCGATCGCGAAGTCCTCGTCGACCGAGCCGATGCGGGTGCCGGCAGGCTCGAGCACCACGTCGTACTCGGCGTTGTCGGGGATCGCGCCGCCGCCGGTGACCGCGGGCAGGCGGGCGCGCTTGGTGGGCAGGAGGCGGCGACCGACCGCGTCGCGGTGCAGGAGCGCGAGCCGGCCGGCACCGGCGTGCAGCGCGACCAGTTCGTCGAACTCGTCGCGCGACAATTCGCGGTAGGGATGCGCGCGGCGGACCAGCGCGTAGAGATCGTCCTCCGGCCACTCCTGCTGCACGCAGGCCGCGACCAGCTGCTGGGCCAGGATGTCGAGCGGGGCCTCGGGGATGCGCAGCGCGTCGAGGTCGTGGCGGTGGATCGCGTCGAGCAATGCGGCGGCGGCGACCAGCTCGTCCTGGGTCAGCGGGAACACCCGGCCCTTGGGGACCGCGTCCTTCTGGTGGCCGGCGCGGCCGACCCGCTGCAGGAGCTGTGCGATCGACCAGGTGGCGCCGACCTGCACCATCAGGTCGACGTCGCCGATGTCGATGCCGAGTTCCAGCGAGGCGGTGGCGACCAGCGCCTTGAGCTCACCCCGCTTCAGCCGCTGCTCGGCGTCGAGGCGGCGCTCGCGGCTCAGCGAACCGTGGTGGGAGGTCACCGCCTCGTCGCCCAGCCGGTCGGCGAGACGGCGCGCCAACCGCTCGGCGAGCTTGCGGGTGTTGGTGAACACCAGCGTCGTGCGGTGGCCCTCGATGAGCTGGACGATCCGGTCCTGGATCTCGCTCCAGTGGTCCTCCGAGCAGACCGTGGCGAGCGGTGCGCCGGGCGTCTCGATCCGCAGGTCGATCGCGCGGAGGTGGCCGGTGTCGACGATCTCGCAGCGGCGCGTGGGGCCGACCAGGAAGCCGGCGACGGCTTCGATCGGCTTCTGCGTTGCCGACAGGCCGATGCGCTGGAACTCGCCGGCGTGCGCGACGAGCCGCTCCAGACTCAGTGCCAGGTGCGAGCCACGCTTGTCGGGACAGAGCGCGTGGATCTCGTCGACGATCACCGTCTCGACGCCCTGCAGCATCCCGAGTCCGCCCTTGCTGGTGAGCAGCACGTAGAGCGACTCAGGCGTGGTCACCAGCACGTGCGGCGGCTTGCGTAACATCGCCTGCCGGTCCTTCGGCGGCGTGTCGCCGCTGCGCACCTCGACGCGGATCTCGGGCAGGCTGGGGTCGCGCACCCGCAGTTCTGCGAGCGGTCCGAGCAGGTTCTTCTGCACGTCGTTGCCGAGCGCCTTCAGCGGCGAGACGTAGACCACGCGGGTCTGTTCACCGAGGTGGTCGCCGCGTTGCAGCAGGGTGTCGAGCGCGTGCAGGAACGCGGCGAGGGTCTTGCCGGAACCCGTGGGAGCCGCGATCAGCGTGTGGGCGCCCGTGGCGATGACCGGCCAGCCGTGGGTCTGCGGCGCGGAGGGTGCGCCGAGGGTGTCGGCGAACCAGGCACTGACAGCGGGATGGAAGGCGGGGGAGGGCACGAGCGCCCTTGTACACCGCGAGCTGCTGTTCGGGGCGTGGCCCAATGGGCTACAGAGGGCTCGCCCAGTCTTCCGTGTGCCATGCACGTCGGCAGGGGTGACGAAAGCCGCTCGTCCGGCCACGATGGCGGCGTTGCGGACCGGGCTCGGCGTCGGGCTCGCTGCGCAGTGACCTGCTCGGCCTCGTTCTCCTGGAGTCACCATGCCCCTTCCCTGCTCCGTCCGTCTCGCCGATCTGGCGTTCACCGGCCTCGTCTTCGCCTGCGCGCCGGTGCTGGCCCAGAACCCGATCACCTGGACCGTCGCCGACATCTCCAGTGCGGTCGCCGACGTGAGCACCCGCGGGGAGCTCTGCATCGCGGTCAACATGGGGCCCGAGGTCTGCGAGGCGGTCGTGAACGGGGTCCACTTCCAGGCCGACCGCTCCCATTGGACGCGCAAGCTGCTGGCCCGTGGCGGGACCACGACCAGCAGCATCATGTACTTCCCCGCCTGGACCAACGGCGGGTTCGTGCTGACGACGCCCTACAACCGCACGGCCGGCGGCATCGGGGCGCGGCACGCGACCGAGCCGGACTACGACGCGATTCTGCGTGACGGTCGGCACTCGAGTCCGGGAACCACGACGGTCCAGTGCTCGATCGCCGGTCTCACGCCCGGCCACACCTACGAGATCCAGATCTTCTATGGCGCGGCCAGTCGGCCGACGCGGATCACCGAGTGGGACGACGGCCTGGGCAACGGGCCCGGCAATGGCGGGATCTACCTCGCGGCCAGCGGACCGCACGCCGGCCAGGTCGCGACCGGGACCTTCGTCGCCGCGGCCTCGGGCATGCAGACCTTCGGCAACTCCCAGCACCCGGCCAGTGGATCGATCCCCGAGACCAACAATGCCTGCTCGGCGATCCAGATCCGCGACCTCACCCCGACCGGTACCGACCCGCTGGTCCACTACATCGGCGAGGGCACGCCGGGTACCGACACC
Source organism: bacterium (assembly GCA_030432695.1). GTDB lineage: Bacteria > Planctomycetota > UBA1135 > UBA1135 > UBA2386 > JAUILN01. Next base: position 287,163 of record JAUILN010000010.1, on the reverse strand, counting down.
CAGCCCAACCTCGGCGGGACCCGCTGCTCGCCCGGCATCGCGATGATCGGTGCGCCACGCATCGGCGCCTCGGTCCTGCTCACGGTGGAGAACTCGCAGGACGTGCAGAGTCCGGCGATCCTCGTGGTCGGCCCGCAGCCGCTGTCGCTGCCGGTCCTCGGCGGCACACTGCTGGTGTCACCGCAGTTCACCGCCGGCATCCTGATCCCGCCGCCGGCCTCGCCGTACGTCCACGACCACGAGCTGCAGCTCCCGTTGACGATCCCGGGTGGCGCCGGCGCCTCGGTCTACTTCCAGTTCGTGCAGTTGGATCCGGGCGCGGCGGGGGGCTACTCGATGACCGCGGGGTTGCGGGTGCGGATCGGCGTGTGATGCGAGGCGCGGTGGCGGCGTCGATCCGCGGTTTCTGTCGCGGTTGGTGCCTGGCACCGACTACGACAGATTCGGGTCCTTCGGCTTCGGATGCACCGCGGTGGCGAGTCGGAAGGTGCGCCCGCGCGGCGCCGCATCGTCGTGGTAGCGCTGGACCAGCTTCGCGACCGCGGCCGCCAGCTCCTCGGCGAACGCGGCGCGGTCGGCTGCGTTGGCGAAGCGGACCTCGGCGTCGAGCGCGAAGGTCGGCAGCTTCTGGTTCGCGGCGGCGGCGCCACGGCGCAGGGCTCCGACTTCGGCGAGCGTGCGGTTGGCGAGCGCCAGCAGGAAGGCCGACGAGAAGCGGTCGTGGACGTCGTCCGGGGTCGCGGCGAGTGCGCCGAGCAGGTCGGGGGAGAGCGCGTAGGCGACGCTGCTCCGGCGGTAGATCCGCTCGGTCACGTTGCCGCGGCTGCGCTCCTCGACCAGCTCGATCAGGCCGGCGGCCTCGAGTTCGCGGAGGTGGTAGTTGAGTCGCTGGCGGGGCAGGTCGAGTCGTCGGGCCAGGGTCGCGGCGGAGGCCGGGGTCTCCAGCTGCTCGAGGAGTGCGAGTCGCGGCTCCTGGAGCAGTGCGCGGGCAGCGGCCGCTTCGTCGACGACCTGCAGATCGGTGGGCGCCATATCAGCTGCGTTCCCCGGCGGAGGTGGCGGAGGTGGTCGGGAAGAGCTGCGACAGCATCGAGTGCCAGCGGGACTGCAACGCCGCGAGTTCGTCGGCGGGGCGGTCCCAGGCAGCGAGCCAGCACCAGGGCTGGGTCTGGTCGGCACATGGCTCGCAGCTGATCCGTAGGAACGCGTCGCCGTGGCTCGAGGCGATGCCGCTGAACTCGCGCGGGTGGCAGTGCAGCGCGGTGCCTGCGAAGACCTCGCCGTCGGCCGACTCGAAGCGGAACGGCGTGCCCATGGCGTGCGCGTCGACCAGCGTGCCGCAGCGGAAACCCTGCTCGCCGGTGAGCTGCTGCCAGGCGAGGTCGGCCGGCGTGTCGATCGAGGCGGCGGCCCACGCGAGGCCGCGGTCCTTGCCGGCATGGCGCTCGACGTAGAGGCGCAGGCTCTGCAGCTCCACCGGCCAGCCGCGCGAGATGCCGTCGTACTCGGCGTCGAAGTCGGCTTCGGGTCCGAAGCCCGACTGCACGACCCGCAGCGTGGTCGAGCCACCGTCTCCCTCGAGCAGGAAGTCGATGAACAAGGGCCGCTTGCCGCCTGCGCCGTCGTCGACGGCCGAGTCGTAGCGGGTGCGGAGCCGGGCGCCGGGTTCGAGGATCTCGATCCGCTGCACCCAGCGGTGGTGGCCGGTCCAGTTCCAGACCACCTCGCCGCCGACCTTCGGATCGAAGGATGCGTCGGGCGCGAACCAGCGGCGCAGGCCCCGGTCGCTGGCGATCGCCTGCCAGACGGTGTCGCGAGGGGCGTCGAGGTGCAGTTCGGTCGAGAACTCGCGGTCGGGATGGTCGTGGTCGTGGTCGTGGTCGTGGGCGTTGTCGGCGGTCATGTCGGTCTCCGTGGCAGCTTCACCGACAAGGAGGATTGTCGGTGAGTCCGACAAGAACGGTTGTCGGACAGGCCGTCAAGGACCGACAGCCGGAGTTGTCGGTGGAGATGTTCCCAGGCGGCGCCGGGGACTCACTCCTCGTCGGGCAGGACCGCGCTGGCGCGGACGGTCCCGCCAGGGCTCAGCGCGTAGATCTGCTCGAACGGTGGTCGTTCGCGGTCCACGCCGCCGTAGGCCCAGGGCTCCTGCATCCGTCCGCCGCGGTAGACCAGGACGTGGCTGCCGGGGATCCCGCGGAGGGTCAGCCGACCGCCGAGGTCGACGTAGGCGCGGCGACCGCCGTCGGAGCCTTCGGCGAAGGCCTGCGGATCTGTCGGTGGCAGCACCTCGGCGGTCCAGAACCTCGCGGACATCGCGCGACCGATCGCGGGCCGGCCGTGCGGGTCGGTGACCTCGAGGATCAGCGTCGAGGTGACGGGTTCGGTGAACTCCAGTCGTCGACCGGTGTCGGCAAGGCTCTCGGGACGGAGGTCGTGCCGCAGTGCGCCGCCCGAATCGAACCGCAGCTCGGTGTGCACCAGCCCGGGTGGCTCGAACCGGAACCGCCGCGACCCGTCGATCCGAAGCGTCCCGGACGGTGAGTCCCAGAGCTGGCTGCTCTGTCGCCACTGCAGGGTCGCCGCCGCTGGTGAACCGTCGGGCCGTTCGATGCGGATCTCGAACGGACGTTCCTCGAGCAGAACCTCCAGCGGTCCGGGCTGCGCGAGCGGCGACTCGATCCGCGCCACGCACAGTTCCTCGGCGAGCACCCACAGCGGTGCCCGCGCGAACGAGTGGGTGCGCAGCGAGAACCGCCCGTCGGCGCCCGTCGTCGTGGTCGGCCCATCGATGCCGAGCCGGATCAGGGCTCCCGCCACCGGGCCTGAACCCGGTGAGTGCACCAGTCCTTCCAGGCTGGTCGATCCTGCGTCGCGCAGGTCGATCCAGGTGGTGCGTCCAGCCTGGATCCCGACCTCGCCGATCGGATCGAAGCGGTACCGGTCGTCGGAGTGCTGCCAGATGGCCACGCGGTAGCGGCCTTCGCGGAGCAGTGGGACGTCCGGTCGGTCGGGGCTCCCCCGGAGCGCGATCCAGCGGTCCGGATCCGCGACCGGATCGATCGCGCGGATCGCGAGGTCGGCCGCCGGGCCGATCGCTTCGAGCCTCCCGCCGGGCCAGAGGGTGATCTCCAGCGGCTCGACGTCCCCGGTCGTCACCTCGACGTCGCGTTGCTCGGTCGCGCAGCCGGATCGCGCCACGACGATCCGGTAGCCGCCGGGCGCGAGACCACGGAGCGTGAAGCGGCCGTCGACTCCGGTCTCGACCGCGAGGATCCGATCCGGGGAGACCGGCGCGATCCACCCTTCGCGGTGCAGCCAGGTCAGGTCGGTCTCGGCGGTGCGGGAGTTGCGCACCCGGTGCGCCTGGATCGAGGCGCCGGCGAGCGGCTCGCCCTGCGGGTCGGTGATGCGTCCGTGCAGCGTCTCGCCGGCGATCAGCCGCACGTCGTGGATCACGGTCTCGCCGGGGCTCACGCGGTCGATCGGCCGGCTCCACATGCCGAAGGGATCGTTCTCCGCGTCCGGCGTCTCGAGTGTCGCGCCGGCGGGGCTGTCGAACCGCAGCGCGTACGCCCCGGCCGGGAGGCCCTCGATCCGATACCGGTCGCCGTCGATCGTCGCGGAGCAGCTCAGCGCGGCGCAGTCGGGATAGACGTCGCCGTAGACCAGCACGCGTCGGGCAGAGATCTCGAGTCCCTTCAGCACTGCCGGTGGCGCCTCGATCGCGCCGGTCAGCACGCCGGGTTCGCCGACCACGATCCGTTCGCAGGGCAGACCATTGCCGTGTTCCGGCCTGGCGATCAACGCCGTGCCGGATCGACCGTCGGAGGTCGTGACGAGCACGATGCCTTCGAACAGCTCCAACATCCGCTCGGAGTCTGCGAGCAGGCACCGACCGTCCGCGTCGGTGTGCCCTTCGATCGGCTCCGTGCCGTCGAACCCGATCGGCCCGAACACCGTGTCACTCGCGAACAGCCGCACGTGGGCCGCGGCGACCGGTTGCTGTTCCGGGTCGACCACTTCGACGAACACCTTGCCTTCGAGCGGGTGCGGAGCTGCGACGTCGATCGTGATCGCCTCGCATGCCGTCCGGTCACCGGCCACGCAGGTCGTCCGGCCGCGGCGGGTTCCGTCGATGCTCGCCGCGAAGATCCGGTAGCGACCCGCTGGCACGTCCGCCGTGAAGTGCCCGAAGCTGTCGGTGGTGAGTTCGAGATCGATCGAGAGGTCGTCGGCCACTTCGATCGGCTCGCGCGTTTCGGACGCACGCGACAGCACGCGCACCGTGGCGCCTTCGACGGGCGAGCGGTCGATTGCGTCGACGACCGTTCCGCTCAACTGCGTCGTCGGTCGGTCGGACGGGCAGATCCACAGGTCCGGCGGCGGTGCGATCCAGCGTGCGGATGCGACCGGGCTGCGCGTACCGGCAATGGGGCCCTCGGGGGAACCGCTGGTGGGCGTGCTGTGCGGTGCCGCCGCGACCTCGACCGCCGCGCGCTCGGGCGTCGACTCGGAGGACCCGAGCACCCACCAGATCGACAGCGCCAGCAGCGAGACGACCGCGCCGGTCGCCCACGCGACCGGCAGCAGACCGCCGCTCGGAAGACCGTGGACGGGGGCTGGCTCCAGCGGCGACGGTCCGGCATCGAGACATGGCGGGACAGCCGCCGCCAACGGCAGCGCCCAGGCCCGCCGGTCGCCGCCATGCTCCGCGTCGAGCTCGTTGCGCAGCCGCGCCAGGCCGTCGCGCAATTGACCCCGCACCGTGGCCGCGGGACGACCGAGCCGCGCCCCGATCGCTGGCGAGTCGAGGCCTTCGAAGTAGCGCAAGATCACCACCGAGCGGTAGGGCTCCGGCAGTGCGACCACCCGAGCCACGACCTTCCTGCGCACCTCCTCGCGTGCCAGGATCTCGTCGACCGGTGGCTCGTAGTCGTGACCGCGCGCCGGTTGGACCGCCGCACCCCGCTCGTGGCTCCGTCGGCGGCCCTCGTCGCGCAGCCGATTGCTGCGCAGGTTGCCCGCCACCCGCGCGAACCAGCCCCGCAGGTTGCCCTGCTCCTGCGGCGGATGGCGCAGCGCCTGCACGATGACGTCGTGCGCTAGGTCGTCGGCATCGGGACCATCGCCGAGCAGGCCGCGGGCGAGGCCGCGGATGAAGTCGGCGTGCGCGAGCAGGAGGTCGGGGCCGAGGTGCTGGGGGCTGTCGCTCATCGTTGGATCCACACCAGCACGGCGCGGGGCGTTGGCCGGAAAACCACTTCGCAGAATCTGCCAACGGCTCGAGGCGGTCCGGTGTGGAGTGGGCGCTCCGAGGCCCTTCCATGATGGCGACCGAGATGACCCGACGACACTCCCTGCCCCTGGCCTGCGCCGCTCTCGCGACCCTCCTACCCCTTGCGGCGCAGTCCCCCGACCCCGACGACCTCGCCGGCAAGTGGATGACCTCGTTCGGGCCGATGACCCTGGAGGCGTCGCGCAAGAGCCTCAGCGGCACCTACGGTTTCGAGGGCACCTCGCAGATCGAAGGTGTGGTCGACCGCGACGGCCTGCGTCTCAACTGGCGGCACAGCCGCGCCAGCGGCCGCTTCGAGATCGAACTCTGGGACGACGGCGACCACTTCGTCGGCACCTCGGTGGTCGCCGGTGGCCAGGAGGAGTTCTTCGCCGGCTACCGGATGGCACCGGAGCTGCCGAAGCCCGCCCGCGGCGAGGTGGTGCGCGGTCAGTCGACCAGCGGGCTCAACTTCCACCTGCGCGCGCCGAAGAAGTGGAACAAGCGCGACAAGACGCCCGCCCTGGTGATCCTGCACGGCTCGAACATGACCGCCGCGGACTACGTCGGGACGATCGCCGCGGCGTGGCCGAAGCTCGCCGAGCGCTACGTGCTGGTCGGCTTCGACGGCGAGCACATGAGCCGCGGCGCCAAGCCCGACGCGCCGGCCTTCAACTACACCTACGTGAACTTCAGCGGTCCCGGCGTCGGAGAGCCCGGCCGCTACAACCAGACGCCCGGCCTGCTCGCCGCGGCGATGGAGGAGCTGCAGAAGGAATACGACTTCGCGCACTACGTGGTCGGCGGCCACTCGCAGGGCGGCTTCCTCACCTGGGTGATGGCGCTGCACTACCCGGAGCTGGTGAAGGGCGCGTTCCCGATGTCGTGCAACCTGCTGGTGCAGTGCGAGCCGGACTACTTCGACGACGCCAAGCAGATCGCGCAGCAACACCGCGTCGCGCTCGCGCCGATCCACGGCGAGAACGATCCGGTCGTCGCCTTCAGCGGCAGCGAGTACGCCACCCGGCGGATGGTCGACGGCGGCTTCCCGAAGATCCACTTCTTCACCGACCCGCACGCCGCGCACATGTTCGCGCGGCTGCCGGTGCCCGCGGCGATCGAATGGATCGAGAACATGGCCTGCACCGACGACGCCGGCGACGTCCTCGACTTCGCGGCGGCGTGCCTCGATGCGGGCGACACCCGGGATGCGATCGCGGCCCTGGCGCGCGCCGAGGAGCTCGGGCTGAAGAGCGGCGAAAAGCGCACCGCCAAGGCCCTCGACGAGCAGCTCACCGAACTGGTCGAGCCCGAGGCGACCGAACTACTGGCGCGGATCCGCGAAGACGCGGACAACGGCTGGGTCGACGACTTCCTCGACTTCCGACGCCGCTTCGGGACCCATGAGGCAGCCGAGCCGGTGATGGCGGCCTACGCGAAGCTGCGCAACGAGCACCAGAAGCCCGCCGACGAGCTGTTCTACGCGGCGCGCGGCCTGCAGGACGCGACGGCGCGGAACGCCAAGTACCGCGAGATCCTGCAGCGCTACTACGCCTCGAAGTGGTACGAGTCGGTGAAGGGCTGGATCGACTGACGCACGCCGGCACGATGCCGGCCATGGGTTCCATGCGCTTCGCCTTCGTGCTCGTCGCCCTCGTCGCCGGTGCGGTCGTCGCCATCCAGCCCGGCATCAACGGGCAGTTGCGGAGCCGGCTCGACCACCCGATCCAGGCCTCGGTGATCTCGTTCACCGTCGGGCTCGGGGTGCTGGTGCTCGCCTGCCTGGGCCTCGGTCAGCGCCTGCCGCGGCCCTCCATGCTGGCCGACGCACCGTGGTGGCTGTGGCTCGGCGGCGGCACCGTCGGCGCGTTCTTCGTCACCTCGTCGCTGATCGTCGCGCCGAAGATCGGCGCCGCGTGGTGGTTGGCGCTGATCGTCGCCGGGCAGATGGGCGCCTCGCTGCTGCTCGACCACCAGGGTTGGCTCGGCTTTCCCAAGCAGGCGGTCGACCTGCCGTCGTTGTTGGGTGCCGGCCTGGTGGTGGCCGGGGTGGTGTTGATCTCGGTGTCGCGCGGCAGGTGACTGGCTGATCGGAATCTCCGCATCACACCTCGAGGTCCGCAACCAAGGCCACCCTTCGGCCCCGGTTCCAGGTGTCTGCGGCCCGCGGCGCGCCGGTGGTCGCGTCCCTGCCGGTCGCCCGCTTCGGACGGCCTCGATCGCGGATCGCCGCCACCTTGACAGTGGGCGGGGCGGGGCGCACCGTCCTCTCCGCGTGACGACCTCCGCGACAGCCCGAGCCCGTCGATCCTGGAGCGCCCTCCTGGTGCTGCTGCTGATCGTCGTCGCGAGCGCGGTGAAGGGGTCGCGCTGGACGGTGTGCCACGGCGGCTGCGGCCATTTCGTGGTCGCGGCGTTCGGGAATGCGCAGGACTGCGGTGCGCGGAGCCCGCTGGCCGAGGCGGTCGTCGAAGCGGGCTGCTCGTGCTGTGCCCACGCTCCGGAGCCAGACGCGGCGTCGGAGTCGCACGGCCCGCCGGTGAGCGAGGCGCAGCTGGCCGGGTGCTGCGGTGCAGAGGAGGGCGACGCACCCGAGCCTGCGCCGCGCGGCGCGTTGCTCCCCGAGCGGCCGGGTTGCTGCAGCGTGCTCGAGTTGGGGCTCGAGGAGGGGCGCACCGCGGAGGTCGACCGGACGCCGCTCGAGGCTCAGGTGGCCTGGGTGGGAGCACCGAGCCTGGCCCTGCCGTCGGTGCACCGCACCGCGTGCCTCCCTCCACTGGGCCGAGCGCCGCCGCGCGCGGACCGGACCACGGCGCTCCGCGCCTGCACCGTGCTGCTGATCTGAGCGTGGATCCGTGCGACCCCGAGGTCGCGCGTGGAGCCGCGCCGTCGCGTCGCCACCCGCGGTCTCGATCCTCGTGTCCTCCGTTGGATCCGGACCGCCATGTCCGTACGCAGCTCGATACTCCCAGTCCTGGCCACGGCGCTCGGCGCCTGCGTCAGCTACACCGAAGACCCCGCCGATCCCGCCCGCGCCGCTGCCGAGGTGGCGGCCCGCGCCGGGGGGCGCTTCGACGTCGATGCCGCGCTGCGGCAGGCGTTCGCCTGCAATCCGGAACTCCGCGTCCGTGAGGCCGAGGCCCGTGCAGCCGGCGCCGAGACCACCGTACCGCTGACGTTGTCCGGTGAGGTCCGGGGCCGGAACGACGCGGTGGGCCTGATGGTCGACCCGGTGGCGCTGCTCGGGCCGCCCGTCGGCCTCGGGCCACGTGCCGCCGCGTTCGACTCGGCGGACGCGCGGCTGGTCGAGGCGGTGGCGCAGCTCGCGACCGATCGCTGGCGCACGGTCGCCGCGGTGGTCGAGTGCTTCGCAGTGGACGCCGCGCTCGCCGGGTTCGAGATCCCGGACCTCGGGCTCGACGCCAGCGCGTTCGCCGCGGCCGGGCTGGCTTCGGAACTGGCCCGCGTCGACCTCGAGGCGGCGCAGGCGCGCGCGCGCAGCGAGGCGGTGGAACTCGACCGCGCGCGCCGCGACAACCTCGCCGAGCTGCGCCGTCTGCTCGGTCTCGACCGCGTCGCGGAGCTGGATCTCGTGCCGCTCGACGAGTCCTGGCCGATCCAGCCTCCGGGCCGGCCCGGCGCGCTGCTCGATCGACCGGACCTGCGGTTGGCCACCGCGCGCTTCGAGGTCGCCGACGCACGCTTCCACGAGGCCGTCGCGGCGCAGTATCCGAGCTTCGAGATCGGTCCCAACGTGTCGCTGCGCGGCGACCCGCTGGATGCGATGGCGACCCTGCGGATCCCGCTGTTCATGGACGGCCCGGCACTCGGCGCAAGGGCGCGTCGCGAGGCCGCGCGCGAGCAGTTGCTCGGCGCGTTCCTGGATGCGCAGCGCGAGGCGACGCTCGCTGACCAGCGCCTCGACGCAGCCGAGGCGGCCGCGGCCGCCACCGACGCGGCGCTGCGGGCCAGCGTTCGCGCGCTGACCGCCGCCCGGATCGGACTCGAGGTCGAGCCCGATGCGTTCGAGCCGTTCGCGCGCGCTGCGCAGCGGGTGCTCGCCGACTTCGCCCAGCACCGACGCGCGGCGGTGGAGCGGGCGCGCGCCGCGGTGCGCCGGGCGCAGGCCTGGGGCTGGCCCGCGCCACCGGAGATCGAGGCGTCGGCGACCCGGATCGCGCACCGCGCCGGAGGCCGGCGATGAGCCAGGTCGATCTGTCACGGCTCCGCATCGACGACCCGGCAGCGAGCCGGCCGCGGCGGCCGCGCGGTCCGCGCCTCGCGGTCGGCGCGGTGGCCCTCGTGGGAGTCGCGCTGCTGGCGAGCTTCCTCTGGCCGCTGCTCTTCTCGGCCCGCCCGGTGCGCACCGCGGCGGTCGCGGCGGTGCACGCGGCGCAGGGTTCGGCCGGAACGGCGGCCAGTGGGGCGGCACGTGCCGCGGCGCGCTCGACGGTTGCCGAGGCGGTCGGCTGGGTCGAAGCCGATCCCTTCCCGATCGTCGTGCGGCCGCTGATCCGGGGTCACGTCGCGACGCTCGAGGTGCTCGAAGGCGCCGAGGTCCGGGCGGGAGAGACGGTGATCGCGACGCTCGAGAGTGCCGAGCTGCTCGCCGCGCGCGACCGGGCCTTGGCGGCCCACGCCGAGGAGCAGGCCAACGTCGCCGCTCGCCGGGCCGAGCGCGACCTCGCCGCGGCGCGTCTGCAGCAGAATGCCGAGGCCCGCCTGCGCGAGCGCGAGCTGCGCGACCGTCTCGCGGCGCTGGAGACCCGGCTCCGGACCGCGCAGGAGCGGCAGCGGCTGGCCGTCGCCGAGGCGGCGGGCGCGCGGGCGCTGGTGGTCGCGCAGGAACGGCTCGAGGCCGCGGGCACCGCCCACGCGGTGGCGCTCGAACGGGCCCGGGCTGCGTTGGACGCCGCGGCGGCGTCGACCGCGGCCGCCGAGCGGGAGGTCGAGGGACTCCGCGCCGAGAGCGCTGCCCTGACGACGACCCTCAAGCTGGCGCGCGAACTGGTGGCCGAGCCGGTCGAGTTGCGCGGCGCCCTGGCGGTGGCCGAGGCCGGCCTGGCGAAGGCCGAGCGGGCGTTGGCGCGCGCCGAGACCGAGCTGACCATCGCCGAGCGCGAGTTCGGCTGGACCACGGTCACCGCACCGGTCGACGGCGTGGTGCTGCGGCTCGAGGCGCGACCGGGCGAGATGGTCGGACACGGCGAGAAGGGGCTGGTCGCGCTCTACGATCCGCAGCACCTGCGGGCCCGGATCGACGTGCCGTTCGATTCACTGGCGGGACTGCACGAAGGCCAGGCGGTCGAGATCCGCAGCGAGGCGATCGGTGACCGCGTGGTCGCTGGCGTGGTCCAGCGGATCGTTCACGAGGCGGACCTGCTGAAGAACACCCTGCAGGTGCAGGTCGGACTCGCGGATCCGCCGCGAATGCTCCGGCCCGAGATGCTCTGTCGAGCCCGTTTCCTCGGCGCGGACGGGGCCGACGGCGCAGGAGTGCCTGCGGGCGCGGCGTCGGTCGCCGACGTGTTCGTGGTGCCGGGCGAGGCGGTGCGCGACGGCGCGGTGTTCGTCGTCGACCCGACCACCGCGACCGCGCGGCGGGTCCCGGTCGAGGTCGTCGGCACGGACGGCGAGCGCACGCGGGTGCTTGGCGCGCTGTCGCCGACCCAGCGCGTGGCGCTCGATCCGGTCGTCGACGGCGAGCGCGTGCAGGAGGTGGAGCGATGAGCCTGATCGAACTCCGCGGGGTCACCAAGAGCTACCGCACCGGCGCCGAGACGGTGACGCCGCTGCAGGAACTCGACTTCGACGTCGAAGCCGGCAGCTTCGTGTCGCTGATGGGACCGTCCGGCAGCGGCAAGACCACGCTGTTGCACCTGCTGGCAGGGATCGACCAGCCGACCGCCGGCAGCGTGCGGATCGGCGGCACGGCGATCCAGGACCTGTCGGCGAGCCGGCTGGCCCGCTGGCGCGCGCGCGCCGTCGGCTACGTGTTCCAGCAGTACAACCTGATCCCCGTGCTGACCGCGTTCGAGAACGTCGAGGTGCCGTTGCTGCTGCTGCGCCTGCCGCGCCACGACCGCGAGCAGCGGATCGCCACCGCGCTCGCGGCCGTCGGCCTCACCGACCGCGCGCACCACCTGCCGCGGCAGATGTCGGGCGGCCAGCAGCAGCGGGTCGCGATCGCCCGGGCGATCGTCGCCGATCCGGTGGTGATGCTCGCCGACGAGCCGACCGGCAACCTCGACCGCGAGGCCGGGGGGGCGACGCTCGCGCTGCTGCGGCGGCTGGTCGACGAGTTCGGCAAGACGCTGGTGATGGTGACCCACGACCCGGAGGCGGCAGCGCGGGCCGACCGGATCGTGCGTCTCGACCGGGGCCGCATCGTCGGCGGCGTCGGCGCCGCGGAGGTGGACCATGCGTGACGTGTTGGCCTTCCTGCCGTACGTGCTGCGCACCGCGCTGCGCGCGCGGGCCCGCTCCCTGTTGACGCTGACCGGGGCCGTGCTCGGCATGATGCTGTTCACCTTCGTGCAGAGCGTCGACCGGGGCGTGCAGGCGCTGGCGGAGCGGACCGACCGGCCGGTGCTCGTGGTGTTCCAGGACAGCCGCTTCTGTCCGCTGACCAGCGACCTGCCGGTGCGCTACGCGCGCGAGATCGAGCGGATGGAGGGTGTGCAGGAGGTGCTGCCCACGCTGGTCTACATCAACTCCTGCCGATCGAACCTCGACCTGGTGACGCTGCACGGCGTGCCGGTCGAGCAGCTCGAAGCGCTCTACGACCTCGACGTGCTCGACGGCTCCATCGCCGATTGGCAGCGACGCAGCGACGGCGCGCTGGTCGGCGAGCGGCTGGCCGAGCGCCGTGGCCTCGCGGTGGGCGACCGGGTCCGGCTCGGCGAGGTCGACGTGCACGTCGCCGGCATCGTGCGCAGCGACACCGCGGCGGTCGGCAACCTGGCGTTCGTGCCGCTCGACCTGCTGAGCCTGGCGCGTGACAAACAGGGTGCCGCGACGCAGTTCCTGGTGAAGGTCGATCCGACGGTCGATGCCGAGCAGCTCGCCGCGCAGATCGACGAGCGGTTCCGCAGCGACGAGGCCCGCACCGACACCAAGGGCATGCAGGCCTTCGTCGCCGCGGCGGTCGGCGAGATCGCCGAAGTGGTGGCGTTCGCGCGCTGGCTCGGCTACCTGGGCGTCGCGGTGATCGCGCTGGTGATCGCCAACACGGTGTTCATCAGCGCCGAGTCGCGGATCGCCGAGATGGGCGTGCTCGAGACCGTCGGCATGCGCAAGCCGACCCTGATGGCGCTGATCGCCGGTGAGGGCATCGGTCTCAGCGTGCTGGGCGGAACCGTGGGGAGCGTCGCGGTCGTGGTGATGCTCGGGTGCTGGCCGATCACGCTCGGCGTGGAGGGGCACGGCATCGACCTGGTGGCCGACGCGCAGACCGCCCTGGTCTCGCTGCTGGCGGCCTTGGTGGTCGGGGTGCTCGCCTCGCTTCCACCGGCGATCGCGGTCGGCCGGCGCGCGCTGGCCCTGGCGGTGAAGGCGGACTGAACGATGCTGCCCTTCGGCTATCTGGTGCGGAACCTGCTGCGCCGGCCCTTGCGTTCGGTGGTCACGCTGCTCGGCATCGCCGCGACGACGCTGCTGGTGATCGCGATGACCTCGTTCGCGGCCGGCATGCACGAGGCGTCCGGCGGGCAGGCCCGCCCCGATCGGGTGTTCCTGCTCGGCACCGCCAACGAGGTCGACCTGGTGCGCTCGGTGCTGACGCGCGGCCATGCCGAGGTCGCGGCGGCGGCGGCGCCCGGCGTCTTGGAGGTCGATGGACAGCGGGCGGCGTCGGTGGAGCTGCACATCGCCACGCGTCGCGGCGAGCAGGTCGGGCTCTTGCGTGGCGTGACGTCCGGCGCGTGGCTGGTGCATCCCGAGGTCCGGGTGACCGTCGGCCGGGAGCCGCGGGCGCCGTTCGAGATCATGGTGGGCTCGCTGGCCGCGGATCGGATGGGGTTGCCGCCCGAGGCCGTGGCGGTGGGGGCGACCTTGACGCTCGAGCGGCGCGCGTTCCGGGTGGTCGGCCAGTTCACCGCGCCGGGCACCATCTACGAGGCCGAACTGTGGGGGCGCCTTGCGGACGTCATGCTCGCGACGAAGCGCGAGGACGTGTCGTGCGTGGTGCTGCGTCTGGCCGATCCGGCGACCTTGCCCGACCTGCGGCTGTTCGCGGCGCGCCGCGTCGACCTGGAACTCGCCGCGGTCCCCGAAGCCGAGCTGCTGGCCGCGTTGGCGGAGTCGCTGCGGCCGATCGCCGCACTGGCTCGCTGGATGGCGTGGTTGGCGGTGGTCGCCGGGGCGATCGCCTGCGCCAACACGATGTTCGCCGCGGTGCTGGCGCGCACCCGCGAGTTCGCGACGCTGCGCGCCCTCGGTTACCGTCCGTGGGCGCTCGGCCTCGGTCTGGTGCAGGAGTCGCTGCTGGTCGGCCTGCTCGGCGGTGCACTCGGTGTGTTCACGGCGCTGGCGATCGGGAGCTGGTCGCTGCGCTATCCGATGGGCGCGCTGCAACTGCAAGCCGATGTCACCAGTCGTGCCCTCGGCGTCGCTGGTGCGCTGCTGTCCGGATTGCTCGGCGGGATCGCTCCCGCATGGCGCGCGGTCCGTCTTCCGTTGGTCGAGGCCCTGGGGGGCCGTATCTGAGGATGTCACTGATGATGAGAACGAAGAACCTGCACCTGCTCGCGCTGCTCGCCGGGCTCGCTGCGTGCTCGAACGATGAGGGGGCTGAGGGAGCGGCGGCGCCGGCCGCGGCCTCCGCCGCGGTCCAGGCGCTGGTGCTCGGGTCCGATCCCGGGGAGGCAGTCGGCGTGGTCGCTGCCAAGCAGGCCGGTGCGAGCGGGCGGGTGGTGGTCGAGGGGCGAGTCCACGACATCACCAAGGGCTTCGCGATGCTGAAGTTGATGGACACGTCGATGGAGTACTGCGGGCAGGTCGACGCCGACGACGGGTGCAAGACGCCGTGGGACTACTGCTGCGACGCCAAGGCGGCGCGGGTCGCGCACAGCCTGCTGGTCGAGTTCCGGGGTGCCAGCGGTCGTCCGCTGACCACTCCGACGATGCCCGGCACGCGCCTCTGTGATCTGGTCAAGGTCACCGGTGAACTGGTCGTCGACGACCACGGCAACCCGGTGCTGGTGGCCGATGGGCTGTTCCGGGTCGAGCGGCCGGAGTTGCCCGACTACGTGAAGTGGCCGTCGGGCACGTGACCGCGCCGATGGAACTGCCCATCGATCGGATCCGCTCCGACGTCGAACGCTGCTTCGACACCGTCCACCGCCTGGTGGTCACCGCCGAGACCGGTGCGGGCAAGTCCACGCGGGTGCCGGTGTGGCTGGCGGAGCGGTACCCGGGGCTGGTGCTGGTGGTCGAGCCGCGGCGGGTCGCCTGTCACGCGCTGGCCGGGTTCCTGGCGGCGGAGCGCGGCGAGCCGGTCGGTGGCTTCTTCGGCAGCCGCGTGCGCTTCTCCGACCGGTCGAGCGCCGACACGCGGGTGCTGTTCTGCACGCCGGGCGTGGCGCTCAGGATGCTGGCCGGTGGGTTGGCGCCGGGCGCATTGGTGGTCGACGAGTTCCACGAGCGGTCGTGGCAGGTCGACCTGGTTGTCGCGGCGGCGCTGAGCCTGCCGGCACTGCGCGAGGTCCCGCTGATCCTGACCTCGGCGACGATCGACGCGGAGGCGGCGGCGGAGGTCGTCGGCGCACAGACCCTGCACGCCGAGGGGCGGACCTTCCCGGTCGACGTGCGTTACGCGGGTGACGGCATCGAGCCGCATGCGCAGGGGCTGGGCGGTCGGGTGGCCGACGTGGTGCAGAAGGCGCTCGGTCAGCACGACGGCGACGTGTTGGTGTTCCTGCCGGGGCTCCGCGAGATCCGTGGCGTCGAGGCGGCGCTGGGGCGGATCGACGCCGAGGTGCTCACGGTCCACGGCTCGCTGCCACCCGAGGCGATGAGTCGGGTGTTCCAAACCGCGAAGCGACGCCGCGTCTACCTGGCGACCAACGTCGCCGAGACGTCGATCACGCTGCCGGGCGTGCGCGTGGTGGTCGACAGCGGGCTAGCCAAGACCCGGATGCACCGCGCCGGGCGGGCGGTGTTGGCGACCGCGCCGATCTCCGACGCGTCGATGCAGCAGCGCGCCGGCCGGGCTGGGCGCACCGCGCCGGGGGTGTGCATCCGGCTGTGGTCGGAGCGCTTCCGCTCCGAACCCTACCAGCGACCCGAGATCGAGCGGGTGGAGCTGGACGACCTGCTGCTGCAGGCCGCCGAGCTGGGGCTGCAGGGCGAGGCGCTGCGGCGCGCCACCTGGATCACCCCGCCGCCGGCGTTCGCGGTGCAGCGGGCTGCCGACCGGCTGGGATCGCTGCAGGCGCTCGATGGCGATGGGCTGACCGCGCGCGGGCGGGCCCTGGCGCGCCTGCCGGTGTCGGCGCAGGAAGCCGCGTTGCTGGTCGGCGCGCCGGAGGGACTCGGTGGCACGCTCTGCGATCTGGTGGCGCTGCTGCAGGGTCGTGGCTCGTTGCTGCTGGACCTGAGCGGCTTGCGCGGCGGCGAGCGCGACGCGGTGGTCGAGGCGCGCGCCGCACTGCTCGCCGGCGTGGTCGACGAGGTGACCACCGGTCTCGTGCTGCTCCGCGAGGGCTCGGCGCGCCGCCACCATCTCAGTGGTCGCCGACTCGACGAAGCGCGCACCATCGCGCGGCAGCTCCGCGACCTCACCGGGGCGCGCGGCGAGGCGCTCGATGGTCTCGCCGGCTACATCGCCTCGCGCCTGCCGGAGACCGGCTTCGTGCGGCGGCCGCGGGCCGACCGGACCCGCGGCGACGCGAAGCCCTGGGCCAACGGTCAGCTGGAGGTGCAGGTGCGTCCGTTCGAGCCGCTCGACGACGAGGTCGAACCGTCGAAGGCCGACGCGGCGGTGATCCTGGAGACCGACTGGGTCGCGGGCGACAAGGGCGTGGTCGGCTTCGGCCGCATGCTGTTGCCCACCGACCGGCGGACCCTGGCCGAGGCCGGGCTCGGCGAGGTGCGGATCGGTGACGTGCAGTTGGAGCGCAAGTCGAGGGGCAGGGTCCGGATCACCGCGGCGCGGCAGGTCGAGCTGGCCGGCGTCACGCTGGTGGCGGACGAGTCGGAGCTCCGTGGTGCCGAGCTGCATCGTGCCGTCGCGGAGCTGGTCCTCGCCAACCGGCTGTTCAAGGGCAGCCGCGACGCGCTGCTCGACCTGCTGCACGGCTGGCACATCGTCGCGGCATGGCGCGGCGAGCCGTTGGAGCAGTACCCGTCGATCGCCGGCCCCGAGCCCGACGACCCCGCGGCGTGGTTGGCGCAGCGGCTCGCGACGCTCGGCGTCGAGACCGACCACGACCTCGAGCTGCTCGAAGCTGCGGACCTGCTGCCCGACCTGGAGGCCGAGACCGGCGTGCCGCGCTGGGAGCTGGAGGCGCTGCTGAAGGACTTCCCGCGGATCTGGACCGACCGCGGCGGGGCCTACTCCTGCACGGTCGAGCCCGGACTGCGTCGGGTGACGCTGGAGCCGCTGGATGCCGCCGCGAAGAAGCTGAAGGAGCCGAGTGCGTCGGCATTGCCGCGATTCCGCGGTTTCCAGGTGGTCTACCAGCAGGGGAGCCGGCGGTTGGTGCTGCGGGGGTGAGCGGGGTCGCGGCGGCGTCGTGCAGTTGCGGCGCCGGCGCCTGCTCAGACCTTCGGGTCCCGACCAGTTTACGACATGTCGTAGAATGGTCGCGACCATTCTACGATGCTCCGTAGAATGGTCGCCATGGCCGACGTTCCGCGCGCGCTGACTCCGGTCCTCGCCGACCACCTCGCCACCCTGCGCCAAATGGTCTTCGTCGCCGGGCCGAGGCAGGTCGGGAAGACCACGGTCTGCAGGAGTCTGCTCGGTGCCTCCACCTACCTGAACTGGGACTCCGAAGACCACCGGGACCTGATCCTCCGCGGTCCGGATGCCGTGGCGCGCGCGGTGGGTGTGGAGCAGCTCCAGGAGACGCCGCCGGTGGTGGTGCTCGACGAGCTGCACCGCTACGGCCGCTGGAAGGGCTTCCTGAAGGGGCTGTTCGATACCTACGAGCAGCAGCTCCGCATCGTCGTCACCGGCTCCTCACGGCTCGACGTCTACCGCCGCGGCGGGGACAGCCTGATGGGGCGTTACTTCCTGTATCGCCTGCACCCCCTGACCGTGGGCGAGCTGCTGTCGGCGGAGGTGCGCGAAGACGTGCTGTTGGCGCCGCGTCGCCTGCAGGCGAAGAAGTGGGACGCGCTCTGGCAGCACGGCGGGTTTCCCGAGCCGTTCATCCGCGCCGACGAGCCGTTCTCACGGCGCTGGCGCAAGCTGCGTGTGCAGCAGTTGGTGCGTGAGGACGTCCGCGACCTCACGCGGATCCAGGAGATCGACCAGCTCGAGATCCTGGTGCGCATCCTCGCCGAGCGCTCCGGGGCACAGCTCAACTACTCGACGCTGGCGACCCAGGCGCGCACCTCGGTGGACACCATGCGCCGGTGGATCGACACGCTCTGCTCGCTCTACCACGGCTTCCTGGTGCGGCCCTGGTTCCGCAACGTCGCGCGCTCGCTGCGCAAGGAGCCGAAGTGGTTCCTGCGCGACTGGTCGGGGATCGCCGACCCCGGAGCGCGCGCCGAGACGTTCGTGGGCTGCCACCTGCTGCGGGCCGTGGAGGCCTGGACCGACGCGGGCGTCGGCGAGTTCGAGCTGCGCTACCTGCGCGACAAGGACAGGCGCGAGGTCGACTTCGTGGTGGTGCGCGACGGAGAACCGTGGTTCCTGGTCGAGGTGAAGCATCGGGACCGTGAGCTGTCGCCGCTACTCCGAGCCTTCCAGCAGCAGATCGGCGCGCCGCATGCGTTCCAGGTGGTCGTCGACATGCCGTACGTCGCGGCCGACTGCTTCGCGGCAACCGGGCCGGTGGTCGTGCCGGCACGGACGCTGTTGGCGCAACTGCCCTGACCGGGGCGGTCACCCCTGGCCTGCGCACCGCGGCGCATCACCGGGTGCGGGGGCCGCGCGACGCGCCAACCGGAACCGGTAGCCGCTGAACAGCCGGAACGAGTCGGCATCGACGTCCTCGAGGTCCACGTCGAGGGTGTGCAGGTCTGCGGCCCGGTCGCCGTGCGAGTGGTCGAGGACCTCCACGCGGTGGCCGGCGCGCGTGAGTCCACGCAGCACGGCGTGGAGTTCGCGCGTCGCCTCGAGTTCCTCGGGCTCCTCGTCGTACCACTCGACCGGCGGGCCGAACCAGAGGGCGTCGTCGGGGGTCATCTCCTGCCCGTTCGCGAACACGTGGCGTAGCGTGCAGGCGCAGTCCCACTGCGAGGTGACCGACCAGACCGTCGGGAGGGCGACGAGGTCTGCACCGCCGACCAGCGTCTCGCCGAGTCCGGCCGCGTTCGATCGCGTGAAGTGGATCAGGGTCCCGGACTGCGCGGCGAGGTCGTCGGGTGCGTCGGTGAGGATGTGGACGACGTAGCACACGGGGAGGTCTCAGGGGATGGCGGCTCGCCGGTCCGGGGGCCGGGCCGTAGAGCGCGACCGGCACGGCAGACCATGAATCGGCAGCTCCCCATCCTACTCGTCGCGCTCCTCGTTCTGGCTGGCGCCGCGGCCTGGCTGCTGCTCGGAGGCGACGACCCGGCGGCGGTCGGCCCCGTCGGTCCGGCCGGCAGTGGCACTGCCGCGACGCGCGGCGTCGGGGATGTGCGGGAGGGCGCGCCGTTGGGGCGTGGCGGAGAGTCGGGCGGCATCGCCGAGGACCTTCCCGCCGACTTCCTCCGCGACGAGGTCCTCGCCGCCGGTCCCGACGGCCCCACCTGGACGCTGCAGTGCTGGGATCGGCAGCCCGGCGTGCCGGCCGCAGGCGTCGAGGTGTTCGTGGTCGATGGACTCGACGTGCCCGAGTTGCGGGATCCCTTCGCACCGCACTGGAGCGATCTCGCCGAGGAGCACGGCGAGCGGCTCGAGGCCGACGAGCAGGGCCTGGTCGAACTGCCGCCGATCCAGGAGTGGCTGATCGTCGCGGCGCGGGGGCCGGGCACCTGGGGCTTCCGCCGCTGGGGCCGCGACCACGCCGAGTTCGAGACCCTGGTGCTGCAGGCCGACGAGACCTTGACCGTGCGGGTGGTCGACGACGAGGGCCGCGCCGTCGCCGGGGTGCCGGTCGGCATCCTGCAAGACGTGCCGGAGCGGATCGAACCGCAGCGCGTGCAGGCCGAGATCGCGCAGTCCACCGCGATGCGCGCGCGGGTCCAGGCGTGGCTGGAGGCGAACCCTGCGCAGGGCGAGCGGGTCCAGGGGCGGCTGCGCCAGGTCGAGGCCGAGCTGCAACGCGCGGCGCGCCGCGCTGCCGAGATGGCCGAGACCCGCCGGCTGGCGGGCTATCCCGACGACTGGACCGAGCCCTTCCAGGTCGGCAAGCCGGAACTCCGCGCGCGGCGGCGCACCGATGCCGCGGGACTCGCCGAGTTCCGTCACTTCCAGCTCCATCCGCGCGGCCGCGAGGACTGGTGGGAGCCGCAATACTCCGACCGCTTCCAGGCCACGCTGATGCTGCCGTTGCAGGAGCCGGTCGCGGTGGCGTTCCGCGGCCGGCCGGTGACCGACGAGGTGTTGGAGCTGCGGATGCCCGGCACCGGCAGCGTCGCGCTCCGCACCGTCGACATGGTCGGCAACCCGTTCACCCATCCGGTGCGCGGTGAACTGATCCTGGTCGGTGTCGACGGCAGGCCCTGGAGCCGCGTGCAGATCCGCAAGGAGCAGGGCCAGGACTGCGTGGAGTTCCCGCACGTCGGCCTCGGCCTGCAGTTGCGCGCCGACTGCCGTCTCGACGACGACGACTTCCGGTGGCAGGTGGAACCGTTCGCCGGGCCGATGCGCGCCGGCGAGCGCGTGGAGATCGACGTGGTGGTGGCGCCCGGCGTGCCGATGCTGCGTGGGCGGGTGCTCGATGCGGGCGGCGCGCCTTTGGCGGACGGAGAGCCGACGTTCCTGATCTCCAGTCCGCTCGGTCGGCTGGAGGGCGAGCAGGTGGTGCTCGACCAGGAGGGGCGCTTCCACCTGCCCTACCACGTCCGCGGTGGCCACGCCGCGCCGTTCCGTCTCGAGGTCCGCCACGACCGGCGCCGACCCCTCGGTGGGCTGCTGGTCGATCTCGACGCGTTGCCACAGACCGGCATCACCGACGTCGGCGACCTGCAGCTCGGTGCCTTCCCGGTGATCGCGCAAGGCGCGGTGGTCGACGACCTCGGCGCACCCATCGCCGGCGCCCGCCTCCAGCTCCGCCAGCGCATCGAGGTGGGCGAGGGCGAGAACCGGCGCCGGACCTGGACCGACGTCGCGTTCAACCAGGCCGAGACCGACGCGGATGGGCGCTTCGCGCTGCGCGGCGTGCTCGAGCGTGACACCGACCATCTGCTGCGAGTCACCGCGCCCGAGCACTTCGAGGCCAGCACCCGTGAGATCGGCGGGGCCGAGGCGTTGACCATCGTCCTGCAGCGCCGCTCGCGTCTGCTCGGCACGGTCCTCGCGCCGGACTGGCTCCGCCGCCAGGAGATCCGCGTTCGATTGGTTTCGGTCGACGATCCAGGGCAGGTCCGCGAGGAGCAGCTCCGCGACTACGAAGGCCGCACCTACATCCACTTCGACAACGTGAGGCCAGGCCGCTACGACCTCGCGCTGCTGGTCCGTGGCTTCCCCGATCCGTTCTTCGAGGTGCGCGAGCTGGAGATCCGGCCGGGGCAGATGGACCGCCATCCGCTGCTGCAGGACGTCGACCTCGGCGCGTGGCTGTTCCGCTTCGAGATCGATGCGGTCGACGCCGCCGGCAACCGCTTCGAGCCCGACCGGCCGTTGCTCGCTCGCATCACCAGGCCCGGCGGCCGCTCGGGCTTCATCGGCTTCGCGTGGCGCAACGGCCGCGTGGAGATCCTCAGTGCCAGCCCGCGGCTCGAGGTCGTGGCGACGGCGCGGCGCGCGGTCTGTGAGCCGACCGTGCTCGGCACCGGCCGCAGCACGCTGCGCTTCCTGGCGATCCCCTCGGTCGAGCTGCGCACGCCCGGGCTCCGCGCGCTGGTCGGCGAGCTGCCGGTGCAGCTCGAACTCTCGCCGGTCGCCGGAGCAGTGGACGGGCCCGACGTGTTGGAGGCCTGGGACCGAGACAGCCGGCGGCTCGCGGGTTGGTACTCGGGCACGCGCGGGGGACGCGCCGATCTCGGCGACGACGACGTGGCGCGGACCCGGTTGTCGGCAAGCGGCCGCTACCGGGTCGTGGCGCAGATCGGTGGTCGCCGAGGTGTCGCTCCCGAGACGGTCGAACTCGGCGAGTGTTCGATCCGGCTCACGCCCGGTGGCGAGCTGCCGGTGGTGACCCTCGCGGTGCCGGCGGCCGCGGTGCAGCAGGCGGTCTTGGCGCTGGCGCAGCGGGGAGCCAGCGGCGGACGCTGAGCCCGGCCGCGCGCGGCGATCACCGTCTCAGGCCTCGGTCGCCGCGTGGCGTTCCTCGGCGTGCTCCTGACCGTGCAAGTCCACCGGCTTGTAGCCGCCGCGCGACTTGAAGTAGAGGATCAGGACGATGTAGGCGACGAGCATCATCAGCGGGAAGATGATCACGTCGGCCAGAGCACCCTGCTTGGCCTCCTTGACGACTTCGTTGATCTCGGAGGCCTGCGCTTCGGGCAGCGCCGCGACCTTCTGGCCGTCCACCGCGGTGTACTCGCCGAGGAAGTAGCTGTCGGTCTTGGAGATCGTCTCGTAGACGCCGGGCTTCTGCGCCTGCAGTTCGCTCTTCGCCGAGTTCTCCTGCATCGCGCCGATCAGCGGGCCGCCGATGATGCCGACGGTGAGCATGCCGATGCCGGCGATCGCGTTGAGGGTCAGGGCACCGCCCTTGGGGAACTGCTCGGAGACCACGCCGAGGGTGGTCGGCCAGAAGAACGTCTTGCCGATCCCGTAGAGGGTGGCCGCGGCGAAGATCAGGAACAGGCCCTCGGTCATCGACAGGGCGAACAGGCCGGCCGAGGCGAGGACCGCGCAGGTCGCGAGCAGGCCGAGCGGGCTGAGCTTGTGCACGATCGGCCCGGCGAAGAAGCGCAGCACGCACATGATCGCCGAGGTGTAGATCAGCACCCACAGCGGGTGGTAGCCCGCGGCCTTCAGCGGTTCCTCCATGATGCCGGTGATCGCGCCGTCGGTGCCGAGCTCGGTGGTCGCGAGCGGCATCATCACCAGACAGAGGAAGATCATCATCGGGCGGCCCAGCGAGCGGCAGTAGGCGCCGTAGGCGATGACCAGCACGGCGAGCAGGCCGTAGACCATCGCGTCGGACCAGTCGAACACCATGCCGACCTGCTTGACGATCAGGAAGCCGGCGATCGCGGCGCCGATCACCCCGAACTCACCGAGCATCTCCCGGTAGGAGGTGCCCGCAGCGACCCGCTCGTTCACCGGGAACCGCACGAACAGCAGCATGCCCAGGTAGACCACCGCGGGCAGCGCGATCACGTAGACCAGGACGCGCCAGTCCTCGGCAGCCTGCGCGCCGAGCAGGATCGTCAGGATGCCGCCGAGTACCAGGCCGCCCGGCCAGCCGGCGTGCAGGATGTTGAGCCACTTGGTCTTCTCGCGGCTGAACATCGTGGCGACCACCGGATTGATGAACGCCTCCACCGTGCCGTTGCCGAGGCCGAGGATCACCGAGCCCCAATACAGGTAGCCGAAGGCGTCCTTGCGGGCCTCGCCGAGCGCCGCGTCGGTCAGCCCTTCGGCGTGGACCGTGCCGTAGGCAGTCAGTGCGAAGCCCGCGTAGATCGCGTAGCAGACGAAGCTGAACACCATCGCCGCGCGGTAGCCGATCTTGTCGATGATCAGACTGAACAGGATGATGCTGATCGCGAACGGCCAGATGCCGGCGCCGAACAACTCCTGACCCTGCACCTGGTCGATGCCGAATTCCGCCGGCCACAGGTCGGGGATGTTCACGAGGAACGCCCTGGTGATGAAGGCGAACGACGTCGTGATGAGGGCGATGAAGCAGCCCCAGAAGACGAGCTTCTCGTTGCGGTCGGTCATGGATCGGTACGGACGGAGACGTTGGTGACCCGGTCGCGGCCGCGGGCTGGTCTGGCCGGGAATCCGCGGGGGCTCGGGAGAGGGGGAGGGAGAGGGAGTCAGCCGCGCGGAGCGGTGAGCTTCGCACCCGCGGCCAGCACCGACTCGGGGCCGTCGTCCAACTCCCGCCAGATCCTGAGTGCGCTGCCGAAGGCAGGCGATTGCCGGGAGAAGGCCTCGACCACGAGCCAGCCCCGGTATTGGATCGCATCGAGTGCTTCCAGGACACGGGGAAACGCGAGCTGGCCCCTCCCGGGTGTGCCCCGGTGGTTCTCGGAGAGCTGGACGTGGCCGAGGGTGCCGGCGTGGGCCTGGATCGCACCGACCAGGTCGCCCTCCTCGATGTGCGCGTGGTGGGTGTCGAGGGCCGCGACGACGTGCGGGTGGTCGACCGCTCGGACCAGCGCGTCGCAGTCGGTCGCGGTGTTCAGGAAGTAGCTCTCGAAGCGGTTCAGCGGTTCGACCGCCAGGGTCACGCCGTAGCCCTTGGCCCGTTCGCCGGCCGCCTGGAGGACCTCGATGCAGCGCTGCCGCTCGTCCTCCGTGGGCGGCTCCTCGGTCCACAGGCCGTAGGCCGAGTGGATCGGGCCGGCGAGCAGCGCGCCGCCGAGCCGCGCGGTCTTCTCGGCGAGCCGGGCCAGGTGCTCGACCGCGGCGCGCCGCTCGTTCCGGTCCGGCGAGATCGGGTTGGCGCCGGCGACCGCGAAGCCGACGGCGGAGGTGCCGAGCCCTTCCGCTTCCGCAGCCGTGCGGAGGGCGTCGAGCTCGGCGTCGGTGGCCTCGACCACCGGCAGCTCGGCCAGCGCGTAGCCGTGGTGGGCCAGCCGGCCGAACCAGCGGTGGTGCTCCGGGCCGAGGTGGGGCGCGAAGTACAGGAAGCTGAAGCCCAGCCGCTCGCCCGCGGGGATCGCCGGGGCGTCAGTCACTGAAGGACCACTCCGGCAGGTCGCGGCGCTCGCCGCCGGCCATCGCCGACTCGTGGGCGAGGATGCCCACGCAGGTCCAGTTGGCGCTCTGCCTGGCGTTCGGCCACGGGTCGCGGTCCTCGGCCAAGGCACGGAGGAACTCGTGGGCGAGGTGCGGGTGGCTGCCGCCGTGGCCGCCGCCCTGGGTGAACGACAGGTGCTCGTTCTCGGCGATGTCGTAGACGCCCTTCTGGGTGAACTGCCGGATGCCCTCGGGCAGCAGGTGGGCGAAGTCGGGCACGCGGACCAGCTCGGGGATCTCCGGCTCGGGCTTCTTCGCGGTGTGCAGCACCGCCGGCTCGTCCTCGATCAGCGGCCACTCGAAGGCCTTCTTCGAGCCGTAGACGTCGATGCTCTCGCGGTATTGGCGCGCGGTGTCGAACAGCGAGCGGATGATCCGCGCCGACAGGTCGGAGTTGCGCAGCTTGAGGTGCGCCGTCTCGACCGCCCACGGCGAGCCGTGGATCGCGATCATGTCCGCGCGGATCGTGCCGGATCCGAAGCACGACACGTACTCGGCGTCCTTGCGCGGCAGGCCGAGGACCGGGCCGACGCAGTGCGTCGCGTAGTGCATCGGCGGCAGCCCCGGCCAGTAGCCCGGCCAGCCGTCCATGTCCTGCTGGTGGCTGGCCTGCAGGAACTGCAGCCTGCCGAGTTCGCCCTTCTCCAGCAGCTCCTTGATGTAGAGGAACTCGCGGCTGTAGACCACGGTCTCCATCATCATGTACTTGAGGCCGGTCTTGTCGCAGAGCTCGACGATGCGCCGGCAGTCCTCGACGCTGGTCGCCATCGGCACCGTGCACGCGACGTGCTTGCCGGCCTCGAGGGCGGCGATCGTCATCGCGGCGTGGTCGGGGATCGGCGTGTTGATGTGCACGAAGTCGACGTCGGGGTCCTTCAGCAGCTCCTCGTAGCTCTGGAACCGGCGCTCGATGCCGAACGCGTCGCCGATCTGGTCGAGCTTCTGCTTCGACCGTTGGCAGATGGCGTACATCTCCGCGTCGGGGTGGCGCTGGTAGATGGGGATGAACTCGGCGCCGAAGCCGAGGCCGACGAGCGCAGCGCGGAACCTGGTCATGGGATCGGAATCTCTCGAGTGGGAATGCTGGCGGGGGATCAGCGGCCGAGTTCGGTCGCCGAATACATGGTCTTGCGGTCGGCGGTGGCGGCGCGCACCGCCTTGACCTGGTCGGGCGTCACTGGCGCCGCATCGTTCGACCAGCTCTGCCGGACGTAGGTCAACACGTCGGCGATCTGCTGGTCGTTCAGCAGTGGGCCGAGCGGGGCCATCACGTTGTTGAAGGTCTCGTCCTTCACCTTCACGGGCCCCATCAGTCCGTGGAGCACGATCCTGATCGGCAGCTCCGGCGCGCCGGTCAGCCAGTCGGAACCGTCGATCGGCGGGAACACCGAGGGCACGCCGCCGCCGTCGACGCCGTGGCAGGCGATGCAGGTCATCGTGAAGACCTGCGCGCCGCGCTCGTGCACGGCTTCGTCGATCGCGAACTCGCGGCTGGCGGGTTCCTCCACGGCCGTGGCTTGCTCCGGGGCCATCTGTGCGAGCGTCTGCAGCGCACCGCCGACGCTGGCACCACCGCCGATCGCGACCAGCGCCACGTCGTCCCAGAAGGCGCGGCCGCGGGCGCCGCCGTAGCCGCCGAACAGGCAATGGATGATCGATGGCCCGCTGCGCTCGGCCTCGAACTCGACGCTGACCTCGGTCCAGTCGGTGGTGTCGCGCACGCCGCGGGTCACGCTACCGCCGTGGACGTTCATCATCGCGCCCGGGCCGCGGGCGGGTCGGACGCCGTCGGTCTTGATCCAGCCGCTGAGCCGGTAGCGGGTGCCGCGCTCGAGCCGCACCGGCATCGCGATGCCGCAGTCGGAGACCTTGTCGGACTGGATCTCCAGGCAACGGCCGCCACCGCGTCCACCGCGGGCCGAGGCGACGCGCACCTCGTCGGCGCCGGCACCGCTGTAGATGCGCAGGTCGGTCCAGCCGACCGGCTTGCCGCCGGCGACCTCCTCGAATCCCGGGTTGGCGAGCAGGTTCTCCGACTCGCTGGGCGCGCCGATCTCCACGCCGGCGGCCCGCGCGGTGGCGAGGACTCCGGCGCGCTGCCGCCGCGCCGCCATCTGCCAGGCGTCGGCGAGCGCGGGCTCGTCGAACAGGTCGTCGCCGAGATCGGCGGCGACGGTGTAGACCGCAGCACCGATCTCCGGATCGCTCGCGGCCTGCGACAGGCCGACCAGGACCTCGGCGAGTTCCCGGCCGTCGGCCTGGATGCGGCCGGCCTTCACGTAGGCGAGCTTCAGGTCGTTGGGGGTGGCCTGCGCGATGCCCGCGCGGCGGGTCGTGGGATCACTGGAGCGGAGCGCGGTCTGCAGGAGTTCTGGATCGAGCGGGCCGAGTGCGGCGAGGATCCGCAGCGCGTAGGGCGACGCGGTCGTGGCCTTCGCCACCAGCGCAGCGAGCTCTCCGCCGGTCTCCTGGTCGGGAGTCCCGGCTTCGATCAACAGGCGCTGCGCGTGCAGCCGCCAGAACATGTTGTCGTGACCGAGCGCCGCCAGCAGGCTGGCGGGATCCTTCGGGTCGAGTCGCGGCGTCCGGTCGTCCGGCGAGCCCTTCGGGTAGATCCGATAGATCCGACCGTGCTGCTTGTCGCGCAACGGCGTCTCGTAGGCATTGCCCTTACCCGTCTCGGCATCGACGCCGGCCGAGCGCCGGCTCGGCGTCGGGTTGTGCTGGATGATCAGGTTGTACCAGTCGCAGACCCACACCGCGCCGTCGGGGCCGACCTCGGCGCACACCGGGCCGGACCACGCGTCGGCCGAGGCGTAGAGGTTGTTCGGCGACTGCTCGGCGCGGAAGCCGGCGCCGCGGCGCTGCAGGTCGAACGAGCCGACCAGCTTGCCGGTGGGCTCGCAGACGAAGGCGACGCGGTTCTGGTACTCCTTCGGGAAGCGCCGCGCGGTGTAGAGCGCATGGCCGGCACCCGCGGTGTAGCGGTCGAACTGGTCGACCTGCCGGATGTCCATCGACATCGGGAAGAACAGCGGGTTGTCGTCGGCGCGCGGGGTGCGGCCCTGCTGCATCCCGGCGGCCTCGTAGGCGGTTCTCGGGAAGGTGAGATAGAAGCTCGGGTTGCCGTTGGCGGTCGAGCCGACGACGTCGAACTCCTCGGTGAAGCCGAGCCCCCAGGTGTTGTTGGTGGTGTTCTGGAGGAACTCCAGCTCGGAGCCGTTCGGCCGGAAGCGCAGCACTCCTTGCGCGAACTGATGGCGCTCGCCGCCGACCTCGCCACGGAACCCCGAGTAGCCGATCGTCGCGTAGATCCAGCCGTCGGGGGCGTAGCGCAGGTTGGAGATGCCGGCGTGGGTGTCGCCCATGCTGAAGCCGTCGATCAGCACCTTGCGCACGTCGGCCCGGTCGTCGCCGTCGGTGTCCTTCAGGAACAGGATCGTCGAGCCGTTGGTGCAGACCACGCCGCCGTGGGCGAAGGTCAGCGAAGTCGGGATCGACAGTTCCTCGGCGAAGCGGGTGAAGCGGTCGGCCTTGCCGTCGCCGTCGGTGTCCTCGCAGATGGTGATGCGGTCGTGGCCGAGGTTGCCGGCCTGCAGGTTGTTCGGATAGTCGATCGTCTCGATCACGAAGGCCCGGCCGCGGTCGTCCCAGGCGATGTGGATCGGATTGACGATGTCGGGCTCGTGCGCGAACAGCGACAGCTCGAAGCCGGGCGGGACCTGGGCGAGCTTCAGCGACTCGGCGGGCTCCAGCGGCTCCTGGGCGGTGGTGATCTCGCGGCGCGCCTTGTAGCCGGGCAGCGAGACCTGGAACTGCGACAGCTCGGGCAGCTCGAGCGCCTCGAGCAGCGCGCGCTTCGAGTCGCCGACCGCCCACAGGATGCCGTTGCGCAACAGCGCCTGGAACTCGGGCAGGTCCCAGACCCGGTGGTCGTGGCCGCCCGCGGTGTAGAACACGCGGCCTTCGCCGTGGCGGCGGGTCCAGGTCCACGGCTCGCGTTCGCGGACCTGCAGGATCTCGCGGTCGCCGCCGTGGTCGCTGTGCACGTAGGTCTCGTCCCAGGCCTTGTAGCCGGGCAGGCCCTTCAGCACCGGGTGCTGCGGTGCGACGTTCCGCACCTCGAACTCCTCGCCGCCGTGGCTGCGGAAGCGCGCGCCGACCAGCTTGACGAACTCCGGTGATTCGCCGAAGCAGGCCGAGGCGCAGTGCACCGGCACGAAGCCGCCGCCCTGCGCCACGTAGTCGAGCAGCGCGTCGAGCTGCGCGGGCGGCATCCGGCCGTTCTGCTCCCAGTTGCCGTACATCAGCACGGCGTCGAAGTGGCCGAGGAACGAGGGCTCGAAGGCCTCGGCAGGGTCCTCGCTGTAGTGCAGGTCGATGCCTTCGACGCCGAGACCCTTCTTCAGCACCCGGTAGCGCGAGATCGGATCGTGGTGCGGACCGTTCGCGGTCGGTGCCCCGAAGAACAGCACCGCGAGGCGGCGGCCTTCCTCGGCCGCAGCCCTGCTCTCCGGCGGTCGCACCGCCGCCAGCAGCAGGCCGGTCACCAGGAGGCCGAGGATCAACGCACCGAGGGTCTGCAGACGCATGGCTCGCATGGTGGTGAGGAGACCGGACGGGCTCGGCGTCGGCTAGTAGGATTCGCCGCTCGCGGTGTATGTTCCGGCCGTGCACGAATCTCCGATCGACCCGGACGCCTGGGCCGAGCAACTGCAGGTGGGGCAGTTCCGCCACCTGTTCGACCACCTGCCCGGCACCATGTTCTTCGCGAAGGACCGGCAGTTCCGCCTCGTGATGGGCAATCCGGCCTTCGTGCACCGATGCGGCTTCGCGACCGAGGCGGAACTGGTCGGCTTGACCGACGATTGCATCTTCCCGCCAAGGCTCGCCGTCAACTACCGCCGCGACGACGAACGGGTGCTGGCCAGCGGCGCGCCGCTGCTCGGGATCATCGAGCTGTTCCCCGCCGAGGCCGGCAGCCCGAGCTGGTTCGTCACCGACAAGCTGCCGCTGTTCGATCGAGCAGGCCGACCGCACGGCATCTGCGGCACGGTGCGCAGCTACGAGGGCCAGCGCGCCGCCCTGCAGCCCTACCTCGACCTGGCGCCGATCGCCGAGCACCTGCGCACGCACTTCCGTGAGCCGCTGCACGTCGCCGACCTCGCGCACCGCGCCGGACTGTCGGTGCGGCAGTTCGGCCGCAAGTTCCAGGCGACCTTCCAGATGTCGCCGCGGGCCTACCTGATGCAGCTCCGGGTCGACCGGGCGTGTGACCTGCTCGCGTCGACCGACATGCCGGTGACGCGGGTCGCGCTCGAAGCGGGCTTCTACGACCACGCCGACTTCGCGCGGCAGTTCCGCAAGCACATGGGCATGACCGCGAGCGAGTACCGACGCAGCGAGGGGGCGGGATGAGCGACGATCGGAATGGCGAGCGCGACTTTCCGGCGCCCGACGTGACGGCCTCGTTCCGTCGCTTGACGCAGGCATTCCTCGGTCCCGACCCGCTGCCGGCCGGAGGTGCCGCGGGGATCACCGCGCTCGCGTCGGGGATCGCGGTCGGCGCGAAGGTCCTGCGGCTGTCGCAGCCCGACGCGCCCGAGATCGCGGTGCTCGCAGCGTTGGTGCACGACCTCGAGGCCGAGTTCACCGCCGATTGCACGGCGTTCGCCGAGCTGCTCGCCGCGCTCGCGCTGCCGCGGGACGCCGACGGGCGACGTACCCGGATCGCTGCCGGGTGGCGTGCGGCGACCGAGGCTCCGGTGCGCGTGGCAAGCATCGCTGCGCAGGCGGCTCGTGCTCTCGACGCGGTGGCCGAGCAGATCAAGCCGGCGGTGCGTGGTGACCTCGCGGCCGCCCAGAGGTTGATCGACTCCGGCTCCGACATCGCCGTTGCCAACGCCCGGGAGAATGCGCGGCATCTGGAGCCCGCGGTCGCCGACGAACTGCTCGCTGGACTGGCGTCGCGTGGACCCAGCTGACGCGATCCTGGAGGGCGTCGCGTTCTCCGATCCGAGGACGACCGGAGTCGCGCGCGACGTCGTGCGCGGACCCGGGTAGGCTCCTGCCGGACCGCACTCCGGGCCGAGACCGTGGACCTGGTCCACGCCTCTCTCCGGGGCTACCCCGGGGCAGTTCCGCACAGTCCGATCCGCGGCGCGGAGCCGGGTGCGCTCGACGGCGCACAATTCTCCGCGCCCGACCCGCAGCGCCGGGGTGCGGTCCACCTTCCTCACTCGTTCACTTGGTCTCGTCCGACGCCTATCCGGAACTGGTCGCGACCGCCCTGCTCCGCGGGCGGTGGGACGTCGATGGCCTGAGCGCGCGGATGCTCGCGATGGGGGTCGAGAATCACCCCCTCGCCCGGCGGCTGGCCCACAAGCTGGTCGTGTGGTTCGGGGCGCGCGGTCGACCGCGGGTGCGCGACCTGGCCCGGTTGCTCGGCGGCTCGCCGGCCTTCCGAGCCTGCTTCGAAGGACTCTCGCTCAACTTCGAGGACCTGCCGCGTCCGGAGCGGGCTCCGGCTGCCGGCGCGCCCGCGGAGTGGCGGCTCCCGGAGTTCCGGACGTTCGACGACCTCGCGGCCTGGCTCGGTCTCGATGGCGACGAGCTGCGGGCGCTGCGGGTTTCGGGACGACGCGGCGCGCTCGAGTGGATGACGCACCGCGAGCACTACCACCAGGTCTGGGTGCCGCGCCGCGGGCGGGTGCCGCGGCTGATCGAAGCACCGAAGACCCGGCTGAAGGCGGTGCAGGTGCGGATCCACCGTGGACTGCTGGCCATGATTCCACCGCATGCGGCGGCGCACGGCTTCGTGCCGGGCCGGAGTCGCCGCAGCTTCGTGGCGCCGCACGTCGGGCGTGCGTGCGTCGTGCGGATCGACATCGAGGACTTCTTCGCGTCGCTCGGCCGCGGTCGCGTGCTCCGGTTGTTCGTGACCGCCGGCTACGACGAGGATCTGGCGGCGGGCCTCGCGGACCTGTGCACCACGACCACCCCTGGCTACGCGCTGGAGGACGGACTCGGCGCCGCGCGCCACGCACCGCGCGGTGCACGCCTGGTCGAGCGCCTGCGTCGCCGTCACCTGCCGCAGGGTGCCCCCACGTCCCCGGCGCTGGCCAACCTCTGTGCGTTCGCGCTCGACGCCCGGTTGACGGGTCTCGCCCGCCGGTTCGAAGCCGTCTACACCCGTTACGCCGACGACCTGGTGTTCAGCGGCGGTGCCGCGTTCGCGCGCGACGCGGAGCGCCTTGCCGAGCGGGTCGGCGCGGTCCTCCTCGAATGCGGTCTGCGCACCGCGCACCACAAGACGCGGGTGATGCGGCGAGGAGTGCGGCAGCAGGCCGGTGGTCTGGTCCTCAACGACCAGGCCGCGGTGCCGCGCGCCGAGCGCGAGCAGCTCGAGGCGATCCTGGTGAACTGCGTGCGGCGAGGTCCCGAGGGTCAGAACCGGAGTGGAATCGCCGAGTTCCGGGCCCACCTGCTGGGGCGGATCGTCGAGATCGGGCAGATGCAGCCGCGTCATGGTGCCCGCCTGCGCGCGTGGTTCGACCGGATCGTGTGGTGACGGGCGCCCGCGGACGCGCGGGTTCGCCGAACTCGAACATCCCGCAACCTGAAGCGGCGGGATGGACACCGAGCGAGGGGCGTCGAGACTGTCTCTCGCGGAGTTGGGAACCCTCCATGCGCATCCTCTACACGATCCATCAGTTCTTCCCCGACTGCCATTCGGGCACCGAGCAGCACTGTCTGGCGGTGGCGCGGGAGGCGCGGCGGCGGGGCGACGAGCCGACGGTGCTCTGCCTGCATTGGGACCACGACCGCGACTGGCCGCCGATCCGCCGCTTCGAGCAGCCGGTCGACGGCATCCGGGTGATCCGGCTCAACCATTGGCGGCGGATCAATCCGAACGACCCATTGCGGGACTACGAGAACCTGCACCTGGAGGGCTGGTTCCAGCAGATCCTCGACGAGGTCGAACCCGACATCGTGCATTCGTTCCAGTTGCGGCAGCTCGGCTCGAACCTGCTGCGGGTCGCGAAGCGCAACGGCAAGCGGATCTGCGTGACGCTGATGGACTTCTGGTACATCTGCCCGCGCTTCACCCTGCAGCGCAGCGACGGGACGGTCTGCGATGGTCCACCGGACGGCGGGTGGGGTTGTGTGCCCTGCCACGCGCCGGAGCTGCAGGGCGCCATGCCCGATCCGGGCGACGATCCGCTGACCGACAGCCAGGGTGCCAGGCTGCACGCCTTGCTGACCCGCAAGGAACGGCAATTCGCCAACCTGTCGCTGGCCGACGTGATCTTCGCGCCGTCGTACTTCCTCGCCGACATGTTCAAGCGCAATGGCTTCGAGCATGCCGGGTTCCGCATCGGGCACTACGGCCTCGAGCCGACCCGGGTGAACCCGGCGCCGGGCCGCACGCCGCGCAGTCCGCTACGGATCGGCTTCTGCGGCGTGATGTCGCCCTGGAAGGGGGGCGACGTGGTGGTCGACGCGGTGCGTGGCACCGACGCCGATGTGGTGCTCACCATCAATGGCCGGCTCGAGGAGCCGATGTTCCAGGACTACATCGACCGGGTGGTGGCGTCGGCGCAGGGCGACGCGCGGATCCGCTTCGCCGGGCCCTACACGGAGGCCGAGGCGCCGCAGGTGTTCGAGGACATGGACGTGCTGGTGGTCGCGAGCACCTGGTACGAGAACACCCCGCTGGTGGTGTTCGAGGCGTTCGCGGCCGGCGTGCCGGTGATCGTGTCCGACCTCGGCGGGATGAGCGAGATGATCACCGAGCGCAACGGGCTGACCTTCGCGCCCGGCGATGCCGCCTCCCTGCGGGCCCAGATCGAGCGCGCGGCCAACGATCGGGATTGGTGGGAGCAGCTCGACGTGCGGCCGTTGGAGGGGATCGACGCCTGCTACGCCCGTTACCGGGCTGCCTACGAGGAGGGGGCGGCCGGGCCCGGCGCCTCGGCGGCGAACCAGTCGTAGTAGGCGGCGGCGGTGTGGGCGAGACCGTCTTCGAGGCGGATGCTCGGAGTGAAGCCAGTGGCCTCGCGGAGCCTGGTGCCGTCGAGCCGCTGTTCGGGGATGGCGCGAGCGTGGTCGTCCGGTGGCGGGACCTGTTCGATGCCGGCGGCGCGGATGCGTGTGGCGCGCTGCGTCTCGCCGCGGTCCTCCAGGGTGCGCGCGGCGGCTTCGAGAACCGCCTCGAGCATCGCGAGCGTGGTGACGTTGGCGGTGCCGGCGAGGTTGAAGACCGGCTCGGCGAGGCTGCGCGGGTCGTGCGCACCGACCGCCAGGAATGCCCGGCAGCAGTCGTCGACGTGGATGTAGTCGCGGCGATGCGCCCGCGAGGTCGCGTAGAGCTGCGGTCGACCGACCGGATCGCGGAACAGCGCCGCCAACGAGCGCGGCACGATCCGGAAGCCGAGGCCACCGACGTCGCACGGGCCGAACACGTTGCACAGCCGCAGCGTGCTGACCGGCAGGTCGTAGGCGTCGCGGTAGGCGTGGGCGAACAGCTCGCCGGCGAGCTTCGACGACTCGTAGACGCCGCGGGCGCGCAGCTCCGACGCTTCGCCGTAGGGCCGGCCGCCGTGGTCGCCGTAGACCTTGTCGGTCGAGGCCAGCACGACGTGCGGATGCGGGCCGCCGTTCGCCCGCAGCGCTTCCAGGATGTGGACCACGCCCATCGAGTTCACGGCCAGCGATTCCGCCGGCTCGCGCGCGGCACGCTCGATCACCGACGAGAACGCGGCGAAGTGGAACACATGGTCGAAGCGGCCTCGGGCCAGCAGCGTCCGGAGGCTGTCGCGGTCCATCACGTCGAGTTCGATCGCGTCGAACCGGTCCGAGGAGCGCGGCAACGAGGTCAGGCGCGCGGCCCGCGCGGCACTGGTGTCGCGATCCAGCGCGACCACCGAGGCCGCGCCGGCGGCGACCAGGTGGCGGCAGAGATGGGCGCCGAGGAAGCCGAAGCCGCCGGCGACCAGCACGCGGCAGCCGCGGTAGGCGGCGGGATGATCCGGCGCCGAGGTCGGGTTGGTGCTCTCCATCCGGTCTGTTCCTTCCTGGCCGGGCCGTCCCTGGCTGCAGCCTCTTGGAACTCGGCGGCCCGGTCAACCGCGCGCGTCGGTGTCGGCGCGGCGCCGAAGGGTTGCAGTTCGGATCCGCGTCGCACCGGTGTGGGCAGGCCATGCGGGGTTCGCGTGGGGCGGGCCGCTACAGTGGCCGGTCGCGGGCGGCCGATCGTGACGACGGGTCCGGACCCGCGCACGGCCCCTCCCGCCCCGCGATGCGCATCCTCTACACGATCCATCAGTTCCTCCCCGACAGCCATTCCGGCACCGAGCAGCACTGTCTGGCGGTGGCGCGGGAAGCGCGGCGACGGGGCGACGAGCCGGTGATCCTGTGCCTGCACTGGGACCACGACCGCGACTGGCCGCCGATCCGCCGCTTCGAGCAACCGGTCGACGGGCTCCGGGTGATCCGGCTGAACCACTGGCGGCGGATCAATCCGAACGACCAGCTCCGCGACTACCAGAACCTGCACCTCGAGGGCTGGTTCCAGCAGGTCCTCGACGAGGTCCGGCCGGACGTGGTGCACGCCTTCCATCTGCGGCAGCTCGGCTCGAACCTGCTGCGGGTGGCGAAGCGCAACGGGCTCAGGATCTGCGTGACGCTGATGGACTTCTGGTACCTCTGCCCGCGCTTCACCCTGCAGCGGAGCGACGGGACGGTCTGCGACGGGCCCCCTGATCAGGGGCGTGGCTGCGTGCCCTGCCATGCGCCGGAGCTGCAGGGGGCCGAGCCCGATCCCGCCGCCGACCCGCTGACCGACAGCCAGGGGGCGCGACTGCACGCGTTGCTGTCTCGCAAGGAGCGCCAGTTCCAGAACCTCGCGCTGGCCGACGTGATCTTCGCGCCGTCGCGGTTCCTTGCCGACGTGTTCCGGAACAACGGCTTCGACCACGGCGGTTTCCGACTCGGCCACTACGGCTTGGAGGCGGGCCGCGTCACGCGCGCTGCGGTGGCGCGCCCACGCTCACCGCTGCGGATCGGCTTCTGCGGAATCCTGTCGCCCTGGAAGGGGCCGGACCTGGTCGTCGACGCGGTGCGGGGCAGCGGCCTCGATTGTCGCTTGACGATTCACGGCCGACTCGAGGAGGCGATGTTCCAAGAGTACATCGACTCGCTGGTCGCCTCGGCCGAGGGCGATCCGCGGATCCGGTTCGCCGGGGGCTACTCCGAGGAGCAGATCTCCGAGGTGTTCGCGGAGATGGACGTGCTGGTGGTCGCGAGCACCTGGTACGAGAACACGCCGCTGGTCGTCTTCGAGGCGTTCGCCGCCGGCGTGCCGGTGCTCGTCGCCGACCTCGGCGGGATGAGCGAGATGGTCACCGAGCGCAATGGCCTGGTGTTCGAGGCGGGATCCGTCGAGTCGCTGCGCGCTCAGTTGCGGCGCATCGCCACCGACCGGGAGTGGTGGCGCCGGCTCGACGTGCAGCCGTTGCCGGGGATCTCCGACTGCTACGAGCGCTATCGGGCGGCCTACGAGCGATAGTCCGCGGTCGTCCGGCCTGCTTCAGAACAGCCACAGCAGCCACGCCACGCACGCGCCGAGCAGGGCGAAGGCGAGCAGGGCGAGCACGCCGTCGCGCGCGAACAGGGCGAGGCCGAACCCGACGAGTGCGGCCCCGGCGATGTTGGCCAGCAGGGGAACGATCTCCATGACCGGGGTCGCCGTCGCGATCAGGATGCACGAGATCAGCATCAGGCCGACGCCCGCGCCGCGGACGATGCCGGTGAGCCTCGGTCGGGTGACGCGGTCGAGTAACTTCGCGACCGGCCGCATCCAGGAGAGGGACTTCTTCAGCTTGCGGCGTTCGATCGAGCGACGTCCCAGCCAGTCGGGAAGCCACAGGTCGTGGCGGTGCACGAGTAGCTGCGACGCGGACAGGACCACCAGGGCGCCCATCGTCACCGGGACGCCGGGAAGGTCGCCGATCCCCGGGACGAGTAGGATCAGGCCCGGTAGGAGGATGAACGGAGCGAACGACGCCTGTCCGAGTTCGCCGACCACGTCGCGGAGGTGAACCTGCGCGGTGTCGCCGCCGTCGCCAGCTCTCTCGACGCGACTCAGCAGGTCTCGGAGATCCTCGGGCGGATCGCGGTCGGTCGTTGCGCTCTGGCCGGTGGTCGTGGTCATGGCGGGTGGCACCGTGACGCGCGATCGGCGTGCCAGACCCTCGCGAGATCCGGAGGTCGCTGCGGCTCGACGCTGGAACCCGCTGGGGGAACTGTGCCGGCGGGAGCCGAGCGGGGCCCGCGGCCCGCCGCCGGGTGGTCGGACGCGGTATCCAGGCTCCCCGGTGAGGGGCGTTGGCACATTCTGCGCCCAGCGGATGGCGGTTCGGAACGAGGGGAGCGGTCCCGGACCCGGCGTGGATTCCCTCGGCTTCTGACGTGCGCACGCCGCGGCCGCGGGTCGGAGGCTTTTCCGTCGGCGTGGTCCTGGTTCTTGCTGTGAGGCGGCGCTCCACGAGCCATGCACACTCCAGGATCCAGAACGTCTGCGGGCTTCGCGCCCGACAAGCAGTGGTTGGTGCCGATCGCACGAACCGGCTACTACGCGAAGTCGATCGTATACGTCGCGATCGGTGCGCTCGCGATCGGCGCTGCGGTCGGCGAAGGCGGCAAGACGACCGGAGCGGTGGGCGCCCTCGGCGAGATCGCGAAGCAGCCATTCGGGCGGATCCTGGTCGGCGTGATCGCCTTGGGCCTGGCCTGCTACGCGGTCTGGCGATGGGCGCAGTTCGGCGCCGACCCGGAGAACAAGGCCGGCGGGGGAGCCACGGGCAAGCTGCAGCGGGCGGTCTACCTCGTCAGTGCCGTCATCCACACCGGCCTCGCGATCACCGCCGGCACGCTGGCTGTGTCGGCGCCCAGTGGCGGCTCGTCGTCGAGCAAGGCGAAGTGGGTGGCGGACCTGATGGAACAGCCGGGCGGCAGGATCCTGGTCGGCGGCGTCGGCCTGGTGATCTTCGGGGTCGGAATCGCCGAGATCGTGAAGGCCTTCAAGGGTGAAGAGGCCGAGAAGCTGGATCTGGCGCGGTTGGACTCCAAGGCCCGCAAGGGGGTGCAGACCGTCACGGCCTCCGGCCTCGCGGCGCGCGGCGTGGTGTTCGGCGCAATCGCCAGCCAGGTGGTCCTCGGTGCACTGCGCTTCCAGGCCGACAAGGCTGCGAGTGGCTCGCGCGAGGCACTCGTGCTGCTCAGCAACCAGGAGTTCGGGTGGCTGATTCTGCTCGTGGTGGCGGCAGGGTTGGTCTGCTACGGGGTGTTCTGCTCCCTGAAGGGCGCACTGCGGCGCTTCGCCGTGTGAGGACCGCATCCCGGATCTGTCGCGGTCGGTGCCTGGCACCGACCACGACCGCCTACCTCACCGGCTGCGACAGCGACTAGTCGAGCACCTCTCGCAGTGCCGCCGCGGCGATCTCGTGGCCCAGCGCGTTCCAATGGCCGTCGCACCACAGGGTGTAGTCGTCGTAGGTGCGGGCGTGTCGGTGGGCGTCGTCGACGAAGCGAGGCAGGAGGTCGTGGACGTGAAGATCGGGAAGTTCCCGGTCGAGCGCTTCCAGGCCGATGCGCAGGTCGCCGGGCGCGCGTGGCGCGTCGGGTTCGCGCGTCATCGCGTCTTCGAAGTCGAGGCGGGTCGGAATCAAGAACACGTGCACCGGCCGACCGCCCGCGGCAGCGACGAGCTGGCGGTAGCACCAGCAAAGCCAGGCCTGCTCGCGTGGCCCGAAGGTCCGGTAGCTGGGCATGTCCCAGCTGCGGTGTTCGGCCAGGGCCTCGCGGTGGTCACTCTTCAGGGTGCGGGCTGCGGTGCGTCCCAGGTTCACCAGATACAGGTTGTTGCCGAGCCAGTTGCGGATCCGGACCGACAGGCTGCGGCGCTCGCGCGGCCGGTCTTCGAATGGCATCGGGTAGTCGATGCGGTAGCCCCCGGGCGCCTCCGCATCGGCGACGAGGAACGGCGCGTACCGGTCGATGTGGTCCGGGTCCGAGTCCAACGCGTCGTTGTAGGGCAGGGTGAAGAGCGCGACGTGGCTGTGGTCGAAGTCATGGGCCAGATCCCGGTAGATCAGCAGGTGCTGCACGAAGCCCGAACCGATCAGCCCGAAGTTCAGGCACTCGAGGCCGGTGTCGTGCTCGACCCGGTCGGTGAAGCGGGTCGCTCGGTCGACTCCGATCCCCTCGGTGAAGGAGTCGCCGAGCACCACCAATCGCCGCTGCGCGGAACTGCGGCGGCTGCGTTCGCGATCCCGCATCCCCTCGGCGTTGGCTCGGTACACGAGATCGAAGCACGGGGTGATCACGTGGGCCGAGCCGCTCGGGTGGCGCCAAGGTCCCCAGCTCGGTGACAGGACGTCCCACAGAGTCGGCTCAGCGGTGGTCGGGTAGCGGCTGTAAGGGGCCAGGCCGATTCCGACTGCGATCCGGGCGCATATCTCGAGGGCGAGGAGGGACAAGCCGAGCAGCGCGGCTCGACTGAGCCAGGGGTGCCTCGAAGCCCAACAGGAGAAGCGATTGGCAGTCATGTCGGCGGGACTCGGGTCGCGTTCCTCCAGGATTGCGAGCCCGACTGGTCCTTCGCATGATCCTGGCGTATGGCGGTGAGCGGGTCGAGAGCGAGCGTGGTCATCTCCACATACGAGAGTCCCGCCTACCTGGAGATGGTCCTGGCAGGCTACGCGCGGCAGGACCGGCGCGACTTCGAAGTGCTGATCGCCGACGACGGTTCGGGGGAGGAGACCAGGGCGCTGATCGATCGGGTGCGGGCCCAGGGCTTCCCGGTGCCGCTGCTGCACGTCTGGCAGCCCGACCACGGATTCCGCAAGGCCCGCGCCCAGTGTCTCGCGGTGCTCCATGCACGGGCCCCGTGGGTGATCTTCACCGACGGCGACACCGTGCCGATGCGGGATATGGTGAGTCAGCACCTGCGCGCGGCTGCTCCGGACCGGTTCGTGGTCGGTGGCCACGCCCGGTTGACGCAGGAGGTCAGCGCAACCCTCGACGTCCCGCGGATCGACCGTGGCGAGCACGAGGGGCTCGTGCGGTTCGACCAGCGCGTGTGGATGTGGCGCGTGCAGGCCAAGAACGTCTGCTACATCCTCACCGGGCGGATGCGCTCGCCGAAGGTCTACGGGCTCAACATGTCGGTGGGGCGTGCGGCGCTCGTGGCTGTGAACGGCCCGGACGCGGCGTTCGTCGACTCCGCCCGGGAAGACTCCGACCTGCGCAACCGGCTGAGGGTTGCCGGCTTCCGTGGCAGGTCCATCTGGCACCGGTGCATCCCGGTGCATCTGTGGCACCCGCAGACTGCTCGGCGACGCGGCTGGGCGGAGGGCAACCGCTACCTCAATCGTCCAGAGCTGCCGGTCCGCGCGCCGGTCGGGCTCGCCGAGGTCGCCGCTGCCCACGGTCTGCCGGCTCCAGACCCTGCTCGTGTACCCGAGTGGCCGGCCGCCGCGATGGTCCGGGTCGAAGGCGGGTGATCCGCGCCGGCAGCCCCGTCGCGGTGCCGACTCCGATCAGAAGCCTCCGCCGGTACGGAAGCCGCCCCCGCCACCGCCGAACCCGCCGCCGGAGCTGAATCCGCCCCCGCCACCGCCGAACCCACCGCCGCCCCCGAAGGACCCACCGCCGCCCCCGAAGGACCCGCCGCCCCCGCGACTCGATGCGCTGAGGATGCCGCCGAGGATCGAGCCCGCGATCTGCGCGCCGGTCATGGCTCCCGACGAGAGCCGGAGCGAACGCTGCGCGCCGCGCAGCTGCCGCCATGCGGCGTGGCTCAGGAGCGCGCCGCTCAGTAGCCCGGCGAGCACGCCACCGACGTCGAGGTCGCGGTCGAACACCGAGTCGTGGCGGTCGAAGCCCTGGCGGCGGAACTTCTGCTGGACGGTCCGCAGCTCGGCCACCGCGTCGATCTCTTTCCTGTGGCGTGCGCGTAGCTCGTCGATCTGCTTCGCCAGCGTCTCCTGCTTGCCGCGGAAGTGGCCGAGTTCGACGACCAGACGATCGTCGTCGGTGGGCGAGGTCGCCTCGGCGTCACGGCGCAGCGTCGCGACGTCCTCGCGGCCGAGCTGCGACTGCAGCGTCCACAGGGCGCGGCGCGTCAGCGGGTCCTCGCCGTCGTCCATTGCGACCAGCCGGTCGTGGAGTTCACCGTGGCGACGCTCGGCTTGGTCGAAGGCCGTGGTGGCTGCTTCGAGCGCGCGGCGCGCGGTCTCGACCTCGGACCGGCACGCGTCGAGCCCGGCTTCGCGCAGCGCGGCCTGCTCGGTGTCGTCGAGGCGCTCGGTGGCCTGCTTCGCCTCGCGGGCCAGCTCCTCGGCATGTGCCCGCAGCCGCTTCGGGATCTCCAGGAGCAGCGCGTAGTCGTCGCGCGCCGGCCGGTAGCGGCACAGCCGGGCGACCTGGCCGTCGAGCATCCGGAACACCGGCCAGGCCCGATACTCCGGGCTGCCGTAGCGGCGCTTCCAGAGGTAGTGGAACAGCTTGTCGTCCTCGTAGGGGCGGCGCTTCGTCTCGCGGTCGGCCTCGGCCTGCGCGGCCTTGTCGGCGGCGTGCGCAGCGCGGCCGGTGAGGAACTCGACGTGGCTGCGCGCCTCGACGTAGCCCGGGTCCTCGGCGAGTCGGGCGAGGGTCGCGCGCACCAGCTCGTCGCGTTCCGCCTCCGCCGCGGCGAGGGCGTCGCGAGCCGTGTCGCGCTCCGCATCGAGGCGCGCCAGTCCGGCCGCGAAGTTCTCCAGTTCCGTCACCAGGTCGTCGCGCTGCCGGTCCCGTTCGGCGAGCAGCTCCAGGGCCTCCTGGTCGGCGGCGTCGAGCGGACCGGCGACCTGCTCCGCGTCGAGCGCATCGAGGCGCGCACGTGCCAGCCGCGCAGTGCGCTCGACCTCCTGGTGGCGGGCGTGCTCCGACTCGTGGCGCAGCCGATCGAGCTCGGCGCCGAGGCCGCGCACCCGCTGCTCGGCCTGCGCCAGTCCGGTCGCCAGCGACTCGTAGACCTCGTCGCCCCGCCGCCCGCTGCCGCGATCGAAGTGGGTCACCATCGCGTGATCCTCCCCGGCAGGACCTCGAGCACCCAGGTCGGCTCGAGCGCGCCGCGGGTCTTCTCGCCGGCCAACGGCGCGTCGATCAACCCGTTGTCGAGCTTGTCGGCCTTGACCTGCTCGTAGACCCGCTCGGGCACCCGCACCCCGAACTGCTTCACCGTCCGGGTGCTGCCGTCCTCCTCGCTGGTGATCGGCAGGCGCAGCGTGCGGCCGGCCGCGTCGATCGCCTCGACGATCACGTAGTGGTTGCGCTTGCTGCGGTCGCCGTTCGGGTAGCGCCACACGCCGCTCTGGGTGCCGGGGCGAGAGACGATCCGGAGCTGGTAGGACAGCTCCAGGGTGGTGGCGAGTTCCT
Source organism: bacterium (assembly GCA_030432695.1). Classification (GTDB taxonomy): domain Bacteria; phylum Planctomycetota; class UBA1135; order UBA1135; family UBA2386; genus JAUILN01. The sequence goes on along the minus strand of JAUILN010000010.1, from coordinate 245,218 downwards.
CCAGGCGGTCCAGCGCGCGGGCTGCCCGGCCGGAGTCGCCGGCGTCGAGCGCTGAGCGGGCTGCGGTCAGCCCGGCGGTGACCTCGCGGGCCGCGTCGGGGGTCTTGGGGATCGCGTCGAGCGCGGCGCGGATCCTGGCGAAGCGGGAAGCCAGCGCGGTCCGTGCTTCGCGGGCGGCGAGCACGGCGTCCAGCGCATCGCGCAACTCGCCCAGCCGGGCGGCAGCCCGCGCGCCGCGGCCGGCGTCGAGCATCGATCGGACCTCGCCGCGCAGCGCATCGATCGGCGGCCGTTCGCCGTCGGTCAGCTCGAGTCCGTCGATGCGTCGTTCGAGCGCAGCGAACTCCAGGCGGGTCGCGGCGAGCGCGACGATGCCGTCGACCTGCACCCGTGCGGCGTCGAGTTCGGCGCGCGCCTGGTCGAGCTTGCGCTCGGCGTCGACCAGGCGACCGACGGTCGCGGCATCGCCGTCGACGGCCGCCGCAGCATCGGGGCGCGGAGCGAGGTCCGCGAGCGCCGCGCCGGTCGCTGCGCGGCCGCGTTCGAGGCCAGCCTCGGCCTGCTGCAGGGGTTCCGCGGTGCCGGCGCCCTCGCTGCGCTCCCGCGCGCCGGCGATGTCGTCCGAAAGCCGGGTGATCCGGGCCTCCAGGTCCTCGGCGCGTTCCAGCGCCGACTCGACCCGTGACTGGAACACCTCGATCTCGCGGCGGCGCTCGGCGCGGGCAGGCAGCGCCCATGCCAGCCACCCGGCGACGGCCAGCGCCGCGACCAGCAGCAGACGGAGCGTCCACTTGCCACGCTCGACGTAGATCTCGGCGAGCCGCACCCGCCAGGTCCGCTCCGGCGGTCGGTAGACGAAGCGGTCGTCGCGCAGCGCCCGCACGCCCTCGGCGATCGTCTCCTCGCTGACCTCGATGCCTTGCGCGTCGTAGATGCCCTGGATCCGCGCGATCAGTTCGGCCTGCTGGCGCGCGTCGTCGAGCTCGCGCTCCACCAACTGCTGTTGGTGGCGCAGCGTGTCGACCACGTCCATCGCCAGCATCACCTGGTCGAGGGGTACGCGTTCGGCGGGGACCTGCGGTTCCTCGGTCGTGGTGCTCACGTGGTGTCGTCCCAGCGTCCGCTCAGGCGCCCGCATCGGTCGTCTCGAGCCGCGCCGCGCGTTGCTGCAGCGCCACCATCCGCCGCTTGCCGGCCTCGGTCGCCGCGGTGACCTCGCGCTCGTTGGCGGCGCTGAGCTCGCGCATCTCGTCGATGATCTCGATGCTGCGGGCCTGGAAGTCGGTGACCGCGTCGACCAGCTTCGCCACCGATGCCGCCTTCAGGTTCGGTCCGTAGCCGGCGCGCAGCGCGCGCTCCTGGATCTCGGTGCCGAGCTCGCCGAGCACCTCGAGGCTCTTGTTGATGCCGTCCCGCATCGCCTCCAGCGTCTCGGTGCCCTCGTGCAGGCCGTGCATGCCGGTGAACGACGCCGACAGCGCGGTGAAGACCGTCTCGTTGGTGCCGAAGAAGGTCACCGCCTGACGGTAGACGCGCTGCTTGCAGTCGGTGATCTGCTGGATCCGCGCCATCACCACCTCGGTCGTCGAGTAGGCGATCGACAGGTTCTCCGCGAGGTCCTTGGCGATCTGGTAGCGCTCGTCCTCGTCCTGGGTGGCCTGCAGCGCGAGGTCGCGCGCCAGCTCGAGCTTGGCGCGCTCGGCCTGGTCGTCACCGGCGTAGGCCTCCAGCTCGGCGGCGACCTTGGCGAGCCCTTCCTTCTTGCGGTTCAGGGCCTGCTCGGCGGTGGCGAGCACCTCGAAGCCGAGCACCTGGGCCTGCTTCAGCGCGGTGCGGAAGTCGCGGTAGGCGTTGAGGATCGTTTGCTCACGGTCGATCTGGTCGGCGGTGTCGCGGGCGACCTCCAGGTAGGTGGCCTTGATCTCGTCGAAACGCGCGGGGATGTCGCCGCGGGTGACCTTCATCCAGATGTTCGACAGCCGCTCCAAGGTGTCGATCTTCTGGTCCTCGACCTGCTCGACCATCCGCTTGGCGTCGTCGCGGATCGAGTCGAACGACTTGGAGATCTCCGAGTAGCGGTCACCGATCCGCATCGCGTCGATCTGGTCGCGGACCACCTGGTTGAACAGGCTCGCCTGTGCCAAGGTCCGGGCGATCGCCGCGGTCTTGTCGGGCTCCAGGTCGGCGATCCGGTCGAGGATCCGCACGATCGGCGCGGACTCGGGCTCGCTCGGGAGCAGGCCGAGGTTGCGGAGGGCTCCGAGGGCCTGGTCGAGGAACTGCAGCGGCTTCGGGTCGGGCATGGCGGGTCCTGGGGCGAGACGGGGATGGTCGCGTCCGCCGGCTGGGCCGGCAAGCGCGGCCGCGGGGTTCCCGGGACCCGGCTGGAGAATTCTGCGCATCCGTCTGCAGCCCTGCTGCCGCGTGGCCGTCCCGATCAGCGCTGCAGGGTCAGCTCGACGCCGTTGCTCGGCGTGATCGGGAAGGTCTGCGCGCCGTCGAACCACCACAGCTGGGTGTGCAGCTGCACGCCGGCGAGGCCCTGGAGATCGGGGACCGGTAGCGCGGCGAGACCTTGCGACTCGGTCGTCATCGCCACGGTGACGCCGAACGGGCTGACCGCGGCGTAGCTGTCGGCCAGGAACAGGCCGTCGGTGTAGGGCGTGAAGGGCACGTCGAGCAGCAGCACGCCGAGCGCGTTCGCCGGGCCGTCGTCCCAGCGCAGGGTCGCGGTCGAACCGAGGATGGGCGCGGTCGCGTGGAGTGTCGCGCCGCCGACCGACTGGGCGCCGAGGTCACGCGCCGCCGCGAGGCCCGTGCAGCGGAACAGCTCGCGGCCGTGGTCGACGCTGTCGGCGGTGAACCAGACCGAGCCGGCGAAGTCGACGAACTCGTAGGCGTCGGCGCCGATCGGACCCGGGTTCAGATCGGCCAGGAGCCCCGTGCCGGCGAGGGTGCCATCCGAGAAGAACAGCTCGTAGCCGACCACACCGTCGTCGCCCGAGATCAGCACCCCGCCGCCGACCGCATGCAGCGCTTCGTACCCCGTCGAGGCGGTGCCGGGAGCGTCGGTGACCTGAATGGTGTTCGCGGCGGTGCCGTCGGTTCGCCAGATCTCGTAGCCGTCGGTGCTGGTCCACGCCGCGAAGAACAGCGCGCCGTCCGCTGCGGTCAGGCCGCCGGGGTTCGCGCCGCCGGCGCCCGCCTCGAGGTCGAGGAACAGCGTGGTTCCCGCCGTCGTGCCGTCGGTGCTCCACAGCTCGCGGCCGTGGATGCCGTCGTCGGCGCCGAAGAACAGGCGACCGCCGAAGCTCACCGGGTCGTACGGCTCGCTGCCCTCACTGCCGTTCCTCAGGTCCGCGACCAGCTGTGTGCCGGCGGCGGTGCCGTCGGTCTTCCACAGCTCCTCGCCCGTGGCGTCGGTGTCGGCGACGAAGAACAGCTCGCCTTCGTGGACCACGAAGCCGTGCGGGTAGCTGGAGCCGGTCGCGAGGTCGGCCACCATCCGCGTGCCGGCCAGCGTGCCGTCGGAGACGTGCAGTTCGATGCCGCTGCCGCTGTCGGCGGTGTAGGCGACCATCCCGGCGAAGGCGATCAGGTCGCTGGGGTAGCTCCCCGAGCTGCCGGGGATCAGGTCGAGGACGCGCGTGCCGGCGGCCGTGCCGTCGGTGACCCACAGCTCCCGCCCCGCGGTGCCCGACGCAGCGAAGTAGGCCAGGCCGCCACTGAACACGACCTCCCAGGGATAGCTGCTCTCGGTGCCGGGATTCAGGTCGGCGAACAGCACGGTGCCCGCCGTGGTCCCGTCGGTGGTCCACAGCTCGTGGCCGTGGATCCCGTCCTGGGCGGAGAAGAAGGTCCGGACGCGGCCGCCCACCACGCCGCTGCGGAAGCGCTCGATTCCGCTGTCGGCGGTGCCGGCGTGGATGTCGAGCAGCAGGCGGGCGCTGCCGTCCGGGTCGATGACCCATGGTTCGCGGCCGTGGCTGCCGTCGTCGGCGACCAGCAGCAGGGATCCGTCGAGGGTGACCGTCAACGCCTCGGCATCCGACGAGGCCGGCCGCACGTCCAGGTCCGCGGTCAACGCGACGGTCTGCGTCGCGGTGTCGATCGTGTACAGCTCGGAACCCGTCGCCTGGAGTTCGAGCCGCGCGAGGATCCGGCCCCCCGAGAGCGCGGTGAGGTAGCGCGGGTCGGCGCCGTCACTGCCCGGCGCGCTGTCGGTGAGCAGGGTGGTCCCGGCCGCGGTGCCGTCGCTGCGCCAGATCTCGCTGCCGTGCACGCCGTCGTCGGCGCGGAAGTACAGCACGTCCCCGACGACGACGCCGTGGTCCAGGTAGCTGCTGCCGGAACCGGTCCGGATGTCGGCGACCATCACGGTGCCGGCCGTGGTGCCATCGCTGGTCCAGAGTTCGTCGCCGTGCACGCCGTCGTCGGCGGCGAACCAGATCGTGTCGGTGCCCTGGCCGAGCGCATCGGGAACGCTGCTGCCCGAGCCGCTGCGGATGTCCAGCACCTGGACGGTGCCCGCCGCGGTGCCGTCGGTCTTCCAGAGCTCGTAGCCGTCCCGGCCGCCGGCGAGGAACGGCAGCTCGCCGGACGCGAAGGCCCGCCAGGGGAACTGGGGGCTCGAGCCTCGCGAGCCCGGGTAGAGGTCGGCGAGCAGGCGCGTTCCGGCAGCGGTCCCGTCGGTGATCCAGGGCTCGTAGCCGTGCGTGCCGTCGGAGGCTCCGAACAGCACCTGGTCGCCGAGTGGCTGCAGGTAGGTCAGGTTGGAATCCTCGAGACCGGGCGCGACGTCGAGGATCAGCGCCGTGCCGGAGGTGGTTCCGTCGGTCCGCCAGAGCTCCATGCCGAGCGTGCCGAACAGCACCTGGGTGCCGCGCGGGTCGACGATCAATCCGCTCGGGTCGCTGCCGGCAGCTCCGGGTTCCAGATCGGCGACCAGCCGGGTGCCGCCCGCGGTGCCGTCGGAGGCCCACAGCTCCTGGCCGTGCACGCCGTCGTCGGCGGCGAACAGCAGGATCGAGCCGAACGCGACGAGCTGCCGGGGCTGCGATCCGGCCTCGCCATTCCGGATGTCGGCGACCAGCGTCGTGCCCGCGGTCGTGCCGTCGGTCTTCCAGAGTTCGGCGCCGTGGTCCGGGTCCTCGGTGACGAAGAACAGGGTGCTGCCCAGGGCGGTGAGGCTGCGCGGGCCGTCGCCGTAGCCGGGGAACTGCCGCAGCAGGGTGGTGCCGGCCGTGGAGCCGTCGGTGCGGCCCAGTGCGGTGCCCCAGCGGGTCCGGGCGGAGAAGTAGTGCGCGCCCGCCAGGCTCACGAACTTCTCGTCGAGCCGGTTGCCGGGATGGTTCGGTTCGGGCCGCGGCTCGGACCCGTAGCTGGCGTCGAGCCCCGGCGACAGGTCGTGGGCCAGGACGCAGTCGCGCTGCTGGCCGCGGGTCGCGGGGCTGAGGGCGGCGGCCGCCAGGAGCGGCAGGAGGCGGGAGGTCGGGATCATCGTTCGGCTCCGGTCGAGGTGGGCCTGCCGGCGTGGCAGGCGGTTCGATCGGGGACACGAACGGTGGCCCGTCGGGCCGTAACGACGTCTGGAGAAAGTTGCCGCGGGGATCGGGAGCGACCCCCAGGCTCACCGCTCGCGCGACGTCGGCGCCAGCCCACCTCGCAGCACGCCGTCCGCATCGATCCAGGAATCGAGGACGATGCCGGTGTCGGGATTGGTGAGCCGGTCGACCAGCGTCGCGCCGAGCGGGCCAGCCATGTTCGGGTCGTCGGCGCCGTCGCGCAGGCCTGGCCCCTGCAGGGCGTCGAGGAACGCGTGGTTGCTCGAGGCGCGGCTGACGCCGTCGAGGCCGACGATGCGGTCGAGGTCGTAGCGGACGCGGTTGGGGTCGAAGATCGCTGCGGGTGCCTGGCCGTCGGTGCCGAAGCGGTTGACGTCCTGGTCGAGCGGGTTCACCGGTCCGCCGTTCTCGTCGAACAGGAACAGGCCGGAGCCGAGGCCGGCGACCATGTGGACCCAGATCGGCGAGTCGAGGGTGTTGCCCGGATTACGGCCGATGTGCTGCTGGAGCAGCGGGAAGTCGAGGCTCCCGTAGTCATTCGCCTGCAGCGCGGTGCGGAACGCGTCGTAATCGGCGCGGTGCGTGGCGAGGCCCTGGTCGGTCAGGTGGCAGGCCACGCAGTAGCGCGGGCCCTCGTTCTCGGCGGTGACCTTGCCGCGGATCGAGTGGGCCATCAGTGCATTGTGGCCGAGCGCGCCGTGGATCGCCGGATCGTTGCCCTTGCCATTGCGGTCGCTGAACGCGAACACCTGGCTGAGGTCGTTCTGCCGGTCCTCGTAGCGGAAGAACACCTTGGTGTTGGTGCTGGTCTGGGTGATCTCGCCGCGGGCGTTGTAGCCGAGCGAGAACGGCACCGGCGACTGGTAGACGAACTCGGCGTTCTTCTCGCGGAAGGCGATGCGCTCGCCGGTGATGTTGCTGAAGTTGTTGCCCTCGTCGTACTCGCCGATCAGGTGGCAGCCCGCGCAGGTGTTGGTCCACGCCGAGTGGCACGATGCGCACGACATGCTGTCCGAGTGGCAGACGTCGTGGGGCGAGCCGTTCTGCTGCGGGCCGACGCCGGTGTTCGGGTCGCCGTCGTCGCGGCCCATCGCGTAGCTGGCCTTGAAGCTGTAGATCGGCTGGTTGTCGCGCGGGTCGATGCGGCCGTTGTCGACGATCGAGTCGTAGGTCTGCGGCACGTAGTGGCGGCGGCCGGTCAGCTTGCTGGTCAGCCAGTAGTGGCCCTCTGCGTCGCGTTCGACGTGGTCGAGGACCTTGCCGTGGCGGTCGACCGCGAGGGTCTTCTCGGTGCCGTCGAGCGCGGTGCCCTGGGCGACCGCGGCGTAGCCGTCGACCCCGCCGTGGCAGTTCTCGCAGGCGATCGCGGTGGCCTGCTCCATCCGGCTGGCGATGCCCTCGCTGTCCGGATCGTCGATGTCGCCGCCGTGCAGGTCGTGGCTGCCGTGGCAGTCGATGCAGCCGAGACCGGCCTCGTAGTGCACGTCTTCGGGCGTGTCGTCGCGGCCGTCGCCGTCGTAGTCCTCGAACACGATGTACTGGTTGTGGTTGCGCCCATTGAACGTGCGGTTGCCGACCTCGGGGTCGAACAGCCGCTCGTCGTTGCGGGTGCTGCGCCAGGCGACCGGGTTGGCCGGATACTGCACCTCGCGGCGCAGGTCCTGGTTCTGGTCGAGGCGGATGCCCCAGTACTGCATCACGGTGCGGTTCGAGCCCTGGTGGCAGCCGGCGCAGGCATAGTCGTCGATGCCCTGGATCTGCGCCCCGCTCGGCAGGGTCTTGTGCACGCTGGCGATCCGGTGGCTGCGCACGTGGGCGCGCTCACCGGGATCGATGTCGTCGGGATCGCGCGGCTCGTCCTTCGGCACGTTGGGGTCGAGGCTCAGGCTGCGGCCGCCGAGGCTGTACTGCATGTGGCAGGCGGTGCAGCCCGACGAGCGGAAGTCGCCGGCGCGGTTGTTGGCGCCGGCGCTGCCGAGGTGGCAGTCGCCGCAGGTGAACGCGACCTGCTCGTGGTAGAGCTTGGCGAGGTGCGAGTCCGACTCGATGCGGTTGTCGGGCGTCAGGTCGGCCGACAGGGCTGCTGCGTCGAAGTCGTCATTGCGGAACAGGGAGTCCGGCGACTCCTCGCGGCGGCTGTAGACCGGGTATTCGTTCAGGCCCTGGATCACTCCGAAGGCCTGGGCCGACGGCGTGAAGTCTTCGGCCGCCACGGCCCGGAAGCCGTAATCGCTGGCGGTGTCCTCGAACAGGCCGCGGTGTTCGGGGATCGAGTTGTCGACGCCGGCCGCGAACGCCGCACCCGACAGGATGCCGGTCTCGGTGGCCAGCACGCCCTGCGCGGTGAGATTCGAGTGGGGGGCATGGCATTGGCCGCAGGATCGACCGGCCTCGGTGATCCGCAGGTCGCCCGGGTTCACGAACTGCAGGTAATCCAGTGCCGTGTAGCTACGCCCATCGACCTCGTAGTCCGGCAGCTTGTCGAGACCGGTCAGCGTCAGCCGATTGAAGAACGCGAAGCGGTTGGTCCGCTGCCGTTCGCGGTCGCCGATCTCTGGCGGCGGCGGCACGTGGCTGGTGGCCGCGTCGATGCCGTCGGGATTGCCGCCGTGGCAGGTCGTGCACGCGAGGTTTGCAGCCGTGCCGAAGGGGTGCGGGTTCTCGAGACCGGGCCCCGCATAGTCGTCGTGCTGCGAGCCGTTGTGGCAGCGCATGCAGGATTCGGCGGTGCCGACCTGGGTCGCGCGGTTGTCGCCATCGCCGCATGACGCCAACACGGCGAGGGGCACGGCGAGTGCGAGCGCCACGGCGCGGACAGGACGACTGGGGTGAACGGCGCGGACTCGGTGCATGGCGGCCTCCCTCGGACCCGACCTTGCCGGAACGTCGACTGCGGGCCGTTCCGTAGATCGGCTCCCGGCGGCCCGGGTTGAGCCACACGCGCCCGGTCGTCTCGCCTCGGGAGCATCCCGGATCGGGACCCGCCCGGAAGCTGCTCAACTCGCGTTGGAGTGGGACAGCGGCGGGCGGGCTTTCGCCGGGATCCGCGACTGCCGGTCCACGGCAGGCAATGGGAGCAGTTCCTCGGATCCCGTCGCTGGATCCCGCGGTGCGCGCGAGGGCAGCACGATCTTCGGCAGTGCCTTCGGCCCGATCGCCGTCGCGGGGTCGAGGCCATGGTGCGTGGCCGGCAGCGCGCCGAGGCGGAACAGCAACAGACCAGCGAACGAGATCGCGGTCAGGCGTTCGGCTGCGGTGGCCGTCCCTTCCGGCAGTGCCGACCACGCCGCGAGTCCGGCGGCCAGCGAGACCAACACCAGCACCCGCGTCGCCTGCCGGTGGCTCAGTCCGGAGCGCAGCAGGCGATGGTGGAGATGCTCGGAGTCGGCTCGCGCGATCTCGCGCAGCGCGAGGACCGCGCGGGCCATGGGATTGCCGCGGCGCGCGCGGAGCGCCCGGCCGACGCGGCGCCGGATCGCCTGTGCGGTGTCGAGGGCGGGGACCGCGAGGGCCAGTGCCGTGGCGGGGAGCAGCAGCGCCGTGTCGGGAGCCGTGCAGCCGGCCACCGACAGGCTGGCGATCAGGAAGCCGATCGTCAGCGAGCCAGAGTCGCCGAGGAAGATCCGCGCCGGCTCGCGGTTGTGGAACAGGAAGCCGGAGCTGGCGCCCGCCAATGCGGCGAAGACCAGCGCCAGCGCGTGGGCACCGCAGCCGAAGGCGATGCCGGCCAGGATCAACGACGACACCGCCGAGACCCCGCTGGCGGCGCCGTCGATGCCGTCGATGAGATTCACCGCGTTGGCGATGCCGACGATCCAGAACAACGTCAACGGGATCGAGAGCCAGCCGAGCTGCAGCGGACCGAGGCCTGGCACGTGCAGGTATTCGATCCGCAGTCCGAGGAGGACCACGCCGAGCGCTGCGACCGTCAATGCCGCGAGCTTCACCGGCGGCGAGATGCCGCGCAGGTCGTCGTAGGCGCCGACCAGCAGGACCCCGCCGGCGAGCGCCAGCAGGCCCGGGATCAGGAAGAACCGCTCGGGGAACTGCAGGGCCGAAGGGTCGAGCCAATGGCTGCCGACGCCCACTGCGATGCCGAGGCCGAGGGTGACCCCGAGGCCACCGAGGCGTGCGGTCGGCGCACGATGGATGCGGCGCCCGCCGGGATGGTCGACCGCGCCCCAGTGGAGCGCCAACCGACGGACCCAGGGCGTGAGCAGCGTCACGCAGAGCGCCGCGAGTGCCGTGGTGGTCACCAGCGCAGCGATAGGGGACAGCGGGCTCAATCGCGGCCTCCCGTATGCGTGTGGCGTCGCCGACCGCTGCGGGCATGCACGTCCCGACGATCCCCTTGCGGAGTTCCAACCCTCATGTGACTCGTTCCTCGATCCGGTCCGGATCCGATCCACGAGTGCTATCGGTGGGATCGCGAGTCGCGACTTGAGGCTGGTTGAGGAACACCCGCTCGATGTGCGGGCCGCTGCCGTGCAATGGGCGAAAGCGGGATCGTCCGTGCGATGGATTCCGCGCTGCGGAGCGACGTGGTCGATCGCCGGGCCCGAAGCCGCGCTTGCGGGACGGCCCTGCGGCCCACAGTGGATCACCCGAGGTATTGCGCGATCGCCGCGACGATCCGCTCTGCGGCACGTCCGTCGCCGTAGGGGTTCACCCGTCGTGATCTCTCGGCATGGAGCGCCGGGTTGTCGAGCAGTCGGGCGGTCGCTGTGACGATGCGGTCGGCGTCGGTGCCGACCAGCTCGGCCGTGCCGGCCGCGAGGCCCTCGACCCGCTCGGTCGTGTCGCGGAGCACCAGCACCGGCTTGCCGAGTCCCGGCGCCTCCTCCTGCACGCCACCCGAGTCGGTCAACACCAGGTGCGCGCTGTGCAACTCCGCGACGAACGCCGGATAGTCGAGTGGTTCGAGCAGACGTACCCGCTCGAGGTCGCCGAGTTCCGCGTCGGTGACCTCCCGGACCTTGGGGTTCGGATGGACCGGGAACACGATGTCGACGTCGCCGCGCTCGGCCAGTGCGCGCAGTGCTGCACAGATCGAGCGCAGCGGCGCGCCGAAGCTCTCGCGGCGGTGCGCGGTCACCAGGATGCGGCGCCGTCCGCCGACGAGGCGCTCGCGGGGATCGAGGCGCTCCGCGGTCCACAGCAGCGCGTCGATCACCGGATTGCCGGTCACGTGGATGCGTTCGGCAGGGATGCCCTCGCTGCGCAATGCCGCCGCCGCCCGTTCGGTGGGCGCGAAGTGCAGGCTCGCCAGCGGACCGAGCAGGCGCCGGTTCATCTCCTCGGGGAACGGGTGCGTCGGGTCGCCGGTGCGCAGCCCCGCCTCGACGTGGCCGAACGGGATGCCGCGGTAGAAGCTGCAGAGTCCGGCCACCAAGGCGCTGGTCGTGTCTCCCTGGCCGAGCAGCAGGTCGGGTGCCTCGGCGTCGAGCACGGAATCGAGCGCGCCGGTGAGCCGCGCCGTCAGGTCGGCGAGGCTTTGCTCGGCGCGCATCACGTCGAGGTCGAGATCGGGCTCGATGCAGAAGTGCGCCAGCGCCTGGTCGAGGAGCTCCCGATGCTGTCCGGTGGCGAGCACGCGCACGTCGAAGTCAGAGCCGAGTGCCCGCAGCGCGTGCACCACCGGCGCGAGCTTGATCGCTTCGGGGCGGGTGCCGATGGAGACCAGGATGCGCGCAGACAACGTCCTGCTGAAGCTAGTGTCTGGAACCGGAAGTGCGCAGCGAATCTTCCAGGCTCTACGACGGCGGATTGCGATGTCATCCCGACCCCGCCGGGAGCGCTGGTCCACGCGAGTCTTCACGCTTCGAGATCCAGGCTTCGAGCCCAGACCGCTTCGGTCGCGCCTCCAGCTCATGGCGTGACCGCACGGGGACGGCGCGTTGGAGACCTGTCGGCGCCGTCGGAACTCGCGCGTCACCGTCCCGGTCGCGAGGATTCGTTCAGCAATGCGTTGAGCGCGCTGGTCTCGAGCGGCTCCGAGAACAGTCGGACGTCGTCGAGCGCACCGCGAAGAGCCCGCGTCAGTTCCGGACTGCCGCGGTGGGAGTACCCGCCGAGCCGGACGTCTCGGGAGGTTCCGTTGTGCACGGGGTTCCGGAATCGCGTCGGCATCGATCCGGTGGCGGTGCCGAACAGCGGAGCCATGCCGGAGTCCTGCTCCGCGATCACCGAAACGGTCTGGCCGCGCATGCCGCGGTAGATCTTGACGTTGGTGCTGCCTGATCCGTTGTTCGCGTCGGGGTCGTAGCGCGCCACCACCGCGTAGAACAGCCACGAATTCGGGGCCACCGCACCGCCCGCAGCTGTCTGCAGGCGCCAGTCGAGGGTCAGTGGAACGGAGTTCTCTCTGACCAGTTCCAAACCCATCTGACCGTTCTCGATCCGCATGGCGAGCCAATCGTCCACGCTGAGGAGCGTGCCATCGGCCAGTCCCCGGGACGGGACGTACACCCACGTCACCCAGGCCCAGGAGTCGTCGGGTGGCTCGAATCCGTCGACACCGGCAGAAACCCGAACCGCCACCGGATCGCCGATGTCAGGTTGCTGCATCCAGAACGACGTGCCGTCCTGGCCAAAGCGGTTCGGCCAGGTGTAGACACCGGATTCGGCGCCGGCGTCAGGCGTGAATCGGATGCCGTGGTAGGTGCCGAGGATGAGCCCGTCGTTGCGCGGTCCCGAGGCGCGGTCCGGAGTGCTCGCCGAGCCTCCGGAGCCGATGGTCTCGCTCTCGTCGAGCCGGTAGGCCAACCAGAGCCCATCCGCCGGCAGTCCTCCGCCTCCGCTGTTGGGTGCGTCGACGCAGTCGTCCAGGTCGTCGGGCGCCCCATCCGCGTCCGTGTCCACCAGGTTCGGATTGGTGCCCCTGCCGTCCGGGTTGCTGACGCCGGTCTCGCAGAATGCTCCTCGGTCGAAGGCGTCCACGTACGCCGGGAGATTCGCGGAGGCCTCGTCGGGATCCGCGAGTCCGTCGCCGTCCTCGTCGGGCGAGCGTGGATTGGAGAACGCGCGGTAGTTGAATTGTGGGCGACCCACTCCGGCGTCGCAGTCCTGGAACTGCACTTCCCAGCCCTCTCGAACTTCGAAGTAGTCGTTCAGGGTGTCGCCGTCGGAATCGCATTCCCGGTCACTGGTGCCGAACAACATCTCGTCACGGGCCGTGAGTCCGTCGCCGTCCGCGTCCGTGAAGCGGACCAACGTGATGCGGCGACCCGGCAGCAGCCGGACCTGGTCGATATCGACCGTGAACTCGAGATCGCCGACCTCCTCGGTCATGTTCTCGCCGAACGCCATCCACCAGGATATCGCGGGCCGGTTCGCTTCCAGGACCTCGCCCAGCCCTCGCACCGTGTCGATCACACGGCGCCCGTCGTTGAATGGTCCCGGCCGAGCCGGATTGTGCGGATCCAGCGGGTCCGGACCGTAGGTGCCCAACGCGGTCGTGAGCGGCACGCCGGCGATCTCCATCGCGCGAGCGAGGGTGATACCCATCGCAGATCCGTCCTGATTGCGTTCCAGATTGGTCGCGATCGCGTAGCGCTCGATGTTGCCGCCGCCGAAGTCGATGACCAGTAGTCCGGTTCGCTCGGTGACCTGCTGCGCGATGGCCGCGTAGTCGCCGGTGATCTCGCCGCTGGCGTTCACCTGCTGGAGCGAGTAGGTCCCCACAGCGAAGACGAGTCCGTGCGGCTCACGTATGAAGTCGAGGATCGGCTGATAGTTCAGCGTGGCGTTGGATGCAGCGAACTGCAGGGATCCTCGTGGCGAAATGATCTGGGGAGTGCTGCTGCCATTGCGGCTGAAGAGGCCTTCCTCGGGCTGCAGGGTGCCGATCACCTGCAGGGCGCCAGCGTCCTTGGTCGGCCGGATCCGGTAGGCCAACACCGACAGATTGGAGATCGCGAAGCTGAGGTCCGAGCGATTGGTGATCCGGAACGCGGCAGTCATCGTGGCGTTCTCGAATTCGGTCGTGTTGGACCGCTCGAGAGATTGCTGCAGCTCTCGTTCCGAGCTTCTGGTGAAACTCGACGATTGCTCTTCGAAAGTCCCTTCGCTCCAGGAGGCATTGGCCTCGACGCTCGCACTGCCGCTGGCCGGGGATTCGTAGGTCGCCGTGGCGGTGACCGATCCGGAGAGTTCGCTCGTCGTCTGGGTGGTCTCGGAGTCGGTGCGCGATTGTGAGTTTACTTCGCGCTGCAGCGTTCCCTGGACGGTCGTGGAACTCATTGCGATGTTCAGCACCACCAACGGGTCCCCGACCAGCTCGATGTCAACCAGTGGCTGATCGGAGAGCAGTGGGTTGGTGCCGCCGACCAGCAGTTCGTGGGTGTCGGTCAGTCCGTCGCCGTCGGTGTCGTCGAGGATCGGCGACGTCGCGGAGTCATGGATCTCGGCACCGTCGAACAGCGCAGGGTTGGGCAGTCCAATGGGTTGCCCGTCGCCGTCCAGGAGCCGTGCGTCGCCGTCGCTGTCGACGTGGTTGGGATTGCTCAGGTAGCGATCCACCTCGTCGGGATCCGGGACGCCATCTGCATCCGTGTCGGATCGCCGGGGATCGGTACGGAGTACGAGTTCCCTGGCATCCGAGAGGCCATCGCCGTCGCTGTCGACCATGTCCGGGCTGCTACGGACCCAGCGCTCAATGGGATCGACGCCGTTCTCCGTGACCAGGATCGGCCATCCGCGTACTTCCAGGGCATCGGCGAGCGTGTCTTCGTCGGCATCGACCGCGGGATCGCTGTGGATCTCGCCCAGGTCGGCCACGCCGCTGCCGGTTCGCAGGCTTGCGTCCCGCTGGGCGACGACGATGCCGAGGAGCTGGACCGTGAGTCCGAAATCGCCGGAGGGCAGTCCGAGCGCGAATCGGCCCTCCTCGTCGACGGGCGACTCGGTGGGGGGGACCGTGTCGATCCGGATCGTCGCGTCACTCACCGGCAAGCCGACTTCGTCGACGACCCGGCCGATCGTGTGGACCAAGACCTGCAGATTGCCGAGCCGGAGTGGTCGGTCGTCGGCCACCGTCACCTCCTGTCGCAACAGCTCGATGCCGTCTCGTCGCACCACGAATTCGTAGTCGCCGCGCGGCAACCTCGTTTCGAAGCTTCCGCCGGAGGTACTGAGCAGCAGGGTCTCGGGTACCGTGTCGATCGTGACGACGGCGTCCGTCAACGGGCGCAGGAGTCCGTCCAGGAGACGCCCCTCGACAACACTGAGGACCTGGATGTCGCCGAGGTCGAGGGGGTCGGGGAGGTCGACGAACAGTTCGGCGCCCTGGAACGTCCGGCCGGCGAATCCGAAGGTCGGTTGGTAGCTGCCCGCCACGGCTTCGAACTCGAACTTCCCATCCTGGTCAGAGACCACGGCGATTGGTGGACTGTGGTTGATACGGACGTCAACGTCTGAGACTCCGTTGCCGAGTGCGTCGACCGTGCGTCCGGTCACCGTCGACGTGACCTGCAGGTCTCCAAGCCCGACCGGTCCCGGTCGGAGCACCTCGACCGGGTCGGTCCGTGCAATGATCCCGCCGATCCGGGACGTAACCGTGTACTCGCCGGGGCGGACGTCGAAGCGGAATGTGCCGAGCCTCCCGGTGCGCATCGTCAGCGCCGGGACCGTGTCGATCTCGAGTGCCACCGACTCGACCGGCCGGCCCTGGCCGTCGAGGACCCTTCCGGTGACGGTTACCGGGGGCAGAGAGCTTGCTGGCGGATCGTCGGAACCGGCACAGCCGGTGGCGATGGCGACGCACAGGCCGAGGAGGGCATGGTGTCTGGTGAACATGGGACGCGGAGTCGGTTCGGAAGTCGTCTCGCCGCGCCTCCGACCCATTCGTTGGCACGCGGACCTTCTTCCCGCTTGCCCATGCGCCAACTGCGCACACGTAGCCGGCGAAAATATCGAGTTTCCCATGGGGCCGGGCTCAGGTCGGCGCGGGTGGCGGCGGTCGCCGGCCCCTTTCTCCGGCTCTCGTTCGCGATCAGAGCCCCAGACTCAGCGACATCTCGTTCGACAGCGTCAGTCCGGGCGCGTTCGCGGCCGCGTCGAAGACGATCGTTTGGGCATGCAGCGCCGCGCCGGCGAGCGCCGGGTCGTTGGGGATCGCGAGGCTCCAGTCGGCCTGCGTGCCGTGGGGCAGCAGCGGCAGGGTGTCGAGGATATCGACCTGGAGGAAGCAGTCGGCACCCAGACCGAGTCCGGCGAGTGACGCCGGCAGGGCGACCGAGCCGCGCTGGACGTCGTCGAAGCCGACGCCTTGCAGGGCCAACGAGCCGGGCGGGACGTTGGTCGTCTCGGAAAGGAAGGTGCTGCCGAGCGCCGGCCGGCTGCCGGTCGCGGGGCCGAGCGTCGGACGGCCGATGCTGCCCAGGCAGCCGATGCCCTGCGTGGTGACGAACGCACCCGCGACCAGGGCGCGGAGCCGAGCTTCCTCGGCGGCCCGCTCCGCCGGCGTCAGCACCCGGTCGTAGATCACCAGCTCCATCAGGTCGCCGCGGAAGCGGAAGCAGCAGCCGCTCCAGTCGCCGATTCGTGCGGTGGTGC
Organism: bacterium; assembly: GCA_030432695.1. GTDB lineage: Bacteria > Planctomycetota > UBA1135 > UBA1135 > UBA2386 > JAUILN01. Next base: position 229,100 of record JAUILN010000010.1, on the reverse strand, counting down.
AATCCACGGAGTAGGCATTGCTCGCGGTCGATTGCATCGCCACCGCGCCGTCGAGGTAGAGGTCGTGGTGGTCAGGACCACCGTCGCCGAAGACCTGGGTCGAGACCGTCCAACGGCCGCCGGGGATCGGCGCGCCGAAGTTCACCGTGCGCCCATCGAAGTGGTAGGAGCGCGTGCCGCCGCGGCGGGACAACGGCATCTGCGAGCCGCTCACGCCATTGTTGCCGAAGCTGTACAGATAGTCGTTGTCGGAGGTGAGCCCACGGTAGCGGAACAGTGCCAGGATGGTCGCCGACTGCAGTGTGTAGGGCAGGCGCGCGTGCAGCTCCTGCGTGCCTTCGAAGCGCAGGAAGGCGCGCTGTCCGTCGCTCACCAACTGCGGACGGTCCGTGCCGCCCGCGGTGAACTGGTCGCCGGCGCCCGACTGGTCGGTCCACGAATCGACGAGGTTGCCGGACGTGGCCACACCGGCGTCGGTGCGCAGCCACAGGCGGAGGTTGGGATTGCCGCCCTGCGCGGAGCAGGTGGCCGTCGCGGCGAGCGACGTGATCAGGAGGGTGAGCGGGAGGAGAGGGTGGGTCATGGACGGATCGGCGGGATGCGCTGCGGATGGAGGGTCCATCCGAGTCGGCAGCTCCGGATCCGTCAACCGGCGGGGAGGGTGCGCAAACCGCCTGCTGGGCGGTACGGCGTAGGCTCGTAGCGGCCCGCCGTCAGCGGCGGATCGCCGCGGACGAGCACGACACGCGAGGGGCTCCGCGTCTCTCCGCGCGTGCCGCCGAGAGTGCTTCGCGTGGCGGGTGCCGGTCAGCGGTCCGTCGCGCGCGCCATCGATCCGGCAATCTCCGTGTCCTTGCCGGATCGGACTTCGAACTCCACGTAGTGGCCGGTCCAGTCCAATCGATACCGGCCCAGCGGGAGCGCCGTGGGGCCGCCTCGGAAGGCGAAGCTGTGACCGGTCTGGTGATCGGTCAGCACACCGTTCCCACCGCGCAGCGGGTCGCGCAACTCGTCTTCCGCGTAGACCCTGCCGGCAGGAACGAGCTTCAGGAGCGCTCGAGCCTGTCCGGAGGAAGGCACGACCAATGGGGTCCTTACCGACGCCATGGTTCCGCCGTCCAATCGGGCTTGGATGGAGTAACGACCCGCCGGGAGCGGCGCGGTCTCGAGCTCCATGGACGGGTCCGAGCAGTCGTCACCCCGCGCGGCGAGAACGCGTCCGCCGAGGTCGCGGACCAGGATCGTGACGCGGCCCTGGATCTCGTCCTCCGACTCCACTCGAGCAAGGACCGTCGCGTTCGTCGCAACGGTCGTTTCGAAGATCTGCCGCGGGCCGGTGATCTCGACTTCTCCCAACGGGAGTCTCGAGCCGGGCGGCGCGCTACGAAGCCAGATGGAGTAGCGGCCGCGCTGCAAGCCCTGTGCGGTGAGGGTGACCGTGCGCTCGTCCGAAGCGCGCTCGCAGGTGCCGCTCCACAGGGTCTTCGAGCCGAGGCGGAGTTGGAGCGTCAGCTCGCCGCATGGGCGGGGCGAGTCGAAGTGAACGCGGAGGTCGAGGTCGCCAGGATCGACGAAGTCCGCGAGGTGCGCGAGGTCCACCTCCTTCCAGAGTTCGGTCGGACTCACCTCGACGCGGGCGACTTCGCGTACGCGCTTCGTTCCCCGCGCGCGGACCTTCACCCCGATCGTTGCGGTCTCGGGAAGCTGGAGCGGGAACTCGACGAGGTCGCCCTCGACGACCCGTTCGAAGTGGAACTGCGTGGCCCCGAGTCCGAACCCTTCGAAGCGCGCACGGTTCTCGTAGCCGATTCCGGCGAGGATCTCGTGGCTCGACCGCAGACCCGCGGGAACGTTGCGCAGGGCGATGCGAGCCACCGGACTCCGGGTGAGGTCGACGATCGTCGGTGTTGCCGTGGAGAGCGAGTCGATCGGGATCCGCTCCAGGTAGGAGTCCGGACTGCAGACGAACACCGTCTCGCCGGCGTGGTCGGGAGGCAGTTCGTGAAGCCCATCCCCCGAACTCGTGTGACTGAAGCAGATGCCGGATTCGAACAGGGAGCGGTCGACGTCCCAGAGTGCCAGCTTGGAGCGACAGGGTCGGCCGTCGAGACGTGTGATGACGCGGAAGGTGGACTCGTTCGCCGGCGCCTCGAATGCCGCACGAGAACCGGTTTCGACCGTTTCGCGTGGTGCCGCGTCCGGAGACCGTTCGCCGCTCAGCCGGATGGAGTGCGGAGAGTCCGTCGCCGTGGTTCCCTGCTCGAGCGGAGCCGACCTGCTCGTCTCGTCGGGGCGCCAGGCGAGGAGGGACACCACGCAGACCAGCACGAGGCTGCCGAGCGTGAGGACCCGTCGCCAGCCGACGATAGGGGTACGTAGGCGGGTCCTGCCCCGATCCGGGCTGGTGTGCGCTTCGGACGATCCTTGCTTGCTACGGTGCGTCATTGCGAATCGTCCCGGCTGCGCAGATGCGAAACCTCGGGAGTCGATGCAATGCTCGTCTGGGAGCGGAAAGACCGCCCGCGCTCCGCTGCGGATGTGCCAGTCACCCGAAGGAGTCTACAGGCTCCCCGTGTGTCGAGACCGCCAAGCCCGATAGGGCGCTCCGCCACCCCTCGCCGTGCGCCCGCGCCAACTCAGCGCCGCACCGCCTGATTCCACGCCGTCGGGATGTGACACCGCTGGCAGTCGTCGACCCAGCCCAGGTTGATATGCGGCGGGTTGTTGGCCGCGGCCAGGTCCGCCTGGTGGCAGGTCTCGCAGCGCGGGTCGTTGGGCACGAAGTTGCCGACCGCGGAGCCGGGGTGGCAGCGGTGGCAGGCCACGTAGCTGTGCACGCCCACCAACGGGAAGCGGGTGCGGGAGTGCAGCTCCACCTGGCCGACCGGTCGCCAGTCGCGCTCGGTGTGGCAGGTCTCGCAGCGCGGCCCGAGGTCGCCCTGGTGGATGTCGCCGTGGCAGCCGGAGCAGCCCATCCGCGCGAACTCGCCGGCCGGGCCGCGGTCGTTGTGGCAGCGCAGGCACATCGCGGCATCGTGGGCACCCTGCAGCGCGTAGCCGGTCTCGGCCTCGTGGTCGAAGGTGAAGTCTTCGCGGAGCTGGTTCCAGTCCTGGCCTTCGTGGCACAGCGAGCAGTCGGCGGGGAAGTTGTCGTGCGGCAGCACCGGGCCGAGGCCCGACCACCAGCGATGGCGCGAGATGTCGGGCAGTGCTGCGGTCATGCAGGCGGTGGCGAGGTAGCCGAGCAGGGCCAGGGCGATCCAGTTGCGGCGCAGTCGCGGCTGCCGGGGGTCGGGGGAGTCGGTGGTTCGACGGTCCATGGGAACCTCGGGATCAGAAGGACTGCTGGAGGAAGACGCCCAGGCGCCAGTGGAGTTCGTCGTCCCAGCGCACCGCGCCGGCGGTCAACGAGGTCGACAGGCCGCCCTCGAAGGTGAAGCTGCGGCCGAGCTCGAGCCGCTGCTGGGCGATGTCGTCGCGGTCGGACGGCATGCCGTCGATGTGCTGGTTGAAGTACTCGTAGAGCAGGTTCCACGAGCCGCTGTCGTCGAACACGTCGAAGCTGCCGCGGCCGCCCAGGAGGAAACCCAGGTCGCTGTCGTCGGCGAACAGCGCGATCCGGGTCCGCGAACCCTCGACCAGCCAGCCGTTGAACACCAGGCCGACTTCGCCGGCGGCGCCCTCGGTGCGCTCGTCGCTCCACACCGCCAGGCGGGTCTCGAGCTGCGGGCCGTCTGCGGCGAGCGGCTGCCACCAGTCGAACGTGAGTCGGTCGTAGCGGTTGTCGGCGAGCTGCGCCTGCTGGATCGGCAGGAACTCGTTGCGGTCGATCTCGGGGAAGCGGACCCGGCGGTAGCCGAACTCCACCCGGCTGCCATCGTCGAAGTCGCGGCCCGACGACACGAATGCCTGGGTGATCTCGACGCCGTCGCCCTTCACCTGATCGCTGCCGGTGTAGAGATCGATCCACACCGTCGCCTGCAGGTCCCAGGGATTGGCGTCGGGGATCCGGCTCGGCAGGTAGCGCGACTTCAGGATGAACAGGTCGCGGTCGGTCTCGCCCTTGTGCCAGGTCTTCTGGAAGCCGCCGCGGAACTCGAACTCCTGGGCGTGGCCGGTGGTCCAGGCCCAGTAGCCCGCGGCCTGGAAGTCGTCGAAGGACTCGAAGTCGTCGTCGGGTACGGGCATGAACCCGAGACTGCCGCCGAAGCGATGTTCGTCGTCCTCGCCGGCGCGATACTCGTACTCCACGCCATCGAGGTAGCCGAACTCGGGGATGCCGCGCTGCAGGAACCGACCGAACTCGACCCGCTGGCGGCTGAACCGGTCGCCGCCCACCGCGTAGCTCAACTCGCGGAACAGCAGGTCGACGCCCTGGTCGTCGAGCAGCTCGTTGCGGCAGATCAGCTCGCCGTCGACGTGGATGCGGCCGCCCTTGCCGAACGGGTTCTCCAGCGACACGTCGGCACCGAGTCGAGCCAGCGAGTTGGTGTCCAGGTCGTCCCCGGCGTCGACCATCTGGCCGTCGAACCAGATCCGGCCGCGGTAGCTCGCGCCGCGGTCCTCGGGGCGCACCGGCCGCATCGCATCGAGCAGCGGGTCGCCGGGCTGCCAGTCGGGGTCGCGGTTGGCCCAGCGTGGTTCGGCGGGGCGGTCGTCGGGCTGGGCGTCGGGCTGTTGCGCCGCTTCCGGATCGGCCGGCGTCGGCGTCGGCGTGGGGTCCGGTCGCGCGCCGCGGGTCTTCGGGATCAACACCTCACCGCGGGTGCCGGCCGGCAACTGCACGCCGCGCTGCTGTGGTCGGACCACCGCCGAGCGGTCCTCGATCCGCACCACCGAGCCGCGTTGCATCGCGCCGGCACCGGGTAGGAACAGCACCAGGTCGTCGATCTCCACCTGGTCGCGGCGGCCGCGGTCGACCACCAGCGTGCCGTCGTCGAGCGTCGACAGCACGCGGACCGGCAGGCGGCGGAACGGGTCGTCCTGCGCATGGGCGAGGCTGCCCAGCGCGCACAGCGCCGCCCACAGGGCGACGGCAGGTCTTCGGTTCATCGTCCGCCTCCGCCGCTGGTGCCGCGGCGACGCAGTGGGTTGTCGCGGCGACCGTGGCAGTCGGCGCAGGTGTGCGGGATCGGGCGGTAGCGCAGGAGCTCCTGGCCCTGGCTGCCGGTGAACGGCTTGTGGCAGCGCGCGCAGTCGACCGCGCGGTGGGCTTCGCCGAGCGGGAAGCGCGCGTCGGTCTCGTGGTCGAAGCCGACCAGTCGGAACGCGTGTTCGGTGGCGTTCGTGCGCCGCTCGGTGGTGTGGCAGCGCGCGCAGTCGGTGAGACCTTCGGCGCGGAGTCCACCTCCGGCGAATTGTCCGTCGTGTGGATCGGCGTGGCAGGCGGCGCAGACCGTGCCGGCGGCGGGCGCGAGCGTGCGGCCGGTGTCGGGATCGGGCTGGTCGAGCGGCGCGTGGCAGTCGGTGCAGCCGACCTCGGCGTGGACGCCTTGCAGCGCGAAGCCGGTCCAGGCGCCGTGGTCGAAGCCGTGCGGCAGGGCGCGGAACGAGGTGGTCTCGTGGCAGCGGGCGCAGTCGCTGCGGCCGGCGACCTGCGCGGGGCGCGTGGTCGCGTCGAAGACCGCGTGGTGCGGGTCGCGGTGGCAGGTGGCGCAGCCCTTGGTGAACTCGCCGAAGCGCTCGGCGACGACCCCGAAGGTGCGGCCGTGGGCGTCGGGCTCGGCGCTCCGCGGGTGGCAGATCGCGCAGCCGTCCTGGGCGTGGGCGCCGTCGACCACGAAGCCGGTGTGCAGGCCGTGGTCGAAGCGGCCCTCGATCGGCTCGGCGAAGGTGGTGGGCTGGTGGCACAGCGCGCAGGCGCCGTGGCTGTCGGCGGCCTGGTCGTTCGCCAGCAGGTCGGGTGGCAGACGGTCGAAGGCGCCGCGGTGGGCGTCGGAGTGGCAGCGCCGGCACTGCGCGCCGTCGCCACGGAAGCGCCGCGGCTGATCGGCCTCGGGCGCGGTGTGGCAGTCCTCGCAGGCCGCGTCGCGGTGGACTCCCTCCAGCGCCAGCCCGGCGTGCGCGTGGTGCGAGTCGATGCCGAAGGCGTGCGGCTCGAAGGCGGTGGTCTCGTGGCAGCCGGTGCAGCCGACCCGGCCGAACGGGCTGTCGGCGAACTGGCCGCCGTGCGGGTCGTCGTGGCAGCGGGCGCAGTCGTTCTGGCCGCGGCCGGGGTGGCGCTCGGCGAAGGCGAGGTCCGGGTCGTGGCAGTCGGTGCAGCCGGCCTGGTCGTGCGGCGCGTCGAGGCGGTAGCCGAACGCGGCGTGGCGGTCGGCGTCGAGTTCCTGCAGCGACGGGTCGCGGAACGCCTGGTGGTCGACCGGGTGGTGGCAGGCGGCGCAGCGGTCGATCGCGGCGGGGCCGTCGCTCTGGACCGCGAGCGGGGTGGCCTCGTCGAGGCTCCGGTGCGGCGAGGTGTGGCAGTCGGCGCAGGTCCGCGCGGCGCGCGGTGCGGTGCCGCGACCGATCGACTCCAGCGCGTGGGGCGTGCTCGGCTCGTGGCAGTCCTGGCAGAGGACTTCGGCGTGCGGGCCTGCCAGCTCGAGGAAGCGGGCGTGGTCGCGGGGCTCGAGCGTGTCGAAGCTGGTCTGGCCGTGGCAGTCGGCGCAGCCCACCGCGCGGTAGTCGCCGCCGTGCGCGTCGTCGTGGCAGCTCGCGCAGTCCTGGTCGAGGCCGAGGTAGCGGTGGCTGCCGTCCTCGAGCACCGCGGCGTCGGCGTGTACGTGGCACTCCGCGCAGGCGAGCTCGAGGTGCGCGCCGGCCATCGCGAAGCCGATCCGGTCGTGGTCGAAGGCCTTGCGCTCCGGCACGCCGGCGATCGCGAACGAGCGGTCGTTGACGATCTGGAAGGCCGGGCCGTGGTGCTCGCTGTGGCAGACCGCGCACTGCGCGACGTGGTCGCGGCCGAGGTGGCCGTGCAGGCCCGCACCGGCATCGAGCTGGGTGTCGATCGCCTCGTGGCAGTCGAGGCACGACGCGGTCATGTCCGAGGTCCAGCCGCCGTGGCAGTTCGAACAGCTACCCAGGCCGCTGAGTTCGGGCTGGCGGGCGTGGGCGGTGGTGAGCGGACCCGGTGCTTCGAGCGCCAGGTCGCCGACCGCCATCAGCGCGACCGCCGCCAGCGAGAACAGCACGATCCACAGCCGCGGGTCGGAGAGCTTCATCGCACCGCCCCCGCGGCGAGGCCGCCGAAGTACGAGCCGTAGGTCAGCGCGTGGATCACGTGGACCACCAGCAGCACCACCATCAGCGCGGCCACCCAGCGGTGCAGCCAGCGCCAGGTGAAGAGCACCGCGCGGAGGTCTTCGAGGTGGGCGGCGGCCAGCGCGGTGCGGTGCGCGTCGCGGACCAGCCGGCGGATCGCGGTGGTCTCGACTGCGCCGAGGCCGTGCTCACGGGCCCGTGCCGCCAGCGCGTCGAGTTCGTGGCGCAGTGCGGACTGCGAGCGGAACAACGCGGTGAAGCGACCGACGAAGCCGCTCTGCCACTGCTCGCTGGCGCCGAGCCGGTCGATCGCGCCGCGCGCCGCGGCACGCAGCTCCGCGGGCACGCCGGCGAACGCCTCGCGCTCGGTGCCGAGGCGTTGGCGGATCTCCTCGAGCTTCAGCTCCCGGCCGTTGGCAGCGCGCGGCAGCCACGCATACAGGTAGCGGCCGACCGCGCCGGTGCCGAGCAGGATCAACAGCGCCCAGAAGGCGTGGCCGCCCGAGGTGTCGCGCGGCGCCATCGCGGCGTGCAGCAGCGTCAGCAGGAAGGCCAACAGGCCGGTGGCGACGTGGACGTTCATCCAGGCGCCGAGCGAGCCGAAGCGGAAGCCGGCGACGCTGGCGCGGCGCAGCAGGTAGGCGAGGTTGGCGACGATCAGTGCGGCGGAGGTGATGCCGAAGGCCAGGCCGAGGCCCATGCCGGGGCGCAGCAGGTCGTGGGCGGTGTGGGTGGGGCGGGCGGCGAGAGGTAGCGCGTAGTAGTCGGCGTGCCACGCCGCGAAGGCCAGGGTGGCGAGGCACAGCGCGAAGCCGGTCCACAGCGCCGCCGCGAAGCCGGTGCCGCGTTCCTCGCCCGGCGTGCCGGCGCGGCGCGCCCGCTCCGGGGGCAGTTGCCGGTGTGCAGGATCGAACGACACCCCGGCGCGCTTCAGCAGGTCGAAGGGCGGCACGCCGCCGACCTGCACGAAGACCCGGTCCTGCTCGATCTCGAAGCTCTGGTTGTCGCGATGCAGCACGGTCGCGAAGCCGTCGCGGACTTCGACCACCTGTGCGTCGGTGTGCAGCGCGATCGAGCCGTCGGCAACCGCGGCCCGCAGCGCAGCTTCGTTCTTGGCGCGGGTCCGCACGAACGAACTGCCGCGGTGCACCAGGGTCACCGTGGTGCCCGGCTGGCGCGCCAGGGCCACCGCGGTCTCGACCGCGCTGTCGCCGCCGCCGACCACCACGCAGCGCTCGCCGCGGTGCTCGCTGGCGTCGCGCAGCTCGTAGGCGACCTCGGCGCGGTCCTCACCCGGCACCCCGAGCCGCCGGGGACTGCCGCGCCGGCCGATCGCCAGGCAGACGTTCTGCGCGTGATGGACCTCGCCCGCGTCGGTGTGCACCGCGAAGCCGCCGGCAGGATCCGCCTCGAGCGCGGTGAAGGTCCGCCCGCAGTCGATCGGCAGCTCGTGCTCGCTGGCGAGCCCGGTCCACAGGTCGATCAGTTCTTCCTTCGACCAGGTCCGCCGCCGCATCCGGCCGTGCAGCGGCAGGTCGACCGGCTCGGTGAGCACCAGCTTGCCGCGCGGGTAGCGGGCCACGGTGCCGCCGAGCTGCGGTTCCTGTTCGAGGACCCGGAAGCGCAGACCGAGGCGGCGGGCCTCCAGCGCCGCGGCCAGTCCGCCAGGGCCCGCGCCGACGATCAGCAGGTCGAGCGGCTGGTCGTCGGGTCCGGGATGGAGGGCGAGGCCCTGCTCGGTGCGGCCATGCGCCACCGCGACGCCGACCCGCGCCTCACGCCGCGCCGCGACCTCGCGCGCCGCCATCGTGCCGTGCTCGACCGCCACGCGGATCAGCCCGTGTGCGGTGACCTCGCCGGCCAGGAACAGTCCCGGCGTCCCGACCACCTCGCCGTGCTCGGCGACGGCAGGGATGTCCTCGCGGGTCTCGACGTCGGCCAGCGTGACGGTGATCGCGTCGACCGGGCACTCGCGCTCACAGGCGGCGATGCCCTGGCAGCGCGCGCCGTTGACCACCTGGGCCTGGCCGTGCACCAGGCCGAGCACGCCGTCCTCCGGACACACCGCGACGCAGGTGGCGCAGCCCAGACAGCGCGACAGGTCGACGACCGGGAACTGCAGTTGCGCCTTGGCGGCCCCGCCCTCGGTGGCCCGCCGCTGCTCGGCGAGCGTCGACTGCATCGCCCGGAGTTCACGCCGGCGCGCGGCCAACGCGAACAGGGTCAGGCCGAGGGCGATGGCGAGGGCGCCGAGCAGCATCCAGATCATGGCGGCGGCCCCTCCTCCTCCGGGGCGCGGTCGTCCGCGGCGCTTCGGTGCCGCGGGTGGGGCGCAGAACGGTCAGCGGCCGCCGGTGTCGGGGCCGGCCGGCATCGCGCGCAGCGGCGGCGCGGCGTTCTCGACGTAGTCCTGCGAGGCGGCCATCGACTCGGCCAGACCGCGGTCGACCTGGCCGGCGAGGTCGGTGACCGCGACCAGGTCCTGTTCGATCGCCGCGAGGCTCGCGGCGTTGAAGTCGTGGCCGAGGAACAGCGCGTGGTCCCGGAACGACTTCAGCAGCTCGTCGGCCTGCTGCAGTGCTGGGCCGGCGGCGGCGACGATCGCCTCGAAGCGACCCTTGGTGGCGGCCAGCCGCTCCTCGCTGCGGTTGCGCAGGCTGTCGGAGTGGAACTGGTCGAGGTCCTTCTGCCACTGGGCGAACACTGGACCCGAGGCCTTCTGCATCGGCTCGTAGGTGTCGCGCAGCCGCGTGGTCTGCTCGTCGACGCGCTCGATGGCTTCGAGGTAGGTCGCGTAGGCCTGCGCCGGATCGACGCTCGAGTCGGGTGCCACGAGGTCGCGCAGCGCCTCGACGACCTCGTCGGTCCGCTGGCGCGTCAGCTCGGTCTCGACGTGCATCCGCTCGACCCAGGTCACCAGCTCCTCGACCTTTGCCGGGCCGCGGTCGGGCCCGCCGGCAGTCCGGCAGGCGCTCAGCGCCAGGGTCGCGGCCAGGGCGACGGTGGCGCGGGGAAGGAGTCGATCGGTCGGTCGGCGCATCGGGTCGGTTCCTCGTGGGCGGTTCCTCCCTCGGATTCGGCAGTTGGGGGGGAACCCTTGAGGAGCCGTCCCGATGCGGGATGCCGAGGAATCGGCGGCGCGCCGTGTGTTGGCCCGGGAATCGGGTTTGTTCCGGGCTCCGCGGCTGCCGATGCTGCCCCGGTGAGCAATGCCATCGAAGTCGCCGCCGAGGCGGTCTCCCTCGCCGCCCGGGTCACGCGCGCAGTCCAGCAGGACCTGATCACCGCCGAGACGCTGGAGAAGAAGGACAAGAGTCCGGTCACCGTCGCCGACTACGCCGCCCAGGCGGTGGTGTCGTCGGTGCTGGCGCGGGCCTTCCCGGACGTGCCGCTGGTCGGCGAGGAGGACGCCGCCGACCTGCGCGACCCGGCCAACGAGGCGCTGTGCGCGCAGGTCGTGGCGCAGGTCCGCAAGGTGCTCGGCGATGCCGTGAGCGTCGACGACGTGCTCTCCTGGATCGACCGTGGCGACCACGATGGTCGGAGCGGCGCGAGCCACTGGACCCTCGACCCGATCGACGGCACCAAGGGCTTCCTGCGCGGCGAGCAGTACGCGATCGCACTCGGTCGGATCGACGGCGGCAAGGTCGTGCTCGGCGCGCTCGGCTGCCCCAACATGACCGCGGCCGACGGTTCGCTCGGCATCGTGCTCACCGCCGAGCGCGGCAAGGGCGTGTTCCAGAACGGCGTGCTGCTACCGCGCCAGGGAGCCGGACGTGACTTCGCGACCGCGAGCCTCTGCGAGTCGGTGGAGAGCGGGCACAGCAACCACGACCACTCGGCGCTGATCAAGGCGCGGCTCGGTGTCGGCGGTGAGCCGGTGCGCATCGACAGCCAGGCGAAGTACGCGGCGGTGGCGCGCGGCGATGCGCAGATCTACCTGCGCCTGCCGACCCGGCCGGGTTACCAGGAGAAGATCTGGGATCACGCGGCGGGGATGATCTGTGTGGAGGAGAACGGTGGGACCGTCACCGATGTGGATGGCAAGCCGCTCGACTTCGGGCAGGGGCGGACGTTGGCGGGCAATCGCGGCGTGATCGCGACGAGTGGCGTGGACCACGCGTCGGTGGTGGCCGCGACGCGGGCAGTGTTGGCGAATGGGTGACGGGCGGAAAGAGGCGGTAGAACCGGCTGTACCGCGCTGGCACTTCGCTGCCTGGTGCGTGGCGCTCGCCGGCGGCCTGTGGTTCCGGCTGGGTTCGCTCGGTGCCGAGTCGTTGTGGCTCGACGAGGGCTTCAGCGTGCACCTGGCCACGTGCCCCGAACTATTCAGCGAGCTGGCACGGGAGAGCAACCCGCCGGCGTTCTTCTGGCTGTTGCGGTGGTGGCAGTCGCTGGTCGGTCTCGATCCGTCCCTGTTGCGACTCCTGCCGGCGACGCTGTCTTCGCTGTCTCTGGGGGTATACGCCTTGACGTGGTTCGGCCTGAACGTGAGGTCTACCACCAGGCTGTTCGCGGTCACCTGCTACGCGCTCTCCCCGTTCCTGTGCTGGTACGCCAGGGAGCTGCGCCCCTACGCGGCGGTCGAATTGGGCACCGCGTTGCTGTTCCTCGCCTGGAGCCGTGGCTTGATCGGGGAGCGGCTGCGTGCGGCGGCGCTCGGCGCGCTGGGTGCCGCGCTCGCCTGCCTGAGTCACTACCACGGTGGGTTCGCGGTCCTTGCCGTAGGGACCCTCGCGGTGGTGACGCGGCCCAGTGGGATTCCGCACTGGTGGTCATGGGGAGCCGGGCCGCTCGTAGGAGCGCTGGCGGCCTTGCCGGTCTACCTGACCCTGCTACCGTCGCAGCTCGAGGGTGACTGGGGAGCGCAGGCCCATCGATCGCTAGGCTACCTGGCCTCGCTACCGCTCCGCTTGACGTTGGTCCAACTGCGTCTGCTTTCTACGCCGTCATTGGTCTGCGGCGGTGGCCTTGTAGTCTTCGGTCTGCTGTCTGGAGCGGTCGCGGCGATGCGCGCGCCGACACGAGCGCTCGCCACCGGCTTGGGGACGGCATCGGCAGTGCCGGTCGTCGTCGCGCTGGTCCTGTGCCAGTTCGTCGAGCCACGCTTTACGGCCCGCTACTTCGTGACCGTCCCGGTGTTCCTCTGCGGCTTCCTGGGATTGGGACTCGGGCAGTTGCCGGCGCGCCTGGCGTTTGGCGGGTGGCTGTTGGTCGCTTCTGCGTTCGGCCTGGTATGCGTCGAGACGGCAGGTCTGGGCTCCAAGGATGGCTATCGCGAAGCCTGTGCCAGCGTCGCGGCGCGGTGGCGGGACGGCGATCGCCTTGGCACCATCACCGGAATGCCGAGCGGCTTCGACGTCGGTCCGCTGCCCTGCTATCTAGATGCGCGATTGCTCCAACCTGGGACGCGGATCGTACTCGAGTCCCGCGGCACGTTGCCTGAGCACCTCGAGGGTCGCATACATGTGGTGATCCGATACGCGCCGTACACCGAACGGTGGATCAGGCTCGTTCTGGATCGCTACGACTTGCTGTACGCGGGGCCACAGTGGAATCGCGTGCAGCACGTGATCTTGGGGCCTCGCTGATCGCTGCACGGGATCTTCAGCAGCGCGATCAGATGGACATCTTCGCCGGCACCTGCATGACCTATCCCGATCAGGCTGTCGTGACGCCAGCCGCGGGGGCGCGGATGGTTGGGGCCGTGCGCTGGATGCGTTGGGATGGGACCACAATGCAGAAGTTGGACGACCTCACATCCGACCCGAGCCTCGCGAACTCCGACCGAGGTGGATTCGCAGTGGCTGGCCTCGCGATCGGCGACGCCGTGCAGGCTCCGGAACGTGCAGGCCCCGAATTGCTCGTGACGACGCTCGCGGGGGGCTTGTTCGTCTTCGCTCTCGGGGCGAATACTATCGGTTCCCAGCTCCAGCATGTCTGGGTGCCGGGCAGTCTCGGCGCCTACAACTCGATCCTCGTCGAGGACCTCGATTTCGACTTCAAGAACGAGGTCTACATCGCGGGTTCTCAGGGACTCTGGAAGTGGAGGCAGAAGTGATGGGGGGGCACTCGCTCAGGGCTCTCGTTCTCGGTCTGTTGTGTGGTGCGATCGCCTGCGAGATGGGAATGGCGCAGCGCACGCTCATCGTGGACAACACCATGGCGGCAGGAGCTGATTACGCAGACATCGATCTCGCTTACGCAGCTTCTCAGTCCGGGGATCGCATCCTCGTGCGCCCGGGATCCGGCGCTCCCTACGCCCTGCCGTCTGATGTCTCGCACGGGGTCCGCATTGTAGGTCTGGGATTGGCCCCAGTTCCTGTCTGGGGAGACCCTCGGATTCGAGACCTGCCGGATGACCAGGTATTCCTGGCCCACAACCTGGATTTCGGGTCGGTGAATTCTCTCGTCAATCCGATCGATTGTCGTGGCCTCGTACTACTGTCGAAGTTCCACGGGTCTCCACAGACCTATGGAGGAAGTGTGGGGGTTCTTCGGTCCGATCATGTGGCAATTACGGATTTTCACTACCATGGTCTCCAGGGCGGAATAGCGTTCACCGACTCTCGAGGGATTGTTGGCGATAGCGTCTTGCATCCAGTCTGGGGGGCATACTTTGTGAGGGATGGTCAGTCCTCCCCATGCAACAACTTTGGAAGCGAAGTTTGGATCGTGGGTGGCGTTATCGAAGGGGGGGGCTACTATCGCAGCACACAAGGCTTATGGGGGCCTGACTCCGCAGTCTATACACGCGGGAGTGGTGCGAGGACCTTCCTCACTGGCGGTGTCGAACTGATCGCCGGCGAAGGTCCGAATCCTCTGACTCGCAGTTCATGTCCTCCAGACGCCAACTACTGGTGGGTCCTCGTTACGCAGGGGGCTGCACCCCCCGACCCCGAAGCCCTCTACGTCGTCCGCGACCCTAACATCAGCACCCGCGGCTGCTGGCGAAACCCCTGCGGCGAACTCGTCCACGAGTATCCCACCGCGCATCCGGGCGACGCGCATCCCGGGCAGCAGCAGGTCATCGACGTGATCGGTCCGAGCAACTCGGTGGTGTCGTTGTTCGCAAGCCTGATCCATCCGAGTCCACCGATCGAGCTGCCGATCGGCGACGTATGGCTCGACCCGACCCTGGTGGTCGAGATCGGCTGCGGCGCGGTCGACGCGAACCGCGACATCAGCTTCCGCACGCGGATCCCGGACTGGATGGAGCCCGGCGAGGCGCTGGTCTATCAGGTCGCTTCCCTGTCCCCAGGCGGCGCCTGGGACATCGGACCGCCGGGTTTCGCGGTGGTCTGGTGATGCTTCGCCGCCTGATCCGAGCCGGTTCTCGTAGGACGTCGGACCACGCCCGCTGCGGTTCGCCAAGCCGCTAGCTGGCATTCGGTGGCGTTTACGAGCCCGTCAGCGGAACGGGAACTCGATGCCGTCGGTGGCGGTGAGCAGAGAGCTGCCGGTCGCGCGGCTCGGTGCCGCGGCGATGCCCTGGGCGAGGATCGAGGCGCCGGGCACCGCGGTGGGCAACGGGACCAGCAGCGGCAGTGGGCTGAGCAGGTTCCCCGACTGCGCGAACACCGCGGCGGTGGCGGGGGCCACCTGGATCTCGGGCAGCCCCTGCAGCGGTCCCGGCGGGAAGCCAGTGGGGAACACGTCGAGCAGCACGAAGCCCGGCGCCCGGTCGAACGCGCCGTTCAGCGAGCGCATCCGGACCTGCAGGAACGCGCCGGCGCGGATCGGCTGGACGGGGCAGGCGGTGAGCGCGCCGGGGAACACGCCGCCTTCGAGCAGCAGGTGGTCGCCGGAACCGGGATAGGAGCGGAGGTCGCGCGCCGCGCAGCGGTCGGCGAGACCTGCGAGCCGATTCCAGTCGGCCTGGCCGAGGCCGAGGCTGGCGAGCCTGGAGACGAGCGGGCCGCCGGCGTTGAAGTCGGGCGCGATCCCGCAGACCGGCTGGCGGTAGATGGCGGTGAACAGGGTCATGCCCGCCAGCACGGTCACCGCCGGTGCGGGATGGTGGAGGTCGCTCTCGTAGTAGGTCGGATCCCACTCGAGCAGTGCGACGCAATCGCCGGCGCGGGCCAGCGAGGCACTGCCGCTGCCGAAAGCGGCGTCGAGGTCGGCGGCGGCGCGCGCGTAGTTGCCGCGGATCTCGTCGTGCATCGCGCGCGGCGAGGTGAACGGAACCGGGTAGAGCGGGTGGCCGAGCGCGCGGGCCCAGGTCTGGTAGAGGATCGCCTGCGCGGCGGGACTGTGGGCGCGGACGTTGCCGAGGATCGCGACCGCGCTGGATCGGAACAGCGATGGGTCGCCGCGCGCGGCGGTGGCTTCGAGCGACTGGCCCTGCATCACCACCGCGTCCCAGCGCCGGCCGGGGGGTAGCGAGTTGCCGATCGCAGCGACCTGCGTGGGGTCGGTGGCGTGGAAGTGCAGGTCCTGCGAGCTGACCAGGCGTTGGATCGTCACGGGTGCGGGGTGCCCGGCTTCGACCGCCAGCAGGCGGACGACGTCGCCGACGGTGCCGTTCCGGGCCGAGTAGCTGTTGCCGTAGAACAGCAGGTTCTTGGCGGTCTGCGCGGTGAGTGTGGGGGCGAGCGAGAGTGCCAGGAACAGCAGGAACAGGAGGGTGCGCGGCATGGATGAAGGTCGGCGTCGGGTGTCAGGGTAGTCGGCGGCCTCGGTGCCGGACAGCACCCGAAGGCACCGGACCTGCCGCGGCCGAGCCCGGGTTTGGTCCGGGAAAGCGCGTTGGAGATCGAGGAGACTCCCGCCGCCGTGCCGCGACCCGATCCAACCGACGTTTCGTCCATCGCGCGCTCCTCGACCCGAGGCCACGCGCCGTTGTTCGTCCTCCTGGCGGTGATCCTGCTGGCGAGCGCCACCGCGTCCTGGTTGCAGTCGTCGCTCGGCGCTGTCTCGGTGCGGTCGATCGTCCTGCCGACCCAGAACGGCCAGTGGGTGGCGGCGGACCTGTTCCGGCCCCGCACCGCGACCGCGGAGCAGCCGGCACCGCTGGTGGTCGTGGTGCCCGGTTTCCAGCGCACCAAGGAGACGCTGTCGAACATCTCGATCGAGCTGTCGCGCCGCGGCGTGGTGGTGATCGCGATCGATCCGTATGCGCAGGGATCGTCGAGCGCCTCGATGAGCCGGCGTTCGGCGACCGAGGAGGGCTACGGGCTGTTCGCGGTGGTGGACTACGTCCACGACACGCCGAACCTGAACTACGTCGACCGCTCGCGGATCGGCGCGACCGGCCATTCCGCGGGCGGCAATGCGGCGATCCGCGCGGCCAGTCACTTCGGGGAACTCGCCGGTGACGGGCCGAGCAAGCTGCACTCGGTCTACGTGTCGGGCTACGCGCTGACGATGACCCGCTCGGTGCTCCGGCACGTGCGGTCCAACGTCGGCATGAGCTACGCGCTCCACGACGAGGGCGCCTACCGCAACGAGCTCGCACACGGCGACATGCGGCGTGCGCCGGAGGCGCTGCGGTTGGTGCGGTCGGCGGGCACCGCCGAGACGGCTTCGCTGGAGGAGGTCGGGATCGGGCGGCTGTACGGCGATGCCCAGGACCGGACCCTGCGCGTGGTCCACAACGAGCCGCTGCTGCATCCCCTGCAGCCCTACTCGTTCGAGGCGACGGCCCACCAGCTCGACTACTTCACGCAGGTCTTCGGCCTCGACGGCGCGATCCCGGGCGACGACCAGATCTGGCAGTGGAAGGAACTCGGCACGCTGCTGGCGCTGTTGGCGGCGCTCTGCTCGCTGGTGCCGCTGGCGCGGCTCTACCTGCGCATCCCGTGGTTCCAGGAGCTCGTGCACGAGGTGCCGCCGCCGCAGCCGCGGCCGGTCGGTCGGGGGCTCCTCTGGTTCTGGGGAGTGTTCGTGCTCTCGGCGCTGGTGGCGTGCGTCTCGTACATCCCGCTGTGCGAGCTCTCGCAGGAGCTGTTCGCCGAGTCCGCGAACCGCGAGCAGACCTGGTTCTTCCCGCAGCGGATGAACAATGGCGTGATGCTGTGGGCGCTGCTGAACGGCTGCTTCGGGTTCCTGCTGTTCTTCGGCGTGCACCTGCTACACGGGCGGCGGCAGGGTGCGAGCGCCGCGCGCTGGGGTGCCTCGGTCGGCGTCGTCGAACTGCTGAAGACCGTGGTGTTGGCGCTGCTGGTGACCGCGTCGTGCTTCGGCCTGCTGTTCGCGGTCCACTACCTGTTCCACGTCGACTACCGGTTCGTCTTCCTCGGTGTCCGGGCCTTCCCCGCGTCGCTCTTGCCGCTCCTGCCGATGTACGCGCCGGTGTTCCTGGTGTTCTTCCTGTCGAACTCGCTGCGCGTGAACGGCGCGATGCGCTTCGAGGGGGCGGGCTGGGGCAACCTGCTGCTGATCGCGCTGGCCAACACGCTCGGGCTCGCGCTGATCGTGGCGGTCCAGTACTCGGTGTTCGCGGCGACCGGAACGGTGTACTGGACCGACGGCTGGCTCTACGTGAACCTGCTGTTCGGCGTGGTGCCGGTGATGTTCGCGCTGCCGATCCTCAACCGGCTGTTCTTCCGGCTGACGGGGCGGATCTACCTCGGCGCGCTGACCACGTGCTGCACGTTCGTGATGATCCTGCTCACGAACACGGTGTGCTATCTGCCGTTCGCGTGACGCGAGGCATGCGGCGAGCAATCAGAAGGTGAAGCTCGCGGTGCCGGTCGCCGCATAGGCGGTGAATGGTCGGCCATAGGGGATGCTCACGCCCTGGATCAGCACCTCGAGGCCCGGCGGCAGGCCGCCCGGATCGTTGAGGTTCAGCGTCAGGTAGCCGGCGGCGTCGGCGGCCAGGGCGACGGTCAGGAACGGATTGGAGACCTCGATGCCCGGGTTGCCCTGGAAGAGGCCGAAGGCCGGGTTCAGCGGCGTCGAGTCGACCCAGCCGCCGGCGCCGTCCCGTGGCCACAGCGACATCAGGATGCCGAGCGGCGCATTGGGCTGGCAGCGGCCGATCTCGATGGTGAATACGCCCTGGGTCGAGGTGCCCGAGCGCGGCGAGTCCATGGAGATCCAGCTGGTCTGCGCCGGCACGATCGTCATCGCATTGATGCCGTCCTGGCCGCTGGCGAGCAGGCCGATGCCGATCTTGGTGCCGTCGGCGGGACCGTTGAGGTAGCCCATCGTCACGCCGTTGATCACCGCCGCCGAGCCGCCGTTCGCGGTCGACCAGAGGTTGTCGAAGTTGCCCGCGATGTTGGAGCCGAACACCAGGTTCGGGCCGACGGTGCCGAGCTGCGGGCTGGCCCAGGTGCCGCCGTTGGGGTCGATGCTGAGACCGGCCACGTCGCCGGCGCGGGTGCAGGGGGCCCCGGCCTGATCGAGCGTGCCGGAGTTGACCACGAGCTGGTCCATGTCGGCCTCGGTCGCCCAGATCTGCGCGGCGTTGGCCTGGATCGCCGTGACCATGCCGTTGGCGTCGTAGGTGATCGCGGTGGCCGGGATGTAGACCACGTCGCCGTCGAGGTAGGTATTGCTGCCGACCTGCGTGGTCAGGTTCCACAACGACAGCCACAGGTTGCCGGCGGCGTCCTGCGCCATGCCATCGAGGTCGATGTCGGTGCCCGACCCACCCATGGCGATCGTCAGGTCCGCTTCGTGGACGAACACCTCGAGGCGGCCATTGCGGCAGCGGAACAGGTCGCCGTCCTGAATCGTCTGGATGCCGGCGGTCGTGGCGACCGCGGCTCGGCCGTCGGAGGTCACCGACATGAACACCGTGCCGGGATCGACCGGCCCGGTCTCGGCGTGCGGCGGGCGGTGGCGGACGAACAGACAGTTGAGGTCGCCGTACGGGTCGATCGCGTTCAGGTTGCCGTCGTTGTCGCCGTCACCGTGCATCACGTTGATCGTCGAGTAGGTGCCGAACGGTCGGGCGTCGTACGAAGTGTTGGCATCGGGCGTGACCAGGATCGACTCCTGGTCGTCGACGAACGCCATCGCGCTGGTGGCGGTGAAGCCGCGGAGCACGAACGACTCGTCGGGCGAGATCAGCAGCGAGTGCTGGGCGGAGAGGCCGGCCGTGAGCAGGGTCACCGGGACGAGGGACAGCGGGATGAGGGTCTTCATCGGTAGGCGAGACGAGGTCGAGGCGAGAGGCCACAGCGGAGCGGTCGCGGGGGGGACGGTATCACACCCGGAGTTCCGGCAGGTTGGCCGGGTGCGCGTTGGCATCCGGCTCGACAGGGACAGCGCGCATACGTCGAGGCGGAACGCTTGGATGCGGCGCGCGAGGAGCCTGCTTGTTGGTCGTCGCCGGCCTACCTAGAGTCCGGCGCGACTCCCTTGCCGCGGCATCGCATCGATGCAGGACGGCACATCACCTCTCGATCTGCAGCAGACCATGCTCCCAGCAATCCTCTTCACGGCGGCGCTCATGCCGCAGGGTCCCGGCGTCGTCATCAACGAGTTCAACTACGACGACAGCGGGGCCGACGACGTCGAGTTCGTCGAGCTCTACAACCCCACCGGCGCGACGGTCGACATCGGCGGCTGGACCCTGGTCGGCGAGGAAGGCTCGGCCGGTGGTACGGCCAATGGTTCGGTGACGATCCCGGCCGGCACCATGCTGCTCGCGGGCGACTACTACGTGGTCGGCCAGCCTGCGGTGCCGAACGTCGACCTCGACATCGGTGGTCTGGCGTTGGAGAACGGTCCCGACGGCGTCTACCTGCAGGACGCCAACCTGCAGATCGTCGACGGCGTGGTGTGGGAGTACGCACTCTGGTCCGCCGCGGCGCCGAGCTGGCTCGAAGGCGACGGCCTGTTCGGTGACATCCAGGGTCACCAGAACAGCAACGGCACCAACTCGATCAGTCGCGTGCGCGACGGCGTCGACACCGACGACAACGGCTGCGACTTCCGGCCGCAATTCTGGTCGCCGGGCACCTCCAACGACAACGTGAACACCACGCGGGTGCCGTACGTCAACCGCTTCGATGGCCCGGTCGGCAGCACGGTCGACACCGACTTTCTCTACTCGTTCGTCCCCGGCACCACGGCCGACCCCGCGACCCTCGGCATCCAGCCCTCGCCGCAGGGCGGCAACTGCTCGTCGTGGATCGATCCCACCGGCGGCGGCAATGCCAACTGGCTGATGGCGGGCTCGCGCGAGAACTGGATCCTCGAGACCTGGATCCACCTCGCGGCGGTGGACGCAGTGGGCTTCGATGCCGACGACGGCGAGGCCTTCGTGATCGGCCTGCGTGGTCACAGCGATTCCTTCGGTGAGCTGCCGAACGTCGGTGGCTACGTGGACGCCATCAACTGCGACAACCAGTCGGGCCACACCGGCATCGCCTGGATGGGTATCCGGACCCAGGCTGTCTCCGAGCTCTACCTGGTCGACTTCAACAACGGCGGTGGTGACTTCACCGTGCTCGCAGGCCCGGTCTCGATCGTCGCGGGCATGAACGACGGCTGGCAGCGCCTGCGGCTGTGCGTGCTCGGCGGCGACGTGGTTGCCAACCTCGGTGGCACTTTCGGCTGCGACGACGGCATGCGGTTCACCGCCTCGGGCGTCACCCAGTGCTCGAACGGTGTCTATCTGACCTACCGCGAGTGCCTGACCGTCAACTCGGTGCAGAACGGGCTGACCCTCGACGCCCTGACGGTCGGCGAATGCGCGGGCGCTTCGGTGAGCTTCCGGGGCACGGCCTCGGCCACCAACTCCGGCACGCCCACCATCGGCGCCAACGGCCTGCCGAGTTTCGGCAACGCGGCGTTCGGGATCACCGGCAGCGGGCTCGTCCCGAGCAGCGCCGGCGCGTTCTGCCTGGTCGGCCTGCCGATCGCCGGCACCCAGGTGCCTGGTGCTCCGACCGGGGCGTTGATCTACGTGAACAACATCCTCGGCCTGGTCGCCGGCTCCGATCCGGGCGGCAATGCGCTGTTCGGCCTGCCGATCCCCTGCGACAGCTCGCTGTCGGGGATCGCGCTGGAGACGCAGCTCGTCGACATCGACGCGACCCTCGCGGCGAGTGTCGCGATCGGCACGTCCCGCGCGATGACCGCGACGATCGGTCAGTGAGGAGTCGCGCGCGGCAACGCGCGCACCCTGCGGCCCGCCGGGAAGGCGGGTCGCGAGGCGGCACTCGGGGTGTCTGCGCGACGTGCCCGCGACGTCGCACTGCCGCGGCACCAGCTGCGCACCTCGGTGGCGATGCCGAGCCGCTCCATCCACCGGATCGACCACCACCCCAGGTCGAACTGCCACCGCTCCATGCCGATGCGCGCCGAGCCGGGGAAGGCGTGGTGGTTGTTGTGGAAGCCCTCGCCGAAGGAGATCCAGCCGAGCACGGTCGAGTTGCTGCCGTGCTCGGTGGCGCCGGGGATCTCGAACGGCTGCGGTCCGTGGCGGTGGGTCCGGTAGCCGATGAACCAGTGGCCGAGGATTCCGCCGGCGACGCGGCCGGGGCCGAGAACCAGTGCCGCGGGCCAACCGACCAGGGGCACCAGCAGCGCGGTGAAGCCGAGCGGGATCGTCCACCAGAAGCGCTGCAGCCAGCGCAGCAGCGGGTCCCGCAGCAGGGCCTGATCGAGTGCGTAACGCGACCACTCCACCGGCTCGAAGGAGCAGTGCAGGTTCCACCAGAAGTCGCGCAGCAGCGCATGCCGGTAGGCGAAGTACGGCGGGCAGGGGCTGCGGCTCTGCCAGTGGTCGCGGACCGCGTGCAGGCGGATCCAGCTCAACGGCCCGCCGAGGCCGGTGAGGGCGAACAGACCCAGCAGCGCGCGGCGCGCCAGCGGGTGGAGGACCAGCGCCCGGTGGATCAGCGCGCGGTGCAGGCACACCGAGTGGCCGAGGCAGAGGGTCGCATACGTGAGCAGCGCGCAGGCGACGACCAGGCCCGGTGACCACGCGACCTGCGTGGCTCCGAGTGCCCCGGCGCCGAGGTTGAGCCACAGCCACGCCGACTTGCCCGCCGCGAAGCGGACCCGGCCGATCCACGCGGGCACCGGTGGTCGGCGCTCCAGGCTGAACAGGCGATGGTGGCTCATCCGTCCCACTCCCCCCGCAGCGTCGCGGAGATGCTGGCCATCACGCCGAGGATCCGCCCGCTGACCACCGGGGTCTTCAGGCCCATCTTCAGGAACGGCGCGAGGCCGGCGGCTTCCTGGATCAGCTCGGCGCTGGCCTTCTGGCCGGGCGAGCGATCGAGCACCCAGAACAGCAGGAGCCCGAGGTGGCCGAGGTAGGCCATCTCGGCGAAGGCGCCGCGGCGGGCGGTGCGCGGGGCGTCGGTCGCGCCGCGCACGGCTTCGAGGAAGATCGGCTGGGCGACCGCCAGGACCTCCGGCTTGCGCAGCGGGCTGGTCGCCGGGTCGCCGCTGACCATCGAGCCGACGATCGTCGCCAGCATCGAGTGGTAGGGGGTGAGGATCTCGATCGTCTGCTCGGTCAGCCAGATCGTCCGTTCGATCCAGGTGCCGTCGAGAAGGTCCCGCGCACGCTCGGCCCAGCGGTCGAGGAGGCTGTCGTAGAGCTCCTCGGCGATCGCCTCCTTGCTGTCGAAGTAGCGGTAGAGGAGTGCCGGGGTCACGCCGGCCTCGGCGGCGATCTTGCGCAGCGAGGCCTGCTCGTAACCCTCCTCCCGGAAGCGCGTCGCGGCGATCTCGAACAGCCGCTGCCGGGTGGCTTCGCCCTTGGTGGTGTGGGACGGAGAGGTGCGTCTTCGGGCCATGGCGCTCCGCGGGTCGGGGACGGAAGTGAACGCGTTGAGTGAACGCGTTCACTTTACCTGCGAACCTGGAGCCAGGGCGGTTGTTTCCCGGGATGGCAGGGACTTTCGCCCGGCAGCGGTCCGCCTACTCGTCGTCGAGGGCGGCGAAGACGGTGGAGCGTCGCGGGCGGACCTCGGGAGGGCCGAACCGCACCGTGTTCCCGTCACTGAGGATCGGGTAGCGCAGCTCCTCGGAGTCTCCGTCGCGGTGCTCGTAGAGGACTACCAGGATCGGCTCACCGTAGATGAAGGCGGCCGGCGGGCCGTAGCCCGCGGAGACGATCGCCCGGGCCTTCGCGCGCCGGGCGATCTCCCGATCGAGGTCGTCGCCGAGGCTGGCCTGCACTGGAATCATGTTGGAGTCGATGCCGATCCCGCTGATCTCGCCGTCGTCGTCGAGCAGGTTCCAGATCGCCCGGAACTCCGCGCCCGGAGCCAGCAGGTCGGCGGCTTCCTGCAGGGTGTGCTCGAGCAGGCGCTCGCGATCGAGTTGCGCGGTCGGCTCCGGGTCGGGCGACGTGCTGCGGCAGGCGGTGACGGTCAGCGCCACCGCCACTGCGAGGGCTCGACCGGAGGACACGTCCCAATACGTCACGGCCGGAACGCCCCCTGCGTCACCACAGGCCACGCATCCGTCCGGAACGGCGATGCGGGCAACCCTTCGCCGTTGCGCAGCGAGATCGCCGGGTCGTCGGCCCACGCATAGCGCACCGCGACCGGATGGGGGACCGCGCCGCTCTGCGCCAGCAGCGTCTCGCCGTCGAGGCGGACGTCGGCGTCGTGCCAGACGCGGTCGCGACCGGCGATGCGGAAGCCCGTGTAGCCGCCCTTCGTCGGCCCCGCGAGACCGGTGCCCACATGGTCGAAGAACAGCCGGACCTCGTTGCCCTCGATCCGGCAGTGCGAGTAGAGCGGGCCCGACGGCACCACGTCCTCGCCGTAGCACAGGGTTCGCGCCCAGCGCAGCAGTCGATGGGCCACCTGCGCCTTGTTCGGCGGGTGGATGTTCTTCGACAGGCCCAGGTCGATCGTGCAGGCCATGCCGGTGTTCGGCACCGTGCGCAGGGTCTGGAGCTGCGCGTCGCGCAGATCGCCCCAGGTGGTGCCGTCGAGCTTGCCGCTCTCGAAGTTGGCGAGCTGCACGAACAGGAACGGGAGGTCGCCCTGGCCGAAGTCGTCGCGCCAGTCGCGGATCATGGTCTGGAACAGCGGGCCGTACTGCCAGGCGCGGTCGGCATTGGACTCGCCCTGGTACCAGAGCACTCCACGGAAGGTCATCGGCACCAGCGGCGCAATCATCCCGTGGTAGAGCGCGCCCGGGTGGTGGCGGTCGAGCGGGCCGAGCGGCGCCGCGGGACGTCGCGGTGCTCGCTCACCCTTCTCCTTCGCTTCGGCCGACGCCTTCTCCCAGTCGGCGAGCGCGGCTTCGTGCCGCTTCGATGCCTCGGGCCAGGCCGCGTCGATCTCCGTCCAGCGCTCCAGGATCGGTGTGAGCACCGGGTCGTGGGACAGTGCTGCGGGGCGCGTCCAGGCCTCGGCGCGGGTGCCGCCCCACGACGACGCGACGATGCCGACCGGCACGCCGAGCCGCGCGCGCAGCTCGCGGCCGAACGACCAGGCGACCGCGGAGAAGCCGGCGACCACTTCCGGGTCGGCGGGACGCCATGTGCCCTCGAAGGTCGACAGCGGCTCGGTCGCGGTGTTGCGCTCGACGAGCAGCAGGCGCAGCTCGGGGTCCGCCGCCTCGGCGACGGCGTCCCTCAGGTCGTCGAAGCGATTGGCCTGCCACTCCATGTTCGACTGGCCCGAGGCGAGCCACACCTCGCCGAACCACACGTCGTCGCAGGTGTCGACCGCGTCGCCGTGACGCGCGACGAGCCGGTGCGGGCCGCCTGCCGCCTGGGCGGGGAGCTGCGCCAGGAAGCGACCCTCGGCATCGGACCTGGTCCTGGCCCGCGACGAGCCGGCTTCGACCACCACGTCGACGCCGGCCGGCGCGGTGCCGAAGACGTTCACCACCCGGTCGCGCTGCAGGACCATGCCGTCCTGGAAGGGGGCGGCGAGTTCGACCTGCGCGGTCGCCAGCGCGGTGGCGAGCAGGAGCGCGGCCACGAGGCGGGCCGCCGGGACGAGGACGGGGAGTCGGTTTCGCACTGTCGGGGGTTCTCCGGAGTCGTTGGGTCGCAACGAGCATCCTGCACGGACCTCGCCGGAGCGAGAACTCCCCGGCGTGGTCGTCGACCTGCCATCCGACCCGTCGGCCGTCGTTCCGGTCGCGCGGTGGTTCTGCGTGGAGGACGGGACCGAGGTCAGTCCCGCTGCTCGCGGCCCGTCGAACCCCGGTCGAGGTGGAGCGCCGCATTGACCAGCGCGGTGTGCGAGAAGGCCTGCGGGAAGTTGCCGAGCATGCAGCCTTCCTCGGGGGAGTACTGCTCGGCCATCAGCCCGACGTCGTTGCACAGGCCGAGCAGGCGGTCGAACAGCTCTTCCGCTTCCTGCCGGCGGCCCTGCATCGCCAGGTTGAGGACCATCCAGAACGAGCACAGGACGAAGGTCCCCTCCTTGCCCTCCTGTGCGTCGAGGTCCGCGTCCGGCAGATAGCGTCGCACCAGGCCGTCGTGGGTGAGTTCGCGTTGGATCCGAGTGACGGTGCCGACCATCCGTGGGTCGTCGGCGGGTAGGAAACCGACCAGGGGCAGCATCAGCAGGCTGGCGTCGACCGGCTTCTCGCCGTAGCACTGCACGAACGAGTTGGATTCGGCGTCGAAGCCGTAGTCGAGGATCTCGGTGCGGATCCGGTCGCGCACGCCGCGCCAACGGTCGGCGTCGCCGTCGAGGCCGAAGTGTTCGACGCAGCGGACCGCCCGGTCGAACGCCACCCACGCCATCACCTTGGAATGGGTGAACTGGCGGGGTCCGCCGCGGACCTCCCAGATGCCCTCGTCCGGCCGGGTCCACACCGTCTCGAGGTGGCGGACCATCGCGTTCTGCACCCGCCAGCTGTCCTCGTCCGGTGGAAGGCCGGCGCGGGCGGCGGCGTGCAGCGCATCCAGGACCTCGCCGAACACGTCGATCTGGAACTGGTTCGACGCGGCATTGCCGATCCGCACCGGGCGCGAACCGGCGTATCCGGGCAGCCAGTCGAGATCGACCTCGTCGAGCCGACGCGTGCCGTCCAGCCCGTACATGATCTGCGACTGCTGCGGCGTGCCGGCGACCGCGCGGACCAGCCAGGCACGCCAGGCGTCGGCCTCGTCGTGGTAGCCGGCGAGCACCAGGCCGTTCATCGTGAAGGTGGCGTCGCGCAACCAGCAGTAGCGGTAGTCCCAGTTGCGCGTCCCGCCGAGTTCCTCCGGCAGCGAGGTCGTTACCGCTGCCGCGACGCCGCCGGTGCGTTGCAGGATCATCGCCTTCAGGGTCAGCAGGGAGCGCGTCACCATGTCGCGGTGTCGGCCCCGGTACGAGCAGCGCTCGGCCCAGCCGCGCCACCACCGATCCGTCCGCTCGAGCTCGGCGTCGATGTCGAGGTCCTCGGGTCGGGAATCGTGGGTCGGTACCCACGCCAACCGGAACCGGTGGCTGTACCGCGGCGACACCGCGAACCGCGACAGCGTGCGCATGTCCTCGCCACACATCTCCACGTCGGCATCCACGAATACGGTGTCCGGTCCCGCGGTGGCGCGGATCCGATGGTCGTGGCGCCGCACCCACGGGATCACCGAGCCATAGTCGAAGCGCAGGCTCAGCTCCATCTCCATGTCGACGCTGCCCTCCAGCCCTTCGACGATGCGGATGATCTGCGGGTGGGCGGTGTCGAGCGGCATGAAGTCGGTCAACCGGGCCTTGCCGGAAGAGGTCTCGAACTCCGTCTCCAGCACCATCGAGTCCTTGCGGTAGCTACGCCGTACCCGGTGGGACCGGTCGCGTGGTCCGATCCGCCAGTGACCGTGCTCTTCGTCGCCGAGCAGCGCGGCGAAGCACGCCGGCGAGTCGAACTCGGGAACGCACAGCCAGTCGATGGATCCGTCGAGCCCGATCAGCGCGGCGGTGCGGCAGTCGCCGATCAGGGCGTAGTCCTCGATGCGGGACGGCATGGGGTGGGACTCCGGTGGAGGGCGGGGGTGGGAATCAGCTCCAGGTCCAGACGACCAGCACGATGGCGAGCGCCGCGGTCGCCAGGCCGAGGACCGCACGATGGCGGGTCAGCCACCACTGCCAGCTCCGCCCGGTGGCGCGGTCGTCGAACGATCCGTGGGCTCCGGCGTCACCCGGCACCGGGTCGTACAGGTTGGACGGGCGGTCGGGGTCGAACGGCAGCTCGGCGCTCTGCTGGCCCTCGAAGCCCTGCTTCGCGAGGTAGCGGTCGCCGAGACCCGGGAACAGCTTGTTGAGCCAGATGGTCGCCACCGACGAGCGGGCGAGGTGGATCTCGCGGCGGTGGTGGTGCGTCGCCCAGACGATCGCCTCGGCGGCGAGTTCGGGCTGGAAGATCGGCGGCACCGGTTGCGGATGCTCGGGCAGGCGGGTGCGGCACCAGTCGAACTGCGGCGTGTTCATCGCCGGCAGTTGGACCATCGTCAGTCGGATGCCGCTGTCTTCGTGCAGGAGTTCGCTGCGCAGCGAGTCGGTGAAGCCGCGGATCGCGTGCTTGGCGCCGCAGTAGGGTGCCTGCAGAGGAATCGCCCGGTAGGCCAGCGCCGAGCCGACCTGGACGATCACGCCGGCGTCGCGCGTGCGCATCCGCGCGAGCGCGGCCATCGTGCCGTAGACGGTTCCCAGGTAGGTGACCTCGGTGGCGCGCCGGTACTCGTCGGCATTCATGGTGTGGAACGGCGCGAACACGGTGGTCATCGCGTTGTTCACCCAGACGTCGATCGGGCCGAGCACCTCCTCGGCGCGCGCCGCTGCGGACTCGACCGCCGCGGCGTCGGCCACGTCGGTGGGCAGCTCGAGCGCCATTCCGCCGAGTTCCTCGACCTCCCGCGCGGCGGCGCGCAGCCCGTCGACGCCGCGGGCCAGCAGGGCCACGGCGGCACCCTCGCGGGCGAAGGCCCGGGCGGTGGCACGGCCCACACCCGCCGAGGCACCGGTGACGACCACGACGCGGCGTCGGCGGGTCGCGGAAGGAATCGATTCGTTGGTCATCGGCGGTCGCAGTCCCTCAGCGCGGCCTCCTGCCTCGACCGAAGGGGCATGGCTCGCGGCGCTCGCCATGCCCCGAAGCAGTCGGTCGCGCTGATGGTGTTGTTTGGATCGACTCCTCCCGAGAATCAGCGCGGGGCGCGCAGATTCACGGAAGTCGTAGATCAGGGACGACGTGCGGGTCGGCACGCTGGCAGGAGCTGGAATGCAATGCGTGTTCCGCTGCAGTTCCGCGTCCACGCGTCGCGACGCGGTCGGCGTGAACCAAGGCATCGGGGCTCCGGACCACCGCGGGCACTGCGGCTGCGCTTTCTACAATCGAGGTGGTCGGCCCGCGGCCGGGAGCGATCGTGCGCCGCTGTCGCCGCGGGTCCTGGGGCGATCTGCTCCGGCATGCACGTTGCGCCAGCGCTCGACTCGCCATGCCGCAGTTGTTCGGTCCCGTCTGGAACTCGGTCGCGCGGGCGAGTGTTCCGACCCTGTTCGTCGCGCTCGGCGGCGCGTTGTGGCTATGGCAGGAGGGGGTCCGGAGCGATTGGTACTCCGGGCGCGATCTGACTCCGGCGCAGCCGGTACCCTTCAGTCACGAGCACCACGTCTCGGAGGTCGGACTCGATTGTCGTCTATGCCACCGTCGGGTGCTCGAGGATGCGAACGCCGGCATCCCGGCTGCGGACGTATGCCTGATCTGCCATGGCGAGATCTGGCAGGACGCCGCGATGCTCGCGCCGGTCCGGGCGAGCGGCCGCACCCGTGTCCCGCTGCGTTGGTCGAGGGTCTACGACCTGCCCGACTACGTCTACTTCCACCACGCGGTGCACGTGCGCAACGGCGTCGGGTGTTCGACCTGCCACGGCCGCGTCGACCGGATGTTGCTGACCCGCCAGGTGCAGGCCCTGCAGATGCGATGGTGTATCGAGTGCCATAGGGACCCTGCACCGCACCTTCGTGCGGCCGATGAGATCTTCGTGATGGACTGGGCGCCACCGGCCGACCAAGCGGAGCGCGGCCCGGAGCTGCTGCAGCGCTACGGGATCCGACGTGACGGCCTGACCGACTGCGGGGTCTGCCATCGATGAGCGACGACCGTAGGAACGACTCGCTCGGTCGCGAAGGCGGCGGGTCCGACCGTCGCGAGTTCCTCGCCAGGATGTCGGCCTGTCTGACCTTGGCGGCGGCCGGCGGCTGTCGGGGCAGCAGAGTTCTCGAGGAGGTCGTCGCGCTCGATCCCGCTCTGGATCGGGAGCCTCGCGACGGCGCCCGATTCGCCACCGCGCTGACGCTGTCGGGCTACGCGACCGGCGTGCTGGTCGAGACCATCGACGGACTGCCGCGGCGCATCGACGGCAATCCGCTGCATCCGCTCGGTCGCGGAGCGGTCGATGCCCGGACCCAGGCAGAGATCCTGCAGCTCTACGACCCCGGCCGGTCGCGCGCAGTTCGTGGGCCCGATGGGCTCGCGTCGTGGCAGGACTTCCGGGCTGCCTGGACCGAGTTGGTCGAGCGGCCGGACCGTGTACGCACGCCGGGTTCGATCCGCGTCCTGGCACCGAACTCGACCTCGCCGACCCTGGCGCGGTTGAAGCGGCGCCTCGAGGAGCGTTACCCGGAGCTGCGTTGGCACAGCTCGGACCGCTTCGACGGCGACGTCCGGCGTCGCGGTGCCGAACTCGCGACCGGCGAGGTGTTCGAGTGCGTGCCCGATCTCGGAGCCGCCGACGTGGTGTTGTCGGTGGATGCCGATCCGCTCGACGCGGATCCGGCCCGCCTGCCGAATGCCCGCGGCTGGTCCCGGGCGCGGCGGACCCTCGGACTCGGGGGCGAGCGGACGACGCCGCTGCGCTCGTACGCGGCCGAGTCCTTCCCGACCACCTTCGGCGCCCGGGCCGACCACCGCATCGCGCTACGGCCCTCGGAAGCGCGGCGGCTCCTGTGGGCGGTGGCCGGGGAACTCGAGGTCGTCGACTCCCCGGTGCCGATCGAGGCCCTGCCGGCGCGGCTCCGCGGCTTCGCGGTCGCGGTGGTCGATGACCTGCGCCGCGGTGCCGATCGATCGCTGGTGTTGGTCGGTGATGCGCTGCCCGCCGACTGCCACGCGCTCGGCCTGGCGATCGTCCACGGTCTCGGCGGCTTCGGTCGCGTGCTCCGCTCGATCGAGCCGGTGGTCGTCGACCCGGGCAGTCGGGTCGACTCGCTCCGCTCGCTGTTCCAGGCCCTGGACGCGGAGTCGGGCGTGGAGGCGTTGGTCGTGCTCGGCGAGAACCCCCTGCTCACCGCGCCCGGCGGTTCCGGGATCGAGCGGGATCGGTGGGCCGAGGCGTTCGGTGCGGTGCCGTTCTCGGTGCACCTCGGCAGCCACTACGACGAGACCGCCCGCGCCTGCCGGTGGCACCTGCCGCAGACCCACGAACTCGAGGCCTGGGGGGATGCGCGGGGCGCGGACGGCACTACGACGATCCAGCAGCCGGTGATCGCGCCGCTGTTCGGGGGCGTCTCCGCGTTGCAGCTGTGCCTCGCGCTGCTGGGTGACGAGGAGCCGGCGGGTGACGAGGAGCCGGCGGGTGACGCGGAGACGGCGCCGCGCGACGCCGTGCGGGCGACCTGGTCGGAACGGTCGGTCGCCGAGCGGTCCGGCTGGTGGGAGGAGTGCCTGCGACGCGGACAGGTCGAGGGCAGCGAGTCCGTGCCGTTCGAGCTGTCGGAGGATGACTTCACGGGGCTCGACGATCGACTCCGCGCCGTCCGCGAGTCCCTCCACACCGATCCCGGCCCGGCGCTCGAAGCCACGTTCCGACCCGACCCCACCGCGTGGGACGGCCGGCTTGCCGGCAACCCGTGGCTGCAGGAGCTGCCCGACCCCTTCGCGCGCCTGACCTGGGGTGACGCGGTGCTGGTGCACGAGGCCGACCGCGATCGACTCGGGCTGCGCGACGGCGACGAGGTGGACGTCCGGGTGGGAGCGGAGGCGGTGCGGGCGCCGGTGCTCGCCGTTCCCGGCCAGGCCGAGGGGCTCGTGGTGCTGCGCCTGGGCCACGGTGGCGATTCACCGCGCACCGACCCGCGGCGCCGGGGTGTCGATTTCCATCGTCTGCAGGCCGCCCGCGCCGCCGAGGCCGCGCCGGTGGCGGTCGAGTTGGTGCCGACCGGTGGTCGTCGGTCGCTCGCGCTGATCCAACCTCACGACGCCAGCACCCAAAGCCACGCCGCGCCGGTGGCCTCCTACGAGGCGCTCGCGCAGCATCCTGCCGAGCTGTTGGGGGCGGAGGTCCCGGGCACGCCCGCGCGCTCGCTGGCCGACGTGCGCCCCGATCCCGACGAGGGCGCCTGGGGTGCGCCGGTGCAGTGGGGCATGTCGATCGACCTGAACTCCTGCGTCGGCTGCTCGGCCTGCGTGGTCGCCTGCCAGGCGGAGAACAACGTGCCGACCGTCGGACCGGAGGAGGTCACCGTCGGCCGGGAGATGCACTGGCTGCGGCTCGACGTCCACACCCGCGGGCACCGCGACGACCCCGAGTTCCGCTTCCAGCCGCTCGCCTGCGTGCACTGTGAGTCGGCGCCGTGCGAGTACGTGTGCCCGGTGGGTGCGACCGTGCACGGCAGCGAAGGGCTGAACGAGATGGTCTACAACCGCTGCGTCGGCACCCGCTACTGCGCCAACAACTGTCCCTACAAGGTGCGGCGCTTCAACTTCTTCGCCTACGCGGAGCACGAGTCGGAGGCGCGCTTCCCGCAGCGCAATCCGCAGGTCACCGTGCGTTCGCGCGGGGTGATGGAGAAGTGCACCTACTGCGTGCAGCGGATCAACCGAGCGCGGATCGAGGCCAAGATCGAGGGGCGGGAGCGGCGCGACGGCGACGTGGTCACCGCCTGCCAGAGCGTCTGTCCGACCGAGGCGATCGTGTTCGGCGACATCGCCGATCGCGACTCGAGGGTCTCGGTGGCGCGGCGGCGGCCCGGCGAGCACGCGCTGCTGGCGCACCTGAACACCCGGCCGCGGACCAGCTACGCGATGGTGTTCGTGAACCGCAACCCGGAGCTGCCGCCGTGACCCGGGACGTCCCTTCGATCGACGCGGGCGTCGAGACGACCTTCGGCGCGTCGGTGGCGCGGCTGCCGTGGTGGCTCGCGGTCGGCGCGTCGGCGTCGCTGGTGCTGCTGCTGACCGCCGCGATCACCTGGCTGTTCCTGGTGGGGGTGGGCATCTGGGGCATCCGGATGCCGGTGGGTTGGGGCTTCGCGATCGCCAACTTCGTGTGGTGGATCGGCATCGGCCACGCCGGCACGTTGATCTCCGCGATCCTGCTGCTGCTCCGCCAGGGTTGGCGCCGCGAGATCAACCGCTTCGCCGAGGCGATGACGCTGTTCGCGATCGCCTGCGCCGGGCTGTTCCCGATCCTCCACCTCGGGCGCCCCGACCGCTTCTACTGGCTGCTGCCCTATCCGAACACCATGGGGGTGTGGCCGCAGTGGCGGAGTTCGCTGGTGTGGGACGTGTTCGCGATCCTGACCTACGCGACGGTCTCGGTGGTGTTCTTCTACCTCGGCCTGCTGCCCGACCTCGCCACGCTGCGCGACCGGGCGCGCGGCGTGCGGCAGAAGCTGTTCGGGATCCTGGCGCTGGGTTGGCGGGGCTCGGCGCGGCACTGGCGCGAGTACCGCACCGCCTATTGGCTGCTGGCCGGACTGGCGACGCCGCTGGTCGTCTCCGTGCACTCGATCGTCGCGACCGACTTCGCGATCGGTGTCCAGCCGGGTTGGCACTCGACGCTGCAGCCGCCGTTCTTCGTCGCCGGCGCGATTCTGTCGGGTCTGGCGATGGTGTTCGTGCTCGGCGTACCGATGCGTCGCTTCATGGGGCTGGACCGGTTCGTCACGGCGCGCCACTTCGACGCGCTGGCCCGGCTCACCCTGGTGACCGCCTGGATCGTCGGCTACGGCTACGCGTGCGAGTTCCTGTTCGGCTGGTACGGCGGCGAGGAGGTCGAACTCGCGGTGCTCGGCGACCGGCTGCACGGTGGGCGCGCGCCGGCCTTCTACGCGCAGGTGACGTGCAATGTGCTGCTGCCGCAGCTGCTGTGGTGGCCGCGGTGTCGGCGCAGCCCGCTCGCGCTGTTCGGAATCGGCTGCGCGGTGCTGGTCGGGATGTGGATCGAGCGCTTCATGATCGTCGTGCAGTCGCTGGAGCACGGCCATCTGGCGTCCGCATCCGGTGCGTTCCAGGCGACCTTCTGGGACTGGGCGACCCTCGCCGGATCACTGGGACTGTTCTTCCTGGCGATGCTGCTGTTCGTGCGGCTCCTGCCCCCGGTGTCGATCCACGAGGTCAAGGAGCAGGTCGCGGACCGTCCGCCCGACGATTCGGAGCCGCCGCGACCGGTGGCGCGATCGGTCGAGGAGCTGCGTGGCCGGGGGGCGGGCCGCCTGCTGCTGGAGTTCGCCGGTCGCGACGAGATCGTCGCTGCGGCCAAGACCCTGCGTGCGGCCGGCGTCGCCGAGGTCGATGCGTTCACGCCGACGCCGGTCGAGGGGCTCGGCGAGGCGCTCGGTCTGTCGCCGTCGCGGGTCGCGCGTTGGACGCTGGCAGGTGGGGTGCTCGGGCTCATCGGTGCGCTCGGGATGCAGTACTGGACGGGGGTCGTCGACTACCCGATCCACGTCGGCGGCAAGGCGTTGGCGAGCTGGTCGGCATTCGTGCCGATCGCCTTCGAGCTCACCGTGCTGGGTGCGGCGCTGGCGACGCTGGTCGGGCTGATGGTGCGCACCGGACTCCCGCGTCCGCACCATCCGCTGTTCGCGGTCGACGGATTCGAGCGGGCGTCGCAGGACCGTTACTTCCTCTGCGTGCCGGCCCGCGGAGCCCCGGGTGTCGGATGGGCGCACCAAGGTCTGGTGCCGCTGCGCGCCCTGCAGGTGCGGGAGGTGCCCGGGTGAAGTCCTGCGTCCGGATGCGCGGTTGGCTGGGTGGCTGGCTGCTGGCGGCCGGGATCCTCGGCGGCTGCGCCGATCCGATGGTGGATCAGCGCAAGCTCGAGGCCTACGAGCCGCGGCGCGGGCGGTGGATCGTCGCCCTCCCGGATCTGCCGCCGTCCGGAGCCGTGGCAGTGGGCTCCGACTCGGTGCCTCGGCCGCCATTCACCGCGGATGCGGCGCTGTTCGCACTCGGGCGGACGGTGCACGACGTGCACTGCGCGCCGTGCCACGGCGTCACCGGTGTCGGCGATGGCGAGGTCGTGCGGCGTGGGTTCCCTCGGCCACGCTCCTATCACCTCGCGGCGCTGCGCGAGGCGTCCGACGCGGCGTTGCACGAGGTCGTCGCGGACGGTCGTGGCAGCATGGTCGGGTTCTCCGAACTGCTCGATCCGCGCGAGCGCTGGGCTGCGGTGGCTTGGATCCGGGCGCTGCAGCGCGCGTGGTCGGTGCCGGTCGATCGACTGGCGGACGCCGAGCGGCGGCAGTTGGACTCCGGGGCAGCGGGAGGTCGTGATCGATGACCGCCACCGGAGCGGCCAACTCCCGGGTGTTGGAACGCGTCGAGCGGGTCGGCTGGTCGTGTGCTGCGGTAGGCACGCTGCTCTGTGTCCTCGGTGTCGTCTGGGCCCCGCGTGAGCTCGGCACCGCCTGGCTCCTGTCGTTCACCTTCTGGGTGGGGCTACCACTCGGCGCGCTGGCGTGGCTCTGCGTGCACGCCCTCACCGGGGGGCGGTGGGGGGCGGCTCTCCGGCCCGCCCTGGGCGCGGCGGCCGCCACCCTGCCGTGGATGTTGCCGGTGTTCGTGTTGTTGTGGCCGTTCGCGGGGACGTTGCTGCACGCCGACGAACTGGCCGGGGAGGCGGCGCATCGACGTGCGCTCTACCAGCCATCGGCTTGGGGGCTGCGGTCGCTGGTGCTGCTCGGCGGTTGGTGCGCGGTGGCGTGGCGGGCCTCGAGGCGCGGTCGACCTCTCGGTCAGGGCGCGGCGGGCGTGATCCTGATCGTGCATCTGTTCGCGGTGACCGTCACCGCGATCGACTGGGTCATGGCGCTCGACCCCGAGTTCCTGAGCATGTCGATCGGCGCGAAGGCCTTCACCGGGCAGATGCTGGCGAGCCTTGCCGTGGCGGTGGTCGCAGTGCAGTGCGGCCGGAGTTCCCGCGATCCCGACGACGAGGCCGGACGGATCGACCAGGGCAACCTGTTGCTGGCGCTGGTGCTCGGTTGGAGCTACCTCGCCTTCACCGAGTGGCTGATCGTGTGGAGTGCCAACCTGCCCGCCGACGCCGCGTGGTTCGCGGCGCGTGGCGATGCGTGGACGCTCGGCTTCGGCCTGGCGCTGGTGCTCGGCCACTTCGTGGTGCCCTTCGTGCTGCTGCTGTCCCGGGCATACAAGCGGCGCACCCGGCTCTTGGTGGCCCTGGCCGCGTGGCTCGTCGCGATGCAGCTGGGCGAGCAGATCTGGCTGATCACGCCGACGGCGCGGCCGGCGGGGCCGTTGCTGGGCGGCTGGGATCTTGCTGCGCTGGGCGCGGTCGGTGGGCTTTGGGTCGCATGGTTCAGCCGTGGCTTTCGGGCCCGGCTGCTGGCCGTCGAGACGCTGGAGGCGACGGCATGAACCGCGCCAGCTCGGATTCCGGCGCCGACCGGCAACGGTCGGTGGCGATGTGGATGGCCGCGACTCTGCTGGGTCTGCTGGCGGTGGCCACCGTGGTGTCGTGGTGGCTCGGCGCCGGAGTCGAGAGTCGGCGTTCCGGTGCCGCCGCGGATCTCCGGGAGGACTCGGGGTCGGTGCGGTCGTCGAGGCCCGGTCGGACCGCGGTCGTCCCCGACGTCGAGGCGGAGCTGCCGGATCGGATCCGCTGGGTCGATCGCGAGGCCGGCCTGGTCCGCGTGCCGGTGGAGCGGGCCGTCCGGATGCTGATCGAGGCGGGGCGTCACTTTCCGGAGGAGACCCGATGAAGCGCTGCGGATCCTCGTGCCGGGTGTCGCTCGGGGTCATGCTGTCGCTCTGTGCCGCGGCGGGCCTCGTCGCGCAGGCCAGCGGTCCGGAGGTCCGCGACGTGGTGGGCTTCCAGCCACCGATCGGCGTGCGACTGCCGATGGAGACCGAGCTGCTCGACGACGCAGGTGCCGCATGCACGCTCGCCGACTGCGCGGCCGGTCGGCCGATGATCCTTGCGCTGGTCTACTTCCACTGTCCCGTGCTGTGCAACGAGGTGGTGCGCGAGGTGGTGCGCGCCGCGGAGAAGATGCCGCTGCGGGCGGGGACCGACTACCAGGTCGCCTTCATCAGCATCGATCCGACGGAGCGTGCTCCCGACGCGAGGCGGCGGCGGGTCCAGATCCGTGAGTGGTCGGGGGGCAAGGCCGGCGGCGCGGGCTACCACCTGCTCACCGGGTCGGCCCCGGCGGTCGCCGCACTCGCCGACGCGGTCGGATTCCGCTACCGCTACATGGAGGAGGCCGACGAGTTCGCGCACGCCTCGGGCATCTGCATCGTGTCGCCGGATGGCGTGCTGTCGCGGGCGTTCCGCGGCATCGAGTACCCGTCGCGCGATCTGCGACTGGGTCTGGTCCAGGCCGCCGACGGCGAGGTCGGCGGGGTCGTCGACCGTCTCCTGCTGCTCTGCTACCGCTGGGACCCGGCGGCCGGTCGCTACGGACTGGCGATCGACCGCTCGCTGCGGATCGGCGGCGTGCTCACCGCGGGACTGCTCCTGCTGCTGATCGCACGGACCCTGTGGCGCGAGCGCCGCGCGCGGAGGGTCGCCGGATGACCGCGCTGTTCCAGGACGGTGGCCTGCGCACCGCCAGCCGGATGGCTCGCGAGGTCGACGACCTGACCCTGCTGGGCCTGGGGATCACGCTGTTGTTCGGCATCGGCATCCTGGTCGCGCTGGTGGCGTTCTGCATCCGCTACCGCCGTGGTGCGGGCCGCCACGACCCGACGATCACCCGCGGCCGCCGACTCGAGCTGCTCTGGTTGACGGGCCCGCTGCTGATCAATCTGGTGCTCTTCTGGCTCGGTGCCGGGCTGTTCACGCGCGCCGCGAGCGTGCCCGCCGACGCGCTGCCGATCTACGTGATCGGTCGCCAGTGGATGTGGGAGATCCAGCACCCGTCGGGGCGCGCGGAGCTGAATCACCTGACGGTGCCGCGAGGCCGCAACGTGGTCCTGCAGATGATCAGCGAGGACGTGATCCACAGCTTCTACGTGCCGGCGCTGCGGACCAAGCGGGACCTGTATCCGGGGCGCTTCACCTCGCTGTGGTTCGCCGCGGACCGGGTCGGCGAGTATCCGCTGCTCTGTGCCGAGTACTGCGGTACCCAGCACGCGGGGATGATCGGTACGGTCCGGGTCGTCGAACCCGAGGAGTACGAACGCTGGTGCGCTGGCGCCGAGCGCGCGCCGTTGGCCGAGCGCGGCGCGGAGCTGTTCGAGGAGCACGGTTGCGCGGCCTGCCACGGTGGCGCGGACGATGCGTCGGGTCCCCATCTGCGGCGGCGGTTCGCAGCGACCGGCAGCCCTTCGCCGCAGCGCCTGCTCCGCTCGATCCTCGATCCGGCGGCGGAGATCCGGGGCTCGTGGCCGGTCGGCATGCCGAGCTACCGCGGAGTGCTCGACGAGCCCGAAATGGTGGCGCTCGTGCACCTGCTCCGCACTTTCGGGGAGGCGGACTGAGGAGGTTCCATGCCGCACGGAGCGATGCCCAGACCGAGCTACCTTGCCGCCGACCCGTCGATCTGGTCGTGGTTGACGACCACCGACCACAAGCGGATCGGCGTGCTGTATCTCGTCGCGCTGGTCGGCTTCTTCCTGGTCGGCTCGATCGCCGCCGCGCTGTTCCGCCTCGAACTCGCCACGCCGGAGGCCGACGTGGTCTCGGCCGACGTCTACAACCGACTGTTCACCGCGCACGGGGTGGTGATGGTGTGGTTCTTCCTGATCCCGTCGATCCCCGCGGTGCTCGGCAACTTCCTGCTGCCGCTCATGCTCGGCGCGGACGACCTGCCCTTCCCGCGGTTGAATCTGGCGAGCTGGTACGTCTTCGTCGCGGGTGGACTGCTGTCGCTGGGCTCGATCCTGTTCGGCGGCGTCGACACCGGCTGGACCTTCTACACGCCCTACAGCAGCACCTACTCGAACAGCTACGTGATGCTGATGGCGGCCGGGGTGTTCGTGGCCGGCTTCGCGTCGATCTTCACCGGGATCAACTTCCTGGTGGCGATCCACCGCCTGCGGGCTCCGGGGATGGGATGGTTTCGGATGCCGCTGTTCGCGTGGTCGCTCTACGCGACCAGCCTGATCAACGTGCTCGCCACCCCGGTGCTGGCCACCACGTTGGTGCTGATGGTTCTCGAGCGGTTGTTCTCGGTGGGGGTCTTCGATCCCGACCTCGGCGGCGACCCGGTGCTGTTCCAGCACCTGTTCTGGTTCTACTCGCACCCGGCGGTCTACATCATGATCCTGCCGGGCATGGGGGTGGTCAGCGAGGTGCTGTCGTGCTTCGCGCGGAAGCGGGTGTTCGGCTACACGTTCATCGCCTTCTCCAGCCTGGCGATCGCGCTGCTCGGGTTCCTGGTCTGGGGCCACCACATGTTCACGACCTCGCAGTCGGTGGTGGGGAGCCTGGTGTTCTCGCTGCTTAGCCTGCTGGTCGCGGTGCCGTCGGCGGTCAAGGTGTTCAACTGGACGGCCACGCTGTGGCGCGGCTCGATCGCGCTCGACACGCCGATGCTGTACGTGCTCGGCTTCCTGGTGCTGTTCACGGTCGGGGGGCTGACCGGAGTGATGCTGTCGGTGCTGCCGATCGACGTGCACGTCCACGACACCTACTTCGTGGTCGCGCACTTCCACTTCATCA
Source organism: bacterium (assembly GCA_030432695.1). Classification (GTDB taxonomy): domain Bacteria; phylum Planctomycetota; class UBA1135; order UBA1135; family UBA2386; genus JAUILN01. Next base: position 190,120 of record JAUILN010000010.1, on the reverse strand, counting down.
TGGTCGGCGGGATGGTCCTCGCCTGCCTCGGCGGCCTGCACTTCTGGTGGCCGAAGATCACCGGGCGGATGTATCCAGAGCGTCTCGGTCGCATCGCGGCCGTCGCCGGTCTGGTCGGCTTCGTGATCACGTTCACGCCACAGTTCGTGGCTGGCTACATGGGGATGCCGCGGCGCTATCACGAGTATCCGGACGAGTTCGCGCTGCCGCAGGCGGTGTCGAGCGCCGGAGTCGTGGTGCTGGCGATCGGCTACGTGCTGCCGTTCGGCTACCTGCTCTGGTCGCTGCCCCATGGCCGGCCGGCGGGCGCGAACCCCTGGTGTGCCACCGGGCTGGAGTGGACCACGCCGTCGCCGCCGCCCGCCGACAACTTCGCCACCACCCCGCATGTCACGGAGGAGGCCTATGCCTACCGCGCCGACGAGGACTGAGGCGTCCCCTGCGGTCCACGGCGTGTGGCTGTTCGTCGGCAGCGAGTCGCTGTTGCTCGGCGCGGCGCTGGTGGCATTGGCGGTGCTGCGGGTCGAGCACGCCGGGGCATTCGCCCGGGGTGCCGGCACGTTGAGCCTGCCGCTCGGCGCCACGAACACCGCCATGCTGCTGCTGAGCAGCATGGCGATGGTGTGGTCGGTGCGAGCGTGCGAGCGGGGTGCGATCCGTCGTGGGCGCTGGGCGGCGCTGGCCACCGCGGGGCTCGGGCTGGTGTTCCTCGGCATCAAGCTGCTGGAGTACCGCCACTCGATCGAGGCCGGCCACCTGCCCGGTCCGGGGTTTCGCTTCGGCGCGGACGACGCCGCGCCGGTCGAGCTGTTCTTCGTCTGCTACTTCACCTTCACCGCCCTGCACGCGCTGCACCTCCTGGTCGGCATCGGCCTGGTGGGCTGGGCGGCCTGGCGGGCGGAGCACCAGCGTATGCACTGCGTGGGCATCTACTGGCACGCGGTCGACGTGGTCTGGATCTACCTCTTCCCGCTGCTCTACGTCTACCGCGCGGAGGGAGTGTCGTGACAGGGAGTGCTCGAGGGACACGGCACGGCGGACGGCGCATCCACCTGGTCGGGAGCGTGCTGCTGCTCGCCCTGCTGGCGGCGGTCTGCGTGCCGCCACTTCTGCCGGCCGGGATCGGACTCGCCGTGTCGCTGTCGCTCGCCACCTTCAAGGCCGGACTGGTCGCCTGGTTCTACATGGGGCTGCGCGACGCCGACCGCGGCACCGTGGTCACCGCGGCGGCGGTCGCGATGGTGTTGGTCATACTGGTGTGGTTGACCTTCACCGACTACGCGACACGGAGTGCATGACGTCACGGCGGACGGGGGCGGCCCGCGTCACGTCCCGTTCAACGCGAGCCGAGGCTCATACCGCCGGGATAGCCATAGCTGTCGAAATTGCCCCAGCCGTAGACATAGATGCCGAAGGATGTCGGGGCGGAGAGCTGGTGCGTTCCCGCCGAGATCGGGAGACGGGCACCCGACCACGTGCTACCCGAGATCGGTTCGAACATCGATGCGGCCACCGAGGAGCCGTTCAGCGACAGGCCGCCCGCCTGGGCGGTGGCGGTCGGCACGACCACGTTCACGAAGTGCGTGCTGAATCCGCTGGTCGGCGTGGCCACCGTGTAGGCGCTCTGGAACTGGTTCTCCCAGGGCAGCAGCATCATGAACGGGTCTCCGACGCGGTTGTCGAATCGGCTGCCGTTGGCGTACTGCATCACCAGGATGGGGCGGTCGCCGCTGATGCTGTTGGTCCCGTCCAGGACGACTTCTCGGAACTCCCCTTCGTCGAGGTTGAACGACTGGGGCGTCGGCCCGTCGATCGTCACCGCGGTCGCATCTTCGCGTGCGAAGATCCGGAACGTGTCCCCGCCAGAGCGGCCGGCGAGGCTGACCGTGAACACGCGCTCCCGCCAGATGGGGGTGGCCGGCAGCATCTCGATCAGGTGGTCGCATGCTTCGACACCCGCGGGCACGTATGCGCAGCGGTGCGAGCCGAACACACCGAGGGGTTGATCGGACTGGACGCGGGTGCCGCTGACGTCCTGCCCGGCGGCCCGGAGCTGGTAGACGTCGCCGGGCTGCAGGGTCACCTCGTAGGGGACACCGGCGGTCCGGGTGCCCACGGTCTGGCTTGGCGTGACGGTGATCACCGTGTCCGCGACCACCGCGGCGACCGCGAGCTGACTACCTGCGAGTCCACCGTAGGACGCGATGACGTGGTCGTTGCCGAAGGCCGGGATCGGGATCGCGGCGTAGGCGTCGGTGGATTGGAAGCGTCGATTCAGCGCGTAGACGCACACCGGCTGGATGGTCGAGACCTGGATCCCGCGGGCGGCGATCCCGTCGTCCACATCCACCTGCGCCGCGATCGGGATCGGCACGGAGGTGACTTCGCCTGGCATCACCTCGAAGGTCTCGGCGAAGCCGATGCCCGGAATCTGCACTTCGCCGCTGGTCGCGAGGTCGCCCGTGACGAAGAGCGTCAGGTCGCCGTCGGCGTCGAAGTTGCCCGGGAATGCCAGGAGGAAGTCGGTTCCGGCCGAGGTCGCCTCCTCCAGGACGGTGAGTCCGGCGTCGGTGAGTCCGGCGTCGGTGAGTCCGTCGGGGACCGGGTCCAGGCGGCCGGAGGTGCCGCGCAGCAGATCCTCGCCGACGGTCGCCGAGGCGAGCACCGTGACCGTGCCGTCGACCACCACGTTCGGCAGCTCGAAGCGACCGTTCGCACCGCTCGTGGTCGTCGAACCCTGGCCGATCAGGCTGACCGTTGCGCCAGCCACGGGGGAGCCGTCGGGCAGCGTCACGAAGCCGATGACCGTCGTCGACGGCGCGTCGTCGGGAGCGACGCGAACCCGGGTGACCGCCGTCGCCCCGCCGTTGACCGCGGTCACGAAGGCGCTGCCTTCGGCGACGCCGCGGACCACGCCGTTCTCGTCGACCCTGGCGATTGCCGGATTGCTGGTCCGGTAGGTGGTCCACTCGGTGGCCGGGCTGACGTCCTGCTCGGTGCCGTCGCCGAGGCGGGCGATGGTGGTCGTGGCGGTCGACTCGGCGATGCGGATCGTCGGCATGCCGAGGGTGAGGCGCAGCGACTCGGGCAGCGGCGGGGGAGTCTCGGTGAAGGTCAGCTCCTGGAGCTGATAGGTCTCGCGCTGGCGGATCCGGAACGCTTCGCTGAACGCGTAGTAGTTGCGGTCACCCGACGGGATCACCACGGTCACGCGGAGCGCGTCGTCGCTGAGGAGGTCCGGTGCCGAGCCCGGTCCACCGGCGCCGAACAGGCCCTGTGCGGCGAGGTTGGGCAGCTCGAATCGGCCGAAGACGTCGGGTTGTACGACGACTCCGCCGACGCTGACGATCGCGTTCTCGTTGAGGCGCGGGGGAATGCCGCCGGCGCGCCGCGGGTCGGTGAAGATGGCGACCTCGAAGCCGTCCGAGTCCCGGTCGAGCAGGGCGAACCCGATCTGGCCTTCATGCTCGAACAGCCCATGGACCGGAGCCGGAGTGATCCGCGTTCCGAGGGGCGTGGACACGATCGTGATCGACCCTCCGCTGCCCAGCACGATGTGCTCGGCGCCGACCAGCACCTGGCTGCGGGTCTGCGCGGTGACGTCCTGGCCGTCGGGGCGAGTCACCGCGAACCTGATCTCTTCGCCGGGAGCCGCGAAGAAGCCGCCGCGGACCTGCTGCACGTTCAGGGTGCTGTTGTTTGCTAGGAGGTCGGGTCACGGGACACGTTCCGATCCAGTGCGTGCAATCGTGCTCAGGTCGAAGCCGCGAAACGCAGCCGAATCGGTGGATTCGGCGAGGCTTCGGGGCGAGATCCTGGGCGCGAGGGCGCGTGCTGGGCGGAATGGTCTCCCGCGACACACCACTAGTTGTCGTCAGCGCACAGAAGTAGTTGTCGCTGAGCAGACCCCCGGCGACGTTGATCTGCTTCACGGCACCGGCCTTGGCCGAGGCGACGAAGACCAGCGGGATGCCTGCATCCAGGCTGGTGACCTCGACCCGGTTGTTGGCGAGCCCGGCGTCGGAGCCGAGGGTCCACCAGACGCGAGCCACTCCTTCGCCGTCGGTGGCGATCGAGCGGGTCCTTGCGGTGTCGCCCTCGGGAGCGAGCGCCAGCCCGCTGTCGGAGCGCGCGACCTGGAAGCGGATCACCTTGCCGGCGAAGGCGCTGCCGTCGGGTCGGATCGCCCTGACCTCGAGTGGTTGCGGTAGTCGCGACAGGATCGGACCGGTCTGCAGGTCACCGCGGAGTCCCCGCAGCCGGAACCCGGTGTCGGGTCCGCGTTCGACCTCGATCGAGCGCTCCGTGATGTTGCCGGCCGCGTCCTTGGCGACCACCTGGATGCTCCGGCGGGTGCCGGCCTGCAGGCTGATCGCGGCGCTCAGGTAGCTGCCGTTGCTGCCGGTGCCGACATCGACCTGGGCCGGTCGGCCGTCGACGCTGACCTCGAGGCCGAACTCACCGCTCAGGCAGTCGCCGACCCGGCCGACCACGGTCACGGTTTCCGAGCCGATGAGGGCTCCGCTGGCAGGGTGGTCGATCGTCAGCGTGGGCGCTTCCCCGTCCTGGATGACCTCGACGACGAGCCCTGGGGAGGAGCCGCCTTCCGCGAACCGCTCGAGGACAAGCAGGCGATTGAGTCAGTTGGCGTGCAGCGGAACCTCCAGATCGAAGTTCCGGGCCTTCTCCTCGGGGGTGGTCGTCACCGCCTCCGGGCCACCGTGGACATCGATCTGGCTACCCGCTCGCAAGCTCTTGCCCGTCAGTCGGAGCGTGCCGGTCGAAACGAATCGAGGAGTCGGATTCAGCTCCGGCACGACCTGGGGAGCGGCGGGTCCGCCGCCACCTCCACCGCCCTTGGAGCAGGCGGCCAGAGCGAGGACGACGAGACAGGAGCAGAGAGTCGCGGCGCTTGACCGCGAACGGAGCGGGGACCGAAGCATGGGGGGGTGAAGGTCCGCGCCGGGTCCTTGATCTCCAGGCGGATCGCGTTCGAGCGAGGTTCTTCCGTGAGGGCCCGCGCCCGTCCCGTCGGGCGCGCTGCACACGGAACGAACGGAGTCCTCACTCCGGGCGCCGCGGGAATCTCGAGACCGTCTCGGCGGGGGGGCCTGTCCCGCGGAGCTGCCGCGTCAGTGGTCTGCCAGCAGAGCCCGCACGAACGCCGAGTAGGCAGGCACCGTCAAGGCATGCGCCTCCGGATTGCCGTGCATGTCCTTCGGTGTCAGCCACAATGCACTCGGCTCCTGGCCCACGAACACGTCGAGCAGATCCAGGTACGGGATCTCGTGTTCCTCGCAGAACGTGCCGACCAGGTCGTGGAGTTCGACCAGCGGATGTGCCTCGCGCGAGTCGAGCTGCTGCAGGAACGGCCAGAGCGCGACCCCGAACGGGATGCCGCGCTCCTGGCACCAGGCGTGGATCCCGAGCAGCGAGCGCTGCGGGTTGCCGCTCTGCCAGTAGATGTCGCCCATCTCTCTGGGGCCGTTGATCGGGTACTCGTCCGGCCGCAGGGCGAGGAGTTCGGCGACGACGTCGCGCTCGGGGGGCAGACGCAGGGTGTCGGCGCGGCGGGCGACGCGGATCGTGCGGGTCAGGAAGTCCGACCAACCCGCCCAGGCCGGGACCGGCGCCATGGCCCGCTTCTGGGCTTCGACGTTGAACTGCGCCATGCCGCCGTTGACCGGCAGCAGGTCGTTGGGGCACAGCGTGACCAACACCACATCCGGCTCGAAGGCGGCGAACCGGTGCTGCAGGCCGTGGAGGTACTCGTCAGGGCACTGGGCGCCGGCTGCGCCGCAGTTGACCGTCCGGATCGCGTCGTCCTCGCTGCGGAGGTTCCGCTCCATGCCGCGGACCCAGGTGGTCTCGAGCGGCACGCCCCAGCCTACCGTGGTCGAGTCACCCAGACACAGGACCCGGCGCTGCCCCGGGGGCTTCGGCTCGCACAGTTCCTCGCGGTCCCGGATCCCACGCGCGTTGATCACGAACTCGACGCAGCCGTGGTCGTCGAAGTGGTCCCGGCCCTCCATGCCCCGGTAGCAGAGGTGGACCGTGACTCCTGGCTTGAAGTTCATCCGGAAGCGGGGGGCGTCCGGCACCTGTTCGAGCACCTTCAGCGCGCGCGCCTGCCCGTCGGGTGTGTTGAGGTCGACCTCGAGGAAGTCGGCGTCGGCGTAGTAGAGGGCGCCGTGGTCGGGTCGCGGGCCGAAGATCCGGAAGCCCCATTCCGCCAGGCCGAGGAACACCGCGGTGGACACGGCCAGCAGCAGGAGTCGGAGCAGCAGGCGCTTCATCGTGGGGGAGGCTACCACCGCGTCCCGTTCCGGGCCTCGTCCTGCCGTCCGTCGGACCCGGCCCCACGACCCGCGCGGGGGATTTCCCCGCCCGTTGGATTCGCTGTAAAATGGGGTGACCCGGTGAGTTACCGGGCTCCGCCCGGCTCCGCGGCGGCCTGATTGGAAGCCCTTGGAGGGCCTGGACTTGCCGCGCGCGGCCCGCGGCCCACAATGGTCGTCCTTCCGACTCCGGGCACCGTGGAATCGGGAAGGCCTCCTGAAGATTGGTGAGGCGGGCCGCCCTGCGGGTGGTCCTCGGGTGCCCCGTGAGCCTGACGGCTCCTCACCGTCCGGTGTGTCTGTTTCGTCCGGCGCTCTCCGTGCCAGACCCCGATGGCCGATCCGGTCGTCGGGAGGCGTATCCGGCTTCATCACCACCCCGCTCGCGTTGCGTACCGAGCGGGGGCCAACCGTCTCCAGCGAGGAAGTATGTCCAACCTGCTCGAGCCACGGGCCTTCAAGGTCTTCCAGCGCAAGCAGCTCGATCGGATCCCGCAGATCGCCCGGCTCGACCGGGAGCAGCAGGATGCGATCCGGGCGGTCTCCGCGGTGCTGCCGTTCCGCGTCAACAACTACGTCCTCGAGGATCTCATCGACTGGGACCGGGTCCCCGATGATCCGATGTTCCAGCTGACCTTCCCGCAGGCCGGGATGCTGCACGACGAGGACTTCGCGACGATGCTCGACCTCGTGCGGCGCGATGCGCCCGAGGCCGAGATCCAGGCGGCGGCCCGGACCATCCAGTTCGCGATGAACCCGCACCCCGCGGGGCAGAAGGAACTCAACGTGCCGCGGCTCGACGGCCAGCTCCTGCAGGGCATGCAGCACAAGTACCGCCAGACGGTGCTGTTCTTCCCGGCCAACGGCCAGACCTGTCACTCCTACTGCACCTACTGCTTCCGGTGGGCGCAGTTCGTCGGCATCGACGAGCTGAAGTTCCTCGACCGCGAGGCCGACCACCTGGTGCGCTACGTCGCGGCCCACCCCGAGATCACCGACGTGCTGTTCACGGGCGGCGATCCGATGGTGATGAGCACCAAGGTGCTGCGACGCTACGTCGAGCCGCTGCTGCGGTCCGGGCTCGACCACCTGAAGACGATCCGATTCGGTACCAAGGCGCCGGCCTACTGGCCCTACCGCTTCACCCAGGGTCCGGACTCCGACGACCTCATCCAGCTGTTCGAGGAGATCGTCGCGGCCGGCAAGCACGTCGCGCTGATGGCTCACTACAGTCACCCGGTCGAACTCGAGACCGAGGTGGCCCAGCAGGCCGTCCGACGGATCATCGACAGCGGCGCGGTGGTGCGCTGCCAGGCGCCGTTGATCCGCCACGTGAACGACGACGCCGACACCTGGGCACGCATGTGGCAGACCCAGGTGGATCTCGGAGCCGTGCCCTACTACATGTTCGTCGAGCGCGACACCGGCGCGCGCGACTACTTCGAGGTGCCGTTGGCCGAGGCGTTCGACATCTACAACCGGGCCTACGCCCAGGTGTCGGGGGTCGCGCGGACGGTGCGCGGACCGTCGATGTCGGCGACTCCGGGCAAGGTCTGCGTCGACGGGATCGCCGAGGTCCACGGCGAGAAGGTCTTCGTGCTGAAGTTCCTGCAGTGTCGCAGGACCGAGTGGGCCAACCGGATCTTCTTCGCGAAGTTCGACCCGCAGGCGATGTGGCTCGACGACCTGGAGCCGGCGTTCGGCGAGTCGGAGTTCTTCTACGAGGGTTGGATGCGCGAGCTGGCCGAGCACCGCAAGTCGGGCCTGAACGACATGACGCCGGACGGCCTGCCGTCGCAGGGAGTGGTCGCTGACGTCTGACCGGTCGACCGGCGCGCGCTTTCGGCGGCGCCAGGTCGTGGTCACCGTCGAGCACGCCAGTCGGCGGGTGCCGGCAGAGTTGGACGGACTCGGACTCGAGTCGTCCTGGCTCGAGGGGCACCATGCCTGGGATCCGGGTGCAGCGACGGCCGGTCGGATCCTGGCCGGGGCCTACGGCGCGCCGCTGCACCTCGGGCGTTGGTCGCGCCTGGTCGCGGACCTGAACCGTTCGGCGTTCCATCCGCACGTGGTCGCCCGCCGCCTTCGGCCGGAGGGGCTGCCGATCCCGGCGAACGTCGATCTCGACACCCGTGGCCGGCGCGAGCGGCTCGAACGCTACTGGTGGCCCTGGCGCGAGGCAGTGGAGGCTGACCTGGATCAGGTGGTGACGCGGGATCGCTCGGTCGTGCACTTGAGCATCCACTCCTTCACGCCCCGGATTCGTCCCGACGCCCCCGAGCGGACCAACGACTTCGCCCTCATGTATTGGCCGAGTCGACCGCGCGAGCGGGCTCTGGCCGACCGGCTGTACCAGCGGCTCGTCGTGGCCGGCTACCGGGTGCGTCGAAACTGGCCCTACTCGGGGTTGGAGGACGGCTTCTGCATGCGGCTCCGTCGCGAGCGCTCCGGCCGGGCCTACGTCGGGATGGAGATCGAGATGAACCAGCGGACTTGCGCGTCGACCCGGGGTGCCCGGGAGATGGCCGCCGCGTTGCTGGCCGCGCTGGCGCCCGAGCTGCGGGTCTGACGCGGCGGCTCGAACGGGCTTCGCTCGATCGCTCCGGCCAGTCCCCGGGGAGCCTTGACGACCCCCCCGTCACCCATACAATGCTCGGCCATTTTCGGTGATCGGGCATTCCCGCCCAACCAGCCTTCCCGCCCGTCGAGAGAGCCATCACCGAGCCCTTCCCGAAGGCCGCTCCTGTGGCCGTATCCGGAGGCGTGGACGGCGCTTCCGCGAGTCCAGAACCGTCCCTCCGCGCAACCGACCGAGGCCCTCGTCCGAGGGTAAATCAGATGACCGACGTCAACGTCCAGGACCAGTCGAAGAAAAAGGCTTCCAAGGAGGGGCAGCGTCTGCAGAAGACGCGCAACTTCGGCATCATCGCGCACATCGACGCGGGCAAGACGACGGTGAGCGAACGCATCCTGTTCATCACCGGCAAGAGCCACAAGGTCGGCGAGGTCCACGATGGCGCGGCCACGATGGACTATCTCAAGGAGGAGCAGGAGCGCGGGATCACGATCACCTCGGCGGCGACCACCTGCACCTGGAAGGACTACTTCCTGTCGCTGATCGATACGCCGGGGCACGTGGACTTCACCGTTGAAGTGGAGCGCTCGCTGCGCGTCCTCGACGGCGCGGTTGGCGTGTTCTGCGGTGTGGCCGGCGTGCAGCCGCAGTCGGAGACCGTCTGGCGCCAGGGCAACAAGTACCGGGTGCCGCGGCTCGCGTTCGTCAACAAGATGGACCGCACCGGCGCCGACTTCTACAACGCCGTCGAGACCATGAAGACCCGGCTCGGCGCCAATGCGGTGCCGATCCAGATGCCGATCGGCGCGGAGAAGGACTTCAAGGGTGTGATCGACCTGGTCGAGTTCAAGGCCTACACCTGGGTCGAGGGCGCGAAGGACCTGACGATCTCCGATGTGCCGGCCAACCTGCTGGACGAAGCCAAGGCGCGGCGCGAGGAGATGATCGAGAACGTCGCGGAGTTCCACGACGAGATGCTCGAGAAGTTCGTCGAGGGCGAAGAGGTCACGATCGAGGAGATCAAGACCGCGATTCGCAGCGGCACGACGCAGCTCAAGCTCACCCCGGTCCTCGCTGGTTCGGCGTTCAAGGACAAGGGCGTGCAGAACCTGCTGGACGCGGTGGTGGACTACCTGCCGTCGCCGAGCGACGTTCCGCCGGTCGAAGGAATGCACCCGGACACCGGTGAGAAGATCGTCCGGCCGATGGTCTCCACGGAGCCGCCCGGCGCGATGGCCTTCAAGACCATCAGCGATCCCAACGGTGACCTCACGTTCGTGCGCGTCTACTCCGGCAAGCTCGAGCAGGGTGAGAAGTACTTCAACCCGCGCACCGGCAAGGAGGAGCGCATCGGCCGCATCATGCGGATGCACGCCGCGCAGCGGGAGCCGATCGAGGTGGCGCGGGCCGGCGATATCGTCGCGGTGGTGGGTGTCAAGGACGCGGCCACCGGCGACACGCTGTGCAACCGTTCCCACCCGATCATGTACGAGGCGATCACATTCGCCGAGACCGTGATCTCGATCGCCATCGAACCGAAGGCCGGCGGTGACCGCGACAAGCTGATGATCGCCGTCGGCAAGCTGCTTCGCGAGGACCCGAGCTTCAAGGCTCGGACCGATGAGCAGACCGGTCAGATGGTCATCAGCGGCATGGGTGAGCTTCACCTCGAAGTCATCTGCAACCGCCTGCGCGACGAGTTCAAGATCGAGGTCAACCAGGGCAAGCCGAAGGTCGCCTACCGCCAGGCGCTCACCGCGCCGAAGGACGTCGAGGCGCGGCACATCAAGCAGTCCGGTGGTTCGGGTCAGTACGCGGTGTGCAAGATCCGCTTCAGCCCGGCCGAGGACGTCGAGCAGCTCGAGTTCGTCAACAAGATCACCGGTGGCGCGGTTCCGAAGGAGTACATCCCTTCGATCGAGGCGGGCCTGAAGAACGCGGTGAAGGGCGGTGGCCGCCTCGGCTTCCCGTTCGTCAAGGTCCGCGCCGAGCTCTACGACGGTCAGAGCCACGACGTCGACTCGAGCAACATGGCGTTCGAGGCCGCCGGCGTGCTGGCGTTCCGCCTCGCCGTCGAGGGCAATGCGACGCTGCTCGAGCCGATCATGCGCATCGAGATCGAGAGCCCGGAGCAGTACACCGGTGACGTGATCGGTGACCTCAGCTCGCGGCGTGGCGTCGTCGAGGAGATGACCGCCAAGCCGGGCGGCCAGACCGCGATCATGGGTCGTGTGCCGCTCTCGGAGATGTTCCAGTACTCGACCTCGCTGCGTTCGATGACGCAGGGCCGCGGCACCTACTCGATGGAGCCGCACAGCTACGAGGCCGTGCCGCCGAACGTCGCCGAGAAGGTGATCAAGGAAGGTCAGTGATCCGAGGCTCGGTGATCCGTCGGGCGCTGATCCGTGGGTCGCTGATTCAGTCGTCGCCGGAGGGATCGACGCCGGGTGCGCCATCGTGGGCGTCCTGGAACAGCTCGATGCCTTCGTGCGCGACGGCGAAGAACACGCAGGCCTCGTCGCCCTCCAGCGCGACGGGGTGATGCTGTGAGCCGGCGGGGAACCAGGCGTATTCGCCGGCTCGCCAGCTGCCGCGTTCGTCGCGGAAGCCGCCCTGCAAGACCAGCAGTTCCTCCGGTCCGGTGTGTCGGTGGCGCGGATAGCTGCAGCCCGGCTCCATCCGGATCAGCACCGCGGCGCGGCCGGTTTCCCGGTCGGTCCGGTAGAAGTGGATCGAGACGCCCCGGTAGCGGGTCGACTTGAACGGGACGGCATCGAGGTCGATCAAGACGCTTGTTCCGAGGACGCTTGTTGCGACGTGGCTCACACCACAGCGAGGAGACGGCACACGTGACGAAGACCTGGTCGATCCAGATCCACAAGGACTACCTGAAGTTCTCCGCCGCGCACTTCCTGATCTTCCCCGACGGGGAGGCGGAGCGGCTGCACGGACACAACTACAAGGTCTTCGTCGAGGTGGAGACGCCGCTCGACGAGCACGGGCTGGTGATCAACTTCAAGGAGATCAAGCCGATCGTCCGCTCGATCTGTGATGAGTTGGACGAGTACCTGCTGATCCCCGGCCTCCATCCCGTGTTGACCTGCGAGGCGCGTGGCGACGGGCTGTCCGAGATCCGCTACCGCGAGCGGCGCTATCTGGTCCCCAGCAACGAGATCAGGGTGCTTCCGATCTCGAACTCGAGCGCCGAGAACCTCGCGGGCTACGTCGCGCAGCAGCTATTGGAGCGCCTGCGGGAGCGGTTGCCGACTGTCCGGCCGGCTGCGGTGCAGGTCGGGGTGGAGGAGACTCCGGGGCAGCGGGGCGTGGTGCGGGTCGTGCCGGAGGCGTGACCGGTCGGGAGTTCGGCGGGTCGGAGGTGTGATGGGGCGGGGGTGTGCCCCCGGCGCGGATCGCATCCTCGGTCAGCCCTGGGAGCCTCAGTGATCGGGGCGTTCCATGTTCCGGACGCGTGCCCTATTCTGCCCGGGCCTACCCTGCGCCTGCTCGTTCCTCGTGCGTCCGCAGCCCCGGTCCGCACGCCCTGCTCAATGGACCTTTCCATGCTTCTCAGTCGATCCCCTGCTTGGCGAACCCTCCTCTGGACCGCCGGCAGCCTCGCTCTCGCGGGTGCGCTCGGTGCCCAGAGCCGCAACGTCACCCTTCTAGGCACCTACAACCCCTCCGAGTTCACCAACGATGTCTGGGGCTACACCAACCCTGCGAACGGCAAGGAGTACGCCCTCGTCCTGACCCAGTCGCGGACCATCGTCGTCGACGTGACGAACCCCGGGGCGCCCGCCGTCCGCGGCCAGTTCAGCGCCAGCCTGTCGGGTTGGCGCAGCTCGCTGTGGCGCGACGCGCGGACCTACGGCCACTACGCCTACGTCGTCACCGAGGGCGGTAGCGGCATGCAGGTCATCGATCTGGCTGACCCGGACAATCCGCAGTTCGTGCGCACCGACACTGCGAGCGTCACGTGGCGGAACACCCACAACATCTCGATCGATACCGACACCGGGGTCTGCTACGTGGTCGGCACCCGCGGCGGCATGCACCTGTTCGATCTGAACGCCAACCCGACCGACCCGCCGCTCATCGGCAGCTACACCGCGGAGTACGTGCACGACATGCAGGCCCAGGACGGCTGGGCGTACCTGGCGGAGATCAACCGCGGGACCATGCGCGTCCTCGACGTCTCGAACCTGCCGACGATTCCGAGCAGCGGCGCGTCGATTCCGGTCGCCGTCTGCCACACGTCGTTCCCGTCCCGCGACAACCAGTATGCGGTCGCGACCTCGGAGACGACCAATGTCGGCATGACCTTCGTCGACGTCCGCAACAAGCTGAACCCGATCAGTCTCGGCACCTGGAAGACCGGGAGCACGCAGGCGATCGTGCACAACGCGTTCTTCCTCGACCGCGTGGTCCACGCCTCCTACTACTCGGAGGGCTATCAGGTGCTCGACGCTTCCGACCCGGCCAACCCGGTGCGGGTCGGCTGGTACGACACCGCCCCGACCCATACCTCGGGCTACGAGGGCAATTGGGGCTGCTATCCGTTCCTGCCGTCGGGCAACGTGCTGATCACCGACATGGACTACGGCCTGTTCGTGTTCAAGCCGGCGGCGAGCAGCGCCAACTACGGGCAGCCGACCGCGGGCAACACCACGCCGGAGATCCACCTGTTCGGCGCGCCTTGGATCGGCAACGCGAACTTCGCGTTCGAGATCGACGACGCGACGCCGTCCTCGTCGGCGTGGCTGATCGTCGGCGCGGGGCGCACGAGCACCAACGTCCAGGGTCTCGAGATCCTGGTCGACCTGACCCTGAGCAGCGTGGTCGGAGCCGCGACCGACACGAACGGTCAGGGCCGCTTCCCGTTCGCGATGCCGAACGACATGGCGCTCGTCGGCGCGACGATCGACGTGCAGGGCCTGTGCCTCGATGCCGGTGGCCCGCTGGGTCTCGCCGCGTCGGCTGGTCGCGAGTTCACGATCTTCCAGCCGTGAAGCCCGTGCTTCGCGGTGGGCGGCTACGCGCTGCCGCGACGGGCCTCAGCGGACCCCGAACCGGTGCACCGTGGTGTGCCGGTAGGTCTTGCCCGGCCGCAGCACGGTGTCCGGGAACGCCGGCTGGTTGACCGAGTCCGGGAAGTGCTGGGTCTCCAGGCAGCAGGCGCTGCGGTTGGCGTATTCGCGGCCACCCTTGCCGATCTGCCCGAACAGGAAGTTGCCGCTGTAGAACTGGATACCGGGCTCGGTCGTCCAGACCCCGAGGACCCGGCCCGAGGCGGGGTCGTACAGCTCGGCGGCCTTGGCCATCGAGCCGCCGGGGCTGTCGAGCACGAAGTTGTGGTCGTAGCCCAGCGCCGGGCTCTCGATCAGGGGTGCGATGCGCTCGCCGATCACGTGCGGGGTCCGGAAGTCCAGTGCCGTCCCCGCCACGGGTGCGACCGACCCGATCGGGATCAGATCGTCGTTGGTCGGCGTGTAGTGCGAGGCCTCGAGGGTCAGCACATGGTCGAGCACGGTCGGGGAGCCGTGGCCCGACAGGTTCCAGTACGCGTGGTTGGTCAGGTTGACCGGCGTGTCCTGGTCGGTGGTCGCCGTGTAGTCGACCGTGAGGTCGCCGCGCAGGTCGAGCGTGTAGACGACCTCCATCTGCAGATTGCCCGGGAAGCCCTCCTCGCCGTCCGGACTGGTGTAGCGGAAGCGAACACCCATCCGGTCGGTCTCCTCGAACGGCTCGGCCTGCCACATCACCCGGCTCAGTGCTCGGTCCCCGCCGCCGTGCAGGGTGTTCTTGCCGTTGTCGTTGGCCTCGAGCCGGTAGATCTCGCCGTCGAGCTCGAACATCGCCCCGTCGATGCGGTTGGCGACCCGGCCGGTGGTGCAGCCGAAGTACTGGTTGCGGTCCGATTGGTAGCCCGAGACGTCGTCGAAGCCGAGGATCACGTCGGCGAGCTTGCCGTCGCGGTCGGGCGCCCACATCTCGACCAGCGTGGCGCCGTAGTCGGTCAGCCGCGCGATCGCACCGCTCGGGCTCCGGAGTTCGAACAGGGTGGCGGGCTCGCCCGCCGCGGTCTTGCCGAAGGACATCGTGCGGACCTGGGGAAGGGAGGTGTCGGTGGACTGGCAGCCGGCGAGCGCGAGTGCGGCGGCGGCGAGGACGAGCGTCTCTGTGCGCATCGGTTCGGGTCTCGGGAGAGGGGGGCGGGCGCCGTGGGGTGGGCGCCGGGGCTCCCATCATGCCGGCGGGGAAGCCTCGATCCAGGACGAGCGGTGGCGACCGCCGGCCGGTCGGCGGCGGCCGTCAGCGGCATCGCGCACGCCGGCCACGCTGAGGGCGCCGTCGTCTGGGCGGCATCTCCTGCCCGCCGCCCGCTGTCGCAGTTTTTCTGCCCTGCGGCCTCCAGTCGCCCTCCCCTCGGTCCGATCAAGGAAGTGAGGGAAGGAACCCGTCAGGCCCGGCACTCGAGAGGGGAGGGCCGGAACCAAGCCCGGCGGGCTCCAGAGACTAGAGAGACGAGAGGGAGCGAGGCCCGCGGCCCGGGAGACCGGACCGCGGGTCTCTTCTTGTACGGTTTCCCTACCGATGGCGGGGCGCGGCCGCACAATCCGCGGCATGCAGTGGACCACCGCTTCGGCCGTCGCCGCCCTCTCGCTGCTCGCGCTCGTGGGCGCGGCGCCCGATCTCGCCGCGCAGGACTCCGGCCTCGCCGAAAGCGCGCGGGCCCAGGCCGCGGCGGACGAACTGCCGGCCCTCGAGTTCCTGCTCGCGGGGATGCCGGCGCGCGACCGCGAGCGGCTCGACGCGGAGTTCCTGGTCGGTCGGGTGCGCGAGGCCCGCGCGGCGCGGGCTGCGGCACCGTGGGGCGCGCGGATCCCGGAGTCGATCTTCCGCGACGCGGTGCTGCCCTACGCCCACGTCTCGGAGACCCGCGAACGCTGGCACGACGCGCTCCGGGAGCGCTGCCTGCCCTGGATCGCCGAGTGCACCACGCCCGGCGAGGCGGCGTTGGCGATCAACGCGAAGCTGTTCGGAGCGGTCGGGGTGAAGTACTCGACCGGGCGGCGGCGCGCCGACCAGAGTCCCAGCGAGTCGATCGAGCAGGGCCTGGCCTCGTGCACCGGCCTGTCGATCCTGCTCGCCTCCGCCTGCCGTTCGGTCGGCGTGCCGGCGCGTCTGGCCGGCATCGCCGAGTGGCCCAACAAGCCGGGCAATCACACCTGGGTCGAGGTCTGGGACTTCGACGGCTGGCACTTCCTCGGCGCCGCCGAGCCCGATCCGCGTGGCCTCGACCACACCTGGTTCCAGGCCGATGCCGCGCTGGCCCGCGCCGACGAGCCGCGGCATGCGGTCTGGGCGGTCACCTGGCAGCCGGACGCGGCGCGCTTTCCGCTGGTGTTCGCACCGGGCTGGGACGTCCGCGGTGAGAACGTCACCCATCGCTACGTCGGCGAAGGCGAGCACGCGCTGCCGGCGGGGATGATGCGGCTGTGGGTCGACGTGCGTGCCGCGGACGGCGGGCCGCGGGTCGCGGCGGACGTGGCCCTGCTCGATCGCGAGGGGGTGGTGCGGCACGCCGGGCTGAGTCGCGGCGAGACCGCGGACACCAACGACCATCTCGAGTTCGTGGTGCCGGCAGGGAGTGACTGGCAGCTACGCGTGCGGCACGACGCGGGTTCGCTGCGGGTCGCGCACACCACCGAGGCGGGTGCGCCGCAGGAGCTGGTCGTGGTCCACCTGGATGGCCCCGAGGAGGCCCCGGCGCAGGCTGCCGACACCCCGGCGGGCGTGGCGGGCGAAGCCGGGTTCGTCGCCGCCGCCGAGGCGTGGTTCGCCACCCGGCCGCTGCTCGACGCGGCCCCCGTAGCGGCGGCGGACTTCCCCGCGGCGGCGGACGCGTTCGTGGCCGCGCATCCGGCCCGGGCCCGCGAACTCGCGTTGGCCGCCTGGCGGAAGGCCGAGCACGCGGCGGCCCGCGCCGAGTTCGAGGCGAACGTGGTCCGGACGGCCGACCGGGAGAGCGCCTACACCGTCAAGACCGTCGGCGAGCCCGGTCCGGATGGCTACGGGCTGGTGATCGCGATGCACGGCGGGGGCGGCGTCCCCAAAGATGTCAACGACTCGCAGTGGCGGGTCATGCGGCGCTACTACCGCGACGACGCCGAGGGGGTCGGCTACCACTACGTCGCGCTGCGGGCCCCGAACGACGAGTGGAACGGCTTCTACGACGACGCCATCTGCCCGCTGCTCGCCCGGCTGGTCGCGCAGTTCGTGTGCTTCGCCGAGGTCGACGCGAACCGCGTCTACGCGCTCGGCTACTCGCACGGCGGCTACGGCGCGTTCGTGATCGGCCCGAAGATGGCCGACCGCTTCGCCGCGGTGCACGCCTCGGCCGCCGCGCCGACCGACGGCGAGACCATCGGCGAGAACCTGCGCAACCTGGCGTTCTCGTTCATGGTCGGAACCAAGGACACCGCCTACGGCCGCCATCCGCGCTGCGTCGCGTTCGCGAAGCGGATGGAGGAACTCGCGAGCCGCGACCCGGGGGGCTACCGGCGGGTGGTCTTCGAAGAGCAGCAGGGCGTGGGTCACGGCGGCCTGCCCGACCGCGACAAGTTGGCGAGCCTGCGGGATGCGGTGCGCGAACCGATGCCGTCGCGGGTCGTGTGGTGGACCAGCGACGACCGGCTGGCCGACAGCTACTGGCTCGGTCTGGCGGAGCCGCGCGCCGGGCTACGGCTCGCAGGCAGCGTGGCGGACGGCGTGGTGACGCTCGACACCGAAGGCGGGGCGGGCGAGATCGTCCTCCATCTCGACGAGCGGCTGATCGACCTCGGTGCACACGAGCTGAAGGTGGTGCGGGACGGCCGCGAGTCGGCCCTGCCGATCTCCGTGTCGGCGGCGCTGCTCTGCGCCGAGCTGCTGCGGCGCGGCGATCCCGGCTACGCGGTGCCGGTGGTGGTCCGCGTGCCGGGGGACGGGTGAGTCGCGCCGCGGAGGGCGGGCATCCGGTCGTTCAGGACTGCCGGGCCTTCAGGGCATCCGCGTGTGGAGGGCGTCAAGCCTCCAGGCACCGCCGGGTCGAGGAACAGCGCCTGCGCGTAGAGGTCCTGGCCGCTGGGCATGCCGGTGAGCACGGTGGCGTCGATCTGCCACGGTGCGCCGCCGGCCGCGAGTGGCAACGCCGCGTCGGCGGCGGGGACCAACCGCAGGTCGGGAGCCGGCGACATGGTCCAGCGTGAACACCGGCAGCGCAGGGCCACCGACTGCCCCGCGGGCGTCGATCGTCGGCGTGCCCACGGTTACCGCGGGCTCTCCGGGGTGCCCTGGGGCGGGTGCCTGCCGCGCGGGAGCTGCCGGAGTCCGTCGCGGAAGTAGTCGACGGTGCTCAGGGTCACCAGCAGGGCGAGTGGCGCGAACAGGGCCAGCTCGGCCGACGGCACATCGAGGCTGGTGGCGACCGGGACGACCGCGAACAGCAACAGGCTGGCGAGCTTGCCGTGCCACCGGTGGACCACCGCGACACCGCCCCGGCGGGCGCGGACGTACAGCGAGCCGGTCAGCAGCACGGCGTCGCGGGCGATCAGGAGCAGCAGGAACCACAGCGGGACGGCGGTCATCCACGCGTGGCCCGGCGCGCGCAGCGCGAGCCAGGTGAAGGCGACGATCTGGGCGGCCTTGTCGGCGACCGCGTCGATGGTCGCGCCGGCCCGGCTCTCGACGTGCCAACGGCGGGCGAGGTGACCGTCCAGCACGTCGCTGATGCCAATGGCGAGCCAGATCAGCAGCGGAGTCAGGTCCCGGCCGGCGAGGGACCCCTCGGGATCGCTCGAGGGCACGAGCGTGCGCTCCGCCGCGAGGAACCACACCGGAACCAGCACGAGGCGCAGCACCGAGATGGCGTTCGGCAGCCAGGCGAGGCGGGGTGGCGGTGGCGTCGGAGCGGGCACGAGGGTCAAGATACCCCCTCGTTCCCCCGATCCGCTGGAGACCCGCAGCATGCCCGTCCGATCCCTGTTCCCCGCGGTTGCCGCCGCGTCGCTGCTCCTCACCGCGTCCGCGCAAGAGGTCGTGACCACCAGGAGTCCCGAGCCGACCTTCCGCCTGACGCAGGAGGAGATCGCGCAGGGCTGGCACGTGTTGTTCGACGGCCGCTCGACCGATGCCTGGCGCGGCTACCGGCGAGAGGAGATGCCCGATCGGGGCTGGCGGGTGGTCGCCGGCGAACTGCGGCACGGGGCCGGCGGGGGTGGCGGTGATCTGGTCACCCGACGCGACTACCGCAACTTCGAGTTGCAGCTGGAGTGGCGGATCGCGGCGGGGGGCAACAGCGGGATCATGTACCGCGTGGTCGAGACCGACGGGCCGAGCTACCACACCGGGCCGGAGTACCAGGTGTTCGACGATCCGGGCAACGCCGACCCGAAGCACCGGGTCGGGGCGCTGTACGCGCTCTACGCCGCGGAGGGCGCGGAGCCGAAGCCGGCCGGGGAGTGGAACGAGACGCGGATCGTCCTCGACGGTGCCCGCGTCGAGCATTGGCTGAACGGCACGAAGGTCGTCGAGGCCGAGTTCGGTTCGGACGACTGGAAGGAGCGCGTCGCGGCCAGCAAGTTCGCCAAGTGGGAGGGCTTCGGCGTCCATCCGCGCGGTCTGATCTGCCTGCAGGACCACGGTGACGAGGTCGCGTTCCGCAACATCAAGATCCGCGAGCTGGTGCCCGAGGAAGCGCGGCGCGGCGAGGAGGTGGTGCTGTTCGACGGCACGAGCGAGAACCACGCCAACCTCGCGGCTTTCGGATACCACCTGCGCGGCGACACCGATGCGCCGCTGGCCGCGATCTGGACGGTGCGGGACGGGGTGCTGGTCTGCAAGGGCCAGCCGGTCGGCTACCTCTACTCGAAGGATTCGTTCGAGGACTTCGTGCTCGAGGTCGAGTGGCGCTTCGACCCCGCGAAGGGGCCTGGCAACAGCGGCGTGCTGCTGCGACAGGTCGGGCCGCACAAGGTCTGGCCGAAGAGCATCGAGGCGCAGCTCCAGTCGGGCCAGGCCGGCGACTTCTGGAACATCGACCAGTTCGGCATGCAGGTCGACGCGTCGCGGACCAAGGGTCGCAACACCAAGAAGACCCACGGCAACGAGAAGCCGCTCGGCGAGTGGAACCGCTACGAGATCGTCTGCGACGACGGTTGGGTCAGCCTGCGGGTCAACGGCGAGGTCGTGAACGAGGCCTGGTCGTGCGACGACGTCGCGGGCCCGCTCTGCTTCCAGTCCGAGGGCGCCGAGATCCACTTCAAGCGCATCGCGCTGCGCCCGCTGCTCTCACCCCGAGGGGGCTGACCTCGTCCGTTGCGAGGGGGTGAACCTCTCGGCCGGGCCGAGATGTTCACCCCTCTGGCACGTCAGCGGCGGTAGGCCGGGGCGTTCTCGTCGCCGCGCGACATCAGGTAGGCGATCAGGTCGCGGAGCTCGTCGGCGTTCAGCGAGTTGATCAGGCCCTGCGGCATCTGCGAGATCGGTGAGGCCTTCACCGCGGCGACGTCGGCGGCGGGGATCAGCACCGGGTCGGCCTTCGGGTCCATCGGGTAGACCTCGAGGTCGCCGCCGTCCTTCTCGTTGACGCGGCCGAACACCTCGGTGCCGTTCCTGCGGGTGACGATCGACGAGCCGTACTGGTCGGAGATCACCTGGCTCGGCTCCACGATCGAGGTCAGCAGGTCGCGGGTGGAGAACTTGTTGGCGACCGTGGTCAGGTCCGGGCCGATGTCGCCACCCGCGCCGTCGAAGCGGTGGCAGGCCACGCAGGCGACCGCGTGGAACAGGTTGCGACCCGCGGCGAAGTCGCGTGGCCCCTGACCGGCCTCGATGGCCTCCACCGCGGCGTCGATCGTCCAGGCCCGGCCCGGTCCCTGCGGCGGCGTGATCTCGAAGTCGGGCTTCGCGGCCAGCTCCTCACCGGTCAGGTCCGCGCAGGCGGCGCGCTCGAAGAACGAGCAGTTCTCCAGCGCCTCGTTGCGGCAGTTGGTCAGGAAGCCGGCGTAGCTGGCGCCGCCGGGGTGCTTCGCGGCGCGGTTGATGAACTCGAAGTACTGGCGCCGCAGCGGCAGGGTCCAGCCGTAGCGCACGTTGCGCAGTGCGAAGGCCAGGTCGATGCCTTCGAGCGGCGGCATGTCGGCGAGCATCTTGGCGATCGGGCCGCCGTAGCCGTCGTTCCGCTGGATCAGCTCCGACCACGCCGGGGCCGGCGACGGCTCGGCCGCGACCAGCATCGGCATCGCCTGCTCGACCACCGTTGGCGCGCCGAGGTAGGCCAGCAGCTTGACCATCTCGACGAAGATGCGCTTGTTGCGCGGCCGGAGGTTGTTGCTCAACAGCTCGATCATCTGCTGGCGGAGTTGCTCGTCCGGCATGCCGTGGCGGGCCATCGCGACCCCGGCGGTGCGCAGCCGCGAGATCACCCCGAACTCGCCACCGAACGGACCGCGCAGGCCCATCAGCTTGCGGAGCACGGCGTCGCGGTCCTCGGCACCGGAGCCCTGGCGGGCCAGGGCCAGCATCGCGTTGCTGGCGATGGCCGGGTCGGTCTCGGCGATCGCCCGCTCCCGCCACTCGGCGACCGTCTGGGACTCGAGTGCGATCCGGGCCGCGTAGGCGACGAAGCGGTCCTGGTGGCCGAGCGCCGGCCAGGCCGTGTCGACCGCCTTGGGGTCTGCCTTGCCGTGGAACGCCTCGAGCTGCTTGCGCAGCGTGGCCTCGGGCGTGGTCAGCGCGAGTGCCGGCCCGGCCGGACCCGCCTGCGCCGACTCGTGGCGGATGCGGTACAGCTTCGACTGCGTACCGCGTCCGCCGACCGTGAGGTACATCGCGCCGTCCGCGCCGACCACCACGTCGGTGAGCGCGAGCGGCTTGCCGCTGGCGAACTCCTCGCTGGTCGCCCGGTACGTCGCGCCGTCGGGCTCGAGGTGGACGGCCCAGATCGTGCCGAAGGTCCAGTCGCACGCGTAGAGCGCCTGCTCGTAGCGGGCCGGGAACCGTGCGCCGTAGCCGAAGGTCAGGCCGGTCGGCGAGCCGGGACCGATCTCCAGCAGCGGCGGCAGCGAATCCGGGTAGTCGGTCGGCCACTTGCCGGTTCCCGAGCGCCAGCCGAATTCGCTGCCGCTCGTCGCGTGGGAGATCCGGGTGGGGCGGTACCAGGGCATGCCCATGTCCCACTCCATGTCGGCGTCGTAGGCGAACATCTCGCCGCTCCGGTCGAACGCGAAGTCGTACTCGTTCCGGTAGCCGACGCTCAGCATCTCCCAGTGTTCGCCGTCGGGAGACACCCGCGCGATCCAGCCACCGGGCGCCATCCGCCCGCGGGCGTGGCCGCGTGCGTCCCACTGCCGCGGCAGCAGCAGGTCTTCGCCCCAGTTGGTCGGGATCCGCGAGCCGTCGAACTCCGGCGGGTTGGTGTGGTTGCCGGCGCAGACCACCAGGGCCTCGCCGTCGGGCGACAGGCGGACCGCGTGCGGCCCGTGCTCACCCGCGCCCTCGAGCTTGCGCAGCAGCTTCACGTCGTCGAGTTCGCCGTCGCCGTCCTGGTCGGTGATCCGGTAGAGCCCCGAGCCGCGGCCGTTGACCATCACGTACAGGCTGTCGAACGCCCACAGGAGCCCCTGCGCGCCGCCGATCTCTACCGGGATCCGCGTCACGCTGGTGGTCGCGCCGGGCACGCCCACCGCGGCCGGCCGGATCCGGAACAGCCCCTTGTCGGCCTGGTCGGAGGCGATCAGGCTGCCGTCGGGCAGCGTGCCGAGGCTGACCCACGAGCCCTGGCTGTCGCGCGGCACCTCGTAGACCAGTTCGGCGACGAAGCCCGGCAGCGTCTGGATCTCGGCGTCGCGCACCGTCTGCGGCTTCGGCGGTGTCGGCCGAGCGCCGAACGAGGTGGCTCCCACCGAGCCCGACCACGGCAGACCGGAGCTGCCGACCTCGCCGAGGTCGGTCGCCGTGCCCCACGACGAGTCGTCGAACGAGCCGTCTCGCCAGCCGTCGGCCCCCTGAGCGGCGATCGCCCGCCACGAACCGTCGCTGACGACCACCGTGTCCTGCTCGTCGCTGCCGCGGATCCACAGGCGCAGCGCCAGGGCCGCCGGTCCGCCGTCGTTCCAGGCGTGGACCGCGAGCTGGTTGCGGCCGGCGCGCAGTGCGTCCTTCACGTCGGCCCGGCTCGGCCCGGCCCAGTCGTCGTTCTTCAGCACCCGCTTGCCGTTGAGCCAGACTTCGCAGTGGTTGTCGGCCGCCGTGTGCAGCGAGGCGAGGGCGACGTCGCCGGAGACCTCGAACGCGTGGCGGAACGACGCCCGCTCGCCGTCACTGGCGCCACTCCAGATCCAGTGGGGTGCCGTCTCCGGTTCGTCCGGCGTCCCGGCGGCTGCCGGTGCGGCGCTCACCTCGGCGCCGTCGGGCGCGAACGCCGTCAGCTCCAGGTTGCGGAACCAGACGTTCATCGGTGCGCCCTGATGGAGCTGCAAGGCGATCACGCCACTGCGCCGCGCCTTCGGATCGTTGTCGGTGATGTCCACCGCGACCACCCCGTCGACCTCGTGGATCAGGTGGTTGCCGCGCGCCACGATGCGGTAGTCGTGCCACTGCGACACGTCGATCGGCGTGGTCGGATTGGTCGCGCCCACCACCTTCGACTTGCCGTTCTCGCCGACCACCACCTGCTGGCCGCGCTGTGCGACGATCCCACGCTCGCGCTCGCCGTAGAGCATCGCGAGGTAGTTGGGACTCGGGTGCAGGTCGAACTGGTTGCCGGCCACGCCGTACGGGTTCGAGTCGAGCGGTCGCGACCGATACTGCACGCCCGAGTTGTTCGCCGGGGTGAACTTCGCCTCGAAGCGCAGTTCGAAGTCCTCGACCTCGCCGCCCTCCCAGATCAGGAAGGTGTTGGAGTCGATCTTGTGGTCGAGGGTCGAACCCTTGATGGCGCCGTCCTCGACCGTCCACAGGCGTTGGTCGCCGCGCCAGCCGGCGAGGGTCTCGCCGTCGAACAGGGATCGAGCCGTCGAGCCACCGCCCTGGGCGGGCAGCGCCACCGGATGGGCCGCCGCGCCGAGCGAGCAGAGGAGAACCAGGGGAGAGAGGGGTCGCATCATGGTCGGCCGGGGACTGTACCCGCTGGCCCAGCGCGGGAGGATCGACGAGTCGGAAGTCGGGTCCGGCGTGTTCGGGGGGCTACGATGCGTCGCGACGATGCTCCAGCTCCGCGATCTGCTCTCTGCCGCGCTCGTCGTGGCCCTCCCCCTGGCCGCGATCCGTGCACAGGACCCCGCGCCCGAAACGCCTCCCGCCCCCGGTCACCGCGTGTTGCTGCAGGGCAAGGGCCGCCTCGCGGTGGTCGCCGTCGACGGCACGATCGAATGGGAGATGCCTTGGGACGGCATCCACGATCTGCACCGCCTGCCGAACGGCCACATCCTGGTGCAGGAGCGGATGCGGCGGATCTGCGAGCTCGATCCCGAGACCAAAGCGGTGGTCTGGAGCTACGACGCCGCGCAGCGGAACGGCAACGAGGGTCGCAAGGTCGAGGTCCATGCCTTCCAGCCGCTGGGCGACGGCCGGCTGATGGTGGTCGAGAGCGGGCCGGCGCGGATCCTCGAGATCGATCGCGAGGGGAAGGTCCTGAAGGAGGTGGAGCTGGTGGTCGAGCACCCGCACCCGCACCGCGATACCCGCCTCGCGCGCAAGCTGCCCGGCGGCAACTACCTCGTCTGTCACGAGGGCGACGGGGTGGTGCGCGAGTACGACGGCGACAGTGGCGAGGTGGTGTGGTCGTTCGCAGTGCCGCTCTTCGACCACGAACCCAAGCCCGGCCACGGTCCCGAGGCGTTCGGCAACCAGGTCTTCGCGGCGCTGCGGCTCGCCTCGGGCAACACCCTGGTCGCCACCGGCAACGGCCACTCGGTGCTCGAGGTCACCCCGGAGCAGGAGATCGTCTGGGCGCTGCACCAGGACGATCTGGAGGGGATCCGACTGGCCTGGGTCACGACGCTCGAGGTCCTGCCGAACGGCCACTACGTGCTCGGCAACTGCCACGCGGGTCCGGGTCAGCCCCTGCTGATCGAGGTCGATCCGGCCAGCAAGGAGGTCGTCTGGACCTTCGACCGCTTCGACGACTTCGGCAACTCGGTCTCCAACTCGCTGCTGCTCGACGCTCCGGCGGGCACGCTGCGATGATCCGAAGGCACCTCGACCGCGACCGACCCAGCCCCGTACACTCCGGAGCGTGACCCGTCTCGCGCTCCTGTTCCTGCCGATCCTGTGCTGCGCTGTCGCGAGCCAGGACGGCGCGCCTGCCCCGTCGTTCAACCGCGACATCCGGCCGCTCCTGGCCGATCGGTGCTTCGCCTGCCACGGCCCCGACGCCGAGGACCGCAAGGCCGACCTGCGGCTCGACGTGCCCGACGGCGAGCACGGGGCGTTGACGCCACGCGACGGCGTGGCGGCGGTGGTGCCCGGTGATCTCGCGGCCAGCGAACTCTGGTTCCGCATCGCCGAGGCCGACGAGGGCGACCGCATGCCGCCCGCGGATTCGCACGAGCAGCCGTTCGACGAAGCCCAGCGCGCGTTGATCCGGCGCTGGATCGAGAGCGGCGCCGAGTACCAGACCCACTGGTCGTTCGTGCCGCCGAGCGTCGCCGCCGACGCGCCGCGGGACCTCGACGGCTACGTGCTGCGCCGGCTGCGCGCCGAGGGACTCGAGCCTGCTCCCGAGGCCGACAAAGGCACGCTGATCCGCCGGGTCACGCTCGACCTCACCGGCCTGCCACCGACCTCGCTGGAGGTCACCCGCTTCCTCGCCGACGACTCGCCGCTGGCCTGGCAGCGCCTCGTCGACCGGCTCCTTGCCAGCCCGCGCTACGGCGAGCACATGGCGCGCTACTGGCTCGACCTGGTGCGCTTCGCGGACACCAACGGCATCCACCACGACCACTTCCGCGACTCGAGCCCGTACCGCGATTGGGTGATCCGGGCCTTCAACGACAACCTGCCGTACGACCGCTTCGCGACCGACCAGATCGCCGGCGATCTGTATCCCGAGCCGACCACCGACCAGTTGATCGCGTCGGGCTTCCACCGCCTGCACCTGATCATCGACGTCGGCACGATGCTGCCCGAGGAGAGCCTGAGTCGGAACGTCATCGACCGGACCAGCGCCTACGGCACCGCGTTCCTCGGCCTGACGCTCGGCTGCGCGGTCTGCCACGACCACAAGTTCGACCCGGTCACCCAGGCCGACTTCTTCTCGCTGTCGGCGTTCTTCAACAACCTCGACGGCGCGCCGGAGACCGGCGGACGCAGCGGGCCCGACTTCGTGCGTGGCCTGCAGCCGCCCTACCTGGAGTTCCCGAGCGAGGAGCAGGCGGCGCGACGCACCGAGCTGGAGCAGCAGATCGCGTCGGCCGAGCGGGCGGTCGCCGAGGCCAGGGCCGCGGAGTCGTCGGCCGAGGGCGATGCGAAGGCCACGCACGAGGCCGCGCGCAAGGCGGCCGAACAGCGGCTCGGGGCGCTGCGTCGCGAGTTCAACCAGTTCCGTACCACGATCCCTGGCGCGATGGTGATGCGCGAGCGCGCCGAGCCGCGGCCGGCGCACGTGTTGATCCGAGGCCAGTACGACCGGCCGGGTGCCGAGGTCCCGCGCGGCACGCCGGCGTTTCTACCGCCGCTCGAGACGGGGGACGACCTGCCGACGCGCATGGACCTCGCCCGTTGGACCGTCCGGCCCGACCACCCGCTCACCGCGCGCGTGATGGTCAACCGGACCTGGCAGCAGTTCTTCGGCGTGGGTCTGGTGAAGACCTCCGAGGACCTCGGCAGCCAGGGCGAGGTGCCGAGCCATCCGGAGCTGCTCGACTTCCTGGCGCGGTCGTTCGTGCGGTCGGGGTGGGACGTGAAGGAGCTGGTGCGTCGGATCGTCTGCTCGGACACCTACAAGCAGGCCTCGCGCGCCGCTCCCGAGGCATTCGCGAGCGACCCGGAGAACCGCCTGCTGGCCCGCGGCCCGCGGTTCCGTCTCGACGCCGAGGTGATCCGCGACTCGATGCTGTCCACCAGCGGGCTCCTGGAGGAGCGGCTCTACGGGCCGAGCGTCAAGCCGCCGCAGCCGGCCGGACTCTGGGAGGCGGTGGCGCTGCCGGACTCCTACCCGCGGGTCCACCAGACCTCGCCCGGCCGCGACGCCTACCGGCGCAGCGTCTACACCTTCTGGAAGCGCGGCCTGCCGCCGCCGCAGATGACGATCTTCGACGCGCCGGGTCGCGAGTCCTGCGTGGCGCGGCGCGAGCGGACCAACACGCCGTTGCAGGCATTGCTGCAGTTCAACGAGCAGCAGTGCGTGGAGGCGGCACGGCACGTCGCGACGCGGGCCTGCACCGAGATCGCCGCGCCGAGCAACGAGTATCGGATCGGCTGGATCTACGAGACGGTGACGAGTCGGCCTACCGACCGCGACGAGTTGCGGGTGCTCACCGCACTGTTCGAGGATCTGCGGGATCACTACCTCGCCGACGAGGCGGCGGCCCGGGCGTTGCTCGCGCTCGATGCCGAGGCGGCCAGCTCGCCGGTCGCCCCACCGTTGGCGGTGCACGCGGCGCTGACCGTGGTCGCCAACACGATCTACAACCTCGACATCACCCGGACCAAGGACTGAGCCATGAGCGATCCACGCATCGAGTTCGACGTGCTGCAGGATCGGCGGCGCTTCCTGCAGAACGCCGGCGTGGGCCTCGGCCTGCCGGCGATGGCGTCGCTGCTGCCCGGTGTCCGGCGTGAGGAAAGACCTGGCGACGCGCGGACCCACCGGGCCCGCGCCAAGCGGGTCATCTTCCTGTTCATGGCCGGTGCACCGAGCCAGCTCGACACCTTCGACCACAAACCCGACCTCGCCAAGCGCTTCCAGGAGCCGTTGCCGCCGAGCGTCAGCATGGGGCAGCGGGTCACCGCGATGACGCGCGGCCGCGAGCAGCGGGTCGCGCCGTCGATGTACCGCTTCGAGCAGAAGGGTCAGAACGGCGTGTGGTGGTGCGAGCTGTTCCCGCATCTGGCCGCGGTGCAGGACCGGGTCTGCGTGGTGAAGTCGATGCACACCAACGCGATCAACCACGACCCGGGCAAGACCTCGCTGTGCACCGGTGCCGAGATCCCGGGCAAGGCCAGCATGGGGGCATGGCTGAGCTACGGCCTCGGCTCGTTGAACCGCGACCTGCCGGACTTCGTGGTGCTGACCTCGGCGTTCTGGACCGGCGGCAAGCGCAACGTCCAAGGCCTCTACAGTCGACTGTGGGGCAGCGGCTTCCTGCCCTCGCGTCACCAGGGCGTGGCGTTCCAGACCAACGGCGATCCGGTGCTGTTCCTGTCGAACCCGGCGGGCATCGACCGTGGCGTGCGGCGTCGCATGCTCGACAGCCTCGGCGAGCTCAACGCCAAGCACCGCGCCGAGATCGGCGATCCGGAGATCGCGACGACCATCGCCCAGCAGGAGATGGCGTTCCGGATGCAGATGTCGGTGCCCGAGGTGACCGACATCGACAGCGAGCCGCGGCACATCAAGGAGCTGTACGGACCCGAGGTCGAGAAGAACGGCTCGTTCGCGCGCAACTGCCTGCTCGCGCGCCGGCTGATCGAGCGCGACGTGCGCTTCGTGCAGATCTTCCACCGCGGCTGGGACCACCACTCGATCCTGCCGCAGCAGCTACCCGGCCAGTGCTACGACGTCGACCAACCGGCCGCCGCGCTGATCCTCGACCTCGAGCGCCGCGGCCTGCTCGACGACACGCTGATCGTCTGTACTGGCGAGTTCGGTCGCACGGTCTACTGCCAGGGTCGACTCGAGCGCGACGACTACGGCCGCGACCACCACCCGCGTTGCTTCTCCGCCTGGCTGGCCGGCGGCGGCATCCAGGGCGGCATCGACTACGGCGAGACCGACGACTTCTCCTACAACATCGCCAAGGACCCGGTCCACGTCCGTGACCTGCACGCGACGATCCTCCACCAGCTCGGCATCGACCATGAGCGCCTGGTGTTCCCGTTCCAGGGCCTCGACCAGCGGCTGACCGGAGTGGAGCCGGCGCGCGTCGTCCACGGCATCCTGGCCTGACAGAATCTGTCGTAGTTGGTGCCAGGCACCGACCACGACAGATTCGAGGGATCACCCGATCGTCATCGGGTGCCCACTTGCCCGCTCCCGGCAACCGCGGGTTGCTCAGCGCCCGATGCGGAGCACCAGGCCGTTGCTCAGCTCGTAGCCACGCGGGCTGGGAGAGCCTTGCACCAGCGCTTGCAGGGTCAGGCGCAGTCCGATCAGCGACGGATCGTCGGGGACCTGGACAGTCGTGCTCCAATGTGCCGTCGCGTCGGTGCGACCCAGGATGGTCGTGGAACGGTTCGGGTCGACGTAGATCGTCGCGTCGCGGTCTAGGCTCAGCGGCGCGGGTGGGTGGAAGCCGACGGCGAGACCGACCGGGGTGTCGGGAGTGGCGTCGCGCAGTGAGATCGTGATCGTCGCGCCGGGCAAGGGATCCTCGCTGCGGAGTTCCGGCACCCGCAGACCGCTTCCCACGCCGGAGCCCGCCGGGATCGCGTAGGCCCCGACCGGGCCGACGTAGGGTTCCCACAGCGAGTTGGTCGTCCGTCCCGTGCAGTAGAGCGATCGATCGATGATCGTCAGGTCGGACGCTCCGGACACGTCCTGGTTCAGCGGGATCGTCGGCACGTCGGTGCCCGTCAGCCAGACCTGGCCTCCGGAGGTCAGGTAGACGCGTCGCGAACCGCTCACCAGGGTCTCGTCCTCGGGTCGGTACGTTCCCAGTGCCGCCAGGAAGCGCGGACTCGTCGCCGTCTCGTCGAGTTCGTACAGGCCGTTCGCTCCCTGGACGCTGCCACGGGCGAGCAGACGGTCACGGAACTCGAAGCCGCTGTGCAGACGCTCCTCGACACCGACGTATCGGGTCGTGCCGTCGAGGCGGTGGATCGCGTGGTAGTCGTTGTAGGAGCCGCCGTGGTTGGCGCGGAGGAACACGAAGTCGGTGGCCCCGCCGACCAGTTCGATCTGCTGCGCCAGCGAGAAGACGCGGGCGAACTCACGCGTGCCGGCGGCGGTCCCGTCGCTGATCCACACCGCGTCGTCGTCCTGTCCATCGCGCTTCACGAAGTAGATGCGGCCGCGGAACGCGATCGGGTCGGTCTCCAGACCGTCGGCGGCGCCGGGCGCGAGATCGACCAGCATCTGCGTGCCGGAGACCGTCCCGTCGGAGCGCCACAGCTCGCGGCCCTCGGTGAGCGTTCGGCCGAGGAACACCACCTCGTCGTCGAACACCAGCAGTTCGCCGATTTCCAGGAACTCGCCGAGGCGGACAGTCCCGCCGAGCTGGCCGTCGGTGGCATGAAGGACCTGCAGGCGAGGCGACCCCGGCGCGAACACCTCGTGCACGAAGAACACCCGGCCACCGACCGCGTGGGCCTGGTCGATGCGCCCGAACTCGGTCCCGATGGTCTCGATGGCCTGGGTCCCGGACGCGGTGCCGTCGGTGCGCCAGATCTCGAGCGGGGCGACGTTCGATCCCAGGACCAGCACGCCACGCGAGCCGAGCACGAAGGCTCGCGGCGATCCGAACGTGCCCAGCGTCGCGACCTCCCGCGTGCTCTGGGTGGTGCCGTTGGTCCGCCAGAGCCGGGCGGGGCCGTTGTACTCCGCGGTGAGGAACAGCGTGCGACCGTCGAGTTCGAAGAAGTCTCGCGGATTGCTCGGCTGGCTACCGGGCAGCAGGTCGGCGAGGAGATTCAGCTGGGCCACGGCGTCGGTCGGACAGAGCGACGCCGCAGCGGTGGTCAGCACGCATCGGGTGAGACGGACGAAGTTCATGGGATCGAGACTCCTGGATGCGGCGGGAGGTCAGCGGAGGATGCGGCTCGGCCAGACGTTGGTGAGCCGGTCGGCGGCGCCGGGCCCGCTCTCGAGGATGGCGGCCTGCCAGAACATCTCGACACCCTCGAGGTCGGGATCGTCGGGTACCGCGATCGAGAAGCCGGTCGCGCCACCGTTCGGGGCCAGCAGCACCGGAGGAAGCGCCAGGGCCCGGCCGGGCATCAGACCGAGCACGCCGAGCGAGGGCAGCTCGATGCGGGTCCGGGTGTCGGCAACCAGCGGCACGGCGACCGCAAGGTTGGCGCTGCCCAGGGGGCGCCGCGAGATCTGCATGCCGAAGGACTGTCCGAGTCGCGGCTCGGTCGTGGCGTCGATCTGCACGGACTGGTTGAACCAGGGCACGATCCCGCTGCCGTTGGTGCTGGTCGTGAACACGAGGTCGTGGTCGCCGTCGTCGTCGAGATCGCCCCAGACCGCGTCGTAGAGCACGGCGTCGGGATCGGGCATCGCTGGGACCACACCGTTGCTGGCGATCGTGTAGGCACCCCGTCCGTCGTTCAGCCAAAGGGCCGGGTCGCGGTTGAAGAACACCAGCAGGTCGATGTCGCCGTCCCGATCCGCGTCGGCTGCGCGGAGCTCGCCTGCGAAGCTCGGTTGATCGGCCGGAAGCATGCCCGCCGGCGCTTCGGTGTAGTGACCGGAACCGTCGTTCAGCAGCATGCGCACTCCCGGTTGGGAGGTGCCGAATCCCGACCACTGCGCGATCAGGTAGTCGAGGTCGCCGTCGCCATCGACGTCGGTCAACGCGGAGCTGGAGGCACCGACCTCGAACGTCCGCAGGCCGTGGCCGTTGGCCATCGTGAAGTGGCCGGTGCCGTCGTTCAGGTGCAACGACGACGACTCTGTGTAGGGGGGCGTCGGCCGGTAGCCGGCGAACACCACGTCGACGTCGCCGTCCCCATCGACGTCGCCCACTGCGACGGTACGGGAGACGAACGGGTCGGCCGCGAACCTGGGTCCCAGATCGAGGAACCGCCCGGCGCCGTCGTTGAACAGCGCGCCCTTGGGCGCGTCCTGTCCGGTGTGGACCAGATCGAGATCGCCGTCGCCGTCGAGGTCGACGACCGCCAGTTCGGTGGTCCGCGCGAGTGCCCCCGAGGGGATCGCCGCGGTGTCGTTCGTGAACCGACCCCGTCCGTCGTTGCGGAGCACGATCGAAGCCTCTGCACCGACGATGTCGAGGTCGCCGTCGCCATCCACATCCACGGCGTGCAGATCGAGCATCCGGCCGGTCAGGACCGTGGCGAGCAGATCGATCGGCAGGTTGCCGAGGCCGTCATTGCGGAACAGCCGGAGGCCGGCGCTGTCGCTCGACGCCGCGACGTCCCGGTCACCGTCGCCGTCGAAGTCGGCAGCGACCACGGCGAAGGGAGTGCCGGTCAGGGGTTGCGTGCGCGTCGGGTAGACCCGGAATAGTTCCGGAGCTTGGCCCGCTGCGAACGGAGCGGCGAGCGCTGTCGCTACCGCCGCGGAGATCCGCCATGTGGCGCGCGGAGTGTGGGGGAGGGTCATCGCTGGAAGGACGGGGCCGGATGGAGTCCGAGTGCTGATGGGGAGAGGGTCCAGCCTCGCCTGCGCGGTTCGACAATTCCGCGGGTTCCGCGGTACGTAGTCGTCGCGACCGACGGGTTCGTGGCGGTGACAGCGGGCCCGGATTCCCGCAGGGGCGCAGAGGAGACGGTAGGCTGCGTGCGCTAACGCCTGCCACCTGTGCCGAGCGCGGGCTCCGGCAGCGCCCGCGGGCGCAACGTCGGAACCTGCAGCGCGTCGTCCACGACGTCCTGGGCCGGCAGGGATTTGGTCAGCGGCGCATGCCCGGGCAGCTCCACGCGGAGGCGGTACTCCGGTGCCGTCGGCACGGTGACGTCGAAGCTCTCCGCCGCGATCCGGAACCGCGCGTGGTTGATCTCGAGGATCCACGGCTCCTCGATCTCGCCGCCGACCGCGATGCGGCCGTGGACCCGCACCACGTCGAGGGGGTCGAAGCGGCTGTCGAACGCGCGGAGCGCATCGAGCGCGCGCCGGGCCGCGTGGTCGTGCATTGCACGAAGGCGCTCGACGTCGGTCGTGCGTCGGGTCTCGACCATCGAGAGGATCTCGTCCTCGACCGCGTCCCGCTCCCTGCCGAGTGCCGCCAGTTCGTCGCCGACGTGCAGCCAACGCACCGCGCCGGCCACCTCGTCGTCGCGGTTCGCCTCGGCAAGGGCATCGCGCGGCTCCTCGTAGAAGCCCGTCTGCAGGCCGATCGCCGCGTCGCAGAGCGGGCTGCGCGGCTGCTTCCGGGTTCCGGAGAGGAGCGGGGAGACACCGACCTCGCCCGGCCAGCAGGGCACCGCGATCGAGAACAGCGGCTGACCGAGGACGGCCCACATCGTCGTCACCTCAGGCGCTTCGTCGGCGCGGACCCCGTGGAAGACCATCGACGCGACGGTGGTCTGGCGGTGGATCGTCTCGCGTACGTCCTGTCGTTCATCCTGGCTCGCGAGCGCGCTCGGCGGCGGGGTCAGGTCGCGCTGGAACCGGCGCAGCAGGAAGCGGTGGTCGAGGCCCTCGGGTCCGGGCAGTGACCGACAGATCGCGTGGGCCCTGGCGAAGCGCTCGCGGCCCCGGTCGCCGTCGGCGGTGGTCGCGAAGTTGGTGCGCAGCAGGATGCCGGACTCCACATCGTCGGCGTCGAAGCGGACGTGGTGCGCATGGCCGGTCTCGAAGACGGCCGCGGCGCCGCGAGCGTCGATCACCCCGAAGTTGGCCCGGGTCCGTCGCCCGCTGGTCGCGGTGCTCTCGAGCAGCTCCTCGAACTCTTCCACGCTGGCACAGCTCTGCAGCGCGAGCTTCATGAACGGTCCGTTGCCCGGCCCTTCGCCGTTGTCACCCGCGAGGTCGCGGGACACCGAGTTCATGATGCAGAACCCTGCCGCGTTGGCGCCGCCCCACACGCTGCTGCCCGTGCTGCCGGCGTTGCACAGCGCGACGTATCGGTGCTTCCCGTCGTCGAAGGCGCGGATCACGTTGTCGCGGGCCGTCGCGTCGCGGTTCTTCCAGAGCAGCGGTCGGCCGTCGGCTGTGGCCCGGCCACAGGCCACGCCGACCGAGCATTCCTCGAAGGGCTCGCGCGACGACTGGGCCGGCAGCAGGACGGCGAGCAGGCCGCAAATCAGGAGGGCTCCGATCGGTCGCATGGCGGCAGGATAGCGCGGGCCGTAGCATCCTGGTCGATGCGCGCCCAGCTCCTGCATCTCTCCGGCTCGCGCCGTGGCCGGACCGACACGCCGGCCGGCCCGACGATCCGCATCGGCTCGGCGGTGGATGCGGACGTGCGCTTCCCGACCCACTCGGGGGTCGCCGCCGAGCACGCGGTGATCCGCTTCGACGACTGCGGCTGCGACTTCCTGATCGAGGCGCGCGGTGGCCAGGTGTTCGTCGAACACCGTCAGGTCGAGGAGGCGATCCTGAAGAGCGGCGACCTGATCGAGTTCGGCGTCGGGGGGCCGAAGGCCCGCTTCCGGGTGTGGCAGGGCAATGGCCGCGCGTGCAAGCCGGTCCGGCGGATGGTCGAGGACGCGGTGGCGGTCGGTCGCAGTAGCGGGGTGGTCGCGTCGGGACAGAGCCTGGTCCGAGACCTGCTGACCCAGGCGACGCTTACCCTGAAGATCGGCTTCCCGCTGCTCGTGGTGGCCTTGGTCGGGCTGGGGTTCGGGTTCGGATGGCTCGGCGGCGGCCGTTCGGCGTCGAAGCGGCTGGGCCCGGAGCTCGAGGCCCTGCGCACCGAGCTCGCCGAGTTGCGCGAGCGCGACCTCGGACCGGTGCTGCAGGCCGAGATCGACGAACTCCGCGTCGAACTCGCCGAGCGTTCCGCCGAGGTCGACGAGCTGGCGGCGGTCCGTGACGTGGTCCGCGACGTGCTGCTCCGCCAGAGCCGTGCGGCCTGTCTGATCCATGGCGTGTGGGGCATGAAGCTGCCCGAGGCGGCGCGCAGTCCCGGTGCCGACGTGCTGACCGACGCGTCCGGCAAGCCGCTGCGCATCGACTACACCGGTTCCGGTTTCCACCTCGGCGAAGGGCGCATCGTCACCAACCGCCACGTCGCCGTGCCCTGGGATGCCGACGAGACCTTCTCCGGTCTGATCGAGCGCGGCTTCGAGCCGCAGATGCTGGCCTTGAGCGCGACCTTCCCGGGCGGTTCGCCGCTGTTGGTGGATCCGGCGTCGACCCGGCTCAGGCCCGGGGACGACATCGACGTCGCGGTGCTCCGCGCCGACGTCCCCGCCGACGTGCCGGTGCTCGAGGTCGATGCGCGCGATGCCGAGGAGCTGGGCGGCGAGACGGTCTTGGTCGTCGGCTATCCGACCGGTGTGAATGCGCTGCTCGCCAAGACCGATCCCGCCGTGGCGCGCGAGGTGCTCACGGCGTCGGCCGGTGATCTGGGCCGCATCATCGACGGCCTCGCGGCGCGCGGCGCGGTCTCGCCGATCATCACCCGCGGTGTGCTCAGCGAGGTGCGCGAGTCCCGGCTGGTCTACGACGCGGAGACCACCAGCGGCGGCTCGGGCGGCCCGGTGTTCGGTTCGACCGGCAAGGTCCTCGGCGTGAACTTCGCCATCACCCGAGGCTTCGACGGCTCCAACTTCGGAGTGCCGATCCGCTACGCGGTCGAGCTGCTCGATCGATGAACGGCGACGGGAGGTCCATCGATCGACCTTGGGGATTGCTGGCGGGGGTCTCGGCGCTGGTGCTCGCGATCGTGGTCTGGCAGATCGTCGCGGTGCGGCGAGAGCTGCGGCGCATCGACGCCGAGCAGAGCCGTCTCGGTGATGCGCTCGCCGGGGCGGCCGAGGCGGTGGCGATCCGCGAGTGCCGGGGCGGGCGGGCCGATCTTCGCGAACTCGCGGCCGCGATCACCGAGACCCGCGAGGTGCTGGACGTGGCCTGGATCGCGATCGGGGAGCCGGGAGCGGCGGTCGGGTCGCTCGCTGCGAGCGGCGAACCGGTCGGTGAGGGACCGGAGCGGTTCCGCCGCCGGTTCCGGCCGCTGCGTCCGCTGGGGCCGGGGTTCGGCCTGTTCGGCGGGCGCCGCAACGCCGACCTGGTCGAACTCGCGGCCGAGCTGGAGCTGCTGGTCGATCTGGATCCCGAGCCGCGTCGGGAGGCGCGGTCGCGGGCGCGGTTCCGGGGCTGGTCGGTCGCGGCGGTCCTCTCGTTGTTGGTGGCCGGGTTCGGGATCGGGGTGGGGTGGCGGGCCCGCGCCGCCCGCCTGCGCGCCGACCTCGCCCGCAGCCGGACCGAGCTGGAGGGGCTGGAGACGCTGCGCCGACTCGGCGCCGGTCTGGCGCACGAGACCCGCAACCCACTCGGGGTCATCCGAGGCCTGGCCGAACGGCTGCACGGTGGGCGGGTCCCCGACGGCGAGCGACCGGCGGTGGCGCGGAGCATCGTCGAGGAGTCGGATCGCCTGGTCGCCCGGCTCGACGAGTTCCTGTTGTTGAGTCGGCCGGCTTCGCTGCGACGTGCGCAGGTGGCGGTCGATGCACTGGCCGCCGATCTCGCGGCGCTGTGCGGAGGTGAGTTCACTGCGGACGGCGGACGTCTCGAGGTCGACGTGCCGACCGGCTGGAGCGTCGACGCCGACCCCGAGCAGCTCCGGCGGTTGCTGCTCAACCTGCTGCTCAACGCGGCGCGTGCGCTCGGCGGACGCGGCCATGTCAGGCTCGCGTTCGAGTCGGACGGTGGCGGGAGGTTCGTGGTGGAGGATGACGGTCCCGGTGTGCCGCCGGAGATCCGGGAGACCCTGTTCGAACCGTACGTCAGCGGTCGGGAAGGCGGCTCCGGGCTCGGTCTGGCGATCGCTCGACGGATCGCGGTCGACCACGGCTTCGCGCTGAGCTACGAGCCGCGTAGCCCGCATGGCAGCCGCTTCCTCCTGGAGCTGTTCGGGATGGCGGAGAAGATCGCATGAGTGGGCACGGAACCCGACGCAGCGGGCCGATCCTGGTGGTCGACGACGATCCCGGCCAGCGCCGCATGCTGCGGGGGCTCCTCGAAGACCTCGGCTGCGAGGTGCGCACTG
The DNA here is from genome assembly GCA_030432695.1 of bacterium. Lineage (GTDB taxonomy): Bacteria > Planctomycetota > UBA1135 > UBA1135 > UBA2386 > JAUILN01. The sequence goes on along the minus strand of JAUILN010000010.1, from coordinate 153,164 downwards.
CCGACGATGGTCACGCGGCCCTGCAGGAGATCGCAGCCCACCCTCCGGCGCTGTGCCTGCTCGACGTGCGGATGCCGGGTCTCGACGGCCCGTCAACCTTGCGGTTGCTGCGTGAGCGCGGTGACCTGCCGCCGGTCGTGGTGATGACCGCCCACGCCGATCTCGACGACGCGGTCGACGTGCTGAAACTGGGTGCGCTCGACTACCTGCGCAAACCGATCGATCTCGCCAGCCTGGAGGACCTGCTCGACGGGGTGTGCGGTGGGCGTGTCGTGGCCCGTGCTCCAGCCGACGAGCTGCCCGATCTGCCGCCCGGTCTGGTTGCCGAGTCGCCGCTGATCCGCGACGTCCTACGCGAGCTCGGTCGCGCAGCGCGCAGCGAGGTGCCGGTGCTCCTGTTGGGCGAGACCGGCACGGGCAAGGACGTGCTCGCTGGACTCGTGCACCGTTGGAGCCCGCGAGCCGACGCCGGCCCGTTCGTGCCGGTCAACGTCGCGGCATTGCCGGAGACGCTGGTCGAGAGCGAGCTGTTCGGTGTCGCGCGGGGTGCGTACACCGGCGCCGGCGCGGCTCGCGACGGCCGCTTCCAGGCGGCCGACGGCGGGACGCTGTTCCTCGACGAGTTGGGTGAGCTCGCGCTCGATCTACAGCCCAAGCTCCTCCGGGTCGTCGAGTCACGACAGGTCGTGCGGCTGGGCGAGTCGAACGGTCGGCAGATCGACTTCCGATTGGTCAGCGCGACCCATCGCGATCTCGAGCGGATGGTCGAGGAGGGCTCGTTCCGCCAGGACCTCTACTACCGGCTGGCCGTGCTGACCGTGGAGATCCCACCGCTGCGCGAGCGGCCCGAGGACGTGCTGCCGCTGGCGCGGCGGTTCCTCGTCGAGGCCGGAGCGGGGCGCAAGCGCCTGTCGCCCGATGCCGAGCGAGTGCTGCTCGACGCCGCGTGGCCCGGGAACGTGCGCGAACTCGCCAATGCGATGAAGCGGGCCGCGGTGCTCTCCGCAGGGGAGGTGGTGCTCGCCGAACATCTGCCGCCGGCGCTCCGCGGGCGCTCGTCGAGTGGGGCGTCCGTTCCCGCGGAGACCATGACCTCGTGGGCCGCACCGCTCGCCGATCTCGAGAAGACGGCGATCCTCGAGGCCCTCCGTCGCACCGGGGGCAACCGTAGCGCGGCGGCGCGGCAACTGGGGATCAGTCGCCGGAAGCTGCTCTACCGGCTCAAGGAGTACCGCAGCGACGAGCGGTCGGGGCGGGATTGATCGCGAGTGCGCACATCCTGCGCAGACGGGCACCGGAGTGCGCAAGGTGGTGCCGAAGAACTCCACCATCGCGGGGTGGCATGGCCGTTGCCCTCGCTCGGGGACGAAGCCGGCGTCGTCGCCGGCGACCGACTCCGAGGTGACCCATGAAGATCCGTTCCCCTGTCCGTCTCCTGTGGATCCTGCTGGTTCTGGCACCCGTCGCCGTTGCGCAGGGTGGGCCGGGCAACGGCAATGGCGGCGGCGGCAACGGCCAGGGGTTGCTGGACCGCTACCTGGCGTCGCTGCCGTTGCAGGTCGTCGACGCGGTCGAGCGCGCCGACCTGGAGCACATGCGTCAGGAGGAGAAGCTGGCTCGCGACGTCTACCTGGCGCTGTTCCAGGTCCACGGCACTCCGGCCTTCGCCAACATCGCCGACTCCGAGCAGTCGCACATGGACCTGGTCGCCGCGATGCTCGTCCGCTACCGCATCCCTGATCCACTGCCGTCCGACCAGCCCGGTGTCTACCGCGACGTGGTCTTCCGAGACCTCTACTTGATGTTGGTCTCGTTCGGTCGGATGTCGCCCTTGCATGCCGAGGTGGTGGGGGCGCTCATCGAGGACCTCGACATCGTCGACCTGCAGCACGCGATCGCTCGCACCGACAACCGGGACCTCGCGACCGTGTGGCAGAACCTGGCGCGCGGCTCGCGCAACCACCTGCGCAGCTTCGATGGGCTGCTGAGGCTGCGCGGCTTCCACTGGTTCGGGGTGTTTCTGAGCCAGGCCGAGGTCGACGCGATCGTGACCGCTCCGCGCGAGACTGTGCCTGTCGACGAGAGCGGCGTGCCGCTGCGCTGAGTCGGCGGGGGCGGGCGCTCCGGGGGGTGTGTCCGCCCACGACTTGATTGGGGGATGTTTCTATCGGCTGCGGGGATGTATGCGGCTCTGTGTCGTCGCGAATATTGGCCAGGCCAATTTTTGGACGTCTCGGATCCGAGCTTGCCATACTCGGAGTTTCCGACGATTCTGATAGCCGGTGGGTGGAAAGGAATCGTAGCGGCGGCTCCACCCACCAAGGCTCTCCCCGCCTCACGACTCTCCATCCCCTACCCTCCATGCGCACCGCGATCCTCCTCGGGATCTTCGGCGTGCCGATGCTCCTCTCCCCCGTCGACGCCCAGGTGAACCCTGGCCCGCGTCGCGCCGTGCATCGACTCGTCGCAGCGTTCCAACCGATCGAATTCGCCTACTCCACCGCCGCGCGCGCGCCCGGTGGACTGTCGGAGACCACCGCGTCGCCCGACCACCCGTTCCTCGACTACAGGATGCATGGATGGTTCGTCTCGCCGAGCGGACGCGTCCTGAACACGCCCGGGTTCTATGCCGCGGACGGCCTCGGCGGAGATGCCGGCAGCGTCTGGAAGGTCCGGTTCACGCCCGACGAGGTCGGTCAGTGGGCGATGGTCGTGTCCTTCGAGAAGGGGCCGCGCCTCAACGTCGCCGGACTGGCGACTCCGGGCACGCCGCTCGCTCCGCACGGCGAGATCCAGCTGTTCCAGGTGACGATGCCGGACCCCGCCGCGACCGGCTTCCATCGACATGGCCCGCTGGAGGCGGTCGGCGCTCGCTACCTACGTCACCGCGATGGCACCTGGTTCCTGAAGACCGGGACCAATAGCCCCGAGAACCTGCTGGCGTACAGCGGCTTCGATGGCGCGTTCGACTCGGGCAACATCCCGTTGGGCGAGACCTTCCTGCACGACTACCCGAACCACGTGGCCGATTGGCGGCCGGGCGATCCCGAGTGGCGGTCCGGAGGGGACCCTCACGCCGGCCGGGGCATCGTCGGCGCGCTCAACTACCTGCACGACGTGGGGGTGAACTCGGTCTACTTCCTTGCCAACAACCTGGGGGGCGACGGTCAGGACGTGTTCCCCTTCGTCGATCCGAGCGGCAGCGAGTTCGGCAAGGTCACCCACTACGACGTCGGCCGGATGGAGCAGTGGGACACCGTGTTCGAGCACGCGCAGCGGCTCGGCATCCTGCTGGAGTTCGTGCTGGCGGAGCGGGAGCTGGAGAACATCAGTTGGCTCGGTGGAGCCCAGTCGGTCCAGCGGCGGCTCTACCTCAAGATGATGGTGGCGATGTTCGGTCACCATCCCGGGCTGCGGTGGATCCTCTGCGAGGAGAACGCGCCCGAGCCGACCACGCAGTTCACCGTGAACGAGCTCGAGGCGATCGCGCAGTGGATCCGCCGCTGGCAGTCGTTCGAGCATCCGATGGCGGTGCACACCGATCCGGACGACCAGAGCATCTACCGGCAGATCCTCACCAACGCCAACGACTCGTCGTGGCTGACCTCGGCCTCGTTGCAGATCAATCGGGCCGACTACAACCCGGCGACCGAGGCGGCGCACGAGCTGTTCGAGCAGTTCCGGCGCCACGCGATCGTCGACGTCGACGAGCAGGGTCCGGCGCTGATCGGTCTGTCGCGTTCGAACCACGCCGAGATGCGCCGCAAGGTGCTCTGGGACGTGCTGTTGTCGGGCGGCAACCTGTCGTGGTACTGCGGCTACTACTCGGTCCTGGACGGTGGTGGCGACATCCGCCTCGAGGACTTTCGCTCGCGCGACACGATGTGGCGGCAGTCTCGGCACGCCCGCAGCTTGCTGGAGCGGTACCCGTTCCCGCTGATGCTTCCCGCGGACGGCCTGGTCACCAACGAGACCGTCCATTCCAACTACGGTGAGGCCGAGGTCTTCGGGCTGCCGGGATCCGTCTATCTGGTCTACTACCCGGAGGCGACCACGACCGGTCGCATCGACCTGCGGCAGGAGCCGAGTGACGCGCGCTTCGTCGGCCGCTGGTTCAATCCGCGGGACGGGGTGTTCGAGGGGGCGGCCGAGGCCCGTTGGGGTGGCGGCATCCGCAATGTCCCGGCGGCGCCGAGCCCGACCTGGAACGACTGGGTCTGGGTTCTCGAGAGGAACTGACGCCGGCGCGCGGTCAGTCCTTCTTCGGGCGGCGGAAGCCGAAGCGCGTCGGCTGGTAGTCGCCCACCAGGCGCACGTCGAGGTCGGCGGAGATCCGGTCGTCGAGGCCCATGGCCCACAGGCAGGCGTTGACGACCAGGCGGCGGCTGGCCTCCTGCGCGAAGGCCTGCGACGCACCGATGGTGGTCGCGAACACCCGCTGCGGGGCCTCGGCGGCTTCGACCGTCCGCTCGCGCACCCAGGCGACGGGCATCATCGGATCGTTCTTGGGGCCTTCGACCGCGTCGTCGGTGGGCGACATGCCGGCGACCACCTCGCCGAACAGCAGGGTCTCGCAGCCTTCGGGGAGCGGCAGTCGCACCCGATACACGTCCGACGGGTCCCAGACCGCGCCGTCGTCGATGCCACGCAGGATGGCGTGCTCGGCGGCATCTTCCGGGATGCGCCCACGGGTGCTCTCGCTGCCGTGTCCGCCGTGATGGGCGATCCAGGTCTCGCCGAGGACCTGCCGGCCGAAGCCGCCCTCCCATTCCGGATTGCGCCACGACCAGCGGCGGTAGGTGGAGTCTTCGCGGATGTCGAAGGCGTGGGTGGCGGTGCGCAGGCCGAGCAAGGGGCGGCCTGATTCGACGTAGTCGACGAAGTGCGCCATCTGCTCGTCGGGCAGATCCCGGAAGCGCGTGAACACCACCATCAGGTCGGCGTCGTCGAGGGCTTCGAGACCGGGGATGTGCTCCTGGTGGTTCGGGTCGAAGGCGCCGGTCTCCGGGTCGACCGCGAACAGGACGGTGCAGTCGAAGCCGTGGCGATGGGCCAGGATCCTGGCGATCTGCGGCATGCCCTCTTCGGAGCGGTACTCCTCGTCGCCAGTGACGAACACGACGTGGCGGCCGGCGCCGAGTGCGGAGTCGTCGGTGCCGCGGAGGGTGAGCCAAGGGCTCTCGTCGTTCGGCGCGGTCTCCTCCGCGAGTGATACGGCACCGGCCTCGGGGGCCTGATCGTCCTGGCCCGGCACTGCCGGCAGCGCGCACAGCAGCACGGACACGGAGAGGGCGGCGGGAGCGGAGCGGAGTCGACGGAGCATGCAGAGATCTGAAGACCTGCCGCGGTCCGCATCCAGGGGGCGGGCCGGCGCACGCCGCGTTTTCCGGTCGTCGCCCCGCGCGTGGTTCCGACTCCGGCCTCAGCCGGCGGCTCCGCCGTCACTGCTTCCGCGCTTGGCCTGCTTGCCGCGCTGCGCTGAGGATCGCCCCTTCGAGCCGCTCGAACCGGCCTCGTCTCCTGCCTCGGCGAGAGTCGAGGTCTCCTCGTCGTCGGCGGCGCTGTCCGGGCCGACCAACTTGCCGAGGAACTCCGGCATCTCGACGCCGCCGACGTCCTTCATCATGTGGAGCATCGGCGGCAGCGCGCCGGCCAGACCGCGCAGGAAGCCGGCCGTGCCGCCCTGCCCGTCCTTGCCGCCCTGGCCGTTGTCCCAGACGACGATCTTGTCGAAGCGGATGTTGGAGATCGCCTGTGCGGCGGTCTCGGACAGCTTGGGAAGCTGCTCGAGCATCAGCATCTGGAAGGCCTGCTGCGCGCCACCGCAGCCCTGGACGATCCGCTCCAGACCATCCGCCTTCTTGGCCAGCATCTCGTACTCACCGCGCGCCTCGGCCTCGAGCTGGGCGAAGGTCGCCGCGGCCCGCGCGTTGGCATCGATCCGCACCTTCTCCGCGGCCGCCTCGGCGTCGACGATCTGCTTGGCCTTCTCGGCCTTGGCGACCGCCTCGAGTTCGGCGCGCTTCTCCTTCTCGATCTTCTGCGCCAGTGCCTCGGCGGCGCGCGCTTCGGCGATGTACTGGGCCTCGCGGACCGCCGCATCGGCCTCGCGGTGGCGGGTCTCGGCGAGCTGGAACGCCTCGGCCTCACGGACCCGCAGTGCCGCGTTGGTGTCGGCGATGGTCTTCTTGGCCTCGTTCTCGCCGGTGACCGCGTGGGCGTTGGCCTCGGCGACCTGGACGCGCTTCTGCCGCTCGGCGTCGGCGATCTGCGCCTGCTGCTGGAGCATCGCGGTCTGCTGGCCGACCTCGGTCTCGCGCTGCATGTCGGCGATCCGCACCAGCTTGTCGCGCTCGGCCTCCTTGGTGCCGATCTCGCGAGCCTTCTCGGCCTGCGCGACCATGATCATCTGTTCACGGTTGGCTTCGGCGACGCCGATCGCACCATGCTTCTGCTGCTGCGCGACGTCGATCTCGGCCTGCTGGATCGCCTCGCTGGCGGCCTTCCGACCGATCGCCTCGATGTAGCCCGACTCGTCGGTGATGTCGGTGATGTTCACGTTGAGCAGCACCAGACCGATCTTCTCGAGCTCCGGCGCCAACGAGCTGTGGATGCTCTCGAGGAACTTGTCGCGGTCGCGGTTGATGTCCTCGATCGCCATCGACGCGATCACCTGGCGGAGCTGGCCGAAGATGATGTCCTCGGCCTGCTTGATGATCTCGCCGGTCTTCAGTCCGAGCAGGCGCTCGGCAGCGCTCTGCATCACGCTTTCTTCGGTGCCTACGGCGACCGTGAACACGCTCGGCACGTTGACGCGGATGTTCTCGCTCGAGAGTGCACCCCGCAGCGGGATCTCGATCTGCATCGGATCCAGCGACAGGTACTCGTAGTCCTGGATCAGCGGCCACACGAACGCGCCGCCACCATGCAGGCAGCGCGCCGAGCGACCTTCCTGCACCTTGCCGTAGATCACCAGGATCCGGTTCGAGGGGCAGCGCTTGTAGCGTTTGACGATGAGGACCAGGAAGCCGAAGACGATCGCGGTGGCCGCGATCGCCAGAAAGGTCAGGAACGGATTGTCGGGCATCGACTGGGGACTCTCCTTCGAGGGGACGTGTGGGGGAGTGGCGGCCGGTCAGGAAGCTTGTAGCGCGACCTCGAGCACGCCATCGGCGGCGACGCTCAGCACCTGGACCTCGGCGCCGCTGGGGATCTCGGGCCCGGCAGTGCGCGCCTTGCACTCGGCGCGGCGGCCCTGCACCGCGACGTGGACCAGGCCGGTGCCGGCGTCGGCGCTCGGGATCTTCACGTAGACCCGCGCGCGCTGGCCGACCGCGTTCTGCAGGTCGAGGTTGCCCTTCGACTGCAGCTTCGCGAGCGACGCCATCAGCGAGCCGACCACCCAGATCGCGCCGACGCCAGCGGCGACCGCGCCAGCCGAGGCTGCGCCGATGCCGATCTCGGCATGGCGCATCGCCAGGCCGGTGAGCCCGAAGAAGGTCACGAAGGCGACGATCGCCTGCAGCGACAGCTTCTTGAGGATGGTGGAGTCGCCGTGGTCGGCGTCGATGTCGAAGTCCGAATCGACGTCGACGTCGGCGTCGACCCCGATGCCGAGGACCAGCATCAGGGTCTGGATGGCGAGGAAGGTCCCGCCGACGACGGCCATGTAGAAGAACAGCGTGTCCATGTGCGGCTCCGTGCTGGGCCGAGTGATCGGCCCGGCCCGGATTATTCACCCGGGGGGCGAGAGGGACACGCGCGGGTTCGGTCAGTCGGGGAGTTGGACGATCTGGTGGTGGGTGGTCTGGCCGTCCGGGATCCGGAAGGGGCCGAGGACGAGGGGGGCGCCGCCGTCGGGGCGGGGGAGGTGGAGGGTGACGCCGTCGAAGCCGGGGAGCGGAGCGAAGGTCCTGCCGTCGGGGCCGATGTCGGGGTGTGCGCCGCCCGTGTAGCGTGCGCCGGACCACAGCCCGGTGGGTGACCCGTCGGCAGCGCGGAGGTCCAGGGTCAGCCGGCGTCGCGGGAGGTCGACGCGCTGTTCCACATCGTGACCCGGCGCGACCACGATCACGTCTGCCGAGTAGCGGTGGTCGTTGACGCCGTTGACGACGCCGCCGCTGAACAGCGCGTAGGATCCGGCTGGCACGTCGAGGAAGCACACGGATCCGTCGCGGTCGAACTTCTCGGAGTCGAGGCTGGTGAGGTTCAGGAGGGGGTGGTCTTCGAGGAGGGTCAGGGATGCGTAGCGGCCTTCCGGAGCGGGTCGTCCATCCAAGGTGACGTGGAGGCGCACCGTGGCGGGTGCCAGGGAGGTCGGATCGAGGATCGCCGTCGTCGTGTCGCCCGCTTCGATGTCGAGGATCGGCATGTCCGGGTGGACGAAGTTGCGGCCGTGCCGCTCCAGCGAGAGCCTCCAGCGGCCCGGCGGCAGTCCCCGGAACTCGAACGACCCATCTGCGGCGATCGGGCTTTCGGCCCACCACGCCGGCGTGTTCCGCGGGCCACCGTGTTCTGGACGGCTGAAGGTCCCATCGTCTCGTTGCCGGCCGGCGCCGACCCGATCCGCGAAGCGTCCGGCGAGGTCGGGTTGCACGACCCTGCCGAGGATCGCCCCGCCGGCCACGAGTTCGACCTCCACGCGTCCGGTGACGATCTGCTCGGCGCTGAGTGGCACCACCTGGCTCTCGTGGGTGAGGTGTTGGATCACGAGTGCGAACTCGCCTTCTTCGGGCTCCCACCGGGAGTCGACGAACAGGGTCGCCCTTCCCGAAGCGTCGCTGGTCGCTCGGTCGTCGAAGACGAACTGGCCTCCGGAGCCGATGCCGGTCTGGAACCAGGCGCGCGCGTCCGCGAGCGGAGCCGTCGAGTCGTCACTCAGGTAGCGAAGTACGGGGGAGACTCTGGTCATCGCCACGTCCGCGCCGGAGACGGGACGATTCTCACTGCGCAGGGCGATCTCGAGCGGTGATCCGCGGACGAGAGCGACGTCGCAGTCACGCGGTTGCGGTTCCGCGGTGGGGTGGATCGTGGCGAAGCGGAGGTCGCGCCGCTCGGGGATCACCGTGAGCGAGAGCACGTCGTCGGTCAGTCCAGGCAAGGAGAGTCGACCCTCGGAATGGTGGCCGAAGTGGGCATAGCACGAGCGCCGCTCGTCGGAGGCCTTCAGCCAGAGGCCGAAGGACTCGATCGGTGTGCCGGCTGCATCGACGACCACGAGGTCGGTCGTCGACGCCGGCTGCGCGGTCAACACGGGCTCGCTCCCGTTCCAGTTCCACAGCCGTTCCGGAGCGCCACCCGCGAAGCGCGAGAAGATCCTGCCCTTCGCCAACCCGAGGTGGAACGGCTGCAGCTGTTCCTCGCGCCGCGCCGTGATCACGAATCGGCCGGCCTCGTCCGTCGAGTCGGAGTCGAAGGCGTCTTCGGATCCAGGGAACCAGGCGCGCACTGCTTGCCTCGCGACCGGGTTGCCCGCGCGATCGATCACGCGACCGGCGAGTTCGGCGATCGGCCCGGCGGTGGCGAGGCGGACGCTCAGGTCGATGTGATCCTGGCCTTCGCGCACCACGATCTCGCGCGGTTCGAGCACCTCACCGCTGGTCGACAGGAGTCGCCACGTTCCCGCGGCGGTCGTGTGGCCCTCGCGGATGCGGCCGTCGTCGTCCGACCACGCGATCCCGATCAGGTCGAATCCGTCGAGCCCGGGCAGCCCTCGGAGTTCCGGGAGCGGGGCTTCGGCGTGCAGGCCGGCTTCGATCCCTTCGCCGTTCCGGTTCCGTATGCGGCCGGTGACGCGCGTGCCACGGTGGAGCGCGACGTCGCCGAAGTCGGCATGGAGGGGGTCGGTGAGCCTCGTGATGGACCCCGATCGGCCGATCCGCCGGTCGGCCTGCATGTTGAGCTGGTATCCGGTCTCGTGGAGCAGACGCGCGGCGAATGCGAACCGCCCGTCCGTGCCGGTGACGAAGTGGTCCTCGACCAACCAGTAGCGGCCGTCCCCGAAGATGTAGGTGTAGTCCTGGTTGGTCCAGCTCTGCCGGAACCACATCTCCACCCCCTCGAGCGGCTCCCCCGACTCCGCCGCGACCACGCGCCCCGAGAAGCGCACCACGTTCGGATCGTCGGCCGCGGGTTCCGGATCGCCGGTGCGCTCGTGCACCGGAGCGGTGCTGCCAGAAGACGCCACCGCGATGCGCTGCTCTTCGCGCGGATCCGACTCTTCGAAGATCGGGCCTGCCGCTGCGGACCGATCCTGCAGCTGCGACGGGGCCGCGCTGCTCGGCAGCATCCACCACAACCCTACGCCAGTGGCGAGTACGAGCAGTCCCAACATCACGAGCTTGCCGAACGCGGTCGAGGCGACCAGTCCGGCGCCCGCAGCTCGCAGCACCTCCGTTCGCACCGCTGCCAGCCCGCGCTCGGTCCCCGCCAACAGCGCCGCCATCGACAGCGCCACGCTCTTCGGCAGCGCTCGCCGTAGCATCGCCAACCCCCGATGCAACTGCGCCTGCACCGTGCCCACCGGACGGCGCAGCGCCCGGGCGATCTCGACCACTTTGAGCCCGTGCACGAAGCGCAGGCTCACGACCTCGTGGTAGTGGGCGGGCAGTCCGTCGAGGGCTTGCGAGACGGCGCGCAGCGTCTCCTCGTGCGCGAGCGCGGCCAGAGGCTCCGCTGCGTCGGCCGCGGGTTCGTCGGCCGCACCAGCGGCGCGCCGCCGTCGCCGCGCGTCCTGCGCCCGCCTGCTCAGGATCGTCACCAGCCAGGGCAGCACCGATCGCCCTGCCTCGAAGCGGTCCGCACCGCGGATCGCCTCCAGGAACGTGGTCTGCACCAGGTCCTCGGCCTCCGCGACGTCGCGGGTGAGGTGCATCGCCACCAGCAGCAGCCTCGGCGCCGCCACGTCGAAGACCGCGGCGAGGTGGTCGGGATCGCCGGTTCGTACGAAGGCGGCGAAGCGTCTGTCGAGCGGATTCGAGTCGGTCATCGAGGCCCGGTTCGCCGCGGTCCGGGAATCCATGCGAGGATTCTGCCACCGCGGTCCGTGATCCTCAGCTCGGTGCCGCCAGACGCCCTGGTTGCCGCGCGGCGATCACCCGGAACCGACCCAGCTCCGGGCGCGGACCCATTGCCAGTTCCTTCAGCCAGAAGGCGACGTGGCAGTCCTGGAAACCCGCGTGGGTCAGGATGTCGATCACCGCGCGAGGTCCGCCGGGCATCCACGCCAGGCCATCGACACCCGACATCACGTGGCTACGGCTCTCGAAGTTGGTGACGAGCGCGTTCTCGGGGATGTCGCTACGTGAGGCCGTGTCCACGATGATCACGTCGCGGGTCGCGTCGCACAGCCGCAGCAGCGCGTGGATCGGCGCCGGCAGGTGGTAGAACACGCCCTTGAACAGCGTCAGGTCGAAGCCGTCGCTCAGGTCGACGTCATGGATGTGGGCGACCTCGAAGCGCATGTTGGAGGTGTCACCATCCCAGTGTTCGCCAACGAAGCGGGCCTGCCTGATCCAGTGCTCGCGGACGTCGAAGCCGAGGGTCCGGCTCGCGCCGAGGCTCCGGGCGAGGAAGCTGTAGCCGCCCGCATTGCAGCCGACGTCGAGGAAGCTCCTGCCAGCCAGGCCCTCGGGGTAGAGGTGTTCGAGCGTCGAGCGAAGCTCGTCGGGGTCGATCGCGATCACGTGTTCGTGGTCGGCTTCCGCGTAGTTGCACAGGTTGCCGGCTACCGTCCGTGTGCCGCACCGCAGCACGAGGTCCATATGCCAAGGAGCCAAGCTGCGGAGCCGTTCCACCATGTCCGGAGCGACCGGGCTGTCGTCGAGTGGTGCAGTCACGCAGGGATGGTAGCCCAGGGGCCGAGAGTGGGTGCACAGATCCGAGGCTCTCGCGATGCGGCGTGGCGCGGTCGCGTGGACGGGGCGGCGTGCACCCCGGCCCTGGGAGGCCGTGTCACGGCAGACCGTTCCGCCCAGCACGCGCCCTCGCACCCAGGATCTCCCCGTACAGTGCTCCTCGGTGCGCAGGCTCGCCCAATCCACCGATTCGGCTGGGATTCGCGGCTTCGAGCTGAGCACTCGTGTTTCTGGAGTCTTGGCACGCACTGGATCGGAACGGGTCCCGTGACCCGACCTCCCAGGCGAATCGAGCCCGGACTGGGGTTTGCCTTCAGCGGAGCCCGAACTTCAGCTCGACGCCGTTGGTCGCCGGGATCCGTGGTGCGGCGCCGCGCGGTCGGATCGCCAGGGCCTGGATCGGCAGCACTCCGCCGACCAGGTTGGAGTCACCTGGGATCGGCAGGTCGATCGTGCAGGTGCCGTTCACGGCTGGCAGGGTCACCTGGACGGCCGGATCGACGAGCAGGCTGCATCCAGGGGACTGGTAGATCGGCAACGGCGCGCTCAGGCGCAGTCCGAAGAACAGCTCGCAGGCCGGGGCATCGGCGGGCAGGTTGCGCACCGCGCCGGTCAGGCGTTCCCCGACCCATGGGTCGTTCGTGGTCAGGGTCAGATTGCCGCTGCCGGCATTGCAGCCGGTGCCGAATGGCGTGGTCCTGGCCGGGTCGATCGAGATGATCGGCACGAAGCGCCACGCCTGACCGGAGAACAACCCGCGCGGGTCGAGCCGCGGTTGGTTGCCGTTGATGGCCGCACCTTCCAGTGCCATGTTCGGTCCGCGGAAGCCCGTGGTCATCCAGTAATGGCCCGGCGCCTGAGGCAGGATCTCGTACATCCACCAGAACTGCCCGTTGGTGGAGCCGAACGGAGCCAGGATGGGCTCGTTGTCGTTCGGGCCGCCGTTGATGATGTCGATCGGCAGGTTCTCGCCTTGCCAGAGCGAGGAGATCCGGTAGGCACCGGGGAAGCCCTGAACCGGCGTCAACCGCCAGTACTGGCCGCTGTAAGGGCCGACATCGACCATGTGCAGACGGTCGTTGTTGACGCCGTCGTTGATCACGTCGAGCGCCTTGCCGGGTCCCTGGAACTGGGTCTGGAGGCGATACCAGATGTTGGTGTTGAACCGCGCGGGCGTCCCCTGCGCCCCCACGGTCGAGCTGACGGCGAGGAATGCGGTCGAGGCCGCGAGGAGGGTCCACTTCTTCGTGTTGAGCATGGCAATGTGGTCATGCGCCAGGGGGCGCGACGCTCGCCGGACTTTTCCGCAGGTCTCTCCTTCGATCCCAGGGCTCGGTTCCGGCGCCGCGAATCGAGGGGACGGACATTGCCAGCCGGAGTGCGTGACCTTCCGATTCCCGGATGGACACTTCCGACACCGTGGCAATCGATGACCGTCGCCTGCGTCGCCTCGAGACGCTGGCGCGTGGTTCGCTCGCGTTGTGGATCGTCACCCTGAGCGTGGGGCTGCTCGCCGCGGCTGGCTGGCGGCAGGACCCGAGTCCGGATCCCGCGGCCGCTGCGGTGGACCCGCAGCGAGAACCGCAGCAGGTCTTGCGGGCCTCGGCCTTCGAACTCGTCGACGGAGGAGGCTCGGTCCGCGCGAGACTCGGTTTCGAGGACGGTGACCCGGTCCTGCGCCTCCTCGACGACCAGCAGCGCGGCCGCGTACGGTTGTTCTGGACCGACGACGGTGGAGGCCTCTACCTGGAAGACCCCGAGGGCGTCACGCGACTCGGGGCCGCTCTCTTCGAGCACGGCGGCGCGGGCTTCGCGCTGCACGGCCGGGAGTCCAAGGGTGCCGCGGTACTGTACTGGAAGGACGAGGGCCGGCTCACGTTCTACGACACCGAGGGTCGGATCACCGGCCGCTTCCCGTCGCAGGACAAGTGAGTGCAGCTTGTGCCGGTATCGCGTGCCGCGTTCGATGGCGGGGTGAGCGCCGCCACGAAGTCCGAGGTCCTGATCGTCGTCGGTGATGCCACCGAGACGGTCGACACGCTGTATCCGTACTATCGGCTCCAGGAGGCCGGCTTCCAGCCCGTGGTCGCCGCACCGCAGCGCAAGCGCTACCACATGGTGCTGCACGAACTCGCCGCGGGCTGGGAGGTCACGCGCGAGTTCGAGGGCTACACGATCGACGCCGACGTGGCGTTCGCCGAGATCGAGCCCGACGACTACCTGGGCATCTTCTTCTCGGGTGGCCGAGCGCCGGAGTACCTCCGCTACGACGAGCACCTGCTGCGCATCACGCGGCGCTTCTTCGAGCGGAGTGCGCCGATCGCGAGCGTCTGCCACGGCGTCGAGATCCCGGCGGCGGCCGGCTGCGTCGCGGGTCGGAGGATGGCGACGGTACCGAAGTGCCGCTTCGATCTCGAAGTCTGTGGTGGTGTGTTCGTCGACGCGCCGTGTGTCGTGGACGGCAACCTGGTCAGCGGCAGGACCTACCACGACCACGGCCACTACGTCGGGGCCTGGATCGCGTTGCTCGAGGCCGCGCGTTCCGAATGATGCGCGCGGCCCGCGAGAAAAGCCGTCGCCCGGGCCGCGGAGGGGAGCGGCGCGGCCCGGGCCGGCAGGGAGGGAAGGGGAGGGAGACTCGTGGAGAGGGTCTCGCGACCACCCGGAGGCAGTCGAGTCGGTCTGCGGGGAGGCGCGGACTTCGAGGAAGGGTAGCCCGGGTTGGCGCGCGCGGTCGGATCGGGGACGGATCGTCTCGGAACGAGAGCGAGGCTCCCGGAGATGCGGCCCGGCGGGCCGGATCAGGGCCTTCCGCGGCGCGTGTTCGTGGGGGAGGGATGGTGGGATTCCTCGGGTCGTACATGATCAGGGGATGTCCCAGGAGACTGCTCGAACCCCCAGGCCAGTCCTGCTCGCCGTCTGGCTCGCTGTAGCGATCCCCTGTGCCCATGCGCAGGGGACCATCCAGGACGGCAACGTCCAGTACACCATCCACGCGCTGCCGAGTGCCGATGGCGACACGGTGGACTGCGACTTCACCGCCGATCCGCTGTTCGCTCCCGACGTGTTGCGCGAGCAGGGCTGGTGGTACCGGTTCGACGACGAGACCGAGGAGACGCCGTTCCACGACGACGGCACCGTGGTGCAGTCCTACGTCGGGCCACGCGCCGATCTCGCCTGGGACGACCTCGGCGGCCGCGACCGGCTGCGTGCGCGGATGGGGATCGAGGTCCTGTCGACCGGTAGCGCTTCCGGCGTGGTGCAGTCGCGGCTCACGCTGACCAACCGCACCTCCGAGCCGATCGGCATCACGATCTTCCATTACGTGGATGTCGATGCCTGCATCCCCGAGACCGACGTGACCTTCGGCTCCGGGCCCGACCAGACGATCGTGGGCGAGTGCGCCTTGCAGCAGGTGCGGGTGCGCGCCACCCAGCTCGACCGTTGGGAGGTCCAGCCGAGCAGCGACTCGGAATGTGGGCTGCTCGACCCCGGTCGACTGCGGCTCGCGAACTCCGGTCTCCCGCTGCTGCGCGGCGACCAGAGCGCGTGCTTCTGCTGGAAGCGGACGGTTCCGCCCGACCTGCCGATCGTTCTGGTGGTGCGACTCGACCACGATTCGGGTCCGTGTGGTGCGGCGCGGTCGATCACCTATGGCCAGGGTGCGCCCGGTGTTCTCGGAGTGCCGGAGATCGCCACCTCGGCGTTGCCGCGCATCGGTGAGACTGCCGAGTTGGAACTGTCGTTCGGCCGCCCGCGGTCGTTCGTGATCTGGTTGTTCGGCTTCGACCGCGCCAACACCGTCGTCGACAACCTGACCTTCCTGATCCAGCCGGGTCCACGCGGTCTCCAGTTCGATTTCTTGACCGGCGTCACCGATCCACAGGGAGTCTCGACGCTGCAGGTCCCGGTGCCCGCGTCGCTGTCGTTCTGCGCGGAGCTGATCTACTGGCAGGGATTCGTCGTGGACGACTCGGTGCAGGGGACCTTCCCGTTCTCCTACACCGCCGGAGAGCAATGGGTCCTCGGCCGCTGAAGCGGTGGGTCCTGGGCCGCTGAAGCGGTGGGTCCTGGGCCGCTGAAGCGGTGGGTCCTGGGCCGCTGAAGCGGTGGGTCCTGGGCCGCTGAAGCGGTGGCGCAGGCTTCGAGACGAGCGCGGCGTCGCGTGAACGCCTGAGCACCTGCGGTCGGGGCTCCGCGGCGCTACCGTGCCCCTCCCCGGGCGGCGATTCCCGCGGCCCGGAGGAGGAAAGCATGCCCCAGACACGCTCTTCGATCTCTTCGTCCGTTTCGTTCCGTCTCGGCCTCACGACGTTCTGCGTCTTCGCCGGCGTGGCGCTCCCTCTCGCCGGGCAGGTCGACTGGCGGCCGCTGACGCCGGCCAATACTCCGACCGGTCGCGCCGGCCATGGAATGGCCTACGACACCGTCAATGACCGCATCGTCTTGCACGGTGGATACGACGGCACACAGCGGCTGGCGGATACCTGGGTCTACGACGGCAACGACTGGACCCAGGTCCAGCCGCTGAACTCGCCGGGCATCCGGGTCGCGCACCCGATGGTCTACGACTCGATCCGCAACCGGGTCGTCCTGTTCGGTGGGCTCGACGCCAGTGGGGTCACCAGCGATACCTGGGAGTGGGATGGTCAGGACTGGTCGTTGATGTCTCCCGCCATCTCGCCGCCGGCGCGCCGCTCGCACTGCATGGTGTTCCATCCGATCCGCGGTACCACCGTGATGTGGGGTGGTATCGACGCGAACGCCGACGTGAACGACACCTGGGAGTGGGATGGCGTGAACTGGCGGCAGATCAACACCCAGAACGCACCGCCAGCCCGGCGCGCCAGCGACATGGCGTGGGACCCGGTGGGGGGCGGCGTGCTGCTGTTCAGCGGTTACCAGCAGGGCCCCGACACCTGGTACTTCGACGGCGTCGACTGGCGTCAGCTGCAGCCCGTGACCACGCCGCCGCAGCGCTACGACCACACGATGGCCACCGACCTGCTGCGCCGACGAATCGTGATGTTCGGCGGCACCGGCACCGCCGACACCTGGGAGTGGGATGGTGCCGACTGGGTGCAGCGGATGCCGGTCAGCCTGCCGCCGGCCCGCTACGACGACTACATGGTGTGGGACTCGCTGCGCGAGCGCGTGGTGATGTTCGGTGGCCTCACCGGCAACCCGGACCTGTGGGAGTTCTCGACCGATCACCCGGCTCGTTGGGCAGCCTTCGGGGGCGGTTGCGTCGGTTCGAATGGGCGGGCGCCACTGCACGACGTCGGTGGTCTGCCGTGGGCCGGCGAGCCGTTCGAGGTCGCGTTCACCAACCTGCGGATCCCGGCGACGACCACGGTGGCGTTCATCGGCTTCTCGAACACCAACTGGGGTGGCTTTCAGCTGCCGTTCGCTCTCGATGCCTTCGGCCTGACCGGTTGCTCGCTGCGGGTCGAGCCGTTCGTGAACCAAGGCATCCCCAGCAACAATGGCCGTGCAGCATTCACGTTGACGATGCCCACCGATCCGGCGGCACTGGGGCTCGGCTTCTACACGCAAGCTCTCGCACTCGATCCGGGTGCCAATCCCGGCAACGCGACGACTTCGGACGGCGGGACCGCAGTGATCGGAATCCGGTGACCTGCAGGGCCGGGGCCAGGGCCCGGCCTGCTCTTGTGGCGGTGGCCGTGGCCGGCGACCATGCAGGAGCAAGGCCACCCCCTCCTGCGGTCCCGGCAGTCTCACGAATCCATGCGCGTCCTCCGTGGTCCCGGCCGATGGCCGGTCGCTCTCCTCTTGCTCAGCGGGTGCGCGTCGCCGCCTGACGCCGCACGCGAGGCTGCGCTGGAACCCCTCGAGTTGATGGAGCGGTTCCCGGTCGACTACTCGGGCAACCTGACTTCGGGCCGGACCGAGGAGTTGCGGTCGGAGGGCGGCACGCTGCTGGCGCGATCGGTTCCGGCGGTCGAACTGGATGCGGGCACCGGTGCGTCGGTGGCTCCCACCAACAGCTACGAGGTGAACACGCGGATGCTGGCGATGTCGCCCGACGTCGCGTCGCGCTTCCTCGGCTTCGACTCGCTGCCGTCGTTGGCGGGCGCGACACCCGCCGGCGGCACGTTGGCGTGGGACGGCCTCGACGAGCGCATCGACGCGCTTCTCGAGACCGGACACGCGACCGAACTCGCGAGTCCGTCGCTGGTGGTCAGCGACGGGATCCCGGGGCGCTTCAACGCGCTCAGCCAGGTCTCCTACCTGGAGGGCTTCGACCTGACGGTCGATGGCGCGCGTTTCATGGCCGACCCGCGGGTCGACCAGGCGCGTAGCGGCCTGCAGATGCTGCTGCAGGTCGCGACCCACGACTCCGAGACCGGTCTGCTCGAGTTCGATTGCCATCTCGAACTGCGGACCTCGGAACTCGTCGGTGGGATGCACGAGGTCTCCAGTCGCCTGCCAGGTGGGGGACGGCTGGCATTGCAGGTTCCGGTGTTCCTGCATCAGGAGCTGCGCGCCGATGCGATCCTCCAGCGCTCCCGGGTTCTGGTCGTCACCGGGATTCAGCTGCCGGAGTCCGGCGAGGTGCTGGTCGTCTTCGTCGATCCCTTCGGGTATCGCATGATGAACGAACTGGGCGCGGGAGGACTGCCCCGCGGTCGGAGCGGAGTCCCGCGCTGAGACGACCTTCGGCCTTCGGGCTCGCGGCGGGCTAGCCTCCTTCGATGTTCCGCCGCGCCGCCGTCGCCGGAGTCGTCACGTCGCTGCTCGCCGTGACGACGCCGGCCCAAGACTTCGTCTCGCCGTCCTACCACCGCGACTTCCGCGGCAATGCCGCCAACGATCTGCCCTTCGGTGGCGGGTTCAACTGGCCCGGGACGATCCGCTACCAGCAGATCCACGACGACCTGCGTGGCGTACCCATGACGATCCGCAGCCTGTCGTTCCGGCCGCACGAGGATGCGGTGGCGGTGCCGGCAGGGACGGTCGACTTCGAGCTGTGGATGGGCGATGGCGATCGCGCCACCGCCGGCAACGACGTCGCGGCGAACTACCTCGGTTCCCCGAGCACGGTGGTCGCGCGACGTATCGTCAGTCTGCCGGCGCGCGGCGGCATCTCGCAGCCCTTCGTGGAGCCCTGGGACATCACGATCCCGCTCGATGCGCCGTACGCGCACAGCGGCAGCCACGACCTGGTGTGGGAGTCGCGGGCCTTCGCGCGCACCGGCGGCCCGATCTTCGGCGGCTTCTTCGGCAGCGACTACGCGGTGCAGTCGACGGGCTACACGGTGCCCAACCAGGCCCAGAGCTACAGCTTCGGCCCGGCCTGCGCCGCGGGGGAGATCGGGATCAGCGCGCCGATCGCCACCCTGCCCACCGGCACCGAGATGACCATGGTCCTCGATACGCGGGTCGCGCCGGGCGACAACTGGGCGGGCCTGCTCCTGGGCTTGCGGAACCCGGCCGCGCCGGTGCCGACCGCCGGCTGCGTGACCGATCTCTACACGGACGGTCTCACCGTGGTCCTCGGCAACCCGGATCGCAACGGCGTGTTCTTCCAGTCCTGGACCTTCCCCTGGCTGCCGTCGATGGCCGACGGCGAGGTCTACGTGCAGGGCGTGAGCTTCCGCATCAACGGTCCGGCGACGCTGACCCGCGGTCTCCACCTGAAGCTGCCGCCGGGCCCGTCGCCGCGGATCCCGGCGCACCAGGTGATCTGCACGCCGGTGACGGCGAGCACCGGGCTCGTGCCGGTCACGCCGCAGCAGGTGATCGTCCGCTTCGGGACGTGAGCCCTTCGCCGCAGCCCGCGAATCCGCGAGCTCAGTTGCGCGCGAGCTGCTGCACCGCCTTGCTGGCGAACCAGGGGTGGATCTCGACGCCGTCGAGGTCCACGCCGAGTTGCTCGGCGCGAGCCCGCGCCGCGTCGGGTGTGTCCGCCACCAGGATGAACAAAGCCTGGCCGGTCCGGTCGGGTGCGCCCTCGGTGCCTTCACCGAGCACGCCGAACAGGCCGAGTTCGCCGGCATCGCGGAAGGGCGCGAGGCGCGGCTCGAGCGCCGCCGCGTCGGCTCCGATGCAGAGCACGTAGGAGCGGGCGGTGGCGCCGGGGTTCTCGCGCTCGTCCTCGGTGAGTGCCGCGAGCATCGCCTGGTCGCGCGCCGGCACCTCGCGGACGTCGGCATCGGCGTGCCAATGGTAGCTCTCCAGGCGGAACAGGCCGGCCTGCGACGGCGGGTCGGTCTCGGCCCAGCGATGGCCCTGGTCGAGGTCGGCGGTGTCGAACACGAAGATGCCGCGGAGGTCCGGGGTGACCGGCGGCCTGCCGAAGGGACCGGCCAGCAACAGCTGTCCGGCTTCGGCCATCGTGGTCATGTTGGCGAAGTGACCCGCGAACAGCTCGGAGGTGCGTTCGGCGCCGAGGTCGGCAGGAGGCGTCGGGCCGGTCCGGATGAACGTGAACACCAGGTCGGCGTGCTCGTCGGCCGGAGCGGGGCCGGTGCCGCAGCCGGCTGCCAGCAGTGCGAGGCTGCCGAGCAGCAGGAGCGGAACGAGGCGAGACGAGCGGTCGATCATGGCTGGATCGCGAAGCTCACGGCCTGGCTGAGCGTGAAGCACGCGCCGCCCAGCGTGTCGTAGGTGCCGCCCTGGACCGCGAAGGTCGAGAACAGCAGCGCGCGGTCGTTGGGAATCGGGATCGGCATGTTGGCCTGGAAGGTGTCCGTGACCGTGAGGTAGCCGGCGGCCAGCGGGGCGACGTAGAGGCGGCAGGGACCCGGCACGCAGGTGTCGGGCTGGTTGAAGTCGATGCCGCCACCCGAGGAGTAGCCGAGCGCCAGGAACGCCAGGCCACCCGGCGTGGGCCGGCGCTGGTACGTGAACGTCAGGGTCGTGCCGAGCCGCGGAGCGCCGTTCCACTGCGGCGGCGCATAGTTCGGGCAGCCGGTGTTGTTGACCGGGGCGACCTGGGCGGGGGCGGCGAGGGCGAGGAGCGTCGCTGCGGCGACGACGCGGAAGAGGTGGTGGAACATGGCGGAACCTTGGCGGGGTAGGAGCCCCGGGGACGGGATCTTCGCCGCGCGCCTCCCCGGCCGCAATCGCGCGGGCCCGGAGCGGTCTTGCCGGTCCCGCGCCGATCCGGTATCTCCCTTGCCCCGAAATCTCCAGCGGAGCAGCACTTCATGGGTCTCAGCGTCGGCATCGTCGGCCTGCCGAACGTCGGCAAGTCGACGCTCTTCAATGCCCTCACCAAGGCAGGCGCCGAGAGCGCCAACTATCCCTTCTGCACGATCGACCCGAACGTCGGCGTGGTGCCGGTGCCCGATGGCCGGCTGGCGGAGATCCAGAGCTTCATCAAGACCCGGGCGGTGATCCCGGCCGCGGTCGACCTGGTCGACATCGCCGGTCTGGTGAAGGGTGCGTCGAAGGGAGAGGGCCTCGGGAACAAGTTCCTGGCCAACATCCGCGAGACCGATGCCGTGCTGATGATGGTCCGCTGCTTCGAGGACGACGACGTGATCCACGTCGACGGCACGGTCGATCCGCTCCGCGACGTCGAGGTCATCGAACTCGAGCTGATCTACGCCGACCTGGAGACGGTCGAGAAGCGGGTCGATCGGGCGCGCAAGAATGCCCGCACCGGCAAGCCGGAGGCGAAGGCCGAGCTGGAGTTCGTCGAGAAGCTGAGCGCAGTGCTGGGCGACGGTCACCCGGCGCGCACCGTCGAGGCGAAGAACGACGGCCAGCGGGCCATCCTCCGCGAGCTCTGCCTGCTCACCGCCAAGCCGGTGCTCTACTGCTGCAACGTCGACGAGGCCGGGCTGCCGGACGGCAACGAGATGGCAGCGCGCGTCGCGGAGTATGCCAAGGAGCGCGGCGCCGAGTGCGTGGTGGTCTGCGCCAAGATCGAGGAGGAGCTGGTCGGTCTCGAAGGCGACGACCTGAAGGAGATGCTCGGCGCCTACGGCCTCGAAGAGCCGGCGCTCAACAAGCTGATCCGTGGCTGCTATCAGTTGCTCGGCCTGCAGAGCTACTTCACCGCGGGCGAGAAGGAGATCCGCGCCTGGACCATTCCGGCGGGAGCGACCGCACCGCAGGCTGCCGGCGTGATCCACACCGACTTCGAGCGCGGCTTCATCCGGGCCAACGTCTACGGCATCGACGACCTGCGTCAGCACAAGACCGAGGCGGCGATCAAGGCGGCGGGCAAGATGCGTTCGGAGGGCAAGGAGTACGTGATGCGCGACGGCGACATCGTGCACTTCCTGTTCAACGTCTGACGCATGCCGGCGCGGTCCGGTCAGAACTGGCGCGGGACCGGCGCCGGGCCGGCCGGTGCGGACCTGCCACCGAGCACCGCTGTGCAGTACTCGGGGAAGCGGCGGCGGACCACGTGGATCGGGTCGACTCCGTACCACGTCCCGGGCAGCTCGACGAAGCGCGCGCCGAGCCCATCGGCCATCGCCCGCAACTCCTCGTCGAGTTGCCGTGCCCGACGTTTCGCCTCCGCGAGCCCGATGCGGCAGCCGGGGACGAGGACGGTGCGGAGCAACAGCCAGCGCAGCCGGCCGACCTTGGCGATCGAGTCGAGCGGCAGGCCGGTCACCACCAGCTCGTCGCAGTGCGCGCGGAGCCGCTCCGCGCAGCTCCGGACCCGCGCCAAGATCCAGGGCACGTCGAAGCCGTACAGGATGTCGTTGCCGACATCGGTGACGAGGCCGAGCCCGCCGCGACCGGGGCCTGCCGTCAGGTCGTTCCACAGGCCGCAGGTGTCGATGCCGCCGCGCCGCCGCAGCAGGAACCAGCTCGGTGCTCCGTAGGAGCGGCCGTAGCCGCAGGCGGCGCGCACTTCGGTGAAGCCGCCGGCGCGGGTCAGTGCGGGCAGGAGCCGGGTGAGGTTGCTCGCTCCCAAGGCCACCAGCCGGTGCGCGGAGGACGCCGAGGGTTCGGAGGAGGGAGCGGTCATCGGGTCATCGTCGCCTTCGACGGACCGCGAGGATACGACGGGGGGCATGGCCCTGTTTCGCAAGCTCCTCCCGTTCGTGTCGGCGGTCGCCGCAGCCATCGCCGGATCCTCCGCCGCGGTGCCCGCGCAGGATCTCGATCCCAGCTGGGAGTCGCGCAACGCCCGCGCGACGCCCGGGTGGTTCGCCGACGCGAAGTTCGGGATCTTCATCCACTGGGGGGTCTACTCGGTGCCGTCGTTCTGCGACACCAGCACCTACTCGGAGTGGTACCAACACTGGCTGGACACCAACGCCCACGACGGTCTCGAGCGCCGCTTCCACGCCGCGAACTATGGCGAGGACTTCGAGTACCGCGAGTTCGCACCGCTGTTCCGGGCCGAGCTGTTCGATCCCGCGGAGTGGGCCGACATCTTCCGGCGGGCCGGCGCGCGCTACGTGGTGCTGACCAGCAAGCACCACGACGGCTACTGCCTGTGGCCGAGCGAGGTGGCGAGCGAGGTGCGCGGCTACGCGTGGAACAGTGCGGCGACCGGGCCGCGGCGCGATCTGGTCGGCGAGCTGTCCGAGGCGGTGCGCGCGGCCGGTCTCGACATGGGCCTCTACTACTCGTTCATGGAGTGGCACAGCCCGCTGTACGACGGCGACCGCGCGGCCTACGTCGAGCGGGTGATGTTCCCGCAGATCCGTGAACTCGTCGAACGCTACCGGCCGACGGTGTTCTGGCCGGACGGCGAGTGGAACCACCCGGACTCGAGCTGGCGCGCGCTGGAGATCGTCGACTGGATCCGCGCCAATCACCCCGACGCCGAGCGGCTGGTGATCAACGACCGCTGGGGCAAGGGGCTGCGTGGGCGGGTCGGTGACTTCTACACCACCGAGTACGGCCACCACGGTGGCCATGACACCTTCGCCGGCAGGAAGCCCTTCGAGGAGTGTCGCGGCACCGCCGGCTCGTTCGCCTTCAACCGCGCCGAGGGCTACGACGACTACATCTCGAGGACCGCCGCGGTCCGCCTGTTGATCGACACCGTGGCGCGCGGCGGCAACTTGTTGCTCGACGTCGGGCCGACTGCCGATGGCCGCATCCCGCTGATCCAGGTCGATCGGCTCCTGGCGATCGGGCGCTGGCTGGAGACGTACGGCGAGTCGATCTATGGCACCACGCGCGCGCCGTTCACGCGGACGCCCTGGGGCAACGCGACGGCCAAGGGCGGCACCGTCTACCTGCAGCTCTACGACTGGCCGGAGCGCGGTTGGCTGCACGTCGCGGGGCTGCAGGGCAGTCTGAAGCGGGTGCGGTGGGTCACCGGCAAGGGGCCCGCGGACGACCCGCAGCTGGAGTTCCAGTGGAACGACCGGGGACTCGGCATCGACCTGTCCCGCGCGCTCCAGCAGGGCCTGTTCCCCGATCCCCACGCGGCGGTGGTCGCGCTCGACTTCCGCGAGCCGCCGGCCGTCGACCCGCGGCGCTTCCCGGCGGCCGACGGATCGTTCGTCCTCGACGCGGGCGACGCCGCACTCGGGCCGGCCAAGGACCTGCAGGTCGAGTCGCACGACGACCGCGCTGCCGGCGGCGCGCGCAGCAACCTCGGCTACTGGACCACGGTCGGCGACGGTGCGGCGTGGGACGGGTTGGTCGTCGAGGCGGGGCGGCGCTACCAGGTCTGGGCCGACGTCGCGATCCAGCCGGGTAACGAGGGCGGCACGCTGCAGGTCGAGGTCGGTGGCGCGAGGGTGCAGCGCAAGCTCGGCGAGGCCACTGCGGGCTGGCAGGCGTACCGCAGCGTCGCGCTCGGCACGCTGACCCTCGACGAGGTCCCGGAGGGCGGCGCGACCCTGCGGGTCTCGGCAGCGGCGATCCCCGAGGGCAAGGCGCTGGCAAACCTGCGGTCGATCCGGCTGCTGCCCGAGGCTCGCTGACGTGTGCAGGCCGCTGAAGAGTGCGCTCGCTCAGCCCTTCTTGCCGCGGCGGCGGCGCGGTGCGTTCTCGAGGCGCTTCGTCCGCGACTCCTCGTCTTCGCCGACCGGCGTGAGCACGGCGTCGAGACCGACCACGGTGGTCTCGATGTGCCATTCGTCGCGGTGCCAGTTGACGATCACCGCGACGCTCTCCAGCCGGTCCAGCGCCTGCTCGACGTAGCCCGGCACCATGTCCTCGAACTCCTGCACCAGGTCGAGTTTGCGGGCCAGCAGGCTCAGCGTGCCACGGATCGGTCGGAAGCCCTCGTCGTCGACATTCGCCGGCGACACCGGGTCCGGGCCGCGCAGCGTGAGCGTGAACGACTTCGCGGCCTTGCCGACCGACGCCATGATCCCGTCGCCGAGTCCGATGTACTCGCGGTGCAGCAGTTTGACCGTGCCCTTGCGCACCCGTGCGACCTCGTAGACCGGCTCTAGCCGGGTCTCCAGGAAGTCGCCCTGCAGCGCCAGGTTG
The DNA here is from genome assembly GCA_030432695.1 of bacterium. Lineage (GTDB taxonomy): Bacteria > Planctomycetota > UBA1135 > UBA1135 > UBA2386 > JAUILN01. The sequence continues at coordinate 127,917 of JAUILN010000010.1, read as the reverse complement.
AGTGCCTTTGCCATGTTCCGCAGTGCCACGGTCTCGCCGGCGGACCTCGGAGAGACGTCGAGGCGCAGGTCACGGATCGAACCGGCGATGCGCGCGGTCAGCGTCGAAGGCGAAGGCTTGTCGGGGATCGCGATCGACAGGTCGGGCGCGGAGGAGGATCGCTTGGAGGGGGCCACGTTCCAAAGAGGTAGCGGGGCAGGCGGCTTTCGTCGAGCCTGCGGAGTTCGTGAACGGCGTGGGCGTCGGACGCTGCCGCGCCCCAGCGCCCCGCCCTCGTAGACTGGAGAGCCCATGCCGAATCGAAGCCTGACGGTCCTCATCGCTGCCCTCGTCGCCGGATCGGCCTTGCCGGCCCAGGAGGCTGCCGAGGCCGCCCTCACCCGCCTGCGACTGCAGGCCCCGGACACCGGCGAGCCGAGCGGTCGAGTGGGAGCCGCGCTCGGCGACGTCGACGGGGACGGCATCGAGGACCTGGTCCTCGGCCTGAACGGCGGGATGGCGTGGCAGCGCGGCCTCGCCGGCGCGCCCGAGCGGCGGTTCGCGGCGCTGGCGCCCTTGCCGGGGGCGGGGGACCTGTCGAGTCCGCGGGTCACCGCCTCCTGCGAGCACGCCGGCCAGCCGCACCTCGTGGACGTCGATGGCGATGGCTTCCTCGACCTGGTCGCCGCCGACGCCGTGCAGGCGGCCGCAAACCTCGGGTTCTCGCTGCTGCTTCCCGACTGCATCGCCTGGTTCCGCGGTGGACCCGAGGGCTTCGGCGCGCGGCAGTTGCTGCAGGTGGACGGCAAGGACTGGAAGTCGGAGACCACCCTGGCCGGCATCATGCCGTTCGACCTGGATGGCGACGGCCGGCTCGAGTACCTGCTGGAGTACGACGGCTCCTACCCGCGTCGTCTCGCGGTGCTCGATCCCGACTCGGGGAAGGTCGCGGAACTCGACGGAGTCCGCGGCCACGGCCCGGTCGCGGTCGACTGGGACGGCGATGGCCGGATCGATCTGTTCACGCTGCACGACGGCGCGGTCCGGCTCCACCGCGCGGCGGCGGACGGTGCAGGCTTCACGGCCCCCGAGCCGCTCGAGGAACTCCGCGCCGACGACCAGTCGGCCTGGCTCGCGGCGCTGGACTGGGACGGCGATGGGCGCAGCGACCTGCTGCTCGCCGAGACCGTGTGGCAGTCGGTCGCGCCGGGCGCCCAGCCGCTCGACCTCGAGCAGGAGCAGCGCCTCGACGCGGCGCGCGCGGTGCTCCGGACCATCGAGGCCGAACTGGAGCAGCTCAATCGGAGTCGTCCGCAGCGCGCCGATCGCGAGGCGATGGCGCGTCGCGCGGCGCGGCGCGAGGAGTTGGAGCAGTGGGCGGCGGGTCCGCGTGCGGTGGTCGCCGAACTCCGTCAGCAGGCTTCCGACGCGCTGATCCGCAAGGCGCCGCGCCCGCACCTTACGGTGCTGCTGCGCTCGCGAGACTGACGTCGATCAGTCGTCGTCGGCCAGCACCGACAGCCGCGCCGCGAAGCCGAGTGCGGGGTCGGGGTGCACCGAGGTGTCGAGCAGGTCGGCCAGCCGCGCCGCGCACAGCTCGCGGCGGGTCTCCTTGCCGTCGACGGTGATCACGACCTCCTCGTCGAGGTCGACCAGCCGCTCGTCGAGCAAGACCGACAGGCCCGCGAGATCGGCGCCGTTCGACTGGATCGCGATGGTGTTGTGTTCGCGGTCGAGGTCGGCGACCACGATGGCCTCGAGTGCCGGCCGCTCCCAGTGCAGCCAGTAGAACTGTCGCTTCCAGGCGACCGCCGGCTGCCAGACGACGCGCTCGGGGAGCGGCTCGCGAACCGATTCCTCGACCCTTCGCAGCAGTTCGACCACGCCACCTTCGGGGAAGCCGTGGCCACGGTTGCTGACCTCCCAGTATTCGAAGTCGAAGCCGCCCCAGCGCTCGCGTGCCGCGCCGAGCAGCTCGACGCCCTTCTGGTTGGGACCGGGCGGGACCCGCGGATCGTCGGTGCTCTGGAAGATCGCGATCCGCACGTTCCGGAGGTTGGGGATCACGCCTTCGACCAGGTCGGTCACCTTGCCGGTCGCGCGGTCCAGGATCGGGGTGGGAGCACCGGCCGACGGCGCGAGGCCGGCGCAGCGGTCGGCGTGGTGCGCGCCGAGCGTCCAGCTGCCGTAGCCGCCCATCGAGTGGCCGGCGAGGTAGACGTGGGCCGGGTCGACCTTCCAGGTGCGGAGTGCCGCGTCGACGAGGTCCATCACCCACTCCTCGGTGCCGGAGTCGGTCCAGCCGCGCTCGGTCTTCTCCAGCACCTCGGGGCTGATGCACACCCAGTCGAGTTCGGCAGCGGCCGGCGCGTAGGAGCCGTGCGCCGAGGCTGCGTCCCCGGAGCCGACCCCGCCGCCGTGCATCGCGATCAGGATGCCGCGCGGCCGTCGGGTCTCGCCGCCGACCATGTAGAGGCCGCGCTCCTCGTCGGGCCACCAGAAGTTGCGGTGGCCGTCTTCGAGGGTCCGCAGGCGGCGCTGCTCCTTCTCCAGGGTCTTGCGCCAGTCGCGGACGTCGCGCGCGCGCAGTCCCGCGACCAGTTCCAGCCGGGTCAGGATCTCGCGCTGCGCCTTGCGGCCGTCGGCGGTCTTCCCGTCGATCTGCAGGAAGCTGCGGACCATTTCGGTGGTCTCGCGGCGCGAGGGCGGACGATCCTGCGACGCTCCTGCTCCGGCGATCACACAGGCCGTGAGCAGACAGGCGAACGGTGACATCGACGGTGAGCGCATGGGCGGACAACGCGCGACGCCGGCTCGGCGCGAGTACCGATCAGGCGGGAGGTTGAGGCGCGGGAGGGCCCGGTGGGTCCCAGGCGCCATCGACCGCGGGCGACTCGTCGGACCGGTCGGCTTCCAGGACCTGTTCGAGGGCCTGGATCCGCGCGCGCGCTTCGGAGACGTACTTCGCCTGGTCGTGGCGGTGCGCGTGCAGCTCGTGGAAGTTGCGGCGGTCGTGGCGGCCGAAGGTCTGCGCGGCGCGGTGGGACTCGTGCGGGTGCCGACCCAACGCGGTGAGTGCGCGTGCCCCGAGGGCCAGGGAGCTCTCCAGGGTCTCGCGGAACACCTCCTCGGCGCCGGCATCGAGCAGGTCGTAGGCCGACGCGCGGCCGCGGGCCCGCGCCAGGATGCGCAGATGCGGGAAGCTGCGGCGGGCCTCGCGGACGATCGCGAGGGCGGCATCGGGGGCGTCGACGGCGACGATCAGCAGCTCGGCGTCGCGGGCCCCGGCGGCCTCGAGGAGATCGGCGCGCGAGGCGTCGCCGTAGAACGACTGCAGTCCGAAGCGCGACAGCAGGGTGATCTGCGTGGGGTCGAGTTCCAGGACCGTCGGTTCCAGCCGCTGGGCCTTGAGCAGGCGCGAGACGATATGACCGTATCGACCATGGCCGGCGAGGATCACGCGGCGGGCGTGGCCGTCGGGGCCGGCCGGCGCTTCGGTTGGTGCGGAGGACGCAGCCGAGCGGAGCCGCGGTCGGATCCAGCGCTCTTCGAGGATCAGCAGCAGCGGGGTGGCCAGCATCGAGAGCGCGACGGCGGCGACCAAGGGGCCGGTCGTGTCTGCCGCGAGGACGCCGTTCTGCCGCGCGAACTCGAACAGCACGAAGGCGAACTCGCCGCCCTGGGCCAGCGCGAAGGTGAACAGCAATCCGGCGCCGGCCGGCATCCGAAAGGCGCGTCCGAGCACCGCCAGGACCGCGAGCTTGGTGATGACCAGCCCGGCCACCATCGCGGCGATGGTCGCCGGACGTTCGGCGAGCAGGCCGAAGTCGATGCCGGCGCCGACCGACAGGAAGAACAGGCCGAGCAGCAGGCCCTTGAACGGCTCGATGTCGGCCTCGAGTTCGTGGCGGTACTCGTTCTCGGCCAAGACCACGCCGGCGACGAACGCGCCGAGCGCTGGCGACAGGCCGACCGCGAGCATGGCCAGCGACACTCCGACCACCAGCAGCAAGGCCGCGGCGGTGAAGATCTCGCGCAGTTCCGAGGCGGCGAGGAAGCGGAACACCGGCCGCGACAGGTAGCGGCCGGCGACCACCACGGCGGCGACCGTGCCGAGTACCACCAGCGGGTGCTGGCCGTCGCCGGTCGTGCTCGCGGTGGACTCGCTGGCCAACAGCGGCAGGAGCGCGAGCATCGGGATCACCGCGATGTCCTGGAACAGCAGCACCGCGAAGGCCGAGCGACCGGCCGCGCTGTTGGACATGCCCTTCTCGGCGAGGGATTGCAGGACGATCGCCGTGGAGGACAGCGACAGCGTCATGCCGACCGCCAACGCGGCCTGCCAGCTCAGGCCGGCGGCCATCGCGAGAGCGCCCAGCAGCGCGGTGGTGGCGACGACCTGCAGCCCGCCCAGCCCGAGGATCGGCGTGCGCATGCGCCACAAGAGGCGCGGCTGCAGCTCCAGGCCGATCAGGAACAGCATCATCACCACGCCGAACTCGGCGACGTGGAGCATCTCGCCGCTCTCGGTGTCGCCGACCAGACCGAGGCCGAACGGACCGATCGCGACGCCGGCGATCAGATAGCCGAGCACCGAGCCGAGGCCGAGCCGGCGGGCGATCGGCACGACCAGGACCGCGGCGGCCAGGTAGACCGCGGCCTGCGGGAGGAACCCCTGGGCGGCGAGGATCAACGGTGGACTCCGTCGTCGAGGGTCAGTCCGGCCACGCGGGCCCGATAGGCGGGTGCCAGGACGGTCTCGAGGTCGTGGTGGGTGACCGCGCGGCTGCCGTGGATCACGAAGGGCTCGAGCCAGTGCATTCCGCAGAGGTGGAACGACTGTTCGAACGGGCGCAGCAGCTCGGTCATCGTGAACCGATTGGTGCCGTCCGGTCGGTAGGCGGCGGCGCGGCCGCCGGTGGTGACCGCAAGCATCACGCGCTTGCCGTGCAGGGCGTCGGCGCCGGGTCCGTAGGCCCAGCCGAATTCGAGCACGAGGTCGAGCCACTGCTTGAGCAGCGCCGGGCTCGAGTACCAGTAGAACGGGAACTGGAGCACCAGGCAGTCGTGCTCGAGCAGCGCGCGTTGCTCGGCGGCGACGTCGATGTCGAAGTCCGGGTAGTGGGCGTAGAGGTCGCGGATGGTGACGTTCTCCAGCCCGGTCAGGGCGTTGCGCAGCGCAACGTTGAGTCGTGACTTGGCGGGGGCGGGATGCGTGTAGAGGACCTGGGTCCGATGTTGCGGTGAGGACCTGTCGGTCAAGGCGCTCTCCCGTGGACGATCCGCGCGATGTTCGACAGACAGAGTCCGTGGTCTGCGCTGGCGTGGTCCAGCGCGGTCTCCGCCAGATCGGCGAGGAAGCGCTCCCTGGTCTGGGGTGCGGCACGCTGCGCGGCATCACGGACCAGCTGCGAGACGTCGAGCAGGAAGCGGGCGAACTCGGTCGGGCCGTGGAAGCGCAGGGGCACGCTGTGCGTCGACACCCCGACCTCGTCGAAGCCTGCGTCGGTCAGGAGTGCGCTGGCGGCTGCGGGATCGCCGAAGCGGAACGGCCCCGACGCCTCGTCTGGCGGCTCGGGGTCGAGCAGCCCGTGACGCTGCGCGGCCTCGCGGGGCAGGCGCAGGAAAGGCACTTCGGCGCGGGTGCCCCAGACCGCGCACGCGACACGTGCGCCTCGGGTCAGACCCTGGCGCAGCGTGGCCAGGACCCGCGGGGGATCGTCGAAGTGCATCACTCCGAAGCGGCACAGTGCCGCGGTGTGGGTCGGTCCGCGCTCGGCGATGGCGTCGGCGCTGCCCGCGACGAACTCCAACCATGGAAGGTCCTGGGCTCGGGCGCGGATCCGGGCGACGCGCAGCATGCCCGAGGAGCTGTCGACGGCGAGGACGTGACCGCCTGGGCCGACGCGCCGGGCGGCGCCGAACGCCGGCTCACCGGTTCCGCAGGCGAGGTCGGCCACGTGGGAGCCGCGGCCGACACAGGCAGTGTCGAGCAGCGCGCGGTCGAGTTCCGCGGTCGCGGCGTCGAGGGTCGGTGCCCAGCGGCCCCAACCCTCCGCGACCGGAGACCAGCGATCGTCCTCGGGCTCGTCGTCGGGCGAGCGCCCGGTAGGATCGTTCATGCGGCGTCGTCGGTCGGCCGATCGCGGATCAGGTTCCGATGCGCGCGTTACCGCCGTTGGTCGACGCGATGTTGAGGCTGTTGATGCTCGGCACCAGCATGACGCCCTGCAGGAACAGGTCGATGCCGACGAACATCGGGTTGTTCGGGATCGGCAGCGAGACCTGGGCGGTCGGCATGTTCGCGTTGAACGGCAGCGTCGCCAGGGTCGAGGTGTAGAGCCAGCAGCCCGGGGCTCCGGCCAGGGTCAGGTCGATGTTCGGGTTGGTGAATCCGAACGACAGGATGCCCTGCAGGGTCGTGCTGGGGATCGAGCCGACTTCGACCTGCAGCGTGCTACCGATCTGCGGGAGCGCGCCCGGGACCACGTCGAGGGTGGTCGGAGTGCCCGAGGTGCCGGTGGTGAACGGCTGGCCGACCGAGAAGTCGATCTCGCCCGGATCATCGGCACCGCCACCGACCGACAGGCCGACGAGCACGTCGTGGGTGGCGATGCTGATGCTCTGGTAGGCGTAGACGATGTCGCCGTTGGCGAACAGCTGCGCCTGGAAGGTCTGCGGGCTGCCGCCGCCGTACTCGGGAACCTGATCCCAGGTGATGACCGCCTTGCCGGGCAGGGCGTTGAACCACACGGTGCCGCCGCTGGCGGGATTGAGGTCGGTCCAGTAGGGCGCGAGACCCGGATCCTCGTCGAGCAGCTGTTGAACGTTGCCGTTGCAGCAGCGGCTGTTCGTGGCGGTGGTGTCGAGGTGGATCCAGCCGTTGGACGCGACCACGATCTGCGAGACGCTCGGTATCCCGGCGAAGTCCTGCGTGAAGCCGAGCGGCAGCGGGGCCGACACCGAGTCGTCGGTCAGCGGCAGTGACTGGCCCTGGTAGTTGGACTCGAAGCAGTTGCTCCGGCACAGGCCGGTGGTGTAGGTGCCGTCGGCGTTGCGCGTGAACACGACGCCGGTGTTGGCGGCGAGGTCGGGGAAGTCGCTCGAGCCGTTGACGTCGAACCACTCGTAGGCGACGGGGCCACGCAACGGACAGCCGGTGCCGTAGGTCGAGAACCCGGCGGCACTGCACTGCGGCTGGTCGAAGACCACCCAGCCGTTCGAGCCCGAGGGCAGGAAGTAGAGGGTGCGACCGGCGACGTCGCGCGAGTCGTTCGGGTTGTCGTAGAACTCGTAGACGGTCGGGTCGTTGAGGCTCAGCACCGGGCTCGGGCCGGTGAAGTCGACCTCGCCCGGGTCGGCGACGCCGCCGCCGGGAGTCACGCCGACCAGGATGTCGTGGGTGCCGGGCATGGTCCACTCGCGGATCGCGATGCTGAACGAGCCGTCGGCGTACATCTGCACCTGGACGGAGTTCTGGCCCTGACTGGAGTACTCGGGGACCTGGTCCCAGGTGATGACCGCCTTACCGGGCAGCGCGTTGAAGTAGACACCACCACCGGCGTTCGGGTTCAGGTCCTGCCAGCTTGCGGCGATGCGCGGCACACCCGACAGAAAGGTGGCGATGTTGCCGCTACAGCAGCCGTTGCCGCCGTTCGAGCCGGTCACCAGGTAGATGAATCCGTTCGACGACACCTCGATGTCGTTCGTGGTGCCGCCGCCCGGCAGCTGGAACGGGAAGCCGAGCTGGAGGGCCGGGGAGACTGCGTCGTCACCGAGCGCGAGGCCGGTGCCGAGGTTCGGTTCCCAGCAGGGGCCGGGCATGCCCTGGGAGGCGACGGACGCGGCGAGAAGGACGGCGCACAATGCGCTGAGGGATCGGGTCATCGACAGAGAGGTTGCGGAGGGGAGGATGAGCGGAAGGGTGGGAAGGGCAGGACAGCCGGGTCTTCCGCGACGAGAAGGCTCCAGGATAGCGATTCAGACGGTGGCTTGCCCTCGCTGGGGTCCCTCGCGAAGCAGATTCGCGTGCAGCCCCGCAATGCGTTTGGCCACGCGAGTCCAGTCTGGAGGGCCGGATACCGGGTCTGGCGGTGGGGCCGCGGGGCGGGACAGGGAGTCGTCGAGTGCCTGCTGCAACCGGCGGACGAAGGTCCAGTGGCTGGTGGGAGCCGGCCGGTCGACGTCGATCCGCTCCGGTGGGTCGACCAGTCGGAGCGCGTCGCCGAACGCGGCTGCGAGCTGCTGGATCGAGGGGAGTGCGGTGGCTACCAGGCGGCATCCGCAGGCGCGGGCCTCGGCGAGAACGAGTGGCAGGCCCTCGTAGAACGAGGGCAGGACGAAGACCTCGGTGGTGCGGAGCTGGGCGGCGAGCTGGTCGGGCGTGAGGTGTCCGAGTTTCGTGGCCCAGGGGGCGGCGTCGATGCGGGCGCGGAGGGCGTCCGACTCGGCCCCTGCACCTCCGCCGGCGACGAACAGATGCGCGCTCGGGTGCTTCGCGCGCAGCTGCTCGAACGCGTCGAGCAGCGGGGCCAGTCCCTTGGCGAGCGCGATCTTTCCAGCGTAGGTCACCGAGCCTTTGGACGGCGCGCGGCCGCGGTCGTGGAAGACCCGCTGGTCGTAGCCCGCGCCGACGCGGTGGATGCGGTGCTCCGGGATCTCGAGTTCGCGCGTGAGCCGGTCATCATGCTCCTGCTGCAGCGTCGCGAAGGCATCGGCCCGGCGCACTCCTCTGATGACCTCTTCCGCACGACGAGGGCAGAGCTGGAGCTGACGCAAGCCGGTCGCGTGGCAGTGGACCAGCTGAGGGGTGTCGGGGGCGACGTCCTTGACCAGTGCGGACAACAGCCACACGTGGTGAGAGTGGATCACGTCCGGTCGGACGTCGGCGACGACGCGCGCGAGGTGGTGTCGCCAGGCTTCGCGGTAGCTCGCCCACTGGTCCTCGTCCATCGACGCGAAGACCGTCGATTCGTAGGGCATGACGTCGCTCATGCCCGGAACCGGGAACGGGAGGTCGCCGCCGGGGCCGAAGCGCAGCGGGTGGATGCGCTCGGCCGGGAGTTCCGCGATCCGGGGCGGGGCATCCGCGGCGGGGACACCGACGACGGCGTGGACCCGGTGGCCCAGACCTTCCAGCTCGCGCGTCAGTGCTTCGAGGGTCGCGCCCGAGCCGGTCAGGCCCGGGCGCTGGGCGAGGAGTTGGAGGATGCGCAGGCCGGTCACGCGTTCCAGCGTAGCCGTCAGGATCGCGACGGGCTCAGCGCGGCCTCCTGCCTTGACCGAAGGGGCACGACTCGCTGCGCTCGCCATGCCCCGAGGCAGTCGGCCGCGCTGACGTTGTTGTTTGGATCGACTCCTCCGGAGTCGCTCTGTGCGGCCTCCTGCCTTGACCGAAGGGGCACGACTCGCTGCGCTCGCCATGCCCCGAGGCAGTCGGCCGCGCTGACGTTGTTGTTTGGATCGACTCCTCCGGAGTCGCTCTGTGCGGCCTCCTGCCTTGACCGAAGGGGCACGACTCGCTGCGCTCGCCATGCCCCGAGGCAGTCGGCCGCGCTGACGGTGTTGTTTGGATCGACTCCTTCCGAGAATCTGCGCTGGGCGCGCCGAATCTCGGAAGGAGTAGATCAGCGGACGCGGACCGAGACCCAGCCGGTCTGGCCACTCTCGTTGCCGGAGGTGTCGACCGCGGTCACCTTGTAGTAGTAGCGCACCCGACGGCTGACGTTGGAATCGACGTAGTCGCTCGAGGTCACCAGGCCGCCGTTGATCTGCGAGTAGGTGCCGTTGCGGCTGGTTGCCCGATAGACGTTGTAGCCGGCGAGGTCGGACTCGGAGTTGTCGCTCCAGTCGAGCGAGGCGACTCCACGCGTGCTGTTGCTCCCGGTGAGGCCGGTCGGGGTAGCCGGAGGAGTGGTGTCCCCACCGCCACTGCCCTGCGGGCTCGCCGAGGCGGAGCCGCTCTGGGCGCTCTCCTGGCCGGCGTTATCGATCGCCGTGACGACGTATGTGTAGGTCGTGCCGTTGGTGACCGCGTTGTCGGTGTACGCGCTGGCCGAGATCGGGGAACTCGTCAGTCGGGTGTAGCCGCCGCCGGTCGACCGGTAGACGTGGTAGCCGTCGAGGTCGGACTCGGAGTTGTCGTTCCAGTCGAGGCTCACGGTGCCGTCGCCGGCCGTGGCGCCGAGGCCGGTCGGGGCACCCGGGGCAGGGTCGCCTCCGCCGCCGCCTGCCGCCGCGACCGCGGCTGCGGCGTCGACGATTCCGTAGCCGTAGGTCGTGTCGTAGCCAGCGGCCCCGCGGTCGACGCAGGTCGACTCGAGGATCGAGCGGATCTGGGCGTTGTTCAGACTCGGGTTGGCGCTCTTGATCAGCGCGGCGACGCCGGCGGCGTGCGGCGTGGCCATCGAGGTGCCCTGGTAGAAGTAGTAGCCGAAGCTGGTGACGCTGGTGCCGATCGTCTGCTGCAGCACGCCGTCGCCGTAGCCGTCGCCGTTGAGGTCGGCGGTGACGTCGCCGCCGGGTGCGGTGACGTCGATGCCGGTGCCGTACTGGGAGTAGTAGGAGCGGTTGCCGGCGAAGTCGGTCGCGCCGACGGCGATGGCGTTGGTGTAGCGGGCCGGGTAGCTGATGCTGCTGGCGCCGCTGTTGCCGGTGGCCGCGACGACCACCGCACCCTGGCTCCAGGCGTAGTCGACGGCACTCTGCAGGGTGGTCGAGGCGCCGCCGCCGAGGCTCAGGTTGATGACATCGGCGCCGTTGTCGGCCGCGTAGATGATGCCGCTGGCGACCCAGGAGATGGCGCCGGAGCCACTGCTGTCGAGCACCTTCACCGGCATGATCGTCGCGCCGTAGGCGACGCCTGCCGTGCCGAGGTTGTTGTTCGTCGACTGGGCGATGGTGCCGGTCACGTGCGTGCCGTGGCCCTCGTCGTCGTTGGCGTGGGTGTCGTTGTTGACGAAGTCGTAGCCGGGGGTGAACGACGTGTTGGCGAGGTCGGGGGCCTGCGCGAAACCGCCGAAGTTCTCGTAGGCGACGCCGGTGTCGACCACCGCGACCACCGCGCCGGAGCCGTTCGCGGTGCTCCATGCCTCGGGCGCCTGGACCCCGAAGTTGCTGACCGCGTTGACGCTGGTCATGCCGTGGTCCATCAGGTGCCACTGGTAGGCGAAGTAGGTGTCGTTCGGCGGATTGCCGAACGCGTAGGCCATCCCATCGGGCTCGGCGTAGGCGACCGCGTCCTGGCGGTTCAGCCAGTCGATGAACAGCGCCTGGCTGTTCGCGGGCACCTCGAGCACCTCGAACGCGCCGGCGTAGCCGCGGTCGGCCAGGCGGACGCCGAGCGGCGCGAGCAGCTCGGCGAGGTCACCCGCCAGCGGGGCGGTGTCGACATGGGCCTCGAACTTCACGATGACCCGGGTCGAGGACTGGGCCGGCAACTGCGTGACGTCACGCATCGGCTTCACCTCGATCGAAGGCAGCGCGTCCTGCGCGCCGAGGGCCGCGCTCAGCGTCGCGGCCGCGAGGAGGGAGAGGGAGAGAGCAGGGGCGTGGTGCATGGGGCGATATCCGCTTGGCATCCAAGGAACGAGCGAATCGGCCCGCCCTCGAGAGCAGCGAGGCCGGGCCGAACTCCTCGACTATACGGAAAGTGAAATTCGGGAGGCCAGCCCTTTTCCGCCGGTCGCACCGACCTTTCCCACCCGTCATGGGGGGTTAACAACTCGACCCGGCCGAGTTGTTAACCCCATGCACCGTGACCGAGCGGCTGCGCCGGGGCACCGGACCGCATGCCCAAGATCGATCGTCGGGACCATCCCGGGGCCTGGCACCACGTGATGAATCGCGCGGTGGGCCGCCGCCCCTTCTTCGAGTCGGATCACGAGATCCGCATGTTCCTCTCCTTGGTCGCGCGAGCCGTCAGGCGCGGATGGCTCGAGGTTCACGCCTTCGCGATCCTCCGCACGCACTTCCATCTGCTGGTGAGAACCCGAGCCCGCGGGATCAGCGACTCGCTTGCCTGGATCCAGTCGCGCTACGTGCAGGCGTTCAACCAGCTTCACGATCGGGACGGTCCGCTGGTGCGGAACGGGTTCTTCTCGAACTCCGTCGGGGATCGGGTCTATCGGCGGGTTCTCGTCGGCTACATCGATTGGAATCCGGTGCAGGCAAGGCTCTGTGATCGTCCGGTGCAGTATCCACATGGGAGCGCCCGGCGGTTCGTCGCCGGGCCGCCGAAGTGGCTCAGCTCGGATTGGATCCGCAGCCTGCTGCCGGATGGCGATCTCGACGAGGGGCCATACTCGCGGCTCTTCAGGCCGACCGGTCGCCAGTCCGACTCCATCGAGTACAGCCTCTGGGATCGGACGCCGATCGCGGCAGGAGTCCGGGCCAGGGCCATCGTTGCGGATGGCGCGGAACGGTGGTTACGTCGCCGTGCGAGGTTGGCGGACGGTGACGCCACGCGGGGATCTCGACTCATCCCGCCGGAGCTATTGCTGGAGGCGTGGCGAGAGGTGGATGAGGCGGCGCTTCCACTGGCCGTCCATGTGGACGAGGTCGTGTCCCGCTGCGTGCTAGTCGGAATGCTCCGCTCGCTCACGGGTCAGACGTTTCGCGGCGTGGGCCTCTGCCTGGGAATCTCGGCCGAGCGAGCCCATGCGCTCTGGAAGCGCCACTGCGTCCGCATCGAGGTGGACGCCGCCTACTCGGCCTGGTGCGCCGCGTTCGCGGAGCGGGTTCTCGTCGACGAGGCAGAGGGGGTTCACAACCCGGCCGGGTCGAGTTGTTAACCCCCCACCGCCTCGAGTTCTTCGTAGGTGGTGGTGCGCTGGACGGGGGTGTAGCCGGCCTCGCGGATGAGGTTCTGCAGGTCCTCGATGTTCATCCGCTCGGGTGCGGTGGTGCCGGCGTCGTGGGTGATCTTCTCCTCGGTCACCGTGCCGTCGATGTCGTTGGCGCCGAACGACAGGGCGGTCTGGGCGCTCTCGGCGGTCAGCATGATCCAGTAGGCCTTGATGTTCGGGAAGTTGTCGAGCATCAGGCGGCCGACCGCGATGTTGCGCATGTCCATCCAACCGGTGGTCACGTGGCCGTGCCGCTCGAGGCCGGTGTGGAACGGCCAGAAGGCCAGCGGGATGTAGGCCATGAAGCCGCCGCACTCGTCCTGCAGCTCGCGCAGCTTGACGAGGTGGGTGACCCGCTCCTCGGTCCGCTCGATGTGCCCGTAGAGCAGGGTGGCGTTCATCTTGAAGCCGTTCTGCTGCACCTTGCGGGCGGTGTCGAGCCAGGCCTGCGGACCGATCTTGTCGCGGAAGGTGGCCTTGTGGACGCGGTCCACCAGCACCTCGGCGCCGCCGCCGGGGCACGAGCCGAGACCGGCCTGCCGCAGGTCCTCGAAGACCTCGGCCTCGGACTTGCCGGAGATCTTCAGCATGTGGTCGATCTCGACCATCGTGAAGGCCTTCACGTGGATGTCCGGCATCGCGCGCTTCGCGCCGCGCACCACGTCGAGGTAGTACTCGTAGCCGCGGTTGGGATGGATGCCCGCGACCATGTGCACCTCGGTCGGCTTCAGGCCGTCGAACTCGCGCAGCTTCCGCTCGACGTCGTCACCCTCCATCGTGTAGGCGCGCGCGTCGCCCTCCTTCGCCGCGAACGCGCAGAACTTGCACGAGTACTCGCAGACGTTGGTGTAGTTGATGTGGACGTTGTTGTTGAAGTAGGCCTTCTTGCCGTGCTTCCTCGTCCGCACCTGATGGGCCATCCAGCCGACCGCGGCCAGATTCGGGTGCTCGTAGAGGCGCACGCCGTCGTCGAACGACAGGCGCTCCTGGTTCTCGACCTTGGCCAGGATGTCGCCGAGACCGGCGGCGTCGACCAGCTTGTGGGCCAGTGCCGGATCCAGCGAGTCGTAGGAGAAGGGCGTGTTCACGACGCCACCCCCTCGTTGCGGGCGCCCTGGCTCACGACGGCCTTCTGCCGCGGCTTGCGACCGAACCGGTCGGTCTCGGGCGTCTCGATGTCCTCGTAGAGCATGGTGCGGCGCTGCGGCGTGAAGCCGGCGTCCTTGATGTGGCGCTCGATCTCTTCGACCGATGCTGGGTGCGAACAGCCGGCGCTCGACACGACGTTCTCCTCGAGCATCGCCGAGCCGAAGTCGTCGGCGCCGTTGGCGAGGCCGATCTGGCAGATCTTCATGCCCTGGGTCACGAAGCTCGACTGGATGTGGTCGATGTTGTGCAGGTAGATCCGCGCTAGCGCGAGGGTGCGCAGGTACTCCGCAGTGGTCGCCTTGGCCGGCATCCGCGCCTGCATCGCGGTGTTCTCCGGCTGGTAGGTCCAGGGAATGAACGCCGTGAACACCCCGCACTCCTCCTGCAGCTCGCGGATCCGCGTCATGTGTTCGATCCGCTCGGCATCGGTCTCGCAGTGACCGAACATCATCGTCGCGGTGCCGCGCATGCCGAGCGTCGCCGCCTGGCGCATCACGTCGAGCCACTCGTCGGTGGTGGCCTTCTTCGGCGCGATGATCTCGCGGACCCGCTCGACCAGGATCTCGGCGCCGCCGCCGGGGATCGAGTCGAGGCCGGCGCTCTGCAGCTCGGCGATCACGTCGCGGACCGGGCGCTTCTCGAGCTTTCCGAGGTGGGTGATCTCCGGCGGCGACATGCCGTGGATCCAGACCCGCGGATAGCGGGACTTCAGGTCGCGGAACAGCTCGGCAAGCCACTCGGTGGTGAGCTTCGGGTGGTGACCGCCCTGCAGCAGCAACTGCGTGCCGCCCTGCTCGACCAGCTCGTCGACCTTGCGGTAGATCACCTCGCGCGGCAGCACGTAGCCCTCGGCATCGCCCGGGGAGCGGTAGAAGGCGCAGAACCCGCAGTCGGTCACGCAGACGTTGGTCGGGTTCAGGTTCCGGTCGACGATGTAGGTGACCTTCGGCTCGGGGTTCTTCTGGAACCGGATCTGGTTGGCGATCAGTCCCAGCGAGTTCTGGTCGAGGCCGCGGTAGAGGGCCAGCGCGTCGGCGGGCGAGATCGGGGCGCCGGCGAGCGCCGTCTCGGCGATCGCGGCCAGGCGGCCCGGATCGTGGTGAGGGTCGTGCATCGGTGCTCGGAGATTAGGAGGCTCGGCGGCCGGCTCAAGCCGGCGGCCTGGGGCAATCCCCGCCTGACGGTGCTCTTTCCGCCGCCGCGCGATTCCGGTGCGCCTGGTTCCGTTCGGCGGGGGGCTTGCCGTCGACCGCGGGATCGAGCACCTTCTCCGCCGGCTTGACGGGCTCCGTGTTCAAACCTCAGGAGCCCTTTTGACGAGATCCAACGTTCCCCGCTTCGACGACGGCACCGTCGCCCGGAGCGACTTCAGAGATCGCGACGGCGCGCGGACGGTCCGCGCGGGTGCCAGCGATCGGAAGACCCTCCAGCTCTGCGCCCAGGTGCGCCGAGCCTTCGAGTTCGCGCTGCACGCAGCGTGCGAGGACCCCGCTTTCGACGACCTGGAGGTCGTCGAGGTGGTGCCGGCGCCCCACGCGGGTCGGCTCCGGGTGGTGGTCGGCCAGACGGCGGCCGACCGACCGTCCGCGGAAGTCCTGGCGCGGCTGGAGTCGGCGCGCGCCCGTCTGACCGCCGAGGTCGCCGAGACCATCCATCGCCGCAAGGTGCCGGAGCTGGTCTTCGAGGTCCGGCGCTCGTGACCCTGGCGCTCGTGACCCTCTTGGCCACGAGCTGGCCGGCTTGGCAGCGGGCGCCACCGTGGATCCCTCGGGATCCGGCGCCCGCCGCCGCCTTCCTCGTTGCCAGCTCCCGCGGCGCCCCGTACCGTCCTCCGCCCGATGTCCAAGCCGACCCCCGACCTGATGGAGCGGATCGTCTCGCTGTGCAAACGGCGCGGCTTCGTGTTCCAGAGCAGCGAGATCTACGGCGGGATCAACTCCTGCTACGACTACGGCCCGCTCGGCGCCGAGCTGAAGCGCAACGTCAAGGACGCCTGGTGGCGTGCCATGGTGACGCAGCGCGACGACGTGGTCGGCCTCGACTCCGCGATCATCCAGCACCCCGAGGTCTGGAAGTCATCCGGCCACGTCGCTGGCTTCTCCGACCTGCTGATCGACTGCAAGAAGTGCAAGGGCCGGTTCCGGGAGGACCACCTCGGCGGAACGACCTGCCCGGACAAGGAGTTCAAGGGCCGCCCCGCCGAGCAGTGTCGGGCCGAGGGCCTGATGACCGAACCGCGGGCCTTCAACCTGATGTTCGAGACCCACGCCGGTCCGGTGAAGGACTCGGCGAGCGTGGTCTACCTGCGGCCGGAGACCGCGCAGGGCATCTTCACCAACTTCCTGAATGTGGTGAACAGCTCGCGGATGGCGCCGCCGTTCGGGGTCGCGCAGATCGGCAAGAGCTTCCGCAACGAGATCACGCCCGGCAACTTCGTGTTCCGGACCCGTGAGTTCGAGCAGATGGAGATGGAGTTCTTCGTGCCGCCCGCCGAGGGCGAGCGCTGGTACGAATACTGGGTGAACGAGCGCTTCGACTGGTACGTCCGCAATGGAGTCCGGCCGGAGAACCTGCGGAAGTACGTCCACCCCGAAAAGGACCTCGCCCACTACTCCACCGGCTGCACCGACGTCGAGTACCTCTACCCGTTCGGCTGGGGCGAGCTCGAGGGCATCGCCAAGCGCGGTGACTTCGATCTCTCGGCCCACTCGAAGGGCAGCGGCAAGGACCTGTCGTTCTACGACGAGGCCACCAAGGAACGCTTCGTCCCGCACGTGGTCGAGCCGGCAGCGGGCTGTGACCGCGCCGCGATGACGTTCCTGGTCGATGCCTACGACGAGGAGGTCGTGACTTCGGAAGGCGGCAAGGAGGAGGTGCGCACCGTGCTGCACTTCCATCCGCGCATCGCGCCGATCACCGTCGGCATCTTCCCGCTGGTCAAGAAGGCCGGGATGCCGGAGAAAGCCAAGGGGATCCAGGCCGAGCTGCAGGACCTGGGGCTCAGGACCTTCTACGACCAGAAGGGCGCGATCGGTCGCCGCTACCGCCGGATGGACGAGGTAGGCACGCCCTACTGCGTGACGATCGACGGCGACTCGGTGGAGGGCGACGGTACCGTGACCGTGCGCGATCGCGACAGCATGGCGCAGGACCGGGTCGCTCCGGCCGAGGTCGGGGCGTTCCTGCGCGAGAAGATGAGGGCCTGGAAGCGCGGCTGACCGCGGCCGCTCAGCCCTTCATCGCGCGCAGCTTCGCGATCGCGCCGAGCACGTTGCTGCCCTTCTGCTTCGAGGATCCGGCGATCTTGGCTGCCGGACCGTCGCCGTTCGGCGCGGGGCCGGTGGCCGATTGGGGCGTCGAGACCGCCGCGGTCGGAGTGGCGGTCGTCGGCGGTGCCGGCTCGCCGGAGCTGCGCGCCGGGCCGGAGTTCTCCAGCTGTGCCAGTCGCGTGGCAATCCGCTGCAGTTCGGCCTGCACCCGGCTGAGTGATCCTTCCAGCCCGCTGAGGTCGACCGACGGAGCGACCGGAGTCGGAGCGCTGGCCATGGACTCGACGCGTTGCGAGACCTCGTCGGTCACCCGCCGTGCCCACTGTTCCAGCTGACGCGCGACCACCTCGTCGACGCGGGTGCTGAGTTCCTCCGCGTCGGGTCCGCCGGTCGCGGCGTCGCTGCCCTGGCGGACCAGGGCCTTGAGTTCGTCGACGCTGCCGACCGTGCGGCGCGTCGCGGCGTGGATGTCGGCGAGGCGCTCGGCGGTGGCATCATCGATGCCTGCCTCCCCGGGCTCCCAACCGGCCGCCGCGCGACCGACCGCCGCCTCGACCTGCTCGCCCATCCGTTCCAGGATGCGCGTCTCGAGGCCGTCCACGTCGGGGTTTCGCTCGCTGGCCTCGGCGACCTGGTTTGCCACCTCCGACACCTGCTTGGAGATGTCGATCAGCGGTTTCCCGTACATCTTGGTGGCGCGGGTGAGGTTGTTGATCTTCTCGTCCTGGCGGTCGAGGGCGATCAACATCCGGTCCACGCTGTCGCGTAGCGCCACGGTCTCGTCGCGATCACCCGCGCCGTCGGTCTGGCGGCTGGCAAGTTCTTCGAGGTGCCGCTCCACGCGTCCGAGTCCGGACTCCTGGTCCCTGCCGAGGTGGGCGACGCGGCGCGCGTTGGCACCATGCTGCGCCAACAGCACGCCGACCAGCAGCACCGTCACCGGAGTCAGCGCCAGACGGCCCATCACCGCGGACAGATCGGCCAGCCCTTCGGGGGCGACCATTCCGGCGATGCCGAGCCCGGCACCGGCGAGCGTCAGGGTGAGCCCCAGGCCGATCCACAGGAAGCCCGTGGAAGTGGGCTGAGGTGATCGGCTGGCACGGCGAGAACTCCGGTCTGCGCGGCCGGGGCGCTCCGTCTGGCGGGGCGGCTCTGCGGCCACGTCGTCCGGTTCGGTCTGGAACAGTCCGGCGAACTCCTCCGGCGATTCGATGGACTCCTCGGCGCCGTCGGGTCGCGGATCGGCGTCGTCCCAGTCCGCGCCGGCCGCCCAGCCGTCGTCGTCCTGCCAGTCCTCGCCGGCCTCGTCCCCGGTCTCGGATCCGGGCTCGTCGTGAGACTGGAAGAAGGCGCTCTTGGGACGGCGCGTGGGGTCGTCGGAATCGAACGCTTCTTCGTGCTTCATGGAGTCTCAGCCGCTTGTCAAGTGCCCTGCCTCGTTCTTCGGACCGAGCGGGCCCGGGCCCTGAGCCGTCGTGTTGCATTCCGAGGCAGGGTCCCCGAAAACCGTGCGCCTCCATGCCCTTGAAGCTCAAAGGTGTCGCCGCGGCGAGCGGGATCGCGATCGCGCCGCTGGTCCACTTCCACGGTGACCTGGCGTTCATCCCGACGCGCACGCTGGAGGCGCAGGAGGTCGACGGGGAGCAGCAACGGCTCGATGACGCGATCGCCGGGGCCTCGGCCGCGATCCTGGATCTCAGCCGGGACCTCGCGATCGACCTGACCGACCATGAGCTGAAGATCTACGACGCACAGCTTGCCCTCCTGCACGACAAGACGCTGCTCGCAGAACTCCGGCGGACCATCGAGGGCGACCGGGTCAACGCCGAGGTCGCCGTCCAGCGGGTCATCTCCCGCTACGAGAGCGTGTTCGAGCGGATGGAGGACGTCGCGATGCGCGAGCGCGCCGCCGACCTCCGCGATGTCGGTCGCCAGGTGCTGGCGGTCCTGCTCGAGCGGGAGCGTTCCTCGCTGGTCGCGGAGGGCCACGACTACGTGTTCGCCGCCGACGAGTTCCTGCCCAGCGACGCCGGGGCCGTCGACCGCAAGCACCTGAAGGGCATCGTCACCGCCCGCGGCGGCAAGTACTCGCACGGCGCCATCCTGGCCCGGTCGCTCGGCATCCCGTCGGTGGTGGCGGTCGACGAGCTGATGCAGAAGGTGCGGTCGGGCACCCGGGTGATCGTCGACGGTGAGTCCGGGGCGGTGATCTGCGACCCCGACGACGAGGACATCGAGCGCTACCGCCGCCTCGCGGCCGAGCAGGCCGAAGCCGACCGGAGGGTCTTCGAGGTCCGCTTCCTGTCGGCGCGCACGCCTGACGGTGTGTCGATCAAGCTGATGGCGAACGTCGAGAGCACTCGCGACCTGGGGGGCGTCGAGGAGGCGATCGTCGACGGCATCGGGCTGTTCCGGACCGAGTTCGCCTTCATGGAGCGACGCCAGTTCCCCACCGAGGACGAGCAGGTCGAGCTGTACCACCAGGCGATCGAGTGGGCCAACGGCAAGGTCGTGACCTTCCGGACCCTGGACGTGGGCGGTGACAAGCCGTTGCCGTACTTCAAGACCCCCGACGAGCGGAACCCGGTGCTGGGTTGGCGTGGTCTGCGGATCAGCCTCGACTGGCCGGACCTGCTCTACACCCAGGTCCGCGCGCTGCTGCGTGCCAGCGCCGGAGGCCGCGCTCGGATCCTGCTGCCGATGGTCACGCACGTCGACGAGATCGTGCGCTGCCGCGCGGTCGTCGAGGAGATCAAGGCCGACCTGGCGGCTGCCGGCGAGGACTTCGACGACCACATCGAACTCGGCGCGATGATCGAGGTGCCGGCGATCGTCGGGGTACTCGACGAGGTGCTGCGCGAGGTCGACTTCGTGTCCGTGGGGACCAACGACCTGGTCCAGTACCTGTTGGCGGTGGATCGCGACAATCCGCGCATCGCCCAGATGTACACGCCGTACCACCCGGGCGTGCTGCGGACCCTGGCCCGCATCGCCGAGGTCTGCAATGCTCACGGCAAGCCGGTGTCGATCTGCGGCGAGATCGCCGGTGACCACTACTTCAGCGCGCTGCTGCTCGGTCTCGGCTTCCGTGAGCTGTCGATGGCTCCGGTGTTCCTGCCGCGGGTCAAGCTCATGGTGCGGACCTTCGGCCTCGCCGAGTGCGAGGCGCTGGCGAGGGAGGCCCTGACCCTGGGACGTTCGCGCGAGATCCGGGCCCTGGCGCGGGACAAGGCGCAGGCCGGCTGGTCGAGCTTCCTGGAGGGCGGACCGTCGTGAGTCGCCGGCCCCGCGAGGGAGGGGGCGGGTCGGGAGCGGAGGACGGTGGCGGCCTCCGCAGTGGGCGCTGGTCGAGCCTGGAACTGATTCGACTCCGCGAGCGGTTCCCGACGACCGCACCGGAGCGGTTGGCGCGCCAGCTCGGGCGTTCGGTGGAGGCGGTGATACGTCGGGGGCTGCTGCTCTGCGCACCGTCGGAGCCGGTGTCGGCGCCATGGGGCGCGTACGACGACCAGCTGGTCCGGGACGCGCTCGGGGTCCACGACGAGGCGACGATCGCCGCGCTGCTGGGCCGCGACCTGGCCCGGCTCCGGGCCCGACTGGACGAGCTGAGCCGCGCGCCGCGGCGCGGGGCATGGTCGCGCGACGAGTTGCGTTTCCTGCAGCGCGCCTACGGCACCCGGCACGACGAGGCGATCGCTCTCGGTCTCGGCCGCTCGGTCGAGGACGTCCGGAGCCGTGCGACCGAACTCGCGCTCGGTAAGGACAAGGCCGAGCCACGGCTGGTCGTGCTGCCGAACTCCCCTCGGCGGATGCCGCGCTGGACGGTCGCGGAGCTGGCCGAGTTGCGGCGTCGATACCCCGAGGAGGACAACCTGACGATCGCCAGAGCGTTGGGGCGGTCGGTGCAGAGCGTCACCAGCAAGGCGTCGGAGCTGGGCATCAGCAAGTCCGCGGCGGCGCTACGCCGGATGGGGCGGCAGAACGTTCGGGCGCGTGCCTCGCGGGGAACCGCCCCATCGCATCGCTCCGAGCCCTGAGCGCCCGCCCGGTCCGGAGCGCCGGGGTGTTTCGGACCCTCAATCTCGGGGCGCGGTCGCGCCGATGACCCGAGAGAGCCCGGGGGTGACCCCTCCGGTGACGGCCGCGGAGCGTCTCCGCGGACGTCGCCACGGCTCGGAGGATCAGCGTGCATCGGTCGCCCAGTGGGCGGCGGGTGCTCGACGAGTGACGAGCAGGACCCGGAGGAACAGCGGAATGGAGATCGTCGGGAAGAAGAGTGAAGGGCTGTCGGTGACCGTGCTCGCCGAAGACAGCACCTGCATCGTGAAGTTCAACGACCGCAGTCTGAACTTCTACGTGACCGACTCGCTGAAGGACCCGCTCAAGGAGACCATCGCGCAGAAGATCGAGGAGGGCATCCAGCACTTCGTCCTCGACTTCGACACCGTGAAGATCATCGACTCGTGCGGTGTCGGCCTCGTGATCGTCGCGAACAACGTCGCGTCGTCGCGCAACGCCAAGCTCTACCTGGCCAACATCAAGCCGTTCATCGTCAAGATCTTCGACATCATGCGGATCTCGAAGCACCTGTCGATCTTCGAGACCGAGGAAGCGGCGCTCGACGCCATCAAGAACGGTTGAGCAACGCGAGGGGCGAAGCGTGGGTGGTCGGGCCGGAGCGACTCGACGCGAGGGACCAGCTTGGAGAGCCGATGGAGCAGGTGACGACGGACGTGTTGGTGGTCGGCTGCGCCGCGGCCGCGGGTCAGGCGATGCTTCGGGCCTTGGAATCCGTCGGTTCCGCGGGCGTGCGGGCCGAGAGCCTGGCGCACGCCGAGGAACTGCTCGCCGTGCAGGGGTTCGGTGCGGTGGTCCTGGGGCTCGACACGATGGCCCCCGCCGAGGCGCGCGAGGTTGCGGTCGCGACCTCGGGGCGTGGCCTGCGGGTGGTCGGGTTCGGGTCGCGCCGCTCGGCAGCGGAGGGCGTGCCGCTCGATACCTTCGTCGGTCCCGCCGACGGCCCCGAGGGATTCCTGCGGGCGCTCGGCGTCGTGGAGTCCGCGGTCGGGACCGGCGAACCGGAGGGGGTCGATTCCCCGGAGGTGCACCGCCTGCGCGAGCGCTGCAAGGACCTGGAGCGGCAGCTCGAGGACCACGCGCAGGCAGCGCGGGAGTCCTCGGACTCCTACAACCACGACCTGTCGCGGATGACCAACCTGGTCGGCAGCATCATGGACGGGATCGTGTTCACCGATATGGAGGGCACGATCACGCTGCTGAACCCGATCGCCGAGGAGATGCTCGGCCTGCGGGCGTTCATGGTGGTCGGCAGGAACCTGTTGGACCTCGACGCCGAGGGCGAACTGCTCGACGCGATCCGTGACGGCATCGAGAGGGGTGCGGACTGGCGTGAGTCGAGCCGGACGATCGAGGTCCACACGCCCGATCAGGACCTGATGTACGTCAAGATGCGGCTGTCGCGGGTCGTCAACTACCGCGGCGAGCCGGCGGGATCGTTGGTGCAGCTGCAGGACGTCACCTCCGACTACAAGACCGACCAGCTCAAGAACCAGTACCTGTCGATCGTGGCCCACGAGCTGCGGACGCCACTGACGGGCATCAAGACCTTCTCGACGATGCTCGCCAAGGGCGTGCTCGGCGGGCTGACCGACAAGCAGGAGCGGGTCGTCGAGTCGATCCGCGAGCAGTCGCTCAGGCTCGAGCACCAGATCGACAAGCTGGTGAACCTCGGCCACATCGAGTCGAACGACTTCGGGCAGGACCTGGAGGACGTCGACCTCGCCGAGGTGGTGCGCCAGTCGGCGGTGCCGTTCGAGCAGGCTGCGAACGATCGAGGCATCGGTCTGATCGTCGAGGGCGGGGAGGGGGCCGGGTGGACGGTGCGCGGTGATCGCGCCGACCTGCGCCGGGCGATCCAGGCGTTGGTGGAGAACGCGGTCAAATTCTGCGCCGACGGCGGGCACGTCAACGTGCGGCTGATCGACCAGGCCAATAGCTGTCGGGTCGAGGTCGAGGACGACGGGGCGGGGATCGATCCCCGCTACCAGAAGCGGATCTTCGAGAAGTTCTTCCAGGTCGAGGATCCGCTGACCCGGCACCACGGCGGTTCCGGGCTCGGGCTGTTCTTCGTGAAGAACATCGTCGAGGCCCACGGCAGCCGGGTCGTGGTCGAGAGCGAACTGGGACGCGGTGCACGATTCTCGTTCCTGCTCCCCAAGCCCGGAGCCTCCGTTGCCGATGAAGGGATGCGCGCAGTGACGCCGCAAACCAGCGTCGAACCGAACAACAATCCCTGAGGGGCCGCCAGATGGACCGTACCGTCCTGATCATCGAAGACGAGAAGCTGATCATCGTCTCCACCCAGATGGTGTTGGAGGCCGCAGGCTTCCGCGTCGAGAGCGCCGACAACGGCGAAGAAGGCATCGACAAGGCCCGCACGCTCACTCCGGACCTGATCCTGCTGGACATCATGATGCCCGGGATCGACGGCTGGGAGACGCTGACTCGCCTGAAGCGCGACCCGGAGACCTCCGGGATCCCGGTGATCATCTTCACCGCGCGCGAGCACTCGCGCGGCCACCAGAAGAGCACCGAAATGGGGGCCGCGGACTACTTCCGCAAGCCCTTCGAGCCCGACGAGCTGATCGAGCTGGTCGAGAAGCACGTCGGCGAGAAGGTCTGACGCCCGCCGCCCGGCCGCCGACGGTCGGAACGACCCGGGAGCCGCCTTGTCTGGCTCTCGTGCGTGCTCGACACTTCCGTCCCGGCGCGCGTAGGCGGCGGATCCGGAGGCGGGCCACGGGGCCTGCCCGAATCCGGGCCTGCAGCGGCGTCGACGGAGAAGATCGATGCAGCTTCGCCCATCCGCGCCGCGCCGCGCCGACGACCGTGTCAGCACTCGGCGCACTGCGCTCCCTGCCACGCTCGCGATCCTGGGGCTGACCGCCGTGGCGGCGAGAGCCCAGGAGGACGTGCCCGCGACCCCGCTGTCGCGGTTCTACGTCAAGGACGTCTACGCGCCGATCCTGCGCGCGAGCCTGGACGAGCGCCCGGCCGGGACCGTCCGCTCGAAGGTCTCGCCGGTATTCGGGGTGCGTTCCACCGCGCCCTTCGACTCACCGACGTTCGTCGGTTCGAACGGTCTGCGGGCGGTGCTGCTCGGCGATCTGCGCTTCGGTATCGACAGCGCCGACTGGTTGCTGGAGCACACGCTGAAGCTCGGGCTGCCGGATCGGGAGGATGCCGCGCTGCTCTACTTCGACGTCGAGTATGGCTCGAAGTATCCCTACGCGATGGCAGCGCCATGGACCAGTGGGCTCAGTCAGGGCCTCGGCCTGGAGCTGTGCGCGCAGCTGTTCGCGAGGACCGGTGAGCAGCGGTTCCGCGATGCGGCGGACGCGCTGTTCCGGGGCTACCTGGTCCCGGTGTCCGAGGGCGGCTTCCTGCGGCGGTTGGACTCTGGGCCGTTGTTCGAGGAATACCCGACTCGGGGCCACCTGACGGGCGTCTTCAATGGCTATGCGGTGGCGGCGCTGGCGCTGCGGGGCTACGCGCTCCTGTGCGACAGGCCGGAGGCGGAGCGGCTGCTGCAGGACAGTCTCGATGGTTTCGCCGAGCTGGCCGGGAAGCTCGAAGCCGAGCTCGACGTCGCGCTCCAGACCCGCTACGGCCTCGCCGGCCGACGCTTCGAGGGGCTGTTCCGGCTGGTGCGCTGCGAGGGCGAGGTGCAGGTCGATTCCGTGGAGCTTCGCGCCGCCGGCGAGATCGTCGCGCGGGTCGACGTCGGCGGCCCCGGCGATCTCGACGTCCTGTCGACGGGCTACGTCTGGGAGAATCCGGTCTACCAGGGATGGGGGCCGCGACGGTCCGGAGGTGGCGCCGACTGGCGCGATGCGCACGGGTATCCCGAGGCACGCTACCGGCATGCGCCGATCACGTTGGCGTTGCCGGAGCAGCAGGCGGACCTGCAGCTCGAGGTCCGATGGCGCGGTGACGGTGATGGCCAGGTGGCCGTTCATTCCGGAGGATGGCGATCACTCGGGACGCTGTCGGCACGGCGGACGGGTGGTGCGGACTCCGGAGGTTGGTATTCCTCCGGGTTCGAGGTGCCGTTCGCGTGGACCGGAGATCGGGATCCCGAACGACTGCTCGAACTCGTGGAGCGCAAGTACCTCGACGACAACGCCGAGCTGATGGAGCTGTTGGCGTCGGTCCATCAGGACGACGAAGAGGGGCGACTCGCGCGCTTCGCGCGGCGCTGGAGCGCGGATTGGATCGAGTTCTATCGCCAGGGCGGTGACCCACTGCCGCCCAACTTCGACCGCCGCAACGGCCACTGGCCGCTCGTCGGTGCGACCACGCTGCAGCGGGGAGACGCGCCTGCCGACGCCGTCTTGCTCGGAACGTCCCCGGCCCTCGGTGCCTCGCCCGGGGGCGGCAAGGCCGGCCTGGAGCGATGGTGGGCGGACGGCGGCCTGCTGTATCGCGACGCGTCGGGCAGCGTGGAGATTCAGGCCGATCTCCGCTGGCTCGAACCCGCTGGATCCGTGCGACTGCTCGACGTCGTCCTGGTCCTCCCTTCGGTCGTTGGCGGAGCGGAGGGCGAGCGGGGGGTCCTCGTGCTGGCGTCGGCGACCACCGGAGGCTTCGAGGCGTCGGTGGTCGTGCAACGGAGCAGCGCCGCGCTGCGACGTCTGCAGATCGAGGGGCGTCCGTTGGCTGCGGTTCACGACGTGGCCTCGTCGCTCGGATTCGTGCTGGCTGCGGATGGCCTCGAGTCGGGTGACGCTGGCGATTCGGTGGTCTCGGCGTCCCTGTGGATGACGGACGAACTCGGCAGGGCAACCAAGGTCCGGACCGTCGCGACCGGGTTGCGGTCACCACGCGGCGGGTTCGTGCGCTGGACCGGTGTCGATCAGGCGCTGTTCGGGGTCTTCACCGACTCCGCGATCGAGCTGTACTGGTTCGATCCGGTGCGCAAGGACACCGCGCCCGCGGGTCGGGTCCTGGTGCCACACGGGATGACGGCGAACGCCTGGCGAACCGCGGATGGCGTCGGCTTCGCCCAGGCCGTGGCGGAAGCGGTCGAGGTCCGGCGGCTCGACTTCGACCGGCTCGCGACGCGACTCCTCGACTTCGAGGACGCGTTCCGCGCCTTCTCCTCCAGTTGGTACGGCGACCGCGAGTGGCGCTGATCGATTGCCCGCCGAGTCGGATGAGGCAGCCGAGGACGCGATCCGTCAGCCGATCCGGCGCAGGTGGTGCTCGAGGTCGTCGCCTTCGATGCCGACCGTGCGCAGCGCTTCGCGGAGTTCCTCAGAGCTGGCACCGAAGCGACGGGCACCGCGGCCGTGGGCGACCATCTGGGGGATCTGTTCCATCGCGGCCAGCGTGGCGCAGGCCAGGATCTCCCGCTCACGGGCGGTGAGCCCGGGACGTGCGAGGACCCGGCCGTAGGCCGACTCCAGGACGAAGTCGTGGAAGTCGACGTGGTAGTGGCGCAGCATCGCGTGCACAGCGTCCGCATTGCGGTCGTAGATGGCGTCGAACAGCTCGCGGCCGGCGGTCTCCCAGCGCTCGCGGGGGAGAGTTCCCGGAGCGGAATCCTCGGCTCGGGGCCAATGCTCCTCGAGGATCCCGAACGCGGTGACCGAGCGGGGGAAGCCGTAGAACAGCACGCCCTGCAGGAGGGTCTCCTCCAGGTCGGCGCGGTGGAGCTGCTGCTGCCGGCCGAGGTCGACCGCGGTCGCGATCGCGGGTCCGTCGCCGGCGAAGGCCGCGGCCTTCAGCGAGACCAGGATCCGCAGCCTCGGGCTCAGCCCTCCGTCGCCCAGTCGATCTGCCAGTGCTCGCGTCATGGGATCAGGGTGCGGTTGCGATGGGGTGGCAGAAGGGCTGCGCCGGCGATCAGGTCGTCGGCCAGTCGTCGTTCGTGCTCGGTGAGGGTGCCGTCGACCGGGGTCAGGTCGAGCACCGAGGCGAATTCGGCCCGTAGCGCGGCATCGAGTTCCTCTCGCGCGACCTCCCGTTGGTCGGCGACGACCGCGACCCGCGGATCGGTGTGCGGGCCGCGGGTCCGTGGGATGGAGCCGTGGTGCAGCAGCCGGCCGAGGCCGCCCACGCGCCGCTGTGCGGAGCCGCAGAGCTTCCGGCCATCGGGCGCCAGCAGGTCGTGACGCACGGGGTGGCGGAAGCACAGGGCACCGTCCCGGGCTCGGGGTGAGGGGGCCGGCGCCGTCGGCGCGGCGAGAACGCTCTCCACGCCGCAGCGCGCCAGTGCCCGGCGGACGGCTGTATGCAGCAGCCGATAACCCGCCTCGAGGTCGGCGTCGGGCAGCAGGTCCGTGGTTCCGGTGAGGGCAAAGGTCCACTCGTCCGTGTGCGCGATCGCCGCACCGCCGGTCAGCCGGCGGATTCGCGGCAGCTCGGGCGCCACCTCGGTCACGTCCTCCGCCCGTTGGAACCAGCCCAGCGACACCGCAGGTGGGCACCAGGAGTAGAGGCGGAGGGTCGGAGGGCCGGCGATCCGGAGCAGGGCCGCATCGAGCGCCATGTTCCGGTGGCCCGGGGCGGGAGGATCCTGCAGGATCCGGAGAACGCCACCGGGCTCGGCCGTGGCTCAGCCCTCGCTCTCGAGCAGCTTCTCGTAGGCCGCGGCATCCAGCAGGTCGCCCGATTCCTCGGACACCTTCACCTTCAGCATCCAGCCCTGCGCCCAGGGGTCGGTCTTCAGCGTGTCGAGGTCGTCGGGAAGCTCCTGGTTGGCTTCGAGGATCTCACCGCTGACCGGGCTGTAGAGATCGCTCACCGCCTTGACCGACTCGATCTCTCCGAACGGTTCGCTGTGGGAGATGCTGGTGCCGGGCTGGGGCAGGTCGAGGAAGACGAGGTCGGAGAGGTTCGCGACCGCGTAGTCGGTGATGCCGATCGTGGCCACGCCGTCTTCGATCTTGCACCACTCGTGGGACTTCAGGTAGCGGCGGTCGTCGGGGCGCATGGGTTTGCTCCTTCGGTGGGGGCGTAGAGAGGGGAAAGGACGGTTCGGAGAGGTCCCGGCGGCTACGTCACCGGCAGGGCCGATCAGCGGGTCCGTGAGTAGAAAGGCAGGGTGACCACCTTCAGCGGTTCGCGCTTGTCGCGGATCGCGAACTCCAGCTCGGTGCCAGGCTCGGCGAACTCGGCCGGCAGGTGCGCCGTGGCGATGTTGGTCTCGAGAGTCGGCGAGGCGCCTCCGGAGCAGATCTTGCCGATCTCGCGGTCGCCTGCCATCACCGGATAGCCCTGACGCGGCACCCGTCGGCTGTCGGCGCGAAGGCCGCACAGTCGAGTGCTCGGACCGCCGGCGGCCTGGATCTGCTCGAGTGCGCCGCGGCCGACGAAGTCGTGGGTGAACTTCACCGCGAAGTCGAGGCCTGCGTCGAGCGGTGTGGTGGTCTCGTCGATCTCGTGGCCGTAGAGCGGCATCCCGGCCTCGAGTCGCAGGATGTCGCGCGACCCGAGGCCGCAGGGGATCAGGCCCTTGGGGCTGCCGATCTCCAGCGCCTGCTTCCACAGCGACTCGGCGGTGGCTGCCGGGACGTAGAGTTCGAAACCGTCCTCTCCGGTGTAGCCGGTCCGGGACAGCGCGCCCTGGGTCGACCCGACGCGGCCGCGGGCCCAGGAGTAGTACTTGAGGCTCGGGATGTCGACGTCGGTGAGCCCGGCGACGATTCCGGCGGCCTCCGGACCCTGGATCGCCAGCATCGCCAGCTCGTCGGTCAGCACGTCGATGCGCACGTTGCCGAATTCGGCGGCCACCCGGTGCATGATCTCGAGGTCGCGGTCGGCATTGCCGGCGTTGACGACCACGAAGAAGCCGTCCTCGTCCGGATCGCGGTAGACGAGAATGTCGTCCTGGGTCTTGCCGGCATCGTCGAGGATCATCGCGTAGCGGATCCGGCCGGCCGCGATCTTGGCGGCATCATTGGTCTGCAGGCGCTGCAGGAACGCCGTGGCGTCTCCGCCTCGGACCGTCACGCGGCCCATGTGCCCGAGGTCGAAGAGTCCCGCGGCACCGCGGACCGCGCGGGCCTCTTCCAGGATGCCGACGTATTGGACCGGCATGGTCCACCCGCCGAACGGCACCATCCGGGCCTGGTGGGATTCGTGGATGCTCTTGAGGACGGTTTCGCGCATGTCGGTCGGTCCCTGGGGACGGTTACCCGTGAGGTGATTCCGCGGACGGATTTCGCGGGTCGATGACTCGGGGTAGTCGCTCGTCGGGGAGTTCGGAGTGCGCCAACGCGGCGCTGTGCTCCACGGCGCAGCGGATGCTCGGCGAGAGAAGGAGCGGCGCGGCAGAAGATGCAGCCAGGGCACCTGGCGACTACGGCGACGGATCGGAAGCCTGCAGCCGCCGAGCCAGCGAGTCCAGATCGGTGCGCAGGATCTCTTCGGGCTCGACCGGGCCGAGGGCATCGAACCGACGTCGCTCTCCGTCGTCTCGACAGTCGTCGTGACTCCGGGAGGCAGGAGGGTCTCGGGGGCTGTCGGCGGCGTCGAGATCGGGGCCGAGCACCCGTTCGAACTCGCGAAGCACCTGCTCGAGCCAGCGCGCATCCTCCTCGGCTCCAGCGGGCTCCAGGTCCTCCGGCAACCGGGCTGAGCCGCCTGGGTCGCCGTCCGATCCGCCCTTCCTGGCCGCGTCGTCGGACGGCGGCGACGCCGGGCCGCCGTGGCGACCGGACCGATTGCCGTCGGGTCGGGCGATGCCGACTTCTTCGGGTGTGCCGAGTCCTGGCCGTCCCAGGATGAGACCGTTGCGGAATCCGTCGACTGCCGTAGGGGGCACTGCGACATTGCCCGCATTCCCCCCGGCGCCCCTGCCACTACCTGAATCGGAGTAACTCCCCGGATCGGGATGTTCGTGTGAATGGAGCCGTGCGGACTCGCGCCAGGTGCCGTGATCCCAGGCGGCGAGGTGCGGCTGAACGACATCGAACAACGAGAACGGGTGCGGGAGGCTGGCGAAGCGGCGGGGATCGAGCTGGCGGGCAAGTCCACACTCCCTGCGCCACGCGAGGTAGTCTCCCATTCCGTGCGCGCATCGGGCCAGGGCGATCCGTAGCCGGAAGGCGCTGCGACCCACGAGTCGGGCGTAGAACCGCGACTCGGTACCGCCAACGGGCGTCTCGTGATCTCCCGGGCGGCCACCGCCCGAGCCGCGACTCCGTGAGCCTCCGTTCGCGAGGTCTTGGCCGTCGATCCGGGGCTCGGGCTCGCGACCAACGTCGGCGCCGGCCGACAGCCAGCTCATTCCGGCATCGAAATAGCGGCGAGCGCGACTGAACCGGGTGGCACCGGACCCGGACGCGCTGAACCGGGTGGCGCGTGGCAGGGCGAGTCCCAGAACCACCTTGCCGAGGATCTCGTAGATCGCCGCCACGGAGTAGCTCGAGGCGTTCCGCCAGCAGGAACCGACGACGCGCAGGAGGGGAGATCGGCGGTGGGGGGCTCTGGACATCGATTCCGGATGCATCCCGCGGGCTGACCCGTGGATCCGGCAGACGTTAGGTGGCCGGGTCGGCCGGGGCAAGCGGAGCGGGGCGAGATCGCGGCCCCGCGGGAGGAACGACCCGTCGCTCCACCTCAACCGCCAGCCCTCGCCGGCCGATATCGAGAGGGTGTCCGAGTCCTGCCTCCGGTCGATCCCGGAGGCCGAGGTCGGCACGGGAGGAACTCCGAAACCATGGCCCTCAAAGGTGACCTCGCCAGTGTCGACCTCGCCCAGGTCTTCCAGATGCTGGCCCTGAACCAGAAGCAGGGCATGCTTCTGATCACCGCCCCGAAGGGGTGGCGAGCGCTCTACTTCGATATGCGGGGGGCCGCCCTGTACTTCGATGAGCACGTCGTGCTCGACAAGGTGCTGCTGCAGGCCACCCGCACCGGCCGGGTGGAGCCGGAGTATGCCCAGCAGGCCCGTGCCGATGCCGCTGCGCAGGGGGTGGCGCTCGCCGACGCACTGGTGCAGGGCGGCTATCTCGATCCGGAGGAGCTGATGCAGCTCATCCGCACGGAGATGGAGGAGGAGATCTACGATCTCTTCTTCTGGGAGGACGCACACTTCGAGTTCTTCGAGGGTGCGCGCACGCTGGAAGGGCGGGACGGACAGGTCGACGACAGGTTCTCGTTCCCGATCGACTCGCTGATCATGGAGGCCGCTCGTCGCATCGACGAGTGGTCGTACATCCTGTCGCGGATCTCCGGTCCGACCGACATCCATCGCCCGGTCGGGAACGCCGGCGGCTTCGTCGAGCTCGAGGACGCGGCTCTGGCGGTCTACGACCTGATCGACGGGAAGCGCAACGTCTCGCGGCTGGTCGAGGTCACCGGTCTGCCACCGTTCCTGGTCTACAAGGGCCTCGCGGTCCTGATGGACGAAGGGATGATCGAGGAGCTGCCGACCCGCGAGCTGGTGCCTCTGGCCCAGGAGTGCGTCGGCGAGGGGCGTCATCAGGACGCCGTGAATCTGTACGAGCGCGCGATCTCCGCCGCGGAGGGAGTTCCGCAAGCACACGAGGAGGTCGCGCAGTGCTACGAAGTCCTGCAGGAGTTCGAGCTCGCGGCCTATCACCGCAAGTGCATTGCCGAGTTCATGGTGCGGGTCGACGACGTGCCGCGCGCTGTGGCGATGCTGCGCCGGGTCGTCGACGTGCTGCCGACCGACCTGGCCGCCCGTGAGCGGCTCGTGGAACTGACGATCGGGCGCCAGGACCTCGCTTCGCAGGACTTCGATCCGGTAGCGGCCGGCAAGGAACTCGTCGATCTGTACCTGGCGACCGGCGAGGTCGATCGCGTGCGTGCCGTGCTCGAGCGGCTGCTCCGCGACAATCCGTACGACGTCGAACTGAAGAAGAGCCTCGTCAACGTCCATACCAAGGCCGGCGACACGAAGCGGGTCGTCGAACTCTACGAGTCGATCGCCGAGGACTACGTCCAGCAGCGGCGGCCGATCGACGCGGTCAAGTACCTGCAGAAGGTGCTGATGCTCGACCGCAGCCGCAAGGACATCTCCGAGCGGATCCGGTCGCTGTACGAACTGGACGAGCGGCGGCGCAGTCGCCGACGCAGCGTGATGGCGATGATCGCGCTGGTGTTGGTGGTGGTGGCGCTGGGTGGCGTGTGGTTCGCCTACGACCGTCATGCCTCCGACAGCCTCGCGGGCCTGCGGCTCCGGGTCGACGGGTTCCTCGAGAGCGAGGAGTTCGAGCGTGCGGAGGAGGTCTACAAGGCGTTCCTGGAGCGCTACCCGCTGACGATCGCCTCACGCGAGGTGGAGATCCAGCTCACCGAGATCGGTAGCCGCAAGGAACTCCGCGATGCGCGTCGCGAGGCCGAGCGAAAGCAGCGCGAGAAGGCCATCGAAAAGGTGCGACGCCAGTATCGGATCGGCTGGCAGGCCTACATGCGCGATGTCGACCTCGGCAACCTGGCCGGGGCGCTGGAGCAGCTGCAGGCGGTGCGCGAGCTGGTGGACCAGGCCGGGGAGAGCGAGGACTTCCGTTGGGCGGAGGAGAACCAGATCGACGAGCAGCTCATGGACCTGCGCGGTCGGATGAGCACCGCGATGGCGGCTGATCGGCGTGCCCGGCAGAAACTCGAGCAGGGTGACTGGCAGGGTGCTCGGGCGCTGTGGCTGGAGCTGCGGTCGGAGTACGGCGACACCGAGACCGCTCGGCAGGTGAAGCTGCCGGTGCGCGTCGAGAGCCAGCCTACCGGTGCCACGCTGCGGATGAACGGCGTGGCGATGACGGTGGAGGGGCCAGCAGGTGCCGAGCCGATGCGGACGCCCACCGTCCTCCTGTTGGAGCCCGAGAAGCTGGTGCGGATCGAGCTGGAGCTCGACGGCTTCGAGACCGAGTCGTTGGAGGTTCGCGCCGCGCAACGGGAACTCGTGTCGAGCGTCCTCACCGCAGTGCCGCTCGAGGTCATCGAATTCGAGGATCGGGTCAGTGGCTCGGTGTCGTTGCGCCGGGGCATGCTCGCTGCAGGACTCCGCGGTGGACAGATCGGGCTCGCGGCAACCGATGGCGAGATGCCGCGGCGTCGCTTCGAGATCGAACTCCCCGGACTGGACGAACTCGACCATGCGGTGGCGTTCACCACCTCGAGCGCGCTGTTCCTGACCCGCGAACGGCGATTCCGGGCGCACTCGCTCAATGATGGCCGGTTGATCTGGGAATACCGCTTCGATAGCGAGAGCTTCGCCTACACGCCGTTGATCGTCGGTCGTCGCGCGATCCTGGTCAGCCGTGAGGGCAGCGTCTACGCGTTCGATACCCAACAAGGAGGGCGTGGGCCGAGCTGGCAGCTGCACCTGGCCGAGGCGCCGAGCGGGCCGCCGACGAGTGACGGACGACACCTTCGGGTGGGCCTGGTCGATGGACGCGTGGTGGTGGTCAACCTGGTGGATGGCCAGGTCGTGCGCCGCCTGCGCGCTCCCGATACCGGCCTGACCACCTCGGTCGAGCACGTTCCCGGTGCGATGGTGTTCGGGACCAGCGATGGTCAGGTCGTCGCGGTCCACGACGAGTCGCCGCGGCGGCTGTGGGAGTTCGCGCTCCCCGATGACGTGCGCGCGGTCGGCCTGTCGGTCAGCGAGGATTCGGTGACGGTCGTCGGCACCGACGGACGCGTGCTGCGTCTGGGCCTCCGGACAGGTGCCCAGGAAGCGGTTCTCGAGTTGCCGGGTCAGCCGGTCGCCGGGCCGGTTCAGGGCGTGGACGAGATCCTCGTCACCTGTCGGGTCGCAGACGCACGGGGCATCGAGTCCGACGTGATGGTCGCGCTGTCGAACGACGAGCTGCGATGGGCGTGGGAGTACCGCGACGGGCGGGTGTTCGCCGCGGAGCCGGTCACCTTGGAGGGGGACGTCTACGTCCCGAATGGCGATGGACAGATCCTGCGGTTCCGTTGAGCCGGGTGTGACGGGCGTAACGACGAAGGTGATCGACAGCGAGCCACGGAAATCGCGATGAACCTGATCCAGCGACTGAAGATCCGGACCGAGCTGAAGCGGCTCGAAGCGCGGGTTCACGAGAGCCCGTCGCCCTCGACGTTCGTCGACCTCGGCCAGGTGTACATCAACCTGGGGATGCACGAGCGTACCCTGGAGGTCGCGGAGGACGGCCTCGCGCTGTTCCCGCAGTCGAACGAACTCCGCAAGCTCAAGAGCTTCGCGCAGAAGAAGCGGCTGGCCGATCGGATCGATCGGATGCGCTCGCAGCTCACCAAGGCGCGGGATCCCCAGCCCTACCACGAACTGGCGAACCTGCACCTCGAACTCGGTGACCTCGAGGCCGTTCAGGGCGTGTGCGAGGAGTGCATCCGTCGCTTCCCGGACGACGCCGAGGCCCACCTGTTGCTCGCGCGAGCCTGCCTCCTGGGGTTCTACCGGGATCTCGGGGCGCGGGAGGGGACCGCCGCCATGGAGCACCTGGAACAGGTCGTGACGCTCGGCGGTGACGAATCGGCAGCTCGTCGACTGCTCGCCGAGCTGTCGTGGCGCATCGGGTCGAGTACCGAGGTGTTGCGACAGGTCACCGAACTCGAGCGGCTCGGCTGCATCGACAAGGAGCTGACCGCGATGCGCGACACGCTCGGGGCCGACGCCGGTCGCGGTGGTGAGGACATGGCGGCGCTGTTCCACGACGTGGAGTCGCGCGGTCGGATGGCGCGCGCCCCGGTGCTGCGCGAGCTCCGGACGATGGGGCTCGGATTCGGCCCCGGCGGTGTGGCCGGTGCGGCAGGTGGCGACAACGACCTGCACGAGGTGCGCGCCACCCTCGCGGCGCTGGCCGAACGGGAAGGTGTGGTGAAGGCGACCTACATCCGGGGCGCGAAGGCCCTGGTCAAGGGACAGATCCGCGACAGCCGCGATCCGTTCCTGCGGGTGGTGCGGGTGGTCGCCCGGGCTTCCCAGCGGGCGGCGCGACGGATGGACGTGGGCAACTTCAGCAAGGGAGTGGTCGACGGTGCGTTCGGCCGCCTCTGCGTATGCAGCTTCGGGGAAGCGCTGGCCGCGGTGCAGTGCGACGTCGGAGTCGACGAGGACGCGCTCCTGGCAGAACTCCAGGAGTTGGTGGCCGGCTCGTTGGTGGCAGCCACGGGGAGGAAGTCGTGACCAATCAGATCGATCAGGCGCTCGGGGAGCTGATGCATCGCGAGAGCGTGCGGGGTGCGGCAGTGGTCACCGATGACGGGATCACGGTGGCGAGTCGACTCGTCGGCCGATTCCGCGACGAGGTCGTGTCCGGGCTGACCAGCTTCTTGTTGCTCACCACCAGGCGGGCTCTGTCCGACCGCGAGAGCGAGCAGCGCATCGACCGGTTCACGATCCACGCGACCCACGGCAAGCTGCTGATCCAGCACGTCGGGGGCGCGTGGCTGATCGTGCTCACCGACCAGTTCGCGCGGCTCGAGGGCGTCATGCCGGCGATCGACGAGGTCGGTTCCAGGGTGCGCGGGCTGATGAAGATCGACGTGTCCTGATTTCACGGCGCGGTCCGACACCTCGCGGCCGCCGGAACCCGCTGCAATCGAGGTGTGCCGACGCCTGGGGCCGGCCCACCCTCGTCCGCGCGCTCGGCGCCACCGCTGCGCCGTCGCCCCGGCTCCGTCGCCGGCGTCCCCCGTCGCGGCACCGCGGCATGCTTCGTCGGCATCGTGCGATTCGCGTTCCGCGCCGCACGGGATTCCCTCAAGCGATCCGCCGGATGGCGTCGATCTGAGACCCAGTGGCCCGTCCACCGAGGGGGCTGCATCGAATTGCGTCGCGCGGTTGCGACTCGTCGGTGCAGTGCCGCAGGTCGGGGCGGCCCCGACCCGGAGAGGGGCTCGCGGAGACCATCCGCTCGCCGGCTGACCGGGGGCGTTCCAGGCGAGTCAACACGGAGTCACGGAGGACGAGAGAGCCAGAGCCATGGTCCAGATCAACTTCGCCCTCAAGGAAGTCAACTGCAAGATCGTGTTCTACGGTCCGGGTATGAGTGGCAAGACCACCAACCTCGAGATCGTGCACCAGAAGGCACCCGAGGAGAACAAGGGTGAGCTGACCTCCATCTCGACGGACGGTGACCGGACGCTGTTCTTCGACTTCATGCCTCTCGACCTCGGCAACGTGGCGGGCATGCGGACGAAGTTCCAGCTCTACACGGTCCCTGGTCAGGTCTACTACAACTCGACCCGCAAGCTCGTGCTGCAGGGCGTCGACGGAGTGATCTTCGTCGCCGACTCCGACGGCGACAAGATGGCGGAGAACATCGAGAGCTACGAGAACCTGATCGAGAACCTCGCGGAGTACGGCAAGGACATCCGCGAGCTGCCGCACGTCATCCAATACAACAAGCGCGACCACCCGAACGCGCTGCCGGTCGACGAACTCGACCGTCAGATGAACCGCTTCGGGGTCCCGACCTTCCAGGCCGTGGCGGTCACCGGTGAAGGCGTCTTCCCGACGCTGAAGGTGCTCGCGGGCATGGTCCTGGAGAGCATCGACCGGATGGACGATCGGCGGCCCCGCAATCGCCCCGCAGCGCCCCAGGCGGCGGCGGTCGGTGCTGCGCCGGCCGGTGAACCAGGTGCCGCGCGCGGCCCGCAGGGTGGTGCGCGTCCGGGCGGGCGAGGGCCCGCCGGGCGTGGTGCCGCTCCCGCGGGAGGCGGCGGAGCTCCCCAGCAGCGGCGACGCGGCGGTCCGCCGGCTGGCGGTCCCGGTGCCCGTGGTCCGAATCCCCGGTCCGCCTCGCAGCGCCCGTCGCCCAGTCGAGTCGCGTCGAATGCGGCGCGTCGGCGGGGTCCGGCGGGTGGTCGCGGCCCCGAGCCGCAGGGCGCGGAGCGTCCGTCGGGAGGCGGCCGCAAGATGGTGATGATCGCCGTCATGACGACGGTCTTCCTGGCCGCTGCCGCTGCAGGCGTGGTCTTCTTCCTCCAGAACCAGCAGGGGTGACGATGAGCGATCCCGCACGCATGAGTGCCAACGAGCGTCTCCGCCATGACCGGCTGACGTTCTACAAAGAAGACATCGAGCGCATCGACCGGCTGCTGGCCGAGTTCCTGCGGCTGTCGGGTGCCAAGTGCGCCCTCCTGATCGACAAGGAGGGCCACCTGGTCACGCGTCGCGGCGAGGTGCGCACGATCGACATGGACACGATCTCCGCGCTGGTCGCCGGCTCGTTCGCGGCGACCAAGGAGATGGCGCGACTCCTCGGAGAAGAGGAGTTCACCGCGCTCTACCACCAGGGCACGCGCGACAACATCCAGCTGTCGCTGGTCGGTGACCGCACGTTGCTCACGATCCTGTTCGACGACCGGACCACGGTGGGCATGGTGCGGCTCTACGCCAACGAGACCGCGAAGAAGCTCTCCGAGTTCTTCAAGGAGGCGGAGGGGCGCACCCAGCCCGACATCGATCTCAGTGCCGACTACGGGGACTCCGCGAAGCGCAAGCTCGAGAACCTGTTCGACTGATCTGCTGCCGAAGCGTCGGTCACCGGATCGAGGTGACCGACTCACGGCGACGAAAGCCGGCGTTCGGACGTCGGCTGCCCTCCGGAGGTCTTGCCCGATGCGGGTGCGACCTCCTCGCACGTACGGTCGGCTCGGAGAGGGCTCGGTCGTCTGCGGCGACACGGCAGTGCATCTCGATGGCCGCCGAGTCGTCGGTCGCCGCCTGCTCCGAGGTGGTCCGTGCACTCGCGGGCGTCGCGAACCGTGCGGGGGACGGGCGCAGGTCGAACTCGTTTTCCAGCGGGAGCAGGTCGATTCCGCGGAAATCCAGCGTGGCGCTCAGGTTGTCCCGGAGTCTGCGTTGACCTCACAGAGGCCTTTGACCATCGAGAAATGCAGGAAATGGCAAATAGGATCCACGGCTTCGGATGGCGCTATCTCCCGTCCTGACCGAGTTTTCGGTGAATCTCGGTCGGGTGCATGCCGATCTGGGAGTGACCGCTGCAGCGCGGGGGTGTCGGCGTCGTTCGTTCCGTCGCCCCGGCTGCGATCTCGAACGCAAAGGATCTGATACCCATGGCTGCTAAGAAGAAGGCGACGAAGAAGAAGGCCACCAAGAAGAAGGTCGCGAAGAAGGCCGGCAAGAAGAAGGCGGCGAAGAAGAAGGTCGCGAAGAAGGCTGGCAAGAAGAAGGCGGCCAAGAAGAAGGCCGGCAAGAAGAAGGTCGCGAAGAAGGCTGGCAAGAAGAAGGCGGCCAAGAAGAAGGCGACCAAGAAGAAGACCACGCGTCGTCGTTGAGATCCGCACCGGATCCGGCGTCCTCGCGGCGCCGGTGCCCCGGCGCTGCGTGCGCCGGGCTGCAACGGTCGAACGGGCTGCCTCCGGACTCCGGACGGCAGCCCGTTTGCGTTTCCGGGACCGGTCGCCCGCGGCCGGTGAGAGCGGGCGCGCCGGCGGGCGGGCGAGCGCCCGTCAGCGAATCCGCGCGCCGTTGGGGCTGCCCGCGTCCGGGCTCAGGAAGCGTGCGCGGCCCTCGGCGTCATCGGTCGCCAGCAGCATGCCCTGCGATTCGACTCCGCGCAGCTTGCGCGGCGCGAGGTTGACGACCGCGATCACGCGACGGCCGATCAGCTCCTCCGGCGTGTAGGAGGCCGCTACGCCGGCGACGATCGTCCGGGTCTCGAAACCGAGGTCGACGCGCAGCACCAGCAGGCGATCGGCCTTGGGGTGCTTCGAGGCTTCCAGGATGGTTCCGGTGCGCAGGTCGACCGCGGCGAACGTCTCGAAGCCGATCTCGTCGGCGATCGGTTCGAGGTCGGCGGCTACGGGGGTGGCATCCGCATCGCTGCCGGGTGAGTGCTTTCCGGTTCCGGCGTCCTGCCGCTTCGCCAGGTCGTGGAGCCGTTCGAGTTCCGCGGCGATCCGGGCCTCAGGGATCTTCGGGAAGGGCGCCGAGATCTCCCGCCCACGTGGATCGACGAAGCGCGGCAGGGCACCGGTCAGCGCTGCGCCGACGATCTCGCCTTCGGGAAGTCCGGCGCCGCCCCCCAGTTCGCCCAGTCGTTCGAACGACGGGGACTCGCCGTCGCGACCCAGGGTCCGGAGCAGCGTGGTCGAGGTCTCGGGCATCACCGGAGCGATCAGATGGGCGAGCACGCGGACCATCTCGCAGCAGACACGCATCGTCTGTGCGGCGCGGCTGCGGGTCGTCTCGTCCTTGACCGCGACCCACGGCTGCTCGAGGTCGTAGTAGCGGTTGCAGGCGTTGCCGAAGCCCATCATCGCCTGGCAGGCGCGGCGGAACCGGAACGCGTGCAGGTGCTCCTGGACCTCCGCGGCGGCCTTGCGGGCCTCCTGCTGCAGCTCGGCATCGCGCTCCGAGAGTTCGCCCAGCGCCGGGATCCGGCCGTCGAAGAACTTCTCGACGAAGCGCAGCGTGCGGGTCACGAGGTTGCCCAGG
Source organism: bacterium (assembly GCA_030432695.1). Classification (GTDB taxonomy): domain Bacteria; phylum Planctomycetota; class UBA1135; order UBA1135; family UBA2386; genus JAUILN01. Next base: position 88,213 of record JAUILN010000010.1, on the reverse strand, counting down.
TTGTCGGCCAGGTCGTCGTTGACCCGCGAGCGGTACTCCTCCCAGGTCCACTCCGAGTCGGCCGTCTCGGGCATCATCGTGGTGAGCGCGTAGCGCAGCGCATCGGTCGGGTCGTCGGCGACCGCCTCTTCGGGGATCACCCAGCCACTCGAGGTGTTGAACTTGCGCCCCTCGAAGTTGAAGAACTCGTTGGCCGGGACGTTCTCCGGCAGCACCCAGCCCTGCCCCGTGCCCTTCAGCATCGAGGGGAACACCACCGCGTGGAAGGTGATGTTGTCCTTGCCGATGAAGTGGTAGAGCTTGGTGTCCGCACCCTTCCAGAGCTCTTCGAAGCGCTCGGGGCGGCCCTGCGCGTGCCAGTACTGCTTGCTGATCGACAGGTAGCCGATCGGCGCGTCGAACCACACGTAGAGCACCTTGCCCGGCTCGCCGTCGTCCGAGCCGTTCTCACCGGGCACCGGCACGCCCCAGGGCAGGTCGCGGGTGATCGGTCGCTCGCGCAGATCGGCCAGGTCGGCGGCGACGAAGTTCTCGACGTTCGGCTTCCACTGGCCGCGCTTGGACTCGAACCAGTCCTTCAGCCATTCGTCGCGGGCCCGGCCGAGGTCGAGGTAGTAGTGGCGAGTCTCCTTCAGCACCGGGGTCGAGCCGTCGAGGGTGCTGCGCGGGTCCTTCAGCTTCTGGGCTTCCAGGTAGCGACCGCAGTGCGGGCACTCGTCGCCGCGGGCCTTCTCGTAGCCGCAGTGGTAGCAGGTGCCCTCGACGTAGCGGTCGGGCAGGAACCGGCCCATCGCCTCGCTGAAGAACTGCTCCTCGGAGTGCTTGCCGAGGTAGCCCTGGGCCTTCAGGTCGAGGAAGAACTGCTGCGCCAGCTCGCGGTGGAAGGGATTGCGGTGGTGGCTGGTGCCGGTGAATACGTCGAACTCGATGCCGACGTGCTCCAGGCTCCGCTTGATCGACTCGTGCCAGCGGTCGACATAGTCCTCGTAGCCCACTCCGGCCTGCTCGGCCTTCAGCGTGATCGCGACGCCGTGTTCGTCGGTGCCGCTGACGAAGTGGACGTCGTCGCCCAGCATCCTCCGGAACCGCACGTAGATGTCGGCCGGCAGGTAGGCTCCGACGATGTGCCCGAAGTGGATCGGGCCGTTCGCGTAGGGGAGCGCTGAGGTGACGAGGACGGTCTCGGTCATGAGCGTGGCTCGGGGACGTCGGGCGGGGTCGCCGTGGTCGCCGTGGTCGGCGTTGGGGCTGGGGGAGCTGCGGAGGGTCCGGCATCGTCGCCCGGAACGAACAGCTTCGCGGTGCTGCGGTCGCGGCAGGCGAGGCGGTCTTCGGTGATGCCGGTCTTGTCGAAGTGGAGGTAGAGGACCGACACCGCGACGGCAGCGGCCGGCGTCAGCAGCAGGAAATTGAACACCGGGATCAGCACGCCGATCTGGAAGGCGACGCCGAACCCGAGCGCGCGGGCCCAGTTGTGCTGGATCAGGCGGATCCGGGCGCGCAGCGAGTAACCCCGCCGTGCGCACGGGATGTCGAACCAGACCAGCCCATTGAGCCAGCCGGCGACGAAGAACGCCAGGATGGCGCCGATTCCGGTGAACGACAGGGCGAGCAGCGGGATCCAGATCGCGAGCTGCAGGATCAGGATCTGCGCCGACGACCGCAGACCGATCACGAGGCCACCCCAGATCGTGGGGTCGAGGGCGGGCATCCGGCCACCTACCCAGGCGCTCTCGGTGGCCTCGGCCAGCGGGTCGAGAAATGGCGAGAGCGCGATCTCGATGATCACCGGCGCGGTGAAATACAGCGACAGTGTGGTCAGCACCAGCGACAGCGCCAACCGCGCCCAGCCGGACACCGACTGCAGCCACTCCGGCATCGTCGAGCCGTCGCCGACCAGCCAGTCGAACAGCGACTCGAAGCCGAGGTAGAGGCCGGTGCCGACGGTCCCCAGCACCACCAGGTTCGCCAGCACCGGCAGCCACAGCTTGCCGCGGTACTCCTTGCGCAGCAGCAGCCACGCCGCCGCGAGGAACATCATCGAGAAGCCGTGGCAGAAGTCGGCGACCGCGAAGCCGATGCGCGGCTTCACCTCGCGGCCGTCGTCGCTGTCGGTGACCCGGTCGCCGCAGCGGGCGCAGGGCGGGCGCGGGCTCGGGTAGCCGCAGTGGTTGCAGCGGACGACGGGGGCGGTCATGCGGTGGATCGTAGCGGGGTGGGACGCCGGTCCAAGCCAGCGTCCTGTTGGGGGTTATGGAGGCTGCCTGCCGCGGCGGGGTGGTGGAATTCGGATCTCCGGACGGCATTCTCGGGCGATTCCGCCGCGCGGTCCCGGCCGTGCGACCGCCCCCCGAACCCGCCCTCCGATCCTCGACCCGCCGGTCCGCACCGTGCGCGACGGCGCCCCAGCGATGAGCTCCTACAAGGCCCCGGACTTCTACCAGATCGACGACCTCCTCACCGAGGAGGAATGCATGGTCCGTGACTCGGTCCGCGACTGGGTGAGTGCCGAGTTCATGCCGGTGATCGAGGAGCACAACCGCGCTGCGACCTTCCCCGCCGACCTGATCCCACAGCTCGGCGAACTCGGCGTGCTCGGTGCCGGTCTCGAGGGCTACGGCTGCGCCGGCCTGTCGCCGACCTCCTACGGCCTGATCCTGCAGGAACTCGAGCGCGGCGACTCCGGCCTGCGCTCGTTCGTGTCGGTGCAGGGCTCGCTCTGCATGTTCCCGATCCACGCCTACGGCACCGAGGAGCAGAAGCAGAAGTGGCTGCCGAAGATGGCCAAGGGCGAGCTGATCGGCTGCTTCGGACTGACCGAGGCCGACTTCGGCTCCAACCCGGGCGGCATGCTCACCCGCCTCGACGACGCCGGCGACCACTACGTGCTCAACGGTTCGAAGTACTGGATCACCAACGGCTGCGTCGCCGACGTCGCGATCGTCTCCGCCAAGCTGGACGGCGTGGTCCGGCTGATCCTGGTCGAGAAGGGCACGCCCGGCTATTCGACCAACACCATCAAGAACAAGTTCTCGCTGCGCGCCTCGGTGACCTCCGAGCTGGTCTTCGAGGACGTGAAGGTGCCGAAGGCCAACCTGCTGCCGGGTGTCGAGGGCCTCAAAGGCCCGCTGTCGTGCCTGAACTCGGCGCGCTACGGCATCGCCTTCGGCGCGGTCGGTGCGGCGATGGCGGTCTACGACGAGGCGCTGCGCTACAGCCAGAACCGGATCATGTTCGATCGGCCGATCGCGCGCTTCCAGTTGGTCCAGAACAAGCTGGTCTGGATGATCAACGAGATCACCAAGGGTCAGCTCCTGGCCTGGCGCCTCGGCAAGCTCAAGGAGAGCCACAAGCTCCACCACAGCCACGTGTCGCTGGCCAAGCGCAACAACTGCTGGATGGCGCTCGAGTGCTGCCGGCTGGCGCGCGACATCCTGGGGGCGAACGGCATCACCGACGAGTACCAGGTCATGCGTCACATGTGCAACCTGGAGTCGGTGATCACCTACGAGGGCACCCACGACATCCACGCGCTCATCGTCGGCCGCGAGATCACCGGCGAAAACGCCATCATGTGAGGCGCGGGTGCGGCGTCACTCGGGCGCGGGCACCAGCCAGCGCACCGGCCGCACCCCGATGGTCGCCGAGCGCGCGTCCTCCGGCGCGCTGCTGCGCCGTGAGACCCGGCCGATGAGTGCGGTCGCGCTGTAGGCCCCGCCGCGGAACACCCGGTGGTCGTGCTCCGAGCTGCGGATCTTCTCGGCCGAGCGCTCGCCGCGTCCGGGGGACGCGGGCACGTCGTATTCGAACATCCGGCCGCTGGTCCACTCGTAGACGTTGCCGAGCAGGTCGTGCAGCCCGAAGCGGTTCGGCGCGAACGAGCCGACCGGGGAGTGCACCGTGTAGCCGTCGTCCAGCTCCGTCTCGTACGACGTGCCCGCGGGCGAGCGCTGGCCGTAGCTCCGGTCGGCGAGGTTGTCGCGGCCCGCCAGCTCTCCGATGGTGCGCGCATCGAGCCACGGCGCGTCGGTTCCGGCGCGAGCGGCATGTTCCCAGGCGACTTCGGTCGGCAGTGCGAGGTCATGTCGCTCCAGGATCCGCGTCGCATCGCGCCAGGAAACCTGCTCCACGGGGTGCAGGAGGCTCTGCTCGATCCCGCCCATCTTGATCCGGTCGTGCCAGCGCGAGGGGTTGCGCGCCCCGTCGAGCCGCAACCACTGCGCCTGGGTGACCTCGCACTTGGCGATCAGGAAGGGGTCGAGCCGGACCTCGTGGACCGGTCGTTCGAGGTCTCCGGAGTCCGGGTCATGGTGCGGTGCGTCCGGATCTTCGGCCTGCGCACCGATCCGGGTCGTCCCACCCGGCACCAGCACCAACACGATCGAGCTGTCCTCCTCGGTGCGTAGCCGGCCCTCCGCATCCCGTTCCGGTGGCTGTCCCGACAGCAGGTGCGCGAACTCCTGGAGGCCGGAGCCCGGGTCGGGGCCGAGGGGTACCAGTCCGGGCACGGTCTCGAGCACGAACCCCGCGAAGCGCGGGTCGCTGGCGACCGCCTGCTGCGCGGCTTGCCAGGCATCCGCGGCCGCATCGGCCTGCGCGCCGATCGCTCGAGCGGTGTCGCGCCGCGCGGCGACGGCCTCGATCTGGTGGTCCAGATCCGCGCGCGCCGGCTCGTCCGGCGCGGTGGTGGCGAGTCGGTCGGCCAGCGGTCCGACGTCTTCGAGCCAGGCATCGAAGGCCGGGAGCCGGGCCGGCAGTGCCGGCCAGAGCGTGCGCTCGGCGAACTCGGCGCGCTCGCGGGCCAGCAGCGGGTCGGTGGTGCGCTGGAGTTCCGAGTAGGCGTCGTCGAGCTGGGTCGCGCGCTGGTTGGCGAGGTCCTCCTGGCGGCGCGCCTCCAGCCACGACAGCGTCGACACGATGCTGGCTGCCGCGAGCAGTGCGACGCCCGCGCCGGCGAGGACGAGCCGCGCCTTGTGCCGTCGCCAGGTGGTCGCCAGCAGGTAGCCGAAGCTCGGCGGCCGCGCCGTGATCGGTCGACCCTCCAGGTGCAGCCGCAGGTCGGTCGCGAACTCGGCGACCGACGCGTAGCGGGAGTCGGGCTCGCGGTGCAGGGCCTTGAGGCAGATCCAGTCGAGGTCGCCGCGGATCCGCGAGGCGCGCTGCGGGGCGCTGGTCTCTGCCCGTCGACTCGGTCGTTCCGGATCCGAGTCGGTGAGCTCCCGGCGGAAGGCCTCGAAGCCACGCTCGCGCAGGGTCGTCAGATCCCGTGGCGTCTCGTCGGTCAGGAGCCGGTAGAGCAGGGCACCGAGGCTGTAGACGTCGCTGCGCACGTCGGCGGGTTCGCCGAGTCCCTGTTCGGGGCTCATGTACTCCGGCGTGCCGATGATCGCGCCGGCCAGGGTGGTCTCCTCGGGAGCGCCGAGTAGGGGCTGGTCGAGTGCCTTGGCCACGCCGAAGTCGATGACCTTGGCCATCGGTCGGCCGCCCACGGTCGCGACCAACACGTTGCTCGGCTTCAGGTCGCGGTGGATGACCCCGCGCTGGTGGGCGTGCTGCACCGCGTCGCAGGCATCGAGGAACAGCTCGAGGATCGCGTCCCCGTCGGGCGAGTGTTCCGCGCACCACGTGGTGATCGGCGGTCCGTCGATCAGCTCCATCGCGAACCACGGCCGGCCCTCGGCGGTGGTCCCGGCGTCGTGGATCTCGGCGATGTGCGGGTGGGTCAGCCGCGCGAGGAGCTGCCGCTCGAGTTCGAAGCGGGCGTGCACGCCGGCGGCGTCGAGGCCGGGTGCCAGCACCTTCAGCGCGACGGTCCGCGAGAGCGGCGGATCCTGCTCGGCCCGGTAGACCACTCCGAAGCCGCCGCGGCCGAGTTCGTCGCCCAGCGTGAATGGACCGATCCGCGCCGGCACGGGAGGCGGGGCGGGGGCGCCGAAGTCGAAGCCAGTGGCCCGCGCCCCGGCCCCGACCCGCGCCGCGAGCCTCAGGATCGCGGCCTCGTGCTCCGGATGTTGCGCCCGCAGGGCCACCAGCGCCGGCGGTTCGGAGGTTCCCGGGCCGACGGGGCGTTCGTCGAGGATCGCCTCGTAGACGGCGGCTTCCAGCTCCTCGGGCAGTTCGGGCGCGGCGTCGGTCATGCGTAGTAGATGATAGACTCCCCCCGGCGGTCGTGCGGACGGCTGCCTGCCCGATCCCTGATGGCCGAGTCTCCCGACTTCCCGACCCTCTTCGATGCCGCCCGCGAGGGCGACACCGACGCGCGCGCCGACCTGCTCGCCGCCTACGTGCCGCAGATCCACGCCTTCGTGCGACTGCGCATGGGCCGCGACCTGCGCCGGCGGGAGGAGTCGATGGACCTCGTGCAGACGGTCTGCGCCGACTTCGTGCGCCGTGCCGAGGGCTTCGAGTTGCGCACCGAGCCGGCATTCCGCGCCTGGCTGTTCCAGTCGGCGCTGAACAAGATCCGCGAGCACGCCCGCTTCCACGGCCGCGAGCGCCGCGATCCGGATCGGGAGCGCGCCGTGCTGCATCGCGCGGCCGGCGACGACACGACCCGCAACCTGCTCGACGCCTACGGCACCCTGTGCACCCCGAGCATGGCGCTGGCCGCCGACGAGGAATGTGTGCGCATCGAGTCCGCCATCGAGGAGCTGCCTGAGCACTACCGCGAGGTGCTGGTCTGGGCGCGGCTGGTCGGCCTGCCGCACGCCGAGATCGCCGAGCGGACGGGGCGCAGCGTCGGCGCGGTGCGGATGATCCTCGGCCGCGCGCTGGCGCAGCTCGGCGATCGGCTGGGCTCCCCGGCGTGATCGGTGCCGGCCGGTGACAAGCCCTCGGGCGCCGCTACCATGCTCCGCCCCTTTTCGCCGACCCCGATGCTCCGCGGCCGCCCAGCCCTGTTCGTCCACGTGACCGGATCGGCCGCGCACCCCGAGGTGCGCGCCGCGGTCTCGCCCTGGGGTGGCGAGCGCGTCGACCGCGACCTCGCCTTCGGCCTCGGCCCGGCGATCGCCCTGCTCGACGACCTCGACGCGGCCGAACCCCGCCCCGGCGCGTGGCCCGCCGAGCCGGACCTGGTCGGCGGCGCGGTGATCGACTGCACGACCCGCCGCCTCGCGCTGTTCGGCGGCGACGACGACCTGCAGTCCGACGTCCGCGTGCGGCGCGCGCGCCTCGAGCTGCTCGCCGAGGTCTGGGAGGGCTGGGATGTGACCTGGGCCAGCGAGGGGCTGGCCGAGTTGGCCGACGCCGCGCTCGTGCCGCGCGAGGCCGTGCTCACTCCCACTTCGCAGCTCCCCTACGACCTGCCGACCCCGCCGCTGTTCCGCCGCGTCGTCGATGCGCTGGTCACGGTGCGTTGGGACGCCGCCACGCTGTCGGTCCATCCTGCGAGCTGGGATGCCACCGAACTGGCGCTGGCCGGCCCGCCGATGCTCGAGCTATGCCGCGACGAGCCGCGCGACGCCGCCTTCGCGCTCGGCCATCCACCGCACGGTGGCGTCCACGTCGACGTCGCGCTCAAGCTGGTCCGGTTCTGGACCGCCGAGCCGTTCGCCGACGCCGTCGCGCGGGTCGGTCGCCGCTGGCCCGGCCACGCGGTGCGCTTCGACGGCGACGACCCGCGTCCGCAGTTCGAGGCCTGCGCGGGTCGCCTGGAACTCGATCCCCTCGATCGGGCGTCGGCCCGCGACGCCGCGGTGCGTCGCTGGATGGCCTCCCGGGAACTCGGCACGCTCGAGGTCGCCGACTGGTACCGTCAGCGCCGCGGCGCGCACCGCCCCCAGTCGGTCGACTCCACGCGACCGAGCCCGCGGCTGACGAGGGAGGAGCGGGCCTGGATCCTGGGGCGGGCGTTGGTCGAGGGTGGGGCGGGGGAGTGAGCGTCGTCTCCGCACACGAACGCAGTCACTGAAACCGCGTCGTCGCGCGATTGCCTACGCGCACCGCGTTGATCGCGCCCGGGTCGATCTCGAGGGACTGCCAGTGGAGATCGACGCCGCGCAATGCCGGATCATTCGGCACCTGGAGGACGATGTCGTGGCGGCCGTTCGCAGGGAGCGTGACCGCCGGGAACTGCACGCTGCTCGGCACATCGAGTTGCCAGACTCCGTATGCGCCCAGGTCCACGACGCGGAGTGCTGGCGCCACGGAGAGCAAGGCGAAGCGGCCGGGTCGTGCGTGGAGTTCGAGGGTCAGGGTGCTACCCAGGCTGGCGGCACGAGGCGCATGGGTCTGGCGGAACATGCCGACCGACAGGCGGGTATGGGAGGACGAGCCGATCCGGTGGAGCAGGTCCTGGTCGCCGTCCCGGTCGAAGTCCGCAACCACGAAGCCGGTCGTGAGGAGCGGCTCGATCGAGGCGGTCACGTCGGCGAAGCGTCGGCTCCCGAGGTTCTCGAGCAGGCAGTCGGCTTGGGATCCCGACTGCAGGAGGTCCAGATCGCCGTCTAGGTCGAAGTCGACGAGCCGAGCCCCAGCGAGCGCGTGGCTCAGGGCAGAGGGCGGGAGCATTGAGACGTCCTCGAGGAAGCCGCGGTTGCCGAGGCCCCAATACACCTCCGGTGGAGCCCATTCGTTCCCGAACACCAGATCGAGGTGTCCGTCCCCATCCAGGTCGCCGACGTCCATCTGGTTGGTCGGAAACGCAGGGCCCTGCAGGCTGGTATCCCGGAGCACTCCGCGATCGTTCCAATAGATGAAGTTCTGCGCGTGCACCGAGCCGCCCGTGGCCACGACCACGTCGTCCCAGCCGTCGCCATCGAGATCGATCACCTGGAAACCCCAGGACCGGTTCTGATTCGCGGTGATGCGCGTTGCCGTGCTATCCGAGAAGAAGCCGGCCCCATCGTTCTCCAGCACCAGGTCCTGACCCGAGTAGACAGCCAGCAGAGCATCCAGATCGCCATCGCGATCGATGTCGAGGAGCGCGACGGCGTGTGTGAGGCGCCAGGCCAGTAGCGGCATTCGGCTGCCGTGATCCATGGTGAAGGCTCGGTGGCCAGTCTGCACGAATACCGGGCAGGCGACGGGTGCGGCACTCGACTGGGGGAAGTAGGAGCAGACGAGGTCGATGAGGCCGTCACCGGTCACGTCTCCGGCCGTTACGCGCCATGCAATTCCCAGTCGCGGGCTGATCGGCGGGAGCACGTCAATGGCACTGAAGCAGCCCGCGGCGTCACCCCAGACGATGCCCACGGAGTCTCCGTACGCGACCACACCGTCCAGGAAGCCATCTCCGTCGAAGTCCTCGATGCAAGGCAGCAACGAACTCGCGAATCTCCAGTCCGGAATCGTGCAGCCTCTCGCGGCCGAAAAGGCCTGGCTCGTGCACGATGCGGATAGCAAGAGGACCGCCGTCAGAAGGTGCGTGCCGTGCGCCATTCTAGTTCGATCGTGAAGCCTCATCGCCGCACCGCACGCGCATCACGGACAGCTTGTCGAAGAATCCGGTCGGTCGGCGTCGGTGTCGGCGCGAGCTCGCTCGTCGAATCCAGACCATTCGATTCCGCTGGAATGACGAGCATGGTCTGTAGGTTTCGCTCTCCCTCGGCAACCGACTCGAGATTCAGCCTCAGGCCCTCGCCGGTTGCGCCGAGCGGATTGATACGGTCTGGACAGATCGAGAATCCGAACGCCCCTACGTCATAGGTTGTCGAGCCGGCAGGGCAGCCGGAAGGTCCGGGGATGGACACAAACCAGTAGACGAGCGGTACTAGTCGGCTTGCAAAGGGTGCGGCCGGGAAGGTCAGCGGGGGATTCAACGAAGCAGTCGAGACGAATGTGGTGCCAGCCGATCCTTGATAGACGGTGTATTCCGTGCTGTGCGTCGCCATGCCGGTATTGTGAAACAGGGCAGGGTTGTCAGGCTGGTGGAAACCGTTGGGCGACATATTGTGCGAATGCCAGGGATTGCAAGCGTACGCATCCGTCGCCGTTATAGATGGGGGGAATGGCCATATTTGCTCCATTAGGGCAGGCCACACCGGATGTAGATCTTGCGCGAGGTGCGGCGAGATGTCGCACCTCAGGTTCCTCATGAATGGTTCCAGAGGCGGGTCCCCCGGGCCCACGAGCCTGAATAGCATGCTGAACTGTTCTCTCGCCGACCCGGGTGTTCCGTGTTGCACGTAGTCATGACCCTGCCCAGGCAGCACGTCCGGCTTGTTGATAACGTGATCGTACCATCCGAATTCGAAGGAACCGATCGTATTGTACACGGGCCGCAAATGGCCCGAAGATCCGGCCGGCGTGTCGAAGAAGTAGATATCGAGATGATCCGTCAGGGTTGTGGCCGCCGGAGCGTGGGGTACCGAGAAGATCCGCGTATTGGGGAGGTAGCCAGCAACGATCAGGTCTCCTGCCTCATCCGCCCCGAAGTCCATGCCTTCATGATCGAGCGGGGTCGGGAAGTCCACGCGATTGAAATGTCTCGGATTGCCGAAGCCTTCTGAGTCCCAGTCACGCGCGTTGATGTCGACTTCCTCGGATCCGATGGGAAGCCCGGTATCGGCCGCGGAAATGGTGATGTTGTTTCCCATCATCACCAAATCGGCGGCGAGCGCGGTATCGATCAAGGGATTGGCGTGAGTCGGAAGCGCGCCTGGGGACAAGGCGAGTCGGGCGTTTGGATTGAGTCGGTAATCATGAGGCGAGTACCCGCCGCCGCCGGTCCCTGCCGCCTCGAATGCGTCCCGGATGAACAATTGGTCCCAGAGATCGGTGTCGACTCGTGGTGCTGGCACGAGGATCTGGGGGTGGGCCGGGAATCCGGGAACGAGGGTCCCGCCCAGATTCGCTCTGGATGTATCCCAGGTGTTGTAGGCAGAACCTACTGTCACAGCGGGACTTCCGATCGACGCGACCGTCACGTCTCCGGGTTGAACACCTTCGAAACAGGAGACCTGAGCAAGCTGACCTCCTTCGAACGCGAAGAGGTTGTTCAGTAGTACAGGAGTGTTGAGAGACTGCACGACCAACGGGTCTGGGTCCAAGTCTCCAAGCCATACGCCGATCGTGTTGTCGACTATCGTGTTGAGCGTGATGATCGGGCGGTGAGCAGCGACGTACTGCGAAGTGCCGATCACGACGAAATCGGAGTTCACCGCGATACCAACCGAATTGTCCACGATGAAGCAATTCGAAATCGTGACGGCATTCTCATGTCGCCCGCGGATATGAATGCCTGCGCCGGCTCCGTTGCCGGATTCGTCGGCCGCTGCGCCGCGGACTGTCACAGCATCGAGGAATGCTTCTCCGTGAGCTGGGCTGTATGTGAATAGGGCCGGGTCGGGTAGGGTGAACTCGAAGACCGGGCCGGCCTCGCCCCGCGCGTCGAATATCGTGTCGAGCGCAGACGTTCCCTGGATCGATATGCGGTCGGTCGCTGGAACGTCCGAAAGATCGAATGGCATCACGCCGAGTTTGATGGGCAACTCCTCGCCGTTCCAGGGGAGCCCAGACGCAGGATCGGGCGGGTCTGGGTAGCCGTGGTGGATGGGTCCATACAAGCCCGGAAGGCAGTGGATCACCACATGCGTCACTCTGCGATCCCCGTCGGGATGCGTCCACGGGAGCGTCGGGATCGGAGTGGTCTGAGGGACGACGAAGGGGCGTTGCACATACTCTACGGCACCCATCTCCGACTGGGGGCTCGATAATGTCTTGAACGAATAGGGTGCGTGCTGGAGGAATCCCTCGATCCGTTGGCCAGACCCTCCGGATCCCATCGTACCATCTGCATGCCGACTCAGCGGCAACGGCCGTCCGCTCGATAGGAAATTCAGACTGATGTCATGCGGATTCGTCGGGTTCAGTTCCACCGCCTTCTGGTTGTCGCCAAAGAGCGGGTCCACATAGACGTGGAACACGAAATCAGATCGCTGGGCCGAGGCGCTCGCTGCGATCAGCGGCGTCGCGAGAGAGAGAGAGAGATCGCATCGGGCGGTCGGTTCCTGAAGGTTATCCGAAGACCTCGAGGATGGGTGTAGGGCCTGGAGCTGTCTAGGGGTGCGGACACGAAAGTGCCCTTCTCATGGGAAGAATGCCTTATCCTGTCACGACAGCCGGAGCGGAGCGGAGGCGGATATGGCTGGCAGCGTTTTGGAACTCGGGGATGAACCCACGCGCGTCGCGAAGCAGCCTACGGCGCAGGACCCAGCGCCAGGCGCCGCCGCGCGGGGTCAACGCACCACGAACGCCTGACCCATCGTCAGCTCGAGACCGTTCGGTCCGTCCACCGCGCCCTGCAGGACGATCGCGATCCCGCTGGGCGTCGAGGCCGGCAGGGTGAAGGTCGGCAGCGTGGTCATGGCCGGGCCGAAGTAGAAGCCGGTCGTCGTAGGGCCATCGAGGAGCAGGAACCCGAACGGGGTCGCGACCGCCGGAGCCGCGAGGCTGATCGCGGCGATCGACGTCGCGCCGAGTGCCCCCGACCAGGTCGCTGCAACCGTTCCACCCACCGCCACCGACGGCGCGCTGATCGCCGGCACCGTCCGTCGAACGACGCTGCCCCGGCCGATCGCTCCGGGAACCGGTTCGCAGCTGGCGGTCGGATCCAGCAGCACCTCGGCGTGCCGCGACAGCAGGAACGCCGGCTCGAGCCAGGTGGAGCTGAAGGCCCAGGATCGTCCGCCGCGCACCAGGCTCCGCGCGGCGCGCAGCGAACCGCCGTCGACCGACACGCCGAACCCGCCCTGGCTCGCTCCCAGGCGTTCGCCCTCCGCGCCGATCACCGTCGACTCGACGAGGTCGACGTGCCCGTCGGCGATGCGCAGTCCGAACGCCCCGATCTGGGGTCTGAGCGCGAACGGACCGAAGCCCTCGGCGGTGGAGTGCGAGAGCGTCAGCCGCGACGTGGGACCCAGCACCTCCACGGCGCTGTCGCCGATCCAGTGGCACTCCTGGGAGAACACCGCTGTGGAGTCACCGACGCGCAGCACCAGCTCGGTCCATCCGCTGAAGATCGGATTCCGCACCGGCTTCAGGCGCTGGAAGATCACCGGACCGGTGCAGCCGCGCACCTGGAACTCGACCGGACGGGAGAAGTCGGCGCCTTCGAAGTCGGTGAGGGCGAAGGTCGCCTGCGGACCGATCCCGTCGACGACGAACAGGCCCGCACGCATTCGGCAACCCGGCCGGCCCACGATGCTCACTCCGGCGGTCACCCAGGTTGGCGTGTAGTCGCCCGGCAGCACGTCGAAGACGTCGCCGTCCCGGGCCGTGGCGAGGGCCTGTGGCAGGTCCGTGAACTGCCCGGAACCCGACGCGTCGACGACGAAGCGACGCTGGGCGGGGAGCCAGGACACCGCGAGAAGGGCGAAGCAGAGGGTGCGCATGGGGTTGTTCATCGGAGTGGAATCGCCGCCCTGGTTCGGGTGCAAGCCGCGCTCCGAACTCACGCGCGACTTGGGCTTCGACCGGAATCGGTCCCGTGATCGAATCCTCGCGAGGCAGAGCCGGCTCCAGCAATCTCCAGCACCAGGTCCTGTCCCGCGTCGGCAGTCAGCAGAGCCTCGAGATCGCTATCTGGACCGATGACGAGGAGCGCGGCGGCGCGTGTGAGGCTCCAGGCGGGCATCGGTAGGCGGCTGCCGTGGTCCATGTTGAAGACTTGGCTGCCAGTCTGCACGAACACCGGGTAGGCGCCCGAGGGCGGCGCAGCTCCCAGATCCTCTGGAACTCGCGAGCACCTTCGCCGTCGCCCCGCGCCATCATGGCCACGATGCTCCGCACGTCCTTCGCCCTCACCGCTCTGCTCCCAGCACTGCTGTTCTCCGCCTGGACCCCGCGACCCGACATCCTGCCGTTCGGATCGCGGCCGATGCGCTGGCTGGGGACCACGATCGAGCGCGGCGACTTCGCTGGCCCCGCGGGCGAGGGCTGGCTCCTGGTGGTCGGGTCGACGCCATCGCGGGACGAGGTGGCGATGCTGACCGAGCCGGTGACCGAGCTACCGTTCGCCCCCTACGACTACCTGCTCTTCGCGATGCCGCCCGAGGTCGCCCGGCAGTGGTTGGCGGCCAAGGCGCAGCGGGGTGAGGCGCCGTCGCTCGGGGAGTTCACGGAGCGTCACGGGATCGAGGCGGTGGCCTTCGCGGGGAGCCGGATGGTCCAGCCGGAGGAGAGTTCGGCGCGCGCCTTCCGCGCCGGCTACCGCGCGACGCTCGACGCGGCGGGCAAGCCGGGCGTCGAACGAGTGCGCTTCGAGTTGCTCGATGCCGATGACGAGGTGCTGGCCGAGGCCGACGTCGCGCCCGAACCGTTCGACGAGGGCGGGTCGGGACGGATGTGGACCTACGCGCTGGTCGGTCTCGCCCTGGTCGGCGGCGGGATCTGGCTGGTGACGCGGCGCAGGAAGTCGTCGTGACCTCGCGGGGCGAGATCGCCGGCATGGTCGCGCTGCTGGTCGGCGCGCTCGCGCTGAGCGTGACCGCGCCGCTGCCGACCTACGTCCTCACGCTCGCGCTGTTCGGCATCCCGCACGTGCTGGTCGAGCTGCGCTACGTCGACGAGCGGTTCGGCGCGCGGCTGCCGACGGTCGGGCCGCGCGCAGCTCTCGCACTCTTGCTCGCCGCGCTGGTGATCGTGACGACCGCGCAGGCCGCGGGCGTGGCCCTGGTTGGTCAGGCCGGCTGGCGGCTCGGTCTGCTGATCCCGATGGTCCTCGTCGCCGTCGTCGCCGCGGGCACTGCACCAGGCATCACCGCGCGCCTCGCGGCCGCGTCGGTCGTCACCGCGCTGTGCACCCTCGGCATCCTGCGCGACCCGTTCACCTGGCTGGTCGGTTTCGCCTGCCTGCACAACCTCTCGCCGCTGCTGTTCCTCGCCGAACGCCTCGGCCGACGCGGGCTCTGGCTCGGCCTGCCGGTGTTCGTCGTGGTGCCGGCCGCCGTGTTGCTGGCATCCACTTTCGGTTCGGGCGACGCCGGAACCCTGCCGGCGAACTGGGTGGGCCTCAGCCGCGACTCGCTGCTCACCGCGTTCGTCCCCGACGGTCTCGGCGACCGCCACGTGCTCGGCTGGTTCCGCGCCTGCGTGTTCCTGCAGTGCGCGCACTACGTCTTCGTGCTGTGGGTGCTACCGCGGCTCGGCGCCGGGGAGGGAGCCCGACCGATCCTCGCGTGGCCGTCGCGGAGAGCCTTCGGCTGGGGAGTCCTGGCGCTCGGCGCGCTGAGTTCCATCACCTTCCTGATCGACTTCGGAGCAGCGCGCGCGCACTACGCGATCCCCGCCGCGGTCCACGCCTGGGTCGAGATCCCGCTCCTGGTGCTCGCCGTCTCATGGACCTCCAAGCCTGGCTCGCAGCCTTCCTGCTCACCGTCCTGATCGAGGGCCTGCTGTTCGTGGCAGTCCTCGGCTGGACCCGCCGCAACCTGTTCGCGGTGCTGACGGCGAACGTCTGCACGCATCCGCTCGGCTACTGGCTGATCGTCGCAGAGGGGGTGCCGTTCGTGCCGGTGGAGGCGGGGATCCTGGTGGTGGAGGCGCTGCTCTACCGGTTCGGGTTCCGCTACGGCTGGGGGGATTCCTGGGGCGCCGCGGCCTTGTGCAATGGCGTGACGATGGCGGTGTCGTTGGTCTGGTGAAGCGGCCGGCACCGGGCAAGGGCCTGCGCGTTGCCCGGAACCCGACGCATCGACGACGAGGCGACGCCGGGTCGGGCGCCTCGAGACGACCGGGAGGACCGAGGTGGGGGGCGATCGAGCTCTTCGGCCGGCGCAGTGCGCGGGCTGCGCCCAGGTGCGATTTGCGCACCGGGATCACGCGCAATCCTCGAATCCCATCGACGTCCGACCCCGGGTGACCCAGGTCCCCGAAACGGCGACGATTACCGGTTCACCAACCTGGTTGTTGCTACGCGCCTGACATGCGCCAACTCCTCGTCCCGCTCGTCCTTCTGGCATGGGTCTTCGCGCCGCTCGCCGCGCAGCAACGGTTCGCCATACGTGCGACCCAGGTCCTTCCCTCGATCCCCGAGGGCATCCGGTCGGTCGCTGTCGCGGACTTCGACGGCGACGGCATCGACGAGTTGGTCGTCGGTCTCGAACGGCCGGACCCGAGCGGCCAGGTGCTGCGTCTCTTCGACCGTACCCAGACCGACCGATACGTCGATCTCACCGCGACCCATCTGCCGCCGCCAGGCCCTCTCGGCAACCAGACCTATACCGAGGTCTCGAGCGGTGATCTCGACGGGGATGGCGACGTCGACCTGCTCGTGCTGCGCTTCTTCGATCCCAGCTCCGTCCTGCTCAACGATGGCACCGGCCATTTCGTCGACGCCGGGCCCGGCCGTCTGCCGGTGTTTCCCTTGGGGCGTGACGACGGCTTCCTCGCCGATGTCGATGGGGATTCCGACCTCGACCTGATCGTCAATGACTTCGGCGGAGTCGTCCTCGCCGCCAATGACGGCTCCGGGCGCTTCGGGCCGATCGTTCGCGTGTCGAGCCCAGCGCCGGCGCAGGCCTTCGACGCTGCCGACGTCGACGCCGACGGCCACATCGACCTGATCGGCATCGGCACCTACGACCTGTTCCGGGACGGGCGTGGCGTGTGGTTCCAGGATGCGAACGGCACGTTCACCTTCCAGTCGATCGTCGACTCGGGCCCCGATCCGGACGACGCGGCTGCCGTCGACCTCGACGGGGATGGGGATCTCGATCTGGTGTACGCGATCGGCGAGTCCGACAGCCGCGAGGCGGACCACGAGGTGTTCTGGAACGACGGCAACCGGAACTTCCGGCTCGCCCATGGACTGCCGGGCGGGCAGGACCCGGCCGATACGGTCGCCGCGGTCGACCTCGATGCCGACGGCAACCCCGAGCTGGTGTTCGGCAGCCGCCTGGGTCCGGTCCACGTGTGGTGGAACAGCGGCAGTGCCTTCTCCGAGCGTCTTCCGGCGGTGCTGCCGCCGCAGGTCGTCCGTTGCCGCGACCTGGTGGCGTTCGATGCCGAGGGCGACGGCGATCAGGACCTCTGCATCGTCGGAGAGGAGTCCCTCCGCATCGTCTTCAACAGCGGGGGAACCCTGGTGGACTCGCGCGGCGCGGACTTCGACGAGGCGTCGTGCGGCTTCCACGTGCGGTTCCTCGACGTCGACGGCGACGGCGATCTCGATTGGACCGCCACCGCCGAGTTCTTCCTGGTCGTCCGTCGCAACCTCGACACCCTGGGCTTCGGCCCTCCCGAGGCCGCCTGGCTGGATCCCGGCCGGCGTACGTTCTCGACGCTTGCATGGAGCGACCTCGACGGCGACGGGGATCTCGACGCCTGGCTGACGCTGTCCGACGGCAAGATCCGCATCCTCGTCAACGACGGCAGCGGCGTGTTCTCGGAGGAGTCCTCGGCACGCCTGCCGGCCGGCTTCGACCGGGTCCCGGCAACGGCCGTGCGGCTCGCCGATCTCGACGGCGACACCGACGACGACATCGCCATCGGCACCGGCTGGGGCGCGCCCTACTCGATCCTGAGGAACGACGGTTCCGGCCACTTCACGCTGGATCCGTTCGACTGGCCGGCTGGCGGCAACGCGCTCGACCTGGAAGTCGGCGACATCGATGCGGACGGCGACCTCGACCTGCTCGTCATCGCGCTGCCCGCCTCCGGGCCCGGCCACCTGGAGCGTTACCTCAACGACGGCTCCGGCCGGTTCCGACTCGTGACCGGAACTCCCTCGCTCGATGCCCCGGGCCTCGGCGAGCGCTTCCGACTGGCCGACGTGGATGGCGACGGCTCGCTCGACATCCTGAGCCAGAGCCTCTGGCTCTACCCGAACGACGGCGCGGGCGGCTACCCGGTGGGATCGCAGGTCGCGCGGCCCTCCTCGTCCTTCGCGGAGCCGGAGCTGGCCGACCTCGACGGTGATGGCGACCTCGACCTCGTCCTCGGCGACGCGCCGCGGCCGTCGACCGCGCTCGAGAACGACGGCAGCGGTCGCTTCGCCGACGTCACCACGCGGTGGCTCGGCGCGCGCCCCGCGGCGTTCCGCACGCCGATCGCCACCGACATCGACGGCGATGCGGACACCGACATCCTGGGCGTCGACTTCTACTACCCGGCGAGAGCGCTGCGGAACCGCGGCAACGACCTCGACGTGGTCCTGCCGGCCCGCCTCGGCTCGGTCCTCGAGCTCGAACTCACGCGGACGGGTGGCCAGCTCGCGGCCTTCGTCTACGGCTTCACGCTCTTGCCCGCCCCATTGGTCCTGCCGATCGGCACGCTGCGCATCGACCCGGCCACGAGCCCGGTGTCCGACTTGCAGCCGATGGTGGGGGACCGGGCGACGTCGCGGCTGGCCCTCCCCCTGGTGCCGAACGCGGCCGGAGTGTCGCTCTACGCGCAGGGCCTGAGCAGCGACGCCTCGGGCGGCTACCGGCTGACCAACCTGGTGCGCGCGGTCGCGTTCCACTGACCGCGCAATCACGTACTCCGTCAGCGGAACGCCTCGACCCGCACCTCGTCGTAGAGCGTGCCGTCGCCGGGCGTCGCCCAGAGGCCGGCGAGTCCGGCCTTCGCCGGCTGCTCGTCGCGGCAGACCAACTGCAGCACGCCATCGACCAGCACCTCGAAGCGCGCACCCACCGCGGTGAGCTGGGCGCTGTGCCAGACGAACTCGTCGTGCCGCGTGTGGTGGACCTCGCCGACCAGCTGCCGCTCGCCGCCGCGCACCCGGTAGAGGCGGATGTTGCACTCCTCGGGGTTGAAGCGGACCTGGTGGTAGTCGTCGGGGCCGAGGTAGCGGACCACGAGGCTGGCGACGTGGTTGCCGGAGCCCTCGGTGCCGACCTTGAAGCGGGTCGCGACCGAGACGTCGGCCGCCTCGAAGGCCTCGGCGAGCAACAGCGCACTGGCACGGCGGTCCGGTTCGACCCCGTGCACCAGCGGCGTGACCGCGCGGCGTCCCTCGGCGCCGTCACCGGCATCGACCACCGACCACTCGATGCCGTCTCCGGAGGTGACCGACCGCATGCCGTGTGGTGCTCCCGCGGCTCCATCGCGTTCGAAGTCGGTGGCCCAACGGCTCGGCGGCGGTGAGATCGTCAGGTCGTCGAACGACGTGATGCTGTCGCCCTTCAACCACAGACCGACCTGGCCGGCGGCGGGGAAGGTCGCGTCGCGGGCCTCGAACACCAGCGCACCGTTCAGCCACATCCGGAACAGGTCGCCCTGCGCGTCGATGCGCATCGACTGCCAGAGGTCTTCCAGGATCGGCACGTGGTTCTTGCCGCCGATCTCGATCCGCTGTCCGTCGACCACCTTGTAGAAGCGGTAGTTGTCCTCCAGCGAGTTGACCCGGCAGCAGTAGTAGTTGTCCGCGTCGAGGTAGCGGACGCAGAGGCCGGCGGCGCGGTCGTGCTCACCGGTCATCGTCTTGAAGCAGACCTGCACCGAGACGTCGGAGGCCTGGAAGTCGTCGACGATGCACATCGGGTAGCGGCCGCCGGTCTCGGTGGCGTCCGTCTGGGTCAGGACTTTGTGGCCGCTGGGTGCCGAGGGGTCCTCGGTGACGCTCCAGACGCACATCGCTGCGTCCCTGGTCTGCGCGATCGTCATTCCGGCGGGGGCCGTGCCGACTGGGGAGTCCTCGAAGTCGCGGGTGTCGCGCGGCTCCGCAGGCGTCGGAAAGCGGCGTTGCACCGCCTCGCCGAGGGTGTCGACCAGCGCGGCCGCTTGGGCCAGGTCGACGTCGAGTGTGCGCAGCGACGTGGCGTGCGGCAGACCCGTGGGCGGCGCGACCTCTTGATGCAGAGGGAGCTGGCCGCGACCGAGCGCCACGAGTTCCCGTTCGGCTTCGGCGGAGAGCAGGTAGTCGATCAGCTTCCGGCCTCCCGCCGGGTTGCCCGAAGTCGTGAGCAGTGCCACGGTGTGCGGGATCAGCAGCGTGCCGCAGCCGTCCTGGTCGGGGAACACCATCGCGACCGGCTTGCCCTGGCTGGCGACGCCGAGGTAGTCCGAGGTGTCGGTCATCCCGGCGGCGGCCACGCCGTCACCGATCAGCTCGGCGAGCTGGCGGTCGCCGCGGGCGATCACCGCGCGGTTGGCGGTCAGGCCTTCGAGGTAGCGTTGCGTGGCTTCGGCGCCGAGCGCTTGCTGCAGCGCGAGAAAGTGGAAGCGGGCGGTGCCGCCGGTCGGGCTGGCGACGGCGACCTTGCCTGCGAAGGCCGGAGTGATCAGGTCCCACATCGAGTGCGGGCGCGCGCTCGCCGGCAGCAGGTCGGTGTTGACCATCAGGATCCGGGCGCGTGGCGCGATGCCGACCCAGTAGCCCTCCGGGTCGAGGAGGGCGGCGGAGCGGCCGGCGGTCGCTGGATACATCGGCAGCTTCGCCAGTCCACCGGCGCGCTTCAGGGCGTCGGTCGCCAGCGTCTCCTGGCACCACCAGACATCGGCGTGGGCCTCGGCGAACCGTGTGAGTGCTTCGCCGGCATCCGCGGTAGTCGGGCGGGAGGATCGCTGCACGCGCACCTCGTAGCCGGTCGACGCTTCGAAGGGTTCGAGCACCGGGCGGACGCGGGTCTCGCGGAGCGAGGTCGTCAAGACGATCGGCTCCGCCGGCGCGATGTGGGTGAAGCTCTGCTGCGCGGTGAGCGGCGCGGCCGCGGCGAGGACCGCGGCGGCGAAGGCGCTGGGTAGGCGCCGGAAGGAACGGTTGCGGGTGGTCGGGGTGTTCAAGGTCGGGAACTCCGTCCGATCGGATGATCGGAACAGCAGCGGAGCGTCGCGGCGCGTCGGTCTCCGGAGGCGGGGCCGGCGGACGCATCCCGTCCTCGCCCCCGGTTCCGCGGCTCACAGGATCGTCGACTCGAAGTAGTCGCTCAGATAGATCGTGCTCGACGGCGACACGAAGATGCCCTGCGCGAACAGCGTCACGCCACGGAGGCTGACGAGGTCGGGGACGATCAGCGACAGCGAGCCGGTGCCCTGCGCGGGGATCGCCACCGGCACGAGTGCCGCGGACGAAAGGTCGACGCGGAGCCGGCCGTAGGGCGTCACCGTGTCGGTGAGCATGCCGCCGATCGCGAGGATCGCCTGTGCGCCGGGTTCGGCGCCGACGTCGTAGTGGAGCTTTCCGCCGCGGGCGAGGATCCGCCAGTACTCCGGCATGTTGGCCCACTCCGAGACCTGGCTGCTACCGCTCCACACATGGACCGTCGAACCGTCGAAGCCCCAGGCGCACTCGTCGCGGATCTCGTGCGAGGTCGTCGCCACGGTCTCGGTCGACCACTCGTCCTTGTAGCAGGAGATGCAGTGCATCTGCGTGCCGTCCAACGCGACGACCGACATGTCGAAGCAGGTCACGTTGGCCGGCGCGTTGGTGGTCACCGTCGCCCACTCACCGGTCCGGCCGTTGAACGAGTCGAGGCGGTTGCCAGACCTGGCGCAGAACGCCGCCTTGTGCTGGTAGTAGCTGTCGGCCATCGGCGCGACCTGCGTGGTCCAGGTACCGCGGTTGGCGCTGAAGCCGTGCATCGTGCCCGAGCCGTCGGCGAGGATGACGCCGTTGTAGGTCACGTACTGGATCGGGTAGTTGCCCGCCGGCGCTGCGCTCCAGGCGTTGGTCAGGCAGGAGAACGCCTGGTAGCTGCCGGTGGCGGTTTCGATCGCCAGTGCGGTGCCGGTCTCGGCGCCGAGCAGCTGGCCGGTGACGGCGGGCGCGAAGCGACCCGCGCGCACGCCGAAGGCATGGACGTCGGTGCCGTCCTCGGCGACCACGGTCTCCTGCTTCAGATGGATCGTGTTCCAGCCGTTGGGTGAGGTGACGGTGTCGAGGGTTCCGGTGGCGCAGGAGTAGGCGAACAGCCGGTTGCCGTCCTGCACGGTGGCGACGTTCGCCTCGGTGCTCAGCGTGACCTGGTTGCTGCCGTGGTAGAGCGAGGTCGTGGAGTCGGTCAGCGCGCTGAAGAACGTCATGTGCTCCGGCTCCTGGACCACCACGTAGCCGGCCCGCGACGGCGGCTTCACCAAGGCCGCGCTGCTGCTCGCCGGCACGCTGCGCCAGCGGTTGCGGTAGGCGCCGAACACATGGAAGTAGTCCGCATCGCGCACGGTGGCGCAGTAGCCGATCGCGTCGGGCATGCCGACGTTCGGCATTCCGAGGTCGACCGCCTCGCCGAAGTGCGCGCTGTAGCCCACGGTCCGCGTGCCATCGGTGAATACCCCAGCCATCCGGCCGATCGAGCCGAGCGGGCTCGAATGGAACCGGACCGTAGTCCACGTGCCGAGCAGTCCGGAGAACAAGTGCGCGTCGTTGCCGTCTATCAGCGCGGTCAACCACACCGCGCCCCGGCTCGGCGACGGCACCAGCGGGGGGGCGTTGAGCGTCAGCGGCTCGATCCGCGCCGCGCGGGTCGCGTAGCCCCAGGCCTGGGTGCCGTCGACGATCACCACGTGGTCGTCGTAGCCGTAGAAGCTGGCGTTGGCGCTGGTCTGCAGGTGCGACCAGACGCGGGTGTAGGAGGAGTAGAGGTGGAAGCCGGCGGTGTCCTGCACCACCACGATGCTGCTCTCGGCCCACAGCATCGTGGGCGTCGAGCTGGTCTGCAGCGTCACCCAGTCGGGGAGCTGCGCGGTGAGCAGGGTGGAGGTGGCGAGTCCGGCGACAGCGAAGTTGCGAAGGAGGTTCATTCCGACGTCGAGGAGGAAGGAAGCCGTGGCGGTCACGGCGGGGTCCCATCGCGGAGGCAACGCGCATGCCCTCGGCTGCGTGCTGCAGGCAGATCCTCGAGTCGCAGTGCAATCGAGCGTCGGCGCGGCGGTGAGGTCCGCCAAGTCGTGTCGATGCGCGGCCGGCCTGCCACGCTTCCGCGACGGACCTCGCGCGGTTGCGCGCGACCCTCCGGCAAGTCGTGCGCGTCTGGTGCATCGGTACGACGCCAACCCGATGCGGCGCTGTCATGGTTCCGCAGCGTGGCGTCACGAGGAGGAACGACGCGCCGCGCGGCGAGGGACCTTCGGCTAGACTGCCGCGGGCCGACCTGCTGGAAGGCCCTCAGACCATGACCCTCCTCCAACTCCTCGTGATGCTGATCATCGCCGCCGTGTGCGGCGCGATCGGCCAGTCGATCGCCGGTATGACCCGCGGCGGCTGCCTCACCTCCATCGCCGTCGGCTTCATCGGTGCGCTGCTCGGCACCTGGATCGCCCAGAACCTCGGCCTCCCCGAGATCCTGGTGATCACCGTCGGCGACCAGCCCTTCCCGATCGTCTGGGCGATCCTCGGCTCGGCGCTGTTCGTGGCGCTGATCGCGCTGATGACCGGGAGGCGGGGGCCACCGGGCGCGAAGTGACGTGCGGACGGGTTCCGTGCCGAATCCGTGTCACGTCCACCGGGGGGCGGAGTGAAGAGGGTGATGACCCGCTCCTGGGATTCCGCCGAGGTCGAGCAACTGCTCGAGCATCGCGAGGCGTTGCGACGCATCGTGGTCCGCCTGATCGGCCCGGCGGACGCCGAGGACGTGGTCCAGGAGACCTATGCCCGCGCGCTCGCCGCGCCGCCGGCGCAGGGTGAACCGGCCCGGTGGCTGGCGCGCATCGCCCGCAACGTGGCGAGCACCTGGCGGCGGGATCAGCGGCGGCGGGCGCGGCGCGAGCTGCGGGCGGCGCGGTCGGGTGCGCAGGAAGGGCGGCCGACCGACGAACTGCTGGCCGAGCTCGAAGCGCTGGAGCGGGTGAGTCGCGCGCTGCGCGAGCTGCCGGAGCCGTACCGAGGCACGCTGGTCCTGCGGTTCGTGCAGGGGGCGTCGACCGAGCGGATCGCGGCGGCGCAGGGCGTGGGGCCGGACGCGGTGCGGCAGCGGTTGAAGCGCGGGCTCGATCTGCTGCGCGATCGGGTGGCACCGCACGACGCGGACCGGCGCGGCCTGGCGCTGGCGATGGGGATGGCCTGGCGTGCGACCTGCGGAACGGCCTCTGCTCCGGTCGCGGGCGGGTCGGTGGTGGGAGCCGTCTCCCGTTCGATGCTGTTGATCTGGGGAGTTCTGGTGGTGACGTTGCAGAAGCTGACTGGTGCGCTCGTGGTCGTCGTGGTGCTCGGTGGGCTGGTCGGCACGCTGGTGCTCGGTGGTGGGGGAGCGCCGACGGATCCGGCAGACGGTTCGGCCGCGAGCCAGGGTGGGTCGGTCCGGCAGGCGACCGGTAGCACTGCGGCGGAGGAACTCGACGCGCCGGACGAGGCACGGCTCCCCGTCGATCTGGCGGATGGGGCGTCGCCCGCCAGCGCGGCCTTCGAGGCGCCCGGCAGCCTGGAGGTCCGAGTTCGTTGGCAGGACGACGGCGAGCCGGCGGTCGGCCTCGACCTCTCCCTTCGCGATCCCTACTCCCTCGATCGAGGGCCGATCGCGCGGAGCGATGCGGAGGGCGTCGTGGTGTTCGCCGATCTCGCTCCGGGGCGGCACGAGGTCGGTTGGTGGATCTGGGAGTCGACCGGGAGCCCAGAGATCGAGATCGTGCCCGGCGAACGAAAGGTCCTCGAGGTGACGATCGAGCGAGGCGTGACGGTCGTCGGCCGCGTGGTCGACGACTTGGGCCGCGCGATCCCCGGCGCGAGGGTGCTCGGCACCTGCTGGGCAGGTGGTTGGGCCTACCCGATGGCCACGACCGACGACGACGGCTACTTCCGGATCGAGCGTGCGCCGCACCACGGCTCGGTCGGCGCATCGGCGCCCGGCTATGCCCCGAGCCCGCTCCGTCAGCTCATCGCGGAAGAGGGAGCGTTGGTCGAGACCGAGATCGCCCTGTCGCGGGACGGCGCCAGACTGCTCGTGCGGGTCGCCGATGGCGGCGGCGAACCGATCGCAGGAGCGCTCGCTGCTGCTGGCCCGTTCGGACAGCAGAACAGCCCGAGGCGAGACGCGCACGGTGTCCTGAACACGCGCGTCCCATGGCCATGCCGCACCGATTCGGCCGGTCGCTGCGAACTCGCCGTCGCCGCGGGTCGGGTCGAGGTCCAGGTGAGGGCCGACGGACTCGGCCCATGGTCCGGCTTCGTCGATGCACCCGTTGGAGGTGCGTTGGAGGTGCCGATCCGGCTGACCCCGGGAGTGACGTTGGAAGGCGTTGCCAGGGATTCCTCTGGACGACCGCTGGCTGAGGTCTCGATCCGATCTGGAATGCGCGCCACTCTGGTCACCCGCGCGGTCGCCACCGACGACGCGGGGAGGTACGTGCTCACCGATCTGCCGAGCGGCGCGCTCGAGCTGCGGGCGCAGCGGATGAGTGCGGTCGAGAAGGCGACCTTGCAGGGTGTTCCCGGGCAGACGCTGCGGTGGGACCCGGTGTTCGACGCGGGCCGCAAGATCGTGGGAAGGGTCGTCGATCCGAAGGGCGCGCCGGTCGAGGAGCTGATGCTCGAGTTCAGGGTGGCCGGTCGGCCTGACTGGCACGATTTGTCGGTGAGCCGAAGTGCTGGGCACTTCGAGGTCGAGGCAGCTCCCGACGAGGGCACCTTGCAGGTGTTCGGCCGGCGCAGGTTGTTCGAGGTGCTCCTCCACGAAGGCCCGTTGCCCGAAGCACCCCTCGAGCTTCTATGGGACGAGAACCGGCACGGTGACAGCGCGCGCTTGGAGGGGCGTCTCGTCGATCCGGAGGGACGCCCGGTCGCCGACTCGCACATGAGCCTGGTCCGCGAGGACATGGTCGGCGGGACACCCATCGTGATGCCGGAAACCGACGGTCGGTTCGCCTTCGAGGTGCCGCCCGGCCGCTACCGGTTCCTGATCGAGGCCGACGGATTCGCGTGTGAGCGCACCGGGTTCGTCACCGCGGAGCCCGACGGTGTCGCCGACTTCGGAACGATCGCCCTGGAGATTCCGGCGGCGTTCCGGATCCGGTTCCACGCACGTCGACCGCTGCCGGAAGACCTTGTTCTGTCCTACTCGCGGCAGGACGACGAGCGCTGGTACGCCGCGAAGATCGCCGGCGGGGAGGGCGGTGCGGGTGCCCTGAAACCCGGCGACTACCGCATGCGGCTCGGCGGGGACGGCTTCGCCTGCGAGGTCTTCGAGATCCACCTGCCGGCGGGACGGAACACCGAGATCGTTCGCGAGCTGCGGAACGGCTCGCCGGTGCGCTTCATGGTCGACGTCGCTCTGGGCGCAGAGCGGCCTGACGACGCGCGGCTCGAGGTCCTTGGCGAGGAGGATCGGCTCCTCGTGGATCGCCGAGTCCGCATCGGCTCCGATGGGATCGTGCAGGGAGACTGGCGGCTCGACCCAGGCCGCTATCGAGCCCGCCTCACGGAGCAGGGGCTCCGCGCCGAACGGTCCTTCGAGATGCACGTCGACGGGGCGGTCGACGTCGAGCTGACGCTTCGCTGACTCGCGTCAGTCGTTCGGTGCGATCCGCGCCACGAACTCTCGATGCACTTCGCCACCGAGCGAGGCTCGCAGCCCATCGAGCGCCTGCTTGTCGCGACCTTCGAGCAAGGCCGCGAGGTCGAGGCGGAGGCCTGGGAACACCCGGCTCTCGACGACTCCCGTCGCCGAGCGCACCAGCGGCCGATACTCGCCGTCGACGAGCTCGAACCAGTCGATCGCCGCATCGAGGGTCCGCCACACGAGATACTCCTGCACCCCCGAGCGCCGGTAGGCGTGGAGCTTGTCGTGCAGGTCGTAGCTCACCGAGCTGGCAGCGATCTCGGCGACGAGTTCCGGCGGCCCGTCGACGTAGCCGTCGTCGATCTGTGAGCTGGCGAGGCCCTCGCGCTCGATGCGCAGGAACAGGTCCGGCTGCGGCTCGTTGTCCTCGTCGAGGCGGACCGTGCCGTTGTCGCCCAGGGAGACGCCGGGCGTCTCGAATGCGTAGGTGCCGAGCAGCACCGCGAGACGGCCCTGCGGACCGCTGTGTTGTGTGTGTCGTACTGGACTTGCCACGTAGACCCTCCCGTTGATCAATTCAGCCTTCTTGATCTCGGGATGGGCCTCGTAGCGCCGCTCGAACTCCACGCGGGTGAGCCGGTCACCGTTCTCGAGGGGCGGGACGGGGATCGCGGTCGCAGGAACAGGACGAGGTGCCATCACGAGTTCGTTCATCAACAGGTAGGCAACGGGGGGAGTGCATTCCGCGGCCGGATTCTCAGGATCATGCCGAAAATCCCGAGTCGCCGGCCGTGCGGTCGGGGTCCCTCAGAACAGGAACAACGTCACCGGGCACGAGTCCGTCGTGGCCGTGCCGGTGGCCGAGTTGACGTCGAACAGGTCCCACACGTACTGCAGGTCCGGCACCGACACGCGCGGCCCGATGAACGTCCCCTCGACCGCGGTGGTCTCGAGGCCCAGCGGGTTCACGGCGGTCGGCGGAACGAGGTACAGCCACTGCCAGGCGATGCCGACCTCGGACAGCGTCGTCGGCACTGCCAGGGACAGCGTCGCCGCACCCACGCCGTCGGTCGGCAGGCCGATTCCGCCGAAGCTCGCGTTCACCATCACGTCACAGCCGGCCATTCCACCGAGGTTCGCGAGGCTGTACGGCAGCGGGATGCCCGGAGCGAATTCCGTCATGTCGATCGACGGAATCACCACCGCGGTCGAGTTCGGGGTCGCGCCGGTCAAGTTGATGTCGACGGTCGTGCCGGCCACGTAGGTGGCGCCCGAACCGTTGGTGGTCGACACCGCGTCGTTGGTCGCCGAGCCGCAGCCCTGGCCGGACAGCTGCTCGCGGCCCGCGGTGCCGCCGAAGATGCGGTCGGTGCTCCACGTGGCGCCCGCGCTGCGACCGTAGACGAGTACTTCGACGTTGAGGTTGGGCGCCCCGTTGGTGCCGAACACGAACGGCGTCGCGAAGCGGAACTCGGCGAAGCGACCCGTGGACCGGTTCGCCGGCATGTCGGGGACCGTCACCATCTGGCGCGGGAGCACCACGACCTCGTCGGTGCCCACGTTGGCGGCGAAGGTCGACGACAGCACACCCGGCGTGGCGGTCGTGCTCGACATGCGGATCTCGATGTCGACCGTGAACGCAGCGGAGTCCGTCGTGCTGGCCGCGCGGCGGAAGCCGACGCCGTTGACGGTGGTGTTCGGCGCGAACGGCTGCGCGAAGATCAGCTGCGTGCGCGAGCTGTCCTGGCCGAGGATCGAGGAGCTCGACTGGCCGAAGGTCGTCGCGAGGCTCCGCGGCAGGACCAGGCGGTTCTGGGCGGCGAGGGGGGTGAGGGTCGCGGCGGCGCAGAGCGCGGCCGGGAGGAGGTGGAGGGTCTTCATGGGAACACGCGTCCGGGATCGCCGGGAAGGGCGCCAGGACGCCGGAGGTATCGGGAGGCGTCCGCGACGATAGCGGTTGGTCGCGGGCCGGCAGCCCCCACGAAGCGTTGGATCCGGAAGAGCACCCGATCGGCGATGGAGTGACCGAGGTCGGGCCGGGGCGATTCGATCCCGCTACCTTGTCCGGCGCCGATGCTCGCAACGCTCCTCGCGCTCCTCAGTCCGTTCCCGGTCGACGTTCCCCAGGTCCCGCCGCCCGCCGCCACGCCCGCGCGGGTCCTCGTCTCCGGACGCTCCGCCACCCTCGAGCACGTCGAAGTCGTTGCCGTGGGCCGACAGGTCCCCGCCACCTACTCGCCCACGGTCGGCAACACCGACGGCATGTCGTGGTTCGTCTCCCAGCACTACGCGCTGAAGACCGACCACGACGAGGCGACCGCGCGGCGCTACCTGACCTACGCCGAACTCGCGTGGCCACTGCACCGCGCGATCCTCGGCCGCTCGCCGCCCGGCGACGACCGCCTGCGCATGCCGTTCGTGATGGGCACCACCAACCAGCGGATGCTCGACGCGATCGAGAGTGACGGCAACTTCCGGCCGGAGAGCATCGGCGGCGGCGGGATCACCTACTGGCGGTTGAACACCGCCTACAACTACCCCTCGGGTTCGCTGCAGTACCACCAACGGGACCTCGTGCTGCACGAGAACCTGCACCTGATGATGATGTGCTGCGGCGCGGCATACCCGCCGCATCGCCTGCTCGAGGGGATCACCCACACCTCGTCGAACCACGTCTACGAGGAGGATCGGCAGCGCCTGACCCTGTCGGTCTTCGACAAGGCGACGGTCAACATGCCGACCACCGCCGAGCTGCGCGCGCTCCGCGCCGCGCCGCGGACCTTCCGCGAGGTCAGCGAAGCCAACAGCCACATCTGCGTGTTCACCAGTTTCCTGTGGGACGACCCCGCGCGCCTGCTCGGCTGGCGGGAGTGGCGCGACGCGATGCTGTTCGGAGGCCGCGCCGCCGAGGACCTGCAGGTGATGGGAGAGGTGTTCGGCCCGCTCGACGGCGCGATCGAGCGGCAGTGGCAGGCCTGGCTCGCGACCCGCCCCGACACCTTCCACTACCGCGACTGGGGTTGGGAGCAGGACGGCGAGACGCTGGTGGCCTACGGCTGGCCGCAGCAGGGGCCTTACTCCAGGACCGACATCCTGCTGGCGCCGGGCGCCGTGCCCGACGGACGACCCCGCCTCGACTTCCCGCGCCGGCCGGTGCCGACCTGGCTCGGCCGTGTCGAGCGCGGCACCGCCGAACCGGTGGTCGCCGCGGTGCTCGACTTCGCGCGCAACCCCGGCCGCGGTGAGGTCGGCCTCGGCCTCGGCGTCCAGACCGCCCGCCCGACCGCCGAGCTGGCCTACCTGCCGGTGCTGCTCCGCGCCGGCCGTTGGCTGCTGGTCCGCGGCGCCGACCTGGGCCTGCCCGACCAGGAGATCGAACTGCCCAAGGGACTGTGCGACGCAGCTGCCGCCGACGGCCACCGCTTCGGGCTGCGCCTCCGCCTCGCCGCCCATCGACTCGAGATCGCGGTGCGCGCCCGCGCGGCCCAGGGCTTCGTGATCGAGCACCGGCACGCGGTCGCACTCGATCCGGCGCAGCGCGCGCGCCTCCTCGATTGCCCGGTCGCCGTGCTGGCCAGGGACGGTCGCCCCGCGATCACGCCCTACCTCGAGGCCGGCCAGCGCGTCGACCCCGATCCCTTCGAGCCCGCACCCGCGAACCGCTGGCGCTTCGCCGGCTTCGAACGTCTCGAAGCGCTGTACCGCGCGCGGCGTCTGCTCGGTGCCGCCGCACCCGACTCGCTGCGCGCAGCGGAAGCCGACCTGCTCGCGGCGGTCGATGCCGCGCCTGCCGAGCAGGCGGCGGCGGTCCGCCGCGCGGAGCGTCGTTACCTGTCGATCCTGCTCGACGTCGCCAGGATTCCGGTCGACGACGGACGCGTCGCGGCCGCGCTGGACTGTTTGCTCCTGGTCGGAGTGTCCGGCGACGGCCGGGGACCCGGAGGAGTGCGTGGACCTCGACGGCGACGGCGACGGCGATCCGGACATGGTCGAGGGTCCGTGCGGCGTGCTTCACAACGACCGAACCGGGCGGTTCCACGCGACCGGCGTCCTCGTCGGCGGGGTCGGTCGCGTCGCGGACCTGGACGGCGATGGTGATCTCGACGCCTTGCCGATCTTCGGCGGAGCGCCGCAGTGCAAGCTGATGCGCCACCTCGCGTGCCGCCAGCTCGCTCGCTGGGGCGTTCCCGCGACTCGTCCGTCAGCGGAACACCGGTCGTGCGAGCAGTGCGGTCAGTTGGGGCGCGCCCTGCCGATCGTGGATCAGAGCCTGCACGTACAACGGCGTTCCACTCAGGGCAGGCACCGGTGGTGGCAGCGGCAGTGCTGATCGGGCCCGCCCCGACGAGAGCGTGATGAACTCGGCGACCGCAGGGCCCGCGAGGTCGATGCGCTGGGTGCCGAACGGGAACACCACGGCGCGGGGGAGGAGCGAGAGCCCGAACACGACCACCGCGTCACGGCCGTCGGGGTGATGGAGTTCGACCTCGTAGGTGGAGCCGAAGCGAGGCGGCAGCGGAGCCCTCAGGTCGATCCGCCGGTTCACCAGGAGCTGCATCCCGAAGTCGCGATCGCCGGTCGGCAACACGTCGAGGTCACCGTCGCCATCCACGTCCTCGATCACATGGTCCTCGGCTCCGAGTGGGACGTGCGGGAAGGTCGCCGGGTCCTCTGCGAACCGTCCGCTGCCGTCGTTCCAGAAGATCGCCGTGTTCCTCTCGTCGGTTGCAGCCAGCACGTCGAGGTCACCGTCGTCGTCCAGGTCGACGAGCTGAACGCGTCGGTCGGGAGCGATGGCCCCCGGCAGGGCGCCTGCGACCACGCTGAGGCCTCCCAGGCCGTCGTTGTGCAGCACCTGGCGGTTCGCGGTGACGATGTCCGCCGCGGCGTCTCCATCGACGTCGCCGAGCGCGAAGGTCGCGACGTCCGCCACGCCCGGGCCTGGCGCGGGGGCTCCGACGATCTCGCGGAACCGGCCGGACCCGTCGTTCCGGTAGAGCTGGATCACCGGTTCGTCGCCGCCGCCCTGGACCTGTCCGCCGACCACGAGATCCAGGTCGCCATCGCCGTCGAGGTCGCCGAACTCGATGTGATGGGCGTAGCCACCGGCCGGCCAATCGAGGGGCTCGTAGCTGAAGAATCCCCAGCCCTGGTTCCGGAGCAGCAGGTAGGGGGCACCCCAGGTCGTGCCCAGCGCGAGTTCGACTTCCCCGTCCCCGTCGGTGTCGGCAAACGCGGCGACGGAGAACCGTCCCTGGGGGAGGTTGGTGGGCAGCCGGCGAGTGGTCTGGTCGTAGTAGTTGCCCCGCGGATCGCGCACCTCGAGGCTGAGGTTGCCGTTCCGATCGATCCAGAGGTAGTCGAGCAGGGAGTCGCGGTTCACGTCGGCGAGGGCGGCGAATTCCCTGAGCGAATTGCCGTTCAGGCTCCGGTTGTTGATCCAGGCCAGACCGGTGCCATCCAGACCGTCTCGCTCCAGGTAGCCGACGCCGCCGGGGAGGACGAGATCGAGGTCGCCATCGAGATCGAGGTCGTCGAAGGCGGAGAAGCGGGGGAAGCGGGAGTCCTCGAGGAAGCTCGCTCCGGGATCGAACAGTCGCCCCAGGTCGTTGAGGAACACCCGGTCCTGCAACCGGCCACTGACCGGATTCGCGGAGACGAACAGATCGGTGTCGCCGTCGCCATCGAGGTCGAAGGGCGCGAGGACCTGGATGCCACCCCGGAACGACGGTGCCTGGTCGGGAGCCAGCTCGGTGAATCGTCCTCCGTCGTTCCGCAGCAGCTGCAGTGCCTCGTAGCGCCCTCCGAAGGCGAGGTCGGGATCGCCGTCGCCGTCGAAGTCGGCGACGGCCATGCTCCACACCATCGGGATGGCGGGCGGCAGGCCGGTGTCTTCGCGGAACGTCCGGTTGCCGTCGTTCCACAGCAGCTCGTGCCGCGGTCGATCCGCACCGTAGGTGAAGGTCGCGAACACGAGATCGAGGTCGCCGTCGCCGTCGAGATCGGCGGCCGCAACGGCTTCGGACTGGCGGCGGATCGGGAGGTCGCTGGTGGCGAAGCCGAAGGCGCCGTCGCCGAAGTGGACCTTGCGGGTGAAGGTCGACCCGGACGTCAGGTCGACGTGGCCATCGCCGTCGAGATCCGCGGCAGCGATGCCGGACGTAACCGGGAACTGCAAGGGATGACCCATCGCGGTGCGGAACCGGAAGTAGCCTCCGGCGGTGTTCTCGAACACCGCGATCGAGTTCGTGCGCCGCACCACGAGGTCGGGATCACCATCCGCATCGAGGTCCGCGAACACGGGATCGAAGAAGCCGGTATCCAGCGCGCTGACTCGCGCGACCTCGCCCACGACGAAGTGCCCGGCTCCGTCATTGAGGTAGATCTGCGGGCCGGTGGTCCAGCGGTAGAGGAGCAGGTCCTCGTCGCCGTCCGCATCGATGTCGGCCCCGCCAAGGGCTCGGACGCCCGTCAGGCCACCGGGCCCGGGCGGGGGCAGCACCTCGCTGGTCCGGTCTCGCAGCGTTCCTTCTGCGGTCGCGAACAGCAGGCGCAAGGAGTGCGGCGCGTCGGGGTCTCGTGCCTCGATCCCGGTGACCACGTCGGTCTGGCCGTCGCCATCGAGATCCGCGGCGTGCGCGAACTCGCTGCCATCCGGCGGGATGTCGAGCAGCTCGGAGTCGCCGGTGTCGAAACGGGCCTGCGACGTTGCCGCAGCAGCGACAGCGAGGCAGGCCTGGATCCTCAGCGTCGTGAGGGCGAGCAGCGAGCCGGGCGCGGGGAGTCGGAACATGGCAGACCTCGAGGACGGGACTCTCCTCCCGAGGTCTCGCCCAGTTGCGACTGCGTCATGCGCGCCTCGGGGTCGAGGCATCTACGCCTCGGTTCCCCAGGCTAGTCGCTCGAGCTGCGAGCGGCCACCGCGTCGCTTCCTCCGGCGCCCGGTCGGCCGACCCCGCTCAGTCGAAGATCTGCTGCACCAGCGTGTTGCTGTGCGAGAAGGTCGTGAAGCCGGCGTTCCAGGAGAAGGCCTGGGTGGTCAGGGTCAGGCACGGCGGAGCGGGCGTGACCGGCACCGGGATCGAGAAGCTCGCGGTGCCCGACGCGGTGGTCGGCACGATGCCGAGGATGCTCGGCGAGGTGATGCAGAGCATGCCGCCGGGGAGCATCGGGCCCATGCCGAGGCCGGCGCCGAGGAAGAACGCGGTGCCGCCGGCGGGCAGCGGGGCGCCCGAGGCCGACCAGGTCCAGGTGGTGCCGGTGATGTAGGGCGTCGCATTGTGGCCCATCGGGTTGTCGGCCGGCGCGCAGGTCTCGACGATCAGGAAGATCGAGTCGACGGCCGTGCCGTCACGGAACACCACGTCGAGGCGGCCGTCGGTGGAGATCTTGGAGAGCAGCGAGGTGCCGCCGGGCAGCGCGCCGAGGTCCAGCGACACGCCGCCGAACGAGCCCGGGGTCCAGGGCGAGCCGGTGAGCGTCGAGACGTTCTGCGACCAGGCGAACAGGCCGGTGCCGGTGTCGAAGCCGAGCATCAGTCGGTCGGTCGGCGACGAGGTGCAGTCGGCGCGCATCCGCATCCGCAGGCGGGCGGACTTCACCATGCCGGGGATGCCGGGGAAGGTGTGCATGAACGGGCGGCCGCAGGCGACCGGGCCGTCGAAGTCACGGCGCGGGCCGGTGTACCAGGTCGTCAGCGCCGGCGAAGGGCAGGCGTCCTCAGGGCCGCTGGGGCTCGAGGTGTTGAAGCCGTCGGAGACGCCGCCGATCAGGATGTGCTCGCAGCAGCCGGTCGACAGGTTGTTCAGCAGGATCCCGTGCTGCGCCGAGCCGGGGTTGTTGGTGGTCATGTCGAGCTGGCCGTCGTTGTTGAAGTCGGCGAAGGCCAGGTCCTGCGGATCGAGCGGCGAGCCGAAGGTGTTGGGGCCGGTGAAGGTGCCGCTGCCGTTGTTCCAGAAGCAGACCACCCGGTTCGACGAGTTGCAGGTCACCGCGAGGTCGTTGTCGCCGTCGCAGTCGAGGTCACCGTGCTCGACCTCGGTCCAGGGGCCGGCGATCACACCGGGAGCCAACGGGTAGAGCGTGGTGGCGAAGCCGACCGTGGTGCCGGGCAGCAGCAGGGGGTTGTTGAGCAACACGTTCATCGTGCTGAACCCGGCGTTGGCGGTGGCGATGTCGTTGAAGCCGTCGCCGTTCAGGTCGCCGATGGTGATGCCGTAGGGTCGCGGGTCGATCGGGAACAGCTGCGGCGCCGCGAAGGTCGGCACCACGCCCGCAGTGGTGTTGATCAGGACCAGCACGCGGCCCGCTGCGGTGGTCAGCGCCAGGTCGGCGCGGCCGTCGGCGTTGAGGTCGCCCGCTTCGATCGAGGTCGGGAACTCGGGCGCGATCGGGATCACGCCGACGGTGGTGAACACGCCGCCGGTGTTGCCCAGGATGTGCACCACCTGCGGCAGGTCGCAGGCGATCGCCAGGTCGAGGTCGCCGTCCAGGTCGTAGTCGAATGCGGTGGCCTCGAACGGGCCCTGGTTGATGTTGACGATCTGCGGCGGCGCGAAGCCCGGCCAGGCGCCCGACGCGGTGTGGATCGCGACCTGGGCCGTGGCGCGCAGCACCACCGCCACGTCGGGCCGGCCCGCGCCGTCGAACTGGGCGATCACCGACTCGGTGGGTTCGCGCGGCGGCGAGGCGGGATAGGTGAACAGCGTGGAGTTGGCCCAGCTCGTGCCCCCGCCCAGGTTGCGGTTCACGCAGACCTCGCCTGAGCCAGGGTGGGTCGAGAGCACGTCGACCAGGCCGTCGAGGTCGAGGTCACCCGCGCGGATCGAGTCCGGCCGCTGGCAGGTGTTCGGCGTGTTGGTCGTGAAGGTGGTCTGGGCGTGGGCCAGGGAGGCGAGGCCCAGCGCCAGGGGCGCGAGGAGGAAGCTCTTGGAGGTGTTCATGGCTGCTGCTTCGAGGGTATGCGATCTGGCCTTTGGTGCTCCGGGGGCAGGGTCCGCGAGTCGGCCGGCACCCGTTCATGGCCGGTGGCTGCCCGGTGCGGACGAGATCGCCGTAGAAATCTCGCGGCTGGTCCTGACGGCCCGGTGGTGGGGTCGGCTGGCGGTATCCGTTCGGGGGGTGGCCGAGTTCCCGGCCTCCTGCCGGCGCTGCGCTCTATCGTCGATCCCCATGCGGACTGCCGTGCGAAGTCGGATCGCTTGGGTGCTGGGTTGGATCGCGCTCAGCGGTGCCGGCGCGCATGGCCAGGAGCCGGGGCCCGAGTCTGCGCCGGAGGTAGTGCCCGCCGTTGCGGGTGTGCCCGAGCCCGAATCGACCGGACTCCTCGCCCATCGACTCGCGCGCAAGCGACTGTTGGCCCGCGAGGAACCGGGCAGGAGCGAAGTGCTCGCGATCGACCGCGCGCTGCAGTGGCTCGCGCTCCATCAGTCGGGCGACGGGCGGTGGGATGCCGACGGCTTCCCGTCGAACGATCCCGAGGGCGCGAAGACCGACGGGGCGGGTGGACCCGAGTTCGACGTGGGCATCACCAGCCTGGCCTTGCTGGCCCTGCTCGGTGATGGCAACACGACGGAGCGTGGGCCGTACCGGACGAACGTGCGGCGTGGTGTGCAGTGGCTGCGCCGGCAGCAAGATCCCGAGAGCGGAGGCATCGGGCCGATCGGGCTCGACGCGTACATCTACTGCCATGCCCTGGCAACCCAGGCTCTGGTCGAGGCCGCGGGCCTGTCAGGCGATCACGCGATGCGCGCACCTGCAGAGCGGGCACTGTCGCAGCTCCACCTCCTTCGCCACGAGTTCAACTCCTGGCCGTATGCGTTGCAGGGTGGTCCGTGCGACATCTCGGTCCTGGTCTGGTGCGCGCAGGCTTGTCATGCCGGCGACCGCTTCGGCTTCGATCCTGGGCCGGTCGCTCGGGAGCGGCGTCTGAAATGGGATGAGCTGTCGCGGATCTTCGTGCACGCGATGAAGGACCCCGTCTCCGGACGCGTCGGCTACCGAGAACGCGGCGGACGCTCGTCACGTCGGGACGATCGGCATGCGGAGGTGTTCCCCGTCGACGCGAACGAGACGCTGACCGCTGGCGGCCTGTTCGCCGAGTACCTGGCCGGTGCGATCCCGGGCGACATCCACAACGCGATGCCCGAGAGTGCGGACCTGATCGCGAGCTGCCCGCCGGAGTGGGATCCGGAGTCCGGCAAGGTCGACGTCCTCGCCTGGTTCTTCGCCAGCCACGCGCTGTTCCAGCACGGCGGCGGGCACTGGCAGGACTGGCACATTGCACAGGGACGAGTCCTCGTCGAGCACCAGCGCAGCGACGCGACCTTCGAGGGCTCCTGGGATCCGTGCGGGGTCTGGGGTGACGATCTGGGCCGCGTGGGCACCACCGCGCTCGGTGCGCTGACCCTGCAGGCGCCCTATCGGCTGCCGCGGGTCAGGCGGGAGTGAGCCGGTTCCTCCGGGCGCAGCTCACTGCCGGTTGATCGGTCCTGATTGCACACCGTCCCCGAGAGGTTCGCCCGGCGAGAGCAACAGCGCGGCGTTCGGACTGCTGTCGGCGAGCATCGCGGCGTCGGTGGCGATGCGGATCCCCTCGGCGAGGAGATCGTGGAGCCGTTGTTCCTCCTGCGGGTCGAGCATCGGAGCGGGGCGTGGGCCTCCGAGGACATCAGCGATCCGGCGGGATTCCGGACAGGGATTGCGGGCGATCAGTCCGCGGCGTCGAGGCGGGCCAGCAGCGAGCGGTGCGCGCCGACCTCGAGCGACGAACGAAGCGTCGCCAGGGCCTTGCGGTCGTCGCCGGCGAGCAGGGCCGGGACGTCGATCCGGAGGCCGGGGAACATCCGGCTCTGGAGGCAGCCGTCGGCGTCGATCCGCAGGATGAGGTCCGGCTGTGGTTCGTTGTCCTCGTCGATCCGGAGGGTGGAGTTGCTGGTGACCAGCAACATGCGGCTCTCGGCGGCGTAGGTGCCGAGCAGGAGGCCGAGGGACGCGGTGCTCTCCCCATGGGCAGTGGTTCCCGTCCGACTCGGGATCAGAACCCTCCCGTTGAGCAATTCAGCCTTCTTGATCTCGGGATGGGCCTCGTAGCGCCGCTCGAACTCGACCCGGGTGAGCCGGTCGCCGTTCTCGAGCAGCGGGACGCGGAGCGCGGACGGGTGTTCGGAGCGTTGGACCATCACGAGTTCGTTCATCAACAGGTAGGCAACGGGGGAGTGCATTCCCCGGCCGCCGGTCCGTGGATTGTGCAAGAAAACCCGCCGGCCGTGCACGGGACGGTGCGGGCCGGTGGTTCCACCTGCGACTCGCCGGACGCCGTCAGATCGTCGGGACGGTGCCGCCGTCGATGACGTAGTCGGCCCCATGGACCGAAGCGGCGGCGTCGGAAGCGAGGAACGTCACCAGTTCGGCGACCTCCGCGGGACGGGCCGGCCGTCCGATCGGGATCCCGCCGATCATGTCGACGATCGCCTGGCGCGCCGTGGCTTCGTCGATCTCGCGACTCTCTGCGAGGCGCAGGATCATGTCTCGTGCGGCGCTGGTCTCCACGAACCCTGGGGAGACGGTGTTGACCCGCACGCCCTTGGGCCCCACCTCGCGCGCCAGCCCTTTGCTGTAGGTGCGCAGCGCGGCCTTCATGGCGGCGTACGCGAGCGTGGAGTCGGGCAGTGGCAGCCGGTGTTGGATGGAAGAGATGTGGAGAACGACGCCCCGCCGGCGGTCGACCATGCCGGGCACGAGCGCGCGATCGAGTCGTACTGCGGACATAAGGTTCAGTTCGAACGCCCGGGTCCAGGCGGTGTCGTCGAGGACCGCGAAGCCACCGCTGGGCGCATCGGATCCGCCGACGCAGTCGACCAGCACGTCGACCCCACCCCACTCGGCGAGCACCCGGTCGGCCACGGCGCGGACGCCGTCGGGGGTGCTGACGTCGGCCTGCACGAACACAGCGGTGTCGTCGCCAGGAGATGGCGGGTGCCGGCCGGTGGTCGCGACCGAGGCTCCGCCGGCCACGAACTGCTGCACGATCGCTGCGCCGATGCCGCGCGTACCGCCGGTCACGAGCACGCGTCGAGCGTGGAACAGGCCGGTGCCGGCCGAAGCGCTGGATCCGGAGTTCACGGCTTCACCTCCAGGCGCACGATGCGGTCGTCCTGCAATCGGAAGTGGTTCTGCAGCTCCGCCGGGCTACCGGG
Source organism: bacterium (assembly GCA_030432695.1). GTDB lineage: Bacteria > Planctomycetota > UBA1135 > UBA1135 > UBA2386 > JAUILN01. The sequence continues at coordinate 49,707 of JAUILN010000010.1, read as the reverse complement.
GAAGTCGCCGGAGACGCGCGTGCGGACGACGACGGTCGACCCGTCGGCGGAGGCATCGAGTGGTTCGACGACGTAGCGGACCTTCGCGTTGGCCTCGCGATGCCAGGCCCCGATCGCCGTGACCCCGTGGTGCTCACGGCCCTCGTCGCAAACGACCGCGGCCTCTGCGAAGCAGCGTGCGAGGCCGGTGGAGTTCTTGGCCTGCTCGGCGGCGAGATACGCCGCGACCGGGCGTGGTAGATCGGTGTTCATGGGTGCGTCCTCCGGTCGGTCGGGCGCCCGTTCGGCGAACTCGCTGGCACCGCGACCTGCAGGGAAGCTAGGCTGGCAGTTCTGGACGATCCATGGCCGATAAGCCGGTTGATTGGTCCATTGCTCCAGAACGAGGCCTATTCCGTGGACGTTCTCGCCGAAGTGATGGCTCTCCTCCGCACCCGCGGGCAGCTGTATGGACGCATCGAACTGTCCGCGCCGTTCGGTCTGCGATTCCCGGCTGAGAAGGGAATCTGTCTCGTCGTGACGCGCGGCTCCTGCCTGCTCGTCGTCGACGAGCTACCGCCGGTCGCACTCGTCGGTGGTGACTTCGTGTTCCTGCCGGCTCCGAGGACCTACACGCTGAAGAGCGACCCGAGGGCGCGCGTCCGGCCGGCTACCGAGGTCACGCCGCCAGGGCGCTTCCACCGGACGCGGCTGATCGAGCACGGCGGTGGCGGTCTGCCGACCTCGGTGATCGCCGGGTGCTTCACGTTCGCGTCGCCGGAGAGCGGGGTGCTGGTCGAGCATCTGCCGCGGGTCGTGCACCTGCCCGCGTCGTCGCACCAGTCCCCGTGGTTCGCCTCGACCCTCCAGCACCTCGCCGCGGAGGCGTCGGGGAACGAGCCGGGCTCGGCGGCGGTCGTGGATCGGCTCGCGGAGGTTCTGTTCGTCCAGGCGATGCGGAGCCAGATCCAGACGATGCTCGGCGAGGGCAGCGCGAACTGGCTCCGTGCCCTCGTCGACCCGCAGATCGGTGCGGCGCTACGGCTGATGCATGCCGAGCCGAACCGCACCTGGACGATTCCGCAGCTCGCCAGCTCCGTGTCCATGTCGCGTTCCGCGTTCGCGGAACGCTTCCGCAGACTCGTCGGGGAGACCCCGCTGGGTCACCTCACGCAGTGGAGGATGGTCCGTGCGGCAGCGATGCTGCGCGAACGAGGCTCGATCGGGATGGCAGCGGTCGCGGTGGCGGTCGGCTACGAGTCGGAGAACTCCTTCGGCAAGGTGTTCAAACGGGTGATGCACGAATCACCCGGAGCCTACCGGCAGCGCCATCGGCCAGCGGGGGCCTCGCCTACAGCTCCATCGCCAGATCCGCCAACGCCCGGCTGAGCAGCACCCGCACCGCGCCCTCCGAGCGACCGAGCTGCTCGGCGATCGCCGCGTGCGGCAGGCCCATCAGCCGCGACATCATCACCACCTGCTGCTTGTCCGGCGACAGCTTGCGGATCGCGGCTTCGACGCGCTCGAGCTGTTCCCGGGCGCCGGCGTGGACGCTCGGCGTGCAGATCGAAGGGTAGGCGTCGAGTGCGACGGCATCGTCGAGGGTCGCTGGTTCGCCGGCCCGCTTCTGCGCACCCCAGTACTCGTGGCGGTCGGCGAGCTTGCGCTTGGCGGTGGTGAACAGCCACATCCGGAACTCGGTCTCGCCGCCGAACCGGAAGTCACCGGCCTTCTCGAGGATGTCGCGGCACACCGACTGCGCCAGGTCGGAGGTCGACTCGCGGGCCAGCAGCGCGGGCCCGGCGCGCAGCCGCAGGTAGGCGGTCACGTTCGGCAGGAAGCGGACCAGCAACTGGTCGATGGCGGCCTGGTCCCCGCGGCCGAGTCGCTCGAGCAGGTCGGTGAGGTCGCCGTCGGTCTGCTCCATGGTGGCGAGGTATGATACGTCAGGTCCCGGGACCCGAGCGATCCGATGCCGCGACAGACGACTGGTGGGGAGCCCGCGAGCGACCCGGTGCGCGACCTGCTCGCGCGGTGCATCGACCGGATCGCAGAGGCGGGGTCGACGGCCGAGGTCGAGTCGTTGCTGGCGGCGCATCCGGAACACGCCGAGGAGGTCCGCGCGCGGCTCGCCAAGCTCCGCGCGGCGGGCCTGTTGGGCGGGTCCGACGACGGCGCGTCCCAGACCGGGATCCCCGAACGCCTGGGCGAGTTCCGCCTGCTGGAACGGATCGGCGGCGGGGGCATGGGGTTGGTGTTCCTGGCCGAGCAGGCGGGTCTCGGCCGGCAGGTCGCCCTGAAGGTGGTGCGGCCGGAGCACCTGTACTTCCCCGGTGCCCGCGAGCGCTTCGTCCGCGAGATCGAGGCGGTGGCCCGGCTCGACCACCCGGGGATCGTGCCGATCCACACCTGCGGCGAGCAGGCGGGGTTGCCGTACTACGCGATGGACCACGTCCGCGGCGCGTCGCTGGCCGACGTGGTGGTTGCCGCGCGCGAGGGTGCGGACAACGCGACCGGCCGGGACCTGTTGGCGATCGTCGCGCGGCATGCCGGCCAACTGCCGCCGGAGAACCTGCCGGAGACCTTCACCGGCAACTGGATCCGGACCGCGTGCCGGATCCTCGGGCGGGTCGCCGAGGCGGTGCAGCACGCGCACGAGCACGGCGTCCTGCATCGCGACATCAAGCCGTCGAACGTGATGGTCACGCCGGCCGGCCGCGTGCAGTTGCTCGACTTCGGCTTGGCCGCGGCGGAGGGTGCGGCGTCGCTGACGCGCACCGGCGGGTTCGTCGGCACTCTTGAATACACCTCGCCCGAGCAGCTCCTCGGCGCGACCGTCGACGCGCGCACCGACGTGTACTCGCTCGGTGCGACGCTCTACGAGCTGATCGCCCTGCACCCGGCCTACGACGCCGACTCCGAGATGGCGCTCCGCGACCGGATCCTCCGCGGTCGGATCCGTTCGCTGTCGACCTTCCGGCCGTCGCCGCCGCGCGACGTCGAGACCATCCTGCACAAGGCGATGGCCCGCGAATCCGAGCGGCGCTACGCGAGCGCCCGGGAGTTCGCCGCCGACCTCGAGGCCTTCCTCGACCACCGGCCGATCCGCGCACGGCGACCGAGCATGGTCGGCATCGCCAGCCGGGCGGTGCGGCGGCATCCGTGGACCGCGGCGGCGGTGGCGCTCGCGTTGCTGGCCGGAGTCGCGGCGGGGGGACTGTTCCTCGCCGACGCGACTTCGCGGGCCCGTGCGGACGGGCACCTGCAGCGGACCCTCGGGGCCGTCGACAGGCTGCTCGAACGGGCCCGGGATCCGGCGCTCCGGGCGATCCCGGGGCTCGATGCGCTGCGCGTCGAGCAGACCGGTGACGCGATCGCCTTGCTCGACGAGTTGGAGCGCGCCGAGCCGGACGACCCGCGGGTGGCGCGGATGTCCGGCGAGGCCCGCGGACAGGTCGCCGAGGTGCTGCTCCTCATCGGTCGGACCAACGACGCGCAGCGCGAGCTCGGAGTCGCGCTCGCGGCGATCGACCGTGCGGCTGCGGCCCAGGACCGCGACGGAGAACCCGCCGGAGTGTTGGCGCGGGCCCAGCTCCTGGCGCTCGACGGCACCCTGGCAAGGGATCGCGGCGACCTGCAGGCGGCGGTGCGGCGGTGGCAGCAGGCGGTGGACGACACCGCACCGTTGGTCGCGGCGGGTGACGCGGAGGCGGGTGTGCTGGCCGCGACGTGTGCGAGCAACCTGGCGATCGCGTCCGTCGCCGATGCGGTCGACGGCGAGACGGCGACGGTGGCGGAGGCGCGACTGCGCGAGGCGCTGGCGAGGCTCGGATCGATCAGCGTACGGACCGGCACGGCGCTGGCGGTCGAGACCGCCGAGGTGCGCATCAACCTCGCGATGCTGCTGTCCCGCTCGGGGCGTGGAGTCGAAGCGACCGAGCTGCTCCAGCAGAACCTGCGCGCACTCACCGGGACCGGCGCGGCGGATCCGGAGCCGCGGCGGGAACTGGCGCGCACGCGGTTGGCGCTCGGTCGGATCGGGATCCTCGATCCCGCGTCGCGGGCGAGTGCCCTTGAGCACCTCGACGCGGCGATCGGCGCGTTCGAGGCGCTGTCCCAGACCTTCCCCGGCCGCTCGGAGTATGCCTGGGAGGCGAGCATGGCGCGCTTCGAGGTCACCACCGCGCGGATCGCGGCGGGCGAGCGGGTGGCGGCGGCGGCGGAGGTCGAGCGGGCGATCGAGTCGCACGCCGCACTGGTCGAGCGCTTCCCCGAGCGCGACGAGTCGCGGGCCGAACTCGCGCTGTTCCGGCTGCGCCTCGCCGACCTCGAGTTCACCACGCCGGACCTGGCCGCGGCGTATCACGACGACCCGACCGGCCTGGTGGTCCGCACCGAGGAGGCGGTGCACGAGCTGGAAACGATTCTCGCCGCTTCGCCCGCCCTCGGCGCGTCGCCGGTGTGGCGTAGCCAGCTCGCCAGCGGCCTGTTCACGCTCGGTCAGATGCTGTTGACCTTCGACCATCCGGAGGAAGGCCGCGACGCGCTGGTCCGTGCCGTCTCGACGCTCACCGAAGTCGACCCGCGCTCGCCGACGCTGGGCATGTTCCAGCGCATCGCCGCCTACGCGCACGCCGCCTGCGACGACCCCGCAGCCGCAGTGGCCGCGCTCGCCGCCGCGTACGACCTCGGCGCACTCTCGCAGGAAGAGGTGCGCGGCATCGGCCACCAACTCCACCTCGGCGACCGCGAGGACTTCCGCCGCCTGGTGCGGTGACCCGGCGAATCTGTCGTAGTTCGTGCCTGGCACGAACTACTGGCGCGGGTGGCAGCCCGGATCTTCCGCCGCACCCTGGCGCTGCTGCGTGAGCGTGGCCTGACGGGGGAGTGCGGCCAGGGCCCGCTGCTGGACGACGAGCCGACGGCTTTGGATGCCTGTCCGCAGGCGGCCGTGCAGGGCCGGATCGCCTTCGGCGAGCGCGCTGGCTGCGCGGTGCGCCGGGTGAGAGATGAGGCGACGCGTCTCGCCCAGGAGGATCGCCGAGACTCCAGCAAGGTCGGGCGTCCCGCGCTGCAGGCGCGCTATCGCGGGTTCTCACTGCACGCCGCGACGCGTGTGGCGGAAGGCCGGGAAGACGCGTTGGAGCGGCTGTGTCGGTACGTGCTACGCCCAGCGCTGGACGAGTCGCGGCTGACTTGGACGCGTGACGGGAAGGTGGTGTACCGGTTCAAGCGGCCGTGGAAGGACGGCACGAAGCTGGTGGTGTTCGAGCCGTGGGTCCTGGTCGAGCGGCTGGCAGCGTTGGTGCCGCGGCCGCATCGCAATCTGGTGACGTACCGCGGCGCGTTCGCGCCCGCGGCGTCGCAGCGCGAGCGGGTGGTGCCGGTGCCTCCCGAGGACGAAGGGGAGCGGCCGGTGTTCCGGTCGAGGCAAAGGCGGCCCTGCCGGGCGGTGGGGGAGAAGCGGGAGACGAAGCCGCACCGGAGGCGCCGCTGGACGTAGGCGGAGCTGATGCGGAGGAGTCTTGGAGTGGACGTATCGGTTTGCCCTGACTGCGAGACCCGCCGGCGCCTGCTGACCTCCATCACTGATCCACGGACGATCACGCGAGTGCTGGTGCACCCGGGGCATCCGGCCGAGTTACCGCCGCTGTCCCCGGCGCGTCCGCCGCCGGAAGCTCCGGGGCCTGTGGGCGGAGTGATCTGAGTGCGCTGAGCGGGGCCGGTGTAGGGTCGCTGCGGGGCACCGGTCTGTCGGCGCGGGCTGCGGGGCGTTGAGCGCCGGGCAGAGTTCCGCGATGGAGCCGGTGGAGGGGGCCAAGAAGCGCGGTGGCGGGGGAGCTGGAGGGGTTCGGTGCGGGCCGGCTGGTCGGGACTGGGGCTCCAGAGCGTAGCATGTGCTTCCTACGCGCAGCGTGCGCGTGCCGCTGCCGTGCGACCTGTCGCTGCGCGGCCTGGCCCTCCGTTTCCAGTACGTCGTCGCGCCGACGACCGCGACACCCTGCCTCGGCCTGCCTGCCAGCGCCTCGAACATCGAACGCGCGACGCTGGACGTCTGACCGGCGCGCGATCCCTGTCCACCCCGCATCCCATGGTCCGGCACGCCGGGCCCCGTCCTCGAGGCCGCCATGCAGTCACACATCCTCTTCCACGCCCTCCTGTCACTCGCCGCGATCGGGATCTCCGCGGCCCCGGGCGCCGGTCAGGGTCCGGGCGCGGCCGCTCCATCAAGGTCGGACGCGGTCAGCCCCGAGTCCGCGGCGCCGTCGTGGCGGGTGCCGATCCACACGCTTGCGGACGACCCGGTCGGCGGTCGCTACGGAGTCTGGGCCGGCGGCGCGTCGTTCAAGACGTCGTTCCACGACGGCTTCGCGTTCTACCCGTACCTCGGCCCGGACCATCCGGAGCACCTGCCGCTGCGATGGCACACCGAGTCGGTGACCGCCGGCGAGCAGGTGCTGCTCGAGCCCGACAGCACGGCGGTGGAGTGGCACGACGAGTGGCGCTTCGAGCGACGCTACGGACTGGTGACCGAGCGCTACGACGTACGGGCGGACGGCGTCGAACAGTCCTTCGTCGTGCGCGGCCTGTCGTCGGTCACCGGCGATCTGGTGGTCACCGGGCGGATCGACACGCCGCTCCGCGCCGCCACGACGCAGCTCGCCACGCCGGCCGCGATCAGCTTCGCGGCCGCCGATGGGGCGCCCTTGGTGCGCTACGGCGCCGCGGTCGCGTTCGACGCCAGCGGTCGGCGAACGGCGGTGGCCACGCGCTTCGATGGCCAGCGGCTGCAGCTGGTGGTGCCGGGCTCCTGGTTGGCGGACGCGGTCGGTCCGGTGACCGTCGATCCGTTGATCGAGCGGGTGGTGGTCGACGGCTACGGCGGCGGCGCGTTCGGCCTGCCGACGGACATCGCGCTCGGCGTCGATCGCGACTTCGGCCACACGCAGCGGTTGATGACCTGCTTCGCGCGGCAGTTCACGTCGAGTGACTTCGACGTCTACGCGGTGCTGTCGCGGGCGCCGTGGGGCTTCCCGGCCACGGTTTTCACCGATATCACCAGCTCGTGGAGCACGCGATGGCCGAGCGTGCAGGGAGCGTTGGCACCCAGCAAGTGGGTGATCGCGGTCCAGCGCGAATTCAGCAACACCATCCGGGTGCGCGTCTACGTCCACCCGAGCGACGACAACCGACTGAACGTCGGGCGCGTGCTGGGCTACACACCGTCGTCCGCGGAGGCGAATCGCTATCCGGTCGTCACGGGAGACTTGTCCCGCAGCGCGCACTCGCGGCTGGTGATCGTGTATCAGTCCGACGTGACCGCGACCAAGGCCGACACCCCGAACAGCGTGATCCACGTGGTCGCATTCGACGCCAGCGCCGAGACCTTCGCGTCCCGTTTCGAGGTCGACAGTCTGACCGGCGACGACGATTGTCAGCGACCTCACGCGATCGAGGTCATGGACGACGGCATCAGTTACGTGACCTACGAGCGTCGCCGCAACGACCTGAGCAACGCGCTGTGGCAGGTGCGGCTGGCTCGGGTCTCGACGTATCAGGTCACCGGCAACGTGCTGATCGGCGGCGCCAGCGCGACGCACAGCCGCCTGCGTCCGCGGGTCGCCGGACAGAGCGTCTATTACGACTGGAACTCGGGCGCGGTGGACGGCGAGCTGATGGTGACCTGGCAGGAGCTGCGATCCAGCGCGCGCAGCGACTTCGGTGAGTCGATTCGAGCGCAGCGGGTGACGTGGCCCGTGCGCTCGGCGGCCCCCACGCTCCTGCCCGCGCGGACCATCGCGTCGGACCTGTCACGGCCGGACTTCGTGAACTTCGGGCTCGCCCACGACGTCTGGACGAACTCGCATTGGGCGGCGGTCTACCAGCGCGGTCCGCTGGCCACCGGCGACACCCTCGTCGCACGACTCGGCAGCTCTGCCGGCGTGGTCGAGAGCGCCACCGTCTACAGCGGTCCCGACGGCTCGTACTCGCCGGCCGTGACCTACAACGTCGAGGACCGGGAGTTCGGGCTCGCGTACGCGAGCAACTCGACGGGTGGCGGGTTCAACCTGCCGGTGACCAGCATGCGCCTGGTCTACCCGTACGACTGCGGGACCACGAGGCTGGGCTCGGACTGCGGGTTCTCGATCACTGACCGGGACACGCTCCCGTTGTCCGGCAACGCACGCTTCGTGATCCGCATGGGCGCCTACGGACCGCCGACATACCTGCTGCTGTCGACCGGGCTCGCGGCGACACCGATCCGGCTCGGGTCCCTGGGCTTCCCGTCCTGTGAGCTGTACCTGGACCCGAGTCAGACCTTCTATACGGAGATGGGGACCGGCATCCTCCTGGCCGGGACCAACTTCGTGCTGCCCCTGCCGGACAGCCCGCCGCTCAACGGGAACCTCTACGTCCAGGGCTACTCACCGTCGCTGGGCACGACGGCGGCGATGGAGTTGCGGATCCGCTGAGCTGGACGATCCGCGCGACTCGAGGTCAGCGCCCGTCGCGAGCGCGGGGTGCAGCGTCCCAGACGTAGAGCTGGTCCGGCCCGAAGCGCAGCCGTGAAATCGCGAACAGGCGCTGGCCGTCCGCCGAGAACGCCAGCGCCGCGACGCCGGAGCTGGCCTCGTCCAGCGCCAGCAGCACCGCGCCGTTCGTCACGTCGTGCACGCGGACCCGTCGGTCGAGCCCGCCGCTGACGAGGCGGGTACCGTCAGGAGAGTACGCGACGGTGTAGGTGCCCTCGGTGCTCCCCGCGAACCACCGCAACTCCTGGAGCCCGTCGCGCTCCAGCAACACGATGTCACCGCGGCCGATTCCGACCGCCAGCTGCCGGCCGTCCGGCGACAGGCTCAACGCGAGGATGTCCTGCCCCGGCTCGATCCAGCGTCCGAGCACCGCATCGGTCGCGAGGTCGCGCACCTGCAGCAGGCCGTCGATGTGACCGAGGATCAGCTCTCCCCGGTCCGGAGCGATCAGCGCGGAGTGGCACGGCGCGCCCGCGGTATCCTCCCAGACCGTCTCGAGAGTCTCTCCGTCCAGCACGCGAACCAGCGGCGCGTCGGTCGTGAACGCGATCCGGCGCGCATCCGGGCTCAGGCAGAGCGCCACGGCGGCTGCCGCTCGGACGTGATCCGCACCTCCGCCGTGGTCTGGCCGCTGCTCAGGTCGACGGCGCGGAGCCGGCCGTCCCAGAGCGCGAGGAGCGCTCGATCGCCGGCCAGGGCCGCGCGCTCCGCGTAGTTCTCCGGCTCCAGTTCGAGCACCTCCACTTCTTCGAAGGTGTCGAGATCGAGGAGCCGCAGCCGCTGATCCGCAGCGCATGCGATCGCACGGTGACCGTCGGTGGAGATCGCGGACGCGCGGCAGCCGAGACCGAGGTCGGCGTGTCTCGCGCCGGCGACCGGGGTCGCGCTCCAGACCCGCAGTTCGCCGTCCCGACTCGCCGTCGCGAGGCGCGAGCCATCGGGCGACAGCGCGAGCCCCTCGACGCCGAGCCGGTGGCCGTCGAAGCTGCCGAGTGGCTCCCCGGTCTCCAGGTCCCAGGCGGCCGCGAGCGACTGCGAGTAGCCTCCGGTCCCGATCAGGTGACCGGTCTTCCGTTCCAGCAGCATCGCGCCGACACTCGTCCCGAGATGGATCGCGAAGCGGATCGCGCCCGTCTCCAGCTCCCAGACCAAGATCCGATCGCGCCGATCACCGGAGATCACGACGCCGCGCTCCGGGTCGGTCAGGATGCTGTCCACGGCGCCCCCGTGCTGCGTGAACGGCTCACGCACGAACCACGGTTCGATCAGTCTGCGGTCGAATGCCGCGCGCGACCTGACCGTACCGGGTGCCGAGCAACAGCGACTCGCCGTCTGGCCAGAACGCCAGCGCGGTGACCGCGAGCTTGACGTCGTCCCATCGTTCGACCTCACCGGCCCCGTCGATCCGACCGCGCTGCAGCGTCTGCGTGAGGTCATGACAGGCGAACTGCACGCCGTCCTCGGAGACCGCGAGCGCCGTCAGGTCCGAGCGGTAGGCCGCCACTTCGCGGAGCACGCGCCGCTCGACCAGGTCGACCAGCTCGACGCGGCCGGCGGCGTGCACCGCGCCGGTCTCGGGATCACGGACGCTGCCCGGGCCGCGCCGGACGACCAGCACCCGTCGGCCGTCGCCGATCGGGACCATCGCGTCGGTCTGCCCCTCCTGCCCAGGGACCTCGCCGACGATCTGCCCGTGCTCCACGTCCCAGAGCTGCAGACCACCGCGGTAGGGCGCCGCGGCCAGCAGGCCGTTCTCGACCCAGTACAGGTCGCGGATCGGATGTTCGGGCTCGAGGATCCGCTCGGCGTCGTCGGTCGCCGCGCGCAGCAGCGCGTGCTCCCAGCCCTGCAGCTCCCGGGTCGTCGACGCGAGATGCCGGAGCGCGAGCTGGGCGTTGCCGTCGGCCAGCGCCAACTGCGCGGCGGCGAGATGGGCCGAATACTCGTTCCAGGCCGCACGCTCCCGCTCCGCGACCGCGACGTCGCGGGCCGCGCTGACCTCGAGCAGGCTCCACGAGACCGCCGTCGCGACCCCGACGATCGCGAACAGCAACACCCCCGTGATCGAGACCAGCACGCGGTGCCGCCGCGCCAGCTTGCGTGCGGCGTAGCGGAGGCTCGGCCGCTGCGCCGCGACCGGCAGGTGGTCGAGGTGGCGCCGCACGTCGTCGGCCAACGCCTCGACCGAGCCGTAGCGCCGGTCGACGTCGCGCTCCAGCACGTGGAGCACGATCCGGTCGAGGTCGCCGCGCACGCGCTGCAGCAGGCGCCGCGGACTGGTCGAACGTGCCGCCGCGGCCGCCGCCACGGAGGGCCCGCGCAGGCTGCGGCTCGGCGCCTGCGGCTCCTCCTCGCGGACGATGCGCAGCACCTTGGCCAGCGAGCTGGTCTGCAGCCGATCCCGATCGTACGGGAGATCGCCCGTCAGCAGTTCGTGCAGCATCACCCCGAGCGCGTGGACGTCGGTGCGGGTGTCGACCGGTCCGCCGCCGGCCTGCTCCGGGCTGGTGTAGCTCGGAGTGCCGACGAAGCCGCCGTCGATCGTCAGCTCGACGTCGCTGCCGAGCTCCTCGTCGAGCGCCTTGGCCACGCCGAAGTCGATGATCTTCGGATGGGCCGCGCCGTCCCGGTCGACGACCAGGACGTTGGAGGGCTTGATGTCGCGGTGCACGATGCCGCGTTGGTGCGCGTGCGTGACCCCGTCGCAGACCTCGACGAACAGGCGGAGTCGCGCGTCGACGGCGAGCCGGTGCTGATCGCAGTGGGTCGTGATCGGCGCGCCCACGACCAGCTCCATCGCGATGAACCGGCGGCCGTCGGTGCCGGTCCCCGCGTCGTAGACCTGCGCGATGGCCGGGTGCTGCATGCGCGCGAGGGCCTGACGCTCCAGCGCGAACCTGGCGATGGCGCGCTCGTGGAGCCGGCCGGGCTGCAGGATCTTCAGCGCGACCACCCGGCGCACCGGCTCGTGCTGCAGGGCCCGGAACACCACGCCGAAGCCGCCGACGCCGAGCTCCCCGACGATCTCGAACGGCCCGAACTGCGCCGGCGGATCGGGGCGATCGACCTCTATCCGCAGCTGTCCGATCGCATCGTCGGCCTGCTCGAGCTCGCGGGCGAGCGCCCGGATCGAACGCTCGTGCGCCGGGTACTCGGCGCAGAGCAGGTCGAGCCCCCGATTCCGTTCGTCGTTCCGCGACTCGAACCAGAGCTGGTAGCAGCGGGACTCGACCTCGCTCGGGAGATCGTCCATCGGCTCCGGGGGCGCGGCGGGGCTGCCATCGAACGGGGACAGATCCTATCCGGCGCCCCCGCGTCACTCGATGCGCGGCATCACCAGCTTCGCGCCGCCCGGCGAGTTTCGCGTCAGCGAGACCACGCGGCCGTCTTCCTCCTGGAACGTCAGCGCGACCGTCGGGCTCTCGCGCACCTGCCACGCGTCCTTCCCCGGGACGTTCCAGAGGTGGAACATCACGCCGTCCGGGTTGCGTACACCGACGTAGTCCCCGTCGATCAGGACCTCGACGTCGGCGTCGCTCTCGGGGTCGTGGTACTTGCCCAGGTACTTGCCGACGACCTCGGGGTCGACGCGGTGGGCGCGCGTGAACTCGAGCTCGTGGGGTGACCCCTTGCGCGGCGCCTCGAACGTCATCGGGCCCTGCTGGATCCACAGGCAGTCCACGTTGCCTTCGTCGTCCCGGTCGAACCAGACCTTGACCGCAGGCGCGATCGCGAACGTCCACTTGCCCGTCTCGTCGTGCGGGGAGAGCTCGAACACCATCTGGCTGGGGATGTCCAGGACCGGCTTGCCCTGCCGGTACTCGACCCGGAACTCCTCCTTCATGTCGTTCGACCAGTCGGCGACGTAGACGCCGAGGCACGGCCGCAACTCGAGCGGCACCTCGGGCTGATCGGCGTACGCGTCGGGGTCGATCAGCAGCCGGTCGAGCGCCTTCTCCAGCCGCATCATTGCGGCGCCGCCGCGGGACTGCGTGAAGCACAGCACGATCAGGTCTCGATCGGGCCAGGCCCAGGCGACCGTGTCGTCCGACCCGGAGTGGCCGATGATCGTCGCCGGGCCCTCGCCGTCCGAGTCGATCGGCAGGTAGAGGACCGACATCTGCCCGTACCAGACCTCGAGACCGGTGAACGAGGTCGGAGAGCGCGCCTCGCTGCCGATCATCGACAGCGAGCTGGTCGCGGTCAGCGTCCGCTGCACCGCGGCCTCCGTGAGCACGCGCCGGTCGCCGACGCGCCCGCCGTCCATCCACATCGCGACGAACTTCGCGTAGTCCGTCGACGTGGATTACAGCGACTGCGAGCCCCAGGCGAACGGGTAGAGCGCGCCCGCCGCAGGGTCGATCAGGCGCTTCCACTGGCCGACTCCGCCCATGAACATGCTCGCGATGCGCGTCCGCCGCGGGTCCTCGTCGTCGTGGTAGCAGAACGAGTCGGTCATGCCGAGCGGCTCGAGCAGCTCCTCCTGCACGAAGTGGTCGAGCGGCTCGCCGGCGATCACCTCGACGATCGCGCCGAGCGCCTCGGCGCCCGCGTCGCTGTACCAGAACCGGCTGTCGGGTTCGAACTCCGGTCCCCGGGCCCCGACCGCGTTGGCGAGGTCGAACAGCGTCTCGTACAGATCGACCGACTCCATGATGGTCATCGGCAGGCTGGCAGCGTTGGTGCCGCGGCCGCATCGCAATCTGATGACCTACCACGGAGCGTTCGCGCCCGCGGCGTCGCAGCGCGAGCGGGTGGTGCCGGTGCCTCCCGAGGACGAAGGGGAGCGGCCGGTGTTCCGGGCGAAGCAAGGGCGGCCATGCCGGGCGGTGGGGGAGAAGCGAGAGAAGAAGCCGCATTGGAGGCGCCGCTGGACGTGGGCGGAGTCGATGCGGAGAAGCTTCGGTGTGGACATCTTGATCTGCCCTCACCACGAGACCCGCCGGCGCCTGCTGACCTCTATCACTGATCCACGGACGATCACGCGAGTGCTGGTGCACCCGGGGCATCCGGCCGAGTTACCGCCGCTGTCCCCGGCGCGTCCGCCACCGGAGGCTCCGGGCCTATGGGCGTAGTGAACTGAGTTCTCTGGCGGGGCCGGTGTGGGGTCGTTGCGGGCCACCGGTCTGTCGGAGCGGGCTGCGGTGCGCTGAGGGTGGGGCAGAGCTCCGCGATGGAGCCGGTGGAATGGGCTAAGAAGCGCGTTGGCGGGGGAGCCTGTGACGGGCGGTGTGGGCCGGGTTGCCGGGGTCCGGCTCCAGAGCGCAGCTCATGCTTCCTGCGCTCGGACGCCCGCGTGCCCTACACCGTGACCGCCCGACCGGGAGATCGCCTGCGCGAGGGCGGCCTGGTTCCGGGATAGGCCGTGCGCGGCGGTGGGTTCAGCGCCCTCTCCGACCGCGCACGCGTCGGCTACCGCTCGGCGCACCCGGTGAGCGCTTCGGACGAGTCGCTGGGGTTTCGGCTGTGCTTCGGACGGCGGACGCTCTGACGCACAGCGGTTCGCTCACGGGACCTGCACCGTCACGACTTCGCCATCCTCCTGCCCGACGAAAGGACTGGCACCGAGTGGGAGCCGGTGCAGATTCTGGATCTCGATGGCGTCCCCTTCCGGATCCTTGTCCTGATCCTCTGCAGCCTCGATGTCGATGGCGTAGAGCGAGTAGGCCTCGCAATCCTCGAACTGGACGGCGGTGGTCTCGCCCGACTCGATCCTGCGCTTCTCCGACGAATGCGGGATATCGGAGAGGAACGTGTGGTGGCCCTCGACGATCCATAGCAGGACGGGACCGTCGTGGAGGTTGTGCACGATGCATCCCGACACGCCGGCAGGACCGACGTATAGGACGCGGTCGACCGATGACCCGCCACCCACCGGATGCGCTTCGAGAACGACACGCGTCCGCTTGTCAACGGTCGTGGTCGTCCCCCCCTCCGCAGGCCCACACCCGTCAAGCACGTCCTCGTCGAACACGACACCCTCCTTGCGGAGGACGATCTTGCTCGCATCACGCACGCTCCAGGTCACGATTACGCCATTGGGCTCGCAGGGTTCGAATCCCTGACCGTTGAGGTCGACCAACTCGGCCTGGAACGCATCGACCTGCGGAACCGACGGTAGGGCCGTCAGTGGTGTACCACCACTTCGCAGCCCCCGACTCTCGGCGACGATCGTCCAGTCACCCGAAGGAAGATCCTCTCCGCCGCAGTAGACCACGGCCTGGGATCCAGCCTGCACCGGTAGGGCCACCTGCTCGCCGTCGCGCTCGGCCCAGATCAGGGTCTGGTCGCCGTCGAAGCAACTGCCGTTTAGCTGCAGATCGAAGGCGGTACAGGTCCGGACGACCTCGGGACTGATCGAGTCGATGGAGGGTGCACGGTAGACCAGGACGTCCAGCGAACAGGACTCGTGGCCCACGGCCTGGGCGGTGACGGTCACGGATGCGCAATCGTTGCCAAGCGCCTGCACAGGAACGATGACCTGTGTCTCGCCGTCCGGGATCTCGACACTCTCGGGAACCGGCAGCCGCGTAGGATCTCCCGAGAACAACTCGACGGTGAACGAGGGGATCGGCGCGGGGCAGGAGATCCGCACGACGAGGTTGGTCTGCTCACCGATCTGTAGCTGCGCTCCTCCGAGCAGCCGCAGATGCACCTTGTGGAACCTGCCAACGCTCAACGTGACCTTCTCCTTCCCACAGACTTCGTCGCCGACCCGAGAAGTCGCGGTCAGCGTGTAGGTCCGATCGCGACTCTCGTTGACGTCGAATGTCCCCTGAGCCGGCAGCTCCGCCTCGACCAGCTGATCCTTGTCATCGCGGATCTCGACGCTGATGTATTCTTCGGATGAGACGAGGTGTTCGTCGGCGTGCAGCGTGAAGTTCCATGCCAGCGCGACGGGCGTGCACGCTTCCGCCTCCAGGTGCTCCGTCTTCTGCCCGGCCCAGCTGCTCGATCCTTGTTCCCAGCTGGCGCCAAAAGACACCACCTCGGGTGGCGAGACCATCCGCAGGGTGTTCTCGGGGAACTGCTGGAAGGAAATCGCACCGCGGCCCGAACCGACCAACGCTTCGAGGAACTCACCGAGGATGCCCGCACCCTGTAGGCAACTCCGCAGGCTCCCGACGCCAGACGTGGACGCACCTCCCGCACCTCGGAAGCCGACCCAACCGGTGTAGTCGGCCTTGTCGAGCTTCAGCCGGATCAGCTCTGCGTCGAACGACAGAGTCTCCAGTTGTCGATGACGCGACGGGTCCCGGTAGAGGTATCCCGTGCAGACACCGCCAATCATCTCGAACTCCTGGCCCGGCTTGGGCCGGACCTCGATCACGACATCGGTGTCGCCCTCGCACACCGCTACGGGAGTGATGCTGCCGATGGTGTCTTCGTGCGGACAGACCACCGGCGGCGCATAGCTGTTCGCGAACGACTCCATCTGGTCGGCGCAGTCCAACCAATCGAGACACCGTAGGTCGCGAGCGACCGGCGGGTCGGAGTCGGGGATCCGACCACCAACCGGCCGGCCGAGACCAGGACCGTTATCGGGATCGCCGAGGCCGCCACCGCCGCTACCGTCCGGCCACGGCGTGTAGCCGACGAGCCAATCCCCGAGCTCCTCCTCCGGCTCACGCGACCCACCAGGATACGCCCTGCTCCTGAACTCGTCGTAGCTCTGCCGTCCCACCTGGAACTTCAACGACTCCGTGTGGAATCCGTCCAGAATCTCCAGGCGCTCGTGGAGGTACGCCGTGGCGCTCTGCGTGTGCATGCCCGGCTGGGTCAGGTTCCCCAACCTGGCTTCCTGGGCGTCTGCCAGCAGCCCGGCGGCCACGATGCTCAACGCCCCCTGGGACTCGACGGCGCAGAGCAGACCACTCTTGGAGAAGCGGCTGGCAAAGCCGCCGAGGAGCCCAGCACCCGACGCTCGGGCGAACCCTGCGCCACCGGCCGAGCCGCGGACACTCCCGCCGACCGCTCGGCCGAAATCCGCCATCCTGCCGGTGTCACCCTCGACAACCGCTAGCGCGATCTCTCCGGCGCGGTTCAGCTCCAGGATGGCCGTCTGGATGCTCCGCGGCACCAGCGGACGACCTTCGCGTCGCGGAGCACGCCGCAGGGGCGCAGCCAGCACGTCCAGGCCACGCATTCCGAAGACGGTGCCACGAGGCAACCTCCGGACGCCACCGCGTTCCCGCGTCGGCGTATGGGCAAGCCAACCCCGCTGGGCGGCTTCCGGATCGAGGTCGATTGCGAGTTCGAGGAAGCCGGAGCGTGGCGCGGCGCTGGTCCGCTGCGAGCCGAGCGCACGCCCCCCGAAGCGGTCGACGGCGACGAATTCGAGGCGGTCGTCCGCGTGGTGATCCCGCGCGGCAGTCACCCAACGAAAGCGGCCCGCGCCGTCCACGGGCACGCGACCGAGCTCCCTGCGCGCGTCGAGGTCTCGGATCACGACGTCGACGGCCCCGCGCCGGCGCGACGCTCCGTGGATTCGCACCTGGCCGAGGAATTGGATCTTGTCTGCACTCATGTGGCTTCCCGAACCCGAGGCCACACACGACGGCTGACGGGTCCCGGGCGCACAGACGCAGTCACGAGGGCATGGTGACCGCCGAAACCCGGAAGGGCGGAGAATCCGTAGTTGTCCGCCCGAGAGTTCAATCCACTCAATCCGGGCTGCCCAGAGCCCGCCAGTAGCCCGCCAGTAGCCCGGCAACCAGCCCACCCCTGCGCCCCGCAACACCGCCACCAACGGCTTGCCCACCCAGGCCAGCAGCGAGAACCCGAGCCGCTCCCACGGCTTGAGCCACTTCTTCGCGAAGCGGGCCTTGCCGGCGGTGATCCACTCGAGCTGGCGGCGGCGCATGCCGAGGATCGTGGCGTCTTCGTCCTTCTGGCTACCACAATCCTCGTGGATCACGGTGGCGCGCAGTTCGACCAACGGACGGCGGCCGCGGGCCCGGACCTGGGCGCCGAGGTCGACGTCTTCGACGTAGTGGAAGTAGTCCTCGTCGAAGCGCAGGCGGTCGCGGAGGAGAGCGGCGTCGACCAGGCAGCAAGCGCCGCTGACGAAATCGGTGGCGCAGACGCCCGCCAAGGGTGGAGCCGCGACGTGCAGTCCGGAGAGGGTCCAGGGCTTCACCCGGCCGCACTCGAACCAGACGTCGAGCGGCGGTTCACCGGTGAGGATGCGCGGTCCGACCAGACCGGCGTCGGGGTGGATGCGCGCGGTGTTGTGGGGGGGCGCGGTGTGGGCCGGGTTGCCGGGGTCCGGCTCCAGAGCGCAGCTCATGCTTCCTGCGCGCCGGCGTGACCGTTCGCGCCGGGTACTGCGCGGGTGACGTCGACGATGGTGTCGAGACGACGTCGTTCGATTGATACGCGAGGCTCGAGCCAGCGGCCGACGAAACCGTGCACGCGTGGATCCGGGAGCTTGAGTGGCGCGATCTCGACGACGGCCTTCCGCCGCTCGTGTTGCGGCCGATCCGGTAGACCTCGGCTGCATCCGATCGGCCATCGTCGCCGCATCCGCATGACGCTCACCCCGGACCAACAACAGGACGGCGAGCGACTGCGCGCGCACGGGTGGGCACACGGGCTCGTGTCCGTCATGAACGACACGCGGTGGCGCCGCCTGCGGGACGCGGTCATCGACCTGCCGGTGCGGCTTCGCCGCAAGGACGTGCGCGGGCCGGAGCCGGCGGCTCGCTTCGACGCGGACCTGCACCACCAGCTCGGTGGTGCTGCCGCGATCGAGTGGATCGAGCTGACCACGCCGCATCTCGAGGATCTCGCCAAGGCGCTTGGCGCCGTGCGGGTGCCGTTCGTGCGGGCGGACGACCGGCTGCGCGTGTGCGGCTACACGTGTCCCGGCGCGGACATCGACTGGGCGACGTGATCCGATGCTTCGTCCGGCAGCGCCGCTGCAGCGGTCAACGCACCGTCGTGCTCTGCACCGACGTGAGTCGCGGCACGCCCGGTCGTAATCGGTGCCTGGCACGAACCACGACAGACTTTCGGGCGGGTCAGCGACCCAGCGTGGTCCGCATGCCGCCCGAGAACAGCGTGCCGAGCGGGTTCACGCGCGGCACGGCGACCGCGAACTGCGTGTAGAAGCGCGTGCCGACCAACGCGAGGTCGTTCGGATAGCGGATCGGCACGGTGGCGCGGTTGAAGGCGTCGGTGATCACGCCGACGCTGACCACCGGGCTGGTGAGCAGCGTGCAGCCGGACGCACCGAACAGGCCGAGATCCAGCGGCAGGCGGAAGCCCAGGTGCTGGGTGCTCGACACGCCGAGGAACATCTGCGCGGGACGGCCGGCGCTGACGCCGGTGGCGAGGAACGTCTGCGTGCTACCGATCTCGGGCAGCCCCTGGGTGCTCTGCACCACTCCGCCGCAGCCGATGCCGTAGGCCTGCGAGATGCCCTGGCTGCGCCGCGGGAACGCCGCGAAGCCGTAGGTCGGGAACAGGTCGTTGGTCGGCCAGGTGCCGGCGGTCTCGACCGCGTCGACGATCGCCTGGATCGCGTCGATGTCCGGTGCGCCCGGGCTGGTGCAGAACGCGGCGATCGCGATGCCGTCGGTCCGGTAGACGCCGTAGGTGTGCGAGCTGCGCCAGAGTCCACCCTTCTCGTAGGAGTTGACGATGCGTCCGTTGACGTTCCGGGCCGATGCGGAGTCGAAGCCGCCGGTGCGGCCCGTGGCCTCGATCCGCGCCTGCAGCAGGCCCCGGGTGTTGTCGTTCAGGATCCCGGTGGTGATCGACTCGTCGAACACGCCCGACAGCAGCCGCACGTATTCGATCGGCGACATCACCAGACCACCCGAGCCGTCCATCGACTGCCAGTGCACCGCGTAGGCGTCGTTGGTCAGCGGGCTGCCCGGCTGCGCGAAGTTGTTGGAGATCGCGAGCTGCCGCGAGCCACCCCAACGGGCCTCCTGGCAGAACAGGTCACCGGCGACCGGCGCGCTGGTGATCATGTGGGCGTTCTGGATCCCGAGCGGCGCGAACAGCTCGTTCGACACATAGTCCCAGTAGCTCCGCCCGGTGCGCCCTTCGAGCGCCATCGACAGCATCTGGTAGCCGCCGTTGGAGTACACCTCGACCGCGCCCGGATCGGAGTCGAGCATCCGGCCCTGCAGCTCGGACCGCGCCCGCGCCCACTTGTCG
Organism: bacterium; assembly: GCA_030432695.1. Lineage (GTDB taxonomy): Bacteria > Planctomycetota > UBA1135 > UBA1135 > UBA2386 > JAUILN01. Next base: position 30,025 of record JAUILN010000010.1, on the reverse strand, counting down.
GTGGTGTTGGCCGACCAGTCCGGGTTGTAGCCCGAGCTGTGGTCCAGCAGGTGGTGGATGCGGATGTCATTGGTGCGCGGATCGGCGGGAGTGCCGAACGATCCCATGTCGACCAGCTTCGAATCGAGCGTGATGCCCGGATCGCGCTGCATCCGGTGGTAGAGCGCCATCGCCGCGACCGGCTTGCTGAGGCTGGCGACCCGGAAGCCGGAGGTCGGATAGACGGTCTCGGTGCCGGACGGGCCGTAGGTGTAGCCGCGGGCGAACACCAGCCGGCCGTTCTTGGTGATCGCGATGCCGGCAGCGCGCGCGTTGCGGTCACGCAGGAAGCCCGGGTCGTTCCCCGTGCCCATCATCAGGTCGTCGATCGCGGCCAGCGCCGGGACCACGTTGCCGGTCGCCGAGACGTTCTGCGCCGGAGCCGAGCCGGCCCGGAACAGCGCCGCGTAGCGGGCCGCGGCGCCGACGCCCGCACAGGTGACCTGCAGCGGCTCGAAGCCGAGCTGGCCGAGGGACGCGACCTCCGACTCGTAGCCGGCCTTGGTGAGGTTGTGGCGTGCGGTCCAGCTGCCGATCGGGTCGTCGCGGAAGATGCTGGTGTAGCGCTGGAACGCGCCGGCGGTGACGAACGCGGGTCGCGCCCTGCAGCCGGTGACGAACGCGTTGAAGACCTGCTGGTACTCGCTCGCGGTCTTGTCCCTGGAGTAGCCCCAGCGGATCTTGCCGGGGTTCTCGACCAGCACGATCGTGTAGCGCGGGTCGGCGGCGGTGCCGTGCACGCTGATCGAGTTCGGCAGCCAACCTTCCCTGTGCCAGATGCCGACCGAGTTGTCGAAGGTCACCCCGGGCGCGTCGATCGAGGCCCTCGACTGCAGACCGTCGCGGACCATGACCGCGCCGTACACCACCGACGATCCGGAGCCGGCGGTGGTGATCAGGTCGTCGCGGTAGCCCTGGGTCCGCAGGTTGCCGCGCCACTGGCTGAACTCGGTGAAGGTCATGCCGAAGTTGCCGGTCCAGTCGACGCCGGGTGCCGGCAGCCAGACCGCGGTCCAGTGCTGGTCGGCGTGGTCGCCGGCGACGTCGAGGGACACCGGCTTGTAGCCGGCCGAGCGCAGCGCGATGGATCGACCGAGGTGGTAGCCGAGGCTCTGGTCGTGGTAGGCGGTCTGGGCGCTGAGCGCGGTGCTGCAGGTGACGGCGAGGAGCGCCGAAAGGGCGGTCCTCCGGAGGCTATGGATGTGCATGGCAGATTCCTTTCGAAGGTCGTTCTGCCTCGACACCCGGAACGGCCGGCGGGTGTTACAGCGGGTTTCGGGGAATGCTCATGGAGGCGGTCGCGGGAAGGGTCGGTCCATGCGGCTCGTCGCCTGTTCATGATCGCATGTTCCCTACACCATCGGAGATTGGGCGTATCCTGGCGGGCCGCTCCTGCACCTGGGTCCCACACCTTCCCACCAGAACTCCAGACCTCGTCCAGCTCGCGTTCCTTGCCGCGGGTCTTCCCGCCCAGTCGGCTTCCCTGATCCGCGACATCAACCAGCGACCCGGTCTGGACTACGGGTCCAACCCAGCCGATGCGTTCCGGTTGAATGGCGCCCTGCACTTCTTCGCCACGAACCAGGCGACCGGTCGCGACCTGGCCCGACGGCACTCCGGGCCGCACCCGGATGTTGGCGGACGTGGAGCCAGGGGCGGAGGCGTGCATCCCGGCGACCATGACCCGATGGGTGTCGAGCGGTGCATTGGCGGCGAGCCCGACGTCGAGTTCCAGTTGGGGGCGAGAAGTGCTGGTCACCGATGGCACGCCGGCCGGGACCCGTGTCCTCGATCTCCACCCCGGTCCGGCTTCCTCCGGTAGCGAACCTGTCGGTGTGCTCTCGGCGACGGAGCTGCTGCTTTCCGCGACCACCGAAGAGTTGCACGACTTCGAACTCTGGAAGACCGACGGGACGTCGGCCCCGAACTCTTCTCGGTCGCGGGCCCGAACGCGCCGCCCACCCTCGTCGCCGACATCGAGCCGGGCTTCCAGGGTTCGTCCCCGGCAGGATTCCTGGCGTTCCGCGGCGGAGTCTGGTTCTCGGCGAACGTGGCCGGACAGGGTCAGGAGCCCTGGATCACCGACGGTTGTCCGGCCGGCACGAGCCGCCTCGCGGACTTCTCCACGAGTTCCACCGGGTCGGGGCCGAGATCGCCGGCGCGGGTCGGCGACCTGGTGTTCTTCTCCGCCGAGATCGACGGGCGTGGCTGGCGGGAGGTGGACCTGATGGGACTCCACGACGGCCGGATCCTGTTCCCCGCCGCCGACGACCAGGTCGGCAAGGAACCCTGGTCGGGCCCGGTCGGTGCGACGCTCGAATCGCGTTGCCGCTCCCCAACGACCCGGCGCTGCGCGGCCTCCGCTTCGCGATGATGGGCGCGTTCGCCGGTCCCGGTGGGCTCGAGACGACCGCGACCACGTGCGGCACGTTCGGGAACTGACCGCTCGGTCGGTGGATCGGATCGGGGCCCCGGGGGTTCCGGCATCGGACCCGTCCGCACACGATTCCCGCGTGGCGATCGACGAACGAGACACCGGAGCGGCCGGCTCCTTCACCCCTCGTGCGTGGTGGCGGGAGCCGCGCGGCCCCATGCCCGTTCCCACCCGGATCGTTGGGACCTTCCATCCCCGGCCTCGCCCGATGCCGATGTGGATGAAGGTCTGGGGCCGCGGCGCGCTCGTCGGCGCGGTGGGCTGCACGCTCTGGGTCATGCGGACCCTGCACCAGGCCGAACCGATCACCTTCCACCACGTCCTCGGCTTCGTGGTCAAACTGGTCGTCGCGGTACCGATGGTCAGCGCGCTCACGGCATGTCTGGCGTTGTCGGGCTATCTGCTCCTCTCGTGTATGCGCGCTCAGCGCTGATTCTCGGGAAGAGTCGATCCAGACCACACGGTCAGCGCGACCGACTTCGATCGGATCACTCGCTGGGGCGTCGTCGCGAGGGAACTTGGCACGTGCCGATGCGCGCAATGGGCTGCCGCGGCCCGGAGGATCGGTATGCGGGGCGCACGCCAACGATGCTTCTCGGAGGCCGTTCACCCGAAATCGAGAATGATCAGGGGCTCGAGAAGAGCTGCGTGGATTAGCCGCATTCCGTCGTTCGGCGGCCTTCCATGATGCCCGGCACCCGCTACAGGAAATGGTGTGGGTAACCAGCACGCCAATGCGTCGTCCGACCTCGACCGCCACCTGGTGGTCGAGCGGCTCGGCAAGATCTTTCATCAGGGCACGGTCGCGGTTCCGGCACTGGTCGACGTCGGATTCACCGCATCCCGCGGTGAGTTCGTCGCCGTGATGGGAGCCAGCGGTTCCGGCAAGAGCACGCTGCTGCATCTGCTCGCCGGGCTGATCACGCCAACCAGCGGCTCGGTGACGCTCGGTGGACAGGACCTCCACACGCTCGACGACCGTTCGTTGACCCTGTTCCGCAGGCGGCACATGGGTCTCGTCTTCCAGGCCTACAACCTCGTGCCGACGCTGACGGTAGAGGACAACGTGCAGCTACCGCTCCTGATGGAGCGTGCCGGTCGGAGCGATCCCGTGAAGTGCGCGGAGCTGCTCGAGGCGCTCGGACTCGGCGCGCGTCGGAAGCACCGGCCCGACCAGCTCAGTGGCGGGGAGCAGCAGCGCGTCGCGATCGCGCGGGCACTCATCAACGACCCCTCGGTGCTGCTGGCCGACGAGCCCACCGGCAACCTCGACTCCGGCAATCGGGAGCGGTTCTGTTCGCGGCTTCGGGAGTTGGCGGCGGCGCAGCGGTGCACCGTGGTGCTGGTCACCCACGATCCGGTCGTGGCGATGTGGTCGGACCGCGTGCTGCTGCTGCGGGACGGTCACCTCACGGCGACCCTGGACCGGCGGGACTTCAGCACTGCCGCAGCACTGGGCGCCCGCTTCCACGAACTGGTCGACGTCCCGGCCGCCGCGGGGACCCAAGCATGAGGCTGCTCGCCAAGCTGCTCTGGGCGCACTGGCGCCGGCATCCGATCCGCGCGGTGGTCACGGTGGGGGCGGTCACCCTCGCGGTGGCGATGGTCGTGGTGGTCGTGGGTGGGCAGACCGCCGCGGTGAGTGAGGACGAGAGCAGCGCCGCGCGCATGCGGGGCGGCTACGAGGTGCTGCTCAGTGCCGGCACCGAGGACGACGTCGACAACGACCGCAACCGCGCGAGCGCCAACCCGCCCCTGCCTGCGCTGGCGCCAGAGATCTTGCCCTGGCTCGCGGAGCAGCCGGAGGTGCGGGTGACGTTCCCCGCGGCGCTGGCGATGGTGGAGCTGGCGAAGAGTCGCAGCTCCAGCACCGACTTCGGGTCGTCGGGGGCCGTGGCGGTGGGGCACGTGGCGACCGCGCTGTACGGCACGCGCAGTCCGACCCCGCCACGGCCGATGGTCGAGGGCTCGTGGCCGGACCTGGGCCAGGCGGTTGACGATCCGAGCGTGGCGCTCGACGCGAACGTGGCCAGGAGACTGCGCGTCGAGCTGGGCGACCGGTTCGAGATCGCGACGGTGGCGGGTTGGCACACCCTCCGCGTGGGCGGCCTCGTCGATGCGCCGGCCGACGTGAAGGGGCTGACCGGCGTGTATGCGTCGACGGCGCTGTACGAGCGGATCATGGGGCTCTCGGCGACGGCGAATCGGGTGGCGGTCGGGCTGCACGATGCTGCCACCCGTGACGCCTTCGTGGCGCGCTGCGAGCGCTTCGTGGCCGCGCTCGATCCGCCGACGCAGGTCGAGACCTTCGAGGCATTGATGGCGCCGAGCAACGTCAGTGCGGAGTTCGGCGCGCCTCATTCCAGCGGCGCGTGGTACCTGCCGCTGATGCGCAATGCGTCGACGAAGCTGGCGCTGATCGCCGGTCTCTTCATCATCTTCAACACCTTCAGCATGGGGGTGCAGGAGCGCATCCGGCAGTTGGCGATGCTGCGGGCGATCGGGCTGACCCGGGCACAGGTGCTCGGTCTCCTCGTCTCGGAGGGCGCGGTGGTCGCGACGCTGGGCTGGCTGCTCGGCGTGGGCGTGGGGGTGGCGGTCCTCCAAGAGGATACGAGCTGGTCGTTCCACGGTGGAGTGACGGTGCGGCTGGCGTTCCCACTGGGACCGTTGCTGGAGGTGGGGGCGTGGACCGCGTTCGGTGCGGTGGCGCTGGCGGTCGCCGTACCCGCGTTCCACGCGGTGCGCCGTCGTCCGTTGGAGGGGATGGCCGCCGCGTCGCTGCTGGTGCCCGACACCGCGCCGCGCTGGCTCGTGCCGTTGGGCCTGGTGCTGATCGCGTTCAATCCCTGGGCGGCCACCACCACCTGGGTGCCGGACCCGTTCCGCTCGACGGTGCTGGTGCCGCTGTCGTTCGTCACGGCGCTGGTGGGATCGATCTGTCTGCTGCCGTGGTTGCTGCGCCTCTGCGAGCCCGGGTTCGCGGCCGTTGCCGGATTGCTCCTCGGCCTCAATCCACGGCTGCTGGGCCGCCAATTGAGCATCAACCTGTGGCGCACGGCGGGATGCGTCGCGGCGCTGCTGGTCGGGCTCGGACTCTACGTGGTGATCCAGGTCTGGGGTCGATCGATGGCGGTGCCGTTCCTGCTGACCGACCGGATCCCCGACGCGGTGGTGCATGTGCTTCCCGACGGCGTTCCCGACGACCGGCTGGCGGACCTCGCCGCGTTACCCGGCGTGGAGGCCGCCGTGCCGATCCTGTTGGAGAACCCGCTGCTCGACAATCTGCCGCCGGACACGGTGATCGACCACGTCGACTTCTTCAGCCGAGACGTGATGTACTTCGGCTGCGACCTCCCGGCATTGCTCGGCGCCGAGTCCGGGATGATCCGATCGGAGTTCGTGCGCGGGAGCATGGCGGAGGCAGCTCCGCGGTTGGCGGACGGCACCGGCTGCCTGATCTCCGACAACCTGTACCGGCGCTTTCCCGACCGCTACGACCTTGGCATGCCGATGGTCCTGGACAGCGGCGACGCGCGGCATCGGAAGCTGACCTACACCATCGCCGGCGTGGTCCGCATGGACGGGTGGCACCTGTTCATGCGCTACATCGGGATGCGTCGGAACACGGGCCGGGTCGGCGGGATGATCTTCGTGACCCCCGAGACCGCACGGGTCGCCTATCCGTCCGCGGCCTACCGCACCTTCTGGTATCGGCTCGCGGAGGGGGTCGAGCCGGGCGCGCTCGAGAAGCCGACGCAGCGGATGCTCGATGGCTCCTCGGACCACGTCGCGGCCGCCGACGCCGACGGGCAGGCCTATCTGCGGATCGTCAATGCCCGCACGGTCGGCAGTGGCCTGAGCGCGAAGGTGACGCGGGTCATCGACAACCTCAGCACCTATCCGCTGTGGGCGCTGCTGCTCGCGGGGGCCGCGGTGATCCACACCCTGCTCGCCGCGGTCCGCGCGCGGAGCTGGGAGATCGGCATCCTGCGCAGCATCGGCCAGACCCGCGGTCAGATCGTCCGGCTCATCCTGGCCGAGGGCCTGCTGATCGGGCTGTTGGCGGCGGTGGTGAGTCTCCTGTTCGGGCTCGGCGCGTCGTGGACCGGGATCGTCGCGGGCTGCCGCTCGATGGACGTCACCGCACCGTTCGTCGTGCCGTGGGCTGACCTGGGTCTCGGCCTGGCAGTGTGCTTCGCGGTCTGTCTGGGGGCCAGCCTCGCGCCGGCGGTGTTGGTGGCCCGCCGCGCTCCGATGCGGCTCTTGCAGGAGGGGCGCGCGACGGAGTAGCGGGCCACTGCGCGGGGGCTACTGCGCAGGAGATCAGGTACGCCGGGTACGTCCCTTGTTGTTCCCTCGCGCGGCGGCGGAGCGCGAGGTTCTGACGCCTCGACCCTCCCGCGGGGTCGTGGAGTATCCCAGCAAGCAGAGGAGCGACGAGAACGATGCAGTTGACGAGTTCGGCAATGGACGCGAACGCACGGATTCCCCGGCGGCACGTCCGCGATGGAGGGGACGTGTCGCCCCCACTTCGCTGGCAGGAAGTTCCCGAGGAGGCGGTCGAGCTGGCCCTGGTCTGCGAGGATCCGGACGCACCCGGTGACGAGCCGTTCGTGCACTGGCTGCTCTATGGGATCCCCGCGGATTCCGACGGGCTCGACGAGGGGACCTCCAACGGCATCGCGGGACGCAACGACTTCGACGAGACGGGATATGGCGGACCCAAGCCACCGTCAGGTCATGGGGTACACCACTACCACTTCCACCTCTATGCGCTGGACCGACCGCTGGATCTCGCGGCGGGCGCGGAGAAGCGGGACGTCGTCGAAGCGATGCGCGGCAAGGTCGTCGGCGAGGCGGAGTTCGTGGGCACCTACGAACTCTGATCGAGGCCTCCCGAGAACAGGTGCGCCAGGCGCCGATTCCCGGGAGTGGTGCATTCCAGGCGGATCCTCGGCGCGGCCGAATCGCTCGAAGTGCGGCGAGCGAAGCGAATCGCACCCATTCGCCTGCGTCAGGAGGCCGCGCCGACCATCAGGAGCCGACCGGCCGCGCGACGGGTGGTGGTCCGGATCTCGGCTTGCCGGGTGGGATGCACAATCTGCCCGGTTCGCAGCCGATTCGTCGGGCGGGATCGAGGCTCGTCGCCACTGGTGGACCGGGTGCCGCCGATCGGGCAGATCCCATCGGGCGGCGTACGCGGTGCCTCCGTCAGCGAACGTTCACGCCGAGGTCGACGGCGTTCGAGGTCAACACGCCGCCCGGATTGGCGCCCGGTGTCGCGGTCAGTGACTGGGTGTAGAGGTGCAGGCCGACCAGGTTGGTGTCGTTCGGCACCGACACGGGGAAGGTGGCCATGCTGCCCGAGACCGGGATCAGCACGCCGATGTCGGAGCCGGTGTACTGCTGGCAGCCGGTGAAGCCGAACGGCGTCAGGTCGATGCCCGGGTCGTGCTCGGTCACGCTGAACACCAGGCCGAACGCAGCCGTTGCCGGGTCGATGTTCGTGGTCTCGAGCTGGAAGGTCGCGCCGAGTGCCGGGCGTCCGAGCGCCGCCAACGTCAGTGGACTCGCGCCGCAACCGGTGCCGTAGGGACGCGTGGTGGCGGCGTCGGGCGCCCATTCCCAGGTGTCGGCGAGGTGCGTGTTGTTGCTGCTGTTGCCGCCGAAGGTGACCAGGCGATCGCGCAGGAGGTCGTACACCACGCCGTGATAGCGGCGGGCTTCCGGGCCGGAGACCTCGTGCAGCAGGCGCCAGTCGGTGCCGTCCCACTCCCAGGTGTCGGTGAGGCTGGCAAAGCTCGGGTCTTCGCCGGCGAACATCATCACGGTGCCGCGCGCCAGGCTGTAGGCCATCGACATCGCCCGGCGCTGGCCGGGATCGTGGGCCGGCAGGCGCTGCACCCAGTTGGTGCCGTCCCACTCCCAGGTCTCGTCGATGTAGGAGCGGCCGCCGAGGTCACCGCCATACATCACCACCACCTGGCGGTTGATGTCGTACGCCATCGCGTGCGACTCGATGTGCGGCGGGTTGTTCGCGGGGAACCGCTGGACCCAGTCGACCCCGTCCCATTCCCAGGTGTCTGCCGCGCCGCCGCGACCCCCGAACAGCACCGTGCGCTGCCGGGCCCAATCGTAGGTCATCGTGTGGATCCAGCGCGGCGCCGGCGAGTTGTTCGGGAAGATCTGGGTCCAGTCGTTGCCGTCCCACTCCCAGGTATCGTTCTGGTCGACGCCGGTGAAGTCCTTGCCGCCGAAGAGGACCACGCGGTTGCGGTTGGCGTCGAATGCCAGCGCGGTGAACCGGCGTGCCGACGGCGAGTGGACCGGGTTCATCTGCTGCCAGTTGGTGCCGTCCCACTCCCAGGTGTCGCCGAGATCGGTGCCGGTTCCGGGGGCGACGGAGAAGCCCCCGAACAGCACCGTGCGGCCGCGGTTGGCGTCGTACGCCATGATGCTGTAGCTCAGGCGGCCGATGGGGGAGTTGGCGGGATTGCGTTGCAGCCAGCCCTGGGCGGTGGTGGGTGCGGCGAAGGCGAGGGCCGCGGTGAGAGTGGCGAGGGCGAGGGAAAGGGGCGACTTCATGGTGGGGGCCGTTGCTGTGTAGGTGGGGGCTGGGCAGGCCGGCCCCGCAACGGGACACCCCGGACGTGGATCAGTGGATCCGTCGAACTCGCTGCAATGGATACGCAGCGTTCGTGCTCGCCGGACGAATGGACGGTTCTTGTCCGGCGGGGAACCTTCGCACTCGCGGCGGTCCGGCTACATGCCGCAGTCGATCCTCGAGATCGGGCTACGGAACAGGCCGGCGCCGGGTTCGAAGCCGATCGACTCGAAGCCGAGACGCGCGCGGAATCCCGCCGGGAGGCAACCGCTGAAACCCATCTCGCCCTGCAGATAGCCGGGATCGACGACGAGCACCGGGGTGATCGGTCGGCCGTCGATCTCCGTCAGCCAGAGCGCCGCGAACGTGCTCGGTCGACCACGCACCGCGACCTCCAGCCGCTCGAAGACGCGCGCCTGCCCGGTTGCGACGTCGAGGAACGCCGGCGCCCCGGCCAGGGCGCGGAGCGTGTAGCCGGCTGAGGTCCGGTTCAGCACCAGGAGCTCGTCGTCGCCGTCGAGGTCGAGGTCGGCTCCCGAGGCGGCTTCGAAGCCGGACTGGCCGACGTCGCGCTGCACGTACAGCAACTGTTCGGAGCGGCCCGAATAGATCCCGAGCGCGTACTGGGTGGTCTCGCCGATCTTCCAGTAGCCACTGACGAGCAGGTCGGCGGTGTCGTCGCCGTCGAGATCGCCGAGCGCGTCGAGCCGAGCGGTCGTCGCCCAGAAGCGGTCCGGGTCGCCGGACATGGTGGCGAGAATCGAACCATCGCGGCCGGAGCGGATCACCACGTCGCCGTAGGTCGCGCCGGCGATGCGTCGGGTCTCGACGATCGCGAGTTCGTCCAGCCCGTCCCCGTCCCGGTCGGCCACCGACGTCATCGCTCCGCCCGTGCGATGATCGGCGCTGCCGGTGATCGTGTAGAGCAGCGAGCGGTCGGCGCCGGAATGAACGAAGACCGCGCCGTAGGAGCCAGAGCCCGAGTCGTGGCTCGGCGCGGCTACCGCGAACTCGGGCGCGCCGTCCCCGTCGAGGTCCGACATCCTCGCGATCTGCGCGCCGTAGAACGACTCACGGACCGACCGGGTGACGCGGTCGATCTCGGCGCCGGTCGTGCCGTCGAGCACGGCCACCAGCGTGTCGCCCTCGCGATTGTGCAGGCGGGCGAGCGAGACCGCGAGTTCCTGTACGCCATCACCGGTGAGGTCGCCGACCGCTGCGACGATCCATGGCTGCAGCTCGGCCTGTGGATCGAATGCGGTGGTGAACAGCTCGCTGCCGTCGGCGCCCGACCAGGCGCGCACGTAGCCCGACCTCCCTTGGCCGGTGGGAGCGGTCGCCACGAAGTCCTCGCGGCCGTCGCCATCGAGGTCGCCGGGCGTCGCGATCTCGCGGCCGAGCAGATCGCCGGAGGCGTCGCCGAGCAGCGTGTGGAGCACCCGGCCGTCGGCGCCGGAGAACACCAGGACCTGCCCCCGACTGCCGGCAGCGCCCGAGGCGCCGGCGAGGAAGTCGTCGATGCCGTCGCCGTCGAGGTCGCCGAGCGTCTCGAGCGACGTCGCGGCTGCGGCGGACGGGAACGGAACCTCGTAGAGAATCGTCTGCGCGGAGGCGTGTCCGGTGGCGGCCACGAGGGCGAAGAACCAGAAGTGCGAGTAGCTGTTCATGGGATGGTTGCGGAGCAAGGCCGGTGCGCGCCGCGCGAGTCTGATGGGGGCGTGCGGATCGGCGGACGCGCGGCGCTCGGGAGGCCGCGGTTGGCAAGCCGCGTTCCCGGCATCGGTCCGGCGGAGCCCGCGTTCGGGAAGAAGGCGCGGTGTGCCGTCGATCCCGGCAGGAACTCCTGGCTCCGAGGTGATCGCTCGTGGCGTACCTACGGCCGTCGCGCACGATCGGACTCCAACGGCGTCGGTCGAGCCTCATCTGTGCGGATGTCTTGGGCCGGATGGTGTCGCGCATCTGCGTGGGTGAGATACCGGCGGAACGACATCAGACGCATCGACCGCGGCCAGCCCCTCGCCCGAAGGCATGTGTATGCCTCGCGCTCGTTCGGTCAGAGCGAGGAGGTCACCCGCTTGCTGAATCGCCAGACCGGTGTGTCGGAGGACAGGTCGGCGGCCGCGAACTGCAGTGCACCGCGGCAGTGCACCGCGGCAGTGCACCGCGGCAGGGCGCGAGTGGGAGAGGAGGAAACAGGAGAGCGGGAAACGATTGCGCGACGGGATCGGCAGCGATCGGGTGCTCAGGTCGACAAGCAGCAACGCGAAGGTCGAGTCCACATCGCTTCGCGGTTGGAAGGAGAGCAGGTCGAACCCGTTCCGGGAACTCGAACCGGTATCCGCGGGAGCATTGCAGATCCTGCGCGCGAGGCCGGTGCTCACACGGGAAGTTCTTCCGGCGCTCGTCCTGGAACGCGGCTCGCTGTGATGGTCCCGAGGTACGGGCACATGCATTGCGAGCCGGTGCAGCATGCTCTTCCTCGCGCAGCAGCTCATCCCCACACCCGACGTGCCCGAGCCGGACGCCGCGCGGATGGTGGCCTTGGTGCTGCTGTTCCTCGCGATGTCCGGAGGTGCGGTGTTGGCGACCATGCATGTGCGAGGCCGTGTGCCGCCCTGGCCCTTCGTGCTGGTGCACGGAGCGCTGGGGTTGGGCGCACTGACCGCGACATTCATCGACCTGAAGCGCGACGAAGCGGTGCGCACGATGCCGATGGTCGCGTTCGGCTGCCTGCTCGTGACGGCCTTGGGTGCATTCACCTTCTTCGCGCTGCGTCTGATGAAGAAGAAGGTCCCCATCCCGCTGATCGGCGCACATGCGGCGTTCGCGGTCACGGCATTCATCGTCCTGTTGGTGGACTCGTTCCGGGACGGCTGAAGCGTCTCCCCGGGGGTTGAAGGATGCCACGGCGTGGTCGTCACCTCGGTCCGGGCCTCCTTGCAATGCTCTGCGGTTCGGGGGCGCTCGTCGCGCAGGAACGGCCTGCCGGGCGGCAGGACGACGAGGCGTCGGCACCACAGGGTCGCGCCCTGCGGGGTCGCGAGCCGGCTCCGGCTCCGCCGGAGGGCACCACCGAGGACGACCTCCCGCCGTTCTCCTGGCGGCACGCGACCGGCGACTGGGGCGGGCTGCGTTCCATGCTCGAGGAGCATGGTCTGCTCGCCGAGGCCTCGATGATCAGCGACGCTTCGTGGCTGGCGGCTGGCGGCAGGAACCCCGACTCGGGCGCTGTGCGCGGTCTCCTCGACCTGACGCTGACGGTCGACACCGAGCGGGCCCTCGGCCTCGACGGCGGGGAGCTGTTCGTCGACTTCCTGCTGCAGCGCGGGCGCGATGGCTCGCTCGACACCGGCGACCTGCAGGTCTACTCGAACATCGACAGCGAGGACCGCACCCAGTTGGCGCAGCTCTGGTACGAGCAATCGCTGCTCGAGGACCGGCTGCGCGTGAAGCTCGGCAAGATCGACGCGAACTCCGACTTCGCGTTCGTGGAGCAGGGCTTCCGCTTCATCCACTCGTCGTTCGGCTTCAGCCCGACGGTCCTCGGCATGCCGTCGTATCCCGACAGCGCCTTTGGCGGGCTGGCTTACGCGCGACCTGGCGGTGGGACCTATCTCGGCGCGGGGGTCTTCGATGGTGCGACCCAGGCCGGCCGACCGACCGGTCCGCGCGGGCCGAGCACGCTGTTCGGTGATCCATCGGACCTGTTCCTGATCGGCGAGGCCGGGATCGGCTGGCGACGGGATGCCGGCAATCGCCAGGGTCGGCTGGGGATCGGTGGGTGGCGGCGCACCGGCGACTTCGCGCGCTTCGACGGCGGCGACGAGGACGGTACTGCCGGCTTCTACGTGGTGTTCGACCAGCTCTTCCTCGGCTCCGACCGGGACGACGACGACCGCGACCTCGGCGTGTTCGTGCAGTATGGCTGGGCCGACCCGCAGCTCAGCCCGATCGAGCATCACGTCGGTGCGGGGCTGTCGTTCGTGGGCCCGCTGTCGGGGCGGCCGCGTGACGCCGCGGGAGTCGGGATCAGCTATGCCGGGCTCAGCGAGGCGCCCGGCGCCGGACTCCGCGGCGGCAGCGAGATCGCGGCGGAGCTGTTCTACAGCTTCGAGATCACGCCGTTCCTGCACCTGAAGCCCGACCTGCAATGGATCCGCAACCCGGGCGGGGTCGGCGCGGACGATGCCTGGGTCGTCACGCTGCGGAGTTCGATCACGTTCTGAGCGGTGTGAGCAGACGGCTCACTGCATCCGGATCTCGATCACCGGCTGCTCCTCGCCGGCGGCGACGCGCACGGTCCGCTTCACGTTCTCGTACCCGCCGACCTTGGCCTCGATTTCGATCTCGCCCGGTTCGACGAAGTGGTTGATGCGCTCGGGTCGCGAACTGCGAACCACCGTCGCGAACTCCCCGTAGCGGATCCACACCATCGCGTAGGTCGGGGATTGGCCATCGGGGAGCAGGACCTTGATCTCGACCTCGGTGACCGGCCGCTCGAGTTCGTGCACCCACTCGGACTTCGTGCCGCGGCGCACGACGAGGTGCTCGGGGAACTCGTGGGGAAGGAACGACTGGGGTGGCAGTGGGCGCAGGCTGTACTCGCCTTCGGCGAGCGTGATCGACTCTCCGCTACTCGTGATCCGTTCGAGGCGCTGCGGCTGTCGGTCGACGGGCCGAAGCATGAGCTGCACCCCGTCCACTTCATTGCCGTCCGGACCCCGGATCACGAACCGCACCTCGCCTTCCGTCGCGTCCGCTTCGGCAGCGGGAAGCTCGACGTGCGTGACGTCGTCCAGCTCGTACGCCGGATCGAACGCGATCGGTTGCCGCACCGGCGGGCGCCCCTTGCCGCGAAACTCGACGTCTGCCACCAGTCCATTGCGGAGGTTCGAGGACCAGCCGAGGACGGCGAGGATTCTGGCATCGTCGAACTGACCGCGGAGCTGTGTGAAGCGGCTGGCGAGCTGCGGCTCGAACCGCTCGGTCCATGGGGAGGCGACCTCCGTCATGCCGACCAACGTCCACTGGACCTCGGCGCCCGGCGGCAGGTCGACCGCCGCGGCCAGAAAGGGGGCCACGACGATCTCGGTGGGTTCGGCCTACGGCGCGGCACCGCTCGTCTCGAAGACCGGCGCCTCGCTCGATCCGAGCCGCACGTAGCCGGGATCGACGAGGCCGAGGATCCAGCTGCCTGCAGGCAGGTAGGGGAAGCGGAGCAGGCCCAGGCGGTCGGCGCGGGCGACGTGGACGGCGTGCGGGGTGGCGGCCGGTAGGGCGTCTGCGAGGAACGACGTGTCCGTGGGCGGGCTCGCCTCCGAGGCGAACAGGGCGAGGTTGGCGACCGGTCCGCCCTTCAGGTCGCGGATCCGCAGCGTGTGCTCGCAGCGCGGCGCCAGCTCCAGTTCCCTGCTGTCCCTGTCCGGTCGAGCCGGCACGAAGCCCTCCGCATAGACCGTAACGCAGAGGTCGGACTCGGAGTCGGCGTCCCAGCCTTGCAGCGAGATGCGGCCCTGCTCATCGGCCTCGCGCTGCTCCACGATGTCGTCGGGCAGGATGTAGAGTTCCGCGGCTCGGTGCCGGACCGCGCGGGCATGCGGGATGCCGGCGCCGGTGGCGTCACGGACGAGCAAGGTCTCGCGGACTGCGCGTCGCACCGGGTCGGGCGCTCGGGGCGATGTCGTCTGCGAGTCCGGCGCGGTGGTCGATGGAGAGGTTGGTGTTGCGCTCCCTTCCTGCGCGGGCGGTGAAGAATCGGCGAGCCACATGGCGAGCAGGACGGCGCCGATCAGCAGGCCGACGCATACAGCAATCCAAGCTCTTCGATCCATGGTGCGCGTCCAGGTCTCGTGGCCACGGTGGGGAACCGTGTGAGACCACATTGTGCGGCGGGGTCGCGTCGAGAACTCGCGGCGCGTGCCGATCCTCGGCCGGCTCCGGAGATCCGCTCAGTGGGTCGGGCAGGAAGCCCCGGATTCAGCTCATCGCGAGGCGGGTCCAGGCCGCCACGCCGGCGGCGAACAGGAAGCTCGCCTTCAGTCCTCCGCCGCCTTCGCCCCGAACCGCCGCCCCACCAGTCCCTGATCGCCCTGCAGCGCCACCCGCTGCGTGTAGAGATCCAGCCCGAACACCCCTCCGAGTTCCTCGCCACCGCCCGCGCGCCCCGGGCCACCATGGATCGTCTGCGGCAGCACCATGCCGGGATGGAAGGCCTGGTCGGCGACCTTGTCGGAGCCGATCCATATGCGGCCGTGCCAGGGTGCGATGCCGAGGACGCATTGCTCGGTCCAGCTCTTGTCGTTGCTGTAGACGCTGGCGACCAGGCCGCCGCCGCCCCTATTGGCAATGCGCACCGCGTCGGCGGCGTCGCCGGAGTAGGGCAGGATGGTGGCGCAGGGGCCGAAGACCTCGCGGTCGTGGATGATGCGGGCGTCGATGTCGTTGGCGACCACCAGGGTCGGCGCGACGAAGCAGCCCTTGTCCCTGGCGCGTTCGGTGGTGCCGGTAGCGAGCTTGCCGATCTTGGCGAGGGCCTGGATGCCGTCGAGCACGTCCTTCAGTTGGTCGGTGCTGGCGACCGGGCCGAGGCGGGTGTTCTCGTCGTTCGGGTCGCCCATCACCGTGGCTTCCAGGCGCGCGACGAGTTCCTCGACCAGCTCTTCGACCAATGACTCCGGCACCAGGATGCGCCGCACGGCGGTGCACTTCTGGCCGGCCTTCTGGGTCATGTCGGTGACGAGGTTGCCGAGCAAGGTGCCCCAGATGTCGGCGTCGGAGTCGACGTCGGGTGCGACGATCGCTGCGTTGAGCGAGTCGGCCTCGAGGGTCACGCGGCAATTGGTCTTCACCAGGCCGGCGTGGCCCTTCAGCTTCGCGCCGGTGGCGGCCGAGCCGGTGAAGCTCATGCAATCCATCGGGCCCAGATGGTCCAGCAGGTCACCGGTGGAGCCGGCGATGAACTGGAAGGCGCCTTCGGGCAGCACGCCGGCATCGACGATCGCGCGCGCGCATTCCCAGGCGACCATCGCGGTCGGGGTGCCGGGCTTGCTGATCGCGGGCACGCCGGCGAGCACCGACTGGGCCAGCTTCTCGGCCATGCCCCAGCACGGGAAGTTGAAGGCGTTGACGTGCAGCGCCACGCCGGGCCGCGGCACGCGGACGTGCTGACCCCAGTAGCGGGCGGTGCGGCCGAGCTGCACGCCCGGACCGTCGGGCAGGAAGTTCTCGTCGCCGAGGTCGCGGCCGAGGCGGGCATAGGCGGCGAGGGTGCCGCTGGCGCCGTCGATGTCGAACTTGGCGTCGCCGCGGGTGCTGCCGCCGTTGCGGGCCGAGAGCGCGATCAGTTCTTCACGACGCTCGTGGATCGCCTGACTCAGAGCCTTCAACCAGCGGCCGCGCTCGGCGAAGCCCACCGAGCGCATCGCGGGTCCGCCGACTTCGCGGCCGTGGGCGACCACCGCGGCGAAGTCGATGCCGCCGGTGCCGACCTCGCCGATCGCCTCCTCGGTGGTCGGGTCGTGGAGGGGGCGGGTGTCGCCCTGGGCCGGGTGCCAGTTGCCGCGGACGTAGCTCTCGATGGAGGTCATAGGGGGGTGGATCGTGTTCGGCTGGAAACCGGCGAGGATAGCCGTGCCGACACGCGCCATCGAGGTCGGGGCGGGTCGATTCGGAGCGCCGGGCTGCTCGACCGCGTGGCTCCGGACGACTCGCACTGTTCGTCGCGTGTGTCGCGTTGCGTCGCGGCGGGGGCTGATGAACTAAGGTTTCGCCCGTGGCTCCGATTCGAACCCTTCGCAGCATCGCGTTCCTCACCGTCACCTTCTCGTTCCTCGGCTGCGCCGCCCCGGAGCGGACGGCGCCCCCGGCGGCAGCCGTAGCCGAACCGGAGGCGCCACCAGGGACGAGTGCGCCGGCCTCGCCGGCAGCCCACCTGGCCGATGTGACCACCGCGGGCTGGACCCCTGCCGAACTGGATGCCGCGTTGGCACTGCTCGACGCCCGCGACGCTTGGGAAGACCACGGCCGGCCGCTGTCGCTGCCGCGGCATCCTGCCGAGAAGCATCTCGCGGGCATGCTCGTGGTCCTCGATCCCGGTCACGGCGGCAAGGCCGACGTCGCCGGCTACAAGCGCGGGCCGACCGGCGTGCGCGAGGCCGAGATGAACCTGCGGGTCGCGAAGCTGCTGCGGCGGTTGCTGGTAGATGCCGGCGCGAGCGTCTTGCTGACGCGCGAGGGCGAGACCAGCGAGGCGGCCGACGACCGGTTGCCCGACACGCACGCGCGCCGTGCGGCGATCGCCAACGAGGCGGTGCGGGAGGATGGGAGTGTGGGGGCGGATCTGTTCATCAGTCTGCACCACAACGCGGCAGGGAGTCCGGAGGCGAACTACCCGAGCGTGTGGTTCCATGGCGAGGCGGACTGGTCGGAGGTGGGGCTCGATGTCGCCAAGTACGTCGGCCATCGCCTCGGCGCCGAGCTGCGCTGCAGCGGGGTTGCCAAGACCGGGATCCTGATGAGCGATCAGCAGATGTATGCGCGTGGCTTCGCGGTGCTGCGCCATGCCACGGTGCCGGCGTTCCTGATCGAGGCGTCGTTCTTCACCCATCCGCAGGAGGAGCAGCGCCTGCGCGATGCGGTCTACAACCTGCGCGAGGCGTATGCGATCTACCTGGGGTTGGTGGAGTACGCGTACGGCGGTCGGCCGACGCAGTCGACGCCGGAGGTCGAGGTGGTCGACGGCGAGCTGCGGCTCTCAACGAAGCTCGACGAGGGCCTGCCGGGCTGGTGGGGTTCCGATCGGCAACGCACGCTCGACTCGACGGTCTGCGTGTATGTGGGCGACGAGCGGGCGGAGCGGATCGCGTTCGATCCGGCGACCAAGCGGCTGACCGCGTCGCATCGGGTCCCTGCCTCCCTCGAGCCCGGTGACTCACCGCTGGTCGTCGAGATCCACCACGCCAATCTCTACAAGCACCACAACTGGCCGCAGCGGTATCGGGTGGAGTTCGACGAGGCGGGCCAGGCGTCGGTGCGGGGCGGGGCGCCGAGGAGTGCGGGGCGCTGACGCTGCGGTGTGCGTCAGCGAATCAGGCTGAGGCGGAGACCGTCGGAACTCGCCAGGCCCTGGCCGTCGAGCAGGATCGCCTGGGCGTGCAGGGTCACGCCGAGCAAGGTCGCGGAGTTCGCGATCGGCAGCGCGGCCCGCGCGGTCGTTCCGATGACGGTCATGCCTACCGAGAGCGGAAGCGGCTGCACCAGGATGCGCAGATCCGCCACCTGCAAGTCCGCCGGAGCCGCGCCGAACAGCATCCAGGCAGATTGCGGAGCTGCACCGGTCGAGGCGACCCGGAGTCCGAAGCCGGCGTTGCCGAGTTCCGGGAGTCCGTCCGGGTTGGGCGCGGTCTCGAATGTGTAGCGGGCGGCACCGGGAGTGCCCGTGCCATAGCGATTCATGGCGGTTTGGATCGAGGCCGCATACGGGAAGCACCAGCCGGTCGTCGGCTCGGCTGCGAGCAGCGTGACCGATTGCGGAGCGGCCGGAACGGCGAGGAGGACGTCGTTGCCGTAGGAACTTCCTGGCAGTCCCAGCGAGGTGAACAGACTCGATCCCGAAGACCGATCGAGCGACGGTCCATAGAGCGCGACGCGGTTCGGGGACATCGGCGAAGAGGTCACGGCGACCGGGCGCCGGGTCGTGTCGATCTCCAGCAGTGCGGTGCTCACGGCGAGAGGGTCGTGTGCGGCGATCAGCAGCCGGCCGTCGTCGCGCATCTCCGGCTTGTGGAGCTGTAGTGTGCTCCACGTGTAGAGCAGCGTCGGCACGCCGAAGGTCGGGCTCGGGGCGTCGAGATCCACGTGGTAGAGCCGCCACGGCGGATTGCCGCCGCCCTGCTGGGTCAGCACGTAGGCGCTGCGGCCGGTTCGGTCGACGTCGGCGGAGTTCAGCAGGCCCTGCATCCCCGGTGAGCGGATCGGGACCGGCGTGATCCCGGGGTTCGGGCCATGGAGGTCGAGAATCGTCAACGGGGAGACCGCGCCGGGTCCGCTGCCCGCCACGAAGAGGTTGGTTCCGCCGCTGCTGCACAGGATCCGGCCGTCCGGCAGTCGCTCCAGCGAGGCCGCCCCGCCGCCGGATCGGGGTGCGATCCGGCCGAGCGGGAAGACGCGTGAGGTGGTGGTGACCGTGGTGCCCACGAGGTGGAGTTCGTGGATCGAAGCCGTGCCGGTTCCGAAGTCGCCGGCCAACACCCGCTGCCCGCCTGCCAGCACCAGGACGCTCGCGACCCCACCGAACGACCCAGCCGGGACCCTCAACGACGCGGGCAGACCGGTCAGCGGGATCGGCGTCTGGACGCCCGGGTTGGCAGTGGTCGGGAGCGGCACCAGGTGGATGCCGGTGGTGCCGCGCTGGGTTGCGGCCAACGAGGGGACGCTCAGGGTACCGACCGCGGCGTGGTGGGGCGGGACCTGGGCGGGAGGCGCGGGCACCATGGCGGTGAGCAGGAGGCAGGCGAGTCGGGCAGAGGTCGTCGGATGCATCGGGAGTCTCCAGGTTTCGAGGACGACCCGAAGGCGGAAGCACCGCGCGGATCTGATGCGTGATCCCGAGAACTTTCAGAACTCCCACGGCCGGCTCCAGACTTGACAGGCCCGGGCCGCCGCCGAACCTGGAACCGTGCAACCGGATGCCCTCAGCGAGACGACCGTGCAATTGCGCGCTGCGGGGAGCGGGGATCGCGCCGCGCTCGAGGCCCTCCTGAGCCGCTATCTCCCCAGAGTGCGTCGCATCGTCGGGGCGCGAATCGGTCGTCATTGGCGTGAGCTGGCGCTCGCCGAGGATCTCGTGCAGGAGACGTTGCTCGATGCCTACCGGGCGGTCGAGGGCGGGGAGATCGTCAGCGAGGCGGCGTTCTGCAGTTGGTTGGCGCGCTGCGTGCAGAACCGGGCGCACGACGAACTGCGGCGCGGCCGCGCGGAGAAGCGCGGCGGTGGCACGGTGCAGCGGTTCACCGACCTGGAGAGGTCGTGTCTGTCTCTTTCGGTGCTCGACGCGGGGAGCGTGACTCCGAGCGAGTGCCTGTCCACGCGGGAGACCGAGGAGCGGTTGGAGCGGCTGTTGGCGGGACTCGACGCGCGCTACCGCGAGGTTCTCTGCCTGCGCTGCTACTGCGGGATGTCACACCGCGAGATCGCCGAGGCGATGGCGCTGCCCAGCGAGAACACCGCGAACGCGCTGTTCCTGCGGGCGCGGAAGGCCCTGCGGCACCTGTGGGAAGGTGGTGCGTGACGTCGATGGCGGGGTCGGAAGGGGGTGCGGGGCGTGAGGCACGGGACGCGTTCCTCAGGGTCTACATCGAAGACCTCGAAGCGGACCGGTCGCGGTCCCTTGCCGAATACCAACGCCTGTTCCCGGGCATGGAGGAGGCGGTGGCAGCCGAATGGAGGCTCCTCGAGGTTGCGGAGGAGCAACCAGTCGTCGAGCCGGCCGAGACGCTGGGCCCGTACCGGATCGTGCGGGTGCTCGGCCGCGGCGCGCAGGCGACCGTGTTCCTGGCCGAGCACTCCGAACTCCGTCGGCAGGTGGCGCTCAAGGTCCTCGTTGCAGGTCCTCCGGTGGAGGAGTCTTCGCAGGGCACGAGCAGCGCGCTGCGGCGCTTCCGGCGCGAGGCCGAGCTGTCGGCCGGTCTCGAGCATCCGGGGCTGTGCAGCGTCTACGAGACGGGGCAGAGCGAAGGGCGGGTCTGGATCGCGATGCAGTACATCGCGGGCGAGACCCTGGCGGAGCGACTCGCGCAGCGGCAGGCGGTCGCCGTCGGCGGGTCGGACCGTGGCGCCGCGCGGCGGGAACTCGAAGGCGATCTGGAGTACCTGGAGGCGGCGGCCAGGGCGCTACACGCCGCGCACGAGACGGGACTCGTCCACCGCGACGTGAAGCCGGGCAACCTGATGGTGGCAGAGCCGGACGGGCGGGCGGTGGTCCTCGACTTCGGACTCGTGCACGACGTCGAAGACCTCGGTCTGACGAGGAGCACCGAGGTGGTCGGCACCCCCTACTACCTGGCGCCCGAGCAGATCCTGCGGACCGGGCGGGCGGTGGATCGGCGCGTGGATGTCTGGGCGTTGGGGGTCACGCTGTACGAATGCCTTGCCGGTCAGCGGCCCTTCCGGGCGGCGACGCGGGACGTGCTCTACCGACAGATCGTCGCCGAGGAGCCGGCGGCCCTTCGCCGGGTGTGTTCGGCTGCTTCGCGGGATCTGGAGGTGGTGGTGGCCACGGCGCTCTCCAAGGAGGTGGACCGTCGCTACGCCACCGCCTTGGAGTTCGCCGAGGATCTGCGCCGCGTGCGGACCGGCGAGCCGATCAAGGCCCGGCCCCTGACCGCCCTTGTCCGGGCATGGCGGTGGGCGCGCCGCCATCCGGCCGTCGCCGTGAGTGTCGCGGTGGCCTTCCTTGCGATCGGGTTCGGTCTCGTCGTGAGCCTGACGGCACTCGGTGAAGCCCGTGTGGCGATCGCCCGTGAGCAAGTGGCCCGGCTGGCGGGCTACGACCTGCTCTCGGAGAGCGTCGCGCGGACGGAGATCCTGGGCCGGACTTCGCTGGATCGGCACGCGCTGCAGCGGCAGGCGATGCGGGCCTTGGAGGATGAGGTTCCCGGGCTCGGGGCGCGTCTCGACGAACTCGCCGACGGGTGGACGACCTGGCGGGACAAGAAGCTGCAGGAGCGCCGACGCGGTGAGCTGTTGGCTGCGAGGGTGGGCGAACTGGGCCCACTCGGCCGTCTCGCCGCTGCCGATCTGCTGTTCGGGTGGGCGCAGTTCACGCTGTTCCACGGCGAGCGACCGTTCGAGGACTGGGACCGGGTCGGTCTTCGGCTCGGGCGGACCGTGCTCGCTCTCGTCGAACATCTCGGTCCCGAGGATCCGCGGTTGATCCGGGTGCGGGTCATGCTGTCCGACGGGATGCTGCATGCGGGGCAGGCGGGGGCCGTGGAGGAGGCCGTGGTCGAGTGGCGCACGCGGGATGCCGCCAGCGGGTTGCCCGTGGACGGTCGGCGGATCGCGCTCTACGACTCCCGCCTGGAGATCGCGCGTCATGTGCTCGATCCGGGACCCGAACGTCTCGACGCCGCCGAGCGCGCCCTCGACCGGGTGGTGGCGGACTATCCGGGGACCTGGATCAGCCATGTGGGCTACGAGCTGCTGATCACCCGCTGCGACGCCGTCGGCGCGACGGAGCGCGCTGCACGGCTGCGTCGCGCGCTGGGCGAGTCGACGCGGAAGTCCCGCGCCAGCCTCGGTGCGCCGATGTCACAGAGCCGTCACTCGTTGTTCGCCATGGTCGAGCCGGAGCGTCGCGAGCTGGTCGACTGGATCTTCGACAGCCACGAGCGCAGTTGGACGCCTTTCGAGGAGGAAGACGTCGAGCGCCTGCTGCAGGAGTCGGCAGCCCTCCGTTCTCGGCTCGGGATCGCACCCGGCGAGCATCTCAACGAGCTGATGGCCGACAGTCTCGCTGCGATCGCGAACAACCAGGCCAACCTGCTCGGGGGTGGCCACCCGCTGGTCGAGCGCCTGCTGCTCGAAGTCGTGGAGCTTCGCGGACTCGGTCCTCACGGCGCGCGGGGCGAGCCGTTGTTGGCGGCGCACTACGCGGCACGCGGCACTGCCGAGGACCTGGCGCGCGCCGAAGACGTGTACCGCCAGCTCCTCGCCGACGCGCCGAGCGAGAGTGCGCGTGGCTACCTCGAGGGCGACCTGGGAGTGTGCCTCCTCCGAACGGGCGACCCCGCACGGCTCGACGAAGCCGAGGCGCTGCTGCTCCGGTCCTACGAGGCACGGCGTGCGCTGCGGGGCGCGAATGAGCCCGTGACGGTGCAGATGGTCCGGAACCTCATCTCGCTGTACGAGAAGCAAGGTCGCGCATCGGACGCGGCGGCGTGGCGGCGGCGGCTGACGACGCGTCGGTGACCTCGGACTTTTACAACCGGTGCCAGGCACGCGTTGTAAAAGTCCGGTCCCGGGGGACGCGAATCGCAGTCCGGATTGCACTCCTTGTCGGAGGTAATCATGGGACGACGACAACGCGAGGACTTCTCAGGCTGCTGGCACCACGTGATGAACCGCGCGGTCAACCGGCGCACCATGTTCGAGCAGAGCTTCGATACCGGGAGGTTCCTGGAAAGGCTCGAGCTCGCGGTCGAGCAGTGTGGCGTGGAGGTGCATGCCTACGCGGTGATGCAGACCCACTTCCATCTGCTGCTCCGCAGTCGAGAGGGACGGCTCTCCGAGGCCATGCACCTGATCCAGTCGCCCTTCGTGCGTCGGTTCAACCGGTCGCGTCGGAGGGATGGCCCGCTGATGCGCGGGCGATTCCGATCGGAGCCCGTCCATTCCATCTACTACCGGCGGTACGTCGTGCGCTACATCGACTCGAATCCCGTCGCGGCGGGTCTGGTCTCCGACCCGAAGGAGTACTCGAGCGGAAGCGCGCGGCACTACGCGAGGACTTCCGGACCGCTCTGGTTGAGCAGGGACTGGATCGAGTCCGAGGTGCGGAGAGTCGCCAGGTCCGAGAAGTACCGGCCTGCCGACTACGCGATCGCCTTTCCGCCAACCGTGACCGACGAGCAGCGGGAGTTCACCAACAGCCGGCCCGACGGCGCACGGTGGCTGGCAGAGTCGTTCGACGAGCTGCTCTCGTATACCATTCGTGATTGGGAACGCTGGATGAGGGAGCGAGCTGAACTGGCCGACGGCCAGTCGCAGTGGGTTCCGCTGGTCTCGGCCGAGCGGGTGCAGCGATGGGTCGCGAATGCTGGCTTGTCGGAGGATCGCGCGGTGCGGCGCCGGGATTCGAAGGTGAGCGAGCGAAACCTGGTCCTGGTGCTGCTACTGCGCAGGGCCGCGGCCGCGGCGATGCAGGAGATCGCTGCGGCGGTCGGTTGTTCGAGGCCGACGGTCGCGATGTTGATCCAGTTGGGCGAGCGACGCGTTCGCGAGGATGCCGGATTCTCCGCGCGCGTCGCCCAAGGAATGTGGGAGGTGTTCGGCGGTTGCTGGCGAGGGGCCGGGGCGGACAACGTTTACAACGCGTGCCTGGCACCGGTTGTAAATGTCTGACGGTCAGCTCTGCGCGTTTCCGAACCCCGCGAACCACTCCAGCACCGCCGGATTCTCCAGCGCCGTGGTGTTCGTGACCGGCCGCCCGTGCACCGCGTCGCGGACCGCGATCTCGCTGAGCTTGCCGCTCTGCGTGCGCGGCAGGTCGGGTGCTGCGGCGATCACCGCGGGGACGTGGCGCGGGGTGAGGTTCTGGCGGATGTCCTGGCGCAGCCGATCCCGCAGGTCGTCGTCGAGGGTCGCCCCATCGCGCAGCACCACGAACAGCACCACGCGCTGGTCGCCCCTGCCGTCGTCCTGGCCGATCGCGACCGCGGCTTCGATCTCGGCGAACTGCTCCACGCGGCGGTAGATCTCGGCGGTGCCGATGCGCACGCCGCCGGGATTCAGGGTGGTGTCGGAGCGGCCGGTGATCACCAGGGAGCCGCGGTCGGTGAGGGTGCACCAATCGCCGTGGTGCCAGACACCGGGGTAGCGCTCGAAGTAGGCCGCGCGGTAGCGCACGCCGTCGGGGTCGCCGAGGAAGCCGGTCGGCATCGACGGGAACGGGTTGCGGCAGACCAGCTCGCCGGGTCCGCCGACCAGCGGTCGGCCCTCGGGATCGAACACGGCGACGTCCATGCCGAGGCCGCGGCAGGTGAGCTCGCCGCGCCAGGTCGGCAGCAGCGCACTGCCCAGCGCGAAGCACGAGACGATGTCGGTGCCACCCGAGATCGAGGCGATCTGTGCGTGGGGTGCGATCGCGTCGTGCACGTGATCGAAGGCCTCGGGGAGCAGCGGCGAGCCGGTCGAGAGGACCGCGCGGATCGAGCGCAGGTCGTGCACGTCGCCCGGTCGCAGGCCGGCGGTGCGGCACATGTCGAGGAAGCGCGCCGAGGTGCCGAACACGTCGACCCGCTCCTCGGCGGCCATCCGCCACAGCGCGTCCGCGTCGGGCCACGCCGGGCTACCGTCCCACAGCACCAACGTCGCGCCGCTGGCGAGACCGCTCACCAACCAGTTCCACATCATCCAGCCGGTGGTGGTGTAGTAGAACAGCCGCTCGCCCGGCCGCAGGTCGACGTGCAGTTGGTGCTCCTTGAGGTGCTGCAGCAACGTGCCGCCCAGGCCGTGGACGATGCACTTCGGCCGACCGGTGGTGCCCGAGCTGAACAGCACGTAGAGCGGGTGGTCGAACGGCAGGCGCGGCAGCGGCTCGGCGAGCGGGGCGTGTTCGAGCACGCTCTGCCACGCCGTGGTGCCGGCCGGCGCGAAGCCGTCGTCTGCAACCAGCACGGTGGCTCGAATTGACGGCAGGGCTTCCTTCAACCCGGGCAACCGCGCGAGACCATCGTGCACGCGGCCCTTGAAGTGGTGGCCGGCCGGCGCGAACAACACCTTGGGCTGCAGTTGGCCGAAGCGGTCGACTACGCCGGCGTCGCCGAAGTCGGGCGAGCACGACGACCAGACCGCGCCGAGCGCCGCGGTGCCGAGCATCGCGACCAGCGCCTCGCTGCCGTTCGGCAGGAGCGACGCGACGTGGTCGCCGGAGCCGACTCCGTTCGCCTTCAGCCACGCGGCGACCCGCAACGCGCGGTCCTGGAGCGTGGCATGGCTCAGCTCCTCGCGCCGGCCGTCCTCGCGCAGCGCGATCACCGCCGGGTTGGTGGTGCCGCGGTCCGCGACCCCGCCGCGCAGCAGGTTCTCCGCGAACGACAGCCGCGCGTCGGGGAAGAAGCGAGCCCCTGGCATCCGGTCGCCGTCGACCAGCACCCGCTCGCCCGGCTCGCCGACCACGCCGCAATGCGCCCAGACCGCCCGCCAGAACTCGGCGGGACGGTCGATCGACCACCGCCACAAGAGATCCTGCTCCAGTGGCACGCCCGCCGCCGCGGCCAGCGCCGCCAGCGGGGAGCCCTCGAATCGCGCCGGATCGGGTTGCCACAATTGCCGCGGGTCCGTCATCGCGTCAGCCGTGCAGCCATTCGGCGAGGCGGTCGATGCCGCGCAGCACCTTGCTGCAGTGCATCTCCAGGAACCCGGCGTCCAACTCCTTGTCGGCCGGCACCGTCGACGCGGCGGCCAGGGTTCCAGCACCGTCGAAGTCCACGAAGGCGAGTCGTGCCGTGAGTTCGTCGTCGGGCATGCCGAAGTCCGAGCCGGGCAGGATCGCCACGCCGGTGTCGTCGAGCAGCCGCGTGCACATGCTCCTGGACGAGGTCAGTCCCCGGGCACGCAGCGACTCGGTCTGCTGCGCCGCATCGAACATCAGGTAGAAGCCGCCCTTCGGCTCCGGCAGGTGGACCCCCGCGGCCCGCAGTCGGCGCGCGCACTCCCTGCCGAGTGCCCGGACCACCTTCCGCGAACGGACCAGGTAGTCCTCGATGTCCATCCCGCCTTCGAAGGCGCGCACCGCGGCGTGCTGGATCGGCGCCGAGGTCGAGGTGAAGGTCTCCGACGCGACCACCGCCATCGCGTCGAGCAGCCAGCGCAGGTCGTGCGGGAACACGAAGGTGCCGAGCCGCCAGCCGCCGGCCCCACACCACTTGCTCAAGCCCGTGCTGACGATCGTTCCCTCGGGGTAGTAGCGCGCGATCGACACGTGGCGACCCTGGAAGTGCAGCTCGCCGTAGATCTCGTCGGACAGCAGCACCACGCGGTGAGCGCGTGCCACCTTGGCGATCGCCTTGAGCTCCTCCACCGTGTAGGTGCTGCCGGTCGGGTTCGACGGGTAGTTGAGGATCACGATCCGCGGGCGTCCGGGGTCGGTCTCGCAGAGCTGTTGGAGTCGCTCCGCGCTCATCCGCCAGTCGTTCGCCATCTCGGTGCCGACCCAGCGGATCCGTCGGCCGATGATGTCGGCCTGCGGCGCGTAGCTGACCCAGCTCGGGGTGGGGATCACCAGGTCGCCGTAGTAGACGAGCTGCAGCAGGAACATCAGCTCCTTGCTGCCCGGCCCGATCAGCACGTCGTCGCCCGAGCGGTCGACCTGCAGCT
Organism: bacterium; assembly: GCA_030432695.1. GTDB lineage: Bacteria > Planctomycetota > UBA1135 > UBA1135 > UBA2386 > JAUILN01. The sequence goes on along the minus strand of JAUILN010000010.1, from coordinate 2,849 downwards.
TGCGTCGGTGGTAGGCGGCGACCGCCTCGCGCAGCTCGCGCAGGCCCTTCACCGCCAGGTAGTCCTTCTGGTGGGCGTTGGCCTGCAGGCTCTCGACGACCGACTGCGGCACCGGGAACGGCGACTGTCCGAGCCCGAAGCGGAACACCTCGCGGCCCTCGGCCTGCAGCGCCGCGCTCCGCTCGTTGATCGCCAGCGTCGCCGACGGGCGCATGCCGCGGACGTTGAGGTTGAGATGGACGTCGAGCGGTGCGTTGCGTCGGCTGGCCACGCCTTGCATCGAAGCGGAGGGGGCGGGCCCGGGAAAGGCGAGGCCGGCTAGGCGTCGCTTATTTCTGCAGCGGGAGCGTTCCGTGGTCGGCGGTCCGAACGGCCGAGTGGCCCGTCGAGTGGCCCGTCGAGTGGGCCCAGGGCACATCCGTATGCTGTGCCGAGGAACGCGCTGTCGCCCGTCGCGCCTGGAGTCGGGATGGCAACGCGGGTTTCCTGCCCCGGTGCTGCGACGCGCGGTCTCCGGTGGTGCGGCGGCTCGAGGGGATAGACCCCATCGATCGCGGGCGACTCACCGGTCGATCCATACGGGTAGTCGTGGAATGCCTGGAGCGGAGTAGGTGGGGGCAGCTCGTCCTATCACTGGTCGTCGTGCTGGCGGGCTGTGTCGAGGATGCGGGTCCGGAGCGCGAGGGTGTCGGCAACCGGTCCGACCGCGTCGGCACGCGTTCGACGGTCGCCGCCGAACTGGCCGTGGAGCGTCCCCGCGTCGGCTGCGTCATTGCGCTGTCCGGACAGCTGCGGCCCACCGGGGAGGCGATCGTCGCCGGTCTCCGCGCAGGCCTCGCCGGCGGCTTCGAACCGGGCAGCGAGCCGTTCGAGTTGCTGGTCGTCGACGACGGCTACGACCCACGGCGGACGGTGGCGGCGGTGTCAGACCTCGGCGGCGATCCCGGTGTTCTCGGACTGATCGGCTGTCTCGGGACCCCCACGGCCATCGCCGGTCTGCCGATCGCCGCCGAGTGCGGCCTGCTCTGGTACGGCGGCTTCAGCGGGGCCGAGGTCCTGCGGGATGCGGAGCGACGCGGCGAGGCCGTCAACGTCCGCGCCAGCTACCAGGACGAGATCCGCGCCATCGTGCGCGGACTGCTGGGCGAGGTCGGCCTGTCCGGGGAGGAGGTCGCATTCTTCACGCAGCGCGACGGCTTCGGTGACGACGGCTTCCGTGCCGGGCTCGACGAGCTGCAAGCCCTGTCCGGCATCGAACCCGGAAGCGTCGTGCACGCCCGCTACGACCGCGAGCTGGGAGTGATCTCGGTAGGCCTCGCCAGCCTGATGGCGGAGCCGATTCCGCCGCGAGCGGTGTTGGTGGTGGGGCACGCCCGCGCACTGGTCGACCTCGTCCGCCGCGCCGAGCGGGAGGGCTTCCGGCCGCTGTGGTGCGGGGCTTCCTTCGTCGACGCGTTCCAGGTCGTGAGCGAGCTGGGCGCGTTGGCCGAGGGCCACGTGTTCACCATGGTGATCGAGGAGGGGGAGTCCGCGACACCGGAACGCGCCGCGTTCCGGTCGGTGGTGGAGCCGCGCTGGCGCGGCTCGCAGCTCGCTTTCGAGGCCTATCTGATCGCGACGGCGTTGCGCCACGATGCCGAAGCCCGTGGCGTGCCGGCTTCGCGCCGCGAGTTCGCCTCGCGCGCGCTCGAGCTGGCCGCGGCGATCCGTCGCGACGGGCGCGGCGGACTCGGTCGGGTCTGGCCGATGATCGTGCGCGGTGGCGTGCTCGAGCCGCTGCGCTGGGCCGACCTGCGGGGGTCGGGACGATGACGCCGAGTCGATGGTCGCGTGCGGCGTCGCGGACCAGGTCGCACCCCGCCGCCGGCGTCGGGGTCTGGCGCGTGGCAGCACTCGGTCTGTTCGGCGCTGCGGCAGTTGCGGTCCTGGGGCTGTTCCGGCTCGGTCAGCTCGAAGACGTCGCCCGGCAGCAGCAGGCCGAGTCGACCCGGCAGGACGCGGCGACCCACGCCCTGGTCGAGGTCCAGGAGCTGATGGACAACCTGGCCCTGTCCGGCGCGGCGCGGCAGGACGATGCCGTGTCGGAGTTGCGGTCCCGCCTCCGGGGGGTGGCGCGTGACCTGCAGGGCTCGGTGGCGATGTCGGCGGGAGACCGGGACGACGTGTTGTCCGGAACCGCTGGGTGGATCGCGGAGGGCGAGGCTCTCGCGGCTCGCCTGCTCGGGACGACCCGGCGCCGCGCGTTGCTGGAGAAGGAACTCGACGCGGAGTGGCGCCAGCTGCGGGCGCGGTTGATCGGACTGCGTCGCGACTCCGCGATCTGGCACGGCGAGGCCCGGCTCGAGCAGCTGCGCTGGCTGCGCGATCTGGAGCACGGCAGGGAGGTGGTGTCGGGCGTCGAGCTGGCGGCGACCCTTCGGAGGGCGGCGCTCCACGCCGGTTCGGTATTCGAGGAGTTCGATCGCGAGCTCCGCGAACTCGAGGTCGCTCTCGACCGCCTGAGATCCAGCGAGCGGGTCGCCGACGTGGAGGACCTCCGCCACAATCGGATCGATCCCACGATGGAACGCGTGCGTCACGTCGTCGCGGTGCTGGATCGAGAGGCGGAAGGTTGGGACGCGGCCGGGGCGGATCTGCACGGACTCGCGCAGTCGGTCGGTCGGCTCGGGGCGGCCGTCCTGGCGCTCGCCGGCGAGGGGGCCGAGGACCAACGCCTGCAGGATGTCGACGATCACCAGAATCCGCGGGATTCCGATCATCGCCCGCGGCTCCTGAGCCCGCCTGCTTCTGATTCCTGATCCCCGCTCTGCGGTGTGGATCTGGTTCCCCGCGCGCGCCAGCGCGCGCCC
>JAUILN010000031.1 GCA_030432695.1 bacterium | reverse complement strand
CCCGGGTTGGCGAGCGGGTCGCCATTGGCGTCGAAGAACACCTCGGGGAACTCGATCGGGTAGAGGAAGGCGCCGACCTCGGCCACCCGCTCCATCAGCTCGTCGCCCTCGGCGTCGAGGGCTTCGCCGAAGCTGTCCTTGATGTGCGCGGCGACCACCTCGTCGATGATGGCGCGGGCTTCGGCGTGCAGCTGGCTCCATTTGGCGTCGGGCAGCGTCGGATCGCGCAGGCGGGTGCGTAGGTGGATGACCGCGACGATCTGGGGGCGCCAGGTGCTGGCGAAGACCTCGAGCCCGTCGGTGAACGGCACCACCAGCGCGTTGCCGCGTTTGAGGTTGGCGTTGATGAACGACGGGAAGCGCAACCCGCCGGGCTTGTAGGCCAGCGACGACAGCGTGAGGAGGTTGCTGGCGACGATGATCGCTTTGAGGTCGATGTCGACGCCGTAGAGCATGTGCAGCAGCACGTACCACTCCCACTCACCGGGCTCGATGTCGCTGGCGAAGCGGGCGTAGCGCTCATCGGCCACGATCCGCGTGGCCTCGGGCTTCGGGAGCTGGAAGGCCAGCGTCTCGGCGACCATCTCGTGACGGCCGATGAGGTACTGGAACGCAGCGCGCAGGAAGATGCCGCCGCCGCAGGTGGGATCGATGACGCGCAGGTCGAGCAGGCGGTCGAGGTGACTGCGGATGGCGCTCACGCGATCCGCGCTGGGGCGGGCCCGGTCCTGGCACAGCGCCATCAGCGCGTCGAACCAGCCGTCGAACCACGCGCCGAGCGTGCGCTTGACGAGCCAGTCGCACAGTCGGGCGTGGGTGTAGAACGCGCCCTGCTCCTTGCGGGTCCGGTGAAAAGGCACCACCCGGACCCGGGTCGCCGCCGGGTCGTCGTCGTCCTGGCTCACCGCGAGGCGGATGTCGGTGCCGATGGTCTGCTCGTAGAACTCCTGGAACGCCTTGGGGTCGAGGTCGGCCCAATGGAACGAGTAGCGGTCGGCGCGGGTGTCGTGCAGCAGCGCGCCGAGCAGGTCCAGGCGGTGGGCGACGAGGTGGTCTTCGAAGAGGTCGGCGGCCTCGGCGACCCGGCCGAGGTGCAGGTCGCCGCCCGCGGTGCGCTGGTAGTGGTCGCGGCGCGTGGTGTAGTCGGCGCGGAAGCCGTCGGCCTCCTTGGGATCGACGGTCACCGCCGCTGCGGGTTCGGGTGTGTCGCCGAAGATGGTGCGCTGCTCGCCCCTGGTGGGTACTGAACCCCTCGCGGCGAGCCGCTCCCGGCGGATCCGAGCGGTGTTCTCGGCTTGGCGCTCGGGGTCGAAGCGGAACGTGCGGTCGACCGCGTCGTCGGTCGACCGGGCGAACGTGCGGCTCTCGTCCGCGGCGTCGACCTCATCGGGGCCGTAGTGGGCCTCCAGATAGCGCCGCAGCACGAGGCGCAGCAGCATGTTGTCGACGACGGCGATCAGCAGATTGCGCACCCGGCTGCCGTGCAGGAGCGCCTTCATATCGAGCTTGCCGCCGCGCTCAGGCTGGTCTTCATCGAGCCGTTCGAGCACGCCGCGCAGCAGAACCTCGCTCTGGTGTCGCAGCAGCTCGGCCACCAGCCGCAGCCGGCGGCTCGACATCGTCCGCACGAAGTCGCGGTCGAGCAGCTCGGCGGCGTAGAGCAAGTCCTTGCGCCACTGGGGTGCGCCACTCTCGAAGAGGAGGCGCAGGTCGTCGTCTTCGTCGAACTCCGCGTCCTGCTCGGCTGCATCGGCTGACGCCACGATGCGCTCGGCGTGCAGGTTGCGGAACGCATCGGCCAGCGGGCTGTCGTCGCGGGCGACCCCGTCGGGGGTGAAGCGCTGCCGGCGGGCGAAGGCGTCGCCGTCGACCGGGAAGGCCATCAGGAAGTCGGGGCAGCCGATGAGGCACAGCTCGGGCGCAAGGGCGCCGGCCTTGCTGGCGGCGAGCCGGATCTTCAGCGCGTTGACCTGCCGCTGCATGTCGCGCAGGTTGCGCCCGTGAGTGCTCCGCGCGGTCAAGGTGTCGCGCCAGACGGCGAGGATGCGCGGGGCGCCGGGCACCGAGGGCGCCTCGAAGACCCGGGCTTCGCGCAGGTCGCGCCGCAGGTGGGGCTCGATGGCGCCCGAAGCCGGGGCGAAGCCGCGGGACTCGATCCACTGGTGGAAGCAGCCGCCGTCGGCGAGCGCGGCCAGCAGCTCTTCGCGGGCGGTCATATGCGCTCCGAGAGGCGAGGGTGAGAAGCGACGGTCATGGTACGACCCAGCAGGCGGCGTCCACTCGCAGGTCGAGATCGGTCCAGCGCTCGCCGAGGTCCAACGCAGTCTGCGTGGGGGTCGACGGGGCTTCGCCCTCGCCGCTATGGGCCCGCCAACGGTCGCCGGCCAGGGCTTCGAATGCGATGTCGAAGCGGTCGGCGTCGAGCAGGAACGCGGCCGGGCGGACCTTGATGAACTGAAGCTCCGCGGTCAACTCGGCCTCGGTGCGCGCGGCGAGCGCGTCGTGCACGCCGGCCGGATCGAGCCCGACGTCGCGCAGGAAGGCGATCCGCTTGGCGCGCGGGCGCAGCTCGGCCACGCGGCTGCCCTGGCGGCGGATGATGTCCAGCCCGCGCTCGAGCGCGGCGTGGGCCTCGGCCAACAGGGCCTTGAGCAGAGACGACGGGTCGCGGCGCGGCGTCGGGCGCAAGGC
>JAUILN010000001.1 GCA_030432695.1 bacterium | reverse complement strand
GCGCTCCTCGTCGGTCAACGTCAGAGCCGCCATCGGCCGTCCCATGTTCGCCATGCTACGTGGTACGAACTAGGCCTCCAAACCGGCCAAACTTTTGGTGCGAACTTTTGCGACGGACCACTAGCGACACATGATACCCGCGGGATAGGAGGTCGGGCCCAGTATCGAAGTCGTCGATGCGCGGCCCCGCGGAACACCGGCAGGCGAACGCGTGGAAGGCCTCTGCTGAGGCATCCCTCGTGGTCAACTGCTCCGCAGCTGGTCGGACAGTCGAGGGTGGAGAGCGGGCCCGGCATCTAGCTCCGGGGTCGGGCCGACGCGACTGCGGTACCTGTAGAGGTGCGCTATTCAGCCACGGGGGCCGGGGGCCGCTTCGTGTGAACTCTCGGATGAGAGGGGCTTGCGGCTCGGCACAGGCCTAGGGACGATCCGTGTCACTCGTCCTGAAGGAGTTTCCCCATGTCCGTCCGTCGCCCGGCCCCTGCTCGAATTGGCTCATCTCTCGTCGCGTTTTGCGCTGTCGTCGCAGTGCAGGCCTTATGCAGTCCTGAGGCTGCTGCTCAGTTGCAGTTCCGCGATGCCACGCCGGGCCAAATGCCGGCGGATGGCGACTTGACCTACTCGGCGGCGTTCGGGGACGTAGACGGCGATGGCGACCTCGACCTAGTGTTGGGGAAGTTCGGGCATCAGAACCGGCTGTATCTGAACGACGGCGCGGGCACGTTTAGGGATGCCACGGCTGGTCGGATGCCGGTCGACAGCGACTTCTCCGGCTCTGTGGCGTTCGGGGACGTGGACGGTGATGGCGACCTTGACCTGGGGCTAGCGAACAGTTCACCCGCGCAGCAGAACCGACTCTACCTGAACGACGGTATGGGCCATTTCAGCGATGTCACGGCGATCCGAATGCCGGCAGACAGCGACGGCACCGGCTCCGTGGCGTTCGGGGACGTGGATGGAGACGGGGACCTTGACTTGGTGTTGGGGATCTATGGGCAGGACCGGCTATATATCAACGATGGCGCCGGCACATTTAGCGATGCTACGGCGAGCCGGATGCCGGTGATCGACCGTACGACCTCCGCCGTGGCGGTCGGGGACGTGGACGGTGATGGGGACCTCGACTTGGCGGTGGGGAACTGGGGGCAGCAGAACGGGCTGTACCTAAACGATGGTACGGGGAGGTTCAGCGATGCCACGGCGAGTCGGATGCCGGTCGACGGCGATGAGACCGATTCGGTGGCGTTCGGCGACGCTGATGGTGACGGCGACCTCGACCTAGTGATTGGGAACACCGGGGGGCGGGACCGAAACAGGCTGTACCTGAATGATGGTACGGGCACATTCAGTGATGTCACCGCAAGCCGGATGCCGGTTAACGGCGATATTTCCCGGTCGGTAGTGTTCGGGGACATGGACGGTGACGGTGACCTCGACTTGGTGCTGGGAGATGGCCGGTCCGGGCAGCGGGTCCGACTGTATCTAAACGATGGCACAGGTACGTTCAGTGATGTTTCGGCAACCCGGATGCCGGCCGTCACAGACGGGGTGCTCACGGTGGCAATCGGGGACGTGGACGGAGACGGGGATCTTGACTTGGTGCTGGGGACCGATCGGCAGAGCCGCCTCTATCAGAATCTTCACCGCCAGCTCGATACTCAGGCCTCGCCAACCCCGGGCCTACCCTTTCACATCGACGCGTACTCCCGCCGCTACGGTGCTTCAGGCAGCGCTGACCAAGCCTTCCTCGTCATGTCCACGGGAACTGGCAGCACACCGATTCCCGGCATCGGTATCCTCGGTCTGGACCCGAACGTCTTGGTGCCACTCCCCGGAAGCCCGTTGGCTGTTCCCCAGCCCCAAGGCGTCGGCTCCTTGTCCCTTCTCATCCCAAATTTGCCGGGACTCGTCGGCAGCACGATCTACTTGCAAGCTCTCATGCAGGGTCCAGGGCAGCATTTGCGGCTGACTAGCGTCGTCGCGGACACCATTCGGTAGCCGTCGCAACCGGTGAGTGTCAAGGTAGTTGTCGCACGAGACGTGCTGTTCACGCAGGCCGCTCCTCAGGACGCGGCAGCTCCTTGGGCGGGTTGAGCCGCACAACGGCGGGTCTCGACCAATTGCGCGTGGCACCACTCCACCGGTGTGGATTCGCGCGACGCGCATGGTGGTAGATCTCCTTTCGGTTCTGGAGGATGGCGACATCCTCGCCGGTGTGGCGATCGGCCGGGGTCACGAAGCGGATTGAGCTGTGGAAGTGGCCCTCGTTGTACCACTCGACGAACATCGCGACCTAGGCCGCGGCGTCTTCGAGGGACGCGAAGGGGCGGCTCGGATACCACGGCCGGTACTTGGCGGTCTTGAAGAGTGCTTCGGGTAAGGGGTTGTCGTTGCTGACGCTGGGCCTGCTGAACGACGAAGCGATCCCGAGCTTCTGGAGCGTTGCCAGCATGGTTGCCCCCTTCATGGGGCTGCCATTGTCGGAGTGCAGGACGAGCTGATTCTCGTCGATGCCCTCGTCCGCGCAGGCCTTCGCAATGAGTGCGGCGGCGTGTTCCGACGACTCCTCCTCGTGCACGGCCGTAGCGACGATCTTGCGGCTCCAGATGTCCATGACCAAGTAGAGGCAGAAGAAGCGGCCGCGGACCGGCGAGCGGAGATACGTGATGTCCCAGGACCACACCTGGTTCGGCGCGGTCGCGGTGAGTTCCCTCGGAACTCGCTTGGCCGCGGGGCGAGACGGCTGCCTGTGGTTGTTGAGCCCCTCCTCACGCAGCACCCGATAGAAGGTCGACTCGGACGCTACGTAGGAGCCCTGATCCGCCAGTGTCGACGATCACCAGAAACCGCGGGATTCCGATCATCGCCCGCGGTTCCTGAGCCGACCTGATTCTGATTCCTGATCCCCGCTCTGCGGTGTGGATCTGGTTTCCTGCGCGCGCCAGCGCGCGCCCCGCCACTCGTCGATCACGACTCCAGCCTCGCGATCGACGGCCCGGCCTGCTTCCTTGTCACCCCCCGTACAAGCCGAAGCCCGGGTTCAACAGGCGTAGCAACCTCCCGGGCTTCGTCCACGCACCAGCGAGCTGGTCCGTTGCCCAGGAGCGTCCTGGCGCCGGCCCGTCTGGGCAAGTCCCGGGATCGGTGATTTGGACGATCCCCGGCTCTTCGACTGTCCGCGCTGCGGCCTGCGGGTGATGGTGTGCCGCAGGTGCGATCGGGGCCAGGTCTACTGCGGCGAGGCCTGCCGGTCCGCTGCGCGTCGAGACAGCCAGCGAGCGGCGGGCCGCAGACATGCGCGCACCGAGGCTGGTCGGCAAGGCAATGCCCGGCGCCAACGGGAGGCGCGTCGCCGACGACGAGAGCTGGTTTCGGAGCCAACCGTCACGCATCACGGTTCCGAGACCGAGCAGGATGCGGTCAAGGGAGAAGACACCGGCCGAGAGGGCCGGGAACCCACTCCCCATGACCAACCTGAGCAACTCCACCGGTGCCGCTTCTGCGGCTGCGCCGTGTCCGACTTCCTCCGCTTCGACTTCCTCGTACGTCGACGCCGCTGATTGCCAGTCGCCGCGGAGGTCGTCGTGATCGACAAGTCCGTCGCCGCGGAGATCCTTCGCCTCTTCCACGCCGAGAAGTGGCCGCCCAACACCATCGCGACCGAGTTCGCCGTGCACCACTCGGTCGTCAGCCGTGTTCTGGAGGAGGACGGAGTTCCGCGCCCCTTCCAGAGCCGGCACAGCAAGCTCGAGAAGTACTTCCCGTTCATCGACCAGACCCTCGATAGGCACCCCAAGCTCCTCGCGAGCCGGCTCTTCCGTATGTGCACGGAGCGCGGTTACACGGGCAGCGAAAGCCATTTCCGTCGTGAGATCCGCAAACGTCGGCCGCGCAAGGTCGCCGAAGCCTACCTCCGACTCCGCATGCTGCCCGGGGAGCAGGCCCAGGTGGATTGGGGCCACTTCGGCAGGCTGCAGATCGGCAGGGCGCAGCACCGACTCATCGCCTTCGTGATGGTCCTCTCCTACTCGCGGATGATCTTCCTGCGCTTCTTCCTCGGCGATCACACCGCCAACTTCCTGCGCGGGCACGTGGCGGCCTTCGAGTTCTTCGGCGGTTGCCCGCGCACCCTGCTCTACGACAACCTGAAGAGCGCCGTCCTCGAGCGGCAGCACGATGCGATCCGCTTCAATCCGCGGATCCTCGAGCTCGCTGGTCACTACCGATTCCAGCCTCGCGCCGCTGCAGTCGCTCGGGGCAACGAGAAGGGCCGAGTCGAGCGTGCTATTCGCTACGTGCGCGACTCCTTCTTCGCCGCCTTGAAGTGGCACGACCTCGACGACCTCAACCGCAAGGCGCTGGCCTGGTGCGCCGAGGTCGCGGCGATGCGCGGATGGCCCGACGACAGATTGCGCACGGTGCGCGAGGTCTTCGAGCAGGAGGAGAGCCCGCGGCTCCTTCGGCTCCCTGGCGACGACTTCGTCTGTGACGAGCGGCGCGAGGTGGCGATCGGCAAGACGCCGTACGCCCGCTTCGACGGCAATGACTACTCGGTGCCGGCAGACTGCGTCCGCCGCTCTCTCACCGTCCTTGCCGATCTGGAGACGGTCAGGCTCTGCGATGGGCCGAAGGTCGTCGCAATCCACCCACGCAGCTTCGACCGCGGAGCACAGATCGAGGATCCCGCACACATCCAGGATCTGAAGGACCGGAAGCACCGGGCGCGCAAGCACGGTGCAATGGACCGGCTCACGCGCGCCGTACCGTCCAGCCAGCAGCTGATCGCCGCCGTAGCGGAGCGCGGCGAGAACGTCGGCAGCGCGGTCCACTGGATGCTGCGCCTGCTCGACTCCTTCGGAGCGCACGCGGTCGAGGAGGGAACCAGGGAAGCGATCGAGCACGGCGCGCCGCATCCGCAGGCGGTGCGGCACATCGTCGACCGGGCGCAGCGCGCCGCCGGTCGTCCGCCGAGCATCCCCGTGCAGTTGCCAGACGATCCCCGGATCCGAGACCTGTCGGTCAAGCCGCACGACCTCAGCAGCTACGACCGGATCTTGATAGAAGGAGAGGGCGGCGATGTCGCAGGAGGTGGCGATGTCCGCAGCTGACCTCGAGAAGCGAGCGCGCAACCTCGGACTGTATGGCGTGCTCGATCACTGGGACGAGATGCGGGGTCACGATCTCATCCCCCGACTCATCGAGATCGAGGAGCAGGAGCGCAAGAGGCGAAGCCTCGAACGCAGGCTCAAGCGATCCAAGATCGGCGCCTTCAAGTCGATGGCCGACTTCGATTGGGGTTGGCCCGCGAAGATCGATCGCCAACAGGTCGAGGATGCTCTCGCCCTCGACTTCTGCCGAGACCATGCCAACGTGATCCTGGTCGGCCCGAACGGCATAGGCAAGACGACGATCGCGCGGAACATCGCTCACGAGGCACTGCGCGAGGGCATGACCGTGCTGAGCATCAAGGCCAGCGAGCTGGTCTCCGACCTGGCAATCCAGGAAGGCTCGATCGCGCTGCAACGACGGCTGCGCCGCTACGTGAACCCCGAGCTGCTCGTGATCGACGAACTCGGTTACCTGTCGTACGACGACCGGCAAGGCGACCTGCTCTTCGAGGTGGTCAGCAGGCGCCAAGAGCAGAAGCCGATCGTGCTGACCACGAACAAGCCCTTCGCGGAGTGGGGCGAGGTGTTTCCAAACTCGAGCTGCGTCACCGCGCTCATCGATCGCCTCGTGCACAAGGCCGAGATCATCTCGATTGAGGGCGAATCGTATCGGGTGAAGGAAGCCAAAGACCGTACTGCCAAGCAGGCATCGGCACGTCGCGAAAGGAACACCCAGGCGACCAAGAAGGCGAAGCGGGCGGCGACATGAAGTCGCCGCCCGCTCCGCCGCGACCCGATCTGATCCGGCGGCCCGCAGGAGGCTTCGGATGGCTCGATGCTCGGCTTCTCCACGAGCACTGGCTCTCCGAGATCGGTCCCGATGCAATTGCCGTGCTGGTCTTCCTCGTGATCGCGGCCGATCGGCGAGGGGTCTCTTACCACGGCCGCGACCGCATGGCGCTGGCGCTCGGGATCGACCTGGCGCGCGTGGATCGAGCCTTGGGCACCCTGCTGACCGCCGGGCTGGTGGCCCACCGACCGTGGCGACGCAATCCTCGCGAGGGTGTGTGGCAGGTGCTTCCCCTGCCCGGCAAGCCGGCATCGAGCGCCGCCGGCGGTCAGGGAGCCGTCAGCGACGTGCTACGCGATCTTGGCTTCACGCCGCCGGGAGAAAACCGCGGGTCGTGATCGAAGGCCCGCGGTTCTTGGGGATCGCTAACAGCCAGCAGCGGGACGATCTGGTTCGGGGAGAGATCGCGGTGCTCGGTAGCATTCGCGATCTCCAACACGCGGAGTCGCTCCGACGCGGTCAGCTTGTTCTTCGGTGTGGTATTCGGGCCGGCGCGCTTGTCGCCAACGGTGTCCTCGGCCTTCCAGCGTGGACGGTCCTGTCGGTGAGTCCGAGAAGGTGGCAGGCCGGGCGAAGCCTGGCGCCCGCTTCGACGGCCTCGTCGACCAGAGCGATCACGAGTCGTCGTTCTTCGAGCGAGTGCTTGCGTCCTCGTCCCCCCAGATCGCCTCCGCCCTTTTTTTTGAGCGTGAGCAAGGCGGCCACCTCGGCGAGCGCCTTCTCCTTGCGGCGGAGCTCCTTCTCGAGAGCACGGATCTTCTTGTCCTCGAAGGAGGCCTTGGACTTCCTGCGCTGATTCGACGTGTCGAGGGCCGAGTGAGCCTGTTGGCGCCACTCGACCAACTGGGCCTCGTGCACGCCCTCCTGACGCAGGAACGCGCCAAGTTCGTCGTCCGAGAGGCTCGATGCCGCGGCAACGACACGGAGCTTCTCGTCGGCGGTCCAGCGGCGAGTGCTCTTCGGCTTGCGATCGTCGTTGCTCTGGTGGCCTCCCATGGATCCCACGGTAGGAGCCTGCCGCAACCAGCGCGACAGCGTCGACTGCGGCACATCGACCTCGTACGACAATGCGGTCGCCGAGGTCGGGATGGGGCCCGACATGCGACGCACCATCTGCGCCTTGAACTCGGGTGAGTACTTCAAGCTCGATCACTCCATCGCCCCCTTGAGAGTTTGTGGAAATCCGAGCCCCCCATGGGGGGCTGCCCGCCCGATGGGCGGGCAATCGGACCGAGCCCTACCGATGCTTCGCATCGTCAGGGGCCCCTCGGTCCTCCGGTCACCTGGGGCGACAACTAGCCTGACACTGGGGGCAACCAAGGAGGGGCGCTTACGAAGTCGCGCATCTTGCAGTTCTGCCGCCGTCGCTGTCTTGGAGTCCCGGCTCGGTAAGCGGACCTCTTAGGTTGATCAGAATTTTCCTCACGCCAATCAATGCGATCCTGCCGCTCGTGCCCATGCTGTCCGAGAAGTCAGCCGACCCTGAAGTGGCTCACTCTCGGCGCTCCGCGGCCGGAATTGTGGGGTGGCGTTCGCTGCGAACGGCCGAGCTTGCCGCGTTCGCAGCAGTCCGGTAGCCGTTAGTTGCCTCGCTTGCCGGTCTCTTCTTGTCTGCGGTCTTCTCGATTGGCGTCAAGCCGCGCGCCCGGGGTGCCGCAGCAGTCCGCCGAGGCGCTCAGGACATCCCGCTTGTCTGTGCCGAGTGGGCAGATGGTCGATCGCGTGGTGATGCCACCCCTGCTGGTGGAATCATGGTGGACGTCGTCCTCCGCGGGATAGCCTCAGGTCCATGTCACCGAGAGGTCGATTCACTCAAGACATGGCACGTGTTCTGGTGGTGACCTGCGCCGGCTTACTGCTGGTCGCCGGCATGGCGTCTTGGTCCGGCGAGTGTTCTCCGATCGATTCACCTATCGCGCCGGTGGTGATGCCATCCATTACCGGACTCGAGGATGCGAGTGCGGCGGAGGGGCATCGGCCGAGAGTGGCGCTGTTGCCTCCTGTGGAGGCGGGCGAGCTGGTCGATGATCAATCGGGGGTGGAGTCAGCCGGAAAGCAGGACGCCGGTGGCACAGCCCGGGATGGCACAGGCAATCTCTCTCAGATGCTGGAGGCTGCGGCGTTGCCACCAGATCTTGGCTTGTCGGAACAGCAGCGGGGACAGCTCGCGCTTGCCTACGAACGGTTCAGCCAGCTCGCGACAGAGATCATGTCCGAGCGGGCCCGGGTTACTTCCCCTCTGATGGAGGAGAAGCTGGAGCGTGGCGAAGCTGTCTATCACGAGGTGCCAAATCGTCGTTCCCGAGCCTCTGGCGAGGTCGCCTCCCCAGCGCAACCAGCTCGAGACGATGAGTTCTGGCTTGGCAAGCTCGAGCGGGACCCGGCGACCGGTCGGAAGCGGTTTGCCATGGTGGTAGTGGGGCCGGGTGAGTCTGAGGCGTTGGACCGACTATCGACCGACCTCGCGGTTGCTCGGGCCGGCTACCGACGCGAGGTGTCGAGCATCATGTCCTCGACGCGGTAGTGCGGAGTTCGCGGGGTTGTCGTTCGGGCCGGGGTGGACCTACCCACTGCCATCTGATTCACGGCGTTGCCCCCTGCGCGGTTCGGTAGCCGTCAGTCGCCTCGCTTGCCCGCCTGCTCCTCTCCACTTCCCTTCGTGCTCGGCGTCACATCCAGCGCCTGAGGTGCTTCGGCAGGTCATCCACGCGCTCGGTGACCATCACGTCGCCCGGTTGGATCGCTTACGATCCGCAGCCTGGTCGGATGCCGAGCCGCGATGTCGTGGCGCTGCTTCCGGCAATAGGGGTCGAGCCTCCTGCGACCTCCTACGCGCCCGCGCCGAGCTGGGCAACCAGTCGTTCGATCTCTGCATCGTCGAAGCCGACGCCGTCGACAGCGCCCTCGTCGCGGAGCTGCTCGAGCAGACGTGTGAGCCCGGGTTCATCCCAGCCAGCGAGCTCCGCGGTGCGGTTCAGTGCGATCGAGTTCTGGCTGCTCGTCAGCTACTGGGTGGCGATCGCTCTGTGGATCCTGCCACAATTCATGAGTCGTGGGGAGCATCCGCTCGGACGAGGCTTCGCTGACAGCTGCGTTGGTGTCGCGCTTCTGATCGCTGTCGCGATTCCGCTGGTGGCGGTCGTGCGGAGGATTGGACGCAAGGGCCGGAAGCATGGCGCGTGATCTTCCTGGCCAACGCCGTGGAAAGTGATCACCCACGTTCGTCGCGTTCGCCGGGCTTGAGCGAGGGCGTTCTTCCAGGAGGGGCCGCAGCACGCGTGATTCCGATCACGGGAGCTGGCACATCATCCAGAATGCCACGCAGAGCATCGCCACGTAGGGCAGTCCAACCACGAGGAAGGTGGCCCACCCGACCAGAGAGACCACCAAGAGCGCGGTTTTGATGCGTGGCGTCCGAGCCGCGGGGTCGGTGTGCTCCGGAGATTCCATGGGGATCAGGATATCGTCTGGGCCGTGGCGGGAAGCGGCTCCAGCGTCGAGGTTCGGTGCGACGGATGGCGCTTCCTGGGCGAAACCGGCTTGCCACGGGAACGGTGCCCGCGCCTGCTCGCGACGACGGGCGTGATCGTGGCCAGATTCGAGCCCTCGAACCACCAGACCGGGACCTCGGTCATGCCCAGTTCCTGGGCGGCCTTCAGCCGGGTGTTGCCCGCGATGACCTCGCCCGACGGCCGGGCCAGAATCGGCTGCTGTCAGCCGACCGTCGGATGCTGGCGGCGACGTGGGGAACGGCGGCGTTGTTGCGGCGGGGGTTGGTCGGGCTACAGAACAGGTGGTCGATCGGAACGGTCTCGACCGGCGGCGTCGGCTGGGTGTCCAAGCGGGTGCTCCAGGCGGGGATGAGCTCCTTGGAGGTGGGTCAAGGCGGGAGGGATGTGGCAAGCGCATGATGCCTGGTTGGCGAGAGGTGGAGCCGCCGATCGATTTCGTGAGCTTTCTGATCTGCCGCGCACCGGCAGGGTAGCCCTGAGTCGCTTCGGTGAAGTTCTCTTGGACGGCGGGGTCCGTGGTTTCGCTGGCTTCGCTCAGGGACTCTCCGTAGACTCGCACTCACGGGCGGGGAGCGGTTTCGCTGAGCCAGCCCAGGAGAAGCCAGATGCCAAGAAATGCACTCGCCGCGCTCTTTCTAGTCGCTCTCGCGAATCCTGTGTGCGGCCAGGCAAGCTGTAGTGGCTACGTCGGTCCTCAGGTCTCTATTTCGGTGGGCAGGCTGCTCGTAGTTGCCGGCACGCAGTCCCATCTGCGATACGGGACTATGCTAGCGATTGGATTGAGCGCAGGGACCGGTGGGCCGTTCCGTGTTCCCCCGGGAATGCAGCTGTGTTGGCCATTTCAGAATGCCTGCGTCGACGTGTTGCCGGATTACTACACATCTGGCGTTCCGGGCCACAGCCTGAGCGTGTCGTATCCTCCTGCGTATGCAGGAAGCACGCTTCATGCATCGGTTGTCGGATTCAACCTGTCCAATACATCCGTGCCGGCGGGCTGCGTCCACATATCACCCCTAGTGCGATTTACGTTGCGCTGACGTTGGTGGCGTGGCACGAATCCACAGCCGATGGATCGCAGGCGTCTGGGTAGCAGCTCGCAGTGACCGATATGTGCGGTCGAGTGCGAAGACCAAATCGCAGGCGTGACCTTGCTCTCTTGAAGGCTTTTTGCGTCACATTCTGGAGGTCATGCGACGTCGGCATCGCAGAGTGGGTTCGTCACTCATCCGGCCCCCTATGCGCCGTCGCCTCCTGGTCGACCCAGTCCGGCCCCTCCCACTTCATGTCCTTGCGCCCGGGCACCTTCTTCGTCGGGCCAGCTCGGTACTCCGGGCGCGACAGCGGCCTGTAGCGGAACGTCTCGAGCCGGTGTCGGACGTTGCCGAGGTTCGGCTGGTCGCTTGCCTCTTGTTGATTGTGACAGTTGCGGTAGATCAGGCGACGGGGTCTTGGAACGAAGTTACCTTGCGGTCGGCCTAGCCGGTTCGTGCCTCGGATCCTCATTTGCGTCACATTGCGTGTCGAAGCTAACGGGTGCTGATTTCGATTCGGGCAGATTGTGGGGAGTTGACCGAGGGGCTGCTCGTACGTCGTAAATGCCAATCAACGACGCACTTGCTTGCGGCAACGCGCCGCGCTCCTCGGTCGCCCACAGTGGACTCGTTTGCGAGTTGACGCGCAAGTTCGAACAACAGCTGGGCGACTTGGTCAGAGAAACGACTTCGGAGGCGATAACGCCCGTCCGCTTCCGCAGCTTCCTCGGCAGTCTGAGCAAGGTCCTGATGGCCACCGGGCGGCGATCCGTCGAGCGGGTTCTCGAAGAGATGGATGAGCCACGCGCGCACGTGGATGTCGACGGCGAACGGCTGCGGTATCGCGGCACGGCCACGCGTCAGTGGCTCTCGCCGTTCGGGCAGCTCGTGATCCGGCGTCGGACGTACAGAGGCAACGGTCCTGCCGCAGGGAGTCGAGTGCCTCTTGATGAAGCGTGCGGGATGGCCGGATCGTTCATGACTCCGGACGTGGAGGAGATGGCAGTGATCGGCGCCGCGATGCTCACCGCCGAGGAGGTCCAGCAGCTGCTTGGCAAGGCGCTGCCCGTGGCTCCGTCGGCGGCGGCGATCCAGAACGCCGTCAGGAAGCTCGGCGTCGATCTCGACGAGAATCGGATCGAGGTCGAGGAGGCGGTCGCGAAGGCGTGCCCGCTTCCGGAGGATGCGGATGTCATGGTTGCGAGCTGGGACGGCGTGATGCTGTCGATGCGAGAAGCGGAAGCGACCGCTTGGCGAGAGGCCGGGGTATCGACGATCACCGCGTATGCGCCGGGAGAGGAGGGCCCCGAGAAGCGAGCAACCAGGTTTCACGCGCGGGCCCCGGAGAGCTGCATGAAGTCCTTGGTGGAACACGTGGCTCGTCAGGTTGCCCGGGCAAAGGAGCACCACGAGTTCCGGGAAGTCGTCGTGCTCTGCGACGGGAAGGACTCGATCTGGAAGGCCGCGGAGAAGCACGAGGAACTCCGTGACGCCACCTGGATCCTCGACTTCTTCCATGCGTCCGAGAACCTCATGAAGGCCGCCAAGGCGATCTTCGGAGACATCGAGCGCGCCAAGGCCTGGCACCAGAAGTGCCGCGACAAGCTGCAGCTCGACGACCTCGGCGTCGAAGCCTCTCGGCGCTCGATGCGCCGCTACGCCGCGATGATGAGGGAGGGCGATGATCGTCGAAGGACCGTCGAGAACGCGGCGGGGTACTTCCGCGTCCACCGCGACCGGATGCGCTACGCGGACTTCATCGGCCGAGGGCGTCCGATCGGAAGCGGACCGGTCGAGGCAGCAGCAAAGAACATCGTGCAAGCTCGGCTGAAGCGCAGCGGAATGCGCTGGTCACGCGACGGCAGCCAACGCGTGCTCGACCTCCGTGCCCACCTCAAGTCTGGTATTTGGGAGCCCATGTGGGAGGCTCTCCGTGGAGCCGCGTGAGTTGCCCGGATCCAAACCTGCACCCCCAGGACCGAACGTCCTGCCTCAGGGCAGTTGTCGGGTGATTTCCAGCTGGCGGAATCCGCTGGAACTGTCCGAATCATCCAGCGAATGCCGCGATTCGCTTCCTTTGAGTATCCGGGTGGGACGAGCACAGAATCGCGCGCCGTTGAGCCCGGATTTGCCGACGACCTAGTGTTTTCTTTTTGGGCCGGACGCGCGTAAGTGTCGGATCCGAGTTTTAGCTTGATAGCACATTCTGCCAGAGAGGTTATCACGCATGGATAGGAAGCTACGTCAAATTAGGGCCTTGCTGTCGCTCGTCTTACCCGGCTGGCCATATGAGGAGATCGAGCGACTTCTGGAATCCGAAAGTGACACCTTCGACGCTATTGTGCGACAGAGACTCGCAGAGCTGGCGGTCCAAGCAGCAATACTCGACTTCGTGACGATCGTTTCAATGTCTCCGCTGCTCGCGGGTCGGGACCGTCTGCGGACCTGCCTGAT
Organism: bacterium; assembly: GCA_030432695.1. Lineage (GTDB taxonomy): Bacteria > Planctomycetota > UBA1135 > UBA1135 > UBA2386 > JAUILN01. The sequence goes on along the minus strand of JAUILN010000001.1, from coordinate 1,098,929 downwards.
CCGGTATGCCACGTGGCGCAGCGGGCTCATTGATGCTGAGTTGCGCGCCCCCCGCTCCCCTCTGGAGGGGGGAGGGGGGGCAACCGCCCGTTTTGTTCGATTGATGGTCCGACCCGGGTACATGGGTAACACCTTTGACCGGGCACATGGGTAACACCGCCCGCAGGCAGCGGAGCGATCGTCCCTGACCGCTCGTGAAGGACTCCGAGGACGTGCCCCGCGAAGCTGACTCGTTGGATTCCATCCTCCACCGGCTCGACTCCGACGAGCTCTCCGCCAAGCGCCTCGCCAACGAAGACCATCCGAGACCGCCACTTCATCGACCCGTCGCGGCGGACGCGTCGAACCTCGATGCCCGCCTGGTACTCGGGGTCCGCCAGCTTCGACGGCATCTCCCTCGTCGAGAAGTCGTAGTGCGCGGCCGGCACATCCATTCCGAGCGCTTCGTGCGGTCGCTCTTCGTTGTAGACGACTCGGAAGTCGTTGAAGGCTCGCTGCTGCGCAGCGATCGAGCCCTTCGGTGGACTCGCCGTCTCGCACTTCAGGGTCGCGTGGAAGCGCTCGTGCCTGCCATTCTGCTCGGGATGACCAGGCTGGATGAAGACCGGCTTCACGCCAAGCCGGAGCAGCCAGACGCCGAGGCGCGAAAGGCCGCCAAGGCCTCGGCTCGCGAACGGAGGCCCGTTGTCGCTCAGGATCGCTTCCGGCAACCCGAACTGCAGGAAGCACCCCTCCAGCTGCTTTCGCACACCCTCGAGCCTCGGCCGCACCATGCCCTTGCACAGCAGCGAGCATCGGCTGAAGGCATCGTTGACCGTCAGCGGATCGCAGCGCGTCCCGTCACCCACACGGAAGTGCCCCTTGTAGTCCATGGTCCAGAACTCGTTGGGTCGAGTGGGCTCGACGGACGGCCTGCTTCGCTCGACGCGCCTCCGAGTCCGGCCACGAGGATTCACGAGACCAGCCCTCTTGAGCACGGCGTCGATCGTGCTTCGCGCCGGCCAGAACTCGTCGGGAGCCGACGCCTCCAGCACCGCGAGGATCTTCTTCGAGCCCCAGGTCGGGTGCTGCTTGCGCACCCGCAGGATCGCCGCCTCGGTCTCGGGTGGCGTCTGGTTGGGATGCGACCTCGGCGCCCGAGACCGGTCGCGAAGCCCGTCGGGGCCCTCTGCCGCGTACCGCTTCAGCAGCTTGTAGCCAGTCTTCCGGCTCACGCCGTACTCGAGGCACAGCTCGACCATCGACTTGTCACCACGCTGCGCCTGCGCCAAGAACCGCAATCGCTCGTCCACCGGATTCGTCTCCGCCCATGCCATCCGGGCAGAAGACCCGCGCGGACCCGAACATCCACGCTCCAGGTGTCACCCATGTGCCCGGTCAAAGGTGTTACCCATGTACCCGGGTCGGACCGGCGGGACCGGCGCACCCAGCTGCGCCGTCCCCCCTGCAAGCCAAGCCACGATCCCACGTCCTTCTCGGCCTTTGCGACGGCTGGTCGTCGCGCTGGCTGCCCAGCATCCCGGCCCGTGGTTATCCCCGTTGTCCGATGGGGTGTTTGGGAGTCGATGAAGTTTAAGGAGCACCTGCTCCTCCTTGGCCCTCGAGGCCGTGGCGCAGCATGTCCGCGCCATTCACCGGGAGCGGGCCGCCGTCGAGGGTAGCTCCCGGGCGAATTCGCGGCCAGGGTCAGCACCGCTGATGACCGCGAGCTGCCCGTTGCGGGGTCGCGGTCATGGTCACTCGTCCGGCCCCCGATGCGACGTCGCCTCCTGGTCGACCCAGTCCGGCTCCTCCCAATTCATGCCCTTGCGCCCGGGCACCTTCCTCGTCGGGCCAGCTCGGTACTCCGGGCACGACAGCGGCCCGTGGCAGAACTTCTCGCGCCGATGCCGGACGTTGCCGGGATCCCACTGGTCCACGGTGATCTCGACCGGCATCTCGCAGCCCCAGATGCATGCTGAGCAGACTGGTTGCGCGAAGGCGCGAGGGTCAAAGTCGTCGGTGGCCGCGGCTTCGGTAGGCGGGCAGGGGAGGCGCTACACCGACACAGGGCGGGGGAGTCGAGGGATCGCCGGTTGCCGGGGCGATCACCTTGAGCCCCGACACCTTGTGGTAGTCCGCGGTCTCGAGGTTCGGGTAGGCCACGGGCATGGATAGTCCGGAGACCTCGTCCCCGACGAGGATCTCGTGCTGCGCGTGCGCGGCCGGCCCGATCTCGGACTGTCGGGTGTGCCCAAAGTCTGCTCGGACAGGTAGCATGCTGCTGAACGGTCGGCCTACGGTGTAGCGTGCTAGTCTTGCTTGCGATCCACTTCGGAACGGGCACTACTTGACTTAGGTGCGGGATCCAAGTGATTGCGCGGCGAGCGAGGGCTTGCACAGGAGGATACAAATGTCTGGATATGGCCAGTCGGAACTTCGTTACGAAGACTCACGGCGTTACGAGCAACTGGTTCGCCGAGTTCTTGCGGAGAGACTTGGGGGTGGCTGGATTGTCGAGCCGGGTGTGTTCGAGGAGGGGCGCAATCCCGGTCGATCCCTACAAATCGATGTGCTTGCTACATACCGAGGTCCCGGCCCGCACCTTCGAATCTTGGTAGAGGCCAAGAACTGGCGCTCTCGCGTAGGTCGGTCGGAAATTGAGCGGCTTCCAAATCGCCTCAACCAGATAGAGGCCCATCGCGCATTGGTTGTGTCTCCCGAGGGGTTCTCTCGCGACGCCGTCGACCTGGCGAGGGACTTGGGGACCGTTGCGCTGTGGACTCTGCGATTCCCAAAGGAAGGAGAGTCGCCTCGTCCGTGGGAGATCGTTCACCGCACTAGCGTGATGGGCAGCAGTTCAATATTGGACTCGATTCTCTCTGGTCTTGGAGCGGAGGGGCAGGCATCCCGCCAGGAGTTGGAGATGGTGTTTCCGCAAACCGGCTCATGGGCTCGGTGGCTGGCGGACTGATGCTCTGGATGGAGATCGGTGCGCGGGGCCGCGGCCCTCGTGGTGCGAGCGTGGGCCGCGAGTCGCCCTGCGGGCTTCCACGCCTTCACGCCAACCGGGGCTGCCGCGCGGATCACGCAGGAGGGCGCGTGTAGGAAGGGCGCGTTCACTTCACGATGGTTACGATCCGCGCTCATGAACCGTACGTCGACGATCCTCCTGGGGCTGGTGACGCTGATACCCGCAGTCTGCTTGGTCGTGACTCTGGTGCAGATGATCGACGTTTTCTCGGAGATCGCCGCAACGGGTGGTTCGGTGGAGCCGGGGGTTCTCAGCCAGGGGATCAAGAACTCGCTGGTCGCCTCGTGGATCAGTTCGATCGCGATGGTGCCGCTGGTAGTGTTCTACGTGTGGCACGCGGCGGCTCGGGCAAGCTTCAGTGGCCAGCTGGCCCGCGTGATCTGGATCGCCGCGCTGATCCTGGTCGCGCCGCTCGCGATGCCGATCTACTGGTACGCGCACTTGTGGGCTCCGGTTCCTTCGGGCGATCGACCTCTCACGCCGTGAAGCGTGAACTTCCGGAAATGGGCGATCGACCCTGGGGTGCGCCGATCCAAGGCAGTGGTCAACGGGTCCGGATCAGGGCGAACCGCGAGCGCAGGGTCGTCTCGCGGGCGCCGGACCCCGGGTCGTAGTTTCAGGCGCGCGCCAACCTCGAAATCGACGAGTTGATCAGGACGCGGCGGAGATCGCGTTTGCCCGGAATCTCCACCTCCTCATCCCGAACGTCCTCCGGATGACCTGGAAGAACATCCGGAGCCTGCTCGGAGTCGGCGTCGGTGCGTTGATCGGCTGGGCGATTGCACACGTGCTCGGCGCTGGCGGCTGGTCCGAGGTCGGGGCCGCGGTCGGTGTCGGGGCGGTCCTCGGGCTGCTCGCGCGCTACCCAGCCACCTGCCTGGAGATCTGGGACCACGTCTGAGGCGGCTCGGCCCTGCGGCAAGATCGCTCGCCGGTCTCCGGTCGGAAGCAGCGCGCCGATGTTCGGGCCGGGGCATGTCCCCTTCTCGAATTCGAGCGACACCGTCTAAGTGGGCTCGCGACGAAGAGTCGGGCCAACACTCAGTCGAGGGCGCTCAGGAGTGTTTCGATGGCCTGACGATACTCGCGGAACTCGGCCAGCTTGCTCTCTCCCGCTTCCGCATTTCGCACGGCGCTCTCGAGCTCAGCTTCCCCCTTGACCGCCTCGGCATGCATGCTCGATACCGCTTCCCGCATCGCGGCGCGATGCTCTTCGTTCATGCGATACTCCGAGCCGCGATTTGAGATGTCGCTGGCGAGGCTCTTGAGTTCCGCAGCGTCGTTGTTCTCGACAGCAGCGACCAGGCGTGTCAGGCACCGGGCCGCGTTGGCTTCCGATGCTGCCGCATCAACTGGAGCAGGTTCGGAACCACAGGCGACTAGCGTGAAGAGTAAGGGCAGACCAAAGGCTGTTTTCATTCCTTCATGATCGTGCGCGATGTCTCTGCCGCTTCGGGATTCACGAAATATTCCAACTGAAGGGTGTCGAGCTGTGCGAGGAGAGTCGGCCAGGACGGCCGCTGCGCCTGCTGGGACCACGTTGTCGACTACTTCACTGGCGGCGAGAAGACCGAGGAAGACCTCCGCACGGCCTGCTACGCGTGCAATCGGAAGAAGTTTGCGAGCGAGTCGCCGGCCGTCGTCCAGCAGCCGGGGTCGGGTAGGACCGAGGGTTGGGACGGGTGCGCGTCGCTCTACCCGCGGGTTCCCGGGGCTGACCCAGCATGGTGCAGGATGATTGAGCAGGAACTCCGTCGGTGACGGCACTCTGGACGCGCGCCTCCTCGGTCCACGTCGGGTGAGGCGCGCCAGGGCGTCGGCCTCGAGTTCATCGCCGCTCTTTCGGCTCCGAACGTTCGGAGTTCTTCCATGACGCCCTCCTTCGCGTAGGTTCTGAGGAACTCCGCGACGCTGGATGCTCCGGGCGGGCCGACAAGGGGCCGGCGGGAACCGTTCGTCGCGCCCGGCTGCGCCGGGTGGCGCGAGGACGGTTCCGTCAGCGCCGGAACTCGCGACCCATGCTCGAACTGCGGGGACGCAGCTGCCGCGCAGCGGCTTCGTCCGACCCTGTCGCTGAGGTCCGCAATCCCCAACTCTTAACCAGAGAACCGTTCTCCGGAGCGTTCGCGGAGACCGCCGCCCCTGGTGCCGGTCCAACCACCCTCGTTCCGGCCTGGGCACCCCAGCCACCCGTTCTCTTGCGAACTCCGGGCACCGGGTCGCCCCCAGCCCCAACCCCGGATCCCACCAAACCTTCCGCCCATCACCCCGAAATCGACTCCGCCCCGCAGCTATCAACTGCGAGGCGGATTCGTCGGCGACTCAGCGCCGAACTGGCTCCCCAGTGGGGTCTTGAATGCGAACTTCTGGGGCCTCGACTGGCGGTCGCGACCGGGTGTGGTCGATCTCGTGGCTAGGCACGAACCGGGTCCTTTGACGCTCCCTACTCGAGCTTCGCAGCTTCCGCGAACCCGGTGCCTGCAGATTCGTCGGCTCCAATCAGGCGGGCCAAAGGGTAGCTCGGTGACTGTTTCACGTAAGTCGCCCGCGTTGGTTCGGGACCCGGGCGAACAGCCGCTCGAGCGGCGACACAGCCATCGTTTCCCGCCCCGAGGGCTGGCCCCTGTGGACTCGAGCGAGGTGGACTTGCCTGGTCCGGCCTGAGCGGCCCCATCGAACTTCGTGATTCGTCTGGTTGGACGCTCGGATAGGCCGTGCGCAAGTGGCGCTTCCGACTACCCGTCAGGCGATATCCGGGATCGGCCGTCTGGCTCGTAGAGGCTCACCAAGGTGGCTGGGAAGTGCCGATGGCATCGCAGTTGCAAGGCCACATTTTCGACCCGTGGGGGTTGAGTTTTCGACGCGAGCGAGGTCGTATCCGGTCCGGATGCGATCCAGTGGTTGGGTCGCAACTCTTGTTCTCATGGGACACATGTCACCACGCGCGACGCCGAGGCTAGCCACTCTCAGTAGTCTGATCGCTGGGATCGGTCTTGCGACCCTCTTCGGGGTGCTGGGTAGTCTCAAGGGGGTTCCCATAGCGGTCGTGCGGCTCGACCACGAGACCCCCGCGTCATGGTACACGGAGGACGTCACTCGGACGGTCACTGCAGAGTTCGACGGCCGCGGGCAATGTCTGGCCCGCGCGTTCTCTGTCCATGCGTTGCTCACCGGCGCTAGCCACGTCAGTGTGGCGGGCCGCCTCGTTCGTCGGCTCGATTGGGACGGGGCCCTCGTCGCGGAGAGGGGATTTGAGCACGGGAGAGCGGTATTCCGGGGACTGCCGGTCGGGAGCTACCTGTTCTTCGTCTGTGAGGACGGCAAACTGGTCGCGCGCGCCGGACCAGTTGGGGTGACCGATCATCTGCTGATCGATCTCGGGCGTCTGGAGCCTGTGAAGCAGACTCGGGCCGTCATCGAGAATGACCTAGGACGTACGGTCCATGTTGCCGGCGTCGGAGGCGGTCCTTGGCCCGATGACGAGTGGATCCAGGTCGCTCCTGGAAGTCGTGCGGAGGTAGAGCGGGCGGGTCTCGGCCCTGCGGGGGTGTCGCTGACCATGCTGGATTCACACGACGGCGTGCTGATTCTGGGGGGCGATTCGCATGAGGTTAGTGAGCCGCTTCGACTGAGCGACTTGTCGCCCATAGATGGAGTTGCTGGGTGGTCAGCTCTCGCCTTGTCGAACCTCTCCACGGGGATTGAGCCGTGGGCACTTGCTATCCAGGCTCCCGCGCCACGGCGCGTCATCACGCTGGTCTCCCCTCGTCCAAGCCAGACTCTTGGCGTGGTGTCGGGCACTTCGGGGCTTGCTGCGCTCGGGGTCTCGGGACCGCGCCGGGAGATGGTCATGTCTGTTCCTTGTGGCGAGAGCTTGATCTTGCGGCTAGACCGAGAGGGTCATGCCGACCGCGTGCACGGTGTGAGTTTCACCGAAGCAGGTACAGCCCGGCATGTCCTTGACGAGGGGGGGCAGGTAGAGGGCGGCGCGGTGGTCGGCTTCTTGCACTGCGCGGCGGACTCTGACCTGGAGGGAGCGACAATCCGTCTCCCAGAACTGGAATCGACGGTCAAAGGCGGGCGCAGTTCTGCTCCAGTCGCATCCACCGGCTTCTGGCACATGCGTGGTCGGATCTCCGAGGGTGCTCGCGTCGTGGCTCAGCGGTCGGTGCCGCCCGCGGTTGGGATGGCCTGTCGCGTGGTCGAGCGGCCCAAGCCGCGTTCCGTCTGTCAGGGAGTCGACTGGCTGCCGACGGTAGTCCTGCCAGCGACAAGGCTTCGGCTCACCGGACGGAACCTCATGGGGGCGGCGCTGACCGTAGTCGCCTCGGGTGAGGGAGGGTTGGTTCTGGCGCGTAGTCGGGCTGGTGCCCATGACTGGTCGATCCTGGACCTGCCGGTCGGCGCACATGTCTTGCGCGTGCGTGGCAGGGGCTTCGAAACAGAGCTGACCCTGCCATATCTGGAATTGTGTTCCACCTGCCTCGTGAATCTGGATGCCCACACGGCACAGGTGGAGAGTTCTTTCGATTGGGCGTCCTCGGGAGATCGAAGATGAACCTCAAGTGGTTTCTGATTCCCCTCGGAGCGGCGGCTATGGCTGCTGTGCCGAGGCCCTGTGATGAGTCGCCCGGAGCGGTTCGGGTGTCTCGCGTCCAATGGGACGTCGCTGTAACGGCCGACCTCGGATTCGATGCTTCGCGCTACGATGTCGACGTGGCGGCCGTCCTGTTGGACGACACTGTTGTCGAAGAAACTCCGCGAAGTGTCCGGAAGGACGAGGGACCGGTCTGCAGTGTCAAGGGCGCGGAAGGCGTATGGTGCAGTGTCGGTAATCCGGACGAACCGGCTTTTCCCTTCTGCTCTGTATGGGGCAATTCCGAGTCCATGAAGTTCTGCTCGGTGCAGGGCGGATCCTTCAACATCTGCTCCGTACTAGGTGGCGATCCACCGTATGAGCGGAACTGTTCGATCGACTTCGGCGCGGGTCCGTTCTGCTCAGTGGATGGCGGGACGGCGAATTCCTGCTCGGCGCTTCCGGACTCGGGCGACGAGGGCGGGATGCGTTGCTCGGTCCTTTACGCTCAGGACTCGAACCAGTGCTCCGTGAATGCTGGTGCAACGAATTCGGCGTGTTCGGTGTTCGGGGGCGATGGATCCGGTGCCGGGCGATGCTCGACCTTCGGTGGTGGTGAGTGTTCTGTTGAACCGAATGGTGGTGGCGGGGACCGCAACTACTGCACTGCAGCTCCCGGCGACGGTGGGGCGGCAGTTTGTTCGGCGCACGACGGTGGCGGACACTGCAGTGTGATCGGAGGTCCTCCGCTCACGCCGCCGGACACCTACTGCTACTCCGGGCCGCCCTGATCCGAATCGGTGTTGGTTGAAGTCGCTCCTTGGAAGTTTGGCGAGCTGATTCGCCAGCCCGGGGTACGGCTCGTGCGATTCTCCGAGGCTGCGGCCAGGCCCATGCTGGGCTTGGAGCAGTTCTCGGAGGTCCTCTGCGAGGTCCTTGACCGACCTCGAGTCCGAGGGGGCCGCGACCTTTACCTGTCCGTAGCTCCTTTCCCCGACTGGGCGTGTGTTGCACGTCGCCCCGAAATCCCCTATGCAACGTACGACGCTTGATTTTCTAATTGTCTCGGCGCTGATGTCGACGTTTGGAACGGCGGCTCCGTTGATCGCACCCTTGGCCTCTCTGTGGCCTGCAAGCGTGCTCGTGATTGCGTGGTGTCTGCGATGTGCCGGGGGAGCGGGGTGGGTCGGTGTAGTTGTTACTCCCGCGGTGGTTTTCCTTCATATGGCGGCGGGTCATGCGATAGGGCCTGCCGCAGTTGGTCTGGCCGCTTGGTCGTTGTTTGCTCGGAACGCACCCTCATGCGGTAGGGCGTATTTGGGGGTGTCAGTGATTCTGGCCCTCCTTGGCGAGGCCAACCTTTGGGGGTGGCTCCGTTCAGTGCGGCTAGGTTTCACTGATCCGTTGATCGGCCTAGTGCCGTCCCTTGGTGTGCTGGGGCTTGCAGACAGCTGCGTCCTTCTGCTTCTGCCGGTGGTGGATCGACTCTATGGAATCCATAGGGTGTCCCGACGGCGGTTCATGCTGAGGCTGGTGACCGCGGCCCTGCCCCTCCCGTGCAACCTACTACTCATAGGGCTAGTGCGTCTCGACGTTCAGATCTACCAGTTTCAAGCTCTTGCGGCATGGTGTGTGGCGCTGATTGCGGCGATGCTCTCAATAGTAGCTGCTGGTCCATTTGGGCCGACCCGCGCCGAGGCGGAGGTGGCCAAGCCAGTCGCTAGCCGAGTCGCCCGTCTATCATCCGCCCTGTCGATATTCCTATTGTGTGGGTGGTGCTTCTCATGGGACACGTGCAGCGAATCCGATTCTCCGGGGGTAACGTTTGTCAGTGAGGGCGGACTGGACTGGGAGCGGCCCAAATATGGAGAGTTCGGGTCTTACTCTTGGGGAATGTTTGGCCTTCTGCCGGTTTACCTCGAAAGATCTGGGATTCAATGTAGATTCACGGGACGGACCGATGGAGTTTTGGATTGGAAAGAGATCGAGCAATCCGACATACTGGTCATCATTAATGACCCCCATGAGTGGGGTGCTGAGGAGAATGCCGAAGCCCGCAGCTACTTGGAGGGCGGAGGCACCATACTCGTGCTTGCTGATCACACCGACGTGTTCGGGCTGATGCGCGGCTTCAATACCCTTCTTCCTAGCTTCGGGATGGAGCTCCGATTCGACTCTGCCTACCCAGCTCTCCCGGATTGGCGGATGTGCTCTCGCAATAATCGCCTGGCAAATGCAATATGGCCGCGCGGGCCGGGAGATCTGGCATACTCCATAGGAGCGTCAATCGCTTGCGATCCCGGGACGGAGATTCTGGTCTCTGGGCCCTACGCCCTGAGTGATCGGGGCATCCGGGAGAACCAAATGGGCTCGTATCTGGGTAACTACTCCGACGACCCAGGCGAGCTGATGGGAGATCTGGCGTTGGTTGCTCAGCGCGGCGTCGGGAACGGGCGGGTCGTCGTCTTCGGGGACACCACAGTCTTCCAGAATGGTGCGGTTGCGACTTCTTTCCAGCGGGGCGCGGGTCCTGTGTTCCGCTACCTGCTATCCGGCAGTGGGCGGGCTCGGGGGCGATTCGGCTGGATCACAATTGAGCTCCTCATCGCGTGCGCGATCGCTGCGGCGTGGTGGGCGTGTATGCACCCCGGAGGTGTATCGCTTGCCGTTGCGGCGGCGACGGGAATCACGGTAGGTGGGTTCGGGGAGTTTTCTCGGTGGCCGGTGTCCGAAATCGTGCCGGGTGCCATAGTTCTTGATGAGGGGGTTGCTCCGCGCATCGGCCACTTCAGCGTGAGGATGAACGTTGTTTCGCCGTTGTTCGGGGCCGCACTTCGGAGCGGAATGCTCACGGCGCGCGGTGCGTCGCAAGATGATGCGGTGCTGCAGCAGGCCCGCGCGATTGGGGTGATCGCGCCGCAGCACTTTGATCCGGAGCGTGCGCAGCTCTACCGTCGCCACGTCGAGGCGGGGGGGCTGCTGGTTCTCGCGGCGGGGGTAGATCACGCGCGTGTCGCAAACGGATACCTGGCGGAGTTCGGGCTCAGGGTTACATCTGAACTCCTGGGTCGCGTGCCATCTTCGCGTGCGGAGGAGCGTCGGGACTTGCCTCGATTCTATGCCGCTGCGGCGGTTGCCTTCGAAGGTCGTGATGGGATCAAAATACTCGCTTCCGCGGGAACTCTGCCGGTTGCTCTGTTGAAGCGTCAGGGTCGCGGTGCGGTGTTACTGATTGGCGATTCTGAATTCTTCTCCAGCCAGAACATGGACGGGCGTTGGGGGCATTGGCCTGGCAACTACGCGCTCGTAGATTCCGTGCTCGGCGGATTCGTCGAGCCAGATCATCGTGAGGTCGTCGATGTCTACCCATCTCCCCAGAAGCCGCGCTGATCGCTGGTTTCTGTCCATTGCTGGTCCGTTGGCCCTGGCTCCGGCGCTGGCGCGCGGTGCGTATGGTGCCACTGACGAGGTCCTGTTGGTAGTTCTCGCCTTGTGGGGAGTCTGCGCCGCCGGGGCTCGAGTGCGTGGGGCTTCCGGTCGCTGGCGGACGGTCATTCGAGGGAGCTGCGCTTGCGTCGGAGCTTTGGTTCTGTGGTGGAACCTGTATGGAGCCCTGGAGGCGGCGTGGATCCGCGGCGCGACGATCCCGGCAACAAGCACTATCTGGTATGCTGTTACTGCAAGTTCGATGGGGAGTGTCCTCCTGGACGGCGGACGTCTGTGGGTTGATCCGGGAGGCGGTTCGCTCGTGTTCCGAGCGACGCTCGAGAAGACCGGTTTGCTCGCTGTATGCGGCTGGGGGGTAATCGCGACGGCCCTGCTCATGCAGAGGGATGGTTACCGGTTCGGCAGGTCGATGGTCCGCGGGTGGCTTCGAGGAGTCGCGCTGCCATGTGTTCTGGTCTCCGGTCTCGGAGCGTCTCTGATGATGGCTGTCTTCGCCAGCGTCTACGACCCGTTGGCGCACTCGGGTGGCACCGTGCTGCAGGTGTTCCATCATCGCTGGACTGCACTGCTCCTCGTGGTGTCGTGTGCCTGGATCTCGGCATGTTTGGGTGGGGGCGGCGAGTCATGAAATACCGTGCTTTCAGAGGGTTCCTGGTAGCGCTGTTCGGCGCTTCGGTGGTGTCGCTCGTGCTGCAGGCCGTAGCTATGCCAGTCACTTTGGCTTCGCGCTCCGGGCGCGGTCGCGTGCTTGTCGACGATCGATTGAGTCGCGAGTGGGCACCGAGCGCGCGGCGACTCGATGGGGCATGGTTCGGAGACTTCAGCACCTACAGCCTTAGCGCGCTAGTAGAATTTGTCTCACATCGCTTCGCCGTTGCCGTGAACACTGGGAGGCGATATGACTCCGGGGTCTTGGAGAGCTTCGATGCACTTGTCTTGAAGACTCCTACGATGGAGCTTGAAGACGATGAAGCGGACGCGATCCTCGAGTTCGTACACGGGGGAGGCCGTCTATTCCTGATTGGCGACCATACCAACTTGCTGGGTTCGTCCGATCGCCTCAATCGGTTCGCACAGCCGGCAGGTATTCACTTCCAGGCCGACGCTGTGGCGGACGCCAGGACCGGTGGATTCAGCTACTTTCGACGCGGGGGCTCGACGGGGGATCCAGTGAGCGAGGGCGTCGACCTTCTTGAGCTAATGACTGGATGCTCCCTGCGCGTGGATTGGTCCGCGCGGCCCCTGCTCGTCGCTCAGTCGCAGGTCACGAACGGTCACGATTACGGAGGCAGCAGCTATTTTTCGCGAGTTCGATCGGATCCGGATCAGGATATCGCACCGGTGCCGTTTGCTGCTATGGGGACATATGGAAAAGGCGTGGTTCTCGCCTTCTCGGATAGCACTATCTTGTCCTCGTTTGCGATAGCGACCTATGAGAGGAAGGAGTGGTTTCTCTCGGCGCTCTCCATGCTTCTCGGTGCGCGGCCGATATCCGGGTGGGAGAGATTGGTGCTGCTTGTGTCGAGTCTCCCGTTGGCATGGGGGGTTATGCATGCGTTGTCACGGATTTCGCGGATTTGGTGGCTTCCGATTTTGGGGATTGGTTGGTCGATCGGGGGTCTGGCCTTCAGCTGGGTGGACCGCGGGAGAGAGCCCCCAGCGGCAGGCCCGGGTTTGGTCGAGGTTGAAGTTGCCATCAATGGCTGCGAGGCCGTCTTCTCTCCGGTGCTTGGTTCTGTGCCTCGTGATGTGGACATGGACTACTCTTACGACACTTGGCTCGCGGCTCTGGGTCGCTCAGGTGTCTTTCCTCGTGTCGTCGGCAGGGGCGGCGGCGATCTGGAGGGAGTTATAATCCTGAACCTCCGAACCCCTCTTGATGAGTCAGAAGTCGAAGCTCTGCGGGCACAGATCGACAAGGGTGCGTCGGTCTGGATTCTGATTCGGTCGGATCGCATATGGAATGCGGCGGTCTCGCCGTTGCTGTCTGCCTTCGGGTTCGAACTTGTGGGGCGGGACGCGATCGACGGGCGGCGGGCGGTGGGAATCGTCGGCGGGGAGGTTCTCGCACATGAAACCTCGGTGATTCAAACGCGAGTCGCTCCGCACGGTCGTGGGCGGGTAGCCGTGACGGTGGGATCCGAGTGGTTCTCCCGAGAGCGCATGGGGCATTGCTTCGAAGTGCCGGATTCTCCGGGCTATGCGCGTTACCAGGCTGTCGCTGAGGTGCTCGGGTGGCTGTTCCCTGCACCTGGGCGTAGGGAGACTTGGGAGATCCTCCGATGAGTCCTCCAGCAGGCGGTGGCGCGGCCGAGACCTCACGCGGGCAGCGGCGACTTGCCGGTTGGCTCCTCGGGCTTGTGGTTGTGGGAGTGCTTCTCGCGGTGTTCGGTGGAGTCGGGTCGGGAGGTGCTCCGGACCTGCGGACAACGCAGCCCGAAGGGCACAGAGCAGGTGTCGCGGTGAGCGCGTCGGGCGAGTCACTGAGCTCCGATTCTGCCGCCACAGGTGAAGGGGTCCGCTCGCCGGTCGAGCTGCCGTCGGATCCTGGGGCGTCGGTCGATCCGCTTCAAGCGCGGCTCGAGCAAGGCGGGGCGAATCGACGGCTCCTGATCGAGGTCGTGGACGGGGCGGAGCAGGCCGTCGGGGGTGTGCGCGTGCGGCTAGCGAAGCGGCTTGTCGTGCCTCGTTCCGAGCACGGCGATCCGTGGCGTCTCCCTTTCGCCGAGCTGGTTACCGATTCGGCTGGGGAGGTCGCCGTCGCTGGCCTTGCCCGTGGTAGCTACGAGGTGTCGCTAGACCGCGACGGCAGAGGTGGTGGTCAGTACACGGTCTCTGTGGACGACACCGAGAATCGGGTGTCCTTGGTCTTCCGGCTTGAGCCGGAGGTTGCCGTATCCGTCGAAGTCTGGGAGGAGGGGCGGTTGGTCGACCCGGACTCGCTCACTGTTGATCCTGCACAGATTCGGCTGGAGCGGCTCGGAGCCGGGAGATACCGATACGTCGGTCCTTGGCTGGGATTCTGGGTTCTGGCGCGTCGAGGCGATGTTCTCGCGATGGGGCGGGTCGAGCGTTTTGCCTCGGCTTCCGATGGCGGGGCGCTGCGCCTCGAACTAGTGGCTGGCGGCAGTCTGGTGGTGCGGTTTACTGGTGAAAACATTCCGCGGGGTGCGTCGCTGGCCATCATGAGGGGGTCGTTCCGTGAGGCTTCACCGATCATCGATGGCGAAGCCGGCTTTTCTGGGTTGGCCCCAGGGCGCTACGTCTTCGAGCTTCAAGATGCTTCCGCGGTTGCTTTAGCGCGTATCGACGGCAGGTTCCCTGCGGCCGCGGTGGCCTCAGGAGCTGAGGTCCGAACGGCGCTCGAAGTGGTCCGGGGAGGGGCGCTAACCGGTGTCGCCTCTCTGGATGCAGGGGCTCTCGTCGGCGGTCCTGTTCGGCTGATCCCAGTAGTCGACCCGGAGGTGGGAGGAGACGGGCTGAGCACACACTTCCTGGCGGGGCCGCTTGAGTTGTCTACGTTCGCCTGGGCGAGTGTTCGGGCTACGCGTGCGACTTACACCGATGCGGACGGTCACTACGCCTTTCGCGGACTCGAGCCGGGGCGCTACCGCGTCCTCGTCCTTCCGGAGGTCGCGTGCTTCGACGTTCGGGACATCGAGGTTGCAGAAGGCGAGACCGTCGAGCTCGAGCATCGCCTTGATGATGGCTGCTGGCTGGAGGGTCACGTATGGGCGCAAGCGATTCGGCTAGAGCCTGCTCTTGGCGAGGGGCGTCCGATCGTGCTTGCTGCTGTTGGGGACGGTGCGTTCGGGGCCCGCAGTGTGCCGCAGCGTCGGTATGGTGTTTTCGCAGTGCGAGGTGAGGACTCCGTAGGGCTCGGGGAGCTGGATCTCAGGGGTGTGCGGAGGCAGGTCGTCGACTTCCGTGACGAAGGCCGGTTCGATCTCGAGATCCATACCTGGCTCGGAGCTAGAGTGCGGTGGATGGGCCGGAATGGAGAGGCGGATGCATCCGGTGTGGTCCGATTCGAGAGCCTGTTCGAGCCTCGTTCCAACGATGTGATTGTGGTGGATAGCGATCGTTCCACAGCGGTCTTCCGAGTGATTCGCTGGGAAGACCGGGGTCGCTCGTTCCGTATCGACCTAGCGCGTAGACGCGGAGTCTTGCGCCTCGTATCCGAGGGTGACCGCACTCCGAAGGGTATCGCGTGGAGCATGGTTGGAAAGGAGGTCGGTGGCGATAGCCAGCTGCTACGGGCTTCGGGTGAGCTTGTTGGGGATGTCTTGGCTGGTTCACCGCAGAATATCGCTGTTCCGCTCGGGCAGGTGCTGGTTCGCGCTGAGTATCAGGACGCCCCGGATTTCGAGAAGCTGGTCACTGTTGAAACCGAGGAAGTTGAAGTGCTTGCAGTTCGCCCCGAGACTGAGCCGGCTGGCGTGCAGGTCCGGGTCACGGATCGCCTTGCTGCCCCGTGTTCGGATGTGCTGGTCCGGCTGTTCGATCTGGCAGGGGAGCCCTTGGGCTCCGTCGAGGTCACCAATTCGGAGGGGTTCGCGATGCTGCGAGGTCCCGCGGGGGAGTCAGCTCAAGTCCGAGTCGTGGGGGGGCGCGGCATTCGGATGATCCGTGCGCTGCAGCCCCTGAAAGGCCGACTGCCTTTCCAGGAGCTTGTTCTACCTGCGGCTGGCCAAGAGTCCGGAATCGGCCTGCAGCTTGACATTCAATAGGGGCTGCTTGCTTCTGCGGAACTGGCGACCAGTGCCGCCGCCTTGTCTCGGGGTGGAAGGCGCTCGGCCGATGCCTGCTCGGGCAGGTGACCACGCTGGTGACGCCGGATACGATCCTGGCGTGGCATCGGACGCTGATCGCTCGGAAGTGGACCTTCCCGTGCAAGCGGGTGGGCCGCCCAGGAATCCTCCGGGAAATCCGGGAGCTGATCGTCCGCATGGCCGAAGACAACCCGTCCTGGGGCTACTGCCGCATCCAGGGCGAGCTGAAGAAGGTGGGGCACCGCGTCGCGCGCTCGACGATCGCGACAACGCTGAAGGGGAACGGCGTGCCGCCGAACCCGGAGCGACCGACCGCCGGGCGTGCCTTCCTTCGGGCGCACGTAGACGTGATCGCCGGGGCCGACTTCTTCACGGCCGAGGTCTGGACCACGCGGGGCCTGGTGACCCAGTACGTCTTCCTCGCGATCGATCACCTGACCCGCGCGGTGCACGTGGCGGGGCGACGGCCAATCCCGACGCCGCCTTCATGGCCCAGCTCGGTCGCAACCTGACGGATCCGTTCGACGGCTTCCTGCGGGCGAAGCGGCACCTGATCCTGGACCGCGACACGAAGTTCACGGCGCAATTCCAGGCGATCCTCGAGCGAGCCGGGGTCAGCGTCGTCCGGACTGCGTATCAGGCTCCGAGCATGAACGCGTTCGCCGAACGGTGGGTGCAGTCGGTGAAGCGGGAGTGCCTCGATCATTTGGCGCTGTTCGGCGAGGACCACCTGCGCCGTATGCTGGCGGAGTATGTTGCGCACTATTATGCGGAGCGGCTCCATCAGGGTATTGGGAACCAGCGGATCGGTGGGAAAGCATGCAGGATCGAAACCCTGGCCGAAGACGTGTCCGCGGCAAGTAATTGGTCGTGGATCGCGCTTACAGCTGCCGTAGTGTGCGGAACAAGATCTGACTTTGGTCGCCCATTATCGAGGTGCGCCCCTCGTTGATCTGTCTGACGACCCCTTCGTAACCAGGGTAGATTCTCGCCGTCGTGACTCTCTGACGTGCGAGGCTGGACAGTGCCCGTTCCGCCAACCCGACGGGCAGGAGAAAAAGGTAGAACAGCTCCAGTTGACGTAAGCCGGGGCGGTCGTCTGGGATGTCGTTGATTAGATATTGATTGAGGGGGATCCCGTGAACGGGGCGCTCAACGTCGATTAGCGACTCGCGATAGAGGGTAAAAAGGCCGTCTTGCGCGTGCAGTCGCTCGTTCAGGGAGGCCGGATTGGTCACAAGCTGGAGGTTCTCGCTGGATAGGATTCTTCGTGCAGCCGACACGTTCAGCGACCAGACGCCGATGCTGTCTTTCTGATCGGAGCGCCCCTCTTTCCTTGCTCTGTTCCCCTCGGTCGCAGCGAAGTAGGCGGCAACATTGGAATTCCATGACCAGTCAAGTAATCTGGTCGGCAACCCGAAGTGTTGGGCCGTGCCGAGCACCGACAGCAATTCGTCTGGCGGCCACGGGGATTCACCGTCGATGATCGAATCGCCGTAGGCCGGGTCACCTAGCCTATCGACGAGCTTCCTCAGCGCCTGCGAGTCTTCGGGGATCGGGAGGCTCGATCGGTCAGACAGGTGGAAGAACAGGCGGAGAAGATGTTGCTCGAAGAGGATCTGCCCCAAATGGTCCTCGAGGTCCGTGCCTGCCATCGCGTAGCCGGACAAGTTTTTAGATGGCCCTCTCAGTGCGGAAGGGACGAGATGGTGGCTTCGCGACCCTACGCCGCGAAACACGAAGGGTGAGTCGAGAATGGTGTACCGCTCTTGCACGTAGCCTGCCGGGGAGAGCTCGTGCAAGAAGGACTCGACGGACGGGCACTCGAGCACAACGACCAGGGGGTCTTCTGGGTGAATCGTCACCCGGACGGTCCCGAAAGGTGTTTCCAGGTTGTGCGGATTCGATTCCATGTCTTGCGGGGTAGTGGGGAGCCTGGGGTGACGGCGGGTCAGGCTGCGAGCTCGAGGCTCGTAGTGTGACCTTCCCCCTTGCCAGTGGGCGGCGGGTTCAGGCCGCGGACGCGGCCGAGAGTCCAGCCTCGCATTCCGCCGGGCTAACGTTGTCGAGCGCCGAGTGACCGCGTCGACGTTTGTAGAGGACTTCGATGTGGTCGTTGTCCGTCGTCCCGAAAATACTCTCTCTCTCTCTCTCTCTCTCTCTCTCTCTCTGCCGGCACAGAAGACCATCAAAACACCGTGCTGGTTCGTCCCTCGGGTCCGCGTGGTCCAGACCTCCGTGTCACATGCTCGGGGAAATGCGACCGGCTCGATCCTTCGGGGCCGGCGAGGAGGTGTGCCGGAAGTCCGCGGCCGCGGAGGCCAGCGCGGTCGAGGTCCGTGCGGGAACCCCACGATCGACTTGAGCTCTGCGCGAACTCATGCGTGTATGTCCTCACGGCTGGGATAACAAAGCCCGGCGACACGGAGCACACCATGAAGAAGACGCTCGGCGCGGTCACGACCTACCACGGCGAGGAACACCGGTATCTGCGCGACCACCGAGTCCGCATCGTCGCGGTGATCAAGAACGCGGCCCGCGACGACTACGACGCGGACGTTGACGGTGCCCACCTCACCGACGACGAGAATCTCGCGCGCCGCGGAGGAGTGACGGCCGACGACCGGGTCGAGGTGCAGCCCTGGATCGAGGCGGAAGGTCGCTACAGCTTCGTGACCAGCGACCCTCGCGCGATCGACCTGGAGTGCTTCCGGGGCCTCGTCGAGCGCAAGGGCTGACGGGCGGGCCGCTGGGGTTCTCGTGTCCGGCTCGTGCTGCGGAAGCCGTCGGATCCAACTGCGCCCGCCGATCGCTACCCGTCCCGCGCTTCGGTTCGTGCGGCCCGGCGCTGCCGAGCGATGTCCTGAAGCACGACAGCAGCTCTTCGATACTCGGCCGCTGCGCGAGAGCCTTGGTGCTCCTTAGGGTGCCGAGCCATCCGAGCTTTCCGAGGCGGCCGTCGCCCGGGCGCTTGCTCCGTTGTGCGGCGTGTCGGAGGATGAGCATGGATGGCGATCACGTGCGGCACGCACCCGTTGGTCAGGGCAGGGTCCTCAGCGAAAGAGGCTGGGGGCAACACATGGTGCTGCGCGCGTCGGAGTCGGGTCGGAGCTCATCGCGTGATGTGCAGGCAGTAGAGGAAATGGAGAAATCGAGATTGCCGCGTGGCAACGGGCCGAGTACAGCGCGTGAAGCGCCAAGAACAGAGACGCTCGGCAAGGTCGTGCGGCGGAGCATCCTCCTCGGCGTCCTTGCCCTATCTGTGATCGGGATTGGAGAGTGGTGGTCTGGTGCCAAGTGGCAGGGGTGGGTGAAGATCCTGATCGTGACCGCCTTCTTCACGATGTGGGACCTGCCGATCTACATGTGGAACGGGGTGAAGGAGGAGAAGCTACGGAGAAGGGAGCTTGAGGATGGCCCCGACCGATGATTGATGGATGGTGCCAGCTGCGTTCAATAGCTGTGCGTGCGGACAGAACCTTCCATTCCGAGCGGTTTGAGCGCCGAATGTCGTGCGAGGGATGGGTTCACAGCGCCGCTTCCAACATCGCGATCGCCTTCCTGATCGTCTTGCGCAGCCCCTCGGCCTCGGCTGAACCCTGGCTCTCGATCTTCGCGACCATGCCGCGTATCAGGGCCTCGGTCTCGGCTGCTCCGTGGACGGCCGGTGCAGCGGTCGAGCGGGGGCCGCGGCGGCTCCGAGTCGGCGTCGGGCGCGTGATGCGACCCTCGTCCTGCTGCTCCAGCAGCCGTCTTGCCGCGTTCACCGACGCCGCCGTGATCCTCGTCCCCAGTACGTCAGCCTGCGCCTTGGCGTCATCCAGCTCGATGTCCGGCGACTGCGTGAGGATGTGCAGCGCCACCAGGATCGGTTCCCGGACCTTCGGGTAGCGGTCCTTCAGCTGGGCGAACTGCTCCTCCCAGGTCGGCTCGGTGGTGGTGGCGGTCGTGGTCTCGGGGCTCTCGGTCGTCGTGGTCATGATGCTTCCTCCAGTGTGATCTCAGGGAACAACTCGGCGAACACCCGGCGCTGGTCCGTCCAGAGCCGGTGCTTGCCAACAAGGCGAAGGTGGCGGTCCCGTGGCTCGACGTGGCCGAGCAGCACGGATGCCTGGATGTCTGGGGCGAGGAGGGCGAGGTCGCAGACCTGCGTGATGCGCGCGCGTGTCAGGCCGAAGCGGTCGGCGGCGTCGGAGTAGCTGCGCAGCTCGCGGACCTCGACCTGCTCCTCGATCAGGTGGGCCAGGGCGATGCGGCGCGCGATCGCGGTGGGGCCGGTCGGGCGACGTGGCGGTGCCGCCTCGGGGTCCCGGCGGCAGGTCCGGAACGACACCCGCACTTTGACCGTGGGTCGCGTCACCCCGTCCTCCGTTGGCTGACCTCGCAGATGAGGCCGTCCAGGCCCCTCTCGCGGAAGGAGATCTCGATCTCGCCGGCTTGGCCGTCGAAGCGAACCTCGTCGATCAGCAGTCGCAGGAGCCGGGCGCGCTCGCGGGGGAGCAGCTCGTCCCAGATCGGGGTGAATCGTCCCAGCGCCTCGCGCAGGGCGTCCTCGTCGACGCTTGCTGTGGCGATCTGCGCCAGTTCGTCCGCGACCTCGGCGTGCCGGCGCTCGAGCGTTCCGATCTGCTCGTCAACCTCGGCGAGGCGACCGGCGATGGTGTTCGTGGCGGGACCGCCGGTCTGGAGCGCGTCGAGCAGATTGCGGCGCTGGCAGTCCAGGGTGGATCGCTCGGTCGTGATGCGTCGTGACTCGGCAATCAGCTCAGGCTCGCGCGCCATCCTCGCCTGCTCGGCTGCCCGGACCGTGGCGAGGAGCACCGACGGGTCCTGGCCGATCGCGCGGACCCTGGCGATCACGACCTCCTCCAGCTCGCCAGCAGGGGCACGGCTGCGGGGGCAAGCCTTCGTGCCGCGCTTCATCGAGGTCCCGCAGCAGTAGTACCGATAGGTCGTCGCCCCGCGCTTGGTGGTCGTCAGGCTCATCGCCGCGCCGCATCGGGCGCACCGGAGCAGGCCGCCGAGGATCGAGTTCCACTTCCCGGGTCCGCGGGTGGTGCGGCGTCGTTCGCGGAGTGCTCGTGCGACTCGATCGAAGACCTCCTCGGTGACGATCGCCTCGTGCCGGCCATCGACCACATCGCCGTTGCAGCGGATCTTCCCGGTGTAAAGCGGGTTGGTCAGCAGGGCGCGAAGGGTCGACTTGTTGAACTGGCCGCCGCGGACCTTCTTGCCGCCCTGGGTCGACCAGCTCTTGTTGCGGATCCCGCGGCGTTCGAGTTCGGCGACCGTCGAGACCAAGCCGCCGTGGTCGAGGTAGAGGTCGAAGATGGTCCTGACCTGCTCTGCCTCGGTCTCGTTGAGAACCAACCCCTTGTCGACGACGTCGTAGCCGAGGACAGGTCGGCCGCCGGTCCAGAGCCCCTTGCGGCGCGTCGCCGCGACCTTGTCCTTGGTCCGTTCGCTGATGACGTCGCGCTCGAACTGGCTGAAGCTGGCGAGGATGTTGAGCGTCAGCCGGCCCATCGAGGACCGCGTGTCGAAGCTCTGCGTCGTCGAGACGAAGCCGACCCCGAGCCGTTCCAGCGCCGCCATGAAGCCGGTAAAGTCGGTAAGCGACCGCGAGACCCGGTCGATCTTGTAGGCCGCGACGATGTCGACCTTGCCGGCTTCGAGGTCGGCCAGCAGCCGCCGGAATGCGGGCCGCTCCGTGTTGCCGCCCGAGAAGCCGTGGTCGTCGTAGCGGTCGGGGAGGGCGACCCAGCCTTCGCCACGCTGGCTCGCGACGTAGGCTTCGACGGCCTCGCGCTGGGCGTCGATCGAGCCGAACTCCAGGTCGCTGGCGACCGACTGGCGGCAGTAGATCCCGACCCGCGACTCGGGCTGCGTCGTCCGTGTGGCCTTCTTCGTCATGATCCCGACCTCCCGGCCAGGCCGAAGAAGACCCGGCCGTTCCACCTTGAGTTGGTGATCGCACGCGCGGCGGCACTCAAGGAGCCGTAGACCTCGCCGTTCCACTCGAAGCCGTCGTCGGTGACCAGCACCCGGACGCGCTTGCCCTTCCAGTCGCGTTGCAGCACGGTGCCGGGCCGGGGTGCGTCCCCGGTGTCGGCGGTGGGGGATTCAGCGCGATGGCTGGGAAGTCGGATCTCGCCCATCAGCCGCGCCAGCTCCTCGCGGGCGGGGATCGGCAGCCCTCCGAACTCCGCGACCTGGAGCTGGTAGGCGATCCGCTTCCTGAGCCAGATCGGGTTGCGGTAGCGCGCGGGCCGGCCGTGGACCCGTTCGTACTCGGCCGCAAGCTCCGCGGTGGTCATGGCGTCGAGCGCCTCGATCTGCTCGGTGATCGTCATCGGGCGTCCTCCGTGGGACGTCCACATGGACGCTCTGGACCGGGGTCCACAGCAAGTTGTTCTCGGCAGGTTTCTGTCTGCTGGGATGGCTTGAATCCGTGGGCCAGAGCGCGCTGTGCACCGGCCGCCAGAAGCTCGCCGATTGCGTCGATCAGCTGTTCGCGCGACATCCGCGCGGGGTCGAGGCCGGTCATGGCGTGACCTCCTGCTGGCGGGCGAGTTCACCGAGGACCGCGTGTTCGATCGCGACCCGAGCGTCGTCGTCGAGGGGTCGATAGATCGCGTGCCTGCGGCCGGTGCGGTCCTGGCGCTCGGGAAAGCTCAGTGCGATGCGGCCGGATGCCGTCCTCCTGACCGTGAGGCTGTCGAGGATCAGCGGACCGAACTCGAGCGAGACGAAGCCGAGCAGGCCGGAGCGGACGTCGGCCTCGGTGCCTGCTACCCAGGTCCGGATGCGGATGTCGGAGGCGGCATTCACAGCACACCTCCTTCGCCCAGGGCGAACGCCTGGAGCATCTCGCGCTCGGGCTCCTCGACCGCCATCAGCGACCAGCAGCCGTCGGGGACGTGTTGCGCGATACAGCCGAGGTCGCCGTCAGGGTGCGCAGGAACGGCGTGGGCCCCGGCACAGGGGTCGGAGGTCTCGGCCTTGGTGCGGCGATACCGCCTTATGGGGCTAGACCCATAAATGTGGAGGTCGGTCATCGTGGCACCTCCACCTCGTCGAGGCGGGCGACGCCCATCCACGGCGGCAGGCCGGGCACCGCGAGCCAAAGGATCGGCGAAGCCCCAGCAGACTGGCTCTCCTCGGGGGGGTAACGTGCACATCATGCACGTTGGGGTCTCCGAAGGGCTCCAACGTGCACCTGCGGGCGCCCTTGCCCCGCAGGGACTTACGACTGTCAATGCACGTTGTGTATGTTGTGCACGTTGTTCCCGGATTCCGAAGAGGGGGTGGGGGGCCTCACCGCCAACCCTCTTGAAGAGAGAGGTGGTGCGCCCCCTCATGTTCAAAGATCGGATCCGACATACACAACGTGCACAACGTGCATCCGGGCCCGGGGAGGCCGCTCTAAACCGCTTGGTCGCAGTATCTTGAGGACCACCCTGAGGGATGCACGTTGGATGTATGTCGATGCACGTTGGAGAGCCGTCGGCCTCCCCGCTGAGAGCGGGTCGCGTCACGTAACTGACTGCGATCATGAGCCTTGCGCCCCCGATCGCGGCAGTTGCAGCTGATGCACGTTGGGAGTCGGCAGGAAGCCGATCGACACCGGCACTCCACTCGGGCATCGGCGCAGGAACTCGACGCGGACCCCAAGCCGCGTGAGGTTCGGTTGCAGCCTGCGGAGCGCACTGCCCAGTCCGCGCGCGCCTCTCGGCCATTCCGGGTGACGCTTCTCTTCCTCCCGCCCCTCGACTCGGAGGAGTGCCAGCAGCTCCTGGACCAGACCGGTGAACCGCTCGCGGCGGATGATCCGCAGGAGCGGCGGGCCGATTGCGCTGGACTCCAGGGCCAGTAGCGAAGTGGTGTCCCGGTTCCGACGGAACGCCTCGGTGAATGCCGTGGGCTCGAGCCCCAGTGCGATGGCTACCTTGCCCCCGAGTTGCGAGTACTCCGCCATCCGCTCCAGGCGAAGGTCCAGGTCCTCGGTGTTCAGGACGTGCGCGACGAGGTCGAAAAGCGCGCCAATGAGCCCGGGACGCAGTTGGTCGAACCGAGCCCAGAGGGCAGCCTCCGTGCGGCGGCGGCCTTCGGGCATGGGCGACAGCTCGATGCTGATCATTCGATCCGCGAGGTCGGATCGCGTCGCGAGATCGTCGATGCCGTTGACGATGACCGGGCGGCGGAACTGGAGCTGGCGCTCCTCTGCGTCCGTGTAGAGCTTCCTCGCCGCGAATCCGGCTCCCGTAGCGACGCGACACAGCGAGTCGCTCAACGCCTGGGAGATGCCGGACAGGTTCTCATAGATGAGCAGGTGCGCGTTCTGCGCGGCGATCGCGATGTCCTCTTCGCCCCGCGGCGGAGATCGACCCTCCATGGTGTGCGGATCGACCAGCCGCTGGAGCGCCCGCGCGAACGTGGTCTTGCCTGACCCTTGCTCACCGGTCAGGGCGAGGATCGGGTGGCTCCCCGACGATCCGATGCAGGAGACGAGCCATGCCGTCACCAGGATCCTGGTGTCGGGGTCCTCGATCCCGAGCAGGTCGAACAGCGGGTCGAGGCTTCCCAGGCCGGGTTCGGGAAGCGGGAGGGGCTTCATCCCGCTCTTGCGGATGAACCGCACCGGTGGGCGGTCCACGATCCGCCAGCCTTCAGGCGTGATTTCGATGGCCTGCCATGCGTGGTTGGCGAGGTCGACCCATACGTGGCCGGCGATCGCCGCGATCCGCATGTGGACGCAGACCAGCTCCCCGTCGAAGTGAGCGATGGCGTCTAGTTGGCCAATCGCTGTCGTCATCGCCGCCGCCGGCACGGCCCTCCTGCATGCGCGATAGTAGAGGTTCTGCAGCCACCGCTGCAGGTGCTCGGAACCGATCCGCCACGTCTGCTCGTGCTCCTCGACCTTAATAACTGCGTAGCCGTTGTTCTGATCGTCGTGATACAACTTCGCCGACTTCCTCGCCAAGTCGACGAGGTAGTCGGCGACTCTCTCTGAAGGCGGTTCGGACGTTGGCTCCTCGACTTGGGCCTCCGCCTCGGCGAGGTCGCTGGCATCCATTGCCACAGCGCCCGCTATGGCGGTCAGGATGTCGTCGCGGATCTGCTGCGGATCCGCGCCTTCCTGACGTCGACGGTCGTGGAAGTCGACGATGTCGCCCTTCTGGGGAAGGTCGGGCAGGGTGACCCATGCGACCGAGCGTGCACCGGCGGCGAGGGCGCGCTTCGCGACGTCGCGCATGTGTTCGTCGCCGATCTGGTCATTGTCGGGGAAGAGCAGCACGTCGCGGCCGGCCAGGGGTGCGAGGTCTGTCAGCTTCGCCTTGCCGGCGCCCTGCGAGCAGCTGGTAGCCACGAACCCCAGTTCGGCCGCGAGGTCCGCCTTCTGCTCGCCTTCGAACAGGAGGACCGGGTCCGTGTCCGGTGCGCCGACCAGTTCGGGCAGGCGGTAGAGCGGGTGCGGGGTCTTGATGGCTCCGAACACCCAGCCGCCGGAGTCCGGCCGGACCTGCGGGATCTCCTTCTCGCCGTCCGGAGTGCGGACCCTGACGACGGCGAAAGCCTCGTCGCCGGCAGCCTCGTGGTAGACGTGGCAGGACTCGGTGCGACCCTTCTTCATCCTGGTGGCGGCAGCGGCGATCGCTTCCAGGCTTTCGTAGTGTCGCTTGGCCGGCTTCGCGGAATCGTCGGCGCTGGCGGGTGCCCTCCCGCCGTTTGGGGGCATCAGGTCACCGAGGGTCCACCCGATGGCCGAGACGACCTGCTCGTTGGTGCAGCCGGCGCGGCACTTGACCAGCAGCCTCCCGTCGTCCGCGACGCGGACGTTCAGGGAGGGGTTCTGATCGTCGTGGGCGGGGCACCGGCACACGTGCTCCTGGCCGGCGGTCTTGGTCTGGCCGCCGCACGCGTGCAGGAACATCGCCAGCTTCTGGCTGGGAGCCGCATCGCCACGCGGCTGCGGGGAGGAGGCCGTCATTTCTGTGCCTCCTGCGCCACGAGGGCCAGGTTCCCGATCCGGGGACCGAACTGGATGTTCGGCTGCTCGCTGCGGTCATGCTGCGCCGCCGCCGCGGTGCATGCCGAGATCCAGTCCGAGATCGCGGCTCGTGTCGTCCGGCGGCGTCGCGCGCCGACAAGCCAGGATTCCAGGACCACACGGTGCCCGCCGATTCGTGCCCCGTGGGTCATCCAGCGACCGACTGTGTTGGCTGATACCGGGCGGTCGTCGCCGCTGATGCGGGCGATCTCCTGGGCGGCTTCGGCGGGTGTGAGAAGGTCTCGATCTGTGTCCGATGTCATCCGCGACAAAGGTGCCGAGCCGAGAACCCATGAGGCGTCCTGACGGAAGTTGGAGGAAGATGGATGATCAGGCTCAGCGAGCGGAGACTTCGGCCAGGGCCGTCCTGCCCGCGGGCGTCTGTCGCCACTTGCCCCGGGTCGGTGCCTCCGCCAGTCCAACGTCCTTGAGCTTGCGCAGGTATCGATCGAGAGTGGTCTCGCAACCAACGGTGTTCATGACACCGGCTCGGCGCAACAGGGCCTGCCGGCGCACTGGATCTTCGCCAGGGGCGGGCAGCCTGCGCAGGAGTTCGAATGGAGGCTCAGGCTCCGGTGTCGGTGGACCAACTGACACGCCCGGCTTTGCGCGCGACGCGGGAGGATCTGCGCTGGTGGGATCCGAGTCCGCTGTGCGAACGTCGCGTGCCGCTATCGCAACGCGGAAGTCCCTGGCCATCACTTCGACGTCCCGGAGCAGCTCAGTCTGCTGATCCACGAGGATTACGTCCCGTCCAGACGGTTCGTGTATCCAGACTGGGAACTCTCGCAGACTGTGCGAGAGGCGACTCGCAGGAATGGTGTTCGCTTTCGGGTCGAGAGTTCGACACGCAATCGCGAGACGATCGCAACTGGCGGCCAGTGCGAACGATGCGCCGCGAACAGACCGGAACCGCTTCATGTCCTCCGGAGTGTCCCATCGCAAGTGGTGCTGGAGGGTGTCGCCTCGCTCGATCCATCGGTGTCCGATCGGTCGCTCGTAGACCTTCGGGAGATAGAGCCTCCACTGCTTCGCAGCATCCTGGAAAGCCGCCAAGACTTGGTCCTCGTGCTTGCATTGGCCGATGGCAGATTCCGCCACTTCAAGAAGGCAGCGGTCTCGTTGCACCGCTATGTCCGCCGGCTGAAGAAGCCGCCGAGACTTGTCCTTGTTGCCAACCCGCTCGAAGCACGAGCGGAGGAACGTGTCTCCCGAACGCAGTGCCGAGGGAAACCACTTCCGAAGGACCTTGCGTAACCGCGTGATGGCACCGTCGCGCTCTGGGTCCCGGGCACGGCCGCGCATGGCCAGAAGCCCACGGTATTGACCGAGAAGGAAGAACTGCCGATCTACGCCGTCGAGGAGATCCCACAGCGAAGCTGTTCGCTCCCCTGGAAACTGAGGATCTTCGGGGCTTTGCTCCGTTCCGCCCGTCGCCTTGGACATGAGAGGATCGCATACAGGATCGGCAGATTGCTGTCTACGCTCCTGGCGCGGCCGGTGTGGCGTCGTGGAGGTGGCGTCTCACCTTGAAGCGTTCTAACCCTGCATCGCCCGCCGAAGCCGCTGCCTGTCCACCCGCGCGTAGATCGTGGTCGAAACGACGCTGGAGTGTCCCAGGGCCGCCTGCGTGATCTGGAGGTCCCCGGTGGCCGAGTAGATCCGCATCGCGAGCGTGTGCCGAAGGGAGTGCGCCGACCTCCCCGAGATCCCAGCCTTCTCCAGCCAGGTCGAGATCCGCCGCTGCGCGTGCCGGATCGACATCCGGCTGCCCCGCGCCGTGAACACCGGACCCGTGGTGCGACCGCCGAGGAAACCCTTCAGCTCGGTCCCGACCGCGTCGGGCAGGACGATGGTGATCGGGCGGCTGTTCTTCGTGGTCCGCAGGGTCAGCTCGCCGTGGCCGAAATCGACATCCTCAACGTCGAGGGCGATCGCCGACCCGATCCGGATGCCGGTTCGGAGCAGCAGGGTGACCAGCATCCGGTCGCGCTCTCCTTCGGTTCCGGTCGCCGCACGGAGAACCTCGAGGAGCCGCTGCTGCTCATCGTCGTGCAGGGCTCGTGGCGGGGGAGGCGCGCACCTCGCGCGACGCAGCAGCCGGCCTGGGTTCTCTGCGGTACGACCGGTGTCGCGCAGGTATCCGGCGAAGCAACGGATGCTGGTCCTCATCGCGTTGAGCGACGTCGCCTTCTTGGTTCCGCCGCGCGCGCTGGCCCGAGTCGCCGTATCGGCGAAGAACCCGGCGATGACCCCGGGGGTCAGATCGGCGACCGCGGTGCTGTTCTCGGTTCGCTCGAGCCAGTCGAACAGGGCTCTGCCGTGCCTGCGGTACTGCCCGATCGTGTGCGGCGAGCGGCCGTCGGCTTCGAGCTGGACGAGGAACTCCTGGAGTGCGGCTTGGACCTTCATGCTGACCACCATGTGGCTGGTCCCCGGCGCGGTCAGCAAGTGCTAACCACGGGATGAAGTTCGAGTCCTGACCGACCCCAGGCCAGCCAATGCGAAACCGGGCGTTCCTCCGCGATTCACCGTTGAAACACCGTTGGTTCAACGGTGCGGAGGCCCGCAACCGACCCACGGAGCCGGGGCCGCCGTCGCATTTCCTTCGGAATGTGACCGATAGCAATGGGTTACGGACTTGCTGTGTCCGGCGATTCGAGCGTCTATGTGACCGCAATGGATAACCAAGACGCACCCCGCTTCACCAACAACACCAGCGACCTTCCGTTAACCACCGCCGAGAAGCGCGATCGCTTCGAAGCGGAGGGCGACGCCCTCGGCGCGCTCGGCTGGCGCTGCTCGCAGGCCAGGGACCTGCTGAACGCGCTGGCCAACGCGGTGGACGACCGCAACCCGCTCATCCAGAAGCTGGAGCAGCCGCCGACCTGGGGCGACGTGCGGAAGATCACGCAGACGATGAAGAGCCTCTGCAACCTCGCGCGCTACCTCGGCGTGATCGAGACCGACCAGGAGGTCGAGGACCGGTTCGCGCTCTTCTACAAGGATGGCGACCGATGACCGACCTGCGCTTCCAGCACGACGCCCGGGTCGAGCAGGCTCTGAACTTGGTGGGGGAGATCCGGCCGCTGCTCCGGCAGCGATACACCGCCTTGCAGAAGACGCCGGTCGAGCCGACCCAGGCGGACCTGAGCCACATGGAGCGGATCCTGAGCCTGCTGGGCGAGGTGGCTCTCCAGCTCGGGGTCTACCTCGATGCTGACGAGGCGGTGGCCGACCTCGGTGTCGCTGTTCGCGGCGACGTTGAGATGCTGCCGCAGGTTGCCGATCCGCGTGACCTGGACGCCGAACCGCTGCCCGAGTCGGTCCTGGGCTTGATGGCGCACGTCCGCGAGCTGCGGGCGAAGCTGGCCCGTAAGCGGGTGTCCGATCACGGCGACTGACCCGCGGCCCGAGCCGTCACCGGCAATCCACCGCCGTAGATCGGGGGACTCGGCCGGTCTGCCTGCGAGCCGCTTCCGGCGTTACAGCTGAGGTGGCAGCCGAGAACTGACGGCCGGAGTGCTGGCGGCGACCGCGCCGCGTCACCCCGTTTACGCGCTTTGCCCTTGCGAAGATCCGTCGTCTGGCGCGATATAGCTCGCATGGCATCTGAACAAGGCAAAGCCGCATTCGCATTCGTGAAGAAGTATCTGGAGAAGAAGCCGGGCGCACCGTTCGCCGAGGTCTCGAAGGTCGCCGAGAAGAAGGGCCACAAGGTCTGGCCGATCGTGTACGGGCGCGCGCAGCTGCTGCTCGGGCAGGCGGGCGATCCGAAGTCGAAGACCACGACGCGTCGGAAGTCGAAGGCCGGGGCGAAGAAGGCTGCGGCGTCGCGTGCCGTGCCTGGTCGCCGTGGTCCTGGTCGTCCCCGGAAGGTCCGCCCGGCGGATCCGTCGGGCGCGGTCAACTCGCTGATCGAGCACATCCGCGACCTCGAGCAGGAGCGCGACGACCTCCGCGAGAAGCTGGCGCAGGTGCGGGAGCTGGTCGGCGCTCGCTGACCACCCGCACTTGGCTGGCGCGCCTCAGTTCGCGTTCAAGCCGAAGGGCGCGCGGCTGAGCAGGAGCTGCTTCCAGTAGCACTCCCGCGAGATCACGTCCCCGGCGTGGGTGCCTGCGATCTCCAGGATCCCGAACTGGAAGTGATCGGCATGCTCCGGGCCGCGCTCCTTCAGAAGTGCCCGGAGTTCGGCGTTTCCGCCGTGTCCCGTGTGGGAGTAGCTGCTCCACCGCGACCAGAGCCCCTCCTCGCCGGTGGCGCTGCCGACGTACAGCATCCCGGTGGACGTGTCGGCAATGACGTAGACGCCGGCCACGTTCATGAGCGCCGATCGCCACGACTCGACCTGCTGGCGGACGATGAGGTCGAGCTTCCGCTTCGGGAGGGTGCAGTGGGCGAAGCCGGGGAACTCCTCGACATCGAGCGGGGTGGGCCGGATTTCGTGCACCAGAAGGGAGTCGACCCATCGCTCGGCCCGAAGATAGGACTGCCGGCCGGGTCGCTCGAACCGAACTACGAGTCGGCCATTGAGGCCGTCTGGACCTGGGCGCCGCTCAGTCTTGTAGACAAACAGTCGCTCGCGTTCCTGCTCGCAGCCGAGTGAGTCGTGCACGCCCGCGAAGAGCCACAGGTGCCGGGTCGGCATCTGGATGAGCGACAGGATCTGCGGGCGCTCGAAGTTGCGCTGGGTCTGACCGGTCTGCCAGCGATCGAAGTCGTCCTCCAGATACCGCTCCAGGGGGTCGTTGATGCCGATCCCCACGGCGAGGTGGATCTTGCAGAGCTTCGGTTCGATGTCCGCGTCGAGTGCCTGGAGCGCGTCGAAGAGTCGCATGGTACGGTCGGTCGTCCCGTCAGCGGCGCACCGTGCGCCCTGCCTTCTCCTGGTATCGGCCGGTTGGAGGATCGGCCCGGAGTGGCCACAAGCACGGGGTGCGTGTGAACTCCGGGTGCCTCAGGTCGGAGCTACGGTTCCCGTCGCATTCGGTAGCAAATGCGACATCCGCCGGCTGGTCCTCGAGCTTTTTTCGGGCGGCGCACCTGCGAACTCTCCTGATGGCGCGATCGCGCGGTCTTCAGCATGATTCCCGGTCGTGAGCGCCGTCCGGAAACCTGCTCCTCCGACGGGTGCCGACAGCCCGGGTGCTGGCTGGACGGTGCATCTCGTCGCTTACCTCGCCCGCGAGTATTTCGTGGACAGCTTCGTCCAGCGGCTCGCCGAGGGCTTCGGCTTGCGGTCGTTGCTGGTGGTGCCGGGGTCCGCGTCGCCTGCGCTCAGTCGCGTCCCGGCCGGGGCTTGCGTCACCGTCTTGATGGCGACTTCCCGGATCGAAGATCGAGATTCGGCTGATGCGTGGGCAGCGGCCATCCATGCCGCTGTAGAGCCTGACGTCGTCGAGGCCCGGGTGGAAGTGCTCCAGACCGAGGTCGGGTAGCGGGCGCTGTGCTGCCGCCCGGCTTGTTCAGCGGTTGCCGAGCTTCCCGAGCTTCGCCAGGACCGGCTGGCGGTCGGAGCCGCGCGCTCGACTCATAGCGTCGAACGCCCCCTGATCAGCAACCGCATCGTCGCGCCCGACCCGTGGTCCATCAGCGTCTGCAGCTCGGCGTCCGCCAGCACGACCTCGCGCATCAGGTCGTCATTCGGCAGCTCGTCCAGCTCCGAGAACGCCGTCACGGCCTCCACGATCGGCTCACGCCACTTAGGGTCAACTCCGGTCGATCCGCTCCCGCAGGTCGGCATAGCGCGCCAGCAGCCTCCTCGCTTGGCGCGCGTGCGGCGGCTTCACGAGCCGCTCCGGGAACCACAGCAGGTGCATCCCGCAGGTCCCGTAGTCCGGCAACTCGGCCTCGGAGAGGTAGTCGTGCGCCGTGACGTCGACGCCGCAGTCGGCGTGCCATGCCAGGATGCGGCGGGCCACGTGGCGTTCGTGGTCGTCGCCGTAGACCGCCTCGTGGTACAGCTCGGTGCGAGCACAGCGAACGGGGCGTGAGGGGGCGTCCAGGTCCTCGTCCTCGAGCCTCGCCGCGATCTCCCTCACCATCGCCCCGAACCTCTCGGGTCCCATCGGCGGCGGCGGCATCCGAGGGTTGAGCACCCGGTCGATGGCTTGCGCCGCGGTCCGCCGGTCGTCAGGCAGCTCTCCGGTCTCGCGGAACTCGGCCAACGCCACCTCCACCAGGGACTCGGGGATCGGCCGGGTCCTGACCGCCTTCTCCAGCCGCCTCGGCCTGCCGATCGGCCTGCCCGCCATCGCCTCCTGCTCGTCCGTCACATCCCAGTGCTCTTCTCCAGCGCCCGGATCCGCTGCTCCAGCTCCGTAGCCTCGATCGCCCGGATCCGCGCCTGGATCGCATCCAGCATCAGCTTCCCGGAGGCCCGGTCGATGGCCCCGGCGCACAGCCCGTCCATCAGCTTGTCGATTGCCGCGTTGCACTCCGCGATCGTCTTCAGGCGGGGGAGCTTGAACTCCATCGGCTCGGGCTCGGCGGGAGCGTCCACCGGCTTGCCGCAAACCCGGTCCAGCACGAGCTTGATCGCCGCGAGGTTGCCCTCGAGCCCCATCCGCGTCGCCTTGCGGACCATCGCCTCGACGTGCTCCTCGGTGATCGCGGCTTCGGCGGCGCGGCGCAGCACGAACGAGCGACGACGCGATCCGCCAGGGCCGCCTGGGTTGCCCTTGGCGAACCGCCCGCGTTCGTCCCGCTCTCCGTCCGCGCTGTCGGCCATGGCTCAGCTCGCCTCCGTGACCAGCGACTCGGCGCGCTCCTCGGCGATCTCCGCGAAGGTCCGGCCGTCACCGTCGAGGACCGCTTGCTCGTCGGTCGCCTTCTCCCAGCGCCGGACCACGACGTCCACGTAGCCGGGGTCCAGCTCCATCGCGAAGCAGGTCCGCTGCAACCGCTCCGCTGCGATCAGCGTGCTGCCCGACCCCACGAACGGGTCGTAGACCGCATCCTCACGCGTGCCGTGGTTGCGGATCGGGCGGCCCATGCACTCGACCGGCTTCTGGGTGCCGTGCCGGGTCGCCTCGTCGTCGGCGCATGGCTCGATGTCCCAGACCGTCGACTGGCTGCGGTCGCCGCACCACTTCGACGACGAGCCTTCGCGCACCGCGTACCAGCAGGGCTCGTGTTGCCAATGGTAGTGCCCGCGGCTGATCGCGAACCGCGGCTTGCGCCAGATGATCTGGGCGCGGATCCCCAGGCCGACCTCGTGCAAGTGGGTCGCGAACTCGGCTGCGTATCGGCCCGCATGCCAGACGTAGGCGACGGTGCCGGGGAACAGCTGGTAGGCAGCGGTCCAGTCCACGCGGTCGTCGTTGGTGACCGTGCCGGTGCGCTCGGTCTCGCAGAGGCCGGCTTGGTTGCGCCAGTCGGGGTCGTAGGAGACGCCGTAGGGCGGGTCCGTCACCATGAGGAACGGGGTGGTCCCGTCGAGCAGGCGGCGCACGTCCTCCTTGCGGGTCGAGTCGCCGCAGAGCAGGCGATGGCGGTCGAGCTGCCAGAGGTCGCCGGAACGGGAGGTTGGATGCTCCGGCGGCCCCTCGACCGAGTCTTCGCCGAGGTCGGCCTCGTCCGCGTCGAGCTGGGCGACCAGCCGATCGATCTCGGCCTCGTCGAAGCCGACGCCGTCGAGGGCGTCTTCGTGGCGCAGCTGCTCCAGCAGGCGCGTGAGCCCGGGCTCATCCCAGCCAGCAAGCTCCGCGGTGCGGTTCAGCGCGATTCCGAGCGCGGTCGCGTTCAGGTCGTCAATGTCCAGCTCGGCGATCTCGCACTCGCTCCAGCCCAGCTGCTTCATGGCCTGAAGCCGGCCGTTGCCGCCGATGACGCGGCCGGTGCTCTTCTGGACCACAAGGGGCTCCGCTTGGCCGAACCGGACGAGGCTGGCGGTGATCGCGTCGAGGTTGGTGCCGTCGTGCGTCCGGACGTTGCTCGGGTCCTGGTGGAGCGAGTCGAGCGGTGCCGTGCGGATGATCATCGCGTGGCCTCCGGGGCGGGAGGCTGGGCGGTGATCAGGGTGGCGCGGTCATCCGGGCGGGGCCGGCGGGCGGTGTCCAAGGCGGGAACTCCATGCGGGGTCGGGGAGCCGCTTGGAGGTGCGCTTGGACGGGTGGCTAAGTCAAGCCGATCATAGCACGGCTGGCGCGTAGCTGCGGAGCCTTGCGGACTACCAGCACCGCCAGGGATGTGCTCGGGGCTTGCAGATCATCAGCCTTTTGCTGGCCCCTCGCTAGTGGGGCCTGGGCAATCAGGAATGCCTTCCAGAGTCATTCTGGCCCGCAGAACGCCCAGTTTCAGATTCTGAACTCCAATGACAAAGAGTGATTTAGTTCGCTTTATGTAGCCCGCGACTCGCATCTCGGCCTCGCTTACCGATTTTTCCGTGGACAGCGAATAACGCGGTAGCGCGTCCTTGAACTCCTGGACGCAGTGCAGCCCCTCAAGCACCTCCGAAGTTTCACTACTCAAGAAGTCTACGCTGCGGGATGTGTGCGCGAAGTCATTTCTTACCCGTCGAATGGCATCGAGATCCTCGTAAATATGCTTCGAGACGAATCCAAGCGAGTAGGCCATCTTGATCTTCGATGAGAAAGTAGAGAGCGGACCATTCGACCCAAAGAGGGAATCCTGTATTCGTTTGGATATTCCATTATGGATGAATACTGTGTGGAACAGTTCTTCGATGCACTCTTCGAGAACTGCGGCTCCGAGCAAGACGCATCCGCGATCTGACTCCTCAAGAAGGGCTTCGCTCGTCGGCGTGGTCATATATAGGGATTCCGAATGGAAGTACTGGGGTCTTGTCGTGAGTGCGTATTTGTACAACGCGTGTACAATCCGCCCCAGCCTGCGGCCCAGTGCGTCAGTATCGAGGCTATCGCCAGACAACAAAGACTGAGCATCTATCTATTACGAAAGTGTCGCCTGCGCTTATGATCCGGCCGCGATCTCTGGAGAAGACGGAGTGAAGAGCGCGCACCTTGATCCGTTCGCCATCGGACACGACCGACGCTCGAAGCGAGTCTGGATGGTGTGCTGGCATGGCCGTGTCGAGTTGTAGTTCCACTGTTTCTCCCGCGGAGTATGTGCGAGAGTCTTCAAGGTCGTTCGATGGATGACCAGCACCGGCGTCACGGCAGACAATTAACTGTCGATGGCTACGTGTCTTAAACTTCGAGGACGTACTGTGTGATGTCATGGCTGCTGGAAGGGGCTGACTGTATTCGGCGATGCAGACCCCGCGCGGGACGGGTTCGTCACCGGTGTGGGACCTGTCGCAGAAAGGAGCCGTAGGGGTTGTCGCCCACGGATCTTCGACAGAGTAGCATGCACCCTTCCTGATCTCGCTTCCTCCGCCGGTAGCCTTGGGCATGCCCAGCTCCTGGGCGACTTTTAGGCGGGTGTTACCCGCGATGGCCTCGCCCGAGGGCCGGGCCACGATCGGCTGCTGCCAGCCGAAGCGGCGGATGCTGGCTGCGACGTGGGGGACGGCGGCGTCGTTCCGGCGGGGGTTCGTGGGGCTACAGAACAGGCGTTCGATCGGAACGGTCTCGACCGGCGGCGCGCCATGAGTGTCCAAGGAGAATCTCCAGACTGGGGATGAGCCGCTTGGAGGTGGGCTTGGACGGGGGGCTCGGCAGTGCGGATGATATCACGGCGACGTCTGGCGGCGCGGCTCCGATGCTGGATCAGGCGGAGGCGCGACGACGGGCTTGCTCAGCTCGAAGGCGTGCCGGACCATGTGCTTCGCTCACTGGCCCGCGTGGCAGCCCGGCGAGCCCTCAAACTGTGACGGATCCTCAGACTCGAAGGGCGTGGCCATCGCTGGCAAGTGCGGACCGCGGCATCGTGGAGGTGGGTGAGGTCTAGTTCTTTCGGCGGGACACGGCTTCGGGGCAGCGCGACCCCGTTCCCCGTTCTTGCTTCACCTTGCAGTGAATGCTCGCGAGGGCGTTCTGGTGTGGCGGTATGGTGGTGACATGGATCTTCCTTCCAGAGTCGTTCATGAGGCCGTTGCGGACGCGGGTGTCACGCATCTGCATCACGCAAATACGGTCTTGACGGCCTGCCACTTCATCCGTGAAGGGTCGCTTCTGTCGCGAGGCAGTGTAGAGCGCCGCGGCCTCGCTCAGACGCCCCAGGCTTCGGACGCCCTAGATAAGCGTTATAGTGTGTGGTATGACGTATTTCTTGACTCGGTCGACATCCATCGGCGCGCCTCTCGAAGGAATCTCTACGGCCCCGTAACATTCGTTCTGCGTGTCGATGTGCTGCGGAGGGGGAGGACCGGAAAGGTATGGGTCACTAGGGACAATCCGACGAAATGGAAGGGGGTGCCGGCCAATAAGAGATGGCTTCAGTCAAAGAAGGATCTGCGCGATGGATTCCAGCGCGGGACCTTTGGGCAAATGATTGTTCTGAGGCATTGCGGTGGTGAGTTGCCCCTTGAGCCCTACCTGGATCACATAATTGTTGATCATCCACGGCGCACTGATCAGGGCGGACGAGGTCTATACAGCGTGGCCGTGGGGGCGCTTAGATCAGCCATGACCGACTCCGGCCTTGATGTCCCACTCAAGCGGAGGGACTGTGCCCGGAGCTGCGCCTGTAAGGATCAGTACGCGAGGCTCGAAGCAAAGGCTGCGAAGAGTCTGTTCTTCCCGGTGCTCTCTGGTTGAGGTCGCTACGTCGCGAGAGCCGACTGACCGACCGGCCGACCATTTGAATCAGTAGCGCATCAGGTCACATACTGGAGGTCATGCGACGTTCGTCAGCCTCGTCGTGAACAGCGAGCGCGCAGGCTGGTGAGAAACTACCGCAGGGCTGCTGCGTAGCGCGAGGCCCCAAGCTTCGGGACGCGCTGGCTCAAGCGGTAGATCCGGGCCAGGGCATACTCCCTCGGGGTGTAGGTTGGGTGAGTTCGAGGCGGCGGAACCAGCCAGGGCTGTTCGATTCAGCCAGGGAGGGCCGCAATCCGTGCCGTTTGAGTTTTCGGATAGGACGGGCTAACTACTGGGCTTGGCGCTTCCGCTGCCAGCGATATTCTTTACGAAAGCTGCGAGAGTGGCGTCGATGCTCTGAGCGCACATTTGCCTCGCAATACGCAGCCCATCCCCGCGGCGCTTACTGAAACTTGCCTTATGTCGTTGAAGCACGCCATCGAGGATATCGCTGCCGGGTGCAAGAAATCGGCATCTCTGGCTCCATTCTGTGTTCAGCTCGTCTTGGATCCTGCTCGCTTCTGCGTCGATCCTCTTAATGCGCCCGAGAAGCTCTTCTCGCGCCGCCTCAAGCTTTTCATCTAGCGCGTCTTGGCTACTGAATCTGCTAGGAAACACGGGCGCGAGCAGCAACTCGGACAGCCTGAGTTCCTGCACACGATCGACGAGGTCGAGCGCGATCTCCTGGATGTCAGACTCCAAGTCGGCGATGCTTGGCAATTCTTCGCTCTCAATAGATCGAATAGACGCGAGATGCTTGCGGAGGGCATCCGGAACGAGAAGGTAGTTCTCAAGTTCTCTTCGCTCCAGCACAAACAACCGTGCCTCACCGCCAAGTCGATCCATCATCGCCGCGACCTGCTTATCGTCCCTTTCATCTCGGTCAACGACGAACCACATTGGGATATTGCGCTTACTCAAGAGGTCGAGGGTGGCGCGTGCGGCATAGTGAACATAATTGCGGACCCCTCCCATGTGAACGAATCCTACTCCGGCGCGGGCTAAGTCCGCTCCCAGCTTTACGGCGAACTCACGCAGCACAGATTCGTCGGAGGGCCCCTCGACAAATACAAGCCGATCAAACATGAATAGCGTGCTGAGGCGAAGTCCAATCTCAGCTGGGATCTGCCATGCATCATCGGCCCCTCCCACCGGTTTACACTCGGTGTGTTTCCAGCGGTCACGCCTGACCACGTACACATTTTGGAAGTCCACCGCATCAACAAAGTTGGTTGAGTGCGTTGTCACAAACATCTGGCACTCTTCGCTCTTCTTGCGGAGATATCCTTCCAAGGCGCTTTCGAGTCCAGGATGGAGGTGGACTTCTGGCTCTTCCAGAAGCACAACATCAGGAGCGGTAAGCTCAAGATCGATGATGAGACGAAGCGCCTCGCGGACACCTGCGCCATTCGCATCGACCAAGAACTCGTCAACATCAAGCTCTGCGTGATCTGACCTGTGACTATCCTCGCTTCTAAAGGCGTCGATCCTCACTCCGAGAAGGGCCTCCACGGTCTGTTGGACGCGCAGAAGCTGCTCGGCCCCTCCTCGCTTCACCTTGAGGCCCAAGAGCTGATCGGCTTCCGCCCGTCCAATGGGCTCACGACGCTCTCCAAGTTTCAGTATGTTAAGTCCTCCAACCAGGTCCATGATGCGGCCGAGATAAGAGGGCACGGACCGCACTACGCCAGAAAAGGTGCTTAGTTCAGACGGAATCGCTCGCTCCTGGAGCTCCTTTCGCTCGTCTTGCAGCTCGACTACCTTGGCATCTAGAAGGTCTGCGAGCTCCGACTTTCCCTTAGTCTTGGTGGCGAGGTCTGCAATAATATCGCTAGCCCTGTCATGGCCGCCCGAGAAGCGAGTCCTTCTATATCTGTG
Source organism: bacterium (assembly GCA_030432695.1). Classification (GTDB taxonomy): domain Bacteria; phylum Planctomycetota; class UBA1135; order UBA1135; family UBA2386; genus JAUILN01. The sequence goes on along the minus strand of JAUILN010000001.1, from coordinate 1,060,467 downwards.
TCTTAAGTATGATGAGCCATGCTCGGCAACCATATCAAGATCTTCATTCGACCGAACTTGCTCAAGCCGTTGTATCGTATTGGATAATACAGACAGCTCATCCGAAAGGGAGGCAAGCTGATGCGCCGCGTCGGGCGTCGCGGAGAATAGCTCGACGCCAGACGCCTCCAGGCGTCCATTCACCTGTTCTATGGTGCCCGCCGCGAGGTGTTGTAAGAAAATGATTCCCTCCAGGCTGGCGTCGAAGCCAACGATGGCAGAGACGCTGGTCTGGGCCTCTAGGGCCCCTATCGCCTTGGTGTGTTGCGGGGCCTCTTTCTCTAGTATTGCGCGTATATGTCGGTTGCTATCCACATCCCAGGCAAAGGTGATTCCAACCTGCGCAATCACTCCTGGCGATCTGTCGCAAATCATGTCGCTAGAGACAACTTGTGGCCACTTGCGGGATACAACCCCCCCGCTGAGGTGGGATATGACCAAGTCCACCGCCGAGAGAATATTAGACTTCCCAGCGTTATTGCGCCCTATGAGAACGTTTACGGCTCCGCAGCCGCGGACTTGGGTCTGCCTGAGGCTCTTGAAGTTACAAGCGTAGATGTCTTGAATGCGCATGGTGGAAGGCGAGAAACTACGCTTTCGTTGAGTCCTCTGCAATCTTTCTTGAGTGAGCGCAATCTCGTCGGCGGAGAGAAGCAGGCTCACGTAGACCAGAGGCCGGCTCCAAGTACCTTCTGTCGATTTCAGGCTGCCACGTCGTGTTCACGCTGCCGAGCGCCCTGCACGCGCTGGTGCTGGCCAACCGGCGAGAGCTGTTCACGGCCTTGTTCGACGCTTCGGCGCGGAGCCTGCAAGAGCTGGCGCGTGATCCGCGCAGGCTCGGCGTCGAGCTCGGCATCACGTCGGTGCTGCACACCTGGGGGCAGCGGTTGAACTTCCATCCGCACGTCCACTGCGTGGTGACCGGTGGCGGGTTGAGCGTCGAGGGCGAGCGGTGGATCGCGGCGCGGCCCGGCTACCTGCTGCCGGTCCGCGCGTTGGCGCGGCTGTTCCGCGGGAAGTTCCTGGCGCGGCTGGAGGAGCTGCGCCGTGCGGGCGAGTTGCAGCTGCCGGGCAAGCTCGCGGCGCTCCGCGACGACTCGGTCTGGGCAATGCGCCGCCACCAGCTCTACAGCGGCGAGTGGGTGGTCTGCAGCAAGCCGCCGTTCGGCGGGCCGGAGCAGGTCTTCGCGTACCTCGGCCGGTACACGCACCGGGTTGCGATCAGCAACCACCGGATCGTGGAGGTCGCCGACGGCTCGGTCACCTTCGCCTACCGCGACTACGCCGACGGCAACCGCCAGAAGCAGTCGACGGTTCCGGGCGTGGAGTTCCTGCGGCGGTTTCTGCTGCACGTGTTGCCGCGTCGCTTCGTGCGGCTGCGGCACTACGGGCTGCATGCGTCGAGTTGTGTGGGGACGAAGCTCGTGACGGCGCGGGAGCTGCTCGGCGGCGAGCCTCCGGTCGCGGTCACGGCGGTGGAGGAGGCGGTCGGGTCGTCGGAGTCGGGATCGCCGGCATCGACCGGCACGCCTCCGACGTCGGCTCCGGCTACCGAGTCGTGGGCGGAGGCCCTGCGCCGCACGACGGGCTTCGACGCGCTCGCGTGTCCGCGGTGTGGGGCGGGCCGTCTGGTCCGGCGTGAGATTCTGGTCGGGATGGAGACGGCGCGCGCCACGGCTCGCTCCGGTGCGGCATGAGTGGCGAGGGGTGGGTGCGCGAGTCCTACTTATCCTCGCTCGCCTGCTCTTCGCCCTTGGGCTCCGAGCTGGGGCCGGTAGCAGCAGCGATCCGTGTCGCGATGACTTCGGCTACATGCTCGCCTCGATCGATCGCGACCAACAGTCCGGTCGCTCCGAGGAAGAACAACGCAAGGCCGCCCAGCATGCCGTAGGTCACCTGCATCCAGATCATCCTCGCGTTGAGATCGGAGAGTTCTGAATAGAGCGAAAAGTCCAACGACGTCATCCACGTCGCGATGAACGTCGCCGATGCAGCCATGAGCGAGGCGCTCCCGAGCAGCAACGACCAGCGGGTAAGGCCGCGAAGGAGAGTCGGGCGATGACGTTGCGTGTGTCGCATGCGAAGTGGTCGGGTCGATCAAGAGTCTGCGCCGGTTTGGGGATGCCGCACCTAGGCCTCAGGGCCTGATCCCGATCACTCCGTGCCCGCCGTTGCTCCAGGTCAACCCGGGCGCATTCGCCGCCGGATCGGACGAGATCGCTTGGACGTAGAAATCCGCGCCGAGGAACGCGCGGTCACTCGGGATCGGCAACGTGATCCACAGCCGACCGGAGCCGAGCCCGGTGATCATCGGTTCGACGATGTTCGGCGATGCGAGGAGTTGGCACCCCGCCATGCCGAGCGCGGTCAGGTCCAACGGGAGCGAGCCTCCGGTCCAGTTCGTGTTCGAGGTGCCGAGGACGAGCCATGCAGGATCCATGCTCGGCGCGCGATCAAGCCGCAGCGTGAACGTCCCACCGAGGACGGGCACGGAGTTGAACAGCGTCTCCGGCTGGAGCAGCGGCGTCGTGGCCGAGGATCCGGAGCAGCCTGACCCGAAGAGCTTGAAGCTCGCGTCGGGTTCGACCCGAACCAGCTCCCAGGTCTCGTCGGTGAACTCGATGCTCTGGTTGGTGTCGCCGCCGAAGTGAACGAAGACCTCCCGATGGAGATCGAATGTCATCGCATGTCGGTAGCGACCGCTTGGTGGGGAGGGGAGATCCGGCAGCTGCGACCAAGCGGAACCGTCGAAGAGGAAGGTCTCGCGAAAACCGGAGGATCTCCCGTTCGCGATCGAGCCCGACCCTCCCTGCAGCACGATGTGTTGGCTGACGGGATCGATCGCCATTGCGTAGCTGAACAACTGAAAGAGGGATCCCTGGACCGCATCCACCCAACCTTCGACGGGTCGGAACACCTTCAGTCCTGAGAGGAACGGCGTGACAGGTCCGCCGAATCCGGCGTCGTAGACGATCTCGCCAGCCGCGCCAGCGTCCGGGGTTGCGACGTTCGGCGTGAGCAGCCTGCTTCCATTCCACAAGAGGTTCGTGGCTCTTCGGTTGAAGAAGACCTCGCCCAGCCTCGGATCGAAGCAGCACGATCCGTTCGGGCCCAGATTCCGAACGCTCTGCGCAACCTGCGTCCAGTCGTTGCCGTCCCACTCCCAGATGTCGTCGAAGTCCGCGCCGTCGGTGCCGCCGAAGAGGACGACCCGTTGCCTCAGGGGGTCGTAGGTCATCGCATGCTCCGCACGGGCCAACGGGCTGTGCTGCGGCCGGATCTGCCGCCACCCGGATCCGTCGTATGCCCACGTGTCGCCGAGGAAGCCGCCGGCCGTTCGACCTCCGAACAAGATCGTCTCGCCGCGAGCGGCGTCGTATGCCATCCGGTGGTGGTTCCGCGCCAGGGGCTTCACCGCACCGTCGTGGCGACGCCACTCGTAGACGGGTTGCGCGGTGGCGAGGGACGTGACGACTAGGACGGCGGCGAGGGTCAGAGGTCGATGCATGGGGTCTCCCGGACTCGGTGTGTGACCCACGGTCGCACCTGGACACGCATGTGCCTACCCGCAGGGAGGTGATCGCTCGAGCCGGCGCACGGCCGACCGGTCCGGCCCAAACTGTCAAACAGAGAACCGTTCTCTCCGCCGTTCGCAGAGAACGCCGCCCCTGGTGCCGATCCAACCACCCCCGTTCCGGCCTGGGACCCCCAGCCACCCGTTCTCTTGCGAACTCCGGGCACCGCCGAGGCACCAGCCCCAACCCCCGACGACACCCCACCTTCGCCGCATCCCCCCGAAATCGACTCCGCCCCGCAGCTGTCAACTGCGAGGCGGATTCGTCGGCGCGTGAGCGCCGAGGTGGCTCCCCGAGCAGGACTCGAACCTGCGACCTAGTGATTAACAGTCACCCGCTCTACCAACTGAGCTATCGGGGAACGCTCTGGGCCGATCCGAGCCTTCCGGCCACGGGTCGGGGCGGAGGAGGATACCTCCCGGCAGGCGGGATGCAAGCCGGGATCTCGCTCCGCTGGACTCTTGGTTCGGCAGGCGGGGGGCCGCATCTTGGGGGCGATGCGGAGGTTCCGATGAAGTTGCCGGTTTCGAGATGGGCGGTGGTCCTGGTCGGTGTGGTGGTGCTCGCGGGAGGCTGCGCGGGCGGTGCTGCGGTCGGGGACGACGCGGCGGCGCCGATGCCGGAGGTGCGGGGCGCGATGCCCGAGACGGCGCGGGACGATCAGTTCGAGACGCTGCACGGGCGGGAGATCCCCATTCCCTACCGCTGGATGGAGAACGGGGAGGATCCGCGGCTGGATCCCTGGATCGATGCGCAGAACCGGTGGACCGACCGGCACCTGGACGCGGTGCCGGGCAGGGCGGGCTGGACGAAGCGGCTCGGTGAGCTGTGGTCGCAGGAAGGCTGGAGTGTGCCGAGAGGGCGCGGCGGCGTTTGGATCTGGCGGCACGACGACGGGGTGCGCAACCAGCCGGTGCTGATGGTCGCCGACCAGCCGGATGGCGAGGGGCGGGTGCTGCTCGACCCGAATCCGCTGAGCCCGAGCGGCACGCTGGCCCTCGGACCGGTGGAGCTGTCGCCCGACGGCAAGCTCCTGGCCTGGGCCTCACAGCGCGACGGCTCCGACTGGATGGAGTGGCGCGTGATGGAGGTCGAGACCGGGCGGCACCTCGCCGACCTGATCCGTTGGTCGAAGTTCGCCGGAGTCGCGTGGCATCCCGATGGTTCGGGCTTCTTCTACCAGCGTTATCCCGAGCCGCCGGTGGGCGACGAGTTCGCGTTGGCCAACAGCAATGCGCAGCTGTGCTTCCACGCGCTGGGCGCGGCGCAGGCCGAAGACCAGGTGGTCTACGAGCGGCCCGATCAGCCGGGCTGGGGGTTCAGCCCGTACGTGACCCGCGATGGCCATTGGCTGGTCATCGACATCTGGGAGGGCAGTGCGAGCGACAACCGGGTCGCGGTGGTCGATCTCGGCGAGGAGGAGTGGAGTGTCCGCGCGCTCCTGTTCGACGGCGAGGCGTCGTGGCGGTTGATCGAGATCGTCGACGACGAGGCGCTCTTCGTCACCGACGACGGCGCTGCATTGGGCCGCGTGGTGGCGGTGAACCTGCACGACCCCGAGCGGCGTCGCGAGCTGGTGGCCGAGCAGGAGCACCCGCTGCGGGACGGGTTCCGGGCCGGGGACGGCATCGTCCTCCAGCGCCTGCAGGGTGCCCGGCATGTGCTGGTGCGGCACGCTCTCGACGGCAGCGAGGAAGGCGCCGTCAACCTGCCGGAGCCGGGCTCGATCGCCGGGGTCTCTGGCGAGCCGGGCGACCACCGCCTCTGGTTCGGCTTCGAGTCGATGACCCGTCCGCAGGGGGTGTGGCGCTGCGATCTGCGCACCGGGCTGAGCGAGCCGGCGCGCCTGCCGGAGTTGGCCTTCGATCCCGCCGACTTCGAGACCGGCACGCTCGAGTGCACGAGCCCCGACGGCACGCCGGTGCGGCTGTTCGTGCTGGGCCCGGCCGGCTTCACCAACGACCGTCCGCGACCGACCGTGCTGTACGGCTACGGCGGCTTCGACATCCCGATCACGCCGCGCTTCACGCCCGAGCACATCGCGCTGTGCGAATCCGGAGCGTTGTACGTGCAGGCGGTGCTGCGCGGCGGCGGCGAGTTCGGCCGCGAGTGGCACGAGGCCGGCATGCTCGACCGGAAGCAGAACGTGTTCGACGACTTCCTGGCGGCGGCGCGCTTCCTGATCGACCAGGGCTACACCAGCCCCGAACAGCTCGCGATCCGCGGGCGGAGCAACGGCGGGCTACTGGTCGGCGCGGCGATCACCCAGGCGCCGGAGCTGTTCGGGGCCGCGCTGCCGGAGGTGGGGGTGCTCGACATGTTGCGCTACCACCTGTTCACGATCGGTGCGGCGTGGGCGCCGGAGTACGGCTCGGCCGACGACGCGACGATGTTCCCGCACCTGCTGGCCTACTCACCGCTGCACAACGTGGTCGAAGGCACGCGCTATCCGGCGACGATGCTGTTCACCGGCGACCACGACGACCGCGTCGTGCCGGTGCACAGCTACAAGTTCGCCGCAGCTCTGCAGGCGGCGCAGGGCGGCGACGCGCCGATCCTGCTGCGGGTCAGCCGGGCCGCCGGCCATGGTGCCGGCAAGCCCAAGTCGCTGCTGGTCGACGAGGCGGTCGACCGCTTCGCATTCCTGGCGCGGGCCATCGGGCTCAGGCCGCTGCCGAAGCGCGACTGAGCCCGGCGCGGGTCACGCCCACAGCACCAGGTCCCGCAAGGCACTCGGCGAGGCGCTGAGCGAGCGCGGTCGGACCCGGATGCCCTGCGCGAAGCGGCCCGAGCGTTCGATGCAGTGCGCGCCGCGGAAGGCGTGGACGTTGCCCTCCGATTCGCCGGTCGGCTCCAGGGTCACGACCACCATGTTGCGCAGCTGGCCGTCGCCCGGCGCGTTGCCGAACACCAGCTCGACCTCGACGTCGTCCGGGCACAGCCCATCGAGGTCGACGCGCACCCATGCCTCGACGGTGTCGCCGACGTGCAGGCTCTGCAAGTCGGCGTGGCGCAGCTCCACGACCTTGATGTTCTCGAAGCCGCGGCGGATCCGCTGCGCGCCGTCGGCGATGCGTTGGGCGCGTGAGCGGTCGTCGCGGAGTTCGCACTGGGCGACGCACAGCGGGCGGTAGGCGGTCTCGAGGTACTCCTCGACCATCCGGTCGGTGTTGAACACCGAGGGCACCGTCTCGAGGTCGTGGATCACGCGCTCCATCCAACCCTGCGGCACGCCGTCGGCGTCGCGGTCGAAGTACAGCGGCACCAGCTCCTCCTCGAGCATCCGGTAGAGGGTCGAGGCGTCGTACTGGTCCTGCAGCTCCTGGTCCTGGTAGGCCTTCTCGACGCTGCCGATGGTCCAGCCGTTCTTGCCGTCGGCCGCCTCGGGCCACCAGCCGTCGGCGATCGACAGGTTGAGCCCGCCGTTCGCGGCGACCTTCATGCCCGACGTGCCGGAGGCCTCGAGGCCGCGGGTCGGGTTGTTGAGCCACACGTCGACGCCCTGCACCAGGAAGCGGGCGAGGTCGATGTCGTAGTCCTCCACCACGATGACCCGGCCGACCAGCTCGTCGCCGCGGGCCAGCTGCGCGATGCCCTTCAGGATGTCCTGGCCGTGGCCGTCGCGCGGGTGGGCCTTGCCGGCCACCAGGATCCGCACCGGGCGACCCTCGGCATTGCACAGATCGGCGAGGCGGGCGATGTCCTTGTAGAGCAGCGCCGCGCGCTTGTAGGGCGCGAAGCGCCGGGCGAAGCCGATCCACAGCGCGTCCTCGTCGAGGCCCTCGAGGATGCGGTTGAGCAGCAGCGGGCTGTCGTTGCGGCCCACGAAGGCCCGCTCGAGTCGCGCCGAGACCTCCGTCTTCAGACGGAGCTTGAGGCCCTGACGCGCGTGCCACAACACCTTCGGATCGAGGTCCTTCGCGTGGTTGCGGAAGTCGTCGCCGGTCACCGGACGACCGGTCACGCCCATCAGCTCGGCGAGGCAGGGGTGGGTCCAGGTGCCGAGGTGGATGCCGTTGGTCACCGACTGCACCGGCACCTCCTCCTCCAGCAGGCTCGGCCAGTACTCGTGCAGCAGCTCGCGGCTGACCTCGCCGTGCATCTTGCTGACGCCGTTGCACACGCTCGCGAAGCTGAGCGCGAGGTAGGTCATGTTGAAGTCGGGCGCCGACAGGTCGGCGCGGCCCAGCCGCAGGAACCGCTCCCAGGGCACGCCACCCCAGTCCGGCACGTCCGAGAAGTAGCGCCGCATCAGGTCCTCGGAGAACCGGTCGTGGCCGGCCGGGACCGGCGTGTGGGTGGTGAACGCGGTGGTCGCGCGCACCCACTCGCGGGCCGCCTCGAAGGTCATGCCGTCCTCGCGGATCAGCTGCGCGACGCGCTCCAGCGACGAGAACGCGGCGTGGCCTTCGTTGAGGTGGTAGGCCGAGGGCTCGATGCCGAGCTGGCGGAGCAGGCGCACGCCGCCGCGGCCCAGCGCCACGAGCTGCTTGATCCGCATCTCGTGGTCGCCGCCGTACAGGTTGCGGGTGATGTCCTTGTCCTCGTCGCGGTTCTCGGGGCAGTTGGCATCGAGGAGGTAGAGCGTCACGCGCCCGACCATCACCGTCCACGCCTGCAGGGTCAGGTCGCGGCCGGGCAGCGAGACCCGCACCTTCACACGCTCACCCGTGGCGTCGAGCACCGGGTCCATCGCCAGCCGCTCGGGGACGTTCTCCCGATCGAGCGCCAGCTGCTGGCCGTCGGTCGACAGGGCCTGCTTCATGTAGCCCATCCGGTAGAACAGGCCGACCGCGACGAACGGGAAGTTCAGGTCGGACGCCGACTTCAGGTGGTCGCCGGCGAGCACCCCCAGACCGCCGCTGTAGATCGGCAGCGACTCGTGCAGGCCGTACTCGGCGCAGAAGTAGGCGGTCGGGTGGCGGGCGTCGAAGCGCGCCGGGCTGCCTTCGCGCGCCGGGACCTCGGTGCGGCGGGCTGCGAGGTAGGCATCGAAGCGCGCGGCGACGCGATTCACGCGCTCGACGAAGCCGGGTTCGGCGGCCTTGCGACGCAGGTCTTCCGGCCACGCCTGGCGCAGGAAGTGCACCGGGTTGTGGCCACAGGCGTGCCAGCTGCGCGGCGAGATCTCCTCGAACAGCGACGGCGCCTCGGAGTCCCAGCACCACCAGTAATTGCGAGAGACGCGCTCGAGCGGTGCCAGCTCGGGGGGCAGGGTCGCGGAGACGTCGAAGTACGACAGCCGGGGACCACCGACCGAGGTGGCCGGCTCGACCTTCACCGGGAGCACTGCAGCACGGGGCCGGGACACCGGCCGGCCGTCGCGCTTCTCCGCCGCCTGGAGCGCAGTCGTGTAGGCGGAGCGGTAGTTGCGGAACAGGTCCGACCAGGCGGTGCGCGCGGCGGTCTGCTGGCAGCGCGTCCGCAGCGCTTCGGCGTCGGCAGTGGGACGGGACAGGAAGGCCTCGATCTGCTCGGCGAGCCGCGCCACGGTGCGGTCGTGATCCTTGCCGACCCGTTCGAGAACCGCGATGCCGTCGGTCGGGCCGAGATGCTCGGCGCTCGCCCAGCGGCCGAAGCCGGCGTAGTCGGAGGTGATGGTCGGCACGCCGACGCCGAGGGTCTCCTGGGGTGTGTAGCCCCAGGGCTCGTAGAACGACGGGAACGCGCCGAGGTCCATCGCCGACAGCACCGCCTCGTAGCTGCGCTTCAGCAGGCCGTCCTGCTCGTGCAGGTAGATCGGCACGTGGAGGATCTTCACCCGGTCGCCGGTGGCGTTGCCGAGCCCGAGTTCGCGGCAGCGCACCGCGATCGGATCGTGGTCCTCGTCGAAGAGGTGGTGGGTGGCGAGACCGATCGGATCCTGGACCTTGGTCGGAGCGGCGCACTCGAGTCGATTGCGGACCTCGCCGCGGAGGCCCGAGTTGCCGGCTGGCACCAACGCGAACAGGACCACCGGGCGGCCCTCCCGAGCGTTCAGGCGGCCGAGGGCGTCGAGCAGCAGGTCGATGCCCTTGTTGTGGAACTCGTAGCGGCCCGACACGCAGACGAAGGCTGCCGAGCCGTGGGTCGCGTGGTCGAGGTCCGGCATGCCCAGGAAGCGGCGGGCGAGATCGGTGAGTGCTTCTCGGGCCGAGGCCCGTCCGGCAGCTCCACCGACCAATTCGTCGAGGACCCGCGGATCGATGCCGTTGGGGAGGATCGGGGTCGGGGCGCGGCGGTGCAGGGTCTCGGCCTCGCGCGCGGTGACCTGGCTGACGGTGGTGAACACGTCGGCCGCCCGCGCCGCGGCGCCTTCCATGGAGTGCTTCGCGGTGACGCCCTCACCGCGCGCCAGCTCCAGCACCTCGTCGGGCTCGAGGCCGTCGTCGGGATTGCGGCCGTTGGAAGAGATCGCGCGGCCTAGCACGGTCGCGTGGGTGGTGAAGACCGTGGCGATCTCCGGGACCTGCACGCTGAGGTGCAGCAGCGCCGAGCCGGTCATCCATTCGTGGGCCTGGACCAGCACCTGCTGGCCCTGCGTGCGGCCGGAGCGATACCATTCCTCGATGACCTGGCCGGCGGCATGGCCGAACAACACCGGCTCGATGTAGTCCCAGGCGCCGGCCAGCGAGTCGACCTCGTAGTCCTCCCAGAGCCGCGCGAGCACCGCGTCCTTGCGGTCGTAGAGGCTCGAGAACTCGACCAGCATGCAGCGTGGCCGGCCCGGGATCCGCCAGCGGCCGATCCGGACCTCGTAGCCGAGCGTCCGGCAGGCGGCGACGAAGTCGTCGTGCTCCGGCTCGTCGTCGAACGGCACGTCCCGGTCGGTGTCCGACAGCAGCAGCGGGCCGACGGTGATGTAGCGGTCGCCGAACTGCTCGAGGGCGGTGTTCGCCTTGCTGCTGAGGACGGTGTGGATGCCACCGACCTTGTTGCAGACCTCCCAGCTGATCTCGAACAGCCAGGACTTCCCGAGAGAGGCGTCCGTCGCGGTGCGGGTCGCGGCGGACGAGGTGCGTTCGCTTTCCATTCTATGTGGTGCCCGAGACGCTCCGTGCGGCGCGGCCCCGGGAGTCGAGCGGTGTTCCAGGATCGTGGGGATCGGGAGGTGTCGAGGGGTGGGGTGCGGATGAAGGGGTCAGCGCTTGCGTCGCGACTTGCGTCCGCCGCCGGAGCGGCCGGGGTTCGGGGCGGCGCGCGGGCCGGATCCGGCGGCTGCGGGCGGGGTGCTCCGCGTGGTGCCGGACAGGCGAGCGTGCTCCTGTCGAACCCGGAAGGCGAGCTCGTCGATCACGTCCATGAAGATCACGAACGCATCGTGCGGCCCGTCGTACGGACTGAAGTAGTCGTGCACCTCTCCATCGGAATCCGCCGCGGTGGCCATGTAGTAGACGTGGTCCGAGGTCGTGAGGCGGCGCCAGGTGGCGGCGAGGCCCGGATTGTGCGGCTCGATCTCCCGGACCAGCGGCGCGATCGCGTAGATCGCCTCGTGGGCGGTGCGCTGCATCGGGTTGGCCAGCCACGCACCGACCCCGCGGTCGGCGTCGGCCCACGACACCGGCGCGTCGTAGCGCAGGGTGCCGACCGGTTGGTGACGGCGTGCGAGCTCGGTCGGTGTCGCGAAACCGAACGCCGGGTTCTGCAACACCTGCTCGGGCAGTGCCGCCATGAAGTCGAAGATGCCGGTGTCGGCCCACTGGTGTTCGCCGAAGGTCTCGTAGTCCATGAACAGACCGACGAAGTGGGCATCGGGCGGCGACGAATGGATCCAGTGCGCGAAGGTGTCGGCGAACAGCGGGTAACCGTCCCACTCGCGGTTGCTGAAGCGGAAGCCGATGTCGTCGCTGAGCTGGTAGTGGCGCAGCAGCAGCTTGAGGTCGGTGCAGCCGTGCGGACGGTAGACGTAGCGCGCGTCACGCCAGCCGAGCACGCGCTCGGCGCCCTCGCCGAGCAGGACCTCGAAGCCGAGTTCCTCGACCTTCCTGGCGATCGACTCGTCGACGATCAGCTCGGTGTCGCGGAACGCGGTGGGGGCACGGCCGAACAGGTCTTCGACCGTGGCGCGCTGCGCGGCGACCTGATGCTCGAACTCGGTCCAATCGCCGAGTGCGGCGAGCGAGTGGTGGGTGGTCTCGCAGAGGAACTCCACCGCGCCGCTGTCCGCCAGCGCCACGAAGGTGTCGAGGGTCTCGGGCGACCAGTCGCGGAGCTGCTGGATCAGCGTGCCCGACAGCGAGAACGCGCAGCGGAAGCGGCCGTCGGTGCGGCGCACTGCCTCGAGCAGCAGCGCGTTCATGGGCCGGTAGCAGCGCTCGGCGACGCGGAGCAACACCGCCTTGTCGAGCGGGGTGTCGAAGGCGTCCTTCGGGTCGGTGCCGCGCGGTAGTTGGCGACGCAGCCGGTACGGCTGGTGGGCCTGGAAGTAGAACACCACGTCGGTGCGGTCGGCGAGGTTGCGATCCGTCTCGGGCGACGGGGCGGGCGCCGGAGCGGGCAGGGGGCTGGGGCTCATCGGGTCGGGTCCTGCGGGCTCGGGGAAGCAGGGGGCGTGGCCGCCTCGGCGCGGTCGAGCAGGTCCCAGGCGCGCAGCAGCTCGGCGCTGCTCCAGGCCTGCGCGATCGTGCCGCCGGGCCGGTGCGGCGCGTCGCCATCGAAGACCTCGGAGACGTGGTCGAGGCCGGCCTCGTCGAGGTGCGGCGCGAAGCCGTCGAGGAGGGCGCGCAGTCGTGGCGCGTCCGCCGCGCCGCGGGCGCGCAGGCAGGCCTCGACGTAGAAGCCGAGCGGCCACGGCCACACCGTTCCCTGGTGGTAGGCGTTGTCGCGGGTGTAGCCGTCGCCGCGGTAGACGCCGCGGTAGGCCGGGTCGTCGGGAGCGAGGGTCCGGAGGCCACGCGGCGTCAGCAGATCGCGCTCGACGCGCTCGACCACGGCGAGGCGTTGCGCGGTGTCGAGCGGGCTCAGGCGGAGGGCGGCGGCCATCACCATGTTGGGACGCACCTCGGCGACCGGCGCGCCGCGGTGGTGGCGGTCGGCGAGGAACTGGCCGGCCGGGGCCGGGGCGTCGAGCCACAGGCGCTGCAGGAACGCGGTCGCGGCGCGGTCGGCGCGCGCCTGCCAGCGGGCGGCACCGGTCGGATCGTCGAACCGCTCGGCGAACTCCGCACAGCGGGCGAGCAGTTCGCAATAGAGGGCGGCGAGTTCGACCGCGACTCCTTCGCGCGGGGTGACCGGCCCCTCGTGGGTCTGGGCATCCATCCAGGTGGCGTTGAGTTCGGGGCTGCCCGCCTCGAACAGGCCGTCGTCGGTCGGTCGGACGCCGAGAGCAGCGACCTCACCCTGGCCGGATCCGTAGGCCTCGGCGATCGCGCAGAGGGCCGGAAACAACTGCTCGCGGAGGGCCTCCGGACTACCGCCGTGGTCGGCGAAGAGACCGACGGCCCGCGCATACCAGAGCGCCGCGTCGACCGAGCCGTAGTGGCTGTCGTCCGGGTCGCTGCCGTAGATGTTCGGCAGCAGGCCCCCGCGCAGGAACGGCAGTGCGCCGAGCAGGACGCGGGCGCACTGCGCGAGCCGGCCACGCGGCAGGGTCAGCCCGGGGAGCGCGATGAACACGTCGCGGCCCCATTCGCCGAACCACGGGAAGCCGGCGCAGATGCCGAGTCGACCCCGCTCGGTCACTCCGAAGAAGTCGTCCGCGGTCGCGGCGATGCGCGCGCGGGTCGACAGGGGAGTCCCCTCGGCATCGCCGACCTGCTCGGCGGAGTGTCGGACCGCGGAGTCCCGGAGTCGAAGGACCCGATCCCAGAGATCCGCCGGGTCGTCGATCGGTGCGTCGAGGCTGGCGGCCAGCACCACCGAGGGAGCGTCGGGGTGCAGCTCGATGCGGAGCACACCGGGGCACCAGTTGTCCTCGTGTCCGTCGTAGCCGCGGTCGAGGTCGGCGCGCAGTTCGATGCCCTCGTACCAGCACGGGCTCTCCTCGAACTGCACGGCCGCGGGGTCCACGCCGCCGGTGCGGAAGTGGATCTCCGGCAGGGCCGGCTCCGGTCGCACCGCGAAGCCCGAGGCGTCGACGTGCACCCGCTCGTCGAGGTCGTCGTGCCGTTGGCGCAGGGCGTCGACCTGGCGGCAGGCGAGCAGCGGCCGTGCCTCGAGGGTCACCGGACCGGCCGCGCCGAGGACCTCGTAGCGGACCAGAATCACCGGACGGCCCTTGGGCATCAGGACCTCGCGTCGGATCTGCAGCGGTCCCGCCTGGAAGGTCGTGATCGGGTGCGGGGCGCGGCGGAAGCCGGTGACGATGTGGTCGGCGCGCGGCGCGAGCACGCCACCCCGGTAGCAGGCGAGGCCGAGGTCGGCGCGCAGATCGGATCCGTCCGGTTCGGCGCCCGGGGCCACGACGGCGGTGTCGTAGCGGGTCAGGAAGAGGTGGCGACCGACGTCGTCACCGAGGCTCGCGGTCAAGAGGCCGTGGTAGCGTCGCGTGGGGCAGTCGAGGATCGTGGAGGTCGCGAAGCCGCCACGGCCGTCGGTCTCGAGCCATTCACGGGACAACGCCTGTTCGACGTCGCGGCAGGTCTCGGCGCCCAGCCGGCAGGACACCAGCGCGGATCGATCCCGGCGATCCGAGGCGTCGGTGTGTTCGGGGTGGGAGGGTGCTCCGGTCGGCTGCGGAGTGGCTTCGGACATCGTTCGGTGAGGCGGCTGGCTGGCAGCCGGTCCCAGGTTGGACGGTGGAGGAGGCGCACACCGTGGAGGAGGCGCTCGGGTGTGGGTTCCGGCGCGGCCGGACGAGGCGGCGCCGGGCAACGAGCCCGCGTGGGTCGGGCAGGAGCCACCGCGCAGTCTTTCCTGGGCCGCCCCTGTCGCGCATTCTATGGCCTGCGCTTCCTGCTTCCCGCTTCCGATTACGCGCCCACGCCGGCGGAGACCCGTGTCCGACAGAATCGCGACCCTCACCCACGAACTCCGGAACACCCTCACCTTCGTGTTGGCGGGCGGGCGCGGCGAGCGTCTGAAGCCACTCACGCAGGACCGGGCCAAGCCGGCCGTGCCCTTTGGCGGTCAGTACCGGATCATCGACTTCACCCTCAGCAACTGCATCCACTCGGGTCTGCGTCGGATCTTCGTGCTGACGCAGTATCAGGCGAACTCGCTCGAGGAGCACATCCGCCTCGGCTGGAACTTCCTGCCGCGACGTCTCGAGCAGTTCATCGTCACCCGGCCGCCGCAGCACCGCGAAGAACGGTCTTGGTACCTCGGCACCGCGGATGCGATCTACCACAACATCGACAGCATCCGTTCGGCTCGGCCGACCCACGTCTGCATCCTCAGCGCCGACCACATCTACCGGATGGACTACGGGCGGATGCTCGCCGACCACCTCGACCGCGACGCGGCGCTGACCATCGGTGCGGTGCGCATCCCGATCGAGGAGTCGCGTCGGTTCGGGATCCTGGAGGTCGACGAGTCGGATCGCGTCACCGGCTTCCTGGAGAAGCCCGAGCAGGGGCCGGCGATCCCCGGGCAACCCGGTGTGTGCCTCGGCTCGATGGGCATCTACATCTTCCGCACCGACGAGCTGATCCGTCGCCTGGAGGAAGACGCCGCGCTCGGCGAGAAGAGCGGGCACGACTTCGGGCACGACGTGATCCCGCGGATGATTCCCGAGGGCGAGGTGTTCGTGCACCACTTCGTCGACGAGGCGCACTCGGAGAATCTCTACTGGCGCGACGTCGGCACCATCGACGCCTACTACGAGGCCCAGCTCGACCTCTGCAATCCGGAACCGCAGCTGAACCTGTACGACGACACCTGGCCGACCTACACGCACGCCCCGAACGACCCGCCGGCCAAGACGCTGTTCGACGACACCGACCGGCGTGCCGACGTGGTCGACTCGCTACTGAGTCCCGGCGTGATCGTCTCCGGCGGCAAGGTGCGGCGCTCGATCCTGTCGAACCGGGTCTACGTCGACGAGGGAGCGATCGTGGAGGAGTCGATCCTGTTCCGGGGGGTAGAGGTCGGTCCCGGCGCGCAGATTCGCCGCGCGATCGTCGACAAGTGGACCAAGATCCCGCCCGACTACCGGATCGGCTACGACCTCGAGGAGGACCGCAAGCGCTTCACGGTGACGGAGTCGGGCATCGTCGTGGTGCCGCACTCCTATCCGTTCTCGTGATGCACGGTTCCGAAGCTTCGTAGCGACTCGTGTCGTCTCGGAACCGGACCGATCGGGGGTCAAGGGCTCCAGGGAAGTCGCCGAGGACGTGGTTGATCCGAATTGGACGCCACGATGAATCCCCTCCCGACTCCGACCCGCCGCGCAGCCGAGTCCGCCGAGAGTGGCTCGGCGATGATCCTCGCGCTGTTCTTCACGATCCTCGTCTCGGGGGTCGTGCTGACCGGCACCATGCTGCAGCGCTCGTATCGCACCAAGGTCGATACCAGCTTCCGGCGCAACAGCCAGGCGCTGCAGTTCGCGCGCGCCGGGATGACCGAGGCGGTGAACTGGTTCCGGCGGCAGACCACCCAACCGGTGACCGCGTTCGAGCCGGTTCTCGATGAGCAGGCGACTCCGCCGATCCTGGATACCGAAGACCCGGACATCGGCATCGTGCGCACCTTCCGGATCACCGGGAAGGTCTACGGGCGCTACGAGGTCTGGAAGAGCTGGGACGACGATCCGAGCCCGGAGCGGCTCGCGTGGCGACAGACCTGTGAAGTGGTCGACGTCGGCCTCGACCGGCGGACGGGGATGGAGGGCGCGGCCTGGCGGATCACCTCGCTCGGCTACGTCTACGAGCAGAACGATGCCGACGTGCCGTTCAACCAGGCTCCGAACCGGGTGCTCTCGCAGCGCATGCTGGAGACCGAGATCCTGCGACGGCGGCTGGCCCCGCCAGCGCAGGCGGCGGTGTCCGTGGAGCGAGGGGATGGCTGCCGGGTCGACAACTACGGCCTCGTCGACGGCGGCAACGAGGGTGCAGGAGTGGTCTACCCGAAGAACACCGGCGGACCGGGAGGTAGCAACTCCCGCTACAAGGGCCGCCCGAAAAAGTCGCGTGTGAACAGCCTCAACCTCGGGTTCCGCGACGTGTTCGGCGCCAGCTACAACGTGCTCAGGGGGTCGGCGAACCAGATCGTCACCGATGCGCGCGACTTCCCCGAGGAGATCATCAACAACGAGTCGGTGGTCGCTGAGGTCGACTCCCTGGTGTTCGACAGGACGCGTCCCTTGCGCGGCACCGGGCTGCTCGTGGTGCATGGCGACGTCGAGATCCAGGACGGCAGCAACTCGACCTTCAACGGGCTGCTGTACGTGACCGGCGACCTCTCGATCCGGGGGCCGGCGACGATCGAGGGTGCCGTCGTGGTGCTCGGCAACTTCAGGATCGGCGGCGCGGGCGACTACGCGACGGTGCGCTACGACGACGCGGTGCTGAACACCCTGCGCCAGGAAGTCGGGCAGTACCGCTTCCTCGGCTCCTACCGGCAGTTGTCGTCGACCCGCTGAGCGCTGCGGTCCCGCGATGGGATCCGATGACATCGGTTCCTCTGCGCCGTTGTCGCGATTCCCGACGGTTGCCCTCAGGCCGACTCCAGCCCGGGCCGATCCCGGAGCAGAGGTTTCCGGATCCGGAGGCCTCACGGAGCTGGAGGCCGCATGGAGAAGACCGTTCGAGACGTTGGGACCGTGCCTCTCGGGGTGCGCTCGAGAACTGGAGGTCCTGAAGAGGGCGGCAGCGCGATGATCCTCGCGCTGTTCTTCACGATCCTCACCGCAGGGATCGTGCTCAGTGGTTCGCTGCTGCAGCGGGCCAGTCGACAGAGCCTGCAGACCGACTTCCGGCTCAACAGCCAGGCGCTGCAGTTCGCGCGGGCCGGAATGACCGAGGCGGTGAACTGGTTCCGTCGGCAGACCGTGCAGCCGGTCACCGAGTTCGTGCCGGTGCTCGATCGCAACACGGTGCCGCAGATCCTCGACACCGAGGACCCGGACATCGGCATCGTCCGCCAGTTCCGCATCGAGGGCCGCATCCATGGGCGCTACGAAGTGTGGCGGAAGTGGGATAGCGATCCCGATAGCGAGCGACTGGCATGGCGGGAGTCCTGCGAGGCGACCGACATGGGGCACTCGCGCGGCACCGGTGCGGATGGCGGCGCGTGGCGCATCACCTCGATCGGCTACGTCTTCGAGCTCAACGACGAGGACAAGGCGTTCGACGAGCACCCCAATCGGCTGCTCGCGACGCGCCTGCTGGAGTCGGAGATCCTGCGGCGTTCGCTGGCACCGCCCGGCCAGGCGGCCCTGTCGATCACCGACGGCAACAACGCCCACATCAACACCTACGGCCGCATCATCGGCGGGACCGACGGTGCCGGCATCTACTACCCATCGGGGTCCGGCACGCCGACCGTTGGGCCGCGCAACCAGAACCGGGTGACAGGAACGCCGCCGCTGTCCCCGTCGCCCGATGTCGACTGCAGCGTGGAGGCGGTCTTCGGGGTCTCGGTCGACGAACTGCGGTCGTCGGCGGACATGGTGGTCACCGATTCGAACAACTTCCCGGACGTGGTGCCCAACAACAGCACCGTGTTCGTCGACGTGGCTTCGATCACCTTCGACAGCAGCCGGCCGTTGCGGGGTACCGGGCTGGTCTACATCAAGGGCAACGTATCGCTGATTGCCGGCAACAACTCGGTGTTCAATGGAGTGCTGTACGTCGACGGGCAGCTCACGGTGCGGGCGCCCAGCGTGATCGAAGGCGCGGTGATCTGCACCGGCAACTTCACGCTGCAGGGCTCGGGCGACTACGCGACGATCCGCTACAACGACGAGGTGCTCAACGCACTGCGTCGCGAGATCGGGCAGTATCGCTTCCTGGGGTCGTACCGGACTCTGCGCGCGGCGCGCTGACGGCGGCCACGACCGGCATCACAGGAGGTCGTCCAGGTACTGCGGCAGCATCCGTCGCCAGGTGACCCAATCGTGGTCCCACTCCGGCCCCCAGGCGTCGACGCGGTTGGGGATGCCGCGGGCTCCGAGAACCTCGGCGAGCTTCCAGTTCTCGTCCGGGTTCTCCCAGCGGCCACCGCCGTAGGTGATGAGCACGAAGCGTTGGCGCAGCAGCTGCAGTCGCGCGTCATCCTCGGCCAGGCGAGGCACGAAGTGCATGGGCGAGCACCAGGTGAACTGCTCGTCGGGACGGCCACGGAGGAAGCGCGAGACGTCGTAGCTGCCGCTCATGCAGATCGCCTTGGCGAACAGGTCGGGATGCCGACAGATCGCCGCGAGCGCGTTGAAGGCCCCGAGGCTGGCACCGGCGACGATCAGGCCATGGGCGTCGCCACCGCAGTCGCCGCGGATCCAGGGCAGGACCTCCTGGACGATCACGTCGTCGAACCGGTGCTGTACTTGTCCCGCGTGGCGGATGTCGTCGTTCTCGGCGAGCCATGAGCGGCCAGCCAGGCTATCCACCGAGTAGACCTTGATCCGTCCTGCAGCGAGCAGGTCGCCGAGGACGTCGATCATGTGGAAGCGCTCGATCTCCTCCGAGTCGCCGCCGGCCGTCGGGAACAGCAGGACCGGAGTGCCGACCTCGCCCCAGCGGGCCACCGAGACCTCCTTGCCGATCCGGTGCGAGAACCACTTCTCGGTGCGCTTGCTCATGCGGACTTGCCTTCCTGGCGGCGCCAGTCCTGGATGCGGCTCCAGAACAGCTCGGTGAACTCGTCGTGCTCGTGTTCGGGGAACAGGGCTTCGACCTTGGCGCGCACCGCGGCCTTGGCCCGGTCGGTCCCGAAGTAGGCGTGGGTGGTCTTGTCGAGGGCGTGCAGGTGCTCGGCGCAGAACGTCTCGAAGGCGTCCGCGTCGAAGTGCTGCCGCGCCAGCTCGGCGTACTGCGAGAGCTTGTCGCGGAACGACAGGTCCTGGTCGGCGATCGCGAAGAACGGCGCCCAGTCGAGGTTGTGCCGGAACGGACGGCGGGTCGCCGCGCAGAACAGCGCCCACCGCAGCTTGGCTTTCACCAGATCGGGGAAGTGGATGTGCAGCGAGGTCACTTGCGAGTCCGGACAGGGATTCGCGAAGTCGATCGGGTGCCAGGTCCGGTCGGCCAACAGCATCTCGCAGGAGTTGAAGTCCCAGCCGAAGAAGGCGTTGATCGTCAGCGTGATGTCGCGGACCACCTGCAGGTCGTCGGCCGCGAGGAAGTGGCGGTCCTGCTGGTAGCGGTCGTGGAGCGGGGCGCCGGGTTCGTAGCGGACCGTCAGGACCTGCGGTCCGAGGCCGATGCCGCGGACGAACTGCTCGAACGGCACCACGCCCTTCTGCAGGTGCATGACGAACTTGCCGCTCTCGTCGTAGGCGTCGCGCAGGCCCTGCTCGTCGTCGATCTTGGATACGCCAACCCAGCCGCCGCCGTCGTACGGCTTCATGAACAGCGGGTAGCCGACCTTCTGACCGACCTGGCCCAGGTCGAACAGGCGCGCGTAGCTCTGCAGCGTGGTCTGCAGGTCGGCGGTCTCGTCGTACTCCTTGGGCGGGATCAACCAGGTGTCGGGGATCGGCAGACCCAGCCGCATCATCGCGCAGTAGGTGGTCTGCTTCTCCATCGACTGCACCGCCCACGGGTTGTTGAACACGTAGACCCCGTCGAGGATCACGGCCTTCTTGATCCACTCGCGGCTGGTGCTGTACCAGTGTGTGAGGCGGTCCACGACCACGTCGTAGCGGGTCGGCTGACGCAGCCCGAAGGGCTCGATCGTCATCCGCTCGACCTCGAAGCGGGTGGTGCGGCCATCGAGATCGAGTGCCAGATCCAGGTCGGAGAGGATGTCCTCGAACACCTTCGGCCAGCAAAGGTCGGCACCCAACGACAGGCCGATGCGTCGGACGTCGCCGGTGCGGCCACCGCGGGCGGGATGGATCACGGGCTTCGGTCGGGATCGCGGGGACTCGGAGGGCATGCGGGTTCTCACTCGTAGGTCATCCAGAGCGGACCGGGGAACAGCCAGGTCAGACCGCTGCGCAGGTGGTCACGCCAGTTCTCCCAGTTGTGGCCGTCGCGCGCCTCGAGGAAGCGCACCTCGGCCCCGGTGTCCTGGAGCAGAGGAACCAGGGAGCGGTTGTAGTAGATCAGGCCTTCGTAGACGCCGCAGCTCAGATGGATGCGTTCTGCCGGCAGACCGGGAGTCTTGCGGAAGGCATTGACGAACTCGACCACCGGATCCCAGATCGGTCCACGGCCGTGGTCGCCGATGTCGGTGAACACGAAGGAACCGGACTGGAGCATCAGTCGACCGAAGACGCCTGGGCGGTGCCAGGCGCAGGCCAGCGACGCGACGGCGCCGAAGCTGGCGCCCAGCAGACCGCGCGCCGCGGTGTCGGGCACCAGCGGGAGCTCGGCATCGAGCGTTGGCAGGAGTTCGTCGACCAGGAAGTCGGAGTGTCGCCGATCTGCGGCGTACTCCTGCATCCGATCGGTCGCGCGGGTCATCGCAACGATCATCGGCGGGATCTCGTGGCGGTGGATGAGGTTGTCCAACACGTGCACGAGACTCGCGAACTGCACGTAGTCCGGGCCGTCGTGGGCGATCAGCAGCGGATAGCGGCGGGTTCTCCGGTAGTAGGCCGGCAGGTAGACGTCGACGACGCGGCGTTCGCCGAACGCTCGGCTGTCGACCGCGATCCGACGCATCTCGCCGTGGCGCGCCCAGTCGTCGAACTCGGCCCACTCCGGTGGTTCGTAGCCATCCCCGCGGACCACCGAGTTGGCACCGAACGGGTCCTGGGCGAGATGCGGATTGAGCGGGTCCCGCTCGAGCGTGGTGCGCCCGCCATGGTGGATGGCGAGCTTGTACTCCATCCGCGAGCGCCTCGGCAGATCGAGGACGTGGAACCAGAGATCGGTCCCGGCGAGGCGTTGGAACGGCTGCGCCTGCTCGAGGCCGTGGATCCAGTGGACCAGCTCGACGCGGTCGGCATCGCCGCGCCACACGAAGGTCACCGCGCGGCCCTCCACCCGCGGGAACTCGCCCTCGGCGAGGAAGGCCTCGATGGCGGCCGGGTCCGGATGTGGTCCGAGTGCCTGAACGACCTGGCTCATGCCGCGCCCTCCCTTACCGAACCGTCGGTGCACAGGTGGCGGGCGCCGTCCGCGCCGTGCCATGCGACGCCGCTGCCTGTGTGCTCGAAGCGGGCGGCGGGCAGGAGCGCCGCGCACAGAGCGGGAGCGAAGCGGCGGGCGAACAGGGCGACCCGCGCCCGATCGTCGAGGCGGAGTCGTTGGTCCGCGTCGGGGAGTGCGACCACCCCGGGGGCGACGCCGAGCCCGGTCTCGAAGATCTCCGGGTCGGCGGGGCCCTGCGGTGGGCTGTCGTGGAACAGCACGACACGCTCGGTGAGTGCCATCGCACCTGCGGACCAGGCGACGACCGGGCGGTCGGCGTGGAGGTCGAGGATCCCGAGCAGTCTCATCCGACTCAGCAAGATGCCGACGTGCCCGCCGGCGATGCACAGCACCGGGCATTCGGCCAGCACGCTGCGGAGTTCCTCGCGGTGTCGCGCCACAGCGTCGCGCTCCCAGGGGCGGACGCGCTCCTGGAAGCCCTGCTGGATCGCCGCCATCCGGTCGGCGTGGAAGGAGTCGAGGCGGCGCACCGACTCGATGGCGTCGTCCACCTCGTCTCGGAGCAGCTTCGAGTCTCCGCCGCGGGCCAGCAGGTCCCGGGCCGCGCCGAGGGCGTGGCCGAGCCGGATGCGGTGCAGGTCCTTGAGTTCGCGCATGCGGTCGTGGCGGGCCCGCACCGCAGCATGGAGTTCGCGATCGCTCGCGTAGACCTTCTCCATGCGGTGGAACACCTCGAGGTTGTGGACCGGTCCCTCGATGTGCTGGCGGAACGGCAGGTCCTCGAGTTCGCGGTCCTCCCAGCCGGCGGTGACCACCGCGGTGGGGCGTTCGCGCGACCACTCGGGGATTCGGTTCAGGGTTTCGCGGACGTTCGGCGTGCGGCGCTGGGGGCCAAGCAGGATCGTCGCGGCGTTGCGGGCCGTCATCTTGGGGTGGGTTCGGGCGGGGCGGCGAATCAGCTGGCCAGGATGCGCAGGTCGGTGGCGAAGCGATCGGCCATCTCCAGGGTCGTGGAGAGGTCGGGGTGGCGGACCACCAGCCAGCCGTCGCCGGTGACGACCTGACGCCAGTCACGGCTGGGCTGGCCGACCTGTACCAGATCGAGGTGGGCGACGTGCGGACCGTAGCGGCCGAGGAGGCCGTCGAGACCTTCGATGCTGCGCACGATGCCGGATCCGTGCGCACGCTTGAAGACCATTGCTGCGTTGTAGCGGCGCTCGGTCGGCTGCGAGAAGGAGCCGTGGCAGACCGCCTCGGCCCAGCCGGAGAACAGGTCGGTGTCGCAGGCGTAGTTCATGCCGTGCGTCAGGCGACCCCCCGGGCTGCGGGCGCCGACCTCGCCGAACACCGCCTCGCCGCTGGCGGTGCGGAACCACTCCATGTGCGCGAAGCCGGTCTCGAAGCCGAGCGCGTCGAGGGCGCGGCGGCCGAGGTCGCGCCCGCCCTGCAGCGGCTCGACGCCGAGATCCCGCAGCACGATCGCCTGTGGGCTGATCCAGGGCTCCTGCCGGGCAACCAGGGGCTTGGGGCGATACCAGGCGATGTTCTCGAAGGCGATCGAGCCGCGGATGCACACCGTGTCGAAGGTGAACTCCTCGCCGTCGACGTACTCCTCGCAGGTGACCTCGTGGACGTGTTGCAGCGCGTCGAGCACCGCCCCGAGGCCCTCCGGTCCTTCGACGCGGAAGGTATCGGCGGAGCCCGCGCCGTCGACCGGCTTGACGATCATCGGGAAGCCCACATGGTCGGCAGCGCTCCACACCTCGGCCTTGCTGCGGGCCCGGGCGTGCCGCGGAACCCGGACTCCAGCCCGGTCGAGGACCTCCTTCATGCGCACCTTGTCGCGGAAGGCCACCGTCCGCTCCGCGTCGAGGCCAGGGACTCCCAGTGCCTCGCGCAGCCGCGCCGCGAGCATCATCCCGGGTTCCCACAGGCACTCGACGCGGCCGACCGAGCGGCCACGCAGAAACTGGCGCACCGCATGGACCGTCGCCTGCTCGTTCCACAGGTCGCCGACGTGGAGGTAGTCGCTCAGCGCTTCACGAACCCTGGGAGCGAGGGCGCCCGGCGGCTGGTCTCCCACCCCGAGGACGCGCGCTCCGACCGACGCCAGAGCGCGCGTGAAGTAGGGCATGTCATCCGGGAATCCCGGAGAGATCATCAGGACGTGCATCGCGTGGGCTCCTGCCGGGCGCTACGGGAAGTTCGCCGCGGAGGATAGATCGGCCGTGGACACAAGCCACGTCCGATCCCGATGATCAGCCTCTGCCAGCCGGAAACGCGCCACGGAAGACCTCGGTCCTGCGCCCCGTCATGAAGCGCAATCTTCGAAACCTCGCCCTTCTCGCCTCTCTCGCTCTGCTATCCGTCGGCAGTGGTGGCTGCGCGACCATCGCCGGCACCGCGGTCAGCCCGATCACCGGTGGTGTCGATCTGGTCAAGCAGGGACTCCGCTCCACTCAATGGCCGTTGGCGCCGTTCGTGTTCGTCGGGGGCATGGTCGCCGGCCCGTTCGTGGCGCTCTACAACGGCATCAACCACGATGCTTCGGTGTTCAACGACTTTGGGGAGTACTGGGAGGAGTTCCCCGAGGTGTTCCGGCCGTTCGAGATGGTCGGCGTCCGGAAGCGTTGATCAAGGTCGGCTCGATCCGCTTCTGGACGGCTGCGTAGGAGGGTCCAGGTCGAACGGCTCGGCCCCGCGCCGACGGCGCAGCCAGTCGAGTGCGGTGCGCACCGGGCGGCGCCGCACGATCCAGCCCTCGATCCGGTGCTTGCCGGGGAACTCGAGCAGGCCGAGCCCCAGCAGGATCGTCAGCACGCCCTGGCCGGGCAGAACCAGCATCACGACGCCGGCCGTCACCAGGACCGCTCCCAGCAGGTTGAGCAGCACGTGGCCGATCACCCGTCGCACGGTCCAGGGGCGGTCGCCCAGCCGGCGTTGTGTCTTGAAGTGGTCGGCCGGCAGTCGGGCCAGCCACACCGGCACGAGCAGTGCGCCGAGCAGCATCGAGATCGCCGAGAAGATGCCAAGGCCCCACAGCCAGGTGGAGTAGGGCTCGAGGGCGGCGCGGAGGTCGTCGATCCACTGCATCGGTAGGTCGGCGGTTCAGGCCAGATCGACGCGTACCGACGACACGATGCGGCGTAGGGCGTCGCGGACCACCTCGGTGTCGGGGTCCCGGACCAGGATGTGGCCCTCGCCCGTGTAGGCACCCGAAGGCGGCTGCCCCTCGGTGGGCAGCTTCGCCTCGACGACGAGTCCGCCGAGTTGGTCGCGGATCTGTCGCAGGCCTCGCACCCCGGCGATCCGTTGTCCGGGACCCTGGGCCCGGAGGTAGGCGGCGCCCGCGGCGTAGCGACGCGCCGGTGGGGTGAAGTCGCCCATGGTGACCAGTCTCGCCCACACGCGGTAGAAGTCGATGTCGTGCGCGTAGCCGATCAGGCTGGTGAACTGGGCGCCGGGCGGTCGGGCGGCGACCTCGGAGATCGCGATCGAGCCGTCGGGGCGCCGGAACCACTCCATGTGGGTCATGCCGGTGCGCATCCCCAGGGCATCGAGCGCGGCCGGTCCGGCGCGGTGGATCGGGGCGAACTCGGGGCCCGAGACGTCGCGTGGCAGCAGCACCGTCCACTGGATCCATGGGTTCTCGAGGACTTCGAGTGGCCCGGGTTCGTAGCTCGAGACCGAGTGGAACAGGTGTCGGCCGTTGAGACTCGCTGTGTCGAACGAGAACTCGCGGCCGAGCACGAACTCCTCCATCAGGAGCGGGCGGCCAGGCTGCGGCGGATGACGATCGAGCCAGCCGCGCAGCTGCGCGAGGTCCTCCAGACGGGCCGTCCCGGCCGAACCCGCGCCATCCGGCGGCTTGACCACCATCGGGAAGCCGATGTCCTCGGCGGCGCGCAGCGCATGCGCGGCCTCCTCGACCAGGGCATGGCGGGCGCAGGGCAGTCCGTGAGCCGCCAGGACGGTCTTCATCCGGGCCTTGTCGCGCATGTTGTGCGCCGCGGCCGGGTCCGTGCCCGGAACCCCGAGTCGCTTGCGGGCCTCGGCGAGCGGCACCTGCAGCTGCTCGAGAATGCCGAGGATCGAGTCGACGCGGTTGCCGAGCGCTGGCGCGAGCTCGCGGATCCCCTGGGTCAGCGGGTCGGCGTGCAGTGCGTCGGACACCCGGACGAAACCGGCGATGCGCCCGCCGAGATCGCTCCCGAGGCGCTCCCTGGGCTCCTGTGAGACCACGCCGAGGCGCAGCCCCGGCACACCTGCATCCAGCACTGCGCGCAGGTAGCGCAGGCTGTCCGGCATTGCGAACGGGACGACGAAAACGCAACTGTGCATGGATAGGATCGCGCGGGCGCGCCTCAGGGATCACAACGTCCGCAGGATCGTCCCGCAAGGGCGCGGCGCCGCATCCACCGTCCGTCCGAACGCCCTCGGAATCGATGAGCAAGCTCCGCATCTGCCTGATCTCCGCCGAGGTCACCCCGTTCTCGAAGACCGGGGGCCTCGCCGACGTGCTCTCCGGCCTCGGCCGGTTCCTCGGCCGGCAGGGGCACGACGTCCGGATCGTCACGCCGCTCTACGACAAGGTGGCCCGCGGGCCGTTCGTCCTCGAACCGCAGGACGCGATCGGCAAGGTGCCGGTGCCGTTCGACGGCTGGGCGCAGGAGTTCCGGGTCCGCTCCGGGAACCTCCCCGACAGCGAGGTGCCGGTCTACTTCGTCGACTGCCCCGGGCTGTACGGCCGCTCGCAGATGTACTCGAACACCTACGGCGACGAGCACCTGCGCTTCGCCCTGCTGGGCCGGGCCGCCCTGGAGATCTGTCAGCGGCTCGACTGGGTGCCGGACGTGTTCCACTGCAACGACTGGCATGCCGCGCTGCTGCCGCTCTACAAGCAGACGCTGTACGGCTGGGACAAGAAGCTGTGGCCGGCGAAGACGGTGCTGACCATCCACAACATCGGCTACCAGGGTCAATTCTCGACCCGGGTGGTGCCGGAGCTCGGGCTGCGCGGTCAGGAAGCGCGCTTCCACCAGGACGACTTCGCGCGCGGCGAGATCAACTTCATGAAGACGGGTCTGCTCTACGCGGACTCGATCACGACCGTCAGCAGGACCTACGCGGAGGAGATCTGCACCGCGGATGGCGGTCGCGGGCTGGAGGGGATTCTCCAGGAGCGGCGTGGCGCGCTGGTCGGCATCGTCAACGGCTGCGACTACGGCGAGTGGGATCCGGCCGCCGACGCGATGATCCCGAGCAACTATTCGGTCGACGATCTCGCCGGCAAGGCGGAGTGTCGCCGCCGCATGCTCGAGCGGATGGGACTGAATGCCGACTCGTCGGGACCGGTGCTCGGGATGGTCAGCCGCCTGACCAGCCAGAAGGGCCTCGACCTGCTGCCGGACGTGCTGCCGGTGTTCCTGCGTCAGTACCCCGATGCGCGGCTGTGCGTGCTCGGCTCGGGGGAACAGCGCTACGAGGACTACTTCCAGTGGCTGCGTGATACCTTCCCCAAGCAGGTGGGGATCTACCGGGGTTACCACGAGGAACTCGCGCACTGGATCGAGGCCGGCTCCGACCTGTTCCTGATGCCGTCCGCGTTCGAGCCCTGCGGGCTGAACCAGATGTACAGCCTCAAGTACGGCACGGTGCCGATCGTGCGGCGGACCGGCGGCCTGGCCGACACGGTCGAGCCGTGGAACCCCGGCGCGCGGACCGGCAATGGCTTCGTGTTCGGGCCGTACGAGTCGATGGCGCTGCTGCAGGAACTGCGCAACGCGGTGGCCTGCCACAGCCATCCCGAGAGCTGGGCCGCGATCCAGGCCAACGGCATGCGTGCCGACTGGAGCTGGGCGAAGCAGGGGCCCGAATACGTCGCCCTCTACCGGCGCCTGGTCCAGGCCTGATCCGCGAAGGAGAAGAGCATGCACGTCGTCTTCGTCGAGCCCTGTTTCCCTCCCAGCCAGCAGGAGCATGCGCGGGCCCTCGCCGAGGTCGGCGCGCGGGTCACGGGCATCGGCGAGCGGCCGGTCGAGTCACTGGGCGAGGACCTGCGCCGTCGCCTGTCGGGCTACGTGCGGATCGGTTCGGTGACCGACGAAGGGCAGCTCGAGAACGCGGTGCGGCAGATCCAGGCCCAGGGTTGGGTCGATCGCCTCGAAGCGACGATCGAGTCGCACGTGCTGGCGGCCGCCCACGTCCGCGAGCGCTGCGGGATCCCGGGGACCACCTCGCGGACCGCCTGGCTGTGTCGCGACAAGCCGGCGATGAAGGAGGTCCTCCGCGACGCCGGGATCCCGTGCGCGCAGTCGACGCGAGCGCAGCAGGCTCAGGACGCCTGGGACTTCGTCGCGGCGGTCGGCTACCCGGTCATCGTCAAGCCACTCGATTCGGCGGGCGCCGCAGGCACCTACCGCGCCGCGAACGACGAGGAGTTGCGCCAGGCGATCCAGGCCTCGGGACTCGCCGACGGCGCGTCGGTGGCGCTCGAGGAGTTCATCGAGGGGCACGAGGGCTTCTACGACACCCTGTGCGTCGAGGGCCGGGTGGTCCACGACTTCGCGAGCCACTACTTCCCGAACGTGCTCGAGGCGATGCGCACCCGCTGGATCTCGCCGCAGGTGGTCACCACCAACCGCATCGGCGACGGCAGCTACCGCGAACTCCGCGAGATGGGGCGGCGAGTGATCGAGGTGCTCGGCATCCATACCTCGGCGACCCACATGGAGTGGTTCTTCGGCCCCAAGGGTCTGAAGTTCTCCGAGATCGGCTGCCGCCCGCCCGGGGTCCGAGTCTGGGACCTGTACACGGCGGCCAACGACCTCGACATCTACGGTGAGTGGGCCAAGCTCGTGGTCCACGGCGGGACCGACCGGAGCCTGTCGCGGCGCTACTCGGCCGGGATGATCGCGCTGAGGCCCGAGGGTGACGGGAAGATCGCCGGCTACGAAGGCCTCGAGGGCATCCAGCAGCGGCATGGCGCGCACCTCGTGAAGGCCAACCTGCCCGATCCGGGCACGCCGACCCAGCCGGTCGAGAACGGCTACCACGCCAACGCGTGGATGACCTTCCGGCATGTGGATTACGACGCGCTGCGCGGCATCCTCGACGACGTCGGTCGCAGCGTGAAGGTGCGGGTCACGGGTTGATCCGCGCTCACTGCTTCTCGAGCAGCCCCAGCGACTCGAAGCCCTCGATCAATCGGTCGGCGTAGACCGCATGCGCCGCGATGTTCGGGTGGGTGTGGACCGGCGGCTCGATGCACCACTTGTCCTTCCACTCGTCGACGGGCAAGTAGCACTCGAACTGCGGAATGCCGAGGCGCTGCAGGGTGGCTGCGATCTCCGGGATTCCCTCTCCGGGGCGGTCGCCGACCGTGTCGAGGACCACCACGGGGACGTCGCCCGCGACCTTCTTGATGAGTTCGAAACCCAGCGCGCAGAGGTTCAGGGCGTCGGGAGTCGATCGGATGCCGATCCAGTAGTCGGCCTTCACCTCGGAGCCGCGCAGGCTGTTCAGCGCCGAGGTCAGGTAGCGGGCGGCCCACGACCAGCGCAGTCCCGTCGGCACCGGCATCGGGGGCTCGGGAGCGTCGGCCGGGTCGGTGACGGCGCCGAGGTCGATGTCGTTGAAGATGAACGGGATGACCACCAGATCCGGGTCGTAGGCCAGACCGTAGTTCTGCAGGGTGAACATGTAGTCACCCAGGCCGCGCCCCGGACCGGACAGATTGAGGACCTCGACGCGGTCCTTGCCGAACGGATGCTCGCGCTGGTTGAGCAGGGTCTCCAGGCGCCGTGGAAAGCAGTCGGGCTCCGGGACTCCCCAGCCGAACGGCACCGAGTCGCCGACCACCGCGATGCGGTAGACGTCGGCCGGCTTGGCCTTGGCGACCACGGGGGTGCGGAAGCCCTCCGCATTGATCTCGAACTCAGCGCCGAGGAACTCCACCTCGGCGTTCGGCCGCAGGTAGAACGAGGTCATCGTCGGCATGCCCTCGGGGGCGTCGCCGCGGATCGCGGTGATGAACCGTTCGCGGTCGTCGACCTCGGCGTAGTGGTAGGGGTCGGCGAGGCGGAGCACCACCTCGAACGCGACCAGCGCGAGCCCCAGTCCGACCAGCATCAGGACCGGCACGAACAGCCAGGCCCGGCGGCGGCGCTTCGGTCGGGTGGGAGCGGGGACGGACGGCTGCGACATGGGGATCGGGTGGGTGACGCCGGACCTGGAGCGGCCGGCTCGCGCGGGGCCGGAACGCCGGGCCCTGGTCTTCATCGGCAACGGGTGCGGCCGAGCTGGGCAGGATGCACCACCTGGTTCATCGTCGTCCGAGCCGCAGCTCCGCTCCACCCGAGGCGGTCAGCCCGGCGCCGGCCGGGTCGAGAGCGAACCACTGCGCCTGCACGGTCGCGCCCACCAGGCGGTTGTCCAGGGGCACCGGGATGGTCGTCGCCGCGGAGCCGAACAGGTTGGTGGAAGTCTCCACCGGCAGGATCCCCAGCGCGTAGCCGCTGCAGCCGATCAGCCCGAGGACCGACAGGTCGATCGAGCGACGCAACGGATCGAGGTTCAGCACCGCGGGTTGGTTCGCCGGCCCCACGCTCAGGGTCAGCGTGATCGGGCTGCCGACGTAGGGTGCGCCCAACGCGCCGATCGCCGGGGTGAAGCCGTTGCTCGACGCGCAGCCGGTGCCGTAGGTGGTGAAGCTGCCGGGCACCGCCTGGCCCCAGAGGACGTCGACCCACTCGGGATGGTCGATGAACGGGTTGCGGTTGCCCTGCGCGCCGAACACCACGTCGTTCTTGTGGCGCTCCCAGGCGTCGACCGGATCGTCGGCGTGCCACTGCAGCAGGGCGGACAGCAGGCCGGAGCGGGCCAGCGCGAGGTTGTTGGAGTTGTCGATGGTGATCCGGTTGCGGTCGTCGGTGAGCTGGAGGTCGGGTTCGGGCTGGCCGGTGCCGCCGTGCGTGCCGCCCTCGTAGCGGACGTCGAGGTAGAGCATGGCCCGCGCAATGTCGCCCTGGCGCCGTCGCCACACCTGCCAGCGGCCCTGTTCGAACGAACCGGAGGTCCAGTTCGACCAGCCCGGGAAGTTCCCCGAGCCGCCGCCCGCACCGTCGTTGGCGTCGGTCGGGTACTCGCTGCAGGCCACCGTGCAGGCGTCGAAAGGCTTGTTGCTGCGCGCGGTGTTGTAGGCCACCTCGGCGAGGAACAGGTGGTGGCAGTCGGTGTATGGCGCGTTGTCGGGACCGTCGTTGGTGATCCCGTGGCTCTGCGGCCAGGTGTGTTCGCGGTTGTAGCCGGACACCCGGTCGGCGCCGCTGCGGAAGCTGCGGTTGCGGTAGATGTCGAGGATCCGGCCTGCGGCGTTCGGATCGGCCTGGGCCGACTCGAGCACGTCCCAGGTATCCAGCGACGAGGAGGTGTACGGCAGCTTGCGGTGGTCGTCGATGACCTCGTGCAGGGTGCTGCGCAGGCGCGCGGCGCTCGAGGTGTCGACCGTGGCGTAGTAGCCGGGGGGGATCTGCGCGGCCAGCGGGACGGCGAGCAGCGTGAGCGCGAGGAGCAGGCGGAGGAACGGCAAGGTGGGCACGGCAGCGGGGAACGGTGGGACGGCACGGTGGGACGGCACGGCGGCGCCGAGTCCCGATCCTACCAGAAGGGTCCGTAGCCGCGGTCGCCGCCGCCGAGCCGCGGTCAGGCCTCGGCGGCCGGCTTCGGTCGCCGGGCCTCGTCGGAGATGCGGACGCTCTCCAGGAGCAGCTCGAGGACCTTCATGCGCAGCGAGTCCTCCTCGGCACCCGGGCCGGGGAAGAACGCGAACGCCGCGGTCTCGGCGTCCTTGGCGCGCTCGTAGCGGAGCCGGGCCTGGGTCTGCAGGGCGGCGACCAAGGCGTCGTGGGGCACGTCGAGTTGGTCCTCGAGGATCCGGCCCAGTCGGGTGCTCGAGTCGCTGCGCTCGCCCAGGGCGCGGGCGAGGTCGCCGGTGTCGATCTTGCCTTCCTTCACCAGCAGCTCGCCGATCCGTTGGCCGGGCCGCGGCGTGTCGGTCGCCGTGAACACCAGATCGCCGTCCAGCAGCGCGAACGTCAGGGTCTCCTCGTTGGTGCGGAGCAGCAGGCGGCCGGTGCGCCGCGACCGCGCCAGGAACTGGAACACCGTGTCGAGACTCAGCGACTTGGTGGTGCCGTTCATCGAGTAGGACTCCGACTCGCGCTGCATCAGGTCGTCGAGCAGCTCGTCGGCGGTGCGTTGCCTGGGCGCTGGCTGTTCGTCCGCCGAGGTCGGGGTGGTCTGACCCGGCTCGCCGGCGGTCTCCTCGAACAGCGCCCGGCGCAGGCTCGCGACGTCGCGGCCCTCGGCCTGCCAGGCGCTGACCAGCGTGGCAGCGGCCTGCGCGGCCTGCGGCTCGTAGAGCGAGCGGAAGTGCGGGTCGGTGAACGGGGTCGGACCGGTCGGCAACTGCGGGCCGCCGGCAGGTCGGCGCTCGTCGGGGACTCCGAAGCTCCGGTCCGCGGCGCGGACCTCCTCGCTCAATGCCGCGCGGATGATCGTCTGCAGGTGCTCCAGATCCGGCAGCAGGCGAGTCAGCGCCCGCCGTTCGTCGCCCACCAGGGCGCCCTCCTCCGCTCGGCTACGCTCCAGGACGTAGGTCAGCGTGCGGATCAACTGCTGCAGGTCCTCGGCGCTCTGCGCGGCGATCGAGCGTGGGTGGGGGCGAACCTCGGACAAGTCCATGACACGGACATCGGCCAACGGACCGGTCGGACCGGAGGGCGAGTGTCGGGTCGACGATAAATCACCGGGGAACCGGTGTTCCGTCAGACCTCGGCGAACGGGGCCGGCCGAACTGCGGAGTCCGCGGCCCAGTCCCGGTCGACGGCCAGTGCGATCTGGAACCGGGGGAGCAGGTCGGGCTCCAGCAGTCTCCACACCGCCGGATCCTCGTCGTCCGCCGACAGCAGACAGGGCGGTGCCGGATCGCGGAAGGCGATCCGCGAGGTCGAGAGCCCGCCGGCGATGCCGGTGCCACGGGCCTTGAGCCACGCCTCCTTCAGGGTCCACAGCCGCCAGAACGTCGCCTGGCGCTCCTCGCCGGAGAGCCGGAACAGGTCGCTGGCCTCCTCGGCGGAGAAGAACCGGTCCAGGCTGCGACGCGGGGGCACCCTGCTCCGGGCCTCGCAATCGATGCCGAGCCGCGCGGTCGGGTCGCCGTCCACGGCCGCGACCACCACCAGCCCGGCGGTGTGCGAGCAGTTGACGGGGGGCAGCCGGCAACCGTCGCCGTGCCGACTCTCGGGTTCCGGACGGCCATGCGGACCGAGCCGGAAGGCGACCGCGCCGGGCTCGACCGCAGCGACCGCCGCGACGAGCTGACGCATCATCAGCCGCCCGAGTGCCGAGGCGCGCCGCGTCGGCTCGTGGCGGAGCGCCTCCCAGCGGCTCCGCTCCTCGCGGTCCATCCAGGCGAGCGAGCGCTGGACCAACTCGTCGGATGCGCGCTCCGGCTCGAGCCAGCGGATCAGTACCGCCGGCTCGCCGCGCGACCGGGAGGACGTGCCCACGGAGGCCGGGCTCACGCGATGGTGATCGCCTGGTCCAGGTACACGTCCTGGATCGTGTGCAGCAGCTTCACGCCCTCGGCCATCGGCCGCTGGAACGCCTTGCGGCCCGAGATCAGACCCATGCCGCCGGCGCGCTTGTTGATCACCGCGGTGCGCGCGGCCTCGGCGAAGTCGTTGTCACCCGAGGCGCCGCCGGAGTTGATCAGCGGCACGCGCCCCATGTAGTTGTTGGCGATCTGGTAGCGGCACAGCTCGATCGGGTGGTCGCCGGGCGTCAGCTCGTCGTAGACCTTCTTGTGGGTCTTGGCGAACTTGATGGCGTTGAAGCCGCCGTTGTTCTCCGGCAGCTTCTGCTTGATGATGTCGGCCTCGATCGTCGCGCCGAGGTGGTTGGCCTGGCCGGTGAGGTCGGCGGCGGCGTGGTAGTCGACGCCGTCCTTCTTGAAGCCGTTGTTGCGGGTGTAGCACCAGAGGACCGTGAGCATGCCCATCTCGTGGGCCTGCTGGAACGCCTCGGCGACCTCCTGGAGTTCGTCCATCGACTCCTCGGAGCCGAAGTAGATCGTCGCGCCGACCGCGACCGCGCCGAGGTCGAAGGCCTGCTCGACCTGCGCGAACATGATCTGCCGGTACTTGTTCGGGTAGGTCATCAGCTCGTTGTGGTTGAGCTTGACCATGAACGGGATCTTGTGCGCGTACTTCCGCGACACCGAGCCGAGCACCCCGAGGGTGGTGGCGACGCAGTTGCAGCCGCCCTCGATCGCCAGCTTGACGATGTTCTCGGGGTCGAAGTAGATCGGGTTCGGCGCGAACGACGCGCCTGCGGTGTGCTCGATGCCCTGGTCGACCGGCAGGATCGACACGTAGCCGGTGCCGCGGAGGCGGCCGTGGTCCAGGACGTTCTGGAAGCTGCGCATCACCGCCGGCGAGCGGTCGGTGGCGGAGAACACCCGGTCGACGAAGTCGGGACCCGGGGCGTGGATGGTGCTCTTCGGGAAGCCCTTGGCCTCGTAGCCGAGCAGCGCGTCGGCGTCGGCGCCGAGCAGTTCCTGGATGTTGGTCATCTTGGTTCGGGGGGTTCGCTAGGTGTTGGGTGTTCCAGCGAGTGGAAGTGGCTGGCCTGGCCGGTCGCCTCGAGGACGCGTTGCCAGAGCGCGGAATGGGGTTCGAGTCGCCGCCGTCCGTGGGTCACCATCGCCAACGGCACGTGGGTGAAGACCTCGTTCCAGTGGCCGATCATCACGTCGGTGCGGCCGGCCATCGCGGCGTGCACCGCGTGCTGGCCCAGCGCCAGGCAGAACGCAGCGTCGAGCGAGGTGGCCGGCACGCTGCGGATGATGTAACTCGGGTCGATGTACTTCACGTCGACGGGGAGGCGGCGCTCGGCGAACCAACTGCGGATCGCGTCGCGTAGCCAGGGGCCGCAGTCGATGAGTTTGGCGTTGCCGGAGCGGTCTTGCGAGTTCTCGTTGGCGGAGTCGTGTGCGAACTCGCGTCGCAACCGGTCCTGACCGAAGCCCTCGGCGACGACCACGAGGGCGTGGCCGCGCTGCTCCAGACGGTGGCGGAGCGCCGGGAGGAAGCCCCGCGGGCCGTCGAGTTCGACGTCGATCTCCGGCACCAGGCAGAAGTTCACGTCGGCGCTGGCCAGGGTGGCGCTCGCCGCGATGAAGCCGGCGTGCCGGCCCATCAGCTTCACCAGACCGACACCGTGGTGCGCCGCCTCGGCCTCCTTGTGGGCGGCGGTCAGGATCCGGTCGGCCTCGGCGACCGCGGTGGTGAAGCCGAACGAGCGGCTGACCCACTGGATGTCGTTGTCGATCGTCTTCGGCACGCCGACGACGGCCACCCGTTGGCCCCGGGCGGCGAGGCGCTCGACCAGAGCCCGTGCGCCGCGGAGGGTGCCGTCGCCGCCGACCGTGAACAGCACCTGCACGTCGTCGCCGGCCAGCGTTTCGCAGAGGTCGTCGAGATCCTGGGGGCCACGCGACGAGCCGAGGATCGTGCCGCCGTCCTCGTGGATCCCGTCGACCAGCGTCGGGTCGAGGCGGTACGGCTCGGCGACGCGGTGGCGCCGGCTCATGCCCTGGTAGCCGTAGCGGTAGCCCAGGATCTTCCGACAGCCGTAGTGGTGCCAGAGCGACAGGACCAACGCCCGGATCACGTTGTTCAGGCCCGGGCACAGTCCGCCGCAGGTCACGATGCCGGCAGTGAAGCGGCCGTCCTGCAGCCAGCTGTTGGCACGCGGGCCGGCGCGCTCGAACGCCAGCGGCGCGCCATGCTCGGCGATCTGGGCGGCGACCAGTTCCGGGGTGACGTCCAGCAGGACCTGTTCGTGGTCCCCGACCAGCTCCACTCCGCGGCCGAGCAGCGGCGAAGGGTGGACCGGCTCGGCGACGCGCGGGACGGGCAACGGAAGGAAGGGGGTGGGCCGGTCGGACGGTGGCGGCGGCGGTCGGTTCACAGCCGTGGGCCGGCGTTGCGGATCCGCTCGCTCGACGCCTCGGCGAACTTGCCGAAGTTCTTCTGGAACAGGCCGGCGAGGTGACGGGCCTTCTCGTCGTAGGCGGCAGGGTCCTTCCAGGTCTGCTTCGGCTGCAGTACGTCGGCCGGCACGCCCTCGCAGGCGACCGGGATCTGCAGCCCGAAGATCGGATCCTCGACGCACTCCGCCTGGCCGAGCGAGCCGTCGTGGATCGCGTCGATGATCGCGCGGGTGTGCTTGAGCGACATGCGCTCGCCGGTGCCGTAGGGACCGCCGGTCCAGCCGGTGTTGACCAGCCACGCCTGGGCGCCGGTCTTCTCGATCCGGTCGGCGAGCAGCTCGGCGTACTTCGCTGGGTGCCAGACCATGAACGCCGCGCCGAAGCAGGCCGAGAAGGTCGCCTGCGGTTCGGTCACCCCCATCTCGGTGCCGGCGACCTTGGCGGTGTAGCCGGAGATGAAGTGGTACATCGCCTGGTCGGCGCTGAGCTTGCTGACCGGCGGCAGCACCCCGAACGCGTCGCAGGTCAGGAAGATCACGTGCTTGGGCTGGCCGCCGAGGCACGGGATCTTGGCGTTGGGGATGTACTCGACCGGGTAGGAGACGCGGGTGTTCTCGGTGATCGAGGAGTCGTCGTAGTCGACCTCGCGGCGGCCCTCGTCGTAGACCACGTTCTCCAGCACCGAGCCGTAGCGGATCGCCGCGAAGATCTCCGGCTCCTTCTCGGCCGACAGGTTGATCGCCTTGGCGTAGCAGCCGCCCTCGATGTTGAACACGCCCTGGTCGGTCCAGCAGTGTTCGTCGTCGCCGATCAGCTTGCGCCGCGGGTCGGCCGAGAGCGTGGTCTTCCCGGTGCCCGACAGGCCGAAGAAGATCGACACCTCACCGTTGTCGCCCTCGTTGGCCGAGCAGTGCATCGACACGATGCCCTTCTTGGGCATCAGGTAGTTCATGATCGTGAAGACGCCCTTCTTCATCTCGCCCGCGTACTGGGTGCCGAGGATCACGAACTCGCCCTTCTCGAAGCTGAGGTCGACGCTGGTCGACGACGACATCTCGTTGGTGAGCGGGTTGGCCGGGAACAGGCCGGCGTTGAAGATCACGTAGTCGGGATCGCCGAACGCCGCGAGCTGCTCCGTATCGGGGCGGATCAGCATGTTGTGCATGAACAGCGCGTGGTAGGCGTTCAGGCAGATGATGCGCACCTTGATGCGGTGCTGTTCGTCCCAGCCCGCGAACCCGTCGACGCAGTAGAGCTGGTCGCGGGTGTTCAGGAAGTCGATCGCCCGCTGGCGGTTGATGTCGAAGGTCTGCTCGCGGATCGCGATGTTGACGTCACCCCACCAGATGTCGTCGTGGCTGTCGGGGTGGTCGACGATCCGCTTGTCCTTGGGCGACCGACCGGTCTTCTCGCCGGAGCGCACCGCAAGGCCGCCGGACGCCAGCATCCGGCCTTCGCCTCGCAGGATCGCCTGTTCGTAGAGGACCGCCGGGGAAGCGTTGCGGAGCACGTTGCGGCAGCGGATGCCGTAGCGGGACAGATCGAAGGTCGCCATGTCGGGAACGGGGGGATGGGAGATGAGGGTCGCGGAGACGGCCGCCGACCCTCGGCACGCCGGAATGCGTTCGGCAGGAGAGGTCATCGGCACGCCGCCGGATCGTAGTTCGGCGGATCTCTGGGTTGGAGTGCGAACGGCGGGTCTACCGGGATCGCGGTCGGGGAAAGCCAGGGGGTGCGGGGGCGGTGGAATTTCCTTTGTCCACGGCGCGCGGCTGCGCGATGGTCCCCGGCATGAAGGTCCTGGCGGGTGACGTCGGTGGCACCAACACCCGGTTCGCGGTCTGGGAGCCCGGCGCGCGCCGGCCCCTGTGCGCGCGGACCTACCCGTCGAACGGTGCCGAGTCGCTCGAGGACCTGCTGGCGCGCTTCGACGAGGAGGCCCGCGCCCGGCTCGGGGTGGCCCACGGCGCGCGCTACCTGGAGGCCGGGTGTCTGGGGGTCGCGGGCATCGTCGAGGGGCACCTGTGCCGCGCCACCAACCTGCCGTGGCTGGTCGATGGCCGGCGCCTGGCGGGTCGGATCGGCATCGAGCGCATGGAGCTCGTCAACGACTTCGTGGCGCTGGCGTCGTCGGTGCCCGAACTCGGCGCGGAGGACCTGCGGACCTTCGGCGGTGGCACGCGGCAGCCGCGCGGGCCGATCGCGGTGGTCGGACCGGGGACCGGGCTGGGCGTCGGCTTCCTGGTCTGGCCCGAGGGCGGCACCGCCTACCAGGTCGTGCCCTCGGAGGGCGGCCACGCAGACTTCGCGCCGCGGAGTCCGATGGAAGCTGCGCTGATGCGTTTCCTGTCCTTGCGCTACGGTCGCGTCAGCTGGGAGCGGGTGCTGTCGGGGCGCGGGCTGGTCGACGTGTTCCAGTTCCTCGGCGAGGAGGAGTCGCTGCGGCGGCAGGTCCGGGATGCGACCCGGGCCGAGCTGGCGACCGCCGAGGACGCGGCGCGGGTGGTCAGCGCGCGGGCCCTGGACGGCAGCGATCCGGTGTGCGAGATCGCGGTATCGCTGTTTGCGTCGATCCTGGGCGCGGTCGCCGGCAATCTCGCCTTGACCGTCCTCGCGACCGGCGGGGTGTTCATCGGGGGCGGGATCGCACCGCGACTGGTCGGCATGTTGCAGCGCACCGGACTCCGCGAGTCGTTCGAGCAGAAGGGCCGGCTGCGGCCGCTGCTCGAGGACATCCCGCTGTCGGTGATCGTCAACGAGGAGCCGGGCCTGCTCGGTGCCGCGGCGCGCGCAGCTCGTCTGTAGGACGCTCGGCCGGAGCGGCGGCGTCGAGCGCTGGATCCGGTCCGTCGGCGGGTCCAGAATCGGGTGATGCGACCCTCGTCCCTGCTCGCCGCGCTCTCGCTGGCCGTTCCGGCGGCCGGTCTCGTCGCCCAACAGCCGTCCGCGCCCAACATCGTGTTCGTGCTCGCCGACGATCTCGGCTACGGCGAGCTGGGCTGCTACGGCCAGGAGAAGATCCGGACTCCGAACATCGACCGGCTGGCCGCCGACGGGCTGCGGTTCACCCAGGCCTACAGCGGCGCTCCGGTGTGTGCGCCGTCGCGCTGCGTACTGATGACCGGGCGCAACTCGGCCCACGCCGAGATCCGCGGCAACAAGCCCGTGCGGCCGGAGGGGCAGTGGCCGATCACCGCCGAGGTGGTGACCCTCCCGATGGTGCTGAAACAGGCCGGCTACGTGACCGGCGCGATGGGCAAGTGGGGACTCGGCCCGGTCGGCTCCACGGGTGACCCCAATGACAAGGGCATCGACGAGTTCTTCGGCTACAACTGCCAGCGCGAAGCCCACACCTACTATCCGCAGCACCTGTGGCTGAACCGCACCCGGTTCCGGCTCGACAACCCGGTGGTGCCCGGGCACGGCAAGATCGACTCGCCGGACGAGGGTTACGCGCGATTCTACGGCAACGAGTACGCCCCTGACCTGATGCTGCGCTTCGCCAAGGCTTTCGTGCGGGCGCACGCGGCGGAGCGGTTCTTCCTGTATCTACCGTTCGTCGAGCCGCACGTGGCGATGCAGCCGCCGGAGCAGCAGGTCGACCGCTATCCGGAGGCGTGGGACCAGGAGCCCTATCTCGGGGGCCACGGCTACGTGCCGCACCCGCGGCCGCGGGCTGGCTACGCCGCGATGATCAGCGATTTCGACGAGCACGTCGGCGAGGTCCTCGACCTGTTGGATGCGCTCGGCCTGCGCGACGACACCCTGGTCATCTTCAGCTCGGACAACGGTCCGACCCACGACGTAGGCGGCGTCGACACGGAGTTCTTCGGCTCGGCGGGGCCGCTGCGTGGCCGCAAGGGCAGCGTCTACGAGGGCGGCATCCGGGTGCCGATGATCGCGCGTTGGCCGGGACACGTGCCGGTCGGGGCCGAGACCGACCAGATCGTCGCGTTCCAGGACGTGCTGCCGACCTGTGCGGAGCTGGTGGGCCAGAAGACGCCCCAGCCCTGCGACGGGGTCAGCTTCCTGCCGACCCTGCTCGGCCGGCCGGCGGACCAGCAGCAGCACGAGTACCTGGTCTGGGAGTTCCCGGAGTACCAGGGCCAGAAGGCGGTCCGCATCGGCCGCTACAAGGGCGTTCTGCAGCGGATCTTCAAGGGCAACGAGCAGATCGAGCTCTACGACCTGGAGAGCGACCTCGGCGAGACCACCGACATCGCCGCCGAACACCCGGAGCTGGTGGCCCGCATCCGCCGGATCATGGCCGAGGACCGGACCCCCGAGCCCGACTTCCCGATGCCGGCCTTCGACGGTCGGTGACCTCGCAGCGCCCCTCCCCGCAAAGTCTGTCGTAGTTGGTGCCAGGCACCAGCTACGACAGATCGTTGACGGCATCTTGAGTCGGGTCGGTGGCGGTCGGCGGTTACAACCGTCTGTGGATGACCGATCAAGCACCGCGGGAAGCCCGCTTCGAGCTGCACGGACGCAGCTACCACGTGCCGTCTCGACCGGTGGTCGCCGTCTGCATCGACGGCTGTGCCGACGAGTATCTCGACCATGCGATCCAGCGCGGGCGGATGCCGCAGACCGCGCGCCTCGCCGAGCGCGGCTTCCGGACCCTGGTCCGTGGCGCGCTGCCGTCGTTCACCAACGTGAACAACGCCTCGATCTGCACCGGAGTGCCGCCGTCGGTCCACGGCATCGCCGGCAACTTCTTCCTCGACCCGGAGGCCGGCGAGGCGGTGATGATGAACGACGCGCGCTACCTGCGCGTCGACACGATCCTCGCCGCGGCGCAGCGCGCCGGGCGGCGGGTCGCGGTGGTCAGTGCCAAGGACAAGCTGCGCACCCTGCTCGGCAAGGACCTCGACGCACCGATGTTCAGCGCCGAGAAGGCCGCGGAGACCGACCTCGCGGGCTACGGAATTCCCGACTGCGAGGCGCTGGTCGGCCGGCCCGCGCCACCGATCTATTCCGGTGGTGCCAGCATCTGGGCGATGGAGGCCGGTGCCGCGCTGCTCGAGCACGACCTCGCCGACTTCGTCTACGTGACCCTGTCGGACTACGTCCAGCACAAGCATGCTCCCGACGCACCGGAGGCGCTCGACTTCTACGCCGGCCTCGACGCGGCCATCGGTCGCTACCTGGCGCGCAACGCGGTGGTGGGCATCACCGCCGACCACGGGATGAATGCCAAGACCGACGCCACCGGGCGGCCGAACGTGGTCTGGGTCGAAGAGGTGCTGGCGGAGAGCTTCGGTGCCGGCGCCTGCACGGTGGTCTGCACGATCACCGACCCTTACGTGGTCCACCACGGCGCGCTCGGCGGCTTCGTCAATGTGCATGTGCACACCGGCGACGTCGAGGAGGTCGCCGCGAGACTGCGCGGGGTCGAGGGCATCCTCGAGGTCTGGGACCGGGAAGCGGCCGGCGCGAAGCTCGAGCTGCCCACCGACCGGATCGGCGACCTCGTGGTGCTGGGCGACCGCAGCCACGCGCTGGGCCGCACCCGCGAGGCCCACGACCTCGGCAAGCTCGGTGACGTCCCGTTGCGCAGTCACGGCAGCCGCTACGAGGAGTTGGTGCCGCTGCTGACCAGCGAGCCCTTGCCGGAGAGTTGGCGGGGCTGGGCGAACGCCGATCCGCGCAGCTTCGACCTGTTCCCGTTGCTGTGCGCGGAGGTGAAGGCATGAGCGGTCCGTTGCGCGTGTGCTGTCTGGTCGCTGGCGAGGAGGTCGCGGGCAGCGGGGACCTGCTTGCCGTGCACGACCCCTACTCGGGCGATGTCGTCGCCGAGATCGATCAGGTCGGTCCCGCGGAACTCGAGCGGGCGCTCTCCGCCGCCACCGCCTGGAGCGATCGGGGCCTCTCCATCACCCGCTGGGAGCGCCACGAGATCCTGCAGCGCGCGCGCGGCCTGCTCGCCGAGCGCGCCGAGGAGTTCGCACTCACCATCCGCCGCGAGGCCGGCCTGTGCATGCGCGAGACCCGCTACGAGGTCGGCCGCGCGTTGGACGTCCTGCACTTCGCCGCGATCGAGGCGCTGCGCGATGACGGCCAGGCCTTCGCCTGCGACGTCTCCCCGCAGGGCAAGGCCCGTCGCATCTTCACCACCCGCGAGCCGGTGCGCTGCGTCGCCGCGATCACGCCGTTCAACCACCCGCTGAACCAGGTCGTCCACAAGCTCGGCCCGGCGATCGCCGCGGGGGTGCCGTGCATCCTGAAGCCTTCGGACAAGACGCCGGTCACTGCGCTGCTGTTCGGCGGGCTGCTGCTCGAGGCCGGTCTGCCGAAGCCGATGCTCTCGGTGCTCGTCGGTCCCATCGACACGGTGGTCGAGCCGCTGATCCGTGATCCCCGCACGGAAGTGGTCTCGTTCACCGGCAGCGTCGCGATCGGCAAGCGCATCGCCGCGACCGCCGGCTACAAGAAGCTCTGCCTGGAACTCGGCGGCAACTCGCCGCTGATCGTGCTCGACGACGCCGACCTCGACCTCGCGGTCAAGCTGGCCAGCGAGGGCAGCTTCCGCAACTCCGGCCAACGCTGCACCGCGGTCAAGCGGATCCTGGTGCAGCGCGGCATCCTCGAGGAGTTCACGAACCGCTTCGTGGAAGCTGCCAGGGACTACGTCCACGGGGATCCCTCCGACGAGGCGACGCGGGTCGGCACGGTGATCGACGAGCCCGCGGCGATCCGACTGGAGAACGTGGTCCGCGACGCCGTCGAGCGCGGCGCGCGCCTGCTGCTCGGTGGGACGCGGGTTGGCGCGCTGCTGGCCCCGACGGTCCTCGCCGACGTGCCGCGCGACTGCGAGATGGTGGTCGAGGAGTCGTTCGGTCCGCTCGCGCCGATCCTGCCGGTCGAGGACATCGAGGACGCGATCGCGCTTGCCAATGGTACCGCCTACGGCCTGTCTTGCGGCGTCGTGACGCGCAACTTGGAGCACGCCCTGAAGGTCGTCCGGGGCGTCCGGACCGGCACGGTCAACGTCAACGAGGTGCCCGGCTACCGGATCGAAGCCTCCCCGTTCGGCGGGGTGAAGGACTCGGGCCTAGGCATCAAGGAGGGGGTGGTCGAGGCGACGAAGTTCCTGACCAACGTGAAGACCTTCTCGCTGCCGTGGTAGGGCGATCGCCCTGCGCCACGCCCCGGGGAATCTTGGAATAGACCCCCGTCCGAAGTTACATGGGGCCGCCCGCTGGCCGATCCGGCCGGCCCCCGCGCACCGCATCCGAAGGAATTCCGCCCATGGGACTGTTTGCCAAGCTCCGCGGCGAGCTCGTCGACATCATCGAGTGGCTCGACGACACCAACCACACGCTGGTCTGGCGCTTCCCGCGCTACCACAACCAGATCAAGAACGGCGCCCAGCTGATCGTGCGGCCGGGGCAGGTCGCGGTGTTCGTGCACGAGGGCAAGCTCGCCGACGTGTTCGAGCCGGGCACGCACACGCTGGAGACCAACAACCTGCCGATCCTCAGCACCTTGCAGGGCTGGAAGTACGGCTTCGACAGCCCCTTCAAGTGCGAGGTGTACTTCGTCTCCACGCGGGTCGTCACCGACCTGAAGTGGGGCACGCCGAACCCGGTGATGCTGCGGGACCCGGAGTTCG
Source organism: bacterium (assembly GCA_030432695.1). Lineage (GTDB taxonomy): Bacteria > Planctomycetota > UBA1135 > UBA1135 > UBA2386 > JAUILN01. The sequence goes on along the minus strand of JAUILN010000001.1, from coordinate 1,017,066 downwards.
GGCCGATCCGCCTGCGGGCGTTCGGCACGTACACGCTCCGCGCGCAGGATCCCAAGATCCTCATCAAGGAGCTGGTCGGCACGGACGGGGTGTTCGAGACCGACGAGCTGGCGACCTTGATGCGTGGGGTCGTGAACCAGGCGCTGGCCGACGTGCTCGGCAGCTCCAAGATCGCCGCGCTCGACCTGGCGCAGAACTACGAGGAGATGGCCGGCACGCTGCAGGCGGCGGTCAACGAGCGGATCGACGATGAGTACGGCCTCGAGGTCCCGCAGCTGTTCATCGTCAACATCTCGCTGCCCGAGGAGGTCGAGAAGGCGCTCGACACCCGCACGTCGATGGGCGTGATCGGCGACATGGGCAAGTTCCAGCAGTACCAGATGGGGCAGGCGATGACCCAGGCGGCCAGCAATCCAGCTGGTGGTGGTGCTGCGGACGGAATGGGGCTCGGCATGGGCCTCGCCATGGCGAACCAGATGATGGGGGCCGGGGGCATGGGGGGCGCGGCCGCGCACGCGGCGCCTCCGCCGCCTCCACCGACCGCCTACCACGTGGCGGTGAACGGCCAGACTGCCGGCCCCTTCGGACCGCAGCAGCTGCAGTCACAGGTCGCCGCCGGGCAGTTGACCCGCGACACGCTGGTGTGGTGCGCAGGCATGGCGGGCTGGACCGCCGCCGGCCAGGTGCCGCAACTCGCCGGTCTGTTCGGTCCGCCGCCGCCGCCGCCGCCGCCACTCGCGTGAGCCAGGGGCCCGATCGCCATCCCACGAGTCCGTCACCATGACCGCATCGAGTCCCGTCCCGCCGCTGCCGCGCGGCGGGTCGACCAGCACCGCTCGCGCCGGGGTCGAGATCGATCAGGGCAAGGGCCGGGTGTTTCCGTGTGAAGGCTGCGGCGCCGATCTGGAGTTCCACATCGGCCAGCAGCAGATGGTCTGCCCGTTCTGCGGCTTCCAGAAGCAGCTCGTGGGGGATCCCGAGCGTGGCGTCGAGGAGAACGACTACCGGGTGGCACTCCGCCGGGTTGCAGAGCAGCGCGCCGGCCGCAGCGAGGCGCCGACGGCCGACGACATCCACGAGGTGCGCTGCGGGGACTGTGGGGCCAACGTGCAGTTCGTCGGCACCTTGACCGCCGACGAGTGCCCGTACTGCGGCACTCCGATCCAGCTCGACGACGTGCACGACGCCGAAGACCGGCTCCGGGTCGACGGCGTGTTGCCGTTCCAAGTCGACCGGCAGAAGGCCGCCGCGCGCCTCGCCGAGTGGGTTCGCTCGCGGTGGTTCGCGCCGAACGAGTTCAAGCGGCGGGGGGCGAAGGGCAAGTTCCAGGGCGTCTACCTGCCGTTCTGGACCTACGACGCGATGACTCGCAACGTCTACAGCGGCGAGCGGGGTGAGCACTACTACGTCACCGTGAAGCGCGGCGACCAGGAGGTGCGCGAGCAGCGGACCCGCTGGTATCCCGCGTCGGGCGACTTCGACCGCTTCTTCGACGACGTACTGGTGCTGGCTGGCAAGGGCCTCCCGCAAAAGCTGGTCGATGCGCTGGAGCCCTGGCCATTGGATGGCTGCATGCCGTTCCGCCAGGAGGTCCTCGCGGGCTTCCTCGCGCGGACCTACGACATCGAGCTCGAGGACGGCTTTCGCTCGGCGGAGCAGCGCATCGAGGTCGCGCTCCGGCACGAGACCGAGCGTCGCATCGGCGGCGACGAGCAGCGTGTCCACAGCATCCAAACGACGTACGGCGCGATGACCTACAAGCACCTGCTGCTGCCGTGCTGGATGCTGGTCTACAAGTTCAAGGGCAAGCCGTACCAGGTGGTCGTGAACGCGGCCACCGGCGAGGTCCAGGGTGAGCGGCCGTGGTCGTTCTGGAAGATCGCGCTGGTCGTGCTCGCCGGCCTTGCCGTGGTGGGGACTATCGCCTTCTTCGCGTCCGGGGGCGCCGGTCCAGGCTGATCTCGGGACCCTCGCGAGCCCGATCCCGGGCCGCAATCAGGATTTCCCTGGTCATCGCCAGCCCGGGAGCCCACCGGATCCGTAGGAGCCGGTCCGCAGCACGGCTGCTGAACCGTTCGACCGTCGATCGAGGAGTCCTTCCATGCATCTGCTGACCAGCGTCAGTCTGTTCTCCGCCCTGTCTCTCGGTGCCGTCCTCGTCTACCCCGAGGGTCTCCGAGCCCAGGATCCCGTTCCCGCTCCGGCCGAGGCCGCGCAGGAGCTTGCGAAGCAGGACCCCGAGAAGAAGGAGCCGAAGAAGCTCGAACTCGGCGAGCGGCCCTCGATGCCGCTGATGCTGTCCGACATCGACGGTCAGCCGATGCGTTCCCGCGAGCTCGACGGCCACATCACCGTGGTCACCTTCTGGGCGACGCGCTGCCCGATCATGCAGGGATGGGAGGAGCGCTACGCCGCGATCCACCGCGAGTACACCGAGCGCGGCGTGAAGTTCGTCACGATCAACTCGAACGTCGGCAACGGCGAGGTCCAGGCCGAGGGCATCGCCAAGGGTGCGCCGGTGGAGCCGACCGAGGAGGAGCTGGCCAAGCCCTACCCGGAGATCCGGGCCTACCTGCGCGGCAAGGAGCTGCCCTACCGCGTGCTGGTCGATGCCGAGTGCAAGGTCGCCGACCTGTTCCAGGCCCGGACCACGCCGCACGTGTTCGTCTTCAACGCCGCCGGCGAGCTGGTCTACAAGGGCCTGATCGACGACGACCTCGCCCAGAAGAAGGGTGACGAGGCCAACCACCACCTGCGCGACGTGCTGAATCAGCTGCTCGAGGGTGAGACCGTCGAGCCGTTCGCCACCCGCGAGCAGGGTTGCGCGATCAAGCGCCCTCGTGGGCAGAGCGCCGCCGGCGCCGGTGCCGGCCGTCGGGGGCGGGGGCGGGGGCGTTGAGTCGGGACGGGTCAACGAAGCGCACGGCGCGGCGCCGTCTCCGGGCGTTTTCCGTGTCGATCCTGGTGTCCGCGCTCGCGCCAGCGTTCCAAGGATGCGGCGGCGAGTCCGAGGAGAAGGTGGAGGCCATCCCAGTCGTCGATCTGGAGGGTCTGCAGCAACTCCTCGCCGACAAGCGCGGCACGCCGCTTCTGCTGAACCTCTGGGCGACGTGGTGTGCACCGTGCGTCGCCGAGCTGCCGGACCTGCAGAAGGTCGCCCGCGCACACGCGGCCGACGGCCTGGAGGTGATCGCGCTCGATGTCGAACTCATGGCGCCGAAGGCCACGCTGGAGGGCACCCTCGCGCAGCTGCCCGGCTTCCTGGCGGAGAAGGGCATCGACCTGTCGGTGGTCATCTACAGCGGGGAAGACGTCGGCCCGCTCGGCGAGTGGCTCGGCGAGTCGATCGTCCTGCCGGTGACCGTGGTGATCGGCGCCGACGGGGAGATCCGGGCTCGGCACGTCGATTCGGCGACCGAACAGGAGTTCGAGGAGCTGGCGGCCCTGGCGCTGGCGGCTCCCGGGGAACACCGTTGAGCCAAGCCCCCTCGAGGGGCGAGGATCTGGCGATGCGATACCAACACGTCTGGCTCGCCCTGGTCCTCGCCATCGCATCACCGTGCGCGGCACAGGACGCCACTGCCACCACCGAGTCCCCGGTCGTCGCGTGGCGGACCGATACGGCCCAGGCGCTCGAGGCCGCACGCGCGGACGGCAAGACGCTGCTGCTCCACTTCGCGGGCACCGATTGGAGCGAGGGGTGCCAGCGCCTGATCGAGGCGGTGTTCGAGCAACCCGGTTTCGCAGCCATCGGGGACCAGCCGGATCTGATCCTGCTGCGGGTCGACTTCCCGCGGGATCCGGAGCTGCAGTCCGACGCGGTCCGCGACGCCAACATCGCGTTGCAGGAGCGCTACCGGGTGACCCGCTACCCTTCGGTCTTCCTCGCGGATCCACAGGGGCGGGCCTTCGCGCAGTTCGACACCCGGGCCTTCCTCGGGCCGAAGTCGTTCGTGGAGCAGCTCGCATCGAAGCGCGAGATCCTGGCGCGGCGGGACGCGGCCTGGGGCGACGTCGAGGCGGCAGGTCGCGAACAGCTGGAGGCGGGCCTCGACACGGTCGATCCTGCCCTCTGGCGACACTACCGACCCGAGCTCGAACGCATCCTCCTCGCCGACCCGGAGGTGTCGCCGTCCGAGGGCGGGCGCTTCCGCAAGGCGCTGGACGGACTCGAGGCGGAGGACGCGGTGCCCGCACTGATGGCGGAAGTGCAGCGACTGTTCAGCCAGGGCCGGCTCGGCGACGCGATAGGCAGCGTCGATCGATTCCTCGTCGAACACCGTGAAGTCATGTCCGCTGGCCTCCGGCAGACCCTCTTGTTCTCGAAGTCCGGGCTGACGGCCCGTGTCGGCGACTTCGAGTCCGCGGTGGCGGCACTCGACGAAGCGGTCGCCGTCGATCCCGACAGCACGTTGGCCGAGCAGATGCAGTCTCTGCGGGCGCGGTTGGCAGCGAGCCTCCCACCGGCCGACGGCCGCAAGTGACATCCGGCGATCGGCCGCGAGATCGGGTACTCCGGCGGCTCGCCGCCGACAGAGTCAAGCCGGCGACGCCTCGGTCGACCGGCGCGCCGCGAGAGGGCGGCGTGCTCCGCGCAGCGCCAATGGGTCGCCGTCGCCTTGCATCAGGCGGTGCAGCGCGTCGTGGAGTTCGAAGTGACCGCGGAGCTCGCCGCCATCTGGCGCCAACAGGTGGGGCACGAGCAGCGCGGCTCCGAGGCTTTCCAGTTCGTGAGCAATCCCGAGCACCGCGTGGTAGGCCGCCCCATCGGGCCGCGGAGTTCCGCCGAGTCCGCGGTGCTCGAGCTCGCAGCCGACCCGATCCGTGGAGGTCCAGCCACGGCAGGCGAGGGGGCGATCGGCATAGACGGCGCAGCGCCCGTCCGACTGCAGCATCGCGCAGGGCCGCCGGTCCTGGGCGGAGTGCTTCGTGATCCGATCGTCCGTCGCCCGCTTGCCGATCCGGGCGCGCAGGTTCGCAGCGTCGGGATGATCCGATACCGCTGCTGCGAGCCGCAGGGCTTCGACGGCGGTCACGCCGACGGTGAAGTGGCAACACGCGGTGCAGCCGGCGACGCACTGGCGCAGCTCGGCTTCGGGGCTCTGGGCTGCCAACTCCTCGGCCGCGCGGTTGGCCGATTCGACCAGGTCCACGTGCGAACGGGGCCGCGTCGATGCGAGCGCCTCGGCGCCACGCCGGAACCACGTATGGGCGCTGTCGAACATCACGCCGACCTTCCTCCTCGAGACTCTCTCCGTTCCATGCCGGCCGGGGGACGACCGCAGGCGGTAGTTTGGCCGAACGGAAGCTAGGATCAAGCCCCTGCGGAGCCTTCGAGGATCCGCGATGCATGCGCGCGCTGTACGTCGAGCCCTTCGAGACCGGGTCCCACCAGGCCTTCGGGGCCGCCTTGGAGCGGGCTCGGGACTGCGAGTGGATCCGCTGGAGCCTGCCGGGCCGACACTGGAAGTGGCGGATGCGCGGCGCGGGGCTGTGGTTCGCGGCACAGGCGCGTCGGGAGCCCCCCGGCTTCCTCGACGTGGTCCTGGCATCGTCGTTCACCCCGCTTGCCGACCTCGTAGCCCTGGTTCCATACCTCGCGCAGGTTCCGTCGGTCCTCTACTTCCATGAGGACCAGTGGAGCTATCCCGAGCGCCCGGATCCCGAGGGAGCGCCCGTCGAACGTGCTGACCGGGACCACCACTTCGGCGTGACCCAGCTGGTCTCTGCCGCGGTCGCCGATCGATGTTGGTTCAATTCGGCTCATTGCCGAGATGCGTTCCTCGACGGCTGCAAGCGTTTCCTCGCGCGGATGCCGGATGCCCGACCCGAAGGATTGGTCGAGCAGATCGCCGAACGCGCGGAGGTGGTCGGCTTCCCGGTCGACCTCCCGACCGTGGACCCGGCCACGCTCCGTGACGTGCCTGCCGGGCCGGGCCGGCAGCGAGGCCCGCTGCTGCTATGGAACCACCGCTGGGAACACGACAAGGACCCGGGCCGGTTCTTTGGCGCCTGCGATCAGCTCGCTTCGCGCGGTGTGCCGTTCCGACTGGCGGTGTGCGGCGAGACGTTCCGTCGCGTCCCGCCGGTGTTCGAGACGGCTCGTGAGCGCCACCGCGAGCGGATCGAACATTGGGGACACGCGCCGTCGCGCGCCGACTACCTCGCGCTGCTGCGCTGCGCCCAGGTAGTGGTCTCGACCGCGCGGCACGAGTTCTTCGGAGTCTCGGTGCTGGAAGCGGTGCACTGCGGCGCGTGTCCGCTGTTGCCAGCCGCTCTCGCGTATCCGGAGCTGTTCGGGTCGGAGTTCCTGTATCGCGACGAGCGGGAGCTCGTGGATCGGCTCGCCGCGGCGTGCGTGGAATGGACTTGCGGCGACCTCGATCTGAGAGCCGACCGGCGACAGCTGACCGACCGACACGCCGCCGAAGCGGTCGTACCACGGCTGGTAGGTGGGCTACGCGGCCTCGCGTCGGTCGGACGCCGCCGATCCTGAGACCGATACCGATCAGGTCGGATCGGTCATCGGGGCGAGCCACATCGGCTGGCCGGCCGACCACGCGGCCTCGGCCTGCCGCCCGATCGCCGCCACCGCGCGCTGGGCCAGGACCCGCGTGGCACGCGTCGAGGGTTCGCCGCCGGCCTCCCAGCGTGGCCAGTCGAACGGCGTGGTCTGGAACACCTTCTCGGTGACTTCGTGGAGCTGGCTGCGCAGGTCGTCGAGGGAGCCGGCCTGGATCTCGTGACCGTCCGGGTAGGGACAGGGGAAGGTGAACGAGAAGCTCGCCGGGAGCCAGAACTCCGGCACCAGCACCTGGGCGTAGCCGACGTCGTCGAAACCCGACTCCGCGGCGGCGACCCACTGCGGATCGAGGTCGGGTCGCGCCGGGAGTTCGGCCGGCGCGGGACCCTGGCCGTCGTCGTGGACCAGCAGGAGCTTCAGTGCCTGGAGCGACTCCACCGGAACGACGACCGGCGGCAACGAGGCGCTCGGTCCCTCGACCTCTGGCCAGTCGAGCGGGCGTGACAGATGCCCTTGGCGCTGCAGTCCGTCACTGACCCAGGCGCGCCACTGCTCGATGCGTCCGCGCACGCTATGGAGCTGGGGTGGAACGGCACCCTGGGCAGCTGCCTCGGCCGCGAGGTGACGGTGGAACCAGGGCGTGAGAGGGCCGGCATGGAGCGCGAGCCGGACGGATGCGGAGGAGGTGGTCCGAGGAGCGTCTGACAAGGGGACGGGCTTGGATCAGAGGATCTCGGACAGCCGACCGGTCGAGTCGGCGAAGGTCGGCATCTCGGCACCGACCGCGCCGGCGACCGACAGGTAGAGGTTCGCCATCGGCGTGCGGTCGGCGACCTTCAGGTGGCCCCGCGGCCGCAGCCGACCTGCGGCGCGGCCGGCAACCAGCACCGGGAGGTCGTCGTGGTTGTGGCGATTGCCGTCGGAGATCCCGGAGCCGAACACCACCGCGGTGTGTTCGAGCAGGGTCCCGTCAGCGTGCTGCATCGATTGCAGGCTCTCGAGGAACCGGCCGAGACGCTCCATGTGGAAGCGGTTGATGCGGCGGATGCCGTCGAGCTTCTGCGGGTCGCCGCGGTGGTGCGACAGCGAGTGATGGCCCTCGGCCGCGCCGAGGAAGCGGTAGCTGCGGTTGCTGCCACCGTTGCCGAGCATGAAGCTGATCACCCGCGTGCGGCCGGTGCGGAGTGCCAGGCCGAGTAGCTCGTAGGCGAGATCGAGCTGTCCGGCGAATCCGGCATCGCGGCGGCGATCGAGCAGGTCGCCGGGCACCGACTCGAGGGCGTCGGCCTCGTCGGTCGCGATGCGCTCCAGTCGTCCTTCGACATCCCGCACCGCGTCGGCGTATTCGTCGAGCTTCTGCTGGTCGGCGGGCCCGAGCTTCTTGCGCAAACCCTTGAGGTCGTCAGCCGCGAGGTCGAGCACGCTGCGCAACCTGGCGCGACGGGAGGCCTGCGCGGCGAGGTCGGCATGCTGCTCGGGATCGCCGAACAGCCGCTCGAACAGGCGGCGTGGATCGGTCTCCTTGGCGACCGGCGTGGTGTCGGTCCGCCACGACACGTTGTTCGAGTAGGCGCAGGAGTAGCCGGAGTCGCAGACTCCCGCGGAGCGACCACCCTCCATGCCGAACTCGAGGCTGCGGAAGGTGCTCTGCTCGCCGATGCGCTCGGCGATCGCCTGGTCGATCGACTGCCCGACGCGGATGTCGGCGCCGCCGGTCTTCACCGGGTGCGCGCAGGTCAGGAAGGTCGAGGCCGCGCGGGCGTGGTCGCCGGGACCGTCGCCGTGCGCGAAGCCGGCATCGATCGCGAGACCGCTGACGATCGTGAGGTGCTCGCGGACCGGACGCAGCGGCTCCAAGAGGTAGGGCAGCTGCGCGCGCGGCCCGTCGCCGTCCGGCCGCCACTCGTCCATCTTCATGCCGTTGGGCGAGAACACGAACAACACGCCGGGCTCCGCGCGCGGTGCGCGACCGAGGGCCGGGGCCATCGCGTCGAGCCAGGGCAGCGCCAGGCAGGCGCCCGAGCCGCGGAGGAAACCGCGGCGGGACAGGTGGAGCTGGCGGATCGGCTGGGCCATGGGCTTCTGTAGAAGTTGTGGGAATCACCGCGCCACGAGGTCGCGGCTCCGGAAGGCTTCGAGGCGGACGATCGCGAGCAGCAACTCGTCCAGGGTCGGATCGGCGCCGAGTGCGCTCAGGGTGGAGTCCACGACCAGGGCGTCGGTGACCCGGAACTCGCGGCCGGTGGCGTAGACGAACAGCTTGGCCATCAGATTGGCGGCGAAGGCCCGGTCGGTGGCGAGGTGTTCGCGGACCCCGCGCAGGCCGTCGAGAACCTTGCCGCCGGGAAGCTCGCTGGCGACCAGGATCGTGCCACCTTCGTCGCCCGTGCGGTAGCGGCCGATGCCGTCGAAGCGCTCCAGGGCGAGGCCGAGCGCGTCCATCCGGTTGTGGCATACCGCGCACTCGGCCTTGGACCGGTGGATCGCGAGCTGCTCGCGGAGGCTCTTGGAGGTGGTCACCGCGGCTTCGCCGGCGGCGAAGGCGTCGTTGCCGGGCGGCGGTGGGGGCGGCGCATCGCCGAGCAGGTTGTCGAGGATCCACTTGCCGCGCTTCACAGGCGACGTGCGGGTCGGGATCGAGGTGACGGTGAGCACGCTGGCGTGGCCCAGGACCCCGCCGCGGGTGGTGCGCCGCAGGTCGACGCGATGGAAGCCGCCGTCGTCCGGAACGCCGTCGAGGCCGTACAGCCGCGCGAGCGGTGCGTCGACGAAGCTGTAGTCGGCGGTCAGCAGTTCCTGCACCGGCAGGTCGGCGCGGCGGACATGGTCGAACAGCAGTTCGGTCTCGCGCCGCATCGACGCGGCGAGCGACCCGGAGAAGTCCGGGAAGCGGCCCGGGTCCGGCTCGACCTCGTCGAGGCCGCGCAGCTCCAGCCACTGCGCGGCAAAGTGGGTCGCCAGGGCTTCGGCGCGCGGGTCGGCGAGCATCCGCCTCGCCTGGCGTTCGAGCACCTGCGGGTCGCCGAGGGTGCCGTCGGCGGCGCGCGCGCGCAGCTCGTCGTCGGGCAGGCTGCTCCACAGGAAGTAGCTGAGCCGGGTCGCGAGTTGCCAAGGGTCCAAGCCCTCGCTGACGACCTCGCCGTCTCGGCCGGACAGACCGCCGGACTCGATCCGGAACAGGAAGTGCGGCGAGCACAGCGCCGCCTGCACGGCCCAACGGAGTCCTTCGCGGTACGGGTCGATGGACGGGCCACCCTCGGCACGTTCGACGTCACGTGCGACGTCGGCGACCAGACCGCCGAAGCGCCGCACCTCGCTGCTGGTGACCGGCCGACGCCAGGCCTGCTCGAGCAGCGGTCCGAGGACCTTGCGGGCGCGGACGGCGGGCGTGCCGCGACCGCTGTCGTCGGCGGCGAAGCGGCGCTCGGCGAGGGTCGCCGGTCGGCGATCCAGGGGACCGACGAGTTCGAGCGCGCCGACGTAGAGGTTGCGGTCGCGCTGGGCGGGGTCGCGATGGTCCGGGTCGTAGTAGTCGTTGAAGAAGTGGGCACGGATCTGGACCCGGTCGGTCGGCGCGTCGAGATCGAGGGCGTAGCGCCCCGGGTCCTTCGCCGCCGCGGGAACGTCGAACGACTGCTCGGCGAACGGCCGCCCGTCACCCGGAGTACCCACCTCGACACGCATCCGGGCGACATCCGGACCGGCCTGCTGAGCCCATGCGAGCACCCGAAGCTGATAGCGCCCGGCGCGCGGGAGCCGTAGGCGACGGCCGGCCCAGCCGTTGGTGAACATCCCGGCGACCCCGCCGCGCAGGAACTCGTCGTTGGACGCCTCGAGCTGGTCGCCCTCCACCAGCAGCGTCGCCGGCACATCGGGGTCGGGATCGGGGAAGGCCTCCGCGGCGATCCGCTCGGCGGCGGCCGCGTATTTCTCCAGATGGATGGTCGACAGGGACAGCGCGTCGCCGACGTTGTCGAAGCCGTAACCGAGGTCGTCGGCCGGGAAGGAATCGACGTCCACCTCGACGCCGAGCAGATCCCGGATCGTGTTGCGGTACTCGTAGCGGCTGAGCCGGCGCATCGTGACCCGACCCGGTCGGGCGTCGACCTCGCCGGCCGCGGTCGCCAGCAGGTGGTCGAGCCATTCGACCACCCGGATCCGCTCGGCGGGCTCCGGCTGCGGCTCTTCCTGCGGCGGCATGTCAGCGTTGCGCAGCGCGTCGCGGACCGCGTAGAGGCCGTCGAGCGCATCCTCCCCGGCGAGCGGGCCCTGGAACAGCGCGCCGAGGTCGAGCTCGGACTCGGGGTCGACCGCGCCGTGGCACTCGATGCAGTAGCGGCGCACGAACGGCTGGACGTCGCGCGCGAGGTCGACGTCGGTCACGGTCGGGTCCTGGGAGGGTGCCGCCGCGGCGACGGCGAGCGCCAGGCCGGCAGCGAGGCGCGGGGCGCGGTGGGCGTGGAAGATGCGCATCGGCGCTGCACAGCGTACGGATGCCGCGTCCGGACGCCAACCGGGGTATGGTCGCGGAACCGATGCGCAGTCCCGACCGGTCGACCTCGACGCCCTCCCGCCCTGGCCGTGCCGCGCTCGCGGTGGTCGTCACCCTGGCGGGCGCCGTCCTGCCTGGCGGGTGCGGCACCGAGCCAATCGATCCGAACGCGGCGCGCGCCGCGCTCCGGGATACCGTGGACTACGTTGGCGCCAGTCGCTGCGTAGGCTGCCACCGCGCCGAGACCGAGCAGTGGCGCGGATCGCACCACGACCTGGCGATGCAGGAGGTCGCGGCCGACACGGTGCTCGGCGACTTCGACGACGTCGAGTTCGAGCACTTCGGGATCCGGAGCCGCTTCCACCGTGACGGCGAACGCTACCTGGTGACCACGCCGAACGCCGCGGGCGAGCCGGAAACCTTCCAGATCGCCTGGGTGTTCGGGGTGACGCCGCTGCAGCAGTACCTGATCGACCTCGGCGACGGCCACCTGCACGCCCTGTCGATCTGCTGGGACAGCCGGCCGGCGGCCGACGGCGGGCAGCGCTGGTTCCACCTGTTCCCCGACGAGCCGATCGCACACACCGACCCGCTGCACTGGACCGGTCGGTTCTTCAACTGGAACCGCTCCTGCGCGGTCTGCCACTCCACCGGGCTCCGGCGCAACTACGACGCCGAGCACGACCGCTACGCGACCACCTGGACCGACCTCGACGTGGCCTGCGAGACCTGCCACGGACCGGGTTCGGCGCACGTCGCCTGGGCGGAGGCGGGTGCGGACCCCGCCGACTCCGTGCGCGGATTGATCGTCGACCTCGGCATGCCCGGCCGGACCCTCGTGCGCAAGGAGGGCTCTCCGACGTCGGCGCCCACCTCGGCGACCGCCGCGCAGACGCAGGTCGAGACCTGCGCACCTTGCCACTCACGCCGCACCCAGCTCGACGAGCACCCCTGGGCCGGCCGCCCGTTCGCCGACGGCCATCGCATCGCGCTGCTGGATCGCGACCTCTACGAACCCGACGGCCAGATCCTCGACGAGGTCTACGTCTACGGCTCGTTCCTGCAGTCGAAGATGCACGCGGCCGGCGTCGCGTGCAGCGACTGCCACGACCCGCACTCGCAGCGGCTGCGCGCCGGCGGCAACGCGCTGTGCGCGCAGTGCCACGACCCGCAGGTCTTCGACCTGCCGGCCCACCACTTCCACGAAGTCGGCTCGCCGGGCGCGCAGTGCGTCGCCTGCCACATGCCGGCGCGCACCTACATGGTGGTCGACCCGCGCCGCGACCACAGCTTCCGGGTGCCGCGCCCCGATCTGGCGCTGAAGCTCGGCACCCCCGACGCCTGCACCGGCTGCCATACCGACTGGACCCCCGGCCAGGCCGCGGCCGCGATCGACCAGCACACCGGCTCGACCGACTGGCGCCGGCCGCACTACGGGACCGCGCTGGCCGCGGGGCGCCGCAGCGAACCCGACGCCGGCGGCGCGCTGCGCAAACTCGCCGAGGACGTCGCCCGACCCGGCATCGTGCGCGGCTCCGCGCTGTCGCTGCTCGGCGAACGCCCCGAACCGGCCAGCGAGGCGGCGTTCCGCAAGGCCCTGGCGGACGCCGATCCGAGCCTGCGGGTCGCGGCGTTGGCTGGGCTCGACGCCTTCCCGCTGGAGCGCCGCCTCGCGCTGGCGGCGGAGCTGCTCGAGGACCCGGTGCACGGCGTGCGCATCGAGGCCGCGCGGGTGCTCGCCGACGTGCCGCTGGAGCGCTTCGGCGCGCGGCGCGCGGCCTTCGAGGCGGCCTTCGCCGAGTTCGTGGCCGCCCAGCGGGTCGACGACGACCGGGCCTCGGCGCGCACCGTGCTGGCGTTGGCGCTGAGCCGGCGCGGTGATCTGCGCGGCGCGGAGGCGGAGTACCGCGCGGCGATCCGGCTCGAGCCGTACGCCGTGCAGCCGTGGGTCAACCTCGCCGACCTGCTGCGCACCCAGGAGCGCGACGACGCCGCCGAGGCGCTGCTGCGCGAGGGCCTCGGCCAGGTCGCGGTGCCGGCCGACCTGGAGCACGTGCTCGGTCTGGTGCTGGTCCGGAAGGGCGAGCGCGACGAGGCGTTGCTCCACCTTGCTCGAGCGGCGCGGCTCGCCCCCGAGCAACCTCGCTACGCCTACGTCCACGCGGTCGCCCTGCACGACACCGGCGAGCCGGAGCTGGCAATCCGCACGCTGGAGGAGGCGGTGCGGCGGCACCCCCACGATGCCGACCTGCTGCAGGCGCTGGTCTCGTTCGAGATGGAGCGCGGCGCTGCAGACCGCGCGCTCGGCTGGGCCGAGCGACTGGTGGAGGCGCGGCCCGACGATCCGAATGCGCGCGGGCTGTTGCAGCAGGTGCAGGCGATGTCGCGAGGAGGACGCTGAGATGGCAAAGCTCGAGGACTTCGTGCACCTGGGGCGGGCGGTCGAATGGGACTACCCGACCAACCGCGCGATCACGCTGCTGTGCGGCGGCGTCCTGGTGGTGGTGGGCGGGTTCCATCTGATCGCCGGTGCGGGGCTCGATGCGCTGTGGATCGCGCTGTCGGCGGCGATGGCGACCTTCTTCGGCTGGGCGATCACCCGCGAACTCGATCCGGACCGCGAGTACGCGGCGTTCCTCGGTGCGGCGCTGGCGCTGCTACTGGTGACCGTCCTGCCCGGCGTCGACCTCGCGGCGCAGTTCTGGCTGCTGTTGGTGCTGCGGCTCGCGAACGGCAGCCCCGGGCGGACCCCGAGGATCTTCGATCAGGTGATCGTGCTGTCGCTGACCGCATGGGGCGCGGTGAACGGCCATCCCGAGGTCGGCCTGTGGGCATCGCTCGCGATCGTCGCCGACGGCCTCGGCGGTTGGAGCCTGAGGGTGCACCTACTGGCTGGCGCGCTGGCGCTCGCCCTCGTACCGGTGGGCGCGGCAATGTCCCCGCAGCTCGGTCTGCCGTTCGCGGATCGGCCGCTCGATAGCCTCCTCGATGCGCTGCTCCTGCCCTTCGCGATGCTGGCCGAGGGGGTCAGCGCGACCGCAGGCAACGCGCGTGCGGTCAGCCTTGCCCTGGCGGTCGGTGCGGTGCTGTTCGGCATCCGGTGCGTACTCCTGCCACCACCCGTGTCCCGCGGAGACGGCGACGGCCGACGACTGGATTCCCGACGCGTCGCGACCGCGCGCCTCCTGGTCGTGCTCGTCGTGTTGAGCTTCGCCGCTCCAGGCGCCGGGGCGTGGCTGCTCGATCCGGCCGAGGCCGGCTCCAGCCGGGTCGGTCTGGCGCTGATGACTCCCGCCGCGTCGGCCTGCCTGGCAGTGTCGCTGTGGCCGGTATCGCGAACGGCGGCAGGTAGTCCCGGTGAGGGGCTGGCCGGCGATGCGGCGTCCGGCGAGGATCCGTGAGTATGCCCAGTCCGTTCGTCCCACAGCTGGTTCTCGGTCTGCTCGTCTCCACGGCCGGACCGTGCGCGCAATCGTCGCTGGTCGTTCCGCAGCGGGCACTGCTACGCGGCCCGGGCACCGTGTGGAACGACCAGTCCCTGGAGGGTTCGCCGTTCCATGGTCGGGCGTCCGGCCTCACCGCCGCACGGACCCAGTACCGCATCGACGTCACGGAGTTCGGGACCGCCGCGGTCTGGGACCTGCGCTCGTTGGCGGGACGACCCTTCTCCGCGATCCCGAATCGGTCGACCACCGTGACGACCACGCTCTCGCTGTCGTCGTCGAACGGTGCCCATGATGCCGCGCTGCCGACCTTCGTGGCCAACCATGGAGCCGACCGACAGGTGGTGTTCCAGGGCAGGCTCTCGCTGCCCGCGACCACGGGCGGGCGTTGGCCGGCAGGGTGGACCGCCAGCGTGCCGTTCTCGGCGCCCTTCCGGTTCGACGGACTCCGCATGGGGACCCTGACCGTCGACTTCGAGACCACCGCGAACACCGGGGGCGCCGACTGGATCCTGGAGGGATACCGGGCCGAGGCGGGGGGGATGTTCGTACCGAGCGGCGGCACGAACTGTGTGCACTCCGGCGGACAGATCGCCGGAATCGTGGGGGTTCCCGAGCAGAATCTCCTCCCCGGAGGATCGCTGCAGGTGGCCTTCGCCGGACTACCGAGTGGTCGACCCAGCCTGCGACTCAACGCGTTGCTGTTCGGGTCGTCCGGGATCGGAGGGCGAATCGGCAGTTTCACGGTTCCGGTCGAGCTGTCGGACCTCGGCATCGACGCACCGCGCGGCTGCGGGGCGGCGATCGGCGACCTGGTCGGTGCGCCTCTGCAGATGGCCTGGTTCGATGCGCCGGGAAGCCAGACCCAGCTCCGGCTCGCCGCGCCCTTGCCGATTCCCGATCTGCCGCAGTTCGGTGGCGCACGCTTCTTCCTGCAGGCGTTCGCGATGGACGTCTCCTCCCGGGGACCGGAGGTCATTTCGACGATCCCGGTCGGGATCCAGATCGGCCCGGGGACTCCGATCTTCGCGACCCGCGTCAGCCAGCCATACGACCCGGCACAGGGTGCGCCGGCGCAGGGCCGGGTCGAGGTGGGGCGCCTCGCCTCGCTGCGCTTCGGCCTCTGAGGCGCGCCGTTCACCAGTCCGATGGGTCGAATCACCCACGTCCTCGGCGAGATGCTGAACGTCGCCTCGCATCTCGTGTTCGAGCCGCTCGGACTCGTCGCGCGCTGGACCAAGACCCGGCTCGGACTGCTCCGTCCGGTGCGGATCATGCCGTTCCTGGGCTACGGCGACCACCGACGTTGGAGGGTCATCGGGCGCGTGCAGGAGGTCCGGCCGGTGTGCACTCCGGATTCTCTGGATCCCGCATGGAGCAACTTGCGCGCGAGCTGGCACCGGTTCCGGTCATCGCACGTACCAGGGGCAAGGGTGATCGCCCGACCGGGGGCGGGGGAGGCCGAGACCCGCACGGACGAGAACGGCTACTTCACGTTCGAACTCGAGGCCGACGCAGGCGCTCCTGCGGACGGCCCGTGGCGGATCGTGCGGTTGGCGTTGCCGGCCGTGGAGGGCCGCACGTCCGACCCGGCGGAGACTGCGGCGCGGGTGCTGGTGCCGTCGGCGCGAGCCAGCTTCGGCGTGGTCAGCGACATCGACGACACCGTGATGTACAGCCACGCCACCGACCTATGGCGGTTGATCCGGCTGACGTTGACCAACAACTCGCGGACCCGGGTTCCGCTGCCGGGCGCGTCGGCGTTCTACCGGCTGCTGCGACGAGGTGCGGACGGCGACCGCGAGAACCCCTTCTACTACGTGTCGAGCGCCGCCTGGAACCTGTTCGACCTGGTCGAGGACTTCCTGGCCTTCAACGGCTTCCCCGAGGGGCCGCTGTTGATGCGCGAGTTCGGGATCCTCAGTGGACGCGTGCTGCGCAGCAACCACGAACACAAGGTGGAGAAGGTCGAACGGATCTTCTCGACCACCGAGGCGTTGCCGTTCTTGCTCATCGGCGACGCCGGCCAGCACGACCCGGAACTCTATCACCGCATCGCGTTGGCCAATCCGGGCCGCGTCGCAGCGATCTACATCCGGAAGGTGGCGTGGCTCGATCGGAGCGACGAGATCAGCCGCCTCGCCGAGGACCTCGCCGAACGCGGGGTGCCGATGCACCTGTTCGACGACACGTTGGGCATGGCCCGGCAGGCGATCGCCGACGGGTTCCTGCCGCCTGGAGTCCTGACCGAGATCGAATGGGCGCGGACCAATGACGAGCAGGCGGTGCGGAACAGTCGGCCGAGGCACGTCCAAGAGGTCCTGGGACGGCAGCGCAGAAGCGGCGGACGCTGACGGCGAGGCCTGGCGGCGAGACCGGGCGGTCGGCGGGCGTCATCCGGTCGGAGCGTTCGATCGCATCGAGCCGGTTCGATGGAGCGGATCGCGAGGGCCATTCCACTCCTCGGTGACTCCAGCCGGCAGGGATTCCACCTGACGAAAGTCGCCAAGACGATCACGGAAACGAAACAGGTCGCAGCCCGGCGAGCGGGTGCGACCTGCGGTGTCGTCCTCGTGGACGGGTCGTTCTGGCGAACGAAATGGTGGGCGATACTGGGCTCGAACCAGTGACCCCCAGCTTGTCGAGCTGGTGCTCTAGCCAACTGAGCTAATCGCCCCCGAGACCGTCCGGGGACGATCGGGGCGGGGGAACCTACCCTTGGGCACCGGGGTGCGCAAGCGTGGCGACGGAGAATCTGTCGGTGGCGTGCCATCCCCGAGGCGATTCCGCCGCCGCTTGGGGCTAACGTGTTCCGCCCGTATCCAGACACCCCCTCGAGCACCCGCATGATCATCGGCGTCCCCAAGGAGATCAAACCGCAGGAAAACCGCGTCGGCGCCGTGCCGGCCATGGTCCACGCCCTGGTGGGCGACGGCCACACGGTCCTGGTCCAGAAGGGTGCGGGCCTCGGCGCCGGCCTCTCGGACGAGGCCTACGCGGGGGCTGGCGCGCAGATCGTCGACGATGCCGCCGGCGTCTACGGTGCGGCCGACATGATCATCAAGGTCAAGGAGCCGCTGGCCTCCGAGTACCCGCTGATCAAGCCGGGCCAACTGCTGTTCACCTACTTCCACTTCGCGGCGAGCCGCGAGTTGACCGACGCGATGATCGCGTCGGGGGCGCACTGCTTCGCCTACGAGACGCTGGACGTCGACGGCAAGCTACCGCTCTTGACCCCGATGAGCGAGGTCGCCGGCCGGATGGCGATCCAGGTCGGCGCGGCGTCGCTGGAGGCCCACCATGGCGGCCGTGGCGTGCTGCTCGGCGGCGTGCCGGGCGTCGACCCGGCGACCGTGCTGGTGCTCGGTGGCGGCGTGGTCGGCTACAACGCCGCGCTGATGGCCGCGGGGATGGGCGCGCGGGTCCTGGTGATGGACATCGACCTCGACCGGCTGCGCTACCTCTCCGAGGTCATGCCGGCCAACGTCGACCTGCTGCACAGCAACCCGTACTCGATCCGTGAGAAGCTGCCGCAGGCCGACCTGGTGGTGGGCGCGGTGCTGGTCCACGGCGCGCGGGCCCCGCGGCTGGTGACCCGCGCCGACCTGTCGATCATGAAGAACGACGGGCCGGTGGTGGTCGACGTCGCGGTCGACCAGGGTGGCTGCATCGAGACCTGCAAGCCGACCACCCACGACAACCCGACCTTCGTGGTCGACGGCGTGGTGCACTACTGCGTCGCCAACATGCCCGGCGCGGTGCCGCGGACCTCGACCTTCGCGCTGACCAACGCGACCGCGCCGTACGCGCGGCAGCTGGCCCGCCTCGGCGCCAAGGACGCACTGCAGGATCCGGTGCTGCGCTCGGCGGCCAACGTGCTCGGCTCGAAGGTCACGCACAGTGCGGTGGCCGAGGCCTTCGACCTCGAGTTCGTCGACCCGCTGCGCGCGGTGTGACCGGCCCAGAGCCTCGACGCGAGCGGGACCTCGGGGTCCCGATCAGGCGGTCAGTGCGCAGCGACCGATGGGAACAGAGATGCTCGGGATCAGCAGCCTGCTCCAGGACCCCGTCGGCGCCGCGGCGACCGATCCGGAGGCGCCCGGCCTCGTCGGCAGCCTCATCCTCGGCGTGGTCGAGGGCCTGACCGAGTTCCTGCCGGTCAGCAGCACCGGCCACCTGATCGTCACCAACCGGCTGCTCGGCCACAGCGACCCGACCTTCGAGGTGGCGATCCAGGCCGGCGCGATCACCGCGATCGCGGTGCTCTACTGGCAGAAGATCCTCGCCGCGCTGCGTGGCATCGCCCGCAGCGAGGGCCGCGGCCGCGTCAACCTGCTGGTGCTGCTGATCGTCGCAGCGCTGCCGGCGGCGGTGGTCGGCGTGCTGTTCGACGACCTCATCGAGGAGCTGTTGTTCTCCGCCGAGACGGTGGCGACCACGCTGATCGTCGGTGGCGTCGCGCTGCTCGGCCTCGAGCGCTGGCTGGCGAAGCGTGCCGAGCAAGGTTCCGCCGGCCTGCAGCACGAGGTCGAGAACATGACCCTGCGCCAGGCCCTGGTCGTCGGTCTGTTCCAGTGCCTCGCGCTGATTCCGGGCACGAGCCGTTCGGGTGCGACGATCGCCGGCGCCCTGGTGCTCGGCTTCCGACGCACCGCGGCGGCCGAGTTCTCGTTCCTGGTCGGCCTGCCGATCCTCTACGGCGCCTGCGCGCTGAAGGCGATGAAGGACTGGGAGCGGATCAGCGGGCCACTCCTGAGCGACTTCCTGGTCGGCTCCGCGGCGAGCTTCGTCACCGCGCTGGTGATCGTCGGGCCGTTCGTCCGCTACCTGCAGCGGCACACCTTCGCGGCGTTCGCGTGGTACCGGATCGTCGCGGGCCTCCTGCTGTTCGCGCTGATCGCGCTCGGCTGGCTCGGCGACGTCGGTGGGTGAAGTGTCGCTGGGTGCAGTGTCGCTGGGTGAAGTGCCTGATCAGGCGTCCGGCTTGCGGTAGCCGAGCCAGCGCGCCACGTGCAGGATCTCGCTCCAGCCCGGGAACGGTCGCGAGTGTGCGGTCTTGTAGGCGTCGATCGCGGCGATGAATGCCAGGGTCTCGGGGTCGACGTCGTGGCCCTTGGGCGGCAGCGGGGGGACCTTGCCTGCCGGTTTCGAGCGGCGCTTGCGGGGCGCGACCGCGCCCTGCGGACCTGCCTCGGCAGCCTTCGAGGCGCGCGGTTTCGAGGCGCTCTTGTCGCGCGGCTTCCGGCCCGTCTTCCGGCCCGCCCTGGCCGGGTCCGCGGCGTCCTCGGTCGCGGTGGCGACGGTTCCCTTGCGACGGGTCGGTTTCGGCGTCATGCCGGGGGCATCGGACCCCGAACCGGCGGCGCTTTAGATTCTCGGGGCCAGCATCGCCCGGACCGACTCGGTATCCACCGGGCGGATCACCCCGCGGTCGGTCACCAGTCCACTCAACAGCCGCCCCGGGGTCACGTCGAAGGCCGGGTTGCGGGCGCCGACCCCAGGGGGCGCGATCCGCTGGTCGCGCACCGACAGGACCTCCTCGGCGTCGCGGTCCTCGATCTCGATGTGCGAGCCGTCGGGCAGCGAGAGGTCGAAGGTGCTGACCGGCGCGACGATGTACATCGGCACTCCGTGGGCCTGGCAGGCCAGCGCCAGCGAGTAGGTGCCGATCTTGTTGGCGGCGTCGCCGTTGGCCGCGACGCGGTCGGCGCCGGTCAGCACCACGTCGACCTCACCGCGGGCGATCAGCGCCGGCGCCGCACCATCCACGGCGACGTCCACCGGGATGCCCTCCTCGGCGAGTTCCAGCGCGGTGAGGCGCGCGCCCTGCAGCAGCGGCCGGGTCTCGTCGGCGATGACCTTCAGCCGGTTGCCGCGGCGCCAGGCCTCGAAGATCACCGCCAGCGCGGTGCCGTCGCCCGAGGTCGCGAGTCGCCCGGTGTTGCAGTGGGTGAGGACCGTGGCGCCGTCGGGGATCAGCGGCGCGCCGTGCTCGCCCATGCCGCGGCACAGCGCGATGTCCTCGTCGTGGATCGCGCGGGCTTCGTCGAGTGCCGCTCCGAGTTCGGGCTCCGCGGCGAGGCGGGCGCGGACCCGCTCCACCGCCCACGACAGGTTGACCGCGGTGGGGCGCGCATCGATCAGGGTCTTGCAGACCAGGTCGCGGTGCGTCTCGAAGGCACGACCGCTCGGGCGCTGCTGCAGGCCCACCACCACGCCGTAGCCGGCGGCCACGCCGATCGCCGGGGCGCCGCGGACGGCGAGCCGGCGGATGGCGTCGACCACCGCGTCCAGGCTGGTGAGCTGCAGGACCTCGCGGTGGTCGGGCAGGCGGGTCTGGTCGAGGAGTTCCAGGTGTCCGCGGGCGGCATCACCGACCCAGGCGACGGTGGGGGGCAGGGTCACGGAGCGGCTCCGGTCAGTCTCGCGGCCATCTCGCGGTAGGTGGCGGCGGTGCGCTCCACCACCTCGGGCGGCAGCCGCGGCGGCGGGCTCCTGCCGTCCGCTCCCTGGTCGGTGAGCCAGTCACGGAGCACCTGCTTGTCGAAGCTCCGCGGGTGTGCACCGGGCCGGACCTCGCTCGCGTCCCAGAAGCGGCTCGAGTCCGGGGTCAGACACTCGTCGATCAACAGCAGGGCGCCGGCGGCGTCGGTCGCGAACTCGAACTTGGTGTCGGCGATCACGATGCCGCGCTCGCGGGCGTGCGCGGAGCCGGCGCGGTACAGCGCGAGCGCCGCGTCGCGGGCCTGGGCGGCGAGCGAAGCACCGCAGAGTTCCTCGGCGTGCGCGAACGGGATCGGCTCGTCGTGCTGGCCCGGCTCGCCCTTGGTCGAGGGGGTCAGGATCGGCTCGGGCAACTGGCTGGCATGCTCGAGGCCCGGCGGCAGGACCACACCCGACACCGGTCGACCGGCCTGGTAGTCCTTCCAGGCCGAGCCGGTGAGGTAGCCGCGGACCACCCATTCGACCGGCAGTGGTGTGGCCCGGCGGCAGCGCATGGAGCGGCCGCCGAGCACCGCACGTTCGTCGCCGTCGAGTTCGGGCCAGGAGTCGACGTCGATGGACAGCAGGTGGTTCGGCACCACGTCGGCGAGCAGGTCGAACCAGAACGCGGAGACCGCGGTCAGGACCTGACCCTTGCCCGGGACGGGGTCGGCCATGACCACGTCGTAGGCGGAGATCCGGTCCGTCGCGACCAGCAGCAGGTCGTCGCCGAGGCGGTAGAGGTCGCGGACCTTGCCGCTGCCGAGCTTCACAGCATGGCGGAGCGAAGTGGAGAGGACGGGCGAGCCCAAGGTAGTGTGCTCCTCGCGCGGACGGCGTCAGTTGCTGGCCGGAACCGGCCGGATCGCGAAGCCGAAGTTCAGCTCGGCCTGGCCATTGGGCCGTGACTCCTTGAAGGCGTCGAGGAGCAGCACGGTGTCGTAGCTCTGGTCGAACGCGCCGGTCCAGGTCTGGTTGGTCCCGCTGATCGAGATGGTCAGCGTGCCGTCCGCCGCCGCGGTGTAGGTGCCCGAGTACGAGAAGTCGACGCCCCTGTTGCTGGTCGCCTGGATCCGCAGGTCCCCGTTGGCGGTCAGCTCCAGGGTGCCGACCGCGGCGTCGCAGCCCGACGCGTCGGGCGCGAGGAACAGGGTCCACAGGCCGAGCTTGTAGGTGCCGACCAATCCCGAGGGCGTGTAGTCGTTGGCGTCGCGCAGCCGCATCATGCAGCTCAGACCTGCGACCTCGTCATCAGTCGACGACAGCGGGTCGAGAGCCGCGAGGAAGTCCAGGTCGCCCCCGGCGACGAAACCCCGGTCATAGTCGGGCTTGGTGGTCGGGTCGACGGTGACCTCGAAGGTCGCGCGGCCATCGGCGAAGGTCTTGAAGTCCGCCGGGTCGGCGCGAAGGCTCACCGTGCCGGCTTCCGACTCGGCGCCGCTTCCGGTCATCGAGCCGTCGGCGGCCAGCGTCACCTTGCCGGACAGCGCGAGGCCGACCTGGTCCTGGTCCCGCGGTGCGGTCGCCGGGGGGAACCGCGCGTGCATCATGAACAGGTGCCAGTCACCGGCCATGTCAGCAACGTCGAGGGCATTGCCCACGACCCGTTCGGTGCCGATGTAGAGCCCGACCGCGCTGCCGACCCGGTCGGTGAGGAAGGTGTGGCGGGTGTCACCCTCCAGGCCGTAGGCCCCCCGATAGACGAGGGTCGACGAGTTCGTCGGGACCAGGATCGAAAGGGTCCCGTCGGACTCCAACGCGTAGTCACCGCGACCGATCGGGTCGCCGGTGGCGCTATCGAGTTCGTAGGTGCAGTCGTCGGTGAGCAGGATCCGGCCGTCGATGCTGCCAGCGTCTCCGGTCGGCGTCGGGAAGGCCGAGAAGTCGGGCCGCGCCACCATCGCGAACAGGTGCAGCGACGTTCCGTTGAGCTTCACCTCGCACGAGGGTCGGTCCTCCTCGCCACCCTGGGCGCAGGCCGTGAGCAGGATCGGGGCACAGAGGGCACACCGGGCGAGGATCGGGAACTGGCGAAGTCGCGACAACGAGGGGGCTCCGGGGAAGCGGGCGGCGGGCGAAGCGCGGAGTGTATGCGCACGGCGGGACCGAGGCGAGCGGCTGCCGATCCTCGGCGCGGCCTGCGACCGGATCCGAATGGGCGCGACTCGCTCAGCTCGTCTCACGCGGCGGTACCCGGCCACCCTGACGATCCTCGTGCCTTCTACGAGTCTCCTGAATCACCGCTCGGCGCGCAGATTCCAGAGAGTCCTGATCGGCACGAGGCGGCCGACACCCTTGGTTTCGGACGTGACCCGGGGACTGCGATCCAATAGATCCCGCTCGACGATGCACGCCACGACGACAGGGAGACCCTTGCCGCCACGGTGGAGGTCAAATTGTGCAGGCTGCTTGTGGATTGCCGGTCTCCTCGCCGCGTGCACCACCGCGCGCCCGCGCTTCGACGGTCCCATGCGAGTCCGCAATCAGCACCCGGCGCAGCTCGCGGTTCAGCACCTGGACCCGCGCAGCACGGCCGCGACTCCGGCCGGCGGGGTCCGGGTCGAGTGGGCCAATGCCTACACCAGCCTGTTCCTCGGTGGTGCGAACGGCGACACCAGCTTCGTGATGGATGGCGAGATCTGGCGCACGTCCGTCGCGACGCGGGCCGGCCTCGGCGGCGGCTTCGACCTCGAGCTCGAATTGCCGGTCGCACATGGCAGTGGCGGCTTCCTCGACGACTTCGTGATCGCCTGGCACGACTTCTTCGGCTTCCCCGACCAGGGCCGTGACCGCGCCGAGAACGACCAGTTCCTGGTCGAAGCGGTGGATCGCGGCCAGTTCGTCTGGGGCATGCAAGAGCGCGATCTGGAGCTGCTCGACGTGCCGCTGGCGCTGAACTGGTCGGCGTTCGCGCCAACCGACGCCCGGCCGTTCGGACTCCTGCTGCGGGCCGGCCTCGAACTGCCCACCGGCAACGACGACCGCGGCTTCGGCAGCGGCGGCGTGGATGCATCGCTCGGCGTGGTGGGGGAGTGGCGGCTGCCACGGCTGGCGCTCTACGGCCACCTGCAACATTCCTTTGCCGAGACGCCGTCGGCCACCCGGCGGCGCGGCTTCACGTTCGAGGACGTGACCTCGGCCGGGTTGTCGGCCGAGTGGGCGTTCGCCGAAGACGTCAGCGCGGTCGGTCAGATCGAGTGGGAGACCTCCACCCTGCGTAACCTCGACCTCGACCGGGCCGCCAACGACCAGTGGTTGCTGTGGACCGGCGTGCGCTACCACTTCGCCGACCGCTGGCGCGTCGATGCCTCGATCGGTGAGGACCTGCGCGGCTTCATCGCTCCCGACTTCACCGCGTGGCTGACGGTCGGGGTCGACCTCGGACCGAGGGCGGGCGACTGAAACGAGTCGCGGCCCGAAGCCGCGGGGCTCACCGTCGCCGCCGCGGTGGCGCGTCGTCGTCGTCGCGAGCCGGCGGCGGTGGCAAGGGCGGTGCGGCAACCACCCGCACGTCGGGGCGGGCGGTCGCGAAGCGGCGCAGTCCCTGCTCGGTGACCGAACTGCCCCAGACGTAGAGCTGGCGCAGCGGGCGCGCTTCGACCAGGGCGTCGAGGACCGCGTCGTCGCAGCCCTTGGTGCCGACCAGCACCAGGTCCTCGAGGTGCTCGAACTGGGCGAGCTTCGCCAGGGCCTTGCTGGTGAGGGCGGTTCGGCCGAGCTCCAGTCGGTGCAGGCGTCCGAAGCGCAGCAGGTCGGGGACCGCGCGGTCGGTCAACGCGGTGCGGCGCAGGTCGAGCGTGAAGACGTGCTCGGCGACCGGCGTCAGCGCCTTCAGGGTCTGGTCGGTGACCTGGTCCTGGTGCGCCGCGAAGTGGATGCGGAACAGGCGGCGTTCGGGGTCGAGGGCCTCGGCCCGACCGTGCTCCCCGAGTGCCTTGCCGAGCTTGGACTGCGCGAGCGGCGACAGGCCCTCGGCGGCGCGGGCCCGGGACTGCGCGGACGGCAGCGGGATCGACTCGGCCACCCGCTCGGCCTGGTCGCCGGCGGCGTCGCTGCCCTGCCAATCGCCGAACGAGGCGCCGCCGTCGATCCAACGACGCAGCAGTGCGGTCTCGGCATCGGACAGCGGATCGCCGTCCTCGGGCATGATGTCGATGTCGTCGGGCGGCAGCACCGTGCGCGCATAGAGCGGCGATTCATCGGGCTGACCGGCGACCAGCACCGCGCCGTTGTCGCCACCGGCGCGGAAGTGGCTCGGGCCGTCGAGGCGCAGGCCGCCCTTGGGTTTGCGTAGCCGACCGTCGGCGTCGCGGCGCGGCGCCTGATGGCAGTCGAAGCAGCTCCGCTCGAGGATCGGCAGGATCTCGCTGCGGAAGTCCGGTGCGGTGTCCTGTGCGTTGGCCGTCGTGCCGGACAGGAGACCCGAGGCGAGGCCCAGAACTCCGGTGAGGAGGCGACCGATCATGCGAACAGCTCCGCCACCGGCCGCCCCTTGTTGGCGACGGTGAACGGTCGCCCGGAGGGGGAGTGGAACTCGTGCTCGGTCGGCAGACCCAGGGCCGCCGCGATCGTCGCGTTGAAGTCCTTCACGGTGACCCGGTCTTCGACGACCTCCTCGCCGCGCGCATCGGTGCGCCCGTGGCGATAGCCCCGCTTGATGCCGCCGCCGGCCAACAGGCACGAGAACGCCTTCGGGTGGTGGTCGCGGCCGCCGCGGTCGGCCTGGAGGCGCGGAGTGCGACCGAACTCGGTGGAGACGATCACCAGCGTGTCGTCGAGCAAGCCGCGGCCGTCGAGGTCGGCGAGCAGTGCGGCGAGCGCACGGTCGAACTCGGGCAGGCGGTCGTCGAGCGCATCGAAGATGTCGGTGTGCATGTCCCAGCCGCCGACCGTGACCTCGACGAAGCGCACGTCGTGTTCGGCGAGGCGGCGGGCGAGCAGGCACGCCTGCCCGGTCTTGTTGCGGCCGTAGACGTCGCGCAGCAGGTCCGGCTCGGCGCCGAGATCGAACGCCGCGAGGTCGCGCGAACCCATCAGCTCGACGGCTTGCACGTAGGCCTCGTCGTAGGCCCGGGTCAGACGGTTCGCGTGGTGCTCGGTGAACTCCCTGTTCATCCGCTGCAGGCGGCGCATGCGCCGCTCGAACGCTTCGTCGTCGACCTCGGTGGGGCGCTCGGCGAACTGCAGACCGGCCTCGGGGTCGCCGATCGGCAGCGGCGCGTGGCTGCTGGCCAGGAAGCCGGCGCTGGCGTTCTCGGTGCCGCCGCCGATCAGCACGTGGGCCGGGAGGGTCGGGTTGGCGGGTCCGCGCACGTGGCTGAGCCAGGCGCCGAGCGACGGATGGCGGATCGTGCCGCGCAGTTCGTAGCTGGTGTGGGCGAAGTAGCGGCCCTGTTGGTGCGCGCCCTGGTTCGACCACATCGAGTTGATCACCGCGACCTTGTCCATCTGCCGCGCCAGCAGCGGCAGGCCGGCGCCGAGCTGGATGCCGTCGGCGCTGCTCGCGATCACCTCCGTGGCGCCCATCACCGCGTTGCCGGGCTTCGGGTCGAAGGTGTCGAGGTGGGTGAGACCGCCGCTGAGGTAGATGTGGATCGCGCGGTGGGCGGTCGGCGTGCCGAGCAGGGAGTCGTCGGAACCCCGCGCTGCGGGCAGCAACCGATCGAAGGTCGGCAGCGCCGCGACGCCGAGCAGGCCCTGCGAGGTCTGCGAGAGGAATGCGCGACGATCCTGGAGGTCGGTGCCCCGGGCGAACGCCCGGCGCGACTTGCGGGAACGGGATGCGGTCATGGGTGGGCCTCCGGGGTCAGTCGACGAAGCGGAACTCGTGGCTGTTCACGAGGGTCCAGACCAGATCGTGGACGGCTTCGGTGCCGTCGTCGTGGATGTCACGGGCCCAGGCGCGCCCTTCCGCCGCGGTCGGGCGCCGCTGCAGGATCGCCAGGTAGGCGAGTTCGACCGCCGCCTGCGGATCGCGTTCCGGGGTCACCGCGTGGAGGTGACGGGAGATGGCCGAGCCGGGTCGGAGCAGCTCCTCGTCGACCACGCCGTTCATGAGCCGCAGCGCCTGGGGCACGTTGGCATCGTCGAAGGAGCCGTCGATGGTCTCCTTGGCGGACTGACCGAACTCGCGGAGCAGGTGGGCGGGTGGGGCCGGCATCTCGAGTTCGGAGGCCCGCGCCAGACCGCGCCCGGAACCACCACCGCGCGCCCGGGAGCCAATCTGCTCCCGCAGGTCGCGGATGCGCTGCATCACCTCCGCAACCTTGGCCTGGTCGCGGGCGCGGCGGGCCTTCTGCAGTTCGGCGAGCAGTGGCGCCGCGGCCTTGCGGAGTTCGGCGCGGTCGGCGTCACGGTCGGCGCGCGATGCGGCCAGTCGTTCGCGGCGTAGCTTCGCCAGCCGTTGCCGGTAGGCATCGGGATCGGTGTAGCGCAGCGTCATCGTCTCGACGCGCTCGCTCAGCTGCGCCTCGGACTGGTTCACGAAGCTCTCGTAGTTGCTGTAGACGCCTTCGGCGCGGGCCTCGGGCGGGGCCAGCGAGGCGTCGGGGTCGTCGATCGCCAGCGTCAGCAGCGAGTCCCAGATCTGCTCGGCGGTCATCCGTTCGAGGGCCGGCCCCTGGAAGCGGAACGGCTCGGCATCGGCGGGGTCGAACGCCACGGCTTCGCGACCGAAGGCGCGGGTGCGGGCGATCGCGCGCAGCACCGCGCGCAGGTCGTAGTCGAACTGCAGCACGAGCTCCTCGAGCGTCGCGAACAGCGCCGGATTGGCCGCGACGGTGTCCTCGCGGAGGTCGTCGACCGGTTCGATCGGCCCGATGCCGAGCATCAGCTTCCACATCCGGGCGCCGACGACCTTGGCGAAACGGGGGTTTTCCGGGGCGGTGAGCCAGTCGGCGAAGGCCTCGCGAGAGCCGGTCTCGGCGAATTCGCCGATGCGCTGGGCGGCGGGTTGGCGGCGGCGGACCCGGAGTTCCCGGCGCGAGCGGCGCACCGGGTCATCCACGTCGGCCTCGGGCCCGAACGGCACCATCGCCGTGACCATGTCGCCCGGTCGCGCATCGTCGTAGGCGTAGTCCTCGGGCAGGGTCTCGGCGCTGGTGCCGGTCCCGGAGATCCCGACGGTGACACCCTGCAGCAGGCGGGCGAAGGCGCGACGAGCTTCGTTGCCGGCCTGCCGCGCCTGGCGACCGGCCTCGACCAGCTTGCGACCCTCGGGCGAAGTGAACAGGCTGGTGTCGACGTATTGCAGGCCACCCTGGAAGGCCGCCAGCTCGAAGAACTCGCGCTGGCTGAAGTCCTCGAACGGGTGGTCGTGGCACTGCGCACACTCGATCCGGCTGCCGAGGAACAGCCGCGCGGTGTTGGCCATGTTGTCGTGCGGCATCCCGCGGTCGCGCAGCAGGTAGCCAGTCGCGCCGTTGCCGCGCGCATGGGCGGCGCCGCTGGCGGTCAGCAGGTCGCGGACGAACTCGTCGTAGGGTTCGTCGGCGGCGACGAATTGGCCGATGCGGTGCAGGAACGGCTCGCCGGAGACGCGGCGCGCCAGCTCGTCGCGGGCTCGGAACAGGTCGGACCAGTAGTTCAGCATCCGGCTGACGTGGCCCGGCGAGGCGAACAGCTGGTCGACCAGGGCGTCCCGGTCGAGGCGGCGCTGCAGGTCGGTGCCGAGGTGCTCGCGGGTCTCTGCGAGGGTCGGGATGCGGCCGATGATCCGCAGCGAGGCGCGGCGCAGGAAGGTCGGGTCGTCGACCGTCGGGTTCGGGGTCAGGCCGTGCGCCCGGAGGTCCTGGTCGACCGCCGCATCGAGACGCCGGGCCGCTTCGCGCAGCGCCCGTTCATCGACGCGATCCGGCGCGGACTGGGAGGTCGCCATCGGCGCGCCGGCGAACCCGGCGATCAGGATGGTCAAGCCTAGAGCTGCGATGCGGGCGGCCGTCCGGACGGGTGTCCGGGGCTGGAGTGTGGCGGCGGGTTCGCGTTGGGTCATCACGTCGGCAGTCCTCTTCGGCTGGCCTGTCCGGCTGGCTTCGGGTGGTCAGCAGCTCCATCGACCAGAGACCGAGCCGAGCGGGATCGGACGCGCTCGACGGCGAGCTGACCAGGACGACCATTGGAAGCCACCGACGAGCCGAGCGGCACCCGGGAAGTCGTCACAGTCTCGTGTCGCGGGCGCCGCGGAGATGTCTCGCGCGCCGTGCGACCGGCCAGAGTCCTGGCGAGGTGGAGACCACTTCCGGGACGGACCGACGCCGGCCGCTCGTCCCCGCCAGCTCCCCGCCCTCTATCTGACATAACATAGATTATCGGAACCGCTGGATGGGGAGCGCCAGGCCGCTCAGCGACCCTTGGAGCCCTTTCCGCGGCCGCCTCCCGCCCCGGCGCCGGCCATCTGCTCGGGCGCCTGCTTGCGCAGCCGACCGAGTTGCTCGGACAGCGCGACCTGCAGACTCGTGAAGCCTGCGTAGTGCACGGTGCGCGCCGGCACCTCGGCCTTGCGGGCCGCTTCGAGTGCCGGCTCGGTGGTCTCGTGGCGGTTCCAGTGCAGCAGCATCAGCACGTCGACACGTCCGCCGTCCAGCCGGTCGGCGATCTCGCCGACCAGCTTCTGCGGCGACGAGTAGTTGGCCATCAACCACTCGCCGTCGAAGCCCCAGTCGGTCGCCAGCTCCTCGAAGCGCGGGTGATGGCGGCGCTGGCGCTCGTTGCCGCCGACCACCAGGATCCGCGGCGCATGACCGAGCGCCGCGGCCAGTTCCGCGCACAGTGCGCGGCCGCCGTCGCCGCCGGACTCGGGCTCGACGTCCGCCAGCCGCAGCAGCCCCTGGATCTGTTCCAGGTCCTCGCGAACCAGCTCGGGGAAGCCGATCTCGACCTCGCGCAGCAGGCCCTCGGCCTCCTGCAGCGACTCGACGTCCTTGCGGGCCCTGAGGCTCCGGGCCACCTGGCTCTGCAGCTGGGCGCGCTCGAAGTCGCGATCCTCCATCTCCTCGTAGACGGCGACCAGCTCGCACTTGATCTCCAGGTGGTCGAGTGCCTGCCCGACGAAGTCCTCGGTCAGCAGCAGCTTCTCGAGTTCGGAGAAGGCGCCACGCTGCACCAGCAGGTCGCGGATCTCCTGGTAGACGCCGCGGGCCTCGTTGGTCCGACCCTGCATGTTGTGCGCGGTCAGCAGGACCCGCATCGCCTCGACCCGCTGGTCGAGGTCGACCGCGACCTGCAGCACCCGTTCCGCGGCGCGCAGCGCTGGGTCCGCCTCACCGAGGCTCAGATACTCGAGGGCCACCAGCAGCAGCTGGTCGGGCGCGGTGCCGCGGCCGATGTCGACGCTGTCGAGGAAGCGCAGGCTCAGGCGGCGGTCCTTCTTCTTCAGCTCCTCGTGGACCGCGTAGAAGGTCTCCAGGTCCGGTCGCACCTGGGCGAGCGCCGACTCCATCAGCCGAAGTGCCCGGCTGCTCTGCGAGGCGTCGCCGAGGATCAGCAGGGAGGCCGCCAGGAAGAACTCGTTGCGGGCGATCAGCGCGGCATCGCGGCCGGCGACCCTGCGGCAGCCCTGAACACACTCGTCGAACCGCTCGGTGGCCTGGAGATGATTGCCGGTCTCGTAGTCGAACAGGCCGAGGGTGAACAGCGCCTCGGGGACCTGCAGGTCCGAGCCCTCGCCGACCCGCTCGATCCAGGCGCGCGCCTCGTCGCGCTCGCCCCGCTCGACCCGCGGCTCCAGCTCCTGCACGCCGTGCAGCCGCATGGTCGCCATGGCGGCGCCGAGCGCGATCTGGCTGCGCTTGAAGCGGGTGTCCGAGGCCAGCTCGAAGGCGGCGCGATACTGCTCCAGCGCCGGCTCGAACTCGCTGATGGCCAGCAGCCGATGACCCAGCTCGCTCAGGTAGCCGGCCCGCACCTCGGCAGGGAGTCCGGCGAAGCACGGCAGCGAGATGCAGCGCTGCAGGATCTCGGCGGTGCTCTCGCGGTCGGCGCTGTCCTCGCGGGTCTCCAGTCGCGACAGCAGGTCCGCCAACGCGGCTTCGACCAGGGAGTCGGTCGGACCGTCCTCGGTGCCGACCGACGACAGGAAGTCGATCGCCCGGACCGCGACCGTCAGGTCACCGGACCAGAACAGCGTGCGCATCACCAGGGGCAGGACCTGCACCGCGATGCGCGGCTCGGTCAGCAGGTCCATGACTACGGCCTGGTCGCCGAGCAGGTTGGCGACCCACTCGCGTTCGCCGCGGCGCTCGTGTCCACGCACCGCGCCGAACCGGAAGAAGCGGCGACGGCCCGCGTCCTGCGGCTCGGGCGTAGGGAGCTCCAAGCCCAACAGCGCATTCGCGTAGCCGTGGTGGTAGGCCGTCTCGTCGCGATCCGGCGCCAGCTCATGAAGGTCCTCGAGCTGTCGAGACACCTCGCTGGCGCGGGCCTCGCCCCGCTCGGCGAGATGGATCTGTCGAAGAACGAGACGGTCGAGCGCTGTTTCCCAGGCCATGCGGATCCTCGTGACTGGGGATCGCACGGGGATCCCCCGGGACCTCATCGGTCGAGGACCTTTCGGGGCCGAAGCGTCTGTCCGCGGACCGGGACCAGGCTCGCGACGAACCCGCGAAGGCCCGCTCGCATGGCGATCTCAGCTGATCGTGCCGTGCTTCAGCCGGAGACCAGGTGTTCGACGTCCTTGGGCAGCACCACCACCGGACCGTGGAATCCGACCGGCGTGCCGGTCTCCCCCGGCCGGTAGGCGGCGATCAGCAGGTCGCCGCGCTCGAGATCTCGCACCGCGTCGACCCCGGCGCGGACCTCGATCTCGGTCGAGCGGGCCGCGTCCGCCGCCACGAGCACGTCCTCGATCAGGTCGATGACCTTGAGCAGGCCACGCTGCGCCGCCGGATCCACGGCGCCCCCGCTCAGTTGCCCCGATGCGCGATCGATACGCTCGGCCTGGGAGACCAGCGCCTGCCGCGCGATCGCCAGGTCGTCGCCGACGGTGATCTCCTGGGTCTCGGCCAGCCAGCGGACGAACGATCCGAGCAGGGAGTCGACTGCCTGGAGCTGCGGCTGGCGAGCACCCGGCGCGTGCGACAGCCAGACGTGCAGGAACCAGCGCAGGATGTCGTCGGCCTCGATGCTCTCGGCGTCGACCCGCGGAACCGGGAGTTCGCGGAGCTGGCTCAGGAACGACTGCATGCGCGACTCGTCGTCGGCCGACAGACCGGTCTCCCAGGCGAACTCGCGAACCAGGGGATCCAGGTTGCCATCGGCCAGGTCCTCGAAGCGGTCGTCCTCGTCGTCGTCATCGATCGCATCCCCCATCATCGCCTCCACCTGTTCGAACAGCTTTTCGACGTTCTCCTCGGCGGCGAGTCCCTCCTCGATGCGGCGCGCCAGCTGCTCGCCGAGCGACTCGCCGGGACGGGTGTGGAACGGTGGGGACGCGCCGTCGGCCGGGAGATGCTGCGGTGCGGGTTCGGATGGCGGGGTCGCATCGAGGGGCTCTCGGACCGGCTCGATACCGGCGCTCGTCGTATGGTGCGCGTTCCACAGCCGCAGCATCACGTCGCGGACCTTCTCCAGGTCGATCTGGGTGTCGAACGCGAGTTCCTCCAGCACCGGGCCGAGGACTTCACCGGGTCCTTCGGCGGCGCGCAGTGCGCCGCTGAGCCGGGTCGGCGGCAGCTCCTCGTCCTTGCCGACCTCGGCCAGCAGCTGCTGCAGTTCGGCCTCCAGATGTTCGATCGGCCGGTCGTCGGCCGGGTCGCGAAGCGCTGGCCCGGGTCCGGTCCCGTCGTCGAGACGTTGCACCACCAGTCGCTCGAGTTCGGCCTGGTCCAGGCGGCGTTGGAGTTCGAGCTGCTTGAGGTCGCGCTGGAAGGCGACCGCGAGCTGCGGAGCGCCGCCGATCACCGCCGCGGCCGCGCTCGGCACGAACTCGTCGTCCATCCCGTACAGCCGCCCCACCAGCAGGTCACCGGGACGCACCTCCCCGACCACGCTGCGCACGGCGAGCCGGTCTCCGCCCTGGAGATCGCGCACCCGCAGGCTCTCACCGCGACCCTCGACCAGGAAGATGCCGACGACCGAGTCCCTCAGCTGCTCGCACGGATCGTCGTCCCCCGCCGCAGCCAGACGCTCGATCGGGACGATGCCGAAGGCGTCGCTCTCCCGCTCCAGCAGGAACCATTCGGCGAAGCGCTGCGCGGCAAGATCGAGATCCTGGTCGCTGTGTGCCGTCCGCGGCAGCTCGCCGTCGAAGAAGTCCCGGCGCGCGCGCTCCATCTCGGCGGCGAGCTCCGGCACGCGTCGGGCGCGGTCGAGCAACTCGGACAGGTGTTCCTGCAGTACCAGGGGAAGGGGGCGTTCCGCGTCGGTCATGGTCGGGTGCCGAAACGTCGGCAGACGGTCGGGACGGCGGCAGGTCGCTGGCTCGGAGCGGCCATGCGACCGGTCGGGCTGCCCGACGAGCTGGTAGGATAGGAACGATCGCGCTCCGCGCCACCAGTGCCTCGATGACCCGATCTCCCGACTGCCCGTCGCCGTTCGCGCTCCCACCGCAAGACATGCTCGATGCGCCCGCGGACCGGCAGCTCGGGGAGGCGAGTCAACGCGCGGTGGCCGCGGAGGCCTCGGCCCTCGAGCAGTGGTGGGACGCGCTCGGCTGGGTCGACCGCACCGCGCTGGGCGTGCTGCTGCTGTTCTTCGTAGTCGGTCTGTTCCGCGGTCTGCGCTGGCAGGTATCGCGGATCCTCGTCCTGCTGGCGGCCTACGCCGTCACGATGGTTGCGACGCCGTTCGCGGCCCGTCCGGTGGCGAACGTGCTCGGGTCCTCGACCGACGGTGTCGTCGAGACCCGTGGCCTGCCGACCTACCTGGCCACGATCGCGGTGTTCGTGGTCACGCTGCTGGTCGTCACGATCCTGTCGCGGTTCATCCGCCGGGTCGACGATGAACCCGAGCGCACGCCGCTCGGGAGCCGCATCTCCGGTGCGGGCCTGGGAGTCGTCACCGGTGCGCTGGTGATGCTCGGTGGGTTGTCGGCGGTCCACATCCTCGCCGCCGCGACCGGGGTGGGCAGCGGGCTGGTGGAGGCCGCCGAGCACAGTCATGCGCGGGCCCTCGGCGAACGGGCCCTGGGCGCGGCGGCCGGCGCGCTGCCCACGGATCTGCGCAGCGGAGCCTCGGCCTGGCACGAGTTGCTGCGCGATGGAGTTCCCGCGGCCGGCGCAGCGGACGCCGGCGACGACTCGCGGACCCAGGGCATTCGTGAGGGCGGGTCCGAACCGCTCATGCCCTGGACCGACGACTCCACGGGCGGTCGCTGATCCGGCGAATCGCTCCTTGCAGGTGCGCGCGTGGACTCGAAGATGGGCTGCACGCTGGGGGCGTCCACCGCCGCCGCCATCTGCCGGACCCCGGCGGGTGGTCCCCGCGCACCGCTCGGTGCGGTGCATCGGAGCCGGCTCCGGATCGTCCGGACCTCGGCCGGGTGGGCTGAGAAGCACCCCTCGAACCTGAACCGGTTCAGACCGGCGTAGGAAAGCGATGAGCGACAAGCAGTCTGCCGATCCCCTCCGTCCGCTCCAACAGAGCTTCCCCCGCAGCAAGAAGGTCGAGGTCGGCGAGTTCGCCGTGCCGATGCGCGAGATCGCGCTGACCAACGGCGAGAGCCTGCGGGTCTACGACACCACCGGCCCGCGCGGCGAGGATCCCTCGGCCAGCGATCCGGAGCAGGGTCTCCCCGCCCGTCGCCAGGAGTGGATCGACCGGCGGATGGCGCGCGGCGACGACAACCACTCGCAGATGCATTACGCGCGGCGGGGCGAGATCACCGAGGAGATGCGCTTCGTGGCCCTGCGCGAGAACGTCGACGCCGAGTTCGTCCGCAGCGAGATCGCCGCCGGCCGCGCGATCCTCCCCGCCAACCGCAGGCACCCCGAGAGCGAGCCGATGATCATCGGCCGCAACTTCCTGGTGAAGGTCAACGCCAACATCGGCAACTCGGCGGTCAGCTCGGGCATCGCCGAGGAGGTCGAGAAGCTGCACTGGGCGCTGCGCTGGGGCGCGGACACGGTGATGGACCTCTCCACCGGCAAGGACATCCACAAGACCCGCGAGTACATCCTTCGCAACAGCCCGGTGCCGATCGGCACCGTGCCGATCTACCAGGCGCTCGAGAAGGTCGACGGCGAGGCCGAGAAGCTGAACATCGACCTGTTCCTGCAGACTCTCGAGGAGCAGGCCGAGCAGGGTGTCGACTACTTCACCATCCACGCCGGCGTGCTGCTGCGCTACGTGCCGCTGACCGCGGAGCGCACCACCGGCATCGTGTCACGCGGCGGCTCGATCATGGCGAAGTGGTGCCTTGCGCATCACGAGGAGAACTTCCTCTACACCCACTTCGACGAGATCTGCAAGCTGATGAAGCGCTACGACGTCTCGTTCAGCCTCGGCGATGGTCTCCGTCCCGGCTGCATCGCGGACGCCAACGACGCGGCGCAGTTCGGTGAACTCAGGACGCTCGGGGAGTTGACCCAGCGCGCCTGGGAGCACGACGTCCAGGTGATGATCGAGGGCCCGGGTCACGTGCCGATGCACAAGATCCGGGAGAACGTTACCGAGCAGATGAAGCTCTGCCAGGAAGCTCCCTTCTACACGCTCGGCCCGCTGACCACCGACATCGCGCCGGGCTACGACCACATCACCTCGGCGATCGGAGCTGCGATGATCGGCAGCTTCGGCACCGCGATGCTCTGCTACGTGACGCCCAAGGAGCACCTCGGCCTCCCCGACCGCGAGGACGTGAAGCAGGGCATGATCGCCTACAAGATCGCCGCCCACGCCGCCGACCTTGCCAAGGGTCACCCCGGCGCGCAGGACCGTGACGACGCACTGAGCCGCGCCCGCTTCGAGTTCCGCTGGGAGGACCAGTTCAATCTGGCGATGGATCCGGAGACCGCGCGGTCGTACCACGACGCGACGCTGCCCCAGGATGGTGCCAAGACCGCGCACTTCTGCTCGATGTGCGGGCCGAAGTTCTGCTCGATGAAGATCACCGAGGACGTCCGTGCCTACGCCCGCGAGAATGGCTACGGCACCGAGGAAGCGGTGCAGCAGGGACTCGAGGAGAAGGCCGAGGAGTTCCGCAGCGCCGGCCAGGAGATCTACCGTGCGCAGCGCTGACCAGGTTCCGTGCGCCTGCCGGGCCAACTTCCGGTAGGCGGTGGCATCATCAGCCGACGGGCGGAGCCATCAGCGGGACACCGGCGGAGCCATCAGCGGGACGTCGAAGGAGCCATCAGCGGCCCACCGGCAGCGACAGGCGCAGCCGATCTGGGGGTTCGGCGCGAACCTCGGCACCGTGATCGCGGAACCGCGGCGTCAGGCGATGCTCGATGCGATCGAGTTCCAACGGAAAGGGCAGCATCGCCTGCTTCGACTCGATCGTGAGCAGCAGGGACACGCGCCCTGCGCCCTGCGCCTCGAGGTCGACCAGCACGGTACCGTGGAACACCGTGGGTAGACCCTCTGCGATCGCCTGGAATGTGCCGGCGACGCAGTGCACGAACACCACCGGATCGACGAGTCGCGGTACCTCGCTGGAGCTGTGTCCACACGACAGGGTGAGTCCACGGTCGCGGAACGGCACCCGTGCGACGTGGCAGACGCGGCTCAGCAGCGGGCCCACCTGCACCGGTCGACAGGTCGGGGCGGAGCGGTCCTCGGTGAGGTAGCGCAGCACCTCGACACCGTGCTCGGCGTTGCGGCAGGCTTCGAGGATCGTGTTCTTGTAGCGGTTGGACTGACCCTGGCCGCTGGCCAGCAGGCGGGCATTGCCCTGGATCGCGAAGATCTGATTGCCGAGGCTGTGGACCAGCCCGGGCGAGAGGAACGCCAACAGGTCCCCATCGACCCGGGTCGGTCCCGGCGGGCGTAGTGCCGGCTCGCGTCCGAGGGCCGGGAGGTCGGCGAACAGCTGGCCGCCGGGTACCGACGGGACCGGGCGCGCCCGGCCATTGGTGTGCGCCTCACCGTTGCCGTTCCGGTTCGACCCGGACGGCGTCGCGTCCCGTGCGTGCTGGCCTTCCACCGGATCGTTGCGTTCGTCTCTGCCCATCAGCCGGTCTCCCCGGGTGGATCGCCGACCGTTCCCAGCTGCACGGCGACAGGGGCGATCGGTTGGTCGCCACGCACGACTTCGAGTTCGACCATCGAGCCTGGCTCCGACCAGGTGACCCACTCGTAGAAGGTCGACAGGTTGGGGATCGTGCGCCCCTCGTAGCGGACGATGACGTCGCCGGTCTGCAGGCCGGAGCGTTCTGCCGGGTAGCCGGGGTGCGCTTCGTCGACGAGCACGCCGATCCCGTCTTCCGGTACCAGCCCGCGCAGTCGTCCCTCGGGACGCACCGGCTGCACGGAGACGCCCAGGTGTCCTCGATCGACCCGCCCCCCACCGCGCTCCATCGCATCCAGGACGCGACGCACGGTCCGCGAGGTCAGCGCGTAGGAGTCCTTCCCTGCCCGACCCGAACGCGTCAGCACACCGACCACCTCGCCGCGGCGGTCGAACACCGGGCTGCCTGACGTGCCGGGCGCCGAGGCCGCGTCGAACTTCAGATACTCGTTGGTGATGTGCACCGGAGGCACAGCGACGTGGCGGATGTGCGCCACGACCTCTTCGACCACGCCGGCCGACAGCGGCTCGCGGAAGTGGTAGGCGTTGGCGAGAGCGAACACGATGTCGCCGCGCGCGACGTCGTACTCCGACGCGAAGGTGGCCGTGGCGAAGTGCTCCCGACTGGTTCCGTCGGAGTCACCCGGGACGAGCCGGGACTCCAGCCGCAGTACCGCGAGGTCGGTGCTCGGGTCGGCACCGACCAGCTGGGCCTCGCGCGTTCCGACACCCGGAACCTGGACCAGGATCTGCTCCGGATCGGCGACGACGTGCAATGCGGTGAGGACCAGGCCCGCGGGATCGAACAGCACCCCGGTGCCGAAGCTCGATGCGTTGCTCGATGGTGGCAGTCCGTCGGCGTCGCCATAGCTCTCGGCACGATCCTCGTCGAAGCTGCCGCGGCGGTGGATGGTGGTGATTCCCACCACGCTCGGTCGGGCCGCATCGAGTTCCGGGCCGTGGGGTTCGATCGCTTCGGCTGATTGGTCGGCATCGAGAGCCGAGTCGCGATCCGCCGTGCTCGAGGTCTCCGCGTTTCCACCGATCCGCGGCGACACGCTCCCGATCGATTCCGACGACAACGGCAGCGTGTCCGGGTAAGGGGCGGCGAGTCCGGGCAGGGCGAGTTCGTTCAACAGGGTCTCGTCGAACTCGCCGCCCACCGTGCTGTCGGACCAGCCGGTCTCCGGATCGAAGTCCGGCTCCGACCAGGGCGCAGTCGCGACGACCGAACTACGGTCGGCCTCCTCGGCGACCCGGAGCCACCAGACGCGCAGGAAGTGCCCGACCAGCGCGCCCACTCCCAGGAGGAGGAACACGATCACCGTTCCGCGCAGGGGAGGTGACTTGGCCGGGTCCACGGGCGCCGGATTCTAGCGACGCGCGAGCGCGGGAGAGCGCAAATCCCGATTGCTGCCGCTACGCAGGGGAAACCCCCCGGGCGCCGAGTCCCCCGTAGGCTGGCGTTTGCGGCCGGCGGCCCCGCTGTGGCACCATGGCCCGGTGCCAGGACCCGCCGCCCCCGCTTTCGAAGCCCTGACGACCTGGTCCCGCGAGCGGCATCTGCTCCGCTCCGCCGCGGACGTCCTGATGTGGGATCAGGAGGTCATGATGCCGGCGGGAGGCGTCGAGCAGCGCGCCGCCGAACTCGAACTCCTGGCGGTCCTCGAGCACCGGCGGACTCTCGGCGACGGCATCGACGAACTCCTGGATCGCGCCACCGGCGAACTCGGCGACCGTTCGCCCGACTCCCCCGAACGGGCTGACCTGCGCGAGTGGGGCCGCGAGCGCGAGCGCGCCTCACGGCTGCCGGAGCATCTCGTCGCCGAGCGGGCCCGGCTGGAGAGTCATGCCCAGTCCGCGTGGTCTCGGGCCCGCGCCGCGAACGACTTCGCGGGGTTCGCGCCCTGGCTGGACCGCCTGCTCGCCAACGCCCGCAGCCGCGGCGAGGCGCTGCGGGTCGACGCGCGGCACGCCGACGCCTGGGAGGCCCTCGCCGAGGACTACGAACCCGGCCTGTCGGCGCAGCGCTTCAGCGAACTGCTCGACGAACTGGTGCCGAGGCAGCGGGCACTGCTCGCGGAACTCCGCGGGCGCCCGGTGCCGCGCCTGCCGCGGATGCCGGCCGCGACCGACCGACAGGAAGCCCTGGTGCGGGCGCTCTCCGTCGCGATCGGCTTCGACTTCGACCGCGGCCGGCTCGATCGTTCCACCCACCCCTTTTGCAGCGGGACGCACCCGGGCGATGTCCGCATCACCACCCGCTTCGATCCGGAGTGGTTCCCCGAGGCGGTTTCGACGGTCCTCCACGAGAGCGGTCACGGCCTGTACGAGCAGGGCCTGCCGCAGGAGGCCGCGGGCCGACCGTGGGGCAAGGCGGCGTCGCTCGGGGCCCACGAGGGTCAGAGCCGTCTCTGGGAAAACCACGTCGGGCGGAGTCGCGGGTTCTGGAGCTTCGCCCAGCCGCTGGTGGTCGAGCACCTGGGGCTCGAGTTCGCCGCCTTCGACGCCGAGACGATGTGGCGCTCGCAGTGCGCGGTCGAGCCGTCGTTCATCCGGGTGGACGCCGACGAGGTCACCTACGACCTGCACGTCGCGCTGCGCTTCCGGATCGAGCGCGACCTGGTCGCCGGCAACCTCGCGGTCAGCGACCTGCCGGAGCGCTGGAACCACGACTTCCGCGAACTGTTCGATCTCGAGGTGCCCGACGACCGACGCGGCTGCCTGCAGGACGTCCACTGGGCGGCGGGCCTGTTCGGCTACTTCCCGACCTACACGCTCGGCAACCTGCAGGCGGCGCAACTGTATGCCGAGGCATACCGGGAGCTCGGTGACCTCGACGCCGCGTTCGCGGCCGGCGAGTTCCGGCCGCTGCTCGCCTGGTTGCGGCGCCGGGTGCACGCCTTCGGGGCTCGCCTCTCCGCCGCGGAGCTGGTGCGGCACGCCACCGGCAGGGAGCTCGGCACCGCGGCGTTCCTCGACAGCCTCGAGGCGCGCTACCGCGCCGCCCACGACGTGAACTGATCGGCAGTCGACGCCCGACGGTTGAAAGTCTCGCGGCCCCGGCTCAAGCTCCCCGCCCATGCGCACCGCGCACCGAACCCGTCCGCATCGACATCTGCGGCCTCGGCCCGCCGGCTGAGAGATCGTGCGGCCCTCCGATCCCGGAGATCGTGGGCGCGCGACCTCTTCGCCAGGAGGCGGTCGCCGAGGCAGGTGAGGTCCGTCCGACCGGAACCGTGCCCCGCCCTCTCGATTCGCCCCGCCCGGCGCCGATGCATCTGCGGTCTTGGGGGGCGCCCACGAGGGCAGAGCCTCACCGGTGGCGTACGACCGGGGAATGGGACGGCACGACGCGTCCCGCTCGGTCGCCGCTGCGAAGCCGCGGACCTCGACCGGACGTCGCCCCTTCGCGCTCCCGTGGCGATCCTGTGCGTCCTTCGGCACCGCTTCGCTGGTGGGGCGCGATCGGGTCGCGAGGTCGGCCGCTCTGCCTCCCTCGGCGTCGCACCGGCCGGCTCTTCGACCTACCGCGTTCCTTCCGCATCCGACCCGACATGAGCCCTTCCTCCCCCATCGACCGTCCGCTGCAGCTGGCGCTGCCCAAGGGCCGCATGCAGGCCGGTGTCCTCAAACTGCTGGCCGAGGCCGGCCTGCCGGTCGAGCTTTCAGAACGGAGCTATCGGCCCCGCCTGCACCTGGAGGGCATCGAGGCCAAGCTGCTGAAGCCCCAGAACATCGTCGAGATGCTGCACGCGGGGACCCGCGACCTCGGGTTTGCAGGTTGGGACTGGGTGATCGAACTCGGCTGCGACGACGAACTGGTCGACCTCCTCGACACCACCCTCGACCCGGTGCGCATCGTCGCAGCGGCTCCGCACGATCTGCTGGTCGACGGCGCCCTGCCCGACCGACCACTCGTGGTCGCCTCGGAGTATCAGGCGCTGACCAGGAAGTGGATCGACGCGCGGGGTATGCAGGCGACCTTCGTGCGCACCTACGGGGCGACCGAGGTCTTCCCGCCCGAGGACGCCGACGTGATCGTCGACAACAGCGCCACCGGCGACACCCTGCGGGCCAACGGCCTGGCGATCGTCGACGTGCTGATGCGGTCCTCGACCCGCTTGATCGCGAGTGCGCGCGCGCTCGAGAACCCGGCCCTGAAGGCGCGGATCGACGACCTGGTGATGTTGATCCGGTCGGTGCTCGACGCCCGTCACCGGGTGATGCTCGAACTCAACTGCACCGCCGACAACCTGCCGGCGATCGTCGAGCGGATGCCCGGCATGCGCACCCCTACGGTGTCGCCCCTGCACGATGGCCATGGCTACGCGGTGAAGGCCGCGGTCGCGCGGCGTGACCTGGCACTCCTGGTCCCCGAACTGCGGGCCGCCGGCGCGACCGACCTGGTGGTGACCGAGATCGCGCAGCTGGTCCCATGAATCCCGAACTCGTCGTGCCACCGCCGGCTCCCGTCGATCGTCTCGAGGGTCTCGCGGGCTACCGCCGAGCCCCGCTGCCGAGCTGCGTCGACCTGCGGCTCGACGGCAACGAGGGCCTGCTCCCGGATCCGGGGCTGGCCCGGAGCTTCGCCGACGACCCCGGGGTCGCGAGCCTGCTGCGCGGCTATCCCTCGGCGCGTCGACTCGAGGAACGACTCGCCGATCGCTTCGGGGTCGAGAACGACCGCGTGTTGGTCCTGGCCGGCGGCGACGAGGTGCTCGACCGGGCCTTCCGCGCCTACACGGAGCCCGGTCGCAACGCGGTGTGGTCGGTGCCGTCGTTCGAGATGCTGCCGCACTACGCGCGCCTGAGTGGTTGCCAGGTCCGCAATCCGGTGTGGACCGGCGGCGCATGGCCGTGCGAGGAGATCCTCGCGGCGATGGACCCGACGACGGGTCTGGTGATCCTGGTCAGCCCCAACAACCCCACCGGCGGGCTGATCACCGGCGACCAGCTGCGTGTGGTCGCCGAGGCGGCGCCCCACGCGTTGGTGGTCCTCGACCACGCCTACGCGGAGTTCACCGACCATGATCTCACCGAGGTCGCACTCGCACTGTCGAACGTGGTGGTGCTGCGCACCCTGTCGAAGGCCTACGGACTGGCCGGCCTGCGGGTCGGCTACGCGCTGGGCGATGCCCGCGTACTCTCCACCTTGCGCGCCGCCGGCGGCCCGTTCTCGGTGTCGTCGCCGTCCCTCGACCTGGCCGAGCGCGCGCTCGACGCCGCTCCCGAGACCGCGCGCGGCTTCGTCGCGCGGGTGCGCGACGAGCGTGAGGACCTCGCCGCGCGTCTGCGCGGTCACGGGCTCGGGGTCGACGGCTCCAACGGCAACTTCGTGTTGGCCCGCGACCCTCGCGTGCACTGGCTGCGCGAGGGACTGCTCGGCCTGGGAATCGCGGTCCGCACCTTCCCGGGAAGGGCCTGGCTGGAGGACGCGGTGCGGATCACCTGTCCGGGCAACCGCGCCGACTACGACCGCCTGATCGACGCGATCGATGCCGTGCTCGCACCGCAGGCACTGTTGGTGGTTCTCGAGGCTCTGCTCACCGACGGCGATCGTCCGCGCGTCGATGCTCCGACCTGGACCGGCTGGGCCCGCCGCCTGCAGTTGGCGATCGTGACCGACCGGGACGAAGCCACGACGGCGCGACTCCTCGCCGACCACGGCCTCGCCGACGCGACCCGTGCCGTGGTGCCGCGCGACTCCGAGACCTCGCTCCGCGCGGTCCTGGCCGGATTGGGAGCGCGTCGCGCCTGGCTCCTCGGCGCCACTCCCAGCGATCTCGAGCAGGCACGCGCCGCCGGCATCGTGCCGTTGGCGCTGAGTTCCCGAGGCCCCCTCGCCCCAGACGACCGCGCGTTGCTGCTGCAGAGCGGTGCCGCCCGGGTGTTCGACGACCCACGCACGCTGGAGGATCTGTTCGCATGACCACTCGACGCGCCCGGGTGACCCGGAAGACCGCCGAGACCGAGATCGACTGCCAGCTGCAGCTCGACGGCCAGGGCACCGCCCGGATCGACACCGGAATCGGGTTCCTCGACCACCTGCTCACGGCCCTCACGCGCCATGCCCGCTTCGATCTGGAGCTGGCGTGCCGCGGGGACCTGCACGTCGACGACCACCACACCGCCGAGGACTGCGCGCTGGCACTCGGCCAGGCCCTCGACGAAGCCCTCGGCGAGCGGCGCGGCATCCGGCGATTCGGTCACGCCTACGCGCCCCTCGACGAAGCGCTGGCCCGGGCGGTCGTCGACCTGTCGGGCCGGCCGTTCGCGGTGATCGACCTCGGGCTGCGCCGCGAGGCGCTCGGTGGTCTCGCCTGCGAGAACGTCGGCCACGTGCTGCAGAGCCTGGCGATCGCGGCACGGGCGTGCCTGCACGTCGACGTCTCCAAGGGTGACAACGACCACCACCGCGCCGAGGCCGCGTTCAAGGCCACCGCGCTGGCGCTCCGTGCCGCGGTCGCGCTCGACGCGGGACACCACGACGTGCCGAGCACCAAGGAGGTGCTGTGAGCGACGTGTCCGACGCGGGGCCCGAGGTCCTGATCATCCCCACCGGCATCGCCAACCTCGCGTCGGTCGAAGCCGGACTACGTCGGGCCGGTGCCCAGGTGCGGACGTCGCGCGATCCGGCGGAGCTGGTCGATGCCGCGGCGGTGGTCCTGCCCGGCGTCGGCGCGTTCGACGCGGGCCTGGAAGGACTGCGAGGCCTGCGGGGGATCGCCGAAGCGTTGGTCGAGCGCATCGCCGCCGACCGCCCGACCCTCGCGGTCTGCCTCGGTCTGCAGCTGCTCCTGCACGCGAGCGAGGAGTCAGCGAGCGGAGCAGCGGGGCTCGGCATCGTCCCCGGACGCGCGACCAGGTTCCCCGACTCGGTCCGGGTGCCGCAGTTGGGCTGGAACCTGGTGGAGTCCGATCCCGCGTGCCGCCTGTTGGGTTCCGGCGGCTACGCCTACTTCGCCAACTCCTACCGGCTCGCCGAGATCCCCGCCGGGTTCGCCTGCGGCCTCGCCGACC
The DNA here is from genome assembly GCA_030432695.1 of bacterium. Lineage (GTDB taxonomy): Bacteria > Planctomycetota > UBA1135 > UBA1135 > UBA2386 > JAUILN01. The sequence goes on along the minus strand of JAUILN010000001.1, from coordinate 972,943 downwards.
ACGGTGGCCGATTCGTCGCCGCGCTCGAGCGCGGCAACCTGCTGGCCTGCCAGTTCCACCCCGAACTCAGCGGGCGCTACGGCGCAGCCCTGCTGCGACGCTTCGTCGAACGCGCCCAGGAGGTGCAGCCGTGCTGACCAGACGGATCATCCCGTGCCTCGACTGCAAGGACGGCCGGGTGGTGAAGGGCGTCCAGTTCCAGGGCCTGCGCGATGCCGGCGACCCGGTGGAGCTGGCGCGTAGCTACGAGCAGCAGGGTGCCGACGAACTGGTGATCCTCGACGTCTCGGCGACCCCCGAGGGGCGGCGCACCGCGCACCACACCGTCGAGGCGGTGCGCGCGGTCCTGTCGATCCCGTTGACGGTCGGGGGCGGCGTGCGGACCGTCGACGACGCGCGGGCCCTGCTGGAGGCCGGTGCCGACAAGGTCTCGGTGAACACCGCGGCGGTGACTTCGCCCGAACTCATCGACGAACTGGCGGCGCGCTTCGGCGTGCAGTGCACCGTGCTCGCGCTCGACGCCGCGCGTCCGTCCGACGGCCGCGGACCGGACTTCGAGGTGGTGATCCGCTCCGGCAAGGAGCGCACCGGCCGCGACGCCGGGGCGTGGGCCCGGGAGGCCGTGCGCCGGGGTGCGGGTGAGATCCTGTTGACCAGCTGGGACCGCGACGGCACCCGCTCCGGCTACGACCTCGAGATCCTCCGCAGTGTCTGCGCCGCGGTGAACGTCCCGGTGATCGCGTCGGGCGGCGCCGACCATGCCGGTCATATGGTCGAGGCCTTCGCGGTGGGCGTCGATGCGGTGCTCGCCGCGTCGATCTTCCACGACGGCGACACCACGGTCGCCGCGCTCAAGCACGAACTGGCGGCGGTCGGCGTGCCGGTCCGCATCGAATCGACGGAGCAGAACCCATGATCGTCCCTTCGATCGACCTGATGGATGGCCACGCGGTGCAGCTGGTCGGCGGCAAGGAGAAGAAGCTCGATGCCGGCGATCCTCGACCGATCGCCGAACGCTTCCGGCTGGCCGGCGAGATCGCGGTGGTCGACCTCGATGCGGCGCTCGGCCGCGGCGACAACCGTGCGATCATCGAGGAGCTGTGCCGGATCGCACCGTGCCGGGTCGGCGGTGGCATCCGCGACGTCGACACCGCCCTGCGCTGGCTCGACGCCGGGGCGACCAAGGTGGTGCTGGGAACCGCCGCGGTCCCCGAGGTCCTGCGCGAGCTGCCGCGCGAGCGGGTCGTCGCGGCGCTCGACGCGGTGCACGGCGAGGTCGTCGACCAGGGTTGGACCCGGGCGACCGGTCGGCGCGTCGAGGATCGGATGGCCGAGCTCGCGGAGTTCTGCGGCGGCTTCCTGGTGACCTTCGTCGAGCGCGAGGGCCGCCTCGGCGGGACCGCCAGTCAGGCCGAGGTCGAGGCCTTGGCGAAGGTCGCCGGCGACGCGCGGATCACCATCGCGGGTGGCGTCACCACGGCGGAGGAGATCGCGATGCTCGACCGCGCTCACTCCGACGCGCAGGTCGGCATGGCGCTGTACGAGAACCTGCTGGATCTCGGCGACGCGATCGCCGCGCCGTTGACCAGCGACCGCGCGGACGGACTGTGGCCGACGGTGGTCGTCGACGAACTCGGCACCGCCCTCGGCCTGTGCTACTCGAGTGCCCAGAGCCTGCGCGCTGCGGTCGCCGAGCGCCGCGGCATCTACCAGTCGCGCTCACGCGGCCTGTGGCGCAAGGGCGAGAGTTCCGGCGCGGTGCAGGAGCTGCTGCGGATCGACCTCGACTGCGACCGCGACGCGCTGCGCTTCGTGGTGCGTCAGCAGGGGCAGGGCTTCTGCCACCTCGACACCTGGACCTGCTTCGGGCCGGCGGAGGGGCTGCCGGCGCTGCAGCGCACGGTCGCGTCGCGGCGGGCGGACGCGCCGACCGGCAGCTACACGCGGCGTCTGTTCGACGACCCGGTGCTGCTCGGCAAGAAGCTGGTCGAGGAAGCCGGTGAACTCGCCGCGGCCGACTCTCCCACCGACGTCGCCTGGGAAGCTGCCGACGTCCTGTACTTCACCGCGGTGGCGATGGCGCGCGCCGGGGTGTCGTTCGCCGAGGTCGCCGCACAGCTCGATCTCCGTGCGCGCAAGGTGTCGCGGCGGCCGGGCGACGCCAAGCCCGACGGCAGCGGAGCAGCGCCGTGACCCGGTTGCTCCCGCTCCGTGACGCCGCCGACCTCGAACCGGCGCGTGCCGACGTGCTGGATGCCGAGACGATGCGTCGCGCCGGCGCGATCGTCGACGACGTCGCGGCACGCGGCTTCGACGCGGTGCGCGAGCACGCCGAGCGCCTCGGGGACGTCGCGGTCGGTGCTCCGCTGGTGCTCGACCGCGAGGATCTGCTCGCCGCCTTGCAGGCGCTACCCGACGACGACCGGCAGGTGCTCGAGCGGACAGCGGCACGGATCCGCGACTTCGCGGTCGCGCAGCGGAGCTGTCTCGTGCCGCTCGAGACCGAGGTGCCGGGCGGCCGCGCCGGTCATGTCCTCGCCCCCGTGGAGCGCGCCGGCTGCTACGCGCCCGGTGGTCGCTATCCGCTGCCGTCTTCGGTGCTGATGACCGCGGTCACCGCGCGCGCCGCCGGCGTCCGTGAGGTCTGGGTCGCCTCGCCGCGCCCCTCCCCGGTGACCCTCGCCGCCGCGGCGGTCGCCGGCGCCGACGGTCTCTTGGCCTGCGGTGGTGCCCAGGCGATCGCCGCGTTGGCCCACGGCGCCGGTGAGGTGCCGGCCTGCGACGTCGTCGTCGGACCGGGCAACCGCTACGTGACCGCCGCCAAGAAGCTGGTCGCGGGCGAGGTCGGGATCGACATGCTGGCGGGCCCGTCCGAGCTGCTGGTCGTCGCGGATGCCGCGGCGGACCCCGGGGTGATCGCCGCCGACCTGCTCGGTCAGGCCGAGCACGACCCCGATGCGCGGCCGGTCCTGGTGGCGGTCGACGCGCCGGGACTCCTCGAGCGGGTCGAAGCCGAATTGGCGCACCAGCTCGCCGGGTTGCCGACCGCGGAGGTCGCTCGCCAGGCACTGTCCCGCGGCGCGGCCGTCGCCGTCGAGAACCTGGCGGCGGCGGTGACGGTCTGCGACCTGCTCGCCCCCGAGCACCTGCAGCTGCTGGTCGCGGATCCAGGAGCGCTGACCTCGAGGCTGAAGCACTTCGGCGGGCTGTTCCTGGGCGCGCGCAGTGCCGAGGTGTTCGGCGACTACGGCGTCGGTCCGAACCACGTGCTGCCGACCGGTGGCGCGGCCCGGCACAGCGGTGGCCTGTCGGTGTTCACGTTCCTGCGGGTGCGCACCTGGCTGGAACTCGACGACGTTCCCGGCGAGCTGCTGGACGACGTCGCCCGTCTCGCGGAGCTCGAAGGACTCGCCGCCCACCGCGCCGCAGCGCTGCGCCGCGCCGGCGGCTGATCAGCGCAGCGGCACCAGCCGCACCGCGTCGAGGCCGAACAGGTACGCCTCGACGGCCTTGGGGTGCTTGCCGACGACCTCGATCTCCAACGGGATCGTGCCGGCCTGGTCGATCGCCACGCGGCCGACTTCCCGGAGCCCCGTCGACCGGACTTCCGAGGTGTAGAGTTCGATCGTCTCGCCCATCGGCTGCCCGGCGAAGCGGATCCGGAACCGGCCGTAGTCGCGCGCCGTGGTCAGTGCCAGCTGGAGCACGTAGCGCCCCGCTTCGGGAACCGGCACGCCGAGGACCAGCCGGTCGCCGGGCTTCGGACCGGTCCAGAACAGGTGCGCGTCCTGGCTCCAGCGACCGCCTGGGTAGGCGCGGAGATCCTGGGTCTGGATGCGACCGGGAACGCTCGCGGTCGCGGTCAGGTCCTCGCCTTCGAGCCAGATCGGCGCGAGGTCTGGAGCTCCGGACGGGTTCCCGGAGCTGGCGGCCTGGGCCTCCGACGGCCCCCGGCGCCGCTCCCGAAGGCCGGCATCGAACCCGTTGATCCCGCTGTACGAGTACGCCACCGACGTGAGGCTGGCCTCCCCGCTTCGCCACGGTCGCCACGTCCACTCGAGCTCCTGACTTCGGATGGCGGTGTGCCCCGGACCGGGACCCAACCACAGGACTCCGTCGAACGATCCGACGAGCGGACCGGTCGCCGCCCCTTTGCAGGCCAACCAGGTGCCGTTCTGCTCCGGAACGCGATTCCATCCGCCACCGAACAGCTGGTCGAGCCCCAGCTCGGATCGACCGGCGTGACTCAGGATCCTGTCCCAGTGCAGGGACCCGCTCCAAGGAGCGCCGTCCGAGGATCGCACCGAGAGGACGAGGCCAGCGAGCCGACCGTCGTCGAGGCCGAAGCTCGGCGACGAGAACCATCGGAGCGTCTCCGCACTGCTTCGTGGGCCGCTGAAGGTCCGCGTGCTCGCGTGCAGCGTGAGATCGCGGTCGGGGTCGACGTCCTCGCTGCTCCACGCGAGCTCGCAGTCCTCGCGGGCGAAAGAGCGCTTCGCGTCCGAGTCGACCAGGCGGACGGAGCAGCTCACCGCGAAGGGGATCGGCAGTCGGCACCAACTCCAACCGCCGGCGGTGCGTCCGAGGTATCGCGTCGTGAATGGTCGATCCACCGCACCGACGCCGAAGAACGCGGCCAGCGGAGCACGGACCCGAGGCAGCTCGTCGACGTCGATCTCGAGCGTCGTCGACGCGTCGCGATCGGCGTCGACCCGCACACGGATCTCCCGCAGGACTCCGGGGTCCCGAAGGCTCCGGGACCATGCCGGCGCGCCACCGGGCGCCGCGGTGTCGACGACGGACTCGCCGCCGACCCGCTGCAGCGCCTCCCCGATCGGTGCCACTCCGTCGGGCGAGAACGCGAGCGACCGACCCGGATGCGGCGCATGTCGGACCCGGATCAGTCCCTGGATGTCCGGGTCCTCGCAGAGGAGTTCGAAGCGGTCCCGGAAGGTCCAGCGACCGAAGTGGACCTGCGCGAGGCCCAGTGGAACGGCTCGTCCATCCGCCACGAGCCAGGACTCGACGCCGGCGCGATCGAACGAGACGTGCTCTACCTCTCCCGGACCGAAGCCTTCCAAGACGTACTGCGCGTAGACCCGGCGGCCTTCGATCTCCCGGACTTTCGGCCGCGACCGGGCCGCACGACCGAAGTGTGCCAGCAGGTCGGCGTCGGCCTCGTTCATCGGCCTCCACAGCCGATCGACCTCGGGGACGGAACCGCGGGCCGTCTGACGGTCCGGAGGCTCTTGCGCGACACCCTGGATCGGGATCTCGAGCAGTACCAGGGCGATGGCCAGCCGCGGCAGAGTGTCCATGCGCATCGCCGCAGTGTAGGGCCGAGACGCTCCCCGCCTGATCTCCGAGCCAGCGTCGATTCCGGACCAACAGCCCCGGATCCTCTCCCGTATGCTGCCGATCCCTCGCGGCACCGTCCCTTTCCGGTGTCCTGGCCTCCCTCGTTCGGAGTCTCGCATGTCGCAGTATCTGGCGTCCCGATGGACGCTGTTCCGGCCCGCGCCCGCCCTGGCGTTGGCCGGGGTCTTCGTTCTCGCCGCGGCCCTCAAGGCCCAGGACGGCGAGGCCTCGGCGCCGCCGGATCCGGCTCCCGCCACCGTCGCCGGCCTGGAATGGCGTCACCTCGGCCCCGCCAACATGAGCGGGCGCGTCACCGACGTCGAGGTCGTGCACAACGACGACGCGACCTGGTACGTCGGCACCGCCGGCGGCGGGGTCTGGAAGACCCGCAACGCGGGCACGACCTGGGAGCGGTTGTTCGCCGACGGCAACACCAACTCGGTCGGCGACGTCGCGGTGGCGCCCTCCAACCCCGACGTGGTGTGGATCGGTAGCGGTGAGGAGAACGCCCGCAACTCGGTGTCGTGGGGCGACGGCGTCTACAAGTCGACCGACGCCGGCAAGACCTTCCACCACACCGGCCTGCGCGAGACCTTCCAGATCGGTCACATCGCGATCCACCCGACCAACGCCGACGTGGTGTTCGTGGCCGCGCTCGGCCAGCTCTGGGGCGAGAACCCCGACCGCGGCGTCTACCGGACCAAGGACGGCGGCGAGACCTGGGAGCGGGTGCTCTACCTCGACGACAAGACCGGCTGCATCGACGTCCGCATCGACCCGCAGCAGCCCGAGCGGATCTATGCGCTGATGTACGAGCGCAAGCGCGGGATGTTCGACGACAACGATCCCGAGGTGCGCTTCGGCGAGCAGTCGGGACTGTTCCTGTCGACCGACGGCGGCGACTCGTGGAGTCGCGTGACCGAGGGACTGCCGACCGTGCAGTGGGGTCGCAGCGGACTCTCGATCCATGAGAAGGACCCGAACGTCGTCTACCTGATCGTCGAGACCGAGCGCAGCGGTTGGGCGAGTGGCAGCGAGCGGCTGGGCGAGCAGGCGCAGCGCGGCAACGCCTACATGGGCATGAGCGGCCGCGATGCCGAGGGTGGCGGTGCAGAGATCCAGCGTGTCACCCCGCGCGGTCCGACTGCCGACGCCGGCCTCGAAGCGGGCGACGTGGTGGTCAAGATCGGAGACACCGAGATCGCCGACTACGAGGCGCTCACCGACCTGATCGGCGAGTCGAAGGGCGGCGACGAGGTGGACGTCACCTTCAAGCGCGGCGACGAGGAGCAGACCGTGAAGCTGACCTGGGGCGAGCGCGGTCGACGCGGTGGCGGAGGCGGCGGCGGCGCTGCCAGCAACGATCCCTACATGGGCCCGCACAGTGGCCGGCTCTACGGCCAGCTCGCGAACCGTCAGGACCAGCAGGGCGACGACGGCTTCCAGACCGGCGGCGTGTTCCGTTCCGAGGACCGCGGTGCCACCTGGAAGCGGGTCAACAGCCTCACCGACCGGCCCTTCTACTACAGCGTGATCTTCGCCGACCCGTCGGACGCCGACTCGCTGTGGTCGTGCGGCACCTCGCTCTACCTGACCCGCGATGGTGGCAAGGAGTTCGACGAGGTGCAGCGCAACATCCACGTCGACTTCCACGCGCTCTGGGTCGATCCGAACGACTCGGACCACGCGATCGTCGGCTGCGACGGCGGCATCCACGAGACCTTCGACGGCGCGGCGACCTGGCTGCAGATCGGCAACCTGCCGGTCGGTCAGCCCTACCACGTCGGGCTCGACAACGCCGATCCCTACAACGTCTACGGCGGCTACCAGGACAACGGCACCTGGGCCGGTCCGTCGCGGACCCGTTGGAACGACGGCATCCTCACCGACGACTGGGTGACGATCATGGGTGGCGACGGCTTCCGGGCGATCGTCGACCAGACCGATCCCTCGGTGGTGTTCTGCACCAGCCAGAACGGCGGTATCGGTCGCATCGACATGGCGACGCACCGCGGCGGTCGCGTCGACAAGCCGGATGGCGTCTCCTACAACTGGGACACGCCGTTCTTCCTGTCGCCGCACAACCAGGGGATCTTCTACTTCGCGGGCACCCACGCCTGCCGCAGCTTCGACCAGGGCCGCAACAGCCAGCGGATCTCGGAGCGTCTCGGGCTGACCGAGAAGGGCACCGCCAGCGCGTTCGCCGAGTCGCCGCTGCGGCCCGGCCTGCTCTACGTGGGCACCGACGACGGCGCGCTGTGGCGCACCGACGACGGTGGCCACGAATGGGTCCAGCTGAACGACAAGCTGATCGGCCTCGCGGGCCCGCGCTACGTCAGCTCGATCGAGCCGTCGCGCCACGAGGCCGACCGCGTGTATGTGACCTTCGACGGCCACCGCTCCAACGACTTCGCCAGCTACGTGCTGGTGTCGCAGGACCGCGGCAAGACCTGGAAGTCGCTGTCGGCCGGCCTCCCCGACGACGCCCCCGCGCGCGTTCTCCGCGAGGACCCGCGGCGCGAGGACCTGCTGTTCGTCGGCACCGAGTTCGGTGCCCACGTTTCCGTCGACCGCGGCGCGCACTGGCATGAACTGGGAGCGGGTCTGCCGACCGTCGCGGTCCACGACCTCGCGATCCACGACCGCGACCAGGACCTCGTCGCGGCGACCCACGGCACGGCCTTCTGGGTCCTCGACATCGCACCCTTGCGCGAGCTGGGCAGCGAGAACTTCGGCGAGGGCGGCGCGCACCTGTTCCGGCCGGAGCGCGCGACCCTCTGGAACATGCGCTCGCGCGATCTGCAGGGCCACCGCGACTGGGCGGCGCCCAACCCCGCGTATGGCGCGACCATCCACCTGTGGCTCGCCGAGGCTCCCAAGGGCCGGACCCAGGTGACGATCCACGACGTCAGCGGCGAGGAGGTCGCCTCGCTGGCGGTGGCGTCGCGGGCCGGGTTCCAGGAGCTGAACTGGGACTGCCGGGTAGGCACCGGCAGGCGGCGCTCCCGCGCGACGCCGGGCAGCTACTCGGTGCGCTACCAGCATGGCGAGAACACCCTCGTCCAGCCGCTGCGGGTCCGACCCGACCCGGGCACCGACGGCAGCCACGCGCTGTCGCCGGCACCCTACGCCGGGACCTTCCCGACGGCCTTCCCCGAGGCGTCGCCGGAGGCGGAGGGCGACCAGACCCCGGACCGCGACCAGGACGGAGGAACCGACCGATGAGCATCACCCACGACTTCTCGTTCGCGGCGCTGCTTGCGGCCGCCGCGCTCTCCCCGACCTTCGTCGCCGGCACCGGGATCCTCACGGCCCAGGACGGCGAGGCACCGTTGGTCGACCGCGTCCTCGAGGCCAACGACTGGCGTGAGCTGGGGCCGGTGAACTTCGCGGGCCGCATCGTCGACATCGAAGTCGACCCGAGCGATCGCTTCACCTTCTACGCGGTGTCCGCAACCGGCGGCATCTGGAAGACGGTCAACAACGGCACCACCTTCGAGTCCGTCTTCGAAGTGCCGGGCGTGATCTCGATCGGCGACCTCGCGGTCGCGCCCTCGGACCCGAACGTGCTCTACGTCGGTACCGGCGAGGCGAACAACCAGCGCAGCTCCTACTGGGGCAATGGTGTCCACCGGTCGAAGGACGGCGGCAAGACCTGGAAGCACGTCGGCCTGGACGGCACCGACCACATCGGCCGGATCGTCGTCCATCCGAGCAACCCCGACATCGCCTTCGTCGCGGCTCTCGGTCCGCTCTACCGGAGCGGCGAGCACCGCGGTATCTACCGGACCAAGGACGGTGGCGAGAATTGGGAGGCGGTGCAGCAGATCGACGCCGACGTCGGCTTCGTCGACGTCGCGATCGACCCGCACGATCCGAACGTGATCCTGGCCGCCAGCTACGACCGTCGACGCCGAGCCTGGGACTTCCGCGACGAAGGCCCCGGGAGCGCGGTCTGGCGCAGCAGCGACGGCGGCGACTCGTGGCGCAAGGTTCGCGGCATCCCCCGCGGCGACATCGGCCGCATCGGCCTGGCGATCCATCCGGGCCAGAAGGACCTCGCGTTCGCGATCGTCGAGAACAACAACCCAGCGCCGACCGCGCGGCCCGAGCGTGAGCCGCGGGGGGATGATGGTCGGGCGGCCGGAGCTTCGCCGGGGACCATCGGTGCATCGCGTGAGCGCGGCCCGGCTGCCGGCGCGACGCCGTTCGCGTTCGCCGCCGCACGTCCGATCGGTGGCGAGGTCTACCGCTCGACCGATGGCGGCAAGAGCTGGGACAAGGTCAGCGAGGAGGCGGTCGGTGGCTCTCCTCACTACTACTACGGCCAGATCCGCCTGGACCCGAAGAACCCGGACCACCTCTGGGCACTCGGCGTCAACGTCTACGAGTCGACGGACGGTGGCAAGAACTGGGACACCCGGTTCGGTCGTGGCCTGCACGTCGACCACCACGCGCTGTGGATCGATCCGACCGACCCGCGCCGCGCGCTGCTCGGCAACGACGGCGGACTGGCCCAGACCCGGGACGGTGGCGCGCACTGGGACCACCTCAGCGAACTCCCGCTAGGCCAGTTCTACGCGGTCGCGGTCGACCTGCGGGAACCCTACCGGGTCTATGGTGGGACGCAGGACAACGGCACCTGGGCGATCCCGTCGCAGCCGGTCTCCAGCCGCGCTCTCGACCACCGCGATGCCTACAAGATCGGCGGCGGCGACGGCTTCCAGGTCGCGGTCGATCCCACCGACCCGAACGTCGTCTACGGCGAGTCGCAGTTCGGCGCGCTGTATCGGGTCGACCTCGGTTCCGGCGCGAGGGCTTCGATCCGTCCCTCGTCGCGTCGCGGCGAGCCGAGGCTGCGCTTCAACTGGATGTCGCCGCTGCTGCTGTCCAGCCACAACCCCAGCACGCTCTACTTCGGGAGCCAGTACGTGCACCGTTCCCGCAACCGCGGTGACGACTGGGAGACCATCAGCCCCGACCTGACCAGCAACGATCCCGATCGACTCTCCGGAGACGTGCCGCACTGCACGGTCACGGCGATCGCCGAGTCGCCGCTGAAGAGCGGTCTCCTGCTGGCCGGCACCGACGACGGCCGCGTCTGGCTGACGCACGACGACGGCGGCCGTTGGACCGAGCTCACCGATCGCTTCGAGGGCGTGCCGTCCCGCCTCTGGGTGAGCCGCATCGAGACCTCGCCGCACGACGCGGACCGGCTCTACGTGGCGTTCACGGGCTACCGGGAGGACGACCGCAATGTCTACCTCTACCTGTCGACCGATGGCGGCGAGAGCTTCCGCAGCATCGCCAACGATCTGCCGGCCGGTGGCTCGGTGAACGTCGTTCGGGAGCATCCGCGCAACGAGAACTGCGTGTTGGTCGGCACCGAGTTCGGCGTGTTCGCGTCGATCGACTGCGGCGCTCACTGGGCTCCGCTCGGCAAGGGGCTGCCGACCGTCGCCGTGCACGACCTGCTGGTGCACCCCCGTGAGCCCGACGTCGTGGTCGGCACGCACGGCCGCGGGATCTGGGTCCTCGACGCGACGCTCCTCGAGGACTTCGACACCGACATGCTGCGCGCGGCGATGCACGTCCTGCCGGTCCGCGATGGGCGGCGCCTGCGCAGCGAGTTCCCGTCGATCCGCTACCAGGGTAGCCGGGGCTGGTCGGCCGATTCATGGGATGGCCGGGCGGTGTTCCGCTACGTCTTGACCCGCGAGGGCAGCGACCGGACGCAGATCGAGGTCTTCGACGTGACCGGCGAGCGGGTGTTCTCGCGCCGCGGCGAGCGGGAACCGGGTCTGCACACGGTCGAATGGCGCGAGCGCGGTCAGCGCGGACGCGGCGCCGCGTCCGATCGTCCTGGCGACTTCCTGCTGCGGATCACCCGTGGGGAAGACGTGCAGGAACGGACGTTCCGGGTGCACCCGGCGGCGAGCCTGTCCGAGGACGACGAGGACGTGCTCGAGGGCTACGAGGAACTCGATCTGTTCGCCGAGGAAGAGGGCGAAGGCGAGATCGACCGCGAGGACCGCTGACTCTCGGGGGAGTCGATCCGAACGACGCGGTCGGCGCGGCCGCCCGGCCCGGCGTTCGGTACCGGGCTACCGCTCGTCGGCGTCTTCACCTGCGGGGCCCTCGGGATCCCCGCCTTCCGGCTCCTCGTCGTCCAGATCCTCGTCATCCAGATCCTCGTCGCCGGGATCGAACTCGGGAAACCCGTAGCCCTCCATCTCCAGGAGCGCTGCCTGCAGCATCCCGAGCAGGCGGATCCGCAGCAGGGCGAGGTCACGTTCCGGGTCGCCGAGTGAGCCGATGTCCCGCTCCACGTCTGCCGGAGTGAGGCGATGCAGCGCGTAGAGCGCATGGCTCGCGCCGTTCAGAGCGGCGAGCCATGCGGCCCGGTGCGGGGCCGGTAGGTCGAAGCGGTAGCCTTCGCCGAGTTCGTCGTCGGGACGCAGGCTGACGAGATCCTCGCGCACGATCTCCGCGCGTGACGCGAACAGATGGCGGAGCTCCGGTCCGACCAGACGCTGCCACTGCGCATCTTCGTCGTCTTCCTCGTAGGTGCGAGGCTCGAGTCGGCCGCGGATCGCCTCGTCCTCGCTGGTCAACAGCTCCGGGATCCGATGCAAGGTGTCGACGACGACTGCCGGCAGCCCGCCCAACGTCAGGTCACCCAGCGGGGACTGTTCGATCCGGATCAAGAGTCGACCTGCTCGAGGCTGGCCAGGAGGTGGCGGGACTGGAGCTGCTGCACGTACAGCTCGGCCTGCTCGCGAGCGCCGGTCCATACCACCGCGCGGCCGGTGCGGTGCACCTCGAGCATCAGGGTCTCGGCCTTGGATGCTCCGTAGCCGAACAGCTCCATGAACACCTTGGTGACATAGGGCATCGGCGTGATCGGATCGTCGTGGACGATCACATTCCACGGCTTCGCGGTGCGGACCTCGGTCTGCACATCGGTCTGCTCTTCGGTCTGGGTCCCGCACTCGGACTCCAGACTCCACACTCCTGGCCACGCCATCGGAGCATGGTATCGCACGCGCGAGGCCGTCGGTATCCTGCGCGCCCTCGATGGCGGCAACCGACGGAGCGCGCAAGACCCTGCTGGCCCTGGCGCTGCCGATGGTGGCGTCGTTCACGCTGCGGTTCGCCTTCGGGATGGTCGATCTGGTCTACGCCAGGGCCCTCGGCGATCCGGCCGCAGTGGCGGCGATCGGGCTGTACTTTCCCTTCCAGCAGGTGTTCATCGCCACGTGGGTCGGGCTGTCCGCCGGACTCACCGCGGCGCTGGGGCGCGCCTTCGGCCAGCGCGACGCCGGGCGGGTGCGGTCCCTCTGCGCCACGATGCGCAAGGCTCTGCTGGGGGTGGTGCCGGCGATGATGCTGCTGGGCGTGGCCGTGTGGTTCGCGGCGCCGTCGTTCGGCTACGAGGACGACCTCACGGCGGCGTTCCGGGTCTATGGAACCACGATGCTGGTCGGCATGCCGCTGACCGGCTACTGGTCGATCCTGCCCGACTCGATCGTCAAGGCGCACCACGACACCCGGACCACGATGCTCGCCGGGATGTTCGCGACGGCCGCCAACCTGTGCCTGAACTCGCTGTTCGTGTTCGTCTTCGGCTGGGGGCTGTTCGGCATCGCGATCGCGACGGTGTTGTCGCGCCTCGTCGCGTTGGCCTACGCGTCGGCGCGCGCCGGGGCACTGGAGCGAGCACGGGAGGCGCAGCCGGATTGGCAGGCCGGCGGGGTCCGCCGCGCGACCGCCGCGCCGGTGGTCTCGGGCGGCGAGTGGCGCTTGATCCTGGCCCTCGGCCTTCCGGCGACCTTGAGCTACGTGCTCACCGCCGGCGAACTCGGCTTGGTCAACGTGTTGCTGCGCGAGGCCCCCGATTCCACCGAGGCGGTGGCCGGCTTCGCGGTGTTCCAGAGCCTGCTGCAGCTCGCCCTGATGCCGACCGTCGCGACCAGTGTCGCGGTGCTCCCGTATGTCGCGCGCACCGCGGCCGAGGGCGACTTCGGCCAGATCGGCCGGGATCTCCGGCAGGTCGCCCTGCTCGCCGCGGGCTGCGGGCTGATCTTCACCATCCCTGCCGGCGTCCTGTTTCCCGATTCGGTCGGCAGCTTCTTCGTCTCGGATGCCGAGAGCGAGGCCCTCGGCTCGACCGCGGCGCAGGGCCTGCTCCGGACGCTGCCACTCGCGGCGTTGGCCATGCTGCCGTTCCTGCTGCTTCGCCCGGTGTTCGAAGCGGTCCACCAGCCGCGCCGGGGGGTGCGGATCACGCTGTTGCGCTTCCTGGTCCTGTCGGCTCCGGCGATTCTCCTCGGCTCGTGGGCGGCGCCCCGGCTCGGGATCTCGACGGCTCTGGGCATCGTCTGGGGCCTCGTGACCGCTGGTGTCCTCACCTCGGTGGTCACGGTCTGGTTGGTCCGTGACAGCCTGGCGAAGGCGCAGGCCGGCGGCTCGCCGTCTGGCTGAGCCCGCGTGGGATTACCAGCTAGCGCTGCTGCCGCCCAGCTTCAGGACCCTTCGCCACTCCTTCGCGGTCACCGGCTGTATCGAGAGGCGTGAGCCCCGCTGCAGCAGCATCATCTCGCTGAGGTCCGACTCTCCCATCAGCTCTTCGCGCGTGACCGGCCGTTCGAACCGCTCGACGCACTCGATGTCGACCATGAACCACGTCGGGTCGTCCGGGTCGCTCTTCGGATCGTGGTACTTCGAGTCCGACTCCCAGGCGGTGTGGTCCGGGTAGCCGGCGCGCACCACCTTGGCGACCCCCACCACTGCCAGTGGCTTGGCGTTGGAGTGGTAGAACAGCACTCCGTCGCCGACCTGCACGTCGTCACGGAGCAGGTTCCGCGCCTGGTAGTTGCGGATCCCGTCCCAGAACGTGCGGCCCTCGGCTACGAACCGGTCGATGCCGTAGACGTCGGGTTCGGACTTGAACAGCCAGTAGCGGCGCTTGGTGGTCTTTCCGGCGCGGGCCAAGGTTCACACCGCCTCGTGGATGGTCTCGCGGAGGACTTCCTCCACCGTCGTCGCGCCGTCGAGGATGGCGCGCAGTCCGTTGGTCCGCAGGGTGCGCATTCCCGATTCGCGGGCCAGGGCGTTCAGCTCCCCGGTGCTCGCGTTGTCGAGGATCGCCGAACGCAAGCGTTCGTCGAGGACCAGGATCTCGCCGAGTGCCATCCGGCCGCGGTAGCCGGTGAAGTTGCAGTGCTCGCAGCCCTTGCCACGGGCGAAGGAACGGCCGCCGACGTCGCTGCGGGTGAGCCCGAGTTCGCGGAGCACGTCGTCGCTGGGTTCGTACTCCACGTGGCAGTCGGAGCAGATCTTCCTGACCAGCCGTTGAGCCACCACCGCCTGCAGGGTCGCGGTGATCAGGAACGGCTCGACGCCGATGTCGACGAGCCGCGCGACGGCACTCGGTGCGTCGTTGGTGTGCAGGGTCGAGAACACGAGGTGGCCGGTGAGGCTGGCCTCGATCGCGGTCTGAGCGGTCTCCTTGTCGCGGATCTCGCCTACGAGGATCACATCGGGGTCCTGACGGAGGATGGTGCGCAGCACGCGGGCGTAGCTCACCCCGATCTCTTCGTTCACCGGGACCTGGACGATCCCCTCGAGATCGTACTCGACCGGGTCCTCCACGGTGATGATCTTGACCTCCTCCCGGTTCGACTCGTTCAGCAGGCCGTAGAGGGTCGTGGTCTTGCCCGAGCCGGTCGGGCCGGTGACCAGGACGATGCCGTGCGCCAGCTTCAGCAGCTCGCGAAGCTGCTCCCGGTCGTCGCGGCCGAAGCCCAGATTGTCGACGTCCAGCGAGACTACCGAGCGGTCGAGGACACGCATCACGCAGGACTCGCCGAACATCGTCGGCAGCGTGGACACGCGCAGGTCAACCGGCTTGCCGCCCACGGTGAGCTCGATCCGCCCGTCCTGCGGCATCCGGGTCTCGGCGATGTCGAGGTCGGACATGACCTTGACGCGCGAGATCAGCGCGACCGCCAGGTGCGGCGGCGGCGCCTCCAGCTCGTAGAGCACGCCGTCGACCCGGTAGCGGATCTTGAACTCGTCCTCGAACGGCTCGAGGTGGATGTCTGAGGCCTTGTCGCGGATCGCCTGGTAGAGCACGTAGTTCAGCAGCTTGACCACCGGCGCGGCGCTGGCCATCGCCGACTGGTCCTCGAGGTCGAACTTCGACCCAGCCTGCTGCAACTCGGCGACCAGCTGCGCGAGCTGATCCTTGCCGGGGCGGTCGTCGCGATAGTGCTCGTCGAGGCCCTGCTTCAGGAGCTGCTCGTCGGCGACGACTCCCTTCACCTCGAGCCCCGTCGTGAAACCGAGGTCGGCGAGCACCGAGACGTTCAACGGGTCGGAGAGCGCGACGGACAGCACGCCGGCCTCGATCCGCAGCGGCAGCACGCCGAAGGCCTTCGCGGTGCCGGCGTCGACCTTCTCCAGCGCTGCACGCTCGGGCTTCGTAGTGTTCAGGTCCTCGTAGCCCAGTCCGGCCTGCTCGGCGAGTCCGCGCGCCAGCTCGGATGCCTGCAGGTGACCGAGGTCGACCAGGACCTCGCCGATCCGGCCGCCGGACTCGCGCTGTTGCATCAGCGCTTCCTGGATCTGGCCTTCGTGGCAGATGCCGAGGTCCTTCAGGACCTGGCCCAGTAGTCGTCGCGCCGCCAAGATCTCAGGCGCCTCCCAGCTTCTGTTCCATGGTGGCGCGGTCGAAGGCACGTTCCAGCGCGGCGGCCTTGTCGATCCGCCCAGAGCGATAGAGATCCAGCAGGGAATCGTCGAGCAGCATCATGCCTTGGCGACGGCTGGTCTGGATGACGGAGGGGATCTTGAAGGTCTCGGTCTTGCGGATGTGGTTCTCGATCGCCGCGTTGCAGAGCATCACCTCGAAGGCGGCCACGCGGCTCGAGCCGTCCGGCGAAGGGATCAGGATCTGCGAGACCACCGCGACCAGCGCCACTGCGAGCTGGGCCCGGATCTGCTCCTGCTGCTCGGTCGGGTATTGGTCGATGATGCGATCGACGGTCCGGGCCGCGCCCGTGGTGTGCAGCGTGCCGAACACCAGGTGACCGGTCTCCGCGGCGCTGATCGCCGCGGACGTGGTCTCGAGGTCGCGCATCTCGCCCAGCAGGATCACGTCGGGGTCCTGGCGCAACGAGCGACGCAGGGCTTCCGCGAACGTCGGGGTGTCGGTGCCGACCTCGCGCTGGGTCACCTGGCTCTGCTGGTGGTTGTGGACGAATTCGATCGGGTCCTCGACCGTGATGATGTGCACGTCGCGGTTGCGGTTGATCCAGTCGATCATCGTCGCGAGCGTGGTGGTCTTGCCGGAGCCGGTCGGACCGGTGACCAGGATCAGCCCGCGGTGCAGGTCGAGCAGCTTGCGCACTGAATCCGGCAGACCGATCTGTTCGAACGACAGCAGGTTCTGCGGAATGATGCGCATGACCAGGCCGCGGACCCCCTTCTGCACGAAGGCACTGACGCGGAACCGGCACTTGCCGGCGTGGTCGACCGCGTAGTCGGTGCTGCCGACCTCCTCGAGCTCACGACGGTTGCGCTCGGGAGTGAGGTCTTGAACCATCCGGTCCAGGTCCTCCGGTCGTAGCACCTCGGTCCCCTCGATCTCGACCAGCCGCCCGCTGCGCCGCAGCACCGGGCGCCGGCCGACGGAGACGTGGAGATCGGATCCGCGCTGCTCGAAGCAGGCGTCCATCAACTTGTGGATGTCGGTCATGGCAACGGGGCGCCGGGGAACGATGCCAGCTCGGCGGCGCGATTCGGTCGGGGCACGACCGGCGCACAGGGTACGCAGGGGCACGGCGGAAGCGAGCAGAGAGCCGGGCGAGTTGGTGCGCGGCGCCGGGGTGGGCCGGGAAGCGGGTCAGCCGACCGCGGTGACCCGGAACAGCTCTTCCACCGAGGTCACGCCGGCCACCACCTTGCGCACGCCATCCTCGTTGAGGGTCCGCATGCCGGCGCCGGTCCGCGCGTACTCGCGCAGCCGCACGGTGGGCTCGCCGCGGAAGATCATCTCCCGCATCGTTCCGTCCAGGACCATCATCTCGAAGATGCCGAGCCGGCCCCGGTAGCCGGTCCCTTCGCACTCGTCACAGCCGTTCGGGCGATGCAGATGCGCGACCGAGCCCGGATCGAGGCCGAGCATGCGCAGTTCGGAGTCCTCCGGGACGTACTGCTCCTTGCAGTGCCGACAGAGCACCCGGACCAGCCGCTGGGCCATCACCGCCTGGACCGCAGCGGACACCAGGAACGGTTTCACCCCCATGTCGACCAGACGGGTGATCGCGGCGGGCGCGTCGTTGGTGTGCAGGGTCGAGAACACCAGGTGTCCGGTCAACGCCGCCTGCACGGCGATCTCGGCGGTCTCCTTGTCGCGGATCTCACCCACCAGGATCACGTTCGGGGCCTGGCGGAGCATGGCGCGGAGGATGCGTGCGAAGTCCAGCCCGATGCCGGAGCGCACCTGACACTGGTTGATACCGGCGATGTTGAACTCGACCGGGTCCTCGGCGGTGATGATCTTGACGTCGGGGCGGTTGAGCTGGCGAAGTGCCGCGTAGAGGGTGGTGGTCTTGCCCGAGCCGGTCGGACCGGTGACCAGGACGATGCCGTTGGGCCGCTTGATGGTGTTCTCGAAGCGGTCGCGGTCCTCCCCCTGGAAGCCGAGGTCTTCGAGGCTCTTCAAGCCCTGATCCTTGTCCAGGAGGCGCATCACCACGGTCTCACCGTGGTTGGTGGGTAGGACCGAGGTCCGGATGTCGATCGGTCGCCCGGCGACCCGGAAGTCGATGCGGCCGTCCTGCGGCTTCCGCCGTTCGGCGATGTCCATCGACGCCAGGATCTTGAGCCGCGAGGTCAGCGGCCCCTGGAGCGCACCGTCCAGATCCTGCTGATCCCGCAGCACGCCGTCGATCCGGAACCGGACCCGGACACGGTGCTCGTAGGGCTCGATGTGGATGTCGCTGGCGCGCTCCTCCACCGCTGCCGCGATCGTCTGCTCGACCAGGCGGATGATCGGCGCATCGGGGTCCTTGCTGTCCCCCGCTCCGCCCGCGGCTGCGCCCTTGCGACCGCTGCCGCTGCCCGAGCCGCCGCCGCCCAGGGCACGCTTGATCGCCTCCTTGAGGGCGCTCGGCGGCGCCAGCGCGCAGCGCACCGTGCAGCCGGCGAAGAACGCGAAGTCGTCGGCGACGAACGACTTCATCGGGTCGTCGATCGCCACGTACAGCGCGCCGTTCTTCTCGAGCACCGGCAGTGCGCGCTGCTGCTCGATCTGGTCCGCCGGGATCCGGCCGATGATCTCCGGACCGAGGGGAGCCTTGGTCGGGTCGACGAAGGGCAGGCCGTGGATCTTGGCGAGCCGCTTGTAGACCTCGCCCTCCGGGACCAGTCCCAGGGTCAAGACCGCCTTCTCGAACGGCAGCCCGCGGCTCTTCGCGAGCGCCCGGGCCTTCTCGACGGCCTCGGCGTCGAGCAGGCCGTCTTCGACCAGGAGTGCCTCGAGCGACCCACCGCTCAACGCACGAACCCGTTGAATTGCAGTTCCTGCTCGGCGGCAGCGGGATGGTTGAGCTTCACCGTGATGTCGCCGCGGACGAGGCGGCGCGGCACGTCCTTCGAGATCTTGATCTCGAGCTTGCAGACCTTGCCATCCTTGGTGACCTCAGCGGTGACCAGCCCTTCGTCGATCGAGAGGTTCTTGAACTCGACGGACTCGATCTGCAGGTCGTAGTCGTCGGTCGGCTCGAACTCGATGACGCGGGACACCTCGGTACCGCGCTTGATCCGACCGAAGGTCACGAACGTCGAAGGACGGACCTCGAGCGGGCCCTCCACCCAAGCCATCACGCGCAGCGGGACGCGGCGCCCCTCGACGTTGGTC
The DNA here is from genome assembly GCA_030432695.1 of bacterium. Classification (GTDB taxonomy): domain Bacteria; phylum Planctomycetota; class UBA1135; order UBA1135; family UBA2386; genus JAUILN01. The sequence continues at coordinate 953,658 of JAUILN010000001.1, read as the reverse complement.
TCCAGTTGGACGATCCCTCCACCGGCCTTCGGATCGACGTTCGGCCCGTAGGTGCCGCGCACGGTCCAGGTCGCCCGGCCATCGCGCATCTCCTTGGTGTACTCGATCTCCATCTTTTCCGGCAGATCGGCGTGCCCGGTGATCTCGAAGTCCTCCTGGATGGGCGACGTGATCTGCACCGAGAACTCGCGCTGCTCCTGCCAGTTCATCTTGTTCAGGTTCACCTCGGGCGGAACGAGGCGGAAGAACTGGGACGCCATCGCCCGCGCCTTGAGCTGGATGGCGGGGTTCTCCGGGTCGTCGGTGCGCAGGGTGATCGAGGCCTCCTTCGAGCCGTTCACTCCGCGCAGATCCATCTGCATCTCGATCTTGCCCTCCGTCCCCGGACCAACCGGAATGGCCTCGACCTCCTGGCGTAGATCCCGCGCATCCTGCCCCTTCTCCGGCTCTCGCTCGTCGACGAGATACATCGTGTTGGGGTGTGGATCGTTCGTCACCTGATAGAACTTGTCGCCGATCCGGACGGCGACCTGCGAGCAGGTGCAGCTCGGCTGCAGTCCCAGGATGTTGAAGGGCTTGTCGTCGGGGTTCTTGAAGGAGAACTCGCCCTTGGCGACCTCACCTTCGAGATAGCGTCCAAGGTCGATGCTGCTGGACTCGAACCAGGATGACGACGACTCGCCCTCACCGGGTTCGGGAGCCTGACCGCAGGCGTGGGTCGGAAGGACGCCGGCGATGCCGGCGATGGCGAGGAGGGCTGCGAAGTGGCGGCGAGCGACGGCGATGTTCATGACACGACTCGGCGTTGGCGGCGGACCCCCGGCGACGGAGGCGCGGCAGGGATTCGTACCCGGATTGGCGGTTTGTGCAACGTGCGCGGGCCGGATAGCCTCCCGCGGGCCCGGATTTCGTCCCCGGAGCGTTCCGGAACCCCGGTCCCAAGGTCCTCGTGAACCGTTCTCCACGCCGGATCCAGCCTCGTGCCGTACGGCTCGCCAGTCCGCTGGTCCTCCTCCTCGCGACCGCCTCCGGCTGCTGCGACCTGTCGCGCTACTTGTGCGGACCGGAGGACTCCGAGTGGGTCTCCGAGACCTTCACGACCCCCGAGCGGACCATCGCGACGCTCAGGGAGGCCTTCCGGCGCGATGACCACGTCGCGATCTTCCGGTGCTTCTCGCAGCGGTATCGCCGCGAGCTGGGGATCCGGGGCACCACCGAGACCTACCTGGTGCTGGACGAACTGAAGAAGCAGACGCCCGGCCTGCACATGCTCGGCTACGCGGAAGTCGAGAGCATGGAAACCGGCGAGGACGGCAGTCGCAGCGCGGTCCTGGCGATCCGCGGCCGGCGGATCGAGCTGCGCCTCGTCCGGCAGGCCTACTGGCAACTGGCGTGGTTGCCGGACGGCGAAGACGGCGAGGCACGCGACGCCGGTGGCTGGCTCGACAGTCCCGAGGATCTGCGTCGCTACGTGTTGCTCGGCGGGGATGACCTGGAGACCACGGTTGGTCTGCACCTGACCACCTCCGCTGCGCCCGATCTGCGGCTCGACCAGATCCGCGCCGCTGGCGTCGCCGTGGAGTGGAAGGTCGACGGCTTGGTGCTGCTCGATCAGGAGGACTGAGTCCGTAGCCGGATCGAGTTCACGGACTCGGTTCAGGTCTCTGCGGCACGCTGCGCGGGCCGGGTGCGCCGGTGTCGAGCCGAGTCACTGGACTTCGCGGCGAGCGCCTGAACGACCGCGGGGCGACGCGGATCGAGTCCGCGCCGCCCCGCTGGGCCGTGCTCGAGAGCACAGGGTGAGGTGCTCTCGCGAGGTTCTCGGAACCCGCCGGTTCAGCGGATCTCGATCGTCTCGAGCTCGACCTCCGGATCTCCGCCCTCGAGCCAGGCCTGGACCTCGTTCGCGATGTCGCGGCGCGGCGCGGCCTCGTTCTCGGTGCGGACGAAGATCTCGTCTTCGATCATCTTCTGCGAGACGTTGAGCTGGTTCTCGACCTCCTCCAGCAGGGCGCGGGCCCGGCTCAGCGGGGTGTCGTCCAGATCGATCGTGCGGCTGGTCGCAGCCAACGCGTCCAGCTGACGCTTCTGGGTCTTGAGCGCCACGACCATGTCCTCCAGCCGGGCCTTCTCGGTGCGGATGCCATCGAGATGTGCCCGGTGCGCCTCGACGGCGCGCTGCTGGCGGTCGATCAGGGCGCGCTTGCCCTTCAGCAGCGCGACGTTGTTCTTGTGGGCCTCGAAGGTGCGCTCCAGGTCGAACTCGACCCGGTTGCGCTCGAAGCCGGCCAACTGGTAGCTCGCGCCGTCGCCCGACAGGGCCGCGCTGACGTGGCGCAGCTTGCGCTCACCACGCTCGACGTCCCCCTCGAGTCGGGTCACGTCGCCCTCGAGACGCTCCAGGTCGACCTCGGCCTGCGCGACCTCGCGGCGGGCCTTGTCGAGCTGCGGCTCGATCTCCTGGATGCAGGCCTCGGCCCGCTTGATCTGGAACTCGATCGGGATCTGGTCCTTGATCCCCTCGCGGATCTCGTTGGTCGCGGCATGCAGGTAACTGCCCGCCTCGGTGCCGAAGACCAGATACCCGGTAGCGACCAGAGAGACGACTCCGATCGCAGTCCACTTGATCAGCTTGAACATCGCGGTTTCCTCCGTGGTTGGATTCTCGTGTCGCTTGAGCGACCTCACGGGGTCCGCTTGCGCGCGGGTCGGGGAGTACTCGCGATCCTCGGAGAGAAAGTTCGGCCCGCCGGCCCTTCGCCAAGTTCACGCCCTCCTCGCCGCCGCAACGGGAGTTCCGGCCGGAGTCGATCGGACCCGCTCCCGACTTCGAACGGCCGACTCGCGAGCAACTCTCCCCCATCGGAATGCCGGTTCCCGCCGATTCGCCGGCACACGGGGCGGCCGCGCGGGCGCCTACTTGCGCTGGGAACGTAGGGCGCCGACCGTCGATCGCAGGATCCGATCGCGAAGGTCCTGCATCGGAGCCTCTCGGGCATCGTCGTCGCGAGCCGTGAGTTCGTCCAGCGACGCACTGCAGTATGGGCAGCCGGCCTCCTGGACGTGGAACGCCACGAACTCGGCCGCTTCGGCGGCCAACGCTCCGTCACGCCAAGCGCGCAGGATGTCCAGATGCGGACAGGAGACCCGCTGCTCCCGCCACACCGTCGAGACGGTGAAGGCGAGCGCACGATCCTCGTCGGAGCCATCGTCGTCGGCGCCCGTTCCCGCCCAGCCAGTGCCTTCGTTCATCGCCATACCTGGGTCATCTCGCCCCGGGCTTCCACAGTCCCAGGAACAGGGAGTGGTTCGGATCACTCTGCCGTGCCATGCCGCGGAGCTTGTCGATCGCCCGGAACTTGATGCCGGCGATCGACTTCTCGTCGGCGATACCGAACCGGGCCGCCGCGTCCTTGTTGCGTCCGCCCAGCACGAAGAGGTACTCGAGCACCATCAACTTCTTGAACTCCCCGGCCTCCCATAGCGTGCCGACGAACTCCCTGAGGATCCGTCCGAGCACCTCCCGCTGGCGCTTCGAGTCCTCGCTCGTAACTGCCCGATGGCCCGGCTCCGGAGAGTCTTCGTTGGCCATGTTCTCGAGCCAGATCGCACTCCGCTCCGCATCCCGATCACCCTTCGCCGGGATGAGGGGGAGCTTGTGCTTCCGGAAGTGGTCGATCACGCGGTTCCGCGCGATGCCGAACAGGAATTGGTCGAGGGTGTATTCACGGTCGAATCGCTCGATGCCACGAACCGCCCCGAGGAACACGTCCTGCGTCAGGTCTTCCGACGTCTGGTGACTGCCGACGTAGCGACGCACATAGAAGTAGATGCGTCGGAAGTACAGGTCCTGGAGGTCGGTCCAGGCCTGCTCGTTCATCGCCTGCAGGGCGTCGATGGTCGGCGTCGCTTGCGGGTTGTCCATGGATGGAGCCGCGGTCACGGCACCAGCAGTGAAAGCGATCCGCCGATGACCATCAACACCAGTAACGCGACGATGAGGTAGCCGGCCAGCGCGAACAGCAGCGCGAGGGCACGGAAGGGCAGCCGCAGCAAGAACACGACCAGACGGCCTAGGGCCACGCTGATCGCTCGGATCGGCACGAGCACCGCCAGGATCGCCCACTCGAACACCCTGAACACCGCGTGCACGACATGGCCCACCGGACCACGGGGTCGCTGGTCCACACGGCCGCGCGTCGGCGCCCCACCGGCCGGCCCCGTCTCCGTGTCCTGGGGCCTTCTGCCTGAGGGCTCCCCGACGGAACCCGGCGCCGCAGCAGCTGTCCGGTCGTCGGAGGCTGACCGCGCCGGGATCGGTGGCGGGGACGCCGGCGTCGACGGGGCGGGCGGCGGCATCGACGAAATCGGCGGCCGGGCGGGTGGCGGGAAGACCAGGCTCTCGCCGAGCGACGCGGGAGCCTGCAGGAGGTGCAGGATCTCGCGCACCGATTGGAAGCGTGCCTCGGGGTCCTTGGCGAGACAGCGCGTGATGACCTCGCGCTCCGCCCCCTGGATCGTGGGAGGGACCGTCAGCGGTTCGGCCTCGTGCTTGCGCAGCACCTCCCACTCCGAATCGCCGCGGAACGGAACCTGCCCGGTGAGCGACTCGAACAGGATCACGCCGAGCGAATAGATGTCGCTCCGCACGTCCCCGCGCCGCTTCAACATCTCAGGCGCCATGTAGTAGGGCGTGCCGCGGCCGAACGACAGGGAGTTGCGGGACTCGGTGACGAGCTTCGAGAGCCCGTAATCGCCGACCCGCGCGATGTCACCCTTGAGGAAGATGTTCGCCGGCTTGAGATCGAAGTGCACCAGGCTGTGTTCGTGCAGGGCCTGCACACCACGAGCTGCCTGGATGAAGATCTTCAGGGCTTCGTCGCGCGGCAGAGCGCCGCCGTCGAGCCGGCGACGCAGGGTCTCCTCACCCGCGTAGCTCATTACGATGAACGGGATCCCGTCGATCTCGCCCTTGTCCTCGATCGACACCAGGTTCGGGTGGTCGACCTGGGCGAAGAAGCGCACGGAGTCCAGCTCGCGGATCACCGCGTCGCGCACGGCCTCGTCGTCGACCTTCAGGAACTTGATCGCGTAGTCCTTGCCGATCGACTCCTTCCGGGCCTTGAAGACCATCCCGAACACGCCGCCGCCGAGCTTGTTGACGATCTCGAATCCGGCGACGTAACCCGGCTTCCGGTAGTTGCGGTAGAACGCCTCCCAGTTGATGGCGTCACCCGTTGGCTCGTTCAGGGGGGCGGGTGCTGGCTGTTCCATCGTATGGGGTCCTGTCGAGGGGCGGTGTGTGGAGGCGATCCGTGGCCACCTGGTCGCGGGGTCTGTCGGGCAGGTCGGGGGCTGGGCCGGCGTCAGAGAAACAGCCATGCGATACCGGGCACCGCCACGCCCATTCCAACACAGAGGCTGCCGAGCCGCCCCGTCATGTAGCCCCTGGTGAGGCGGTCGAACCACATCCATGCGAAGGCGAGCAGGCCCCAGAGTCCGAGCGACCCGCCGGCCCACCATCCGAGTCGACGGACGGTCGTCGAGAGGGATCGGTCCAGGTTGGCCAGCGCGGCGGCGCGACGCTCTGGATCCGGACGCACCAGCAGATGCGTCTGGAAGCTCTCGTAGTCGCCGTGGTCGTGGCGCTGTCGAAAACGATCGACCACCTCCACGGTACGCTCCACGGAGAGCCCGCGCAGCCAGCCGTCGATTCGGCGTTCTACCAGCGGAGAGGGCAGCCAAGCCGGCCCGTGGAGGTCACTGTGCTCGCGCGCGGCCCGCTCGAGATCCCAGCGGAATTCCTGCAATACCTGCTCCTCGGCCGCCGCATCGGCTTCGACCGGACGGAGTTCCACCCGACCGTGCACCACCGTTTCGGCACTCGTCGCGACCCGCCCGGACGACATCTCGATCCAGGTCGGCGGGTCCTGCGGAAGGCAGGGAGCGGCGAGGACCAGGGCGATGGCTGCTGCTGTGAACATGTCAGGAGACCTCGTGGGGACCGGGACCTCGTCGCTCGGCCGACCCGGGGTGCGGCGGGCCGGCGACATATTCCGGATCCGTCGGGTCCATCTCGAATCTGCCTCCGCCTCGGCCGGAACTCCAGGCGGTCAGGCGGACCAACCGAGCAGGGTGAACCCCAGCCCGGCGGCCTGGACGACGGAGCCGGCCTGGACCGGATGCTCCTCACGGAACGCGACGCCATCCAGTCGCCCCTCCCCGGGCACCCGAACCCGGAGCCGGCCATCCCGGTCGGCGTAGAGCTCCACCTCGCCCTCGGCGGATCCGACGGGAACGTGCACGTCCTTGCCCGGTCCGATCAGGATGCGGCCGTCACGCCCACGGTCCTTCATCCACAGGATCCGCTGGGTCCCGGCAATCTGGAACGCGCCGTGGATGCGGAGCATCGCCGAGAGCGAGCGACGACTGGGAAGCCGATACTCGAGTTCGACGTGCTCGCCGAGATGGAAGCGGCAACCGTCCGACAACTCCGCCTCCGCGATCTCCCGGCCACGAATCCTGACCACTCCTCGCTCTGCGACGACCCGGTCCGTCTGGCCGCCATGGAACGACATCGTGCGTCGAAGCCGCGCGTGGATCCCCGCCAGGCTGGCGAGCATCGGTAGGTCGGCGCTCCCGTCGCGGAGGTTGCCGATCGTCGGCGACTCGGACCGGATCACCAGGAACTCACCGCCCTCGTCCACACGCAGCAGGAACATGTCGCCGATTCCCTGGGCTCGCACGAGGTCCCGCTTGAGGTCGAAGATACGGGTTCGCAGCATCGGCGAGGTCGGGCCCATCGCAGCCAGGCGAGCTGCGGCGCCGGCAGCATCATCCGAACGGACCATCTCGTCGATCTCCTCGAGAGTCCCTTCGCGCCGGCGAAGGTCCTCCACGGCGCGCTCGAGTCGCCGCACATCGGTCAGATCTGCTGCGGACTCCCGCGCTTCGGTGAGCGCCGCCTCGGCCCGCTCGATGTCCCGATCCGCGAGTGCCGCGAGACCCTCGCGGGCGGCTGCTGCGCTGCGACCCCGACGCCCGGCCAATTCGGCCTCCAGCGCTGTCCGTCGCCCGCCGAGCGGCGAGCCACCCGTCGCCAGCGCGGAACAGGCGCCGAGCAGACGCTCGGCCCGAGCCACCCGACCGGATCGCATCGCGGCCTCGGCTCGATCGAGAGCGATCTCCAGGAGGTCCAGCGTCCTGGCCTCGAGTCGGTCCGTGCGGAGCAGCCGGGGCGCGAGACCCTCCACTGCGCCGAGTCGGTCGGCGAACTCGTCGTACCGATCGCCCTGCAGCGCGTCCCGGGCCGAATCGAGCAGGTCGACCCCCTGCAGCTCCACCCTGGCCGCCTCCAGCAGGTCGCCGAGCTCCTGGTGGTCGCGGTGCTCGCGCTCCAACAGCTCCAGGCGGCGGATGCAGTGCGCGAGGCCCTCCCGCGACGCGGACTCGCGGCCGTGCATCGAGCGAAGAACCTGGGCCACCCCCTGGCGGGTGACCTCTGCTCTGCGTTGGAGATCTCGGAGCAGAACCCGAGCTTCCTCTCCCTCGGCGCCCGGAACCGCAAGGGACAGCACCCGGGCGATCGCCTCGTCGAGCGCCCCTTCGCGTGCCAGGGCCCGCGCCTCCGAGATCCGCGCCTCCCGGTCCTGGACCCCTTGCTCCAGCCTTGCCAGCTCCCGACGTGCCGTGAGGTGCCCGGGGTGGCGTTCGAGAATCTCCAGCACCTGATTGCGAGCGTCGACGAGACGCCCCTCCTCCGCGGCGAGTCGACGAGCGCGCTGCAGCCCCATATCGATGTCGTCGACCAGCGAGCGCAATCCCGCAGCCCGGCGCTCGAGAGCGACCACATCGAGGTCTCTGGCGGCCCGCTCGAGGTGGGCGGCCGCTTCGGAGAACTCGCCCCCCCGCTCGAGCTCGAGTCCTCGCTGCAGTTCTTCGAAGGCCTCCGACAGAGGTGCCAGGGCAGTCGCCGCAGGGTCTCGTTCGGGCAAGGACCTCCAAAGGTCCAACGCGTGCTCCAGCTCGCCCTTCTCCAGCAAGGTTCGCAGCCGGCTCGATTGGTCCTTCCGGACTCGTGCGAGTGCCTTGCGGAGCGCGGCCACACCGTCGATCTCCGGCACCACCCGACGCAAGCGCGCCACGAACTCCAGCCCCGACTCGGTCTGGCCTGCGTCGAGCATCCCAGCGGCCTTCCTACCGAGCTGTTCGGCGATCTGCACCGGTAGTTCGATGTCCGCCGCCGCGCGGTGATCCAGACCACGCGCGTCCGCCAACTTGGACGCGGCACCTTCGTGATCCCCTGCTGCCAAGGCCGCACGAGCTTCGCCGAGCCGCGTGGCCGCGAGTTCACGTCGCTCGGAGATCAAGCTCGAGAGTCGCAGCAGGTCGCTCGCACCGAGCGAGAGCCGACTCGCGGTGGCAAGCATGGCCTCTGCTGCGCCGAGGTCGCCTTCCAAGGCCGCATCACGACCCTTCGCCAGAAGCTCCCGTCCCTGGTCGCGACGACTCGTCCCGTCCGCCAGTGCGACCTCCAGGTCCTGTAGCAAGCCCTCGGCCACGGGATGGCCGGGGCTCTCGGTGAGCACCCGACGGACATCGGTCAGGGCTGCGTCGAGGACGCCGGCGTCTTTCCTACGCTGGGCCCGCTCGAGGATCGCATCGAGAACCCTGCTCCGGAGTTCCTCGGCGCGGCGGTGGTCTCGCACCACGGGGTCCCGGAGCTTGCGAAGGGCCTCGTCGTGGCGCCGCTCCGCATGCAGGCGGCGGGCCTGGGCCAGTCTCACGAATCGGTCGAACATCTGGGTTGCCTCGCAGCGTCGACCGCAATGGCCGGTCGCCAAGGCCGGCTACATCGGATGTCCCCCAGACTATTCCCAGGCTGCCCGCTCGCGGACCACCCCCCTACGAAGTCGCTCCACCGGAAGACCGGTCCCCCGCACGGCGGCGGTGAGTCACAGGTGGCCACCGGCCTCGGCCGTGACCGCGGAGCTACCGCAGCCAGGCTCTCGATCCAGGCGAAAGCGTCGAGACTACCGATCCTGGTCGCTGACGATGCGGGGCTGGGAAGCGTCCCTCGCAATTCGAAGGCACGCTTCCGCTCGCGCCAGGAGCGCGGAACGATCCGAGATGCCCGGATCTGGCACCGTGACGACCGCCAGGGCGGGCTCAACCATGCAGCCGCCGGAGAACTCCCGCTCGCCCATGGTGGCCATCATCCGCTCCGCGAGCACCCGAGCGCCCGCGGCACCCGTGCCCGGCAGGAGGAACAAGAACACCGTCTCGGTGAACCGACCGAGAACGTCGATGTCGCGGCACTCCGTCAGGAAGATCGAAGCTACCTCCGCGAGCAACGTTCGCCGGGCGGGGTCCGCCTCTGGGAGCTTCTCCACCCCGATATCGAGCAGGATCAGCGACAGTGGCTGATGGAAGCGCCGGGCGCGCTTGAACTCCTCGTCGAGTTTGAAGCTCGCGAACGGTCCGTCGAACAGACCCGTCTCCGGGTCCGTCAGGCGATCGAGGAACCGGGGCTCGTCGGCTCCGGCGAGGATCCGTTGCAGGGCCGAGGCCTGTTTCCCTTCGTCGGTCCGGAGTTCGTCTTCGAGCCGCTGGAGAAGCTCGTCCGTGGCGGATCTCGGCAACCGGGTTCCCGGTCGCTCGAGCATCTCGCTCGCGTCGATCACCGACCGGCCCTGGAAGTCGACCCGCACCACCCCGTTCGCGAGACAGAATCGAGCGATCTCCCCGGCGAACGGGTCCCGGGCATCCACGACCAGATAGACGCGCGTCCGCGGTTCGGCCTTGATCGATCGACACAGGGAATGCGCATGCACCGTGGATCGGTCGGCGAACTCGCCTGCGAGCAACTCGGGACCGAGGACGACGACGTCTCCGGGTCCAGGAGAACTCGGCAGCCCCTCCTCGAACGTCAGCCCGGGCCCGGCCTCGAGAGCCTCTCGGAGCCACCCGGGCGCTCCGACGATCCACCATCGTTCACTCATCGATCGTCCTTCTGTAGTGCTTCGAGAACCGCGCGCAGGTTATCGGGCTCCAGTAGGTGCGTGGAGCTTCCTCAGCGCGGCCGACTGCCTCTGAGGTCATCGGTCCGCGGCGGCAGTCAACCCGAGCCCCTCCCGGACCGGGAGGCCGGAGTCCGAACCTCGAAGCACTCCGGATTCCGGCACCAACGCGGTACCGATCGACGTTGGACCCGATGCGCGTCGGAGCGAGACGCGCCTCCAGTTGGCCACGCGCGGGTCGGCGGCGCAGGGCATCTCTCGGTCGGCACGGGAGCGATTCGTGCGACCGCCGCAGCCGGGACGGCCGGATCCCCTTGCCTGGGAGTTCCAGGCCAGCCGGATCACCACGCCGACCAAGTCGAGCGACAGGCGCCCCATTCGGACGACACTTGGGTCGACACCGGAATCGCCCCCGGCCGAAACTTCGATCAACGCTTCTCGATCAACGCTTCGAGAACTGCGTCGAGCGACGTGCCTTGCGGAACCCGTACTTCTTGCGCTCGATCATTCGCGAGTCACGGGTAAGGAGGCCGTGCTCGCGAAGCATCGGCTCGAAGTTCTGATTGTCGGTCTTCAGGGCGCGCGAGAGACCGAGGGAGACGGCGCCCGCCTGTCCGGTCACTCCGCCGCCATCGACGTTGACCCACACGTCGTAGCTCTCGCGCGACTCGGTCACGTCGAGGGCTCGGTGGACCGCCAGCCGGGTCTCGTCGGTCGTGAAATACTCCTCGACCGGGCGACCGTTGACCTGGAACTTGCCAGTGCCGGACTTGATGCGGACGCGGGCCACCGACGTCTTCCGTCGACCCGTGCCCCAGACATAGGGATCCGTCGCGAGAACCATTCGATCTGTGTTCCTTGGGTAGGACTCGTCGAGGCTTCTTGCCGCAGTCGAACCTCTGGACCGCGGCGTGAGCCGCAGCCTGGGTTCTTGGCGACCGGATTCTCGAATCGTCCAGCTCGGTGTGAGGGGGCAACCTGTCGACTCGACCAGCCGGTCCCGGCCGGCCAGCCGACGACGCGCAGGCCAATCAGCGTTCTATGAGCAGTTCCTTCGGCTGCTGCGCGACGTGCGGGTGGTTCGCGTCGCGATAGACCTTCAACCGCCGCAGCATGTCACGGGCGATCCGGTTCTTCGGCAGCATCCGTCGCACCGTGTTCTTGATGAGCTTCTCCGGGTCGTGCTCGAGCAGCTGCCCCAGAGTCTCTTCCCGCTGCCCACCGACGTGACCGGTCCAGCGCGTGTAGACCCGGGTCTCACGCTTCTGGCCGGTGACACCGACCTTCTCGGCGTTGATGACGATGACTCCGGCGCCCACGCTGATGTGTGGGGTGTAGAGCGGCTTGTCCTTGCCCATCAGCACTTCGGCGATCCGCACGGCCATGCGGCCGAGCACGTGCTTCGAGGCGTCGACGACGAACCACTCCTGAGCAGCTCTCTGGTGGTCCTCGACGGTCGCGAACGTGGTCTTCGTCATCCCAGGTCTTCTCTGGCGGCTACCGCTGCAATCTGCGCCCTGCGGAAGGCGAGGGCGGATCCCGGCGAAGGGCCGAGCAGGATAGCGGCGCGCGGAGGGAAATCAACCGGGACCTCTGCCCGGCGGCGCCCACCTGGCTCGCGGTCGCCCGGCGCTCCGAAGTTCCGAGCGATCCGAGGCCTCAATGACCCCGCGCGGCGAGTTCGTCCTCGTCCCCGACGGTGTGCAGCTTCAGGATGTTGGCGATACCCGGCCGTCGGCTCGTGCCGACGACCACTGCGTAGACCTCCCCCTCTCTCGCCACACCGAAGTTCCGGAGCATTTCCTCGGCCTCGTTCATCATGTCCCGGACCGAATCCGTCTGGCTCACCTTGAAAGCCGTGACCCCCCACACGAGAGCGAGCCGCTGCACGGTTCGGTCGTACGGGGTGAATGCGTAGGTAGGCGCCTCGGATCGCTCACCCGCCAGCAGCTGCGCGGTGCGACCGCTCTCCGTGAACACCGCGATCAACTTGGCGTGGGTCAGGTAGGCCGCGTAGGCCGCGGCACGCACCGTCGCGGAGGTGACCGACTGGCCCCGCTCGCCCTGTCCCGTATCGCGTGGACCTTCACCCTGGGCGAACATCTCGCTCTCCGTGCGGCGGATGATCCGGGCCATGATGCGGGCTGCGCGGACCGGGAACTTGCCGGACGCAGTCTCCGCGGACAGCATCACGGCGGAGGTTCCGTCGTAGATCGCGTTCGCGACGTCGGAAGCTTCCGCCCGGGTCGGACGCGGATTGGTGATCATCGACTCCAGCATCTGGGTCGCCGTGATCACCGGCTTCCGAGCGGCATTCGCGAGGCGGATGATGCGCTTCTGGACCCCCGGCACGACTTCGGGACCGAGTTCGACCCCCATGTCGCCGCGGGCGATCATCAGCCCATCCGCGACCTCGAGGATCGAAGCCAGATTGGCGACCGCCTCGGGCCGTTCGATCTTGGCGATCGTGCGCGCGTCGGATCCAGCGGCGGTGATGAGTTCCTTGAGCCTGACGACATCCTCCGGTCGGCGGACGAACGAGATCGCGATGTAGTCGACCTGCAGCGCCGCGACGCAGCTCAGGTCGGCCAGGTCCTTGTCGGTCAGGCTGGCCATCGACACTGCGGACCCCGGCAGATTGATGCCCTTGTGCTGCTTCAGGAGGCCGCCGTGCACCACCTGGGTCTCGATCTCGGTTCCGTCGACCGAGCGGACCTCGAGTTCGATCATCCCGTCGTCGAGCAGGATGCGCTCCTGCGGCCTCACGTCGCTGGCGAGCCCGAGATACTTCGATCCGATTCGCGCCGGTTCTCCGTTCTGCCCGGCCGCCCCGACCACACCCTCTTCGCAGCTGATGATCAGGCGGTCGTCGCGCTGCAGGAAGATCGGGTCCGCCTCGTGGAAGGGACCGACACGGATCTTCGGGCCCTGCAGATCTACCAGGATCCCGATCGCGGCCTCGTTGCGTTCCGCAGCGGCCCGGACCTTTGCCACGTCCTCACGGAGTACCTCGTGCGAAGCATGGGCCGCGTTCAATCGGAACACGTCGACCCCTGACTGGATCAACTCGTCGATGGTCGCTTCATCCCGCGAAGCCGGGCCGAGGGTTGCGACGATCTTGGTTCGCTTGGGTCGAATCATCGGTGGGCGCCCGCAGAGGGCGGAAGCCCCCCATGGTTTCCGCGAGAGCATCCGGAAGCAAGCGCGACCCGCGGGACCGGTGGCGGGCCTGTGCACGTCGCAAGATCGAAGTCGTTTGGCGGACCCCGGAAGCGTCAGGTCAGAACGCGTCGCGGTTCTCGTCCCACCACTTCTTCCAGCGACGCTGCATCGCCGAGCGCTCCGAATCGGATGCATCCGGATCGAACGGCAGGTTCTGGTTGGTCACGCGCTTGAGGGACGCGTGCGCGGTGAATCGGACGATCTCCTCGGGATCTGCCAGCGCGACGAGCAGGGTGTCGACGACCCGGCGATCCCGGAACTCGGAGATCCCCTCCAGGACGAGTCGACGAACGAAGGGATCGGCGTCGCTCGACAACGGCAAGACGGGGTCGAGAACCCTGGGGTCACCGGAAGAGAGCAGCTCCTCCACGGCCTCGAAGCGGGTTCCCGCATCCGCATCGGCGAGTCGACGCACCTGATGGGCGAGCGGCCCGGGCAAGGCGTTCGGGTCGGCGATCGGCTCGATCGGGTCGCCGCCGCCCACGATCGGCGAGCCGGGATCCACGTCTCCGGGGGCGGATCGCACGGGAGCGGCCCGGGGCATCGCTCGGATCTCGGCGAGCTCCCCCGCCAGGTTCCGAAGCTCGTCCTGGACGAGCGCCGCCCGTGCCTGCTGCTGCACCTGACCTGCCTGGACCTCGCCGAGGCCCTTCTCCAGACCGTCGAAGCGCGCGCCATGTCGATCGAGTGCCTTCGAGAGATCCTCCAAGCCGCTGCTCGAGGCATCCAGGCGACCCGTCATGTCGCGGCCGAACGCGGTCAGATCGGATCGGACCAAGGTCGCGGAAAGCCGCTCTTCCAAGGCCTGTTGCCGTTCCTCCTGGCGCGTGAGACGACCGGCGAGTCCCTCCAGCTTGGAATCGAGATCACGCGCCGACTCGTCGAGACGCCAGGACACGAACAGGCCCAGCGACACGAGCCCGGCGAGAACCACGACGACCGAACCCAGTGCTGCGGCCTTCCCGAGTCCAGACGGAAGACTCCCCGACCCCTGAGCGGCCGCCGCCAACTGGCTGCCGGCGACACACGCAGGTCCCACGCCCGACGGCAGCCGGATCGCCCGCCCGTCGCGAAGCGCGGCCTCCGGGACCGACTGGTTGCAGACGTTGCAGAACAGGACTTCCGGCTCCTGCGGAGCTGGAGACGGCGAAGGATCGGCTGTCATCGCTGGGCTTCGGAGAGGCCTCGGTCGGGCGGACCGGGGGCCGAGTCTATCAGCCGCTGACGGCGTGGCGTCCGAATGATCTCCCCCCGGTCTGGAGGCGGAGTCGACCGGAGTCCCGGCGGTTGCGACCGGTGGTTCCTAGTCGCTTCGCGCCGCCCGGGAACCGATCCCGGGGTTCACTGCCGTCGCGGCTGTCGGCCGTCTGCAAAGCGCGCGCCGCCGGTGGATCGACCGGGGACGGACCAGGACTGAGACCTGGAGACCGGCACCAGGATCCCGGCGCGGGGTTGGTCAGCCGAGCGCCTCGATCTGATCGAGCTGCTCCCATGGGAACCCATCGCGACCGAAGTGCCCATAGGCAGCCGTCGGCCGGTAGATCGGACGGCGCAGCTGGAAGTGCTCGGCGATCCGCGCGGGCCGCAGGAACGAACCGAAGTGGTCCCGCACCCTCGCGGTGAGCTCCACCTCGTTGGCGAAGTGCGAGGTATCGAGGGTGCCGAACGTATCGCAACGGATACTCACTGGCTCGGCGATCCCGATCGCGTAGGCGACCTGCACCTCGCACCGGTCGGCCCAGCCCTTTGCGACGACGTGCTTGGCCACCCAGCGTGCGGCGTAGGCGGCCGAACGGTCCACCTTCGTCGGGTCCTTGCCCGAGAAGGCACCGCCGCCGTGGCGCCCCATGCCCCCGTAGGTGTCGACGATGATCTTGCGACCGGTCAGACCGGCATCGGCCTTCGGCCCGCCCTCGACGAATCGCCCCGTCGGGTTCAGGAACCAACGAGTGCGGTCGGAGACCATTCCCTCGGGGAGGACCTCCAGGCTGACGGTCCGGAGCGCCGCCTGCAGATCCGCATCCGACACGTCGGGAGTGTGCTGGTGCGAGATCACCACCGTGTGGACGTGTTGCGGACGGCCCTCGGCATCATACTCGACCGTGAGCTGGGACTTGGAGTCCGGGCGAAGGAAGCCGAATCGGCCGGACTTGCGAGCCGCGGCGAGCGCTTCGAGGATCCGGTGGCTGTAGTGGATCGGGAACGGCATCAAGGCCTCGGTCTCGTGGCACGCGTAGCCGAACATCATCCCCTGGTCGCCGGCACCCTGCTCCTTGCTCTGCGAGGTCGACTCGTCGACGCCCAGCGCGATATCCGGAGACTGCCGCTGGATCGCGGTGAGGACCGCACAGGAGTTGGCGTCGAAGCCGACCTGGGGATCGTTGTAGCCGATCTCGGCGATGACCTCCCGGGCCACGTCCTGGTAGTCGATGTGGGCGGTCGTGGTGATCTCGCCCGAGAGCACCACCAGACCTCTGGAGGTCATCGTCTCGCAAGCCACGCGGGCCGCCGGGTCCGCGGCGAAGATCGCGTCGACGACTGCGTCCGAGATCTGATCGCAGACCTTGTCGGGGTGACCTTCGCTGACGGACTCGCTGGTGAAGAGGCGTGGTTCCTGGCTCATGTCGTTACCTGGCTGCGGAGCGGGACGGGCGACGTGACGCGTCTACCTGTTCTCGCCCCGGTCGGATCGAACCGAGCAGCTTAGGGAGGCAGGTGGTCACGGTGCAACGAAGTTCGGCCCCGGATGACGACTGGCTGAATCGTGTGGCGGCGGGAATGCTCGCGGCCCGTCGAGGCCCGGCCTTCGGATGGACGCCTAGCCCGCAGGGCGGGCCCCGGCGGATCGATCGCCGCCGGACGATCCGTCCGGCACCTCCAGAAGATCTTCGATCAGTCGATGGGTCCGTGCCACCGCTCCCTGGTTGGCACGGATCAACTCGACTGCCCTGGCCCCCAGCCGGGCACGACGTCCGGGATCGCGTAGCAGCTCCTCCAACACGTCCGGCAGGTCCTCGATCCCCTCGATCTGTACCGCTGCCTCGGCCTGGAGCAGGTTCTCGACGTCGACCCGGAAGTTGGCAATGTGAGGCCCGAACACGACCGCGCGGCCCAACGCAGCCGGCTCGAGCATGTTCTGTCCACCATGCGGGACCAGACTGCCTCCGACGAAGGCCAGGTCACACGCCGCGTAGAATCCCTCCAGGAGTCCGATTGCATCGATCAGGACCAGGCGGCCGGCGGCGAGCGGCGCCCGGTGGTGGCCGCCCTGCGTCCAGCGCACAACCTCGTAGCCGGCGTCCCGCAGCTCGGCCGAGAGTTCCTCGGCGCGACCGGGGTGCCGAGGAACGAGCACCAACCGGATCGTGCACTCCAGCCGCCTCTCCACCTCACGCATGGCATCCGCCAGCCAACGCTCTTCACGGGGGTGGGTCGATCCGGCGACCACCACGAAGTCGGCGTCCGACTCCAGCCACGCCCGGAGACTCGGTCCAGCCTCCGGCTCGCGCCCCAGCGGAACACTGTCGTACTTCAGATTGCCGGTGACCACGACCCGCTCGCGCTGCACACCCAACTCGAGAAGCCGGCCCAGGTAGGTCTGGTTCTGTACGCAGAAGCGGCGGATCCGCCCGAACTGCGGCAGGATGCGCCGTACCACCCGGTAGCCCCGGAAGCTCCGCTCCGAGATCCTGCCGTTGACCACCACCACCGGCACTCCCCGTTTCGCCGCTGCGTGCAGGAACGTCGGCCAGATTTCCAGCTCCATCAGCAGCACGCAGCAAGGGCGGATCCGGTCGAGCGCGCGGCCGGGACACGGCCAGAAGTCGATCGGATAGTGAACGACCCGGTGCGCCGCGTACAGCTCGCGTGCCAGCGCGTGGCCGGTAGGCGTGGTCGAGGAGACCAGGATCTCCAGATCTGGATGCAGTCTGGCTACTCGTTCCACCAGCGGCTGCAGGCCCTTTACCTCACCCACCGAGACGCCGTGGAACCAGACGACCCGGCGGTCTCCCAAGGTCCGCGGAAGCAGCCCGAGTCGAGCAGCCAAGGTCTGGCGCGCCTCAGGATCCCGGAGTGCCCGCCAGAGCACCACGGGCGCGAGCACCAGGCCGATGAGTCCGAAGATCAGGTGATAGACAGCGAGGGGTAGCCAGTCCCGCCACAGGGCGGGGTCCGCGGCCCGTTCCGGGTCGGCGGGCACGAGGCGCTCGCTCGACGGCGTGCCACCGCCCACGGGACTGGAGCCGGTGGCGGTCACCGGCCGCCGTGGCACTTCTTGTACTTCTTCCCCGAGCCGCACGGGCAGGGATCGTTCCGGCCGACCTGCCCCCCCGAGACCGCGGCGGCGACCTTCGACTGCTCCTCCGCCTTGGAGCGTTCCTCCTCGGCACGCTTGCGGGCGGCCTCCTGCTGTTCGCGCTGCACGTCCTGCTGGGTGCGGACCCGCACCTGCTTGCCCTGACGCACCGCCTCCATGATCTCGGGCGGTGCCTGGCCCGAGGCGATCAGCGCGTCGAGCATCGCCTGGGCGGTCACCGGATCCGGCGGCAACGGCGGCATTCCGCCCGCGGGTGCTGGAGCCGGTGCACGTCGGTTCTCGACGTCCCGCCGCGCGAGTTCCACCTTGAACACCAGCCCGACCACGTTGTCGGCGATGGCGGCCTTGAGCAACTTGAACTTCTCGTAGCCCTCCTTCTTGTACTCGTTCTTCGGATCGACCTGGGCGAAGCTCCGCAGGCCGATACCCGCCTTCAGGACCTCCATCGCGTGCAGGTGGTCCTTCCACTTCTGGTCGATGGTGTCGAGCAGGATGAACCGCAGGATCTGCTTCCAGTCGTCCTCGCCGTACTGCTCCTGACGCGCGTTCAGCGTCTTCTCGAACCGCTCGAGGATCCAGTCGAACAACCCCTCGCGGCCGACCGACTCGATGCCCTCCAGGCTCACGTGGTCACCGCAGCGCAGGTGCACCCAGCTCCGGATCTCCTCGTAGTTGACCGGCTCGTCCTTGTCGCCGGCGTGCTCCTCGACCAGCGGCTCCAGGACCTCCTCGAACATCCCGAGGACCTTGTCGCGCAGATCGACTCCCTCCAGCACCTCCTGGCGCTGGCCATAGACGAACTTGCGCTGCGCGTCCATCACCTCGTCGTACTCGATGAGGTTCTTGCGGATGTCGAAGTTGCGCTGCTCGACCTTCTTCTGCGCGTTGGCGATCCCACGCGAGACCATCGGGCTCTCGATCCGCTCGCCCTCCTTCAGGCCGAGCTTCTCCATCATGGTCTTCACCCAGTCGCGGGCGAAGATCTTCATCAGGTCGTCGTCGAAGCTCAGGAAGAACATCGACTCGCCGGGGTCGCCCTGGCGGCCACAGCGCCCGCGCAGCTGGTTGTCGATACGACGCGCCTCGTGGCGCTCGGTCGCGAGCACCAGCAGGCCCCCGAGTTCCTTGATCTCCGCGCCGTCGTTCTTGCACTGACCCGACAACTCGGCGAGCCGCGCCTTCGCGTCTTCCGACTCGGGATCGAGGCCCTTCTGCCGGCACTCGATCTCCAGCATGCGTTCGGCGTTACCGCCGAGCACGATGTCGGTGCCTCGACCAGCCATGTTGGTCGCCACCGTCACGGCACCCTTGCGGCCGGCCTGCGCGACGATGTCCGCTTCCCGCGCGTGCTGCTTGGCGTTCAGGACCTCGTGCGGCACCTTCTCCTTGTCCAGTAGACCCGACAGCTTCTCGGACTTCTCGATCGAGGTGGTGCCGACCAGGATCGGTCGCCCCTTGTCGAACTCCGTCCGGATCGTCTCGGCGATCGCACGGAACTTGTCGTCCTCGTTCAGATAGATCAGGTCCTCGCCGTCCTTGCGGACCATCGGCCGGTTGGTCGGGATGGCCACGACGTCGAGGTCGTAGATCTTCGAGAACTCGCCGGCCTCGGTCATCGCCGTACCGGTCATGCCCGACAGCTTGTCGAACATGCGGAAGTAGTTCTGCAGCGTGATCGTCGCGAGCGTCTGCGATTCGTCCTGCGGCCGCATCCCCTCCTTCGATTCCACCGCCTGGTGCAGGCCGTCGCTCCAACGCCGACCGTGCATCAGTCGGCCGGTGAACTCATCGACGATGATGACCTCGGAGCGGCCGCTCCGAGGATTCACGTCGACCACGTAGTGGGTATCCCGCTTGTAGATGTGGTGGGCGCGCAGCGACTGCTCCACCATGTGCGGCCACTCGACATTGTTCGGATCGGAGTAGAACGATCCCACTCCGGCCAGCTCCTCGGCCCGTTCGGTGCCCGCCTCGGTGAGGAGCGCCTGCTGCTCCTTGAGCTTGACCTCGAAGTGCTCGCCCTCCTTCAGCTGGCGGGCGATCCGGTCGACGTGGACCCATTTCTCGGCCTTGCCCTCCGGGGGGCCCGAGATGATCAGCGGCGTGCGCGCTTCGTCGATCAGGATCGAGTCGACCTCGTCGATGATCGCGTAGCTGAGCTTCTTCTGGACCTGGTCCTCCGCCCTCTGCTTCATGTTGTCGCGGAGGAAGTCGAAACCGAACTCGTTGTTGGTTCCGTACAGGATGTCGCAGGCGTACATCGGCTGCCTCTCGCGAGGCCCCATCGCCGACTGGATCGTGCCGACGGACAGACCCAGGTACTCGTACACCGGCGCCATCCAGTCGCGGTCGCGCTTGGCGAGGTAGTCGTTGACCGTCACGACGTAGACGCCGGTTCCGGCGAGCGCGTTCAGCGCGGCTGCGAGCGTCGCCACCAGGGTCTTGCCTTCGCCGGTGGCCATCTCGGCGATCTTGCCCTCGTGCAGGACCATGCCACCGATCAGCTGGACGTCGAAGTGACGCAGGCCGATGGTGCGCTGCGACGCGACCCGCGTCAGCGCGAAGATGTCGACCAGCGCGTCGTCGAGGGTCGCCTTGCCCTCGCGCACCTTGCCGCGCCATTCCGCGACCGCAGCGCGGACCTGATCTGCATCGAGGCCTTCGGCCCACGCAGAGCGGTCGTTGACCTGCTGGACGCGCGACTGGTAGGCATTGACCGCCCGTTCGTTGGCGGAGCCGAAGACCTTCTGGAGCCCCTTGCCGAGCCGGGCCGGGAGGGAACCGAAGTCGAACTTCATGTGGATTGGATCTCGTCTGGCGACACCGATAGAGATGTCGCGGGTATGCGGTGTGCACCTCCGCGGCGACGCGGAGGCTCGGATCGACGGCTCGGCATCGAGCGACGACGATCCGGGGAGGAGGAACTCGCGCGGGCCTTTGGTGACCCGGTCCGGCACCCGTCGGAGTCCCGACGAGTGGACTGAGCGCCGTCGGATGCGACGGCTCCCTCGGCGTCCGACCGCCAGGCCGGACTGCGCCCCACTCAAGCCGGATCCGGTGCGCGGGCCAACGGGAGACCGTGCCGCAGCCGGGGTAGCGGACCGGACCGGGACACCAGCTGCCGAGGTCGTTGCGTCGCGGTCGGACGTAGACGTCCGATGCTCGGATGACGCAATCGGGCGCTCCGGGAGGGACGTGCGACCTCGCAACGCCTCTCGATGCGCACCACCTGAGGACGGCCGCGGTCATGCGAAGCACGCTCCTGCCAGCCGGGTCCGGCCAGGACCAACAGGAACAGCAGCGTGAACGCGACCGACGGCGGCGCAGCCTGCTCGCCGCGGCGGGTGACCTGCTCGCCACCACGGCCCGCGCGCCGGACAACTCGGAGCGCGGACGTCATGAGCCGCGCGCCTCCTCGGCATGCGCCCGGTCCAACAGGCGCAGCACCATCTCGTGCAGGAGGTCCTCGGGGAACGGCTTCGCCAGGAAACCATCGGCCTTGCGGATGTCCGCCAGGCCGATCTTGCTGGCGGTGCACAGGAGCACCGGGATCCGCTCGGTGCTCGGGTCCTCGCGCAATTCGGTCAGGACCTCGAGGCCGTCCTTCTCGGGGAGTTCGTAGTCCAGCACGACCAACGACGGTCGCTTCGCGCGGATCTCCGCGAGCGCCGCAACGCCGTCGCCGACCACCCGTGTCGCGTATCCCCAGCTTCGCAGCCGAGAGGAGACCGCGGCGGCGAGATCGACCTCGTCGTCGACCACCAGGATCTCGGTCCCGGAGTTCGGACCATCGGCCGGCCGAGGGACCTCGCGCGCCTCGCACAGACCCCGGATCGTCGCGGCCGTCGGCAAGCCGGCGTCCCCGAAACGTTGCTCGATCTGCTCCCTCAGCTCCCGGTTGAAGCGGCGCAACTGCATCCACGCCTCGTAGTCCGGATAGCTGGGATCGATCGACATGTCGTCGTGTGTGTCGACACCGAAGTAGAACTCGCCCGCGACCAGGTGCTCCTGCAGGAGGAGCTTCATGAACGGGTAGTTCCGGTTGCCCAGCCGCATCGTGTAGCGGCGGCAGGAACGGCCGCGGTCCTCGGCGAGATCCTCCTGGAACAAGCCGAGGATCTGGTCCAGCGTCGGCTCTCCGCCGGCTTCCGGCGCACTCCCCACCTCGATCGGATCCGAGCCCGCCTCGCGTCCACCGCCGACGCGACGCCCCAGCTCGAGATCTGGCCGGTTCTTCGGACCCGACGAACCGCCGTAGGCAAGTTCCAGGTACGCGTCGACCGCGCGGGTGACCGTTCCCAGGGTCAGGTCCTCGAGCTTCAACGGCCTGGAGCCTCCATATCCGGATGCCACAGCTACTTGCGGCGGTGATCCTCGGTCCGACGACGGGTTCCGGGGACACCGACGGCAGATCGGTGGATCGAGGATCCTACCGCACCCCAGGACCGGGACCAGACCCCAACACGCAGGACCTCACGGACTTCGATGCAGAGGTCGCGGATGCGGGTCCGCGCGCCGGACCTCGAACCTCACGCCTCCGGACGGACCCAGGTGGCGTCCGCCGCCGACCGATCACCAGGATCCCGCCACAGCAGGATCGCCAGTCCGAGGGCCCCCACGGTGATGCACGAGTCGGCCACGTTGAAGGCCGGGAACACGCTGCGCGTGCCGTCGCCGTGCTCCCAATAGAACAGCAGGAAGTCGCGCACCGCCCGGTTCGCCATGAACACGTTGTCGTAGAGATTGCCCAGCGCACCCGCCAGGATCAGCCCGAGGGCCCCGAGCTGCAGGCGCCGGAGCACCGGGGTCCGCCAGGCGATCCACGCCAGGATTCCGACCGCGAACGTCCGGAGGACCATCAACGGCCAGGTGTACTCCTGGAACAGCCCCCAGATCGTGCCGTTGTTCTCCCAGTGCACGAGGGAGAAGCCCAGCGGGTCGGGGAGGAAGTCGAACGCGACCTCCCGACGATTCGGCATCCGCGAGGGCTGTTCGCCGGCCAGCCACGCCAAGACGTACCACTTGGACCACAGGTCCAGGGCGACGAGTGGGACCACGGGAGCCCAGAACAGCCAGCGCGCCAGCCATCGGCTGCCGACCGCGGTCGGTCGGGTGTTCGTGGTGGTTTCCGCTGAGGTGTCCGACATGGGCCTACGCGGGCTACGATCGCCGGCCCGAAGCCTTCGGGCGCGATCCGCTCACCTTGCCGCAGGAGCAGGCGGTGACTGGGAGCCGCGGGATGGAGAAGGGATGAAGGGCACTCGAGGGTGCCGCACTCGGAGATTCCCGGCGTGGACCCGGGCCCCGACCGGTCCGCCGGGTCGGTTCACGCGCTCTCGCGCCGCTCGACCTCGGCCTGGTGCTGCACGCAGTAGCGCGCCCAGGTGATGTACTGGAGCCGCTCCTTCGGGATCCAGACGTCGGCCTTCTTCATCTCGCCGGCCTCCGCCTTCTCCAGGCACATGGAGCAGGCCCCGAAGGGCCACTCCCCGTTGCCGTCGACCCGGTCCAGCGCCTCTTCGATGAGCTGGATCGTCTCCTCCTCGTTCTCGATGAGGCTGAGCATGAAGCTCTGGTCGTAATTGTCGGTGCCCTGGTCGGCCAGGTGATCGACCGAGGAGTCCTGCTCGGAGGCGCGCAGCGCCTCGTCGCGCATCGATCCGACGTCGCCCTTGAGGATGGCAAGCTGCTCCTCGAGCAGCTTCCGATACTTGGTCAGGTCGGTCTTGGTCGGCTTCGGCATCGAACCGGTCTTGGGTTGGCAGGGCCGGGAGGAGAGGCCTGGCAGCTCCGGTCCGACGCGACGAGAGCCGGTCTGAACGACCGGAACCTCACGCCCCGCACCCTGTTCGGTCGGGTGCGGAAAGGACTCGAAGCGGCCTGGGATGGACTGTGGGACCGCCAGGACCGCAGGGTCGCCGGCGAAGGGCGGCGGACGATAAGCTCGGTCACCGGGACGGTCAAGCGAGCACGCCGGCCGCCCGCCCACGCCGATGACATCCGTTCGAGCGCACATCGCAGACTTCCTGATCTACCTCGGGGTCGAACTGCAGTCGTCGCGGCACACCGTCGCTGCATATCGCCGCGACCTGGAGCGGTTCGGCCGCGAACTCGAAGACCTGCCCTCGGCGGAGTCCATCCGCCGACACCTGCGGGAACTGCGCCGCCGCGGGCACGCCGACGCCTCGGTTGCTCGCGCCCTGGCCGCGATCCGCGGCTTCTGCCGATTCCTGTGCGCCGAAGGATTGCTGCGTGTCGACCCCGCGGAAGCCCTGGCCGGAATCCGGGTGCCCCAGCGCCTGCCGAAGGCACTTGGCAGGGTCGCGGTCGAGCGGCTGCTGGAAGCCGCGGGTGACGAGTCGCCACTCGGGATCCGGGACACCGCGATCCTCGAGACCCTGTATGCGACCGGTTGCCGGGTGACCGAGGTGGTCGATCTACCGGTCTCCGGTCCGCTCGACGAGCACGGGATCCTGCGGGTGCGCGGCAAGGGCAACAAGGAGCGCATCGTGCCCATCTCCGAACGAGGCCGGGCTCGGATCGTCCGCTACCGCGACCAGGTCCGGCCGGACCTCGCGGCTCGCTCCTCGACGCGCCACGAGGCCATGTTCCTGTCCCGTGGGGGGCGCGCCCTGGACCGTGGTCGGGTCTGGCAGATCGTTCGCCGCGCTGCGGAACGCGCGGGCCTCGACGTCGCGTGTTCCCCGCACTCGCTGCGCCACTCGTTCGCGACACACCTGGTGTCGGGCGGCGCCGACCTCCGCGCCGTCCAGGAGCTGCTCGGCCACGCTTCGTTGGGCACGACGCAGGTCTACACCAAGGTCGACAGCGACCGCCTCCGCGAGGTGCACGAGCGGTTCCACCCCCGCGGCTGAGGTCTCAATCGCGGTCCGATCCGAGGTCGCGCTCCAGCTCCGCGTGGATCCGCTCGGCGACGTGCTCGGGCAGGCCCGGCACCGACCGCAGCTCGTCGATCCCGGCCCGACGCACGCCGTCCAGCGAACCGAAGTGACGCAGCAGGAGGCGCCGCCGGCTCGGTCCGACCCCTTCGATCCCATCGAGTGCCGACCCGATCGGTGTGCGGACCTTGCGGTGGTAGGTGATCGCGAAGCGGTGGGCCTCGTCGCGGAGTGCGGTCAGCTGTCGCCACGCCGGGCCACCCTCGTCGAGCGGCAGCGCGATCGAGATCCCTGGGCGGAACAACCGCTCCTCGCTGCGTTCGCGCCGCTCCCCCACCCCCTTCAGACGGCTCTTGGCGAGACCGACCAGCGGCAGCTCTCCGGTTCCGAATCCGAGCCGCGCCACCGCAGTGAGCGCGGCGGAGAGCTGGCCTCGGCCACCGTCGACGACCAACAGGTCCGGCACCAGGTCCTCGACGTCGTCCATGCACCGCCGCAGGCTGCGCTCCACCGCCTCCTCCATCGCCGAGAAGTCGTCGCCGGCGTGCGCCTCGTCGATCCGGAAGCGCCGGTAGTGCTGCTTGGCCGGGCGACCGTCGACGAAGCAGACCCGCGACGCCACCGTCCCCCGCCCCTGGGTCGTCGACACGTCGAGGCAATGGATGCGCAGCGGTGGTGCGGCGAGCTCCAGCAGCTCGGCGATCTCCGCCGCCCCGGCCTCCACCCCGTCGTCCGCGCCGGCAGCGGTGCCCAGCCGCGCGTTCTCCTCGGCGAGCTCCAGGTGACGCCGACCCCGGCCCCGCTGCGGGACCCGGATCGTCACCGCCGCCGAGCGCTTCTCCGACAGCCAGTCCTCGATCAGCTCGCGCTCCTCGGGCTCCACCGGGACCACCACCTCTTCCGGCACGAATCGATCGCCGGCGTAGTATCGGGCCAGCACGTCACCGAGCAGCAGCTGGTCGGGCAGCGCGCTCTGCAGATCGAACCGCCGCGCGCTCTCCAGGCGACCGTTGCGGAACATCAGCAGCGCCGCCGCCAGCGCGACCTCGCCCTCGCGGTGGATCGCGAACACGTCCTGATCGCCGCGCGCGGCCACCACTGTCTGGCTCTCGACGACTCGCTCCAGCGCCTCGATCTGCTCCTTCAGCGCCTGGGCCCGCTCGAACTCCAGTCCCTCCGCGGCCCGTGCCATCTCGTCGCGCAGCCGCCGCAGCACCGGTCCGGCCCGACCCCGCAGGATGCCGACCGCCTCGTCGAGTAGCCGGTCGTAGTCCTCTCGCTCGATCGCCCCCACGCACGGCGCCGGACAGCGACCGATCTCGTGCTTGATGCAGGGCCGCGAACGGTTGCGGAACACCCCGTCGCGGCAGTCGCGCAGCGGCACCACCTTGTGCACCAGCTGCAGGGTGCGCCGCACCGACTTGGCGCTGGCGAACGGGCCGAAGTACTCCGCGCCGTCCGAGCTCCGCCGCCGCACCAGGCGGAACCACGGCCAGGCTTCGCGCCGGTCGAGGCGCAGCAGCAGGAACGCCTTGTCGTCGCGCAGCTTGACGTTGTAGATCGGCTTGCGCTTCTTGACGACCGTGTCCTCCAGCAGCAAGGCCTCCTGCTCGGTCCCCACCGCCAGGAACTCGACATCCCAGGCCTCCTGCTCCAGGAAGCGCAGCATCGCCCGCCCATCGCCGCCCGGCCGCAGGTAGCTGCGCACCCGGGCCCGCAGCTTCGAGGACTTGCCGACGTACAGCGTCCGACCCCGCCGGTCGGTGAACACGTACACCCCCGGCGCGTTGGGGAAGCCGGCGACCTTGTCGACGATCTCCTGGCGCACGGCCCCTGCGTAGCCTCTCCCGCCCCTTGACGGAACCCTGCACCGGCGTCGCCCCGAGGGAGAAACTCTGCGCCCCGTCGGCGTTTGCTCGACCCCGCCACCGCGGCAGCGCAGAATCCCGGGCCGTCCCCCACTCCGACTCACCGTGTACTCCCTCCTGATCTCCGCCGCCGTCGCCCTCGTGGTGGCACTCGGCGGCTTCTTCTCCGATGTGTGGGGCTGGTTCGGCGCGATCCTGATGGCGCTGCTGGCCTTCGTGGTCAGCTGGATCCTGCTCGGCTTCCGGCTCCGCAAGCGCATCGGCCCGGCTCTCGAACGGGTCCGCAAGCAGACCGAGAAGGGCATGTACCGGTCGGCGCTCGAGACCATCGACGACCTGCTGCCGATGGGCCGCTGGATGCCGCTGCTCACCGGCCAGCTCCAAGCCCAGCGCGGCGCCCTCGCTTTCGCGGACGGCAAGGAGTCGGTGGCCCTCGAGGCGTTCGCACTGGCCACCAAGCGCGCCACCGAGGCCCAACTGCTGCGCGCCGCGCTGCTGTGGCGCCGCGACGAGAAGGAACTCGCCCAGCAGGTCCTCGGCGAGGCGGAGCCCTACAACCGCAAGAGTTCGCTGCTGTTCAACGCGCGCGCGTGGATGCTGGTGAAGCTCGACCGCGAGGCGGAGGCCCGGGCCTGCCTGGGTCGCTTCCTGAAGAAGGTGCCCGACAACGAGGCCACCAAGGACAACCTGCTGCGCCTGCAGAACGACCGCAAGCTGAACCTGCAGCGCTTCGGCCAGGAGTGGTGGGCGCTCGGGTTGGAGCGGCCGCCGGCACAGATGGGCGAGGTCCGCCAGGGCCGCAAGGGCTTCCGGCAGGCCCCGAAGAATCCCGGCAAGCGCTCGCCCGGCGGCAAGAAGAAGTGACCGCCGCTCGGCCGTGGGCGACGATCGCGCCATGGTCGATTCTCCGCGAGGTCCCTCCGGCTGCGACGCCGCCCTGTTGCTGCGAGCGTTCCTGACCGCGCTGCTCTCGGCACTCGCGCCGCTGACCGCGCAGGGTGGACGGCCCGCGACCCTGGTGGCCGAGCAGCCGACGCCGCGCTACCCGGCGACACTCGCCAACGGCGAGGTCGGCGTGACCATTGCGCCGCGCGGTCTCTGGCCCGAGGGCACGCACCGCTTCCGGGTGGTGCCCGCGGGCATCTGGAACGGACCGCTGCTCAACGACGACGGCTGGCCCAACTACCAGCTGTATCTGCCTGAGCTCCCCGCGCCGGCGAAACTCGGCCTGCGCATCGGCGGCGTCGACCTGCTCGAGGCCGAGCTGGTCGACGGCAGCTACCGGCAGGAACTGGATCTCGCGGCCGCGACGCTGCGCACGCGATGGCAGGTGTCGGTCGAAGGGTCCGCCGTCACGGTGACGACCGAACAGCTGATGTCGCGCGCGCGGCTGCCACTGTTCCTGACCCGCGTCAGCGTCCAGTCCGCGGTCGACGCGACGCTCGATCTGCGCTGCAATCTCGACCTCGCCAACACCCGCGGCGTGCGCTGGGTCGGCTCGCGCCAGGAGCCGGTGGCCGGACGGCACGGACTCCGCCTCCGCACCCTGGTCGCGGAGACCACCGACCGCCCGCTGGTCGACCTGCACGTCACGCAGGCCCTGCGCGTGGCGTCCGACCCGGCAGATCCGGACGCGGGTCTCGAGCACCGCGCCTGGCAGAGCGACGACCGGATCTGGTTCGACACCCGCATCGCGCTGCCCGCCGGCCGCGCGCGGGAATTCACGATCGCCACCGCCTACCGCTCGTCCCGTGAACGGCCGCTCCCGGGCGCGCTGGCCTGGGACGTCGTCGAGCGGGCCCTCGACGACGGCTGGGACGCGGTCCATCACGAACACGCCGCGGCTTGGGCCGGCCTCTGGCAGTCCCGCGTGGTCCTCCACGGCGCCCCCGACGAGCTGCAGCGGGTCACCGACGCGGCGCTGTTCCACCTGGTCTCGGCGATCCGTCCGGGAGCCGGCGACTCGATCGGTCCGATGGGCCTGACCAAGGTCGACCTGAACAACTACGCCGGCCACGTGTTCTGGGACGCCGAGACCTGGATGTACCCAGCCCTGCTCCTGTTGCATCCCGAACTCGCCGCCTCGATGCTCGACTACCGCTTCGACCGTCTCGAGGGCGCCCGGCAGAACGCGATCCTGAAGGGTGTGACCGAAGGGCTGCCATGGCAGAGCAGCGTCACCTGGTTCCCCTGGGAGTCGGCCGACACCGGCCAGGAGGCGACCCCGCGCTGGTTCGTCGACGCCGACGAGATCCACAACAACGCCTGCATCGCGCTGGCCTTCTGGCAGTACGGCCAACTGCACGGCGACGCTGCCTGGTGGCGGTCGAAGGCCTGGCCGGTGCTGCGCGGCATCGCCGGGTTCTACTGCGCGCGGGCCGAGCGCGACGACGACGGCAGTTGGCACCTCCGCGACGTCACCGGTGCCGACGAGTATGCCGAGGGCAAGGACGACTTCCCGTACGTCAACGGCAGCGCCGCCCGCGCCCTCGGCTTCGCGATCGCGCTGGCCGAGCGCCTGGGCGAGGCGGTACCCGGGCGCTGGCGCGAGGTCGCCGAGGGGCTCGTG
Source organism: bacterium (assembly GCA_030432695.1). GTDB lineage: Bacteria > Planctomycetota > UBA1135 > UBA1135 > UBA2386 > JAUILN01. Next base: position 924,763 of record JAUILN010000001.1, on the reverse strand, counting down.
ATCCCGTTCGATGCCACGGAGCGCCGCCATCCGGAGTACGTCGGCTACCAGGGCGGCACGATCAAGCAGGCTGACGTCGTGCTGATGAGCTACCCCTGGCAGCTCGTCGACGACCCCGAGGTGATCCGCAACGACCTCGCCTACTACCAGCCGCGCACCGCCGACAACGCGCCGGCGATGAGCCACGCGATCCACACCGTGCTGTGGTCCCAGCTCGGCGACGAGGAACGGGCGCTGGCCGAGCTCGACGCCGCGTGGCGCAGCAACGTCAAGGGACCGTTCCTGACCTGGACCGAGACCCCCGGCAACGACTGCATCAACTTCACCACCGGGATGGGCGGCTTCCTCCAGGCGCTGATCCACGGCTTCGGCGGCGTGCGGGTGGTCGAAGGTGGGCTCGAGGTGCGACCGCGGTTGCCGTCGTCGTGGGATGCGCTCGAGATCCGTGGCCTCGCCCTCGGATCGGGCCGGGCCACGCTGCACATCGACGAATCCGGCGCGCGGCTCGAGCCCACCGCCGGGACGCCGGACCTCGACCGGGTCCGCATCGAGCGCTGACCAGCGGCCTCACAGCAGCTCGAGGTCCAGCTTCTCCAGCCGGAAGATCTGGTCGCGCAGCCGCGCCGCCTCCTCGAACTCGAGGCTCTTCGCGGCGTTCACCATCTGCTCGCGCAGCTTGTTGACGTGCTGGGTCAGCGCGCGACGGTCGGCGAAGTCCACCGCCAGATCGGCGGCGTCGGTCGGCAGCGCAGCCCCCTTCGCGGGTGCCGTCTCCTTGCGTCCGCGTTTGCCGCGGCCGCGCTTCGGAGCGTCCGACTCGGCCTCCTCCTCGGCCTGCAGCAGCTCGCGCACCTCCTTGACGATGGTCCGCGGGGTGATGCCGTGCTCCTCGTTGTGGGCGATCTGCCGGGTGCGGCGTCGCTCCATCTCCTCCATCGCACCCCGCATCGAGTCGGTGGTCTTGTCGGCGTAGAGGATCACCCGGCCCTCGACGTTGCGCGCCGCCCGCCCGCAGGTCTGGATCAGCGAGGTCTTGGAGCGCAGGTAGCCCTCCTTGTCGGCGTCGAGCACCGCGACCAGCGTGACCTCCGGGATGTCGAGCCCCTCCCGTAGCAGGTTGATGCCGACCAGGCAGTCGAAGACGCCGAGCCGCAGATCGCGAATCAGGGCGGTGCGCTCCAGGCTGTCGATGTCGGAGTGCAGGTAGCGGACCCGTACGCCGACGTCGCGAAAGTAGTCGGTCAGCTCCTCGGCCATCCGCTTGGTCAGCGTGGTGACCAGCACCCGCTCCTGCCGCTCGGCCCGCGCCTTGACCTCGCCCAGCACGTCGTCGATCTGCCCGCGCGCCGGCCGGACCTCGACCGGTGGGTCCACCAGACCCGTCGGCCGGACCACCAACTCGGTGACCCGCTCGGCGCTCCGCTTCAGCTCGTAGTCGCCGGGCGTCGCCGAGACGTACAGCACCTGGTTCTGCAGCTGTTCGAACTCCTCGAAGGTCAGCGGCCGGTTGTCGAGCGCCGACGGCAGACGGAAGCCGTACTTGACCAGGTTCTCCTTGCGCGCCCGGTCGCCGCGGAACATCCCGCCGGCCTGCGGCACCGCCACGTGGCTCTCGTCGATGAACAGCAGGAAGTCGGACGGGAAGTAGTGCAGCAGCGTCGCCGGCGGCTGCCCGGTGGTGCGCCCGTCCATGTGCCGCGAGTAGTTCTCGATGCCGTTGCACATCCCGGTGGCGCGCAGCATCTCGAGGTCGTGGCGGGTGCGCTGCTCCAGGCGCTGCCGCTCGAGCAGCTTGCGCTGGCCCTCGAGCTTCACGAGTTCCTCCTCCAGCTCTTCCTCGATCGCGTCACAGGCGGCCAGCAGCCGGTCGGCCGGCGCGACGTAGTGGCTGGTCGGGTAGATGGTCATCTCCTCGACCTCACGGACGATGTCGCCACGGAGCGGATCGACCAGGTAGACCGCCTCGATCTCGTCGCCCCACAGTTCGACCCGCACCGCGTGCTGCTCCTCGTAGACCGGGAACACCTCGACCACGTCGCCGCGGACCCGGAAGCGGCCCTGCGTGAAATCGTAGTTGTCGCGCCGGTACTGCAGGCTCGCCAGCGACCGCAGCAGGGTGTCCCGCTCGATCTCGTCGCCCTTGCGCAGCGACACCGACAGCTCGCGGTAGTTCTCCGGACTGCCCAGGCCGTAGATGCACGAGATCGAGGCCACGATCAGCACGTCGCGCCGCTCCATCAGCGAGCGCGTCGCGGCATTGCGCATCCGCTCGATGGCTTCGTTGATGGTCGCGTCCTTCTCGATGTAGGTGTCGGTGTTCGCGACGTAGGCTTCGGGTTGGTAGTAGTCGTAGTAGGAGACGAAGTACTCGACCGCGTTGTCGGGGAAGAAGGCCTTGAACTCGGCATAGAGCTGCGCGGCGAGGGTCTTGTTCGGCGCGAGGACCAGCGTCGGTCGCTGCAGCTCCTCGACGACCTTGCCCATCGTGAAGGTCTTGCCAGAGCCGGTGACGCCGAGCAGGGTCGCAGTCTTCTCGCCCCCGCCGAGCCAGCTCGTGACCTTCGCGATCGCGCCCGGTTGATCGCCCGCGGGCTCCATTCCGGTACTCAGTTGGAAGCGCTTCGTCATCGTCGATTCCGCGGGTCTCGAATCGCCCTAACCCACTGAACGGTCTGCCGCAAGCTGCCGTTGACAGCCACCCGGGTGGCGATACCGTCTCGCCTGCCCCGTCCGGGAACGCACCGCTGGATCGCCCGCGGCACGTGCCCGGTCTCCACATCGTGAGGCCGCACCGCGGCCGATGCGAGCCCGTCCCGTGCCTGCTTCCGGATCACCCGCCCCCGCGGTCGTCCGGAGGGTCCATGATGGACGGTCCTCGCCAGCGACCCCTCAACCGGAGACCTCTCATCCGTGGCCGCGAGACGCCGTTCCTCTTCGAGTCGACGTAGTTCCACCCGGTCGTCCGCAGCCAGCGGTTCGAGCCGCTCCTCGTCCGGCGTCGCAGCGCGCGCCGCACAGGCCCGCGGCGGCAAGGCGACGATCCCGTGCCCGCAGTGCGGAACCCAGTACAAGGTTCCCGCCGAACACCTCGAATCGCAGATCGAGTGTGCCAACTGCCACCGGGTGTTCATCCCGGCTGCGGCCTCCAAGCGCGGTGCGAGCCGGCAGAACCCGGCCACTCCGTTCCTCTGGGGCGGCGGCATCCTGGCGGTGATGATCGTCGGCGCGATGTTGATCTCGGGCGGCGGCGACGACGGCAGCCAGAATCGCAACAAGCCCGCACCGCCCAAGCGCGTCGAGACCGGCTCCGCGAATCCGCGGGTACGGGATGCGATGGCCTGGTACGAGGCGATGTCGACCGACAACCGATTCGAACTCGGGCGCTACACCGACCTGCAGGGCATGCGCAAGTCGCTCGGCATCGACAACATCGACGGCACCGCCGAGGACCTGGAGAAGCGGGTCCTCGACGCGCTGCTCGCCGCGGACTCCGCCAAGCTGATCCGCGACACCGAGCCGACTTCGGGCCAGGTCGACACCACCGACGCCGAGGCCGAAACCGGCAAGGTCATCCTGTATGTCACGCCGGACGAGCAGGCCCAGGCGAAGTACTTCGACCAGGGCGGTGGCGAGGTGTGGGTCTGGTTCACGTTCGCCAACGACCGCGCGCGCATCAGCCGCTTCGAGGTGGTCAGCGGCATCCGTGAGCGGGCGCCGAAAGACGATCCGAACAAGATCCGGCCGTCGACCCATGAGGTCATCGGCCAGGCGCAGGACGTGAAGCGCGTCTACAACGGCGTCGAGGAGACGGTCCGCGAGGCCGAGATCAAGGCGCTCGGCCATCTCGACGGCACGCCCGAGAACGTCCAGGCCGAGATCGACCAGCGGATCGCCGAGCTGATCGACCTCGATGCGCCGGGCGCGGTTCCGAACCGCGCTGCCATGCGCCTGAAGCAGATCGGCAAGCCGTCGATCCCGCGGCTGCTGAACAAGTTCTTCGAGATCCCTGCCTCGAACCGCGAGCAGATCCTGCAGCTCCGCAAGGTCTGCCAGGCACTCGAGGACATCACCGGCCAGCGTTTCGGCTTCAACCCGTCGATGACGGAGGCTGCGGACCCCGCGAAGTCGGCGCACGTCGAGGAGATGCGCCAGTCGGCCCTGAAGCAGTGGTACGGATGGTGGGCCGACAACCACTGGCGCACCGACTACGACTACGCGATCCAGAAGGACGACGCCGAACTCGAGGCCGAACTGTCCGGGCGCACCCCGCCCGACAAGGACGACGCCAAGAAGCGTTGACCTGCGGGCTCCCCGCGACCCGCCCCCTCCCCGACCTTCTCTCGACCGAGCCAAGCTCCCCGAACCCTCCGAGCTCCGATGACAGCCCACCAGATCGTCTGCCAGAACTGCGGCAAGAAGTTCAAGATCCCCGACACCTTCAAGGGCACCAAGTCGAAGTGCACCGCGTGCGGGGCGATCATCGAGGTCGCGGCGCAGATCGCTGCGGCGCAGTCGGGCGGAGGTGGTGCGGCCAGTGCCGCCAAGCCGGCGGCTGCGCGGCCGGCATCGGCCCGCCCGGCGCGCGCGCGCGGCGCTGCGACGACGGCGGACTCGGGAGGTGGAACGGCCTCGAGCACGCGGCGCAGCCGGCGTGGCGCAGGTGGCGGCGACGACGAGGGTGCGAGCCCTCGGCGTGCAGCGGGTGGCGGACGCCGCGCCCGCGCCGGTGCGGACGACGGCGACGGCGAGGGCGGAGGTGGGCGCCGCGGGCGTCGGGGCGGCGGGGAAGCCGCCGAGAAGAAGGGCAACAACAACGCTCTGCTGTTCGGCGGCATCGGCTTGGTGGCGGTGATCGTCGTTGTGGTCGTGTTCCTGATGGGCGGCGACGGCGACGACCCGAGCAAGGAGAACACCGCGAACAACGGTGCGGCGAACGCCGGGGCCAACGCCGGCGAGTCCGGGACCGACACCGATGCCGGCGCGGATGCGGGCGGTGACTCCGAGAGCGGTGATGCTCCCGCGGATGCTCCCCCGGCTGACGGTGAAGGTGACGGTGGCGACGCCGCAGGTCAGGCGACCGAGGCGGCCACCGAGAAGCCGAAGGAGACGGCGAAGCCGGCGCCGAGTTCTTCGACGTCCGGGGCGCCCACGAGTCGCGAGGAGGTCTTCAACCCTGCGGAGGAACTCGAGCCGGTCGCGTGGCCCGACAGCATCGACGACGCCACGCGCCAACAGGTCACCGAGATGGTCTCGCAGATCGACTCGGGGGGCATCGGCTGGATCCGAAGCAAGCGGGAACTGGTGGAGAACCCCCTGAAGTACCCAGCCATCTTCGCCATCGTCGAGAAGCTTCGGCAGGTCGACTACTTCGACAACGACCAGGCCCGTGTCGCCTACGAGCTGAACGAGATGCTCCGCGAGATCTTCGAGGACGTGATGAACGCCGGCTACCGTCCGGTCGAGGTCGAGACCGAGCAGTCCCTGGAGGACGTCCACTGGAACGCCCGCACGGTGAAGGCCTGGTCTCGCATGCTCGACAAGTTCCCCACCAAGTCCGCTTTCGAAGAGCAGATCCAGACGTTGAAGAGGCGTCAGCAAGAGAACAAGTGATCTGCGGATCCACCCGGAGTTGCTGCACATGAACCGCGCCGCCGAGACCTTTCTCCTTCTCTCCGCCGCGCTGGTTCCCGGCGCCGTGACCCTGCTCGCGCCGAAGCCCGCACCAGCCACGCGGCCCGGCCCCGACTCCACGGTCGCTGCGCTCATCGAGCAGGTCTCCGCGTTCGTCGACTCGCTCTCCGACGAGCTGAAGGCCAAGGGTGCGTTCGCCTTCGACGACGCCGAGCGGACCAACTGGCACTTCGTGCCGAACCGCTACCCCGGCGTCGAACTCGGGATGCTCGATCTCGACCAGCGCCGCGCGGTCCACGGCATCCTGCGCACCGCGCTCAGCGGCCGCGGCTACTTCGAGACGGTCGACATCTTCGCGCTCGAGACCGTGCTCCGCGACGCCGCCAAGGCCGCCGGCCAGGCCTTCGAGCACCGTGATGCCGAGCGCTACTCCGTCGCGGTGTTCGGCGAGCCGAGCGAGGACGGCTCCTGGGGCTTCCGCCTGCAGGGCCACCACGTCAGCCTGAACCTCACCTTCGCCGGTGGGCGCCTGGTCGGTGCCACGCCGCGGTTCCTCGGCGCGAACCCTCATGAGCTGCGCCAAGGGCCGCGGGCCGGCGAGCGGGTCCTCGGCCACTACGAGGACCGGGCGCGGGCCCTTCTCGCCAGTCTGAACGCCAACCAACGCGCCCAGGCAATCCTCGAGGGCAAGGTGCCGGCCGACATCCTGGCGGCGCCGGGCGCCGACCTGTCGGTGCTCGGCGAGCCCAAGGGCCTGCCGGCGGCGGCGATGGATCCCGCACAGCGCGAGCTGCTGGCGAGCCTGCTCGAGCTGCATCCGACCGCTCTCTGCGACGACTGGTCTGCCGCCTGGAAGGCCAGCCACGGCGTGCACGCGCTCCGCGACGTCTACTTCTCCTGGATCGGCAGCGCCGAGAAGGGCCAGGCGCACTACTGGCGGATCCACGCGCCGGAGTACGTCATCGAGTACGACAACATCCAGAACGGCGCGAACCACCCGCACACCGTCTGGCACGATCTGAAGAACGGCTTCGGCGCCGACGTGCTGAAGCGGCATCACCAGGCCGAGCATGGCACGAAGCGCTGACTGAAAGGCGTCCGGACCAGTTCGAAGCCGTACAGCCGGTGCCAGGCACCAGCCGTACGTCTTCGCGGATCAACCGGCCGCGCGACGCCGCCGCCCGAGCCGACGCAGCAGCTCCTCGGCCACCACCCAGGCCAGGATCACCCCGCCCACCACGGCGAACTCGAGTTCGGTGGACAGGTCGGTCTGGCGGATCGCGCTCCACAGCACCTGCATCAGCGCGGCACCGAGCACCACGCCGGGGATCGAGGCCTCGCCGCCGCGCAGCGAGCAGCCGCCCAGCACCGCGCCGGCGATCGCGTAGAGCTCGTAGAAGTTGCCGAGGCTGGTGGCCTTGCCGCCGTTGCCGTCGAGCACGAACAGCAGGCCACCGAGTCCCGCGAGCCCCGCGCAGACCACGTAGGCGACCACCACCATCCGGTCGGTGCGGATGCCGGAGAGCCGGGTCGCCTCGCGGTTGCGACCGAGCGCCAGCAGGTAGCGACCGTAGATCGAACGGGTGAGGAACAGGCTCGAGGCCACCGCCACCGCCAACAGCAGCAGCATCGGTGGGCGGATCGCGAAGCCGCCGGCGATCTCCCAGCGGGTCTCGACCAGGTCGGTCATCCAGGAGTACTCGCCGGTGCCGAATCCCAGACTCCGGTCCTCGGTGATCCAGCGCGCGATGCCCCGGTAGAGCAGCAGACCGCAGAGCGTGACCACGAACGGCTGCAGGTCGAGTCGCGTGACCAGGAAGCCGTGGAACCAGCCGAGCGCGATCGACAGACCGAGCGCGACCGGCACCGCGACCACCACCGGCCAACCGCAGCCGACGGTGAGGTAGGGCAGGCTCAGACCCACCAGGCAGATCATCGAGCCGATCGACAGGTCGATCCCGCCGGTGACGATGACGAACGCCGCGCCGATGCTGATGATGCCGTAGAGGCTGGTGCGGTAGAGCAGCGTCTCGAGGTTGCCCCCCGACAGGAAGTTGCTGCTCTGCAGCGACGCGGCGACCACCACCGCGGCGAGCACCGCGACGATCCCGAGCAATTTGCGATCGATCAACGCGACTCCTCCGCGCGCGCACCGACTCCGGTCGCGGCCAGTTGCATCACCTGTTCCTCGGTCGCGCCGTCGCCCGGCAACTCGCCGACCACCGCGCCGTCGTGGAACACCAGGATCCGGTCGGCGAGTGCCAGCACCTCCGGTAGCTCGCTCGACGCGAACACGAGGCCGACCCCGCGCGCGGCGAGCTCCTCCATCCGTTGGTAGATCTCGTCCTTGGCGGCGACGTCGACGCCGCGGGTCGGCTCGTCGAGCAGCAGCACCCCGGCGTCGCGGGTGAGCCACTTGCCGAGCACGACCTTCTGCTGATTGCCGCCCGAGAGCTGGGCGACCCGCTGCTCGACGCTCGCGCAGCGCACCCCGAGCCGCTGCCGCACCGTCTCGGCGGTGTCGCGCTCCTTGCGTCGATCGAGGACCCCGAGCAGGCCGCAGGCCGCCACCTTGTGCTCGGGCAGGCTGGCCAACGTGGCGTTCTCGCGGATCGTCATCTCCAGCACCGCACCGCAGCGCTTGCGGTCCTCGGGCACCAGCGCGAGGCCGGCAGCGACCGCGGCACGGATCGACCACGAGCGCGTGGGCTGCGCGCGACCCGCCACCTCGATCGCCGGCACACCGACTGCCGGCCGGGCCCCGAACAAGGTCTCCAGGAACTCGGTGCGGCCCGAGCCGACCAGTCCCGCCAGCCCCACGATCTCACCGCTGCGCACCTCGAGGTCGACGGACTCGCCGGGCCAGGTCGTCGTCCTCAGCCCGCGCACCCTGAGCCGTGGCGGCCCGTCCACGCCGTGACGCTGCCGCGGCCGCACCTCCAGGTCGCGACCCACCATCAGGCGGACCATGCCGCGCGCATCGATCCCGCCGCGGCGCAGCTCGCCGGAGTTGCGCCCATCACGCATCCCCACCACCCGGTCGGCGAGGCGTTCGACCTCCTCCAACCGGTGCGAGATGTAGAGGATCGCCACGCCCTGGGCGCGCAGGTCCTCGATCAGCCCGAACAGCCGCTCCGACTCCTCGAACGACAGGCTCGAGGTCGGCTCGTCCATGATCAGCAGCGCCGCGTCCTGCGACAGCGCCTTGGCGATCTCCACGAGCTGCTGCTGACCGATCGCCAGCGATGCCAGCGACGCCGACGGAGCAACCCGCAGGCCGACCCGCTCCAGGAACGGCCGAGCCGCCGCATCGACGCCGCGCGGCGACATCCAGCCGAACCTGCCGTGTGGCTCACGCCCGAGCAGCACGTTGGCGCCGACGCTGAGGTTCTCGCAGAGCTCGAGCTCCTGGTGGATCAGCACGATGCCGAGCGCGCCAGCCCGCTGCACCGAGTCGATCCGCACCGGCTCGCCGCGCCACGCGATCGAGCCGGCATCGGGCTCGTGGATCCCGGCCAGCACCTTCATCAGGGTGCTCTTGCCCGCACCGTTCTCGCCGACGACGGCGACGCACTCGCCGGCTCGGACCTCCAGTCCGACGTCGTCGAGCGCCACCACGCCGGGGAAGCGCTTGGTCAGACCCGTGGCCCGCAGCAGCGGCGCGCCTGGGTCCCTCTCCGCTGGTGTGAGCGCGGTCAACGCCCCTCGAGGACGCTCCGCTGCGCCGCAACCTCGGCTCGGAATCCGGCGAGGTCGTCCTTCCGGATGGTCCGTGCGGGAATGCGCAGCACGCCACCCTCGGGGAGCACGCTGTCGTCGCCGCGGCTCAACCCCTCGAGGATCCGGATCGACTGGTAGCCGTACTCGTAGGGGTTCTGCACGACCGTGCCGGCGCAGTGGCCGGCCTCGATCGCATTCAGCGTGTCCTCGTTCTCGTCGAAGCCGAACACCGCGACCTTGCCGAGACTGCCCTTGGAGCGCAGGGCGGTCAGGCAGGCCGGCGGGTTGTACTGGAAGAAGCCGGCGACCCCGACCAGGTCCGGGTAGCGGTTCAGCGCGTCCTCGCAGTTGGCCTTGGCCTTCAGGGTGTCGCCGTCGTCGGTGTAGGTGCCGACCACCGCGAAGGTGCGGCCGTCGGCGAGGGTCCCCTCCAGCGCCGCACCGGTCGGGTCGACGCGATCCAGCGGCGTCGGCTCGGCGCGGCCGAGCACCACGTCCAGGAAGCCCTGCCGGCGCAGCCGCGCGTTGTCCTGCGACAGGTTGCCGATGAACAGCGCCAGCTTGCCGCCCTCGGGGAGGGTCTCGAGCGCCAGCTCGCCGACCAACCGGCCGGCCTCGTAGTTGTCGACCCCGACGAAGCAGCTGCGCTTCGAGTTCGGCGCGTCGCTGTCGTGGGTCACCAGCGGCACCCGGTCGGCGATCCGGTTCAGCAGCGGGTTCTGGTTCTCGGGGTGCAGCACGCTGACCGCGATGCCGTCGACGTCGCGGTTGAGCAGATCCTCGAGGGTCTGCTTCTGGCCGCTCATGGTGTTCTCCGGCATCCGGAACAACACCTCGACACCGAGGTCGCGGCCGGCTTTCACCACTCCCGGCTCCGCCAGTTCCCAGAAGGCGTACTTGCCGTTGGTGACGAACGCGAAGGTCTTGGAGCCGCCTTCGGCGTCGCCCCCTCCCGACTCGCTGCCGCCACAGGCGACCAGACCGAGCGCCACGGTGCCCAGCACCGCGGCGATCGCCAGCATTCGAGATCCGTGCATCGCGGTGTCCTCAGCCGACGGTCATGCCGCCGTTCACGCAGATGTTCTGGCCGGTCACGAACGACGCCGCGTCGCTCGCCAGGAAGGTGATCGCGCCGGTCACGTCGTCCGGCACACCCCAGCGGTCCATCGGGATCAGCGCCCGGTAGCCGTCCTTCAGCTCCTGCGGGTCGTTCTCGTGGCGCTCCACCGGGATCCAACCGGGAGCCACGATGTTGCAGGTGATCTGCCAGGGCGCCAGCTCGGTGGCCATGCTGCGGGTCCAGCCGTCCTGGGCCCCCTTCGCCGCCACGTAGGCGCTGAAGTTGCCGACCCCGCGGTGGAACACCTCGGAGCCGATGTTGATCAGCCGGCCCCAGCGTTGCTGCTTCATGTGCGGCAGCACCGCGCGGGCGAGCAGGTAGGGAGACTTCACGAAGAAGTCGAGCATCGACTGGTAGAAGGCCCAGTCGTAGTCCTCGATCGGCTTCTGCGGTTGGTCGGGCGTGGCGTTGACCACCAGCACGTCGACCGGACCGAGCTGTTCGGCGATCTCGGCAATGAGCCGGTTCACGTCGGCTTCGTCGATCACGTTGGCCTGGAACAGGCCGCCCTCGAAGCCGGCGTCGCGGAACTCGCCGAAGGTCTGCTCGGCCTTCTCGCGACCATTGGCGAAGTTCAACGCGACCTTCGCACCGGCGCGGCCCAGGGCGAAGGCCATCGCGCGGCCCAGACCCTTGCTGCTGCCGGTGACGAGTGCCACGCGGCCGGCGAGCGAGAACGGAGAGGAGGAGTCTCGAGTGGTGGACATCGGCAAAGGGGGTGCGCAGAGTCGGCGCCGCCGACCATATCCCCCGCCGGTTGTGCGCCCGAAGGCCGGGCCGGTAAAACGTTGCCCAGAGCTCGCCATGCCGAACCGCCCGTCGCACCGGGCGACCTACTGGAGCCCAGCTCCTCGGGTCGCCGTCGTTGCCGGCCTCGCCGCCCTCGCCGCGGCGGCGCTGCCTGCCCAGGACTCCGCCGACACCGCCGCGCGGCGCGAGGCCTTCGAGCGCGAGGTCCGTCCCCTCCTCGCCGAGCGCTGCCAGCGCTGCCACGGACCGACGGAGCAGAAGTCCGGACTGCGCCTCGACCATGGCACGTTCGTCCTGCGGGGTGGCACCCGCGGAGCCGCCGTCGATCGCGACCACCCCGAGACCAGCCGCATCCTGCGGGCGATCGGTTACGACGATCCCGACCTGCAGATGCCGCCGAAGGGCCGGTTGCCTGCCGAGGAGGTCGAGATCCTCAGCCGCTGGATCGCCGATGGCGCCTGGTGGCCCGAAGAGCCGGTGCCGAGCGAGGACTCCGCGACCGAAGCCGGATTCGACCTCGCCGCGCGCCGGGCCGAACACTGGTGCTGGCAGCCCGTGCAGCGTCCGGAGATCCCCGGCGAGGTGGACGTCGCCTGGAGTCGGGACCCGATCGACCGGCTGGTCCGCGCGCGCCTGGACGCAGCCGGCATCGAGCCGGCACCGGCCGCTGACCGAGCGACCTGGCTGCGCCGCGTCACCTTCGACCTGACCGGCCTGCCTCCGACACGCAGCGAACTCGATGCGTTCCTGGCCGACGACCGGCCCGATGCGGAGGAGCGGGTGGTCGACCGGTTGCTCGCCTCGCCGCACTTCGGGGAACGCTTCGCGCGGCATTGGATGGACCTGGTCCGCTTCGCCGAGACCATGGGCCACGAGTTCGACTTCCAGATCGAAGGTGCTTGGCGCTACCGCGACGCCCTGATCCGCGCCTTCGACCAGGACCTGCCCTACGACCGACTCATCGTCGAGCACCTCGCCGGTGACGTCCTGCCCGCACCGCGCTACGACCCGGCGACCGGCCAGGACGACTCGGCCGCGCTCACCGCGTGCTTCTGGTTCAGCGACCAGACCCACTCGCCGGTGTCCAGCAGGCAGGCCCGCGCCGACCGGGTCGACAACACCATCGACGTGGTCAGCAAGTCGTTCCTCGGACTCACGGTCGCGTGCGCCCGCTGCCACGACCACAAGTTCGACGCGATCTCGACCCGGGACTACTACGCGCTCGCCGGGGTGGTGCGTAGCTCGCGGTATTTGCAGCGCTCGCTTCGCGATCCCGCGGTCGAACGGGCCGCCGCCAGCCGCGTCGCCGCGACGCGCGATGCCCTCGCCGAGCACCTGCTGCGCAGCTGGCAGGTCGAGGCCGACGCCTTCGCCCGCCTGTTCCTCGCCAGTGTCGAGCTACCGGCCCCACCTCCGCCACTCGCCGATCCCGCGGTGCGCGAGCGCGAGGAGACGCACTGGCGCGCCGCGGTCGCAACCCTGGCCGCCCGTCACGACGTCGACGTCGACGCCCTGCTCGCACTCGACGCGACCCTGCGCAGCGGTGCGTTGTCGGCCGATCATCCGCTGGCGACCTGGCAGCGTTTCCGCGACCGGTCCGACGCCGATGCGGAGAGCTTCGCAGCGCACTGGACCACGTTGTTGGAAGAGCATGCCGCGACGTCCCGAACCGACCAAGGCGACCCGTCGGTCCGCTGGCTGCTGCGCGCCGACCGAGGTGGCATAGAGAACGTGACCTTCGATGGCCCGGCGTTCGGGACCGGAGCCCTGACCCGACCCGTCGTGGTGCTGTCCGGCGAGGACACGCTGCAGGGCAGCCTCCACCCCGACGGTTGGCTCGACTCGGCGCGCAGCGACCTGCGCCTGACCGGCACCCTCAGCACCGGCGACTTCCCGATCGACCGCCGCTACCTCCACCTCCGCGTCGCCGGCCAGACCAGCCGCATCAACGTGGTGCTCGACGGCTTCAACCTGATCCGCGATCCCATCTACGGCCGGCTGAAGCCGTTCGTCGACCGCGCCGAGCCGCACTGGATCCGCATCGACCTCGACATGTGGCGCGGCCACGAGGCCTTCGTGCAGTTCGTCGACGCGGCGGCACCCGACCCGGCCGACCCGCACCGTGGCGGTGGCTACCCGGGCGAGGGCTGGATCGCCGTCCAGCAGGTCGCGCTGTCCGACAGCCCGCGGACACCGACGTTCGCGGACTCGTCGGCTCCGGCGCCGTCGCCCCTGCTGCTCCTCGGCGCCGAGCCGCCGCGGAACCTGGCGGACCTCGCCGACCGCTACGGCACCGCGCTCCAACGCGCGGTCCGGGATCTGCGGGGAGCCATCCCCCCCGCGCGCCTCGATCTCGAACTGCTGAACGCCTGCTGGAGCGCCGGCATCCTGCGACCGGGCGACGACCCGGCCGCCCAGCCCCTGAGGGACGCCTGGTCGACGGCCCGCCGGGCCCTGCCCGAACCGCTGGTCGGTCCGACGACCTGCGAGGGACCTGGGGTCGACGAGCGTGTTCACCTCCGCGGCAGCCACAAGAACCTCGGCGACGTGGTGCCGCGCCACTTCCTGTCGGCCCTCGGCGCCGAGCCGACCGCCGGTTCCGGAACCGGCCGCCTGGCCTACGCCGAGCAGATCGTCGCGGCTGACAACCCGCTGACCGCGCGGGTCGCGGTGAATCGGTTGTGGCACCACGTGTTCGGCCGTGGGCTGGTGCGTACCGTCGACAACTTCGGCGTTCTCGGCATCCCGCCGACCCATCCGGAGGTGCTCGACCTGCTCGCCGCGGACTTCGTCGCCGACGGCTGGTCGGTCAAGCGCATGCTCCGCCGGCTGGTGCTGACCCGGACCTACCGCTCGGCCAGTGAAGGGGTCCCGGCTTCCGACGAACTCGATCCGAACGTCGACCTGCTGCACCGCAGCCTGGTGCGACGCCTGCAGGGCGAGGCCATCCGCGACGCGATGCTGGCGATCGCCGGTCGCCTGGATCCGCGCCGCTTCGGCCCCAGCGTTCCGGTCCACCTCACGCCGTTCATGGACGGACGCGGTCGTCCCGGCCGTTCGGGCCCGCTCGATGGTGCAGGTCGCCGCAGCGTCTACCAGGAGACCCGGCGCAACTTCCTGAACCCGATGTTCCTGGCCTTCGACGCGCCGATCCCGTTCTCGACCGTCGGCCGCCGAACCGTCTCGAACGTCCCGGCGCAGGCGCTGACGCTGCTGAACGACCCGCTGGTCCACGACCTGGCCCGGAGCTGGGCCGAGCGCGCGCTGCGCGAGCAGGCCGACCCGGCGGCCCGGATCACTGTGATGTACCACCAGGCCTACTGCCGGGCACCGCGCGCAGACGAGCTCGACGGCATCCTGGCCTACGTCCGCGACGAGGCCGCCCGGCGCAACGTGGCCATGGACGACCCGGGCCTGTGGGCCGACGTCGCGCACGTGCTGTTCAACGTCAAGGAGTTCACCTTCCTCCGATGACCGCCATCCATCCCAGCACTCCGAACCCGCCTCGGCCGACCCGCCGCGACCTCCTCGCGCGCTCCGCGCAGGGCATCGGCGGTCTCGCCTGCCTGCACCTGCTCGGCAACGACGGCGTGCACCAGCATCGGGCGACTCACGACGGTGCGCCCCCGACCGGTCGCGGCGGGCACCTGGCTGCGCCACACCACGCGCCGCGCGCCCGGACGGTGATCTTCCTCTACATGGACGGCGGTCCGTCGCAGGTCGACACCTTCGATCCCAAGCCGCGCCTCGTCGCCGAGGACGGCAAGCCGTTCGGGATGAAGATGGAGCCGACCCAGTTCAACAACAACGGCAACACCCTGGCGAGTCCGTGGCAGTTCCGCCGCCGCGGCGAATGCGGCACCGAGGTCAGCGACCTGTTCCCGCACGTCGGCTCGTGCATGGACGACATCGCGGTGGTGCGCTCGATGCACGCCGACTTCTCCGAGCACACCAACGGCAACTACTTCATGCATACCGGCCACGGCCTGCAGGGCCGGCCGAGCATGGGCTCCTGGATCAGCTACGGTCTCGGTTCGCCAAACCACGACCTGCCCGCCTTCGTGGTCCTCAACGGCGGCCTGATCCCGCCGGGCGGCCTCGACTGCTTCAACTCCGGCTTCCTGCCGGCCAGCCACCAGGGCTCGGTGTTCAAGGCCGGCGAGATGCCGGTGGCCAACGTCCTGCCGCGCGAGGCCTCGGCGCAGCAGCAACGCGCCAAGCTCGACCTGCTCCGCAGCCTCGACGCGCAGGTCGCCGAGCAGTGCGGCCACGACGACGGCGTCGAGTCGGCGATCGTCAACTACGAGCTGGCCGCGAGGATGCAGCTCGCGGTCCCCGAGCTGATGGAGATCGACGGCGAGAGCGACGCCACCCGCCGGCTCTACGGCCTCGACGCCGAGTTCGAGCAGACCCGCATCTACGCCCGCCAGTGCCTGGTCGCACGGCGGCTGGTCGAGCGCGGCGTGCCGTTCATCCAACTCACCTGCCCCCGCGTCCGCGCCGACCGCTGGGACCAGCACAGCCGGCTCAAGGAGGGCCACGAGTTCAACGCCAAGGCAGTCGACCAGCCGATCGCCGCCTTGATCAAGGACCTGAAGTCCCGCGGGCTGCTCGACTCGACCCTGTTGGTCTGGACCGGCGAGTTCGGCCGCACGCCGTTCGCCCAGGGGCGCGACGGCCGCGACCACAACCCGTTCGGCTTCACCAGCTGGCTCTGTGGCGGCGGCATCGCCGGCGGGAAGATCCACGGCGCGACCGACGAGTACGGCTACAAGGCGGTCGAGGACCGGGTGTCGGTGCACGATCTCCACGCGACGATCCTGCACCTGCTCGGAGTCGACCACGAGCGGCTGACCTATCGCTTCAGCGGCCGCGACATCCGCCTCACCGACGTCTACGGTGAGGTGATCCGTCCGATCCTCGCGTGACTCCTGCCACGCGAGTCCGCTGCGCGCCCCCCCACCATGCACACCTGCACCTTCCCCGCCCTCGACCGCGAGGTCTCCGCGATCGGCCTCGGCACCTGGCAACTCGGCGCGGAGTGGGGCGCGGTCTCCGATCAGCGTGCCGGCGACATCCTGCGGGCTGCCTGGGACGCCGGCATCGACTTCTTCGACACCGCCGACGTCTACGGTCGCGGTCGCAGCGAGCGCCGCATCGGGCGCTTCCTCCGCGAGACGGGTGCACGGCCGACGGTGGTCACCAAGCTCGGCCGCTTCCCCGACCCCGGCTGGCCCCACAACTTCCGCAGTGCGACGGTGCGGCGCCACGTCGAGGCCTCGCTCGGTCGCCTCGGGGTGGACGTCCTCGATCTGGTGCAGCTGCACTGCGTGCCCCTGGCCGAGCTGGAATCCGGGCGGATGTTCGACGCGCTCCGGGCGGTCCGCGACGCGGGTCTGATCCGGGCGTGGGGCGCCAGTGTGGAATCGCCCCGCGAGGCCGAGCTGTGCCTTCGCCAACCGGACTGCGCGTCGCTGCAGGTGATCTACAACCTGTTCTGGCAGGAGCCGGCGGCCCGCTTCTTCGATCGGGCGCGAGCCCAGGGCACGGCGCTGATCGTCCGCCTGCCGCTGGCCAGCGGCCTGCTGTCGGGCAGATTCGACCGCAACACGACCTTTGCGGCCGACGACCATCGACACTTCAACCGCGACGGTGCTGCGTTCCACGTCGGCGAGACCTTCTCCGGGCTGCCGTTCGAGACCGGCCTCGAGCTGGTCGCCGAACTGCGGGAGCTGGCGCCGGCCGGCGTATCGCTGGCGGACTTCGCCCAGCGCTTCGTGCTCGACCATCTGGCGGTCACCACGGTGATCACCGGGGCCACCCGCGTCGCGCAGGTCCGGGCCAACGCCGCGGTGGCGTCGATGCCCGAACTGCCGCGGGCGCTCCATCACCGACTCGAGGCGTTCGCCCGCGAAAGGGTCCATCCCCACGTCCGCGGCCACGGTCGATGAGCGGGTCGGACGAGAAGGTCCCTGAACCGCCCGTTCGACGTGGACTTCGCCTCGGCGGCCCGCGCTGGCTGCGCATCCTGCTGCTGGTCGGTCTCGCCGTGTTGCTGTGGGCTGCGTTCCGATCCCATCAGCTGGTTGGTCTGGTCCTGCTGGCGGCGGTGGTCGGCCTCTGGATCCGGGCACCCGATCCGGAACGGGCGGAGCGCCAGCGCAGCGCCGCACGCCGGGAGGCGGCCCGACGGGCGCGGCGCATCGCGCGCACCACGTCGCCGTTGACCCCGCGCGGCAGTGTGCAGGAGGGGGATCGCTCGGCAACCGCGCGTTCGCTCGATGGTCACCTGCCCGCCGACGTGGACGTCGAGGTCGTCAACGAGGTGGATGGCGAGCTGATGGTGCGCAGGATCGCGCGATCGACCGCGGATTGACCCGCGAGGCGGATCCCGGTCAGTCGCCGTGCACCACGATCTCGAGCGCCTTCGGACCGTGCACACCGACCACCAGCTTCAACTCGATGTCGGCGGTCCGTGACGGACCGGTGATCAGGGTCAGCGCAGTCGGCGCACGTCCCTCGGTGAGCGCGTCGCGCAGCGCGGTCGCGAGATCGGGCACCACCCGGTCGCGGTGCAACAGAGCGATGTGCAACGGCGGGATCAACGACACCAGCCGATGACGTTCGCGGTCGGCGTCGAGGACCAGACTACCGGTTTCGGCGATGCCGGCCTGCGCGCAGCAGACCCCGGCGTCGGCGCCGAACAGCGCCTCGGAGTCGCCGGGATCGACCGCCTGGAAGCCGGCCTCCAGCTCCCGGGACAACAGGTCGCTCAGCGCGGCCGCATCGCTGCAGGCAACGGTCCTGGCTCCCGCGTCGCGCAACCGTGCGCGGACCAGTTCCAGCGCCTCGTCGAGCCCGCCGACCTCGTGGACCAACACGCCGAGCGGTTCGATGCGCGCCCGGAACGCCGTCAGCAACTGTTCGGCATCCGCGTCGAGCAATCGGTGCCGCGGCGCCGGTCCGACCGCATCGCGGTCTTCGGGCAGGCCCTCGCCGAGTCGCGCCTCGCGCAGGCGCTTGCGGATCGCACCGAGGATCGTCTCCCGCGCCGCGCGGCTCATCGTTCGCCTCCGGAGGGCGTCAGTCCCTGCCGCCGTAGCTCCTGGTGCCGCAGCTCCTGCCGCCATCGGGCGCGGAACGACCGGGGCGCAAGTCCACGAAGATCGCGAGTCCCGGTCCACGCTCCCAGCGGCGGCGCCAGCCGGGACAGCAGAGCTCCGACCTTGCCGACGTAGCCGCCACGCACCACCAGTCGCTGACCGAACCGCGCCAGGGCACTGCCCCATTCGTAGCGCAGCCGGCCGCGCACCCCGAAGCTCCACAGCCGGAAGCCCAGTCGCTCGCCACGCTTCGCGGGCCGTCGCTGGGCGCCGAATGGTGAGCCCGAAGGTTCGTGTCCCTCGGTGACCTCCTGACGGAGGTGCAGCAGCAGCGCCGGGATGTCGATGCGCACCGGGCACACCTCGCGGCAAGCCCCGCACAGGCTCGACGCGTACGGCAGCTGCGAAGCCTTGCCGACCCCGACCAGCTGCGGGGTGATCACCGCGCCGATCGGCCCTGGGTAGACCGAGCCGTAGGCGTGCCCGCCGACCTGCTGGTACACCGGGCAGGCATTGAGGCAGGCGCCGCAGCGGATGCAGGCGAGGCTGGCACGGGTCACCGCCTGGTCCAGAAACCGGGAGCGGCCGTTGTCGAGCACCACGATGTGCAGCTCCTCCGGACCGTCGGCCGACGGGTCCTGCTTCGGGCCGGTCAGGATCGACTGGTAGCTGGTCAGGTGCTGGCCGGTCCCCGAGCGTGGCAGGAGCTTCAGGAACACCGCCAGATCCTCGAAGCGCGGCACCACCTTCTCGATGCCCATCACCGCGATGTGGACCTTCGGCAGGCTGGTCGTGAACCGCGCGTTGCCCTCGTTCTCTAGGATCAGGATCGAACCGGTCTCGGCGACCGCGAAGTTGACGCCGCTGATCCCGACCTCGGCGGCCGCGAACTCGCGGCGCAGCACGTCGCGCGCCGCGGCGGTCAACGCCTTCTCGTCGGCCTCCGGGTCGGTGCCGAGCTTGTCGGCGAACAGCGCCGCGATCTGCGCCTTGGTCTTGTGGATCGCCGGCACGATGATGTGCGATGGCACCTCGCCAGCCTGTTGGATGATCCACTCGCCGAGGTCGGTCTCGATCGAGCGCAGGCCGTGCGCCTCGAGCGCGGCGCCGAGTTCGATCTCCTCGGTGGTCATCGACTTGCTCTTGACCACCGTCTTCGCGCCGGCACCGGCGCAGAGCCCCGCCAGCAGCTCGCAGGCCTCGTCGCCGGTTCGCGCCCAGTGGACCTTCGCGCCGCGGGCCTCGGCCTGGGCGACGAACCGTTCGAGGTGCACATCGAGGTGGGCCAGGGTCGCGTCCTTGATCGCGCGCGCATGATCGCGCAGCGCCTCGAAGTCGTCGGCGCCGACGTCGTCGATCGCGGCGCGGCGGCGCTCGCCGAACAGGTCGGTCGCGCGACGCAGCGCGCCGCGCAGCACCGGATCCCCGAGGGCGTCGCGGGCGTTGGCGTCGAAGCGTTCGACCGGAAGTTGCGAGCCACTCATGCCGACGTCTCCTGCTGCCGTGCCGGCACCATCCCGGCGAGGACCTCGGCCACGTGCACCGCCCGGGTCGTCGAACCGATGCGGCGCAGCCGACCTTCGATCTGCATCAGGCAGCTCACGTCCCCGCTGACCACGTAGTCCGCGTCGGTCGCGGCGACGCTCTCGCACTTCCGGTCGACGATCGCGGTCGAGAGCTCGGGGTACTTCACGCTGAAGGTGCCGCCGAAGCCGCAGCACTGGTCGGCGCCCTCCATCTCGATCAGCTCGAGGTCGGCGACCTTGCCCAGCAGGCGGCGCGGCTCGTCCCGCAACCCCAGCTCGCGCAGGCCGTGGCAGGCATCGTGCCAGGTGACCCGTGCCGGACAGCGCGCGCCCAGGTCGTCGACTCCCAGCACGTCGACCAGGAAGCCGCAGAGCTCCTTCGCGCGCTCGGCGAACGCTTCGGCGCGTCCGCGCCACGGATCGCCGCGCTCGAACAGCCGCGGATAGTGGTGCACCATCGCCGCGCACGATCCGGAGGGCAGCACCGCCCACTCGGCACCCGAGTGCTCGAAGCTCTCGATCCACTGCCTCGCCTGGGGTCTGGCCTGGTCGTGGTAGCCGGTGTTGTAGGCCGGTTGACCGCAGCAGGTGGCGCGCGGATCGAAGTCCACCTCGCAACCGGCGCTCCGCAGGACGCGGACCGCGGCCTCTCCGACGGAGGGCCAGACCTGGTCGACGAGGCAGGTGACGTAGAGGGCGACTCGCACCCCGACACGATAGGGCGCGATCCGTGGGATGCGACGGCGAGCCGCTGCCGATGCCGCGACGGGCGTTGACGATCGCCGCGACGCGGGTCAACCTCGGTGGCGTGCAACCCCGCGCGTGCGCGCTGACCGGACTCCTCGCCATCGCCCTTCTGCCGTCCGCGGCACCGGCACAGGGGCGTCCCCTGGACACTCCCGGACCCGCCGCGGGCCGGGTGGATGCGATGGTCGCGTTCCGGCTCGCCGACTCGGGCCTGGAGCCTGCGCCCCGCGCCGACCGCAGCACCCTGTTGCGTCGCGCGAGCCTGGCGCTCACCGGCCTCCCGCCGACCCTCGAAGAGCTCGACGCCTTCCTCGCCGACTCCGACCCGACAGCCTTCGAGCGGGCCGTCGACCGCCTGCTGGAGTCGCCGGGCTACGGCGAACACCAGGCCGTCGGTTGGCTCGATCTCGCCCGCTACGCCGACACCAACGGCTACGAGAAGGACCGGCCGCGGGACGCCTGGCCGTGGCGCGACTGGGTGATCGACGCCTTCCAGCGCGACATGCCGTTCGACGAGTTCACGGTGCGGCAGTTGGCCGGCGACCTGCTGCCCGATCCCACCCCCGAGGACCTCATCGCCACCGGCTTCCACCGCAACGCGATGCTCAACGACGAGGGAGGGGTCGACGCGGAGGAGTTCCGGGTGGTGGCGGTGAAGGACCGGGTCGACGCGACCGCCCGGACCTGGCTGGCACTGACGCTGGACTGCGCGCAGTGCCACGACCATCCCAACGACCCGATCACCCAGCGCGAGTACTACCGCTTCGCGGCCTTCTTCGACTCGACCGAGGACGACGGCGTCTCGCTGGAACCGACGGTCCCCTGGCCCCTTCCCGAGCAGCGCGAGGCGTTCGCCGCGCTCGACCGGGAAGCGGCGACG
Source organism: bacterium (assembly GCA_030432695.1). Classification (GTDB taxonomy): domain Bacteria; phylum Planctomycetota; class UBA1135; order UBA1135; family UBA2386; genus JAUILN01. The sequence goes on along the minus strand of JAUILN010000001.1, from coordinate 903,286 downwards.
CTGCGGCGGGAGTACGCGCGCGACGACGCCAGCATCCGCGCGGCCTTCTCGGACTGGTGCGCCGCCCAGCGCGACGAGCTCGCCGCGCGGGACGCCGACCCGCTGCGTTTCGAGAGCGGCTGGATGGAGCTCGGCCCGTTGGTCACCGGCAAGGCCGCGAGCGCCCACTCGCGACGCTTCGGTCCGGAGCGCGGGGTCCGCCTCGACCGCGCGGTCGCCGGGCAGCGCTGGCATCCGGCCCCCGTCACCGCCGACGGTGCGCTCGAACTCGGTGGCGAGGGCGCTGCGAGCTACCTGTTCCGTGCAGTCGAGGTCGGCGAGCCCCGCGACCTGACCCTGAACGTCCAGGCCGCCGACGGACCTGCCACCGACCGACCTGGCACCGTCCCCGGCCTGCAGGTGTGGTGGAACGGTGGTCCCGTCCTCGACCAGGAGGTCGGCGCCGCGTCCGGCTGGCCAGAGCCACGCGCCCTGCGCCTCAGACCGGGCCGGAACGAGCTGTTGGTGAAGGTCTCGCACGCCGCACCGCGTACCCTCCGCGTCGAACTGGCCGACGGCCCGTGGCCGGTCGACGTGCGTGCCGGCCTGGCTCGCGGCGACGGCGCCACCCAAGCGGAGCGTCGCGCGCTCGACCGCTGGTGGCGCGCGCGTGCCGACGAGTTCGCGACCACCCGCGCCGGACTGCGCGCCCTGGAGCTGCGACGCGAGTCCTTCGCCCTCGCCGGTGCACCGGTGCTCCGCGAACTCGACGAACCACGCCTCACCCGTGTGCTCGAGCGCGGCGACTGGACCCGACCCGGCGAGATCGTCACCCCGGGCACGCCGGTTTCGCTGCCAGCCTTTCCCGCGGAGCTGCCAGCCAACCGCCTCGGCCTGGCACGGTGGCTGGTCGGCCCCGCCGCGCCGCGCACCGCGCGGGTGGTGGTCAATCGGATCTGGGCCCAGCACTTCGGCCGTGGGCTGATCGACACCCCCGACGACTTCGGGAAGGCCGGGAGCGCACCGAGTCACCCCGAGCTGCTCGATTTCCTCGCCGGCTGGTTCGTCGAACACGACTGGTCGGTGAAGGCGTTGCACCGGCTGATCGTCAGGTCCGCCACGTGGCAGCAGGACAGTCGGGTCACCGCCGAGCAGGCCGCGCTCGATCCGCACAACCGCCTGCTGTCGCGAGGTCCGCGCTTCCGCATCCGCTACGAGACGATCCGCGATCTCGGCCTGCAGACCGCAGGCCTCCTGCACCAGCAGGTCGGCGGACCGAGCGTGATGCCACCGCAGCCGCCCGGAATCTGGGAGCAGAGCTTCGGCTTCCATGACCTCGCCGACCGCTGGCAGACGGCCCCCGCTCCGGCGCGCCATCGCCGCGGTCTCTACGTCTATCTCCGTCGCACCGCGCCCTACCCGACCTTCGCGCTGTTCGACGGTCCCCGCCGTGAGATCTGCGTCGCGGAGCGATCGCGGACCATCACGCCACTGCAGACCCTGGCACTGTGGAACGACGCGGCCTTCCTCGAGGCGGCGGGCGGCCTCGGCCGGCGGCTCTTCGCGCTGCGCGAGGATCCGGCCCGAGCGGTCGTGATCGGACATCGCCTGTGCACCGCCAGGGAACCGACTCCCGGCGAGCGGGACCGCTTGCTCGAACTCCTGGACTCCGCCCGTCACGAGTTCGCGGCGGAAGCCGGCAGCGGCACGACCTACTGCCGATCCGCCGGCCAGTTGGTCCCCGACATGGCATCGTCGGACCAACTCGCCGCCTGGATCCTGGTGGCGCAGACCCTGCTGACCCTCCACGAGACCCTGAGCCAGCATTGAACGCCCGACCATCGGAACACCCGACCCGCCGTGCGGTCCTGGCGACGCCCGTCCTGGGCCTCGGCGGACTGGCCTGTGCGCGCCTGCTGGGCGTCGACGGTGATCCGGCTCCGGTCCCTCACCACCGCCCCCGGATCCGCTCGGTGATCCAGCTCGGCATGATCGGCGCGCCGAGCCAACTCGACCTGTTCGAGCACAAGCCGCTGCTCGACCGCCACGACGGCGAGGTGCCGCCAGCCGAACTGCTGCGTGGCGAGCACTTCGCCTTCCTCGGCGACGGCACCGACGCGACGCTGTTGGCGTCGCCCTGGCCGAAGGCGCGCCACGGTCGCCACGGCACCTGGCTGTCCGACCTGCTGCCCCACCACCGCCGCATCGTCGACAAGGTCACCTGGTTGCACGCGCTGGAGACCGACGTGGTCAACCACGTGCCGGCGCAGATGCTGCTGCACACCGGCTCGCCGCGGCCGGGTCGCCCCACGCTCGGTGCCTGGCTCGACTGGGGACTCGGTCGACTGGCCGACGACCTGCCGGCCTACGTGGTGCTCGCCTCGGGCAAGGCCGGCCGCTGCGGCACCGCGTGCTGGCAGAGCGGCTTCCTGCCATCGCGCCACCAGGGAGTGGCGCTGCGGGCAGACGGCGAGCCGGTGCTGTTCCTGGAGGATCCGGCGGGACTGCCACGCGCCGCCCGCCGCGCCGCCCTCGCGGCCCAGCGCGACCTCGACCGCGGCCGCCTCGCCGTCACCGGCGACCCGGACGCCGACGCGCGGATCGCCGCCGCGGAACTGGCGTTCCGGATGCAGCGCTCGGTCCCGGAGCTCACCGACCTCGGCAGCGAGGATCCGACGACGCTCGAACTCTATGGCGCGGTGCCCGGCCAACGGTCCTTCGGCGCCAATTGCCTGCTGGCGCGCCGGCTGGTCGAACGCGGCTGCCGCTTCGTGCAGCTGGTCCACGGCGGCTGGGACCACCACGGCGGGGCCAGCGACCAGAACCTGTTCACCAACCTGCCGCAGCGGGCCCGGGAGGTCGACCGCGGTGCCGCGGCGCTGGTCCTCGACCTCGAGCGCCGCGGCCTGCTGGCGGAGACCCTGGTGCTGTTCGGCGGCGAGTTCGGCCGCACGCCGATGCTGCAGGGCCCGCGCAGCGCCGGCATGCTCGGCCGCGACCACCAGCGCACCGCGTTCAGCATGTGGATCGCCGGCGGCGACTTCGCGCCGGGCCTGCACCACGGCACCACCGACGACTTCGGCTTCCGCGGCGTCGACGGCGTGGTCCACGTCCATGACCTGAACGCGACCCTCCTCGACCAGCTGGGCATCGACCACGAGCGGTTCACCTTCCGCAGCCAAGGCCGCGACTACCGGCTCACCGACGTGCACGGGCGCGTGGTGCACGAACTCTACGGCTGAGGCGAGGCGGTTCCCGACCGCTCACCAAGCGACCGCCGCACCGCCCGACCGCGGGTCGGCCGCCCCGATCCGCTCGCCGCTCCGCGTGACCTCGATCGCCTGACAGCGACCGATGCCGCTCGGACCGTCGGCGAACACGTGCCCCATCCGCTCCAGGATGCGTTGGCTGTCGGGGTTCAGCGCGTTGCGCTCCCAGAACAGCGTCTCGGGCTTCCACTGGTGGTGGATCCGCGGCGCCGCCACCGCGTCGTCGAGCGGCATCCGATGCTCGGCGAGGTTCAGGAACACCTGCAGCACGGTGTTGATGATCCGTCCGCCGCCGGGCGAACCGAGAACGTAGCGGATCTGGTCGTCCTCGGTGACCAGGATCGGGGTCATCGACGACAGCGGACGCTTGCCGGGCTCGATCGAGTTGGCCTCGTAGCCGATCAGGCCGAATTGGTTGGGGACCCCCGGCTTGGCCGAGAAGTCGTCCATCTCGTTGTTCAGGAAGAAGCCGCAGCCGTCGACCACGATACCGGCGCCGTAACTCGAGTTGATGGTGGTGGTGCAGGACACCGCGTTGCCAGCCGCGTCGACCACCGAGAAGTGGGTGGTGTCCTCGCCCTCGGGTGCTCCCGGTGGCAGGCCCATGTCGACCTCGGAGACCCGGTCGAGACGGATCGAGGCGCGCCGCTTCGCCAGGTACTCGGCATCCAGCAGGCCCTCGACCGGCACGTCGAAGTGGTCGGGATCGCCGAGCCAGCGGGCGCGGTCGGCGTAGGCGCGGCGCATCGCCTCGCTCAGCAAGTGGATCGAGCGCGCCGAGCCATAGCCGCTGTCGCGGAGATCGTAGGGCTCGAGGAGTTCGAGCATCTGCAGCAGCGCCACTCCGCCCGAGGAGACCGGCGGCATCGCGATCACTTCGAGGCCGCGGTAGTCGGTGCGCAGGACCTCGCGCTCCTGGACCCGGTACGCCGCGAGGTCCTTGGTGGTGATCAGGCCACCCGTCGCCGCCTGGTGGGCCGCGAAGCGCTGCGCGGTCTCGCCCTTGTAGAAGCCCTCGAAGCCGCGCGCCGCGAAGCGCTCCAGCGTCGCCGCGAGATCGGCCTGGACCAGCTTCTCACCCTGCCGCAACGGCGCGCCGTTGCGGTAGAAGATCCGCTGCGTGGTCGGGAAGCGCTCGAAGATGCGCCGCTTCGCCGCGAGGCCGCGCGCCAGGAAGTGGTCGACCTCGAAGCCATCGCGGGCCAACCGGATCGCCGGGGCGGCGAGCATCTGCAGCGGTCGGGTGCCGAACTTCGCGCGCGCGTGCTCCAGTCCCGCCGGGCTGCCCGGCACGCCGCCGGCCAACGACCCCCAGAGCGACTTGTCGGGATGGACCGAGCCATCTTCCTGCAGATACATGTCACGGTGGGCCCGCGACGGTGCCTCCTCGCGGAAGTCGAGCGCCGCGGTGCGGCCGTCGGCCATTCGGATGACCATGAAGCCGCCGCCGCCCAGGTTGCCGGCCGACGGATGGGTCACCGCCAGGGCCAGCGCCGTGGCGACCGCGGCGTCGACCGCGTTGCCGCCGTCCTTCAGGACCTGCAGGCCGACGTGGGCGGCCTGGGGTTCGGCGCAGACCACACACCCGGAGCGGCCGCGGGCCAGCAGATCGTTGGGGACCGGAGGGCCGACCCGTCCCGGAGCGCGCGGGCGGTCGTGGGCGGCCAGGCCATCCACGGTGAAGGCGGCGGAGAACGTCGCGAGGGCGGCGAGCAACAGGCGGGAGGTACGCATGATCGGGCGGGAACGAAGTCGTCGTCCACGGTCCGCGCAGCGTACCGATCGCCGCAGCGCCGCGCGCGCATCGCGCACTCTCTCTCCTCGTCCCGGCTCTCCTCGTCCCGACTCTTCTCAGAGAACGCTCGGCCCAGCGATCAGCCTTCGGTCGGCGCTTCCTCGGTGACCTTCGCGCCCTCGTCGCGCAGGAAGGTCAGCACCCGCTCGATCTCCTCCGAGTCACCTTCGAGGTCGATCGCCATGAAGCCGCCCTCTTCCTTGACCTGGGCCGCGCGGATGTTGATCACCACGTCGAACTTCCGCATCACCTGGTAGACCAGGGGCTGCCGGACGAGCTCGTGTTCGAACTCGAACTGGATCTGCTTCTTGAGGGGTGCCATTTGAGCGGGAGCAGGATGCCGGTTCGGCGCTCCCACCGCCAGGGTCGTGCCGAGCGAAAACCGGCCTCATCGGACCGGCCGGGCTCCAGGATCCGCCTCGTGCCTTGATCGAAAGGCCGTTGGTCGCTACGGTTCCGCGCCCCTCGGGGTGACGTGGCCGAGTGGTTAGGCAACGGATTGCAAATCCGTGTACGTGGGTTCGATTCCCGCCGTCACCTTCGCTTCGGACGCGCCCTTCGCCTCGCCGCGCGCCCCCAGCTCTTGCCAGAAGCGCTGCACCCGGCTCCGATGCCGCGATGCGCTTCCTGGTTGGCTGCGCCCCCTTCGGCTTGGTCGCTGGCCTTCTCCCCGGCTGCCAGGCGCCGGAAGCGTCTCGGTTGGCCGAACTGCCGCTAGCCCGGTCGCACAGGGCCCACGCGCATACCTCCTTCGAGCGGAACGGCGGCAACGTCGACCACGGCCACGCCATCGCCAGCCTCGGCGAAGACCGCCATCTCCTCGCCGAGGAGACCGGCCCGGGGCGGATCACCCGGATCTGGTCGGCGAATCCCTCAGGCCACCTCACGATCGAGGTCGACGGCGAGGCGGTCTGGGACGGACCGTTCGCGGAGCTGCTGTCCGGACAGCACGCGCCGTTCACCGGGCCGCTCTGCGGACCGCTCGGCGGCGGCTTCGTCAGCTACCTGCCGATCCCGTTCCGGACCTCGCTCCGGGTAGTCGTCGACGACCCGGACTTCGAACGGACCTACTACCAGATCCACACCGCGCTCGGCCCGGAACCCCGGAGCTTCGAGCCGCAGCAGGCAGCAGCCGCGTCGCGCCGGCCGGTGAGGAACCTCGAGCCACCTCGCTGCGAGATCAAGACGATCGAATGGCTCGGTGCCGCCACCGGGGACCGTCCGCTCCTGTCGATCACGGAAGCTCCTGGCGAAGTCCACGATCTGGCGTTCGATCCGGGACCAGCCGGCTGGACGCGGACCCTCACCCACGAAACCTGGCTCGACGTCCACGTCGATGGCCAGGACCGCCCCACGATCAGCGCGCCCTGCGGAATGCTGTTCGGAGTCGGCTTCGATGCAGAGGGGCTCGAGACGGACGTGGTCTACGCGACCGGCACCACGCGGCATCTCGCGCTGCGCATGCCGTTCCGCCAGCGGATCGACTTCCGGCTCCGGCCGCTCGGCGTGACCGGCATCGCTCCGGAGATCGCGCAGGCCACGCTCGCCTGTGCGGCACACCCGCTCTCGGACCAGCAGGCGCGGCGCCGCGGCCTGCTGCACGCGCGTCCGGTGCGCGCGGTGAATCGGCCCGGCGTGCCGTTCGAACTCCTCTCGTTGCGGGGCTGCACGGGCCACCTGGTGGGCGCGGTGTTCGACTGCGCCGGGGCTCCGGCGCAGGCACTCACCTTCCTCGAAGGCGACGAGCTGCTGATCGTCGACGGCGACCTCGAACATGCTCACCGCGGCACCGGGACCGAGGACGACATCGGCGGGGCCTGGTACTTCCGCGGCGGCCCCTTCGGTTCGCCCTTCGTGGCGGTCTCGTGCCTCGACCCGGTGCGGAGCCTGGTCTCGATGGCGCGCTTCCGCATCGCCGACCCGGTGCGATTCGACCGCTCGATCCACTGGACCACCGAGCACGGTGGCGCCAACGACGCACCGGGCTCCGAGTACCGCGCACTGGTGTTCTGGTACCAGCACGACGGTCCGACGCCGCCCGCGCCCGATGACGAGTTCCGGCGCGCCTGGGCCCTCCCCCAGGCCAAACCCCAGGCGGTCGAGGTCGCTCCCCGACGGATGTTCGCCGGCCGCGACGCCACGGGATCGATTCCCTGGCCCGCACTCCCGGAATTGCAGCCGCTCGACGGCCATGCACCGCTGCGCGTGGTGTTCGACGCCGGAGACGAGCAACGCGAGGTCATGCTCCCCGACCCCGAGCACCGCGAGCTTCGGCTGGACTCCGCGGACTTCGCCGCGCGCGTGACGAGCGTGCGGGTCGAACCCTGGCTCGACGCGATCCGCAGCTGGCGCCTCGCCGGACCGTTCCGGCCCTCGCGAGAACGTGCAGGTGTCGACGAGGTCTTCGGGCCGGAGCAGGATGCGTCGGTCGAGGCTCGCTACGCGGTCGAAGGCGACGGTCCACGTGGCTGGTTCCCGGCGCCGACACCCGGCTGGACCGGCTACCTCGACCTGATGCCGTGCTTCACACCCCGCGACCACGTGGTCGGCTACGCCGCGACGGTGGTCGAGTCACCGCGCGACCAGGACGCGGTGCTGGTGCTGGGCACCGACGACGCGACCCAGGTGTTCCTCGACGGCCGCGAGGTCCATCGCGTGAAGGTGCTGCGCGGTGCGGGCCGCGATCAGGACCGCGTGCCGGTGAAGCTTCGCGCGGGCGCGCAGCTGCTGTTGATCAAGGTCGAGAACTACCTGGGCGGCTACGGCCTCTACGCGCGTTTCGAGGCCAGCCATGGGCTGACCTTCCGCTCCGGCCTCGACTGAGCGGGCCGTCAGCCGTCGAACTCCATCGGCCCGACGACCTTGGCGAGCTTGTCGACCCCGCAGAGCCGCTCCACCAGCGCGAACGCGAACGGGAAGGCGGTGCCCGGCCCGCGGCTGGTCAACAGCGGGCCGGCATCGACTACCGGCTCGTCCCACCACTCCCCGCCCTGCGCGACCTCGTCCTTCACCGACGAGTGCGAGGTCCGCGGCAGGCCCTGGTGGATGCCGTGCGCCACCAGGGCTCGCGGTGCGGCACAGATCGCCGCGATCAACCCACCCCGCTCCATCTGGGCGCGCAGCAGATCGCCGACCGCTGCCGATTCGACGAAGCGCTGCGCCCCGGGCCCCCCGCCCGGCAGCACCAACGCGTCGAACGCCGCACCGTCGGCGACTCCGTCGAGCCCCCGATCGGGAACGATGCGCACGCCGCGGCTGCAGGTCACCGGATCGGGCCCGTCGACCCCCGCCACCGTCACCTCGACCCCCGCCCGCCGCAGCACGTCGACGGTGATCGTGAACTCCATCTCCTCGGTGCCGCCTGCCAGCAGCACCAGGACCCTCGGGCTCGTCTCGGCCATGCCCCTCTCGTAGCAGGCTTCCGGTCAGGACCAAGCCGGGATCTGGCCGATGAGGCCCCTATACTCCCGCCCCTCCATGCTGGCCCGCATCCTCAGCACGATCCTGTTCTGGATCCTGATGACGTTCCTGATCCTCGGGGCGATCCCGGTGGTCTTCGGGCTCTACCTGCCCTTCGTGGCGCTGAAGGCGCTGTACCTCACGGTGACCGGGCAGCTCTCGAAGCACACCGGTACCCCGCGGCGCGGCGCCGCCTGGGCGCCGCCGGCACCGGGCGGTGCGGGCGGGACGCAGCACTTCGGGCCGGGTTGAGCACCAACGCGACTCAGACCCGGTTTCGGTCACCTCCACCGCAGAGCCGTCGCGGATCCAGCAACTCGTCGAGCCGCTCACCAGGGAGGTCCGTCTGCTCCGCAGCGACCTCGCGCACCGTCCGACCGGACGACGCCGCCTCCTTGGCGATCTTCGCGGCCGCCTCGTAGCCGATCTCGCCGTTCAAGGCGGTCGCCAGGATCGGGTTCGCGGCCACGCGCTTGCCGGGTTCGTCCGACACCTCCAGGCCCTCCACCAGCCGCGTCCGGAACATCCGGCAGCCGTTGGCCAGGATCCGCACCGACTCCTCGGCGTTGCGCGCGATCAACGGCAGCATCGTGTTCAGCTCGAACGCGCCGGTCGCATTGCCGACCGCGACCGCGTGGTCGTTGGCCATCACCTGCACACAGAGCATCAGCACCGACTCGCAGATCACCGGGTTGACCTTCGCCGGCATGATCGAGCTGCCGGGCTGGACCGCGGGGATGCGAATCTCGGCGAGCCCGTTCTGCGGACCCGAGGCCATCCAGCGCAGATCGTTGGCGAGCTTGTGGAACGCGGTCGCGAAGCTCCGCAACGCGCCGTGGAACGAGACCACGCAGTCGAGGCTCGACTGGGCCTGGAAGTGGGCGGTGGTCTCGCGCAGGGCCGGGAGATCGAGCTCCTTGGCGAGGCGCTCGCAGACCGCCCTCGCGAAGCCGGCCGGTGCGTTGAGGCCGGTGCCCACCGCGGTGCCGCCGAGCGGCAGCTCGCAGAGGCCATCGAGCTGCGCCTCGATGCGGTCGGCGCCGCGATCGACCTGCTGCGCGTAGCCGCGAAATACCTGGCCGAAGCGGATCGGCATCGCGTCCATCAGGTGCGTGCGGCCGGTCTTGACGGCATCGAAGTTCTGCTCGGCCAGCGCGTCCAGCGCCTGAGCGAGCGCGCGCATCTCCGGCAGCAGTTCGCGGGTCGTCCCCAGCGCCAGCGCGACCTGCACCGCGCTAGGGAACACGTCGTTCGACGACTGGCCGTTGTTCACGTGGTCGTTGGGATGCACGCGCCCCGAGCCCTTCACCCCACCGAGCGCCACCCCGGCCCGGTTGGCGATCACCTCATTGACGTTCATGTTCGTCGACGTGCCGCTGCCGGTCTGGAACACGTCGACCGGGAACTGGTCGGCGAGCCTGCCCTCGACCACCTCGCGCGCCGCATCCTCGATCGCCCGGGCCACGTCCTCGTCGAGTCGACCGGCCTCGCGATGTACCGCGGCGGCAGCACCCTTGAGGTGCCCGAGCGCGCGGATCACCGCCGCGGGGATCTGCCCCCCACCGATCGGGAAGTTCTGGCGCGCGCGTTCGGTCTGCGCGCCCCACCAGGCCGCCGCGGGCACCCTCACATCGCCCAGTGTGTCGTGTTCGAGCCGGCTCTGTTCCTCGTTCATCGGATCCTCGCGAGTGCGTCGCGTGATCCCCTCGCATAGACTCTCCGGCCGCGCGGGGATGGCGAAATCGGTAGACGCAGCGGACTTAAAATCCGCTTGGGTGCAAGCCCAGTGCGGGTTCGAGTCCCGCTCCCCGCATCTGTCCGCCGCCGCCCGCACGGGGATGGGGTACGATGCGCGTCGCGTGCGGGAAGCATTCACGCGCCCCGTGGTCGGTCGAACCCCCCGCACGCGCCGATGCCCCATGAATCCGCTGCGGACTCGTCTGCGTCCTGCTCGCTGCCTGCTGCTGCTCCTGCTGTCGACTGCACTCGCGCCAGGCATCGCCGCCCAGTCGGCAACGGTCACTGACGGCCAGCACCTGACGGCCACGGTCGACGCGCGCGGCGTCCGACAGCTGACGGTCGACGGAACGACCTTCGACTTCGCCGATCTGCCGCCGTTGGTGGTGCGCACCACGCAGTTGGCGAGCGGTCAGGTCACCTACGCCGAGCACAGCGGTGCCGGTCTGCTGCTGAGTCAGCCGATCGTCCGCGGACTCGGCGCCCGCGTCGCCTCGGTGACCTGGCAACGCTGCCAGATCCCGGGCCTCGTCGGCCAGTTCCGGGTCCGCTGCCGCTACGAGGTGCTCGACCCACCGCAGGGTCCCGGCCTCGCCGTCCGCACCACGCTGGTCCGCTCCAATCTGGAGCGCGGCATCGCGGCGATCGCCTACCGCCAACACCTCGTCTCGTCGCAGAACCCGACCACCGTCTACGGCGGCTTCGCCGGCGCGGTCGAGCTGACCTACGACTCGATCGTCCGTGGCGAGTACGACCCCACCAATGTCCTGCTGGTCTCCGGCGGACTACGGCGCATCGGCTCCGATCCGGCGCAGGAGTTCCTGGCGACCCGAACCTGCGAGAGTCACTTCGTGACCGCTACGGTGCACGACGACCGGACCCAGGGCCTGCTCGTCACGCGCGACAGCGCGACGGATCCCGACAACACCGCACGTGAGTTCGGCCTGTTCGGTTCGAGCGACGTCGCCGGCGATGCGGGAGAGGAGTTCGGCTTCGGCGTGGTCGCCTACCTGCCCAACGACCACCTGCCGGGCAATGGCGGCCTCACCGACGTCACGGTCGGCAGCGGGCTCATGCTCGGCACCTGCGACCACACGGTGAACCCCGACCCGTACTGGAACATCGTCCGCACCTACCGGACCCGCTGGTTCGACCCGGTGATGGTCGGGGTCGACAAGCACGCCGAGCGGCCGGAGTGGATGGAGCGCTCGCTCTACATGGTGATCAACGTCGATGCGGGCGGCACGGTCGCGGTCGATGCGGCAGACACCTTCGTCGACGAGTTCCTCGCCTACCACGACCAGGTCACCGACCTCGCCCTGCTGGTCTGGGGCACCACCGACCTGGAGACCTACCAACCATTGCCCGGGGTCGGCACGCTGCTGCAACGCCTCGAGGCCACCGCCCTGCGGCGCAACGTGACGATCCGCACCGCCTTCTACTACCTGCCGACCCATTACCTCTCCGCGGATCCCAACGGAGGCACCCGTGTCGCAGAGGCCAACCTGGATCCGTTCGGCGTGCCGACTCGCGTCGCGCTACCCGGCCTCGGCAATCGCTACGACGTCCGCCTCGGCTCCCCGGCCAACGGCGCGTTCTTCGATGCGACCATGGACCGGCTGATCACCGGCTACGGTCTCGACGGGATGTTCCTCGACGACGCCTACCGGGCTCGGACCTTCGACATCCGGCACTACGAGCCCGGCGCCGCGGTGACCGGTCGGACTACCAGCTCGACAGATGGCTATCTCGCGCAGCTCGGCGCCGCCAAGGCCGCCTTCGAGCGGCAGAACGCCCAGGGCTATCTGGTCACCGAGCTGGCGATGCTCGGCCGTGGAGCGCCCGGCAACCTGATCCAGGGCGGCGTCGACCCGGTGCACTCGTTCGGGCCGTTCTTCGCCAACCTCGCCGACGAGGCGCGCTTCCACCCCTTCGCCAACGACGTGGCCGGCGAACACTGGCTCTGCGGCTTCGCCGGCGACCTGGGCCAGAACTGGCTCAAGATGTGCGATTTCGGCCAGGTGCACCACATCACCACCGCGGTGGTGCACGGCATGCTCCCGGTCCAACTCCCGAGCACCAACTTCGGCGTCTACCGCGACTTCTTCCAGATCTGCCGAGACGGCCTGATCGACTGCGGGTTGCCGGAGAACGCCGCGCTGACCCTGCAGTCGGACGTCGCCGACGACGCCGTGGCGTTCTTCAGCAAACACCGCGACGTGTTGACCGCGTGGCGGCGCCAACCCCTGCCGGGCACCCACGACATCGGTCGGGTGACGATCGAATCGTGCGACATCGACGACAACCTCATCTACCAGCTCGAGGTCGACGAGCTGGCACATGGGTGCTTCAGCAGGGACTCCGATCTGGCGATCGCCTTCGCCAACCCCACCGCCACCACCCGCACCGTGCAGGTGACGCTGCGACGCGATGACCCCGAGGTCCCGCTGCTCGGCGCCTACCGGGTGACCAGCCAGGACCTCGCCGACGCCGACCCGACCACCCTGGTGACCAGCAATGCCGGGCCGATCGCCTTCGTGGTGACGCTGCCGCCCCGCGGTTTCCAGATGGTCCGGGTCGAGCCGGTGGTGTTCTCGATCCACACCACGCCGAACGTCGCGGCCTGCCGGGGCGGCTCGCTCGCCGGCACCGGCGCCCGCGATGGCGCGGACCTGCTGCTGAACCTGCGGGTGCGCGGCGCCCCGGTCAGCGCCCCGGCCTCGCTGGTGGTCGGACCGGAGTCGGCGAGTCTCGCGCTGCCCGGGATCACCTGCCTGTTGCTGGTCGGCCCAACCACCGCGGCCTGGCTGCCCGCTGCGACGGATGCGCAGGGTGCGGCAGACCTCGGCCTCCGTTTCGCCACGCCGGTGTCGCTGCACTACCAGTTCGTCGCACTGGATGCCGCGACCGGGGAACCGCTCGCGACCAATGGGCTGGAGGCGCGCGCGCCGTGACGCGCGGTCAACGCGTGCGGTTCGTTGCCCCGAGAACGCCCAGCAGTCGGGCCAGCAGTGGGTCGAGCACCTCGCCGCCTTCGTCGGTCGACACGACCACGGTCGGCTCGTGCTGCGGGTCGGCCGGCTCGTAGTCCTGCGCCAGGCGCGCGCGGACCGCGCGGTCGGCCTCGCTGTGGAAGCGGCGCTCCTGGTCGGTGCCGGCGCGCGCGGCGAGACGGTCGCGGGCGGTGTCCTCCCGGCAGTCGAAGCGGATGGTGACCACCTGACGGTCCGGACAGGCGTCGCGCACCGCGGCACGGGCCGACCGGGTGCGGTAGTTGGCGTCGAGGAGCAGCGGACCGTCGGCAGCCGCCGCGCGTTCGCTCAGGGTCCGGTACACCGCCGCCGAGGCCTCCGCGGTGTACGCGGCCGCGCCGGTGCCGAAGCGGTCGGCACGCAACAGGTCGCTGGAGTGGCGCGGCCAGCCGGACTCCTCACGCAGCCGGTCGAAGACCGTCGACTTGCCGCTGGCCGGCAGGCCCGAAGCGAGCAGCACCAGACCCGGGGCGAGCGCTTCGACGGCCGAGCAGGCGGCCAGCCGGAGATGCCGGGCGGCGCTCCCCAGGTGCTCGGCGCGGGCGTCGTCGTCGAGTTCGTCCTCGCCGGCAGCGATCGCGTCGACCTTGGCGCGGACCAGGGCGCGGTAGCGGATCAGCGCCGGGAGCACGTCGCGCAGGTCGTCGTCGCCCGACGCCGCGACGTAGCGGGAGACGAAGCGGCGCGCGAGGTCGTGGGCGCCGCGCGCTGCGAGGTCCATCGCCAGGAAGCCCACCTCCCCCGCCACGTCGCCGCAGCGCAGGTCGAAGCGGAACTCCAGGCAGTCGTAGACCGTCGGCGGGTCGGTCATGCAGATGTTGCGGGCGTGCAGGTCGCCGTGTCCCTCGACGACTTTGCCGGCGGCGGCGCGAGAGGCGAGGCGCTCGTGGAGGCTACCGAGGCCGGCGGATTCGAAGCTGCGGAGTGCGTCGACCAGCGGCGCATGCAGGCCGGGCAGGGTGTCGAAGTTGGCGCGGAGTTCGGGGATCAGCCGATCGGGGCCGCCGGCGCTACGGACCGCGGCGTCGGCCTCCGCGGCGGCGCCTCGGTGGAAGGCGGCGAGGCGGTCGGCGAGACCCAGCAGGGCGTCGACGTCGACGCGGTCCTCGTCGAGCTGGACGTCGAGCATCTGGTCGGCGGGCAGTCGGCGCATGACCACGGCGTGGTCGAGTGGCGTGCCTCGGAGATCTGGTGCCGCGGGCTCGCAGCGCAGACCGTCTCCGGTGCGGTGCAGGACGAAGACCCCGAGGTAGGTCGCTGGCGCGAGGCGACGGTTGAGCCGGACCTCGTCGTGGCACAGACGTGCGCGCTCGCCGGGGTCGGTGAAGTCCAGGAACGGCAGCTCGACCGACTTCTTGAACTTGTAGGCGCGGTCGCCGACCAGACAGACGACCGAGCAGTGGGTCTGGACGATCTCGACCGTGGCGCGGGGTTCCAAGAAGACCACAGGGTCTGCGAGTTCGTCGAGATGGTCCTGGACGCGGAACGGCATGCCGATTCCTGGGTCGGGAGCTGGATACGTCAACCGAACGAACCCAGGCGCTGGACAGTTTCCCGGTGCGCGGAGACGTTGCCGGGATGGCGCTGACTCCTTCGCAGATGGTCCCCCTGGGGACTCCCGCTCCCGATTTCTCGCTGCCGGAACCGCTGCAACGCGGGCGCGCGGTGACCCTCGACGAGGTCGCGGGTGGCAAGCAGGCGACCGTGGTGATGTTCGTATGCAACCACTGTCCCTTCGTGGTCCACGTGAACCCGGAACTGGTGCGATTGGCGAAGGAGTACGGCGCGAAGGGTGTCGGCTTCGTCGCGATCAGCTCGAACAGCGTGGAGACCCACCCGCAGGATGGCCCGGACGCGATGGCCGCACAGGCCGCCGCGCTGGACTACCCCTTCCCCTACGTCTACGACGAGGACCAGTCGGTGGCCCGCGCCTATGACGCTCGCTGCACCCCCGACTTCTTCGTCTACGACGTCGATCGGCGTCTGGCCTATCGCGGCCAGTTGGACGGATCGCGGCCCGGCAACCAGGTGCCGCTCGACGGGCACGACCTCCGCGCCGCTCTCGACGCGTTGCTCGCCGGGAGCCGCCCAGCTGCGGACCAGGTTCCGAGCGTGGGCTGCAACATCAAATGGAGGCCGGGTAACACCCCGGCCTGATCGCCGGACCCGAGCGACGGCTCACCGTCTTGTCTGGATCGACTCCTCCCGAGATCCAGCGCCAGGCGCGCAGATCCTCGGAAGTGGTAGCTCAGCGCAGTCTCCGGCCCGAACGCCTCCCCCAGAGGTAGCCGGAGCCGAGCGCGACGAGCAACGAAATCAGGCCCGCGGCGGCCCAGATCCAACGCGAGTCCGACGGCACATCTCCCTCGCGCTGCGCGTCGGCCCCGGACTCTCCGTCTGGAGCGGCGACGGCCACGACCTCGGGAAGCGTCAGCCTCGAGGTTGGCGGAGACACCACCTTCCTGCCTTGGGCATCGGCGACCTCGACACGGAACGCGACCGACGACGGCCCCGGGGAGCGCTCCTCCGGGAGGTCTCCTCGGAGCAGGCCCCCCTCGACCCGCAACCACTCCGGTCCCTCCAGGAGGCGCAACTCGTACGGTGGCGTTCCGCCACGCACCGGTGCGACCCAATGACTGGGCTTCTCCTCGATCGGCGTCAGGACGTCGCCCTCCCAGGCGAGCGGCACACGCCACGGATTGGCCGCGACCCGCAGAACGAGGGGCTCCTCCACCGACCGACCGGTGCGGTCGGTCACTCGCAGTGTCGCTCGGTGGTCCCCCTCGACCTCCGGTTCCGCGGTCAGCAGGCGACCATCGAGACGTAGCCAGTCCGGCCCTTCCGTCAGCGCGATCCCGAAGGGAGCGAGTCCACCTGCGACTCCGATCTCCGCAGTGAACCCGAAGCCGGCCACAAGGCTCCATGCGCGTGGGCCGACGATGCGCAGCTCGTCCAGCACCGGACCCTCATGGACCTCGAGTGCGAAGACCGGCGAAGGCAACATCTCCCCCGACGAGTCCGTCACGGCGAAGCGCAGATCGGTACGTCCCACCCGGCCGGGGACCCCGTGCAGTCGCCCGGACGACGCATCCAGAGCTACGCCAGGTTCCCCCTCGATCACCGACCAGCGGTACGGCGGGTGTCCGCCCTCGACCCGGAGCACGGCTTCATACGGGATCTGCTCGTAGCCCATCGGCAGGGCGTCGAGGGCCCAGCGAAGTGGACCGACCGGAGGCGCCAGGACCTCGATCTCGTACGGCACCGGTCCGAACCGCGCGCCGAGCTCGTCGCTCACGCTGACCAGGAACCGAAACCTCCCGCGCTCCGTGGGCCGACCGGCGACGACGCCGTCGGCATCCAGGCCGAGTCCCGGTGGCAGATCGCCCCCGTCGTGGACGAAGCGGAGTCTGCCCTCTCCGCCCCGAGCAGCGAGCTCGCAGGAGTAGTCCCTGGAGAACAGCGCCGCCGGCAAGCGGACCGGCTCCGGCTCCTGGGAGACGACGGCCACCGCCGTGAGCCACGCCCCCGCAATGCACGCGAAGACCCGTAGCGCGCTCATCGTCGCACCCCCAGCCGCAGCGCCGGACGAGCCGGCAAGACGGACATGGTCAGGGTCCGCTCCAGCGTCCGCTCCTCGGCATCCATCAGCACGACCCCGATCGCCCTTGCGCCGAGTGACGCGCCCTCCGCGAGACGACCGACCACCAGCCCGCCCTCCACGCGAAGTCCCGGCGGCAGGTCGTCGCAGTGCCACGTCACGGGTGGCACGCCGCCGGTCGCGGCCAGACCGATCTCGACGTCCTCGCCGATGCGCACCGCGCCGAGGCTCCTGGTCCGGATCTCGAGTTCGGGTAGTCGCGGCAGGATCCGGACGACGGCCGACTCCTCGACGGTTGCCACTCGGTCGGTCGCGACGAAGTCCAACTCGTAGTCCCCGGGTCGTTCCGGACTGCCCACGAAGCCGCGCGAGTCCGCCTGCCAATGGAGTCCCGGGATGGTCCCGTGCACCTCGATCTCCACCGCCCCCAGTCCCCCCTCGATGCCCAGGCTTCCGGTGTAGTCGTCCCCCACCCGGCCGCGCGGCGCGCGGACCAGCAGTCGTAGGGGCGCCGGCTCCACGACCTCGATCGAGACCCGCAACCGGTCGGAGGGGAGCAGCCCCTGCCTCGCCAGCAACCCGAACGGGTCCTGCTCGTCGAGGAGTTCGAGGTCGAAGACGTAGGCCCCGGCCTCGCCCGGAGTCCCCTCGAGCGCGGTCCCCACGAGCAGCAGCCCCTCGGGCAGGGGAGGCGATCCCTCGGCGAGCTCGACCCGATACGGCTCGATGCCACCCAGGCAGGCGAACTGCCGGTGCAAGGGTCGGCCCAGGGGGACCACCCCCAGATCCGCCTCGTCGGCCTCGAATCGCAGCGGGTGCTCCTCCTCGTCGAACGGCCAGGCCGACGGCCGCATCGTCCACTCGTACGCCGCTTCGGCGCGTTCCTCCTTGCCAGCCTCGACCGCGATCCGGAACGCGAAGGTCCGGGACTCCATCGAACTGCCTGGCTCGGGACGCGGGTTCCCGAACAGTCGCCCGGTCCGTGCGTCCAGCTCGACACCACGCGGCAGTGTCCCCCCCACG
The DNA here is from genome assembly GCA_030432695.1 of bacterium. GTDB lineage: Bacteria > Planctomycetota > UBA1135 > UBA1135 > UBA2386 > JAUILN01. Next base: position 885,394 of record JAUILN010000001.1, on the reverse strand, counting down.
ACCTCGAAGTCCACCGCTCCCGAACCACCGGTCACCGAGATGCCCGACTCGTAGTCACGGAACCAGACCGCGTCGGGGAGGCTCCGCGTGTGGATGGTCAGCGGGTCGTTCGGCCTGACGATGACGATGTACAGGATCAGGAAGATGAACATCGCCGCCATCGCGTTGAACACGACGTCGACCAGCGGCGAGATCAGGCCGTCCACGTCTTCCTCGAAGGCTCGTCTACGCATGCTGCTCCTCCTCGGAGTTCAGGCCCCGTCCCGTCCTTCCGACCGGCCACCGGCCACCTTGCCGATCCGCCCCCACTGCACGTGGGCTCCGGTCCGATCCACGAAGCGGACCACGTGCCCGCTCCGGGCACCCTCCGCCACCTCGAGGAAGGCCGCGCAGGCGCAGTCCTTCCCGCTCGCGACTCCGGCTCCGTGACAGACCGCACAGTCGACCCGGCCGCCATAGCGGGTCCTGGTGCCGATCATCGACACCCGGATGGCGAAACGAGGCAGCTCCTCCCCGGCCAGGATCTCGAAGGCGCGCACCCATTCCGCGGCCGGCGGCGGGGCCGCGTCCGCCCCCCGCTCGGCGATCGCCAGCAGGGCGCCCGCACAGGCCGACCGGAGATCCAAGGCCTCCTCTGCGAGGGGGCCCATCCGGTCGCGCAGGGACTCGCGCGCGGCCTCGAACCAGCCGCCGGCGGACCTCGCCAAGGCACGGTTCCGGCCGATCACGAAGGCGGCATCCTCGGCTCGATCGAGCCGTCCGTCTTCGACCGCGAGGGCCATCAGTCGTCGGACCCCGGCTTCGATCGCCGCGCGGTCGCTGGCGAGGTCGAGCGAGAGCGCCGCCATGACCGACCCGTAGTCGAGTCGCTGCAGTGCTTCGCGGAGGAGGACACCGTCGGTCATGGATCACCAGAGTCCGGGCACCGCAGCGATGACGGCCGCCAGCACCGCAGCCACCCGCCGGCGGGACTCGGCGTCGAGAGGGGACTCCGGGGCGTCGCCGGTCGCGGTGGCGTTCAGGCACTCCGAGAGCAGGTTGGTCGCCCGTCGGACCAGGTCCTTGCCAGGGTCGTGTTCCAGGACGGCGAAGTCGAAGGCCGGTCCCTCCGCGCGACCGCTGTCCCGGTACTCGCGCAGTGCCCTCGCCAGGCTGACCGACAGGTGCCGGAGGACCGCGCAGACGAGGGACCGTGCAGCCCTCCGGATAGCATCCTGCTCGCCCGCCTCGAGCGCCTCCTGCACGACGAGTACGCGCGCCTTCCAGCGCGGCTCCGACGCAGCGGCCACCCGGCACAGCTCCTGGACCTGCCGGCGCAGTGCACCGTCACCACCCGTCGCCGCCCCCGCACGGCCACGCCCCAGGAACTCCTCGAGCGAGCCCAGCGGATCACCGCGCTGGGTGCGCTCCAGGTACGACATGAGCAGCATGGCGACCGCGGAGCCGTTGTGGTGCCGGAGATCGCGCGCCGGGGGGCGGGTCATGCGCTGCCCACCGCGCAGGTCGCGGGCGCCGAAGCGGTGCGTCTCGCCCGAGACCAGGTCTTCGGCCCAGACCTCCAGATGGGCCTTCCCATCGGCCACCAACTCGAAGCGCAGCCGGTGCATCCCGCTGCTGTCGGGCTCGGTGAGGAGCGCGTCCTCCGCTCGACCGCGGTACTCCACCGCTCCCGTCACCACATCGAAGCTCCGCCCGTAGGTCCCGACCTGGAGCCCGCCGACCGCGGCCGCCGGAAACTCGAAGACGCGACTCTCGGCGCGCGCCGGAAGACGTCGCCCCCTCGTGAGCAGCAGGCTGCCGAGCTGGAAGTCGCCGCTGCCGCGACAGCGCAACAGGACACCGCAATCGAATGGCAGCTCCACCGGTGCCTCCACCCGGCCGAGCAGGAGTGCCCGCAGGGCGACGCCCTCGACCGCGGACCGCGCACCGAAGCCCGGGCTCAGTTCCTCGAGACCCGACGGCGGCCCCGGGAGTCCTGCACCGAAGCCCACCAGCTCGACCGGTATGCCGCCCGGCGTCTGCAGCCGGGTCGCCAGCATGCCGTTGCGGACCCGTGCCCACAGAGCCGCCGCCGCCGCAGCGAGGCCGACATCGGTCTCGGCGGCGGCCCCATCGATCGCAGCCGCTTCGAGACGGCCACGGAACCAACGGTCGGAATGGAGGCGGGCCTCGACCCTGCAGCGATGGAAGTGGGTGCGCCGGGCTTCGTCCCGGTCCCCCTCCGACTCGTCACCAGGACCTTCCCCGTCCACGGCTGCGCGCACGGCGGAGGCGGTGCCGTTTCCGGCCAGCACCGCCTCGAACGCAGCTCTCAGCCGCTCCTGCGACGCCGCCCGCCACCGTGCCTCGGGACCGGCAAGGCCGTCACCCCGCCAGTCGAGAACCACCCCGCGTGAGTCACCGAGGGCCACGGCCCCCCCCTGCTCGCGGACCACGGAAGGCGCCGCTGCGAGCACCTCGCGGCGATCCCAGACGATCGCGGCCGTGAAGCCGGCGCTCTCCAGGATCTTGTGCCAGCAGTCCCGCACCGCGCGTGAAGCGAGCGACGGAACCACCACGATCGCAGCGCGGCACGGCTCGTCGAGGGCCGCGGCGAGTTCGCGGTCGTTCGCGACCAGCGCGACGAGCTCCTGGCACAGATCGGTCGCGAAGGCCTCGAGCAACTCGGCGGCCGACCACTCGCCACCACCGGGGATCGACAGGTGACCCTGCCCGTCGAAGACCGGCTCCCGATCGATCGGAGCGGTGACGTCCCGAGGCTCGATCGGTCGCGCGGCCAGACCGGCCAGACCCCAGACGATCACGTCGTCGACGCCGACCACCTCGGCCCTCGACAGGTGCTCCGCCTCGAGACGCAGATGACCACCGGCCACTCCATCGTCCCGGGGCAGCACGCGGCGGGGCGGGGCCTCCGGACCGAGGTCCGCGAGCACCAACACGCCCTCGGGCTGCCAATCGATGACCAGCCGGCTCACGACCCCTCCGCACCGCTCTCGGGCGCGACCACGAAGTCGGGGAAGCGCCAGAACGCGACGTGACCGTCGGTCCCGGCGACCGCGACCGAGGTGCGGTCACCGGCGACGCAGGCCCGCCGGAACGCATCGTGCCCGCGCACCCCGCGCAGGGCTTCCCAGTTCCCGGCATCGACCAGGGTCAGCGCATCTCCCGACTCTCCGCCGACCGCGAGGAAGCGGGCACTGCGATCCTCGACCGCCACCAGCGCGGCGCCGGAGCCGCCGAAGGAGGCGCTCCGCGTGACCCGACCCGAGGCGAGGTCCACTTCGACCACCATCCCGTTGACCATGCCGCAGAGCAGGCGGTCCTCGCCCGAGCCGATCACCACCAGGCTGCGGAAGCCGCCCGGATGGCCATGGATCTCCAGGTCGACCTCGGTCCTCCAACCGCCGAGTTCGTAGCGGAACATGCGGAGCCGGGCCTGCTCGTCCTGCAGGCCGGCGACCACGACCAACGGCCGACCCCGCGCCCCGGCGAGGCACTGTCCCTCCAGACCACCGAGGTCCACCTCGGCCGCGCCGACGCGCAGGTCGAGCGCACCGCGGCTGTGCTCGGCGAAGAGGTCGAGCTCGTCCTCGGCGTCCGCAGGGCGCTCGAGCCGGACGCAGTGCAGTCGGCAGCCACCTTCCAGCGAGGCCTTCGAGACACAGGCCAATGCCGCGACCTCGCCGCCGAGCCACGCGACCGAGGAGGAGCCGACGAGGACCCCGTCCAGGGTGACCTCGGAGACCGCGCCGGTCGCCAGATCGAAGACCCCCAGACCCCCGTCGAAGAGGCCGTACGCGAGGAGCCTCGAGCGGTTGTCGAACGCCAGGCTCAGCACCGATGCGTCGGCGTAGGTGCGGCCGTGGGTGTGGAACTCGAGAACGTCGCCGTCGGGGACGTCCAAGGCGTGGACCACGATCCGCGTCTCGCCGGTGGCCGTCGAACGGTTGGCGATCGCCAGCCGGTGCGGTGCGCCACTGAGCGCCAGCGCCTCCACCAACCGACCCTCGGCCGGGCTCTGGACGAGGTCCATCTCGGGCTGGTCGCGGAGCGGTCGCTCCAGGGCCGCCACGAACTGCTGCCAGAACGGATCGTCGGGGCGGGCATGGCCGGCCTCGTACGCCGCCTGCAGGACGAACTGGCCGATCCGTCGGACCGCCTGGGTCTCGGCAGCCTGCGCACCCGAGTAGCGGACCAGCAACTCGCCGTAGCCCCCCATCCGCGACGCCAGCCGCCGCGCGGCCTCCCGGATCGTCTCGGCCAGCTCCTTCGACTGCTCGCCACCGAGCCGACGCAGCGTCTTCGGCAGTTCCTCCTGCAACCACTTCCGGAAGGCCGGCCCCTGCTCGAACTCGCGCTCCAGCCCCGGCCGCGCTTTCTCCTCGAACCACTGCGTGAGGCGGCGGACCCGCTGTTCGTGCTCGGCCTGGGATTCGTCGTCGGTCTCCCCGAGCGCGGGGAGTCGCGTCGCGAGGAAGTCCTGCGCGTCCTCGTCGATGCGCGCCATGGCGCCGAGCGCCCGCCGTCTCAGAAACATCGACAGCGTCCCGGTCAGCGCCGAGCCGGCCAGGCCGAAGAAGGTCGTGTCGAAGGCCACGGCGAGGCCGGCGAAGCCCTGGTTGAACTGGTCCATGACCGCCGGCGTGATCGTGCTCTCGACGAAGATCATCCGGATGCCGAACTGCAACGAGTCGATCGACATCGAGACCCCGACCACGGTGCCGAGGAAGCCGAGCACCGGCTGCAGCCAGCCGGCCCACTGGAACGGCACGAAGCCGTAGGCCCGCCGGGTCTCGGCCATACCCGCGAGGCTCTCGTTCGCGGCACGGACCGCGTCGACACTGCCGGTCTGCGACCAGTGCCGCAGGAGCTGCGCCCGCCGCAGATCCTGGAAGCGGGATCGGCCACTGCGCTCGCGGTGCAGGACGTCCACACCCGGCACCACGCCGAGACGGCCCAGGCGGAACGCGTAGACCAGCGCACCCGCGGCCAGCGCGAAGATCAGGTGACCGATCCAGGCACCGACCACGCGGGTCCAACCGCCGTCGCGACGCATGAGGCGCAGCCAGTAGGTCTCCGGCAGGCTGAGTTGCGCGAGTTCGGCGTTGGCCTGGTCGAGTTCGCTGCGCAACGAGGTGACGAGCTGCTGGTCCGCCTCGCTGCCCGAAGCCAAGGCCGTCCGCCGCGCCTCGTCGAGTCGGATGGCGAGTTCCTGCGCGCGCAGGTCCATCGCGGTGAGTCCCGCCGAGAACGGCAGCAGCGGCATCGCGAAGTACAGCAGGATCGCCAGACCGAGCCCGATCCCGAACGAGGTCAGCGCCAACCTGCCGCGAGAGTCGAAGGGCGGGTGCGCGACCGCGTCGTGAATCTCGCTGATGTCACCGCCGTGCCGTTCGCCGGCTTCCGCCGAGGAGTCCGCAGCCAGGCCGTCCCGCTTCCGCGGTGCATCCTGTGGCTTGCCCTTGCTGATCTTGGCCATGTCTCGCGTTCTCCGTCCCCGGTACCTAGCAGCGGTAGCGGAAGCCCGTCTCGCCGTCGCGGGCGTCGTGCCCGTCGAAGCGGACCTGTGCCGCCGCGCGGCCCGATCGCTCGCAGCCCTCGGCTCGCCAGCAGCCACCACGGGACATCCCCGGCTCGGCGACCCACTCGAAACAGTTCCCCGCGAGGTTCCTCACCCCCTCCACGGTGTCTCCGCCAGCGAACGCGAAGACCGCCGCGGGTCGGCCGAGACCGCGCTCCGCGTGGTTGCAGCGCCAGCCCTCCCACTGCCGGCCCCAGGGGTACGGACCCGCGGCCGCGGTGTCCCGCAGTCCCCGCACCGCGCGCTCCCATTGCGAGCCGGTGGGCAAGCCGTGCCAACGTCCGGTGACGGAACCCTTCCAACGGCAGAAGGCCTTGGCATCCGACTGCGAGACCTCCACGACCGGCCAGTGGCGTTCGCGGTAGGGAAACGGCGGATCGGACTCGGCCCAGTGCCGCGGCCGCCGGTGGCCGGTGGCGGCCACGAACTCGTGATACTCGAGGTTGGAGACCGCGAAGCGCGCGATCGCGAACTCCTGAACGGTGACGGTCCGTTCCTCGGCACCGAGCACGATCGGACCACCGGGAATCGGCACGACCGCCTGGCGGGGCGCGGGCTCCCCGAGGTCGACCACGTCGCGAAAGCCGATCCAGTAGTCCTGCGGTTCGCGGAGCGACAGGCCTTCCGGCGCGTCGAGCAGCCGCTCGCCGAAGCGTTCGGCACTCTCCACCAGCACCATGCCGTGCAGGCGGCCGGCGTCGACGAACGAACCGCCACGCAGGCGGCGGACCACCAGGCGAACTCCGTCCTGGGTGACTTGCACCGAGCCACCGTCGGTCCACTCCGCGACGTTGCCGCAGCAGTCGAGGACACCGTACGGGCTGGCACCGTCGGCGAAGTTGTCGACCGCGGTCAGCTCGCGTCGCTCGCCCTCGCTGGTGTTGCAGAGCGACTCCTCGAAGTCATCGCCCCAAGGGAACAGCCGCCCGTCGGTGCCGCGCGCGGCCTTCTCCCATTCGACGGCGGTCGGCAGGCGGGTCCCGCGCCAGGCACAGTAGGCCTCGGCATCCGCGAAGGTCACGTGGACCACCGGCAGCTCGTCCTGAGTCGGGGGGAACCACCGCTCGCCCCCTTCCCAATGCCGGGGCGGCGGATGACCGGTGGCGTCGACGAACTCGCGGTACTCGGCGTTGGTCACCGGGGTCCGCTTCATGAAGTACGCCGGCAGGTCTTCCTCGCGCGGCGGGTACTCGGCCATCAGCGCCGCCACCGACGGACAGTCGTCGTAGCGGGCGTGCAGGGTGTGGACCAACCGATCGCGCTCGCGAGTCGAGTGGTAGCCGGCGCGGAACGGACCGGCGTCGATCCGCGCGTAGTCGGCCGACCGCACGCGTGGCAACGGCAGCGGCCACGGCAGTCGGGACACCACACCGTGGCGGTCGCGGACCTGCGCCTCGACCACCGCCGCCCCGCCGGGCCCACCACCCTTCGCGTGGCCGGACACTCGCAGGCTACCGTCGTCGGCGTGCTCGGTGACGAGGCCGTCCGGCAGCCCGGTGAGTTTCCACGACATCGGCAGCGAGCCGCCGCGCACCCGGAACACCGCCTCGTACGGATCGGCGCGATCGACGAACAGCGGCGGCAACGTGTCGGTCTCGATCCGGGGCGTCACCGACTCTCCGTCGACCGGGTCGACCTGCAGGAACAGCGAGCCCCTGCCGATCCGGCCGTGGACGTCCTCGATCCGGTATTCGAGCTGCCAGCAGCCCTGTGTCTCCGGGATGCCCGTGAGCGCGCCGCCGTCTTCGCAGTGGATTCCCGGCGGCAGCGCGCTGCACTCGAAGCGATACGGCGGAGTTCCACCCCGCGCGTGGACCGACGCCGCGTACCTGCGACCGACCTCGGCGACCGGAAGAGCCGTGGTCGCCAGCCGGATCCAGTCTCCGACCCCCGGCCGCACCAGCATCACGTCACCCATGCCCATGACCCGCTGCGCGAAGCAGGGGGTCGGTGGCGAGGTCAAGCTCTGACTGGCGATGTGTTGCTGGAGGAAGACGAACAGCGCCGTCGACGAGATCACCCGGCCCGGCTCGTGCTCCGCGAAGGCGGCCAGCAGCGCGGTCACGAAGGGGCTGTGGGTTCCGGGCAGGCCGTCGGATACCGGCTCCAATGCGGTGCCGGCGGTGATCGTGTTCAACAATCGCGGGGCGTCCGCTGGCACGAAGCCACGCGGTCCCCCTGCCGAGGGCGACTGGAGCAACGACGGTCGCGAAACCGTGTGGCCGAGCCCTGCGCCGCGCATGCCTCCCATCAGGAAGCCCGAGTAGCAGCAGTCGAGCAGGACCAGACTGTGTTGGAAGCCGAGGCCGTCGATCCGGTCGAGGAGTTCGGCGTAGCCGATCTGGTTGATGCCCTGTGCCCCGGCGTCGATCGGGACCAGGTACGGTTGCTCGCGGGCGCCGTGGCCGGCGAACAGGAACACGAACAGATCGTCGCCCCGCGGCCCGGGCAGTTCCGAGAGCTTCGCGATCTCCGAGAGCATCCCGACGCGCGTCGGATTCGAGATCTGAAAGACATCGAACCCGTACTGCTCCCGGAGAACCCGACCGACCGCCTCGGCATCCCGTACCGCATTGTGCAATGGCGGCCAGGGTGGCTCGTACTCGTTGCAGCCCACCAGGAGCGCGACCTTGCGCCGGTAGTCCAGGCCGTCGGCAGTGCCACGCGGACTCGGCTCGGGGATCAGGTTCCGTTCGGTCATCGCAGGTGCCAGCCCGACTCAGGAGTGATCGAGGTGCAGGACGATCGCCCGTAGTTCGTCGGTCCCCGCCGACCGCGGATCGGCCGGCTCCGGCAGGAGGTTGCGCTGTGCCGCCCCAGGCGCGACGCGGCGCTCGCCGTCCGCCAGGAGACCGAACCACAGCGCGCCGTCGACGGCAGGCCGATGTCGACTCCACAGCACCAGGACCCGCTCCCGCCCGGCCGGCGGTGACACCCGAACCGGCGGGAGCGACAACGGCCGGTCGGCTTCGATGCGCCCGGCCTCGCGGCTGCCCTGGGGAGGGTGGAGCGGTACCGTGAACCCGGTCGGTCCCAACGCCAGGACCGTGAGGAAGCCGGGGCTCCCCGAAGTGATGGACAATACGATCCGGCTGCCGGTCCGCACCCGACAGACGAAGGGTTCGCCCAAGGCCTCGCCGACCTGCAGTTCGTTGCGGATCCGCCGGGTCTTGTCGATCTGATGGCATCTGCCGTCGTCACCGAGTTCCTCGATCGTCACCGCGAGCTGTGCCACCAGCGCGCCGAGGCCGGCCTCGGGGCCCACCCACTCCGCGGTGGCCGATGCGAACTCCGCCGCTGAAGGTCGGTCCTCCGGTGCCTCCGCGAGTGACGCCCGGACCAGCTTCTCGAACGCTTCCGGCACTCCGGGAAGGGAGTGTGGCAAGACCTCGGCCCACGCCCCGGTCGCCGACGAGTCGGTGAGCATCCAGACCACCGTCGCGGCCAGCGAATACAGGTCCGCGGCCGGCGTGATCCGTGCTGCGCCGGACAGGACCTCGGGCGCCATCCAACGCGGCGTGCCGACGAAGCCCTGCCCGCCGGGCACGCGCTGCGCCAACCCGAAGTCGGTGAGCTTCACCCGTTGCGTGGTCGCGTCGTACAGCACGTTGTCGGGCTTCACGTCGCGGTGCAGGACCTGGTGGTCGTGCAGGTGGGACAGGGCCGCCGCCAGACTTCCCGCGTAGCCCACCGCCTCCTCGGCCGGGACCGGACCCTCGCGGTGGACCAGCTCGGTGAGCGTGCAACCGGGGACGAGTTCGAGCACCAGGCAGGGCACCGACTCGAGGATCTGCCAGAGGGTCACCAGGTGCGGGTGCGGGGACTCGGTGGCGGCGGCCAGGAGCCGTGCCTCCTCGAACAACTCCGCAACGTCGACCCGTCGCCCGGTCTCGCGCCGGGAGTGCAGCACCTTGATCGCGACGCGCCGCCCCAGGCGGCGATCGCGGGCCGACCAGACCGAAGCGAATGCGCCTTCTCCCAGCTTGGACCCAGAATCGAAGCCGTGCCGTTCCAGAGTGGCGCGCGCGTGGCCACCCAGAACCTCCCCGGATCCGTCCCCGTCGTTCGTTCGGGTCGTGTGACAGTAGGCGAGTCGCTGCAGAATAGGCTCGAGTCCCGCGTCGGCGTCGGACTCCGAGCCGGTCTCCTCCGGTTGTCGTGGTCCCCGGCGAGGTGGCTCCCCGGCGCCGGGAGCGTCGGCGCGACCGAGTTCGCGTTCCAACCGGCGCCGCGCACGATGGACCCGTACGCGCATCTGCCGCAGGGGATCCGTCGGACCGACATCGTGTTCCCTCGCCAGTTCCTCGTACGACGCACCCTTGAGGTAGTACTCTTCCAAGAGGGTCCGATCGGTCTCGGAGAGGCGCTTCATCGCCGCAGCGATCCGCTCCACCTCCTCGGCCCGCTCGGCTGCGGCGCCGGGGAGCGCCCCCTGGTCGACGACCCCGCCGACCGAGTTCTGCGTACGGTGCAGGTCGCGCCGGCCTTCCCGCTTCCCCGAACGCCGCGCCTTGTTGCGGGCGATGGTCAGCACCCAGGCGATCAGTTCCGCCGGCGTCGTGCCGGCGAAGTCGGCCGACTCCCGCGGCACCCCGAAGGGTTTGATGTGGCTCGCGATCGTGAGCATCGCGTCCTGCGCGACGTCCGAAGCCCACCCACCCGCGTCAGCGGCCAGCGCCCGGCGGACGCGGCAGCGCAGCCGGTGGAACAAGGACTCCCGGGCGCTCGCCTCTCCCTTGGAGAACCAGGCGTCGAAGAGTTCGGCGAAGCTCTGAGTGGATGCCATGACGTCGCGGGTCGGAGGTGCCTCGTACCCGGGTCGGATCCCCGGACCGAGGCGGCGTTTCAGCGACCGTTCCGGTTTTCCTCGGAGACCTGCTTCCCCGATCCGGGAACCTGCCGCGCGCCGAGTCCCTCGAACCAGCGGCAGAGCGGACAGACCGCGGCCCGCTGGGGGGCGGCCACGAGGCTGCGCACCGCTTCGACTCCCGCTTCGAGCCCGGCCTCCAGCCCCGCCACGCGCAGGTCGAGCGCGGCGATCCGATCCCGCCACTCGGCACGTTCGGCGCCCGCCCGCGCCCGACCCTCGACGTCGCGCCGGCCGGCGGCATCCTCCTGCTCCCGCAGCCGTGCTTCGACGCCCGCGAGCTGCTCCGCGAGTCGATCGAGCCGGTGCTCCGTCGCCTGCGCGAACTCGGCGCCGTCTCGCTCCAGGGTCCCGACGGCGGTCCCGAGTTCGGCGATCGGATCGGACAGGGCACCGAGACCGGCGATCAGCCCGGCCAGGCGCCGTTCCGCCTCCACCCGAGCCGTCTCGCCCCTCGCACTCAGCGCATCGAGGGCAGCACCCAGCTCCCGCAATCCGCCCGCGAGCTCCGCCGACCTGGCGGCGACCGCCGACGCGGTGTCCCGATCCGCCCGTTCGACGACCTCGCGGACCGTGTCGAGCGCACTGGCGCGCAGGACCTCGAGTTGCTCCCGCCCTTCCGCGATCGCCGCATCCACCGCGGACTGACCGGGGCGTAACGCGAGCAGCACCGCGAGCACCACCACCGCAGCCGCGAGCACCGCCTGGATCAGGTGGGCACGCAGCACCAGCGCCGACCCGCCCGAGGCGTGCACCGCCCGCGCGCGCCGGATGCCAGCCCGTGCATCGTCGTTGCCGGGGTCGTCCTCGAGCACCGCCTGCCACTGGCCGATCGCCTCCCCGAAGCGGCCCTCCTGGGCGAAGAGCCGCGCCCGTAGCAGCCGGTGGCCACGGTCCTGCCCCCTGCCGAGGGCGGCGTGCGCCTCGGGGAAGCGTCCCGCAGCTCCGAGGCGCGCGGCCTCGGTGAGAACCGTCGAGTCCGTGTTCGTCATCGTGCGTCTCCGATCGGTGGGTTCAGCCACGCCGAATCAGTTCCACGCCGGCATCGCGGGTCGGCGTCGGGTTGTTGCTCCGCCACCCGCTGACGCTGGCCTCGAGGTCGGGGTAGTTGTCCGCGAGCCGCTGCCGAGCCGCCTGCATCTCCTTGATGTCGTCGCGGTCGTGCTGCCAGAAGCCCTTGTCGATCATCCGCCCGCAGACCGCGTCGGCCTCCTTGAAGACGACGTGTTGCTGCGGGTTCACGCGGCGACCGCTGAGCGCCTTCACCGCGACGAGGAGGTTCTGGTAGTGCACGTAGCGGATGGCGTCGTCGATCCGCTCGAGCCAGGCTTCCAGCTGGCCCAGGTACGGGGCCCGTCCGTCACCGCCAGGAATCGACGCGAGCTGGGTACGGATCTCCTTCAGCTCGTCCTTGCGGCTCTTGTCCTGCAGCGCCTCGAGCGACTCCAGCTTCCAGAACAGCCGCTGCTCCCACTGCAGGTCCTGGAGTTCGTATACCGTCCCCGCCAGCTTCAGCAGGTTCTCGTAGCCCCGCTTCAGCGCCGTGGGATCGCCGTCCTCGGAGCGGCCGACCTCGCGCTCGATCAGGGCGTTCGCCTCGATGCGGTCGAGTTGGCCGAGCAGCGCGGTCACCGCGGCGGTGGGATGCGAGGACTCGATCTTCCGGATCTCCTCCAGGCGGAACGTCTCCCGCTGCAGGCGCTGCCGGATCTCCTCGACCGACACGTCGAGCGACTCGTCCCGCGGGTACTCCTCCTCGAAGTCCTCGTTCAGGTCGGGGAAGTGCGCGACCACCGAGATCCGCTGCTCGATGTCGATGCTCAGCGTGATGTGGACCTCGCGGCCGGCCGGGAGATCCACCGCCAGGTCCTCGGCCTTCAACGGGAAGGTGGCGCGGCGCACGCAGCAGTCACGCCACCGGTTCTCGGTCCCGTGGTGGTTGGTCAGGGCCTCGTAGATCTGGATCTCCAGCACGCTGCCCTGCTTGCCCTTCTGCAGCGGCGCGTTGGTGTAGTAGACCCCGGTCGCCTCGCCGGGCACCGTCAGGTTCGCCTCCAGCAGGGCGTGGGTCGCGTTCCCCTCCAGGCCGATGAGGATCGAGTTCGCGAGCCGCATGCTCCCTTCGGGCAGACGGTGGAACACGGTGATCGGCTCCGATTCGGCCACGACCTGACCGTCGTCGCCGAAGAGATGCGCCACGAACGACGACTCCGTCGCGCGTCCTTCGACGGTCGCCAGCGCCGCGTCGCACTCGAAGAAGCCGTCCTCGTCGACCGCCATCCGTTCCGAACGCCAGCGACCATCGCCGCGGGCGATCTCGACGGTGAGCCCGTCGAAGATCCCGGCCACCGAGGTCACCGTCCCCGACACGAACGCGGTCGGCGCATCGGTGCTCTTCACCGACTCCAGGGCCACGGTGTGGCCTGACACGACCGAGACCTGGCGCTGCTTCGGACGGAGCTGTTCGACGATCTCCGGTGGGACCTCGACGGTCAGCGCGAAGATCGCGGCCCCCTTCGAAACCGCCGTCATCGGATCGATCGAGTGGTCGAGTGCGACGCCGATCCGCTCCTCCAGGACCTTGCGGATCAGCGGCGTCTTGGTCGGACCGCCCACCAGGATGATGCGCCCGACATCGGCCGCCTGCAGGCGGTTCTCGCGCATCAGGTTGAGGCAGATCTGCGCCGCCCGCTCGGCGTGCGGGAGGATGAGCTGCTCGTAGGCGTGCCGCTTGATCGGGATCTCGACCTGCACCGGCTTGCCCTCGGCATCCTTGAAGCTCGCTCCCTCCAGCTCCACGACCGCCGACTCGCGCTTCGACAACTCGATCTTGGCGGCCTCGATCGCCAGGTGGAGCTGGCCGGCCGCACCGCCCGGACGGTCGATGGAGAAGTCCTCCAGCGCGTACTGGTCGCGCAGGCAGGTCCACTCCGGATCGAGCTCCTTGTAGCGGGCACGGAGCTCGTCGTAGTCGGCATCGCGGCGCCGAGGGCCGAGGACGTAGGCCGCCAACTCCCGGTCGAAGGTCCGGCCGCCCAGCTCGTTGTCGCCGGCATGCCCACCCTCGGGGACGGTCATCCGCCCGTCCTCGCTCTTCACCAGCGACACATCGAGAGTTCCAGCCCCCAGGTCGAAGACCAACCACAGGCCCTGCTCGCTGAGGTTCTCGAAGCCGTAGGCGAGCGCGGCCGCGACCGGTTCCTGGAGCAGGGGCGCAAAGACCAGGCCCGCGTCGTAGGCGACCTCGCGGGTCGCATTGCGCTGGGTGTCGTTGAACTTGGCCGGCACGGTGATCACGCAGGCGCGTAGCTCGGTCTGATGCTGCTCGCGGTAGCCCTGCAGCAGCTTGCGCAACACCATGGCGCCGAGTTCCCGCGGCGTGGTGCTGCCGCCGGTCGCGGGCAGAGCGATCTTCGTGGTGGTGCCGAGATTCGGCTTGTAGCCGTAGCACCCGTCACCCTCGTCGGCACGCGCGACCAATGCCGTGCGGTAGGCCTGCCGCCCGTAGAACTGTGCGCCGCTCTTGGCGAAGTAGACGCACGAAGGAACGATCTCGTCGCCGTCGATCCTCACGGCCTCGGGACCATCGGGTCCCATCCGCGCGAGGGCTGAGTTCATCGTGCCGTGGTCGATGCCTTCTCGGATCGTGTAGCTCATCTCTGGTCTCCTGTCTCCGCTGCTGATGATTCACCGTCCTCCGGACACACGACGAACCCGACCGCCGCCTGGAGAACCACTCCGGCTCGCACGACGAGGGCCTTGGTGCACTCCAGGATCGTGTCGCGCTCCACTCCCGGCCGAGGCTCCTTCGGCCCGAGCGGCTCGAAGTCGAGACTCCGCGGGTCGTAGGGCGTGCCGGCCAGGTCGCTCACCTGGACGTCGTACTCCGCTAGCGTCCGCTCGAGATGCTTGAGGCGGTTCTCGAGCCTGCTGAACGCCTTGCCCTTGATCCCCGACGCGGCCATCTGTTTCAGGTTCGATCGCGCGCTGTGCAGCACGTTGCCGAGTTCGACGAAGAGCTTGTCGTCGGGTCCGGCGGGGCCGGCCGCATCGACAACGGCATCGGTCGCGAACTCCGCCGCGAAGCGCTCCGGCCGGATGCGGAACTCCGACGGCCAGGCGAACTGCCGCAGGCCGTTCCAGAGTCGCTGGAGTCCAGCGTCGCCGTCGCCCGTCCGGGCCGCGTCCGGCCTACCCGGCGGTGTCGGTGCAGCGGACGCCATCAGACATGCACTCCCTGCTTGCGGAGCTGCGCGACGATGTCCGCCTCACTCGGCTTCGTGCCGACCTTCCAACCCCTACGCAGCAGGGCTGCACAGACCGGGTACTCGTGGCTCGCCTTGTTCCGCACCTTGCCCTTCAGCTTGGAGATCCGCTGCTCGAGTCGTTTGCGCAACTTGCCTACGCGGTCGTGGGCCTCGCTCCGTTGCTCCTCGACCTCCCTGCGCCACTCGGCGACCCGGCGCGCCGACGCTTCGCGGATCTCCCGGCAGGCATCATCCACGCGAGCCAGCAGGTCCTGGAGTGGCTTGCGCTGCCCGTCCGCCTTCGCGGTCAGCGCGGCGCGCTTCTGCCGCAACTGCTGCTGGATGGCGGCGATCTCCGGATCGCGCTTCGGTTCCAGCTCGCCTACTGGTCGCGGTCTGCGAAGCACCGCGGCCCTGAGAAAGGCCCCGAGGCCGATCGCAGCGAGGATCGCCACACCGAAGACGATCGAGGCGACCACGAGGAAGCCGACGGAACTCGGGGAACCATCGTCTCGGCCGTCGAAGCTCCGGACCCAGGGCAAGGACATCGTCCAGAACCCCGCTCCGAGCGCGGCGACGAGCAACGGGAACTCGACGCGTTCGAAGCGGCGCCAACCACGCCAACCAGCGCAGCGCTCCTCCTCGGCCTCCAGCGCGGCCTGGCGCTCCTTCTCGAGGCGGGCGCGGTGCGGCTCCATCCGCTTCTTCGCGGCCTTCGTGGCCTTCGCGATGGCCGCCTCCAGCGCGGCGTCGTGCTTCTCAAGGCCCTCTGCGACCGCATCGACATCGATGCCGAGCCCGGCGACCGCCTCCTGCTCCTGCTTGCGCAGTCCGTCCTTCTCGCAGTCCTCCCGACTCGCCAGCGAGTTCTCGAGTTCCGCCACCTCGGCCTCGGCTTCGGCCTCGGCCGCTTCGAGTTCAGCCACCAGTCCAGCGCAGGACTCCGGAAGCCATTCGAGCTGCAGCCGGTCACGGTGCCCGCCGTCGTGCGCCCAGCGGGCGAACTCCGAACAGGGAACAGCCAAGAAGAGGTGCGAAACCTGGTAGGTGGCGGAGGTGCCGATCAGTTCCGCGTGGCTGATCTTGAACATCGTGACCGTGGCGGACCGCTCCGGCGAGGCGGGCGCGCCCTTGCAGTGCCAGCATTCGCCGGGATCGACGTCGGTCACGCCGGAGTCCCCGCTGGCCAGCAGGAGGCGACGATCGTTCTCGTAGGAATCCTGGATCCGCGCCCTCCTCACGGTTCCCAGCGGCAGCTTCAGCAGCCTCCGGGTCAGCAGGTAGCTGGCCAACAATGCCCTCGCCCGGCTCTCGCCGGCGTAGTCGATGCGGCCGTTGTTGAGACTGAGCAGGACGTTGGCGAACTCGTCGAACGAGCCCTCCAGCTCATCCTCGCCCAGTCCGAACTCGTTGCGGAACTGATCGATCGCCGCCTCGGCCGAGTCGACGACCTCGCCGAAGGCCTCGTGCACGTTCTTCCAGTGCAGGCGCTCGTCCCCCGCTCCGACCGCGCCACGCGCTGCCGCCAGGAGCGCCTGCAGTCGGGCATCGACGATGCCGTGCAGCAGGCGGTGCACGCCACCCGCGCTGCCATTGGCAGCCAGCGGCGATCCCCGCAGCAACTGGAGGTGCCGGGCGACCGACGCGCCCTGGCCAGCCGTCTCGTAGGCCCTCGCAAACAGGACCTGGTAGGCGAGCAGCGCCGTGGGGAGTTCGTGACGCAACGCCACGAGGTCCCCGACCTGCAAGCGGTAGTCACCGAGTTCCTCGGCCCGCCGGGTCAAGTACTCCCAGAATTGCTCATCGTCGACCACCGCCTTCCAACGCGCGTGCGCGACGGCCCAGCAATCCCCCACCTCGTCGCACTCTCCTTCCGCGAAACCCAGTTCTCTCGCGAGTGCGGCGTGCATGGCACCGACCGCGGCCGCATGCCGCTCCAGAACGGTGTCGAAGCCCGGGGCGGCGCCGCCGGCTCCATCGCGCGCCTCGCTCCGGCCCTCGATCAGCGGCCGCAGACGCTCGGCCTCGAGGTGGGGCCAGAACAACTCGTGAAGCAGGCGGCGCCGAGGGTCCTCCAACTGGCCGAGCAAGCCGACGAGTTGCTCCTTCTTGGCCTCCGCCAGGCGTTCCTGCCAGGGCAGCGGAACCGCACCCTGTTCGACCGCGGCCGCACTCCGCCGCGCCCGGACCCGGACCCGTTGCAGCAGAGGCTCGAGGGCACCTCGCGGCTCCGCGGCACCGACCGCCAGGAGGCGGAACGGATTGCGAGCGGGGAAGTCCGCGGACAGGGCAACGCCGAGCATCTCGCAGCCGAGACTCGATGCGAGCAGGTGCTCGCTGCGCCCCTTCAGGCGGCGCTTGGGTGTGGGCACGGTGTTCATGGCTGAGCGCTCCGGGAAGGACGGAGGGACCTCGGTCCGATTGGAGACGCGCCCGCGCGAGGCGTTTCACGCAGCGATCGGGAAATCGCGAGCCGTGAAATCACGTCCGAAGGGCTCGAGCGTGGTGACGCGAGCCCGGGCCGGTGGGGCAGGACGGAGGGAGGGACGCAGAGCGACACGGGGGACCTTTCTGCCCCCACTCGCGAGGCCGAACGGCCAGGCCCGCACGACCCGATCAGGTCGCGACGGCCTGATCCGCGGGAGTCTCGCTCGGGAGGCCTGACGAGTACCCCTCCCTGACCTTCATCAGGGAGGCTACCGCCAACCTGGAGCAGCCTCAACCACGAGCGCCGGCGACCGGAATCGGAGCTCCCTGCTGAAACGACCTCCGGGCCCGGTGCTCCCTCGCTGCAGAGCCGGCACTCCCGGCCGCATCCTCCGAACCCCAAGGCCAACGAGGCTCACGATGACCCGACAGCAGCAGTTCTTCGACTTCCTCTCCACCCAGGGCTTCCGCCCCGAGCTCCACGGGCCGATGGTCGCCTTCAAGTCCGAGGGTGGCACCTTCGTGCTCTACCCCGACGAGGAGGACACGACCTATTTCCAGCTCGTGTTCCCGAACTTCTGGAACCTCGAATCCGCCGAGGAGCGGGCCCGCGCCGTGGTGGCGGCCGGCACGGCGACCGAGCGCACCAAGTCGGCAAAGGTCTTCGTGCAGGGCGACAACACCGTCGCGGCGATCGAGTCCTTCCAGCCCGACTTCGAGAGTTTCCAGGCGGTCTTCGATCGGTCGATGAGTGCGCTCCGATCGGCGGTGCACACCTTCGGGACGACGATGCGAGAAGGAACACAGCCGCCCTCCAGCTCCGTCGAGGGGATCCTCGACCGCCGCTCCCTCGGTTCCCGCCTCAATTGATGGATGGGAGCCAGGCCGCCGCTGGTCGCCTGCCAGGGCGACGCGAGGCGGCCCCGCCGCCTCGCCTCCAGCATGATGCAAGCCGAACCACTACCGCTACTGAGCGGCTGCACCGCTCAATAGCGGTAGTGGTTCGGCTTGTACGGACCTTCCACGGGCACGCCGATGTAAGCGGCCTGCTCGCTGCTGAGTTCGGTGAGCTTCGCGCCGAGCTTCTCGAGGTGCAGGCGGGCGACCTTCTCGTCCAGGTGCTTCGGCAGCACGTAGACGGCGTTGTCGTAGTTCTCGGTGCGGTTGAACAGCTCGATCTGCGCGATCACCTGGTTGGTGAAGCTGTTCGACATCACGAACGACGGGTGGCCGGTCGCGCAGCCGAGGTTCAGGAGGCGGCCCTCGGCGAGGACGATGATGCCGTGGCCGTCGGGGAAGACCCAGCGGTCGACCTGCGGCTTGATGTTCTCGCGCTTGATGCCGGACACCTTCGCCAGCTTGGCCATCTCGATCTCGTTGTCGAAGTGGCCGATGTTGCCGACGATGGCGTTGTTCTTCATCTGCGCCATGTGCTCGACGCGGATGACGTCCTTGTTGCCGGTCGTCGTGATGACGATGTCGGCCTCGGGCAGCACGTCCTCGAGGGTCTTGACCTCGTAGCCCTCCATCAGTGCCTGCAGCGCGCAGATCGGGTCGATCTCGGTGACGATCACGCGCGCGCCCTGGCTGCGCATCGACTGGGCCGAGCCCTTGCCGACGTCGCCGTAGCCGCAGATCACCGCGACCTTGCCGGAGATCATCACGTCGGTGGCGCGCATGATGCCGTCGACGAGGCTGTGGCGGCAGCCGTAGACGTTGTCGAACTTCGACTTGGTCACGCTGTCGTTCACGTTCATCGCCGGGAACGGCAGCTTGCCTTCCTTCTGCAGCTGGTAGAGACGGTGGACGCCGGTGGTGGTCTCCTCGGTGACACCCTTCACGGAGTCACGGATGGCGGTCCACTTGCCGTTGTTCTTCGCCATCGACTCCTTCAGCGTCGCGAGGAACACACCCCACTCCTCGGAGGCATCGGCGCCCGCTTCGGGGACCTTGCCCGCCTTCTCGTAGTCGGCGCCGTTCAGGACCATCATGGTCGCGTCGCCGCCGTCGTCGAGGATCATGTTCGGCAGCTGACCGTCCGGCCAGGTCAGGGCCTGCTCGGTGCACCACCAGTACTCGGGCAGGGTCTCGCCCTTCCAGGCGAAGCACGGGATGCCCTTCGGATCGTCGACGGTGCCGTTCGGGCCGACGACCACCGCCGACGCGGCGTGGTCCTGGGTCGAGAAGATGTTGCACGACGCCCAGCGGACCTCGGCGCCGAGATGCGTCAGCGTCTCGATGAGGACCGCGGTCTGGATGGTCATGTGCAGCGAGCCGGTGATGCGCGCGCCCTTCAGTGGCTTGCGCTCGCCGTACTCTTCGCGGAGCGCCATCAGGCCGGGCATCTCGACCTCGGCGAGTTCGATCTCCTTGCGGCCCCAGGTGGCGAGGGAAAGGTCCTTGACCTTGTAGTCGGACTTCAGAGTGGTGGTCATGGTGTTGGGTCTTGGTTTCGAGAGACGGGTTCGGTCGCTGGTGTCGTCGGGCGAACGGCTCAGAGCGGTCGCTTGCCGCGCACCAGGAACAGTGGGAGGTTGGCGGAGCGGGGCTCGGCACCGGCGCTGGGCGGCCCCTCCACGTGGTATCGGTCGTGAATGTCGTCCTGGACGAGACCCTGGAAGCCGGCTCGAGCCAACGAGGCGACCACCGCCTCCGGACGAACCCCGAGGCGCAGGTCCCCCATCGCCTCGCGCATCCAGTCCTCCTCGTGAGGCAGGAGATCGGTGATCACCGCGGTGCCGCCAGGCTTGACGACCCGGAACACCTCCGCGGCGGCGCGGTCCATGTCGGCGACGTGGTGCCAGACCAGATTGCCGAAGGCCGCGTCGACCTCGGCGTCGTGGAGCGGCAGCGCCTCGAGCTCACCCTGACGGAACTCGACGTTCGGCGCATCGATCCGACGGCGCGCGGCGTCGAGCATCCGCGCGGCGTGGTCGACCGCGATGACGCGACCGGCGCGGCCGGCAAGGTAGCCCGCGAGATAGCCCGCCCCGCAGCCGAGGTCGGCGACCACGAGGTCGCGCGGGGCGAGGGCGGCAAAGGCCTCGGCGCGCAGGGCGCCGCTCCGGAACTCCTGACCGAGTTCGACCCAGCGGTCGGCGAGCGCGTCGTGGGTCTGCCGGCTGCGTTCGCGGCGGGCCTCCAGGATCGCCTCGAGCGCCTGTGCATCGCGGTTGCCGTCCTGCCCGGCCAGGTAGGGCGCCAGCACCGCCGCGTAGAGCTCCGGGGTCAGCGGCCGGTCGGCGCCCGGCTCGACCAGGCTGTGGAAGCTCCAGCTGCCCTCCTTGCGATCGCGCACGACACCCGCCCGCCGGAGCAACGCAAGGTGGTTGCTCACACGGCTTTGGGCGAGGCCGGTGATCGAGACGAGCTCCTGGACCGCGAGCTCCTCACGGGCCAGCAGGCCGAGCAGCCTGAGGCGCGTGGGGTCGGAGAGGAGCTTCAGCGTGCTCTGGAGGGTGGCGAGGGAAGTCACGACAACAGGATATCAGGACATGATGATATGCTGTTGCCGGGCAGGAGCAAGGTGCGTCCCTCGGATTCTTCCCAGCCCCTCCGCTCCCAGCTCCCTCGGCGCCTCGTTCGGCCCGGGCCGGCCGGTGGTCAGCGCCCGCCGTCGCCGTCCAGCCAGTCGGACTGGCGACCGATCTCGCTGGGGCGGCCCTCCGCGTTGACCACCTCGAAGGCGGTCCAGTACGCCAGCCGCGCCACGCGCTCGATCTTGCGGTAGTCGAGCTTGTCGGCGGTGTCGGTGACCTGGTGGTAGTCCTCGTGCTCGCCGTCGCAGAAGAACACCACCGGCACGCCCCGCTCGGCGAAGTTGTAGTGGTCGCTGCGGGTGTAGAACATGTCCCCGATGGTCAGGCCGAGGCCCAGCTCGCCGGCCAGTCGCGCCGCCGTGCGGCCGATCGACGAGTAGCGCTTGTGGCTGTGGCTCGGGGTGATCGAGATCTCGTCGGCGCCCGACAGGTCGGCGACTCGACCGATCATGTCGATGTTCACGTTCGCGATGGTGTCGGCGAGCGGCCAGGTCGGGTGGGTCGCGTAGTACTCGGAGCCCCAGAGCCCGAGTTCCTCGCCGGCGACCGAGAGGAAGACCACCGAGCGGCGCGGCCGGTCGCCGCGAGCGAAGGCCTCGGCGACCTCGAGCAAGGACGCGCTCCCCGATCCGTTGTCGTCGGCACCGTTGAAGACGTCACCGTCGACGCGGGTCCCCATGTGGTCCATGTGCGCCGAGATCACCAAGGCCTCGTTCGCGACATCGGGATCACTGCCACGGAGCACGGCGCACACGTTGACGGCATGGGAGCCGGCGGTCTCGATCGCCAGCTGCACGCCCGCGCTGGCCCGCCCGACGGCCGGCGCCGACTGGGCGATGCGCCCGTCCTCGTCGGCTTCCATGCCGAGTGTGGCGAGCGCCGCGCGGGTCGCCTCCCCGGAGAGGAACACCATCGGGCCCGGGGCCCGCGCGTTGGCGACCATCGCCGCCATCCCGGCGTCGCCGTCGTACTGCAGCAGTGGCTTGCCGGGCAGGAGCCCGGCGTAGTTCAGGATCTCACCGACGCCGCTGTCGTCGTGCAGCACCCCGAACACGACCACCCGGGCACCCTTCTCGTAGAGCTTGCGCGCGATCGATGCCGACTTGCCGAGGCTCTGGAAGCCCATCATGAACTGGGCGTTCACGTTCATCTGATCGCGGCTCCTGGTGCGGACCAGCACCAGCGGGATCTCGTTCGGGCCGATCTCGGCCGGTGAGTCGTCCGGAGCCCCGTAGCTGCAGAACAGGAGTTCGCCGTCGGGGATCCCGACGGAATCGATCTCCTGGCCCGGCAGCACGCCATAGCCCTTCGGGAAGTTGTGCTTCCCGAACCTCAGCCCCGAGCGGCTCTGCAGGATCCGGGTCCGCACCACCGGCCACTGCTGCAGGAACGACCGGGTGCCGTCGTGGTCGTCGCCCAGCGGCTCGAAGCCGAGCAGCGCGAAGTGCTCGGCGATGTAATCGGCAGCCTCGAGCTGGCCGCGGGTGCCGGTGTAGCGGCCGCCGCGGGCGTCGTCGGCGAGCCAATGGGCGTGGCGGCGCAGGTCGAAGCGGTCGACGTGGCTCAGCCCGGCCGGCGCGCCGTCCGGAAGGCTGACGGTCGTGTCCTGGGCAAGGGCGGCGCCAGCCAGCAGCGCGCCGGTGATGAGGGAGAGGGCGATGGAGGATGGGTTCATGGGGTGGGTCCTGCGGCCGGAAAGGTCGGCGACCGTGGCCGGCCGAGCCGGCATCCTGTCGGGATCGTTTCGCCGGGCGGGCCAGGAGGATACAACCGGACGCCGTGGGCGGATCACCATCGACATCCCGTGCCCGGTCCCGTCCAGGCAGGGCCGCGGCCTCGCGCGCGCTCTCCTGGCGTGTTCTGTTCCTGGTCGGCATGTCCCTGGTCGGCAGTGGGCTGTTGGCCGGGTGCGGCGGCCTCGCGCCGGTGCGCACCTTCGGCTCGATCGGCGACTTCGCGACCACGACTCCCCCGTCCCGCGCCGAGGGCGGTCAGTCGACTCCGGTCAACCCGCCGGCCGGCTTCACGTGGTCGCACCGCATCGACGCCTACGTGAGCGGCAGCACCAACGAACCCGAGGCGCGCTTCGAGTTCCAGATCGACGTGACCGACCTCGTAGCCACCGGCGACTGGCGGTTCGACATCCTGCCGGACCAGGCGCAGTTGGTGGACGACCAGGGTGGGCGATTCCCCTGCACGTCGGCGCGCCTCCCCGACCCCGAGGCCCTCGCCGAGGAGGAGGCGCGGCGCCGGGCCAAGGGCGAACCCCGCACTCGGCGTTGGACCCTGCGCTTCGACCTACCCGACGCCTACCGCCCCTCGGCGATGAACGTGCTGGTGGTCCACTGGAGCTACCGTGTCGGCACCAACCCGCCGGTGCGCGTCACCTCCCGCTTCCGGATCTGAGCGGAGCAACCCGTGACCCATCCGCTGCCGTCGCTCCGCCCGCTCCATTCGATCGTCGCCGCGTTCGTGCTGGTCCTGCTGCTCGCGGTGCTGATCGGCGGCTGCCGGACCACCGAGCGCTTCGGCCCGGTCGGCGAGTCCGCGCGCAAGGGCCACGAGATCGTCGTCGCGGGCCGCTACTTCGACATCGGCACGCCGGTGGTCCTCTGGTCGGACCCGGGCGGACACGATGCGTACAGCGAGGTGCCGGCATTCGAGCCCGCGCCGACCGGACCCGATGGTCTGCCGGTGCGCAAGCGCCGCTACGGCGAACGTGGCAACCTCCCCGCCGACGTCGAGGCGCAGGTCCGCAACGAGGGCTGGACCCCCGAGACCCTGTCGAAGGTCGCCCGCCAGTTCGTGCTCCACTACGACGTCGCCGGCACCTCTCGGCAGTGCTTCAAGATCCTGCAGGACCGGCGCAACCTCTCGGTGCACTTCCTCCTCGATGTCGACGGCACGATCTACCAATCGGTGGATCTGAAGGAGCGCGCCTGGCACGCCGGCGCCGCCAACGACCGCTCGATCGGCATAGAGATCGCCCACATCGGCGCCTATCCGGCACCCGGTCACCCGGTGATGCGGAGCTGGTACGAGACCGCCGCCGACGGGCTGAAGGTCCGTTTCCCCGCCTGGCTGAAGGAAACCGGCATCCGCACTCCGGGGTTCGTCGCCCGACCCGAACGCCGCGAGTTGCTCGATGGCGAGATCCACGGCAAGCGCTACTGGCAGCATGACTACACGGCGGAGCAACGCCGCGCCCTCACCCATCTCGCCGCCGGCCTGCACCGGGCGTTGGGGATCCCGCTGCGCGTTCCCCGGGACAGCGCGGGCAGGGTGCGGACCGACGCGCTCAGCGAAGTCGAGCAGGCCGACTACTCCGGGATCCTCGGCCACCAGCACGTCACGACGAACAAGATCGACCCGGGACCGGCGATGGACTGGGAGCGGCTGTTGCGCGAGGCGAAGGCCCTGCTCGCGGACTGAGCCGACGATCAGTCAGGAACTCACTGTCCCAGGTCGACGAACACCCCGCCGTTCTGCTCGGCGAGGGTCTGCAGGAAGCTCTTCTGGAACTGGCCGATCGCGATGGTGTGGAAGACCATCCGATAGCGCTCGTTCAACCGCAGCACCTCGTCGAGGATGGTCTGCACATCGGTGTGCTTGCCGGTCGAAGGCCGCCCGTCGCTGAGGAAGAACACCGTGTCGATCGGGTTCTCCATCGCTCCCTCCTCGCCGCCCGCCGGACGGCGAGCGTCCGGGTCGACGCCGAAGGGGTACATCAACGCCTTGAAGGTGTTGGTCTTGCCCGCCGCCAGGTCGGCGCTCCCGGCCTCCTGATCCTGGATGCCTCCGATCGCACGCAGCTTGCGCACCCACTCCTTGGCGCTGGAACGGTTCACGATGTTCGCCTGCACGGGAGACCTCTTCCACGTGTCGACGTCGGTCGCGAAGGCGACCACGTTGAACAACGTGTTGTCGGTCAATGAGTCGATCGTCCGCTGCAGCTCCGTCTTGACGATCGTCAGCTTCTCGTAGTCCTCGTACTCGGCGTCGAAGCGGCTCTTGTCGACCACCAGGTCCGACATCGATCCGGACACGTCGATGATGAACAGGATCCGCGTCGAGGACGTCGGGATGCCGCCGAAGGTCGGCACCTCGCCCTCCCGCCGCCCGTACAAGGCGTCGTAGCGCTTGCGAGACGCCTTGGCCTTCTCCAGTTCCGCATCCGTCGGGATGCGCCAGCCCTCGATCGACATCAAACGATCCCAGGTCGAGCGCCAGCTCTCGATGTCGGTTCCGAAGTCCATTCCCGTGATCGAGAACAAGGCATCGGCGCACTCCTCTTCGGTGCGGCCGCCCTTCTCCATCAGGTCGATCAGGGGCGTCACCCCGTCCTGGTAGCGGATCGATCCCAACGCCTTCACCGCGGCGCTCTGCACCTGCCAGGTCGAATCGTCGAGCAGCGGCACGAGCTCGGCGCCATGACCGCGCAGCCGCAGCACGTCCACCATCTCGGCGCCGACCATACGAAGCAGCGGGTTGCCGTCGGCGAGCAGCGGCGCGACGACCTGCTCGGCGGCCTCGGTCGCCTTCAGGTCGATCATCGACTTGGCGATCGCGTAGCGCACCTCGTCGCCGACCCGCTTACCACCCGCCACCTCGAGCATCGCCGGCAGGGCGTCGCGCAGCCCGGCCTGGCCGAAGACCCGGATCAGCCGTGCCTGCGCCCCGGCATCCTTCATGTCGACCAGCCCCGCGAGGTGCTTCGCGAAGGTCTCGGTCGCCTCGTAGGTGATGAGGACCTCGTAGGCGGCGCGCGCGACGTCGGGGGTCTTGTGGTCGAGGAGGTCGACCAGCTCGTCCGCTGCGTCGGCGGACTCCATGCCTTCCAGGGTGCGGACCGCCTCGACCTGCTGCGGCACTTCCTTGAACTTGCGGAAGAAGCGCTTGAACTCCTTCACCGCGTCGGCGCGCTCCTCGGCGGTCTGGGCGAGGGCGGAGGTCAGGCCCAGGAGGGCCACGAGGATCGTCAGCAGCGTGCGAGGCATCTGGAGTCCGGTCGCGGAGGGCGGGGCAGCCGCTACCAGTCTACAGATGGATCCGCTGCTGCGAAGCCGGCGGATCCGGCGCGGCCCGAGGCCGTCAACGCCCGCCGGAGGGCGGCACTGCGGGCAAGATCGGCAGCGTCGACCGCGTTCGAGTCGGGTCGCCAGACTCCGCGCCGCGCGCGTTGCGGCGATTCTCCTGCCGGGATTCCACGCCCGACAGGCGGCGCCTTGCCCGCGCCTCCAGCCAGTCATCGTCGTCGTCGACCACCACGATTCCGGCATCGGTGCGGATGCCGACGCTGTCGATCGACTCCAGCGGCAGAGACACCCGGCTGTCGGTGGTCTCCAGGATCACGTGCTCCCCGCCGTTGTTGCGCAGGATGCGCCCGAACAGGGTGCCGCTCTCCCCGAGCCGCACGAAGCCGTTCTCGATCTCTACCGGGTCGTCCTCGGCATCGGAGATCGGCACCATCGCGACGATCTCCTCACGGTCGAGGGTGATCTCCCCGGCATCCATCTTCAGGGTGACGAAGCTCGCCTCGATTCGCCGGACGGTCCCGACGAACACCGCCTCGTTGGTCAGCTGCGCCCACGCTC
This sequence comes from bacterium, assembly GCA_030432695.1. Taxonomy (GTDB): domain Bacteria; phylum Planctomycetota; class UBA1135; order UBA1135; family UBA2386; genus JAUILN01. The sequence goes on along the minus strand of JAUILN010000001.1, from coordinate 859,139 downwards.
GCATGCCGATGCGCACCGAGTCGAGGTCGGTCGGGGCGAACTCCGCGGACGGCCCACGCATCTCCAGTGATTCGCCGATCTCGATCGGCGTGAATTCCGGCCGGGTGGACTCCACCACCAGCTGGTCGCCGCCCGTTCCGCGGTCGACGACATCGGGCGTTTCGCCGGGCTCCACCACCCCACCGGTCGACGTTCCACCGGCGTCCCCGGCGTCGAACCCGCCTGGCCCGGTCACCGCGACCAGATCCTGACCGGATCCACCTGGGATCTCGGTGTTGCCCCGCACGTCCGGCTCGCCACCGCTATCCGGTAGGGATTCGGTGCCATCGGCCGCCTCGGCGTGGTCTGCGACTCGCAGCTCGAGTTCCGGCCGCGCCAGCTCCAGCGACAGCTCCGGTCGGGTGACCGCGATCCGCTCCACGCCGGCGGGACCGCCGGGCTCGAGACCCAGCCATTCCGGATGCAGCCAGCCGATCGTTCCGGCAGCGCCTCCCAGCCCGATCAGCAAGACCGCCGCAGCCGCGAGCAGTCGTCCACCACCGCGCCGCTGCGAACCGGGACCGCCGATCACGTGGAGCTCGGGTTCCTGCTCCCCGTCGACGTAGTTCTCCTCGAGTTCGCTCCAGTCGGACTCGGCATCCTGCTGCGACCAGGACTCTTCGACCCCGACGGTTGCGGAAGCGGCCATCGCCTCCTCGCCGTAGATCGGATCGTCCTCGTCGTAGGCCTCCGGGTCGACCTCTTCGGGAGCCTCCTCGGAGACCTCCCAGGTCTCGTCGCCCTCGTCACCCGCGCCGACTCCCAGCTCGACCGACTCCCAGCCCTCCCCTTGGGGCACCGCCATGGCCCCGGTCATCGGATTGGCGGCGAACGGTTGCTCGAAGCGCCCGCCTCCGAATCCGGCGGCGGGCTCGGGCTCGGCCATCGCCTCGGCGGGGTCTTCGACGACGAAGGTCTCCTCGCCCCAGTCCTGGGACGCTTCGTCCTCCGGCGCCGCCATCGGCGAACCATCGGCGCGCAGGGTCAGATCCCAGTCGTCGCGAGCCGCGCCGGCTTCGTCGGCGACCTCGTGTTCGATCGCAGCCGCGGCGAAGCCTTCGGCAGCCTCGTCGAATGCGACACCCGCGTCGCCGTCCTCGAGATCGAAGTCGTCGAGCGAGATGGACGGCATGGGCTCGAGGCTCAGGTCGTCGTCGTCCGCGTCGAAGCCGGCTTGCTCGACGTCCTCGCCGAACACCGGTTGGTGCTCGCTCGCCGACTCCATGAACTCGACCAGCGACTCGGGCTCGTCGTACCCGTCGGGCCCCATCTCCGCAGCGAAGTCGTCGGCATCGAGTCGCTCGATCTCGACCGCTTCGAGTGCGTCGAGGTCGTCGACGTCGAAGTCGGAGTCGTCCTCTCGGGTGTCCCAGGCCGCTGGCCGTGGCGCGTGTTCCACCTCGCCGACGATCTCCTCGAACGCCGCCGCGCTGCCGTGCCAGTGGCCGGACTCCTCGAACCGGGTCTCGTCGCTGCCGACCGCACCGGCCGCATCGAAGAGCGCCTGCTCGGGCCCCTCGAAGGCAGACGCCGTGGGGGCCGCCTCGGCCTCGTCTCGACCCCACCCGAACGGGTCGGTGCCTTCCTCCGGCTCCCCGCCCACCGTCGTCTCGAGCGATTCGCCGACGAAGTCCGCGTCCGTCTGCCACTCGGCATGCGGTTCGACCTCGACCGACCAGGTCTGCGGATCCCCCTCCCCAGCCTCGTCAGCTGGCTCCTGCGCGAATCCGAGGACGTCCTCGAAACTCGCGTCACTCGGCTCCGGCGGCAGACCGGGATCCGCGAGGCCGAACGCAGGAGGATCCAGATCGGCGAAGTTCTCGTCGTCCTCCTCCTCGCTGGCAGCGATCTGCGGGATCGCTTCCTCGGCGTGGTCCGGGTTCAGGGTCGGAGCGAGCTGCTCCCGTCCCGGAACCGACCGCGGAGGAGTTGCGGGCGCGTCCGCATTCTCCGGCTCGTCGAGAAATTCGTCGGCGTCGAGCTCGACGTCTTCGAGCACGAACTCGTCGTCGAACTCGAGTTCGTCGTCCTGGAAGCGTTCGTCCGTCATGGCGTCCTGGGCGGGGACCGCCCTCGTCGCTCCTATCGACCGCGCGGAGCGCCGGGTTGAGACGGCCCGCGGCGGCGCCCACCTGTTCGGACCGGACGCCACTGCCGATCACGCTTCGGAACCGCCTCCGGACTCAGGACGGATCGAGTTTCTCGGCGCCTCCCGCGGCGGCCTCGGCGGCGAGTTCTCGCGCGATGTCGGAACTCGCGAGCAACCGGCGCTCCCCCGCTCGAAGCCGGGTCAGCCCGGTGGCATCGATGTATTCGAGCAGCGGGATCAGCCACTTGCGCGAGGTGTCCAGCTCGTCACGAAGTGCCGGGATCTCGAGCACGCCGTCCCGAGCCGTCGCATTGCGCCGCACGGCGTGGAGGGCGGAACGCACGGAAGCCGCGGCGTACACGTGGTCCCCGACCAGCTGCAGACGTCCCTCATCGAGACCGCGCGCCAGCAGACTCTCGCAGCGGTCACGCGCCAAGGAGACGAGTTCGGGCAACTCGTCCCGGCTCGGCACACGGAACCCGGCCGACCGACAGGCCTCCACGAGGACGTCCAGCTGACGCTGGTCGTCGGCGGCGAGTGGTCGAAGCCGATCGACGAACAGGACCCGACCATCCGGCAGCGAACGCACCGCACCCGAGTGCTGAGCCGCATCGATCGCGGCGTCCTTGAGTTCCGGAGGAAACTCGTGCGTGGTCCGGAACGCACCGCGGGACACCGAAGCGGCGTGCGGCTTGTCACGGAGCATGCGCGCCACCGACTCGTGCAGCTCGCGCACGCCGCCTTCGAGGACCTCTCGGAGGAACACCCGCTTGCCCCTATCGTGCAGCGACAGCCCGTTCGCCGGCACGGATCTCGCGGCCACCTCGTCGACATCCATCGACAGCTCCGCGGCGATCTCGTGCAAGCCCATGCCACGCGCTCCGCCGCGCTGCACCACGGTCGCGATCCGGGCGACCGGGTCGTTGCCGGCCTCCAGCATCGAACGGACCTCCTCGGCCACCCGGCGGCGGCGGTAGCCGCGAGCGCCGCCCACCTGCAGGACGATGCCTCCGCCGACGGCCCGGACCGGGTTCATCGAGCGCAGCAGGAACCGGTCCTCGTGGGCACAGGCCACCGGTTCGTCGAGGAGCACGCGCGCGAGCACGGTCGATCCCGGCTCCGCGACGTCGCCTTCCAGCAGCGACAGCACGCCGAGCGCCTCGGCGGTGCCGGTGTGGAAGCGCACCGGATCGCGATGCTGCAGCGGCCGCGCATCGGGCATGAGCCGGAGCTCCACGTCGATTTGCTCACCGGCGCGGAACACGCCCGGCGCCGCGGCCACGTGCCCCCGATGCAGCGGCAACCCCTTGGCATCCGGAACCGCCAGGGCGGTGCTGTGGCCGGCGACGGCCCGCTCCACCCGACCGCCGAACGCGTGGGTCTCACGAACCCGGACGGTCTCGCCGATTGGGAGGATCTCCAGCTCGTCGCCAGGAGCGACGGAGCCGCTGACCGGGATCCCGGTGATGACCGTGCCGATCCCATCCAGCCGGAAGACCCGTTGCAGCGACATCCGGAACGCACCCTGCCGCGTCCGTGGAGTGATCGCGAGGGCCATCTCCTCGAGGGTCGCGCGGAGTTCGTCGATCCCCGCACCGGTGGTCGAACTCACCCGCAGGATCGGCGCACCTTCGAGCACCGTTCCCTGGACCAGCTCGGTCACCTCCTCGGCTGCGAGTTCCGCCAACTCGTCGTCGACCAGATCGACCTTCGTGAGCGCAATCAGTCCGCGCTGCACGCCGAGGAGGTCGAGGATCTCCAGATGCTCGACCGTCTGCGGCATCACGCTGTCGTCGGCCGCGACGACCAGGATCGAGAGGTCGAGCGCGGTGCAGCCGGCGACCATGTTCTTCACGAACCGCTCGTGCCCGGGGACGTCCACCATCCCGATCCGGCGACCGTCGCGGAGTTCCAGGGGTGCGAAGCCCAGGTCGATGGTGAGACCGCGCTCCTTCTCCTCCTTGAGCCGATCCGGATCGATACCGGTCAGCCGCCTGACGAGGCTGCTCTTGCCGTGGTCGATGTGGCCGGCGGTCCCGACCATCACCGGGTGGATGCCGCGGCTCATGCGCCCGCTCCCACGGGCGGACGACCAGCGCGCAGCCGGGCGCTCAATCCGAACCCGGCAGATACAGGATCCGCTGGCACGCGTCGCATTGGATCACCGCGCTCCCCGCCTGGACCTTGACCAACAGGTTCGGCGGAACCGAGGTGTAGCAGCCGGTGCAGGTGTTGCCCTCGACCGCGACCACTCCCATGCCGCCGCGCGCCTCGAAGATCCGCTCGTAGAGTTCCCGGACGTTGACGTCGACGTCCGCCATCGCCGCACGCAGTTGCTCGGTCAATGCGTCGAGTTCGCCCCGCTTCTCGGCGACGAACGCCTCGCCCTCGGCGCAGAACTCACGGAACTCCTGCTCCTTCTCCTCGAGCAGGGCAGCGCTCTCGACCGCGACGGTCTTGGCGGTCTCGATGTCGTCGAGCAGTTCCAGGCCCCGCTCCTCGTAGCTTCCCCGCTCACGCCGCAGCGACTCCATCTGGAGCAGGGTCGCCTGATATTCGGCGTTGTTCTTCACCGTGTTCAGTCGGCCCTCGAGCTTCTGCAGATCCGCATCCGCCTGCTTGATCGCGACCTCCGTCTCGCGCTGGGCGACCTCGGCGGCACGCTGGACGGCGACACGGGCTTCGTGAGCGGCCCGGGCCCTGTCCACTTCGGCCTGCCGCTTCTCGCGTTCGATCGGGATCGACTCCATCCGCTTGCGGAGTCGGGATTGCCTCTGGGCGACTCCCTGGGCGTCGAGCAGCTTCCGGACTTGTGGGTGCAACAGCGTGGACCTGTCTCTCCGAGGACGAGCCCCGGAGTCTAGACACGCTCCCGCTGTGCACCACCACAAACTTCCGGAGCCGGTGCGTCGCCCCATCTGCCAGCGGCGGGCCACGACTCGCTTCCGGGTCCCCGGATCGAGCCGTCCGAACGCGCCGAAGGATCGAGTAGCGCTCAGATCTCCGGCGCGCCGTCCAGAAAGCCGGACAACCGCCGCGCCCGCACCGGATGCTGCAGCTTGCGCACCGCCTTGGCCTCGATCTGTCGGACTCGCTCGCGGGTCACGCGGAAGATGCGGCCCACCTCCTCGAGCGTGTAGGTGTAGCCATCGCCGATGCCGTAGCGCAACTTGATGATCTCCCGCTCGCGGAAGGTCAGCGAACTCAGCACGCTCTCGATCCGCTCCTTGAGCATCTCCCGCGACGCGGAGTAGACCGGCGACTCGGTGCCCTCGTCCTCGATGAAGTCGCCGAAGTACGAGTCGTCGGACTCGCCGATCGGACGGTCGAGCGAGATCGGGTGCTTGCTGATCTTCATCACCCGCTTCGCCTCCTCGACGTTGATCTCCGCCGCCTCGGCGATCTCCTCGATGGTCGGCTCCCGGCCCTTGGCCTGGATCAGCTTCTTGGTGACGTTGCGGAGCTTGCTCATCGTCTCGATCATGTGGACCGGGATGCGGATGGTCCGCGCCTGGTCGGCGATCGAGCGGGTGATGGCCTGGCGGATCCACCAGGTGGCGTAGGTCGAGAACTTGTAGCCGCGGCGATACTCGTACTTCTCCACGGCCTTCATCAGGCCCGTGTTGCCCTCCTGGATCAGGTCGAGGAAGGACAGGCCGCGGTTGCGGTACTTCTTCGCGATCGAAACCACGAGGCGCAGGTTGCCCGAGGACAGCTTGCGCTTGGCGTCTTCGTAGGCAGCGTGGGCACGGTTGACGAGGTCGAGCCGACGCTCCAGCTTCTGCTTCGACTCGAGGGCGTCGCGCTGCAGATCGGCAAGACGTTGGCGAAGCTCGACGGCCATCGGGTTCTTGAGCTGCGCACCACGGTAGCTCTGCAGCTTCTTGGTCAGCCGCCGCATCTCCGCCATCCGGCTCTCGATCAGGTCGATGATCGGCCGGATCTTCTTGCCCTGGAGGTTGAGTTCCTCGATCAGGAGCACCGAACGACGGCGCCGGGCGACGATGCGCCGCTTCAGCCGCATGATCTCCTCGGCATGCTTGCCGGCCGCAGGTGCTCCGGTGTCGCCCTCGGAGATCTCCGCGAGGCGGTCGTAGTCGAGCTTCGCGGCATCGTAGAGGCGGCGCAGCGTGGCGATGTTGCCGGGCAGACGATCCGAGAGGTCCGACTTCCCGATCTCCGGATCCTGTTGGTTGACCTTCAGGGTCCGATCGAACGCCAGCTCACCCCGAACCACGTCCTCGAGGATCTCGATCGCGCTCTGCATCCCGAAGCCCGAACTCAGGACGTCCTTGCGGAACTGCTTGCGGGTCAGCTCGATCTTCCGAGCGAGGCTGATCTCCTCCTCCCGGGTGAGCAGGGGGATCTCACCCATCTGGGTGAGGTACATCCGCACCGGGTCGTCGATCTTCTCGGTGATGTCCGCGGCGACGGTGCGACTCGGCTCCGTGTCGTCGCCCGAATCCGAGTCCCGATCGCCGCTGCCGAGGTTCGACGACTCCGGCCCTTCGTCGTCCTCGTCATCCACCAGGGCATCGAACGGGTCGTCACCGTCCGAGGACGCCTTCCGACGCCCACCCTTGCCCGTGGCGCCACCCTTGCGTTCCTCGACGATCTCGATCCCGGCTTCCTCGATCTGCCCCATCACGGACTCGATCTGCTCCGGGGTCGCGGCATCCTCCGGCAAGATCTCGTTGATCTGCGACAGAGTCACCGTGGAGCCCGTCTTACGGGCGCTCTGGATCAGCTTCTTGAGGGCGCTGTTCAGCTTGTCCATCACGATTATGGGGCCGGTCATTCGGTCGTGCCGGCTCGGCGACTGCCGGGACCGGGGGGCGCAACGGCCGGGCGCGGTGCGAGTGCAGAACCAGCCGGATTCGGGAAACGGTCGAGTGGGGTGGCGAAGGCGTCGGATACGTCGAACCACCGAGTCGGGGAGGACCCACTCAGGAAGAGCGGACGGGAGCAACACTGACCGGAGCAGGCACCGGAAGCAGCTGCAGGGATCGGTCCGAACCGCGCGAGAGCCAAGCGACGATTCGACCTCGCACGCCGGCGGTCGAGCCGGCGGTCGCGGTCTCGGTTCGCCGCCGACCTCGGATCACGCCGTATGACGCCGTGCCGGGCAGGTGTTTTCTCGGAAGTCCGCATCGGAAGCTCGTCGAGGCACGCCGACCAGACGCGCCGACCGTCCAACGGACCTGGAGCCGCCTCCTGCGACCGATCTGGTCTCCGGAGGCCCCACCGGATCCTGGTCCATACGCCGCCATCGGCAGAGACCCGTGGACCGTCACTCCACCGAGGATCCCTGCAGCAGTGCCTGGCATCACCTCGCCTGGCATCACCTGCTGAAGGCGTGGGATACGGACATCTGCCCAGGGGCTGCGAGTCGCCAGCGCGGGGTTTCTCAGCCGAGCCGTCCGACCGACCGACGCGCCCGATGCTCGTCGATCGACGAGATCCTGGGCCGCGCAGCCTGCGCTCGAGGCTGCAGTGTGTTTCACGAAGAGTCGTCACGATGCGCCGGCCTCCCCGCTGCGGCCCCGCCTCAGTAGATCCATGTAGCGCCGCGTGAGCTGGTCGGCCCGCCCCGTGTCGCCATCGGCCAAGGCCTGCTGAACCTGCGACTTCAGCCGGCGGATCTCCTGCTGGACGTGGATCCGGTTCCTGCCGCGCTCGAGCATCGTGAAGACGCTCCGGGGATCGCGGATCCGCGAGGCCCGGTCGATGCCGGCCGCCAACGACGACCGGAGCGCTTCGTCCTCCGCAGAACGGGCAAAGAGCCGCGCGACCAGCGACTCGTATGTTCCGTGACCCGACTCGACCTCCACAGCGACCCACCCCAGGATGGTGGTCAACCACTCGGCATGCTCGCCCGGCAGCGCCTGGGCCTCGGCCCGCAGTCCGCTGTCGCGGAGCACACAGGCGAGCAGGTCCAGGTCAGCCTCTTCTACCTTGTTCCTCACCGGCTCCGGCCGAGCCTCACGCATCGGACGCCGCTCTTCGGTGTCGTCCTCGGACCTGCGCCGCGGCGCCTGCACGGGGATCTCGAGGGCCTCCGGAGACAACCCGAGGTGCATCGCCATCGACTGGCGCAGACTCTGCCGCCTGGCGAGGTTCTCCACACCCGCGAGGATCCGCCCGCACTCCCCGGCCACCCGCTGCACGTGGACGTCGCTGGTCAGATCGAGTGCCCGACGGAGGATGCGGAACCAGACCGTAAGGGCGTCGTCCGCATCCCTGATCAGGGCCTCGAGTCGGGAGCGACCGAGATCTCGTTGTTCGTCGTCGAGCTGCGGATCGATCGAAGCCAGATCGGCGGGATCTACACCCTCGGGGAGCAGGGCGATGCGGACCGGAAGCGGCGTGTGGACCAACTCGCGGAATGCCCTGTCGGCAGCTCGTCGACCCGCGCTATCGCCGTCGAAGAGGAGCACGACACCGTCCGTGGCGTAGCGCTCGAGCAACCGCGCGTGCTCGGCCGTCAGCGCGGTGCCGAGTGTAGCGACGGCCCCCGTGAAGCCCGCGAGATGCAGCGCGATCACGTCGGTGTAGCCCTCGACCACGACCACGCGGCGATCACCCGAACGCTTGACCTGCCGCAGACCGTAGAGCAGCCGGCGCTTGTTGAAGAACGGCGACTCCGGCGAGTTGCGGTATTTCGGCCGGCGGTCCTCGCCGCTCGGGATCGATGGATCGGGCAACACCCGGCCTCCGAATCCGACGAGCTTGCCACGGTCGTCGGTGATCGGAAACATCACGCGCCCGCGCATGGGTTCGGCGCCGTCACGGCCGAGCAGGCTCGCGGCCCCGAGCACATCCTGCGACAGCTGCTTCTGTCGCGCCAGAGCGGCGAGGCGGCCCGACTCGTCTGGGTGATAGCCGATTCCGAACTCCTCCGCGCCGTCCAGTAGGCCCCGATCCCGGAGATAGCTCCGTGCCGGCGCTCCGATCCGGTCGTCCCAAAGGCACTCCTCGAACCAGTCGCGGACCTGCTCCAGCGTGTCGTGGACCACGCGCCGCTTCGACTCGCGACCTCTCCCCCCGCCGAACACTCCATCGAGCGATACACCCGCGCGCTCGGCCAGAACCTCCATCGCTTCGCGGAACGACACTCCTTCCCGCTCCATGACGAAAGAGAACACGTCGCCGGCGACGCCGCAGCCATAGCACTTGTAGTGCTGCGTCTCGGGATAGATCGTGAACGACGGCGTCCGCTCCTTGTGGAACGGGCACAGCGCGACGAAGGTCCGCCCGCGACGGGTCGCGGGGGTCTCCGACTGGATCAGGTCGACGAGGTCGACCCGGTCCTTGATCTGCTGCTTTGCCGATTCGAAGGGATCCATCTCTGATTCGACCGCGCCTCAGGCCGTCGGGATCCGAGCGGACGCACGTCGCCTGGAACCCCGTGGCACCGGCTCCCTGAATGGGGCCCGTCGACTCGCGATCGCACGCCCATCGCACGGAGGTGCATGGCGCCCGGTGCTGCGAGCGAACTCAGGTCGGGTCAGCGGCGGACTGCACTCGAGATCGGGGGCATCCGCTTCAGCCCGGTCCGAGCCTGGAACGGCTCGTTCCGGCTCGCCGACATCCGACACGCCGGCTTCCGACACGCCGACTTCCGACACACCTGCTTGATACACGCTAGCCTCGAACAACGAGTCCGCACCGAGGGTCGACCCGAGGAGCACGAACTCCAGAGGGACGGTCACTTCCGACAATCGCGGCGGTCGACACTCGATGCCCCGGGGATCGCCACACGATCCGCTCGGCTATCGGTCCTACCCACACGTCGATCCCCCGGACGAGTCGCGCTGCATTGTGGACCTCGCGGGTCCTACGGCGTGTTTCAGCGGCCGACCGGTGGCCACCCCGAGAAGCGGTGAGGCAGCCGAACGAGGCATGGTAGCGAGGTGGGCTACCGAATCAAGTCAGGTCATCGGCGGAACGACTCGCCGCGAGCTGCATGAAGAGATCCATCGCCTCCGCTGCCCCGAGTTCCCCGGCCCGACGCCGTCCCGCCAACTGGACCTCCGCCGGAGCGGTACTCAGAGGGGCTCCCCACAGCTCTTCGAGGACCCCGCGCAGGACCTTGCGTCGGTGCCCGAACAGCCGCCTTACGAAACCGATGAAGCGCCGCCTCCCGATCGCCGTCCGGCAGCACTCCGGGAGTTCCCCACGAAGTCGCAATGCGAGGATCGCGGAGCCGACGTTGGGACGCGGGCGGAACGCCGCCGCGGCGACGGTTCGGGCCCTGCGAGCCTCGTACAGGGTCTGCAGGACGAGAGAGGGACCGCCGTAATCGCGCGTGCCGGGCGCGGCAGCGATCCGATCGGCGAACTCGGTCTGCACCAGCAATCCCATCTGCCTGGGAGGAGTGAGCTCGGACTCCAGCAGCGCCACCAGAAACGGTCCGGCGATCGCGTAGGGAAGGTTGGCAGCCACCACCCAGTCGGAACTCGAACTCGCTCCAGAGATCCGCAGGCTTTGGGAAACCGCGGGCGCCAGTGCGCCCCGGTCCAACACGTCCGACCCGATCAGTACGACTTCGGCACCACCGGCCGGAAAACGGGCAATCTCCTGACCGAGCAGCTGCTGAAGACGGCGGTCCACCTCCACGACCACGACCTTTCGGCTTCGCGCCGCGAGTTCGCGAGTGAGGAAGCCAAGCCCGCCGCCGACCTCCAGGACCACGTCCGACGGTCCCACCTCAGCGGCGTCGGCGACCGCGCGGTGGATCCCGGCGTCGAGCAGGAAGTTCTGACCGAGCCGTCGGCTCGGGCGGAATCCGACGGCGTCCATTCGGGCCAGGTAGCTCGCAAACGGATCGCGGGAAGCCGGGTCCACGTTCATCGACGCAGCTCTCCACGGACCACCCGTGCCGCACGCAGGACGCCGGCTCGAGAGTCGTCCTCGGGACCGAGCAGCTCCGGCCGCGCTTCGTCGAGTTCGGCCAGCAGCGTCCGGATGTCCGGGCGACGCACGAACTCGACGAGATCCAGCACGTCGACGGCCTCCAGCGGAGCCTGGTCCTGTGCGACTGCGCGCAAGAACGAGCCCGGGTCCATCGCCAGGCGAAAGCCCAGCTCTGAGCGCCGCTCGACCGGCAGCACCGGCACCTGCCGCCACGAGCTGGCCCAGAAGTGGCCACCCGACAGGCGTGCACCGCTCATCGGACGGTTTCGACCGGCCGCACAAGCACGAGTGATATCGTCGCTCCCGACCTCGAGGACTGCAGCCAGCGGCCACCAGCCCAGGCCGGGCACACGCCATGGCCGCCACGCCGGGTGCCGATCGAGGACGTCTAGGCGAAACGCGAGATCGAAGGCTCCGAGGTCCCAGGACTCTCCCGACAGCGGCGGCCGGTCCGGGAACAGGGTTCCCGCGGAGGGCGATTCGGTCCACTCCGCAGCGTTGCCGACGAGGTCATAGCAACCGCCACGCTGCCGCCCCGACTCGAAGGTCCCGACCGGCGTCAGGTTGCCGAGCCCGAGTTCCTTGCTGTTCGCCCATGCGGGGCGCTCGGCGTCGCCCCAGGGCAGTCGGAATTGCCCGCGGGCGGTCGCCGCGTACTCCCATTCGCTCCAGGTCGGCAATCGACACAATCGCCAGTGCGCGAATGCGCGCGCTTCGCTCAAGGTCACGCCGACCACCGGCAGCTCAGGTGCGAGACCGTCGTTCCAGCGGTCGAACTGCAGCAGGTCGTCCAATGATCGACCTGAGCGATCGAGCCACCCCTCCCAGTCGCCGCAACTGGTCTCGAACCGATCGAGCAGATAGGGACCGCCCAGATGCTCGGCTCGCTGGTGAAGCACGAGGTCTCGCAATGCCCCGAAACGCCGCGAGCGGGGCGCCTCGTCGGTCAACACCTCCGGCTGGTCACCGCAGCTCGCGAGCAGCGCGAGCGACGACCCGACCACCAGTACAACCGTGACGAGGCACGCGATCAGGCGCGACCGAACCCCGTCACCGACGGAGCAGCGGCACCGCGACGGTTGCCGCACTGAGGCGAACGCCGGTTCCTCCAGGCGCATCGACATCGGAACAGTGCCCGATCGACGGTGATCAGCCGTCGAGAACGAGGATCTCCACGCGCCGATTCTGCGCCTTCGCGGCGGCATCACTGCCCTCGACCGTCGGGCGGTGCTGGCCATACCCGGAGATGCCGACACGCTCCTCGGGCACGCCGGCACCGATCAGAAACTCTGCAACCACCAGCGCCCGCTCCGCCGAGAGGCGGAGGTTGGTCCTCCACGCGCTGTTGCGGATCGGATCGCTGTCTGTGTGACCCTCGACGCGCAGCCGTCGGCCGCTCGCGATCAAACGATCGGCGAGCTGCCCGAGCGTCGCACGGCCCTGCTCGGTGATCTCGGCGCGCCCGGAGGCGAAGAGCACCTCACCCTGCACGTCGAAGACCGTACCCTCGGCGCCTTCACGCACCCGGACTCCTGCAGGAAGGTCGCCGCCCTGCTCGAGCAACGCCTTCATGCGCTCCAGTGCGGCCTGTCGCTCGCGCTCGAAAGCCGGATCCACGGCTCCGCCGGCGGACAGTCGCTCGAGTTCGCGGACCAGCCGCTGGTTCTCGCCCTGCATCCGCTCCAGCTCGTCACTCAGAGCGGCTACATGACTGCGCAGGCTGTCGCTGTCGTTCAGCGCCCGGCGATACTGCTCTTGACTGACGCAGCCGGTGAGCCAAAGCACACCGAGCGCCCCGACGGCGATTCGAACCATCCTGCTCATCGACACCCCTCCGGACACGGCACGCCCACCGAATCTGGCGCCGGCCTCTGCGCGCGCGACCGGGCGCCGCCTGGCTGCCGGTTCGGGAGTGCGATCGCGCGCGTCCGCATTGAAACACAACCGCGGCGCGCCTGCGACGGCTTGCTCCGACAAGTGCGCCGTCCCGGCCCGAGCACCCGTCCTGAGCCGGCGAGCCAGCCCGATCCGCCAGCGGCCGGGCAAGTTCTCGCGAGACTACGGGGACCGGATACCCCGCAAGATCGACCTGAACCGCGAGATCGACCTGAACCGCGAGATCGAACCGAGCCGCGGGACTCAGCTGCCCTGCGGCGCGAACGGGCTGGTGATCCCGGACGGATCTCCGCCGGAAGCCGTCGTGTAGACGATCATCAGGCCATAGAGAAGCGCGAAGAAGCCCAGGATGATGGCCGCAGTGACCCAGACCGGCTCCTTCTGGTCATCGGTCTCCACCTCGATCCGCGAGCGGGCGGCCGACCGCGGCGCCGGTGCCGCAGCGGCCCGGCTTCCGCCGCGCGTAGGCGCGGCCGCCACGGGTTCGTCGTCCTCGTCATCGTCCGCCAGCAGCGTGTCCTCCTCGGACAGCTCTTCGGTGACCATTCCCGTGTCGTCTTCGAGCGAGTCTGCGAACACGAGTTCGTCTTCGTCGGCACCGCCGCCGCGCAGTGCGTCGAGGTCCTCCTTCTTGAACTTCATCGAGTCACCGTCGCGGAAGGCGCGGATCTCGCCTTCCGAGACCAGCTTCTTCAGCTGTTCGCTCTGCAACTGCAAGTCGCGCAGAGCCTTCTCGAAGGAGATGAAATCGTCGTTCTGCTGGGACACGTGGAGAGTCCTCCGGGGATTCGTGCGAGAGGGTTTCGAGGAGCCGCGAGATCGGACCGCGGTCCGGCTCGAGCGGGGGGACGCCAACCGGACAGCCGACCTCGGCTCTAGGTCCGCAGGGAGAGGCTGCGGACGCGGCGGAGTCTACCTGAGCCCCCGCCGGTTCCCAATGGCCATGCTGGGGCCTTTTTGGAGCAGAACCCAGCGTGGCCGAGATCCCGTCGGGCAACGTCGCCGCCAGCCGGGGCCCGCTCCGAGGTTCGGGGCGACTCAGTCCCGTCGTCGCGGCTCTTCGTCGCTACCACGCAGGCCGAAATCGCCCTCCGGACTCCGCGCCTCTCCGCCATCGAACTTCCGACGAAGAGCCTGGTAGTCGAACTCGGACTCGTCGTTGTAGCCCTCCAGCTGCAGATCGAGGTCGATGCGCCGCGCTCCGACCAGCATCAGACGACGCATGCTCCGAGACCCGCCCCGTGCCTCGTAGACCGCCATCTGTCGGCTGTTGGTATCGATCAGGTAGAGCACCGAGGTACCGACCCCGTAGCTGCCGGTGACCGCGAGGAAGCCGTTCGCGGACGCCGCGACACCACCGGACTCGCCGTAGACCAGCACGTCGTTGCGTGGCTCGGTGGTCGTCGGCGGGGTGGGGTCCGGCTGCCGCCGCGGCGGCGGCCCGCCCCGATCCTGGGCGGCGAGCACCCCATCGAAGTCGAGACCCGTCCCACCCGGCCCATCGCCAGCGGCGAAGCGCTGCCCCAGGAGGAAGGCAAAGCCGAGGCCGAGAACCACTACCGCGAGCTGCAGGGAACGCACGTTCATCCTGTGCATGCTAACCGGACGACGTGGACCTGCGAGGGTCCCAGGCCGCGGTCCGAGCACGGAAGCTCGCCCGGACCGAGCCTCGCGAGGGTCAGTCCGAGGAGATCGCCGCGTCCGCAGGCAGCCTGATCCGAACCAGGAACCCAGCTTCGGGTTCCGACTCGAAGGTCATCGCGCCGCCCATGTTGCGCACGATGGAGTCGCTGATGAACAGGCCGAGACCACTCGCGTCCGGACGTCCCTTGGCGGTGAAGAACGGATCGACCACCCGCTCGAGCTGGGAACTCGGCATGCCCGGCCCGTCATCTGAGACGACGACCTCGATCTCGCGGTCGCCGAGCCGTCTGCCGCGGACCGAGATCCGTCCGGTCGATCGCTCCTCGAGCACGTCCAACGAGTTGATGAACAGGTTCAGGAGCACCTGCTGGAACTCGTGCCGGTCCCCCACCGGCCGGGGCAGGTCGGGCTCGAGGTCAACCTCGAACACCACCTCCGAACGACGCGATCGGTGCTCGACGAGCGCCCAAGCGCCATCCACGGCACTGCCGATGTCGAACGGCACGGCCTCCGCTCCACTCGGAGAGAAGTCCAGCACTCGCCGAGCGATCCGGGCGACGCGATCCAGGCCCTCCTCGATCAGCTCGATGTAGACCCGATCCCGATCGTCGAGCCCCGGGTTTCGGCCGATCCTCCGGATCGCGTTGCGCATCCCTCCGATCGGGTTGTTGATCTCGTGCGCGATGCCCGCTGCCAGGGTGCCCATCGACGCCAACCTAGACGACTGCAGGAGCGCGCGTTCCTGCCGCTTCGCGTCCTCGGTGGCCTGCCGGACCTCCCGCGCGAGTTCGGCATGGTGACCCGCGATCCTCTCGGCCATCGAGTTGAAGGCGTTGAGGAGCTGAGCGAGTTCCGGCACGTCCACGCGCGGCATCCGCGCGCTGTAGTCCCCCGCACCGAAACGCCGCGCGGTGCTCCCGAAGTCGAGCAGCGGCCGGACCAGCCGTCGGCCGACGAACCAGAACAGGACGGCACCGAACAGAACGGTCCCCACCAGCACCGGGATCGCGAACACCGAGAACGGTAGCTGCGGGGGCGGCGGGAGCCGCGGCGAAAACCACGCTCCGCCGACCACCCGATCCTCCGCGACGATCGCCACGCAGAACCCTCCTCCGGCCCGCACCAGGCGGCGCTCCTCCATCGCGTCGTGGATGCCGCTGCGGATCTCCTGCAGCGGAAAGTCCTGCGACCGATGAGCCGCCCCGAGCGGGTTGAGATCGACGGCTGCTTGCGCGCTGCTCCCGCTGGTGACCAGCACATCCTGGAAGTAGCTCCGGAATCGATCGCGAAGCTCCGGCGACAGCACGCGGCGCACGACATCGACCGCCGCCGAGTCCACACTTCCGACGTAGTCGGAGTAGGCGAACTTCAGCGTGTCCTCGTAGATCCGACTCTCGTAGTAGGTCCGCTTCTGCTCGAGCCAGTCCTGCTGCAGTTGCCAACTCGAGAGCTGGACGCTCGCGAGCAGCGTGAGGTTCACTGCCAGGAGGACGAGGAACAGCCGCACACGCAGCGACACGCCTCGCTCGCGCGGGATCTCCACCTCTCCCAGGGGTTGCCACGGAGCGGGTACGTGCTTGCCCCCTTCATCGGCTTCCAGGCTCATCCGACGGTCAGTCGTCGGACCGCCTCCCCGCCCGGCCACGCATCAACCCAGCGCCTCCATCAGCTTCAACAGCGGCGAGAACAGCGCGTAGATGATGAAGCCGACGACGACCGCGAGCACGATGATGATGCCGGTCTCGAGCACCTGGAAGGTCGTGTCGATGGTCCGGTCGACCTCGGTCTCGTAGCGGTCGGCGACCTTGGCCAACATGCGGTCGAGTTCGCCGGTCTGTTCGCCGACGTCGACCATGTTCACGACGATGTCGTCGAACATCCCGCTCTCCCCCATCGGCACGGCGATCCCGGCGCCCTCGCGGATGCTGGCATGGATCGCCGAGACAGCCTCGCCCATCCGCACATTCCCGATCGAGTCGCCGACGATGTCCAGGGCTCCGAGGTGCGGAACACCGGACTGGATCAGGGTGCCGAAGGTGCGGGAGAACCGCGCCACCAACGACTTCTTCTGCAGCGGTCCGAAGACCGGGAAGCGCAGCTTCAATCCATCCCAGAACCGCCGAAAGGCCGGCACCCGCGCCAGCAGCACCGCGAACAGCGCATAGATGCCTCCCACGCCGAGCAGCCACGCCCACCACCATGCCTTCAGGTGCTCTCCGATCTGGATCACCAGCTTGGTGGCCCAAGGCATCTTGTCGACCGACCCGAACTGCTTCGAGAAGATCTCCTCGAACTGCGGGATGACGAAGATGAACACCAGCGACATCACCACGACTGCGACCAGACACACCGCGATCGGATAGGTCAGCGCAGCCTTCACCCGGGAGCGGATCTCCTCGGCTTTGTCCATGAAGGACGCCAGCCGGTTGAGGATCTCCTCCTGCACACCACCGGCCTCGCCGGCACGCACCATCGAGGTGTACAGCGTGTCGAAGACCGCCTCGTGCTTGCCCAGGGCCTCGGAGAACGCGGTGCCCGACTCGACATCTTCGAGCACGTCCGCGATCGTTCGCCGCAGGGCACCGGGCGGCATCTGGCCCTCCAGGATCCGCAGGCACTTGGTGATCGGGATGCCCGCATCCAGCAGCACTGCCAGCTGGCTCGTGAACTCGGCGAGAGCCCGACGGGTCACCCGTCGCCCGCCGAACATCGGCGACCGACCGCCGCCAGCGGACTTCTCGGAGGATTGCGCAGGCTTCTGCTGCGGACGCGCAGGAACCTTGCGCTGGAGCTTCTTCGCCATGGAACGGAGAGGGGTCGAACCGTCACGGAGGGGCCGCTGCATCGTCGCGCGCCTCGCGCTCCGGAGCAAGTCGTCACGCCAGGAGGATCGAACTCTGCAGCTGGTCGCCCGGCGGTCGGCCCGGAACCACCCGACGCGACCGTCTGTTGCCACGAGGTGGGTGCGACTCACTTCGCTCGCTCCACCCCGAGAAGCTCTCGCTGCGCTCACGACCGATCTGGCATCGACTTCTGGCAGAACCGGTCCCGGCACGCGGGGCTTCCGGAAACGGTCGATCAGGACAGCAGGAGTCCGACCGGCGGAAACCGACGCGTACTTGTCCAGAAGCCACTTCACCAGAAGCGGGTGAACACGTCGACCTCGAAGGCGATCTTCAGCCAGCCCAGGACCGCCAGGACCAGCGCTCCGCCGAGCGCGAACCAGGGCCACCTCGGCCCCCGAAGGGATCGACCGTCGCCGACCACGTTCCCGGGATCGATCACGACCTCGCCCGCAGGGATCTCCACTTCGTGCATCCGACCGCCCGGCGGCCGAGCCTGCAGGATGCGCACGACGATCGTCGTGCAGTTGTCGGGGGCACCCTTGTCGACCGCCGCGCGAATCAGCCGCTCGGCCACGATCTGCGCGACCCTCCCCTTCGCCAGACGCACGATCTCCGCCTCATCGAGCAGACTCCAGACCCCGTCGGAACACAGGAGCAGCAGATCTCCGGCCCGTAGTTCGGCCCGGTCGACGTCGACCTCCTCGCGAATCTGACCAGCACCGATGCACCGCGTGAGCAGGTTCCGGGATCCACTCATCGCGTGGTCGACCGTCAGCTGACGCAGATCGGACTTCCGAAGCCGGTAGAGCCGGGTGTCGCCCACGTGGCCGAACACCAGTTCATTGCCCAGCACCACCGAGGCGGTCAGGGTCGTCCCCATCTCCCGCAGACCGGGATTGGAATGTCCCAGGTCGTAGACGCGGCCGCACGCATCCCCGAAACCTCGCTCCAGCAAGCTCTCGAAGGTCTGCTCACCGAGCTGGGTGAACGCTGCGCCCAACGAGCGGATCGCGGTGCGACTTGCCTCCGCACCGCCGCTGACCCCTCCCATGCCGTCGGCGACGGCGACCAGTAACCCTACGGCTCCGGAGCCGGGGCCGGTCACCATCACGAGGTAGTCGTCCTCGTTGCCGGATCGCACGCACCCTGTGTGCGTGGCGGCTCCGACGTCGAACTCGACGGGGACCTGCATCCCGCACATCGTCTCGTTTCCGTCAGCCCCGGAAAAGCCCGGCTTGCAGTTCCCAGCGTCTTTCCTGCGGCCTCGCCGTCCCGCGAGGCAGCCTTCTCGGATCGCTCGAAGGTCCCCATGCTCAGCGGGTCGACGCCGAACCGTCACGACGATCGAAGGTCGCCGATGCCGCATCGCCGCTGACCGACTGGGCCAGGAACTGCAGCAGACGTCCACCTACCTCCCTCGGCAACTCGCCTTCGTAGACGAAGCTTCCGGCCTCCATGCGCTCCGAAGCGAGGAGCTGGGACTCGAACAGCCGTTGCGTCGCATCCTCGATCGGCCGCCCGTCGGCGCGAACCGCGACGAGCCGGATCCCGGAGCGCGCGCGGATCTCGATGGCCACTCGTCCCGCCTCGAGGGGTCGGATCGCAAAACTCGCCGGCGAACGTTCGCCGAGGTCCTGGCGACATCCCTCGCTCTTCAGATCCCGGGCGAGCGCGGTCACCAACCGGCGTCGAGCGGCGACACGCACTTCCTCCGCGACCCTGACCTCGTCATTACCGACCCAGAACGGCGGGATGAGGATCGAACTCAGCAGGCCCCAGCCGTCGGTCCGGTCGAGCAGCGAGAGGTCGACGGTTCCTGGACTGCCCACGCTGCGGTGCACCTCGCGCCCGGTGTAGACCTCGAACAATGCGCACCGGAGCGTCGCCCCCGATCCGAACGTATGGTCCGGAACCAGGAAGCCGAGGCCGACCAGCAACCAGGTCGTCAGGGTCAGAGGCCAGCGATCATTGATGCCGAACTCCTCCACCGGACCGTCCTGCAGACGGTGCAAGATGAGCACGTAGTCGTGCCCACCCTCCCGCGCGCGCACCAGCAGTTCAGCGATCTCGGACTCCTGCAACGGCAGGTTGCCCCGTCGCCCGGCGAGACTGCGCCGATGGGAGCCCGAAGCATCGCTGGAATCGACCTCGAGCCGCACGAATACCCTGGCTTCCACCATGGCTGAAGCCACCTCCTCGAGGCTCATGGCTTCAGCCTCGGACGACAGCTCTCCGAACGTCCTGGCCAGTGGATCGCCGGGCTCCATCCCTTGCACGGACGGCGGATCGAGAAAGGCTCCTCCGGTGAGAAGGACCGAGGCCGGCACCGCCGGGCGCTCGGCGAGCGACGAAAGGTCGGAGCGAGGCGAGGTGCAGGCGGCGCCGCCCAACAACGCGAGTTCGAGCGTAAGCAACGCCGCCAGACGATGGCGACTGGCCGGCTCGGGTGCTGACCAGGCCAACGCGGCCGACCGCCTCCAGGCTCGCGAGTGCCACGGGTCGGAACCGACCCGATGCCGCGGGACGCCTCGCTCGAGCGGTCTGGAACTCACTTGCGGAGAGCCTCCACGAGATGGGCCCCTCCGGCCAGTCGCATTCCGGCACGTTCGGCATGAGGATCGGGCCGACCCGAGGGGAATCCGGTACCGTCGCGTCGCACCTGGAGGCAGCGCACGACACCGGGCAGGATGGTGACTCCATTCGCGTCGAGCTGCAGCGCCCGCGCCTCCCCCGCACCGATGCCCCGGAGCACGCCGAAGGTCGCCAGCCGACCGAGCAGATCCTGCGGCAGACGCACAGCCCCCGATCGAGAGAACAGCTCGGCCACCCGCTGCCGATGGCGCACGTGATCCGCCATCCACTCGCGCAGCAGCGCTTCGCTGTCGAGATCACCGACGAAGTACGGTAGGTCGGCGACCCACTCGCGCACGCCGGAGTCGAGGCCGAGGATCCGGTGACCGAGCGGCGTGACGACCACGTCCCCCAGCGCCGTGGCTTCGGCGGCATTCGGCGGCCAGGAGCCTGAGTCGATCCGGTGCGACCACTGCGAGAACAACCGGCGGTCGATCCCCGTGCCGCTGACCTCCGCACCCTGCACGCCCGCGACACCGTTGCCGAACGCCGCGACCTCCAGCTCCACGCCGAACGGCAGTCGGAACAACGACGGATCCGCAGCGGCGAGCAGTCCGGCGAGCCGTGCCACGCATTCGGCCTGGAAGTCGGACAGGCCGAAGACCGGGCGATCACGCTCGGGACCGACTCTCGCGGCCCGGCGCCAGGCGTCATCATCGGCGTGGTGCACCGGTCGCAGACCCGAGGAGCTCAACCGGTCGGCCTGCATCGGGTCGAATCCGTGCACCAACCGCGCGACCCAGGCCGGGGAGTCCTCGAGGGCTCGCCAGCATTCCAAGCCCTCTTCGGCGAGCGCCAGATACTCCCCGCCGGTGAGTTCGCGATCCTGGAGCAGGAAGTCGCCGAGGTTGCGCACTTCCAGCGACGGACCGGCGCGGAAGCCGTCCCGCCGCGGGATATCGGCCGGCACGGGGTCCGGGAAAGATCGCGACAGGCCGGGTCCCGTCACCGGCACGAGTCGGAGCGAGGCACAAGCAGCGGGAATCCGAGGCCATCGATCGCGGACACTCACCGGCAAGAGGGTGGTGCGAATCGTCCGCAGCTCGATCTCCAACGGATAGGTGCCGAGTGGGGAACGAAGGCTCACACGCAGGGTCGCGGCACGGCCGCCTGCGAAGTCCTCCTCACCCAGACCCTCGAGGTCGGTGCCGAGCACCGCCTGGGCGAAGGGGACCCGGAACTCCAGGACCCCACCGGCCTCGTCCATCCCCTGCGTATGCACCGGCGCGATCGAGTTCCCGCTGGTCGCCAGCATCACCTCATCGGCCCGCGTACCGAGCGCCACGGCAACTCGAACCGCGACCGCGACCGGCTCACCGTGTTCGACCAAAGACACGGCATCCGCCGGCTCGAACGGCGCGTCGTGGTAGAGGAATCGGGCCACCACCACCGCGTTGGCGTGCCCCGCCACCTCCTCGCCGGGAAGCGGGGTCTGCTGAACCCGAACGTCGAGCGGGCGGTCCAGGACATCGCGCAGCGCCAATCCCAGAGCGCCCTCACCGCGGCCCAAGGCGACCGGAGGCAGGATCTCGCCGCGCTCCGAACCATCGACCCGGTAGTCCAGCGTGGACCACCCACCATTGGAGCCGACCAGGATGGAGCCTCTCAGCAGTCGCGGATCGGGCGGAACGAGGCGCCAGCTCGGACCCTGTGCGACTCGCCCTTCGTCGAACCGGAGCATGCCCAGGTCTTCGAGTTCAGGCAGGAAGTCGGCGGTTCCCGGACCTCCGGGCAGCTCCAGTCGTGGCGCCTCGTTCCGCACCAGCAGCTCATAGGGCTTTTGTGCCGGAAGCGCCGCGTCCCTGGCCCCTTCCAGTTCCACCTCGAATTCGTAGCGACCATCCGGCAACTCCGGCATCGGCAAGATCGCGGCCCCCGCCGTCGCGTCTTCCAGTTCGGCCTCGTGGACCCACTCGCCCCCGCTGCGCCGGATCCGCAGACGACCAGGCCGGTACAGCGAGTTGCACGAGAACTGCAGCGAGCAGCTTCGACCATCGGAGTAGAACAGCTCCTCGATGCGCGCGATGCGCGGCGTCGAGGTCGATTCGATCCGCACCTCGGCAGCTGTTGCCGCACTCCGCACCTCCAGGGGAACGAGCAGTTCGTCGCCGCGGTTGCCAGCCACGTCGACGACCCGGAATCGCCAATCCCCGCTCGACGGGGGACCGCCGGCCTCGGGACCGGGCAACTCCACCGCGAGGCGGGACTCCCGTCGGGCCAGTACCCGGCAGTCGAGCCATTCCGCCCCCTCCGGCCCGTAGCACTGCACCTGCAGTTCGGGCTCTGGCTCGGCGACGAGAACGGATGCTTCCGCGACGCCGGCCCGCTCGATGATCAGCGCACGGCCCGCTTCGCCCTCGACCCCGATCACGGCCGGCGCCGCGAGGTCGAGCCACTGCCAATCGCTCAGCACGACCGGAGTCCGGAATCCAGCGGCATCGGCGACGTCGAGCCGGAGCCGGACGCGCCCGATCTGACGCACGCCCCGGAACGACCCTGCCATCAGCTCCCGCAAGGTCGACTCGCCCCGGCAGGTCGTGCTTCCTGCCGCGAACTCCGGAACAGGGATCCGCACCAGTTGAGCTGCGGTCGCGCCGCCGAGCACCTCGACCGTCAACGCGATTTCCTCCAGCGCGACGGTGTCCTCCGCCTGGAATCGCAGCCGTAGCTCGCCCCGCAACGACTCCGGGACGTCCGATGCTTCCAAGGTCGCGACCACCCTCGGCGGATCGTCGTCGAGACGACACCTCGCGTAGGCGACCGGCTGTTGGTCCCCGGCGGTGAACACCAGGTCGACCGGCCCTTCCAAGGATGCCCGTCGAAGCAGTAGCTGGAGTCCGGCGGTCGCTTCGGGACGGAACTGCACCACTCCGTTGGTCTCCTGCAGCATCGGACCGAGATCGACCCGGCCACGCTCCACACCATGGCGGAGCACGCGCAGTCCGAGTCGCGACAACCGCATCCCGCGCATCTCGAAACGCGAGCTCAGGAGATCCGCGGTACGCAGCACCTGGGTCGCCTCGGAGCCGCCGGGGGGCTGCGACACGATTCGCAGTGCCCCCGGAACGGGCAGACCGAACAAGAACGTGCTCTGACGCTGCGGCGCGAAAGCCCACGCGAACAGGGTCGTAGCCAACGCGGCGACCGCCAGTGCGGTGCTACCGAAGAGCCGCCCGCTGCCCGCGCGGATCCGAACCAATCGCTCGGCCACGAGATGTGCGTCCGGTGGTCGGTCGACCGGCTCGCCTTCCAGCAGTTCGTCGATCAGCCGTCGCAACGTGGCGGGAACACCCGCGACGCCAGGCATCCGTCGAGGGCTACGCTGCCGTGTCGCGAGTGCCAACTCGTCGGCACCCTCTCCGGCAACCGGCAACGAACCCGTCAAGGCCTCGAACGCGAGCACGCCGAGCGAGTACAGGTCGGCGCGGCCGTCGACCGGCTTGCCCTCCAGGTGCTCCGGCGCCGAGTACGGCGGATTGGCGAAGACGGTGGGACCTTCGGGATCCTGCCTGCCGGCCCGCACCGTCTCCAATCCGGTGACTCCACCCGCGATCCCGAAGTCGAGGATCTTGACCCTCGGGAGCCCGTCCGAGTCCGCGACCATCACGTTGCGCGGCGACAGGTCGCGGTGGACGACCCCCGCATCGTGCGCGGCACCCAGCGCGCGGGCGATCTGGATCAACACATCGACCACCCAGCGCGGCGCGAGCCGCGGCGCCCCGTCCATCCACTCGCGGAGGGTACGTCCCTCGACGAATTCGACCGCCAGGTAGACCGTTCCGTCCGGTGCTTCGCCGACGTCCTGGACCCGGGCGCTGTTCTCGTGGACCACCCGACCGGCACGCCGGGCCTCGCCGAGGAACCACCGTCGGAACTCACCTCGTGCCGCGAACCGCGGATTCAGCACCTTCACGGCGACGGGCGCATGACTGACCTCGTGCTGCGCTCGGTAGACCGTGCCCATGCCTCCGCGACCGAGCATCGAGAGCATCCGGTACTTTCCGTCCAGGACTCGGCCCACCAGCGGTGCTCGAGCGCTGGCATCACCTCGGCGACTGGGGAATCCCAGGCGTTCACTGGCCACCAGCGGGATCCCGCAGTGCGCACAGAGTTCGGTGTCACTTTCGGTGACACCTTCACATGTGAGGCAGATCTTCAATGGGTTCTACGCCGCTCACGTGTCGAGCCGGGTAACGCCCTGGGCCACGCCGGCGGCCGCGCCGTGCACCCGGCCCGGATCGCCCCCCAAATCTACCCCAACGAACCGGCAGCCGCGGCCACCGGCGACGACTCATCGCGGCGACTCCTCGCCCACGAACCGCAGAGCATCGCGCCACAGATTGCGCAGGCGCAGATCTCCGCCAGCGAGTCCCACCAGGCCCGGATGGGCCGCGAGGACGTCGGCCAGGATCTCGGCACGGATCGTCGTGGGAACGGGGCCTCCGTCGCTCTCCGCGAGCCCGTAGTGAAACCATACGATCCGCCCGGACGCCGACTCCAACCCGGCCAGGACCTGGCTGTAGCGTGGGTCCTGGACGTATTCCCAGCCGAGGTTGTCGGCATCGAGCACGCGCAGTGGCGGCGCCGACTCCACGTCGGGAACCACCTCGCGCCGCCACTCCTCGGCAATCGCTGCGGCAACCAGCACCCGCCCGTCCGGGAACGGCTCTCCGAACCGAAAGTCGACACCGCCCTGCGGCGGCATCGCATCCGCATCGCCGCCACCGCGCGGACCCACTTCGACGATGGGCAGGTCCGTCGGCACCGAACCCGGCGGGATCGCGATCCCTCGGGCATCTGCGAGTCCCAGCACATGCCCGGCAAACCGCACCTCGACCACCGGACGACGGACCCGGGCGTAGACCCGTAGCTGGTCCGGGTAGGCCCGCTCCAGTCGGACCTGATCGAGCCAAGCGGAATCTGCGAGTTCAGCCTGAAGCCGCGTCAGTCCGTCCGTGTCCATCATTCCCACAGGCCGGCGCAGCCGCGGACCGAGATCGACCAACAGCGCGTGCAGGGTCTCGTTGCGCAACCAGTCGGGGACCACCGACATGCCGAGCCGGTCGACTGCGACCGGCGGGCCGACCTGACCAGAACCACCGACGCGCGCCTCGAGGATGCGCCACACCCGTGGACCGAACCACCAGAGGGTCGACAGGAACGTCGCGAGGACGACGTAGCGGAACCACACCGGCCCGGCATCCGGGGGCGTTCCGGAATCTCGGTCGGAGGGCCCTCCGACCAGGGAACTGGTAGGCTGCGGCATCTCGTGGGGCTCCGGCCTCCCGCATAAGGATCAGACACCGAGAGGGCAGTCTCCAGGGCTCGAGCGCTGGGCATCCCGCCTTGCTTCGCGCGATGCCCGCTCACGCGCCCCGGGCTTCGACCCGAGGGCCTCGGCTCGTCGCTGGCGACCGGTCGACTCGGCCTGCACTCCCGACTCGGCCTGCACTCCCGATACGGCCTGCACTCCCGATACGGCCCGCAGCTCAGTTCAGCCGCGTGACCGACGGCTTCTCGGTCGTCGCGGAAGCGCGACGACCGCCGCTGCGCGTGGCGGTCTCGCCGCCATCGACGTCCTCCACGAAGATCTCCAGGGTGTCGAGCATGCTCTCGACCAGTTCACGGTCGAGGCTGATCTCGGCGCCCTTGGCGGAATCGATCTCGTGCTCCAAGAGGCGCGTCAGCACCTTGAGCTGCGAGAGGTGGCGACGGAGGAAGGTCGGGTTCGACGACTCGGCAGTGCTCTTGTCCATGGCAGTCTTTGCTCTTCGTGGTCTGGCTCATCGCGGTGTCGCCTCTCGAGCTGTCGGAACTCCTCGAACTACCGGCAGGTCGACCGACCCACCTGTCGAGCACCACGATCGCTGGTCTCTGGCTAGCGCCCCGAGCGACATTGCGATGGACCTCCGAGGAGTCGCCAGGAGAACGTCCCAGGCCACCCACCGAAGCCGGCCGCTTCCGATCTCCGGCAGCTCCCGGACACAGGAAGCAGCCGACCATCGGTCACGTTCGCAACCCTCCCCGGGCAACGCGCCCGGAGAAGAAACTCGAGGAGAAGGTTGGAGGCCCTACGAACCCCTTGGGGTCCGAGGCTCCATCGGTCACGGTCCGTGGACGACCGCCTCGCGAGTTCCACCCGTCGGTTCACCGCGCCCACCGCAGCAACGCTCCCACCTGGCTCCGGCCGAACGACCGGACCGGGTCTGACCACCCGGAGGCCGATCCAGAAAGACCGACCAACCAACAGGAACCGCCAAGTGGGACCGCGCCGACCGTCGTGCCTTCGTGGAGGCTCGCGACTCGACCGCCCAGCGCTCGAATCGAAATGGACTCGAGCGCGCCGGGAGCATACCGTCCGACCGAGTCGGATCCAAGCAGGGGACGCGGGGCTGGCGGCATTCGTTGCCGTCCCCCGAACGACCTCGATCGACAAGCTGCTCGGCGGCTCCCACCGCGCCGATGAACTTCAAGGGATACACCCTCAATCCGTTCCAGGTCGAGGCCGCCGAGGCGATCGAAGCGGGCCACAACGTCCTGCTGTCGGCGCCCACCGGAGCGGGCAAGACCCTGGTCGCGGAATACGCGATCGAGCGGGCCGTGCAGCAAGGCAGACGCGTGGTCTACACGGCGCCGATCAAGGCCCTGAGCAACCAGAAGTACCGCGACTTCCGGGCAGATGGACTCGACGTCGGGTTGATGACCGGCGACCTGACGCTCGAGCCCGGCGCGCAGGTCGTGATCATGACGACCGAGATCTTCCGCAACGCGGTGTTCGAAGACCCCGAGCGCTTCCATGACGTCGAGTTCGCGGTGTTCGACGAGATCCACTTCCTCGACGACGTCGAGCGCGGCACCGTCTGGGAGGAGAGCCTGATCTTCGCCCCCGACCACGTCCGCTTCGTCGGCCTGTCGGCGACCATCAGCAACCTCGAGCAGTTCGGCCGCTGGCTCGGCGAGACCCGCCGCCACGACCTCGCCGTCATCCGGCACGACCGGCGACCGGTCCCGCTCGAACACCAGTGCTTCCACGTCGACACCGGCCCGTTCAAGCTGGCGCAGCGCAAACGCGCGGTCCAGAACATGGTGCGGATCCAGGCCAGCGAACGGCAGCGCCGTTCGGGGCGCGGCCGACCCGGTGACCGGCGGGAAAGGGGCGGCCGGCGCGGTCGCAAGGACCTGCCACGCGGACCGCATCCAGCAACCGTGGTGCTCGACCAGCTGCAGGGCCAGGCGCTGCTCCCGGTGCTGTTCTTCTGCTTCTCGCGCAAGGAGTGCGAGATCAAGGCGACGCGCAACCTGCACCGGCGCCTCCTCGATCGCAAGGAGCAGGCCCGCATCGAGGCCTTGTTCGCCGAGATCTGCGACAAGTTCGAACTCGACGGCGAGCACGACCCCGCGCTGCAAGGCATCCTCGAACGCGCCAGCCGCGGCGTCGGCTACCACCACGCCGGCATGCTGCCGATCCACAAGGAAGTCGTGGAGCGGCTGTTCACCTCGGGCCTTCTCAAGCTCCTGTTCACCACCGAGACCTTTGCACTCGGCATCAACATGCCGGCCCGGACCGTGGTGTTCGACTCGCTGCGCAAGTTCGATGGCGTGAGCTTCGACTACATGCGCGCCCGCGATTACATGCAGATGGCCGGGCGCGCCGGACGCCAGGGCCTCGACAAGAGCGGCCTGGTGATCTCGATCCTCG
Source organism: bacterium (assembly GCA_030432695.1). Lineage (GTDB taxonomy): Bacteria > Planctomycetota > UBA1135 > UBA1135 > UBA2386 > JAUILN01. The sequence continues at coordinate 831,379 of JAUILN010000001.1, read as the reverse complement.
ACGACGAGGCGCTGACCGACGCGCCGCTCGCCGACCTGTTCCAGGGCCGCGTCGAGCCGATCCAGTCGCGCTTCAACCTGTCGTACTCGACCATCCTGAACCTCTGGGAGCGGATGGGCTTGGTCGACCTGCTCGACGCCTACGATCGGTCGTTCGCCGCCTTCCAGGCCGCAGCCGGCAGCCAACGGAAGCGCGAGCGGATCCGCAGCCACGCCCGTGCCGCGCTGCGCGCCCGGGTGCAGATCCTCGACGCCGCCGGCTACCTGGACACCGAGGAAGGATCGCTGCTGTCGCGCGGCCGTATTGCGCAACAGATCAACGGCTACGAGATCCAGGTCACCGAGCTGCTGCTCGACGGGGTCCTCGACGAGTGCGATCGGCTCGAGCTCGGCGCGGTGTTCTGCGCGATCGTCCACGAGGCCCGCCGTGGCCAGGATCGTGACCGCAAGGCCCAAGCCGGCCTGCCGCCGAGCATCGCCCGCCGCGCCGAGCGGGCCGTCAATCGCTTTCAGGCGTTCGAACTCGCGGCAGGCTTCGACGACTGCATCAAGTCGGTCGACTTCGGACTGACGGCGGCGGTGCTGGAATGGGGCCGCGGCGGTTCGATGCGCGATGTCGAACGGCTCGCCGGCGCCGACGGCGGAGATGTGGTCCGCACCATGCGGATGGCGATCCAGATGATGCGCCAGCTGCGACTCGCGCTGTCGGGCGACTACACGCTGATCCCCCGGCTCGAAGAGGCCATCGTGTCGGTCAACCGTGACGAGGTCGACGCGAAGCGGCAGTTCGAACTGGGCTGACGGACCGATCCTCTCGGCGTAGGCTCCCCGACGTGAAGAGCTACGACGTGCTGGTCCTCGGCGGAGGGACCGCAGGCTCGGCGGCAGCGAAGGCTGCCCACGAAGCCGGCGCCCGCACCGCCATGTTCAACGACGGCGAGATCGGCGGACTGTGCATCCTCCGCGGCTGCATGCCCACCAAGACGATGCTGCACGCGGCTCACCTGCTGCACCATGCGCTGCACCATGCGACCCCCGGCGTGGGCCGCGCCGACCTGGGCCACGACTTCGCAGCGGTGATGGCCAACAAGGACGCCAAGGTCGCGCGGTTCCAACGCGCCAAGATCGCCTCGATCGAGTCCGGTGGCTACGAGGTGATCGACGCACGGGCTCGCTTCGCGGGTCCCGACGAGGTCGAGGCCGGCGGCGAGCGCTACCGCTTCGACCGAGGCGCGGTGATCGCGACCGGTTCGGTGCAGGGCGTACCGCACATCCCCGGGCTCGACGCGGTGCAGTACATGACCAGCGACTCCGCGATGCTGCTCGAAGCGCTGCCTCGCTCGATCGTCGTGCTCGGCACCGGCGCGATCGGCCTCGAGTTCGCGCAGTTCTTCGCGCGCATGGGCTGCGAGGTCGAACTGGTGTCGCGACGTCGCGTGTTCCAGGACGTCGACCCGCTGATCTCCGAGGAGATCACCGCGGCGTTACGAGACGAGCCGCGGCTGACACTCCACGACCGCGCGAGCGCCGTCTCGGTCCGGCCTCTCGATGGAGGCGTCGAGATGACCTGCGAGCGGGACGACCGGCAGTTCCAGATAACCGGCGAGGCGCTGTTCCTGGCGACCGGTCGACGGCCGGCTCTCGCCCACGTCGGCGTGCGCGAGGCTGGCATCCAGCTCGAGCACGGCCGTCCGGTGCGCGACGCCTGCCTCCGGACCTCGAACCCGAAGGTGTTCGTGGCCGGCGACTCGACCGGCGACGAGATGCTGCTGCACATCGCCAACTGGGAAGGCCGCGCGGCCGGACTCGGCGCGGCCGGACATCCGGTCGCGACCGCGGTCGACGAGCGCCTGCGCATGGAAGTGGTCTTCTACGACCCGCCGATGGCGACCGTGGGCTTCAACGAGGCCCGGGCCGTGGCCATGGGACACGAAGTGGTCTGCGCCAGCGTCCGCTTCCCCGAGACCGGCCGCGCGATCACCATGGACGTCGAGCACGGCGCGTGGAAGCTGGTCGCCGACCGCTCGGACGGTCGGATCCTCGGCGCGCAGATCCTCGGTCCCCGAGCCGACGATCTGATCCACGTGGTCGGTTCGATCCTGGCCATGCGCGGCACCGCGGCCGCGATGCTCGAGATGCCCTGGTACCACCCCACGCTCAGCGAGGTCCTGCTACAGCTGGCGCGAGACATCGAGCGGCAGCGCGCTCCGAGCTGATCACGAGCGCTCCGGTCGGCGGGGTGCACTCGACCACCCGAACTTCTCGCGGAGCGTCGCGAAGAAGCTCGCCGGCCCTCGAGTCAGATGACGGAAGCCGTGCGGAGACGGTTCGATGACCACCTCGTCACCGACCCGGACCTCGAGGCTGACCTGACCGTCGACCGAGAGGTGGCAGCCATCGTCGCCGCCGCCGGTCTCGATGATGCGCAGACGTAGCCCGCCGCCGACCGGTAGGACCAGCGGACGCAACGTCAAGGTGTGTGGCGCCAGCGGCGTCAGCACCAGGGCTTCCAGCCGTGGCGAGAGCACCGGACCGCCGGCGGCCAGGGAGTAGGCGGTCGACCCCACCGGTGTCGCGACGATCAGCCCGTCGCCGGTGTAGGTGGCCAGCTCCCGGTCGGGCCGCCGCGCGAGGATCGTCGCCATGCCGCAGTCGGGACCGCGCGACAGGACCACGTCGTTGAGGCAGAGAACCTCCGGCTCGACGCTGCCGTCGGCCCGTTCGACCCGACACTCGAACATGAGCCGGGGCTCCTCGACCAGTTCTCCGCGCAGCGCGCGCTCGATCCCCAGGTCGGCCTCGTCGTCACCGAACGCGGTGAGGAAGCCGAGCCGACCGAGGTTCACGCCCAGCGTCGGCAGCTGGTTGCCCCCCATGCGCCGAGCCGCCGCGAGGATCGAACCATCGCCACCGAACACGACTACGAGGTCGGCCCGCCGCTCGGCGAGCGAGGACGTTCTTGCCAAATCGACGTCCACCTCGTGACCCTGCACACGCAGCCGCTCGGCGACCGCGTGGACCTGGGCCGTCACGTGGCCCTTCCGTTCGTCCCCGAGAACCAGGATCCGTGCCATGCGGTCTCCGAGCGGCGGGGACGAGCAGAAATCAAACCCGGGCCGGCCGCTCGCTCAGGAAGCGCGCCGCCACACCCTGGGGGTCGAGACGCAGTTCGCGCAGCAGCGTGCCACGGTCGCCGTGCTCGAGGAATTGGTCGACGACGCCCGCGACCTCGACGTGGGCCCTGACCCGACCGTGCGCGGCCAGGGTCTCCAGCACCGCCGAGCCGAAGCCACCGACGACCGAATGGTCCTCGAGGGTGAGCACGTGGTCGTGGCGTTCGCAGAGCCCGACCACGCCTTCGGCATCGATCGGCTTGGCCCAGCGAGCGTTGACCACCTCCAACTCGACGCCTTGCTGCGAGCACAGGGCAGCCGCCTCGAGCGCGGTCTGCACCATGTGTCCGTAGGCCAGGATCGCGCCGTCGTTGCCGGAGCGCAGGATCTCCATCTTGCCGAGTTCCAGCGGCGTGCTCTCGCCGAGGACACCCGGCAGGTCGCCGGGACCAGGAGCGCCCCCGCGTGCGTAGCGGATCCCGACCGCGTGGTCGTGCCGGACCGCCCAGGCCAGCATCGCCTCTAGCTCCGGTCCGTCCTTCGGCGCGCAGAGCACGATGTTCGGGAAGGTGCGGAGGTAGGCGATGTCGAACAGCCCGTTGTGGGTCATGCCGTCCTCACCCACGATCCCCGCACGGTCCATCGCGAACACCACCGGCAGGTCCTGGATCAGGACCTCCTGGAACACGATGTCGTAGGCCCGCTGCAGGAAGGTCGAGTAGATCGCGCAGATCGGTCGCAGGCCCGAGGTCGCCAGCCCCGACGCGAACGCCACGCAGTGCTGCTCGGCGATGCCGGCGTCGAACAGCTTGTCCGGGTGCCGCTCGCCGAACTCCATCAGGCCGGTGCCGTCCGGCATCGCGGCGGTGAGGGCAACCACCCGGTCGTCGACCTCGCAGATCCGTTCGACGGCCTCGGCGAACCAGTTGGTCCAGGCCTTGGCGTTGCGGGTCAGGACCCGCTCCACCGGCAGGACCACGCAGGGCTCCTTCTTCTGCTCGTCGGTCGCCGGGCTCGATGCGGCGGCCTTCTTCTTCTGCGGCTTCGCGGCGTGGGCGCGGTCGTAACGCTCCTCGGAACCCGGCACCCCGTGGCCCTTCTTGGTGCGCACGTGCAGCAGAATCGGACCGTCGAGTTCCTTGACGCGTTCGAGGTACTCGATGCACTGCCCGACGTCGTGGCCGTCGATCGGCCCGAAGTAGTTCAGGCCCAGCTCCTCGAACACGTGCCCGGGAACCACCATCTTGCGGACGTGGTCGACCGCGGAGTCGAAGGTCTCGTCGAGTTCCTTACCGATCACGGGGATCGCCTGGAGGACCTCGTGGAGCCGCTTCTTGGTCTGGTTGTAGACCGGCGCCGAACGGACCCGGTCGAGGTAGCGCGACAGCGCACCGACCGTCTTGGCGATCGACCAGGAGTTGTCGTTGAGGATGATCAGCGTGCGGTCGTTCTCCAGCGAACCGCCGTAGTTCAACGCCTCGAACGCGACCCCGGCCCCCATCGCAGCGTCGCCGACCAGCGCGACGACGTGCCGGTCGATCCCCTGCGCCCGGTCACCGGCGGAGATGCCGAGCGCCGCCGACGCCGCGGTGCCGGCATGGCCCATCGTATAGACGTCATACTCGGACTCGAAGCGATTGGAGAACCCGGAGATGCCGTCCTTCTGGCGCAGCGTGTGGAACCGCTGCTTGCGACCGGTCAGCAGCTTGTGCGGGTAGACCTGGTGGCCGACGTCGAAGACCAGTCGATCGGTCTTGAAGTCGAAGACGTAGTGCAGCGCGATCGTCAGCTCGACCACCCCCATCCCGGATCCCAGGTGACCGCCGGTGACGGTCACCGTGTCCATGATCGCCTTGCGCATCTCCTTGGCCAGCTGTGGGAGCTGCGCCGGGTCGAGCTGCTTCAGGTCGGCAGGAGAATCGATGCGATCGAACAGCGGGGTAGTCGACATGGTGCCTTTCCGTTCCAGGCTCGTCGTCGGCCCACGGACGGCTCGGAATGTAGGTGGCTCGGCAGGAAGGTCCCGACCGAAGCGAAAGGAAGCCCCGTAGGTCGGGGACGGACCCGGACCACCGGACAGTTTGCTGGACGACCCTGGCGGATCGCTGCCAGGCTCCCGTTCCGGACGTCGGGCAGGCCCGGACGACCTCGCCCAACTTCGGGCTGGATCAAGATTTCCGGGAGACCACGGAAAGCGCCAGATCTTGCAGCAGCGACTCCGCGCCGTCCAGACCGCCGCCGAGTTCAACGATCCGCCCGGCGACCGCCCCGGCACGTTCCGCGAGGTCCCTCGCGATCTCCAGACTGCGTTCGAGGCCCAGCAGGGCCGGATAGGTGGACTTCCCGTGCGCCTGGTCCGCGCCAGGAGTCTTCCCGAGTTCCGCTGCAGTCCCGGTGACGTCGAGGCAGTCGTCGGCAACCTGGAACGCGCGGCCGATCAGCGCTCCGTATTCCGCCAGCAGGCCGGAGACCTCCGATCCTCCGGCCCCGCCGGCGACGCGGCCGACCTCCAGAGAGGCGATGATCAGCGCTCCCGTCTTGCCGTCGTGGATCCGCTCCAGACCGTCGAGCCCCAGCGCAGCGCCCGCGTTCTCGGCCGCCAGGTCGAAAACTTGCCCGCCGACCATGCCAGCGGCTCCGGCCCCGCGTGCGAGCGCGACCACGGCCTCGGCCCCAGCCTCGGCCACCACTTCGAAGGCCAGGGTCAGCAGCGCGTCGCCGGCCAGGACCGCGGTGGCCTCGTCGAAAGCGATGTGGCAGGTCGGCCGCCCCCGCCGCAGGTCGTCGTCGTCCATGCAAGGCAGGTCGTCGTGCACCAGGCTGTAGGTGTGGACCAACTCCAGCGCCGCCGCCGGCCGAAGGGCACGCCGGAGGTCGCCGCCCGTAGCGGCCGCGCCGGCCAGACCGAGGAGCGGCCGGAACCGTTTGCCGCCGGGGAACATCGCATGTCGCATCGCGGCGTGCAGCCGCGTCGGCTCCCGGTCGGCGGTAGGGAGAATGGACTCGAGAGCCTCCTCGATCGGCGAGCGCCAGGCGACGGCGAACTCGCGGAAGCTGCGGGGTAGCGTACCTTCGGCGTTTGCGCCCATGGGGCGGCGGTCGGTGTCGGTCATCGGGGGGGGTCGATCCGGGGACCGATCGGGGCACGGTCCTGCCGACCTCGATCGTAAGCACCGGAGCACGCTATCGGCGAGGCTGGACCACCAGACCGAGCATCGTGCGGTTGGCCTGAGCCGGGGTCACGCCGGGTAGCAGGATGCGGTAGCCGGACTCCGGCAACCGCGTGTCGCCCGCCTGCTGGTGCAGGATCCCGCCCTCCAGCAGCAGGTTCACGACTCCCGCCTCCCGGTCCACCTCGATCGCCAGCCGATCCGCCTCGGCGCTGCGCAGCAACACCCCACCGGCGTCGAAACCGAGGAGCAAGGACTCGCCGAATCGCGCGTCGCCCAGGTTGCGGAACCGCTCCAGCCGCCAACGGATCTCGGTGCTCGAATCGAGGAGTAGGCTGTCGATGCGCTCCACCCAGGCCGCGTGGGTCACCCTGTCGACGGCCGGGGCGCGCCGACGGGCGACCGCCTCGGGGTCCGGGTACTCGCCGGTCGCCGTCAGCAGGAAGCCGAGACGGCCCTCCCAGGCCGGTCCGTCGACCTCGGTCAGGACGATCCGATGCCCCTCCTCCGGATACTTGCTGCTGGTGCCGGCACGCAGCGCGGCACCGTCGAACAGGACCAGTGCGAGGCTTCCGGCTTCCCGCTGCAGTTCCAGCTGCATCCGTCCGGCCCGGTGGAACGTCGTGCTCCAAGTCTCGGGCTCGCGCTCCAGCAACTCCACCTCGAACAGGTCGCGCTCTTCACAGCCGGCAGCATGCACGAACCGTAGGCCGTCGTAGCCGTCGACCACCAGCATCTCGCCGATCGCTTCCAGGATCAGCCGAACGCCTTCGGGCATCGGCCGCGCAACGTGCCGGCGGCGGTCCTGCAGCTCCTCCTGCAGCCGACCGATCTCGGCCACCCGCGCGGCGAGAGTCCCGTTGATGGCCGACTCACGACGCATGGCCGCGTCCAGTTCGGCCTCGAGGAAGGCGACCTTGCGGTCGCGGGCGGCGAGTTCGGCCTCGACACCGTGGCGCTGCCGCTCGGCTTCGTCCAGCTCCCGGCTCCGGGCCGCGAGCTGATCCTCCACCCGTGCGACCCGCCACTCGAATCGCCACGCCCGACTCGACGTCCAGAGACCCCAGGCGGTGCTGCCCATGGCGAGCAGCCAGCCGAGGATCATCATCCCGGATCGACCGGGCGAGGGGCGAGGAGTGGCGGTCACGGGCGCTGTGGACGACGACGGGACCGGGATCTTCCGTCATCCCGGCGACCGTCGCCAACCCCGAGGATCAGCGCGGCCTCCTGCCGCAACCGGTGGGGCATGACCCGCTGCGCTCGCCATGCTCCGAGGCAGTCGGTCGCGCCGACCGTGTTGCCTGGATCGACTCCGCCCGAGACTCCGCGCTGGGCGCGCCGACTCCCGGATGCAGTCGATCAGCGCCACAGCTTGCGGTCGTTCTTGTTCTCGTTCCACCACTCGAACCAGTCGGCCGCGGTGCGGTGGTTGGCGCCGCTGAGAGCCGCCAGTGTGGCGTTCCACGGATCGCGGATCGCCTTGAGCGTCGCAGTCGCGGTCGCCATCACCGAGTCGCCCGGCTCCAGGCTCTGCTTCGACTTGCCCTCGATCGTCGCGTAGTCCTTCAGCAGCTTGTCGAAGATGTTCTTCCGGACGCTGCCCTCGGCGTCGGCGTAGTGGCGCAGCGCCTTGCCCGCTCCCCGCTTCATGCCGTCGATCGGGCTGCGGGTCGCGGTCTCGATCAGGAAGTCGATGTGCTTCGGATTGAGCGACTTGCACCGACCGATGTTCTCGAGGATGTCCTCGCGGGTCGCCAACCACTCGTCCTCGGTGAACGGCTTCCGGTCCCAGGCCTTGATCAGGTACTCGGAGCAGAACTTCTGGGTCTTCTCGTCGGTCGGTCCGATCGTTCCCAGCGCGAAGATCGCGGTGCGGTACAACGCCGGCTGGTCGGGATCGCGTGGCTTGCGGATCTTCAGGATCACGTCGGAGATCCCCTCGAGCACGTCCTTCTGGTCGCGCTCGTGCAGGTCCGGGTAGCGCTCCTTCAACTCGTCGATGATCCGCACGGCCTCGCCGTCGTGCTCCATCTTGCGATCCTTGACCGCCTCGTCGAGCGCGTCGAGCTTCTCCGCGATCTCCGGATCGGGCTTCTTCTCCTTGTCCTTGTCGTCCTGCGCGGCGAGCGGCGCGACCAGCGCCAGGCACGCGAGCACGGCGGTAGCAGATGCCAGGGAACGGAAGCGGAACGGCAGCTGGATGGATCGGATCGTCATGACTCCTCCTCGCAGGGAACGGGAGTGCGTGGTCGGGATGCGATCGCGGCGCGCATGCGGGCGATCGGATCCGCGCTTCTACGTTGGCTGTACTCTACGTGCCGCGGGACTTCGCGGCCCGGATCTCCTGGCGTGCGTCGGGTCGGGCGATCTGCCCCGAGGGACCGACGCATCGCCGACCCCGATCACCGCCAGTATTCGGCGGCGAGCTGCCGGGCCAGCATCTGGAACACTTCGACCGGCACCTCGTGCCACCTGGAGACCCGGGCCTTGGCGGCGTGTTCGGGAAGGGACTCCAGCCCGACGTTCAAGCGTCGTGCCAGCTCCTCGAAACCTCGTCGATGCGGCGAACCTCCGCGATCGCCGGCGGCCAGGAATCCCGCCACGTGCGCGAGCACGATGCGCGGATACGCACCGAAGGCCAGTGCCGCAGTCTCCGCACGCCCCTCCATCGAGGACTCTACCGACAGCGCATCGAAGCCGTGCTCGAAGGCGAGCGAGATCACTCGGAACAGGTTCTGGTCCGGCGGCAGGTAGCGGAACGAATCGACGAGGTGCGCCCGCTCGTGCCAACGCACCGTGTCGAGGACGGCCTCTAGCATCGCGCTGTCCTCTACTGGCGACAGGCAGGCGAGCCGCCAACCCACGTCGACCGGATCGAGCACGCCGGCATTCTCGGGCACCGGGTCGGTGAGCAGTGCGCTGCCGTCTTCCGCCACGATCTGCCTCTGCTCGACGAGGTCATCGGCCCACTCCCGCACGGCATCCAGGTCCAAGACGTAGTGGTTGAGCAACGCGACACCGGCAAGGTCCCCGCCGATCAGACCTTGCAAGGCCTCGACCCCGCGGTCGATGCCGATCACCTCCCGCGCCTCGCCGAGGAGGCCGAGTGGACCGGCGTCGTCCAGATCGATCCTGGAGACCCGCGTCATGACCAGCGCTTCGATCACCCCGCCGGCGCGGCGCCCTAGCACCAGGTGGCGGTTGTAGCGGGCGAGGTGCCGCGCGACGCCCTCACCGAACGGGTCGACCAATTCCCCGACCAGCGGCACCTCGAAGGTGCTCGGCTTGCCGACCACGTCTTCGCCGAGGATCCGCTGGGACACGCCCGCAAGGGTCGCGAGGAACTCGTCGAGGGTCTGCTCGGACTGCTGCTCGTAGCCACGATAGACAGCGCTGCGCAAGGCGTGCTCGAACGCGAGTTCCCGGCGCAATTCGTCGCGCAGGGCTCCCAGCTGTCCCGCGTGTTCGCGGTCCGCGTGCTCCAACAAGGCAAGACTGGCGACCAATTCACCTTCCTCGAGCAGCCCCACGTCTCGGAGGGCGCGGACCAGCCCCACGGCGTCAGCGCCCGCCGAGAGCGGCTCCGGCGAGCGACTCCAGGGTCCGGTCCACAGAACCGTCCAGAGGCCGCGCAACTGGTTGCGCTCGTCAGCGAGAAGGCTCGCGGGGATGTCCAGGCGCAACGCACCGAGGAAGCCCGCGACATCGCCGAGCGCCAGCCGGGCCCGCCGCAGCGCGCGCCGCAGGTTGGGAGATAGCGGCTCCGGCGCCTGACGCAGCACCTCGAGAGCCGCGGCCGGGTCCCCGCGACGCGCCAGAAGCTCGGCGAAGATCCCGGCGCCCCCTTCCTCGGCGAAGACGCGCGCCACCCGGGAGTCCCGCACGATCGCGTCGAGGAGCTGTTCGGCCTGGGTATCGGGTAGACCGCCGGCCAGGAACGACGCTGTCAACCGCTGCACGCCTGGATCAGCAGGGCGCTCGGCGAGTGCCGCGAGCAGCGGCGCCCAGGCCTCGCGCCGCCGGTCCGCAGCGATATGGCTCTCCGCGATTCCGAGGTCTCCGACCCCCGGCATCGCCGTCGCACCTCGCAGGCTCGCGTAGACCTTGATGGCGTCGTCGTGACGCCCGAGCGCTCGCAGCGCCGCGCCGAAGCCCACCCCGACCACCGGGTGTCCCTCGGTTCGGCGGTAGAGGGCCTCGTAGAGGGCCGTGGCAAACGCGGCATCGACCCCGCGCCACGCATAGGCATAGCCGAGCCAACCCCAGAACAACCCCGGGTCGGACTCCAGGACCGCTTCGAACCGTTCGCGCTGCACCGCGGAATCGGCCTCGATCCGGCCCGCGAGGTACAGCGCCGAGGGGTCCCCAGCCCAATCGTGTATGCGAGCGTCCGCCTCGACCCGGAGCCGACCGATGCGGCCTCGCTCGCGCAACAGGTCCTGCCGGAGTCGATGGGCGTCGACGTGCCGAGGATGCTCGGCCAGGACACCTTCGAGCAGGTCCAGGGCCTCCCGCGCCCGGCCCGCGTCGGCGAGCTGACGCGCCTCCAGCACCGCGGCGTCCCCCGGGCCACCGCGCCACGGCACGCCGTGCAACTCGGTGGGCATCCCGGCAGGTGCCGGAATCGAACAGCCGAAGGCGAGGCCGAAGACCATCAGGCCCGCAGCGAGGAGGGCCGCGGACCGGAAGCCCCCCGGCACCTGGACCTCATGAGGCACGGGCTGCCCCGCGAAGTTCCGCACACCGCCGCACTGCATGGCGCGGTCATACGGCGCTCGGCCGCCGGAGTCGAATCCCGAGCGTGGCCTCTACCCCGGTCGGAGACCGTTGCGACGCACGACGACTGCTGGAGGCAGGAGCAAGGAACTCCCGCGGTGGCGCGTGGCACCGCGGGTTCCCGCCGTCCTGCGCCTCCCCCAAGGCACCACAGACAGCGACGGCATTCCGCACCGTGGACCCCCCGATCCACGGCAGGAGCGTGCTCGGGCCCCTGAAAGGTCGCACGACCCGAGCACACCGCGGACGGTCCCCCGACTCGATCCGCGGCGCCTGTTGCGACCCGAGGGGAACCCCCGGGCCGCGAGGGTCATCGTCGCGGCGGACGGAAGCCCTTGAGCGGGCGCACGGAATCCAGGTCCTGATCAGGGACTGCCGCGGCACGCCCGCTGATCGGCGACGAGAGCGCTCGGCATCGAAATCCGGCCGCCGGGAAGACGTCGCCGGAAGCACCTCACCAGGGCGCTCGCCGCCGACCGAACCCGCCCAACCCGATGCGCACATCTCACCATCTGCTCGTGTTCCTCTCGCTGCTCGCCGTTGCATGCTCGGAGACCCCACGCATCGAGGCGATCCTGGCGTTCCCCGCAGGAGCGCAGGGCTGGGATCGGATCGCTGATGCCGCGACCGCGCGAGGACTCGTCACCGTGGCGCCTCTACCCGCATCGGCCCGCGACGCGGTGGTCGAAGAACTCGCGGATCTCCCGACCTTCCTCTGGCCGCCCGCCGCGGGCACGCCGCCGGCCGATTCGATCCTGCTGGACGACGACCTCGCGCTCCCGACCTCGCTACCGGCCGCGCTCGGCAGCGCACTCGCCGAGCGGCTCCTCGCTATGGATCTCCCTGCCGACGCCGCGGTCGAAGTGCTGACCACCGACCGCGCCGCCGAGGACACCGTCGCCCTGCTGCGCGCCCTCGTCGAAGGGCTCGGCGAGCCCGAACCGATCCGATTGGCCGCCGTCCACGAAGCCGATGACCCCGACTCCGTCCGTAGCGCCCTCGATCCGGACCGACGCGAACGCCCCTTGCCGGACGCACTGGTCGTCCTCGACGCGCCGCTCCTCGCCGGCGTCGCCTCCTCGGCCGCAGCCTCCCCCGCGCTGCTGCTCGCGCCGCGCACCCTCCGTGCTCCCGACGCGACCCCGGCAGAGGCCTGGACCATCGAATTCCCGATCGACGACTACGTCGACCGACTGACCGAAGCGCTGCAGGGCCGCCGCGACCGCTCGCGAGCGCCGATCGCCCCCCGCTGGCTGGCGCCCCTCGATTGACAGCGGCCAGCGTGCCCGAGCGACGGACCTACTTCTTCTCGGCCACGTAGGCCAGCCACTTGCCGTTGACCTCCTGCCATTTCTCGACCGCCAGCGGCAGATAGGTGTCGTTGCAGTTCTTCAGCACGCCATCACGCCACGCGTAGTAGGCCTTGCGCTGCTCGGCGAGCTGGGCGGAGCTGCAGGCCTGCACGTCGACGTCGTTGACCGGGTCGGCTCCCCACACCTGGCAGGCCTCGCCGAGCGCGCGCACGTAGCCGCTGAGGAAGTCCGGCTTGCCGAACGCCGCCCCACCGTCATCCTCGCACAGCCAGCGCATCAGCTTCGAACACTCCGGCGTGTAGCCCCACACGTCCTCGTTGCCGCCATGCTCGGGGCTGGGCTGGATCGATTCCTGGATCAGGTTCCACAAGGCCGGCATCGAATCGTTGCGGCGCTGGTAGTCGAGCCGACCGCGCTCCACGTCGCCGGCCTCGAACTCGATCTTCTTGCCCTTGAGCTTGGTGCTGCGAAGGTACTCCCACAGCCCGTTGTCGAGCCACCGCGGCATCGCCTGCAGCGCGCGCGGATCGGCGTCGTCGACGTAGTGCCAGAGCACCGCGCGGAACAGCATCCCGTAGCCGTCCGACGAACCGGCGTTCGGATCTTCGAAGAAGTACAGCTCGCGGCGGTCGCGGGAGTAGTCGCGCTGGTCGTTGACGCGCGCCTTGAAGGTCGCGTAGGTGGCGGGCGAATCGAAGATCCGCAACACCGCCGGCTTCGCCTCGCCCTTCAAGCCGGGCAGGGTCGCCTCGCACCACTCCCGAGCCACCTCGGCGGCCTTGACGGCCTTCTTCACGGTGCCGCTCGGCGCGTGGCTCAGCACGGTCACGCCGAACCCGCACTTGGACTCCTTCCAGTCCGGCTCCGGATGGGCCAACTGCCAATCGACCCGCTGCTGCGCCCAGCTGTCGCGAGCCTTGATCCGATCGGCTACCGCCATGCCCTGCCACGCCGCAGCGTCGCTCGACCACGGAGCCACGGGCGCCGGCGGCACCGCCTCGCCATCGTCCGCCTTGGCGAGACTCTGCACGCACCGTTCGACGGTCTTCCGCTCCTTGGCGAGGTGTTCGGTCATCACGTCGAAGACCACCACGACCTCCCCATCGCCGAGCCCGTCGATGCCGGTCACCGGGAACACCGCCCCGGTCAGGGTCCGGGCCCGGTCGCCCGGGATCTCGACCACGAAGCGCCGGCCGGAGAGACCATCCGCTTCGAACGCCTCGCGCGAGGTCACCTTCGCGCCGACCCCGGCACACCGGGCCACCCAGTCGTCGAAGTTCCGCGCCGGCACCAGTCGCGGCAGACCGTCCTTCTCGACCTCGCCCTCGCCGCCCAAGAAGCCGACCCAGACCTCCGGCAGGTAGGTGCCACCCGCGCGAGCGGTCAGCGGCTTCGGCGCGACGAACCGGACCAGGGCATGCACTCGCTGGTCTTCGGCGGGCACCGACACGTAGCCCTTCGGCGGTTCGATGCGGTAACCGAAGCGGGCGTCGACCCAGTCCTTCTGGGCGGAAAGCGGAGCGACCGCCGCGACGAGGAACAGCGCCAGCGACGCGGCGCGGGTTGGGGGGATGCGGGACATGGCCGCGCATCATCGCCGCCGCGAGATCCCGGGCAAGCGCCGGCGCCCACGCCGACATCGAGGAAACCGGTCAGCGCAGGGGCCGGAACTGCCGTTCGGGGAAGCGATGGCCGACCGACAGCTCCACGATCTCCATCACGCTCGCCACCGTCCCTGACCGGTTCACCCATTCCAGCCGGAAAGGCAGCCGGACGGCATCGACCTGGCGCCAGTCCCCGAAGCGCACTTCACGGGATCGACCGTGGCCCAATTGGTATTCCAGCGACAGCGGCTGCATCGTGTCCGCCGTGCAGCGGAGTACGTAGCGGGTGGCTGCCGACGGGTCCGGCCGATCGACCGCGCGGAACTCGAGCACCCGGCACGCCGGTCCGTTCGCCGGATCACTCGCATCGTCCCGGGTCGCGACCAACTCGTAGCGGTCCCGGGCCGCGAAGCACCATGGCGCGCGCAGCAGCGTCCCGAACAGCGCGAGCTGTTCGCGCGCCAGCGACTCCTCGCTGTCCATCCGCAGGCCGTGCAACGAGGCGAACACCCGCTCACCGTCGCGGCCGTGCACGCGGCGGTCCGGCAGGGCCAGCCGATCACGAAGCACGCCGTCGCGAAGATCCGCCTCGTGCGACCACTCCCGGGTGCCGAGCACCGCACCGCGTTCGTCGAAGACGGTCAGCCGGCAGTGGGCGGCGACGCCATCGAGCGACTCGAAGTCGGTGACGGTGCCGAGCCGGGAGAACACCTCGCTCAGCGCCGGACCACGACGTGCCGGTGAGCTGTCGGGGCCGGCCTCCGCACGACGCCGACCGACGGAATCCGAGCCGCGCTCGTCGAGGTGGCCCGAGGGTCGTGACTCCTCGCCTCCAGGGCGCCGCTCGCGTGTCCCGGCCCCCGCGGCCGACTGCTCGGCGAACACCGGCCAACCATGCTCGTCGACCCCGACCACCCGTGGCGGCACAGGATCCGGATCCTGGGGAGCCAGCGACAAGAGCGCTGTCAGACCACTTGCGACCAGTAGCATCTCGACGGTCTCATCGTCCGATCGCCCGCCCGGGCCCAACTCGATCCGGAACCCCCAGCACCTTGCCCGCCCACCGACCTCGCCCCGGGACGTCTGCACGCCGCCCCGGCCTCGCCGGCCTCCTGTCGTTCCTCGTGGTGCCCGTGCTGGCCGCCTGCTCGGGAGGCGCGACCCCGCGCCTGGATCCCACCGATCCCCTCGCCGACCGCGAACCGCGCCGCGAGCCCGATCGGGGCCCGGCGGTGGCGGTGGTGCGGGCGCTGCCGGCCGGGGAAGTCCTCGACCTGCGCCCCACCGAGCGGGTCGGAGGGAGCGGCATCGACCCGGCGGTCGTCGACGGCCTGCTGCACGCGGCACTCCGCCAGAGCCCCCACCTCGACTTCGCCGGCGGGGTCGAGCGGTGTCCTTCAGCGGCGCACTCCCTCGCTCCGGTCTTCGACCCCGAGACCCGACGCATCACGGTCGCGCTGTGGGCCGTGAACGACGCACCGACTCCCCTGGCGGCGGTGGGCTTCGCGGACCGTGACCTGCCGTCGGCGATCGACGAACTCGCTCGGAGCATCCGACTGGCGCTCGGCGAACGACTGACCCTCCGACCGCTGAGCGTCAGTCGTGCGTACAGCGCCGATCTCGACGCGGTCCGCTTCACCGAGCAGGCCCACGCGGACGAGCGACGCGGCCTACAGGGCAGCGCCTTGGACCGCGCGGTGCGCGCGCTGCGCGAGGACCCGGGCTGTCCCCCCGCGATCCTGGTGCGCACCAGCCTGACCCTGGCCGGCGGAGATCTGCCCGAAGCCGAGCGGATGGCCAATCAGGCGCTGGTCCTGCTCGGCGAGCGACTGACCCCCAGCATCCGCCATCGCCTCGCGCGGCTCTTGCTCCTGGCCCGCGCCGAACGGGCCGGCCCGGCCGGAGCGCGCGCGTTCGACGACAAGCTGCGGGAACTCGGCGTGGTCTCGCTCCGCGAACGGCCCTTCGACCCCCACGCCCGATTCAGCCGGGCGCTGGGCAATGCCTACCTGAGCCGTTTCGACGCCGCACTGCCGGACTTCCGTAACCTGCGGGCGCGCTGGCCCGACGTGCCGTGGATCGGCTACCACCTGTGCTTCGCCGAGCTGGCGGCCGGAACTCCCCAGGCCGCGCTCGACGCGATCGAGGGCGTCGACCGCCAGTTGCCCGAAGCGCGCACCCTGCTGCCTCGCGCCCTGGCCCTCTACCACGCCGGCCATCACGTCGAACTGAGCGACATGCTGCAGCGCGCCGGCCGCCGCGCCGCCTCCGACCAGCTGCTCGCCCACGAGATCCTGCGCATGCAGGCCGCCCACGCGATCCTGCTCGGCGACGCCGATGCCGCAGCTCGCCACGTGCTCGAGGACCTGGAGTGGCTCCGGGCCCGTCCCGAACAGCTCGAGGCCGCGTTGATCGATGTCGTCGACGGCGGCGAGGTGCTGGTCGAACTCGGTTTCGGCGCCGCACTGATGATCCGCCTGGAAGCGCTCCGAGCCGTCCAGACCAACGCGGAGGGCGTCGGCCACGCGCTCGCCTACCTGGCGGCGCTGGCCACCGCGGACAACACCGCCGACCCCACGGCACGGATGGCCGACTCGAACCTCGTCAAGTCGGGACGAACCGCGTGGGCGGCGCGACTCCGCGGCTTCCTCGCCTGGCGTTCGGGTGATCTCGGCGCCGCGGCCAACGAGTTCGCCACCGCACTGCGACTCGCCGACGAACCGCTGAGCCGGGCCCGCTTCGCCCAGGTCCTGCTCAGCCTCGGCCGCGAGGAGCAGGCCGATCAGGTGCTCGCCGAACTCCGCGACGACCTGCTCCGCATCGACCTGCGCCGGCCGTTGCAGCATCCGCTGTCCGGTCCCGGCCGAGCCCTCGCGTTCCTGGCCACCCAGCTCGACTGATCCGCTCACCGACTCGCCGGGAGGCAGGGTCACGGGACACGTTCCGATCCAGTGCGTGCCAAGACTCCAGGAACACGAGGGCCCGGGACGAGGCCGCGAAACGTAGCCGAATCGGTGGATTCGGCGAGCCTGCGCTCCGAGGAGCACGGTGCGGCGAGGTCCTGGGTGCGAGGGCGCGTGCTGGGCGGAATGGTCTCCCGCGAACCTGGCTCCGAGAGTTCACCCGCGCAGCAACAGGCGGCACTCCCCTGCCGCCAGCATTCCGGCCGCCTCGTACGCGCGGCGCGCGGGCCGATTCTCGGCCGCGACGTGCAGACACACGGTCTCAGTCCTCGGCAGGAGTCGCTGCGCCACCGAGGCCACCAGCCCGGACGCCAGACCCCGACCGCGCGCATCGAGCGCCGTGTGCACGCCTTCGATCACCACCCCCGCCGGACCGCGGCTGCCGATGTCGAGCTTGCACACCGGCTCGCCGGGCGGCCCGATCACCCAGGTCCGCTGCTCGCGCACCCGCCGCCGCACGCTGTCTCGCAACCAACCACGGTGCACGCGCCACGCCGGAACGTGCAGGTCGGACTCGTTGAGATCGAGCGCGGCACGCACGAGGGCCCGCACGTCGGCCCGCTGCGCCAACCGCACGTCGTCCCGCAGTCGGTCGGAAGCGATCCCGTCCGAACGATCGAAGGCGTAGTAGACCTGTTGCCGGTCGACCAACGCGGTCCGTCCGTCGCGGCGCCGCAACGCATCGAGGATCGACCGCGGACCGAGCGCGATCCGCCATTGCGCTCCGTGGCCGAACACCGCGCGGGCACAGTCCTCGGGCTCCGGCTCGGGCCGCTCCGGGTCACGGGACACGACCACCAGGTTGCCGCGCGCCCCGAACCAGGCCAGCGACTGCATCGTCCCGTCGCCGTCGAAGAAGCCGAGCAGGTCGTCGCCATCGTCACCACCCGGCTCGGCCAACGCGTTGCGCACGTAGACCCCGTGCGCTCCGGCGGCCGCCACCCGTTCGCGGGTCTGCACCAGGTCGTCCGCGGTCGGTCGCCGCGCGTGGATGGGTCCGGTTCCGGTCAACACCCTCAAGGATCCGCTGTGGACAGCCGATCGGCAACAAGGGGCCACACGTCCCCTGCGGCAGGCAGCTCAGCAACCCGCGTCGGAACGGACCGATGAAACCCGACTTCGCGATCAAGGCGCTGGTCCTCGAAGGGGCCTCGCGCATCCTCCGCTACGATCCCTGGTCCCTGACCCGCGCCGAGCGAGCCGAGCTGCGCGCTACCCTGGCCGAGGAGCAGGAACTGTGGGCCAGTCGTCTGGAGCCGATCACGCCGCCTCACGCCGGCGAGATCCCGTGGTTCCTGTTGGCGACGCCGAGCTTCCGCACCCTGCGTCACCTGCTCGGTGACCCACACAGCCGCGAACCGCTGGCCGAGGCGACCCGGGACCGGGTGCTCGGTTTCGCGCGCTCGTTCGCCGACTACCTGGGCGCAGCCTGAGCCGGATTCCCACGGGACGGCGATCGCCGCATGCGATTCCGATCACCGTTTCGTGTGCCGGCCCTCGCGGCCGATGATGCTGCGGTGGGCGACCTGCTCGTAGTGCTCGGTGACTCTCCGACGGCCGCGTCCTGGCGTGCGAACGTGAACGCAGCCGCGGTTCGCCTCGGCCTCGGCGCGCCGCGCTCTCACGCCGCCGGCGACGGATTCGCGGTATGGACCTTCACGCGTGCCGATGGCAGCGGCGCCGACGTCGCTACCGATCCGGATCGCGGCTGGCTGGCGAGCGCCGGGTCCTGGTACGACTCGACCGGCAGCCACGCCGCCGGCGACGAGTCCCACCTGCTGCAACGCTGCGATCCGGACAGCGGCCTGGTTCCCGTCGCGAGCGAGCTCGACGGGTTCTTCGCCCTCTGCCACGGCTCCGTCCACCGACCCGACCGCATCCAGCTGCTCACCGACCCGATCGGCAACCACCACGTGTCGGTTCGGGCCGGCGACGGAGTCCTCGCGGTAGCCTGCTCGCCGGCACTGCTGGCTGCCCTCGATCCAGCGGTCACGCTCGATCCGGTGGCCGCGCAGGAGTTCCTGAGCACCGGCATCCTCTACGAGGACCGCACCCTGTGGAACGAGGTCCGCAAGCTGCCGCCCGGGGTGCTCCTGGAACTCGGGCCCGGCCACCGGCGTGAACTCCTTCGTACTTTCGACCTGCCTTCGCTGGCTGCCGAACTCCGCCAGGAAGGCGAACTCGCCGGGGACGCGGCGGTCGAGGCCTTCGCCGCCGGGATCCGTAGCGCCCTCGATCGGATCCTGCCGACTTTCCGTCGGCCGATGTCGGACCTCACCGCCGGCTGGGACTCGCGGCTGCTGACCGCGTTCCTCCTCGACCGCGGCGCCGACTTCGCCACCACGGTCACCGGTCCCGAGGACTGCGCCGACGTGCGGATCGCCGCGCAGATCGCGGCCCGCTTCGGCATCGACCACCGCGTCAGTCCGATCACCATTCCCACCGACCGCACGCGTCTGGAGCGGACGATGGCCTACTGCGACGGCGAGGTCGACGTGGTCGACTATGCGCGGATCGCGGCGATCCAGGAGACCTACGCCGGCTCGTTCCACGGCAGCTTCAACGGATCGTTCGGCGAGGTCGCGCGCGGCTACTGGTGGGAGATTCTGCAGCCCTCGCCCTCGGCACGCCGCCCGCTCGACTGCGAACGGGTCGCGCGCTTGCGCTACGCGGCGGGCACCCCGAGCCACCAACTCTGGCCGACAGCCGAGCGCCTGGAACCACGTCGGCACTTCGCCGGGATCCTGCAGCGCTGCGACCAGCAGATCGAAGACGCGACGTTGGCACTGCGACTCGACCACACCTACCTGCGCATGCGCATGCGCTGCTGGCACGGCCGGATCGCCAGTTCCACGGACCGGATCTGGCCCTGCGTCTCGCCGTTGGCGTTCCGCTCGGTCCTCGAGCCGCTGCTGAGGACCCGTCCCGCCGAGCGGCACCGCAACCGGCTGGCCGCACGAACCCTCGCCCGCTACGCACCCGATCTCGCGCGCATGCCGCTGGAAGCCGGCGGCACCGCCCTGCCGCGCGGACTCCACGTCGCGTGGCGTTCGCTACCGCCCGTATGGGTCGAGCTGCGCCGCAAGTTCCGCGCGTTGCGCCGCCGCGGCCAGCTGCGAGCCTCGACCGGTGCCGGAGCCGCGAGGCTCGCGCTCTGGCAGGACCCGACGACCCGAGCCTGGCTCGAGTCCGACGACTGGGCGCTCGGCGAGACGGTGGATCGCGACGCGCTCCGCAAGCTGCTCCGCGCCTCGCGCGAACCGCAGTTCGCGCTCGAACCGGTGTTCGGCCGACTGCTCGCGTTGGAACTCGCCCTCGGTACGTCCGTCGGCGTGCTCCACGCCGCACGCTGACCCGAGCCCTGTTGCGAGAACGCACCTCGTAGCCGCACGTGGACCGGTCGATGGTCGGCATCGATCGGTCGAACCTCCCCCATTCCGAGACTCGGTAGGCGGCAGCGGTCCAGGGTTGCGACCGGTCGGCCGATGAGGACCACGGGAATGCCGGACCGCCTCGTCCGGCCCGGTCACGGTCTACACATGGCAACCACCAGGGACAACCTTCATGCCGCGCGCGAGCCCGGCTCCCGTCCTTCCACTCTCCGCACCATCGGGTGCCTGCTCCTGTGCGGTCTGATCGCCGCGTGCAGCGGCGGTGGAACGCAGGAAGACCTCGGTGGTGGAGGCGGCGGCGGCGGCGGTGGAGGCGGCGGTGGAGGCGGCGGTGACCCGGGCGATGGCGGAGGCGGTCGTGGCGGCGGCGGCAGCGGCGAGCCCCTCACCATCACGCCGCACCTGAAGCTACGCAACGACTTCGAC
This sequence comes from bacterium, assembly GCA_030432695.1. GTDB lineage: Bacteria > Planctomycetota > UBA1135 > UBA1135 > UBA2386 > JAUILN01. The sequence continues at coordinate 810,623 of JAUILN010000001.1, read as the reverse complement.
CGGGCCCGCACCGACACCGTCCTGGCAAGCGTGCCGTTCCCCGAGGGGATGATCGACGATCTGTCCGGCGTCGGCGTGAGCGGTCTCGCCACGGCGTGGATGCCGATGCAGTACTGGCCCGATGGATCGATCCGGGTCGCGCAGGCCCAGTTCACCGACGACTTCGAGCCCGACGAGGACAAGGAATACGACGTCGTCCAGGACGTCCAGCCCTTGACCGATCCCTTCGTCCAGAACGAATGGGTCCGCATCAACCCGACCCCGCTGAAGGCCCGGTTCCTGGTCACCGACAACCAGGACAACGCCTACGGCAACACCGTCGACCTGCTCGACGGCGAGGTGCTGCACGAGTCGACCTTGGTGCGCGTCCGCTACCAACGCCACTACCACCAACCGCTCGGTCAGGGTGGGCTGGACCGCGACTTCCTGACCTCGCAGCTCTACGTCTACGAGTTCGCCGACGTGCCCTTCGTCACCGTCGACTGGATCGTCGGCAACGACTACCAGGGCGTCGACGACCCGCAGGGCAGCACCGATCCGAACCTGTTCCCGCTCTCCGACGTCGACGTGAACCGCGTCGCCTTCGGCCTGCAGGGAGCCTCCCGTTCCCGGCCGATGTGGCCCGATTGGCACGACGTCCGCGATCCCCGAGGCGAAGACGGCTTCCGTACCTGGACGGTGATGGAAGATGACTGGATCGGTGACGGCCAGACTCGCCGCTACCGCTTCCACATCTATTGCGAGGCAGAAGCGGCGACCACCGAAGCGAAGGACCGTTGGCGCGCCGCGTTCGACGCCCGCTTCTCGCACAAGCTCTACCCACTCGCCGACCTCGACACCTGGCAGCTCACCCACGCCGCGGGCATCCTCGGAGGTCCGGTCGACGCACCGACCGACGCCGCCGCCCGCGCAGCCGGGGAATACGACTCGTGGGCTGGCCGCAACCACTTCGGCACCTGGGGACTCTTCGGCGACATCAACATGACCGGCCAGGCCGGCACGCCGCGCAACACTCCGCTCAGTCCGACCCTGGCCCACGCGATCCAGGCCAACGAGCCGAAGCTCCTGGTGATGCTCGAGCAGATGGCCTGGATGCAGGCCACCCGGCCGATGTACCTGCACGGCCTGGAGGTCGGCGCCGAGCAGAACCTGCAGCTCTACTACTCGATCCCGATCAAGCCGGGCCAGGCGGACATCACCCCGGAATCGCTGGGACGACGCGCGATCTTCCGCGCCAATCCCTATCTCTACTCGTCGTACCGAACGCGAGCTGACTACCGGGCGCACGACCGCAATGCGTACGACGAGAACCACTGGTCGACCGACATCCTGTTCGACTACTGGACCGTCACCGGCGACCACTGGGCCCGCTACGCCCTGCGCCAGCACGGCCAGTCGCTGAAAGGCATGCTGAGGCTGACCTCGAACTTCTACTCGGCGTTCGCGCGCAATGCCCGCGCGGAGGGCTGGTCCATGGTCGGCTTCGTGCAGATCTACCTCGCCACTCAGGACGCGGCGCTCAAGGAATACGCCAACCGTCGCATCGACGAGATCATCGAACGCGACCGCTGGAAGGACCACGGCTCCCGAACCATCAAGGAGTACCCGCACGACGACCGCGCCTTCGACCGTGCCTCCTACGGTCACCCCGTGACCTTCTACACGCCTTGGGAACTCGGCGCGATGATCAACGGCTACTGGGGCGCGTGGAAGTTCCTCGGCAGCGACACCGCACGGACCATCGCGGAGGACTGCCTCAAGGGCGTCGACTACGCCTGGGTCACCGACTACACCCACCCCGACACCGGTCAGCACGTCGACCAGGGAATCCGCTACGTGGTGCCGCTGCGCGTCAACGGCCAGGACGTCCCGGCGGACTACTTCGACGACAACCCCGGCCAGGGTGCACGCTTCGCCTCGAGCCCGCTGGGCAGCGTCAACATCTTCCTGGTGTCCGGCATGGAGTGGCTCGCCATCGACGGCTCGACGCAGGCAGTGCGCGATCGCGCACGCGAAATCAGCGACCTGCTGTTCCCCGGCGACAACAACGAGACCCGCTGGGACAAGTGGTTCAGCGTGATGCCGAGCCGCTACAGCGCGACCGCGGACTGACCCGTGCGTCCGCCGCGCGACCCGGTCACGCCAGGAACTTGCGGACCGTCGCGGTGATCGATCGCCAGTACAGCCCTCGATCGCCGGGGAACCACAGGTCGCTCCGCACCCGCGGGTCGACGAACAGCCACGGGAACTCCAGGACCGCGGCGAGTCGACGCGACCACGGCACCCGCGCGTCGCGGACGATCGACAGGACGTACTCCACGTCGCGCGGAAAGGTGTGCCGGCACACGACCCCGTCGTCGTAGTCCTCGACCGTCTCGGGATGGCCGAGGAACGCGTCGAGCAACAGGCGCGGGAAGTCGACCCCGGCGTACAACGCCAGATGCAGGGATCCCCAGAACCGCCCATTCATCTCGAGGAGGCGGAAGGCGTCGGTGGCCGGGTCCCAGCGGTACTCGAACATGGTCACCCCTTCCCAGCCGAGTTCCTCGGCCCGCCACCGCGCATCCTCGAGCATCGCCTCGTGGCGGAAGGCGCGGCGCAGCGACGAGGCCCCGCCGGTGTGCGGCACCTCGTGCAGCCGCCGGTGGACGAAGTGCGCCAGCTCTCGCCCCTGCCAGCGAAGCAGGAACACGCCGACCCCGACCCCCTCGGTGAACTCCTGGACCAGGATCCGGGTGTGACTCGACGCCAGACCGCGGAGCACCGGCAGCAACCGCTCCGCGTCGCGAACCGTGACCACGCTGCCCCCACCCGCCGCGCCGCTCTCCCGCGCCCGCGCGAACCGCGCGTCCACCTTGGCGAACAGCGGGTAGCGCCAGTCGGCGAACCGTCGATCGGCCGGCAACGTGGCATCGCTGTCGAGACAGACGAAACGCGGCAGGTTGCGACGGCCCCGCTCGTGGTCGAAGGTCCGGAACAGCACGTCCTTGCTCATGCCGTCGTAGACGGTGCGCGCATCGCGGCGGAACGGCAGCAGGTGCGAGAACTCATCGAACCGCGGCTCGATCGCCAGCAGCAGCGACTCGGAGGGGACCACCGCGACCGCGCCGGTCTCGGCGACGGTGCGCGCCAACCAGTCGACGACGGCCTGCGGATCGTCGTAGGACGGCGCGTCGCGCGTCTCGGCCGCGAAGCGGGAGCGCAGGCCGAGCGCGTCGCGCCGGTCGGAGGCCGCGACCACCGGGTAGCCGGCGCGGCCCAGCGAGCGCACCACCGCGATCGCCCCCATCGTGTGCGCGTCGGTGACCAGCACGGGACTCGCGACGCGGAACCCCGACGCGCCCGGCTCCCGCGTCACGACACCGCTCCCGCCACGAGCGCGCCGTCACCCGCGCTGCGCAGCAGACCTTCGAGCCCGTCGACGGCGGAGTCGATCCGGTCGTAGCAGCGCGCGAAGTAGGCCGGACCCAGGCCGTACGGATCGTGGAGGTAGGCCCGAGGTGGCGCGGCGAACAGACCCAGCAGTGCGATCTGCAGGTCCGCGCGGTCGCGGTAGTGCTCCCGGAGCCGTGCGGTGTGGCATGGCTCGGAGCCGAGCAAGAGGTCGCCGGGCGCGGGGGCGTAGTCGCTCCAACCGGTCGCGCGATGCGGCTCCAGATCGACCCCACGACTCCGCGCCACCGCGAGCGCATTGGGGTTCGCGGGGTCCCCGCTGCGGGCTTCCAGACCGAACGACGCGCTGCGCAGACCCTTCGATCGGGCGACGGCCTCGCCGTAGGGGCTCCGACAGATGTTGCCGACGCACACGAAGACCAGACGGCGCACCACCGCGGGATCGATCGCCCCCTCCCGCCGGTAGCCGCCGAGCATACGCTTCACCCCATGCTGGAAGGCGCGCAGGCAACCCTTCTTGCCGCCGTAGTGGTCGTGGAACCAACGGTCGACCGCACCGCGCCCGATCGAAGGATCGGTCAACGGGAGCGAGGATCCGGACTCCGAGCGCGTGCCTTGCAAAACTGCCGTGGATGGACGGGTTCCGGACAGAGGATCGTCGAGGTGCCGACATCCGGATCTTGCCCAGCGAACCGCGGGACTTCTACAGGCAACCCGAGCTTGCGCGGCTCACCTGCGTAGCAGGTCCGCTGCTTCCTGCACCGGTGCCTCGCAGCTGCCGCGTCGACAGACCCAAGCCGCGGCCGTCCCGTCGAGACCGTCCTTCCCGACGAAGATCGGCGACAGCTCCTCGAGCGCAGGACGGTGCTCCTCGAACAGCGGCGCGGTGACGTGATCCTGGGGCCACGCGGTCCACGAGCGTTGCAACAAGGTCGCGAAGCCGTCGAGGTCCGCACTGCCCGCGACCACCACCTCGCGGGGATCGGCAAGTTCCCGATGGACCGAGAGCATCAGCCCGGAGCAGGCCACCGGGAACCGGGAGATCATCTCGTGATGGGTGCGCAGGGCACCGTGGGCGAGTTCCCACAGCTGCGGATCGCCGAGCAGCAACGAGCCGCGCTGCAGTGCCCCCACCGCCGCGGCGATGCCCGAGGGCATCGACGACTCCTGGACCTCCTTGGCCCGCACCAGCAGCTCCTCGTGGTCGTCGGCGGTGTAGAAGAAGCTGCCGTCGGCCGAGTCGTGGAAGTGCTCGACGATCGCGGTGAGCAGTTCGCGGGCGGCGCCGAGCCACCGCGGGTCGCCGTCGCACTCGAACAGCTGCAGCAGGCCTTCGGCGACGAACGCGTGGTCGTCGAGGTAGCCCGGCAGGCTGGCGCGGCCCGCGCGCCAACTGCGGAACAGCCGGCCGGGCTGGTCGTCGACCGTCATCTCGGCCAGCACGAACGCCGCGGTGCCGCGCGCGGCGTCGAGGTAGCGCTGCTCGCCGGTGACCCGGAAGCCACTGCACAGGGCGGTCAGCGCCATGCCGTTCCAGGCCGCCAACACCTTGTCGTCGGTCGCCGGTGCGATGCGCTGCGCGCGGGCCTCGAGCAGGATCCGCCGCGCCGCGGCGAGCCGGGTCTCGACCTCGGCGATCGACAGCTCCGCCCGCTCGGCGACCGTCGCGAGCGGCAGCGCCCCCACCTCGACCGACCGGTGCAGGACGTTGGCCCCCTCCCAGTTGCCCGCGGCGGTCACGCCGTAGCGCGCCGCGAACAGCTGGGCATCGTCGCCGAGCAACGCCTCGACCTCGGCCAGCGACCAGACGAAGAAGCGCCCCTCCTCGCCTTCGCTGTCGGCGTCGGTCGCCGACCAGAAGCCGCCGGCCGGATCGCGCAGCTCGCGCAGCAGGTAGTCGAGCGTGCTCCGCACCACTTCGCGGTAGCGCTCCTCGCCGCTCGCCAGGAAGGCGTCGGCGTAGACCGGCACCAACAGCACGTTGTCATAGAGCATCTTCTCGAAGTGCGGCACCAGCCAACGCCGGTCGGTGCTGTAGCGGTGGAAGCCGCCACCGAGCTGGTCGTGGATGCCACCCTCGGCCATCGCGTCCAGTGAATGCATCGCCACCTGCCGGACCTGCGCCGCGCGCTCCGGTTCGCTCGCCTGGAGTGCCGCCGAACGCCGCAGCAACAGCGCCAGCTCGGCGGCGTGCGGGAACTTCGGCGCGTAACCCGGCGCGTTGCCGAAGCCGCCGTGCTCCGCGTCGTACTGGCCGCGGCTCTGCTCCACCGCGGTCGCGAGGTCGTCGACCGACGGGTCGTCGGGCTCGCCGCGCGGCGCGAGGCTCTTGCGCAGGTACTCCTTCACCTGCTGCGAGCGGTCGGTGATCAGGTCGCGGCGCTCGGTCCACAGCGTGTGCATCCGCTGCAGCACGTCGGGGAACGCCGGCATGCCCTGGCGTGGTTCGGGCGGGAAGTAGGTGCCGGCGAAGAACGGCTCGAGGTCGGGCGTGAGCCACACCGACATCGGCCAACCGCCGTGGCCGGTGAGCCCGGTCACCGCCGCCATGTAGATCGCGTCGAGGTCGGGACGCTCCTCGCGGTCGACCTTGATGTTGACGAAGTGGCGGTTCATCAGCGCCGCGATCTCGGCGCTCTCGAACGACTCGCGCTCCATCACATGGCACCAGTGACAGGCCGAGTAGCCGATCGACAGGAAGATCGGCTTGTCCTCGCGCTTCGCGCGCTCCAGGGCCTCGGGACCCCACGGATACCAGTCCACCGGGTTGTGGCGGTGCTGGCGCAGGTAGGGCGAGGTGGCTTCGGCGAGACGGTTCACGTGACGGTCGGGATGCGGTTCGGGATCCTGGGCCAGGACCGGCGTTGCCGCGACGATCCAACCGAGCAGCGATGCAGTGGTGGTCCGGGTGGCCCGGCGGAGCGCGTGCTGTCGCATCGCCGCCAGCCTACGCGGTGCCGACCCCGAGCGGTTATCCTGCCTCGGCCCATGTCGAGCCCTCGCCCCGCCGGACCGCTCCTGCCCGTCTTCCTCTGCCTGGCGCTCCTGCCCGCCGCGTGCGGCGGAGGCGGCGGCGGCGGCGCACCAGCCGCACTCCCCCGCCTCGAGCTCCGCGACGCCAGCTTCGCCAGCGGTGCCGACACCGTCGAGCTGCCGGTGATCTTCGCCGCCGCCGGCGAGGTCCAGCCCTCGCTGATCCAGTTCGAACTGGTCACCGACGGCGCGGCGCTCGACTTCACCGGCGAGGTCACGCCGGCGCAGGGCGTCGAGACCGTTGCCGCGCAGCGCCTCGGCCCCGGACGCCTCCGGGTGGTCCTCGGCGACACCGCCAGCGCCGATGCGCCGCGCGTCCTGCCCGACGGCGCACTGCTCACCGCCGCGCTGCGGCGTGGGCCCTCGGCGGTCGCGGGCACTCCGGTCGAGGTGCGCCTCGAGGCCTACCGGGCGGCGGATGCCGCGGGTGCGGAGGCGGGCCTCGACGGCGAGCCGGTGACGGCGAACGTCACGCCGTGACGACCCCGCGCCGGCTTCGTGGGATCGTCACCGCCCGTCGAGCAGCGGCGTGAAGTAGCGGTAGTAGACCTCGAGGCTGAGCACGCCGAGTGCTGTGGTGAAGCAGGCGTCCTGGTCGGAGTCGCCGGCGTAGCGGGCGTAGGCGCCGACCGGCGGGAACGAGCCGTCGCGACGCTGCGCGCCGAGCGCGACGTCCTGCAGCGCCGCGTTCCACTGCTTCCAGGCATCCCCGCCGGCCAGGAAGCAGGCCAGGGTGCCGGCGTACCAGAAGTACGGGTTGCCTTCGCCGCGCAGCACGAAGGCGTCGTCGTCGGCCCGTTCCCACTCGCGGGGCCGACGGGCCAGCGTGTAGTCGACCGCGCGCCGCAGGTGCTCGGCGCGCGGATCCTCGCCGAGCAGCATCAGGCAGAAGCTGGCGATCGGCGTCGAGGCCGGCAGGGTGCGCCACGACGAGCGCAGCCGGTCGGGCTCCTCGCTGTAGAGGAAGTAGCCGCGGCGCTCGTCGAACTTGCGCAGCAGGAACTCGCGGGCGTTCGCCAGCACGGCGTCCGGCACCTCGACCTCGGAGATCCGCGCCGACTCGAGCGCCATGATCATCCAGGCACTGACCGAGGTGCGCGCGTAGTCGTCCTCCGCACGGAGCACCGGCGAGAAGTAGCCCCAGCCGCCACGGCTGCGCGGGTCGCGGCCGCGCTCCTGGTTCCGGACGATCCAGGCCACCGCCCGCTCCAGGGGCTCGCGCAGCCGTTCGTCGCCGGTCATCGCCAGGCACTCGGCGAGCGCGTAGGTGGTGATGCCGTGCGAGTAGCTGGAGGTGCGGCCGAAGTGGCCGGTCTCGCGGTCCTGCTCGGCCAGCAGCGCGGCGAGACCGCGTGCCACCAGCGGCGAGTACTCGCTGCCCGAGGTGTGGGTGTGGTTGGCGCCGAGGAAGGCCAACAGGCACAGCCCGCTGCGGCCGATCCAGGTCTCGCCGTACTTCCGGTCGAGGTCGCGGCGACCGACCCAGCGGCCGGCCTCGTCCTGTCTGCTGGCCAGGTAGGCCAGGCCGCGCTGCACCGCCGCCTCGGTCTCGGCGGTGCCGCCGAACCTCTCCAGGGCCTCGGCCTTCCGCGGTCCGAAGCGGTTCGCGTACAGGCCCGGCAGCGGTTCGTCGCGATCGCGACGCGCTGCGGCTCCCGGCAGCCGGCCCGGCGCGGCGACCAGTCCGGTCTCCGGCGGCCGGATGCCGCCGATCCCCGCGCCGTCGGAGCGGCTCTCGCCGCCAGCGCGCGTGGGTGCCCGGAGTTCGCGCCGGTGGCCTGAAGGCGCGAGACCGGGCAGCGACACTTGCTCGCCGAGGGCGACGAGATCCGGATCGGCGCCACTGCGTCGCGATGCACTGGTGCCTTGGTCCGGCACCTCGTCGTCGAGATCCGACGCATCCCGCAGATCGGCCAGTGCCGGCAGGTCGATCGTGGTCGACTGCGAACCCCTCGGCCGACGACGGCTCGCGCGCGGCACCGCGCCGACCGACGTGCTGGCCAGGCTCGACGCGGGCAGCTGGATCGACCCCGCGTCGGGTGCCGCGAGCGCCGACGCGCGACCCGGGCGCTGCAACGCCGCCTCGCCCGTCACCGGATCGGCAGCGACCAAGGCTTCCAGGTCGCCAACCGCCGACGCCAGGCTCGGGTCCGCGGAGCTGCGTTCGACCGACGCTTCGGCGACGCCTCCTGCCGGCCGGTCGTCGAGCCGCGGTGCGGCGACCACCGCGCCGAGCGTGCCCTCCGCGACCGACGCCGCGTCGCTGCGGGACCGGCGGGCCGCGGGGACCGCGACTCCCTCGGCGGCTGCGAGACGACTCGCGGGACGCACGTCGAGGGAACCACCGGTAGCGGAGCCCTCGGGCTCGAGGAGTTGCCGCTGCGGTGCCGCGACCGCCGAGCCCGATGCACTCGGCGCACTCGCCGCCAGGTCCATCGCGACGACCGGCGCCAGGGCGGGATCGCTCCCCGATGCGGCGACCGGCCGAGCACCCTCGACCGCGTCCGCGAGTTGGCCCACGGGAGCCACCGCGACCCGGCGTTCGCGCAACGACGTCTCGTCGACGCGACGCGCGCCGCTCGGAGCGGGCGGCACGCTCGAGGCCGCGGTCGACCGCGCTGCCGCCACCGCGGTGCCCGTAGGCCGCTCCACCACCACCTCGCCGTCCCCGGTGTCGCGCGGGCTGCGCTCCGAGCGGGGTGCCTCGGTCGCCACGCTCGGCGCGGCCAGTTCCGCAGCGCCGGCGTCGTCGCCCAGGTTCGCCAACGTGGCGTCGGCCGCCGACGCACGCTCGATCGCCTTCGGCCGATCTCCGAGCGTGGGTGCAGCCGGCGTCGACGCCGACTCCGCGGGCAGGGGCAGCGACGCGCTGCGCGCGCGTTCGCCGGCGGTCGGCACCGTCGCGGAGACCTCCGCCGGTGAGGCCATACCGACCGCGGTGGTCGGCCGCGCGACCTCCAGTTCGCCCGGTGTGGTCACGCGCTGCAACCGCTCGCTGACCCGCGCGACCGCCGCCGTATCGCTGCCCGCCGCCGTCGCACTCTGCGCACCCCCGGCGACCGAGCCCGCCGCGACCACCCGCAGCGCCAGTCGATCGCCGCCCGCGCCCGGCAGCTCGTCAGGCGTCATGATCTCGAGGCCCTGCAGCCACAGGTAGATCAACAGGTGCAGGAGCAACGAGATCAGCAGACACCAGGTGACGATGTCGAGCTGGCGCCAACGCGCGCCGAGCAGCAGCAACGTCGCCAGCAGCAGCGACGCCGCCAACAGGATCGCCAGCAGGTTCTCCAGCGGCACCTGCCCGGCCCACCACGGGTAGACCAGCCGGCCGCGGGCGCGCAGCAGGAGCGGTGCGTCGCCGCCTTGGACCAGCAGCAGCCCGAAGCCGTCGTCGACCAACGCCGGGGCGCGCAGCGCGCGGCCGGCCGACACCGCCGCCATCGCCACCGGCGCCGCGAAGTCGTCGCGATGCCGGTGGCTGACCATGAGGCTCGCCGGCGCACCCGCCCGCTCACGGACGAACCACAACGCCGCGCCGTCGGGCGCGAACGTGGGATCCCGGACGATCACCGGCGCGAGCATGCCGCGCTTCTCGCGCAGGCTCGGCGCCACGTCGAACACCGGCCGCGGTGGGTCGAGCGAACTCCGGTCCTGGATCCACAGCCGGCCGTTCTTGCCGTCGGCCTCGCTGCGCAGGCGGCGCACGAACACCAGCGAGTCACCGTCGGCCGACGGTGCCGGATCGGTCTCGTCGGCGGGCGTGTTGACCTCGCCATCGACGGCGATGGGAACTGCGAAGCGCCCACCACCGAGCGACACGGCCCGCCACAGGTCGAAGCCCCCCGCGCCGCCGCGGCGGTCACTGGTGAACCACAGCGAGCCGTCGACCGCCAACGCCGGCGCGAAGTCGTGGCCGGGCGAGTTCACCGCGCTCAGCGGCACCGGCGCCAGCTCGGGCAGCGTGGGGTCGAAGACCACCAGGTCGGTGCGACGCTCGTCGATGCCGCGGCCGTAGAGCAGGCGGCCATCGGGCAGCGGCTGCACGCGCCCGACCACCGGACCGGGCAGCTCGACCTCGGCCTCGGCGCGGCCCCAGACCAGCATTGGTGCCTCGGCCAGTGCGTCGGCGCGGGTCGCGACGCTGCCGTCGGAGTAGTACAGCGGTCGTCCCGAGCGCAGCACGCCGAGGCTCGCGCCGGCGCATAGCGCCACGCCGAGGCACAGCGCGATGCCGAAGGCCCGGGCCCGCCCCATCCGTCGCCGCACCGGCGCGTGACGTTCTCGCTGCTGGTCCATACCGCCCCTCGACTTCACCGCAGCGGATCGGCCGCGATCGACACCTTGTTCAACGACGCCGACAGGCACGCGTCGAACGCCTCGACGACCCGCCCCAGGTCGACCCGCGTGTCGCCACGGATCAGCACCTCCTGGTCGGTGTTGCGCTCGGCGGCCGCGAGCAGCTTCTGCTCCAGACCTTCGAGCGTGACCTCGCGCCCATCGACGCGCAGCGCGCCGTCCTCGGCGACGTGGATCACCAACAGCTCGGCGTCGGCGCCGTCGCTGCCGTTCTGGGCGCGCGGCAGCTCCAGGTCCATCTCGACCTCGTCGTCGGCGAAGGTGGTCGCCACCAGGAAGAACACCAGCAGCAGGAACACCACGTCGATCAACGGCGTGAGGTTCGGCTGGTCCTCGCGCAGGTCATCCAGCTCGAGCCGCATGCTCCGCCTCCTGCTCGGCGTCGGTGCTGCGCACGTCGTCGTCACCGCGCGCGGTCTCGGGCGTGACCGCGATGGTCTCGACCAACGGTGCGATCCGCTCGTCGACCCGCAGCACCGCCTTGCGCACCCGACCCTGCAACCACGACGACGCGAGGATCGCCGGGATCGCGATGCACAGCCCGACGATGGTGGTGCTCAGCGCCATCTCGATGCCGCCGGCCAGCATCTCCGGCTTGCCCATGCCGGCCTGCGACACCCGCCGGAACGCCTCGGCGATACCGAGCACGGTGCCGAGCAGACCGAGCAGCGGCGCGATGCCACCGATCACCACCAGCGGCCGGACGTTGTGGCGCAGCTTCTCGAGTTCCTTGCCGGCCTGGTCCTCCATCGCGCCCTCGACGTCGCGCAGCGGGTAGCCGCGGCGGCGCAGGCCGGCCAGCAGGATGCGCGCGGCAGGCGACCGGTCGGCCTCGAGACTCTGCCGTGCCTCGCGGAAGCGGCCGGCCGCCACCGCTTCGAACACCGGGTCGAGGCGCGCGGGACAGATCCGCGCGCGCCGTAGCGCGAGCAGGCGTTCGAGGAAGAAGCCCAGCACCAGCACCGAGCAGATCCCCAGCGGGATCATCAGCTCGCCGCCGGACTCGAGGAACTCGGACAGGGTCTGGCCGACGGGGTCGGGGTTCGCCGCTCCGGTCTGGAAGGCCGCGAGGGCGGCGGGCACGGATTCGATCATGGCAGTCGGGGATGGGTCTGCAGGAAGGGACTCGATCACCGCGGGATCGCCCGCGCCGCCTCGGACCGCGGGTAGCGCTCGCGCAGCTCGCTCCACATGCGGGTCGCCTTGGCGTCTTGGCCGAGTCCGCGGTAGGCCTTGCCGGCGGCGAGCAGACCGCGCGGCACCCACGGTTCGTGGTCGTGGAGGATGGTCAGCTCGACGAAGGCTTCGGCTGCGCCCTTGAGATCACCGCGCGCCTCGCGGGCCTCGCCGATGCGGAACAGCGCCTCGGCGCCGAGCGGACCCTCGGAGCGGTCGGCACAGGCGCGGTAGCTCTGCTCGGCGCGGTCGTGTTGGCCGCGCGCGGCGTGGGCACGACCGAGCGCCAGCGCCGCGCGCGCGGCGAGGACGTCGGCCTCGGGATCGCTGCCCGCAGCAGGCGCCGCGGCGAGACGCGCTTCGAGCACCCCGACCGCGTCGGCCGGCCGCCCCGCCAGCACCAACGCCTCGCCGAGGTACAGCTCGGCGCGCGCCCGGCGCGGATGCTGCGGCGACTCGCGCAGCAGCGCCTCGAGGACCGTCACGGCACGCGCCGCGCGCTCGCCGTCGGCGCCCGCGCGCAGCAGCGTCTCGCCGAGTGCCAGCCGCGCGTCGTCGCGGAGCTCCGGGTCGCCGGCCAACGCCGCTTCGAAGGCTTCGGCGGCCCGGTCGAAGCGTTCCTCGGCGAGCCACGACTGGCCGGTGCGGTAGCGCGCGCGCGCCGCCAGCGGCGAATCGTCGGGCACCCGGGAGAACGCCTGCCGGGCGGCTTCGCCTTCGCCGCGTTGCTGCGCGGCCTCGCCGAGCACCAACCATGCCTCGGCGCGCAGGCGCGGGTCCGCCCCCTCCATGCGGGTGAGATCCCCGAAAGCCTGCAGGGCCGCCGCCTCGTCGCCGTCGCGACGCCGCGCCCAGGCCGCGTCGTAGACCACCACCGCCGGCTCGAGGTCGTCGCTCCGCGCCAGCGAGCCGTCGCTCCACAGACCGTCGAGGATGCGGCGCGCGGCGCGGTGCTCGCCCGCCGCGGTCAGCGCGGTGGCCCGCGCGTGGCGGACCTCGGCGGCGCGCGGGTCGTCCGACCAGCGTTCCAGGAAGCGCTGCGCCGCGCGGTCGGCGGCCGACCAGTCCTCGGCGCGGAAGTGGACCTGCAGCGCGAGCCGGTCGAGGCCGGCGCGGAGGGGTGCGGCGGTCGCGTCGAGACCTTCGCCCGAGGCGAACTGCTCGGCCTGCCGGCAGGCCGCGAGGCACGCCGCATCGTCGCCGAGTTCGAACGCGCACCACGCCACCCCTTCCAGAGCGCGCAGTCGCTCGATGCCGGTCGCCTGGTCGAGCGCGGCGTACAGCTCGCGCGCGCCCCGGAAGTCGCCGCGCTCGAACAGCAGGTCGGCACGCTCGAGCTTGAGTCGCGCACCCTCGTCGTCCCCGGCCACCCGCTCGGCGACGGCAAGGCGCTGCGCGGCACCGGCGAGATCGCCGCGACCGCGGAGGATGCGCGCCGCGAGCCGTTCGGTTCGGCCCAGGAAGGCGCCGTCGCGGTGGCGGGCCTTGTAGCGATCGCAGAGCTCCAGCGCGCCGTCGGGATCACCGGCTTCGTGGCGCGCGAGGGCTGCCATCGACAGCGACTCCTCGCGATCCGCCGCCGGCAGTCGCTGCTCGGCGGCCGACGCCTCGAAGCGTTCCGCTGCGACCGCGTGGCGCCCATCGAGGAACGCGCACCATGCCGCGCGGCAGGTGGCGCGCGCCTGCTGCGGGTGGTCGGCCGCGAGGCGTCGGTAGGCGGCCTCGGCAGCGGCCCAGCGCTCGAGGGCGAACAGGTTCTCGGCCACCGCGTACGCCGCCTCGTCGGCGAGCGGGTGGTCGGGCCACTGCTCCACCAACCTCGCAGCAGCGGTCGCCGACTCCTCGTGGCGGCCGAGGTCGTGCAGCGCGACGGCGAGGCCGTAGAGCGCGTCGCCGACCAGCGCCGCGTCGCTGCCACCCGCGGCGTTCACGTAGGCCTGCAGAGCCGGCTCCGGCCGGCCGGCGGCGACCAGCGCGCGGCCGAGGTCGTACTGCAGGCGCTGGTCGCCGGCGCGTTCGGCGGCGGCGCGCGACAGGTCGTCGACCGCGCCGGACGCGTCGCCCGCCGCGAGGAGCGCGAGGCCACGGAGCTGCAGCGCGTCGACCCGCAGCCCGGCGTCGAGCCCGTCACGGCCGAGCAGCTCGTCGAAGCGGCGCCGTGCCGCCTGGGCATCACCGGCCTCCAGGTCCATCCGACCGAGCTCCAACCGCGCCTCGTCCCCGCCGGTCGCGTCGGGGTGGTCGCGCAGCAACCTGGTGAACGCCTCCCGCGCCGCAGCGCGGTCCCCCGCTTCCAGGCTGACCCAGGCCAGCCCGACCAGGGCGTCGTCCTGGAACTCGCCCTCGATCCGCGAGGCCGCGGCGAAGGCCTGTCGCGCTGCCTGGGACTGGCCGGCGCGGTCCGCGCTCTCACCACACAGCCACAGCAATTCGCCGCGCGCCGGGTGCTCGGGGAAGCGGCCCAGCAGCGCCGCGAAGTCCGTCGCCGCGGCTGCCGGGTCGTCGGTCTCCAAGGCCGCGTGGCCGGCCCGGTAGAGACCGGCGAATGCATAGCCGTCGGCCTTGCCCTCGGCATCGAGGCGCGCCGCCTCGCGCAGGAGCGGCGCGGCCTCGCGTGGCTGCCCGACCGCGAGGAACGCTTCGCCGGCGCCGAAGTGGACCGCCGCCGCCAGATAGTGGTCGTCGTCCAGCTCCGCTGCCAGGCTGGCCAACACCGCCGCCGCGTCCGCCGGGCGCCCCGCGTCGGCCAACGCGCCGCCGAGCCGGTAGCCGCATTCTGGCCGGTAGGGCATCCGCGGATCGCGCAGCGCCCGCTGCAGTTCGTCGATCCCGGCGTCGCGCGCGCCGGTCTCCAGCCGGCAGACCCCGAGCCGATAGCGCGCTTCGCTGGCGCGCTCGTGGCGCGGCTGCGCAGCGAGGAACGACTCGAAGCGGGCGGCCGCCTCCTCGTGCAGACCCCGGCGTATCAGTTCGTTGCCGAGCACCCAGTCCTGGGGCTCGCCTCGGGACTGTGCGTCGAGGGGCTGCGCCAGGGCTGCGGCGAGCACCAGGGGGACGACGAGCGGGACGACCGGGGATGCGGCACGGGTCATGGCGCGGGAGCGACGCGGTGGCCGGGCGCGGCCGAGCGGGTCGCGTGGCACGAGGGGCACCGACAGCGTGGGGCGGCTGACCGGAGCACCCCGGCCGGCGCGGCACGGGCCGTTCCAGGACGAGGGTTCCGTCGGAGGTCCACAGCGACTCCGACGCGAGGCGGTGCCTGCCACCGCCCGCCCTCGGGAGACGTGCGGTCCCCGGCGATCCGTCGGGACGCTGCAGATTCCCGCCGCTCGAGACCCCGGGCGGCCGCCCCCTTCCACATGCCTCCACAGTCCTTGGTGAACTCTGTGGAGAAGTCCTGGAGAACTCCACCGGACCCTGGACGATGGCGGCTGACCTTGCGCGACGCACCGCTACATCTAGCGGTCGACAGCCCCCTGGAGCCGGATCCCAGGCGATCCGTCAAGAGTCTGGAACTCCTTCCCCGCTCTGGGGAACCTACCGGTCAGCGCGGCCTCCTGCCGCAACCGAAGGGGCCTGACTCGCTGCGCTCGCCATGCCCCGAGGCGCTCGGCCGCGCTTCGTCCTGGCACCGACCCCTCCCGAAAACCAGCGCTGGGCGCGCAGATTCTCGGGAGGGGTCGATCAGCCCTCGGACCGGAACGCCTCGAGGACCACGTCCTCCCCGCAGCTCCGCGCCGACAGGTCGCCGAAGTTCCACGCCTGGGCCATGAACGGCCGCCCCGCGCCACCGACCGGCGTCGGCGCGAACCGGCCCCCGATCATCTTCGGGGCGACGTAGGCCTGCAGCTGGTCGACGCAGTCCCACCCGAGCAGCTGCGACAACAAGCCGCCACCGCCTTCGACCAGGACCCTGCGCACGCCGCGCTCCTCACGCAGCGTCCGCCACGCCTCCAGCAGATGTAGACGCCGCCCCTTCTCGGCCGGCTTCACCGGCAGAACCTCGACCCCGAATTCCCGCAGCCGCTCGACCCGCACCGCATCGGCGTTCTCATTGGCAAGCACCAACACCGGGTGCACGCGGGCGGTTGCGACCAACTTGCTGCGCTCCTCCAGCTCCGCCCACGGGTCGACGACCACCCGCAGAGGCTGGGGCCCCTCGACGTGGCGGACGGTCAGCTCCGGGTCGTCGGTCCGCGCCGTGCGGTAGCCGACCACCACCGCGTCGCAGCGCGACCGCAGGCGATGCACTTCGCGGCGCGACTCCGGCCCCGAGATCCAGCGCGACTCGCCGGTCGGCGCAGCGGTCTTGCCGTCCAGGGTCATCGCATACTTGGCGATGGTCCACGGCCGGTCGAGACCGAGCCAACGCCGGAACGGCGCGAGGATCCGCTGGCAGGCGTCGGACTCGATGCCGTCGACCACTTCGATGCCGGCCTCTTCGAGCGCGGCGATGCCCTGGCCGCGGTGCCGCGGATCGGGATCGGTCGCACCGACGACGACCCGCTTGATCCCGGCAGCCACCAACGCCTCGGTGCAGGGCGGGGTCTTCTTGCCGCTCGCCCCCTTCGCGGTGCTGCACGGCTCGAGGGTCACCACCATCGTGTCCGGCTCGGCGCCACCGTGTCGCGCATCGCTCAGGGCCTCGACCTCGGCGTGCGGTCCGCCCCACTCACGGTGCCAGCCGCGGCCGACCACCCGACCCTCGGCCAAGGCGACCGCGCCGACCCGCGGGTTCGGCTCGACCTTGCCGCGGCCGCGCTCGGCGAGATCGACCGCTTCGCGCATCCGCGCTTCCAGGGAGTCGGTCATGCCCGCACCTCGGTCCGCGCCCGAGCACCGTCTTCGGCTGCGTTCTCAGCCAGCCGCACACCGACCAGCGAATGGCCGAGCGCCTCGTCGATGCGCACCGGCACGTAGCGACCGATGAGCGCCGGGTCGTCGGCCGCGAAGTGGACGATGCGGTGCTGGCGGGTCCGGCCGCTGTAGCGACCCTCGACCTTGCTCGGCCCTTCCACCAACACCTCCTCGACCTGGCCCACGAGCGCCTGGTTCTTCTCGGCGGTGTGCCGCTCCTGCACCTCGAGCAGGATCCGGTTGCGCTCCGCCTTCACGTCGTCCGGCACGTCGTCGACCCCCTGCTCGGCGGCCAGAGTCCCAGGCCGCGGCGAGTACTTGAACACGTAGCTCTGCGCGAACCGCACCGCCTCCATCAGCTCGATGGTCTTGGCGAAGTCCTCCTCGGTCTCGCCGGGAAAGCCGACGATCCAGTCGGAGTGCAGCTCATAATCCGGCGCCGCCTCGCGCAGCAGTTCGATGCGCGCCACGTAGCGCTCGAACGTGTAACCGCGGCGCATCGCCTTCAGCACCCGGTTGCTCCCCGACTGCGCCGGCAGGTGCAGGAAGCGCGACACCTTGTCGAGTCCGGCCAGCGCGTCGACCAGCTCCCGGTTCAGGAAGTTGGGGTGCGAGGTGATGAACGCCAGGCGTCGCAGGCTCGGGATCTCGTGCAGGGCGCGGAGCAGGCGCGCGAGCGTCACGTCGCGGCCGAGATCCCGGCCGTAGGCGTTGACGGTCTGGCCGAGCAGGGTGATCTCGGTGACCCCGTCGTCGCACAGACGCTGCGCCTCCTCGACGATCTGCGCGATCGGCCGGCTGATCTCGGCACCGCGGGTGGTCGGCACGATGCAGTAGGCGCAGGGCATGTTGCAGCCACGCATCACCGAGACGTAGGCCTGGCTCCGGTGCGGCCTGACCCGGACGTCACGATGGATCGTGTCGCCCGAAACGCCGTGGTCGACGGTGACGATGCCGGCACCGCCGGGTGTCGCGCGGGGATCCTTCTGCACCGCCTCCTCGTGGGCGACCCGCCGCGCCGCGGCCTCGCTGCGGGCCCGCTCGACCTGCTGGTCGATGTCGCCGAATGCTGACGGCCCCACGACCAGATCGACGTGCGGCATCCGCGCCTGCAGGTAGCGGCGGTGCTCCTGCGCCATACAGCCGAGCACCCCGACCACCAGCTCGGGCCGTTGCCGCTTCTCCTGGCGCAGCACGCCCAGCCGGCTCCAGACCCGGTCTTCGGCGTGCTGCCGCACCGAGCAGGTGTTGAGCAGGACCACGTCGGCGTCTTGCTCGGAGCCGGCGCGCTCGTAGCCGGATGCCACCAGACGGCTCTCGACCAGCTCCGAGTCGAGCTTGTTCATCTGGCAGCCGTACGACTGCAGGAAGTAGCGGGGAGTCCGGGACATCGGGGCGGAGAGGTTAGCTCCCCGACGCCCTGGAGGGAATGACTCCCGGCTCCTGCGACCGCGCGCGCGGCCCGAATCAGCCCCGCGCGCTCACTTCTCGAGTTGCTGCAGCAGGGGGTGCGGCGACTCGGGACCGACCGGGAACGCGCCCTCCTCCGGCGTGCCGTTGAACCCGAATTCGATCAGGTCGGGATCGAGGACCAGCTCCTTCACCGCGCCGCCACCCATCAGGACGTTGATCGTGTGGTCGGTGAACGCCGGCGCGAACTCGTTGTCGTTCGCCATCAGCGGCAGCGTGCCGTCGCCGTAGAGGCGCTGACGCTTCAGGTCGGCGCTGGGCCCCGCGTACTGGGTGTCGATCGACGTGATCTCGTCGGGCGACGTCCAGATGGTCTCGAGATCCATCTGCAGGAGTTCCTCCTTGCGCGGGTCCGGCAGGCCGGGCGTCCAGTAGCGCTCGAAATTCTCCTGGGTGCGCTGCACGCGCTTGCGGATCCACGGGTCGATGATGAACTTCGCACCCGTGTTGCGCGGCAGCGTGCGCTTGTAGGTGTTGTAGTAATCCGTGTAGACCGTGTAGTGCCAGCTCAGGTTGGCGCGGTCGGCGAAGCGGTCGGCGGCACCGGCAGAACTGAACACCGCCGGCGCGAGCGCGGCGATCAGCAGGGACAGGATCCCGATCACCACGAGGAGTTCGATCAGGGTGAAACCGGCAGCGCGGTGGATTCTCTGCATGCGTGTGCTCCGGGAGGGGTCGTCCGGGTCGTGAGGGGCTGAACCCCGAGTTTACACGACGTCGGCCGGAGCGCACCTACTGGGGGACAGCTCGCAGCGGGCCGCCGCGCGTCCTGCCGATCGGCCGGACGCAGCGAGGCGGCGAAGGCGCTCGGCGCTCAGTTGCCGGACGAACCGGTCGGGATGCTGTCGGTCCCCTGCTCGCCGCCGCCCGTGGTGCCCTCGACGGTGCCCGAGCCGATCGGCGCGGCCGAGCCGGCCGGCGTGCTGCCCGGCATCGTCTCGTTCTCCCAAGGCGGCGCGGTCTCGACACCCGGGGTCGCGGGCTGACCGACACCCGGGCCGAGGATCTCGGTGCCTTCGCCGGTCTCCAGCCCCTTCTCCTGGGCGTAGCTCGCCGCGAAGAACTGGTCACCGGAGGTCTCCGACCACCACTCGCGCCAGCGGTAGACCGACTGGCTGCGGGCCACCGGGTCGCTGCCGAGGTGATCGTAGTCGAAGTCCTGCAGCGTCGAGCGGCGCAGTGCTTCGTGGCACAGGTAGCGCACCTGCACCTTGTCGGAGTCGAGGCCCTCGATCAGCATCGGGCTGGCCGACAGGTCGCCCATCGCCACCAGGCTCCGCGCGGCTTCCAGACGAACGCTCTCGTGCTCGTCCTTCATGAGCGGCACGAGGTCCGGGATGGTTCGCCGGTCATGGATCTGGCCGAGCACCCACGAGCTGTTCGAGCGGACCTTCGGATTCTGGTCGTGCAGCCCGTCGAGCAGGAACGGGATCGCCTCCTCCCCGCGCTGGCGCAGCCAGAACAGGTTGTCCAGCAGCTCGTCGCGCTGCTGGTAGGGGATCTCGGCGATCCGCTCTTGGATCTCGGCCGCCATCACCTCGTTGGCCTCGGCGTACTCCACGCCCTGGTCCTTGGTGGTGGTCACCGACTGGCAACCGGTCAGGGCCAGGCCGGCGGCCAGGAGGCCGGCGAAGGCAAGACGATCTGCAACGAAGCTGCGCATCGGGTATCGACTCCTCGGGGGTGGCGCGAAGTCCCGCGCCATGCCCGTCCAATCGACCCGATGTCTTCGGACCTTGAGTCCCGGGCGGCAGAATCTGCCTCACCGGGAGGTCGACACATGCGTCGCGCCCCTGGCGTCAGCTGCCGGCGTCGGCCGGAGTGCCGACCTGCTCCTTGAGCCGCGCGCCCGCCTTGAAGCGCACACTGCGCTGCGCCGGGATCAGGATCGGCTCCTTGGTGCGCGGGTTCCGCCCCTCGCGCGCGGCGCGGTCCTTCACCTCGAGGGTGCCGAAGCCGACCAGCTGGACGATGCGGTCGTCCTGCAGCCCCTTGCCGATGCCGGCGAGGACCGCGTTGACCACCCGCTCCGCGTGGGCCTTGGAGCAGTCGGCTCCGAGTTCCCGCTGCACCTCCTCGATCAGTTCCGCCTTGTTCATGATTCCTCGTTGCTGGGGCTGCCGCCGGTCGGTCCGCGGGGCGCGAGCCGATGCGCGGACCAGATCACCCGCCGGGACCGTTCCCAGTGGTGAATCGCCCGGCCGCTGACCACCGCCGGGAGGGGCACGATAGCCCACGGCTCCCCGGCCGACGATCGCTCGATGGCCTTTCTGCCCGGGGCCGATCAGTCGAGCCAACCGCCACCCAGCACCAGATCGCCCTGGTAGAAGACCGCGGCCTGGCCCGGGGTCACCGCCCGAACCGGCTCCGAGAACTCGACTTCGACGGTCTCGGCCCCGTCCGTGCCAGCTCGGTCGAGGAGCAGCCGCGCCGGGGCCGGCTCGCTCCGCGCCCGGATCCGCACCTGCACCTCGAGATCCTCCCCGGGCGGGTCGACCAACCAGTGGACCGAACGGACCGTCGCCCGCCGGTCGGCCAGCCCCCCGGCTTCGCAGAGCACCACGTCGCCACGCTCGGGGTCGATCGACCGGACGTAGTGCGGGACTCCCAACGGCGGCAGCCCCCGCCGCTGGCCGACGGTGAACAGGCCGACGCCGCCATGCGGGCCGAGGTCACGGCCCTCGACGTCGAGGAAGCGCCCAGGGCGCCCCACCCCGCCGCGGGCGCGTACCACGTCGCGGTAGTCGCCCGAGGTCACGAAGCAGATCTCCATCGACTCGGCCTTCTCGGCGGTCCGCAGCCCCGCGCGCCGCGCGACGTCGCGGACCTCGGCCTTGGTCAGTCCACCGAGCGGGAACAACGCCCGCGGCAGGCACTCCCGGTCGATGCCGAACAGGTAGTAGGTCTGGTCCTTGCGCTCGTCGACGGCCCGCAGCAGCCGGCCCCCGGCAGCACGTGCGTAGTGCCCGGTCGCGACGTGGCTGGCCCCGACCGCCTGCGCGACCTCGAAAAGATGGCCGAACTTCAGCTGCGAGTTGCACAGGACACAGGGGTTCGGAGTGCGACCCCTGCGGTACTCGGCGGCGAAGTGATCGACGATCCGGCCGAACTCGGCCGCGTAGTCGACGGCATAGAAGGGGATCCCCAGCCGTCCGGCGACCGCTTCGGCATCGCGAGCGTCCGATGCCGAACAGCACGACTTCTCGGCGGCGGGCCCCCGCGTCGCTCCGGAGACCCCATTGCGCATGAAGACCCCGACGACGTCATACCCCTGCTCGAGCAGCAGCACCGCCGCGGCGCTGCTGTCGACGCCCCCGGAGAGGGCGACGAGGACCCGATTGGCTGTGACTTCGGACATCGCTGGGATCGGACCGGACGGCGGTTCCGAGGAAGAAGACGGACGACGCCTCCGCGCCCCGTCCTGGGAACCGCGGACCGCGTCTCTATACTGCTCGGCCCGTTTCCCGGCCGCGACAAGGCCGTCCGCGGTTCCCGAACGCGCCCAGCGCCATGATCCTGACGCCCCACCTCGTACTTCGCAACGACTCCCGCGCACCGGCCGCCCTCGCGGCGGCGACAGCGACCCACCCGCTGCTGCTCTGTCAGGACCCCGGCGATGCGGCACCCCAGGGTGCGGATCCGAACGCCGCGGAGACCGTGAGCCGGGGTCGGAGTGGCGCGGGCACCCTCGACCAACAGGGCGACCCCAACAAGCCGAACACGCCGAACGGCGGTGGCGTGCCGCAGGGCTGCTTCGACCAGCAGAGCCTGATCTTCGTCCTGCTGTTCGTCGGCGTGATCTACTTCATGATGCTGCGGCCCCAGCAGAAGCAGGAGAAGAAGCTCCGCGAGATGCGCTCCGCCCTGAAGAAGGGCGACAAGGCGGTGACCAGCGCCGGGATCCACGGGGTCGTCGACTCGATGAGCGAGCACACGGTCACACTCCGCGTCGACAGCGACGTGCGGCTGACCTTCGACCGCGCGGCGATCGCACGGGTCGGCGACGAGGTGGACGCGGCGGGCGGTGGTACGCCCGCGAAGAGCTGATCTGCGGCCTCGGACCGCAGCACCGGCGACCGGGCGGAGCCGCATCGAGGCGCGCCCGATGAGCCGCATCGACGTCTCGGACCCGCCCGAGGACCGCGGCCGGCTGGGCGAGCGACTCGCCGCGGAGCATCTCCGGAGCCGAGGCCTGCGGCTGGTCGAGTCCCGGCTCCGCACCCGCTACGGCGAGATCGACCTGCTCTGCCGCCGAGGACGGCTCTACGTCGCGGTCGAGGTCAAGACCCGCAGCCGGATGAGCGCACCGGAGCGGGCCGTCACGCCCGCGCAACGAGACCGTCTACACCGGGCGCTGCGCGCCCTCGGTGGTGTGCTCGCGCCACGCCCCCGCGAGCTGCGGGTCGACGTGGTCGCGGTCCGACTCGGTTCCCCACCCGAAATCTGCTGGTTCCAGGGCACGCCGTTCTCCCCTTGAGCCGACCCCACCGACCTGCCGATCGCCCAAACGGAACTCCCTCTGCGATCGGTGGAAATCTCGTCCGCCGACGGGGAGTCTCCCGAGCCCCGAGGGGCCCGAGCACCCCTCCTTCCGCATGCCCACGCTCCGCGAACAGATCATCCCTCGGCGCAAGTTCCTGCTCTTGCTGTCGGAGAACCTGCTGATCGCGGGCACCCACTTCCTCGGCAACACCCTCCCGATCCTCGACCCGAAGGGTGTGGACTTCGGGTTGGGGGACCCGGCCTCTCTGTGGCTTGCGGCGCGCTGCGTGCTGCTGGCGGTCCTCTACCAGGTCTCGCTGTCGTACAACGACCTCTACGACTGGAAGGTCGCACAGAACCGCTCCGAGCTGACCAACCGCCTCCTGCACGCCGCCGGCTACTCGCTGCTGATGCTGGCAGTCGCGGTGTTCGTGCTGCCGGAACCGTTCGAATTCCCGGTCGCCGACGCCAGCTGGAACTGGAAGCTCATCCTGCTGCTCGCTGTCAGCTTCGTGCTGATCTACCTGTGGCGGGTCGCCTTCCACTGGTTCTTCTACCGCTGGAACTTCGGCGAACGGGTGCTGATCCTCGGCGCCGGTCCACAGGCCCGCTACATCGCGACGATGATGCGCGAGAACTCGTTCGCGGGCTACGAGTGCGTCGGCCTGGTGCGCACCGACCAGGATCCCGAGCCCGATCCCGAGGAGGACGCCGCGGCACCGCCCGGCGAGCGGGTGGTCGGCCATGCCGACGAGCTGCCGCAGCTGGCTGCACGCCGCCGGGTCGCACGCGTGCTGGTCGCGCTGGAGGAACGACGCGGCACCCTGCCCGTGACCGAGCTGCTGGACTGCAAGATGTCCGGCCTGGTGATCGAGGAGAAGGAGGCGATGTACGAGCGCATCGCCGGAAAGGTCGCGGTGCAGAGTCTGCGACCCTCCTATCTGATCTTCGGCGACGGCTTCGCCAAGCACCCGGTGGCCGGCGCGATCAAGCGGGTCATCGACGTGGTGGTCTCGCTGCTCGGCCTGGTGCTGGCGTTGCCGATCTGCCTGCTCACCGCGCTCCTGATCAAGCTCGACAGCAAGGGCCCGATCTTCTTCACCCAGGAACGCGTCGGGCAGGACGGACAGACCTTCCGGCTGATCAAGTTCCGCAGCATGCGCACCGACGCCGAGGCGGGCGGCGCGGTGTGGGCCCAGAAGAAGGACGACCGGGTGACCCGCATCGGCCGGTTCCTGCGCGTCAGCCGGATCGACGAGATCCCGCAGATGGTCAACGTGCTCGCCGGCAAGATGTCGTTCGTCGGCCCGCGGCCCGAGCGCCCGGTGTTCGTCGAACAGCTCCAGCAGGAGATCCCCTACTACCCCCTCCGCCACACCGTGAAGCCGGGCCTGACCGGCTGGGCACAGGTCAACTACCCCTACGGTGCCTCGGTCGCCGACGCCGCCGAGAAGCTTCGTTACGACCTGTACTACGTCAAGCACATGTCCCCCCTCTTCGACCTCAACATCATCCTGCGCACCGTCGGCGTGATCCTGTTCGGCAAGGGAGCCCGCTGAAGATGGCGCCCCCCCGCTTCTCGATCCTGGTGGCCGACGACCTCGGCGCCGAAGGACTGGAGATCCTCCAACAGGCCGGCGACGTCACGGTGCGCACCGGCATGGACGAGGCCGCGCTCCGCGACGCCCTGGCCGGCCAACACGCGCTGGTGGTCCGCTCCGCCACCAAGGTGACCCGCGGCGCGCTCGAGGGCGCCGACCAGCTCGCGGTCATCGGCCGGGCAGGCATCGGCGTCGACAACATCGACGTGCCGGCCGCCACCCAGCGCGGCATCGTGGTGATGAACACCCCGGACGCCGGGGCGGTGACCACCGGCGAGCACGCAATCGCCCTGATGGTGGCGTTGGCCCGCCGCATCCCGGCGGCCGACGCGTCGATGAAGTCGGGCGCATGGGACAAGAAGTCGTTCACCGGCGTCGAACTCACCGGCAAGACGCTCGGCGTGGTCGGCCTCGGCAACATCGGACGCGTGGTCGCCACCCGCGGCCTGGGTCTCGGCATGCGGGTGATCGCCTACGACCCGTTCGTCGCCGCCGAGCGCGCTCCCCAGGGCGTGTCGATGTTCGAACTCGACGAACTCTGCGCCGAGTCCGACTTCGTGACGATCCACGTGCCGAAGCTGCCGGCCACCGAGCACCTGTTCGACGCCGCCCGCATCGCCCGGATGAAGCCGGGCAGTCGCCTGGTCCACGCCGCCCGCGGCGGCATCGTCGACGACTCCGCGCTGCTGGCCGCGCTCGAGTCGGGCCACCTCGCCGGCGCAGCGCTCGACGTGTTCGAGACCGAACCGCTGCCGGCCGAGCATCCCTTCCGGCGGATGGCACAGGTGGTCCTGACCCCACACATCGGCGCGAGCACCGTCGAGGCCAAGCGCAACATCGCCCTGGCGATGGCCCGCCAGGTGGTCGGCGCGCTGCGCGATGGCGTGGTGCTGAACGGCGTCAACGTGCCGCGGATCGACCCGGCCCGCGCCGACGCGCTCGGTCCGTTCCTGCGCCTCACCCACGACCTCGCCGGCTTCCTGCGCGCGCTCACCCAGGGCGACGTGCAGTCGGTGCGCCTCACCCTGCAAGGACCCGCGGTCAGCGACTCCGCCGCGCCGCTGCTGGTCAGCGGGCTGCCGGCGGCCCTCCGCGATCGTACCGACAAGCCGATCACGCCGGTCAACGCGGTCGCGCTCGCCGAGGAACTCGGCGTTCGCACCCACGTCGACGTCTCCACCCTGAAGGCCGACTTCGCCAACCTGGTGCGGGTCGAGTTCCTGCTGGCCGACGGCTCGCGCCACCACGCCAGCGGCACCGTCCTCGGCCACCGTCACGGGCGGCTGATCGACTTCGACGGCACGATCCTCGACGCCATCCCGGAGCCGCCGCTCCTGGTCACTCGCCACGCCGACCGCCCCGGTGTGCTCGGCACGATCGGCACCGAACTCGGCCGCCTCGGCATCAACGTCGAGCGCATGCAGCTCGGCGATCCGCCCAGTGGCGAACTGCCGATCGGCATCTGGAACCTGCAGAAGGCGTTGAACGACTCCGAGCTGGCGGCCGTGCTGGCGCTGGAGCCGGTCGAACGGGCCTACTCGGTGCGTTGACCGCACAGCATCTCGCATCCTGACCCGCGGATTCCCCGGTCCGCGCTTGGAGCCACCCGATCCGCCCGGGATACACGAGCCAGTGACCGCGCCCACGGATCCGACCCGCCCAGTGAAGCCGCCCGCCAAGCCGTTCCGGAGCGTGTGGTTCGACTGTGACTCGACGCTGTCCACGATCGAAGGGATCGACGAACTCGCGCTGCGGGCCGGTCCGGAGGTCGCCGAGCGGGTGGCCCGCCTCACCGACGACGCGATGAACGGGAGCCTGCCGCTCGAGCGGGTCTACGGCGCCCGGCTGGACGCGATCCGCCCCGACCGGGCGGCCTGCGAGGAGATCGGACGACGCTACGTAGCCCGCGCGGTCAGCGATGCCGGCGAGGTCTGCGCGGCCCTGCGCTCGCTGGGCAAGCGCCTGGGGATCCTCAGCGGTGGGCTGCGCGCCTGCGTGCTGCCGCTCGCCGAGCATCTCGGCATCGCGTCGGAGCAGGTGCACGCGGTCGAACTGCACTTCGACGCGACCGGCGGCTACGCCGGCTTCGACGTCGACTGCCCGCTGGCTCGGAGCGGTGGCAAGCCGCTACTGCTCCGGCGACTGTTGGACGCCGACGCTCGACCGGCCGCGTTGGTCGGCGACGGCATCACCGACCTCGAGACTGCCGACGTGCTCGATCGCTTCGTCGGTTTCGGCGGGGTCGTCACCCGCGAGTCGGTGGCGTCCAGGGCGAGTCACTGGGCAGCCGGTCCGGGCCTCGCAACCGCCCTCCCCCACCTGCTGACGCCCGACGAGACGTATCGACTCCAGCACGACCCGCGCTTCGGGCACCTGATCGAACCTCCCGCCAGCCCGCCGGCTTGAACCGACGGACCGCGCCACCTGAACCACCGCTCCGCTCGCGACGATGCAGATCCAAGACGACGACCACCCGATCCTGTTCCTGCCCGGCCCTGTGGAGGTCGACCTGGAACTCCGCGCGATCATGGCGATGCCGGCGATCGGGCACCGTGCCGCGGCGGTGAAGGACGCGACGATCCAGGCCTGCGAGGGCCTGCAGCGCTTCTACCGCACCGAGCAGCACGCGTTCTGGGAGACCGGCGCGGGCACCACCGTGATGGAGGCCGGCGTCCGCAACCTGGTCGCGGCGCGAAGCCTGCACCTGGTCGGCGGCGCGTTCGGCGAGCGCTGGGTGAAGGTGGCGAAGGCCTGCGGCCGGGAGCCCACCCGGCTCGACGTGCCCTGGGGCACCGCACCGACTCCCGAACTCCTGGCCACTGCGCTCGACTCGGCCGACGAGCCCTACGATGCGGTCTGCATCACCCACAGCGAGACCTCGACCGGGGTGTTGGCACCCCTGGCCGAGCTTGCCGCCACCGTGCGCGAGCACTCGCCCGAGACCCTGATCCTGGTCGACGCGGTCACCTCGGTCGGCGGCGCCGAACTGCGCTTCGACGACTGGGACCTCGACCTGGCATTCGCTGGCACCCAGAAGTGCCTCGCACTCCCGCCCGGCCTCGCGACGTTCGCCGTCTCCGATCGCGCCCTGCAGCGCGCCGCCGACATCCCCGACCGCGGCTTCCTCCTCGACTTCGTCGCCTGCCCCGAGCGGTTCGCGAAGGGCGCACCGCCGGCGACACCGTGTGTGCCGTTGCTGTTCGCGCTCAACCGACAGCTCGAGCGCATCGAGACCGAGACCCTGGAAGCCCGCTGGGCCCGCCACGCGGCGATGCGCGACCGCACCGTCGTCTGGGCGGAGGAACAGGGCTATCCGGCCTTCGTGGCCGAGCCCGCGCACCGCTCGCCGAGCGTCACCACGCTGAGCTTGGAGGGCCCTGCGCTGGACGCCCTGATCGCCCGCGCCAAGGCCTCCGGCTACACCCTCGGCAAGGGCTACGGCGATCTCAAGGAGAAGACGTTCCGGGTCGGTCACATGGGCGACCACCCGATGACGCGCCTGGAAGCACTGTTGGCCGCACTGACCACCTGACGCTCCACCTGAGGCCCGCCGACGCCCCGCGCCAGGCGGTGTTAAGAGTCGATCGGTGCGACGGTCGGAGGCTGGGTCACGGGACACATTCCGACGCTCCAGTGCGTGCCAAGACTCCAGGAACACGAGTGCCCGGGTCGAAGCCGCGAAACGCAGCCGAATCGGTGGATTCGGTGAGCCTGCCCACCGAGGAGCACTGTGCGGCGAGATCCTGGGCGCGAGGGCGCGTGCTGGGCGGAATGGTCTCCCGTGACCCTGCCTCCTAGGCCTCCCACTTCGCCAGGTCGGCCTTGATCCGGGCGAGCCGGCTCATCGCCGACCTCGACGCCTCGAGGAAGGGCTCCAGCGCCGGGTCCTCGAGCGTGGCACGCGCGAGCCGGGCACCGAGGAGCGACGCCGTCGCCCGCCGCATCCGCTCGTTCCAGTCATCTGCCTCGTCGACCCCAGCTCCCGTCGACGCGCGCGTGGAGGCATGGCAGCGCTCCGCCGCCCGGCGCGCGCGAT
The DNA here is from genome assembly GCA_030432695.1 of bacterium. GTDB lineage: Bacteria > Planctomycetota > UBA1135 > UBA1135 > UBA2386 > JAUILN01. The sequence continues at coordinate 782,219 of JAUILN010000001.1, read as the reverse complement.
CGAGATCCCGGCAGCCTCCGGCGCAGTGCATCTGCGATCGGTCGGCAACGACGATCGCTGCAGCTCCGAGCCGCTCCCACAACTTCAGGATCAGGCGTTCGAGGCGCCCGGACCGCTCGCTGAGGTCTCTCGTCAGACGCCGGCGCCACGGCGCACCGATCCATCGGTCGAGAGTGACCAACCACCCGGGCGGCGGCGCGGGGTCGGGCCTGCGGCGGTAGACCACCGAGGTAGCCCCCACCTGGAATCTCGCTCCGGCGCGGAGCGGTCGGCGTTTCGTTCCGCGCTGCACCACGACACCTGGCAGAGCTCGCTCCACCGCTTCGAGGACGAAGCCCTCGCCGACATGACGGAAGAACCCATGGAGGCGCGAGAGTCTGGCGTCCGAGACCCGGATGTCGCATCGCTCGCCCCGACCGATCGAGAGCGGCGTCTTCGTCGTCAAGGGCACCTCGATCACCCGGTGCTCCGGCGAGGTGATGAACAACCAGTGCTCGCCGCTGACGGCCTTGCCCGACATGTCGATCTCAACGTCGTCGGGCGCGCCGACGCTGCGGCAAATCAGCTCGCCGGGGACGCGGTCGGGACGATGCCGCGGGCCTTCAGACAAGCCTGGAGGCGCCCCTGCCCACGCTTGAACAGCGATCGGACCGTCGACTCGTTGGTGAACCCGGAGCGCTTCGCGATCTCCTCGTACGGGAGCTGCTCGAACAGGCGTGCTCGGAGGACCGTCTCGTAGCGCTCCCCCTGCGCTTTGAGACAGCCGAGCAACGCATCGCGAAGCTCGTGGACCTGCACCACGGAATGCGCCGCCTCGCTCGACTCGTCGGCGATCGCCTCGTGGGCCGGTTCGAGCGACTCCGTCGATCGACCCGCGCCGCGCTTCAATGCGCGCTCTCGCCGGACGAGATCGATCAGAGCGTGGTCCGAGATCCGCAGGACCCAGCCCCAGAACGCGTCGCGATCGCGCAGCTCCATGCCGGAGAGCCCCAGGAACGTCCGCTTGAGCGTCTCCTGAACCAGATCGTCTGCGGTGAACGATGCCGGAATGGACTGAGCGCGATGATGCCCACGAACCCGGCTCTCGATCTTCTGCACGAGCCTGTTCCAAGCCTCGTCCGTCTCATCGGCGCGCGCTCGCTGCACGAGGAACAGGGTCGAACCCGGCTCCGTGGGCAGTTCCGACCCTTCGGGCGGTCGCATCGGGTCTACTTCTCGCTCCGAGGAACTCATGCCTTCGATTCCGATGCTCGCAAGCTAGCCGCCGGATCTCGGGCGTTCAAGCCACTCGACCGTCGCGCGAAGGCCGACGATGCCTGATCCACGACGATCAGGCCCGCGCCTGCCACGCCGCCGGCCGCGGCACCGAGTCGATCTCGGAGCCGCCACGGTACCGAGGCCGCCCCCGCACGCAGCTCAGCGAGCGCCGGATTCCCGACCGCCCGCCGCACGAGGTCCAGCTGCACCGGTCACGGGGAGACCGCTCACGTCAGCGGCTTCGATTGCCAACTGGAGGTATTGCGCCGCACGCACCGGGTCGGTGGCCGAGAGGGATTCGGAGAGTCCGAGCATCGACTCGATCGACAGCGCCGGTGCGCCCGCGCGCCGCGACGCGCGCAGCGCCGCCTCGTAATGTCGCGATGCGTCCTCCGTTCGGTCGGAGGTCCTCGCGAGCAAGATCTCCGCCGTGGCCCGCTCCGCGTCCCTGCAGGCCGCCAGCGCGAGCACCCGGTCCGCCAGGTCCCGGGCGTCCTCGGCACGGCCGGAGCGCTGCTCCCACGAAGCACGCAACAGCAACCATTGGACGAGGTCCTCCCCACCCGCCGCCCGGGCCCATTCCTCCGTCTCACGCAGTCGTGAATCCGCGGCTTCGAGCTGGTCGGTCCGCAGATCGCAACAGGCGAGCTGGCAGAGGAGCCGCTCACGCAAGCCGGCCGCCGGCTCGAGAACGCATAGATCGAGAGCGCGCTCCCAATGCGCACGAGCTGCATCGACGCCGTGACGATGGTAGGCGACGACCCCGAGATTGTTCAGGTGACGGATCATGCTGGGGACGTCGGCTCCCAGTCGATCCTCCCGGAGTGCTCGCTCGTAGCCGACCTCCGCCGCGCCGAGCCGGCCACGTCGCCAATCCGACTCGGCATCGGCGCCCAACTCGATCGCCGGAGCGACCTCGGGAGCGGAGGAGCACGAGACGAGCGTCGCCAACAGGACGACGACCCGAGCGGAACGCATCACCGTCCTCCTCCCGTGTCGTGAGCGCGAAGCCACGTGTCTGCGGCGGGCTCGAACATATCCTTCAGGAACCAGTGCCGCTTCGTCGCACCCAGGATGTCGTCCAGGTCGTCCAGGGAATCCGAAGCCCGGTCCGTCAACGGGTCGAGACGCTTCGGAACGGCTCCGAGAGCGGCGGTCGCACGGATCATCTCGGCGAGCAGTTCATGGACCCGTTCGGGCAGCGCCGGATCCACCGCGTGCAGGATCCCGGATTCGCGGATCCCCTGGAGGACGTAATGGATCTCCTGGATCGCACGGGCCAACGGTGCATCCGCTGCGAGCTGGGCGTTCAGCTGGGCCAGGTCGGACTCGACGCCCTTCAGTATCGCGTCCACTCGATCGTACAGTGGCCCCTCGTCCCGGAGCAATCGACCGAGCGCGCTCGTCTGCCATACATCGGACTCCTCACGCAGGTTCGTCAGCAAGCCACGCAGCTCGTCGTACAACACCCCGTCGTCTTGCAGGACCGCGCTCAGCAAGCCGCCCCGGGGGTTCCGTCCGGCCTCGAGCAGTTCACCGAGGCGTCCCATGAGGCCGTCGCCCACGGGTCGCGCCACGATCCATTCACCATCACGCACCGGCTCCCCGGCACGCGCGAACGATATCGCCACTGCAGTCGAGCCGCCGACGACCAACGCCGATTGCAGCGACACGATGGAGTTGCCTTCCGCCGCGAATCGATCGACGAGCATCGCGTCGACGCCACTTTCCGCCGCTGCGCTTGCCGCCTGCGCGCTCTGACGGATCCCGTCCGCATACCGCCGATCGATCGCCAGCGACAGGACCACTCGACCGGTGGGGTCGAGCTCGACCGACTCCACGAATCCGATGGGCAGACCGTTCATCGTGACGCTCGTCCCCGGCGCCAGCCCGTCGCCCCGGTCGAACGCGCAGCGCAACGCGAGTCTCGACATCGTCAGTCCTTCGTAGCCGCCGACGATGGCATAGAACGCGATGAGACCGAGAACGCTCAGCAGCACGAATCCGCCGGCGACGATCTCGGTCGTCGATACCGAGACTCTCATTGCATCCTCCGTGAATGACTCAGGAGCCGGGAGAAGACGTCACCCAGCCATGGGTCGTCGGAATCGAGGACCTCCGCGGGCGAGCCCTGGGTGGTGAACCGGCCGCCATGCAGCACGGCGACGCGATCCGCGACGCGCAGGAACCGGGTCGCATCATTGGACGCCACCACGCAGGCTGCCCCGGTCTGCTCCCGGATCGAGAGCACGAGCCCGACGGTCTCCGCTGCCTGGAGAGAATCGAGACCTCCGGTCGGCTCGTCGAGCAACAGCAGTCGCGGTGATCCGACGATGGCCCGCGCCAGCGCGGCACGCTTGCGATGGCCCGGCGAGAGTTCGTCCGGGTATCGACCACCGTCCGTCTCCAGACCCACGAGCCTCAGGCAGTGGTCGGCGCGTGCGACCGCTCGACGCGGCGATTCGCCGGCGTAGGCGAGCGGCAAGGACAGGTTCTCGAGAACGGTCGCCGACGCCAGGAGCGCGTGCTCCTCGAACACGAACCCGACGGAACGCAGCAGGCGCCGGCGCTCGCCGGTGGAGACGGCGCCGAGGGGGCGATCGAACAGCAAGACCTCGCCCGCCGTCGGCTCGACCAGGCCCAGGCAGAGCTGCAGCAGGGTCGACTTGCCGCACCCATTGGGTCCGATGATCATCGCGACCTCGCCGGATCCCACCTCCAGATCGAGGCCCCGCAACTTCGCCCGACCAGGCAGCTCCAAGCTGACGGCGCGCAACCGAAGGGTCATGCGAACCACCCCGAGCCGTGGGATGCCCGGACGTACCGCAAGAGGACCGCGACGAAGTCGACGGCGACACAGGCCGCAACTGCCGGGAACGTCGCACTTCCCGCGGCCTTGGCCAACCGATCCCTGCGCGCGCCGGAGCCCAACCCGTACCAGGCCGCGACCCCCCCGATCACCGAACCGAACAACGCCGTCTTGCCGACGAAGAGCAGGACATCGATCGGTTCGATCGCGCGATGCACATAGTCGACGAAGGTCTCGATCGGCACCCCTCGCCACCCGATGGCCACGACTGCACCGCCGAACAGCGCAGCGGACACGCATGCGGCGCTCAACGACGCCGTGGCGACCACGATGGCGACGAAGCGCGGCAGGACCGCATAGTGGAAGGGATCGATGCCCATGGCGCGCAAGGCGTCGAGCTCGCTCGAGGCATTCATGTGCGCGAGTTCGGAGGTGACGATCGTACCGGAACGGCTGGCGATCACGACAGCCGTCCAGATAGGAGCCAGCTCCTGGAACACCAGGACGATGAGGATCCCCCAGACGCGCTCGGCCCCGAGGTAGGGACCCAGCAGCGTGACCAACTGCATCGACCCGATCGAACCCACCAGCAGACCGATCAGGACCACCGGCGGCAGCGACCGGACTCCGAGTTCGTGGAGATGCACCTGCGCCCGTCGGAGTGCCACACGCGTGGCCGCCCAGGGCTGTCGCGGGATCGACGCGACCGAGAGGGCGACGATCTTCACCACCCCCGTGAATGCGACCAGCGGCGAGAGGGCGACGCGCCCCACCATTCCCAACGTCCGATACATCGCCGACAGCATGCTTCCTCCAGGTTGCGACGTCCTGGATCTCGTCGCTATCGTAGAGAGATGCGTCCGTCGATCGACTCCTCGTTCCGACTGCGGGAGGGCGTGTTCCTGGTGGATGCCGAGGACCGGGTCACCTTCTGCAACTCCCGCGCTGCCAGCCTGCTGGGCTGGAACAAGGGCGAACTGCAGGGTCGGACGCTGTCGACCCTACCCCACGAGCGCGTCGATCCCGAGACCCTGCGTGGCTGGATCGCACGGGCGCGCGCAGAGCAGCGCGAGGTCACCGACGAGGTCTCCTTGTCGGATGGCTCGGAACGCCATCATCACGCCGTCCGAGCCTTCACCAGCGGTGAGGGAATCACCACGGTGATCCTCGAGGAAACCACCGCGACGCGTGCCCTGGCTGCCGGACTGGCCCGCTTCGTCGGTCCATCGATCGCCGCGCAGCTCCGGAACGACTCCTTGGCTTCGTGGAACGCGACCCGAGCTGCCATGTCGGTCGTCGGCATCGCCCCCGCGGACTTCTCCTACTTCGCCGAACGGCTCGAGCCGCCGGTCCTCCGGGACTTCCTCAGCGGATACGTCGAGCGGGTCGTCGAGGTGGCCAAGGCCGAGTCGGCCGACGTCGTGAAGCTCTCCCTGCCCACGATCCTGCTGGGCTTCGGATCGGATCAGCACGCGGACCGCGCGCTCAACACGGCGCTCCGCCTCGCCGCCCTCGGGACCAGCCTGGAACGCGAGTCCGTGCTCGCAGGCCTCGGCGCCGTGAAGATCAAGCTGGCGCTGAACTCGGGGATGGTGGTCACCGGACCCGTCGGCTGCAGCGACCGCATGGAGTTCACGATGCTCGGCAGCAGCGTCGATGCCGTCTCGAGCCTGCTCGATACGGCATTGGCCGGACAGACCCTGATGACGCATGCGCTGTTGGAGCGGCTGGGGAACCGCGAACCGGACGGCGTGCGATTCCTCGATCTCGGCCCTCAACGCATCTGGGGGGTCGAAAGGCCGCTGGGCATCGTGCAGGTGCTGCCCGTCGCGCGCGGCCGCTTGGCGACCTGAACGCTCGGTGGCCCGAACGCTCGGTGGCCTGATCACTCGATATCTTGGATCGAGTCCGGGTTGAGCGGTCCGAAACCGAGGAAATAGGCTTCCTTGTATTGCTTGACGGAGCGATGGGAGCCGAGCGGAATGCGCGGATTTCCCTCTCCCGGCTCCATGGGCAAGTAGACAGCCTCCAGGCTGGTGCTCGCCTTGAGCTTGTCCTCCGAGTAGATGAGAGCGCTGAACTGGCTCTGGTCGGTGCCATACTCGTGCACGAGGACGTGCACCGTCCCATCGATGACCGGATTGCCCTCCATCGAAGTCCGTGTCGCGATCCGCACCCCGTTCTCCTCGAGGTTCGCAGCGATCAGTTCCTCCAGGTACAGAACGTCGTTCGCATTGGCGAAGGCGTAGGACCCGAACATCGCCGGCTGGAAGTTCGCGGAGACGAACCCCGACGAGGTTCCGGCCGACACTCCACCGGCGCCCATCCCGAAGATCTCCCCGATCCCTGCGAAGAACCCGCCGTTCCCGCCGGCCTGACTGCCGCCGCCCTGATCTCCCATCGCGGTCACCAGGAGTTGGACGGTCTTGTCCTTCCCGACGTTCTCCCACTTGATCTCTTCGACCGCCTTCTTGGCCGCCTCCGTCACCACCCGCTGCTCGATGAAGAAGCGCTTTCCGCCGCCATGACCGGGAATCCCGTGGGTGGAGCAGCTTGCGAAGAATGAAAGGCAAACGACCGCGCACAATGCGGCCACTCGACGAATCGTCATGTCCGAGAAACTCCTATTCAACTAGAGAACGCCCCGCATCTGCGAGGCAACGAATGCATCGGTCTAATCCCCCGGCATGCGGATGACGAGACGAAAGCCCGCATCACCACGTATCCTGCCGGGGAAGTAGGTCGCGCGGCCGGGCTCCAATTCGCGAGCGATACTCAGGAAGGAACCACCATACGCGCCCTCGCGAGTGGAGGGATCACGGGAGAGGCACCACTCGGCGACGTTGCCGAGGAGATGAACCAACCCATGATCACCCTGCACGAATTCACTGGCTCCGACCGCCAGCAGCCGCTTGGGAGAGTCCCAGAATCTCTTCGGCGGATTGTCCGGGTCCACCCTGAGCGGCGGCACCGCCAGCAGCCCCGAATAGTTCACACCACGCGTAGGGCCCGACTGGCTTCCCCATCCGTGCTCGCGCTTGACTCCTCTAGCAAGCCAAGCGTGCTCGCGAACCTCCGGGAGACCGAATCTCCAGGTCGCTCCCTCCGGCCGCAGCTCGGCATTCGCCTTCTCGACCCATTGCCGAGCCTCCTCGAAGCTGCAGACCGCCGGCATCTGGCCATCCCGCGCTTCTGGATCGCCGGCCACGAGCCGTCGATAGAGACGATTCGAGACCTCGAACTTGCCGCAGTAGAACTCCGCGAAGCCCCCCGATTCCCCGGCGTCCTGCGCCGGTATGCGCACGAAGACCAATGGGCCTTCATCGGGATCGACGAGCTGGACCACATCGTCGCCGACCACCGGCTTCAGCCCGTACAGACGGTCCGGCTCGACCTCGACGTGGATGGTCTTCTCCGTCGACAGTCCCGCCGAGTTTCGAATCTCGAGCTTCCACGACTGTTCCCCTAGCTTCGAGAGCGTCAGATCATGTGCGAAGCGCCCGTCCGCTCCCACCTCGAGTTCTTCCTCGCCGAGAAAGGCCGTCGCGCCGGGATCGGTCCGCCCCTTCAGCTCGATGGACTCCTGTCCGAGGTTCGAAGGCAATCGCAGCAGGACGACGTCCTCGGGATACTCGACTTCGACCGTTGGAGGGAAGCTCTCCACCGGAACGTCTTCTTCTTCTTCCGCACCGTCGTCCGGTCCCACCGGCGCCCCGGCCTCTGGCGCGAGGAGCTGCACCGAGAGCTTCCGCGTGGTCTCGTTACCCGCCGGGTCGCGTGCGACGAAGCTCCACTCGTTGTCCCCGACTTGCAGCTCGACGGTGTGAAAGAACCGTCCGCTCCCAAAGACCTCGAGCCTCTTGCCGTCCACCCGGATCTCGGCGTCTGGATCGGTGTCACCCGATACCTCGAGCGAGCGGTCCTCGAGCGACTCGAACGGGATGGGCGATTCGATCCTCTGGAGCGTCAGCTGCGGCGGAATCCCGTCTCGAACCTCCACCTGCAGCTCCTTGCTCACCACGCTGCCCGCGGCATTGCGCACGACCACCGGAATGCGGTTCGGCCCGAGCCTCACATCGATCCGGTAGTCGAACGAACCGTTGGCCGCCACGGGAACCACTCGATTGCCGATCCGAAGCTCCGCACCGGGCTCCGTTCGACCGGACACGGGAATCTCCAGATCGGCGATCGACCTGGCTTCGAACCGGCGCGAAAGATCATCCACCTCGAGCACGAGCTCCGCCGGCCCGCTGCCCCAGGCCCGCGCGGCCACCCAGCCTCCCGCCGCCAGCACGCCGAGAACTGTTGCCGCCGCAGCCCATCGCCTCCCGGTCCGACTCGGCGCCGGCGGCAGGGTCTCCGCGCCGGCGAGCGCCCGGGCTCGCGCAATCGTCTCCGCCGACGGCCTGGCGCCGCGGTCCGGCTCCAGATCGGTCGCCAGCGGGGCTCGCACGATCAGCGGCCTGGCCGGGCGCAGGGCCTCGAGTTCCCGCCGCAACTCGGCACCGTTCTCGAACCGATCCGTGGCCCGCTCCATCGTGCAGCGGTCGACGATCGCAGCCAGCGCCGGGTCGACCGGCAGGACTCCGGCGACCCGCGGGAAACCACCGGAGGTCAGCTTCTGGAGGATTTCGTAGGGGCTCTGCTTCGCCGAGACTCCGGGCTGACCCGCCAGCATGAAATACATGCTCGCGCCGAGGCCGTAGATGTCCGCGGCCGGGCCGACGTCTTCGCCCCGCCACTGCTCGAGCGGCATGTACTCCGCCGTGCCGCAGACGTCGTCCACGCCACTGAGCTGGGAGGGCACGGAACGGAACTTCGCCAGGCCGAGATCGCTGAGCTTGCAGATCCCCTCGGTGCTGATCAGGATGTTCTGCGGCTTGACGTCTCGGTGGACCACGTCGCCGTCGTGTGCCGCCGCCAACCCCCTGGCGACCGCCGCTGCGATCTCCACGACCTCCTCGGCCGGCAGGGCGCCCCCGTTCCGGCGCAGGCGCTGCTCGACGTTCTCCCCGGGAATCCACTCCATCACGAGGAACTGCAGACCGTGCTCCTCACCGGTGTCGTAGACGCGCACCAGGTTCTCACTGGTGATCGCGGCGCCGATCTGTGCCTCCCGCCGGAACCGACCCCGGATCGCCGTGTCGCGACCGAGCCGCATCCAGTTCAGTACCTTCACCGCAACATCGAACTCGAACCGCAGGTGGTAGGCGCGGTAGACCTTGCCCATCGCACCACCGCCGACCTCGGACATCAGGAGGCAAGGGCCTAGCTTCGGGTATCCATCGACCAGCGGAAGGCTCGCCAGCAGCGGGTCGCTCGCGACCTCGGCTCCAATGGCCGGACCGGCTTGCCGCGCGGAGTTCTCGTGCCCTGGGTCCACCTGCACTGACTTCAATGGAGCAGTCTCCTCGCTTCGGTCTCGAACCTTCTCCCGGGGTGGTGCAGTGCCTCGCGTTCAAGAACGCGCAGCCTCCCGGGTACGATGCAGGAAAATGGACGACGCGCAAGCCGAAGCATCTCGTCTCTCTCCAGAGGCCGATCCGCTCGACGCGCTCGCGGAGATCCCGGAACCCCTCGCGGACCTGGTTCTCGAGCTGCTCGAAGACCCGGTCGAATGCCGGCGGGAGAGCCTTCCCGATCTCCTCCGCCTGTTTCCGGAGTATGCATCGCTGATCCGCTCCTGGCTGAACCACGCCGAGGTGGACTCGTGACAGGGGTCCTCGGGATCGGGTCCGAGTTCGGCGTGGTCTCCGGGGCCCACCCGTGCCGCGGCCTGCAGGACCCCGGACCCCGGCGGCGGCGGCGGCCGCGTCACGCAAAGGCGAAGTAGATCCCGCCGACGACCACCAGCAGCGCGATGCCCGTCGGCACCGCACCCGCCCAGGGCGTCATGTCGACCGGCGCGGTACCGCGCGCGGTCCAGGGCTCGGCGAGCGGCTGCAGCTGACCGATCGCGAGCATCATAACCACGAGCCCCACGAACACCACGCCGAGGAAGTGGAACTCGTGCATGCCGTAGCTGTCGAACACGAAGTAGCCGAGCGCGATCGCCAGGAGCCCCACCACCAACGCCGACTTCGCCGCCACGGCGGGCACCCGCCGAGCCAGGAGCCCCACCAGCACCACCGCGAAGATCGGGATGAAGTAGATCCCGTTCATCTTCTGCAGGTAGCCGAAGATCGACCCCACGTTGGCGAGCAGCGGCGCGACCGCCATCGAGGCCACGGCGGCGACGGTTCCCACCACCTTGCCGACCGCGATCAGACTCCGCTCGGGCGACGCGGGCCGCATGTGCTTCCAGACCCCGAGGCTGAACAGCGTCGCGGTGCTGTTCAGCGCCGAGTTGAACGAGCTGAGGATCGCGCCGACCAGCACCGCGGCGAAGAAGCCCGCCAGCGGCTTGGGCAGGACCTCGTTGACCAGCATCCCGTAGGCCGCGTCGACGATCGGCTTGCCTTCCGCGTCCAGCGGTAGCTGCTCGAAGCCGTAGAGGTGGAACGCCAGGATGCCCGGCAGCACCAGGATCAGCGGCGCCAGCACCTTGAGCACACCCGCGTAGAGCACGCCCTTCTGACCTTCCTTCAGGCTCGAGGCCGCGAAGGTCCGCTGGATGATCTGCTGGTTGGTGGTCCAGTAGAACAGGTTCAGCAGCAGCACCCCGGTGAACAACGTCGGCCAGGGCACCGACTGGGTCTCGGCACCCAGCGACTCGAACTTCTCGGGGTGCGCCTCCCGCACCGCCTGCAGGCCGGCCCACGCCCCGTCGTCGCCGCCGATCCGCGTCAACGCGAACCAGGTGATCAACAGCCCTCCCACCAGCAGGCCGAACCCGTTGAGGGTGTCCGAGACCGCGACGCTGCGCAGCCCGCCGAAGATCGCGTAGACGGAGCCCAGCACTCCGATCCCGACCACGCAGAGCGTCCGCAGCAGCGGCCGCGACTCGATGCCGGTCAGGGTGTGCAGATCCAACACCCCGATCAGACCCGTCGCTCCGGTGTGGAGGATCATCGGCAAGAAGATCACCGCATACGCCAGCACGAAGACCACCGTGGTGATCATCCGGGTCTGGTGGTCGAAGCGCTCCTCCAGCAGCTGCGGCACCGTGGCGATCCCACTGCGCAGGTAGCGCGGCAGGAAGAACAGCGCCATCGCCACCAGCGACACCGCGGCGACCACCTCCCAGGCCATCACGCTGAGGCCGTCCTTGAACGCCGCACCGTTGAGCCCGACCAACTGCTCGGTCGACAGGTTGGTCAGCATCAGCGAGCCGGCGATGAACGGACCGGTCAGCCCCCGTCCCGCCAGGAAGTAGCCGTCCGAGCTGTCCGACACGCCGTGGTGGCGGGTCATCCGCCAGGTCAGGAAGGCGACCAGGCCGGTGAAGAAGACGAACGAGCCGAGGGTGAGGAGATCCATGCGGGAACCGGAGCCGGCCAGGGATCGGCGGCTCGAACCAGAGAGGGTGCGCACCAGCGTGCGAGGCCCGTCAGGTCAATCAAGAGTCGGCTTCCCGCCGCCGACGGCGCCCGTAGACTCGTCTCTCCCATGGCCGCGACCCTGGCCGAGTCCCTCGACGCCTTCCTCGCCCACCTGCGCGACGTCCGCCGGGTGTCGCCACACACGCTGAAGGCCTACGGCAGAGACGTCGCCGAACTGCTCGACTGGCTGCCCGACGACGTGCCCGAGCCCGGACGTCACCAGATGCGCCGCTACATGGTGGAGCTCGAGGAGCGCGGCCTGGCCGCGACCTCGGTGCGCCGCAAGCTGGCCTCGATGCGCGCCTTCTTCCGCTACCTCCGCGACTTCGAGGCCCGCAGCGCCCCCGACCCCTCGCGCCTGGTCCGCGCCCCCAAGGCCCCGCGCAAGCTGCCCCGCGTGCTGACCGAGTCCGAGGTCGACGCCCTGCTCGGCCTCGACTTCCCGCCGGACTTTTTCGGCCGCCGCGACCGCGCGCTCCTCGAGTTGCTCTACTCGACCGGCTGCCGGGTCTCCGAGGCCGCCACGCTGCGCCTCGACGCGGTCGACGAGGACGAGGGCGTGGTCCGGGTGATCGGCAAGCGCAACAAGGAGCGGCTGTGCCTGCTGGGCGGCCCGGCCCGCGCCGCGTGGAAGGCCTGGATCCCGCTGCGCGCCGCCCGCATCCGCGACGAGCAGGTCGCCGACTGCGGCGCCGCGTTCCTGAACCGCTCGGCCCGCCCGCTCTCCTCCCGCTGGATGTTCGAGACCGTGTCCCGCCACGCGCTGCGCGCCGGCATCCAGGGCCGGCTCAGCCCGCACGGCCTGCGCCACTCCTTCGCCACCCACCTGCTCGACCGCGGCGCCGACCTGCGCACGGTGCAGGAGCTGCTCGGCCACGCCAACCTCACCACCACCGAGATCTACACCCACGTGTCGATGGCCCGGCTGCGCGACGTCTACGACCGCGCCCACCCGCACGGCTCGGCGCGCGCCGCCGCCGCGAAGTAGCCGGGCTCACGGCCTCACCACGGCAGCTTGTCGCGCAGCCGTAGCACCGAGACCTCGTCGGTGTAGCGCTCCAGGTCCTCGAGCGGCACCCAGGCGAGATCGTGCGATTCATCGCTGACCACCAGCTCCTGGTCGGCGCCGGCGATCAGCAGGAAGCGCACGTCGTGGTGCTCGTGCAGCGGATCCTGCTTGCGGGCCGGGATGTCGTGGACGTCGAGGTCATAGGGCACCAGCTCACCGCCGGGCGGCACGTAGAGCGTGAAGTCTTCCATCCCCGACTCCTCGCGCGCCTCGCGCAGCACCACCTCGTCGATCCGCGGATCGCCGTCGGCGTGGCCACCGAGCTGCAGCCAACGGTCGAGCTTCCGGTGGTGGGTCAGCAGGCACCGGCTGCGCTTGGCATCGAGGATCAGCGCCGAGCCGGTGACGTGACCGGGTTCCCAGCAGGTCCGCTCGAAGCAGTCGGCCCTGCGCTCCACCAGCTCCCGGATCCGCCCGGTGGCCTCCTCGCCCGGCCAGACCCGCTCGTAGCGCGTCAGCAGCTCCAGCAGGAACTCGCGCGGATCGCTCATGCGCCGAACTCCGGGAAACGGTCCTCGAGCATCGTCCGCAGCGCCAGGTAGTCGAGCTTCTCGTTGGCGTTCAACGGCAGCCGGTCGACGAAGTGGATCTCGGCCGGCATCAGATAGCTCGGCAGTTCCCGACGACACATCGCGACCACCGCGTCGTGCACCGTCTCCATGTCGGCGCCCTGCCGCAGCACCAGCGCCACGCAGAGTGCCGGCAGTCGATCGCTGCCGCGGCGCAGGGTGGTCGCCGCCGAGGTCGCGACACCGGGGACCGAGCGCAGCACCTCGGTGACCTCGTCGGGCGAGACCCGGTAACCACCGATCTTCAGCTGCGCGTCCCGCCGACCGACCAGGGTGATCCAGCCGTCCTGGTCGCGGTAGCCGAGGTCACCGCTCCACACGCACATCCCGCCCTCGGCTTCGCCCTTCACCGGATGCGGCCGGAACCGCTCCGCGGTCGCCTCCGGGTGCTTCCAGTAGCCGTCGGCCACGCACGCGCCGCAGTGGACGATCTCGCCGAGCTGGCCGGGCGCGACCGGCCGACCGGTCTGTGGATCGACCACCAGCAGCTCGACCTCGGGCATCGCCTTGCCGATCGTCGCCATCCTGGCACCGAGCTGCTCGGGCGGCACGAAGCTGGAGCGGAACGCCTCGGTCAGCCCGTACATCGAGAAGAACTGCACCTGGGGCAGGTGCTCCAGGAAGAATTCGACCACCCGCGCCGGCAGCCGTCCGCCGCTGTTGGTCGCGTAGCGCCAGTTCTCCAGACTCTCGGCCGGGTCCCAGCCGCCGAGCGCCAGGCGCGACTCGAGCGCGTTGACCATCTCGACCCAGATCTCCGGCACGCCCGCCAGCCCCGTGACCCCGTAGGCCTCCATCCGCCGCAGCAGGTCGCCGGCGGTGAAGTAGCTGTGGCCGAGGACCCGCGCGCCGGCCCACGCCGCGCCGAGATACTGGTTCAGCCCGTAGTCGAAGCTGGTCGGCAGGGTCGCCAGCAGCACGTCGTCGGGTCGCAGCCCGAGATAGCCCGCGACGATCCGCGCCCCGTCGCAGAGGCTCTGGTGGCTCTGCACGATGCCCTTCGGTCGGCCGGTCGAGCCACTGGTGTACAGGATCACCGCGGGGTCCTCGGGCCGCAGTGCCTTCGCCACCGGCGGGGTCCGCCCCGGCTGCAGGCCTTCGACCTCGATGACCGGCCGCCCGCCGAACGCCGAGTCGGACAGCGCCAGCGCCTGCCGCTTGGCCGCCGAGGTCACGCAGACCTTCGCTTCGCTGTCATCGCAGACGTGGCGGATCTGCGTGGCCTTGAAGCGCGGGTTGATCTGCACGCCCACCGCAGCGAGCCGCGCGGTCGCGAACAGCGCGAGCGCGTCGTCGAGACCCTTGTCGAGCCAGAAGGCGACGCGGTCGCCGGGACGCACGCCGCGCTCGGTGAGCGCGCTCGCCAGGGCATCCACGCGCGCCACGCACTCGGCAGAACTCCACCAGCGATCGCGGAAGCCCACGAACGGGGTGTCGCCGCGGTCGGCGATGCGCGCCAGGAGACCGAGCAGAGTCGAAGGGTCTGCCATCGGACTCAGCCTTCCGCCTCGGCGAGCGCCATGCCGCGGCGCTCGTCGATGCCGAGCGCCAGCACGAATCCTACGGCCAACATCACCACCAACGGAACCAGACCGAGGCGTTGGCTGCCGGTCAGTCCGACCACCAGCGTGAACAGTCCGGGACCGACCCAGGTGGTCGCCTTGCCGGTCAGCGCGAACAGCCCGTAGAACTCGCCACTGCGTCGCGGCGAGACGAACCGCGCCATCAGCGAACGGCTCGACGACTGCGCGGGGCCGAGGCCGATGCCGGCGATCGACGAAGACACCCAGAACCAGGTCGGGGTCGGCAGCAGGATCGCCATGGTGGTCCCGACCAGGATGATCGCGACGCTGAGCAGAATCGCCGCCTTGCCCCCCAGCTTGTCGTCGAGGTAGCCGAAGCCCCAGGCACCGATCGCCGACACCACGTTCAGCCAGATGCCGACCAGCATCGCGTCGCCGATCGACATGCCGAGCGTGCCGGTCATGTAGAGCGCGGCGAGACCGAAGATCGCGATCAGCGCGTCGTTGTAGAACAGCCGCGCGATCAGCAGCCGCAGCAGGTCGGGATAGTCACGGAGCTTCCGGAGCGTGCGTCCGAGTTCCTTCAGTCCCGCCAGCAGTCCGACTTCCCGACCCGGATCCGGCTCGTGCCCACCCCGTTCGCGGACCTTGGAGAAGAACGGTAGCGAGAACAGCACGAACCAGCCGGCCACCAGGAGACAGGTCGACCGGACGTTCCAATCGCCCTCGGTGGTCACCCAGGGCTCGTGCTCGCCGATTCCCACCATGCCGAGCGAGAGCGCCAGACAGAGCAACCCGCCCACGTAACCGCAGGCCCACCCGATCCCGGACAGCCGCCCGACGGTCGCCTTGTCGCCCAGCCCCGGCAGGAACGAGTTGTACAGCGCGAACATCTGCTCGAAGCACGTGTTCCCGACCGTGACCAGGATCCAGGCCAGCCAGATCACCCCCTCCTCGGCATGACCGAGTCCAGGTGCCGCGGCGGGCCAGGCCAACAGGATGGTGCAGAGCACGGTCACCGCGCTGAGCGCCAGCGTGATCTTCATCCGCCGGCCGCGGACCTGGTCCCCCAGGCTCCCGACGACCGGCGCGGTCACTGCGACGACCAACCCGCAGACCATCATCGACCCACCCCACAGGCTGGAGCCGCGCACTTCGTCGCCGACCAGGACGTTCTGGAAGTAGGTCGCGTAGACGAAGGTGACGATGACCGTCGGGAACGCGCTGTTGGCGAAGTCGAACAGCGCCCAGGCGGCGCGCTCACCGCGCGTGGGTGGTGGAACGTCGTCCGCCGAGACAGACGTCGTCGGTGCGACGAGAGTCTCGGGCTCGCTCGGTTCGTCGTTCACTTCAGCTCCGAGCCACCGTGCTGGAAGTGGCGGATCGACTCGAACTGCTGCGCCGCGTCGCCGCCGAACGCGGGCAACGCCGTGTGGCCGTCCGGGTCGGCGTAGCGCGGCATCTTCGCAGCCGGCTCGATGCGCTCCGGATCCATCATCCAGCGCGCGTAGAAGCCCGGCCGCAGCCGCGCGTCGACATCGCGGAAGTTGATGCCCTGCACCTCGAACAACGCCGCCGGCATCCGGTCCCCGACCGCGTGGCAGGTCACGCAGCCGAAGCCACCGGTCTGCTCGATCAGCTTGCGACCCTCGGCGACAAGGCGCGAGTCCGCCTCCCAGGGCTCCGGATCGGCGGCGATCCCATGCTGGTGTGCCAGGCCCTCGACCAACGGATCGACCACGGCACCGGGCAGCTTCGGCATCCGCGCGTGCAGCCACGACCGCGGCGAGGCGATGTCGCCGCGCAGGAACCCCTTGGTCCAATCCATTCGTAGCTTCTCGCCGACCCAGGTCAGGGCCGGGCGGAGCTGCAGCAGCTCGCCGTGTCCCTCCAGGTCGACCGGCTCGTCGGATCCCGGCAACGCGAGCCCGAGTTCCGTGAGCCGCGCCTCGCGGGTGGTCCAAAGCGACGTCGCGCCGTCGACCTCGTGGCAGGCGTTGCAGCGACGCTCGTCGAGCTGGCGGGTGGCGAACTCGTTCGGCGACGTGCGCCCCAACGCTGCGACCGGCAGCGACGCCGCGAAGCCGCGCAGGGCCGCGCGCTCCGCGCCGCTCAGTCCGAAGTCCGGAGCGGCGCCGCGCGCCTCGGCCGTGTCGGCGACGCAGCCTCGCTGCCAGGCAGCCGCGGCTCCGGCGAGATCGGCCAGCGTGGCGGCGGCGGGCGTCGCATCGGCCTCGTGGCAGGACGCGCAGCCGAGATCGCGGTAGGCCTGCTCGCCACGCGCAGCGTCACCGGCCGACTCCGCCGCCTGCGGTGGCTCGGCGCGCTCCCAGACGAACGCCGCGAGATCGGCCGCCTCGGCGTCGTCGAGGTGCAGATGCGGCATCCGGATCCACGGGTCCTTCGCTCCCGGCTCGCGCAGGAACTCGGCGAGCACGCCGGGGCCGGCGAACTTCGCGGCCACGCCACCGAGCGGGATCCACGCCTCGCTGGCATCTTCGGCCGCGAAGTCGTGGCAGGTGAAGCAGCCGAGTTCGACGAACTTCGCGTGACCATTCGTCGCGTCGCCGGCCGCGAGCTCTCCCAGGTCGCCGGACTTCCGCGTCGCGAGCCACGCCGCGAGGTCGGCCGCGGTCTGTGCGGGATCCTCGCCGAGGTCGACTCTCGGCATCCGCGCCGCGGACCGCATCGCGCGCGGATCGACGATCCAACGCGCCATCCACTCGGTCTGCAGCCGGTCCCCGGCGTCGACCAGCGACGGCCCGCGCATCGCCAGTTCCGGCATCGTGCCGGCGCCCGCGGGAGATCCATGACAACTCGCACAGCGATGCGTCGCGAACGCCATGCGACCCGCGCGACGCACCAATCCCTCGGCCAGCCCCTCGACCGCCGCGGGCTCGTGGAACCACGCGGTCGGCGGGATCGGTTCGACGCCGAACTTGCGGCACTGCCAGGTGACCCGCAGGTCGGCCTGCCCCGACAGCGGCGCGAGGTAGGTCGCAACGACCTTGCGCAGCCCCTTCTTGAGCCGCAGCTCCTCGCTCGACACCGGCTCGGTGAAACGCCCCTTGGCCTCGAGCACCGCTTCGCCGTCGATCGTCAGCGTGAAGTTGCCCGCGCCAACCGCACCGAACACGAAGTTGTCGCGGCGCGGCACGTCGAGCCAGCCCTCCCAGGTGATCTGGTACGGCCCGCGACGGACGAACGGCGTCACCGTCTGGCCGCGCGGCACGTGCAGCGCGAGCAGCCGCGCCACCCGTACGTCTTCGGCCAACGAGTCATCGGCGGAGCCGCCACGCATCTCGACCCGCATCGCCAGGCCGGGCGCGAGCTGGTCCGCCGTGGGCTCCTGAGCCGCGGCCGGGACCAGCAGAGCGACGACGGCCAGAGCCGCGAACACCCGAGCGATCGACCGCCTCACTTCGCGTCGTCCCCGCGGCTCGGCAGAAAGTGGATCGTGTTGTGGATCGAGCCTTCGACCAGCTCGCCATCGGCGCCATCGAGGTTCCAGGTGATCCGCATCTGCATGCACGTCTGCATGCCTTCCACGTGCAGGAACACCTTGCGACCGTCCTCGCCGACCTCGGCCTTGGTGACCATCAGGTCGTCGCGGTTCTCCTGGCCGTCCTTCACCACGTCCTCAGGCGACGACGGCCGGTACTCCGGCGAGCCGTAGCGCTCCGCCCACTTGTAATTCCAGACCTGCACCTCGTAGCTCTCCGGATCGGCGGCGACCTCCGCGTCGACCGGATCCGAGAAGGTCAGCTCGATGCCTTCGCTGAACACCGCGAGACCGGTCGGCATCCGGAGCGGCGCCTGCGTGCGGCGCACCCGCTGGAACGCGGTCTCGCGCGCGGCCCGCGTCTGCCAGCCCTTGAAACCGGTGGTGTAGAGGTGGCCGTCACCATGGAAGCGACCGCGCATCTGCGAGCTGGCGAACTGAGCGGGGATCTGTACCACGCCACCCTGGGTCCGGCCGTCCCAGCTCTCTTGCCGCAATACCGCGTAGAGCGCGCACTGGCCGTAGCTCTGGTGCAGCATCTCGCCGGCGTAGGGGCCCCACACGCCCTCGGGCACCCACACCTGACCACCACCGGAGTTGTCGACGCTCATCGGGAACCAGCAGATCGGCTGGTCGTACCGCGTCGGCGGTACCAGCATGTGCGCGGTGTCCACGCAGCCGCCGAAGGTGCCGTTGGTGGAGATGTTCAGCCGGCACGCCGGCATCCAGGTGCCCTGGTTGTCGCCGGTGCTGATCTCGCCGTTCGGCCCGATGCCGATGCCGTTCGGCGCGCGCAGGCCAGCCATCACCACGTCGAACTTCTGGCCGTCGGGCGAGACCCGCATCACGGTGCCGTGGTGCGGCACGATCTTCTGGAAACCGCGGCCGCCCGGGTTCACCGGCCCGCCCTTCGAGAAGTAGAAGTTGCCCGCCGCGTCGGTCTGCAGGTCGAAGGCGAACTCGTGGAAGCCCTTGGTGATGTAGACCTCGTTGTTGAACACCTCGACCTGGTCGCACCAGCCGTCGCCGTTCAGGTCGTGCAGGCGGTAGAGACCGTCCCGGCCGTGGGTGTAGATCTGGCCATCGACCACCTTCAGACCGAGCGGATCGTGGAGCCCGGTGCAGAACCGACTCCAGGTGAGCTGGTCGAGGTCGGCGTCGACGCCGTCGACCAACCACACGTCGCCGTTCCAGGTCGACAGCGCCGCGGTGTCCTCGTCGACGAAGTCGAACGCCGCGAAGCGCAGCCGTGACTTCCACGGGTTGCTGGACGGCACGGTGATCGTGTCGACCGCGAACGCCTCACCCGCGCCGCCGAGTTCGCCCTTGGTGGTCAGGGTCTCGGGATAGCGCCGCGGCCCGCCCTTGGTCAGCGGTTCGAGCGCCGGGATCTCGCGATCGTCGAACTTCGCCTCGGTGGCGCTGCTGTGCCAGGCCAACACCTCCAGGTGGATCGTCTCCTGCGATGCAGGGACCGAGACCACTATGCGCCCGCCGTCGCGGATCTCCATGCTCACGTCGGCCGCGGCGGTGCGCAGCTTCGTGTCGATCGACCCGTCCGCCGAATCGAGCCGGACCGAGCGGGTCGGTCCCGGCAGCAGGTTCTTCGCGCCGCCGTCCTCACGGACCACGAACTGGAACGCGGCGCCGGGCGCGATCTCGAGGATCCGCGCCACGCCCACCACCGAGCCCTCGGCTTCGAGCGCCTCGTAGCTCTCCAGCACCTCGCGGCCACCGCAGTGCCAACCGAGCACCACCCGATCACCGTGGAACCAATGGCCGCGGAACCGACCGACCTCGCGCGCCATCGGTCCGTGCGGGATCGGCCGCCGGTCGGTGAAGTCACCGTCGCTCGACACGCCGGGTCGCTGCGTGGTGCTGGCCACCGCCTTGCCCGACACCTTGGGGATCGGCCCGTGGCTGCCGTCGAACGGCGTGCCGCGCAGCTGCAGGCTGCCACCGGTCCACACCGCGGCGACCCGCAGCAGCTCGGTGTCGAACACCACGCCGGCGTCGTCGCCGAGGAACACCACGCGGCCCTTCAAGGCGACGTTGTCCTCCGACCAACCTTCGACCGTCGTCGACAGACATGGACCGTAGTCCATCGCGTTCCAGGGCTTGTCGTCCTGGGCCGACGCACCGGCGGAAAGGACGACTGCGAGCAAACCGATTGCGAGACGCATCACTTGGACTGGGCTCCGATGGAACAGCTGCACGGGTGTGATCGAGGGCCCGTCGAGGTTGGACCGCGTCGCGGACTCTAGAAGACCGGCTGACGGGAGTCCATTCCGACGAACACCCGTCCCCTGATCGAGCAGACCTCGGCATTCCGGGACACCGACACGCACCTGGCCTGGACGCCTGCTCGCGCCACGAGATGCAACGACGCGCTGCTCCGCCGATGGTGACGGGGGCGAAATCGCGCCACACAGAGCCGATGCGAAGCGTTTGGGGGTGCGTCACCGAAGTCGAGAGTCACTCGCCCATGCAGATCAAGAGCCGCCACACGGGGACGCACTGCGACTCCCAGCGCATCCGCCACCGATTCCTCGCCCGTCCGGTCCTGACCGCCACCCTCGCGACAGCGCTCGCCGCATGCGGAGGCGGCGGTGGCGGGAGGACCCCGGCTACCGACCAGCTCGACTCTTGGGTCGTCTATTCGGACGCCGACGACGGACGCCTCGCGCGAGTCACCAAGGGCTCCGGCGAGGGAACGTTCATCTTTCTCGGCGAGCGCGACGCCGACGGCGCGCCGCTCCGCGTGCACACGATCCTGCACGAGACCGTATCCGACGGCACATCGGTGTTCGAGATCGGCGACGACGGCTTCCCGAGCCATGCCCGCGCGGCCAACGGAGTGACATTCGACTTCGAAGTCGTGAGCCCGTCGTCGCTGGTCCTCACGGTCCGGACCGCGGATGGATCTCGAGAGGTTCGAACCCCGGTCGACTTCGACGATCCGGTCGCGAACTTCACCGGCTTCCACGGTGGCGCGGCCGCGAACCGCCGCGACGCCCGACGTCGCCCGCCATTCGCCGCCTCTCAGCCACCATCACCCACCACCCCTGCGGACCAAGACGGACCTCGTTCGGGATTCGCCCTCACCGAGGGCAGCGTGTTCGTCACACACACACAATGCGGACAACCAGGACCGGAGGGCTCCATCACGCCCTACGTGAACGTCTACGACCAGTCTAATGATGCGTTGATCGGGACCTTCCGCGCGCTGACCACCGGAGTCGACGGCCGATACGTCGCTCAGGTGCCGCTCGGGCAGCGCCAGTACCAGAACCGCGAAGAACTGTGCCTGCGACTCGCGAACGCCATGGGCTATGTGTGCCCCGTCCTGGAGGCATTCGGACCGGGTGCCACGGTGGCGATCTGCAACGCGCTCGCGGTCGCATTGGACTTCTTGAGTTTCCCCAGCGGAGAAGCGATCCCATTGATCGCAGCCTGCTCGACGCTGATCCCGGCGATGCAAGTCTATTGTGAGACGCTCGGCCAGAGCCCCGGACCCGGTGCGCCTTCGCTCGACCAGGTGCTTTGCGACGCAGTGTTCGACGACACCGCTCTGCCAGCTCAGCTCCGCCTGCACGCCTTCTTTCCAGCTCTTCCGACCGCGGTCCGTGGCCCCGCCGTGGTGGTCTCGAGCGATCCCGCCAACTTCCCGCTCTCGCTCGATCTTCCCGACGACGCGCTGCCCCGCGTCCGCACCCTCGTCCTCGATCCATCCCGTCCGCGCGCAGAACAGGACTACCTGGCCACGTCCATCGTCGACTGTCTGCCGGCTGGCGCACGGGTGGTGCTGAGCATCGTCGGCACCGACAACTACCGCGACTCGCGAACGTTCGACATCACCTCTGCCGCAAACGACCTTCGCTTCGCCCTGGCGGTGCCCGGAGCCGAGACCGGAGTCCGAGACGACGTGACCATCACGATCACGGTACCCGACCTGAGCGTGCCGCTGCGGCGCGAGGCGTCTCTGGTATTCGGCCTCTGATCGCGCACCTACGAGATTCTCCTGGTCTGGATGGTCGCGGTGGACGACGCCCCGCGCGAGGATTGCGACATGTCGCTCGCGACCCCGCCTTCGATCTTCGCGTTCGCCCTGCTCGTCCTCGCGCCCGGCGCTCTGCCTGCCCAGGAGCCTTCGCTCGCCACCCGCTGGTCGGACGCCGCACGCGTGCCGACGCCCCGGCCGGAACACCCGCGACCGCGGCTGGTTCGCGAGTCCTGGCAGAGCCTCAACGGCGCCTGGGACCTCGCGATCGTCGAGCGCTTCGCCGCGGTGCCCGAGGAGTTCGACCGCGAGGTCCGCGTGCCGTTCCCGCTCGAATCGGCGCTCTCGGGCGTCGGCGAGCCGCTGCGCCCCGACCAACGCGCCTACTACCGCCGCGACATCACGGTGCCGACGGACTGGGCCGGCCAGCGCGTGTTGCTGCACTGCGCGGCGGTCGACTGGGAGTGCGAGGTCCTGCTCGACGGCCAACCGATCGGTCGTCCGCACCAGGGCGGCTACACCCCGTTCACCGTCGACCTGACTGGTCATATCAACTTCGGCGACGACCACGAGCTGGTGCTCTCGGTCTGGGACCCGACCGATGCGGGCAATCAGCCGGTGGGCAAGCAGACGCTGAATCCGCACGGGATCTGGTACACCGGCGCGTCGGGGGTCTGGGGCAGCGTGTGGTTGGAAGCGGTGCCGGAGCAGGGCATCGAGGAGGCCCGCGTCCGCGCGAGCTTCGATCCGGAGCAGCCCGACCGCGGCATGATCGGGCTCGAGCTCGAGCCCGCCGGCGCAGCCTGGACCGACCAGCACTTCGTCCGCGTGCGGATCACCGAAGGTGACCGGCGCGTCGCCGAACTCGTGCAGGCCGATCCGCGCCAGCCGATCCGGATCACCATCGCCAGGCCGAAGGCGTGGTCTCCGGAGGACCCGCAGCTCTACGGCATCGAGCTGTCGCTGCACGTCGGCGAGAACACTGCCGCCGCCAGGCAGCTCGACTCCGTCCGCAGCTACACCGCCTTCCGCCACGTCGCGGTCCATCCCGACCCGGCCGGCGTGCCGCGCATCCACCTCAACGGTGAACCGCGCTTCCTGCTCGGCCTCCTCGACCAGGGTTTCTGGCCGGACGGCATCTACACCGCCCCGAGCGACGCCGCGCTGCGCTTCGACATCGGAGCCGCGAAGGAGCTCGGCTTCGACACCCTGCGCAAGCACGTCAAGGTCGAGCCCGAGCGCTGGTACCACCACTGCGACCAGCTCGGCATCCTGGTCCTGCAGGACATCGTCGGCGGCGGCGCCCGCATCCGCCCCGACCAGGCCGACCTCGAGAACGTCGACGCCCACTACGCGCGCCGCTTCGAGCAGGAGATGCGCGCCACGATGCAGGCCCTCGACCACTACCCCTCGATCGTCGGCTGGGTGGTCTTCAACGAAGGCTGGGGCCAGCACGAGACCGCGCGCTATGCGAAGCTGGCGAACGATCTCGATCCCACCCGCATCATCGATGCCGTAAGCGGCTGGGCCGACCGCGGCGTCGGCGATCTCTACGACATGCACAACTACCCCGGGCCCGGCAGCCCGCCAGTCGAGAAGCAGCGCGCCGCGTTCCTCGGCGAGTTCGGCGGCTTCGGCCTGGTCGAGCAGGGCCACCTCTGGAACCCCGACCGCCGCAACTGGGGCTACCGCAACCTGCAGACCCGCGACGAGCTGACCGACCGCTACGTCGATTGCCTGAACGGCTTGTTCCCGCTGTGGGCCAAGGGCCTGTCGGGCGCGATCTACACCCAGCTCACCGACGTCGAGATCGAGGTCAACGGCCTCTACACCTACGACCGCGCGGTGCTCAAGCCCGACGCCGCGCGACTGAAGGCATTGCACGCCCGCTTCCGCGGCGCACCGCCGCAGTTCTCGGAAGTGCTGCCGACCTCGCAGTCGAGCGCGCAGACCTGGCGGATGACGACCACCGAGCCGGGCGGTGATTGGACCGCCACCGACTTCGACGACTCGACCTGGAAGAGCGCGCCAGGCGGCTTCGGCACCGCGAACACCCCCGGCGCGGTGGTCGGCACACGCTGGGACGGCCAGCAGATCTGGCTCCGCCGCGCGTTCACCGTCGACCAGGCAGTCCCCGCCGGCGCCGCCTGGCTGTCGATCCACCACGACGAAGACGCCGAGGTCTACCTCGACGGCCAACGCATCGCCGCGTTCGACGGCTGGACCAGCAGCTACCTGATGGTGCCGCTGCCGGAGGTCGCGCTGAGTGCCGGGGCGCACACGCTGGCGGTCCACTGCAAGCAGACCGATGGCGGGCAGTTCGTGGATGTGGGGATCCTGCGGGTCGAGGCGGGGCGGTGAGTCGACGAGCGTTGCGGCACGAGTCGAGGATTCACTTCCAGGCCGGGATCACGGGCATCCGCACGGTGGATGCCCCACCGTCGGGCGACTCCGCGACCCGGAACCAGCCGTTGCCGCGGAACCCGGCCCCGGTGCGCACTTCGTAGCGGTAGTCGCCGACAGCCATGACCGCGGCATGCCGGAGCGAACCGACCCAGGTGCGTTCGCTGAGCAGGTCGCCGGAGCGTGCGCCGTAGATCCGGAGTTCGACCACTCCGAGTCCAATCGAGTCGTCGTCCCGGGTGATCTCCAACACGGTGCGCGTGTCAGGGATCGGCAGGTCCACCGTCACAGGTTCTCCGTTCGGAGCGACCACGCGCACCGCCGGAACCACCACCTCCCACGAAGCACAACCGATCGCGTACTCGCGTCCGGCGACGAGGCCGTCGATCCGCCAGAGTCGGTCGCCGACCACCACTCCAGGGACGGAGTGCGACTGCATGGTCTCGGGTCGCGCCACGACGGTGAGCGATTCGCGCTCCGCGGCCGAGGCCGTGCCGACTCGTACGAGCACCGAACCTCGCATGCTGGGAACCTGCAGGTCACCCAGATCGAGCGCGGCGCCGGGGGCTACGTCGATCGAGCACAGCGCGACTGGAGTGTCGGTCCCACCCACCCCGACACCGAGCACCCAAGGGCCGGGCCGGAGGCCTTCGAACCGGAAGGAACCATCCTCGGCGAGCTGCGTGCCCGTACCGCCGCCGTCGAACCCCTCTCCGCCCCACCAGCGCCACAGGCTCGAGCCGTTCGGCGCTTCGACGAGCCGTCCGCTCAGACTGGCAGGGTCGTAGATCGACTGCGGTGGCAGCCGATACGTGAGCTCGGCAGCGCCCGCAGCCACGCCGAAGAACGTGTGGTGCCCCCCACCCTCGGGGTGCTGCACCTCCATCCGGTAGCTGCGACCGGGATTCACCGACGCGATCTCGAACCGACCTTGCGAATCCGTCCGCGCGAACAGCCCACCATCGAAGTGGTCGTGGCGGCGCGCGCGAACGCGCCAGCCCGGAACTGCCGCACCATGCGCGTCGACGAGCACACCGCGGATCGACGCGGAACTGCGCATCACGATCTGGATGTCACGGCCTTGCACCGCGTCCTCGTCCGACAGCACCACGAGTTCGCGTTGCCGCTCGCCACCGGACTCCACCCAGAGCTCCCATCGCCCCGGCGACAGGTTCTCGAACCGGAACCCGCCCTCGACGTCGCTATGGACTCCGCCCCGGAACAGCGACACGGCGTCGAAGATATCGATGCGGACGCCGACGACCGGCTCGCCGTCGGGACGGCTCACGCGCCCGCGCACCGCTACGGCGGGCCCGAGGACCACCCGATGGGAGGCCTTTTGTCCGGCCACGACCTCGAGCGGCAGGAGACCGGGAGGATGGGCGCGGTGCGCGACCTCCAACCGGTAGCTGCCGAGGAGCACGCCACCGAGACGAACCCGGCCACGCGCATCGGTCGTGAACCTCGACCAATACGACGTGCCGTCTGTTCGCGACTCGGCGAGCAACTGCACCAGCGCACCCGCCACCGCCACGCCCGCCGGAGTGACGACGTCCAGATCCACCTCCTGTGCCGGCTCCGTCAGAGCCAGTTCGAGGCAGCCGGACTCAGCTGCAGCGACGACGTCCGCCCGTTCGAGCTCCGGCGAACTCGCGTCGCCGAGCCACGCCCGCACGGCGAAGACCTCGCCCAGACCGCGCAGTTCGAACGAACCGTCCCGACCGCTGTAGGTCCGGGACCACGACGGAGCGAGGTAACCGTGCCGTGTGAAGACCGCCGCCCCGGCGACCGGTCGACGCTCTGCATCCACGACCCGTCCGCGGATCCGCAGCCCCTCGTCGATCTCGAGCACGATCGGCTCGCCCGATCCGGACGCGGCCGGGAAGTAGCGGCCAGGCAACAGCCCGCACTGGACCGAAGCCGTCTCTCCGCCCGCGAGATCGAAGCGGCACTCACCCGATGTGTCGGTGCGCGTCGCTCCGAGGTGCCGATTGAACCGCCCCAGCAACGTCACGGGGACATCCGCCGCGGGATCGCCCGAGGGGCTCCAGATCGCTCGGACCGACACGCTGCCCGTGGCCTCGACGGAGCGATCCTCCGGCCCCTCCACCTCGGCGACGACGGACCGAGGAGCCGAACCGCCGATGACCGCACCGGCCGTCGAGCCTTCGGAACGTGCCTCCACCGCGTTGTGCCCTTCGGGCGACAGATCCGCACCGGCCACCTTCGGACCCTCGTCCCAGGTCAACCAGAGAACCCCGACGATCACCGCCAGCACCGCGCCGTACAGAAGCTTCGCCATACCGACCACCCCGATTGCCGCCGCTGCGAGACTGCCCGCCGCCGCCAGCCCTGTCGAACCCGCGCTCACGCGCGCCGCGTCGACCACGCTCCGCCGCACCGCACGCAGACCATCCCCAGCCACGAGCACGCCACCCAACGCCAGGTGGCGCGGCAAGCGTTCCTCGAGTTGCCGCAGCCCCCGCTTGAGCCGCGTCTTCACGGTCTCGACCGGCAGACCGAGCGCCCGCGCGATCAGGCGTGGCGGAATCCCGTGGCAGACCCGCATCGCCACCGCGTCGCGGTGCGCCGCGGGCAGTTCATCGAGGAGCCGCTGCACGTCCTGCTGCAGCTCGCGCCGTTCCGCGACCCGATCCGGACCCGGCTCCAGATCACACGCGTCGACACCGACCGAGCGGACCGCTTCGCGCCGCCGGCGTCGCGCTTCGGCGCGCCGGCTCGACCGTGCCTCGTTGACCAGGATCGCAGTCATCCAGGCTCCCACCGGACCGGTCTCGCTCCGCCACGTCGACGCACCGCGGATGACCTGCAGATAGGTCTGCTGCACCAGGTCCTCCGCGTCGTGCGGATCGCGCACCAGCCGCCGGGCCAACAGCAGCAGCTCACCGGCCGTCGCATCGAACAGCTCGGCCATCGCCCGCGGGCTGCCGGTGGCCACGAACCGCGCGAGAGCACGGTCGGCGGCAGTCTGATCGGAGGGACGCTGCATGGCGGTATCGCGATCTATGCCGCGCCCCGGGATTCGGGTTCACGAGAAGCGCGCGCCGAGCCTACCGGACGTCCCTCCCGGTCCGCGTCCTGCCTTCGACTACTGTCCCCGGCCAAGACGGAGCACCTACGCCGGCCACCGATGGACATCCACCTCCAACGCATCACCAACGACCGCCACCGCCTGACCATCGTCCGCGCCGACAACAGCCGGGAGGCCTGCGAACTCGAGACCCGCAGCGTGCTGCTCCACGACCTGGTCCACTTCGCGGTCGAGGCCGAAGCGAGGATGGAGGACGGCTTCTGGGGGCTGGTCGCCTCGGGCTTCGGGTTCGCGGAGCTGCGCGCCGAGGCGGAGAGTCCGACCCGGCGAGGCATCCACCTGGCCGAGTCCCTGGTCGGCCCGATGCAGGCGGTCTGGAACGGCCGGCTCGACCCGGACCGCTATGTCGCCCACGCCGAGGCACACGCCCCGTTCGTCGACCGTGAGTTCGTCGACCGGGTGCTGGAGCGGCTCCGACGCCTGTGGGGACACTGGTCGGCCACCGGCTTCCACGAGGTCATGACGCTCCGCTGGCCGCCGGAATCGGGGATCGAGAACCCCGCGCATCGCGTTTAGAATTCTTCACCCGATGTTCGGTTTGCTTGACATGCTGAATCCACTCCGATCCGACCTGGCCGACGAACCCCTCCCCACCAGCCACCGCGAGCGCGTCGCCCGCCTGTCGCTGCTGGCGCTCGGCCTCGCCTTCGTGCCGTACTTCGCGCTGGTCGCCCTCGACCCGCCGACCGCGCCCTTGCCCGACCTCGGCTCCCTGCTCCGCTTCGCGATCGCCGCCGGGGTCCAGGTGCTGATCCTCGCGATCGGCCACGCCCGGCTGCGACTGCGCCAGCCCGAGGAGGCCCGCGCCGCCGCCGACGAGCGCGACCGGGCGATCGCCTACCGCTCGCTGCAGCTCGCCTACTACGTGCTGCTGGTCGGCCTGATCCTGGTCGGCGTCGTGATGCCGTTCGAGGACTCCGGCTGGAAGCTGGTGAACACCGCGCTGTTCGCGCTGGTCGGCGCCGAGGTCGTCCACCAGGCCGCGAAGGTCTGGGGTTACCGCAAGGGTTGGCATGACTGACGGCCGCCTCACCAACCAGATCCGCACCCTGCGCTTCCTGCACGGCGAGATGACCCAGACCGATCTCGGCGAGCGGATCGGCGTGACCCGGCAGACCATCGCCGCGATCGAGTCGGGCCGCTACTCGCCGTCGCTGGAGGCCGCGTTCCGCATCGCCGACGTGTTCGGCAAGCGCCTCGAGGAGGTCTTCACCTGGGAGCGGCCGGCCGCGCGCAGCCGGCGGGCGAAGTCTGGCGGCTGACGCGGTGAGCGGTCCGCGCTCCTCACCCGGTTCGCCGAGCGCTCCACGCGAGCGCGTGGCGCGCCACCCGCCGGCTGGATCGTTATCGTCTGTCGATCGGGCGCGACGAACTCGTCAGGCTCACTTCCCCCGACGCTCCCATGGACGACCTCGACTCCTTCTACCAGCAACTCGACTCCAAGGAGCTCCTCGACGAGCACGGTCCGCTACTCGTCGAGGAGGCCCGGGAGATGCTCGCCAAGGCACCCGACCAACGGCTCGCCGGCATGATCACGACCGCGGATGCCAAGGAGGCCGAGCAGCTCCGTGCGGCCTACACCGGAGCGACCGGCGAGCAGATGCCGATCGGGACGATGAAGACGATCATCGCCCGCGCCTCGATCGAGCCGGCACTCCTGCAGGCCATCGGCCCAGAACCCTGGCAGGAGGCAGACGGCGAGCCACAGCGCGTCCTGCCGGTGGTGGCCGCGACGCGCGACGGCGCGCGCTTCGGGTTCTTCCCGATCGGCTGACCGAGCGCGGCGGCCGCGGCCCGGGCACGAGGACATTCCTGAGCCGATGGCGCGCCTCCACCTTGGCGCTCGCCCCGGCCGGGCGACTACAGTGCCGCGTTCGCCTCGCGCGGCCCCAACCCCCTTCCGCCCCCCGCACGCCCGATGACCGACACCCCCGACCTCGCCCTCCTCCGCCGCGCCGCCGACGTGATCCGTGGCCTCGCGATGGACGCCGTGCAGAAGGCCGACTCCGGCCACCCGGGCATGCCGATGGGCATGGCCGACGTCGCTGCGACGATCTGGCTGCGGCACCTGCGCTACGACGTGCAGGACCCGGGCTGGCGCGGCCGCGACCGCTTCGTCCTGTCGGCGGGCCACGGCTCGATCTTGCTCTACTCGCTGCTGCACCTCGCCGGCTTCGAGCTGAGCCTCGACGACCTGAAGAACTTCCGGCAGCTCCACTCGAAGACCCCGGGCCATCCGGAGGTCGGCGAGACCCAAGGTGTCGAGACCACCACCGGTCCGCTCGGGCAGGGCTTCGCCAACGGCGTCGGCATGGCGCTGGCCGCGCGCATCGAGGCGGCGCGCTTCGACTGTCCGCTGGCCGACCGGCACCGCGTGGTCGGCATCGTCTCCGACGGCGACCTGATGGAGGGTGTCGCCAGCGAGGCCGCGTCGTTGGCCGGCCACCTGCGCCTGTCGAACCTGGTCTACTTCTACGACGACAACCGGATCACCATCGACGGCAAGACCGACCTCGCCTGGTCGGAAGACGTCGCCAAGCGCTTCAGCGCCTACGGCTGGCGGGTGCTCGAGCTGCTCGATGCGCACGACACCGCACTGGTCGAGCAGGTCGTCGAGCGCGCGCTGAACGACCGCGCCGACCGCCCGACCCTGGTGGTGTGCAGGAGCCACATCGGCTACGGCAGTCCCAAGAAGCAGGACACGTCGAGCGCCCATGGTTCCCCCCTCGGCGACGAGGAGATCCGCGCCACCAAGGAGAAGCTCGGCCTGCCAGTCGACGAGTCGTTCTACGTCGACGACTCGGTCCGCGTGGCCTTCCGCCAGGCCGCGGCCGACAAGACCACCAACGCCAACGGTTGGCGCGCCGAGTGGACCCACTGGCAGGGCGCGCACCCCGAGCAAGCCGCAGAGCACGCCGCGTTCCTGGAGCGACACCTGCCCGCCGACCTCCTCGAGCAGCTGGTCGCCACGGTCGCCGACCAAGGTGAGGCCGCGACCCGCGCCCTGTCCGGCAAGGTCATCCAGAAGGCCGCGGCGCTGGTCCCGTCGCTGATCACCGGCTCCGCCGACCTCGACGCGTCGTGCAAGACCGCGATCAAGGACTCGGGCTCGGTGCAGGCCGGCGACTATGGCCACCGCAACCTGCACTTCGGCGTCCGCGAGCACGCGATGGCCGGCATCCTCAACGGCATGGCGCTGCACGGCGGCTTCCTGCCGGCGGGCAGCACCTTCCTGGTGTTCTCCGACTACGCGCGGCCGTCGATCCGCCTCGCCGCGCTGATGGGTGTGCCGTCGATCTTCGTGTTCACGCACGACAGCCTCTACGTCGGCGAGGACGGCCCGACCCACCAGCCGGTCGAACACGTCGCCGCGCTGCGGCTGATCCCCGGCCTGCACGTGTTCCGGCCCGCCGACGGCGTCGAGGTCGCCGCGGCCTGGACCCACGCGCTGTCGCGCACCACCGGCCCGACCGCGATGGCGCTCACCCGCCAGAACCTGCCGATTCTGGCTCGGAGCGAGTCCTTCGAGGCGGCCGACGCGCTGCGCGGCGGCTACGTCCTGCGCGAGGTCGCGAAGGCAAAGGCCACGGTGGTCGCGACCGGCTCCGAGGTCGGAGTCGTGGTCGAGGCCGCGGATCTCCTCGCCGCCGACGGCATCACGCTGCGGATCGTCAGCATGCCGTGCCTCGAACTGTTCCTCGACCAACCGCGCAGCTGGCGCGAGTCGGTGCTGCCACCGGGCGGCACCGTGCTCGCGGTCGAGATCGGCCGCCCCGAGTCGTGGTGCGTGCTCACAGGCAGCCTCGACCGGGTGGTCGGCCTGTCGCGCTTCGGGCTCTCGGCACCGGCCGCGGCGATCGCCGAGGAGTTCGGTTTCACTGCCGAGGGCATCGCGGAACAGCTGCGGTCGATGCTGCCCGCGTGACGCCCGCGCAGGTCAGCCCTCCGCCAGGATCGCGGTCAGCTTCGACTGCGTCACGTCGTCGAGGTCGGTGAAGCGCACGCCGATGCGGTCGATGCCTTCACCTCCGCCGCCGTCGGGCCGGATCCATACCACGCCGCCGGCCAGCGCCAGCCAGCCGCCGCCGGGCACGCCGAGTTCGAGTTCGATGCGAAAGCCGTCGGCGCCGTCGACGCGCTCGGCGTGGGGCCAGGCACCATCGACCAGGAACGCGCCGCCGGTGTCGCTGAGGTTGAGCACCACACCGTGCGCCCACCCGCAGTTGCCGACGTTGGCGAATCGGTAGCGGACCGGGAGTCGTACCTCGACGCGACCCGCACGCCGCCGCTCGGCCGCGATCGGCTTCGCGTTGCCGTAGGGCACGTAGAGTTCGTCCGGAGTCGGGACGTCGACGAATTGCTTGGTGTCCATCGCGAGGTGATCCGAGGCGCCCCACCGGAGCACCCGTCCGCTTCTTCGACACTTCGGCGCCCCAACTGGAGTTCTCGTACGTCGAGACCTCCAACGACCGGTCCGAGCGACGACTCGCACCGCCGGTCCCGGCGCGCCGGGGCGGATGGGCATCAATCGCCGGCCCTCGAGCCGCCGATCCAGGGATCGTCAGGATGGCGTTTTCCCGGATCAGCTCCCCGATCGGCCCTGCCCCTCGCCCGCTCCGGTGGGCCCGCGCAGCGTCGTTGCTGGCCGCATCGTGGACCTCGCTGGTGGCGTCGACCACTGCACAGCACCGGTCCCCGGACGTCGCCCGGGCACCACGCCAGGCGCTGTTGCTGGCGGTGACCTCGGATCCTGCGGCCGAGCCATCGACCCCTGGTGGAATCCCGGAGCAGGCCTGGTTCCGGACCCCGCTGCAGCACCTCGGGATCGAGCCGCTCCCGCACCTCATCAACCCGTCGACACTCCCCACCTACGCCGCGGCACTGCCAGAGGCTCCCATCCTGCTGTGGATCGGGGGCGGGGCCACGGTGCCGGCGTGGTTGCCGGGCTGGCTGCTCGAGCGCGCCGAACGCCAGCGGGTTGTGCTGCTCGGCGACCCCGACCGCCTCGACGCCGCCGATCCGACCGCCGCGGCCAGGCTATGGCGCCACCTCGGCTTCGAACCGCGCGCGGGCTTCGTCGACGACCCGCTGCGCATCGAGTTGGTCCTGCACGATCCGGTCGACCCCTGGTTCGAATCACCACCGCGCCGGTCGCCGCTGCACCGCGGCACGCGCTCGCTCGGTGGCGACCACCGGGTATGGGTCCACACCGTCGACCGCCTCGAGCAGGCTCACGGCCAACCGGACCGACGTGACCACGTGGTCACCGGTGCCTTCGGGGGACTCGCCCGCCAACCGTTCCTGCTGGAGCCGGGTGATGCGCGCCTCGCCCCGCGCTGGCATCTCGACCCGCTGCGGTTCTTCGCCGCGGCTCTCGGCCTCGACGACACGCCGATCCCCGATCCGCACGTGGTCCACGGCCGGCGCGCGCTGCACCTGTCGATCGGCAGCGAAGGCCTGCTCGGTCGCTCGACGATCGACGTCGACCGCCTGAACGCCGACGTCCTTCTGGAGCGACTGCTCGACGTCCATCGGGTGCCGGTCACGGTGTCGATCGACGCGTCGAGTGTACGGGGACTCGCTGCGACCGAACGCGACGACCTGGTCCAGAGCCTCCGCCGACTGGCCGACAGACCGTTCGTCGAGTTCGCGCTCGAGTGCCCGACCCTCGGGGAGACCGGCGACGACGGACTCGCGGCGCCGCAGCCCGACGAGCGCCAGCGCACCGCCGCGCTGGATGCCGCCCATCGTTCGCTCGAAGCCTGCCTCGGCGTCGAGGTCGCCACGGCCACCTGGCGTCTCGCTCCGGCGAACGACGACGACCTGCGCCGCCTCGCCGATTGGTCGCGCTGCCTCCTGCAACTCGGCCTGACACCGATCCCGGTCACGCCGTTCCGCCGGGACCTCCTGAGTCCTTCGTTACTCGACGTGCCGCCACTCGGCTGGACGTCGGCCGAAGGGGTCCCCCTCGCGGCGCTGCGGGCGCCGATCGAAGCCCTCTATCCGCGGTTCTACGGCGAGCTCCCCGGCGCCTACCGCCACGCCGAGACGACCCTGCTCCGCACCGACCCGGCCCGGTTCCGCATCGCTGCCGCGCTGCGGGGTCAGTTCCACTCCGCCGAGCGACCCGCCCGCCTCGCGGCACTCGACGGTCTGCTGCGGACCTGGATCGACGAACACGACACCTGCGTGGTGTTCACCGGCGAGCACCTCGCAGCGGTCCGCGACGTCCTCGATCCGCAGCGCTGCCAGAGCGTTCGGGTCGGCGACGAAGGATGGGACTTCACCGGCTTCCAGGCCTGCCGCACGCTGCGCTTCGACGAATCCTGCCCGCCGATCGACTGGGATCGCAGCCCCGGCGTGGTCGGAGCACGCCGCCTCGGCAGCACCCTGTGGATCGAGCTCGGTTCGGCCGATGCCGCACTGCGCTGGCAGGACGGACTCCGGACGACCCCGCAACGCCCACACCTCGAGCAGGCCGATCGGCCGCTGCGCTCGATCCGCCGCGACGCCGCGGGGATCAGCTGTGAGTTCGACGCTCGCACCGGCCCACCGACCGAGCTCATCGCCGCGGGCTTCCCGGCCGACACCGCGCTCCGCTGGTCGATCCACCCCGGGGGTGTGGCGCGCGCGCTGCGCAGCGACGCACTCGGTCGCGTGCGGCTGGCGCTACAGACCGTCTGGACCGGAGACGCCGCGGGCGCCGGCGTGACCCGCCGCCTGCGCATCGAGGTGATGCCGTGATTGCCGGCCGCGGACCGCTCACCGTGCTCATCGCCGCGGCCGTCGGCGTGCTGCTGGCTCTCATCGCGCTGCCGAGCAGACCGCCCGGTGCCGCGCCCGAGCGGTCCACCCACGTCGACCGCCACACCGGCGCCGCGGTGCCGACCGCGGATGCCCTGCGCCGCCGCCTGCGCGCCACCGGCGAGGCCGGCACCGCACTCGGTGCGCTGCGGGCCCTCGATCCCACCACCAGAGCCAGCGCGGCACTGCACGACCTCGAGGAGCTGCTGCTCGCCGAGCTTTCGGTTCCCACGCCGAGCGAACGGCCAGTCGCTCCCCCGACGCAGCCCGACGAGCTGGTCGACTGGCTGACGCTCCGCGACGGCGATGGCCCGATCGCCGCGGCCACCGAGCGCCTGTTCCTCAACGAGGAGGGCCTGGACGGCGATGCCGCACGCTATGCCGCGCGGCTGCGCGACGGATCCCGGCCGGTGTCGCCCGCGACCTGCCTCGGCCTCGCGCGCCGCTTCGAGCAGGCCGGCCGACCGCGCGCCCGCGACCGCTGGCTGCGCCACGCATTCGCTGCCGATCCGACCGCGCCCGACACCCGCCGCGGGCTCGCCGAGGCCCTGGTCGGCGCCGGCCGTCACCAGGCGGCCCGCGCAGTCCTCGGTCCGGCCCACCGTCGCGACGACCTGCCGCTGGTCGCCCTGCGCGCCGACGTCGCCGGCTGGCTCGGTGACGCCGCCACCGAAGCTGCCGATCTGGACCGGTTGCGGGACGGCGCCGACTCCTCGCCGATCGCCTCGGTCCGCGCCGACCCGGTGCGTGCCGCGGAACTCCACGAGCACCTCGGAGCGCCCGACGCCGCGTTGCCACACGCCGAGGACCTGGCCCGCGCCGCCGGCACCGCGGCGGCGTTGCGCCAGGTCGGACTTCGTGCGCT
Source organism: bacterium (assembly GCA_030432695.1). GTDB lineage: Bacteria > Planctomycetota > UBA1135 > UBA1135 > UBA2386 > JAUILN01. The sequence goes on along the minus strand of JAUILN010000001.1, from coordinate 746,825 downwards.
CCGTGCCGGGGCGCACGAGCGGGGTTTCGCGCTGCTGCACGAAGCGCTCGACGCCGAGGACGACCCGGCCCTGCGCCGGGAGCTGGCAGACCTCGCCTTGGCCGACCAACGCATCGAGCTGGCGCGGAGCCTGCGTGCGAGCGGACCGACCATGGCGGAGCTCGCCGACGACGACCCGCTCGCCACGCGCGCCCGACGCGCCGACGCCGAGACGGCGGCTCGCTACTCCGCTCCGAGCCCCGCCGCGATCGCCGCGGACCCGCCGGCACACCTCGCCGAGGCCGACACGCAGATCGCACTCCTGGTCGCGCTCGGCCAACGGGACGCGGCGCGTGCCCTGGCCCGCGCGGTCGCCGACTGGCCGCTGCCGACTCCGCTGTTCTTCGCGCGCCTCGACCGCTTCGCGAGCGCGGGCGTCGCCGACCTGGACGGCCGCGTCGCGCACCGTCTGAGCGCCGTGGACCTCGACACCGACGCTTTGCCGGCATTGCTCGCCGAGGTGGAGACGGCGCCCGAGAACTGGCCCACCACCCTCGACGCACTGCGCCGTCAGCACCTCGGCGACCCGCGCGTCCTTGCCAGCGTGGTCCGCGCTTGGGTCGACCACCCGGAGGACGCCGCGGTGCGGCTCCTCCGCGCCGAACGTCTCACCGAGCTGTATCCCCACGACGCGCGCGTGCGAGCCGTCCAGGTCGACCGCGCCGCCTGGGCCGGCGACCGCCCCGCCGAACTCGACGCCCGCGTCGCGCTGCTGCGACTCGCGCCCGACGACCTCGACAACCGCTCCCGGATCGTCGACCTGCACGCGGCACTCGGCACACCGCTCCGCGCCGCCAGCGCCGCCGCCGGGCTCGACGTCCTCGCCGACGATCCCTTCGCCGCGAGCCTTCGCACCGCGCGCCTGTTGTTCGACGCCGATCTGCCGCACAGCGCGCGCAGCCTGCTGGCCGACCGGCTCCGAGCGACCGACCTGTCGGCCGATCGACTTCGCGCCACCGCCGCGACCTGCTTCGACCTCGGCTTCCAGCGCCTCGCGCACCTCGCCTACCAGCGCCTCGACGCCCTCGAACCCGGCCGCGCTTCGACCCGACTCCGCCTCGGCCTGCTCGCCGCCTGGAGCGGTGATCCAAGGAACGCGATCCCCGACCTGCGCGCGGCCCTCGGCGCCGAGTCGCTGACGATCGACGACCTCGACCGCGGCACCCGCGACCTCGCCCACCACCAGCTCGGCGAGGCACTGTGGAGCACCGGCGCGGTCGACGAGGCCACGATCCACTACGAGACCGTGCTGCGCGGCACGGCGCTCCTGCCGACGCCGCTCGATCGCGAGCCCTCGACCCGCGCCGCCCACGCACTGCGCCGCCTCGGCCGCCCCGCCGACGCGGCAGAACTGCTGCTCGACTGCCGCCGCCGCTGGCCCGACGACCGCGGCGTGGCGCTCGCCCTGGTGGAGTGCCTCGACGAGGCCGGGCGCCGCGACGACGCCGACCTGCTGCTCGCCACGCTGCTCGCCGCCGATCCACTGCCTGGCGACGCCGCCCTGCTGGCGATCCGTCGTTCCGCAGCGTCGGAAGATCCCGCCGCACACGCCACGGCACGCACCCTCGCCGCGCAACTCCTCGCCGCGCATCCAGCCACCGGGCCGGTCGACGCTGCCCAGGTCCACGCCGTCCTCGGCGAACTCGACCTGCGCACCGGCCACTACCGCGACGCCGTGACCCGCTTCCAGCGCTGGCAGGCCCTGGCCCCCGAGGACCCCGCTGCCGCCGCCGCACTCGACCGCGCCCGCCGCCCGCTCGACACCCACCTGCTGTTCACCGGCCGCTGGCGCGCGGTCGCCGACGACCGCACCACCAGCGTGTCCGCGAGCGCCTCGACGGCGCTCGACGACGGCCTGCGTCTGCACACCCGCCTCGGCCACGCGCGCTACCAGGGCCGCAGCCCGGCGGTTGCCTCGGGATCCCGCGAACTCGACAGCGACACCGTGCTGTTCGACGCGACCCTGGAACACGCCACCGCCGACGGTTCGCGCCACCTGACCGGCGGCGTGTCGCTGTTCCCCGGCCTCGACGGTCAAGCACCCCTGGGCGGCTTCGTCGCCGCGCGCTTCAGCGCCATTGGCGCCGCCTACCGCTCGCTCGAACTCCGCGCCGGCGTCCAGGAACTCTGGGACGACCCCGCTGCCGCACCGTCGCTCGAAGGCCGCCGCGACAGCCTCGCCGCCGACGGATACGCCAGCCTCGACGACGCCACCTTCGCCGGCGCGGCGCTGCGTCTGCGCAGGCTCTCCGCGCGCGACCCGAACACCGGTGAACGCCTCGACGACCTGCAGCTCGACGGCCAGCTCACCCTCGGCCGGGTGCTCACCGGCCCGTCATCGGCCGCGGTGAGCGACCGGTTCCGCATCGACCAGAGCCGCGGCCTGCCGAACTGGCTCGACCTGACCGGCGCCGCACAGCGCGACCCGCGGGTGTCGGCCTGGTTGTCCTGGCAGTCGATCCACCTGCTGGGCGACGCCGAGCTGCCGGCACTGCTGCCGATCGGCGATCGCTTCGACTACGCGCTGCTCGGGGCCCGCGCCGAGCAGGTGTTCGCCGACGGCTTCGGTGCCGGCGTCGAGGGCTTCGCCGGCTACGAGATCCACTCCGGTGATCCGAGCTTCGCGCTCGAGGGCTCGGCGACCTGGCAACCCGACGCCGACCTGCAGTTCACGCTGCGCGGTGGCTGGGGCCGCGCGCTCGGCCGCGCCGACGAGAACCCGGACAGCTACGAGGTGTTCGCGGAGGGCCGGATCCGTTGGTGACCGAAGCGGTGCCCGCATCCTGCGCCTCGCTCGAGCCGCGGCGCTCGCCGGTCGTCACGGTCGCACTCGAGCTGCTCGTGGGCTTCGCGATCCTGCTGCTCGCCGAGTGGACCGCGACCGGTTCGTTCGGCCAGAGCGCCCTGCGCTTCCATCCCTACTGGCTGGTGGTGCTGCCGGCGGCGTCGCTGCGCGGTCTCGCCGCCGGCCTCACCGCGGCGTCGCTCGGCAGCCTGCTGCTGTGTGGCGGCCTCCTGCACCGTGCGGTGGTCGACACCCCGGCCGCCGCACTGCTGCAGGTCGGCGCCACCGGCCACGCCCCGGCCTTCGTGCTGGTGGCGTTCCTGCTCGGCTGGCTGCACGACGAACGCTTCGCCCGCCGGCTGGAACTCTGGCACCGGCTGTGCGAGACCACCCTCGACCGTGAGGGCGGCGCGCTGGTGGTCGAGCGCCTGCTCGGCACCAACCGCAAGCTCAAGCTGCGGCTCCTCGACCAGACCGCGCAGTTCGGCGACCTGGTCCACGCCGCCGAACACCTGCACGGTGCCGACCCGGGCCGCGCCCACCACGTGCTGCTCGAACTGGTCGCCACCCACTGCGGCGCGTCGGCCTGCTCGGTGATCCGCCTCGACCGCCACGGCCGGCCGCGGATCAGCGTCGCGCGGTCGACCGACCCCACCCACCCGGCGAACTCGCCACGCCACCACGTCGAGCTCGAGGAGGCCGCGGCGCGCTCGGAGCTGGTCGCCGCGGTGCTGCGCGACCGCCGCGCCTACGACGCCTTCGCGCCCGATGCGCCGCAGGCCGGCGACGGCCCGCTGGCGGTCGCGCCGCTGCTCGACCGCGACGGCCGGGTCCGCGCGCTCCTGTGCATCCACGAGCTGCCGGTGACCCGCTTCACCTCGGCGACCACCTCGATCCTCGCCGGCCTCGCGGCGTTCGCGGTGCAGGCCGCGCCGTCGGGCAACAACGCGGCGCTGGCCGCCGACCCCGCCGAGCGACTCGGCTCGACCGACCAGCTGCTCGGGGCGCTGGCCCGCGAGCTGGGCCGCGCGCGCCTGCAGAACGAGCCGGCCGCGGTGCTGGCGATCCGCCTCGAGGACCGTCCCGAAGCCATGGAGGCGCTGGCCGCCGAGGTCGTCGCCGCCCTGATGCACGACGCCGACCAGGCGTTCCGCACCGACGTCTCCGACGGCCTGGTGGTGGTCCTGCCCGGCACCGACCGGCGCGGCGCGGGCCATGCCGCGCGCCGCCTGGTCGCCCGCATCCGCCGCGCTCAGCCCGACGGCGCCGAGGGTCTGCGGGTCGGCCTGACGATGATCGACCGCGAACACGCGCGCCGCGGCCTCACGCCGCTGCTCGACGAACTCGCCGAGGTCTTCGGCGTGCGACCGACCGACGCCGAGCGCGTCCGGCGTCCCGAGGTCGGCGACCTCGAAGACTTCCTCCAAGCGCTGCGCATCGAGTCGAACCTCGCCTGCCGCACCGGCCACCCGCTGTGGATCGCCAGCCTGCGGGTGCCGGACGAGCGCGACCCGGCACTCGAGGAGAGCCTCGCCGCGACCGCGCCCTGGCTCCAGCAGCCCGCGGCCGTCTACCGGCTGGCCCACGACCGGATCGCGCTGCTGCTGCCGGGTGTCGACTCCGGCGAGGCGTTCCTGACCGCCCGCGCCTTCGAGCAGGACCTCGCGCTGCGCCGCCCGGAGCAGGCCGACGACTTCGACGTGCAGGTCTACGCGATCGACGACGCCAACACCGAGCTGCGGCCGCTGATCGAACGGATCCTGCACGAGCTTCCGGCCGACGGTCCCGGCCTCGGCTTCGGTGCCGCCAGCCGGCTCGCCGACACGGAGGTCCTGTCGTGAGGCCGCCGCGCCTGCTGCTCGCACCGGCACTCGGCCTCGGCGCCGCGGCGCTCGAGGGCCTGGCCTTGGCGCTGCTCGCGGCCGGCCCAACCACCGCACTCGCCGCGGCGCTGCCGCTGCATCTGCTCGCGGTGGGCGCGACCGGCTGCGCGGCATCGCTGCGCCCCGGCACCACCGCCACCGACCGCGACCTGGTGCTGCTGCTGGCCGCCCTGCTGCCGCCGTTCGGCGTGCTGCTCGGCTGGAGCCTGCCGCCCGGTCCCGGCGGCCGCGGCCAGGACGCCCACGCCGCCTTCGAGGCCGCCCGGCACCGCGAGGAAGCCCGGAACCGCGCCAAGGACCGCACCCGCCGTCAGGCCGCCGCCGAGCCGGCGTGGAGCTTCGACGAGATCCTGACCCACGGCAGCCTCGACCACCGCCGCAACGCGCTGCGCCAGCTCGCGCAGCTCGGCGGGCCGCGCCACCTGGAGCTGTTGCGGAGCGCGCTCGGCCACCGCGATCCCGAACTCCGCCTCGCCGCCTACGCCGAGGTCGACCGGGTGCGCCGCCGCTTCCAGGACCGTCTCGACGCGCTCGCCGCCGAACTCGACGACCCGCGCGCCGACCACGCCGACGTCCACCGCCGCCTGGCCCGCGAGCACCGCGCGCTGGCCCGCTCCGGCCTGCTCGACGCCGCGGTGGCGCGCTTCCACCTCGATCGCTCCGCGGAGCACGCCGAGCGCGCCTGGGAAGCCGGCCTCGACGACCTGTGGACGACCGTGGCCCGCGCCACCGCCGGCCTCGACCGCGGCGATCCCGAGACCGCGCTCGCCACCCTCGAGCAGCTCGGCGAGGTGGTCGACACCGACGCGGCGCTGACCACCTGCGAGTCGCTGTGGAACCTGCGGCGCTTCGCCGAGGCGCGGGCCCAGGCGGTGCTGCTGCGCGAACACGGCAAGGACCTGCCGCCGTGGGTCGAGGCGTTGGCCGAGCACGCCGCGCCGAGCACGCCGCAGGAGGTCGGATGAACGGCAGTGGCCTCGACCTCGACGTCTGCTTCCTCCTCGAGGGCACCTACCCGTACGTCGCCGGCGGCGTGTCGAGCTGGGTGCAGCAGTTGATCCACGGGATGCCGGAGCAGAACTTCGGCTACGTCCATCTCGGCGCGTCGCCGGAGCGTCACGCCACGCCGGTGTACGACGTACCCGACCACGTGGTGGTGCGCCGCGAGATGTGGCTGGAGGACCGCGCCCCACCGCGTCGCCGCCCCCGCCTCGACCGCGCGCTGGCACAGGCCTACGGCGACCTCGTCGACCGGCTGGCCAACGACCGCGACGATGCGCTCGACGGCTTCGTCGGCCATGCACAGGCACTGCGGACCCCTGGCACCCTCGACGCGCTGCTGCGTTCGCCGGAACACTGGGAGGCCACCGAGCAGGACTACCGCGACCGCGCGGTCGACCAGCCGTTCCTCGACCACGTCTGGACCTGGCGTTTCCTGATGGCGCCCTTGCTGCGGGTGCTCGCCACCGAGCTGCCGGACGCCGCCTGCTACCACACCTGCTGCACCGGCTACGCGGGCGTGCTCGGCGCGCGCGCCGCGCTGGAGACCGGCCGCCCGCTGCTGCTCACCGAGCACGGCATCTACGCCAAGGAGCGGCGCATCGAGGTCCACGCCGCGGAGTGGATCAAGGACACCAGCTCCACCGACGACGTGCTGCCCGAGACCCGGCCGCCGCACTTCCGCCACACCTGGGACCGCCACTTCCGCACCCTGAGTCGGATCTGCTACCGCCACGCCGCGCGCATCTACACCCTGTACGAACAGAACCGCCTCGACCAGATCCGCGACGGCGCCGCCGCCGAGAAGCTGCGCATCGTGCCCAACGGCGTGTCGCTCGAGCCCTTCGCCGAAGCCGCGCGCCGCCGCGCCGAGGAGCGGCCCGCCGATGCGCCGTTCACCGTGGGCTTCGCCGGCCGCGTCACGCCGATCAAGGACGTGCGCACGCTGGTGACCGCGGCCAGGCTGGTGGTCGACCAGGTGCCCGACGCGGTGTTCCGGATCATGGGCCCGACCGACGAGGACCCCGACTACGCGCGGCAGTGCCAGGAGCTGGCCCAGGCGCTCGGCCTCGGTGAGCGGCTGCGCTTCGAGGGCCGCCGCGACCTGCGCGTGGAGTTCGCCGACCTCGACGTGCTGGTCTTGACGAGCATCTCCGAGGCGCAACCCCTGGTGATCCTCGAGGCCGGCGCGGTCGGCATCCCCGTGGTCACCACCGACGTCGGCTCCTGTGAAGAACTGCTGCACGGCCGCACGCCGGACGACCGCGCACTCGGTAGCGGCGGGGTGCTGACCCCCATCGCCTCGCCGGGCGCCACAGCCCGGGCCCTGCTCGACCTGCACGCCGATCCCGCCCTCCGCGCGCGCATGGGTGCCGCCCTGCGCGAACGCGCCCTGCGCCACTACGGCATGCAGGCGATGCTCGACACCTACCGCACGACCTACCAGCAGCTCGGCGCCGCACCCACCGCACGCATGGAGGCAAGGCGATGGCCGGCGTCGGCTTCGAACTGAGGCGCCTGAGCCGCAGGCCACCGAGCCTGTGGAACGGGCTGAGGATCTTCACCGCGGCAGGCCTCGTCGCCGCCGGTCCGTGGATCCTCACCACGCTGACGATGCTGGCCGTCGGCCTGCTCGGCGACGATGCCTCGGAGTTCCGCGCGCTGGTCACCGCCGGCTTCGTATGGAGCCTGATCCTGGTCGGCGGCCTGCAGACCGCGACCACCCGCCACGTCGCGGACCTCTTGTATGCCGGCCAGCACGATCGCGTGGTCGCGTCGTTCTCTGCCGCCTGCCAGCTCGGCGCGCCGGTGTTGGTGGTGGTCGGGTTGGTCCTCGCGCGCATCTCGGGCCTGCCCTCCGGCGCGACCTTCGCCTACGTGGTGCTGGTGGTGGCGGTGGGCCTGCAATGGGTCGCCCTGTCGTGGCTCACGGTGATCCGCGATCCCTTCGCGGCGATGACCGCGTTCCTCGGCGGCATGGCCCTGTCGATCGCTTCGGTGACGGTGGCCGGGGCGCATGGGCGGCTTGCGACGCAGCTCCTGGCCTTCGCAGCCGGCCAGGGTGCGACGCTGGTGCTGCTGGCGCGGCAGATCCTCGCCGGCACCAGCGCATCGCCCAACCGCAGCTACGCGGTGCTCGGCGCGCTGAAGCGTTACCCCGTGCTGCTGCTCATCGGCGCGACCTACTCGGTGGGCATCTGGGCCGACAAGCTGGTGCTGTGGTTCGGGGACGGGTTGGGTGAGGGTCTGCTGCTGCGTCACCACCCGCTCTACGACACCTGCGCGTTCGTGGCGTATCTCACGACGCTGCCCGCGCTGGCGGCCAATCTGGTGCACCTGGAGACGGGCTTCTACGAGGCGTATCGCGGCTACTACGACGCGGTGTTGGAGGGCGGGACGCTCGACGAGATCCACCGCCACCGCGCGCGGATGGTGGAGAGTCTGCGGGCTGGTGCGGGGCGGTTGTTGCGGACGCAGGGCTTCGTGACGCTGTGCTGCCTGGTGTTCGCGCCGGAGATGGCGTGGGCCTTGGGCCTGCCGCCCGCCGCGGCAGCGGTGCTGCGCCCGCTGTGCGCCGGCGCGATGCTGCACGTGCTGCTGCTGGTCGCGATGCTGGTGCTGCTCTACTTCGACCGCAGGCGCGAGGCGCTGTGCAGTGCAGGACTGTTCCTCGGCTTGAACCTGCTCGGTGGTTTGCTGGCGGCGGGGCTCGGGACGGCGGGATATGGGTTCGGGTATGCGCTGGCGGCGTTGGTGGCGCTGGTGTTCGCGGTGACGCGGTTGGAGAGGGCGTTCGAGCGGTTGGAGTATCTGACGTTCAGGGATGTGTGAGGGGTGCGGCCGACCGGAGCCCCCCATCACGCTGCACGGCAAACATGCTCACCCTGCAACACCATGGCGACGCAGGACCGATGCGGACGGCCCCGGCTAAGCATGGCGAACCTGTCGTCGATCACGCTGCGCGCCCAGATCGCCCCGGTGGCAGAGCTGCGCCTAAAGCTCAGCCGCGAGGATGATTCGAACGCGAGCCTATTGGCAATCACGGGGCGAGTTCCTCTTCGAGTCTGGCGAGTTCGGAAAGGCGGCGCCCGTAATTCATCGCTTCGATAAGCTCACGGGCGTGCTTGAGGCTCGCTCGTGCAGCACACCTGTCGTCCTGGGCGAGGAAGCAGCGCGCACGCTCGAGGGCGAGGTCTGCTTCGAGCGGGCGCAGGCCGCCGCGGCGGATGAGGGTCTGCGCGGCGTCGAGGTCTTTGTGCGCGAGCGGGAGATCATCGCGGAGGCGGTGGAAGGCGGCCCGTGCGAGGAAGCCGCGCGGGATGTGATCCGTTGGCCCACCAGTGCGCAGTCCGCTCACGGCGGCGCGCAAATTCGGTTCCGCGGCGTCGAGGTCTGGAGGGGTAGTGGCCAAGTGTGCTCGACCGAGGCTGAGGTGGTCGAGAGCAATGTCGAGAAGCGTGCGCTGCTCCCTTGCCCACTCGAGCGTCTGTGTTGCACGGTGCAGCACTTCGGCGACCTGCCCATCCTCGCGGAGCAGGTCGCAGCACAGGTAGCCCGGGAGTGAGTAGAGCAGCGGGTAGGTGGGCTGCCGCTCCGCCTGCATCTGCTCGGCCTCGGCGAACAATGACCGCGCCTCCGCCGCGCGGCCAAGCTGGTGCAGCGCGCCGGCGTGGGTGGTCCGCGCAACCACCCGCCGATGCCCATCGCGGCTTGCATCCGCGTGCCCCACAGACTCGCGCGCCCGAGCCTCGGCTTGCGCCAGCTCGCCAAGCGCCAAGTGAGTTCGCTGAGATTTCCAGCGCCAATCGCAGCATTCTTCCAATCCTTCGCCCAAACATCTGCTTCGAGCCCCGCCTGCAGCGGTCCGAGCGCATCCCGCAGGCGCCCCAGCCCCCGTAGCAGGAAGCCCGCGTTCCCAACGATCCAGCTCTGGGCCTCATTGGTGAGTTCCGGCCTAGCCTGATCCCAGCGTTCCGTGAAGAACGGCGACAGGCAAGACAGATCCGCCGCGAACGCTCCCCACCTCTTCACCAGGAAATCGCTCTTTCCACGTACGATGCGCTTGTCGTAGACGGAGTCGAGCGCCTCCCGGTGCAGCCCCGCCGCGCAGCCGTGGGCCACCGCCGCGAACAGTGGCTGCAGCTCGGCGAGAGTATCGGGCCGCTCCTCGGTCGTGGTTACTAGGTGCTGGTAGAGTCGACGGTGGCCTTCGACCCAGCTCTTCGGGTGCCGCTCGTACAGTCGCGCGCCGAAGTGCTCCCGCACAATCGGGTGCGTGTCGACTGCGTCGTCGTGCGAACTCGCTCGCGCGAGGAGCCCGGCATCTCGCAACCGTGCAACGACGCTGTCGAAGTCTGCCGTGCGTAGGTGCTTGTTGAGCCCGCGCTGTTCCTCCCCCTCGACCACGGCTCGTAGCGCGCCGGCGTCGGCGGGTCGGTCGAACAGCCCAACCAGGTGCAGCAGCTCGAGCTCCGGCCCCTCGCCGAGGCGCTGCGCCCACGCGTCCAGTACGCGGCGTGGGTGGCCCCCCTCCTTCACCGGATGCTTCAACGCAGGCAAGGTCTTCGCCCCCGATACGTGCGGCGTTCCTCCGCCGTGGCGCAGCAGGTTCCCTAGCAACGCCACGGCGAGCGCATGGCCACCCAGGTCCGCGACGGCAGCCTCCAACTCGGCGTCGGTGCCGCAGACGCGGTCGACCCGCAGCAGCGCGCGGCCGGCGAGGCGCGAGACCTGGTCCAGGCCACAGTGCAGCACCGCGGGCTCTTCCGCGTCGTCGAGGTCGACGAGGCGCTCACGGGTCGTCACCACGCACAGGCCCGCGTGGCCTTGGCGCGCCAGCTCCTCCAGCAGCGTCCGCAGCCCCGGGTCGCGCAGACTGCCGCGGTCGACCTCCTCGCCAGACTGCATCGGCTCCACTCCATCGAGCAGAAGCAGCGTGCGTTCCCTCTGCAGGCACTCCACCAGCGCGTCGGCCCGATCCCACAGCGAGCGACCTTCCCAGCCCTCCGCCCCGAACCACGTGAGCACGTCGTTGAAGAACGTCTCCGAGTCGGTCAGCCGGCCCGTTCCCTGGCTGTAGAACGACCACGCGTAGGCGCGCTGCGCACCGCGCCACTCGTCCTCAGCCAGCATCTCAGCCCAGACGCGCACGAGGGTCGACTTTCCAACGCCGCCGCCCGCGGTGAACGCAACCACTTGGGTCTCCCCGCCAGCCCACGCCGCGTCGAGCTGCCGGAGCTCCTCGCGCCGGCCGAACAGCAGCGATCCCGTCTTCGGAAGACGGTGCAAGTCGTGCGTCGGATGCGGCGCGTCAAACAGCGGCTCCGCTGCACCTGGTTCGACGCTCGCGGTCACGACGTTCCGGACCACTTTGGCGAACTCGCTCAACACCCTCTTCCCCGCCGCCTCCTTGTGCTCGAGCCACGCCTTCTTCGGGTCGGGCCACATCTTCATCCGCGACAGCCACGGCTCGTTCTCCCAATCGCACGGCTCGACGAACAGAGGCAGGACCCTCAGTTTCCCCCGGCGTGCGCGCTGGAGCAGCACCGGAATCTCCTCGAGCTGGCAGAAGTCCGACGCGAGAAAGTCCTGCGTCACCAGGAGGATCGCCACCTTCGCGTGCTCGAGACGGTCGGCGATCTCGGCATACCAGTTGTCGCCGACGCCGATGAGCTGGTCATGCCAGAGCTCGATTTGCTCGTGGCGCACCATCTGCTTCAGATAGGGCAGCAGATGGTCCACGAGAAATGCCATGTTCCGCTGCGAGTAGGAGACGAACACCAAATTGTCGTCACTCATCGAGCGAGCTCCTCTTCGAGCCTGACGAGTTCGGGACGGCGGCGGCCGTAGTTCATCGCTTCGATGAGTTCGCGGGCGCGCTGAAGGGTCGCTCCAGCGGCATCCCGATCGTGCTGGGCAAGGCGGCACCGCGTGCGCTCAAGGGCAAGGTCTGCCTCGAACAGGCGCAGGCCGCTGCGGAGGATGATGGTCTGCGCGGCGTCGAGGTCTCGGTGCGCGAAGGGGAGGTCGTCGCGGAGGCGGTGGAAAGCGGCGCGGGCGAGGAAACCACGGGGGATATGATCAGCCGCACCGGCGGCGCGCAGCCCATCCACTGCAGCGCGGAAGCATGACTCCGCAGCGGCGAAGTCCGGGGGAAACACCTGCAAATGCGCTCGACCGAGGGTGAGGTGGTCGAGCGCGATCGACAACGGGGACATCCCTCTCACCGTCGCCCACTCAAGCGTCTGTGTCGCGCGCTGAAGTGCAGAACTCGCATCACCGACGGCGAGAAGCAGGTCACAATATCGATAACCCTGGAGGGAATAGAGCAAAGGATATTCAGTATGCACTTCGGCCTGTATGCGCTCAGCCTCAATGAACAGACTCCGGGCCCTTGCATCGTGGCCAATATGGTGCAGAGCGTACGCATGGGTCGTGAGCATGAGCATTCGCACAGTCCCGTCCCGGCTCGTGTTCGCGAGTTCGACGGCCTCGCGCGCAACAGCCTCCGCTTGCGACAGGTCTCCGAGCGCGAGGAGGATATCGCTAAGGCGGCCTGCCCTGATTCCAGCGTTCTTTGGGTCCTCCGCCGCACCCGCTGCGACGAGCGCGTTTCGCACGGGTTCAAGCGCCTCTCGCAGGCGCCCCAGCCCTTGCAGAAGATAGCTCGCGGTGGACAGAGCCCAGCTCTGGTCCGCGGCACTGAACCCCGACCAGGGAAGACTCCATCGCTCGTCGAAAAAGAGCGACAGGCAGCTCAAGTCCGCAGCAAAGGCCCCCAGTCTCTTCACGAGGTAGTCCTCGCCCCCACGCACCAGGCGGTGATGGTAGACGTCATCGAATACCTGCGCCCGGAGCCCCGCCGCGCAGCCGTGCGCCACCGCCGAGAACAGCGGCTGCATCTCGGCGAGGGTGTCGGGCCGCTCCTCGGTCGAGGATACGAGGTGCTCGTAGAGCCGACGGTGGCCTTCGACCCAGCTCTTCGGGTGCCGCTCGTACAGTCGCGCGCCGAAGTGCTCCCGCACGATCGGATGCGTGTCGACTGCGTCGTCGTGCGAACTCGCTCGCGCGAGGAGCCCGGCATCTCGCAACCGTGCAACGACGCTGTCGAAGTCTGCCGTGCGTAGGTGCTTGTTGAGCCCGCGCTGTTCCTCCCCCTCGACCACAGCGCGCAGCGCCGCGGGGTCGGCGGGTCGATCGAACAGTCCAACCAGGTGCAGCAGCTCGAGCTCCGGCCCTTCGCCGAGGCGCTGCTCCCACGCGTCCAGCACCCGGCGTGGGTGGCCGCCTTCCTCCAAGGAGTACCTCAGCGCGGGCAAGGCCTTCGCCCCCGATACGTGCGGCGTTCCTCCACCATCTCGCAACAGGTTGCCGAGTAGCGACACAGCGAGTGCCTGGCCGTACAGGTCCTCAACAGCCGCTTCCAATTCGGCATCTTCGCCCCGCACTCGGTCGACCCGCAGCAGCGCGCGGCCGGAGAGGCTTGAAACCCGATCAAGGTCGTAGTGCAGGACTGCCGGCTCTTCGGCATCCGCGAGGTCCGCGAGGCGCTCGCGGGTTGTCACCACGCAGAGACCCGGGTGGCCCCGACGCGCCAGCTCCTCCAGCAGCGTCCGCAGGCCCGGGTCGCGCAGACTCCCGCGGTCGACCTCCTCGCCAGACTGCATCGGCTCGACCCCGTCGAGCAGCAGTAGCGTGCGTTCCCTCTGCAGGCACTCCACCAGCGCGTCGGCCCGATCCCACAGCGAGCGGCCTCCCCAGTCCTTCGCTCCAAACCACGTGAGCACGTCGTTGAAGAACGTCTCCGAGTCGGTCAGCCGGCCCGTGCCCTGGCTGTAGAACGACCACGCATACGCGCGCTGCGCACCGCGCCACTCGTCCTCGGCCAGCATCTCGGCCCAGACGCGCACGAGAGTCGACTTGCCAACGCCGCCGCCCGCGGTGAACGCGACCACTTGCGTCTTCCCACCATCCCACGCCGCGTCGAGCTGCCGGATCTCCTCGCGCCGGCCGAACAGCAGCGATCCCGTCTTCGGCAGACGGTGCAGGTCGTAGCGCGGGTGCGGCGCGTCGAACCGCCGCTCGCAGTCCTCGGGCTGCGCCGGCGACCGGACCGCCTCGAGCACGCGCTGCGTGAACTCGGCCATGAGGCGCTGACGCTGCGGCCTGCGATGTTCGCTGAGCGCCTTGTCCGGGTTCGGCCACATCCGCACCCGTGCGAGCCACGGCTCGGTCTGCCACAGGCTCGGCTCGGCGTAGAGCGGCAACACGCGCAGCTCGCCGCGTCGCGCGCGCTGGAGGAGCACCGGAATCTCCTCGCGCTTGCAGAATGCCGAGGCGAGGAACTGGGGCGTGACCAGGAGGATCGCGACCGCCGCTTCATCGAGCCGGTCGGCGATCTCGGCGTACCAGTTGTCGCCGACGCCGATGAGCTGGTCGTCCCACAGCTTCAGCTCGTCGTTCAGCTCCTGCGCACGGAGGAAGGGCATGACCTCCGCGTCGAGGAACGCCCGATCCGCGTGCGCGTGGGACAGGAAGACGAGCGGACGGTTCGATGGATCGGCCACGAGGACTCTCTCAGTGGCTGCGGAGCGTAGCCGAACCGCTGCCGCGAGTCGCGAAGTCCCGTCGCGAGGGGAGCATCAGGTGCACACAGCACCGCTCGGCGCGGGCGCAGCACACCCCCGCAGGCCAGCCCATCCGGTGGCCGGCGAACGCCGCCGCTCACTCCGATTTGGGCCGCAACGTCACCCGATAAGGCACCCGCGCCCCATCCCCCCGCCGCACGATCGCGATGCCCGACAGGTTCGGGCCGAGCCACGCGGTCTCGAGCGCGAAGGCCAGCTCCGCGCCATCGTCCAACGCGACGGTTCCCACCAACCGGTCCTCGTCCTCATACTGCAACCGGAACTCCCGCTCCTCGCCGTCGACGAGGTTCACGAAGGTGTTGTTCGAGAAGGTGATCACCTCGCCGAGTTGGTGCTCTTCGAGTTCGATCTCGAGTCCCCACTGCAGTGGACCGAGCACGGTGTCGAGTTCGACGGCGTAGATGCCCGACGCGTCGAAGTCGCCGCGTGAGTCGATGAGGCGGCGCGAGTTGGCCGCGCCACCCGCCTCGTAGCCATCGAGGACCTGCTGCTCCATCGCGCGCAGGTCCGCGCCGTCCCCCTGGTTGGCGAAGCCGAAAACCACCAGATCCAGCGCGGGCCACACGGTCAGTCGCCGCACCTCGCCCTCGCGCCGATCCTCCCAGAGCACGCCGTCGAAGCCGCGGCCGGCGCCGTCGTCGATCTCTGCGCCGCGCAGCAGGTCGAGGGTGACCGCGAAGTCGTCGCTCGCCCCCAGTTGGTAGAGCGCGATCTCGCCGAGGCGCAGGGCGTCGAGCGGCTGGCCCCAGAGGTCGGCGATGCCGGGCAACGCACCGGTCGTCCACGGGCGCGGGCGGCCGTCGGGGCCGAGGCGCTGCAGGTCGGTGGCGTCGGGGCCGGCGCTCTCCGCGCCGAGGACCGTGTAGAAGGTCTCGCGGCCGTAGCCCTGGGCGATGTGACGGCTCCAACTCCGGTAGCCGTTGGCGCGGACGATCGCTTCGCAGAGGAGGCCGACCGACAGGTCGTCGTGGGGCGAGCCGCTGACCCAACCCGGGCGGCGCAGCGCGAAGTCCTCGAGCAGGCGCGGCAGGTCCAGATCCTGCCCGCCGGGCTCGACGCGCAGCTCGAACTCGGCCAGCGTCTCGTTGTGCAGCAGGTTGTCGAGGGTGAGGCCGCGCACGGCCTTCGGCAGCTCGGGCGCGGCATCGCCCCAGGCGTCCTCGAGCCGCGTGGCGGGACCGATCGCGACCTCGGGGTCGTACAGCACCTCCATCGCGGCGAGCGCCGAGATGGTCCGCGACAGACTGCCGAGCGGGATCAGCTGATCGTCGCGCATCGGCAGGCGGCCCGCGGCGTCGGCGTGGCCGTAGGTCCCGGTCCAACGCATGCCCTGGGAGTTGCTCACCGCGAACACTCCGCCGCCGCGCCGCGTCGCGCGGTGCAATGCCGACACCTTGGCCGGCAGGCCGGTCTCGTACACCACTCGCGGCAGCCAGGTCGGCCAGCTCCGCTCCTCGGCCGCTGGCTCGAAGCGGATCCGCCAGGGGATCCGACTCAGGTCCATGGTCGTGACCATCAACACGCCGTCCAGGCCGCCCTCCGTCGGCGTGAGATCGAACTCCAGCGTGTCCTTGCCGGGGGCCAGGCCGCGGAGCGAGACCCGTTCGCCGCGTCCCCAACTCGTGACCGCGAGCGGTCGCCCGTCGAACCACAGCCGCGCTGCTTCGGGATCGGTGCTGGGTACCAGCAACTCGATCCGCGGCGCCGGCCGATCGCCGACCTGCGGCAGCTCCGCAGTCCAGGTGCCCAGCAACGAACGCGCGAGTTCCGGCGGCTCGGGGAAGCCGCCGCGGCCACCGAAGCGGCCGCCGGCCCCCACCGCCGAGTTCCACTCCCCAGACTCGACGACCTCCACGCCGAGGTCGTGGTCGAGGCGCCGCACGGCCTGATTGGTCCAGTTGCCGACGTAGCCCTCGACCTCTCCGGCGGCGAGCAGGAACACCGCGACGTCGAGGCCACGGTCGTAGCAGACCATCCGGACATCCATCCGGCCGTCGACCGACCACCAGGACCGGCCGTGCACCTCGTCGCCGCGCTCGTGGTCGCCCCAACGCGCCCTCACGCCATGCGGTCGCAGCACGGCGCGCAGGACGCTCGGCATGGAGTCGAGTCGCACGTGCAGACTGGTTGCCGACGCGACTTCGCCATCGAGCCACGAAGCGTATGCCTGCCCATCGAGCCAAGCAGCCAGCGGCACTGCGTTCGCCGGACGCACCGGCCACAGCTCGGCATCACCCCAGCGCCGCGACACTGTGTCGCGGACCAGCGCGTCCCAAGCCGCGCCGCGCCGCTCCTCGAGCGCACCCTGCAGCAGCAGGTCCTCGCTGTCGAGGCTGTCCCAGGTGGCGCCGTTCGCCCGCGGGAACACGTGCTCCGCCAGCAGCTCGCCCGCCGGTCGCGGGGCCTCCCCGGCCGCGAGCCAACGCTGGAAGGTCGCGGCCTTCGACTCGCCTTCGAGCAACGCCCGCACGCTGACCGACTGCAGCCCCTCGTCGACCTGCACCGCGAAGCGCGGCGCCCAGGCGCGCAGGCTGGTGTCGAGATCGAGCCCGCCTTCGATCTCGAACTCCACCAGTTCGTGCAGCGCGAGCGGAGACAGACCGCCGAGCGGCAGCCAGGTCCGTTCATCAGGCCGCACGGTCCCCGCGGCGTCGACCGCACCCCGAGTCAGCACGATCGGCTCGGCATCGCCGCGGATTGCCACCAGCACGCGCAGCGGCCCCGGCACGTCTGGCTGCGACTCGAACCACTCGCGGGTCGCGGGCAGCTCGAATGCGGGGCGGCTCGCGTCCGCGGACTGCTGCGCCGGCAGCAGACTCGCGGACAGGAACAGGGCCGTCGGCAGGCGATGCATCGGGGCATCGTGCCGGATGCTGGACGCCGGCGGAACCGGCGAGGCCCAGGAGTCACCAGCCGTGACTCAACCGGCCCGGCGCGCGACGCGCCTCACATCAACCCCTGCACCTGCCCGCTCCGGTCCAGATCGATGTGCAGCCCGTTCGGATTCCGGCCCAGCCCCGGCATCGTCATGATCGAACCCGCCAGCGGATACACGAAGCCCGCGCCCACGGCCACGCGCACGTCCTTGATCGGGAAGGTGAAGCCCTCGGGCCGGCCGCGGAGGGTCGCGTCGTGGCTCAGCGAGTACTGGGTCTTCGCCATGCAGATCGGCATGCGGCCATAGCCGAGCTCCTCGTACTGGGCGAGCTTGCGCTCGGCGACCTCGGAGTACTCCACGCCGGCGGCGCCGTAGACCTTGGTGGCCAGGGTCTCGATCTTCTGCTTGAGGCTGGCGTCCTCGGGATAGAGGAAGCGGAAGGTCTCGCCTTCGTCGGCGGCCTTCACCAGCGCTTCGGCCAGGGCTTCGCCGCCCTTGCCGCCGTCGCTGAACAGCGTGCTGACGTGCGCGTCGAAGGCGCCGGCCTCCTTGGCGATCGACCGGACCAGCTCGAGTTCGGCCTCGGAGTCGGTCGGGAAGCGGTTGACTGCGACCACCACCGGCACGCCGTGCAGGCGCACGTTCTCGATCTGCTTGACCAGGTTGGCGGCGCCCTGGCGGACCGCGTCGAGGTCTTCCTGGCCGAGTTCCTTCGGCAGCGGCTTGCCGGCGACGATGTCGAACTTGCCGGAGTGGGCCTTGAGCGCGCGGACGGTGGCGACCAACAGCGCGGCGTGCGGCTTGAGACCCGACGCGCGGCACTTGATGTTGAAGAACTTCTCGGCGCCCATGTCGGCACCGAAGCCGGCCTCGGTCACCACGAAGTCGGCGCCGCGCATCGCCACCTGGTCGGCGACGATCGACGAGTTGCCGTGGGCGATGTTGGCGAAGGGGCCGGTGTGGATCAGCGCCGGGGTGCCCTCGGTGGTCTGCATCAGCGTCGGCTCGATCGCGTGGCGCAACAGCGCCGCCATCGAACCGGCACAGCCGATGTCCTCGGCGGTCACCGGCTTGCCGGAGCGGGCGTAGCCGACCACCATCCGGCCGAGGCGCGCGCGCAGGTCGTGCAGGTCGGTGGCGAGGCCGAGCACCGCCATGATCTCGCTGGAGGAGGTGATGTCGAAGCCGGTCTCGCGCGGCGTGCCGTTGGCCTTGCCGCCGCGCGCCACCTCGACGTCGCGCAGCGCGCGGTCGTTGACGTCCAGCACCCGCCGCCAGGTGACCTGCGCCGGATCGAGATCGTGCGGGTTGTCGAAGTGCAGCGACGCGTCGACGAACGCCGCGAGCAGGTTGTGCGCCGCGGTGACCGCGTGGAAGTCACCGGTGAGGTGCAGGTTGATGTCCTCCGGCGGAACCACCTGCGACCAGCCACCGCCGGCCGCGCCGCCCTTGATGCCGAACACCGGCCCCATCGACGGCTGGCGGATCGTGCAGACCGCGCGCTTGCCGATCCGGTTGAGGGCCAGCGAGATGCCGACGGTGTGCACCGTCTTGCCCTCGCCGAGCGGTGTCGGGGTGATCGCGGTGACCACCACGTAGCGGGCGCGCGGGCGGATCGGCTCGCGGTCGATGATGTCGAGCCGCACCTTGGCCATCGTGCGGCGGTAGGGCTCGAGGTCGGCGTCGCCGAGACCGAGGATGCGGGCGACTTCGGGGAGCGGGCGAAGCGCGATCTGACGCGCGATCTCGAGATCGTTCACGGTGGGTGCTCGCAAGCAGGGGTCGAGGGGGCGAGCAGGATAAGGAGGCCCCGCTCCGGGGAGAAGCACGCGCCACGATGGCGACCGGTGTAGCCTGCGCTGCCTACGTTTCCGGAGGCCGAGGGCCTTCCGGCCCCCTTCCCGTGAACCTCCCTCGTGATCCGACCGACCCCGATCCGCCTTCGCAGCGTATCTGCTACTGTCGCGACGTCGACGAGCTGACCATCCGTCGCGCGATCCGCGCCGGCGCCGACTCGGTCGAACGGCTCGCGGAGGCCACTGGCGCCAGCACCGGCTGCGGCACCTGCCGCTACGACCTGGAGAAGCTCCTCGACGAGGAACTCCCCGACCGACGAACCCGCACGTGAAGTCCAAAGCGCTCCGCCCCCTCGCGTTCGCCGCCTTCGCCGTAGTCGTCGCCGCGCTGTTCCTGCTCGACTGGGAAGGCGTGGAGTTCGTCGATCTGCACCCCCGTGGCCCGGCGGCAGAATGGGCGGATTCGAACGCCGGCACGACGGAGCGCGCCGAAGAGTTCCCCACCCCGGCGGGCCGTCGCGCCGATCCGGCAGCGGCCGACCGCTCCCCGCTCCCCCCGCCATCGCCGGGGACCGACGCCGCGCGGATCGCCCCCACACCGCGCGTCGTCCACCTCCACGGTCGGGTGGTCGATGGCCTCGGGGTCGGCATCTCGGCGTGTTCGGTCGGCCTGGAGCGGCGCGCGGGCATGCCTGGACTCGGCATCGAGCCGCACGACGACGGCGGCCGCAGCGCCCGCAGCGGCGTGGAGGGCAACTTCGAGTTCTCGGCGGTGCCGACCGGCCGCTTCACCCTGACCATCCGACACCCGCAGTTTCCGGCCTGGCTGGCCTCGCTGCACCTGCCCACCGGAAGCAGCGGCACGATCGACCTCGGCGAACTCGCGCTCCGGTCCGAGTCGGGGCTGCGCGTCCGGGTATTCGGCGCCGCCGAAGGAGTTCCGGTAGCGGACGCCCGACTCACACTGGAGCCGGCCCTGCTCGATCCGTTCCTCGGTAGCTTCGGCCGGCGCGCTCTGGTCCGGACCGCGACCACCGACCAGATGGGACGGGCCGCGATCTACGGAGTCCCGGACGGCGAGTATCGCTTGCGCGTCGAAGCCACCGGTCGCGGCACGACCGAGATGCGGGTGATCCGAGACAGCGCCACCGACTCCCCCGACCAGGTCCACGAGGTGCGGCTGTCGACCGGCGAGCTGCTCCGCGGTCGGGTGGTCGACGCCGAGGGCCGGCCGGTCCCCGGAGTCCTGGTCCTCGGCGTACCGGCCGTGGATTCCCCCGCCGAATGGACGGAGCGGACCGCCAGCGACGGCTCGTTCCGCCTGCTCGGACTGCCGCGTGGCAGTTGCACCCTCCGCGCCTGGACCTTCGACGACGATCTGCGTCTGGCCAGCGAACCGCGCACCGTCGAAGTCCCGCGCGAGGCCCCCGTGGAGTTGCGCCTGCCGCGCGCCTCGAGCCTGCGCGGTGTGGTTCGCGACGCTCTCGACGGCGCGCCGATCCGCGACGCGACGGTGACCGCGATCCCGCTCGAGGGCACGCCGGTGCGCGCCGGCGAGTTCGCGCCACTGCGGACCCGCACGGATGGCGAGGGGCGTTTCACGATCGACGGGCTATCGCCGGGAAGAACGCGCCTGCAGGTCTCGTCCGAGCGCTACGCCACCGCCCTGACCGCCCCCCAGGTGCCGAGCGAAGCGCCAGGGCCAGTCCTCGAAGTCGTCCTGCAGCCAGGAGTTCGGGTACGCGGCCGCGTCCTGGATGCCGCCGGTTCCGCCATGGCCCACGCAGTCCTCCAGACCGTTCCCGCGTCCTTCGATGGCACGGCGTTGTCGATCCTCGCGACGGCTCTCGGCCGCGGTGCACAGCCGCGCGCCCCGGCGGCCCGATGGAGCACCAGGGTCCAGCAGGACGGCTCGTTCGATGCCGTGCTTCCGGTGGGAGTCGGCGAGCGCTTCCGCCTGCGGGTTCTGGCCGAAGACTGCGCACCGTGGATCTCGCCGATCCTCGTCGGCCCCGCGGCAGCGACGGCACGGCGCTCCGGCCTGGATCTCGGCGACCTCGTCGTAGCCCGTGCGGGCCGCATCGAGGGTACGTGTCGCGACCAGGACGGGCGGTCGATGGTCGGCGCGGTGGTGATCGCCGAACCCGCGCCCCGTCCGGATCAGACGCCGTCGGGCACCGGAGACGGGTCGCCCAGGCCGCTCCGCGAGGGCGCCCGCACGCGCACCGACGCCAACGGCCACTACATCCTCACCGGGCTCGCGCCCGGCGCCTACGACATCTGGGCCGCGAGCGCCGGCAGCTCGATCGAGCCGCGAGCGCTCCGCCCGCGCGGTAGCCCGACCGGGAGCGCCTCGGGCGGGATCCGATCCATCGGCGGCTACCGCCTCGACGAACCCTCGATCGGACCGCGACGTACGCAGCGATTCGAGGGCGTCGAGGTTCAGTCCCAGCGGGTCACGCCCCGAGATCTAGACTTCGCCGCCACGACTCCGGTCGAGTCCAGCGGATCGTCCGCCGACGACCCCGCGAGCCGCGAAGGTGCCCCGCGATGAACCTTGCCTCGATGAAGCCCTCGGGCCGATCCCTCGCCCTCCTGCTGGTGGTGCTGGTGGTCGGAATAGCCGCCGCGCTGATGTTCACCAGTGGCGGCGATCGTCCCGGTTCCGAACCCCCGACGGAGTCGCCGGTCAGTGACGACCCGGCCGCCAGCGAGGGGCACTCCGTCGCCGGCAACGCGACGGGTTCGACCGAGCAGGGCTCGCCCCCCGAGCGGTTGGTCGTCGCCGATGATCCCACCAGGGGGCGAGACAGACCACGCGAGCAGGGCCTGCGGGGTCGGGTGGTGGGCGCCGGCGGAACCCCACTGGAGGGAGCCGTGGTGGAGCTGCGGGAGGGACCGGGTGACAGTCTCCTGACCGCCGCCCTGCGGCACCAACGCAATGTCGTGGTGCCACCGGTGGACGCGGTGGAGACCGGTCGCGATGGCCGCTTCGAGGTCGGTGTTCGCGATGTGCTGGCCCCCGACTACGAACTCCGTATCCGCCACCACCAATTCGCGGAGCGCCGGGTGGGCGGCCTGAAGCTGGAATCCGCGGTGTGGTCCGAACTCGGCGACCTCGCGCTGGAACCGGGCGTCGCACTGCAGGGCCGCGTCACGGTCGAAGGCCGCCCGGGGTTCCCGATCCCCGACGCGGTGGTCACGGTGTTGCCCAGCCGCGCCACGACCGCATTGAACCCGGACGCCGCCGACGACAGCGGGCTGGAGACCCGCACAGATGCCGCGGGCGGCTACCGGATTCCCAATGTGCCGGCCGGCATCGTCACGGTGCGGGCAGTCGCCGCCGGCTTCGCGCTGGCGGAGCGCCAGGCAGTGCAGATCGACCCCGCCGGAACCAATCGGGTCGACCTCGAACTCTCCAAAGGCGAGTCGATCGCCGGTCGGATCGTCGACCTTCGCGGGCAGGGGATCGCCCGCGCCGAGGTCGAGGCGCTGTCGATGAGCTCCCGCAACCCGATCCGCGTGGCGGCACGCAGCGCGACGGACGGCCGGTTCGAGATCCTCGGCCTCCGTGCCGGGCCCTATCAGATCCAGGTCGCCGCCGACGGCTTCGTCGCCGAACGTCGCCAGCCGATCGCCGCCGGCACCGACGATCTGCTGTTCGAGTTGGGTGAGCGCGCCGCGGTGCCCCTGCGGGTGCTCGATGCCGACGGCCAACCCCTGCCGCTGTTCGACGTGGTCCTCAAGCGCTACCACCCCGCCGACGAGAGCTACGGCAACGTCCCCGATGCGCGCCTGGAACGGGTCCGCGAGCGCGACCTCGACGAGAACGGCGTGTTCCACTACCGCGGCGTCGACCCAGGTGTCTACGCCTTCCAGTTGCTGGCTGCCGAGCACGCCAAGACCTTCACCGAACCGTTCGAAGTCGCCGAACGCGCCATGCCCGCGCCGGTCGAAGCACGGATGCTCCGCGGCGCGCATCTCGGCGGCCGGGTGTTCTCGGCCGACGGTTTGCCGCTGGCCGGGGTTCGGGTCGCGTCGACTCCCGCCGAGCTGGCCGACAACGCGTTCACCGCTCAGTTCGCCGACCTGATGACCTTCCGAGCGACGCGCGCGGAGACCCGCACCGATGCCGAGGGGCGCTTCCGCCTGAACCACCTCGCACCGGCAGAGTACCGCCTCAGCCTCAGCCACCAGGAACACACCAGCGCCACGGTGGCCGGGATCTCCCTTGCAGAGGGTGAGGACCGAACCCTCGACGATCTGCGCCTGGACCGCGGCACGCGGCTGAGCGGCAGCGTCCTGGTGAACGGCTCGCCCGCCGCGCAGGTGAAGGTCAGTGTGACTTCGTTCCCGGACCCCAAGGATCCGACCCGAACTCCGATCCTCGCCTCGGCAGTCACCGACGACCGCGGGCGCTTCGTCCTGGCCGAACGACTGCCGCCCGGTCGCTATACGGCCCGCGCGGCTCGCCTCACCCTGGAGGCTCCGCTCCTGCAGGTCCTCGACCAGCAGCGCACCCAGACCGACTTCGACGTGCAGACCGGCCAGCGCGAACACGAGGTCCATATCGAGATCCAAGACGCATGAGATCACCGACGGGTGACGGCTCGCCCCGTCACGACGCATTCCTTCCTCAGCATCGAGCAACCCTGATGAACTCCGGATCGAAGATCCTATTGGTCCTCGCACTGCTCGCCGTGGCGGCGACCGGTGCCTATTTCTTCCTGTTCGCCGACTCCGACTCCCCGGGACCGAACGCGCCCCCGCGACCGGGAACGACGGCCGAGGACCAGGGTGATCCGGAGGTGGTGACGCGCATCGCCACCGAGCCCTCGACGCGCGCCGCCACGCGCCCCGACGATCGCCAGCCCCTGCGGGCCGAGGTCCGTGGTGACGACGGCACGTCGTTCGATCAGGGCATCACCGGCCAGCTCGTCGACGAGAACGGCGCACCGGTGCCCGACGCCGAGGTCTATCTGTTCGAAGGGGTCGGCGCGAACATCTTCGCGGCGATGATCGAGCGCCAGGAGGGCGTGGTGAAGCCACCACTGGCGCAGACCGTGTCCGACGGCAACGGGCTGTTCCGGCTCGGTGTCCGCGAAGTCGAGCAGGGCAAGACCTTCGAACTCCGCGCGATCGGCACCCTGCACGCCGATGCCTCGCGCCCCAACCTGACCCTGTTCCCCGGCAAGTGGTGGGACGCCGGCCGCGTGACCATGCCGCGCGGCATCCTGGTCACCGGCCGAGTCACCGACCAGCGCAACGGCGCACCGATCGCCGACGCACAGGTGTTCCTCAACGGGCAGAGTCAGCAGATGCTGCTCGGCAACACGCCCGGTCGCGAACAGGGCATCACCGTGCGCACGGACGCTGCGGGCCAATACCGGATCGAGAACGCCAGCGCCGGCGTGCACACGATCGGCGCGGTCGGCGTCGACTACGCGCAGGTCGAGAAGCCGAACGTCAACATCCAGGGCAATCAGGAGAACGCTTTCGACTTCGAGCTGCCTCCGGGCATGGCGATCGCGGGAGTCGTCACCGACTCCGCCGGGATCCCGGTCGGCGGCGCACGCATCGCCGCCCACGCGATCTCGGCCAAGACGCCTCTGTCACGTGAGACCCGGAGTCTCGGCGACGGCACGTTCGAGCTGATCGGCCTGGTGGAAGGCCCCTACCAGCTGAATGTCACCGCCCAGGGCTATGTGGCCGCCAAGGAACCGGCGGTTCAGGCCGGCACCCTCGACACCCAGATCGTGATGGAGACCCAGGGCCGCGTCCGGGTCCGGGTCGTCGCCGCCAACGGCCGCGAGATCAACCAGTTCAACCTCACGTTGAAGAACTGGATCCCGACCCAGGAGTCGGTCGGCAACATCCCGTCGTTCAAGACCATCCTGGTGCGGCCACGCGACCTGGACCCACAGGGCTACTACGAACTCTCCGGCCTGAACCCGAGCGCTCCGAACCAGTACAAGCTCGAGATCGACCACGGCCGCTACGCCAAGAACTACTCCGAGCCGTTCGACGTCGTCGCCGGTTCGAACGAGCCGGTCACGTTGACCGTGACCCTCTCCGATGGCGGCCGCATCGCCGGCCAGGTCGTCGACGAGAATGGCCAGCCACTCGGCGGCGTGACCGTGTCGACGCTGCCCAATACGTACCAGGACAACGCCCTGGCCGAGATGTTCCGGGTGTTGATCCCGTTCGAGGTCTCGCGGGCCCATGCCAAGACCGGCGCCGATGGTCGCTTCGAACTCGAACGGCTCTACCCGGCGATGTACCAGCTGCAGTTCGACCACCCCGAGCACTTCAAGCTCTACGAGAAGGACTACGAGGTCCTCGACGGTCAGGTCACCGACGGCGGCGTGATCCGCATGCAGCGCGGCACGCTGCTGTTCGGCACGGTCCGCGTCGACGGCATCCCCACCGCGCAGGTGAAGGTCAACGTCGCCACCAAGGCCGACCCCGACAACCCGCCGGCCACGCCGTTCAGCGCCACCGCGATCACCAACGACCAGGGCGAATGGGTGGTCCCGAACCGCCTGCCGCCCGGCGTGTACACCGCGCAGGCCGGTCGCCAGGCCGGCCCGCAGCACTTCTTCACCACGGTCCTGGACTTCAAGCAGACCCAGACCGACTTCACGATCCACGCCGGCCAGGCGCAGCTGGAGCTGCCGTTCCAGATCACTTCGTCGCCGACCACGCCGCAGAACACCAACCCCCTCCCGCCGAACCCCGACCTGAACCGCGACCGGTGAGCGACACCATCCACGAGGCACCGCGCGCCGGCGGCGGCCCGGCGAGCTACTGGGACTACGTGCGGACCGAGGACCTGCTGGCACTGCAGGGCGGACTGGAGCGCGACGAATCCGCGCTCGGCGATGACGAGGTCCGCTTCATCGTCATCCATCAGATCGACGAGCTGTGGATGAAGCTCGTGCTGCGCGAACTGGTCAGCGCCCGCGACCTGTTCGGCCGCGAGCACGTGCCGGAGACCGCGCTCTCGGCAGTGTGTGCCGGACTGCGCCGGGTCGCGCTGATCTTCGAGATGATGGCGGACCACTTCCGCCTGATGGAGACCATGCGCACGCGGAGCTACCTGGAGTTCCGCGACAAGCTGTCGCCGGCGAGCGGCTTCCAGTCGGCGCAGATGCGCGAGATCGAGATCCTGCTCGGGCTGGACGCCGCCGAGCGGATCCCGTTCGGCAAGGAGAACAGCTACCTCATCGCGCTGCACGAGGCCGACGGCTCGGAGAGCGCCGCCTTGCACCGCGTGCAGCGCCGTCTCCAGGATACCCCGAGCCTGAAGGACGCGATCTACGGCTGGCTGGCCCGCGCCCCGATCGACGGGTCCACGCCCGGCTCGTCGGACGACGACCAGGTGGTCGACGGTTTCGTGACGACCTTCCTGGCCCGGCAACGCGAGGGCCAGCGACAGCGCATCGCCGCGGTGCTGCGCCACCAGGCCCTGACCGAGGCCGACGTCGACCGGCTCGAACAGCGCTACGAGAACGAGCTCGAGTCCGCGGCGCGCTACCTGCGGGCCGAGGACCTCGAGGATCCCGAGGCCCGCCCCGCCACCCGCCGGCTCCGCGCCGCGATCCTGTTCATCGAGAGCAACCGCGAGCTGCCACTGCTGAGCTGGCCCGGCGAGATCCTCGACGCCCTGATCCAGGCCGAGCAGGCGATGGTCGTGTTCCGCCAGCGGCACGCGCGGATGGTCGAGCGGGTCATCGGGCGCCGCGTCGGCACCGGCGGCTCCGACGGAGTCGACTACCTCGACCGCACCGCGCTCGCCTACCGCGTGTTCAAGGAGATCTGGGCAGCGCGCACCCTGCTGCTGCGCAGCGAACTCGATCCCCCGGTCCGGAACCAGGACTTCTACGGACTGCGGGCCGACTGAGTCCCCGCCCGGATCCCCGCAGCCCGCTTCGCCGGCCGCGGTCCGCGGGGTCGATCCCCGGAATTCGTGCAGGATCCGCGGTCCGGGGCCCGTCCCAGACCGACACCGAGGAAGACTCGGGCTTCAGGTTCACCCACGGGGACGGCCGACTTCCCCATGGGACCGCGATGCCCCTTCCCACAGAGGTCCTCCGATGAACGCCGGCTCCAAGATCATCCTGTCCCTCGTCCTGATCGCCGCTGCGGCTTTCGGTGCTTGGTTCTTCCTGTTCGCCGACGGCACGAGCGACGCGCCTGGCCAGCAGCCGCGTGTCCAGGCGCCCGCCATCCAGGACGAGCCCGCTTCGGACTCGATCCAGGCGCGCACCGCCGAAGCCGGCAGCCGCGGCAACTCGCCGGCCGGCGCACAACGACAGCCGCTGCGTGCCGAGGTCCGAGCCGAGGACGGCGCGGACTACGAGCAGGGCATCACCGGCCAGCTCGTCGACGACCGCGGCGCGCCGATCGCCGACGCGGAGGTGTTCCTGCTCGAAGGCATGGGCGGGAACATCTTCGAGGCGATGATCCAGAAATCGCAGGGCATCGTGAAGCCGCCGATCGCCCAGACGGTGTCGGATCAGAACGGCCTGTTCCGCCTCGGCCTCCGCGAGATCGAGCAGGGCAAGACCTTCGAACTCCGCGCGATCGGCACCGTGCACGCCGACGCCTCGCGTCCCAATCTGACGCTGTTCCCCGGCAAGTGGTGGGACGCTGGCCGCATCACCATGCCGCGCGGCATCCTGATCACCGGCCGTGTCACCGACCAGCGCACCGGCGCGCCGATCGCCGACGCCCAGGTCTACCTCGAAGGGCAGAACCAGCAGATGCAGCTCGGCACGACCCCTGGTCGCGAGCAGGGCATCACGGTGCGGACCGACGCGGCCGGCGAGTACCGCATCGAGAACGCCGCCGACGGAATCCACAACCTCGGGGCGGTCGGAGCCGACTACGCCCAGGTCGAGAAGCCGAACGTCCGCATCCAGGCCAGTGAGGACAACCGCTTCGACTTCGAGCTGCCCCCCGGAATGGGGCTGGCCGGCGTCGTCACCGACGCCACCGGCACGCCGGTCGGTGGCGCGCGGATCGCGGCACACGCGATCTCGGCGAAGACCCCGCTGACGCGCGAGACCCGAAGCCTCGACGACGGAACCTTCGAGTTGATCGGTCTCGTTGAGGGACCCTACCAACTCAACGTCACCGCACAGGGCTACGTAGCCACCATCGAGCCAGCGGTCCAGGCCGGCACCACCGATACCCAGATCGTCCTCGAGACCCAGGGTCGCGTCCGGGTCCGGGTCGTCGCCGCCAACGGCCGTGAGATCAACCAGTTCAACCTCACGTTGAAGAGCTGGATCCCAGCCCAGCAGTCGGTCGGCAACATCCCGGCCTTCAAGACCATGCTGGTGCGCCCCCGCGACCTCGATGCCCAGGGCTACTACGAACTCTCCGGTCTGAACCCGAGCACGCCGAACCAATACAAGCTCGAGATCGACCACGGCCGCTACGCCAAGAACTACTCCGAGCCGTTCGAGATCGTCGCCGGATCCAACGAGCCGACTGCGTTGACCGTGACGCTCTCCGACGGCGGACGAGTCGCCGGTCAGGTGGTCGACGAAAACGGTCAGCCGCTCGGCGGAGTGGCGGTGTCGACCCTGCCGAACAGCTACGTGGACAACGAGTTCGTGCGCGGCTTCCTCGGCCCGATGATCCCGTTCGAAGTGTCTCGTGCGCATGCCAAGACCGACGGCGACGGTCGCTTCGAACTCGAGCGGCTCTACCCGTCGACCTACCAGCTGGTGTTCGACCACCCCGAGCACTTCAAGCTCTACGAGAAGGACTTCGAGGTCCTGGACGGCCAGGTCACCGACGCCGGCGTGATCGGGATGCAGCGCGGCACGCTGCTGTTCGGGACGGTCCGCGTCGACGGCATCCCCACCGCCCAGGTCAAGGTCAACGTCGCCACCAAGGTCGACCCCGACGACCCGCCGGCCTCGCCGTTCAGCGCCACCGCGATCACCAACGACCAGGGCGAGTGGGTGATCCCCAATCGCCTGCCTCCGGGCACCTACACGGCACAGGCCGGACGACAGGCTGGACCGCAGTCGTTCTTCACCACCGTCCTCGACTTCCGACAGACCCAGCAGGAGTTCACGGTCTCCGCCGGGATGCCGCAGAAGGAGATCCAGTTCCAGATCCAGTCGAGCCCGCCGACGCCGGTGAACCCGGACCCGAACGGCGGGCGCTGAGATCGCTCCCCCCCGGAGCGATTGTGCGGCAGGCTCGGTCGAGATGGCGGCTCAGCCACGCAGCCGCCGCTCGATCTCCTCGACGTCGCCCGTCGAGCCGATGTAGAGCGGCGTGCGCTGGTGCAGCTCCTCGGCCTGGACGTCGAGGATCGGCATGCGACCGGTCGACGCGTGGCCGCCGGCCTGCCGCGCGATGAACGCCAGCGGCTTGGCCTCGTAGAGCAGGCGCAGCTTGCCATTCGGCTTCTGCACCTCGCCGGGATACATGTAGACGCCGCCCTGCACCAAGGTGCGGTGGAAGTCGGCGACCAGGGCCCCCACGTAGCGCGCCGAGCGCTTGCCGCAGTCGGTGGTGCCCTCACGGAACGCGCGCACCATCGCGCGGGTCTTGTCGTCCCACTTGCCTTCGTTGGCCTCGTTGACCGCGTAGCTGCCCTTGCCCTCCGGGATCCGGATGTTCGGGTGGGTCAGGAAGAACGCGCCCACCGAGCGGTCGAGGGTGAAGCCGTTCACCGTGCCGCCGACCGAGTAGACGAACAGCGTCGCCGGTCCATAGAGCATGTAACCCGCGGCGACCTGCTCGTGACCCTGGCGCAGGAAGTCGGCGAGACTCGCCGGTCGCTCGACGTCCTTGCGGCGATAGATGCTGAAGATGGTCCCCATCGACCCGTTGATGTCGACGTTGCCCGAGCCGTCGAGCGGGTCGTGCAGCAGCACGTACTTGCCGCGCTGGACGTCCTCCGAGTAGTAGTGGACGTCGTCCTTCTCCTCCGAGGCGATCGCCGCGACCACCGGCGTGCGGTCGAAGACCTCCTCGAAGATCTCGTTGCTGATCACGTCGAGTTCCTTCACCTCCTCGCCCTGCACGTTGACCCCGCCGGTCTTGCCGAGGTTGCCGTGCAGCCCGGCGCGCAGCACCGTGTTGGCGATCATGCGCGCGGCGAGGGTCACGCGGTTGAGGATGGTCGACAGCTCACCGGACCCGCCCGCGGAACCCTGGTCGCGGAAGAACTGGTCGGCGAGGGTGAGATGGGTGAGGTGTTCGGACATGGCGTGGATGGTTGATCGTCAACGTGGGCCGTATTGGTGGAGCATCGCCTCCTCTCGGCCACGCACATAGATCCTCGTGCCAGATCCCGGACGCGTGGGCGGCCTCAGGACGATCGCCAGTGGCACCCCGGGGATCGCCCGAGCGAGGGTCTGCGGCGGTTCATCGGGAGCGTACGAGACGTCTCGGACCAGCTCCTCCCCCGCGCGTCCGACCCAGACGAGAGTCTGGGGAGCGAAGCCCCCCGAGCGGTCCAGCCAGTCGAGTCGAAGCGCTCGGACCGGCCGCTCGAAGCCACCACCGAGTCGGTAGAGAGCGACCGTCTCGGTGCCCCGCCGGTCGGTCGACTCCGGATCGACGTCGACGAAGCGCGCCCACTCCTCGAGGTCGTCGGCCGGATCGAATCCGGTGCCGAACCACGCCCCGCACGCGTGCGGCTGGGTCGGGTCCAGACTGAACTGTTGCGGGTTGTCGCAGAGCCACCGGATCCCCTGCTCGTCCAGCCAGGCGCCCATCCTCCCGGCACGCAGGGCTTCGAAGGCCGGTCGGTTGACGACCCCGTCCAGATTGACCACGCGGTCGCCCAGTCGCCAGGTGAGGTGGCCGGAGTTGAAGGCCCCGATGCGCTCCCCTTCGGCGAGGACCTCGGGAACGAGGATATCGAGATGGTGCGCCGCTGCATCGAGGGCGTGCTCGGACTCCCGGAGGTGCGCGTCCCAGGGTGCGAAGCGACCCTCGATTGCCGCCAGGAAGCTGCCTGCGGGAAAAGCCACGATCGCGACCACCGCGGCGACGCTCCGCGGCCCACCGCCCGCGAGAGTCCTGCCGATCGCCCACGTCCCGA
This sequence comes from bacterium, assembly GCA_030432695.1. Classification (GTDB taxonomy): domain Bacteria; phylum Planctomycetota; class UBA1135; order UBA1135; family UBA2386; genus JAUILN01. Next base: position 715,718 of record JAUILN010000001.1, on the reverse strand, counting down.
TCACTCCGATCGGAACCCAGTAGTAGTCGCGTGGGTACCAACGGATCAGCGAGTGGAGTGCGACGAGCGCCACAGCCCCGCCGAGCGGCGCGACGACTTCCCGCAGCGGGAACCCGGCATGCGTCGAAGCCTGCGGGAGCAGGGCCAGCACGATCGCCAGGCACGGGATCAACAGGTCGTCGCCACCGAGCCCGACCATCGCGGTGATCCCCAACACCGCCGCCGCCGAGGACAAGGGCAGCCGATCGAACAGTGCGCGGAACGGCACCGCGAGCAGGCAGGCCGTGCCGAGAGCGCCCGCCAGGACGAATGGCGATCCGAAAGCAACCGGTCGACCCCACCACCACAGGGTCCGGAGCCAATCCCTCCATCCCGGATCGGTCGCCTCGAAGCGCTGGTGGAACAGCCAGGCCATCGGTTCAGCGGAGTCCTGAAGCGGCCGCCCGGTCAGTGCAAGGTTCACGGCGGCGTAGAGCAGGAGCGCCACCGCAGGCCCGAGACATCGCTCCCACCAGGCCCCAGGGCGCTGCAGCGCCAACGCCGCCACGAACAGGAACAGATCGCTGCGCGCGAAGGTCGCCAGCACACCAGCGAAGGTGAACCGGAGCCTGGAAGCACGTGCCTCGTGCAGGGCCCAGGCCATCGCCAACGCGCCCAGGCCGGATTCCTGACCGTTGCAGGCCTCGACGACGACCAGTGAGTTGCCCAAGAGCAGCAGGCCGGTGATCCAAGGGACGTACCGACCGCCGCCGGCAGCGCGCACCGACCGTCCGAGGACCAAGGCCGCGAGCAGCACCGCGACTGCGCCGATCGGGGCCGCGCACAGCTCCACCGCGCGGCTGCCGGCCAGTGCGGGGATCATCAGGACCAGCTCCCACAGCAGGTGGACCCCAGAGGTCGGGGCTCCACCACCGACCCGCGGTCCTCGGCCTTCGACCACCGAACGAGCCCAGTCGAAGCAGTAGTAGGCGTCGTCCCGGAACAGCGAGTCGAGTGCTGCCGGAACGCCCTCCAAGAACACGAATACGAACCCGGAACTCAGGGCCAGCACACTCAGAACGGCGAAGACCAGAGCCACTCTGAGGTGGAACGTGCCACCCGTCGAGTCCAACTCAGCGCCCACCTGCGAGGAACCCCTCGATCCGCGCCCCGAACGGCCCGCCCCGATGCACCGGCAGGTCGTTGTGCCCGTAGCCCTCGCACGACACGAACTCGCTCGGACCGCCCCAGGCATCCGCCAACCGCTGGCCCAACCGCTGCGGGACGATGCCGTCGCGGTCGCCGTGCAGCACCAACAGCGGCACCTTGGCGCGGCGCGCCGGCTCCAGATTGTCGAGTGGATGGCGCAGCAGCGCGGCCACCGGCAGGAACCAGTACTGCGCCTGCCCGGCCTCCAGGATCGAACTCGGCGGTGCGCGCAGGACCACGCGGTCGACGAGACCCTCGGCAGCCAGGTGCACCGCGCAGAACGAGCCCATCGAACTGCCCGCGGCCACCACCTCGGTGCCGGCCGGCGCCAGCTCGGTGCGTGCGAACTCCGCGGCCGCCTCGGCCGCCGCGCGCAGGCTCGCCGCGTGCGGGGAACCCGCCGAGTCGCCGTAGCCGGGGAACTCGACGACCACCACGGCATAGCCGTACTGCCGCCACATCGCCGCCCAGTGGACCCCCGAACGCAGATCCTCGCCGTTGCCGCAGAAGGCGACGATCGCGCCGCGCGGGTCCGGCGTGCGACTCACCGCGATGCGGAAGCGTCCGGGCTGACCGTCATTGACCTCCACGGGCAGCGGCAGGTGGTCGACCACGATGCCCTCGACGCGCGGCACCACCGCACCGCGACCCCAGCCCGCGGCGACGAAGATCAGCCGCTCCTGGAACACCCAGACGGCGAGCACCACGAGGACGTAGATCGCGACGACGCTCAACAGGATCGTGAGCAACCGCCGCCTCCGAGGCTTCCTGGCCTGCGCATCGTGTTCCATCGCCGGGTCGGCTCCGCGCGCCGGAGCCGTCCGGGGCAGTTTCGCGGATCGAGGGCTCGGACGCCGCATGCGTTCCGAGGCTTCCGGCGGATCAGCGGACGCGGCTCAGACGAGGTCGGTATCGCCGACCGTGTACCACCAGTTCTCCGCCAACCACTCGGTGGTCATCGCGGCGTGGTAGATGCGGTGGGTCAGCTTGCGCTCCATGTAGATCGCCGACGACACCGCCTCGAAGCCGCGGGCCGTCAGCGCGGCGGCCTCCGGCGACCAGGGCGGCAGCACCGCCATCAGGGTCTTGCGCCCGGCGCCCTGGGCGATGCGCGACGCGGCCGCCAGCAGCCCGTCCACGACCTCGCCGTCGCAGCCGGGCACCACCCAGTCGGCGAAGGTGCAGGCCTCGGGCACCAGCTCGTGCTGCACGCGGAGCACCGCGAGGCCGACCAGCTCACCACCGCGGCGCGCGGCGAGCACCGTGTAGTCCTTCCCGCCACCCGGGATACGGCGGTAGCGCCAGTCGAGGTAGGCGCGGTCGCGGCGCAGCAGGCAGGTCTTCTCGGCCGCGACGCGTTCGAACAGCGCGTCGGCCTCCGCCGGGATCTCGGCGACCGCCTCGACCTGGACGTCTGCCGGACCCTCGAGCGCCCCCGCACCGACCCCGCGGCACAGGTAGTCGATCGAACGCAGCGGCTTGTATTCGAGGTAGCGCTGGCCGATGCGCTCGGCGGTCTTGACCGGGAAGCCCCAGAGCACCGCGTCGCCCATCCGGTCACACAGCTCGAACCAGGGGTAGGCGGTGGTGACGAACAGGCCGGGGCGCTTCAGACCCTGCCGCGCCTCGGGCACCACGAAGCTGTCGACGATGTGCACGAAGGTGACCTCGCCGTAGCTGCTGTGGAAGCGCTGCGGGCAGCCGGCGTACTGGGCGGCGATGGTGCCGTCTTCGCCGACCGCGACGACGATCCGGTGGCCGGCGGGGTTCTGCGCGAACTCCCAGTCCCAGAACCCGGGTTGGCGGTCGACGTAGCCTTCGCCGCAGACCTCCCGGAACACCCGGTTGAAGGAGGTCAAGATGCCGGGTTCGTCGCCGGGCCGGTACTCGCGGATGTCGAAGGGGTAGCTCATGCAGATCCTGTTCTTCGGCTGGATCGGCACGGTAGCCGTACAGCTGGTGCATGGCATCGGCTGTACGACCTGCTGTCTGGGGTGGCCTGTCGCGGTGTGTGCCAGGCACCGACAGCGACAGGTGCGCGGTGGGGTGGGTCAGGGCAGGTTGGCGCAGAGGCCGCGGACGAGGGCTTCCATGCGCCGGGCGGCCTGTTCGCCGGCCTCGATGACCTCGCGGTGGTCGAGCGGGCCGGCCGACATGCCGGCGGCGAGGTTGCTGATCAGGGAGATGCCGGCGAGGTGCGCGCCCATCGCGTTGAGCGCGATCGCCTCGTGCACCGTCGACATGCCCACCGCGCCGGCACCGAGGCTCGCCAGCATCCGCACCTCGGCCGGGGTCTCGTAGCTGGGACCCAGCAGCCCCGCATACACCCCGCACTTCAGCTTGCCGTCGACGCGGAACAGCCGCCCGCGCAGTTCGGCATCCCAGACCTGCGACTGGTCGGGGAACCGGGGACCCAGCGCCGGCTCGTGCGGGCCGAGCAGCGGCGAGCTGCCGGTGAGGTTCAGGTGGTCCTCGATCGCCATCAGGTCGCCGGCCTGCATCGACTCCTGCAGACCGCCCGCCGCGTTGGTGAGCAGGAACCGTTCGATCCCCGCCCGGCGCAGGGTCCGCACCGCGCGCACCGCCTCGGTTGGCGACCAGCCCTCGTAGAGGTGCACCCGCCCGGTCAGGCACGCGATCCGCTTCCCACCCACCTCGCCCACCACCAGCTCGCCGCCGTGGCCCTCGACCTTCGGCGCCGGCCAGTGCGGCACCTCCGCGAAGGCCACCGACCGCCGCGCGTCCAGCTTCGCGCCGAAGTCCTTCAGCCCGCTGCCGAGCACGATGGCCAGCTCGCAGGTCGCGAGCCCAAGTGGCTCGAGGGCGGCGACGGCGGCGTCGAGCCGCGCGGTCTCGTTCGCGATTCCCATCAGGTCCTTCCTCATTCGGTCAGCACGCCGACGAAGCACGCGGTCATGCAGGTGGCCAAGGCGCCGGCGAACATCGCGCGGAACGCCAGCCGTGACAGATCCCCGCGCCGCTCGGGCGCGATCGCGCCGAGGCCGCCGATCTGGATCGCCACCGAGCCGACGTTGGCGAAGCCGCACAGCGCGAACGACGCGATCCGCAGCGTCCGCTCGCTCACCTGACCCGCGGCCTTCATCGTCCCGAGTTCCTGGTAGGCGACCAGCTCGGTCAGCACGATCTTGGTGCCGAGCAGCTCGGCCAGCATCGGGATCTCGTCGAACGGCACCCCCATCACCGCGGCGATCGGCCAGAACACCACGCCGAGGATCGACGCCAGCGTGAGGTCCGCGAAGAACAACCCGAGCGCGGCGTTCATCACCTCCACGAGGCCGAGGAACGCGATCAGCATCGCACCGACGTTCAGCGCCAGCTTCAGCCCGTCGCCCGCGCCGACCGCCGCCGCCTCGACCACGTTGCTGGCGGTCTTCTCGCTGTGCATCACCACCTGGCCGCGGGTCTCGCTCTCCTCGGTCTCCGGCCACAGCAGCTTCGAGCAGATCAGTCCTGCCGGCACCGCCATCACGCTGGCCACCATCAGGTGACCGGCATCGATGCCGAAGCCGACGTACAGCGCGAACACCCCGCCCGCGATGGTCGCGAAGCCGCCGGTCATCACCGCGTGCAGCTCGCTCTTGGTCATCGCCGACAGGAACGGCCGCACCAACAGCGGCGCCTCGGTCTGGCCGACGAACACGTTGCCGCAGGCCGACAGCGACTCGGCGCCCGAAGTCCCCAGCGTCCGCGACATCACGAAGGCCATCGCCTGCACCACCCGCTGCATCACGCCGAGGTGGTAGAGCACCGCCATGAAGCTCGAGAAGAAGATCAGCGTCGGCAGGACCTGGGTCGCGAAGATGAAGCCGAGACTGGCGCTGGCCACCGCCTCCTGGGCCTCGGCGCCGGCCGGGACCACGCCCTCGGGCAGCTCCACCTGGATCGGCTGCCCGCTGCCGAGCGCCCCGAACACGAACGAAGTGCCGCGCGCGCTGAGTGCCAGGAACGCCTCGACCCGGTCGCCGGCTGCGCGCAGCGCCGCGTTGCCGGCGTCCCAGCTCAGGAACAGTCCGCCGAGCAGGGCCTGCAGGCCGAGACCCCCGAGCACCAACCGCCAGGACACCGCCTTGCGGTCGCGCGACAGCACGTAGCAGAGGCCGACGAGCAGCGCGAGCCCTCCGAGGGAGACGAGGCGGAGCGGATCCATGCGCCGCGCATCGAACACCAATCGCCCGGGCGAAGCCACGACGGCCCCGGAGCGAGGCCGGCGAAGCGGAGGCTGACCCGCGCGGGACGTCGGCGCTATCCTGCCCGGCCGTGCCGTCCCGAGAACACCCCGAGCCGCCCCGCGACGCGCCGCGCCCTGCCGAGCCGATGGGCGCCACCCGCCGTCGCCTCGACGACGGCAGCGACGACCTGCTGATCCGCGAGGAGCCGCTGCTGATCCGGGTCCACGACGCGCAGCTCCTCACCATGCGCACCCCGGGCGCCGACCGCGATCTCGCGCTGGGCTTCCTGCTCGGCGAAGGCGTGGTCCAGGCCCTCGACGAGGTTCTCGATGTCGTCGAACACCCGGGCGACCCGGCCACCCAACGCGCCGACGAGGTGCAGGTGGCGCTGCGCGATCCGGCCCGCGCGCGCATCCAGGGCCGCCTCACCCGCACCCACGAGATCCGACCCAGTTGCGGGCTCTGCGGGCTGACCGACGCCGACGCGCTGCTCGACGAACTGCCGCCGCTGTGGCCCGGCGGCTTCCATCTCGACGCCGCGGCCCTCGACGACCGCCGCCGCCGCTTCGAGGCCGACCAACCGCTGTTCACCGCCACCGGCGCGAGCCACGCCGCGATGCTGTTCGGTCCCGACGGCACGGTCTGGGGCCGCGGCGAGGACGTCGGCCGGCACAACGCGCTGGACAAGGCGATCGGCCAGGCGCTGTCCGCCGGCCATCCGCTGCCCCAGGCCACCGCGATGCTGTCCGGCCGCGCCGGCGCCGACCTGGTCCTCAAGTGCCTGCGCGCCGCGATCCCAGTGATCCTGTCGGTGTCGGCGCCCTCGGCCCTGGCGGCCGACCTGTGCCGCGGTGCTGGTGCCGCGCTGGTCGGCTTCCTGCGCCCCGACCGCTACCGCGTCTACTGCTCCGGCCGCCACCGGATCCGCTGACCGCATCCCGATGCCCAAGACCCTGCTCCGCCTGCTCACCTTCGCAGCCCTGCTGCTCGGCCTCGGCCTGGCCGCGCTCCTGTGGATCCGCGAACGGCTCCGCGCGCCGGCTCCGCTGCAGCTCGACGCCGCGATCCTCAGCGAACCCGAGCGCGAGATCCCCGGCCGCGACGACTTCGCCGGCGACGCCTACGCCGGGCACCGGCTGCGCCGCGACCTGGAGCTGCGCCGCGAACTCGTGCCGCTGGCCGGCGGTCCGCCCAGCACGGTCGCGGGCGGCACCGACGACCAGGGCCTGCTCGGCAGCGGTAGCCGCGGCCTCGAGATCCCGGGTCCCAGGATCCTGCTGCTCGGCGACGACCTGCTGACCGTCTCCGCGCCGCGCGGCGAAGACCTGCCGAGCCTGCTCCAGGCCGCACTGCGCGAGACCGGCATCGGCGAAGGCACCACCGTGCTGGCCGCGCCCTGCGACGAGTACGGCCTGCTCCACTACGGCCTGCGTGCCCACACCCTGGTCGAGCGCTACCAGCCGGACCTGGTGGTGCTCTGCGTGCACCTCGGCGACGACCTGGCCGCACTCGCCGATCCACGCCTGCCGCACTACGACCAGCACATGCGCCTCGCCTCGCCGGACGCCGCGGCCGAGGTGCCGATCCCGCTGCGACCGACGTGGCAACAGGCCCGGGCACCCGCCGCGCCCCAGGGCTTCGCACGCCGCCTGCTCACCCAACCGGCCTGGCTGCGGATGGTGCCCGACGGCCTGCCCTGGCTCGACGACGTGACCACCATGGCCCTGTCGGTCGCCGAGGCCCACACCGCCGCGGCCCGCGCCGGCCTGCTGGTGGTGCTGATCCCATCAGCCTTCGACGTCGCCCCTGACGCGGTGGTCGCGGTCGCCGCCGACCCGCTCGACGAGCTCCGCGACCCGGCGCTGCACGAGCGTCCCCACGCGATCCTGCTGCGCGCCCTCCGCGACCGCGGCCTCGCCTACCTCGACCTCCGCGACGACTTCGCCGAGGTCGATGCGCCCGCGAGCCTCTACTGGTCCGACGGCCGCCTCGCGCCGTCCGGCCATCGGCTGGTGAGCCGCGAACTCGTGCCGCGGGTCGTGCGCCGGCTCAGGGCCTTCGACTGACCACGTCGCCACCACCCGGCACCACCCCGATCAACACCGCCGACGCGACGCTGGTCACCACCCCGACCCACAGGGCACTCGCGAAGCTGCCGCTCCAGCCGATCAGCGCACCCATCATCGGCTGCGTGAACAGCTGCACGCCGCGCGACAGGTTGTAGAAGCCGGACGCCGCGGTGGCGCGCAGGCCGGCCGTCATGATCCTTCGCGGAACTGCCTGAAGAACTCGGCCGCACTCTCATCCTGTAGGGACGCGGCGAGACTCGAACCCTCCTCGATCAACTCGGCAAGGGCTCCCTGGTCCATCGAGCCTGGATCGACTCTGCCGAGGAGAAGACGAGTGATCACGCAATCCTGGAGTGACAGGAGCAGATAGCGGGATTCCCCAACTTCACGGAACACAGGCAAGGCCTCGTCAATTGCCTGGAGCGCCTCGGCGAGATGGTCGGCCGCGGCCGCTGGGTCGACTTCGGCGATCGCCCGCTTCCGCTGGCAGAGCGAACCCAGCGACATGGCCAGGTCGCCGCGCACGCCCAGCTCGCGTCGGATCCCGATCGATTCCTCGACCGCTTCCGTCGCCTTGTCGAGCCACGAGACGCGCCCCTCCCGCGTCGTCTCCAGCCCCGCACGATCGCTGTACAGGTTCGAGGCGTTGTTGAGCGACATCGCCAGGTCGCCGCGCACGCCCAACTCGCGGTAGATGCCAACCGATTCCTCGACCGCTTTCGTCGCCTTGTCGAGCCACGAGACGCGCCTCTCCCGCGTCGTCTCCAGCCCCGCACGAGCGCTGTACAGGTTCGAGGCGTTGTTGAGCGAGTTAGCCAGGTCGCCGCGCACGCCCAACTCGCGGTAGATGCCAACCGATTCCTCGACCGCTTCCGTCGCCTTCTCGAGCCACGAGACGCGCCCCTCCCGCGTCCCCTCCAGCCCCGCACGAGCGCTGTACAGGTTCGAGGCGTTGTTGAGCGACATCGCCAGGTCGCCGCGCACGCCCAGCTCGCGGTAGATGCCAACCGATTCCTCGACCGCTTCCGTCGCCTTCTCGAGCCACGAGACGCGCCCCTCCCGCGTCCCCTCCAGCCCCGCACGAGCGCTGTACCGGTTCGAGGCGGTGTTGAGCGACCTAGCCAGGTCGCCGCCCCTGCCCAGCTCGCGGTGGATGTCAACCGATTCCTCGACCGCTTCGGTCGCCTTGTCGAGCCACGAGTCGCGCCCCTCGCGCGTCGTCTCCAGCCGCGAACGAGCGCTGTACAGGCTCGAGGCGTTCTTCAACGCGAGAGCCGAAAGACCCTGCTGATCGGCGGACAGCGCGTACGTGCTGACCGCTTCGATGTGGTCGGTGGCAGCCGCGAGGATTGCGCCGTATTCGAGGTTCGTTCGAGCTCGGGGCAGCAAGACACTCAAATAGAAGTTCCCGGTGCCGATGTGAAGTTGCAGCCGCGTCGTACTCGCTACCCCTGGCTGCTCCCCGAAGACGAAGCGATTCCAACGTTCGAGCCAGACGGAATCCAGAGCGGTGACCTCGAACTGAACGTCGAGGCAGCCGGGCACGCCGGCGGAGCGCGTAATCCACATGGCCCGCGCGAGGTAGTCGAGTTCGTGCTCGACCTCGTGGAAGTGGAGTCCGAAAGCGCTCGCTGCGGCCGAGAGCAGCACGGGCTGAGGAGGAGTGTCGGCCGCCCAGAACAACCGGATCAGTCGAAGTGTTGCCTGTGCGGTGGCCCCCAGACCCTCCCAATAGCGCGCCCACAGATCACGGACATGACGGGGGAGGCCCGCCAAGTGCTCGTCGCGTAGGCATCGATCTTCGCGCGCGGCGGCGAGAACCGAGATCACGAACAGCGGAGTGGCATCGCGCTCCGCGGCGCATCGGGCAGCCCGCGTGACCAGGCGATCTTCGATTCGTAGGTCCCACTCCTCGCGGCAGATCTCGATGAGCCGCTTGCACGCGGACTCGTCGAGATTCGACAGCGTGACCGAGCCTTCCCCGAGGAGGTGCAGATCCTCGATGATGGTGGACGGGACCCGGCTTCGGATCTCCTCCCATTCCTGGCTTCTCGTGGCAGCCCAGAGCGTGACGTTCGCGTGTTCGAGCCGCCGCAGGGAGTCCGCGAGCGCCACGAAGTTCTCGTGGTTCTCGTGCAGGTCGTCGAACACGATCACAGCTCCGTCCGCAGCATCGCAGAGCAGGGCCTCGATCTGGCTGGCCTCGCGCAGGTCGCCCTGGACCACCAGGACGGTCTCCGGACGAGCCTTCTCCAGCATCTCGAACAGAGTCGTGGTCTTGCCCGCTCCGGGCTTGCCGAACAGCAGGCGGGATCGTCTCGCGCGGAGGAGGTCGCCCCACTCCTGCAAGTCGATCCTGTCTTTCAACCATTCGGACGGACGGGCGCGCAGGGCGCTGCGAACCGCATCACCGTCGTAGGGCGAGATCCGTGTGTAGCCGGGTCGGCCCCCGACGATCCCGAGTTCGTCGCGGGTCCAAGGCCAGATGCCCTGACGCGTTGCCGCGGTCTGGATGGCCTCCCGGTTGTAGATCCGGAGTTCCAGGTCGAAGTCCTTCCGGATCTCGGCCGTCCACTTGCTGGTGGTCGTGTTGACCGGCGCGTCGTTGGTGACGAACAGCAACACCTCGGCGGGCTCGCGGTTCTCGTCCTCGGTCCAACGTTGCGCATCGCTGCGGATCTTGGCCAGCGAGCAGTCGAAGGACACGCAGATCACGCAGGGCTTGCCGTCTGGCGTGCAACCAACGCCATCGCGTCCGAAGTCGCTCCGCGGGTTGCTGGGGCGGATGTCGCGGTAGCCATCGTGGGAAAGCAGCCCCAGGACGAACGTCTGGAACGGCTGCGCTTCCCCTCGCTTGCGGAGGCGTTCGAGACGCCTCTCGAGGATCTCGCGCCGATGATCGAGCAGAGTGGCCATCGGAGTGAACCCGGTTGGATCGACAGCGGTCGGCGGCGTCGCGGATCCGTTCGACCCCTGGGCAGAACAGAATCCAGGAGCGAGTGATGCGGGGTCAAGCCGAAAGGCCGGGCGCTACCGACCACTCCGTGGATCACGAGATCGCGGCTCCAGGAGTGAGGCTCACTCAAACCGGCGCGCGTGGCTCGTCCGGACTCCTACGTGACATCCCACCACCACCCGGCACCGCCCCGATCAACACCGCCGACGCGACGCTGGTCACCACCCCGACCCACAGGGCACTCGCGAAGCTGCCGCTCCAGCCGATCAGCGCACCCATCATCGGCTGCGTGAACAGCTGCACGCCGCGCGACAGGTTGTAGAAGCCGGACGCCGCGGTGGCGCGCAGGCCGGCCGGGTAGACCTCGGCGAACAGCACGCCGAAGCACGACCAGGTACCCGCACCGAGGCCGACCGCGCCGAGCACGAAGCCGAACAGGACCAGGTCGTCGCTGAGTCGCTCGAAGCCGAGTGCGATCGCTGCGAGGCCCAGCGCGAACAGGACGCAGAACCAGACGAACATCCGGCGGCGGCCGAAGCGGTCGGCGAGGATGCCGAAGGCCACGTCGGCGACCACGTGCACGGCGCTGATCGAGATCTGGAACCAGCCGACGAAGGCCAGGGGGTGGTCCTTCATCAGTGCCACCGGCAGCCAGGCGTAGGTGCACCAGAAGCCGGTCATGTGCAGGGCGAGCACGCCGAGCAGCGCCAGGCTGCCGCGGAGTCGCGGGCCACGGAACAGCGCCAGTATGCCGACGTCGCCCGGCAGGGCGGAGCGCGCAGGCGCACGGTCGGGGCCGGGGATCGCCAACCGCGCGAACACCACCATCGCCCCGGCACAGGCCGAGTAGACGAACGCGTCGCGCCAGCCCTCGACCGGATCGAGTGCCGGGACCACGAAGCAGCCCATCGCCGCGGCCAGCGCCATCGCCACCGGCGTGCCGGCCTGCAGGATCCCCGCGGCGCGGCCACGCAACCGCTCCGGGTAGGTCTCGGCGACGATCGCGTGGCCGATGCCCCACTCGCCGCCGACCCCGAGACCGGTGACCACGCGCGCCAGCAGCAGACTCTCGAAGCCGCTGGCGAACGCAGTGGCCAGGGTGCCGAGCGAGAACAGCACGATGCTCGCCGAGAGCGCGGTCCGTCGTCCCACCCGGTCGGCCAACCTCCCGAACCCGATCCCCCCCAGCGCGGTCGCGCCGAGGGTCAGCCCGTCGATCCAGGCGATGTCGGCGGTGAGCGACAGGTCGAGCGACGCCGCCACCGCGCGCTTGACGAAGGCGAACAGGATCAGGTCGTAGAAGTCGAAGACCCAACCGAGCAGGCAGAACAGCAGCACCCGGCCGCGGCCGCCGCCGAAGAGTCCAGCGCGCAGGTCGTCGCGCAGCGGATCGGGGGCGGCCGACGGGCGCGGGATCGGAGCGGGTTCGCGAGAGGTCTGCATGCGCGCGGGTGCGCAGGCTCGCAGAGTGCGACCAGTTTTGCGAGGCCTGCGACCGGCCGCCGCCGCTCGGCCCGTCCCGATCAGAACCGGTCCCGATCAGAACCGATGCCGGATCAGCAGCGCGCAGTCCGGATCGTTCGGACCGCAGACGTCACTCGCATAGACCTGTGGTGCCGCGACCACGTTCGGGTCGTCGCGGAGCACGATCGACAGGCCGCCGGTCACGGCGACGCCGTCGACCGAGGCCTCGACCGTCTCGCCGTCCAGCACCGAGAGCGCGCGGGTGAACGGCAGCCCCGGATTGGTCAGGGTCTCCTCCGGGAGCCCCGGCGCGCGGTAACGGATCTGCAGGGCCCGGGCATCGCCGGTGCCGTCGACCTCCAGCACCACCGCGAAGGCCTGCGACGGCGACGGGCTGCCACCCCCGCCCCCGCAGCCTGACAGGAGCGGCGACAGCAGGGCGGCAGCGACGAACAGGGCAGGGCGGTGGCAGGTCATGATGGAACGGCTGGATCGGGACGACCTGCTGCCATAGTCAACCCGAGCCACCGCGTTACGATGTCCGCCCCGATGAACGCCCCAGCCCGCCGAGCCACCCTGCCGGTCCGGATCCGCAACGTCACCGTCGGCGGCGGCCACCCGGTCGTCGTCCAGTCGATGACCAACACCGACACCGCCGACGCCGAGTCGACCGCCCGCCAGGTCGCCGAGCTGTTCCGTGCCGGCTCCGAGGTGGTGCGGATCACGGTGAACACCAAGGAGGCCGCCGCCCAGGTCGCCGAGATCCGCCGCCGCCTCGACGGCGAGGGCCTCGACGTGCCGTTGGTCGGCGACTTCCACTACAACGGCCACGTGCTGCTGCGCGAGTATCCCGACTGCGCGACGGCGCTCGACAAGTACCGCATCAACCCGGGCAACGTCGGCAAGGGCGCCAACCACGACCGCAACTTCGCGACGATGATCGAGGTCGCGAAGGACCACGACAAGCCGGTGCGGATCGGCGTGAACGCGGGCTCGCTCGACCAGGAGATCCTGGCGGCGATGATGGATGCCAACGCGCGGGCCGGAGCACCGAAGGACGCGCAGACGATCCTGCTCGAGGCGATGGTCGAGAGTGCGGTGCAGAGCGCTGCTGCCGCGGTCGAACTCGGCCTGCCCGAGGACCACATCCTGATCTCGTGCAAGATCAGCCGCGTGCAGGAACTGGTGCGCGTCTACCGGATGCTCGCCGAGCGCACCCACCACGCGCTGCATCTGGGCCTCACCGAGGCCGGCATGGGCATGAAGGGCATCGTCGCGTCGTCGGCGGCCCTCGCGCTGCTCCTGCAGGACGGCATCGGCGACACCATCCGCGTGTCGCTCACTCCGCGCCCCGGCGAGCCGCGCACCGAGGAGGTCCGCGTCGCGCAGCAGATCCTGCAGTCGCTCGACATCCGGCCGTTCCTGCCGCAGGTCACCGCGTGCCCCGGTTGCGGGCGCACCACCAGCACCTTCTTCCAGGTGCTGGCGCAGGAGATCGAGGGCTTCCTGGCCGAGCGCATGCCGCACTGGCGCGCCGAGAAGCCGCAGGCCGCGGAGCTGCAGGTCGCGGTGATGGGCTGCGTGGTCAACGGGCCCGGCGAGAGCCGTGCGGCGCACATCGGCATCTCGTTGCCGGGCACCGGCGAGGCGCCGCGGTCGCCGGTCTACATCGACGGCGAACACGCCACGACCCTCGAGGGCCCGACCCTGGTGCAGGACTTCAAGGGCCTGGTCGAGGACTACGTCCGGCGGATGTAGCGCCGACTCGTCGGGGTCTCACGGGGTGGGCGATCGATACGGATCAGGGGAACCCCGGATGCGGGTCACCGGACCCCTTGTTTCCCGGATGCGGTCACTCCGAGGGGGTGTAGACCCCTGGGAGACCCGGTCGGGAGGCGGCCGAAGCAGCAGGTCCTCGGCAATTCGACCCGCCTCTACCTAGGGATCGACCCGAGTGTGATGCGGTCCCGCGCGGGTACCATTGGGGTCTTGCTGCGGTCGACCGGAGAGTCCTGCCGGCCGCTCCACCTCCTCTCCACTTCGCGACCTCGGGAGAACCAAGATGACCGGCTACGGCGGTGACTCGCATTCGGCACCCCAGACGCGCCCCACGATCTACGTCGTCGACGACGATGCCGCGATCCTCGACCTGGTCCGCCGGGTCTGCTCGCCGATCGATGCCCAGATCCAGACCTTCACCAGCGCCAAGGCGTTCCTGTCGGTCGTGAGCCCGGATGTCTCGGGCTGCCTGATCCTCGACTACAAGCTGCCGGATCTGAACGGCCTCGAGATCCTGCAGCAGCTCCAGGACCGGAACATCGACCTGCCGGTGGTCTTCATCTCGGGCAAGGCCGAGGTCTCGACCGCGGTGCAGGCCTTCAAGCTCGGCTCGATGGACTTCCTGGAGAAGCCGTTCAACATCCAGGAGCTGCACGACACCGCCCTGCGCGCGGTCGCCAAGGACGGCACCCGCCGCGAGACCCGCGCCCGCCGCGAGTTGATCGCCCGCCACGTGCAGAGCCTGACCCCGCGCGAGACCCAGGTCATGGATCTGGTGGTCGCCGGCAAGGCCAACAAGACCATCGCCGCCGAGCTGGGCGTCAGCCCGAAGACCATCGAGGTGCACCGCGCCAACGTGATGCAGAAGATGCGCGCCGGCTCGCTGGCCGAACTGGTGCAGATGGTGATGTTCCACCGCGGTGGCGACCAGGCGCCGCAGTCGGCACAGGAAGCCGGCGGCGCGCACGCGCACGCCACCCGCTGAACCGCACGCCGGTTCCGGCGCGTCAGCCTGGGCTGGCGCGCCGCCGCGCCACCACCAACGGACGCGGCTCCGGCGCCGCCGCCGCGATGCGGAACGCCGCCGCGACCGCCGCACGCTCGCGCTCGGCGCTCGCGCGGTCCGCGGCGTGGATCTCCGCGACCACGCCGCCGGCCTCGATGCGCTCGCCGCGTGCGACCCGGCAGACGATGCCGACCCGCGGATCGATCGTGTCGGTGGCGACGCGCCGCCCCGCACCGAGACGCATCGCCGCGCGGCCGAGCGCCAGGGGATCCACGTCGGCGACGAACCCGCCGTCCGACTCCGTCGCACGCACCTCCTCGACCACCGGTGCCGCGGCCAGCGACCGCTCCGGGGAGTCGAGCAGGTCGGCCGGTCCGCCCTGCAGCTCGAGGTTGCGACGGAAGCGCTCCGCGACCGCGCCGGAGTCGAGCCGGCCGCGGAGGGTCTCCCGCGCCGCCGCGTCGTCACCAGCCACGCCGGCCAGGAGCAGCATCTCCCCCGCCAGCGCCTCGGTGAGTTCCATCAGGTCCGCCGGACCACGACCGTGCAGGCAGTCGAGGATCTCGCGCACCTCCAACGCATTGCCGATGGCCCGACCGAGCGGCCGGTCCATGTCGGTCAACAGCGCGGTCACCGACAGCCCCGCGGCGGCACCGACCTCGAGCAACGAGTCCATCAGCTCCTCGGCCGCCGCCCGCTCGGGCAGGAACGCGGCGCGCCCGAACTTCACGTCGAGCACCAGGCCGGTGATGCCCTCGGCGAGCTTCTTCGAGAGGATCGAGCTGGTGATCAGCGGCACCGACGCGACCGTGCCGCTGACGTCGCGCAGGGCGTACATGCGCCGGTCGGCCGGCGCGATGTCGCCGCTCGCCGCAGCCATCGCGTAGCCGCAGTCGGCCACCGTGGCGAGGATCTCCTCGGCCGAGAGCCCGACCCGGAAGCCGGGGATGGCCTCGAGCTTGTCGAGGGTGCCGCCGGTGTGGCCGAGACCTCGTCCGGAGATCATCGGCACCTCGACCCCCGCTGCCGCGACCCACGGCGCCAGCAACAGGCTGGCCTTGTCGCCGACGCCGCCGGTCGAGTGCTTGTCGACGCGGAGTGCGGGCCGCGGACCGGTGTCGAGCACCCGCCCCGAGTCGCGCATCGCGAGGGTCAGCGCCGCGGTCTCGTCGACGCTGCAGCCGCGCAGCAGCACCGCCATCAGCAGCGCACCGACCTGCGCGTCGGCCCAGCTCCCCGTGGCGATGCCGGTGATGATCTCCGCGATCTGCTCGCGCGACCACGCGCCGCCGTCGCGCTTGATGCCGATCAGGTCTGCAGGAGTCGCCAAGGCGCTCACCACCCGGAGACCGGGTGCCAGAGGGTCTTCACCTCGACGAAGGGCTCCACCCAGTCGAGACGCCGCACCCGCTCCGCGAGCCCCGGCGCGTCCCACTCGGCATCGCACCAGCGGACCCGCTTCACCGAGTCCGCGGCCTCGGCGCCGACCGACGGCTCCGGCCGCCCGGCCAGCAGCAGGCCGTCGATCGCCCGGTGCGCCGCCGCGTGGCCGACCAGTTCGGCGCGCGGACCGGCCAACAGGTTGATCGCCCCGGCCGGCACGTCGGAACTCGCGCAGACCTCGCCGAACGCGAGGCCGGCCAGCGGCGCAGACTCCGAGCACAGCGCGATGACCGCGTTGCCGCCCACCAGCGGCGGCAGCAGCAGCGCCAGCAACCCGAGCAACGACGGCTGCTCGGGTGCGGCGACGAACACCACTCCGGTCGGCTCGATCGTCGAGAAGTTGAAGAACGGCCCGCTGACCTGGTTCTGCGAGCCGAGCAGCACACCGACCTTGTCGCAGAGACCCGCGTGCCAGGCGCAGAGATCGACCGACGCCTCGACCTCGCGGCGCGCCACCTCCTGCTCGACTCCGCACGCCACCAGCTCGTCGACGATCGCGGTGGCGCGCGTCTCGAGCATCTCGGCGATGCGGTAGACGATCTGGCCGCGGTTGTAGGCGTCGCGGTTCCACCACGAACCCTGGCCCTTGCGCGCCGCCTCCACCGCGTCGCGCAGGTCCTTGCGACTGGCGCGCGCCACGTTGCAGTGCCGTGCCGCAGCTGGCTGGTAGGTGCGACCCGACTCGGAGCGCGGCAAGGCGCCGCCGACGAACAGCTTCCAGGTCTTCAGGACCGCCGGGCGCGCGCCCGTCCCCTCGTGTGCGTCGCTCATCCCTGCACCAACCCTCCGGGCCGCCGCACGTAGGCCGCGAGCCCCTGCCGACCACCCTCGCGCCCGAAGCCGCTCTCCTTGAAGCCGCCGAACGGCGCTCCGGGATCGAAGCGGTTGAAGGTGTTGTTCCACACCACGCCGGCGCGCATCCGGCTGGCCATCCACAGGATCCGGCTGCCTTTGTCGGTCCAGATCCCCGCCGACAGGCCGTAGGGCGTGTCGTTGGCCTTCTGCACCGCCTCGTCGGGCGTGCGGAAGGTGGTGACCGCGAGCACCGGGCCGAACACCTCCTCGCGGACGATGCGGTCGGCCTGCGAGACGCCACTGACCAGGGTCGGTCGGAACCAGAAGCCCTTGCCCGGCAGCTCGCAGCCGCTCTGGTGGACCCGCGCGCCGTCCGAGGTGCCGGCCGCGACCAACGCCTCGATGCGCTGCAGCTGCGCCCGGCTGTTGATCGCGCCCATGTCGGTGTTCTTGTCGAGCGGGTCGCCGACGCGGATCCGCTCCATCCGCCGCACCAGCTTCTGCAGGAAGGCGTCGTGGATCGACTCCTGCACCAACAGCCGCGAGCCCGCGCAGCAGACGTGGCCCTGGTTGAAGAAGATGCCGCGGACCACGCCTTCGACCGCCGAGTCGATCGCGGCGTCCTCGAAGACGATGTGCGCCGCCTTGCCGCCGAGCTCGAGCGTCAGGTCCTTGCCGCTGCCGGCGAGCCGGGCCTGGATCGCCTTGCCGACCGCGGTGCTGCCGGTGAACGCGACCTTGTCGATGCCCGGGTGCGTGACCAGCGCCTCGCCGGTCGGGCCCTCGCCGGTCACGAAGTTCACCACGCCCGGCGGCAGCTCGGCCTGCTGCAGCAGCTCGGCGAACCGCAGCGCGGTCAGCGAAGTCGTCTCGGCCGGCTTCAGCACCACGGTGTTGCCGCAGGCCAGCGCCGGCGCGAGCTTCCACGCCAGCATCAGCAGCGGGAAGTTCCAGGGGATGACCTGACCGACCACGCCCACCGGCTCGGGACACGCGCCCGGGAAGGCCAGCTCGAGCTTGTCGGCCCAGCCGGCGTGGTGGAAGAAGTGCGCCGCGCACAGCGGCAGGTCGACGTCGCGCGACTCGCGGATCGGCTTGCCGCCGTCCAGCGACTCGAGGATCGCCAGCTCGCGGGCCCGCTCCTGCAGCAGCCGCGCGATGCGGAACAGGTAGCGCGCGCGGTGTTCGGCCGGCAGCGCGGCCCAGGCCGGCTGCGCGCGCCGCGCGGCCTGCACCGCCCGGTCGACGTCGCTCGCATCGGCCCGCGCGACGTGACCGAGCACCGCCTCGGTGGCGGGATTGATCGACTCGAACCACTGGTCGCTCGCCGGCGCGACGAACGCACCGTCGAGGAACAGTCCCCGGCGGTCGGGGATCTCGACCCAGTCGCTGGCCTCGGGGGCCGGCGCGTACTGCCAGGCCGCCCCGAACGAGAGGGTCGGGCGTTCGGAGCCTGCGGACTCCGCGTTGGACCTGCCGTCATTCTGCATGGCTTTCCTCAGTCCTGACTGAAGTCCTCGGGCCGCTGGTAGCGCCCATCGCCGAGCCGCACCCACTGCATCAGCACGTCGTTGAGCAGCGAGCTCGCGCCGAAGCGGAAGCGGTCGGGCCGCAGCCACAGGTCGCCGCAGGTCTCGTTGACCATCACCAGGTAGCGGAGCGCGTCCTTGGCGGTGCGGATGCCGCCCGCGGCCTTCACGCCGACGATGCGACCGGTCGCGAGGTAGTGGTCGCGAACCTCCTCCAGCATCAGCAGCACGACCGGGCGGGTCGACGCCGGCGAGACCTTGCCAGTGCTGGTCTTCAGGAAGTCCGCGCCGGCCTCCAGCGCCACCCGGCAGGCCCGCCGGATCCGGTCGTAGGTGCCGAGCTCGCCGGTCTCGAGGATGACCTTGAGGTGCGCCTCGCCGCAGGCCTCCTTCACCGCCGCGATCTCGCCCAGCACCAGCGCTTCGCCGCCCCGCAGGAACTCGCCCCGATCGATGACCATGTCGATCTCGGTCGCACCGGCGGCGACGGCGTACCGGACGTCGTCGAGCTTCTGCTGCAGCGGCGCCCGCCCGGCGGGAAAGTGGGTGGCGACCGAGGCGACCTGCACCGTCGAACCGACCAGCGCCTCGACCGCGACGGGCACCAGATCCGGGTAGACACAGACGGCGGCGACGGGCGGAACCTCCGGATCCCCGGCCAACGGCGCGCGCGCCTTGCGGCACAGGGCCCGAACCTTCCCCGGCGTGTCCTGCCCTTCCAGCGTGGTCAGGTCGATCATCTCCACGACCATCCGCAGGCCGGCGCGCTTGGCGTCCTTCTTGATCGACCGCGTCGCCAGCTCCGCCGCACGGGTCTCCAGCGCCACCGCATCGACCGGCGGCACGTCCAGCGTCCTCATCGTCACGTTCGGTCTCCTCGGCGTGCGTCCAGCTCGCGCGGCGTGAACGGCCGCGGCAACAGCGCAGCCATGTCGGTCTCCTCCACCTCGATCGCGTCCGCTCCGCCGGCGAGCAGCACCGGACAGTCCGGCGTGGTGAACTCCGCGAGCACCTGGCGGCAGGCGCCGCAGGGCGAACTCGGCGGCACGTTGCGGGTCCACACCGCGACCGCGACGAAGCGGGTGGTGCCGGCGGCGACCGCGCTGCACACCGCGCCGCGCTCGGCGCAGATCGTCAGGCCGTAGCTGACGTTCTCGACGTTGCAGCCGACGTGGATCCGGCCGTCGTCGCCGAGCAGCGCCGCCCCGACCGCGAACCCGGATGCCGGGGCGTAGGCGCGCTGGGCGACCTCGCGGGCGCGAGCGACCAGCTCGGCGCGTCGCGCGGGGTCCAGCGCAGTCGGGGAGCTCGGGTCGGTGGTCATCGGTCGCGGCGGCGGGCCGCGCATGTTCGCGGATCGGCGGCCCGCGCGGAAGCCCGAGTCGCCCGCAGCCCGCGACTCCGGTGGACACGGCCTTGCGCGTCGCACCCGCGCCCGGCCATCCTGCGGCGATGCCGGCCGATCCGTCCGCCCCACCAACCTCCGCCGTCGAGCCACCCGAGCCACCGGCCGTGACCTCGGCCCGCGACGCGGCGCTCGCCGCGCTGGGCCACGCGGGTACGGGACCGCTGCGGATCGGCGGGGTCTCGGCCGCCGACCTCGCCGCGCGCTTCGGCACGCCGCTCTACGCGCACGATGCCGGCGCCCTCCGGGACCGGGTCCAGGCGGTCCGCAAGGCGTTCGGCGACCGCGTCGGCGTGCTGCTGGCGCTGAAGGCCAATCCGCTGCGGGCGCTGCTCGAGGTGGCGCTGTCTGCGGGCGCGGCCGGCGCCGAGGTCGCCTCCGCGGGCGAGGTCCTGGTGGCCGCGACGGCCGCGAACGATGGCCCGATGATCCAGTTCGCGGGCCCCGGCAAGTCGACGCTCGACCTCGAGACCGCGCTGCGCCACGGCGCCCGCCTGCACCTGGAGTCGGAGGGCGAGTACGAGCGGCTGGTCGCGCTGCTCCGCACCGGAGGGGTCGGCAGCGAGCGCCGCGTCGAGGTCGCGATCCGCGTCAATCCCGGCGTCGCCCAGGACGGCTCGCGCCTGCGCATGGCCGACGCCTCGAGCCGCTTCGGGATCGACCGCGAGCGGGTGGCCGCGCTGGCCCGGCGCATCGACGCCGACGGGGTCTGCGAGCTGGTCGGCCTGCACGTCTACGGCGGTTCGCAGTCGTTCGAGGCCGCGGCCTGGGTCGCGACCGCGCGCGACCTCTGCGACCTCGCCGCGGAGCTCGACGCCGCCCGCGCGACGCCGCTGCGCTCGCTCAACTTCGGCGGCGGCTTCGGCTGGCCGGTCTACGGCCGCGATCCGTCGTTCGATCTGGAGTCCGCGGGGACCGGGCTGCTCGAGGTCCTCGACCGCGCGCGCCGCGCCGGGGCTCCCGACCGCACCTGCTACGTCGAACTCGGCCGCTACCTGCTGGCCGGCGGCGGGGTGTTCCTGAGCCGCGTCGTCGACCTCAAGGACTCCGGCGGCCGGCGCCACGCGGTCCTCGACGGCGGCATGCACCAGTTCGGCGCGGCGGCGGGGCTCGGTGCGGTGATGCGGCGCAGCTTCGCGATCGTGGCCGCCGCCGACCCGCTCGACGAGGGCGCTGCGAAGCTCTCGCTCGGTGGTCCGCTGTGCACCCCCGCCGACCGTTTCGCCACCGAGGTGCCGATGCCGGACCTCCAGGTCGGCGATCTGGTCGCGGTGCTCAACGCCGGCGCCTATGGATTGACGTTCAGCCCGGCGCGGTTCCTCGGTCATCCGAGCCCTGCGGAGGTGCTGGTCGACGCGGACGGCGCGCGGCTGGTGCGACGGCGCGGCGAGCCGGCCGACGTGCTGGCCGATCAACTGCCGTAGCGGGCGAGCACCTGGTAGCGCGCGCCGTCCGGCTGCAGCTCGCTGCGGTAGCGCAGCAGCTCGCGGGCGGTCCATTGCAGCGGCTCGCTGCCGAAGCGGGCGCGCTGCAGGTAGTCGCGCACCACCTCGGCCGAGGCAGGCCGGCCGCGCCAGCGCGCCAGGGTCACGTGCGGTCGGAACGGCTTGGGCTCGGGCGCAAAGCCGGCGGTGCGGACGAGGGTCTCCAACGCGCGGGCCAGTTCGTGGAGCGCCCGGACGCCGTTCCCGCCCACGCGAGCCCAGAGCACCCGCGCCCGGGAGACGCCGGAGAACACGCCGAGCGAGCCGTCGACCGCCAACTCCATCGTCGGCACGTCGAGCGCGGTGAGCGAATGGTGCAAGGTCGCCTCCTGCTCCGGGTCGACGTCGCCCAGGAAGCGCAGCGTCAGGTGGAGCTGCGAAGGGCTGACGAAGCGCGGCGCGGTGCCGGGGCCGGTCCAGGCCGCGCGGCACTGCGCGAGCCGCCGCTCGAGGTCGTCGCTCGCCGGCACGGCCACCGCCAGGAACTGTCTGCCACCGCGTGGTTCCACCCGCTCTTCATACCCCGGTCGTTGCAGCACCGCGGCCGTCGGCCACGATGACCGCGTGGTCGAACTGACGATCTCGCCCGACGACGCCGAGCAGCGGCTCGACCGCTTCCTGCGCAAGCTGATGGCCGAGGCCCCGCTGTCGCTGATCCACAGCCTCCTGCGCAAGAAGCAGGTCCGAGTCGACGGGGCGGTGGGGCAGGCCAACCAGCGGCTCGTCCCCGGGCAGGTCGTCGAGCTGCCGTTCGACCGCGAGCGGTTCGCGGCGCTGTGCGGAAGCCGTCGCGCGGCACCGCGGACTGCCCCGCGCAGCGAGCGGGCCCCGGCACTCGACGTGCTCCATCGCGACCCGGACCTCCTCGTGGTCGACAAGCCGGCCGGCCTCGCGGTGCACGGCGGCTCCGGCCAGCACGACGACCTGACCCGCCGGGTCCGCGCGTTGCTCCAGGGCGGCCCGGTGAGCCACACCTTCCGGCCTTCGGCGGCGCACCGCCTCGACCGCAGCACCTCGGGCCTCGTGGTGTTCGGCTGCTCGGCGCGCGGCCTGCGTGCCGCGACCGAGGCGTTCCGCGACGGCCTCGCGACCAAGACCTACCGCGCGGTGGTCCACGGCGTGCCGTCTCCCGACCACGGCACGATCGACCTGCCGCTCGACACCGCCGACCGCGGCCGTGCGGCGCCCCGCGCCCGGATCGAGGAGTCCGGCCAGCGCGCGGTCACCCACTACCGGAGCCTTGCCAGCGACGGCCACCGGACCCTGCTGGAGATCGACCTCGAGACCGGCCGCACCCATCAGATCCGCGCCCACTTCGCGGCCCTCGGCCACCCGCTGTGCGGCGACGAGCGCTATGGCGCCCCCGCCGAGCGCAGCCTCGCGCGCGGCCGTGTGGCGCTGCACGCCTACGAGCTGGAGCTCCGCGCGTGGCCCGACCGCCCCCCCCTGCGCTGCCGCGCACCGTGGCCTGACGACCTCCGAAGCGCCTATTCCTGGTCTGCATGCTGATGCCGATCCCCTGACGATTCGTCCGGGTCGAATCGTCAGGGGATCGCTTCCCGGGTCAGCGCAGCGCCGCGCTGCCGAGCTGCTCGGCCAGCGCGCGGATCGGCCCACCCTGCCCTTCGAGGTTGCAGAGCACCGCGACCGCCACGCCCTCGTCGGGCGCGAGCCACAGGAAGGTGCTGACCCGCGGCTGGGCGCCGCCGTGCGCCACCCGCCGCGGCACGTCGCCCTTCAGGATCGACCAGCCGAGGCCGTATCCGACGCCCTTGCCGTCCGTGGTGCGCTGCTCGGTCCACATCGCGTCGCGCGACGCCGCGTCGAGCAGCGTGCCGTCGCAGACCGCTCCGGCGAAGCGCACCAGCGAGGTGGCGTCGGCGCAGAGGCCACCACCGGGCACCTTGTTGCTGGTGTCGACCGGCGCGCTGTTCACCAGCTCGTCGCCGTCCAGCCGGTAGCCCTGGGCACGGTGCCGGATGATCCGCTGCTGGTCGTCGAACTGCAGACCGACGCAGCCGACGAGGCCGACGATCTCGGTCTCGAACAGCTCGCGGAACCGCCGGCCGCCGGCCCGCGCGCATGCCCCGCCGACCAGGTTGTAGCCGAAGGTCGTGTAGCGGTAGGCGGTGCCCGGCTCGTGGAGCAACGGATCGTCGGCGAAGATCTCCAACGCCGAGACCACCGAGCGGTACGGCAGGTTCGAGCGCATCTCCAGCGGACCGGCGTAGTGCCGCACGCCGCCGAGATGGGCCAGCAACTGCCGCGTGGTCACCGGCCAACGCTTCTCGGGGAACTCGGGGACGAACTCGTGCACCGGCCGGTCGAGGTCGAGCTCACCGCGCGCCGCGAGCCGCATCGCGATCACCGCGGTCACCGGCTTGCTGATCGAGGCGAGACGGAACACCGTCGCAGGCGTCACCGGCACGTCGTTCTCGACATCGGCGAGCCCGAAGCCCTCGGCCGTCACCGCACCGTCGGGATGCAGGACCGCCACCGAGATCCCGGGGATGCGATGCTCGGCGCGCAGCGCGGCGACCGCGGCGGCGGCGTCGACCGCCAGCGGCCGCACCGTCTGCGCCGCGACGGTCCCGGCGAGGGATGCGAAGACCAGCACGGCACCGAGGCACGCGGGCCCACGAAGCGAGGGAAACGCCATCACAGGAACTCGATCTGCGCGCCGGGCAGGAAGTAGAGGATCAGCATCGTGCCGCCAGCGACGGTCGGCACGTGCACCGAGTCGGGGCGGTAGACCGTCCAACCCTCGGGGTTGCCATCGAATGTCGGCTCCCCGTCGATCGCGAAGCACAGGTCGATCTCGCCACCGGGGTGGCGGTGCTTCGGTCCGGGCCGGTCCATCCAGACGGCATCGACCGAGAAGCCGTGCACGTCCTTGGCCACCCGCCCGAAGCGGATCCCGCCGGCTTCCTTGGGTAGGAGCCAACCGGCCTCGGCGCCGGCACGGGCCGCAGCACCGAGTGCCGCGACCTCCGCGCCGTCGAACGGCACGTGCTCCTCCAGCCACGCCTTCGCGGCCGCCGGATCGTCGACCGGACAGCCCTGCAGTCTCTCGGCGAAAGCGCCGACCTGAGCCACGAACTCTGCATCCATGATGGACGCAGAGTCTACGGGCCGGCTCACCGCGCGCCGAGCAGATGCTCGATCGCCAGCTGGTCGAGCCGCTCCAGCTGCAGGCCCTTCGAGCCCAGGCGATCCACGTCGAAGCTCCGCCGCGCCAGCAGATCGGCCTTCTCCTTCGAGTAGACCCCGAGCACGTCGGCCTGCGAGCCGTCGTCGGCGCGGATCTCGCCGAGCAGGTCCCGCACCTCCGGGTCGGCGTCGAACGCCGCGGCCCGCTCCTTCAGGATCACGTAGGTGCGCATGCAGCCCTTCGCGAAGTCGCGAACGCCGTCGAGGTCCTCGCTGCGGTAGGCGTGGGCATCGAAGTGGCGCATGCCCTGGTAGCCGCAGGACTCCAGGAAGCGCACCGTCCAGAACGCCGCCTTCGGGTTGGCCGACCCGAACCGCAGATCCTGGTCGTAGCGCGGCCCGAGCTGGTCGTTGAGGTCGACGTGGAACAGCTTGCCGGCCTCCCAGGCCTGGGCCAGCGCGTGGCTGAAGTCGAGCCCCGCCATCACCTCGTGGGCGACCTCCGGGTTCACGCCGACCCGGTCGGGGTGGTCGAGCGTGGCGATGAAGCCGAGCATCGCGCCGGTGGTCGGCAGGTAGATGTCGCAGCGCGGCTCGTTGGGCTTGGCCTCGAGCGCGAACTTCAAGTCGTAGCCGCGGTCGACGCAGTAGTGCGTCAACCAGTTGATCGCCTCGCGGAACCGCTTGATCGACTCGCAGTGGTCCTTGGAGGCGTTCGACTCGGTGCCTTCCCGCCCCCCCCAGAACACGTAGGTCTCGGCACCGAGTTCGACCCCCAGTTCGATCGCGGCGGCGGTCTTCTGCAGCGCGTAGGCCCGCACCGCCGGATCGTTGGAGGTGAACGCGCCGTCCTTGAACACCGGCTGGGTGAACAGGTTGGTGGTCGCCATCGGCACGCGGAGTCCGTGGTCGGCCAACGCCTGCTTGAAGTCCGCGACGATGCGGTCGCGCTCCGCCGCCGAGCTGCCGAACGGGATCAGGTCTTCGTCGTGCAGGTTCACCCCGTAGGCGCCGCAGTCGGCCAACAGTGCGACGATCTCCGGCGGCGCGATCGGCGCGCGGGTCGGCAGACCGAAGGCGTCACGGCCGGGATTGCCGACGGTCCAGAGGCCGAAGGTGAACTTGTGCTCGGGACGGGGGTCGAAGCGATCGGTCATGGCAGGTCCTCCAGGGAGCGAGGATAGCTGCCGGCCGACGCCACGCCTGTATGGAAGCGTGTGTAGCTTTGCGCCAGTCGCCACCCGCCCACGAGCTGCTCCGCGGCGTTCAGAACGGCAGTCGCCCGGTCACCATCACCGAGGTGCCTTCGATCTCGACGCCGCCGACGTCATCCGCGCGCTGGTACTTTCCCTCGACGCCGACCGCGAGGTTGCCGATCCCGACCTCCGCGCCGAGGAACGCGTTCGCCGCCGCCGCGAACTCGCTCTTCGAGACCCGCCCCACCGAGCCGCCGGAATTGACCTGCCCGTTGACGTCCACGTACATCGTTCCGACCCCGATCCCGCCATAGAACTCGAGCACCGTGATCGGCAGGCTGGCACGCGCCTGCACGTAGAGCGGGATCCCCTGGACGTCGAACATCGAGTTCTCCGCGCTCAGGAACCCGACCGACCCCTCGACCGCGAGGAAGCTCAGCAGTTCGTGGCCGAACACCAGCTCGGCCGATGCACCGGTGTCGAGGTCGGAGAGGTCACCGGTCGGCAGGAAGACACCGGCCTTCACGCCCGTGTAGCCGCCACCGCCGCCGAGCAAGATCGGTGCAGGGATCCGAATCGGGGCCGGCAAGATGCCGCCGCCCGCGGTCGACTCAGCATCCGAGTCGATCACCGCCTTCTCCCACGTCGGTTCCACTGCGAAAGCACCGGACGTTCTCGGATCGCCGACCAGGTGTTCCGAAGCCGTCCCCCGAGCCGGCGAAACCGGGCGCGAGGTAGAACATGCCGCCAGGGAGGCGAACAGGAATACGTATGCAAATCGGTTCAGCATGGTCGCGGGATTCTACGTCGCCCCGAATCAACTCGCGTGCAGAACCAGGCATCGCGCGTCCGTCCTGCCTGGCTGAACCGCCCCGTCGGCCTGTCCCCGTTCGCCCACGGCCCCATCCGCGAATCGGAACCGGCGCGACCGCACCACGCGTGCCGTCGACGAGCATCAGGCGCTGCTCGGGTCGCCATCCGAGCGCACGGCCCTCGAGGCCCATCGGCACCTCCGCGACGGGGTTCATGCCACGATTCCAGATCCTCGCCAGCCCGTCGGCTGCTGCGGAGGCGATGCGTCCCCGTCGCCGCCGCAGAGCGCAGCCACCGTTCCCGCGTGCGCACCGGTCACCCGCACCACCGACGCCACGACCGACGCGGCCGTTCGACCCTGAATCGTGGTCCACGACGGCAGCGCCGAGGCTGGCGTGATGCGCGAATCCCAGGTTCCGAACCACACCTGCCACTGCACGGATCCTCCGGCTACGCTCACGGCTGTGACCCCCAGCCTGATCGTCCGTGAGATCCCCTTCCGGGCCGGTTCGGACCTGATCCTCGCGGAAGCCGCCTCGCTGTTCGCCTGGGCGCTCGAGCAGGGCCTCGAAGCCGACCCCGCGACATGGCTCCGCACCGAGCCGCACCCGCGCCGCCTGGCCGTCGGCCTGCGGTTAGCGGCCTGCCCCGAATCCGTGCCCGATGGACTCGAGGTCGCGCCCGCCCCCACCGACAAGGGTGAACTCCACCCCATGTCGTTCGACTCCTTCCGCGAAGGCGAAGCTCGCTGGATCCGCATCGACCACGACCCGGAGCGGGGCCACCCGGTCGCGGCGACCGCGCACGCGTTCCCCGCTACCACGGCACCCTGATCGCGAGAGGAGCGACCTCACCGGAAGCGCTGCAGCCCTTCCGGCGCGGCAATCACTCCGTAGACGAGCTGTGCCTTATCGGCAGCGACGAAGCGCAACTGCGGCTGGTCTTCTGCCTCGGAGCGGACCATGCGTGCTCCGATGGCCTGTCCCTCTTCGGAGGTCTCGAGGACCCAAGCCGCCATCCCGACAAGGGGCTCCATGTCGTCAGCGACTTCTGACCAGACCGCCGCACTCGGCAGCGTCAGTCCGAACTCGGCCAGTAGGGCGACGGCTTGATCGTGGTCGAGTTCAATCACCGGTAGATCGAGGTCCCCGGAGTCGCGCCATTGTTCGAGGCGAGAACCCAGGGCCGCCTGCAGACCTTGGGGCAGTTCGTCGAACACCGCGGCGACGTCCGCGCGGAGCAGCGGCCGTGGCGTGATCCACACCGACTCGTCGCGACGCCCGCGCGCTTGCGAGATGACCTTGACCAAGGATGGATCCAGGTCCTCGATGGAAAACTCCGAGAGGCCAGCAAACGGCGCTTCGACCAATCGCAGCTCACGGAGTCTGAACAGCCTGCGTGCCGAGTCGAGAGTCCGCGGGAGCTTCTCCTCTACGGCAGCCTTGATTCGGAGGAACGCTTCGCGCGGCTCGGGGTCGAGACCGTCGAGCTCCGGCTGGAAACGCTCCAGCTCCTGTCGGTCGCCCGAGTCGACGGCGTACGAGTAGGCTCTGTGCATTCTCTCCAAGTTGAACTCGAGGATCTGCGCGTCGCGGAGGTGATCGAGGTCCGAAATCGAATAGGCAAGACCCAGCAACTCGTCACCCGAGAAATGCGCCAACCGCTCCGCGTCAAGCTGTGCAAGTCGCGCGGTAGCTCGCTCGAATACGGACCGCTGCTCTCTCGTCTTCTGCACTGCTTCTACGAGCTGGCCGACGAGACCCGGCACCGAAGGACCCACGACGACTTCCGGCAGCTCGATCAACTCCGCGATCAGAGCTTGGTCTTCCTCCTCGAGAGCCACGAGATCGGCGATCGACCGAGGCTCACTCCGAGCCGCGAGCGCCACCTCGAGCATCCGGATCACCCGATCCCGGCACTCGCCACGCAGCGCGTCGAGCCGCGTCTTCATGGCTTCGAGTACCCTGGCATGCGCATCCAGGGCGACCGGTAGGTCGGCCAGGTTGGCCGTCGCTTCTTCTAATCTTCGCAGCCCACGCAGAGCGTCGAGGGTCGCCTCGCGTTCGTCTTCGCCAGACTCGGTGACGAGTGCATGGAGTCGACGCACCTCCTGCTCTGTCGTCTCGCGAACCGTCGCGACGAGTCCGTCGGCCGTCTGGAGTCTCAGGCAACTGCCCTTCAACGCCGCCCCATATGCCGGATCTTCATGGGCGAGTGCTGCCAGCTCCCGCCTCTCCTGCAGATCCCTGGCCCATGCACCGAGGGCGGCGAACGGCCAGTCCCGGTCCTCTGGCGGCGCGTTGCGCTGCTCGAACTCCGAGAGCGCGAGGTGCATTGCACGAAGCTGCGGGGCGCGGGACCTCATCGGCTCGCGCCACGCGGACGGTTCGTCGACGCGTTCGAGCCGCTCCTGGAAGACCGTCAACCGCTTCTCGAAACCTGGATCGGCGGAGACGAGACCATCGAGGCTCTCGCACTCCGCCTCGAGTTCGGCCCGGTCCAGCGCCCGTTCGAGATCGAGAGCCGATCGTTCCTCGTTCGGCTGCAGCCCGCTGGCTCGGAACTCCGCGAAGCGCTGTCGAATCTCGATCAATGGCTCGGAGCCCGCCCCGACGAGCGCCATCAGTTCCCCCAAGATCTGCCGCGGCGGTGCGACGACCGCGGCGGACCGTTGCTCGCGGTCGGTCTCCGGGGCCCGCGCACCCGGGTCGCCGGTCCACGCGCCGCCCACCGCGACCCCGAGGCCGAACGCCACCGCCGCGACGGCTGCGGTCCGTGGCCAGGCGCCGTTCGGCACAAGCAGCTGCCGAAAACTCCGCAGCGAGTCGCCCCGAAGGTGGGCGGCCAATGCCGCGGCGAGCTGGCCGGCGTCGGCGAATCGCGCCCCGGGGCCCTTCGCCAGGCAGCACATGACGATGCGCTCGAGATCGCCGCCCAGTGATCGGTTCAGCGCGTGGATCGTCGTGTGACGCTTGTTCGCGACGACGTCCTTGCCTTCGTGCAATGCCTGGAGCTTGGCGCGTGGAGTGGGTGGACTCTGCTCCCGGATGACCCGCACCATCGCCAGGTAACCAGCGGCCCGAAGGCGCATCGGATCGAAGGGCGGCGCGCCGACCAGCAGCTCGTACAGCAAGGCGCCCAGGGAATACACGTCACTCCGCCGGTCGACCTCGCCTCGGCCCGGGTCGGCCTGCTCCGGGCTCATGTATTCGGGCGTCCCCAGAACCCGCCCCTGCTCGGTGAGCAGCGTCCGGTCGGTCAGCGGTTGCTCGAGCGCCTTCGCAAGCCCGAAGTCGATGATCTTGACCTGCGGCTGTTCGGGGGTGCCCGCGACGAACACGTTCCCGGGCTTGATGTCGCGGTGCAGGATGCCTCGCTGGTGGGCATGGTCGATGCCCTGACACACCTGCGCGAACAGCTCGATGCGCTGCCGAAGATCGAGACCGTGGTCGTCGCACCACTGCGTGATCGGCAAGCCGCGGATGTACTCCATCACGAAGAACGGCCGCCGCGCATCGGTCAGTCCTGCATCGAAGACCTTCGCGATCGCGGGATGATCCAATCGGGCGAGCGCATTGCGCTCGGCCTCGAATCGGGTCAGCACCTCCTGGCTGTCCATGCCGGGACGCACGACCTTGAGCGCCACCTTGCGCTGCAATGGTTGGCGTTGTTCCGCCAGATAGACGATCCCCATCCCGCCCTCTCCCAGGACCTGGCGGATGCGATACGGACCGATCGTCTCGGGATGCTCAGCAGATGTGTCGGACATCGATCTCCGGCGCAGACCGTCCTATGGAGCCCCTGTCACGCAGGAGCCTAGCCCCGCCGACCCGGTCCAGCCAGCCCGGTCCGCGCATCCACGGGGGCTTCCGTCCGCTGCCGCGCGTGAGATCGGTGGCCCGATCACCGGGTGCTGGTGAGGCCCCGTCGTGACAGCCGACCGCGCATCGATACGCTCTCGCTCGGCCCTCCTGACCCGCTCGCCGATCATCGCCTCTCGTCGACCTTCCTGGATTCGCGGTCGGCGCGTCGTCCCGCAGGCGGACGACGCCAGCAGGTCGTCCCGGGCCTCCCCGCAGCCATGTCCACCAGGTCCATCCCAGTGCGCGCTCTAGCCACCTGCTGTCTCGCGCTCGTCTGCAGGCCATGCGCGCAGGCCGAGCCCTCGCTCTCGACCGGCGGCAACGAGTTCGACTTCGACCAGAACTGGCGCGAGGTCGTCGCCGAGTTCCACGCCGGCTGCGAGCGCCAGGGCATCGTCGGCGCCAGCCTGATGTTCGTCGAGGGCGACCAGGTCCGAGGCCTCGCCACCCACGGCTTCGCCGACCGGGCCGGCGAGCGCGCGGTGGACGCCGACACGATCTACCACTGGGCGAGCATCACCAAGACCTTCACCGCCATCGCGGTGCTGCAGCTCCGCGACCGCGGCCGGCTGCGTCTCGACCAGCCGATCCTCGACTTCGTTCCCGAACTGCGGCACTGCCACGATCCGGAGGGCTGGCTGCCCGGCATCACGCTGCGCCACCTGCTCTCGCACTCGGCCGGCTTCCGCAGCCCGACCTGGCCCTGGGGTGGCGACCAGCCCTGGCATCCGCACGAGCCGACCGGCTTCGAACAGCTGGTGGCGATGATGCCCTACACAGCGGTCGAGTTCGCGCCGGGCAGCCGCTTCCAGTACTCCAACCCCGGCATCGTGTTCCTCGGACGTGCGATCGAGGAGCTGACCGGCGACGACTACGAGGTCCACGTCGATAAGAACCTGCTGCGGCCGCTCGGCATGCAGCGCTCGTACTTCGACGTGACCCCCTGGCACCTGCAAGGCCATCGCTCTCACTCCTACCGGTCGAACGGCAAGGACACCGAGGACCTCGGCCCCGACTTCGACACGGGAGTCACGGTCAGCAACGGCGGCCTCAACGCGCCCCTGCCCGACATGGCCCGCTACCTGGCCTTCTTGCTCGGTGCGACCGGCGACGACCAGGACGCGGCCGCGGTCCTCGCCCGCGCATCCCTGGAGGAGATGTGGCAGCCGATCCTGCCGACCTCCGCGTCCGGCGTCGAGCAGATGGGTCTGTGCTTCTTCCTGCAGGAGCACGGCGGATCCCCCTTCGTGACCCACACCGGCGGGCAGCGCTCCTTCGTGACCTTCTTCTACGTCCATCCGGCCTCCGGAACCGGCGCACTCGGCGCCTTCAATACCGGCAGCGGCGGACCGGTGATGGCGGCCATGCGCCGCCTGTGCATGGAGCGTCTATCCCTCCCGATGGCTCGCTGACGAGCCGCTCCTTCCCCCGATCGCTGCCCACGGGGGTAGCCTCCCCGATGAGCCCCGCCCACTCCGAGACCGCCCGCCTGCTGGTCCGCTGGCGCCAAGGAGACCGCAAGGCGCTGGAACAGATCCTGGCCCGTGACCTGCCGTGGATCGAGGCGCTGGTGCGGCGCCGGCTCGGGCCGCAGCTCCGGGCCCGCGAGGAGACGGTGGACCTGGTCCAGGACGCGATGGTGCAGGTCTTGCGCTCCGGCCCCCGCTTCGTGGTCGAGGACGGCCAGCGGTTCCGCGCCCTGCTGGCGCGCATGGTCGAGAACGAGATCCGCGACCGGGCCCGTTGGCACGCCAGCGCGCGGCGTGATCAGGCTCGAGAACAACCGATCCCGGGGGACAGCGTGCTCTGGCTCGATTCCACCGACGCGACCCCCAGCGAGATCGTCGGCGCCGCCGAGGAACAGGAGCTGCTGCGCCTCGCCCTGGAGCTGCTCGAGCCCGACGACCGCGCGATCCTGCTGCTCCGTGAGTACGAGAAGCTCCCGTTCCCGACCGTCGCCGAGCGGCTCGGCATCGCGCCCGCGACCGCCCGCAAGCGTTTCGAACGGGTCCTACCGCGCCTCGCCCGGGTGGTCGGCGATCTCCGGGCGGGCCGGCTCGACGCCGCCCTGGAAGCCTCCACGGTCGGGCATCCGGCGTCCGATCGATCCGACCAACGCCTCCCACCCGGATGACCCTCGACCCCGGCAGACTGGAGCGCCTGCAGCGCGCCCTCGCCCTGTACGACGCCTGGCGCGGCACAGACGCCGCGAACCGTCCCGCCGCCGCGCAGTTCCTCGCCGCACACGAGGACCTCGCCGACCTGCTGCGTCCGCTCCTGGACGACGATCTCGGCGAGACCGGCACGGCCAGCCCTTCCGCTGCGGTTCCGCCGGTATCGACCGACGCCTCGACCGCGAGCCCGCCCCCCGCACCGTGCACCTCCTCCGGCGCCGATCCCGATCTCCTCGGCGAAGGCGACGAGCTGGGCGGATTCGTGATCCAGCGCGAGATCGGGCGCGGCGCGATGGGCGTGGTCTTCGAGGCGCGGCAACGCAGCCTCGGCCGCCGGGTCGCGCTGAAGGTCCTGCCGTCCTCCGCCCACGTCGACGCCCGCACGGTGGCGCGCTTCCGTCGCGAGTCGGCGCTCCTTGCCGGCCTCGACCATCCGGGACTGGTCGACGTGCTCACCGTGGGCCGCGACCGTGGCCTCGAATTCTTCGCGATGGAGTTCGTCGACGGTGTGCCGCTGCACGCGGTGGTCGCCAAGCTGAAGGGCCAGGACCCGTCGACCCTGGCCGGCTCGCATTTCGGAACACTGGTGGAGACGTTGGTGGTTCGACTCGAAGCGACCGGTGCAACGCGGCGCGCCCGAGTCGCGAGCGGCTCGCAGGCCACCGTGGGTGAGCTGTGGACCCGCGGCTACCTGGCCACGGTGATCGATCTCGCCGCGCAGGTCGCCGATGCCCTGCATCACGCCCACGAGACCGGCCTGGTGCACCGTGACGTCAAGCCGTCGAACATCCTGGTGCGCGCCGACGGCCGCGCCGTGCTCGCCGACTTCGGGCTCGCACGTCGGATCGACACTCCGTCGGTGACCCGCAGCGGCGAGTTCGCCGGCACCGCCTTCTACGCCGCGCCCGAGCAGATCGTCCGTGCCTCGACCGAGCTCGACCGGCGCGTCGACGTGTTCGCGCTGGGCGTGACCCTGTTCGAACTGGTGACGCTCAGGCGACCGTTCGACGGCGAGACCAACCACGAGGTGGCCCGCGCGATCCTGTCCGAGGAACCACCCGATCCGCAGCGCCTCAACCGCCGGCTTCCCGACGACCTCGCGGCCATCCTCCTGAAGGCCCTCGAGAAGGACCCCGAGCGCCGCTACCCCACCGCCGGCGCGCTCCGCGACGACCTGCGGGCGTTCCTGGCATTCCGACCGGTCGCCGCGCGCCGCCCCGGCACGCTCGAGCGACTGCGCCGCCTGGTACGCCGCCGGCCGGCCGAGTCCGCCCTGGTCGCAGCCCTCGCCCTCGGCATCCCCGCAGTCGCCGGTCTCGGCGGCTACCTGCTCGCGCGCGCACCGGCGATCCAGGCCGGCGAGGCTCGACTGCGGGCTGCACGCATCGACGAGATCCTGCAACGCGCCATGCTGGAGATCGAATCGCGCCGCGATCCGGGGGCCGCGGAGGCGATCCGCCAGGCGCTGCAATTGGATGGCACACACCGGGAGAGTCGGGTGCTGGAGGTGATCGCCCTGGCGCGGGGCGGCGAGCACGACGCGGCCCGGATGGCGGCCAAGCAGCTGGCGCAGGAGGACCTCCTCGACCCGACCACCGATCGAGCCCTGCAGCAGGTCCTCGACGCCGACGCCAACTCTCCCACGGACGACCCGCCCGGCGACGACCTCATGAGCCCGGGGTTCGCGTTCCTTCGCGGACTCGCCGCGATCGACCGAGGCCACGACGGCGACGCCGAACAATTCGTCACGGCCCGCCGCTGGTTCGAGGAGGCGGTCCTCCTGTCGCCGTCCCCCCGCTCCCTGTACTTCTGCCAGCTCGCCCACGTGCTCGGTCACCTCGACGACCGCGGGGCCAGCGAGTTGGTCGCACGCGCACTCGCCCACCACTGGCCGGACTCGCCGATCTCGTCGTACTGGGCAGCCTTCGCGTTCAAGCGTTGCGACGTCGAGCAGTACCTCGCGCGCCTGAGCCAGACCATCCCGAACGCGGAGTCGCTGGCGCACGTGATGCACTACCAGTTGGGCTCGCAGCTCGTCGCGCTGGGCCGCTACGAAGCAGCCCTGCCGGCCCTCGAGGCGGCGGTCGCCCGCGACCCGCGCCACGCCGAGGCCTGGGCAAACCTCGGTGGTACTCTGGTCCGACTGCATCGCGACGAGCGGGCACTGCAGGCCTACGAGAAGGCCCTGACCCTGCGACCCCAGGACGCGATGTTCCACGCCAACCGCGGTGCGTTGCTGCTGCGCATGGGCCGCGCGGACGATGGTGAGCTGGCGCTCGAGCACGCTCTCGAGCTGGATCCCGACCAGCCACAGGCACTCTCCAACCTGACCCGGCTGTGGTTGCAACGCGGCGCCTACGACCAGGCCATCGCAACCTGCCGGGAACACATCGAAGCCGGCCGATCGAGTCCGTTCCTGCACGTGGTCTGGGCCACCGCCCTGCGGGCCCAGGGCGAGACGGACGAGGGAGTGGCGGTGCTCGAGGCCGGCGTCGACCGACACCCCGAACACCCGCACGTCTGGACCGAACTCGGCAACCAGGTCGCTGCGACCGACCCCGAACGGGCCCGCGATTGCGCGCAGCGTGCGACCACCCTCCTGCCGGCCTGGCCCGCCGCCTGGAACCTGCTCGGTCGTATCGAACTCGCCTCGGGCCACGCCGACGCGGCGCTCGCCGCCCTGCGCCGCGCGGTCGACCTGCAGCCCGGTCAGGCTACACCGCTGCTCGATCTGGGGATCGCCGCCAATCGACTCGGCCAACACGAGGTCGGCAAGCAGGCGTTCGGGGCAGTCCTCGACTCGGAGCCCCGGCAGGCCCAGGCGACCCTGGGCTACGGCAAGTGCAGCTTCGACCTCGGCGACTACGCGAGCGCCCTCGAAGTCTGGGACGCGATGCTGGAGTGGGCGCCCGAGCATCCCCACCTCCACCAGAACCGGGTGGCGACCTTCACGCGGCTCGACCGACCGGCGGACGTGGTCGCCGAGCGCCTGCGCTGGGCCCGACTCGCTCCGGACGACGCGCCTCGCTGGAAAGCCGTACACGAGGCCGCGGAGGCGTTGCCCGACGACGAGGCCCGCACGGCGGCGGCCGAGGCACGAGCCGCGCTCGAACGCCTGAACGCGAGGAATCGAGACGACGGCCGCTGATCCCGGTGCGCGCGCTCAGCCCTGCTTGGGCCGGAACACCTGCACGACCTCCGGGTTGCCCTCGAGGATCGGCCCGCCGGCCAGCTCGATGCAGTATGGGATCGCCGGGAACGCCGCATCCAGGCAGACCCGCACCGATGCCGGCTTGCCAGGCAGGTTCACGCACAGGCTGCGACCGACGATGCCCGCGGTCTGCCGCGACAGGATCGCGGTCGGCACGCCCGACGCCAGGGACGCGCGCCGCATCTCCTCGCCGAAGCCCGGCAACTCCTTGTCGAGGACCTCGTCCATCGCCTCAGGTGTGACGTCGCGCGGGGCCGGCCCGGTGCCGCCGGTCGTGCAGATCAACGCGCAGTCACGCTCGGCGAAGGCTTGCACCGCCTCGACGATCTGCTCGACCTCGTCGGGCACGACCACGCGCTCGAAGTCGCATTCGGTGGCCAGGTAGTCGCGCAGCGCCGCCTCGATCGCCGGCCCCGACAGGTCCTCGTAGGTGCCGGCGCGCGCGCGGTCGCTGATCGTGACGATGCCGATGCGGGGACGGTCGCTCATGGGGTCAGCCGCTCCTGCGGCTCAGCTCTTGGAACTCAGCGCCGCGCGCCGGTAGGCCCGGTTCAGCATCGCGATCGAGGTGACCGAGATCTCCTTCGGGCAGGCGGCCTCGCACTCGTACTGGTTGGTGCAGGCACCGAAGCCCTCGGCGTCGTGCTGCATCACCATCTCGACCGCCCGACGATCGGATTCGACCTGACCCTGCGGCAGCTTCTCGAGGTGCGCGAACTTGGCCGCGGTGAAGAGCATCGCGCTGGCGTTCTTGCAGGCCGCCACGCACGCGCCGCAGCCGATGCACGCCGCATACTCGAAGGCCTCTTCGGCGTCGTCGCGGCCGATCAGGATCTCGTTGGCGTCCGGCGCCGAGCCGCTGTTCACCGACACGTAGCCACCCGACGCGATGATGCGGTCGAAAGCGGTCCGGTCGACGACCAGGTCCTTGATGATCGGGAAGGCCCGCGCCCGCCACGGTTCGACGAAGATCTCGTCGCCGTCCTTGAAGGTGCGCATGTGCAGCTGGCACGCGGTGGTGCCGCGCTGCGGGCCGTGCGGGTGCCCGTTGATCACCATGTTGCACGAACCACAGATGCCCTCGCGGCAGTCGTGGTCGAAGGCGACCGGCTCCTCGCCCTTCTCGATCAGCTCCTGGTTGAGGACGTCGAGCATCTCGAGGAACGACATGTGCTCGTTGGCGGTGACCTCGTAGGTCTTCATCGCACCCGGAGCACTCGCGCCCTTCTGGCGCCAGATGTGCAGCTTGAGACGCATGTTTCCTTGGCTCATCGGTCAGGCCTGTCCGTGGATTCGGGCCGGTTCACTTGTAGCTGCGCACCGACAGCTTGACGTTCTCGAACTCGAGCTGCTCGCGGTGCTCGGTCCAGCCCGAGCCATCCGACTTGCGCTCCCAGGCAGCGACATGCGCGAAGTCGTCGTCGTTGCGCATCGCCTCGCCGTCGTCGGTCTGGTGCTCGGTGCGGAAATGGCCGCCGCAGGACTCGTCGCGGGTCAACGCGTCGAGGCACATCATCTCGCCGAACTCCATGAAGTCGGCCACCCGGCCGGCCTTCTCGAGCTCCTGGTTGAAGTCGCCGGTGTCGCCCGGCACTCGGACGTTGCCCCAGAACTCCTCGCGCAGCTCCGGGATCCGCCGCAGCGCCTCCTCGAGACCCTGCTTGTCGCGGGCCATGCCGCACTTGTCCCAGATCAACTTGCCGAGCTCACGGTGGAACGAGTCGACGGTGCGGCTGCCGTTGACGTCCATCAGCCGCTGCAACCGGGCGCGGACCTCGTTCTCGACCTCGGCGAACGCCGCGTGCTGCTCGTCGGCGAGCCCCGGCCGCTGGTCGGCGAGGTAGTTGCCGAGGGTGTACGGGATCACGAAGTAGCCGTCGGCGAGACCCTGCATCAGCGCCGAGGCGCCGAGGCGGTTGGCGCCGTGGTCGGAGAAGTTGGCCTCGCCCAGCACGAACAGCCCGGGGATCGTCGACTGCAGGTGGTAGTCGACCCACAGCCCGCCCATCGTGTAGTGGACCGCCGGGTAGATCCGCATCGGCGTCTTGTAGGGATCGTCGCCGGTGATCTTGGCGTACATGTGGAAGAGGTTGCCGTAGCGGCTCCGCACCGCGTCCTCGCCGAGCCGCTGGATCGCATCGGCGAAGTCCAGGTAGACACCGAGGCCGCCGGGCCCGACTCCGCGGCCATCGTCGCAGGCCTCCTTGGCGGCACGCGAGGCGATGTCGCGCGGCGCGAGGTTGCCGAACGAGGGGTACTTCCGCTCGAGGTAGTAGTCGCGCTCGCCCTCGGGGATCTGGCCGGGCTTGCGGTCGTCGCCGTGCTTCTTCGGCACCCAGATGCGCCCGTCGTTGCGCAGCGACTCCGACATCAGGGTGAGCTTCGACTGGTAGTCGCCGCTCACCGGGATGCAGGTCGGGTGGATCTGCGTGTAGCAGGGGTTGGCGAACAGGGCCCCGCGGCGATGCGCACGGTAGGCCGCGGTGACGTTGCAGTTCTTGGCGTTGGTCGACAGGTAGAAGACGTTGCCGTAGCCGCCGGTCGCCAGGATCACCGCGTCGCCGAAGTGGCGCTGGATCTTCCCGGTCTTCAGATCGCGGGTGACGATGCCCTTGGCGTGGCCGTCGACCAGCACCACGTCGAGCATCTCGTGCCGCGTGTGCATCTTGACCTTGCCGGCCTGCACCTGCCGCTCGAGCGCCTGGTAGCAGCCGATCAAGAGCTGCTGGCCGGTCTGGCCGCGGGCGTAGAAGGTGCGGCTCACCTGCGCACCGCCGAACGACCGGTTGGCCAGCGTGCCGCCATACTCGCGAGCGAACGGCACGCCCTGCGCGACGCACTGGTCGATGATGTTCACGCTGACCTGCGCGAGCCGGTACACGTTGGCCTCGCGCGAGCGGAAGTCACCGCCCTTGATCGTGTCGTAGAACAGCCGCTGGACGCTGTCGCCGTCGCCCTGGTAGTTCTTGGCGGCGTTGATGCCGCCCTGCGCGGCGATGCTGTGCGCGCGGCGGGGGCTGTCCTGGAAGCAGAACGCCTCCACGTTGTAGCCAAGCTCGGCCAGCGTGGCCGCGGCGGAGCCACCCGCCAGCCCGGTCCCGACCACCAGCACGCGGTACTTCCGCTTGTTGGCCGGATTGACCAGCTTCAGCTCGAAGCGGCGGGAGTCCCACTTCTTCTCGAGGGGACCGGAGGGGATCTTGGCGTCGAGGTTCGTCATCGAGGAGCTCGGAGCGCTTGCTGTGTTCGGGGAGCCGGCTGTGTTCGGGGTGTCTTGCGAAGGGTCGAGGGCGGCTCGGGTATCAGCCCGCGTCCCCTCCGCCGGCCGCAGCGATGAAGCCGAACCTCACCGCCAAGGGAATCGACAGGAAGCCGACGGCCAGGACCCAGGCGAGCCCCCTACCGATCCGCTCGATCCACGGCGTGTACGCCGGGTGCCGGAAGCCGAGGGTCTGGAACAGACTGTGGAGGCCGTGGCTCAGGTGCAGGCCGAGCACCACCATCGCGAAGGCGTAGAGGATCACGAACACGTCGTTGTGGAAGCCCGCGACGACCATCCCGAACACGTCGTGGCGCTCGAACGGCTGGCCGTCGCGCTGGACCGTCTGCTTCAGGTCGTAGGCCTCGGCGTCGAGCCAGCCCAGCGTGAAGTGCGCGAGGTGCATCGCGACGAACGCCAGCACCACCAGGCCGGTGAGGATCATCGACCGTGAGGCGAAGCTGGCCTGGATCGTGTCCTCGTGCGCGTAGTTCACCGGCCGCGCGGCGGCGTTGCGCCGCTTCAGGCGGATGCCGTAGTAGATATGGGTCGCGAACACCGCGAGCAGACCCAGTCGCACGATCCACAACGCTGGTCCGAGACCCTGCAGCATCTCGGCGTAGTCGTTCATCGCATCCTGCCCCTTGTAGAGCAGGAAGTTGCCCGACAGGTGGCCGACGACGAACAGCGCCAGGAGCACGCCGGTCAGCGCCATCAG
Organism: bacterium; assembly: GCA_030432695.1. Lineage (GTDB taxonomy): Bacteria > Planctomycetota > UBA1135 > UBA1135 > UBA2386 > JAUILN01. The sequence continues at coordinate 676,026 of JAUILN010000001.1, read as the reverse complement.
GAACTTGGCGCCGACGGTCGAACCGAGGAATCGGAGGAGGCTCTGCATGGGCGAGGTGGGGCTCGGGACGGGAGGGGCTCCGGACCGGATCGGTGGATGCGTCGAGGGCGGCTCGATGGATGCGCTCGGGACCGGCAGGCCGCGCCTGGCGGCGCGCATCGGGCTCGGCCCGCTCGCACCGCCAGCTCGCACTACCGGCTCCACACCGGGGCTGCAGGTCGCCGCCGCGATCGCGGCAGGCCGCGCGGCGAGGATCGCCCCCTCACCGGGGCCCGGTTCAGCATCGAACCGCGGAACCCGGCCGCGGCCAAGGATTTTCAAGCGCGCACGGCGCCGTGTTCCGGTCAGTCGCCGACGACCAGGTCACCCTTACGGAGAAACCGGCGGACCGCGGCGAGCACGTCCGCGTCGAGACTGATCCGGTAGTGGCCGAGCTCGAAGCGACGCACCGCGGTCGCGCCGGGCAGCTGCGCCTCGGCGACGCCAACCGTGCCGTCGTCGTCGCCGGGGATCTCGTCGTTCCAGCCGGATTCCCGACCACTCGCACCATAGAGCACGCCGATCCGATCCACGGCGAGCGGCGGCAGCGAAGCCACGAACGGATCACCGGGCCGCAGCTCCAGGGCCGCCGCCTCGCCGCAGAACCAGCGGAAGGGCGGGAAGTCCTGGCGCAACTCGGCGAGGACCGCACCCCGATGCGGCGTGGCGATGAAGGCGCAGGCCTGTGCCGACCGCGCGTCGGGACGGGCGAGGTAGGCTCGGATCACCAGACCACCCATCGAGTGGCCGACGAACGCCAACCGTGGTGGCGGCCCGTCCCGCTGCGCCAACCGGGCCTCGAGCGCTTCGGCGAGCGCGGCAGCGTGGTCCCGCAGCAGGGCATCCGTGCTGTCGTAGCCGAAGTTGAGCACCTCGTAGCCCTGCGCCTCCAGGGTGCGCTCCAGCCGCGCCATCGACCACGCACTCCGACACAGACCATGCACCGTCACCACCAGGGTCGGCTGCTCCGGAGCCAGTTCGGGGTCGGGCTCGAGGGCGGGCAGGCGATTGGTGATCCAGTCCCCCACCCCGGTCACCATGCGCACGTCGACGAATGCCGACGCACCCCACAGGAGCAGCAGCGCGACCACTCGCCGGGTCCACCACCAGAAGCCGCGGCGCCGCCGTGGGGCAGGGCCATCCGTCAGTTCTCGCTGGTCGCCGCTCATCGTCGCCGCCGGTGGCCGGACCGATCCGGGTGCTGTCGCGCGATCGTTCAGCGCGGCCTCGTGCCTCAAGGGAATGGGCATGACTCGCTGCGCTCGCCATGCCCCGAGGCACTCGGCCGCGCTGACGGTGTTGTTTGGATCGACTCCTCCGGAGTCGATTTGTGCGGCCTCGTGCCGCAAGGGAATGGGCATGACTCGCTGCGCTCGCCATGCCCCGAGGCACTCGGCCGCGCCGCTCGTATTGTCTGGATCGACTCCTCCGGAGTCGATCTGTGCGGCCTCGTGCCGCAAGGGAATGGGCATGACTCGCTGCGCTCGCCATGCCCCGAGGCACTCGGCCGCGCTGACGGTGTTGTTTGGATCCACAACTCCCGAGAATCAGCGCCAGGCGCGCAGATTCTCGGGAGTCGTGGATCAGTTGTGCAGGCGCGGCAGCTCGGTCGCGCGAGCGAGCACCACGGCCTCGTGTTCGAGGACCTGGTCGAGGCGCGCCTCGACTTCGTCCGCCGCGAACACGGTCTTCGCCAATTGCACCCACAGCCCGTGGTGACGCGCCTCGCTGATCACGAGCCCGTGGTAGAAGTCGGCCAGCTCGATCTCGTCGACGTCTCGCAGTCCCTCGGCCAGGAGCTTCATCCGCTCACAACTCCGCGCCTCGATGACCGCGTGGCAGAGCATCTGGTCGAGCATCCGCGCCGGTTCGTCGTCGCGAACGATCTCCAGGAGTCGAGCGGCGTAGGGACCCGGCTTCTGGCGACCGAAGCGCAGTCCGCGCGCGGCGAGGAACCCGAGAGTCGCCTCGAAGTGTTCGAGCTCTTCGCGGACCAGTTCGCTCAGCGGCCGCTGCATCGCGTCGGCCTCCGGATAGCGGAACAGGAAGGTCAGCGCCCCCGAGGCGGCCTTCTTCTCCAGATGGGCCTGCTCGACCAGCAGCTGGTCGAGGTGAGGCAAGACCTTGTCGAGCCAGGAGCGGTCGGTGTGCGCGCGGAGGCGAAGCATCGTCGTGGCGTCGGAGTTCAGTCGTTCTCGAGCACCACGGCGAGACGTGCCTCAGGTTCGACCAGGTATTCGACGCCGCGGGTCCACCGCGACACGCAGACCTCGATCCGGCCGGCCGGCACCGCATCCAGCGCAACCCTGACGCTCTTGGTCTCGAACGCCTGTCCAACCATCTCGTCCGTGCCCGGCTCGGTCAACCGGACGCGCACCCGGGTCACTCCGTCGTCGGTCTCGCAGCGATCCTCCTCCAAGGCCCAGCCGAGCGTCGGACACTCGGCGCGAACCACCACCGCGCACTGCGGCTCCGCTCCCTCGCCGACCTCGAGTTCCGCGCTGATCTCGGGACCCTCGTAGTCGACCGGCGCGGGCGCCGCATCGCCGGGTCGCTCGTCTCCCGCACCCGGACCGCCCGCTTCGGGCGACTCGGCGGAATCGGCGGAGTCGGAGCCTGTCCCGGTGCCAGGAGCCTGCGGTGTATCGCCCTGTGGTTCTGCGCTGCCATTGCAGGCAGCCAGGACGGAGATCAACGCGAAGCCGAGGAGCGTACGGTGCATGACGGCCCCATGATCGACGCGGACCTCGCGGACTGCCAGCGAGGACCCGCAGGGATCCGGGGGATCGTCAGCCCGCGCGCCGCCAACTGGCGCCGCCCCGCAGCAAGCGCTCGACCCCGGCCAGGATCAACAACCCCAGCAGGGCCCAGCGTGCGTCGTCGGCGGCCGCCGGCCGCGGCGCATCGCGGACGGTACGCGGCGCACCGACGACCAACTCGCCGACCGGACGCACCTCGCCACCACCGAGACGCTCCAACTCCGCGAGCTCCGCGGGGCGCACGACGTCGGCGGAGAGAACGAAGGGATCGGCCAACTCGTCGGCTCCCGCAACGGCAGGCGCGAGGGTGGGCCGCACCGCCTCGATCCAGGTCGCCCACCACGCCGGATACCGGGGATCCTCGAGCCACTCCTCGGTCTCGGGCCCGCCGATCGGGACCGCGAACCCGGCCACCCGGCCCAGGCCCCGACTCGCGACGCCGAGCACCGGCTCCCCCACCGGCGTCGCCAGCAGGATCAGCGACGACCGGCGGGATCGTGTTCCCGGCAGAGTTCCGCCGCGCACTGGCGGAAAGCCCTCCTCGGCCCACGGCTCGACCAACGGCGAGACCTCGACCGGAAACACCGGAACCGCGGGCAGTGGTGCCGCCGACTCGCCAGGATCCGGCCCCGGATCCGGCAGCTGGCGATCGGGCGGTGGTTCGGGCAGAGGATCCGGGGGATCGTGCGGATCGTCGGGCGTCCGATCGGCAGCGGCGGGATCGGGGTCGGGCGAGGTCGGCGCCTGGTCGACGGGATCGGAGCCACCCGGCTGAGCACCGTCACCGGCTCCGCCCGGCATGGCCTCCGGATCGTCACCTGCGAAGCGGCGACCGGCGGCGCCGAGCACCCGACGTACCTCCGCGAACATCAGCCGCGGGATCGCGCGCCCGTCCTCGGTCTTCAGGTACTTGCCGCGGCCGAAGCTCGCGATCTCGGCGACCTCGCCGGTCAGACGACTGGTCGCCACGTGGATCACGCTGACAGTGGCCCCGGCCTCGGCCAGGCGCCGAGCCGCGGCCTGGGAGACCCGCACATCGGTGGCGTCGAGTTCCTCGCCGTCGGTCAGGAGCACCACGTGCCGCACCGGCAGATCGGTGCCTCGTAGCATCTCCTCGGCGGCGCGCAGCGCATGGCCGACCTTGGTCAGACCATCCGAGCGGATCCCCTCGAGCCTCGCCCGCAGACCCTCGCGGCCGAGCCTCCTGCCGAGTGGCACGATCGTGCTCGGGCTGTGGTGGAAGGCGATGACGCCGAGCTGGTCGTCCGGCTCGAGTCCCTCCGCGATACGGAACGCAGACGTCTTCACCAGCTGCATCTTCGAGGGTCCGCCGAGCGGTCCGCTGGCCTCCGCCATCGAGCCCGAGCGGTCGATCACCAGCACCAGCGTGACGCGCCGGCGCTCGACCTCGGCATGCTCGATCTGGCCCGTGTCCGCTCCCGAGGTGTCGCCGACCAACGGCCGATCGGGGTCGGGCTCGGGACGGTCGGTGTTCTCGGGCGGCGGCGGCGGGCCCTCGGGATCGACCGGCGACGGATCCGCATCGGGTCCTCCCCGGTCCTCCGGACGCGGCGGAGCCGCCAGGTCGCCGGAGCCGCCAGGCTGCGCGGGGACTTCCTGACGCGGCTCGAAGGGAGAGACCTCCTGCAGCGGCTCCCCCGCGCGCGGCAGTGCGTTGCCGACCAGCACCAGTCCGTCGCCGTCACCCACGCGCTCGACCAGCAACTCCTGGAGCGCCGGCTCGAGTTCCGACAGCGCGATCACCGTCCCGCTGCCGGGTGGGGCGCCGCGAAGCGCCTCGGCCAGCTGCGATGCCTCCGGATACGGCGTTGCGTCCAGACCCTGCGCCGCCAACGCGGCGACGAAGCTCTCGGCACCGGCTCCGACGACCGCGACCGGACCGGAGCCGGCGCTCGCGGGCTCGACCTCGAGCCGCCCCGTCGCGGTCGCCACCGGTCGGTCCTCACCGGCCAGTGTGAGTTCCAGCCGGAGATCGACCACGCCGCTCCGCTCCGGGGTCCAAGGCACCACGAAGCCCCGCGCACCGGCCAGCCGATCGGCGGCACCCCAGGAATGCCGGGTCCCATCGACCTCCACCGCGAGGCCCAGATCGTCCGGCAGCTCCTCGAGCCCCGTCGCGCCGACCGCAAGCAACTCGAGCACGGTCGGACGGCCGACCCGTGGTCGCCGGCCGCCGAGACGGAGCCGCAGCCGGTCCGGCTCGAAGCCCAGTGGCCGACCGGCCTGGAACGCACTCCCCCGATCCGGGGCGAGGCCTCCTGGCCGGCGCCCCGCCTCGATCGCGGCGCGCTGCTCCAGCCACCCACCGGTCCAGACCAATGCCACGTCCTCGTCCCGCCGGGCGGCCAGCCGCGCCGCCGCCCGCGCGGTCGAGAACCCCGCAGCGTCGCCGGCGAAGACCTGCACGCTGCCATGCCCACGAACCGCGGCCTGCTGCAACGCCGCGAGCCAAGGACCATCGGCCCCGCCGGTCGTCGCCACGATCCGCTGCGGCGCCTCGATGCGCGTCGGGCCCTCGACCAGCCGATCGAACGCGACCCAGGCCAGCGAGGCGAGCAGCGCCAACTGCACGCCGCGCACCAGCAGGTGATCGGACTCGCCGTCGCCGACTTCGCGATCCGGATCGGACCGCCGGCGTGTCGCAGCACCGATCCAACGCCGCAGTCGCGGCCCCGACAGGACCACCGCGAGGCTCGCCGCCGCCCACGCCACCCAGACCGCCGCGTCGCCGAAGAAGACGAGGGCCAGACCGCTCAATCGACCTCCCTCGCCCCACGTCGGCGAGCCGACGCGGCCCCCGCCGACGTAAGCCCGCGCGGCGCTGCGTCGACGCCGCTCACGGCGCGCGCGACGCCTCGGCCGCGACGAAGGCGACGTCGAGCCAATCGACCCGGTCGCCCAGGTCGTAGCCCGCCCCGAAGTCGACGAGGAGTTCGATCCGTTGGCCGGCCTCGACCGCGACCCGGCCCAGCGACCGCACCTCGCCAGCTCGCAGTTGGTCGAAGGCCAGCACCTCGCGCCCGGCCACGCGAACCCGCACGTCGACAGCCGCGCGCAAGCCGAGACCGAGCACGCTGTCGTCGAGCGCCACCGCGCCGACCAACGCCACCGCGTCCTCCGGAACCTCGAAGACCAGGCGGGTCCGACTGGCCACGCCGAGTCCCTTGCCGTAGCCGCGCCCCCCGGCGATCAGCGGCCCGCCGTGGACCGCGGCATCGATGCGCGGGGTCCGCAACGGTGGAGCGTCCGAGAACCAGCTGCGGCATTCGATCTCGACCGGCTCGAGATCGGACAGGTAGTCGCGATCCGCGCGATCCACCGGAGTGAGCGAGGTGATGTCGCCGTGCTCGAGCGTCACCTCCTCGCCGCCTTCCAGGGCGAACACCGCGATCCGCTCGTCACCGCGCAACGGCGCGACCTGCACGACGTCGCCCGCCCGGGTGGTCAGACGCAGCGGCAGAGCCTCGTCGGCCTCGAAGCCATCGCGCACCGCGATCGCCGCGAGCTCTCGGAACCGCCACTCGCGCGGCTCGGCATCGAGGCCGCCCGCCGAGAACAACACGCCGCCTGACACGAAGCGTTGGATGGCTCCCAGGCTGCGATCGAACCCGCGGCGCGCCGGGTAGAACACTGCCTCGGAGTCGTCGACGTCGGCCGGCACCACGAAGTCACGCGGACCGGCCTCGCCAGCCCGCGCCGGGAACTCGATGCGGGCGAGTCGATCGATCGGCACGGTCAGGCGACCGAACACCGGAGAGGCGAGTTCGAAGCCTTCCCCGTCGGGGTCGCCGCCGAGGAGTTCGCCGCACAGGAGCGCCCCGCCGACCAGGCGGACCCGAGCGTCCTGAGGTCCGCTCGCGACGGTGCGGGCCGCGACGCGGGCCGCGTCGTGCGAGCCGTGCACGGCGAGCAGCTGCGACCACGGTGCGACCTCCACGGCGGCCGCGTCGTCGCCTTCCGCCCGCCACCGCAGGCCGTCGGCGTCGAGACCCACCACACGCACCTGGCGGGCGCGCCCGTCCCGGACCCACACCACTTCGAAGCCGGCGTCGGAGGAGCCACGACGAGCCTGTGAACCGCTGGACGACGGCACGCTCTGACAGGCCAGTTGGATGGTGAGGATCGACGCCGCCCAGAGGACCCGGGACGGGATCGGCCGCAGCCAGAGGACGCGCGCAGTGCTGTTCATGCCAGTTTGACACCGAGCCGTCGAACGACCGGGCGGGGCTCCTGCCAGTTCGGCAGATCCATCGAGTCACCGCTCCGCGGCTCGGAGCATCCGTTCTAGGGCAACGCCGGAGCGACGTCACGGGTCGAGCTTCACCGCCGGCCGCAGGGCCCCCCCAGGCCGGCGCACGGCCGGCTTTCCGCGAGATCCACCGCCGGCGCGGGAAGTGGCGGATCGTCGACGGGGCTGGGCGCGGGGGATCACGGCACCGCTTTTGCTTGCGCGCGCCGCTCCAGCAGGAATCGGCCGCAGACACCGGCTCCCGCCCCCGCGGGCCACCCGGCATCGAGCGACGGACCGAAGCCTCACTCCACCGCCTTCTCGCCCCCTCTGCACGACCACGGCCCGAACTGCGCGGCCTCCCGGCGCGGGGACGAAGCGTTTTCCACAGATCCAGAAGACCGCGGGCCAGGCCTCTCGGCCGCCCGCCAACCGGACAGAGAGACCCGACGGAATGGTCAAGCAACTCGCTTTCGAGACCGATGCCCGCGAAGCCGTGCTCAACGGCGTCCAGAAGCTCGCGCGCGCGGTCGTGTCGACGCTCGGCCCGCGTGGCCGCAACGCCGTGCTCGACAAGGGCTGGGGCGGCCCCACGATCACCAAGGACGGCGTGTCGGTCGCCGAGGAGATCGAGCTCGACGACCACTACGAGAACATGGGCGCGAAGCTGGTGAAGGAAGCCGCCAGCAAGACCAGCGACAATGCTGGTGACGGCACCACCACCGCGACCCTGCTCGCCAGCACGATCCTCGGCGAGGGCATGCGCTACCTGACCGCCGGCGCCAACCACGCCGCGCTGGTGAACGGCATTCGCCAGGCCAGCGACGCGCTGGTCGACAAGCTGCACAAGATGGCCAAGACGGTGCCGGGTACCGACACCAAGGCGATCCAGCAGGTCGCGACCATCGCCGGCAACAACGACGTCGAGATCGGCAAGGTCATCGCCGACGCGATGAAGAAGGTCGGTCAGGACGGCGTGATCACGGTCGAAGAGGGCAAGGGCACCGAGACCGAGGTCAAGGTCGTCGAGGGCATGCAGTTCGACCGCGGCTACCTGTCGCCGCACTTCGTGACCGACACCGACGCGATGACGGTCGAGTACCGCGACTGCCTCGTGCTGATCCACGAGGAGAAGCTGTCGTCGGTGCAGAAGCTGCTGCCGCTGCTCGAGAAGCTCAAGTCGGCCAACAAGCCGCTGCTGATCATCGCCGAAGACATCGAGGGCGAGGCGCTGGCGACCCTGGTGGTCAACAAGCTGCGCGGCAACCTGAAGATCGTCGCGGTGAAGGCGCCGGGCTACGGCGAGCGCCGCAAGGCGATGATGCAGGACATCGCGATCCTGACCGGCGGCCAGGCGATCTTCAAGGATCTCGGCATCGAGCTCGAGGCGGTCACCCTGAAGGACCTCGGCACCGCCAAGAAGCTCATCATCGACAACGACTCGACGACCATCGTCGAAGGTGCCGGCTCGACGAAGGACATCAAGGCGCGCATCGACCAGATCCGCCGCGAGATCGACAACACCACCTCGGACTACGACCGCGAGAAGCTCCAGGAGCGCCTCGCCAAGCTGGCCGGTGGCATCGCCGAGATCATGGTCGGCGCGCACACCGAGACCGAGATGAAGGAGCGCAAGGCGCTGTTCGAAGACGCGCTGCACGCGACTCGCGCGGCCATCGAGGAGGGCATCCTCCCGGGTGGCGGCACGGCGCTGCTCAAGGCCGCCAAGGCCCTCGACGCCCTGAAGCTGGAGGGCGACACCGCCTTCGGCGTCGACATCATGCGCAAGGTCTGCACCCAGCCGGTGCGCACGATCGCCGACAACGCCGGCCTCGACGGCGGCGTGGTGGTCCGCAAGGTCGCGGCCGACAAGGGCGTGAACTTCGGCTTCAACGCGCTGACCGAGCAGTACGGCGACATGGTCGAGTTCGGCATCGTCGACCCGACCAAGGTGACCCGCACCGCGCTGCAGAACGCGGTCTCGGTGGCAACCCTGCTGCTGACCACCGACTGCATCGTCGCCAACAAGCCCGAACCGAAGGACGACGGCCCCGCCGCCGGTCCGGAGGGCATGGGCGGGATGGGCGGGATGGGTGGCATGGGCGGAATGGGCGGCATGGGTGGGATGGGCGGCATGGGCTTCTGAGCCCGCCCCAGTCTCCCAACAGCCCGTCTCCCAACAGCCAGTCTGCCCACAGTCAGCCTGCCCACAGCCAGCCCGCCAACAGCGAGCCCGCCCACCGCGAGCCCGCCCCCCCCAAGTCGACAGCATTCCCACATCAGGCTCCGGACCCGGCCGGTCCGGCTACCGGAGCCCAACCAGAGAACAATCAGGAGACACATCACATGGCCAAGATCCGTCCGCTCGACGACCGCATCGTCGTCAAGGTCCTCGACGCCGAGGAAGTCAGCGCTGGTGGCATCGTCCTGCCCGACAGCGCCAAGGAGAAGCCGCAGCGCGGCAAGGTGACCGCGGTCGGCGAGGGCAAGCTCCTCGACGACGGCAAGCGCACCGCGCCCGAGGTCAAGAAGGGCGACGTGGTGATCTACGGCAAGTACGCCGGGTCCGACGTCAAGGTCGACGGCGAGGACTTCAAGATCCTCCGCGAGTCGGAAATCCTGGCGAAGGTGGAGGGCTGATCCATGGCCAAGCAGATCATGTTCGACGACGTCGCGCGCCGTAAGGTCGTCGCCGGCGTCCAGGCCCTCGCCAAGGCGGTCAAGGCCACTCTCGGCCCGGCCGGCAAGAACGTCATCCTCGAGAAGTCGTTCGGCGGTCCGCAGGTCACCAAGGACGGCGTCACCGTCGCCAAGGAGATCGAACTCGCCGACCCGTTCGAGAACATGGGCGCGAAGCTCGTACGCGAGGTCGCCAGCAAGACCAACGACGTGGCCGGTGACGGCACCACCACGGCGACGGTGCTCGCCGAGGCGATTCTCACCGGCGGCCAGCGCTTCCTCACCGCGGGCGTCAACCCGATGGACCTGAAGGCCGGCATCGACAAGGCGGTCACCGCCGTGGTCGAGCAGCTCGCCACCATGTCCAAGAAGGTCAAGGGCCGCGACGAGATCGCCAAGGTCGGCAGCATCTCCGCCAACAACGACGCCGAGATCGGCGACCTCCTCGCCGAGGCGATGGAGAAGGTCGGCCAGGAAGGCGTGATCACCGTCGAAGAGGGCAAGGGCTCCACCACCGACGTCGAGTTCGTCGAGGGCATGTCCTTCGACAAGGGCTATGTCTCGCCGTACTTCATCACCGATCCCAAGACCATGGGCGCGGTGCTCGAGGACGCCAAGATCCTGATCTTCGAGAAGAAGATCTCCAACGCCCGTGACCTCATCCCGGTCCTCGAGGACGTCAGCCGCAGCGGCAAGCCGCTGCTGATCATCGCCGAGGACGTCGAGGCCGAGGCCCTGGCGATGCTGGTCGTCAACCGCCTGAAGGGCGTGCTGAACGTCTGCGCCGTCAAGGCGCCGGGCTTCGGCGACCGCCGCAAGGCGATCCTCCAGGACATCGCGATCCTGACCGGCGGCACCTGCATCAGCGAAGACCTGGGCATCCAGCTCGACGCGGTGAAGGGTGAGCACCTGGGCTCGGCCCGGCGCATCGTGGTCGACAAGGACTCGACCACGATCATCGAAGGTGCCGGCAAGAAGGCCGACATCAAGGGTCGCTGCGACAGCCTGCGCGCGCAGGTCGAGAAGACCACCTCGGACTACGACCGTGAGAAGCTCCAGGAGCGCCTCGCCAAGTTGACCGGTGGTGTGGCGATCGTCCGCGTCGGTGCGCTCACCGAGGCCGACATGAAGCAGAAGAAGCAGCGCGTCGAGGACGCCCTGAACGCGACCCGCGCCGCGGTCGAAGAGGGTGTCGTCGTCGGTGGCGGCATGGCTCTGCTCCGCGCCAGCGCGGTGCTCGACGACCTGCGGGTCAAGGGCGACCAGAAGTTCGGCGTCGAGATCGTCAAGCGGGCCTGCCAGGCCCCGCTGCGGCAGATCGTCGCCAACGCCGGCGAGGATCCGTCGGTGGTGATCGACGAGGCCATGGACAAGAAGGACAACCAGGGCTTCGACGCGATCACCTGCACCTGGGTCGACATGTTCAAGGCCGGCATCATCGATCCGGCGAAGGTCGAGCGTTCCGCGCTGCAGAACGCGGCGAGCATCGCCGGCCTGATGCTGACCACCAACACGCTGGTCACCTCCCTGAAGGAAGACGCGGACGCGGTCGACGGCGCGGTCAGCTGACCCGCCGTTCGACGGCGAGGCTCCTGCCAGGCCGACCAGCAGCACATCGGCTCCCGGACCACGAGGCCCGGGAGCCCCGAAGGGCACCAGGACGCATGAGTTCGAAGCGCGACTACTACGAAGTCCTGGGGGTCGACCGCGGGGCATCCGCCGACGCGATCAAGAAGGCCTACCGCAAGATCGCGCTGCAGAACCACCCAGACCGCAATCCGGGGGACGCGGCCGCCGAGACCCGCTTCAAGGAGGCGGCCGAGGCCTACGCGGTGCTGTCCGACGATGGCAAGCGGCAACGCTACGACCGCTTCGGTCATGCCGGCGTCGAAGGCGCGGGCGGTGGCGGCTTCTCCAACGTCGAGGACATCTTCTCGCACTTCGGCGACCTGTTCGGCGGTGCCGGCGGCATCTTCGAGCAGTTCTTCGGCGGCGGCGGACGCCGCGGCGGTCGGCGGCGCGGTGCCAGCCTCCGCGTGGACCTCGAGCTGTCGCTCGAGGAGGTCGCGCTGGGCGTGACCCGGACCATCGAGATCCAGCGGCCCAAGGCCTGCGAGACCTGCGACGGCTCCGGGGCCCGCGCCGGATCGTCACCGACCACCTGCAAGACCTGCGCGGGTCACGGCCAGGTGCAGATCAACCAAGGCTTCCTGTCGATCCGCCAGGCCTGCCCGAGCTGCCACGGCCGAGGCTCGGTCATCGAGGATCCCTGCGGCGACTGCCGCGGACAGGGCGCGGTCGCCCGGAAGGAGCCGATCGACATCCGCATTCCGGCCGGCATCGAGGAGGGCCACGTCCAGCGGCTCGAAGGACTGGGCGAGCCCGGCGACAGCGGCGCACCGAGCGGCGACCTGGTGGTGGTGGTCCACGTCCGTCCGCACCCCTACTTCACCCGGGTGGGTGACGACCTGGTGGCGCAGACGCGCCTCAGCTTTCGTCAGGCGGTGCTCGGCGACTCCGTCGAGCTGAAGACGCTGACCGAGGAGAAAGTCGTCCTGAAGATCCCCGCCGGCACGCAGCCCGGTGAGCGGCTGCGGGTCCGCAACCACGGTCTGCCCCGCGCCGACGGCTACGGCCGCGGCAATCTGGTCGTACTGGTTCAGATCGAGGTCCCGAAGAAGATCAGCGACGAGCAACGGACCTTGCTCGAGCAGTTCGACGACCTGAACTCCGACGGCAAGCACAAGGCCGGCGAGCGCAAGAAGGGCATCTTCGAGAAGGTGCGCGACATGTTCCATTGAGCGGGCGGCATGCGCGACGCGACCGACCCTGCTCCACGGAGGTTGCCAGGCTCACGCCGGCTCCTACACCGAACGAGAATCACGATGGCCAACAAGGACGACCACGGAATCGAACCCCCGGAAGCCGACCTGGACGGCGGCGAGGCTACCGAAGCCGCGTCGGACGATCGATCGCCGGCCGAGGGCGCTCAGCACGACGACGACGCGACGCGCGCCGCGAAGGCCGAGGACCAGCTCCGGCGCGCCATGGCGGACCTCGCCAACTTCCAGCGGCGTCGGATCAAGGAGATCGACGAGACCCGGCAGCGCACCCTCGAGGCGGTCACCGGCGAGCTGCTGCCGGTGCTCGACAACTTCCACCTCGCGCTCGGCGCCACCGAACAGGGCGAGCGCCAGGACGGCTTCGACGTGCAGACGATCGTCGAGGGCATGCGCATGGTGCGCTCGATGCTCGAGAGCGTCCTGGAGCGCCACGGCCTGAGCGAGATCCGCACTGCGGGCGAGAAGTTCGACCCCGCCCTGCACGAGGCGGTCGGAGTCGATCAGGAATCCGACGCCGATCCGGGCACCGTCACGCGCGTGGTCCAGCGCGGCTATCGGCTGGGTGACAAGATCCTCCGCCCGAGCCGGGTCATGGTGCGACCCGACGAGAGCCCCACCGACTGACCGAACCCCTGCTCCCGCACCGATCCGTCTCCGATGCCCACCTACAACTACGAGTGCAGTGCCTGTGGACACGCCTTCGAGCTGTTCCAGTCGATGACCGACAAGGTCAAGCGCAAGTGCCCCGAGTGCGGCAAGCAGAAGCTCGAGCGACTGATCGGCACGGGCGCCGGTCTGATCTTCAAGGGCAGCGGGTTCTACGAGACCGACTACCGCAGCGCGTCATACGAGGCCGGTCGGAAGCAGGCCGAGTCCTCCACCAGCGCCGACGGCAAGAAGGCCGACGGTAGGAAGGCCGACGGTGACACCGCCTCTGCGGACAAGTCCGGCGGAAAGAGCGCCGACACCCCGGGCACGGCCTCGGCGAGCAAGCCCGCCAAGAAAGCTGCCCGCAAGAAGGCCGGCGGTCGCGACTGAGCCGACCCGCGGGGCACGTCGCGGCGTCCCCCGTTTCGGCCCGGGCGCGCTCGCGGCTATCCTGCCAATCAGGCCTCGGACGCTGCGGCACCTCCTGTGCGGATCCGAGGACCCGATCGCCGATGGGAACTCCAGTATGAGCGCACTACCGAGGTTCGCCGACCCTGTCCCGCACAGCCGCTCCCTGGTCGCCGCGGCACTGCTCACGGCGCTCGGCCTGCCGGGCTGCTCGGCGTGGCTGTTCTCGGGCGTCGATCTCCCCGACCGGTCGCGTCCGGTGGTCCGGATCGACACCCGGGGCGGAATCGAGCACGGCGTCGCGACCGAGGAAGGGATCCTGTTCCTCGGCCGGACCGCGACGAGCGGTCCGTGCCGCGTGCACTACTTCCTCGGCCCCGACCCCGCGGTCACCGACGGTGAGGTGGAAGCCGCCGGCGGCGTGTTCTGCCGGGCACGGGTCGACCTCGCGCAGCAGAGCGTGCCGCTCCTCGAGCGACCGCTGCAGCCCGACGACGAGATCGTCGGCATCTACTGGACCCCCGAGGGCACCAGGGAGTTCGGCGCGACGCCGCTGTCCTCACCCGAGTCGCTCGGTGGAATCCGCGCCGAGGGCTCGCTGCTGGTCCTCGACGACCCGGACGTGCCCGCCGGTGCGGGCCTGTTCGTGGTCCCCGCCGAGACCCCCGACGACCGCCTGCACTTCGTGGGGCTGATCGCCGGCGCTGCGGAGATCGAATCCGAGGGCCGGCGTCAGCGGGTCTGGATCCACACCGGCCTCGACCGATTGGCCGAGTTGGTGCGCCGACCCGAACGTGACCCGGCACCGACCCGAGTGCGCTTCCGGCCGGACGGCATCTGGGTCCGGGAAGCCTCCGGCGAGACCGCGGAAGTCCCGGCCTCCAGCCGCTGAAGGTCCAGCCCGCGAAGGTCCGGCCCCTGGAGCGCGGGCCACGCACGAACGCGGCCGCGCAGCTCACGGATCAGTCGTCGCCGAGGAGCTGCTTGCAGGCGTCGATCTGCTTCTGGAAGTCCTCGCCGGCGACCTCCTGCAGCTTGGCGAAGTAGCCACGGGCCCGTTCCTTGTCGTTGAGTGGCCGGGCGGTCCACTGCACCGCGGTGAACAGCAGGTTCTGCTGCAGATCCTTGTCCTTCATGCCGACCTCGAGGACGCCGTCGAGCGCCTCGAGCGCCGCGCGCGCGCTGGCATCATCGGTGACCTTGGAGAACTGGGCCTTCACGACCGAGTCGAGCATTCCGGCCTCGTTCTTGGGGTCGATCTCGCGCGCCGCGTCGCAGATCGCGTCATTGGCCCGACCGGCCGCGAGCAGGGCACCGACACCTTCCTCGAGCAGACCGGCCTTCTTCAGATCACCGGAGTCGAACGCCGCCTCGACCGGGCCCGCGAGCTTCTCGACGGCGCTGTCGATCGATGCCGCGCCCGCCAGGAGGCCCACTACTTCGGGCAGGAGCTTGGCGCGGGCGGCACCCTCGGCCGCTTCGTACTTCGGAACCAGTTCCTCGGCGACGAACAACCGGGGCTGACCGTCGACGAACAGCTTGCTGAGGTTCTCGACGTAGGGGGTCGGTCCGCCGGCCGCGTATCCAGTGCGCGCGAAGACGACGCCATCGGCAGTCATGGCAAGGACCGACGGATAGCCGCGAACGCCATACTTCTCGCCCAACTCCTTGTTCCGCTCCGGATTCGGCACCTTGGCCTTCGCCTCGTCGCCACGCGGGAAGTCGAGCTTCACCAGCTCGAACATCTCTGGCACCTTGGTCTTGAACTCCTCGGTCGAGAACACCTCGTTGTCGAGCTTGATGCACCAACCGCACCAATCGGAGCCGGTGAAGTCGACCAGCAAGGACTTGCCCGACTCCTTGGCCGCGGCGACTGCGGCGTCGTAGTCGGCGTGCCAGATCGAGTGATCCTCATCCTGCGCGATCAGGCCAGCGGACAGGGTGAGTGGAAGGACGAGGAACAGGGTCTTGAAGTGCATCTCGGGTCCCGGGCCGCACGGGCCCGGCTTGGATCTCTGGAACGAAGCTCGGCCGCCCCGGAGGATCCCCCGGCGCCGGCGAGGCCGGTCTTACGAGATGGAAGACGGCCCGGCTGCGAAACTCCGGATTTCCGGGAGAAACACCCCGGTCCGACCCGCAATCGGCAACCCACGCCGACCCATCACCGGGTCCGATCCAGCACCGCCTCGATGACCTCGTTGAGCGTGAAGATCACCAGGTTGTCGAGCGGCTCGATCACGGTGTCGCCGCGCGGCACGACGATGTCGCCGTTCTCCCGGGCGATCGCCCCGACCACGCAGCCCTTGGGGAAGTTGGCCTCGCGCAGCGAGCGGTCGACCAGTCGACTGCCCTTGGGGATCTCGACCTCGATGACCTCGGCCTTGCCGGCTTCGATCTCGGCGATGGTGCTGATCGAACCCTTGCGCACGAACGCCAGGATGCTCTTCGCACACAGGAGCCGCGGCGACACCGCGACGGTCACCCCCAGCTGCTCGTAGAGCCCCACGTAGTCGGGTCGGTGCACCAACGCCACGGTACGCTGCACCCCGACGTCCTTGGCGAGCTGACAGGACATCAGGTTGACCTCGTCGGCCTCCGACAGACCGAGGAACACGTCGTAGTCGCTGATCTCCTCGAGCAGGAGGTCCCGGTCGGTCGCCTCCCCGAACAGCACGTTCACACCCGGCCCGGCGACGCTGGTGGACAGCCGCTCGGCCTCCTCTCGGTCGGGCACGATCGCGGTGATCCGACTGATGCCGCGGTGCGCCTTCAACCGCTCGAACACGTGGCCGATCATCGAGGGCGAGCCGAACATCGCGACCCGCCGCAGGTGCATCGACTGCAGGCCGGCACGCTTCTCGAACTTCTCGATCACCTCGGGCTCGCCGAGCACGAGCAGCTCGTCACCCGGCAGGTAGCGGTGGTCCCCCCGCGGGATGATGACCTCGTGGGCGCGGTCGATCGCGGTGATGATCATTCCCTGCGGCACCTTCTCGTCGGCCACCGACCGACCGATGAACGACGACTTCTCGTCGAGCCGCAGCCGCCGCAGCTGAATCTTGCCCTCGGCGAAGTTCTCGACCCCGACCGCACGGTTCTGCCGGATCGTCTTCACGATCTCGGTCGCCGCCAGCTCCTCCAGCGACAGCACGTAGTCGAACTCCAGGTTGCGCCGGAAGAACGTCCGGAAGCCGTGGAACGGCCGCATGTCCTTGATGCGCAGCACGGTCTTGCGGGCCCCCATGCGCTTGCCGAACAGACAGCTCAGCATGTTGGCGTTGTCGTCGTTCGACACCGCCAGGAGCAGGTCGGCCTCGGCCGCGTCGGCCTTCTCGAGCACGTCCGGCCGCGAGCCGTCACCCTGAACCACCCGCACGTCGATCGCATCGCCGACCCGCTTGGTGCGGATCGGATTGGGGTCGACCACGGTGACCGAGTGCTTCTCCTCGAGCGCGAGCGTCTTGGCGAGGTGGAATCCGACCTCGCCCAGTCCGACGATCAGGATGTTCATCCGGGGCCCACGGTATCCCCGGAGCCCGTCCGAACCCACCCGGTGCCCGCGTGCGCCTGCTGCTTCTCGACAACCGCGACTCGTTCGTCTGGAACCTGGCCCAGGCCTTCGGCACGCTCGGCTGCACGGTCGACGTCCTGCGCAGTGACCGCGCCACCGTGGCAGACGTCGAGCGGGCCCGCCCCGAGGCCCTGTGCCTGTCACCCGGCCCGGGCAGACCAGAGGACGCCGGCATCCTGCTCGACACCGTCCGCCGCCTCTCCGGCCAGCTGCCGATCCTCGGTGTGTGTCTGGGTCACCAGGCGCTCGGCGTGGCCTGCGGCGCGCAACTCGAGCGCAGCCCGCCCTGCCACGGCAAGGCCTGGACGATCCTCCACGAGGGCCGCTCGCTGTTCGCAGGCCTACCGACTCCACTGAGCGCCGCCCGCTACCACTCCCTCCAGCTCGCTGCCGACAGCCTGCCACAGTGCCTGGAGCCGCTCGCCCACACCCCGGAAGGCATCCTCATGGCCATGCGACACCGCGACCACCCGAGCTACGGCGTGCAGTTCCACCCCGAGTCGTTTCGTTCGCCCGACGGCCCGGCGCTGCTCGCCGCCTTCCTGGAGACCGCTCGATGAACGAGGATCCACCACCGGTCGTCGCCGACGCGATCGCGAAGTCGTTCGGCAGCCGCCGCGCACTGCAGGACCTGTCGCTGCGGGTCGCGCGGCGCGAGATCGTCGGGTTCGTCGGACCCAACGGCGCCGGCAAGTCGACCCTGTTGCGCATCCTGACCGGTCTGGTCCCCGCCGACGCGGGCCGAGTCGCGGTGTTCGGCATCGATCCCGGTCGTGACGAGATCGCGGTGCGTCGCCGGGTCAGCTACCTGCCGGGCGAGACCAACGTCTACAGCCAGATGACCGGCCAGGAGTACCTCGACTTCGCGACCGGCTTCCACCGCGGCACGCTGCCGGTCCCCGCCGCGGTCCAGGAGGCCTTCGAGGTGCCGCTCAGCGCCAGGGTCCGCACCTACTCCGCCGGCATGAAGCAGAAGCTCGCGCTTCGCGCCGCCCTGACCTGCGACGTCGACCTGTTCGTCCTCGACGAACCCGACCGTGCGCTCGATGCATCGGTGCGCCTGGCGCTGCGCCGCTGGATCGAGCACCTGCGTAGCGAACTCGGCCGTGCGGTTCTGCTCAGCTCTCACCACCTCGCCGAGGTCGAGGCCCTCGCCGACCGCGTGGCCTTCGTATTCAACGGTCGCAACGTCGCCGACGAGGCGGTCCGTGCGGCGCGCGAGACCCTGCGCCACGAGGTCCGCCTGCGGCTCGAGCCCGGCACCGATCTGCCCGACGGTGCCGAGCGCCTCGCCGATCCACCGGACGGCACGGTACGAGTCCGGGTGCCCGACGACCCGCTGCGTTGGCTCGCGCGCCTGTCTTCCGACCGCGTGCTGACCGCCGAGGTCGGACCGACCCGGCTGGAAGACGTCTACGCGGTGCTCGCCGAGTCGG
The DNA here is from genome assembly GCA_030432695.1 of bacterium. Lineage (GTDB taxonomy): Bacteria > Planctomycetota > UBA1135 > UBA1135 > UBA2386 > JAUILN01. Next base: position 657,394 of record JAUILN010000001.1, on the reverse strand, counting down.
GCGCCACCGGGAACGATGTCGACCCCAGCGCCACGGAGGCCCTCCGATGATCGCCAAGAAGACCTGGCGCGAGGTCCGCGGCATGGGCCTCGCCTACCTGCTCATCCTCGAGATGATGTTGGTGCCGGCGATCCTGCTCTACCCCGAGCTGCGCCGCGCCGGCTCGGCCTTGGTCGAGATCATGCCAGCCGACTTCCTGAAGAAGATGATGCAGCAGGTGTTCGACCCCGACTCGGGCACCGCGTTCCGCGCCTACATGGCGGTACAGATGTTCTTCAAGGGGGTCAACATCGTCGGCATCGCCGCAGCGGTGTTGATGGGCACCGGCATGGTGGCGCGCGAGCGCGAGAACCAGACCCTCGAGTTCCTGCTGGCCCGGCCGATCTCGCGCAGCCGCATCCTCTGGGGCAAATTCTGGCCGATCGCGCTGGTCGTGGTCGTCCCGGTGTTCCTGACCTCGTGGAGCGCGATTCCGATCAGCGCCCTGGAACCGGTGAACGAGGAGCTGCCGTTCGCGGCGGTGACGATCTGCTCACTGCACAACGCGGCGTTCTGCGTGCTGGTCCTGGCGGTCACCACGCTGTGCTCGGTGCTGGCCAGAGCCCAGGTCCACGCAGCGTTCTGGGTCGGTGCGCTGGTGATCCTCCAGGTGGCTCTCTACTTCATCCAGAAGATCCGGGTCGTCAGCCTGTTCCGCCTGTCGGACTTCGAGGTCTACGGGCCGATCATGGCCGGCAACGACGGCTTCCAGAGCGTCTTCTTCGGCATGACGATCTGGGTGCTGCTGGCGACGGCAGTCGTCTACCTGCTCGCCGACCGGCTGTTCCGCCGCGTAGCGCTGTAGAGGGAGAGTCATGACCGACACCGACTGGGACTTCTACCTGTGCCGGGTCGACGACCGACCGGCTTCGATCTTCACCGATCTCTCGCGGCCGGCGCGCGGAGCGGACCCGACCCGCGACACGCTCTACGCGGTGTTCCTCGACCTGGCCGAGCCCACCGACCACGGCATGGGCTCGGGCGACGAGGCCGAGGTGCTGTTCGGCATCGAGGACGCGGTGGTCGCCACCGCCGCGGACGAAGGCTTCGAGTACGTCGGCCGGATCCGCGGCAGCGACCGCTGGCAGCTGTCGTTCATGGCGGCCGCCGATCGCGAACCACAACTCGATCTGTTGGTGCACCCGCAGGCCAGCGCTGCGCCACGCAGCTACGAGATCCGTTCGATGCCCGACCCGGACTGGAGCTATGCCTTCGGCATGCTGCAGCCCGACCGCGAGCGACTGCAGTGGATCCTCGACCGTCGCGTGGTGGAGAACCTGGCCAGGCACGGCGATCCGCTGACGGAGCCGCGGGATGTCGCGCACTGGATCCACTTCGGGAATCCGGCGCAGCGCGAGGCCTGCAAGGCACGACTCACGGAGGCCGGGTTCGAGTGCAGCGAGACCGACGACGCACCCGATTCCCCCCGCCCTCACGGCCTCATCGCGAAGCGCATCGACTCGGTCGACCTCCACGAGATCCACGACCTCGTGATGTTCGTGGTCGGCCACGCCGATGCGTGCGAGGGCACCTACGACGGTTGGGAGACGCAGGTGCTCGGTGACTGAGCGCGAACTCGCGCTTCCGGCCACGCGTCCGATTCGGGCACCGGTCGAGCGCACGCCGATCGAGACGGACGGCGAGGCCGGCACGGTCGATGAACAGGACGCGGCCCGCGGACGCCCTGCACGCTCCCACCAAACGCCGCTCCGGAGAGTCTCCGCGCGTCAGCCCCCTCGCACGGCCATCCCGTAGCGGTGCCCGCTCCCCAGCCGCGACAGCGGCAGCGAGCGCCGCAGCTCGAAGCCTTCCTCCGCGAAGATCTCGCGGACCCGCGCCGGGTGGATGGTGTTCTTCTGGCGCTTGGGCGTGAAGCGGGCCCGGAACTGGCGCAGGCGGTTCTTCAGCGAGGTGCTCGAGAACCAGGTGAGGATCACCGCCCGGTCGGCGAGGCGGCACAACTCACGCAGGTGCGCCTCGCGTGCCTCCTCGGACTCCAGGTGGTGGCTCAGCCGGATCGAGACCACCAGGTCGAACGACCGGTCCGCGAAGGGGATCTCCAACGCCGAAGTCTCGACGTAGTCTGCCGCCAGGTCGCCGTGGCGCTCGCGGTTGAGCTCCAGCATCTGCGGCGAGACGTCGGCCTCGACGACCTCCGGCGCGTGCTCGCGCAGCAGGGTCAGCATCCGACCGAAACCCGACGGGCAGTCGAGGGTCCGACCAATCGGTCGCTCTCGCGCGAGTTCCTCGAAGTAGCGCACCAGGATGCGGCGCTCGACCTTGTCCGACCACTTGCGGTGGATGCGGGTCTCGTGGTCGTGCAGGTAGGCGTGGGCACCCCGCTCGCTGCGGTAGTTGTCCAGCTTCCAGTCGGGCATCACCGACGGATCGTGTGCAGCCTTGCTCATGGTTCGGTTCGGGGCGCGATCACAGCACCCGCTGTAGCAGGCGCGCCAGCCCCTTGTGCAGCCGATGGGCACGCCGCGACCGGCGGGCCAGTCGACGCCAGAGCCGCGCAGCAGCCTCACGGTCTCCATCGGTGTAGCCGCACAGGCCCAGGTAGCGCTCGCGGTCCGACCACTCGCGCAGGCGGAGCGTCGAGAAGAACGCGTCGAAGAGGTCGATGTCGGCGAGCCACCTGCCGAGCACGCCGCGTCGCGAGACGACCATGTGCGGCTGGTCGCAGACCATCAGGTTGGCGACGCCGCGGACCAGCACGTTGCGCGGGCTGAGGGTGGTCGAGCAGCAACCGGTCGCGTGGACCTGGCGCAGCAGGGCACCGTAGGCGCTGGCGAGGCGGCGCTTGCGGGCCGCGCCGACGCCTTCGCGGAGCACCGAGCGCAGATCCTGCGCGTCCCCGACCCAGCCGGTCTCGAGGCTCGACGACCAGACCAGTCCGAAGGCCCGCCGCGCGCGCCAGCCCAGCGTGGGCACGCAGGGCACACCCGCGGCACCTAGCCGACTCAGGTTCGCGTGCTCGCGCTCGGCCCGCGACCGCACCAGGAAGGTCTGCAGGATCCGGACTCCGCGCGGGAAGTACGTCTTGCGGAGGGTGCCGCCCTGCAGCGACGGAACGAACTCGACCCGCGCCGAGGCATCCTGCTTCAGCACCGCGGGCCGGTGGAGATCGATGTGGACCGGAACGGACGTCATGATGTGGCGGGGCGGTCGCTTGACGTCGCATTCACGTCGTCTTGATTCCCTGCGCCGGGTCGAGAGCTTATCTCGGGCCCCGGTCGGTCCGGAAGCCTCTGCTCCGCGGAACCTTGCATCCCCGACCACGCCGAGGGACAACGCCGGCCGAAGGTCGACGCGGGAGCAGGGCGCGGTAGAGTCCCGGGCCGGATGCCGATCCCCCTCGTCGTCGCCTGGACCCTCGCCAGGGAACTGCTGCGCGCGGTGGTGTTCCCGCTCCACCTGCTGGCCTTCCTGCCCCGTCGGCGCCGACTCCAGCAGCGGACCGCGGCGGCGCTCCAGCAGGACGCGGCGCCCGCGCCGGCCGACGTGCTCAGCGCGCTCGCCGACCGCGTCACGTCGCAGCCCCGCCGCACCGGCCACGTGCTGCTGTCGTGCGGCGAGGCGTCGGGCGAGGGACATCTGCTGCACCTGGTCGACGCCGTCACCGCCGCCGTGGCCGCGACGCCCGACCGCGCGCCACCCCGCTTCAGCGCGTTCGGTGGTGACCGCCTCCGGGCCCGCGGCGTGCCGGTGCACTTCGACCTGAGCAGCCAGGCGATCTTCGGGGTCGCCGGAGTCTTCAAGGCCCTGCCGCGGATCCTCCGCGCGGTCGCGACCTTCCTGCGGGTGTTGCGGGACGACCGACCGGACCTGGTCGTGCTGATCGACTACCCCGGACTGCACGTGGTCTTCGCCGAGGCGGCGCAGCGCCGCGGCATCCCGGTGCTGCACTACGTGGCTCCGCAGTACTGGGGCTGGGGCCCGTGGCGCATGCGACGCTACCGACGTGCCGTCGACGTGAGCCTGACGATCCTGCCGTTCGAGCCGGGCTTCTTCGCCGCCGCGGGGATCCGCTCGGCCTACGTCGGCCACCCGCTGCTCGATGAACTCGCCGCCGCCGGCAACCTCGAGGCGGTCGCTCCCGGGTCCCGCGATCCCGACCTGCTGGTGCTGATGCCCGGCAGCCGCCGCAAGGAACTCGAGCTGCACCTCGAGCCGATGCTCGCTCTGGCGCGCGACCTCGCCGCCGTCCACCGAGGCCTCCGCGTGGTGATCCCGCACCGCGACCCGAAGCGCGCCAGCCGGATCCAGGAGGTCCTCGCGGCGACCGACCACGACCGTCTCGTGGAGTTGGTGGAAGGCGACCCCGCACCGTGGCTGCGCCGCTGCCGCGCAGCGCTCGTGAAGTCGGGCACCGGCTCGCTCGAGTCCTGCCTGCACGGTGCCCCCACAGTCGTGGTGTTCGTGGTCGACGGGCCGATCGCCCGCTGGGCCTACCACAACATCCTCCTGGTGCCGTTTTTCGGCGCCGCCAACCTGTTCATGGCCCGCGAGATCGTTCCCGAGGTCGCGATCGAGTGGGAGCGCGACTGGCAGACCGCCGGCCAGCGACTGCGGACGCTGTGGAGCGACGGGCCGGTCCGCGACCGGTGCGTCCAAGACCTCGCCGCCCTGCGAACGCGCCTCGGCGCGCCGGGTGCCTCGGCACGCGCCGCCGCCTTCGTCCTGCCCGCCTGCCCACCCACTTCGCCACGATGACCGTACCGGCACCGCTCGACACCGCTCCCGGCCTCCTCGACCTCCGCGCGCTCCTCGACATCTACCGGCGTGACGGCGAGCTGGTCGAGATCGACGCCGAGGTCGATCCGGACCTCGAGGCCGCCGAGGTCCACCGCCGGGTGATCGCCGCCGGCGGTCCGGCGCTGCTGTTCAAGCGGGTGAAGGGCGCGGCCTGGCCGGTGGTCACCAACCTGTTCGGCACCGCGCGCCGCGTCGAGCTGGCGTTCGGCAGACGACCCGAGCAACTGGTGCAGCGGGTCGCAGCGTTCCCGCACACGATGCTGCCGCCGACGCCTGGCAAGGTCTGGGCGCAGCGCGACGCCCTGTGGCAGCTGGCCAAGGTCGGACGCAGGCTCGCCGCACGCGGACCGGTCACCGAGGTCGTGGACACGCCGCCCGGTCTCGACCGACTGCCACTGCTGCGCACCTGGGCCCGCGACGGTGGCCGGTTCGTGACCCTGCCGCTGGTCTACACCGAGCACCCCGACGGCCTCGGTCCGAACCTGGGCATGTATCGGATCCAGCGCTTCGACGACCGGACCTGCGGCCTGCACGTGCAGATCGGCAAGGGCGGCGGCTTCCACCTGCAGGCCTACGAGCAGCAGGGCCGACCGATGCCGGTCAACGTCCACATCGGTGGGCCGCCCGGGATGATCCTGTCGGCGATCGCGCCCTTGCCCGAGAACGTGCCGGAGATCCTGCTGGCGTCGCTGGTCCTCGGTCGCCGCTTCCCGATGGCGCGCAATCCGGCCGGCCCGCTGCCGGTCGCCGGGACCTGCGAGTTCGTGATCGTCGGCGAGGTGGCACCCGGCGCACGGCGGCCCGAAGGTCCGTTCGGCGACCACTACGGCTACTACAGCCTCGAGCACGACTACCCGTACATGGACGTGAAGGCGCTGCTGCGCCGCCGCGATCCGATCTGCGCCGCGACCGTGGTCGGCAAGCCTCGCCAGGAGGACTTCTTCCTCGGCGACTACCTCCAGGAACTCCTGAAGCCGCTGATCCACGTGGTGATGCCGGCGGTGAAGGAACTGTGGAGCTACGGCGAGACCGGCTACCACGCGCTCGCCGCCGCGGTGGTCGAGGAGCGCTACAAGCGCGAGGCGATGAAGGAGGCGTTCCGCATCCTCGGCGAGGGCCAGCTGTCGCTGACCAAGTTCCTGCTGCTCACCGACCGGCCGGTGGACCTGAAGGACTTCAAGGCGACCCTGGCCCACGTCCTCGCGCGCTGCCGGTTCGAGACCGACCTCTACGTGTTCGGCAACCTGTCGATGGACACGCTGGACTACGCCGGTCCCGAGGTGAACGAGGGCAGCAAGGGCGTGCTGCTCGGGCTCGGTGATCCGGTGCGCGAGCTTCCCACGGTGTTCCAGGGCGCGCTGCCGTCGGGCTTCGACCGCGCGGCGGTGTTCTGCCCAGGTTGCCTCTGCGTCTCGGGCCGCTCGTTCGCGGACTACCGCGGTGCTGCCCAGGACCTCGCCGCCGCCGACGGGCTCCGCGACTGGCCGCTGGTGGTGCTGGTGGACGATGCCGAGAAGGCCGCGCGCTCGTCGATGAACTTCCTCTGGACCACCTTCACCCGCTTCGAACCGGCCGCGGACCTGGTCGCGAAGGCCCAACGCACCGTCCGCCACCAGCAGGTCTACACCCCGCCGATCGTGATCGACGCGCGGATGAAGCCGAGCTACCCCGAGGAGCTGTTCTGCGACCCCGACACCGCGCGGACGGTGGACCGGCGCTGGAGCGAGTACTTCCCCGCGGGCGGCGTGGAGATGGGCGACAGCGACGCGGCGCATCTCGACTGACGCGCGGCGGGCCCGGGCATCACGAGTCGGGCGCGCCGTCCACCAGCACGTCGAGCAGTTCCGCGGTGAGATACCTCGCCAGCCGCGCCCGGGTGCGCTGCCGCGCCTTGATGACCGCGTCGCGCGTCATGCCGTAGTCGTTCGCGAGTTCCTCGAGCCCCGCGCCTTCGAAGATCCGCCGCACGAACAGCTCGCGCTCGCGCGTGCCCAACCGATCCAGCGCATCCTGCACGCTCCGGCGCCGCTCGCTGCGCAGCGCGCGGGTGACCGGGCCCGAGCGGTCGTCGGCGGGCAGCGGTCCGGAGCGGTCGGAGGGCGGCAGCGATTGGACCCTGCGGCGTAGCTCGCGCCGCCGCGCATCGACCAGCTTGTTGCGAAGGATCCGCTTGGCCAGCCCGAGCAATGCCGGGGTGAAGCGCTCGCGTTCGCCGGGCACCGGCCTGAGCCGCGGCAGTTCGGGCAGGATCGCCACCCAGGTCTCCTGCACCAGGTCCTCGGCACACAGCCCGTCGCGGACCCTGGCGCCCAGATGCAACCGGGCCCAGGTCACCATCAGCGGACCGAGCCATTCGGCGACGCGCTCCAGAGCCTCCGCGTCGCCCTCGACCAGGCCACGGATCGCCTTCGAGGCCGGGTTCCGGGAGTCCTTCCCCGAAGGGTCTGGTTGGGCGGGATTCCCAGAGCAAGCTGGGGCCGAGGAAGATGAGTCCACTTCGAATGCGCCCGGACGCACTCCACCGTGGCGCACCCGGACTATGCACGCCGATCTCGCAGCTCTCAAGTTCCTGGCCCTGGTCGAGCGCGACCTCGCGTCGGGCGGACTGCGGCCGATCGAGCGCTATCTCGCGGAATTCCCCGACGACGGCGCACTCGTCGTCGAGGAGTACCAGCGCCTGGTCGGACCGGACGACACGCCGGAACCGACCGGCCAACTGGCATCCGGTCGCCTGCTCGGCGGGCGCTACCGGGTGCTGGCGTCGCTGGGTCGCGGCGGCTTCGGCGAAGTCTACGTCGCCGAGGACACCGCCCTCGACCGGAAGGTCGCAGTCAAGGTCCTCGCCGGGCTACGCGCCCTGAGTCCGGAGTGGCGGGATCGGCTGGTGCGTGAGGCGGCGATCACCGGACGGATCGACGACGACGGCCTGTGCCCGGTCCACGACGTCGGCTTCGAAGCGGGCGCCCCCTTCCTGGTGATGCCGTGGATCAACGGCCGCTCGCTCGACCGCCTGCTCGCGGATGCCGCGGAGCGTGCCTCGCCGCCCCTGGTGATCCCGGCCCAGCAATCCGCCCGCGGGGAACACGCCACTCTGCTGCTGTTCGTGGAGCGCCTGGCCCGCACGCTGCACGCCGCCCACCAGGCCGGAGTCGTGCACCGCGACGTCAAGCCCGCCAACATCCTGGTCCGTGCCAACGGTCAACCGGTGCTGATCGACTTCGGCCTCGCTTGGCTCCAGGACAGCGACGAACTCCGTAGCCGCTCCGGTCAGCTCGGCACTCCGGTCTACACCGCGCCGGAACTGTCGCGCGACGGTGCGGTGCCGTCCCCCGCCTCCGACGTCTACAGCCTCGGCGTGGTGTTGCTCGAGTGCCTGACCTTCCAGCGTCCCTATCCCGCCGAGCGTCGGCCCCTGGCTGAGCCGCTGCCGCGCCTGCCTCGGCAGTTCGGTGCGGGCCTCCAGGCAGTCGTCGAGGCAGCGCTCGCCCACGATCCGGCGCAGCGCTACCAGAGCGCCGCCCGCCTCGCCGACGACCTCCGTTCGCTCCGCGAGGGCCGTGACGTGTCGGTGCGCCCGGCCGGCACCTTGCGTCGCCTCCGCACCTGGCTGCGCGCCCACACCGCCGCGGTCGCCCTGTCGCTCTCGCTCGGCACGACCCTGCTCGTCGCCACGGTCTGGGGTGCGACTGCGTGGACACGGCACGTCGAGGCGCAACGCGCGGCTGGCCACGCCGCAGCGATGCGATCGGAACTCGACACGCTGCTGCAGGCCGAGGGCGAGGCCGAGAGCCTCGGCGGCGAGGTCGGCGAACGCGTGCAGCGAGCCACGGCGCTGCTCTCGAACCTTCGCGCCCAACGCTCGGCCACCCCGCCGAACCGCGAAGTCGACCGCCATTTCGCCGCGATGTGCGATGCGATCGCGGGGCTCGCGATCCGCCAGGGCGATCTCGAGCTCGGGCGCGCGCTCGCCGAGGAGGCGGTGCAGTTGCTCCGGGTGCTGACCGGGGGTCCGCGGCCCGATCACCGGGATCTCGCCTCGCTGGCCCACGCGCTGATCCTCGTCGGCGACTCCTGGGCCAACGACTATGCCCACGAAACCGCGCTCGCATCCTTCCGTGAAGCGCTGGCTCTCGATGAGCGGCTGCTCGCCGCGCAGCCCGAGCATCCGACTCGGGTCAGCAACGTCGGGTTCGGCTACCTGAGGATCGGCCGCGCGCTGCGGATCAGCGCGGTCGACGAGCGCGCCCAGGCACAGCCGGAAGCGCTGCACTCGCTGCTGCAAGGTGTCGACCTGCTGCGCCGCGCCGCCGACCTCGACGCTGACGATGCCGCACGCATCGGCCATCTCTGCGACGGGCTGTTGGAAATGGCGATGTCCTTGCAGGCCTGGCAGGTCGAGCCCGAGCGCTGCGTCGCGCTGGTCGAGGAATGTGACCGGCTGTCGCTGGCGCTGTGCGCGCGACGACCGAACGACGCCGCATCGTGGCGGGTCCGGGCGGAGGTGCTCCGTCGATTCAGGCTGGTCCGTCGCGTCGGCCACGACGGCCCATCGCGCTCCGTCGAGGCCACCGCGGCCGCACGCCGAGCCGCCGCACTCGAACCGCATGAAGCCGCCAACCTCCTCCTGCTGTCCTGGAGCCTCCTGGAGCAGGCCCAGAGCGTCCTCGACGACCAGGACCACCACGCAGCCGCCGGCATCGTACGAGATGCGCTGCAGGTCCTCGATCGGGCTTTCCGACCGCCGCGCCACTACCCGGCGGTGACCGAAGTCCGCCTCCGAGCCAACGCGCTGCTCGGCGACGTCGCCGCCGTCGACGGTGCCCATGAAGAACTCGCGAGACACCGCCAGGATGGATTGGCACTCGCCGCGAGCGCCTGGCCGATCGCCAGCCCGCGAAGCCGACTGAGCCTGGCCGGCCACCTGATGATGGATTGGCTCGCCACACACGGCGGTGCCCGCACGCTGCTCACTCTGGAGCGCAACTACGCCACGCCACAAGGTCGCCGACCGCGCAAGCTCGATGCATACCTCGAGCAAGCCGCGGCCATGGACCGCTGAGACGGTCCGCGGTGGCCACGGCGTCGCCTACCTCCCGACGACGACCTGCAGCGCATTGCTGGCACTGGCCTGGCCGAGCAGCCCTCCGCCGGTATCCGCGACCAGCCATTGCGCGTGGAGCAGGAGCCCCACGAGCGCGGGATCGGTCGGCACCGGCAGACCGAGCTGCGCCGCGCCCTGCCCGCCCGTGCTTCGCGGCACGTTCACCACCGCACCCGCCAGCCACAGCCCGCAACCCGACGGGCTGAACAGGCGGACCCCTGGATCGATCAGCAGCGCCGAAGCCGCGTTCGGGGCGGCATGGTCCAGGGTCAGCGCGAAGCGCGCGTCGCCGAGCGTCGGGGTGCCCGCCGTGGCGAGCTCCGGTCGGTCGCGGCCGGCACCGCCGGAGCAGCCACCACCGAACGAACGGACCAGCCAGGGCGCGGCGAGCGCGGCCAACGGCACCGCCCGAGGCTCGCGGCCGACCGCGGGGTCGAGGGCGTGGAACAGCAGCGACGCGGCGACGATGCCGACCGGGAGCGCCTCGGCGGATGCTGGGCCGGCAACCGTGTCGACGGCCAGCACCGTGCCCGCGGTCGTCCCGTCGGAGCGGAACAGCTCGCGACCCTGCTCGCCGTTGGCCGCGAACACGATCTGCGCACTCGACCCGAGCGCGACGAGTCCGGAAGGATCGGACGCGAGAGGACCCGGCAGCAGATCGCGGGTCAGCCGGGTGCCGGCGGCCGTGCCGTCGCTGACCCAGAGTTCGCGTCCGGAGATGCCGTCGTCCCGGACGAAGAACAGTCGATCGCCGGCTGCGGTCAGTTGCTCGGGCCGGCCACTTGCCGTCCCGCCGAGTCGGGGGAAGGTCGCGATCCGACTCAGACCGGCGACCGTGCCGTCGGTGGTCCAGAGCTGGTCGCCGAACGAATCGGCCGACAGGTTGAACCACACGCGGTCGCCCATCGGTTCGAGTTCCAGCGGACCGTTGATCCCGCGGTACGCGGTCAGTCGAGTCGGCGCCCCGGCATCGAGTCGGAGCAATTCGTACCAGTTGTTCCCGAGGGTCTCCGCGTGGACGAGGACCGCGGAGCGACCGAGCCGCACCATCGCGAAGCGGTCCGGATCGAAGGGCAACGGCGGCATGTAGACTTCGAGCACCCGCCGAGCGCCGGCCGCCGTGCCGTCACTGAACCAGACCCCGGGGCCACCACCGTTCGATCCGCCGTCGGCCAGGAAGTACAGCTCGTGGTCGGTCGCCACGAAGTTCCACGGCTGCGGGGAACGGACCGGCGGGAAGACGTGGATGCGCTGCACGCTGCCGGTGCCGAGATCCGTGGACCACAACTCGTGCGGCCGCGCGAAGAACAGCCGGTCACCGGCCACCGCGATCTCGCCGCCGAAGGCCCCTCCGCTCACCAGCACCTGCCGGTCGCCACCCAGGAGATCGGTGGAGAACAGTTCCGCGCCGCCCACCCAGTAGACCCGGTCCCCAGCGACCGTCGCCGCCAACTCGGAGCCTGCCGGCCCAGGGGTCAGGTCGGCCCACAGACTCGTGCCGGCTGCGGTGCCGTCGGTGATCCACGGCTCGCGGCCGTGGACCCCGTCGTCGGCGAGGAACCACGACCGCAGCCCGGTGTCGACCAGGACCTCGCCCGGATCCGAACCAGGCACGGACTGGGCGACGTCGAAGAGCAACCGCGTGCCGTTGGTGGTCCCGTCGGTCGACCAGATCTCGCGACCGGCGACCGCGTGGTTGGCGCCGAACCAGAGGTTCTGCCCCAGCCCCACGAGGCCCGCGAAGGCGAGCCATTCGTCGTTCAGGCCGTCCCGTGACCGCGGCGGATCCACGAGTTCGAACGCCGAGGAGCCGCTCGGATCGACCGCCCAGATGTCGACCACGCCGAATCGATCGGCGCGCCCGAACACGAGGAGGTTGCCGACGGGCCAGAGACGAGTCCCGACTCCACTGACGGGGCCGGGCTCGACGTCCAGCGCCAGCCGGGTGTTGCCCGGAGTGCCATCGGTCCGGAACAGCTCACGCCCGTGGATGCCATCGTCGGCGCTGAACCACACCTCGCCCTGCCACTGCACGAGGTCGCGGACTCCGCTGCCCTCGACGCTCACCCGCAGGTCGCCGAGCGGCCTGGTGCCCTGCAGGGTCCCGTCGGTCACCCATGGCTCCTCGCCCGTTATGGCTTCCCGCGCGACGAACACCCAGCCACGGCCGAGTGGCACGGCTTCGGTGGCAACGACATCACCCACGAACAGCCGGCGCGTACCCAGAGCCGTGCCGTCGCTGATCCACAGCCCGTTGCTGCCCCGGCCGAACGACGCCCCGACGGCATGGAACAACAGCTCGTTGCCGATCATCCCGATACCCCGCACCCGCGCTGCCGCCACGCCCGGTTCGACGTCGGCGACCAGCCGCGTCCCCGCAGTAGTGCCATCGGTGATCCACAGCTCGTCGCCGTGGACCCCGTCGTCCCCCCCGAACCAGCAGGACGAACCATCGCTCACCAGGAACCCGAGCGCCGAGAGACCATCTGCCGGCCCGGGATTCAGGTCGACGACCAGTCGGGTGCCGGCAGGAGTCCCATCGCGGACGAACAGCTCGCGCCCGACGTCGGGTCGCTGCGCCAGGAACCACAGGCGCGCGCCGTCGGAGATCAGGAAGCGGTTGACGAGGTCGTCGACCACCACTCCCTCGATCAGCGGGAAGGTGCCGGCCGGCGTGCCATCGCTGAAGTAGATCCCGCCCGTACCCGACGGCGAGGTCGTCGCGCGGAAGGCCACTCCGGAGCGGAACGCCACCAGCCGATCGAAGGACCTCAGCGCGTCCGTCCGACCGGGTGCGAGGTCCGCCAGCAGCGTCGGCCGCGGCGGCACGGTGGCAGTGTCGACCACCCACAGTTCCCGGCCGTGCACCGCATCGCTCGCGGTGAAGAACACCCGCGAGCCGTTCTGCACGAAGCCGGTCGGATCGGAGTGCGGACTCGGGTCGACGGCGCCGGGGCGAATGTCAGCGAGCAACCCCGCCTGCGCGGCGAGTTCCGAAACAGACAGCGCCACGGCCACGAGCGCGGCCAACGCTTGAAACGAGGTCGTGCGCACCGTCGCGCGCGTGATGCTGTTCATGATGCTGTCCAAACGAAGAACTACTCCAGAGGCGAGTCGGCGCGGACCGCAACCGCTCACACACCGACCACGAGCAACAGGGCATCGGTCGCGCTCGCCGCGCCGAGCAGTGATCCGCCCGGCTCCGCGCCCAGCCACTGCGCATGCAGCAGGAGGCCCGCCAGCGCCGAATCGACGGGAATCGGCAGCGCGACGCGCGCCGTGCCGGCACCGCTGGTGAACCGCGGCACGTTGATCGCCGCGCCGAGTGCCCACAGATGGCACGCGCCGACCCGTGCGGGTGCGGGCGACGCAGTCACCAACAGGGCCGAGGCGGCTCGCGAGGGTGCGCCTCGGAGATCGAGCGCGAACGCCGCTGCGCCGACGACCGGATCGCCGACCACGCCGAGTCGCGGTGGCGGTGCACCACCCGCGCCGGCGCAACCCGCGCCGTAGTTGCGGCCCACGAATCCGCCGGCAGCCGGGAGGCCGACCCACCGCGGCTCGCGACCTGCGAGCATGTCCTCGCCATGGAAGACCAACGACGATCCCACCACGCCGGCGGTCGACACCGCCCCCGAAGCGCCGCCGGCGGGATCGACGTCGACGAGTCGGCGGGTGCCCTGCAGCGTGCCGTCGCTGACCCAGAGTTCGGTTCCGTGGGGATCGGACGCGGCGAACGCGACCGCCGACGCCTCGCCGAGGGCGCGCACGCCGCGCGGCGCACCGCTCGTCAGGCCGGGGCCGATGTCGCGGCACAGGCGGGTCCCAGCACTCGAGCCATCGGTGACCCAGAGCTCTTCACCGTGGGTCGGGTCACTGGTGGTGAAGAACAGCAGGTCGCCGGCGCGCGTGATCTCGTCGATCCCGGCCGGCGGGAAGCCGGTCCGCGGGATGTCTGTGATCCGGCTGGTGCCCGACCGGGTTCCGTCGCTGACCCAGAGCTGGGAAGGCCAACCCGGCTCGGAGGCGCCGAACCACGCCCGGTCTCCGGAGACTTCGAACTCGACCCGGCCCGGCAACGAGGCGAACTGCAGGAGACGCGTCGGCGCGGCACGGTCCAGGGCGACGAGTTCGCTTCGCCCCAGGAACTCCGGCGCCGCCAACACGAGCAACCGCTGCGGCCCGACTGCCGCCATCGCCAAGCTCTCGCGATCCTCCAGCGAGCCTCTCCACACGGGCAGCGCGAGCAGGGTCCCGCTGCTGGTGCCGTCGGTGATCCAGAGGCCACTCCGGCCGCTCGCCGCGTCGGCGGCGAGGAAGTACAGGTCGGTCTCGGTGGTGACGAAGCCCCAGGGTTGCACGACGAACTCCGGATCGCTGAAGCTGGCGACGCGGGTGGTCGCGCGGCTCGCCAGATCCAGCGCCCAGACCTCGCCCGGCTTGCTGAAGAACAGCCGGTCGCCGACGCGCCCCAGTTCCCGACCGAACGGCCCGGCGCGCGACAGCGTCTGGCGGTCACCTCCCAGCAGATCGGTCGAGAACAACTCGCCCGGAATCACCCAGTAGATCCGGTCGCCATCGACCAGCGTGGCAGGGTCGCTGCCTGCCGGGCCCGGGACGAGGTCGGCCCACAAGCGCGTGCCGGCTGGCGTACCGTCGGTGATCCAGGGTTCCCGCCCGTGCACCCCATCGTCAGCCAGGAACCAGGCCCGCAACCCGCTGTCGACCAGCATCGGCTGCGGATTGGAGCCCGGTGAAGTCACCGCGAGATCCACGAGGAGCCGCGTACCCGCGACCGATCCGTCGGTGCGCCAGAGTTCCCGGCCATGCGTGGCATCGCCATTCGGGAACCAGACCTCGGCCCCGACGACCACCGCAAACTGCAGCGGCAGGGCCTGCAATCCGGCACTCGGTAGATCCACGAGCCTGGTTGCAGTCCGCGACACCGTATCGAACGACAAGATGTCCATCGAGAAGTCGGTCGGATCGAGCGACGCGAACACCAGCGCGGTGCCGGCGCGGTGCACCCCACCCGTGACCCCGTCCTCCCCGACCACCAGGTCAGCAGCCATGAAGGTCCCCGCCTGGGTACCGTCGGTGGTCCACAGCTCGCGGCCGAATCCACTGGTACGGGCGACGAGCCAGACTTGACCTCCGACCGCGGTGAAGTCGTCCGGGTAGCTGGTGTCGCGACCGGGTTCCGCGTCTACCAAGAGGAAGGTGCCCGCCGGCGTGCCATCGGTCACCCACGGCTCTGTCCCGGTGAGCGGTTCGAAGCCGGCGAAGTAGAGCTTCCCTCCAGATTCGACCATCCGGCCGAAAGGGGCGGTCACCGCAGAGATGCGCCGCGTGTTGGCTGCAGTGCCGTCGGTGATCCACAAGCCGAGCATCGCCGGCGATACGACACCTTGAACGTGCACCGAGAACACCAACTCGCTACCCAGCATCCCAACCGGCAAGGCAGCGCTGCCCACCGGCCCGGACGCCAGGTCGACGACCTGCCGGCTACCGCCCCGGGTCCCGTCGGTGAACCACAGTTCCTGGCCGCTCACTCCGTCATTCGCGCTGAACCAACAGCCGCCACGGCCGTCCGGCACCAGCATCGAGAGTCCCGCGAAGCCGCTGGCCCCGCCGGGTTGCAGGTCGCTCACGAGTCGGGTCCCAGCAAGCGTCCCGTCGGTGACGTACAGCTCATTGCCCCGAGCCAGCGAGTAGCCGACGAACCACAGCCGCTGGCCATCGGAGCGCGGCCCCACGGACACGCCGCCCTGTGGTCCCGATATCCCTTCCAGCACGGGAAACGTCCCCGTAGGCGTGCCGTCCGAGAACCACCACGCGACGGGCACCGGTTGGAAAACCACACCCCCCGCTACGGGAAACAGGCGAACCGAGCGCTGCAGACCGTCTTCCGGCCCAGAACGAAACTCGAAGACGATGCGCGGAGCGACGGCTTGGGCCTCCATGGCCCACAGCTCCCGCCCGTGCCGCGGATCGGTCGCGGTGAAGAACGTGCGCGTGCCGACTTGCACGAATCCGGACGGGTCGGAGTCGGGGGATCGATCCAGGGCGCCGGGGCGGATGTCGGCGAGCAGGGAACTCTGCGCCGCAGCGCAGGTGGCCAGGCCCAGGACCGCGAGGAGCACTAGACAGCGACGGTCAGGATCGATCATGGTGCAGGCCGCGACGACACGGATCAGCGATCCCCTAGGCTGCTCCGCCACCGTTCCAGGCGGGCCTCCAGACGACGCTGCTCCGCTTCGTATCCGGAGCGCCCGGCGAGGTTGCGGAATTGGCGCGGGTCGTCGCGCATGTCGTAGAGCTCACGGGAACCGTCCTCCCAGGCCAGCAACGCCCAGTCCTCGGTGCGGACGAGGTCGCCGCTGCCGCGGGTCGCGAACACCGCGTCGTGCACGCGGGCCTCGGGATCGCGCAGCATCGGCAGGAGGCTCGCGCCCTGCAGGTGCTCCGGCCGATCGAGACCCGCGGCCTCGACGAGGGTCGGGTAGAGGTCGATCGCCTGCACCAGGCCCGCTGCGACGCCCGGCGTGACCCCCGGCCCCGCGACGAGCAGCGGCACCCGCGCCGACTCCTCGTGCAGGCTCAGCTTCTGCCAGAAGCCGTGCTCGCCGAGGTGGTAGCCGTGGTCGGAGGTGAACACCACCAGCGTGTCGTCGGCAAGGCCGAGGTCGTGCAGCGCACCGAGGACGCGAGCGACCTGTGCATCGAGGAACGCCGTCGACGCGAGGTAGGCCTGGTGCACCCGGCGCTGCTTGTCGACGTCCTCGAGGCCCCACTGCGCCTCGGAGCGGGTCCGGCCCGCCGCGGGGATGTCGTCGAGATCGGCCTCGACCCGCGCGGGCAGCGCCGCCTGCTCCGGCGGATGCGCGGCGAACAGCTCCGCCGGCGCGACCAGCGGCACGTGCGGACGGACGAAGCCGACCGCGAGGAAGAACGGCTCCTCGGCCGCGGCCCGCTGCTCGAGGATCTCGACCGCCTTGGCCGCGGCCTGGGCATCGTGCTGCTCGATGCCGTCGCCCGGCACCTGCACGCAGTAGAACGCGGTGCCGAAGCCGAGGTTGTAGTGACGGTCGGTCTCGAATCGCAGCTTCTCGCGCGACAGGTGCTCGGCCTCGCCGTCGCTCTGCCACTCGGGTGCCCGCAGGCTGTGGCGCTCGGTCCACGACGCGGCGTGGTCGGGACCGTGCACGCCGGCGGTGATGTCACCCGGCACCCGCATGTGGAAGATCTTGCCCACCCGCGCGGTGTGGAAGCCCGCGCGACGGAACCACTCCGGCAGGGTAGGCCGCTTGCCCAGGACCTCCTCCAGCCGACCGGCCCCACCATTTCCCAGGATGCCGAGGGTGCGCGTGCAGAGTCCCGACATCAGCGCGGCACGCGCCGGCCCGCACACCGGGAAGTCACAGTAGGCGCGCTCGAAGCGCAGGCCGCGCGCCGCGAGCGCATCGATCGTCGGCGTGGCACCTCCGGCGTGGCCGTAGCAGCCGAGCACGCTCGCGGTCAGGTCGTCGGCGATCAGGAACAGCACGTTGCGGGGCCTCACCTCCTCGGCAGGCGATCCGACTGCCGCGGATGTCTGGGCCGGCAGGCATCCGCCCGCCCAGAGCAGGACTGTCAGGAACACCACGGAGCGACGCAGCATGCCTGCAAGTTACTGCATCGCCGCCACGGGCCCGGGGCATAGACTTCGGCTGCCCCGCAGGCGCCGATCCGGAGGGTGGGCGGGGCTCCGATCCCGGTCTCGATGGACGCACTCCGCGACCCCCTGACCATGCTGGGCGTGGTCCTGCTCAGCGGTGCGCTGCTGGGCTTCGCTGCCCGCCGCGCCCGGCTGCCCGCCGTCACCGGCCAGATCCTCGCCGGCTTCCTGCTCGGCCCCTCGGTGCTCGACGCGTTCGGCGCCGGCGCAACCGGCAGCCTCACCCCGCTGACCCGCTTCGCGCTCGGCCTGATGGCGCTGACGGTCGGCTCGCACCTCGACGTGCGGCGGCTGCGCAACGCCGGCCGCCGGCTGTTCTACCTGCTGCTCGGCGAGGCGGTGTTCACGCCGCTGATCGTGTTCGGCGCGCTGTTCTACAGCGGGCACGCCGACTGGTCGACGTCGCTGCTGATCGCCACCGTGGCGGTGTCGACCGCTCCGGCCACGGTGGTGGCGGTGGTTGCCGAGTGCCGCGCCAAGGGCGTGTTCGTCAAGACCCTGATCGCCGCCGTCGCCCTCAACAACATCGCTTGCGTGGTGCTGTTCGAGCTGGCGCGGGCGGTGACTCGCGGCCAGCTGGTCCCCGATGCCGACGACTCGCTCTGGGCGATCGCCAGCGAGCCGCTCCGCCAGCTGGCCCTGTCGGCACTGATCGGCGGCCTCGCAGGCATCGGCATCGTCTGGTTCACCCGCAGGACCGTGCGCCTCGGCCGCCAGACCACCGCGGCGATCGTCACGATCCTGGTCGTGGTCGGGGTCTCGCGCCTGACCGATGTCTCGCCCCTGCTGACCTGCCTGTTCCTGGGGGTGGCGCAGGCCAACCTCACCCCGAACAAGGACGAGTTCGTCGAGTCGTTCTTCGAGAACCTCCGCCCGGCCATCCTCGCGGTGTTCTTCACCCTCGCCGGCCTCCACCTCCATCTGGAGCACGCCGCCGAGGTCGGTCTGCTGGTCGGCATCGTGGTGGTCGGCCGGATGCTCGGCAAGCTGCTCGCCGCACAGCTGGCGATGACGATCGCGGGTGCGCCGGCGCGGGTCCGCAACCTGCTCGGCCTGGCGCTGACGCCCCAGGCGGGTCTGGCGGTGGGTCTCGTGGTGGTGATCCAGGACGATCCGGCCTTCGCGCCGTTGCACGACACCTTCGTGGCCACGGTGCTCGGCTGCGTGACCGCCAACGAGGTGATCGGCCCGCTGCTGACCCGCTGGGCCCTGCGACGCAGCGGTGAGGCCGGCCGCGATCGGGCCCGGATCCTCGACTTCCTGCAGGAGGAGAACATCGTCACCGGGCTGCAGGCCGACCGCATGGAGCATGCGATCGAGAAGCTCACCGACCTGCTGATCGACTCGCACCGCCTGGAAGGCGTGGACCGTGCGCAGCTGCTGCGCTCGATCCTCGACCGCGAGGCCCAGGTGTCGACGTGCATCGGCCAGGGCCTCGCCATTCCGCACGGTGAACTCACCGCGGGAGACGAGATGCGCGGCGTGATGGCGATCAGTCGCGAGGGCCTGCCGTTCCCCACCCCCGACGGCAAGCCGGTGCACTGCCTGGTACTGGTGGCGACGCCATCTGGCGCGCGGGACCGGCATCTCGAGGTCCTCGCTGCGATCGCGCGCACCTTCGGGGTCGACGACAACGTGCGGCAGGCGCTGTTCGCCGCGAGTTCGCCGGCGCACGCCTACGAGATCTTGCACGGCGAGGAAACCGAGGGCTTCAACCGCTACCTCGACGACGACACCTCCTCCACCCGGTGAACGGATCGATCGCAGCGCGGATCTTCAGAAACTCCGCGCACCTCGAACCGAGACGTCATGCGGCCTCGCGGTCGGTCCGGGAGCATCACCCCGTCACCGTGGGTTGCCAGTGGAGTCGTGAGTTGGCAAAACGCTCCGCGGGTGGAACGCGCGGCATCTCCCCCGTCCGACGCCGTGTCGGAAATGCCGCGCGGAACCGGGCGCGGTCCGCGGTCAGGCGGTGCGCGGACGGCGCGCTTCCACCCGGAATGCAGCCGGTGTCCGCCGCACGTTCCCACGACACGTGGTCGGCGGACGGCGAGCTGCTCGACCGGGATCGTCGAGGCCCGGGAGGCGGACAGGGTGAAGCGAAGCAGTGCCGACGACGGCGATTCCCGGCCGTTCTGGGAGGATGCCGAGTTCCTCCATTCCCACGACGCCTTACCGCCTCGCCCGCGACCGTTTGCCGCTCCGGTCCACGGCGCGGCTCGCTGGGCTGACAAGGACGACCTCCAGGAGCTGCTGGTCGCAGACCCGAGCGATCCGCACGTGACGATTCTCGACGGCTTCGCGCCGATCGTCACCGATCCCAATCCGCTCGGCGTGGCGGCGCTCTACGGCCGGCGCATGCATCTGGGCGAGGAACGGTTGGGTCGCCATCTCCTGGCGATCGGCCAGACCGGCACCGGCAAGACCACGGGACTGGTCCTCCCGATGATCGCCGCACAGCTCCGCGACCGGCGACGCTCGCTGGTGGTGTTCGACGTGAAGGGCGAGCTGTCGGCGCCGATCGACGAGATCGCGCGGCGCGCGGGGCGAGATCCCACGGACGTGTTGCGCATCGACCTCACCGATCCGACGCGAAGCCTCGGTTGGAACCCGGCGCCGGAGGACCTGGCTCCGGACGCCGCCTTCGATCTCGCACTGCACATGTGCCGCTCCGCGGATGCGCGCCAGCCTGGCGGATCGAGCGAGTCGCCGTTCTGGACCCAGACCAGCACCGACCTGATCGCCGGCATCCTCTGTGCGCTCACCGCCGACGCCCGCGAACAGCCGAGCCTGGCCCGCGTCCGTGAGATCCTCAACCTGCCGAGGACCGAATTCCTGCGCTGGTTCGAGCGCCAGGGCGAGCACCCGCAGCTGGAGCGCTTCCGGGCGTTCCTGCAGACCGAGTCGCACAACGCCCACACCGCCCTCACCGATGCCAGCAACCGCCTGCTGACCTTCATGGATCGCGCGCTGTGCGCGGTCACCTCACAGGACGAGCTGCGGTTCCGCCAGCTGGTGGAGCGACCGACGGTGCTGCTGGTCGTGGTGCCTGAAGCGCACGTCGAACGGCTGCGCCCGCTGTTCAACCTGCTGATCCAACAGCTCTTCGCGGAGCTGATCCGGATCGCCGACCAGCCACGCCACGGTGGCCGGCTGCCGCGGCCGATCACCCTGTTCCTCGACGAATTCGCCTCGGTCCTGGGGCGCATCCCCGACTTCGAGATCCGCCTCAACACCCTGCGCTCGCGCCGCGTCACCGTCATCGCGGCGGCCCAGAACCTCGGCCAGGTCCGGCTCGCCTACGGCCCGAGCACGGGTCCGGTGCTCGCCGGGTTCTCGACCAAGGTGTTCCTGCCGGGGCTCGAACTCGAAGACGCGGAGTACGCCTCGCGACTGTCCGGCACCGCGACCGTGGAGAGCGTCGTGATCCACGAGGCATGGAGCGACGAGGCATCGGCCTGGCGACCGCACGTCCGCGACCGCGTGCCGCTCGCCCGCCCGCTGCTGCTTCCCGAGGAGATCGCCAACCCGCGGGCGCACTTCGAACTCGGTCGGCCGATGACCTGGCTGTTCCCCGACCTGCCGCCGTTCCAGGCCTGGCTACTCCCCGCCCATCGGTCGGCAGATCTCGGCCCGATCCTGCGTGCGGCGCGTGAGGGCCGATTCGCCGACCGCGGCATGCGAGCCGAGCCCCTGACCTGGGAGCAAGTCGGTGCGGATCCATTGACGCGACCCGCCCAGGTCGACCGCCGCCTGCGCAGCCTCGAGACCCGCTGCGGCCTGCGCCACGCATCCCGCCGGACCCGCGGCCGGTGGCGGGCGGTGGTCGCGCGCCACCTCGACGAACCCCAGGTGCTGCTCGACTGCCTGCGTCGTCTGCAGCGACTCGGCCTCGATCTCGACGGCTTCTTCGCCGCGAGCGACCGCGCCGAGACCGAGCATCCGCCGGCAGTGCTCGCCTGGCTCGAGTTCGAGCAGCTCCGCGAAGCCGGGCGCAGCCGTTCCCGGATCACCGGGCTGCTGCCGTTCGATGGGGCCGAGGTGGAACCCTCGGAAGGGCCTCTGGACGACATCCCGTTCTGACGATGCCGTTCTTTCGATCCCGTGCGGCCGATCGCCCCCTGGAAGGTGTCCCGGATCGCGACCGGAACCCCGTGGCGGGTCGCGCCGTCCCACCTCCACCCGGTGGCTCCGCAGCAGCGCGATAAAGCCGGGGCTATCATCCTCGACGCTCGTCCCGGATCGCTCCTCGCCCGGGACCTCTGCTCTCTGCTCGCCTACCCCAGGAACCGCCTCCCCATGGATCTCCGCAACCACGGTCTCCTCGGCTTGACAGCCGCGACCTTTGGTCTGTCGCTGCTCGCCTCAGCCACCGCACAGACCCAGTTCACCGACGCCACCCAACAGAGCGGCATCGCCTTCACGCACTCCGACCGCATCGACACGATGGCCGGCGGGTTGTGCTTCCTGGACTACGACCAGGACGGGGACCAAGACCTGTTCGTGACCGCTCGCTCCGCGTCGAACAAGCTCTATCGGAACGACGGCTCGGGACGATTCACCGACGCGACCGCGTCCGCAGGTGTCGGCGACGTGATGGAGACGATGGCGGCCTACGCCCAGGACCTCGACGGGGACGGCCTCACCGACCTGTTGGTCCTGGCCCGCTTCTTCTTCCGCTTCTACCGGAACAACGGCGACGGAACGTTCACGGACCAGGCGGCACGCTCGACCTACGTCCGGCCGGGATGGCCGGTCTCCGCGACATTCTCCGACTACGACCACGACGGCGATCTCGACGTCTACGTCGGCAACTACGTCGGGATGGGCTTCTTCCCGAACTTCGACGGCATCCCCAACCAGCTGCTGCGCAACGAGGGAGGCTTCGTCTTCCAGGAGGTCACCCAGCAGGCGGGCGTCGGCGGCGAGGAGCGGATCTGGGACGCGAGCCGGAACATCTACCGCAACACCGCGGGCTGCACCCTGTCGGTGCTGTTCCACGACTACGACGGTGACGGTTGGGACGACCTGCTCGTCGGCAACGACTTCGGGCCGTTCGTGGTTCCGAACCAACTGTTTCGCAACGACGGCACCGGACGGTTCACCGAGGTCGGCCGCGCCGCCAACTTCAGGATCGCCGAGTTCAACATGGGGCTCACCGTCGCCGACGTGAATGGCGACGGCTTTCAGGACGTCTACACCTCGAACTTCGGCGACAACCACCTGCTGTTCAACGACGGCCGCGGTCGCTACTGGGACGCCGCGCCGACCTGGAACGCGGTCGAAGGCACCAGCGCCGGCAAGTTCCTGGTCTCCTGGGCCGCGATGTTCCTCGATGCCGACCTCGACGCCGCGATCGACCTCTACGTCAGCAACGGCTACGTCCAGACCGCGCCGACGATGGACAACGACCGCAATGCGCCGAGCCGGTTGCTGCGCCATGCCGGCGGTCGATACGAGATCGTGCCCGAGACGCAGTTTCCCTGGGACCGCGACGTAGGCCGTGGCGCCGCGTGCGCGGACATCGACGGCGACGGCGACGAGGACATCGTCCAGCTCAACAACCGCGGACCGCTGAAGGTCTACCGCAACGACACGGTGACCTCCAACAGCGCTGCGATTCTCGCACTGCACGGCACGGTCTCGAACCGCGACGGCGTCGGCGCGATGGTCGACATCCGGACTCGGAACGGTCGCCAGCAGCAGGCCTACGTCCGTGGCGGCAGCTACTCGTCAGGTAACGGTGCCGCCCTGATTCGCGGCCTCGGTGCCGACCAGCGCATCGAAGAACTCGAGACGTCCTGGCCGAGTGGCGTGGTCTCCCACCGCTTCGGGCTCGATGCCAACCAGCCGGTCGAGGTGGTCGAACCCAGCGTCACCGTCGCGTCGGTCGGCCGCTGGGTGCCGCTCGGCACCGAGTTCGTCGAGGTCCCGGTCTCGGTGCACAACCACGCGTCGGCCGCCCGCGCCGTGACCTTCGGCGCGAAGCTCGTGACGCCGGAAGGGCAGCGCTACGAGTTCCCCGCCTACCACTTCCCGGTCACCCTCGGTGCCGACGCCCAGACCACGGTCAGCGTCTTCCTACCGATCCCCGCCGGCGTGGTGCCGGTCGGCCGGTCGCTCGGCCTCTGGTATCAGATCAGCGTCGAGGACGTCGACGGCGGCCGCGACGAAGCCGAGAACCCGATCCGCTGATCGACCGCCCGGCTACGCGCGCATCTGCGATCAGTTGCCGATGCGGACTTCACCGGTCAGGCTCGTGAGCACGCCGAGCGGATTGGCGGCGGGGTCCAGCGACACCCACTGGACCCAGAAGGTTGCCCCGACCAGAGCTGGCTGACCGGGAATGCCGAGCGCAACCGTCGCCCCACCGCTCGCATCTGCGATACGCAGGATGCCCTGCTCCAGGTTCGCGCCGACGTGACAGCCCGGCGCTCCGAACGGCGTGAGATCGACCGGAGGGAGCTGGCCACCCCAGCGTCCACGTCGAACCGCGATGCCGAGCCATGCGCCACTGCCGGGCCTCACCAGCGTGACGTCGAGTTCGAAGACCTGACCGATCACCGGGACGGGCTGTCGCGAGCCGAGCTGCGGACTCACTCCACCCGTTCCGCAAGGCCCTCCGAGCGTGAGGAGTTGGCCCGGCCGCCGACCGCCGCAGTCGAGTCGGATCTTCCAGTCCCACTCGCGGGTCGCGGCCGACCAGACTCCGCGCGAGAAGTTCTGCCGGGTGCGATGGACGTCGCCGGTCACCCGGTTCACCCGCGCAACCGGCAGCGCCGCGCCGCTCGCCGCCTGCCACACCACCCAGAACACCTCGCCGGGTTGGATCCGCACCGTGAACAGGAATCGGGCGCCCTGCCAGCCCAGTGCATCGGACATCCACCAGCCCCCCAGCACCACCGGAGCACCCGGCAGGTCCGCGCCGGCGTCGTGACGATGCAGGGAGATCGAGGTGTCTCCGAGACGTCGACCGGTGAAGATCTCGACCGCGGTCACGTCGAGCGGATTCGGTCCGTTGCGAAGCCTGACCGCATACTCGAAGTTGATCTGGGTGACGCGTGGCCCGACGAGGACGGTGTCGTCACCGTCCTCGACCAGACAGGGCTGAGGCGCCTGGGCGGTGATTCCGGAGACGGTGAGGACCGACCAGATCGCCAGAGCCACGAGCGCGCGTTGCAGCGTGGAGCCGAGCATGCGGCCCGCGTTCGCCAGCGGCAGCGGCTCGGACGCGCTCGGATCAACCGGTTCACGACCGAACTCAACCCGCGGACTCCTGCCGGGCGACCTCGCGGAGCACCTCGACCAGGCCTGTGTCGGCGCGAGCCCCGCTCCCGAACGCGGTCCGGACCGCGACGAAGGCCGGCATCGCGGGGAGAGTCGGCAGCTCCAGCCGGACCAGGCCGGGTGGACAGACGGCCGCGAGCCGGATCGGCAGCACCGCCAGGTAGGCTCCCGACGCGCACGCCTCGCAGCCGCTCCGCACCTGATCCACCACCAGGCCGACACGGCGTGGCCAGTCGTGCGGCCAGCCGTCGAGAGCTCTGCCACCCGGTCCGACGCCCGGAGGGGCGACGAACGGATGGCCTTCGAGGTCCTCGGCGGTGAGCGGACCAGACCGATCCGCCAGCCCGTGTCCCGGGCCACAGAACACCCCGAGCTCGACGTCGAGCAACCGCTCGCAGCAGAGTTCCGGATGATCCACGGGCTCGGTGCGGACCAGCACGTCCAGCTCCCCGCGGACCAGTCGATCGCCCGATGCGGGCGCCATGCCGATGTCCACCTGCGGCCGCACACCCGGGTGCCTGCGCCGGAACGACTCCAATGCCGGCATCAGCAGCACCGACGCCAGGGTCCCGACGGAGGCGATCCTGAGGTCTCCGCGCAGCTCCCCCGACAGCACCGACTCCACCCCATCGTCGAGCCGTCGCATGGCCTGCCGGACCGCGGAGAGCAGCTCCTTGCCCGGCTCCGTCAGACGGAGCCGCCGGCCAGCGCGCTCGAACAGCGCGACACCCAACCGCTCCTCCAGCAGCTTCACAGAACGCGACAACGCCGACGGCCCGACCTGCAGTCGGGTCGCCGCGCTCGGCAGATGCTCGGTCTCGGCCACTGCCCGGAAGGCCGGCAGCCATGCCCAGAGCTCGTGCAGTCGCTGCATCCGGTCCATCTCGGCGCGCCGGGCGAGGAGAAAGCCGCTGCGCGAATGCAGAGTCCGAGCGGAGCTGCGCCGAGTTCCCCCGAGCCGTCGAGGAACGTCGCCCAGGCGGCCGGGTCACGGGACACGTTCCGATCCAGTGCGTGAACTCGTGCCTCGGACGAAGCCGCGAAACGCAGGCGAATCGGCGGATTCGGTGAGCCTGCCCACCGAGGAGCAGCCTGCCTACTGAAGAGCACTGTGCGGCGAGATCCTGGGTGCGAGGGCGCGTCCTGGGCGGGATGGTCTCCCGTGACCCGCGCTCCTCGCGAACGGGATTCCGCCGCACGTCAGCGCTGGACGGGCGACGGGCCGAAGCACGCCCACCAGGGCTCGAACCTGGGACCGCCGGATTAGAAATCCGGTGCTCTATCCAACTGAGCTATGGGCGCCTGCGGTCGCGGGAGCCTACGCAGCGACCGGAGTGAGTGCCAGCGCCAGGCAACCGCGGCGTCTGCAGCATCGGCACCCGGCTCGGGAGCCCGGCTGTCGGTGCGACGCTCGCGTCCTCGAAACTCGCTCGGGCCCTGGCGACCGGCCGGGCCAGGGGACCCCGTCCGACCGCTCGAGTCCCGGCCTTCCGAATCCCGGCCTTCCGAATCTCAGCCTTCCGACGCCGCGTTCTGCTTCGAGAACTCGCGGTTGCGGCCGCGCAGCGCGCGTACCAGCGGGAAGCTGACCGTCTTGTCACCCTTCTGCAGGGTGACGACACCACTCTTGATGGCGCGGGTCGACAGCTTCAGCCGCAGGACCGTGCCCTCGGGGGTCAGGACCCGGATGGTCTGGATGTTCGGCTTGAACGTCCGCTTGGAACGACCGGTGACCCGACGGCCGACACCGCCGTCCTTCTTGGCGAGGCCGCGGCGAGCGACGGTGTTGCCGACGCGGGTGCGACGGCCGGTAACTGCACAGGTGCGGGACATGGGTATTCCTCGGGATCGGAGGGGCGAAGAAGAGTAGCGATCGGGCGTTCGACTGCAACCGCAGACCCGGACGGCCGCGCAGAATCCTCCGAATGCGAGCGAAACGGCGCTCGCGCCGGGATCATCCGTCGGCGACGGTGGCGTCCCCCTCGGCGACCCCACCGCCGCCGGATCGCGACGAACCGTCGGTGCCGTCGTCCTGGTAGCCGGCCCGCCGCAGCAGGAAGCCGCGGACCACCAGCGTCCCGCCGATGAGGATCATCGCCGCGCACAGGACCTGCCCCATCGTCAGACCGAACAGCACCGTCCCCAGCTTGTCGTCCTGATCCCGGAACTGGGAGTCGGGCTGGCGGACGTTCTCCAGCAGGAAGCGGATCAGACCGTAGCCGAGCAGGAAGGTGCCGGCGTACGACCACGATGGCAGTGGCCGCTTCCGGGTCGTCAGGTAGAGGACCCAGAGGACCAGTCCCATCACCAGCCCCTCGCCGAGACCCTCGTAGATCTGCGACGGATGCCGGTACGGCACCACGTCCTGGACCTCCTCCCAGCGGATCGCCCGCAGCGGTTCGAGCAGCTCGGAGCCCTGGTTCTTCTCGGGCAGGTGTTCGACCACTTCCTGGAAGTCGACCTTGCCGTAGGCGAACTGGATCATCAGCTCCTCGGCGCGCTTGTCGCCGTCGAGGTGGCGGATCGTCTCGATCCCGAGCGCCCGCTGCGCCAGCTCATCGGTCGGAAAGCGCATCGCGAACGCGGTCGTCGAGGCGGTGATCCGGCCGTACAGCTCCCCGTTGATGAAGTTGGCCATGCGCACCGCGAAGATCCCGGGCGTCACCGCCAGCGCCGCGGCGTCCCCCATCCGGCCGAAGCGGATGCCGTTCTTGCGGGCGAACAGCCAGACCGCGGTGGTCACCCCGATCAGCCCGCCGTGGAAGGCCAGCCCGCCCTCCCAGATGCGCAGGATCTTCACCGGGTCGAACAGGCCCTGCTGGTAGAAGATCGCGTAGCCGAGCCGGCCGCCGACGATCGTCCCGATCACCGCGTAGAAGATGAAGTCGGTGACCTTCTGCGGGTCCAGCGGCAGGAAGCGGGCCCGCGCCAGCCGCACCAGGATCATCTGCGCGGCCACGAAGCCGACGATGTACATCAGCCCGTACCAGCGGACGCTGATCGGTCCGGCGATCGGGAACAGCACCGGATCCCAGCCGGGGAACTCCAAGGGGCCCATGGGTCGCATCATGTCCGCGCGCGGCGGCCGACGCTACGATCGGCTGTGATGCTCGACCTGACCGATCTGCTCGACGGCGCGGCCCGCGCCGGCGGCGTCGCGTGGCTGGATGCAACCCGCGACGAACTGCGCGGCATGGACTCGGCCGAAGCCGCCGCGAAGCGCCTTCCGGTGCTGTTCCCGCAGTTGCCGCGCCGTCTCGGTCGCGACTTCCTGCCGCAGGGCTTCCGCGAGGCCGGCGACATCCGGATCGACACCGCCGCCTGGCGCGCCTGCGACGTGGCCGCGCTCGAGCTGCTGACCGCCTGCGGCGCGGCCGAGCAGAGCGGCGTGCTCCTCGACCTGTTCGCCCACGGCGATTCCGAGGAGCGGATCATGGTGCTGCGGGCGATGCAGGCACTGCCGATCACCGCCGCGACCGGGCAGCTGATGTTCGAGGTGCAGCGCACCAACCAGGTCAACCACGTCGCCGCGGGCGCGCTCGACTCGAACGTGCTGGCGCGCGCCCTCGACCACGGTGATCCGTCGGCCAGCGGCTTCGGTCCACCGGAGTTCGCGCGGCTGGTCCTGAAGATCGCGTTCCTCGATCTCGACCTCTGGCGCCTGTTCGACGCTCCTCGCCACGCCACCGAGGAACTGAGCCGGATGCTGCAGGGCCTCGCCACCGAACGCGAGGCCGCGGGCCGCAAGGTCTGGTTCGGCACCAACGAGTTGATCGGCCACGCGCCGATCGCGGGCACCGTCGCCCGCCTGCTGGGCGGTCTCGAACACGGCCAGGACCAACACCGGATGGCCGCGGTCCGTGGCCTCGTCGCCTTGAACCGCCCCGACCTGCGGCCATTCCTCGAGGAACGCCTGCCGCGCGAGGAGCGCCCGCAGATCCGTGAGGCCCTCGAGCGCGCGCTCGTGACCCTGAGCGCCCGCTGATCCCGCGCGCGCGCCCCACACCCTCCCACCCCCTCTCGCACCCCTCCGCTCCCGATGCGCATCTTCGAGCCGCACATCCACATGTTCAGTCGGATCACCGACGACTACGAACGCCTGTTCGCAGCCGGGGTCCGCGCGGTCCTCGAGCCGGCCTTCTGGCTCGGCCAATCGCGCACCCACGTCGGGACCTTCATCGACTACTTCGACACCCTGATCGGCTGGGAGCGGTTCCGCTCCGAGCAGTTCGGCGTGCACCACTTCTGCACGATGGGGTTGAACCCGCGCGAGGCCAACGACGACCGCGTCAACCAGGACGTCCTCGACATCCTGCCGCGCTACCTCGAGAAGGACAGCGTGGTCGGCGTCGGCGAGATCGGCCTCGACGACCAGACCAAGACCGAGGAGAAGTTCTTCCTCGCGCAGATCGAGCTGGCGATCGCGCACGACCAGCCGATCCTGATCCACACGCCGCACCGCGACAAGATGCAGGGCTTCCGGCGCTGCATCGACATCTGCAGGGAGAGCGGCATCCCGATGGAGCGGGTGCTGCTCGACCACGGCAACGAGGAGACCATCAAGATCACCCGCGACCTCGGCTGCTGGCAGGGCTTCTCGATCTACCCGCACACCAAGATGGACGAGGACCGGATGGTCAAGATCCTCCTCGAGTACGGGATCGACAAGGTGATCATCAATAGCGCCGCCGACTGGGGCGTCTCCGACCCGCTGATGGTGCCCAAGACCGTCGCCAAGATGCGCGCCGCGGGCTTCACCGAGGACCAGGTCGACCAGCTGGTCTGGCAGAACCCGGTGGGCTTCTTCGCGCAGAGCGGCCGGATGGACGTCGAGGCGATCGCCGAACCGGTGTCGATCGACCGGCGGCAGACCTTCACCGGCAACTCCGTGCTGCGCGGCCAGGACCCAGATCGCCGGTAGGCGAGCCGGGGGTCAGCGCGACGTCCCGCCTTCCGGCTGCGGCAGCGGGGCTTCGCCGAGCAGCTCCAGACGCGCGGCATCGAGCACCTCGCGCGAGCCCGGCATCGCGAGGCTGGCGGCGTCGAGCACCGAGCGGGCCGCGTCGCGGTCGCCCCGGCCCAACGCGCGGGCCAGCAGCACGTAGTCCGCCGGCTCACTGCCCCCGTCGGCGACCAACGCCTGCAGGCAGGCCTGGAGACCTGCGGCCTGGTCGGATTCGACTGCTGGAGGTCCGGCGACCAACAGCTCGACGGCGAGTCTGCGCCACCCGGCCGCATCGCCCGGCCGCGCCGCCACCCAGTTCCTGAGTTCGTCCAGCAGCGCCGGACGATCGCCGCGCGCCCGGTGCATCCGGAGCAGGTTGCCGTGCGCCGGTGCCAGGCCGGGATCCACGTCTCGGGCCCGCCGCAATGCGGTGATCGCGCCTTGCGGATCGCCGGCTGCGTCGCGCGCCATCCCGAGGTTGTTCCAGGCCTCGGCGAACCCCGGCTCGCTGCGCACCGCCGCTTCGAGGTGCGTGATCGCCGCGGAGTGGTCACCGCGCGCCGACGCCGCCAGCGCGACGTGGTAGTGCGCGTTCGAGTGGGTCGGTTCGAGTTCCAGGACGCGCTGCCACTCCACCAGCGCCTCGGCGTCTCGCCCGGTAAGATCGAGCCGTTCGGCGACCGCGCTGTGGGCGAACGCCTGATCGCCCGCGGGCATGAGTTCCGCACAGCGGCGCGCCGCCGTGAGGCTCCGCTCCAGGTCACCCTGCGAGTGGGTGAGGAACATGAGGTTCGCCCAGGCCCGCCAGTCTTCCGGCTGCTCGAGCACCGCAGCTTCCATCGCCGATCTCGCCGCCACCGGATCGCAGCCGGTCAGCGCCACGGTGCGCGCCGCGCGCGCGGTGCGCGACCCGGGCCAGAGGCGGAGCAAGGCCTCGGCGACCTCGCTGCAGGCGGCAGCATCCCCGACGTTCGCCGCGGTATTCGCCCACACCACGTAGTGCGCGAGGCGCGGTCGCTCCGACAGCCGGGTCGCCACACCCAGTGCCCGCAACGCGGCGCGCAACCGCTGCCGCCAGGCCTGCGGCTCGGCGTGGCGGGCCTGGGTGTCGGCGGTCAGCGCGCGGAGTCCCGAGACGTAGGCGTCCAAGGCATCGATCGGAGTCCGGGTGCCCGGCGGCGAGCCGGTGACCAGATCGTCGCGCAACGCGCGCAGGGTCAGCGAGGCATCCGGCACCATCGCCGCGGCATCCAGGATCGCCACCGCCGCCACCGCATCCGGTGCCGCCAAGGCCCGTCCGGCGACCGCCTCGTCGCAGCGCTCGCCCGCTTCCAAGACCTCGTCGAAGCAGCGCTGCGCCGCGGTGCGGTCACCGACCAGCAGCGCCGCGGCCCCCTCACCGAGCAAGAGTTCACGTCGCTCCGACGCGAGCCGCTGCTCCGCGTCGTGCAGCAGCGGCGCCTTGGCGATCAGGTACCCGCCCGCACCGGCCGCCAGCAGCAGCGCGAGCAAGGCCGCCGCCCGCCACGGCTCGCGTCGCATCCAGCGCAGCGCCGCGCGCGCCCGCGATGGCGGCCGCGCCACCACCGCCCGCCCCGTCGACCAGGCGCGCAGGTCCGCGGCGAACGCCGCCGCGGTCTGGTAGCGGCGCTCCGGCCGCGACTCGATCGCCCGACAGACGATCGCGACCAGGTCGCGCGGCAGCCCTCGTCCCAGGCGGCGCGGGTCGACGTAGCGACCCGACTCGATCGCGGCGAGCACCTGCGCCGAGGTGTCGCCCTCGAACGGCCGCCGGCCGGTGAGCAGTTCGTAGAGCGTGACGCCGAGCGAGAACACGTCGCTGCGTCGATCCGCGGGCCGACCGCCGGCCTGCTCCGGCGACACGTAGAACGGCGTGCCCGCGAAGCCGCCGGTGCGCGTCAACGACGGCAGGTCCTCGGCGAGCGCCAGCCCGAAGTCGGTCAGCACCGCCCGACCGTCCGCCCGCACCAGGATGTTGGCCGGCTTCACGTCGCGGTGCACGATCCCCGCCTCGTGGGCGTGGTGCAGCGCCTCGGCGACCGTCGCGACCAGCGCGGCGACACTCCGCGCGTCCCGCGCATCGCGGTCGATCGGTCGGCCATCGACCAGCTCCATCGCGTAGCCGACGTCGTCGCCACCGAGCACCGCCACCACCCGGACGATCGACGGATGGTCGAGGCGGGCCAGGGTCCGGGCCTCGCGGCGGATCCGGGCGATCGCGCCCGGACTACAGCCCGTACCGGCCAGCGGCAGCTTCAGCGCGACCAGTCGATCGAGCGACCGTTGGCGCGCCTCGTAGACGATCGCGGTGCCGCCGCGCCCCAGTTCCCGCAGGATCTGGAAGTCACCGAGCGCGCCGTGCTCGACCTCCGCGCTGTCCTCCGCGTGGCCGTCACCCTGTTCGCTCAGCACGTCGAACAGGTCGGCCAGGTCCGGATGCGCCTGCCGCAACTGCTCCAGACTGCCGTCGGACGACTCGCCATGGTGCAGCCACAGCCGGATGGCCCGCTCGAACCGCGTCTCGTGACTCATGCCACTCCTGGTGCGGGCCCGGGATCGCCCGCGTCGACCTGTCCCGCCCGCAGGCGCGCAACCATCCGCGCCAACCGCGGCACCGCGCGCGCGAACCGCATCTGCGCGGTGCTCACCGCGATGCCGAGCAGCCGCGCGCACTCCGCGAACTCGAGCTCGCGGTAGCCCCGCAACAGCACGATCTCGCGGTCGATCGGCTCGAGCAGTTCGATCGCGCAGCGGATCAGCGCCCGCTCCTCCTCACGCACCGCCGCCTCGCTCACATGCGTCACCGACCGGAGGCTCTTATCCAGGACGATGGTCGAACGCGAGTCCAGTGGCACCTCCCGGCGCAGGTCGCGCCGCGCCGCGGTATGTCGATCGTGTGCGTCTCGCAGGGTGTTCTCCACGATGCGCGCCAGCAGCGCTCGGAATGCCGCGCGGTCGCGGGTGAGGATGCGCGGGCCGCTGCGCAGGACCTCCACCACCGCGTCCTGGACCACGTCCTGGGTCTCGGCGCGGCCGCGCAGTGCCGCGCCGAGGCGCCGACGCACCAATCCACAGATCCAGTCCCGCTCCTCGCCGAGCAACACGGCCAGGGCTTCCTCGTCGCCGCTGCACCATCCGCGCAGCAGCGCCACGAAGCGGTCGTCGGCGTCCGATTGCATACCTGGCATTGGAGCGACCCGCGCCCGTCGCCGGTAGCTCCCGGTGCAGCCGCCGCTCACCGGATCAGGAACGACACCGACGTCGGCGCGACCCCGAGGATCGCCAGGGTCGCGGTATCGACGAACAGCCCAGCGACGTCCACGTAGCCGCCGGCGATCGGCGTCAGCCAGGTGCCGCCGTCGATGATTCCCAGCGAGCCCGCGGACCCGGTCGCCAAGGTGCCGCGCATGCCGTGGAACAGCGTGCCCTCGGCGAGGATGCCGATCTCGGTGCAGACGTCGGGATTCAGCGGCAGGATGCCCGCCGGCAGCAACGGCACGCCCGGCGAGGACCCCGAGCAGGTCCACAGCAGGTAGTAGTCGGTCGGCTGGGCCCGCGCCGACAGCGCCTTCGCGCACAGCCCGATCGAGTCGATGCCGGACGCATCCAATGTGGTCTTCATCAGCCCGATCGCGAAGCCCTGGCCCGCCTCCCATTGCGGCAGGAAGCCGAGGTCGCGCCAGTTGTTGGTCTCGTCGGACTCGGCGACCACCGCGTCGAAGTCGGCCGAGCCGTGCAGGTACCACGCGGTGGTCTGCCCGGCGCAGATCGTGTTCGGCACGAAGGCCACGCCCTGGATCGCGTGCGAAGCACCGGGTGCCAACGGTGGGGTCGTCGCCGACATCACCGGCCAGCTCCAGACCACCTCGGTCGGACCGGTCCACGACTTCACGTAGAACGCGGTGGTGGTCGGCACCGTGGTCGGGGCCGCGCCGCGGTTACGGACCACGGCGTGGACGGTGACCGGCGCACCGCGCTCCGGTCGTGCGTCGCTGATCGAAAGGCTCTCGACCACCAGGTCCGCTCGTGGCGCCGGCGTCACCGTGATGGTACCGAGCCGCGCCGCGTTGTCGCCCTCGTAGCGCTCGGCCAGAGCGTTCTCGTGGTCGATGATGCAGCCGACGTGCCAGGTCCCCGGTGCCAGCGTCGCCGGGATCGTGACCGGGAACTGGTAGAGCTGTTCGGCATGGAACGACCAGCTGCCCGAGAACTGGACGCTCGCGATGCGCAGGTCGCCGGTCGAGATCACGTCGTTGGTCGACAGGTAGATGCCGAGCTTCTGGGTGGCCGGGAACGTGGCGTTGCTCTGGTTCACGATGTAGACCGGCACCGTCATCGACGATCCCGCGGCGAAGCTCCCGCCGAAGGGGATGCGCTGCACGCCGCCGCCGACCGGCTGCCAGCACGTCGCCATCAGGTTGTAGACGGTGCTCGGGTTGGGGTAGAGGAAGCGGCAGCCGAACTTGTCGTCGCCGTGCGGCAGCTCGCCCGACGCACCGGTGTGGGCGATGGCCTGGCCGGGCTGGTAGATCGGCTGCATGGTCGAGAGCAGCGCGGTGTCGTGGTCGAGTCCGAGCGCATGGCCGGCCTCGTGGCGCGCCACGCCGCGGAAGTCGAACGGACTGTTCGCGTGGTCCCCGCAGGGGTCGAGCAGGCCCGGTGCCCACGGGTAGTCGGCGCGCGCGTTGAACACCACGTCGGCCTCCTGCAGGGCCCCCGCCGCATAGCGGTAGTAGCAGATGCCGAGCCAGGTCTGAGCCGGCTGGTCGGACCACATCCAGGCGTTGAGGCCGTCGTTGTTGACGAAGCCGTTGGCGGCACTGCGCCGGATGCCGGGTTGGAACGAGGTGGCGCCGATGTCGCGCCAATCGGCCAGCGCGAACTGGGCCTGGCTGTCCCAGACCGATCCGGCGGGGAACGACGTCGTGTTGAGATCGACGACGTAATGGAACCCACCGACCAGCGGCCAGCGCGGCGCACCGGGGTAGACGGTGAAGGCCAGCGAGGCGGCGAGCACCATGCCGATCCCGACGACCGACCACCTGGGAAGCGTGCCGAGGCGGATCATCGGCGGACCTCCCCGACGAAGCGCAGCATCGCAGCCAGGTTCACGCGCCGGCCCGGGTCGTCACCGGCCGCCAGCAGGATCGGGTGGCGCGCGGCGCCGAGCGGGGTAGACCCTTCGACGCGGGCCGGTGGGCTCACCGCCGACCGGCCAGCCGCCGGGATCCGCACGGCCGGGCCGGTCGCCGGCAGCTCCGGCAGCGGCAGAGGCCTGGCGGTCCCGCGCGCGAGTTGCTGACCCTCGCGTCGTTCCACGTCGGCAGCCGCGGCGACCACCGTGTGGTCGATCGAAAGCACCTGTGGACCGGACGGCCGCGGCGTCGCGGCGCCCGCGACCGACCGACGCTCGGCGACCACCAGACGGCCCTCGCGGACCTCGACGAGTTCCCGCCCGAACGCGTCGACCAGCACCTCGCCGGAGGCGGTCTCCCGGACCTCGAACACACCCTGGTGGAAGCCGACGATCGGTGACACGTGCTCGCCGTTGCCGCGGACGAACAGCAGGTAGCGGCCCCCCTCGCGAAGCACCGGCATCCCGGCGACCGCGATCCGGTCGTCGCCGACCTGACCACCGTCGAAGCGCAGCACCGGCTCGCCGCCCGGCACCGTTCCGTGGTGCACGACCACGTCGCCGAGCGCCACGAAGGTCCGGATCGTGGTGCGGTCGTCGGACCAGCGGGATCGCGACGACCGGACCGTCGCGGTGACGATCCAGTCGGCCGACGAGGCGGCTTCGGCGAGGGACAGCGGCGGCACGCTCTGCGCCGGCGCACCGAGTGCCAGCAAGAGGAGCGAAGGAGGGAGGAGGCGTGGTAGGACCATGACCGGAGACCGGGGAGGAACGCGGCGCGCCGCACCGTCGCGGGGCTGCCCGTCGGTCAGCGGCAGGACTCGTTCGGGTACCACACCCCCTCGCCCACAATCGCCACCACGGTCCGGCCCCCGACCGGGGAGACGGCCACCCCGCGCGGTTCGCCTGGACCGCGCGTTGCCTTACGCTGCGGGGGTGATGCTCCGCACCCTCGCCATCCCTCTCCTCGCCATCCCTGTCCTCCTCAGCCCGCTCTGCGTCGCGCCGCTCGCCGCGCAGGACCTCCCCCGTGCCGTGAAACCGCGCGTGCTGTTCTTCACCCACAGCGCCGGCTTCGTGCACCCGGTGGTCAAGCGCGTCGAGGCCGGCAAGATCGCGCTGGCCGAACGCGAGCTGACCGAGGCCGCGGGCGACCACTTCGAGATCGTCGCGTCGCAGGACTGCGGGATGCTGGCGCCGGAGCAGCTCGCCGGGTTCGACGCGGTGCTGTTCTACACCACCGGTGAGCTGCCGATCCCGGAGGAGCACGCGCAGGGCCTCGTCGACTGGGTCGAGGCCGGCGGCGCGTTCTGCGGCGTGCACTCGGCGACCGACACGTTCTATCGGTTCGCGCCGTATGGCGAGCTGATCGGCGGCTACTTCGACGGCCACCCGTGGCACCAGCAGGTGACCGTGAACGTCGAGCGGACCGACCACCCGATCGTGCGCCATCTCGGAGCGTCGTTCGTCACCCACGACGAGATCTACCAGTTCAAGAACTGGAGTCGCGACGCGCAGACGGTGCTGATGAGCATCGACAACGCCTCGATCGACGTGAGCAAGGGCAAGCGCCAGCAGGACGACGACTACGCGGTGGCGTGGTGCAAGGACGTCGGCGCGGGCCGGATGTTCTACTGCTCGCTCGGTCATCGTCACGAGGTCTGGGCCAACCACGACTACCAGCGGACCCTGCTGCAGGGCCTGCGCTGGACGCTCGACGCCGGCGATCGCTTTGCGGAGGCACCCGCAGGAGCGCGCGTGCTGTTCGACGGCAGCGAGACCTCGCTCGCAGAGCACTGGACCGCGCAGAACGGCGGCGAGCCGGGATGGGACGTCGCCGACGGCGTGCTGACCGTGAACCCGGGCAAGGGATCGATCGTCACCAAGGAGCCACTCGGCGCCGGCATCCTGCATGTGTCCTTCCGCATCCCCGAGGAAGACGGCGAGCAGGGTCAGGGCAAGGGCAACAGCGGCGTCTACATCCAGCGCCGCTACGAGCTGCAGATCCTCGACTCGTTCGGCCGCGAGCCCGAGTTCAACGGCTGCGGCTCGCTCTACCGCCAGCGCGCTCCCGAGGTGAACGCCGGCAAGCCGGCCGGCGAGTGGCAGGAGTACTGGATCCGCTTCACGCCCGCGCGCTTCGACGACGGAGGAACCAAGACCGCCAACGCCCGCCTGACCCTGTGG
The DNA here is from genome assembly GCA_030432695.1 of bacterium. Lineage (GTDB taxonomy): Bacteria > Planctomycetota > UBA1135 > UBA1135 > UBA2386 > JAUILN01. The sequence continues at coordinate 620,205 of JAUILN010000001.1, read as the reverse complement.
TGGAACGACACCCTGGTCCACGACGACGTCGAGATCACCGCCAAGACCGGCGCCGGGATGCAGGAAGGACCGGAAGCGCTCCCCCTGCTGCTGCAGGACCACAGCAATCCCGTCTCCTTCCGCAACGTGTGGTTCCTCCCCCTCTGACCCGAGAGGGGGTTAACAACTCGACCCGGCCGGGTTGTCAACCCCTGAACCTCGGCGCGGATCCGCCGGCACGGCCCGAGGAGGGGGTTAACAACCCGGCCGGGTCGAGTTGTTAACCCCCCTGGCCGATGGACTGGAGTTCGGCGGCGGTCCAGGGCTGCGAGCGGGAGGACTCGGCGGCGCGGACCGACTGGACGAAGGTCGGGGTCACCGGCTCGGCCTCGTGGTCCCAGCCACGACGAAGCCAGGTGAGGATCGCCGCGAGGTCGCCGTCGGGCAGGCGACCGTGGTCGGGCATGGTCGGGAAGTCGTAGAGCTTGCCATCGACCTCGATCGGACCCGTGAGACCGTGGAGGACGATGCGGGTCAGGCGCTCGGGACTGCCTAGGACCCACTCCGAGCCGCGCAGCGGTGGGGCGACCCCGGCCAGGCCTTCGCCACTGGGTTGGTGGCACTGCTGACAGTGCACGGCGTACAGGCCGCGGCCGTGCTCGAGGCGGCTCCGTTCCGCGTCGGTGAGGGCACGAGCTGTCGCCGCGGCGCCGAAGACGATCCCTTCACGCAGTCGCTCGGCATGCCTCGCCGACTCGCCACCGGCCAGGCTGGCCAACAGCTCGTCGCGGACCGACTCCTCGCCGCGAACCTCCAGCGGTCGCGCGCCCTTCTTCGGCAGACGGTCGACGATGCCGAGCACCACCGCATCGCGGCGCCACGCCTGCTCGTCGTGCGCCGCTCGAGTCATCAGCTCCAGGAGCGAGACGCCGTCACGACTGCCCGTGGCCGCCGACGCAATCCTCCGGAGCGCGTCGCGGCGTGGCTTCGACTCCTCGTGCCATGCCTCGTCGGCGGCGATCCGCTCCAGGAACCGGACCTCCCGGCCGCCGAGGCCGCTGACCACCGCGTCGCGGATCACCGGGTCCTCGCCGTGGGCGGTGAGAATCCCCAGGAGCGCGCGCTCCGCGGCATCCCGCATCCGCTCGTTGCCGGGTGACACGCCTCCCAGCGAGAACGCCAACTGCATCAGCACCCGCGGTTCGGTCTCGCGCCGGCCGACGCCGATCAACCGACCCAGCAACACCCCATCCAGGTCGCTGCCACCGAGCCGCGCCTCGGTCAATCGCACCGCGTGCTCGCGCACCCGTGCGTCCGGGTCCTGGAGCCCCCGCACCAGTGACGACCGATCGAGCATCCCGACCCCTTCGAGGCTCCACAGCGCGCTGACCTTCACCTCCGGAGCCGTTTCTCCGCGACCGAGCAGCGCACGCAGCGGCGCCGCCACCTCACGCACACCGCGTCGTGCGATCTCTCGCTGCGCGAGATCCCGCACCACGCCGTTGGGCGAAGCGATCGCCGCCGCGAGACCTGCCGCGTCCGCAGCTTCCAGGTCGGGCATCGCGGCGAGCACTCCGCCACCCTCCTTCACCACCCGCCAGATCCGGCCGAGGTGGATGCCCTGGTCCAGCCCGCGCTCCTCGATCTGCCGGCGCAGGTAGGTCGTCAGGTAGTTGCGATGCTGCAGGATGCCGCGGTAGAGGTCGACCACGTAGAGCCCGCCCTCGGGACCGGTCAGCGCGTTCACCGGCCGGAAGCGCTCGTCCTGCGAGGTCCAGAACTCGGCCTCGTGGAGCGCGTTCTCGCTGCGGAAGCGCACGCCGTCGGGCGACACCACCTCACGCCGCACCAGGTTCGCCGACGGCTCCGGAATGAACACCTGGCCGCGAAACTCGGGGATCGCCTCGGCGCGGTAGACCCCAGGACCGCAGACCGCGGTGAAGCGGGCCAAGGTGAAGTCCTCGCGCAGTGTCCCCTTGCGGTAGCCGCGGTTCACACCGGGCGTGATGCGTCCGGGCCAGACCTCCTGGCTGTGGCCGACCCGCTGGTTGGCAAAGGCCGGATCGGCCAGCCCCGGGTGCCGGGCCGCGTATCGCGCCGGCGCGAAGTGGGCCCGCAGGTGATCGCTGTTGGTGTTGAACCAGGGCGTACCGAAGTCGTCGAAGCTCCAGCCCCACTGTCCGCCGTGCGCAACCGGCTCCCAGGACCACAGCCCGTCGGCGTAGCGGGCTCGCCGCGGGTAGTTGGAGAAGTGGATCCAGCCGTCGAGCCCGAAGGTCGGCGTGTTGGCGGCGTGCTCCGGGTCGGTGAATCCGTTCTGGAAGGTGTCGCCGACGGTCTCCTTGGTGTCGCAGACCAGATCCCCGTCGGTGTCCTTGCAGTGCCAGAAGTGCGGCGGTGCCAGGACCAGAGCCTCTCCTCCGCCGAGGGGCAGGACGGCGCGCGGCAGGGCCAGCCCGTCGAGATACACGTGCCGGAGGTCGAACCGCCCGTCCCCGTCGCCGTCGGTCAGCACCGCGATCCGCCCGACCGGCTCGCGCTCTCCGTCGCCCTCGACGTTGCGCATGATCCCGCGCATCTCGACCACCCACATCCGCCCCGCGGCGTCGAACGCGATCGCCACCGGATCCTCGACCATCGGTTCGGCGGCGACGAGCTCGATCCGGTAGCCGGCCTCGATCGAGAAGGTCTCGAGTTCCTCCTCGGCACTCCGCACCGGCGCGGCCGGAATGTCCAGGTCGGCAGGCGGCGGAGCCTGGACCATCCCCTCGGGGTCCTTCCGGTCGCCTGCCTGGGCCGCGAGAGGGGCCAGACCGACCATCAGGACCAGACAAGCTGTCGCTCCGATCGTCCGGAGAAGGTGCCACGACGGCGCGGGGAAACCCATGGGAACAGGTTACCGGCCCACTCCGCGCGACGCGAAGCGCAGGACTTTCGGCGAGTCCGTGGCCCCCAGGCCGCGCCCCCCTCGCACGTCTCCCCGTTCCGCCGACCGCACCCGAGCCCACGCCATGATCCACATCCTGCAACGCATCGTCCCCTTCCTGATCGCCGCCACCCTCACCGCCCAATCCCCCACCTGGGACGCGGCCCGCGACTTCTCGGCGACCGCGAATCCCCACCTCGGCTGGACCTACGGCTGGTCCGGCAACCGCGGCGCACCGCTCAACGCGTTCACCCAGAAAGACGTGGTGTACTGCAGCAATCTGCGCGGCTGGTCGAACCGCTTCCCGCAGTTCCCGGCGATCACCCGCAGCCCCGATGCGCGGACCGAGTGCTGCACCTCGGTCCGGCTCCCCGCCGGCCAGATCGCACTCCACCCCGGCCAGGCCGGCGAGAACGCGGTGCTCCGCTGGACCGCGCCGGCCGACGGCGACTACTACGTCGAGGTCGACTTCGCCGGCGTCGACTTCTCGTTCCCCACCAACAGCGACGTCGCGGTGCTGCACAACCTCGCGACCCTCACCTCCGCGGAACTCAACTCATTCGACGGTCCCCCCGACTGCAACTCCGCCACCTGGACTCCGGCGCACTCGTTCCGCCGGGTCCTCACCTGCCTCGCCGGGGACGCCGTCGACGCCAATGTCGGCTTTGGCCGGAACCAGCGCTACAACGGCGACTCGACGCTGGTGCGCTTCCGCGTCACGCAGGTCGCGACATCGGCCACGGTCGGCACCGCCTGCCCGGCCAACGACCTGCACACCGCGTCGATCCCGCGCCTCGGCAGCAACGTCGGCTTCTTCCTCACCAACACGCTGACTGGCCGGCCCGGAGTGTTCACCCTGTCTTTCGGCCCCCCGGCACCGCTGCCGATCGGTGCATGCCTGCTCTACCCTTCGCCCGCCGCAGGCCTCGGCAACCTGCCGTTCGACACCACCCCGACCGGCACGTGGCAGGTGACGCTGCCGCTGCCGGCCGATCCGGGCCTGCACGGCCAACAGCTCACCAGCCAGACGGTGGTGCTGCCGCCGGGCACGGCGACGGTGCTGCACTTCTCGAACGCGGTGCTGCTCGGTCTGTGATCGATCAGTCGAGCGCGACCCGCCGCCCCTCGGCGGCGCCGACGTACGCGGCGTAGATCACTCGCACCACGTCCCGACCGAGCGCTCCATCGGCTCGCGCCGGACGACCCTCACGCGCCGCTGCCACGAAGTCGGCGCACATCTGGAAGTGCCCCGAGGTCCAGTCCTCGTCGGGCATCGGCGTGGTCCAGCCGGCACCCGAGTCGACCTTCTCCATGATGTAGGCCTCGCCGAACACCGACGCGTCGGGCGCGTAGGTCTGCAGCATGTCGTTGGGCGACAGGTTGCAGCGGTAGCGCGCGTTGCTGGTCTGGATCTCGAGCCGGCTCTCCATGCCGCCGAGCATGGTGTCGGCACCCCAGGCATTGCCGCGCGAGCCGTCGGAGAACTCGATCAGCACCGTGCCCCAGTTCTCGACGTCGACCCAGCCACGGGTCACGTGCGCCTTCGCCTCGGCGTCGAGCGAGGCGATCTTCGAGCAGTCGGCGAGGTCGGCGACCACCGCCACCGGGACGATCGGCTGGCCGTCGCGTCGCAGGCCTTCCTCGCGCTTGAACCACAGCATCGCGCCGACCGGGTGGGCACCGAGCCGCAGCAAGGCTCCGCCGCCGGTGTGCTTCCAGAGCTTCGAGTACGGCGAGTGCGAGCCCTTGTGGCACTCACCCCCACGCATGTCGAGGATCGTGCCGCCCGCCTGCTCGAGCAGTGCGCGGGTCCTCTCCACCGCGGGCGCGTAGAGCCAGTTCTCGCCGTACATCAACTGCACGCCGGCGGCGTCGCAGGCCTTCACCATCGCCTCGGCGTCGGCGACCGCGAGGTCGAGCATCCTCGGCCGCGGCGTCGCGCTCACCGCTGCGGCGTCCGGGTCGGCGCCGAGGTCCTGGCCGACGTAGGCGGTCAGCGGCTTGGTGCAGACTACGTGTTTGCCCGCGGCGGCCGCCTGCTCGGTGAAGGGCCGGTGCAGGTCGTTCGGCACGCAGAGATCGACCAGGTCGACGTCGTCGCGCGACAGCAGAGCAGCAAGGTCGTCGGCGACCGCGCCGACCTCGAACTTCTGTGCGTAGGATCGCGCCTTCTCACCGCCCCGCGAGGTCACGGCCGCGAGGCGCGCGGCACCACCGAGCGCGCGGTAGCAGCGTGCGCGGGTCTCCGCGATGAAACCGGCGCCGACCACGCCGATGCCGAGAGGACGGTTCGGATCCATAGGCCGAAGTGACACGGGCATCGCGCCCGGGTCCAGCGCCGATTTGCGCATCGGAAACCACAACCCGGGACACCCGCGTGTCTATCCGAGGACATCCCTCCGCGTCCGCTGGCCGCCCGTGGCCATGGTGACCATGAACTCGTCTTCGAGTCGCGAACGGTGCGGCCCTCGGGAGCCGAGGGTGCCCAGGAACCCCGCGTGACGGAAAGCCCCTCCTCGCACCGGGGAACCGAACCCCAGAACCCATGACCCACTCCCATCTCGTGCTGGCGCGCCGCTGCAGCGCAGCCAGCTTGTCGTTGCTACTCCTCGCCCTCACGGGCCATCTGACCGGGCAGAATCAGCTGCCCGAAGACGTCGTCTGGCTGAATGCCACCGGTCGTCTGGTCGCGCTCGACGCGTTCGGCGAACCGGCCGGTCAACGCGCCAACACTCCAGCGATCCCCTACTCCGTGCACCGGGCTCCCGACGGGCGCCTGTGGCTCCCGGGACGGAACCTCAATTCGGAGGTGCTCATCTACAACCGGGACGGCAGCCTCCACAGGATCCTGCGGTCCAGCGGTGGCTTCCAGGATGTCGCGTTCGGCGCCGGTAACGAGGTCTTCACGATCGGATCCGGACCCGGTCGTCTCGACGTCTGGAGCCTCGACGGGAACCCGGTGTCCGTCGGACTGCAGGCACTGCCAGGCGTCCCTCGCGCGATGGCGATCGACGGCCTGGGGGCGGTCTTCATCGTCTCGGACAACATGCCGGCGCCGTTCCTGTCGCGCCGTGACCCGGTCACCGGCGCCCTGTCGACCGTGACCCTACCGACCCGCGGCACCGGCCCGGCCGACGTGCTCGGACTGCCGCAGGGCGGGTGCCGCATCGTCGCCGCGGGACCGAACCAGACCAGCACGCTCCTCGACGTCGCCAGCAACCTGCAGGTGATCCGCCTCGTGGACCTACCCATCAGCGGCGTCGAGCAGATCGACCAGACCGCCGACGGCATGCTTTGGCTCTCCGGTACCGGCGGGTTGTATCGACTCCCGCAGGGCTCCGACCAACCCATCCCCATCCTGCCCCGCAACCTGCCCTCGCCGAGCCGCTTCACGATCGACCCCGACGGATCGCTGTGGGCGCAGGATGTCGGCGCGATCTGGCGCTTCGATGCGAGCACCGGGGAAGTGGATTCCAGCCGGCGCGAACCCGGTGTCCCCGAAGCCTCCGACCGCTACGTCCGTGCCTGGGTCATCGCCCCGCTCGCCGACGACGACGGTGACGGCACGCCGAACGGCGTCGAGATCCAACTCGGCACGGATCCCTACGACGACCAGTCGTCCGCGCTCGCCAACCTGTCCATCGACCGCATCACCTACCGGCCCGAGGAGCTTGCGACCTTCGAGCTCTCCGGACTCGGCGGAGTCGGCGTGCTCCTGTTCGCCGGCGACTACGACCTGAGCCAGGGCCCGATCCCCGGCCTGCTCGGCGATCTGCGCCTCGACCTGATGTCGTTGACCCCGGTCGGTGCGCCGATCTCGGTGCCCGGCCGCCTGGACCTCCGCGTGCCCGACATGGCCTCCACAGCCAATGCGCTGCTCTGCGCGCAGGCGGTGGTCGGAGTCGCTGCCCCGCGCTTCACCAACCACGAGTGCACCCGTACGGTGCCGGCGTTCGGTCTGACGATCGGCGACCAGTTCTCCTTGCCCACCAACCTGCAGCGCGACCGCTCCGCGGCGCGACTACTCCCCGGCGGATTCCTCACCACGGGTCCGATCGGCGGCACGGGAATCCATGGGTCCTTCGCGCACACCGACGGCCGTGCTCTCGGCAACGACGTGTTCGAGTTCGACACCGACTCCTGGACGATCCCGGCAACCCGTAGCCTGTTTGGCAACGAACTCGTGATCCGGGACGGACGCTTCGAGTTCACCGACTTCACCATCCCGGCCGGCGTCACCGTGCGCTTCGTCGGCAGCCGCCCGGCGGTGGTCCGGGTCGCCGGCCGCGCGATCGTCGACGGCACCCTCGACCTCAATGGTGGTGACCTGGAAGAGGACTCGCACGACGGGAAGAACTCGACCCTGTCCGCCGGAACCTTCACCCCGGGCGTGGGCCAGAGCGGAACCGAAGCGGGAGCCGGTGGCGGGCGCGGCGGCGACGGCGCGTTCGCCTGCGACGGAACCGGCAATCCGATGCAGCCCTCTTACAACGACTTCGATGGCTTCGACGGCGAAGACCTCAGGGTGCCGGCATCACACGCCTACGCCGGGGCCGCGGCGGGCACCGGCGGCAGCGGGGCAGCGCTGTTCCCGCCTTCCGGAGACCGCAACCAGATCGTCTACCGGGGCTTCGGGAACAACTACAGCATCAACAGCGCCTCCGGCGGCGGCGGCGGCGGCTTCCGCGGCGCCGGCCAGGACGGCCGGGTCGTGCTGGGACCGTTCATCACCGGAGGTGCTCCGGCGATGCCCAACGAGTTCGGTGCTCCAACCCCCGGAGGATCGGCCTTCCCGGCCCTCGAGCCGCGGCCGGCCGGCGCGGACTCCCTGACCCACTACCTGGTGGCGGGCTCCGGTGGTGGTGGTGGTGCCAGTCACCCCCTGTTCGTCCAGGCCAGCAGCTTCGCGGATCCCTTCAAGTTCCTCAGCGGCGCAGCGGGGACCGGCGGCGGTGGCGCAGTGGCGCTCCGCGTCGGCAGCGATCTGTCGGTCGGTGCGCAGGGACGCATCGAGGCCCGCGGAGGTGATGGCGCCAGGACGACCTCGAACTCCCGCGTGACGACGTTCGGTGTGCCCAGCCCCGGCGGTGCCGGGTCGGGCGGCAGCGTCCTGCTGCAGGTCGGCAACCCGAGCGTGACCCAGGCCGGTCAGATCGTGGTCCGCGGCGGGCAGGGTGGTTCGACCGGACTGGCCGGTCCGTTCTACTTCGCCGACGTGCGCGGCGGCGATGGTGCCCCCGGGTCCGCGCGCCTCGAACTGGCCGATCCGAACGTGCAGGCCGGAAGCATCGGCCAGGTCGAGCCGGCAGGGTCCGGGTCGGTCGGCACCCTCACCGATCGCGACGTCAGGACCATCGCCCTGCTCGGTCCCTATCGGATCCAGAATGCGGCGCCGGTGGTCCGCTGGCGACACTACGAGATCCAAGCGATCGTCGACGGCAACCCGGTGACCTACACCGACGCCTCGATCGGCTTCAACCCGGCGAACGTCGACGGCGCGCCAGTTCGCGCCTTCTTCCGCGCCGTCAGCAGGCCCGGCGTCCCGGACGATGCCTGGCGGGACTTCGTGAATCCCGAGGCCGGCGCCTCGATCTCCGACGATCTCGCCATCCAGGTCGAGGTGCTGCTGGTCTTCGACCGCTCGATCGCCAGTGACATCCGGATCGACTCGCTGGAGCTCGAATACTGGCAGTGACCGGTGACGCGGGCCCGTTCGGAGGCTAGCGGAACCACCTCGTCCCTGCCTCCGGCCCGGCTCCCCGCCGGGCCCGACCACCATGCCCCAGCCCTCACGCCGCGCCGACCGCGCGTCCCCGGCCGCGTGGCCGCTCGCGATCCTCGCCACGGCAGCCACAGTCCTCGCCCAGGCCGACGGTCCCGAGCCGGTGATCTGGTTCACCACGACCTCGAACAACAACGGCGCCGTGGTGGTCGATCGGTTCGGCGAACCGGTGCGCATCGTCTTCGGCACGCTGATCGGGTTCGACGCCTACCACCGCGCCCCGGACGGACTGGTCTGGCGGGTCCCCGATCCAGGCCATCCGCAACTCGAGATCCGTCGACCGGACGGCTCGCTGCATCGCCAACTCACGCCGGGCTCGAGTATGACGGATCTGGCATTCGCCGCCGACGGCTCGGTCTGGGCCGGCGGCGCGAACCCCGCGATGCTCTACCACTACGACGCCGACGGCAACCTGCTGGGCAGCCAGCCCCTGCCCGGCGCCCCGCGGGCGTTGGCCATCGACGGTCTCGGAGGCGTGCTGATCGCCGCCGAGAACTCGCCCGCGCCGTTCCTGTCGCGGCGGGATCCGATCACGGGTGCGCTGTCGACGGTGTCGTTGCCGGTCGGCACCCGGGGACCGATGGACGTGGTCGGCCACACGATCGGCGGCGGCGTGGTGGCGGTCGAGGTCGGCGGCCAGGCCAGCGCGTTGTTCGAGCTCAGCCCGACGCTCGGCATCACCGACCGTCTCGACCTGCCGGACACCGGAGCGGTCGCCCAGTTGGAGCAGACGGCGGAGGGCGACCTGTGGATGAGTTCCGACCGCGGGGTGTTCCGGATGACGGCAGATAGCCGGACGCCGCTCCTCGTGATCACGGGCGTGGGCCCCAGAGGCCCCCGCCGGATCACCATCGATCCTCTCGGTTGGCTGTGGGTGGAGAACCGCTCCTACCCCTGGCGATTCGATGCCAGTACCGGGCAGCTCGACGACGACCGACAGATCGCCTACGGCGGCGGCGGTCCGGAGCGACCCGACCTCTACGAGCGCGCCTGGCTGGTCGCGCCCTACGCCGACGACGACGGCGATGGAACCGCGAACGGCGTCGAGGTTCAGCTCCGCACCGATCCCTACGACGACCAGTCTTCGCCGTTGGCGAGTCTGGACATCGAACTCATCACCTACCGCGCCGACGAGGTCGCCGAACTCCGCGTCGGCGGACTCGGCGGAGCCGGCGCGATCCTGTTCGCCGGCGGGCGCGACCTCAGCCAGTCGCCGATCCCCGGTCTGCTCGGCGATCCGCGCCTGGATCTCGCGACACTCGCGCCGTCCGCGGCACCGGTGAGCGTGCCGGGTACGCTGCGGCTGCGGGTCCCACCGCCATCCGCCGCCGCGGATGCCCTGCTCTGCGCGCAGGCGGTGGTCGGCGTGGCTCGCCCGCGCTTCACCAACCACGAATGCACGCGGACCATGCGGACCGCCGGCAGCTCGTTCCGCGACGACTTCACCACCGGCGACGGCCTGCAGCAGGCGCGCTCCGCGGCGCGTCTCGTCGGCGGCTCGTTCCTGACCACCGGCCCGATCGGCGGCACCGGGATCCATGGCGTGTTCGTTCCCGGCGACGGCCGCGACCTCGGCAACAACGTCTTCGAGTGGAGCACGGACTCGCAGCCGATCCCCGCCGCACGCACGCTGTTCGGCCAGCCGCTGACGGTCCACGACGGTCGCTTCGACTTCACCGACTTCCGCGTGCCGGCAGGAACCACCGTGCGCTTCGTCGGAAGCCGACCCGCAGTCGTCCGCGTGGCCGGTCTCGCGCGGATCGACGGGACGTTGGACCTGAACGGCGGGGACCTCGAGGACTTCGCGCACACCGGCAAGAACTCGATCCTGAGCGGTGGTGTGTTCACTCCCGGTCCGGGCCAACGCGGCACCGAGGCCGGCGCCGGCGGCGGCCGCGGTGGCGACGGCGCGTTCGCCTGTGATGGCAGCGGCAACCCTTCGCAGCCGCTGTTCAACGGCTTCGCCGGCTACGACGGGGAGGACCTGGCGGTCGCGGCGACCCACGCCTACGCAGCGAACGCGGCCGGCACCGGCGGCCGCGGCGCCGCCCTGTTCCCACCGAGCGGTGACACCAGCAGCCTGGTGTTCCGGGGCTTCGGCAACAACTACTGCATCAACTCGGGCTCCGGCGGCGGTGGCGGCGGCTTTCGCACGGCGGGTAGCCCCGGCCAGGTGCTGCAGGGTCCGTTCATCACCGGAGGACTGCCGGCGAGCCCCAACGAGTACGGCGGTCCGACCCCCGGCGGAACGATGTTCCCCGCCCTCGACCCGCGACCGGCCGGCGCGGCGTCGCTCGACCACTACCTGGTGTCCGGCTCGGGTGGCGGCGGCGGCGGCAGTCACTCCCTGTTCGTGCAGGCCAGCAACTTCTCGGACCCCTACAAGTTCCTCAGCGGCGGTGCCGGCACCGGTGGCGGTGGCGCCGTCGCGCTGCGCGTCGGCAACCAGTTGACCATCGGCTTCCAGGGCCGGATCCAGGCGCGCGGTGGCGACGGCGCCCGAACCGCCGACAACTCGATCGTCAGCTCGCGCGGGATTCCCGCGCCGGGGGGTGCGGGTTCCGGTGGCGGCGTCCTGCTGCAGGTCGGCACGGGTGGCATCGACCAATCGGGCGTGATCGAGGTCCGTGGCGGCGCCGGCAGCACCGCGCGTTTCACGGGGCCGTTCTACTTCGCCGACCTGGTCGGCGGCGACGGCGCGTCGGGAAGCGCGCGGCTGGAGGTCGTCGATCCCAGCGTTCAACCCGGCGCGATCGGCCAGGTCGATCCGCCCGTCGCCGCCTCGGTCGGTCAGCTCGGCGGCGGCGACCCGCAGACCATCGCGCTGCTGGGGCCCTACGGCTTCCTCAATCCGACCCGCATCGTTCGCTGGCGCCACTACGAGCTCCGCGCGGTGGTCGACGGCCGACCGGTGGTCTACACCGACGCAGCGAGCGGCTACCTGCCGGCCGATCGGCCCGGTGCGCCGATCCGCGCCTGGTTCCGCACCCTCGGCCAGCCGAACCTGCCGACCGGCGCGTGGCGCGACTTCGTGAATCCCGACGCCGGTCCGTCGGTCGCCGGCGACCAGGCGCGGCAGATCGAAGTGCTGCTTCTCTTCGACCGCGCCACGGCTCGCGACATCCGGGTCGACTCGCTGGAACTCGCCTACACCGACTGACGCGCGCGAGCGACCCTTTCGCGGATCCCGGGCGGCGCTATTCTGCTCCGCCCGGAATTCCGATGACTGCCGTTCCCATCAGCCTCGAGAAGGAAGTCGCGCGCCGTCGCACCTTCGCGATCATCTCCCACCCCGACGCCGGCAAGACCACGCTCACCGAGAAGCTGCTGCTCTACGGCGGCGCGATCCAGAAGGCCGGCTCGGTGAAGGCCAAGCAGGGCGGCGGCCATGCGACCTCTGACTGGATGGAGCTGGAGAAGAAGCGCGGCATCTCGATCACCAGCTCCGCGCTGCAGTTCGAGTACGAGGGGCACTGCATCAACCTGCTCGACACGCCGGGTCACCAGGACTTCTCGGAGGACACCTACCGGACCCTGGTCGCCGCCGACTGCGCACTGATGCTGGTGGACGGCGCCAAGGGCGTCGAGCCGCAGACCATCAAGCTGTTCAAGGTCTGCCGCGACCGGGGGCTGCCGATCGTCACGGTGGTCAACAAGATGGACCGGCCGGCGCGGGAGCCGCTCGATCTGATGGACGAGGTCGAGAAGACGCTCGGCATCACGATCGTGCCGCGGACCTGGCCGCTGGGCTCGGGTGAGTCGTTCCTCGGCGTGTACGACATCGCGCGGCAGGAGGTGAACCTCTTCGACCGCACCGCGCACAACGCGCACCGCTCCAGGGTAGCGGTCACCGGTCCCGACGATCCGTCACTCCGCGAGCGGCTCGGGGAATGGGCGCACGACAAGTTCGTGGAGGAACTCGCACTCGCCGAGGAGGCGATCGAACCGTTCGACCGGGCCCGTTTCCTGCGCGGAGAGCAGTCGCCGATGTTCTTCGCCTCGGCCCTCACCAACTTCGGCGTCGAGAACATCCTCCAGCACTTCCTGGAGCTGAGTCCTCCGCCAGGTCCGTTGAAGACCGTCGACGGAGAGATTCCGCCGACCGAGTCGTTCTTCACCGGCTTCGTCTACAAGATCGCCGCGAACATGGACAAGCACCACCGGGACCGCATCGCGTTCCTGCGCGTGACGTCCGGTCGCTTCGAGCGCGGCATGAGCGCCAGCCACGTGCGGCTCGGCCGCGAGGTGCGCATGTCGCACCCGCACCGCTTCTTCGGTCAGGAGCGGGTCACGATCGACGAGGCCTTCCCCGGCGACGTGATCGGACTGATCAACCCCGGCCTGTTCCGGGTCGGCGACGTGGTTTCGTCGGGCCCCAAGGTCGAGGTCCGCAACTTCCCGCGCTTCGCGCCGGAGATCTTCGCGCAGGTGCGGCCCAGGGAGCCGTCCATGTCGAAGGGCTTCACCAAGGGCCTGCACCAGCTCGGCGAGGAGGGAGTCGTGCAGGTGTTCTGGCCGCGGACCGGCGCACGCGAGCCGATCCTCGGCGCCGTCGGTGAGCTGCAGCTCGAGGTGTTCAAGCACCGGCTGGAGATGGAGTACGGCACCGAGATCGTGATCGAGCGCAAGCCGTACGAGCGGGCCCGCTGGCTGCGCGGGGTCACCAGCGAGCTGCTGACCCTGCTGCCGATGGTGGTCCTCGACGAGTCCACCCGCCCGGTGGCGCTGTTCAAGAGCGAGTTCGAGATCGACTACGCGGTGAAGCGCTACGAGGGGCTGGAGCTGCTGGAGCACCCGCCGAGCGAGGAAGACAAGGCCTGATCCGGCCTCGTGCCGCTCCCGAAGCCGTTCCGGAACGGCGCATTGCGCTTGGTTGCACGGTCGCTTGCAAGCAGTGATGACTGCTTTGCAAGATGGTCGACCGGTCGACCGACGACCGCACCACCTGCTCACGGAACCATGCGCAAGCTCCTCCTCCCCGCGACCGCACTCGCTCTCGCCCTTCCCTCCTCGCTCGTGACGGCGCAGGCCGCCTGGACGGTCCTCACACCGGCCACCTCTCCCAGCCCGCGTGGCGGCCACGGTGCCTCGACCGACGGCGCCAACATGCTGGTGTTCGGCGGCAACCTCGGCGGTGGCGCCTTCAGTGACGAGCTGTGGCGCTTCGATGGCACCAACTGGCAAGACATCAGCCCCGCCAGCGGCCGGCCGGCGGGACGCGACTGGCACTGCCAGGCCTTCGACCTGCTGCGCAATCGACTGGTGGTGTTCGGCGGCCACGACGCCGCGGGCGTGTACGGCGACACCTGGGAGTTCGACGGGACGACCTGGACCCAGCAGTTCCCCGTGAACGCACCCGCACCACGCGACCAGAGCGCGATGGCCTACGACTTCACGCGGGGTCGGGTGGTGCTGTTCGGCGGCCGCGATGCCGCGGGTGCGCGCCTCAACGACACCTGGGAGTACGACGGCACCAACTGGACCCAGATCGGCACCGTCAACAGCCCCTCGGTGCGCAGCCGCCACAACATGGTCTACGACCTGCAGCGCGGCGTGATGGTGATGCACGGCGGCATCCCCGCCGGTGGTGGCCAGGACCCCGAGACCTGGACCTACGACGGCAACGACTGGACCCAGGTGATGACACCGAACCCGCCGTTCGGCACCGGCCTGTTCCAATTCGGCATGGCCTACGACCCGACCCGCGGCCAGGTCATCCTGCAGGGCGGCTCCAACACCGCACTCCGCTCGAAGACCTTCAGCTTCGACGGCGCCGACTGGACCGACCGCGGCAACTTCCTCGGCCAGGGGCTGATCGCACGCACCGGCAACGCGATGGTCTACGTGCCCGCGCTCGGCAAGGTGTTCAACTTCGGCGGCTTCAACAGCACCTTCCTGAACGACAGCTACGAGTGGTCGACGAGCACTCCGGCGAGCTTCGTCACCGGCGGCTCCGCCTGCGCGGGATCCGCGGGCACGCCTGGACTGACCGCCACCACCCAGCCCTGGGCCGGCGACACGCTGCAGCTCAGCGCCTCGCCGGTCTCCGCAGCCAGCCTGCCGTTCCTGCTGGTCGGGATCTCCAACCAGAGCTGGGGCGGCGGTTCGTTGCCGGCGAGCCTGGCCTTCGCGGGCGCACCGAACTGCCAGCTCTACTGCAGCCCCGACGTCGGGGTGCCGACCGTGGTGCAGGGTGCCACCGCGAACTGGAGCGTCGCGCTGCCGGACCTCCCGGCGATCTACGGCGCCAACCTGTACTTCCAGTCGCTGTTCATCGAGGGCTTCGCGCTCTACGCGACGGGGCTCGGCACTGCGACGATCGGCGCCTACTGAGCTGCCTCGCGGGCTGCGCCGCGCTCACCGCGCCACGCCGGCGTGCGTGAGCAGGCGGTCGACGTACTCCGCGACCCCCTCCTCCAGCCCGGTGGTCGGCACCGGGCTGCCCGTCGCGCGCAGCTTGTCCATCTTCGCCTCGGTGAAGTACTGGTAGCGCGCGCGGAGGTGCTCGGGTGTGGGCACGAACTCGATCTGCTCGGGCACCCCCAACGCAGCGAACGTCGAGCGCGCCAGATCGAGGAAGGTCCGCGCGCGGCCGGTGCCGAGGTTGTAGATGCCGCGGCGCAACGGTGCCTCCAGGGCATGCCACAGCACACCGACCACGTCGTCGACGTGGACGAAATCGCGCCTCTGGTGGCCGTGCGGCACATCGTCGCGGTGGCTCTCGAACAGCCGCACCGCGCCGGTGCTGCGGATCTGGTCGAAAGCCTGCAGGACCACGCTCGACATCTTGGTCTTGTGGCGCTCGCCGAAGCCGTAGACGTTGAAGAACTTGAACCCGGACCAGGCGCCCGGCGCGCGTCCCGCCTGCTCCTCGGCGAGCGCCCACTGATCGAAGCGCTGCTTGCTCCAACCGTACGGGTTCAGTGGCTGCAGAAGGTCGATCCGCGCCTCGTCGTCGTCGAAGCCGTGCTCGCCCCCACCGTAGGTCGCGGCGCTCGACGCGTAGACGAACGTGAGGTCTCGCTCGCGCGCGTAGTCCCACAGACGCTTCGAGTAGTCGAGGTTGACCCGCTGCAGGTAGGCCTCGTCGAGCTCCGTCGTGTCGGTGCAAGCGCCGAGGTGGACGATCCCACCGAGCTCCGGGGATTCGTCCGACAGGAACCGGAACAGATCGTCGCGGTCGACCTTCCGGCCCACCGGCAGGCCCTGCAGTTCCGGCCGATCGACGAAGTGGGCAAGCGCATCCACCGAGAGGACGGCACGTCCGCGACGCGCGGCGGACTCCAGGAACCGAGCACCGACGAAGCCGGCGGCGCCCGTGACGAGGATCGGTGCGGTGGACATGTATTCGAGGGCCTCTGCCCGCAGGAGCCTAACCGATCACTCCGCCGATCCGAGACCGGCCCGCGATCAGCGGCCGCCCGGGTCCTTCCAGCCCTTGTCCCGGGCCTCCTGCAACAGCCGCTCGATCTGGGCCCGCGCCGGCGGGTGGTCCAGGATGTCGATCGGCTCGCCGGACCGCGCACTCAAGACGAAGTCCGATGGGACCAGTGCGGCACCGAACTCCATCTCGACGATGCGGACTTCCAGCAGCGGCTGCCCATCACGCAACTGGGCCATCCGCAGCACCGCGCCGTCCGCCACCCGCACCAGGACATCCACACGGTCGGCACCGAGCCCCAGGAGATCGTCCTCGTGGTCGGAGCCACGCGCCGGCCCGTCGACCACCCAGAAGGACTCCCCGTTCACGACCCGAGGCCCATCCAGCGACAACTCGAACTGTCGGTCGAGATCGGTCAGCAGCGAACCACCGAGCGGACTCTCCCCGCGTCCGCCCCCGGCACCGGCCAAGGCACTGCCGGAGCCTCCCAGCGCCGCGGATGCCGACTCGACCCTCGCCATCGTCGTGGCATCCATCCGCAGGTAGACCTCCCCTTGCACCGGGTCGCGCTCGCGCAGCCACATCCCCTCTGGCGTGCGCACCGTCTCGGTCTCGACCTCCATCCCCTCGCCGAAGCGCGCGCTCATCTGCGCCTTGAAGTGTGTCTCACCGAGGACACGCACCGAACCCGTGGTCTCGAACGGCGTGCCGTCGGGGAAACTACCCTCGGTCTGGATCTCCATGCGCACCGATTCGACCGCCCGCTCCCGTTCCTGGACGTAGCGGATGAGCGATGCGACGTCGGTCACCTGATCGACCCGCATCGTCGGACGCTGCGCCGCAGACTCGTCCGCAGCCGAAGGATCCGGCTCCTGCGCCGTCGCAGCGACGGAGAGAGCCAGGATCGAAGACAACACCGCGCCACGGCTGCGGTCGGCGAGACGGGAACAACGGATTCGGGCGATCATGGGCGTCGCAGGGCCGCTCCGGGCGGCCTCGGGAGAATTGATCCGAACCGGCGGTCCGGAGCTTGCTTACACTACACCGACCGCGGCCTCTCACCGAGGTGACAGCCGGTCGACGACGCCCTGAGTCAAACCGCGTGCCGCCGCCCTCGCCGCGGCACTGGAGTGGATCCGCGATGTCCGACACCCGAAACCGCCGACCCCGCCCGTTGACCTCCCTGCTGCTTCCGCTGGTCGCGGCCCCAGCCCTCGCTTCGATCCTCGCGGCTCCTGCCGCCGCGACGACCTGTGCCGGATCCGTGATCGACGGGCCGCGGCGGCTCGTCGACGAGATCCGTCTCCGCGACGGGCGGGTGCTGTTCGGCGACGTCCAGCAGCGCGGCGACCGGATCACCATCGAGACGCGCGAGGGCAAGGTGGTGGTCGGCAGCGACGAGGTGCTCTCCCGCAGGACCGACCAGGAGTTGCGCGACGAACTCCGCGACCTGTCCCGCCGCTACGGCAACGCGCCCCACGCCGCCCTGGAGCTGGCACGCCTCGCCCAGCGATACTGCCTCGAGGATCTGCTCTGGTCGTACCTCGACCACGCGGTCACCGAGATTCCCGCGACCGGGGCCCTGCGCCGACGGCTCGACGCGTTCCTCGCCACGCTCGAGCCGGACCTGCTGCCCGCCCACCGCTGTCGGGCGATCCCCGAACGCAAGATCGAGGAACTGCTCGCCCGAGTGCGGCCGGACACGTCCCCCGGCCGGGTCGCGGCGGTCGAAGCCATCCTGGCGACGCAACAGGCCGAGGACGTCACCGAACTCCTCGCCGGCCACGCTCGCTCGGCGTCGCGCGCGCAGCAGCGGCAGAGCGCACTCCGTGCGCTGCTGGCCCGCGAAGGCGAAGAAGCCGCGCCGTTCGTGTGGCGCACCGCGGTCGTGGACCCCTCGCCCCAGCTCCGCCGCGAGGTGATCGACTGGGCCCGCGCGATCGAGGCGACTCCGGCCGCGGTCGCCGCGATCGCACCCGGCCTGCAGCATGCCCACCCGAAGGTGCTCGCCCGCTCCGCTGCGGCCCTCGGCGCCCTTGGCGATGCCGCGGCGATCGCGCCGCTGGTCGCCGCCGGTCCACGCGCCGCCGCTGCCAGTCTCCCGGGTGGCTCGACCCGCGCCCACGCGGCCTTTCTGCAGCAGCAGGCCTACGTCCGGGACTTCGACGTCGAGGTCGCCCAGGCATCGTTCATCGCCGACCCGCAGATCGACGTCCTGCAGTCGGGGACGGTGCTCGACGTCACCGTGCACTCCGTCACCACCGTGCGCACCGAGTTGGTGCGGGTGGTACGCGGCGCGTTGCGCGACATCTCCGGCCGTGATCCCGGGGCCGACGTCGCGAGCTGGTCGGACTGGATGAAGAGCCTGCCGACCACCGAGTCGGTGACCGCGACCGGCACGCTCGACACCGGAGGCAAGTGAGCACCGGGCCCGGATCGCCGGACCGGCTCACTTGGTCCGCCGCACCTCGACGCCGCGCTGTTCGACCTGCAGGACGTTCTTGTCGAGCCAATCGACCTGCCGCGCCCGGTTGCCTTCGTTGAACTGCAGGTTGTTCTCCAGCGCGTCGAAGCGCAGCTGCTGCTCGGGTGTTTGCAGTGCCTCGACCGCCTGCTCCAACCGCTCCGGCCGGAACAACCCCGGCTGGTGGATCGCATCGCCCCGGTGGAACGCGTAGTCCTCGCCGTCGCGGACCAGCACCGTGGCCCGACCGACCAGGCCGCCGGCGCTGTAGACCCCGCGAAGGTCGGCGTCGCCGCTGCGGATCTCGCCGTCTTGCGAGCCCACGACCTTGACGTGCGCCTGACCCACCACGGCACCCTCGCGGGACACGTTGACCCGCAGCCGCCCGTTCACCGGGTCCTCCTCGACCGCCAGGTCGAGATCGGTGCGCAGCACCAGACCGCTTCGGATCAGGCTCCCCGAGCGGAGCACCAGCAGGTAGGCCCCGGCCTCGGTGACCGGTGGTAGCTCGAGCACCCGTCGGTGCCCGCGGAAGTCGGCGCCCTCCAGGTCGACCTCGGCCGAGAACAGCGGGGCGATGCCGTGCAGCTGGATCCCGGCGACGTCTTGCAGCGACTTCTCCAACAGGTAGAGCCGCATCAGATCGACGCGGTAGAGCAGCGCCGTCACGCTCTCCAGGTTGCGGTAGCTGACCTCGACCCGATCGGCATCGCCATCGTGGAGGGTCGTGACCTCGGCCACCTCCAGCTCGCGGCGCCGGAACCAGTCGGCCGCCTCGGCGGCGTCGGAGAACGCGTCGCTCACCGCGTCGTAGTCGGTCAGGGCCGCCTCGATCTCGCCCCGCGCGTGATGCACCTGGCCCTCCAGATAGATCGCGTGCCGCCGGTTCTCGCTCGGCCCGCGGGTGCCGTCCCCCCGCGTGAACTCCTCGGTGGCCACGCGCCGCAGGGCATCGACCGCGGCGTCGGGTCGGCGCAGTGCGAACTGCGCGTAGCCGACGGTATAGAGCAGTTCGTCCTCGAGGACCGAATCGCCGTAGCGCGCCAGCGCCCTCTTGGCGATCTCCAGCGCGGTCGCCAGATCGTCGCCCTCCAGCGCGGTCGTCGCCCAGGAGAACGACACCTCCGGAGCCAGCGGATCCTCGGGGTAGTGGATCAGGAACCGACGGAACGCCCGCATCGCGTTGGCGCGCAGCTCCTCGGCCGAGCCGATCCGCTCGTCGATCGATGCACTCCCCGCGGCAGGCTGCTGCACCGCCAGGGCCGCGAGCTTCTGCCCCACACCGTAGAGCGACAGCCGCATGGTCTCGAGGTCGGGGTAGGTCGCCAGCAGTCGGTCGAGGAACTGCACCGACGCCGCCACCTCACCGCGCTGCTCGAGGGTCGTGGCGACCCGCGCCTCCTTGAGGAAGGACGCCTCGGCGGTGGCCCGGAACACCAACACCGCCGACTCGGACTCGCCGAGATCCATGTAGGAACGACCCACTGCCAGGATGTCCGCGAACGGGACCACGAAGTCGGCATGCCGTTCCTTGACCTCCTCGAACCACTGCACGGTGCCGCGCGCGTCCTCGGTGCGGATCGACGCAATCAGCATCCGTTCCGCGACCTCGCGGGCCGGACCCTCGCGCAGCGTCCAACCCTTCGCCAACGCACCGAGATGCTCCTTGGCGGCCGCGTGATCACCGGCGGCGTAGGCCGCCTTGCCGAGCGCGAACAGCTCGTCGGGGGTGAGGCGACGCGGGTCGGGATTGGCGATGCCATGCGGCAGGACCTCGAGAGTGCCGACCGGACCGTAGGCGATCAGGTCGGGCCGCAATGCGCCGCGCACCCGCGTCGGCAGTGCCCGGTAGCTGCCCTCGAAGCGACCGACGAGGTCGTAGCGCAGCAGATCCGACGTCACCCCGGGGCGGTAGTAGCAGACCAGCCGATCGGGCAGCACCTCGACGTGCTCGAACGAGCCGCGGACCGAATCCCGGGGCACCGTGACACCCGCCGGCAGGGGTTCCTCGACCACCAACGGCGACCACACTTCCCGGTCCGCCTCACGCCGCAGCGAGAACCTCGTCTCGACCCGCCCTACCGAGCCGACGCCGAGGCTCGCCAGCCCGTCGCGCCAGGTGTCGTGTCGGCCGTCGACGACGGAGAAGCCCGGCTCGACCGGACGGCCATCGACGCGGCGAGGCGCCGGCAGGTACTCACGGTGGATCCACCAGGTCCGTGCGTCTCGGTCCTCGTCGCGGAAGTCGGCCGCGAAGCCGGAGAGCACGACGTTCCAGCGCACCCGCCCAGCACCCTCCACCACGATCTCGACGCTGTGTCCCGCAGCGGACACGCGGTCCGGATCGACCGGGACGACCTCGGGGTGGCCGCTGCCCACGCGACGCGGCTCACCGACCTGTTCCCCATCGACGAGCACCGCGCAACGAACCGAGTCCTGCTCGGTCACGCCGGCGCGCACCGCACCCTCTGCCAG
Organism: bacterium; assembly: GCA_030432695.1. Classification (GTDB taxonomy): domain Bacteria; phylum Planctomycetota; class UBA1135; order UBA1135; family UBA2386; genus JAUILN01. The sequence continues at coordinate 599,198 of JAUILN010000001.1, read as the reverse complement.
CGCTTCGACGACCGCGCCCGCGGTGACCGCACCGCCGAGGCTCGCCGCCACCAGCCGCGCTTCGAGCCAGGTCCGAGCCCGTTCCTCGGTCACGCCCGGAAGACCGCCGGCCGCGCGGAGCGCGCGGACGGCGAGCGCGACGCCCCGCAGGACCGTCGGGTCCTCGCGACGCTGGGCCAGCCAACCCTCCAGAGCAGCACGCAGCCCGTCGGTGAGCTCGCCGACCCGCTCCGGCCGCGACTGGCTCGCCCACGCGAGCCCGAGGCGTGCCGACTCGACGGGACCGAGCGACGCGCGCTGACGATGCAGCGCGTTCAGTGTCTCGAAGCGCACCCGACCGGCCACCGCGAGTGCCCAGGCCGTATCGACCCGTTCGGCATCGCCGAGCCGCGCGACCTGATCGGTCAGCCAGTCCCCGGCGCGACGCGAGGCCGCGCCGACGTCCGGCAGGTCGCCCCGCCACGCCACCGCGGCCGCCAGGAAGCGCAGGGCGGCCGCGGTGACCGCGACGTCGCCCTGACCTCGCCCGATCCAGCGGAAACTGCCGTCGTCGGCCTGCAGGCTCACGAGGCGCGCCGCCACGCTCCGGACCACGCTCTCCAGTCGCGTGACCTCGGTCCGTTCCCCCGCGCCGGTCTCGCTCCGCCGCTGCAGCAGCGCCAACGCCGCCTGGCCGCGAGCGATCGTCGCGAGGTTGGTCCGATCGACGACCACGCAGCCGTTGTGCCGCGCGGGTCCGTCGAGCACGACCCCGGCGAGGCCGGCGATGCCGTCGTCGACCGCCAACTCGATCCGCAAGGCGAGTCCGCTGTAGCCGCGGCCCGGATCCTCCAACGCGACCCGTGCACGGGCGCGCTCGCTGGTGACTCCCGCGGCGCCATCGGCCTTCTCCACGCCGAACGGCAGGACCGGAACCGAGCGCGCTTCGGTCGAGACCACGGAGCCGTCCTCCGTCACGTCGAGTCCGATCTCGACCGCATCGCCCTGCACGGCCTCGAGCGACCTGCGGAGATGCTCCTCCGTGCGGCCCTCCAGGCGCACCGCGACCGGGGTGCCGTTGCGCCACGCGACGTCCAGCGAACGGACGCCGTCGCCACGGTTGTGCACGCTGCCACGCACCGTCGGCCGGTCACCAGCGGTCAGCACCGGCGGCGCCTCCACCCCGACCACCAACGGCGATGCGGTGCGCACGGTCGCCCGCGCGGCACCGACGTCGGTCTCCGCGGTGACGCCGTAGGCCTGCAGGCGCCAGCCGCTGGACCGATCGGGAGCCCGCAGCGTCAGGGTCGCGAGGCCCTCGTCGTCGGTGGCCACCAATGCGGCCCATGCACCGTCGGAACTCCAGCGGACCGGGTCCGCCGCGGGTCCCGCACTCGCCAGGCCGCCGCCGAGTCCGATCGCCGAGTTCCACGCCGTGGAGTCGAAGGCCGACCCCTTCGCGACCTCGTTCCAACCCGAGAGCCCCTCGGCGTCCGCGTACAGGCGAAGCGATCCGGCATCGAGCGACCAGGTCGTCACGTTGCCTCCGAGCACCGGCATCTCGGCGGGATCGCTACTCGGCCGCGCGAAGTACGCCTCGAGCATCGCGTGCTGATCCGCGGCGGGCGCCCGACCCGCGCTGAGGATCCCCCGGAAGCGACTCGCCGCTTGGGAGTCCGGACTCGCGGTGATGATCGGCCGGCCTTCGGCGAGGCCGAGCAGCACCTGCTTCTCACCGGCCCGACGGGCGTCGAGCGAGTCATCGAGGTTGCGATCCGGCACCGCGCGCTGCAGCTCGTCGATCCGCTGCTCCTCCGCGACCAGCGCGCGGTCCACCGGCTGCCCCTCGCTCGCACTGTGCCAGCCGCAGCTGGACGCGGTGCGGAACGTCGTTTCCCGGCGCTGCCCGAAGAAGAACGGGCCGATCGCGGGAGTCCGGTCGGGATACCGCGCGAACAGCGCTTCCTCGATCATCCCGAGTGCCAGCTCGGCGCGGGCTGGACGTCCGTCCGAGCGCGTCACCTTCAGTTCCACCTCGAAGTCCGACCCCGGGGCGATGTCACGGTCGGGGGCCACGACCTCGATGCGCAGGTCGCGGCTCACCAGGTAGTCCCGCTGCGCGACGCGTAGCTCGGTGCCGTCGATCATCGACAGCGCCAACCCGAAGTTCGGCGCGTGCTCGGTACCCATCAGCAGCTCGATGTCGCTCTCCCCAGCCGGAATCCGCAGCGCCCGGTGCGCCAGGATCCCGTCGCCCTGCACCGTCTGCAGCGCCAGTCGCTCACCGGCGCGGTTCACCACGCGGACCCGCAGTCGTTCACCGACGCGGGTCGACTCCGAGTCACTGAGCAGGCGGAGCTTCACCGCATCATCGGCCCCCGAGATCATCACCAGCACATCGGTGGTCCGGCTGGTGCCCGAGGCGTCGTCCACGGCGATGCGCACCACGTGAGGTCCGCCCTCGGCGGCTCGCAGGCTCGCGTGCCCCTCGCCGGTCTCACCGCTGGTCCGCGCCTCCGCCGTCATCACCGACACCTCGGCGCGTCCGCGCGCGGTCTCTTCCAGGCGGAACAACTCGTACCGGACCGGCCGCGCCAGCGGTTCGCCGGCCCGGTCCCGGACCTCCACCCGAACGTCGAACGGCTCGCCGCTCAGGTAGACGTCGCGCAGCGTGCGAGCACTCAACTGCACGTCGCTCAACACCACGGGCACGAGCAGCGTCGAGCTGATCCCGGCGTCGTCCACCACGGCATCGATCCGGGCGATCGCCTCCTCGCCGAACTCGGCGCTGTCGAACGAGAACCGCACCGCGCCCTCGGCGTTGGTCTCCGCCGTCCGTTCGGTCCGTGCACCACCGGGGTAGTGGATCCAGTAGCGGACCGTCCGCCCGACCGCCGGACCGCCGTAGAAGTGCCGCACCTCGAAGCGGCCCTCGATCGCCTCACCGCGGCGCACCACCCGCGCGCTGGCCGTGCCCTGGATCGACAGGCGCGGCAACTCGAACTCGGCCACCTCGAAGGCCGCCGTCGAAGCGCTCGCGCCCGGCTGCAGCGCACGCACGCTCACGTGCCACTCGCCCAGCATCGCGTCGACGTCGAGCGGCAGTTCGAAGGCGAAGGTCCCGAACGCGGTGAACCCGACCGCCTCGTCGAAGGCGGCTCGGCCGGCGGGATCCTCGACCCGGACGCGGTACTCCGAGGTGCCGGCCGGCAGGGCGTAGACGCCATCGCGCACCTCACGCGTGATGCCCTTGATGCGCACCGTGCTCCCCGGTCGGTAGGCCGGCCGATCGCTCACCAGGAAGGTCTTCGGTGTCAGACCCGCGGAGAAGCCCAGTCCCCCGAGGTCGAGGGTGCCGGCCCCGGAGCCCGCCGCGTCGACCGCGAAGGCCCGCAGCTCACCGACCTTCTGCAGCACCTCGACGTCGTCGAAGCTCCAGGTCCCGTCGGCACCGGTCATGCCCTCGGCGACGATGCTCTGCCCGTCGGAGAGGACCACCCGCACGCCGGACTCGACCCGGTCCTCGGCGAGGTTCTGCGTAAACGCCAGGAAGCCGTGTCGCGACGCCTTGACGATCAGCCCGAGGTCGGTGACCAGCACCATGCCGGTGGCCTCCAGCCGCTGGTCGTCGATCTTCACCACGTAGCAGCCGGGCTTGCCGCCGACCTCCACCGCCACGTCGCGCGCGGTCTCCCGGTAGGGCATGTAGTCGGCGACCGGACTCTGGAACACCTCGTCGGCGGCGATCACCTCGATGTCGAGGGCATCGACGCCGGCGGCGAGATGGGTCGCGCGGAACAGCGACTCGAGTTCCAGGCGCCACACCCGCACCCGCACCTCCGGCACGTTGCGGGACACCACGCGGAACGACGGCCGTTCGCTGGATCGATAGGTCCGCGGCACCTCCAGCCGCAGCGCCGGCAGCTCCAGCCGCGCGATGCGCGCCCGGGCCTCGGCCTGGAACGGGCCCCAGGTGACCGCGCGGTAGGCGTCGAGCGCGCGCTGGTAGTCGAACCGGTCGACCTCGTGCACCGTGCCGATGCGGAACTGCGCCTCCGACGACTCTGCACGGCCCGGATACTTGGACACGCAACGGCCGTAGGTGGCGACGGCGTCGTCCAGATCGCCGGCGGCTCGGTCCATGTCCGCCAAGGTCACCAGGATCCGCGGGTTGCGCGGGTCGAGCGGATGCTCGCGCATGAACTGCGCATAGAGCGCCTCGGCCTCTTCGGTGCGCTCCGCGCGCCGCGCCCGCTCTGCCCGCTCGAACTCCGCGTCGACGATCGCACGCTGCACGCGCTCCCAGTCCTCGTGCGCGGGATGGGCCGAGAGATAGGCGCGCCAGGCGTCGATCGCGTCGACCAGACGGCCCTGCCCCGCATACACGTCGCCGATCCGCGACCGGGCGCGGGGGACCTCGGCCAGGTCCTCGTCGCCGTGCGCAGCCAGGAACGCCTGCAGCGCGGCGAGCCCGGCCTCGGTCCGCCCACAGTGCAGCAGACACTCCGCGATCAGGTAGTCCGCGAGTCGCGCCTTGGGATGCTCCGGATGATTCGCGGCGAGTTCGCGCACCGCACCGACCGCGGCGTCGAGCCGCGCGGGCACCGGGGTCGGCACCCCCCAGCTGCGCGCGATCTCCCACGCCGCATCGCCGGCCTCGGGCGACGCGGGCGCCGCGGCGATGAGATCCCGCAACACCACCCGAGCCTCGGACAGACGGTTCTGCGCGATGCGCGCGCGCCCGAGCCCGAGCCGGATCCGCACCAGGGCATCCGGTTCGGCCTCACCGTCCCGCAGCGCCTCGAAGCGCCGCGCGGCATCGTCGATCTGACCGGCCTGCAGCGACGCCTCGGCCGCCAGCAGGCCGATGCGGCGCGCTTCGGCGTCCGCCAGCCCGAGGTCGACCGCCAGATCGTAGAACGACACTGCGGTGCCGGGCCGTGGCGGCTCGGCGGTGAGCGCGTCGGCGGCCAACCCCAGGTAGGTCGCCGCGATCTCCTTCTTCCGCTCCGGCCCGATCAGTCGTTCGATCTGCGCCCGGTAGACCTCCGCGGCGCGCCCGTGGTCCCCGGCCCGCGCCAGGGTCTCGGCCAACTGCAGCTGCGCCTTGTCGTGCCATTCCGAGTCGGGGAAGTCCCGCGCCAGGCGCCGGTAGGCCTCGACCGCCCCGTCGATATCTCCCGCCAACGCCCGCGCCCGACCGAGGAGGAGCAGCAGGTCGTCGTGCTCGGCCGCAGGCTCGGTGCCGAGCGCCTTCTCCAGGATCTGCACCGCCTCGGCGTAGCGCCGGTCGATCAGCGCCTCCTCGGCGGCGTGGCGATCCATCGCCAACCAGAGCGTGACCGAGAAGAATGCGGCGGCGACGACGAGGACGCGGGACCGAGGTGAGGAAATCGTCATGCGTGGGACTCCGGAGCGGGACGGAAGGGCGGCGGCCGACGGTCGGACGTCACGCGGGTTCCCGAGGCCTTGCAACCGGGCATTGTTTCCGGGCGACGCGTGCTGCCACTACCGTGCCTCGTGCCACACCGCGACCTGGTCGAGCGGCTTGCGATGAATGGCCCGCTCCGGCACCACGCAGTCCTCGGCCGGGTGACCGACCGGGATCAGCAGGAACGGCTTCTCGTGCTCCGGCCGGCCGAGCACCTCGCGGAGGAACGCCATCGGCGACGGGGTGTGCGTCAGGGTTGCGAGGCCGGCCAGCTGCGCGGCGCACAGGAACGCTCCCGCCGCCAGGCCCACCGACTCCTTCACGTAGTAGACCTGCCCGCCGTCGTCGGTCTTGTACAGCGCCATCACCACCACCAGCCACGGCGCCACCTCGAGGAACGACTTGTCGGGATCGGTGCCGAACGGTTCGAGATCGGCGAGCCATTCGTCGTTGGCCCGCCGCTCGTAGAACAGCCGCTCCTCGTGCTCCGCGGCCTCACGGATCCGGCGCTTGATGGCGGGGTCGGAGACGCATACGAACCGCCAAGGCTGCTTGTTCGCCCCGCTCGGCGCGGTGGTCGCGCACCGGATCAGCCCTTCGACGACCGCCCGCTCCACCGGACGATCGGAGAACATCCGCACGCTGCGCCGCCGCCGCAGCGCGTCGTGCAACGCCTCGAGCACCTGCCCTGGCGGCAGGGTCGGAACGTAACGATCATCGTGCGGCACGAAGCGGGGATCGGTCATCGTGCCTAGGATAGACGGCCGATGATCCGTCGCCGCGCGCTGTCCCTGCTCCTGATCGCGAGCCTCACCGCGCTGATCGGCTGCGAGGCCGACCCGGTGCTACCCGATGGCCGGCGACTTTCCGACGTGCTGACCCGCCTCGAGTCCGAGCAGCCCACCGAGCGCAGTGCTGCGTTGGCGGAACTCGGTGGCCTGGGACCGACCGCCGATGCTGCGGTCGAGGCGGTCGCTCGACACGTGCAGCAGGACGAGCAACCCCGGGTCCGCGCCGCGGCCGCACACTGCCTGGCGGCGATCGGCACGGCGCGAGCCCGCGACAGCCTGCTCGCCGCGCTTGCGGATCCGACGGCTCCGTCCCCCGCAGACGTCGCAGCACGTGCGCTCGCCGCCCTGCGGATCGCGCCCGACCGCGGCGTCGAAGTCCTGATCACCCGCGCCCAGGACGATCCGCAGGGCGTCGCAGCGGCCCTCGCCGGCACCGAGAGCTGGCAGTTGCTGGGCGAGACCGAGCGGAGCCGGATCCTGGCTGCGCTAGCGGGATACCGCGGCGGAGACCGTCGTACGCTGTCGACCCTGGTCGAACGGCTCGGCGACGCCCCATCCACGACAGCAGTCCCGGGTGCCGTCGAGCTACTCCTCCACGCGCATGGGCACGGGCTCGCCGCGGACCGCATCGCCCTCGCCCTGGCTGCCGCCGGGACCACCGCGGCCTGGACGGCCTTCGATCGTCTGGCCAACGCCGCGCCGGTCGGCGCGAGGACTCCATGGCTCGAAGCAGCTCCGTCGTTCGCGCGCCCGGCGGCAGAGGTCGACGACGCGTTGGTGCTCGGTTTCCTGATCGCACACACCGCCGACCTCGCCCCGACCTCGATCCGCCGTGCCGCGTGTGGCGCGATCGCCGAGGTGCTGACCACCGTGGCCGGTCCGACCCGCGATGCGGCCCGCGCGACGCTCGCCGAGCGCCTCGGGGATGCCGACCCGACGATCTCGCAGCACGTCCTCGCCGAACTCGGCAGGCGACTACCGGCCGACGGGGCCCGCGCGACAGACTGGCAACCGGTGCTGATCCACGCCGCGCTGCATGCCCCGGACGATGCCGCAGCGACCCGGATCCTGACCGCCGCTCGCAGCCTGTTCGCGGCCCGCGCGCCCGACGCGCTGCTCGAGGCACTCGAGCTGGCGCTGCCCGCCGACCACGCGGCTCCCGAGCACTGGCTCGACCCGGTCTGGCGGGCGGTGGAGGCGGCAGGCGGCGCCGACCCGGTGCTGCGCGCCCGACTCCGGGCGAGGCTGCTGCAGGACGCGCGACTCCCGGATGGACCCCGCCGCGCCGCCGGGTTCGCTCGCGAGGCAGTCGAGCTTCCCGCCGATCGACGTCGCGTCGCGGTCACCCGCGCCGTCGTGGGCAGTCCTCCCGCGGCCTGGCCGACACCCTGGGTCGATCTCCTGGACCCGACCGACACCGACGACCTCGAGCTGCTGGTCCGGATCACCCACGAGGCCGCCGACCCCGAAGCTGCGCGGGCAGCCGCCATCCGGCTGCTCCGCGATGCGCCGGCGCGCGCGACGATTCCGATCCGACTCGGCGACGCGCCGCGATCCGCTCGCCTGCTCGCGGACCGTCGGCTTCGCGCGCTGCCGGCCGCGGAGTTCCCGTCCGAGGAAGCGCTGCTGTACCTCGCCCCTCAGAGCAACGCGCTCCGCACTCTGCCGATGCCCGAACGGCGCACGATGATCTGGCTCGACGAGGCCGGCCGGGTCCTGAAGGTCGCGAACCCGGACGACGGGATCGGCGAGGTCCCCGACCGGACACGAGCCGGTCTGGCACTCCCCGCCGGCCGCGCTCCCGACAGCAGCTGGGCGCCCGGCAGTCAGCCCATGCCCGACCTCGGCCGCTGGCTGCCCCTCGCCCGCTGAACCGCTCCAGGAAGACGCGCCGTCCGCCGGATCCCCGGTTCCGCCGGAACGGCTTGCGCCCGAAGCCCCGAACTGCCGATGAGCCGGACGTGACCGACACACCGGACCGACCGCGCGAGGTGCTCGTCCTGGAGGGACGACCCGGTTCGATGCGAGCCCTCGCCGATGGCCTACGCAACTCCGGCCTGCTCGTGGACGTGACCCACGATCTCCGCGAGGTCCGCGATGCGTTCTTCCGTCGCGGTGGCCACGATCTGATCGTGATCGGCCCCGACCTGCCGGATGCGCTGTCGCGTGCCACGGCCGAGACCCTCGGCGCCATCGACGACGCAGTGCAGATCGTGGTGTTCGGCGACCGTCTGCCCGACACCCGGCGCGCCACCCGGGTGACCGCGTTCCATCCGGGGAGCCGGGCGGCCCTCGGTGCGGTGCTGCGCCAGATCCTGCCGATTCCCGGCTCTCGGGCGTGACCTCCCGGGCCTCCCGGGGCACCGGGAGGTCCATGGAACCTCCCGTCATCCAAGGCGCCCACCGGGTCGGCGCCGCAGCCCTCGTCGGTGTCGAGGCGATCCCGGTGGTCGTCGAGGCGACCAGCCTCTCCGAGACCGGCACACCGCGGGTCCTCGGCTCCCCGGACTCGGTGGTCCGCGAAGCCCTGATCCGCACGCTCAACGCGTTCTCGGCCTGCGGTCTGCCCGGCCCTCGCGGCGCCCCCCTCCTCAACCTGACTCCCGCCGACGTGCCGAAACGCGGCAGCGGCTTCGACCTGCCGATCGCCCTGGCACTCGCCGGCGCCGCCGACCTCGTGCCGCGGGCCGCGCTCCGTGGCGTGGCGGCACTTGGTGAGGTCACGCTGCACGGTGACATCCTGCCGGCACCGGGCGCGGTCGCGTTCGCGCTGGCGGCCCGCGCCCGCGGCTGGACCAGGCTCTGGCTGCATCCTGACGACGCTGCACGGGCCTCGTTGGTCGCCGGCGTGCAGTGTCTGCCGGTTCGCCGCCTCGACGCCGCGGTGCTCGGCTGCGCGGCTCCCGAACTCGCCCCCGATCCGCTGCCACCCCGCTCGTTCCACGACCTGCCGGCCGACGAATCACTGACCGGTGGCGATCTCGCGGACATCCGCGGCCACGAGACCCCGAAGACCGCCCTGATGGTCGCCGCCGCCGGCCAGCACGACCTGCTGATGTCCGGGCCGCCGGGCTCCGGCAAGAGCGCCTTGGCACTCCGACTCGCCGGCATCCTGCCGCCGGCGGACGACGAGCAGCGCCTGGACGTGCTGCGCATCCATACCCTGCGCAACGACCTCCACACCACCTGCCGCCTGCCGCGACACGGCCGGCCGTTCCGCGCACCCCACCACTCCAGCAGTGCGGCCAGCATCCTCGGCGGCGGCACCGACGCGCGCCCCGGCGAGGTGACCTTCGCCCACCACGGCCTGCTGTTCCTCGACGAGCTGCCGGAGTTCCGCCGCGAGGTCCTGGAAGGCCTCCGCCAACCTCTGGAGGACCGCGCCGTGACCATCGGTCGGGTCGCCCGCACCGTCCGACTGCCTGCGGACTTCACCCTGGTCGCGGCGATGAATCCGTGTCCCTGCGGCTACGCGGGACATCCGCGCCGCCCCTGCCGCTGCAGCGACCCGATGATCGCCCGCTACCGGGCGCGGGTCTCCGGCCCGCTGCTCGATCGCTTCGACCTGCGCGTCGAGGTCCCGGTGCTGGATCCGGAGATCCTCGGCGGGCCGGCGGAGCCGGAGTGGTCGACCGCGAGCCTGGGCCGGCGGGTGGAAGAGGCCCGCGCGCGGCAGCGACGGCGCAACCCCGGCGGCTGCCCGAACGGACGGCTGCCGGTGGGACGGCTCGAGCAATTGGTGCGCGCCGACAGCAACGCGCTGGCCCGCCTCACGGCCCTGCAGGGCGGACTCGGTCTGTCCGGCCGCGCCAGGGTCCGCCTGCTCCGCACTGCGCGCACCGTTGCCGATCTCGAGGATCGGGACGAAGTGGGACCGGAACACATCCTGGAGGCGGCACGTCTGCGCGGAGTGCTCGAATCGGTGGCTCTTCGTGCGCGGTCCGGAGGCCTGCAATCGAGCGACTGACCGAGCGAGGCTGCCTACCAGGCCTGGCACGAGCGCACGAAGCCGCCGAGGCCCGGCCCTGATGTCGTCCTGACTGCGCGTCCACCGCGCCGACTTCAGGTCCGTCGTCGAGGATCGATCCCGGAACTCGACGGCATTGGAGTCGGAGGACGCCGATGGCCGGTATTCGTTTCGCGACTGGGGCGGTTACGCCCGGAGATCCTCAATGAAGTAGCCCCAATTATCCGCGTTCGTTCGCGCGCGGGCGTCATTGTTGGTTGCAAGGTTCCGGCAGATGGCTTCACCGTAGCACTTGCCACCGCCGTCGGCCGGCTCGTCCTTGGTCGCCAGAAGTAGGTGACTGAGTTCGTGGGCGATCGTCTGGAAGGCACTGTCTCGATTGACCGGGGTCTTGTACATCTCGATGCCGATGTTCCATTTGCTATCGATCTCGAGATTCAGCTCCGGTTGCGTCGCGGGGTTGAAGTTGACGATCTCGGCGAAGCCGCCATCGATGTTGTGATAGGCGGCTCCGTAGGTGTTCACGTCCCGATCCTCCAGCGGGCAACACATCAGGGTGACGTTGCAGAGGTTCATGCAGGACTTGAGCTTCCTCAAGACTCGAGGCATCCCGGTGCGGAACTGTGCTGGGCATCCCGCGCCGAACCAGGTCGTGATCCGCTGGTTCAGATTCGATGGATCCCCGAGGGTCCTCATCATCTCCGTCCAGATCGTCGTCACGGTTTCCTGATCCTGGACAGACAAGCCTTCGAACGTGATGGTCACCGGAATTCTCTCCTGCAGATTCTGGATTGGGCCGAGACGCGATCGCGCACCCCTGCGATGGGGAACCTGGAAAGCTTGGCGCGAGACGTGTTCCCATCCGGCGCGTGTCAGGACTCCAAGAGCGGGAGCGCCCAGGATGATGTCGCGAAACGCCGCCGAATCGACGGATTCGACGAGGCTTCCCGGCGATGTCCTGGGTGCGGGTTCGCGCTCTGCATCGGAACGTGTCCCGTGACCCAGCCCCCTAGATCGGAGGTCGAGATGAGCCGCGAGGCGGTGGCTCGTCAAGGTAGTCGCTGCCGAATCGACTGCCCGTGCCCGTTCCACGGGAGAGCCCTGGTTCCGATGCCCCGCCGAGGGGTCGGTCGTGGTGCGCGCGACTGCCCCGACGGACCACGAGGCGCCTCTCAGCGTCGCCGCCGAAGCACCGCGTCGGCGACGTCCTCGGTGCGGAGGAAGCCCTCCGGCCGTAGCTCGATCCGCTCCAGCATCCAATCCAGGTCGGCGGCGACCGAAGATGCGCGGTCACGCGGCATCGTCGCGCACAGCGCGACCCAGCCGGCGCCGTCCTGCACCACGTGCACCTCGATCTCGAAGATCCGGGATCGCCCGCCGTCCTTGACACGGTAGGCACCGCGCAGCCCTTCCGCGGCCAACCCGCGGATCTCGCGGACGCCGCGAGCCACGACCTCCAGGTCGCCGTGCACCTGACGCAGCCAGCGTAGTACCGCGTCGAGCGCCGAGGTCGCGAGCAGATCGGCATCGAGTTGCTCGAGCCGCCACGCGGTGAATGTCGACTCGTCGAGCGACGACACCGCGGTTACGGCTCCGTCCCTGCCGGTCTCGTCGAGATGCCAGGCCGGATTCGGCAACCACAGGCCCACTGCGGAACCGTGATCGGTGCCGAACGCCGCGGGCGCGACCTGGCGACGCCGCTCGACCGCGCGCCGCGCTTCGGACTCCGGCGCCGCCAGAGCCACCAGCGAGGGGCCGGTGACCTCACGGCGCAGAGGCCGGCCAGCGGCGTCGAGCCACTCGACCAACCGACCGCGCGCCCGCTCGATGGCAAGCACGCGAACGCGCTGCGGACGGCCCTCGAGTTCGACCATTCGAATGCGCCCGACGTCGAATGTGCGCCGGACCAACGTGTCGTCGACCGGGTCGAACAGCAGATGGGTCTCGCGCGCGTGGTGACCAGCCGGTCGAGCCCGCAGTTCGGCGTTCAGCGACAGCGGAAAGCGGAGCCCGGGAGGCACCTCGTGCTCGTCCCGCGAGCGACCGCTGGAGTTCGAACGCTCGATGACCAGTTTCCGCCCCTGCATCCGCGCTCGGACGATGCGCTCCCGTCCGGTACCGGGCTGGCCCGCCGCCGGGCGGATCCGCTCGTGGCAGAACGCGCTGACCGGAGTCCCATCAGCGCCGACGACCTCCAGCACGGTGACCTCGACCGTGCCGTCCTTGCCGGAGAAGCTCCACTCCTCGCTGAACCGCAGGCGCCCCTCGCCATCCGGCTGCACGCTCCGCTGCAACCAGCCGACTGCAGAACCCTCGGCGTCGTGGAGCACCGCCCAGTCGTCGGAGGGCGCGATTCCCTCGGCCGCAGACGCCGTTCCAGTGGCTCCGCCCGCGTCGTCGTCGGTCGTCGGTGCGCCACGGATGATCCGGACGGTGCGCGCCTTGTCGAAGCCGACCAGCGTGCCGGGAGCGATCTCGATCTCCACGTAGCCGTCGGTCTCCTGGACGATCCGGCCATCGAGGACCGTACCGACGTCGAGGTGGATACGATCGACTCCCGGTGGGAGCGGGTCGTCCTGGGCGTGGATCGCGCTGGCGAAGAAGCTGCCGAGCGCAGTCGCGAGCAACAGGGATCCGAACACGCGCCGGCGGGGATGCGGGCGCGACACAAGGGGGAGCTGGGGTGTCACGGGGAACCTCCGCTCCGTGCATCGACCGGATCGGGCGAAGGCTTGAACGACCGCGCGCCACACCGCGCGCGGCAAGCGACGACGCAGCGGGGATCAGGGAATCCGACCCGGCTGATCGCCCGCCTCCGCGTCGCGGCGGGCGCCGACGCAGTCCAGACTCACACCGCCACGAACTGGATGAGCTCCTGGTAGCGCCGCTCGAGGTCCTCGCGGGTGGCGCTCTTCAGGCCATCGACCCCGAAGCTCTCGACGCAGTAGCTCGCCGCCACGGTTCCGTAGGCGATTGCCCGCTTCATGTTCCACAGGCTCAGACTGTCGCAGGTGGACAGGAACCCCATGAAGCCACCGGCGAAGGAATCGCCGGCGCCGGTCGGATCGACCACGTCCTCCGTCGGGTAGGCCGGCATCGCGTACTGGAAGAAGTTGCTGAACAGGAAGCAGCCGTGCTCGCCCTTCTTCAGGATCACCAGCTTCGGCCCCATCGTCAGCAGCTTGCGGCCCGCCTTGATGAGGTTGGTCTCGCCGGTCAGCATCATCACTTCCTCGTCGTTGACGATGATGCCGTCGACGCGGCGCATCAGCTCGTCGAGCTCGCTGCGGGCGATGTCGATCCACAAGTTCATCGTGTCGGCCACCGCGAAGTCGCAGTTCGCGGTCTGCTCTAGCACCGACATCTGGGTGGCCGGCGAGGCATTGGCCAGGAACACGTGGCGGCTGTCCTGATAGGCCGGCGGCACCTTCGGATCGAACTCGCCGAAGGTGTTGAGCTGCACGTCGAGGGTCTCGCGGCTGTTCATGTCGGCCGAGTAGCGACCGCTCCAGCGGAACGTCTTGCCGGGCTTGACCTCGAGCCCCTGCAGATCGATGCCGTGCGTCTCCAGCATGGCTCGGCTGTCGGCGGGGAAGTCCTCGCCCACCACGCTGACCAGGCGCACCTTCGTGAAGTGCGCGGCGGACATGGCAAAGTGTGTGGACGAGCCGCCGAGCTGGTCCTTGTGGGTGCCGTGGGGCGTTTCGATGTCGTCGAAGGCGGTGGAGCCGACTACCAGGAGAGACATGGGATTCGGTGTGGGATCTGAGGGAGGGACTCCAGACACGCGGCCAGACGGACGCTCCGCCGGGTGATGCCGGAACCGTCGAGTCTCGGCGCCCGGGAGCACCCGTGCAAGCGCGGACCCCGGAGGTCCGGCGGCTACCCGCCGGTATCCGCCCTGGACTCCTCCGTCAGCGCGGCCTGCCCCTCCTGCTCCTCGCGCTCCAGCTCGGCCTCGAACTCGGCCCGGGTCACCCGATCGCGGTCGAACAGCACCATCGCCCCGCCGACCAACGACCACGCGGTGGTGTGGAGCCGGTACAGCACCGACAGAGCGACGCCGCGGGTGCGCATCACGGTCTCGGGGTCCGGGACCACACCCTGCAGATGCACGGCCCCGTAGTGACCGAACAGGCCGCCGAACATCCACTCGCCGACGCCCCAGCCGTTCGGTCCGAGCGGCACCGCCGAGACCATCAGGATCACCGGCACCAGCACGAAGTACTCGAGCGGCGGCAGACCGACGCCGAGCGAGGTGCCGATCAGCAGGAAACTGAGCACGGTGAAGCCGTGGTTCACCACGCCGATCAGCAGCCAGGCGAGGATCCCGCCCTTGTGGTTGCGATAGAAGAAGATCGCCGAATCGACCTTCATCAGCGGCCCCGCGATCTTCGGCGGCAGGCGCCGCAGCAACTGGTCGAGCTTGATGGTCCGACGGATCCGCCGGCTGAAGGCCACCACGCCGATGCCGAGCACCAGGGCCAGCACCGCCCAGATGCCGATCGCGATCTCGGCGAATCGTTCGACGTCGAACAGCACCACCACCGCGCCGAGCAACGCGAGCGAGCCGAGTCCGAGGATGCGATCGACGATCACCGACATCAGCGCCTCGACCCGGCCGTCGGGACAGTGCTTGACGATGTAGAGCGCCTTGATGACGTCACCACCGGTCTGGCCGGGGACGACGTTGTTGAAGAACACACCGATCCAGGTGAACCGGATCGCCTCGGGAAGGCTCACGGCCAGGCCGTTGGCACGAAGCAGCCACCACCACCTTCCCGCCGCGATGACCAACGCGATCACGTAGCAAGCCGCACCGAGCGCGAACCACAGCGGGTCGACGTTCCGCACGTAGGTCAGGAAGCCCGGCACCGCGGCGCTGCGCCGACCGGCGTCATCGGGCTCGCTGTCGTAGACCCTGGCCTGCTCCTCGCCCTCGACCCGGAACTCGAACTTCTTCGCGTCCCACGGCCCGACGATCTCGCCGGAGAACGTCTCGACCTCCTTGCCCGCCGCATCGAGCACGGTCATGCGGTCGTGCCACTGCACCTTCGAGAACACGAACCAGAACAGCAGTCCGACCGCGACGAGCTTCAGGACCTGGATGAGCCGCTGCTTGTTCATCACGCGCGTTCCGAGGGACCGACCCACTCACCCTTGGCGCGGACCTTGGTCCGAGCCGCGTCGACGCCGGCCTGTTCCTGCCGGTACCGCTCCAACACGTCTCGCGCCAGTTCCTCGACGTCGATCCCGAGTTCGTCGAGACCTGCGGTCAGGACCGGAGTCCCTGCGGTACCGACGTTCAACGCGAAGTGCATCAAGGCCGAGGTCGGGCCGCGCGTCGCGATCGAGATCGACAGCTTGCCCGGCCCGACGAAGAGGTCGTCGCCGTCACGCCGCACCGGGGCGCCGCGGGCCGCGAGCGATTCGGCCACGAGACAGGCGAACAGACGTTGCCGAAGGATCCCCGCTGCGGGCGACTCGTCGTCGAAGCGCTCCAGCAGGAAGTGCAGCATGTCGTCGCCCGCGATGCCTGGGCCACCGAGGTCCTCGACATCGGCCATCTCGGCGTCGCTCACCTTGCAGGCGCCACGGAACGCCACGCACGCATCGCCCACCAGACCGACCTGGCGGAGGATCCAATGCCCTGCGAGCTGCGAGCCGTCGTAGTCGATCCGCTGATCGAGCCAACGCACGTTCATCGCACGCCCTCCGGAGACTCCCGCCGCCCTGAGGGGGCTGCTGCGGCGTCCAGGGGGCGGATCTCCGAGAAGGAACGGGCACGCCAGAACTCCTCGACCCAGGCCGGATCGAGCGACACCGGGCGGCCCAGCAAGCGGGCCATCGCATCGGTCGCGACCAGCCGCAGGCCTTCGTCCTCGTCGTCGCGGATGGTGTCGAACAGGAACTCGAGCGGCGACGGCCCGTCGCCCCAGCCGCGTTCGGCAAACTCGATCGGCATGCCGCCACAGAGTCGGACCCAGGTTCTACGGATGTCGAGATGGGCCTCGCGACGGCGTGGATCCTGAGCGAGCGTGAAGGCGACCGCATGGGGACCCGACAACCGGACCAGCGAGTGGATCGCGGCCATCCGGACATCGATCCGCGAATCCACGGAGAGGATCCGGATCATCCAGCCGAGTTCCGCAGCACATCGATCGGCGAGCGCGTAGCGCGCCACTTCACCGAGGTCGTCGCTGCCCAGCTCCCGAGCGGTCGCCAGCAGCATGCGCACCGCGCGCCGGCCGGTCGGAGCATGGGGACTCGGCCTGGCGGCGAGCACCGCCAGGGCGGTAGCGAGCACCTCGCGGTCCGCGGGCTGGAGTTCGAGTCGCTGATCATCGCGCCGGGCGCGGTCGACCGCGCCGAGATACTCGGCGAGGACGGTCAACGCCCGTTCTTCGACCTCGAGCTGCCGCGGCGCGTCGCGGCTCACCTGCGGCGACTGCAGCGGGTCGGCCCCCAGCGAGACCATTAGCGACTCGATGCCCGACAGGGTGGTCATCTGATCCAGCGGCTGCGGGTCGTAGTAGGCGAGCCACAGCAGCCGATGGGTCGCATCGGCGATTCGGCCGAGATCGTCACCGGCCTTCTCCGCCATACCGAGGGTCGCCAGTCGCAGGCGCCGGCCGGGATCGTCGACCTCACGAGGCGTCGGCTGGATGCCGATCAGGAACGCGAACAGCAAGTCGAAGCCCGAGCCCTCGATCTGACGGATCGGCCACGGCCAACGCCGGACCTGGTCGGGGAAGTCCATGGACTCCGGCTCACCGACCGCACCTTCGAAGCCGGTGATCGAGTCGAACTCCATCCGGTGGGTGCCATAGCCGGTCGAGCAACCGGCTGCCATCAGGAGGAAGGCGAGCAGGACCGGCAGACCCACGGCGCGAGAGGACGCGCGTCGCTTCACCGTCCGCCCCGGTCGTCGTAGCCCTTGGGCCGGGCCTGGTGCCACTTCCACGCGGTCTCGACGATGGTCTTGATGTCGCCGAACTTCGGAGTCCAACCCAGCGCCTCGCGGATCCGCGCGCTCGAGCCGACCAGTCGCGGAGGATCACCGGGGCGGCGCGCGCCGAGCGTGTACGGGATCGGGTGGCCGGTCACCTGCCGCGCGGTCTCGATCACCTCGAGCACCGACGTGCCAGCCTCGTTGCCGAGGTTGAAGGCCTGGATCCCCACGCTCCCGGGCGTCTTCTCCATCGCCTCCAACGCCAGCACGTGGGCCTCGGCGAGATCGGTCACGTGGACGTAGTCGCGGATGCAGGTGCCGTCCGGCGTCTCGTAGTCGTCGCCGAACACCGTGAGCTTGTCGCGCTGGCCGAGCGCCACCTGGAGCACGATCGGGATCAGGTGCGTCTCGGGCTCGTGATCCTCGCCGATCCGCCCCTCGGCATCCGCCCCCGCGGCGTTGAAGTAGCGCAACGCGACCGACTCGATGCCGTGTGCGGTGTGGAAGTCGCGCAGCATCCACTCGTCGACCAGTTTGGTCACGCCGTACGGGTTGATGGGATTCTGCGGCAGGTCTTCGGTGATGGGGATCCGCTCCGGCTCGCCGTAGGTCGCACAGGTCGAGCTGAGCACGAAGCGCTTCACACCGGTCGCGGCCATCGCGTCCAGCAGATTGAGCGTGCCGAGCACGTTGTGCCGGTAGTAGAGGCCCGGATCCTCGACCGACTCGCCGACGTAGCAGCGCGCGGCGAAGTGGAACACGGCGGCGATCTCCCGCTCCTCGAACACGCTGCGGACGAAGTCGCGGTCGAGCATGCTGCCTCTCGCCAACTCAGCGCCGAGCAGCGCGGCCTCGTGGCCCTCGCTCAGATCGTCGAGGACCAGGACGTCGCGACCGCGCTCGCGCAATGCGAGGACCGTGTGGGAGCCGATGTAGCCCGCTCCACCGCTGACGAGGATCAATCCGGACAAGCCTGCCTCCACTCTCTGCGCACCCGCTCGCGGGTCTCGGGGTCTTGCTCGGCCTCCGGGAGGAGATCGACCCGCCGACCCAGGCAGGACGTCAACGCCTCGTGGACGAGTCGGAACACGTAGTCATCTTCTTCGGCGTCCAGCATGCGCCGCAACAAGCGGATCGCGCGGTTCTGCTGGACGATCTCCGGGACACGACGCGCTGCGGCGCCTCGGACCACGGCGGCCGGATCCTCGGCCGCTAGTTCCAGTCGCTCTGCGAATGCCGGATGGTCCGCGGGCAACGCCCCGACGACCGTCACCCGGAGCACGGGTTCGTCCTGGGCGAACCCGACCACGGCCGCGCGCTCGCGGGTCGCAGGCTCGGCGAGGAGTGGCCGCAGTGCCGCCAGCCGTTCCGACAGTTCGGCGCCCCCGCGGACCTGGGCCAGCAGTTCGGCCGGCGTGCAGACGCGGCGACCGCCCGCGAGCTGCCGCTCGAGTTCCTCGCGGAGATCCGTGAACGCGGTCTCCCCGCCAGGGACCGACGGTTGGACGGTCTGCTGCCCGATCAGCTGCAGCGCGACCTCAGGC
The DNA here is from genome assembly GCA_030432695.1 of bacterium. GTDB lineage: Bacteria > Planctomycetota > UBA1135 > UBA1135 > UBA2386 > JAUILN01. Next base: position 580,534 of record JAUILN010000001.1, on the reverse strand, counting down.
CGGCCCGCGCTGCGTTCGCACTCGATCAGGAGCCGCAGCGCGCCGAGGTCCTGCGGTCGGATCTCGAGGACCCGCCGAGCCTGATCCGCCGCCATGTCGAAGCGCGCCAGGTCACGGAGGACGCGGGCTCGCGCCGCTCCCAGCCGCGGATCTCCAGGGGCACGCGCCGAACCCGCGTCGAGGACCGCCAACGCCTCGCCGTGCAGCTCCTCGCGGGCCAGCCAGGCCGCCAGCTCCAGCGCCGCGTCGACCGCCGGCGCGACCTCACCCTCGGCGAGTTCGGCGCGCAGGAGCACCTCTCCCTCCGCCTGCCGATCGCCTCCGATCCGTAGGGCCACCGCCCCCCGCAGTCGACGCAGATCCGGGTGCAGCCCACCGAGTTCGACAGTTCGGTCCAGGGCCTTCTCGGCCGCCACCGGGTCGTCGCACAGCAGCGCGATCCGTCCGAGTTCGAATTGCAGGAGCGGATCGGCGGGCGCGGACAGCGCGGCCGCCCGCAACCACTCGTAGGCCTCGAAGAAGCGCTGCTCGTCGACCAGTCGCCGGCCACGCGCCACCACGGCGGCAGCACCGGGACCCAGCCGCCCTGATCGCTCCAGAGCCGCGGCGTCGATCTGCTCCGCGGCGCGGATCCGCGCCGCCAGATCCGACGGGGCCGGCCCCGAGACGGCCGACGCAGGTCCTGTCGTGGGCGCGGCGGCCCGGTCCGGCGCCTTGCCGGAGCCGCCTCGCGGACCAGAATCGATCGGCGTCGGCGGATCGAAGACGTCCGACAGGACCCGGCCCGCGGCAACCGGCGCCGACTCGTCGCGGCGCGTGGAACCGTCGCTCCCGGCGCAAGACGCCAAGCCGGCGACCAGCATCACGAGGCGCGGAACGGTGGCACGACGGCGCATGCCGTCACGTTGCCCGGGCCGCGGCGCGGATCAAGGGCGGTCCCGCTCGAGTGGCCCGATGGGTGACCGGCCGCATCCGGAATCCTGCTGGCACGCTCCCTCACCAGCTCCATGATCCGAGCCATGGCCCGCAGCCCACGGACCGGCCCCACTCCTCGCCTCCTGGATCGGCTCCTGCGCGTCGCCCGCCGAGAGGTGGCCGCAACTGCGGCCCACGTCGCATCGAAGCGGCGCGCGGCGCCCCGCACCGACGTGAGCAGGAAGGGGGTGGGCGACTTCGTCACCAGCGTCGACGTGGCGGTCGAGAAGCGGCTCAGTCGCGCACTGCTCGCGGAGTTCCCGGAGCACGGGTTCCTCGGCGAAGAGAGTCCACCAACCCGGCTCGACGCCGACTTCGTGTGGGTCGTGGACCCGATCGACGGCACCAGCAACTTCGCCCAGGGACTGCCGCAGTGCGGGGTCTCGGTCGCCTGCCTGCACCACGGCGAACCGGTTGCGGCCGCGGTGCACTGCTTTCCCGAGGACGCGCTCTACTCGGCGCGCCGGGGCGGTGGACTGCATCGCAACCGGACGCGACTCCGCACCCCGGACGTCGTCCTGGACGACGCCACGCTCCTCGGCGTCCAGTGGTTCCGCGGCGCCTTCGAACCCGAATGGCTCGGGCCCCTGTTCGGTTCCGGAGCGCGGATCCGGGTCCTCGGCAGCACGGTGGTGCAGATCTGCGACGTCGCCGCCGGCCGGCTGCATGGCAACGTCCAGAGCCAGGGCATGCCGTGGGACATCGCGGCGGTGGGACTGCTGGCAGAGGAGGCCGGCTGCCGATTCACCGACTGGTCTGGAGGACGCGTGTTCCCATTGACGGATCTCGCGTCGCCCCAGCATCATCCGTCGATCACCGCGCCCCCGGCGGTGCACCGAGCACTGGTGAGGCTGTTGCGCTGATTCGCCGGATCCCGGCACGCTCCGAGCCCTGTTTTGCTGTTGTTCCGGCTGAGTAACGCGGAATCGAAGGGTGAAACCTCCAGGACACACCAATCGACCCGACAGAGCCTCTGGCCGTGGCCTTCCGCCGCCCCCGACGGCAGAATCCCGGTGCATCCCCAGGCCGTGGTCCCCGGTTTGCACCTTGGGCCCCAGATCTTCGGGATGGCCCCGAAGGAACCGGTCTCCTCACCGGACGACCACCCTCCGGCGCGCACGTCGGCGGCTCTTTCGCTCTGGTGACCCTGCTCACCCCATCCCACTGACTTCGAGACGAACCCGAACCCCAGGCGGTCGACGCGCCGTGCTCTCCGAGCGCGACGCAACCTGAACGGCCGCCCCGTTTTCCAAGCGGAGCGTTCCTGATGAAGAAGTTCCTCCTATCCGGTCTCGCCGTGACCGGCCTCCTGCTCGCGGTGCCGGACACCGTGCAGGCGCACGGCGGCCAGTACCGCGGTCCTGGCGACGTCGTCCCCCCGAATCCTGGTGGCGGCGGCGGTCGTACCCCGGGCCCGAGCGGCCCGAGCACCCCCGGGCCCGGCGGGCCCGGCACTCCTGGGCCTGGCGGCCCTTCGACCCCTGGGCCGGGTGGCCCGGGCACCGGCGGCCCCGCCGGCCCTGGCGGCGGCGGTGGCCCGACCACCGGCGGCGTTCAGCTCGGCGACGACCTCACGAAGTGGCAGTTCTGGTGGGAGTTCAACAAGGACCCCTTCATCAACCTGCGCGCTGCGGTCTTCAAGCAAGGCACCGTGACGAACTCGGAAGAGTTCTTCATGGGTCCCGGTCGCCAGAACGTGTCCAAGGACACCCTCAAGCCGACCGACGCGCAGATCCTCAACGAGATCCTGCCGGCGCTGCAGCGGACGCTCGAGAGTTCCGACCAGCGTGACATCGTCTCCTCCTGCCTGATCGCGATGGCGAAGATTGGTCGTGATAACGACCAGATCAAGATCCTGCCGATCTTCAAGGAGAACCTGAAGCGTCCGATCCAGGAGGTCGCCGAGAGCGCCGCTGTGGCAATGGGCATCTCGCAGATGCCGGAGGCCGTGCCGGATCTGATCGAGCTGGCCACGAACACCAGCAAGGGCAAGGAGATGGTCGGCGGCGGTGACGTCAACGACCGCACCCGCGCCTTCGCCGCGTTCGGCCTCGGACTCGTCGGCTACGCGACGAGCGACAACGACGTCAAGCTCCAGATCCACAAGGCTCTGGACGAGATGCTCAAGGACGAGGCATCGAGCAACCGGAACATCCGGGTGCCGGTGATCAACGCCCTGGGTCTCCTGCGTCCCGACGTCTCCGACGAGCAGGGCAAGCAGGTGTTCCTGGCGGCGATCAACTCGCTGCGTGACTACTGGAACGAGAAGCTCGGCACCGGCGAGCAGCTCATCCAGGCCAACGTTCCGCCGGCGATCGCCAAGCTGTTCGAGAACGTCGACGTGGAGGACGAAGCCAACGCCGATCTGGTCGCGCTGAAGAACGAGTTCAAGGAGACCTTCCTCGACGAGGTCACCGGCAGGGCGCGCTTCAAGCGCGAGGCGATCACGATCGTCCAGTCGGCGATCGTCGCACTCGGACGTCTTTCCGGCCCGTACGACGACCGCAAGGACAGCGACGAACTCGACGTCAAGGTCTGCGAGGCGCTGCTCGACTACTCGCAGAAGGGCAAGGACCAGCAGGCTCGCTACTTCGCGATGATGGCGCTCGGCCAGGCTGGCGGAACGCAGAACCGCGAGAACCTGTTGAAGATGCTCGAGAAGGGCGGCAAGGCCCTCGAAAAGCCGTGGGCTGCGATCTCGCTGGGCGTCCTCGCCTACAACGAGAACAAGTTCATGGAGGACATGGGGCGGAGCGGCGTCGTCGACTCGACCCTGGGCGAGCGTCTCCAGTACTGGCTCGGCGAGCTGAAGAACCCCGAAGCCGTCGGTGCGATGGCGGTGGCCCTCGGCCTCGCGAAGTACGCAGATGCCGGTGACCAGATGCGCGAGCTTCTGGAGAAGGAGAAGAACAAGGACGAACTCGCAGGCTACCTGTGCATCGGCCTGGCTCTGATGAACGACCAGCGCTCGCTCGAGCAGATCAGCCGCCTGGTCGAGGATTCGGTCCGTCGCCCGGCACGTCTGCAGCAGGCTGCCATCGCGCTTGGCAAGCTCGGCGACAAGAACGCCGCCAACACCCTGGTCGAGATGATGACCACCGGCGACCAGAACCTCGCCAAGATGTCGGCGATCGCCTCGGCGCTCGGCTTCATCGGTGACCGCCGGACCGTCACCCCGCTGATCAAGGTGATGTCGGACGAGAGCCTGCCGGATATCAGCCGCGCGTTCGGCGCGGTGGCTCTCGGCGGTGTCGCCATGCAGGAACTCCTGCCGTGGAACACCAAGATCGGCATCAACATGAACTACCGCGCGGCGGTCGAGACGCTGACCAACCAGATCAGCGGTATCCTCGACATCCTGTGAGGTAGGCCGACGCCGAGTCGTCCCGGTCCTTTCGACCGGCGCCGCGCGAGCCAACGCCTCGCGATCTCAGGATCGCGAGGCGTTGTGCTGTACGGGGTCTTCGTACGGCAGCGGGCCTTCGTGCGGGCTCGGGTCCTCGAGAGGCAGGAGAGCAGCCCAGGCCGCAGGACCATCAGCCCGGAGTGCCCGCCCGACGGCCCAGCCGCAGGACCCCGATGGCCACTGCGCTGACCCAGAGGACACCCAAGGCCGCCAGCCACCCGTTGCGGGCGCCGGCACTCCGGGCCCGCTCCAACGGCAGGATCGAACTCTCTACCTCCACGAGCCGTCCCTCCAACACCGCCCGCTGCGCGCCCCCTCCGTCGAGAGTCAGGGCCGCGCGGTATTCCTCGCGAGCGCCCTCGAAGTCCCCCCGGCGCCAGCGTGCGTCGCCGAGCAGTAGTCGAAGATAAGGCGTGGCCGCGGCCGCATTCCGGATCGCGGCGACAGCGCCATCCCAGTCTCCGGCCGTCGCGAGTTCAGCCGCCTCGACCTCGACCTCCTGCGAACCGATCGGACCTCCGATCGACCATGCGCGCGGGGAGCCGCTCGATCCGGCGTAGAACTCTTCGTGAAGCGAGTCGAGGAACGGACGGTCGTCGGTCAGCACTTCGGCCCTCTCTCCGACCGACTGCCACGCATCCTCGCGGGCCGAGAGCTCGAGGATGCGCGACAGCTCGCTGCCAGGGCTGGCCGGGACCGCCCTCAGCACCCCCGGATCCAGGCTGACCCGCTTGCGAGCTACGAGCACGAAGTTGCGGCTCGAAGGGACCGCGAGTGCACGCGCCTCGCCGAACACCGCAGCCATCGTCGCACCGATCGTGCGAACCACGGGATCGTCCGAGGACAGCCCACCGACGTTCACCGACACGACGCCACCGTCTTCCAGGCGGTCGGAGACGGCGCGATAGAACTCGACGCTGGCGAGGTGGGCCGGCACATAGATCTGCCGCTCGTAGGCATCGACCAGGATCACGTGCCAGGTCTCCTCCGCGAGATCGACGAAACTCCGTGCGTCGACCCCGGCGAAGACCCGGCCCGCGCCCCCGTCGTAGGTGTCGAACCAGGCTCGCCCCAGATCGACCACCGCGGGGTCGATCTCGACCGAGTCGACGACACACCCGGGATGGACGGCACGAAACAGACGTTCGAAGGTCCCGGCGGCGGATCCGAGCGACAGCACCCGCAACGACTCCGGCCGGCGACCGTCCCCCGCCAACCAAGGCGTGACGACATGCCAGTCGTAATAGCGCCCGCCGGTGAACGCCTCGTCGGCGAGCCAGACCGAATGGAACGAATCGAGCCCCTCGTTGATCTTCAGTGCGCGGAGCCGTCGACCGTCCGGCTCGTCGACATCCACGACCTGCAGGTACTGGTAGCGACTCTCGACCTCGGCGAGGACTCGTTGGCCCGGCAGGGTGTCCGCTGCGCGCCCCGGTGAGCCGTGCAGCACGAAGGCCGCCGAGAGTGCGATTCCCGCGCCGCCGACGGCCGCCGCGACCGAACGCCCAGAGCGGCCCATCCCCGCGATCGCGGCGCAGATCAGCAACGCTGCAGCGGCGATCCACACCGTCGCGCGACTCCCGACCCCGGGCACCAGCAGGTGCGTCGTCGCGAAAGTCCCGATCAGCCCCCCGAGGATCACCCAGGTCGCGACCAGCGCCGACGCTCGTCCGACCCGCAATCCCCCGGCCGTGAGCGACGTCACGAGCAGCGGCGTCGTGGCCCCGGCCAACAAGACGGGCGGTGCGAACAACAGCAGAGTGGCGAACAGCGACCCGCGCACGAGGGCTGCGAAAGCCCGATCGAGGGGCAGATCCGCTGGCACCAGGAACCCGCCGACCCACACCGAAAGGAATGGTGCGACCACCGCGAATGCCCCCCCGACGCCCAACAGCAGCGCCAGCCGCACGGCACCGCGCTGCGGATCGGCGAGCTTGCCGCCGATCCATGCACCGACCGCCATCGCCGCCAACATCACGCCGATGACGTTGGTCCAGACCGGCGCGCTGTCACCGAAGAAGGGCGCGAAGATCCGGACCGCCGCGAGCTCCAGGCTCATCTCGGCGAACCCGGCCAGCGCCGCGATCACCGCGGCCGGAGCAGGTTTCATCGCCGCTCAGTGTTGCACGGCAAGGCGCCTGGGCAAGCACTCGCTTGCCCCCGAGAATGCTCGGCTCAGCGCAGCCTCCTGCCGCAACCGAAGGGTCATGACTCGCTGCGCTCGCCATGCCCCGAGGCAGTCGGCCGCGCTGCCCGTGCTGTTTGGATCTACCCCTCCCGAGATTCAGCGCTGGGAGCGCAGACCATCGGGAGGAGTCGATAGGCGCGATCAGTCGTTGTCGGCGCTGGGCACAGACGCCGCGAACTCGGTGGTGAACACGTAGCTCGGGTCCTGGCGCTTCATCATCTTGTCGAACATGAAGAGCAGGTTGCGCTCCCGCTTCTCCTGGATGGCCTTGCCGTTGACCACGACCGTGAACTCCTTGCCGAGGTCCAGAAGGTCGTCGTTGAGCAGCAGCTGGAAGTCTTCGACGTTCCGTGCATCCACCACGATCCGGTTCTTCTCGCGGTCGACCTTGACCTCCATCCGCGGCCGCAGCGCGTTCGGCAGCCCCGCAAGCGGTTCCGCGATCCCCATGACCACCCAGTAGGCAGTCCGGAAACCATCGTGGTTCGGTTCGACCACAACGTGGTGCGGAGTCAGGTCTCGGCTGCGACCCTCCATCCACCTGTCGATCTCCGGCTGCGACGCGGTGAACGGCGACTCGCCCTTGCCCTCGAGCACAGTCGCCGAGTCGGGCTGCATGCCGTTGAGGACGCTCGCGATCTTCTCGGCTGCCTCCTTGGTCTCGGCATCCGAGTGGATCAGCAACACCGGCATTCCGCGCAGTGAGCCCAGGCGGATCTCGTCGGTGATGTCGACCGGGTTGCGAATGATGATCCCCGCGAACGACTGCGGGAAAAACGTCGCGATCCGCATCGCGAACGCACTCGCCCCACGGCCGGTGTCGAGGAAAACCTTGTTGAAGTCGAGGTAGTAGGTGTCAGCGACCCCCCGCATCGAGCCGATCACTGCCTTGATACGATCCCGCTCGATGTCCTCGGCATTGGCCTGGTCGGCCTGCAACGGCGTGTCGAAGTCGAACGAGTCTTCGACCGTAGGGATCGCGAAGATCGTCTCCTCACGCAGCGAGGACGATCCCCAGGTCGCATCGAAGTGGTCCTTCGGACGGATCCAGGATTCGCCATCCGTATCGCGCGGCGTCAGCAAGACGACCAGGCGGTGAGCGACCTCGTAATCGTAGCGTCGCGGCACGACCACGTAGTGCTCCGGAACCTTGACGACGTCAGCGTCCGGCTTGATGAGCTTCAGTTCACCACTCGAACTCTCGCGCTCGTGCGGAAATGCCGTCGCGAAGATCGCCTTGACGTCCGGGACGCTCGACAGGATGTCGACCTTCTTCGACCGCGACTCCCACTCCTTGAGGAACGCGGCCTTGGCCTTGCTCTGCGCCTTGCCCTTCGAGCGCAGTTCGCGCGGGTTGTCCGCGGCCAGATACTCCAGCTCGGCCTCGAACCAATCACGAGCCTTGCCCGCGAGGCCGCTCACCTCACGCTCCTTCAGCAGCACGGGCTCCTGGGCCGCACTACGGGGGGCGAAGGTGAGGATCGAGAGACCGGCGAGAGCCGCCAGGGCGAGCGGCGCGTGCTTGTGATTCATGACTGGCTCCATGGGTCGGGGTCTGTCAGGCTCGGGGTCTGCGTGGCTCTGAGGACTATCCAGCTCCGCAGCGAGCGCCCAGATCTACCTCAAGGGCCCCAGCGCCACGACGGGCACCGGAACTGAATGGGGTCGAACCAGGACGCCCCTCACGAACGGCCGCGGGGGCTGCGGCCACGGACGGCCGGACCCGGTGCGTGCGCACACCGGAACTCGGCCACCTCCGGGAGGGGACTCGATCGACCGACCATCGACCCGCGGGTCGATGGATGGCCGTAAGACTGCGTGAGGCCACGCGAAAGACCAGGGGGCAGGCAGCAAGGAACATGCCTTTGGCCGAGCACGAACCCCGGCAGGGACGCCGCGCCCGGCGAGCCCCAACTTAGACTCCTCGGCCCCGGCGTGGCGAGAAAACTACGGGTTCCTCCAGGCGTGACCCGGGTCAGTCCCGACGAGGAACGATCAGGTCGACCAGCATCCGACGAACCAGCGTCTGCCCGGGTCGCCGTGCCAACAGCACCCCATAGGCTTCCACCAGCTGGCCCGTCGGACCGACCGCCACGCCGACGTCGCCCCCGGCTTCGGCATCGCGGGCGATCAACGCCACGACATCACCGAAGCCCGGCGGCAATCCACGACCGCCACGCAGCCGGTACATCAAGCCCAGGTTGGTGAGGCCTGGTCCGTCCCCCGGCGCGCCCTCGACCTCGATGCTACGTCGCAGGGCGGCCACCGCCTCGTCGTCCCGGCCGAGCACCCGCAACAACATCCCGTAGTCGTTCCAGAGGATCGCATCCGCGTCGTACAACTCGACCGCGCGCCGATAGGAAGCCTCTGCCGCCTCGACGTCGCCGCGCTGTCGCTCTGCCAGGGCGAGATTGCCGAGTGCCAGGGCTGCGCCGAAGCGCTGCTGGACCGTCTCCAGGGGACCCCTGGTCACCGCGTCCGCGAGCGTCGTGAGCGCCCAGAATGCCGCGTCGTCACCCACGCCGACCCGTAGCCGCCGCTGCGCCGCCTCGAACAGGGCGCCGCGCTCGAGCGACTGGGCCTCCACCAGGAACGCCTCGGTGACGGTCGACGGCACGATCCCGCGGTCGGCATGGCAGGCCTCCAACGCCGCATCGCCGCCCTCGCCGAGCAGGATCGCACGCCACCCCAACGCCCGGAGCCGCACCGCGTCTTCCGTCGACGCCCCGAGCGCGAGCGCCTCTTCGCTCCAACGCTTGCACCGCTCGAAGTCACCACCGACGAACGCGAGTTCGGCGGCCTGCGGCAGCCGGAGCTGCCGCGCCTCGTCGTCGGGAGACAGCCTGAGGAATGCCCGGACCGCGCGTCGAGCCGCAGCCGAACGACCATCCGCGTCCGACTCCGAGGCGACCGTGCGCGCCGACCGGTCGAAGTCCGCCACGGGATCACCATCCTGCGCGAGCGATCTCCCCGCGAGGCACACACCCACGCAGCCGATCCAGGCCGCCACCGCAGCGGGTCCGGAACTCATCCGATCCGGACCTCGCGCGATCCGGCGACGACCTCGCCGACCACGCGACCGGTCTCCCCGGCCGCGGCGAGCGTCTCGATGACGGTGTCCACGTCGCCCGCGGCGACCACCAGCACCATCCCGAAGCCCATGTTGAAGACCCGGTAGGACTCCTCGCGCGCCACCCTGCCATGTCGGCACAGGAAGTCGAAGATCGGCGGCCTGGGCATCGCGGCCGCCTCGATCCGCACCGCCGTGCCCTGCGGCAGGACCCGCGGCAGATTGTCGGGAAGCCCCCCGCCGGTGATGTGAGCCATGCCGTGCACGAGGTCGCGGTCGAGCAGCGGCATCACCGGACCCAGATAGCTACGGTGCACGGCGAGCAGCGCGTCGGCGAGTGATTCCCCGCCGAATTCGGGAGGCCGGTCGTCGAGCGAGAATCCGCCGTCGTCAAGGACCTTGCGCGCCAGCGAGAACCCGTTGGTATGCAGGCCCGACGAGCCGAGCGCGACCGCCACGTCACCGACCCGGATCCGCGAACCGTCCAGCAGACGATCGCGGGACACGCAGCCGATGATCGTCCCGGCGACGTCCATCTCCTCGGGCCGATAGACCCCCGGCATCTCGGCGGTCTCGCCGCCCAGCAGCGCGCAACCATTGGCGCGGCAGGCATCGGCCAGCCCGCGGATCACCGCACCGACCCGCTCCGGCAGCATCTTGTCCACCGCCACGTAGTCGAGAAAGAACAGCGGCCGGGCCCCCTGCACCAGGATGTCGTCGACGCAGTGGTTGACCAGGTCGGCGCCGATCCCGTCGTAGCGCCCGGCCTGGACCGCGAGCTTGACCTTGGTGCCGACGCCGTCGGTCGAGGCGACCAGCAACTGGCCCTCGGCCCCGGCAGCCGCCAGATCGAACAGGCCGCCGAACGAACCGAGATCGCCGAGCACACCGGGCCCGTGCGACGCCTTGATCGCCGCCCGGGCACTCTCGACGGCCCCATACTTGGCGTCGATGTCGACACCGGCGGCTGCGTATGCGGAGGGCGCCGTCCGCGCCGGTTCCCGGCCATCCGGCCGCGGCTCCTGCCCTGAGGTGGTGGTCGACTCGCTCAATCCTGGTCTCCCGGCTCCGTCGACCAGGCGACCACCCCGTCCGGGTAGGCACGCAGCAGGCGACGCAGCACGATCTGATTGTTCTCGAACGCGATCTGGTCCGGCAGCTCGTCGAACCCGAACCACCGCGCGTCGGTCGCATCATCCGCGGCCGTCGCATCCACGGCAACGTTCGCTTCCACCGAGCGCGGCCGGGCCAGGTACACCACCACGTTGACGGTCTTGCGCGGATCGTCGCGGGTCAGGCCGACGAACAGGACGCGCCCGACTTCGACGTCGACCCCCGCCTCCTCCCGCGCCTCCCTTGCAGCCGTCGCGTGCAGAGGCTCGCCGAACTCCTGGAACCCGCCAGGGAAACCCCAGGCGCCCTTGAACGGCCGGATGCCCCGTCGGATCAGCAACAGCCGGCGCGCGTGGACCACCACCGCGACCGCGGCGTTCGCACAGCTCCGGAAATGGACGAACCCACACCCTGGACACACCGGACGCAGCTGCCCATAGGCCTCGCGGACCTGCATGCCGGCCCCACAGCGCTGGCAGAAGGCGACGTCGTCAAAAGGTGCGGTCGAGTCCATCGGCGGTGTCGTACGAACCGACCTCCGCGCGTCCGCGGTTGCGCCCGGTCCGTCCAAGGCCCATTCTTGCCGGCCGCAGCCCACGGAGACCAGACCCGGTCCCGGTCCACGATCGGCTGCGACCTGCCCATGACGCGCCGCATCGCCGTGCTCGGAAGCACGGGATCGGTCGGCGAGAACGCGCTGCGCATCGCCTCCGACCATCCCGACCGCTTCGACGTGACCCTCCTCGCCGCCCACCGCTCCGCGGCGAAGCTCGGCGAGCAGATCCGGGCCCACCGTCCGGTGGCGGCCTGTCTGGCCGGCGGCGCGGCGGAAGACTTCGACGCCTCGACGGAGTGCGCCCGCTTCGGCGGCGCCGAGGGCATCCTCGAGGCGCTCGAACGCGCCGATCCCGATGTGGTCCTGAACGCGATCACTGGCGCTGCCGGCCTGCCGGCCTCGGAGTGGACCCTGCGCAAGGGCCGCACCCTCGCGCTGGCCAACAAGGAGTCGTTCGTGGTCGCCGGCGAGCACCTGATGCGGCTCGCCCACGAGACCGGTGCCACGGTGCTGCCGGTCGACTCCGAGCACTGCGCGATCTTCCAGTGCCTGAACGGCGAGAACCGGGACCGCGTCCGCCGGATCTGGCTGACCGCCTCCGGCGGCCCGTTCCGCACCCGCGACGCAGCGACCTTCGACTCGATCACTCCCGCAGAGGCGCTGAACCACCCGACCTGGACCATGGGTCCGCGGATCACCGTCGGCTCGGCGACCCTGATGAACAAGGCCTTCGAGGTCCTCGAGGCCCGTTGGTTGTTCGATCTCGCGCCCGAGAAGATCGAGGTCATCGTCCACCCGCAGAGCATCATCCACTCGATGGTCGAGTTCGTGGACGGGTCGATCATGGCACAGCTCGGCGTCCCCGACATGCGCGTGCCGATCCTCTATTGCCTCGGCTGGCCGGACCGGGTGCCGTTCGACAGCTTCCAACCGTTCGATCCGGTCCGCTTCGCGCAGCTCACCTTCGAACCCGTCGACCGTGAGCGCTTCGCGTCGATCCCGCTGGCCTACGAGGCACTACGGATCGGCGGCACCGCGGGCGCCGTGCTGAACGCCGCCGACGAGGTGTGCACCGAGCTGTTCCTCGACGGTCGGCTGCAGTTCCCGGCGATCACCGCCACCGTCGGGCGCCTGGTGCGCGAACTCGCGTCACCCGGATTGACCGGTCTGGACGACGTCTACGCAGCGGATCGGGCAGCACGCGATGCCGCCCGACGCGCCGCCGGCACGCCGGACGTGGCTCCCAAGCCCTGAATCCCGAGCGCCGCAGGGACGGCACTCGCCCCAACGGAACGAATCCCGCGACTCCCAGATGGAACGCCTGGTCTTCATCCTCCAGACGGCACTCGGCATCGGGCTGCTGATCTTCGTGCACGAGCTGGGGCACTACCTCGCCGCGCGCCTGGCCCGCGTGCGGGTCGAGGTGTTCTCGCTCGGCTTCGGACCACGGATCTGGGGCTTCCGCCGCGGTCCTACCGACTACCGGCTCTCGATCGTTCCGGTGGGCGGCTACGTGCGGGTCGCCGGCGAAGACCAGCACGCCCCCCCGGGTCATGCGACGCCGGCCGACGGGCTGCACAGCAAGGGCTTCGGAGCCCGGGCGCTGTTCTTCTCGGGCGGGGTCTTGATGAACCTGCTGTTCGCGATGGTCGCGTTCCCGTTGATCTTCCACGGCGGGGTCGAGTTCAACGCACCGGTGATCGGCGCGGTCGAACCGGGCGGCACCGCGTGGCGGGCCGGTCTTCGTACCGGTGACCGGGTCCTCGAGCTGGACGGCAAGCCGATGTACAGCTTCGAGAACCTGCTCGTCGAGACCGCGCTCTCCGGCGGGCAGGGCGAGCCGGTTCCACTGCGACTCGAGCGCGACGGCCAGTCGCTCGACGTGCGGATCCAACCGCGCTACGACAACTCGACCGGCCTGTACGACCTCGGCGCGCGGCGCGCATTCGCCGACGAGCCACTTCGGGTCGGGCCGGTCGATGCCGGATCGCCGGCGGCTGGAGCGGGCTTGCGCGAAGGCGACGAGCTGCTGGCGATCGACGGCGTCGAAGCGGTCGGTCTGCCGGCCGACGAGCTGCTGCGCGAGGTGGAGACGGCCTCCGATCCGGCCGAACTCGTCCTCACCGTCAGGCGCGGTGAAGACCCAGACCAGCGCACCGAGATCCGGTACACGCCCGAGATCCGCGCCGACGGCCCTCCCCGACTGGGCGTCCGGTCGGCGCCGCTGGTGGTCCAAGCGGTGCGACCCAACCCGGCGGTCGATGCGCTCGGCCTGCGGGCCGGCGACCGCCTGTTGCGCATCGACGGCAGACCCTACGGCGGCCGCCCGATCGACGAGGTACTCGAGGAGTCCTCCGGTCCGCTCGAGGTCACGGTTCGACGCAACGACAGCGAACTCCAGCTCACCACCGACCTGGCCGATGCCCGCAGCGTCCTCGTCGACGGCATCGCGCTCGGCTACCTGGAAGGCGAGGTCCGCATCGTGCCGATGCCGGACACGCCCGCGTCCCGCGCCGGATTCCTGCCCGGCGACAAGGTGCTGTCGATCGATGGTGAGGACATCGACGACTGGGACGGCCTGGTCGCCGCGGTGCACGCCGCCGGCGACCGCGCGATGCGCTTCTCGATCTCTCGCGGCGACGCGACGTTGGAGATCCTGGTCACACCCGAACCGCAGCGACTGGTCGACCTCGGATTCGACCGCCAGCTCGCCTACCAGCAGGACCTGTTCCAGCGCGACTCGCTCGGCGGGGCGATGGAGGCCGGCTTCGTGGCGTCGGTCGACCTGATCAAGCAGAGCTATGTCACGCTGAAGCGGATCGTCACCGGCGACGTCTCGGCGCGGAACCTGGGCGGCATCGTGACGATCTCGCGGGTCAGCTACGACGCCGCCAAGGGTGGCATGGCGCGCTTCTTCTACTTCCTCGCGCTGCTCAGCATCAACCTGGCCTTCATCAACGTGCTGCCGATCCCGGTCCTCGACGGCGGCCACCTGCTGTTCCTGCTGATCGAACGGATCAAGGGCTCACCGGTCAGCGCAGAGGTGGTGAACTACAGCCAGATCCTCGGCCTGGTGTTCGTCGTCGCGCTGATGGTGTTCGTCACCTACAACGACATCCTGCGGATCCTCTGAGCCGCCACGCAGATCGACTCCGACGGCATGTTGCTTCCCTACCTGCGCCTGGTCCGTGTCGGCACGCTGTTCTCGCCGGCCGCGGACGTGGTCGCTGGGCTCTGCCTCGTCAGCGCCGCCTGGAGCGGTGATCTGGCTCGCGCGGCCATCGCGAGCGTCTGCGTCTACGCCGCCGGCATGGTCCTCAACGACCACGCCGACCGCACCGAAGACGCTCGTCAGCGTCCCGAGCGGCCGATCCCGTCGGGCCAGATCCCGGCATCGGTCGCCCTGCTGCTCGGCGCGACGCTGCTCGTCGGCGGCGTCTTGCTGGCCCCAGACCGCGGCTGGTACGCGGGCCTCGCCGCCCTGGTGGTGGCCTACGACTACCTGCTCAAGAAGCGGCTGTGGCTCGCGGCCCTGACGATGGGCACCCTCCGCGCCGGTAACCTGCTCGCCGGCGCGGTCGTCGCGACGGGGGGCGGCTTTCCCGAGGATCGCGCGGCTCTTGCCATCGCGCTCGGCTACGGCCTGTACATCGTCGCTGTCACCCTGCTCGGCGGCTTCGAAGACGATCCGACGGTGCGCGCCCGCGCGGTGGTCGGCGTCCAGTCCGTGCCCCCGCTGGTGGTCTCCCTCGGACTGCTCACGCTGCCAGAGCGCACGCCAGCAGCTTGGATCGGCATCGCGCTGGCGCTGTGGTTCGGGAGCCGGGTGCGGCGTCAGGGTGAACAGTGGGATCAGGCGGCGATCCGCAGGTCGATGACCTGGTTGCTGCTCGGCACGATGGTGTTCACCTCGCTGGTCTGCCTCGGCTCCGGCAGGCCTTGGGAGGCGGTGGGGATCGCCGCAGCGATCCTGCCGGCGCGGATGATCTCGCGCCGCATCGCGCTCACCTGAAGCGCTTCGCGCTCAGCTCCGGACCTCGCTCCAGATCGCGCGCGCCACGTCTCTGCTCATGGCCTGATAGTGCACCAGCACCTTCAGGACCTCCTTGAGGCGCTGGTGGTCTGCCGCGAGACCGGCGAACCAGCTTTCCAGCGCGCTGTGCTGGACGTCGGCACCGAAGGCATCGTCCTCCCCGGAGGCGAACTCGGCCGCGAGGTGCTCGTCCTCCTCCGGTGGTAGATCGATCTCCTCGACGGAGTCCATGCCCGGGTGGAACGCCCGCGGCTGGGTCGGTGGCGCTGCCCCCTGTGGACCGCCGTCGGCGACCTTGAACGGATCCAGCCCGATGTGCGGATCGGAAACCTCCGAGTTGCCCTCCCACCGGAACGCGTCAAGGCGTTCGCCGACCAGGTTGTGCAGGTTCGCCTCGAGGTCCTGCTGCGCGATCCCGGCATTGGCCGAGAACTGCATCATCTGGACGAACATCTGCGCTCGCTGGATCGTCGCGGTCAGGAACTCGGACATCTCGCGGGTGACCGCGACCTGCTGCTCCTGTTCGGCCGACTGCGCGACCTGCGACACGATCGATGCCGCGGTCCTGGTCGCCTCCTCGAAGAAGTCCTTCACCTCGCGGGTCAGTCGCTGGTTGCGGACCTCGCGCTGCTCGGCCTCCTCGATCTGCCGCAGCACCGCCTCGTTCTTGCCCATCGGACGGAGCGGCCCCGCGTCGGCGCGACGGCGCTTGCGCTCGCGCCGGAAGTTCTCGAATCGGTCGGAGTCTGCGCTGTTCATCGGTATCCGCCTGGCCGTGGTCGGGCCTTGGGGACGTCGCTGCCGACGCCCCGTCGCGACTTGCATTCCCCCCTCCTATCGACCCCCGACCGCTCGGGCTTGACCTTCGAACCGGTCCAGTCGCTCGACTCGAGTCGATTCACTCCTGCAGGTCGCGCCCAACCTCGCTCCCGGCGATCCGCAGTGCGGTGTCACGGCTCGTGATGCCTTCGTCCCGCAGCCGATCGCGCACTCTCCGCAGCAGCCGTCCCAGATCGGGACCCGGCGGCACCCCGAGCGCCAGCAGGTCGGCTCCGCCGAGCAACGCGTCGATCGCCCGGTCGCGCGCCACAGCCGCGGCGCAGTGCTCCGCCCAGCGTTGCCAGCGAGCCGCCCACCGCGAGCCGAGCCCCGCGGTGAGTGGCTCGACGATCCCGGACAGGGCCGGCCAATGTGCGAACACCTGCCCTGGAACGTCGACGTCCGCCGGGTCACCGGCGCGCGCCAGCGCGTCGAGTACGGCCAGGACACCCCGCGCCCGCTCGCGCACCACCCGACCACAGTCCAATCGATCGAGCAGACCGTCGAGACGTGCCGGCGCCGGCCGGTCTTCGGGGACGTCGCTCACCGCAGCCACGGGCGGACCACCGTGGATCCACAAGGCCCAGGCGACCTCCGGCAGCAGACCGCCGACCAGTTCGACGCCCGGCCTCAACCCGGTCGATGCGCGACCGGACACTCCCTGCACCGCCTCGGGCAACGCAGCCGACAGGACCTCGGCCGCCGCGAGCACGTCCAGACCACGCTGCGGGCTCGCCCCAGCGAACAGCAGCTCGAGTTCGGTCCGCAGCCGGTACGACGAGAGTCCGGCGACCGACGGCCCGGCAGCCCGCAGCGCCACCTCGGTCGCGTCCGACCTCGTGAAGCCGAACCGCGCAACGAACCGCGCAGCGCGCAGGATCCGCACCGGGTCCTCGCGCAGACGCGAGCATGGTTCTCCGACCACCCTCAACTCTCGGCGACGAAGGTCCTCGATCCCACCCACCGGGTCGATCAAGCCACCACCTGCGGGGAGAACCGGCAGGTAGATCGCATTGCAGGTGAAGTCGCGACGCGCGGCGTCTTGCTCCGGGGTCCCCACGAAGCGGAGCGAGCGCGGCCGCCGATCCGGACCGTAATCGGACTCGACCCGGAACGTCGAGACCACCGCGTCGATGCCCTCGATCCGCCGGCCGACCGTGCCGAGCGAATGATCCTCCTCGACGACCGGAGCATCGGCCGCGACCTGGGCGAACGATGCAGCCACCAGCTCGGGAGACGCGGCAGTCGCCAGGTCCCAGTCGTCGACCGGAACTCCGAGGAGTGCGTCGCGCACGGTTCCGCCGACCGCGTACAGCGACGTGCCGGCACGTTCGTCCAGTCGAGCGGCGAGCTGCAGGAGCTGCGGAGGAAAGCGCAGCTTCGGTCGGCCTTCGGGAAGGTTGTACATGGCGGAACCCGAGCCCCTCAGTCTAGACCGCGGACCGGCCGCCCCCACCCGCTACACTTCGGGTGGTTCACCTACCATCTCGCCGTGCGCCTTCCCAACGTCGCCAACACCCTGGTCGTAGTCGGACTTGCCACCCTTGGCGCGACCTTCCTCCTGCCGTCGTGGACCGCGCAACGGGTCGCTCGGGTCGAGGACCGTGCCTTCCAGGTAACCGAGACCCTCCTCGACGTCGCCGTGCTGCACGTGCCGCTCGACCTCTCCGACCCCGACGCCGTCGCCCAGAGTCTCGCCGCCGAACTTCGCCGCCGCTGTGCGGCTCTCGGCCAGCCCGACGGCGACCTGCCCGAACCGATCCTCGGCCAGCCACTGCCGACCTTCGGCAACAAGCACTACCTGTTCCGCATCGCCCGGCAACCCGAGCCAGTACGGCGGCCGGACGACTGGGACCCGCTGCGCCGTCGCCCCCTCGAGGTCTACGGCTGGCCCCGCACCCTGCTTCCGCCGGGTCGCACGGTCTTCATGGCTCCCGAACTCGGCGCGATCGCATACACCCGCAACCTGGGCGCGGAGTATGCCGGCCTAGGTGAGAACCCGCCGCGGGGCGGAAGCGGCGTACCGCGCGGAGACAGCACGGAGGCCGAGTCCCGCGGCGCCTACCGTGCGGCCGTACCCGGCTCGGCGAAGGACGAACGCTGGATCGTCCTCCACCCCGACCGCCCGCCGCATCGGCGCTGACCTCGGCGGGCCGCAGCGACCTGAACCGGGTCCGTAGCCTCGATCTCGCTACCGACCCGGCGCGGCGCGGTCAGAAGAACTCGAACAGCTGGTCCGAGAGCGCGTCACGCATCGGACGTCCGCCGGCGCGGCTCACCGTCTTGAGCCAGCTCACGTGCTCCGGGCCCAGGCCGCGCCGCGCATACTCGAGCGCCAGGAGCCGCATCTGCGGCGCCGCCTCCTGGTCGGCGACCACCTCGCGCAGGCGGGCGTAGATCGCCGCCTTGATCTCGGGATCGGTTCGGTCCGCGGCGACGTTGCCCAGGGTCTTCATCAGCCTGGCGCGACGGACGTAGTCGTCGGCCGGAAGTTCGTCCAGCAGTTCGAGCATCGCGAACTCGGCACCGCGACAGTTGGCCATCGTCAGCGCGATGATCTCCAGGTGCTCCTCCGCGCCGGGCTCGTCGCGCACGAACTCGTCGCGCAGTACCACGAAGGCCTCGGCAGTGGTGGTCAGGCCGATCGCACGCAGCATGCGTTCGCGATCCTCGCCGTTCAGACCGCGCATCCGTTCGGCCAACACCGGAACGGCACCCGGGTAACGCGAACCGACCAGGTCCTCCATGGCTGCCTGCAACCGGGTGCCCGTCGCCCGCCGGACGGTCTCGACCAGATCCTCGAGCGGCGCCGAGAAACCGCGCTGCACCAGGACCCCGAGCGCAGCGCGCCGCACGTCGACGAACTCGTCCAACGTCAGGCCATCGAGCGCGAGATCCACCGACTCACCCTGGATCGTGCTCAGCGCGGCAATCACTGCCAAGCGGACATCCGGGTCCGGATCGGTGGTGGCCGCCAGCAGCTCGTCGAGGAAGTCCTCGGCACCACCCGTCGCCAGCGCGCTGATCGCCTGATGCCGCACCTGCGGCGCCTCGTCGCGCAGCATATCGAGCAGCATGGCGGAGCCCCCCGCGTCGCCGGAGCGGTGACGAAGGACAGCGAGCAGGCCACGCAGTCCAGCGGGTTCGCGGCCGACGAAGTCGCTGAACACCTGCACCGCCACCGCGGGATCGACTTGGATCGCGTGCTCCACGACCATCCGATGCAGAGGCTCCATCCGCGGGTCGGCAAGCAATCCACGAAGGGTCCGCGCCAGCTCGTCTCCGGGGAGGTGCCGAACGGCGGCTTGCAGCCAACCCTCCATGCCCTTGCCATCCACCACCGAGAAATAGCGCCACGCCTCCCGCACCGAAGCCGCGTCTCCAGCCTGCACCAGCGACTGCATGGCCTTGATGCGCACCGACATCTTGGCGTGCTCCAGACCACGGAGCAGCGCCGGCGCGCAATAGGCCTGCTGGCTCCGGCCGAGCGCTTCGAGGCAGTTCTCGGCAAGGTCCGACATGTGCGGGGTCTGGAGTGCCTCGTCGAGGATCCGGATCAGGATGTCGAGATCCTCCGGCTCGTGAACCCGCGAGAAGAAGTCCTTCGCGAACAGCCATGCGTCCCGCGAGCAGTTGCCCTGCAGGTGGCGCGCGACCGACTCGATCGCCTGACTGCGGGTCCGGTCGTAGACCATGCCCGCGCGGCGCGGCGAGATGTGCGGCGAGCCGGGCGCGTCCGGCAGGCCGTCGACCCAGGTGTCGAAGCCGTAGATGTCGCGGGGAGACCGCGCGGCGACCGGACCCTGGATCTCCCCGGCTTCCTGCGTCTCCCCGGCAACGTCCGGATCCTGGGCCGCGACGGCGCTCGAGGACCCTGTCTCATCGGCGTTGCGGACGCTGGCCTCGCCCGCACCCGTAGCGCCGGCCGAGGCGGCGTTCCGCCCGTCACAGGCCGCCAGCAGGACGGCCAGAATGGTCGCCGTCAGCCACTCTCGCGTATGCATCGGGGCAGGTTAGCCGGCCCGAGACGCAGGGTCACCGGCCAGTCGGGACCGAGTCCGGGAACCGACCACGGCGCGCATCAGCGGGGGGCGCCCGCATCCGCCCGTTCACCCCAACCCGGCGCCTGCAGGATGCCCTGGACGTGCAGCAGCCGGGACTCGCCGATGCGGTAGTCGAGCTGGTTGCGGAGCAGGCGCTGGCGGGCGTCGAGCAGCTCCTGGTTGCGCTGCTGGACTTCGAAGATGGTGCCGCGCCCCACCCGAAGCCGCTCGCGCTCGGTATCGAGCTGGGTCTCGGACAGTCGGACCGACTCGCTGGCGGCGAGGACGCTCTCGGCCAAGGTGCCCAGGTCGCGGAGCGCGTCGCGGACCTCGCGCGTCACGTCGAGCTCGGCGGCGTAGAGCTGGCGCCGACTCTGCTCCAAAGCGAAGGCCGCCGCGTCGCGCGCACCCCGGGCCGCGTTGTTGCCGATCGGGACGGACAGCGTCAGGCCGACACTCCAGTCGGGGAACTCGAGACTCGTCACGTCTTCCCAGGTCTTGTTGGAGCTGGCCTGCGCACCGTCGGTGGAATAGCTGCCCACGAGGTCGAGCTGGGGCAGCACGTCGCGCCACGCCCGCTCGTAGGCGACCTCGGCACGGCGCACGTCCGCGCGGAGTGCCCGGAGATCCGGCCGCAGCTGCAGCGCCGAACGCGCGGCCTCGCGCCAATCCAGCTTCGGCACCGCGAAGTTGCCCTCGATCGCCGACACCGGCCGCAGGTTGCGATTCCACAGGAGGCCGTCGGAGTCGTCGAACAGCTGCTGTCGCAGCGCGTCCTCACGCCTTCGGATCTCGTTCTCTGCCCGGATCAGCTCTTCGCGGCGCAGCGCCACCTGGGCCTCGTCGAACACCCGGTCGCGTTCGGCGAGTTCGCGGACCCGGATCCGCTCGCTGGTGATACGCAGCTGCTCGCGCGCCAACTCCAGGGCCTGGTAGGTCACACGGTAGTCCTCGCGCGAGAACACCAGCTCCCAGTAGGCCTCGACGATCTGGATCAGGGTGTCCTGCACGGTGCGCTCCAGCCGCGCGTTGCCGGCCTCCAACGCCGCTTCCGAGCGGCGCACCTCGCTCAGGGTCGACTCGGTCCACGCGCCGCGGAGCAGCGGCTGGGTGAGCTGCGCCTGCGCCTCCATGGTGTAGAGCTGCGAGGGGAAGCCCGGCGTGTTGGTCTGCTGCTTCACGCGTAGCGGCGTGAACGTGAGCTCGTAGAGACCGCCGGTGACCAGGCGCTGCCGCATCCCGATGTTGCCGTTGATGGTCTCGCGGGTGATCGCCGGCTGGAAGATGTTCCGCGGCGGATCCTGCGACCGGCCGATGTTGGCCGAGCCGAACAGCTCGGGCTCGAAGAACGCCTCGTCGACCCGCAGGTCCTCGCGAAGCTGCAGCGGCGTCAGAGCCGCGGCCTTCAACGACAGGTTGTTGAGACGGCCGAGACGCAGCGCGTCGTACAGCGTCAGCTCGAACACCCGCTCGCCGCCTCCCACGTCCGAGGGGATGGCGATCGCCTCGCGGGGTGTCTCGCCCTGCACCCCCCGAGTTCCGTCGGGATCCTGCGGGGCCTCACCCTCGCGACGGATCGCGCTGGGACGATCCTGGGCGTCGGGGTCTTGGGGGTTCCCGTCCCGGCGGCCGGACTGCGTTCCGCCGGCCTCCGGACGACCGGGCCCGGTCTCACCCTCCTGGGACGGCAGGGCGGTCGCGGTCAGAACGGCAAGGACCAACCCGCAGAGCGGGTGGTTCGCGGCGCGCCGCTGGACGATCCGTGGGGGCGAAGCGTGCATCCGCCAGCATGTTCCGGCATGCCCCCGCCGAAGGCAATCGCGAGCCTCAGCCGTGCTCGCGCGCGGCCACCACGTCGAGGATGCCCGGCGCGGCCACGTTGGTGCACAGCGTGAGCAGCAGGGCTCCGGCCTGCGCACACGAATCCGGGGTCGGCAGACCCGCCAGCAGGCGGAGTTCGGCCTGCAGGCCCGCCCACCCCGACCGCACTGGATAGCGGCTCCAGGCGAACTGGTGCACCACCACGTAATCTGCGGTCAGGTGGCGCAGGCGCCACACCGACATTCGGTGGTCGGCCGCCGCACGGTCGACGAGGTCGCCGAAGCCGTAGAGCTGCGATGCCAACAGCTCCGGACGTTCGCTGCCGGCCGCGCGCTCGATCCGCTCGCCCAGATGGGCGGCGATCATCATCCGGGCCCGGAACGCGAGACCCGCATGGGCCCCGTAGGCAGGTGCCAGACGCAACAGCCGGCCGGCATCCGCGAGGGCCTCCCCCTCGGTGTTCCAGTGCAGCAGCGCGGGCCGACCGCCGTCCTCGCGCGGGGTGAGGACCTGTCGGCAGAGTTCCTCGCTGCGCGCAGCGACGAAGCCACCGACCTCCTCGCCGTCGACCACCGCCAACTCCGCCAACGCGGCCAACGCGGAGGAAGCCTCACCGACCGTGACCGGCCGGACGAACCGCTCCGAAGAAGTCCCCGGCCCGAACGCCGCCTCGACCGCAGCGGTCAGCACCTCGGCTCCACGCCGCACCACCTCGCTGTGCGGACCGACGTGCCGCGTGGACCCGGCGGCCAACAGGCCCCGCACGCCGTACAGGATGTCCCCGAATGGCCGGTCACCCTGCGGAGGATTCCCGGCGTCGAGCGCCACCTCGAGTCGAGCCGCGACCTCGTCGGCCAACGCCGCACAGCGGTCGTCCAGGTCCGCGAGTCCGGTGGCGGCACGCACGCGCGCTCGCTCGACCGCAGAGAACCGCACCATCGACTCACGGCGCAGCTGGGCGAGCAGGTTCTCGGCCTGCACCCAGCCGCGGAACAGCGACGGTGACGTCCCGACCGGCGAATCGATCGGCCCCTCGAAGGTGATCGGGCGGTCGGCCAGCTCGCGGTACGCGGCCGCGAACCGCGGATCGTCGACCGGCAGGATGTCGGGTCGCAGCAGATCACCCAGCGCACGATCACCCTGCCCACCTCCGCCGGCGGCGGCGAACGACGCCCCCGCACTCCAGCGACCGAAGCCAGCCGGCTGTTCTGCGGAGGCCCCGGTCGGGCGACCGAACAGCACACCGAGACCTTCTCCGAAGACAGCCCAGCTGATCCCGAACCAGACCAGCGCCACCGCAGCGACCCGCAGTGCGACGCTGGCCCGGGCAGCCCAGAGGGCCCGCCGGCCACCGGCACCGAACGACACGCCGCGCAACGCCAGCCGCCGCCGCGCCGCCACCGCCAACGCGACGCCTCGGTGCTTGTCGAGCCACCGCACCCGAGTGGACGGCACGCCTGAAACACCCGGAGACGGACCACGGGAGGCATCCGCAGACGGCACACAGGAGGCCTGCTGCGCGACGGTGTCCGCGAGTTCCCGTGCGGTCGCCAACACGTCGAGGGTCTCGGCGAACTCGGCCGCGAGTTCCAGATCCCCCGCGATCGCCGACCGGACCGACTCGCGCTCCGCAGCATCCCCCTCGCCACAGGCGAAGGCGGTGAGGTCGACCTGGTCCCCATCGATCAACGGAGTCGCCGCGATGCGACCCCCTTCGACCCGACGCGGACGGTCGCCGCCTCCCTCACCGTACCAACGATTACCGATCATCCCGCCGCCCCTCCCGCCGAGAGCCGTCCCGCCGAGTTACTTCCGACGGATCCTCCGCGAAAGGTCGCCTCACGCTGTCCGGCCTCCTCCGCGAGCAGCTCCTTCAGCGCCTTCACCGAGTTGTGCATGCGAGACTTCACCGTCCCGACCGGGATATCGAGGATCTTCCCGACCTCGAGGTAGGGCAGCTCCTGGTAGACCGCGAGCTCGAACACCAGTCGGTGGGGCTCGGTGAGCTGCTCGAGGGCGCTGCGCAGCCGCGCGCGCTCCTCACGTTGCTCCGCGGCGTCGACCGGGCTCAT
Organism: bacterium; assembly: GCA_030432695.1. Lineage (GTDB taxonomy): Bacteria > Planctomycetota > UBA1135 > UBA1135 > UBA2386 > JAUILN01. The sequence continues at coordinate 556,438 of JAUILN010000001.1, read as the reverse complement.
CGCGTCCGGTGAGCGCGCCGCATGGACGGTGGTCGGCTCGAAGCCGTTCGACACCGCCTGGTCGAGGGAGAACAGCCGGCGCTTGGGCCCGTTGGCCCGGTAGTGGTCGATCCAGAGGTTGGTGGCGACCCGGAACACGTAGGTCGCGAGCTTGCCCTCGGGCCGGTAGCGCTGCGCCCCGCGCAGCAGCTTCATGAACAGCGTCTGGGTCAGGTCCTCGGCGCGGCCGACGTCCCAGCAGAGGCGATGGAAGAACTGCACCAACCGCGGCTGGAACTCGGCGACGATCCGGTCGAAGGCCTCCGCGTCGCCGTCGCGGTAGCGGACGAGCAGGTCGTCGCCCGTCTCGGGGTCGGGGTCCGCGGTTCCGGGGCGTAGGCGCATGGTGGTGCAGGGAACGAGGATGCGGCAGGGCGGGTTCAGCGGAAAGCCCCGACGGGCCGCCCTCCACCGTTCCATAGACCTCACCTCAGGATCGGCATCTGGAGCAGCCCCCCTCTAATGGTGTGATTCATGCAGATGGGGCATGTGATCCGCGAGAGACTGGCGTTGTGGGCGAGGCGGACCACCGCAGGCGTGTTGGTGGACACGCCGAGGATGGTCCAACGAAGCCCGCGGCGTCAGGATCCGCGGATACTGCCCCAGATGGGTGAATCGGACCACTAGATCCCGCCGTCCTGCAGCGCCTCCCGCACCCAGCCGAACACCTCCGGCCCCCTCAGCCGCGCGACCCGCCCCCCCGCCTCGTCGGCCGCGAGCTGCACTTCCAGGGTCTCCGGCGGCCAGAGGTCGCGGATCCGGTCGGCCCACTCCACCACCGCCACCCCGCCGCACTCCTCGAGGTAGTCGATCCCGCCGTCCAGCAGGAACCCGCGGGTCTTGGCCGGCAGGTAGGCGTCGATGTGGACCATCGGCTTCGGCCCGGCGTGCTCGATCACCAGCAGGTAGGTCGGGCTCGAGACCTCGTCGGGCTCGTCGACGGCGAGCCCCCGCGCCACGCCGCGCGCGAGGCAGGTCTTGCCCGCCCCCAGCTCGCCGACCAGCGCCAGCATCTGGCCGATCTGCAGGCCGGTGCCGAGGAGCTCCCCGAGCCGCTCGGTGGCGGCGGGATCGGCGAGCGGGATCGTCAGGTCGAGGCTCGGCTGCACGACGGCGGGACTAACGCATCGCGCCAGCCGGATCGAGACCCTGGACAGGTTCGGGTTTTGTTCGACAGGCTCCCGCCCGTGGACCTGAGCGACGAGCTGCGCATCCTCGCCGACGCCGCCAAGTACGACGCCGCCTGCGCGAGCAGCGGCGCGAAGCGCTCCAACGGAGGACGCGGCCTCGGCAACGCCACCGGCATGGGGATCTGCCACAGCTACACGCCCGACGGCCGCTGCGTGTCGCTGCTGAAGATCCTGCTGACCAACGCCTGCATCCACGACTGCCGCTACTGCGTCAACCGGATCGGCAACGACGTGCCGCGCGCGGCCTTCACGGTCGACGAGGTCGTTCGGCTCACGATCGATTTCGGCGTGCTTCCTTGGTCTTCACGCGCAACTACATCGAGGGCCGGTTCCGGTCCTCGGGCGTCGCCGGCGACGCGGACTCCACGATGGATCGCCTCACCGAGGTGGCGCGCAAGCGCCGCGAGGAGCAGCGCTTCTTCGGCTACATCCACCTGAAGGGCGTGGTCGGCGCGTCGGCGGAGGCCCTGCAGCGCGCCGGGCGTTGGGCCGACCGGTTGAGCGCCAACATCGAGCCGCCGAGCCAGCAGGATCTCGACCGCCTCGCCCCCGAGCGGACCATCGCCGCGGCCGAGGACTCGATGCGCACGCTGCACACCGCGATCCGCGCCGCCAAGGACGCGCGCCGCGCGCCGACCAGGTCGCCCGCCGCCCGCGCCGCCGCACCGCGCTCTACACCCGGCACGCGCTGCGCCGCGTCTACTACACCGCCTACAGCCCGATCCCGCGCGGTCACCAGGACCTGCCCGCGACCGCCCCGCCGCTGCTCCGCGAGGCTGCGTGCCCCGCTGAAGCGGATCCTGCCGTTCGTCGTCACGGCCGACGGCTGGCAGCAGACGCGACTGCTCGAACGGTCCGATGCCCACGGCCAAGACCTCGACACCACGGTCAGGGCGATGCCGCGCCAGCTGATGCAGTTCGAAGCGGCAGGCACTTCGCGGGCCGGAGAGCTGTGAATCGCCCAACCACCGTGGTCCTCGACGGCAGTCTCGAGCACTGGCGCGAGCACGCACGCGCGCTCCTGCACCAGGGCGTCGCCCCCGGCCAGGTCGAATGGATCGACCCGACCCGCATCGACCGCGAGGCGCCCGGTCCGTTCGACGCCCTCGACGCACCGGGCACCGCACCCCAGAACCTCCCGCCGAGGCTGCGGCTGCCCGCGTCCTTCGCCCGCCGGATCCCGACCGTCGCCTGCCACGCCGATCCGGAGGTCTGGGACCTGCTCTACCGACTGGTCTGGCGGATGGCGCGTCGCAGCGAGTCGACGCATTCCGACGCCACCTCCCCAGCACTCCATCCCGACGACGTCCTCGCCCCCGATCTGGCGACCTTCGCGGCGCCCGAGAAGGCGGTGCGTCGAGCGGCGAGCAGACCGAAGACCTCTGGGTCGCCTACTACGGCGCGATCTTCAACCCGGCGCGGGTCGAGCTCGCGGCGATGGTCGCCGAGATGCCGAAGCACCACTGGCCGACCCTGCCGGAGACGCGCGCGATCCCAGGCCTCTTGGCCGACGTGCCGCGCCGCCTCCAGGAGATGCCCGATCGCGCGGGGTCGGTGGCCGAGTCCGCGGCGCCGTTCGTGCCGGCCGCCCCGCACGACCTCGACACGCTGCGCGCCGCCCTGCCCGGCTGCCGAGGCTGTGAGCTGTGCACCGACGGCACCCGACCGGTACTCGGCGAAGGTCCGGTCGATGCCCGCATCGTCCTGCTCGGCGAGCAACCCGGCGACCAGGAGGAGCGCGCCGGCCGGCCGTTCGTCGGTCCCGCCGGCCAGCTCCTCGACGAGGTCCTGCGCGCAGCGGGCCTCGAACGCAGCGCCCTCTACGTGACCAACGCGGTGAAGCACTTCGCCCACCGCGTCGAGGTCACGCCGCACGGCAAGCGCCGGCTGCACGCCCGCCCGCGCCACCGCATCGTCAGCCAGTGCCAACCGTGGCTCGACGCCGAGCTGGCGCTGGTCCGCCCAGCGGTCCTGGTCTGCCTCGGCAGCACGGCCGCGCAAGCGACCTTCGGACCGTCGTTCCGCCTGCTCGAGCAACGCGGCGTGGCGCGATCCAGCCGCTACGCGCCGGTCACCCTGGCCACCCACCATCCAGCCGCGCTGCTGCGCTCCGAGGGTGCGGAACTCCGCGCGGAGCTGCGAGCTGCGATGGTGCACGACCTGCGTCGTGCCGCGGCGGCCGCAGGTCAAGTGCCACTCGCTCCGTCACACCTGGTGTTGGAACCCGAGCTGATCGCGGAGCGGCTGCTCCCCACCGGTCCGGTCACGCATTCGGAGACCGGGTCGGTCGCTCACGGCTCCGATCGGAACCGCCGCGCCACGGTCGAGTAGGCCGTCACTCCACCCCAGCTCCGCCCCGGGCCGCACGGTGAACAGCAGCTCGTGGTCCTCGCCGTCGCCGAGTGCGTGGTCGAGCACGGACCGACCCGAACCCCGCGCCGCCGCGCGGTGGGCGTCCCGGTGCATGGGAATCCGCTCCGCATCGAGCACCGCGCCGGCCACGCCCGACGCCACGCAAAGAGTCTGCAGATCGATCGCCAGTCCATCACTGACGTCCATCACCGCGCCCACACCCTCCTGCTGCGCGAGCCACAGCCCCGCCTCGACGCGGGCCCGGAACCGCAGGTGCCGCCCGGCCCGCGAGCCGCCGAGGGGACCGGTCACGTGGATCGAGTCGCCGACCTGCGCCGCGTCCCGCCGCAGCGCCCGCCCGGGCAGGGAACCGAGTGCGGTGACCGTCAGGGTCAGTGGCCCGGGGGTCGACGCGACGTCGCCCCCCACCACCGAGCAGCCCGCCTCCTGCGCAGCCCGTTCGAGTCCCGCCGACAGCGCGTTGCGCCTGCGCACCGGCGTGCCGGTGGGCAGCAGCAGCGACGCGACCAGGTAGCGCGGCCGGGCCCCCATCGCCGCGAGGTCCGACAGGTTGCGGTGCACGGCCTTGTGCGCGATCCACCGGGGCGCGGTGTCGGGATCGAAGTGCACGCCCTCGATCACCGGGTCGCAGGCCACCACCCAAGGCTCGTTGCCTGCGGCGAGCACCGCTGCGTCGTCGCCGATGCCGACCAACACACCAGGCCCCTGGCGGTGCATCCTCCCGAGCCAGTCGGTGAAGGCCCGCTCCCGACGCACCCCACCGGTCCACGGCACCCGCCGGCCGCCACCCGCCCCCATCAGCCGTCGCTCCGGAACGCCGTGAGCAGCAGCGCCCGTACCGCGCTACGCGGCAGGGGACCGACCTCGTCACTGTCGGGGAGAGCCGAGTCGTCGGCGTCGTGGCGCACGGTGACGGTCTCCTCGTCGAGCGCGGTGATGCGGGTGAGCACCGTGCCGCCACCGAGGTCGACGAACACCACCTGCCCGACCGCGAGGTTGCCCGGCTCCTTGGCGATGATGCAGAGCGTGCCCGGCGGATAGTCAGGCATCGAGTCCATGCCACGCGGCACCGTCAGCGTGCCGTAGTTCCACCACAGCAGCACGCCCAGCACGATCGCCAGCGGCAGCATCGCACGACGGATGCGGCCGGCCCACTGCAAGGTGCGCACGCTCATCGCCGGACCTCCGCGACGCGGAGAGCGGACACCAGAGCCTGCGCCCCGCTCGGTTCCCCGAAGGCACCCAGCGCGGCGAAGCCGGCAGCCGGCTCGTCGACGCAGGCCGCGATCCGCGCCGCGTCGAACCCGCCGAGCCAGACCACCGGCAGCGGGCAGGCCGCGGTCAGAGTTCGTGCCGCCGCCAGACCGAGGCCCGGATGGCCGGGCTTGCTGGCGCTGGGAAACACCGGAGCGAGGGTCACGAAGTCGGCGCCGCCTTCGACCGCGGTTGCGATCTCGGCGGCATCGTGGGTCGAGCAACCGATCAGCAGGTCCTTCTCCGCGAAGGCTCGAACCGCCGCCGGTTCCAGACTGCGGTGTCCGAGCTGTACCCCATGAGCAGCTCCGGTCATCGCGACGTCGACCCGATCGCCGACCACCACCAGACCGCCGAGCGGATCGAGCAGGGCCCGCAGTCGCAGACACACCGCCGCCAACTCCCGCGCACCGAGCCTCGATTCGCGAACGTGCACCGCGCGCACCCCGGCACCGACCGCCGCGCGCGCCGCGACCAACAGCCGCTTCACGTCGCCGCACCCGTCGCTGACCATCACCAGCCGCAGCGCGGTGCGGAGTCGCGACCTCGGATCCGTTCCGCGACTCACCGTCCGTCCCTCTCGTCGCCGTCCGGCTCGGACCGACGCTCGATCAGGAAGCCGAGGTCGCGGGCCAGATCGCGGAGCTCGTCGAACCGCACGTCCGGGTCGAGGCGCAGCGCACAGTCGCCCTTCCGCCCGGTGACCTGCTCGGCGAGCCGGGGATGCGAAGCGAAGCGCTCGACCACTTCGGCGCGGCGGCCGGTGAGCACCATGTCCTCGTCGAGGACCAGGACCCCGGCCTGGTCGCCCCAGTCCTCCAGGCTGAACACCACGTTCTGCGGCAGCGGCGCGCGGCTGCGGTCGGACAACTCCTGGATGATGTGGCTCAGGGCGACGCCCTCGTGCAGCGCCGACTGGACGCTCTGCCGCGAGATCCGGAAGTGGTGGATGTGGTCGGTCTTCAGCCGCTCGCAGAACTGGTCGAGGGCGTGCACCGCCTCGTGCTCGTCCTCGCCCGGGAACAGGATCAGCTCGAAGTCGGGGTTCACGACCACGCTCGAGCGATGACCACCGACCTCGTTGGCGTCGACCGCGCCGAGCAGCTCGGCGCCGAGCCGCGACAGCCGGATCGCCACCGGCCGGCCCTCGCGCAGCCCGAGGTCCACGAGGCCGAGCGGGTAGAGCCGCCGCTTCACGAAGTCGAGCAGGTGCAGGCAGATCTGCTGCACGGTCTCGGTCGGCACGTAGCCGCCACCCTTGAACCGCGCCGCGAAGAACTCCTCGACGCGCAGCTCATCGAGCTTGCCGAGGTAGCCGTTGCGGGCCAGGAACGGCACGAACAACGCCTCGTACCACTGCTCCGGCTCGAGCCGGCGCAACAGCCGCAGCAGGATCCGCCGGAGCCGCACCTGGTGGAAGTGCTCGCCCTGCGGCGCGCGCTCCTCCACCGAGAACGCCAACAGCGCGTTGAGCTTCTCGTGCAGCGTGTGGTGCTCGAAGTCGAGCCCGCCACTCGACAGCCGCAGCGCGCGCTCGCCGCTGCGCTCGATCAACCGCCGCGAGCGCGTGAACGCGTAGATGAAGCGGGCCTGGGTCTCGGGCGGCATGTAGCCGCCGGGCATCTGCAGGAAGCCCTTCACGATGCGCCGCGCCGAGGCCTTGTAGAGCTGGCCCTCGACGGTGAACTGCACCTTGGTGTTGGCGACGTCGCGCAGGAACCGCCCGACGTTGGTCAGCAGGTCGACGCCCGCACTGATCGCCTCGTCGATCTGCGGCTCGCCATGGTCGTCGCCCCAGGTCTGCAGGCGGGCCAGCGCGATCTCGTAGAACACCACGACCGCGCGCTCGACCGGCTCCAGACCGAAGCGCGCCAGCCGCAGCGGCGCGACCGTGCCGAGCATCGCGTCCTCGAGGCACTTCTTCACCAGGTCGACGTCGACGTCGACGTCCTCGTCGCCCGCCACGCGCCCGAGTTCGGTGACCGGCATGATCCCGCCGTAGGTGCCCAGCACCCGCTCGAAGACCCGCCGCACCCCATCCGGTAGCCCCTGGACGCGGCTCTTGATGGAACTCTCCATCAGATAGATCTTGTAGACCCTTCGCGCCTGCGCGCTCAGACCGTCGCCATCCTCCGTCGGAGCGTCGCCGGCAGCCCGCTCGCCGGAGTAGTAGCGCGCGTGCAGGAAGCCCTTCAGCGACAGCGTACCGCGCAGCTCGACCTGCTGCCGGCGGCGCAACGCGCGGATGCAGGACGCGAGTTCGCCGGGGATCGCGTAGCGGGTCTCGTCCTGCTCCCGACGCCGCGCCGGGAACACGAAGCCCTCCCGGGTCAGCGCCACCAGCGACGCCTCGAGTTCGTAGCGGCTGCGGAACGCCTCGCCGTGGGCCTGATGGATGCCGCGGAGATCGCCAGCGTGGTCGGGCGCTTCGAGGAGGCCCTCGACCAGTCCCGCCAGCTTCTCGGGCAACTCCTTGAGCCGGGTCTGCACCCGCTCTTCGTCGCCCATCTGGTCGGCGAGCTGCGCGACGACCCGCGGCCGCGCCAGCTGCTCGCCGCCGGCGACCTCGCGGCTCTCGGCCCAGCGCGCCCGGATGCTGCGCACCTCCTGCTCGGACAGATCGCGCACCAGCGCGCGCAGAGTGAACGGACTCATGCGTCGACCACCCCCTGGCTCGCGGGATCCAGATCACAGAGTTCGTCGGCATGGACGATCTCGTAGGCGTAGCCCTGCTCGGCGAGGAACAGCTGACGGCGCGCGCCGTACTCCTCGTCGCACGTGTCGGCGCTGACCACGGTGTAGAACACCGCTTCGCCGCCGCGGTCACCCTTCGGCCGCAGGATCCGCCCCAACCGCTGCGCCTCCTCCTGCCGACTCCCGAAGGTCCCCGACACCTGGATCAGCACGTTGGCGTCCGGCAGGTCGATCGCGAAGTTGCCGACCTTGCTGACCGCGAGATGGCGGAGCCGCCCCTCCCGGAACGCGTTGAACAGTTTCTCCCGCTCGTCCATCGGCGTGCGGCCGGTGATCAACGCCAGGCCGAGGGTCTTCGCCAGGGTGCGCAGCTGGTCGAGGAACTGACCGATCACCAACACGCGGTCACCGTCGTGGCGCCGCAGCAGTTCGGCGACCACCGACAGCTTGCGCTCGTTCTCGGCGGCGAGCTTGACCCGCGAACGGGCACTGGCCGCCTCGTACTGCGCCGCACGGACGTCGTTCAGCGACACCCGCAACTCGAAGCAGCGCGCCGCCGCCAGGAAGCCCTTGCGCTCGAGTTCCTTCCACGGCACCTCGCAGCGCTTCGGCCCGATCAACGAGAACACGTCGCCCTCCTTGCCGTCCTCGCGAACCAGCGTCGCGGTCAGCCCAAGCCGCCGCCGCGCCTGGATCGCCGCGGTGGCCCGGAACACCGGAGCCGGCAGCAGGTGCACCTCGTCGTAGACGATCAGCCCCCAGTCGGCGTTCTCCAGCAGCGGGAAGTGGACGAACGGGTCGGTCTTGCGGCGCCGCCAGGTGAGGATCTGGTAGGTCGCGATCGTCACCGGCCGCACGTCCTTGTGGTCGCCGGTGTACTCGCCGACCTGATCCTCGGTCAGCGTGGTCTTGTCGAGGAGCTCGCGCTTCCACTGCCGCACCGCGACGGTGTTGGTGGTCAGCACCAGGGTCCGCGCGCCGACCTGCGCCATCGCCGCCAGACCGACCACGGTCTTGCCGGCACCACAGGGCAGCACCACCACGCCACAGCCGCCGGTCGCCGCCCCGTCCTGCCAGAACGACGCGACCGCGCGGGTCTGGTAGTCACGCGGCGCGAACGGCACGCCGCCCAGCGCGGAGGTCTCGCGGAGCGCGACCTCGAGCGCCTCACCGCGGGCGTAGCCGGCCTCGTCGACCACCGGATGGCCGAGCTTCACCAGGCAGTGCTTCATCACGCCGCGGTGGGCACTGGGAAACTCGACCGAGCCGCCCTCGTCCTCGCGGTAGACCGCGGTCTCGCCGTGGACCAGTGGCTGCAGCGTCTTCGATTCGAGCAGTCCCTGCAGCACCACCGCGTCGCTGCTGTCCATCCGCAACGTGTCGGCACGGTCGGTCGGCACGAAGCGCAGCATGCCGTAGCGACCGTGCCACTCGTGCACGTCGGCGAGCACCTGCTGCGGCACCGGATACATCGACGCGGCGGTGAGGTAGTCGGTGATCTCCTCGGCACGTTCGCCGAGCGCGGCGGCATGCCAGACGCTGATCGGCGTGACGCGGTAGAAGTGCACGAACTCGGGCGACTTCTGCAACTCGGCGAAGCGCGCGAGGCGCTCGCGGGCTTCCTCGAAGCGCGGGTGCTGGGTCTCGACGAGCACCGTGCGGTCGGATTGCACGACCAGCGGGTTCTCGGGATTCACGGAGCGGCTCCTTCCCTCACGGCCTTCGTCTCGTCCGGCTCCTTCTCCGACTGGCGGAGCTTCCCGGCTCGGACGTTCAACAGCGGCTTCAGGTACGGACCCGTGCGGCTCTGCCGCGATCGGGCCATCTGTTCGGGACTGCCGGTGAACACCAGCTCGCCCCCCTTGGGCCCCGCCTCGGGGCCGAGTTCGATCACGTGGTCGGCGCACTTGACCACGTCGAGGTGGTGCTCGACGACCAACACCGTATCGCCCCGGTCGACCAGCCGCTGCAGCACGCGGACCAGCTTCTCGACGTCGTCGAGGTGCAGGCCGGTGGTCGGCTCGTCGAGGATGTGGAACACGTGGCCGCGCGGTCGCTTGGTCAACGACGCCACCAGCTTGATCCGCTGCGCCTCGCCACCCGACAGCGTGTTGGCCGGCTGCCCGAGCTTCAGGTAGCCGAGGCCCACATCGTCGAGCAGCTTCAACGGGCGGCGGATCTTCGGATGGTCACCGAAGAAGTCGAGCGCCTCGCTGGCCTCCATCTCGAGCACGTCGGCGATGGTCTTGCCGCGCAGCTCCACCGACAGGGTCTCGGCGTTGTAGCGCCGGCCGTGGCAGGTCTCGCAGCGGATCCACACGTCGGCGAGGAAGTGCATCTCGACGCGGACGAAGCCCTTGCCCTCGCAGGCGTCGCAGCGGCCCTCGGCGATGTTGAACGAGAAGCGCCCCGGCCCGAAGCCCTTGACCCGGCTCTGCGGCAGCTTGGCGAACAGCTCGCGGATCGGGGTCAGCACCCCGACGTAAGTCGCCGGGTTGCTGGACGGCGTGGTGCCGATCGGGCTCTGGTCGACCACCACGGTCTCGATGCGGTCGAGGTCCTCGTCGTGGTCGTCCCGCGCGTCGTTCTCGCGGAGCCCGTACTCCCCCGACCCCATCCGCGGCACCAGCGTGTCGAGCACCAGCGTCGACTTGCCCGAACCCGACACCCCGGTGACCGCGCACAGCACCCCGAGCGGCACCTCCACGGCGAAGCCCTTGAGATTGTGCGTGGTGCAGTCGTCGAGGGTCAGCCAGCCGATCGGCGCGCGGCGCTTCGTCGGCAGAGGGATCGCCAGCACACCCCGCAGGTAGCGGCCGGTCAGCCCGTCGCTCTGGGCGACGTCGGTCGGCGTGCCGGTCGCCACGACCCGCCCACCCTTGTGGCCAGCACCCGGCCCCATGTCGACCACCCAGTCGGCGCGCTGGATCACCCCGGCGTCGTGCTCGACGGCAACCACGGTGTTGCCGAGATCGCGCAGCTCCTGCAGGGTCTCGAGCAGCCGGTCGGTGTCGCGCGGGTGCAGGCCGATGGTCGGCTCGTCGAGGACGTAGAGCACGCCGACCAACTGGTTGCCGAGCTGGGTCGCCAGCCGGATCCGCTGCGCCTCGCCGCCGGACAGCGTCGACGCGTTGCGATCCAACGACAGGTAGCCGAGACCGACCGCCTCGAGGAAGCGCAGCCGCCCCTCGATCTCGCGGAGCACCTCCTGGGCCACCGTGCGCTCGGCCTTGCGCAGCTTCAGCTTGCGGGTCGCGGCCAGCGCGTCGTCGACCGAGCGGGTCGCGAAGTCGGGCAACGACATCCCGCCGACCAGCACCGACCGCTGCGCGGCACCCAGCCGCTGGCCCTCGCAGTCGGGGCACACCGCCTCGCGCATCACCGCCGCGAAGCGCTCGGGCGCCTGCTGGGGATCGTGGCCGTGGTACCAGTGCTCGATCTGCGCGGCGAGGCCCTTCCACTTCACCGCCATGTCCCAGGTCCGCGTGCCCCCCGACTTCTTGGACGTGAACCGCACCTGGTAGCGCTCCTCGCCGGTGCCGCGCAGCAGGATCTTCTTCACCGGCTCCGGCAGCTCGTGCCACGGCGCGTCGAGGTCGAAGCCGTAGCGCTCGGCGACCGCCCGGGCGACCGCGACGTACCAGCCGTTCTTGTTGGTCAGGAAGGTGAACGCCGCGCCCTTGTGCTTGATCGCGCCGCGGAAAGTCGCCTTCTCCGGATGGTTCACCAGGAGCTCCGGCACGCAGGTGACGACCCGGCCGAGGCCGGCACAGGTGCCGCAGGCACCCGAGTGGTGGTTGAACGAGAACCAGCGCGGGTGCGGATCCTTGGGCACCGAATGGCCGCAGTGCGGGCACGAGCGGTCGGTGCTGAACAAGAGCTCGCGCGGCTCTTCGCCCTTCTCGGCGGTGCGCGCGACCACCCGGCCATGGGCCAGCGCCGCGGCCTGCGCCGCCGAGTCGGTGAGCCGCGAGCGGTCGTCGAACTTCGTCCGGTCGACGACCAGGTGCAGGACCGGTGCCTGCTCCGCGTCGCCGGCCGGGATCGGCTCGTCGAGACGGTGCTCCACGCCGTCGACCAGACAGCGCACGAAGCCCTGCTCCTTCCAGCTCGCCCGCAGCTCCTCCAGGTAGTGCGCGCGCTGCTTCGGGTCCTCACGCAGCGACTCCGGCACCGCGAAGGGTGCCAGCACGTAGCCGCGGCGACCGCCGAACTCCTGCTCCAGCTCGCGGGCGATCTTGTGCGGCGGGTGGTGCTCGAGCTCCTGGCCGTGGGTCGGGCAGTGCGGCCGGCCGACGCGGGCGTAGAGCAGGCGCAGGTAGTCCTGGATCTCGGTGGCGGTCGCCACCGTCGAGCGCGGGCTGCGCGACGCGGCCTTCTGGTCGATCGCGATCGCCGGGCCGAGACCATCGAGCGAGTCGACCGGCGCGCGGTCCATCCGACCCAGGAAGCGCCGCGCGTAGGTCGACAGGCTCTCGACGAAGCGCCGCTGGCCCTCCCCGAAGATCGTGTCGAAGGCGAGGCTGGTCTTGCCCGAGCCCGACGGGCCGGTGATCACCGTGAACGAGTCCAGCGGGATCGACACGTCGACCGCCTGCAGGTTGTTCTGCCGCGCGCCGCGGACCTCGATGTGGGTCGGCGGCGCGACGCTGGCCGCGCGCGGCGGCGCCTTCGGCTTCCGGCCCTTGGCGCGCTTGCCGAGGATCGGCGCCAGCGCGCGGCCGGTGTGGCAGTCCTTGGTGCCCGCGACCGCCTCGGGCGTCCCCTGGGCGATGACCTTGCCGCCACCGGGACCACCCTCGGGTCCCATGTCGATCAGGTGGTCGGCGCACTTGATCACGTCGAGGTCGTGCTCGATCACCACCACGCTGTTGCCGCCGTCGACCAGCGCCTGCAGGCAGGCGAGCAGCCGCCGCACGTCCTCGAAGTGCAGGCCGGTGGTCGGCTCGTCGAGGATGTAGAGCGTGCGCCCGGTGGCCGGCCGATGCAGCTCGGTGGCGAGCTTCACGCGCTGCGCCTCGCCACCCGACAGCGTCGTCGAGGTCTGGCCCAGCGTCAGGTAGCCGAGGCCGACGTCCTGCAGGGTCTGCAGCGGTCGCTGGATCTTCGGGATCGCCGCGAACAGCTCCAGCGCGGCGTCGATCGACAGGTCGAGGACCTGCGCGACGTTGTGGCCCTTGAACTCCACCTCGAGGGTCTCGGGGTTGAAGCGCAGTCCGTCGCACTCCTCGCAGACCACCTCGACCGGTGCGAGGAACTGCATCTCCAAGAGGCGCACGCCCGCACCCTCGCAGGCCGCACAGCGGCCGCCCGGCACGTTGAACGAGAAGCGGCCCTTCTTGTACTCGCGCAGCCGCGACTCCGGCAGCGCGGCGAACAGGTCGCGGACGTGGTCCCACAGCCCGGTGTAGGTCGCCGGGTTGCTGCGCGGTGTGCGGCCGATCGGCGACTGGTCGATCTCGATGATCTTGTCGAGGTGCTGGAGGCCTTCGATCCGCTTGTGGCGACCGGGCACGTCGTTGGCCTTCATCAGGTCACGACGCAGCGCGCGCTTCAGGATGTGGTTGACCAGCGTCGACTTGCCGGAGCCCGACACGCCGGTCACCGCCACGAAGATCCCCAGCGGGAACTCGACGGTCACGTCCTGCAGGTTGTGGTGCGCGGCGCCGACCACCCGCAGCACCTGCGCGGGATCGACCGGCCGGCGCCCGTCGGGAACCTCGATGCGCTCGATGCCCTTCAGGAACGCCGCGGTGTGCGAGCGGCGCGGGTCGGCCTCGGCGACCTCGTCGGGCGGTCCCGACGCCACCACCTCGCCGCCCTTCACCCCGGCCAAGGGCCCGACGTCGACCAACCAGTCGCTGGCCCGCATCGTCTCCTCGTCGTGCTCGACGACCAGCACCGAGTTGCCGCGGTCGCGCAGCGCCTTCAGCGTGCGGATCAGCCGGGTCTGGTCGCGGTGGTGCAGGCCGATCGACGGTTCGTCGAGGACGTAGAGGATGCCGCGGAGCCCGGAGCCGACCTGCGCCGCCAGCCGGATCCGCTGCGACTCGCCGCCGCTCAGCGTGTTGGCGCGGCGGTCGAGCGACAGGTAGCCGAGGCCGACCTCGCTGAGGAAGCCGAGGCGGAAGCGGATCTCGCGGAGGATCTCGCTACCGATCGCCGCCCGGCTGCCGTGCAGCTCGACCTCGTCGAAGAAGGTCCGCGTGTCGGCCAGCGGCCAGCCGAGGATCTCGGGCAGCGCATGGCCCTCGAACCGCACCCCGCGGGCCACCGCGTTGATGCGTGCACCGTCGCACTCCGGGCAGGTCGTCGAGCGGCGGTAGCGGTCGAGCGCGTGCTTGGTGGTGCCGGCGTAGACCGACTCGAGGTGCGGGACGATCCCCGGCCAGGCGGTGCGCAGCTTGCCCGACGCGGCGTGGTTGCGGCCTTCCTTGCGCCAGCGGAAGTCGAAGGTCTTGCTGCCGCTGCCGTGCAGGATGGTCTTCTGGTGGCGCTTGCCGAGCTTCTTCCACGGCGTGTCGAGGTCGAAGCCGAGCGCCTCGCCGACCTGCTGCAGGTGGTCGAGACCGAGGCGGCCGAACAGGAGGCGACCCTGCTGCGAGAAGCCGGCCAAGGCCCCGTCGCGCAGCGTCGCGTCTTCGTCCTGGACCAGCAGCTCGGGATCGAAGCTGTGCACCTCGCCGAGGCCGTCGCAGTGCGGACAGGCACCGACCGGCGAGTTGAAGGAGAACAGCCGCGGCTCGAGTTCGGGCAGCGCGCCGTGGCCGTTGGGGCAGGCGCGCGCGGTCGAGTAGACCTCGTCGCGCTCGGCGTCCTCGTCGCGGATCGCCACCGTGCCGTCGGCCAACGCCAGCGCCTGCTCCACCGCCTCGGCCAGCCGCGAGGTGTCGCCCGCGCTGACTCGCAGACGATCGACCACCAGCTCGATCGTGTGGTACTTGTAGCGGTGCAGCTCGATGTCCTCGTCGAGCCGCCGCACCTCGCCGTCGATCCGCGCCCGCACGAACCCGCGCGCGCGGTACTGCTGCAGCTCCTGGCGGTACTCGCCCTTGCGCTCGCGCACCACCGGCGCGAGCACCAGCGCCCGGTGGCCGTCGCACGACGCACCGATCGCCGCGACGATCCGATCGACCGACCAGCTCTCGACCACCGTGCCGCACTCCGGGCACGCCGGCTCACCGAGCCGCGACCACGCCAGCCGCAGGAAGTCCTGGACCTCGGTCAGCGTGCCGACCGTCGACCGCGGACTGCTGCCCACCGACTTCTGGTCGATCGACACCGTCGGCGACAGCCCCTCCACCGCGTCGACCCGCGGCTTCTCCATCCGCCCCAGGAACTGCCGCGCGTAGGCCGACAGGCTCTCCAGGAAGCGCCGCTGCCCCTCCTGGTAGATCGTCGAGTGCGCCAGGCTCGACTTCCCCGACCCCGACACGCCGGTGAACGTCACCAGCGCGTCGCGCGGAAACTCCAGGTCGACGCCCTTGAGGTTGTGCTCGCGGGCGCCGCGGACGCGGACGGTTCGGACCGGGGGGGTCATGCAGGGGCGGGCGCGGGAGGGGTCGACCCCGTGGACGGGGCAAATGGGCGCAGACGCCGATCGGGGGAAACGCGCCACTGTAGCGGTTGGGGGGACGGGGTGGGGACCGGAATCCGTCCCGGCAGCAACGGCCCGGCCCTCCAGGAATGCCACGCACCAACCGCGGAGTTCTCGTGGTCGCGCTTGACCAGGATGGCCACCGACCGAACGCCCGCGTCGACCGCGCTTCCGCCGCGGAACTCGCGCGCAGGGGCCTCGCTCCACACACCCATGTCCGTGGCGAACGACTGGCGACCAGGTCGCCAGCATCACGAGCACCGCCACGCATGCTTGCGACCGTGCTCAGTCGCACAGCGGGTCGACCCCGCGCTTCATCCGCGTCAGGAAGACCGTCTCTGCGACCAACCACTCGACTCGGCCCAGCTCCCGACCAGCCGCCAGACGCTGCTCCATCCAGCCGATCGCCATGTCGCGGTAGCCGAGTCGGAACGCGGCCGTGATCTGCTGGAACGCCTCGGGGGACGCGCGGTCGGCGGCCGTCGACGACGCTCGAAACAGGGAACTCTGCGCCAGCAGCCCGGGCGTCTCCGCGGCAGGCTCCATGCGACCCGACTGCCATGCCGCCATGCCCGCGACGTCTCTGAAGCGGAGTGCGTCCGTGGGAAGCCGCGTCATCGCGGCCCAGCGCAGGCGCGCGAGACGCCGCTGCCAGCGCTCCGAGACTCCGTCCGGCATCCGCGTCGGAGCGACCTCGTCACGCAACCAGTCGGTGATCGCCCCGTCGTCGAGAAGGTCCGCGGGAAGTCCGTCCTGGGCCTCGACCGGGAGACGTCGCAGCGCGCTGAACGCGTCCTGGACCGTCGCCACCCGCGCGATGTCCTCGACCGCGGCACGTGCCTCCGCGACCCTGCCGGCTGCGACCAACCGCTCGACGGCATACGCCCCGCGCCCCGTATCCCCCGAAGCGAGCACGGCGAGTTCGTGAAGGAGCTCCTGATCTGGGGCAAGCGAGCGCAGGTAGCGATCCGCCGACTCGCGCTCGTCCGGATGGCTGTCGATCCACGCGGCAATCGTCGCGTCGTGACGTCCCGGGTCCGTGAGCCTGAGTGCACGGAGCGTTTCGACCAGCGAGGTCCAGCGCAGTTCTGAGAGGCGTTGCAACAGCATCTCCCGAACGAAGGGATGGCCGCGGATCCCGAGCGCCGAGACGAGTCTCGCGAACCCGTCGGCATCCTCGGCGACCCGATGCACGCTCGATGCAATGACTTCGATGGCGTTGTCGAACGCGACCCGAGCCTCCGCGCTCGCGGGCTGCCCCTCGGCGGTTGCCGTCCCGTCCGCGCGCAACCGGTCCAGCACCGTTCGCAGCCACGCGACCCTCGACGGACTGTGGGTCGGCAGCGCGAAGTCGATCTCGAGCCGTCGTCTCAGCTCTCGATCCGTGTCGACGTCACGCAGCAACTCCGCGCAGGCCTGGACCCACTGACCCGCAGCGACCCGTTGCTCGACGCGCAGCAGCAGCGCGAGGTCCGGTCGTGCCTCGGCCAATCACGTCGCTTCCTGGACCCCGGATCGTGCAGGCCCACTCGGCGCCGCAGGCCGGATCGCTGCCACCGGCCGCCGGTCGGACGGTTCGATGTCTGGAACCGCGGCGAGGGGCTGTCCGGTGACCGCATGCGAGCCGCCCAAGACACTCCTCGGGACCAGCACCACTTCGGGCTCTGCACCGACCGGGCGCACGTGCACCGCCTTGCTCGGTCGTTCCCACGCGACGATCCACCCGCCGAGGAAACCCGCCAACGCGGCCAACGGAACCAGCAGGACCAACGTCGCGCGCGCTGTGGAGATCTCCCGGGGAAACGCCATCCGCGCAGGGTATCCGCTCGCGCGATGCAGATGGTCGGACGAACGTGGGCGCCGACTCACCGGGCCTGTCCGCCTCGGTGCCTGGCACCGAGGCGGACACTACGTCGGTGGCTCCCTCGGCATCCGCAAGTGGGTCCGCAGTTCGACAGGAGGAAACTGAGCCATGAAGCCCCTTCCGATCCTTCTCTGCTTCGTCTTCGCGACAGCACTCCCCGCGCAGCGCACCTGGATCGTCGACGATCTCGGTGGACCGGGAGTCGACTTCACCTCGGTGTTGGACGCGATCGACTCGGCCCAACCTCGCGACACGATCCTGGTGCGACCGGGAAGCGGGGCAGCCTACGCCTTCCCGTTTGTCATCGACAAGCCACTCACCATCCAAGGAATCGGCTCGGCTCCTGTTCCATGCTCGCGCGGAATGGAGATCCTCGACCTGCCTGCGGAAGAAACCTTCGTTCTCGACAACTTCTACTCACCCAACTGGGGCGAGCAAGCTGTGGTCTGGATCACCAACTGCGCAGGCAGTGTGTTCATCAACGGTTTCTCGCACGACCCTGGCCAGTTCCTGATGATCAGGATTCGAGACTCCGCATCCGTTCACTTCGCGCAATCGACCTTTCTTCCTCGCATCTGGGCCGTCCTCATCGACGACAGCGACGTCACGTTCAACAACTGCCACCTCGAGGCAGGCATCACGTGGGACTTCTGGGGCATCAACGAGGGCGGCGCGATCCACGCCAACGACAGCAAGGTCACGCTCGTCGATACCTTCGCCAAGGGTGGCGATGGATACACCATCCCCTTCCCTCCCCAACGAGTCCGCGGGCAGGCGGCCCTCTACCTCCGAGGAACGACTCCATCAGCGGAACTCCACGGTGACACAGCACTTGTTCCCGGTGCACAGAGTTCGTTCCCGGAACTCTCCGTCGTCTCGACTACCGCGCGGGCGGTTGTCATCGATCCCCGGTCCCAAGCCACCATCAGTGACTTTGCAAAGACCACCCGTGAGCTCACCTGGGTCATCGCCAACTCTCCTACGCTTCGCGGCCGCCCGCTCTCGATAACCGTCACCGGCCCCACCGACAGCGCAGTCGCACTGTTCACCTCGTTGCCGGCACGCCGGACCCCGCTCGACACCCCGTTCGGTAGCATCGTCGTCGACCCGACCAACCACCTGTTCTTGGGTGGCAGCGGTGTCGGCACCGCTCGCGATTGGTCGACCAGCATCCCGATCCCGGCAGCCATCCCACCGGCCCTCTCCCTCGAATGGCAAGCCACGTCCTTGGACTCGCAAGGTGCCTGGCAGATCGGTCCGCCGACCGTCACCGTCTTCAGATAGCGCGCGGACAGGCACCGCAGCCAACTCAGCGGATCGTGAACGCCAACGCGTTCGAGGTCGTGAACCCCAGCCGGTTCGCCGCCGGGTCCAGGTCGAAGGCCTGTTCGAACAGGGTGATCCCTGCCACGTTCGGGTCGGCCGGGATCGGCAGGTTGAAGGTGCCGGCGCCGCCCGACCTGGCGAACTGCTGAACGACGAGGTTGTTGAGGAACAGCAGGCAACCCGGGGCGCCGAACAGGCCGAGATCGACGGGGACCGGCTCCTTCGCGTTGCCGATCATCACGAATCCGGAGCCGACTCCCGGCGCGAGACCGCGGAGCGAGGTGACGAAGGTGCTGTTCAGCTCCGGAGCCGTGCTGGCAACCAGGATCGGCACGCCGCCGGAACCCGGGCAGCCGGCACCGATCGTCTGACCGGCGAGCCGGAACGCGACCTCGCCGAGGCGGAGGAAGTTGCCGCCGAGATGACCGGTGACCACCACGTGCACGAAGCGCGTCGACACCGGCCGGAACCCGAAGGCCTGGCCGGCCTGGCTCGCCAGCGCCCGGAACTCGCCCAGCGGACGGCGCGTGCCGTTGTCGAAGTCGCCGTCGTCGTCGGCGAACAGCGCGAAGCCGACCAGGGCCTCGCTGCCGACCCGGGTGTTCCACAGCGCGAAGCCGTCGATGTCCTGCGCGCCACCGAGATCGAGCGTGATCGTCTCGCCGAGGTCGACGACCCCATGGGGCTGGTTCTGGCCGTTGCTGTTGGCGAGCAGGGACGCCGCGTTGCTGTTGGCGTGCGCCGTCGAGGTGACGTAGCTCGCGAAGTCGGTCTGGCCGCTCTGGTACGGCGCGGTCAGGCCGGACTGATCGAAGACGTGCCCGACCACGAAGCCGAACAGCTGTCGCAGCGAGGTCGAGGCGGCAGCAGGTTGCAGGATCGTCCGCTGCGGCACATCGGTCGGCGCGGCGCGACGGAACGCGGCCTCGCCGACCTTCACGACCGCGTCACCGCCGTTGGCCAGGACCTCGATGTGCACGAAGCGCGTGGTGACCGCCGTGAAGGGGAAGGTGCGACCCGCCTGCCCGACACCACCGGTGAACGATCCCAGCGACGCGCTCGTGCCGTTGCCGAACACGGCGTCGTCGTCGGCGAACAGCGAGAACTCCATCAGCTGGGTGGCGGCGGTCTGCAGGCCCCAGAGATGGACGGCGTCGACGGTGCGCGCGGCACCGAGATCGAGCGTGATCGTCCCGCCCGCGACGAACCGGGTCACGAGCGAGTCGCCGTTCGAGTTCCGATGTGGTGTCGCGGCGACGAACTCCGCGAAGTCGGTCGCCCCATCGACGTAGTTGGCGAGGAGCCCCGACTGGTCGAACAGCCGCGACGGCGGCGAGGAGGCGAAGCCCGGCATGTCGGTGCTGGCGGCGACGGGCTGGATCATCTGCTGGGCGGCGAGCGGGGTCGCGGCCAGGCAGAGGACGGCGCATCGGTACGAGGTGATCGCGAAGCTACGGAAAGACGTGTTCATGGCGTTCTCGGAGGTCTCGTCGGTTGCGGTATGTGAAGGTCCACTCACCCGCTCCTGCGCGAGACCGCCGCGCCACGGCTCACGACCTGAGCAGTTCCTGCCAGACTTTGCCGCCGCCTGGTGGCCCAGGATGCGGCACCGCCACGCCGGTGGACTGGAACGTCGTCGCCGAACGGCAGCGAGGTCCTGCGCCGCGGCCGACCGATGCGCGATGCGTCTCGCCTCGACTCCATGCTCGGGACCCGCGACCCCGGCGCCCCTCCACGACTCCTGTGCGGGGCGGTTCGGAGCCGTGCCCGTGTTCTCCGGAATGGTAGGTGCCAGAATGATCGTCAGCGCGGCCGAGTGCCTCGGGGCATGGCGAGCGCAGCGAGCCATGCCCATTCGGTTGCGGCAGGAGGCCACGCTGCATACGGTCCGGACCGGTTCGCCAAAGATCACGAAGAACCTCG
Organism: bacterium; assembly: GCA_030432695.1. GTDB lineage: Bacteria > Planctomycetota > UBA1135 > UBA1135 > UBA2386 > JAUILN01. The sequence continues at coordinate 536,178 of JAUILN010000001.1, read as the reverse complement.
CGATCAGCCGGCCTCTTCGATGTCGAATGGGACGGGGAAGGGGCCCGTACGATCAGTTCTCGGCACTCGCCCTACGACTGGAACCTCGGCCACTTGGTTGTCGTGGTCGACCTCGGGGCACCAAGAACCTCGAAGACCGGGCGCCGGGCTTTCAGGGTTCTTGCGTTCGCGACTCTGCGGAGAACCTCTGGCCGTCGCGACTCCTCCTCGTGGATGCTCGCTGCTCCATGGCAGGCTCGATCCAGATCCGCGGCGCGCGGGAACACAACCTGAAAGGCATCGACGTCGACATCCCGCGCGGGCAACTGACCGTGATCACCGGGGTGTCGGGCAGCGGCAAGTCGTCGCTGGCCTTCGACACGCTGCACGCGCTGGGGCAGCGCCGCTACCTGGAGACGTTGTCGCAGCGGGCGCGGCAGTTCGTCGAGCGGCTGCCGACGCCGGCGGTGGACTCGGTCGAAGGGCTCACCCCGACGATCGCGCTCGCCCAGGGCACGGTGAGCAACCAACCGCGGTCGACGGCCGGCACGCTGTCGGGGTTGTGGGACCTCTTGCGACTCCTGTTCGCGCGCCGCGGGGCGCGGCGCGACGGCGCACCGATTCAGGGCCACGTCGGCCCGTGGCTGTTCTCGTTCAACACCCCCCGCGGCGCCTGTCCGGCCTGCAAGGGCCTCGGCGTGGAGGACCGCGTGGATCCCGAGCTGCTGGTTGCCGATCCGGCGAAGACGCTGCGTGAAGGCGCGCTCGTACCCACGCTGCCCAACGGCTACATCGTCTACTCGCAGGTCACCGTCGACGTGCTGAACGACGTGTGCCGCGCGCACGGCTTCGATGTCGACACTCCGTGGCGCGAGCTGACCGACGAGCAGCGGCAGGTGATCTTCTTCGGCTCCGACCGTCTCGAAGTCCCGTTCGGCAAGCACTCGCTCGAATCGCGGATGCGCTGGGAGGGCATCAAGGCGCAGCCGCGCGAGATGGGTTACTACAAGGGACTGGTCCCGACGATCGAGGACACCCTGCAGCGCAACCGCAACGCCAACGTGCTGCGGTTCGTGCGCACCGAGGCGTGCGGCGCGTGCGATGGCTCGCGGTTGAACGACGACGCGCGGGCGGTCGAGGTCGACGGCCGTGGCCTGGCCGAAGTCGCGGGCTGGCCGTTGAGCCGGTTGGCGACCTGGGTCGCCGAGCTCGAGTTGCCAGCCAGCGACGCTCCGCTGCAGCAGCATCTGCGCGCGCGCCTCGATGCGCTGCTCGCCCTCGGGATCGGCCACCTGGCATGCGAACGTGCCGCGCCGAGCCTGTCGGGTGGTGAGACCCAGCGACTGCGCCTCGCCGCGATCACCTCGGGAGGCTCGGCGCTCAGCGGGGTCACCTACGTGTTCGACGAGCCGTCGATCGGCCTGCACGCTAGCGAGGAGCAGGCGGTCCTCGACGCGCTGCGACGCCTGCGCGATGCCGGCAACACCGTCGTGGTGGTGGAGCATTCGCAGGCCGCGCTGCAGGCCGCCGACCACCTGATCGACCTCGGACCCGGCGCGGGCCCCCAAGGCGGCGAGGTGCTGTTCGCCGGCCCTCCGGCGCGTCTGCAGTCCGACGCCGCCCCCCGCTCGATCACGCGCCGGAGCTTCGGTCCGGAGCGCGCAGCGGCCGACGTCCCGACCACCGGCCTCCCGGACGACCGCGACCCCTGGCTCGAGCTCCGCGGTGCCACGCTGCACAACCTGGTCGGCGATCCGGTCCGCATTCCCCTGCGCAACCTCACCGTGGTCTGCGGAGTGGCCGGCTCCGGCAAGTCCTCGCTGATCGACCAGACGCTGGCCCGCGAGCTGCGCCGCCGCCTGCACGGCGCGACCGCGATACCCGGCCCCTTCGCGTCCCTCGAGGGCGACGAGACGATCAAGAAGGTCGTCCACGTCGACCAGTCACCGATCGGCCGCACCCCACGCAGCAACCCCGCGACCTACACCGGCCTGTTCGACCGGATCCGCGCCACCTTCGCCGCGCTGCCCGAAGCGAAGCAGCAGGGCCTGAAGTCCGGCCACTTCTCGTTCAACGTCAAGGCCGACACCCAGGGCCGCGGCCGCTGCAGCACCTGCGAAGGCTCCGGCCGCGAGACGATCACCCTGCACGGCCTGCCCGACGTCGAGATCGCCTGCCGGGAATGCGGCGGCGCGCGCTTCGGGCCCGAGGTGCTCGCGGTCCACTGGGAAGGTCGCTCGATCCGCGACGTCCTCGACGCGACTGTCGACGAGGCCCGCGGCTGGTTCGCCGCCGACCAGCAGGCGCACCGCATCCTCGAAGCCCTGCACCGCCTCGGCCTCGGCTACCTCACGCTCGGCCAACCGGCGACCACGCTGTCCGGCGGCGAAGCCCAGCGGATCAAGCTGGCGACCGAGCTGGCGCGGCCCGAGGCGAAGGATGGCACCACGCTCTACGTCCTCGACGAGCCGACCGTCGGCCTGCACCGTGCCGACGTCGACGTGCTGCTCGAAGCGCTGATCGACCTGACGATGCACGGCCAGAGCGTGCTGGTGATCGAGCACGACCTCGACGTGATCCGCGCGGCGGCCCACCTGATCGAACTCGGTCCCGGCGCCGGCCCCGACGGCGGCCGGGTGATCTGGAACGACTCGGAGCCGCTGCTGCTGTCCCGAGGCGACACACCGACCCTCCGCGCTCTCCTCGCCGAGCGCGACCCACCCGAGCCGGCGCCCCCACCGGCGCCCGACGCGCCCCCCACCATCCGACTCCGCGGTGTCCGCACCCACGGCCTGCGCGACCTCGACGTCGACCTGCCCGCCGATCGCCTCACCGTGGTGACCGGTGTCTCCGGCAGCGGCAAGTCGTCGCTGGTCTTCGACACCCTGCACGCCGAGGCCCGCGCCCGCTTCACCGAGCACCTGTCGGCCCACGCCCGCCGCCAGCTCGGCGCCGGCGGTGGCACCCGCGGCGACCTCGACGAAGCCCTCGGCCTGCGCCCCACCATCGCCCTCGACCAGCAGATCACCCGCCACGACTCGCCCCGCTCCACCGTCGCCACCCTCGCCGACCTGCACGCCCCGCTGCGCATCCTGTTCTCGCGCGCCGGCCACGCCGCCGACGGCTCGCCCACCGACCTGCCGGCCGGAGCCTTCTCCTTCCACCGCCGCGAGGGCGCCTGCCCAGACTGCGAGGGCCTCGGCGAGCGCGTGCGCGCCGATCCCGACAAGCTGGTGACCGCACCCGATCGGCCGCTGTTCGACGGCGCGCTCGACGGCACGCGGACCGGCAAGCCGCTCGGCGATCCCGCCGGCAAGCACCGCGCACTGGTCGACGCCCTCGGCGCGGCACACGGCTTCGATCCGTCCCGCCCGTGGCAGGACCTCGACGACGCAGCCCGCACGCTGATCCTCGACGGCGACCCCGACGGCCGCGAGTACTCCGCGACCTGGCGGTTCCGCCGCGGCAAGCGCGAGGGCGAGCACGCCTTCACCGCGAGGTGGCCGGGTCTCCTGGCCGAGGTCGAAGACGAGTACGCCAGGAAGCGTGGCGACGCCGCCAAGCGCCGCAGCCTGGAGGACGACGTGATGACGGCGAGGCCATGCTCGTCGTGCGGCGGCTCGCGCCTCGCCCCCGCCGCGCGGTCGGTGACCTTCGGTGGACGCACGCTTCCAGAGGTCTCGACGATGCGCTGCGGAGAGGTCGCGACCTGGCTCGAGGACGTCGCAACCGACGCACGCGGCGCAGCCGTCCTCGCCGAGATCCGGCCGTGCCTCCTCGCGCGACTCTCCACCCTGCAGTCCCTCGGCCTCGGCCATCTAGCGCTCGACCGCGCCAGCGCCACCCTGTCGTCGGGCGAGCATCAGCGGGTCCGCCTCGCCGCGCACCTCGCGACGCCGCTCGGCGGGGTGGTCTACGTCCTCGACGAACCGACCCTCGGCCTGCATCCGCGCGACGTCCGGGGACTGCTCACCGTGCTCCGCGGCCTGGTCGATGCCGGCAACGGCGTGGTCTGCGTCGAACACGATCTCGAAGTGCTGCGCGCCGCCGACCATGTCGTCGAACTCGGCCCGGGCGGCGGCGCCGCGGGCGGAACGATCGTCGCCTGCGCCGCGCCCGCGAAGCTACCCGCGTCGTCGCGCTCGGCCCGGCTGCTGGCGACTCCCCCGACGCCGAGCGAGCGATCACCTCGCCAGCCCGGCGACCCGCTGACCATCCGCGGCGCTTCGCTCCACGACCTGCAGGACGTCGACGTGTCGTTCCCCGGCGGCTGCCTCACCGCGGTGGTCGGCGTGTCGGGCAGCGGCAAGACCAGTCTGGTGTTCGGCGTCCTCGCCGCGGCCGCCCGCGCCGGCCATCCGATCGGCTGCCGCGCGGTCGACGGCCTCGACGCGTTCGACTCCGTGGTCGACGCGAGCCTCGGCGCACGCCGCGGGTCCGCGCAGCGCACCGTCGCCGCAGCCGCCGGCACCTGGTTCGCCGAGCTGCGCAAGCGCTTCGCCGCCACCGACCCGGCCCGTTCGCATGCGCTGAAGGCCAGCGCCTTCGACCACTCCAGCAAGGCCGGCCAATGCCCGACCTGCAGGGGCCTCGGCCGGATCCGCGTCGAGCTCGACTTCCTCGGCGACCTGTGGAGCGACTGCGAGACGTGCCAGGGCACGCGCTACCGCGAGGAGGTGCTCGCGATCCGCTGGCGCGAGCACACGATCGCCGACGTGCTGACGCTCACCGTCGCCGAGGCCCGCGCGCTCTGCGATGGCGAGCCCGCGAAGCTCACCGCACCACTCGACCTGCTGCTCGAACTCCAGCTCGGCAGCGTCCGCCTCGGCCAGGGCACCAACACGCTGTCCGGCGGCGAAGCGCAGCGGCTGCATCTCGCCGAGACGCTGCTGGCCGAGAAGCGCGGCACGCGGCACCTCTACCTGCTCGACGAACCGACCCGCGGCCTGCACACCGACGACGTGACGCCGCTGCTGGCGCTGTTCGACCGGCTGGTGGACGCGGGCCACACCGTGGTGGTGGTCGAGCACGACGCGCAGGTGATCGGGCACGCCGATCAGGTCGTCGAGATGGGGCCGGGGGCTGGGCCAGAAGGCGGACGGGTCGTGCGTACCGGAACGACGCGCGTCCACCGCGACTGACTACTTCTCCAACCGCGACAAGACCTCGTGAGGCGACCCCGCCCCCACCGGGAACGTCGCGCCCGCCACGCTCGGATCGAAGCCCTCCCGGATCAGGTTCGGATCCAGCACCAGCGTCCGCACCTGCCCGCCGCCCATCAGCACGTTGATCGTGTGGTCGAGGAACGCCGGGCCGTGCTCGTTGTCGTTGGCCATCAACGGCAGGGTCTCGTTGCCGAACAGGCGCTGCTGCTTCAGCTCGGCCGAAGGACCGGCGTACTGCGTGTCGTCGCTGTCGAGCGCGCTGCGGTCGTCCCAGACCTTCTCCATGTCGAGAAGCTCGAGCGCCTCGCGCCGCGGCGACGGCAGGCCGGGCGTCCAGTAGCGCTCGAAGTTCTCCGGGGTCCGCTGCACGGAGCGGCTCACCCAGGGCTCCAGCACGAAGCGATGCCCGGTGCCCGGCGGCAGCTTGTGGCCGTGGCTGGTGTGGTAGTCGGTGAAGACCTGGTAGTGCCAGCGCAGGTTGGCCTGGTCAGCGAAGCGCTCGGCGGCCTGGTTGCCCTGACTGAGGGAGGCGTAGAGCACGCCGGAGAGGAGCGCCAGGATGCCGATCACCACCAGCAGCTCGATCAGGGTGAAGCCGGCGGAACGGGAGACGACGCGGGATGCGGGAGTGAGGCCCATGCGATCTCGTGCGAGGAGGAACCGGGGGCGTGGTTCCGGCTAGCCGAGCCGCGCGTCGACGTCACTCGGGAAGCTTGCCGCGCTCGGTGCCCTTCGCCGCGTCTGACTCCTTGCCTCCGAACAGCGCCTCGAGGAACTCGAAGTCGCCGTAGTCGGAACTCGGCGCGAAGTTCCGCCCGAAGCGGACGATCACGAGTTCGCGCGACGGCACCAGGAACAACCGCTGGTCGTACATCCCGGCGGCAGCGACCACGTCGTCGGGGACGGCCGCATTGCGGCGATGGAACGTCGGTCCGTGCAACCAGAAGTTCAGGCCATAGCGCGGGTTCGCCTTGGTGCCCTCGAAGAGCTGATCGAAGTGGGCATCCGGAACGATCTGCTCCTCGCCGTGCTTGCCACGCGCGAGGAGCAGCAGACCGAACTTGGCCCACTCGCGCGCGGTCAGCATCGCGCCGTAGCTCATCACCGGATTGCTGACCCCATCGCGGATCCAACCGCCGACCTCGCAGTCGATCGGATCCAGGACGCGCTGCTCGAGGTAATCGACGAAGTCGACCGGCACGGTGTCGTCGTTCGCACGCGCGGCGTCGAGCTTGCGCTGGAACAGCTCGCCGAACGCCATCCCGTGGTTCGAGCCGTAGCGGAATCGCTTGCCGGGTTCGAACTCGCACTCGCAGGCGACGGCGCGGGCGTACTTGTCGCGGCAGCGCGCCGTGTGCAGCTCCCCGTCGGCGTTCTCCAGCCCGCTGGTGAAGTCGAGCAGATGGTGCACCTTGATCTGCTCGCGCTTCTCGTCGCCCTGCCATTCGGTGAGCGTGTCGGCGCAGCGCTCGTCGAGGGTCAGCAGACCTTCGGCCTCGGCGACCAGCGCCACCACCGAAACGAACGACTTGGTGCCGCTGAACAGGTGCTGCGGGGTCTCGGCGCGGTAGCCGTTCTGATACTCCTCGAACACCAGCTCGCCGTGGTCGTAGACCAGCACGGCGAGGCCTTCGTTGGCGGCGGAGTGCTCGGCTGCAGCTGCGTGATCGAGCGCGGTGGAGACCGCCGGCGCGGTCGGTGCGGAGCCCTGGGCGAGCAGGGCCCCGCAGAGCCACAGCGTGGAACCGACGAAACGAGGGAGCGTCGAGGAAAGCGCCATCGCGGCATCGGAAGTCAGGGCGGCGCCGCGGTCAATCCGCCGCGCCGATCGGAGGTCTCAACGCCGCTTCTTCCGCAATCGAATGGGCATGACCGCTGCGCTCGTCTTGCCCGAGGCACCCGAACGCGCTGACGATCACCCTGGCATCGACCATTCCCGAGAGTCAACGGTCGAGGAACAGCACCGCGGGCTCGCCGGGCACGACATCCCCGAACACGGCCCCTGGATCCGAACCCAACGACTGCAGGTACACCACTCCGCCCTGCAACGCAGGCTCGTCGGGAATCGCGACCCGCCACTCGGCCCGCCCGAAGAGGTTGGCCAACAGCACGTCGTCCAGGCTCTCGAAAGCCAGCACACAACCCGGAAGACCCTGCAGGCCGAGGTCCAGTGGCGCGAAGCGCAACCCGAGGGTCAGCCACACGACGGCGGCACGGTTCACGGGCAACGGCGCGATCTCGATCCGCAGCTCGCTACCGAGCCGCGGAGCGGTGCCGTCGAGCAACCGCAGACGAGGACGACCACGACTGCCTCGGCATCCCGGCCCGACCGCGTGGAAGCCGGGGCCCTCACCGACCGCGTGGCGCCGCAACACCAGCGTGTCCGTCCGCGGATCGGTGAGGGGTGCCCCGAGCAACAGCGCTCCGCCATCGGGATCCGCGACCAGGTGCGGGACCTGCACCGCCGGAGTCGCCGACCGTGGACCGACCAGGGTCCAGTCGGCGCCGTCGTGGATCCAGCTCTCCACGTGGCGCCCCCCCGCCAGACTCTCGGTGTGCAACAACAGCCGGCCATCGGGCAGCTCCAGCAACCGCGGCGTGGCGAACGCCCACGACGGCGGGTGACAGGTCGCCGGCAGCGCCACCCAGCCCGCACTGCCAGCCCAGCGGAACAGCCGGACGGCGTCGCTGGTCCGCTGGCTGACCACCAGGGATCCCCAGCGCGCGCTGTAGAGCGCGGAGCCGAACGAACCGGGCGGCGTGGGGATCGAGGTCTCGGTCCACGAGCTGCCGTCGAACCGGAAGGTGTCCTCGAACAGTGGAATGGTGAAGCCGGAGCCGCCGGAGAACGACAGGACCTCGGCGCGGGATGTGTCGTAGGCGAGGTTCAGGTACGGGCGCGCCGGCAAGCGGCGATGGGTGGCGAGCGGCAGCCAGACGTCGCCGATGTTCTGGGCAGACCCCGGCAGCGCACTCAGTCCGACGGCTGCCACCGCACCGAGGATCGACGATCCACGCCGTGCATTCATCGGTCGAGGAACAGGGCCGACGGCTGACCCGGAACGACGTCCGCCACCCCCGTCCCCGGATCGAGGACCAGCGGCTGGAGCAACAGTGCGGCACCGGCGAGCGCGGCATCGTTGGGGATGTCGGCTGCCCAACGCGCGCTGCCGAAGCGGTTGGCGAGCAGCACGTCGTCGACGGGCACGAACGCCAACGCGCAGTCCGGCAGGCCGAAGACGCCCAACCCGAGGACCTGGTACTCGAGCCCGAACGACAGCCAGACGACGCTCACCCGGCTGGTGGGCAGCGGCGCGATGTCGAGCTCGAAGCGCATTCCCAGTCGTGGCGAGGTCCCGTTCGCCGGGGCCAGCCGGGTCCGCCCCGCACTGCCGACGCACCCGGGGCCGATCGGTTGGAAGCCGGGACCGCCGCCGACCTCGAAGCGCCGTCGCACGTGGACCTGCTCGGTGAACCCTGCGACCGGACTGCCGACCAACAACGACCGACCGCCCGGTCCCGCGACGAGGTGCTCCACCTGCAGGGTCACGCCCTGCCGCAGCGGAGCGGCCTGCGCCCAGTCGGTGCCGTCGAAGATCCAGTCCTCGGAGTGCAGGCCCCCTACGGCCGACTGCGTGCGCAGCAGGATCCGTCCATCGGGCAGCTCGACCAGACGCGGCTGCAACAACGGGAAGAACGGCGGCGTCACGGTGGTCGTCGCGATCGGGCTCCAGCCGAGCGCCGTCGCCTCGTGCAGCTCGATCCCCTGGGAGGTCACCGCGGCGGCGACGATCGCCGCGCGACGGTCCGACCAGACGGCAGCGGCGTACTCCACGACGGTGGCGGGCAGCGTCGACGCGGACCAGACCGCTCCGTCGAACTCGCGGACCGGGCCGGGTCCCTCGGGGACCAACACCGAGGTACCCCGCACGGGGTCGAAGACCAACGAACCCTGCGCGTCCGGGTCGGCGGCGCCCGCCGCGATGCGGGTCCAGTCGGACCCGTCGAAGGTCCAGGTGTCGAACAACGGCTGCAGGAACTCGCCCCGGCCGCCGAACAGCACGACGCGGCGGCGGATCGGGTCGTAGCACATCGCCGCCTCGAAGCGACTGCGCGGGCGATTCGGGGTCGCGACCTCGCTCCAGTGCCGGCCGTCGAAGACCCACGTGTCGTCGAAGAACGGTCCGGCCAGACCACCCGCACCCGAGAACGACACGACCGTTCCGGCATCCGGGTCGAAGGCGAGGTTCATCTCCCGGCGCGCCGGCGCGACCTCGTGGGTGCCGAGCGGCAGCCAGACCGCCTCCTGCGCCGGGAGTGAACAGACGCACAGCAGGGGCAGCGCGACGAGGGCGCGGACGAACGAAGGGTCGGCGATCGGCATGGTGTGACAGGCGAACGAGGACGGGGCGAGCGTCGAGGTTAGCCCTTTGCCAGCGCCCGCGCCGGGCGCTCAACCCCCCCGAGCCAGGAACACCCGATCCGCGGCAGCGAAGACCCGGCCGAGGCCGAGCGTCGCGGCCACCAGGCCCACCGACCCGGCCACGAAGCGCGTCAGGTCGCCGGTCAGCAGACCGTGGATCTGCGCCGGCGGGATCGCGTCGGGGTCTTCGGCCATCCGCAGCAAGCCGTCGCGCAACAGCGGGTGCGACATCCAGTGGATGGACAACGCGAGCACCAGCAGCCAGAACGCGCCCTGCCGTAGCAGGAAGGTGTCGGCGACCCCCGCCCGCCACGCACGGAACCAGATCCAGACGCCGCCGGCGACCACCGCGACGCTCGTCCACCACGCGAAGACGCCCTGGGCTTCGAGGCCATCGCGCGCCGGATCGTCGGCCACCGGCAGGAACACCCCGGCGATGAAGGCCAGCGCGTAGCGACTCGGGTCGACGGTGGTCAGCAGACTCACCGCTCCGCCGGCGCCGAGCAGTCCCAGCAGCAGCAACTCGGCACCGGAGACCGACATCCTCAGTCGCCGCAGCGAGCGAGCTCCGGCGACGACGAACAGCAGCAGACCGACGCCCATGACGACTCCCCACGGCCGGACTGCGCCGAGCCGCGGATCGAGCTCGAACGGCAGCGTCTGTTCGACCGCGGTCTCCATCAGACCCCTGGCGCTCCCGGGATCCTGCAGCGCGCTGGTGAGCAGCGCGTGCACCAGCGCCATCGAGCCGGCATGCGCAGCGACCGTGGGCAGAACCTGGTAGCAGAGCACACCCAGCAACAGCAGGGTGATCCCCAGACTGCGCAGCAGTCGACCGTCGCCGAACGCCTCGCGGTCGACGAAGCCCAGCAGGTAGCGGCTCCGCACGTAGTCCCGGTAGTAGGCCGGCTCGAGCTCGTCGGCCGGACCGAAGTCGTCGACCGCGTGTTCGAGGGCCGCCTCGTAGGCCTCTCCTTCGGCGACCCGCGCGGCGACCGCGTCGCCGAGGTGGTCGACCATCTCGCCATGGATCTTCCGGCCACTCCGACTGTCGGCCGGGATGCGGGCGAGGATGGCGTCGATACGTTGCAGGACTGGTTTCATCGTGGGCTCCTTTCGCGGTTGCCGGACGGCCTCTCCGAGCTGTCCGGGTGCGGGGCGACGAGGTCCTGCACGGCGTCGCGGAACGCCTCCCACTCGCGGGTCCGCCGCGCCAGCTCCTTCTTGCCGGCCGCGGTCGTCTCGTAGCTCTTGCGCACCCGCCCGCCGGCCTCCTGCTCGCGCGCCCGCAGCCACTTCGCCCGCTCGAGACGGTGCAGCAGCGGATACAGCGAGCCCTCGTTGATCCGGAAGCGGTCGCCGGACGACTCGCGCAACCGCTGGATCAGCGCGTAGCCGTGCAGCCGCTCGCGGGCCAGGACGGCCAGGACCACCAGGTCGGTGGTGCCCTTCAGGAGTTCCGGGGGGAAGCGCTCGGCCATGCATTACCTCGACACCCGATGCCTCGGGTCCCGAGGCATATTCACCGCGGCGGTCCCGGTTGCGCAAGTGGCCTGGCGATTTCGTGCCGCCGCCGGGTCGCCCCCGTTGGTGAAGTCCTCGACGGAGCAGCGGTGCGCCGCGCGGTACAATGGCTTCGACGCATTCAGTTCCCACATCAGGAGGTCTGTCATGGCTACCGCTCCCCGCACGTCGCTCGTCCTGGCGCTGGGTCTCGGAGTCGGTGTCACAGGCCTCCTGCCCGGCCAAACCACCTGGCTGGTCGGCGGCGACGGCGCGGACTTCGCAGACCTCGTGACCGCGGTGGCCGCCCCGCAGGTCGTGCACGGCGACCGGCTCGAGGTCCGGCCCGGCAACTACGGGCCATTCACGACCTCCAAGGCGCTGCGGATCCTCGTCGACCCCGCAGCCACGCTGTTCGGGATCCAGGTCCACGGCATCCCGGCCGGCCGGCGGTTCGCGGTCCACGGCGGCCAACTGCTGAGCTTCATGGGCTCGGGCGGCCTGGTGATCCACGACAACCCCGGCACGGTCCACTTCGAGTCGATCCTGCAGATCGGCGACGTGCCGAACGCGGTCTGGAACTCCAGCCACGTGACCTTCAGCGCCATGGCGCTGGCGGGCGAGGCTCGGATCGCCGACGCCGTCGTCACCCTGTCGCAGGTGGAACTGCAGGTCCGCAGCTTCGCCAGCGGCGGGATCCCCGGCCCCGCCAGCCTGACCGCCGAGCGCAGCCTCGTGCTGGTGACCGCGTCGACGCTGGAAGGCAGCCGCAGCCAGGGACTGATCGGACCGCTGCGCTCCAACCCCGGACCCGCCATCGTCCTCGTCGACAGCACGTTGGTCGTCGACCGCGACAGCGGCCTCGATGCCGGTCTCGGCGTGCTCGGCCCCGGACCCCTCGACACGCCCGCGCTCGTCGCAACGAACTCCACGGTGCGCGTCGACCCGGCGACCACGCTCTCGACCCGGACCGGCGGCCCTCCGGTGCAGAGCGACCGTCCGCTGGAGGTCGTCCCGGTGCCCGCCGTCCACGCCGTCGGCGCCGGTCCGGGTGAGACCTTCCGAGCGATCCTGTCCGCGACCGCGAACTGGCCCGGCGTGCTGGTGCTCGGGAACCCGATCCCGCCGATCCTACTCGGCCAACCGGGGGTGCTCGCCCTCCCGCCCGACGCGGTCGTGATCGCACTTGGTCCGGTGCCTCCCAGCGGCCTGACGTTCCAGACCACGGTCCCGCCCGGGGTCGACGGCAGCGCGATCACCCTGCAAGGCGCCGTCCTCGATCCCACCGGCAACCTCTGGCTCGGCAACCCCGCGGTCGTCATCCTTCACACCCCATGACCGCACCGCTGCACCTCCACGGCTTCGAGACCTCCAACAACATGAAGGTCCGGGTCGCCCTCGGCTACAAGGGCCTCGACTACGCGTGGCATCCGATCGATCCGGAGCAGGACCGCGACCGGATCGCCGAGATCTCGGGGCAGTACCTGACCCCGGTGCTGGTCCACGGCGAGACGGTGCTCTTCGACTCCGCCGCGATCCTGCGCTACCTCGACGCCAACTTCCGCGACACGCCGCGGCTCTACGGCAGCGACCGGTTCGAGCAGTGGGAGGTGGAGGACGAGGAGTTCTGGGCGCGGATCGTCTTGGCCGGTCCGATGATGGACGTGGTCCACGCGCGGATCGCCGGCGAGGAGCTCGCCGAGGAAGAGGTCGACGACGCGACCCAGCGCTTCCAGGAGGCGGTCGAGGAGCTGGTCGCCAAGCTCGACGGCCAGCGATTCCTGGTCGGCGAGTCGCTCAGCGCGGCAGACATCCATGCCGCCTGCATCCTGCAGCGGGTCCGGCTGTCGGGCCTGTTCCCGCTCCCGGATTCGATCGCCGAGATCGACGGCTGGTTCGAGAGCGTGATCCGGCACGACCGGCTGCGGCAGCCGTTGCCCTGATCCACGACTTGTGAGCGCCCCCGGGACAGCGGGGGTCCGGCGCGCTAGCTTGGCCCCGCATGGTCCAGATCCATGCGCCGAGCGACGCCGCGATCCGCCACCTCGCCGAGGTGCTGCGCGCGGGCGGACTCGTCGCGGTGCCGACCGAGACCGTCTACGGGCTGGCGGCGAACGGGCTCGACGCGGTTGCCTGCCAACGGATCTTCGCGGCCAAGGACCGCCCCGCCGACGACCCGCTGATCCTGCATTTGCTGGAGGCCGAGCAGGTCACCCGGATCGCGCACTGGTCAGAGGCCGGGCAACGGCTCGCGGATGCGTTCTGGCCGGGCCCGCTGACGCTGGTCCTGGAGAAGTTGGAGATCGTGCCGGACGTGGTCACCGCCGGTCTCGGCTCGGTGGCGGTCCGCGTGCCCGCTCACCCGGTGATCCGCCGCCTGCTCGAGGCCTGCGACCTGCCGCTGGCCGCACCGAGCGCCAATCCGTTCGGCTACGTGAGCCCGACCTGCGTGGAACACGTGGTCGAGGGGCTCGGCGGGCGGATCGAGCACGTGCTCGACGGCGGCCCGTGCGAGGTCGGCCTGGAGTCGACGATCGTCGACCTGCGGGATCCGTCGCGACCGGTGCTGCTACGTCCAGGCGGGATCACCGCCGAGGCGCTGGAGCAGGTGCTCGGCGTGTCGCTGGCCCGCGCCTCGATCGCTCAGCGTGAAGCGGGACCGCAGACCGCACCCGGTCAGCTCTCGCGCCACTACAGCCCGCGGACCAGGATCCACCTGCACGAGAAGCTGCCGGACGAGCTGGTCGCGCGCCCGGCCGGCGTAGAAGCACTGCTGTTCCTCACGCGCCCCTCGGTCGAAGAGGCTCCCACCCACTGGCGGTGGCTGAGCGACACCGGCTCGTTGGAACAGGCGGCCAGTCGGCTGTTCGCCACGCTGCGTGAACTCGACCGCGCCGGCTTCGAAGCGATCCACGCCGAACTCGCGCCGCAGAGTGGACTGGGCGTGGCGCTGAACGACCGGCTGCGACGCGCGGCGAACCAGGACTGAGCGAGATCATCCGATCCGGTGCGAAGGACGGTGCACGCGGGCCACGTCACGCCCACGGGTAACCCGGCCGCCACTCCCTCGCCAGCAGCCCGGCGATGTCGCCGTCCGCCATGGACTGCATCAACGCCACGACCTCACCCATCTGCAGACCCAGCACGTGACGCGGCCGAGTCTCGTCTTCGAACAGGTTCTCGATCCAGACCTCCAGGCTCAGCCCGATGCCCAGGCTCCACCCGGAGTCGTGATGGACGGAGATGTCCGGATGCTCTTCGGTTCCAAATCGTTGGAGTTGATGAAGGAGATCCTCGAACTCCTCGGGCGGAAGCGGCCCGAGCGAGCACCCGTCCCAGTCTGCAACGACGTATTCCATGCGCTTCACAGGAGCCTACATGCGGCGCCGTTCGGCGCAGCCGGTCGTCGGCCCGGTGCAGACCCGCCGACCTCGCCACGCGGACGACCGACAGCCTTGCGTCCGTCTCACCCCTCACGCCCCGCGAACCCCCGCCCCTTCTCGTGGGCCTGCCACGACTGGAAGCCGCCGCTCAGCAACCGCGCATCCCGCCCGTTCTGCACCAGGCAGCGGCAGGCGTTCCAGGCGCGCTGGCCGACGCCGCAGGTGACCAGCACCGGGCGGTCGGCGGGGACCTCGGCAACGCGCTCACGGAGCTGGGAGAGCGGCACGTTGACGGCCCCCGGTAGCGGCGAGGCGCCGAACTCGAAGGCCTCGCGGACGTCGACGATGAACGGCGGTGCGCTGCCGTGGCCGGGGTCGACCTCGAACTCGTCCCAGCGCGGGCCGAGACGCAGGTCGCCGCGGCGCACGTTGCCGGCCACCATGCCGGCCATGTTCACCGGGTCCTTGGCGGCGCCGAACTGCGGGGCGTAGCAGAGTTCGGCCTGCTCGAGGTCCTCGACGGTGCCGCCGAGCTGCATCGCCATCGAGATCACGTCGATGCGCCGCGCGACGTCGCCCTCGCCGACCGCCTGCGCGCCGAGGATGCGGCCGTCGGACCTGGCGAACAGCAGCTTCAGGTGGAAGCGCTTGGCGCCGGGGTAGTAGGTGACGTGGTCGGTGGGATGGGTCTCGACCACGCCGACGTCGTCGATGCCGGCCTGGGCGAGGGCGCGCAGGTTGGAACCGGTGCAGGCCATCGTCAGCCCGAACGCGCCGCAGACCGCGGTGCCCTGCACGCCGCGGAACGGCATCTCGCGGCCGAGGATACTGTCGGCGGCGATCCGGCCCTGGCGGTTGGCCGGGCCAGCGAGCGGCACGGCGGTGGGCGCGCGGCGCACGTGGTCGGTGACCTCCACCGCGTCGCCGATCGCCCAGATGTGCGGGTCGTCGGTGCGCATGCAGGCATCGACGTGCACGTGGCCGCGCGGGCCGAGCGTCAGGCCGGCGTCCTTGGCGAGCTGCGACTCGGGCTGCACGCCGATGGCCAGGATCACCAGGTCGCAGACCAGCTTCCGGCCGCGGCTGGTGCGGACCGCGATGCGTGGGCCGGCGTCTTCGAACGCCTCTGCCCCTTCGTCGACGAGGACCTCCACCCCGGCCTCGACCATCTGCGCGTGCATGTGCGCAGCCATGTCCGGGTCGAACGGTGGCATCACCTGCGGCGCGAGCTCGATCAGGTGGACCCTGATGTTGCGGCGGTGCAGGTTCTCGGCCATCTCCAGGCCGATGAAGCCACCGCCGATCACCACCGCGTCGCGGACCTGGCGGTCTTCGATCCAGGCGCGGACGGCGCGGCTGTCCGGGACGGTGCGGATCGAGAACACGCCGGGCCGGTCGATGCCGGGCAGCGGCGGCCTGATCGGCCGCGCGCCGGGCGAGAGGACCAGCGCGTCGTAACGGATCTCGTACTCGCTGCCGTCCTGCCGCCGCCGCACCCTCACGAGCTGGCGCTCGCGGTCGATCGACAGCACCTCGTTCTCCGGCCGCACGTCGATCGCATAGCGGCTGATGAACAGCTCGGCGGTCGCGACCAACAGCTTGCTCTCGTCCTCGATGACTCCGCCGATGTAGTAGGGCAGCCCGCAGTTGGCGAAGCTGACGTACGGCCCGCGCTCGAGGACGATGATCTCGGCATGTTCATCGAGGCGGCGTAGCCGGGCCGCGCAGGAGGCCCCGCCGGCCACCCCGCCGACGACGACATAGGTCTTGCGTTGCGTGCTCACGCCCCGTGCAAGACCGCGGCCCCCCCGAGAATTCCCGCGATCTTCCCCGCCTTCGGTAGGGGTTCACAACTCGACCCGGCCGAGATGTCAAGGGGGTTAACAACTCGGCCGGGTCGAGATGTCAACCCCCCTGATCGATGGGGGTCAGCGGGGAGTTGCGACGTCGAGGAGGAGGCGCGAGGGGTGGTCGACGCTGACGTGGACGCGGTGCTCGGCGCGCTGGAAGTCGTCGGGCTGCATCTCGGGGATGCTGCCGAACCGCTGCGGGTTGCGGCCGATCAGGGGGAACCACGAACTCTGGATCTGCACCATCACCCGGTGGCCCTTGCGGAACAGGTGGTTGCGGGTCCGCAGGTCGATGTCGATGCCGGTGACCTCGCCGGGCTTCAGCGGCTTCGGCTGCTTCAGGCTGTCGCGAAACTTCGCGCGGACCACGTCGTCGGCGACCATCAGTTGGAATCCGCCCATCCACGGCCGGTCTGGATACTGCTCGGGATAGACGTCGATGAGCTTGACCACCCAGTCGGCGTCGGTGCCGGTGGTCGAGGTGAACAGCTTCGCAACGATGCGGCCGGTGACCTCGAGGTCCTGCTCCAGCGGTTCGGTCTCGAAGACCAGCACGTCGGGCCGGTCGGCTACGAAGCGCTGATCCTCGACCTTCCAGATCTTGCCGGCCCGCTCGAACCGCTCGGGCTTGCCCGGCGCGTTCAGGAGCCCCTGCCAGAAGCCCATCGCCGGCCGCTTGGTGTAGGGCACCGGCTTGTCGGGATCGGCGACGAAGCCCACCCAGTCGTCGCGCAGTGCGGCTGGCGGATTCCAGTCGAGGCTCCCGTCGCCGTGCAGGAACAGCTCCCGCTGCGCGACACCCTCAACCGGCGGCCACGCGGCGTAGCGCTTCCACACGTTCGAGCCGGTCTGGAACATCAGCGCCTCGGGCAGACCCGGGTCCGACGCACCCTTCAGATGGTGCGCGAACCACGGCGCTTCGACCTCGCGCTGGTAGTAGGTGCTCGTATCGCTACCGAACTCGTAGTCCCCGAGTGCCGTGGCGTTGGCACTCGCCCACTGCCCGTGCGACCACGGCCCGACCACGATCCGGCTCTGCTGGTTCGCGTCGAGCTTCTCCAGATGGGTGTAGATGTCGTGCGCGCCGCCGAGGTTCTCGGCGTCCCACCAGCCGAACACGTTGAGCACCGGCACCGGCACGCTCTTCAGGTGCGGCAGCGTCGCGCCCGTCTCCCAGAACTCGTCGTAGGTATCGTGCGCGAGGAAGTTCAGCCAGGTCGGCGACGCGCCGTGCAGATAGCGCACATCGAGGTTGGTCAGCGCGCCGAGGTCGAGGAAGAACTCGTAGGTGTCGACCTGGTCGTAGGGCACCCGCGTGTTGGCCTTCGGATCGCCTTCGAGCAGGAACGGCAGCTCGGCGCTCGGGCTGAGCCGGAACGCACCGTTGTGGAAGAAGTCGTCGTTGACGAAGTAGTCGCTCGGCGAGGCCTGCGGGCTGGCGCAGGCCAGCGCGGGGTGCGAGTCGACCAACGCCATGGTGGTGTACCAGCCGGGGTACGAGACCCCGAGCATCCCGACCTTGCCGTTGTTGCCGGCCACGTTGTCGACCAGCCATTGGATGGTGTCGTAGGCGTCGGTGCTGGCGTCGATCGCGTCCGGGTCCAGGTGGTGCCGCACCGGCCGGTTCCATTCGAACTCGCCGTCCGAGCGATGGCGCCCCCGCGCGTCCTGCACCGCGAACACGTAGCCGTCCTTCGACAGCTCGCGGAAGGTCGAGTCGAAGTAGCGCGTGAAGGTCCCCTCCTGCACCGAGGCGCCGTACGGCGTGCGCAGGAACACGATCGGCAGCTCGTCGAGTCGTTCGCGCGCCGCGCCGATGGGCGTGAGCACCTCGGTGTGCAGGTGCACGCCGTCGCGCATCGGCACCCGATGATACGACTGCCGGTAGTCGCTGCGTTGCAGGTCCTGTGCGGCGGGTGACGCGGCTGCGACACCGAGGACGAGGAGACCACCCAGGGAGCGGAGGGACGTTCGCATGGTGGGGTGAGTGTAGACCCGCGACGCCCCGGGCCGATTGCACCTGGAGCTTCTCCCGACTCCGTAAGGCTCTGGTGCAACCGTGGGTCCCAGCGGCGAGGATCCCCTCCGAGGCTCCATGGTCAGAACCCTCCTGCTGCTCGCCCTGCTGATGGCCGGCCTCGTGGTCGCCGGTATCCTGTCCCTCGAACCCGCCGACATCCCACCCGCCGGCTCGGGCCCGGGACCGACGCAGCCGACCGCGGACACGGACGGTCGACGCGGCCCGGAGCGCGAGGCCGACTCGCAGGCGGCCGCGGTGGATTCCGCCAGCCGTCGTGACGTCGACACCCCGGCAGCCGCCGGCCTGGCCCCGTCGGACCCGCCGGACCCGAACGTCTTCGACGGCCACGCAGTGCAGGTCGTCCGCGCCGAGGACTCGCAACCGCTCTTCGGTGCGAACGTGTGGTTCGTCGACTACGCCACGCTCCGCGAGGGCTCGCGCCAGATCGACGACGACGCGCCGATGTCCGAGCAGCTGCAACTCCTCCAGGAGTTCGGCACGCGATGCGCCGACACCGACGCGAACGGCACCACCAACCTGCCGACCCGCGACGAACGACTCCTGGTCGTCGCCGCCCGCCACGTGGCGGACGACGGAACGACCCGCAGCGGGTGGCAACGGATCCGCGCCCGGGCCGACACCCCGCTGCGCCTCCAGCTCGCCGCGCAACATGCGCTCACCGTCCGGGTCGTCCATGCCGATGGACGTCCCGCAGCGAACGCGCCGCTGCGCCTCACGGTCCACGGTCGCCACACCTGGCACAGCGCCTGGACGGGTCACACCGACGCTGCCGGGTCGCTCTCCCTCGACGACGTCCACGCCCGCTGCCTCGCCTTCCACTACCACGACGCCCCGTTGGTGGAGGCCGCCCTCGGCCTGGACCTGCTGCTCGCCGAACCGGTGTTCGCGCGCTTCGACCCTGCCGCGCCGCCGGCCGAACCGCTGGAGTTCGTGCTTCCACCCACCGGCAAGGTGACGGTGATCGTCGACTCGCTGGAGCAAGCGGAGTCGCGGGTCACGCTGTCGCGCCGCAGTCCACTCGTCGACGACGATCCGGTCGCGCAGGACCCGTATCGGATCACGGTCGACGGCCGCTCCCACTTCGACGCCGTCGGCCTCGGTCTCGGTCTCGGTCTCGACGTGGCTGCCGAACACCACAACGCCAACGAGGGCACAGAGGTCGAAGCCGACGGACCGCGCGCGCCCGGACAGGAGGTCGAGATCCGGGTGCGGATGTTCGGCGAGAGACCGGTGCTCCGAGTCCGCCTCGTCGACAAAGACGCGCAGCCGATCGCCGAGGCCTCGGTCCGCGTCGTCGCGAAAGCCTCGCTCCCGAACACATCCAGCGAAAGCAACCTGTCGATTCGGACCGACGCGGACGGAGTGGTCCTGTTCGAACCCAGCGATGATCTGGGACCGGGCGCGTCCCGCAGCCTCGCCTTTCAGGAACAGTATCGCAGCCTGCACGCAGCATTGGACGTACCGACCCCGTTGCGTCCCGGCATCAACGATCTCGGCACGTTGAGCATGACGCCTCCGCCGCTGCTGGTCGCGGGGAAGGTCGTCGATCCGCGACGGGCTCCGATCGCGGGTGCCCGTGTCGAGCTACTCGGCAAGACCCTGCTGTCGGGCGGCATCTGGGACCGGGTGAAGTGGGGACACCAGAGCGACTCCGACGGACGGTTCTCGATCGCGGGCAGAGTCGAGAACGACGTGTTCCGCGTCGCAGTCGAAGCCGATGGATATCTGCGTACGGACTCCGGCGAAGTCCCGCGCGGCGTCCGCGACCTGGTCGTGACCATGCAGCAGGCCGGCGGGCTGCGCGGCGAAGTCGTGCTACCAGCGACCGACGCACGGATCCACCTACAGCTCGCGGTGGTCAGCGAGGCGAGCGGCGGCACCTTGGCCGACGCCCCGAGCCTCGGGGGCAACTTCCGATTCCCCTCGCTGGAACCAGGCACCGTGTCCCTCGAGGTCAGGCTCTTCGGGTTCCCCGGCCCCGTCGCCACGCGCACCGACCAGCTCATCGTCGGCGGCGAAACCACCGACGTGGGAACGATCGATCTGACGGATGTTCTGCACACGATCGGGTTCACCGTCGTCGACGCGCAGGGCAACCCGATTCCCGACGCGGTCGCGCTCGTCGAGTCGCCCGCGCCGCCGAACCACCCGCGCGCGAACTTCGAAGGCCTGGAACTCGCACATGGAGCGGGCCGGCTGCTGGCCCTCGACGAGACGGTCGACGTGTTCGTCTACGCCGACGGCTACCGCTCGACCCACCACCGCGGTCTACGCGACGGTGGCGAAGTGGTCCTGCCGCGCGCCCCCGTGGTCGACCTCCAAGTGGCCCCCACCGTACTCGCGCCCGCGCCCGAGCATCGACTCGCAGCCCGACTCACCCGCATCGAAGATTCCTGGACCACCGACATCCGCTACTCGTGGCGCAGCGAGCGCGGTAGTTCGTCGACATGGGGTGGCCGACCCTGGGACCACCGGCTCTATGCGGAGGTCGACGACCAGGGCGCGGCGCGCCTCGAACTGCCGGAGCCCGGCACCTACCAGGTGCGCTGGCAACTGATCCCCAAGAGCGGCAACGGCTCCCGGCTGAACCTCGGCGACCCCCAGCACATCGAAGTCGTCGACTCCGCCACCCCCCAGCAGATCCTTGCCTCACTCACCCGCGAGCAGCTCGAAGCAGCCCTACCCGGCAACTGACGTCCGCTCGTCCCGAGAGGGAACCCACCGTGACGAGGAAACCGAAGAAGCCGCACACGGCGCGGAGTGACGTCCGCATGGTGAGAGGAGTGTAGTCCCCACGGAATTCCACCTCGACGCACCAACTCCCTCGCACGGACCACCGGCGCCGCGAGGAGCATCTCCCTGATCCGGATGGTGGGGATGCGTCCGGGGGTCCTGACGCCCAAGACCGACCCGAGATCCACCATGGTCAGAACCCTCCTGCTGCTCTCTCTGTTGATGGCCGCCCTCGTGGTCGCCGGCATCCTGTTCCTCGAACCCGCCGACCTCCCCCCCGCCACCTCGGGGCCCGGACCGACTCAGCCAACCGCGGAAGCGGACGGTCGCCGCAGCCTGGAGCGCGAGGCCGACCCGCAGGCGGCCGCGGTGGATCCGGCCACCCGCCGCGACGTCGACACCCCGAAACCCGCGACTCCCGATCCCTCGCCCTCCGGGGATGCCGCGGCCTTCGACGGCCACGCGCTGCGCGTCGTCCGCGCCGAGGATTCCCAGCCACTCGCCGGCGCCGCCGTCTGGTTCGTCGACCTCGACGCCCTGCGCGATCGTCCGATCCGCGTCGACGATTCCGCCTCGGTGGCCGCGCAGTTCGAACGCCTCGAGGAGATCGGCACGCGCTGCGCCGACAGCGACGCGAACGGGACCACCCACCTGCCGACCGGTGGAGAGGGCGCGGCGGTGGTCGCAGCCCGCCACGTCGCCGTCGACGGCTCGATTCGCACCGGCTGGCAGCGGGTGCGCATGCGCCCCGGCTCCCCACTCCAGCTCGAGCTCGCCACCGCGAACTCACTCACCGTCCGCGTCACCTCGGCCGACGGCTCGCCGGTGCCCGAAGCCCCGCTCCGCCTGACCATCCACGAGCGGAACCACTGGCGCAGCGCCTGGTCGGGCCAGACCGGGGCCGACGGCACGCTCACCCTCGACGGCGTTCTCACCCGCTGCCTCGCGGTCCACTACGACGACGACACCGTGACCGAAGCCGCCCTCGGCCTCGACCTGCTGCTCGCCGAACCGGTGTTCGTACGCTTCGATCCGACCGTGCCCCCGACCGAGCCGCTGGACCTGGTGATGCCGCCCACCGGCAAGGTCACCGTGGTCGTCGACTCGTTGGAGCAGGCGGAGTCGCGGGTCACGCTGGCGCGCCGCAGCCCGCTGGTCGAGCTCGATCCGATCGCGCAAGACGTGTACGCGCTGACGGTCGACGGCCGCGCCCACTTCGAGGCCGTCGGCCTCGGACTCGGCCTCGACGTCGCCGCCGAGCACCACAACGCCAACGAGGCGACCGAGGTCGAGGCGGACGGACCGCGCGCGCCCGGACAGGAGGTCGAGATCCGGGTGCGGATGTTCGGCGACACCCCGGTGCTGCGCGCCCGCCTGGTCGACGAGGACTCGCAGCCGATCACAGAGACGTCGATAGGAGTCGTGGCCAAGGCGTCGCGCGAGAACTCGTCGAGCCAGAGCTACCTGTCGATCCGGACCGACACCGACGGCGTGGTCCTGTTCGAGCCGAGCGACGACCTGGGTCCGGACGCGACCCGCAACATGGCGTTCCGGGCCGAGGACCGCGACCTGCACGCAGCAGTCGACGTGCCGACCCCGCTGCGCCCCGGCATCAACGACCTCGGCACGCTGACGATGACCCCACCGCCGCTGCTCCTCGCCGGACGGGTCGTGGATGCGCGGGGCGAGCCGATCCAGAACGCCGAGGTCGAACTCGAAGGCAAGGTCGTCTTCGATCCGGACGAGGTCGACTCGTTCTACTGGGACCGCATCCAGGGTGGCGAGGCGCGCAGCGACGCGGACGGCCGGTTCTCGATCTCCGGCGCCACGGAGTCGGCCTTGCTCCGCGCCAGCGTCGAAGCGGACGGCTACGTGCCCGCGAACTCGGGTGAGGTCCCGCTCGGCGTCCGCGACCTGCTGGTGACGATGCAGCAGGCCGGCGGCCTGCGCGGCGAGGTCTCGCTGCCTGCCACCGACGCACCGATCCACCTGCAGCTCGAGGTGGTCCACGGCAGCAGCGGGGCGCGCACCGACGCCCCGAGCCTCGGCGGTAGCTTCCGGTTCCCATCGCTCGAGCCGGGCACGGTATCGCTGGCGCTGCGCCTGTACGGCTTCCCGGGACCCGTCGCGACCCGATCCGACCTGCGCATCGTCGGCGGCGAGACCACCGACGTGGGCACCATCGACCTGACCGACACGCTGCACACGATCGCCTTCACCGTGGTCGACGCACAGGGCAACCCGATCCCTGACGCAGTCGCCCTGATCGAGTCGGAGCCGCCACCTGGCCACCCTCGTCGCAACTTCGAGGGCCTCGAAGTGGCACACGGCGCCGGCCGGATCCTCGCGGCGAGCGACACCGTCGACCTGTTCGTCTACGCCGATGGCTTCCGCTCGACGCACCACCGCGGCCTGCGTGATGGCGGCGAGGTCGTCCTGCCGCGGGCCCCCGAGGTCGTCCTGCAGGTCGCACCCGACGCCTGCCCAGCCGGCACCGAGCATCGCTTGGAAGCACGGCTCACGCGTCTCGAGGATCCGTGGACCACCGAGGTCGGCTACTCGGTGCGCGGCGTGCGCGGCAGTTCGTCGATGCGCGGTAGCCGTCCCTGGGACCAGCGTCTCCACGCCGACGCCGACCCGCAGGGCGCGGCCCGCCTCGAACTTCCCGAGCCCGGCCGCTACGAAGTGCACTGGCGACTGCACTCCCAGGGACCGGAGGGCACCCGGACCACGGGTGTCGGCGCCCCCCAGCGCATCGAGATCGTCGACACCGCCACCCCCCAGCAGATCCGCGCCTCCTTGACCCGCGCGCAGCTCGAGGCCGCGCTGCAGGGCGGCTGATCGCCGGCCCTCAATCGCCGGCTTCGATGCGCCGCACCCGAGCCCGCACCGACGCCGCCGGGTCCTCGCGCGCCGCCCGCAGCGCCAGCTCGGCCTCCGCCGCGTAGCGCGGGTGCGCCACCGCCAACCGATACAGACCATCGACGGCCCACGCCCGCAGGAACGGCCGCGGGCTCTGGCGGCAGTTCTCGAGGAAGACCGCGAACGCCGCGGCATGCCGCGCCGGAACGTCGATCCGCCGTACGATCTGGCAGACATGCTGGCGCGCATGGTCCGCGGCGATCCGGGGCAGGATCCGCGCCAGCCGACCGACCGCAGCTGCGTCCAGGTCCGCTCCGCCCTCGACCCAGGCGCGCAGCACCCAGGTCGCGCCGTCCGCGAGCAGCCGCTGCGGATCGGCGGCCAGCACGATCGCTTCGTCGAGCACCGGCGGCACCGGCTCGATGCCGTCGCGGATCCACTCCAGCACGTCCGTGTGGCGGCCGTCGTAGTCCTGGAGTGCGGTGTGCAGTGGGCCGGTCACGGCCCGACAGGATGCGGAGGTGTCGGCCGTCCCGCCACCATCTCGGGCCGGGCCGTCGATCCGCAGACGATTTCCTGTCCTGTATCCGGGGCTACCCTCACCTCCAGAACGTGTCCGGCCGCCCGGCCCCGCCCCTCCCTGCCCTCCCGACCCCGCCCTTGGCCGTGCCCGACGACTTCCAGCAGACCCTCGCCGCGGCGCGAGGTGGTGACCAGCCGGCCCTCGACCGGCTGTTCGACACCTACTACCCGACCGTCGAACGGCTGGCCCACCGCGAGATCCAGGCCGGCCCCCGCACCGGCCAGCCCTGGCTCCTGCCGATGCTGACCACCGGCGATCTGGTACAGGAGAGCTGCCGCAGCGTGCTCCGCGACATGTCCCGGTTCGAGGGCGAGACCGAGGGCCAGTTCGTCGCCTACCTCACCGCGGTGGTGCGCAACCGGCTCCGCGATCTGGTCCGCTTCCACGAGGCGGTGCGCCGCGACCGGCGCCGCGACGAACACCGGACGAACGCCTGCGAGCCTGCCGATCCGACCCAGGAGCCACTCGAACAACTCACCCAGGAGGAGGAGTCCCACCTGTTCTACTCCGTGCTGGCCGACCTCCCAGGTCGCGAACGCAGCCTGATCTTGGGCCGCTTCGAAGACCGCTCGGGCTACGCCGCCCTGGCGCGAGACCTCGGCTTCCCGAGCGAGGATGCCGCGCGCAAGGCCTACTACCGCGCCTACGCGCGCCTGACCACCCGACTCGCGCGCCGCGGCATCCGGATCGGAGCCCGGACTTGAGCCTCGACCACACGGTCTCCGGGGGCGACGACCCCGAGCTGCTGGATCTGATCGCCGACGCCCTGGAGCAGCAGGACGCCGGTGCGGAACCGGACCTCGAGGCGCTGTGCGCGGAGCGCCCCGACCTGTTGGCCGCGGTGCGGGAAGCCCTGGGGGCCTCGCGGCGCATCGGTGACCTGCGCGGCGGCGAGACCGCGACCGACGACCTGGTCGGCACGACGCTCGCCGACCGCTACCTGCTGCTGGCCCGACTCGGGGCGGGCGCCATGGGAATCGCCTACCGCGGCCTCGACCGTGAGCTGCAGCGACCGGTCGCGGTGAAGGTCCTGCGCGGCGCGTCGAGCCGCCCCGACGAAGCCGCGCAACGCTTCGCCCGCGAGGCGAGGGCGCTCGCGACCCTCAACGATCCGGGAATCGTCACCATCCACGACCGCGGCGAGACCGCCGACGGCCGGCCGTTCCTGGTGATGGAGCTGGTGCCCGGCGCGCCGCTCGACGACCGGCTCGAACGGCAGAGCCCGGTCCGCGAAGCGGTCGAGCTGTGCCGCGACGTCGCACGCAGCCTCGCCACCGCGCACGCCGCCGGCGTCTACCACCGCGACGTGAAGCCATCCAACGTGATGGTCCGCCGCGACGGACCACCGGTGCTGATCGACTTCGGCATCGCCGCGTTGAGCGACCACTCCACGCTGGCGAGCGGTGACCGCGGACCGGGGACGCCGGCCTACATGGCGCCCGAGCAACTGCGGCCGGGAACGCCGCCGGCTCCGGCCGCCGACGTCTACGGCCTGACCGCGACGCTCTACCATCTGCTCACCGGCCAGCCGCCGTACGAAGGCTCGCCCTCGCAGATCGCCGCGCGCATCCCGCACCACGCCCCGCCACTCGCGGTCGGACGCCGCCCCGACCTGCCGCGCGACCTCCAGGCGATCCTCGACAAGGGCCTCGCCCGCGATCCTCGGCAGCGCTACCCGAGCGCCGACGCGCTGGCCGCCGACCTCGACGCGTTCCTGGAGTTCCGACCGACCACCGCGCGCTACGTGGGACCACTGCGCCGCCGGATCGGCGCGATCTTCCGAGCACCGGCGTTCCGTGGTGCGCTGGCCATGGCGTTGCTCGCGCTGGGAACGTGGGCCGTCTTGGCGTGGCGGGAGGCCGATCGCCAGCGCCGCGTGGCGCTGTGGCTCGACAACTGGCGCTACGAGGAGCCGATGCTCGGCCTGGGATCGTCGGGACGCGCGGTCGAGGACCCGGGTCGTCGCGAAGACCTGGAGCGCCGGCTGGACCGGGCGACGACGCTCGGCGTCTGGCCGGTGGCCTCCCGCGGCCGGCGCGCCCTGTTCGCCTTCGACCAGGGCGAGTGGCAGCGCGCCGCCGACGAATTCGAGCGACTGGCCGCCGACGAGGACACGCCGGTCACCCGCGAACTCGCCCGCCGCTACCGCGCCCACGCGAACGACGACGGCGCCGGCGCCCTCTCGGTCGACGGCCTGCCCGAGCCGCAGAGCCCGGGCGACACCTGGCTGGTGGCGATCCACCTCTACCGCGACGGCAGCGCCGCCGCGGCGGCGAACTGGCGTGAGGCTCTCGAGGCCGCCGACCACCCGCCCTCGCAGTTGCTGGCCTTCGCGCTGCGCTTCCGCGCCGCGAACGCGACCCGCGGCGCGGAGCGGATCGACGAGGGTCGACGCCTGCAGGAGGCGCTGCTGGGGTTCGAGACCCGCCTCGGCACCCGGACCGCGAGCACCGCGCACTTCGTCGGCCAGGCCCTGCTGCTCCAACAGCGCTATGCAGAGGCCCGCGACGTGATCGCCGCAGGCCTGGCACTGGCGCCGACCTCGTTCACCCTGCTCAACAACGCCACGCTCTGCGCACGTCGCCTCGGTGACCTCGCCGGCGCCCTGGCGACCTCGGAGCGTGCCATCGCGCTCCGGCCCGACGCGCTCAATCCCTACCGGACGCGCATCGCCACGCTGCTCGAGCTGCATCGGCACGGCGATCCCACCGCGATCGAGGACGTCGAAGACCTGCTCCGACGCGCACCGTTCGACCCTGGCGAACGCGCCCGCTACGAAGCACACATCCTGTTCAACCGAGCCCTCGAGCGCATCGGCGCCGACGACCTGGCAGCGGCCCGCGCCGAGATCCAGCGAGCGATGCCGATCTGGCGCGAGACCGGCACCGCCGACCCGTTCGACGCCGCGGTCGCCCAGGGCATCCGCGACGGCGCGCCGCCGTTCGCCGAGCAGATGGCGATCCTCGCGACGGACCCGGCCCACTGGGGCCGGCTCCTGATGGTCCACGACTGGATGCCCGCCGACCTCTCGGCGGAGGAGACCGCAGCGCTGCGCACGTGGCTCCAACGACTCGCACACCACCTCGCCCCGGACGTGGAAGCGATCCGCGGCGACGACAGCCCCCCCAAGGCCAAGTGACTTCCGACCCCATGGCTTCCTTCCTCCGCACCCTGACGTCTTCCGGTCTGCTGCTCGCCGGCGCGCTCGCCGCGCAGGGCGATCCACCGCCCGCCACCCCCTACATCCCGCGTGACGCGCTGAGCGGCATGGGCCACGGCCTGATGGTCGAGGCCGAGCCGGACCTCGTCCGCCGCATCGCCGGCGAGCAGACCGCCCGCCCCGCCCCGTTCGCGGCCGTCGGCAGTTCGCGGCCGCGCTACCGCATCTACGGTCCGGGCGGCGTGTTCCCGCAGGCCGCCGCGGGCGACGTGCGCTTCGACGCGATCTCCACCGGCAACGACCTGCTGCCCACCACCGAGGTAGGCGGCCAGTACCGGATCGGCTTCGACTCGAGCGGCACGACGCCCACCGGGGTGCCGAGCTGGGTCAACGTGGTGGTCTCGCTCGACCAGAGCGCGCCCCTGGCCCAGGGCCAGCCGGGCCTGCCGGGCACACCGCCGCGGCTCCGCTCGGGGATCACCACCGACATCTCCGCCGACCTCTACAGCTACTGGTTCGAATACAACATCGGCACCGGCCCGCAGTTCATCGACCAGGCCTACCTGGTCGACGGACACGAGCACCTCGGCCTGCAGGCGTCGGACGACATCACCGCGATCGACACCTTCATGAACTTCCTGGCGGACAGTCCGCCGGACGGCTCGATCGTGCGGGTCGACTACGAGTTGTACTTCTCGGTGACGCCGGGCTCGCTGGCCTATCTGAACGCGGAGGGCGCAACGCGCTTCCATGCCAGCGTGCTGCCGGCACACGTCACCGCGGCGACGATCTTCAAGACCGTCTGGTCGCCGGCCACGGCAAGCTGGGGCGAGATCACCGTCGAGTTCCTGCCGTCCGACCTCCACGCCGAGAGCGAGCCCGAACCGACGGACATCGACGCGATCGCCTTCGACGCCCAGGCGCAGTCCAGCAGCGGCTACCTGCGCACGCTGCTGTTCTCCGACAAGCTCCCGACGGTCGCCCCACAAGGCGGTGTCGGCACCCTGCCCTCGCAGATCCGCATCCTGGTGAAGGACTCCACCGGGGTCGTCGCGGTCCACGACGCGGTCAACGGCGACGGCACCGACCTGCGCAACCGCATCGGCATCCGCGACATCGACGACGTCGACGCGATCTGCAACGAGGACCCCGAGAACTCCCTCCCTGCCCTGCAGGCCGCGCCGATCGAAGGACAGGACACGCCGATCCCGGTGTCCTTCGGCATGAGCGTCTCGAAGTGGTTCCAGCAAGGTCGGAAGGCCTGGTTCGGGATCCAGGTCCACAACCTCGACGGGCTCCGCCAGATGCTCCCGGTCAACGCGCGTAGCGGCCAGCTCTACCTGCACTCGTGGACCGTCGACCCGAACGACGTGAACCAGGAACCCCCGGGCACCGGGCAGTACTCGATCGAAGCGCTCGGCACGCTCGATCAGTTCGACGACGACTTCTGGATCAACCGCCCGGCGCCGCTCACCGCCACCGGCTTGGTGATCGCGCTGCAGGTCGTCTACATCCCGAACGCGCCGGCTCCCGAGGTCGTCTACTCCACCTGGCGGATGGCCGTGCGGTTCTGAACCGGCGGCCGGCCGACCACCCTGCGCCGCTCACCGCCCAGGCGAGAGCTCGTAGGGGTCGTCCAGCCGCACCATCTCGGCGCGCAGCAGCTCCTCCAACTCGCGCCGCCGCTCGGCGAACCGCGGATCGCCCGCGAGGTCCTGCTGCAGCGGCTGCGGGTCGTTGCCGATCAGCGCTTCGGTGACGTCGACGTGGTGCGCGAGCAGCAATTCGTAGGGATTGCTGCCGAGATCGAACAGCTGCGTGCGCCGCACCGCGCCGTCGAGCACGTCGTACTCGATCAGCTTCCAATCCCCCTTGCGCACCGCGCGCATGCCGGGCTTGCTGCCGCCGCAGTAGACCCCGAACAGCACGTCGCGCACGGTCTGCTGTGCGCCGCGTAGCACCGGCACGAAGCTCAGCCCCTCGCTGGTCGCCGGTGCCTCGATCCCCGCCAGCTCGCAGAGCGTCGCCAGGCAGTCGAGCAGGTACACGTTGCCCGGCGCGCGGCTGCCGGCAGCGATGCCGGGTCCGCGCACCACCATCGGCACCCGCCAGGTGTGCTCGTAGAGGTTCTGCTTGCCCATCAGCCCGTGGCGACCGACCGACATGCCGTGGTCGGACGTGAACACCACGTAGGTGTTCTCGAGATCGCCGGTCTCGCGCAGCTTCGCCAACACGCGGCCGATCTGCCGGTCCATGTGCTCGATGCACGCGAACTGCCGCCCGCGTTCGTTGCGCACCGTGGCCGGGTCGCGGCGACGCTTCACGCCCTGGACGTTGACCTCGTCGCGCAGGCCGGGATGGCCGTGCGGAAAGGGGTGCGCCGGCAGGTAGTTCACCGGCAGAGGCGGTGCGTTCTCGGGCGTGGTCGACGGCGCGCCGGTGTCGTCGGCGCCGTACTTGGCGAGCAGCTCCGCCGTGCCGTGGCGCGGGTCGTGCGGGTGCGAGAAGCCGAGGTAGATCAGGAACGGCTTGTCCGAGCCATCCGCGCCAGCCTCTCGCGCGGCGAGGTACTCCAACACGCGGTCGGCGTGCCAGACGCTGCTGGTGTCGTCGTCGGCGCCGCGGCAGGTCTTGTCGTGCACCACCTGGAACAGCTCGTTGGCGGCCTGGTAGCTGTTGCCCTTCTTGCAGGTCCGGGCCGTGGCGTAGCCGTGGCTGCCGAACCACGCCCCCAGGGTGTAGGTCGGCAGGTCGGCAGGGCAGTGCGGGTTGGCGTCTTCGCCCTTGATCCCCCGCTTCGGCAGATGCCAGACCGTCCGCCCGCTCATCACCATGTGCCGCGACGGCGTGCACACCGCGCCCGACCACGAACCCATCTGGTAGGCGGCGTCGAGGACCATGCCCTCGCCGGCCAGCGAGTCGATCGCCGGGGTGTCGACGACGACATCCGGCTCGTAGATCGGCAGGTCGAACGGCGACAGGTCGTCGGCGATGACGAACAGGAGGTTGGGCTGCCGGGCGGCATCCTGGGCGGCCAGCGGTCCGCACAGCAGGATCGGCAGGAGTGGCGCGACGCAGCGCAAGGAGAGCGAGAGCATGATCCGAGTATCGTCGTCGCCCCCGGTGCGGCGCTACGCTCCCCCCATGCTGGACCGTTCCCTCTCGCTCGCCTCGCTCGCCGTCGTCACCCTCTGCCTGACCGGGAGCGGCTCCCCGCACGCCCCCCTGCCCGCCGCGGTGATCACCGGCGAGGGCTGGACCGAGCTGACCCTCGACGACTTCGTCAACGTCAACGGCACCGACGAGACCTGGCGGCAGGTCGACGACCGCATCGTCTGCACCGGCCGGCCGATCGGTGGCGCGCGCAGCAAGCAGGTCTACCGCAACTTCGAGATGGTGGTCGAGTGGAAGCACGAGACCTTCGCCGGCAACTCCGGCGTGTTCGTCTGGTGCCCCGAGTCGGCGTTCACCGACCTGCCGCCCGGCACGCTACCGCGCAGCGGCATCGAGGTGCAGGTCCTCGACCTCGGCTACGAGGAGAACTGGCTGAAGAGCAAGGGCGCCCGCTCCGACTGGTTCACCAGCCACGGCGACGTGTTCCCGGTGGGCTCGTCGAAGATGACCGCCTTCACGCCCGAGATCAGCTACGCCGACGGTGCAGGGAACGACTTCAAGGTCGGCAACCCGAAGAGTTCGCGCAGCTTCCCGACCAAGCGCCTGACCCGCGCCGCCGGCGAGTGGAACCACTACTACATCCGCGCGATCAACGGCGAGGTGCGGCTGTGGGTCAACGGCGAGGAGGTCAACGGCGGCAAGGACTGCCAGCCGGGCGAGGGCTACCTGGCGTTGGAGGCCGAGGGCGCGCCGGTGGAGTTCCGCAACCTGCGGATCCGCGAGCTGCCGTGAGCCGTCCGCCGGCCTCGTCGCGCCGCCGCGACCACCGCAACACGGGGGCTCCTCGTCCATGAGTCGTGCCGCCGCACCTCCCTTCCTCCGCTCGGTCGTGATCGACTGGGATTCGATTCCGACGAAGGACCGCTACCCGTTCGACCTGCCCTGCATCCGAAGTCTCGACTCGCTGCCGCTGCATCCCGCGGTGACCTACTTCGTCGGCGAGAACGGCGCCGGCAAGTCGACCCTGTTGGAGGCCATCGCGATCGCGCTCGGCCTCAATCCGGAGGGAGGAACGCGGGGCTTCCGACACGCGAGCAGGCACAGCCACTCGGAGCTCTACCGACACCTCACCCTGCGCCGGGGCCGGAATCCGCGCGACGCCTTCTTCCTGCGCGCGGAGAGCTTCTACAACCTCGCCACCGAGATCGAGGAACTCGACTCCGTCGAAGAGCGCGAGAGGATCAGATTCATGGAACGCGTTCCGAAGATCCGTGACTCGTTCGGCGGCAGGTCGCTGCACGAGCAGTCACACGGCGAGTCGTTCCTCGCGCTGTTCCTGCATCGCCTCGGTGGCGATGCGGTGTACCTCCTGGACGAGCCCGAGTCCGCGCTGTCCCCCGCACGGCAGATGGCCTTCCTCTCCCGCGCCCACCAACTCGTCGCCGCGGGCTCCCAGTTGATCATCGCCACGCACTCGCCGATCGTCCTCGCGTATCCCGACGCCACGATCTACGAGTTCGGCCCCGAAGGGATCCGGAGCGTCGCGTTCGAGGAGACCGAGCCCTACGTGCTCACCAAGCGCTTCCTGAACGACCGCGAGCGCATGCTGGAGCGGCTGCTCGGAGAGGACTGAGCCTCGCGTCACGGTTGGGATCGGTCCGACGCGCGACTTTTACAACGCGTGCCTGGCACGCGTTGTAAAAGTCGGCGGCTAGCCGTCGCGCGGCGCGAGCCGCAGTTCGATCTCGCTCCTGGTCCCCTCGCCCACCTCCACCTCGACCTCCCCCACCAGGTTGCCCGCGGCGCCCGGCACCGCGCTGAGCCGGTAGCGGCCGGCGAGCAGGAAGGGCACGGTGATCGCACCGTTGGTGGCCCGCAGCCAGCGCGGGAAGCGACGCATCCCGGGCGCGGTCGGCGCGAGTTCGTCGAGCGGCTCCAGCCGCAGATAGACGGTCTCGGGAAGCGCTTCGTCGGCGATCAACCGACCCTCGATCCGGCCGGCACCGCGCGGAGCGAGATCGACCTCGCGCGCCTCGCCTCCGCGCAACGTCACCGGGATCGAGAACAGCGGCAGCGGCTTGCCGGCCGGCGCCTCGTCCTGCTTCTCGATGCGCTGCAGCTCGAACTCGCCGGCGGGGAGCTGGGCAATCGAGAAGCTGCCGTCGACGCTGCTGGTGGCCTTCCAGCTGCTGCGGCTGCCCGACGGCGCATCGAGGCGCAGCAGCACCACCGGCACGTCGGCGACGAACTCGCCGGTGGGCGCGCGGACGAAGCCGCTGAGTTCCGCGCCGGCCGCGAAGCGCAGGCTCTCGCGGCACTCGCGGGCCCCCTCAGGCACCTCGAAGGAGTGCAGCAGGTCGCCGTGCTGCTCGTGCTGCAGGCGCAGGCGGTGCGTGCCCGAGGGCACGTGCTCGACGACGAACGCGCCTTCCGCGTCGCTCTTCGCGAGCCGGTCGAAGCCGGCGAACTGCGACCAAGGCACGCCGTCCTCCAGCAGCAGCTCGACCGACGCGCCCTCCACCGGCCGGCCGTCGGCGTCGACGACGTGCGCGGTCAGCTCGGCGCCGATCTCCATCGCGACGCGCAGCGCCTGCGGATCCGGCTCGCGCTCGGCCGTGCCCCGCGGCAGGTGCGTCGTCGCGTAGCCCTCGCTGCGGATCTCCAGGTGCGCGACTTGGCCCGCCTCGAAGTCGGGAGCGTCGGTCACGTAGCGGCCCTGCGCGTCGTGCACCGCTTGCCAGGGGCGCAGCGGCATGCGGAAGCCGTCGCCCTCGCCCTCCGCCTCCCAGATGCGGACCTCGAAGTCCGGCACCGGCGCACCGGAGACGGCGTCGACCACGGTGAACGCGAAGCCCGCGCCGACCTCGAGCCGCAGCTCGACGACCTCCTGGCCGACCGGCACCTCCTCGACGACTCCGGTGCGGAAGCCGGGTGCGTGGGCGCGGACCGTCAGCGGCTCCAGCGGCAGCCCGTCGAGCACGAAGCCGCCGGCCTCGTCGGTGGCGGTGCCGCGGAGCACGTTGCCGTGCCGCATCACCACCACCTCGGCGGCGGCGAGCGCCCGGCCGTCGCGCGACAGCACGTTGCCACGCAGCGCGCGCCCGAGCTCGAGGAACACGTCGTGCCGCACCACCGCGCCGTCCGGTCCGCACTCGGGGACCTCGATCGTCTCCGTCACCGTCGGCGCCGACTCGTGCTTCGCCTCGATCTTCCAGCGCCCGGCCGGCACCGCGGCGAAGCGGTAGCGGCCGTCGGCGGCACTGTCGGCGAGGAGGATGTCCTTGCCGGCCAGGATGCGCAGACCAGCACCCCCGAGCGGCTGGCCGCCGGCGAACACCGAGCCTTCGACCGAGGCACCGCGGGCAAGGTGGATCACGACGTCGTCGGGGTAGCGGCCGTCGTCGCGCGGCACCTGCACGACCTGCGGTAGGAAGCCGTCGGCCGCGGCGCGCAGGCCATAGGACTCGGCCCGCGGATCGACGTCGTCGAGGACGAAACCGCCCTCGGCGTCGGTGCGCGCGGGGAACTGCGAGGGCTTGCGGGTCCAGACCTCGGCACCGGCGAGCGCCTCGCTGAGCGGGCCGAGCACCC
The DNA here is from genome assembly GCA_030432695.1 of bacterium. GTDB lineage: Bacteria > Planctomycetota > UBA1135 > UBA1135 > UBA2386 > JAUILN01. Next base: position 501,791 of record JAUILN010000001.1, on the reverse strand, counting down.
GACCCGCGATGCGCGCACCGGCCGGCAGATCCAGATCGACCTCGAGCACTGCGCTCCCCGGCTCGGAGTCGGCCTCGACCCGCGAGTAGACGTAGCCGTGGCGGCGCGCGCTGGCGTAGACCGCGTGGCTCCGCTCGGCACCGCCAGCCGCTAACGGCAGGCGCACCTCGAAGCGGCCGTCGGCGTCGCTCTCGGTCTTCTCGCTGACCAGCTCCAGCCGCTCGCCACCGGCGAACACCGCCTTGGAGCTGAAGATCTTGGCGAGCGCCGCGTCGTCCTTCGACCTCCGCAACCCCACCGTGACCTCGGCACCGGGAACCGGCGCGCCATCCCGAGCTGCGCGCACCAAGCCGCGGATCAGCAGGAAAGGACCTTCGCTCGCGGTCGATGCGCCTTCCGCCACGACCTCGCTCGCCGGGACCTCGACGCGAGATCCGCTGTCGGCATCGACCTCCGTGCCGAGCCCAGCTCTCGCATCGCCCGACCGGGTCTCCGCCCGCGACGGCGTTGGATCGATTCTCCCTGGGGCGCCGGCGTCATCCCGGTCGGGCCACAGCGCGACCGCCCCGATTCCGACGACGGCCATCACGACGAGCGCAGCGAGGGTCTTCTTCAAGGTCATCACCAGAGTCAGCGCCGCGGTGGTCGGCAGCAGGGTTCCGGCCACGCCGGCGGGCGCCGCGACACCCGCGACGGCGCCGGGTGTCGGCAGGTAGAGCGAGAACGGCACGAGCCACGCGGCACGGCCACCGGGAACCGTCTTGTCGAGCCGCGCGCGCAGCCGCTCCAGTCCGCGATGCAGCCGCGCCCGCACCGTGCCCGCCGGCACGCCGAGCCGCCGGGCGATCGCCTCGGTCGACAGGCCGTCGACGTAGCGCAGCAAGATCGCCGCGCGGAACGGCTCCTCGAGCGCACGCGCCTCGGCGAGCAGGTGGCGCAGCAGATCGAGCCGCTCGACGGTGTCGTCGAGGTCGACCGCCTCCGGCCGCGCCGCGTGCTCCTCACGCACCGCCCGCCGCCGCGCCGTCCGCTGCGCGTCGCGCGCATGGTTGCGCACGATCCCCCCGAGCCAGGCCCGCAGCGAGAAGCCCGGCTCCGGCGGCCGCTGCAGCGCGGTCAACCACGCCTCCTGCGCCAGGTCGTCGCCGTCGACGCCGCCGCCCGCCGCGGCGCGCGCGAGGGCCCGCAGCGAGCGGGCCTCGGCGGCGAGGCGGTCGGGATCGAGCTGGCGCGGGTCGGTGGTCATCGGGTTCCGAGAAGGTATGGCCGCGGACTCGCCGACCGCTTCCGGGATTCTCCAGGCGGATTCGATCACGCGCGACCGTCACGACTGTCCGCCTCGCTGCGCAGTGCCTACTGTCACCCGCCATGGAGACCGGAAGTCGAAGGAGCCGCTGTTCCACGTCTGGCCTGGCGCTCGCGCTGTTCGCCCTGCCGTGGTCGAACGCAACCGCCTCGGCGCAGCCCCTCCGCCTCGGGGGCGACTCCGCGGAGCGCTTCGAGGCCGCCGCCTCGCGACTCCACGACCATGAGGGGCGCGAGAAACTGCTCGCGAACCTCTACGAGACCCGCGAACTCCGCCTGGTCGCTCGCTGCCTCGCCGGCTGCATGACCTCGCTCGCCGACCTGCAGGACGCAGACGGCTCCTGGTCCTGCGCCGAGACCTTCGGCGTGAGCCGCTTCGAGACGACCGTCTGGTGCCTGCTCGCCCTGGCCACCACCGGCAACGGCTGGGAGGGTGGCGACCAGCGAGACGTCGTGCGACGGGGCATCCTGTGGCTCCACGCGACGCAGGACGACGATGGCTGGTTCGTCGACCCAGACGCCACGACGCCGCGCGCGGTCCGCAGCCAGGCGCTCGCAGTCCTCGCCTGCGCGGACTCCCTGCTCGGCACCGCCAGCGACGCGCCGCATGCACCGCTCGACCGCGCGGTGCGCGCGCTGCTCGGCGCGGAAGCGGTTCCGAGGGACGGCTTCGGCGCCATACCCGCCGGCGCACACGCCGAACTCCTGCCGACCGCCTGGACCGTCCACGCGCTCTCCGCCGCAGCCGCCGCCGGCGTCCCGTTCGATCGCGAGGCGCACGCGACGATCGAACGCTGCCTCGGCTGGCGACCTTCAGCGCCTGATCTCCGCGTGCCCTCGGGCGAGGACCTCGATGCGCTGACCCGCGACACCGCGCGCCTCGTGCTGTTCACCTCGGCGGGGCGCACGCCCTACGACGACGTGACGATCGATCCGCCCCGCTTCCCCGAACTCCCCCCGCGCTGGACCGACGCCACGCGACGCGATGCACTGTACTTCGCCGGCTTCGCGATGAGCCAGAACGCACTGGCACCACCCGACCGTTGGTCGAAGCAGCTCGATCTGCGCGTTCCGGAACGGCTGGACACCGCCGCGGAGCGCACCGACCCGTTATCGATCGCCATCGCGGTGCTGCTGATCGGCGGACGCGGCCGGCAGCCCCGCTATCCCCGCAACGAACTCTCTCGAAGGGTCCCCGACTTCCGCGGCTTCCGGATCCACGATCGCGCGTCGCTGGCACGGATGGGCGGCAAGCGGACCGCGGAGACCATCGGCCGACTCCTCGACCGGCTGCTCGCCCAGCAGGCCGAGGACGGGAGCTGGGACGGGAAGCTCGAGGCGACCGCGTGGTCGATGCGCGCCCTCATGGCCGAGCAGCTGCATCCGCTCGAAGACGGCATCGAGCAGACTGCCCTGCGGCGCGCGGTGGTCTGGCTTCACGCCCGACTCGGCGAGGACGGCACGTTCCGGCCCGACGCCGGACGGGAAACCCTGGTCCGCATCCAGGCCCTGGCGACCCACGCGCTGATCGAGACGGCCGTGCCGACCGACGTGCCCGAGTTGCTCGCCGGTGCGCAGCGCGCGCTCACCCGACTGGAGTCGATGGCCGGCGACGACGGCTCGTGGCAGGGACCGCTCGGCGAGGATCCGTTCCTGGCCAGCCTGTTCGCGACACTCGCCTGCCAGTCCGGACATGCATCCGGCCTCGACATCCACCCGGCACGCCGCGCCGCGACGCTGCGCTGGTTGCGCTCGCTCGCCGGTCAGGACCCGCAGTCGGTCGGCGCCACCACCGACGCCGAGGTGGCCGCCGCGGCGTTCTTCGGTCACTGGTTCGCGGGTCGTATTCCGGACGAGGCGAGGCAATGGGGCGAGACCTTACGGCGCGCGACCTCGGTCTGGTCGCCGCACGCGCCGCTCGATCGCAAGCTGATCCAGGCGGTCGCCTGCCACGAACTCGGCGACGAGACCTGGCGGGAGTTCTGCCGGATCCTGGAGGAGTCCGACGCGCCGATCCGTGCGGCTCTCGATGACCTCGACGTCGTGCAGACGGCCCGGACCGCGTTGCTGCTGCAGTCCCACTACCGCTTGCTCGCCATGGGTCGAACGCGGTGAGCCTGCCGCTCCGCCAGCTCGCAGCCTCGCCGACCGGATCACCCAGCGTTGACCGCCCGCAGACCAACGGCCATCGTGCCGGCTTGAACGCCAGCCTCATCTGCAGAGGGGTCGCCGCGAGCTTCGGCGACCGCGAGTTGTTCTCCGGCCTCGACCTCGAGGTGGCACCCGGCGAGGTCGTGGGCCTGGTCGGCCCCAACGGCACCGGCAAGTCGACCCTGCTGCGGATCCTGGCCGGGGTCCGGGAGCCGGACGCGGGCAAGGTGAAACGGATCCCCGCGACGGCGACGGTCGGCTTCCTCGCGCAGGAACCGGACAAGGTCCCCGGCGAGACGGTGCGCGCCCTGCTGGCCCGGCGCACCGGTGTCGCCGCCGCGGAGCTGGAGATGCACTCGGCCGCCGACGCGATGGCCGATGGCGCGAGTGGCGCCGAGGACCGCTATTCCCACGCCCTCGAGCAGTGGCTCGCGCTCGGCGGTGCCGACTTCGAGGAACGCACCGCCAGCGTGGTCGCCGGACTCGGCCTCGACGTGGACCTCGACCTGCCGACCGCCGCACTCTCCGGCGGACAGGCAGCGCGCGCCGGCCTCGCCGCCCTGCTGCTGTCGCGCTACGACGCCTACCTGCTCGACGAGCCGACCAACGACCTCGACATCGACGGGCTGGATCACCTCGAGGACTTCGTGCACGCGCTCGCCGCGCCGACGGTGCTGGTCAGCCACGACCGCGAGTTCCTGTCGCGCACCGTCACCAAGGTGGTGGAGATCGACCGCAGCCTGCTGCGGGTCGCGGTCTACGGCGGCAGCTACGACGCCTACCTCGAGGAGCGGGCCACCGCGCGCCGCCACGCCGCGGAGGCCTACTCCGACTACGCGCAGCGGCGCAGCGACCTGGAGGCCCGGGCCCGGCGCCAGCGGGCGTGGATGCACAAGGGCGTCAAGAACGCGCGGCGCAAGGCCGGCGACCGCGACAAGATCGGCCGCGCGTTCCGGATCGAGAGCACCGAGCAGCAGGCCGCGAAGGTCCGCCAGACCGAGCGATTGATCGAACGCCTCACCGAGGTCCAGGCACCCCGCCGGGAGTGGAAGCTGCAGTTCTCGATCGCCGCAGCCCAGCGCTCCGGCGAGGTGGTCGCGGTCGCCCGCGGCGCGGTCGCGCAGCGCGGCACGTTCCGCCTCGGCCCGGTCGACCTGCAGCTCGACCTGCGGGACCGGGTCGCGATCACCGGCCCCAACGGCGGCGGCAAGTCCACCCTGCTCGCCCTGCTGCTCGGCCGACTCCCCCCGAATGAGGGAGAGGTGCGCCTCGGCGCGGGGATAGCACTCGGCGAGATCGATCAGGCCCGCGACGCGTTCGTCTCCGAGATGCCGATGGGCGACGTGTTCGCCCGCTGCCTGCCCGACTGGACCCGCGCCGACCTGCGCACGCTGCTGGCGAAGTTCGGCATCCACGCCGGCTTCATCGAGCGCTCCGCGGCCTCGCTGTCGCCCGGCGAACGGACCCGGGTCGCGATGGCGCTGCTGCAGGCCCGCGGCGTCAACCTCCTGGTCCTCGACGAGCCCACCAACCACCTCGACCTCGAGGCCATCGAGCAGCTCGAGCAGGCGCTCGAGACCTTCGACGGCACGATCCTCCTGGTCACCCACGACCGACGCATGCTCGACACCGTCCGCCTGACCCGTCGGTGGCACGCCGAGGACGGCCGGGTCACCGAGATCGCGGCCGACTGAAGCGGGTGCGGGACGCGCCGGTGCCCGCGAGCTGGCTCGGTCACAGGACGAAGGCGTTTCGGAAGCTCGTCGAAGGCGGTGCGCCGACCGTTCTGATAGGTTGTCGTGCTTCGGATCCCCGGCCGAACCGGGGCCGACACCCTCCCTTCCGCCGCACGCACCCACGCCGGCAGCCATGACCGACCAGCCCACGATCGTCTACACGCACACCGACGAAGCCCCCGCGCTCGCCACCTACTCGTTCCTGCCGATCGTGCAGGCGTTCACGAGCGGCACGGGCATCGGCGTGGAAACCCGCGACATCTCGCTCGCGGGCCGGATCCTCGCCAACTTCCCGGAGTGGCTGAAGGAAGAGCAGCGAATCGACGACCACCTCGCGGAGCTCGGCAAGCTCGCCAAGACGCCCGAGGCGAACATCATCAAGCTGCCGAACATCAGCGCGTCGATCCCGCAGATGGAGGCGGCGATCAAGGAGCTGCAGGCGCAGGGCTACGCGCTGCCGGACTATCCGCACGAGCCGAAGGACGACCAGGAGCGCGACGTCCGGGCGCGTTACGACCGGGTCAAGGGCTCGGCGGTGAACCCGGTGCTGCGCGAGGGCAACTCCGACCGCCGCGCACCGGCGGCGGTGAAGGCCTACGCGCGGGCCAACCCGCACCGGATGGGCAAGTGGAGCCCGGACAGCAAGAGCCACGTCGCGCACATGGACGGCGGGGACTTCTTCGCCAACGAGAAGTCGGTGACGGTCGATGCCGCGACCGAGGTGACGATCGAGCACGTCGCCAAGGACGGCACCACCACCAAGCTGGCGGGACCGATCAAGCTGCAGGCCGCCGAGACGATCGACGGGACCTTCCTCAGCAGGAAACAGCTGCAGGCGTTCCTGAGCCAGCAGGTCGACGACGCCCGCCAGCAGGGCGTGCTGTTCTCGCTGCACCTGAAGGCGACCATGATGAAGGTCTCCGACCCCATCCTGTTCGGCTATGGCGTCGAGGCCTACTTCGCGCCGGTGTTCGCCAAGCACGCCGACACCTTCGCGAAGCTCGGCGTGAACCCGCGCAACGGCTTCGGCGACGTGGTCGCCAAGATCGCGACCCTGCCGGAGGCCGACCGCGCGCTGATCGAGAAGGACATCCAGGCCGTCTACGCGATGGGTCCGGGCGTCGCGATGGTCGACTCCGACCGTGGCATCACCAACCTGCACGTGCCCAGCGACATCATCATCGACGCGTCGATGCCGGCGATGATCCGTGACTCGGGCCAGATGTGGAACGCCGCCGGCAAGACCCAGGACACCAAGGCGGTGATCCCCGACCGCTGCTATGCCGGCGTCTACCAGGCGGTGATCGAGGACTGCAAGGCGCACGGCGCCTACGACCCGACCACGATGGGCAGCGTGCCGAACGTCGGCCTGATGGCGCAGAAGGCCGAGGAGTACGGCTCGCACGACAAGACCTTCGAGGTGCCGGCCGACGGCACGATGCGGATCGTCGACACGAGCGGCAAGGTGCTGATCGAGCACCAGGTCGAGCAGGGCGACGTCTGGCGGGCCTGCCAGGTGAAGGACGCCCCGGTGCGCGACTGGGTCAAGCTCGCCGTCTCCCGCGCCCGCGCCACCGGCGCGCCGGCGGTGTTCTGGCTCGACCGCGAGCGCGCCCACGACGCGCAGCTCCTCGCCAAGGTCGAGACCTACCTCGCCGAGCACGACACCGACGGCCTCGAGTTCCACTTCCTGTCGCCGGTCGAGGCGACGAAGTTCTCGCTGGCGCGGATCCGCGAGGGCAAGGACACCATCTCGGTCACCGGCAACGTGCTGCGCGACTATCTCACCGACCTGTTCCCGATCCTCGAGGTCGGCACCTCGGCCAAGATGCTGTCGATCGTGCCGCTGATGGAAGGCGGCGGCCTGTTCGAGACCGGTGCGGGCGGCTCGGCCCCCAAGCACGTCCAGCAGTTCGAGAAGGAGAACCACCTGCGCTGGGACTCGCTCGGCGAGTTCCTGGCCCTGGCCGCCTCCTTCGAGCACATCGCCGAACGCACCGGCAACGCCGCCGCCAAGCTGCTCGGCAAGACCCTCGACGACGCCAGCGCGCAGTACCTGCTGCAGAACAAGTCGCCCTCCCGCAAGGTCAACGAGCCCGACAACCGCACCAGCCACTACTGGGTGGCGCGCTACTGGGCCGAGGCGCTGGCCGCGCAGACCAACGACCCGAAGCTGGCCGAACGCTTCCAGCCGGTCGCCGAGGCGCTGGCCACCAACGAGGCGATGATCGTCACCGAGCTGAACGAGGTGCAGGGCCAACCGATGGACATCGGCGGCTACTACCAGCCCGATCCCGAGAAGGCCCGCGCCGCGATGCGCCCCTCGACGATGCTCAACGGCATCATCGACCGCGCCGCGGAGTGACGAACTCTTACACCCGGTGCCAGGCACCAGTTGTAAAGGTCCGAAGGAACCAGGCCGGCGGCGCCGGCGTTGACGGCGCACCATGACCCGGCTCCTCCTCGCCGTCGCACTCGCCGCCCTGATCACCGCCGGCTGGTTCCTGGCTCAAAGCTCCTGGCCTCGAGTCCCGCAGGAGCATCGGGATCGCACCGACGAGCGGGTCAACGCGGCGGAGTCAGCGGCGGGCGCGAACCGCGCCGCTGCCCCGGACAGCAGCGCGGATGCGACGGACACCGGCTCGGACCTCCGCCAACCGGTCGCTCCGGCGCCGCTGCGGCTCACCGTGAAGGTCGTCCACCGCGACGGCGCGCCCGCCGCGACCGGCACCGAGGTCGTCGCGATCACCCCCACGGACGTGACCGCGCTCGAGTGGCTGCAGCTCTCGGACACCGAGCTCGCCGTCGACCCGGAGCACCTGCTCACGCTCGAGTCCCCCGCACGCGCGGTGACCGACGACCAGGGCATCGCCTCGCTGCCCCGCCCCGAGTCGTGGACCTGGCTGGTCGCGCGCGAGATCGAAGGCGCGACCACTCGCTACGGCTTCGAACGCGTCGAGACCGGCACGGCTGAGGCCGAGATCCGACTCGTTCGCCGGTCGCCCCTGCGGGTCCGCGTCCTCGACCAGTTCGAGCGGCCGGTGGCGGACGTCCCGGTCCAGCTCGCCGGGTCCGGCCTCCCCGGCGTGCGGTGGGGCCACGCGCTCAGCGACGCCGACGGACTGTCGCGGCTCTGGGGCTGGAGCGAGCTGCGCGACCGCAACATGCGCAAGGGCGGCGCCGGTCCGGTCTACGCCGCCGCCGTGATCCCCGCCGAGGATCCGGTCACCGTCCGGGTCCCACTCACCCACGACCTCGACGACATCGTCGACCTCCACCTCCCGCCCCATTGCGAGGTCGTGGTCCGCGTCGTCGGCCTCGGCCCGGGCCTCACCGGCAAGGTCGGCCTCAAGCCGTGGCCCAAGATGCCCGGCGACTTCTCGATCCCACAGTACAGCTCGCCGCTCGCCCGCCTCGTCGACGGCGAGGCCCGCTTCCCCTGGGTCACCCTCGACTACCGCTTCCAGCTCTGGGTCTGGTTCGACGACTACGACGGCGAACTCCACCTGCGGCCCACCAGCGCGAAGCGCGACGGCGAGCGGCAGGAGATCGTGTTCGACGCGGGCGAGGCGATGCTGCTCACCGGCCGGCTGGTCGACGCCGCGGGCCTCCCGCTCGTCGGACGATCGAGCGCCAACTACCTGCTCCGCGGCGAGAGCGGCAGCTCCGGCCGCACCGCCATGCTGGATGACGACGGCCGGTTCCGGATCCTCGTCGGCAGCTCCTCGATCCCGACCACATTGGACGAACTCGAGTTCACGCAACTCGTCGATCGCAAGGCGCGCGGCAAGGTCGTGCACCGCTTCCCCAACGGCTTCGAGCGAGGCCGCCACGACCTCGGCACGTTGCGGATCGAGTCGCGCACCGAGGATCGCTGACAGCCGCGGGTATCCAGGAATCGTGGACCGTGGCCCACCCATTCGGTGCGTCACCCGGACCCTCCTTCCAGACGACCCGATGCTGTCCCGCAGAACCCTCCCGCTCGGTGCCCTCGCACTGCTCCCCCTGCTCACCCCGCTCGCCCCCGCCCAATGGCGCCCGGTCGGCACTTGGATCGGCGCCGGCGACGACGCGCTGGCCCGCGCCGTCCCCCTCGGCATCACCTTCCCGTTCCCCGGCGGCGCCGCACTCAGCACCGTCGACGTGGACAGCAACGGCCGGGTCTTCCTCGGCCGCCAGGGCACCAGCGATCCGAGTGAGAGCGTCGGCGAACTGCTCGGCGGCACCCCGTCGCTGGCGATCCTCTGGGACGACCTGGTCGCCGACGGCGGCATCTACTTCGACGCCACCAACCCCGGGGTCGCGACGATCACCTGGGTCGACGTCCGCGAACAGCTCTCGCCCCGCCAGTTCACGATGCAGCTGCAGCTGCTCGCCTCCGGCCAGATCCTGATGCTCTACGACAGTCGGGTGCCGGCGCTCGACGGGCTCGTAGGCGTCAGCGACGGGCAGGGGCCTGATCCGGGCAGCTCCGACCTGTCCGCTGGCACGTGGTCGGCGGCGAACCCGACCGCCTACGAGCTGTTCCCCGGCGGCGCCAACGGCTGCGACCTCGCCGGCAGCCTGCTGGTGTTCACGCCGAACGGCCAGGGCGGCTACCAGGTGGTCCGCGGCACCGTCCCCGACCCGTCGTTCGGCATCGCCGAGCCGGGCCGCAGCGGCTGCATCGAGCGAGCGATCACCTTCTCGCCGAATGGCCAGGGAGGCTACGTGGTGACCGACGGCGGCACCGCCGACTGGGACTTCGCGCAGGGTCGCGCGCTGGGCCTCGGCGACGACCAGACGACCGTGGAGCCGCTCGGCTTCACCTTCCCGCTGCCGGGAGGCACAGCGGTCCAGCAGCTCGAGATCGACTCGAACGGTCGGGTCTTCGAGGCCGGCTTCCAGTCATCGGACTTCACGCCGACGCCGAGCGAGCTTGCCGCGGCACCCGGCGCGACGATCGCGCCGTACTGGACCGACCTCGACCCGCGCGTGGTCGGCGAGGTGTACGCCCACCGGATCGCCGGCGCATTCACCGTCACCTGGGCCGGAGTACCGAAGACCTCGGGCCTGCTCGCCAACACCGTCCAGCTCCGCGTCGAACCCGACGGCACGATCCAGTTCCTCTACTTCGACGTCGCGTTCGAGCCGGTCGGCATCGGCCGCGCCTTGCTGATCGGCCTGAGCCGCGGCGGCCTCGGCACCGCGCCGGCCGAAGTCGACCTGTCGGCCCTACCGCGCAACTCGGGAACGAACTCCACCGTCTACGAGTGGTTCGACGTCGACAACGGCGACCGCTTCGACCTCGACCGCTCGGTGCCGCGCCTGCGCTTCACGGGACTGCCTGACGTCGGCCAACGGTTCACGCTCGACGTCGTCGATGCGCCCCCGGGCACCGCAGGTCTGTATTATCTCGCCGGCCAACCGGTCAGCCTCCCGCTCGCCAGCATTGCCGGCCTCGAAGGCTGCATCCTGCTCACCGACTCGTCGCTGGCGATCAGCCCGCCGCTGGCCGCCGGCACGCCGTTGCCGTTCGTGATCCCGAGCATGCCGAGCCTCGCCGGCGCGACCGCCAACTTCCAGGCGATCGTGGTGGGGCCGAACCTGAACGCCGCGGGTGTGCTGCCGACCGACGAGCTGCTGCTGACGATCGGCAGGTAGCGCGCGTCGGCGAGTTCTCGACCTCGGCGAAGCACGCGAGCTCAGCGCGGCCTCCTGCCGCATGGGAATGGGCATGACTCGCTGCGCTCGCCATACCCCAGGGCACTCGGCCGCGCTGACCGTGTTGTCTGGATCGACTCCGCCGGAGCAGTAGATCAGTGCACGATCTCGACCCGCTGCGTGTTGGTCAGCGCCAGGCTCGATCCTTCTGCCACCAGCGCCTGTGCGTAGACCGTGGTGCCGAGCAACGACGGCGACGTCGGCACGCGCAGCACCCAGCTCCCCACGTCCGCACCCCGCAACAACGTGATCGCCGGACCGACGACCCAGGAGCGCGGCGCGACACCGACCACACCGAGACCCGGCACGACGAGGCGGGCCGGACCGGCTGCGAGTACCGGGATCGCGAGATCCGAACCCGGCGTGCGCCCGACGGCATGGACGTCGACCAAGGTGTCGCGTCCGACCCGCACCAACCGCCCGAAGTGGAGCTGCCGCCGGAGGCCGGTCGCCACGTCGATCCGACCGTTCTCGGCGACCAGCATCACGTCGGGGTCGTCGTCCTGGTCGAGGTCCGCCGCGCCGACCGGGAACGCCCAGGTGCCGAACACCTGCAGCTCGGTGAAGCGACCCTGCCCGTCGTTGTCGAGGACGGACAGCCCATTGCGGTCACCGGCGACCAGGTCCACGTCGCCGTCGCCGTCCCAGTCGATCGCGTGGGCGAGCTCGCCGCTGAGGGTCGTCGGCAGATTGCCCTGGGTGGCCTCGGTGAAGCGACCGGCCCCGTCGTTGAGGAACAGGTGCGGGTCCCCGCCGAAGTCGACGAACACCGCATCGGAGTCTCCGTCGCCCTCCACGTCGATCGCGACGACGTCGTAGCAGAGGAAGCTGACGGCCGGCAAACGGCTCATCGAGACATCGGTGAAGCGACCGATCCCGTCGTTCAGGTACAGCCGGGCCGGCTGCGAGTAGTTGCCGAACAGCAGGTCCCGATCGCCGTCCCCGTCGACGTCGAAGGCCACCGCGCAGCGGCTGCGGTCGGCGTCGGTCGGGAAGTTGCCGCGGGGAGCCGCGGTGAACGTCCCGGCGCCATCGTTCAGCAGCAGACCGCTGGAGTCGTGGTAGTTGACCTCGACGAGATCGAGATCGCCGTCGCCGTCGACATCGACCAGCTCCAGGTCGGTGGTCTGTCCGGAACGCGGCGGCATCCGGCTCGCGGTCACTTCGGTGAAGCCGCCCATCCCGTCGCCTAGCAGGAGGCGCGTCGGCAGCAGGGAACTCGTGTTGCCGAGCAATGCGTCCTGGTCGCCGTCGCCGTCGACGTCGCCGCACACCACGACCGACGAGCGTTCGCCATTGCGCGGCAGCGACGGCGAGGCGGTGAACGATCCCCGCCCGTCGTTCAACAGCAGCTGGTCCGCGTCGGCGAGCGAACTCGACAGCCACACGTCGAGGTCTCCGTCGCCGTCCACGTCGGCCACGGCACCACGCCCGGGACGCCCCTGGAAGTCCGGGGCGCGCCGCTCGGCGAGCAGGCGATCCTGGAACCTCCCCGTGCCGTCGTTCAGGTGCACGTCGCCGGAGCGTGTCAGCACCAGATCGAGATCCCCGTCGCCGTCGACGTCCGCAGCGGTATCGCCGGTCGCGGTGATCGCGGCCGCGAAGCCGAAGACGCCGGTTCCGTCGTTGGCCAGGAGCTGCGCACCCCCGCCGCTCGTCGCGACCGTGAAGTCCACGTCGCCATCGAGGTCGAAGTCGCCGGCCTGGTAGGGATAGACGTAGCCGGGCGGCACCCGCTGCGCGGTCTGGTCGGTGAAGCGCGCCGTCCCGTCGTTGACCAGCACCGACAGGGCCTGGTCCAGGATCGCCACGACGTCGAGATCGCCGTCGGACTCGATGTCGACCAGATGCAGCCGATAGGCATTGCGACGCAGGACGGGCAGTCCGCCGGAAGGCTGCACCGAGAAGCGACCGCTCCCGTCGTTCAGGTAGATCCGGATCGGCCGGTCGATGAACAGGTGCGCGACCGCGAAGTCGAGGTCGCCGTCGCCGTCCAGATCGCCGACCGCCCCACTGACCGCATTGCCCGGATCGGACGGCAGCTGCGTCGCGGTCACATCGGTGAAGCGCCCGGTGCCGTCATTGAGATAGAGACGATTGACCGCGGTGCCGCTGAAGCCCGAGATCGAGTTCAGTGCCAGGACGTCGGCGTCGCCATCTGCGTCGACGTCGAACGCCAGCACGATGCGGGTCTTGTCCTGGTCGACCGGGAACCGCGCCGTGGTCACGTCGGTGAACACGCCGGTCCCGTCGTTGAGCAGCAACCGATTCTGCGAGCCGATGGTCTGCAGGCCGCTGTTGCCGGCCGTCACCAGATCCTGGTCACCGTCACCGTCGACATCGACGAAGGCCGCGTGGTGGGTCCAGTCGACCGTCGTCGGCAGAGCGACCGCCGAGACGTCGCGGAACACCCCGTCGCCGTCGTTCAGGTAGAGGCGGTCGCTGAAACTCGACGTCGGCACGAACACGTCGAGGTCGCCATCGCCGTCGACATCTCCCGTCACCCCCTCGCCCGGGGTCTGGATCGCGGTGTCGAAGGCCCGCGTGGTGAGGATGCGGAACGGCTCCTGCGCGAGAGCGGCGAGCGACAGCGACAGGATGGCGGCGAGGAACTGGACGACGGCACGGAAGGAGTCGGTCATCGTCCTCGATGGTACGCCGATCGTCGCGGCGCGGGCCGGATCGGGCCGGGCAATGCACCCGGGCCCTCCGCAGCCTTCACGCCCCCTTCTTCATGCGCTCGCGGCATCTACCGATCAGGCCGCGGTGGAAGTCGACCCAGACCAGCATGCCCTCCGCGAACTGCCGATACGCCAGCCGCCGGATGTCGTCGTTGCTCACCTGCCGGAACGAGAAGATCCCGCCGGTGCGTGGTCGCTCCAGCGCATCCTCGAGGCTGCGGAACTGGGCCGGCATTCCGCGCCACGCGCGCTCGATCCGGCCGGCCGCCGCGAGCAGTTCCTCGAACGGCTCCTCGAACTCGGCCGGCGTGGGCTTCGGCCGGGTGCGCACCGCGAGTTCGCGGAACGCCGCGACCTGCTCGCGCAGTTCGTCGAGCTGCTCGCGAAGCTCGGTGAGCGCCTCCCCGTCCGCCTGGTGCAGCGGCTTCCGCCCGGCCTTCAGCACGTCGACTTTGCGGGTCCCGCGGCACAACCCGCAGCGCACTCCGCCTTCGGCCTTGCACGTCGGACACGACGGCGTGCCGCCACCGGTGACGTCGAGCCGCCCCACGCCGAGGCAGATCTGACAGGGCAGCACCGCGCGCGTCCAACACGCCGGACACGGCATCTCGGCGAGGGGATCGAGGGTCTCGCCACTGCCCGCGCAGCGCTCGCAGGGCGCCTCGCCGCGGCCCCGGCACTCGGCGCAGTTCTTCGCCGCGCCATGCTCCCCTCCGCGGCAGGCGAGGCAGGGCGTGGTCTTCTCACCCTCGCAGACCGCGCAGACTTCGGGCGCGACCTCGGCCCAGCGCTGCTCGCCGTCGACCTCCTCGAGCTGCCGCGCCTCGAGCAGCGCAGCGATGCTGGTCCGGCTCCAGCCCGGACGCTGCGCCGGCAGGATCGCGCAGAGGGCCATGGTCATCGCGAGGGCGAGCCAGGCGAACTCGCGCCGGCGTGCAGGATTCCGGTCCATACTCCGCAGGATAGCCGCTGGACCGATGACCGCGGGCTTCGAGGCCGGCAGGAGTGGATCAGCGGTTCTCGTAGATCCGGACGCCGTTCGTCAGGTCCAGGTCGCCATCACGATCGAAGTCCGCCACCCGGACGAAGCGCATGGACTGGACCACCGGACCCGCGGTGAATCGGCCCGTGCCGTCATTGAGGTAGTAGCGCGGGCCCGAGATCGAAACGCACTCGAGGGCATCGAGGTCGCCATCGCCGTCGAGATCGGCGAGGGCGGCGTCGAAGGTCGCCCTGCCGCTGGCCAGCGTGCTGCCCGTGCTCGCGAATTGCGCATCGCCCGGGTTCAGGAACACGTCCGAGGTCCCCTCGTCGCCCTTCAGCAGGTCGAGGTCGCCATCGCCGTCCAGGTCACCCACCGCGATACGGTTCGCGTAGACCGACTCGAGGGTCAGACCCGAGTCGGAGAAGCTGCCCTGGCCGTCGTTCCAGAACAGCAGCGACGGATTGTCGAACGCGGCGGCGACCGCGAGATCCAGGTCGCCATCCCGGTCGATGTCGGCAAGCGTGATCGACGTCACTTCGTCGGCTGCCAGGAGTGCGCCTTCGGTGAAGTTGCCGGCACCGTCGTTGAACAGCACACGCAAGCTCGAGAAGAACTGCCCGTAGACGATGTCGTGGTCGCCGTCGCCATCGACGTCGCCGATGTCGACCGGCCAGCCGCCGAAGCCCAGATCGAGCTGCGGACCGAAGCGCCCCTCACCGTCGTTCCAGCGCACCGCGACCCGCCCACTGTCGACGCCGTACTCGAACAGGTCCGGGTAGCCATCGCCGTTCAGATCACCGAGCCGCGCCGACCAGGACGCCGCCAGCGACTGCACCTTGGAGAACCCACCCGCGCCGTCGTTCCAGAAGACCGAGGTCGCGTCGGCAACGCTCGAGGCGACGACCAGGTCCAGGTCGCCATCCCGGTCGAGATCGGCGACGTCGAGGCCTTCGTAGCCGACCTGCGAGAAGCTCGGCCCGGCAACGAAGTCGATGCTGCCCCAGGTGCCGGACAGACCGTTCCAGGCGACCTGATCCGGCTCGTCGGCGCGAGCCACATACAGGTCGAGATCACCGTCACGGTCGAGATCACCCCAGGCACCTGCGGCGCCCGCTCCGCCCGACAGCGCCACGGTGATGACCGGGAAGCGACCGGACCCGTCATTGGCGCGCAACCGGACTCCGTCGTCGGCCAGGACCGTGAGCAGGTCGAGGTCACCGTCGGCGTCGTAGTCGACGAGCGACAAGGCCGCGGTCGCGGAGTCCCCGAAGCCGCCGCCCAGCGAAGACAGCACCCCGGCGCCCGCGTTGACGAACACCTGGTCGGCTCCGCTCGGAGTCCCCAGGACCAGATCCTGGTCACCATCGCCGTCCAGATCGCCGGCGACCAGGGCGCTGGCCTCGAAATCGCCGAGCGCGAGACCGGAATCGGCGAAGACGCCGCCGCCGTCATTGCGCCAGATGCGATTGACCTCCTCCGCCCCGGTACCTTCCACCAGGTCGAGGTGAAGGTCGCCGTCCAGGTCGACCAGCACCACGCAATGGGTCGCACCCGATCCCAGCCGCTGCCCGCTGTCGACCAACGTGCCGCTGCCGTTCGCATTGAGGAACACCAGGTTGGCCCCGCCGTGCACCGCCACCACCACGTCGACGTCGCCATCGCGGTCGACATCGCCCACGGCGAGGTCGCGGGCGTCGACGCCGGCACCGAGGACCTGCCCGGAGTCGGAGAACGCGCCGGAGCCGTCGTTCCACCAGACCTCCAGGGCCTGATCGGCCAGGGCGACGAGCAGGTCGAGGTCGCCGTCCTCGTCGAGATCGGCCAATGCGATCGCCCGCGTGTCGGACATGCCGAGGGCGTGGCCGACCGCCAGCTCCCCGCCGGTGTTCAGCAGCACCAGGTTCGGCGCTGGACCCGCCGCCCCGACCACGACGTCCACGTCGCCATCGTGATCGAGGTCGCCGAGCGCCACCGAACGACTTGAGTAGGCCGAGCCCTGGACCTCGGCAGCGACCAGGCCAGGCACCAGGTCGACCGCCACGGAGCTGCGCACGGCGATTCCGGACACCGTGGCGATGATGCCGGTGCCCGCGTAGTCGAGGCCGCTCGCGGAGTTCGCCCCGGTGCGCGACGGATCGAAGTCCTGCCGCGACTTGAGCCGCGGCGAGGAGCCGAGGACGAGCGTCACCTCGTCTGCTGCCGGCCCGGCCTGCATCGACGCCCCCTCGCCGAGCGTGTCGCCGGCGACCGGGAGCACGAAGCCCGCGACTTCCTGGTGGCCGACGCGCACGTCTTGATTGAACCGCACGATCACCTGGTCGCCGGCGCTGCAGGTGCCGTCGCCACCCACGTCGAGGAAGCGCGCCACCCCCTGGACGACCGGCGCGGGCTGGAAGGTCACCACCGGCGTCATCACCAGGACCACCGCCTCGTCGCCCGGATCGACCGTGGCGGTGATCTCCTTGACCTCCTCGGCGGTCGACGCGAGCGTGCCGTTGGTCACCCCGAACGCGTCGGTAGGCGGTGGCTGCTCGATCACATGGTCGGCGCCCGAGGCACGAAGCTGCACGCGGGCTCCCACCACCGGATTGCCGCGGGCATCGCGCAGTGCCACTGTGACGCGCGCGGTCGCGATGCCATCGTTGAGCACGTGCGACGCGTCGACCCGCACCACGGACGAGGCCACCGGCCGAGTGGCGACGAACTCCAACTGCGGCGCGCCGGGGAGCGTGAGTTCGTCGGTCCCCACGCGCACGGTCACGGTCTTCACCTCGGCGCGCGTGCTGCACAGCGTGGCGCGGAACGAGCCGTCCTCCGCGCTCCGCCCAGTCGCCGGCGCGAGCAGGTTGCCCGCACCGGTGACCCGGATCGTGACCGGCTGGTCGGCAAGCGCGCGCCCTTCGGCATCGCGGACCTGGACCACCAACGCCACCTCGGACTCCCCGTCGGCCGGGATCTGCTCACGCTCCCCCCAGGACCAGGACGAGGTCGCGGCATCCGGGGCGCTGCCGCCCGCGCCGCCCTCCGATCCGCAGCCGACCAGGACCATGGCGAGCGCCGCACCCGACACGCACCACCGCAGCATTCCCCGCATCGTCATTCCGCGCACGCAGCCTCCTCGATCGTTCCGGTTCCCACCGATGGATCGGTCGACAGGGCCATGCAGGTGTTGCGGATACCACCACGCCGCGATGCCGCCGTCGCCAGGACTCCCCCTCCCGAACCTCCCGGATCCCGTCCCGACCCCTTACAACCTCCGTCGATGACCGTCGCCACCCGCCTGCTGCTCGTCGTCGCGCTGCTGGTCGCCCCCGCCGCGACCCAGGATCGCCCGAATATCCTGTGGATCTTCTGCGAGGACCTGTCGCCGTACTTCGGCTGCTACGACGACCCGGTGAACGACGGCCATACGCCCACCATCGACCGCCTCGCCGCCGAAGGCGTGCTGTTCCGCCGCTGCTACATGCCGGCTCCGGTCTGCTCGCCGTGCCGCTCGGCGATGATGACCGGCGTCTACCAGACCTCCACCGGCACCCACCAGCACCGTTCGTCGCGCTTCGCGCCCGGCGTGGTCCCCGAGGAGCTGCGCATCCATCTGCCGAACGGCATCCGCACGATCCCCGAGCTGCTGCGCGACGCCGGCTGGTTCACGTTCAACTCCGGCAAGGACGACTACAACTTCCACTACGACCGCCGCGCGCTCTACACCGTGGGCACGCCAGCGGACTACGTGGCCGGCCAGAACGGCTGGCAGGGCAACCGCGCCGCACAGCTCGGCTCGATCACCGCGGATGTGTGGTCGGCGCGCGCGGACCGCGACCAACCCTGGTTCGGTCAACTGACGCTATGGGGTGGCAAGGCCGGGGCGAAGCACGTGCGTAAGGGCGAGAAGCTGCGGGACGACGCGCTGCAACCGCCACCCTACTTTCCCGACACGCCGGCGCATCGCGAGGCCTGGACCCGCCACTACAACGCCGCGCGCGGCACCGACCACGAGGTCGAGCAGGTCCTCGCGCAGTTGGCCGAAGACGGCGAACTGGAGCACACCGTGGTGTTCTTCTTCTCCGACCACGGCAACAACCAGTCGCTGCGCCACAAGCAGTTCTGCTACGAGGGCGGCGTGCACGTGCCGTTGATCGTCTGGGGCAAGCACCCCGCCCTCGGAGCGGGCACCGAGCGCACCGACCTGGTCAGCGGCCTCGACATCACCGCGACGACGCTCGCGATGGCCGGCGTGCCGCTGCCGAGCTACCTGCACGGCCGCGACCTGTTCGCGCCCGACCACCAGCCGCGCCGCTACGTGGTCTCGGCCCGCGACCGCTGCGACTACACCATCGACCGGATCCGCACCGTCCGCACCGAGGAGTGGCGCTACATCCGCAATGCGTATCCCGAGCGGCCGATGCTGCAGGCGCAGTACCGCGACAACCAGCCGACCGTGAAGGACCTGAAGCGGCTGCATGCCGAAGGCGGATTGACCAGCTACCAGGACGAGCACTGGTTCGGCACCCGCCCCCTCGAAGAGCTCTACCACCTCGAGTCGGACCCACACGAGCTGCACGACCTGGCCGGCGACCCGCAATTCGCCGAGCAACTGGCCTACCACCGTGGCCTGCTCGACGCGTGGATCGAGGAGACCGGCGACCGCGGTCAGCAGCCCGAGGACACCCGGCAGCTGCGCGCCACCTACGACCTGTGGATCGAGCGACCGATCTTCCGGGACGCCGAGACCAACCCGGAGTACGAGCCGTTCCGCCGGGCGGATGCCGCCGCAGGTGCCAGTGATCCTGCGGACGACGGGCGAGGCAAGCGCAACGGCAATTGACGGGGCGCGGAGAGGGCAACGGAGTGCAGCACGAGGGCCAGAAGCGGGGCCGTGACCATGGCGCACGGCAGAACGTGCGGCGGCGCATCGAAGCGCGACTCGGCGTGCTGCGCGGCTTCCCCCGGCTCGAAACCGACCCATCGGCCGAGGACGGGATCGGTTGGCAGCTCCTGCCGGTTGCGGGTGCCGCGCGCCGGGACCTCTCGATCCGGGTCACCGCCGACGACGTGGCACGCTGCGGGGTCGCGCTACGCGGCCTGGAGATCAAGTTCCCGCGCGCCTACCCGGCGGTGGTCGGTGATCCGGCGGCGTTCGGCGCCCGGGTCGCGATGCGGGTCGAGGCGCTGCAGCAGGCATTGCACCGCGGTCGGCTCGACGACCTCGCAGACCGACTGCTCGCGGTCTCGGGACTGCGCGGCCCCGAGCAGAGGCAGGTGCTGGCGCTGCGCGACGACCCGGACCGCGCGGACTGGCTCGACGCGTTGGTCTGGCCGCTGCAGGATCCGGACCGACTGCGCCGCGCGCTGGCCACGGTCGAGACGCTCGGCCCACAGCTCGGCCGCCTGCTCGCCCTGGACCGGACCGTCGCACTCCACGTGTTCGCCTGGTGCAACGCCGACGGCCCCGAACTGGTGGGCCCGGTCCTCGAACTCCTCCTCGACCCGGACTTCGACCGACCGCTCCGCGACCGCGACGCGCCGTTCGACCTCGGCACCCCCGAACCGGACGACGACGCGCCTGGCCGCCGGCTCGCCCACTGGCGAAGCCTGGTGGCCGCCGGCACCCGGAATCCGCACACCCCCTGGCTGGCGCTGCTCGCGGACGCCACGGCACTGCCCGCTGCCGGACGACGGGACTTCGCGCAGCTGCTCCTCCTCCTGGCACCGCGCGAGCTGCTCGCGCACACCGCGCGGATCCTGCCGCGTATCGACCGCCTCGCACGCCACGCCGCCGCGCGAGGCAGCCTGCCGGCCAAGGCGCTGAAGAAGGCACTGCAACGCATCGCGGGATGGCTGCCCGAGGCTCCGCTCGAAGCCTGCGCCCGGCAGCTGGGCCGGCTCGCCGGCGAAGCGGACCCGCGACGGATCCGTGACCTGAGCCGGCTCGCGGCGGCCCTCCCCGCTTGGCAGGGCCACACCGCCTGGCGCCTCGCAGTGATCACCGATCTCCTCGAGAATCCGCAGCCGACCGCTCGCGAGGAGGAGAAGGTGGTCGTCGCCCACGCCCGCGCCACCGTCGGCGATCCCGCGGCCACCCTCGCGCCTTGGGCCGAGGGGGACTGGTGGCGGCACCGCTCGACCGTGTGGCACAACGCAACGCAGGACGCGGCCAGCCACGGCGTCGAGCGAGCGTTCGAATCCTACCGACGCGCGCTGCAGCGCGGCCTGCCGACTCCGGACCGCGGCTGGCCGGCAGACAAGGCACTGTTCTGGTCCGCGCTGCTCTTCCGGCCGGACCCTGAACCGCTGGCCAGCCTCACGCCCGCGCTCCGGTCGCTCGGCCCGAGCACCCGGATCTACGACCTCGATCTGGTGACGGCCCTGAACATGGCGGGTGGCGACGGCGAACGAGCCGGAGCCCTGCTGATGCGCTACGCCTCCTGGCAGCAGGCGGACTGGCTGTACACCACGAACCCGCTGCAGCCAGCCGCCGGCCAGGCGATCCTCGACGGCGACCGGCGCTGGATCGCTCGGGCCGGCGCGGTGCTCGACGAACTCGACCAACGGGGCCGGAGCTGGGAGCGAGCCCTGCTGCAGACCACGCGAAACGCCGCGAAGCTGGCGGAGCCGCCGTCTCGCACGCTTCCCGACGGACTTCGCGACCGCGTTCCCCCCTCGGCCCATGCCGTGGCGGAACGTGTGCTGGGCCTCGCCGACGGTCGCGGGATCCTCGAGCGCGAACTCGAACGCATCCGCCGACCCGACGCCGCGGTCGAGACCGAACGGGCCGCGCTGCGGCGACGGATCGCGGAGCTACCCGAAGGTCCGCGGCGTCGCGGCATGGAGCAACGGCTGACGACCCTCGGCCAGCGGCAACGAGGCCCGCTGCCGCCCGCGCAGGTACGCCAGCTGGCCCGCCGACTGGAGGCCCGCTGCCGCGCCGACCTGCGCCGCCGCCAGCTCGAAGAACTCGAACGAGCCGACCTCGAACAGCGCCGCGGGCGGACCGATGCGGAACGGCACGACCGGTTGGAACGGCTCGCGGCGGAACGCCCCGAACTCCGGAGCCTGGTGGATGGTGCCCTGGGGCTCGAGCAACCGTGGCGCGACCTCGCAATCGACCTGCTGCTCGCCCCCGAGCGCATCGCCCCCTTCGGACTTCTCGAGCACCCGCGGAACCAGGCCTTCCTCGACACCGCACGCGGCCACGGCCTCGACCTGACCCGGTGGCTCGCCGCCGAGCCACCCCGCCCGCTGTCGGACTCGCGACCCGGACTGACGATCGAACTCGCGAGCGACCCGCTCGACGTGCTGCGGATGGGCGCCTGGTTCGGCACCTGCCTGTCGCCCGGCTCGTTCCAGTTCTGCTCGGCGGTCGCCAACGCCCTCGACGCCGACAAGCGGGTGCTGCTGGTCCGCGGCGCCACCGGTGAGGTCGTCGGTCGTTGCCTGCTCGCGCTCCGCGCCGAGGACTGCAGGCTGCTCACGTTCCGGGTCTACGGCCGCGACGGCGAACGTGGCTTCGAGGTCGAGGTCGCGGCCTTCGTCGAGCAGCTGGCCGGCGACCTGCGCAGCGGGATCGCGGTCCGCGGCAAGGTCGAGCCGCGCGTCGGACCCGAGTGGTACGACGACTCCGCGGTGGACCTGACCGGCCGGATGGCGTGGGCCGCCCACGATGCGCCGCTGTGGGACGAACTCGCCACCACCGAGGCCGGGCAGGTCGAAGCGGTCCTGCGCCGTCACGGCGGCCCGCTCGAGCAGCTCGAGGCTGCGGACTGGGAGTTCCTGCTGAGCGCGAAGACCTTCGAGCGCCACCCCGGACTCGCCGCGCCGCTGATGCCTTGGATGGTGGCGCTGTGCCCGCCGGGTACCCTGGTCCGGATCGCCTACCTTGCCGACCGCGCGGGCGACCACGATGCGGCGCGCGCCGCTCTGCGTCGCGTCCGCACCTCGGTCGGAGGGTTCGCCGAATACACCACCGCGCTGTGGCGGAACCTGGCCGTCCGGCTCGACCCGGCCGCGGCACTGCCTTTCCTCCGCACCCGCCGCCCCCGCCGACGGGACGGTGAACGGCGGCGGATCGACTGGCTGATCGAGGTCGGCGATTGCGAGCACGCGCTCGGCCGGACCCGCCGCGCCGCCGACCGCTGGGATGCGGCCTCGCGCCTCGTGCAGGCCTCGACCGACCAACTGGTCCGGGACAGCCTCGGCCCGAAGCTGGCCCTCCGCCTGACAGGAGCCCGGAGCGAGTCGCCCTAGGAGCGCGGGCCGATCTTTCATGATCGCAATACGGCCCAACTCGCTCGATGCGCGTGTCGTGGTGACCGCGCGCGGCGGCATCACGAGGCCTGGCGCAGTCGATCGCGCAGGTCCCGGATGCGATCGTGACCGGCCTTCACCGCGCGATACTGCGAGTGCAGCATGCTGCTCAACGGCGTGCCCGGGTTGTTCTTCAGGAGCTTCTCGTAGCGCCCCTTGATCTCGTCCTCGCCGCGCTCGGCCTCCTCGAGGACCGACAAGGTCTCGTCCTTCGAGACCGTGCTGCGCAGATCCATCCACCAGCGGTGCAGCTTGCCGGAGAAGCTCGACTTCAACGGGTCCTTCATCTCGCCGAACTTCGCCAGCTCCAGCGCCTGCTCCTCGCGGAGATTGGCCATCGCCTCGAACAGGCGCACCAGCTCCGGCTCGGTGACGAGGTCGCGCGCCTTCTGGAAGCCCTTGCGGCTGTCGGCGTTGATCTCGATGAGTTCGGTGACGGCGTTCTTGGTATCGGGGGAGAGCTTGTCGAAGGTTTCCATGTCGTGGTCGCCGGGCGTTGGGGCCCGGCAGCGCCCATGGGAACAACCGCTATGCCGACCGGGAATCGAACTGCGTGCGATGCACGCAAGGTCGTGGCAACACGGCGATTGGCAGAGCGCCAGACCCGATCGGCCGCACCATGGCCTGCACGCACCGCGTGGCGGAGGCCGGAGGCAGCCTCTCCGATCGGGCCACGCCCCTCATCGGACGTCCGATCGCTTCGCGAACCGCCCCCATCGGACTCGTCATCGTTTGACGCTAGAACGGCATACCCGGCCGACGCTCGCCGGCTCCCGGAACCTCGAAGGGCAAAACCAAGATGCACACCCGCACCCTCGGCCGTGGCGACCACGGCCTCGAAGTCTCCGCCCTCGGCCTCGGCTGCATGGGCATGAGCGATTTCTACGGACCGCGCGACGAGGCGCGGTCGCTGGCCACGCTGGCGAAGGCCGCCGAGCTCGGCTGCACGTTCTGGGATACCGCCGACATGTACGGCACCGGCCGCAACGAGGAGCTGCTCGGCAAGGCGTTCCGCAGCGCGCCCGGGCTGCGAGACGAGGTCACCCTGGCCACCAAGTTCGCGGTGATGCGCTCGGAGACCGGCGAGATGCTCGGCATCTCCGGCAAGCCGGAGTACGTCCGCGAGGCCTGCGACAAGAGCCTGCAGCGGCTCGGCGTCGACCACATCGACCTCTACTACCAACACCGCGTCGACCCGAAGACGTCGATCGAGGACACCGTCGGCGCGATGGCCGAGCTGGTGCAGGCCGGCAAGGTGCGATTCCTCGGCCTCTCCGAAGCCGCACCCGCCACGCTGCGCCGCGCCATGAAGGTCCACCCGATCACCGCGCTGCAGACCGAGTACTCGCTGTGGACCCGCGACCTCGAAGCCGAGATCCTGCCGACCTGCCGCGAACTCGGCATCGGCCTCGTGCCCTACTCACCGCTCGGCCGCGGCTTCCTCACCGGCGCGATCCGCAAGGTCGAGGACCTCGCCGAAGACGACTGGCGCCGTCACAACCCGCGCTTCCAGGGCGCGAACTTCACGAAGAACCTGCAGCTGGTCGATGCGGTCCGCGCGATCGCCGAGGAGAAGGACTGCACGCCGGCGCAGCTCGCGCTGGCCTGGGTCCTCGCCCAGGGTCGCGACGTCGCACCGATCCCCGGCACGCGGAGCCCCGAGCGCCTCGCCGAGAACTGCGATGCGACCGCCGTGGCGCTGTCGGCCGACGACCTGGCACGCATCGAAGCCGCCTTCCCGGCCGACGCGGCCGAAGGCCTGCGCTACCCCGAAGCCGCGATGGCCTCGCTCGACGGCTGAGCACCACCGCCCGCAGGAATCTGTCGCGGTTGGTGCCTGGCACCGACTACGACAGATTCCGGCACGGCTCCGTCACTCCGCAGCTGCGGCGGCGCGCATGCGATCCCGCAGGTCGCGGATCCGATCGTGGCCCGACTTCACGGCGCGGTACTGCGCATGGAGCAGACCACTCAGCGGGGTGCCCGGATTGGCCTTCAAGAGCTTCTCGTAGCGGGCCTTGATCTCGTCCTCGCCGCGTTCCGCCTCCTCGAGGACCGCCAGACTCTCGTTCGAAGAGAGGTTGGCGCGGAGGTTCATCCACCAGCGATGCATGTCGCCCTTGAACGAGGTGTCGAGCGGATCCTCGAGATCGATGAACCTCGCGAGTTCGAGCGCCTGCTCCTCGCGCATGCGGGCCATCGCGGCGAACAGGCGGTTGATGTCTGCCTCGGCGATCAGGTCGCGCGCCTTCTCGAAGCCCTTGCGGCTGTCGGCGTTGATCTCGACCAGTTCCCTGATCGCGTCCTTGGTGTCGGAGGAGAGCTTGTTCGTGGTTTCCATGTGGTCTCGGTTCCGTCGAGCGGGAGTCGCTCGGAACGGAACCGATAGAACAAGCCGTGTGCCGCGTGCCGCACACGCGCGGCGACGGGCCGGGCAACGCGGCAGGAATCGCTTCTCGTCGGTGTTCACGGGAGACCGCCTCACTCGACACCCCCGTGCCCGAAGCGCGGAATGTACACAACGACCGATTCGAACCACCCGCGAGGGGCACAGCCTGCACGGCAACGGGTGTACAACTTGCTGCTGACATGCGACTCCTCGCCGCCTCCCTCGCCTGCCTCGCCTGCCTCGCCACCCTCGCGCCCGCGCAAGACCGCCCCAACATCGTCCTCCTGGTCAGCGACGATCAGGGCTGGGCCGACATCGGCTACCACAACGACGCGGTGCACAGCCCGCGCCTGGACGAACTCGCGGCGACCGGCCTGCGCTTCACGCAGGGTTACGTGATGCCACAGTGCACGCCGACCCGCGTGGCATTGATGACCGGCCGGCTTCCGAGTCGCTTCGGTGGGGCGGCGCTGCAGGCCAGCAATGCGCCGGCCTTCCCGCTCGGCACGCCGACCGTGGCGACGCTCCTCCACGAGGCCGGCTTCTTCACGGCGCTCAGCGGCAAGTGGCACCTCGGCTCCGACCCGGCGCACGGACCGAACCACTTCGGCTTCGACTCGAGTTACGGCTCCCTGGCCGGCGCGGTCGGGATGTACGACCACCGCTACCGCGACGGCAAGTTCGGGATCACCTGGCACCGCGACGGCGCGATCCTCGAGGGCTACGAGAACGGCACGCACGCCACCGACCTGGTCACCGCCGAAGCGGTGCGCGTGATCGAGGAGTCCGAGGACCGCGACGCACCGTTCTTCCTCTACGTCCCCTTCCACTCGGTGCATACGCCGCTCGACGAACGCGGCCGCTTCGTCGACCGCCCGACCCGGCTCGACCCCGAGAACCCCGAGCGCTGGCTCGACGAGGCCGAGATCCCCTGGTTCCACGACCCTGCCGGTCGGATCCAGGCCGAGAAGGATCCCGAGAAGCGCCTGCTCCTCGCCGCGGTCCACCACCTCGATGCCTGCGTCGGCCGGATCGTCGACGCCCTCGACCGTACCGGCCAACGCGCCGACACCCTGCTGGTCTTCACCTCCGACAACGGACCGCAGGGCGACTGGGGTGGCAACGCCTACCCCGACGACCTGAAGCTCACCGACTTCAACCAGCCGCTGCCGATGCGTGGCAAGAAGCTCGACGTCTACGAGGGCGGCATCCACGTGCCGGTGTTCGCCAACTGGCCGGGGCGCATCGAGGCCGGCGAGAACGCGACTCCGATCCACGCGGTCGACTGGCTGCCGACCTTGGCGACGCTCGCAGGTACCGACGCCGCGACCAGACCCGACAACCTCGATGGCCTCGACCTCGGCCCGTTGCTGTTCGGCGACGGCGCACTCCCCGACCGCGACCTCTACTGGTGCTGGAGCGTGCAGACCAATCGCTGGGCGGTGCGACACGGCGACTGGAAGATCGTGCGCTACGGCAAGGAAGCGCCGACGAAGGCCGAGGACTGGCAGCTGTTCGAGCTCGCCGAGGATCCGCGTGAGGAGCGGGACGTGGCCGCCGAACACCCCGAGCGGCGCGCCGCGATGCACGCGCGCTACATGGCCCATCGCGCGCGTGATGCGCAGTGAACCGAGCCCCGCGCACCATCTGCAAAGAGTGAACGGTTGGGCCGGGTCGAACTGTTCACCCCTTAGGCCAGAGGTCGGCGAGCCAGGCGTCGAGGCCGGTGAAGTCGCGGCGCAGCGGGTGCAGGGGCACGACACCGGTGTGGCCCTCGGGATCCCGCAGGTCGCACCCACTGCGCTCGAGCGGCTGCGCGGCCCAGGCCCGGGCGGGCGGCACGCGTGACGGCACCCCGGCGACGCGGCGCGGCTCGTGGAAGGCGATCCGCGACCGGTAGCGAGCCTTGTGCTGCGACCGAGCGAAGCCGAGGTTGAAGGTCGGGTCGAGGACGAAGGCCTGCGCCTGGAGACCGGCGAGCCCGCCGACCAGCAGGATGTCCGGGGTCGCCTCGCCCCGGTCGTTGGTCGACAGGCCGCTCTCGTGCGGCGCATCGGCATCCTGCGCGGGCGGAATCCGCGGCGTGATCCACATCCTCACGGTTCGCCGGTCGGCGACGTCGAGCGCGGTGAAGTCGATGCATCCACCGAGGAACAGCCCGGGCACCGGATCGCGGACCGCCAACGCGAAGCCGGCCCGCTGCACCGCCTCCACCACCATCAGCGCACACCAACGCTCGTAGAGGTGCGGCACGTCGGCGATCGCCGGCGCGCCGAGCAGGAGATGGAGTTGGCGCGGCAACTCGGTGCGTGGATCCTCGATGCGCGCCGCGAAGTCGATCATCCGCGACCACGACGCGCCACCGGGGAACGGCCAGGGCCGACGCGGGGTGGCCCGGAGGCTCCAACCGGCGACCGCCCGCAGCGCCTGGTGGCAACGTTCGAGGGTCCGCCGCGCGGCGGTGATCTCCTCCCGCAGGGCTGCGAGCGCGTCGACCCGCGCTCGCGCGAACTCCGAGGCGGTGGTCGACAGACCTTCGCCGAGCAGGTCGTCGAGGTGGCGCGCCACCCGCACCGCCGCGTCGTCGAGCTGCGTCTCGAGGCACCCGGTGAGATGCGCGAGCCAACCGACCGCCGCCGGGTCGGCATCGTGGATCGGCTCGAGCCGCAGCCACCGCGTCGGCACCAGCCGTTGCGCCCCCACTGCCACGAAGTCCTGCGGCCGCCGTGAGGGCACCGCGCGACGCGGCGTGTGGCTGGGCACCAACTCGGTGGTTCGCTCCAGCCCGGTGTCCTCCAGCTCGCCGAGCAACCGCGGCAAGATCTGTCCGAAGTCGCCGATCCGTTGCAAGGTCAGCCGCCACGCACTGCCGCCACCTCCGAACGACCGGGCCCCGCCGACCGGTGCCGTCCCGGCTTCGAGCAGCCACGACGACGCCGCACGCAGGTCCGCGACCAACGCGTCCAACAGCGCGGCGTCGAAGCTCACGCCTGGATCACGTCGCGACCGGCCGCGAGCGCCTCCTCCCAACCCTGCAACCGGTCGGCGGTCCGGGGCAGATGGCGCCCATACGCCTCCTGGAACCGGGCGAGTTCCTTGCGCACCGCCTCGTCGTACGGGTCGCGCGCGTAGAGACGCACCTTGCCGAGCAGCTCCACCTCGAGGACCAGATCGAGCACGCTCCAGGTGTCGAGGCCGAGATCGCCACGCTGCTCGAACGCCTCGTGCAGCGCCTGCGCGGAGCGCACCGAGAAGCTGACGCCCCGACCCCGCAGCGCCGCGTCGAGGTCCATCACCGCGGTCAGCTGCGCGTCCTCCAGTTCGAGGCCGACCCGCTCCAGGGCACGCCGTGGATCGAGTTCCAGGTGCAGCACCGCGGCGCGGTCGAGCACCCGCGGACTCAAGGGTCGCGTGGTGTGGTCGGTGTTGACGGTCGCGACGAACCGCACCGCGGGCGACAGGAACACGTCCTGCTTGTTCGGCAGGTCGCGGAACCTCCCGGGCGCGCGCCAGATGCGGTCCTTCTCGTCGGAGAACTGGGTCAGCGCCAACAGGTCGGCGAACCAGTGCTCCGGCTGGCTGAGGTTGAACTCCTCGAACACCACCACGCGGGCCCGCTTGTCACCCTTCTGCCAGGCCACCTCGGCATCGATCAGGAAACGCACGAACGGCGTCGCCTCGAAGCGATGGTCGATCGGGTTCAGGTAGCCCATCAGATCCTCGGGCCCGCGCCAGGTCGACGACACCGGGATGACCAGGGTCCGCTCGCGCTGCGGATCGTCGAGGAGTCGCAGCGCCAGGTGGCTCTTGCCGACGCCCGGGTTGCCACGGATCACCAGCAGCGACCGCGTGAGCGACGCCAATCGGAGACCGGTCAGCACCTCCTCGCCGTGGTCCTCGCGGATGCGTGCGTGCATCGCCGGCTCGACCAATGGAGGCAGCGTCGAGGCGCC
Organism: bacterium; assembly: GCA_030432695.1. Taxonomy (GTDB): domain Bacteria; phylum Planctomycetota; class UBA1135; order UBA1135; family UBA2386; genus JAUILN01. Next base: position 472,584 of record JAUILN010000001.1, on the reverse strand, counting down.
TGCGGTCCGCGGCTTCGCCCCTGAAGCTCCCGGTGACCCGGCCGCTCCGAGTGACCCGACCGTCCCGCTCCCACCGTCCCGCGCCCGATCCACGACCCCCCGGATTCCGGCGAGCGGCGCGTGCCCGGCACTCGTCACCGACGCCACCGACGCGTCGCGCTTGGCGCGCTGCTCTGCCTGACGGACCGTCGCCTTGTGGGCATGCTCCAGCCACGCGTCGAGTTCTCGGTCGAAGGCCTGGAAGCGGCTGAAGTCCTCAGGCGAGTACCAGCGGTCGTCACCGGCTTCGGCCTCGTCGCGCAGCTGTTGGAACACCCGATGGACGTGGTTGCGATCCATCTGCTTCAGGTACGGCCCGCCGACGCCGCGGAGGTTCGGCGCGGTGATCCGGAACCGGCCGAAACGCGTCCAGGAATCCGCGAATGGCCTGACCCGGTAGCGGGTGAAGCGCCCATCCGCGAGTCGCTCGACCGACCGCACCCGGTAGGCCCCGATCAGGACCGGATCGGCCGAGCGGTCGTCGCGCACGCCGCGCGGCTCCTCGAAGTCCTGGGTCCAGAAGAACAGCAGCTGGTCGTCGAAGGCGTTCGGGTCCTTCTCGAACACCCACGCCCCGCCGTTCTCCTCGATCACCACCGAAGGTTCCTGCAGCCGGAAGGCAGCGAGGTGGAAGCAGTCGCTCAGACCCCGCGCGCAGTAGCGTTCGCGGAAGCGGGGGTCGGCCAGGCACTGCCAGGCGATCGGGTCGTTGCAGATCGAGCCGTCCCAACCGTGTCGGTGGGCGTTGACACGGATCGCCAGGGCGTTGCCGGGTGTGAGGTAGAACGACATCGGTATGCGGTCTGGCTATCAACCGGCCAGCGGTCGTCCTCCGCAAGCATGCCGCGGTTACCGTGCACCCGGAGCGCTCCGACCAGCAGGTCCCCAGCGTCCGGGATCCGGCCGCCCGCGACGCGCCGACCGTCCGACATCAGCGAGCCCTCCGAGTCGTTGACGCCTTGGGGACCGGGACCCGATCGTGCCGGGGGAAACAGGGCAGAAAAACCGTGGCTCTCAATCACGTCGCACCTCCAGATCGACCCCGCCGATCCCTGGCGGCACGACCGCCTCCCGGACCACGGGACGCTCGCGATGCACCGGGACCACGAGTCGCCCCGGCCCGGACGGCACGACCTCGACCTCGAAGCGATCGCCCTCGATGTTGATCTGGACCGGGTTCCACCGTCTTCCCACGGCGTCGCGGTCGACCTCCCAGACGGCGTTCACGCCCCCAGGCGGCCAACCCTCCCCGACCAACCGACCCCGTAGGACGCCGAGGCCGAGATCGAAGTCGCGACGCGTCGGCGACGCACCGGCGACCAGCTCCTGCTCGACGAGGAACGCGCGATCGCGGCCGCCTGACAGCTCGACCCGCAGCTCGATGCGACCGGCGAGCAGGTCGTCGAGCCGGTAGTGCCCCTGCGCATCGGTCCTGGCCTGCAGCGAGGCGGTCGGCACCCCGACCAGCACCCCGGCGGCCGGCTCACCGTTCACACGCACCACACCCTCCAGCGCCCCGACCGGATAGCGGGTGACCGACAGATCGAGCCGCCGCTCCTCTCCCGCACCCAGCACGCAGTCGACCGGCAGGTCGGCCGGCCTGGCGTCCGCAGCGAGGCCGGGCTCGGCCAGACGATGCACCGCGAACGGCACCGTGAACGCGCGCACCGCGTAGTTGCCGGCAGGGAGCGGACCGAGGCGGTAACGGCCGGCGGCATCGACTTCGCTACTGCGCGTGCGTCCGCCGCCACCGACCGCGCGCACCGTCGCGTGCGACGACTCGCCGGCGCGGAGTCCCGCGACCGTTCCGGTCAACCAGGCCGGCGCCGGGAGCGCGACGCGTTGGTCCTCCAGCGACTCGACCAGCAGCAGTTCGTCGCGGTGCTCCTCGCCGAGATCACGGTGGAAGATCGCGACGTCATAGGTCCCCGGGCGTAGCCCATCGACGACGAAGCGGCCGTCGTCGGCGCTGAGCGCGTGGCCGTGCTGGAGCGGACCGTCGCCGGGCTGACGCCGCGTCAGCCGGAGGCGCGCGCCGCCCAGCACCCGACCGCCGGGTTCCAGCACCAGGACGCCCGCGTAGCGCAACCCGCGCTCGACGGCGATGCGGACTTCGGGTCGCCGTGCGCGACCGAGCTCGACCGCCACCGAGCGACCGCGCACGTAGCCCGGGGCGAGGGCATGGACCTCGTACCAGCCCGCCTCCAGTCCAGTGACCTCGAACCGGCCCTCGGGATGTTCCTCGGGACGCTGCTGCAAGGGACCGCCCGGCGCGGCGGGGCCGCCGAGTGCCGCGGGACCGCGCGACGAGGTGGCGCTCGGTGCCGCGACCCGCACCGCGACCGCCTGGAAACGGGTGACCGGCGCACCATCCGCCGCATCCACGACCAGACCGGCGATCGTCAGTCCCGCGTCGAGGCGTACCCGGATCGGCGACGGCCCGAGTAGCTCCTCTCCCGACAGCTCCGTGGACCGATAGCCCTCCGCCTCCACCCGCAACCACAGGCGCGCCACGTCGGGCACCCGTTCGAAGGTGAAGGCCCCATCGCCCCCGGTCCGCAGATGCCTCGGCGGCCAGCCCGCGAGCGCCGGCGCGCGCAGCTGCACCGCAGCGCCCTCGACCGGGTGATCGACGCCGTCGGTGACGCGCCCGACCAGGTCCCGACTGCCGACGCAGAGCAGTTCCCCCACGTCGACCCGATCCCCGGCGAGCACCTCGACGTGGCAACGCGCGGCGTGCAGAGCATCGCCAGGAGCCTCGGGCGACAGCGCGTAGTGACCCGGCGCGAGCCGCTCGACCACGAAGGAACCATCGACGCGCACCGGCACGCGCCGGACCACCGACCGCAGCGGAACCGCAAGTTCGCCCGGCTGCCCGACCGGATCGCATCGGACGGCGAGCCCGGCGGCCTCCACCCCGACGAGCCGCCCGACGACCGAGCCCGCGCGCGGCAGTCGCAGGTCGCCGAGATCGGCCGCGCCGTCGACCGGGACACCCACGACACCGTGCTCCCGATCGACGAGCACGAGCACGTGCCCGGCACCCTCGACGGGAGCCGAGACCGAGACCTCGAACCGACCATCGGGTCCGCTGGTCACCGCGGCGTCGTCTCGCGCAGGCTCGTCGATCGGAACGCCGACCTCCCCGATCCGGATCGCGACACCGGCCAACGGCACCGCACCCGCGGTGAGCACGCGCCCGGTCCACGATCCCCGCGGCGTCGGGGTGGACTCGTCTCCGGGCCGATGATCCACCGCGACCACGGACCGCGGCGTGACATCCACTCGCGGCTCCCCTGCGTCGGCGGCATCGATTCGGCTGTCCCCGAAACCTCGGCTCGGGCGATCCAACGGTCGCGTCCCGAGACCGAGGACCCACCAACCGATCAACGCGCAGATCGCCAGACCCGAGAACACCAGTCCGAGCCCAGGCGCACGGCTCGGGCCGCCGCCATGCTGATCGCGTCGGATCATCGTCGGGCCGATCCTAGGCCCTCGGGCGTAGTCGAGGGACCCGGGTACTCCCCCCACGAGCCCATCGCGTATCCTCCGCGCCGGCGTCGACTTCCCCGAAGTGCCCTCCTCCCGCCGCCGAAGCCCACCCCAGCCACCCTCCCAAGCCTCCATGCGTCCCAAGTCCCTCCTGCTCGGCATCGTCGGCCTCTGCGTCGGCCTCGCGCTCACCGCCTGCAACAACTCGAGTAGCAGCGGCGGCGTCCCGACGGTGGCGCCACGCGCCGGTGCGGTCCTGAACACCGCGACGCCGACGGTCGAACTGACCGCGGTCGCCAACGCCACGGACTACCGGATCCTCGTGACGCGCCCCACGGCGCAGGCTCCGAACCCGGTCGACATCACGGTCCAGAGCACCACCGTGACCCTGCCGGCCCTGCCCGACGGCCAGTACACCCTTACCTGGCAGGCGCTGGATGCCAACGCCAACGTGATCGCCAACGGCGTCCCCACGCCGTTCCGGGTCCTCGAATGGCCGGATCGCTTCCCGGCGTTGACCGTCAACGTCAACGACCAGAACCAGACAGAGAAGGGCTACCGCCTGCTGGACTTCGTCGGCAGCCCGCAGTCGTTCGTCCAGCTCATGGCGCTGGTGAACCTCCGTGGTGAGGTGGTCTGGTACCACGAAGGCCCCGAGCAGCTCGGCCTGTACATGGCGCCGACCGTGATGCCCGACGGCTCTGGCATCCTGGTGATCCAGCTCGGCCGGATGGACAGCGACCCGAACCGCGTCGGCGCGAAGCTGGTCCGCCTCGACTGGTCGGGCCAGGTCGTCTGGCAGACCGCGATCGACGACCAGGTCGTGCCCCACCACGAGGTCGACATCCTGCCCGACGGCCGCATCGCGCTGCTGCTGTTCGACTGGATGGAGTTCGACGGCGAACTCGCCGAGGGCGACGTGATCCAGATTCTCGACCCCGACACCGGCGCGGTGGAGTGGGAGTGGAACATCTTCGACCACTACACGCCGCTGACCTGGCCGACCCCCGAGGAGGCGCAGCTCGGTTTCTCGGCGCATGGCAGCGACTGGAGTCACAGCAACGGATTCGACTGGGACCCGACCCGCTCGATGTTCTGGCTGTCGGTGCGCCACTTCGACGCACTGCTCGGCATCAGCTATCCCTCCGGCGAGGTCACCACGATCCTCGGCAACCGCGGCATCGGCGGCGAGGGTCTGTTCTCGCACCAGCACGCGCCCGAGGTCCAGCCCGACGGCACGATCCTCCTCTGGGACAACGGCAACACGCTCACGCCACAGGTCTCGGCCGCCAAGCAGTTCCGCGTCGACGAGGCCAACGCCACCACCGAATTGGTGTGGTCGTGGTCGGAGGGCAGCTTCGACCCCGCCGTCGGCGATGCCGACCGATTGGCGAATGGCAACACCCTGGTCTGCCACGGCATCCAGTCGCGGGTCATCGAGGTGAACCAGGCCGGCGACAAGGTCTGGGAGATCGAGGCGATGCTCGCCGGCCAGCAGGTGTGGATCTACCGCGCCGACCACGTGCCGGCGAACCTGGTGCCGACGTGGTTGCGCAGCAGTGACTGACGATGCGAGGGCCGAAGGGGTCAGCGCAGGAACGCCAGCACCCCGTCCTCCGGCCGCGACGCCGCGCTCCCCGGCGCGTCGCACCACGGTTCGATGACCACCACCGGCCCGCTCTGGTTCTTGCGCAGCTTGTCGAGGACCCAACGCTGCGGCTCGCCCGAGATCGGGTCGTGGACGATCACGTGGTCGCCGCGGCCGACGAAGGTCAGGGCATGTCCACCGCCGCGGTTGGCGCCAATGGTGATCCGCCCGAAGCGGAGCAGTTCCTCGGCATCGAGGTCGCGGATCGACACGCAGTGGTTGCGGTCGCCCAGCGCGAGCACCACGCCACGGTAGAGGTCGAAGAGGCGCGAGCCCTCGTCGTGCGTCAGGCACAGCGCCGCCATGTCGCGCTCGGAGATGCGCACGCCGCAGCGCGATACCGCACTCACCGCGGCGGCCGGACCGCAGGTGAAGTGGGTGGTCTGCATCGTGTGGTGCTTCGCGTCGGCGTAGCGGGTGGAGCTGCCGTGCGCGGTCGGCACCGCCATCCAGGTGTTCTCGACGCCGCCGACCACCAAGGCCGCGAAACCCACCGCCGCGACCACCGCCCGGTTCCACACCACCGGCATGCAGCCCGCCGCGAGTCCGAAGAACCCCACCGCGATCGGATACATCGCCAGCCGCTGGACGTAGGCATAGCCCGTCCACGGGAACAGCGCCCACTCCCAGTGCGGCATCACGTGCAGCACCGTCTTGCCGCAGACCAGCGCCAGCAGCACGCCGGCGAGCAGGCCGGCGCGGCGATGAGAACGACGACCCTGCCAGTAGCAACCGAGGCCGGCAGCGAGACAGACGACCAGGAACATCGCGAATCCGAACACGGCAGCTTCCTCCTGCCGGGTTCTTCGACAGTCCGGGGCGGAAGCTGCAGCGGTGGGTCTCGGAGCGGGACGGTGCCTCGGGTCGCGGTCCAAGAACGCGACCCAGGCAGGGACCGTGGCTCCGGGTGTAGCCGAATCGGCCCCCCCCCCGGCACCGCTGCGGCGGGCCCAATCACTGCGCTCCGCCTAGACTGGACCGGCGACCATCGCACCCCGAAGGTGGGTGGGGGTTAACAACTCGACCCGGCCGAGTTGTTAACCCCCACCCATCGCATGTGTCATGCCTTGCCGCCGCACCCTCCTGCTGCTTGTTCCACTCCTCGGCCTCGCGCTCCGAGGCGACGTGGTCGCGCAGCATGTCTCCGCCAACTCGCCGACGACATGGTGGAGCTGGAGCCCGATCACCGACCCCACCGTCCCCCCCGGCGCCGAAGACTCCGCGATCGACCGGTTCGTCGCGGCCCGGCTGCACGAGGCCGGCCTGGACCGCGCACCCCGCGCCGCGACCCGCGAGCTGATCCGCCGCGTCCACTTCGCCCTGACCGGCCTGCCACCCACGCCTGCGGAGGTGGAGACCTTCGTCGCCGACGACGATCCCGACGCCTACGCGGCGCTGGTCGATCGGCTCCTCGACAGCCCGCGCTTCGGCGAGCGGTTCGCGCGGCACTGGATGGACTGGATCCGCTATGCCGACAGCCACGGCAGCGAGGGTGACCCGGCGATCCCGCATGCGTGGCGCTACCGCGACTACCTGATCCGCGCGCTGAACCGGGACGTCGGCTACGACCAGCTGGTGCGCGAACACGTGGCGGGCGACCTGCTGGCGGAGCCGCGCGTCGACGAGGAACCGGAGCTGGTCGAGTCGCGGATCGGTGCGGCGCAGTACCGCTTCGTCCAGCACGGCTTCGCGCCGACCGACGCGCTGGAGGAGAAGGTGCGGGTCGTCGACAACCAGATCGACGTGCTGAGCAAGACCTTCCTCGGGCTCACCGTGTCCTGCGCGCGCTGCCACGACCACAAGTTCGACGCGATCTCGCAGGCCGACTACTACGCGCTGTTCGGCGTGCTCGGCAGCATGCGGCCGGCACTGGTCGAGGCGGACACCGCGGAGCGGCTCGCGCGACACGACGCGGAGCTGGCGCGGCTGAAGCAGGAGATCCGCGAGGGGCTGTCGGCAGCGTGGATCCGGTCGCAGCACTCGCTCTTCCGCCGCATCGATCCGGGGTTCCTGGACCGCGCGGCCGAAGACCCGCTGCATCCGCTGCACGCATTGGCCGTCGCATCCAACAAGCCGCCCGAGGAGTTCGCAGCGACCTGGGCCGCGCTGGTCGCCGAGTGGCGCGCCAGCCAGCGACGCCTCGCCGAGGCGCGCCTGCATCCGAGCCGCCGGGAGGCCCACGCCGGGACCCTCGGCGCTCCGGGCCGGTGGCAAGCCCACGGCACCGGTCTACGCCGTGTCGCCGCCGACGGGCCTTCCGCGCCCGGCGCGTTGCACCTGCTGCCCGACGGCGACCGCATCGTCGACGACCTGCTGCCGGCCGGCTGCTACTCGCACCTGCGGACCTCGAAGGATGCCGCGTCGCTGACCTCGCCCACACTCGCTTTCGACGCAACACGGTCCCTCTACGTGCGGGTGATGGGCGACGGTGACGCGCGGGCTCGCTACGTGGTGCACGGCTACCCGCGGCGCGGGACCGTGTACCCGGTGCATTCCCTGAGTGGCGGCAAGGAGCACTGGGTGCGCTGGGACCCGACCTACTGGGACGGCGACCAGGGCTACCTGGAATTCACCACCGCCGCCGACCAACCAGTGGAAGCCAACGAGCGCGCGCTTCGCTCGTGGTTCGGTGTCACCGCAGTGGCCCAGGTCGACGCTACGGACCCACGAGCCCCGCGCGACGAGTTCGCCGAGGTCGCGACGCCGCTGTTCGAGGTAGCACTCGCACAGCCACCGCAGGACGTCTCCGACCTGCTCGGGCACTGCACGGTCGCGCTGACCCGCTGCCTGCAAGCCTGGGACGACGGCACGCTGCGCGACGACCAGGCCCGCTTCCTGGCCCCCTTCGTCCGCGCCAACGTCCTCCCCACCCGCCTCGACGAACTCCCCGAGCTCGCCGACGCGATCGCCACCTGGCGCGCCCTCGAGAACGAGCTGCCGATCGCCCGCCGCGTGCCGGGGCAACACGACGCCGAGCCCCGCGACTGGCCGCTCTTCGTCCGCGGCAACCACCGCGACCCGGGCCCCACGGTGCCGCGCCGCTTCCTCCAGTCGCTCGACCCGACGCCGTACGACCCGAACGTCCCGGCCCGCCTCCAGCTGGCGGACGACCTGGTCGCTCCCGACAACCCCTTCACCGCCCGCGTCGCCGTCAACCGGATCTGGGCACTGCTGTTCGGCAAGGGCCTCGTCAGCACGGTCGACAACTTCGGCAAGCTCGGCGCCGAGCCGACGCACCCCGAACTCCTGGACTGGCTGGCGACGCGCTTCGTCACCGACGGCTGGTCGATCAAGGCGCTGATCCGCCGCATCGTGCTCAGCGAGACCTGGCAGGCCGCGAGCACCGCCCCCGCCGACGCGGCGCGCCTCGACCCCGAGAACCGCCTGCTGTCGCATGCAGACGTCCGCCGCCTCGACGCCGAGGCGCTGCGCGACGCGCTGCTCGCGGTCTCCGGCCAGCTCGATCTCGAACACGCCGGTGACCCGGTCGCCGGATCGTCGACGAAGCGCAGCGTCTACGTGCGGATCCAGCGCAACGACCTCGACCCGTTCCTGCACGCCTTCGATGCCCCCGCACCGCACACCACCCGCGGCATGCGCGACGCCACCAACGTGCCGGCCCAGGCCCTGACCCTGCTCAACGACCCGTTCGTGCACCGCGCCGCCGAGCGACTGGCCGCGCGCACGTTCGCCGAGGTCTCCGCCGACAAGCCGCGCGCCTGGATCACCGCGCTGTTCCGCCACGCCCTCGGCCGCGAACCCGCCGCGCACGAGATGGAGCGCTGCCTGCGGTTCCTGAGCGAGGCCGAGCGCGACGCCGCCGATCTCCAGCGACGCTCCGACGACCTCGCGGAGGAGACTGCGCGGGCGCAGAAGTCCTTGGACGCGCTGCTCACGCGAGTCGATGCGCGAGTCCTCGACGCGCGCGGTGAGCACGCGCAGGACACCGCCGCAGCCCCTGCCCCGATCGCCGCCTGGTCCTTCGACCATGACGCGCGCGACGCGGTCGGCCCCCTGCACGGCCAACTCCGCGGCAACGCCCGGATCGAGGACGGCGCGCTCCTTCTCGACGGCAACTCCTACCTCGAGACCCCACCCATCGACCGCCCCCTCGCCGCCAAGACCCTCGAAGCCTGGGTCCAGCTCCACGACCTCGCGCAGCGCGCCGGCGGCGTGATGAGCGTGCAGTCGCGCGACGGCAACCGCTTCGACGCGATCGTCTTCGCCGAGCAGGACCCGCAGCGCTGGCTGGCCGGCAGCGAGTTCTTCCGCCGCACCACCGCGTTCGACGGCCCCGCCGAGACCGAGGCCGACCGCCGCCCCGTCCACGTCGCGATTCGCTACGCCGCCGACGGCACCATCACCGGCTTCCGCGACGGCCAGCCCTACGGCAACGCCTACCGCTCGGACGGCCCGCTGCACCTCGCCGCCGGCGACGCGGTGGTGCTGCTCGGCCTCCGCCACACCCCGGCGGGTGGCAACAAGTTCCTCCGCGGCCGGATCCACGAGGCCCGGCTGTACGACCGCGCGCTGACCGACGACGAGATCCTGGCGAGCGCGCGCGGCGCAGGGTTCGTCAGCGCCGCCGACCGCGACGCCGCGATGGACGAGACCGAGCGCCGCGAAGCTGCGCAGCTCCGCGCGTTGCTCGACGAGCTCGCCGAGCGCCGCGACGCCCTCGGACTCGCCGCAGGCGCTCGCCCCGACCCGCGAGCGCCGTGGACCGACCTCGCCCACGCGCTGCTGAACCTCGAGGAGTTCCTGTTCCTGCGATGAAGCCCGCCACCTCGCACCCTGGCGACGGCCCGACCCGTCGCGACCTCCTCGCCCGCGCCTCGGCCGGCTTCGGCCTCACGGCGCTGCACGGCCTCCTGCCGCACGACGACCCGAGCGCGCCCCCGCCCCCCCACTTCACGCCGCGCGCCAAGGCCGTGATCCTCTGCTACATGTCCGGCGGGGTGAGCCACGTCGACTCCTTCGACCCCAAGCCGGTGCTCGCCCGCCGCGCCGGCGAACCGATGCCGGTGAAGGTCGAGCGCACGCAGTTCAACAACAACGGCACGATCCGGCCGAGCTACTGGCCGTTCCGACCCCGCGGCCAGAGCGGCATCGAGGTCAGCGAGCTTTTTCCACACGTCGGCTCCTGCGTCGACGACCTCGCGGTCCTCCGCGGCATGACCGCGAGCTTCAGCGAACACGCGCAGGGCAATCTGTTCGCGCACACCGGCTTCCCGTTCCTCGGCCACCCCAGCGCCGGCGCCTGGACCACCTACGGCCTCGGCAGCGCCTCGCGGGACCTGCCCGGCTACGTGGTCCTGCAGAGCGGCAGCGCCGGGATCCCGCACGGCGGCGTCGCCCAGTTCGGCAACGGCTTCCTGCCCTCCATCCACCAGGCCTCGCTGCTGAAGGCCGACGCCGACGAAGCGGTGCGCAACGTGGCACCGCGCGAACCCCGCGCCCGCCAACGCGCCCGCCTCGATCTGCTCGGCGACCTGAACCGCGGCTTCCTCGCCGCGACCGACGGGAACGACGCGGTCGAGTCCGCGGTCCGCAACATGGAGACCGCGTGGCGCATGCAGTCGGCGGTGCCCGAACTCACCGACCTCCGGGCCGAGAGCGACGCGACCAAGCGCCTCTACGGCCTCGACCACCAGGACCCGCGCACCGCGGCCTACGCGCGGCAGTGCCTGCTGGCGCGTCGCCTGGTCGAGCGCGGCGTGCGCTTCGTGGAACTCTCCACCCTCGCGGCCAACCTCGGCGGCGGCAATGGCGCCAACCCCTGGGACCACCACAGCGACCTCGAGAAGGGCCACGGCCTGATGGCCCGCCAGGTCGACCAGCCGATCGCCGGGCTCCTGAAGGACCTGAAGTCCCGTGGCCTGCTCGACGAGACGCTGGTGATCTGGGCCGGCGAGTTCGGCCGCACCCCGTTCTCGCAGGGCTCCAACGGCCGCGACCACAACCCCTACGGCTTCTCGGTCTGGCTGGCGGGCGGCGGCGTGCAGGGTGGCGTGGTCCACGGCGCCACCGACGAGTTCGGCTACCACGCGGTCGACGGCGTCGCGACGTTCTACGACCTGTGGGCCACGGTCCTGCACCTGCTCGGCCTCGACCACGAGCGGCTGACCTACCGCTTCGGCGGCCGCGACCACCGGCTCACCGACGTGCACGGCCACGTGCTGACGCCGATCCTGGCCTGATCCACATGCCGCGAACCAGCCGGGCAACCTTCCTGGGTCGCCCCGGGTCCGAGGAGCTGGACGCCTACGGCACTTTACCGTAGGTCTACGATACTGCACCGTAGGTCTACGACAGATCCCCGTAGACATACGGCCTGTCGCCGTAGGACGCCGCCAAGATGGACGCCCCGACCCTCACCAACGCCGAGCTCGCGGTCCTCGAACTGCTGTGGGAGCACGGCGAACTCACCGCCCGCCAGATCCGCGAACACCTCTACCCCGACGCCGAGAAGTCGCAGCACGGCACCGTGCAGCGCTTCCTGCAGAGCCTCGAGGAGAAGGGCTGCGTGCTGCGCGACACCAGCCTGCCGGTGCACCGGTTCGCCGCGGCACTCAGCCGCGAGGCCTTCGCCGGCCTGCAGCTCGAGTCGCTGACCGCCAAGCTCACCGGCGGCTCGCTGGCGCCGCTGCTCACCCACCTGCTCGAGGAGAAGAAGCTCAGCCGCACCGAGATCGCGCGACTGCGGGCGATCCTCGACGAGCCGGCCAAGCCGAAGGGCAAGGGAGGCAAGCGCCGTGGCTGAACCCTGGCACGAGAATGCCTGGCTGCTCGCGCTCTGCGGCAACCTGCTGGTCTCGACGGTGCTCGCGGGCATCGCCTGGCTGGTGCATCGCACCGCGCGCCGCCCGGCCCTGGCGCATCTGCTGTGGGTGATGGTGCTGGTGAAGCTGCTCACTCCGCCGCTGGCCCGGTTGGACGTCGTGCCGGCGGCACGTCCGCCCGAACCCGTTGCCGCCACCAGCATCCGCGAGGCGATCGGCACTGCCGACGCTTCGGCGCTGCCCGAGGCCGTCCTGCCGACGGTCCCGAGCCCGGATCCGGCCGACCTGCTGCTGGTCTGCGCCGTCGTGTGGCTCGCCGGCAGCGCGCTCCTGCTGCTGCGCTCGCTCCACACCGTCCGCCGCTTCCACCGGCTGCTGGACGCGTCGGGCACCGAGACGCCGCCGGCCGTGCAGCGGGTCGCCGACCGACTCGCCACGCAACTCGGTCTGCGGCGGGCCCCGCGCATCACCACCACCCGCGCGCGGGTCACCCCGTTCGTCTCCTGGCGTCCGGGCACGCCGATCCGCGTGGTCCTCCCCCACGACCTGGTGAGCGACTGCCCCGACACCGACCTGCGCATGGTGTTGGCCCACGAACTCGCCCACGTCCGCCGCCGCGACCACCTGGTGCGCTGGCTGGAGTGGACGGTCGGCGTGGTCTTCTGGTGGAACCCGATCACCTGGTGGGCGCGGCGTGGACTGCGGGCCAGCGAAGAGCTGGCCTGCGACGCGCTGGCCGTCGCCTGCCTGCACACCGAACCGCGCCGCTACGCGCACTCCCTGTTGAACGTCGCCGAACTGCTGAGCACGCCCGAGCTGCGGGCGCCGGCGATGGTCAGCGCGATGACCTCCGGACCGACCCTCGAACGAAGACTGCTGAACCTCGTCAACGGACGCACCATGAATACCCCACACTGGCTCCGCGCCTCGCTCCTCGGCCTCGTAGCGCTGTCGCTGCCGCTCGGCTTCTCGAATGCCCAAAACTTCGACGCGGTCGAGCGACGACTCGGCGGCGCGGTGGAGGCGGGCGAGATCACGCTGGAGCAGGCGCAGATCATGATGGACGCGCTGCGGCGGTCGGTGGGGCGGAGCGGGCGGCGTGACGCGCTCACGTCCGAGGACGCAACGAGCCAGCGCAGGCCGGACAGCCGGGCCGACACGCCGACCAAGCAGCAACTGATCGACTCCGCCCGGCGGATCGAACAGGCTCGTCGCGCCGGCGAGATCTCCCCCGAGGAGGCCCAGGCGAAGTGGGACGCCCTCCGCAGCCGGATCTCGGGTGCCGCCGACGAATCCTCCGAGCACCAGCGAGCGCTGGATCGAGCCACTCGATCGACACCCGTAATGATCCGCGCCGACCGCTGGACGGAATGGACCCGGTTCACCCCGGAATCGCAGGAGGGTGAACCGGACGCCACGAGCGATGCAGAACCTGCCGCGCCCGGGCCGAGCACGACCGATCGGCGCGATCCTCCCTCCGACCTCCATCTCCGCAAGATCTACCTGGACTCGCTGGCCAAGGACCTGAAGGCCTCGATCGAGGCCGGCGAGATCACCCACGAGCAAGCCCAGAAGAAGCTGAAGGAGGCACGCCGCAAGCTGATGGGCACCGACGGCTCCGACTCGGGCGAAGCCCGCTCGCCGCAGCCGGACCGTTGGGAGCTGACCCAGGACGTCAACCTGCGCGTGGTCCCGACGCTCGAGTCACACGATGGCACGGACACCGGGACGGAAGTGAAGTTGGACTTTCGCATCGAGCCTGCGGGCGCGCACGACGCGGAGGCGACGAAGACCGAGCCGAAGAAGTCCGACCCGCAATCCGCCACCACCGGCCGCGCCCGCTGATCCACGATCCTTCCGGACGGTCGCCCCGCCCCGCGGCACACCCTCAACCACCCGGTTGACTTTCCACCGCGCCCCGGCAATGCTCAACCACATGGTTGCATTTGCGCCGGAGGCCCTCGACGCCGCCTTCCAGGCCCTTGCGCACCCCACGCGCCGGGCCATGATCCGCGCCCTCTCCGAGGGTGAGCGGACCGTCGGCGAGCTGGCCGAGCCCTTCGAGGTCTCGCTCGCGGCGTCGTCGAAGCACATCCAGGTGCTCGAACGTGCCGGCCTGGTCACCCGCCGCGTCGAGGGCCGGGTCCACACCTGCCGCCTCGAACCCGCGCCGCTGCAGGCCGTCGCCGAGTGGACCGCGGACTACCGCGCGATGTGGGAGCAGCAGTTCGCCCGCCTCGACGAGGTCCTCGCCGAGATGCAGCCCGAGAGTCCCACCAAGCCGCGCCGGATCCGGCGCAAGAAGTCGTGACCCATCCCGAAGCGCGCACTGCCATGAGTCGCCCCGATCCCTCCGTCCCGCGGCCTCTTCCCGAGTCCGCCCGCTCTCCGTCGGTCGCCGCGGGGTCCCACGCATGAGCTGGGTGCAACCCGCAAACGACCGCAAGCTGATCCAGACCCGCACCTTCGAGGCGCCGCCCGAGACGGTGTTCGCGGCCTGGACCGATCCGGAACTGCTCGGCCGCTGGTGGGGACCGCACGGCTTCACCACCACGACCCACGCCTTCGAGCTGGCCGTCGGCGGGCGCTGGCAGTTCACGATGCACGGCCCCGACGGCCGCGACTACCAGAACGAGATCGAGTTCCAGCAGATCGAGCGGCCGCGCCGGCTCGGCTACCGCCACCTCGGGCAAGCCGGCCAGGAGCCGGTGCGCTTCGTGGTGACGGTCGAGTTCGCAGGCCTGCCCGGGGGTCGGACGCTGCTCACCGCGACGTCGACCTTCGAGTCCGCCGAGGACCTCGGCCGCATCGATGCGACCTACGGTGCCTCGGAGGGACTCGTCGAGCACCTGGCACGGCTGCGCCAGTTCGTGCACGCGGCAGGCGCGCCGGCGCTGCCGCAGTAGATCCCGTTCAGTAGCCCAGGATCATCTCGATCGCGTTGCTCAGCCGCACCTGGCAGGAGCCGGCGAGGTCGAGACCCGCGTGCTGGAAGTACGCGGCGTTGCCGCAGTAGTTCGGGTCCGGCACGCCCGGCGTGTTCAGCGAGTAGGCGCCGTTGGCGTTGGTCGCGCCCGGGATGTCGATCGACGCGGGGAACGCGATCAGCGTGCCGGTGCAACCCGGCAGCACCGAGCCGAGCGGGGTCGTGCCGCGCTGGAAGCCCAGCAGCAACACGCCTGGCGCCGAAGCAGCACCGCCACTCAGCGAGAACACCAGTTGGCCACCGATGGCCCCGGTGCTGGTCGTGCTCAGCGTCGAGCCGTTGCCGCCACCGAGATTGTTGACCTGACCCGGCGTGTCGCAACCGGTGACGTTGGCAGCGAGGATCGCGTAGCCCGCGTTCAGGTTGCTGCGGTTCTCGAAGGTGATGGTGCTGAGCAGCTTGGTGGCGAAGCCGCCGAGCTGGATGGACCGCTCCGAGATCGACAGGTTGGCGCCGGGCGCGCCGCTGTCGATGTTCTGGGTGCCGGCGTAGGCGCCGCCGAACCAATCCGGCCCGTTCACCGAGGCCACCGTGCTGGTGCCGTCGAGGAAGCCGAGGCGGACATCGAAGCTGCCGCCACCGTTGCTGATCTGCAGCAGGAACGAGATGGAGGAGGTCTGCTCCAACATCACGGGGTTGGTCAGCGTGGTGGTCTGCGGCGTCGACTGGTCGACGTTGGTCAGCCAGCTCGGCTGCACACCGACATCGTTGCCGTCTGGGGTCGGGTCGAAGAACTTCGAGCCACCGTCCACCAGGTTGCGGTTGCCGAGGTGGACCATGTCGAGCATGCCCGGCTGGTCGACGATGTCGTAGGCGCTCAGCAGGGCGTCCGAAGGCACGCCCGCCGAGAAGTCGAGCGCGCGGTCGGAGATCGACCGGAAGCCGTTGAGGTCGTCGGGCAGGCCCGCTTCACCCGCGTGGACGATGCCGTTGAAGTTGTAATTCAGCGGCACGCGGACCACCGGCAGCGGCGGCTCGAGGTCGACGCGCGCGGCGAGGATCGCGTAGCCGCCGTTGGTGTTCTGGGCGTTCTCGAAGGTCACCGAGCCGATCACCTTGCCGACGTGCGCCGACAGATCGACAGAGCGCTCCTCGATCGACAGGCTGTTGCCCGGCAGGCCGAGGTCGGTGTTGTCGGTCCCGGCGTAGGCGCCGCCGAACCAGTCCGGGCCGCTGACCGTCGCGGTGGTGCTCGAGCCGTCGAGGAACCCGACGGTCACATCGAACGCGCCGCCGCCGTTGCTGACCTGGAAGATCACCTTCAGCGAGGCCTCGATCGGCAGCAGGATCGGGTTGGCGCTCAGGTTGGTGGTCTGCGGGCCGGTCTGGTCGACGTTGGTGAGCCAGGTCGGCTGCACGCCGAACGGGTCGCCATCCGGCGTCGCGCCAAAGGCCTGGCCACCGCCGTTGACGGTGTTGCGGTTTCCGAGGTGCACGATGTCGAGCGTGTTGGGCGTCGAGACGATCGTGTAGCCGTTCAGCAGCGAGTCGTTCGGCACGCCACCGGAGAAGTCGAGGCCACGGTCGGAGATCGACCGATAGCCGTTCAGGGCATCGGGGTTGTTCGACTCGCCAGCGTGGACGATGCCGTTGAAGTTGTAGTTCAACGGCACGGGGGTCGAGAGCTGGGCGGTGAGCGACGGCGCGCAGACGGCGCCGAGAGCGAGCGGAAGGAGAAGCGTTCTTTGCTGTGGCATGACAGGAAGCCGGAGGGTTCCGGGTCGAACGACGGTACCGTGGCCGCGCGAACCTGCCAGACTCCGGCTCCAGGGCGTTTGCCCGGATCCGCGGCGATCCCCCCTGACCCGTCACCGAAGGAGGGTGCTGCGTGCGCTGCACCGCACACCAGCGCGCCGGGTGGCGCTCATCGCGGCTGCCTGGTCGCTCCGGCCGCCACGTCGCGACGCCAGGCCTCCAGCTCCGCCCGCATCGCGGCGACGCGTTCCGGATGCTCGGCGGCGAGATCACGGGTCTCGCCGAGGTCTTCGGCCAGATCGAAGAGCTGCGCCGTGCCGCGCTGCTCGACCAGCTTCCAGCGTTCCTCGCGCATCGCGGTGCCCTTCCAGAACAACCTGCGACCGGGCTCGCCCTCGCCACCACGGAGTACCGGCTCCAGGCTCCGGCCATCCAGCGGCCGGTCGGCCGGCGGCTCGAGGCCGGCGAGACCGAGCATCGTCGGCATCACGTCGAGGCTGCTGCACAGCGCGTCGCTGCGCGTGCCCTTCGCGATCGTCCCCGGCCACCAGGCGATCGCCGGCACCCGGTGACCACCCTCCCAGACCTGTCCCTTGCGGCCACGCAGCGGATCGTTGCGCATGTGCACAGCGCCCCCGTTGTCGGATAGGAACAGCACCAGCGTGCGACCGGCGAGGCCCTCGGCACGCACCGCGTCGAGGATCCGCGTCACGCTGTGGTCGAGCCGCTGCATCATGCCGCGGACGATCTCGTCGCGTGGACGGGCGTCGCGGGCGCCCGCGCGCTCGGGCCCGCGCTGCGCCGGGCTGTCGAGGTCCTGGATCGGCGTGTGCACCGCACCGTGGGCCACGTAGAGGCAGAACGGGCGGTGCGCGTTCGCCGCGAGGAAACCGACCGCGTGGTCGGTGATCCGGTCGGTCAGGTAGCCCGCGTCGGCGGTCTTCTCCTCGCCCACCCACCAGTCGAAGACCCCCATCCGGTCGTAGCGCGACCGGTAGTCGACGTTCCCCGACACGAAACCGACGAACTCGTCGAAGCCGTGCCGCGTCGGGTTGAACGCGGGCGCGTAGCCGAGATGCCACTTGCCGAACACTGCCGTGCGATAGCCTGCCGCGCCGAGCAGCTCGGCAAAGGTGACCTCGATCGGCTGCAGGCCGCGGTGGTGGGCATCGACCGCCGGATCGGCGTTGACGACCTCCGCGAGGCCCGCGCGCTGCTGGTAGCGACCGGTCAGGAGACCTGCCCGCGTCGGGCTGCAGACCACGCCGCTGGTGTGGAAGTCCGTGAACACCATCCCCTCTCGCGCCATCCGCTCGAGGCCGGGGGTCTCGAGCCAGCCGCCGTAGACGCTCGAGTCGCCGTAGCCCATGTCGTCGGCGAGGATCACCACGACGTTCGGTTGCTCGACCCGGCGTGCGACGCGCTCCAGGCGTGCGACCACTTCCGACCGCTGCTCGTAGCGGTTGGTCGTCTCGCCGGGCTCGCGGTCCAGGTCGTAGAGCTGACCCGGCGGATCCGAGTCCGGACCGGACCGCGGCCGCGAGAAACCGCCGGAGCCGCGATGACGGATCAGCTTGGTCGAGCCCTCGCGGACCACCGAGGCATCGGCCTTCAGGACCAGGTGTTCGCGCCGCACGCCGTCACGCACGCCACGGAGCGTCGACGCGAAGCTGATGCTGTCCTCGGCCGCGTCTCGTGGAACGGACACGCCCGCCACCTCGGCGAAGGTCGCGAACACGTCGGTGAAGCCGACGAGCTGCTCGCTCGAACCGCCCGCGGTCACGCGTCCCGGCCAGCGCACCACGAACGGCACCCGGTGTCCGCCCTCCCAACTGTCGCCCTTCATGCCGCGGAACGGACCCGTCGAACTGTGTCCGAAGCGCTCGACGTCGTCGGGGTACCAGACCGGTCCGTTGTCGGACGTGAACAGCACCAGGGTGTCTTCGCCGAGACCCGCCGCGTCGAGCGCATCCAGCACCTCGCCGACCGCGGCGTCGACCTGCGTCGCGAAGTCCCCGTACAGCCCGGCACCACTCGCGCCGCGGAAGCGGGCTTCGGGCAACCAAGGCGTGTGCGGGGCCGGCAACGCCAGATACAGGAACAGCGGTTCCGCGGCATGCGCCAGCGCGTGGTCTCGGATCACCGCCACCGCCTCGTCTCGGAACCGCGGCAACACCTCGTGGTGCTGGAAGCCGGGAGCGATCCCGCCCTCGCGCCAGAACGCACCCTGGATCGGCGACCAGCCCTCGGTGGCGCTCGCATCGATCCGCTCGGTCGGCGCCCGGACGGTCCCTCGGTCGCGGACGTAGTAGTAGGGCGGGATGTCGAGCGAAGCCGGGATCCCGAACCAGGAGTCGAAGCCGCGGTCGAGCGGGCCGCCGCGCAGCGGTTCGGTGTGGTCGAGCTGGTCGGCACCGTCGAAGCCGAGGTGCCACTTGCCCACCATCGCGGTGTGGTAGCCACCCGCTTGCAGGACGTCGGCCACGGTCGGAGTGCCCGCGCGGACCACCGCCTCGCGTCCGGGTCGGAAGGTGCGGCGCCGCGCCGGGTAGCGCCCGGTCAACAGACCGTAGCGCGACGGCACGCAGACCGAACCCGCCGCGTGCGCGTCGGTGAACCGCATGCCGGCGGCGGCGAGGCGGTCGATGTGCGGCGTTGGAATCCGCGAGTCCGCGCCCTGGCACGCGGGATCGCCCCAGCCCATGTCGTCGGCGAGGATCAGCACGAGGTGGGGCGGGGCCTGGGCGCGCACCGCGTCCGACGACGCGACGACAACGAGTCCGCAGACCAACGACCGCAGGATTCCGCTCGGCATGCAGGCGGACGGTAGCCGATCAACGAAGAGCGAAGACCGCGGGGTGTGAGATCGTCACCACGCCTCCGCGATCGGCCCGCGCCTGAACCGCCAGGGTGGCGCCCCGCGGAATGCTCGGTGGGATCACCAGCGACGTGGTCAGCCGGTCCGAGGTCAGAACACCAGCAGCCAGGGGCAGCGTGGTCGGCAGATCGAGCCACAGCTCACCGAGTGGCGGCAGGTCGACGGGATCCGCGGGCAGGCTCAGGAGCAGGCCGAGCAGGGCACCGGGACTGGCGAGTCCTTCGACCACCAGCGTCCCGCCCGGACCGGCGCTCCGCACCAGCACGGAATCGAGGGTCCGAGCCTGCGGCGAGGTACTGCCTCCGAACCGCGCGGCGCCGAGCCCGGTGTTCGGCTCGTAGACCAGCGAACCGCCGGAGACGTCGAGGTCGTAACCGGCGCCCTGTCCGAACGGGCTCGCCGCTCCGGACAGGATCGAGGTGCTCGCATCGCCGGCGACCGTGACGTCGCAACCGGTGACCTGCAGACCGGCAGCAGCCGGGAGTGTGGTCGAGTAGAGGGTGAAGGCGTCGCCACCCCGGAGGTCCGGATTGGTCAACCGCAGGGTCGAGTTGCTGGCCCGGATCCCCGGCGCAGCGGCCGTCGCCCCGGAGAAGCCACCGATGTAGGCGTCCTCGCCGCGCGCCGACACGCCGGTGAGCAGCACCGTCGAGGCATCGACTCGCACGGCGGCGTCCATGCTCACGACCATGAACGGCGACTGGAGGATCGTGAACGAGCTCGCGTCGATCGTGACGTTCGCACAGTCGTCGATGTCGAGCGCGACGCCGGGCGAACCTGCGGCGGTGACCGCCACCGACTCCAGGTGGACCCGGCCGTCGCAGTTGCGCAGGCGGACCGAGGAGGTCACCAGGCCTCCGACGAGGGAGACCGCATCGCCTGCGGGCAGTCCCGACACGATGAACCCGGCACCGAGCTGGGCCCCCGGATCGGCCACGACCGTCAGGCCATGGGAGATCGTCGAGGTCGAGGAGTAGCTGCCCGGGCGCACCAGCAGGGTGTCCCCGCGGCCGGAGGCGAGCACGGCGCCCGACACCGTCGTGAAGTCCCCTGCACCCGCGGCGTCGACGATCCAGGTGCGCTGGGCGGACGACTCGCCCGCCCCCAGGCAGGCGAGCAGAGGCAGGCAGCGGAGCGGAGAGTGGAGCGATCGGTGGTTCATGGTCGGGTCCCCGCCCGACTGAGCACCCGCACCGAGGAGCCGTCACGCACCGAGTTGCTGCTTTCTCGCCGGCCGCGCGCGGCCTCACGGGATCACGCGGAACCCGATGTAGCTCGCGTTGTTCGACTCGTCGAACTCGGTGATCCGGCCGTCGGCGTCGATGACCGAGCCGATCCAGTAGGTCGTCCCCACGGTGAGGTTTCTCGGGATCGTCACCGGGTGCCGCGCGGTGTAGACCTTGTTGCGGTTCACGGTGAGGGTGCGCGAGCCGATCAGCTGGTCGCCGGTGCTGATGAAGTCGTTGGTCGACACGAAGAACTGCACGCGCGGCTTTTGGTTCGACTTGCCGTTGTTCTCGTAGCTCATCTCGAGTTCGATCGCCTGACCGCGCCGCAGTCGATAGACCGGCTCGCCGTTCACTGTCGACTTCGGCGCCTCGACGCCGCCGATGAAGATGCGGGTCCGGCGGTGCTGGCTGTAGCCGCTCGCAGAGCCGCTGCGACGCCAGTGCGCGACCGCGACGTCCTCCCGGGTCCCGCCCTGCAGGCCGTACAGGTAGATCGCGCCGTGGGTCGCATCCTCACCGACATAGCTTCGCGCGGTCGAACCGTTGGTCTGCAGGTGGGTCGAGGCGTCGCCCATCACGTTGTAGGTGTCGGACTCGTGCTTCAGCCCGAGGGCGTGGCCAGCTTCGTGGATCGCCACCGCCCGGAACGCGACCCGTGAGCCGCTGTAGGAGTCGATCGACGACTTGGCCTGGCCGGTGTGCCAGCTGATGGCGCTGTCGAACACGATGTCGCTCTCCAGCCGCACCGAGCAGGCGTTGATGGAGAAGCAGACCCCCAGCGCGCCGTCGAGCACATCCTGGTTGCTGGTCATCCAGACCTCGTTCTGGCCGTTGCCAGTGAACGGGTTCCACAGTGCGGTGCTGCCCATCGAGAAGCTGAACTTCGCAGGCGCCCGGTTCCAGGCGTTCAGAGCCTGCTGGAACGAGCTGCGCATCGAGGTCGACATCGAGGCCGTGTCGACCCGGAAATAGCAGGAGTTGCCGGCCCAGCGGACGTTCAGGCTCCCGCACTTGCTGACCTCGTAGGCCTGGGCGGAATCGGCGAGGAAGGCGACCGCGCCGAGGGCGAGGGTCGCGAACAGGGAGCGCTTGGTGAAGGTGTTCATGTCTTGGTTCTCTCTCGTGTGGTTGGTTCGTGCGTTGTTGGTGGACGGCTGAGGACGGCTGCTCGGCGAGGGGCTCACCGGACCTCCTTCTTCGCGGCGCGGCGCTGAGCCTCGATGCGCTGGGCCTCCGCATCCCGCTCGGCGCGCTCGTCGGCCGGCATCGACTCGGAGTCGTCGACGTCGCGGGCCCGCTCGCGGAGCTGCTGCGACAGGGCGAAGCGCTCGCCGATCGACACGTCGTCGACCATGCGGGTCCGCTCGACCTTCGCCGCCGAGACGCCCTGCGCCATCCGTCGCAGCACCGCGCGGAATTGCACCGCGCCGATCCGGATCCGGTCGTCGCCCTCGACGGCGACCGCTTCCTCGGTTTCGCCGGCGACCTGCTCGATCACCTGGCCGCCGATCTCGACGCGACGGAACTCGGGGATCGCATGGAGGCGCCCCGGCAACAGTTCGCCTTCGCGCGAGGCGAGGATCTCCCGGCCGGACTCGAAGAACACCTCGTCGCCGCGGAGTCGGAACCGCCGGTTGCTGCCGTGCAGCACCGAAGCGACGCCGCGGTGGTTCTGGCGGACGAACAGCACGTCGTGCTGGCCCACGCCGAACAGCGGACGACCCGAGACCTCGAGCACCCGGCCGTCGGGAGCCGGACCGCCGAGCAGGCGGATCGTGATCCGACCGGGCTCACGCTGCGGCGCGATCCCCCAGAAGGTCTCGACGATGTCGAAGGTCACGTAGGTGACCGGCAGCCGCGGTGCCGCGCCGTCCTCGGACGGGTCGCTGAGCCGGCACTCGACCTTGCGGACCACGCCCTCGAAGACCAGGTCGGCGTGGTCGAACTGCGCGCCGAGCGAGGCGCCGCAGCGGTGCTGGCCGCAGCCGGCCTCGGCGAGGGCGCGCTGGGCGACGGCGATCGGCGTCGAGATCGGCCCCGCGACGCGCGGCCGGGGCGACTGCGCGGTCAGGCAGGCGGACGCGGCGCCGGCCAGGAGAGCGGTGGTGAACGGGATGGACTGGATGATTCGGTTGTTCATGACTCCCGGTCGATGGGGAGGCACGCCGGCGCGTGACGCGGCCGTTCCGAGAAAAACGCGAACGCGCCGTTCCTGGGGTCGGAGCCCAGGCCGCTGCTACACTCGCCGCGTGATCCCGCGCCTCCTCTCCCCGCGCCTCCTCTCTCCTGTCCGGGCCGCGCTGCTGGCGGGCTCGCTGTCGCTCGCAGCGCCCGATCCGGCCGCAGCCCAGGCCCCTGAACCTCACTGGGCCTACACCCCGCCGGCCCCGGCACCGATCCCCGCGGTGGCCGACGAGGCCTGGCCCGCGAACGACTTCGACCGGTTCGTCCTCGCCGGCCTGGAGAAGATCGGTCTCGCGCCGGCCCCCCAGGCCGACCCCCGCACGCTGGTGCGCCGCCTGTCGTTCGACCTGCTCGGCCTGCCGCCGAGCCAGGCCCAGGTCGACGCCTTCCGCCGCAACCCGAGCGACGCCGCGTGGCAGGCACTGGTCGAGGAACTGCTGGCCTCACCCCACCACGCCGAGCGCCTCGCCACCCACTGGTTCGACCTGGTCCGCTTCGCCGACACGATCGGCATCCACGGCGACAACCCCTGGAACGTCTGGCCGTACCGCGACTGGGTGCTCGACGCGTTCCGCAGCAACAAGCCCTTCGACGAGTTCACCATCGAGCAGCTCGCCGGGGACCTGCTGCCCGACGCCACGCTCTCGCAACAGGTCGCCGCCGCCTACAACCGGCTCAACCTCATCACCCGCGAAGGTGGCTCGCAGCCCAAGGAGTTCCTGATCCGCTACACAGCCGACCGGGTGCGCAACGTGTCCGAGGTGTGGATGGCCGCGTCGATGGGCTGCTGCGAGTGCCACGACCACAAGTTCGATCCCCTGTCGCTCCGCGAGTTCTACGAGTTCGGGGCGTTCTTCGCCGACATCGAGCAGGTCGGCGTCTACCAGGCGACCGGGCCGACCAACTTCAAGCCGGAGCTGCCGGTGCCGAGCGCCGAGCAGGCGGCGCGGCAGGGGGCTCTCGAGCAGCGGCTCGCCGCACTCGAGGCGGAGTTCGCGGCCGACAGTCCGGAGCTGGCTTCCGACCAGCAGCGCTTCGAATTAGGACTCGCGGCACAGGGTTGGCGGACGCTGCGACCGGTGGCCGTGACCTGCGCGACCGGCGGGCGATTCGAGGTTCTCGACGATGGCAGCGTGCTGCTCGTCGGCGAGGCTCCCGAACAGGGGACCTTCGTGGTCGAGTGCGAGGTCCCCACCGCCGAACTCGCCGCGCTCCGTCTCGAAGCCCTGGCCGACCCTTCGCTGCCCCGCGGCGGTCCCGGTCGTGCCGAGAACGGCAACCTGGTGCTGAGCGAGATCACCTTCGAACTCGCGGGTGAGGCGCTGCCGGTGGCGGCGAGCCGCGCCAGCTTCGAGCAGCCGAACTATCCGCTGGCCAAGGCCCTCGACGGCAAGGGCGGCCGTACCGGCTGGGCGCTGATGCGCGACAGCCACGGTTCGGCAGCGGAGGCGGTGTTCGACGTCACGCCGGCGAGCGCACCGCGGCCCGGCGCGAAGTTGCTTATCCGGTTGACGCAGGAGTATGGCAGCCAGCACGTGCTCGGCCGCTTCCGGATCAGCAGCGCGACGACGCCGGAGCTGATCGCACTGGGACCGGACGAACGAGACGCGCTGGCCGAACCGGCGGCGACCCGCAGCGACGCGTTCCGCGAGCGGCTCCGCGACCTGCACCGCGAGCGCACGCCGCTGCTCGCTCCGATCCGGGAGGAACTCGCGGCGACGCGCGCGGCGTTGGAGCAGCTCGAGAAGGACATCCCGCTGGTCCTCCGCACCCGCGCCATCGTCGAACCGATGGAGACCCGGGTCCGTCCGCGCGGCAACTGGATGGACGACTCGGGACCCGTGGTCGCACCGGGAGTGCCCGCCGCCTTCGGGCTGCCGCTCGCGAGCGACGGCCGTGCGACCCGCCTCGACCTCGCCCGCTGGCTGGTCGACCCGCGCCACCCGACCACCGCCCGCGTGGTCGTCAACCGGATCTGGCGGCTGCTGTTCGGCCGCGGCATCGTCACCTCGCTCGACGACTTCGGCCTGCAGGGCGCCGCACCGAGCGACCTCGAGCTGCTCGACCACCTGGCGGTGTCGTTCGTCGCCTCGGGTTGGGACCTGCGGGAGCTGATCCGCACGTTGGTCCGCTCGCGCGCCTACCGCCAGGCGTCGTGGGCGCCGGACCTGCCGACCGACGATCCGAACCGCGCGGTCCACTTCGGCCAGCAACAGCGCTTCCGCCTCGACGCCGAGTTCGTCCGCGACCAGGCGCTGGCCAGCAGCGGACTGCTGGCGCGTGAGGTCGGCGGGCCGAGCGTGTTCCCCTACCAGCCGCCGGGCTACTGGGCGCACCTGAACTTCCCGCGGCGCACGTACGCGGAGTCGACCGGCGCGGACCAGTACCGCCGCGCGGTCTACACGCACTGGCAGAGGCAGTACGTGCACCCGAGCATGCTGGCCTTCGACGCGCCGTCGCGCGAGCGCTGCATCGCCGAGCGGCAGCGGTCGAACACCCCGCTGGCGGCGCTGGCGGCGCTCAACGATCCGTCGTTCGTCGAGGCGGCCCGCGCGCTGGCCGCGCGCACGCTGCGAGACGCACCCGCCGCCACCCCGGCCCGGCTCGCGCACATCTTCGGCCTGGTGCTGCAACGCGCGCCGACCCAACGCGAGGTCGAGCGCCTCACCGCGCTCCTCGACCGCCACCTCGCCCACTACGCCGCGGCACCCGCCGAGGCCGCGGCGCTGCTCGCGGTCGGCGCCGCTCCGCGCGACGCGAGCTTCGACGCCGCCGAGCACGCCGCCTGGACCTCGGTCTGCCGAGTGCTGCTCAACCTCCACGAGACGATCCAGAGGACCTGATGGCCGACCTTCCGCGCACCCTCCTCGACGATCTGTCGCGCCGCGCCTTCCTCGCCTCGTCGGCGGCGGGCGTCGGCCAGGCCGCGCTCCACGCGCTGAACGCACCGCGGGTGCTGCACGACCCGGACGCCAAGGCCTTCCCCAACCACCGCCCGCGCGCCCGCCGGGTGATCCACCTCTACCAGGCCGGCGGCCCGAGCCACCTCGAGACCTTCGACGAGAAGCCGGAGCTGGCGAAGCGCGACGGCCAGCCGATGCCCGAGTCGATGACCCGCGGCCAGCAGCTCGCCCAGCTCCAGGGCCAACAGCTCCGCTGCTTCGCACCGCGCTTCCCGTTCCGGAGCTCCGGCGAGAGCGGGCTGCGGATCGCCGCGAAGTTCCCGCACCTCGGCCGGGTCGCCGACAAGCTCGCGGTGCTCAACGCGATGCGCACCGACCAGATCAACCACGACCCGGCGCACACGCTGTTCAACACCGGCACGACCCTGGCCGGCCGTCCGTCGATGGGCAGCTGGATCCACTACGGCCTCGGCTCGATGAACGACAATCTGCCGGCGTTCGTGGTGCTGACGTCGGTCGGCAGGGGCGGCCAGGCCCAGCCGATCGCCGCACGGCAGTGGCACTCGGGCTTCCTGCCGTCGCGCTACCAGGGCGTGGAGCTGCGGGCGCAGGGCGATCCGGTGCTGTACGTGAACAACCCCGGCGGGGTCGACCGGCAACGCCAGCGCGACGTGGTCGACGCGGTGCAGGACCTCAACGCCGACTACCACGCGCTGACCCGCGATCCCGAGGCCCGGACCCGCATCGCGCAGTACGAGCTGGCGTTCCGCATGCAGAGCGCGGTGCCCGAGCTGGTGGACACCAGCGACGAGCCGCAGCACGTCCTCGACCTGTACGGCGCCAACCCGGGCGACGGTTCCTACGCCAGCAACTGCCTGCTGGCCCGTCGGCTCGCCGAGCGCGGCGTGCGGTTCATCCAGGTCTACCACCGCGCCTGGGACCACCACGGCGGCATCGAGCGAGCGATGGACATCACCGCCCAGGAGGTGGACCGCGCCAGCGCGGCACTGCTGATCGACCTGGAGCAGCGCGGCCTGCTGGACGACACCCTGGTGCTGTGGGGCGGCGAGTTCGGCCGCACGCCGATGGCCCAGGGCAACGGGCGCGACCACCACATCAAGGCCTTCAGCTACGTGATGGCCGGTGCCGGGATCCCCGGCGGCGTGGCGCACGGTGCGACCGACGAACTCGGCTATGCGGCGGTCGAGGGCATCACCCACGTCCACGACCTGCACGCGACCATCCTCTACCTGATGGGCATCGACCACGAGCGGCTGGACTACCGCTTCCGGGGACTCGAACTCCGGCTCACCGGCGTGGAGCCCGCGCGGGTGCTGCACGAGGTGATCGGCACGGTGCGACCGGCGTAGCGCTCCCGCCCCCCGGCGAATCTGTCGTAGTCCGTGCCAGGCACCAACTACGACAGATTCCGGTCCTTCACTCGGCGAACACCCGCGCGAGGAACGCCTGCAGCGACGCCCACGACTGCGCGTCCGCGGTGGCGTCGTAGCCCAACGGCAGGCCGAACTCCGCGGCCTTCGCGTCCGCGGCCGGGTTGGTGAAGCCGTGCTTGGCGCCGGCGTACTCGTGGAATTCCAGGTGCTCCCCGAACTCGGCCTTGGTGGCGGCGACGGCCTCGGCGGGGATGAACTGATCGGCGCCACCGTGGCACACGAGCACCTCGGTGTGCACCTCATCGGGCTTCGCGCGCTGCTCCGCGCCGAGCGAGCCGTGAAAGCTCGCGACGCCGTCCAGGTCGGTGCCGGTCCGCGCCATGTGCAGCACCACGCCCCCGCCGAAGCAGTAACCGATCGCCGCGGTGTGCTCCGGATCCGTCGTCGGGTGCTTCTGGAGCACCTCCCGCGCGGCCTGGAAGCGCTGCACACCGGCATCCATCTGCGCCATCACCGCGTTCATGAACTTGCCGGCCTCGTCGGGGTGGCCGGTGTTCTTGCCGTCGCCGTACATGTCGAGTGCCAGCGCGGTGTAGCCGAGCGCCGCGAGCTGGCGGGCCCGATCGCGGACGTAGTCGTTGTGGCCCCACCACTCGTGCACGATGAGCACGCCGGGCCGCTCGCCCTCGCGACCCTCGTCCCAGGCGATGTAGCCCTTGCAGGTCGTTCCGTCGGCGGCGGTATAGCTCACCTCCTCGCCGACCACGTGCACTTTCATGGACGGGCCGGACGAACAGGACGCGAGGAGCGCGGCGAAGGCGAGGAGCGGAACGGAGCTGCGGAGGATCGACATGCGCGCATCCTCCGCGCCGGGAGCGCGCCGGTCCACTGCGGACCTTGGCGCAGGCTCGCCCGTCTCAGTTGCCGAGCAGGATCCGACCGTAGTTGGTGGTCACGGCACCCGCTGCATTGGCACCGCCATCGAACACCAGGGCCGAGGCGTAGACCGCGATGTAGACCAGGTTCGGGTCCGCCGGAAGCGGCAACGTGAGTCGAGCGGTGCCGAGGGAGTCGGCCGGAGCGAAGACCTGCGCGCCGATCGCGTGGTAGAGCCGGCAGCCCGGCGCGCCGACGCCCGTCAGATCGAACGGGAACACCGGCTGCTGGTTGTTGGTGCCGATCAGGAACAGCACGCCGGTGCTGGCCAGCGTGTCGGAGCACACGAAGTCGAGGTTGGTGCCGAGCTGCGCGGTCCCACTCAACGAGAACTCCGGCACGAGCCCATTGGACCCCTGGCAGCCGCTACCGAAGGTCTGCGTGCTCGCGTCGCCCATCAGGACCCGCATCTTGAATGCCGCCGTGCTGCTCGAGCCGGTCGTCTGTCCGGAATAGCTGCCGGCATACATCCGTTGGTGGGTGCCCTCGCGGTGGGTCGAGCCGCTCACCCCCGAGGACCCGCGGACCAGGATCTCGACCACGAGGGCGTTGGCACCGCTGTACGGAAACGGCACCTGCAGCCCGATGTCGTTCCAGGTGTTCGCCACCATCCGCCATTCGTAGTCGAGCTGATCGAGTACGGTGACCGCCGGCCCCGGCGAATTCAGGTTGGTGTCGAACGTGGTCGTCATGGTCGTGCCGCTGTACTCGGCAAGCTTGACGGTGATCGACTGCATCATGCGCACGCCGCTGCTGCACGGCGACAGCGAGAAGCCGGCGATCACTCCCGGCGCGTTGCCGAGATCCGCGGCGGGGATCAGCGCCTGGTAGCGCATATCGCTGGTGCCGAACGGGTAGGCATTGCAGGTGCCGACGGCCGGGTCGGTGCCGGCGGGAACGACGAAGCTCTGGGCGGCGAGCGGCGCGGCCAGAGCGAGGGCGAGGAACGAGAGGCGCGTGGACATGAGGAAACTCCACCAGGGACCGGGAAGAGGAGCAGGGCGCTCGACGATACGGGCCACCCAGGGATGTTGCGCGGCCCGATCGCGACCCGCGGTACATTCCTGGCGTGCACTCGATACCGCAGCTCTCCCTCGGTGCCGGCCTGATGATGGCCCTCGGCATCTCGGTCACTCCCCAGACGACTGCCGGGGGCCCCCCCACCCGGATCGTCCTGCTCCTCGTCGACGACCTCGGCTGGATGGATCTCGGTTGCCAGGGTAACGACTTCGTCGACACCCCGGCGATCGACCGCCTCGCCGCCGAAGGCATGCGCTTCACCGACGCGTATGCTTCGGGTGCGGTCTGCTCACCGACCCGCTGCGCGATCCAATCCGGACAGAACCAGGCCCGCATCGGCATCACCGACTTCATACCCGGACATTGGCGGCCGTTCGAACGGGTGACGACCCCGCGGCCACGCAATGCCCTGCCGCTCGAGGCCGTCACCGTCGCGGAGACTCTGCAGCGTGCCGGCGTGACCACCGGCTATCTCGGCAAGTGGCATCTGGGCAGCGCGCAGCAGATGGGACCCGCGCAGCAGGGTTACGACCTCGGCGTGGTGATCGAGGGACCTCACCTGCCAGGTCGCTTCCGCGCGGTCACTGGCAGAAAGGACTTCCCACAGCCGAAGCCGGGCCAGTTCCGCACCGAGTACGAGGCCGAGCGAGCCAGCGCGTTCCTTCGCGAGCACCGCGACGAGCCGTTCTTCCTGATGGTCTCGCCATTTGCCGTGCACATCCCGCTCGCAGCGCGCAGCGATCTGGTGGCCAAATACACGACGCGCGCCGAGGAGCGCGGCGCGAGCCTGCCGCACCCGGTCTACGCGGCGCTGATCGAGCAGACCGACGACCTGGTCGGCGTGGTGGTCGACACCCTCGACGAACTCGGCCTGACCGAGACCACGATGCTGGTGGTCACGTCCGACAATGGCGGGCTTCACAAGCGCTACGACTACCGCGCCGCGGCCGACGATCTGGTCTCGACCCAGGCGCCACTGCGCGGCGAGAAGGGCACGCTCTACGAGGGTGGCATCCGGGTGCCCTGGATCGTGCGCTATCCCGTGAAGTCCGGCTCGATCGGCAGGACCTGCTCGATCCCGGTCGTCAGCCACGACCTCTACCCCACCTTCGCAGCGATGGCCGGCGCTCCTCTGCCCACCGACCAGGTCCTCGACGGCGTAGACCTTCTGCCGCTGCTCGACGACCCCGAAGCCGCGCTGCCGCGCACCGCGATCCACTGGCACTACCCCCACTACCACCACGACCGTCCCGCAAGCGCGCTACGCGAAGGACCCTTCAAGCTGATCGAGTTCCTCGACGGCAGCGGCGACGTCGAGCTCTACGACCTGGCGTCGGACCTCGGTGAGACCCGGAACCTCGCTGCCGAGCTGCCAGAGCGCTCTGCGCGCATGCGGCGCGACCTGGCCGCGTGGCGCCAGGAGGTCACCGCGGCGATGCCGCACCCCAATCCGTCGTTCGATCCGGACCGCGCGGCCGAGTGGTGGAGCATCGGCAACGGCCAGCCGGTGCAGTCCGATGCACGGCGACGCTTCCCACCGACCGAGAAGCACTAACGCGACCGTTGCGCCGCGTTGCCGACCAACGAGAGCAGCCGGTCGTGCACGGCCCCGTTCGACGCCAGGATGCTGCCGCCGAACAGCCACTCGTCACCGCCGTCCAGGTCGGTGACCCGTCCCCCGGCTTCGCGAACGATCACCGCACCGGCCGCCACGTCGTAGGCCTGCAGGTCCAGCTCCCAGTAGGCGTCGAAGCTGCCTTCGCCGGTGAGCGCGAGGTCGATCTCTGCCGAGCCGTAGCGGCGCAGGTCGCGGCACTCGCCGATGACCATGCCGATGCGGCCGACGTTCGTGTCGCGACCGGGCTCGTTGCGGACGTAGCTGAAGCCAGTGGCGAGCAAGGCGTCCGCGAGCTCCGAAGTGGGGCTCACGCGAATCGGGGTCGGGTCATCGGTGGCGCTCTGGTGGAACGCGCCCAAGCCGGCGGCGGCATACCAGGTGCGACCGAGATCGGGCGCCAACACCACGCCCACCAACGGCAGCTTGCCGGCGTATGCAGCCACCGCGACCGAGAAGAACGGCAGGCCGTGGACGAAGTTGGTGGTGCCGTCGAGCGGGTCGACGATCCACAGCACCTCGGCGTCCTGACTGATCTCGCCCTTCGGGGTCAGCTCCCCCTCCTCGGCGAGCACGCCGTCCTGCGGGCGCGCGGCGAGGATGCGACCGACCACCGCGCGTTCGGCGGCGCGGTCGGTGGCGGTGACCAGCTCGCGGCGCACGCCCTTGGTCTCGACCGACGCCTCGGCGGTGCGGCGGCTCGCCGCGCGTGCGGCGAGTTCGCGGCGGGCGCCGAGCAACACCTCGCCGCCGGCGCGGGCGGCTTCGAGGGCGAGGGTCAGTAGTTCGTGGCAGTCGATCGGTGAGACGGTCATCGGAACGCTCAACTGTCGCGACTGCCGATCAAGGCCGCAACGAGGCTCTCCTGAAGGGTCCGCGGATCACGGCTGCCCGACTTGCGGCGCGACCAGTTCATCAGGATCGAGAAGCCGATCTCGCGGCCGGACTCGTCGACGCAGATCCCCGACAGTGCGCTGACCCCGTTGATCGTGCCGGTTTTGGCGTGCACCTTCCGCGCCCAGGACTGGCCGCGAAAGCGGTTCCGCAGCGTGGTGCCCGACTCGCCCCCGTGCGGCAGCGCGGCGATGAGTTCCTCCCACCATGACGCGCCGCGCGCGGCTCGCAGCAGGTCGACCACGAAGCGCGCGGTCACCCGGTCGTCGCGCGACAGGCCCGAACCGTCGACGATGCGCACCTCGTCGGGCACGGCACCCACGAGATCGGCGAGGGCGGCGCGCACCGCAGCGGCACCGCCCCCGAAGCTGCCGTCGTCGCGGGTCGCCGCACCGAGGGTCCGCAGCAGCATCTCCGCATCGTTGTTGTCGGACTCCTTCAGCACCCGCAGCAGCGTCGGGGCGACGCCGGTCTCGATGCTGCGTAACCGGATCGACTCGGCGGTGCGCGGCGCATCCTTGGCGAACCCGATGCCGCCGCGGCGCAGCCCGGCGCGCAGGCCGTCGAGGAACGCGGCCTCGGGATCGACCAGCGCCCCGCTGTGCTCGCGCGGCCCGGCCTGGTTCCAGAGCTTGCCCCAGATGCGCAGCCCGTCGCCGGTCGCCGCCAATCCGTAGAGCCCCCCCGCCTTCTTGTCCGAGGTCAGCGGGATGCGACCGTCGAGCGGCAGACCGCCGGGCGGCGAGAGGACCTCGACCGACGCCTCGGAACCGCCGGCCGGCGCCGTCAGCCGCGCGACCCAGCAACCGCCGTCGAACAGCACCGGCGCGGTCGCTGCGCAGTAGGTCTTCTCGAACTGGTCGGCCGGCCAGCCCGCAGGTCGCACCGGACCGGTGAACCGACCGGGGTCGATCCGGACGTCGCGAACCGCGGTCACTCCCGCATGTCGTAGGCGCACGGCCACCGCCGCGAACAGGGCCGCCGGATCGTGCGCGCTGCCGGTCCGCCAGTTCGGGTCCCCACCGGCCTCGACCACCAGCACGCCATCGCGCACCACGAAGCCGGTTTCGAACCGGTGGCCGATCCCGAGCCGGTGCAAGACCGCCGCCACGGTGAGGATCTTCTGGTTGCTGGCGGGGATCAGCCCCCGCTCGGCGCCCGAGCTGGCGATCACCCGGCCGCTCCCGAGGTCGACCGCATGGAACCCCAACTCCACTCCGGCGGCGCGGGTCTCGCGGATCACCGCCTCCAGGTCGCGCTGTTGGGTCGGCGCGACCCCCGCGAGTAGCAACGCCGCGAACGCGGCCCCGCCGAGTCGCCAGCGACCGCCTACCCACCTCCGAACACGCGCCGCAGATCCGATGAAACCGGACCCAGACGACCGACCGACCACCGCCACTTGCTGCACCGCCACGTCCGCAGTCTGGACGCGCAGCGGCCCACGCGCAACGCTCCGCTCGGGTCGGCACCTACCGACAAAAATCTCCGATCAACACCGCCTCCCGCCAGCCGGCACCACAGGCCGGCTGCCGGGCGACGCTCCGGAGAGACCCGAGGCGGTCCGCAAGCGTTGGGGGTGGACTTCCGGGCAGCACCACAATAGGTAGTGGCTCGCCACGCGGCGCCGGCCTCGGTCAGGAGGGTGTCGTGCGGTTGAGACCCGTTGCGGCCGACCTCGGATCGGGCCGTCGATCGGGGCGGTGATCGAACTGACAGGCGACGGAACCCCGGCTGTGCACCTGCATTCCGTGCTCGTGCGACGCAGCTGGCCGACGGGAGGGCGAACCACGCACGACCTCCACTCGGGATCCGTCGCTCTCCCGGATGCGGCGTAGGCCGCGGGGAGGGTTCGGCTCCGGCCCGCGGCGCCCGGCCGTTTCGACCGTGACCCGATGGCCCCGAGCTGCTCTCAGCCCGGGTCCGGCCGCTCGTCCTCGTATCTCTCGTCCGGTCCGCTTGCGCGGCCTGCTCCCGCATCGGCGTCGGCCGCGTCGCCGTCGCTACACACTCGGTCACCACCTGCCGGCCCGTCCGGAGCGTCCCTTGACTGTCCGCCCTCCCATGCCCTGCCGGGGTCGACGACCCTCGTCGCCGCGCCGTGCGGTGCCCGTAGGCGGAGCATCCGGAAGGGCTGGTCGACCGGGTTCACGCGCCGTGCAGGTCAGCTCCGTGCGGATCAGCTCCGTATGGGCCAGCTCCTCAGGGGTGGTGCCAGGGAGAGGCCGGAGAATCGGTCGGGTCGAGTCAGGACGGGTCGAGTCAGGTCAGGACACGAGTCAGGTCAGGACACGAGTCAGGTCAGGACACGAGTCAGATCAGGGCAACAGGGCGGAGCGCAGTGCGCAGCCCCAGAACACTGGAGGGATGACGACGTGAGGATCCAGCGGCGGTTCACCGAGGAAGGCAAGTCTCCGTACGACGGCATCGTGTTCACCAAGCGGACGTCGGAGATCAAGAATCCCGACGGCTCGGTGGTGTTCCGCGCCGAGGACGTCGCGGTGCCCGCCTCATGGAGTCAGGTCGCGACCGACATCCTGGCGCAGAAGTACTTCCGCAAGGCCGGAGTGCCGCAGCGCGACCAGCAGGGCAACCTCCTGAAGGACGCCGGTGGCAAGCCGGTGCTCGGACCCGAGAGCGATTCGCGCCAGGTCTTCGAGCGCCTCGCCGGTTGCTGGACCCACTGGGGCGAGCAGCACGGCTACTTCGACACCCCCGCCGACGCCCGGACGTTCCACGACGAGCTGTGCTACATGCTGGCACAGCAGTACGCGGCACCCAACTCGCCGCAGTGGTTCAACACCGGCCTGCACCACGCCTACGGCATCGACGGCCCGCCGCAGGGCCACTGGTTCTGCGATCCCCAGACCGGTGAGTCCACGCGCGCCTCCAGCGCCTACGAACGCCCGCAGCCGCACGCCTGCTTCATCCAGTCGGTCGACGACGATCTGGTAGGCGAAGGTGGGATCATGGATCTGTGGACCCGCGAGGCCCGGCTGTTCAAGTACGGCTCCGGCACCGGCACCAACTTCAGCCGGATCCGCGCCGAGAACGAGCCGCTGTCGGGCGGCGGCCGGTCGTCAGGCCTGATGTCGTTCCTGAAGATCGGCGACCGCGCGGCCGGTGCGATCAAGTCGGGTGGCACGACCCGGCGCGCCGCCAAGATGGTCTGCCTCGATCTCGACCACCCGGACGTCGAGCGCTTCATCGAGTGGAAGGTCGTCGAGGAGCAGAAGGTCGCGAGCCTCGTGGCCGGCTCCAAGGCGGTGAAGAAGCACATCCACGCGGTGATCGATGCGTGCCACGTGCTGGACGAGAGCGGGATGCAGGACGGTGGGGCGAACACCGGCGGCGCCACCAAGGTGGTCGCCCGGCCGCGGGACAACGCCCGCCTCGCCGCCGCCCTGCGCGAGGCCCGCGCCTCGCTGGTGCCGGAGTCGTACCTGCAGCGCGCGCTCCAGCTCGGCGCGCAGGGCTACCGGACCTGCGCGGTCGAGGAGTACGACACCAACTGGGACAGCGAGGCCTACGTCACGGTCTCGGGCCAGAACTCCAACAACTCGCTGCGCGTGCCGAACGCGTTCTTCGAGTGCCTGGAGAGCGGCAAGCCGTGGCCGCTGAAGTGGCGGACCGACGGCCGCACCGCCAAGGAAATCGACGCCCGCGAGCTGTGGGACAAGGTCGCGTTCTCGGCCTGGTCGTGCGCCGATCCGGGCCTGCAGTACGACACCACCATCAACGAGTGGCACACCTGCCCCAACGATGGCCGGATCGAGGCGAGCAACCCGTGCTCCGAGTACATGTTCCTGGACGACACGGCCTGCAACCTGGCGTCCCTGAACCTGGTCAAGTTCCTCGACGAGAAGGGCAACTTCGACGTCGCGGCCTACGAGCACGCGGTCCGCATCTGGACCATCGTCCTCGAGATCAGCGTGCTGATGGCGAGCTTCCCGAGCAAGGCGATCGCCGAGCGCAGCTACGCCTACCGCACCCTCGGCCTCGGCTACGCCAACATCGGCACGGTGCTGATGCGGCTCGGCATCCCGTACGCGTCCGAAGACGCCTACGCGATCGCTGGCGCCCTGACCGCGATCCTCTGCGGCAAGAGCTACGAGACGTCGGCCGAGATGGCCGGCGAGCTCGGCCCGTTCCCGGCCTACGAGAACAACCGGGACTCGATGCTGCGGGTGATCCGCAACCACCGGCGGGCCGCCTACGCGGCGCTGGCCGACGACTACGAGGGTCTCACCGTCACCCCGCGCGGAATCGACGCGCGGCTGTGCCCCAAGGAGCTGCTGTCGGCGGCTCGCGAGTCGTGGGACCGCGCGCTGAAGCTCGGTGAGAAGCACGGCTACCGCAATGCCCAGGTCACCGTGATCGCGCCGACCGGCACGATCGGCCTGGTGATGGATTGCGACACCACCGGCGTCGAGCCCGACTTCGCGCTGGTGAAGTTCAAGAAGCTGGCCGGCGGTGGCTACTTCAAGATCATCAACCAGAGCCTGCCGCCGGCGCTGCGTCGGCTCGGCTACTCCCAGGAACAGGTCGACCAGATCATCGCCTACGCGGTCGGCCACAAGACCCTGGTCGGCGCCCCCCACCTGGACCACGAGGTACTGCGCCAGAAGGGCTTCGGCGACGCCGAGATCGACAAGGTCGAGAAGGCGCTGGAGGGTGCGTTCGAACTCGGCTTCGTGTTCAACGCGCACACCCTCGGCAAGCAGTTCTGCATCGACAAGCTCGGCTGCACCGAGCAGCAGCTCGACGACTGGAACTTCGACCTGCTGGCGCACCTCGGCTTCGGCCGCGCGCAGATCGCCGCTGCCAACGACTACGTCTGCGGCACCATGACGGTGGAGGGTGCGCCGCACCTGAAGAGCGAGCACCTGCCCATCTTCGACTGCGCCAACCGCTGCGGCCGCAAGGGCACCCGCTACATCCCGTTCCGGGCCCACATCGACATGATGGCGGCGGTGCAGCCGTTCATCTCCGGCGCGATCAGCAAGACGATCAACATGCCGAACGATGCCACGATCGACGACGTGCGTGATGCGTACGAGTACTCGTGGAAGGGCATGATCAAGGCGGTGGCGCTCTACCGCGACGGCTCCAAGCTGTCGCAGCCGCTGAGTTCGGTCAGCGACGAGGAGTTCGAGGAGGAAGGCTCCGAGGACGCGAGCGCGCCCGAGCTGCACGCCACCCCGCAGGACGTCGCGCGCGTCGCCGAGCGGGTCACCGAGCGGGTCGTCCACCACTACCTGCGCAAGCGCCGGCGGATGCCCTACCGCCGCCGCGGCTACACCCAGAAGGCGATCGTCGGCGGCCACAAGATCTACCTGCGGACCGGTGAATACGACGACGGCACGCTCGGCGAGATCTTCCTCGACATGCACAAGGAGGGCGCGGCGTTCCGCTCCCTGATGAACAACTTCGCGATCGCGGTGTCGCTCGGCCTGCAGCACGGTGTGCCGCTGGAGGAGTTCGTCGACGCGTTCGTGTTCACGCGCTTCGAGCCGAACGGCATCGTCAGCGGCCACGACCGGATCCGCCTGTCGACCTCGATCCTCGACTACGTGTTCCGGGACCTGGCGATCAACTACCTGGAGCGGCACGACCTGGCCCAGGTCGATGCCGAAGACCTGAGCAGCACCACCACCGGCGACGATGCCGACGACGAGGAGCTGTTCGAGGCCCCGACGGTGGTCGACGATGCACGGTTCGAGCTGCCGCCCGAAGCGCCGGAGATCGAGACCAAGCTGCTCGAGCCGGGCAGGCTGCCCGAGGCCGGAAAGGAGGTCTCGACCTGCACCACCGAGGAGGAAGCCTTCGAACTGCCGCGCGCCGAGGCGCCGGTCGTGAAGGCGCCGACGGCGAGGGCGACTCCGGCCGCGAAGCCGTCGGCGAGGGTCTCGACGCGCGCCACCGCGACGGCGCCGGCTCCGCAGACTCGCGGCAATGAGGACCAGCAGCTGAAGAACCGCGCCCGCCGCCTCGACGAGCGCATCGCGAAGATCCGCGAGGCCCGGCTCAAGGGCTACGAGGGCGATGCCTGCGGCGCCTGCGGCCTGTTCACCCTGGTGCGCAACGGCACCTGCCTGAAGTGCGACAGCTGCGGCGCGACCAGCGGCTGCAGCTGAACGCCAGACCGGGAGGCTCATGTTCGGACGTAGCGGGAGACCCGGGATGGGAGGCTTCGGATTCGGGGGCTCAGGCGCGGGGGGCGGCATGCCGCCGCACGTGCGCAGCGGCGTGCTGCTGTTCGCCCCCGGCGCGCTGTTCGCCGGACTCGGCCTCGCGATCTTGCTGGTCCCCGATCTGCTCCGCTACCTGGTCGCCGTGCTCTGCCTCGGCATCGGCGGAATCCTCTCGCTCGCCGCGCTGCAGCTGCATCGCGCCCGCCAACAACCGACGCAGCAGCAGCAGCAGCAGCAGCAGCAGCAGCAGCCTTGGCAAAACCTCACCCAGCGCGTCATGGAGTTCTTCCGGCCGGGCGGTCGGGACTGAGGGCACCCACATCACGTCCCGGAAGGCGCCGCTATCGAGGGGAGGTCGGCGGTCGGATCCGCCTCCCTGCCCGAACCGGGAGCATGCCGGCGCTCCTCGGACCTGCCGAAGCTCTCCCTCCGGCGCCCGCAGATCCCCCACCTCGGTTCGTTCGGCCAGGTCATCGACTCGCGCAGCGGCTCTGCGGCAACGTTCGGCTCTCGGCAACGAACCGCAGCCGTGAGTCCGGGCCGGGCTTGACGATCACGCGGTAGGCGCTCTCACCAGCCACCTGCCTCGCCGAGCGCGACGCGACCGTCGCGGATCCCGGCAACAGCCCGGCAACCGGCTGTCCACGAACCCGACGCTCCCACCGGCTCCCGTCGCCACCACGCTACGGGTGCATCCCGACCATCGATCGCCCTGCCTCAACGTTGGCGTCGCTCCATGCCGATGCGAACCAACGACTTGGGAAAGCGGGAAGACGAGATGGAAGGGTTCACGAAGCTTCGGAGCGACGGGCGGTTCGCGGTGCTGTGCCTCGCGACACTCACGGCGTGCGGCGGCGGTGGCGGAGGTGCCGGCGGCAATGGATCTCCTGGCGGCGGTGGCGATGGTTCCGGCAACGCGGCGTCGCTCGGTCCCGGGCTGCTGCAGATCGTCGCCTCGGTTCCGGAGGCGAACGCCATCCAGGTCGCCCTCGACCAGCCGCTCCGCGTGACCACCGACGGCAGACTCCATCCGGCCAGCGTACGACCCGACTGCGCCACGCTCTTCGACCTCGATCGGCGGACCCGCCATCCCGGCACTGTGGTCCTCGAAGAGGATGGGAGGAGCCTGCGCTTCGTCCCGGCCAGCGCGCTGCGCAGCGACACGCGCTACCGCCTGACCGTCGACGCGCTGGTCTGTGCCGACGACGGTCGGCTGCTCGAGTACGCCCGGCCGCTGGACTTCACGTCCCTCGACACCCTCTCCCCTTCCGTCATCCGCGTCGACGGCCCCATCCAGGGCATCCTCGGCCAAGGCGTGCCGCTGACCGTCCAATTCGACGAAGCGATCGATCCAGCGCCCTTCGCCACCCCGGGCGCGGTCCGCATCCTCGACCACGCCAACCAGCCTTGGCCCGCGACGCATCGGGTCGCGGACAACCGCCTCGTGGTGACGCCCTTGATCGATCTGCCGGGCAACGGTCGCTACCGGGTCGAAGTCGCGGCTGCCGGCGACCGCCTCGGCAACGTCGCGGCGAACGGGACTGCGCACGAGTTCCTTACTGCCGTCGACGTGCACCCACCGCTGCGGATCGGAGCCTGGCCGGCGTCTGGCGCGCCGGTCTCACCGCTGGTCCGCCCGGTGCTCCGCTACGACGAGTCGCTGGCCCTCGAGTCCATCCCGTTCGGCTCGATCACCGCCTGGACATCCACCGGTGCCGCGATCCAGGTCGACGTGGCCCCTTCGGCCGACCAGCGCCGCCTCACCCTGATCCCACTCGAGCCACTACCGAGCGGGACCGTGACCTTCGAGGTCCCGGCCGGTCCGGGCCTGATGGCCGATCACTCCGGCAACCATGGCTGGACCCAGGAGACCATCCAGTTCACGGTCGGGAACGACACGACCGCACCGACCGTGGTCCGTTCATCGCCCATGGATGGCGCCACGATCGAACCCGAGGCCGTGAGCCTGGCGATCGACTTCGACGAGGACCTCGACGTCGCCAGCCTGCAGAACCGTGCGGCCACGCTGCGGGCGCTCGACGACTCCGCCGCCGAAGTTCCCCTCCGCACGCCGCGCGTCCTGGCCGGGACCCGACTGCTGCTCGAGCCCGAGGCCGCGTTGCAGCCGCGGACCAGCTACGAACTCACCCTGTACGGCGGTGCCGGTGGGCTGACCGACCTAGCCGGCAACCCGCTCACCGCGGACCACTCGCTGACCTTCGCGACCGGCAGCCGGTTCGACGCGTTGGGCGTGACGAGCTGGCCGCAAGACGGCGCCGATGGAGTCGCCCGCAACGCGCAGCTCGCCCTGCGGTTCTCGGCAGCTCTCGCTCCCGACAGCCTGCACGCCGCCAGCACTGCGCTGGTGTGGCTCGGACCCGACGACGGCGAGACGCCACTCGGCCACACCGCGACGCTGCACCAAGGCGACCGCTTGCTGACGGTGATCCCGGGTACCCCGTTCGCGCCGGACCAGCGCTACGAACTCCGCGTGATCGGCGGCGCGGCAGGCCTACGCGGCGTCGCCGGCGAGGCCCTGGCAGAATCGCTCTGCGTGTCGTTCCGCACCGGAGTCGCGCTCGATGTGACCGCACCGAGCTGCACGGTCACGCTCGACGCGATCGAGGACCAGCGCAACGGAGATCTCGCGGTCGGACCGCACGGCTTCGAGGTGGACGTGGACGGTCGAGACGTCCAGGGCGGCGCGCTCGACTGGTCGAGCGTGGTCGTCACGATCACCGGACCGCAAGGCACCGCACTCGACCCGGCCACGGTCCAGGTGTTGGGTACCCCGCGCGCCGACTCGTTCGCGCTGCGGATCCCCGAGTCGCACGCTCTGCCGGCCGGGCGCTACCGGGTCGAGGCCAGCGTCGCCGACCTTGCCGGCAACCGCTCCGCGGCCGACGGGCTCGACTTCGAGGTCGTCCCCGCAACCGCGGGCCGGATGCCGTTCGAACGCACCCAGGTGGTCTGGGTCCGCTTCGACCTCGATCGCGACCGCAGTGGCATCTCGGACTTCGACGAGGACCTGCTCCGCCTCGGCCTGACCGCGGCTGGCGACCCGCTAGGGATCAACGCCAACGTCCATGACCTGGTAGCCGACGGCGTGCTGCGCCGGGTCCGCGCCCTCTACACGCGCGGATTCGACGGCTCCCGTCCCGCCGACGAGGCGAACACGGTCGCCATCGTATTCACCGACCAGGAACCGGCCGGACTCACGTCGATGCAGATCGCATGCGGCGGCCTGGATCCCGAAGGCCAGCCGGGTCGGAGCTACGGCGACCCGTCGTCCGGTGTGCTCGGCCGCGCGTTCTTCGACCGAACCAACGGCAGCTTCGATCAACACGCAACCGCGACCGCACCCGGCCTCGGCGTGTTCCCAGCCGAGATGTTCCTCTTCGAGGCCGGCATCCATCGCTCGATCTACCCGTCGTTCGTCACCAGCTTCGCCCGCCGCTTCCTGCCGTTCTGCGCGCCGATGGGCGGTACCCCGGTCGGCACCGGCCCGCACGACGCGGCAGCACTGGCCAGCGACTACGACGACTCGACCGCCAGCAGTGCAGCGCGCGCGCGTCGCGAGGCGATCCTGGCCGCCGCCGACGACTGGGCAACCGTGGTCGGCACGATCCTCGCTCACGAGGTCGGCCATGCGGTCGGCCTGGTCGCGCCCGGCGACAACGCCGCGAGCCTGCACGGAGACGACACCCTGCACAACGCCTACGCAGGCGTCACCGACGTGATGGCGCCGTCGCTCGGCTACGACTCGATGACCGCGCTGGGCTACCGCTTCCGCGACCTCAACCTCGCCTACCTGCGCCAGCACGTGCTGCTTCGGTGACAGGGGCCGTCGGGCGGCGCATGTGCCTCGTTCCTGGACGTCCATCGCGACCCTGGCAGGTTCCGCATCAGTCGATTCTGCCGCGACGACGATGAGCTGGCCGATGGGACCGCTCCGACCTGGGAACTGCAGGGCTCTCGTATCGACCCTCGTGGCACTGCTCGCCTCCGTCGGTGTGAACCTCCATGCGCAGGCGGGTGCGACGACGCTGCAGTCCTGCACCGACGCCGCGACCCGGATCGTCGTCGCTCGCGCCGTCGAGCGGATCGATGACTCCGCCCGCGGCCGGACCCAGCTGCGCTTCGTCGTCGAGGAGGTGCTACGAGGCAGCCGGGCACCGAGCCTGGTGACCCTCGAGGAGGCCTCGGGCGCAGCCTGCGGACGAGCGCTGTTCGCGGTGGTCCCAGGAGTGCGACGCATCCTGTTCCTCGACGGCTCCGCCGACACTCCTCGACTGGTCCGACTCGGGGCCCGCGCCGTGCCCGACGCCGACCGAGCAACCGTCGAGCACGTCGACGGCCTGGTCCGCACCGCCAACAACCCGGCCGCCCGACGCCGCTTGCTCGTGGACGCACTCGACGACCTGCGGCCCCGGATTCGAGACGACGCGGCGCGAGCCCTGGCCGCGACCCCGGCCCTCGGCACCGCGGGAGGCTCCGACGCGGCACGCCTGCTCGCCGCCCTGGACCGCGCGTTCGAGGATCCATCGATCGATCCGACGCCGCTGTGGATCGCAGCGACCCGCTGCGACCCGCAGGCGACGCTCGGCCGCCTCTGCGACGGCTACCTGCACACCTCACGGAACGAGATCCTCTCACTGCTGGAAGGCGCCCTTCTCGCGGGCCCAGCGGAATCCCTCGCCGACTGCCTGGTGCCGGCCCTCGCCCACGAGGGGGCCGATGTCGCCGCCCGCCGTGCAGCCGTGCTGCTACGGCAGCTCGGCCCTTCGTCCGCACGCTCCCGCATCGCCCGCGCCCTGCTCGCCTCGTCGGACCGCGGCATCGCCGTGCAGGCCGCCGAGGTCCTGCTGGACGACGCCACACCGGATGCATGGCTGCACGCGATGGTCGCACCCGATGTCCTGCGCGACGCGGCGCGCGCTCACTCGACCGCGGCTCCGGCCGCCCCACCGACCCGATGGCGGTCGATCGATCCCGAACGCCTGCGATGACCGCCGTCGACCCGCGCCTCGAATTGCTCCGCCCGGATCCCGCGGCCCGCGAGGCCGCGGCTCGACTCGGCGTGTCGTCGGCGACGCAGCTCCTCGCGGTCGACCCCGCCACGCTCGACCCGGAACTCCGCGACCTGGCAACGCGAGCCTCGCTCCTGATGCAGCGTCTCGCCGAGCTGTCGGAACGTCGTGCGGTGTCACCCCAGGCACTCGCGACGCCCATCGAGGACGTGGTCGAAGATCGTCGCGCCCGAAGGCTCCTGCAACGGCTGGGGGTCGGCTCGATCGCCGAGTATCTCGCGACCTCGAACCAGACCCTGCTGGCGCAGCGCGGCCTGGGCGCCCGCACCCTCGAAACCTGCGAGCGATCGATCCGACGCGCACTGGACCGACGGGCCCCGACCCTGCTCGAGGACCTGCTACCGGACATCTCCCTCGACCGCCTGCCCCTCGCCGACGAAGTCCGCTCCGCGCTGCAGGAAAGGGCTCTGCACCGACTCCACGACGCCGCGCAGGCATCCCTCGACACCTTGTCTCCGTCGCTGCGCGACACCATCCGTTCGGCACTGCAGCGCGTCTGGTCGTCCAGCGACCCGGGGGAGCGCAGGCCGGCGAAGGCCGACGTCGAGCAGCCCGCGCTACGCCGCCTGGTCCGTTCCGCACTTGCCAGGCTCTCGCGACCAGCGGCCGTCCAGGTCCTCCGACGACTGCTGGGATTCGAGTGCCGACCGCGACGGGTGCGCGCGATCGCCGCCGAGCTGAAGATCGAACCCGACGAGGTGCTCGCGCTCGCCGCGGAGGCGATCGAAGAGCTGCGGACCGAACTCGCAGCCGAACTCTCGCTGCTGTGCTCCGACCTCGACCGCGAACTCGCCGCCGCCGGCGGTGTGCTCGACGCGCACCACGTCGACCGCGGATCCCGCCTCGGCCGCACGCTGGCCGGCCACCCCGGCGACTTCGTATTGCGTCTGCTCGCAGCCCTCGACCCCGACCGCCTGAGCTTCGACGGCCAAAGACTCATCGAGCTGTCGCGCCCCCGGCTCATCGCGGTGAATCGCGCCCTCGGACGGGTGCTCCAGCAGCTCGGACCACGACCTCTGGCCCACCGCGCCGAACGCCGCCTCGCCAGGGCGGTCGATGGCGATCTCCCCGAGGCCTTGTTCTCGCACCTCCTGGAGCGCCACCACGGACGCTCCCTGCGATTCCGAGCCCACGGCGCGCCACGGATCGTCGAGCTACCGCCGCGTCCGGCCGATCGACTGCAGAGGATCCTGGAAGACGTCGGACGGCCACTGCACCTCGACGACCTGCAATTCCACTACCGCGACCGTCACCGCCACGCCTCGCGGCGGCGCATCCACCAGACCCTGCGTGGCGACCGCCGGTTCGTCGAGACGGCGCCCTGCTGCTTCGAACTCCGCGCCACGCTGCTCGACGAGATCGAGACAGCCAGGCCCTTCGCCGAGCACTTCCGGGACCTGGTGGTCCAGCGTGGCGTGCGTACGTCGGTGTTCGAGCCGTTCGGCGCCGGCGACCAGGCCCCCTCGAGCCGCACCGCCCACCTCGCGATCGATCGCCTGCGCCAGGATCGCGCGGTCCGTTACCTCGGCCGGGGCGACTTCGTCCCGGGCCAGGGGCGCCGAGGCTCCCCGGTGGTCGAGGAATTGGTCGAGGACCTCCGCCGGGCGATGGGCGAACTGCCGTTCGCCCGCTTCCTGCAGAACCAGCCGCCACGGCGTCGCGCACTCGTGGCGCGCCTGCTGCGCGAGAACCGCCGCTTCGTGTTCCCGACCCGTGACCGGGTCGACCTGCTCGACAACTATCCGTTCGGCCAGGAGCGCCTGCGCCAGCTGATCCGGGAGACCGACATGCAGCTCGAGGACCACAACGGCCACGCCAGCATCGAGGTGCTCGCGGAAGCGGTCGACCGGGCTGGACTCGGCGGCGTGTTCCTCACCCACCACCTCCTGCTCGATCTCCTGCGGCGCCACGGCGACTTCGAGATCCTGCCCGGACCGGTGGTCGCCCGCGCCGACCTCGGCTTGGGAGCCTGGA
The DNA here is from genome assembly GCA_030432695.1 of bacterium. Taxonomy (GTDB): domain Bacteria; phylum Planctomycetota; class UBA1135; order UBA1135; family UBA2386; genus JAUILN01. The sequence goes on along the minus strand of JAUILN010000001.1, from coordinate 427,634 downwards.
TCCAACGCACCGCCCGCGACGTGCTCCGCAGCTCGGGAGCGCCGCTGTCGGCCGCCCAGGTGCTGGCCCACAGCCCAGAGCTCGCCGAGTTCGAATCCTCGCTGGAGCCGATGCTGGACCTGGACCCGCTGGTCCATACCCCGGACGGCCTGCACTACCAGCTCACCTGACCCGTTTCGGGACCGGGGTCCGGTTCCAGGGGCCCGCGGACAGGTGATACCATTCCGGGTCGGGCGCATCTGCCGAGACGCCCAGCCCACCCTTCCGACCCATCCCGCCTCCGGCTCCGGAATCCCCGAGACACCGAATGCCCGTCCTCCGCGACAACCGCTTCCTGCGCGTCAAGCTCGACATGGTCGGCACGTGCCAGCTGAAGTGCATCATGTGCCACTTCGCGCACCCCGAGTTCGTGCCCAACAAGACCACGATGGGAGACGAGCTGCTCGAGCGGGTGGCGGCCGACCTGTTCCCGCGGGCCCACGACGTGGTGCTGTCGTCGAGCGCCGAACCGCTGATGGCGCCCGATCTGCCGCGGGCGCTGGAGCTGTGCCGGAAGTACGAGGTGCCGAAGTTCCACTTCTCGACCAACGGCATGTCGCTGACCGAGAAGATCATCGACAAGGTCATCGAGGTGCAGATGCCGATCCTGACCATCTCGATGGACGGCGGCGACAAGGACACCTTCGAGCGAATCCGCTTCCCGGCCAAATGGGAGCGCGTCACCAGCCGCTTCGACGTCATCAACGAGCGCAAGAAGGCGCTGGGCTCCAAGTTCCCGAACACCTCGGTGACCGCGGTGCTGATGACCTCCAACATCCGCACCATGCCGGAGTTAGTGCGCTTCTGCGGATCGAAGGGCGTGAAGTTCATGAACTTCGTGCACATGGCGGTGATCGGCGGCATGGACATGGAGAAGGAGTCCCTGCTCAACCAGCCTGCGCTGTGCAACTCGGTGATGGCGGAGGTCAAGCGCGTCGCCGACGAGAACGGCATCAAGATCGCTGCACCGATCCCGCTGCCCGAACACAACGCCGAGATCGACACGGCCGACGTGCCGGAGTCCGACGAGGGTGGCGGCAACGCGCTGATCCCCGACCAGGAGATGCAGCCCACGGTCTCGGTCGACGAGTACCTGAACCACAAGAACCGCGAGTTCCTGCTCGCGGTCAAGCAGAAGAAGCACCACAACCGGCCCTGCTACTTCCCCTGGCGCTACATCCACGTGAACCCGGACGGCACCGTGTTCCCCTGCGGCTCGTGGTGGGAGCACACCTCGTTCGGTGACTTCAAGACCCAGACCTTCGAGGAGATCTGGACCGGCCCGCAGTTCATGGAGCTGCGCCGCCAGCTGCACCGGATGAACCTGCGCCCGACCTGCGCCAACTGCGCGGTGTCGAACATGGGCCGGCCGGACGTGAAGGCCTCGTTCGCGCAGCGGGCGAAGTTCCGGGCGCGGGCGCGGGCGGCGATGGGGCAGTAGGCGCTCGGTTCCTGGTCGCCTGGGTGCCAGGGCCGCCTGGGTGCCAGGCACCGGGGCGGGCTCCTAGCCCTGCTCCTGCAGCGTCCCCACCACGTCGCGCGGTGACCTCGAGCCGGTGATCTCGCGGATGACCGGCTCCTTGCCGTCGTAGCTGAACAGCTTGGCTTCGCCCTCGTCGCGGGTCTCGAGATGGACCGGACGCTTCCACATCTCGAAGACGTGGCGCAGTGTCATCATCGCGGCGTCGAACTGCAGGTCGGCGCCCATCCAGTCGTGGTAGAGGTAGAGTTCGCCGCGGTTCGACCAGTTGGCGTCCGCGACGTAGATGATCGGGTTGCCGAAGTTGGTCAGACTGTCCAGCAGCTGCTTCTTCACCTTGCGCCAATCGCGGTCGACCACGACGTAGCGGCCGGTCGACTGGTCATAGCCGAAGACGTACATCTTCTGCGCCTCGGCGAACTCGGCGTCGACGAACTCGTCGACGAACGACACGTCGTTGTAGATCGAACGGACCTGGAAGATCTTGTCACGGCCCTTGTTGGTCGGCCGGTTCCAGGCGCGCCGTTCCTCCTCGTCTTCGCAGGCCTCGTACTCGTCGCCGAACTTGCCGACGTCCCAGCGGTGCTCGATGTGCTTGAACAGCTCGACGCCGAGCTTGTACGGATTGATCTGGCCGGGCCTGGTCGCGAGCGTCCCCGAGTGCGCGTCGGCGTAGTGGATGACTTCCGACGCCTCGACGATGTGCCGCGTCATCAGGTACGAGTGCCAGAACACCGCCCAACCCTCGTTCATGATCTTGGTCATGCCCTGCGGGGCGAAGTAGTAGGCCTCCTCGCGGAGCATCGCGAGGATGTCCTGTTGCCAGCCCTCCAGCGGCGCGTTCTGCAGCAGGAACTTCAGCACGTCGCGGGCCGGTTCGGCCGGATGGCGGCGTGACGCGGCACGCTGCTCGGCGGCCTTGCGCCGCTGCGCGGCCAGGTACTCCGGCGGGTTGATGTACCGGTCCATGTAGTCCTTGGCCCGGATCCGCCCCGTGTCGTCGTCGTCGCCCGAGCCCACTGCCGGCGAGCGCGTGCCGCTCGCATCCCTGGAGATGAACGGCGAATGGATGTCGATCAGGTTGTCGAGCGAGAGCACCAGATCGATGAAGTGCTCGACCGGCTCGACGCCATGGCGATCCATGTAGCGCCGGATGCGCGCGCCATGATTCGCGGTGATATCCATCATCTTCCGCGGCGTCTTCGAGAACCAATAGTTGTTCTTGAAGAAGTCGCAGTGCCCATAGACGTGGGCCATCACCAGCTTCTGGTCCGTCAACGAGTTGCTCCGCATCAGGTACGCGTAGCAGGGGTCGTTGTTGATCACGAGCTCGTAGATCTTCGAGAGGCCGTAGGAGTAGCTCTTCGAGAGCTGCTCGTACTCCATGCCGAAGCGCCAGTAGGGGTAGCGCGTCGGGAACCCGCCATAGGCGGCGATCATGTTGAGCTCGTCGTAGTCGACCAGCTCGAAGACCACCTCGTAGAAGTCGAGGCCGTAGCGGGCCGCGAGTTCGCGGATCTCATCGCGGTACCGCGCCAGTTCCGGGGTCAGCTCACCCATCGCGTTGCATCTCCGCTCACCGCCCCTTCCCCAGGAAGGTCTTGATCGACGGCAGGATGCCGTCGCGGTCGAGGATGTCGCTGGTCACGACCTTGTCGTCGCCGCGGAACACGCCATCCAGATCCTTCTTGAACTGACCCGAGCCGTAGGCCGACTTGACCTGGCCGTAGCTGAACTGGTTGCACTTCGGCAGGATGCCGTTCTTCAGCAGATCGACGCAGCGCTCGGTGTCGCGCGAAGACCAGTTGTCGCCATCGCTGAAGTGGAACGGGTAGAGGTTCCACTCGTGCGCGGGGAACCTGTCGTCGATCAGCCTGAGGCACAGCTCGTAGGCCGACGAGATCTTGGTGCCGCCCGACTCGCGCAGATGGAAGAACGTGTGCTGGTCGACCAGGTGTGCTGCGGCGTCGTGGACGATGTAGGCGACCTCGAGATTCTTGTATTGGCTGCGCAGCCACGTATCGATCCAGAACGCTTCGATGCGGACGATCTCCTTCTGCTCGCGGCCCATCGAGCCTGAGACGTCCATCATGTAGATGACCGCCGCGCTGGCCTGCGGCTCCTCGCGGGTCGACAGGAACCGGTAGCGGTGGTCCTCCTCGATCGGGACGATCACCGGGTTGTCGGGGTCGTAGGTCCCCGAGGCGATCTGCCGCTTCAGCGCCTCCTTGAAAGTCCGCTTGAAGTGGCGCAGCGACTTCGGCCCGGAGCGCGAGATGCCGGTGAAGCGACCGGCCTGGGTGCGGATCGCCTTCTTGCCGCGCGGCTCGATGTTGGGGAGTTCGAGCTCCTCGCCGAGGATCTGCGCCAGCTCGTCGAGACCGACGTCGACCTCGAGGCTGTGCTGACCCGGATCCTCGCCGGCTTCGCCCTGCCCTGGCTCCTGACCGGGGACCGGCTGGCCCTCCTCGCCCTCGCCCTGGCCGACGCCCTGCTTCTGGTTCTTGCCGTAGCGGAACCGCGGCAGCTGGATCTGCGGGATCGGGATGCTGACGGCCTTGCCGCCCTGCCGCCCGATCATCTCGCCCGACGTCACGAACTTGCGCAGGTCGCGCTTGATGCGACCGCGCACGATGTCACGGAAGCGGGTGTGGTCCTGGTCGACTTTGCGCAACGCTCAACTCCGCGCTCGGGGTGCTCCGTTCGGGCCCTTCACCGCAGGGACGCTCACGACTCCTTGGTGTCGCCGCGCGCGAAGATCGAAGCCACGTAGTTCAGCACGTCGGTGGCCGAGATCTCGTCGTAGCCGAAGTCGCGGATCAACCGGCTCTTGACGATGTCGATCTTCTCCTGGGTGTCCTTGTCGACGACCGTGGAGACCAGGCTGGTCAGCTTGATCGAGTCCTTCTGGTCCTCGAACAGTTTCAGCTCGAGCGCCCGGTGCAACCGCTCGTTGGTCTTGTAGTTGAAGGTCTTGCCCTCGACCGCGAGCGCCCCGATGTAGTTCATGATCTCGCGGCGGAAGTCGTCCTTGCGAACCTCGGGGATGTCGATCTTCTCCTCGATCGAACGCATCAATCGCTCGTCGGGCTCCTCGTCGCGGCCGGTGTACGGGTTCTTCACCCGCTCGTGTTGCGTGTAGGCCTTGACGTTGTCGATGTAGTTGCCACAGAGCCGCTGGATCGCCTCCTCGTCGGCGGAGATCGCCCGCTGCACCTCGTTCTTGATGATCTCCTCGTACTCCTCGCGCACCACCAGCAAGAGCTCCTTGTAGCGCTTCTTGATCTCCGGATCGGAGATCAGCGAGTGGTGGTCGAGTCCGGTCTCCAGCTCGTTCATCACCATGAACGGGTTGATGCACGGCAGATCGTTGACCAGCGTGTTGGAGATCTTGTCCTGGATGTAGCGCGGACTGATCCCGTCCATGCCCTCGCTGGGCGACTCCTCGCGCAGCTCGCGGATGTTGTCCCGCGTGTAGCCCGGCAGGCTCTTGCCGTTGTAGAGCTTGAGCTTCTGCATCAGCGTGAGGTTGGCCTTCTTCGGCTCCTCGAGCCGGGTCAGGATCGCCCACATCGCCGCCGTCGACAGGGTGTGCGGAGCGATGTGCTTGCCCGGCACCTTCTTGCGGTTGAAGTCGCGCTCGTAGATGCGGATCTCGTGGTCGAGCCGCAGGTTGTAGGGGATGTCGATCTTGATGGTGCGGTCGCGGAACGCCTCCATCAGCTCGTTGTTCTGCAGGCGGTTGTACTCGGCCTGGTTGGTGTGCCCGATGATCACCTCGTCGATGTCCGTCTGCGCGAACTTCTTCGGCTTGATCTTGTGCTCCTGGCTGGCCGTCAACAGGTCGTAGAGGAAGGCCACGTCGAGCTTCAGCACCTCGACGAACTCGATGATCCCGCGGTTGGAGACGCAGAACTCGCCGTCGAAGTTGAAGGCCCGCGGATCGCTGTCGGTGCCCAGCTCGGCGATCTTCCGATAGTTGATGTCGCCGGTCAGCTCGGTCGAGTCCTGGTTCTTCTCGTCCTTGGGCTGGAACGTGCCGATGCCGGTGCGATCGTTCTCGCTGATCAGCATCCGGTGTACGACGACGTGGTCGAGGACCTTCATCCAGTCGCCGTCGTAGCGCGCCATCAGCATGTCCTGGTAGAAGCGCGACACCGGGCAGAGATCGAGGTCGAGCCTGAGGCGATACGGCGTCCGGGCCTTCTTCTGCAGGCGCGCCAGGATCTCGCCCCGCGCCTTGCGCGGCACCAGAAGCAGCGGCTCTTCGTTCATCGGCGAGGGGATCACCTCGCCGTCGATCTCCCAGGAGAAGGTGTAGAGCGCGCCCTCCAGCGAACGGGAGTAGTGCTCCAACCCCTTCTTCAGCAGGCGCACGATCGTCGACTTGGCAGAACCGACCGGGCCGTGCAGCAGCAGCACGCGCTTGTCGGGACCGAACCCGTGCGCCGCCGCCTTGAAGACGTTCATCAGGTTCATCAACGGGCGTTCGAGACCGAACAGCCCGTCGGCACCGTCGTCGAACGGGTCCTGGAAGAACTTGTACCGGGTCAGCTTCTCCTTGTTGCTCTCGACCTCTTCCGTGCCGTGGCTCAGCACCATGTCGTAGAGCCGCTGGTGCGCGGTGCGAATCACCAGGGGATCGCCTTCGACCAGCGCGAGGTAGTCCTGGAAGCCACCGCGCCAGTGCTCGTCGCGGAAGCGCTGCACGTCGACCGTGCTGCGGATCAGATCGAGGAGACCGCCGCCTCCGCCACCTGCACTCCCGCCACTCGCCTGCGATTCCCGGGGGCCGCTCTGTTCCACCATCTTGACTCCAACTGGTTCGGCTCGGCTGGCCGGTGTGGCCAGCGTCGACTGCAACCGCGCGGGGTCCGTGCCGCGGCAACCCGCGCGGATCGAACGGAACCAGGACACCGATTCCGCCCGTGTGTCTTCGACATCCTAGGCCCCGCGTCTCGACGGGAAACGCGGTGAACTCCCAAAGCCTCCGAAGTTTGGGGGCGCTGTCCCCCACGGCTGGCCGTCGGCGGACCTTCGGGTAGGCTCACGCGGAATGAAGCCGTCGCGCCACCGTTCGATCCGCGTGCTCGCCCTCCTGGCGCTCGCCGTCCCGTTCCTGCTGCTGACGAGTTGCGGCAGCGATCCGCTGGGTCCGGTCTCAGGCGAGAAGGCCCGCGAGCACGCGGCCGCGATCTGCGCGTTCGGCCCGCGTCCCCCGGGCACCGACGCGCTCCGCAAGACCGCGGACTACATCGAGGCGCAGCTGAAGGCGATCTCGCCGACCCTCGAGTTGGAGCGGCAGACGTTCGCGCGCGAAGACCTGCTGCCGGGCGTCGAGTTCCAGAACCTGATCTGCCGGATCCCCGGCAAGGCCGCGCACGGCGAGGACGACAAGCCTCCGTTCCTGGCGGTCGGCGCGCACTACGACAGCAAGATCACCCACGAGGGCGAGCAGGACTTCGAGTTCCTCGGCGCGCTCGATTCGGCGGCGTCGTGTGGCGTGCTGATCGAGCTGGCGCGCGAACTGCACGCCAACAAGCCGCTCGACACCGACGTCTGGCTGATCTGGTTCGACGGCGAGGAGTCGATCCCCTGGGAGTGGGACCACGACAAGTCGTTGATCGGCAGCACCCACATGGCCGAGACCTGGGACGGCACCTCCGACCAACGGCACCCGGACTTCCCACGCGGACTCGCCCCCCGGATGCGCGCCCTGATCCTGCTCGACCTGCTCGGCGACCCGGAGCTGAAGATCGACCGCGACACCGCCTCGAACAGCACCCTGCTGCAGATCTTCAAGGACACCGGCGTCGAGATGGGCGAGGGCGAACGCATGTTCCGCTGGGAGTCACCGATGACCGACGACCACATCCCGTTCAAGAACCGCGGGGTCCGCACCGTCGACCTGATCGACTTCGCCTACCGCGCCGAGGTCCAGCACAACGCCAACACCCCCGAGGCGGCGAAGAAGTACACGCCCTGGTGGCACACCGCGAACGACACGATGCAGCACGTGTCGGCCGATTCGCTGCACATCGTCGGAAACCTGGTCTGGCACGCGTTGCCGAAGATCGAGGCGGAGTTCTGCAAGTGACCGCTACGGCGCCCCGACCGCCCGCCCCACACGCCTGGACCCCGCTGCTCCTGGGTCTCGCGCTACTCGGCTCGACCTGCCAGGGCGATCCGAAGACCGACCCGGTCGCGCCGGTCGTCCAGGAGCCGCTGCCGAGCCGTGACGTCCCGACCGACCTCGGCCGCCGCGCCTACGGCCACGTGGAGCGGCTCTGCGCGATGGGCCCCCGCCACGCCGGCACCACCGGCTGGGAACGGGCCATCGACCACATCGCGGGCACACTCGACGCGATGGGCCTGGTCGCCCGCCGCGACACCTGGGTCGACCCGAAGGAGCGGATCCGCTTCACCAACGTGGTCGCCACGTTGCCCGGGGCACGACCCGAGCGGCTGGTGATCGGTTGCCATCACGACACCAAGGTCTGCGAGGGTCACGACGACCCGCTGCACAACTTCCCGTTCGTCGGCGCCAACGACTCGGGCAGCGGCGTCGGCCTGCTGCTGGAGATCGCCCGCGAGCTCTGCGACGACCCGCTGCCCTGCACCGTCGAGCTGGTGTTCTTCGACGGCGAGGAGAGCGTGCCGTTCAAGTGGGACCACGACCGCGCCTTGTTCGGCTCGCGTCGCTACGTGGAGCACTACCTCGCCGCCCGCGAGAACGACCCGTCGACCCCGCCCATCCGAGCGATGGTCCTGCTGGACATGGTCGGAGCAGCGAGCCTGCAGATCGACGACGACGAGTACTCCGACCCGCGGATCAAGGCGATCGTGCTCCAGGCCGCCCGCCAGCTCGGCCATGCCGACGTGTTCTATGCCAACCGTCTGCCGGTGCGAGACGACCACCTGCCGTTCGTCGATGCCGGCATCCCGTCGATCGATCTGATCGACATCGTCGACAATCCGCAGTGGCACACGCCCGACGACACCCTCGAGCATGTCTCCGCCGCGAGTCTGCAGATCGTCGGCGAAGTCGTGCTGACGGCACTCCCCGAGATCGCCCGGCAGCTGGTGGTACGCTGACCTCATGCCTCTCGCCCAAGACGGCCCGAAGAGCCTCCACTACGCGCTGGAGGGCGACGGCCCGCCGGTGGTGCTGCTGCCCGGACTCGGCGGCGGCATGCGCCTGTTCGGCACCCTGCCACGGCGCTTCGCGCGCAGCGGGTTCGCCGCGCTGACCTACGACCCCGCCGGCATCCCGCCGTCGAGCCCGCTGGACGGGCCGTTCGACTTCGACCAGGCCGCGCGCGACGTCTGGACCCTGATCGACGCCGCCGGCTTCGACTCCGTGCGTCTGGTCGGCACGTCGCTGGGTGGCAAGGTGGCATTGACCGCCGCCGCCCAGCGACCCGACCGCGTGGAGCGCATGGTCCTGCTGGCCTCGTCGTGCCACACCAGTCCCCGCGCGGCGCGCGTCTACCGGTTCTTCGAAGCGGTCGCCGAGCATCTGCCGGCCGAGCGCTTCGCCGACGCGGTCGCGCCGTTCCTGTTCGGCAAGACCTTCCACACCGAGCGCAACAAGGTGGTCGACGACATCGTCCGCGCCACCCGCCCACCGGCCGAGACCCGCACGCTGATGGTCGCGCAGGCGCGCGCCCTCGCCCGGTTCGATGCGCGCGAGGCGGCCGGCTCGCTGGCGCTGGACGTGCTGTGCATCGCCGGCGCGGAGGACACCCTGACGCTGGTCGACGAGGTGCGCAGCACCGCGGACTTGCTGCCGCGCGGGCGCTACGTCGAACGCCCCACCGCGGGACACTCGATCCTGCTGGAGGACGCCGGGGCGTTCGACGTCGTCATCGGCTTCCTCGCCGAGTCGCGCTGACCGGTCCGAGAGGATCGAGGTCGGCGCAGCGGCGAACGACGGACCGCCCCCCCCCCCCTGCGGTCAGTCGCCGCGCCCCGACGAGCGGGGAGCCTCGACGTCGACCTGGTGGTCAGGCTTCGCCTGGACCCGAGCCCCGGCCTCGACCTCGCAATCCAGCGACGTCCCATCTCCCAGCTCGACGCGGTAACGGCCCGGCGGCAGATCGCCGACCACGCCCTGGTCGCCACTGCCGAGCGAGCGCCAGAAGGTCCGACCGGCGAGCGGACCGTCGAGCAGACGGAAGGCGCACAGGCCGTGGCGAGACGGACCGAGCACAGCGGTGAGATCGAGTTCTCCGGGTGACGCCACCTCGACGACGGCAGGCACGTCGGTGGTACCCTCACCGATCTCCACCACCCCGACCGCCCCGCTGTCGCGACCGATCGCGATCAGCCAGAACGGACGTTCGGTCGGCAGATCGAACGCCAGCGAAGGACCACCGTCGTAGACGCCGAGGAACTCGACGCGGCCGTCACGGAACTCGATGTACAGGTTCGCTGGCTGCGCGACGAGCTTCGAAGAGTGCGCGACCGTGAGGTAGCACGGCGGGCGCTTGCTGCCTCCCGGCTGGCTGCGGGGCGCGTACGGCGAGAGCATCCGGTAACCACGCGATGACCACAGCGCGACCTCGCGGACCTCGCCGATCTCCTCGGCGGTCGCCTTCCGCAGCCGGTCGATACGGTTCGCGAAGTCGAAACCCGCTTCGCTCCCACACACCAGCCGATCGGGATCCGCCGGCACTCCGGAGGCGACCAGGTGGATCACGCGACCGCCGCTCCGGTCGACGGCGTAGAGGGCGCCCGGACCGACATTCCGAAGGTGTGCCGTGCCATCGGCGTCGCGCCGGACCGGCAGAGTCATGGCCATCGCGGTGACCGGAATCCCCGGGATCGCCTGGAAGATCGTCAGACCGGGCTCCGTGGGCAGGTCGACCAACGCCACGTCACGGGCTGCGGGAACATCCACGTCGACCCGTCGAGACCGCTCGATCGGCAGCCCTCCTGGCTGGCTCCGCCACGCCACCTCTGCCGCCGCGACCGGGATCTTGCCGTCCTGCTGCGGCACGAAGACCACCAAGGACTCGTGGGGCTGCAGCTCCTGCGGAAGTCCGACCAGTCGGAACTCGCCGGCGGCATCGGACCGCGTGCTGACGTCACCCAGCGCATCGACCAGCCCGAACACCTGATCGACGACCATCGCCCGGACCTCGACACCCTCGACCGGCAGTCCACCGTCGCGGACGGCGCCGACGACCTCACGGCCCACCTGCAGCTCGATGGTGCCGAGCTGGCGCTCCCGCCCGTTGAACTCACCCAACGCGACGTAGCGCGCCGGCTCGATCCCGAGGTCCCGATCGGCCGGTCCCGGCGCGATGCTCAGCACGGCCATCGGGACCGCAGGCCCGTCGAGCACGAAGGCGAACCGGCCCTCGTCGTCGGTGAGTCGGTGTTGCACCTGGTGCTCACCGGGACCCACCGCGATGCGGACCTCGGCACCGACCACCGGCGCAAGCGTCCCGGCGCGCACCACCAGGCCACTCCACGCCGCCGGATCGACGAGACGAGCCATCGGGAAGGACCTGCCCCGCCTCGTCCCCTGGTCACGGGAATCGTCGAGCAGCGTTCCGGCGGACGGCTCCAGCGTCAGCGCGCCGAGCGGGTCGAAACGCGCCACGGTCCCGGCCGAGACGGTCTCCCGACGAACGCCGAGCCACAGCTCGGCACGGCCACTCAGAACCTCCACCCGACCGGTGAGCGAACCTTCGGCGCCCACCGCGGGGTCGGCCCGCGCCACTTCGAGGAGCGACAGCGAGATGTCGCTGTCCGGATCCGCGACCAGCCATGCGAACCCGCCGAGCGACACCGGCAGGGGTCGCCCGCGGGAAGAGGAGAGGGACAGATCGAGCGTGCCGTGATCGAGATCGAGCACGGGACCTTCGGGAAGTTCGGGAAGTTCGGCGGCCCCGACACTGCGCCAAGGCAGACCTGCCGACGCCAACGATGCGTGGTCGAAGAAGCGACCGAGACCGTCGCCCAGGAACTCGAGACGCAACGGGTCGCGATCGTCCGCGTCGAGCGGCCGGGCTGCATCACCCGCATCCCGCTCGACCCGAGCGGCATCGGTTGTCGCAACGTAGCGCCGCCCGTCGACGAGGGTCAGCCGCCCGGCGGGACCGACGGAGAACGCGGTGCCGACCGGTAGGCCGTCACCGACGGCGAGGTCGAGCCAGCCCCGCCTCGCTCCTGCGACGTCCGCCACCGCGGCGGACGGCCCGCTCGACGCCACGCCGCGCTCCGCATCGCCGCCGGTGCCCTCGCCGAGCCCCGATCCGACCGTACGCCGCGCTCGCTGCGCCTCGGCCACCAGCAAGCCATCTGCGGTCGCCACGCCCGAACCCGCGCCATGCAGGGCGAACCAGGCCAGACCCGCCAGGACCACCACCAGCAACCCGGCAACGGCGAACGTCACGGTACGGTGCTCGGCCATGCGCCGGCCGAGTCGCGCCCAGGGACCCGACGGCTGCCACTCCCGACGCACCCGAGCCATCACGCGGCCGGTGAACTCACCATCGAGGACCGCCCAACCGTCGAGGGCACCGCGTTCGCGACGTGGCCGTCGCCCCCCATCGGCACCCCGGGAACCCGCAGCCCGGGAATCGGAGGACGCGCGCGTCGCCTCTGGCTCGTCGGAGCCCTCGAAGACGTCGTCGTCGAAACCGACGTCGAGATCGTCGTCGTCGACGGAACTCCGACCGAACGCTGCGAAGTGCTCGGGCTCCAGGGCCTCGAGGATGCTCGCGGTCAGTCCCGGCGGCAGTTCCTCGAGCTGGCGCCGTTCCTCCTCGAAGGACTTGCGCAGTCGCAGCACCTCGAGTTCGGCACGCGACAGCGCCAGGGCACACGACCGGCACTCGTGGACGTGCCGCTCCAGGGACGCGGCCTGTCGCGACGGCAACTCCCCGTCGAGGAAGTCCCGCAGACGGGCCCGGATCTCCAGGCAGGCATCCGACGCCGGCGGGTATCGCCGCAGGTCGCGCGGGTCGCCCGGCTGAAGCTGCCCGTCGGAACCGCCATCCCGGCCCGAACGACCACGATCCAGTCCATCACCGCCGGAAGCCGCGCTCATTGCTCCAACAGCTCCGCGAGGCGGCCCTGGAGGACGTTCTTGGCACGTCCCATCCGGACCTTGACGTTGCTGATCGAGATGCCGAGGGCATCTGCGACCTGCTGGTTGGTGAAGCCGTTCACATACTTCAGGACGAGCGGCAGGCGCAGCGCGTCGCTGAGCGTGCCGATCTCGTGGCGGACGGCCTGGCGGGTCGCCTCGCTCCAGCCCTTCCCGACACTCCGGGGATCGGCGACCGACTGCGCGAACACCTCGGCATCGACCCGACTGACCGCCTGGTTGCCGTCCGCCCTCCGCCTCCGCAAGGCATCCCGACACGTGTTGCCGGCGATCCGCAGCAGCCAGGGCTCGAGTCGCCGCTCGGAATCGAAGCTGTCGCGCGCCCGGAACAGCTTGATGAACGTGTCCTGCGCCGCCTCCTCGGCATCCTCGGGAGACCGGAGCATGCTCAGCGCAAGGCCGTAGACAACCGCCTTGTAGCGGTCCACGAGCGCCTCGAAAGCCGCCATGTCCCCGCGCTGGACCGCGCGCATCAGCCGTTCGTCATCGGTGCGGATCATGAAGCTGCAGCGAGGGTTGGACCCGCCAGGGGAAGCCGGGCCGACGCACCTCGGGCCAACCTACGCCGCCCACGCCTGCGGGGGTCAGGCTTTCCAGCTTTCCACACCCGGCCCGTGACCGCCACGGCGAGCCGCTGCGCACCACCCTCACCAAGGGAGTTTCTCCCGAGTCTTCAAGCGAGACATCTGCCTGCACCGATCACGGAGGCACGCCACTCAAGTGCAGCCGAGAACCGATGCGGATCCCCGACAAACAGGCCGTCTTCTTCGAACTCGATGGTGTCCTCGTCGAGGAACCGAGGCTCCGCGACGACGGCAGTGTGCCCTGGCTGCCCGGAGCCCTCGACGCCCTCGTGGCCCTCGATCCCCGGACCTTCCTGATCTTCATCGGGACCTCCCGCGAGGACATCGCCTTCGGGCGGCTGAAGGAGCGGGAATTCAAGAAGCTGTGCGACGAGCTGGTTCGCGACTGCGAGGCCCGCGAGGTCGCGATTCGCAAGATCTACTCGTGCCCCTACCACCCGAAGGGCCACGCACGGTTCCGCAAGGAGTCGGTGTTCCGCAAGCCGGCGCCGGGCATCTTCAAGATGGCCCAGCAGGAGTTCGACCTGAACCTGGCGCGGAGTTGGACGGTGGGCCACCGGACCGTCGACATCCTCGCGGGTAGCCGAGCGGGCGTCGGCACGGTATTGGTCGCCACCGGCGAGGGCGGCCGCGATGGCGAGTTCCACGTCGAAGCCCACCGCGCCGCCCGCGACATCACCGACGCCGTCCGCCAGATCAACGAATTCGAGTTGTCGCTGCGGACGTGAGCCGCGAGAACGGCGGTCGATCCCAGGTCCCGCCATGACCAAGCGCCACCCCGCCGTCCGTTCCGCCCACCGATCCGACCCGCTGCACCGCGGCCTCCTGGCGCTGATCTGCACCGGCCTCCTGGTCGCCGATGGCGCCCGCGGACAGGAGAATCGTCCGCCAGGGACCGTCGCCCCGTCGAAGCCCGCGGAGCCCCCCGCCGGAGCGGTGAGCGCCGAGACCATCGGGACGGCGCTGGACGTCATCGGCCTCGAGGAGAGCGAAGCCGAGCGAGAGATGATGGTGCGCGGGGTGCGCGGGGCCCGCGACCGCTACCAGCGCCTCCGCGAGCAAGACGTCCCGAACCACCTGCCTCCGGCTCTGCGCTTCGCGCCGCTCGGCAACCCGCCCGCCGCGGACCGGCCGCTCACGCTACCGGCGCTGCCGGTTGTCGAGCGACCAAAGGACCTCGACGACCTCGCGTTCGCATCGCTCCCGGAACTCGCCCACCTGGTCGCGTCGCGCAAGGTGAGCTGCGTCGAACTCACCGAACTGGCCCTCGCTCGCCTGGAACGCCTCGACCCGGAACTCCACGCGGTCGTCTCGCTCCTGCCGGAGCGCGCCCGCGCCCGCGCGGCCCGCCTCGACGAGTTGCTCGATCGGGGTCAGTGGCTCGGCCCGCTCCACGGGATCCCGTACGGCGCGAAGGACCTGCTCGCGGCGAAGGGCGCACCGACCACCTGGGGTGCGGCACCGTTCGCCGACCAGGTGCTCGACCACGACGCGGCAGTGGTGAAGACCCTCGACGAGCACGGCGCGGTGCTGGTCGCCAAGCTGTCACTCGGCGCGCTGGCGATGGGCGACGTGTGGTTCGGCGGGCGGACCCGCAATCCGCACGATCCCGAACGCGGCTCGAGCGGTTCGTCGGCCGGACCCGCCGCCGCGACCGCCGCCGGGATGGTGCCGTTCGCGATCGGCTCGGAGACCCTCGGCTCGATCGTGTCGCCGAGCGTCGAGTGCGGTGTGACCGGATTCCGCCCGACCTTCGGCGTGGTCGACACGCGGGGCGCGATGGTGCTGAGCTGGTCGATGGACAAGCTCGGGCCGATCTGCCGCTCGGCGGAAGATGCCGCCCTGGTCTTCCAGGCGCTGACCACGACACGGGTGGTCGACACCCTGCCCACCACCCGACGCACCGCGTATCCCGCGCCCACCGATCTCCAGGTCCGGGGCCTGCGGGTCGGCGTGCTCGCCGGCACGTTCGAGGACGACCATCCGTTCCTCGCCGAACTCCGCGACCTCGGGGTCGAGCTGGTGCCGTTCGAGCTGCCCGACGTGCCGGCCGGCGACCTGGTGTTCGTGCTCTCCGCCGAGGCCGCCGCGGCGTTCGACGAACTCACTCGCAGCGGCCGCGACGAACAGCTGGTCCGCCAGGCCGCGCGCGCCTGGCCCAACGAATTCCGGGTCGCCCGGCTGATCCCGGCGGTGGAGTATCTGCAGGCGCAGCGCCTCCGCACGCGGTTGATGCAGGCCGTCGATGCCGCGTTCGCGACGGCCGACGTCTCTGCGGTGGTCCATCCCACGCACGGCAACCAGATGCTGGTCGTGACGAACCTCACTGGACATCCCTCGGTGGCGGCGCCGCGCGGCCGGACCGGAGACGGACGGCCGGACGCGGTCGGCTTCACCGGGCGGGTCTACGGTGACGTCGAGCTGCTCCGGCTGGTGATCGCATGGGAGCAGGCCACCGACCAGCGCACGGCGCGTCCTTTGCCGAGCATCCGCTGACCGCGCTCCTCGTGGCGCTATGCGCCGAGCACCGCGACCACTTCGCGGCCCTCGAAGGCCGCGGACCGCGCGAGTTCGAGGGCGCGGAGACCTGCCGCGTCGGCTTCGATCCGCAGCCCCTCGCGCACCCAGCGGCGCAGCTCGCCGAGATCCCGGTCGAGGCCTCCTTCCGGCACGACCACCTCCACCGATCGCCCCCCGGCCACCAGACCGCGCTGCACCGCGCGTCGCAGCGCACCAGGAGCCACGACCACCAGATCCGTATCACCCGGCATCTGTTCGGCCAGCTCCCAGCCGAGCGTTGCGACCCCGAGTTCCCATTCGTCGACGCCGGGACCTGGCGCCGGGCGGAAGCCTTCGGCGCGGGCACGGCGAAGGACCTGGTCTCGCCCGACTGCCCCACTCCGCTCGATGCGCACATGCGGCAGCACCGCGAGGCGATTGGCACGCGCCTCGTCGACCGTCGGTTCGACCAGGACCAAGGTCGGGATCCTCTGCAATGACGCGGCGAGCGCCGTGGCGTATGCCGAACGGAAGCCGCCGCCGACCACGAGCCCACTCAGCGTGCCGAAAGCCCGCGACAGAGAGTGCATCGCTCCGCGGAACACCGCGCCCCCACCCGACTGGAGGACCTCGAGCTTGGCTCGAAGGCGAGGCGACGGCGGAGCGTCTCCCAGTTGGATCCCCCCGACCAGTGGGGTGCGGACGAGCTGACCGGATAGCCGGTCAGCGGCCTCGCGCACGCGACGCGCATCGGCGAACTCGGTGGCAGCATCGTGCGGCACATCCGTCACCCTACTCGCGCTGCCGACCGGGCGCGATCGTGCGGCGGCAGGAACTCGCGCACCGGTTCTGCGGCCGGCAGCGTGGGTCAGACCGGGGCCGTCGTGTCTTTCACGGAACCAAGGGCTACGGCGGCGACGGTCACCTCGGCCGCGCCACCATTGCGCAGCTCACGCACACAACTCCTGGCGGTGGCGCCCGAGGTCACCACATCGTCTACCAGGACGACGTGGCGGCCCTCGATCACCCTCGGCCGGCGGGTGACGAAAGCACCCTCGACGTTCCGCGCGCGCGACAGCACTCGGGGATCGGCCTGCGGCAACGTCTCACGGGTCCGGCACAGCACATGCGCCTCGAAGCGTGCCCCCACGACCTCAGCGACCGCTCGAGACAAGTCCGCGGCATGGTCGAAGCCACGGCGTCGAAGCCGTCCGCGAGAGCCAGGTACCGCCACGAAGACCGCTCGATCCCATCGGGTCGGGCCCCGCGGGCTCGATCGCCTTGACGCCAGATAGTCGGCCAGCGCACCGACCAGACAGCTGAGGGCCGCCGGGTCCCGCTCGAACTTGTGACGCCGTACCACCGCCCCCCCGGCACCACGGTAACGCCACGGCACCTGCAGGTCCCGTATGCCGAGCAGCCAGCGATGGTCCGCGACACACCGACCGGTGCCTGGCAAGCTCGGTTCGCCGCAACGTGGGCAAGCCCCCAGCCTCCGACGGCGCTCGAGCCGCAACCGACAGCAGGGGCAGAGCACACCGCTCACGGGACCGCCGCAAGCCGCGCAGCCGGCTGGGGCGCAGAGATCCAGCACGGAGTGACGAAGCGCCCGGACGAAGCGGCGCAGGGCGATACGGGTCGAACGATCCACGCAAGCCTGTGCCCCGCCGGCCGAGTCTGGTCACGGGGAATCCAGCGGTCCGACGCGGAAGTTCGCATCGAAACTCGGCCGGCCTGCTCACCGTCCGGCCTGCTCACCGTCCGACCTGCTCACCGACCCGGAAGCGCGCCGATATCACTACGCAGACGGCGCCCCCCGGCGCCCGACCCGATCCGCGGGGCCTGGGGTCGCATCGGCCGCTCGGCATCAGGGGGGAGCTCCAACGCCCGCCTCACTTCACGCACGTAGTCAGCCACACTCATGTCGGGCCGGTGCGGTATCCCCAACTGCTCGCCGATCTCCTGGGTCTGACGCAGATCCTTCTCGAAGTCCCAGTCGGAGTGCTTGGCAAAGAACTCCCTCAGGTAGCGGCGGAAGGTCCGGCGCGAGTAGGTCAGCCCGATCAGGTAGACGAGTCCCGCGAACGCGACCAGCACCAGGCAGATGACCACGGTCAACAGTCGTTCGCGGATCGCGTCGAGCACCGAGAACCCGTGCAGCAGGAAGCCGGTGTTCAGGAACAGGAAGCCGATGACCACCTGGATCTTGTTCAGGCTGTAGTCCCGAACCGCGGTCAGGCTGCCCGCGCCGACGCCGAAGAACTCCTCGATGACTTTTCGACTGCGCCGGAAGATGATCGAGTTGGCGAGGAAGAACACCCCCACCAGGTTGCAGGTCAGTCCGATGACCGCGAGTTCGGCGGAATCCATGGTGTGTGGTCGAGGGACGGCTCGGCGAAGTGCAGGCGCGCGGAACAGGGTTGCCGGATCCGGGCGGCCGGGGACCGGTCGCCCGAGGGAGCCGCGTGAGCCACGCCTCCACTTGGGCGTTTCGAACGGCTGCAATTCCGCCGAAGTCGGCGAGCGCGACCGCCCTGGGACCCAGGACCGACAGCACTCGCGCGAGCAGTCTACGCCCCGCCGCCGGCGATCGCCAAGGGCCCGGCCCGTTTCCCGCAGACCGCGTCAAACCGTTGGACCGACGATCTTTGCAGCCCCTTCGCAGGCCCGACGCAGGGCCGTGGAACGCGGCTTCCGGGGTCATTGGACTTTCGGCACCCCGCGCGACATCCTGCCAGAGCAGCCGGCCACCCGGGCCGCTCCGACCGACCCTCCCGGTCCCGGCGGCCCCCTCCGCCCAGTCCCTCCTCGCACTCCCGAACATGCAGCACGCCCTCGTCCTGGATCGCGTGTCGAAGCGGTTCGGCGACCACACGGCGGTCGATGACCTGTCGCTCGAGATCCCCACGGGCTCGATCTACGGCTTCATCGGCCCCAACGGCGCCGGCAAGACGACGACCATCCGCATGATCATGAGCATCTTCTTCCCCGACCAGGGGACGATCCGGGTGCTCGACTCCGACGACCCCGAGTCCGTGAAGGACCGTCTCGGCTACCTGCCCGAGGAGAAGGGCCTCTACAAGTCGATGAAGGTCCACGAGCTGGTCTCCTACTTCGGCCAGCTCAAGGGACTCGCGAAGGGTCAGGCCGACGACCGCGCCCGGGAGCTGCTGGTCCGCTACGGCCTTGGCGACTGGCTGAACAAGAAGTGCCAGACGCTGTCGAAGGGCATGGGCCAGAAGGTCCAGCTGCTCGGCACCCTGCTCCACGATCCCGAACTGGTGATCCTCGACGAGCCGTTCAGCGGCCTCGACCCGGTCAACATGGAGCTGATGCGCGACACGATCCTCGACATGAAGCGGGACGGTCGCACGGTGATCTTCTCGACCCACGTGATGACCCAGGCCGAGGAGATCTGCGACTACGTGATGATGATCCACCGCAGCCGCAAGGTCCTGGACGGCACCATGGAGCAGGTGCGCGCCCAGCGCGGCCAGGGAATCCGGGTCGCCTACGAAGGCGACGGCCGGGCGGCGTTCGACGGGTTGAAGACCCAAGGCCTGGTCACCCGGGTCAACGACGCCGGCAAGCAGGCCGAATTGACCCCCGGTGAAGGCACCGACCCGCAGCAGATCCTCGCGAGCCTGGTCGCGAGCGGCCTGCGGATCCGCCACTTCGACCTGCGGGAGGCCTCGCTGCACGAGATCTTCGTGAGGACCGTCAAGGAGAGCGGTCAGCCGATCGCCGAAGAGGAGCTGTCCGCGACCGACGTCGCCCGGAAGATCGGTGGAGGTGCGCGATGATCGACCGCAAGACCTGGTTGGTGGCCCGGCGTGAGTTCGTCGAGAACGTGCGGACCAAGACGTTCTGGATCGGGATCTTCATCCTGCCGGTGATCTACGGGATCGCGATCGGCGCCAACGTCCTCATGAGCCGCGCCAAGGAGGTGCGTAGCTACGCAGTCCTCGACCGCAGCGAGGGCCAGTGGCTGTCGAAGGCGATCGAGGCCCGCGGGGATCAGGGCGATGTGATGTCGGCGGTGGACACGATCGAAGCGTTCAAGGGCATCGAGAAGGAGGTCGAGACGAGAACCCATTCGGAGATGCTCGCGGCGCTGCGGTCGTCCAGAAGCGCCGCACTGGAGGCCGCCGCGAATGACACGCAGCGAGGCTTCTTCGAGCGCTACTTCGAGATTGCCGAGGCCGCGCTGCAGAAGCGCGTCGACGCCGGCGAGGGCGACCAGAAGGTCGCGATGATGGCCTTCGCCCAGGAGGTCGGGCTGCAGATGGTCCCGGTCTATCAGGAGATGACGCCACAGGAGCGGAGCCTGCTCAAGGGAGGGCTCGATCGCAGCAAGTATCGCTTCGTCCCGCTGTCGGAGATCGGAACCGCGGTCGACGACCCGGAAGCCGAGAAGAAGCTCAACGACTGGATCACCGACGGCAAGCTGTTCGCGTGGTTCGAGATCCCCGCGCAGCCCGTCGAGAGTGACGAGAACGCCCGCTACATCTCGAACAACCTGACCGATGGCGAACTGCGAAGTTGGTACAGCGGCAACGCGACCGACGTCGTGCGAAGGCGTCGCATCGAGGAAGTCGCACTGACCGAACTCGAGGCGAAGTGGATCAGTGATCCGTTCTCCTTCGACAAGAGCATGGTCACCAAGACCGGCGAGACCGAGGACGTCGGGGCCGACAAGACCGCCGCGCAGTTCGCCCCGGTGGCGTTCGTCTACCTGCTGTGGATCGCGGTGTTCACGGCCGCGCAGATGCTGCTGACCAACACCGTGGAGGAGAAGTCGAACCGCCTCATCGAGGTGCTGCTCTCCTCGGTATCCCCGATGCAGCTGATGTCTGGCAAGGTGCTCGGCATCGCCGCGACCGGCCTGACCCTGGTGGGCTCGTGGGTCGTCACCGCGATCGTCGGCACCTGGTTCATCCCGGAAGGCTCGAAGCTCGCCGAGTTCCAACTCGGCCAGATCATTGCCGACCCGCTCTACTTCGGTTCGTTCATCGCCTACTTCCTGGCCGGCTACCTGATCTACGGCGCGGTGCTCGTCGCGCTCGGCTCGGTGTGCAACAGCCTGAAGGAAGCGCAGAACCTGATGCAGCCGGTGTTCATCCTGCTGATCGTGCCGCTGATCGCGATGATCCCCGTGGTGCAGGAGCCGAACGGCATGGTCGCGCGGATCCTCACCTACATCCCGCTGTTCACTCCGTTCCTGATGATGAACCGTGCCGGTGGCCCGCCGCCGGCCTGGGAGTACATCGCGACCACGATCCTGATCGTCGTCACGCTCTGGTTCGCCTTCCGCATGGCCGCCAAGGTGTTCCGCGTCGGCATCCTGATGACCGGCAAGCCGCCGAAGATCGGCGAGATCCTGCGCTGGCTGCGCGCGCCGGTCGGCGCGGTGCCGGATACCGGTCGCTCCGAGCCGAGCTCCTGAACGGCGCCGCAGAGATCTGACACGCGCCGCAGGGATTCTGTGGGAGGCCGCGAAAGCGGCTCTGCGCGGCGGCGTTCTTCCTGCAGCGACGGCCGAGCCCGACCCCCTGGGCGTTCCGCCAGCTGCCCCGGCCCGACGATCCAGGCGGCTGGGCCGACCGCCGTGTCCGCTTCGCCCGGACCCCTCGCGCGCAGCCGACTGCGCTCGCGCGCGTCCGGTCCGGGCCCTCACTCCCGTCTTGGAGGCAGGCCGACATGGCACGGATCGTCCCTCTCCCCCTCACCGCGACGCTGCTGGCCGGCGCCGCCCTCCTGCTGGCCCCAGCGACGATCGCTCAGGATCCCGGAGGACTCCCGGCAGTCGGACCGTCGATGCTGCTGGAACGCGTCGGTGACGACCTGAGGATCACCGGAGAATACCCGGGAGCACCCTTGTGGCTGATCGTCGGCGCCGAGCGCACGCGCCTCCCGATCGCCGGCGTGCTGATCGATGTGGAGCCCGACCTGGTCCTGCCGGCAGGCACCCTCGACCAGTATGGTGAGGCCCTGATTCCGCTGCGCGGCGAGCTGCCCCGCTTCGTCGAAGAGACCTTCTGGTTCCAGGCCCTCGCGCTCGTCCCCGACCCGCGCCTCGTCACATCGAACCCGCGACAGGTCACGCTGCCCGTCGAGGCACCGGTACTGCTGGTCCACGACAAGATCGCCGAGTTCGACCCCACCGTCGAACTGTTCCGCACCGGCTGCGGACCGCTGCTCTGGACATCGCTGGTCTCGCTGACGGTCCCCACCAGCGGCTACCAGCTGGTGCTGCGCGACACCGAAGCCGACGGCAACCTGTTCCAGGCCACGGTGGAGCTGCTGCAGCCGGCCCCGGACGCCCTGGTCGCACCGGTGATCACGCCGCTGGCCCTGGGGGTGGACTGCATCGGGCCAAACCCGGTGGAGCGCGTGGAGATCACGCTGATCACGAGCTTCGTCAAGCCGTGATCAGCCAGAGCCGGCACGCACGCCCCCGCCTCACTCCCACTCGATCGTCGACGGCGGCTTCGAGGAGATGTCGAGGCACACCCGGTTCAGCCCACGGACCTCGTTGATGATCCGGTTGCTGATCCGCCGCAGCACGTCGACCGGCAGCATTTCCCAGTCGGCGGTCATCGCGTCGGTCGACGAGACCACGCGCAGGACGCAGGCGTTCTCGTAGGTGCGCTGGTCGCCCATCACGCCGACCGACTGCACCGGCAGAGAGACTGCGAAGTACTGCCACAGCCCGTCGTGCAGACCGCGGCTCTCGATCTCCTCGCGGACGATCGCATCGGCCTGCCGCAGCGGCTCGAGCCGCTCCTCGGTGATCTCGCCGAGACACCGGACCGCGAGCCCCGGCCCCGGGAATGGCTGGCGGTCGACCAGGGAACTCGGCAGCCCCATCTCCCGCCCGATCTGCCGAACCTCGTCCTTGAACAGGTCGCGCAGCGGCTCGACGAGTTCCATGTCGAGGTCTTCGGGCAGCCCGCCGACGTTGTGGTGGCTCTTGATCGTCGCGGTGGCACCACCGTGCGCCGCCACCGACTCGATCACGTCCGGATAGAGAGTGCCCTGGCCGAGGAAGCGGGCCTGCTTGCCGTGCGAGCTGCGCAGCTCGGCGGCCGCTTCGCGGAACACGTCCACGAACACCCTGCCGATGATCTTGCGCTTGCGTTCCGGGTCGGCCACTCCGGCCAGCTCCGACAGGAACAGCTGGCGCGCGTCGGCGACCTTCAGGTCGATGTGGTACTCGTCACGGAACAGCGCCTCGACGCCCTCCCGCTCGCCCTTGCGAAGCAGGCCGTTGTCGACGAACACACAGTGCAGTCGCTCGCCGATCGCCTTGTGTATCAGCACCGCGGCTACCGAGCTGTCGACGCCACCCGACAGGCCGAGAACCACCTCGCCCTCGTCGCCGACCTGCTCACGGATCCGGCGCACCTTCTCGGCGACGACGTCGCCCGGGTGCCAGTCGTCGCGGCAACCGGCGATGCGCAGCACGAAGTTCCGCAACACCCGCTCACCCTGCACCGAGTGGGTCACCTCGGGATGGAACTGCAGACCGTAGATCTTCCGGGCCGGGTCGGCGGTCGCGGCCACCGGACAAGGCTCGGAACTCGCCAAGACCTGGAAGCCTGAGGGCAGCTGCGCAACGTGGTCGCCGTGCGACATCCAGACCACGGTCGAGGCGTCGATCCCGTCGAGCAACACACCGCGCTCGCCGACCTTCATCTCGGTGCGGCCGTACTCCGCGCCGCCGTGCGCCGGATCGACGCGCCCGCCGAGCGCCTGGGTGATCCACTGCAGCCCGTAGCAGATGCCGAGCACCGGCAACCCGCGCTGCAGGATCTCCGGGTCGAGCTTCGGCGCGTCGTCCTCGTAGACCGACCGGGGCCCGCCCGACAGGATCAGCGCGTCGGGCCGCATCGCCTCGAGCATGGTGCCAACGCGGTCGGGCACGGTGATCCGCGAGTAGACCCCCATCTCGCGGATACGCCGCGCGATCAGCTGACAATACTGGGTCCCGAAGTCGACGATCAGCACACCGCCTTCGTGGACCGGGACGGAGCCGTCACCGCTCGCGCTCAATCGAAGTCTCCACTGTAGTTGGGGGCCTCCCGGGTGATCCGGATGTCGTGCGGGTGCGACTCACGCACGCCGGCGGCGGTGACCCGGACGAATCGGGCCCGCGCGACGAAGTCGCTGAGCGTCGCCGCACCCAAGTAGCCCATGCTCGAGCGCACGCCGCCGACCAGCTGGTAGACGTAGTCGGCGAGCTTGCCCTTGAAGGGCACCAAGCCCTCCACGCCCTCGGGAACGAACTTCATCTTCTCCGTGATGTCGCCCTGCCCGTAGCGATCGGCACTCCCGGCCTCCATCGCCCCGAGCGAGCCCATGCCGCGAATCGACTTGAAGGTGCGCCCGCGGTAGAGCACGGTCTCGCCGGGCGACTCCTCCAGCCCCGCGAGCATGCTGCCGAGCATCACGCTCGAGGCGCCGGCCGCCAGCGCCTTGGCGATGTCACCCGACGATTTGATGCCGCCGTCGGCGATCACCGGCACGTCCTTCTTGCGAAGCGCCTCGGCGACCTGCAGCACCGCGGTGAACTGGGGCACGCCGACCCCGGTGACGACCCGCGTGGTGCAGATCGAGCCGGGGCCGATGCCGACCTTCACGCCATCGGCGCCGGCCTCGACCAACGCCAGCGCACCCTCGACGGTGGCGACGTTGCCGGCGACCACCGGCACCTGGTGAGCCCGCTTGATCGACTGCACGGTCTCGATCACGTTCCTGGTGTGGCCGTGCGCGGTGTCGACCACGATCACGTCGCAGCCGGCTCCGACCAGGCCCGCGACCCGTTCCAGATCGTGGACGCCCACCGCGGCACCGACCCGGAGCCGGCCCCGGGGATCCCGCGCCGCGTGCGGGTACTCCTCGAGCATGTGGATGTCCTTGATCGTGATCAGGCCGACCAGTCGCTGCTCGCCGTCGAGCAGGATCAGCTTCTCGACCTTGTTGCGCTGCAGGATCTCCCGCGCCTGATCGAGGGTCGTCTCCGGCCCCGCGGTGACCAGGTTGTCGCGGGTCATCACCTCCTGCACCGACGTGTCGCGGCTGGTGACGAACCGCAGGTCGCGGTTGGTGAGGATCCCCAGGACCCGGTTGCCCCCATCCACGATCGGCAGGCCACTGCAGTGTCGACGCTGCATCTCGTCGCGGGCATCGCCGACGGTGGCGCCGGGACCGAGCGTCACCGGATCGACGATGACCCCGTTCGCCGAGCGCTTCACCGCTTCGACCTCGGCGAGCTGCCGCGGCACCGACAGGTTCTTGTGCACGATGCCGATCCCGCCCTGCTGGGCGAGCGCGACCGCCATCGCCGATTCGGTCACCGTGTCCATCGCCGCGCTGGCGATGGGGATCGGGATGTCGACACCGCGACAGAAGCGGGTCCGCGTCGAGGCGGCCCCGGGCAAGACCTCGGACTCCTGGGGGACCAGGAGCACGTCATCGTAGGTCAGACCTTCGCCGACCAGTCGTTCCATGGGACGTTTCTACCGGCGCATCGTCCGGCGTCCAAGCCTGGAACCACACACACCCGCGGTCAACGGATCCGAAGCTGCACGCTGCTGGTCAGCGAAAGCGCACCACCCACGGGGTCGAGAGTCGCGGCCTGCAGTTCGAGTTCGAGCCCCGCCAGGCCCACGTCACTCGGGATCGGCAGCTGCACGGCGGCGGTACCGGCCCCTCCGAGCGGGTAGACGGCCAGGGTCGCGGTCGTCGCAGGATCGAGCAGTAGCGGTCGGTTCAGACCGGGTATCGCCAGCCTCCCGGGTGCGGGGGCGACGAGGAGGAACGCCTGCCCACCCGCCGATCCGCGAAGACTACCGGTCGCGACGCCTCCGCGCGGGGTCTCCAGCGCGTCGAGCGCCAGCCCATCGGGTAATCCGAGGGCGGCGAGTATCCGGCGGAGGTCCGGCCGACGGCCGATTCCTCCCAACACGGACGTGCCGTGCCGGCCGAGCAGGTTGCGAACCTCCACCGGAGTCGCGACACGCCCCAGCTGGGTCGATATCGCACCGGAGATCCCGGCCACGGCGCCGGTGACGAGCGACGTCGCACCGGAGGTTCCCCCGTAGCCATCGGTATACGTCTGCAGTACGTCCCCGCCCGGCAGGAACAGGTTGCCGAACCCTGTCGCGGGGATCGCATCACCCCACGCCGACACGTCGACCCGCTCCCCGTAGTTGGACTCGCCCTGTCGGACCAGGCGCCCCCCATCGGTCGCTCCCACCAGGATCGCGCCCGAGTCCCGCACCGCACGGTCGAATCGACCACCGAAACGTGGATCGTCGAGATCGTTGGTGCCGTTGCCGGCGGCCTCGACCACATGGATCCCACGGAGCGTGGCGGTCTGCACCGCCATGAAGCAGGCGTCGAGATACTCGAACGGCACCAGATCGCGTGGCTTCACCTGCTGGATGTCGAAGCCGAGGATCAGCGCAATCGCGTCACCGGGGCGCGCCGCGGCCGCTGCGGCGGCGACGGCCGGGCCGATCCCGCCGAGCCCGACGAGAGAGCCAACCCGGATCCGAGCCTCGTCCGCCACACCATCCAGACCGTAGCCGTTGCGGTCGGCGGCCAAGATCCCGATCACCGAGGTCGCGTGGTCCCGGTCCGCCATCGATCCCGTGGCAGGCGGCCCCAACCACGCCGAGGGCTGCAGCTGCGAGACGTCTTCGTGACCGAAGTACCAGTCGACCTCCAGGTGGAAGACCGTGACTCCGCGGCCACGGCCGCCTGACACCGGCCAAAGGGACCAGAAGTCGAGACCGATCGGAGCCGGGCCGCAGATCCCGGTCTGTAGGCCGGTGAAGTCGGGAGTCGCTGGCGGGATGTCGTTGCCGGGGTGCGCTGACGTGCCGCTGCCGAACAAGACGAGTGCGGGCTCGCGGTAGGCGTCGACGACCACGGAACCGGGAACGCGCTCCAGGCCGGCGAGGACCTCCTCGGGACGATCGGTCACGATCTCCAACCAGCGACCCAGGTGGTCGGGAGCACTCCGCCCTTGCGCCGCGGCAGCTTCGGACGCTTCGCGGTGCCAGCGATCGAGGACCGCGGCCGGCTGCGGGAACAGTGGCCGGACGGCTGGGCTACCTGGCAACGGCTCGATCAGTTCGGCGAGCAGCGGCGCGAGGTCGAACTCCTCACCCGCAGCGGTGCGCACCCGCTCGGTCCAGCGATACCGAGACGCGAGTCGGACATGCAGGCGCGAAGCCTCGGGAGCCGGCGACGCGGCGTCGACGGGTTCCATTCCGCCCTGCGCCGCGAGCAGTGGCACGAGCGCGGCGAGGACCAGCGAACCAGGAGACATGGCGGAGATCAGCACAGCTCCAGGATACGCCGATCCCGTACGCTGGCGACCCCGGTGCCGAGCCGGGCGACTCAGGCCTCCAGGACGTCGTCGAGCACCCGCCGCAGCGTGGCCAACTCGCAAGGCTTCTCGAGCATCGCGACGAAGCCGTGCTCCCGGAAGTGCGCCATGATCGGATCCTTGCTGTAGCCGCTCGCCACCACCGCCCGCGCCGCGGGATCGAGTTCGAGCAGGCGCCGCACGGCCTCGCGCCCCCCCATCCCGTGGGGGATGGTCAGGTCCATCAGCACCAGGTCGAACGGATCACCGTCGCGAACCGCCGATTGCCAGGCATCGAGGGCTCGCTGGCCGTCGTCCACCTCGTCGACCCGATGGCCCAGGTGACCGATCATCCGCGCCAGGGACGCGCGCACCGATGCGTCGTCGTCCATCAACAGCACCCGGGCCGGCCCTCTCGGCTCGCCCGGGTGCAGTGCGTGCCGCGCCGCCGGAGTCGCATCGTAGACCTCGACCGGCAGCCGCAGCCGGAACACGCTGCCGACGGGGCCACGGGACACGACGTCGACCCGGCCGCCGTGGCGACGGGCGATCGAGTGCACCGCCGACAGACCGAGTCCTCGCGGACCGGTGAGTCCGGCGGTGTAGGGATCGAACACCCGCTCCAGGAGATCCGCCGGGATCGCGGGCCCTTGGTCTTCCACGACGACTTCGACGCCGTTGTCGGCAAGTTCGACCCGAACCACCACATCGCCGCCCTCCGGCATCACGTGGCACGCGTGCTCGAGCAGGAACACCACCGCCTGGCGGACCTGGTCATCGTCGATGTCGGCTCGCGGCAGCCCGCCAGCGACTCCCAGAAGGAACCGGTGGCCCCCGTCCGCCGAGGCCTCGTCGACCACCTCGCGCACCAACGCGCCGAGATCCGTCGGCCGCCGGATCGGTTCCCCGCCCCCCGCAAACGTCAGCAGCTGACGCGTCAGCCGCCGCGCCTTCAGGCAGGCCTGTTCGGCGTCGGAGAGCAGACGGTCGACCGAGTCGGTGATGCCGCCGTGCAGCCGCGCGAGACTCACGTTGCCCAGGATGCTGGTCAGCGCATTGTTGAAGTCGTGCGCAATGCCTCCGGCCAGGTCCCCGAGCGCCTCGAGCCGTCGCTCGCGCTCACCGACGGTGTCGTCACCGTCCGTGCCGGCGAACTCCGACGGCAGCCGCTGCGGATCGACCAGCCGCCGACCGAACTCCGCAGAGAGGGTCGAGACCGCCGCACGAGCGTCCCCGTCGAGCGCGGGCGCCAGGCAGGACAACGCGCCGAACACCCCTTCCTGACCGCCAGAACGCAGTGGAACCGCGTAACAGGCGCCCAGGCCGTGGGGCACCTCTTGAGGCTCCCCGAGATCCACTGCCTGTTCGGCGAGCCGCTCGGCGACGCGGCGCGCACTCGACGGCAGCGCACGGCCACGGGCCTCGGCGATCGACCGCAACTCGCGCGGATCGCATCGATGGATCACGACGGCATCCGCGTCGAGCAGGTCGCGGAGACCTTCGGCGAGCAGACGACCCAGCGGACCCACGTCGGTCACACCGCGGAGCGAGTCGGTGAGCTCGACGAGCCGTTGGTGGAGCGATGGCCGGGGTTCGGCCAGGGCGTTCCTCTCAGTCCTCGATTCCATAGGGCATTCGGTTCTCGGACGGTGCAGAGACAGCCGGCCTCCGAGACAACCCCGAGTCCATGCGACGTTGGGTGGTGCGGCGCAGGGATCCTGGTGGTGGGATCGCGGGAGAACGGCTGGAGAGAGCGAAAGGGGGGATTCGGCGAGCGGCAACCGGCCGCCAAGCCACCGGATTCATCGGCACGCACGCCCGCTACGATGGCCTCAATTCACACATTTTCCGCAGAGCAAGCACCGACGTTCTGGAGAAAAACCAACAGGTCTGGGGATAACCCTTACGGCTCGGCGAGAAACTGGACAGGAGTCACCTTCCGGAATCCGGTGATGTCGTTCGCCCGGTTCCGCCCTGTTCACCCACGCGCGATCTGCGACCTCTGCGCCCGCCGAGAGCCCTCGGCCGGAGGTCGACACGTAGGTGTCTGGTAGCCTCCTCCCGATGGCGGACGCCCCGGTCCTGATCGCGACGCTGATCATCTACAAGCTGGTGCTCCTGGCGATCGGACTGGCCGCCGAACGACGCACGCAGAGCGAGTCGGACTTCCTGCTCGGCGGCCGCGGCCTCGGCCCCCTGGTCGCGGCGATCTCCGCCTCGGCCAGCTCGTCGTCGGTGTGGACGCTGCTCGGCGTGAGCGGACTGGCGTACTCGACAGGCCTCGCCTCGCTGTGGCTGCTGCCGGCCTGCATCGGTGGCTTCGCGATCAACTGGTACCTCGTCGCCCCCCGCCTGCAGGCCCGGGCCGCCGCCGGCGACTGCCTGACGGTGACCGAGCTGCTGGCCGGCCCGGCGCGCGGGCCGGCCTTCGCGCTGCCCCGAGTCCTGGCCTCGCTCATCCTGGTCGTCAGCCTCACCGCCTACGTCGCCTCGCAGCTCCTCGGCGCCGGCAAGAGCTTCGAGACCACCCTCGGCGCGTCGTTGACCACCAGCGTGCTGGTCGGCAGCGGCGTGGTCCTCGCCTACACCATCCTCGGCGGCTTCTGGGCGGTGAGCCTCACCGACACCATCCAAGGCCTGATGATGGCCGCCACCGCGTTGGCCCTGCCGGTCGGTGGACTGATCGCGGTCGGCGGTCTCGGCGCCCTGGTCGACGGCGTGCGCGAAGTACCGGTCGAGGGCTATGCCGAGCTGTTCGGTGGCAGGCCCGCGATCGACGGCCTGCTGTACGTCGCCGCCCTGCTCGGCATCGCACTCGGCTACCCCGGCCAGGCGCACGCCGTGAACCGCTTCATGGCGCTGCACGACGCGGCGTCGGTGCGCCCCGCCCGCCGCTACGCGATGGCCTGGGCGTTCCTGGTCTACCCCGGGATGATCCTCGTCGGCCTGACCGCGCGCGTGCTGCACACCGCCGACCCGGTCGCCGACCCCGAACAGGCGTTCTTCCAGCTCAACGGCGAGCTGTTTCCGCCGGTGGTCGCCGGGATCATGCTGGCCGCGGTGCTCTCCGCGATCATGTCGACCGCCGACAGCCAACTGCTGGTCGCCAGCTCGGCAGTGAGCCACGACCTCGGCTGGCGCTCGTCGACGCCGCGCGGTGACCTGCTCCGCTCCCGCCTCGTGGTGCTGGCCGTCAGCCTGGTCGCGGTCGCCGCGGCGCTGAGCATCGACGCGACGATCTTCGACAGCGTGCTGTCCGCCTGGAGTTCACTCGGAGCCGCGTTCGGCCCACTGCTGCTGGCGACGCTCTGGCGCGGACCCGTCGGGCCGCGCGCGACCACCTGGGCGCTGCTGACCGGCTTCGGCCTGTCGGTGCTCGCCTGCTCGATCCCCGCCACCAAGGGCACCGCCGTCGAACGCGTGCTGCCCTTCGTGGTCAGCGGTGCGATCGCCTGGACCGGCGCGCGGCGGCGCTGATCACGGCTGCCGCGGTCCGGCGGCACCGGCCTGCACCGCGCGGCGCATCGAGCGCTCGACGCGCAGCCAGGCCTCGCGGTCGGCGGCGTCGAGTCCGGACTCGCGGAGCACTTCGTCGAGGATCACCAGGCGCCGGTCGAAGTGACCGCGCAGGATCGGTGGCAGGTCACGGTGCGCCTCGCGCGGTGGCCGGACGGTCAGCTCCTCCACCTCACCGAAGGCCCACAGCAGGAATCCCTGCTGGCCGGCGACGATCGCGGTGAGGTCACGGCCGGCGAAGAAGAACCCCACCATCGGGTCGGTCGCGAGCCGCGCGTAGAAGCGCTCCAGGATCTCGCGGAGCTGCTCGCCCCCGCCGATCCGCGCAACCAGCCCGCGCGCCGGCCGCCGCCCCTCCTCCGGGCCGCCACTCACCGCAGGATCTCGACCGTGACCCCGAGGGTCTCCGGCCGCTTCGAAGCCGCGTCGTACATCCGCACGAACCGCTCCGCTTCCTCGGTGTCGGTGCTGCGCAGCGCCTCGACCCAGCGCGGCGGGATCGGCTGGTAGAGCAGCCAGGCCACCACCACCAGGTTCTCGCCGGCACCCTCGGGCAGGTCGATGCGGTACTTCACCACGTCGCGGCCGGCGCCGAAGTCCGGGTCGCCGTCGACGCCCTGCGGTGCGGTGTCCTTCGAGTACGGCCCTTCGGCGCGGTAACCGCGCGGCAGCAGCCGGTTGTCCTTCAGCACCGACGCCATCCGGGTCAGGAACGTGGTCGGCTCGCCCTCGGCGTCGGCGGCGATCGTCTCGTAGACCTGCACCTGGCTCGCGTCGGTGATCACGTCGTAGTGCGGGATCCGCGATGGATCGGCGACGCCGACCAGTTCGCCGGCGTCGTCGAAGCCGCCCGAATCGAACAGCGCCTGTCGACCGGCTCGCACCACCACCCGCAGCCACGCCCGCCGCGCCGGGTAACCGGTCGGCAGCTTGTGGCCGGTCTCGTTGGTGACCTCGACGGCGAAGCTCAGCTTGCCGTCGACGACCTCGGCCCCGGTGATGTCGAGCCGCGCGGTGTCGGTCGCCAGCTGGTGGCGGGTCGCACGGATCGCCCGGTTCATCGCCGCCTCGGGCGCGAGCACCCCGAGTTCCTCGGCGTTGTCGCGCATCAGCCCGAGCATGAACGCGTTGCCGCCCACGAAGGTGTGGGCGCGGTACGGATCACGGACCTGGATGTTGAAGTCGAGGCCGGCCGGGTTGCGGGCGATCCGCATCGGACCCTGGTCGGGCATGTGGCACTCCTGGCAGGTCCGCGAAGTCTCGCTCGCGCCAGCCTCGTCGCTGAACTCGCTGTTCAGCCACTCGAGGTAGGGAGCCTGCTCGGGGAAGGCCTCGGCGCCGGGCGCGTGGTGCGTGTAGAGCGTGTGGCAGGCCCCGCAGTGCGCCGCGTCGCGGACGTGCGCGCCGTGCGTCGCCTGGTAGCCGGTGTGCATCAGCATCGGCTGGAACGCCGGGTCCTCGAAGGGCCCGTAGATGCGCTTCTCGCCGGCGATCGTGATGTTGCCGGAGAAGCTCTCGGGATCGCCGAGCTGCTCGGGCTCGATCTGGTGGCAGACCGTGCAGGTCACGCCATCGGGACCGACCGGATCGGCCAGCGCCGCGGCGATGCCGGGCAGCTCGCCGCCGGCCAGCTTCGCGGCGTGGTGTGCTGCGGGTGCATGGCAGGTCACGCACAGTCCCTCGATCGCGCCCTGCTGGTCGGGAGCCCCGGCGACCTCTTTGCTGACCTGCGCGCGCCAGTAGGGATCGCGAAAGGAGTTGGCCATCATCGACGCCTGCCACATCCCGTGCGGCGAGACGTCCTCACCGGTCGCGCTCCACAGCGCGCTGGCGGTCTCCGCGGCCGAGTGACACAGCGCGCAGGTCTTGGCCTCGGTGAACGGGTGGTCGGCCGGAGCCGCGCCGCCGCGCATGCCCATGCCCATCCCGCGCCCCATGCCGCGGCCGGGGCCCTGGGGCTCCACCGTCGAAGACGCGGCTGCGGTCTGATCCGGGTCTACGGCCCCCGGGGGAATTCCGAACCACGCGGTGCCGAGGCCGCCGAAGACTGCGCACGCGGCGGCGAGGACACCGCGCGGCGAAAGGGTGCGAGAGGGACGCAGCATGCCGGAAGAAGACCGGTTCGCCGCGGTCGTTTCATCCCCGAAAGGGCGGCAGGCCGCAGGCGGGGAGCGCGATCCGATCTCACTTCCCGTTCGGCGGGCAGTGCTTCGCGAGCCAGTCGAAGAACAGCCGGTGCCACAGCACGCCGTTCTGCGGCGACAGCACCCAGTGGCTCTCGTCGGGGAAGTAGACGAAGCGCGACGGCACGCCCTGGGTCTGCGCCGCGGTGAACGCCTGCAGGCCCTGCTCCATCGGTACGCGGAAGTCCTTCTGGCCGTGGATCACCAACAGCGGGGTGTCCCAGTGCTGCACGAAGCGGTGCGGCGAGAAGCGGTCGTAGTCGGCCTGGATCGCCGGGTCCTTCCAGAACGGTCCGCCGAGGTCCCAGTTGACGAAGAACAGCTCCTCCGTCGACAGGTACATCGACTCCAGGTTGAAGACCCCGCAGTGCGCGATCATCGCCGCGAAGCGGTCCTCCTGGTCGTGGCCCATCAGCCAGTAGACCGAGTAGCCACCGAAGCTCGCGCCGACCGCCGCGCAGCGCTCGCGGTCGATCCAGGGCTCGGCGAACATCTGGTCGGTCGCGCTCAGGAGATCGCGCATCGCCTGGCCGCCCCAGTCGCCGCTGATGTCCTCGTTCCACTTGGTGCCGAAGCCCGGCAGGCCGCGGCGGTTGATCCCGCAGACCACGTAGCCCTGCGCGGCCATCAGGTGGAAGTTCCAGCGGAAGCTGAACCACTGGCCGACCTGGCTCTGCGGACCACCCTGGCAGTAGGTCAGCATCGGGTAGCGCTTGGACGGGTCGAAGCCCGGCGGCTTGATGATCCACGAGTGGAT
Organism: bacterium; assembly: GCA_030432695.1. GTDB lineage: Bacteria > Planctomycetota > UBA1135 > UBA1135 > UBA2386 > JAUILN01. Next base: position 394,074 of record JAUILN010000001.1, on the reverse strand, counting down.
GCGCTCGCCGTCGGTGGCCTCGAACCAACGCTCCTCGACGGTCGGCAGCGCGAGGTCGGCGAACATCGCGCCGTTGACGTCGGTCAGCGCCTCGACCTTGCCGTCGCCGAAGGTGACGCGAACCAGTTCGTTGGGCCGCTCGGTGGTCATCCGCAGCGCGAACGCGTGCTCGCCCCCCGCCGCCGGCGAGACTCCGTCCAGGTGCATCCGCCCCTCGGTGATCGGCACCGGCGCGCCGCCGGCGAGCGGCAGGCGGAACAGGTGGTGTGCACCGCGCCAGTCGCAGGACAGCACGAAGCCGGAGCCATCGGGCAGCCAGCTGAAGCCGCCGACCGACTCGTCCCAGTCGTCCACCCGACGCACCGCGCCGCTCTCGCGATCCAGGACCATCAGCCGGTTCTGGTCCGATTCGTAGCCATCGCGCGCCATGCTGGTGAACGCGAGGTAGCGGCCGTCGGGCGAGAACGCCGGCACCTTGTCGTAGCCCGGCATGCCGTCGGTGAGGTTGCGGTGCGGCCCGCCATCGACCGGCGCCTCGTAGAGGTTGCTGTCGGTGCTCTCCTGCGGCTCGGCGACGCGCTTGGCGGTGTAGACCAGCGACTTCGAGTCGGGCGCCCAGCAGATCTCCTCGCCACCGCCGAACGGCTTGAGCGGGGTGTCGACCGCCATGCCCTCCATCAGGTCGCGCGGCTTCGCGCTGCCGTCGACCGGGGCGACGAACAGGTGGCTGTAGGTGCCGTCCTTCCAGGTGTCCCAGTGGCGCACCATCAGGTCGTCGTAGATCCGCGCGTCGGCGTGCGGCAGGTCGCTGAACAGATCCTGCAGCGTCGGCTCGAGCCGCACGTCGGCGGTGAACGACACCATCGCGCCGTCGGGCGACAGGGCGAGGTTGGCGATTCCGCCCGGGTGGTCGGTGATGCGCCGCGCCTCGCCGCCATCCACGTCGATCACGTAGGCCTGCGGCGCGCCGTCGCGGGTCGACAGGAACACCACCTGCTTGCCGTCGGGAGACCAACGGCCGTTGAAGTTGCTGCCGGCCGAGGTGAGCGCCCGGTCCGCGCCGCTGCCGGCGTCGAGGACGTGGATCTGGGTCACGCCGCGGTTGGCGGCGAGGTCGTACCAGCGCAGGTGGTAGAGCACCCGATCGGCGCTGGGATGGGCCTGCACGTCGGACACGCGGCCGAGCTTCCACAGCAGTTCCGGGGAGAGGCGGTCCTGCGCCGGCAGCGCGGTGGTCGCGACGGCCAGCAGGACGGCTGGGAGGAGGGTTCGCAGCATCGGGGTTCCCATCGGAGGAAGGTCCGGTTCTGCCGGCAGCTTCCTCCTTCGGGCCGGCGACGGCAACGCTGGGGTGCGCCGAGCCGAGTCGGAGCGTTCAGAACGACCGGGCGCGCTGGCTGGCGCGATGGGCCCGCTGCCAGAGCGCTGCGCGGTCGCCGCTGGAAGGCATCATGCCGGCCGCGAGCTTCGCGTCTTCCGGACGGTCGGTGGCCAGTGCGGCGCGGGCGATCGCCGCCAGCCGGGCGGTCCGTTCAGCCACCGGCACGTCGTCCCCCAGCGGGTCGTGGTCGACCAGCTCGGCGATCAGCGCGTGCAGACCCGGGTCGACGCGGAGCAGCTCGAAGCGGGTGTGTCCGTGGGTCGGTTCGGTGACCGGTCGCTTGATCAGCGAGACGAAGGCCTCGACCCCCTGGCCGAAGTACTCCGCATGGTTGCTGCCCGCGTAGTAGTCGAGCAGCCGACCCTCGCGCCGGGCCGCGGCGTACAGCTCGCGGATCCGCACGTCGACCGATCGCTGCGCGAAACCGTGGACGTGGACCTGATGTGCGATCTCGTGGGCCAATGTGTCGAAGCCGGCCGAGGCCGCGTCGTCGAGCGCCTCGATGCCGGTGGCGGCCCGCAGTCCGCCGATGCCGCGGACGTCGTCCCAGACCCGGCCGTCGAAGGTCCGCTGACCGCGCAGGCTGGCCCGGGCCGGCGCATCCGTGGTGCGGTCGAGTTCGCCGAGCAGGTCGTGACGCCCGCCACGACCCAGAATGCGAGCGATCCGGCTGCCGAACAGCGACAGGGCACGTGCCGCCACCGCCCTCCGTCGAGGCTCCAGGTCGTTCCATGCCGGGAGGAAGCGGCTGGCCAGCGCCGGGTCGAGTCGTGGGCCCACGAGCCCCGCGGGACCGAGTGTCGCGAACTCCGGCAGCTGGAGACATGCGGCGCGGGCGGCCTGGTCGCCGAACAGCGCCTCACCGAGCAGGCGGTGAGCCACCGGGTTCCCGGGTTCGCGCTCGAGCAGGTCCCGGAGGACCGGCACCGCGTCGTCGAAGCGACCCGCCTGCAACGCGGCCGACGCACGGTGCAATCCGACCCCGACTGCGATCGTCCGCGGCGCGGTCAGACCCGAACCGAGCCGCAGGTGCGCCTCGGCGTGCATCGGGTCGAGCGCCACCACTCTCCGGTAGATCGTCGCCGCCTCGTCGACGCGCTGGACCCGGAACAGCGCCGAGCCGTAGGCGGCGAGCAACTCCGCGCCGGATCCGGCGGGGCCACCCGCGGCCGCCACCGCGCCACCGGCCCACTCGACCGCTTCGTCGAAGCGCCGGGCCCGCAACAGCGCGCGCACCCGCAGGGCAGCGGCCCGGTCGTCGCCCGGCGCGCGGTCGAGTGCGGCCTCGGCGTAGAGCAATGCGATGCCCGGCTGGCCACGCAGCAGATGCGTCGAACCGAGACCGACCAGGCCGTCGAGCGACGCCGGCTCCAGATCGCGCAGCACCCGGAACGAGTCCAGGGCGGCGAGCGGATCCAAGCGCTCCAACCCCCGCTCGCCGAGGGCGGCGAATGCCAGGACGCGCGGGTCGGAGCGTCCCGCCTCGGGACCACGACCGTGCTCCGGCGCCGGATCCTGGGCCGTCGGGGACGACGACAGCGCGCACACGGCGACGCAGCACAGGAGGACGGGACGGAGCGATCGGATGGCGGGACCTCGGTTCGGGACCTCCTAGGATAACCCGCGAAGCGGAGCCGGCGGGGAATCCGCGGGCCCGCCCAGATCAGCGCAACTTGCGCCCGATGACCTCGATCCGACCGACTTCCAAGGCCCGCTGGCGACCCGGATCCGGCCGCTCCGCGGCGCCGCGGACGGCGACCTCCATCCCGTCGAACAGATCGAGTTCGTAGCGGCCGCTGTCACAGGTGAGTTCGAACAGCACCTGCTCACCCTTCTCCAGCACCACCGTGGTGTCCCCGATCAGCGGGCTCCGCACATGCAACCAGCCGGTCGCGTAGTCGGACAGCGGGTCGCCGACTGCACGCGTCCCGAGATCCGCGGGTTCGATCGGCTGCGGCTCGGCGGTGATCTTGGCGCGAAGTTCCAGGATCTCCCGCTTGCGGTTGGCCTGGGCCAACAGGGCGTCCACCTCGCCGCGCAGCGGGTGGTCCTCCTCGAGGCCGTCCCGGTAGGTGGTCAACGCCGCGATCGGTCGCTCGCAGTCCGCCACGGTCTGGGCCTCGGCGAGCGCCGTGTCGGTGGCGCTGCGCACCACCTCGAACTCGTCGCGGGCGGCGGTGAGCACGGCAGCTGCCTCGACCGCAGCCGCGCGCTGCCGCGCCGTGGCCTCGACCACCGCCGCCTGGCGCGCCGCCAGGTCGTTCCAGGCCGATTCGCCGGCCGGGGCATCGAGCGCCACTCCGCTGGCCTTGCCGATCCAGGCGCTGCGGCCTGGGTAGCGGACCTGCAACCAGTCGCCTTCCGTGGCGACGAGCCGGAACTCGGTCCCATCCTCGACCTGGGTGGTCGCCGCCTCGCCCGACTGCGGGCGGTAGCGGAACGACACGCCGCGACCCGAGGAGCGGACCACGCCGTCGGCCCCGACCGACGCGAATCGGCTGTGGACCCAACCCAGCACGCCGAGCGGCAGTTCGACCTCCAAGAAGTCGTTCCGCTCGACGCCGGTCGCACGGACCACGTCGCCCTCGGCGAGGGTCTCCTGGTAGAGCGGTGACTGCTCGGTCGGGAAGCAGCGCAGCGCAGTCCCGGAAGCGGCGATCCGCAGGTAGCTGACCTCTGCGGTGGCCTCGCCTTCCGTGGCCCTCCCCGCGTCGTCCTGCGCCCCGACCGCCGCGCCGCCAGCGACCACGCAGCCGGCTACCGCCAGCACCAGCGACCTCGCGAACGACCGACCGACTGCGGCCAGCGGCCGCGGAACGAATGTCCTCATCGTGTTCAACACTCCCTGCGAAGGGGCCCACCCGTCACGGGCGACGCACACCGCGCGGCGCCTGACCGTGGCTCCGCGCTCTGATCCGGCGGGATCGTAACGAACCGGCGCCTCGGCCGCGGGCCTTTTTTGAGGTCCGCCGGGCCGGACCGCGAGGCGATGGACCCGGATCGTCCAGGCGAGCCGAGCCGCGCGCCGATAGGATCCGCAGCATGGACCGTCGTCCGATCCTCACCCTGCTGCTGGCGCTGCTGCCGGCCTGCACCTTCTTCGACGGCAACTCGCACGTGTTCGTGAGCAGCGAGCCGGCCGGTGCGCGGGTCTTCGTGGACGACGTCGACACCGGGCAGGCGACGCCGACCCGACTCGACCTCGACGGCTTCTTCGGCGACGACCACACGCTGCGCTTCGAGCTGGAGGGTCACACCTCCGAGCAGCGGCTCGTGAGCCACCGGCGGGTCGGCTACACGTCGAAGTGGATCGACGGCACCGACTACCGGGTGTTCTCCTTCCCGTTGTGGTGGACCCTGGGCGACTGGTTCACGCCGTTCGCGATCCGCTGGACCTACGTCCCCAACGAGCTGCACGTGGTCCTCTACCCGGAGGGCGAGGGCCCGGTCGCGCAGGACTACGTCGAGCCTGCGGCCGACGCCGAGACCGGGAACCAGCCGGATTCGTGACCCGCCCGGCGGTGTTCCTCGACCGTGACGGCACGCTCAACGCCGAACGCGGATACCTCGCCGACCCGCGCGACGCCGTGCTGCTGCCGGGTGTGGTGGAAAGCCTCGGGCGGCTGCGCGAGCGGGGCTTCGTGCTGGTGGTCGTGACCAACCAGTCCGGCATCGCCCGCGGACTGCTCACCGAGTCGGACCTGGCGCGCATCCACTGGCGGCTTCGCGAGGCGCTCGGCGGAGTGGTCGCAGCGTGGCTGCATTGTCCGCACCATCCGGACGTCGGCGACCGCTACCGCCGGGTCTGCGACTGCCGCAAGCCGGCGCCCGGCCTGCTGCATCGCGGCGTCCGGCTGCTCGACCTCGACCTCGAGCGCAGCTGGACGATCGGCGACAGCGCCCGCGACGTGCTCGCCGGCCATGCAGCGGGGACGCGGACGGTATTGGTCGAGAGCGGCAAGCCACCGGCGGAACAGCTGGCAGCGCTCCACGCAGCGCGGATCCGGCCAGACCTCGTCGCGAACGACCTGCCCGCGGCGGTGGCGGCGATCTGCGGCTGACGGATCGCTGGGAGGCCGGGTCAGGGGGAGCCGTTCCGCCCAGCACGCGCCCTCGCGCCCAGGATCGGCACGTCTCCCTTGGCCCGACCGCCTGGGATCAGGCGCCAGCCTGCCGACGATTGGCGCGCAGGAAATACCAGGTGGCGATCCCCGCCCCGACGCAGACCACGGCCGCGATCGTTCCCACCACGAAGCCCGCATTGCCGGAGTTCGGCAGGAGCCTCGGGACCGCGATGTAGGCGACTGCCGCCACGGCAGCCGCGACCGCGAAGACGGTGCACGACAGGTAGAAGCCGATCAGGCCCGGCGTGAACCGCTCCTGAGTGGTGTCGGAGAGCCCGCCGCTCTGCGCGGGCCGGTCGGAACGCTGTTGCTCCACGCAGTGCACCGTACCGATCCGCGGCATGGAATGGCACCCCGCGCCCGGAGCTGCGTCCCGATTCGCGCCAACCGCTTGCTTCCCCGGCGCCCGCTCGGAAGTCTGGAGCACGCATGCTCGACGCCGCGCTGCTCGCCCGCCTCACCGAACACTTCGGCGGCGAACTCTCCGCCCCACTCCCGCCCCTGCCGCCGGACGACCGCATCGATCTGCGCCGGGACGCCGATCTCGTCGGCCGCGACGACGCGCGCCTCGCCGCACACCTCGACCAGCTGCTCGCCGACCCAGCAGACCTCGCGCAACTCGACCGCCGACTCGCGTCGCGCCTCGCCGAGAGTGCCGACCATTCCCCGGCGCAGGTCGATTGGTGCCGTGATCCGCACACCCTGCTCACCGACTGGGCCGCGCGCCACACCGGTGCCGCGGTGCAGCTGCAGCTCGGACCCGGCACGTCTCCCGCCGTCCCGGGCTTCGAACCCCTCAGTCCCGACCAGCTGGCCGAGCGGTTGCCCGACCGCGAACACCCGATCGGCTGCGTGCTGGTCGAACTGCGCGGCGATCCGCAGACCGACGACCGGTTGCAGGGCCTGCTGTGGGCACTGCGCGCCGCGCGCATCCCGGTCGCCGCAGACGAACGGCGCACGGCGTTCCGGATCGCCGCGCGCACGGTCCGCGCCGGACTGCCACCGGGGGTGCGACCCGCCGCCGCGCTGCTCGGCGCCTCGGTCGCGATGGGTCTGCCGTTCGCCGCGCTGGTCCATGACGGTCCAGCCCTCGATGCGGTCGAAGCCGCTGAGCCCGCGCCAGCGACCCGCGCGGTCGCGCTGGCCTGCCTGGAGACACTGCTCGCCGCTCCGGTCGCCGCGCACTGCGCCGTCGCCGGCCGCGTGCTCCGCGACCGCCTGCTCAGGCAGGCCGTCGACGACGACGTCCGGCTCGAGTGGCTCGGCCCCGATGCGCTGCCGGCCCTGGTGTTCGCCGGCCAGGAGAACGCCGAGGCCTCGCTGATGGCGCACCACTTCCAGCTGGAGCTCGCGGCCCGCGGACTCGACGCCGACGCCGACCTGCTGATCGGTCCCGACCCGGACACCGCGCGCCGCGCCGCAGGGATCCTGGCCGCGGCGACCGCACGCATCCGGTGCCTGTTGATCGAACACAACTCGTGGCTGAGCGGCGGGCTGCCCTGGTGCTTCGGTGCCGCCGGCGACGCACCTTCGGTGGTGCGCGAGCGGGAGCTGTGCCGCTACCGCTACCCGAAGCCGGCCGACGTCTCGATCGAGCCCAGCCCCGATCGCGAGGGCGTGCGCATCGCGTTCGACGGAGGCGACATCGGCCCGATCACCTCCTCGGGCTTCTACCTGCCCACCCGCCTGGTCGGCGACCTGGAGATCACCATCCGCTACACGATCCTGGCCTGGGAGCCGGGACCGGACTCGGCGTGCCTGGGCTTCTTCCTGCAGAACGAGGCCTCCAGCGCGCGCTACTACGCGCAGGTGATGACCACCTCGAACAAGCCCGACGAACGCGCCGTCGCGGCGGGCCTCGAAGGTGGCCTGACCGGCCGCACCGCGCTCGAAGGCGGCGCGCGGGACACCGGATTCCTCCGGCTCCGACGCGAGGGCCGGCGGATCTCGGCCTGGTTCCGTGGACCGGACGCGAACTCGGCGTGGCAAGAGATCGGCGCCCACGAACCCGCCACCGAAGACCCGTTGATCTGTGGAGCCAAGATCTGGTCGAAGGTCCGCTGCGGGGCGCTGGTCGCGGACCTCACTGAGCTTCGCATCGAAGCGACACCCGGTCCGAAGCAGGACCCGGTCCTGGAGTACCGACCCGACCCGCGGTTCGGTTGAAGACCGCGGTCGCAGGCTCGAAGCGCTACGGCAGGTAGCGCGACCGTGTCTCCCGCGCGCGCTACGGCAGGTAGCGCGACCGTGTCTCCCGCGCGCGCTACGGCAGGTAGCGCGACAGTCGCCCACCGACCGGGCCGGTGACGAAGCGCGGCAACTTCGACCAGATCCGCCGCGGGCGCTCGAGCTTCGGGTTCGATGGGTGGAACTCCGGCAGCTTGGCGTCCTCGCCGAGCAACACGAACTCGTAGTTCAGCGGCTGGGGCTCGAAGCCCATGTTCTGTTTGAACTTCGCCGCACCGGTGTCGCGCCGTGAGCGGCCGAAGTCGAACAACCGGAAGCCGCGCTCGACCGCCCACTCCATGATCTTGCAGTAGACGAAGTCGCTGACGCCCTTGCCGCGGCTGTCGCTCGCCGACCCGGAGTAGTAGGCATACACCTCGTCGCCGTAGAGGAAGCTCATCACCGAGCAGAGGGTCTTGCCCTCGGGATCCTTGACCGCGTGCAGCACGATCCGGCTGCCGAACTCGTCGCGCAGGCCCTGGAACCAGCGCAGCGGCAACGACGGAGTGCCGAGCCGGCGCTTCTCCTCGGCGAACAGGTTGTAGAACAGCGCGACGTCGTCGATCTCCTCGAAGGTGAGCTCGAACTTGTTCATCGCCCGACGGACCTCGGCGCGGGCCTTCTTGGGGATGCCGGCCATCACGTCCTCGACCTGCGCCGGCAGCTCCTTCCGGAAGGTGACGTACAGGTCGTAGCTGATCCGATCGCCACCGCGCGGCTGGAAGTGACGCAGCTCCAGGTAGCCCACGCCGTAGCGCTTGCCGACCTCGCCGGCATGGGCGAGCAGCGCGTCGCGCACCGAGTCGTCGGCCGCGAGCACCCCGCCGTAGACGCCGTAGGGCAACGAGATCAGCTGCTTGCCGACGAACGGGCTCTTGACCCAGAACACCGGCAGGACGCCACGCCACGCGCGACCGACCTCGGCGACCAGGTAGGTCGGCTCGTGGTGGAAGGTCTCCTCGACGACGCGGCGCCAACCGGTGAGGTGGAAGAACGAACCGTGCCGGTGTTCCTGGACGAAAGCGTCCCAACGGGCGTCCTCGCCGGGCAGCAGCTCGCGGATCCGCAGGTTGGGCGCGGATGCGGCAGCCACCGCAGCAGGCGCCGGACCGTCGCCCTCCGTCCCACCGTGTTCGACGTCCTCGGGCACGGGTTGCGCCCCGTCGGCGTCCGGCTCCCCGCCCTCGAGGACCTCCTCGATCTTGTAGTCTCGGAGGTGGGAGGCCTGGGTGAAGATGATGATCTCACCGACCAGCCCGAAGCCGATCAGCTGCACGCCGAAGGCGACCAGGATCGACCCGAGCACGAAGATCGGCCGGTCCGACAGGCTGTCGCCGAGGAATACCTTGTTGTAGAGCGGGTTCACGCTGATCGCGATCCCGAGCAGGATCGCGACGACCCCGAGGATCCCGAAGAAGCGCAGCGGCTTCTGGGTGAACCGGGTCAGGAAGCTGATCGCGAGGATGTCGAGGACCCGGCGCACGTAGACGCCGATGCCATAGAACGCGAAGGTCCCCTGCTCCTCGCGGTGCCGGACCTTCACCTCGACCACGTCGAAGCCCTGGCGCTGGGCGAGCACCGGCAGGAACCGGAACATCTCGCCGTAGACGTTGACCTCTTCGAGGACCTCGCGGCGCATGCCGCGGACGCTCGAGTTCAGGTCGTGGAAGCGCACTCCCATGACCACCCGGAGCATCCAGTTGAACAGCCGCGACTGCAGCCGGTTCAGCCACGGATCGACGCGTGGATGGCGCCAGGTCGCGACGAAGTCGGCACCGGTCTCCAAGGTCTGGACGACCTTGACGATCTCCACCGGCTCGATCTGCAGGTAGGGCGGGACCTGGATGATGAACCGTCCCCGGGCCCGTGCCGCCCCCGCCGACAGCGCGATCGACTCCCCGAGTCCGTCGCCCTGCAGGTGAACCATCTTCACGTGCGGATCGTGCAGCTCCTGCAGATCCTTCGGAACGCGGCCGTGCACGCCGTCGAGCACGAAGATCAGTTCGTAGGCGAGACCGGCCTCCAGCAGCGGCCGGCTGTAGCCGTCGACCAGTGCCTCGACGTCGAGCTGCGGGTTGCTGACCGGGATGACGACGGAGACGAACGCGTTGCTGGCACGGAGGGTGTCGGGATCGACGGAGCCCCCCGCTCCCGCGTCACCACCCGCGTCGATTCCGGACCCCACGGGCTCACCCGCGGAATCGCCGGGCGGCTGGGCGCCCGGTTCCGGTCCGGCATCGTCGGGACGTCCTGCCACCGCGGAATCGCTGACTTCGGGGTTCAATGCACGGCCTCCGTGGCGGCGACGGTGGTCCGGCGCCGGAAGAACCGGGACGCCTTGAGCTGGAGCTCCGCGAGGAACCCCAGCAGGAACACGTTGAATGCGAACAGCGCGGCGACCGCGGCTCCGGACATGTAGACGATGTCGTAGTTGGGAGCGAGGCTCCAACCGGTCTCGTCGGACTGCACGAAGCCGAGCACCAGGAGCAGCGGGAAGGCCAGGAACAACGGCAGCGCCAGGATCCCGAACCATCGGATCGGGTGGGCCGCGAACTGGATCAGCATCTTGATCACGACCAGGTCGATGACGACCCGGAAGATCCGGCTCAGGCCGTATTTCGAGCGGCCGAAGCGTCGCGGGTGGTGGCGGACCACCAACTCGGAGATCCGCGCACCGAGGCCGGCTCCCAGCGCGGCGATGAATCGGTGCATGTCGGAATAGAGGGTCAGGCTCCGGACCACCCAGGCCCGGTAGACCTTCAGCGAGCAGCCGGTGTCGTGGATCGGCACACCGGTGGTCCGCCGGATCAGTGCATTGGCGAGCATGGACGGGATCAGCCGCGTCGCCATGGCATCCTTCCGATGTCGCCGCCAGCCGCAAACGATGTCGTAGCCGCGCTCGAGCTCCTCGACGAGGCGTGGGATGTCGGTGGGGTCGTTCTGCAGGTCGCCGTCCATGGTGACGACGATGCTGCCGCGGGCGTGGTCGAAGCCGGCGGCCATCGCCGGCGTCTGCCCGCAGTTCCGCCGGAACAACACCACCCGCAGATTCGGGTCCTGCCGGACCAGCGACCGAAGGATGCGGCGGGTCCCGTCGGTCGAACCGTCATCGACCAGGACGATCTCGTAGGGCCGCCTCATCGACTCGAGCGCGTAGCTCAACGAGGCGTGCAACGCGCGGACGTTGTCGACCTCGTTGAACAACGGGATGACGACGCTCACCTCGGGCATCGCGCGCGCGCTCCGGGTGACCGCCGAACCGTCCCCAGGCGGGCCAGACCGACCCGACTCCGATCCAGGAGCGGTTCCCCCTGACGACCGATCACCCCTCTGAGCTGCGCCGCGGATGCGCTCGGTGTCACCACTCGCACTGGTCCCGGGTCGATTCATCCTGACGTGTCGCTCGGACTGTAGCACCCCGGGATCCGATTTCCCCGTCGCGTGGACGAGGTGCCCGGATCCGTCGCACCGCATGGAGCGTTCCAGGTCGGAGCACATGCCATCCGCTGGCTTGTATCGAACGGAACGGGCCCCCGACTTCGCTCCGGAATCCAGCGTTCCGGAGATCGGACCGGAACCCGTAACCTCCCCACCACGCCCCGCGAAGGGGTAGCCTCCCCCATGTCGTCCGTAAGCCGCATCGCCATCGTCGACCACGCCGACCGTGGGTTGCGGGCACGCATCGAAGCAGCGCTACCGAAAGCCCGCTGCGAGGTCTTCGGCGACGTGGTCGAGGACTTCGACCGGATCCGCGAGTTCGAGCCCGATGCCGTGGTGTGCGCCGTCGACCGGGTCGACGCGGAGCTGATCGGCGCCTTCCGGGTCCTGCGCCACGGTCTGCGCGCGCCCCGCCTCGCCTTCGAGGTCGCCGAGGCCAATCTCTCCGAGGCCGAACGACTGGCGAGCCGCGTCGACGGCCGCGCGATCGCCGCCCCGGCGTCAGCGACGGAACTGCGCGAAGCCCTGGACCGCGGACCGGGGGCCGACCGGTCGGACCAGATCACCCAGGAGGCGCTGATCGACCTGACCCGCGGCATCTCCGACGAGATCAACAACCCGCTGCTGTTCCTCACCGGGCACGTGCAGTTGCTCGAGTCGCTCTGCGATCCCTCTCGAGACGCCGACAAGCTGGAGCAGATCTCCGCGGTGCGTCGTGGTCTCGATCGGATCGCGACCACGATGTCGAAGATCCGGGTCATGAGCCGGGCGCACTCGCTCCACCAACCGCTGCCCTCGCAACCCCTGTCCGAGATCCTGCAGCGGATCCACGACGAGGGATCGGCCGCGGTCCGTGCACTGATCCCCGAGTCCGTCCCACAACGGATGCTGCCCTGCGACGGCCGGCTCCTGGAGGCGGCGCTGCGCTACCTGTTCGAGATCGGCGTGGAGCTGTCACGGGTCGCCAGCGCGGTTCGCGTCTCGATCCTGGACGGTGATGCGAGCGTCGTCGTCCGCACCGAGATCTCGGGCCTCGACTTCGAGGAATGGCAGCTCCCCCGGGCCTTCGATCCCTACCACCTGAAGAGCGCGCTACGTGGCACCGCCCACGGCCTCAACCTGTTCCTGGTGCAGACCGTGGTCCACGCCCACGGCGGAGCCGCGACCGCGAGACGCACCGCAGACCAGGTTCTGACCCTCGACTTGGCACTGCCGTGCGATCCGACGCCACCGGCCGCCGGCCGGGCCGAGCCGTGACGCGCCGGCGCGCGCGGCCCACCCGTGCGAGCGACCGCCGGATGCGGATTCCGTGGCCCTGGCGGTCAGGAGAGCCTCGAGGTCGTCAACCGGCGACACCGCGCCGGCCGATGACGAGAAGGGCCTCCGACCGCCCTCTGCCATGGCTCGCATCCTGATCGCCGACTCCGACGCCGCCACCGTCCAGACCGTCGAGGTGGCCGTTCGAGACCGGGCCTCACGGGTCGTCACGGTGACCGGACTCGACGACCTGCTCCAACAGCTGCAGGACCACGACTGGGACCTCGCGCTGGTGGACCAGGATCTGCCCGGCTTCGATGCCGCAGCCCTCTTGCCCACCCTCGTCCAGTCCTCTGGCTCGCCGCCCGTGGTCCTGCTGGCGGCGTTCGGCAGCATCGAGGACGCGGTGGACGCCGTCCGCCGCGGCGCCACGGACTTCCTCGCCAAGCCGTTCACGCCCGAACAGATCGAACTGATCATCGACCGCGCGGTCGACCACGGCGCCCTGGTCCGCGAGAACCGTGACCTGCGCAAGGCTCTCGACGACCGTGTGAAGCTCGGCAGCGTGGCGAGCGTCGATCCGCGGATGCAGCGCATCCTCAAGACCGTGGCCGCGGTCGCCGAGACCCGCACCACGGTGCTGCTCACCGGTGAGTCCGGGACCGGCAAGACGATGCTCGCTCGATCCCTGCACACGGCCTCCGACCGCGCGGACCGTCCGTTCGTGGAGGTGAACTGCGGAGCGATGCCGGAGAACCTGCTCGAGTCCGAACTCTTCGGCCATGTCCGGGGAGCTTTCACCGGCGCGGTGAAAGACCGACCCGGCAAGTTCGAGGCCGCCCACCGTGGCACGATCTTCCTCGACGAGATCGGTACCGCGTCTCCCGGGCTGCAGGTGAAGCTGCTTCGCGTGCTCCAGGACCGGGTCGTCGAGCGGGTGGGTGACAGCGAGCGGATCGAGGTCGACGTCCGGGTCGTCCTGGCGACCAATCTGGACCTCGCGACCGAGGTCCGGGAGGGCCGATTCCGCGAGGATCTGTATTACCGGATCCACGTGGTCGCCCTGGAGGTGCCACCGCTGCGCGAGCGACCGGACGACGTTCCGCCGTTGGCCGAGCATTTCCTGGAGCGATTCCGCGCCGAGACCGGCAAGCCGGTCCGAGGCTTCTCACGCGAGGCGATGCAGCTGCTGTCCGCTGCGGCGTGGCCGGGCAACGTGCGCCAGCTGGAGAACGTCATCGAACGGGCCGTCGTCCTGTGCGAATCGGAGCGGATCGGAGTCGCCGATCTCCCGCACGAGTTCGCTGTCCCATCGCTCGGCCCGTCCCGCTCCTCCCCCTCGCCCCAGTCCTTGCTCGGCGACCTGGGGTTGTCCGCCGACGCCCACCTGCTCCCGCTCCGCGAGGCCCTCGAGGGTCCCGAACGACTGCTCATCGAGCGCGCCCTCGAGCACTTCGACGGCAACCGGCAGCGGACCGCCGACTCCCTCGGCATCAACCGCAGCACCCTGTTCCACAAGATGCGCAAGCTCGGGATCGACTGAGCCCGACGAGTCCCCTCGTCGCCGCGCCCATCGGTTAGCATTCCGCCACTCATGATGCGTCGCACCCTGGTGCTGTTCCTGGCCTCGACATTCGTCGTGCTGTCGATCACGCTGGGCTACGCACTGCTCGGCTTCTCCGGCCCCGAGTCGACGATCGAAGATGCCCGGGCCGAGTTCGAGGCCGGGAATGCCTCGAAAGCGATCCGCTGGCTCGACATCGCCGAGAGCGCGCTGCGGAACTCCGGAGACGAGGAACTCCGCGAGCGCCTGGTCGCCCTCCGCTACCGCGCCTACCTGAAAGCAGGCAACCTGGAACCGGCGCTCCGGGATCTCGCCACGTTGCGAGAGTTCCGTCCCGACGACCCGGACCTGGCCCGCTCCGAGGTTCGCTGGACGATCGTCGGCGAACGGCCCGAGGCGGCGCTCGCCCTGGCCAGCGAGTGGCTCCGCGGTCACCCCGACGACCCCGCGATGCTGGAACTCGCTGGCGAATCCTGCCAGGCCCACTACCAGGCCCTGGTTCGCAATCTGGTCGGCGAACTGAACCTCCTACTCGACCACGAGTCGGCAGAGCAGGCCTTCGCCGCTCTTCGGCACTGGCTCTATGGCTCCGACAAGGACCCGGCGACCGAGCGCGCCCTGCACCGCTTCGAAGCGATCATCCGCGAGGTGAGCCCGGATCGCTACGCCACGGGCGAGTTCAACGAGCCGATGGACACGGTCCGCCAGTTCATCAAGCGGGCCCAGACGTTCTTCGCCAAAGCGCTCGAATCCGACGGCGAACCCGTCGCCGCCTACCACGGGCTCGCGTACGCGATGCGACAGGCCGGCCGCAACGATGACCGGGCCTGGCTCGGCGAGCTGTACCTGCACCGCTTCGACCATCTGTTCCGCCTCGATGCCGCCAACGATCTGGCCCAGCTGCACCTCGAAGCCGGCCGTGACCGCGCGGTACTCGACCTGCGTGCTCGCGTGCTGCCCGGCGAGACGTGGCGTACGGCACTCGACGAAGGCCGGCTGGACCGACGGATCCGCCACCTCCTCCTCGCACAGGCACGCTCCCTCGACACCCTGAAGGACGGTCCCGGACTGCAGACACTCGTGACCGAGGTCGAGCAGATGACCGGTGCCGGGCTCGACCTCGCGCCCGAGTCGTACTGGATCGAGGCTCTCGCCGCCGCCCGCACCGAGCAGCTTCCCAAGGCGATCCAGCTGCTCGGCGTGTACGACCGCGAGACCCGACGACTGGTCCAGACCGAGGACGTGGTGGAGAACCGTCTGACCGCGCTCCGGACCCGAATCAACCTCGCGCGCTCGGCCGATCGCGCCGATCGATTCTTCGAACGGACACTTCGCGAACTACAGGCCCTCGATCCGAACGACCCGACGCCGATCGTCGAACGGTCGCGGTTCCAGATCGCCGGAGACGACCCGGAGGGTGCGCTGATCGAATTGCGCAACGCGCGGCGCATCGCACAGTACGACGAAGCGGTGCTCCGGCTGTGGGCCGAAGCTCTCGAGGCCAAGCTGGGGAAGATCAATCGCGGCGCCGAGGCCCAGCTCCGCCGCTGCATCACGCTCGATGACGGCATCCCCTCGGATATCCAGGACCCGATGCTGCTGCCGCTCGCCGAGCTGGCACTCGAGCGCAAGGAGTACGACATCGCGATCGCCGCCGCCCAGCGCGCGTCCGAGGTCTACAACTGGGCCCGCTGGCCGCGCGAGGTGCAAGCTCGGGCCGCGTTCGCGGCCGGCCGACCGGAGATCGCCCAACAGGCCGCCGAGGCGACCCTGTCCTACTCCCCCGGCGACGTGACCGCGCTCCGTGACTTGCGCCGCGCGCGTGAGATCCTCGGCCGACCGATCGACGACCTGATACCCGATCTGCTGATCGCCGGCGAGGTCGACGGCGACATCGCCGCGGCGCTGCTCGACAAGGCGATGAATCGACAGGACCTCTCGGTCGCCCGCCCACTCGCCGCCGCGATCGAGGAACGCTTCGCAGACGACCCGGAAGCCTTGCTGTCGGTTGCCGACGTCCACGAGGCCAGCGGCGATCGCCAGGCCGCCAAGCAGACCCTGCAGCGCGCCGCAGACCTGACGATCAACGTCGCTCCCGAGCAGTTCCGCGAGGCCTTCAACCGGCTCTTGGTGCTGACCGCCGCGACCGAGGACGATCCCTACAAGATCCGCTTCTTCCTGGAGCAGGCCCCCGAGCAGAACGAGGGTCGGACCGAGGCCCTCGTCGAACTCGCGCAGCGGCTACGCGCCGTCGACCGTCCGAAGGAGGCCTACCTGCTGATGGAGAACGTACTCACCCATCAGTCGCACAAGGACCAACGCAGCGGCCAGCACTTCCTGCTCGGTGGTCAGCTCGCCAGGGAACTCGGCAAGTACGACCGTGCAGTGGACTACCTGGTGGCCGCGGTGTCGTTCGACGACAGCGCCACCGCCAACCGAGAGCTGACCCTGCTGCAGCTGGCACTCGGCCACGAAGAAGCCGCGAGCGCATCCTGGGTCAGCCGCGACGTCGTCGATCTGACCAGCGCCTGCCTGGCGATCCGCTTCGGAGCCCGGGACGCGGCGCTGCGCTGGGTCAAGAGCCGCCGCGCGATGGCGCCGTTCGATGCTCCAGTCGGCCTGATCGCCGCGTTGTTGGACCCCGAGAAGCTCGGCCCCCCGGACCCCAAGCTCCTCGATCTGGCCAAGACGCACGGCGTGCTGGTCCTTGACACCCTGACCTTCCTCGGCGATCCCGGCTTCGCCCGGTTCGCGGTCCTGCGCGCGGACGCCCTCTGCAAGGCGTCCGCGGACCATCCGTACGCGCTGATCCTCAAGGCCCGCGCACTGGCGGCCCATGGCGCGCCGAAGCAATGCGTCGACCTGCTGACCCGAGTCATCACGGAGTACCCGCTGATGCTGCCCGCCTACGACGAGGCGATCCGCACCCTCGAAGCAGCCGGCATCGACCCCGCGCAGGACAACACACCGCTGATCGGCCAGCTCACCCGCGACGAGCTGCTTCAGAACCGCCTCGCCACGCCGGACATGATGGCGCTCGCGACCCGCCGCCAGGCCGCCCAGCTCGTGCAGGCGCTCGGCAAAGAGAGCACGGCGCTGGAGAGCCTGTCCACGCTGTGGCTCTCGCACCCGATCGACTCCGGCGCGAGCCTCGACCACGTCGACTTCCTCGCCAGGATCGGTCGGCTCGACCTCGCGATCCAGCTTGCCGAAGTCCTGGAGCCGCGGATCGACCGATCCGAACGCCAGCGCTTCCTCGCGGTGTACTTCTCGCTGGTCTCCTCCGAGATCCAGCGCACCCAGGATCCGGAACTCATCCGGCGCGCGGTCACCAAGGCCCGCAAGATCCGACGCGACGAAGCGACGTTCGGCATCATCGCGAACTTCCTGGTCGACCGGGACCTCGCAGACAACGGACCGCTCGATCCTCGGGCGGAACCGGAGCGGGTCGCCCGGATCCGCGACATCCTGCTGGAACACATCGCGCTGGTCCGCAGCGGCGAGGATCGCTACGTGAAGATGGTCGAGCAGACCCTGCTGCGCCTCGAGGAGATCGCCGGCCGCACCCACGCCCTGGAGGTGTGCGAGAGCCTGCTGCGCCTCGATGCCAGCATGCTCGAGCTGTGGATCCTGCGCGCCAGGTGGTTGGCCCTCGACGGCGACTCGGACCAGGCTCTCGAGGGCCTGCGCTGGACCTACGACTACGTGCCGACCCATGCGGTCACACTGCGCGTGGTCGAGTTCGCGGCGTTCGATGGCATGTCGACCGACCGGGACTACCAGACCGTCCACGAGCAGCTCGACGAAGACGTCCGCTCCAGCCCCGACGGCAAGCTCACCGCCGGACTGCTCGCGGTGCGCCGTGCCGAGCACGAGGAAGCCGCTCGCCTGCTCGCCGAGGCCGCGCCCAGGCCCGACGGCCGTCAGCTCTACTTCCTCGGCCTCGCCCGACTCCGCCAGGGCGACGCCGACGGAGCGACCGCGGCGCTGGAAGCGCTGCTGTCGCAGTATCCCGACAGTCCCTTGGCCGCCAACGCGCGGCACTTCGTGCGGCAGTTGCGCTGACCAGGGGGATCCGATCGGGCCCGCCAGACGGAGCGCGCCCGGAGTTCACCCGACCTCGGCCAACCGCCGGAGCGGCAGCTCGCGACCCGCGAGTGCCTCGCTCATGCCGACGAACCGGCGCTCGCGCAGCAAGGCATCGAGCTTGCCGAGCATCCGGCCCAGGTTCACGTAATGGCGGAACCCCCGTAGACCGCCGACCGCGAAGCGGGGCTGCTCGGGATCGACCTCCCACGGGTGCAGGTAGAGACAACCGGGCAGACCGGCCGCCTGCCACTGGTCGAGCGCCCTCCGGAACATCCACAGCGGGAACAGCCGGAGATAGCCCCCACCGCCGACCGGCACCCGGCGTCCCAGAACCCGCCAGGTGAGTGGCGGGTACTCGGCCAGCGTGCGGCCGTCGCGCAGCTCCAGACGGTACGGCGTGTCGGGTGCGCCGGGCACCCCGTAGTCCGGGTGGTGCACCGGCTGGATCGAGCTGTCCAACTCGAACCCCTGCTCCAGCAGGACGGCCGGCGCCCAGGGCGTTCGCCTGGTGACCGACCACGTGCAGGCCCGGAAGGCGCGCGGCCGCTGGCCGGTGATCCCCTCGAGGATCGCGGTGGTCCGGCGCAGGTCCTCGCGGAAGCCGTCCTCGCCGAGATCGTGCAACACCCGGTGGTCGTAGCCGTGGCTGCCGATCTCGTGGCCGGCCGCCGCGACCTCCTCCACCAGTTCGGGAAGCCGCTCGGCGATCCAGCCGAGGAAGAAGAACGTCGCCTTCGCGCCACGACGGTCGAACAGCTCCAACAGGCGCCGGGTGCTGTCGCCACAGCGCAGCTCGAGGCGGTCCCAGTCGGCGCGGTCGACATGGTCGACGAGGTTCAGGACCTGGAAGTAGTCCTCGACGTCGACCGACAGGGAATGCAGCGCTTCGCTCATGACGCCAGGAACAGGTCAGCGGGTCGCGACGATCCGACGCAGCCGCGGCAGCACCAGCTGCGCGAACTCGCGGCAACGCGCCAGGGCCTCGACCGGATCCCCGTCGCGCACGTCGGCGTCGATCCGCACCAGGCAGCCCGAGGCGCTGCGCCGGAGCAGGGCGCGCGGGAGGTGGTGGAAGAAGAACGTCCAGTAGCTGCCGGTCAACAGGTCGGGCGGAGCGACGAACGCGAACAGACTGATGTAGGGCTGGCCCGTGCCGAGGCGGATCAGCTCCAGGTGACCGATCGTACCGACGGCACCGTCCGACAGGCTGATGTCCTCGATCGTGTCGGCCCCGAAGGTCATGTCGGAGCCGCGCAGGCACAGGTGCGGTGGGTGGACGGCCTTCCAGTTCGCGTCGTGGAACACCGTGGTCAGGAAGATGGCCTCGTCGGGTCCGGCACGGTACACCAGCTGCCGCGCGTCGTCGGTGCCGAGCATCGTTCGCTGGGCGGGGGTCAGCAGGTGGTCGGTGAAGTAGTGGAAGCGTCCGATCTGCTGCGGCAGGAACCGGGCGCGGTCGCGCGACTCGACGTGAGGCGGGAATGCCGACAGGTAGAGCAGCCACGGCGCCAGGATCCACAGCGGGAGCGCGTGCTTCAGCAGTGCCTTGCGGTTCATCCGCGAGCCTCCGACCGGGACAGCCGGGTCCAGATCCGATCGACCGACAGCAGGATCCCGAGGTCGAGGATCCAGACCAATGCATTCACCAGATCGTGGCCGAAACCGCTCGCGAAGCCGACGCCGAAGGCGCGTGCGACGCCGCACAGGACCGCGATCCGAACGAGGTTGGTCAGCACCGCCACCGGTCCCGCCACAGCGAACACAGCCCAGCGCCGGGCGCCGCGCTGGGATCCGGCGAAGAACGCCAGGCAGAAGCCGAGAGTCACGAGCGCGACCAGCGAGCGCAGACCGCTGCAGGCCTCGGCGACCACCAGCACGTCGTCCTCCCCGGGCACGGTGATCGCCGCGCCCGACCGGACGCCGTCGAAGCCGAACGCCTGTGCGAGACCGAGCCCGCCGTGCACCGCGAACTCCTTGAGTTCGACCACCAACCGGCTGCTGACGAACAGCGGCATCGGAATCACCAGGGCCAACAGGGCGATCAGCGGCAGGCAATCCCAGAGCCGGCCGAAGCCCCCGAGGAGCCACACCGCGCCGGCGGTCGAGAGCACCAGGCTGGCGCCCGACAGCGAATCGATGGTCAGGGCACCTCCCGTGGCATGAGCGAGAAGCCCCGGTCCGAGCAGCAGCCAACCGCGCCCGTCTACGACCGCCGGACGCCTGGTCCAGCGGTCCCGACCAGACCAGGCCAGGAACAGTCCCAGCGCCACCACGATCGGCGCGTGTGCGTAGTAGGAGCCCTCGAACCACCAGGACTCCCACATCCAACGGAAGGTGCCGAGGTAGGCGATCACCAACGGCACCACGATCCACAGAGACTTCATCGCCGGGCCTCCGCGGTGGCGTCCGGTGCGATCGAGCCATTCCGTTCCGCCAGCACCTCCCGCGCGACCCGTTCGACCCGTCGCGCCGCGCCACTCCAGGTCCAATCGCCCTCGACCAGCCAGCGCCGACCGGCTTCCCCGAGTCGCCTGGCGCCGTCCCGGTCGCCGACCAGCGATCGCAACCGGCTCGCCAACGACTCGACGTCGTCGACCTCGAACAGGAGACCGTTGCGACCGTCCTGGAGGAGTTCGGCGAGGTTCGGTTGGTCGGGTCCGAGCGTGGGTACTGCGGCCGCGAGGTAGTCGAACAGCTTCAGCGGCGACGCGTATCCATTGAGCGCCGGGATCAGCGCCGCGTCGAACGCCGTGACGAGTCCCGGCACCTCGCCGGGCGACACCGCACCGACCGTGACGACCCGGTCGCGGACCCCGCACCGCTCGGCCTGTTCCACCACGTCCGGCAATGCAGGCCCCTCACCGACCAATAGCAATCGAACCGCCTCCAGGCCGGGCTTGGTCATCGCCTCGACCGCGAGGTCGACGCGGTTCCAAGGCCGCATGTAGCCGACGAAGCCGAGCACGAACTGCGCCGGATCCCCGAGGCCGAGCTGGGCCCGCAGCGCCGCACCCCGCGAACGGGCGGCCGCGTCGAAGCGGCCAGGATCGACCCCATTGGGGATCACCACGGTGCGCTCTGCCGACGCCCCACAGGGCACCAGCATCTCCTTCAAGGCACCCGACACCGCCAGCACCCGGTCCGCGCCGCCGAGCACCCGCCGCTCGTTGCGCCGCGCGAGGCGCGGGAAACGCAGCTGCCCGAACCGTTCGACCTCGTCGCACAGCGGCGCGTTGACCTCGAGGAGCAGCGGCACGCCCAGCCGCCGCGCGAGCGTCAACCCGGCCGCACAGTGCAGCGCATGCCGCTCGTAGACGACATCGGGTCGGAACGCGGCTGCCCGCGCGGCGAGACGGCGAGCAGCGGTCCGGCCGTAGACGATCTCCATCAGCTCCACCGCGCGTCGTGGGAGCTGGAGGCGCTGCCAGAGGCCTGCCCCCGAACCGCCGTCGCTCCCCGGCGCCGCCACGGCGGGAACCCCTTCCGCCGCGGTCTCCACCGGGTCAGGGTCCGACTTCGGCACCAGGGCACATTCCAGCACCTCGTGGCCCGCCCCGCGCAGCCCGCGGATCAGCTCACGGACGTGCACCGCCTGCCCGTCGTCCGAGCGGATGCGATGGTGGTACAGGATGCGGAGCGGCCTCTTCACTGCAGCGCGTCGCGGAACGAGTCCGCCAGTTTCCCGATCGGATCGTCCCAGGAGAACCTCTGAGCGAAACCACGAATCCGTTGCGGATCGCTGGGCGTGCGGAGCAGCCGGAGGATCTCCCGACCGAGCGCACGACGGTCCCCGTCGCGCACCAGCGCCCCCAGGCCGGGGTTGGCCAGCAGCGCCGGATCGCCGGCGGTCGGCGTCGCCAGCACCCGGACCCCCGCCGCCAGCGACTCCGCGAAGGCCGGTACCGTCGGCGCGAGCACCCCCGGGAGCACGGTCAGATCCGCGGCCTGGAACAGCCAGGCCCGGGCCTCGGGCACCAGGTCACCGACCTCGTGGACTCGACCGGGTGGCGCCAGCGAGCGCATCCGACCCGACGCCTCCCCGACCCCGGCGACTGCGAGATGCACGGCCGTCGGCAGGTCGCGCAGAGCCGCGGCGAGCTTCGGGATCCCCGAAGCCTCGGTCACGGGCGCGAACGCCACACAGAGCGCGGCATCGGCCGGGATCCCGTGCTCGGCCCGGAACGATCCCGGCGACGCGCCCGCGGGGGCTGGCACGAACAGTTCCAGATCCACGCCGTCGCGGAGCACCTGCAGCGGCAGGGCGGTGACACCGAGTTCGAGCTGGAGACGGGCCCCGCATGCCGCACTGTCGACCAACCAGCTCCGCGCCGCCGCGGCGACGCGCTGCAGCGGCTCTCGCAAGGCGGCGACCCGCGCCAGGCCCGCCACGCCCGGCGTCGACCAGGCCGGCACTCCGAGCCTCGCCGCGGCGCGCAACACGTTGGGCACCCAGGGTCGCACGCCATGCACGTCGAGCAGCACGTCGCGGTGCTCGGCGCGCGCCGCGTCGACCGCGGCCAGGACCGTTGCCACCACCCCGTCTTCGCGGGCCCGTCGCCGCCCGCGGAGACCTGCGAACAGTCCCCCACGCACCTCGGCCCCGAGCCGGACGACCGGCACGCCCTCGAAGTCGTCGTGCACCGCGGATTCCTCGACCGACCGGCGCGGATCGCACTCCCAGACCGCGAGCCGGGCGCCGACCGACGGCGCCAGCCGACGGTTGCGCTCGTGGATCTGCCGGCCGTGGCCGGGCCGTGCGGCCGAAGGGTAGCGGTCGGTGACGGTGAGGATGCAGGACGTGTCGCTCACCCCCACCGCTCCAGGAAGCGCTGCAGCACCGAGACGGCCCACAGGATCGTGGTGTGGTTGCGGCGGCCGGCCCGGTGCTCGGTGAGCAGCTCCCGGACCCGACCGGCGTCGACGATCGAGCTGATCGCCGCGCCCTCGAGTGCGGCGTCCAGCGCGTCCCCCACCGGGCCACGCAGCCACGCCTGCGACGGCGGCGAGAAGCCCTGCTTGGGCCGCTCCAGCGCACCCTGGCCGAGTCGTGCCCTGAACGCCCGCCGCAGGAAGCCCTTGGTCTGACCGTCGCGCAGCTTCAGCGACGCCGGCACCCGCGCCGCGAGTTCGACCAGCTCGTGGTCCAGGAACGGCGCGCGCACCTCCAGCGAGACCGCCATCGAGGCGCGGTCGACCTTCACCAGGATGTCGCCGGGCAGGTAGGTCGCGAAGTCGGCTGCCGCACAGCGCGCCAGCGGATGGTCGCCGTCGCAGCGCTCGTAGGCCTCGCGCACCACCGCCAGCGGATCCTCGCCGGCCGCCGCCCACTCGCCGCGGAGCAGCGGACGGATCTCCTCCGGCAACGCCGCGCTCACCGAGCGGGCATAGGCCTCGCCGGGCGAGCGCGCCATGTTCTGGAAGGTGCGCTTGAACCGCATCCAACGCGGCAGGTAGTCGAGCTTCGGATACAGCGCACCGAGCGCGGTCCACACCCCGCGAGGCAACACGCCGCGGCTCCGGTTCTCCAGCACGTCGAAACGGTGCCGCCGGTAGCCGGCGAAGCTCTCGTCACCACCGTCCCCCGACAGCGCGACCGTCACATGGCGCCGCGCCAGCCGGCTGACGTGGTAGGTCGGGATCGCCGACTCGTCGGAGAACGGCTCGTCGTAGGTGAAGTCGAACCACGACTGGTCGAGCATGTCGTCGGGTCCGATCACCTCCTCGTGCAGCACCGCGCCCACCGCCCGCGCCGCCTCGCGGGCGTGGACCCGCTCGTCCAGCGCGCCGCCGTTCTGGAAACCCATCGTGCAGGCGATGACCTGGCCGTTGCCGACCCGCGCCATCGCGTCGACCACCGCGAAGCTGTCGATGCCCCCCGACAGGAAGGCGCCGAGCGGCACGTCGCTCATCAGCCGGATCCGGGTCGCCTCGTCGAGCTTGGCCAGCACCGCCTCCGCGAGTTCCGCCTCGCCACGCGGATCCGGCTCGGCGAAGCTCAGCTCCCAGTAGCGCCGGATGCTGGTCCGCCCGTCGCGGACCGTCAGCGACGACGCCGGCGGCAGCTTGCGGATCGCCTTGAAGATGGTCCGCGGGTCGGGCACGTAGCGCAGGCACAGGAACTCACCGAGCGCCTGTGGATCGAGCTCGGCCCCGAGGCCCGGCACCTCTCGCAGGCACTTGATCTCGCTGGCGAACCACAGCGCGCCGTCGCCGGTCTCGGCGTAGTGCAACGGCTTCTTGCCGAGACGGTCACGGGCGGCGAACAGGGTGTGGTCGCGCTCGTCGACCAACGCGAACGCGAACATGCCACGCAGCCGCCGCGGCAGGTCCTCGCCCCAGACCCGCCAGCCGTGCACCAGCACCTCGGTGTCGCAGCGGGTGGTGAAGACACAGCCCTGCGCCTCGAGCTCGGCGCGGAGGTCGAGGAAGTTGTAGATCTCGCCGTTGAAGGTCACCCAGACGCCGTCGTGGCCCATCGGCTGCGCGCCGTCCGAGAGGTCGATGATCGACAGGCGACGATGGGCCAGGCCGTAGCCGGGACGCGCACGCACTCCGGAGCCGTCGGGTCCGCGGTGGCGGATCCGGTCGGCCATCCGGGTGAGCAGCTCCGCGTCGGCGGGCCGCGCGCGGTCGGTGAAGAAGACTCCGGCTATCCCGCACATCGCTGATACGAACACCGCCGCCCGCCGCCGGGCGGCGCGCGCAACGCTACGTCTGCACACCTCCGCCGCGCTCCCACCGTGGGAGGCCCGGCGTCCCCCACGCGGGGGAAGCCTGCGGCGCACGACCCGGCTCCAGGTCGAAGACCGGGCGCGGCGCCGGCCGTTCGGCCTTCGACACCTTGTCGGCAGGATCGGCCGCACCGCCGAATGCCCATTCGGTCCGCGCGACCCACGACATCGCCGTGACGATCCCCATCCAGTGCCACACGAGGTCGAAGTGGGCCCGGTTCAGGAAGAAGCCGCCGACCATGTAGCCGACCGTGGTGGCCTCCGCCATGTTCCCGTAGCCCCGCGCCCAGGCGAGGTCCGGTCGCATCCGGGCGATGCGTCGGAGCCGTGACGCGGTGCCGATCACCGAGAACAGCATCACCAGGAACAGGAGCAGCGCGAAGGTGCCCGTCTCCGCCCACATCTGGATGTAGGAGTTGTGGGCGACGTGGTTGAAGAGATGCTCGCCGGGGAACAGCACCGCGGCGTGGCGGCCGTAGTGGTGCCGGAAGTTCTTGTGGCCGACGCCGAGGATCGGCTCGCGCTGGATCATCCGCAGGCCGATCGCCCAGGCCTTGTAGCGCGCGTCGACCGACTTGTCCTGGTTGCCCTCTGCCGCCTCGCCGATGGTCGCGATCTCGTCGAGCACGCTCTTCGGCGCGAACTGGAAGAACGCGACCACGGCGAGGGCTCCGACCAAGGACGCCTGCAGCAGCTTGCCGGATCGCCAGGCGAACTGCAGGAACACGCAGGCCATCGCCAGGTAGCCGCCGCGCGAGTGCGTCAGGATCACCGTGACGCAGGTCAGCAGCATCGTCAGCCAGGCCCACTTCTTCAGCAGCAGGTTCTTCTCGGTGACCCCGAGGTAGAAGTTGATGGGGAGCGACATCACCAGGGCGAGGGCGAAGTCGTTGTTGTCCTCCATCATCCCGCCCGGGCCGCGCTCGATGCCGCCGCCGCCGAGCATGCCGTAGAGCCCGCCCTTGAAGCCGAAGAACCCGAGGCACATGCCGATGGTCCACAGCATCAGCCGGAGCCTGAGCGGCGAGTCGAGCTGCCCGGTGACCAGCAGCGCGATGCCGATGATCTTGGTGAACTCGATCAGTCCCGAGATCACCGCCGAATCCTGGACCTCGGCGAGCGCGGTGCTGAGGAAGGTCAGGCACAGGATCGCGATCATGCACCAGGCCCGCAGGTCCGGCTTCATGAACGGCCGCCGGCCGACATCGTTGGCGAAGTAGCCGGCGATCAGCGTCACGCCGACGTAGAGGCTGAGGCGCATCGTCGCGGCGAAGCCCCAGCACAGATCCTGCGGCCGCATGTAGGCGAGCCACGAGAACATCAGGAGCCCGAAGAACGGGATCCGGAAGCAGAACGGCAGGCTCGCGACCGTCAGGGCGAAGACGATCAGGTCGCGCATCGCAGTATGCCCTCGGCACCGCCCGGAGACCGGTCAGCGCGCGGTGGACGCTCCCAGCAGGGTGTCGAGGGCGTGCAGGACCGCGGAGGGCAGCCGGGTCGGGGCGACGTAGTAGACGGTCACCAGCGACAGCGTCAGCACCACGAACGAGGCCGCGACCAGGGACACGCTGCGACGGTGACGGATGTTGCGGATCCGGTCCTCGGCGGTCTCCAGGTAGGCCATCGTGCCCAGCACCGGCACCTTCAGGCCGTAGGACACGTCCTCGACGGTCTTGAAGGTCGAGCGCAGGAAGTCGAGCAGCAGCACCAGGCCGATCGCCGCGCCGAGGCCGACGATGCAGCCGGTCGCCGCGACGAACAGCGCATTGGGCTCGGTGGGCACCGGTGGCACCTGGGCGACGTTCACCGTGACCAGCGGCCGGCCGGTCCGGGTCCGCGCATAGGCCGCATCGAGCTCGTTGAACTGCTTCCGCGCCTCGGCGTATTCCGCATCCCGATCGGTCTTCTTGGCGAGCAGCTCCTCGTACGACGCGTAGACGCTGGTGATCTCGTCGAACTTGCCGCGCATCTGCTCGAGGCGGGCCGCCAGTCGATCGTGGAGGACCTGCTTCTCGGCGACGACCAGTTCGAGTTCGTTGCGCTTCTCGATCAGCGCCTTCCGCTTCTCGTTCTCGCGCTTGACGAGGCGGACACCGCCGGTTCCGAGGTCCGGGGCGATGCGAGCGATCTCCGCCTCATAGTGGGCCCTGAGTCGCACGTTGTGTTCGTAGTCGGGGTGCGACTTCTCGAATTCCGAGAGCTTCCGCTCGACGATCCGGAGTCGGGTCAGATACGGCTGGACCTGCTTTGCCAACTCGGAGTCCGCCGATACAGGCTGCGCAACCTCCTCGTCCGGCGGCTGCAGCTTGATCTGCTCGTCGAGCTTCTTGATCTGCGCCTGCTTGCCGTTGAGTTCCGCCTCGACCGCGAAGAACTCGTTCTCGGCCGCGACGATCATCTGCGCCAGGGTGCTACCCTGCTTCACTCGCGAGTCGGGATCGTAGGGATCGATGCTCGGGTGCCGGTTGAGGAAGCTCTGCAGGGCCTTGCGGGCGAAGTCGCGCGCCTGCTGCAAGCCACCCAGGTCCTCGTTGGCCCGTCGCAGCTCGACGTTGGCCTCGGCCTCGAGTTCGGTGCGGATCGACTCGACGAACAGGTCCCGCATCGTGTTGCAGAAGTCCGCCGCGAACTGGCCGTCGACGTCCTTGAACTCGATGTTGATGTTGTAGTAGGCGCGGTCCCGCCCCTGCTCGTAGGCGCGCACGTTGAGCCGCTCGCGCGCCGCGTCGATGATCGCCTGCCGCGACGGGTCGGACTCGTCCGTGCCGATCCGGTTCAGTTCCTCGAGGGTCCGCGGCACCAGTTCGCGGAACGCCTGGTCGGCATTGCGTACCTTGGTGTAGAGCGGGTCGTCGTCGGTCCGCGACGCCTGGTCCAGCGGCGTGCCACGGTAGCTCAGGAGCGTATCGGCAACGTAGTAGCGAGGGATCAGCAGCGCCACCACCGCACCGACCACGAGGCCGACCAGGCTCATCGGCAGCACCTGCCAGCGCCGCCGCTTCAGCAGTTCGAAGTAGCGCGCGAAGGAGACCGGCGGGAGCTCCAGTTGGTTCTGTTGCTGCTGGCTCACGGCAACTCCGGTTCGAAGGTTCCCAGAGGACGACCTGCTGCCTCAGAAGCGCCGGTTGTTCCGGCCTCCCGGAAAGAACCCGTCGTAGAACAGGTAATCGTAGGTCTGGCGGAAGGTCGCGAATCCCAGCGAGGCTCGGACCACGGCACCGATCGGCTGCAGAAGCTTCTCGACGAAGCGTGCGATGTGCCCGAGGAAGGTCGGTGGGATGTAGATGATGTCGTTGTCGTCGATGCGAACGTTGAAGGTGGTCACGCCGGTCTCGATCATCTCCCGGACATTGACGACCATGACGAGCGGGTTCTGAGCATCGGGCTTGATGACCTTGACCCGCCCCATGTTGGCCAGGTTGGTCACCGGTGCACGCGCCATCACCTCGAGCAGCGTGAGGTCGGCCTTGACCATCTCCACGTAGCGCGCGGCACGCTCTACTTCGCCGAACATGTAGAAGCCCTTGCCGGTCGAAACGATGCGCGCCTGCAGCTGGATCGGGGCCTGGAAGATCCCGTCCAGCAGCGCGCTGATCACGTCCGACAGGGCCGCCTCGGTGAGCCCGAGCACGTACTGCGACCCGATGTACGGGACGAAGATCGTGCCGTCGAGTCCCACTGGTTGTGGCCGCGCCAGCAGGAACAGCTGTTCATACCCTGGCTGCTGGTAGAGGTCCGGCGAGACGATGAACTGCACCAGGTCGCCGCCGGCGACGTAGTTCTCGGCGGTCGCGACACCCTCTGCGCGGGTCCCGAAACCCTTCTCGTGGAGCAGCTGGCGGATCCTCGCGTCCTCGACGCTGGTGCACGCGCCGAACACCGCACAACAGAGTAGCACGAGGCACTTCGGCAACGCCGCGACCGCCGTGTGCCGACCCCACGCCCGTTGGGTAGGTCGGGACTGGCAGCTGCGGCGCCGCGGATCGGGGGTCTCGGGGGTCATCGCGCGTGATCGTATGGGGCTCGCTCTCCAATGCAAAGGACGCGCCCGCCATCCTGCTATCGGGTCGGCAGTTCCCGCGACTGAACGCGCTGTCGCCGTCCTCATGGGCACGGGGCCGTACCATCCAGATCGATCCGGTCGCGACCGGGGCCGACTTCCACGTCGGATCCCCGACGGCCGCCGACGCGTCGCCCGAAGCCTGTCACGACGGGAATCACCCGCCGAGGCGAGCCCCGTAGTTGCGGGCGTAGTAGTCCTGGTAGGCCCCCGACCGGACCCGCTCCCACCAGTCCCGGTGGTCGACATACCAGCGGAAGGTCTCCTCGAGGCCCTGCTCGAAGGTCATCGTCGGCTCCCAGCCGAACTCGGCCTGCACCTTCGACGCGTCGATCGCGTAGCGCCGGTCGTGGCCGGGTCGATCGGTGACGTATTCGATCAGCTCCTCACCCTTGCCGGCCAGCTCCAGGATGCCGCGGACCACCTGCAGGTTCTGCCGCTCGGAGTTGCCGCCCAGGTTGTAGACCTCGCCGGCCTGGCCGCGGCGCCGCACCACGTCCACGCCCTCGCAGTGGTCGCGGACGTGGATCCAGTCGCGGACGTTCTTGCCGTCGCCGTAGACGGGCAGCTTCTTGCCCTCCAGCGCGTTGGCGATCATCAGCGGGATGAGCTTCTCGGGGAATTGATACGGCCCGTAGTTGTTCGAACAGCGCGTGATCACGGTGTCGAAGCCGTGGGTGTGGTAGGCGGCCCGCACCAGCAGGTCGCTGCCGGTCTTGCTCGCCGAGTAGGGCGAGTTCGGCTGCAGCGGCGAGTCCTCGGTGAACAGACCGGTGTCGCCCAGGCTGCCGTAGACCTCGTCGGTGCTGACGTGGACGAAGCGGGTCACGCCGGTGCGCCGCGCCGCGTCGAGCAGGACCTGGGTGCCGACGACGTTGGTCTGCACGAACTCGGTCGCGTCCAGCACCGATCGGTCCACGTGGCTCTCGGCGGCGAAGTGCACTACCACCTCCGGCCGGTGCTGCTCGAAGATCGCCTGGATCCGCTCCGCATCGCGGATGTCGGCCTTGACGAACGAGTACGCGGGCGAGTCCTCGACCTCGGCGAGGTTCTCGAGATTGCCGGCGTAGGTCAGGGCATCGAGGTTCAGCACCTCGTCCTCGCCCCGCTCGAGCAGCATGCGGACGTAGTTCGAGCCGATGAAGCCCGCTCCGCCGGTCACCAGGATGCGCGTCACGTGTCCGTTCCTCCGTTCCCTTCCCTGACGGCGGCCGCCGCGCGGAGCGCGTCCTCGGCCGCCAGATGACGTTGCAAGGCGTCGTCCCAGGCCGGCAGCGGCCGACCGCGGAGGCGCGCGAGCTTGCTGCAGTCGAGCACCGACCAGGCCGGCCGCGGTGCGGGGCGACCGAGTTCGGCCGAGCTCTGGCGGCCGATGTCGGCGTGGACGCCGGCGGCCCGACAGATCGCGATGGCGAAGTCGTGCCAGCTCAGGCTGCCCTCGTTGGCGGCATGCCAGATCCCCGACAGAGCATCCGCACAGCCCAGGTCGAGCAGTGCCTCGGCGAGGTCGAGGGTCAAGGTCGGCGAGCCGACCTGATCGTCCACCACCTTCAGCGGCAGGCCCTGCCTGGCCCGGTTCAGGATCGCTGCGGGGAAGTTCTTGCCGCCCGGACCGAAGACCCAGGCGGTGCGGACCACGTGGAAGCCCCGTTCGGGCGCTGCCTCGAGGACTGCGCGCTCGCCATGCAGCTTGCTGCGGCCGTAGACCGACGCCGGCCCGACCGGGTCGTCCTCGCGGAGCGGCCGCCGCGCCTCCCCGACCTCGCCCGCGAACACGTAGTCGGTGCTGACCGCGCACAGCCGGATCCCGCGATCGCGACAGGCAACAGCCAGGTTCGCAGTGCCTTGCCCGTTGACCCGTTCGGCCCGCTCGGGATCCGCCTCGCAGCCGTCCACGTCGGTCCACGCGCCACAGTGGATGACGAGGTCGGGGCGCAGGTCGTCGAGGACCCGTGCGCAGGCCGCAGGCTCCTCCACCGGCAGCTGCTCACGGCCGAGACCGTGGACGGTGAGCCCGCGCGTCTCGGCCGCTTCGACCACCGCGCGACCGAGCTGGCCCGCGGCACCGGTCACCAGCACCGTCGCCACGGCGCCCTGCGAGGACCCTTCGACCATTCGCTCAGTCCATCCGGTTGGCGCCGCCCTCGGCGACCATGTTGCTGGCCCGGAGCAGCGAGTCGAAGGTGCCCGCGTCGGTCCACCAGCCGTCCAGCACCTCGCTCGTCAGCGTGCCGTCCTGGACGTAGAAGTTGTTGACGTCGGTGATCTCCAGCTCGCCGCGCTCCGAGGGCTCGAGCTGGTTGATGAAGTCGAAGACCCGGGCGTCGTACATGTAGATGCCGATCACCGCGAGGTTCGACTCCGGCTGCTTGGGCTTCTCGATGATCTTCTGCACGTTGCCGGCCGCATCGACCGTCGCCACGCCGAAGCGCTGCGGGTCGTGGACCTCCTTGAGCAGGATCTTGGCGCCGGTCTCCTGCGCCGCGAAGTCCTCGACCGCCTTCGTGATGTTCTTCTCGATCAGGTTGTCGCCGAGGATCACCACGATCTTCTCGCCGTCCGCGAAGTGCTCGGCGAGCTTCAGCGCGTCGGCGATGCCACCCTCACCCTGCTGGTAGGTGTAGCTCAGGTCCTTCAGCCCGAAGTCGTTGCCGTTGCCGAGCAGCTGCAGGAAGTCGCCCGCGCTGTTGCCGCCGGTGACGATCAGGATGTCCTGGATCCCGGCGTTGACCAGCGCCTGGATCGGATAGTGCACCATCGGCTTGTCGTAGACCGGCAGCAGGTGCTTGTTGGTGATCTTGGTCAGGGGATAGAGCCGGGTGCCGAGGCCTCCGGCGAGCACGACGCCCTTCATTTGTAGGTCCTCTGGTACCAGTCGTAGGTGCGCCGCAGCCCTTCCTCGAAGGAGACCTGCGGCTCGAAGCCGATGAGTTCGCGGATGCGCGCGATGTCGGCCTGCGAGTGGCGGACGTCGCCGGTGCGAGACGGTCCGTGTTCCGCCCGGATCGAGGTGCCTGCACAATCGTTGAGGATCCGCAGCAGGTCGTTGATGGTGTGGTTGCCGCCGCAGGCGAGGTTCACGGTGTGGCAGCCGGACGGCAGATCCTTCGCCAGCAACGCGTCGCAGACGCCCCGCGCCACGTCGCCGACGTAGGTGAAGTCGCGCGACTGCTCGCCGTCGCCGTCGATGCGCGGGCTCCGGCCCTGCAGGATCGCAAAGCAGAACGCCGCGATCACGCCCGAGTACGGGCTGTCGGGGACCTGTCGCGGGCCGAACACGTTGAAGAACCGGGTCACCACGATCGAGGCGTCGTAGACCTGGCCGAAGGCGCGGGCGTACAGCTCCACCGCCAGCTTGGTCGCCGCGTACGGGCTGAGCGGGCTCTCGCGCAGCTCTTCGTGCTTGAACTGGGCGTCCTGGTCGCCGTAGGCCGACGACGAGCCGGCGTAGACCACGCGCACCTTGGCCCGGCGCGCGGCGTCGAGGATCTGGATGCCACCGGTGACGTTGCTCTCGTGGCTCTCGACCGGTGCCTCGACGCTGCGGACCACCGAGGGCAGAGCGGCCAGGTGCACGCAGCCCGAGACGCCCTCGAAGGCCTCGGCGACCGCGCTCGGATCGGTGATGGAACCCTCGACCACCCGCAGCCGCGCCGCGTCGTAACCGCCCTCCTCGAGCACCGCGGCGAGGTTCTCCCGCTTGCCGGTGCAGAAGTTGTCGATCACCGTGACCTCGTGGCCGAGGCCCAGCAGCCGATCGGTCACGTGCGAGCCGATGAAGCCGGCTCCGCCGGTCACGAGGTAGCGCTGCGTCATGCCAGTCTTCCCGCCTTCCGTTCCGCGAGGTACCACTCGGCGAACCGCTCGACGCCCTCGCGCACGCCCACCTGCGGCGCGAACCCCAGCTCCTCGGCGACCCGCGTGGTGTCGGCCCAGGTCTGCTTCACGTCCCCCGGCTGCTCGGGCTTGCGGTCGATGACCGCCTGCTTGCCGAACACGTCCTCCAGGGTCGCGATCAGGGTCCTCAACTCCGTCGTGTGGGCGCCACCGAGGTTGTAGATCCGGTAGCCGTCGGCCCGGTCCAGGGCCGCCACCACCCCATCGACGATATCGTCCACGAAGGTGTAATCGCGGCGGGTGGTGCCGTCGCCGAACATCGGGATCGGCTCCCCGGCCAGCAGCTTGCGACTGAACAGATGGATCGCCATCTCGGGTCGCTGGCCCGGCCCGTACACCGTGAAGAACCTCAGGCAGGTGATCGGCGTGCCGTGGAGGTGATGGTGGGCGTGGCAGATCACCTCACCGGCCTTCTTCGATGCCGCATAGGGCGACACCGGGTGGTCGACCGGATCGGTCTCGGCGAACGGCACCTTGGTGTTGCCGCCGTAGACCGACGACGAGCTGGCGAAGACGAACGGCACCTCGGGCCGGCCCTGGAGTTCCTGCAGCAGGATCTGGGTGCCGCGGACGTTGACGTCCATGTAGCGCACCGGGTCCTGGATCGAGGGCCGCACGCCGGCGAGCGCGCCGAGGTGGATGACCCCGCGGACACCGTCCAGCGCCCGCTTCGCGCTGTCGACGTCGCGGAAGTCGCCCTCGAGCAATTCGAAGGCACTCCCCCCCGCCGCGCCGAGCGACTCGACGTTGCGACGCTTGATCGCCTCGGCGTAGAACGGGTCGAAGTTGTCGAGGACGCGGACCGAGCGTCCCGTCGAGAGGAGTCGCCGGGCGACGTGCGAGCCGATGAAGCCCGCGCCGCCGGTCACGAGGATGTCAGCCGTCATCGGGGGAGGGACGCCGAGGGAGGGGCCGCGCGGACGCGGCCGACGAGGATCGATCCGCCGTCGGGGGGAACGGCGGGAGGGACGTCACGAGGATCAGTTGGCCGCGGGGACCCGGTCGATGCGGGCCTGGAAGTACTCCAGGGTCCGCTTCAGACCCTCTTCCAACGCGACCTTGGGCTCCCAGCCACCGAGCACCGCCTTGGCCTTGGAGATGTCGGGCCGGCGCTGCTTCGGATCGTCGGTCGGCAGCGGCTTGGTGCAGAACTTCGACTTCGAGCCGGTCAGCTCGAGGATCTTCTCGCCGAACTCGCGGATGGTCATCTCGCGCGGGTTGCCGATGTTGGTCGGCATCTTCTCGTCGCTGCGGAGCAGGCGCAGGATGCCCTCGACCAGATCGTCGACGTAGCAGAACGAGCGGGTCTGGCTGCCATCGCCGAACACCGTGAGGTCCTCGCCGCGCAGCGCCTGGCTCATGAACGCCGGCAGCACGCGGCCGTCGTTCAGACGCATGCGGGGCCCGTAGGTGTTGAAGATCCGCACGATCCGGGTCTCGACGCCGTGGTGGCGCTGGTAGGCCATCGCCATCGCCTCGGCGAAGCGCTTGGCCTCGTCGTAGCAGCCGCGCGGGCCGACCGGGTTCACGTGACCCCAGTAGTCCTCCTTCTGCGGGTGGACCTGGGGGTCACCGTAGACCTCGCTGGTGCTCGCGAGCAGGAACCGCGCCTTCTTGTCGCGCGCGAGCCCGAGCGCCTTGTGGGTGCCGAGGCTGCCGACCTTCAGGGTCTGGATCGGCAACTGCAGGTAGTCGATCGGGCTGGCCGGCGAAGCGAAGTGCAGGATGTAGTCCAGCCGACCCGGGACATGGATGTGGTTGGTCACGTCCTGATGGAAGAACTTGAACCGCTCATGGCCGAACAGATGCTCGATGTTGGCCATGTCGCCGGTCAGCAGGTTGTCCATGCAGACCACCTCCAGACCGTCGTCCAAGAGCCGCTCGCACAGGTGCGAACCGATGAAGCCGGCGCCGCCGGTGACCAGTGCTCTCTCGGTGGAACTCATCTGTCGTCGTCGTGATGCGGGGTGTGCGGCAAGGCCATCGAGGGCGTCGCCGCAGGTGCCTGCGTGGCAGGGATGGGGTTCGGCTCCTCGCGCCTCCGATGAGGATCGGCTCGACGAACGGCCGCGCCTGAGCCCATCGGGGGCCGGAACCGGGTGGAAGGCTGGATGATCCAGTCCCGAGCGCCGCGGCGGCTCCGGGAACCATCGGCGTCCGGCGCGTCAGCGACGGCCGGCGTCCTCCGGATCGATGACGGGATCGTCGGGGAAGGCCGATCCGCTCAGGGGATCGAGGCGCAGGGAAGTCCCGGGCGGCAGTCGGAAATTCGCGCCGAACCAACGCACCGCTCCGCCACCGCCGGACGCCGACGCCCGGAGCACGCGGCCGGCGGTCTCGGTTCCGACGTCACCCACGAGATCGAGCTGTGGTGGCGTCGGGAATGCGTTCGCATGCAGGAGCAACCGGATCGCGAAGCCCGGCGGCACCTCGACCGGATCCTGGCGACGCAACGACGAGCCGCCACCCGCGACCGTGTCCAGAGGTGTGATCCGCAGATCGCCGCTGCTGCGATTGGCGACGCGGAGCTGATCCCCCTGCCGCTGCATGCGGACGCGGCCGCGCTCGGCTTCGAGTACGGCGGTGTCGCGAACGGTCACGCGCAACGGCCGTTCACCGGCCATCAGGTAGACGTCGACGAGTTCTTCGACCGAGAGCTCGATGGTCTCGGCGTCGAGACGGCCGACCTCGAGTTCGGCCCGGCCATCGAAGCGCGCCGAGGCTCCGCCCTGGAAGGCGATCAGGAATTGGCCCCCACCGCGGACCTGGATCCGGGCACCCTCCTCGATCACCCGGAACTTGTCGTAGAAGGTCAGCGGCGCGAACGCGCCTCCGGAGGCGGGGCGCAGCCACACCTGGTCGCTTCCCTGTGCGACGACGCCCACACTCGGCAGGAAGCCGTCCTCGGCGCCCGCTCCTGGTCCATGGAACCAGGTCGGCCAGGCGTTCGGCGACTTCGGCAGAGCCGGCGGCGGCGGCAGTGGCGTGTAGTCAGCATCGTCGCGATACGGCGACGGCAACGCGCCCCCCGGGAAGCTGGTGAAGCCCGGCGGAATCAGTGTCGGAAAGCCCTGGAACAGCGGCGTCTGGCTGGGGTCCGATGGCTTGTAGCCCTCGAGCAGCCGGTCCCCCAGGGCCTGCCGTGGGTCGGCGCCGAGCAGGCCTCCGGGCTGCAGCGCGTCGGGCTCCTGCTGCTGCCGCGGCTGGTCCATCACCGGGATCGGGAACGGGACCTGTGCGGGCAGGTCCGGGGCGAGCCCGACCACCGGCAGCAGGAAGGCTACGAAGAGCACTGCGGCGATCGGCCGGCTCGCGGACGGCGCGCGGTTTCGCTGGTCGTTCCTCGTGATGACTTTCATCGTGGTGTGTCGGCGGACCTCCGGCGGGCCGCGCGGCCCGCACGGACCGTGCCGGGACGCGGCGTGCTGCCGCTCCGGCCCGAAGAGGCATCGTCCGCTGCGGCATCCTCACCGGAGCCATTCCGCCCCGCAACGACCGCGAACCCCGATTGTCCGAATCCTGACGACGGACCCCACTGGCGCGGCGGCCCACCGCCGGAAGCCGCGGGTTCGGCACTTGGCAGTCGGGCTCCCCGGTGCTCGACTGCAGCTCGATGGATCGTTGTGCTCCTCATCCGATCCCGCGCCGCAGCCGCCCGTTCGCCACCGCGAATCGCCGGCACCGACCGCGGCCACCGCGCCCGCGAGCACCGGGCTCCGGCACGAGGCGCACGGTCGATGAAGGATCCCGTCCCGACGTCCGCGCCTTGCGTCCAGGAGCCGCCAGTCGGTCTCGCGCGACCCACGGGTCCAGGATCCTCTTCGCCCGACGGGTCGTCCACGCCGGGCTCGCGCTGATGGGATGCGCGTTCGGCCTCGCCGCCGCCGCGCTCCTGGTCTCTCGAGTTGTGGGGTGACCGGGGCCCGGGACCAGCCGACCGAAGGGGCTCCGGGAAACTCACGACTCCGGCGGCGGGGCGGCGACTGACCGCAGCGCGACTTGACATCGACGCCCTCGCAGCGTCCAAAGGGCGGTTCCCGATCGCCGGCGCCGACCGCTGCCACCCCCACCCAACGGTTTCGTGCGCCGCGACGTCGTGAGGCCTTCGATGATGATCCGCCCGATTCTGCTCTTCGGTTCCGTGGCGCTCCTGTCCAGCTGCGCGGTGTTCGGCGGGCTGTCGAAGGACGAGCGGGAACGGCTCGCCGAGTACCAGCAGCGCGCCTCGCTCTACTGGGAGTCGAACAGCTTCGATCAGTCGATCGACATGGCCAACCGCGGCCTGGAGATCGAGTCCGACAACTACCGCCTGTTGTCGACCAAGGCGTGGTGCCTCTACACCTTGCGAGACCGGGCACCCGACAACCTGCAGCGCGCCGAGGAGTTGTTCCGGCAGGCCTGGGAACAGCGCGCGCCGATCGATCATGCCCCCTTCCTGCTGCTCGGCTACGGGAAGGCCAAGCAGACCCTCGGCTACCGCCACAAGATCGAAGCCGAGATCCTCGCGCACGAGGCGTCGAACCCCGAACTCGAGGTCACCGAGCAGACCACGCGGCGCAACCGCGCCAAGGAGCACCAGCACAAGGCCGAGGTCTACTGGGCCGACGCCGAACGCATCCTGTCGACCCTGCTGAAGCGCGAGGAACTGCTGCGACTGGCTCACAAGTCGCTGATGGAGATCGCCGTCGAGCGCAACGACTACGCCGCGGCCGTGAAGCACGGCGATCTCTGCCTGAAGCGGAGCCGGGTCGAGCAGGAGGAACGGCAAGCGGTGATCCGTGAGTCGATGGTCGCCGACGACGAGATCAAGGCCCGGCGCCAGCTCGCCGAGCTGGTCGACCAGGAGATCCGGGTCCGCACCGCTCTGGCGGAGATGCACTACAACCAGGGCAACTACGAGGCTTCGGTCGCGCAGCTCGACGAATTGCTGCGCCTCGATCCGACCCGCTCCGCTGACTACTACAACCGCGGCAAGGCGCTCGAGGGGATGAACCGGCGCGAGGAGGCGCGCCGCGACTACCTGAAGTTCCTCGGCACGACGGCGCTCCCGACGAGCGACGACCGAGTGATCCACGCCTTCGACTTCACCCAGTCGATCTGAGCCGCGGGACTTGGATAGCCCCTCCCCTCTCGATCCGGCGCCCGACCACGGTGGCGACCACCCGGTTCCGGCGGGAACGGTCCGGACCCGCTACCTCCTGCCCCGCCACGCCCGACTGATCCGGCAGGTCGACTTTCGGCGCGTCTACGGGCGCGGCGCTCGCGCCCATGGGCGGGTCATGGTGGTGGTCGGGCTGCAACGTGACCGTCGCGGCTCGGCCCCGATCGTCGACCATCGCCTCGGACTCGCGGTTTCCAAGGAGCACGGCGGCGCCGTGCGCCGCAACAAGCTCAAGCGCATCCTCCGCGAGGCCTTCCGCCTGGAACGACCGGGACTACCGGGCAGCTTCGATCTGGTGCTCATCCCGCGGAAACGCGACGGCCACCTCGAGCTGACCGAAGCGCGTCGCGAACTCGTCGCTCTGGTGCGCAAGCTCGCGACCGGGCGCACCAACGGTGACGGCCGCGGGCGACGACGTGGCGGAAGCGGAGGACGCCGTCGACCGGGAGGAGGCCGTGGTCCCTCCGGAAGCGGCGGGAGCGCACCGCGTTGAGGCACCTGCTCGCGCTCCCGGTCCGCTTCTACCGCCGCTTCCTGTCGCCGCTGAAGCCACCGACCTGCCGTTTCCATCCGACCTGCTCGGCGTACGCTCTGCAGGCCCTCGAACGCCACGGCGCGGTGCGCGGCAGCTGGCTGACGATCCGCCGACTCTGTCGTTGCCATCCGTTCACCGAGCCCGGCTACGACCCGGTGCCGCCCAGGCGGAAGTCGCAGCACGCCGCGTCCTCCTCCGAACGACGAGCCGAGTCTTGAGCACCGCACCTGCCCAGGTCGAAGCGCCCCCGGCTCCCAGCCTGCGGGCGACGCTGGTCGCCAGCTTGCTTGCCGCGCTCCTGGGGCTGGCGTTCCTCGGCTCCGCGGTCCTGCCGTCTCGAGCGGTCGTGCCGTTCGCGCCCGAGCGGTTCCTGGCGATGGAGCCCGCCGATGCGGCAGCGATGCCCGACGATGTCGTGCTCGGCAACGTGACGATGGGCGACAAGTACAACCAGTCGCTCGCCTGGGACCGGACCACCCAGGAAGGCCTCCGCGAGGG
Organism: bacterium; assembly: GCA_030432695.1. GTDB lineage: Bacteria > Planctomycetota > UBA1135 > UBA1135 > UBA2386 > JAUILN01. Next base: position 355,113 of record JAUILN010000001.1, on the reverse strand, counting down.
CCGCCTCCCGCTGTGGAGCGACCGCATCGCCGGCGGCGCGCCGTTCGTCCCGCAGATGGCGCAGGTCTACCAGCCGTGGAACCTGCTGACGTTGCTGCCGGTCGAATCGGCGGGGCTCTACGGGCTCTGGTACCTCCTCCACCTGATCGGGTTCGGCGTCGGCGCGTGGTGGTTCCTCCGCCGTGTCGGATTGCGGAACGACGCGGCGTTGTTCGGTCTGACGCTGGCCGTGCTCGGCCTGTGGACCCAGGCCCGTGTCCACCACAACGTGATCCTGTCGGCGGCCCTGCCGCTGTGGCCGCTGCTGTCGCTGTGCCTCGCGGCATTCCGCGCCCGGACGATCGGCTTGGGGCGAATCGCCGGAGTCGGACTCTGCCTCGGCATCTCGTGGTCGGGTGGCTTCGCGCCGGTGAGCTTGCAGACCACCGGCTTGGCGGTGCTGCTGTCACTGGTCCTGGCCGTGGCGACGCGCCGCGTGTTGCCGTTGGTCGAACTCGGCCTCGGGGGCGCCCTCGGGGGCGTGCTCGCGCTCGCACAGATGGTGCCGACCCTGGCCGCGGCCGCGGCGACGTCACGCGAAACCGCCAGCGCCGAGGCCCTGCGAGGCTACGGCCTGTCGGCTGCCCATCTGCTTTCCACGCTGTGGCCCGATCTTCTGAACTGGTCGCTGCGACCCTACCATGCGCCGTCGTTCGTCCAGCTCGACCTGCTGCCGCCGATGCCGCCCGAGCAGGCGGCTCGCTTCAACTGGCCGGAAACCGCGTTCGCGCTCGGCCTGCCGGCGCTGGCGCTGCTCCCGGTGGCACTGCTGCCCACCGCCGAGCGACGGCCACGCCTCGTGCCGACCGCGCTGCTGCTGGTCGGGCTGGTCGCACTCGGCATCGCAACCGCCGCATCACCGTTCCTCGAACTGACGGCGGTGCTGCCGGGCGCGCGGGCCGGCGACCTGCGACGCTTCCTGTTCCTCGCCCACGTCGGACTCCTGGTCGGGGCCGCGGGCGGGGCCGACGTCCTGCTGCGCAGCCCGCGCACCGCGCTGGCGACCGCGCTGCCGATCGCAACGGTCGCGCTGTTCGTGAGCGTGGTCCTGCTCGGTGCCTGGGCGATGCCGACCGCCAGCGACGCGGAGTTCGCCGACGCCTGGTCGCAGCGGATCGCCGCCTCGGTGGGGCTACCCGGCATCGACGCCGCCGCGGTGCGCACCGCGATGGAGCTGCGTGCCACCGAGATCGCCGACAACCACGCCCACCTGCTCACGACCTTCGGCCGCGGCAGCGTGGCAGGACTCGCCCTCCTGCTGGTGTTGGTGACGCTGCGCGGCGGCCGTCGGGTCCTCGCACTCGCCGCAGTCGGAGCCCTCGAACTGGTCCACGCCGGCGCGGGCACCGTGGTCCCGGTCGCCGTCGAGCGCGTCGCCGAGGCTCCCGCGGTGCTCGAACCGGTGCGGGCCGCACGCTCGGCCGACCAGCCGGCCCGGCTCTGCCGCCTGTTCGCGCCGGATGCGAGCGACGACTGGTACTGGCTCCTGCCCCCGAACCTCGGTGCCTACTACGGTGTCGAGGATCTCGCCGCCTACGATCCGCTGCCGCCTCGCCGGATGGAGGAGCTGTTCCTGGCGATCGAGCCCGACCGGCCCGGCAAGGACTCGGCGGTGTTGGGCGGCACCGGCGTCCGGGGCTTCTATGACCCCGCCTCGCTGAGCCACCCCCTGCTCGACCTGCTCGGCGCCGGATTCGTGCTGTCGGCACGCGGCACGCTGCCGGCGACGCTCGGCCTGCCCGCGAGCACGCCCCCGCAGGCCGGCCCACGGGTCGAACTCCACCGACGCCCCACCGCGTGGCCGCGCGCGACCTTCGTCGACACGATCGAGGTGATCGCCGATCCGGCCGAGCGCCTCGCGCGGCTGGCCGACCGGGACCACCCGCTGCGCACCACCGCGCTGGTCGAGAATGGTGAGCCGCAGGCGGGCGACGGCGTGGTCGACGCGACCTGCACGGCGGTGAGCCATCGACCCGAGGAGGTGGTGGTGGTCGTCGAGACGTCCGAACCGGGCGCCGTCCGGCTGGCCGATCCCTGGGACCCGGGCTGGACTGCCACCCTCGACGGCCAGCCGACCGACTGCCTCGTGGCCGACCACTACCTCCGCGCCGTCCGCGTGCCGGCCGGCCGCTCCGAGGTGGTGTTCCGCTACGACGGCCCTCTGGCGGTCTGGCCGCGCCGCGCCTCGCTGGCCGGACTCGCCGTGGTCGGCCTGTTGCTGCTCGGCTCGGCGTTGCGCCGGCTCGCCGCGCGGGCACAGTGAGGGGCGTGAATCCCGATCCGGCTCCGAGACGTCGGCGGCTCGCGACCTGCGCCGCGCTGTTCCTGCTGCTGCTGGCCCCTGCGGTCCTGCTCGGCGAGAGCCTGTTCGGCGACCACGTCTACGTGCCGTTCGACGTGGCGCGCTTCCCGCCAAAGGCCACCGTGCTGGCCGACCCGGATCTCGACGCGATCCTCGGCGAGTACGAGAACCTGGGCGTCACCGAGATCCCGGTCCTGGTGCTGCCCGAACTCGAGTTGGCCCGCCAGGAGCTGGCCGAAGGCCGCTTCCCGGGGTGGAATCCCGGCGCCCGCTTCGGGGCGCCGCTGTTCGCCAACGGCCTCGCCGGCATGGCCTACCCGCCGAACTGGACGCTGTGGGCCCACGACGAGCCGGCCGGTGGCCTGGCATGGACCGCGTGGCTGGCGCTCGCCACCGCCGGCCTGCTGGCCTTCGCGTTCCTCCGCGACCTGGGTACCGGCACGCCCGCCGCGCTACTCGGCGCCCTGGCCTTCGCGGTCGGCGGCACCGCCACCGCCAACGCCCACTTCTACATGCGCCTGGACGCGCTGATCTGGCTGCCCGGCCTGCTGCTCGCCTGCCGCCGCGTCGCCCTGGCCCCCGACACCCGCGCCCGGATCCTCCCGGCGCTGGGCCTCGCCCTGTGCACCGCGTTGACCCTGGTTGCCGGCTTCCCCCCATTCGCGGTGGCGTGTCTGGTGGCCGCGGGCGTCTGGTCGCTGTGCCTGCTGCTCGGCACGGCGCGGCGAGCCGGCCCTGGCCACGCGCTCGCCAGCGCCGGGATGCTGCTATTCGGGATCGTGCTGGGCGCAGCGCTGGCGGCGATCCAACTGGCGCCGATGTTCGCGTACTTCCCCGAGTCGTCGCGCGAGGTGACGCAGACCTTCGCCAGCCTGCGCGGCCAGAGCTATGGCAGCTACGGTTGGCTCGGCTACCTGATGCCGGAGGCGTTCAGCGTGCCAGGCGGACTGCCGTACGAATCGAGTTCGTCGCTGGTCCACCTGCTCCACGACATCGAGGTCCCCGACGGCAGCCAGCTGGTCTACCCCACCAACTACAACTTCGTCGAGTACACGGTCTACGTCGGAACCCTGCCGCTGTTGCTCGCCGTGGTCGGCCTCGTCGCCGGTCGCGGACCGCTGCGGTTCGGCCTCGCCGCGCTGCTGGCGCTGCTCGGACTGCTCGCCAACACCCCGGGCTTCCTCGAGCCGTTCTACGGCCTGCCGGTCGTCGGCAGCGTGCCGCCGATGCGCTACATGGGGCCCGCGGCGCTGCTACTTCCTGCACTCGGGGCGATCGGTCTCCAGGCTGCCGTCGCGCGCGACGGCTGCCGCACGGCGCTGGTGGTCGGCGGCCTCGCGCTGGTCGGTGCCGCGGTGGCGGTCGGTCTGGCGATGCGCTCACCGCTCGCCGACTTCGACGCGCTGTTGCTGACCCTGAAGGAGCACTACCACTCGGTCAATCCGAACCTCACGCCGGAGATCATTCGCGGCATCCTCGGTGGCGACGCGAGCCTGCAGGCGGCGTCGGATCGACTCGACCATTCGCTGCTCGCGACCGCCGGCCGCCTCGCCATAGCCGGCGCACTGTTGATCGTGCTCGGCTTGCCGCGCGCCCCGGTGCGGTTGCGCCAGATCGCGGTCGGACTGGGCATCCTGCTGACCGGGGCCGAACTGCTGGCCTTCGGCATGCCGTTCAACACCGGCCGACCGCTGCCGCAGGACGATCTCGACACTCCGGTGCACGCCTTCCTGCGCGAACTCGACGCCGAGCGCGCCGACCGTGGCGGGATCACCATCGTCCGCGGGACACCGGTCGCCGTTGAACGGATCCCGGAGGACCTGCCGACCGGCACGCTGTTCCCCGAGCGGCTCCGCGACGTGAACAGCTACGCGTTCGTCGACGCGTGGTCGTCCGCACCCTTCCTCGACATCTACGGTCCCAGGCGGATGATCCGGCAGTTCTGGCCCGCAGCGCTGCCGGACGACCAGCTCCTCGAACACCCCTTCCTGGACCTCTGCGGCATCGACGTGGTGCTGTCGCGCGACGTGCTCGAGCACGCGGGCACGCCGGTCGGCCCGGAGGTCGTCGGACCGCGCGGCGAGCGGTTCTTCGTCTACCTGCGCGAGACGGCGCTACCGCGCGCGGTGGTCGTCCACGCGCTGGAACAGCACGCCGACGACGACGCGGTGCGCGCGGCACTCACCGATCCGGGCCTCGAGCCGCGCGCCGCGGTCCGGGTCACCCCCGAGGTCGCCGCCGCGCTGGCCGAACACCCGGTCGAGCCGGCACCCGACACGCCGCGACCGGCCGTGTTCGTGCTCGACCGCGCCGACCGCGTCGAACTCGAGATCCCAGCCGGCCCGGCCGGCTTCCTGGTACTGCGCGACGCCGCGCTGTCCGGTTGGTCTGCGACGGTCGACGGCACGCCGGTGCAGGTCCGGCGAGGCGATCTGTTCGCTCGGGTCGTCCCGGTGCCAGCCACCGCCTGCCGCGTGGTGTTCGAGTACCGCGCACCGGGTCTCGTCTCCGGAGCAATCGTCACCGCACTGGCACTGGTGCTCGGCCTCGGACTGACGTGGTTCGCGGTTCGTCGCCGTGGGAAGGGCGCCTCAAGTCCCGAGGTCGCAGACGTCGATGCTCCCTCCGAGACCACGTCGGTCTCGGCAGGCAGCATCCCTTGAGCTTGTTCGGCACGGGTCGGAAGGAGAGCGTCCTCGCGGTGCTGCTCCTGGTGGGTCTCGCACTCTTGCAGCAGGCCCCCGGTCTGTTCGTCGGCCAGCCGCGCCGGGTGGTTCCGCCACCGACTCCGCACGCGGCGCCGTCGACGCCGACCGAGGCGGCGACCAACGAGACGCTGCTGCTGCCGGCGATGCACCAGGCCGGCCAGGTCGTCGCCGACACCGGCAGCTGGCCGTCGTGGAACCCACACGCCCGCTTCGGGGAACCGTTCGCGGTCACCGGCGCGCCGCGGAGCTGGCCACCGTTCTGGCTCTTGGCACTCGACGGCGGCGAACGCTGGCTCGACCTGCTGATCTTCCTGCACTCCGCGCTGGCGGTGACGCTGGCGTTCCGGCTGCTCCGCTGCCTGGGACTTTCGCGCTACGCCGCGTTCCTCGGCGGCGGGAGCTACGGTCTCGGCTGGTTCGCCGTGGTCGGTGCCGACCGGCTGCCCGAGGCCGCCGCCGCGGCGCTGCTCCCGGGCGTGCTCGAGACCACCTGGCGCTGCGTGTTCGCGCGACGCCGCCCGCTGCCGGCGGCCGGGGTCGCGCTGATGCTGGCGCTGTCTTTCGCCACCGGCGGCACCGCGACCGCGTGGCTCGGCACCCTGCTCGGGGTCGCCCTGCTCGGCGCCGGCCTGTTCGCGATCGAGCGAGGCACCCGGGTGACGGCCTCGGCGACCTGGCTGCTCGGCGCCCTCATCGCGACCCTGGTGACCGCACCCCTGTGGCTCGACGCGCTGCAGAACGCCCCCGCCACCGCCGCTCCCCGCGAGTCGCTGGGCCGCAGCCTGCAGTTCGAGGGGTTGTTGGGTCTGTTCGTCCCCGGCCTGTTCGGCGAGGCCGGCGTGACCGTCCCGCAAGGCTGGAACGGCGTCAACCCGCGCGCCGACGGCATGGAGCTGGCGTTGTACCCGGGCGCGATCGCCTGGTTCCTGGCGCTGCTCGGCCTGTTCCGCCCCAAGCGCAACCTGATGGTGGTGTTCTGGGTCGGGGTCGCCGCAGCCGGCCTGCTGCTGACCCTCGACGGGCCGATCGGCGACCTCGCCGGCGGTCTGTTCGCATTCACCCACCATCGCCCCGGCGTGTCGTTGGTGTGGCTGCACCTGGCGATCGCGGTGCTGATCGGTCTGGGGGTCGAGGGCTTCCTCGACGCGCCGCACCAGCGCGCCTTCGCCCTGCCCCTGGCAGCGTGGCTCACCTTGACCACCGCCGCGCTGGCCTTCGCCGCGGTGGCCTCGCCGTTCGAAGCGGCCCGCGACTCGCTCGCGCGCCTGCTCGAATCCTCGTCGGACGCGGAGCTCGACGCAGGCCTGCGCCACCTGGCCACGCAGGCGCTGATCCCGGGCCTGACGATCGGCACCCTGTCGATCGCCTTCCTGTTCTGGCGCCGGCTGGGCATCCTCCGACTGAAGACCCTCGTCGGCGGCATCGCCCTGTGCGAACTCACCCTGCTGGGGATCTTCGGCGTTCCCCGCGGCACCCCGGTCGCCGACGACGCCGGCCTCGCCGCGTCGCTGGAGGGCGCCGGGCGCACCGCGTTGATCGGTCGCCAAGGCAAACCACACGGCGGCTTCCTCGCGGTACGCGGCCGCGACATCGTCCAGACCGACGGCGACGCGGTCCTCGACCGCACCGCCGCCTGGCTGGAGATGGTGGATCCGGTCTGCGTGTCGGTCGGCAGCCGATCCCGACTCCGCCCCTTCCGCCGCCAGGCCGCCGCACTCCACGACCTGGAGCGTTCGCCGCTGCTGCGCCGCGCCGGCATCGACACGGTGCTCGCCGCCAGCCCGCTGACCGAGGCCCGCTTCGGTCTGGCCCCACCGATGCCTGCCGGCGAGATCGCCCTCGACGAGGACCATCGGGCTCACGTCCCGCGGACCCTCTCCGACGGCAACGAACGGGCTCGCCTGGTGTTCGACGCGGAACGTGCCGAGGACCGGGCGGCTGCGTCCAGCCTGTTGCTGCGCCGAGGTCACGCGGGCACCGACCACGTGATTCTCGAATCTTCGGCGGACCTCGAGCCGACCCGAGCACCCGAACGTTCCACCTCGATCCGCTGGGACCGCGACGACGCCGACCACTTGGAGTTCACGGTCGACGCCGCCGACGGTAGTGGCTATCTGGTCCTGGCCGATGCGCACGCGCCGGCCTGGCGGGCGACGGTCGACGGCCAGCCAGCCGCGATCCTGCCGGCCGACGTGGCGTTCCGCGCAGTCCGCGTCGGCCCCGGCGAACACCGGGTCCGCTTCGACTACCAGCCCTGGAGCCGCGGCTACGGCATGCCGCTGGCAGCCTTCGGCGTGATCCTGCTCGCCGCGCTGGGACTCGTGTTGCTGCGCTTCAGCCGTGCCGACCGTGCCGCACGACCTCGCCCGAAGCCACGTAGATTACTTCCTCGCTGATGTTGGTCGCGAGGTCGGCGACCCGCTCGAGGTGACGCGAACACGCCATCACCTCGAGGGCGCGCGACACCACCCGTGGATCGGCGATCATCCGCGCCTCCAGCGCCTCGAACAGCTCACGGTGGCAGCGATCGACTCCGTCGTCCTGATCGAGCACGCCACGCGCCAACTCGGCGTCGGTCTGCACCAGGGCGTCGAGACACTCCCGCATCATCCGCCGCGTGAGTTCGCCGATCTCGACGAACTGCGAAGGTAGGTCGAGCGCGGGCTTCGCGGCAAGACTGACCGCCCGCTCGGCGATGTGGCTGGCCAGGTCCCCCACCCGCTCCAGGTCGTTGTTGACCTTCAGGACGGCCAGCACGAAGCGCAGATCGGAGGCGACCGGTTGGTGCAGGGCGAGGACCTTCTGGCAGTCGAGTTCGATCGCGACCTCCTTGTCGTCGATCAGGTCGTCGCCGCGCAGGACCTCCTGCGCCAGCGCCTCGCGCCGGTCGACCAATGCACTGATCGCCTTGTTGACCGCGCTCTCGACCATCGCCCCCATGTCGAGGATCTCACGCTTGAGGAACTCGAGGTCTCGACGGAGGTGGACGGTCATGGTGTCGCGGGAAACGAGGATACCCTGGCGCCCTGCGGCCGGGCGAGTCGGTCGGCGCGACGGCTCACGCCAACGGCAGACGCAGTCGGAACGAACTGCCCCGACCCGGCACGCTGTCGACCGTGACCTCGCCGCCGTAGGCGATGCAGATGTGCTTGACGATCGACAGACCCAGTCCCGTGCCGCCGAGCTCCCGGCTGCGCGCCTTGTCGACCCGGTAGAACCGCTGGAAGATGCGTTCGAGGTGCTTCTTGTCGATGCCGATGCCGGTGTCCTCGACCACCAGGGTGACCTCGGCCTCGCCCTTGTCGAGCCGCACCCAGACGTGACCGCCCTCTGGCGTGTACTTCACCGCATTGTCGAGCAGGTTGCTGGCCGCCACGCGGATCGAGTCGGCATCCGCCTGGACCCGTAGCGGCTCGTCGGGCATGTCCACCTCGATGGTGATGCCACGGGCCTCGGCGGGCTGGGTCAGCGCCGCCACCGAATCGCGCACCGGCCCGCGCAGATCGAACACCGAGGCCTCGCCGTGCGAACCCGCCGACTCGAGGCGCGACAGGGTCAGCAGGTCGGAGACCAACGACGACAGGCGATGAGCCTGGTCCCGGATCCGACCCAGGAAGCGCTCGCGGAACGGCACCTCCATCTCGGGGTCGTCGAGGACCGTCTCGACCAGACCGCGGATCGCGGTGATCGGCGTCTTCAGTTCGTGGCTGACGTTGGCCACGAAGTCGCGGCGGATCGCCTCCAACCGACGCAGCTCCGACACGTCGTGCAGCACCACCACCGCACCGGCGACGACCCGGTCGGCATCGTGCAACGGGTTGGCGTGCAGCTCGACCCAGCGATCGCGCGGCGGGGCGACCACCCGCACCTCGCTCTCCTGCTCCTCGCCGGTGCGCAGCGCCGCTCCGAGGCACTCCGACACCTCGCGGACCCGCGTGACCTCCCAGACCCGCCGGCCCTCGGCGGCCGCCGCCTGAGTGCCCAGGATCCGCCCCGCCGCGGCGTTCATGTGGACGACCCGTTCGTTGGCGTCGACCGCGATCACGCCCTCGACCATTGCGCCGAGGATCGCCAGCACGCGGTTGCGGTCGGTGGTCATCGTGTCCATCCGATCGCGGCTCGCGGTCCCTAGCCGATTCAATGCCTGCGCGAGTTCGCCGAACGAATCGCGGTCGAGGATCGGCACACGACGAGTGAAGTCGCCTTGCCCCATCGCCCGCGCCACTTCGCTCATCCGCACCAGCGGCCGGTCGACCGCGCGGGTGTGCAGCCAGGCGAGCCCGAACGCGCACAGGAGTGCGATCAGGGAGCCGGTGACGAAGAGTTCACGCATGCCGCCGAGCCGCGCGTCGAGGCCCGCGAGCGGGCGCGTGGCGATCAGCACGGGTTGCCGACCGAGCCAGGCCGGACCGTCGCCTTCCAGCGGTCGCGCGACGACGAAAGTCCCTCCTCCGCGCCGCCCCGACCAGGACTCGGCGGCGACGAGCTCGCCGCGCTCCCGAGCCCGGAACACCGCGTCCGGGGCTCCACCGATCGCCGGGCGAGCGGCGGCCGCGGGAACCGGCACGGCGACCACCACCCGACCCTCGGCATCGTAGACCTCGAGGAACACTCCCCGCTCACGAGCCAACGCGATCACCCCGCGCCCCGACGCGGTCGCGAGGACCCGCTCGGCAACGGCGCTCGACGACTCGCCCGCAGCAGGGTCGTCGCCGCGCGGGACCTGCAGCTCGACCTCGGCCAGGGCGACCTCGAAGCGGCCGAGCAGCCCCGCGAGTTCGCCCCGGGCCTCGGCCAGCAACTCGCCCCGGACGTTCGCGGCAACGAGCTCACCGACGACCGCCAGGGTGAGCAGCAGCAACAGGCCGTAGCCGGCGAACAGCTTCCACAGGAACCGCGAACGGAGGATCGAAGGTCGCCGTGCGGTCATGCGCCCTCCGGGAACCGGCGTGGTCGCGGGTCCCTACCGTCGATCCGGCCTGCTCCGATGTTGACGCAGCAGGCCGTCGCCATCAGGCCAGGACCGCGTCGCTGAAGCGGTAGCCGACGCCACGCACCGTCTCGATCCGGTCGCGATGCCGCCCGAGCTTCTTGCGCAGCGCGCCGATGTGGACGTCGATGTTGCGGTCGAGGACCACCGCGTCCTCGCCGATGACCCGCGATAGCAGGTGATCACGGGTGAACACGCGACCCGGGTGCGACGCCAGGAAGTGCAGCAGCCGCAGTTCGGTGGCGGTGAAGCTGATCGGGGCGCCGTCGACGGTCACCTCGTGACGCCCGACGTCGACCACCAGACCGTCGAACGACAACCTCTCGCCGGCACCGCGATCCTCCTTCAGGGGACCACGCCGCATCACCGCGGCCACTCGAGCCACCAGCTCCTTGGGGCTGAACGGCTTGGTGACGTAGTCGTCGGCGCCGACTCCGAGACCGAGGACCACGTCCGACTCCTCACCCTTGGCGGTGACCATCAGGATCGGGATCGACCGGGTCAGCGGGTCCTGCTTCAGGCGCCGGCAGACCTCGATGCCGTCCAGTCCCGGCAGCATCAGGTCGAGCAGGACCAGGTCCGGCGCGTGGCGCCGCACCCCCTCGAGGCCTTCCTCGCCGTCGCGGAACGCGCGCACGCGATAGCCCTCGCGGGCGAGGTTGTATTCGATGACATCGAGGATGTCGTTCTCGTCTTCGATGACGACGATTTGCTCGCGCTTCATCTGTTGCAGGCAGCTGGTTTGGCGCGGAACCTAGAGCCGGAGTCTAAAGCCCGGGTAAAGCCAGCCCAACCCGCAGGCCAAGATCGGCGCGAAGGGCCACTTCACCGGGCCCCTGGCCTCCGGCCGCCACGCACGCTATCCTCCTCGCCTCGTAGTGCGGGAGCCTCCCTCCCGGACCGCGAACCCTCCCGACGGGGGCGATCGGCATCGACCGGACGCTGTCACGTCGTGGGTGGCGTGCCGAGGACCCCGGTAGGCCTCGCTAATCATCCGGGAACAACTTCAAGTGCCAACCAGCACTACTCCCTGGCCGCCTGAGTGCAGCCACGTCGGTCGTCCTTCGCCTGCGGGGGCGGCCGATGACACCTAGCAGGCTGGTCCCGATCGGATGCTCTAGCCGGTAGGGACGAGATACCACTCGAGCTGGCCTGACCACATCCCGGGCGTCGGAGGTGGAAGGGTGAGATCCAATAGGCGTCCTACGCACGTAGAGGCCCACGAACGGGGTGTCACGGGACGCGGGTTCGATTCCCGCCGCCTCCAAAACGAAACAGCCCATCGGCCGCCCTGCGGCCGATGGGCTGTTTCGTTTTGGAGGCGGCTTTGTTGGGAGGCCTGCCGGCCTCCCCCGCCCGCCCGCCCCGTCCGCATGGGAGGGGTGGGGCGGGGAGCGTTTGCGGCATGAGGGGGCGGATGGGCGGTGCCGCGGTGAAGGCGTCAGGGCGCTGCGCGCCTGACCGGGGCGGGGTGGGCGGTGGCGACCGATCGGACGGTGACGCGGTGAGGGCGTCAGGGCGCTGCGCGCCTGACCGGGGCGGGGTGGGCGGTGGCGACCGATCGGGCGGTGCTGCGGTGAGGGCGTCAGGGCGCTGCGCGCCTGACCGGGGCGGGGTGGGCGGTGGCGACCGATCGGGCGGTGCTGCGGTGAGGGCGTCAGGGCGCTGCGCGCCTGACCGGGGCGGAGTGGGCGGTGGCGACCGATCGGACGGTGCCGCGGTGAAGGCGTCAGGGCGCTACGCGCCTGATCGGGGCGGGGTGGGCGGTGGCGACCGCATCAGCGACGCCGTACGAACAGCTTCGCGCGGACGCAGGACAACCTTTCGAGATCCATCGAGCGATAGGGCTCCGCGAATCTCGAACGGAGCTGTTCGTCGATCTCGACGGTCGTCACGTGGACCACCTCGCGCACCTCGAATCCGTGGCGCTCGAAGAGGTCGACGAAGTCGAGAGGACGCACCCGATTGCAGCAGTCGTCGGGACGATCGGCTGGGAACTCCAGGAAGTGCAGTGGATGGACCGACGCGTCGCGATACACGCGATGGTCGGCCCCGTCGATCGCATGGACACCCAGTGCCCCGGGACGGGAGATCCGACCCATCTCGGCGACGAGCGCCTCGGGCTCGGGCGGATGCTCGAGGAACGACTGCGAACAGATCAGATCGACGCTGCTCTCGTCGAACCCGCACGCCTCGAACGCACCGCGAACGAAGTCCAAGCGCGAACGATCGATGCCGGCCGGGTCTCCCAGCGCGAGCTTCGAGAAGTCGAACGACTTCGTCCGTGCGAGAACATCCTCCACCGAGAGCTGCAGCGCCGGGCCACTCGCTCCACTGATCACCGCTGCGCGGGCATCGTAGAGAGCACGTGCGGCGACTCGCGGGTCGACCAGTTCATCCATGTCCACGCCGATGCCACGCTCGGCACCAGCCATGAGGAGTCCGAACAGTGCACCGAGGGGCGAAACTCCTCCGCACCCCACGTCGACGCAGGTCTTGCCGACGAGCCACTCCGGAGTGAAGTCCGGATGTTGGCGGAGCTTCCTCAAGAGGGCGAGGGACTTCGCCGGCGAACAGCGGTTCGGGGCAACGTCGTGCACTCGGGTCGACAGGTCGGTCGCGAGCTGACCGAGTTCCTTCAGCTCTCTCGTCTTCAACCGACGGACGTCCCATTCCCGGGACCGAAGTCGCGAGAGGAGTTCGGCCACGAGGTCCGCGGTCTCCACCCCGAGAAGGTGACGATTCGTACGCGGAACGGACGCCACCGAGCCGGGTGCGCCGGCAGGCAACCACGCCCGATCTGGCGCGGTTTCGGATTCTTCACCCATGGCGGTATCGTCTCCGGCGACGGACGAACCGCAATCCCGGGTCGTCCATGGGCCGCGATTCCCGCGGAAATCGACGACCCGGTCGGATCGCCCTCCTCCGGAGGTCAGCCGCCGTCCCGGATCTCCCGCTTCGCCTCCGCCGCCTTCGACTTCTGCCGCTTGTCGAAGTTCTTCCGCCCCCGACACACCCCCACCAGGCACTTCGCGATGCCGCGCTCTCCGAAGTACAGCTTCAGCGGCACCAGCGTCAGGCCCTTCTGCTTGACCTTCGCCTCCAGCTTGCGCAGCTGGGCCTTGCGCAGCAGCAGTTTCCGGCGCCGGGTCGGCAGGTGGTTCTGGCGGTTGCCGAACTCGTACTCGGCGATGTGCGCGCCGACCAGCCAGGCCTCCTCCTCGGTGATCCGGCAGTAGGCCTCGTCGAGGTGGACCTTGCCCTCGCGCAGCGACTTGACCTCGGTGCCGACGAGCACGATCCCGGCCTCCACCGACTCCAGGACCTCATAGCTGTGCCGCGCCTTGCGGTTGTCGCAGATCAGCTGCTCGGCGGCGTGCTGCTTCTGGTCCTTGTTGTCGTTCGCCATCGAGCCGGGCGAGGGTAACCGGCCCGCGGCCCCCGGTCACCGAGCCGATCGAAGGAACACGACGAACAGGGCTTGTATCGGCTGCTCGCGTCGCTAGAGTGCTCGCCCTTCCCCACGCCCAGGTGGCGGAATTGGCAGACGCGCTAGGTTCAGGTCCTAGTCCGGGTAAACCGGGTGGAGGTTCGAGTCCTCTCCTGGGCACAGAAGATGACGGTGGCCGCCCCCGGCCGCTCTCCGGGTCGGCTCCCTCGGCGGGGCAGGCAGCGGGGAGTGACCAGGGGCGGCCGCGGTCGATTTCGGGTCGGTCGATTTCGGGTCGGTCGATTTCGGGTCGGTCGATTTCGGGTCGGTCGATTTCGGGTCGGTCGATTTCGGGTCGGTCGATTGCGGGTCGGTCGATTGCGGGTCGGTCGATTGCGGGTCGGTCGATTGCGGGTCGGTCGATTGCGGGTCGGTCGATTGCGGGTCGGTCGATTGCGGGTCGGTCGATTGCCGGGCCTGCGGTGATCGGTGCCCGGCTCGGGAGTTCTCACGATGCGCAGCGAGATCAACGCCGACGTCCCCGTCGCCCGTCCCGGTGAGTTCGCGCCCCTGCAGCTCGGTCCGCTGAGCGTCGATCCGCCGGTCGTCCTCGCGCCGATGGCCGGGGTCACCAACGCGCCCTTCCGCACCCTCTGCCGCCGCTTCTCGGCCGATCGCTGTCTCTACGTCAGCGAGATGATCACCGCCAAGAGCTTCGTACGGCACCACGAGAAGACCCTGCGAATCGCCTCGTTCGGCGCCGAGGAGAGCACCAAGAGCATCCAGCTCTACGGCACGCACCCGGGCTCGCTCGGTGAGGCGACGCGGATCCTGGTCGAGGAATGGGGAGTCGACCACATCGACCTCAACTTCGGCTGCCCGGTGCGCAAGGTCACCGCTTCGGGTGGCGGCTCGGCGGTACCCGCCCGCCCGCGTCTGCTCGCCCGCCTGCTTCGCGCCGTGGTCCAGGCCGCCGGCGACACGCCGGTCACCATCAAGTTCCGCAAGGGCATCGACGACGACGTGTTGACCTTCCTGGACGCCGGCCGCGCCGCCGAGCAGGAGGGCTGCCGCGCGGTGGCATTGCACGGCCGTACCGCAGCCCAGCTGTACAGCGGCGAAGCCGACTGGTCCTCGATCGCCGAACTCAAGCGGGCGGTGACCACCATCCCGGTGCTCGGCAACGGCGACGTCTTCGAGGCCTTCGACGCGCTGCGGATGATGCGCGAGACCGGCTGTGACGGAGTCGTCGTGGGCCGCGGCTGCCTCGGCCGCCCTTGGCTGTTCGGCGAGCTCTGCGCGGTCTTCGACGGCCGGGAACCCGCCGCGCCGCCGGACCTCGCCGCGGTGGCCGACACCATCCTGGCCCACGCCGACCTGTTGATCGAGTTCTTCGACGAGCGCATCGCGATCCAGCACATGCGCAAGTTCAGCGGCTGGTACCTGAAGAGCTTCCCCGGGGTGAAGAAGCTGATGCCCGACCTGCACCGGATCAGCACCCGCGATGACCTGGTCGCGATCCTCGACTCCCTCCCCGCCGACGTGCCCTACCCCGAGGACGCACTCCGCGCCAAGCGCTGCAAGACCGGCCGCCGGCAGGTCGTCTCGCTGCCCCAGGGCTACCTCGACGACCGCGACTCCGACGAACCACCGATCCACGATCCGTCCGACGGCGAGCTGTCGACCCTGAGCGGCGGCTGAGCCGGTCTGCGCCGCGATCGGAACCGCCGATTCCGGATGCGAACGGCCTTCGCGCGGGGATCTCCGTTGTCGGCCGCCGGTCGCCCCGGTACCGTGGTCAAACCGGCGCGCGGGCGGAAAGCCCGCCGACGCCAGGAGATCCAATCAAACCTATGTCCGGAGAACGCTCGGTGACTGCAGAGCAGGCCGCGGTGGAAGAAGCCGCGCACCAACCCGGCGTGACGGATGTGGGCGAACTGCTGATCGTGTCCCCGACCGGCCTCGGCCCCGGCGATCTCGACCGGGACGCCGTCGAGGCGGTCGCCAGACTGCAGGACCGCGGCCACGAGGCCTACCTCGTCGGCGGCTGCGTCCGGGACCTGTTGCTCGGTCACGCTCCGAAGGACTTCGACATCGCCACCAGCGCGCGTCCTTCGGTCGTCAAGCGGACCTTCCCGCGCAACTGCCGGATCATCGGCCGACGCTTCAAGCTCGCCCATCTCCACTACGAACGGAACACCAAGATCCTGGAGGTCTCGACCTTCCGTCGCGCGCCGCAACCCGACGCCGAGGAGAGCGAGGACGACCAGGACCTCCTGATCACGCGCGACAACGAATTCGGCACCGCCGAAGAAGACGCGCTGCGCCGCGACTTCACGATCAACGCGCTGTTCTACGACCCGATCCGCGACGAGATCGTCGACCACGCCGGCGGCCTCGCCGACGTCGAGGCCCGCGTGATCCGCACCATCGGTCAGCCGGTGGTGCGGTTCCGCGAGGATCCGGTGCGGATCCTGCGCGCGATCAAGTTCGCCGGCCGGCTGGGCCTCGACATCGAGCCCGAGACCGCCGAGGCGATGGCCGCGGTGGCGCCCGATCTGGTGCGGTCGGCCCCACCGAGGGTCCTCGAGGAGATCCTACGCCTGCTCCGCGGCGGCCACGCACTCGACGCCTTCCAGCGGCTTCGCGACCTGGGCGCCTTGCAGGTGCTCATGCCGATGCTGCACGAGTTCCTCGAGTCGGCGCCTCGCGATGCGAGGTTGCGGTTCTGGCGGACCCTCGAGGCGCTCGACGGGCGACACCTCCGGCACGCTCGTGATCCACGGCGTTCGCGGTCGTGGCCTCCCGCCAACGGGGTGTTGCTCGGGGCGCTGTTCGAAGCCGCGGTCCGCGAGCGAACCGAGACCAGTTCCGGCCACCGCGCGGCCACCGGACTCGCCGAGGAGATCCTGTCGCCCTTTGCAAACGACTTCCGCCTCCCCCGCCGTGACGCCGGCTGCCTCAAGCGGATCTGTGCCGTCCAGCACAGGTTCGTCGCACTGCACGACGACGAGCTGAACGCAACCGAACGGGGCCACAGAAAGCGCCGCTTCCGTCCGGATGCGTTCCTTCGCGACCCGTTCTTCACCGAGGCGCTGCAGCTGTTCGAGTTGACGACGGTCGCCGAGGGCGGCGACCTCGCGACGCTTGCCGACTGGCAACAGCGCGAGCGCTCGCTGCCGGGTGGTTCGGCCGGCGACGACCGCGATACCCTCGACGGCGACCGCTACGGGGATGATCGGGGTAGGGATGATCGCGGTAGGGACGACCGGCGGACCGGTGAGGGTGGTGGCGAGGACCGGAGCGAACGTGACCGCAGTGGCGCCGCCGGCGAAGGCGAGGGCCGGGGCAAGCGTAAGCGAAAGCGCAAGCGGAACGGCCGCGAGGACCGCGACGACCGCGTGCGGAGCGACCGCCCCCGGGACGAGCGAGCCGAGACCGGCGGCGGTGATCGACCCGACGGGTCCGAACACCGCAAGTCGAAGAAGGACAAGAAGGACAAGCGCAAGGACCGCAAGAAGGACCGCGGGGGTACCGACCGCGCGAGTCAAGATCGCGGTGCGCGCAAGCGCGCGGCCGAACGGGTCGAGACCATCGAGCCGGAGGCAATCGACGTCAGCGCGTTCGACGTCGAACTCGACCCCCGCCGCGTCGCGACCTTCGGGGCCATCGTCGAAGGCCAGGGCAAGAAGAAGCGTCGCCACATCCCGTCGGTCGAGGACGACGATTACCGTCCGCCTCCGGCCGACGACTCGGGCGGAGCCCCCCTTCCGCCGCCGCCGGCCTCCGAGCCGTCCGGTGACGGGTTGTTCGGCGACTGGTGACGCTCGGGCGGTGGTCGCTGTCCGACCCCGCTCAGCCGGCCCCTTCCCCGGTCCCGCCCCCAACGATGGCCGACCACTCCAGAGCACCAGACGTCCAATCCCGCCCGAAGGTAACGACCGAGGAGCTGCGGGCGATGAAGCGCGACGGCACCCGTATCGCCGTGCTCACCGCGTACGACCACCTGCTGGCCAGCTTGCTGGATACGGCGGGCCTCGACGTGCTGCTCGTAGGTGATTCGCTGGCCAACGTCGTGCAGGGCGAAGACACCACGGTCCCGGTCACGATGGACCAGATGGTCTACCACTGTCGGATCGTCGCCAGCGCGGCGCGCCGCGCGTTCGTGGTCGGCGACATGCCGTTCCTCTCCTACCAGACCAACGCCGAGGACGCGCTGCGCAACGCCGGCAGGTTGATGAAGGAGGGCCGGGTCGAAGCCGTGAAGCTCGAAGGGGGTCGCGAGGTCGCCCAACAGGTGCGACGCATCGCGGAGGCCGGCGTGCCGGTGATGGGTCACCTCGGCCTCACGCCACAGAGCATCCATCAGTTCGGCACCTACCGGGTGCGCGGTCGCCAGACCGAGGATCGCCAGCGACTGCTCGAGGACGCGCACATCCTGCAGGACTCCGGCGCCTTCGGTGTGGTGCTCGAGAAGATCCCGAGCGACTTGGCGGCCGAGGTCACCGCCGCGCTGGAGATCCCGACGATCGGCATCGGCGCCGGCCCGCACTGCGACGGCCAGGTGCTGGTGACGCACGACATGCTCGGCATGTTCGAGCGGTTCCGGCCCCGCTTCGTGCGTCGCTACCGCGAACTCGCCGCGGAGATCCGCGGCGCCGGTGCCGAATACGTCCAAGACGTTCGAGCAGGGCGATTCCCGGCACTGGAAGAGTCCTACCGCGGTGCGGCTCCGAAAGACTCCTGACGGGCGTCGTCAGACGTTGAGACCGGCGAGCCGACCCGTGGCGAACGCCGCCTGGAAGTTGAATCCGCCGATCGGTCCGTCGACGTCGAGGATCTCACCGCAAAGGAACAGCCCGGGGACCAAGCGGGACTCCATGGTCCGCGGGTCGACCTCGTCCAGCGGCACGCCGCCGCGGGTCACCTCCGCGGCACCGAAGCCGAGACTCCGTTCGACCGGCAGGCGCAGGTCCTTGACCGATTCGACCAACCGCCGCCGGGCCTCGCGCCGCAGCTCCGCGACACTGCCCTGCGCACCGGCTTGCTCGGCGAGCGCGAGCCGCAGCCGCTCGGGGATCTCGGCCGGCAGGAGGTGCTGGACCGCGCGCCGCCCCTCGCCGCCTCGTCCCGCGGCGATCAACGCCGCGTCGATGTCTTCGGCGCGGCGCTCGGGAGCGAGGTCGAGACACAGGGTGCAGCCGAAGCCGTGCCGCTCCTCGATGTAGCCCGAGACGTCCATGGGCGCAGGCCCCGAGAGGCCACGGTGCGTGATCAGGGTCGGTCGCCGGCGCTCGACCAACCGCCGGCCCCCGACGTCCACGAGGCGTAACCGCGCATCGAGCACCAAGCCCTGCAGCTGGTTCAGCCACGGCAGGTCGAGACCCAGCGGCGCCAGTGCCGGGACCGGTGGCACCAACGTGTGTCCGAGTTCCTGCACGAAGCGGTAACCGTCCCCGGTCGCGCCGGTCTTGGGGTAGCTGAGGCCACCCGTACAGAGCACCACGCGCGAAGCAGCGTAGCGGCCCCGCGGCGTGACGACCTCGAAGCCTGCTCCCGGGATCGCGCGGAGCCCCTCTACTGGAGCCTCGCGCACCAGATCGACCCCCTGGGCCACCGCGTGGCGCACGAACGCGTCGAGCACATCCCTCGACCGGCCGCTGACCGGGAAGACCTTGTCGAGATCCTCCTCCCTGAGCGGCACGCCGAGCCGTTCGACGAGCGACCGCAGCGCGTCCGGCTGGAAGCTACGGAGAGCGTGGCGCAACCAACGCCCACGACGCTCGCCGTACTGCGCCTCCAGAGCACGACCCCGAAGCGTCGTGGTGAGGTTGCAGCGTCCTCCGCCACTGATCAGGATCTTCAGGCCGGGCCGAGCGTTCTTCTCGAGGAGAACGACTTCGAGGCCGCGGCCAGCGGCGACGGCGCTCGCCATGAGTCCCGCGGCGCCCGCTCCTACGACCAGCACATCGGCGCGATCCGGAGTCGCCTTGGAACCCATGAGCTCCGCACTCCAGCGGACACACGTCGGGCGGATCGCCGACCTCCGCCACCGGCCATTCTGACGATCAGCCGCCAGATCTGCAGCACCGTCAGACCTACAGCACCGTCAGACCTACAGCACCGTCAGACCAACAGCACCGTCAGACCTGCTCAGCCAGCAGACCCGATCAGTCGTCCGACTTGGACTCTTCTTCGGCCTTGCGCGCGGACTCGCCTTCGAGAGGAATCCTCACGATCGGCTTGGTGGTCCCACGGGTGGAGCGGTGGGCCGCCCATCCCTTGCACATGGTCTTCTTCTTGAAGGCGCCGCGGCGGCAGCCGTTGGACTTGCGACGGACGATAGCCATCTGGTTCGGTCCCTTGTCGGAGTTACTCGACGTGCGGAGTTGATCGAGGTGCGGTAGAGGACGTGCAGCACACGCTGACGTGCAGCAGGATCCGAGCTGGACCGGAAACCGCTGCGGGCGGGTCGGCGGCGCGCCAGGCGATCAGCGCGTCTTCACCGACTTCTGGATCATCAGGTAGGCGTTGCGGTGACCGGGCACCGCACCGCGCAGGTAAAGCAGGTTGCGCTCTTCGTCGATCTTGACCACCTCCAGGTTCTGGACGGTGATCTTCGCGACGCCGTAGTGGCCCGGCATCTTCTTGCCCTTCGGCACACCCTTCATCGTCGAATACATACGACCGATGCCACCCAGCTTGCGGTGCGCCTTGCTGTTGCCGTGGGTGGTGCGCTGGCGAGCGAAGCCGTAGCGCTTGATGGTGCCTGCGAAACCACGGCCCTTGCTGGTGCCGGTGACGTCGACCCGCTTGACCTCGGCGAACTGCGCCACCGTGAGGTCCTCACCCTGCGCGACGCTCGGCATCGACTCGGTGCGAAACTCCTTGATCAGGCGCACCGGCGCGGCTCCCGCCTTGGCGCAGTGGCCCAACTCGGCCTTCGAGCTGGCCTTCTCCGGCTTCTCGTCGAAGCCGACCTGCACCGCGTAGTAGCCGTCGTCGCGGCGCGGCCGCTCCAACTTGCCGGACTTGCGTCCGCGGTTGGTCGACGCCTGGCGATGTTCTTCCGGCAGCTCGGACGCTTCACGCGCCTTCACCTGCAGGACCTTGCAGGGGCCTGCCTGGACGACGGTGACAGGCACCCAGGTGCCGTCCGGCTGGAACAGCTGGGTCATGCCCAGCTTCTTTCCGAGGATCCCGATGGTCATGGCTCGCAATCTGGCGCGCTGCGCGGCGCAAAAGGGCCGAGCATGCTAAGCGGACGCTCCCACACATGCAAGCGGCTGGCGGACATCACTTCACTTCGTAGCCCGCCACCCCTGATCCGGCCCTCGACCCACCCCCGACCCCGCCCGAGAGACCTGGGAGCCTACGCCCAGACCCGGATCCCCAACAGAAGCATCGCCAGGAGCACCAGCGGGACAGCCAACCTCGCGCCGGGATCGCGGAGTGGTGGGATCGGCCGGAGGTCACCGGGCTCGGCCCCGGCCGAGCGCGACAGATCGCTTTCCTCTCGGTCGAGCAGCCCGTCGAGCGGCCCCGCGCGGTCGAGCAGCCCCTCGACCCCGTAGCACCACGACAACGAGCGGCGGAGCAACTGCGGGAAGGCTGGCAGCAGCGGCAGGTTCGAGTCGCCCAGCCGGAACGCCGCGACCAGCGCCCGCAGGTCGCCTCGCTCGACCGCGACCAACAGGGGCCCGGCGGTGGAGTGGATCAGTGGCATCACTCCGGGACCCGAAGGCAGGTCCTCGACCGCGAGTGCGGCCCGAACCACCAACTCCGACAGGTCGACCCCGCGGGTCAGCGGGTGTTCGCGGTCCCAGTCGACGGCCAACGGCTCGCGCCGGGGCGTGCCCGGCCCCGAAACCGGTTCGCCCTCCCCGACGAACCGGCTGCCGAAACCCCAGAGCCGCCCGCCCGCGGGCCAGATCAGCGTCCCGTCATCCGCGAGCAGCAGGCCGAACTCCCCGCCTGCCGCACCGTCGACCACCTCGCCGCCACCGGCGAGGTCTGCCAAGGCCTCGGCGGCGAGGCCGAGCGACGAATCGGGTACACCCGCGGCGAGCAGGCCGATCCGCGGCGCCGGAGGAGGCGGGATCGGCAGGCGTACCAGGTCGTCGGCCTCGAGCGGATCCCGCGGGCCGGCGATCTCCACGCTGCAGACGCCACCCGCTACCCGCCGCAGCGCGAGCGATCCACGCCACACGCCCGCCGAAGGATCGAAGTCCCAGGTCGCCACCGCATCCTGGGCCGGCACCGCGGCGCCGGCAACCGCCAGCGAGGGTGACTCCCCCGCCGGCCCGAGGACCTGGACGTCGAGACGCAGGTCCGGCAGCGGCCAGGAGTCGCGGAGCGTCAAGTCGACGAGCCCGCGGTTGGGGCCCGCGAACTCGCCCGAGGTCACGGTGAGCCCACCGTCCGTCGGCAGGTCGACACCCCCGCGGGCATCGGTCAAGGTCCATACGGCCCGCGCGGGATCGCCCGCCAGCTCCCGGGCCAGCGCTGCGAGATCGACCCGCAAGCCTTCGCACCGAGGCCCCTCCCCGAGCGCCTCGAGGAGTTCCTCGTCGGTGCCCCGGTGGATCCGCGCCTCGGCCGCACAGCGCGCCAGCCGGACCTCGACCCCCGCAGGCCGCGCGGCCAGGACCTCGGCGATCCGCGCTCGGGCGCGCACGAACGCGGTCGACGGACCGGCGCCGGGTCCGTCGCGCGGCTCGCCCCTCAGCTCGTCGACCGCACCGAGACTCGCCGAGTCGTCCAACAGGATCACCAGTTCGGCGGCGCCCGGCCGCGCGCCGACCCGCGGTTCCGCGCTCGCCAGCGCCAGCGCCCCGGCCGCCAGCGCGAGCAGCCAGAACCGCAGCCGCCGGAACCGCACCGGCCGCCGCCCGATCCGACTCAGCGCCGCCTGCCACTGACCCAGGTGCGCAGTCAGCGATTCACGCCGCGGACGCGGCGGCAGCGCCAGCCAGTACAGCACCGGCAGGATCAGCAGGCCCAGCAGTCGCCAAGGATGGTCGAGGGTCAAGGCCCCCGAGTGCAGAACTCGCGCGAGTCGGCGTCAAGTGCAGATCGGTCGGAGGATGACCGACACTGCCCCGCCCTCACACCCGATCCAGCCACCCACCCCCGAGCCACGCCGCCACCGAGGTCGACTCCGCCGGTGGCAGCGCGACCCGGAGCAGGGGCACGCCAGCGCGCGCGAACACCTCGTCCTGTCCTCGCGCCAGCCGCTCCAGCTCCAGGCCCACCGCCCGCCGCAGGCGTGCGTCGACCCGGGTCCGCACCCGCTCGCCGCTCTCGGCGTCGACCAGGGCGAGCCAGCCGTCCTGCTCGGGCAACCGGTCCTCGGCGAGCTCCGGGAGCAACCCGAGCAGATCCCGCCGCCGCGGGGCGAGTCGCTTGAGGCCGGCCCGCGTCTCGCCGAGGTCGGCGAAGTCGGAGATCCACAGCACGCGGCCGCGCAACCGCTCGGAGAGCACCGTCGACCAGAGCGCTCCCGGATCGGTCTGGTCGGCCCGCAGCTCGTCGAGCGCGCCGAGGAGCGCGTCGATCCTGGCGCCGCCCTCCAGGCTCACGACCTTGCCCGGCTGACAGACCCGCACCGTTCCCACGCGCGCCAGCGCCACGGCGCCGACCAACGCCGCCAGCCGCTGCGCGCCCTGCAGCCGCGACGGAGTTCCCACCCGCATACTCGGCGTGCAGTCGACGACCAGCACCAGACCGCGCCGCTCCTCCTCCTCGAAGAGCTTCACGAACAGCTCGCGACTGCGCGCGTAGGCGTTCCAGTCGACGCGGCGCAGGTCGTCGCCGAGCGAGTAGCGCCGGTGGCCGGCGAAGGTACCGCGGTCGGCGCGCACCCGCCGGCGGGCGTGGGCGTCCTCGTCCTCGCGGGCCCGGAGGCTCCCCGCCCGGGCCACCACCTCGGCGAGCAGGCGACGGAACGGCGCGTCGAAGGCGCTGCTCATCGCCTGCGCTCGCTCTCGACCAGGCGATCGAACCAGGCGCGGACGAAGGAGCGCTCGTCGTCGCGGACGTGGCGCGCGCGCAATGCGTCCTCGCGGGCGCGCTCGAAGTCGAGCTTCGGCTCGGCCGACGGCGGATCGGGTTGCTCCCCCCCGCCGCGGCTCGCTGTCGGCGTGGTCGAGCCCACCGGCGCACCGGGCAATTCGTCGAGTGCAGCGGTCGGTGCGGTCACGGTGTCCGACTCCCCCTCGCCGACGAACTGCGGCGCGGCGAAGCCCTTCAGGTCGGGTAGATCCTCGAGCAGGTCCTCGGCGGGGCCCAGATCGGGGTCCTGGGGATCCTGCTCCGTCGGGTCGTCGTTCGGCTCCTCCTTCGGCGGCGGCGGCTCGTCGGAGGGCTGCTCCTGCGGATCCTCCTCGCCGCTCCCGCCTCCCTCGGGTGGACTCTCGGCCGGCGCCGCCGCGACGAGCGCGGGCACCGGCACGGGGGCATTCCCACCCAACGAGGCGAGTGGCAATTCGCCAGGCGGCGCAGGCAGGGTCAGCATCTTCAACGCCAGCGCGACCAGCAGCAGCCAGACCGCAAAGCGGAGTCGACCGAGCCGAACCCGGCGACGGCGCGGGATGGCACCGGCGACCTTCGTGGCGACGTCCCGCTCCAACCACGCGAGCAGGGTCGGCGCGTGCGCCCGGGTCCGCGCGTCCAGCACGGTCCGCAGCCGATCGCCGAGACCGAACTGCCGATCCAGTCGACGGCCATCGGGCCGCGACCGCCCGACTTCGATCCCGACCAGCGCGACCCACAGCAAGACGAGGCACGGATCGAGCCAGGTCGACCCATCGGGCAAGACCAGACCCACAGCAGTCGATACGACCAGCAGGGTCGCACCGTGCACGAACGCCGCAGCGGCGGCGCGCGAGACGCGCTGGCGGAAACTCCACGCACCGAGGAATCGGTCGAGGGTCTGCGAGCCGGGCATCGGGACACGATACCCAGCGCGACCTCCTGCGGTATCCGAATGGGGGCGACTCGCCGCGCTCCCCGCACCCCGAAGCGCCGGGTAGCGCCACGGAGCCCGGCCTGGCGCGGCGGTCGAGATCGCCGTCCGAGTGCCGGGCAGCCGCCGGAAGCCTCAGCTTCCGAAGGTCGTCTGGATCGTGTCGGACAGCGCGACGTCGACCATGAAGATGCTTGCCGAGCATCCGCCGTTGCCGAGCACCACGCCCTGCGAGAACAGGCTGCCGCCGATCAGCGCGGGGTCGCAAGGCACCGCCAGCATCACGTCCGGACCGTTGATCAGGATCGAGGAGTCGGAACCGACGCTGCAACCGGCCGGGCAGATCTGCGAACAGACGCTGACGAAACCGAACAAGATGCCGGTCGCGTTCGGGACGCTGTAGTAGACGTTGCCGCCGATGTTCGGGCTGCCAGACACAGCCTGGGTCGCACCGGCGCAACCGGCGCAGCTGCTCGAGAAGCTACCGGTGCCAGGGAGCACGTCGGCGAACGAGCCGCCGACGACGATGTCGTCGACGTCGATGAGCCCCGTGTAGTCGTTCGACTGACGCAAGGCGAAGGCCTCGATGGCGTCGCCGGTGAAGCCGCCGGTGTGCGTGATGCTCGATCCGCTACCGCAGGTCGGGTCGAGCCAGAGTTCGCTCGTGCCGGTGCTCGCATCCCACGAGATCACCACCGCGTACCAGGTGTCGAACGAGAGGTCGGAAGGCCAAGCGGCCCCGACGCCGAGGTCGGAGCTGTCGGCGTTGATGGCGAGTACGAAGTCGCCGGCGCTCGCCGGGCTCAGAAGGCCGGTGCGCCCACGGAACGACGTGGCGGAGTCCTTGAAGTGCGCGAAGTAGAGGCCTTGGCCGTCGGGGTTGACGGGGCTGCCCGAAGGAACGCGGAAGCGGAACGACGCGAACACGCGGTCGGTCGCACCGAACGGGGGGAAGACCAGGCTGTCGTCCTCGCCGGAGCCCGAACTCTGGTCGAGTGTGGCATGGCTGCCGTTCGACATGATGACCTTGTTGCCGGCACCACTGTGCGCGACCCAGCCGTTGCTGGTGAGAGCGCCCGTGTACGAGAAGTCGTCGCTCGCGACGACCTGCGCGGCGGCCATGGACGAGAGGAGGAGGGTGCAGAGCGGGAGAAGGGTGGATCGCATGATGTGTTCGGACCGATGAAATGGATCCTCGACGGGCGCGCGCGTTCGACGAGCCCTCGCCTCGAGGAATGGGCCCGAGAACTTCCCGGTGCCGCACGAAGTGCGCAAGTAGAGCAGGCCCCCTTCATTGATTCTTGTTGCGCGTGCCGACTCCACGTGCCCGGCGGATGACCGTGCGCACGACTGCGCCTTACACCAAAGCGCAATGGCTCCAGGATCGGCGACATGGGGTGGGCGCGGGTCCGTTTCCCGATCCATGTCACGGACACGGTTCAGGTCACTGCTCTGCCACTTCCGAGAATCGGCGCGCCCAGCGCTGACTCTCGGAAGGGGTAGATCCAAACAACACCGTCAGCGCGGCCAAGGTCCCGATGGTCTGCTGGCGCTCCAGCGCTACCGGGGTTCGAACCAATCCGTCGGGTCGCGCACCAACGCCGAAAGCACCCACTCGCCGGCGGTCACCACGAACGGGATCGTGCTGAGGCGCACGTAGTACTGGTTCTGGCCAGGCACCTCGTTGCCGACCTCGACGCGCAATCGCGTGCCGTCGGCGAGCGCCACCTCGACCCAGGTCTGCGGGCGCGCCAGACCGTAGCGGCCGAGCAGCGCGTCGAGCTCCGGGCCGGCACCGGGGAGCGGCTCGAGGAACTGCTCGACGGTCAGGCTCGACAGGCTCCTGAGGAAACCGTGGATCTCGGTGTTCCGGACCGCGCCGCGATCCTCGGCGCCCTCGCGTCGCTCCCAGTCGGGCGCGGTCGCGCTGGCACGCGCGACGACGCAGCGGTCGTCGGGGTATCGGTCCTGGGCGCGGGTGTCGCGGTTGCAGAGCACCACCTCCACCGCCTCGTCGACCGGCAGGGTGAAGGCCTTGCGGTCGATCCAGGCATTCGGCTCGACGCTGAGCAGCCAGTAGACCCGCTCGTGCAGGACCACGTCGTTGGAGTCGGCGGCGCGGACGAAGTAGCCGCGTACCGCGTCCTCGCCGACCTGCCCGCCACTCGCATCGGAGCCGAGCAGCAACTCCGCGACGATCGGAGGTGGGTTCGCGGCGCCGTAGCAACGGATCCGGGTCGCCTGGTCGTCGGCCAGGCCGAAGCGCCGCAGGTCGTCCGGCGCCGCGTCGCGGCGGACGATCGCCTCGTCGCCGAGCTGGACCTCGCCGAGCGGTTCGAGGATCAGATCGCGGACCATCTCGTAGCGGACCGGTACCCCGGCCAACGGGGTGTCGCCGGAGAGGATCCACGCCGCCTCGTCGTCCTGGTCGACCCGCTGCAGACGCACCGAGTCGAACTGCAGGTTGCCGTTGTCGTCGCGGACTGCGGCGCCGTCCTCGCCGCGCTGCGGCACCGCGACGTCCACCACCGCGACGTTTGCGGCGGTGAAGCCCTCGAACAACGCCGGCACGTCGTCGAGCGACACGAAGATGGTCCGGTCGTCGCGCAGCGTCAGCCAGGTCGGGATGGCGAGCACCAGCGCCAGCACGCCCAGGATCAGGTTGGTCCGCTTCATTCCGTTCGCTCCGTCAACGACTGAGGGTGAGCAGGAAGTTCTGCTTCTTGATCCGGCGCATCACGCCGAGGCCGACGCCGAAGCCGATCAGCAGCAGCGGCGGCAGCGCGATGTTCAGGAAACGCACCCAGAACACCCGGCTGTCCTTCTGCTCCTCCAGGCGCCGCGCCGAGTTGGCGTTCATGCCGACGTCGGTCACGTAGCGCTGCTGCCGGTCGGCGAAGTGCTTGACCCGCAGGTCGAACAGATCGCGGTCCTCGGCCAGCCAGTCGAGGAGGTTCACGAAGAACAGCCGGCCGATGGTCGACACGGGACCACCGAGCTGCTGGTAGGCACCACTGACCAGGTCGTCGCGGATGAAGTCGGAGTCGCCGATGACGATCAGGCGGGCGCCGGGCCGCGCCACGAAGATCGGTGCGGGTTCGTCGGCAGCCGGGGCCTCGGTGGTCCCCGCGGCGGCGTCGGGGTCGGGGCCGATCGGATCCTCGTCACCGCCGGCGAGTGGATCCCCGCCGACCGGTTCGTCGAGCGGATCACTTGCCTCCGCGGTCTCTCCAGCCGCCTCCTCGCGCGGACGCTGCGGGATCTGCCGACCCTCGAAGTACGACGGGAAGCGACCCTCGGCGCGAACCATCAGGCCGAACTGCCGGGCCAACTCGCGCTCACCGTCGAGGTAGGACATGGTGCGACGCTGGAACGCCTCGTACGAGACCCGCGGGTTGTCGAGGTCGGCGACCGGGTTCAGGTCGGTCAGCCGCACCGGGTTGTGGCTCGCCGAACGCGGCGAGGTGCGCATCAGCACCTCGGCATCGACACCGTCGGGCACGTCCTCGGCAACCTCGACCGGACAGGGCCAGAACAACGCCGGACTCATGAAGGCCTGCAGCGCCTCCTCGGTGACACCCGGCTTCAAGGTGCCCCGGTAGATGTCGGCCCGCGCCTCGTCGACGCGGCCCTCGGAATCGGTCGCGAACTGTCGCGCCTGGCTGGCCCAGTCGACCGCGGTCGGCTGGAACCAATAGGGATAGTCCGCTCTCGCCATCGAACGCTGCAGTTGTCCGTTGACCGGAGCGACCACCGAGAACGCGAACGGCACCTGATTCGACAACCCGTCGAACACCACCTCGTCGGAGACCGCGATCCCGTAGCTCGCGAGCTGCTCCTGGAACGACAGCTTGGCGTCCTTGGCGTCGTAGCGCTGCTCGCTGACCAGCATCCGCCGCGCACTGCCGAGTGACACGTCTGCGGTGTCGGCGAACACCGCCAGCTTGCCGCCGCGCATCAGGAACTGGTCGATGACGTACTTCTGCCGGTCACTCAATCGCAGCGGCCGGATCAGGATCAGCGTCTGGATGTCCTGCGGCACGTGCTGACCTTCGGAGATGTCGAGGCCGACCAGCTCGTAGCGGTCGGTGACTTCCTCCATGTTCAGCACGCGGTCGTAGGCCGACGGCCCCTCGCGCTGCGAGCGCGGCGTGTTCGGCCCGGGCGCGGGTGCGGGCCCGAGCCAGGCGATCACGCCGATCCGCGGCCGGTCCGTGACCGTCAACGCCTTGATCAACGGGGTCAGCGCGGCTTCGTACATCGCCGGCCGCCGGTCGAAGCCGACGAACGGCACGACTTTCTGCTTCTTGCCGCCGTACAACAGCCGGAAACCCTGCCAGATCTCCTTGCTCGAGAGCGTCGTGCCTTCCAGGTCCTGGATCCGCTCGGAACGCAGCCCGATCCGCTCGGCGCGTTTCCGCACCGCCTCGTCGCTCGGATCGAAGTACTGCACCGTGACCCGCCCGCGGCCCTGCTGGCGGTATTCGTCGAGCACGAAGCGCAGCGTGCGCCGCGACTCCTGGAAGCCGCTGCCGAGCGCCTCGTCGGGGCTGAAGAACGCCTCGATGTGCAGGCGTTCGTCGAGTCGTTCGAGGACCCGCTGCGTCGAGTCGGTCAGCGAGTACAGCCCCTCGGTGGTCAGGTCGATGCGCGGACCATGGCGGCGGGCCAGGAACACCGTCATCGACAGGACCGCGAGGAGCAGCCCGAGGTGCAGCGTGATCTGCAACGCACGCTTGAGTCCGTCGAAACTCATCCGCGCTCCCTCCGGCCGCGCAGGATCATCGCGTTCAGGTGCAGGAAGAACCCGCAGAACGCCGCGTAGAACACCAGGTCGCCGATGTCGAGGACCCCGCGCGAAATGCTCTGGAAGTACTCGAACGGGCTGATGCCGCGCAGGAACTGCACCGCCAATGTCGGCAGGCCGGCCTGCTCCATGATCACCACGCCGCGCGGGGTGACCGGTGCTACGAACAGCGCCAAGGCCACCAGCGAGGTCAGCATCGCGACGATCTGGTCGCGGGTCAGACTGGAGAAGAACATTCCCACCGACAGGTACGAGCCCGCCAGCAGCAGGCTTGCCAGGTAGCCGCCCACCACCGGCTTCCAGTCCAGGTCACCGGCGACGTCGAGCGTCCAGGGCAGACCGATCGTCAGCAGCAGGAGCAGCGCGAGGTAGCCGAGCGCCGCGAAGAACTTGCCGAAGATCAGCGAGCCCGGACGCACCGGGAAGGTCATCAGCAGCTCGATCGTGCCGAGCTTGCGCTCCTCGGCCCACAGCCGCATCGACAGGCCGGGCAGGAACAGCAGGAACACCGTCGGCAACAGGCCGAAGAACACCGACAGGTTGGCGGGGCGGCCGTGGTCGATGACGCCCGCGTAGGCGACGGTGAAGTAGAGCTGCGCGGCCAGGAACAGCGCACCGAACACGTAGGCGATGGGCGACAGGAAGTAGCTGCGGAGCTCGCGCCGCATCACCACGACAGCGTCGCGGAGCGCCGAGTTCGCGTGCGGCGCGGCGGGCTTCGGGGCCATCAGGATCGCTGGATCAGTCAATTCCGCCTCCCTCGCGACTGGCGCCATCCTCGGCGCTCTCGTCGCCGATGCGCTCGTTTCCGGTGCTGCCCTGCGCACCGAGTCGGCCGCCGGGGTCACTCCCGAGCGTCAGCGAACGGAAGGCGTCCTCCAGGCTCGGGCGGAGCGGCGCCAGTTCGTGCAGCGCGATCCCCGCGGCGGTGATCCGCCGGGCGATTTCGTGTTCCGGCAGCAGCGAGACGGCGAGTCGGAAGCCTCGGATGCCGCGGTCAGCGGGCAGCTCGATCAGGTCGTCGACCGGCAACTGCAGCGCTCGGGCCAATGCGGCACGGTCGGCAGCTACCCGCAACAGCACGCCGCCAAGTGGCAGCGCCGCAACCAGCTCGTCGCGGGTCCCATCCGCGACGAGCCGTCCGCGGTCGATCACCAGCACGCGCGAGCACGCCGCCTCGACCTCCTGCAGGTAGTGCGTCGACAGGAGCACCGTGTGCTCGGTGCCGAGCCGCTGGATCAACGCACGGACCTCGACGATCTGGTTCGGGTCGAGGCCCGAGGTCGGCTCGTCGAGGATCAACAGGTCCGGTTCGTGGACCATCGCCTGGGCGAGCCCGACGCGCTGCCGATAGCCCTTCGACAGCTCGTGGATGTCCTTGCCGACCACCCGCTCGAGGCCGCACGCGTCGACGACCCGCGCGACCGCGCGCTTCACGTCGCGGCCGGGCACGCCGCGGATCTCGGCGGCGAAACGCAGGTACTCGTCGACCCTCATCTCGGTATAGAGCGGGGTCGACTCGGGCAGGTAGCCGATGCGCTGGCGCACCGCCAGGGACTCGTTCACCACGTCCATTCCGAGCACCGACGCTCGCCCACCGGTCGGCAGCAGGTAGCCGGTGAGGATCCGCATCGTGGTCGACTTGCCGGCCCCGTTGGGCCCGAGGAAACCGACCACCTCGCCGCGGCGGACCTGGAACGAGATGCCCTGCAGCGCGCGCGCCGGGCCGTAGTCCTTCTGGAGGTTCTCTACCTCGATCATCGCACGTCCGGAGCTTGGGGGATCAGAGCCGGGGATCGGAGCGACCGGACCGGAACCGCGACGCGGTCGGTTCGGAGCGAGCAGAGGGAAGACCGGCACGAAAGCGCGGCTCCGCTGGTCGCCGGGGGCTTCGCAGGGCCGTCGCTAGTCCGCGTCGACCCGCGCGTCACCGTGTTCGGTGACGAGCTGCGACCTCGCGGACCGACGGCCGAATCGACCGCCCGACCGCAGGTCACGAAGTCGCGAGCGTCAGTCGTCGACGCGGAAGGAGTTGAGGAACTCCGCGTTGCTGCGCGTCTTGCCGAGCTTGTCGATCAGCATCGGCATGCTGTCGAGGACGTTGAGCCGCGCGAGCACCCGCCGCAGCGTGTAGATGCTCTTGATCACACCCGGGGTCAGCAGCAGCTCCTCCTTGCGGGTGCCCGACATCTCGATGTCGATCGCCGGGAAGATGCGCCGCTCGGCCAGTTGACGGTTCAGCACCAGCTCCATGTTGCCGGTGCCCTTGAACTCCTCGAAGATCACCTGGTCCATCCGGCTGCCGGTGTCGACCAGGGTCGTCGCGAGGATGGTCAGGGAGCCGCCCTCCTCGCAGTTGCGGGCCGCGCCGAAGAACTTCTTCGGCTGCTCGATGACCTTCGAGCCGATACCGCCCGACATGGTCGCACCGCCGCCACGGCCGAGCGCCGAGTTGTAGGCGCGGGTCAGGCGGGTGATCGAGTCGAGCAGGATCACCACGTCCTTGCCGGTCTCGACCAGGCGTTGCGCGCGCTTGATCGCCATCTCGGAGACCGCGATGTGGTGCTTCGGTCCCTCGTCGAGCGTCGACACCAGGACCTCGCGGTTGTCGCCCTCCACCGCGCGCTTCCAGGCCGTCGCCTCTTCGGGCCGCTCGTCGATGAGCAGCACGATCATGTGGACTTCCGGGTAGTTGGCGGCGATGGCGTGGCAGATCTTCTGCATCAACACCGTCTTGCCGGAGCGCGGCGGCGCGACGATCAGGCCACGCTGGCCACGGCCGATCGGGCACAGCAGGTCGACGATCCGCAAGCTGACGTCGGCATCGTCCTCGGACGCGAGCACGAACATCGGCGCGGGGTCGACCACGGTGAGTTCCTTGAACAGCCGGCGGTCCTTCGATTCCTCCGGGTCCAGCCCGTCGATCGACTCGACCTCGGTCAGCGTCAACCGCTTGTGACCCTTCGCGGGCGTCCCGCCCTGCCCCACCACGTAGCTGCCGTCGAGGATCCGATTCTGACGGACCACCGCGGACGGCACGAACACGTCGTCGTAGCCATCCTCGTCCGGCAGATACATATGGCGCGAGTGGCGCAGCCAGCCGCTCTTGTCCTTCTGGAGTTCGAGACACCCGGCAAGGGTCTCGGTATCGCCATCGATCTCCGGGACGAAGTCGCCGCCGTGGCCGCCGCCTCCGCCGCCGTGGCCGCCGCCTCCGCCGCCGCCTCCCCCTCCGCGGCCGCCGCGCCGCCGGCGACGCTTGCGCCAGCGCTTCTGTCCGTTGTTGCCACCGCCACCAGCCGGGCCGTGATCGTTCTGCGTCATGAGTCGATTCCTGTCCCTGCCGACGCAGGGATGAACGGTCCCCGCAATGAACTCACCAAGAGGATCGGTGTGCTCACCGCGAAGGACGTCGAGTCCTCGGCCCGATGGGCCGGCTGTGCCGGGCGCTCACCACCCGTCACGTGAAGTTGATGTGAGGGCGGGCGCGTCGCCCGCCGACCCGAACGCTGCCGCGACCACCCGGCCCCGCATCGGCAGGCATACCCGAGACCCCATCCCGGCAGCGCGAACTGCAGGGTCGGAGCATCGCAACTCGCTCGAGCGGTCGGAGGACGGTTCATGCACCAGCGGCGCCCCGCCGTCGGGCGTCAGCCAACTGCGGCGGACGCACCCCGGACGGTCGGGGCCGTGAAAGGCGAAGTCCGGTGGTTCCCCCCGCGGACCGCCCGCCCGCGGAGCCACGATCGTGGCAAGCGGTCGGACCCCGCGGAACAGGGCCTGCTCGGAGGTTTGAGCGCCGGGGTGGCGCGCGAGGCGGCGGATCCAGCCTGCCCAACGGTCCGGCCAACGGCCTTCAGGATGGGACTTCGGCGAGGATCGACCGACGGCTCACGCCGGCGAGAGCTTGGTCTCGGGGATCGGAGGTGTTCGGGTCGCGTGTGTCGGTCGCGGAACCTGCTCGGATCTCGTCACTCGGAATTCCGGGCGGAAGCCCCCAGTCGATCGGAACCGGCCGGAATCGGCAGACCGTCCGGCCGGGAGCGACCGCCAATCGGCAAGCGCCTTACGGGACTACAGCCTTACGGCGCTTCTATCTTGGTTGGCCAACCTGCCCGCAGGGCGGGCTCACTCGACTCACAGGCCTCTCCCACGTTCCTCCACCCGGACAAGGTTCCGCCCCGGTCGAGGAGCGGTGTCGAAGTCAGGGTCCCGGTCTGGTCGGAAGTCACCGACCAGACAAGAGGAGGAGCGGGGGAATCTCGGCCGGAGTCGAGCGCGATTGCCTCCCTCGCCGCCGAGAGCGCCAGAGGCGCGCAGCGGGCGGCGGACCGTCCGCGAACGGTCTTCTGACTCGCTCGCAGGTATGGGCAGTGCACGCACCACCTCGGTCAGCGCCGAGGTTAACGCGCGGGCCGGTGAGGAGCAACCCTGGCGACCGGGGAAAATCGCGAGCGGTGCCGATCACCTCGACCGACCCCACGACGAGCACGGTCACGCCCGCTCTCTTTGCTTGCGCCGCTGCGCCCAGCCGTTTATCCCGTTCGGCGCGCTGTCGCCGGGCTCAACCGTGGCGGCCCCGAATCCCGAAGAACCAGGGGGCCCCTGCCACTCCGGCGGTGCTCCCAGGAGTTTCGATGCCCTTGAACGAGTCCCCCGTGATCCGTCCGAACCTTGCCGACGACGCCGAGGAGAACCAGGCCAAGAGCCCTGGCAGCTTCCTCGAGAAGCATCTGGTCGAGAGCCGCACCCTGCTGGTCTTCGGGCCCATCACCGACGTGTTGGCGCGGACCTGCGCCGAGCGCCTGTTCGTGATGGAGGCCGCCGACCCCGAGAAGCCGGTCACCGTGTTGATCAACTCGCCAGGCGGGAGCGCCGACTCCGGCTTCGCGATCTACGACATGCTGCGTTTCGTGCGCTGTCCGGTCCGGACGATCGTCAACGGCCTGTGCGCGTCGGCGGGCATTCTGGTCCACCTCGCGGCCGACAAGGACCAGCGGTTCACGCTGCCGGAGTCGCGATTCATGATCCACCAGCCGTCGACCGCCGGGCGCGGCACCGCCAGCGATCTCGACATCACCGCGCGCGAGGTCCTCAAGCTGCGCGAGCGCTACGTCCGGATCATCTCCGAGGCGACCGGCCAGACCACCGAGCGCGTCCTCGAAGACGCCCGCCGCGACTTCTGGCTCAACGCCAACGAGGCGCTCGAATACGGGTTGGTCGACCGCGTGGTCGCCGCGCGCAGCGACCTCGACTGACCGACGGCCGCAGCTCGGTCGGGCGTCCTGGCAGGGCCCGACCGCAGCGAACCTCGGCAACCGAGCAGTCGTTGCAGCCGGCTCCGTTCCGATGACGACCGCCGCCCTTCGTTCGCGCGCCACGCCACCCCGCACACCCCGGTCCGGTCCCGGCCTCCGCAGATCGATCGCCGCCGGCTGGTGTCTGGCGATCGGGACGTTGGCACCGGCCCAGGAGAGCGGAGAGTCGCACGCGCTCGGCTTCTGCCGCAGCGCCTCCGGGCGCGCGCTCGCCGCGGCCGAGATCTGGTGGCTGCCGCGCGAGCCGACCGGGATCGGCTGGCTCGACCGAAGGCTGCCCGCCGCCCCGCCACTTCGCGGCACCACCGACGTCCGTGGCAGGTTCCGGTTCGAGGTGCCGCCGACACCTGCGCTCTGCGTGGTGCTCGGGCCGGGAGGGCTCGGCGCCGTGGTTCCCGACGCCGCTCCGGACGCCCCGCTGCAGATCGTCGCGCAGCCGCTCGGCGAGCTGATCCGCGAAGACGGCCGCCCCTTCGTCGGCAGGATCCGACTCGCCGCCGACCGACCCGCCCCGCCACTCCTGCCGGATCAAGACGGGACCAAGCTGGCGCTTCCCGCCGGCGACTACCTCGGCTGGTTCGGATCGCCTGCCGTCGAGCTGGCGTTCCACATCGACAGCGCGACCCGCACTCGCTGGACCGTCACGGAGCCGACTGCCCCACGGCGCCCGACCCTGCCTCCGCCACCCGCGAGCCACTCTTGGATCGCGACCGGCTCGGTGCGCTGGCCACTGACTCTGCCGTGCGATCCCGGCACCGGCGTGATGCCCGAACCAGCCCTACCCGCCGCACCCGACCAGCTCGAAGCCTGGCTGCGCGGCCCGTCCGGAGATCGGCTCTGGACCGCCGCCTGGCCGCTCCGAGGCGTCGACGGCCCGACCGCCCCGGGCCCAGGCCTCTGGATCGCGTGTCGGGTCGCGGCGACCGGGTCCGCGGCCGGCACCGAGACCTGGATGTTCACCACCGCGCTCACCGCAGCCGGGGACGTCGTGGTCCTGGCCGTCGACCGCGTGGCCGCGGATGGCACGGCCCACGCACTGCTCCGCGATCCTGCCGACTCCACCTGGCCGGCCGCGACGCACCTCGTGCTGTGGTCCCCCGGGAGCGCGGTGTCGGCGCTCGCTCTCCCGTCATCCATCGCCTCCTCCGCGCCGCCACTCGCCGTCCCCGCCCCCGGACCCGCGCAGAGCGTGCGCGTGCGCGTGCTGGATGCCGAAGGTGCCCCCCTGGCCGGGGCCCATGTCCGACTCGATCCGAGCCGGCATCCCGCCGTCCTCCACCGCGACCGGGACACCGACTCGTCGGGCCTCGCGCGCCTGCACGGTCTGCTACCAGACACCGCGTCGACCCTGCTGGTGACCCACCCACGGCACCTGCCGAGAACGTTGCAACTGTCTGCAGAAGCGGAGGCAGAGGTGATGGTCCAGCTCACCGCGGGACTGTCGGTCGTCGGCAAGGTGTTCGGGCCCGACGGTCATCCGGCAGGTGGCGTGGGAGTGGAGCTGCGCGAGACGACCGCGGCCTCGGTCGCCGGGGCCCGCCGCGTGTCGACCGGAGCCGACGGCAGCTTCCGATTCGACGGTCTCCCCGACGGAACGTTCACGCTGTTCACGTCTCGACAGGTCGGGGCCACCACGTGGTCGGGGATCCGCCGCGGAGTGCAGTCGGGAACCGGCGACGAATGGCGTCTCGATCTGCGCAGCGAGGACCCGGTGCCGCCCGGGCCCCGCCGTGACCGGCAGCCCTGAAGACCCTTCGCACGGTCGATCAGAACAGCAGCGTGGCCATGCGTCGCCGGTAGGCGCCGGCCCGCTCGTCACCGCCCGGCTCGAGGGCCATCAGCTCGAACGCGAGCACCGCGGCCCGACGAGCCAGACCACCACCGAACGACTTTTCGGCGGCCATCGAGTCCAGGAGTCGCTCCACCGCGCCGTCGAGGTCCCCGCCCTTCAGCGCCTCGACTCCGTCGCCGAGGTGCTGCCGGGCCTCGGCCGCTCCAGGGGACTCACCAGCACGCGGCAACTCCTCCCATATCGCGAGGCCATCGAGGACGCGCGCGGCTCGGGAATGCTCCGGCTCCTCTTCGCCGATGCCCTCGAGACGCTCCCGCGCGGCCCCCGGGTCGCCGCGCATCGCCGCCGCCAACCCGGCGCGCAACCGCTCCGCGGGCGAGTCCGGATCCACGGGAGTCGGTTGGTCCGACTCGCCGCCTCCACTCCCCGGTTGAACGCCGGCACGTTCGAGGAACGCGCGAATCTCCGACTCGGGCAACGCCCCGGAGAACGCGTCCACGGGACGGCCACCGGCGATCAACACACAGAACGGAATGCTCTGGACCTGGAACGCTGCCGCCAGCTCCTGCTCTCGCTCGATGTCGACCTTGCCGACGCGGAAGCCGCCGCCGTAGTCCTCGGCGAGCCGCTCCAGCAACGGCGCGAGGGTCCGACACGGGCCGCACCAGTCGGCCCAGAAGTCGAGCAGGATGGGAGTCTCGAGAGAGGCCTGCACCACGGAGGACTGGAAGTCCTCGGCGCTGACCTCGAACACCGGGGCCGGGCTCGTCATGCGCGCAGGAGACTTCGCGCTCCGGTCGACGTCAAGCGCGCGGCAGCGATGAGTGGGACGTCCGTCATCCGCCCGTCGGTGCGGGCGGTGCATCCGCAGAGGGCGGCGCATCGCCCATCAGGTCCCGCGCGCTGAGCAGCACGCCGACCAACTCGGACAACATCACCAACAGGATCGAGAAGAACACGAACGCGGCCACCACGAAGGTCGCCTGACCGAGGCGTGCCCCGAGCAGACCCGCGGCGAGCACCACGAACACACCGAGATCGAGGAGCAGGGTCAGCCCGACGATCAA
The DNA here is from genome assembly GCA_030432695.1 of bacterium. Classification (GTDB taxonomy): domain Bacteria; phylum Planctomycetota; class UBA1135; order UBA1135; family UBA2386; genus JAUILN01. The sequence continues at coordinate 317,694 of JAUILN010000001.1, read as the reverse complement.
CGGCTGGACCGGCAACAGGCTCGCCTCGATGGCCAGAATCGCCAGCATCGCCCCCGACAGTCCCAGGCAGCGCGCGAAGCCGATCCGCTCCAGACCAACGGCCCGGCCCGCGGCCATGAGCAGCCAACTCATCAGCAGCATCAAGCCGGCGCCGATCGAGGTGAGATGTCCGGCACCGCCCGGAACGACCCAGAGATAGCGCTCCAGCAGATCGACGACGTGAGCGTCTGGCCCCAGTGGGGAGGGTTCCGACCGCGATACTTCGCCGGCGCTTGCTCGACCGCCTCCAGCCGAGAGCGACGGCGTGCGCCGCGGCCGCTCGGAGACGCTATCCTCCGGGGTCTCGGACGCCGCGTGATCAGCCGGCTTCCCTTCGCCCTCACCGGCGTCGTCGACCGGCTCCCAAGGCGCGGGACCGCCCTGTGCAGCGGCCTTGCGCGCCGCTTCGCCGGTCAGGGGCACCAGGGTCGCCACATCATCGGCCGCGACCACCAGCTCACGATCGCCGAGACGCAACACGAAGGCGTCGGGCTCGATGCGCAGCACCTCGGCGACGAACGACCGACCGCTGGTGAGTTCGATCCGAGCCCTCACCTCCTGGGCGTTCGCGAGCGAAGCACCCAGCAACCAGCCGACGCAGAGGATCCGGAGCCAGGCAGCCATCCGACAGCACTCTCGAATCCCGGCCGGTCCGGGCTTGAGGCAGCGGACGATCTCCGTCTCCGGACGGGACCGGACCTGAGCCCGCGAGTCGATCGAGAGGCGGGCCCACCGAGCCTCCTACTCGATCCATGCAGCGGACTCGGTTCAGGTCCTGCCGCCGAAGTCGCCGCGGAGAAGCTGCGCAGCGAGCCCCAGACCTCGAACCAGGAACCGTCGTCGCCCGACGCCGACTCACCTCGGCACGACTTCGCGGAGCTGCCGCCAGGTCTCACGCCGGACGTCCCGCTCGGGGGCATTGCGCAACAACCAATCGAGATGGCCTCGGAGTCGCGCTGCATCCTGTGGCTCCAGGGACCCTCCACGAGCCTGCAGCAGCCCGAAGTAGACCACTGCGGCGATGTGCCGGGCCTCCAGCGACGCGGGTTGGAGCTCCAATACGGCGCCAAGCTGGTCGAGTGCGTCGAACAGCGCCTCCTGCGCCGCGTCGTCCCGCGACTCGCCGACGCTGGCAACGGTCCGCGCCGCGAGTACCAACAGGACCTCCGGAGGTGCCGCCCCGAGCTGCACCCGCAGCGCATCCACCTGGCCCCCCGAACCCGGCGCCCCCGCGGCCTTCATCAACCGACCGAGCGCCCCGGCGTCGCCATTGCCATCCGCGTCGAGCGCCGTGCGGTCGAGACCGGACCGATCCGCGATCCACCCCGCGAGGTCGGCTCCGAGGACCTTCACCGCCTGCGCCTCCGCGGTTTCGGGGTGCCTCTCGAGTAGCTCGGCGCCGTAGTCGGCAAAGAGCCCGGGATCCCCGGCGCGGAACGCCAGCAGGAATGCCCGCAGCAGCGCGCCCGCCGAGTCCGCCGCTTGCGCGAACGACGCCGAGAGGGTCGCGGCCTGCCGGAACTGCTCGAGGCTACCGGTCCGACCCGCGACCTCCTGCAGTGCCCGGCCAGCGACGTCCTGCACCTCTGGCGCCGCACCAGGGAGCGACACCGGAGCCTCGAGCAGATCCCAGGCACCGTTGGCGTCGTCCGCGACGATCAGAAGATCAGCCTGCGAGACGAGCAGCTCGACGCGCCCGTCGCCAGCCTCACGCAGCTTGCCGAGCTCACGGGCGACCGTGCGGGCTCCCTCGCGGTCGATCGGCTCGCGGCCCAACTCGGAACGAGCGGCATCGAGCAGTCGGCTCACGGCCGCCTCCCGTTCGCTCGCTTCCTGCCACCACAGCGCGCCTCCGGCGAGAGCTGTCAGTGCCACGATGCCTCCTAGGGCCAGTCCGACTTTCGATCCTGCCATGCGTATCCGAGATCGGGGAGTTCCTGAGAGTGGGGAACTCCTGAGAGTGAGGTGGTCTGCGGGCAGGCCTCTCCGAGACCAGCTGCTTCAGAATCCTCGGGGTCCCGTGACGGGATCGCTCCGACTCCACAACGAGTCCGGATCTTCCCGGTCACCCCGCAAGTCGACCACCCGGATCATCCGGACCACCCGGATCATCCGAACGACTTCCGGCAGTCGAATTCGTGACTTCGCCCGGCGGTGCGAAACGCAGAGCCACGCGAACGGAGACGGCGTCCTCGATCAACGAATCGACTCGGTGACCTTCAACGCCATCATCGTCAGGTCGTCGTCCTGCAGGACGCCGCGGGCGAACCTGGAAACAGCCGCTTCGATGGCCCCCAGTGCACCGTCGGCATCCGTGTCGCCGAGCCCGGCCAGCAGCTCGACCAGTCGCTCCTCACCGAACAGCTGACGCTCGGGATCGCGGGTCTCGTCGACCCCATCGGTGCGCAGCACGATCAGATCGCCCGGCTCGAGCGGGATCGGACCGGCGGCGGCGTAGATCTGCTGGTCGACGACCCCGAGCACCATGCCGGTCTTCTCGAACTGCTGCACGACGCCGTTGCGCACCAGGATCACGCTCGGGTGGCCGGCGTTCACGTAGTGCAACGTCCTGGCCTCGGGGTCGACGAGCACAGCGACCAGCGACATGAAATTGCCGGTCTCGACGCTCGCGCAGAGCCGGTTGTTGAGCCTGGTGGCCACCTCGGACAGGTCGTCGATCAGCTCGAGGTAGCTGCGCATCGCGGCTTGTGCGGCGTGCGTGAGCAGCGCGGCCCCGACTCCGTGACCGGTGACATCGCCGATGACTCCGACCATCCGCCCACCGCTGAGCGGCACCAGGTCGTAGGTGTCTCCACTCGCCTCGTCACGCGCGTAGAACCGCACCGCGACGTCGACTCCGGGGTGGTTCTTCGGAATCGGCGCGAGCAGGTGCTTCTGGATCTGCTTGGCGATCTCGAAGTCCTTCTGCATGCGCACCTTCTCGAGCGAGTCGGCGTGGAGGCGCGCATTCTCGAGCGCGACGGCGAGCTGCGCACTCAGCGCTCCGAACAGCGCGAGGTCGCGCGATGAGAACTCGCGACGCACCGCGGTCGAGTCGACATAGATCACGCCGATGGTCCGGTCCCGCACCCGTAGCGGCGCGCACATCACCGCACGCAGCTTCAGATTGTAGACCGACTGCCCGAGTTCCAGTGCCTCACGGTCGGACTGGACCACCGAGCGCTCCGGCATGCCGAGTTCCAGACATCGCGACACCAGCGTCTGGCTGTAGACGACGTCCGAGCCGAGCACCGCCCCGTCCTTGTCGCGGGCCATGCGCACCTCGAGTTCCTCAGCCGACTGACCGAGCAGCAGGAGGCCGCGCTCCGCGCGACTCACTTCGAGGGTCTTGTCGACGATGTGGCGGAGCACCTCCTCCAGATCGATGCTCGAACTGACCTCGGCGATCGATTCGAGCAGGATCTCGAGGGACTGGGCGTCCTCGGCCGGATTCCCGGTGAGCAGACCCGTCGCCTCCTCGCCGTCCGGCCGAGTCGGACCCTCGTCGCCGGTATCCGAGTTCTTCCAGAAGAACAGTCGCTTCATGGCAGGTTGCCGACTCTACTGGATGGACTCCGTCCGACGGATTGCGCAGAGGGAAACCCTCCGACAAAATCCCTGGCGGAACGGGACCGGGCGCACCGAGGCCGGTCCGAATCCCCTTGCTGAACCGGCTCTTCCCTTGACCCGGTTCGTCCCTTGACCCGGTTGGTCCTTTGACCTGGTTCGTCCGTTGAACCGACTCGGGTCCCCGTCCCCTCCCTCCGGATCTCCCTCCGCCGCCGGCAGCACAGCCGGGGGCGTGGCAACGCCGCGAGTTCCCTCATGAAGATCGACAAGTACGTCCACGACGACTACTGCATCCTCTCCCTGAAGGGCGAGTTCGACACCTTCTACGTGCAGAGCCTCCAGGACGAGGTCGACTCGCTGCTCGAGAACGGGATCTCGCACCTGATCCTGAACCTGCGGATGGTGAAGTTCATCAACTCCACCGCGCTGGGAGCGATCATCAAGTTCCACAAGCTGGCCAAGGCCGCGGGTGGCGAACTCGCGATCGCCCAGCCATCCAGCTTCGTGAAGGACATCGTCACCAAGGTCGGCATCGACCAGATCGTGCCGGTGTTCGAGGACGAGGACGCGGCGATCAAGCACATGATCAAGGCGCTCAACGCCTTGGAGCTGGCCGGCGCGGCGCCGGTCAACCAGGAGAAGGTGTTGATCACCTTCCCCGATGACACCCGCAACGCGCAGATCGGCGGCAAGAAGTCCCTGGTCGGCACGATGGGCAACGTCAACGGTGACCGGATCCAGTTCCTGTGGACCGGCTCCCGTCAGGACATGAGCCAGGACCAAGCAGCCACGCTGTTCTACACCGGCTCCGAGGTGCACCTGAAGTTCCAGGTGAAGATGTTCAAGAAGGGCTACTTCGAGCTGATCGGCAAGGTCAGCGAGACGGAGAAGGCCGGTGAGGATGCGGTCCGGGTGACCGCGAAGTTCACGGCGATCAGCGACGCGGACCGGACGGCGCTGACGCAGTTCGCCGAGGACATGGAATTCCTGAAGCGACAACTGCCAAGCTGAAGTGGCAATTGCTGAGCTGACGCTCATCAATCGCCACTTCAGGTGTTGTTGGGGGGCCGCGGGCGCGGCCCCGCGCCACCGCCGGGGGCGGTGGCATCCGCCACGCACCTGGGCGAACGTCGAGGGCCGACGACGGGGCTGGGTGGCGGTGAGGGGCGGATGGATGGGAGAGGGCAGGACGGGGCGGTGCCGAGAGTGGCTACCTGTTCTTGTTTCGATGGGCTGGTCGTCTCGATGGGCTGGTCGTCTCGATGGGCTGGTCGTCTCGATGGGCTGGTCGTCCCGATGGGCTGGTCGTCCCGATGGGGACCTTGTGCCGATGGGTGGGATCTGGTCGTTTGCTCCTCGGGTCGGGCGTTGACGCGAGGGGGGTGGGTCGGTAGCCTGCTCGGCCCTCCAACTCGGAGAACGAACCGATGAAGCTGAAAGTCCGTCGCTCCAACGCGAAGCGCGCCAAGAAGGTCGGCTTCCGGACCCGCTCGAAGACCGCGAGTGGCCGGAAGATCATCAAGAACAAGCGCAAGCGCTCGGGCGGGTACTTTCGGGTCGGTTGAGCGGCGCGTCGGCTGAGTTGCTCGTCGGCTGAGTTGCTCGTTCATCGAGCGGTCGCTGCCTCTACTGCTAGTCTTGCTGCGAGGAGGCTCGGGGTTTCCCGATGACCTGGACTCGCGGCTGAAACTCCCGGGCTGGATCGAGCGTGATCGCTCTCCGGCTCCACCTCCTCGAGATCGCCGCGGAGTCGGATCCGTGCGAGTGTCTGCGGGTCCGGTGTTCGTCGTGCGACGGCCCTCCCGCTGACATGACCACGTCTCACGATCCCTTCTCCGCCCGCCGCGAACTCGAGACGCAGGGAGGGACCGTCGGCTATTGGTCGCTGCCTGCACTGCAGGACGCCGGACTCGGCGACGTCTCGAAGCTGCCCTACAGCATCCGGGTGTTGCTCGAGGCAGCGCTGCGCAACGTGGACGGGTTCGTCGTCGACCAGGATGACGTGAAGCGCATTGCCGGTTGGGGACCGGACACCGCCGGTTCGGTGGAGATCCCGTTCAAGCCCGGCCGCGTGGTCCTCCAGGACTTCACAGGGGTGCCCTGCGTGGTGGACCTCGCGGCGATGCGCGCGGCGATGCGCCGTCTCGGGGGCGACCCTCAGAAGATCAACCCGCTGGTGCCCTGCGACCTGGTCATCGACCACTCGGTGCAGGTCGACCACTTCGGCAGCGCCGACGCGTTCGACAAGAACCTGGAGCGCGAGTTCGAGCGCAACCAGGAGCGCTACGAGTTCCTGAAGTGGGGCCAGCAGAGTCTGCGAAACTTCCGCTGCGTGCCGCCCGGCACCGGAATCGTCCACCAGGTCAACCTCGAGTACCTGGCCGGCGTCGTGCTCACCGAGGAGCGTGACGGCCAGCGGGTCGCGTTCCCCGACAGCCTGGTGGGCACCGACAGCCACACCACGATGATCAACGGCCTCGGCGTGGTCGGTTGGGGCGTGGGCGGCATCGAGGCCGAGGCGGTCATGCTCGGCCAGCCGGTCTACATGCTGCTGCCCGAGGTGGTCGGCTTCGAGTTGAGGGGGCGCCTGCCCGAGGGCGCGACCGCGACCGACATGGTGCTGACCGTCACCGAGATGCTGCGCAAGCACGGCGTGGTCGGCAAGTTCGTCGAGTTCCACGGCGAGGGCCTGCAGCACCTCTCGCTGGCCGACCGCGCGACCATCGCCAACATGGCGCCGGAGTACGGCGCGACGATGGGCTTCTTCCCGGTCGACGCCGAGTCGCTGAACTACATGCGCCTCACCGGCCGCGACGCGGCGCAGGTCGACGTGGTCGAGAAGTACCTGACCGCGCAGGGCCTGTTCTGGACCAAGGACTCCCCCACCCCGACGTACAGCGACGACCTGTCGCTCGACCTCGGGACCGTGGTGCCGAGCCTGGCTGGCCCGAAGCGCCCGCAGGACCGGATCCCGCTGACCGGGATGAAGGACGGTTTCCAGAAGGCGCTGCGCGCGCCGGTCGGCCCGGCCGGCTTCGGCCTGCAGGGCCCGGCGCTCGAGGCCTCCGGCACGGTGAAGAACGGCACGCAGACGCCGATCACGCACGGTGCCGTGACGATCGCCGCGATCACCTCCTGCACCAACACCTCGAACCCCGACGTGCTGGTCGCCGCAGGCCTCGTCGCCAAGAAGGCGGTCGAGAAGGGCCTGAAGGTCCCTGGCTACGTGAAGACCAGCCTCGCGCCGGGCTCGCGGGTGGTCCTCGACTACCTGGAGAAGGCCGACCTGATGAAGCCGCTCGAAGCGCTCGGCTTCCACAACGTCGGCTACGGCTGCACCACCTGCATCGGCAACAGCGGCCCACTGCCCGAGCCGGTGCGCACCGCGATCCACGAGGCCGACCTGGTCGCCGCGTCGGTGCTCAGCGGCAACCGCAACTTCGAGGGCCGCGTCAGCCCCGACGTGAAGGCCAACTTCCTCGCCTCGCCGCCGCTGGTCGTCGCCTACGCGATCGCCGGCACCGTGGACCGCGATCTCGCAACCGAGCCGCTGGGCCAGGATCTGACCGGCAACGACGTCTTCCTGAAGGACATCTGGCCGACCACCCAGGAGGTCCGCGACACCGTCCGCGCCTGCGTGGACAGCGCGATGTTCACCGAGCGCTACGGCTCGCTGGCCGGACCGCAACCCTGGCAGGCGATCGAGGTCCAGGGCGGCGGCGACGGCCTCTACGAGTTCCGCGCCGACAGCACCTACATCCAGGAGCCGCCGTTCTTCCTCGACATGGCCGCCGAGCCGGAGCCGATCGCCGCGATCGCCGGCGCCCGCTGCCTCGTCAAGGTCGGCGACTCGACCACCACCGACCACATCTCCCCGGCAGGCTCGATCAAGGCCGACTCACCGGCCGGCAAGTGGCTGCAGGAGCAGGGCGTCGAGGTCCGAGACTTCAATAGCTACGGCTCGCGTCGCGGCAACGACCGGGTCATGACCCGCGGCACCTTCGCGAACGTGCGCCTGCGGAACCAGATGGCGCCGGGTACCGAGGGCGGGTTCACCACCCACCTGCCGAGCGGTGAGGTCACCTCGATCTACGAGGCCTCGACCCGCTACAGGCAGGACGACACGCCCCTGATGGTGCTCGCCGGCAAGGAATACGGCACCGGCTCGAGCCGCGACTGGGCCGCCAAGGGCACCAACCTGCTTGGCGTGAAGTTCGTCCTCGCCGAGAGCTACGAGCGCATCCACCGTTCCAACCTGGTCGGCATGGGCGTACTGCCGCTGCAATTCCGGGACGGCGAGACCGCCAGCTCGCTCGGCCTCACCGGCAAGGAGTCCTTCTCGGTCGCGGTCGACGACGGCGTGAAGCCGCGCCAGGTGTTGAAGGTCACCGCAAAGGACCAGGAGACCGGCGCCGAGAAGACCTTCGAGGCCGTGTGCCGCATCGACACCCCGGTCGAGGTCGACTACTACCGCAACGGCGGCATCCTGCACACCGTGCTGCGGAAGCTCGCCAAGAGCTGACGCGAGCCGCCAGGAGGCTGGGCCTCAGGTCTTGTCTGCGCTCGTTCCAGGCCAAGACCTCGGGCGATCGGATCGATCGCCACTCGAGCTGGCCGCTGATCAGAAAATCGCGTAGAGGAAGGGTGCTTTCCCGATCCACGCGAGGGCGAAGAACACGATCACGAGGCCGAGGAGAGCGACTCCCAGGATCGTCCCGATGAGTCCGCACACGCGGCCCGCGCTGTTGACCCCACCCTGGCGGTAGCGGCCCGGATCGGCCGCGGCGGTCCGCCGACCAGTGGCTGCACGGGACAGAGCGAACAACCCGAGCACCAGGCCCAGGATCGGGGTCGCGGCGAAGAGGATCGACAGGATGCCGAAGGTCAATGCCGCATTGGCCCCGGGCGGATCCTGGAGAGTCGCTGCAGGTGACCGGTCGTTCATGTCGACTCGACGGCATGGGACCCCTTCGCCCACGACCGCGCCTTCGGCCACGACCGCGCCTTCGGCCACGGAGTCGATCACGCCCGATCCGAGCGATCAAGCACCTGCCGCTCCCGCCTACATCTCCTCGAACCGCGCGGTGAAGTGCCGCAGGACCTGCGGGGCCTCGACGATGCGCAGGCCGCGTAGTTCGCTCGCCCGCCGATGCACCGCGACGATCGCCTCGATCACGTAGTCGATGTGGGACTGGGTGTAGACGCGGCGCGGGATCGCCAGCCGCACCAGTTCCATGGGTGGCGGCTCGTGCCCCCCGCCACCGAACATCACCGAGCCGATCTCGCAGGCGCGGATACCGGCCTCTCGATAGAGCGCCACGGTGAGCGCCTGGCCAGGGAACTCGCCGACGGGGATGTGCGGGCAGAACGCCTTCGCGTCGAGATAGACCGCGTGCCCGCCCGGCGGTTCGAGGATGGGCACACCCTGCGCGACGAGCTTGTCGCCGAGGTACTGGGTCGAGCGGACGCGGTATTCGAGGTAGTCCTCGTGCAGGACCTCCTCGAAGCCCTGCGCCATCGCCTCCAGATCACGACCGGCCAGTCCTCCGTAGGTCACGTAGCCCTCGGTCAGGATCAGCACGTCGCTCGCACGGTGCAGGAGTTCCGGATCCCGCAGCAGCAGCACGCCGCCGATGTTGACCATGCCGTCCTTCTTGGCGCTGATCGTCGCGCCGTCGGCGAGGTCGAACATGTCGCGGACGATGGCCCGCACCGGTCGGTCACCCTGACCCGGCTCCCGCTGCTTGATGAACCACGCGTTCTCGGCGAAGCGGCAGGCGTCGAGGAACAGCGGGATCCCATGGCGATCGCAGACCGCGCGGATCGCGCGCAGGTTCTCCAGACTCACCGGCTGACCGCCGCCGGAGTTGTTGGTGACGGTGCACATCACCGCCGGGACCGCGTCGCTGCCGAACTCGGCGATCAGTCGCTCCAGCGCTGCGACATCCATGTTGCCCTTGAAAGGATGCCGGTTCCGGGGCTCCCTGGCCTCGGGGATCATCAGATCGATCGCCCGTGCCCCCGAGTGCTCGACGTTGGCGCGCGTGGTGTCGAAGTGCGCGTTGTTCGGCACCACCTTTCCCGGCCCGCCGAGCAGCTCGAAGAGGATCCGCTCGCTGGCCCGCCCCTGGTGCGTGGGCAGGATGCCCTCGAAGCCGGTGATCTCCCGGAGCCGGTCGCGGAAGCGGTAGTAGCTGGGCGAGCCCGCATACGACTCGTCGCCGCGCATGATGCCCGCCCACTGCTCGCTGCTCATCGCGCCGGTGCCGCTGTCGGTCAGCAGGTCGATCAGGACGTCGGCAGAGTGCAGGTGGAAGACGTTGAATCCGGCGGCGCGCAGCTTGTCCTCGCGCTCGTCGCGGGTGGTCATCCGCAACGGTTCGACCGACTTGATGCGGAACGGCTCGATGATGGTCTTCATGGGTTGCTCGCCCGGCAGGTCGATCGACAACCCCGCGAGCGAACCGCTCTTTCCGGCCTCGCCCGGCTCCCCGCCGACATCGCGCCTACACTCCGAGCCATGCGCTCGACCTTCCTCGCGCTCCTGTCCCTCTTCGCAGGCACGATCGTCCTTCCGGCCCAGGATGTCGACCGAAACGATGGTCCTCGGTTCGACGACCGGCCCGCCGCGGCTGGGGAGTGGGGATTCCGCCCTGCGGACGGCGCGGCCATCGAGGTGAATCCGCCGGCGTTCAGCTGGCGGCCGCAGGAGGGGGCGGGTTGGTATCAGCTGCAGCTGACCAGGCATGCCTCGTTCGACCGGCAGCCGATCTACGAGCACCACACGCCGAGGATCCGCGGCGCGGCTCCCTGGACCGTTCTCTGCCTGGAGGAGCCGCTCGACGCCGGACGCTGGTACTGGCGTGTCCGCGCACGCCGTCAGGACGAGGCAGCTCCGCCCACGCAGTACAGCGAGGTCCGGAGCTTCGTCGTCCCCGGGGGTGTCGCGACCTTCGCCCTCCCCGCCCGGGGCGAACTCCTCGAACGCATCCCCGCGCGCCACCCACGGCTGTTCGTCCGGCCCGAGCAACGTGAAGCGCTCCGCACCGCCGCCGAGGGCGCCCTGCAACCGGCAAGGGACGCCCTCCTCGCCCGCTGCCGCCACGCCCTCGAGAACCCCGCTCCGACCGACGAACCCCCGAAGTACCCGGCCGGCACCGTCCGCGGCAGCGAGCCATGGCGCGAGATCTGGTGGGGCAACCGTCGCCGCACGATCGCGGTCCTCGAACCCGCCGCCGACCTCGCCTTCGCCTGGTGGCTGACCGGAGACGAGACGTATCGCGACGCCGCGAAGCAACGCCTCCTCGCCGCTGCCGAGTGGGATCCCAAGGGCGCCACCGGCTACCGCTACAACGACGAAGCGGGGATGCCCTACGCCTTCCACTTCGCGCGGACCTACACCTTCCTGCACGCCGCGTTGACCGACGACGAACGCGCGCGCTGCCGCGACGTCCTGACGATCCGCGGCCGGGAGATCTACGCGCACCTCTGTCCGAATCACCTCTGGAAGCCGTACTCCAGCCACAGCAACCGCGCCTGGCACTTCCTCGGCGAGGTCGGCATCGCGCTGCACGGCGAGGTCGAGGAGGCCGACGACTGGACCTGGTTCGCGGCCAACGTGTTCACCGCGGTCTATCCCGTGTGGAGCGACGCCGACGGCGGCTGGCACGAGGGCACCGCCTACTGGCGCAGCTATCTCGGCCGCTTCACCTGGTGGGCCGACGTCATGCGCGAGGCGCTCGGCCTCGACGCCTACCGCAAGCCGTTCTTCTCAAGGGTCGGCGACTTCGCGCTCTACACCATGCCACCCGGCACCCGCGGCGGTGGCTTCGGTGATCTCTGCGGCCGCCTCGACTCGGGGGGCGGCGCGGCGCTGGTCGGCCTGTTCGCCCAGCAGGCCGACGACCCGCACTGGCAGTGGTACGCCTCTGCCCACGAGGCCCGCCAGGGCACCGGCTTCGTCGACTTCCTCCGCGCCGCCCGCGGGGCCCCCGCTGCGACCCCCCCTATCGACCTGCCGACCTCCAAGTTGTTCGCCGGCACCGGGATCGCCGCGCTCAACTCCAGCCTCCTCGACGGCACCGACAACGTCGGTATCCGCTTCAAGTCGAGTCCGTTCGGCTCGCAGTCGCACGGCTACGAGGCGCAGAACGCGTTCCTGCTCCAGGCCTACGGCGAGCGGCTCCTGATCCGCAGCGGCCGCCGCGACTCCTACGGCAGCGAGCACCATCGGGAATGGATGTGGTCGACGCGCTCGGTGAACAGCCTGACGGTCGACGGCCAGGGGCAGACGCCACACTCGGCCTCGGCGAAGGGAACGATCACCCGCTTCGAGACCACCCCACACCTCGATCTCGTCACCGGCGACGCGACCGCGGCGTACGGCGGCCGCCTCGAGCTGTTCGAGCGCAGCCTCGTGTTCGCCAAACCCGACCTGTTGCTGGTCGTCGATTCCGTGCGCGCGGCCGAACCGCGGCAGCTCACCTGGTGGTTCCACGCCGAGCAACCGTTCACACTCGACCCGGAGGACCACGCCGCCCATCTCGAAGTCGGGGCCGCCACGGCGACCTTGCACTTCCTCGGCCACGACGGCCTGACCCTGAAGCAGACCGACCGCTTCGAGCCACCGCCACGGCCGCGGATCGAGCTCGTCGAACACCACCTCACCGTGACGCCGAACGAGCCACTCCGCTCGATCGAGCTGGTCACCGCCATCGACATCGGCCGATCGCGGGCGTCGACCCCGGCGCGACTCGTCCGTGTGCTGGAACCGGACGGGCAAGGCCTGGAGGCGACGCTCCACGACGGCCGCATCCTGCGGGTCAACCAGAGCGATACCGGATCTCTGCGAGCGATCCTGCTCGACGTCGACGGGTCGCCGCTCGCCGAGGTCGGCGCACGGGACTGATCACGGTATCCAGACGCACCGTCAACACCGTCGACGGTGACGGTCGTCGAGTTGCCGCAACCGTGCCACGCCCTCGGCTCCTCGATCGCCGGGATCGGTGTCGAACCACGCCTCGAGGATCTCGCGGGCGACGTCGTCGGAGAGCGCTCGGTTCGAGAGACACAGCACGTTGGCGTGGTTCCAGATCCGGGCCGCGCGCGCGGTGGCCGGGTCCCAGCACAGCGCCGCCCGGATCCCCGCGACCTTGTTCGCCGCCATGCAGATCCCGGTGCCCGACCAGCACGAGAACACGCCCTCGTCGCACTCGCCCGCGGCGACGCTCGCGGCGGCGGTGGCGGCCGCCTCGACCCAGGAGACCTCACCGCCGGTGGCGTTGGCACCGAACGGTCGAACGGTGTGGCCGCGGCCCTCGAGGATCGACCGGAGGGTCGCCTGCACGGGATAGGGCTCGTCCGAACACAGGGCGATGCGCATCCGAGGCAGCATAGCCGGAGCGGAAAGGATGAACGGTTGGGCCGGGTCGAACCGTTCACCCTTCGACTTCACCCGATGCCGAGCGCGGACCGGCTGATCAGCCGACCGTCCACGTCTCGGAACCGGTCAGCAGCGCCTCGAGGCTCTCCTGCTTGCCGGCCTTGGCCTGCTGCATCTGGGCGATGGTCTCGTCCTCGTACTTCGGCCGCTGCACGTCGCGGAACACGCCGATCGGCACCGGCAGGGCATCCTCCGGCGCGGTCGCCAGCGACATCGCCGCGGCCGGGCTCCCGGCACTCGGATCCCACTTCGGCAGATCGGCCTCGGCGACGCCCCCTTCACCCACGGTGACGACCTGCGGCGCCATGCCAGCATCGAAGCGCACCGCCTTCTTCGCACCGTCCGGCCCGAACAACAGCGGTTCACCGGCGCGCATCTCGACGGTGCGCTCGTCGCGCACGCTCTTCTCGGTGAAACCCTGGAAGGCGCCGTCGTTGAAGATGTTGCAGTTCTGATAGATCTCGAGCAGCGCGGTGCCCTGGTGGGCATCCATCGCCTCGATCATCGACACCAGGTGCTGAGCGAAGATGTCGACCGAGCGGCCGACCCAGGTCGCGCCGGCGCCGAGCGCCAGAGAGATCGGCGAGAACGGCTGGTCGATCGAGCCGAGCGGTGTCGACTTGGTGCGCTTGCCCTTCTCGCTGGTCGGCGAGTACTGGCCCTTGGTCAGCCCGTAGATCCGGTTGTTGAACAGCAGGATCTTGAGCCCCACGTTGCGACGCAGAGTGTGGATCAGGTGGTTGCCGCCGATCGACAGCGAGTCGCCGTCGCCGGAGATCACCCACACGTCGAGCTCCGGGTTGGCCAGCTTCACGCCGGTCGCGACCGACGGCGCGCGGCCGTGGATCGTGTGGAACCCGAAGGTCTCCATGTAGTACGGGAACCGGCTGGAGCAGCCGATGCCCGAGATGATGACCGTGTCGTGACGGTTCTTGCCAAGGTTGGCGAACGCCGTCTGCACGGCGTTGAGGATCCCGTAGTCGCCACAACCCGGGCACCAGCGAACGTCCTGGTCGGACTTGAAGTCCTTCTTGGTCAGCGGTGATTCTGCAGTGCTCATCTCAGGCCTCCCCGCCGTTCGCGTTGAGTCGGTTCAGTGCTTCCATCACGCCGTCCTCCAGCTCCTGGCTCGAGAATGGCAGGCCCTGGACCTTGGTGAACGGCCGGGCGTCGACCAGGAACTTCGCGCGCAGCAGCATCGCGAGCTGGCCACAGTTGAGTTCGGGCACCAGCACGGTCTTGAACGACCGCAGCATCGTCTCGACGTTCCGCGGCAGCGGATTCAGGTAGCGCAGACACATCGCGCTGACCTTGTGGCCGGCCTTCTGCAGGCGCAGTGTCGCCGCGGTGATCGCGCCGGTGGTTCCGCCCCAGCCGATCAGCAACACGTCGCCACTGGTCTCGCCGAGGACGTCGGCCGCCGGGATGTCGGCTGCGATCCGCTCCACCTTCTCGGCGCGGGTCCGCACCATGTGCTCGTGGTTCTTCGGGTCGTAGCTGATGTGACCGGTCACGTCGGCCTTCTCCAGGCCACCGATGCGGTGGTGCAGGCCCTCGGTGCCCGGCACGGCCCAGGGGCGCGCGAGCGTCTCGGGGTCGCGGAGGTAGGGATGGAACTCCCCACCGTCGGTGCGCTCCTCGGCGTACTCGACCTCGATCTTCGGCAGGTCGGCCTCGTCGGGGATCCGCCAGGGCTCGGACCCGTTGGCCACGTAGCCGTCGGAGAGCACCATCACCGGCACCATGTACTTGGTGGCGATCCGGACCGCCTCGTAGCCGGCCTCGAACGCATCACCCGGTGTGCGAGCGCAGACGATCGGCAAGGGGCACTCGCCGTTGCGACCGAACATCGCCTGCAGCAGGTCGGCCTGCTCGGTCTTGGTCGGCATGCCGGTGCTCGGCCCGGCGCGCTGCACGTCGATCACCACCAGCGGCAGTTCGGCCATCACCGCGAGACCGATCGCCTCGCTCTTCAGGGCGATGCCGGGACCGCTGGTCGAGGTGATGCCGAGGTTGCCGGCGTAGCTCGCGCCGATCGCCGCGCACACCGCCGCGATCTCGTCCTCGGCCTGGAAGGTCACCACGCCGTGGTGCTTGTAGGTGCTGAGCTGGTGCAGGATGTCACTGGCCGGCGTGATCGGGTAGCTGCCGAGCATCAGCTGCAGCCCGGCCTGCTTGGCCGCCGCGACGAGCCCCAGACACAGGCCCTGGTTGCCCATCAGGTTGCGGTAGGTCCCCGGCTGCATGAACGACGCCGGTGCGACCTTGTAGGAACTCTGGAAGATCCCGGAGATGTCGGCGAAGTGGTAGCCGGCCTGCAGGACCTTCAGGTTGGCATCCACCACGTCCGGCTTCTTGGCGAACTTGGCGCGGATCGCGTCGATCGACGGCTGCATGTCGCGGTGGAACAGCCAGTAGAGGATGCCCAGCGCGAACATGTTCTTGCAGCGGTCCTTGCTGCGCGTGTCGAGCGGGCTGTCCTCCAGCGTCTCGCGGGTCAGCTTGGTGAGGTCGACCTCGATGAGGCGGTAGCCGTCGAGGCTCCCGTCCTCGAGCGGGTTCGACTCGTACTTGGCCTTCTTGAGGTCGGTGGCCTTGAACGACGCCGTGTTGACGATCAGCACGCCGTTCTTCTTCAGCGCACCGACGTGGACCTTCAGCGCCGCCGGGTTCATCGCCACCAACACGTCGGGGTCGTCGCCCGGCGTATGGATGTCGAAGTTCGAGAACCGCAGCTGGAAGGCGGAGACGCCCGGGATGGTGCCGGCGGGCGCGCGGATCTCGGCGGGGAAGTCCGGGAACGTCGCGATGTCGTTCCCCATGATGGCGGTCGTGCGGGTGAGCTGATCGCCGGTCAGCTGCATGCCATCGCCGGAGTCTCCGGCGAACCGGATCACGATCTGATCCAGTTCGGTGAACTCCCGCGTCGTGGGCTCGGTGTCGGTCATCGGCAGATCGGGGTCGGGGGTGTCCCGTGGGCACCGAGTCCGTACCGACTCGATTCCACAGGCTCACTTCGTGTCTCTGCGGCCGCTGCGGTACCGGTCTCGGGGCTGCGACTTCGAGGAAGCCACGGCCGCCGACCCGGGCGCGGGGCGCTGCAACCGGACGATGATAGAGGCGCGACGGGTCGGTCGGAAGACGACGCCCCGGGATCGCCGCAGACCATCCGGCAGAGCGTTCACGAACGCGTGCCGAGGACCCGCTCCAGCACCTCGCCCAGATCTCGGACCGCGCCGGCGCCGGCGCCGACCAACAGGAACCGCCAACCGGCCGCTCCGGCCCCCGCGCCGTCGACCTCGGTCCGATCGCCGACGTACAGTGCCTCCCCCGCCGGCACACCGAGCCGCGCCGCGAGGACTTCGAAGCCGCGCGGCGACGGCTTCAGCGCGTCGACGTCCGGGTCGGTGGCGGCCACCGCGGCATCGACCAGACCGTCGATGCGCAGCGCCGCGAGCTTGGCGCGGACCGGATAGTCCGACAACACGCCGACCCGGATCCCGGCCTCGCGCAGTCCGGCCAGACACTCGTGCAATCCCTCGCGCGCGCACGCCGGCAGCGCCGGCAGCGGCCGGCGGCGCATCCACTCGTCGACGACGCCCTCGACGAAGTCCAGCGGCTCCGCGACGCGGCGGGCGGTCTCGAGGTGATGGAACCGGTCCAACGGCACCCCCCCGCGCGCCAGCCCGTCGCGCAGCTCCTCGTGCAGGTGACGGAACCTGCGCAGCACCCGCAGCACCCGGCGAGCCGTCCGCGGACCGCGGCGCAGCGGCAACCCCGCCAGGGCCAGGGCCATCCGCCGCTTCAGCGGGCCGGAACGGTAGAGCGTGCCGTCGAGGTCGAAGCCGACGGCACGGATCGGCCCGCTCCCACTCACTTCGACGGCGCGACCATCACCGCGCAGGGGGCCGCGTTGAGGATCTCCTCGACGCTGCGGTCGAGGAAGCGCCGCAGGAAGCCCTTGGAGCCGGTCGGCCGGAGCAGGATCAGGTCGACCTGTTGCACGACCGCCTCCTTCAAGACCTGTTCGGGCACCTCTTCGCTGACGATGACGTGGCCGCGCGCCGCGACGCCGCGCCGGCTCGCGCCGTCGACGAGCTCTTGGAGGATGCCCCGCGCGTCGCGCACCAGAGTGCCGGTCAAGGTCTCCGACCCGGCGCCCCGCGCGGCGGCGGCCTCGGCGCGGGCCAGGGCCCCGGCCGGATCCGCAGCGCCACCGGCCTTGGCCGCCGCGTCGCGGACCGCCGCGTCGCGGTGCCGGCTGATCAGCGCCACCATTGCCGGGGTGTCGATCACCGCCAGGAGGTTGAGTTCGGCGCCGAGCTGGGCCGCGAGGTCGGTCGCATAGCCCATGTCGTGGTCCCCGCCCTCGGCGAGTTCCACGAAGGCCAGCATCTTGCGAACCACCTGGGCGGACGTCATCGGGCGAGGGATCGTAGCGTGCCGGGCCGGCCTCGGCCCACCCCGGATTCAGGGATCCACGCGGTCAGCCCTTGCCGCCGCTCCGCTCCGTCGGAGGGTCGCCTCCATCGCGCGCCGGCACCCCGTCCGAAGGCGGCCGCGGCTTCGAGAACTCCGGCGTCAGCTCGGTCCGGACCCGCTCCAGGAGCCGCCGGGTGGCGACGATGCCCTCGGCCTCGGCCAGGCCGCCACCTTCGTACTCGACACCGACGTAGCCCCGGTAGCCCGCCTCCAGCACCACCCGCAGCATCCGCAGGTAGTCGGTGTGGGTCTCGTTGCCGGCCTCGTCGAAGTCGTGGCTCTTGGCGCTGACCGCCTTGGCGAAGGGCATCAGCTCCGCGACGCCGCGGTAGCGGTCATATTCCTCGCCACGGCCGATCCGGAAGTTGCCGAAGTCCGGCAGCGTCCCGCAGCCCGGGTGGTCGACCTTGCGCATCACCCCCGCCAGCCATGCGCCGTTCGACGACAGACCGCCGTGGTTCTCCACCAGCACCGAGATGCCGTGCTCGGCGGCGAACTCGCTGAGCTGACGCAGCCCGTCGGCGGCCCGCTCCTGCTGTTCCTCGTAGGTGCCCGCGCTCGCCGCGTTGACCCGGATCGAGTGACAGCCGAGGGTCTTGGCGGCCCGCACCCAGCGATGGTGGTTGGCCACCGCCTCGGCGCGCTTGCCCGAATCCGGGTCGCCGAGCCGACCCTCGCCGTCGCACATGATCAGCAGGTTCCGCACGCCCTCGCCGTCCGCGACCTTGTTCATCTCGGCCAGGTACTTGGCGTCCTCGGCCTTGTCCTTGAAGAACTGGTTCACGTACTCCACCGCGCCGATCTCCAGGGAACGCGCGACCTTCGCGAAGTCGAGGTTGTCGAGCTTCGGCTCGGCGCGCCCCTGCAGCCGCTGGTGCAACGACCACTGGGCGAGGGAGATCCGGAACAGCGGGTCGTCGCTGCCGGACGATGACGAGACCAGGGCACTCACGGGACGGACCAGGGCGGCGCCGGCAGCGCAACCGCCGACGGTGGCCAGCACCGCGCGACGGGTCGGACGAGGATCGATCATGGCGAGGATCAGGGACGGATCCGAGCCGGCCGACGAGCCTGCCCGGGGTCTCGAGGGTAGCCGGACTGCTGCTCTGTCGCGACGGGGCCTTGGTCGCTCCGCCCTCGCCCCCCACAATCCGCGCCCATGCGCGGACCCCTCCTCGTGCTCGTCGCCGCGTGGCTGTTCGTCCCGGCCGCCGCCCCGGCGCAGACCTCCCAGTGGATCTTGCCGGTCCGCGGCTCCGCCGAATTCGAACGGCGTAGCGACCAGCTGGTCATCGCACCGCCGGAATACGACTCCCGCCGCGGCATCCGCCACGTGGTACGAGCGTCCAACGCCGGAGGCCACAGCTGGCGCCACCGCCAGTTCAAGTCGGGTCTCGGCAACGACGGCTGGCAGGAGGTCGAGTACACCGAGACCGGCAACTGGCGCGACGGCCACACCCCCTTCGGCGACACCTGGCAACGCACCAGGTGGCCGGCCGACCAGCGCTACCTCGACCTGCGCACCACCTTCGAGCTGGGCCGCCGCACGCCGAAGGCGGCAGTCCTGAACGTCAGCCACGACGACCAGTGCGTGGTGTACCTCAACGGCCTCGAGATCTACCGCGGCGAGAAGTACCTGACCGACCAGTGGATCGGCCTCGACGAGGTTGCCACCGAGGCCTTCGTGGCGGGACGCAACATGCTGGCGGTGCGTGTCATCAACACCGGTGGTGCCTCGCACTTCGACCTCGGCCTCACCACCTGCGACCGTTCGTTCCGCGACCACGCGCAGGCCGTGAACCTGGTCCGCGACGACGCCCAGGCCGCCGGGCGACTGCGCAACGGCCTGCTGCCGGGGTTCCGGTCACCGCCGTACCTCTGCCAGGGCCAGCTCGGTGAGGAGCAGCAGCGCATCGACCACCCACCGATCGACATCCGCGACTTCGGGCCGTACCTGGCCCTCGACCTGACCCGCAACGAAGGCGGCGGCACGGTCGCCGGCGAGCTGCCGACGATGTTCCGCTTCGGTCACCTCGAGTACAAGGGCCGCGCCGAGCGCGTCGCCGCGGAGACCGGCGTGCAGCGCATCGAGGCGCAGCTGGAGACCCGGGTCCCCGAGGGCCGCGGCAAGGACGCGCGGTTCGTCGAGGCCCGCATCGCGCCGTACTACAGCCACATGCTGCAGGGCACGGTGACGATCGACCGCCGCCTCGATCCAGCACGCGGGGTCACCTGGTTCCGCTACGACATCGACGCGACGCTGAAGCTGCGCAGCGGCGACGACGCCGACAAGGAGTTCGGCTTCCACTACGGCGAGGAGTGGAAGCTGGTGGACGTCCACGAGAACCGCGACAAGCCGTTCCGCGACGACGTCATCGAAGCGATCCGTAAGGGCGCCGAGAAGCTGAAGGGCGAGATCGCCAACCCGAACAAGAACGTCCTGAAGAACCAGCCGAACGGCAACCGCACCTACAACACCGGTCGTCTGGCGCTGTCGCTGCTGGCGCTGCTGCACGCGGAGGTACCGCATGACGATCCGGCAATCGTCAAGGGCATGGCCGAGCTGCGCCGCCGACGCCTCTACGACACCTACTCCACCGCCCACGCGATCATGGCGATGGAGAAGTACTACACGCCGCGCGGCGAGCTCGAGGAGCTGCGCGCCGGCAAGATCGACCGACCGCGCACCCGACAGCCCTCCGAGGAGGACCGCAAGCTGATCGAGGAGTGGACCGCGACGTTGATGAACAACATCGATACGCGGGTCGACAAGGGCTACTTGTGGCGCTGGAACTACGAGCGTGGCGGCCGCTACGACCACTCGGTGAACCAGTACGGCCTGCTCGGGATGTACTCGGCGCATCTCTGCGGCATCGACGTGAGCGCGACCCTGTGGGAGGGCGCCGCCAACCACCTGATCGACAGCCAGCAGCGGCCGGTCGACCGGATCAAGCTGACCCTCACCAACCACAAGCAGTGGGAGGAGGAGAAGCGCGGCGGCACCAGCAGCGCCGGTCCGCGGGCCACCAAGGTCGCCGGCTGGGGCTACTACGGACCGGAGAGCAACGGCCTACAGAACCAGATCTACGGGTCGATGACCTGCGCCGGGCTGACCGGGCTGACCATCTGCCTGGCCGGCCTGCGCGACAAGGGCGTCGACCGGGGCCGCCTGGCCAGCGAGGCCGAAGAGGCCCTGCGGATGGGCTTCGCCTGGTTGGCGCACAACTTCACGGTGCACTCGAACGCGTGCCGCTACGACGCGCCCTATCACTGGTGCTACTACTACCTCTACGGGCTCGAACGCTCCTGCGAGCTGTCCGGCGTGGCGCTGCTGCAGGGCCGGGACTGGTACTACGAGGGCGCCTTGACGCTGCTCGAACTCCAGCACGACGACGGCGGCTGGCCCGATGACCTCCATCCCGACGAGGTCATGGAGCGGACCGCGATGGCAGTGCTGTTCCTCAAGAAGTCGGCGATGCCGGTCTACACCAGCAAGTGAGCACGCCCCTCCCCGCCCGCCCGGCGGACGCCCCGCTGCGGCACCGCATCCACCTGCTGCTCGAGCCCGACCGTAGCCAGTCGCGCGCGTCGCGCCGCGTCGACCTGTTCCTGACGTTCCTGATCGTCTTGAACGTCGGCGCCGTGGTCCTGGAGAGCACCGAACCCGACTACCGCAACGTCCCGGTCGCCTACCACGTGCTCGAGTGGATCTCGGTGAGCGTGTTCAGCATCGAGTACCTGCTCCGCTTCTGGACCTGCAAGGAGTTCCCGCGCTTCCAGGGTCGCGGCGGCCGATTCCGCTACCTGCTGCGACCGATGTCGCTGATCGACCTGCTGGCGATCGCGCCGTTCTACGTCGAGCTGATCGCCTCGGCCGGCGGCGTGGATCTGCGGGTGTTCCGTCTGCTGCGCCTTCTGCGGATCGCCCGGGTCGCGAAGCTCGGCCGCTACTCGCGGGCGCTGCGCGAGCTCGGCGAGGCGCTGTGGCACCGGCGCGGCGAGCTGGTCGGCTCGCTGGCGGTGCTCGGCGTGCTGCTGTTCGTGTCGTCCACGCTGATCTACCTGATCGAGCGCGACCAGCCGTCCAAGGGCTTCGGTTCGATCCCCGAGTCGATGTGGTGGGGCATCGCGACCCTGACCACGGTCGGCTACGGCGACGTGGTGCCATCCACCGGACTCGGCAAGCTCCTCGGTGCGGTGATCGCCGTGCTCGGCATCGGCATCTTCGCGCTACCCGCCGGCATCCTCAGCGCGGCGCTCACCGAGGTCATGCAGAAGCGGCGAGAACGCGAGGCCGCGCGCGTCGACGGTCGTTGCCCCTACTGCGGCCGCGGGCCGGCCGACACGGACTGCGAGGCGACTCCATGAAACACGCCATCATCGTCTTCGTCGTTCTCGCCGTCGCGAGTCTCGCGGTCTGGCTGTGGTCCAGCAGCCGACAGGCTCCCGGCTTCCGACCGGCACATGACGCGGCCTCCCCGACCAGCGGCGAACGTCGCCAGGGCCCGGGCCCGAACGCCGAGACGTCCGTCACCGAGCCGCCGGCCGTGGATCCCCTCGAGGTCCGCGACTCCCGTCCTCCGGGCGAAGCCGGCCGCCGCTGGGTCGAGATGCCGGACGGCACCTGGATGCGCGCCCTCAACGACGTGCTCGACGCGCCGAAGATCCTCTGGGACCGCGCGGTCCCGAAGTCCCCGGTGGTCGGTCTGCGCACCCTCGACGACGGGGTCACCTGGTTCGTCCACGCCGACGGGACCCTGACCACCACGACCCGCCTGTGGCGCGACGACCTCGCCCGCGAAGACGTCACCACGCTGACCCAGCATCCGCGCGACCTGGACGACGCTGCCGAGCTGGTGCGGCCCGACGGTCAGCGGCGGGAGTGAGCCGGATGGCGCAGCTCCATCACCCACCTGCGCCGTTCAGCCGCCGACGCGCCCGAAAGTCAGATCGAGCGCATCGGACACCACGACTCCGGCGACGTTCGCGGCTGCATCCAGAACCAACCACTGCGAGGCCAAGGAGACTCCGAGCAGGCTGGGATCGTCTGGCACGGTGAAGGAGCCTGAGGTCGCGAAGCCACTCGCGGTTGCCGCGGCAGGGACCGAGAAGCCGTCCGCAGTGGCGAGCTTCCGACAGCCGGTCGCGCCGAACGCGTCGAGCGGAATGTCCCAGGCAAGCCCCAGATTGAGGACCAGGCCTGCGCCGCCCGGACAACCCAGGACACCGAGTTCGCAGGACCGACCGAGGTAGGGCTTCGCCCCGGCGAGTGCGCGGGGAAGGGTAGCGAGCGAGGTCCGGCAACCGACTCCGCGGCGGGTCGCGCGCGCGGGGGTGCCCGAGTATCCGAACCCGAAGAGGTCGACTTGATCCGAGGCGGTACCCGTGGTGAGCAGGACCTGCGCGAAGCCGTCGCCGAGGACATGACCCATGTCCACGTCGAATCCGAGTCGCTTGGAGGCCCTGGTCCCGACGACCTCGGCGAGCACGGATCCGTCGGCACCCGAGATCATCAAGACGCGGCCGGCGTCCATCCCTCCGAGATCCGAGCCGTAGCAGGACACGATTACGTCCGCGTGGCCGTCGGCATCGACGTCATCGCCCCCGCCCACCGCTGCTCCGCAGGAATCCAGATCCGCGCCCCCCACGACGCGGAACAACAAGGCGCCGGTCCGCCCAGAGCGAACGTAGACCTCACCTCGGCGATTGCCGCCACCCGGCGCGCCGCTCGCTCCCATTACGAGGTCGTCGAATCCATCGCGATCGACATCACCCGCACCCGAGACCCCGCGCTCGCCACCGAGCGAGAAGCTCGCACCACCGCCGACGAACGCGTGCAGGACCTGTCCGGTCCGGCCCGAGCGCGCCTCCACGTATCCGGCTCGCACCCCACCGCGGCTGTCGCCCGGGGCCCCGATCACCACGTCGGCGTAGCCATCGCCGTCCAGATCGCCGGCAGCGGAGACGCTTGCCCCGTAGCTCGATTGCGACAATCCGAACCATGTGTGGATCAGCTGGCCGGTCCTGCCCGAGTAGACCCTGGCACTTCCGCAGTCCAAGACGGTCGCGGAATCGTCGTTGTTCGCGCCCACGATGACGTCGTCGTAGCCATCGGCATCCACGTCGCCGGCACCATCCACCGCCGTCCCGAAGAAGCTGCTGCCCGTGGCCCCCGCCAGACGCCAGATCACCGTGCCGTCGTTTCCGGAGAACACCCATGCCACTCCTGAGAACGCCACGGGTCCGCCCTCCCGGATCGCTCCTACCACGATGTCCGGCACCCCGTCCCCATTGACGTCGCCGGCCCCCGAGACCGACCAACCGAAGAAGCCTGCCTGGGTCCCTCCCGTCACCTGCCAGATCGCCGAACCGGTCGCGCCGGAAATCACCTGCACCTTACCGGCGGACGGCAAGGAGTCGCTCGCGCTGTAGCACCCGATAGCGACCTCTGATCGACCATCTCCATCGATGTCTCCTACCAGCGCAGCGCTGTATCCGCAGTTCAGAACAGCAGGGTAGGACAGTCGCCTGAGCAACGAGGGCGACTGGGCAGCGAGGCTGGTTCCGAGCGCGATCCCGAGCAGGATCGACGGGCTGGTGATACGAATCTCCTTCGACATGCGCGGTCTCTTAGAGATTCGCCGGCCGCGGTCAATACCCCCTACCGCTCGCCCCACGGGTGACAGGCCCTCGGCCCAGCTTCAGGGCCATCGGACGCCCGCCCCTCGGACCAGACGCCCCTTCGCTTCCGACACCCCCGGCGAGACCTGTGCGTCTCGGCTCAATGGAGCGGTAAGCACAGAGCCAGCGTCGCGGCGTCGTAGCCACCTCGACCGCGGCGGCGAGGCCGGTCGAGATCGGCAATCAGCGATCGCCAGTCCCCGGCAACTTCGCCCCGACGTTCCACGCGCTGATCCGCGCGCCGTTGCCGAACACGTCGACCACGCCGAGCCCCGCCGGCGGGAGTTGCAGGCACACCGCACGCTCGAGCCGCGTGCCGAGCATCGCGGCGGCGAAGCCGGAGACCAGGCCGCCGCTGGCCACCACGCAGAGGGTCTTGCCGACGCCGTCCGTACGCTGCTCGCTCCACCAGTCGAGGAACCGCTCGACCGCCACCCCGAGGCTCTCGCCGCCCGGCGCCTCGACCTCGCCGAAGGCCTGGAAGAACTCGCGGACCCGGTCGGGATCCTGGTGCGCCAGCTCGTCCCACGCCCGCCCCTGCCACTCGCCGAGCTGCTGGTCGAGCAGCCGGTCGTCGACCTGGGCCTCCAAGCCCTTGACCGCGGCGACCGCGGCGGCCGCGTCGGCGCACTGTGGCTGCGAGCCACTCCACACCGCGTCGACCTGGCAGTCCTCGAGCAGCTCGTACCAGCCCAGGATCGCCTGCTGGCCCCGGCGGCCGAGTTGGGCGGGACCGGCGCCGATGGCCCGCCCGTCGTCTTCGGGGGCGAGCTGCGGATGACGGAACAGCAGGAGACGGCAGAAGTCGGCGACCTCGGGAATCACCCGAGCAGCGTGCTGTTCCGGCCCGGCCGAGTCAAACCGAGAAGCGTGGCACGGTGCCGGTCAGGGACCGATGATGGTGCGCACGGACCGACCGGTCCGCCCCCATGTTCGACGTCCTCCGCACCCGCATCGACGGCCTCGATGCCATCCTCGCCGGCGGCGTCCGCTATCCCGAAGGCGGCGCCGCGTTCATGTTCCTCACCGGCGGCGCCGGCTCGGGCAAGACCGTGCTCGGCCTGGAGATGGTCGGCCGCCACTGGCTCGACGCACCGGACGGCAGCACCTGCCTCTACTACTCGGTCGAGCACACGCCACGCAGCCTGTATCGCAAGCTGGCCTTCGACTTCGGCTATTACGGCACCGACGCCGAGGTCCGGCTGCTGCCCGAGGAGGTCGCCCACAAGCTGGTGCTCGAGGCCCGCACGGCGCACGGCACGTCCCGGCTGGTGCTGACCCAGGCGACGCCCGCGTCGCTCGCCGACGACGGCGGCGGCGGCTCGGTGGACATCGACTGGATCCTCGCCGAGGTCGAGAACCACGGCGTGGCCGGCCCGGTCGGCATGGTCTGCGTCGACAACGTCGGCCTCCTGCTCACCGACCTCGACTACTTCGGCAAGCGCCGCGCGCTGCTGGCGACCCGCCGCAAGCTGATGCGCCTCGGGGTCCACGGCGTGTTCGTCCAGGAGACCACCGACGCCCGCGACCTGAAGATGCCCAGCGCCGAGGAGTTCTCGACCGACATCCTGATGGAGCTGTCGTTCCAGAACCAGGGCGGCCAGTTCAAGGCCCGCACCCTCGAGATCACCAAGGCACGGCACCAGTACTACTACCGCGGTCCCCACCACTTCTCGATCGCCGGGCGCGGCGTGATCCGCGACACCTACCTCGGGGCCCGCAACGAGCGGGGCCCGGGCGTGCACATCTACCCGTCGGTCGCGGCCCAGCTGTCGATCGCGCGCGACAACCACGGCGGTGAGATCCCGCCGCGCGGCTACGAGGTCCTGGACGTCGGTCACCCGGCGCTGCTGGAGGGTTTCCTCGACGCCACCGGCCCCACTTCGGGCTCGTCGATCGCGCTGCTCGCCGAGCCGGGCACCCGCTACACCTACCTCGGCATGCGGTTCCTCGCCGCGGCCTGCGCGCGGGGTGAACACTCGCTGCTGGTCTCCACCAAGGAGGACCGCGACGCCCTGCAGCGGATCGCCTGGCGCGAGCTGGCGCTGCGAGAACACGTCCTCGACGCCGAGCGCCGCTTCCGCCCCGAGCTGCGCACGCTCTACCTGCACCCCGAGTTCATCAGCGCGGGCAAGTTCACCTGGGACCTGATGCGCTTCGTCGGCACCGACGGCGAACCCGAGGTCAGCCGGATGGTGTTCGACAACATCTACCGGCTCGAGGACCGCTTCCCGCTGCTCGCCGGCCAGAAGTTCATGATCCCCGCGCTGATCGACATGCTGCGCTACCGCAAGGTGACGCCGCTGTTCATCGACCTGATCCCACCCGGCTGCGCCGCGGGCACCGCGAAGTTCGACCCCGCCCGCTACATGGTGCAGTTCGACCACGTGCTGCACCTGTTCCTGCGCGAGCGCGACGGCGTGGTCGAACACTGCCTGAAGGTGCTGAAGTCGTCGACCGGCGTGTTCACGCGGGATGCGGTGGTGATCGACTACGCGAGGTGACGGAAAGGGCTCCGTCGGTCCCCTTCGCCGGCATGCGGTGGCGGGCAAGACGATCGATCATGCGGTGGAAGCTCGCGGGGATTGCGCCGACTCCGGCCAACCGGGAAGGTCCAGCGCCGCGATCCGTGCATCGCCGTGATGCGAAGCGGCCAACGGATCGGCCTGCCCCTGATCTCCCCCGTTCAGGCTTCCCGCATGCTCACCCGCTCGCTCGCTCTCCGCGCTACCACTCTACTCCTGGTCGCCGCCACGCTCGCCTCGACGCCCTGCGCCCAGTCGGGCACCGACTGGATCCAGATCAACGCCGCCGCCAGTCCGCCGCGTCGGGTCGGTGCACCCTTCGCCTACGAGGCTCCCGAACACGTGGTGCTGATGTTCGGCGGTGCGGGCGCCGCGGCCGGCTCGACCTACCCGACCGGCTCGGAGACCTGGGAGTACGACGGCCGCCACTGGTCGCTGCTCACCCCGGCGACCGTGCCGCCGCCCCGCGCCTTCATGGCGATGGCCTACGACGAGGCCCGCGAGCGGATGGTGATGTTCGGCGGCCGCCAATCCGGGGTGTCGATGAACGACACGTGGGAATGGGATGGCAACAACTGGCACCAGGTGACGACCATCCACAGCCCGCCGGTGCAGAGCGGGCATTCGATGACCTACGACACCGTGCGCGGTGAGGTCGTGCTGTTCTCCGGCGACGCGGCGTTGCCCGAGACCTGGCTCTACGACGGCACCGACTGGACCCTCGCCCAACCCGCCCACGTTCCCCCGGGCCGCAGCCGCTCGGCGCTGGTCTGGGATCGGCTCCGCTCGCGCGTGGTGATGTTCGGCGGCACGCCCAACCTCGACGACACCTGGGAGTGGGACGGCACCGACTGGACCGAACCCATGCCGGCGACCCGTCCGCCGGGGCGGAGCGAACACGCGATGGCCTACGACGCCGGCCGCGGCCGCACGGTCCTGTTCGGCGGCATCGTCAACACTGCCACCGTCAACGACACCTGGGAATGGGACGGCACCGATTGGACGCAGCGGCTCACCGTGTCGAGCCCGTCGTCGCGCGACGGCCACGGCATGGCCTACGACCCCGACCGCGGGGTGGTCGCACTGTTCGGCGGCTCGAACGACACCTGGGAGTACGGCCCCGACCAGCCGGGCTCGTACCAGCGTTTCGGCCAGGGTTGCGCCGGCCCGGCCGGTGCGCCGACGCTCGACGCCTTCGAAGGGCTGCGCCCCTACGTCGGTGAGGTCTTCGCGGTCGAGGTGCGCGGGCTGGGCGCCGGACCGGCACTGCTCGCCTTCGGTGCCTCCCACGCCACCTGGGGCAACGTCGCGCTGCCACTCGACCTCGGCAACCTCGGCTTCCCCGGCTGCACCCTGCTGGTAGGCCTCGACGTCACCGCGTCGCTCACTCCGCAGAACGGCCACGCCGAATTCGCCTTGCCGATCCCGCCGGTGGCTGGCCTGGTCGGCCAGCGCTTCTACCAGCAGGTCGTCCAGTTCGACACCCTGCCGACGCCGACCGGCCTGTCGCTGTCGAACGCGGCAGCGGCGCGCATCGGCGCGCTGTGACGGACGCCCTGCTCACGAACGCGCCGCACGCACCGTCTCCGCGACCCGCTCGACGCAGGTCACGTGCCGCGAGTCGTTCCAGAGCGGGCTCGCGACCCGCATCCGCGGCGGCTCCTGACGCGACGCCGAGAAGTGCACCTCGGCGACGCCGGTAGCGCGGATCAGCTCGGCGACATTGTCCGGGCCGACCCCCGCACCGGCCAGGATGGTCAGGCCCGCCGGAGCCCGGCCGACCAGTTCCGCGATCCGCGCGCGGCCGTCCCAGGCGCTCGCCGCACCGCCGGAAGTCAGCACCCGCCGGACGCCGAGGCGCACCAGCTCGTCGAGCGCCGTGAGCGGATCCTCCAGCAGGTCGAAGGCACGGTGGAAGGTCACCGGCAACGGCCCGGCGGCGGCGACCACCCGCTCGAGGACCGCGGCATCGATGCGGCCGGTCGGCGTCACGGCGCCGAACACCAGACCGTCGACGCCCTGGGCACGCAGCCGCCGGACCTCCCTCAGCACGACCCGCAATTCGCTGTCGTCGACCACGAAGTCGCCGGCCCGCGGTCTCACCATCGCGAAGACCGGCAGGTCGACCGCGGCGCGGACCGCGTCGACGAGGCCGGCCGAAGGCGTGAGCCCACCGAGCGCCAGGGCCTGGCACAGCTCGATCCGGTCACCACCGCCGTCGCGCGCCGCCAGGGCACCGTCGAGGGACTCGATGCAGACTTCGCACAGCGGATCGGTCATCGCGGGATCATCGCCGGCCGATCCGCCGCGGGCACGCGCCGATCGATGCGCTACCTTCTGCTCCGATGCCGCCGCGACCGAGGACCCGACGACTGCGCCGGCTGCTGCTCGGGCTGGTGCTCACCTCGGCACTCCTGCTGGGCGGCCCCAACCTGTGGATCCTCGCCAGCACCTCGTCGCGGATCTCGGCTCCCGACGACGCACCGTTCCGACCGGTCGCGATCGTGCTCGGCGCCAGCGTCTACCGCGGCGGCATCCCGAGCCCGATCCTGGAGGACCGGCTGCGCGCCGCAGCAAGGCTCTACGAGCTGGGCAAGGTCGAGCGGATCCTGGTCAGCGGCGACCGGGACGAGGCCCGGGAGTACGACGAGGTCGGTCCGATGGCCGCGTTCCTGGTCGACCTCGGCGTCCCGCAGCGGCAGATCGTGGTCGATCCGCACGGCTACCGGACCCTCGACAGCATGGCGCGCGCCGCGGAGGCCTTCGGGATCGACGCGGCGACGGTCGTCACCAACGACTTCCACGTGCCGCGCGCGGTGTGGCTGGGCCGGCAACACGGGATCGACTGCGTCGGGGTCGCAGCGCCCGCGCGGCACGCGCTCACCACCGAGACCCGGCTGTGGAACACGCTGCGCGAGAGCGCTGCGCGCTGCGTGGCGGTCCTCGACGTGTGGCGCGGAGTCGAGCCGCAGGTCGAAGATCGGTGAGCGGATTCCGCGGGCAGCCTGAATACCCCCAGGCCGGCCCGGACCTTCCTCGGGCATGCACCTGATGGACCCCGAGCCCCCACCGACCGCCGCGCCGGCGCGCGCCTCGATCCGGGCCTTCGTCAAGCGCCACGAGCGGGCGCTGTGGCGCTACCTCCGCCACCTGGGCTGTGACCCGGCCGCGGCCGACGAGCTGCTGCAGGACAGCTTCGTGACCGCGCTGTCGAGCCCGTTCGAGGATCGCGGCGAGGCCGCGGCCTTCGCCTGGCTGCGGGGCATCGCCCGCCATGCGTTCCTGAACGCGCGCCGCGCCGACCGCCGCGAGGCCGAGCGCTTCTGCGGCGCGGTCGAGGAGCTGTGGGCCGGACCGGACGGCCTGGCGAGCA
The DNA here is from genome assembly GCA_030432695.1 of bacterium. Classification (GTDB taxonomy): domain Bacteria; phylum Planctomycetota; class UBA1135; order UBA1135; family UBA2386; genus JAUILN01. The sequence goes on along the minus strand of JAUILN010000001.1, from coordinate 287,582 downwards.
CCTGGGACAGCGAGCAGGACGCGCTGCAGGACTGCCTCCAGGAACTCGACGAGCGGGCCCGCCTGGTGGTCCGCCGGTTCTACGGCGACGGCGCATCGCGCGCCGAGATCGCGGGCGAGTGTGGGATGACCGAGAACGGCGTGAAGACCCGACTGCAGCGGCTCCGGGCCGGGCTCCGGGCGTGCATCGAACGACGTCTGCAGGAGGAGCAACGATGAGCCAGTCGACCGACCAGCAGCGGGCCCGCGATCGCGCGCTCGATCTCCAGCTCACCGAGACACTCGGCGGCGCGCGCCCGACCAGCCACCGCGAGGCGATCCTCGCCCGCCTCGACGCCGCGCAGGAAGACTCCGCCGCAGCCGGCCCCACGACCTCCCCGGCCCCGCGCCGCAACTGGATCCTGGCCGCGGCCCTGCTGGTGCTCGCGGCATCGATCGTCGTGGCGGTCGCGGTGCTGGACCGCGGACGGGACCGCGGCACGGAGCCGGATCGTCAGGAGGCCCAGCGAGACCAGGAGACCCAGCAAGATCCGCGGCAAGACCCGCGGCAGGATCCGCGTGAGCCCCCGGCGAAGCGCCCGGTGCTGGCCCGGAGCCCCGCGGTACTCGAGACGACCGACCCGGCGGCGGTCTGGCTGATGGTCCTCGACATGACCGCCGAGGCCTGTACTTCGCTGGCCCGGTTCCGCGAGGTGCGCGATCTGGACCTGACCTTCACCGGCTCCGTTCTCGGCGCTGCCGAAGGCCGCGCCGTGGCGAGGCTGGCGAAGCTCGAGTCGCTGAGCCTGACCGCCGCGAGGATCGACCCGGGCTTCTTCGCCGAGCTGGAGGCGCTGCCGCTGCTGTCGGAGATCGGCATGCGGTGCGACTACGCGGAAGGCGTCTGGACGGAACTCGGTGAGCTTCCCGCCCTGACCACGCTCGGCCTCGAGGAGCCGCAGCTCGGCGACGAGGCCACCGAGCTGCTGGCCGCCGCCGTGCCGCACCTGCGCGTCCTCGGCATCCACGACGACGTGATGATGCAGCCCCGCGACTACGCGCCGCTGGCCGCGCTGTCGGGTCTTCGCAGGCTCGACCTCGGCCACTCGACCCACGTCGATACCGACACCGTCGCGAGGCTGGTGGCCGGCAAGCCGATCGAGGCGCTCGACCTCGCCGGCCCCAACGACATCGACGCCGGCGTCGTCGAAGTGCTCGTCGCGCTCGGCAAGACGCTGACCGAGCTCGACATCACGGGCCTGCCGCTGTCCTCCGGAGACCTCACCCGACTGGTCGCCGGCCTGCCCGAACTCGCCTCCTTCACGCTCGGCGACTGCCCCGCGCCGCTCGATCGCGACTTCGCGACGGCGTTGGCCGGGTGCCGCAAACTCACCCGGATCGACCTCTCCCGCTCGAAAGGCCCGACGGCCGAGGACCTGGCCCTGTGGACCGAGCTGCCGCTCGAGCATGCCGACTTCCGCGGCATCGACCTCGAGGATGCGGCGGTCGAAGCACTGTTCCCCGAGCGCCCCGCGTATCTGCGGCTGCCGAGCGGACGGCTCCGCAAACCGGAGTGAGCAGCCGGCCTCACGCGATCGCCGCGCGAGGGGATGAACGTTTCGGCCGGGTCGAGATGTTCACCCCCCGGCGTGGCGGCCCTCGAACGCGAACTCGGCCAGCGCGCGGCGGTCGCTCGGCTTCTCGCGCTCCTGCAGCTTCTCGGGCAAGGCATCGACCGGTCCCTGCAGGCCGACGGCGAGGGCGGCGATCGGCTCGTGGGTGTCGCGCGGGATGCCCAGCAGTTCGTGGGCCTTGTCGACGTCGAAGCCGCCCATGCCGTGCGCGCGGTAGCCGAGGCGCTCGGCCTGCAGCGCCAGCGACATCCACGCGGCACCACAGTCGAACCCGGCCCAGCGGTTGGGCTTGCCGTTCTGGGTGAAGCTCTTCCGTGCGGCGATCACCGCCAGGAACGGCGCCTTGGCGGCCCACACCCGGTTGGCGTCGGCGAGGCACTCGGCGATGCGCGCGCGGTCGGTCTCGCTGGTCGCGTAGACGATCTCCCAGGGCTGCTCGTTGAAGCACGACGGCGACCAGCGCATCGCCTCGAGGAGCGCCTGCACGTGCCCCTCCGGCAACGGCTCCGCCAGCAGCGAGCGCGGCGACCAACGGGCCAGGAACTGGTCCCCGACCGGCGCGGAGGTCTTGGGGCGGCGGATGGCGACGGCGTCGTCGTGGGGGTGGATCTCGGTCATCGGGGGATCTCCGGGTCGTGCTCGAGGCGATCTGGCCCCCACCCTGGACCGCGCGGCCGCACGACACAAGCGCGCTTCCCGCGCGGGACCCGTCCCCTTCACTTGCCGTGCGAGGACCGATGTCCCGCGACGATCTTCTCGACCACGCTCGGATCGGCCAGCGTGGAGATGTCGCCGAGCTGCTCGTACTCGCTCGCCGCGACCTTGCGCAGGATCCGCCGCATGATCTTCCCCGAGCGGGTCTTCGGCAGGCCCGGCACCAGCTGGATCAGGTCCGGGGTCGCGATCGGCCCGATCGCCTTGCGGACCTCCTGGCGCAGCTCGGTCAGCAGCTCCTCCTGGTCGTCCTCGGCCCGCTCGTGGCCGGCCGCCACGGTCACGTAGGCGTAGATCCCCTGCCCCTTCAGGTCGTGCGGATAGCCGACCACCGCCGCCTCGGCGACCGCATCGTGGCCGACCAGCGCCGACTCGATCTCGGCGGTCCCGAGCCGGTGACCCGAGACGTTGAGCACGTCGTCGACCCGGCCGGTGATCCAGTAGTAGCCGTCCTCGTCGCGGCGGCAGCCGTCGCCGGTGAAGTAGTAGCCGGGGTAGACCGCGAAGTAGGTCTCGAAGAACCGCTGGTGGTCGTTCCAGATGGTCCGCGCCTGGCCGGGCCAGGTGCCCTTCAGGCAGAGGTTGCCCTGCACTCCGTTCCCGCCGACCTCGTTGCCGTCGTTGTCGACCAGCACCGGGTTCACGCCGAAGAACGGCAGCGTCGCCGAACCGGGCTTGGTCGGGGTCACCCCGGGCAACGGCGTGATCATGTGACCGCCGGTCTCGGTCTGCCACCAGGTGTCGACGATGTCGCAGCGCCCCGCGCCCACCACGTCGTGGTACCACTGCCAGATCTCGGGGTTGATCGGCTCGCCGACGCTGCCGAGCACCCGCAGGCTCTTGCGGCTGTGCCTGGTGACCCACTCGTCGCCGGCCTTGGCGATCGCCCGGAGCGCAGTCGGCGCGGTGTAGAACTGCGAGATGTGCAGGTCGTCGACCATCCGCCAGTAGCGGCCCGGGTCGGGGAAGGTCGGCACCGACTCGAACATCACCGTCTTGCCGCCGTTGGCGAGCGGCCCGTAGACGATGTAGGTGTGGCCGGTGATCCAGCCGACGTCGGCGGCGCAGCAGTAGACCTCGCCGTCGCGGTAGTCGAAGACCAGCTTGTGGGTCATCGCCGCGTACAGCAGGTACCCGGCCGAGGTGTGCATCAGACCCTTGGGCTTCCCGGTCGAGCCCGAGGTGTAGAGGATGAACAGCGGCGACTCCGCGTCCATCACCTCCACCGGGCAGTACGACCGGTGGCGGGACATCTCGGCGCGGAGGTCGTGGTCGCGGCCCTGCACCATCGGCACCTCGCGCTCGGTGCGGCGCGCGACCAGCACGGTCTGGATGGCGGTGCCCTCGCAGGCCGCGTCGACGGTCTGCTTCAGCGGGATGGACTTGCCGCCGCGCAGCCCCTCGTTGGCGGTGATCAGCACCCGGCAGTCGGCGTCGACGATCCGGTCGCGCAGCGCGTCGGCGGAGAAACCCGCGAACACCACCGAGTGGATCGCGCCGATCCGCGCGCAGGCCAGCATCGCGTAGGCCAGCTCCGGGATCATCGGCATGTAGAGGCAGACCCGGTCGCCCTTCTTCACGCCGTGCTGGATCAGCACGTTGGCGAGCTTGCAGACCTCGTCGTGCAGCTCCTGGTAGGTGATGTGCCGGTAGTCGCCCAGATGATCGCCGGCCCACAGGATCGCCGTCTGCTCGGCCTTGTGCGGCAGGTGACGGTCGACGCAGTTGTGGCAGACGTTGATGTGCGCCCCCTCGAACCAGCGCATGTTGGCGGTCGAGAAGTCGTCGTGGAGCACCCGGTCCCACTTGCGGAAGAAGCTCAGCCGCTCGGCCTGCTCGGCCCAGAACCCCGACGGATCGCGGAGCGAGCGGCGGTGCATCTCGTGGTAGGCGTCGATGCCGGCGATCTTGGCCTGGCGGGCGAGGGCTTCCTTGGGAGGGATCATGTCGTCGGAGGGTTCGCGGCGAGGGATCAGCGACCGGCTGAGCGGTCCGAAGTTACTTGCCCGAGGTCCCGGGATCGACGCGCAGCCGCAGCTCGGTGCGCCGCCGGTCGACCTGCCACAGTTCCAGCAGCGCCCCCGGATCGTCCTCCACGAACCCACGCGGCACCTCGACCCGCAGCCCCGGCGCCGGCTCGCCGGGCGCGATCTCGCCGACCACCAGCGCCTCGCCGGCCGGAGGCGACTCGGCGTCTTCCTCGGTGAGCAGCACCAGCCGGTCGCCCTCGATCCGCACGAACCGTGCGCCACCCGGCAGCTGCCACGTCCCCTCGTCGAGCTCGCGCGCGAACTCGGAGAGGTCCCGCGCCAGCCCTCGAGCGTCCTCCACCCCGAACGCCGCATCGAAGTCCCGCGGACTCCGCGCGCGGACCGCGAAGCGCCCGTCGAGATGGCGCAGCAGGTCGCGCAGCAGCTCCAGCATCGGCCCACCCACCTGCGTCAGCACGTCGGAACCCGACATCCGCCCTTCGTCGGCCAGCAGGTCCCAGAGCATCCGGCGCGCGGTTCGGGTATCGAAGCGGCCGTCGACCCGCAGCTCCGCTCCGTCTCCATCCGCCAGCAAGGTCGCCGGTGCCTCGCCACCGAGCAGCGCGAAGATCCCGGAGCGCGAACCGGTCGACAGCAGGGTCCCCCGCCACGCGGAGATCGCGCCGTCGCCGGGCTCTCCCCAGACCACCGCCGCGATCCCGGCGCGGATGCCGAGCACGTCGATCACCCGCTCGAACGGGGTGTTGCTCCATTCGCCGGTCGCCAGGTCGAAGAGGATCTGCAGGTCGACGTAGCCGACGCCCCGCGCGCCCTCGGGCACCTCGGCCCAGGCCTCCTGGAACGGCCGCGATGCGGCGAGGTCGGCCCAACCGACGCGGACCGGTTCCGCGACCGCGGCCAGCCCCTGGTTCGGCAAGTCGCGGAGCTGCACGCCGCGCTCGGCCAGCGGATCGAGCCAATCGAGCGGCGGGCGGAGACCGGCCAGCTCGTCGGCCCCGGGCAGCCACAACACCATGGTGTTGCCGGGCAGCGTCGCCGCCTCCGCCGGCAGCGGCGTGCGCAGCGCGATCGTCGACTCCTCCCGGCATCCGGCGAGTCCCAGCGCGAGCAGCACGGGCAGCAGCCCATGGCCCACCACACGCCGCCCGACCACGTGTCGCTGCGGCGACCGGCTCACGACAGGCCCCGGCACCAGCGCAGCAGCATCCGGACCATCGTCCCGGACGCACCCGAGGAGTAGTAGTCGCGCGCGCGCTGGCCCCAGGCGGTGCCCGCCACGTCGATGTGCGCCCACCTGGTGTCGCCGACGAAGTAGCTCAGGAACGCCCCACCGGCAATCGTGCCGTTGCCATGTGCGGGGCTGTTGATGTTCGCGAGGTCGGCGAACTTGCTCTTCATCTGGTCCTTGTGGGTCTGCCAGAGCGGCAGCTGCCACAGCGGCTCGTCGGCCGCAGTGCCGGCGGCGACCAGGTCCTGCACGTGCGCGTCGTCGTTGCCCATCACCCCGGCCAACTCGTGGCCGAGCGCGACGATCACCGCGCCAGTGAGCGTCGCCAGATCGACGATCCGATCCGGTGCGTAGTTCTTCACCGCGTAGGCGAGCGCATCGGCCAGCACCAACCGCCCCTCGGCGTCGGTGTTCAGCACCTCGATCGTCGTGCCGTCCATCGCGGTCACCACGTCGCCGGGCTTCTGCGCCGCGGCGTCGGGCATGTTCTCCACCGCCGCGACGATGCCGACGATCCGCACCTTGTCCTTGGTGCCGGCGAGGCCACCCTTGGCGATCGCGTGCATCAGGCCGAGCACCGCGGCGCCACCGCACATGTCGTAGCGCATCTCGTCCATCTTGGAGGACGGCTTGATGGAGATGCCGCCCGAGTCGAACGTCAGCCCCTTGCCGACCACGCAGACGGTCTTCTTCGCGCCGGCCGGATTGTGATCCATCAGGATCAGCTTCGGCGGCTCCGCGCTGCCCTTCGAGACGCCGAGCAGCGAGCCCATCTTGAGCCGCTCCATGTCGCGCTTCTCGAGGACCTTCACCTTGACCTTCGCGCCGTTCAGCTTGGTCGCCTCCTTGGCCAGGTGCGTCGGGTTGGCCAGGTTGCCCGGCATGTTGGCGAGGTCACGCGCGAACACGGTGGCCGCGGCGCCGATCTCGCCGAACTTCAGCCCCTTCTCGAAGGCCGCCTTGCCGGCTCCGTCGAAGCGCACGCTGCAGGCCTGCGCCTTGCGCGGCTTCGGCTTGTCCTTGCTCGGCGGCTGGTAGGTGTAGGCACCGAGTGCCAGACCCTCGGCGATCGCCGCACCGGCGACGAACGGATCGACCGAACCGAGGTCCTGCTCGCCGACCATCAGGTCGAAGGCCGTGACCCCGGCCGCCTCGGCCTTCGACTGCGCGACCGCCGCCGCCCGCCGCAGCGCCTCGGCATCGACGTCGCCGCCCTTGCCCAGCCCGACGAAACCGAGCCGCTTCGGCTCCTTGGTCGCACCCTCGCCGCGGTGGAACATCGACCACGAGCGTGCCGAGCTGCTCAGGTCACCGGTCTTGCGAGCCCGCTCGACCGCCGGGGCGAGTGCGGTGCCGAGATCGGGCGACGACTTGTCGCGGGCGAAGCCGATCGTCAGCTCGGAGCGGGACAGGGAGGCGCTGGAGGATTCGCTGCGGATCTTCATGACTGCCCCGCAGGTTACGCGCGAGCGGCGTGCGGGCGTATGCGCAATCCGCCGCGCGCGCTCGCCCTAACGGGGATCGGGAAGCTCCCCCACCCACCGGCTCTCGCCCGACCCGTCGTCCAGCCACTCCTTCTTGAAGATCGGCACCTCCTTCTTCAGCCGATCCATGACCTCGTGACAGACGTCGAAGGCCGGGCCACGGTGCGGCGCCGCGACCACGACCACCACCGAGGCCTCGCCGACCGGCACCTCGCCCAACCGGTGCGCGACCCGGATCCGGCCGACCTCCCGGCCCCGCGCCTCCTCGGCCGCCACCACCTCCGCGCAGATCCGCAGCAGCACCGGTTCGGCCATCTCGGCGTAGGCCTCGTAGGCGAGACCCTTCACCCGCTGGCCGTCGTTGTGGTCGCGGGTCACGCCCACGAAGGTGCACAGGGCGCCATCCCGGTCGCTGCGGCAGGCCCGTTCCAGGGCGCGCGCATCGAGCTCGCCGTCGTGCAGGCTGAACGCGAAGCGCGGCGGCTCGGGCGCCCCGCCGCTGATCGGCGGGATGAACGCCAGCTCGTCGCCGTCGGCCAGCACCGCGTCGTCGGCGGCGTAGGCGCGGTTCACCGCCTGGGCCAGCGGCAGCCGCGCGAAGTCCGGAGCCCGCTCGGCGAGCACCTCCTTGGCGGTCGCCACCGTGGCGCCGTCGGCCAACTCGAGGTCCAGCGACTCGGCCCCGAGCAGCTCGCGGGCCGAGGCGAACAGACGCACCGTAACTCGGATCGTCATCGGTCGGGCAGTCTACTCGGCGGACTCGGCGGGAACCGTCCTGGGTTCGCGGCGCAGCAGCGCGAACAGGATCACGCCGCTGCCGAGAGCGGTGCCGAGCAGGCCGTAGCCGGTGCGCGTATCGCCGAGCAGCCAGGAGCCGAAGCCGAGCAGGGTGCCGAACACCATCACCGTGGCGAACAGCCACATCACGAGGTCGCGCGACAGGGGGCTGGGCGCGACGCCGGTGGCGCGGGCCACCGGCCCCCAGGCACCGCCGGGCCGGACCTGCCGGAAGAAGGCCTGGAGCTTCGACTCGCCGGTCGGCGGGGTCACGAAGGTGACGGCCAGCCACGCCACGGTCGAGCAGGCCACGGTGAACAGCAGCCCGAGTTCGTCGGCCGGCCCACCCGTCGCCTCGGCCAGCTTCGCGCCGATCTCGAACGACTGGTTGGCGAAGAATCCGATCGCCGAACCCACCATCGCGGCGATCTCGCTCCAGGCACTGATCCGCCACCACAGCCAGCGCAGGATCAGCACCAGGCCGGTGCCGGCGGTCAGGTGCATGATCGCGGTCCAGCCGTCGCCGGCGGTCGCCAGCACCCAGCTCACCAATGCACCGACCACGCTGACCACCGCCACCGTGATCCGCGACACCATCACGCGGTGCCGCTCGGTCTCGCCCTGGCGAGCGAAGAACGGCAGGTAGAGGTCGTTGACGAGGTAGCTCGCAGACAGGTTGAGGGTAGTGGTGATCGTCGACATGAAGGCCGCGAAGAACGACGCGACCACCAGGCCGAGCAGGCCGACCGGCAGGAAGCGGAAGGTCCAGGGGTAGGCGGCCTCGGCGCCGTAGTCGGCCAGGCCGGCCTGGGCGACCGCCGCATCGACCGCCTCGTCCTCGGCGCCGGACTGCGCCAGCGAATCGAGCAGAACCTGGGTCTCGAGGAATCGCGGCTCCAACGCCACCGCCGCCAGCGCCACCAGGATCCATGGCCACGGCCGCAGCGCGTAGTGCGCGAACACGAACCACAGCGTGCCGGCACGGGCGTGACGCTCGTCCTTGGCCGCCAGCATCCGCTGGGCGACGTAGCCGCCGCCGCCGGGCTCCGCGCCGGGGTAGTAGACCGCCCACCAGTTGACCAGTACCAGGATCATCACCGAGGCGCCCAGCGCGCTGCCCCAGTCGGTCGGGAAGATCGCCAGCAGGTCACGACCCTGCTGGTCGCCGAGCACCCGCACCCGCTCGACCACCGCGTCGAGACCGCCACCAGCATCCAGCGCCAACACCGCCAGCAGCACCGCACCGAGCAGCGCCATCACGAACTGCAGCACGTCGGTCGCGACCACGCCCCACAGCCCCGAGAGCATCGTGTAGATCAGGGCGAGCACGAGCAGAATGCCCAGCGCCACCACCTCGTCGATCGGCAGCACCGCGGCGACCACCGACGACATCGCCTTGGTGACGAAGCCGAAAATGATCGAGTTGACCACCAGGCCGAGGAACACCGCCTTGAAGCCGCGCAGCGCCTTCGCCGCCCCCCCGTCGTAGCGCCGGTCGATCAGCTCGATCTCGGTGAACACGCTGGCCCGCCGCCACAGCCGCGAGAACAGGAACACCGTGAGGGTGCCCCCGAACAGGAAGCTCCACCACAGCCAGTTCTTGGCGATTCCCCCGGCCACCACGAAGCCGGCCACCACGATCGGCGTGTCGGCCGCGAAGGTCGTGGCCACCATCGAGGTGCCGAGCGCCCACCACGGCAGGTCGCGGCCCGACAGGAAGTACTCGTCGAGGCTCTTCGAGGCGCGCCGCGCGTAGTAGAGCCCCACGCCGGTGGTGACCGCGAGGAACCACAGCACGAAGCCCCAGTCCCACCCCGACAGACCGACGGTCGCTTCGACCTGGCCGGCCGCAGGATCGACGTCCTGGAGCGCCGCGAGTCCGCGCCTCATCGCGCCCTCCGATCGAGCAGCAGCCCGCAGACCACCATGACCGCCGCCGCGATCCCGTTGGTCCAACGCCCGGACGGCGCCTCGGCCAGGAAGATGGCGACCAACAGCGGCATCGCCAGCAGGTAGAAGCCGATCGCGATCGGCCGGAAGGGTCGGACTTCGGAGGTGTCAGGCACAGCGCCGGGCATCGTGGCCGCTCGGGGGCCGGCGATCCAGCGTGGGGCGGGAGAGGGCGCGGCGGAGGGTGCCAGGGGGCCACCCGGTGCGTCGCTCTCAGTCGAGAGCCGGCTCCACCACCGCGCTGCGGCTCCCCCGCGGCGCCAGGCGCCGGGTCCACAGCGTCCGCGTGTTGCCGTCCCGATCCTCGCCGATGCAGGTCAGCGTGCACGGCGACCTCGGCACGCAGCGACCCGCGAGGTAGCGACCGGCAACGGCACGCGGACAGCATGCGGCGGCCCGTCGCTCTCCTCTGCGCCCGGGGCCAGCAACGTGAGATGCACCCGACTGCCGAGGTCGATCCTGGTCACGCCGTCCACCGCGTCGATCGGCACGCTGCCCGGCTCGTCCTGGCCTGCGGGACCGACCAGGCGGATCGCACCGTCCTGGACGACGGTCCTCAGGTCGGTGTCGAGGACCACCACATCGAGAATCCGCGAGCCTGGAGAGACCGCGAGCTCCACTCGGTCCGGGCCCGGACCCGGCGCGAGCGTGCGCCGCTCGACTCCGGGCCCCGACCGTGCAGTCAGGCTCACCCACGCCTCGGGATCGACCTCGATCTCGGCGCCGCTTCGAGGAACCGCGCACGTCGCGGCCCCTGCCTCGGCGCGCGCGCTTGCGAACTCGGCCCGGGCGAAGAACGGCGGACGACCGAAGCTCTGGCGCCACACCACCTCGCCCGAACTAGGCTCGCCGTGCTCGTCGACCAACCGGATCACGACCCGGCGCAGAGCGACCTCTACGGGAAGTCTCTCCTCGGCGGAGGCGTCGACCTCGTCCTCCGAACCGGACTCGAGAGACTTGCCCCCGCCGGAACCCGGGTCTGCGACCTGCGGGCCGGCGGCCCCGGGCTTCGTGCCAGGCACGTCCGCCGCACCGCGATCCCGCAGCGATCCTGCGAGGAACCACGTGGCCGTGCCCGCGATCACCAGCAGCGCGGCCAATAAGAGGGTCCTCCTCATTGCTGCACCACCGCGGTCACCCGGTTGGTCACGACGCCGATCTGCCCGCTCGACGCATCGACGGTGACGCCCGCCGCGTGGAAGCGGAAGCCGACGAGCGCGGGGTCGACCGGCAATGGCAGGGAGAACCTGCCGTCGCCGTTGGCGTCGAGCAGGCCGATGCCGAGACCGGCCGCGACGCTGGCTTGCAGCAGGGGGCCATTGCCGAGCGGGAGTCGACGCCAGGCGCCGAGGTCACGGCGCCAATGGATCGGGAGTGCCGGCCAGTCGTTGTCGGAGAGCGCGATCGCGAAGGGGTTGCCCGCTTCGGAGGGTGCGTGGATCTGCGCGCTCCAGGTCGTGCCGATGCGGGGTCCGTGGGTGTTCGCGGACAGCGTGTCGACCCGGAGGTCTTCGCAGAACCAGCCCATCAGCTCGTCTTGGAACATCCGCAGGGTGCCCCGGCTTCCGTCGTAGGCCATCGGACCACCGAAGACCCGGGGGACGGGGCCGAGGTGCGAAGGGACGCGCTCGCCGCCGGGGAGGTTGGCCAGGGCGACGCGCTGCCAGTCGGAGCCATCCCAGCGCCAGATCTGGTGGGGATCCAGTGGCTGGGTCCGGTCATTCGTGTAGATGGAGACCACTCCGCCGAGCTCAGGGACCAGCATCACCTGATAGGTATCAGGGGTGTTGCTCGGCATCTCGTTGGTCCAGTCCGTGCCGTCGAACGTCCAGGTCTCGAACGTGTAGGGCATGCCGGAGATCGGTGGATAGATGTGGAAGACGGCCACGACCTTGCCGCTCGCCGGGTCGTAGGCGGACCCGACGATTCTCAAGATCCCGCGCGGTCCATTGGCATGTGGCAACTGCCGCCAGCCTCGGGCCTGCGTCCACTCGAAGGTGGCGAAGCGGTTCTGGATCGCGCCAGTCTCCACGATCGGCATGACGATCGATCGCCGACCCGGATGGTAGGCTGGGGCTCCATAACCAGGGAAAGGCCGCACAGTGCGCTGATCCTCGACCCACCTCGATCCATCCCACAGCCACGTATCGTCGAGCGGCACTAGTGACCGGCCACCGAAGAGTAGCATCTGTTGGCTGACAGGATCGAACACGATCCCGTAGTCATCTCGGGGAGGCGGCCCGAACGAACTCGCGTTCATACGCAGGCTCGAGTCCATACCCGAACCCGGCATGATGTGCGTCTGGAAGGGTAGCGGTGCCGACCGAGGCTTCTTGATCAGGAGATACTCGTCCCGCACGGGATCGTAGGTCGCAGTCTCGAACCCATCGTCGAGCTGCGGCGAGTCCGCGGCCAGTCGCCACTGGAGACCCGAATCGAACAGCCAGGTCTTGCGCAGTGGCGGCAGCGATCCTGAATGGCCCCCACCAAAGAGAACCACCCGCTGACGGCGCGTGTCGGTCGCCACGCAGGCGTTCCCTGCAATGAGGTTCCCCGGAGCATCGTGGACATGGAGCTGCGCCCAGCCTTGACCGTCCCACTCCCAGAGGTCGTCTGGCCATACGTAGTTTCCGCCATGCAAGATTGTCGTGCCACGCCACGGCGTCGAGGCGACATTGAACGCCTGCCTCCTGTAGGAGCCACTTCCCGGTGGCCCACCTGGCATCGTGAAGTGCCCGCTCCAGTCCGAGCCGTTCCATTCCCAGGTGGTCGCATCGGACACCCAACCGAAGCCGGCAATCGCGCCACCATACATGGCAAGGCCATCGGAATTCGCGCAGTACGCCAGGAGTCCGCAGCACCGCGCCTGCGGAACATGCGCTGGGTTCTGCTGTCTCCAGTCCTGCCCGTCCCAGACCCAGGTATCACTGAGCACCGTGCCCAGCGCAGTCATCCCTCCGAACATCACGATCTGCCCACGGCCCTCGTACGCAGCGAAACCTGGAAGTCTTCGGCCTGACGGAACGGTCCGCGGGTGAAGCTGCGTCCAGTCCACGCCGTCCCACTCCCACATATCCGAAAGCGTGAGCCACGTCTCCGAGGTCATCCCGCCGAACATCACGACCTTCCCACGCACCGCGTCGAAGGCCATGCCACACCCCAAACGCGGCGGAGGAATAGTTGCTGGCTCCCGAAGGATCCAGTCGGCACCGTCCCATTCCCACGTGTCGCTCAGTGATCGATCACCACTGCTGATACCACCGAACACGACAATTCGATCTCGAATCGGATCGTAGGCGCACCCACCACTTCCTCGATTCATCATGTCCGGGACCTGTCGCCAACGCGGCAGGTCCTGGGCCATGATCAGGCCTGTAAGGAGCGCAAGAACTGCGATTGCAAAGGAAGCGACTTCTCTGGTCCTGATCATGGTTGCTCGTCCTCAGTTACCGCCAAGGGCGCCATGAACGCCGGCCGCTCCAGGACCTCGTGGACCCGGACCCGCACGGACGGCCGAGTGACGCTTGCGACCGCCGCACCGCCTCCGTCCCCCGGATCTCTTCGAACCGCTCCTGGTCCATCACGCGTCCGCCACTCCCTGGCTCCCTTGCCGGGCGGCCGCGACGCGAGCCGCACGGACGGCGAGACGACGATGCGAAACCAGGAGCCTCGCGAGCTGGGCGACACGAGTATCGCCCACAGCGACGGGGACATCGACAAGCGGTCACAAGCCGGCGCGAGACGGCTCCTTCTCGGCGACGTGGAGCGAGGGCACGCTCGACGCGACCGAGCCACGGTGCCACCACGTCAGCACCGTGTCAACGGGGCGAAGCGGCGACGTGCTCTCCGGCACGGCAACCGCTCGACCGAATCTACCGGCCTCACCATGTCGGCGCACGGTCCGGCCGCGGAGTCGTCAGGACGACGAGTCGCCATCCCGGCGCGCCACGATGCCGGGGTGCGAACCGAATCCGGGCCGCGCCCCCGGCGCATGCGACGCTATCCTGCCTCCCCCCCGGGCCACTCCAACCTCGGAGCGACCCACCTTTCCATCCCCAAGACCCATCGCATGATCGAAATCGCCCTGCTCGCGACGCTCGCTCTCCCCCAGAGCCCCAATGGCGTCGTCATCAACGAATTCAGCTACGACGATTCCAGCACCGACGACATGGAATACGTCGAGCTCTACAACGGCTCGACCAATGCCGTCGACATGAGCGGTTGGACGCTCGCCTGCGAGGACCAGAACGGTCCCGACCTCGTCTTCACGATCGCCAATGGCACGGTGATCCAGCCCGGCGCGTTCTTCGTGGTCGGTGCCGCGCTGGTCCCGAACGTCGGCCAGTCGATCGTCGACCCGAACACCGGCGTCGGTCAGGACCTGTTCCAGAACGGTCCGCACGACTCGATCGAGCTGCGTGACGCCAGCGGTGCGAAGATCGACCGCGTCGACTACGAGACCTACGCGTCGGGCTGGCTGCCCACCAACATGGAGGGCGACGGCTGTCCCGGCGGCTACGTCGCGGTCAGCGGCCGCGAGTGCAGCATGCAGCGCAACATCGACGGGTTCGACACCGACGACAACGGTGCGGACTTCCGCTACATGCCGTGGACGCCAGGCACGACCAATCGGCGCCCGAACCTGCTGCCCTACATCAACTTCTTCGACACCGGTGCTCCCGATACGCCGATCACCGACTTCGGGGCGAGCTTCGTCGAGGCCAAGATCATCGACCCGCAGACGGTGCAGGCGCCGAACCCGCTGCCGATCCCGCCGTCTCCGCAGGGTGGCAACGCGTCGATCTACTACGACCCGACCGGTGGCGGCAACACCAACATGCTTCTCACCGAGCCGATCCAGGACGTGATCCTCGAGGTCTACGCCTACTTCGAGACGGCGATGACCACCACCACGACCGATGGGGAGAGCTGGAGCATCGGCGTGCGCGGCACCAATGACGCCTACGCGCACCACCCCTTCATCGACCCGGCGTTCGGCACGATCACCGGCACCAACACCAGCATCTTCCAGACCGGCCTGACCGGCATTGCGTGGGTCTACCAGCGCACCCAGCAATACAACACGCTGTGGCTGGTCGACTGGAACAACGGCGGCACCGACTTCACCGTGCTCGGCACCGTGCAGATCCAGGCCGGGGTCAACGACGGCTGGCAGCGCCTGAAGATCCGCGCGATCGGTGACCGGATCGAGGCCGACTTCGGAGGCACTTACGGCCAGGACGACGGCACCCACTTCTCGGGCGTGACTGGCACCGTCTCGGCCGGTGGCATCTACGTCGGCTACCGGGAGTTCCTGGTCACCAACTCCGAGTGGCGGCCGATCACCCTCGACTACCTCACCGTGTTCCCTGGCCTCGGCGAGGTCCGCACCACCGGCACCGGCTCGATGCACACCAGTGGCACGCCGAGCGCCACGGTGAACAGCTTGCCGTACGTGGGTAGCAACGGCTTCCGGGTCGAAGCGAGTTCGATGGTCCCGTCGTCGCCCGGCGTAATGCTGTTCGGCACCGGCCTGCTTCCGACCCCGTTCGACCTCGGCGCACTCGGCGCCCCCGCGGGCAGCCTGGTCTACGTGTCGCAGATCGGCGCGGCACCGGTGGTCGGCAGCGCAAGCGGCAACGTGAGCGTCCCCCTGCCCATCCCGAACATGGGCAACGTGGCCGGCGTCGGCCTGGAGTTCCAGTTCCTCACCGTCGACCTCGCGCTGCCGAACTCGATCCAGGTCGCGACCTCGAACGCGGTCGGCGTGACCATCGCGAACTGAGGCCGCCCGCCCCGCGCACGGCGTGAGGCATCTCGACGCCCGACGAGCCCCGCCCGACGGCGGCTCGCGGCGTCGATCGCATCGAAGGACTCCAGAGCGGCGCGCCGGCATGCGAGGTGCAACCCTGCGGCTGCCGCGCGCCGTGGACCCTCGTGCCCGCGAGGCGATGCACGGTGTGGAAGAACCGCGGCCACGCGATTCCACCAACCGGAGCACCCATGCTCGCCTTCGTCTTCGCCGCCAGCCTCGCGGTCCCCCAGGGACCCGCAGGCGTCGTGATCAACGAGATCAGCTACGCCGACACCGCCACCGACGACCACGAGTTCGTCGAAATCTACAATGCGGCCTCCGCCGCCGTCGACATCGACGGCTGGCAGCTCGTCGGCCTCGACCAGGGAGGCACGCATCTCGCCTTCACGATCCGCCGGAGCACGGCGCTGCAGCCCGGAGAGTTCTTCGTGCTGGGCGCGAACACGCTGCCGCTCGTCGACCAGACATTGATCGACCCGGGCACCGGCACCAGCAACGACCTGTTCGAGAACGGACCGCACGACGCCATCGAGCTGCGCGACGCCCAGGGCAACCGCATCGACCGGGTGGACTACGCGACCTTCGGCTCGACCTGGAGTCCTGCCGGCCTGGAAGGCGACGGCTGCCCTGGACGGTATCTCGCGGTCGACGGCCACGAGGCGTCCCTGCAGCGCATGACCGATGGACTCGACACCGACGACAATGGTGCCGACTTCCTCTATCTGCCGTGGTCGCCCGGCCGCAGCAATGCGGTGCGTGATTCGTTGCCCTACGTGAACTTCTTCGACGCGGGCCCCCTGAACGCGCCGATCACCGACTTCGGCGCCAGCTTCGCCCCGGCGCGCTACGTCGATCCGCTGAGCGTGCTGCCGCCGAATCCCCGCTCGATCCAGCCCTCGCCGCAGGGCGGCAATGCGTCGATCCACTTCGACCAGTCGGGCGGTGGAACGACCAACATGCTGATCACCGAGCCGGTACGCGACGTGATCCTCGAGGTCTATGCCTACTTCGACACCCGCCCCTACAACGCGTCGACCGACGCGGAGTCCTGGAGCATCGGCGTGCGGGGCACCTGCGATGCGTATGGCGACCACCCGATCGTCGATCCGGCGTTCCATACCGCCACCGGGACCAACCCCGGGGACTTCAAGACCGGCCTGACCGGCATCGCCTGGGTCTACCAGCGCACCTCGCAGTACGACACGCTGTGGCTGGTCGACTGGGGCAACGGCGGCGACGACTTCGTGGTGCTCGGCACCGTGCCGATCCAGGCCGGCGTCAACGACGGCTGGCAGCGCCTCAAGATCCGCGTCGCCGACGACCGGATCGAGGCCGACTTCGGCGGTCGCTACCGGCGGGACGACGGCACGCACTTCTCCGCGGTCACCAGCCACGTCCGTGCTGGCGGCGTCTATATGGCGTACCGCGAGCTGCTGCAGAACACCGCAGACTGGCGCCCGTTGACCATCGACCACCTGACGGTGCTGCCGACTGCCGGCGACGTCCGGATCACCGGGACCGGGTCGATGCACTCCACCGGCGTGCCGGGCGCGTCGGTGAACAGCCTGCCGTACGTCGGCAGCAGCCGCTTCGCCGTGCTCGGCGACACGCTCGGCGCCAACGCTCCGGGGGTGCTGCTGTTCGGCAACGACCTGGCGGCGAGCCCGATCGACCTCGCGGTGTTGGGTGCTCCGACCGGCTCGCTGGTCTACATCGAAGCGCCGTACACCGCGCTGGTGGTCAGCGACGCCAACGGCGACGCCCGCATCCCGCTGCCGATCCCGAGCAGCCGGGACCTGGCCGGAGCACCGCTCGAGTTCCAGTTCGTCACCGCGGACTTCGCGCTGTCGAACCCGCTGCAGATCGCGACTTCCAACGCGGTCGGCGTGACGATCGCCAACTGACGCGGGGGACGCACCCGAAAGGGTGAACGGTGGGGCAGCGTCGAATCTGTTCAGGGTCGAGCTGTTCACCCTTTCGACCCGACCCGGTCACCGGGGCAGCCGCCGGAATAGACTCGGGTCGATGAGCGCTTCCCCCGGTCTGCGGCCCACGCAACCCGTCCTGTGTGCGGGCCTGGCGGCGGTTCTGCTGGCGGTCTCCGCTGCAGCTCAATCCCAGCCCGCTCCCGACGCCGAAGCGCTGCGGGATGCCGGGGTCCGCGCCTCGCAGCAACTCGCGGTGGTGCTGGCGACGCCGTCGAGCGTCGATCGCTTGGTCCAGCTCGAGAACCACGCCCGGGCCGCCGGCGAGGCGGGTGACCCCGCACTGCACCTGGTGCTGCTCCGCGCCTGCCGCAATGCGGCGCTGGCGCGTGGCGACGTCGACCGCGCCTGGCAGCTCGCGGGCGCGGCGCTCGAGGCCTTCGACCTCGACCCGCACGCCGAGCGCCTGCTGCTGCTCGACGAAGCCCGTCGGTCCCCCGGAGTCACTCCCGAGACCACCCTGGTCCTGGCTCTGCGAATCGCCGAGCACGTCCTGAGGTCCGGTGACCCGTGCGCCGAGCGAGTCGACGCCGCCCTCGCTGTCGCAGCCGAGTGCCTGCCGGCGTTCGCCGATCCGGCTATGACCAACTGGTTCGCGCAGCGGCAGCTCGGCCTGCGGCAGGCGGCGGTCCACCACGACGCGCTCGCGGCCGACGACTCCGCCGGTTCCCAGCGCTTCCGCGCCCTCTACCTCGACGACTGGAGCCCGCCGCTCGACACCTGGCGCGGCTCCGCGCTCCCAGACGCCGACCTCGCCACCGACACCACGACCTCGAACGCCGACGGTCTCGACGGCCTGACCCGCGCCGCCCGCCTGTTGCGGGCCGCCCGCCGCCAGACCGACCAACTCCCCCGCCGCCACCTACTCGAGCGCGCGCACCACGCGGCCGCGGGCTGCTGGTCGCAGCTCGAAGACGAGCACCGCGAGCGCGTGCTGCAGATGCTCGACACGATCGAGGACGCGCTGAGCGACGACGACCCGCTCGGACATGTGGAGTTCGACACCCCCGCCGACCAGGCGCGGATGGTCTTCGTCGACGAGGGCGAGCACTCCGAATGGTGGCTGGAGGACGGTGCCCTGCACGGCGTCAACCGCTGGACCCGTGCCACCGCCACGCTTCGCACCGCCTGGAGCAGGGTCGCTGCGGTGTCGATCCGCGGCCGGGTCGTCAGCCGGGCGGGCCTCAACTTCCGGGTCGCGCTCGGCGAGCTGAACGTGCTCTACAACTGGGAGCAGGAGCCGGCCAACGTGGTGTGGCTCGGCGACGACGAGCACCGGGTGGCCGGCCCGTGGCTGGAGCCCGGCCGCCTGCAGGATCTGCGGATCCGGCGGCTGGGGAGCGAGACGGTGCTGTTCGTCGATGGCCACGCGGTGTTCCGCACCGACCACGAGCCGAGCGGCACGCTGACGGTCTACCCGGCCATCGGCAGCGTGATCGCCGTGGACCGGATCGGCGTGGTAGGCCGTCCCGACCTGCAGCGGCGGGTGGAGGGACCTTCGGGCCCGGCGCGGTGAGCAGGTTCACATCCGCTTGAACCTGGTGCGCTTCACTGCTCGGTCCAACCCACCCACTGCACGCCGATGCGCACCCCCCTCTTGCTGATCGTTGCCGCCGTGGCCCTCGCCGCGGCCGGCTGGTTCCTGCTCGCACCCGAGACGTCGGCTCCCACGAACCCTGGGAGTTCAGGGACCGCCGACGAGGCCGAGGCCGCACGAGAGGGTCCCGCCCGTGCCGCGGACCCGGGCGACGTGGACGCCGGAGGATCGACCACCGAGGCATTCTCCTCCTCGCCGAGCGACGCCACGGCATCGACTCCCGGCATCGCGACGTCCGGTGACGCCGACGAACCGGAGCCGGCGGAGCCACGCAACTGCCTGCCGAACGCCTACGTCACCAGCCGCCTGGGCTGGCCGCGCGACGATGCCCGCGCGGCGTTCGTCGCCCGCTGGGTCACCGACAAGCTCGTCGAGGACGACAACTTCTTCGACCAGCTCGAGACCACGCCCGACCGCGACAAGCCCGCGGTGATGCAGGCCTTCAACGCGGCGACCGAGAAGCGCCGCGTCGCGCTGCTGGAGTCGCTCGGCCCCGACGCCGCTGCGAAGGTGGTCGAGACCTGGTGCACCTACCGGTTCGACCCGCAGTCGCTGAGCTGGCACCGCATCGACGTGAACGGCCAGCGAGTGGCCTTCCAGCACGAGGACGACGACATCTGGCAGAACGGCGAGCGCGGCGATCGGGGCTGGGACAATCACCGCTGAGCCGGCCGGATCGACTCAGCCGGCCTTCTTCCGCTTCCCGGCCGAGTCCGGCTTCGGGGTCTCCCGCTTCGCCTCCAGGATCTCGTCGACCTGCCACTCCACGTCGGCGGCGCGCACCAACCGCCGCAGGTCGGGCACCGGCGGCCGCAGCGGGTGCTCCTCGGGCAGCACCTCGCGCATCCGCTCGCCGAGCTTGAACACCAGCACCGCCGCACCGAGCGGCGAGGCGTGCAGACGGTCGGCCTGCATCAGGTGCTCGGTGGTCAGGTGCAGATCCTGGTCGCCGTAGCGAACGTCGAGGCCCTGCTCGCGGGCCTGGGCGACGAACGCCGCCAGCGCCACCGGATGCACGTGCTCGGCACCTTCGACCCAGCTCGCGAAGCCGCGGTTGAGCGCCGCGATGCCGTCGCGGTCGGGGATCATCGACGCCGGCAGCATCCCCGGGTCGGCACTGCTCATGTCCGGGTAGTCGCCGGCGAAACACGGCACCTCGAAGCTCTCCAGCATCGCGAAGGCCTCGGCCTGCTGCTGGAGGCGGGACTCGAGGTTGCGGTGGCGGCCGTAACCGAACCAGAACGGGAAGTCGATGGCGACCACCAGGTCGGGCGACTCGTCGAGCACCCGCTCGACCCGGACCTCCTGGATCGCGACCGGGTTGGTGAAGGTCGCCATCTCGCTCTGATCGACGATGCGGATCTCCCGGTCGGGCCAGAGCGCCGGCAGCAGTTCGCGGATCCGGATGCCCTCGTTGCGCTCGCCGTCGGGCCGCGGCCGAGGATCGACGAATCCCGCACTGACGCTGGCACCGAGGACCGCGACCACCGGCGTCCGAGTCTCCGACCCGGGCGTGCCGTCGCCTCCAGCTTCCTGCGCGCGGACGCCGAAACCGGAGAGGGCCAGCCACACCGCCAGGACCATCGCACCCGTCGCGCGGATCCCGGACCGTCCCGTGCTGCCGGCCGCACCGACTTCCTGACCTGTGAGCATGCGAGGCAGGATAGCGCCACGAGGAGCACGCGCTATCCTC
Organism: bacterium; assembly: GCA_030432695.1. Lineage (GTDB taxonomy): Bacteria > Planctomycetota > UBA1135 > UBA1135 > UBA2386 > JAUILN01. Next base: position 266,736 of record JAUILN010000001.1, on the reverse strand, counting down.
CCCACCCTGCCATGTACCGCGACCGCACCGTCTCGCTGGTGATCCCGGCCTACAACGAAGAGGAAACCATCGGGGACGTGGTGTCGGAGTTCCGGACCGTGCCCCACCTCGACGAGATCGTCGTGGTCGACAACAACTGCTCCGACCGCACCGCCGAGATCGCCACGGCGGCCGGCGCGCGGGTCGTCCAGGAGAGCCGACCGGGCTACGGCGCGGCGCTGCGACGCGGCATGGACGAGGCGCGCGGCGACCTGCTGGTGCTGACCGAGGCCGACGGCTCGTTCGCAGCGCGCGACGTCGAAAAGCTGCTGATCTACCTCGAGGACGCGGCGATGGTGATGGGCACGCGGACCACCCGGCAGATGCTCGAGCAGGGCGCCAACATGCGGTTCCTCCTGCGCTGGGGGAACGTGTTCATGGCCAAGTACATCCAGCTGATGTGGATGCGGCCCATGGAGCCGCGCTTCACCGACGTGGGCTGCACCTTTCGCGCGCTGACCCGCGACACGTGGCTCGCGATCCGTGACCGGATCAAGTCGACCGGCCCGGCGTTCTCACCGGAGATGATGTGTGCGGCGCTGCTGGAGAAGCGGCGCACCATCGAGATTCCGTTGACCTACCGTCCGCGCGCCGGCGGTGAGTCCAAGCACTCCGACTCGTTCGGCCGCCAGGCCCGCACCGCCTGGATGATGTTCAAGGCGATCACCCGCAAGCGCTTCGGCGGCATCTTGCGGGGGAATTCACCGAGTTCCCCGGCAGCCGCCGTCGGCGAGCGGTAGACTCCTCCGCCCCGGATCGAGACGGCCTCCGCTCGTGTCGGGAACGCCTCCGTGTCGATGACTCCGGCACGGCCGCCGGCATGCGGTTCGCGGCAGGTCGTCGCGACGGTCCCCGGCGCCTTCGAGGTGTTCCTCCCGGAGCGATCGTCGCCCGACGGTCGTCCCGGACCGGCCCGAGCGGGTCGCCCCACCGGGACGAGCACCTCGGATCGGACAACCAACGCAATGAGCAAGCACGTCGTCATCCTCGGCGGAGGTCTGGCCGGACTCTCCTGTGGGTACGAACTGGTCCAGTGTGGCCACCGGGTCACCGTCCTCGAGCGCGAGCCCCACGTGGGCGGCATGGCCTCCTCGTTCATCGAGGACGGCGAGGAGTACTGGACCCAGGACTTCGGTCCGCACCGCTTCCACAGCCAGGACGCGAACCTCATCGGGCACGTGCGCGACATCCTCGGCGACAACGTGGTCACCGCCCAGCGCCTGTCGCGGATCGTGCTGTTCAACAAGTTCTTCGACTACCCGTTGGTCATGAAGAACGTGCTGACCAGCATGCCGCGCTGGCTGCTCGTGAAGGCGCTGCTGGACTACGCCTGGGTGCGCTTCCTCGACTCGACCAAGCTCCGGAAGTACGACGACGTGAGCTTCGAGAGCTGGACCACCCGCCGCTTCGGCCGGACGCTCTACAAGATCTTCTTCGGCCAGTACACCGAGAAGGCCTGGAAGATGTCGCCGAGCCAGATCTCGGCCGACTGGGCCAGCCAGCGCATCACGCTGCTGAGCCTCTGGGACACCATCAAGAAGACGATGGCCAAGCCCAAGAAGGGCGAGACGCCGCGGACGCTGGTCACCGAGTTCATCTACCCGAAGTACGGCGGCATCGGCGAGCTGCCGCGCGGCTACGCCCGCCGCATCGAGGAGTCGGGCACCGGCTCGCGCGTCTTGACCAACGCGCCGGCGGTGAAGATCCACCGCGACGGCATGCATGTCACCGGCATCGAATACGGCAAGCACGAGCGGCAGGTGATCGAGGCCGACGAATACGTCAACACGATCCCGGTGACCGCGCTGGCCAAGTGCCTCGCACCGAAGGCGCCGGAGTCGGTGATCAAGGCCGCCGACTCGCTCGAATACGTCGCGATCGTGTTCGTCTACCTGAAGCTCAACCGGCCGCAGGTCAGTCCCGACAGCTGGGTCTACCTGCCGGAGAAGCACCTCACCGTGCACCGGATCTCCGAGTTCAAGAACTTCAGTCCCTACTGCGCGCCGAAGGACAAGACGCTGATCTGCGCGGAGATCACCTGCCGCCGCGGCGACGAGATCTGGCGGGCCAGCAAGGACAAGTTGATCGAGCTGGCCGAGAAGGACCTGATGTCGGTCGGACTGATCGGCAAGGGCGAGGTCCTCGGCGCGACGATCCGCAAGATCCCGTTCGCCTACCCGGTCTACGACCTGGAGTACAAGAAGCACCTGCAGCCGGTGATCGAGTACGTCTCCGGGCTCACCAACCTGAAGACCACCGGCCGCCAGGGCAACTTCCGCTACAACAACATGGACCAGTCCGTGGAGATGGGGCGGAAGCTCGGCCAGGAACTCTGCACCGGCGAAGAGACCGGTCACGCAGCGGTCGCGACCGGTCAGGAGTACTTCGGTTGAGCACGGGCGCGAGCACCGACCCGTCGACCAGCGGAACCCGCCAGGCTGCCGACCCGCGCCGCATCGAGATCACCCGCTGTCAGCTGTGCGGCTCGGCCGAGTCCACGCTCGAGTTCGAGGAGCCGCCCTACAAGGTGCTGCGCTGCGCGGACTGCCAGTTGGTCTTCGTGACTCCGCGCTGGAGCGACGAGGCGCTGCACGACGTCTACAACGAGGACTACTGGCGCAGCGACAGCCCCAAGACCAAGGGCTACGCCGACTACGCCAGCGAGTCGGAGCTGTACCTGAAGACGTTCCGCCGCCGCACCCGGCTGGTGCGGCAGTACCTGCCCGCGAAGGCGCGGATCCTCGACGTCGGCTGCGCGGCCGGGTTCTTCCTCCGGGTGATGCGCGAGCACGGCCACGACGTCCGCGGCGTGGAACTCAGCCAGGCGATCGCGCAGGAGGCGATCCGCGACCTCGGCGAGGACCGGGTCTGGGTCGGCACCCTGGACAGCGTGCCGGAGGACCGCGAGGGCTACGCGAAAGGCAGCTTCGACCTGGTGACGATGTGGGACGTGATCGAGCACGTCGCCGACCCGCAGGAGATCCTCCGGCAGGCCCGGGCGATGCTGAAGCCCGGCGGCCACCTGCTGATCGAGACCCAGAACGTCGACAGCCGGTTCGCGCGGATGCTGGGCCCGAAGTGGCACCACTTCAAGCACGAGGAGCACATCTACCACTTCAATCCGAAGACGGTGCGTGAGGTGCTCGACCAGGCCGGTTTCACGGTCGAGAAACTGACCAGCTCGTTCGGCGGCAAGTACGTGTCGTTCGCGTTCATCGCCGAACGCGCAGCCCGCCTCAACGGCCTCGCCAGTCTCGCCCTGAAGCCCCTGACCCTGTTCCGGCGCTCCAGCGTCTACCTCAACTTCCACGACGAGATGGTGGTCGTCGCGAAGCCGAAGCCGGGCAGCCCCACCGACTGACCGGAGCCCCGACCGCGCCCATGGAAGCCTCGGTCTACGACCAGTTCGCGGAACTCGAGAAGCGGCACTTCTGGTTCCGCGGCCGCCGCCGGATCTTCTTCGACCTGCTCGACCGAGCCCTCGGAGTCACGCCGGCCCAGGCGTCGACGCCCGACCGCGACATCCTGGAGATCGGCTGCGGTCCGGGCGGCATGCTCGAACCGCTGTCGCGCTACGGCCGCGTGCACGCGATGGACATCGCGCACGACGCGATGAGCTACTGCCGGCGCCGGGGCTTCGATCGGGTGGTGACCGGCTCGGGCCTGGAGCTGCCATTCGCCGACGGGAGCTTCGACATGGTCGCGATGTTCGACGCGATCGAGCACATCCCCAACGACCGCGAGGTGCTGGCCGAGGTGCGACGCATCCTGCGACCGGGCGGCCTGCTGTTCGTCTCGGTGCCGGCCTACCAGTTCCTCTACAGCCAGAACGACCGGCTCGTGCACCACCAGCGCCGCTACACGCGCGGCGAGATGCGCGAGAAGCTGGTCGGCGCCGGGTTCCGGCCCAAGAAGCTGACCTACTTCAACGCGCTCCTGTTCCCGCTGATCCTGCCCGCCGTGCTGGTGCTGAAGGCCAAGGAGTGGCTGGTGGGCCTGCCCGACGAGCAGACCAACCTCAGCCACCAGTTCAACAAGCCGATCAACGACCTGTTCGCCTGGTTCATGGGCAGCGAGCGACTGCTGCTGCGCCACACCGAGTTCCCATTCGGCCACTCGCTGATCGCGATGGCCACCGCCGGCGGACCCGGGACGAACTGAGGGGACGCGGGTGCATCCGGGACCGCGTCCGCCGCGATCCCGCGAAGGTGACCGACGCACCCGAGTTCACGCTGTTCTTCGATAGCGCCTGCCCGCTGTGCCGGCGCGAGGTCGCCTGGCTGCAGCGACGCAACCGGGCGGGACGGCTGTGCACGGTCGACATCGCCGATCCCGGATTCGACGCCCTTTCCCATGGCTTGGACCCGGACCGGGTGCACGCGGAACTCCACGGCCGGCTCGCCGATGGGACCCACACGGTCGGTATGGAGTCGATGCGGCGGGCGTGGACAGCGGTCGGCCTGGGCTACCTCCTGGCGCCGACCCGCTGGCCGGTCCTGCGGGGGCTCGCGGACCTGGCATACCGCCTGTTCGCCCGCTACCGCGTGCCGCTGGGACGCCTGCTGGGCCGCCGGTGCGATCCCGAGGGAAGTTGCTCGGTCCGTGGGACCCCCTCGCAGCGAGGCCCGCGGGGCGACGCCGAGTGAGTCCGGCGCGCGCCACGACACGGCTCGGGGCAGCCATACAGCAGACCTCGGTTTTTCCTCGGCGATCGTCCGGCATGCTTTGCAGGATCGGGCAACTCGTCCCACATTGCATACCCTCCGGTCAGCGGCATCTGCGCGGCCGGATGGAGCCTCTACCCCACGACCACCTCACGAAGACATGGCATTCACGCTCCCTGAGCTCCCCTACTCGAAGGACGCTCTCGCCCCCCACATCTCGGCCGAGACCCTCGAATTCCACCACGGCAAGCACCACAACGCCTACGTCACCAAGCTCAACGAGCTGATCCAAGGCACCGAGTTCGCCGAGATGTCCCTCGAGGACATCATCCGCAAGGCCTCGGGTGGACTGTTCAACCAGGCCGCGCAGGTCTGGAACCACACCTTCTACTGGAACAGCATGGCCCCGAACGCGGGCGGCGCGCCGAGCGGCAAGATCGCCGAGGCGATCGATGCGAGCTTCGGCTCGTTCGAGGACTTCAAGAAGAAGTTTACCTCGACCGCGGTCGGCACCTTCGGCAGCGGTTGGGCGTGGCTGGTCAAGGGCGCGGACGGCAAGCTCGCGGTCGAGTCGACCTCGAACGCGCGCACGCCGCTGACCGACGCGACGAAGACGCCGATCCTGACCTGCGACGTCTGGGAGCACGCGTACTACATCGACTACCGCAACGCCCGCCCAGCCTACCTCGAGAAGTGGTGGGAGCTGGTGAACTGGGACTTCGCGAACCAGAACCTGGGCTGATCGACTGGGCCGGCCGCAGACGGTCGACCTGCTGCGGGTTCGCGAGGCGAACCCGCGAGCGCAGCGCGCAGCCCAATCGGTAGGGCGCCGCCCGATCGACGGCACGCGCGCGGTCCTGCGCGGCTCACTCTTCGCCGTCGACCGGCGTCACGACCTCGGTCGGACGACGCCAGCCGAAGCGCTCGGTGAGGGCTTCGAGTGAGTAGGACTGGCGCACGCCGGTCAGACGGCGCTGAGAAGCCTGCTGCTGGCGCAGCGACAGCACCTGACGGCGCGTCACGTCGGCCAGCGATCCCGGCTCGACTCCGGTGACGATGCCGCCGACCCAGGCCCGCTCCGCGAAGTCCTGCTCCATCTCGACCACGTCCCCTTCGTCGAGGTCGGTGACCCGGCCCCCGAAGAACAGGTAGCGGACCGCCTTCGGATAGGACTCACGATGCGCCCCGTAGCCGCCGGAGCTGAGGTCTCGCGGCAGCGGCCCGACCACTTCGAGCTTCACGCCCTCGTGCGCGGCCACGGCCTCATCGAAGACCCCGGCGAACTGCTCGCGGGTCTTCTCCTCGACCGTCTCGTCGAGTTCGGCCTGCAACTCGGCGAGGATCTCCTCGCGGCGCGCCTCCTCGGCGGCAAGCTGCGCGGCGAGGTCGTCGACGCGCTGCTGTGCGGCGACGGTGACGCGCGCGGCATCACCGCGGGACTGCTTGAGTTCCGCGAGGCGCTCCCGAGCGCTGTCGAGGCGCTCCTGAACGGTCGTCCGCCACTCGGCGAGCTTCTCCTCCAGATCCGTATCGCGCTTGCCCTCGAGATCGGCGATCTCGTCGGCGATCTTGGCCTTCGCGAGTTCCTCGAGGGTCTCCTTGAAGGCCTTGGCGATCTCTTCGGCTCGCTCGTCGGCCTGCTCGCTGAAGTAGCGGGTCCGCGCGTCTTCGCGGATGTCGTCGAGTGGCTTCAGCGGACTCTCGATCCGCTCCTGGAGCCGCAACTGGAACACCGCCGGAGGCGTGTGCTGGATCTGGGTCGACAGCGGCCGCTCGTCGCTGAGCGCGACGACGGACGACGACGCCTCCCAGGGACCGACGACGTCGATGTCCTTCAGGTCCTGCGAGAGCTTCGGCTCCTCACCGGACGAGACCACCCCGAGGCCGGGACGGCCCGCAGCGAGTTCCGTCCAGACCGCCTCGAGCGGGAAGTCTGCTCGCTTGGCGACCAGAGCCTCCTCGGCGGCGGTCTTCGCGGCCTCCGCGGACTCCAGCGCCGCCTCGGCAGCTTCGAGGACGGCCTTGGCGGCGTCGTCGGCATCCTCCGCCTCGGCGAGGATGCGGGCCTCGTCGACCGCGATCGCCGCTTCGGCGACCGGGCCCTCGGCAGCCGACAGCGCGTCGCGCTCGGCCTCGACGAACGACTCGAGCCGCTCGCGCACCGTCTCCCACAGCTTGTTGACGATCCGCTCGGCCTGCAGACGGCTACGGATCCGCGCCTTCAGGGCGTCGTCGAGCTCGAGATACTCCGGAACCTCGGGATCCTGCTTCTCTTCGACAGGGTCCTCCGACTCGCCGTCGTTCTGCGCGTCGTCGTTCTGCTCGCCGTCGTTCTGCTCGCCGTCTTCGGGCTCGCCGTCCTTCTCCTCACCGTCCTCGGCCTTGTCGGCCTTCGGCTTCTGGTAGAGGCGGAATCGCTGCCGGGTGTAGAACTGCTCGACCTCCTCGTCGGAGAACTCGGAGTCCTCGAGCTCTGCAGCGAAGCTCTCCGGATCGAAGTCGTCGCCGAGCAGCAGGTAGGCCGCCTGGACGCGATAGCGGTCCGGATCGACGAAGGCGCTCTTCTCGAACGTCTCGAGGTCTTCGAGCCACGCGACCAGGTCGTCGTCGGACAACGCGTCCTCGTCGGCCTCCATCGCCTCCTGCATCGCCTCGGCGTCGACGACCGCGGCCTTCACCACGATCTTCTCCATGTCAGCAACGAGCTTCTGCACCAGCGCCGCGTCGGACGTGTCGACCGCGAGCGACTCGAGCCGCACCAGGCTGCCGATCCGCATCGCTTCGCGGACCACCTCGCGGTAGGCCGGCAGCGACGCGAAACCGAGGCGCAGGGCCAACGCAGTCGGGTCGGTCACCTGCGTGTCGACCTGCGCCATGATCTGCACGCCCTGTTCGATGGCCTTGTCGACCTCCTGGTCGGAGACCTCGATGCCATACTCGAGCGCGATCCGGCGCAGCGCCGCGTAGACCTCGACCCGGCTGTCGTCGCCGCGTCCGTCGAGCACGTTCGGCAACACCAGGGTCGGATCCTGCGCGGAGGACTCCCAGCGGACGATCCGTGCCGCGAACTCGTTGTCGATCGGCTGGACCTCGACCTCCCGACCCCGGATCTCCATCACCGGCAACGGAGCCCGGGTCTGGAAGACGCTGTCGATGAAACCAAGGATCGAGCCGGTCGCGGAGAACGTGACCAGCGCGAAGATGCCGGCCGAGTAGAGGATCAGCCGCTGATACTTTCGGAAGAATTCCATTCGGAGCCTGGTCGGATGCTGGCCCGACTCGAGGCCGACGCATACCTACGCCGGCCGCCGGCAGCGTGCACCGACGCGCCACGGCAGAGTTGGAAGGCGCAGTAGGTTAGCCGAAATGCCGCGCCGATCGAGGGTCTACCGGACGACGATCCCGATCCGGTCCCAGGAAATCACACCCACCGGGTCGCCGCGTGGCACCGACACCCTTCACGGCGTCGCCGTCGGGTGATCGGGGGGCCAGACGAATCCGCGCTCGACCAGCAGGTCGGGGATCCCGTCCCGGATCGGGTAGACCACCGGCTCGCCCTGCGCCTCGAGCGCCGCCTCGAGCGGCCCCACGACCGGCTCCCCACCCCGATCACGGATCGAGCCGGCGGCGAGCGCCTCGTTGAGCCGGGCCAATGCCGGTTCGTCGAGCGGGGCGACGGGCAGCTTGCTGTCCGGAGTGCGGAGGATGCTCAGGAATTCCGGATCCAGGGTCATGGCGAGGCCGACGGCCGTGTGGTGGAAGGAGGATTGAGGGCGCTGGGACTCGAACCCAGGACCATCGGATTAAAAATCCGGTGCTCTACCGACTGAGCTACGCCCCCGGATGGATGGGTCCGCGCCGCAAGGGAACGGCAACGCCGGGTCGGACACCGCCGCGTCCGACGAGACGTGTGCTCCACGCGCCGAACGCCACCAGCCTCCCGGCCTCCCACCGATCAGTCGTTCATGATCTCGTCGGTCTTCTTGGCGACGATCTCGTCGACCCGTGCCTCGAAGCGCTTCAGCGACGCCTGGATCGCGTCCTTGAGTTCTCGGTGGAAGTCCTCGGTGATGTCGTGGGCCTGCGCCGCCTGGTCGCCCTTCTTGTTGGCATCGCGGCGCTCGTTGCGCAGCGCCACCCGTGCGGTCTCGGCGAGATCCTTGACCTTCACCACGAGCTTCTTGCGTTGCTCCTCGGACAGCGGCGGCAGGGTCAGGTGCAGCAGCTTGCCGTCGTTCGAAGGCGTGAGTCCCAGGTCCGACGCCAGGATCGCCTTCTCGACGTCCTTCAGGATCGACGGGTCGAACGGCTTCACCGTGAGCTGCCGCGGCTCGGGCACCGAGATCGAGGCCAGCTGGTTCAGCGGGGTGGAGGCGCCGTAGGCGTCGACACGCAGGGTGTCGATCAGCGCGGGAGACGCACGACCGGTCCGGATGCTCGACAGCGTGCTGGAGAGGTGGTCGACCGACTTCTCGGCCCGGTCCTCGAACTCCGCGAGGATCAGCTGGGTGGTGTCGTCCATGTTGGTCTGGCCCGCGAGGGCGTGAGGCAAGAGTTCGGGACCGGCGGTCGCGACAGCGAACGAGCCCGCCCGAAGGGTGTCGTGGGACAGCAACAGCTACCGACCGAACGGGCTTGGCAGATTAGCAGCAGGCAGGGATGGAATCGCCACCCAGGAGGTCGGGTCACGGGACACGTTCCGAGCCAGTGCTCGCGATCGTGTTCAGGTCGAAGCCGCGAAACGCCGCCGGATCGGTGGATTCGGCGAGCCTGCGCACCGAAGAGTACCGTGCGGCGAGATCCTGGGCGCGAGGGCGCGTGCTGGGCGGAATGGTCTCCGATGACCCGGCCTCCCAACCGGTCACCGCCGTCCTCTCGCCGCACCGCGAGCCCGACCCCGAGCCGGCACCCTGGACTACTCGCCGGAGACGACCCAGGTCCCGATCGGCTCGCCCTTGACTGCGCGCACCATGTTCCCGGTCTGAAACATGTCGAAGACCATGATCGGCATGTCGTTCTCCATGCACAGCGTGAACGCGGTGCGGTCCATCACCCTCAGGTCGCGGTCCAACGCCTCCCGGAAGGTCACGCGGTCGATGCGCTCGGCGTGCGGATCCAGGGCCGGATCGGCGGTGTAGACGCCGTCGACCTTGGTGGCCTTGAGCACCGCGTCGACGCCGAGTTCGGTCGCTCGCAGCGCCGCCGCCGTGTCGGTGGTGAAGTATGGATTGCCGGTGCCGGCCGCGAGGATCACCACCCGCCCCTTCTCGAGATGGCGAAGTGCCCGACGACGGATGTAGGGCTCCATCATCTCGTGGATCGCCAGCGCGGACATCGCCCGGGTCTCCACGCCCTCGCGCTCGAGGCCGTCCTGCAGAGCGAGGGTGTTGATCGCCGTGCCGAGCATCCCCATGTGGTCCGCGGTCGCCCGGTTGGTGCCGAACTCGGCGAAGCGGGCGCCGCGGATCAGGTTGCCACCGCCGACGACCACCGCCACGTGCACTCCGAGCCGGCCGACGGCCGCGATCTCGCGGGCGATCTCGGCCACCACCTGGGGATCGACCCCGTGCTCCCCGCGGCGGGCGAGGCTCTCCCCGCTGATCTTCAGCAGGACGCGATGGATGCGAGGCGGGGCTCCACTCATGGCAGGATCGAGGCAGCGGACGGTCACGGGAGGCCCCGTGGAGAACGAGCCGCGCCGCACGCTCGGCAGCTATTCGTCGTTCCCGGGCCCGAACCATCTGAGCGGCACGGACCGTGAATCTCAACTTGTCGGCGACGGGCCACGCCGCCCGCGGAATGCCCGCAGCCGGACCGGACCATGCGCCCCAGAAGGTGCAGTTCCCGCCGACGGTTCAGTTCCCGCCGAGCTCGAGGCGGACGTAGCGGCGCAGCTGCAGGTTCTCGCCGATCTTGCCGGCCAGCTCCTTCAGGGCTTCGCCGACCGACTTCTTGTCGTCCTTCACGAACGGCTGGTCGACCAGGCAACGCTCCGCCAGATACTTCTTGAGCCGCCCTTCGGCAGCCTTCTCGACCACCTCGGCGGGCTTGCCCTGCATCTCCGCGCCGGTCATGTCGATCAGCAGCTGACGCTCCTTGGCGAGCGCCGCCTCGTCGATGTCCTCGGCCTTGAGATAGGCGGGATTCATCGCCGCGACGTGCAGGCAAAGGTCGTTGCCGAACTGGACGAACTCCTCGTTGCGCGCCACGAAGTCGGTCTCGCAGGCGATCTCGACCAGCACGCCGAGCTTGTTGTTGTGGTGCAGGTAGGAGAACACCCGACCTTCGGTCGCGTCCTTGTCGGCGCGGTTGTCGGCCATCTTCAGACCCTTCTTGCGGAGGATCTCGACCGCCTTCTCCATGTCGCCGCCCGCTTCCTGGAGGGCGGCCTTGCAGTCCATCATCGGGGCGCCAGTGCGCTTGCGAAGGGCTCCGACATCCTTGGCGTTGATCTGGGTCATGTTCTGGCTCGCTGACTGTTGGAATGGATCTGGAGGATCGTCGGTCGCCGGGAACGACGACCGATCTGACGGCGAGTTGACGCCGGCCGTCGATCCGGACGTGCTGCTCGCACCCCAGGCTGCGCCCGCACCCAGGCTGTGCTGGGTCGACCGGACGAACGCCTTCGACACCGCTCACTCGGGACGGCGCTCATCGCCCTGATCGGGACACGGGCCGCCTCGCGCGCCGGCGATGGCGAGCGCACGCGCATCGAAGCGGGCCGACCCCACGATCGAGGGGCGACGACCCGTGACGGAGAACCTGTCAGGACTCCTTCTTCTCGCCCTCGCCAGCCGGAGCCGACGCCTCGGGCGCCGCCGACTCGGGAGCCGGAGCCGACGCCGGAGCCGCCGACTCAGGAGCCGGAGCCGCCGACTCGGGAGCCGGAGCCGGAGCCTGCGCCTCGACGGGAGCCTGCCCTTCCGCAGGCACCTGACCCTCAGCCGCGGGCGCGGCGCGCTCGCTGCCGTCACCCCCCACCGAGATGTTGTCGGCGTGGCCACCGGCGCGGTCCGCGAAGCGACCGGTCGAACGGCGGCCGAGACGACCACCCGGGTCGGCCCCACCGCGTCCACCGGAATCGCGGCCGCCACCGCCGCCACGGCGCCCGCCGCGGTCACCGCCGCCGCCTCCGCCACGACGATCACCGCGTTGCGGACGGTCACCGGGTCCACCGCGACGGCCGACGACGTCCCGCGCCCGCGGATCGTCCTGAGCGGCACGCTGCGCGTGGGCCAGGGTCTGCTCGTCGACACCGGCGCGGCCCTCGAGGATCGCCTCGGAGAGCTGCGACAACAGCAGCTGGACGGACGACTGGGCGTCGTCGTTGCCCGGCACCACGATGTCGGCGAGGTCGGGGTCGCAGTCCGTGTCGAGGATCGCGATCACTGGGACGTTCATCCGTGCAGCCTCCTGCATCGCGATGTCCTCGCGGCGCGGGTCGACCACCACCATCGCGCCCGGCATGCCGTGCAGCATGCGCACGCCTTCGAGGTTGCGCTGGATCTTGCGCATCTCGCGGCGAAGCATCGCCTGCGCCTTCTTCTTGTGCCGCTCCATCGAACCGTCGGCCTCGGAGGCCTCGAGTTCCTCGAGGCGCCCCAGACGTTCGCGGACGGTGTTGAAGTTGGTCAGCGTGCCGCCGATCCAACGCTCCGAGATCGCCGGCATGTTGCAGCGCTTCGCCTCGGACTCGACCACCTGCCGGATCTGCCGCTTGGTGCCCACGAACAGCACCTGCTGCCCGGTAGCCGCCAGCTCACGGATGAAGTGCGACGCCATCAGCAGGCCACGCATGGTCTGCTTGAGGTCGATCAGGTGGATGTTGTGCCGCTTCCCGTGGATGAATGGCTTCATCTTGGGGTTCCAGCGGCGAGCCTGGTGTCCGAAGTGGACGCCAGCGTCGATCAGGGACTGAAGGGTGACGGCGGGCACGTTGGATCCGGATGATTCAGGCTCGGAGAGCGTGTTCGGGAAACGGTGCGGAGCGACCTCGGAAGTCTCGAGGAGGACGCTCCGGCCAATGGACAGGGCGCGAACTCGCAGCGGGGCATGGCGACGGGAGACACCTCCCGGGACAGGTCCCCACGGCGAGCCGTAGGATTCGAAGTCCTCAGGGCGAGCCGTAGGATTCGAGCAGTCGATGAACTCCCGCCGGCGTCGTCGGGGGCTCGTGCCGCGTCAGCGACCTTCGAGACACCGATCCGGATCGGAAAGGCGACGAAGGCGACCGGGCCCGGGAACCGGCTCAGCAGCGGCGATCGCGTGAGCGCTCGCCGGGATGCCACCGCGTTCCGGGGATCGATCGATCCCTGACTGCACGAGAACCCCAGACCGAAGGGAGTCTGGTCGACCCTGCGAGCCTGCGGAACAGTCGTGCCCAACGGACACACCTGATCACTTCGAACACGCCGGGCCTCCCCGCTCTGCGGCACGACGGAACCCGGAGGTTCCGAGCGGCCCGGACAGCGGTTCCACCTGGCGCGGTGGGCTGGCACGGAACGCTGGCGCGCTAAAACGGGCCGCGGATTCTAGGGATCGCGGCCGGAGGATCAAGGCCGTCTTCCGCCCGCCTCGCATCCGCGCTAGAGTTCGACCCCCTGCGCAACCGTCTTCCCCCCTAGGAGGCCGGTGGCGACCGCGGGAGAGCCCGGTCGCCTCTTTCAACCCGACCCCTCGCACGTCCCCGATGTCCGTCCCGTTCGCGAGCGTTGCAGTGGAACAAGGCCCGGATCAGCCCCCGGAACGGTGCCGGATCCTGGTACTGAACCACCACCGCGACGCACTGGGAGAGCTCGTCGAAGGCTTACGGCGCTCCGGATTCCCCGTCGACGTGGCCGAGTCGCTGGCCGAGACCGAGGTCCGCCTCGACGACGCGCCGCCGGACGTGACCATCCTGAACCCGCTGGTGCTCGAGCCGGGCTGCGTCGAACTGGAACTCATCGAACGCCTGCAGCTCCGCAGCCGGCCGGTCCCGGTGATCCTGCTGGTCGACGATCCGGAGGCGGTCCGCCGGGTGTTCTCGCCCCGCCTGCCGCTGTGCGACTTCCTGCTGAAGTCGGCCGCCGGGAACGAGGCAGCCCAGCGGGTCCAGCTGGCACTCCACACGCGCGATCGCTTTCTGGCCCTCCACGAGCGGGCGCGCGAACTCGAAGGTCAGGTCAGCGTCGACTTCAAGACCGACCTGCTGAGCGAACGCTACTTCCGACGCGTGCTCGAACTGGAGTTCAAGCGAGCCCGCCGCCACCGGACCCCCCTTTCGCTGCTGCTGCTGGACGTCGACGACTTCAAATCGATCAACGACCGCGCCGACTACGCCTTCGGCGACGAGGTGCTGCGCCAGGTCGCGACCAACCTGAAGCGCAACATCCGCGAGACCGACTTCGCGGCCCGCTTCGGCGGCGACGAGTTCGTTCTGCTGCTGCCGCACACCACGCCGGCCGAGGCCGTGCAGACCGCGATGCGGATCCGCTCCCGGGTCGCGCGGAGCGAGGTCGCCAACGAGCGCTATACGCGGACGGTGACCTTGTCGATCGGCATCGACACCTTCGACGGCCGCCGCGACGCCACCCCCGAAGACCTGAAGCGCCGCGCCAACATGGCGCTGCAGCAGGCCAAGCGCCGCGGCAAGAACCAGGTCTGGCTCTATTCGGATGAACCGGCGACCGGCGCCGACGGGCGCGGCCCGGACCAGATGGAGGACGCCGGGCGGGAACGCGATCGCGACGATCCCCCGTCGCACTCGGCCGAAGGCGGCTGACGGGTGGGCCCGTTGGGCGGTCGGCCGGACTGCTCGTCGGCAGGGTGACCCTCTGGCAGAGGATCGACCGCTCGCCAGCCCCATGAACCTCATCCTGCTCGATCCCACGGAATTCCCGGACGGCGACCGGGCCCGCGCGGTTCTCGCCGGCCGACGGGCCCGCCATGCCAGCGAAGTCCTCGGGGCGACTCCGGGCACCCGACTGCGCGTCGGCGTCCTCGACGGACCACTCGGCACCGCGGAGGTGGTTGTCAGTGCCCCGGACCGACTCGAGCTCGCGTGTTCGTTCGAGTCCGGCGCGGGACTCGACACCCCACAGGACACCCTCCTGCTCGCGGTGCCGCGGCCCAAGGTCCTGGCGCGCTGCCTCGAACACGCGACCGCGCTGGGCTACCGACGCATCGTGTTGCTGCGAACCTGGCACGTCGACCGCAGCCACCTCGCCAGCCGGGTCCTCGAGCCGAGCCGGCTCCGCGCCCACCTGCTGGCCGGGCTCGAACAAGCCCGCCGCACCCGGTTGCCCGAGATCCAGATCGAGCCGCTGTTCAAGCCGTTCGTCGAGGACCGCCTCGAGGCCCTGCTCGCGGCGCAACGACATCGCTTCGTCGGCCATCCCGGCCCGGCGACCGCCGGCGCCGACCCGGGCCTTCCCCGCGGCGAGGCCGCGCTCGCCCTGGCGATCGGCCCCGAAAGGGGTTTCACGACCTACGAAGTCGAAGCACTGCGCGCGCGCGGCTTCCGAATCGCCAGCCTGGGTCAGAACCCCTTGCGGGTCGAGACCGCCCTGGCGGCACTGACCGGACGCCTGACCGGCGCACGCACCGGCGACGCCGGGCCCGATCGGACGTGACGCGTGTCGCCCCGGTCCGGCGAACTCTCGAACCGACATCACCCGCGCGTAGCATCCGCACCGTGCGCCCGATTCCCGCTGCCGCCCCGCGCTTCGACCGACTCCGCTGGCTCCCGCTGTTGCTGGCGCTGGCCCTGCCCCTGCTGGCGCCCCCCGCAGTTGCCCAGAACCAGGATCCGCCCCCCGGAACCGCTGCCAAGGTCGCCGAGCTCCGGCAGGCGCTGACCACCGCGACCGATCTCGACGACGCGACCAGGGAGAAGGTCGAGGCGGCGATGTCGCGCGCCGAGATCCAGCTGGCAGCCGCCGAGCAGTACCACCGGCGCCTCGCCGAGCTGCGCGCCACGCTCGCCGACGCCAACTCGGTGATCAGCCGGATCCAGGGCAGACTCTCGGTCGGCCCCGACCGCGGCCGGTCGCGTTACCTGACCTCGGTCAGCGCCCTGGAAACGGCGACCGACGAGGCCCAGCAGCGGGTCGACACCGCGAGCGAGCGCTACGACCAGGCCGCCGCCGAGTCCAAGCGTCTGGAGACCCTGCGCAAGGAGCTGCCCGACAAGCTGGAGGCGCTGCGCGCCCAACTCGCGCTGCCGGCGGCAACGAACGGCGACGCCGCGCCCAGCGACGAACCGCCGCTGCTGCGTGAGGCCCAGCTGGCCGCCGCCACCGCCGAGCGCGAACGGGCCCAGGCGGAGTACGGCGTCCTCAGCCGACAGAACCAGAACATCAACTTGCTCGCCCGGCTCGCGAAGGCCCAGGAGGATCTGGCCAAGAGCGAACGGGACGCCGCGCTGCAGGACCTGGAGTCGCTCGAGGGACAGCTGCGCGAGGCACGGACCCGCGAGGTCACCCAGAAGGTCTCCCCGGCCCGCGACCAGGCCGCCAAGGCGCCCGCCGCGCTGAAGCAACTCGCGGACGCCAACCTCGAGACCGCCGATGCGCTCGCGCAAGCCGCGAAGGATCTCGGCCCGGCGCTCCGTGATCGTCGACAGGTGGAACGCCAACTCGCCCGAGTCGAGCAGGACTTCCGCGAGGCGCGGACGCGGGTCGAGCTGGTCGGACTCTCCGAAGGCGTCGGCCAGGAACTGCGCCTGCTACGCAGCAGGATGCTGACGGTCCGCAAGGAGTACGCGAACTGGTCTCGCGTACGGACCGAGATCGTCAAGGCCTACGACACGCGATTCCGCACCGACGACCAACTGGAGCAGCTCGAGGACTTCGACGCGGCGGTCGCGGAAGCGCTCACACGCGCCCTGGCGCGCTTGGAGGCGGACGGCACCGAGCCGACCGACGAGCAGCGCGGCGCCCTGCGAACCGCGGCTCGCGAGCTGCTGAACACCCGCCTCGACCTGCTGCAGACCCTGGCCACTCTGCAGGAGGAGCTGACCAACGCGTTGGTCGCCACCGACTCGACGCTGGCCACTCTCCGAGAACGCCTCGCCGAGTGCCTCGACTTCGCCACCGAACGGGTCCTGTGGGTGCCGAGCGCCGCACCGGTCTGGAGCACTCCGCTGGCGCAGGAGATGGAAGACGTCCGCACGACCCCGTCGGAACTCGGCGAGGCGCTGTGGTCGGCATTCCACGAGGACACCCTCGCCAGCCTGGCCGGCTCGAAGACGGTGCTCGGCGTGCTGGCCTCGCTGCTGCTCCTGCTGCTGATCCGCCGGCCGCTGAAGGCCCGCCTGGCGGAAGCCAACCAGGCGGCGTCCCGTCGTTCCAACACGTCGATCGCCCCGAGCCTCCGCGCGGTGCTATGCCTGGCGCTCCTCTCGCTGGCGGTGCCGATCGCGATGGTGCTGGTCAGCAGCGCCGTCGACGCCGTGGCCGACGCCGCGCCGAACGACGGCCAGTCGGGTCCGCGCCTCGCGGCGATCGCCTCCGGCCTCCGCACGGCGGCGATGGTCGCGTTCCTGCTCGGCTTCCTGCGCCGTTCTGCGCATCCCGACGCACTGCTCCAGATCCACCTGAACTGGCCACGGGAGGCCTGCCGCCTGCTGGTCCGCCGGCTGCGCTGGCTCAACCCGGTGCTGGTCCTCACCAGTCTGTCGCTGGCCTCGGTGGCGGCCGCCGAGTCACAGATCTGGACGCGGTCGGCCGGCCGCGTCTCGCTGGTCGTCGCCGCCCTGTCGGTCTCCATCGCCGGCGCCGCGCTGCTCCACCCGAACCGCGGCGTGCTGGCGCTCGGCCGTGACGAACGCAACGCGCTCACCGGACTCCGCACCCGCCACGTGCTGCACGTGGTGGCACTCACCGTCCCGCTGCTCCTCGCCGGCCTGTCGCTGGCCGGCTACCAGTTCACCGCGCTGATCCTCTGGACCCGGCTCCTGTCGACCATCGCGCTGGTGCTGGTGATGCTGCTGATCCATGGCCTGGTGGTGCGCTGGATGCTGCTGTCGCAGCGGGCCCTGGCGATCTCGCGGGCACGCGAGGCCCACCGCACCCGCGCCGCGCAGGCCGTCGCCACGGCCGCGGACGGTCCCGAGATCCCGATCGACCACGCCGCCGACCTGGCCCGCGTCGACCAGCAGACCGAGACCGTGGTCCGGGTGATCGTCCAGCTCACCGCAGTGCTCGGCCTGTGGTTCCTGTGGGTCGACGTACTGCCCGCCCTCGGGATCCTCGAGCAGTTCGAACTCTGGGACGAGCAGGTCCGGGTCACCCAGGTGGTGACCAACGCCGACGGCGTCGAGGAACTGGTCTCCAAAGACGTGGTCCAGGCGGTGACCCTCGAGCGCCTGCTCGCCGCGCTGGTGATCCTGGTCGCGACCTGGTTCCTGGCCCGCAACGTCGGCGGCTTCATCGAGGTCGCGGTGCTGCGCCACACCTCGATGCAGTCCGGCGAGCGCTACGCGACCCGCACGATCGCCAACTACGCGGTCGGCCTGACCGGCATCGCGATGGCGCTCGGCACCATCGGCCTCGGCTGGGACAAGGTCCAGTGGCTGCTCGCCGCGGTCTCGGTCGGCCTCGGCTTCGGCATGCAGGAGATCTTCGCGAACTTCGTGTCCGGGCTGATCCTGCTGCTCGAGCGACCGATCCGGGTCGGCGACCTGGTGACCGTGGGTGACACCGACGGCCGGGTGACGCGCATCCAGATGCGGGCGACCACGATCACCGACTGGGACCGCAAGGAACTCGTCGTCCCCAACCGCGAGTTCATCACCAGCCGGTTCGTCAATTGGAGCCTCACCAACCCGCTGACCCGGCTGGTGATCCCGGTCGGGGTCGCCTACGGCAGCGACACCCGCCTGGCCGCCAAGCTGCTGGAAGACGCGGCCGACGAATGCTCGGTGGTGATGGCCAGCCCCAAGCCCACCGTGGTCTTCAAGGCCTTCGGCGGCAGCTCGCTCGATCTCGAACTGCGCCTGTTCATCGCATCGATGGACGACTGGCTCGCGGCGATGAACGACGTGCACCGCAACATCGACGACAAGTTCAAGGCGGCCGGCATCGAGATCGCATTCCCGCAGCAGGACCTGCACGTCCGCTCGCTGCCCAAGGGCTTCACCGGCCCGCCGACGCCGCCCACCACCCCGGTCGTGGCGGCACCCGAAGCCGACCGCGCCGCCGCCGGTCAGTCCCTGGGCGGCGGCGAACCGAGGTAGCCCTTGCGCCGGAACCACCACAGCAACAACGACGCGGCGAGCAGCATGCCGCCGACCACCGCCGGATAGCCGTAGCGCCATCGCAGCTCCGGCATGTTCCAGGGCGAAGCCTCGGAATCGAAGTTCATCCCGTAGAGCGAGGTCACGAACGACAGCGGGATGAAGATGGTCGCGATCAGCGTCAGCAGCTTCATCACCTCGTTCATCCGGTTGCCGACCACCGACTGATGCAGGTCCATCGCCGCGCTGGCCGCATCGCGGAGGTGCTCGACCTGGTCGGCCACCCGCTGGGCATGGTCGAGGCAGTCCCCGAGGAACGGCGCGACCTTGTCGTCGAAGCGCTCGTCCTCGCAGCGCAGGAGCCGCTTCAGCACGTCGACCATCGGCCGCGCGTCGCGACGCAGCCGCAGGATGTCGTGCTTGATCACGTGCAGCCGGCGGAGGTGGTCGTCGCGCGGTCGGAAGGTCACCTCCTCCTCGATCGCCTCCAGCTCCTCGGCCAGCGCCTCCAGCACCGGGAAGTACGAGTCCACCGCCACATCGACCAGCGCGTACAGCAGGTAGGCGGGGCCGGCGGTGCGGATCCGGCGCCCCTTGCGGGACAGCCGCTCGTGGACACCGTCGAACAGCGGCGTGGCGGACTCCTCGAAGCTCACCAGCAGGTCGGGCCCGAGGAACATCGTCACCTGCACCGTGCCGTGGTCGTGCTCGCCCTCGGGCGAGGGCACGCGCAGCACCACGAAGATGCCGTCCTCGGTCTCGTCGAGCTTGGCGCGCTGGTCGACGTGGGCCACGTCTTCCAGCACCAGGTCCGGCATCCCGACGCGTGCGGCGATGGCGCGGAGCACCTCGACGTCCTGGAGGCCGGTGACCTGTAGCCAGTCCGAGCTGCCACCATGCGGCAGATCGCGCCAGACGCCGGCCTCGACCCGCGGCTCGGTCACCACGTGCTCGGCCGCGGACACCGAGACCCCGCGCAGCGCCGTCGGCCTCGCCACCGCGTCGTGCTGGATGGTACCGGGCGCGGAGCCCGGGGTGACCCTCCGACGCGCGACCAGTCGGCGGCGCCGCCGTGCGCTCGTCGCCGGGGTGACACGGGGTTCGGGATGTGACCTCATCGCGGCACGATAGCCGGGCCCCGTGTCCTTCTCCCGCCTACGAACGTCCGCCGCATCCGTGGACCCGCCCGGCGCCGAACGCACCGTCCCGACCGTTCCGTCCGACCCGCAGCCAACCATGCGATCGATCACGTCCGTCCTCCTCGCCACCTGCGCACTGGCAGCCACCGCCGGGACTGCCCGCGCACAGTTCCCCCCCGAGGTCCGCTACGACCTGGGCCAACGCCTGCGCCGCTTCGAGAACGCCTGGGCGGCGGCCGGCAAGAGCACCGATCCCTCGCTGCAGGAGCGCCGGGTCGCCGCGCGCCAGGCGATGCAGGCCGCGGTCACGTCGTTCTTCTCGATGAACCCGGCCAGGGTCGCCGAGCAGGTCGACGCAGCCTGGGTCGCACTGGTCGCCGCGGACGACGGCGACGCCGCCGAGCTCCGTGGCGCCGCGGACTGCCGACCCGAGGCCGCGACCCGACTCGGTTCGCCCGACGCTCCAATCGGGTTCGACCGGGGCCCGCTCCCCGAGGCGCTGCTCACCGCCGACCGGAGCAACCTCGAGCGACTGGGCTTCACGGTCGACACCACGTGGCAGGCCGCCGCGCGTCGCGCCCCCCCGGCCCCCTCCCGCCCGGCCGACACCGGCTCGTTCACCCTCGACACGCCCGGGGACTTCACGGTCCGGATGTGGTGGGAACGCCCGGCCGACCTCGGCGCCGTGGAACTCGACCGCCGAACCGTCTCCGTCCTCGATGCCGCGCGGCGTCGACAGCTGGATGCACTGCTGGCGCAACCTCTCGAATCCACCGACGGCCCGATGCGGTTCGAGCTCGAGTCGCTCACCGGCCTTCGGAGGATCCTGGCAGACCTGGACGCCGGGCGCGCCTACGAGACCGACGTCCCGGCCTGCCACCTCCTCGACCGCGCTCGCCTGCTCCGCGAGCACGTCGAGGCGGCCGCCCCGCTGCGCCTCGACGACCACCCCGGCGAACACTGGCTGCGCATCCCGATCGGCGTGCGCGCCGCCGCGGTGCGCCTGCACGTCCCCGCGCACCCGGCCGACCGGGAGACCGATGCCGAGGACGGTCCACCGCCCCCGCTGGTCCTGGCCCTGCACGGCATGGGCGGCAGCGAGCACCTGTTCTTCGACGGCTACGGCGACGGCCTGGCGGTGCGCCTCGCCGCGGCCCGCGGCTGGCCGTTCTGCGCGCCGCGCACCCTGACCGCCGCGGGGGTCGGCCCGCTGCTCGACGCCCTCGCCACCCGGCTCCGCTTCGACCCCGAGCGGATCTACGTGATCGGCCACTCGATGGGTGCCGGCACCGCGATCGGCACGGTCGCGAAGTTCCCCGGCCGACTGCGCGCGGTGGCGGCACTCGGTGGCGGCGGACGGGTCGGCGACGACGACGCGGCGCGCGCCAGCCGCTTCCTGGTGCTGCCCGGCGAGTTCGACTTCGCGCTGGGTGGCGCCCGCCGCCTCGCCGACGAACTCGACGACGCCGGCGCGGACTGCCGCTACCGGGTCGTTCCCGGCGTCGAGCACATGCTGGTGGTCCAGGAGGCACTGCCCGAGGTCTTCGCCTGGCTCGACGGCTGAATCGACGCGCCCCGCAACTCCGACGCCCGCACACCATTCCGACCGCCTTCCCGGCGCTCTATAACGGGCGACCCTCCCGCCCGGCCGGTGCCGGGCTCGAAGCCTCCGCACGACCCCTCCTGGCATGGCCCGCACCGACGCCCTCGACCGTCTCTTCCCGCGCTCCGACGCCTTCGCCACCCGCCACCTCGGCCCCCGCGCCAAGGACCACGAGGCGATGCTCGCCACCTGCAAGGTCGGATCGATGGACGACCTGCTCGACAAGGCGATCCCCGGCGCGGTGCGCTGGCACGGCACCCTGCAGAGCCCCGCGGCGCTCGGCGAGCAGCAGGCGCTGGCCGAGCTGAAGGAACTCGCCGGCCGCAACAGGGTGCTGCGCTCGTTCCTGGGCATGGGCTACCACGGCACCTTCACGCCGCCGGTGATCCTCCGCAACATCACCGAGAACCCGGCCTGGTACACCCAGTACACGCCCTACCAGCCGGAGATCAGCCAAGGTCGCCTCGAGGCGCTCCTGAACTTCCAGACCATGGTCCTCGACCTCACCGGGCTCGAGTGCGCCAACGCCTCGCTGCTCGACGAGGCCACCGCCGCCGCCGAGGCGATGACGATGTTCAAGCGGGTGCTCGGCAAGGCGGCCGACGGCAAGGACGTGTTCCTGGTCGCCGACGACTGCCACCCGCAGACCATCGGCGTGGTCCGGACCCGCGCCGAACCGCTCGGCATCGAGGTGCGGGTCCTGCCGCAGAGCGAGTTCACCTTCGGCGACGACGTCTACGGCTGCCTGGTCCAGTACCCGAGCACCACGGGTGCCGTGGTCAGCCCCGCGGCGGTGATCGAGAAGGCCCACGCGGCGGGCGCCCTGTGCTGCGTCGCGGCCGACGTGCTGTCGCTCACGCTCCTGAAGGAACCGGGCGCCTGGGACGCCGACGCGGTGGTCGGCAGCACCCAGCGCTTCGGCGTGCCGCTCGGCTACGGCGGCCCGCACGCCGCCTTCATGGCGACCCGCGAGGACTACAAGCGGCAGATGCCGGGCCGGATCATCGGCGTCACCAAGGACCGCCACGGCAACATGGCGCTGCGGATGGCCCTGCAGACCCGTGAGCAGCACATCCGCCGCGACAAGGCCACCTCGAACATCTGCACCGCGCAGGTGCTGCTGTCGGTGATGGCCGGCATGTATGCCGTCTACCACGGCCCCGCGGGTCTGCGTGCGATCGCCGAGCGGATCCGCAACACCACCGGCATCCTCGCCAAGGGCCTCGAGGGCATCGGCTGCGAGGTGCAGAACGCGCACTTCTTCGACGCGATCCAGGTTGCGCCGAAGACCAGCGCCAAGGACGTGGTCGCCAAGGCCCTGGCGCTCGGCATCAACCTGCGCGACTTCGGCGACGGCACCGTCGGCGTGGCCTTCGACGAGACCGTCACCGAACAGGACCTGCGCAACGTGTTCGCGGCGTTCGGCGGCGACCCCGCCGGCCTCGACATCGAGGCGCTGGCCGACCAGGTTCCGGCGTTGCCGGCCGACGTGGCCCGCAGCAGCGACTACCTCACCCACCCGGTCTTCCACCTCTACCGGTCGGAGACCGAGATGCTGCGCTACATGCACCGGCTGCAGCAGAAGGACCTGTCGCTGACCACCTCGATGATCCCGCTCGGCTCCTGCACGATGAAGCTGAACGCGACCGCCGAGATGATCCCGGTCACCTGGGAGGGCTTCGGCGGCCTGCACCCGTTCGTGCCGCGCGACCAGGCCGAGGGCTACACCGAGCTGCACCACCGGCTCGAGACCTGGCTCAACGACATCACCGGCTTCGCCGCGACCAGCCTGCAGCCCAACGCCGGCTCACAGGGCGAGTACACCGGCCTGTTGACGATCCGCGCCTGGCACCAGGCCCGCGGCCAGGGGCACCGCAACGTCTGCCTGATCCCGTCGTCGGCGCACGGCACCAACCCGGCCTCGGCGATCATGTGCGGCATGAAGGTCGTGGTCGTGGCCTGCGACGACCACGGCAACATCGACGTCGCCGACCTGAAGAAGAAGGCCGACCAGCACAGCGACGCGCTCGCCGCGCTGATGGTCACCTACCCCTCGACCCACGGCGTGTTCGAGGCCTCGATCCGCGAGATCTGCACGATCATCCACGAGCACGGCGGCAAGGTGTACCTCGACGGCGCGAACATGAACGCGCAGGTCGGGCTCTGCAAGCCGGGCGACCTCGGCGCCGACGTCTGCCACCTGAACCTGCACAAGACCTTCTGCATCCCGCACGGCGGCGGTGGACCGGGCATGGGCCCGATCTGCGTCAACGAGGACCTCGCGCCGTTCCTGCCCGGCCACCCGGTGGTCGAGGGCGTCGGCGGCAGCCAGGCGATCGGTCCGGTCTCGGCGGCGCCCTGGGGCAGCCCGTCGATCCTGCCGATCAGCTACGCCTACATCGCGATGATGGGCCCCGACGGCCTGCGCCAGGCCACCGAGGTGTCGATCCTCAACGCCAACTACATCGCGTTCCGCCTCCAGGGCCACTACCCGGTGCTCTACAAGAGCGTGCAGGGCTACGTCGCCCACGAGTGCATCCTCGACTGCCGCGCCTTCGAGAAGAGCGCGCACGTCACCGTCGCCGACATCGCCAAGCGGCTGATGGACTTCGGCTTCCACGCCCCGACCATGTCGTGGCCGGTGGCCGGCACGCTGATGGTCGAGCCGACCGAGTCGGAGTCGAAGGAGGAGCTCGACCGGTTCTGCGACGCGCTGATCGCGATCCGCGACGAGATCCGGGCGATCGAGAACGGCAGCCTGAGCCACGACGAATCGCCGCTGGCCCACGCGCCGCACACCCAAGGCGACGTGCTGCGCGCCGAGTGGGACCGCAAGTACTCGCGCGAGCAGGCGGCGTTCCCCGCACCGTGGACCAAGGCCCACAAGTTCTGGCCGATGGTCGGCCGCGTCGACGACGTCTACGGCGACCGCAACCTGGTCTGCGCGTGCCCGCCGCTCGAGGCCTACGCGGAGTGAGTCGCTGGCACGGGCTCACTCCGGCGGGTCGGGCGACCACCTCCGACTCCAGAGCTGACCGTTCTCCTGCCACACCACGACCCGCTGGCCGTCGGCGAAGCGGCGGGTCGAGAACGACTCGATCCGCTGTGCCCGCCGCAACCACTCCACCGGCGTGGTGAAGACCCCGAGTTCGAGCGTGCGCGCGACGATCCGTGAACCACCCGCCGGCAGGTCCTCGATCCATGCGATCCGGGTCACCGGCTCCACGTCCACCCGCGGCGAGCGCGCGACGGTCGCCGGGTCGGACAGCAGATCGGCGATGGTGCGCTGGGGGGTGGACAGCGTGGTGCGTAGCAGCGGACCGTCGAACCAGACCATCCGCAGACCGCCGTCGAGTTCGGCGAAGCGAGGGGCCGCCGGCCGGACCGGCGACGCCGGACCGACGACGTCGACCAACCCGGGCGGGGCACGCAGCTCGATCCTGTCCTCGACGTGCACCGCGACGCCGAGGCGATCGTCGGCGAGCATCACCAGGTCGGCATCGACGATCGCCTCATCGGGCTCGGCCGTGTGCCGCGATTCCTCGATCAACCCACCGCTCAGGTCGTAGCGCTGGACGACGACCTCCGACGAGTCGCCGAACAGCAGGCCAGTGGCGCTGCCTCCGATCCCTACCCGAGGATCGAACTTCCCCTCGCCGACCGCCGCGAGCGGTGGCCGAACGTCGAAGCGGCGCTCGGCTCCGTCGAGACGGCGCAGCCAGACCGCGTTGCTGCCGTCGCTCCAGGCGACGAACGCGATCACGAACTCCGAGCCGCGGGTGGCGACGTCGACCCCGAAACCGGCGCCGATCAGACCCGAGTAGGCGAGCGACGTGGGCACCGTCGCACCCTGCGGGTACCAGCCCAGTCCACCTCCCTGCCCGACCAGGAAGCCCTGCTCGTCCGGACTGCGCTGCGCCTCCCCGACCAGCCAGATCGGCGCCTCGGTGCGGGAGATCTGCTCGTCTGCGGCCCACACACCACCCGCGAGCCGCCGGCGCATCAGCCGGGGTGTGCCGTTCCCCGGATCCGCGGAGAGCAACGTCACCGTGTCGTGCACGGGGTCTCGCGCCAACGCGAACGCGGTGACCGCCTCCGGTGGTCCGAGCGCTGCCCCATCCGACCCGCCACGCAATACCGAGTGACTGCGCGACGGACCGATCTGCCACTCGTCGGCCTCGAGCCGCGTGAAGCCGTCGGATGCCCCCCAGCTCAGCAGCATCACGCCGTCGGGCGTCGGCGCGAGGGCCGCGAGCCGGTAGTCCGCCTGGCGGACCTCGGCCGGGACGAGCCACTCGTCGACCACCTCACGTCCACGCCCGACCGTGAGTCGTACCGACAGGATGCCCGGCGGTGCGACCGAATGGTCGACCGTGGACGCGACCGCCCAGTCGGCGCTGGCATCCCCAGGGGCGGCCCGCACCAGGAGCGCACCGGGGATGGGAGTGCCGACTCGCCGCGAAGTGATCCCGCGACGGTCCAGCACAGTGACCTTCGGAGCACCCCCGTCGTACCACTTCGCCACCACGCCCTCGGCCGTGGCGAACAGCTCCGGCTCTGCAGCGCCGTCGTCCAAATCGGCCAGCCGCGCTCGCGCCGCCCAAGCCCCGGCCGCCCGAGCCGATCGCTCGATCAGGTCCACGTTCCAGCCGAAGCTCCGCCGCTCGCACGCCAACAGCGCGAACCCCGCGGGCCGGCCGACGTCGTCGTCCCAGCCGGTCAACGCGGCCCGGTCCGCCAGCGCCACGAACTCGGCTGGCTCCCACCCACCGTCGACGAACCGCCGCGCGCGCAGGCTGGCGCGGACCTTGCCGACCAGCATCGCGGCACCGTCGGCCGCGGCCAGCCCCACCACTGCCGACGCCTCGCCATCGAACGGGCGCAGCGCGTCGACCGGTTCTCCGAACGACCAGTGCCCCGCGACGACCCGCCGCCGCGCGTCGCGGATGTCGATCACCGCGACGTAGCCACCGTCGACCGCCGCCAACCGCGCCTCGGCGAACGCGATCGCCGCGTCGGCCGGCCAGGTCACCTCGTGCAACGTGCCGAGGGACCCGCGCGACTCCCACACACCCGCCGCGCCGCGCTCGAACAGCCGTGCCGCCGGACCCGGCCCGATGCCCTGGAGCACCAGTCCCCAGGAGCCCCGGCGACGGCCTTCGACCAGCACCGCCGACCCGGGCCGCACGTCGAGTTCCGCGATGGTCTCGACGGCGCCGAAGGTCCCGGCCCGGAACTCCACCACGCGCAGAGGGTGGCCGCGCCCCGGCGCCTCGGGCGACCCGGCCCACACCAACCACGCCGCGTCGGATCCGAAGCCGACGCCGAGCAGCACCCCCTCGCCGAGTTCGCCGACTGCGGCCATTCCGCCGCCCGGCAGCCGGCGGACCACGGTGACCCACGCCGCTCCGTCCCGGTGGTCGGTCCAGGCGACCAGACCGTGGCCGTCGGACAGCACGCCGGAGGCACGAGAGTCGAAGATCGGCCCGGACACCGCCGGCAGGGTCGACGAGACCTGCTGCAGGACGTCCGGGGTCCGCGCACCCGGCGAGTCACTCCCCCCACCCGAGCAACCCGACACGAGGAGTGCGACGAGCAACGAACCTGCGCGAACGAACCGCATCAGTTCCGCTCCAGGACCTGCGACCAGACGGCACCGCCATCGATCCATGCCAACCCGAGATCGTCCGTGCCGACCTGGCACACATCGAAGGTCGAGATCCGTCGGCTGCGCACCAGCAGTTCCTCCGCCGGACCCCAGGCCTTCCCCAGGAAGCGTCGCCGCACGATCCGCGACCCGCCCTCCCGGGGCAGGTCCTCGATCCAGAACAGCTCCACGCCGCCGACGTCGTGACGCAGTTGCAGGCGACGCGCCGACGAGGTCGCACCGACGACTACGGCGGAGCTGGGCGTGCCGCCCACGTTGGTCCACGACACGAACTCCTCGCCCTCCCACCAGGCCGCGACCACCCCACCGTCGACGTCCAGGATCGTCGGCGCACCACGCGGGGTGGCGCCGACCGCGATCTCGAATCGACCGCCGTCCTCGAACTCGACTCGTGCCTGCACGTCGAAGGTGGCGACCCTTGCCCAACCCGACGCCGCCAGATCGGTCACCGCGGCACCGACGAACCGTGAGTCGATCGGTTCGTCGACCGCCAGGGTCCGCGAGCTGCCGACCGCGTCGACGACCATCATCACGGGCCTTCCGCCCTGCACGAACAGCACGAACGCGCGGTCGGTCCCCAACTCGACCGCCAGCGGCGTGTCGGCGACGTAGCCGGGCAGGCGTTTGACGTAATCCAACGTCAGGTCGTCGTAGGCGCGGAAGTAGCCGTCAGCCGCCGTAGGAGTCCGGAAGTCCTGAAGTGCCATCACCACTCGCCCGTCCCGCGCCGCGAACCGCGGCTCGGAACGCGCCGGCGTGGTTCCGGGATTGCCGAGGTCCCATTCCTGTCCCGCCCCGAGAGCCGGCGACCAGAACCGAGCGCCGCGACCGAGCCACAGCCGCTCACCACCCGCCCCGCCGCGGACCGCGCCGAGGCCCCAGAACTCCTCCAAGCTGCCCTCGACCACGACCTCGGCGGTCGGACGCCAGCCGCCGCGAAGGCTCCAATCCGCACCGACCAACGGCAACCGCGTCGACTGCTCGTCCCACACCACCTGCATGGAGGTCGGCCCCACCGCGATGCACACCACATCGCGCGCCGCGGCCGGCTCCGCTTCGCCTTCCCCGAGCGTCGCGAGCGGGTGCGTAGCGCCGAAACCCGTCTCCGCCAGGGTGTCGATCTGCAGCAGGTTGCGCGGCGCGGAGCCATGACTCCAGGCCGCGATTCCGCCCGGGTGCGCGACCAGACCGTCGAGCGTCTTCGACTCCACCGCCGAGGTCCGTGGCGCCAGGATCGGCGTCTCCAGCGCGGCACCGAGCCCGCGGGCGATGGCAACCGAGCGCAACGCGCCGGGTGCGCCCGACTCGAGGCTCGTCGCGACCGCGAAGTCGTAGCTGGAGGTCCCGGCCGGCGCAGCCACCAGCCGGGGCGCTCCCACCGCGTCGGGGATCGGATGCACGGCGACCTGCTGTCCTTGGAGGATCGCGACCTGCAACACGCCCGCCTGGTTCCAGGCGATCGCATACCCGCTGGCCGTCGCCGTCAGAACGATGTCGGAGACCTGGTCCGGCGTCAGCGCCAACTGCTGGCCGAAGGTCCACCCGAGCATGGTCCGCCCTCGCGTCTGGAGTCGGACCTGGGTCGTCTCCATCCCGACCGGTCCTGCCTCGATCGCCATGACCAGCGCGTACTCGGACTCCCCGCCGCCGGCGGGGCCTGCGTTGGCCAAAAGGACCGCACGCGCGCTGCGAAGCCCTGCCGCGCCGAGCGACTCGAGAGGTGCCCAGGAACCGAACTCCCGGCGACGCGACACCACGGCGCCCTCGACATGCGCGACGACCATCACCGAATCGCCATCGCTGGCGAGGCCGAGGAGCCCGGTCAGCTCGCCGCCCGGGAACGGCTCGATGGACTCGACGCGGGACGGGTCGATCCAGGTCGCGACGGCGAGGCTCCTCGGCTCCTGCTCGGTGACGACCGCCAACGCGAAGCCGGTGCCCTGAGAGATCAGCTGGACAGCCGCACGGTCGGTGCCGTCACCGGGCGACGCCGCGACCGGATCGAGCAGGCTGCCGACTTCGGCCACCGCCTGCCAGTCGCCGCCGACCGCCTGCTGGAACACCCGCGCCGCCGCCCCCACCCCGGTGCGCCCGATCGCCAGGGCCCAGCGGCCATCATCGTCGCGGGCCAGGGCGCCCGCCGCCGGATACTCGTCGAGGGTCGTGACGACCCGTGACGCGCCGCGCGCCGACGACGTCAGCACCACCGTCGACACCACGAACCGCCCGGTGCCAGGGTCTTCGGTGACGTACGCGACCTGCAGCCGGTCCGACCCGCTGCCGATCGCCAGGAGCCGCCCCACGGTCAAGACCTCGGCAGTCTCGTAGCCCGGCACGCCCGGCACGCTCCGCGCGTAGCGGACCCGGGGCGCCCGCTCGATCTGCTGTTCCCACAGCGCGTAGCCGACGCCGTCGTCGAGGAACCGCACCTCGAGACTCTCGTGCGGTGGCCGCAGCATCGCCGGCTCGTCCCGCGACAAGCGCAGGATCGAACGGTCCGGATCGGGCAGTGCGGCACCGGCGCCACTCCCGCTCCCCCCGGAGCAACCGGCGATCGAGAGCAGGAGAGCGACCGCGAGCGGCGGCCGGAGGATCCGGGGCTTGGGCATGCGAGGGTCCGGAGATAGAGGGCCGGGGAGATCGACGCGACGGGCGTGGTCGCACTATCCCCGCCGCGGTCCGAAGTCACGAGTCCCGGGTCCCGGGAGATCCTGCAGCTCTGCCTACCACCGGTCCCCGATCGGGACGTCCCGCTTGTGCCGCGCCGCCGGTCGGATCAGATGGGCGCCCGTGACGACCGCATCCGAGGCTCCCGTGACCGGCACGGTGGCCGAGCGCCGGCGAGGACCCGACCGTCGCCGGCGCCCGACCCCGATCCTGTCGCGCTACTGGCTCGTCGGCCGCCGTCGCGGCGCGCGCCGCGCCGACGAAGCCGTCGGCCAGTACGTCGACCGCTACCGCGCCGGCGAATGGCTCCTGATCGGACTGATCCTCGGGCTGTCCGGCAGCGACCTGCTGCTGACCTGGCTGCACCTGGTCGAAGGCGGCGGCGAGGCCAATCCGGTCATGGACTGGTTCCTCCGCGCCGGCGGCGTCCCCGCCTTCGCGGCGGCCAAGCTGTCGCTGACCCTGCTGCCACTGCTGTTCCTCTTGCTGCATGTGCGCTTCCGCCTGGTGCGACCGGCGCTGGTGGCGCTGCTGGTGACCTACGGCCTGGTGCTCGCCTGGCACGGCGTGGTCGCCGTCGACCGACTGCAGGTGTGAGCCGCGCTGGCCGCAGACGGATCTTCGCATTAGGGTCGCGGGGTCCTTCGCCCGGTCCTCCCCAACCATGCGAACCGTCTCCGCCGTCGTCCCCGCTCTCGTCCTCCTCCTCGCCGCCCATACGCTGACCCTGCCGGCTCAGAGCCCGACCGGCGTCGGCCCGGAGAACCTGCCGCCTCCCGACGCGGAGCCGGCCGACATGTCGAAGCCGGTGCAGGTCTTCATCCTGATGGGCCAGTCCAACATGTTGGGCTTCGGCGACGTCGCCTCGCTCGCCAACGTGGTCCGCGACAAGCAGCGCTTCACCCACCTGATGGACGACGCCGGCAACTGGACCACGCGCCGCGACGTCCGCAACGTGCGGGTGATGCACGCCAACGGCCGCATGACCGAACACGTCAACGACTGGCTGACCGTCAGCGGCAAGAACTTCGGACCGGAGATCGGCTTCGGCCACATCATGGGAGAGGTCCTCGACGCGCCGGTGCTGGTGCTCAAGGCCTGCATCGGCAACCGCGCGCTCGGCTGGGACCTGCTGCCGCCGGGCACCGAGGACTACGAGTACGAGGGCCAGACCATCCCCGGCTACCAGGGCTCGCGCGATCCGTCGAAACGGCCCAAGGGCAGCTGGTACGCCGGCAAGCAGTACGACGACGACACCGACTGCGTCCGCGAAGTGCTCGCCCACCTGCCGAAGTACTACCCCGGCGCGCGGCGCTACGAGATCGCCGGCTTCGTCTGGTGGCAGGGCCACAAGGACCAGAAGGCCGAGTGGGCGGTGCGCTACGAGCAGAACTTCGTGCAGCTGATCAAGTCGCTGCGCCACGACTTCGACGCCCCCGACGCGCCGTTCGTCTGCGCGACGATCGGCTTCGGCGGCCGCGGCATGAGCGCGCACGCGTTGACCGTCGCCGAGGCCCAGCTGGCGGTCAGCGACCCGCGGAAGTATCCCGAGTTCGCCGGCAACGTCGCAACCGTCGACGCGCGGCCGTTCTGGCGCGGCGGCGGCGCGCACTACGGCGGCAATCCGGAGACCTACATGGAGGTCGGCAACGGGCTCGGCTGGGCGATGGCCGCCCTGCTCGAGAACGCGCGCCCCGGCGGCGCAGTCCGCCGCCTCGTCGACGAGGACGAGCTCGACGGAGGCCTCCGGAGCGTGTTCGCGGCTCTGGTCGACGAGCGCTTCGCCCAGGCCGCGGCCGGCCTCGAGCCCTACCTCGCCGCCGGCAGCCAGGAGGATGCGGCGCAGATCGCCCATGCACGACAGCTCGCCGGCCATCTCGACGAGATCGTCGGCGCAGCGCTCGCCGGACTGCAGGGACTCGCCGACCGCGGCGACCTGTTCGCGCTGCAGTCCGCGTTGGATGAGCAACAGCGCAAGCTGGGTGGCGTCGCGGCATTCGATGCCGCGCACGCCAAGCACACCGCGCTGCTCGGCACCGACGCCGCCGCCGAGGAACTGGCCGCCGGCGCCGCGTGGCAGTCGCTGCTGGCACGGAAGGACCGCCTGAAGCTCGCCGCCTGGCACGGCCAGCTCGACAAGTTCCAGGCCGAGCACTCCGGCACCTTCGCCGCGCGCGAGGCGACCGGCGAGCTGGCCGGCATCGACCAAGAGGTCCGCGCGACGATCGCCGCGATCGACGCCCGCGGCGCACTCGGAGACGTCCATGGCAAGTTCACCGCCGTCGCGGAGGCGAAGGACCGCTTCGACCGCATCCCCGCCTTCGACGAGGCCGAGTCGCGCTGGAACGACGAGTTCCGCGACCAGGAGGTGAAGAACGCCTTCTACGCCGGCAAGACCTACACCGAGGTGTTCGCCGACCTCGCCGACCTCGACGAGCGCCAGCGCGAGCTGGTCGCCAAGAACGCCGAGATCACCGCGCCGCGCGCCCGCCAGAAGGCCGAGGAGAAAGCGCAGGCGCTCTACCTGCGCAAGCTCGCGCCGCTGGCCACTCGGCTGGAGAAGCTCGCGGCGTCACGGGGTGCGAGCTGCTACTACGGCAAGGCCGCGGCGACCGCGGTCGACGTGTACCACAAGAGCGGCGAGACCAACCTGCACGACCCGTTGGCGAAGTAGCGCTTCGGGACGGCGCGCCGCGCGACTCAGTCCACCGCGAGCACCTGCCCCCACACCGCGCCGTCCTCGATCCAGACGACCGCGAGGTCGCCGTTGGACAGCCGGCCCAGGTCGAAGGCGGTGATCGGCCGCGACCGCAACAGGATCTCCACCTCGGAGCCCCAGCCGCCGGCATCGAAGCGGCGGCGGACGAGGCGCGAGCCGCTCACGTCCGGGCGCTCCTCGAGCCACAGGACCTCGACGTCCAGCTCGCGGGCCCTGACCCTCACCGCCGAAGGCCGGAGCGCACCCGCCGCCAACACCACGGATCCGACCCGCGGACCGGCGTTCGACCAGCCGACGAGCTCCTCACCGTCCAGCCAGACCGCCAGCGCACCCTCGCCCACGGCAGCCACCGACGGCGCACCGCGCGGACCGACGGTCGACGCAGCCGTGAACGACGCACCGTCGTCGAACGTGAAGTCGACCGAGTGGGACCAGGCGATCGCCCGGACCCATCCCTCGGCACCGCGCCCCGCAACCGCGTAGCCGAGGACCTGCTCCTCGTCGCGCGGCTCGATCGAATCGAAGGACGATGGGTCCACCGGATTGCCTCGCCAATGCACCACCGCGTCCTGCCGACGGTAGACCACGTGGAAATCGCGCTCTCCGACCGCGACCGCGATCCCGGACCCGGCCACCGCGTCCTCGAAGTGCTGCTCGAACCGCAGCCGATCCCCGTCGAAGCCGCGCAGCGTGAGTTCGCTCCGCCCCTGCAGGTCGACGTCGTGGTAGGCCATCACGAACCGATCGGCCGGCCCGCCGGCGAGCGCGAGGCGGGACCCGTCTCCCGCGGTTCCGATCGACGCCAGGAACCGGTCCGGTCCACCCGCCGGATCGTGACGCAGCAGCTCGTCGTCGCGGGCGGAGACCAGCGGTGCCTCGGACCCCGGTCCCTGGATCGAACGGAGATCCCAGAAGCGCTGCCGCCGCCCCGGCAGGAGCACGCCCGGCAGGCTCCAGTCGATTCCGACCCAGTCCGCGAACGCCAACGGCTGCTCGCCATCCCGCTCGTCCCAGATCACCAGCAGCCGATTCCCCGGCGCCGCGGCACACGCGACCCGGGTCGCCATGGGCGGGAACACCACATCGCCCCCGAAGCGGGTCAGGAGCCCCGTCGTCCCCGCCCCCGCTTCGGCGAGCTGGTCGTAGCGCACCGCGGACTCGGGGGCTGGCCCCTGGGTGAACACGACGCTCCCGTCGGCCTTTCGGTGCAGCCCCAACAGCTCCTGCTGCGGCTCGAGGTTGGCGGACGCCAGCGGGAGGGGACCATCGAGATCGTCTCCCAGCCCGTAGCCGACCACCACCGACCGTTCCCGACCGGTCGGACCGGAACGCACCGCGGTGGCGACCAGGTAGTCGGCACCCTGGCTCGACGGCGTGGCGGCGACCAGTTCGAGCCGACCGACCGCATCGGGGATGGTGTGCGTCGTGCCGTTCGGCGTCCCGACGGCTTGGACCTTGCGCACTTCGCCCTCGTTCCAAGCGAGGACGTAGCTCGCCGGCGTCGGCACCAGCTGCAGCTCGGTGATCGGCCCGGGGTTCAGCACCACTGCCAGGTTGCTGAACCAACCGGGTGTGCCGATCAGGCGCTCGAACAACGTGATGCGGCCAGGTCTCGATTGCACCCCGACGTCGCCCAGAGTGAACGCGAAGCGCGCAGGCCGACCATCGCGCGCCGCGACGCCGACCAGGTCCACGATGGAATCGGCGTCGAGAAGGACCACCAACACGGTCGCTCCTCCCCACGCCCCACCTTCGAACGCCCGCGCGATCAACTGGTCGTCCGCCCGCGCGACGAGCTGCGCGCTCGAGCCCTCGGTCGCGATCCCCAGCAGCCTCACCGTCTCGGCGGAGAAGGGTTCGATCACGTCGCCGGCGGTGCCACCCGACCAGAACGCGGTCCACAGGCGGCCAGCGGTCGGATCGGTCTGCACCGCGACCACGAAGCCCTGCTCCAGCCCGAACAACCGGACGTCGGCCGCATCGACCGCACCGTCGGGGATCGTCTGCGGGTCGGCGAGCTCACCGATCTCGTCGACGCGGATCCACGCGCCGCCGACCAGTTCGTAGGTCAGCGCCGCCACACCGCTGCCGGACAGCCCCAACGCCACGGCCCAGGCACCGCCCGCGTCCCGCGCGAGCCGCGCCGTCGCTGGATCGCGCGACAGGGTCGTGACGCTCGACGGCGCACCCCACGCCCCACCGTTGAACGTCGCCAGCTGGATGAGCACCCGGCCGCTGCTCGGATCCTCGGTCGCGTAGACGCAGTCCGCGAGGAAGCCGAACCCGACCAGATCCAGGATCCGCCCGGACGCCAGATCCATGACCTCGCCGAAGCCGCGCACTCCTCCCAGGTCGACGGCGTAGCGGATCTGCCCGACCCCGTCGACGACCTCCTCCCAGACCGCGACGCCGATCCCGCTGTCGAGATAGACGGCGTCGAAGGTCTCTCCGGGCGCCGGAGGAACTCCGCCCTCCAGCCGCGACAGGCGGTGCACGGTCCGGTCCGGAGCAGGCAATCGGGAATCGTTGCCAGTGGATCCGCCACCCGAACAGCCGGCACCCGCCAGCACGAGGAACGAAGGGACCAGCGCGAGGATCCAGGAGCGGCACGTGGCAGATCGAGGCATGAGGGTTCTGGGTCGGCCTGGCGGGACGAGAGATACCCGGCGCTAGTCTGACCTGAGCCGGAAGTCACGTGCGGGAAGTCACGTCCCGGAAGTCACGGTCCCAGAGGTCACAGCACGGGCTGCGTGCGCCCCCTCTGGATCGGTGGCTGCATCGCCCCGAGGATACCCGGCATGACGTCCTCGCGACCCGCCATGCGCCTGCTGGCCGTTCTCACCGCCACCCTGTCGCTGCCCGGCCAGGCCCCCACCTCGATCGACTGGCGCACCGACCTCGACGCCGCCCGTGCCGAGGCACTCCGCGACGGCAAGCCGCTGCTCGCGGTGTTCCGCTGCGAGCCTTGAAAGGACTGCGCGAGTCTCTACGGCCAGTTGGTCGCAGAGCCCCCTAGCGAGCTGATCGAGGTCGCCGAGAGCTACGTCTCGGTCAAGGTCCTCGACATGAGTCGGGTCGATCTCGACGTCTACCGCTTCGACTACGACCTGACCTTCGCCGCGCTGTTGATGCACGGCGACGGCACGGTGTTCCACCGCTACGGCGGCCGTGATGTCCACGAGCCGACCGACTGGAACGACCTCGGGGGTCTGACCGCGCTGCTGCGCACGACGCTCGACGAGTTCGCCGCGCACGAAGCCGGCGACCTCGATCCCGAACACCAGCCGCGCCAGGTGATCGACCTGCCGCCGCTGGCGAAGAAACGCGAGCGCGACCCGAAGCTCCGCGCGAGCTGCGTGCACTGCCACACGGTCCACGAGACCCTGCACCGCGTGGCGGTCGAAGCCGGCACCGTCACCGAGGACACCAAGTGGGTGTATCCGCCGCCGGCGCGGATCGGCGTCGCGCTCGATCACCACGACCAGGCGGTGATCGCGTCGGTCGTTCCGGACTCCCTGGCATCCGCCGCAGGGCTGCGCGCTGGCGATCGCCTGCTGCGCGTCGGCGTGCAGCCGCGCGTGCTCACGATTGCCGACCTGTCGTTCGCGCTGCACGAGGCGCCGCCCGATGCCCACGAGCTGGAGCTGGCATGGCAGCGCGGTGACGAGCGGATCGAGGACACCCTCGAGCTGCCGGACGGCTGGAAGCGCGGCACCGTCGCGGAGTACACCTGGCGTCCCTACAAGTGGGGCCTGTCGCCCGCGCCCGGCTTCGGCGGCCCGTTCCTCCCGCCGGCGGATCTCCGCAAACTCGGCCTGCCCGAGGACACTCACGCGTTCCGCGTCCAGTACCTCGTCACCTGGGGCGAGAAGGCCCACCGCGGCCGCGCAGTCCAGCGCGCCGGCCTGCGCCAGGGCGACGTGATCCTCAGCTTCGACGGCCGCGACGACTTCACCTCGCCGGCGGAGTTCCACACCTGGGTGCGGTTGACGAAGCGGGCGGGAGACGAGGTGGAGGTGGTGTACCTGCGGAACGGCAAGCGCGGCAGCTTCCGGTATCGGTTGCCGGAGTAGGCGGCGGCCCTCGGCTCGGGGCCGCGCCACCGCGTTGGCGTTCTTCCGTCGCAGCCCGTGGGCGCGAACGACCCCACCGATAGACTCTGGGCCATGGACCCGCTCCCGGCCCTCCGCCGCTACTTCGCCGAGCCCCGCGGCCTGGTCGCCGCGTGGCTGTTCGGCAGCGAAGCGCGGGGCGAGGCCCGCCCCGACAGCGACCTCGACGTCGCGATCCTGTTGCCCGGGCACCGGGTCGATGCGATCGAGGCACAGATGCGCGCCGACGACATCCAGGCGGATCTGATCGAGGCGCTCGGCACCGGCCGCGCGATCGACGTGGTGCCGATCAACGACGCCGACCTGGAGCTGACCTTCCGTGTGCTCCGCGACGGCAAGCTGCTGCTCGATGCCGACCAGGACCAGCGCGTGCTGTTCGAGCTGCGCACGATGCAGAACTACTGGGACTTCATGCCGGTGATCGAGGCCTACCGCAGGGCGCGGAGCGGGCGTGCCTGAGCGCACTTCATCGCCATCCCGCCCGGACCCGCACACGGATGCCTGACCCCGCCCCCCTCCGCATCCTGCACCTCGACGACGACCTCGTCGCGGTGTCGAAACCCGGTGGCATGGCCGTGCACCGCGGGCCGCGCTCGACCGACGGCGAGCGGTTCGCGCTGCAGGAGACCCGTGCGGCGATCGGTCACCACCTGTTCCCGGTGCATCGCCTCGACAAGGCCACCTCGGGGATCCTCACGTTCGGCCTGTCGAAGGACTCCGCGGCGCGCCTGCAGCGGAGCCTGGCCAACGCCGAGAAGGACTACCTGGTCCTCGCCCGCGGCCACGCCCCCGACCACTTCGAGTCGCACCAGGAGCTGACCAGCGACGCCGGCAACTACCAGCCGGCCCACAGCGAGTTCGAGACCCTGGCGCGGTTCTTCCGCTGCTCGTTGCTGCGCGCGCGGATCCACACCGGCCGCACCCACCAGATCCGCCGCCACCTCGACCACCTCGCCCACCAGGTGCTCGGCGACACCACGCACGGCAAGGGCCGCATCAACCAGATGTTCCGCAAGCGGCACGGCCTGCCGCGGCTGTGCCTGCACGCCTGGCGGCTGTGCTTCGACCACCCGAGCAGCGGCGAGCGCATCGAGCTGATCGACCCGCTGCCGCACGACCTCGCCACCTTCCTGATCGGCCTGCCCGGCGCACCCCGCGAGTTCCTCGCCGGGCTGGCCCGCGAGCGCACTCCCGACCTCCACGCCCTCCGCCCCGCTCCCCGACCGACCATGAGCTACGTCTCCCACCTCGAGTCCACCGCCGACGGCTCGCAGCTCGAAGCCGGCACGCTGCAGCAGGTGCACGGCGGCAAGCCGATCCTGGTCCGCTACGACCTGGAGCGGACCAAGGCCGAGCTGTCGCGCGACGAGGTCCTGCGCCGCCCCGCCGACCTGTGGCGCTGGAGCGAGCTGCTGCCGCTGCAGGACCACCGCCACCGCGTGTCGCTCGGCGAGACCGAGACCCCGCTGCTCGACTGCCCGCGCCTCGCCACCGAGCTCGGCGTGCGCTCGCTGAAGATCAAGGACGAGTCGCGCCTGCCCGGCGGCTCGTTCAAGTCGCGCGGCATGGCGCTGGCGATCTCGATGGCCCACGAACTGGGCGTCGGCCGCGTCGCGGTGCCGACCGCAGGCAATGCGGGCGGAGCACTCGCGGCCTACGCGGCGCGCTGCGGCATGGACGCGGTGGTGGTGATGCCGTCCGACACGCCGGTCGTGAACCGCCTGGAGGCCGAACTGCACGGCGCGCACGTCGAGGTCCTCGACGCCTTGATCGACGTCTGCGGCGCGCGGGTCCGCGAGCACTGGGTGCCGCAGGGCTGGTTCGACGTCAGCACGCTGCGCGAGCCGTACCGCATCGAGGGCAAGAAGACCATGGGCCTGGAACTCGCCGCGCAGTGCGGCTTCCGCCTGCCCGACGCGATCTTTTATCCGACCGGCGGCGGCACCGGTCTGATCGGGATGTGGAAGGCGTTCGCAGAGCTCGACGCGCTCGGTTGGCTCGAAGACCCGAAGCGCCCCTCCATGTTCGCCTGCCAATCGACCGGCTGCGACCCGATCGTGCGAGCCTTCGACCAGGGCCTCGACCACGGCGTGGCGCTCGACGCCCCACACACCGAGGCCAGCGGCATCCGGGTGCCCAAGGCGCTCGGCGACTTCCTGATCCTGCGCGCGGTGCGCGAGTCCGGCGGCCGTGCGATGGCGACTGCCGAGGCCGAACTGCACCACTGGCTGCGCCTCACGATGCGCACCGAGGGCATCGCGCTGTGTCCCGAGTCGGCCGCCTGCCTCGGCGCACTCCGCGACGCGCTGCGCGACGGCCACCTGTCGGCCGACAGCGAGGTGGTGGTGTTCAACACCGGCGCGGCGCAGAAGTACGTCGAGTTCCTGGAGGCGGCCCGCGCCGCGGGCGGGTGAACGCGTCGCCAGGGGTCGGCACCCGGCGCTGTCTGGCCCCGGTCCGCGCGGTGGCGTACCCACTGGTCCGCGCCGCCGAGCGCCACCGACCATGAGACCGCTCCCCGCCGCGCTGCTGCTTGCGCTCTTCGCCCTCACCGCCTGCGCGGCCACCACCGACGCCACGACCACCTCGGCGCTGAACCCCGAGTTCCGCGGCCACCGCTTCCAGAAGGTCCTGGTCGGCGCGCGCTACGACGACCTCGCCGCGCAGCAGGACACCGAGCAGCGGGTCGTCGCCGAACTCCGGAAGGCCGGCGTCGACGCCGCACCCTGGGGCGACCTGTTCTTCCCCGGCCAGGAGCACACCGAGGACCAGATCGCCGCGAAGCTCGGCGAGCAGGGCTACGACGCGGTGCTCACCTTCCAGACCTCGAAGACCTGGACCCAGCGGGTCAGCGTCCCGGCCAGCGGGACCACCACGTTCTACGGCACAGGCGGGCGGTTCTGGGGCCCGGGCTGGGGCGCCTACCCCGGCTGGTCGACGACCACCACCTACGGCGGCTACGACCTCGACCTGCCGCGCGCGGTCTACGAGATGCGCCTCGTCGACCAGGCGAGCCGCGAGACT
Source organism: bacterium (assembly GCA_030432695.1). Classification (GTDB taxonomy): domain Bacteria; phylum Planctomycetota; class UBA1135; order UBA1135; family UBA2386; genus JAUILN01. The sequence continues at coordinate 226,886 of JAUILN010000001.1, read as the reverse complement.
GCTTGGTTCGCCACGGTGCGTGGCGAGGGCTCGAGCCGCGCGGAGTGGGACGAGGTGCGACGCGCGGCGATCGACAGCGGCATCGCCCAGCTGCTGGCGGACGACGTGCTGGTGCGCGCACTGCCAGTCCCGACCGGTTCTCGCTGATCCCTACCCGCCATGCCGACGCCACCCCGCTGGTTCGACCGGTCGTTCGAGTTCCTGTTGCCGATCGCGCTGCATCCGGTCGTGACCGAGCGACTGCGGGGCCTATTGCCCCGCGTGCGCGCCAAGGTCGCGGACACTTCCGCGGCGCGTCGCGTGGCCGTCGACGGCGACACCTGGTCCATCCAGGAGAACCTCGGCCATCTGGCCGACCTCGAGCCGCTGTGGCTCGGGCGCCTCGAGGACTTCCTTGCGGACACCGAGGTCCTGCGACCCGCAGACCTCGAGAACCGGCGGACCTTCCAGCGTCGGCACAACGAGCGCCCCATCGACGAGGTAGTCGACGAGCTGGAGACGCTCCGAGGCCGACTGCTCGCCCGACTCGACGACCTCGCGGAGGTCGACTTCGCGCGTCTGTCCAAGCACCCGCGCCTCGACCAGCCGATGCGGCTGCTCGACCACCTGGTGTTCGTCGCCGAGCATGACGACCACCACCTGGCCCGGATCACCGCGCTGGCGCGCGGCTGAACCCGAGCGACTCAACCGCCACGCAACCAGTCGATCGCGACGCCGAACCGCTCGAACTCCGTCCGCCAGTTCGGCGGGATCGGCACCGGCCGCAGCGTATCCATGTCCACACCGACGGTCTTGATCCGCGCCACGCAGCGCAGGTCGTCGTTGCCCGCCGCGCCGAGCAACCGGAACCCCAGCTCCACCGAGGTCGAGCCGATCGCCAGCACCCCGATCTGCACCGTGAGCACGTCGCCGTAGCGCACCGGCTTCACGAAGTCGACGTCGAGGTGGACGGCCGGCATCCCGTAGCGCTCCTCGGCCATCACCGCGGCGTAGGGCTTGCCGAGGCCATCGCTCCACCAGTCCTCCATCGCGCAATGGCAGGCGTGCAGGAGTTTGGGGTAATAGGCGATGCCGGCGAGGTCGACGTCGCCGAAGCGGAAGCGGAGCTGAGTCTGGAACACGGGGAAGTCGGCGAACGTACGGCCTGGGTCGGGAACGATGCCAAGGCGCAGGACCCGGACCCGCCGCAAGATGGGACGGACCGTGAGTCTCCGCGCGCCCACTCCTACAACGAGCACATGCGAACACCAACCTCGATCCTCTTCGCGGCCCTCCTGGCCACCACTCTCGCGACCGCCCAGTCCCAGGACATCGGCCTGACCTCCAGCGCCGGTCCGCTCACCGTGCTCTACGGCCAGATCTGCGGACCCGTCGCCTGCCAACCGTTCGTCGGCGGCAACGTCGCCGCCGGCCAGAGTCGCGACTTCACCCACTACGGCGCGCCACGCAGCAACTACGCGATCGTCCTCGGCCTGCCGGGCCCATGTACCGCGCTGCCCGGTCTCGACAACCGCCTGCTGCTCGGCCCGCCGTTCGTGCCGATCGCGGCCGGGCTCACCAGCGCGCCGCCGTTGGTGCCGACGCCGTGTGGCCAGGGGCTGGTGCCGACGACGCTCGCGATCCCGCGGACGGCGCCGATCGGCCTGGTGTTCCGGGTGCAGTCGTTCGGGGTGTCGAACTCGGGCGCGCAGGGCTTCGGACCGGCGATCGACGTGACGATCGTGTGAGGGTGGGAGAATTCAGTCGACGTCGGCAGGAGGCGCGTCGATGAGTTCGACCTCGATGCTGGCGCCTTCGTTCACGACGACGTCGCATCCGACCCCGCCGATCTCCCCCCAGTGACTGGCACTACACAACCGGTAGCGGCCGACGTCGACCACGTCGTAGCGAAAGCGGCCCGCGCGATCGGTGAGCGTGAGCGCGCCGCAATGCTCGAGCAGCACCGCGCGACCCGGACGCCCGACGCCGTCGGCATCGACGACTCGGCCGTACACGCTGCCGGGGGTCGGCCGCACGAACTCCTCGCAGCGCTGGTCGGTATCGAGCGGGAGGTCGAACTCCGGGGTCACCGAATCTCCGCTGCCGAACCTCACGCGCAGTGCTCCTTGCTCCAATCCGACGCCGTCGAGGTCCTCGAACCGATAGTGTCCACGACGATCGGTCTCGGTCTCCGTGTAGCCCGTCCAACCAGGCAACCCCTTCCGGACGTCGCTGCGTTCCAGGGCCACGCGGAATCCGACCACCGGCTCGCCCCCGGGATCGACCACCCGCCCCGTGACCGCGCCGACCCGGCGAGCACCTGCCGCCGCCGACTCGTTCGCCGCCTCCAGCCATCTCGGATCGGGCTCGAACACGATCTGCCCGATCCCCTCGGCTCGCTCGTCCCGGAAGGATTGGCCCCCGGTGAGGTGCTCCGCACCGAGTCCTTGCCGCCTCGGCACGCAGGGCACGTCGTCGATGCGACACCGGACGATGCGGAGGCCGGGAGGCAGGTCGCGGACCGACCAGGTCTCGCCCGCGGTGACCGTCCCGCGCGCGAGTCGGTCCGGGAGCGGGTGACGGACCTCAGGCGGACCGGCCCAAGCCACGATCCGGACCTGCGCCACCTGCCCCGCAACGAGTGACGGCACTTCGACGTCGTAGCCGATCCCTACTGCGTTCCCGAGCGATACGCCGACCACCGAATCTCCCGTGTGCTCGAACGTGCCCGCGCCGCACACCGATCCCGGCCGATGGGCGACCACCTGAACACTCCCCAACGGCACCGTCCCGAGCTCGAAGCGGCCTTCTTCGTCGGTGACCGTCCAGCACTGGGCGTGCTCGGCGAACAGGAGGTATTCGGCGTGGAACGCGCCGACCCAGGCACCACGAACCGGCTTGCCATCCGCGTCGAACACGTGGCCGCGCATCGGCGCCGCGGCCCAGACGCGGACCTCGTGCCGACCGGTCGGTGGCTGCCACGCGTGTGGTCCGCGGTCGGGCGGTAGATGGATCTCTCCGTAGGCGCGGCGATCCAACTGCACCCGGAGTTCGAGCATCCGCTCGGAGTGCGGCGCCTCGAGGCGGAAGCAGCCCGCGTCGTCCGCGACCGTCTCGGCGAGGACGCGATCCGGCTCCCAGTCGTCGACGAGGCGCACCAGAGCGAACGGCACCGGTGACTGCATGCCGTCGACGACGCGGCCCTCGACGAGGCGGGTGTTCGGGGTCGTCATCCGTCGCGCCTCGGCGCATGCACCGGCGCGCGGAGTTCGACTCCGCACGATCGGCCGACCAATTCACCGGGCAATCGTTGCACCACCTGCTCCGCCAACGGCGCGAACGCGCCGCGCACCGCGTCCGGCCCCCGCAGCGAGCGCGCCAACAACGCCGGGCCGACCCAGCGGAACGCGGCCATCACGGCGCGGTGCAGGACGAAGTGCCAGAGCGGCGCGCGGTCGACGTCGAGGTCGTGGGCGAGCGGGCGGCCGATCAGTTGGCGGACGTAGCTGCGCGGCAGGCTGGCGAGCGAGCGCTCGAGCATGCCGTCGAGGATGCGCAGCACGCCGCGCGGCACCGCACGCAGCAGCGACAGCTCGCTGCCCAGACGGGTCTCCTGCTGCAGGTCGACGAGCTTGGGGAAGCCGCGGCGGATCGCAGCGCGCATCGCGACCAGCAGCGTCGCGGTAAGCAGGCGACCGTTGCGATTCGGTCCCTGCTCGGACCGCAGCAGCTGGTCGAAGACCTGCTTCGCCGGGCGACGCCCTCTCGCATCCGCCCGCGGCAGCAATGCGTGGTCGATCCCGAGTTCGTGGCCGATGGCGTTCCAGGCCGCGAGGTAGTCTTCCCGCTCGTTCGGGTTCGCACGAGCACCGAGCTCCGACCAACTCCGCAGCACCAGCTCGGCGAAGGTCTGCAGCACCAGCGCGAGTTCGACCTGGTCGATCGGATGCCGGTCGCGCGGCTCGGGATCGCGGGCCAGCAGCGCATCCTGCAGCTCACCGAACGACGGCCAGTCGGGTGGCGGTGGCGACGCCCGGGCCAGCAGGCGCATGCAGGCGTGGACCAGCCGGACCTTGCGGCACCAGACCAGTCCCAGCCCGCCGGCCCGCAGCGCGCCCGGGATCATCACCGCCGCCACGAAGGTCGCGGTCTCACGCAGCCGCAGATCGACCTGCACCGCGAGGCGACCGCGCACCAGCAGCGTCTCGGCGATCGAAGGAATCGCGTAGCACACCGGCAGACCGGCGAGGCCGAGGATCAGGAACGACTGGGTGCTGCGCGACTGGAACACCTGCTGGCCGCGTTCGACCGCGTCGCGCGTCTCGACCGCGTGCCAGCCGGGCGGCGCGGCGAGGAAGTCGGTGACCGCAGCGGGCGGCGGCTCGCCACCGCCGGGGAACCAGCGGATCAGCGCGTCGAGGAGGTCGGAGACGGCGCGGAGGTTCAGGCCGCCGGCGGTCGCGTCACGGACGGCGAGATCGGCGGCCTCGTCGCCGCGGGACCGGAACGGCCCGAGTGGTGGTAGGACGTTCATCGCAGCCTCACCGGCATCTGCACGGTCGCGCCCGGCTCGACCTCGAACGTCTCGCTCTCGTGACTCGCCATGCGCTGCGACGCGACGACCACTCCGACGCGATGCCAGCCCGGCTCGACCCCAGGGAATCGATAGCGACCCCGACGGTCGGCGAGGACCTCGTGGATCCTCGAGTCGGTCAGCTTGCCCGTGACGCGGTCGTAGCTGCGGAGCCAGACGCGCGCACCGGGGACCGGCACACCCTCCGGATCCAGCACCGATCCTTCGACGACGCCTGGGCGAGCCGCGACGACCGACAGGTCCTCGACCACCTCGCCGAGCCCGATCCGGAACTCGTCGCTGCGGCTGGCTCCGACCGCTCCCGGGCCGACGCTCACCCGCAATGCAGTAGCCGGCGGATGGAGGCCCGAGAAACGGAACCGGCCGTCGCGGTCGGTCGCGCTCTGCGCGAAGTTCATCCACTGCGGGTTGCGGCTCGGGTTCGACTCCTGGAGCCAGACCGTGGCCCACCGCAGGGGTGCGCCGTCCGCGTCGACGACCCGACCGGACACCGTGGCGGCCGGCGCGGCCTGCACCAGCAGGTCGTCGACGTCGCCGATCTCGAACTCGTGGACGTCGAGGGAATCGGCGCGGCCGCGGCCCGCGTGCTCGGGTTGCTTGCGCTGGGAGACGACGTGGTCGGAGTCGACCAGGAACAGCGCGCAGCGCGTGCCCGCCCGGTCCGGCGCCTCGACGTCGAAGCGACCCTCGGCGTCGGTCACGCATTCCGTCCGGTGGCCCCGCGGAAAAGCGTGGATCAGGATGCGCTCGCCGGCGAGCGGCTCGCCCTGCAGCTCGAGGAGCCGGCCCCGGATCCGCTGGCGCTGCGGACCGGCGGGCAACGGTGTGGCGACGAACGTGGCCAGGTGCGGACCCTTGAAGGCTCGGAGCCTCGACTCGTCGGGCGTGAACGAGTAGCCGTCGGCCGACAGGCTGACCCGGTAATCGAGGTTCGGCAAGCCGGTCCGGATCCACGGCACGCCGACGCCGACGGAACCCGCGACCAGCGGCTCGGGCAGGACTCGGTGGGATCCCGACCTGTACGGCGCGGAACGGACCGTCGCCGTCTCGCCGGCGGGCAGCCCCTCGACCCGTACCTCCACGCGGACTCCCGGCGCGGTGCCGAGCTGCAACGACGTGAACAGTTGATCGCGGAGTTCCACCGACTCCTCGGCCAGCGAGTAGCCGTCCTTCCAGGCCCGCACCTGGATCCGACCGACCGGCACGCCGTCCAGCTGGAACCGCCCGTCGTCGTCCGTCCGGCCGGTGGCCTGGGCCTCGAAGCCGAGGACCCGCGAGGAGTCGTAGCTCGCGACGACGTAGGCACCCGCGACCGGTCGTCCGGCAGAGTCGACCACGGTGCCGAGGATCGAGCCCGCGTCCCACAGACGCAGCGAGACGCGCGGCACCGGGCTCCCCCTCTCGACCTGCAGGCCCCGCCTGGCGTCGACCCGGCCGGCGCTGGATGCGCGGACCCGGTACCAGGCCTCCTCGCCCGAGACGTCGAAGACGAACTGGCCCTCGCCGTCGGTGTAGGTCTTCGCGATCGGCAGCGGATCGGGAGTTCCCGCTTCCAGGTGCACGACGCAGGCGCGCACCGGCTCACCGAGCGCGTCGACGACCTCGCCGAGGATGGAGACGCGGTCCTTCGGCTCCATGGACTGCGCGCTCGCGAGTGCCGAGAGCAGAACGACGGCGAGCGCAACGACACGTCCTCCGATCCTCATGCCCTGGTCATACACCGCAGGCCCGCGCTTCGGCGGACTTCCTGCTTTCTGCCTGGAGTCACGCACCGAACAGCAAGAAGGGACGAGTGACCCGGAGCCTCACGGCAGCTTGATCGGCATCTCCACCGTCTGCTTCGACCCGACCTCGAACATCTCGCTGTGCGCCCCGGGCCCCCGCTGGTCGCCGACGATGACCTCGATGCGGTGCCCGCCCGGCTCGACGTCGGGGAAGCGATAGCGCCCGCGCCGGTCGGCGAGGACCTCGTGGACGCTGCCGTCCGACTGCTGCCCGGTGGCCAGGTCGTAGTTGCGAAGCCACACCCGCGCACCGGGCAGCGGCCGGCCCTCGGCGTCGACCACCTCGCCCTCCACCACGCCCGGCCGGGCGACGACGATCCGCAGCCCCTCGACGACCTTGCCGAAGCCGAGGGTGAACTCCGCGCTGACGCTCGCGCCGGTCTCGCCGGTTCCCACCGACACGCGCAGGCCGCCCTGCGGCGGGTTGAGGTTGCGGAACCGGAAGGCGCCGTCGCGATCGGTCTCGCCGTAGGCGAAGGTCATCCACTGCGGCAGGCGCGACGCGCTCGACTCCTGCAGTTGCACGCGGGTCCAGCGCGCCGGCCGGCCCTCGTCGTCGACGACGACACCGGAGACCACCGCGGTCGGCGCGGCCCGCACCACGAGCTCCTCCTCGGCACCCACCACGAACTCGTGGTCGGCGAGGAAGCGCGCGTCCCAGGTGCCGTAGTGACCCTCGACCTTCGGCTGCGCAGTGACGTAGTCGGAGTCGACGAGGTAGAGGATGCACGGCGTGCCGGGTGCCCTCGGCGCGACGCACTCGAAGCGGCCCTCCGCGTCGGTCACCGCGTCCGCCTGCCGTCCGCCCTGGTGGTGCCGCACCACCAGCCGTTCGCCGGCCAGCGCCTTGCCCTCGAGGTCGCGGAGCACACCGCGGATGCGCGCGGCGTCGTCGGCCGCCTCGCCATCGGTCGGCGCCGCGGTCGCGGTGAACTTCACCCGCCGCATGGCCTCGCCGGGAGGCAGCCTGGCCCGGTCGGGTGCGAACGTGTAGCCCTCGGCATTCAGCGAGACCACGAACTCGCAGTCCGGCAGACCGGTGACGATCCATGGCGCTTGCGTGCTCGCCGCACCACGGACCAGCGGTTCGGGCAGGATCATGTGCGAGCCGCCGGAGTAGGGCAGCACGCGGACGCTCGCGGAGACATCCTCGGGCAGGCCTTCGACCCCGACCTCGATTCGCACGCTGGGCTCGGTCCCGAACGCCAGCTCCACCTCGGACTCGTCGCGCAGCCACACCGACTCCTCGACGAGACTCTGGCCGGCCTTCCAGGCGCGCACCTGGATCCACCCCAGCGGCACACCGCCGAGCTCGAAGCGCCCGTGCGCGTCGCTCCGCGCGGTCGCCTGCGGCTCGAAGCCGAACACGCGGGCCGTGTCGTAGGCGGCGAGGACCTCGGCCCCCTCGATCGGCGCGCCCTCGCCATCGACGAGCCGCCCCTTGATCGTGCCCGCGTCCCACAGCCGCAGTGCCACCCCGTCGGTCGGCCGCGACGGTCCGATCGACGCATGGCCGAAGTCGCTCACGCGCCCCGGGCTCGATGCACGCACCACGTAGCGCGCGCTCTCCGATGGCACCTGGAAGACGAACTGTCCCTCGCCATCGGTGAGGGTCTTGGCAATCGGCGGCGCGCCGCGGGGGCCGGTCTCGAGGTGGACGACACACGCCGGGAGCGGCTCGCCGAGCGCGTCGAGGACTTCGCCGGTGATCGAGGCGCGGGACGGAGGCCCATCGATCTGCGCGACCGACCACGGCGCCAGCAACAGGACGGCGAGCAGAACCTGGCATGCTCCGGAATTCATGGGACGGTCATACACCGGCGCACGCCCTCGCGAAGGAGGCCCGTCGCTCGGCCAACTCGACGCACGGGAGTTCCTGGACACCGGGAATCCGGCGCCCGGCCCGCCTGCGGTCGGCCGCCACCGCACGCCCGTCTACTCGTCTACCTCGAAGATTCCGGCGGAGATCGGTCGGTATCGAACGGAAGAGAGCATCCTCGGGATGCCACACACAGCGCCCCTCCAAGCTTCGCGACCGCTCCACACCGTCACCGGCGAGTACGCGCAGGACCCCGGCCTCGACCTCGTCTGGCAACTCCTGCGACCCGTCATCCACCTGCGACCCTGCGCCCTTCAGGCCTCGACGTGCAACTCGGCGTAGCTCTGCATCGCCGCCGCCCGGCGCTTGCGCGCGTAGTGGTAGAGGAACCGCGCCGCGTCGGCCGATTCGACTCCCTCGATCCGGCCCGCGATCTCGCCGAAGTCGAGGCCTTGTTCCTCGCGAAGTTCGAGGACCCGGCGATGGCGCTCGCTCAGCGATTCCACCACCGCCTTCGCGCGGGTCTCGATCTCCTGGGCGCGGGCGAACAGGCTGGGGGTGTGGGCCGCGGCGTCGGGCTGGTCGAACGCGCCGTCGAGGAGATCCTGCAGCGAGGCCTCGGCGTCGGGCCGGCCGCGGGCGGCGCGGCGCCGCGCCAGGTCGATGACCCGCTGGCGGGTGATGCTGCGCACCCAGGCGCGGAAGTCGTCGCGGTCGCCGCCGCCGAAGCGGTCGATGGTCTTGAAGACCTCGGCGCTGACGATCTGCACGACGTCGTCGGCGTCCCAGCCCTCGGGGACGGTGCCGGATCGACAGACCCGCCGCACCTCCTCGCCGATCTTCTTGACCAGCCTCGGCCACGGCGAAGCGGCCCCGGCCTTGGCGTCGCGGACGTGGCGGATCGTGCTGCGCGGCTCGAGCGGCGGTTCTCGGTCATCCCCGGCTGGCATCGCCAGGGAGGATAGCCGAACCGGGCGACCACGCGCAGCCCGCAGGCAGCATCCAGGGGCGTGATCAGGCGCCCCAGAACACCGCACGGGTCTTCGACATCTCGACGGTACCGGTCCCCGCGCCGAGCGTGACCACCTGGAAGAACTGACGGACGAGCCCGACCGTGCCGTCGCTCACCGGGAACCGCACGGGCGCCCCCGGGGCGACGACTCCGAGACCGATGCTGATCGTCTGCGTCGCGTCCAGCACCAAGGGACACGCCGCGCCACCGATCGTGATCCGGGACGACGGCCCCACCGTGGCCGGCGCCGCGAGCAACACCGCCAGCGAGCCGCTCTCGGCATCCGACAGCAGCAGGTCCATCGGGAATCCGGACAGGGGAATGGCGGGCATGTCGGTTCCGTTGGCGGTGGGCCGCACCGGCCAGAGGTCCGGCGCGTTCTGGCTCGCGGCGCAGGAATCGTAGACCTCGAAGTGGGTCGCCGCGCCGAAGCGCCGCAGCTCCCAGCTCGGAAAGTAGTAGAGCCTCTGCCAGGAGCCCGAGCCTGGGCTGCCGACGCAGTAGACGTTGCTGCCGACCGACAGGAAGGACTCCGGCTCGAAGCCGGTGACCGAGAGTCCATCGTCGGTCACGGCACGCGTGCCGCGGCCGGTGCCGTCGGAGACCCAGATCTCACGGTCGCCGTTGCCGGCGCCCCGTCCCTGGAACACCAGGAGCGGCTGGCCGGCGACACTCCCGGCGGCTTCGGTGCTGCCCGCGGTGGGCACGCCATCGGCGCTGCCGGCTTGGATGTCCTTGGCGATGCGCGTGGCGCCGCTCGAGGGATCGAACGACCACAGCTCCTTGCCCCGATTGCCGTCGTTCGCGAAGAAGAACAGCCGGCCGTCGACGGCGGTCAACGCGGTCGGCTCCGAAGCCCCCAGACCCAGGTGGACGTCTCGAACGAGCCGGTAGGTGCCGTCCGGGCTGGCCTCGTAGAGCTCTCGCCCGTTGCCCCCGCCGATGCCCGAGTAGTAACACTTCCCGAGCAGCGCGGTCAGGTGATTGGGCGAAGCTCCGGTGTGCACCGACGTGTAGGCGTTGCCGACCGCCCCCGATCCATCCGTGACCAGCACGTCCGCAGACCCGTTGATCCGGGCTTGGAAGAACAGCTTGTTGCCGACGGCGGTCAGCTCGGTCGGGCCGACCTGACCGGTCAATCGCTTGACCGAGACGTTGTGGTAGTCGGTGACGTCGGCCCTGTAGAGCGCGTTGCCACTCGCGTAGTCCGCCACGAAGTAGAGGGCGCCGGCAACCGGGGTCAGATGCTGGGGCGTGAACGGCGCGCCGATGCCGACCAGAGGCCGCTTGTTGGTGCCATCGCAGACCCACAGGTAGTTCGACCCGGCGTACCGCGCCGCGAAGAACAGCAGCCCACGGGTGACCGCCATGTCGTTGATCTGGCCCGCGAGCGGAGTACCTCCGCTGATCGGAGTCGCGGTGGTGCCGCGGTCGACGCGGTAGAGTTCGCGGATCGAGGCAGGACCGACGAACAACGCGCCCCGGTAGGCGGTCATCGCGTTCGGAGCGAGCCGAAGGTTGCCAGGTCGCCGGACCTCGGTGGCGCTGGCGCGAGCTCCCTGGTGCCAGAACAGGGCAGGTCCGGAGCCGTTCTTACCGCTCCAGTAGAGGGTCGAGCCCACCGCGGTGAGCATTCTCGGGTTGTCGTCGAGGAACGACCCTGCGCGGGTCGCCAGGAGGTTCGGGGTGATCGGCGCCTGAGCCGGAGCGGTGCCGGCGAGACCGGCGACGAGGAGGACGAGTCGGGTGCGCTTCATCGGATCGGGTTGGTGTGGGCCGCGGATCGGCCGTGGACACCCTCCCGAGCGCAGTCCCCCCGGGGTCGTGGAACGGAACTCCGGAGAATTCCCGACCGCGCCGCCGTGCGTCGTGATCACGCCCAGCGGGACTGCGCCCGGTGCGACCACCGCGCCCTGCACGAACAGGTGGTGACCCACCAATGCCGGAGCATTCGGCAGCTCGACGTTCCAGACCGCGCGGCCGGCGTCGTTGGCGAGCGTCACCGCATACTCGTTGCGGATATGGAGCCAGCAGTCCGTCATCCCCCAGTGGGTCAGCGGAATGGGCAACGGCAGCGTGCCGATGCTGGTCCGCGAGGTCCCGATCGGTCCGAACGGGACCCGCAGCGGATCGAGCGGCAGGTTTTGCAGGACCAATTCGAACGACGCACCGATCCGCGCCGGGCCCGGCTCGTGGCAGGTCAACACCGGCGTACCCCGGCTGCCCGGACACGACCGCCCGTACGGTTCGAACGCCGGCGTCGAGTTCGTCACCAGCGCCCATTCGCCGTCACGCCGCCGGATCCCGCGAGTCCGCCGCACCGGCCGCTGGATCTGCTGCCAGTTCGCGCCGTCGAACTCCCAGGTATCGGTTCCCCACCCCGAGCCGCCGATCCGTCCACCGAAGCAAGCGACCCGACCGCGGGCCTCGTCGAAGGTGATGGGTGCGTGCCTCCGGTCGGCGGGGGTGATCGGCGGCGTCAGCTCGATCCACTCCGCGGACTGCGCCACGGCCAGGGACGACAGGAACAGCGTCGTCGCACCGAGCAGGGCGGCGGCGCCACGAGGGGCGTCGAAAGGGTTCATGGCAAGACCGTCGAGGAAGGCTCGATGTGAGAACCCCTCGCGGGTCGACCACACTCCGGAGGCAATCCCGGACCGCGTCGTGCGACGCGGGCTCGATGCCGCTCGCACGATCCTGCCCCCACGCGCTCACTCGATCCGGATCGGCCGTTCGACGCGCTCCCCCGACTTCACGACGAAGTTCTCGCCGCTGAACACCGGCTGCTGCCCGCCGAGGCGCACGGTGAGGAGCTGCCGACCTGCCCGGGCTCGGGCGCCACCGTCACTGCACAGGCATCGCCGGCGGGCCAATGACCGACGAACTCGAACGCGCCGTGGCGATCGGTGCGGGTGACGGCCCGGGCCGCTCGCCGGGTCACGGCACTCGAACTCCACGTCGGCGAGGCCCGCGCCATCGAGCCCGACGATCTGCCCGCCGACGCGGACGCCGGGCGCCGGGGTGGCCGCGTCCAGCTTCCGCGCCCGGAACACGGCGACGTGCGAGGCCCCCGCCGGACCCCGCGCGGCCATCGCTGGCTCCATCACGTAGCCGTCCGCAGCCGGTCGGATCTCGTAGCGGTAGGCGGGCAGGCCACTGCGTCGCCAGGACCGACCGGTCTCGGCAGCCCCCTCCACCAGCGACGCGGGCAGCTGCGGATGCCCGACCCCCTCGACCGCCCGCAATCGAAAGCGCGCCACCACGCCTTCCGGCAGTCCAACCACCCCCACTTCGAGCTGCATGCCGTCGGCGGCCGGCGCGAGCACCAGTTCGACGGTCGTCTCGTCGTCTAGCCAGAGCGACTCGACGGCGCACGCGAAGCCGTCCCGCCACGCGGCGATTTCGACCGGGCCGAGCGCGACGTCCTCGATCACGAAGCCGCCCTCCGCGTCGCTGCGTACCGCCGCCACATCGCGACCCGCCGCGATCTCGGCACCAGGAACCGGCTGACCACCGCGATCCACGACCCGACCTCGGACCCGACCGGCGTCCCAGAGTCGTAGCTCGACGTACGCCATGGGCTCCGCCGCCGACAGGACGACCGCGGTGCTGGCCGTCGCCAGACCGGGCGTAACCGCGCGCACCAGACTCGCCCGGTCGCGGATCGGCGCGCGGAGCACGAACAGCCCTTCGCCGTCGGTCAGGGTCTGCGCGTCGGCGATCCCGACGGAGCGTGACTCCCGCAGTTCGACCCGACACGCCGGGATCGGCTCGCCGAGCGGACCGAGGACGCGGCCGGACACGACGCCCTCTGAAGGCGTCTCCGGTCGCTCCTGACCAACCGCGATCTCGGCTGCGACCAAAGCGCCGAAGACCGCCAGGAGCCGCCCCAGTCTGCTCGCCACGCTGCGCATCCGGCAACTTGTACAGCGGGTGCCGGGCACCGGGTGTATGGCACCAGGTGTACGATCACTTCCACTCCAGGGTGCACTCGATGCGCTTGCCGGGCGGAACGTCCAGGGTCTCGGACTCGACGACCGCCGCTTCGTCGAGACCGAAGACCTGCACGATGTGGGGTCCAGGCGGCACTTCGACGAAGACGAATCGTCCGTCCCGGTCGGTGAAGGCCTCGACCAGGGAACTCGATCGTTCGCGGTGACCCGCGACGGTGCGCGGGCCCGAACGCAGCCAGAGCCGCGCACCGGGTCGGCCGACCCCGTCGCCGTCCACCACGCGGCCAGCGACCGAGCCCGTCGCGGGTACCCGCACGACGAGCCCCGTGACGCGTTCGCCGAATGCGGTCAGCGACAGCGCCTCGGACACACCGGCTTCGGTCGGCCCCTGACCGACGGCGACTCGGAGCGGGTCACCGGTGGGGTGCACGGTGCGGAACACGAAACGCCCCTCGCGGTCGGTGAGGGTGTCCTGGAAGCTCGCCCACCGCGGCGAGCGATTCTCCGCGGAGGACTCGAGATCGACGCGGGTCCAGGGTCGCGGCCGCCCGTCCTCGTCGACCACCCGACCCTCGACGCGCGCGCCCGGCGCGGCATGGACCACCAGGGGGTCGGAGGAGCCGAGCCGGAACTCGTGGGTTCGTAGGAAGCGGGCATCCCACGATCCGAGATGGCCGTCGCGCTTCTCCTGTCGGACGACGTGCTGCGAGTCGCGCAGGAACAGGACGCAACGCACGCCATCCGCCGCCGGCGCGGGCATCGCGAAGCGGCCCTCGGCGTCGGTGCGCGCGGTCGTCTCCCCACCGCTGCCCTCCCGGGCGCGACAGACCAGCATCTCGCCTGCCAACGGCTCGCCGCGGTCGTCGACCAGGCGACCGGAGACCTGGCCGGCAGCGGCATCCGAATCGGCACCGATCCGACGCGCTCGGAACGCGGCCACATGCGGCGCGTGGCCGGCGGCGCGCTGCGCCTCCGGAGGCTCGAACACGTAGCCCGCAGCGAACGGGCGCACGGTGTAGGACAGATCCGGGAGGCAGTCGCGCTGCCAGTTGTGACCGACACGAACCTCGGCGCGGGTCAGCGCGCGCGGCATGCTGCGCGGGCGACGGCCCTCGTTTGCAGACACGTCGAGAACCGCCACGACCTCTCGGGGGAGGCCGACCACGCCGAGGACCATCCCCACGCCGCCTTCGCGCGTGGGCCGGATCACGGGTGCCGTGTCCTCCCCCGCCTCGATCCTGCACTCGCCGAATCCGTGTTCGCGGCTCCACGCGCGCACGGTTGCGGGCCCGAGCGCCACGCTCTCCAGCGTGAAGCAGCCATCGTCGGCGGTCGTGGCCTCGGCCATGGGCCTGGGCAGACTGCGCGCGGCATCGCATACCGCGATCACCTCGCAGCCGGCAACGGGACGGCCCTCGGGGTCGACCACACGACCGCGCACGTCGCGAGCTTCCCAGAGGCGCAGGTCGAGGTGGCTGCGGGGGCGGGCCGCGGTCACATGGACGAGACCGAGCGCGAGCGTGCGGCCGGGCATCCGGACCCGCGCGAGCAGGGAGCCCGCGTCGACCGGCAGACGCTGGACGAAGAACCCCTCCGCGTCGGTGAGCTGCTCACCGCGCACCACGTCGGACCAGGCACCATCCAAGAACTCCAGGAACTCGACCCGACACGCCGGGACCGGCTCGCCGAGTGGACCGAGCACGCGGCCGGTGACGACGCCCTCCGAGATCGCCGCCGGGCGCTCCTGACCGACCGAACCCCCGGCCACGAGCAACGAGCCCATCATCGCCATCAACCGCACCGGTCTGCTTCCCACGCTGCGCATCCGGCAACTTGTACAGCGGGTGCCTGGCACCGGGTGTACAAGTTCGACCCACCCCATGGCTCAGCGCATCGCACTGTTCTGGCCCGGCGACGCCCGGGCGGTCCCCAACGAACTGGCCCTGCCGAACGCGGAGGAGGCGACCGGGCAGATGGAGCGGGCGCTCCAGAAGCTCGGGCATCGGCCCTACCGCGTGGAGGGCTTCCTGTCGAAGCCGCACGAGTCGATCGAGAAGCTCGGCCACCTCGACGACCCGCTGGTCGGCATCTGCGTGCACTGGTTCTACGGCCCGCACACGACCGAGGGCGTGGTGGGCAAGGACAACCCGCTGCTGCTGGCGAGCAACTTCTCCGGACAGTGGCCGGGGCTGGTCGGGCTGTTGAACACCGGCGCGTGCCTGGAACTGGTCGACCGGCCGTTCTCGCGGCTGTGGACCGATGCGCCCGACTGGACCGCCGACGACGCGTTCATGCAGCGGCTCGAGCAGTGGTGCTCACGCGGCCAGGTGGTCTGGGACGACGCCGAGGTCCACTACTCCGCCAGCGTCTCCGCCGACGCGCTGGCCCGCGCGCGCCAGGTGGCGCAGAGCTTCGCGGACCGCCGGGCCCTGCTGCTCATGCTCGGCGACACCTCGATGGGCATGACCAACGGCTACTTCGGCCCGCGGCTGCTCGCCCCGCACGGCTTCTCGGAGCACAAGATCGACCAGGCCTGGATCGTGGCGCGCGGCAAGGACATCCCGCAATCGCGCATCGACGACGCGTTCCGCTTCGTGGTCGACAAGGGTGTGACGTTCCACTGGGGCGAGAACGGCGCGGACGACTTCACCGAGGAGTCGACCAAGGAGCAGCTCCGCGACTACCTGGTGGTGAAGGACCTGCTCGAGGAGTACCGCGCCGACTGCCTGGGCTGGCAGTACCAGCTCGGACTCATCCCGCTGCGCCCGCCGAGCGACCTCGCCGAGGGCCTGTTCAACTCCGCATGTCGGCCGGAGACCAACGGCGACACGGTGGCCACCGCGACCGAGGCCGACCAGGGCAACGCGGTACCGATGGAGATGTTGAAGCGGCTGTTGAAGGCCAAGGGCCTGCACCAGGCGGTGATGTTCCACGACGTCCGCTGGGGTGCCGAGCACGACGGGAGGTTCCTGTGGGTCCTGCTGAACTCGGGCTCCTGCGGCGCCTACGCCTTCAACCACGACCCCGAGACCCTGCAGGGCGCGCACAGCTACCGGCAGCCGAAGCTGTACTTCCCGACCCCGGGCGGCTCGTTCGCCGGCGAGAGCCTGCCCGGCGAGATGACCTGGGCGCGGGCCTACTTGAAGGGCGGCAAGCTGTGGATGGACGTCGGCCGCGGCGAGGTGGTGAAGCTGCCGCCGGACGTCCGCGACGCCTGGTGGAACGGCACCACCCGCGAGTGGCCGTTCATGGCCGCCGACATGGGGATCTCCCGCGACACGCTGATGGCCCACTACCTGTCCAACCACGTCGCGGTGGCCTACGGCGACGTGTTCGGCGAGATGGTGGCGCTGAGCCAGGAGATGGGCTTCCAGGTGCGGATCCTGGGCCGCGCGGTCTGAGGCCCGCTGCCGCGACTTTTACAACGCGTGCCAGGCACCGGTTGTAAAAGTCGGGGACGTGGTGGCCGAGGTTTACGACGCGGGCCCGGGCTGCGATCATCTGACCGTTCAGCCCCTCCCGGACAGCCCCATGCGCATCCTCCCGCTCCTCGCGCTCGCCGCGAGCGTCCTCCCCACCGCCGGCGCCTTCGCCCAGGAAGAAGCTCCTGCGGACCGCGTCGACTTCGTCACGCAGATCCAGCCGATCCTCCAGGACCACTGCGTGAAGTGCCACGGCACCAAGAAGCAGGAGGGCGACCTGCGGCTCGACCTGAAGCAGCACGTCTTCGCCGGCGAGGAGGATCTCTGGTCGATCGTCCCCGGGGACCCGGACTTCAGCCCGGTCTACGAGCGGATCAGCCTCGACGCCGACGACCCGGACATCATGCCGGAAGACGGCGACAAGCTGCCCGATGAGCAGATCGCGCTGATCCGCCGCTGGATCGAGCAGGGCGCCAACTGGCCGGACAGCGCCGACGAGGCGATCCTGGCCGCCGAGAAGCGCCGGATGGAGCGTGAGATCATCACGCTGCCGGAGATCAGCGACGCCCAGAACGCGACCATCGAGCAGGCGCTGGCCAAGGTCCGCGAGACCAACGCGCTGGCGATGCGGATCGCCGCCAACACCCAGGCGATCGAGGTCAACTTCTCGCTGCTCGGCACCAAGATCGGCGACGCCGAACTCGAGACCCTGAACGGCACCGAGCCCGCGCTGGTCTGGCTCGACCTCGCGCGCACCGGCGTCACCGACGCAGGCCTCGCCCAGCTCGCGAAGCTCTCCCACCTGCGCCGTCTCGACCTGTCGAACACCGGCATCGGCGACGCCGGCCTGAAGCACCTCGCCGGGCTCGCCGAACTCGAGTACCTGAATCTCTACGGCACCAAGGTCAGCGATGCCGGCCTCGCCGCGCTCCACGGCATGGAGCGGCTGTCGAAGCTGTACCTCTGGCAGACCGCGGTCACCGACCAGGGTGCGGCGAAGCTCGCCGAGCAGCTCCCCGGCCTGCGCATCGACCGCGGCCAGGACGCCGAGGCGATGCTCCGCGGCGACGACCCGGAACCGGTCGCCGAGGGCACCGCACCGATCAACACCGAGTGCCCGGTCTCCGGCAAGCCGATCGACCCCAACGCCTTCTCGATCTACGAGGGTCAGCGGGTCGCCTTCTGCTGCAACAACTGCAAGGCCAAGTTCGACGCCGATCCCAAGCCGTTCCTCGCCAAGCTCGGTATCGAGGTCGCCAAGGCGCCGATCAACACCACCTGCCCGGTCTCCGGCAAGCCGATCGATCCCGCCGCCACCTCCGAGTACCAGGGCAACCTCGTGGCCTTCTGCTGCAACAACTGCAAGGCCAAGTTCGACGCCGATCCCAAGCCGTTCCTCGCCAAGCTCGGCATCGAGGTCGCCAAGGCGCCGATCAACGCCACCTGCCCGGTCTCCGGCAAGCCGATCGATCCCGCCGCCACCTCCGAGTACCAGGGCAACCTCGTGGCCTTCTGCTGCAACAACTGCAAGGCCAAGTTCGACGCCGATCCGGCGAAGTTCGCCGACAAGCTCGCCGGCAAGTGAAGTCGGCGGGCAGGTGAAGGCAACGAGTCGGTGAACGAAGTCAGCGCTCGCGGAACGGCGCAGGACCGTCCGCGAGCAGACCCGCCGCGCGCCCCCGCGCCAGCAGCTCGGTGAGCGCGGCGCGCCCCTCCTCGCCGAGGTCGACCGAGAACTCGTTCACGTAGAGCGCGATGTGCCGGTCGCAGACCGCGTCGCTCATCTCCTGCGAGTGCTCTCGCACCCAGGCCCGCGAGGCGGCAGGCTCCGCGAAGGCCCGCTCGACCGACACGCGCAGGGCTCGGCCCAGCGCCTGGTGCACGCCAGGCTCCAGGTCGCGCCGCGCGGCGATCAGGCCGAGCGGCAGCGGCAAGCCGGTCCGCGCCTCCCAAAGCTCACCGACGTCGCAGAGCTTCTCCAGCCCGTGGTCCGCGTAGGTGAAGCGGCTCTCGTGGATGATCAGCCCGGCGTCGACGTCGCCGCGTTCGACGGCACCCAGGATGCGATCGAAGCGCAGCTCCACCGCCTCGAAGCCGTCACACGGCAGCAGCAGGCGGAGCAGCAGCCACGCGGTGGTGCCGACTCCGGGGATCGCCACCCGCCCACGCAGTGCCGGCACGCCGTCGCGATTCGGCACCTCGTGCCGCCCGACCACCAAGGGCCCGACACCCCGCCCCAGCGCCGCACCGGCTGGCAACACCGCGTAGCGATGGCAGACCCGCGCCAACGCGCCGACGCTGAGCTTGGTGACGGGCAGCGGATCGTCGCCGACCGCGCGACGGTTCAGCTCCTCGATGTCGGCGAGGTGCGGAATCAGCTGCAGTCCGCGCAACTCCGGCAGCTCGCCATGCACCGCGGCATGGAATGCGAAGGTGTCGTTCGGGCAGGGCGAGAAGCCGAAGTCGAGCCGTCGCCGGCCGCCGCCGCTCACGCCCCCTCCAGCTCCACGCGCTCGCCGAGCAGACCGGCACGCCACGCCTGCATCACCAGGTCCTGCGCCCGGTCGGCGGCCTCGGCCAGGCTCCAGGCCGCGTGTTCGCGGTCGCCGGTGTAGTTGCTGACCACCCGGATCTCGGTCAGCGGCACCTCGAAGCGCGCGCAGACCTGCGCCACCGCCGCCGACTCCATGGTCTCGACGTCGGCCCGGGTCCGCGAACTCACCGCCGCCGACCGCGCGTCGCGCCCGGAGCAGGTGCTCACGGTCGCACAACGGACCAGCGGCAGGCCGAACTCGTCGGCCAACGCCTGCGCGGTCGCGGGATCGGTCGGCCACGGGCCATCGCTGCCGAGGTCCAGGTCCGCGAGGCTGTGGAAGCCGTCCTCGTCCTCCAGGCCCTCGTCGCCGAACACGCTCTCGCGGACCACGCAGGCATCACCGACCTCGAGCACCTGCTCACCGCCGGCGTGCCGACCCGGATAGGCCCCGCAGATCCCCGCGAGCACGACCCGCAGCGGCCGCGCCGCGTCGAGCGCGTGGCAGAGACTCACCGCCGCCGCCACTTTGCCGACGCCGAGCTCCAGGATCCGCAGCCCACGCTCCTCGTCGAGCGCGCGCCCCTCGCGCGGGTGGGCGAAGGCGATCCAGACGCGGGGATCCTCGGTGGGACGGTTCATCCCGGCAGCATCGCGCGCCGGGCGATCGAACGCCAGCCGGGTCAGCTCGAAGTCGCGTCCCCAGCTCCGGCCTCCGCCTCGGCCGCCTTGCCGATGTCCTGGAGGTCGCGCAGGCACTCCTTGCCCATCATCTTGATCATCGGCCGCATCAAGACGCTCATGACCTTCGCCATGAAGGTCAGCGGCGTCGCCTCGAAGGTCATCGAGAACCGCGTCCCGTCGCCGTCCGACTCGCAGCGCAGTTCCGAGACGTAGTGCGAACCGTGACTCCGCGCCTCCAGCACGTAGCGCAAGGGCGGCTCGAACGCGGTGACCTCCATCGTCTCCGAGGCCTCCTTGCCGAACAATTTCCGGGTCTCTTTGAAGCGCGTGCCGACGCCGACGGGTCCGTCGGTCAGCATCTCGACCGCGGTGATGCCGGTCACCCGCTCGGGCGCGTTCGGGAAGTCGGTCGCGAGTGCGAACACCCGCTCGGGCCTGGCGGCGACGTAGGTGTCGATCTTCAGATGCGGAGCCATCCCGGATCCTCCTGCGGAGTCGAGTGCTGGTGGATCACTGCCGCGTGAAGCGCAGCTCCAGGACCTTGGTGCCGGTCTCGCCGATCGGCAGATCGTGGACCTCCTGGACGATCTCGTCGTCGGACACGAACCGCCAGACGTACTTCACCATCTTGTCGTGCTCGCCGGTCAGGTACTCGTCGAGCGTCCCGTAGGTGATCAGCGTCTTCTGGTCGCGGGTCAGGTCACCCTCCGAGCGCAGCATCGCGGTGTCCATCGACGAGGTCATCGTGGTCACGAAGCTCTGCTTGAAGTTGTCGTAGCCCATCATCAGGAAGCCCTCGTGCGGCATGCCCATCATGCTGCCCTCGCTGCGCACCTGGACCACGCGACCCTCGATCAGCCATTCGCCGGTCGAGACCATCTTCCCGCCGGCCCCAGGCATCCCGGTCATCTTCAGCTCGCAGTCCCACTTGCCGAGGAACCGCTTCAGGAACTCGTGGTTGGGCCCTGGCTGGGTGAACTTCGCCGCCTTGGCCATCATCGCGGCCATGTCCTGCGCGGACGGCTGCGGGTCCTGCTTGACCGGATCCTGCACGGCCGGAGTCGGGTCTGGGGTGACAGCGGGGACCACGGACGAGGCGAACGGCAGCGCGGCCGCGCCGCAGAGCAGGGAGACGAGCAGGACGGACTTCATCGGGACGACTCTCGGAGATCTTCGGATGCGGAGGAGGCGGCCTCGGCCATCGCGCCGAGCACCGCGTAGCGGAGCTGCAGACAGCCGGGTTGGTCGGCGGTCTCCAGGAGTTCCAGGGCCTTGTCGTGCATCGGTGTCGGCAGCACCGCGCGAGCCAGCGACAGCGAACACGACAGCGCGCAGGTGGCGCAGCACAGCGCCGTGATCTTGCGGACCGCGCGCGGCACGCGGAGTTCGCGCCCCAGCGCGCGCAGCCGCTCGGCGATCATCGAGCCCGGAGTGATGAAGGCGACGCCCGGCGCCGCGCGCCGCGGCGGGCGGGCGAGCAGTTCGCGGGCCGCGGCGGCGACCGTCTCGCGGTAGCGCCCCCGCTCCGCTCCGAGCAGCTCGGCGACCCGCCGGTCGCAGGCCAACTCGCGCGCCGCATGTCCCCTTCGGGCCAACGCGTGGGCCAACGGATGGAACCAGTGGACCAACCGGACGAGTTCGAAGGCGGCTCCGCGCAGCAGGTCGCGACGCGCCAGGTGCACGCACTCGTGCAGGAGGGCGAGCTCGAGCGACGCGTCGCGCGCCGCGCGCGCGGACGACTCCTTGGGCACGACGATGCACGGCCGGAACACACCGACCACCGACGGTCCCGTCACGCCGGGATCGACCCTGAGCCGCGGCGCGCGCATCAGGCCGGCGCGCGCGGCTGCCCGTGCCAGCGCAGCACGCAGCTCGGTGCCGGGCCGCTCGGCCCGCCACGCGAGAGCGCTGCGAACCCGCCACGCCCCGACACCGAGCCGGACCAGCCCGAGGAAGACGCCGACGATCCATACCCACGCCAGCAGCACACCCAGCGACGGCAACTCCGCCGTGGACAGGTTCCCGCTCCGCAGACTCGCGCCCACGCTCCGGGAAGCGCCGGCCAACCCCGCATCGACTCCGACCGACTCGAGACTGAGGCCCGACCAGACCGGCACCCAGGACGGCAGACACAACGTCAGGGCCACGGCCCACCACAGCGACTCGCGGAACTCCGGCCACAGACGGTGACGGAACGACCGGTCGACCAGCCACACAGGGACGGCCAACCACAGCACCTCCACGCCGCGCTGCAGTAGCCACGTGAAGCCACCGAGCAGCAAGTCGTTCACGAGCCTGCCTCCCGGTCCGCATCGAGCAGCCGCCGCAGCTCGTCACGCTGCCGCGGCGACAGCTTCTCCTCGGCGACCAGGTGATGGATCAGCGAGCCGACCGTGCCGCCGAAAGCCCGGTCGACGAAGGCCCTGAGCGCCGAGCGGCGAGCCCGCGAGCGGGTGACCTTCGGCGCGTAGACGCTGACGTTGCCGCGCTTGGACTCGGTCAACGCGCCCTTCTCGACCAGACGGCCGAGCAGCGTCTTCACCGTGGAGTAGCTCCAACCGGTCGACGCCTCGACGACGTCGAGCACCTCGCGCGCGCGAACCACGTCGCCGTCGAGCGCCCAGACCGCGTCCATCACGGTCCACTCGGCATCGCTGAGCTGCAGGACTGGCGCGGGCGACTTCGACATCTGTCACAGAAACTACGACAGATGTCGAAGCTGTGTCCAGCGTCGCCTGCGGGGAGAGTTTGCCGAGCGCTTCTGCTGCGCTGCCAGTCCCGTCAGCTCCGCTGCCAGTCCCGATGATCGGGGCCCGCCGCGTCGCCGAGCGCATCGACCCACCCACACCGCGCGTCCGGCACCGAGTCCGCGTAGACGAGGTAGGGCTTCACGTCGAGCACTGGCGTGCCGTCGAGCAGATCGTGCGCGCCGACGTGCAACACCCGCTTCTCGACCTTCAGGAGCTCCACGACCGAGATACCGATCGGGTTCGGCCGGTGCGGCGCGCGGGTCGCGAACAGGCCACGCTTCTGCTGGTCGCGAGGCGGCCGCACCAGGTCGTTCCAGCCGTAGGCGTAGTTGAACCAGCTGACGATCCAGATGTGCGAGAAGCCGTCGAGATCCTGCAGCAGGTTCTGCAGGCCGTGCTCGATCTCGACGCGGCCCGGCAGGTCGCGGTCGCCGGTCTCGGCGCGCGGCTGACGCGGGGTGCCGACGTGCACCTTGTAGGGCGAACGGAAGACCCCGATCGGACGCAGCGGGAACTCGCGAGGGTCGCGGCCACGCACCGCCCCGGCCCCCCCGACGCCAGCTCCTGATCCGCTCACGAACTGAACTGCTCGACGATCGTCGGTGCGGTGTGGACCAGGAAGAAGCGTCCGACCTCGACGTCGAACGCCGAGCCGTCGGTCCGACGGAAGCGGTAGGAACCCTCCATGGTCCCCCACGACGTGGCCATCGGACAGCGGCTGGTGTACTCGTAGCTCTCGCCCGGCTCGAGGTAGGGGAACTGGCCGACGACGCCCGGTCCGCGCACGTCGCGCCGTTCGCCGTTGGCATCGAGCACTACCCAGTGACGCGACTCCAGCCGCGCCGGCTCGTCGCCCTCGTTCACCATCCTGACGCGGTAGGCGAACACGTAGAGCGGGCGGTCGGGATCGGACTCCTCGGGGACCGGCTGGGCGGCGGCGCGGATGCGGATCCCTTCGGTCACGCAGTCGGAATCGGCTCGGTGCACGGTGCGGTGGGGCAGAAGGCGGCGGAGGTGGGAACGGCAGGGATGATCGCCCCATCGGCGGGACGGCGCAACCAGCGGTGCGCGCTCGACGCCGCCGATCGAACCCCGCGCCCGCGACACCGCCTATCCCGGCGTGGGTGGCAACTCGCCCGGTACGCCGGGCTTCCAGGCGACGAGCCGCTGCATCACCCGGCGCTCCGGGCCCGACCCCACGACGCCGTGCTGGTAGTCGAGCACCGTCATGCGCCCGCGCACGGCCTCGAGCAGCTCGTCCGGTCGCAGCAGGAAGTCCGGGTTGCGCGGCCGCCCGAACCGCTCGTTCCCGGCAGCGAAGGTCTCGTAGCAGAGCACGCCCCCCGCCGGATCCACCGCGGCGACCAGGATCGGCAACAGCGGCCGCCAGAGGTAGCGACTGACCAACACGACAGCGAATCGGGCATCCGACCCGAACGGCCAGCCCGCGGACTCGAGGTCGGCGCACAGCGGCGTGATCGACCCCCGCGTGCCGCTGCCGATGCGGTCCAAGGCGTCACGGTCCCGATCCACGGCGACCACGTCGAGACCCAGACCGGCGAGCCAGCGCGCGTGGCGGCCGGCTCCGCTCGCCACGTCGACGGCCCGCCCGGCGCGCGGCAACAGGCCGACGTGGGACGCGAACCACGGCGATGGATCGCCGAGCGCGCGCGCATCCACACCACGATCCGGGAACTCCGACATGGAAACAGCTTAGGCCCGGCGCCCACCGACAGGACCCCGGGGCCGGCGGCTACACTGGCCGCCCGCGCCGGGAGGGTGCTGTGCGAGGCCCCCTCCTCTGGCAGCCGCGCCTCGCCCCGCGCCCCATCCGTCATGCAACGCCAAGGCCCGCTCGTCCTCGTCGTCCTCTTGCTCCTCTTCGGAGGCATCGCCGCGTTCTTCTTCTGGCCGACCGGGGAAGCCCCACCGGTCGCGCCGCGTGGCGAGGGGGACACGGGTCCCCGAGTGGTCACCGAGCGCCGCGCCGGCGACGAGGACGGAGAGCGGGTGGCGGCCGACTCCGGGACCCGCACCGAGGTGGTCGAGGCCTCGGCACCCAACGCACATCTCGATCCCAGCGTCCGCGCGGCACTCGCGGGCTTCGAGGGCCGGGTGGTCGACTCGGCCGGCGCGCCGGTCGCCGACTCCCTGGTGCGGATCTACCGCTTCGCCGCCGACACCTTCCTCCGCACCGCCTCGGGCGCGTTCGCGGAGGAGAGCGTGCGCGAGCCCGAGCTGATCGCCGGCGAGACCCGCACCGGGGGCGACGGCCGCTTCACGGTCCAGGGCGTGTTCCCGCGGGCGTTCTTCCTGCTGCGCGCGGACTTCGACGGCGACGCGCCGACCAACAAGATCATCGAGCGCTGCCCCGGGCCGGCGGAGATGGTCGACCTCGGCGACATCGTGCTGCAGGACGCCGGGATCCTGGTGGGTCGCGTGGTCGACGACGCCGACGAGCCGGTCGCGGGCGCCCTGGTCCGCGCAGTCGACCTGCCGGGAGAGCTCCTCAGCATGGTCCCGGTCGAGCGCTTCGATCCGAACGGCGCCCTGATCGTCAAGCAGAACGAGACCGAGATGGTGCTGACCTTCCCGGCCTGGGCGGCGAAGCGCTTCGACGAACTGCCGATCCCCACCACGCGCACCCTCGACGACGGCACGTTCCGGCTCACCGGCGTGGTCCCCGGTGGCAACCTGGTGGCGGTGACGTCGACCGGGCTGTTGAGCTGGATCAAGGGGCGCGTCGACGTGAGCGCCGGCGAGGAGGAGGACCTCGGCGAGATCCGGATGCGCGAGGGCGAGGTGGTCTGGGGCACCGTGAAGGACGAGGACGGCAAGCCGATCGAGGGCGCCCAGGTCGCAGTCGCGCCGAAGACCCGCTTCAACCAGGCGCCGGTGCACTTCGCGTCGTTCACGGCTCCGACCGACGCGAAGGGCGAGTTCGAGCTCGGCGGCTTCCCGCCCGGCGAGGTCTACGCGGCGGCGCGCCGCGACCGCGGCGAGCCCTGGAAGCTGGTCGGTCCGCTCGACGGCGTCGACGAGATCGTCATCGCGCTGCCGACCGAGCACATCCTGAGCGTGCGGGTCAGGGATGCCGAGGGCGAGCCGGTCGCCGACCCGCGCTTCCAGGTCACCGCCGGCCGCAAGAACCGAGGCTCGATCGAGATGGCGATGTTCGGGATGAATCAGCCGGTAACGCTCGGCGAGCGGGTCGAGCACGATGCGAAGGAGGCCGACCTGCACCGGATCACCGGCCTGCCGAAGGGCGAATACACGCTGCTCGTCGGCGCGGAGGGACACGCGGTGGACGCCGTGAGCGTGACCCTCGACGCCGACACCGAGGTGACGGTCACCTTGCCGGGTGAACAGACCTTCGAGGTCATCGCCCTCGACTTCGCCGGCGCCCCGGTGCGCGGTGCCGAGGTGTTCGTCGAGGCCCGCGGCGAGGGCTTCCCCGATGCGCCGATCCGCGCCGGTGTGACCGGCGAGACCGGCCGCGTGAAGGTCGGTGGCATCCGCGCCGAGAACGTCCGGGTCACCGCCGCGCACCCGGCGTTCGGCAATGCGCACGGCGAGACCACCATCCCCGCGCCGGGCCCGCTGTCGCTGCAGTTCACGCAGGTCGGTTCGATCCAGGGCAACCTGCTCGAAGGCGGCGCGCAGCCGACGCCGGGCAAGTGGATGCTGGTGTGCATGCCGCGCGGCGGCAACCGCGGCCGCGGCGCGATGCCGGATCTGCCGCAGCTCACCGCGCCCGGGCTGGACGGTTCGTTCCGGATCGTCGGGTTGCCGCCCGGCTCCTACCGGCTGCAGGTGGTCCGCTCGGTCGACGTGCTGACCTCGCCAGGCAAGGCGATGGACTTCGGCATGATGATGTTCATGCAGGGCGAGACCGACGAGCAGGACGTCGAGGTCACGCCGGGCCAGACCGCGCAGATCACCCTCGACGCGCTCGCCGGCAAGATGGTGACCGGACCGTCGGCGATGGTCAGCGGCTCGGTGATGGTCGACGGGCGACCGGCCACGGGCTACCTGCTGAGCGGTTGGGGCCAAGGCCGGCGGATCTCGGCCGAGATCGACGCGGCCGGTCAGTTCGACCTCGGTCCCGTCGCGGTCGGCAACCTGCGCCTGCAGCTCATGCAGAAGCCGAGTGGCAACTTCCTCGAGATGCGGCGGATGGGCCAGCAGCTCTGGTCGGGCAACTACGAGATCAAGGAGGGCGAGGACCGGATCCTCGACGTCCAGGTCACGATCTCGCGGATCGAAGGCGTGGTCTACGCGCCCGACGGCAGGCCAGCGGAGAACGTCCAGGTCAGCGCCAATGGCCGCATCGAGCAGCAGGCCGCCGACGGCTCGACCTCGCAGAGCAATGTGTGGTTCCGCGAGGAGACCGACGCCAACGGCCGCTTCGTGTTCGAGCAGGTGCCCTGCGGCGTCTACTCGCTGGAGGCGCAGAACGACGAGGTCGGCCGCGGGCAGCTCGCCGACGTGCAGGCCACCGACGGCTTCGGGGTCCGCAACCTGCAGATCCAGCTCGACCGGGTCTACACGGCCCGTGGCACCCTCGACCTGTCGATCTTCGGCGAGCAGA
This sequence comes from bacterium, assembly GCA_030432695.1. Taxonomy (GTDB): domain Bacteria; phylum Planctomycetota; class UBA1135; order UBA1135; family UBA2386; genus JAUILN01. Next base: position 199,765 of record JAUILN010000001.1, on the reverse strand, counting down.
AGCCGCGCTGGCTGTCGATCCGGTTCCGGCCGGTGGGCGGCGACGACAACGACGGCAACTGGATCCAGGTCGACAACGAGGACGGGACCTTCGAGGCGGAAGGTCTGTCGAGTGGCGAGTACGAGCTGCTGATCTACCACAACCTCCGCGACGCGGACTTCGGCGGGCAACTGGTCGGCGACCGAAGGGTGCGGGTCGACGGCGCCGACGTCGAAGGCGTGCGGATCCGCGCGGTGCCGCAGCAAAAGGACGGCTGATCGGCGCGGGGCGTGGGCGGGCTACGCTGCTGGCATGGCCGATGCCCCCGTCCACCCCCTGCTCGAGACCTTCGCCGCCGAACGCTGCTCGGCGATCCTGCGCACCCCCCACGCCGACGCCGTCGCCCCCGCGATGCAGGCCGCGGTCGACGCCGGCTTCCGGATCGTCGAGTTCACGCTGACCTGTCCCGACGCGCTGCGTCACGTCGCGGACTTCGCGGCAACCGATGGGCTCACCGTCGGTGCCGGGACGGTGCTGACGGTCGCCGACGCGCGCCGCGCGCTCGACGCCGGCGCCCGCTTCCTGGTCTCGCCGGTCGCCGACGACGAGGTGATCCGCTACGCGGTCGACGCCGGTGCCCTGATGGTCCCCGGCGTGTTCACGCCGAACGAGATGCTGCGCGCGTGGCGGGCCGGCGCGCAGGTCCTCAAGCTGTTCCCCGGACCACCCGACGGACCGGCGTTCCTCCGCGCCTGCCGCGGACCGATGCCGTTCCTCCGCGTGTTCCCGACCTCCGGGGTGACGCTCGCCAACGTGAAGGACTACTTCGCGGCCGGCGCGTTCGGCGTCGGCTGGGTCAACGATCTGTTCGCGGCCGACGATCTCGCTGCGGGTCGGTTCGAGGCAGTGCGCGAGCGCGCCGCCAGGATGCTGGCAGCGACGCGGGAGGCGGCAGGTTGATGCGTCACGTCCCGACCGGCCTGCTCGGCATCGTCCTCGCCGCGGCGACGGGGATGACCGGCAACGCGCAGACCCCCACCACGCCGGCCACCACCGCCTGGCCCGACCCCGCACCGCTCCGCGAGCTGTTCGACGCCCATGGGGTCACCGAAGCCTACGACGCGCTGCGCCAGCGTCTCGGCGAATGCGGCCGGCTCTACCGGGCCGACGGCACTCCGGAGGCGACCAGCGCCCTGCTCGCCGATCCCCTGGCGGCCGCCGGCCACGCGGTCGCTTGGACCGACCGGATCCTCGCCGCCGTCGACGCCGCGCCCGCGGCGCCCTTCGAGCTGTGGCGGCTCGGCGCCGAACTCCTCGACCGCGACGCACCGGACCCGAGCCTCGGCGCGCCGCTCGCGACCGAGATCCTGCGCGAAGCCGAGGCCGTCGAGGACGTCTTCACCACCCGGCTCGATCTCGCCGAGCGGCTGTGCGCCGAAGCCGCCGCCGAGGTCGACTACGCGCTCCGCGAGATCCCGCCCGACGAGCGGGCAGCGCTGGCGGAGCGGCTGCGCGCGTTGCTGAACGAGTTCGTCGCCACGGTCTACGTCACCAAGGGCGAGGCCCACACCGCGACCTGGCAGGACGGCGCCGCGCGGGTCGACCACGCGGCGCTGCTGCGCGCGGCGGCGTGGCTGATGCCGCTGACCCGGGCGGAGTTCTGGGAGCCACTGAAGAAGGCCGCGCGGCGCGCGCCGGCGCTGACCGAGCACGGCATTCCGGGCGTCGAGGGCCGGGTGCTGGCGGTGCGGGAGACCCCCTTCGGCAAGCTGGTGGTCGGCGGCCCGGGTGACAACGTCTGGCCCGACGTCGACGCGATGCTGCTGCTCGACACCGGCGGCGACGACGTCTACCGCGGTGCCTGCTGTGTGACCGGCCCCGAGCGCCCGGTGAGCGTGCTGGTGGACCTGTGGGGCGACGACGTCTACGAGACGGGCGAGGATCAGCTCGGCGCGCAGGCCGCCGGGATGCTGGGTGCTGCGCTGTTGGTCGACCTGCGCGGCGACGATCGCTACACCGCGGGTCGGCTGGCGCAGGGTGCGGCGCTGTGCGGAATCGGCCTCCTGCTCGACGTCGAGGGCGACGACCGCTACGAGGCCGACGCCTGCGTCCAGGGCGCCGCGGTCTGCGGCTACGCGGCGCTCCTCGACCTCGACGGTCGCGATTCCTACCTCGGCCGAATGTATGCGCAGGGCTTCGGCGGACCGTGGGCGATGGGCGTCCTGTGCGACCGGCAGGGCGCGGACCGCTACGAGGCGACCGGCCGGTATCCCTCCAGCTACGGCACCGCTGGCGAGTTCCAGGGCTTCAGCCAGGGTGCGGCGGTGGGCCTGCGCACGCTGACGGCGACCGCGCACCACGTCGCCGGCGGATTCGGGATCCTGGTCGACGGCGGTGGCGACGACGAGTGCCTGGTCGGCGAGTTCGGCTACGGGGTCGGCTACTTCCTCGGCACCGGGATCGTCCGTGACCGGGCCGGGAACGACACCGTCGAGGGCTCCCGCTACGGCATCGCGACCGGCGCACACCAGGCGGTCGGCATCGTCCTCGACGACGCCGGCGACGACATCCGCACCAATCCGCACACCGCCAGCCTCGCCGGCAACTGGGACCACACGGTCTCGATCCTGGTCGATGCCGCTGGTGACGACCGCTACGAGGGCGGCGGCATCACCCTCGGCTCGGCGACCATCACCTCGTTCGCCGCACTGATCGACTGCGGCGGGACCGACCACTACGACGGCGCCGGCAGCGGCCTGTCCTTCGGCACCTGCGGCCACCCGACCGATCTGCGCAACCGCACCCGCTCGGTGGCCCTGTTCGCCGACCTCGGGGGGACGGAAGACTCCTACAGGCGGGCTGCAGGAGATCCCGCCCCGGGCGACGACCGGACCGTGACGCGGCGCAAGACCGACACCTTCGAGGACCGGACCGGCGAGTCGGGGGTGGGAATGTTCGTCGACCGCTGACCGGCCAGCAGGAACGATCCGGCGTATGAGCGGAAAAAGCTCCGACCCCGCTCGCGCCCGGCGCCCGACCTCGCTATCCTCCTCGCCCCTCCTGCAGCCGCAGAACGGTATGGCCAAGACCTCCGCGAAGACCAAGGACGTGCGCCGTCGGCGCCTCGTCGAGCAGCACGGCGCCAAGCGCCAGAAGCTGCTCGACATCATGAAGAACTACGACCTCCCGTTCGAGGAGCGGGAAGAAGCGCAGCGCAAGCTCCTGAAGCTACCGCGTGACAGCAGCGCGACGCGGGTCCGCAACCGCTGCCTGATCACCGGTCGCTCCCGCGCCTACCTCCGCAAGTTCGGCGTCTGCCGCGTCAAGTTCCGCGAGCTCGCGAACCTTGCGCAGATCCCGGGCGTGCGGAAGGCGTCGTGGTGACGTAGCTCGCTGGCGCAAGCCGCGTCCCGAGCAGTCCTGAAGCCGCGCGTCCCGGAGGGACCGCGCGGCTTCTGCACGTACGGCGAGCGAGACATGATCAGCCTCCAGCCCGAATCCCGCAGCATCCGCCCCGCGGCAGCGCGCTGGGTCTGCACGGTCCTGCTCGCGCTGTGCGCAGGACTGGCTGGCTGCCGGGACCGCTCGCCGCCCACGCCCCGACCGGGTGCTGCCCCACCCGCGGCCGGCTTTCCGCGGACGGTGGCCCTGCCCGACGGCAGCGAGGTCGAGCTCGCCGACCGTCCGCGGCGGGTGGTGGTCGCCAACACAGCACTGGTCGACGCCTCCCTCGAGCTGCTCGCCACCGACCGCATCGTCGCGCTCTGCGACCAGGCGCGGACCTGGTCGTCGCTGGCGGCGCATCCCGAGATCTGGGCCGGCCGGCCCACGTTCCGCCACTTCGACGCCGAGACCATCCTCGCCTACTCGCCGGACCTGGTGCTGTGCAGCCCGTTCAGCCAGCTCGAGACCGTGCACGTGCTGCGCGGTCTCGGGATCCAGGTGGTCAAACTCGCCGACCCCACGACGATCGACGAACTCGGCCCACGGCTGACGCTGCTCGGCCGTCTGTTCGACACTGAGGAGCGTGCCGCAGAACTCCGGCAGGACCTCGATGCGCGGATCGCCGCGCTGCGGACCCGAGCCGCGTCCCGCGAACACCGGCCTTCGCTCGTCGCCTACTCCCGACTCGGCGAGGAGGGCTGGACCATGGGCTCGGGGACCCTGATCCACGCGGCGATCGAGCTCGCCGGCTTCGAGAACGCAGTCGCGGCGGTCGGCCGCGAAGGAGCCCGCCGCCTGCCGCTCGAAGACCTGCTGGCGCTCGATCCGGAGTGGCTGCTGGTTCCCGCGGCCTTCGGCGAGGAGGACGGCCTTTCGCAGAGTTCCGTCCAGCGCGACCCACGCCTCGCCCGCCTGCGCGCCCGGCGGAACGACCGGATCGTCGCGATCCACCCGTGGCTGTTCTCGACGACCTCGCACGAGATCGTGACCGCCGCCGAGCAGCTCGCCGTCCGACTCGATTGAGACTCGGGGTCGACCCGGCTCGGGCTTCGACTGCGGGTCCGCGGCAAGATGATCGGCCCGCGACCGCCCCCCTCTCGATGACCACCGGACTCGGAGCCAGCCACCCTCGACTGCCGCCGCGCTTCGCGGCGGGGTTGCTCGCTGCCGGGTTGGTCGCGTTGTTCCTGCTGCAGTTGGCTCACAGCTCGGACCTCTGGGGCAGCTTCGATCTCGGAGAGGTGCTCCGCGGTCTGGGCGCGATGCTGGGGCTGGCAGATCCGTTGGGCGCAGATGTCCCCATCGAGCCTGGCGCACCCCAGGACCACAGTCAGGACGCCCTGGAGATGCGTCTGTGGCGCACGCTCACCGCCGCGGGCGTCGGCGCACTCCTGGCACTCGCCGGAGCGCTGCTGCAGGGCCTGTTCCGCAACGGGCTGGCCTCCCCGTCCCTGATCGGCGTCACCGCCGGCGCCAACCTCGGCGCGTTCGTCGCGATGCTGGCCCTGAGCGGCCACGCGCACTGGGCACTGTGGGGTCTCGGGGATTCCGGACCCTGGCTCGTCACCCTGGCTGCGCTGGCCGGCGCGCTCGGCGTGTCCGGCGTCGTGGTGCTGCTCGGCCTGCGCGGGCCACGCCCTTCCGTGGCGACGCTGCTGCTGGTCGGCGTCGCGATCAACACGCTGATCGCGGGCCTGCTGTCCGCGCTGCAGGACCTCGTCCTCGGCGACAACGCCGCGATGTCCGCCCTGCAGTCGTGGACCTTCGGCACCCTCTACTCGCGGCAGGCCTGGCACGCCGGCCTGGTTGGATTGGGTCTCCTGCTGACCGTCCCGGTGATCCCACTGGTCGCCACCGAACTCGATCTGCTGGCCAGCGGTGAGGATGACGCCCGCGCCCTCGGCGTCGCCACCCACCGCACCCGCATCCTGGTGTTGTTCGCCGCCGCGGTCGCCACCGCGAGCGCCGTCGCCTCGGCCGGCCAGATCGGCTTCGTCGGCCTGGTGATCCCGCACATGGTCCGCGCCCTGGTCGGCAGCGGCCACCGCGCGGTGCTGCCGCTGTCGGTGCTGGCCGGCGCGGTGTTCCTGCTCGCCTGTGATCTCGCCCAGGTGCTGGTGACCGGCGACCGACCCCTGCATCCCGGCGTGCTGATGTCGCTGATCGGCGGGCCGATCTTCCTGTGGATCCTGCTCGCAGGCCTGCGGAGGTCGCGCACGTGGTGAGCGATCGGTTGGTGCTCCGCGGCGTCTCCTACCGCCACCCGGAGAGTGACGCCGCCGCGGTCGACGCGATCGACCTCGCAGTCCGCGTCCGCGAGGTGCTGGTCGTGGTCGGTCCCAATGGCTCGGGCAAGAGCACCCTGCTGCGCCTGTGTGCCGGACTCCTCCGCCCCGACAGCGGGACGATCACGTTGGACGGCACGTCGCTGGTCGATCGGACGCCCCGCGACCTCGCCCGCCGCATCGCCCGCGTGCCCCAGGACCTCGAAGCCTGGCCGGCGGTCGACGTGCGGACCTTCGTCGAGGGCGGCCGCTACGCCTGGCGCCAGGGGGCCTTCGCCAGTCTCACTGCCGACGACCACCGCGCCGTCACCGAAGCCCTCGAGCGCACCGACACCGCCGCCTGGTCCGAACGCCCGGTGCAGGCCCTGTCCGGCGGCGAGCGCCAACGCGTGCTGGTGGCCCGCGCCCTCGCGCAGTCCCCCGAGATCCTGCTCTGCGACGAGCCGACCGCCTCGCTCGACGTCGCCGGCCAGATCCGCATCCTCGAGCTCTGTGCCCGCGCCGCCTGCGATGCGCGCGCGGTGGTGCTGGTCACCCACGATCTCAACCTCGCCGCGCAGTTCGGTGACCGGCTGGTGCTGCTGCACGAAGGCCGGCTGGTCGCCGACGGCACGCCCGAACAGGTGCTGCGCCCCGCGGTCCTCGGCCCGGTCTACGGCCACGACCTGCACTTCGACCGCCTCCCGCCCGACGACCGCCCCGCAGCCGGCCGGCCCCTGGTCGTCGCCCGCCGCCCCAGCCTCGCCCCAGCATCCCCCTCACTGCCCAGGGGGGGGTTAACAACTCGGCCGGGTCGAGATGTTAACCCCCCCGAGGGAGGGGAGGCGCGGCTCGACGGGCCGCCGGACGCAGAGGTGACGATCGGCGGTGAGCGCTTCGTCTACTTCGGCGGAACGAGCTACCTCGGCCTGCACGCGCGGCCCGAGCCGATCGCGGCGGCGACCCGCGCGCTGCAGCGTGGCGGCCTGCATGCGGCGACCTCGCGCAGCGGGTTCGGTGAGACGCCGGAGCTGTTCGACTGCGAACGCGAGGCGGCGCGGTTCCTCGGGGTGGAGGCGGCGTTCCACCTGGCGACTGGCTGGGCGTCGGCGTCGGTATGGGCCGCCATGCTGCGCGGCTCGGTCGACGTCGCATTCCACGACGAGCACGCCCACTACGCGGTGCGCGAGGCGATCCAGCGCCTCGGCGTACCGGACCACGCGTTCGCGCATCGCGACGCGCACTCGTTGGCGGCGGCCCTCGGAACGCACGCGGCAGCCGGCACCCGCGTGCTCGTCGCCACCGACGGCGTGTTCCCGATGAGCGGCGCGATCGCGCCCCTCGCCGCCTATGCCGACCTGCTCCGGGACCGACCGGGTGCCGTGCTGTTGGTCGACGACGCCCACGGCCTCGGCGTCCTCGGTGCCCACGGCCGCGGCGCGCTCGAGCACCACGGGCTCTGGCTGCCGACCGAAGGCGCGGCTCCCCGCGTGCTCCTCGCAGCGACCCTGAGCAAGGCCCTCGGCGGCTTCGGCGGTGTGATCGCCGGCAGCGCCGCGGACGTCGACGCCGCCCGCCGCGCCTCCCACTGGTTCGAGGGCGCGAGCGCGCCGCCGATCCCGGTCGCCGCCGCCGCCGCCGCGGCCCTGCGCATCGCCCAGGCCGAACCCGCACTCCGCGACCGCCTGCGCAGCAACGCACAACGCCTCCGTTCGGGCCTGCACGCCCTGGGCCTCGACGTCGACCCCAGCGCCCCCACCCCACAGGTCAGCTTCACCCACCGCGACGCGCCCGCCATGAGCGGCCTCGCCGAGCGCCTCCGCGCCGCCGGCCTGCTGGTCCCCCACTTCGCCAGCTACTCCGGCCTCGGCCCCGCCGGCGCGCTGCGCATCGCGGTCTTCGCCAGCCACACCGACGAGCACATCGACCGTCTGCTGGCTGCGCTCGGCGCCGCGCTGTGATCGACTCCTGCCGGAGGTCGACCCGAACGACACCGTCAGCGCGACCGACTGCCCGGGGACGAGGCGAGCGCAGCGAGTCACGCCCCTTCGCTTGCGGGAGGAGGCAGCGCGGACCTGCGCACCTGCGCGGTCCGACTCCCCCTCGCTCCGTACTTCCCCCGCGCCCCGCGACACGCGATCGTCTGGCCATGCGTCGGACCCTCCTCGCCGTCCTCCCCCTCCTCCTCGCCGCCCTGGCGAGCCCGGCACCCGCGCAGCAGCGCACCGCCGAATCCCTCCTCGCCGACCTCACCCTCGAGCAACGCATCGCCCAGCTCATCATGTGCTGGAGCCTGACCCGCGACGACGCCGCCTACCCGCGGCGCGACGAGCTGCGCCGGTGGGTCGAGGACCAGGAGATCGGCGGCGTGATCCTGTCGCTGGGCGACGTCGAGACCGCGGCGAAGGTGGTCACCGACCTGCAGGGCCGCGCGAAGGTCCCCCTGCTGATGGCCGGCGACTTCGAGGGCGGCCTGTCGTTCCGCCTGCAGGGCGCCACCGACCTCGGCAAGCCGATGCTCTGGGGTGCGACCGGCTCGTCGGAGCTGTCCGAGGCCGCGGGTCGGATCACCGGGCTGGAGTGCCGCGCATTGGGCTTCCAGTGGAGCTTCGCGCCCGTCCTCGACGTGAACGTCAACCCCGCCAACCCGATCATCAACGTGCGCTCGCTGGGCGAAGACCCGCAGGCCGTGGCACGGCTCGGCGCGGCGTTCGTCCGCGGCTGCGAGGCGACCGGCGTGCTGTCGACCGGCAAGCACTTCCCCGGCCACGGCGATGTCGACACCGACTCGCACCTGGCGCTGCCGACCGTGCCCGGCGACCGCGCGCGTCTCGACGCGGTGGAGCTGGTGCCGTTCCGCGCGGCGATCGCGGCGGGCATGTCGTCGATCATGACCGGCCACCTCGCGGTACCTGGACTCGGCACCCCCGCCGACCTGCCCGCGACGCTGTCGCCGGCGATCCTCACCGGCCTGCTCCGCGAGGAACTCGGCTTCGCCGGCCTGATCGTCACCGACGCGCTCGACATGGGCGCGCTCCACGAAGACCCCGACGCGCCCGATCCGGCGCTGCCCGCACTGCTCGCCGGCGCCGACATCCTGCTGATGCCGAAAGACCCTCAGGCCACCATCGACGCGGTGGCGAAGGCGGTGCGCGACGGTACCGTGCCGGCCGCACGCGTCGACGACGCCGCACTGCGGGTGCTGCGCGCCAAGCTGCGCACCGGCCTCTACGAGACCGGCGGCAAGCCGCGCGACGACTGGCGCGAGATCGTGGCCTGCGACGCGCACCGCGAGGTCGCCGCGAAGATCGCCCGCGCCGGCCTCACGCTGATGCGCGACCCGCGTGGCCTCGTGCCGCTGGCCCACTCCGGTCGCCCGCAGCCGCTGCGCCGCGTCGAGCTGCTGGTGCTGGCACCGAGCGCCGAGCCGGAGACCGCCGCGCCGGTCCGCGATGCGCTGGCCGAGGCCGGACTCGAGGTCGCGGTGCACGCGATCGGCAGCGATGCCTCAACCGCGGACCAGCGTCGCCTGGCGGCCGACCTCGCGCGCAGCGTCCGCGGCGACGACGACACCGCGCTGGTCAGCCTGCTGTTCCACCGCGCCGACCGCGCGCGGCGCCCGCTGACCGGCCTCGACACCCTGCTCGCCGGCCTCGCCGCGATCCCCCGCCACGTCGGCGTGCTGTTCGGCGATCCCTACGCGGTCGGCCACGTCCACCCCGACGGCGCCCTGCTGCAGATCTTCCACGGCTCGGAGGCGACGGTCGCGGCGGTGGCGGATGCACTGAGCGGCAAGGCAGCGATCACCGGCCGCATGCCGATCACCGTGCCGGGCCAGTGCGCAGCCGGCGACGGCCTGTCGTGGTACCCGCCAGCCAAGGACCTGGTCCGTGCCACCCCCGCGGCCCAGGGTTTCGACCCGCGCCTGCCCGACGCGCTGCGCGAGGTCCTCGCCCGCGGCATCGAGAACCGCGCCTTCCCCGGCGCCGTCGCCACCATCGCGCGCCGCGGCGTCGTGGTCGCCGAGGTCGCCGCCGGCAGAACCACCTGGGCCGACGGTCCCTACCGGTCCATCAGCCGTCCGATGCAGGTCGACGCGCTGTTCGACATGGCCTCGCTCACCAAGGTCTGCGCGACCACGCCGACGATCCTCCGCCTCGTCGACCGCGGCGCCCTCGACCTCGATGCGCCGATCGCTCCGCGCATCGCCGGCTTCGACGACCCGCGCGTGACCACGCAGCACCTGCTCACCCACACCGCCGGCTTCCCGCCGTTCCTGCGGTTCTTCCGCGACCACCACGGCGCCTACGCGGTACTCCACGCAGCGGTGCGCACGCCCCTCGTCACGGCTCCAGGCGCCGCGACCAAGTACAGCGACATCGGCCTGATGTGCGCGATGCTGGTCGCCGAGCACGCCGGGCAGCAGCCCTTCGCCGCGCTCACCGGCACCGAGGTCTTCGAACCGCTCGGCATGCAGAGCGCGCAGTTCGCCAGCGGCACCTCGCCGCTCGACGCCGTGCCCACCGAAGCCCGCGCCTGGCCCGACGGCTCGCTGGTGGTCGGCCGCGCCCACGACGAGAACGCCGCGGCGATGGGCGGGGTCTCCGGCCACGCCGGCCTGTTCGCCACCGCGGCCGATGTGACCCGCCTCGGCCAGGCCTTCCTCGGCGGCGGCCGCGGCTGGCTGTCGCCCGCCCTCGCCCGCGCCGCGACCCGCCCCGCCGAGGTCGTCGCCGGCAGCTCCCGCGCGATCGGCTGGGACACGTTCCGCGCCGGCGGCTCGGGCGGCTCGAAGCTGTCGGCGCGCGCCTTCGGCCACACCGGCTACACCGGCACCTCGATCTGGTGCGACCCGCGGACCGACGTGTCGATCGTGCTCCTCACCAACCGCGTGCACCCGACGCGCGAGAACTCCGGGCACGTCGCGGTGCGCCGCGAGCTGGCCGACCGGGTGGTCGACCTGCTGGTCGACACCGTGCCCGAGCCGGCCGCGCGCTGATCCTCACGGCACCACGAAGAACGCCGTCGGGTTGCTCACGAAAGCCGGCTGACCAGTCACGGGATCGGTAGCCAGCGCCGCCCACGTCACGGTGCGGAACAGCAGCGCGGCCCACACCGGCGGCGGCAGCTGGATCCGTGCCACCGCTGCGCCCTGCGGATCGAGCGTGCCGAGTGCGTTGGTGAACGCCGCCGAGTTCGAGATCGACAGCGCCGCCTCGGAGAAGCCGTCGATCACCAGCGGCAGGTCGAAGCCCGGCTGCCACGGCGTCGCCGGCGAGTTACCGGACAGCGAGCCGAGGATCGCGTAGCGCTGGCCCGCGGCGGCCGGTCCTGCATCCAGCCGCAGGTCGACCGCGGTGCCCTGCGAGGCAAGCACCACGCCGGGCGTCGGGCTCAGCACCTGACCGGCGTTCACCTGCCGGCGGACCGCCGTCTCGGTGCCGCTGGCGTCGCGAACCCGCATACCGATCCAGCGCGGACCGGCACTCGGCAGCAGACTGGTCACCACTCCCGGGGTCCCCCAACCGGTGTCGAACACCCCGTCGTCGTTCCAGTCGTAGCGCACCTGCAGGGTACCGGCGGGTTGGTCCTGGTCGGTGCTGGCCCGCGAATCGACGGTCAACGACAGGCCCTGGACGTTGGCGCTGAGGCCCGGGGTCGGCAGATTCGGACCGGCCACCGACCAGGTCCGCACCGGGATCCACCAGCTCGTCGCGGTCGTCGCATAGCGGAAGGTCTGGAAGCCCTGCGCGCCGGACAGCAGCGCGCCGGTGATCGACGCGTCGACGGTCTGCTGCGTGGTCGTCTGACCGGAACTGCTGTAGGTCTGCACCACCGGCTGCACCCGCGTGCCCGGCCAGGCCTGCGCGGCGAGCACCGCGTAGCGCGCCGCCGCCCGCACGTAGTTCTGATGGTGCGCGTAGCTCGAGTAGATCGAGCCGTCTGCCGTGTAGCACATCGGCATCAGCACATCGAGGTGCTGGGCCAGCGCCTGCCAGTCCTGGCCGAAGTCCTGCTTCAACAGCGCAGTCGCCTGGCTGTAGCCGCGGAAGGTCACGCCGTCGTAGGGCGGGCCGTCGATGTAGTAGCGGCTGGCGATCAGGTAGGCGTGCAGCGTGAGGGCGCCGATGCGTGCCTTGATGTCGCGCACCAGGTTGGTGACCAACTGGTCGCCGCCGGGCTGCGGCGAGCCGACGAAGCGGATGTAGTCGAGCGCGATGCCGTCGAGGTCCCAGGTCGGTTCCCCGGTGCCGGGCTGCACCCGATCGACGATCCAGCCGATCACGTCGAGGAGGTACTGGCGATGCGCGGCGTCGGTCGGCTGCACCGAATCGGCGAAGCACTTCACCACGCCGACCACCCGCAGCCCGCGGCTCTTCGCGTAGCCGATCAGCGCGCGCAGGTCGATGCCGGCGCCACCCGGCCGCACCGGTCCCCAGCTCGCCGGCCACTGCCGGTTGGTGTCGGTGACCCACAGATCACCCTGCAGCCGGCCGGTGGTCCGGAACATGCTCACGTAGAGCGAGTCGGCGCCCTCCAGCACGCACTTGTCGACGACCTCCTGGACGCGGCCGTCCATGTTGCCGACCAGGAACGGGAACAGGCCGACGCCGACGTCGGCGGAGGGCGTCTGCGCGCGGACCGGCGCGAGACCGAGGACGCACGCGGTGAGCGCGGTGAGACCGAGCCGGCACAGGCCGGCGGAGCGAGGGGTGCAAGTCATGAGAGACCCCCCAATATATCGACAGCTCGCAGACCGTCGCCCCGCCCCGTCCCGTCCCGCCTGATCCCGGACCTCAGAGCCAGCGCCGCCAGCCCATCGGCTGGGTCCAGGCCTGCTGCTTCTGACCCTCCCACACCGGACGCTCCGGCGCCGCCGACGACGTGACCACGCAGCGCACGTACAGCTCGTCGTCGCCGAGGCGGTAGCCGACCCGGATCGTGCCCTGCCCCGCGACCTCGTGGCTGGACAGGATCTCGCCCACCGCATCCGGGTAGCGCCGCGTGGTGCGGAGGGCCTTGCCCTCGCCGTCGGTCCGCGCCTCGCCCGCGAGTTCCACGCCCTTCCTGGTACCGACGAACTCGACGCGGTAGGTCTCGCCAGCGCGCGCCGCGACACCGACCTCGAGGATCCCGTCCTCGAACCGCACGTCGGCCAGCTCCACGCCCGAACTCGCATAGAAGTCGCCGGCCCGCATCGCCTCGATCAGCGCCTTCGGAGTCAGCTCGGCGGCGCGCACCATCACCCAACCGCGCCCTGGGATCGACGCCGACTCGTTGTGGTAGTTGTGGCTGTCGTCGGTGCCCACCCCGAACAACGGCGGCTGGCCCATCTGCTGGATGCGGAGCGCGTTGACCACGTCCCAGATCTTCTCGACCGAAGCGCGCTGCTCGTCACCCAGGTGATGGATCGACGGGTGGCCGTTCCAGACCTCGAAGAAGCGCTCCTCCAGCACCTCGGCCATCTCCTCGGCGGCGAACGCCCAGCCGAAGTTCGGATGGTTGAGATGCGCCAGGATCGGCCGCCCCAGCCGCGCCTCCTGCTCGAGGATCGCCTGGAGGTTCTTGCGCAGCACCTCGGCGACGCTCGTACCCTTCGCCGGCTGCAGCACCTCGCCAAGGTTGGTGGCGTTGATGTGGATCGGCGCGCCGTCGTGGCTGGCGGTGAGTTCCTCCGACTGGATCAGCAGGAACTCGCCGGGCGCCTCGAAGGCACCACGGAACTCCTCGAGGGTGCGCAACCGAACCTCGAGCTTGCCATCCTCGCCCTCGCGGGTCTCGACCGCGTCGCCGCAGCGCGCGCGGTACTCGGCCAACGCGGTGCGCCCGCCGCGGCGGATCACCAGGTCGTTGTCCATCCATCGCTCCCCCTGCTGCAGCGTGTTGTGGTCGCTGAGCGCCAGGAAGTCGTAGTCGCCGCGGCTGCGGTACCAATCGACGACCATCTCGGGGAAGTCGTTGCCGTCGCTCCACAGGGTGTGGGTGTGGAGGTTGCCCTTGAACCACTTCCGATCCGGGTCCGGAGTGCGGGCAGCGAGCAGGACGACAGCGGGCACGACCATGGCCGCGGTCAGCAGGAGGCGTTGCATGGCAGGAGATTCTGCCCCCGCGCCCCATCGGCCGTCACGCCTCGAACCGCCCCATTGCCGGCGAGGGACTGGATCCCGGGGCGCGTTGATTCGAACTTGACCCGATGGCCGACGCCGAGAGCCTCCACAGCGTGCGTGTATCGATCCACCGCCCGCGCGAGTTCGCGTCGATGGCGCGCAGCTACCGGGTGCTGGTCGACGGCAACGAGGTCGGCCGCATCGCCAATGGACGCACGCTCCGCTTCGAGGTCCGGCCCGGCGCGCACCGCCTGCGGATCGCGATCGACTGGTGCTCCAGCCCCGAGGTGCAGGTCGTCGCCCGCCCGGAGAACCTGGAGCTGTCGTTCACCTGCGGCTGCCGATACTACGGCTGGCGGGCGTTCCTCGCCTGGCGGGCGATCCGGCGGCACGCCCACGAGTTCCTGTGGCTGGAACAGCGGGATGCCGCAGCCCGCGGTTGATGCGACTCACACCCGGATGTGGATCCGCAGCCTGTCCATGATCCACAGGATCACGAACCAACCGGCGATCCAGGCCAGCGCCATCGCCAGCGACGCGAAGCGCTCGTCGGCCCAGCCGAGGAACCAGTCCGAGTAGAAGCCGCCGAACCACGACGCTGCGGTCTCGGCTGCCGGCGTGCCGTCACCGGGCACCACCCAACTCTTGAACCAGGCCTGGTAGATCCAGGTCTTCAGCGAGGTCGTGCCGCCCGAACCGTCGTCGACCTGGATCCACAGCAGCGTGCGCACCAACAGCGCCGAACCGACGAACACGGTGATCGGGTTCACGCCGTAGACGCGGAGCGGCGCAGCCCACCGCCGCCAACCCTTCAGGTCGCAGGCCCACAGACACAGCGCCAGCGCGCAGCTCGCCTGGCCGGCGGTGAACACCGCGTAGCTGCTGGTCCAGATCGGCTTGTTGATCGGCAGGAACCAGTCCCAGCAGTAGCCGACGACCACCAGCAGAGCCCCGGCGACGAACAGCCGCAGGATCCGATCCGCCAACGGCAGGTCGCTGCGGACGATCCGCCCGGCGAACAGCCCGAGCAGGCAGGTGCCGACCGCCGGCAGAGTGCTGAGCAGACCCTCCGGGTCGTAGACCTTGGCGCTGCTCCAGAGATGGCCCTCGCCGAGCAAGGTGCGGTCGAGCCAGCCCGCCAGGTGGTCGCCCTTGGTGTCGAGGTCGGCGACCAGCGCCCCCGAGCCGTCGAGTGCCGGCACCTGCACCCACTCCATCAGCATCCAGTAGCCGAGCAGCAGGGCGGCACACAGGAGTGGCAGCACACGCCGCGGCAGGAACAGGAAGGCCAGCGCGGTGATGCCGTAGCACAGGCCGATGCGCTGCAGGACGCCGGGGATGCGCAGCGTCGCGAAGGCCTCGCCCAGGGTCTTGTCGCCGAAGCCGAACAGCGCTGGCAGCACCCCTGACAGCATGTTCAGGAACAGGCCGAGGCCGATCAGCACCAGCGTGCGGACCACGATCTTCTTGACCAGCGGCCCGCGCGGCGCGCCCTCCTCGACCCGGCGGCCGAGCGACAGGGTGATCGCGACGCCAACGATCCACAGGAAGAACGGGAACACCAGGTCGGTCGGCGTCCAGCCGTGCCAGCTCGCGTGCAGGAGCGGCGGGTAGACGTGGCTCCAGGAGCCTGGGTTGTTGACCAGGATCATCCCGGCGATGGTCGCGCCGCGGAACGCGTCGAGGGCCAGCAGGCGCGGTCGGGACTCCCGACTCGGAGCCGGCTCCTGCGCTGCGTCGACTTCGGTGGCCAGCGCCGGGGCTGCGGAGACCGGCTCCGACTCCTTGCTGGGGAACAGGTCCGCTTCGACGGGCTCGGTCATGATGCGTGTTCCTGGTCCGCGCGACGGTCGAGCACGATCGGGAAGTCGTCGCCGTCGACCAGCGCACCGGGTGCGAGCCGCGGCGTGTGCCGGAGCAGCGGGGCATCGACGCCCTCGGCGACGCGGGTCTCCGGCCCCATGAAGTTGAGCACCACCGCGCGGCGCGGCCGCGACGAACGGTTCGGACCCGAGCCGTGCAGGGTGTGGCTATGGTGGATCGTCGCCTGGCCGGCGCGCACCGGCACCGGCACCGGCCGGAACGCCTCGCGCTGTTCCAGCGTGAGCACTCCCTCGATCGCGTTCAGACCGCTGTCGAACGGCAGCGACGGCAGGAGTCCCCAACGGTGGCTGCCCGGCACGAACATCAGGCAACCCGATTCCTCGTCGGCGTCGTCGAGCATCAGGTTCAGGGTGATGTGGTGGGCCGGCGTCGTGCGGGTCCAGTACGAGTAGTCCTGGTGCCACGGCACCACGCCGGGATGCCCGGCCGGCTTGTGGAACACCTGGTCGTGCCAGAAGCGCAGGCGGTCGACTCCGAGCAGCTCGGCGCAGGGCACGGTGATCCGCGGCTCGCGCGTCAGCGCGGCGAGGCGATCATCGACCCGGAAGCCGCCGAGGAAGTGGCAGACCACCTCGCCGGGGCGCTCGGTCCACGCAGCCTCGACCTCGTAGAGCACGTGGTCGAGGTCGCCGAGCCGCGGCAGCAGGTCGTCGAGCGCGGCGCGCAGCGTGGCGACCCCTTCGGCATCGAGGACGTCGACCGGCCCGACGTAGCCCTGCCGCTCGAACGCCGCGCGCCGCAGGCTCCCGAGTTCGAAGCGGGCCAGCGGATCGGCCACGTTCACGCCCGACCTCCGTCGACCACCGCCCGGACGCGGCCGCCGGCCTCGCGCAGCCTGGCGCGCGCCACCTCCGGCTCGACCCCCAGCAGCGCCGCGGCGATCGCGGTCTTCACCTCGCCCCCGCAGCGCTCCAACAGAACCGCGGCGTCCTCGACCGACAGCCCGGTGGCCTGCGCGACGATCCGCCGGCTGCGCACCACCAGCTTCTTGTTGCTGGCCTGCAGGTCGACCATCAGATTGCCGTAGGTCTTGCCGAGCCGGACCATCACGCCGGTGCTCAGCATGTTCAGCACCAGCTTGGTGGCGGTGCCGGCCTTCAGGCGCGTCGAGCCGCTGAGCACCTCGGGCCCCACCACCGGGGTGATCGGCAACTCGGCGGCCTGCTCGACCTCCGAGCCGGCGTTGCACGAGAAGCCGAGGACCAGCGCGCCGACCGAGCGGGCGTAGGCCATCGCGCCCAGCACGTACGGGGTCCGGCCGCTGGCGGTGATGCCCAGCACCGCGTCGTCGGGTCCCAGGTCGAGCGCACGCAGGTCGCCGGCACCCAGCTCGGGGTCGTCCTCGGCGCCTTCGACCGCTTGGATCATCGCCCCCGCGCCGCCGGCGATCAGACCGACGACCTGGCCGGGATCGGCCTGGAAGGTCGGCGGGCACTCCGAGGCGTCGACCACGCCGAGGCGGCCCGAGGTGCCGGCCCCGCAGTAGATCAACCGCCCGCCACGCGCCATCCGTTCGGCCACCGCGTCGATCGCCGCGGCGATGCGCGGCGCCTCGGCACGGACCGCGTCGACCGCCACCCGGTCCTGGTCGCTCATCAATGCGACGAACGACTCCGAGGACAGCAGGTCGAGGTCGGTGCTCGCCTCCAGCCGGGCCTCGGTGGTCAGGTGGTCGATGCGGGGTTCGTCAGCGCTGCTGGGCGTCGCGTCGCGGGCGGTCATGGCGGTCGGTCTGCGCGGTCTGCACGGGAACCCGATTCGGTCTCGACGCCGCGCGCGGGCCGGCCACTATAGGCGCTCCCGCCCTCCGGCCCCCACCCAGACCGTGCGCATCGAAACCGTCGACCTCGCCGTCCTCGTCGCCTACCTCGTCGCGATGGTCCTGTTCGGCCTGTGGATGGGGCGACGGCAGACCGGCTCCGCCGACTTCATGCTCGGCGGCCGCAGCATGCCGTGGTGGCTGGTGCTGTTCTCGATCGTCGCGACCGAGACCAGCACGGTCACCTTCCTGAGCATCCCCGGCTTCGCCTTCCAGAACGACCTGACCTGGCTGCAGCTGCCGCTGGGCTTCGCGCTCGGCCGGCTGGTCGTCACCTGGCTCCTGCTGCCGCGCTACTTCAAGGGCGAGCTGTTCACCGCCTACCAGGTCCTCGACCAGCGCTTCGGCGGGCTGACCAAGCAGGCGGCGAGCCTCTTGTTCGTCGCGACCCGGACCCTGGCCGACGGCCTGCGCCTGTTCCTCTCGGCGATCGTGCTGCGCGAGGTCGCCGGCGTGAACCTCGAGCTGGCGGTGATCTCGCTGGGTGCGGCGACGATCCTCTACACCTTCGTCGGCGGGATGCGCGCGGTGATCTGGACCGACTTCGTCCAGTTCCTCGTCTACATGCTCGGCGCGGGCATCGCGGCGTGGATCCTGCTGGGTCGCATCGACGGTGGACTCGAGGGTTTCCTGGACACGGCGCGCGCCTTCCCCACCGACGAGGGTCCCGTCGACAAGCTGCGGATCTTCGACTTCGGCTGGGACATGGGGAACGCCACGAACTTCTGGGCCGGCCTGATCGGTGGCTCGGTGCTGGCGCTGGCCACCCACGGCGTCGACCAGCTGATGGTGCAGCGCTACCTGGCGGCGAAGAGCCAGGGCCAGGCCGGCGTGGCGCTGGTGCTCAGCGGGATCGTGGTGACCGCGCAATTCGCGTTCTTCCTGCTGATCGGCGTCGGCCTCGCGGTGTTCTACGCGCAGCAGCCCGACGCCCCGACCTTCGCCAGGGCCGACCGGGTGTTCGCGACCTTCATCGTCGACGAGATGCCGGTGGGCGTGCTCGGCATCGTGCTGGGCGCGGTGTTCTCGGCGGCGATGTCGACCCTGTCGAGTTCGCTCAACTCCTCGGCGACGGCGCTCAGCAACGACGTCTGGCATCCGCTGTTCCGCCGGAACGCCGGCGACGGCGAGCGGCTGTGGACCGCGCGGATCTTCGTGATCGGCTTCGGAGTCCTGCAGATCCTGGTCGGCATCGAGGGGCAGTACCTCGACCAGTCGGTGGTCAGCGCGGTGCTGGCGATCGCCAGCTTCACCACCGGCATCGTGCTCGGCGTGTTCCTGCTCGGCATCGCGGTGGCGCGGGCCGGCCAGCTCGCGGCGCTGATCGGACTGGTCGCCGGCACCCTGGTGGTCTCGCAGATCCAGTTCGACCTGTTGACGACGCTGCTGGACGGCGCGGATGCAACCGAACGGCACTGGTCCAACGACGCCCTGGTCACGGCGGTCTTCGGCCGCCCCGACGGCGATGCGTCCTCCTACTGGGTGGTCCCCGCCTGGCCCTGGTTCGCGCTGATCGGCTCGACCGTCACCGTCGCGACCGGCTCGCTGGCCGCGTTGGTCCTCCCGCGCCGCACCCCCTCCACCGACTGACGATGTTCCGAAGCCTCATCCCGTTGTCGTGCCTCGTGGCCGGCGCCCTCGCGTCGGCTACCCCCACCCAGGACGCCGTCCGCACCGGCCTCGACGTGCTGGTCGCCAGCGACTTCGCGGCCCTGCGCGGCCAGAAGATCGGCCTGATCACCAACCACACCGGTCGGACTGCCGACGGCCAGGGCATCGTCGACGTGTTCCTGGCCCAGGACGCGTGCGAGCTGAAGATCCTGTTCAGCCCCGAGCACGGCTTCGCCGGCGCGCTCGACCAGGCCAAGATCGACGACGCGACGCACAGCTCCGGCCTGCAGATCCTGTCGCTCTACGGCGAGACCCGGAAGCCCACGCCCGCGATGCTCGAGGGCCTCGACGCGCTGGTGTTCGACATCCAGGACATCGGCTGCCGCTTCTACACCTACGTCGCGACGATGAAGCTGGCGATGGAGGCCGCGGCCGACGAGGGCCTGGCGTTCTACGTCCTCGACCGGCCGAACCCGATCAACGGGCTCGACGCCGACGGCCCGGTCCTCGCGGCCGGCGACGAGTCGTTCATCGCCGCGCACACGATCCCGCTGCGCCACGGCATGACGGTCGGTGAGCTCGCGGCGATGATGAACGCCGAGCGGCAGATCGGCGCCGACCTGCGGGTGATCGAGATGCAGGGCTGGCAGCGCAGCATGCTCTGGGACGACACCGGGCTGACCTGGGTGAACCCGTCGCCCAACATGCGCAACCTCAACCAGGCGCTGCTGTATCCCGGCATCGGCCTGGTCGAGTTCACCAACGTCTCGGTCGGCCGCGGTACCGACACGCCGTTCGAGGTCGTCGGCGCGCCGTGGATCGACGGGCGCCGGCTGGCCGCGACGCTGCGCGCACGCCGCCTGCCGGGCGTGACCTTCGTGCCGGTCGAGTTCGTGCCGGAGTCGAGCAAGCACGCGAACGAACTCTGCCACGGCGTGCAGATCCTGATCACCGAGCGTGCGTCGCTCGACCCGATCCGCACCGGCCTGACCCTGGCCTGGGCGCTGCGCCGGAACCATCCGGACGACTGGCAGGTCGAGCGCTTCGAGCGGCTGCTCGCCGAGCCCCAGGCCTTCGCGGCGATCCGCGACGGCGCGTTCCCCGAGCGGGCGATCGCCGACTGGCAGGAGGAACTGCAGGACTTC
This sequence comes from bacterium, assembly GCA_030432695.1. GTDB lineage: Bacteria > Planctomycetota > UBA1135 > UBA1135 > UBA2386 > JAUILN01. The sequence continues at coordinate 179,511 of JAUILN010000001.1, read as the reverse complement.
CGAACCCGCCGCGCCGGCTGGCTCCGCTACCGATGAGCGCCCTCCCCGCCCTGATCACCGCCCTCGACCGGATCTCCGCCGGCGGACCACTCCCCCACCCCCTCGACAGCGCGCGCCGCTTCGGCCTGCTCTGCAACCAGGCCTCGCTCGACCACCGCTTCCGGCCGGTCCAGGAGATCCTGCACGAGCGCTGCGGCGCGCGTCTCGCCGCGTTGTTCGGACCGCAGCACGGCCTGTGGAGCGAGCAGCAGGACAACATGATCGAGACCGGCCACGGTCGCGATCCGCAGCTCGGCGTGCCGGTCTTCAGCCTCTACTCGGAGACCCGCAAGCCGACGCCGGCGATGCTGGAGCAGCTCGACCTCCTGGTGGTCGACCTGCAGGACGTCGGCACCCGCGTCTACACCTACATCTGGACCCTGCAGCACTGCCTGGAAGCCTGCGCCGAGCGCGGCATCCCGGTGCTGGTCCTCGACCGCCCCAACCCGCTGGGCACGGCGGTCGTCGAAGGCCCGCTCCTCGAGCCCGCCTACCGCAGCTTCGTCGGACTCGCGCCGATCCCGATGCGCCATGCGAGGACCGTGGGCGACTTCGCGCGCTGGATCGTCGCGCACCTCGGCCTCGACGTGGAGCTGCACGTCGACCCGGTCGCGGCCGAGGTCACGCCGGACACGCTCTGGTCGGATCTCGGCCGGTCCTGGGTGCCGACCTCGCCGAACCTGCCACGCTTCGAAGGCGTGCTGGTCTACCCCGGCCAGGTGTTGCTGGAAGGCACCAACCTCAGCGAGGGTCGCGGCACCACGACTCCGTTCGAGATCTGCGGCGCACCCTGGCTCGACGGCCACGAGCTCGCGGCGACGATGCGCGAACTCGGCGCCTGCGAACACGCGGTCTACCGGCCGATCCGCTTCGAACCGACCTTCCACAAGTTCGTCGGCGCCTCCTGCGGCGGCGTGTTCATCCATCCGACCAACCCGCGACGGTTCCGCTCGTACCGCACCACCCTGGCGTTGCTCGCCGCGGTGCGACGCCTCGCTCCCGACCACTTCGCGTGGCGCTCGCCGCCTTACGAGTACGAAGACCGACTGATGCCCATCGACATCCTCGCCGGCTCCGACGCACTCCGCACGGCGATAGACAGGAACGCGAGCCGCGCCGATCTCGATCGGCTCGCCGGCGCGTAGACGCGCCGCGCCAAGGGCGCGTTCGGCCCGGCGGATCGCGGTCTACCGCCTGGCCGCGACCGAGCGCGTCGGCCCAGGCAGCCAGTCGGTCCAGCTGAGGATCGACCCGGGAGCGGCTCGGCGCGCACGACGCGCGCCTCGCGCCCGCGCCCGCGCGGCCCGTGCCACGTTACGCCGCACGGCGCGGTGGCGTCGGAGGCCTCCTCGATCGGCTAGACTGCACCGTCGAACTCATGACGACGCCTCGAACGACCGCTGCCCTGCTCCGCGCCTCTCTCGTGCTCGGCGCCCTGTGCGCCGCCTCCCAGGCCCTGGCCCAACACGCGCTTCTCCTGAGGGACGGCCAGCCCGCGGCAGTGCCCGTACCCGGAGGCGCTCTCTCGACGCTCGTGGAGCGAGTACTCGAAGGCCCCGATGCCAGCCAGCTCCGCGCCGGCTGGTCGACGGCGCTGCCCACCGACGTCCCACTGCTGGACGTCGTGCGCCACCGCGACGACGCCGGAGTCCTGCGCGTCCAACTCCACCTCGGCAAGCGCTTCCTGCTGCTGCTCCGCCGAGCCGAGCAGCTCGAACTAGCCGTCGAGCAGCTCGCCAAGACGGTGTTCGCGAACGATCCCGCGGTCGGCGCAGTGGATCTGTTCGTCGAGGACCTCGACGGCGCCCTCCGCCCGCTTCCCGAGCTGCTGTTCCGCGCCGGCGTGGGACCCGATCCGCGGCAGGCGGGAGAGGTCTCGACGGACAGCGCGGGCGGCCCGCGGGTCTTGCAGAGCAGCGTGCAGGGAGCTCTCAGCGGCCGCACGATCGCTGTCTCTCCCGGCCACGGCTACTACTGGCACAGCACGCTAGGCTGGACCACCCAGCGCGGGCAGATCGACGGGCTGACCGAGGACATCCACACCGCCGAGATCGCGTTCCGCTACCTGATCCCGTACTTGGAGAACATGGGAGCACGGGTCGTGTCCTGCCGCGAGCGGGGCTTCGTCGACCGCGTGCACGTGCTCGACAATGACGCCGGCGGTGGCGTCTACAGCGAGTCCGGTTCCTGGTCGACCTCGGGGAGCGCAGGCTTCAATGGCGGCACCTACCGCTACGTGCAGACGAGCCCGGCGGGCGGGACGAGCGCGACCTGGCAGGTGGTGATCCTCGAGGACGGCCGCTACCCGGTCTACGCCTGGTATCGCGCCGGCAGCAACCGCGCCAACGACGCGCGTTACACGATCCGCCACGCCGGAGGCGAGGAGGTGGTCACGATCGACCAGCGTGGCGACGACTCGACCTGGACTTTCCTCGGCGAGTACTGGTTCCGCGCGGGTGACACCGCGCGGGTGACGCTGAGCAACGAGTCCAACGACCCCGGCAAGGTGGTGATCGCCGACACCATCCGGATCGGCGCCGGCTTCGGCTCGATCGCCCGCGGCAACGGCACCAGCGGTCGTTCCCGCTGGCTGGAGTGCTCGCGCTACTACGCGCAGTTCGCCGGAGCGCCGGCGTCGGTGTGGAACTCGCTGTCGAGCGGCGAGGACAACGGCGACGACGTGACCTGCCGGCCGCGGTTCGCCGAGTGGCGCGGCGCCGACGCCTTCGTCTCGTTGCACACCAACGCGGGCGGCGGCACGGGTACCGACTCGTTCATCTACAACGGTGGCGCGACTGCGGGCTCGTCGACCCTGGCGAACCGGATCCAGAGTCAGATCGTCGCCGACGTCCGGGCGGAGTACGACGCGACCTGGGTCGACCGTGGCGTCAAGCAGGCCAACTTCGGCGAGGTCCGACTGCTCAGCAGCATGCCCGGCGTGTTGGTCGAATTGGCCTTCCACGACACTGCCGGTTCGCGCGATCACCAGGCGCTCCACGATCCGGAGTTCCGCCGCATCGCCGCGCGCGCCTACGCCCGTGGCGTGCTGCGCTACTTCGATCTCAACGCGGTCTTCCCCCCCGAGCCGCCGCGCGGCTTCCGCGTGATCCAGGACGGCGCACGCGGCCTCCGGCTGGCCTGGCTCGGCACGTCGTCGGCCACTGAATACGCGATCGAGCAGGCGCCGGACGGCAAGTCGTTCACCGAGGTGGGGCGCACCAACGGACAGACGTGGAGCACCGGTCCCCTGCCGGCCGGGACCGTGCTGAGCTTCCGGGTCCGCGCACTCAACCAGAGCGGGCGTTCGTTCCCGACCGAGGTGCTGGTCGCCGGCACCTCCCACCGCAACGGGCCCGCGGATGTGCTCCTGGTGCAGGGCTTCGAGCGTCTCGATCGGAGCGTCAAGACGCCCGACAACACCTTCGACTACCTGCCCCGCCACGCCGCGGCGATCCGCGACGCCGGCGACTTCTCGCTGGCCTTCGACGCGGCCAGCAAGGACGCGGTGCGCTTCGGATTCGCGCCGCTCGCGAGCTACCGTGCGGTCGACTGGGCCTGCGGCGAGGAGAGCACCGGCGACGAGAGCTTCGACTCGCTGGAGCAGACCCTGGTCCGTTCTTATCTCGCCGGTGGCGGCAGGCTCCTGGTGAGCGGCAGCGAGATCGGTTGGGACCTCGATGCACGGGGCAGCGCCACCGACCGCGACTTCCACCGCAACGTGCTCGGCGCGACCTACGTCCGCGACGACGCCGGGACCTACTCGTTCCGCGAGGTCGCCGGCGAGCGCTTCGCGGGGCTCGGCACGGCGTCGTTCGACGACGGCTCGGCCGGCACCTACGACGTCGACTACCCGGACGTGCTGTCCGCCACCGACGGCAACTCGCGAGTCGTCCTCGAGTACGCCACCGCGAACGTGCAGGGTGCTGCAATCGAGCGCGACGACGGCACGTCGCGAGTGGTGTACCTGGGCTTCCCCCTGGAGACCGTGCGTGACGCCGGCGACCGGGCGTTCCTGATGAACCGTGCACTTCGGTTCCTGCTGGCTCCGCGCCTGCTCGATGCGCCCGAGACCGTAGCCCTCGGCGCCAGCGCGCCGCTGCGCATCGAGGCCCCGCTCGACGCCAACAGGACCTACGTGCTGGCCTGCTCGCTGCGCACCGATCCGGTCACCCCACTGCCCGGCGGAGGCATCCTGCCGCTGGAGGCCGACGCGCTGTTCGTGGCCTCGCTCGACCCGACCAGCCCGGTGTTCCGCAACTTCATCGGCCGACTCGACGGCCAGGGCCGCGCGACCGCCAGCTTCGTGGCCCCGCCGACCCCGCTGCTCCTCGGCCTGCCGCTCTACTTCAGCGGCTTCACGCTGGCCCAGGACTCGCCGCCGACGCTGGGCCGGGTGCTGCCCTGGGTGCGGATCACGATCCGCTGAGCCGGCCCGGAACGAAAGCAGCCCGCTGCCGCGAAGACGGCACCGGGCTGTTCGGAGGGCGACGGAGCACCGCGCCCGGATTGCGTTCCAGGCTCACTCGCCGATCGCGGCGGCGACCAGGCAGCCCTTGGCCACCGCAGTCAGCGCGTCCTCGGCGCGGAAGATCCGGCCGACCGGGATCGGGAAGTCGATCTTCGCGAACTCGTCGCGGAACACCTCGATGAAGCCGCCGACCATCGAGGTGCCGCCGGCGCAGGCGATGTCGATCGCGTCGTTGAAGGTTGGCATGTTCTGGCCGGCCTCGAACCGCGACTTGATGTTCTGCAGCACGTAGCTGATCAGGTTGCGGTAGTAGATCGCGACCGCTTCCTCCTCGCGGTTCTTCGGATCGCGGATATCGATGCCGCGCTCCTTGATGTAGGTCGCCTTGCTCTGCTTGACGCCCAGCACCTGCGAGACGTTGCGGTCGATCCAGTCACCACCGCGGGCCACCGAGAACGACACGCAGGGGATCGACTTGTAGGCGACGCAGGCGTTCGCCATGCCGCCACCGAACGACAGGCCGATGCCCGTGAAGTCGGCCTCGGCCAGCTCGGCGAAGATCACCGCGTGGGCCTCGTTCAGCGCGCGGGCGGTGTAGCCCATCTTGCTGATCAGGCCCGAGAACAGGCCCTCGTGGTAGACCACGTTGTTGTCGATGTCGAGCGACTCCGCCGGCACCGAGAAGTAGCAGTTCTCGCCGGGCTGCGCCGGCTCACCGAGCACCTTGCTGACGATCATCTTCATGATCGGCAGCGCATCGACCTCACCGGGGCTGATCAGACCGTCCTGCATCGGCCGCCGCGTGTTCTTGCCGAACACGTTGGCCAGTTCGAAGGCCGCCTCGCCGAGCACGATGACCTTGCCGTTGTGCACCACGTAGGGCACCTTCAGCTTGGTCAGCATGTTCTTGCTGTAGACGTCGTCGCCGATGTCGAGGAACGCGTTGCGTTCCACGTTGACGGTGATCCCGCCCTCGTCGTTCTGCACCGCAGCGGCGATGTTCGCCGTGCCGAGGTCCAGCCCCTTGCCGAGAGCGATGTCGGTCTGCGCCTCGGAGACAGGGCTCTGCGCCCCGGTGTCCATCGGTTCGTTGGTGTTCATGCTGTCGTCGTGAGTCATGTCGTGTTCCCCGTGCCCGCGCCCGAGCCTGCCGGGCCGGCGCTGTTGCTCCACGTCCCTCAGCCGCCACCCTTGAGCTTCTTCAGCCTCGCCAGGTTGGCGGCGATCCCTCCGGTCTTGGTGGCCTTGACCTCGAGCGTGTCCAGGTTGCTCTCGACCTCGGTGTTGTCGAGGTCGTTGAACAGCGCGTCGAGCTTGACCGGTCCCGCCTCGACCGCACTGCTGATGCCCATCTTCCGGCCGAGCTTCTCCAGCCGATCGTCCATCGACTTGGCGAACCCCTCGAGTGCCGCGGCCATCTGGCCGGCCATGTCGGGCATCGGCGCAGCGGACTGCGGGGCCTGAGGCGGCTGGGCCTGCGGCACCTGCGCGCCGACTCCGGTCTCCACCAGTGCTTTGAGGCGACCGAGTTCGGCCATCATCTGACCGAGGTCGATGCCCGGCGGCAGCGCGTCCGCGGCCGAGGCCGCCGGCGCCTCCTGGAGCTGGTTCTCCAGCTCCTCGATGCGCTGCCGAGCAGCGTCCAGCTGCTCCAGCACCGCCGAGTGTTCGACCTGCAGGTCGCCGAGTTCGGCCTTGGTCCTGCCGAGCAGTTCGCGAACACTCAGGGCTTCCTGCGCCTCGCGTTGACGCTCGGCGACCAGGGACCGCAGCTCGTCGCGGCTCCGTTCGGAGATCTCGGCGATCTTCTCCTCGGTGAGGTGCTCACTGCTCTCCAGGGCACGTCGCACCGCCTCGTCGACCATCCCCGCGATCTGTTCCGCGCGGATGACCCGGACGCGGCGGCGTCCCTGGTCACGCAGTTCCTCGATCGACGCCGTGCGCGCGCGCGCCGACAGGGCCTGCTTCAGCTCTTGCACCGATTCCATGGGCTGCATCGGGACCGCCGGATGCGGTCCCCCCCGGATTTCGGTCGAGCTTCCGTCGAACTTGACGCATTCGACGGCGCACACACCTCACCGCAGTCTCATCGCGGGACAGCGCCTGGGGAATCCCCCGATGCGGATGTCGACAGCGCGACGCACCGCGGTTCAGAAGGGCACGTCGTCGAAGTTTTCGGCGCCGCTCTCCGCGCCGCCGCCGCCCTGCGAACGACCGCCGCGGCCCCGGCTGCCGCCACCGCCACCGCCACCGCCACCCTCGGCGTCCGCGCGGCCGCCGACGAACTGGAAGTTCTCGATCACGACTTCGAGCTTGTTCCGCTTGTTGCCGTCCTGACCCTCCCATTCCGAGTACTCGAGTCGGCCTTCGACGAACAGCGGGCGCCCCTTCTTGCAGTACTCGTTGAGGACCTCGGCCTGCCGCCCCCATGCCGTCATGTCGACGAACGTGGTGCTCTCGCGCTGTTCGCCGCCGGCCGTGTACTTGCGATTGACGGCCATACCGAGCTTGGCCACCGCCATGCCACTCTGGGTGTAGCGGAGTTCCGGGTCGCGGGTGAGGTTGCCGAGGAGGATGACCTTGTTGAAGTTCGCCATGGAGCTCTGATTCCGGACAGCGGCGGGGTCCGGTCGATTCCGGACCCGAGAGACGGCGCGGTCGCGGTCGCCCACCGCTCCGCGCAAACCGCTGATGCTATCCGGGTCCCTGCCGAATCCCACCGGGAGCCGGCGCTGGGCCGCGACGCGCCATCGACCCGATCGACAGCGACCGGTATCCTGCCGCTTCGCATGACCAGCGATACGCAACAGGGCAGTTCGTCCGGTGGCCGGACGACCGAGCGACGGCGCGCCCCGCGAGCCCCGGCGGACTTCTCGATCCACATCGGCCAGAGCCCCAAGGCCGGGGTCACCGACACCGCGAAGGCCCCAGCGCGGCTACGCGACCTGTCGATCAGTGGCCTCTGTTGCTACCACCCTGAGCCGCTCAACGAGATGACGCTCGTGCACATGTCGCTGAGCCTGCCGGGGGACGAGCGCAGCCACGAGGTCGACGGCGCGGTGGTGCGCTGCGCCAAGCTCCGCGGACAGAACCCGCCCACCTACGAGGTGGCGGTCTACTTCACCGAGATGGCGCCGGAGACCAGGGCCGCGCTCGGTGCATTCGTGGTCGCCAACGCGGCAGCGCTCGATCAAGGCGACTGACCGACGACGGTCAGCTGTCGCGTCGCCGAGCGCGTAGGATGCGCGGCCGCCCTGCCAGGTCGTCGAGGACTTCGACGCGACCGAGCAGTCCGCATGCCACGAACGCCTCGCGAGATGCCTCGACGGCCCCTTCGCCGGTCTCCGCGAGCACGAAGCCACCCGGTTTCAACCACGCCGCCAAGCCGGCGGCGATCGCGACGTAGCACGCTCCCGGCTCGCCGGGTGGCGTCCAGAGCGCCGGCCCGGGCTCGAAGCGCCTCACGTCGTCGGCGACCAACTCCGGACGGGAGGGATCGACATAGGGGGGATTCGTCACCACGAGGTCGAACGGCCCATCGTCAGCGGCCAGCGCGTCCCACCACGACCCCTGGCGGAGGACCACCCGATCTCGCAGGCCGTGGCGCTCCACGTTGCGGACCGCGAAGCCGAGGGCGTCGACCTCCCGCTCCACCGCGACCACGTGCAGGCGCGGTCGCGCCATCGCCAGTGCAATCGCCAGGGCACCACTGCCGGTCCCGAGGTCGACAGCGCGGAGATCGGCTCCGTCGAATTCCGCAGACAGCACCGCGAGCGCGGCCTCGGCGAGTTCCTCGGTCTCGGGGCGTGGAACCAGCACGCCGGGACCGACCTCCAACTCGTGGCCGTGGAACTCCCAGCTCCCGAGGAGGTAGGCGACCGGCTCGTGCTGGCCACGGCGCGCTACCAGCGCGCGCAGCCGATCCCGCTCCCCGGTGGAAAGCGGTCGTTCGAGGTCGAGGTAGAGTCGCAGCCGATCGACGCCGAGCACGTGCTGCAGCAGGAGCTCGATCGAACGTCGCGGAGACTCGACCCCGCGCCCCTGGAACCACCTACGTGTCGCGTCGAGGACGCTCCCGACCGTCTGTACATCACTCATCGACGGAACTCGACCGTGCGGACGATCTTCCTGACATCGACGGCGCCAGGAGATCGTCGATCAACGGCGTCGGCCGCCGCCCTTGCCGGCATTCTTCGCCGCGCTCTTGGCCTGCAGTTCGGCCTTCTGCGCCTTGGCGGTCTTGGCACCACCGAACAGCCCCATGAGCAGGAACAGCTCGGCCAGCAAGCAGCCGATCAGGACGATCATCCTGCCGATGCCGTACTGCCAGAGGAACTCGCGGGCCACGCTCTGCGACGCGGGGGCCATGTCGAACAGGAGTCCGAAGAACTTGCCCCAGTCGGTCGGGCCCTCGACCTGGAGCGTGTTCCAGTGCGCCCGCTGCGACTCGACCCAGGAGATCATCTCCGGAGTCTCGAACGCGCTGATCATCGCCAGGACCTGGAAGATCAGCGGCAACGTCGACAGCGCGACCCAACCGAGGTTGGTGCCCTTGAAGCGTCCGACCGAGATCGCGCCCCACCAGCTCCGGACGATGCCGAGACCGACCAGCAGCGTGAAGAAGCCACCGAGGGTGTAATAGCCGGCGGCGAGGTCAGGTCCCGGTCCCCAGGGCATGATCGCGCCGATCAGGATGATCACGCCAGCCCACAGGAAGCGCGGATACTCCTTGTCGATGTTCGGGTTGTAGGCGGGAGCCGGCAAACCGAAGGTCGGTGGCGCAGCAGCCATCATCGCCGGCATGCCCCCCGGACCCGGGGGCATCCCGGGCGGCGGCATGTTGTCTTCCTGGGCGTCCTGGCCAGGCAGCTCTTCGAGCGGCTCCAGTTCCTGCAGCTCTTCGGTCATCGAGAGGGGTCTCCAGAGAGGGGTCGGGGAGGATTCGCCAACGTCCGGCTGGCCACGGGGTTCAGCAGCCTGCAACCGGGAAAGGCGGGACAGTATGGGGTGAGGCGTGGCGTATCCAGCGCCGGAGCCTGCGGAGGCGCCAGACGACAACGCAGCGCCGGAGCCTGCGGAGGCGCCAGACGACAACGCAGCGCCGGAGCCTGCGGAGGCGCCAGACGACACGACGATTCACAACGCGGCGATACGCCGCTCGCGGTCGTCGGCCAGCAAGGCCTCGATCACCGGCTCGAGCTTGCCCTCCAGCACCTGGGCCAGCGGGAAGTTCTGGCCGAGACGGTGATCCGTCAGGCGGTTCTGAGGGAAGTTGTAGGTGCGGATGCGAGCATTCCGGTCCCCCGAGCCGACCTGTGCCCGGCGATCCGCCGCGCGGGCGTCCGCGACTCGTGTACGCTCCGCGTCGAGGAGGCGAGTCCGCAGCAGGCTGAGCGCCTTCTGACGGTTCTTGAGCTGGCTACGTTCCTCCTGGCAGAACACCGACAAGCCGCTGGGGAGGTGCGTGAGCCGCACCGCGGAGGAGACCTTGTTGACGTTCTGCCCGCCCGGTCCGCTGGCCCGGACCGCCTGCATCTCGAGGTCCGCGTCGCGGATCTCCACGTCGACCTCCTCGGCCTCGGGCAGCACCGCGACGGTCGCCGCCGAGGTGTGGATGCGTCCCTGCGACTCGGTGGCCGGGACCCGCTGCACGCGATGCCCCCCGCTCTCGAACTGCAGCTCGTGGAACACGCCATCGCCACGGACCGCGAGCACGACTTCCTTGCAGCCGCCGACCTCGCCAGCCGACTCGCTCAGCAGATCGATCGCGAAACCGCGTCGATCGGCCCAACGCACGTAGAGGTCGCGCAGCTCTCCCGCCCACAATGCCGCCTCGGCACCACCGGTCCCGGCCCGAATCTCCAGCACGGCACTCCGCGCGCCATCACCCTCCGAGCGCAGGAGGGCGTCGAGCAACGCTGCGGCATGCTCGACGGCGGTCTCTCGAAGCGGGCCGAGTTCCTCCCGCGCGAGCGCCGCCATCTCGGGGTCGCTGTCGGACAACAGCGCCTCGGCTTCACGGCAGGCAACCTCGACAGCGAGGAACCGCTCGTAGCCTTGGACGACCGGCAGCAATGCGCCGAGTTCGCGCTGCACCGAGGCGCTCCGTGGCGGGTTGGCCAGCACCTCGGGAGACGAGGCCAGCTGCAGGAGTTCGGCACTGCGCGCCGCCATCCGGTCGAGGCGCGCGCGCACGGTCGTCCGCAGGAACTGGGACATCACGGGGAGGTTTGCAGACCGGGACTCCTGCGGGTCGGACCAGCGCTCGCCGATCGCTCGACCGGCCTACCAGCGCGTCACGACTCGCCGCCGTCGTCGCCCTGGCCGGGCGCGGCGATCTTGCGCGAGTTCCGCGCGTACCGCTTGCGGAACTTGTCGACGCGGCCGGCGGCATCGACGAACTTCTGGGTGCCGGTGAAGAACGGGTGGCACGCCGCGCAGACGTCGAGCTTGATCGAATCGCCGCGGGTCGAACGGGTGGTGAACTGGTTGCCGCAGGCGCAGACGACCTGCGTCTCGACGTAGTTCGGGTGGATGTCGGCCTTCATGGAACTTGCCTCGTGGCCCTTCGCAGTGACCGTTCGCTGTGGCGGCCAGGTTGTCCTGGGCTCGTCCCGGTCCCGCTGCGGCCGTGTTGGAGGGCCGAGGAGCATAGCGCTGGCCTCCGGCCTGCTCCAGCCCCGACCCGGATCCGCATCCGCCTGATCGACGCCGCGCGGGGACTTGCCTCGGCCGTCACCGGAGCCAGCGCAGCAGCCGGTCGACTGGCGGCGAGAGCCGAGTTTCCGGTGCGCTTCCAGCGCCCCAGGCCCGGAGTAGCTCCAGAAGCCGCGCCCGTTCCACGGCACCGAGGTCGAAGGGACCCCGCCCCGGGAGTTCGACCACCGCGGTGCGCCAACGGGTACCGGCGGCAGTGGGTCCGTCGGGCAGTGGCGCCGCCCGCAGGACCTGCATGGTGCCACCCTCCAGGATCCGCACGATCGGGGCGTGGTCGGCAGGATGCTCGGTCGCGCGGCCGGGCCGGGCCCCCACGAGTAGGATCCGCTGCGCACCGCCACGCGGAACCGCGGCCGGCAACGGCCCGACCCACTCCGGCTCGACGAAGTGCCCGACCGGAGCCGGTGCCTCCGCGGCGCGCCACAGCATCGCGTGCAGCCCCCAGCTGACCACAGCCGCCAGTAGCAGTCCGAGCGTGATGCGCCAAGCCATGTCCGGGACGGAGTGCCATCGGCAGCCAGCGCGTCCTGGCTATCGACTGCGCAGCCCTCCTGACGGCAGGTTACAACGTCCTGCCCCCGCTGCCGAACCCGCATTCCCACTCCGACCGCGACCGCACCGCGCCCGACAGACCCCAGCCTTCGACCTTCATCCTCCTGCTCGGCTTCGGACTCGGTCGAGAACCGCTGCGACCACCTCTCGTGGATCGACAACCACCTCGTGATCCGGTTCTTCGGCCCAGCGGTCGTGACGAGCTTCGCGGTCGACGACAGCCTCGCCGAGCAGTCGATCGCCTACCGGCAGAACCTCGCTGTCAGCATCGGGAGCCCTCGGGACTGCGAGCGGCAGTCGGCTCGAGCCCGGCGAGCGGCTGCGACGGGTCATCTTCGACGGGATGCAGCGGGGTCCGGGCCGGACCCGATCATCTCGACGAGGCACCCCCGAAGCCGAGCGCCTCCAGCAGTTCCCGGACGCTCCGCGTGGCCAGACCGATCACGGTTTCGAGGTCACCGTCCACGAGGTGGACGAAGTCCTGCTCGGGATCCTGGATGCCGTAGGCACCGGCCTTGCCCTGCCACGCCCCGGAATCCAGGTATGCTCCGAGACGTTCCTCGTCGAGCGGATCGAATCGCACGACCGCGGTGTCGATCCGAGCCACTCCGTCGCCCGGCGCCGCGCGCCACGGCAGGAAGAGGTGAATCGCGGTGTGCACCCGATGCTCGCGCCCCGACAGGGCCCGCAGAGACCGCTGCGCCGCTTCGCGGTCTGCCGCCTTCCCGAATTCGAAGCCATCGCAAGCGACCACGGTGTCGACCCCGAGAACGACCGGTTCTCCGACTTCGCCAGGGTAGGCATCGAACGCCACCGACCAACGGGCACCGCGCGCCTTCGAAGCCGCGCGCTCTGCCGCGAGGAGCGCCGGGTCGGCCGCGACCCCCACGGGCTCATGACCTGGCTCGACCAGCCGGTGAGTGATTCCGGCGCGGGTCAGCAGCTCACGACGGCGCGGCGAGGTGGATGCGAGCAGCAAGCGGATCGAGAGCATCGCGCCGCGTGGTGTCAGGCCCGCGAAACAAGGTCCGCGCGGTCAGGCCCGTCCAAGAAGGTCCAGCCCGCTTACTTGCTCACGCGCATCAGCAGACACGCGGGCGACAACACCGGTTTGGTCACCACGGCCTTGCGCGGACCGGTGCCGGAATGCACCCGCAAGGGCACATGGCCGAACGGCGCCAACATCTCACGAGCCTTGTCGATGAGCTGATCCGCGGCCTTGCCGTCGCCGTCGAGCCCAAGTCGCGCCCTGGTGCGAGTTGTCGAACGGTCCGAGAACATGACCTCTTCGAGGTCGACATAGGCGACCAGGAACGCGGCGACCTCTGGTCCGATCGCCGGAATGCGCTGGAAGAACGACTTGCGCTCCGAAATCGACGCCTCGCGCAGGTAGTCCAGGTTGACGTCGTTCTGATCGTTGTAGATCTCCTGCACCGAGAGCTGGAGGGCGCGACAGCGATCGAGGCAATCGGGGATGCCGAGATCCTGGAGGAACTCGTAGGTCTCGAAGGCTTCCGCCAACCGGAACTCGTTGCGATCGACGAACTCCTCCGCGATCCGATCCCTGACCTCCTGCGCGTAGCCGCAGGGCAACCCGGCGAGGAAATGACCATGGATCAGCGCGTCGACGAGATCTCCACGGTCCGGCGCCTCCGGAGGACGGAGAGCTGCGAGCACGTCGGAGAGTTCGCCGAGCACCAACTCGACGTTCTTCGGGGTCACCTCGAGCGGCGCCCGCGGATCCTCCACCTCGGCAATCGCGTGCTTGTCGCCACCGCGCGCCTTCGACTTCGTGGACTTCTTCTTGGTCGACATGGTGGTTCACGCACGCACACGACAACACGCTCGACCCGGTCACTCGCCCGCAACGCATCCGATGGCAGGCCGGGTCTGCCGGGCGACACCGAGCGATCCGGAACTCACGAGTCCTCCGCGCTCTCGATCGAGCCGAATGCGGCTTCCTACTCGCATCGGAATCCGGACGCCGTTCCGCGACCGGACCCCATCACGATGCCCAGCCGGTTTCAATTACCAGCCGGTCTCGATTACCAGCCGGTCACGATTCCGCAGCCGCTGCTCCGGCGGCGTGCTTGGCCCGCCACTTCTTCTTCGACAAGCGTCCCTTGCCGAGGCGCTTCGGCGGTTGGAACGGCTGCGGCGTCCTTGGACTCTTGCGAGTGCCTGCACGCTGCGCTGCGCTGCGACCCACCGGAAGCTCGATGCCCGCCTTGCGAATCATGCTCGCGACGGTCTCCGATGGCTGCGCGCCGACCGACAGCCAGTACTGGATCCGCTCGGCGTTGAGGCTCACCTGCTCTTCTGCACGCGGGTGCTTCGGAAGGTAGTAGCCGAGCGTCTCGATGACCCGGCCGTCCCGCTTGAAGCGAGACTCCGCCGCACACACGCGGTAGGTCGGGTGGTTCAGGCGTCCGAAACGGGTCAGGCGCAGCTTGACGGCCAAAGGGGAGGTCTCCAGCAGGTGGTCGGGTGGAACGGATCGGGATGCAGCGGACGTGGGCGCTCGGCCCCGTCCCGAGGCGCCCCCGCCCAGCCAGGTGGCCGGGTCGGCAGGTCGCGCGAACGGGCGCGGGAGCAGGGCGGCGAGGCGAGCGCTGCAGTATGAGGTCGCGTCCGTCGCGCTGGCCTGGAACTCCCGAGCGGGAGCCGGCACACGGCGGGAACGCTGCCTGAACACGGAGCCACGACGCAGGGCCAGACTCCGTGGAAAGGGGCGGAGAGGCTAACCATCCGAGCCGGATCCAACCACCCGCCTCCGGGAAAAAGCTGCTTCGCACCCCAGAGTCGAGCGGGGACCTACTTCTTCCGCTTGCGCATGAAGTCGCGGAACGCCTGGTTGCCACCGCCACGGCCGGCTCCGCGCCCTCCGGGCATGCCAGGCAGCCCCGGCATGCCACCGGGCAGACCGCCGCCGGGCCCGCCGGCCAGGGATGCAGGGTCCGGCATGCCCGCGCCGGCGAGGCCCTCGAGCCCCCCCTTGCCGAGCTTGGACATCATCTTCTGCATCATCTTGAACTGCTTCACCAGGTCGTGGACCGCCTGGAGCTGGTTGCCACTTCCCCGGGCGATCCGCCGACGCCGCTGGACGTCGATGATGTCGGGGCGCCGCCGCTCGTCGACGGTCATCGACTGGATCATCGCCTCGACCCGTTTGAACCGGTTGTCGTCGAGGTCGACGCCCTTCAGCGCCTGCCCCATACCCGGAAGCATGCCGAGGACCTTCTTCATCGGCCCCAGCTTTCGGATCATGTTCATCTGCCGGAGGAAGTCCTCGAAGTCGAACTTCCCCTTGAGGAGCTTCTTGGCCTCCCGCTCGGCCTGCTTCTCGTCGATGACCGCCTCGGCCTTCTCGACCAGGGAGACCACGTCGCCCATGTCGAGGATTCGGCCGGCCATCCGCGGCGGGTCGAACTCCTCGAACTCGTCCGGCTTCTCGCCGGTGCCGACGAACAGGATCGGCTTGCCGGTGACCTTCTTCACCGACAGTGCGGCGCCGCCGCGCGCATCGCCATCGGTCTTGGTCAGGATCACGCCGGTGATCGGCAGCCGGCTGTCGAACTCGCGGGCCGAGTTCACGGCGTCCTGGCCGAGCATCGAGTCGCAGACCAGCAGCACCCCGTGAGGTTGACAGATCTGCTGGACCTCGGCGAGCTCAACCATCAGCGGCTCGTCGACGTGCAGGCGGCCGGCGGTGTCGAGGATGACGACGTCGTGGCGGTTGCGTTGCGCCAGTTCGATGCCTCGCCGACAGATCTCGGGAGGCCGACCCTGGGTCCCCTCCGCATGGACCGCGAGGCCGAGCTGGTTGCCGAGAGTCTGCAGCTGATCGACCGCCGCTGGCCTCTGGAGGTCGGCCGCCACCAGCAGCGGGTTCTTCTTTCGGGTCTTGCGGAGCCAGAGGGCCAGCTTGGCGCAGGTGGTCGTCTTACCGGCGCCCTGCAGACCCGCCATCATCAGGATCAGGGGCCGGTTGTCGGTCGCGACGGGTAACCCGACCTTCTCACCGCCGAGCAGCTCGGTCAGCTCGTCGTGGAACACCTTGACGAACTGCTGGCCCGGATCGACCGACTTCAGGACCTCCTGGCCGAGCGCGCGCTCCTTGACGTCGGCGACGAACTCCTTGGCGACCTTGAAGTGGACGTCGGCTTCGAGCAGCGCCTGACGGACCGAGCGGATCCCCTCCTCGACGTTGGCCTCGGTCAGGACCTTGTTGCCGACGATCGATCGGTAGGCGTTGGAGAGCGCGCTGCTCAGGGAGTCGAACATGGAATCTGCGGATCCGGGGGAGACCGGAACGGGGCAGTCTCTCCCATCCGCACGGCGAGGGTCAAGGCGACAGGGAGATGCTCCGCGCCACGGCCCGCCCGGGGCGGGCTATCGTCGGGACGGACCGCTCCCGGTCCCCCGATCCGATGCGCCGCCACCTCCTCCCTCTTCTCCTCGCCGCGGCCCTGGGCAGCGGTCTCTCCGCACCCGGTCTCTCCGCACAATGCCAACCGGTGCCGAACACCGGCTGTCCCTCCGCGGCTCCGGTCCAGTGCTCCGGCTCCGCGCAGGTCGGTCAGCCGCTGTTCCTGACCTGCGTCAACCAGGGCCGAGCCCAGCAGCAGCTGCTGTCGGTCGGCATCTGCAATGTCGGCGGCACGCCTCTGCCACCGCCGATCGTCTGCCCGACCCAGGCCTGTGTGCTCGGCGTGGCGCTCGGGCAGGCCGGCACGATCGACACCGGCTTCCAGACGACCGCGCTGTTCATGCCCACCGATGTCCGGCTCATCGGCCAGACGTTCTGCGCCCAGTGCTTCGGCGTGGTCACCACGGTGCCCTGCATCACGATGTCGCAGGCGTCGCAGTTCACGATCCAACCGTGATGATCGCCGCGAACCGTGACGAGCGAGCCACGCGCCGCGCGTTGGCGGCCGCGCGCGCGGAACCGCCGGCTCACCAGCGGCGGTATCCGCCGACGATTGGCGGGAAGGTCCGCGAGACCGGGCGGTAGAAGCTACCACCCCCCCAGTAGGTGTAGGGCGTGAAGCGCCCCGAGTAGAAGCTGATCGGCTGGTATCGCTGGATGCGCGTCGCGGCGCGCGCCCGGTCGATGGCATAGCCGCCGCGGCTGAACCACTGCCAGGACTGGAACTGGCGCGTGCCCTCGAACGCACCAGCCACCGAACGAACCGGCGGCCCGGGCACCCGCACGACCTTCACGTAGTTGCGGGCTTCGGCCTGCCGAGAGGCCGGCACGATCTGGACCTCTTCGGGTCCTCGCGCCGCCGACTGCGCCGTGAGCGTGGCAGACGCGGCGACCAGGGCGGCGAACAGGGCAATCGACTTGGTGATGCGCATCGTGGGATCTCGCTTCGGGTCAGGGTAGGACGCGTCGGCGTCCCCCACCATGGGGTCAGGGACGACCGACACGAGCGTGCTCTTCCCTCTCGGGCTGCAATTCCCGGGCCCGCGGTGCCACGCGACCGACCGACCGACCGATGGAACCGCCAGGCACGCGGCGTCTCCCGGGAGATCGCCCCCCCGTGGAGGACGATCGGACCGTCTCGCCGCGGGGCCACCCGCGTACCCCTGGAACCAGCGGTCCGAGTGCCCGGGCGTCCGAGCGCCCCGATCACCCCTCGGAGATCCAATCACCCCTCGGAGATCCGCTCGATCTCCGCGCCGAGCCGCTGCAGCTTCTGCTCGATCCGCTCGTAGCCGCGGTCGATGTGGTAGACGCGGCGGACGTCGGTATGTCCTCCGGCGACCAGTCCTGCCAGAACCAGGCTGGCCGAAGCACGCAGATCGGAGGCCATCACCGGAGCCCCCGAGAGTTCGTGCGTCCCCTGGATGATCGCACTCGACCCCTCGCGCCGGATCGCAGCGCCGAGCCGTGCCAGCTCGGACGCGTGCATGAAGCGCTCGGGGTAGACCTTCTCGGTGATCACCGCGACGCCATCCGCGCGGGTCATCAGGGCCATGAACTGGGCCTGCAGGTCGGTCGGGAAACCGGGGTAGGGCAGCGTCGTCACGTCGACGGGACGGATCCGGCCGTGTTCGGTCGGCAGGTTGCGCACGAAGTCCTTGCCGACCTCGAACTGCGCCCCGGCCGCCTGCAGCTTGTCGAGGACCGCCAGCATGTGCTGGGGCGCGACCGCGTCGACCGAGATCGGCGAGTTGGTCATCAGGGCCCCGGTCAGATAGGTGGCTGCCTCGATCCGGTCCGGGATGATCTCGTGCTCGCAGCCCTGCAACCGTTCGACGCCCTCGATCACCAGGCAGTGTCCGCCGATCCCCGAGACCTGCGCGCCGCACCGGTTGAGGAAGTGGCACAGGTCCTCGATCTCCGGCTCCATCGCGGCGCCTTCGAGGATCGTCGTGCCCTGGCCGAGCGCCGCGGCCATCAGCACGTTGGCGGTGCCCAGAACCGTCGACCCGTAGTTGCCGCCGAGGAACACCGTGCCGCCGCGAACCGGCCCCACGACGTGCACGTAGCCTTCCTCGAAGTGGATGTCGGCGCCGATCGCCTCGAGTCCCTTCACGTGCAGATCGACCGGTCGGTGGCCGAGCACGCAGCCGCCGGGATAACTGACCTGGGCACGACCGCGCCGGGCCCACAGCGGCCCCATCACCACGAACGACGCACGCATCTGGCGAACGAGGTCGTAGGCGGCCCGCACCGGCTTCCTGTCGACGACCTCCAGGTAGAGCGAGCCGTCCGCCTGCCGATGGTTCTCGACGCCGAGTTGTCGGAGGATCCGACACATCGTCTCGATGTCCTTCAGCTCGGGCACGTTGCGGAGCACGACCGGCCCATCACAGAGGATGGTCGCCGCGAGGATGGGCAGCGAAGAGTTCTTGCTGCCGGAGACACGGACCGAGCCGCTGAGGTCCCGACCGCCGTGCACGCGGATCCGATCCATCCAAACCCTCCCTGGGTCCGATCTACGAGAGACTACGAGCCGCGCGATGTCGCCTCGACGGGTTCACCGAGACCCGTGGGTTCGCCACCGCCCGCTCGAGCACGCGCCGGACCTGACCGGATCCGCTGCGACGTGCCGCGAGTTCACGGAGTCTAACCACAGCGTGGTGTATCCGACAAACGTGGATTCCCCGCACCGAACGGACCCGCATTCGGTTCCGGCGAGACTGGCGTTTCGGTCGATGCAAGGCACGATGCCCATCGTGGACCCGACCTCTGGATTGCGTGTGCTCCTCGTCAGTCACGGACTGCCGCCCGAGAACGTCGGCGGCGTCGAACAGCACGTCGACGGACTCGCCCGGGCGCTACAGGGACTCGGCCACACCGTCCACGTGCTCGCCAAGTCGGGCCGCGCCGGCTCGCCGCAGTACACCCTGGTCGACGAACCACCTTCGCCGGCGATGCCCTACCCGGTCACGCGGATGGTGTATCGCTACGAGGGCGTAGACGGACTGCGTCGGCTCTACGAGGTGCCCGAGGCGGACGCAGCGTTCGACGCCTTCCTGCGGCAACACGACTTCGACGTCGTGCACCTGCACCACCTCACCGGACTGTCGACCGGCTTCCCGAAGGTCCTCGCCCGCCACGGTGTCCCCACCGTGATGACGCTGCACGACTACTGGACGATCTGTCCGCGCGGTCAGATGTGGCACCGCGACGGCAGCGTCTGCCAGACCGCCGAAGCTGGGCGGTGCGCCGGCTGCCAGCGCGACACGTTCCGCGGTTGGATCCCGGACGGCGACGCCGGCAGCGAGCTGGTCGCCGACTTCCTGCAGCACTCCCGCGAACTGCTGTCGATCCCACAGCTCTTGATCGTGACCTCGCCGCGGGTGCGCGCCCCGTTCGAGGCGATGGGGGTCGATGCCGAACGCATGCCGCGAGTCGAGAACGGCGTCGACACCGTGGCCCTCCGAAAGGTCCCCGAGGTCAGTCCGCGACTCGACGGCCCGCTGCGCCTCGGATACCTGGGCACCCTGATCCCGAGCAAGGGCCTCGACGTGCTGGTGCGGGCGGTCTGCGAGCTGCCACCCGGCGCGGTCGAGCTGCACGTCCACGGCAACGTCGTGTCCTACCACGGCGACGACGGCTTCCTGACGCGTGCCTTCGCCCCGGTCCAGCCAGCGCATTCCGTGACCTGGCACGGCCCCTACCACACGGACGATCTGCCGGAGATCCTGGCGACGGTCGACGTCGTCGCGCAGCCGGCTCTCTGGGAAGAGACCTACGGTCTGACCGTCCGCGAGGCCCTCGCCGCCGGCCGGCCGGTGCTGGTGAGCCGGATCGGCGGTCTGCAGGAGGCGTTCACCGATGGAGTCGGCGGACGGATCCTGCCGCCGGGCGACGTCGGCGCCTGGCGTGACACGCTCGCCGATCTGGCTGCGGATCCGCGGAAAGTCGCGGAGATGGGTCGGCAGGCCCGCGCCGAGGCCCCGGTGCGGGGCTTCGCCGAGATGGCCGCAGACGTGGTCGATGTCTATCGGTCCGCGATCGGGCTTGCCACCTCCTAGTCAACCCCCTAGCATCGGCGGGTTCTGCTGAACCGGACGGCCACCACGCGGCCGGTCGGCAGGGTCCGCGGCGTGCCCGATCCGACGATCGGAACGGCGCTGGACCACGGGGCGGACGCCGACGGCCGCCCCGCTCGGCGGGCACCGGCGGTCCGCCCACCCCCTGCAGGAGGATCGATGACGGAAGCTTCGGCCCAGACTCCCGACCAGGCGTACCAGACGCAAGGCACGATGACGCGTGACCCCCTCGAGATCGTGTCCGGCGCGATCGACCATCAGACCATCCACCAGTTCCGGGCGGCGGTGTTCCGGTCCGTGGACCGCTTCGAGAAGCTGCGCGACTGGGTCCATAGCCCGATGTCGTCGGGCATCCAGCGCGGCCTGGCACTGTGGGCACTCGGTCGTCACCGCGAAGCGATCGAGTGTCTCGAGGGTGAAGTGCGGAACCCGGCGATCGCCGTCTGTCTGGCACGGAGCTACGTCGCGACCGGCCGTTACGACGACGCGGAGGCAGCGCTGACCGGCAAGGAAGTCGACTCCGTCCAGACCGCGGCCTACCTCCGCGTGGTCGAGGCCCGTGACGACGGCGAGCGTCTCGAGAAGGAGTTGGAACGCCTCGACGGCGTGCTCGACCCGATCGAACGGATGTATTTCCAGGGCCGGATCAAGGAGTTCGACGGCGACGCGCTCGGTGCGATCGCTCTCTACGACGAGACGCTCACGCTCGACACCCACCACCCCGACGCACTGTTCCGCCTGGCGCTGAACGTCGACTTGCGCGGCGAGGACGAGGAGGCCCGCGAGCTCTACGAGCGCGCGCTGATGGCGCCACCGGTCAACGAGTCGGTGGTGATCAACCTCGGCATCCTCTACGAGGACATGGGCAACTACCGCCGCGCGATGCAGTGCTTCGACCTGGTCCTGCAGGCCCAGCCCACCAACCAGCGGGCCCGCATGTATCGCCGCGATGCCGCCGCCGCGCTGAACATGTTCTACGACGAGGACCAGGAGCGTCGCGAAGACAAGCGGAACAAGGTCCTGCGCACTCCGATCAACGACTTCGAGCTCTCCGTCCGAAGCCGCAACTGCCTCGCCAAGATGGGCGTCTACACGCTCGGCGACCTGGTCAAGAAGACCGAAGCGGAGCTGCTCAGCTACAAGAACTTCGGCGAGACCTCGCTGACCGAGATCAAGGAGATCCTCAAGAACAAGGGACTCCGCCTCGGCATGGCGCAGGACGACATCATGTCGGCCAGCATCGGCGAGACCGAAGAGGCGCCGGTCTCCAGTGAGGAGATGCCGGATCCGAACAGCCCCGACCCGTCGCGGCGCCCGGTCACGGAACTCGATCTCTCGGTTCGTTCGCGCCGCATCGTCGACCTGCTGAAGATCCGCAGCATCGGCGATCTCGCCAACAAGACCGAGGCCGAACTGCTGGCCTGTCCGAACTTCGGCCAGACCTCGCTGAACGAGATCAAGACCAAGCTCGACGAGCTCGGGCTGTCGCTGCGCGGTTGAGAGGCTGTGCCCCAATCAGGCGGACCACGCAGCCGAGCCTCTCAATTACCGTTTGGCGGGCCCCTCCGGGCCCGCGTGGAGCGCGCGAGTCGACGAGGCAACGCGCTCCGACCCACGCGGCCCACCGATCCCCGAGCGCGGACCGTTCCACCGGATGTACGACCACTTCGTCGGTGAGGTCTGCGAGGCCCAGGGCACCCGCGTGGTGCTGCGGGTCGCGGGAATCGGCTATGAGTTCAAGACCCCGGTGCGGGTCGCGACCGGCTTGAAGCCCGGTGAGACCGCGACCCTGCGAACGATCCTGCATGTGGTCGACGGCTCGCCCTCGCTGCTCGGCTTCTCGAGCGTCGAGGAGCGCGAGCTGGCGCGCCGGGTGCTGACCGTCTCCGGAGTCGGGCCGTCGATCGCGCTGGCGCTCCTGAGCACGTACACGCCGGCGGAGATCGCCCGACTGATCGTCGGCGGGGACGCCAAGGGACTCCAACGCGTCAAGGGGGTCGGCGGGAAGACCGCGGAGCGCCTGTGCCTGGAGCTGCGCGACCGCGTCGCACAGTTGGGCCTCACCACCGGGACCCCGGATTCCGGGAGCGAGGACCCCATCGCCACATCGTCCTCGAGCACGATCCTCGAAGACGCCGTAGCAGCACTGGTGACCCTCGGCTTCCAGGAGGCCGATGCGCGCAAGCGCGCCGACAAGGCCCTCTCCGGAGGGGCCGTGAACACCGAGGACCTGATCAAGGCGGTCCTCCGCGGCTGACCGCCCGGACTCGTCCACCGAACCAACTCGCCTGCCCCGTTCCAGCCGCCCTCGTGTCGCGCTACGATCCCGGCATGACCAAGCGAGTTTCCGCTGCGAGCATCGCAGCCCTCGCCTGGACGGCCGCCCTCGCCCCTGCACAGGTGCCGGTCGGTTCCCAGGCTCCGGAGTTCTCCGTGCAGAACTCCTTCAACGACGCTCCCGCGAGCTTCGCCGACTTCCGCGGCAAGCTC
This sequence comes from bacterium, assembly GCA_030432695.1. Lineage (GTDB taxonomy): Bacteria > Planctomycetota > UBA1135 > UBA1135 > UBA2386 > JAUILN01. Next base: position 156,734 of record JAUILN010000001.1, on the reverse strand, counting down.
GTGATGATCGAGTTCTTCGCCACCTGGTGAGGCCCCTGCTCCGCGAGGATCCCTGCGCTGAACGCACTTCACCAGAAGTACGCAGACCAGGGCCTCGTGATCGTCGGCGTGTCCGACGAGACCGAAAGCCTCCTGGAAGACTACATCGCCAAGAAGGGCGTGGAGTACGGCATCATCCGATCCCAGGATGCTCAGCCGGCCTACGGCGTCCGCGCGTACCCGACGTTCGTGACCATCGGTCCGGACGGCTCGGTCGTGCACGGCAACGGCGTACCCTCGGAGTCCGTGATCGAGGAGAACCTTCGCGGTGTCTCCCTGATCCCGGAGATGCCGAGCGGCTCGACGTTCTCGGCCCTGAAGCGGGCCTGGGAGAAGCACGACTATGCTCGTGTGCACAGCGAGCTGACCAAGGGCCTCGAGCGCGCCGAGGAGGGTTCCGAGGACCACGCGGCGTTCACCGACTTGCGCACGCGCTTCGACCGCCTGGTCGAGGGTGCGGGACGGTCGGTCGAGCGCTTCGCCCAGGGACCCGACTACTACCGGTCCGAGCAGAAGCTGGAGGAGATCGTCGACGAGTTCGAGGGCCTTGCTCCTGCGGAAGCGGCCGAGAAGGTCCTCGAGCGCTTCGCGGACGACGACAAGATCAAGGACGAGATCCGCGCCGGCCGTGAGTTCCACGCGTTGGTCCAGCGCTTCGACGCGACCAAGTCGTCGCAGAAGAAGAAGCTGCTCGAGGCGCTGGCCAAGCTGCGGAAGAACCGCGCGGGCACCTATGCCGCCGAGCAGGCCGCGAACCTCGCGGTGCGGCTGGCGGACTGAGCCTGTAGCCCCTCGAGGCGGAAGACGCGTTCGAGGTTTCCGCGGCCCGCTTCGCGGGCCGCTCGGCCAACGGATCCTCTCACGAGCCGGTGGTTCGCCGGGAGGGCCCGCTGCGCGCCAGGGCCACCAACAGCAGGTTGACGTCCGCCGGAGTGACACCGGAGATCCGCGACGCCTCCCCCACGGTCAACGGCCGCCGCGCCAGCAAGCGCTCCCGGGCCTCGTTGGCGAGCCCGTGCAGCGCGCCGTAGTCGAGTTCCGCAGGGATCCGCCGCGCCTCCATCCGCCGCAGCTTGTCGACCTGGTCGGCCTGCCGCGCGATGTAGCCCGCGTACTTGACCTCCGCCTCGACCTCCGAGAGTTCCTCCTCGCTCAACCCCAAGTCGGCGAGTGCCGGCTCCGCCAGCAGGTCTGCCAGCACCACCTCAGGCCGACGGAGGATCTCGGCCAGGGTCCGGCCCTCGCGCCGCGTGCGCTCCAGCACTGCCACCGCCGCGGCGATCCGCTGCTGCTTGTGGGTCACCGCCGACTCGCGCGCCGCGTCCCAGAGTCCCAGCTCCTTCGCCGCCGATGCGAGCCGCCGGTCGGCATTGTCGGCGCGCAGCAGCAGCCGGAACTCGGCGCGGCTGGTGAACATCCGATACGGCTCGCTCGGGTTCACCCGACATAGGTCGTCGACCATCACACCGAGGTAGGAGCTGGCACGATCGAGCACGAACGGTGCTTCACGACGCACGAAGCGCACCGCATTGATTCCGGCGATCAGGCCCTGGCCAGCCGCCTCCTCGTAGCCGCTGGTGCCGTTGATCTGGCCGGCGGCGAACAGCCCGCGATAACCTGCCACCTGCAGGTCGGCGCGCAGCTGGTCGGTGGCGAGATGGGCGTATTCCACCGCGTAGCCCGGCCGCAGGATGCGCACGTTCTCGAGGCCCGGGATGGTCCGGACGAACGCCTCCTGCACCTCCTCGGGCAGACTCGTCGAGATGCCGTTGGGATAGATCTCGGGGCTGTCCCGCCCTTCGGGTTCGAGGAACACCAGATGGCTGTCGCGGTCGCGAAAGCGCATCACCTTGTCCTCGATGCTCGGACAGTAGCGCGGCCCGACGCCGACGATCCGGCCACGGTACATCGGCGACCGGTCGGCGGACCGTTCGATCAGTTCGTGGGTCGCGGGCGAGGTCCGGGTGAGCCAGCAGTTCACCTGCTCGACCTCGAGCGCTCTGGTGCGGAACGAGAACGGCCGCGGCGGATCGTCGCCCGGCTGCACCTCGAGGCCCGAGAAGTCGATCGAGTCGCGGTCGAGGCGCGGCGGCGTGCCGGTCTTGTGTCGGCCGAGCCGGAGCCCGAGGCGCGCCAGGGCCGTGGCGATGGCGGTGGCCGCGGCTTCGCCGAAACGGCCACCGTCCCGCTCCCATTCACCCGCGAACAGGCGCCCGCCGAGGAACGTCCCGGTGGTCAGGACCACCGCCGGGGCGTGCAGCGTCGAGCCGTCGGCTAGCCGTACACCGCGGATCGTGCCCGTGGTCGCCTCCGGATCCGGATCATCGACCAGCAGGTCCACCGCCTCCCCCTCGACGACGGCGAGGCCCGACTGCGCGGCGACCCTTCCGGCCATCTCCTGGTTGTAGAGCGCGCGGTCACATTGCGCCCGGGGAGCCCGCACTGCAGGCCCCTTGCGGGTGTTCAAGGTCCGGAACTGGATGCCGGCCGCATCGGTGCAAAGCCCCATCTCGCCGCCCAGGGCATCGATCTCGCGGACGAGATGCCCCTTGGCGATCCCACCGATCGCAGGGTTGCAGGACATCCGACCGATCGACGCGGCCTCGAGGACGACGCAGGCCGTCGAGGCCCCCATGCGCGCGGCCACCAAGGCCGCCTCGGCACCGGCATGCCCCCCGCCGACCACGATCACGTCGAAGTCACGCATCCCGGGGTCCTCGCTGCAGCTGGCCGTCATCCGCCTGGTCGGGTCCGAAGCCGCACGCCCACCACCCGGCGTCGAACGGATGGACGCGACGGCCGAAATGCCGTGTCATGTCGCGCAGTCTACCCGCGAGTCGGGCCCGGCGAGATGCCGCAGCATCCCTCCCCGGAACCACTCCTCGACTCCAGCACCGGCCCGGAACTCATGCCCGTGCCCGGTCCGGGCCGATGGGACCGTCATGTGGACCTTCGTCATCCGCCACCGCAGCGCGCTCCGCGACATCTACGGTCCGATCCGGAACGCTGGGGTCGCGCCAGCGGATCGGCAGGGCCCCGCTTCCGAGCACGTGTAGCCGACTTGAGTCCGGAGCCTCGGACCCGGACACTATGGGGGATGCTGAGATACGTCGTGTTGGCCTGGGTCGCGTCGGCGATCGTGACGTCCGTCCCGACCACCGCGCAAGATCCTGAGGGAGCCGCTGTGAGCCGCTCGGAGCGCGCAGGGAGCCGTTCGGAGCGCGTGGGACTGGCCGAGTTGCCAGCTCTCGCGCGAGCCCGATCCGCGCGCCAGCGACCAGTCCTACTGACGTTGCTCGAGCCGTTCCTCGTCGACCTGAAGCTCGACTACCGACGCAACGCCGGGATCATCGACGACACCCTCGACAAGGTCGCCCAGATCGGCGAAGGCATCGCTCCGATCCTGCTGGACAACCTCACGCCGAACGACGCATCCCGGGAGTCCATCCATCTCGCCGAGAACTCGGCCCGGATCCTGGCGCGGTTCGAGCTGGCACCCTTCGTGGACTCCCTGGTCGAGGCGGCCGACGGCGATGCCCCGACTCCCCGACGCCTCGCGATCGACCTGTTGGGCAGGGTCAGCGGGGACCAGCGCGCCGTCGATGCGATCGCCCGAACCTACCCGCGACTCGAAGAGAGCTACGACCGCAAGAACGCTCTGCAGGCGATGGCCGCACTCCGTGCCGACGCTCTCCGTCAGCAGGCGGTGGCGGAACTCGGCAATGGCGATCCGGAGCTGCGCAGTGCCGCGCTCCGCTATCTGCGCGGGATTGCCGAATGGTCGGCCCAGGACCGCGTCCTGGTCGCGCTCCGTGGCGAGAAGGAGGGCGCGATCCTCGGGGACTACCTCAGGTTCCTCCGCGACGCGAGCCTGGCGCTGCATCCCGGCGAAGGCGACGCCCCGGTCGCCGAGGCCTTCCTCGACCTGCTGGAAGGCACCGAACTAGACCGCGACGATTCCCGCTTCGTCCTGGAGGCCCTCGCCGAGGTCGCGCCCAAGGGCCACGACCGGACCCGCGACGTCCTGCGACGCTGGGTCGAACAGGAGAGCAACACCCGCTCCGGCCTGGTCGCCGCCCGGACCCTCGATCAGCTCGGCGACCGCCGTGCCAAGAAGATCCTGTTCGAGAAGCTCGACGAAGCCGTGCGCCGCAACCGCGGCAGCGCGAAGTACCACGCCACCCGGGCCGACGCCTACTTCGCCTTCGGCGAGTTCCGGGACGCGATCCGCGACTACGAGCAGGCCGCGAGGAATAGCTACGACAGCAGCATGAAGGCCCTGCACCAGCTGGCGATCGCCCGCTGCGAGGCCCACCAGGACCGGATCCAGTCGATGGTCGCGGCGCTCAAGGACGCCGAGGTGTCGGCCGACACGATCCGCAAGGAGGCCGCCGACGACCCGGTGTTCGCCCAGGCACTCGAGCGCGACCTCGCCAAGCGTTTCCTCCGCTCGCTGGACGACCGCTGATCGACGATTTCCGAGAATCTGCGCGCCCAGCGCTGATTCTCGGGAGGAGTCGATCCAAACGACGCAGTCGGCTGCGCTGCGAGGCTGTGACCAAACCCGGGCGAATCACATCGCCGAGCCTCTCGGTTGTTGTTTGGCGGGCCCCTCCGGGCCCGCGCAGAGCAGGCGAGTCGAAGCAGTGACGAACTCCGAGCCCGACGGGTTGCGGCACCCGCGGGCCGCAGGCGCCCGATCGGGCCGATTGCCCTGTTGACCGCCCCCCTCGGAGCGCGCACGATGACGGGCTTCCCTGCGCCGCCGAAGGCGCGGGTCCACCCCTCCGCAAGCCACGAGAACGCATGGACGTCCAGGTCGTCGAGTCCGGGAGCTGTCGCCGCACCCTGACGATCCGAATCCCCTCCTCCAAGGTCCGCGAGCACCTGGACGCGATGTTCCAGTCCGCCGCCGGCCAGGTGAACCTCAAGGGGTTCCGTAATGGCCGCGTGCCCCGCAAGGTCCTGGAGAAGAAGTTCGGTGATGAGATCCGCACCGATGCCAAGAAGCGCATCGTGTCGCAATCGCTGAACGACGCGGTGCGCGAGCGCGAGTATCAGGTCGTCGGCACACCGCGAGTCGAGGGCATCGACGGCTCGCCGATCGACGACTCGCAGGACTTCGAGTTCACCGTCCAGGTCGACGTCCGGCCGGACATCGCCATCGGCGACCTGTCGGGCATCGAGGTCGCCGCGCAGTCGAGCGAGGTCTCCGACGAGGACGTGCAGAAGGCCCTCGAGCAGCTCGCCGACCAGAAGAAGACCCTCGATACGGTCGAGGAGCCGGTCGCCGAGGGCGACTTCCTCGTCGCGACCGTCGCCTGGCTCGACGAAGCAGGCAACGAAGTGCTCACCAAGGAGGACATGAAGCTCAACACCGGCATCCCTCTGGCCGGCGCCGACCCCGAGGTCTTCAAGGCCTCCTTGCTCGAGAAGAGCACGGGGGACTCGGTCGAGATCGAGCTCACCTTCCCTGACGGTTTCGAGGTAGAGGACCAGCGCGGCAAACCCGGCAAGGCCCGGGTGACGCTGAACGAAGTCCAGCGGGTCACGCCTGCGCCGATCGATGACGAACTCGCCAAGGGCTTCGAGTTCGACACCCTCGAGGCGATGTCCGAGGAGCTGCGCAAGCGGATCGCGTTCGAGAAGGAGCGCGGCGAGAAGGCCCGGCAGGAGCAATCGATCCTCGACCAGCTTGCGGCGAAGTTCGACTTCGACCTCCCCGAGTCGATGGTCGAGGACCAGGAGCGCCACAACCTCAAGGGCTTTGCCGAGCGACTCGCCAAGAACGGCCTCGACGAGGAGTCCATCAAGGCCAAGCTCGAGGAAGCCAGGCCGGAGGCCCGCAAGGCCGCGGAGCAGACCATCCGGATGTTCTTCCTGATGGACACGGTGGCCCGGGAGCACGAGGTCCGACTGGAACAGTCCGACATCGAGCAGCAGATGGCCGAGATCGCCGAGGCCAACGGCGTCGAGATGGGCGTCGTCCAGGAGTACTACAGCGACCGCGAGCGCATGTCGGATCTGCAGACAGCAGTGATGGAGCGCAAGGTCCGCGACCTGCTCAGAGAGAAGGCCTCGATCTCCGATAGTGGTACTGCGGCCAGTGGGACCGCGGCGGCTGCCGACGAGTGACGAAGCCGGGACGCGAGGGCACCAGGTGGCGCCGCGTCCGGGGAGCGACAGGGCCGATCTCCACTGGAACCGACCGCACAACCGATCCTAGAAATCGCGGAGACCTCGAACCGGACCGGACCGGAGCCGGAACCGCCGCCACCGGAGCGCGACGGGCCCACCGCGACGCCGGTCCACCCGAGAACCCGCGTTCCACGCCATGAGCATCCTGATCCCGACCGTCATCGAGAAGACCGGGCGCGGCGAGCGCGCCTACGACATCTACAGCCGCCTGCTGGAGGACCGGATCGTCTTCATCGGCACGCCGATCGATGACCACGTCGCCAACCTGGTGATCGCGCAGCTGCTGTTCCTCCAGAAGGAGAACAAGAACCAGGACATCAGCATGTTCCTGAACACGCCGGGCGGCAGTGTCACCGCCGGCCTCGCGATCTACGACACGATGCAGTTCGTGCAGTGTCCGGTCGCGACCTACTGCATCGGTCAGGCGGCTTCGATGGGCGCGGTGTTGCTAGCAGCCGGGACCAAGGGCAAGCGTCACGCGCTCCCGCACGCTCGGGTGATGATCCATCAGCCCTGGGGCGGCGTGCAGGGCACCGCTGCCGACATCGAGATCCAGGCCGAGGAGATCCTGAACATGAAGGAGACCCTCACCAGCATCCTGGCTCGGCACAGCGGGCAGGACGTGGAGCGCGTCAGCCGGGACAGCGATCGCGACTTCTTCATGAGCGCGGCGCAGGCGCGCGACTACGGTCTCGTCGACGAGATCGTCGAAGTCAGCAAGTGAGCGCGGACGCGCCCCGGGGGGACGATCTCCGGGAGCAGGCGTACGCTCGTCCTGCGCCGGGTCGTCCGCCCGGGCAGCTCGCCGACCGTCCGGTGCTTCGCCTCCGCAAGAGCCCGAACGGGCCCGCACGGCGAATCGTTCCGGAGTCGTGCGCCCAGGCGGTGGCACCTCCGCGGCCGCTTCCCGTATGATTCGAGCAGGGAGGCGACACGGTGGCTCGGCCACCCGTCAACCGCCCCCCAGAGGCAACATGCCGAAGAGCAATGGAGGCAAGAGCCGCTCGGTGGAGCGGTGCACGTTCTGCGAGAAGTCGCGACACCACGTGCGATCGCTGATCGCGGGTCCGCCCGGGGTGTACATCTGCAACGAGTGCATCGACATCTGCAACACGATCCTCAAGGAGGAGGACCGTCGCACCCGCGGTGACTCGTCGCCGACCTTCGTTCGGGACATGGTCCTGAAGGAGAAGGTCCCCACCCCCGACGAGATCCACCGCTCACTGAGCGAGTACGTGATCGGCCAGGAGGGCGCCAAGAAGATCCTCTCCGTCGCGGTCTACAGCCACTATCGCCGACTCCACGCCCGCTACCACAACCCCGATCTCGAACTCGAGAAGAGCAACATCCTGCTCGTCGGGCCGACCGGATCGGGCAAGACGCTGCTCGCCAAGACCCTGGCACGGGTCCTCGACGTGCCGTTCGCCATCGCCGATGCCACCACGCTGACCGAGGCCGGCTACGTCGGCGAGGACGTCGAGAACATCCTTCTGAAGCTGCTGCAGAACGCCAACTTCGACGTCGAGCGCGCGCAGCAGGGCATCGTCTACGTCGACGAGATCGACAAGATCGGCCGCACCACGCAGAACGTCTCGATCACTCGCGACGTCTCGGGGGAAGGCGTCCAGCAGGCGTTGCTCAAGATCCTGGAGGGCACCGTCGCCAACGTGCCGCCACAGGGCGGGCGCAAGCACCCCGAGCAGAGCTACATCCAGGTCAACACCGACAACATCCTGTTCATCTGCGGCGGCACCTTCTCGGGCATCGAAGAGAACATCGCCCGCCGCCTCGGGCAGCAGGTGATGGGCTTCCACAAGGAATCCAAGGGCCCGGCTCCATTGCGCAGCGCCGGACCGGTCGACACGCAGTCGAAGGACCGCGACGCGCTCATCCCGTTCCTCGACCAGAAGGACCTCGTCGAATTCGGCCTGATCCCCGAGTTCGTCGGCCGTCTGCCGGTCCTCGCGCCGATGCGTTCCCTGACCAGGGAGGAGATCATCTCAGTGATGACCGAGCCGAAGAACGCGATGGTGCGCCAGTACCAGGCGTTCTTCGAGATGGAAGACTGCAAGCTCGAGTTCACCGACGAGGCGCTCGAGGAGATCGCCGGGATCGCGATGAGTCGAGAGACCGGCGTGCGGGCGCTGCGCTCGTTGTTCGAGCAGCTCCTGCTCGACGTCCGGTACGATCTTCCCGGTAGCGATCCTGGCCAGGAACTCCTGGTCGACCTCGAGTTCGTCCGCAACAGCCTCGGCCGCGCGGCGACTCCGGCGGACGGCAACCCGGGTAAGCCGACGGATGGCTCTGCAGACGGCAGCGACTCCCGGACCGGGAAGCGGGAGACGGCCTGAGTCGCGGATCGTCCGCCCCGGCGAGCCCCGCACCCACCGGACTTCCGACCAGGACGGCCATGGCCGACACCGCCGAGCCCCGTCCCGAGCATGGCCTGACCGACTTCGACGATGCAGGTCTCGCGGCCCTGGTCGCTCGGCACGGCGGCAAGCCGTTCCAGGCGCGCCAGCTCACCCACTGGATCTACCGCCACGGTGCCAGCGACGCCGCCGGCCTGCGCAACCTGCCGGCGCGGCTCCGGGACGCAATCGTGGCCGACCTGCCGATCCGCAGCAGCCGCGTCGTCGAGGTCTCCCGCTCGGCGGACGGCACCGAGAAGCTCCTGCTGGGCCTGCACGACGGTGAGACGATCGAGAGCGTCCTGATCCCCGAGGGCGAGCGCCTGACGCTCTGCATCTCCTCGCAGGTCGGCTGTCCGGTGGCCTGCGTGTTCTGCGCATCTGGACTCGACGGCGTGCGCCGCAACCTCAGCGCGGGTGAGATCGTCGAACAGGTGCTGCACGCTCGCGACCGGGTCGCCGAGGCTCGACATGGCGGCTTGCCCGCGCGCATCACCAATGTCGTGGTGATGGGGCTCGGCGAACCGTTGCTCAACCTCGCCAACCTGGAGGCAGCGCTTGCACGGCTGTGCGACGAAGAGGGCATCGGCCTCGGCGCGCGACGCATCACGGTCAGCACATCCGGCCACCCCGAGCGGATGCGCCGGTTCGCCGCGCTCCGCCGAAGCTACGGCCTGGCGCTGTCGCTCCACGCGGCGGAGGACCAGCTGCGCAAGGAACTGGTGCCGACTGCGCGCGCACCGGTCGCAGAGCTGATCGAAGCGGCGCAACACTACTTCGAGATCACCGGTCGCGAAGTGACCTACGAGGTCGTGCTCCTGGCCGACGTGAACGACCGGCCGCAAGACGCGGCGGCCCTGATCGACGCACTCCACGGCCGGACCTGCACGGTGAATCTGATCCCGTGGAACCCGGTGGATCGGATCGACGGACTGCGCCGGCCCGAGGCCGCCCGGGTCGATGCCTTCGAGCGGCAACTCGTTGCCGGCGGCCTCAACGTCACGGTGCGCCGCCAACGCGGCTCGGATCGTGACGCGGCGTGCGGCCAGCTCCGCCTGCACCGGGCCGCAGAGACCTGAACCGAGCCCGAAAGCCGATTCGGTCACAGACTCAGTTGACTCAGTTGCGACGACGCAGCCGCTGTGGCGTCGAAGAGGAGTCTTCGCTCCCCTGCGCGCGATCGCCTCCGCCATCCGCGACAGGAGCGTCATGCTGCTTCACGGTCTCCAGCCGCAGCGCCTTGCCGAAACGGTTCACCTCCACGACGACGGGCTCCCCGCCAGCGATCGCACGCAGAGCGGTGCGCACGTCGGCGACCGTCCGGATCTGCTGGTCGCCGACTGCCATCACCACGTCGCGGATCTCGAGACCGGCGGCAGCGGCCAGCGAGCCCGGCTCGACCGCCCTGACCAACAGACCTCTCCCCGGCTGCAGCTCGAGATAATCGCTCAACGCGGGATCCAGCGCCTCGACGCGGACACCCAGGACCTCACCGGGTCCCGGAGGCGCGAGCCCGATCTGTCCGCCGAACGGCACCTGCCGCAGACCGGGCAGCGTCGGCTGGAACCCGTCCGGCATGGGCAGGACCCGCTGCAGTCCACCGGGCATCCCACCAGGCAGCAGTCGCTCGGCGATCTCCGGGTGCTCGCGACGCAGGGTCTCGAGATCGGGAGCCTCGAAGACCTGCGAACTCCTCTCGCCGTTCTCGTCGATCTCCTGAACCTCTACGCGGACTCCGTCGGGAGTGATCGAGATGCTGGTCCCGCTCCCCAGGCCGGGCGTGCCGCCGAAGCCTGGCAGTCGGATGCCTTCGTCGAGCTGGCGCCGTAGCTCGTCCATCTGCCGACGCAGCGCGTCGACGTCGGGACCCAGCCCGTCGCGGAACAACGTCTCGAACCCATCGAAGGGCGAGGAGGCCCGCCGTCGGTCGCCGCCATCCAGGGGACCCGGGGCGACCTGGTCTCGCGGCGCGAGCCGGCGGAATCCCTGTGCCTCCCGGTCAGAGACCGCTTCCTTCGACTCGATCCGCTGCAGGATCTTCCGCGCCCGGAGTTGCACGTCGACGTCCGCATGCCGCTCGGCAGCGTTCCGCAGCTCCTGGGCGGCGGAAGCCCCCATCGATTCCAGCACGCGCCCGGCCGCCTCCCGGTCCTCGTAGCGATCCGAGCCGAGTTGCTCGATCCACTCGCCGACCGACTTCTCGGCGGAGCTGCCTGCCCCCGGCCCTCCCGGCGGGCTCTCCACGGGCGGGCTCACGCCATCAGGCTGCTGACAACCGATCCAACCGGCGGTCGCCACGGTGACGAGCGCCGCCTTCGCGAGGTTCATCCACATATCAGTCTCCTGGAGGTTTGCTGTGGGCACCGCATCTCGCCACGAAACCGGATCGGCCACGCAGCAGCGCCCGCCCACCAGCTGGACGGCGGTCGTCGACGACCGACGTGCCGGAACACTCCCGGAGCCACGACCTGTGCCCGGTGACGACCACCCCTCCGGGTGCTCGGAGCCCGAACTCGACCTCGCCTCCCGTCGGGTCGGAGATTCAGAGCGCGTTGCTGTCTCGACGCGCGCGCTCTACGCGGGTCCAGAGGGGACCCGCCAAACGACAACTGAGAGGCGCACCGCGACCTGGTTCGCCCGATCGGGTGGCAGCCTCCTAGCCTCCTAGCGGTCCTGACCGATCGCGTCGTCCGGATCGAACGAGCGCCCCTCCACGAGTTCCATCGCGGCCGCGGAGGCCCCCAGACCGCAGCCTACTCCCAGCCCGTTCGCGTCGGAGGAGCCGCGACGACTCACCGGTTCAGTCTCCAGGGATGGGTCATCGAAACCGAACCCGTTCTGCCAGCTGCCGTGCAGGCCGCGCACGCCGCGCTGCGGCTCCACGGTCAACAGCGAGGAAGGCGAGTAGGCGGCACCAGACGATTCGACCTGCTGTGAGGCGAGGAACGGCGACGGGGAACCGGAGACGTCCGCCGCCCCTTCGTCGAACGCTCCGCCTACACCGAGCGCCAGCCCGATCAGCAGCGCCGCAGCCGCGACCAGGCGTCGACGCAGTCGGAACGCCGCCGACGGATCCGACCCAGAGGCCCGATCCTGCCACGAGTGAGCCGCGGAGTCGTCGAGTCCCCGCCGCTCGGTAGCGCCGGGCCGCCTCTCCACCGATGAGGGTCCCAGCCCGACCGCCACCAGGACGTCTCGCTGCAGCTCGACGAAGAACTCCGCATCGACGGCCCGCACCCCGACGCCCCGCGCCCCAATGGCCTGCCCTGCGGGGTCGCTCGCAGCAGGCGGCAACTCACGACCGGTCGCCTCCCGGAAAGCCTCGGCAGCCTCGAGAGCCGCACGATAGGCCGCACGGCAGCCGACGCAGCCCAGCAGGTGTTGACGGACGACCGCGGAGAGCGACGCGGGCAGATCCCGGGCCGCCAGGGCGTCGAGTCGATCACGCACGCCCACGCAGCCGGGCTCCTCGTTCGCCGCCGGCTCGGATCCGAGCCCGTCGCCGTCCGGTGCCGGCGGAAGCCGGCGACCCTGCGAGCGCTTCATCGATCGCCCTCCGCGGCGGCCGCTCCGAAGGCAGCGCCACCGTCGAGCAGCGTGCCGCCATCCTCACCGCTCTCTCGGCCGTCTCGAGCCGAAGCCCGACCCTCGACGCGTCGCCGTCGCTCCCAGGCCTCGCGGAACACCTGCCGTCCGCGGTGCAGGCGCCATCGGGCGGTGGCGTGGGTGACATCCAAGATCGGCGCGATCTCGCGACAGCTCATGCCGTGGATATCGCGCAGGATCAGCACGGTCTTGAACTTCTCGTCCAATCCCTCCAACACCCGCCAGACCTCGCCGCGCAGCTCCTCACGCTCCAGCGGCTCGCCGGGCGTCGCGACGTCGGACGGCCGTTCGGCCACCGCGTCGAGCGCCACCGCGCGGGCACTCCGCCGCTTGCGGAGGGCGTCGATCGCCAGGTTCATCACGATCCGATAGAACCAGGTGTAGAAGGAGCGGGCGAAGTCGTAGCGGTGGAGCGACCGATGCAATCGGACGAACGACTCCTGCACCACGTCGCGGGCATCTTCCGCGCGGCCGAGGACGTGGTAGGCGATCCAGAAGGCCCGGCGCTGGTAGCGCGCCACCAGGTCGGCGAAGGCGTCCTGATCCTCGTCGAGGATTCGCCGGACGATCTCGGCGTCCTCGACGTCGCCGCCCGGGGCCTCCTGATCGGCCAGCGGCAGCATGCCGGGCGGCAGCGCCCGGTCGCCGACCCGCATCGCACCCGCTCCCAGCGCCCCGCCGCCCATCGGCGCGACCGCCCGCGGCCCAGCCCCAGCGGCGCCGGTGCCGTGCAGCGAAGTGCCGATCGAAGAATGGCTCTGAGGTTGTCCCATGCGGCCTGTCGTGTCGCGTTCGTGTCGGATCGGTCCGGTCGCCGGCAGCCGGCACCGGGGCTGGCCAGCATAGCCATCCCCCGCTCCGGCGTGGCGCCCACTACGCAACCCGGCATCCGACTGCGAGGCCGGAAGTCCGGTGCTGCGCCAGCCGGCGCCTTCAGCCCACTTCGATCGGGCTCGCCAGCGGCAGCCCCATGCCCCGGAACTTGGCGTAACGCCGGTCGAGCAGTTCGTCGACCTCGTAGCCCCGCAGCTCGTTGATCCAGGTCTCGATCTGGTTCCGGACCCGCACGTAGGTCCCCGCCGGATCGCGGTGCGCCCCTCCCAGCGGCTCCTCGATCACCGCGTCGACGAGCCCGTGCTTGAGCAGCTCACCGCTGGTCAGCTTCAGGGCCTCCGCAGCGTCCGGTGCCTTGTCGCCGCTCTTCCAGAGGATCGCCGCGCAGCCCTCCGGCGAGATCACCGAGTAGTAACTGTGCTCGAGGATCCCGACGCGGTCGCCCACGCCGATCCCCAGTGCACCGCCCGAGCCGCCCTCCCCGATGACGATCGACAGGATCGGCACCCGGAGACCGAACATCTCCAGGATGTTGGTGGCGATCGCCGCGGCCTGACCGCGCTCCTCGGCACCGATGCCGGGGTAGGCGCCCGGCGTGTTGATCAGCGTGACGATCGGCAGGTTCATCCGCTCGGCGAGCTTCATCTTCTGCAGCGCCTTGCGGTAACCCTCCGGATGCGCGCAGCCGAAGTTGCAGGCCAGCCGATCCTTGACCGTCTTGCCCTTGCGGTGACCGACCAGCATGAACCGCAGGTCTCCCATCGTCGCCAACCCGGTCACCATCGCCCGGTCGTCGCCGAACACGCGGTCGCCGTGCAGCTCGACGAAGTCGTCGCACATGTTCTGCACGTAGTCGGAGGTCAGCGGTCGGTCGGCGTGGCGCGCGACGTTGACCTTCTCCCACGGGGTCAGCGAGCCGTAGACCTCGGCGGTCTGCCGCCGCAGCCGCTCCTGCAACGCCTTGATCTCGCCAGCCAGGTCGAGGTGCGTGCTCTGGGCGAGCCGCTCCAACTCGGCAATCTTCTGCTCCATCTCCAGCAGGGGACGCTCGAAGCCGAGTCCGTTCTGGATGGTCTCGGCGGCACGATGCTCGGAACTGCTCAAGGTTCGGGGTCTCCGCGGTCGGGTGGAAGACGGGCAGGATACGGCGTCGGCGAGCCGCGCGACACCTCCGAGCTGGCCAGCCCCGCCGCAATGGATTCGCCCCGGGGCGTCTGGCATCCTGTGCCGATGGACGCATGGCGCGTTGAAGTCGAGGTCCGTCAGGGCCTCCCCGACCCTGCCGGCACCGCGGCCCGCACCGCGCTGGCCGACGCCGGATTGCCGCTCCGGGGATCGGTCCGGTCCCGCCGCGGCTTCCTCCTGGACGCCCGTCTCGACCGCTCCGCCGTCGAGAAGTTCGCCGCAGAAGTCCTCGCCGACCCGATCACCGACACGTTCGAGGTCTTCGCGCCGACCGACCGCCCGGCACCGGTCGAGGGCCGGGTGACCGTCCGGCCCCGCCCGGGGGTCACCGACCAGGTGGCGATCTCGGTGCAGAAGGCCCTCGCCGACTCCGGCCACACCGCCACCGGCACCCCACTGGCCGCCGGAACCTACCACGCCTGGTTCCTCGCCGACGCCGACCGGACCTGCGGCGGCGACGCGCTGCATCGGGCCGCCGAACGCTCGCTCGCCAACGAGGTGGTGCAGGAGATCCTGATGGGGGCGCCGCCCGAGGGACTGCCCGGTCCGGGCGGCGAAGCCGACCTCGCGGTCCACCCGGTGCCGATCCGCGACCTCGACGACGCCGGCCTCGAGACCCTGAGTCGCGACGGCGGCCTGGCCCTGACCATCCGCGAGATGCGCGCCGTCCAGGCGCACTTCGCGGCGCAGGACCGCGAGCCGACCCGCACCGAACTGGAGACCATCGCCCAGACCTGGTCCGAGCACTGCAAGCACAAGACGCTGACCGGCCGGATCCGCTTCGGCGACGAGGTCATCGACAACCTGCTGAAGAGCGAGATCGCGGCGGTGACCCGCGATCTCGACCGCGAGTTCTGCGTCAGCGTGTTCGTCGACAACGCCGGCATCATCACCTTCGACGACGAGGACTCGGTCTGCATCAAGGTCGAGACCCACAACCGCCCCTCGGCGATCGAACCATTCGGTGGCGCGGCGACGGGCGTCGGCGGCGTGATCCGTGACGTGCTCGGCACCGGCCTGGGCGCACGGCCCGTGGCCAGCACCGACGTGTTCTGCTTCGCCCCGCCGGACACCCCCGACGCCGAGGTGCCGGCCGGCTGCCTGCACCCGCTGCGTGTTCTGAAGGGCGTGGTCGCTGGAGTCCGTGACTACGGCAACCCGATGGGCATCCCGACCGTCCACGGCGCGATCCACTTCGACCCGGACTTCATCGGCAACCCGTTGGTCTACGTCGGCAACATCGGCATCCTGCCGACGGCCAAGGCCCACAAGAAGGCCCACCCCGGCGACAGGGTCGTGGTGGTCGGTGGCCGCGTCGGCCGCGACGGCATCCACGGCGCCACTTTCAGCTCGCTCGGCCTGCACACGGACAGCGAGATGGTCTCCAGCGGCGCGGTGCAGATCGGCGATCCGATCACCGAGCGCAAGGTCATGGACCTGGTGCTGCGAGCCCGCGACGCCGAGCTGTTCACCGCCGTCACCGACTGTGGCGCCGGAGGCCTGTCGTCGGCGGTCGGCGAGATGGCCGAGGGACTGGGCGTCGAGGTCGACCTGGCGCTGTCGCCACTCAAGTACGCGGGCCTCGCACCCTGGGAGATCTGGGTCAGCGAGGCCCAGGAGAGGATGGTCCTCGCCGTGCCCCCCGAGCACGTCGACGCGCTGCTCGCACTGTGCGACGAGGAAGACGTCGAGGGCGCGGTCCTCGGCACCTTCACCGACAGCGGCCGGATCGTGCTGCGCTACCGCGACACGGTGCACGCCGACCTCGACCTGGACTTCGTCCACGACGGCGTGCCGGTGTTCGAGCGCGAGGCGTGCTGGTCGCCGCCGGAGGTCAGCGACCCCGACCTGCCGGAGGTGGCCGACCTCGGCGCCGCCCTGCTCGCGGTCCTGCGCGACCCCAACGTCGCCAGCAAGGAGTGGGTGATCCGCCAGTACGACCACGAGGTCCAGGCCGGCAGCGCCGGCAAGCCACTGGTCGGCATCGCCCACGACGGCCCCGGCGATGGCGCGGTGATCGCACCGAAGCTCGGCTCGACCCGCGGCGTGGTCTTGTCCTCGGGCCTGAATCCCCGCTACTCGCGGATCGACCCCGCGGCGATGGCCGAGTGCGCGCTCGACGAGGCGATGCGCAACGTGGTGGCGCAGGGCGGCAACCCCGACCACACCGCGGTGCTCGACAACTACTCCTGGGCCAACTGCGCGGTGCCCGAACAGCTCGGCGCGCTGGTCCGCGCGACCCGCGCGCTCTGCAGTCTGGCCCGCGTCTACCGGACGCCGTTCGTGTCCGGCAAGGACTCGCTGAACAACTCCTTTCAGGACGGCGACCGCACGATCTCGATCCCCGGCTGCATCCTGGTGACCGCGATGTCGGTGGTGCCCGACGTCACCGCGACGATCACCTCGGCGCCCGTGCGCCCCGATGGGCGGCTGTGGATCATCGGCAGGACCCGCCGCGAACTGGGTGGCTCGGTGCACTGGAAGACCCGCGGCGCGCTCGGCGCCTCGGTGCCGCGGGTGCGCGCCGAAGAGGGCCGCGACGTGCTGTTCGGTACCGCGCGTGCCATCGAGGCCCGCGCGATCAGCGCCTGCCACGACCTCAGCGAGGGCGGGCTCGGCGCGGCGGTCGCGGAGATGGCCATCGCCGGACGGATCGGCGTGGAGATCGATCTCGACCGGGTCCTGCTCGACGGCGACGGCCCGTTCCGCGCCGAGGAGATCCTGTTCAGCGAGTCGGCGAGCCGCTTCGTCTGCGAGGTCCCCGCCGACCGCGAGGCCGACCTGCGGGCCAACCTCCACGAGGTGCCCGCGGCCGAGATCGGCGCCTTCACGACCAGCCACCGGGACCTGGTGATCCGTCGGGGATCGACCGAACTCGCCCGGGTCCCGGTCGACGACCTGGTCCGCGCGTGGAAGGCACCGCTCGACTTCGACGCTGCCCACGATTCCATCGACCCGGCGCACGGAGCCGCCCGATGACCACACCGACCCCCTCCGACGCTCCCCGCGTGCTGGTCCTGCGCGCGCCGGGCATCAACTGCGAACGCGAGACCGCGCACGCCTTCGAGCGCGCTGGCGCCACCTGCGAGTTCCTGCACGTGAAGCGACTCCGCAAGGAGCCTTCGCGCCTCGACGGATTCCAGATCCTGGCGTTCCCCGGCGGCTTCGCCTACGGCGACGACATCGCGGCCGGCCGGGTCCTGGCCCACGAGCTCCGCCGCTCGATCGGCGACCACCTGCTCGGCTTCGTGGAGCGGGGCGGACTGGTGCTCGGCATCTGCAACGGCTTCCAGGCCCTGGTGCGGCTCGGCCTGCTGCCCCGCACCGCCGCGGGTCCGCTGGTCCAGGAGGTCTCGTTGGCCCACAACCTCAGCGACCGCTACGAGTGCCGCTGGGTGACCCTCACGACGGGACCGAACCGCTGTGTGTTCCTCCCCGACGATCTGACCATCCACGTGCCGGCAGCCCACGGCGAGGGCCGGATCGAGGTGGCGGACCCGCAGTCCCTCGACCACCTCGAAGCCGAGGGCTACGTGGCGTTCCGCTACGTCGACGAGAACCGGAGTCCGACCGAGGCCTATCCGCTCAATCCCAACGGCTCGCCGCGGGGCATCGCCGGCCTGACCGATGTGACAGGTCGGGTACTCGGCCTGATGCCCCATCCCGATCGCGCCTACGAGGCGTTCCACGCGCCCCGATGGCGCTCGGCGGTGCCGGCCGGCCCACCGGACGGAATGACGATCTTCCGGGCGATGGTCGACAGCGCCCGCGGCGCGACCGCCCACGCGTGACGTCGCGACCGCGGCCCCGAACCGGCACTCGAATCGGTGCGTCCGCGATCCGATAGAGTGGACAGCCCGCCATGAGCACCCGACCCGCCGACCCGTCGATCCTCGACTCCCTGCCGCCGGAACTCGCCTCGCTGGAGTTCGGCAGCCCCGAGTTCAAGGACATGAACGCCCGCATCGTCCGCGAGGACGAGGCGAAGTGCGCACCCGTGGTCCGCGGAATGCCGACCTGGATCAACCTCACGGGGACCACGGTCTGCAACCTGAAGTGCTTCATGTGCAACCAGTTCCTCGACCCGAACAGCCCCAAGTGGTTCATGTCGGACGAGGTCTACGACCGGGTCGTCGCCGAGCTGTATCCGTTCGTGAAGACGGTGCAGTTCTCGGCCTTCGGCGAGCCGCTGATGACGCCGAAGATGGAGCAGAAGCTCGACGACCTGCAGCGCACCCACACGCGGCTGGAGATCGTCACCAACGCGACCCTGATGATGCGCGAGAGTCGCTTCCGCGAGAAGCTGCTCGACACCCTGGAGCTGGTCACCTTCTCGGTCGATGGCTCGACCCGCGACACCTACAACTCGGTCCGCACCGGCGCGGACTTCGACGAGGTGATGAGCAACATCCGCGCCTTCGCCGAACGCCGCATGGAGATGCCGGCGGCGAGGCGGCCGCGGATGAACTTCAACTACATCATGATGAAGCGGACCGTCGCCGAGGCGCCACGCTTCGTGGAGATCGTCCACGAGCTGGGCGGCGACGAGATCGTGTTCAATCACCTGGTCGAGTTCCATCCGACCTTGAAGGACGAGAGCCTCGCCAGCTGCAAGGCCTACGCGAACGAGTGGATCGACCGCACCCGCGAGGTCGCCGACAGCCTGGGCGTGAAGCTCAACATGCCGCCGAAGTTCGCCGAAGTCGGCGAGCCCGAGTCCACGCCGCCGACGCCTGCCGCAGCGGCCGCACCTGCGCAGCCCAAGCCCCGGCCTTGCGGCAAGCCGCCGGTGAAGTGCTGGTTCCTCTGGCAGCGTGCCTACGTGACGCACGAAGGCAACATCGTGCCGTGCTGCCTCGCCGGCATCCCGCACTTCGGCAACATGATGGACGCCGGGTTCCGCGCGGTCTGGAACAACGAGACCTACCAGACCTACCGGAGCAAGGTGTTCACCGACGAGCCGTACGGCCCCTGCAAGACCTGCTACCTGATCTACCCGAACCCGGAACTCGCCGGGTCCGAGGGCTACGAGAAGTTCTGAGCGCGACGGGCAGATCAGACCGCCCCGTCGACGCGCTCAGGCCTCGGGCCGCGCATTCTCGTAGATCAGGTGGACGTCGCGCTGCGGGAACGGGATCGAGATCCCGGCCGCGTCGAAGCGTTCCTTCACCGAGCGCGTGATGTCCCAGTGCACTGCCCAGTAGTCGGCGGCGTTGCACCACGGGCGCACGATGAAGTTGACCGACGAGTCGCCCAGCTCGTGCAGCTTGATCACCGGCTCGGGGGTCTTCAGCACCTTCTCGTGACTGGTGACGATGTCGGTCAGCACGTCCAGGGCCTTCTGGATGTCGTCGCCGTAGCCGATGCCGAAGGTCATGTCGACGCGGCGCGTCGTGTTGGCGGTGACGTTGGTGATCACGTCGCCCCAGATCTTGCTGTTCGGCACGACGATGGTCTGGTTGTCGAACGTCTTCATCGTGGTCGACACCAGTGTCATGTCGTCGACCGAGCCGACGATGCCGGCCATGTTGACGACGTCGCCGATGTCGTACGGCCGGTAGATCATGATCATCACGCCGCTGGCGAAGTTCGACAGCGTGCCCTGCAGCGCGAAACCGATCACGAAGCCTGCTGCACCGATGGCGGCGAGGAACGGCCCGATGTCGACGCCGAGCTGGCCGAGCGCGACCACCACGCCGATGAACACGATCACCTTGCGCACCGTGTTCACCATGAAGTTGCGCAGCAGGCTCGAGGTCTGCTTCATCGCCTTCAGCGAACGCTGCAGGATGTTCGCGACGATGCGCGCCAGGATGCTGAACGCGATCAGGATCACCAGGAAGGTGACGATGTTCAGGCCCAGCTGCAGGCCACCCTCCGGACTCAGGAGCCACTCGCGGGCCTCGACCCAGGCGGCGTTGAATCCGGTGATCTGCACCGGCGCGACGGTCGAGTCGGCGTAGGAGCGGAAGGTCTCGACGTCGGCTTCGGCAGCGCCCTTGCGCTCGAATGCGTCGACGACGACATCGAAGCGGCTGCGGAGGGCATCGCGCTCCGCACGCAGCGCGACCAGCCTGGTCGTCAGCCGGTCGACCTCGGCCGAGTCACCGGCGTCCTCCGCCTGCAGGTTGGCAATCTCGACGTTGCTCAGCTCGACGGCCTTTTGCTTGAGGACCGCCTGCCAGCGCTCGAGCGCCGCCTTGGTCTCCTCGATGTCCAGCGGACGCATGCGGGCGGCCAGCACCGACGGATCGAGCGAGAGAGCCTCCTCCTGGGTCAGCTCCTTCTGGCTCTCGGCCTGTGCCTCCTCCTGCTGGCCGGCCTTGATCTCCTGCACCAGGTCGCGGGCCTCGGCGGCGTCGCCACCGAGTTCCGCCAGGCGAGACGCCAGCAGGTCGGTGATCGCCAGGACCTGACCGAGGTCGGCACGCGCGGCGGTCCGTTCCTCGGGGGTCGCGGCGCGCTCGACGCCACGCTGCGCCTCGCGCAGCAAACCGACCCAGCCTTCGAGACTCGATTCGATCTGCTCGGCGTTCTTCTCGGCGACCAATTCGCGCAGGTCGTTGACCCGGACCTCACGCGCGGCGTCGACCGAACTCGCCGCAGGGATCGCCGTAGCGGCGTCGTCCTGCGCCGTCGAAGTGACGGGCGAGAACGACAGGATCAGCAGCGCGAGGAGCGCTGACAGACGGGGGGAATTCTTCATGATGGGGGCTAAGGGGGGATGTGTGAGCCCGACGGGCACGTCGGCATCGAGAGAATGCCGTCGCCCGGATCGCGATTGAACCCCGAGCACGGGCGAGACCGGCACATCCTCCGAGGAGGTCTGGCCGACATCCGTCAACCGCCGCGGAACTCGCTCGACTTGATCCGATAGCGCTGCATCAGCTTCTGGAAGGCCGAGCGCGCCATACCGGCGTCCTCCGCGCAACGCGTCACGTTGCCGTCGTTGCGACGCAGCAGATCCTCGACATAGGATCTCTCGATCGCCGCCACCTTCTCGGCCTTCATCTCCTGGAAGGAGCGCGGCTTGCCGTCCGCACCGAGCTGGGCGCCGAGTCCGGTCGAGCCGGCCGACCCGATCCCCGCTCCGGCCCGCCCGCTGACCTCGACGGGCAGATCCTCGGGCCGGATCTCGCGCTCCCCGCCGAGCACGCACGCGCGCTGCACCGCGTTGCGGAGCTGGCGGACGTTCCCGGGCCAGTCGTAGCCCTCGAGGACCTCGATCGTCGCCGACGACACCGGCCGCGGCGCCACCGCGTTCTCGGCGCAGAACTCGGCGACGAAGTGCTCCGCCAGCGGCTCGATGTCCTCCCGTCGCTCGCGCAGCGGCGGGACCTCCACGCGCACCACGTCGAGGCGGTAGAACAGGTCCTGGCGGAAGCGGCCGGCCTCGACCTCGACCTGCAGGTTGCGGTTGGTCGCGCAGACGATGCGCACGTCGACGTCGACCGTGTCGGTGCCGCCGATCCGTCGGATCTGCCGCTCCTGGATCGCGCGCAGCAGCTTGGTCTGGAACGGCAGCGGCAGCTCGCCGATCTCGTCGAGGAACAGCGTGCCGCGGTCGGCGACCTGGAACAGCCCCATCTTGTTGCCGACCGCACCGCTGAACGCGCCCTTCTGGTGGCCGAACAGTTCGCTCTCCACCAGGTTCTCGGGCATGGTCGCGCAGTCGACCGGCACGAAGCGCTGCTCGGCCCGCGCCGAGGACTCGTGCAGGTAGTGCGCCAGCAGTTCCTTGCCGGTGCCGCTCTCGCCCTGGATCAGCACCGAGGCGTCGGTGCGGGCCGCGCGCCGCAGCGTCTCGAGGGTCTTGGCGAAGCGCTGCGAGCGGTAGACCAGGCCATGCTCGGCGCTGCCCCGCCGCAGCCGGTCGCGGAACGAGGTGTTGCGCCGCTTGAGCTCGCGATGCGCCAGCGCCTTCTCGACCCGCTCCATGAGCTGGGCCTCGCCGAACGGCTTGGTCACGTAGTCGAACGCACCCTCCTTGATCGCCTGCACCGCGGTCTGCACCTCGGGGTGGCCGGTGATGACGATGACCTCGACGTCCGGATCGCGGGCCTTGATCTCGTGCAGCAGCGCGAGGCCGGACATCCGCGGCATCCGCAGGTCGGTGACCACCAGATCGAGCGGCTCCCGGGCGAGGTGCTCCAGGGCTTCGTCGCCCGACGTCGCGGTCGCGGTGATGTGGCCGGCGCGCTCCAGGAAGTAGGCGCAGGACTCGGCGAGATCCTGCTCGTCGTCGACGATCAGCACCCGGCCGGGCTCCTCGGCCCCGTCCGCTTCCGCCAGTCCGTGGGTCGCCGTCACTTCACCTCGGAGTCCTGGGACCTCGTGCGTCCGGGCCTCAGCGACCGCCGCTGTTCCCGCCGACCCCGGCGGAAGGGTTCCGCTGCCGCCCCCGGTGCTCGCAGTCCGCGCGCTCGCAGCGGACCACGAGCTTCAAGGTGTGCGACACCAGCGTGTAGCCGCGGTCGCGAGCGACCTGCTCCTTGCGCCGCTCGAGTTCCTCGTCGTGGAACTCGATGATGTGCCCGCACTCCTCGCAGAGCATGTGGTCGTGGTGGGCATGGCCGAGGACATGCTCGAAGCGCCGTCCGCCTTCGCCGGTGTCGAGGCTGCCGACGAAGCCGGCCTCCTCGAGCATCGTCAGCGTCCGGTAGACCGTGGCGCGCGACACCTGGCTGTCGACCTGCCGGCACATGTCGAGCAGCTCCTCGGCGTTGAAGTGCTCGTGCGTGCCGAATGCCACTTCCGCGATGAGGCGCCGCTGCGCCGTCCATCGGTAGCCATGCTCGCGCATGTAGCGCTCGACGATCTCCAGCTCTTCGGTTGCGGCCATCGGGCTCTGCGGGCGGTTGGGGACTTCCGAGGGGGTGGCAGCCCTGTGCCGGCACCGTCCATGGTCGCCCGAGGACCACGCAGCGGCAAGCGCAGGTCCCCGGTCTTCCGCGGACGCCGGCACCGGCTGGTCAGCGCGCGCCGATGTCGGTCCGGTAGTGGCGGCCGCGGAACTCGATCTTCTCGAGCGCGCCGTAGGCCCGGGCACGCGCCGCATGGAGGTCGTTGCCCAGAGCGGAGACCGCCAGCACGCGGCCGCCCGCGGTGATCAGCTGATCGCCGCGCCGCGCGGTCCCACTGTGGAAGACCTGTAGGTCGTCGTCGCGCTCGATCCCGCCGAGGCCGCGGATCTCCAGCCCCTTCGGGTAGCTCCCGGGATAGCCCTCGCTGGTCGCCATCACGCAGACCGCCGGGCGTGGATCCCACTCGGGGGCCTCGCAGCGCTCCAGCTCGCCGTCGACCGTCGCCAGGAGCAGCGGCACGATGTCGCTCTTCAGGCGCATCATCAGCGGCTGGGTCTCCGGATCTCCGAGGCGCGCGTTGAACTCCAGGACCTTCGGACCCTGCTGGGTCAGCATCACGCCGGCGTAGAGGAAGCCGCGGAACGGCCTACTCTCATGGTTCATCGCGTGCACGGTCGGCAGCAGGATCTCGCGCTCGATCTGGCCGGTCAGGCGCTGCGCCAACCGCGGTGCGGGAGACACCGCGCCCATCCCGCCGGTGTTGGGCCCCTCGTCGTCGTCGAACACCGGCTTGTGGTCGCGCGCGGTCTCCAGCGGCACGATCGTGCGGCCGTCGGTCAAGGCGATCATCGAGACCTCGGGTCCCTCGAGACAGTCCTCGAGGACCACGCGCGTGCCGGCGGCGCCGAAGCGCGAGCGTTCGAGGCACTCCCGGACCGCGGCGGCGGCCTCCTTCTGGCTGCGCGCCACGGTGACCCCCTTGCCCGCGGCGAGTCCCGAAGCCTTCACCACCACCGGCAGGTCGCCGCGCTGCTCCAGCCAGGCGAGCGCCTGATGGACGTCGTCGAAGCTGCGGAAGCCGGGACCCGGGATCCGATGCCGACGGCAGAGGTCGCGGGCGAACGACTTGTCGCCCTCGATCCGCGCCGCCGCGGCGTTCGGACCGAAGGCCCGCAGACCAGCCTCGGTCAGCGCGTCGACCAGACCGTCGCAGAGCGGCGCCTCGGGACCGACCACGATCAGGTCGGCGCGCAGCTTCTTGGCCAGCGCGACCTGGCCGGGCACGTCCTCGGCGGCGACCGGAAAGGTCTGCGCGAACTCCATGATCCCGGCGTTGCCCGGCGCGGCGAAGACCTCCTTCACCAGCGGAGACTTCGCGATCTTCCAGACCAGGGCGTGCTCGCGCCCGCCGCCACCCACCACCAGGACCTTCATGAAGCGCGCCAGGATAGCGCGGTGACGCGGGTCGACCCAGGATCCTGGGACGGGATCAGTCCGCCGGCTTGCGGTAGACGCCGAGCAGGCAGACCTCTGGATACGGCAGCCCGACGGCGCGCAGCACCTTGCGAGCCACCAGCTCGCTCCACTGCCCCGGCTTGAAGCGCGCCAGGCTGCGGCAGTCGTCGAGCAAGGTGAAGCCCTCCTCCGCCATGCCGCGGGCCTCGAACAGGCGGCGCAACGTACCGCGCGTGTTCATCCGGAAGCAGGTAGGGAAGGTGTCCTTCTCCTCGGTCCGCCACAGGAACCGCTTCACCGCGTGGCGCGCGCCGAACGGCACCAGCGAGGTGATCAGCGGCACCGGCGCGAACTTGTGGACGGTGTAGATCACCACCCGCCCACCGGGGGCGGTGACCTTGGCCAGGACGTCGCAGACCTGCTCGGGATCGGCGACGTGCTCGGCCACCATCCGCATCGTCACCAGGTCGAAGCGCTCGTCGGTCTCGAAGTCGTCGAAGCCCTTCTGGATCCGCTCGTGGACGAACGGGTTCTCCTGGATCGTCACGTCGGGGTCGACGCCGACCAGCCGACTGGCGGTCTCGCTGAGCCGCTGCGCCAGCTTGGCGTTGTTGGGCAAGAGCATCCGGCCACAGCCGACGTCGATCCAACGGGTCGTCGGCCCGACCAGGCTCTCCACCACCGCCTCGTAGTGCTCGTCGGGCGTGAAGTAGCGGAAGCCCCAGCGCATCCGCGGGCTCCAGCCGCAGACCTGTGGGTCGCCGAACTTCTCGAGGAACAGCGCCTCCAACCGGGCGCAGCCGGGCGGCAGCTCCAGCGACGCAGCGGCGCCGGGCAGGTCGGCGCCTTCGGCGGACTGCGGCGGGGCACCCTCGGGGGCGGCGGTGGTCGGACCGGTGCGGGTCATGCAGCTCAGACGGAGGTCGGGGCGGCCGGCGGGAACAGCTCGTCGAGGCGAGCCTGCAGATCGGCCCCGACTGTGATATCGACGGCTCGCAGGTTCTGCTGGAGCTGGGCGACGCTCCGCGCCCCCACGAGCGCGCTCGCCACACCCGGCCGGGCCAGGCAGGCGGCCAGCGCCAGGGCCCCCGGCTCGAGCCCCTCGGCCGCGGCCAGAGCCACGAAACGCGCCACCCGCTCCAGGGCATCGCCGCCCATGAAGCGCTCGACGAACCGCACGGCGCCCTCGTCGGTGGCCCGCGAGCCGGCCGGCGGGGCGGCCCCAGGGCGGTACTTGCCGGTCAGCACGCCCTGCGCGAGCGGCGAGTAGACCAGCTGCCCGACCCCCGAGGCCTGCGACAGCGGCAGGACCTCGGCCTCGATCCCCCGCTCCAGCAGGTTGTACAGCGGCTGGTTGGAGATCGGCACGTGCCAACCGTTGGCCCGGCACAGCGTCACCGCCTGCTGGATCGCGTGACCCGGCCAGGCGCTGACGCCCCAGTAGAGCACGTCGCCGCGGCGGATCAGGTCGTCCATCGCCCGGCAGGTCTCCTCCAGCGGCACCTCGGGATCGAAGCGGTGGCACTGGTAGAGGTCGACGTAGTCGGTGTTCAGCCGGATCAGCGAGCGGTGCAGCGACTCGTGGACGTGCTTGCGCGCCAGGCCGCGGTCGTTGACGTCGTCGCTCATCGGGAAGAAGCACTTCGTCGCGACCACCAGGTGGTGGCGCGGCAGCCCGCCGATGGCCTTGCCGAGCGCCCGCTCGGCCGCGCCGCGCTCGTAGACGTCGGCGGTGTCGAACAGATTCACGCCGGCGTCGAACGCGGACTGGACCATGCGCTCGGTCTCGTCGGCCTCGACGCTGCGACCGAGCGTCAGCCAGGAACCGAGTCCGAGCGCGCTGACCTTCAGGCCGCTGTGGCCCAGTCGTCGGTACTTCATCAGGCGAAGGCTTCAGCCACGAGCCAGGCGCAGTCCGGCGAAGGCCCAGCGCTGATGCGGGTAGAAGAAGTTGCGGTAGCTGGACCGCAGATGGTCGGCCGGAGTCACGCAGGAACCGCCCCGCAGGACGTACTGGCCGTTCATGAACTTGCCGTTGTACTCGCCCAGCGTGCCTTCCAGCGGCTGGAATCCGCGGTAGCCGACGTAGGGGCTCGCGGTCCACTGCCAGACCTCGCCGAACAGCTGCCGCGGCGAAGCACCACGACGCGGCCGGGCCGGCGACGGATGCAGCCGGTCGGCGTCGAGGAAGCCGCCCCCGCGGGGCTCGGGAGCTGCCACGGCCGCGATCTCCCACTCCGCCTCGGTCGGCAGGCGCGCACCGGCCCATCGCGCGAAGGCGTCGGCCTCGAACCAGCTGACGTGGACCACCGGTTCGTCGGCAGCGACCGGCCGCGGCCCCCCCAGGGTCTGCACCGACCAACCCTCGGTGCGCTCGCAGCGCTGCCAGTAGAGCGGTGCCTCCCAACGATCCTCGCGGCACCGCGCCAGGCCGTCGGCCATCCACAGCTCCGGTCGGCGGTAGCCGCCGTCCTGGACGAACTCGAGCCACTCGCCGCAGGTGACCAGGCGGTCGGCGAGTTCGAAGTCCTCGACCAGGACCCGATGGCGCGGCCGCTCGTTGTCGAACGCGAACCCCTCCGCCGGCGCGCCGATCTCGTGGATCCCGCCGGCGAAGCGGCACCAGCCCGGCGCGCCGCCGGACGAGTCGCGATCTCCCTCGAGGTCCGTCGCCAGGTCGTCGCGGTAGGCCGGGCGCAGCGGGCTGGAGCCGAGAACGTGCTTGCAGTCCATCAGCAGCAGTTCCTGGTGCTGCTGCTCGTGGTTCAGACCGAGCGTCACGCGCCGCGCGATCTCGGCCGTCTCGTCGCGGTCGCGGCCGCCCGCCTCCAGGATCCGCACCATCGCCGCATCGACGTGGCCGCGGAACCCCAGCACCTCGCGGACCGTCGGCCGCGACAGCAGACCACGCCTGGGCCGCGGGTGCATGCGGCCGTGGGTCTCGTAGTAGCTGTTGAACAGGTGGTCGTAGCGGACGTCGAGCGAGCGGTAGCCGGCCAGGAACGGCCGGAGCAGGAACGCCTCGAAGAACCAGCTGGTGTGGGCGAGGTGCCACTTGGTGGGGCTCACGTCGTCCATCGACTGGACGACCTGGTCCTCGGGCTCGAGCGGCGCGGCGAGACGCTCGGTGAGTGCACGCACCCGCCGATACGACTCGAGGAGATCGCGGACGTGGACGTCGGTGGCGGTGGTGCTCATCGCGGTCCTTTCGGGCTCGACCCTAGGTGGGCGCGGACCGCGGCACAACCGCCGGAACGCGGATCAGGGTGCTGCTGCGGCCCAACGCACCGCGCCGGGCTCGAACACGCATACGACCGGCGCGCCGGGGAGGAGGCCGAGTCCCTGCACCGTGTCGGACTCGGCCAACGCCCGGAGCAGCTCGCCGCCGCCGACGTCGACCGCCACCAGGGAACGCCCCAGCAGGTCGCCGACGGTATGGACACGCCCGACGATCTGGTTGGTCAGGCGCGGGCCGGGCAGCGCCTCGCGCACCAGCAGCACCGACTCCGGTCGCACCGCGATCCGACCCACCCAACCCGGCGAGAGGCGCTGGAACGGCAGGTAGACCTCGCGGCCGCCGCAGGCC
The DNA here is from genome assembly GCA_030432695.1 of bacterium. Taxonomy (GTDB): domain Bacteria; phylum Planctomycetota; class UBA1135; order UBA1135; family UBA2386; genus JAUILN01. Next base: position 128,616 of record JAUILN010000001.1, on the reverse strand, counting down.
AGAACCCGCAGCCAGCGGCCCTCCTCGTCGAGGTAGTCGACCTTGGCGGCGAGGGTCGAGACCACCTCGAGGCGCTCGACCAACGAGCCCCGCCAGGTCGCGCCCAGTAGCGCCCAGGGCTCGCCAGGGCCGTAGATCCGGCCCTGCTCGTCGACGACCACCAGCGCCTCGGCGAGGTCCTCCAGGTCGGCGGTGCTGCGGATGCCGTAGACGACTCGCAGGCCGCGCGCGGTCCGCATCCAGCGCAGGCAGGCCAGCAGGTCGGCGCGCTCGCGAGTCGGGAGGCCAGGGCACGACTCGACGACGATCTGCTCGACTCCGCCGGCGAGCAGACTCCAAACCAGCTTCACCCGCCGCCCCAGGAGGCCATCGAGCGACTCGAACGGGCGATCGAGCACCGACTCCAGCTGCAGGCCGGCCACCCACGCGGCGAGCCTCTCCGGGTCCCCTCCGGCTCGCCTCCGCAGCAGTGCCTCGACGGTCGGCGCGCGCGGCAGACTCAGGTCGTCGGTCAGGCGGACCGTCCCCGTGCTGCGACCGGCAACGACCGCGAAGAACCGATCCTCGAGTTCCCGATCGGCACACAGCAGCGCCGTGCACCCGGGAAGCTCCTGGGGGATCCGCAGGTCACGACCACGACCATCGGACCGCCCGGCGACCACCGCCTGACCAGGCCGCAGGAACAACGCCCGCAGCGCCACCACCACCGCCCCGGCGCCCACCAGCGCCAACCCGAGCAGTGCGCCATATCCCAGGGGATCCAGCATCGAGAGCATCCACGCGAGAATCTGTCGTAGTCCGTGCCTGGCACCGACTACGACAGAAACGGGGCGCGCGACTCAGAGGAACGTGTCGCGGCGGTCGGGCAGGACCTCGACGGCGTCCAGGTCCGAGCCGTCCTCGATCAGCTTCTCCAGCCACCAGTTGGTGCTGTTGTAGAGGCAGGTCACGTCCTTGCAGTTGTCGGACGCGTCGAAGTTGTCGAGCAGTGCCGCGGTCATGCCCGCGGTCGCGCGCACCGACTCGGCGTCGCGGTTGACGTCCATCTCGCCGATCCGCGCGTAGCTCACCCCGCGGTAGGCCGGACAGTTGAACATGCCGTGCGGGCTCAGCACCTGACGCAGCGCCTGCATGTGGCAGACCTGCGGCTGGTTGGTGTAGTCCCGCCACGAGTTCTCCATCAGCATCCGCAGGTTGGTGCTCTCGCGGACCGAGAACCCGCCCGGCTGGTCGGGGTTCTTCTCGTAGCGCCGCGCGGCGTCGATCCCGGTGCGGATCCGCTGCATCACGTCGGCCATGTGGCCCTCGATCTTGTCGGGGTCCATGACCTCGGAGCCGGTCTCCGCGCGCTCCAGGAACGGCTTGTAGGAGATGTAGTCGAAGCCGGCCTCGCTGGCCCGCTTCGCCCCCAGCTCGATCTCGCCGATGTTCTCGACGATCTTCACATCGTCCCGTGTGCCGCCCTTCCAGGTGATGATGAACGAGTAGCCCATCTGGAAGTGCGGGTTCACGGCCTTGATCTTCGGCACCCACGCGCAGATGTCGTCGAGCGTGAGCGTCTTCGGCGTCGGATTGTGCATCCGCTGGAAGGTGTCGTTGCGCCCCGAGTCGAGCGACAGACGCACCCAGTCGCCCTTGGTCAGGTACGGCGCGATCTCGAGGATCTTGTGGCCGCGGCTGCCGTTGGTGACCACCGAGACCTGCTGGCCGAGTTCCTTCAGGAGGATCACGAACTCCTTGAACTTCGGGTAGAGCGTCGGCTCGCCACCGCCGATCAGGATCACGCTGCGCATCCCGCGAGCCGCCATCTCCCGCATCTGGTTGCAGAGCGTCTCGTGCTCGTACTTGACCTTGGCGTTGAGGATGTCCCAGTCGATGCAGTGGTCGCAGGCGTAGTTGCACGCCGTCGTCAGGTCGAGATTGATCGACAGCGGCACCAGGTCCGGACGCTCCGGCTCCGGCTGCTTCGCGCGCCGGGCACCGCGAAGCTTGCGCTGCCAGTCCACGTATTCGCGGACCTTCGGCCACATGCCGGACTGCCGCAGCTTGGCGGTGAAGTCATGGATCGCTTCGGCGCGGCGCTGGGAGACCGCCGCGTCCTGCGCGGCTCCGGTCTCACCCCCGCCAGCCGGCGACGATCCCTGCGTAGAGGCGGGCCCGTTCACGGACTCGCTGCGACTCGGCTCGAACTCGCTCAATGCTGGGCTCCCTGAGGCAATCCGCGAAACGATACACGAGGCTGCGGGTGGGGTCATCGAACGGCACGCGCTTTCCCCCCGGCGCCTCGAACGCCAGCCGATACCCCCCGTCGGACTGGTCGACCGTCCGCACCAGGCGGTGGCCATCGAGTTCGACCCACGCCGGACGCGGCTGCTCGGGCACGCGGCGCAGCTCCAGCCGGAGCCGGATCTGCCGGCCGTCCTGCGCCACGGTGGCCCGCATCTCGGCCGCCTCGCTGGCCGGGCCGGCCCCCTCCAGCTCCACGCCGAGCAGTCGCGCCCCCGGACCGATCGCAGCCGCGACCTGGGCGACCGACAGCAGGTGGGACAGCGAATCCTCGAGCATCGCGCGCCCGCCCGCGGTCGGCGACAGCCGCATCGCCACTTCGGTGATCGGTTCCGCCAGGAGCCCCGGCCAGACCTCCTCGAAGACGTGCAGGGTCTCCGGCCACTGGCAGTTCTCGACCAGCAGCAGGCCCCGTTCCGCGAACGCGTCGAGCAGGGCCTCGACCGCAGCGCCCTGCGCCGGCGCCACCAGCGGCTTCTCGCAGAGCACCGCGGCGCCGTGCTCGAGCGCGGCGCGCAGCGCCTCCAGATGGGCCGCCGCCGGCGAGGCGATCACCAGCGCATCTGCCCCGCTGACCGCGAGCATCCGGTCGACCTCGGTGAAGGCCGCGACCGGATGACCGAAGCGCACCGCGAACTCCGCGCAGGCAGCCTCGGTGCGCAAGCCGTCCCGCCCCGCCGCCGCGACCACCCGGAGTCCGGCCTCTTCACAGAAGCCCGCCAGGAACGGACCGAGCCCGTTGCGGCTCCGGCCGGGACCGACCACCGCGATCTTGCCACCGTCCATCGCCGCCCAGGCTAGCCGGCACCCCGCCGAGGCGCGCGCTTCCCTCGCGCGAAGCGATCCGTTATCGAATCCGCATGCCGAAGACCGCCTCCAAACCCAAGAAGGACAAGCGCAGCAAGAAGGCTGCGAAGCAGAAGCGCACCGCGAAGACCTCCGACCGCCACGAGCTCTACCAGCTCTCGGTCCAGGCCCCCGAGGTCGACGCGCCGTTCTTCAAGAAGTACTTCAAGAAGCTCACCGGCCGCCCCGGCCGCCACTTCCGCGAAGACTTCTGCGGCACCGCGCTCTTGAGCTGCCACTGGGTCAAGATGCACCGCGAGAACTCCGCGGTCGCCGTGGACCTCGACGGCCCGACCCTCCGCTGGGGCCAGGAACACAACGTCGCCAAGCTCCTCGACGACGAGCAGCAGGAGCGGATCCGCCTCTACGAGGCCGACGTGATGGACGCGCAGTGTCCGCAGGTCGACATGATCGCGGCCCTGAACTTCAGCTACTCGTTCTTCATGACCCGCGACTCCCTCCGCGCCTACATGAAGAAGTGCCTCGACAACCTGGTCGACGACGGCGTGCTGTTCTTCGACGCCTGGGGCGGCAGCGAAACCCAGGAAGAGCTGGAGGAGGACCGCGAGGTCGAGGACTTCACCTACGTGTGGGAGCAGCACCGCTTCGACCCGATCACCTACCAGAGCCAGTGCCGGATCCACTTCCGCTTCAAGGACGGCACCGAGCTGAAGAACGCGTTCAAGTACACCTGGCGGCAGTGGACCCTGCCGGAACTTCAGGAGCTCATGACCGAGGCCGGCTTCCACGACGTCCACGTGCTCTGGGAAGGCACCGATCCGGAGACCGGCGAGGGCAACGAGAAGTACACCCGCAAGAAGCGCGGCGAGGCCGATCCGGGCTGGATCGCCTACGTGATCGGCCGGAAGAACGCGTGAGAGAGGGTCCCGTCGGCCCCCGCGGGCCGGCTCCACTCCGGCGGCCCCGGCGGTCGAAATTCCCTGAGGAGGCCGGATCTTGGCCCGCCCCCGGGTGCCGTCCCGGGGCATCCACGCACCCCGCATCACCCCCATCCGCACGCGCATGAACACCACCGTCGTCGTCCTCGGGGCCGGCAAGATCGGCCAGATGGTCGCCCACTTCCTCGTCCACAGCGGCGACTACGAGGTCCGCATCGGCGACGCCGACCAGGGGGCGGTCGACGCGATCCTGGCGCGGCTGGGTACGGCCAAGGGCCGGCGGGTCGACTTCACCAGCGCCAGCGACCTCGACGCGATCCTGGCCGGCGCCAAGGCGGTGATCTCCTGCGCGCCGTTCCACTGCAACCCGCTGATTGCCGAGCGCGCCAAGGCCCACGACGTCCACTACCTCGACCTCACCGAAGACGTCGAGGTGACCCGCAAGGTCGCCGCCCTGGCCGAGGGCGCCAACTGCGCGTTCGTCCCGCAATGCGGCCTGGCCCCCGGCTTCATCACGATCACCGCGGTGCACCTGATGAAGGACCTCGACGAGGTCCGCGACCTGCACATGCGGGTGGGCGCCCTGCCGCAGTTCCCGAGCAACCACCTGCGCTACAACCTCACCTGGAGCACCGAGGGGCTGATCAACGAGTATTGCCAGCCCTGCGAGGCGATCATCGACGGCCAGCTGGTGGCCCTGCCGCCGCTCGAGAACCTCGAGCACATGACCATCGACGGCTGCGAGTACGAGGCCTTCAACACCTCCGGCGGCCTCGGCACCCTGGCGCAGTCCCTGAAGGGCAAGGTCCAGAACGTCAACTACAAGTCGATCCGCTTCCCGGGCCACAACGCGCTGATCAAGTTCCTCATGGAGGACCTGCGGATGAACCACCGCCAGGATCAGCTCAAGGAGATCTTCGAGTCGGCCCTGCCCGCGACGATGCAGGACCAGATCGTGATCTTCGTGTCCGCCACCGGTCGCAAGGACGGCCGCCTGCTCGAGCGGACCTACGCGCGCACCGTCCTGCACCAGGAGATCGACGGCCGCGAGTGGTCCGGCATCCAGATCACCACCGCCGCCGGCGTCTGCGGGGTCCTGGATCTGCTGGTCCAGGGCGAACTGCCGCAGAAGGGCTTCGTGAAGCAGGAGGAGGTCGACTACCAGCGGTTCATCACCAACCGGTTCGGCCGCTACTACGCGTGAGCCGCCGCCGGCCGGCCGGCGCTGTGACCCCCGTCGGGAGACGACTCCGGGCGCCGGCTCGATTCCTTGCAGAAAGCCACGCGAGGGTTCCGGGTCTCGGGTCTGTGTTGCGCCAGACGCTGCACAGACCATGGACGCGGCGGTCGGCCAGGCGATCCAGGGCGGCCGCTACCTCGCACGCGCTGCGGCCCTGAATCGCAACGTCGCCAGCCGGACGCAAGACCTGGACGCCAGCGGCAACGCGGCGGCGATCGATCGCGGCGAGCTGCACGCGCATCTCCACGCATCCCTCGGCGGCCGCTCGGGCGACTCCAACTACGGCGAGCTGTCGCTGGACTTCCGGGACGGCTCCGACAACCCGCTGCCCGGCGTCCCCACGCTGCGTTCCGCGACCACCGAAGCGCAGTTCCGCAACGACGAGACCCAGATGCTGAGCCGTCGTGTCGCCACTCCGGTCCCGGTCGGTGCCCGCTCCGCGCGGATCCGCATCGGCATGCTGTATCGCGGCGGAACCGCCCCATCGGTCGACGTCTTCGCCGACAACGTCGGCTTCGTGCTGTCGCGCGATGCCGGCACACCGGACCCCTTTCCGCTCGACACCGAACTCCTCGACCATCCGGGCTTCGAAGGCCCGCGCGTCAGCGTGTCGCGGCCCCGCTTCGGCGACGGTTGGATCAACGCCGACTCGCCGTTCCAGCAGGTCGACTACGGCACACCCGGCTTCCCGTCGCTCCGCGTCGGCGCCGATGTGGGCGGCGGCCGCGCCTTCGTCCGCTCCACCGCGATCGGCGGCACTTCCCGGCTCCTCGAGACCCTCGATCTCACCCGCAACGCCACCGAGGTCGACACCGGACTCCTGGCACTCCACCTCGCCGGCTGGTTCGGCGGACTCGGCAGCGACCCCGACCTCGCGCGCCTCACGGCCACCTGCAGGAACCAGAAGGGCCAGATCCTCCCCGGCGGCAGCTTCTCGGTCGGCGACGTCAGCTTCCTGCAGCGCAACAACCAGAGCACGCTGTTGCCCCGCGAGGGCGTGTTCCGGATCCCCGCCGCGACGCGCAGCATCCTGCTCGAGCTGACGATGGAGAATCGCTCCAACGACGGCAGCATCGCGGCCCTCGCCGACAACCTCAGCGTCCAGCTCACCCGCGGTCTGGCCTGCGGTTCCCCCCAGTGCATCACCCTGAGCAGCAGCGCACCGGCCTCCGCCAAGGCGGTCACCGGCACCCTGGCCGCGCAGCTCAACGTCCTCAATGCCAACCCGCCGGCGTTCAGCCCTTCGACCTGGACTCAGGTCTACCGCAAGAACGAGAACGCCAACCCCGCACTCAATCGCAGCTTCAACTGCAATGACCCGCGGATCATCCCCCTCAACGAGGCCTTCGGCGACGCAGTGAGCTATCTGCAGGATGCCGGCGAGGTCACCCTCGACAACTGCAGCTCGGCGTTCTACCGCTTCACCTTCGGCCTGCCCGCGGCGTTCCAGAACGCCACGCTCTACGGCGTCGCCAACGTCGATGACCAGGCGCGGATCTTCCTCAACGGCAACCCCATCACCGGCGAGATGCTCGCCGACTCGTTCGGCAGCGACACGCTGGACGCCAACGGCACCCGGGTGATGACCTGGCCGACCCGCGACGCGTTCTCCACGAACGACGTATCGTTGTTCCGAGGCGGCACCAACGAGCTGGTCTTCGCGGTCTGCTCCGACGCCAGCCAGTTCGAGCCCGCCGGCCTGGAGTTCGAGGCCCGGGTGCAGGTCGACACCTTCGCGGCGCTCACCCTCGACTCCCATCTGCTCTCCACCGCCACCGGCGGCGTCCGGAACTTCTTCCTGGATGCCGGACCCGGCAACGGCCGCCGGCCCTACCTGATCGTCGGCTCCTTCGACGGCATGTGGCCCGGCCTGTCGATCAACGGCTACACCGTCCCGCTGAACCGCGACTTCTACTTCGACTTCCTCCTCGGCAGCCCCAACGCCTTCATCCTCGGCTCTTCCGGCACCCTCAGCACCGCCGGGTAGGCCTTCGCCCGCCTCACCCTCACACCCCTGCCCGCCTCGCTCATCGGCCTCGAGCTGTCGCACGCCGCCGTGATCGGCGCCTTCTCCGAGCCCGACTTCCTGATGAGCAACCCGACCCTGTTGACGCTGACGCGCTGAGCCCCGGGCGGCTACGATCCCGGCCCATGCTGCTGGCCGCATCGCTCGCCTGCGCGCTCCTCGCCCCGCTCCCGCAGAGTGAGGATCCGAGCCCGCGCGTCCCCGTGATGCGGCGCGAGGCGAGCGTCGACCCCGCCGACCTGGTGGACGACGCCGAGGGCCCGGCCGGCGTCGACGCCGCCACCTGGGAAGAGGCGCGCCGCGCCGCCGACCGGGCGCTCGAGTGGCTGGCGGTGCACCAGTCGCCGGCCGGCTACTGGCAGGCCCATGTGGGCCACAAGCAGGGCGACGACTACCTGATCCTGCGCTCGGCGCAGGGCAACGAGTCGATCGGCTCGGGGCACATCGGGGTCACCGCGATCTGCGGGATGGGCTTCCTGGCCGGCGGCCATCTCCCCGACCGCGGCCGCTACGGCGAGCTGATGCGGCGCGCGGTCGACTACACCGTGGCGCACGTCACCGACTCCGGGCTGGTGACCGACGGCGGCACGCGGATGTACAGCCACGCCTTCGCGACCCTGTTCCTCGCCGAGATCCACGGCACCATCCAGGAGGAGCGGATCCGCATCGCGCTGGAGGACGCGGTCCACCTGATCGTCGACTGCCAGAATGCCCAGGGCGGCTGGCGCTACAACGCCTTCACCACCGAGGCCGACATGTCGGTCACGGTCTGCCAGCTGCAGGCGCTGCGCGCGGCGCGCAACATCGGTATCCAGGTGCCGAAGGAGACCATCGACCGCGCGATGGCCTACGTCCTGCGGGCCCGCACCCGCGGCGGCTATTCCGATGGCCTCTTCTACTACAAGACTGCCGGCCGCGGCGCGTGGCAGAAGAACCAGGAATACGCGATCAATGCGGCGGCTTCGACCGCGCTGCTCTCGGCCGGCGTCGAAGACCCCGAGCTGCACGACCCGGTGCTGGAGTTCCTCGGCGAGGAATACCAGCTCGTCCACCGCCACTACGCCGACCACTACTTCTACTGGTACGGCAACTACTACGCCTGCCAGGCCTTCTTCCACGCCGGCGGCCCGCGCTTCGAGGCCTACCAGTCGCGCATCCTGCGCGATCTGATCCGGCTGCAGCACTCCGACGGCCGCTACGTGAACCGCACGGGTCCCGGCGATCCGTTCGCCACGGGCGTCGCCGCGATCATCCTGCAGCTCCCCAAGCAGCTGCTGCCGATCTTCCAGCGGTGAACCCGATGGCTCGCCGGCCCTACCGGCGGCGCAGATCGATCCGACCGCCCGCTGCCCGCACCAGCATCTCGATCGAAGTCCGGCAGTGCGGGTCGAGACCGATCGCGCGATGGAACAGCTGGTCGGCCCTGGCGTGATCACCCGCCCTGACCGCCATCAGGCCGGACACCACCAGACGCTGCACCTCGGAAGGACCCTCGGCGACCGGTTCCACGAGGCCCCCGATAGCGGCGCCGGGAGGATCGGCGCTCGGCACGACTTCGTTCTGCGTCGACGGATCGACACGAGGCGCCACTCGGCGAAACACCGGCGCACCCCGCCCACCGGCGGCGGCCTCGAATCCGGTCCTCGGATCGGGAACTCCGTCCTCGGCGCCGAGCACCAGCAGTCCGTCGTCGATCAGGCGCGCCTGGATCCTCGCCCAGAGTGCGCGCCTGCTGGCTGGCTCGCTCTCACCCAGAAGACATCGGCTCAGCACCACGTCATGCCGCGGGCGACCGCGGAAGGTGTTCGAGTCGCGTGGATCGGCCACCTGAAAACGCGCGCGATGCCGTAGCGAGACGTCGACGCGTTCCCCGTCGGCCTGCGGGCGGAACCAGCGCTGGCGGCAATCCTCGGTCATCCGACCGAAGGCGTGCGCCCCGAACATTCCGGTCCGGGCACGGCGCACCGCGACCTCGCTCTGGTCGACCGCGTCGATCTCGAACCAACTCGGATCGATCCCGGATTCGGCGAGGGCCACCGCACACGACCAGACGTCGGCGCCATCCCCACAACCGAGCACCAGGATGCGCTGGGTCCGCTGACTGGTCGCGAGCCGACCGGCGACGAACTCGACGACCTTGCGGAACGTCACCGCCGGATCGAGCAGCCGCCCGACCTTCGGGCGCAGGTGTGCGACCAGGGCCTGACGCACGTGCTCCGACGTAGCTGCGCGCACGGGCAGGTCGTCGAACGGCAGGTCGAGCTCGAAGGCGGTCGCGCGGGCGGCATCCAGGATCACCGCCGGAGAACGCACCCCGGGCCGCAGCCCCATGGTCCGCGAGAGGATCCCGTCCAGCCGCGCCACGAACACCCCATCCGCCGCAGCTGGTAGCGGAAGGGGCCGCGGCGCGGCATCGGCCACGGGAACCCGAGAAGCACGGCGATCGGTCGGGGGCATGGGTGGACGGCAAGATCGGGCCCTGCGGATGCGAGGCCTCGATCCGTCATCGACGCCTGGCTCGCCCCGCCTTGACCCGTCCGGACCATCCCTGGGGCCGCACTACCCCTCGATCCGGGGTGATCAGCCCGCCACCGCGCCGGCGACCTTGCGGTAGACCTCGACGTAGCGGCCGTAGCAGAGCTTGCGGTCGAAGTCGGCCTCGGCCCGGGCCCGGTTCGCCGCCCCCAGGGTGTGCCGCCGCGCGTTGTCCCGGACCGCCTGGTCCATCGCCTCGGCCAGCCGCTCGGGATCGTCGCTGCGGACGACCCAGTCGCGATTCTGCGGCGCGACCATCTGCGCCACGTCACCGACGTCGCAGCCGATCACCGGAAGCGACGTGGCCATCGCCTCCAGCAGCGCCAGCGGCATCTGCTCGGTCTTCGACGGGATCAGGAACACGTCGAAGTCCCGATACACCGGCGCGGGATCACGCACCGCCCCGACGAACCTGCAGCGGTCTGCGACCTTCAGCTTCTCGGCCCGCGCCCGCACCCGCGGCAGGTCCGTACCGTCGCCGACGATGTGCAGCTCGGCGATGTCACCCCACTTCATCCGCGCCAGGGCTTCGACCGCCAGGATCTGGTTCTTCTCGGGGCGCACGCCGCCGACGCAGCCGAACACCACCGCACCGCCGTGACCCTTGCGCACGCCCGGCGCGAACCGCTCCAGGTCGACGCCGTTGGGCAGGTAGAGCAGACGCGGCGGCTTCTGGGCCCAGGTGCGCCGCGCCAGGTCCTCGAGCTTGCGCGACGGCACGATCACCGCCCGGGCGTAGGCGAACAGCACCCGCCGCGCCCAGATCCGCCGCTTCTTCTGGCCGGTCGCCTCGTCCGTGCCGAAGCCGTCTTCGTGGTGGACCACCGGCTTGATGCCGGCGAGGCGCGCGCCGAGCAGCCACTCGATCGAGCCCCAGTTGTAGGTCAGCAGCAGGTCGGGAGCCTGCGTGCGGAGGAACGAGCGCATCGCGCCGATCCGCCCCAAGGGCCGCATTCCGTCGACCGGGGAAGGAACCGACCGGACGTCGATCCGACCGTCGATCCGTTGCATCGCGTCGAAGCAGCCGTCGAGCGAGACGATCGTATGCCGGACGCCGGCACCCTGCAGGTTGATCAGTTCGACCGCACGGATCTCGCGACCGCCCAGCCCGAACGACGGCAGCACGTGCAGGTGGTGCGCAACGGGTCGCTGCGCACTCCGCAAGGAGCCTTCGGAAGCGAGATCCTGATCGACGAATGCCACGGTCATCCCACGGGGCGTTCGACCGAATCGCCTCCGGACCTGAAGCGTCGTCGGGGACGGCGTTCGACGCAACCTCGGAGCAGGCGGGGCGCGACTCGCATCACTGGCGCCGAACGGCGGTCCACGCTTCCATGACGGTCTCCCCCACCCAACCCGGCCCAGCCCGCACCATGACGACGCACTCCCCTTCCTCGACGGCGTTCTGCCGCATCGGCCTCGCCGTCGTGATCTGGACCGGCGGCTTCGCACCCCTGACGGCGCAGAAGCACGGCCCCGAGGAACTCACCCTCGACCGCCTGCTCGCACGCTACGACGAGTTCGTTCCACAGCTCCCCGAGTTCCAGTGGCTGCCGGGCGCGCCGGTGGTGCTGGAGATCAACCGCGACCCGAAGCGCGGTCCGGTGGCGGTGACCAGATCGACGATGCCCAACAACCAGCGCGAGGTCTGGTTCGGGCCCGAGGAACTGCGCGCGGCGCTCGCCGAGGCCGGCGCCGAGCTGCCCGAAGGCGCCGGCCTGCCGGCTCTCGGCGTGGTCGATGACCGCACCGTCCGCTTCCCCGCCGCGGGTGCGTTGTGGCACTGGCGCCCGAGCGGCAGCACTCCCCCGGAGCGCGTGCTGCTCCTACCCGAGAATGCCGAAGCGACCGAGATCGCCCCGGGCGATGGAGCGGTCGCCTGGTCTTCGGGAGGCGACGTGTGGGTCCGCGACCGCGAGGGCCGGACCCGCCGCATCACCTGGGACGGCGTGCCCGAGGACGTGGTCCACGGTCTGGCCGCGCACCGCCGCGAGTTCGGGATCCAGAAGGGCCTGTTCTGGAGCGGCGATGGCCGGCGCCTGGCCTTCTACCGTGAGGACCTACGCGGGGTCGCGCCGTATCCGTACGTCGACTACTCGGTGCAGCCGGCGCGCCCGGTCCACGGTCGCTACCCGATGTCGGGCCGCACCCAATCGAAGGTCCGGATCGGCGTGCACGACCTCGGCACCGGCCGACTCGTCTGGCTCGAAGGCGACCCCGACGCCGACCTCTACTGGACCAATCCGACCTTCTCGCCCGACGGCGCGAAGATCTACGTGGCGCTGGTGAACCGCGGCCAGGACCACCTCGAGCTGGCCGAGTTCGACGCGACCACCGGCACACGCCTGCGCACCGTGCTCGAGGAGACGGACTCCGCCTGGGTCGAACCGGAGCACGGACCGATCTTCCCGCCCGACGGCGACGGCCTGCTGTGGTTCAGCGAGCGCGGCGGCTACCGGCAACTGTGGCGGGTCGGCGACGATGGCTCGTTCCGCTATCCGGAGACCGACCTGCGTTGTGACGTCGACGAGTTCGTGGGCTTCGTCGACAAGGGCCAGGCCGCGCTGGTGATGGCAGCCGGCGCCGACCCTCTGCAGCGCCACCTGTTCCGGGTCCGCCTCGGGCCCCCGCAGCCGGCGATGATGCTGAACGCCGACCCGCGGCCGAAGATGGAGCAGTGGACACCATCGATCGGCTTTCACGAATGCATCGCGCGCGAGGACGGTTGGGTGATCGACACCTGGTCGCAGCTCTACCACCCCGGGCTCGCGCAGGTGCGCGCACCGGGCAGCGGACGGACTTTCCTCCAGCAGGTCGCCGACCCGTTCGGCGTCTACCCGCGACTCACGCACCGCACCTTCCAGACCGTGGCCGATGACGGCTCGGTGCTGCACGGCCACTTCATCCTGCCGCCCAACCCCGACCCTCTGCGCAAGCACCCGGTGCTGCTCTACGTCTACGGTGGCCCCCACTCGCAGCTGGTGCAGCAGCGCTTCCACGGCGGTGCGAGCCCCTGGCTGTATTGGATGGCGATGCAGGGCTACGTGGTGGTGCGGCTCGACAACCGCGGCACCTCGCGGCGCGGCGCGGCGTTCGCGCGGGCGGTGCATCGCAACCTCGGCGAGCTCGAGGTCATCGACCAGCTCGCCGGCCTGATGCAGCTCGCGCAGGACGCGCCAGCCGCCGACCTGGAGCGGGTCGGTGTGCACGGCTGGAGCTACGGCGGCTACATGACGCTGCGGCTGATGGGCCTCGCTCCCGACCAATTCCAGGTCGGAGTCTCCGGCAACCCGGTCACCGACTGGAGCCGCTACGAGACCGGCTACGGCGAGCGCTACATGGACACGCCGGCCGAGAACCCGGAGGGCTACGAGGCCAGCTCCATCCTGCCGCTCGCCGACAGCCTCACAGCACCGCTGCTGCTGATCCACGGCAGCGACGACAAGACCGTGATGGGCTCCAACACCTACGCGCTGCTGGAGGCCTGCATCGAAGCCGGCACCGCCCCCGACCTCGCGGTCTATCCGATGCAGCAACACGGCCTGCGCGGCAAGGCGCGCGAGCACTTCCTGCGACGGATGACGGCCTACTTCCTGGAACACCTCCCGCCGCCCGAACCGCTGCCGTCGCTCGGCGCGATCCGCTGAGGACGGCCTCGTACGACCCACCCGCGTTTCTGTCGCGGTTGGTGCCAGGCACGGACCACGACAGACTTCTGCTGCGCCTCGCCCGCCTGGCTGCGCGACCTCACGCGGTGTCTTCGAAGAGCACCGCGTCGAGGGTGCCGTGGGCCTCGAGATGGTCGGCCACCCGCGCGATCCGCTCCTCCACCGCCGGATGCTCGAGGAGTTCGTGCAGCTCGGCGAGCAGCGCCCGACGGATCCGCGCGCGCTCCTCTGGGCCCCCGGCCAACACCCCCAGCGCCCGCTCGGCCGCCTCGTGGTCGGCCCGCCAGCTCGCCACTACCTCCGGCTCCAACTCCGCCGGATCGTCCGGCACCCCGCCGTCGCGGAGCAGCTCGGCCAACGGCCCCGCCCACGCCACCAGCGCCTCGCAGCGCGCCAGCTCGCGCCGGTCGAGCCCCCGCCACGCGACCTCGGTGTGGCCGTCGTGACCCTGCCACTCCGATTCGAGCGTCACGCAGCGCACCTCGCCGCCCAGCAGATGGGCGACGACGGCATGGGCGGCTTCGTGCCAGCTCGTACGGAAGGGTTCCATTCCGGGAGCGTAGCGCCGGAGCGTGGCGTCCTTCCCTGCCTGGGAACTCGCGCGACTCGTTATCCTCGACCCCGCCCTGCACGGCACCCTCTCGGCGCCGGCCAGAAACCACCACCATGACAGCCCGCACGTTCCTCCTCGGCCTGGTCCTCGGCGCCCTGCTGGCCGGCCTTCCCCTGTGGCTGTGGTCGGACGGATCGAGCGATCCGGCACCTCGAGGCAATGACGGGCCAAGCCACGAATCAGGCGACCGGCAGGGCAGCAGCAGCGTTCCCAGCACCTCCAACGAAGCCTCCCGTGCCGACCTCCTGGCCGAGATCGAACGACTCCGCGCCCGGCTCGAGGCCCGCCGCGAGGTCGAGACTCCGGAGACCGCCGACGGCCCCGTCGAGGCGGTCGGCCCGCTCGGCCCCGCGGAGTTCGTCGAGGCGGTCTACGGCAAGCCGAGCGCCCACGGCGAAGAGCTCTTCGCCGAGTTCGAGCGGATGTTCCACTCGGGCGCGTTCCGGGACCTCTACGGCGACGACCCCGACAGCCTGTTCAGCTTCCTGATCGACACCTGGGTCAGCTCCGGCCATCCCGGAGAGGCGCTCGCCCTGCTGCAGCGGTTCGACGTGCAGACCGAATACTCGGGCTACGCCCAGCACATCGGATCCCAGCTGCTGGAACAGGGCGACCGCAGCCGCGCCCGAGACGCCTTCCTGATGTCGCTGCGCGGCGGCAACCACGACTGGGACCTGATCGGCCAGCTCATGGAACTCGATCCCGCCGAGGCGCTACGCCAGCTCCAGCAGGTCGACGGCGAAGTCGAGGGCATCGCCGCGCAGAGGGCCCTGCTGCTGCTCGCCACCGGCGAGACCGAAGCGGGCCTCGCGGCCTTCGACGCACTGGTCGAGGCCGGCGACGTGCCCAACTCGGCGTGGGAGCAGCTCGTCCAGCGCTCGCCAACCGAGGCCGAGGCGCGGCTCCTGGCCCGACTCGAGGCCGACGGCCAGACCATGGACAGCGACCAGAAGGCCTGGCTGCAGATGCAGGTCGCGCAGAGCCAGCAGAACCAGGGCCGCGGCGGCGACGCGCGCGACACCGTGCTCGCGCTCCTGGGCGAGCAACCCGAGAACGGCTGGGCCATCAATCGCCTCGCCGAACTCGACCGCGACCGCGCCCTCTCCTGGCTGCAGGACCGCGCCCGCACCAGCCCGACCGACACGATCCTCGGCAACCTCGGCGCCCAGCTCCAGGCCGCCGGCCGCACCCAGGAAGCCCTCGACGCCTACTGGCGCGCGATCGACATGGCCGGCGGCCAGTCGAACTGGAACTACCGCGTGCTGCAACTCGACCCGATCGGGTCCGCCGACCGCCTCGGCCAGGTCGCCGAGCGCACCCACGACGACGAGCTGTTCGGCGACATCGCCGACGCGCTGTGGCAGTCGGGCAACAAGACCCGCGCCTACCAGCTCTGGCGCCGCGCGCTGGAACTCGACCCCACCGACGGCGAGTGGATCAACAAGGTCAACGCGGTCGACGAAGGCCGCGAGCCGATGTGACGTCCGCCCGCTGAACTCGGCGGCCGCGTGCCTCGTTCGCGCGGCACGCCGACCGCGCAACCCCACCCCCAGTCCGCCCCGCCCCGATGAACGCCGCCCACTTCACCTTCGGACTGGTCCTCGGCATCGTCGGCGCTGTGGGACTCGGCTACGTGCTGATGCCGACGGACGGCCTCGAGGCGTCCACCCCCCTCGGCACCCCGATCGAAGCCGACGCCGCGCGCGAGGCCGAACTCGCGGCGATCGATCCGGAGCTGGCGCTGCAGCTGCGCCGCCTGCGCGAGGAGAACGAACGGCTGCGCGCGCAGCTCGCCGCACGCCAGGAGGTGGAGGGAGCCGGGAGCCCGACCGAGGCGAGCGCCGACCCGACCGCGACCGGCGTCCTGGAAGCCGCCGCCCTCGGCAAGCCCGGCGCCCACCTCGACGACCTGTTCGCCGAACTCGAGCTGCAGCTCCGCAGCGGCATCCTGGCGCAGATCCACTCCAAGAACCCCAACGGCCTGCTCAGCCTGCTGCTCGACAACTGGATGAGTTCCGGCCACCCGGCCGACGCCCTCGCCCTGCTGCGCCGGTTCGACGTCGCCGAGGAGTTCAAGGGCTACTCGGAGCGCATAGGCGAGCAGCTGTTCGAAGCCGGCAACCGCGACCTCGCCCGCGAGGCCTTCCTGCTGGCGCTGAAGGGCGGCAACCGCGACTGGGACGTGATCGGCAAGCTGCTGCAGCTCGACCCCGCCGAGGCCCTCCGCCAGATGGAGTCGATGGAGGCCGGCGAGAACGACAAGAGCCTCGCGGTCCAGCGCGCGCTGCTGGCGATCCGCAGCGGCCAGCGCGAGACCGGCCTCGCCGCCTTCCAGGCGCTGGTCGCCGAGGGCGCGGTCGACAACGCCGCCTGGCGCGCCTTCGTCCAGAACAGCCCCGAGGTCGCCGAATCCCAGCTCCGCGCCCGCCTCGAAGCGGCCGCGTCGCTCGGCTCCGACGACCGCAACTTCCTGCATGCACAACTGGCCCAGTCGCTGATCGCCCAGGGCCGCAGCTCCGAAGCAGTCGACCACCTGGTGGCCCAGCTCGACGCAGCGCCCGACGATCTCTCGCTGATCAACGAACTCGGCTCCGCCAACCGCGACCGCGCCATCGCGTGGCTCCGCGCCCACGTCTCCGGCAACCCGTCGCCATCGGCCTACTACTCCCTCGCGCACCAGCTCGAGCGCGCCCAGCAGAAGGGCGAAGCCGTCTCCGCCTACTGGCAGGCCTTCGACCTCGCCACCGGCGACCGCCGCGGCCAGACCAACTACGCCGAGCGCATCGTCCGCCTCGACCCGATCGGCTCCGAGACCCGCGTCGCCGACTTCGCCGGCCGCTCCAACAACGACGAGCTGTTCGGCGACCTCGCCGACGCCCTGTGGCGCGCCGGCCGCCAGTCCGAGGCCTACCGCTACTGGCGCCGCGCCCACGATCTCGACCAGAACGACAGCGAGTGGATCCGCAAGCTGGCGGCGGTGGACGAGGGCCGCGCCCCGCTGTAGCACGCTCGGCGCTTGGCGGATCGCCGCCCCCGCGCTAGTCTTCCCCGCCCCCACGGGATGTAGCTTAGCCTGGTAAAGCGCCTGCTTTGGGAGCAGGAGACCGGAGGTTCGAATCCTCTCATCCCGATCTGCCGCCGGCGCCGCGGGTCGGTCCCCACGAGATCGCCGCGAGTCCCGTTGATGCCGTCGGCAGCACCTGCCGCCATGGCACTCTCGACGATCCACGTCCGCGGCTTCCGCTCGCTCCGGGATGTGACGCTGCAGCCCGGCCCGGTGACCGTCCTCATCGGCCCGAACGGATCCGGCAAGAGCAACCTGCTGGGGTTCCTGCGGATGGTGGCGCGGGCGCGGACGGGCGCGCTCAGACGATTCGTCGGTGAAGCCGGCGGAGCGAGTGCGCTGCTGCACTATGGTGCCAAGCGGACCCCGGAGATCGCCTTCGAGCTGGCGTTCACGAACACGACGCCCGAGCCCTATCGATACGCGGCGCTTCTGGGCGCGGCCGCCGGCGACACCCTGACCTTCCTCGAGGAGTCCGTGAAGGGGGTCGATGGCTCGCGGAGGGAGGAACGCACCCGGCGACTCGGCGCCGGCCACAGCGAGTCGATGCTGTTCGAACCGAATCGAGAGCCGGAACGCGAGACGGACGTGGACAGGTTCGTCGCCGCGGCGCTCCTGCAGGTCAGCGACTTCCACTTTCACGACACCTCGACCAACTCGCCACTCCGCAGCAACGCGAAGCGCGAGGACGCCCACTACCTCCGCTCCGACGGCAGCAACCTCGCCGCCTACCTGCTCGCCCTGTCCGAGAGCCCGATCTCGTCGCACCAGAAGGCCTGGCGCCGCATCCACAGCCTCGTTCGCCGGATCGCCCCCTTCATCGCCGAACTCCGCCCCGCGACCGCGCCCTTCGCCGATCCCGACAGGGGCCCGGTCCGCCTCGACTGGCTCGACGACCAAGGCGAGCTCTTCGGCCCCCACCACCTGTCCGACGGCACCCTGCGCTCGATCGCGCTCATCACCGCGCTGGCCCAACCCGCCGAGAAGCTGCCGAGCTTCCTCGCCATCGACGAGCCCGAACTCGGCCTCCACCCCGCCGGCATCTCGCTGCTCGCCGACCTCGTGCGCTCGGTGTCCGGCCGCTGCCAGGTCCTGCTCGCCACGCAGTCGCCGGGCCTCCTCGACTATTTCGAACCGGAGGAGGTCGTCGTCGCCGAGCGTGCCGACGGCGCAACGACACTGCGCCGTCTCGACAGCGCCGATCTCGAAGACTGGCTTACCGACTACCGCCTGTCCGACCTGTTCGACAAGAACGTGCTCGGGGGACGACCGTGAGGCGATTGCTGGTCGTCGTCGAAGGCCTATCCGAGGAGTCCTTCGCCTGCGACTGCCTCGCACCCCACCTGAGCGCTCTCGACGTCGACGCTCGCCCGATCGTCGCCACCACCTCGCAGGACGCGCGAACCACGAAGTAGCGCAAGGGCGGCGGGAGGTGGCGGCACTGGGCGGCCGACCTTCGCAAGGCGGTTCCCGACCGCAAAGATCCGGATGTCCGGGTCACGACGATGTTCGATCTCTACGGACTCCCGGACGACTTCCCGGGCCTGGCGACGATCAGGGCCACACTGGATGCCGACGAACGGGCGCACCTCGCGGAGATCGCCATCGCGGACGCTCTGGCCGGCGACCGCCGCCTGATCCCCTACGTCCAACTCCACGAGTTCGAAGCGCTCGTGCTCGCCGCGCTCGATGGACTCGCAGAGTGGTTGGAGACCGACCACGAACTCGAAGCACTGCGGCGACTGCGCCAGGAGATCGGAGACGCGCCTCCGGAGTCGGTGAACGACGGCGAGAACACGGCGCCCTCGAAGCGGATCTGCCGGCACATCCCGTCTTTCGTGAAGCCACTCCACGGAACGGGCGCGATCGAGACCGCGGGATTGCCTGCCGTGCGGAGCGCCTGCCCTCGACTGAGCGGGTGGATCGAGCACCCCGCGCCCGAAGCGATTCACATAGCCGGGCGTCTTCAGCGCCTCCGCCACCACGGGATTCCGATAGCTCGTCTGCCGCGGGAAGCTCTGTGGCGTGGCTTCGCCATACAGGCCACCGGGACTTTGGATCTCGATGCGGTCGTCGAACCAGGAGATCCGCAGCGGAGCGGTCGAGCGATAGTCTCGGTGCAGCACCGCGTTCCGCAGCAGCTCACGCACCGCGACGCGCGGCCGCGCCTCCACCGTGCGCTCTCGCAACAGCGACTCCGGAACCGGCGAGACCACGAGCTGTGCATCGACCAGAGCATCGAGTTCCCGGAGGACCGACAGCAGATCCCCATCCAGTTCGCGATCGGCCAGGATGTCGTCCGCGAGCGAGGTCTCGGCAACCCGTAGGAACTGGACATGGGCTCCCGGGAGGAAGCGGCGCACGTCCATCCCGAACAGCAACACGCCAGCCTGGGACGGCACGTTCGGGGCGAGATCGAAGAACCTCAGCGACGCGAGCCGCTGCTCCAGTGGCCGGTGGTTCTCCTCGATCACCTCCGGGGCCACTGCACGGCCGAGATGCTCGTTGAGGAACACGCCCTTCGACAGGTCCGAAAGCGCCGCCCCCAGACACGGCTCGGCGTCGAACGCCCGCGCCTGGCTGACCCGCTTCTCGGTGAGCCGCCGCTCCCCCTGCTCGGTGGCGTAGTCCCGGCGAGGACCGATCCGCACGCAGACGCGACCGCGATACCGTACCCGCGGCAGCCTTGCCGGCTGAACCGTAGCCACGGCCGCCTCCCCCTTTCGCCGTCCCCACCTACTCGACGATCAGGTACCCAGGGAGCCGGTGGTCGGGAAGATCGTTCGCGAACGCGCAGACGGCCTCGGACCACTTCTGGGTGTTGCTGCGTGACGTCGTCAGCTCGACCCGATCCGCTTCGTGGGACTCCAGAAGGGCCAGCAACTCGGCTGCGGTGAACATCGGGACGGTCCGGACGGCTCGCGGCGGCACGTGAGCCGGCTCCATCGTGCGACCGAGCGACGGCGAATGCGAGGACCTGCACCCTCGATCAGATCCGCCCCAGTCGCAGGTGCGCGGACGACACAATCTGGTTCACCTCGAACGGCGCGAGCCCAGGACCGCCTGCACGCCGAAGCCACGAGCAATGGGTCATGCAACGGCGTGGCCACTCCACGCCGAGCGAACGACGTCGACAGATCCTCGGTGACGACGGTCGCGCCGCGTACGTCAGACGCGACCTCGTGCCCGGAAGGCCGAGGCCTCTACAGCGCACCGGACGCAGGTATCATGGCCGACCACGATGCCCGATCCATCGAACGATCTCCGCCCCAGGATCCCTACGGAACCACCCATGATCCAACCGGAGAAACCGAGGCCCAGACGCAGGTGGTGGAATGCAACCGAGGCCGACTTGGCAGCCGAAGCCAAAGACCCCCGGACCTCCGCGACCAGACGCTCCTGGCTGCAGGTCGTCTTGGTGATGGCGGCGATCTCCGCCCTGTGGCCGTTGGCATCACAAGTCGCAGAGGCTTTCGCACCGCAGAGAAGCTCCGCCGGAACCCTCTCTCTGAAGCTTCGCAGATTGGTGATCGACCAATGGAGGTCCAACCCCGATATCGAGAGCTTCTCGATAGGGAGGTGTTACTTACGTGACGTACCACCGGATGGACTCCGCGGCGAAATCGAAGCCGTCATCAACGGCGAGGCGATCACCCTGGAGGTCTCGGGGACCGTGGACGAGAAGGGCGAGGCATCTCTGACGTGGCAGCCCAAGGAGCCGAATCCGCGTTAGGCAGAGCCGCGTAGCGGCCCCAGAGACACGAAGCGAGCCCGTAAGACCGATTCGGCTACGGGCTCACCGACTACTTGGACAGTCGCTTCGCGATCACGGGCTCTACGAGTGCTACGGAGACTCCGCGGGCCACAGGTTCCTCGCCGATCGAATTGAGCGCGAGCACAGTAATTGCGCGAGCACAGTAATTGATCGTCCCGCGTTCGCGCTTCCTGATGGCTGGAATCGCCGCTCCGCCATGCCGCGGAGCTTCGCACCGCAACCGAGGGAGCACGACTCGCTGCGCTCGCCATGGCCCGAGGCACTCGCCCGCGCTGACCGTCGAGGAGCGGCGGCTCGGGGACTCGCCGGAGGATGCCATCCGGCGACCCGGCGGCGGTTCCCTGGACGCTTCGTCCGGACGAGTCGCCGAATGCCGGGAGCTGGGGGTCAGTTCCCGACGGTGAAGTTTCCCGTCCCTCCCCAGGTGTTGCCCGAGGACGACGGTCCATAGGTGACCGTCCCCGAACTCTGGGCATTGAGACCGTCCCCCGTGTTGTTGTCTCCGTTGAGGGTCACCGAATTGCCTGCACCTCCCGCCTTCACGGTATTGCCGTCGCCTCCGACGGTGACGTTGCCCATGCCTCCGTCCACGGTGACATTTGATCCGTCGGCATCGTTGACAACGTTTGTGCTATTGCCATTCGTATCGACCGAGTAGCTGTCGCAATTGCCCGAGGACGCGTTCTTCGGGTTCTTGACCTCGGTGATCCCTCCCACGGTCGTAGGCTGACTCCCCTCACCACGCTGGATCGGCCCGGTGTACTTGACCTTCAGCTTGCCGGACGATCCCGTGTGCGTCACGGTTCGCCCGGCACCATCCGTAACGGACTGGCCGGGAGAGAGGGTCACCGTACCGCCCGCGGCGACCTGAGCAGCAAGAGGAGCGCAATGCATGGTCAATGCGACGAGGGTGAGAATCGCGAGGACGAAGCGGGTCATGTCTCGTTTCCTTTGAAGAGGTTCTGTCGTGAAGCGTCCGGGCGGTCGAAGTGCCCCCGGACAACACGAGAACCGTCTGCGGCGACCCGCACGGTTCTGCTTTCGTGGGGAAACCGCCGGCGTGCGACACACGCCCGCGACCCCAATGGACCGCCTACCGATTGCCGACCCGGCGGCGGCCCGCTCACCCCCAGGCATCCACCAAGCCGAGTACGATCCGCAGCACGACGATCCCGAGCAGGACCGTCGGGGCAGCCCTCCGGTCAGGTCCGCGCACCAACTCCTGGATGGCCAGCGCCACAGCGCCGAGCAGGCAGAGCAATCCCGCGATCGCCCACCTCACTGCCGGAAGGAGAGTCGGCACGAGCAGCTCGAAGGCCGCCGCGGAGACGAACGCCAGCCGACGGTTTCGCCACCATTCCACCGCACACCACAACAACGCCAGCGCGAGGCAGGTCGGAATGTAGAGGCCATACAGGAACAGGGAGTCGAGCTGGTCCATCGGTCGCGTCCGCTCACCCAGCCGGCACCGTCAGCACCGGACCCGCACTCGACGCCTTCGGCGCCTGGAGCTGGAAGATGTAGGTCAGGATCCCGAAGGCCGGCTTACTGGGCCGGTCGTCGGAGGGGACGAAGAACCAGCGGCCACGGTAGCGGACCGCCACGAAGGCGTCGGTCGGCCGGTCGGCCGGTCGGCCTGACTGCGGACGTGGAACGGGGCCAGCTCGCTGCCCGGGAGCAGGCGCGCCGGTGATCCGATCCACGATCCGAAGCTCGCTGCGATCGGGTGCGAGGCCAGCGGCCAGGTTGAGCAGGATCTGCTCGTTCGACGAGCTGGCGAGCGCTTCGATGTAGTCGAAGCGGTCGGGACCGATCCTCCTCGGCCCGTTCGACTGGCAGGCCCCGAGGAGGAGCGGGAGCAGATCACCGAGGCATCCGACCGACGACGGGTCTCGCCCAAGCGTGGACCCGGCGGGGCAGTTCGAGGCCGTCATGGATCCAGCATGCTGCCCGCCCCTCTCTTTCCCCGTGCTGGAATCCCAGCGACGGGCGGTCACGGGAAGGATCCGACCTCGCGCGCGTCCGAGTCGCCGAGCAACACGGCATGGGCGCACCGGTCTTCGCATACCAGCACCGATTCGGCACCACCTGGGTGCTGTGGGCCTGGCTGGTCGGACCCGGCGCATTCCTGCTGGCCCCTGTGGTGGTTCCCCTCCTCGCCTGGCTGCTGCACCAACTCGCGCCGAACCTGACGACGCGGCTCACGGGCCTGCTGTTCGGCCTGTTGGTCGGGCTCAGCGCCGCGCTCGCCTGGCTGACGAATGGCCTGCACCACTACTACTGCATCCGCCGGTCCGACCTCACCGCTCGCCACTCGTTGGAGTTCCGCGGCCTCGAGGGCTTCTGGTACGCGATCACCGCGGCGATCCCCGGCGTGATGCTGTGCCCGTACTTCGGCGCCGCACTGGTGCTCACCGGTTTCGCCTTCGCGCTGACGACCCCGACGATCTGGGCGCTGCGCCGGCTGCGTGACGCCCTGCGTCGCGCGGACTAGCCTGCGCACCATGGGCGCCGGAATCTTCCATCACGGGCGGGCCGTCGACGAGGGAGCGATCTTCCTGACGTGGCTGGTGGGTCCGGGCGCAGTATTCGTCGTGCCGACCGCCCTGCACATCCTCGGAACCCTGGGCCGGGACGACGAACCCGGGCCACCCGCCCTGCTGATCCTCCTGCTGGTGATCTTCTGGGCGATCGTCGGTGTCGGCGCAGCGCTCGGGATCATGGTCCACCGACTCCCCGCCCGGCACGGCTGGACGTTCCAGTGCGTGCTCGCCTTCTGGTGCGCGCTGCTGATGGCGCTGCTGATGCTCCCGATCGGCAGGAACTACGTGCTGCTCCAGTTCTACTTCTGGCTCCTCCTCGCGCTCGCCTTGGCGACACCCTGCATCTGGCTGTGGCGAGTGGTCAGGCGCCGGCTGCCCGGCGCGGCGCCGCGCTGACGGCTGCGAGCCTGCATCGACCGACAGCCCGCGAAGACCGAGGAGGTTGCCCGAGGCAGGCCCGTCAGGAATCGACGGAACGGGTTCCATGGCGGGTCGGGTGGGAGCCGATCATGCACTCTGATCCGGATCCGGTGGCGCCCGGAACCCGCGGAGGTCTGCTCGCCGCCCTCGCCCCCACCCACCATGTGCTCGATCCTCGCGCTGCTCGACCTCACCCCCGGCGACGCCACCCGCCTCCGCCCGCA
This sequence comes from bacterium, assembly GCA_030432695.1. Taxonomy (GTDB): domain Bacteria; phylum Planctomycetota; class UBA1135; order UBA1135; family UBA2386; genus JAUILN01. The sequence goes on along the minus strand of JAUILN010000001.1, from coordinate 104,477 downwards.
GGCCCTCGAACACTCGCGCCGCCAACGCCACCGCGGCCCCGACTGGAGCGGGGTCTGGGAATCCGACACTGCGCTGCTGGTCCACGAGCGGCTGGCGATCGTGGATCCGGCGGGCGGTGCGCAGCCGATCCTCGACTCCACCGGCACGCGGGCCTTGGCGGTCAACGGCGAGATCTACAACCACCGCCCGCTGCGGGTGGAACTCGCCGACTACCCGTTCCGCACCGGCTCGGACTGCGAGGTGATCCTGCCGCTGGTCCTCGAGCGCGGGCCGGACGCGGTGCGCGCGCTGAACGGCATCTTCGCGTTCGTGCTCCACGATGCGGGCAACGGCCGCACGGTGGTCGCGCGCGACCCGATCGGCGTGATCCCGCTCTACTGGGGCGTCGACGCAAGCGGCCGGACCTGGGTCGCGTCCGAGCTCAAGGCGCTGGTCGACGTCTGCGCCAACGTCCGCGAGTTCCCGCCGGGGCATTGGTGGGACAGCGCGGTGAGCGGCGAGCCGGTGCGCTACCACGAACCGAGCTGGCGCAGCTACGACGCGGTGCGCGGTTCACGCGCCGACCCCGCCGCGCTGCGCGCAGGTCTCGAAAATGCCGTGCGCCGCCAACTGATGGGTGACGTGCCCTACGGCGTGCTGCTCAGCGGCGGCCTCGACTCGTCGATCATCGCCGCGCTGGCCGCACTGCACGCGCGCAAGCGGGTCGACGACGACGAGCGCAGCGAGGCCTGGTATCCACGACTGCACTCGTTCGCGATCGGTCTGGAGGGTTCGCCGGACCTCGCCGCAGCGCAGGTTGCCGCCGACCACCTCGGCACCGTCCACCACGGCTTCACCTACACGCTGGAAGAAGGCATGGACGCGGTGCCCGAAGTGATCCGTCACCTCGAGACCTGCGACGTCACGACGGTGCGCGCCGCCACGCCGATGTACCTGCTCGCCCGCAGGATCAAGGCGATGGGCATCAAGATGGTGCTCTCCGGCGAGGGCAGCGACGAGATCTTCGGCGGCTACCTGTACTTCCACAAGGCGCCCGACGCGGAGGCCTTCCACGACGAGACGGTCCGCAAGCTCGACAAGCTGCACCTGTTCGACTGCCTGCGCGCCAACAAGGCGATGGCGGCGTGGGGAGTCGAAGCCCGGGTGCCGTTCCTCGATCTGCGTTTCGTCGACCTCGCGATGGGCATCGATGCCGCCGACAAGATGTGTGGCACCGACCCTGCCACAGGCGAGCCACGGATCGAGAAGCGCATCCTGCGCGAGGCCTTCGCGGATCTCCTGCCCGACCAGATCGCATGGCGGCAGAAGGAGCAGTTCAGCGACGGGGTCGGCTACGGTTGGATCGACGCACTGAAGGACAAGGCCGCGGCCGACGTCACCGACCTGCAGATGAGCCGCGCCGTCGAGCGCTTCCCGGTGCACCCGCCGAAGTCCAAGGAGGCGTATCGCTATCGCGCGATCTTCGAGCAGCACTTCCCCGGCGAGGCGGCGGCCCGCTGCGTGCCGGAGGGCATGAGCATCGCGTGCTCGACCCCGACCGCGCTGCAGTGGGAAGCGTCGTTCCGGGACAACGCGGATCCGTCGGGCCGCGCGGTGCTGGGCGTGCACCGCGACGGGCGCAGGATGACCTGAGCGATCCACGCGCCGGATGCCGGCCGACACGGGCCGGCCCGCGCAGCAGACGCCTGCCACCCTGGTCGTTTTCCCACGCGCGGGATCGTGGCCCACCACGAACGACCTGGTGCCTATCGTCCCGGCCAGAGCACGCGCCGGTTGCCGACCCCAGGGCGGACGTGCTCCACGACCCTCGTCCAGGCTCTGCCATGAACCTCGCACGCATCACCGTCCCCCTCGGTCTCGCGCTTCTCGCCTGCCCCGCCAACGCCCAGTTCGTCAACCCGCCGTCGGCGATGGGCGCCGAGGCCGCCTCGCGCTTCGGGACGCCGTTCTCGAACTCGTCGTCGTCGATGTCGATCCTGCACGAGATCCACGGCCTCTCGGCATTCCCGACCCTCACCGGCAACATCGTCCAGGTCGCATGGCGCCGCGACAACGACACGGTGCTCGCCTCGCCCGACTACGTCGGCTTCTCGGCGGACTTCCAGATGTCGCTGAGCACCAGTCCGCGCACCACGCAGACGATCTCGGACGACTTCGCCAACAACCGCGGCGCCGACTTCACGCTGGTCCACAACGGCGTCGTGAACTTCCCACCGCAGATGAAGACCCCGAACACCGCCGGCGCCTTCGCCTACGCGGTGCCGTTCTCGACCCCGTTCCCCTACGCCGCCGCGAACGGCGACCTGCTGCTGGAGGTCGTGAACAACACGCCGGTCACCAACCCCAACACCACGCTGTTCTTCTTCGACGCCCACTCGGCGTCGGGCGGTAGCACGTCGAGGACCCTCGGCGCGCCTTGCGGTGCCAGTTCCGCCAACGACAGCATCGTCTACTCCAACTGGGGTCCGGGCACGTTGGCCAGGATCCTGCAGTACAACGGCCCTGGTGGGGTCACCAGCACGCTGATGATCGGCTCCACCGGTCCGGTGTTCGCCGGCCTGCTGCTGCCGGTCAACCTCGGGATCATCCAGGCGCCGGGCTGCTTCCTGCAGCACGACATCGCGTTCGGCAACTTCCTGGGCATGACCAGCCCGACCGGTCGACTCGAGTTCCGCTTCGAGATCCCGATGGTCCCGGCACTCGCCGGGCAGCCGGTGCGCGCGCAGTTCGCCAACCTGAACGACCCGGGCGCCGGCAACGCGGCCGGCCTGTCGATGACCGCAGGCCACGAGATCACGCTCGCCACGCCGACGCCGGGCTCACCGCCGATCAGCGAGGCCCACGCCTCGTTCACGGGCTCTGCCCCACCCATCGCCTCACTGGTCCAGCAGGGCTACGGCAAGGTGGCAGAGTTCACGATCAGGTGAGGGGCACGATCAGGTGCGGGGCACGATCGAGTGTGACCGCGCCGCTACTCCACCGGCAGATCAGATCGCCGGCAGATCAGATCGCCGGCAGATCAGAACGTCTGCACGCCGCAGGGGCTCGCGCTCAGGGTCGAGCCGTCGAAGCCGATCGCGAACCAGGTGAGCTGCAGGCCGGTGCCACCGATGGCGGCGCGGGCGGCGGCGTCGAGCGGTGCGTTCACGCTCGCCACGCCGTTGGCATCCGCAACCGTCGCCGCGACGTCGAGACCCAGGTCGGTGACGCACAGGGCACCGGTCGAACCGGGCAGGAACGCGGCCGCCGGAGTCGGGTTCGGGTTCAGCCCGAGACCACTCAGGAAGAACGCGACCGTCTGGCCGGACATCGCCGAGTCGATGTAGAGGTAGCCAGGGTCGTCGGCGCGACCGGCGTTGGCGCCGTTCACGTCCGGGTGCAGACCCGACAGCGGGCCGCCGATACCGGGCGCCGCGTTGCTGGACGCCATCGTCGTCTGGTTGGTGATGGCGGTGCACACGCCACCGGCACCGGCGAGCACCGGTTCGATCAGGAAGAAGCCGCGCGGCAGGTCGTAGAGACCGGCGCTGGCGCCGGCAGCCACGAAGGCGTGCGCGTAGGTGTCGGTGAACTGGGTCGATGTGTCGGCACCGGGACCGGGCAGATCGTAGGTGGTGCCCGACGTGCCGGTGCCGTTGACCGAGAACACCCAGACGGCGTCGTTGGTGGCGGCGTTGGTGTACGGCGGCAACTCACAACCGACGAACAGGTCCTGGCCGGCAGGTGCGGCGATCGGAGTCGTGAAGTTCGCCAGGATCGTGACGCCACCAGCGCCGGCGGCCGGCGCGATCTGGATCGGGCCGACGCGAGTGAGCGGCGCACCGCTGACGTCGGGCAGGTTCGGGCTGGCGCCCTCGGTCCGCACCACGATGTGGAACGGATCGGCAGTCATCCGGTCGAAGTCGTAGACCGCGGCGCGGGCTCCGGTGACGGTGATGACCGACGAGTTGCTGGGGTCGACCCCGAGGCCGCCGAAGTCACTCGCATCGATGCGCGTGAGCAGCTCCTCGGTCGCGTCGAAGGCGCGGGTTACGCGGTTGGTCGAACCGACACCTGTGAACAGGCCGAGTTCGTTCTGAGCGGAGAGAGAGGGAACCGCGACCAACGCGGCAACGCACAACAGGACTCGCATGGGGGGGAGACTCCTCGGCCGGTCGGACCGACGGGCCGGGCTCGAAAATGGTGGGGGAACCGCTCCGCGCCGACTAGGCGGGGCGTGCGGACATAGTGGACACCCACGGCGACCGGGTAAACCGGCCCGGCGAGCAAAGCTGTCGGTCGACGCGGAGGTATCCGCCCGACCCGAAACCGTGACGCTGCGCCGCTCCGGCCCCTCTCGGCGCGGCCTCCTGCCGCAACCGAATGGGCATGACTCGCTGCGCTCGCCACGCCCCGAGGCACTCGGCCGCGCTGACGGTGTTGTTTGGGTCTACTCCTCCCGAGAATCAGCGCGGCGAGACGCGCACCGGCCGGTCGCTTGCTTCTCCGCCGAGCGGAATGAAGTACGCCGGGCCGTCCTGAGCCGGGGTGCAGTCGGCGGCCCAGTCGCCGCCGAGCTGGCCGAAGTCACCACGATGCCAGAACGTCCCATGGCGAACGAACAGCGTCGTGCTCGCCGAGAACTCGTCGACCGGCACCACCCAGAAGACCACCCGGTCCGTGACGATCACCCGAGCCGCGCTCGGGACCTCGCGCGCCGCGCCGTCGCCGTCCAGCTGATGCACGACCGCCCGCCAACGATCGCCACCGGCGTGCCGCAGCGTGAGCCACCGCGACGCGCCACCGCGTGGATCGAAGACGAACGGCGCGGACGCCACGAAGCCGTCGGCGGGATCCTGCGTGTGGTCGAGGAACAGGCCGTACTCGAGGTCGTCGTTCCCCGTGAGACGGCCCGGGATCTCGCCGTCGAGGACTTGCCAGCACAGCGCGTAGGTGCCGGGCTGCATCGACAGCTCCGCCTCCACCGCATGCACAGCGGTGGGAACCGGCAGGTAGTGATCCGCGGCGGATCCGCCGACCGCGAAGGGCGCGGCCGCGCCGGTGAAGACGCGTTCGATGTCGGCGGCGTCGAGGTCGACGACGAGCGCACCGTGGCGCACGGTCTCGGCGAAGTTCGCGCTCGGGATCCGCGCCACGACGCGCGCATCGGGATGACGGGTCGGAACGCCAGCCGGAGCGTCTTCCTCCAACAGGTCGAACGCGAACATCGGCCGACCGTGGATCGCTTCGACGATCCAGCTGGCGTCGCTACCGGTCAACGCGCGGGACAGCGAGATGTCGATGTCGCCTGGATCGACCGGCCGCAGCACGCAGTCGTTGACGACCCGGAAGGTCCGCTCCAGACGGATCACATCGAGGCGACCGTCGTCCTTGCGCCGCCCGACGATCTCGATCCGGATGTCACAGCGGACGTCGCCGTACTCGCAGGCCTCCGCCGAGATCCCGAACTCCACCGAGCCGAGGTCGAAGGAGTCCCCCGACGCGAAGGGCTCGAGCACCGGGTCGCCGAAGATGTTCCGCTCGACCAGGCGGTTCATCCGCAGCGGATCGACCCGGTCGAACTCGTAGGTCATCACCGCGTCGATCGAGTCCTCCTCGAACGCCATCAGCTGACCCTGGAAGGTCTGCACGAAGAACGTCCCGGCGAGGTGCGGGAAGTCACCGTCCGGGTTGCAGCAGGTGTTCTGCCGGGTGGCGTTGGTGGCGACCGCAGGGCGGGCGAAGTCGTCGGGCCGGCAGCCGGACAACAGCGCGGCGATCGGGACGACGGACAGGAACAGGGCGCGCATCGGCGGGATCGCTGGGTGTGGACGGGTCGGCTCGGAACCGGCGGAAACGGGACATGATCGACCCGGCGCGGCCGAGCGCGAGTCAAGCGACCATAAAGACCGGATCGGGCCCGTTCACGCCTGGCCGAACTCGCCGTCGACACGGCGCCACAGCCCGGCCGGCCCGGCGTCGCGAAGGTCCTCGGGCAGCAGCGCCTGTGGGAACGACTGCCAGGCGACCGGCCGGGTGAAGCGCTCGATCGCCGCGGTGCCGACCGAGGTGCTGCGGGAGTCGGTGGTCGCCGGGTAGGGCCCGCCGTGGACCATCGCACTGGAGACGTCGACGCCGGTCGGGAAACCGCCGAACAGCACCCGGCCGGCGCGGTCCGCGAGGGTCGCCAGAAGGCCGGGCACTTGCGCGACCTCGGCCTCGGTGCCGGTGACGGTGGCGGTGAGCTGACCGGGCAGCGCGCCCGCGACGACCGCGAGTTCCGCGAGGTCGTCACAGAGCACCACCACGGTCGCCGGGCCGAAGACCTCTTCGCGCAGGGTCTCCTGGCCGGTCCAGTTCCTGGCGTCGGTGACCAGGAGCGCCGCCTTGGCACCACAAGGTCCCACGGCACCGTCGCGGACCCGCACCTCGACCCCGGGAACCGCCGCCAGCTCGTCGAGCCGACGCTCGTAGGCCGAGCGGATGCCGGCGTGCAGCATCGGCGCTTCGGCCGCTCCGCCCAGGTGCTCCGCGAGCTTCGTGACGAAGGTCTCGGCGCCGGCGTCGCGGACCGCGAACACCAGGCCGGGGTTGGTGCAGAACTGGCCGACGCCGAGCGTGACCGAACCGGCGAGCCCCTCGGCCAGCGCGGCGCCCTCGGCCGCGAGCTTCTGCGGCAGCAGGAACATCGGGTTGGTGCTGCCCATCTCGGCGAACACCGGGATCGGCACCGGCCGCGCCGCGGCGGCGTCGAACAACGCCCGGCCGCCGGCGAGCGAACCGGTGAAGCCGACCGCCCGACACAGCGGGTGCCGGACCATCTCCAGTCCGACCTCGTGGCCACGGCCCTGCAGCAGCGAGAACACGCCCTCGGGCAGGCCGCAGTCGCGGACCGCCGCGACGATCGCCCGGCCCACGAGCTCCGAGGTGCCGGGGTGGTTCGGGTGCGCCTTCACGACCACCGGGCAGCCGGCGGCCAGCGCCGACGCGGTGTCGCCGCCGGCGACCGAGAAGGCCAGCGGGAAGTTGGATGCCCCGAACACCGCGACCGGGCCGAGCGCGTGGCGCATCGAACGGACGTCGGGCTTGGGCAGCGGCTGGCGGTCGGGGTCGGCGCGCTCGATGCGTACGTCGAGGTAGGCGCCTTCGCGCACCACCTTCGCGAACATCCGGAGCTGCCCGCAGGTCCGCCCCCGCTCGCCGGTCAACCGCGGCAGCGGCAGGCCGGTCTCGGCCGAGGCGCGCTGCAGCAGCCCGTCGCCGAGCGCTTCGATCCGTTCGGCGATCGTCTCCAGGAACCGCGCCCGCGCCTCGCGACCGGCCAGCTCGAACGCCGGATGAGCCGCCGCGGCGAGCGCGAACGCACGATCGACCTCGGCGGGGATCGCCTCGTGGAAGCTACCCTCGAGGGGCGCGGCCTCGCGCGGGTCGATCGCGGTGAACGTGTCGGTACCGGCCCGGGAGGTGCCGGAGCCGAGGAGCTGGGTGCCTTGGAGATCCATGGGGTCGAGGGGGCTCGGGGTTACAGCAACCGAGGGTGCAACGATCAGCGGCTCATCGCCAGCCGTTCCCGGATCATCTCCAGGCCGGTCTTGCGGACCGCGCCGCGGATCGGCTTGCGCGGCAGCCGGACCTTTTCGGTGCCCATGCCGACCTCGGCCTGCACCAGCTTGATCCACTGCACGAACTCCGGAACGGTGTCGAGGCGCAGGAGCGGCAGGAACCACGAGTAGAGCTTGAACGCCGCGGCGTGCTCACCCTGCTGGGCGAGCTGGAACACCCGCACCGACTCCTCGGGCAGGGCGTTGACCAGACCGGCGATCCAGCCCGAGGCGCCCATGCCGACCGCCTCGACGATCATGTCGTCGAGCCCCGCGAACAGCGCCAGCCGATCGCCGCAGACCGCCTTGACGGCGGTGACGCGCCGCACGTCGCCGCTCGACTCCTTCACCGCCTTCAGGTTCTGGTGCTTGCCGGCCAGTTCGGCGATGAACTCTGGAGTCGCGTCGAAGCCGTACGCGATCGGGTTGTTGTAGAGCATGCACGGCAGGTCGGTGGCCTGCAGCATCGCCTCGAAGTGCGCGGCGATCTCGTCGTCGGGTCCCTTGTGGACGTACGGCGGCAGGATCATCAGGCCCGACGCGCCGGCCTTCTGCGCCCGGCGGCAGAGCTGTACCGCCTGCTGGGTGCTGGTCGCGGCGATTCCCGGCACCACCGGCACGCGGCCCGCCACGCCCTCGACGCAACTCGCCACCAGCTCGATCTTCTCTTCGGGCCGCAGCGTCGCGCCCTCGCCGAGCGAGCCGCAGGGCACGATGCCGGTGCAGCCGTGGTCGACCAGCCAAGCCACGTGCTTCTTCACGAAGTCGTGGTCGATCTTGCCGTCGTCGGTGAAGGGGGTGGTGATCGCCGGCATGACGCCTTGCCAATTCATTCTGGGGTCTCCATGGTCTCGTTGGATCGCTCGTTGGATCGTTGCTTGGAAGTGTTCGAAGGCCCCGCGACGGCGAGTGCGCCCATCGGCACGGGGATCAGCGGCGGCCGCACGCGGTCGCGCGGGAAGCCGCAGAGGAAGCTCGACGCCGGACCACAGACCCGACCCTGACACGGCCCCATGCCGCAGCGGGTCTCGAGCTTGGCCTGGCGGGCGTCGCGCAGCGAGCGGACCGCACCGAACGACACGTCTTCGCAGCGGCACAGGATCGTGTCGTCGTCGGGCAGCGCGCGGAGTTCGTCGCGCAGCGCGAAGGCCCGCTCCAGACGGCGCACGAACCGCTGCTCCTTGCGCAGGAGCCGCGCGTGCAGCGCGCCACGCTGCCGGTCGCCGGCCGCGTGGGATCCCGCGACCCGTCCTTCGGCCATCGCGACCTCGACGCCACCGATGCCGGTCGGCTCGCCCGCGCACCAGATCCCGTCGACCGACGTCGCGCAGGTCTCGTCGACGAGCACCCGCCCGTCGTGGTCGACCGCACAGCCGAGCAGTTCGGCGAGGCGACTCGCCGGCACCAGGCCGTAGCCGGTCGCCAGCAGGTCGCAGTCGATCGCCCGGCGGTTGCCCGCGGCGTCGGCGACGAAGGCCCGCTCGACCCGGCCGGCGCCGCGCGCCTCCACCACCCAACTGTCGTGGTGGATCGGCACGCCGCGCAGCGCCGCGAGCAGCCCCACGCCCTGCAGGGCCTTCAGCGGATGCCGCCACAGGCCGAAGCCGAAGCGGCGCACGCGGCTTCGAGGTGCCTGCTCGCACAGGCCGACCACCCGGGCTCCCGCGGCCTTCAAGCTGGCCGCGACCGCCAGCAACAGCGGCCCGCTGCCGGCAAGCAGCACGCGCCGCCCGCGCACCGCGAAGCCGCCCTTCACCAACGCCTGCAGGCCACCGACGCCGGTGACGCCGGGCAGCGTCCAGCCGGGGAATGGCAGGAACAGCTCGCTGGCACCGGTCGCCAGGACCAGTTCGCGGTAGCGGATCTCGAGGACCCGCCGCGGGTCGTCGACGTGCAACGCACGAAGGACCCGCGCGTCGGCGGAGCCGTCGAACACCGTGACACCGGACAGCACCCCGGCACCGAGGCGCCGCACGCGACGGATCACCAGCCGGGCCCGCGGGTGCGGCCCCTGCCCGGTCGCCTCGCGCCAGATCTGCCCACCGGCCGCCGGGTTCTCGTCGACCACCAACACGCTGCGTCCCGCCTCGCACGCGGCGATCGCGGCGAGCAGGCCTGCCGGGCCGGCGCCGACCACCACCACGTCGGCGTCGTGGCGTTCGACGGACGGCCCGTAACCGTTCGGCGCCGACTCAGCCATCGAGGCGGACCTCCATGCCTTCCCGACACACCAGCGTGCAGGTCCGCACCTGCGGACGACCATCGACCGTGGCCCGGCACTCGAAGCAGATGCCCATGCCGCACAACGGCCCGCGCGGTTGCCCGGTCACCGAGCGGCGCATGGCCTGGGTCGCCCGGTCGTTGCACAGTGCGCTCGCCAGCATCGCACCGGCCGGCACGCGCACCTGCCGCCCGTCGACCCGGATCGTGACCTCGCCGCCACCGGCGCTGCGATCAACCATGGCTCGCCTCCCCCGCCGGCGCAGCCACGAAGCGCGCCGGATCGTAGGCCTGCCAGGCCAGCGTGGTGGCCTCCTGGAACAGTCGCTGCACCAGCAGCTCGGCGGTGCCCAGCGAAGTGGTGATGCCGAGGCCCTCGTGGCCGGCGGCCACCCACAGCCGCGGCGCCCCGGGCACCGGTCCGATCGCCGGCAGGTGGTCGTCGGTCGACGGCCGGATCCCGACCCAGCAACGGATCACCGGCAACGCGGCGAGGCCGGGCAGGAACGCGATGCCGTGCTCGACCATCCGGGCGAGGATCGCGCGGTCGATGCCGGGGTCGGCGTCGTCGATCTGGCGCGACGAGCCGAGCAGCACCTGGCCGGTGGCGCGCGGCTGCACGTTGAAGGCCACCGACTCGGCGGCGCCGCCGTGCGCGCTCTTCAGGTAGCCGAGTTCGACGAGCTGGTGGCGGACGAAGCCGGGGGCCCGGTCGGTGATCGCCAGGTGGCCCTTCTTCGGTCGGATCACCAGCGCGGGCCAGGCGCAGAGCACCGGGGTCGCGAGGCCGGCCGCGCAGACCACCACGTCCGCTTCCAGACGGCTGCCGTCGGCGCACTCGACGAAGCCGTCGCCGCAGCGCAGCACCGGGCGGGCCTCGTCGACGCGCCCGCCGGCGACGACCACGGTGTCGAGCAGCGCCCGGGTCGCGGCCGGTGGGTAGACCACGCTGTCGGCGGCGATGCGCAGGCCCCCGACCAGGCCGCGGCGCAGGTTCGGTTCGTGGGCGTACAGCGCCGCGGCGTCGAGGATCTCGGTGGCGATCCCCTGCTCGGCGTAGGCCGCGTGCTTGGCGCGCACCGCGGCCAGTTCCTCGTCATCGGCCGCCACCCAGATCGTGCCACAGGGATCGGCCTCGACCGCCGCCGGCCAGCCACCGCGCCGGTCGTTCCACAGGGTCCGACTCCTTGCGGTCAGCGCCAGCTGCGCCGCGGAATCATCCAACACCAGCACATGCCCCATGCCCGCCGCGGTCGCGCCACCGCCCGGCCGCCCGCCGTCGACGACGTGCACCCGCACGCCGCGGACCGCCAGCGCCTCGGCACAGGCCGCGCCGACGATGCCGGCGCCGACCACCACCGCGGTACGGGGCGCGGTGTTCACAGGCGGATGCCCTCGCGGAACGGATCGTCGGCGCCGAGCAGCAGCGTCGACTCGGCGGTGATCCAGGCTCGGCCGGCCACGGTCGGCACCACGCCCTCGCCACCCGCCCGGACGCTGCCATCCACTCGGACGCTGCCAATGAAGCGGCTGCCGATCACGCTCTCCTGCCGCCACACCGCACCCTCGGCGAGCTTGCCGTCGGCGAACAGGCAGGCCAGCTTGGCGCTGGTGCCGGTGCCGCACGGCGAGCGGTCGTACTCGAGGCCCGGGCAGAGCACGAAGTTCTTCGAGTCGCAGTCGGCGCGGCCCGGCGGGCCGAACAGCTCGACGTGGTCGATCACGCCGCCGTCCCTGCCGGTGATGCCGTGGCGCTCCAGGCTCTGGCGGATGTCGACCGCGCAGTCGGTCAGCGCGCGCAACTGCGCGGCGGTGACCTCCAGACCGTGGTCGTCGACCAGGAAGAACCAGTTGCCGCCCCACGCGACATCGCCGTGGACGGTGCCGTGGCGCGCGGTCTCGACCGGGACCTTGGCGAGGTGGCGGTAGGACACCACGTTCTCGACCGACACCGAACCGTCGGCCTCGAAGGTGAAGGCGACGTCACCCACCGGGGTCTCCAACCGGTGCGTGCCCGTCGTGGCCCGGCCGAGGTGGCGCAAGGTCTCGGCCACGCCGATCGTGCCGTGCACGCACATCTGCAGCGGACCGACGTTGTTGAAGTAGATCACCTGCGCCAGCACGTCGTCGCGACCCTCGGCGGGCAGCAGCAGCGCACCCACCATCGCGTCGAAGCCGCGCGGCTCGTTGCAGACCGCCGAACGGAACCCGTCGAAGCGCTCGCGGAACACCTTGACCCGCGCTGCCGCGCTGCCCGGCCCGAGGTCGGGCAGACCGTCCACGACCACGCGGGTCGGCTCGCCTTCGGTGTGGGAATCGATGACCCGGACCTGCTGCATCGCTATGCGCCTCCTGCTGCCGCCATGCCGCCGGCCTGGGTCGAGTCCGCGAACAGCACGAACTCGCAGACCCCCCGCCCGGCGTTGGAATACTCGACCACGGTCTGTGGCCCGTAGGTGACCCCGTCGCCCTTGCCGAGCAGGATCTCCTCGTCGCCGAGGCGGAGCCGCAACCGGCCCGTCATCACCGTGACGTGCTCGACGATGCCCGGCCGGTTGGCCGCCATCTCGCCGGCGCTCTGGCCGACCGGGAGCACGTAGTGGACCAGTTCGATCCCGCGCCGCAGCAGGTCGGGAGCGAGGCCGTGGCGTTCGACGCCGGTGTCCTCGTCGACCAGCGACAGGCGCTCGCCGGCCCGCACCACCCGTGGGCCCGGGTCTCCGCCACGCTCCAACAGATCGGTCAACGAACAGCCGAGCGCGCGGGCGATCTCGTAGGCCAGCTTCACCGTCGGGTTCTTCACCGACCGCTCGACCTCGGACAGCATCGTCGCGCTGACCCCACTCGCCGCGGCGAGTTGGTCGAGAGTCAGGCCGAGGGCCTGCCGGCGCGCACGGACGTTGTGGCCGATGTCGGCGGGATGGGACACGGCGTAGGACGCTACGCTATAGCGTCGACACCCGCAAGGAGACGTTGCCATCCCGGACCGGGCCCGACCCGAAACGCAGAGAGGCGCCGCTCCCGCCAGGGAACGCCGCCTCTCGAGAACCCGCCGCCGCCGGAGCGGCGACTCGAAGCTCAGCTCCTCACAGGCCGTACTCGGCGAGCACCGCGTTGCTGAAGGTCAGGTTGTTCGCGGTGCTCGGATCGAAGAACACCGACTGGAACACCAGGTTGGTCTGGTTCGCCGCGCCGGGGATCGGCAGCGAGAACACGCCGTTCATGTCCGCGGAGACGCCGGCCGCGGTGATGTTGTTGCTGAACGACACGAGGTTGCCGCCCAGGATCGGGAAGTCGGTGCCGCCATCGATCGACACCGCGAACGCGCCGACGATGCTCGGGGTCAGGCCACTGCACACGTAGGTGCTGGACTCACCGGTGCTCAGACCTTCGCCGTGCAGCTCGGCGATCGCCGTGCCCGGGCCCTGCGAGCCGAGGTTGTCCTGGCTGACGCCTCCGCGCATCCAGAAGGAGATGATGCTGCCCTGGTCGAAGCGGACCATCGGGTTCGGCTGCGTCGTCGTGTTGAAGGTCGTCATGCGGACCCAGCGAGTCGGCGAGTTGTCGACGAACTGCACGTTGAAGCGGCAGGACTCGCTGCGCGAGGCGACGTAGTTGTCGACGCCCGACAACGGGCCGAGCAGGACGTTGCCCGCGGTCGAACCGGAGAAGCTCGGCTCCTGGAACATGACCTCCTGGTCGTCGGCGTAGCCGTCGAACGTGCCGAAGGTGGTGGTCTGCGCCTGGCCGTTGACGGTGATCGTGTTGGCGATGTCGTCGACGAAGAAGGCGATCTCGTCGGTGGCCCCACCGGTGTTGAGGATGCGGATGTGCTCCAGCGTGCCGTGGGTGCCGTCGATGGCGCCATCGACACCACCCGTCGTCACTCCGGCGAAGAAGGTGACCGGGTCGTTGGCGACGTCGAAGGTGAACTGCTGCCAGGTGCCGTCGAGTGTCAGGGTCTGACCATCGAGGTTGATCCACTCGATGGCGCCAGAGGAACCGCCGTTGTCACCGATGTTGGTGAAGGGCTGGCCGTTGGCGCCGACTTCGCGGACGCCGATGGAGATCTGCACGGTGGGAGCCTGGGCGGCGAGGCCGCTGGCGAGGCCCAGAGCGAGGAGAAGGGAGTGGGAAGCGTTCATGAATCGCTACGTGGAGAATGCTGTCAGGCAGATGCCCGGGGGGAGGAGAGGGATCGCGGGGCAGGCAGCTCCGTCGAACCCGAGAGGCAGGATTGTAGCGACAACTCCAAGGAGCCGAAGAGGGAGCCCACCAACGCCATGCGCACCTTACGGCCGACCGTCGCGCCCATCGTGAGCGAGCGAGGTCGCGCTAGGAGCCCGGGTCACGGGACACGTTCCGATCCAGTGCGTGAACTCGTGCCCGGGACGAAGCCGCGAAACGCAGCCGAGTCGGTGGATTCGGCGAGGCTTCGCGGCGATGTCCTGGGTGCGAGGGCGCGTGCTGGGCGGAATGGTCTCCCGTGACCCTGGCTCCTAGAGTGGGAAACAGCTCCATGCTCCAGCACCACGACCGCCACAGTTCTCCCCCACTCACCGGCGACACCATCGCGCGGAGGAGCGATTCGGGACCCGTGGTCGCCGCACTGTCGCTCTGCGCCACGCTGACCGCGCAGGGCCCGGTCGAGTCCGATGTCGGCTCGCCCGGCGAGCGCCAGGACCCGCGCATCGCGGTGGTCGCGAGTTGGTCCGAGACCATCGATGCAGTGGTCGCGCGCGATCGCCTGAAGCCGCGCGACGACGTGGTGCGCAGCGTCTGGGCACCGCGCGAGGTCCGACGTGCCGCGTCGGGCCAGGTCGAACCGGTCGACGCCGATGCCCGGCTCGGCCCGCAGCGGGCCAGCGACGGCGGCCTGCGGGTCTGGCGGCGCATCCACGGCCCGGGCCTCGGCGATGCCGGCGGCGGCTTCATCCCGCCGGACACCTGCGGTGCGATGGGGCCCGACCACTTCGTCAGCACGGTGAACTCCAACCTGTCGGTGTACGCGCGCGCCGACGGCCGCCGGCTGGTGAACGTCGGCCTCGACAGCTTCTTCAACCAGGGGGTCGGCGACTCGCGCACCACCTACGACCACGACGCCGGCCGCTTCTTCCTGGCCGCCTCCACCGGTCCGAACACGCAGCGCATCGTGCTCGCCGTCAGCGCCACCGGCGATCCGACCGGCGCGTGGTTCAAGTGGGTGATCCAGACCGATCTCGGCAGTGACGCCGGCGCGTGGCCCGACTTCCCGACGCTCGGCGTCGACCGCCGCGGGGTCTACACCGCGGCCCTGATGGTCGGTGCCAACACCATCACCTTGTGGGCCATCGACAAGGCACCGCTGCTGGCCGGCACCCCGCAGGTCGGCACGATCACCGCGTGGCGCGGACTGCCCTGGGAAGGCGCGGTCCAACCCTGCATCCATCACGACGACCCGGGTGCGGCCTACCTGATGTCGCGGCTCGGCTCGGTCTGGGTCCGGCTCCGCGCGGTGCGGCCTCCGCTCACCGCCCCGACGCTGGTCGGCGTCCGCCTCTATCCGGTACCCCATCACACGCGCGCTCCGAACGCCCCCGCGCTGGGCAGCAACGTGCCGCTGTCGACCGGCGACTGGCGACCCTGCCAGCCCGTCTACCGCAACGGCTCGCTGTGGATCGCACAGACGATCGACGTCGGCGGCCGCGCCGGGATCCGCTGGTACGAGTTCGACAGCAGCTCGAATCGCGTGCTGCAGACCGGAACGCTCGCCGATCCGGTGTGGGGCTACTGCTATCCGTCGCTGGCGGTCGACGCGCGCGGCGACATGGCACTCGGCTTCTCCGGTAGCCACGCCGGCGCGTACGCGACCGCCTTCGTCGCGGCACGGCAGGCGTCGGACCCTCCCGGCCAGCTGGGCACTCCGGTCGAACTGCGCGCCGGCCTGGGACCGTACGAGCGCCTCGACGGCAACGGCACCAACCGGTTCGGCGACTACAGCGCGACCACCGTCGATCCGGCGGACGACACCGGCTTCTGGACCATCCAGGAGTATGCCGGCACCGGCAACAACTGGCGCACGGTCATCGCACGGGCCGGATTCGAGGCCTGTCTGTACGGCACGGCGACGCCTGGACTGCTGGGACCGCCGGAACTCGACACCCTCGCGCAGCCACGCCTCGGCGCACCCTTGCCCGTCACGCTCGCCTCTTCGACCGGCGCACCGGCTGCGGGCGTCCTGGCCATCGGCCTGCAGCGCGCCAGCACCCCGCTGCTCGGCGGCACCCTCCTGGTGCAGCCGGTCCTGCAGGTCGGACTCACGGTGCCGGTGGCGAACGGCTTCCCGGCGATCCTGCCGCTACCGGCCGACGCCGCGCTGATCAGCACGCCGGTACGACTGCAGCTGGTGCAGATCGACGCAGCGGCACCGGCTGGCATCGCCTTCTCGCGCGGCCTCGAGATCCGCGCCAACTCGCGCTGAGGCTCGCCCCGCGTCAGTCCTGGGCCAGCTCGTCGAGGTAGGACTCCAGCACCGGTCGATCGCCGGCGAATCCGACGGCCTCACGGAGCTTCGCCAGGACCCGCGCCTTCAGCCCGGCGACGTGGGTGCCCTTCTCCCAGGCCCGTCGCGCCGCGTGCAGGGCCTGTATGGCGACCGCGTCGTCGGCGGTGGCCAGCGCCGCACCGAGCCGCGCGGCATCGTCGCCGGCCTGGGCCGCGATCCGCTCACCGCTCGCGCGCGGCGAGCTCCAACCGCGCTCGCCATCGCAGTCCAACCACACCGGGTTGGTCGCGGCGATGGTATACGGCATCTGGGTCGGCCAGAACGGCTCCTTGACGCCGTCGCCGAGCACGCAGAACACCAGGTGGGCGTCATGCGGACGCGGCGGTACGGCGAACTCCACCATCACGTCGGTCGGCGCATCGGCGGTGGACGGCACCGGCTGGCGGGCCGACTCGAGACCGTTGACGAAGCAGATCGCCTCGCGCGGAGTCACCCAGCCCGGCGCCGCGACGCGCAGCCTCGCGACCGCTCCCGCGGCACCGACCTCCAGCGTGTCGCCCATCACCGCGCGCCTGCTTGCCTCCGGCGAGCCGACGGTGACGTCGCAGAAGATCCCCATGCTGACCGAGGTGTCGCCGGCGCGGAACGCCGCGCAGGCCTTCGCCACGTCGATGCGCGCCGGATCGTCGCTCGCGCTCCGCACGTAGGTCCGCCCCTGACCGACGGGGTCGCCGACCGTGTGCGAGTCCGAGCTGCCGACCGCCAGCATGCGCACACCGTGGTTGAGCAGCGCGAACCAGTCGGTGAACAGGAACAGCGGGTCGGGCTGCAGAGTGGTCGAGTTGACCAGCTCCATCGCATCGAACGGCACGCCGCGTTGGCCCGGCAGCTCGCCGGTGAGTCGGTCGAGGCCGAACTTGCCGAACGGCCCGGTGGGGATCTGCGGCCAGCGCGGGTGGTTGAGGATCACCACCTCGGCACCGCGATCGCGGATGTCCTCGACCACCTGGATCCAGTCGGTCAGGCGGTGGTCGGGGATCCGGTCCTTCGCGCCGAGCGGGAACGCGTTGATGTGGCCGACCTCGGTGGTCACCTCGTTGCCCACCACCGGGGTGAACCACCGCCCGAGTCCCATCTGCCGCTGCGTCGGTCGGTAGTCGATGTTGTGGTTGTGGTCGGTGGCGATCGCCAGCTCGACGCCCTCGGCCGCCAAGGTGACCATGCGCTCCTCGACGCTGGCATCGCCGTGGCCGCTGTGCGTCACGGTGTGGATGTGGGTGTCGGCGGCGACGAAGCCCGCGGTGTCGACCTCGGGCGCGACGACGAGCCGCAGCGTGTCGATCCGCGCGTCGCCCGCGGGCAGCTCCGGCACCTCCAGGTCGATCCGGTCGACACCCCACTCGAACCCGCGGCTGGCGAACACCCGGTAGCGACCTGGCGAGACCTCGAAGCGCGCATCGCCGTCGGCGGTGTAGCAGATCCCCGGACGCACCGCGGTCGCGGCCCCCTCGACCGCGAACAGCTCCACCGGCGAGGCGTCGGCGGTCCGCGCGATGGAGATCTTCACCGGCAGGCGTGCGCCGTCCGGACCGCGTACCTCCACCGCGACCCGCTGCAGGCGCAGGACCTCGCGCAGCGGCCGCCGGTGCAGGACCACCTCGCCCAGCATGATGTCGTCGGTGGACTTCGTCGGCGCGAACACCAGCCGGTTCGGACCGTCCTTCAGCACCCGCGGCGGCACCACGTAGTACTCGGTGCGCAGTTCCTTGGCCCGACGCAGTTCACCGAGCGAGGTGCCGTTCAGCTCGATCCGCCACGGGTCGTCGACGTCGCGCTGGCGGAGCTGCAACACGTGCTCATCGCGGTTGGAACGAGCACCGAACTCGACCACCAACGGGCCAGGGGTCGGCTCGGCAGGCACCAGATCGGCCCAGGCCTCGAGCACGCTGTCGCCGAGATGGTGAAGCTCGGCGTCGAGGGTGGTCGGCACTTCCTGGGCCTCGCCGTGGCCCGCGAGGGACAGGGCGACGAGCACCATCGAGCCCGTGCGCGTAAGGCCGGAGCCCGCAAACCAACGCAAGCCGTAGCGAGTCATCCCGGCATCGTGCCGTGGCATCCCCCCGATGCACGTGAAGCGACCGGGAAGATCCCGGATCCACCCGGCAGCGGGCTCCCATCTCGGCCGCGGGCAGGCCAAGATGCGAGCCCTCCCCGATCGGCACGCCACTCCGACCGACTCCCGTGTCCTCCTTCCGCTTCTCGACCGCGTTTTCGCTGCTGCTCTGCTCGGCGCTCACCGCCTGCTTCACGCCGACCCACGCGGAAGCGACGTGGAGCGAGGATGCCTACGCCCAGGTCGAGATCGGCTGGCCCGAGCCGGCCGATCCCGGACTGCCGCCGGCACTCGCCTCCCGACTGAGTTCATGGACCGCCGACGCCCCGGCGAGCACCGGCTCGCAGGTCCGCCCCGGCGACGTCCTCGTGTATCGCCTCGACCGCGTGCAGTCCGGGCGCCGCCAATCCGACTACCTGTGGCTGGAGGCGATCGCCTACCGCAAGCTCGGCGGCGATGCCGGCGGCCTGTCGGTAGAGGCGCGGGCCACCGCGACGCTGACCATCACGCTGACCACGAAGGACGGCGACAGCCACGAGTTCGAGAGCGAGTCGAAACTGCTCGACACCGAACTGCTGGTCTTCGGACCCGACGGCGAAGAGCGATCCAGCAGCGAGCCGACGCTGCTGATCGACCTGATGGCCGAGGGCTTCGTCGAGGACATCGAGACGATCGGGGACCCCGAGGAGGTCCCGGCCGATCCGGGTCAGCTCGAGCAGGTGGCGCGCGCGATGATGCGCCAGATCTACCTGGCCCAGACCCTCGGCGAGGACCCGACGCTGTTCGACATCGCGCTCGAACTGGCCGGGGGCTGGATGTTCGCCCTCGACCGGCTGTTCTCCGGCAGCCTGTCGCTGAACCTGGACGCGCGCACGCAAGATGCCCGACCCAGCACCTGGCCCACGGCGGAGGGCGAGCCTGCGTGGCGTTTTCCGATCGAGGTCGGCATCAGCGGCAAGCCGGCGATCCGTAGCGTCGTGACCTGCATCGAGCCCCGCGGCGCGCTGCAGATGACCGCCGGCGTCGTGTCTGCGAGCGGCTTCCGCGCCAGCCTGGTCGACACCCGCTACCGACTGACGCTGGTCGCGGTCGGACGCAGCGCTTCGGCCACCGCGGCGATCCCCGCCGAAGCCGTTCGGATCGACCGCAATCCCCGGCGTTTCCCGAAGAGTGTGCTAGCATTCGACGGCGCGGTAACCGCCGCTCCACGATCCGCTTCGGCGCCTTGGGGAGCCGCTGGAGCCGGCCCTTCCACTCTGCGATGACACCTGGGAATCACAGCCACGAGCCGCGCGGCGCCATCGGTCCGACCGTGTCGGTGATCGTACCGGTCCGCAACGGCGGGCAGGATCTGATCGACTGCCTGACCGCTCTCGGCAGGTCGTCCGCGACACCCCTGGAGATCCTCGTGGTCGACGACGGATCGACCGACGACACGGCGACCGCGGCGCGCCGCATGGGCGCCGAGGTCCTGGTCCTCGAGGAGAACCACGGGCCCGCCTACGCCCGCAACCGCGGCGCCGAACGAGCCCGCGGCGAGATCCTGTTCTTCTGCGACGCCGATGTGTTGATCCACCCCGACACGATCGCCTGGGCCGCGCGGACCCTGGATCCCGCGGCGGTCCCGGAACGAGACGTCGAGGGCCGCGAACTGCCGCGGCCCGCCGCGGTGATCGGCAGCTACGACGAGACCCCGGCCAGCCCCGGCTTCGTCGCCCTCTACAAGAACCTGTTCCACCACTGGGTCCACCAGCACGCGCGCACCGAGGCGTCGACGTTCTGGACCGGCTGCGGCGCGGTGCGCCGTGACGTGTTCCTGAGGGCTGGTGGCTTCCAGGAGGGCTATCGCCGCCCCAGCATCGAGGACATCGAACTGGGATTCCGGCTCCGGCGCGCCGGCCACCGCATCCGATTGGAGAAGCGGATGCTGGCCACCCACACCAAGCGCTGGCGCCTCGGGAACCTCCTTTACACGGACGTCTTCCTGCGCGGCGCTCCGTGGATCGCACTGATGCTGCGCGACCGCTACATGCCGATGGACCTGAACCTGTCGGCGGCCTCGAAGGTCGCGACGGTGTTCTCGGGCCTGCTGGTGCTGTCGATCCTGGGACTCCTCGGGACCGCAGCGGTCTCCGGCGGCGCCCACCTCGCCGCGCTCGCACCGACGCTCGCACTGGTCGTCGCGACCTGGTTGGCATCACGGATCGCGCTGACCGGCGTCGGTGCGGTGCGCGCGCTCGCCGCACTGTCGCTCTGCATCGGACTGCCGACGGCCACCTGGATCGCGTTCCCCGATCCATGGGCGGCACTGCCACTCGGTCTGTGGTTCGCCACCGCGCTCACCCACGTCGACCTCTACGCGTTCTTCGGCATGCACCGCGGCCTCGCCTTCGCGCTCGGTGCAGCACCGCTGCACATCCTCTTCCAGCTGTGCTGCGCGGCCAGCGTACCGTTCGGCTACCTGGAGTTCCTGACCCACCGGCGCCGCGCGACGCGGGCCAGCGAGGGCCCCGGGATCCAGGTGCTCGAGCCGCTCGACTGCCGGCGCGACGACCGCTCCTGTGACGAGCATGCCCTCGCCTCGGCGAGCAGGCTCACGGAGGGCGCGCGCGCATGACGCAGGGCAGCAGCAGATCGGGCGACGGCACGCCGGAGGTCGTCGTCCTCGGCGCCGGTCCCGCCGGCCTGACCGCCAGCTACGAGCTGTCGCGGCAGGGCGTGCGCACCACCGTGGTGGAGAAGAGCCCGCACGCGATCGGCGGCATCTCGCAGACCGCCAGCTACAAGGGCTTCAAGTTCGACATCGGCGGCCACCGGTTCTTCACCAAGATCCCGGAGGTCAACCAGATCTGGCACGAGATCCTCACCACCGACTTCCTGAAGCGGCCGCGGCTCAGCCGGATCTACTACAAGAACAAGTTCTTCCACTACCCGCTGAAGCCGGTCGACGCGCTGCGCAAGATGGGCGTGTCGGACACCATGCAGGTGCTCGGCAGCTATGCGTGGGCCAAGATGTTCCCTTCCAAGGAGGAGGTGAACTTCGAGCAGTGGGTGAGCAACCGCTTCGGCAAGAAGCTCTACTCGATGTTCTTCAAGACCTACACCGAGAAGGTGTGGGGCATGCCGTGCACCGAGCTGGGCGCCGACTGGGCGGCGCAGCGGATCAAGAACCTGTCGCTCGGCACCGCGATCAAGAAGGCGCTGTTCAGCAAGAAGGGTGATGCGACCGTCACCACGCTGATCGACGAGTTCGAGTATCCCCGCTTCGGCCCCGGCCAGATGTGGGAGACCTGCCGCGACATCCTGGTGGAGCGCGGCCACGACGTGCTGATGGGTCGCGCGGTGGAGACCATCCACCACCGCGATGGCAAGATCACCGGGGTCAGCGTCAAGGACGTCGACGGACGGGTCGAACACCTGCCGGCGACCCACGTGATCTCCAGCATCCCGCTCGGCGAGGCGCTGCGCCGCCTGGATCCGAAGCCGCCGGCCGACGTGCTCGCGGCTGCCGACAAGCTGCGCTACCGCGACTTCCTCACCGTGAGCCTGGTGCTGACGGGCGAGGACCTGTTCCCCGACAACTGGATCTACGTCCACTCGCCGGACGTGCATCTCGGCCGCATCCAGAACTTCAAGAACTGGAGCCCGGACATGGTCCCGGACCGATCGAAGACCTGCCTGGGGCTCGAGTACTTCGTGTTCGAGGGCCAGGGGCTATGGGCCGAGCCCGACGACAAGCTGGTGGAACTCGGCGGCGTGGAGCTGGAGCAGCTCGGCCTAGCCTCGCGGCGCGACGTCGAGGACGGCACCGTGGTGCGGATGGAGAAGGCCTACCCGGTCTACGACGGGGTGTTCCAGGCGGCGGTCGACACGATGCGCAGCTGGCTGACCGCCAACCTCCCGGACCTGCAGCAGGTCGGCCGCAACGGCCAGCACCGCTACAACAACCAGGACCACTCGATGCTGACCGCGCTGTACGCGGCGCGCAACGTGCTCGGCGAGAACCTCGACGTCTGGCAGGTGAACACCGAGTCCGAGTATCACGAGACGATGGACCGCGGCCAGCCTCGGCGGGTCGACGAGACCAAACAGCCGGCGACCGTCTGATCCCGGGCCGCCGCGCCCGCCGGAGCCCACGATGAGCCAAGCCGCCAACGGACGATCGATGAAGGTCCTGATGTTCGCGCTCGACGCCTGCGAGTGGTCGCTGGTGGAGCGCTGGAGCCGCGAAGGTCATCTCCCGAACTTCGCCCGCCTGATGCAGGAGGGTACGCGGGGCACCCTCACCACCACTGCCGCGCAGCTGCCGGACACCGTCTGGTCGTGCATCTACGGCGGCCGCAACCCGGGCACGTTCTCGAAGTACTTCTACGTGCAGTACGACCCTCGGACCGGCGACCTGCGTCACTCGAAGGACGCCGAGTTCACGCGCCGGCCGTTCTGGGACGTGCTGGCCGATGCCGGCCGCAAGGTCGGTGTGGTCGACGCCGTGAAGATCCCGGTGAGCGACAAGGCGTCGTTCATGGTCGCCAACTGGGGCGCGCACGCCACCAAGGCGAAGCGCGCCTCGGTGCCCGAGGGCCTGCTCCCCGACCTCGACCGGCGCTTCGGCCGGAACCCGGTCGGCGACGTCGACCGGATCAGCGACACCGCGGCGTCGCGCCGCGACATGCGCGAGCGGATCCTGCGGGGCATCGAGCTGCGCCGGCAGGTGCTGACCGCGTTGGTGACCGAGCAGGACTGGGACGTGTTCGTCGCCGGCTTCTCCGAGCTGCACCAGGCCGGCCACCACTACTGGCACGGCATCGACACCACCCATCCCAAGCACGCCGAGATCGTCGCGCAGGGCCTGCAGGACACCGTGTTCGAGGTCTACCAGCGGGTCGACGCGACGATCGGTGCGGTGATCGACGCCGCCCCCGCCGACTGCGTGAAGCTGGTCTGCGCCGGGCACGGCATGGGCACGATCTGGCACGCGTCGTGGAACCTCGACGAGATGCTCGACCACCTCGGCTACGGGCCGCGGCCGGCGCGGCCGATCCCGCAGGCGGCCGCGGGCAGCGAGCAGCCGGTGACCGCGAAGAAGAACTTCTGGCGGACCCTGAAGTCGGTGGTGCCCGGCTGGCTGCAGTACTCGATCAAGGCCTGCCTGCCGCAGGCGATGCAGGACGAGCTGCTGTTCAAGTGGTACGCCGGCAAGCGCGACTGGCAGGGCTGGCGGGCCCACGCGGTGCCCAACAACGACTCGTGCGGCGCGATCCGCATCGCACTGAAGGGCCGCGACCCGCACGGCAGCGTCGACCCGGCCGACTACGACGCGATCCTCGACGACATCCAGGCGGCGCTGGAGGAGCTGACCGATCCGGTCACCGGCCGCTCGGTCGTGCACTCGGTCACCCGGCTACGCGACGCCTTCCACGGCGAGTTCATGCACGACAAGCCCGACCTGACGATCTGCTGGGAGCAGACCTTCCTCTGGCAGGCCGTCCACTCGCCGCGCTTCGGCACCCTGAAGATCGACATCCAGGATTCGCGCACCGGCAGCCACTCGCCGCGCGGCTTCTTCCTGCTCGCCGGCCCCGGCATCGAGGCCGGCCAGGAGCTGCAGGGCCACTCGATCTACGACCTGGCGCCGACCGTGCTGGCCGCCGCCGGCGTCGAGGTGCCTGCGGAGATGGAAGGCACGCCGATCCTGACGCCCGCCCCGCAGCCCTCCGCGTGAGCCTGCAGTCGGAGTTTTTCCAACTCGTGCCAGGCACCAGTTGGAAAAACTCGACGCCCGACGGTGATCTGGTCGATCCGATGACTGGACCGCGATGACCGAGACGCCTTCGACCACCGCGAGCGCCACGACCACCAGGCGGTCCGACCTGATCTGGTCGTTGGCCGGGCGGCTCGGCACTACGGTGGCGAACGCCGGGCTGATGCTGACCCTGTCGATCTACGGCCTGCAGGACCTCGGCACCTTCGGGGTCTTCGCGCTGTTCGTCGGCGGCCAGATCCTGGTCAGCCGCGGCCTGCTGGCCGGCCAGGAGCAGGCGCTGGTCCGCCTCCACCAGACCGAGGGCGGCGGCAACGAGGCGGTCCGCGCCGGCCTGGCGGTGGTGCTCGCGCTCGGCCTCGTCACCGTCCTGCTCAGTCCGGTCGGGATGTTCTTCCCGAAGTCCGTGCTGCCCGCCGGTTGGAACCCCTGGATGGTCCCGCTGGTCGGGTTCGGCGCCACCGGCTTCGCGTGCTTCGACGCGGCCTGCGCCAGCCGTCTCGCCCGCCTCGAGTACCGCCACGTCGGCGCGCTGCAGCTCGGCACCGCGCTCGTACGCGCGCTGGCGACCCTCGCCGCGGCGGCCTTCGGTGAAGCAACCGTCGCCCCCTTCGTCGCCTTCTCCGGGATCTCGCTGGCTGCGGGAGGCCTGGCGATCGCCGCCGCCTGGCTGCACGCGCCCGGCGAGGTGCGCCGCCCGAACGTGGTCGCCACGCTTCGCTACGGCCGCTGGATCGCCCCGTCGGACTTCGCGATGTTCCTGGCGCTGATCCAGGGCATGGCGCTCCTGAGCTGGCTCGGCCAGAAGGACGAGTCGGGACTGATGGCCTTCGCGCAGCAGTTCGGCCAGGGCCTGTTCGCGGTCTACCTCGCCTCCTACCACACGCTGCTGCCGCGCGCCGCGCGCGTCGCGAGACCGGAGGACCTGCACGCCTTCCTGCGCCGGGCCTACCGCTACACCCTGCCGCTGTGCGGCGCGGTGCTCGGCGTCGCGGCCGCGGTCTACTTCGCCGGCCCGCCGATCCTGCGCATGGACTGGATCGACCGCCCCGAACTCGCCGGCTTCGCCCCGGCCTTCGCCGGCTTCACCGGCTTCGTGGTCGCGCTGCTGCTCGAGGCCCCGCTCGGCGTCACCTGCCATGCTCTGCTGCGCCCGCGTCTGCACCTCTTGGCGATGACGATCCGCTGCGCGTCGATCTTCGCCTTCGGCCTGTGGCTGGCCCGCGACCTCGGCTCGCTCGGCGCCGGCCTCGCGCAGACCGCCGGCGGGCTGGTCACGCTCGCCAGCCTCTGGTTCCTGGTCCGGCTGGCGCTGCCACCCGAGCCTTCGAACGCCGACGGAGGAGACGCGCCATGTGCGGCATCGTAGGCCTGCTGCGCTGCGGCGACGGCGCGGTGCTGCGGCGGATGACCCGGCTCCTGACCCACCGCGGCCCCGACGACGAAGGCTTCTGGGAGTCCGACGACGTGCTGCTCGGCCACCGCCGCCTGTCGATCCTCGACCCCACGCCCGCCGGCCACCAGCCGATGGTCAGCGACGGCGGCGAGCTGGCGATCACCTTCAACGGCGAGATCTACAACTTCCGCCAGCTCCGCACCGAGCTCGAGCAGCTCGGAGAACGCTTCCACACCGGCTCCGACACCGAGGTCCTGCTGGCCGGCTACCGCCAGTGGGGCGACGACCTGCTGCCGCGCCTCGACGGGATCTTCGGCTTCGGCCTGTGGGACGCGCAGGCCGAGCGCCTGCTGCTGGCCCGCGACCACGTCGGCGTGAAGCCGCTCTACTGGCATCGCGGCCCCGACGGCGCCCTGGCGTTCGCCAGCGAGATCAAGCCGTTCCGCCTCCTGCCCGACTTCGTGCCCGCGGTCAGCCGCCCCGCACTGCGCTCGGCGCTGCGCTTCGCGTGCAACCTCGAGACCGAGACGATGCTCGCCGGCGTGCACAAGCTGCTGCCGGGGCAACGGCTGGTCTGGCAACGCGGCGGCGTCGAGGTCCACGACTACTGGCAGTTCCCCGAGCCTGCGCCGCGGATCGAGGATCCCAAGGCCACCGCAGGCCGGCTGCGCGAGGTCCTGGAGCGGACCATCCAGGCGCAGATGATCAGCGACGTCCCGCTCGGCGCCGCCCTCTCCGGCGGCCTCGACTCGAGCGGCATCGTCGCGTTGATGGCGCGCGCCGGCGGCCGCGTGAAGACCTTCACCGTCGGCCACGGCGCCGACGACCCCGACCTGCTGGCCAGCCGCGTGGTGGCCGAGCACTGCGGCACCGAGCACACCGAGACGCTGGTCGAGGCCCCGCACCTCGCCGACCTGGCGCCGCGGGCGATGTGGTTCCTCGAGGAACCCGCCGGCCAGATGGAGGCGGTGCAGATGTTCCTCAACTACGAGGCCGCCGCCGAGCACGTGAAGGTGCTGCTGGTCGGCGAGGGCGCCGACGAGCTGTTCGCCGGCTACGACCGCTTCAAGCTGTTCGACCAGAAGCTGCCGCTGACTCCCGGCATGCGCCGCGCGCTGTACGAGCGCGTCTACATGTACGCCGACCGCCAGCCGCGCCACCTGCTGGCCGGCCTGGCCTCGCGCCTCGCCTGGGGCCCGCTCCCCGGCTCCCCGCTGCCCGACCCGCACCCGCGCCACGCCGAGCCGCCGCTGCAGGGCCTCGGCCGCGAAGCCGCGCTCGAGCGCGCGCTGAACTGGGACCAGCGCACCTACCTGCACCACCTGGCGCTGAAGCGCGCCGACGCCACCGGCATGGCGCACAGTCTCGAGCTGCGCGTGCCGTTCCTCGGCAAGGAGGTGGTCGAGTGCGCCGCGACGATCCCCGGCCGGCTGATGCGCAAGGACGGCATCGAGAAGTGGGTCCTGCGCGAGGCACTGCGCGACGTGCTGCCACCGCGGATCGCCCAGCGGCCCAAGCGCCCGTTCCAGATGCGCCACGGCTCGAGCCTCGTGGACACCCTCGACCTGATGAGCGAGAAGCTGCTGCAGCCCGGCGACGTCGCGGCGCGCGGCTTCTTCGACCCGGCGAAGGTCGCGAAGCTGCTGCGTGACCGGCCCTCGACCCGCAAGCCGGTGGTCGCGCAGCGGGTCTGGTCGTACCGGGTCTGGGCCACGCTGCTCTGCGAGCTGTGGGCCCGCCTGTTCCTCGACCGCGATCCCGAGGCTCCCGCCCCAAGCAGCCTGCAGGAGGTGTTGTGAGCGTCTTGTCGGACGCCGCGGTGGCGGTCGGCCGCGCACTGCTCGGCAAGCGCTTCTCGGCCCCGCTCGAGGCGTTCCGCGGCGCCGAGCAGCTCTCGGCGGACGAACTCCAGGCCCGCCAGGCCGCGCGCCTGCAGCGGATCGCCGAGCACGCCGCGACCACCGTGCCGTTCTGGCGCGAGGCGTTCCGACACGCCGGCCTCGGCCCGCACGAGGTCACGTCCCTCGAGCACCTGCGCGCGCTGCCCGTCGTGGACAAGGACGTGTTCCGCTCGCGGCCGCTCGCCGACTTCCTGTCGGAGACGGTGCCGGCTCACCGCCACATCCCGTACACGACCTCGGGCTCGACCGGCGACCCGTTCCGCTTCGTCCTCGACCGGGCGATGCTGCCGCTGGTCTTCGCCAGCCACCTGTACTTCGACTGGTGCTTCGGCATCGACCCGTTCGACCGCCACGTGCGGATCATGGGCCCGCAGGCCGACCCCACCACGATCCCTGCCGGCACGCCGCCGATCGCCCGGGCCCGCTACGCGCTGAACGGCGCGCTGCAGGCGATCCACCACCGGGTCACGATGCGCCGCTTCACCACCCTCGAGGTCGATGCTGCGAAGCTGCGCGACGCCTTCGAGCGGTTCCGCCCCCGCTACCTGATGAGCTACACCTCGACCGCAGCG
The DNA here is from genome assembly GCA_030432695.1 of bacterium. Lineage (GTDB taxonomy): Bacteria > Planctomycetota > UBA1135 > UBA1135 > UBA2386 > JAUILN01. The sequence continues at coordinate 76,449 of JAUILN010000001.1, read as the reverse complement.
GCCCTGGCCGAGGAGCTGCTGCGAGCTGGCTGGCGGGCGCCCGACGAGCTGAAGGCGATCATCACCATCGCCGAGCCGCTGACTCCCGAGCGCCGCGAGCGCATCGAGACGTGTTTCCGCGGGCCGGTCGCCAACCGCTACGGCCAGCGCGAGTTCAAGTTCTGGTGTGCGCAGGCGCCGATGGGTGACCCGCTGCGCTTCCACCTGATCACCGACTTGGTGGTCGCCGAGACGCTGCGCGAAGACGCGACGCCGTGCGCGCCAGGCGAGAGCGGCCGGCTGGTGCTGAGCAACCTGCACAACGAGGCGATGCCGTTCCTGCGCTACGACACCCGCGACCTCGCGGTACTCGGCCCCGCCGACCCCACGACCGGCCGCAACTGGCCGATGCTCGAGCGCCTGGACGGACGCAGCCAGGAGGCCTTCGTGACCCCGTCGGGCCGCCGGGTCGATCCGACCACGCTCGGCCAGTTCCTGTTCGTGGCCCGCGCCGCGACCTGGGTCGATGCGATCCGTCACTACCAACTGGTGCGGCTCGCCGACGACCGGGTGCGGTTCCGGGTCGTGCACGGCGCGGGCTGGGACGAGGCGGTCCACCCGACGCGACTCCGCCACGACCTCGCCGAGCTGCTCGGAAGCGAGGTCCAGGTCGAACTGACCGCGGTGGACGAGATCCCCTTGGAGCGCTCCGGCAAGCGCTCGATCATCAAGCTCCGCGATGACCAACCACGGTGACCCGCTCGATCCGGTGGACGAGGCCGCGACCGCGACTCTGCCCGCGGAATCCCTCGCCCAGTCCGACCCTGCGCCGCCTCCAGCCGAGCCGGCCGGAACGGGTCGCTGGGTCCTCGGGCTCCTGCTCGTGGCCCTGGCGGTCGGCGCGGTCTCGGCGTGGACGCTCAGCGCCCGCGATGGCCTGCGCAATCCCGACGAGGCCGCCTACGCGCAGATCGCCCGCTCGTGGCTCGCGACCGGCAGCTTCGAGTCCGGCTTCGTCCGTCACCACCACGTCGCCTACGACCCCGACATCGTCCACCCGGAGGACTTCTACCCGCCGGGCAACGGCCTGCTGATCGCCGCTGCCTGGCGTGTGCTGGGCGAGAGCGACTTCGCCAACGCGGTGCCCTCGCTGCTGCTGGCAACGCTGCTGCTGCCGCTGCTCGCCTTCGGCCTGGCCCGGAGGCTCGGCGCGGCACCGCCGTTCGCGTTCGGCTGCGGCATGGTGGTGCTGTTCGACCCCCTGCTCCGCGACCACGCCTACCAGGGCCTCGCCGACCTGCCACTTACCGCCGCCGTGACCCTCGCCGCACTGCTGGCGCTCGGCCGGGGCCACCTCGCGTCGGTGGCGGCGGGCCTCGCGCTGGCCGCCGCGTTCTGGCTCAAGCCCGCGGCGATCCTGTTCGCACCCGGCATCGCGCTGCTGCAGGCCATCGCCGAACGCCAGCCGCTGCGGGTCGCGCTGACCCGCATGGCGCTGTTCTCCGGCGCGTTCGTGGCCGGAGTCGCACCGTGGCTGTGGCGCAACGTCGCGCTGTTCGGCGACCCGCTGCACTCGGGCAACAAGTACCTGTCGGCCGCCGCCAACAACCCGGACTGGGTCTACGCCGACGACCGGCGGGTGTTCTGGAGCGAAGAGGGCTTCGACCTCCACGGCCTGGCCGGCTCGGTCGGCGCGCACCCCGGTGCGGCGCTGAAGCGCTTCCTGTTCCACCTCTACGAGATCGTCGTCAAGCACGGCCAGGCGGCGTTCGGCCTGCCGTTCGCGGTCGGCGCGCTGCTGCTGTTCCGCGAACGGCGGGTGCTGGCGCTCCTGACCCTGATCGCGACCTACGCACTGGCGCTGTCGGCGGTGTTCGCGGTGTTCCTGCGCTACTTGATGCCGCTCTACCCGATCGTCCACGCGATCGCCTGGGCCGCCGCGGCGCGGGTCGCATCGGCGGTGGCGGCCAGCGGCCCACAGCCGCTCGGCTCGCGGATCTGGGCCCGCCCCGCCGCGATCGCGCTGCTGCTCACCGCGGTCGGGATCCTGCCGGGCGCGATCGGCTTCGCCAAGGACTCGGTCTACGGCGCGTTCGGCAAGTTCGTGTTCGTCAACGAGACCGAGGCCGGCCACATCGCGGCGGCCCGCTTCGCGCAGGACCACCTGCCCGAGGACGCCAAGGTGCTGGCGCACGAGGCGCTGCGGTTCCGCCACATCTCGGGGCTCCGCACCGTGAACACGCCCTGGGACGATCCGGCGGCGATCGAGGCGGTGGTCGAGCACTACCGCCTCGGCTACGCGTTCCAGACCTTCGACGGCGACGCGAGTTCGATGTCGAATGCGTTCTTCGGCCCCTACCTCGAGGCCTACGGAGATCGGTGGCGACGCTTCGAGACCGGCGACGGTGGCTACGCGCTGTGGATCCGCGCCGGCTTCCCGGATCCGCATTGATCAAGCGGCGGGGGAAACCTGCCGGGAGAATCCCGCGCCGCGCGGTCTACGTCACTCCGCGAGAGCGCGCGCCAGGGCCTCGGCGACCAACGCATGGCCTCGCACGTCCAGGTGTTCGTCACGCGGGATGTAGATCCCGTCGATGCCGCCACCCTGGACCGCGCGCTCGAAGGCAGGCAGCAGATCGACGAAGGTGACCCCGAGATCGGCGCAGAGTTCGCGCAGAGCATCGGCCAGAGCGCGGTCGCCATCGAAGCCATCCGGCAGATAGATGTCGCGAAGTTCGGGGTCGTCGATCGTGAGGCGATCGCGCCAGACCCGCACCGCGACCGGAACGAAGGTCACGACCAGCCGCACTCCGGCCTCGCGGCAACGACGTGCCCCTTCGCGCAGCGCATCCTCGGTGAGGTGCCAGCCCTGACGGTGGTCCTCGATCAGGTTCTTACGAGCCCGGTAACGCAGCGCGAGCGGATGCTCCCGGTCTTCGTCGTCGCGCAGCACCGCGTAGTCGCCGCGTTTGGAACGATAGGTCGACTGCAGCCACGGCGCGAAGAACGAGTTCTGCCGGTAGCGCTCCCAGAAGCCCTTGTGGGTGGCGTCGCCCGACTGCCAGCGCGCGAACTCCTCGGCATCGGTGAGGTCGTTGCCCTCGAACAGTTGCCACACGACGACGGCGGGCTTCGGTTCACCGCCTAGCGCGTAGCGCTCCAGGATCAGGAGTTCCTGCTGGGGACCGTAGGCGCCTCGCCCGAGGTTCCAGACGCTGCGACCGGTGAGCCCGGCGAGACGACTGGCGAAGCAGTCCTCGACATCGACCTGCGCAGCCTCGGTGTACGAGTCGCCCACCAGCGCGATCTCACCGCCGCGGGTGCCGACCGGGTTCCGGAAGCCGGCCTGGTCGGTGGAGTATTCGACCGTGCGCTCGGTGCCCCGCACGGCACCGCGCCAGACCAGATCGGGCTTCCGGACGAAACCGAGTTCGGAATCGGGCAGATTGTCGAGCCGCGAAATGTGGCTGCCGTCGAGCCAGAAGTCCGGCTCGATCGCGCCGGACACGACGAGCGAGAAGCCGAGGTCGAACGCGATCAGAGCCGCGAGCGACGAACCTACCACTGCCAGCAGCCGCAGTGCCGCGGCCCGGCGGCGCCGACTCAGCAGTAGATGGCTGACCGTCAGCGTGAGCGCGACCATCAACGCCGGAACACCGACGAACAGTTCGTAGTCCGCGTAGTAGCCGAACAGGAAGTCGCCACGCCCGCTGCGGTCGCGGGTCAAGGGCAACCCCAGGACGTAGCCGACCGCAGCCCACGAACCGAGCAGGGCGAAGAAGTGAAGGACGCGGACGAACGACATCGTCGGGAGTGGTTCGGAGCGGAGGAGCGCGAGGGGCGAGCCGGTGACGGTCAGAGGACTTCGGGCAGCTCGTCCGGGATGTCGGCACCGCGCACCAACACCAGGATCGCCGCGTAGGGCACCACCAGGAAGGCCTCGTCGTCGAATCGGATCTCGACCGCCGCCTTACGGTGGAACAGCGCGTAGTCGCCGTCCCGGACCTGCAGCGGCAGATAGCGCGGCGCCGTATAGCTGGTCTTCCAGGGTTCGTCGTCGGCCTGCGGCGGCGGGAGCGCGATCCCTGGCCCCACGGCCACCACCTGCCCGCCCTGGACATCCTCCTTCTGGACGACGCCTGGAGGCAGCACCAGACCGACCTTGGTCTTGCGCTCGGAGTCGTCGGCCTTGACCAGCACGCGGTCGCCGACCATCAGGAGTTCGCGGTTCCCTCGCTTCATCGGAGCCCGATACGGTAGCGAGGACCACTGCGCGAGGCGATGCAAGCCTCGACGCGCCGTGCGCCCCCACCGCCTGACGGCCTGACCACAGATCGCTAGGCTCCCCCGCCACACGCCTTCGCGTGCCCCACACCATGAAGATCCTCCTCACCTCCGCCGCCACCGCGCTGGCCGCGGCCTCCCTCGCCCCGGCTCAGATCCGGCTCAGCCACCTCACGACGGTCGACCTCGACCCCACGTCGGTCGCCACCAACCCCGAATACATCGGTAGCAATCCCGGTGCGATCGCCTGGAACGGCATCGACCTGCTGGTGGCGGGCTACAACAACGACAGCCCGAACAACCCGCCTGCGACGATCGGCATCGTGCGGATCGGCAACGCGCTGACCATGCCGAGCTTCGGCGCGGCGTTCGGCCAGATCTCGACGCCAGGCTTCCGCGGTTACAGCGGTCTCGACACCGATGGCTCCAATCTGGTCGCCGCCTACGACGACGGCGGCACCAACGCGCAGGGGATCGCGCTCTACGACGCAAGCGACAACCTCGTCTGGTCGAAGACCGCGCGCGGCGGCAGCGGAGTCGGCTTCGACCCGGGGATCCCGGGGGGCTCCGCGCAAGGTCGCGGCGTTGCCTGGACGACCTTCGGCTCCGGACGCCGCGCGCTGCAGGACGGCGCCACCGGCAACGACATCTGGACCACCAGCACCGGCATGATCGTCGATGCCGGGGTCGGGTTCTTCTGGCGCGACATGGACTTCGACGACCAGACCGGCGACATCTGGCTGCGTGAAGGCAACAACGTGGTGCGCGGGGTGCGCAACGGCGACAACTCGCTGTCCTCGCGGCTCCTGGTCGTCGACGGCGTCGAGGCCGACTTCGTCAACGTCCAGAACCTCGCGGTGGCCCGGCAGTCGACCGGCGGCGTGGTGTTCTACAACGACCGCGCGTCCAACCAGAGCCCGCAGGCCTTCGAGGACGTGATCCGCGCGGTGCGGATCGACGGCACGCCCGAGCCGATCGCCTACGTCGGCTTCCAGATTCCCCCGTCGACCAACATCAACGGCGCATTCGACTTCAGCTACGACGCCGCGACGGGCACCCTTGCGATCCTCGACTTCGCGAACCGCGACTGCCACATCTTCCAGGTGGACATCCCGCCCTACTACGACTACGGGCAAGGCTGCCAGAGTTCGACCGGCTCCACGCCTGAGCTGACCCTGGGTGGCAGCGGCGCGGCCGGCACCACGCTGACCTACACGATCGACGGCGCACCGGCGAATGCCACCGGCTTCGTGGTCTTCGGAGCGCTGCAAGGACAGATGCCGATCGGCAACGGCTGCGCGATCCTCGTCGACCCGCTGCTCGACGTCTTCCTCGGGCCGCTGTTCCTCAGCAACACCGGCTCGGGACGGACGACCCTGGCGCTGCCGGGCGGCACGACCGGTGCGCGGCTCACGCAGCAGGGGGCGATCATCGACCTCGGACTGCCGGGCCCGCTCCAGATCGTCACGACCGAGGGAGTCCAGCTGGTCATCCAGTGAAGGATTGCGTGCCGGGCGGCGACGCCCGGCGGGGCGGGGTCGTCACTTCTCGAGGCCCAGCTTGTCGAGCTTCGGGGCGATGACGAAGCGGCAGTAGCTCTGGCGCCGATTGCCCCGGTAGTAGTCCTGGTGATAGTCCTCGGCCGGCCAGAAGGTGCTGGCCGCGGTGATCTCGGTGGCGATCGGCTGCCGATGACGACCCGAGGCGGCCTCTCGTGCCTTCGATGCCTCTGCAGCGCTACGCTGCTCCTCGGAGTGGTAGAAGATCGCGCTGCGGTACTGCGGCCCCTCGTCGTTGCCCTGTCGATCCACTTGCGTGGGGTCGTGCAGCTTCCAGAACCAGTCCAGGAGCTGGTCGAAGGACAGGACGTTGGCGTCGAAGCGGACCTGCACCACTTCGGCATGGCCGGTCGTCCCGGAACAGACCTGGTCGTAGGTAGGCGAGTCGACCTCCCCGCCCATGTAGCCGGAACTCACGTCGAGCACACCGTCGATCTGTTCGAGGACGGCTTCGATACACCAGAAGCAGCCGGCGCCGAGGGTCACGACTTCTTCGCGGACAGCCGCGCCCTCTTCGTTCTTCGGATCGGTCGTCATGGCTTGTCCTTCGGATGCGGATCCGTCCGCGGCGACCATCGAGTCGCCGCTCGTCCCAGGCGATACGCCGGACCCGCCGGCTTCCTCGTTTGGCTCCGAGCATGCCGAGGCGCAACCGAACAGCACCAGCGACAATGAGAGGACCGCGAGCTTCAACGACTTCATGGGCGCGAGGATACGGGACGGGACCAGCGGGGTTCCGCGCCGATCGCGGACCTGCACGGGGTCCGCATAGCCTCTCGGGCCGCCCGACACAACCGCGGCGGCCCAGGCGGCCTCGCAGCCTCCCGCCCCACTCTCAGTCGAGCAGCGCCGCGAGCACGTCCATCGCCGAGACGATGCCGACGTGCTTGTGGTTGCGGGACACCAGGACCCGATGGATCCGGTGCTCGACCAACTTCGTAGCGATCTCCGACAGCGGCGCTTGGACATCGACCGAGTGGACCTCGGCGGTCATCGCATCCGAGACCAGGCCGCCGCTGTCCTCCGAGACTTCGACGTCGCCGAACTCGAAGTCGTCGTCGAGGTCGTCGTCGGCCACCGCGTAGAAGCTGCGCACCGCCAGGGTGCTGGCTCCGCCTTCTTGCGACTCGTAGTCGAGGATGTCGCGGATCGAGATCACGCCCGTCAGATGCCCGGACTCGTTGGTGACGGGCATCCCCGAGATCCGATGCTCCGCGAGGCGGCGCACGGCCTCGGTCAGCGGCGCCGTCTCCGGGATCGTCACGACCTCGGTCTTCATCAGATCCCCCGCGGTCTTCGCGGGCCACGCCTTCGGGTCCAAGGCCATCTGGATTCCTCCGGGTTGTCGGACAGGCGAGCGGCTCCCCGTTCGCCGGAGGACGGCACCTCGCCGTCCGCTCTGTGCCAATCCCGGGGTCTCACCCGGCTTTCGTGGTTCCCAGACTACTCTGTCCGAGACTTCTCTGGCTCGGTGAGGCAACTCGCCAGAAAACCGCCGACCAGTGCCTCGAACTCGGCGGTCCGCGCCGCGTGCGCGGTACGGTGCCCGACGCCTCCGAATACCACCAGACGGGTGCTCGCATCGCCGCCGCGAGCCTGCAGGGCATCGAACGTCTCTCCCGCCTCGCGCACGGCGACGACGCCATCGTCTGCGCCATGGATGAGGAGTACCGGGACCTCACCGACCGTCTCGTCGACCGGATCCGGACCGTCGCTCACCAGGAACGGAACCGCCCAGGCGAGGATCGGCACGCGTCTTCGGGCAACCGAGCGCCAGCGGGCGAAGCCGCCTTCGAGGAGCAGGCCTCGCACAGCGGGACGCGTGGCGACCGCCGACACCGCCGCCGCCGCGCCGAGACTTCGCCCCCACACGAAGACCCGTTCCGGATCGGCGAGCAGCGCAAGGTCGATCGCGGCCCGGGCATCCGCAGCGATCCCCTCCCGACTCGGCCGGCCTTCGCTTCGGCCATATCCGCGGTAGTCGAAGAGCAGCAGATCGAAACCCTGGCGCGGCAACCAGTCGACCCATTGCGAGTGGTGGGTCAGATTCCGGTCGTTGCCGTGGCAGTAGACCACGGTACCACGGCGAGGTCCGAGCGCATCGATCCACACGCCGTGGAGACGCGGTCCAGCCGGCGCCCGGAAGAACACGTCACGTCCCACGAGACCCGCGCCGTAGTCAAGCCGGGTGGGGAAGTAGAACAGCGAGTCGGCGCAGGCGCTGCAGAACAGCGCCACGGTCAAGACGAAGGTCGACGCGAACGCTCGCCAACGGCTGACGGGCACGCGCCGAAGTCGCCCCCGGAAACGACCCGGAGCCATGCTGTGGCCGACGAGCGATGTCGCATCACTGGTCCTTTCGGACCGTCTCCACCGCCTGCGGCACCTCCACGCACTCTTCGCAGCAGGCGGCTCCCTCCGCATGCTCGCAAGCGGAAGCGGCCGCCGCGCCAGCCTCGGCGCAGCACGCGTGGGCGGCCTCGGCCTTCGCGGATGCTGCAGCGAGTTCCATGCAGCAGGTGCCCGACAGCATCGCGTTCGGGCAAGCAGCGCCGCACTCGTCACCAGACGCGACCGCAGCCGGAGCGAGATCCGTGGCGACCGGCTCGATCTTGGCGACCGGCGCGCCGAGCAAGCCTTCGAGCCCGCAGCAGCCGTCGTCGGACGACACCGCTTGGGCAGCCGGCGTCTGCTGGACGGGACTTGCGACCCCCGGATCCGCGGTCGTCGCGTCGCTGGAACTCGGGCGGTTGGCGAACACGGCCACGGTGACTACGAGGCCGACGGCAGCGAGAAGGGTGAGAGCGTTCTTCATGGTGCGGATGCGCTGTTCGATCGATGGTGGAGCGACCCGGCCGGATGGCCGAGACAGACATGATGCCGTGCCGGGCGCGGCGAGCAAAGTCAGGGGAATGTAGAGCCACCTCGCGACCAGCTCGACCGCCCCTCGGCGGACAAGCCGATTCGTCCCATCGGATTTCGAGAGACAGTAATCGAATCAGACTACTGACTCCCAACTGGCCGCTGCGGAACTAAGATCCGGCATCACCACGGGACATGAGGTCTTCCATCGACAGGCGGACGCTCCGTTCACCGTGCCGCTCCCGCCGATCTCCTGCCCGCCGCCCCGCGTGCCTCGACTGATCTCGACAGCTTCCATCCTGCTTCTCGGGGCAACCGTGACAGCCCAGCCGAACCTCATCGGCTTCGACGTCGGCGCGACCGACTTCACGTCCCGGTCGGGGATCTCCGGGGCGTCGTCCGGCGACGTCGTGATGCGGGTCGACCGGACGTCTCTGGTCGGAGTGGGCAACAGCGACGCGAACCAGATCTCCGGGATGACCTTCGTCCTCCAGGATCAGGACCTGGCGACCCAGGACCCGTTCAGCATCGTGGTCTACCCGGATGATGGGGCTGGAGGCCCGGTGCTCGGCGCGGAGATCCGGAGCGGCCGGTTCGTCTTGGGGGCGGGAACAGGCACCGGCGCATTTCTGGTCGCGATCAGCTTCTCGTCACCACTCACCTTGCCGGCCACCGACTACCACTACGGCGTGGGACTCGGCCCGACGCCGACCTGGGCCTCGGACGGCCTGTCCATCCACGGCGGGGGCTACCCGCAATCGCCGAACGTGACGAACCCGAATGCCCCGGGTGTCACGACCACGATCGACACCACGGCGGGCGTCATCGCACTGGCGAACCTGAAGCGACTGCACCGGATCGACATGCGCACCGACGGCGCGGTGCTGGAGGCCGGCGCCGACGTCGTCGGATCGGGACCGCTGTTCGGTGTCCGCGGCTACTGGGCGGATCGCACGATGGACGACGGGATCGCCTTCCGCATCCGCGATGCCCGGAACGCTGGACTTCCGTTCGCCATCCTCGGCGCGCTCGGCGGTCCGGTCTCCGGCTTCGCGATCCCGGGAATCAACGGCCTCGCCCACCTGCAGCCGTCGCTGTTGTTCGCGATCCCCTTGGACGTCGGCGTTCTCGACGCTGCGGGCACGATCACCTCGGTGCCGTTCCCGGCGCCTTTCACGCTGCCCGCCGCGTTCGGCGTGATCTCCGCCCAGGCAGTCGTCGATCCGTTCGGAACCCGACGGCTGACCAATGCCGTGGCGATCCAGGACTCTTGATCGCGCCGGCTTGTGTGTGGACCGCCACGTCCGCGCGCATCAACATGGAAGGAGACGCCGCGCTCCGGACTGCGGCCGCCGAGCCGATCCCACCATCGAGACCCTTCCATGATCGCACCCCGCCCCCCGCGGAGCGCACGCACCCGATTCGGTGCGGGCGTGCTGCTCGCCGCCCTGGCGCTCTCTCCCCGTGCGACGACGCAGGCCCAGGAGCTGGGGCTCTATCCCGCCGCCACGCAATTCACTGCCCGTTCCGCACTCCCCATCACGAGCAATGGCGACGTGTTGGTGCACTTCCGCCGCAACCTCCTCGTCGGCGCCGGCAATCCCGGAGTCGCGGTGCAGGGCCTGCGCGTCACCCTGCAGGACCAGGATCTGTCGACGGAGGATCCGTTCGGACTCGTGGTCCTGGCAAGCGACGGCGCCGGCATGCCGGACACCGGCCCGGGCAATGAGCTCCTGCGAATCTCAGACCTGAAGCTTCCTGCCGGTACGGGCCTCGGCGCCGCGATCGTCTCGACGACCTTCTCCACGCCGCTCGCCCTGCCGGATGACGACTACTTCGTAGGCATCGGTCTCGCGCCGGCTCCGCTTTGGCCAGTCGATGGCGCGTCGATCCACGGCTGCAACTATGCAGGCACAGCGAACGTCGACGACCCCACGGTTCCCGGCTTGGTCTTCACCCATGACGCGACACTGCGTCGACTCGTCGGTGGACAGCGACGCCTACACGCCATTCATCTGCTGACCGACGGTGTCGTCCTGCTGGCGGGGGCCGACGTCGACCCAGCCGCCCGACGCGGAGCACCGAACCCCAACTTCGGAGTCCGGGGGGCCTACCCGGACCGTTCCGCGGGCGACGGCCTCGCCGTACGCGTCACCGACGCGACGCAGCCTGACGCGAGTGTCGTGGTCCTGGGGCAGCTGGGCGGTGCGACCCTCCCCTACCGCATCCCTGGCCTCGATGGCCGCCTCTTCCTGAACCCGACCCTGGTGTTTCCCGACCTCGTCACGCTGGGCACCACCGACGCCCAGGGGAGCTTCGAGACCATCGCACTGGCGTGGCCGCTCCGGCTACCCGCACCCTTCGGACTGATCTCGCTGCAAGCGATCGTCGACCCACTCGGTGTGGCCCGTGTGTCGAACCTCGCGGCCGTACGGGACTGACCGACAGCTGCCCGGGCGTGTTCGAGGGGTGCCGCGATTCCCCAGAAGTGCCGGGAGGAAGAGCCGTACCGCGGGCGTAACCGGGACGTGAGCACCAGTCCCCGCACCAGCGCCGCGATCCTGATCGGAATCGCGGCGATCTTCAGCCTCCTGCAACCCTCGGCCATGGCCCAGGATGGCTCGTCGCGCTCCAGCTCGAGCCACTCCGAGTCCCGGCGAGTCGTGGTCGTGAACGGCGAGGTGATCCTGGATGAGCACCTCGTCGACGGCGTGCGACAGCCGGCGGGAGGCCGCGGCAGGGGCGTGCCTCCAGCGCCCGCACCCGGCGTGGACGGGGCCGGCGGGATCCCTGACCTGGATCGCATGCTCGAGGACATGATGCGCAGGATGCGCTCCGGCCACCGCTTCCCGGACCTTCCCCCGATGCCAGGCCGAGCGCTTCCCGACGGTGTTTCCTCCCACGCCGACGCGCACGCCGAGGCCGACTCGCGCTCCCTCGAAGGAGCGGGCACCGCGAGGACACCGGGCTCTGGTGGGGGCAGAGTCGCGCCACCGGAAGACGCAACGCGGCCGACTCCCCGTTCGCATCCCCAGTCGCCGGTCCACGCTCCGGTCGAGCGACCGGGCGAGCCCGCACCGCGCCGGCCCGGCGTGGCCCATCCGGGATCCAGAGACGTGACCCCCCCTCCGCCAGTCGCTCCCCGGCGCCCTGGAGCCGCCAGGACGCCGACCCGTCCGGTGGAAGCCCGCGGCTCCGGACTGCGCCCGCGCAACCCGCGCGGCAACGACGCGCCGTCCCCGGTGTTCGTCGAGTTGCCTCCCGACCGCCCCGCGCCCCCGCCGGCCCCGTCGACCCGCCGCATCCGACGCCAGATCTGAGCCGACGCCGTGGAAGGGCAGCGACAGCGAGGTGAACGGATGCCGCACGGCGGTCAGGGCTCTCCAGTCGATCCGGAGATGGACGACGCGGCGTGCCTGCGGCGCCTCGCCGACGGTGACGACACCGCGCTCGCGGAACTGGTCGGTCGGCACGAGTCGGCCCTGCGACGCTACCTGCGCCACGTGCTCGTCGACACCTCATGGACCGAGGATGCGCTCCAGGAGGTGTTCCTCCGAGTCCTGGTGCGCGCCTCGACCTACGACCCGGCCCACTCGCCACGGGTCTGGCTGTTCCGCATCGCGCGCAATCTCGCAATCGACTTCGCACGCCGCGCGGCGCGCCGCCGCGACTGGCTGCTGCGTCAACACGAAGAGCGCGCGGGCCAGACCGCACCCGACGCATCGACTCCGGTGCTGGACGACGAGTTCCACGCCCGACTCCGCGCCGAACTCGCCTCGCTGCCCGAAGAGCTGGCGACCGCGTTCGTGCTCCGGGAACTCGACCAACTCTCCTACACAGACATCGCCCAGATCATGGGAACCGGCGAGAAGACCGTGTCGACGCGACTGCACCGCGCTCGACTCCGGCTGCGCCACCGACTTGCGGAGTGGCTCCGGGAGGAACCAGCATGACCAGCCCCAGCGAGCCCGATCGAAGCCCGACGCGAAAGCCCCCACTGCCCGCGAGCTGCCGGGCGGCGCGTCGTGCCGCAACCGACTTTCTCGACGGTCGGATACGGGCGGCGGAACGCGAGACGATCCAGCATCACCTCCGCGGCTGCGACGGCTGCCAGAACTTCTACCGGGAATTCGTAGCGCTGGGCGCCAGGTCGCGCAGCGCCGCTGGGTCGGCGCTGGTCGCTGACCGCGGATCGCTCACGGAGCGGGTACTCGTCGAAGCCCGACGGCGACGGCGCGAGGTCCTCCGAGAGCTGGACGACGGGCTACGCGGGAGTCGCCCGACGCCCGTTCCGGGCGCACAGCACGATCCCGGGCGAGAGCGTGCGGCCGCGGGCCTGGCGACCTGGATCACGGTGCTCGTTGCCGCCGCTGCGATCGCCGGGTTCCTGTTCGGAAGATGGACCGCGCCCCGCGAACCGCGGACTCCCGCGATGCACGCCGCCCCCGAAGCGGCCGCTCCTCTTCCGGGCGATCCCCATCGGCTACGTCAACGCGAGGACGACGATCGCTCGCCGGACGAGATCCTCGACCCGCAGGCGGAGTCCGATGGAGATCCGCCTGCTCGCAGATCGGACGGCGACGATCCAAGCGTGCACCACATGCTCACCGGCGACCGCTGACCACCAGGACCTGCTCTCGTCCGAAGGGAGCCCGTCAGGTGCTACAGTGGTGCCCGCGGTTCGGGCCTCATCGAACCCCGTACGGAACGGGGCCGACGACGGTGTGGACGGCCGCGACCGGCCATGAGCACGCCCGACTTCGTCCACCTCCGCACGCATAGCCACTACAGCCTGCTCGCCGCTCCGGCGCGTATCGGTCAGCTCGTAGCGCACGCCGCAGCCGACGAACAGTCGGCGCTGGGCCTGACCGACAACGGCAACCTCTACGGCGCGATCGAGTTCTACAAGGGCTGTAAGGCGAAGGAACTCAAGCCGATCCTCGGAATGGTCGCTTACGAGGCCGGGCGAACCCGGAAGGAGCCGACGACCGCCAACAATCCGACCCAGCAGCTCACCCTGCTGGCCCGGAACGCAGCGGGCTGGGAGAACCTGAAGAGGCTCTCGTCGTACGGGTTCCTCGAGGGCTTCTACTACCGACCGCGTATCGACCGGGAGCTGCTGCGCGAGTATGGCGAGGGGCTGATCGCCCTGACTGGTGATCTTTCCGGCGAGGTCCCGAGGCTCCTCCAGGCGCAGGACACACCTGCAGCAGCACGAGCGCTCGCCGAGCTGCAGGAGATCTTCGGCAAGGAAAACGTCTACCTCGAACTCATGGAGACGGGTGTCGAGGCTCAGCGACGCCTGAATCCGATCCTGCTCGAACTCTCGCAGCGCACCGGGACCCCGGTGGTCGCGACCAACGACGTTCACTACATCGAACAGGGCGACTGGGTTGCGCAGGACATCATGACCTGCATCCGGAGCGGCAAGGTGGTCAACGACCCCAATCGCTTCCGGATGCCGTCGCGCGAGCTCTACTTCAAGACCCGTGAACAGATGGCCCGGTTGTTCCGGGATGTGCCTCAGGCCCTCGCGGCGACCGTCGAGATCGCCGGCCGCTGCGACGTCGAGATCCCGTTCAACGTCTACCACCTCCCGGTCTTCGATACCGGCACAGACGAATCACCCGACGACTACTTCGTCCGGATGTGCTTCGAGGGCGCGCAGAAGCGCTACGGCGAGATCACCGACCGGGTGCGGACCCGCCTCGAATACGAGATCGGGATCATCAAGCAACTCGGGTTCTGCAGCTACTTCCTGATCACCGCCGACTTCATCGAGTACGCGCGTCGTCAGGGCATTCCCGTCGGCCCGGGTCGTGGCTCCGCGGCCGGCTCGATGGTCGCCTACGTGCTGTGGATCACCAACCTCGACCCACTCGAGTACGACCTGCTGTTCGAGCGCTTCCTGAACGCCGCACGCGTCAGCATGCCCGACATCGACGTCGACTTCTGCGGCAACCGGCGCGACGAGGTCATCGAATACGTCCGGGAGAAGTACGGACGCGAGTGCGTCTCGCAGATCGTGACCTTCGGCACCATGGCGAGCCGAGGAGTCCTACGAGACGTCGGAAGGGTCCTCGAAGTCGACCTCGGTGCGATCGACAAGATCGCCAAGAAGGTCCCTCAGGGCCCCGGTGCGAGTCTGCGCGCCGCGTTGGAGAGCGACCCGGACCTCCAGGAAATCCGTGACTCCGATCCCTCGAACAAGCGGCTCTTCGAGCTCGGTCTGAAGCTCGAGGGACTGGCACGGCACTCGTCGGTGCACGCCGCCGGGGTCGTCGTCGCCGACCGCCCGCTCATCGATTACGTGCCGCTCTGCAAGAACGGCACGGAGTTCACGACTCAGTGGCAGATGACCGAACTCGAGGAAGTCGGTCTGCTGAAGGTCGACTTCCTCGGCCTGAAGACCCTCACCATCCTCACCGAGGCCTGCCGGCTCATCCGTGACGTGCACGGTGTCGAGATCGATCTCGACGCGATCCCCCTCGATGACGAGCCGACCTATCGCTTGATGACCGCCGGAGACACCCTCGGCGTATTCCAGCTCGAGTCCGGCGGCATGCGCGACTTGCTGGCCCGGCTCAAGCCGGACAACTTCGGGGACGTCGTCGCCGTCCTGGCACTGTACCGACCCGGACCGTTGAGTTCGGGAATGGTCGACATGTACGTGCGCCGGAAGCACGGCGAAGAAGAAGTCGTTCTCCCCCACGAAGACACGCGCGACATCCTCGAGGACACCTACGGAGTCATCGTCTATCAGGAACAGGTCATGCTCGTCTCAGGCGCAATCGCCGGGTTCTCGATGAACGAGGCCGATTCGCTCCGCAAGGCCATGGGCAAGAAGAAGCCCGAGGTCATGCAGAAGTTCAAACAGAAGTTCGTCGACGGTGCCGTCGCCAACGGCCACGCCACGAAGTGGGCCACCGAACTCTTCGAAACGATCGAGTACTTCGCCGGCTACGGATTCAACAAGTCGCACTCCGCGGCCTACGCACTGGTGACCTACCAGACCGCCTACCTCAAGGCCCACTATCCCGTCGAGTTCATCGCGGCGAACATGACCGTGGAGTCCGGCAACTCCGACAAGCTGAAGGAGTATGTCGACGAGGCCAGGCGCAAGCAGATGTCGATCCTGCCCCCGGACGTGAACCGGAGTTTCGAGCACTTCAACGTAGAGGACGGGGCCATTCGCTACGGCCTCGGCGCGGTCAAGGGAGTCGGAGGTCGGCTGGCGCAGAGCATCGGCTCCTCACGCGAGGGCGCCGGTCCGTACACTTCCCTGGAGACCCTCTGCGAACGCGTCGACCCCCAGGTCCTGAACAAGGGCTCGCTGGAGGCACTCACCAAGGCCGGAGCCTTCGACAGCATCGAGAACAGCCGCAAGTCCACCTTCCAGGGACTGGAAGCCGCCCTCCGTGCGTCGGCACAAACCCGCGAGGACCGCCGCAAGGGTCAAGGAAGCCTGTTCGGCTTCGAGACCCCACCCAAGGCTCCTGAAGATCGGAGCGCCCGGCGCGCCGCGGAATGGACCGAGATGGAGCGGCTGACATATGAGAAGGAGTCGCTCGGCTTCTACCTGTCAGGGCACCCGTTCGAGAAGCGAGGCCGCTTCCTCGCACGGCTCGCCGGCACGACTTCGAAGACCGTGGTTGAAAACTGCGCGCACGACGACGAGGTCCGGATCGCCGGAATGATGACCGGCGTCCGGATCATGGTGGTCAAGAACGGCAGGAACGCGGGCAAGAAGATGGCCAGGTTCCAGCTCGAGGATCTCGAAGGGGCCCTTCCAGCCGTCGTGTTCACGCGTGCATTCGAGAACGTGAAGGACTCGCTCGTCGACGACGCGATCGTGTTCGTGACCGGGCGCGTCGAGAAGAACGGCGAGGAGGTCGGCCTGCGCTGCGATGCCCTGGAACTCGCAGACCGGGTAGTCGCGCGCGAGGTCCACGAACTCGTCATCCGGCTGCAGGAATCACAGGTGGAGGACCGGATCCTCGAGGGTATCGCCTCCGCGACAGAACGTTCGCGGGGTGATCAACGACTCCTGTTCGAGGTCGATCTCGCGGGGTCACGGCACAGGATCCGGGCAGACGCCAAGTTCTCCGTGTCGGTCGGAGACGAGCTGATCGACGACCTCGCAGGACTGGTCGGACCCGATAACCTGCTTTTCACGCGACGCTGAGCCGATCGCGGTTGGATCAGGAATCGTGAGGTCTTCGGGGCCCTCCTGACACACCTACCACGAACCCGCGCCACGCCCGCCAATCACCAACTGAGTGGCTCGACGAACTTGGTTCGCCGGAATGGGTCGCGGCCTCTCAGCGCGGCCTCCTGCCGCGACCGAAGGGGCATGACTCGCCGCGCTCACCATGCCCCGAGGCAGTCGGCCGCGCTGACCGTGTTGTAGGGATCGACTCCGCCCGAGAATCAGCGCAGGGCGCGTAGATTCTCGGAAGCAGTCGATCAGTCCTCGTCGCGGTCTTGGTCGAGGTCCTCGTCAGCCGCGGCCGCTTCCAGCTGCTGCTCGAGCACCTTGTTGTCGACCAGTTCGAGGATCGCCTTGGGAGTGCCGTCACCGACGCGGAACTCCGACAGGCGGACCACGCGCGTATAGCCGCCCGGACGATCTGCGTAGCGCGGGCCGAGTTCCTCGAAGAGCTTGTGTGCGGCGTCCTTGTCACGGAGATAGGCGATCGCCTTACGCAGCCGCGTGAGATCCTGCTTCTTGCCGAGGGTGATCATCTTCTCCACGTTGCGCTGCAGGGCCTTGGCCTTGGGCAGCGTGGTGACGACGCGCTCGTGCTTGATGACGGAGCACACGAAGTTCCGCTCCATCGACTGCCGGTGGCTCGAGGAACGATTCAGGTGCTTGCCAAGTCGACGATGTCGCATGTTGTATACCGCAGGGACGTGAGGGTCAGGAGCCGCGCGGTATCGGGATGCGCCGTCACGGAGACGGCGCGAGCCCGACCATCGCAACGCGGCGGAATTCGTTGGGTGTTGTGATCGAAGAGCCTCGGCGGCCGCGAATCGCTCCGGAAACGCCAGCTGCACCACTCACCGCGAGCGCGTCGCGCTTCCGGTATCCCGGGGCGCGACCTGCCTGTCACACGCCCATCTGCTCAGGAGGCATCCCGAGCGACAGGCCGAGCGCAGAGAGCTTGCTCTTCACTTCCTTCAGCGAGGTCCGGCCGAAGTTTCGCACCTTGAGGATCTCAGACTCGGTCAGGACCACGAGATCGCGGAGCTTGGTGATGTTCTCCGAGTCCAAGCAGTTCTTCGCTCGGACCGAGAGGTCGAGGATGTCGACCGACTTGCTGAGCAGATCTTCGAGTTCCCGACGCTTCGCGCCCTCGTCGCCCTCGGGCGCGAGCGCGCCGCCGTCCACCGCGAGGTCCTCCTTGAGCTCGAAGTACTGGACGAACGGGTTCAGGTGCTTGCGGTAGATCTTGCTGGCCTCGACCAGCGCCATCTCGGGGGTCACCGTGCCGTCGGTCCAGATCTCGAGGACGAGCTTGTCGTAGTTCGTGAACTTGCCGACTCGCGTGTTCTCGATCCCGTACTTCACCCGGTAGACGGGGCTGAAGATCGAATCCACCGGGATCGTCCCGACTTCGACGTCCTCTGAGACGTTGTCCTCGGCGGTAACGTAGCCACGGCCCTTGCGAACCGTGATCTCGGCCTCGAACCGGACGTCCTCGGTCAGCGTGCAGATCCGGAGTTCGGGATTGACGATTTCGACGTTCTGATCGCCCTCGATCATCCCGGCGGTCACGTCGCCCTTCTCGTTGGCCTCCAATCGGAGGATCGTCGGAGCATCGGTGTGCATCCGCACCCGCAGCTTCTTGAAGTTCAGGACGATGTGGGTGATGTCCTCGAGCACACCGGGAATCGTCGAATACTCGTGGACGACACCGTCGATCTTCACCGACGTGACCGCGGTACCCTCGATCGACGAGAGCAGAACGCGGCGCAGACCATTCCCGATGGTCGTGCCGAACCCGCGCTCGAACGGCTCGACCACGAAGCGGCCGTAGGTGTCGGTCGAGGTCTCGGGATCGAGTCGGACCTGGGAAGGAAGCTCGAAGTTGCGCCAGCGAATACGCATCGCGTTCGGATCTCCTGGACTTGGCGGCCGATCGTGCCGTCGAGGACAGACCGGACCCACATGAGGTGATTGCTCGGAACTCCTCAGCTTACGCCTGACCGCGGCATAAACCAGGGAGCGCCGGTGACTTCCGGCCTTCGTACGGGCGCTGCCTCTCGCCACGCGGCGAACGACACCCCCAGACGGTCGGAAGCGATGAATGGACGGGCGGACGAATTGTCCGCTCATCCTCGAGAGTCTCTCGCCCGAGCGACCCGACACAGGGCCGGTCGGAACCCGGGACGGGAGCATTGCTCCCAGTCCCGACCCGTGCCGGATCACACGCCGAAGTCAGCGCGAGCAGAGCTCGACGATGAGCTGCTCGTTGATCGGGTGCGGAACGTCCTCTCGCCGCGGCATCGCCACGACTCGACCGGACAGTTCCCCCGGGCTGGCTTCCAGCCAGGCAGCGACCTGCTGCCCCTTGTTCATCTCCACGGCTTCCGCAGCGCGCTTGCGGATCTTCTCCTTCGACACGAGGGAGATCTCATCGCCGGGCTTCACCAGATAGCTGGGAATGTCCATCCGCTGCTTGTTGATGCGCACATGACCGTGAGCGACCAATTGGCGCGCCTCGAACCGCGAGTTCGCGAGACCGAGGTTCAACACTACGTTGTCCAGTCGACGCTCCATGAGCACCAACAGGTTCTCGCCGGTATTGCCCTTCTGACGCACAGCGGATTCGAAGTAGCGCCGGAACTGGCGCTCCAGGATCCCATAGATCCGCTTCGCCTTCTGCTTCTCGCGGAGCTGCACGTAGAAGTCGGTCGTCTTGCGTGGCCGCGTGTGGACACCAGGCGGATAGTCACGCCGGTTGATTCCGCACTTCTCCGAGAAGCAGCGCTGCCCCTTGAGGAACAGCTTCATGCCTTCTCGGCGGCACAGCTTGCACACCTTGCCGGTGATTCTCGCCATGTTCGTGTCGTCCTGAATTCTCTCGAGTGTTCTGTCCGAGCGGCCTGGCCGCGATGCCAGCCGATCTCGATCTTGTCGTGAGCCGGTGAGCCGGCGCCTGACGCTCTACCGCTGTCGCTTTGCCACTGTCGCTTTGCCACTGTCGCTTTACCGCGGGTTCCGATCCGCGAAGCATGGCCAAAGGCCCATTCGGATTCGGAGTCGTTCCTCATCCGGCCTCCAGTCCGCTCGAGCGGACCTGGCGCTTTCCACCCCGTAAGAGCCGCCCGTCGATCCGCACCCCACGAGGACGTTCCCCTCGAAACGGCGGCCCTGCCGGAAGCACGGCCAGCAGACGGAAGCATGATCAGCAAACGGAGGCACGGTCAGCAAACGGAAGCACGGTCAGCAGGAGGGCACTCCACCGACAGCATCACACGCGCCGCCGCTTCCGCGGTCGACAACCGTTGTGAGGCAGCGGCGTCCGGTCTTCGATGCTCTTGATCTCGATGCCGCTACCGCCAAGCGCGCGGACCGCCGACTCACGGCCGGACCCGGGACCTTTCACCCGGACTTCGAGCTCAAAGACGCCCATCTTCCGGATCTTGTCCGAGACCTTCTGAGCGGCACGCTGCGCAGCGAACGGAGTGCTCTTCCTGCTGCCCTTGTACCCGATCGTCCCGGCGGAATCCCAAGCTAGCACTTGGCCGTTGGTGTCGGTGACGGTCACGATCGTGTTGTTGAACGTCGCGTTCACGTAGGCGATGGCCCGCCCGACGTTCTTGCGAGTCCGCTTCTTCTTGGTCTCAGCCATTCAGCAACTCTCGGCTCTTCATGTTGATCTCGATGCTCTGGTTTTCGCTCGACTGACCCGGCGGGTCTCGACTTCGGTCGAGGGACGAGCCCCTCGACCACGCCGAACCCCCTCGAGTCCAGCTGCCGGATGTGCCGGGTTCTGCCGATCCGCAGGGCACCGGGAATCGGTCCCCATCGAGCGGAACGAGTGCCCGGCTCCGGCTCACTTGCGAAGGATCTTCTTGTTGGCGACCGTCTTACGCGGCCCCTTCCGCGTGCGTGCGTTGCAGCGCGTACGCTGGCCGCGCACGGGCAGACCCCGTCGGTGACGCAACCCCCTGTAGCAGGCGATGTCCTTGAGGCGGTTGACGTGGGCAAGCACCTGCCGGCGCAGTGCACCCTCGACCTCGAAGTTCTCCTCGAGGTGGGTCGCGATCCGCGCAACGTCCTCGTCGCCGAGGTCCTTGGCACGCTGGTCGGCACGGAGCGAGAGGTCCTCGATCACGCGGGCGGCCGTGGTCCGGCCGACGCCGTAGAGGTAGGTGAGCGCGATGTCGAGGCGCTTGTCGTTCGGGATGTCGACTCCGAGGATTCGCGGCATATCGGTGGGTTCCGTTCGAGGGCGGGCGCCGGCCTGCACACTCGGGTAGTGGTCGTTGGAGGGAAGCGGTGCGTGAGGTAGCGCCGATTCGTGTCCGCTGCTCGGAGGGCCTGCGAGGCAGACGCTTCCTCCGAACCCGCGGACACGGCTTGGACGGTCTCAGCGTCCCTGACGCTGCTTGTGGCGGGGATCGGCCTTGCAGATGACCCGCACGACGCCTCGACGGCGCACGATGCGGCAGCTCTCACAGACGCGGCGAACGCTTGCTCGGACCTTCACGACTCTGGCTCCAATGACGTTGGGTTGGACTCGCTGGACCGCGACGGCTCATGCTCGCCAGCGCGGAGTTGGATGGTGCTGTGCCGCAGTCGCGTCATCGCGACCGCAGTGGTCGCCCCTCCGCGGCTCCGCGAGCGGAACCGGGTGGGGCCAAAGCTCTCGAGAATACTCGGGAGAAGCCTGTCGACGAATCGTTGGTCTTCGGCCGCTCTATGTTGCGCCACCGGCGTTTCGGGGCGGTGACCTCAGCCGCAGGCGCGGTGCCGGCCTCCGACCAAGCCTCGAGCCGCCTGTGCGAGGCGCCTGTCGGTCAGGATCTTCCGACGACTCGGCCCTTGCTACGGTCGTAGCCGGAGCGCTGGATCAGCACCCGACTTCCGACCTCTAGGCGAGTGACGCCGACCCTCATGGGTCCGCTGAGGTGAACTTCCACCTCATCACTCTCGGCCTCGCTTTCGACCAGGATCAGACGATTCTGCAAATGCCTTCGGACGACGGCCCACTCGGTCCCGGTCGGCGACCGACCAGCCGGCTCGTCTCCGCTCAGATTGACGCCTCCTGCAGCGCGCTCACGAGATCCTCGAGAATCTGTTCCGGAGACCGATCCGCGTCGATCTCCACCAGGATGCCCCGATCCGAGTAGTGCCCCAGAACGGGCTCGGTCAGGGCATTGTATTGCTGGAGACGCTGCTCCACGGCGTCCTCGCGGTCGTCCGCGCGCTGCTTCAGCGCGCCACCGCAAGCGTCGCAGACGCCTTCCTCGCGGGTCGGCTTCGTGAAGACGTTCCAGATGGCACCGCAATCCGAGCAGGTCCGGCGACCGGTCAATCGCCGAATCAGCCCCTCATGCGGAACCCGGAAGTAGATCACGTGGGTCAGCGGAGCGCCAGCCCTCTCCAAGCTGGAATCCAAGGCTTCTGCTTGGGGAACGGTGCGCGGGAACCCGTCCAGGATCCAGCTGCCCGCGGCGTCCGGTCGGACCAGTCGTTCGTCGACCATCGAGATGATCAACTCATCCGGGACCAGGCGCCCGGAGTCCATGAACTCCTTGGCCTGTCTCCCCAGGTCGGTCCCACCCTGGACGTGCTCGCGCAGCATGTCGCCGGTGGAGATGTGCAGGACGTCGCCCCGATCCACCAACTCCTTGGCCTGGGTTCCCTTGCCGGCACCAGGTGGTCCGAGGAAGACCGAGTGGAAGGTGGCCGAGCCGACGCTCATCGCTGACGCCCCCAGCCTCGCGCGGGCAGGTTGGTCTCCTCCATGAAGCCCTCGTAGTTGCGCATGATCAGCATGGCGTTGAGCTTCTCGACGAGGTCGAGAGCCACACCCACGACGATCAGGATCGAGGTCCCACTCATGAAGTAGACCAGGGTCTGATTGACGCCCTGGAACTGACCTCCGACGAGGGAGGGGAAGACCGCGACGAGCGTCAGGAAGGCGGCGCCCGCGAGGGTGATCCGCACCATGGTCTGCTCGAGGAACTCCGCGGTCGGCTTGCCCGGGCGGATGCCCGGGATGAAGGATCCGTGCTCCTTGAGGTTGTCCGCCATCTCGTTGGGCTGGAACATCAGGGACGCCCAGAAGAACGAGAAGAAGAAGATCAGCACGCCATACAGCGTGATGTACCAGAAGCCCTGGGTACGCTGCAGGTTCTCGAGGAAATCGATGCCCAAGGCCCCTCCGAGGATGGTGGGGATGATCAGCAGTGCGGAGGCAAAGATGATCGGCATCACTCCCGCGTGGTTGACCTTCAGAGGCAGGAAGTGCCGTTGTCCGCCGTAGACGCGACGACCGCGAGCCTGCTTGGCCTGCTGGATCGGAATCCGTCGCTGCGCCTTCGTCATGTAGACGACCGCCACCACTGCGAACATCCAGGCGCCGACGAACATCAGGAGCGCCTGCCAAGTGCTCGCGCTCAGGCCGTCGTCTCCGATGAAGTAGGTCGACACCGCGCGCGGCAACTCCGCCACGATGCCCGCCATGATGATCAGGGAGATGCCGTTGCCTGCCCCGTGCTCGGTGATCTGTTCACCAAGCCACATGATGAAGAGCGTTCCCGAGGTCAAACAGATCATGACCATCAGGTAGTAGAGCAGCGAATACTGCTCGACCCCGGCGTGCAGCATGGTCTGCCCGTTGTCGCTCGGTATCAGCGTACCGAAGATCACGAAGAACGACTGCACGAGGCAGATCGGGATCGTCGCAAACCGTGTGTACCGATTGATCTTGCGCTGTCCGGACGGCCCTTCCTTCGAAATCCGCTCCAACGCAGGCATCACCTTGACCAGCAGCGAAAAGATGATGCTCGCCGAGATGTAGGGCATCACGCCCAACGAGAACAGCGATGCCGTCTGCAGGCGCGCGCCAGTGAGGACGTTCATCATGTCCGTGAGCCGCGAAAGCCCCTCGGACTCCCCACTCACGGACTTGGTGAACTCGGCGTAGTTCACGCCCGGCAATGGGATGTAGAACCCGATGCGGTAGATGAACAGCAGGCCGAGGGTGACCAGGATCTTCGACCTGATCTCCTTCACGCGGACCAGGTTGCCGATGGACAGGCTCATGAGGTAACTCGGACTGGGGTGTGGACTCGGCGATTCGACGCGACCGCCCAGGTCACGCCTCGCCCTTCTCCTTGCCCTTGCCGTTGTGGTTCCCGCCCGGGGTGCTCTTGCTACCGTCCTTTCGAACGAACTTCGGTCGCATCTCGCGTTGCTCGACGACCTCGACGGTCCCACCGGCTGCCTCGATCTTGGCCCGAGCTGGTCCCGTGATGGCATCAACTCGAACCGTGAGCTTCTTCGAGATATCCCCGTCACCGAGGATCTTGAAGAGTTCTGTGTGCTTCACCTTCGAGGTGAGCCCACGCTCCAGCACGGCAGCCAGGTCAACGACGGCGCCGTTCTCGAAGACGGCCAGATCCCGGAGGTTGACCGTCGTGTAGACCCTTCGGAATGCGTTCTTGAAGCCACGCTTCGGGAGACGGCGGAACAGGGGCATCTGACCACCCTCCCAGCCGACACGTCGCGACCAACCCGAACGAGCCTTCGCTCCCTTGTGTCCGCGACCCGACGTCTTGCCGTTGCCGGAACCGATACCCCGCCCCACCCGGTTGCGGTTGGACTTCTTGAGTCCGAGTGCTTTCGCTTCGGAAAGATTCATCCGATCTCCACTCCTCGGAGCTGTTCGATCTCGTTCCGGTCTCGGAGCTGCGCAAGCGCCGCCATCGTCGCCTTCACGACGTTCAGGGCGTTGGTCGAGCCGTAGACCTTGGTAAGAATGTCGGTGATGCCCGCTAGTTCGAGGACCTTGCGAACCGACTTGCCGGCGATGATGCCGGTGCCAGGCGACGCCGGAATCAGCCTTACTCGGGACGAGCAGTAGACCGCTTCGGTCTGATGAGGGATCGTTCCCCCGTCCCGGACCACGCGCAGCAACTGCTTCCGGGCGTCCTTCACCGACTTCTCGACGGCCATGGGAACTTCCTTGGCCTTGCCGTAGCCGACACCGACGAATCCGTCGCCGTTTCCGACCACCGCGAGGGCGCTGAACGAGAACCGCCGACCGCCCTTCACGACGGTCGCAGTGCGGTTGATGGCGACGACGTCATCGCGGAGGTCGTCGACCCGCAGTGCCTCATCGATCGGCACGCGGGGATACTTGGGCTTTCCCATGGGACGATGAATCGGTGGGACAGTGTCGAATGCGTTGTGCAAGGAACGGCACGACGGCTCGGCGTCGAAGCCACCGCACTCGCGCTCCTAGGACAGGAAACGGCGCGAGTGCTGTCTCCCGCCCCACCAGAGGCGAGAAGACACCAGGAATCAGAGATCAGGGAGTCGCGGCGCAGCTCCTCGGAGGAGCGAGGCTCGCCTGTCGTTCGAGATGATCTCCCGGAGGGCGCGTCCGGCATCGTCTGCCTTGCACCGAACCCGGAAGCATGAGCGGAGAGGCCTCGTCAGTCCAGAGCCGGCCGGACGAAGACACACTTCCAACTTCGGAACCCCGAAGCGTGAGAGCTGCAGACCTGGTCAGAATTGAAGACCTGCTTCGCGAGCTGCGTCTGCCAGAGCCTTCACACGTCCATGGTAGCGGAATCTGCCACGGTCGAAGACCACGGCATCGACCCCGGCTGCCTTGGCGCGTTCGGCAACGGCGGCTCCCACCTTGGCGGCCACGTCAGTCTTCCGCATCCCGGCGAGGCCTTCGCGCAGAGCAGCGTCCTTCGACGAGGCGGACGCGAGCGTGCGGCCGGTCTGATCGTCGATGACTTGGACATAGATGTTCTTCAGGCTGCGGAAAACCGAGAGCCGGGGGCGCTCGCCTGCCGCTCGGACGCGGTTCCGCGTCCGCATGGACTTCCGCGTGCGCTGGACCTGCTTGCGTTTGTCAACTCGAACCATGGCTGAGCCTCAGTCGTGTTCTTCTTGGTAGTTGGACAAGAGATCTCCGGCCTGCCTGCTGGACCGAGAGCCGGTCCAAAGGTCGCGATCCGTGACCGTTGAAGCGGCACTCGTCGGGATGGAGACCCTGCCGAGAAACGATCAGGACGAACCGAACGCCTTCCCGGCCTTCCGGCGGATGATCTCGTCCGAGTACTTGACGCCCTTGCCCTTGTATGGCTCCGGCGGCCGCAGCTTCCTGATCCGAGCGGCGAACTCACCGACCTGCTGCTTGTCGCAGCCGGAGATCGTGAGGTTCGTCGGGTTGTCGAGCTTTACCTCAACAGAACTCGGGATGTCGAGAACGATGTCGTTAGCGAATCCGAGATTGAAGACGAGCTGCTGCCCCTGCTGTTTGGCCTGGTAGCCGACGCCGTGGATTTCCAGCTTCTTGGCGTAGCCCTCGGTGACACCGACCACCATGTTCTGGATGAGTGAGCGGAACAACCCGTGGTAGGCCCGAGCCTGACGATCGCGTGCCGGCCGAATGTTCATCACTTTGACGATCCGACCATCGACCTCGACGTCGATCTCTCGCCGGACGGTCAAGGAAATCGACCCCTTGGGCCCCTTAACGGTGACGTCCTTACCGTCCACCTTCACGTCGACACCGGACGGCAGATCTACCGGCGCACTTCCGATCCTAGACATTTTCGTTCTCGCTGAGTTGTTCCTGGAGCCGTGGGTTTGAAACGTCCGACTCCGCAGTGGGCCTGTGATGTGGGTGGGACCTGGATGCTACGCATTCCAGCTGGGGTTCCGGTGGGAGGCGGCGCCCGCACCGGGAAAGGGACCCGCAGCTCCGGCGATCGTTCGCCCGGTGTCCCGCCCGGGATCGGATGCCAACTCGCGGCGGAAGTCGCACTGGAGCATCAGGAAGCGTGGGAGACCGACGGCGAATGCGTTTCGGAACGCGGTCACTCAACGGTGCACAAGACCTCTCCACCCACGCGCTTCTCCCTGCACTCGCGGTCTGACAGCACGCCCTGGTTGGTGGAGACTACCGCGATTCCGAGCCCTCCGCGCACCCGCGGAAGATCCTCTACGCCACGGTAACGCCGACAGCCGGGCTTGCTGTAGCGCTGCAGGTCGGTGATGACCTGCTCACCTT
Source organism: bacterium (assembly GCA_030432695.1). Classification (GTDB taxonomy): domain Bacteria; phylum Planctomycetota; class UBA1135; order UBA1135; family UBA2386; genus JAUILN01. The sequence goes on along the minus strand of JAUILN010000001.1, from coordinate 49,493 downwards.
CCGGCCCATACTTCAGGGTAATGAGAACCGTCGAACGCGGCCCATCCGAGTGCACATCGAAGTTCTGGATGTAGCCCTCGCGCTTCAGGACGTCGAGGATTCTCACCTTAACCCCGCTGCCGGGCACCGTGCAGGTCGCGGCGCGGTTGCGAAGAGCATTGCGGATCCGCGTGAGCAGATCGGCAATCGGGTCGGTCATCATGGATCTAGGCTCCTGGGTGTTGCGGGTCCCGACTCGACTACGTTCGAAGGCGAGGCTCCTCGCGTCCGACGCGCTGTGATCGGAATCAGGCAATCGAATGGTGGTTGTGGACGACCAGCCTCACTTGCGGAACGGAAAGCCGAGCTGCTGAAGCAGCGCGAATCCTTCCTCGTCCGTCTTCGCGGTGGTGACGAATGTGACGTCCATGCCCTGAACGAACTCGATCCGATCGAGGCTGATCTCAGGGAAGATGCTCTGCTCCGCCAGACCGACGCTGTAGTTGCCGCGACCATCGAGCTTCTTCGGGAAGCCGCGGAAGTCTCGGATTCGCGGAATTGCAATCGTGACGAACCTATCGAAGAACTCCCACATCCGCGCGCCACGCAGAGTCACAGCGCAGCCGACCGGGTAGCCCTCTCGGATCTTGAAACCGGCGATCGCGTTGCGGGCAACCCGGACCGTCGGCTTCTGGCCGACGATGGCGGCGAGTTCGCGCTGGGCGTGTTCGATCCGAGCCTTGTTCTCGACCGCCTTCCCGATCCCCATGTTCACCGCGATCTTCACGAGCCGCGGGATCTGCATCGGGTTGGTGTAGCCGAACTGCTCACGCAGCGCCGGGGCCACCTCCTGGCGGTATTTCTCCACCAGGCGCGGCACAGTCTTCTCGGGAGTATCGGTCGCGCTCATGTCGGTTCTCCTGGTTCCCGTCCGCCCGGAAACCGTCCGGACAGCTGCGGAAACCTCACACCGTGGGATTCGCTGGAAACGCCTGCTTGACCTCGGCCCGAAGTCGGGGTGTCCGACCTCGGAGACTGGTAGCAGCGAGTCGGTGACCCGCGCGGGCTGATATTGCCCGACGGGTCCCCGTGGATTGGATCATGTCGGCGCAACGAGGATGCGCCACCTACTTTGTCGGCCGAGGGGTGTCGGCCGACGGGGGAGCCTCGTCCCGCGACGGGAATGAGCGAGGCCTCCGAAGCGCCGGCAGGGGGCGCCCATCGATCGCTGGATTCGGTGTCGAACGGGACTCTCAGTCGAACCGGGTCCCGCAGGTCCCGACCCGGGCACGCTTCCCGTCCACCACTTCTCGGCGGATCCGCACGCCCTTGCCCGCCTTCTCCGAGTAGAGAAGAACGTTGCTGGCGTCGATCGGGAACTCGGTTCTGGTCCGCCCGCCGTCGGGATTCTGCTGGGAACGTCGCTCGTGCTTCCAACGGAGGTTCACGCCCTCGACGACAACCTTCCCGGAGTCGGCGTGGACCCGCAGGATCTCCGCAGGTTCGTCAGTCTTCCAGGCACCGGAGATGACGACCACCTTGTCGCCCTTCTTCAATCGCGTCTTGCGAGTCATCAGATGACCTCCTCCGCCAGAGAGACGATCTTCATGAAGTTCCGCTCTCGCAGCTCTCTCGCCACGGCACCGAAGATGCGCGTTCCACGAGGATTGTTGTCCTTGTCGATGACGACCAGGGCGTTGCGATCGAAACGGATGTAGCTGCCATCCGACCGACGCACCTGCTTGGCGGTGCGAACGACCACCGCACGGATGACCTGCCCGGCCTTGACCTCGCCATTCGGCAGAGCCTTCTTCACGCTGGCAACGATCACGTCACCCAGCGAGGCGTAGCGGCGCCGGCTTCCGCCGAGCACTTTGATGCACATCGCCTGCTTCGCGCCGCTGTTGTCGGCTACGTCGAGGATGGTCTGTTCCTGGATCATTTCGGTGCACCCTCTGGGCCCCTTCCGGGAGCGAGTCGAGGATTTGGAGAGCTGTGGAACGGCTCCGCCGGGTAGATCGCCTCGCGGCGGTTCGGCCGGTCGCGCGCGGTCCCGCGGAATCCGTCTTGTGAGTATCGCTCGTCACGGGAAGGGACCCGTGCAAGCATCCGAGCCCGGTCGTTCGCCGGGCCCTGGTCGTCGGTTGATCTTCGGGCCCTCAGTCCTGAACAGCCCGGGTTACTACCCGAACCAACCGGAATCGCTTGAGCTTCGACAAGGGCCTCGTCTCGACGACCTCGACGAGGTCACCAACGTTGGCGTCGTTCTGCTCGTCGTGAGCATGAACACGAGTGCGTCGCTTCACGAACTTCTCGTAGAGCGGGTGCTTCACCAGGCGCGCCACCTCGACCGTGATGGACTTGTCCATCTTGTCCGAGGTGACCGTGCCCACGATCACTCGACGCTCGCCGCGCGCCTTCTCGGAGGTCGCTTCGGTAGCCTGGTTCGTCGTATCGGACATGGTCTAGTCAGGTTGCTGGTAGGTGATGGGTCCCGACCACCGGCGACCGCGCTCCGATCTCGGAGGGGATAGTGGTTGGTTCGCCAGGAGGTCGGCCGTCGAACGACGTTGCGACCCTCGATATCTATGTGCGCACGCGGCCCGTCTGCGCACGAGTCCGCGCCGCCCCGTCACGAGGCAGAAGGGATCAGCTAACGGCTTGCTGCCGCATCGCGGCGAGTTCTCGATCTCTGAGCACGGTCTCGATCTGTGCGATGGTACGCCGGATCTGCCGGAAGCGTGCCGGACTCTGGATCTCTTCGGGAGCCTTGAGCCGGAGCTCGAAGAGTTCCTTTCGGAGGCCCTGGGCATCCAGTTGGAGCTCGCGAGAGTCCTTGCCTTTGATGTCGCTGAACTTCACAGGTGCCTCCGCTTGATCATGCGGACCTTGACCGGGAGTTTGTGCGCCACGCGATTGAACGCCTTCTTCGCGAGGTCCTCGGTGACTCCACCGACCTCGAAGATGACGGTTCCGGGCTTCACGACCGCGGTCCAGTAGTCGATGTCGCCCTTGCCGGTGCCCTGCCGCGTCTCGGCCGGGGTCGAGGTCACCGACTTGTGCGGGAAGATGCGGATCCAGATCTTGGCTTCGGGAGCACCGCGAGTGGCGGCGATACGGCATGCCTCGATCGTCCGGGAGGGAATCCAACCCGGCTCGATCGCCTGGAGGCCGAATTCACCGAAAGCAACCGTGTGCCCACGGGTGGCGCATCCGCGAATTCTGCCGCGCTGCTGCTTGCGCCACTTCACGCGCTTCGGCATCAACATGATTCGGATCTTCCTCTTGGAATCGGGTGTTCAACAGTGGGAACGCTCGGGAAGCGCTCCAGATTCGATCGCGTACGATGGGGGCCTTCACCGTGGAGTGAGGACCCATCCAGATGATGTCGCTCAGAAGGATGCAACCTGATGAAGCGACGGTGATGAAGCGACGGCGACTCTACGTCTTCCGTTCTCTCTGATCAGCGTTCGGACGGGAAACCCGGGAACGCTCAGGACACCTGAGCCCGCTCGGACCGCTCAACAGGCAGGAGGCCGGCAGTCGTCTCGCCGGGACCATACTCCCCCTTGAAGATCCAGACCTTCACACCGATCGTTCCGGCCTTCGTGCGCGAGATGACCTGCGCATAGTCAATCTTCGCACGAAGGGTGGTGCACGGAACCCGGCCCTTGTTGGCCTTGCCCACGCGCGCCATTTCGGCGCCGTTGAGTCGGCCGCTGACCATGATCTTGACCCCTTGGGCCCCAGCCGCCATTGCCTGATCGGTAGCCTTCTTCAGGACCCGACGGTAGTTCATTCGCTTGGCCAGCATCTCGGCCACGGACTCGGCAACGAGCGCAGACTCGAGTTCCGGCCGATGGATCTCGACGATCTTGAGGCGGACGGGCATGCCGGCGATCTTCTCGAGTTCCTCCCGGAACTGGTCGACCTTCGCACCCTTCTTGCCGATCAGCACACCAGGGCGAGCCGTGTGCACGAAGACCGTCACGAGTTCACCTGCGCGTTCGATCTCGACGCGCGGAATGGCTGCAAACCCCCAGTTCTTGCTGATGTGCTCGCGGATCTTGTAGTCCTGCACCAAGAACTTCGGGAAGTCCTTCCGCGAGGCGTACCAGCGCGAACGCCAGGGCTCCGTGATCGCGGTGCGGAAGCCAATCGGGTGAACCTTCTGTCCCATGATCTCTGTCTTTCCGGGCTCGTTTCGTCCGGGATAGCGGTGGTCGCCGGCCATGCGGTGGCGAGCCATCCAATTTCATGCCTCAACCCGTGCCGAGTCTCGCTGAGTGGCGAGACTTGCTGACGGCCGGGTCTCTTCCAGTTTCGCGTCGTCCCGAGCGGACAGCCCGATCAGTCGACCGATCCTGCCGTCTCGGCCTCGGCCTCACCACCGACCCGAGGTGCCCCGCCGCCGACCGCATCGGGATCGACGACATGCACGTGGAGGTGGCAAGTCCGCTTCCGGATCGGCATCGCTCGGCCCATCGAGGCCGGGCGGAACCGGATCCGCCCGAAGAGCAGTGGTCCGGGCTGCACGAATGCCTGGTCGACGGTGAGGCGGTTTGGACGCACCTCGGGATCCTGCAGAGCGTTGGCGACCGCAGAGGCGAGGACCTTGTAGATCATCGCCGAAGCCCGGTGGTTGTCGTTCTCGAGTGTATCGAGTGCGGCGCTCGCCGACATGCCGCGGATCATCTCCATGACCGGCTGAGCCTTTCGCGGGGCGATGCGGGCGTAACGGTGCGTTGCACGGAAGTCGGCCATCGTCACTTCTCCTTCTTCGTGTGACCGCGGAAGGTCCGGGTCGGCGCGAACTCGCCAAGGCGGTGCCCGACCATGTCCTCCGTGACGTACACCTTGACGTGCACGCGGCCGTTATGGACCAGGAAGGTGTGACCGACGAATTCCGGCACGATCGTGCACGCGCGCGCCCAGGTCTTGATGGGCGAGCGCTTCCCGGATTCGATCAACTTCTCGACCTTGTCCATCAACTTGATGTCGACGAACGGGCCCTTCTTGACACTGCGCGTCATGGTTCCGTTTGCGAAGGCGTGAGGGTTCGGAAGATCAGGTGGATGAGTCTACGCACGAGGCGTTATGCCGAAGCGGCCACGTGCTCATCGACCGTCACTTACCTCCACTGTGCTTGCCCGGCTTGCGACGCCGGAGAATGAACTGGTTCGAGGCCGACTTGCGCTTCCGGGTCTTGGCACCCTTGGTCGGTCGGCCCCACGGTGAAACGGGGTGGCGACCACCACCGGTCCGTCCCTCGCCGCCGCCCATGGGGTGGGCAACCGGGTTCATCGAGGTTCCCCGGTTGTGCGGTCGGCGACCCTTGTGCCGGCGCCGTCCGGCCTTGCCCCAGCGAACGTTCTGATAGTCCGCGTTGCCGACCTCTCCGATCGTGGCCATGCAGCGCACGTGCACACGGCGAAGTTCGCCCGACGGCATGACCAAGGTAGCGTAGTCGCCGTCGCGAGCCAGTAGCTGCGCACTCATACCGGCCGAACGGGCGATCTGACCGCCCCGACCGGGCTGCAGCTCGACGTTGTGCACCATCAGGCCGAGCGGGATGTTGGCGAGAGGCATCGCGTTGCCGGTCTCGGGCTCGACCCGCTCCCCGGCGATCACGCGATCACCGGCGCGAAGAGCCTTCGGCGCCAGAATGTAGCGCTTCTCTCCGTCTGCGTAGTGGAGCAGCGCGATGTTGGCGTTGCGGTTCGGGTCGTATTCGATCGCGGCGACCTTCGCGGGAACGTCTGCCTTGTTGCGCTTGAAGTCGACCAGGCGATACAGCTTGCGCGCACCACCGCCACGGAAGCGGGAGGTGATCCGCCCGTGCGCGTTGCGACCACCCTTGCGGGCGATGCGCACGACAAGTGACTTCTCCGGCCGCTTCTTCGCGATGTGCGAGAAGTCGAGAACCGATGAGTTCCGCCTGCCGGGCGACGTCGGCTTGTAGACCTTGATGGGCATCGCGTCTGTCCGTTGGATTCCGTTGTCTTGGAGAGTTCGGTTTGATCGCTCCAGGCAATCGATGGGTGGCGGGATTCGCCGTGGCGCCCCGCGAAGAGCGAGCCCTCAGCGGTTCCGCACCCGATCGATCCTGTCAGATCAGGTCGATCGAACTCCCCTCCTTCAGGGTAACGATCGCCTTGCGCCAATCGCTGGTACGACCCGGGCGCCCGAGGATGCGCCGATACTTTCCGGTGACCGTCATTACGTTCACCTTGGCGACCTCGACCTCGAAGAGGGTCTCGACCGCCTTGCGGATCTCGTTCTTGCTCGCACCGTTCGCGACGCGGAACGCGTACTTGTTCTGGAACTCCTGTAGACGCGTCGTCTTCTCGGTGACGAGCGGCTTGCGCAGGACGCTGTAGTAGAGGTTGGGGTTCGCCATGGATCAGACTCCTCTCAGCTCTCAGCGGTTCCAACGCCGGAGGCGCCGCCCTCAGGATCAGCGGCTCCCGAGAAGCGGCTCTCGAGCGCAGACAGCGCGTCGGGGGTCAGGACCATGTTCCGACGAAGCAGCACCTCGCGGGCGTTCAGGTCGGCCACCGGACGGACATCGACGTGCGGGACGTTGCGCAGCGAACGATGCAAGACCGTGTCCGCGTCGGCGGTCACGATGAGCGTTCCACCCTCGATCTCGAGAGCCTTGAGCACCGCGACGGCAGCCTTGGTGCTCGGACGGTCCGTCGGCCATCCCTCGGCGACACACACCTCGCCATCCGCGAACTTCGAGAAGATCGCGTTCCGCAAGGCGAGCCGCCTTGCCTTCTTCGGCATGTGATACTCGTAGTCCCGCGGCACGGGACCGAAGGCTGTGCCACCGCCCCGCCAGTGCACCACCTTCTTGGAGCCCATGCGGGCTCGACCGGTGTGCTTCTGCTTCCAGAGCTTCTTGTTCGGACCGGCGACCTCACCGCGAGACTTCGACTTCGCGGTCCCTTGGCGGGTGTTCGCCTCGTACATCACGACCGCGTCCTTGAGCGTGCGGCCGAGGACCCGCTCACCGAATGGGGCGGGATCGACCTCGCGCTGGCTCACGGAGCCGTTCGAGTAGACCTTGACCTGAACCATGGCGTCGTGTGTGTCGCGGTGCGGCCGCCGATCCCGGTCTCGCGGGACCCCGGCATGGAGTGAGTCGTGCGACCCGGTCGGACCGAGCCACTGTATGGAGCGCAGCCCCGCCCACCCGGCATCGCGGGTGATCTGAGGACGAGGCGCTACCGGAGAAGGGAATGCTCTGGGGACGACCGAAAACGCCGGCCCGAGCAATGCTCATCGGCCGCGGGTCGCGACCGGTGAGAGTGGACGTGGATTCCGAGCGAGGGTCTTTCCGCGCTCGGCCGGCCCCAGGTGAGACCGGCAGGATTTGGGCCTCAACGCCCGCCGGACGTTCAAGCCTTGATGCGGATGTCGACACCCGCAGGCATGTTGAGCTTCGACAGCGCGTCGACGGTCTTCGAGGTCGGCTCGGAGATGTAGATCAGACGCTTGTGGGTGCGGATCTCGAATTGCTCGCGACTCTTCTTGTCGACGTGCGGCGACCTGAGCACGGTGTAACGCTCGATCCGGGTCGGCAACGGGATCGGGCCCGCAACGCGAGCGCCGGTCCGAACCGAGGTCTCGACGATGTCGAGAGCCGCCTGGTCGAGGGCCTCGTAGTCGTAGGCCTCCATGCGGATCTGGATCCTCTCTTGCATCGTGGGCGACCTGGCTGGCTTGGACGGTGTGTCGTGTGATGTTGGACCGACCTCTCCCGCACTCCCTGAATGGAGGAAGCTGGGCCAAGACCGGTCCGTGTGAAGTTCGGCTCCGGTGAAGACACCGATGGCCGACATGGGCCGCCTGAAGCGCACAGGTCGGAGACGATCTGCGGGCCAACGACGACCGAGAAGTGGATGGAGCACTCTGCAATCCGGAAGCAGACTTCCGGGTCACCCGTGGCGGGAACCCACGCTGCGGTAGATCGGCGCGAGCCGAACTAGCAGGAGTCGAGGAGGCTGCACTTGGCAGACCCCTCTCTGGCCCTAGCGAGGACGTGTTGTCTAACTCGCTAACGGACAGCAGGTTATGCCTACAGGGAGTCTCCCTGCCGACATGGGAAGAAAGAAACTACTCATGGAGGCCGACTCGGTCAAGGCGGACCCGGAGTCTTTTTGGGCTCCCCGACAGTCGACCCCGGTCCGGTCGCCATCGGCCTGAGGCCCGCCGGAGCAAGTTCGAATCGCCCCTTCCCACGGGTCGCCGAGCGCAGCTCGGTGGCGTACCCCAGAAGCTTGCGGAGCGGAAGACACGCCCGTGCCTCGGACAGCTCCTGCCCCGCGACAACGTCACGCACCTGGGCACCACGCGCATTCAGGTTGGCGACCACGCTCGACAAGAAGGGCAACGGAACGCGTACCGAAAGGTCAGCCCAGGGCTCAAGCCGCTGCCGCCCGGCAACGTCGAGTCCACGGCGGAGCGCCAGGCCGATCGCCTCGACTGCGAGTAGAGATCCACCATCCTGGTCGACGTCGAAGTCCAATTCGTCGAGCGACACCGCGAGATCACGGAGTGGGTCCCCGAGTCCGCCGGCGCGCTCCACCGCCTCCCGCAGTCCCTGCGACAGGAACTCCCGCTGTTCCTCCGACCCGTACCCGGCCACCGCCCAGCGAAGAATCGGCCTGCCGGCGCCAGACGCTGGCTCCACCGCAATCCTGGCCGACGCACGAAGCACGACCCCGCCAAAGCGACGCTCGATCGCCGCAGCACCCGCCCCTGAACCACACACCGTCTCGAAACTCTCGACCCGCACGCGTCCCTCGCGGAGATCGCCCGACACGAGGCTCCGCAGCCGCTCGATGACAACCTCGAGGTGGAGCTCTCCCATCCCGAACAGACGCACAGTCCCATCGGAGGCGTCGACCCGGAACCGAAGGGTCGGGTCGGCGGCGGCCAGGAGGGCGGCGGCCCGGCGCAGAGGCTCGACTCCGGATTCGCTTCGCGCCTCGAGTCGCACGGAGAGGACCGCCTCGGGAACTTCCAGAGGCTCGAACTCGGGTTCGGTTCCAGGAGCCCGGATAGTCTCACCCGAACGCATCAGCCACGGCGTGGGGACAGCGACGATCTCGCCAACGCCCGCCCGCTCCACCGGGCGACGCTCGGCACCGTGGGGGTCGAACAATGACTCGACCACGAAGCGCCTGCTGTCCCCTGCGCATTCGACCTCCTGCCCGACGACCAGTTCGCCGCGAAACACTCTGACCAACGACTCGCCAACCTCGAGCCGGACCGAGGGGTCGAATCCGGACTGGAACGCCAACCCGACGAAGTCCCCGGCGGGATCGGGCTCCAACCCGTGACGATGACCCTCCACAGGACTCGGAAGCAGAGCACACACCGCTTCGAGGAGCAGCTCGACGCCACGGTTGAGCAGTGCGGACCCGACCAAGACGGGAACCAGCTCCCGACGGAGCACGGCCTGCCGGATCCGCGCGAGCAACATTCCGGGCCTGATCTCACGGCCTTCGCAGAACGCCGCCATCACCTCGGTATCGACCTCCGCGACCGCAGCGACGAGGTCGAGGTAGGCACTCTTCAGCGCCTCCTCGACGTCCTGGACCTCAGTCTCGGACTGGTCATGGCGCCGCTCTGCCAGAGCCCCGTCAAAGCGGAGCGAACGACCGCCAATCACGTCCATCAGGCCCGTGAGTTCCCCCTCCTGACGTAACGACGAACTCATCGGCACGAACAGCTCCTCGGGGAAACTGCGACGAAGCGACTCGAGCGCGCCCTGTTCGGATGCCGTTGCGCGATCGAGCTTGTTCACGAAGACGACGCGAGGAAGTTCAGCATCGTCGAGCAAGCGCCATACGGACTCCGTCTGCGACTCGACTCCCCGGACGGCATCGACGACGACCACGGCCCCGTCCGCGGCACGGAGCGAACGCAACACCTCTACGGCGAAGTCGACGTGTCCAGGAGTGTCGACCAGCTGGATCGTACGACCACGCCAACGCAGTCTCGATACGCCTGCCGCAATCGAGATCCCCCGCTCCTGCTCCTGCCTCAGTGAGTCCATCGTCGTGGTACCGGAATCCACGTCGCCGCAGGACCGCTGACGCCCCGCGTCGAACAGGATCCGCTCCGCGAGGGTCGTCTTCCCGGCATTGATGTGCGCAACGATGCACACATTCCGGATGCTCCGGGGACCGGTCTCCGACGCATCGTCCATAGCCATGGAATCGTGGTCGCTGGCCATCACTCCCGCAACGGGGCCTCGCCTGCCCGTCGGGCCTCGCAAGCACCGACCTACCTGGCCCTGGAAACAGGCGGCGGATCGATCCGAGGACGCACCAACTCTGCGGCGGGAGACCTCGATGGATCGATCATGGCCAAGGCCTCCCTGGGACCGCGCACGTCGACGATCGGAAGCAGCCCGTAGACCGCCAGACAATCCCGAGCCACGGCCCTCGCCCTGATTCTGGCGGCAAGACTGGAAGTCGGACGCCCCCCAGTCCATCCGACGGGAATCGCCTAGGAGGCCTGGTCACAGGACACGTTCCTAGCCAGTGCGTGCAATCGTGCTCAGGTCAAAGCCGCGAAACGCAGCCGAATCGGTGGATTCGGCGAGCCTGCGCGCCGAGGAGCACCGCGCGCCGAGGACCACCGCGCGCCGAGGACCACCGCGCCGCGAGATCCTGGTCGCGAGGGCGCGTGCTGGGCGGAATGGTCTCCCGTGACCCTGCTTCCTAGCGCCGGCTAGCGTCACGACGCGACGTGACAGCCAGCCTCGCCACGAGGAGCCTCACCAGGAGAAGTGACTGTACGCGCTGTTCGCGTCCGCCATCTTATGCACGTTCTCGCGCTTGGTCACAGCTGCACCCTGACCGTTGTAGGCGTCGAAGATCTCCTCAGCGAGGCGCCGCGCCATCGGCTTGCCGCGCTTCGCGCGCGCCGCGTCGATCAGCCACCGAATGCCAAGGCTCTGAGCACGCTTCCGCTGCACCTCGCGAGGAACCTGGTAGGTCGCGCCACCGACGCGGCGGGAACGCACCTCGACGCGCGGCGACGAGTTGTCGATCGCCGCCGTGATGATCTCGAGGGGCTCGCCCTGGACCTTCTCCACGACGATGTTCATCGCGTCGTAGAAGATCTTCTGCGCCGTGCTCTTCTTACCATCGAGCATGATCGCATTGATGATCTTCGAGCAGAGCTTCGAGCCGTAGCGCGGATCGGGCTTCAGGTAGACGGCGGTGGACTTGTAGGAACGAGGCATCGGAGATCTCTACGGGACTCGGCACTCGCCCCCGGTGGCTCGACCGGGGACCCAGCGACGGAAAGCAACGACATCGATTCGCGCGACGGGGACTCGGGGGGCCGCAGAGGCCGCTCGACGCGCGCCGCCGGCACGCACATCCGCAGGAGGCGGATCTCTGGAGATCAGTCCCGGGCCTGATCACACCCGTTGGACGACTCTGGCACGCGCACTCGGGCAGCCCGAACCTCCAACAACACTACGGGCGGCGTCTGCCGCCACCGTCGGCAACGTTCCGACGGGAGGGCCGAGCGACGCACCGATCAGCCGATCAGCTCTTCGGGCGCTTCGCACCATACTTCGAACGCGACTGGCGCCGTCCATCAACGCCGGAAGCATCGAGCACTCCACGCAGCACGTGGTACCGGACACCCGGCAGGTCGCGCACGCGTCCTCCGCGGATCAGCACGATGGAGTGCTCCTGGAGGTTGTGGCCTTCGCCCGGGATGTAGACGGTGACTTCCTTGCCGTTCGAGAGCCGCACTCGCGCGATCTTACGCAGCGCCGAGTTCGGCTTCTTCGGGGTCATCGTCTTGACCTGAAGACAGACGCCACGCTTCTGCGGGCAGCTCTCGAGGACGGGCGACTTGCTGCGGGAACGGATCTTCTTCCGTCCCTTGTTCACGAGCTGGTTGATGGTCGGCATGCGTTGGGCCGGCGCTTGGGTCCGGTGGTCGAGCGGCCGACGATCAGAACGCCGGACCGGACGGCCGAAGAGGAAGCCCCTAGGTCCACGAGGCCCGGCGCGACGGGCCACGATCGAGGGCGGGATATGTTATGGAGGACGTCTCCAGAAGCAAGAGGGCGTCCGGCCCAGATTGCATCCGCGAGGCACCCTCTCCACTCCGGAGAGAACACCGCGCAGGGAGGCGCTCGGAACGGGGCACGTCCCGGGCCGAGGCCATCGACCATCGACCGCCAGCCTTCAGCCGCCGGACCCTCGGGGTGGGTCGTGGCGGGCTCGGCCGATCGAAGTCTCTCGGCCCTCACGAGTCCGACAGCTCGGAGGCATCGGGAACGGGGAGACTCTCACCCGCCGGCACCCCGTCTTCGCCATCCAGGCGGATCACCGGGCCACCGGCGTCCACAAAGCCCTGCTTCTGCAGTCGACCGATCTCCTCGGCCGCCGCCAACAGGTCGACGTTCTTCTGGACACGCGTCTTCAGGTGATCCCGGAAGCCCGTCCCCGTCGGGACCAGGTGCCCCAGGATGACATTCTCCTTGAGGCCGACCAGATTGTCCCGCTTGCCGGCGAGCGCCGCTTCGGTGAGCACCTTGGTGGTCTCCTGGAACGACGCGGCGGAGATGAATGACTCCGACTGGAGTGAGGCCTTGGTGATACCGAGCAGCAACGGGGAACTGGTCGCCGGCTTCATGCTCGACTTGATCAGCTCTTCGTTGGCCTGGCGGAAGCGGAACTTGTCGACCACCGCTCCGGGCAGGAACTCACTATCGCCGGGATCGTTGACCTGCACCTTCCGCATCATCTGGGCGAGGATGATCTCGATGTGCTTGTCGTCGATCGACACGCCCTGCGCCCGGTAGACCGACTGGATCTCGCGCAGCAGGTAGTCCTGCACCGCCTTCTCACCCTGGATCGCCAGGATGTCGTGCGGGACACGCGGTCCATCGACCAGCGGTTCACCCTCCGCCACCATGTCGCCGCGGTGGATGCGCAGGTTCTTGCCCTGCGGCACCATGTGCTCGCGCTCCACACCACCCTCGCCCTTCACGATGATCGTGCGCTTCCCGCGGCGCTTGTCACCGATCTCGACGATGCCTTCGATCTCCGAGAGGACCGCAGGGTCCTTTGGCCGGCGCGCCTCGAATAGTTCTGTGACTCGCGGCAGACCACCGGTGATGTCCTGGGTGCCCTGGATCTCGCGGGGCGTCTTGGCCAGCAATGTGCCTGCCTCGATCTTCGCGCCGTCCTCGATCTCGATGTAGGCCTTCTCAGGCAGGGGGTGGATCGCCCGCCGGTTGCCGCCGTCGTCCTCGATGATGATCTGCGGGTGGAGGTCACCCTTGTGCTCGATGATCACCATGCGCGAGACGCGTGTGGCGGCGTCCTTCTCCAGCCGCATCGTCTTGCCTTCAAGGATGTCCTCGTAGCGCACGATGCCGCCGACCTCGGCGAGGATCGGGTTGTGGTGCGGGTCCCACGAACAGAGCACCGCGCCGGCCTCGATCTCCTGGCCCTCCTCGACCAGAAGCAGTGAGCCGATCTGGATCGGATAGCGGTCGATGTCGCGGCCTTTGGCATCGACGAGCTTGATCTCGCCTTTCCGCCGCAGGACCACCATCTTTCCGTCGGGGCGGACCACGATGTCCTTGTCGAGGTCGAGGTTCGCGAACTGCACGCGGCCAGCGCGCTTGCTCTTGATCTCCGACTCTTCGACCTTCTTCGAAGCAGTTCCACCGATGTGGAACGTCCGCATCGTCAGCTGGGTGCCCGGCTCGCCAATCGACTGCGCGGCGATGATTCCGGCCGCCAGACCAGGCTCCGCGAGACGACTCCGGGACAGATCCATGCCGTAGCACGCCGCGCACACGCCGAGCGACGCCTCGCAGGTGAGCGGCGAGCGGACGAGGATCGACTCCGAGTTGATGACCTGCTCGATGCGGCGGGCCTTCTCCACGGTGATCAGCTCGCCCTCCTCGATCACCACCTCATCGGTGATGTGGTCGACGATTGGCTTGCGAGCCACCCGGCCGCGCACCGCGTCGACGAACGGCACGGCGACCTTCTCGCCCTGGTAGACAGTGCCCTTCTCGATGCCGTTGGGCGTGCCGCAGTCGCCCGTCGTGATCACGACGTTCTGCGCCACATCGGCTAGCTTCCGGGTCAGGTATCCCGAGTCCGCGGTCTTCAGAGCGGTGTCGGCCAGACCCTTTCGAGCACCGTGGGTCGACGAGAAGTACTCGAGAACCCGCAGCCCCTCCTTGAAGTTGGCCTTGATCGGAGCCTCGATGATCTTGCCCGACGGCTTGGCCATCAGACCGCGCATACCCGCCAATTGGCGGATCTGCTCGATCGAACCACGAGCCTTCGACATGACCATGCAGAAGATCGGGTTGACGTAAGGCTTGCCGTCGCGCGTGTCGTTCCGTAGCTCCTGGAGCATGTCTTCACCGATGCGCTCGCGGGCATGCGTCCACGCGTCGATGATCTTCAGGTAGCGCTCACCCTCGGTGATGATGCCGCGGTCGTGCGCGGTGGTGATCTTCTCGACCTCGCCCTGGGTCTTGTCGAGGATCGCCTGCTTGGTCGGCGGGACCAGCATATCGCTCTTGCCGAACGACATGCCCGCCTTGGTCGCCGAGAGGAAGCCGATCTTCTTCAGCTCGTCGAGGAGATGCAGGGTGTCTTCGCGACCGCAAAGGATGTGGCAGTCGGCGATGATGTTGCTGAGCGCCTTCTTGTCGAGCTCGTAGTTGTAGAACGGCATCCCCTCAGGAAGGATGTCGTTGAACACCACCCGGCCCGGAGTCGTCTCGACCAGAGTACTGCCATCGGTGGTGAAGGTCCGATCGCGCTCACGCACCTCGCGGCCGGCCGCCATGGCCAGCTTGATTCGAGCGTGGACATGCACGAGGTCGTTCGAGTAGGCGAGCCACAATTCGTCGTAGCCCGAGAACGCCATGCCCTCCCCCGCTTCTCCGGGACGCATCAGCGTCACGAAGTAGCAACCGAGGACGATGTCCTGGTTCGGCGCGATGATCGGGCCACCGTGCGCCGGCGAGAAGATGTTGTTGATCGACAACATCAGCGTCGAAGCCTCGATCTGGGCCTCGAAACTGAGCGGCAGGTGCACCGCCATCTGGTCGCCGTCGAAGTCGGCGTTGAAGCCGGAACACACCAGTGGGTGCACCCGGATGGCATTGCCCTCGACCAGCACCGGCTCGAAGGCCTGGATACCCATGCGGTGCAGGGTCGGCGCACGATTCAGCAGGACCGGATGGCCCTGGATCACCTCTTCGAGGATGTCCCAGACTTCCTCGTCCTTCCGCTCGAGCATCTTCTTCGCCGACTTGATGGTGTCGACGTGACCGAGCTCCTTGAGGCGACGGATGATGAACGGCTGGTAGAGTTCCAACGCGATCAGCTTGGGCAGACCGCACTGGTGCAGACGCAGGTCCGGACCGACCACGATCACCGAGCGCGCCGAGTAATCGACACGCTTGCCCAGCAGGTTCTCGCGGAAGCGACCCTGCTTGCCCTTGATCATGTCGGTCAGCGACTTCAACGGCCGGTTGCTGCTACCGAGAACCGGACGCCGGACGCGACCGTTGTCGAACAGCGCATCCACCGACTGCTGCAGCATCCGCTTCTCGTTGCGGATGATGACCTCGGGTGCGTTGAGGTCGAGCAGCTTCTTGAGTCGGTTGTTCCGATTGATGAGACGACGGTAGAGGTCGTTGAGATCCGACGTCGCGAAGTTGCCCGAGTCGAGCAGCACCAGTGGGCGCAGGTCCGGCGGGATGACCGGCACGACATCCAAGATCATCCACTCGGCCTTGTTGCCCGAGTCGCGGAGCATCTCGACGGTCTTCAGCCGCTTGATGATGTCCTTGATCTTCTGTTTCGCCTCGGTGCGCTTGAGCTCCTCGCGCAACTCCTCGCTGAGTTCCTCGAGATCGAGTCGACGCAGCAGCTCACGAACCGCCTCGGCACCCATGCCTGCCTGGAAGCCGGAACCGAACTTCTGGCGGGCCTGCCGGAACTCCTCCTCGGTGAGTAGCTGGTTGGCCTTGAGCGGGGTGTCGCCGGGATCGACGACTACGTAGTCCTGGAAGTAGACGACCCGCTCCAGACTCGACGTCTTCATGCCGAGCAGGGTGCCCAACCGAGACGGCATCGCCTTGAAGAACCAGATGTGCGCGACCGGGGCGGCCAGGTTGATGTGGCCCATCCGCTTCCGGCGGACGCGCGACGTCGTGATCATCACTCCGCACTTGTCGCAGATGATGCCCTTGTGCTTGATGCCCTTGTACTTGCCGCAAGCACACTCCCAGTCCTTCTCGGGACCGAAGATGCGCTCACAGAACAGGCCATCGCGCTCCGACCGGTAGGTGCGGTAGTTGATCGTCTCCGGCTTCTTGACCTCTCCGAAGGACCAGGAACGGATGTCCTCGGGAGAAGCAAGGCGGATGGTGACCGACGCGTAGTCGTTGATCTTGTCGTAGATCGTCTCGACCATCGGAATCCTCTCAGACTGTGGGGGGAACTCGAGCTGCGGGAAGGGTTCGGGAAGACGACGCCGATGCGCCGCCCAGGGTCACCTCACGCGCCGAGTACCTCCTCGGCAGAACCACGCTTGTGGAGCTCGATGTTCAGGCCGAGCCCCTTGATCTCATTGCAGAGCACCCCGAACGACACCGGAGTGCCAGGTTCGAGGATGTTCTCGTTCTTCACCATTGCCTCGTAGATCTTCGTCCGACCATCGACGTCGTCCGACTTGACCGTCAGAAGCTCCTGCAGGATGTGAGCGGCGCCGTAGGCCTCGAGAGCCCACACCTCCATCTCGCCGAACCGCTGACCACCGAATCGTGCCTTGCCACCCAGCGGCTGCTGGGTGATGAGCGAGTAGGGTCCCGTCGCACGGGCGTGGATCTTGTCATCCACGAGGTGGTGCAGCTTCAGCATGTAGAGAACACCCACGGTGACCCGCTGGGTGAACTCCTCGCCGGTCCGACCATCGTAGAGGCGGCTCTTGCCGTCTGGATTGGCACCGGCGCGCACCAGCGCCTCTTCGATCTCCGATTCGGTGGCGCCGTTGAACACGGGCGTGACCGCTCGGAAGCCGAGCTTCTTGGCCGCCCAACCGAGGTGGGTCTCAAGGATCTGCCCGACGTTCATGCGGCTCGGGACGCCGAGCGGATTCAGAACGATGTCGACCGGCGTTCCGTCCGCGAGGAAAGGCATATCCTCCTCCGGCATGATCTTGCTGATCACGCCCTTGTTGCCGTGACGCCCCGCCATCTTGTCACCGACCGAGATCTTGCGCTTGGTCGCAACGTAGACCTTGACCATCTCGAGGACGCCGTTCGGCAGGTCGTCACCACGAGAGAGACGGTTCACGAGCTTGTTCTTCTCGATCTCCGCATCCTCGATCTTGTCGGTGTGAGCCTGCACCAGCGCCATGAGGTCGTCACGCGACTTCTTGGACTCGTGGGTCTCCGCCAGACTCCGCATGCGGTCACGGATCCGTCGAAGGTCGAGGAGGAGCATCGAATCGGATACCTCCAACTCGGTCTTGCCGTCCTCATCCAGCACTGGACTCCCGAGGACCTGCGCCGACTCCTCGACGAGAACCCTCGTCGAGGCTCGATACTGACCGAGGAACTCGATCTCGGCCTTCTTGATCTCCTCGAGATTCCGGCTCCGCTCCGCCTCGGTCAGATTCACCTTGCGGCTGAACTTCTCCGCCGAAATGACGATCCCTTCGACCCCGGTCGGCACTTCCAGGGAGGCGTTCTTCACGTCCTCACCGGCGCGACCGAAAATGGCGTGCAGGAGCTTCTCCTCGGGCGTGAGTTCGCTCTTGCTCTTCGGCGCCACCTTGCCGACGAGGATGTCGCCTGCCTTCACCCGCGTGCCGACCCGGACGATGCCGGTCTCGTCGAGATAGCGCAGCGCGCGTTCCGACACATTCGGGATATCGCGCGTGAACTCCTCGCGGCCGAGCTTCGTCTCGCGAATTTCGATCTCGAACTCGTCGATGTGGATCGACGTGTAGACGTCGTCCTTGACGAGCTTCTCGGACAGCAAGATCGCGTCTTCGTAGTTGTAGCCGTCCCACGGCATGAACGCGACGACGAGGTTCCGCCCAAGCGCCAGGATGCCGTCCTTGGTCGCCGCGCCATCTGCAAGGATCTGCCCCTTCTCGACCTTGTCGCCGAGATTGACCAGCGGTGACTGGTTCAGACAGGTCCTTTCGTTCAGACCCTCGAACTTGCGCAGCCTGTAGGTGTGATCACCGATCACGATCCGGCTCGCGTCGACCGCCTTGACCGTACCGGCCTTCTTGGCGCGCACGACCATGCTCGAGTTCGCCGCGACGACGTCCTCCATCCCCGTGCCGACCAGCGGGAACTCGGTCCGCAGCAGTGGCACGGCCTGCCGCTGCATGTTCGAGCCCATCAGAGCGCGGTTGGCGTCGTCGTGCTCGAGGAACGGGATCAGCGAAGCAGACACGCCGACGATCTGCTTCGGCGAGACATCCATGTAGTCGACCTCCTTGAGATCGACCAGCAACGGGTCCCCCTTGATGCGCGCGATGACCTTGCCCGAGGCCTCTTCGACCACGAGCTTGCCCTTGTCATCGATGGGAGTGTCGGCCGGTGCGAGGACGGCGTTGTGCTCCTCATCCGCGCGAAGGCGAACGACCTCGTCGGTGACCTTGCCGTTCTTGACCCGCCGATACGGAGTCGTCAGGAAGCCGTAGTCGTCGAGCGACGAGTAGATCGCGAGGCTGGAGATGAGGCCGATGTTGGTGCCTTCCGGCGTCTCGATGGGGCAGAGACGACCATAGTGCGACGTGTGCACGTCTCGCACCTCGAAGCCAGCGCGCTTCCGGTTCAGACCACCGGGACCGAGCGCCGACAGACGCCGCTCGTGGGTGAGCTGTGAGAGCGGATTCGTCTGGTCGACGACCTGACTGAGTTCTCCGCGACCGAAGAAGTACTCGATCGCCGAAGAGAAGGTCTTGGAGTTGATCAAGTTCCGCGGCGTGACCGTATCCGCGTTCTCGAGGCTCATCCGCTCGACAGCGGTGCGACGCAGCTTGAGGAAGCCCTTTCGGAACTCCTCCCCGGCCAGTTCCTGGATCGTCCGCACTCGGCGATTGCCCAGGTGGTCGATGTCGTCGATCTCGCCCCGCCCCGCCCGCAACTCCATGATGTAGCGGATGGCATGGACGAAGTCGTCCGGCTGCAAGGTCTGGATCTCCTCCGCGGTGGTGAGTCCGAACTTCCGATTGAGCCGGAAGCGACCCACGCGACCGAGTCGGTAGCGGGTGTCGTCGAAGAACTTCTCCTTGAAGAGATCCCGCGCCTTCTCCAGCTGCGGAGGATTACCCGGACGCAGCCGACCATAAATCTTCAACAGCGCGTCGTCGTGGCTCGACGTGGTGTCTTCCCGCAGCGTGTTGAGGATCAGCAGGTCATCCGGATCGCGCAGGACCTCGACCTCGCGGATCCCGGAAGCGGCGATCGCCTCGGCCTGCTCCTCCGTGATCTCATCGCCACTGTGGACGAACGGCTCACCGCTGGCTTCATCGAGGATGTCTCCGACCGCGTACGCCCCATTCAGCCGCTCGGCGTACTTCGCCTCCGGCTCGGTCTTCTTCCGGGCGACCTTCTCGACGTCGTAGAACTCGCGAAGGATCGACGCGTCCGTCGAGTACTTGGGATCGAGAGCGCGAAGCAGGGTGGCCGCCGAGAACTTGCCCGACTGATCGATTCGTACGCTCACCAGGTCCTTCTTGGTGACGTTGAGTTCGATCCAGCTGCCCCGCTCGGGGATGACCCAGCAGCTGTGGAGTCGCTTCTCTCCGGCGTGCACCTCCATCGAGAAGTCCACGCCCGGTGAACGATGCAACTGACTCACCGTGACACGCTCGGACCCGTTCACGATGAACTCGCCCCCGCCGATCATGATCGGAATCTCGCCGAGGTAGATCTCCTCCTCGACCGGCTCCGGCTTGACCAGACGGACACGGATCTTGAACGGATACCCGTAGGTCATCCGCAGCTTGCGACACTCGTCCGGCGAGTATCTGGGCCGCCCCAGCTCGTAGCTGACGTACTCCAGGCAGAGCGTCTTGTCGTAGTTGTAGATCGGGAAGATCTCGCGCAGCAGGGCTTCGAGTCCCTGCTCCTTCCGCCGGTGCGGAGGAACGTCTGCTTGCAGGAAGTAGTCGTAGGACTTCGTCTGCATCTCGACGAGGTCCGGAATCTCTGCGACGGACTGGAACCGTCCGTAGGTGACGGTCTGCATGCTCAACACCTGTCGATCCGAAGGATCCGTTTGGGCAGAAGAACCCGCGGTGGCTGGACGCCTGCGTGCGGCCGCCGTCGCAGAGGGGCGCGACGAACGACCGCAGTGGGAAATCAGAGAAGGCCGACCACCATCAGGTGGCCGGTGCACGACACGCGCGACGACGCGTCTGGAGTGGGATGATCAGCGGCCCGCGCCGAACGCTGCGATGCCCAGCACCGCGATGCCCAGCACCGCGATCCCGAGCGATATCGTTCCGGTCCGTGGACGACCCGCCCAGGGAAGACCAGACCATCGGACCTCGGACCATCAAAGCTCCGGCCATCAAGTCTCGACGAGTGGCCGACGCGCTGGACGAACGGGCGTGGGGATGAGTGGAGTAGGGAACCGGCCGCCGCCGGGTGCGCGCGAACAGGAAGCGCACTCCACGATCGGGCGATCGAGTATGACGGACTCTGACGAATGCCATCCCCAGCCTGGTGGTCGGCACCCTGACAGGCTCGATCGACGGCGGTCTCGGTCGACGGCGGTCTCGGTCGACGGAAGACGAAACACGCCGTCCAGCCTGGGTTCCGCAGAAGCGCCGTCGGCGGAACTCCTGCCGACGGCGCCCCGGAAGGACGCGCACCGGATGGTCGATAGGACATCGACACGCAGGTCCTGGGCTTCGCAGACTGATCCTGGGGTTCGCAGACTGTCGGACGCATCCCTGGGAATCCAGCCGCTGCAAAAACCGCTCCCGCGGCTGGCTCGGTAGGGTAGAGAACGCTGAACCTCGGATGCAACGGCAATCTGCAGCGCGAGGAGGATTTCAGCGAGACGCGGCCAGAAGACGATGGGGCCAGCTCGGCCGGAAACCCCGAAATGGGACGCTGGCGGACTCCAGGATCCCGAGCTGCCGTTGTCGCGGGTCGAGGTCGCACCAACGACAGAACGCAGCAAGGCAGATCCTCTCGAGGACCACCCTGCTGCGTTGTAGAGCCCGCCCCGAGCTGGGGGAACCACTTGGCGAAGCTTCCGCCGGCCGCCCGACCCGGAACGTTGCCGCGCCAGCGCGACCACGATCTCAGGAGAGTTCGACCGGCCGGAGAGCCGAGATCACTTGACCTCGACCTCTGCTCCCGCCTCGGTGAGCTTCTTCTTCAGCTCCTCGGCCTCGTCCTTGGACGCGCCCTCCTTGAGAGGCTTCGGCGCTTCCTCGACGAGCTGCTTGGCTTCCTTGAGGCCGAGGCCGGTGATCTCGCGAACCACCTTGATGACCGCGATCTTGTTGCTGCCGGCACCCTTCAGGATGACGTCGAACTCGGTCTTCTCTTCGGCGGCTTCGCCGCCACCGCCAGCAGGCATAGCCATCGCGACGGCCGCAGGCGCCGCGGCGGATACGCCCCAGCGGTCTTCCATCGCCTTCACGAGCTGGGCCGCCTGACCAAGGGTCAAGCCATCGATCTTGGTGAAGATCTCCTCGAGATCGGCGTCGAGGGTCACAGTGCTCTCTTCGGACATTTCAGATTCTCCGGGTGTCGGTCGGTCTTGAGTGGATTGTGGGTTCTGCGCGGGAACCAGCGCGGGTTCGAGACGCAGGTCTACTGGGAGTGAGATGCGGAGCTGAACGACGACTGGGAACAGCCGACTACCAGTTCCGACTCAGCCCTCCCCCTGGTCGAGCTTGGCCTGGATGCACCGCGCCAGTCCGGCCGGAACGGCCGAGACCACGGTTGCCAGTGCCCGAGCCGGACCGGCGATCACACCGGCCAACTGGGCCCGCACCGTGTTGCGGTCAGGCATGTCGGCAATCGTCTCGGCGGCGGCGCCGGTGATCGACTCACCCTCGACGATTCCCGCCACGACGCGCACGGGCACGTCCTTCTTGTGGGCCTTCATCGCCTCGCGGACGATCTTGGCGGCGGAGATGGCCATCTCCTCGGGCGCGAAGACGACCCCGCACTTCCCGACCAGGGCCTCGTCGAGGTCCAGGTCTAGAACGTCCTTGAGGACGCGGTTGGCGAGTCGGTTCTTCACGACGCGATAGCTCACTCCGGCTTCCCGGAGCTTGGTCCGCAAGTCCCCGTCTTGTGCGACGGTGAGCTTGTCGAAACTGAGCACGAGGCAGGATCCGGAGTCCCGGAAGCTCTGCGACAGTTCCTCGTAGAGGATCTCGTTGACGACGTTGGGCATCGGGGTCCTCCTGGTCAGCCGACCGCGACGTTGATGCCGGGCCCCATGGAAGTGGTCACGCACACCTTCCGGATGAACGCACCCTTCGCCTGAGCCGGCTTGAGGGACTTGAGGTGCTCGACGAAGGCCCGGAGGTTCGCCTCGAGGTCTTCGACGTTGAACGATCGGCGACCGATCGCAGCGTGGACGTTGGCACCGGAGTCGGTGCGGAACTCGATCTTGCCGGCCTTGAACTCACGGACGGCGTCCGCGACGTTCGGGGTCACTGTTCCGGCCTTCGGAGAAGGCATCTTGCCTTGCGGACCGAGGACTCGACCCAGCTTGCCGACGAACCGCATCATGTCCGGCGACGCGATGGTCATGTCGAAGTCGGTGAACCCGCCCTCGATCTTCTCAGCGAGGTCCTGACCACCGACGAAGTCCGCCCCGGCAGCCTTGGCAGCCTCCGCCTTGTCGCCTTCGGCGAACACGGCGATCCGGACCTGCTTGCCGGTGCCCTTCGGCAAACTGACTGATCCACGGACGAGCTGATCGGTCTTCTTGGGGTCGATGCCGAGCCGGACGGCGATCTCGACGGACTCCTCGAACTTCGGTCCGGGGAACTTCTTGAGGATCTCCAGTGCCTCGGTGGGCTCGTAGACCTTGGTGCGGTCCACGAGTTCTGCGCCCTTGCGGTATCGACGACTGCGTGTGCGTGCCATGGGTAGTGCTGCTCCTGTCAGTCGACGACTCGGATCCCGGCGGAACGCGCCGTACCCTCGATGATCCGCATCGCGGCCTCGGTCGAGGCGGCATTGAGGTCCGCCATCTTCATCTCCGCGATCTCCCGAACCTGCTCGCGGGTCACTTCACCAGCGACCTGGGATCCCGGAGTATTCGCGCCCGACGCCAGGTTGGCGGCCTTCTTGAGAAGCACCGCGGCCGGCGGCGACTTCATCACGAAGCTGAACGAGCGGTCTTTGTAGACGCTGATGACGACAGGAATCACGAGGCCCGGGCGGTCGCGCGTGGCATCGTTGAACTCCTTGACGAACTGCCCGATGTTCACACCATGCTGGCCCAGAGCGGGACCAACGGGTGGGGCGGGCGTAGCTTGGCCGCCCGGGCACTGCAGCTTGATCTGTGCGGTGACTTCTTTTGCCATGTTCGGACTCCCTGCGGTTCGGACGAGATGGTCGAAAGCCGATCTCTCCCGCGCGGAGCGAGGGCGCCCCGACGATGGAGCGGCCCTTCACTGACTGGCTCTGGAATGGTCGTTCGGTAGACGATTCGACTCGCGGAGGAGAATCGTCTCGTGGAAGAGCTGGCGAACGCGGCCTGGAAGGCCGGCCGGCACAGGACTCAAACCGGTTCGACCTCCCAGTAGCCGAGGGACACATTCGTGGAACGACCGAAGAGCGTCACAGCGACCTCCAGCGTTCCCTTCTCGGGGTTCACGTCTTCAACGGTCCCATCGATGTTTTCGAAGGGGCCATCCTTGATCTTGACGCGGTCGCCCTTGTTGAACTGCACGGACATCTTCGGAGCCTCTTTGGACTCGTCCATTCGGCCGAGGATGTTCTCGACCTCCTGCGAGGTCATCGGCGTCGGAGTTCCGCGCGAACCCACGAAGTCACCGAACCCCGACGTTTCGCGGATCGCGAACCATACGTCGTCGTTCAGCTCCATCTGGACCATCAGGTAGCCCGGATAGAGCTTCTTCTTGCGGATCCGACGCTTACCCTCACGCACCTCGGCGACCTGCTCGCTCGGGACAAGGACCTGCGGCACGAATTCCTCGAGCCCGGCCTGCTTGATCCGCGCGATCATGGTCTTCCGGATTCGCTCTTCACGGCCGACCTGCACCCGGAGGAAATACCACTCGAGGACCATCAGCCGGCTCCTCCTCCCCCCATCAGGCGGGGCATCAGCGCCGTAAGCACGAGGTCAGCGCCGGCTAGATAGAACAGCATCACGAGCACGGTCAGGGCCACGGCCACCGAACCGGTCCAGGTCTCGTGCGCCGACGGCCAGGTCACCTTGCGAAGTTCGGCCTCGGTCTCGATCAGAAGATCGGCGATCTTCGGAGTGTTCAGCGCCCAGTGCAGCAAGAAGCCGAGCACCGCCAGCGCGATCAGCGCGATGATCTTCGGACCGTCGACGGCACCGAGTACCGGGATCTCCGTCCACGGCTCACCAGCACCGAACCAGCCCCGCAAGGTGATGACCAATCCCCCGAGGCATCCGTAGCCGAGCAACAGGAACAGCGCCCAGAACGAGGCCATTCGGGCGTAGCGGCCATGGTCCTTCTTGTAAGCCACGAGTCAGGTGCCTGTGCGGTTGCGGCGGCCCCGTCGCGGATCCCCGGGAGCGAAGCCCGGAGCGCACGAGAGCCTTGAGCGGAGTGACCGACACCGTCCGATGACCCGCCAGGGGCCTTCGCACGAGTCGGAGATCGACGGCCTCGGAAAGTAGGCCGAGAAGGCGTCGATCTGGGAATCAGGGGTCAAGTGACTGCGGTGCGACCGGCCACTTGGAAACAACACGGCAGGAAGGACTTGAACCCTCAACCTGCTGATTTGGAATCAGCTGCTCTACCAATTGAGCTACTGCCGTACGCGCGCCCGAAGCGCCTGATCCAACCGCCTCGGGCGATCGGTACGAACTTCGGGCGAAGCATCATGCCCGAAGCTGGCGGCGAACGCCAGCACCAGACCGATTCGAGCCGGGACCCGACAAGGTCGGACCCAGGCCCCACCTGTCGCGCAGGATCACTCGATGATCTCGGTGACGCGGCCTGCACCCACGGTGCGGCCACCTTCTCGGATCGCGAAGCGCTGGTGGGCGTCCATCGCGATCGGGGTGATCAGGGTCACCTCGATCTCGACGTTGTCGCCCGGCATGCACATCTCGGCACCGACCAAGTTGACCGAGCCGGTCACATCGGTGGTGCGGAAGTAGAACTGCGGACGGTAGTTCGAGAAGAACGGGGTGTGGCGCCCACCCTCTTCCTTGCTCAGGGCGTAGACCTGCGCCTTGAACTTGGTGTGAGGGGTGATGCTCTTCGGAGCGGCGAGCACCATTCCACGGCTGATGTCTTCCTTCTTCACACCGCGGAGCAGACAGCCGACGTTGTCGCCGGCCTGGCCCTCGTTGAGGATCTTCTGGAACATCTCGACGCCGGTGACCGTGGTGGTCTGGGTGTCGCGAATGCCCACGATCTCGATCGTATCACCAACCTTGACGATGCCGCGCTCGACGCGGCCGGTGGCAACGGTGCCACGACCGGCGATCGAGAACACGTCCTCGACCGGCATCAGGAACGGCTTGTCGACATCGCGCTGCGGCTCAGGGACGTAGCTGTCCACCGCGTCCATCAGGTCGAAGATGCACTTGCTCTCCGGGTTGTCGCGGCCGGGGTTCTCGGTCTTCAGGGCCTTGAACGAGGAGCCACGGACGACCGGGATGTCGTCGCCAGGGAACTCGTACTTGCTGAGCAACTCGCGGACTTCCATCTCGACGAGCTCCAGGAGCTCGTCATCGTCCACTTCGTCGGTCTTGTTCAGGTAGACCACGATCGCAGGAACACCGACCTGACGGGCCAGGAGGATGTGTTCCTTGGTCTGCGGCATGGGACCGTCGTCGGCCGCCACAACCAGGATCGCACCGTCCATCTGGGCGGCGCCGGTGATCATGTTCTTGATGTAGTCCGCGTGGCCAGGGCAGTCGACGTGGGCATAGTGACGGTTCTCCGTCTCGTATTCCACGTGCGCCGACGCGATGGTGACGACTCGGGTGTCGTCACGCACGGTGCCGCCCTTGGCGATGTCGGCGTAATCCTTGGTCTCGGCGAGACCGACCGCAGCCAGCGTGCGGCTGATCGCCGCGGTGGTGGTGGTCTTGCCGTGCGCGACGTGCCCGATCGTCCCGACGTTCACGTGGGGCTTCGTCCGCTTGAACTCTTGCTTGGCCATCTGTCTATGGACTCCGTGCGTTGTCCGCGGGGCGGACTCGCTTGCTGATTCTGTCCAGGCGAGATCCTGACTCTCGCCGCGAACCGAATGGTTCGAGCGCCGCGCGGGACGCCCGGAGCGGTGATCAAAAAGGGAAGAAACTGACCCGCCCCAACCCGTCATCCGACTTCACTCGGAAGCCGTCGACGAACCAGAGCGGAACACTTGGCAGCAGCACGAGCCATCCACTCAGCGGGGACACCCGCGCTACAGATTGGTCTCGAACTGCAGATTGGTCTCGAGCTGCCGCGATCGCCGATCCTGCGGCACTGGACGAGATCCGGATCCGGATTGCACGACCAGGTCGAGAGATTCGCCGACCACCACGACATACAGATGCACACCCCGCCTCGTCGATTCGAGTCGCCACGCCGTGATCGGCCACCCGACGCGTCCACCACCCCATCTGGAGCAACGGCCACCGGAGCAACTTCCATAGCAACGGACTACTCGCTCGATGCGAGCGGACCCGGGCTCAACCGAGCACGGTCGCTCTCTTCTCGCGCTCACCTCTCGACGGAACCCAACGGCGTGCGGCCTACTACTTCTGGATGGCACCGCATCTGGATGGCACCCGATCTGGATGGCACCCGATCTGGATGGCACCGCATCTGGATGGCACCGCAACTGGATGAGACCACCCGTGGATGACACATCCGGATGACCCGCCCGCATGACCCGTCCGGTCGAAGCGAGCCGAGCCGGCACGATCCTCAGACGCACTTCCGCGAAGACCCGCGAGCAAGCTCGAGGGAACGGAGCCGAACTCCGCGAAGAAGCCCGCGAGAGCCGCAGCATCGCCTACATCGCGACCGCGGATGCCTTCTGGACGTAGCTGCTGGTGGGATTCGAACCCACGACCTCTTCCTTACCAAGGAAGTGCTCTACCCCTGAGCTACAGCAGCAGACGAGAAGACCCCGAGATCGCGAGCGACACGTCGTGCGACCGCCAGCGAACGGCTCGAACGAGCCGACTTCAAGGAGAACCGCGAGTCGACCGCCGAGACCTGACGCTCCCGACGAACCGGCGCTCCCGACGAATCCGGACGGCGGCCGCCGAGGCTGGCTCGAAAGTCGACTTGCCGAGGTTGATCTGCTCAAGACAAAGAACTGGAGCGGGTGAAGGGAATCGAACCCTCACAACCAGCTTGGAAGGCTGGGGCTCTACCATTGAGCTACACCCGCGAACGCGGAGCCGCTCCAGGTCTGCTTCCTGCCGCACCTCGCCGAGCACCGAGGTGATCGAAGAGGACGGGAGGCGAGTGGGCGAAGCAGGATTCGAACCTGCGAAGGCATAGCCACCAGATTTACAGTCTGGCCCCGTTGGCCGCTTGGGTATTCGCCCAGACTGCCTGCTGTCAGGAAGTCCGACCAGGAGTGAACTCCGCCCTTCTGCTCGAGCGCCGCTCTGGCCGCGTGCCTGGTAGATCGCAACGACTGTCGGATCGCCCTAAAGTGCTAGGCTCCAAAGAGCTAGCGGAGGGAGTCGAACCCACAACCGCCTGATTACAAATCAGGTGCTCTACCGTTGAGCTACGCTAGCAGAGCGGGCTGTCGAAGAAAGGACGAGGCACGATACCGACGACCTCCGCGAGGTCAAGAACGGACGGAGGCAGTTTCGCGACCGTGTGCACGGCGCCACTTCCCGACCCCTGGTCTCACCTCGACTGCTGCGACGAGTCGACGAAAGGCCCCGGCCCCGCTGCATCGAGCGACCGCGCCGAGCCGGCTCGGAACGACCTTGCTACTCCCTGACGGCACCCGTCGAGTGCGACTCGCTACCTCCCCGCCCCCCTCCGAAGCGATCGGCCGTGCAGACGACCACCCGGGCAACCACGACCCCAAGGAGTCAGCGCCCGCGGCAGAGATTCCCCGGCGACGGATCAGAAGAGGCCTGGTGCTGGATCGTCGAACACGTCGTCGATGTTCTTGCCCCGCGCAAGACGATCAGCCACCTCGGTGAAGCCCCGGACATCGAATGGCTTCCGGAACACCCGCCGGACGTGGGGATGCGCCATCAGCTCTCGCTCGACGAACTCGTCGACGTAGCCAGAGATCACCAAAGTGGGCGGCGCGCTCCGCGAGCCAGCGATCCGGCGAAGGAGCTCATCCCCGCGCATCACGGGCATGTCGAGATCGCAGACCAGGAGATCGAAGGGATGCATCTCCAGCGACCTCAACGCGACCTCGCCGTCGGGTGCGACCTCCACCTCGAGTCCTCGACGCCGGAGGAACTCCATCAGCATCTCCACAACCGCCTCGTCGTTGTCGGCGAGGAGGACGCGGGGCAAGCTGGCGGAGGACTCGGTCAGGGGTTCCAACGTGGTTCGGCCCGAAGCCCTGCTGCGGCTCGATGCGGGCAAGCGCGATGCGGCGGTTCGACGCGCCCCAGCCTCGGTAGCAGTTCCACTGTTGGCCCGATCGCGTCGCCGATGACAGGAACCCCCCAGAGGTCACCGCGATCCTCTCACAGGTCCATCGGCTGGATCCATGATACGTCCTCGAACGGTAC
Source organism: bacterium (assembly GCA_030432695.1). Taxonomy (GTDB): domain Bacteria; phylum Planctomycetota; class UBA1135; order UBA1135; family UBA2386; genus JAUILN01. The sequence goes on along the minus strand of JAUILN010000001.1, from coordinate 20,529 downwards.
GTCGATCCGCATCTTCCCGAAGTCCACGCTGACGACCTCCTTGACCCGGTCGATCCGATGAACCCGGACCCTCCGACCGAACCGGGCCACGAACACATCGTCGCCCTTCTTCACTCCTGACAGGAATCGGAGCCTCCGACGCTGCACCGACGTGCCCTCGGAGAGCTTCCCGAGGACCGTCAGAAGGTCCCTCGCCACTTGCCCATGGGAACTCGGCGCGTTCTGAAGCTGCCGCAGCCCAGGGTCGAGCCGCTCCCGCACCATGCGCAGCTGCTCCGCGACCAGAGCATCCGCCTCCTCCGCCAGCCACGCCCGCTGCCTGTCGATGTCGCGGTGCTTCTGCTCGAGCTCGGCGCCGGTCCGATCGGCTTCGAGACGTAGCCGTTCGGTGTGCCGACGCTGCTCCTCGGCCTGTTGACGCGCCGATTGGACCTGCTGGATCACGCGCTCGAGTCGCTCGTCTCGGGCCCCGAGTAGCTCGCGCGCACGATCCACGAGCGCTCGGTCCAATCCGACCCGCGCGGCGATATCCAGCGCATGGGACGCCCCAGGAATTCCCACATCCAGTCGGTAGAGCGGACGGAGGCTCGCGCCATCGAACGCCATCGCACCGTTCTCCGCACCACGATGGGTATAGGCGAAGTCCTTCAGCCGTCCGATGTGCGTCGTGACCACTGCGTGGGTGCCGCGACGCTCCAGCTCCTCGAGCACTGCAGCCCCCAGCGCTCCCCCCTCTTCCGGATCGGTGCCGGCTCCGACCTCGTCGAGCAGGACCAGCGAGCGAGCCGTCGCGCCATCGAGACAGCGAGCAATTCGGGTAACGTGCGATGAGAACGTCGACAGGCTCTGAGCGATCCCCTGCTCGTCGCCGATGTCGACGAACACGCCATCGAAGTCGGGGATCTCGCTGCCTTCGTCAGCTGGGATCGGCAGTCCACTTCGGGCCATGATCGACAGCAGCCCCACGGTCTTGAGCGCGACGGTCTTGCCACCGGTGTTCGGCCCGGTGATGACCAACATCGAATAGGGGTCTCCCAACGTCAGATCGAGGGGGACGAGGCTCTCTCGAGCTGGCCCTGCAGGCACCGACCGAAGTAGCAAGGGGTGCAGGGCCCGCCGCAGCCGCAGAACTCCCCCGTCGCGAACCGGCACGACGCGATAGCCGTCCTCGGTCACCAGTCGAGCAGCGGCGACCGACACGTCGAACCGACTGACCGCATCGACCGATCCCTCGATTTCCGGCTGACAGCGACGAAGACCGCGCGCGATGTGGGTCAACACGACCTGGATCTCGCGATGCTCGTCCGACCGTGCATCCGCGAGCCGATTCGCGGCCTCGACCACCACTTGCGGCTCGATGAACACGGTCGCCCCGGACTGGCTGCGATCGTGCAGGACGCCGGGAACATTCTGTCGCTGCTCATAGCGCACCTGGAACACCGGGCGGCCATGGCGCCAGGTGGGCTCGGGACTCTGCAAGCACCGACGCATCCGTTCATCGGAAACGAACCGCTGCATGGCGCTCCTCACCTGTGCTTCGGCCTCGATGATCGACTGCCGAACCTGCGACAGCTTCACCGACGCGCTGTCGAGAACCTCACCGCGGTCGTCCAGGACCGAGTCGAGTTCGAGCACTAGGTCGTCGACGGCCGGAAACTCGATCGTCAGCTGCGCCAGCGACGAACCCCGAGGGCACCCGGACAGCCAGCCACGGCAGCGCGCCGCGACTCGAAGCAGCCGCTTGAGTTCGGCCAGATCGCGAGTATCCGGCTGGTGGTCTCCCGTGAAGAAGGCCCCGAGCCAGGACCTCACCTCGACAGCCCCGGTGAGCGGCGGGCGATCTTCAGCAGCGAGCCGGACCGCCAACTCCGCGACGACGTCCAGTCGGCGCCGCGCCTCGGCACCATCGGACGCCGGACCGAGCCGTTCGACCTCTCCGCGGCCCAGCGCGGTCTGCAACCGATCGACGAGCAGCTCGCGAACGGCACCAAACTCGAGTGTGTCGAGATCGAATCGGGTGGGCCTGGGCATCGGGTCAGGGAGTGTACCGCCCAGGTCGCCGCACCCATCACGGTTCCACGGCTGCCACACTCCAGACCGGACATCGGTGCACGCCCGCCTTAGACTTCCGGCCGAGTCGAGCAGCCCTTCACCGGTCGTCTGGATCGGGACGCCGGGCTCCGCTCCCCCCACGCGGCCGCGCAGTCACGTTGCCGACCACCCGACCGAGACAGCGAGATGAACCCAACCGACGGATTCGGCACCCGAGCCATCCACGCAGGCCAGTCCCCCGACCCGACGACCGGCGCGATCATGCCGCCGGTCTACATGACGAGCACGTACGTCCAGGAGGCCCCAGGGGTCATCAAGGGCTACGACTACTCGCGAACCTGCAACCCGACGCGCACCGCCCTGGAAGCCAACATCGCCGGGATCGAGAAGGGCAGGCACGGTCTCTGCTTCGCCAGCGGCATGGCAGCGATCAACACGGTGCTGAACCTGTTGAAGTCCGACGACCACGTCGTGGCCAGCAACGATCTCTACGGCGGCACCTATCGGATCTGCACGACGCTCTACCAGAAGTTCGGCGTCGAGTTCTCCTTCATCGACATGTCGAGTCAGGACGCGCTTCGCGCAGCGGTTCGCGGCAACACCCGGCTGGTGATGACCGAGTCACCCTCGAACCCACTGCTTCGACTGACCGACCTCGCGGCAGTCGCGGAGCTGTGCCGGGAGCGCGGCATCCTCTCGATGTGTGACAACACCTTCGCCACGCCGTACCTGCAGAACCCGCTCGACCACGGGATCGACGTCGTGATCCACTCCACGACGAAGTATCTCGGAGGCCATTCCGACGTCGTGGGCGGCGCACTCGTCACCAACGACGACGACCTCCGTCAACGCCTCGCGCACTTCCAGAACACGGTCGGAGGAACGCCCGGACCGATGGACTGCTTCCTGGTGCTGCGTGGCACGAAGACCTTGCACGTCCGCATGGACCGCCATGCCGCCAACGCAGAGCAGATCGCACGTGATCTGGAAGCACACCCCAAGGTCCGTCGCGTCTACTACCCCGGCCTACCGTCGCATCCGCAGTTCGAACTCGCCCAGCGCCAGATGCGGAACGGCGGCGGAATGGTGTCCTTCGTCCTCGACGCAAGCGTCGAGGACGCGATGGCCGTGACCTCGCGGTTCCGACTGTTCGCCCTGGCGGAGAGTCTGGGAGGGGTCGAGAGCCTCGTCGATCACCCGGCGTCGATGACCCACGGCAGCATCCCCCGCGAGGAGAGGATCGCAGCCGGTTTCGAGGACGGGCTGATCCGTCTCTCGGTGGGGATCGAGGATCTGGACGATCTCCGAGCAGACGTCGCGGCCGCGCTGGCGACGCTCGGTTCCTGAGCAACCGACACCAAACGCTCCTCCTCGAGGGCCAGCGCCGACAACCCGCGGTGGGGACTACGGCACTCGAACTGACGCCACGGCGCTCTCGACCTGGCGGGCTCGAGAGGACGAGAACTCGTCAGGAATCGCCGAAAGCACCAGCCGCCCCACCGCGCAACGACTCGCCGTCACCGACCGACCCCGATGGCCGACCTCCGCGGTCCGCATCGTCACCTCGTGCCTTCACCTCAGCCGAGTGTGCCGCAGGACCGGAGCCAGCCCCGGTGCTCGCTGGTGCCGAACTCCCGTCGTCACCGAGCGGCGAATCGTCATCATCGTCACCGGACACCCGCTGCCGCATGAGTCGACCCACCTTGAACTTGACGATCCGCTTCGCCGGGACGTCGACGCGTTCCAGGGTCCGTGGGTTCTGCGCTCGGCGGGCAGCCCGCTCCTTGCTCTCGAACACGCCGAACTCACGGAACTCCAGCCGATTGCCCATCGCGAGTTCGTCGATGATCGAATCCAGGAAAGCCTGGATGATCTCCTTGGCGACCACCTTGGTCTGGCCGGTCTGCTCGGCGATGCGGTTGACCAGCTCCTTCTTCGTGACCGTCCTCATCGGCGTCTCTCGGCGTGGGGGCAAGCTCCGAGGTCTCCGCGAACGTCGCGCAGACTCAACAAACCGGCCGCTAGCATAACGTTGTGATCTCCACCCCGGGCGAATTCCTGAATCTGGGTCCCTGGAAAGTCCGGGGAGAGATCTTTCGGACCACGGCATCTAGCGGGGCGGCACCCGTTCCTGACGAACTCGCTGCGCAAGCCACCGGTACCTTGATCCGCGCCGCGCGATCGTCGTGGACAAGCCGTGGAATCGTCGCGGGCATCGATTGCCACGTCAAGGTTTACGACTACCCAACGCCTGTGGATCGTCGCCGAGGCTGGTTCCGGACTACCTGGCTCGCCCGATCGAGGGCTTGGCGCGAATATACGGCCTTGCAGTGGATGATCATGCGCGGCTTCGAGACGGCCGAGCCGCTCGGCCTGGCAGAGGCTCGCACCGGGACCGGCCAACTCCGTCGCTCGATTCTCGTGACTCGGACCTGGCCGGGAGATTCCGTGGAGAACCTCCTCGGATCGCTGACCGACCCGGACCGGAGCGGGCTGCTGTCGGCGATTCGGGACCTCGTGGATTCCCTCCACCGGGCAGGCTTCCGTGACCGGAACCTCGACCTGCGAAACCTGCTCGCGAGACACACTCCACCCGGAAACTGGCTGGTCGCCAAGATCGACAGTCCGAGACGAGTCCTGCGCCGGCAAGGCCACCGAGCCGACCGGCTCGTCATGGAAGACCGCGATCGTCTCGGGCGAGATCTGGCGAGACACGAACTGCCGAATCTCTGGTGAGGGCCAACAGCGAACCCGGATCATTCCTCCAGGCCTCGTCACGAGGTGGCAGGGATGGAGCCGAAGCTGGGCGCTCGTGAATCGTCCCGGATGCAGGGACACCAGGCCTGCGACCGCCCTGGTCGACGGACCTCGGCCGACGCACCACGGTGACGGCTACGTTCGGAGGAAGGCCCGCACTCGCGCGCCGACCTCGAGCCGGCCCGCATCGCACCGGCTGCGAAGCCCCGGAACTCAGAGATCGCGAGCGCTTGGCGGCGGGGTCCCAGGTGGGAGCGGCCCCAGAACCGCATCGATGTTCGCGAGCCTCTCCGGCACGGTCGTGAGCATGTCACGCAGGTCGTGACCATCATGGACCTGCGCCAGCTCGAGGAAGTAGAGGTATGCCAACCGGGCTCGTGGCCACTCCCGCCGCTTGTCCGCCTCATCCCGATCAGGCGACAGATAGTACAGGTTACCGAGATTGAGCGCGGCCCGCGCCGCCTGGGGATCGAGTTCGAGCACCTGGCGGTAGAGATCCGCCGCCCGATCCCGCTCCGCGGTGCGCCACGCCAGCGCAGCGGAGTCCATCAGGAGTTCGGGATCGCTCGGAGACGCCTCGAGCAGCCGATCTAGCCACGGCTTCGCAGGATCAGGCTCGCCCAACTCGTAGATCAGCAGGCGGACATACTCGGTGACTGCAGCGAGGTCTTCTGGCCGGGCTGCCAGATAACGCCCGTAGTGGCGCGCGGCGTCGGAGGCGCGGCCCAGTGACCGCAGCACCCGGGCAAGCTCCAGATTGGGTGCGGGCGCACTCGGGTCGCCGCGAACCGCTGCCTCGAGATCGGCGAACGCGTTCTCAAGATTGCCCGCGCGAAGCCAGATTCGCGCCCGTTCCAGATGCGCACGCCAGAGTGCCGGATCCTCTGAGAGGGACCGGTCCAGCAGATCCTTGCGGCGCGACTCGTTGCTTTGGAGCCGAGCCTGCAGGTAGGCGTCGAGGCCCGACGGCCGTCCACCGGGTCCGGCCGCATAGTACGCCCGCATCGATGCCTCGGCCGCCCCGCCGCGCTGGATCGCAAGGTCCTGGTACAGCTCGTGGGCGGGAGCGAAGGCCGGACAGTTTCGGACGACGCCTTCCAACAGCGGGAGTGCAGCCGCCGCATCACCCCGCGCCGCCGCGGATTCCGCGGCCGGCCAGTCCCTGTCGTTGCATCCTGAGGCATCCTGCGGCGATGGCGCGGGCAGGAACGAACTGCCCGTGCAACCACTGAGGATGAGGATTCCGACCAACCGGAGTCTCACGGACGGGCCGCCCCGTCGGCGATCCGCAACGGCGAGATCTGCTGGGTCTGCGAGCCCTGCACGAGCCAGGTATCCCCGGATGTCTCCGCCGACAACGTCATCGTGGCTCGCCCACCGAGAACCTCGATACGTGCCTCCTCCAACACCCTGAACGCCAGATTCCCGACCGCGAATCTGAGGCTGTCCCCGCCGCCGTTCTTGAAGGTGCGCCGGAGGCCCCCATCGGGAAGTTCGAGGCGTTCCTCTGACTGCACGGCAAGATTCGGAACCGGGTAGGTCATGACACCGACGAAGTTCGGCGAGAGCGAAACGTCGAGCCGCTCACACACGATCGTGCGCGATTCGCCGAACGGCGCCCGCAGCCTCGCCTCTTCGGCTTCCACGACTGCTGGATCGATGGTCGTCGGCGCGCCCGAACAGCCACCCAACCACAGCACGCAGATCCCGACCATCGGATGAGCGACCCGACCTAGCCGTGCAGACGACCCGAGACCACCGCGAAGCCGAGTGCGACGAAGACGACCGTGGGGTCGCGACTGAACTTTGCCTCCCATGCCCGGCACTCTATCGGGCAGGAGGCGGCTCCGGGATGGCGTTTCGATACGGGCCGCGTATCGTGCCCGCGATGGCGAGGGTTGTCGTGAGCCGACAGCTGGTGGCGGCGGCCGCGCAACGGACCCGGCATCCGGCACTGACCGCGTGTCTCACGCTGCTGGTCGGACTGATGTTCCCCAGCATCCTGGGCGGCTGCACATGGCTACCCAGCGAGTTCAACCTCTCACCGCTCTATCGCCAGCGACTCGCCGAGGATGGCAGCCCCCTGGAGGTCGACGTCCTCTGGCCGATCTTCCACTACGAGCAGACTCCAGAGGGCGGAGACGACTTCCGGATCCGCCCCTTCTACCGGCGGGTCACCGAGCCGGAGACCAACATCGTCGGTCGCTCGGCCACCGAGCACCAGTTCCTCTGGCCGCTCGGTCGCGTCCGCAGCGACGGCCAGGAGTCTTCCCACCGGTTCTTCCCTCTCTACTGGTATCGCAGCCGCCCCAACGTCGACGGTCTCCAGGAAACCGACTGGTACGCCCTGTTCCCGTTCATCTGGGGCGGATCCCGCGAGGACGGTGAGGAGAGCTACTTCGGCATCTTCCCGTTCTACGCCGACCTCCCGAACTTCCTCACCTACGATCGCCTGCTGTTCGTCCTCTGGCCGCTCTACACGGGGACCGAGAAGAACGGCAACGTCGGCAACCTGTTCCTATGGCCGTTGGTCGGCTTCGGCTCGGGACCGGACGGCTACCGCTGGCATCGAGCACTACCGCTGTGGATGTTCGCCGAGGACCAGGCCTACTGGCGCTGGTCGATCCTGTGGCCCTTCATCCACTTCGGCACGGAAGCCCGCAACACCGACCGCCCGATCGACCACTGGATGCTGTGGCCGATCCTCGGCCACCGTTACGGACCACACGTCTCGGGCTGGTCGTTCCTGTGGCCGTTCTTCGAGTACCTCCGGATCGACGACCGGCTGCTGAAGCTCACGCTGCTCTGGCCGCTGTTCCGCTACGAACTCGACGATTCGACCGGCTTCAACCTGGAGCGGTGGTGGCTGTGGCCGCTCGTCGCCCGGACGGTCACGGATCGACAGTGGGCCTGGAGTTTCCTCTGGCCGCTGATCTGGTTCCGGGAGTACCGGGATCCGGAAGGCACGCAGGAACAGGACTGGTTCCTGCCGGTGTACTGGCGGGTGACGCGGGACGGCCGCGACGGATCACACGACGACTTCACCAAGATCTGGCCGCTGTTCCACCGTCAGGAGTCACTCGACGAGGATGGCACCGCGACCCGCGGCGATTGGAGCGTGCTGTCGCCGTGGCCCTGGCGGGAGAGCAACGCGGTCGGAGTCGAAGAGGCGTACGGCTGGATCTGGACCCTGGCGAAGGGCCGGCGTCGGGCCGTCGACGACGAATCGTTCCACCTCGCCGCGCATCTCTTCACGACCCGCGAACGGTCGGGCCGCACCCAGACCAGCGTTCCGTTCCTGTTCAGCTACGAGGGCGACGACGCGGCGAGCACCCTCTACCTGTTCAATCTCCTGCCGATCCCCCTCGGCGGGTCGAACGAGGCTCCAGCTTCCCCGACGGAGATCCCGAGCCGGTGAAGTACTACCACCACCACTCGAAGCCAGGGACCGAGGCGCGATCCGGCGCCGTGCGCGACAGCCTGCTGGCACCGATACGTGAGACCGGAGCAGGACTGCGTAGCGCCGCGGTGTCGGCTGGATTCGGCGTCGGTCTACTCGGCCGAGCCCTCCTCCTCGTCCATCGTCTGCCGCGACGCCTCCGCTTCGCGCTGGACGCAGCGTTCGCAGCCGGCGTCAAGGCGCTCCCCGTCTCCGCGGTCGTCGCGTTCTTTGCGGGGATGATCCTGGCACTGCAGACCGGGATCGAACTGCGGCGCTACGGCCAATCGGACCTCATCGGGAGCATCGTTGCGCTATCGATGTGCCGCGAGATGGGCCCGTTCATGACCGCGGTGATCCTCGCCGCGACGGTCGGATCGGCCATCGCCGCCGAGTTGGGCACGATGACGGTCTCCGAGGAGACCACCGCCCTCGACGTGATGTCGATCGACGTCACCGACTTCCTGGTCCTGCCGCGGATCGCCGCGTTGACGCTAGCGTGCCCGCTGGTTGCCGTGTTCGCCGATCTGATCGGCATCGTCGGTGGAGCTGCGGTGGCGACGGCCCATCTGGGAATCACCCAACAGAGCTACTGGATTGCGGTGCGGGAGTCGTTGCTCGACTCCACCCACCTTCTACCGAAGGACGTCTATGTCGGCTTGATCAAGGCCATCGTCTTCGGATGCACCATCGCGACGGTGAGCTGCGCCGCCGGACTCCGCGCCAAGGGCGGCGCGCTCGGAGTCGGTCGCGCCGTGCAATCTGCGGTGATGGGGTCGATCATCCTGATCATCGTGCTCGGCTACGTGATCACCTGGCTGTTCTACTTTCTGCTCGACGGCTGACGCACCGGGATGATCGAACTGCGCGGCGTGCACAAGCGACTGGGAGACCGGCAGATCCTGGCCGGACTCGACCTCCTGGTGCCCGAGGGTCTGAACTACGTCCTGATGGGGCGATCGGGTACGGGTAAGAGCGTCACCCTCAAGCACGTGATCGGCATCCTGCGTCCTGATGCGGGTACGGTCATCGTCGACGACCAGTCGGTTCCGGACCTGACACAGCGTCAGCTCGCCGCACTCCGCAGGCGCATGGGCTACCTGTTCCAGAACGGCGCCCTCATCAACTGGTTGACCGTCTTCGAGAACGTGGCACTACCCCTCCGCGAGCGTCGCAGCCTCCCGCGAGACGAGGTCGAGTCTCGCGTCATGGAGGTTCTGGGCCTGGTCGGGATGGACCACGCCGCAGCTCAGTACCCTTCGAGCATCTCGGGAGGCATGAAGCTGCGGACGGGACTGGCCCGCGCGCTGGTCACGGAACCCCGCTACGTGCTCTACGACGAGCCCAATGCAGGCCTCGATCCGATCATGTCCGAGCAGATCCATCGACTCATCGCCGAGGTGCGTGATCGCCTCGGAGTCACCGGCCTCGTGGTCACCCACAGCCGGGCCTGCGCCTTCGACACCGGCGACCGAATCGGTGTGCTCGACGAGGGCCGGATCCTCGCCGAAGGGACCATCGAGGAGATGCAGGAATCCGACCACGAGATCGTCCGCGCGTTCCTCAGCGGCGGAGCCGACTGATCCGAACATCAGAGTCCCAGAGACGTCATGGAACGACCCCGTCAGGATTTGATGCTCGGCCTGGTGTTCTTCGCCGGGCTCGCGCTGCTGCTCGTCACGACTCTGTTCCTCACCGGAGTGTCGTTCGAGCAGACCGAGTATCGAACGGTGTGGTTCGACAACGCGGCCGGTCTCCGAGCGGGAGACAATGTGTTCGTCCTGGGGGTCCGAACTGGCCAGGTCGAGTCGATAGCTCCCGACCCCACCGCGACGGATCGGCAACGCAAGGTCGTGGTACGGGTCCGCCTCGACCGCGAGGTCCGCATCACCGACGCGTACGAGGTGCGGATCGAAGCCGGCTCGCTCCTCGGCGGCCAGCAGATCGAGATCGACCCCGGCGACGGCCCGAACGAGATGGCGCCGGCGGTCACGCTGCTGGGCACGCGACGAAAGGACCCGTTCGATGCGATCGGCGACCTGGTCGGCGACCCGCAGATCGAAGCAGATCTGAAAGGCATCCTCTCCAACGCCCGCGAGATGTTTCGGCGCATCAATGAGGGCCAGGGCACGCTCGCTCGGCTGCTCAACGACGAGACCTTCCACCGGGTCGCGGTGGAACTCCTGGAGAGCCTACGGCGGAACTCCGAGGCCATCGAAGCAGGAAGAGGGGCCGTGGGGCGACTGATCCACGACGAGGCCATGGGCGAGGAGCTGGTCGAACTGGTGTCGGGCGCCGCATCGGCGGTGCGCAAGATCGACACGGGGAACGGTCCGCTGGGACGCCTGATCAACGACGAGGATCTCGGCGACTCGTTGGCCAACACGCTCGCGAACGTCGAAGAGTTCTCCGCGGCGCTGAACTCGGGCCGGGGTCCTCTCGGCCTGCTCATGTCGAATGAGCAGGTGGCCGAGGACCTCCAGACTCTCACCGGCGAACTCGCGGCGTTCTCGATCCGGCTGAACGACCCGATGGCAGGAGTGATCGGAGCGCTGGTCGCAGACCGGAACCTGCGGGACCGGTTCGTAGCCATTGCCGACGACTTCGGAGCAGTCGCCGCCGAGATCCGAGACGGCCGGGGCCTACTCGGTCGCCTCGTGTTCGATGACGAGCTCGGAGAGCAGTTCTCGCGCATGCTCAATCAGGTCGCCCGCGCGATCGAGGACGCCCGGGAGGCCGCCCCGATCGGTACGTTCTTCCAGGTCGCGACCGGCGCATTCTGATCGAATACCCTGCGGCGAAAGCGTGCGGCGCAGCTCACTTTCGTGAGCCGACGCTCACGACCTCGCGGTCTACTTCCCCGACCCCCCGCGGACGCTCGGCGAGACCGAGATGCTTGATCAATCGTCGGCGACCGCTCGGTCGGGGAACCGGGCAGACAACATCGTCTCCACGTACTTCGCGATCACGTCGACCTCCAGGTTCAGTGGAGTTCCGGCAGGCAGGCCGCCTAGCGTCGTGACCTGCGCGGTGTGCGGAATGACCGCGATCCGGATCGTCGCTCCGTCGATCCCCGCGATGGTGAGAGACACACCATCCACCGTAATTGACCCCTTCTCGACACAATATCGCCGAAGGGTATCAGGAACGGACAATCCCAGGTCACCCCCCTCCTTGGGATCGATGCTGCTGACGACCTTCCCCACGCCGTCGACGTGGCCCTGCACGAGGTGCCCACCGAGGGCTTCGCCCACTCGCAGCGCGCCTTCGAGGTTGACTCGGGTACCCGGAACCGCCCGACCGAGCCATGTCCGCTCGAGGGTCTCGCGCGAGAGGCGAAACAGCCCGACCTCGCCGGTGATCTCGACCACGGTGCAGCACACGCCGGACAGGGCGATGGAGTCACCGATGCGTGCACTCGCCGCGAGTCCTCCGAGCTCGACCTGCAGGTCGAGTTGGTCCCGGACAGGGAGCGCGGCGATGACCCGCCCCATGGCGGTGATGAGACCCGTGAACACTCGCTCGTGACCTCGCTTGACTGCGCAGATGCGGCTCCCTAGTCTACTCGGCCCTTCTTCGGCGAGGCACCATGCTCTGTGCAGTCCTCACGCTCTTTCCGGGCGCCATCCGGCCCTACCTGGACGAGAGCATCCTGGGGATCGCACAGAGGCTCGGCAAGCTCGACCTCGAGTATGTCGACTACCGGGATTTCACCCACGATCGCCACCGGACCGTCGATGACCGGCCGTTCGGTGGTGGCCCGGGTATGGTGCTCAAGCCCGAGCCGATCTTTGAAGCTGTAGAAGACACCGAGCGCCGGTTCGGGTCCTTCCACAAGGTGATGCTGTGCCCACGGGGCCGGCGATTCGACCAGGCGAAGGCTCGGGAGCTTTCCCGCGTCGAGCGCCTCATGCTGCTCTGTGGACGGTACGAGGGATTCGACGAGCGGATCCGCGACGGCATGACCTGGGATGAGATCTCGATCGGCGACTTCGTTCTGGCCGGAGGCGAGCTTCCGGCCATGACCGTGCTGGAAGCGGCCGTCCGGCTGATTCCCGGAGTCCTCGGATGCGAAGAGTCCGCGGTGGCGGAGTCCTTCGAGGAGGAGCGCTTCGACCACCCGCACTACACGCGTCCGCGCTGTTTCCGAGGGATGGAAGTTCCGGAGGTCTTGCTTTCCGGTGACCACGGAGCCGTGGCTCGCTGGAGGCGCCAGATCGCCGAGTCGTTCGGAATCGCCGGGACACCCGACCTCACGGCGACTGGCATCACGGCCGCTGGCATCACGGCCGCTGGCATCACGGCGGCGGCCGATCGAACGGCGGCGCTTGGATCGGCGAAACGGATGTCGTCGCGGAGTGGTGGATCCCACACGGAGGATGAGAGCGGCATGCAGCCGCGCTCGAATTCGGAGGACACGGCAAGTCGGCAGGACACGGACTCTTGAGGGCGCTTGTCCCAGACAACGCTTGCGAGACCCCAGAGGACACCGCCGACTACGAACACGCCGGATCCGGGATTCCGCGAGTTCGGACTGGAGCGTAGCGGCTTCGGTCGGCCTGCGCCGTCGCCGACCCGAACCGCCTTGCTCCTCGCCCCCCTCCCTGCCTCTCTACTTCGGGACTTCTGACGCTTCAACCGATCCGACCGACCCGACCGCTTCCTCCGATCCCACGCGACCCCCTCCCGGGGATCGGCCGAGGACGGACCCAGAACCAACCTGAGCGTAACGCGAGATATCGCACAGGCCTCGTCCACGAAACGAGGCCGACGGAGCCCGACGATGGACCTGATCCGACAGATCGAACTCGAGAACATGCGCACCGACATCGCCGACTTCGGCGTCGGCGACACGGTGGACGTTCACTACCTGATTCGCGAAGGCGACAAGGAGCGCGTTCAGGTCTTCACCGGGACCGTGATCTCGATCTCTGGGTCCGGCATCCGACGGACCTTCCTCGTACGGCGCCTGGTAGCCGGAGAGGGCGTCGAGCGACGCTTCCCGCTGCACTCGCCGCGCGTTCAGAAGGTCGAGGTGAAGTCCAAGGGGCGTATCCGTCGAGCCCGGCTGTTCTACCTGCGCGAGCGGGTCGGCAAGGCGGTCCGCCTGCGCCAGAACTTCGGCAAGCTTCGCGGCCCACGCGCCATGCCGAAGGGTGCGAACAAGGCCGCTCCGGAGGCGGCTAGCACCAAGTGAGGCATCCGCCTTGCTCGATACGACCAACTTCCGGACCTCCAGGTCCGGGCCTTGACCAGCGGAGCCCCAGCAGGCGGATCAGCCGCCGCCGGGGTTCGCCGCCAAGCGAGTCACGCCGGCAGGTGCCGGCGGGTCGACCGATCTCCGATCGGCGCCCCCCGCTCTCCTCTCCGACGCATCGGGACGGCGCCGAACGGCGCCCGCGGACGCCTCGCGCCCGCGTCCGAGCAACCGAACCAAAGCAGCGCTAGAGCATGCTCGAGAACGCACGCCGCCAGGTCTTCCTGGTGTTCGTCCTGGCCGCCGCCGCGATCGCCTCGTTGGGCTTCCTCGGCATTCGCTACGGCCTCGACCTCAAGGGGGGCATTCAGCTCATCTACGAGATCGACATCCCCGGAGCCCAGGCGGCGGGTGACATCTCCGCCGACGCTTCAGAGACCGAAATAGACGCAATCGTCGACGAGACGGTATCGATCGTCGACGGTCGCGTGGATCCGACGGGAATCCTCGATGCGGCGGTTCTCCGGCGCGGTCAATACGGCTTCCTCGTAGAGGTCCCGGACGTCCAGAACGAGGCCGAAGCACAGGCGATCCAGTCGCGAATCGAGAGTCTGGGCCAGCTCGAGTTCCGGCTCGTGGCCGAGCAGACCTACGTCGATCTCGACGAGGCCACAGGCGAGGAGACCCGCTTCGATATCGCCGCCGAGAAGGAACGACTCGAAGCATGGCTGAAGGAACCGGCCAATCTGCAGCTCGTCCGGGAGGATCCCGCGGCAATCCGGGTCTTCAACTCCCTCACGGGTGAGGATCAGGGCCCGGTCGCCGGTGGCGATGACCTGCGTTGGTATCCGCACGTCATCCGGCCCTCCGCGGACAACTCCCGCAAGTGGCGGGAAGCGTGGAGCCTGTCGGGTTACTCGAACGCCGTCAGCGGTTTCGAGACCGAGGACTACAACGCCGGGCAGATTCCGGATGCGATCCTCGAGAAGCCCGAGGGCGAGCGGTTCCTGGTCGAGTTCGTGCCGATCAACATGCACGAGGAGTCGTTCGAGGGCGACGACCTCAACGTCGGCCGGATCGGACCGAGTCTCGATGATCTCGGCCGTCCGGCGATCACGTACCAGATGCGCGCCGACCAGGCGCCCCGGTACGGTGAGTTCTCGGGCCGGAACGTCACCAAGCAGAGCGCGATCATCCTCAACGGGGAGGTCTACTCCGCTCCGGTCTTCCGCGGGAAGATCGTGGGCACCGGCCAGATCTCGGGTGACTTCAGCCGCCGCGAGGTCGACGAACTGGTGAAGGTGCTGCGCACCGGAGCCCTTCAGGTGCGCCCGGTCCTCCAGTCCAAGGACGTCATCGGCGCCCAGCTGGGCCAGCGGTCGATCGAACTCGCGATGTACTCGATCGCGATCGGCGCCGTGCTGGTGCTCGGCTTCATCCTCGCGTACTACCGGATCGCCGGTCTCGTCGCGTTCGCGGGCCTGGGCCTCAACATCCTCCTGCTGCTCGGCGTCGTCGCGTTCTTCCGTTCGCGCCTGACCCTGCCGGGCCTCGCCGGCCTCGTGCTCACCATGGGCATGGCCGTCGACGCCAACATCCTGATCTACGAACGCATCCGCGAGGAACTGCAGCGCGGCAAGGACCTCCTCCAGGCCTGTCGCACCGGCTTCGAGCGCGCCATCGTCACGATCCTCGACGCCAACATCACGACGTTCATCGCCGGCGTCGTGCTGTTCCAGGCAGGCGTCGGACCCATCCGCGGCTTCGCGGTGACGCTGATGATCGGCATCGTCACGACGCTGTTCACGGCATTCTTCGTGAGCCGGCTGGTGTTCCACTACCTCCTCGAGTCTGGGCGCCTGAAGAACTTCAAGGTCGCCCACTGGCTCGAGAATGTGAACATCGACTTCCTCTCTCGGAGACGACTGGCATTTGCCGCGAGTGCTCTGGTGATCTTCGCGGGTCTGGCGGCCTTCTTCTCGGTTCCGAACGACGAGAAGTACGCCATCGACTTCACGGGTGGCGCCAACCTGAATGTCGCGCTTCGTGAGCCCGCGAGCGCTCAGGAGATCCGGAACCTGCTCGCCAACGACGACGCCTTCCACGGGCAGTACGAGAACCCGATCGTGAACAGCGTCGGAGAACTCGTCGACGGAAAGGCGAGGCGGTTCTCGATCCGCGTCAAGCTGAACGAGGAGCAGCGCAACCAGATCGATGCAGAGCGGCAGGCAAACCCAGACGGCTACGAGCCACCCTACAAGACCGAGTTGCGTCGAGCCCTCGCTTCGAAACTCGTCGACGCCCCGCAGGAAAATGCGATCGTCGATCCTGATCCGGACCGCGCGGTCAACTTCGCTAGCATCGAGTTGCACTTCGCGGATCAAGTTCCGGCCGACGAGGTGAAGACCGCTCTCCGCGGGCTTGCTGGCCTCGTCCTCACGCCCCTCAACGGGAACGCTGGGCTAAGTTCGGGATATCGGGTCGAGTGGGACGTCGCGAAGGAGGTCTCGGACTCTCAGCTATTCGGCGCGATCCAGCAGATGCTTCGGACGGCCGAGCTGAAGAACGCCTCGGGCGAACTGGTGCAGCTCTCCGATCCCATCCCCGAGTCCTCCGAGATCGGTGGCCGCATGGTCAACGAACTCCGGAACTCAGCCATCACGGCGCTCCTCATCGCCATGGGAGCGATCGTCCTCTTCATCAGAGCACGATTCCACGAGTACAAGTACGGCGTCGCCGCGGTTGTCGCGCTCCTCCACGACGTGCTCGTCACCCTCGGCGTGGTCGTCGTCGCGAACTACCTCCATCTCGTGGACTGCGAGATCAACCTGGCGATGATCGCAGCCTTCCTGACGATCATCGGCTACTCCATCAACGACACGATCGTCATCTTCGACCGCGTGCGAGAGAACCTCGACGAGAGCAAGCGCCTGGGCGAGCCGCTCAATCACAAGCGATTGCTGAACCTGTCGATCAACCAGACGCTCTCGCGCACGCTGCTGACGACGGCAACCACGATGATGGTCGTGCTGACCCAGTTCGTAGTGAACCTTGGCGCGTCGTCTTCGCTCGAGGGCTTCTCTTTCGCTCTGGTGATAGGCCTCCTGAGCGGCACCTACTCGACGATCTTCATCGCCTCCCCCGTGATGTTGTGGCTGTGGCAGCGAGAGCGTCCTGAGGAAGAGGATCCGGAGATGGCGTCACCAAGCGCGGACGCCGTGCCAGCTGGCAGCCAGGCATAAGGCCGACGTGTCCCACACCCTCGAGACGCGATCGCCCCAAGCGTCGGTGCGGACCGACGATCCCGCCTCCGGCGAGGTCGGGCGTCGAATCGAGCGGCCTTCCGCGAAGCCCTTGCTCACCGAGGCCGCGCATTGACGTCGTCGGTCCGTCCGGTCTTCCCGGCAATGCTCGGTGGCTTTGACGCCCGCCGCACCCCCATCCTGCAAACCGATGTGCTGGTGATCGGCGCAGGAATCGCCGGCGGCACTGCAGCCCTCGCCGCGGCGAGGCAAGGTGCGTCAGTTCTCTGCGTCTCGAAGACCCCCCCATCGGAGGCCAACACCGCGTGGGCGAAAGGTGGCTTCGCCGCGGTGCTCGCACCGGACGACAGTTTTCGACTCCATGTCGAAGACACCCTGCGCGTCGGAGCAGGCCTCAGTGATCCTCAGGTTGTCGAGCGGATCATCCGTTCCGGCCCCGATACCTACGACTGGTTCTGCGACCTAGGCGCCCGATTCGACCGGATGCGGTCGGGTCAGGTCGCACTGGGCCGCGAGGGCGGCCACAGCGTTCATCGCGTGGTTCACGCCAACGGCGATGCCACCGGAATCGAGATCGAGCGGGTTCTGACCCAATCGCTGGCGAACGAAGAGGACGTCATCGTACGGATCGGTGCGTTCGTCCGTGATCTGCTGATCGAAGATGGGAGATGCGTGGGCGCGGTCATCCTGGAAGGTGACGTCGAACTCGCGGTGCATGCTCGCTCCGTGATCCTCGCCGCGGGAGGCGCGGGTCAGGTGTATCGCGAGACCACGAATCCTGCCGGAGCATGCGGCGATGGTACGGCGTTGGGGTTTCGAGCGGGCGCTGTGTTGTCGGACATGGAGTTCGTCCAGTTCCACCCAACCGTCCTCTACATCGCGGGTGCGTCACGCTTCCTGATCTCAGAGGTCGTCCGCGGCGCTGGCGCGCAGCTACGAGACGCGGCCGGCCAACGATTCATGGTTGGTGTCCACCGAGATGCTGAGCTCGCACCGCGAGACGTCGTCAGTCGAGCCATCCTCGACCGGATGGTGGCTACCGGCGATACACACGTGTATCTCGACCTGTCCACAGTCGATGGAGACCCTCACGAGTTGTTTCCGTCGATCTCCCGGATCTGCCGCGCTTTCGACATAGACATTGCGCACGACCCGGTCCCCGTCCGACCAGGCGCGCACTATGCGATCGGCGGAGTGAGAACCGACTTGGAAGGACGGACCTCGATCGAAGGGCTCTTCGCAGTCGGCGAGGCGGCCGCGACCGCGCTCCACGGCGCGAACCGCTTGGCGTCGAACTCACTGCTCGAAGGAGCGGTCCTCGGCCGGGTCGCTGGCGAGAGCGCGGCTGCGACCACGAGGGCCCCGTCGCTTCCACGCCGTATCCCGAAGCCTCCGGAGCCGGACTACGCACCTCAGCTGCAGCTTGACGATCTGCTCTACAGCCTGAAGAGTCTGATGTGGCGGAACGTCGGACTTGCCCGCGACGAGCCGGGGCTGGAAGAGGCTGTGCACAGACTCGCACTTTGGAATCACTACCTGCTGCGGGCCCACGGCCACGATCGACGGAGCTACGAGCTCAAGAACATGCTCACGACGTCTTCGCTGATCGCGAGTGCCGCACGAAGCCGAACCGAGTCTCGTGGCACCCACTACCGGACCGACCACGCCCTCCGGTCCGACGACAGTTGGTGTCGCCACGTCTTCCTCTGTAGATCACCAGAGGGGGCGATCGAACAGACGTCAGGTCCCCTAGGACCGCCTTCCGACGTGGGCTCGGTCCAGGGGCTGTCCGATGTCGAATGAGGAACGCGTCTCCACGACTCGCCAGTCACCGATCGAGGCGATCCTGTTCGGCATCGTGGACCACGGCGATCAACGAACACCGCCGGAAGCCCTGAGCGAGCTGGCGGAGCTTGCCGACACCGGGATGTTCGTGGTCGGCGGGTGCATCACGCAGCACCGTCGCCACCCCGACCCGAACAACTACTTGGGAAGTGGGAAGCTCGCCGAACTAGCGGAGATCGTCGAACAGACCGGTGCGGGAGTGGTCATTGCAGACGACCCACTGTCTCCTGCGCAAGGTCGGAACGTCGAGCAGACAGTCAGGGTCCCAGTGCTCGACCGCAGTGAACTGATCCTCCACATCTTCGGATCGCACGCCCGCACTCCGCAGGCGCGACTTCAAGTCGAACTCGCTCGCCTGCAGTATCAGGTGCCCAGACTCAAGCGACTGTGGACGCACCTTGAGCGGCAACGCGGCGGTATCGGAGTACGCGGCGGCGCCGGAGAGAAGCAGATCGATCTCGACCGAAGTGAACTCCGCGCCCGAATCGCGAGTCTGCAGAAGCAGCTGAGTACCGTAGAAGCCCGGAAGGCACGAGAGGTCCGAACCCGCGCAGATCAGTTCACTATCGCCCTGGTCGGGTACACCAACGCAGGCAAGTCCACATTGATGAACGCACTGACGTCCGCCGGCGTGCTGCAGGAGAATCGTCTCTTCAGCACTCTGGACACGAGGACTCGCAACTGGCGCCTGCCGGGCGGTCGGACAGTGCTTCTCTCCGACACCGTCGGTTTCATCAAGAAGCTCCCCCACCAGCTCGTAGCCAGTTTCCACGCAACACTCGAGGAAGCGCTGAATGCCGACCTCTTGTTCTTGGTCATGGATGGCTCGAGCGAGCAGGCGATCGAACACGTTCACGTGGTAGAGAGCGTCCTCGAAGAACTCGGAGCCGACCACATCCCTCGCCTCTACGTAGTGAACAAGAGCGACCGCATTGACGACATGTCCGTCCTCGCGCCGATCCACCGGCACGGAGGAACCTCGGTCCTGGTCTCCGCAAGGACCGGAGCAGGTCTCACCGACCTCACAAACGCCCTACAGTCATACCTTGCCCACGCAGAGCGCAAGGTCACGATCCTGGTCCCGCACTCCGCAGGGGCCCTCCACTCCGAGATCCGCAGCTGCGCGACGGTGCTCCATGAGTCGCACGATGAACACGGCTCCACAATGGAACTCCAGATCAGCAGCACGATGCTTGGCCGCATCCTGAGTCACGGAGCAATCCTGCAGCCGTCGCCGCCGCCTTCCTCCTGACATCTGGATCCCGGACAGGGGGTCACCCTCGCTACCGGCGGAAGATAGGCTGCTGCTCGGCGATGGCGTCAGCGATGCCAAGGGCAAGCTGGGCGCCGGTCTGATCATCGACGCCGCGACGCTCACCGGCGCGCAGCTGATCGCCACCGGCCTGAATCACGCCGCGGTAGTGACCAACGACGGGGACCTCGAGCGGCAGGCTGTCGAGGCCGGACGTCGGTCGGGAGACCTCGTCCAGCCACACCCGAGTTCCATCGTCCCGAGTTCCGCCGCCCCATCGCGAACACAAGGAACTCGGTGAAGATCCGCTCCAACGCGCATTCGAGCTGCGCGGCGGCGCTCATCCACTGGCACCCGCCGCAGGACGACGAACTACGCTGGTGCCACATCGACCTTGCCGGCCCTGCAGTCAGCGAGGATCACGGGACCGGGTTCGGAGTCGCCCTGATCGCGGATCTGGTCGACGCGCGTAGCTGAGCAAGGGTCGCGGATCGACTGGCGCGGACGAAGCCCGGCAAGCCTCGCCTCCCCAGGGCCAGCTCCCGAAACTATTGGGGGCCGATCGCAGCGGATCTCCACAGCACCGGGTGCCTGCACAAACGAAAAAGCCCCGCAGGTCGACGACCTGCGGGGCTCTTCTTTCGGGTGTTACCCCGTGTATGGTTCCGGCACTGACCTACTTTCGCCTTGCGACTATCATCGGCCCCAGCTGCTTGACTTCTGT
>JAUILN010000023.1 GCA_030432695.1 bacterium | reverse complement strand
AGCGCCGCGAGGTCCGGCCGATCGGCGCCGATGAGCCGCGACCGATCGACGTCCGGGTGATCGCCGCGACCCACCGCGACCTGCGCCAGGCGGTCAAGGAGGACAAGTTCCGCGAGGACCTGTTCTATCGACTGCACGTGGTACCCCTGCGCATCCCGCCGCTCCGCGAGCCGCGGAGCGGGCCGGGATGCATGTGCGGTCGCTGCACGACCTGATGAAGAAGCATGGGCTGCGGAAGGAGGAGTTCCGGGCCGGGTGACGAAGCACGCCGGATCGGCGCGCCACCTAGACTGAGTCGATGACGCCCCTTCCTTTGCTATCCGCGGACGACCCGGTCGCCGTCGATCTCAGGGCCGCGATCCACACCGGCAACGTCGCCGCCCTCCGGCAACTTCTCGATGCCCACCCGCACCTCGTGCACACGTGGATCGGCAGACCCGGTGGTGCGGCCCAGACTCCGCTACTGATCGCCGTGGACTGGCCCGGACACTTCCCGAACGTGGCGCAGACCATCGCCATGCTCGCGGCCGCGGGCGCCGACGTGAACGTCCACTACCCGCCGCACCCGAACGACCCGAACTGCAAGGAAACGCCGCTGCACCAGGCAGCGAGCAGCAACGACGTCGCCGCGATCGATGCGCTGCTGGACGCGGGAGCGGACCTCGATGCGCCCGGCGCGATCTTCACGGGCGGCGGCCCGCTCTCCGACGCGGTGGTCTTCGCGAACTGGGACGCGGCGCGCCGGCTGGTGGAACGCGGCGCGCGCGTCGAGTGGTGGCAGGCGGCCGCGCTCGGATTGCTCGACGTCATGCAGACCCGATGGGACGAGTCACCGCCTCCGACCCCCGACGAGATCACACGCGCTTTCTGGCATGCGTGCCGGGCGGGGCAGCGGGCGACCGCAGAGTTCCTCCTCGACCGCGGCGCCGATCCGCACTGGCTGGGCTGGGATGGCAAGACGCCGATCCGCTGCGCCGAGGAATCGGGCGATGCCGAGTTCGTCGCGTGGCTGCGTAGCCACGCCTGACGGGGTTCGAGGCCGTGGCTTCCTCCCCGGCCCCTTCCTCGACGAGGTCCTCGGCGTCACGGAAGAGCTTGGGGAGCGGGGTGGAAGGCGAGGGGTCTGGGGCTCGGTGGAGTCGGGACTGGGGCACCCGTGCGGCGTCGGTGTCTTCCCTGCTCCCGCTGCGCGGGAGCCGTGGAAGGCCGCAGTGTTTCATTGGTCCACTCAGAGCAAGCGAAGGGGGGATCTCGAGACGGGTGACAGATGTCATCCCGAGATTCCGGAATCCACCAGCAGCACTTGGAGCAGGGCTCGATCGAGCTTTCGGACAGGCCGAGGCGGGACTGCGAGCCAAGACTCAGGTCAACGCGCGGACCCGAGCACCGTGCGCAGGGTGGCACCGACGGATGCGGAGGCCCCAATCGGCACTACCACAGCCTTCCTGGACTCATCGGCCTGGAAACCCCCGACGCTACCCAGGTTTCGAGTCGGGATGAACTCGAGCTTGTTGCCTCCCAACTCAACCTCCACGCAGACCGCGCTCTTCACAAAGGCCTGCCACGTCTTCACACCGGCAGCCTTCAGCAGTGGCTCGAGGACTTCCTTCCAATGGGTCGGGCGCGGAACCGGCGATTTCGACCACTCAAGTACCGACAGAAGCGCGTTACCCATATCGCTATCGCTGCAATCAATCGGCATTCGAACACAAGGTTCCGACAGGATCCAAACGCCGTCAGCCGTGCACGAAAGCGCATGCAAGAGGACGGCCGGCCCTCGCTGATAGACAGCAGCTAGCTTCATCAGGGGTGCTCCTTCGCCATTCTCAGAGCGGAATCATGCGCACCGGAGGCGCTTCTCGACTGCGCATGACAAGGTCTGTGTCTCGTGTACACCACGCCCTTCCATCACGCCTTCGCGCTCGGCATTCGCCAGCGATACCCACGGCCTTCGATCCTGAGGATGCGGCACAGCTCGAGCCCCCGCCGAGATGCCACGCAAGTCCGCGAACCGCGCACATGGTTGATCACCCCAGAGACTCGTTCGGCCCGATGCTCCTGGTCAGCGCGACAGCATCTGACACCTTCCTCATGTGACACTCCGCTTCTCTCACTCCTCGCCTTGCTCGGCCGGGGAAACGTCTTCCAGCTCCGCCTCCAGGTCCTCGACGCTCGGCAGCTTGCCCTTCAGGTCGTCCGGCAATGCCTTCGTGAGCTCATACTGCGACACCGCCATCGGCTGCGTGGTCCCGCGAAGCGCATACTCCGCAACCGTGACCTCGCGGTCCTTGCAGAGCACGAGGCCGATGCTCGGTCGGTCGTCGGGATGTCGAAGCAGGTCGTCCACCGCCGACAGGTAGAAGTTGAGCTTCCCCATGCGCTCGGGCCGGAACCTCCCGGCCTTCAGCTCGATGACGACGTAGCAGCGGAGCTTCAGGTGGTAGAAGAGGAGGTCGATGCGGAACTCCTCCTCCCCCACGCGGAGCGGGACCTGGTTGCCGACGAAGGCAAAGCCCTGGCCAAGTTCGAGCAGGAAGTCCCGGATGTGCCGGACGAGGCCGAGTTCGATCGCGCGCTCCTCGGCGTCTTCGGCGATGCCGAGGAACTCGAGCTTGTAGGGGTCCTTGAGGGTCTCCCGCGCGAGGTCCGACTGTGGGGCCGGGAGGGTGCTCGCGAAGTTCGTGGTGGCGCCGCCCTGAGCCTCGAAGAGTGCGCGCTCGATGTGGATCACGAGCACGTTCCGGCTCCAGCCGTTCTCGACGGTCTTGCGGGCGTACCAGAGCCGCTGCTCGCGCTCGGCGACCTTCTCGAGGAGGCGGACGTTGTGGCCCCACGGGATTTGTGCAACGACCTGTTGCACAACTTCCCGGTCCGGCCAGGCCTCCGCGAAGCTCCGCATGTACTTCAGGTTCCGGCTCGAGAACCCCTTGCTCTCGGGAAACTCCTTCCGCAGATCGGCAGCGAGCTGGTCGATGACCTTCGCCCCCCAGCCGAGCCGGCCCTGCCGCTCGAGGATGTCCCGCCCGATCGACCAGTAGAGGAGGACCAGCTCGCTGTTCACCGCGAGTGCGGCCCGCACGCGCGCAGCGCGCACCCGGTCCTTCAGGTCACGCAGGAGGTCGTCGTAGCCCTCCGGTCGTCTGCTCGGTGATCCCGCCATGTCCTTGCCGCCGAGGGGGATCCTACATGCCCCCATGTGCCCGAGCGATCCTCGCGGAGAACTCGTCTCCCGAACCACGCGACAGCAGCGACTCCCCGAACCACGCGGTTAGCATCGCCCCCCATGCCGGGAGGGCTGCAGATCGTCGTATCCACTCGCCTCGAGCAACTGCTCGAAGGCCTCGCAACCGCCATGGAAGCCGAGCGCCGCGCCGGCCGCGTCGACGCGTTCGCCGAGGAGTGGATCGTGGTGCCGAGCCAGGGGCTGCGGCGCTGGGTCGAGCTCGGGTTGGCCGATCGGTTCGGCATCGCGGGCGGATTGCGGATGCCGTTCCTCGCCGACCTGTTCGAGGACCTCGCGCAGCGGGTGCTGCCCGAGCAGTCGGCGACCGCTCCGGAGCACCTGCACTGGGCGGTGTTCGCCGGGCTCCGCGCGGCGGCCGAAGGCACGGCGCCTGGGACCTACGACGACCTGCGCCATTACCTGGAGGGTGACGGCGAGCGGCAGCTCCGCCGCGGCCAGCTCGCGGCGCGGATCGTCGACCGCTTCGAGGAGTATCGCGCCTACCGGCCAGAGCTGCTCGCGGCATGGGAGTCGGGCACGCCCTATGGCGACGAGGAGGCGCGCAAGCGGCTCGGCGACCATGAGCGCTGGCAGCGCGCGCTATGGCGTTCATTGGTCGGCGCCGAGGGTCCCGGCGTGCGCCGCCGCGACTTGCTCGCCCGCCTCACCGACCCTGCGCCGCTGCCGCGGGACCTGCCCGGCCCGCTGCACGTGTTCGGCTTCGGCACCCTGCCGCCACCGGCCCTGGAGATGCTGCACGCCACCGCGCGCCGCGTGCCGGTGCACCTGTGGATCGTCTCGCCGAGCAGCGAGTTCTGGAGCGACGTGCGCAAGGGGCGCGGCGACCAGGACGACGTCGGCAACCCGCTGCTGGCGTCGCTGGCCCGTCCGGCGCGCGAGACCTTCGACGCGCTGCTCGCCCTGGAAGACCTGGCGGATCCTGCGGTGCCCTTCGAGCTGGAGGTGCCCGAAGACGAAGAGCAGCGCGAGCCCGACGAACTCGAGGCAGCCGGTTCGCTCCTCGCGGTCCTGCAGCACGACATCCACCGGGTCTTCGCCCGCGGCGCCGACAAGACCGGCGACGATCTGGAGCGACCGCTCGACGCCGCGGCCTTCGCCGACGACGACTCGCTGGAGATCCACTGCTGCCACGGCCCGCTGCGTGAACTCGAGGTGCTGCGCGACCGGGTCCTCGACGCGCTGCACCGCGACCCGTCGCTGCGCCCCGACGACGTGGTGGTACTGGTCCCCGAGATCGAAAGCTGGGCGCCGTTCCTGGACGCGGCCTTCGGCGCGGTGACCCGCGACGACGGCGAGCCGCTCCTGCCCTACCACCTGGCCGACCGCAGCGCGTTCGGCACCGATCCGCTGGCGGCCGCGTTCCGCCACGTCGTCGACCTGGTCGGCGAGCGGCTGACCCGCGACCAGGTCCTCGGCCTGCTGGAGCACGAGCCGATCCGTCTTCGCTTCGGCCTCACCGCCGACGACGTGATCCGCTGCCGCGAACTCGCGGACCTCGGCGGGATCCGCTGGGGCGAGAGCGCCGAGCGCCGCCACCAACTCTTCGACGTGCCCGCACTCGCCACCGCCACCTGGGCCGAGGGCCGCGACCGCCTGCTGGCCGGCTACGCGCTCGGACCGGCCGCCGCCGACGCGCTCCTCGACCTGCCGTCCGGCGCGCTCTTGCCTGCCGCCGACGCGACCACCGGCCGCGCCGCCCTGCTCGGCCGTCTGCTCGACCTGCAGGAGACCCTGTTCGCGGTGCTGCGCGACCTCGAGACACCGAAGCCCCTGGGCGAACACGTCCTCGCGCTCCGCGGCGTGGTCGACCGCCTGCTCGACGTGCCGGGCGAGCCGCTGTTCGAGAGCAGCGCCTGGCGCCTGCGCGACGTGCTCCGCGACGCGTTCCCCAGCGCGCCGCCAGCCGGCACCGGCGAGGAGCCCGAGCGGATCGCCTTCCCGCCGGTCCGCGAGTTCGCGCGCGACGCGGTCGAGCGGGCCTTCGCCGCCCGCGCGGTCGACTTCCCCAGCGGCCGCATCACCGTCTGCGCACTCCGCCCGCTGCGCACCGTACCCTTCCGGCTGGTCTGCGTGGCCGGCCTCGCCGACGGCGCCTTCCCGCGCAGCGACCGCGAGCTGCCGTTCGACCTGATCCGCGCCGACCGCCAGCCCGGCGACCGCTCGACCCGCGCCGACGACCGGCTGCTGTTCCTGGAGACGCTGCTCGCGGCGCGCGAACGGTTGCTGCTCAGCTACACCGGCCGCTCGGCGCGCGACGACTCGGAGCTGGCGCCGTCGACCTGCCTCGCCGAACTCTGCGACCAGATCGACCGCACGCTGCGCGCCGACTCCGACACGCCCCCACACCGCGCCTTCCTGGTGCAGGCCCCGCTGCAGGCCTTCGACCGCCGGCACTTCGATGGCGTCGAGCCGCGGCTGCACAGCCGTTCGCCCGGTGACCTCGCCGCGGCCCAGGCCCTCGGCGAAGGCCTGCCGGTTCCCCCGCTCGCGGCGCCGGCGCCGTACGACTGGGACCCGAGAGAGGGCGCGACTCCGACAGTGTCGGTCGACGAGCTGCTGACCTTCTGGAAGGACCCGGCGCGGCACTTCGTCCGCCGGGTGCTGCACGCCTCGCTGATGGAGTTCGAGGAGTCGGCCGACGACACCGAGGTGCTGTCGACCGACGCGCTGCAGGACTACCTGGCGCGCGAGGTCCTCGCGGCGGGCGATCCCACCGACCCCGACTCGTTGCGGCGCCTCCAACAGCTCTCCTTGCTGCCCGCCGGCGCGACCGCTGCACCGCAGTGGGAGCTCATGGCCGACGACGTGCTCGGCTGGCAACGCAACTGCCCCCCGCCTGCAGCGTGCATGGAGGTCCCGGTCGACGCACTGTTGACCTGGCCCGCGGGCGCGCGGGTGCGGATCGTCGGCGAGCGCAGTGGTGCGACGCGCTGGGGCGTGGCGACCGCACGCCCGGCCAAGGGCAAGCCGCGCGACCAGCTCCGCCTGTGGATCCTGCATCTGCTGGCCTGCTGGCAGCCAACTACCGACGACGGACCGCGCCCGGCATGGCACGTCGCGTTGGATGGCGTGACCCGCTTCGAGCCGCTCCAGCCCGACGCCGCGGCCAAGGCGCTCCGCCCCTTGGTCGAAGGCCTGCTCTGCGGCCACGCCGGCCCGCTGCCGTTCCGCCCCGACGACGCCGAGACCTCGGTCACCAAGGGCAGCGACGACGACGCGCTGGCGAAGCTCGCCCGCGCGTGGCGCGCGGCGGCCCGCGCCGGCGGTTCCAACTCCGGCTTCGGCACGCGGCTCGCGCCCGAGCAGAAGCTCGCGTTCCGACAGGGCAGTCCCTACGCGCCGCCCGAGCCGTACCGCCACTGGGTCGACGCGGTGCAGCGCCCGTTGGTCGACGCGCGCAGCGACGACACGATCGATCCGGCCGACCTGCCGTGGCGCCGGGCGACGGAGGAAGCGTGATGGACAGCGCATCCACGCCGAGCCGGACTCCCTTGGAGTTCGTCCTCCACGAGACGCCGATGCCCGAGCACCGCGCGCTGATCGAAGCCAGCGCGGGCACCGGCAAGACCTACACGATCGCCGGGCTGTTCGTGCGGCTGGTCGCCGAGGAGAACCTGAAGGTTGGCGAGATCCTGGTGGTCACCTTCACCGAGGCCGCCACCGCCGAGCTGCGCACCCGGATCCGCGCCGCGCTGCGGGCCGCGGCCGAGGCACTCGTCGCCGACGAACCGCCCGAGGAGCCACTGCATCGCCGACTCTGGGACTCGGAGGAACGCGACCGGCTGGCCGCGAACCTGCGCGCGGGCTTGCGCGAGTTCGACGACGCCAGCATCGCGACGATCCACGGCTTCTGCCTGCGGGCGCTCGAGCGCGCGGCACTGCAGGCCGGCGTGCCGTTCCGCCTGCAGCTCCTGGCCGACGACGGACCGATGCTGCGTCGCGCGGTCGAGGACTGGTGGCGGCGCAGGGTGCAGTGCGGCTCGCGGACGATCGTCGACACGGTGCGCGCCGCGAGCTGGAACGTCGACACGCTGGCGCGCCTCTACCGCGACCTGCGCCGCAACCCCGGCGCGGAGATCCTGCCACCGGCGCCCGCCCTGGCCGACGCCGAGGCCGCGGTGAGCCCGGCCGCCATGCAGACTGCGTTCGAGGATTCCGAACTGGGCGCGGCGCTCCGGGCCGTCACCTGGTTGAAGCCCGGTATGCCGTTCGGCGCGCGCGACGCCGACGCACTGCTCGACGCGATCGGCGAGCGTCTGCAAGGTCCGGGCTTCCTCGAGGTCGCCCAGGAGTTCGCGCCAAGAGGCTTCGCCACGCGGGTCGGCAAGGGGCGGAGCAAGGTCCAGAAGGCCGGCTACGAGACCCTCGCCGCACACCCGTTCGTCCGCGCCTGCGCCGAAGTCGCCGCGGCCGGCGCCGCACTCCGCAGCGCCCTGCGTGCCGACCTGCACGAGTCGGTGTCGCGCGGCTTCCGCGGCGAACTGCAGCGCGCCGAGAGCCTCGGCTTCGACGAACTGCTGACCACCGTCCGCGACGCGCTGCTCGCACCAGGCGGCGAGCGCCTCCGCGAGCACCTGGCGAAGATCCACCCCGCGGTGCTGGTCGACGAGTTCCAGGACACCGACGCGGTGCAGTGGGAGATCTTCTCGACCGCCTTCGGCCAGGGGCGCCTGTTCCTGATCGGCGACCCCAAGCAGTCCATCTACGGCTTCCGCGGCGCCGACCTGCACACCTACCTCGCCGCGCGCGAGACCTGCGCGCAGCAGTTCACGCTGACCGCCAACTACCGCAGCCGCCAGGAACTGCTCGACGGCCTCAACGAGCTGTTCGACCGACCGGCGCCGTTCCTGGTCGACGGCCTCGACTACCCGCGGGTCCACTCGGGCCGCGGCGAGTCGGCCGACCGGCTCCGCGATCCCGACCGCGACGGCTCGCTGTGCTGGCTGTGGGCGGCGCAACCGGACAAGAACGACATCGACCTGCGGCGCGCGTCGTGCATCGCGACGACGGTCTGCGAGGTCCGTCGCCTGCTCGACCACGCCACACTCCGCACCTCCGACGAGGAGGCCCCAGAGCCACTTCGCGCCCGCGACATCGGCATCCTGGTCCGCAAGAACGCCGAGGCCCAGGCGCTCCGCGACGCCCTGGCCAAGGCCGGCATCCCGGCCGCGCTCGGCAAGGGCCAGCACATCCGCGACAGCGTGGAGATGGACGAGCTGCGCCACCTCGCCCGCGCGATCGCCGAGCCGCGGCGCCGCGGCGCGACCCGGGCCGCGTTCCTCACGCTCCTGTGGGGCGACACCGCCGACGACCTCACGCGCCTGGACGCGCCCGGCCACGAGGTCGAGCTCGAGCAGCGCATCGCCTTCCTCGAGGACTGCCGCCAGCTCTGGATCCGCCAGGGCTTCGTGCGCGCGATCCAGCGGGTCCTCGACGCGCGGGGCAGCAAGGCGCGGCTGGCGCGGCTGGAGCAGGGCGAACGCCGGCTGACCAACCTGCTGCAGTCGATCGAGGTGGTGCACGCGCTGGCGACCGCGCGCAGCCTCTCTCCCTCCGCACTGGTCGCGGCCCTCGCCGACCCGCGCTCGTTCGACGTGCTGGACGGCGGCGAGAGCACCGAGATGCGGCTCGAGACCGACCGCGACGCGGTGCAGATCCTGACGATGCACCGCGCCAAGGGACTGCAGTACCCGGTGGTGTTCTGCCCGTTCCTGTGGACGGGCCAGCAGTCCAATGCCAAGACGTCGGTGCTGCGCTGGCACGACGCGAAGGGCTGGCACCTGCGGCTGCAGGCCGAGCCGGAGGAGACCGAGGGCGCGCTCGCGGACGCCCGGAGCGCGCACGATGCCGGCGAGCTGGCCGACGCGCTGCGTCTCGCCTACGTGGCACTCACGCGCGCCGAGCAGCGGGTCTACGTGCTGGCACCGATGCACCCGCAGTTCGCCGCGTCGCCGCTCGGCTATCTGCTGCACCGACCCGAGACCGGGGCATCGGGCTCGGAGACCGTCCGCGCTCGGCGCGCTGCGGAGTCCTGGAAGGGCAGCGGCTCGGCGATGGGCGAACTGGCGATCCTCGAGCGCCTGGCCCCCCACGCGATCCGCGTGGAGGAGTTCGACGGCACCGACGACTCGATCCCCGAGGCGATGGGCGTCGCCGACGCCGCGGCCGAAGAGTGGACGACCGGGCCCGTGCCCGACGACGGCCCGCAGCTCCGACCTTGGATCACCACCAGCTTCACCGGCCTGGTCCGCGGCGCGCACGACCCCGCGGATCCCGCCGACCGCGACGATCCCGAGACGCCCTCCGAGCCCGACGCGCCGACCGCGCCGCTCCGCGCGGACGACCTGCTGGGGTTCGCGCGCGGGGCCGCGGCCGGCACCTGCCTGCACGCGGTGCTGGAGAAGGTCGATCTGCGGGCGCCTGGCGCGCCGTCGGTCGCCACGGTGGTCGGCGACGAGCTGCGCCGCGCCCGGCTCGACGATCCGCGCCGCCATCCCACCCCGCTCGACCCGTTGGCGGCCGTGGTCCGCATGGTCGCCGACGTCGCCACGGCACCGCTGCCCGCGTCCTTCGGCCGCAGCGCGGACGGCGCAGCGCGACGCCTCGCCGACCTGCCCCCCGGCCGCGATCTCGCCGAATGGCGCTTCCACCTGCAGATGGCCCATGGGGCCGGCGACGACCTCGTCGACGTCTTCGCGGAGCACGGCGGCGAGGTGGCCCGCCGCTACGCCGAGCACCTGCGGCTGCTGTTGCCCGAGCGACGCAGTGCCGCGCTGCGCGGCTACCTCACCGGCTCGATCGACCTGGTGCTGGCGTTCGACGACGACCGCCACTGGGTCGTCGACTGGAAGTCCAACCACCTCGGGCCGCGGCGCGAGGACCACGCCGGCGCGGCGTTGGAGGTCGCGATGTTCGAGCATCACTACGTGCTGCAGTACCACCTCTACCTGCTGGCGCTGCACCGCCACCTGCGGGCGCGGCGGCCGGGCGACTACGACTACGAGCAGCACATCGGCGGCGCCGGCTACGCGTTCCTGCGCGGCATCGGACCGGACGGTGGCGGTTGGTTCGTCGACCGGCCACCGCGCGCGTTGATCGAAGCTCTCGACGCCTTCGTCGGCCACGCCCAGGGAGTCCGGCCATGAGCGCACCGCAGCACACCGCCTGGGCCGCGCTGCGCGACGCGCGCTGCGTGGACGGCCTCGACGCGGCGCTGGCCGCCTTCGTGGCGCGCGAAGCCGCGCAGTCTGCCCCGGAGCATGCCGACCTGGTGGCGCGCACCGCGGCCTTGGTCAGCCGTGAACGCGCCGCGGGACACAGCTGCGTATTCCTCGACGAGTGGGTCGGACGACGGCTCGACGACGATCTGGAGACCCCGCGGACCGAGCCGTTCCCGGACGCTGCGACCTGGCGCACGGCACTGCTCGCGACCGCACCGCTGGCCGGCGACGGCACGCAGGCGACTCCGCTGGTCGTCGCCGAGGATCGCGTCTACCTGCACCGCTTCTGGTCGGCGGAACAACGGCTCGCCGCGGCACTGCTCGCCCGCGCGGTCGCCGATCCGTTGGCTCCCGAACCGAGCACCTTCCGCGCGGTCTTCCCGCCGCTGACGGACGAGGTCGACCACCAGGCCCTCGCCGCCGCCGCGGTGCTGCACGGCCGCCTCGCCGTCCTGCTCGGTGGACCCGGCACCGGCAAGACCACCACGGTCGCCCGGATGCTCGCGGTGTTCGGCACCCTGCACCCCGACGCCCAGGTGGCCCTCGCCGCCCCCACCGGCAAGGCCGCGGCGCGGCTCACCGACTCGCTGCTCGGCCAGCTCCCCGACCTGCCGCTGCCCGACGTGTTCCGCGCGCACCTGCAGTCCACCGAGGCGCGGACCATCCACCGCCTGCTCGGTTACCGCCCCGACGACGACAGCTTCCGCCACGACCGCCACGATCCGCTCGGCGCCGACCTGGTGATCGTCGACGAGGCGTCGATGATCGACCTCGAGCTGATGCACGCGTTGGTCGACGCGGTGCGGCCGGGCGCGCGACTGGTCCTGCTCGGCGACCCCGACCAGCTCGCCAGCGTGGCGACCGGTCACGTGCTCGGCGACGTGTTGACCGCAGCCGCGCCCGAGGAGGGACCCGGTGCAGGCCTGGTCGCCTTCGCGGCACCGTTGCTCGGCATGGTGCCGACGCCGCGCAGCACGCCCGCACCGCTCGCCGACCACGTGGTGATGCTGCAGAAGACCTGGCGCTTCGAAGGTGGGATCGCCGACCTGGCCCGCGCGGTGCGCGACGGCGACGTCGCCGGGGCGAGCGCGGTGCTGGCCGACAGCGCCCGAGCGGATGCGCAGCGCGCCACCATCGACCGCGCACTCCGCGACCCCGGAGTGGCCGACCTCCTGGAGGACTGGCTGCGCGGCGTGGTCGAAGCCGCCGACCCTGCCGAAGCCCTGCGCCTCCTGCGTCACGCCCAGATCCTCTGCGCGGTGCGCGCCGGTCCCGAGGGCGTCGCCACCCTCAACGCCGCGGTCGAAGCCCGCCTGCACGGCCTCGGCCTGCTCGCCGCCGGCAGCCCGGCCCGCCAGCCGTTCTACCGCGGCCGCCCGATCCTGGTCACCGCCAACGACCCCGCCACCGGCCTCTACAACGGCGACGTCGGCGTGGTCTGGCACGCCCCCGGCGAGACCGCGCGCATCTGGTTCCCCGGCGCCGACGACGCCGCACCCCGCAGCTTCGGCCCCGGCCGCCTCCCGCCGCACGAGACCGCCTGGGCGACCACGGTGCACAAGAGCCAGGGCTCGGAGTACGACCACGTGCTGCTGGTCCTCCCCGAGCGCGACTCGCCGGTCGTCACCCGCGAGCTGCTCTACACCGGCATCACGCGGGCCAAGCAGTCGGTGCTGGTCTCGGCGACCGACGAGGCGCTGGGACGCGCGATCACGCGGCGCACGCGGCGGGTGTCCGGTCTCGCGCGGTTGCTGGGAAACGGGGGGGTTAACAACTCGGCCGGGTCGAGTTGTTAACCCCTGCGCGGAGCAGCGCGCTGACGAAGTCGACCGCGCGGGGCAGGAGTTCGTCGGGGAAGTCGTAGCGCTGGTCGTGCAGCGGCGGGGTGTGCTCGCCGGCGCCGAGGCCGAACATCGCGAGGTGGGTGCCGGGGTGCGCCGTGGCGAGGGCACCGAAGTCCTCCGACCAGCGGAAGGGGTCGGGGAGGTCGCGGAGCGGAAGGCCGAGGGACCGGGCGGTGGCGCGGATCGGGGCGAGTGCGGCGGGGTCGTTGACGGTGGCGTCGAAGACGTCGCTCCAGGCGAGCTGGCAGTCGAGGCCGTCGGCGCTGGCGAGGGCGCGCATGGATTGCTCGGCGTGCTGCGCGAGTTGATCCATCGCCGCGTTGGTGGTCGCGCGGAGGGTGGCGTGGACCTCGGCGTGACCGGGCGCGGTGCCGTAGGCGAGTTCGCCGAGGCGCGCATGGACGACCGTGGCGAGGGTGAAGCCGAGGGCTGCGAGCGCAGGGTCGTGGGGCAGCGCGGTGAGGGCCTCGACCGCGCGGCACATCGCCGGTGCTGGGCTCAGGCCGGTCTCGGGCTGCGCGGCGTGGGCAGTGCGGCCGGTGAAGCGGACCGCGAGGCCGCGCGACGCGCAGCAGAAGGTGCCGTCACGGACCACGAGCGAACCCGCGGGGAAGCCGGGCAGGTTGTGCAGCGCGAACGCGAAGTCGGGCGCGATCTCGTCGCGGTAGCGCGGGTCGGCGGCGACGCGGCGCGCGCCGGCGCCGGTCTCCTCGGCGGGTTGGAACAGCACCACGACCCGACCATGCGCCGGGCGCTCGGCAGCGAAGTGCTGCGCCACCCCGACCGCGATCGCCATGTGGCCGTCGTGCCCGCAGAGGTGCGCCACCCCATCGTGCTCGGAGCGATGCGCGCGGCCGTCGTCGGTCTCGAGGATCGGCAGCGCGTCGAGTTCGCTGCGCCACAGCCGGGTCGGCCCCGGAGACTCGCCGTCGAAGGCCACCGCGAGGCCCGCGCCGCCGAGCCCGGTCCACACGCGATCCGGGCCGAGCGCCGCCAGTCGATCCTTCAACAGCGCCGCGGTGGCGTGCTCGTGGTCCGAGAGTTCCGGGCGGCGATGCAGGGCCCGGCGCAGCGCGACAAGATCACCGCTCACCGTGACTCCCCCGCCAGCTCGTCGAACCAGGCGAAGGCCACGTCGACCAGGATCTCGTGGCCGCCGTCGAACAGCGTCACCCGCGCATTGCCCGAGGTCCGTCGCCACAGCGGGCGCTTCGTGCCGTAGCCGTCGGCCGAGAGCTCGGTGTCGACCAGTTCCTCGGGCACCGCCCCCGCCGCGGTCAGCCGCTCGCGCAGCTCCTCCCCCACCCGCTGCTCCTCGCTGGCCAGCGCGTCGAAGGCCTGGAGCACGTGGCGGATCGGCACGCTGCCCTCGTGGCCGTCGCGCACCCCGGCATGCAGGTCGATCCGGAGTTCGCGCGCTCGCGCCAGGATCGGCAGCGGCGAGCGCCGCGCGTACTCCCCATCGACTTCGACTTCGCTCCCCGGCGCACCGCCACAGACCTTCTCCAGGTCGTCGGCGTACTTGCCGAAGCGCGGCCGCTCCCGACACTCACGGTGCCACTGCGCCAAGTCGACGATCGGCACCCACGCCGAAACGCCGGCCCACCGCTCGGGCGACCGCGCCGCCATCAGCAGCGCCGCGTGACCACCGCCCGAGCCGCCGAACAGGAAGATCGCCTCCGGGTCGATGCACGCCTTTGCCTGCACGAACGCCACCGCGTCGAGGACGTCGTGCACCATCCGCGCCGACCCGCAGGCCGCCGGCGTGCGGTTGGGCCCGCCGAAGTCCGGATGGACGAACGCCCAGCCCCGCTCGATGCAGGCGCGCGCCGCCTTTGCACCAGGATCGGTCTGTCGCCAGTCGCCGCTCCAGGTGTGCAGCGCGACGACCAGCGGCACCGGCTCGGCATCGTCCTCGCGCGCCGCGGCGGACGCCCACCACAGCGCTGGCTGCAACGCCTCGCCGTCACCGCGGGCCACCTCGACCGCCTCGACGCCGGCCGGCCAACCCTTCGGCACCTGGCCGACCGCGGTCGGAGCGAGCAACAGACAGCAGACCAGAGCCGTGGAGCAGACGACGCGCATCGCGGCATCGTCCCCGGCCACCGCATGCGCGTGAAGACCACGACCGCGCTTCAGTTCGCCGCGGCCGGCGTCAGTCGCCGCTCAATCAGCCCGAGTCCGAGGTCGGCGAGCAGCGCCAACAGAGCCGCGGGCACCGCGCCGGCCAGGATCAGGTTCACGTCGTTCAGGTAGAGGCCGTCGGTGATCGGCTCGCCGAGCCCGCCGCCGCCGATGAACGCCGCCAGCGTCGCGACGCCGATGCCGATCACCGTCGAGGTCCGCACCCCGGCGAGGATCAGCCGCGAGGCCAACGGCAGTTGGACCCGCCACAGGATCTCGCGGTCGCGGAAGCCCAGCCCGCGCGCCGCCTCGATCAGATTGGCGTCGACCTCGGTGATCCCGGCGTAGGTGTTCCGGAGGATCGGCAGGATCGCGTAGAGGAACAACGCCGCGATCGCCGACTGCGCGCTGAGTCCGAAGCCGGGGAGCGGGATCATGAACGCCAGCATCGCGAGGCTCGGAATGGTCTGGACGATGCCGGCGGCAGCCAACGCGATCTGGCGGAACAGGGCGAAGCGCGTCGCGAGGATGCCCATCGGTATCGCGACCAGCGCCGCCAGCACGACCGCGGTGATCGTCAGCAGCAGATGTTCCCAGGCCAGTTCGAGCGTGATGCCCACCCGCTCGCCCATCACCGAGAAGAACGACCGCCGGTCGCGCGCCACGGTCGGCGCCGCCCCCAGATCGCGCGCACCCGCCAACCCGACATCGGCCAGGAACCACGCCGCGGTGCGCTCGAGGCTCCAGCCATCATGTTCGACCTTGTCGTTCAGCGCCTGCATCCGCTCGTCGGGCAGGATCAAGGCGAGGTCGGCCAGAGCCGGCTCGATCTCGGGGAACCGCTCCAGCGTCTGCGAGCGGAACACCGGCGCCGCCTGGTAGGGCGGGAAGAAGCCCTTGTCGTCTTCGAGCAGGCGCAGCGGGTAGCGCAGCAACTTGCCGTCGGTGGCGTAGGCATCGATCACGTCGAGCTCGCCCTCGGCAATCGCCTGGTAGGCGAGGCCGTGCTCCATGCTGCGCAGCGAGCCGAACTCCAGGCCGTACGTATCGCGCAGTCCGGGCCAGCCGTCCTCGCGGCCGTTGAACTCGACGCTGAAGCCGGCCGACAGCTCGCCGTCGTGCGCGACGAGGTCGGAGATCGTGCGCAGGCTGAGTCGCTCGGCGACGTCCTCGCGCACCGCCAGTCGATAGGTGTTGTCGAGACCGAACGGCCACAGCCAGGTGAGCCCGTAGCGCTCGCGGTAGCTCCGCGCCACGTGCACGTAGGTGCGCAGCGGGTCCGGTGCAGGCTCGGCCTCCTTCAGGATGATCGACCACGCGGTCCCGGTGTAGTCGCAGTAGCAGTCGATGTCGCCGCCCTGCAGCGCGCCGAAGCAGACCATCGTGCCGCCGAGGTTGAACTCGCGCTCGACCTTCAGCCCAGTGCGCTCCTCGAGCATCTGCGCGACGATCTCACCGAGCACATTCGACTCGGTGAAGTTCTTGCCGCCGATGCGCACCGTTCCCGACGGCTCGTCGGCCGATTCCTGCGCAGCCAGTGACGTCACGCCGAGGCACAGTCCGCCCGACAGCAGCAACGCGGCGAGGGATCGGATCCGGAACCTCATGTCCCATCCCCCACACTCTCCAGGTGTTGTGCCAGGAACCGCTCCACGAAGCCGCTCACCGGCCGGTCCCGGAAGTCCTCCTCGGTGCCGACCTGGACGATGCGTCCACGGTCCATCAACGCCACCCGGTCACCGAGCGCGAAGGCCTCGCCCATGTCGTGGGTCACCAGGACGATGGTCTTCTTCACCCGCTCCTCGAGCGCGACGAACTCGCGGTGGATGTCGGCCCGCGTCATCGGATCGAGCGCACCGAACGGCTCGTCCATCAACACGTGGTCGGGATCGAGCGCCAGCGCGCGCGCCACGCCGACCCGCTGCCGCTGGCCGCCGGACAGCTCCCCGGGATGGCGGCGACGGAACTCGGCGGGCGGCAGGTTGACCAGCTCCAGCAACTCGTCGACCCGCGCCCTGGTCCGCGCCTTGCTCCAACCCTCGAGTTCACACAGCACGCCGACATTCCGCGCGACGCTCAGATGCGGGAACAGCCCGCCACTCTGGATCACGTAGCCGATGCTGCGCCGCAGCTCGATGACGTCGAGGTCCTCGACGCGCCGCCCACCCACGAGGACCTCCCCGGCGGTCGGCTCGACCAGCCGGTTGATCATCTTCATCGTGGTGGTCTTGCCGCAGCCGCTGGTGCCGATCAGGCAGACCGTCTCGCCATCGGCGACCTGGAGATCCACGTCGCGGACGGCGTGAACCGCCGAGCCATCGGGCCCCTCGAAGGTCTTCGAGACGCCGCGCAGCTCGATCAAGCGTCGCCCCTCGTCGGCGAGTCGTCGCGCACCATCTCGTTGAGCGAGAACCACTTCTTCGAGTCGAACCACTGCCGCGTCATCCGCATGCCGGCACGCGCGGCCAGCGCGGCCAGGTCTTCCGGCCGGAACTTGCGGCTGGCGCCGACCTGCACCGAGTCGCCGGCTTCCAGGTCGAGATCGAGATCGAGGTCGCGGACGTAGACATGCTGCGGCGTCGACGTCCCGACGCGCAGCTGCACGCACCACGAACGCACGTCGTCGAAGACCTGCGGTTCCTCCTCGTAGATCGAACCGAGTTCGAACGCGCCGAGGTCGAACGACCCGCCCAGCTCGTCGTTGATCCGCCGCACCATGTTCAGGAAGAACGACAGGTTCTCCTGGCCGGCGTTGTAGGCGGCGAGCAGCTCCTTCTCGTCCTTGTGGAGGTCGCAGCCGACGATGAAGCGGTCGTTCGGCCCCAGCAGGTCGCGGACCCGTCGCAGGAAGTCGACCGTCTCGCCGAGGGTCTCGAGGTTGCCGATCGAAGACCCGAAGAACAGCACGACCTTCTGCTGGTCCTTGGGCAGCCGGTCGAGCACGTCGGCGAACATGCCGGTCTCCGGGTGCAACTCGACCGCGGTCCCGAAGCGGCGTCGGACCTCCGAACAGGTCGACTCGATCGCACCCTCGGAGACGTCGACCGGGTGGTAGTGCACCCGCTTGCCGCCGTCGGTGGCAGCGTCGAGCAGTTCGGCGATCTTGCGCGCCGAGCCGCAGCCGAGTTCCACCAACCGGTTTTGCCCGTCGACGATGTCGATCGCGTTGGTGCGCAGGATCTCCAGCTCGCAGTCGGTGAGGTAGTACTCCTTGCGGTGCGTGTAGCGGTTGTAGAGCCGCGACGCCGTGGAGTTCCAGATGAACGCGTGGTCGAGGCGGAGCACGTGGGTGTGTTTCTCGGCCGCCTCGCGCACCGCCTCGCGGAACGACTCGGTGTGGATCGGCTCGTCGGCCTGCAGCACCCGGAAGACGTGCACCCGGAACTGCGCGTCCGGGTCCTTCTTCGGCAGGTAGGGCGCCGGCTCGCTGACCTCGAGCTCCCGCCAGTAGCGGTCCTCGGCCAGCGTCTCGGCGCGCGAGCGCACGCCCATCGCGTCTTCCTCCCAGAAGTCGGTGCGCGCGGTGAACGCGATCACGCCGCCCGGCTCGACGACCCGCACGAGTTCATCGAGCGCATGCGCCGGCGCCTGTCCGTAGCTGAACACGCCGACCAGGATCGCGGCGTGGAAGTGGCTCCGCGGGAAGCGGTCGAGCGGCTCGCCGAGGTCGGCCTGGAACGACTGGACGTAGACACCCTTCGCGTCGGCGACTGCCAGCATGTCCTCGCTGAGGTCGATGGCGGTGACGTTGCGGAAGCCCAGCCCGTGCAACGCTTCGCCGGCGGCACCCGTGCCGGCGCCGGCATCGAGCACCGGCCGGATCTCGGGATCGGCGACGTAGCGGGCCAACATCGCGGCCGCGGTGTGGTGGCCCTCGAAGCCGATCGCGGCGTGGTCCTCGTCGTAGCTCCGAGCCCACTGGGCGTACAGGCGCTTCAGGTCGTCCCGGGTCTTCGCCCCGTACGCCTCCGCCCAGATCTTCTCGAGGCGGGCCCGGATCTCCGCCGGGATGTCGGCGCTGGGATCGGTGACGGGCGCAGGTGAACTCTCGATCTTCGACTGGGTCATGGACTCATCTCCCCGGCAGGTCGGTGCCGGTCTGTGGCTCCGCGTCGTCGGCCGGGTGGGCGGGCCCCGGGTCGAGCACGGGCGGTGTGGCGGCGAGGTCGTGCTGCGGGTGCAGGTGCGGGCCGGCGGAGAGGTCCCCCGCGTCCATCATCGCGGCGATGCGCTGCAGGGTCGCGAGGATCGAGGACTGCTCCCAGTCCTTCAGACCGGTCAGGCGCTCGCGGAACCGGTCCTGCAGCAGGGACGGTGCCCGTACCAGGGCGCGCGCGCCCGACTCCGTGCACTCGACGAGGACGGAACGACGGTCTGCCTCGGAGCGGCGTCGGGCCACCAAGCCCCGCGACTCCAGCCGCGACACGATGCCGGTCACCGTCGCCTGGCTGAGCTGGACCTCACGGGCGACCGCGCCGGCGGCCAGGGGCCCGCTGCGGACCACGACCCGCAGCACGGCGAGCTGCGGTCCGGTCAGCCCGTGGTCCTGGACCAGCTGCCTGGAGTGGAGATCGACCGCGCGCATGATGCGTCGCAGCGCAATTACGATGCGATCTTCCTGACTCGTCTCCTCGTCGTTGGACAACACGATGCTTCGCATGCAAAGCGATCACGTCGTCCGATGCAATCCGCCAGACCGCCGCATCGGCTCGCTGTGGCCCCAGAGGCCTCCATCCGGTGCTCACGACACAAAATAAATCACGGGCCAGGCCCAGGAACAGGGACAGACGCGGTCAGAGCCCGCTCGCGTCCAGAGCCCGCTCCAACTGACCCCAGCGTTGCTCCAGCGAGCCGGTGTAGCCGATCGACATCCGCAGATAGCCCGGCGAGATCCCCGCCTCGCCGAGACCGTCGTCGCCGAGTTCACTGGAGGTCGACGCCGCCGACAGGGACATCAAGGTGTCGAAGTAGCCGAGGCTCACCGCGATCCACCCGAAGCGCTGCCGGTTCTGCAGCTCATCGAGCAGCAGGTTGGCGCGGTCGGCATCACCGAGGTCGATACCCATCACGCCGCCGAAGCCGTAGGTGCCGCCGCGCGCCGGGTCGTCGCCGTTGAGCATCGACACGATCAGCGCGTGATCGGGGTGTTCGGGAAGGCCCGGGTAGACCACCTTCAGCCCGCGGTCGCGCAGCCGCTCGGCGAAGCACTGCGCCCGGCGCGAGTGCT
The DNA here is from genome assembly GCA_030432695.1 of bacterium. Lineage (GTDB taxonomy): Bacteria > Planctomycetota > UBA1135 > UBA1135 > UBA2386 > JAUILN01. Next base: position 90,405 of record JAUILN010000023.1, on the reverse strand, counting down.
CGGCAACGCGCAGTCCGAGGTGCGGGAGCCGCATGCTGATCTCGAACGCCGCGCGCGGATCCATGGTCGGGCCGAGCAGCATCAGGGCACCGGTGTGCACATCCATCATCGACTGCACGAACTCCTTCGAGCCGGTGACCGCGCCGGCGATGAAGTCGGAGGTACCGTTGACGAACTTCGTGAGGCTGTGCACCACCACGTCGGCACCGAAGCGCGAAGGCGTGATCGACAGCGGACTGAAGGTGTTGTCGACCACCAGCATCGCACCGTGACGGTGCGCGATGTCGGCGAGCTTCGACAGGTCGGCGACCACCAGGGTCGGGTTCGACAGGGTCTCGCAGTAGAGCACTCTGGTGCGCGACGTGAACGCCGCCTCGACCGCGGCGAGGTCCTGCACCGGCACGAAGCTGGTCGTGACCCCGCACTTGCGCGGCAGGAAGTCGTGCATCAGCGCCCAGGTTCCGCCGTACACCGCGCTGGCGCTGACGATGTGGTCACCCTGCTCGCAGAGCTGCATCAGGACCGGCGCGATCGCTCCGAGCCCGCTGGCGGTGCAGTAGCCCGCCGGCATTCCCTCGATCGCCGCGAGCTGGCGGCCGAGCACGTAGACCGTCGGGTTGAAGTGCCGGCCGTACAGGTAGCAGCCCTCGCGACCGCTGTCCGGACCGAGCTGCCCGGTGAACAGGTCGGGCATCGTGTTCGGGTCCAGCACCGTGAACGTGGTGCTGGTCTCGATCGACATGTTCACCCCACCGTGCTCGCCGAACTCGTGGCGGCAATCGGCGAGGGCGGCTTCGGGATCGAATCGTTCCATGCAGGGAGCTCGAGGGGTCGTCGGAGGGCTCTGCCGAGACTCTCGCCAGGCGGCCCATGGAACCATCGAACAAGGCCCGGAATTGCCGCGCGGTGGAGCCTGCCGACCGAACCTGGTTCGGCGAAGGCGCCACGACGGAATCGACGATTTCCAGAGCGGCACGGTCCACCTGGTCCGTCGGCGGTCATTCCGAGGGAGTCCCGCGAACCACGAGAGGAATCCGGACCATGAACTTCCACCGATCGATCCGCCCGTCCACCGCGTCGGGTCTCCTGACCACGACCCTGCTGTACGCGACCTTCGCCGTCGGCACCGCCCTCGGCCCGTCGACCACTGCCCAGATCGGCGTGCTCGCGCTGCCGGCGGGAACCGGCGACGACCCGCGCAGCGTGCAGTTCATCGGCAACGGCCACGTGGTCGTCTCCGAACGCGTCGATGGCTGGCAGCACTTCGTCGACGTCTCGGTGCCCAATGCACCGTCGCTGACCTCCAGCCTGAATCCGCCGTTCTGGGACCAATGGTTCGAGGCCGAATACACGCCGGCCTACGGCGGCCGGCTGTTCACCGCGCACCGCGGCGGCGGCCTCAACATGATCGACGTGTCGAACCCGAATCTGCCGGTGGTCGTGAGCAGCCTGAACTCCGGCTACCACTTCCGCGGCCTGCGCTATCAGCGCGGCGGCAGCGGCCCCTACACCGGACGCCTGCTCTACAACTCGACCAATCAGGGCCTCGAGGTCTACGACATCGTCGGCAGCGGTTCGTCGATGGTGGCCGGTTGGAACGGTTTCGGCCCGAACCAGGACGGCAATGGTCTCGAGCTGATCAACGACAACGTCTACCAGCTCGGCAAGCAACCGTTCTCGCCCTACCAACGCGAGCTCCGCACCTACACCGCACCGCCCAACCTCGCGCCGGTGCAGTGCGACCAGCAGTCGTTCCCGAGCGTCGGCGATGGGCACGCGCTGCTGCGACGCTCGCTGCTGCCCTGCCCGCGGATCATGTCCTGCGAGTGGCGCGACGGTCTGCACCTGATCGACGCGAGCAACCCCTGCAGCCCGGTCCGCACCCAGCTGTTCCCCTCCCAGCTCGGCCCGCTCGACATCACCTACTGGGGTGCGGCGTCGATCCCCTCGTCGCCCTGGTTCGTGGCCTACGGCTCGTTCCTGATCAACAACGACCCCAACACGCGCCAGTACTTCTGGTGGTTCTGGCACGTGCCGGCCTTCGGTGCCGCGACTCCCGGCCTGATCGTCACGCTGCCCTTCGACACCCGCGACATCCAGTTCGAGCCGCAGAGCGGCCGGGTCTACGTCGTCGGTCGGAACACCAACACCAACCAAGGCCAGCTGCAGATCTTCTGATCACGGCTCTCGGGGAGACCGGGAACCCGCCCCGACCGGATAGCCTGTCGGGCCGTCCATGGCCCCCGAGACCCGGCTCCCCGACGACGGCGCGCCTTTCCACGAGGCGGCGTTCCACGATGCCTATGAACGGCTGGCCCCGGCGTTGTTCGTATGGGCGAGCCGTCACGCCTCGCAGACCCTGCGCTCGAAGCTGGAGATCGACGACGTGATCCAGGAGGTCTGGCTGCGCGCCTTCCGCGACCGCGCCAAGTTCGAAGGCGATCCCGGCCAGTTCCGTGCCTGGATCTTCCGGATCGCCAAGCTGGTCCTGCTCGAAAGCCACCGCGGTGCCGCGCGCCTGCAGCGTCTCGGCCACGGCGCGGGCGCCACCGAGAACCGGTTGGGGCTCGAGGCGGTGCCCGAGTCGATCACCAGGTTGAGCCAGCGGGTCGCCCGCGAGGAGGGCGTGGTCCGCCTGCTCGACCACCTGGGCACGCTCGATCCGGACGACCAGGAGCTGGTCTCCTGCTGCGGCCTCGAGGGCGCGACCTGCGCCGAAGCCGCGCGCCGCCTCGGCATCGGGGAGGCCGCAGCGATCAAGCGCTGGCAACGCCTGCGCGCGCGGCTGCGCGACGGAGGGATCGCCGATGGCTGGCTTCCCTGAGGATCCCGAACTCGCAGCGGAGTGGTTCGACTTCCTGAGCGCCCGAGCGCGCGATCTCGATGCCGGCCGCTCGTTCGACGCCGACGCCTACGCCGCTCGGTTCCCGGCGTTGGTCGACGAGATCGCGCAGCGCTGGGTGACGCTCGATTGCGACCAGGCCGAACCCCGCGACGACTTCGGGCCCTACCACATCCACCACGAACTCGGCCACGGCGGCCAGGGCTCGGTCTACCTCGCGACCGACACGCGGCTCGACCGACGCGTCGCGCTCAAGCTGCTGTCACCGCTCGTCGGCCACGGTTCGACCGAACGGCTGCGCCGCTTCCGCCGCGAAGCCCGGATCCTCAGCCAGCTCGACCACCCGGGCATCTGCAAGGTCTTCGAGGCCGACATCCACGAAGGCGTGCCGTTCCTGGCGATGCAGCTGGTGGGCGGAGAGACCCTGGCGCGCATCCTGCAATCCCGCCGCGAGCGCGACGCGTTGCCGCGCGACCGCGACGCGCTCGACCGGGTGCTGGCGTGGATCGAAGCCACCGCACGCGCCCTGCACGTGGCACACACCGCCGGCGTGGTGCACCGCGACGTGAAGCCGGGCAACCTGCGCATCGACGAGCGCGACCAACCGATCGTCCTCGACTTCGGCCTGGCGTGGGCGATCGGCGCCGAACAGCTCGACCTGACTCGCTCGGATTCGCAGCCCGGCACGCTCGCCTACATGGCACCCGAACTGCTCGGCAACGACGGTCGCCCCACGCCCGATCCGCGGGCCGACGTGTACGCGCTCGGCGTCACGCTCTACGAGTGCCTGACGCTGCGCCTGCCCTACCGGGACACCGACCGCACCGGCCTCGCCCACGCGATCCGGGTCGGCGACCTGATCGACGTGCGCCGAGCCCACGCCGCGGTGTCGCGCGACGTCGCGGCGATCGTCCACACCGCGCTGGCCCGCGACCCGGCGGCCCGCTACCGCAGCGCCGAGGATCTCGCCGACGACCTCGCTCGAGCCCGCTCCGGGCAGGCGGTGCAGGCTCGACTGGCACCATGGAGCGAGCGGGCGCTGCGCGGGATCCGCCGCCACCCGACCCTGGCGGTCAGCGCGGCGAGCCTGCTGCTGCTGGTCGCGGTGCTATCGGTGTCGGTGGCGGTGCTCAGCACCCGAGAGCGGGTTGCCTCGGCGCTGCACCGCTCACGGACCGCTGCGCTGGGCGAGTCCGAGGCGATGTCGGCATTGAGCGACCTGGTCGACGCGATGGATCGTTCGCCCGCCGCCAGTCTCCGCAGCGCGATGCTCGAGGTCCTGACCCACTGCAACCGGGCCTGGGAGCGGGTCCGGGACCGCCCCCCGGCGATGACCGTGGCGATCGACCCCGCGGTCTCGGCCGACGGCGGGTGGGTGGCGATCGCCCACGAGGGTGGGCGGGTGGAATTGCTCGACGCCCCGTCGGGCGCAGTCCGGGCCAACGCGAAGCTGGTCGACTCGCGCGTCCTCGCGCTGGCCTTCCGCGGCGCCGACGAGCTATGGGTCGGCGCGGAGGACGGCACGCTACTCGCCACCGCGACCGACGACCTGCGGGTGCTGCGACGCCTGCGGGAACCCGGCGACGGGCCCGTCCGTGGACTCTCGGTCACGCCCGACGGCACGGCCATGGCGGTCGGTGGCGACGACGGCCTGAGCCTGCTTTCACTGCCGACCGACGGCACTCAGGAGCAGTCGCGTCAGATCGCACTACCCGACGCCGGTGCGGTGCGGACGTTCCGCTTCGCGCCCGGCGGTGGACGACTTCTCGCGCTCTCGCACAGCACGTCGCCGGATCCCGACGCCGCCGACGTCGTCCACGTCGTGGACCTCCTCGACGACTCGCCCCCCCGTCGTGCCGATGGCCTGGACCAACCGATCCTCTCGGCGGCCTGGCATCCGGATGGCACGCACTTCGCTCTGGCCGGCAACGCCGGTCGGGTCGTCGTCCGCGCCATCGATCGGGACCAGCCCGTGTTCCGCTGGGACGCCGACCAGGAGGTCCACTGGGTGGGCTTCGATCCAGAAGGCGACCTGCTGCTGGTGCCGGTCGATCGTGGCACGGCGCTGTGGGAATGGCGGGCAGCGCAACCCGTCGTCCGCCAGCGGATCCCCAACGCCTCGCTGCGCACCTGGGGCGCCGCAGCGTTCTCGTCCGACGGCCGGCGACTGGCAGCGGTCCACCGCGACGGCACGGTGTCGATCATCGACGCCCGCGCCTGGCGGATCGAACGCAGCCTCAAGCAGAACCTGCTCGCGGTGCGTCACCTCGCGTGGATCCCGAACACCGATCTGGTCCTCACGTCGGATCTCGATCGGGTCACCGCCTGGCACTCGGTGCTCCGTCCGCACGCGCCGGAGTTCGACGGCCACCCCGATGCAGTCCAGGCCCTGGCGCAACGCCCCGGCCACGACGAGTGGGCCAGCGCAGGCGCCGACCGGACGGTACGGGTGTGGAGCCCGCACGAGGCGGCTCCGCGACTGGTGCTGCACTGCACCACCGGAGCACCGGACGGCCTGAACTACTCGAAGGACGGCCATCGGCTGTTCGCCTGGTCGTCCGGAGACGGCGCGGTGTTGGTGTGGGATGCCCACGACGGTCGCAGGTTGGCGAGCTTCGACGCGCGATCCGGCACGCTGGCCGCAGTAGAGATCGGTCCGGAGGTCGAGGCGGACGCCGGAACGCTCGCGACCGCCGGCACCGATGGACGGATCCGGATCTGGAGCCTCGACCACCCGGAACCCGTTCGGTCGTTCGGGGACGGGTCGGCACCGGTCTTCACGTTGGCGCGCGCCCCGGATGGCCACCTGCTCGCCGCCGGCAGCGCCGACCGGGAGGTTCGGCTCTGGGATCCGCGCAGCGGTGCGCTGGTGGCGTCGCGCTATCTCTCGGAGGAACTCGCCGACTGGCGGACGATCCCGATCCACCAGGTCCGCGCGCTGTCGTGGGGAGCGTCGGGCACGACCCTCCACGCGTCGCTGGTGAACAACAAGCTGGTGCACTGGTCCGCCGCGGCGAACGGCTTCGATGCACGGAGCCCCGCGCGCGAGATCGTGGTCGACCGCTTCGGCGGACCGATGGCGGTGGTCCCCGAGACAGCGGCACCCGGCGCCGCCGACCGACTGGTCTGCGCCGACTACTCGTTCGGGCGGCTGTCGTTGGTCGAAGGCGCGACGCTGGTGCCGCTCGAGGTCGGCGGCCAGTCCGCGCACGGCAACCGGATCACCGCGGTCTGCGTGACCCCCGACGGTCGCCTGGCGGCATCGGCCGGCTGCGATGGTCTGCTGCGCATCTGGGACCTCGAGCACGCGGCATTGCACGCCGAGGTCCGCACCGGCGCGGCGATCTTGGCCGCGGCGTTCGACGAATCCGGCCGATGGATCGTCACCGGCACCGTCGACGGCCGCATCGCCCGCTGGCCGGTCGCGCCGCTGGAGCTGGCGCGCGCGCTGCTGCTGCGCTGATCGACTGCGTCCGGAGTTTTCCAACCGGTGCCAGGCACCAGTTGGAAAACTCCGACCAGGAAGAGGGCGCTACAGTCGAACGGTCAGTTGCAGTCGACGACCAGCGAGTTGCTGGTGGCGATGCGCGCACCGCGCGGGCTGACCTGGATGGTGCCCTGCAGCACCGCGAAGCTGCCGCCGCGGATCCGCGGGAAGGTCAGCTGGCTGCGGGCGTTGCCGTTGTCGTCGGTCTGGAACGTCGTCGCGGTGATCGGGTGCAGGAAGAAGATGCAGCCGGTGTTGCCGATCTCGAAGGTGCGGTCGGCGGGCGACACCAGGGTGATGCCGATCGCGTTCGGCAGGGCACCGGCCAGGCCGAGGTTCACGACCGGCTGACGGCCGCTGTCGTCGGCGGTGCCGCGGAGCACGCCACCGGCGTCGCAGCTGCGGGTGCCACCGGTGACGGTGCAGCCGCCGCCGCCGTTGTCGCTGGCGACGAACAGCACGCGCAGCTCGGCCTGGTAGCCGGCGCGGGCACCGCGAGCCGCGGCGCTGCCGCCGATCGACACGGCGACCGTCAGGCCGCTCGAGTCGACGGTGACGTTGTCGAAGGCATCGCGCTGGGCGTTGCCGTCGGCGGAGAAGCTCTTGGAGACGCGACCGATGCGGACGCTGGCGCCGGCGCGGGCGTTGTTGGCAGCGCCGTTGAACAGCACGATCACCCGACCGCTGACCGCTCGACGTGCCGCGAACGACAGCTCGTAGGTCTGCGCGCCCGCCGCCGGCGGATTGCCCGTCAGCGTGCCGACCACGTTGCCGTCACCCGCGAGACCGCGGACCGAGAACATGCCGCCGATCGCGGGGCCGGCAGGGGTGCGCATCGCGACCCGCGCCGCAGCGGAGCCCGAGGCCGCAGCGTCACCGTCGGTCGCCGACAGACGCAGACCCGGATCGATGACCGTGCCGCCGCGCGCGAGGTCGGTCTGGCGGTTGGCGTTCACGCCGACCACGTCGGCGGTGCTCAGTGTGTAGACGACCTGAGCGTTGGACTGGACCGGAAGGAGAGCCGCGGCGAGGGCGCCAGCGGCAACGAGGAGAGGGAACTTCATGTGATGATTGCTCGCTCGGGGACCCCGATCGGGGACCGGAATGGCAGGGAGAGAGCAGTGTCTGCGACCGCGGCCCGCGCCGCTGGCGGCAGCTCGCCCCAAATTCGTCCCAGCACCGAGACGTTTGGACCGCGCCAAGGCATTCCGCCTGGGTGCTCTCCGACAGCTCGCACCATACAGGACGTCCGATGGACAACGACCCCACCCGCCTGCTCGCCCAGCTGATCGACGCCTGCCGGGAATGGAGCCGGACCGACGACCCCGACGCCCGCGACGCCTCTCGGGCCGATGCCGTCGAGGCCCTGGAGGAGCTGCTGGAGCGCGCGCGGAGCGGCGAGGGATTGCCCAACCCCGACCGCGCGGCGGAGGAGCACCTGGAGAGCTGACCGGGAGGGGCCGGGCCCGCGGCGGGCGAGTCACCGCTGCTGGGCCAGCCGGTCGAGCAGTCCCGGCTCGTCGCCGTGTCGCGGCTGCGGCGGCACGAAGAAGACCTGCACAGGTTGGCACTCACTGCCGTGGTCGCCGAGGTCGATGGCCTCTAGGACCCGGCCCGCACCGTGACCGTCCCCGGCCATCGCGGCCGAGGTGCGGGTCCCGTCGGCGAGAGCCCGCGCCTGACAACCTTGCGGGCCGCTGACCTGGATCTCGCCGTAGAGCCGCGAGCCGTTGGCGTACACGGTAACCCGCCAGACCTGGGTGATGCCGAGCGCCGCGTAGGAGAAGGTGCCGTAGTTGCCGGAGATGACCATCGGCAGGGTCACATCGCCGTCGTAGACCGAGTAGCCGCTCGAGGTCCGGGTGAACGTCAGCGCTCCCGACACCTGCTCGCCCAGGACATCGGAACAGCTCCCCGAGGCCTCGACGAAGCGGGCGGTCACCGCGAACGTGCCCTGGAAGTCGGGTGCCTGTCCGTTGGGGTCGAGAGCCGGGGCAGGCCCCGGATTCGATCCGCCGCCACCGCAGGCGGCGACGCAGAAAAGCAGGCAGACGACGAACGAGAGGCCGAGGCCGTGGAGGCAGTAGCGTTGCATCAGGACTTTCCTTCTGAGTGTCGACGGGGTGGCGACTCCGTCTCCCCCATCACGCGCAGAAGCGTCGCGCGACGCGCGGCCGTGCCGGGTTTTTTTGGGCCGAGGCCGCGGGGCGGCGCCCCGGCTCAGCGCACCCGCAGACTCAGCCCGTGGCTCGCGACCAGGTCCGTGGGCGCCGGGCAGCCCGCGGTCGGCAGGAACACGAACTGCGCGAAGGCCAGCGAACCCGCGGCGACCTGGGTCAGCGGCACCGGCACCGTCGCGCGGCCGAGCAGATTGGCGCGCACCGTGGGATCCAGGGTCACGGGACCCAGGGTCACGTGTATGTCGATGCCGAGGATCGGCGTCGGCGGCAGCGCCGCGGAAGGAGCCAGCAGGAACACGCCGAACGCCAGGGGCGGCGCGTTCTCACAGCTGACGGCGAACGTCGCCTCGCCAGCGAGCGGCGCGGTGTTGGTGCGGACCCGCAGCGTGCCGTTGCAGCCCGCGGTGGCGTTGCCGTAGCACTCGACGCCCAGGTAGCGCAGCTCGGCCGCGGTCAGCTCGCGGACCCGATCCTGGTAGGCGTCGGTGAGCTGGTTGAGGCTCTGCACCATGAACACGCCGTGGGTGCCGCGCTCGAGATCGACGAAGCCGGTGAAGCCGAAAGCCCCAGGCGACACGACTTCCAGCGACGCGCCCTGCGCATCGACCCGCTCCATCCAGCAGCCGATGCCGTAGCCGCGGAACTCACCGTCGTAGCCGGGCGGGATCGAGGTCACCGGCACTCCGCCGGTCTGGTCGTGCAGCATGGTCGCCACCGCCTGCCGGCTCAGCACCCGACGGCCACGGAACACGCCGCCGTTCTCCAGCATCTCGACGAAGCGCGCGTAGTCGCGCAGCGTGCTCTGGGCCCCGCCGGCGATCCGCGGGTTGTTGCCGTTGCCGAGCCCGGCGTAGTCGGTGCCGGTCATGCCCAACGGCGTGGCGATGCGCGCCGCGAACAGGTCGTTCCAGCCCATGCCGGACACCACCTCGGCGACGCGGCCGGCGACGTGCATCGACACGCCACCGTAGAAGAAGTCGGTGCCGGGGGCGACGCGCAGCGGCACGTTGGCGGCGATGTAGGACACCGCCTGCGCCAGCGTGATCGTGTCGTCGCCGATCACCGGGTCGTCACCCGGCAGGCCCGAGGTGTGCGAGAACATCTGCCGCACGGTCATCGTGCCCTTCAGGCCGGTGAACTCGGGCAGGTACTGCGACACCGGCGCGTCGAGGTCGAGCACGCCGTCGTCGACCAGCGCCATGATCACGGCACCCGACAGCCACTTGGTTGCCGACGCGATCGGCACCTGCGTCGGGACGTCGAAGCCGCCGTAGCTGCGCTCGAGCAGCAGCTCGCCACGACGACCGATCGACAGGTTGGCGCCGCGGCGTGCGACCTGCGCGACGCAGCGCTGCATCTCCTGGTCGATGGCGGTGAAGTCGTGGCAGTCGGAGATCAGTGGGGTGCCGCGCTGGGCGGCGAGCGGCGCGACGAGAACGGCCAGCGCGAGGGCCGCCGCAGAACGGGATAGAAGCAAGGTCATCGGGTCTGGTTTCACGGCAGGGACCGCGGGGCATTCCGCGGCGGGCGCATCCCACGCGCAGGATGACCCCGGCGGCACCGCTGCGTCGAGGAGACCATGCCCCAAGTCTGTCCCGTCGCAGCGCCCCCCAGAACCGATCCGGGACTGGTCTCCGCCCGGACTCGGCCGAAGATGCGCCGATGCCGAGACTCCGCGCCCCGCTCGTCGTCCTGCTCGTCGCCCTGCCCGCCTTGCTGTCCGCCGTGCCGGCCCAGGATCGCCCGCTGCACGGCGCCTGCTTCGGACCCTTCCGCCCCGGTGAAGCCCCCGGCGCCCTCGCCCCGCTGCCCTCGACGCTCGCCGAAGACGTCGCGACCGCGGCACGCATCACCGGCAGGATCCGCACCTACGGCATGGGCGGCGGCGGCTGGCAGGTGCCCGAACTCTGCGAGGAGCACGACCTGCGCTGCTGGCCCGGCGCGTGGCTCGGCCGCGACCGCGCCGCCAACGACCGCGAGTGCGAGCTGCTGATCCGCACTGCGCAACGCCACCCCGAAGCCGTGGAGGCGGTGCTGGTCGGCAACGAGGTGCTGCTGCGCGACGACCTCCCCGAAGCCGTGTTGATCCGACGCATCGACCAGGTGAAGGCCGGGGTCGAGCAACCGGTCACCACCGCCGAGCCGTGGGCGGTGTGGCTCGCGCACCCGAAGCTGGTCAAGGCGGTCGACGTGGTGACGGTCCACATCCATCCCTACTGGGACGGCGTGCCGGCCGAGCGCGCCGCGCAGCACACCCTCGACAAGCTCGCCGAGGTGCGGCGCGCGGCCCGCGGCAAGCGGGTGGTGCTCGGCGAGTTCGGCTGGCCGACCGCGGGCGACACGAAGGGCGGTGCGGTGCCGTCGCGCGAGGGCATGGCCCACTACCTCGGCGACGTGCTGCCGGCGCTGCGCAAAACGGAGCAGGAGTACTTCGTCTTCGAGCTCTGGGACGAGGCGTGGAAGGCCGGCGACGAGGGCACGGTCGGCCCGCACTGGGGCCTGTTCACCGCCGACGGTTCGCCGAAGCTGCCCGACGACTTCGCGCTCGATCTCCGCGCGGGTGCCTCGTCGCGCCCACCGCGCCCCACCGCTCCCCTTCCGACCACCCCCCTCCCGACCAATCGGGGGGGTTAACATCTCGACCCGGCCGAGTTGTTAACCCCCTTGACATCTCGGCCGGGTCGAGTTGTTAACCCCCTCGAAAGTACTTCTCGACGATCCACTCCGGCTGCCAACGGTCGGGGGTCCGCGCGCGGCCGCTGAGGTCGATCGTCATCGGCAGGGGATCGGTCGGCCACAGCTCCTGGGTGTCGCCGGTGCTCTCCTGCCAGCCGCGCAGCTCGTTCAGCAGCCGCTCGATGTTCGCGGCGTGCGCCGGATCACCGGCCAGGTCGTGGAGCTCGTCCGGATCGTTCTCGAGGTCGAACAGCAGGGTCTTGCCGGTCCGGGTGAAGCGAATCAGCTTGAAGCGCTGGTCGCGGACCGCGCGCATGTTGTCCTTGTAGAGCGTGAACAACGAGCTCCGCGCGCCCTTCACGATGCCACGCATGATCGGGCCGAGATCGACGCCTTCGATGCCCTGCGGCACGCGCACGCCGTCCGCCGCCCGGCACAGCGTGGCCGGGATGTCGAACAGGTAGGTCAGTGCGTCGGACTTGCCGCCGACCGGGATCTCCGGCCCCGCGAAGATCAGCGGACAACCCATCGAGTGCTGGTAGAGGCTCTGCTTGCCGAGCAAGCCGTGGCTGCCCAGCGCGAGGCCATGGTCGGCGGAGTAGACCACCAGCGTGTCGTCGGTCAGCCCGAGCCGGTCGAGGGTCGACAGGATGCGCCCCACCTGGAAGTCGAGGTGCTCGATCAGCGCGTAGTACTCACCGAGCTGGTTCTGCACCACCTCGGGATTCCGCGGCCACGCCGCCAGCACCTCGTCGCGCAGGGTCAGCGTGCCCTCGTCGATCATCCAGCCGTGCTGGCCGCGGAAGTTGGCCGGCAACGGCGGCCGCTGGAAGGCCCAGGCCTGGCGGTACTCCACCGGCGCATCGCGCGGGTCGTGCGGTGCTGTGAACGCGGTGTAGCAGACGAACGGCTCGCCGCCGATCAGCTCCGCGTGCCGCTCGAGGAACTCGATCGCGGCGTCGGCGAACAGCTCGCTGGAGTGCTTCTCCCCGGACCGCACCGGCGTGAAGCCGCGGCCCTCGCTGTCCATGTCGACGATCGGCACCGCGTTGTGGTCGCTCATGCCGCCGAACATCACGGCGCGCCCCTCGTCGAAGCTGCGCTCGAAGCCGGCCCGGCCGTTGTGCCACTTGCCGGTGCCGAAGGTCCGGTAGCCGGCGGCGCGGAACCGCTGCGGCCAGGTCTCGACGTCGACGCGCGCGCCCTCGGGTCCGGCGCGCAGGTCGTCGCTCACCCGGTGCAGGGTCCGACCGCTGAGCATCATCGCCCGCGACGGCGCGCAGACCGCACCGTGCCGCGACCCCATGCAGTGGTTCTGCGTGAACACGAAGCCCCGCGCCGCCAGCGCATCGATGTGCGGGGTCTTGGCGTGCTCGCTGCCGTAGGCGCCGATCGAATCGCTGCGCTGGTCGTCGGCGAACAGGAACAGGATGTTGGGGCGGCGAGCGGGCGCCGCGGCATCCTGCGGGCGGAGCGGCGCGGTCAGCGTCGCGACGGCGAGCAGCACCAGCGCCGTCGATCGGAGTGCGAGGGAGGACATGCCCGCCAAGGTAGCGGGCGCGGCGACCGATCCCTCACCTCCGTCACTGCTTCAGGTGCTTCGCGAAGAACGCCCGCACCTTCTCCCAGGCATCCTCGGCACTCGCCGCGTCGTAGCGCGCGCTCGACGGGTTCGCGAACGCGTGCTCGGCGTCGTACATCTGGATCGTCAGCCCCGGCGACTGATGGTCCGCCGCCTGGTAGGCCTGTTCGAACGCCTCCACCGCGCTCGGCGGGATGCCACGGTCGCGCTGGCCGAACACGCCGAGGATCGGCGCCCGCAGGTCGGTGAACTGCGCGGTGTCGGTCTCGAGCCGGCCGTAGTAGATCACGCAGGCATCCAGGTCGGGCGTGTGCAGCGCATGCTGCAGCGACCAACCGCCACCGAAGCACCAACCGATCACGCCGCGCTTCTTGGCACGGATCGACGGATGGCGCGCCAACACCCGGTGCGCCAGCGCCAGGGTCTCGCGGGCCTGGCCCGGATCGACGTTGCGCATCGCCTCCGCGGCCTCCTCGCGGGTCGTCGCCACCGCCCCGCGGTACAGGTCGACCGCGATCGCCGCGTAGCCGTCGGCGGCCAACCGGTCGGCCCAGTGGCGGATGTGGTCGTTGAGCCCCCACCACTCGTGAATCACCACCACGCCGGGGTGCGGGCCCGGCCCCTCGGGCATGCTCAGGTAGGCCGTGGTGCCACCGAGGTCGAAGTCGCTGCCGTGCAGCGGCGGCGCGGCGTCGGCGCGCAGCTCGTGCAGGGCCGCGAAGGTCTGCTCGTCGAGGACTCCGGTCCAGGTGGTCTGGCGACCGGGCGGCACCTCGGGGGCGCCGCCGGGAATGGTGGTGCCGGTCACGGTCGGATCGACGGTCGTCGTCTCCGTAGCACCGGCCTGCTCCCCGTCGACCTTCACGTCGTGCTCCACGAACCACTTCTGCACGTAGAGGATGCGGCGCAGCAGGTTGGTCGGCCGACGTCCCGCGGCACCGTGGTACTCGTCCGGCACCCGCACCATCACCGAGTCGACCTTGCGCAGCTTCAGCGCCTGGTAGTACTCCTCGGTCTGGCTCATCGGCGTGCGCAGGTCGAGCTCACCGGTGAGCATCATCGTCGGCGTCGTCACGTTGCCGACCAGCCGCAGCGGCGAGCGCTCCCAATGCTCGCGGGGGTCTTCCCAGGGCAGGCTCTTGAAGTTGGTGTACCAGTACGGCCCGTCGGTCGTGCCCACGAAGCTCACCCAGTTGGTGACCGGGAACATCGACACCGCGGCGCGGAACCGCTGGGTCATGCCGATGATCCAGCAGGTCAGCACGCCGCCGCCGCTGCCGCCGTAGACGAACAGCCGCTCGGGATCCACGAAGCCCTCTTCGAGCACGCGGTCGACGCAGCCCATCAGGTCGTCGTAGTCCTTGCCCGGATAGGCATTCTGGATGCCGTTGCCGAAGTCCTGGCCATAGCCGGTCGAACCGCGCGGGTTGCAGTAGAGCACGCAGTAGCCGGCACCCGCGTGGATCTGGCGCTCGGCGCTGAAGTCGGCGCCATACATCGCGTGGGGCCCGCCGTGGATCTGCAGGATCAGCGGGTAGCGCTTCGAGCGGTCGAAGTCGGGCGGAGTGACCAGCCAGCACTGGATCTCCAGACCGTCGGCAGGTGACGGCACGCGGAGCTCGCGGACGTCGCCGAGGGCGCGCCCTTCGAGCAGATCGGCGTTCACACGGGTCAGCCGCTCGAGCCCCTTCGCCTCGCTGAAGCGCGCGATATCGCGCGGGTGGGCGGCGTCGGTGTGCACGCCCCACAGCACCTCGTTGCCGCTCGCATCCACACCGACCGACGACAGACCGAACTGCCCGCCCTGCAGCTCGCTCCACGGCGTGAACTCGCCGTCGAGGCGGCTGACGCGGCCGACGACCAACGCACCCTCGTTCTCGATCTCCACGTAGAGCCGGCCATTGCGGGGCGAGAACAGGTGGCTTCGCACCCGGCGGTCGAGGCCCTCGGCGAGCGGCTCGATCGAGCCGGTCTGGAGGTCGAGCATCGCCAGCCGACCGGGCTCGTAGGTGGTGCGCTCGGCCGGCGTCCGGAGAAAGGCCACATGCCGGCCATCCGGTGCCACCTTCGGCCCCCACTCGCCGCCGTCGAGTTCGGTGAGCGCGGTGATCGCACCGCTCGCGACGTCGACCTTGTAGAGGTTCGACTGCCCGACCTGCCAGTCGGCGTCGTCTTCGCGCAGCCCGGCGAACACCAACGCCGAGCCGTCGGGCAGCCAGTCGGGATCACCGTGGTCGTAGTCGCCGCTGGTCACCTGCCGCGGCGTGCCGCCCTCCGCCGAGACCACGAACAGGTGCTGGAAGCCGGCCGGCCGGTAGCCCTGCCGGTCGCGGCGGTAGCTGAGCCGGGTGATGACCTTCGGCTCGGGCGCCCACTCCGCACCCTTCGGCGGCTTGGGCATGTCGATCGTCAACCCGTCGCGCTCGGGCACCTGCATCGTGAACGCCAGCGAGCTGCCATCGGGCGACCACGCGATGTTCCCCGGCGACTCGTCGACCCGCGTGACCTGCACGCTCTCGCGGGTGTCCATCCACATCACGTGGAGTTGGCTGCCGCGCGGCTCCCCCTCGGCCAGGTAGGCCAACCGCTCGCCGTCAGGCGACCAGCGCGGCGAGCTGCCCTGCACCAGCGGCCGGGCGCGCGAGCCGTCGGCGCGGGCCAACCAGATCTCGGTCCGCGTCCGGTCGGCGACCCGATCGATCCAGGTGCGGACGTAGGCGAACTGCGAGCCGTCGGGCGACGGCCGCGGATCCCCGACCCGTTCCCAGTGCAGCAGGTCTTCGACCTGGAGCGGCTTGGTGGTGCCGGAAGCGGAGGGAGACGGGGCGGACTGCGCGGCGAGGCCTGCGGCGACCATGCCCGCGAGGGCGAGGTGCGCGGCCGTCTGCCGGGCGACGGCGAAGAGGGGGCGAGTCATGCGGCTTCCTTCGGAGGATCCGCGAGCTACGGATCCGACGAGCCGCAGGTTAGCCGGAGATCGGCGCCCGCTCGGTACTTGCCCAGCTCGGTTCTGGGCCAGCTCAGTTCTTCGCCAGCTCAGTTCTTCGACTGGTAGTCGGAGGGCACCAGCTGTTCCCCGTACGGATAGGCATCCCAAACCCACTGGAACGGAAAGGTCACCACGTCCCAGACGATCGCCAACGGGAAGGCCACCACGGTGCCGGCGGAGCGCACGAAGATCGACTTCTGCTCGGTCGGCTTGCCGTAGAAGCTCGCCCGGTCGGCGCTCCACTCGATCAGGTGGTTGGTCGCGCAAGAACTCGTCAGACAGACGAGGGCCAGGGCGGCGAACGGCAGCAGACGGCGGGCTCGGGTCATGGTCGGTTGCTCCAGGAGCGGGCGCAGCTTAGCCCGGCCGGAGGGCGCGAGCGAGCCTGGGACGGGGACGGTTTGGCGGTTCTTCCAGGGAAGTCCGAGGGTTAGCGTGCCCGCGATGAAGGAGCCCGGCCCCAGGATCCGCCCCCGCCGCCGCCCCGACGACGCCGCCCTGGCCCACCTCCACGAGGCCGCGTTCGGCAACCCCGCCGAAGCCCGGCTGGTCGCCGCGCTCCACGGCACCGGCCAGGCGGTGGTGTCCCTGGTGGCGGAACTGCCGGGCGTTCTTCCGAGCCCGATCGTCGGCCACATCCTGTTCAGCCGCGTGCAGGTCGCCGGCTGCACACCCGGCAGCGTGCTCGGCCTCGCGCCCATGGCGGTCCTTCCGGAGCACCAACGCACCGGCATCGGCTCGGAACTCGTGCGGCGCGGCCTCCTCGCCTGCCACGCCCACGGAGCCATCGCGTGCGTCGTCCTCGGCCACCCCGAGTACTACCCGCGCTTCGGCTTCCAGCCCGCCGACACCTTCGGCCTGCACTGCGAGTACGACGTGCCCCGCGAGGTCTTCATGGCCCAGGAACTCGTCACCTCCGCGCTGGGCGAGGCCTCCGGCCTCGTCCGCTACGCCCCGGAGTTCCAGAACCTCTGAGCGAGCCCGAACGTGTCCGCCCAGGTGCCTGGCACCAAGGCGGACAGCGACACGCACCTGTCGCTGTAGGTGCCTGGCACTGCGGCTGACACAACGGCCGGCTGCCCCCATCCGCCGTTGTCGGCCTTGCCGTTGTGTTGGCTGCAGTGCCTGGCACAGACTGCGACAGGCCGGGCACCCAGCACTGCGTCCCCGAACCTGTCCGGCCCCAGTGCCTGGCACCAAGGCGGACAGCCAGCGCCAGCGCGAAGCCCCTCACCCCGGCATCACCACCAACCGCTCCACCAGCGAACTCCAGCGCAACCGCGGCAGCAGCGCACGCAGCCGCGCCCGACGCAGCGGCAGATCCCGACTCTCACTCCCTCCCCGAACCCCGAGCACGGGATCGACGAGCTCATCGACCAGTCCATTCACCACCGCGAACAAGCAGTAGTTGCTCTCGGTGAGATCCAGCAACCCATCGAGCCGCTCCACGCCCAGGAACAGGTCGAGGTCGTTGGTCGGGTTCTCGTTGATCCCGTTGAAGTAGCCGTACCACCCTGCATGCAGCGCGCTGTCCACCTCCCGCGCCCAGCGATCGGGATCGAGGCTCGCGAGCACGAAGGCGCTCACCCCCTGCCCGCGGTCGTAGCGAGCCCGCGCGACCTCCAGGATCCGCGGGTCACGCAGGCGCAGCGGGGGAACCTCGAGCCGACCGGACCCGAAGGGCTCGGTGAAGCCCCGCGAGTCCGGCATCGTCTCGAGCCACTCGACGAAGGCGTCGACGGCGCGGAACTGCAGCAGCAGGTCGAAGCACGACTCCGGCAGCTGCCGTCCGTCCCAATCGTCGTGCGGAGAGAACTCCGACAACCAGAGCGAAGCATCGCGCTCGCTCAGTCCGCCGAGCCGCGCGATCGCGGGCCAGACCGACGGTGCGGGAGAGTCGTCGCCGCGCAGATCGGCACGCGCCAACTCGCCGAGGAACTCCCGCACCGCGGGTGCCTCGCTGCGGGTCAGCAGCATCCACGGTGAGCGGTCCCAGGGTGTGACACCGTTCGAGCGCGAGTACAGATCGACGTCGCCGGCACGCTCGCGAACGAACCCGACCAGCATCGCCGCCGAACCCGGATCGCCGAGTTCGAGGAGGCGACGGCACGCAAGCTGCCGGAGCTGATCGCAACCCACCTGCGCCCAGCGGCGTAACAGCCGCACCAGTCGGGGCCTGTCGCGGAGCTCGAGCAGGTCGAGATCGGGAGCCGAGAACCAATCTTCGGAGCCCTGTAACGCGAACGCGGCCCACTCCGGCTCCATCTCCTCCAGCCGTTCGAACGCGGTATCGGCCAATGCTCCCGTCCGCGCCTCCGGGAACGATTCCGCGAGTTCGAGGAGGCGCGCGGCAGGGAGACACTGTGCCACGGCCTGGCCGGCGAGTTCGGCGCCCAATCGCGCGAACGGCAGTCGGAGCATCTGGTCGAAGGAGTCCTCGACCGTCGGAACCAGAAGGGCCTCGTCGCCAGCCGCACGACCGACCGTGCGCTCGGCCCACGACCGCGGATCGGCTTCGGCCAGAGCCCACGACGGCCCGAGCTCCTGCAACCGAGCGAGCGCCGCAGCGTCTCCCGACTTCGCCAGCCCCAACTGTGCGAGGGTCCGCGCGACCGGATCGGGATCCTCGGTGTGCGCCGCGAGCAAGGGCCGGTGCCCGGCATCCGCGAGGATCCGCATGGCGAGACGACGAGCCTTGGGCTCGGCCGCCCCCTCACGGTCCGCTGCCAGCAGGACCCGCGCGACATCGACGTCGAGTGCGCCCGCCCGCTCCTGCAGCAGCCAGCAGGCCAGACCCTCGAACTGACCCCAGTCACCCAACGAACCGAGCACGCCCGAGTCCGTCAGGGTCGCGACCAACCCGACCGACAGTCCACCCCCAACGGATCTCGGCTCCACGCTCCTTGCGACGACCGTGGGCCGAAGCCGCCCCTCGTCGAGCAGGAACCGCGCGGCACTCCGCCGCCAGGGAGCATCCGCGTACGCCAGCGGCATGGCACACAGCAGCGGCGCCGTCCACTCCGGCCCGTCGTCCTCGATCACCACGCGCGGGTCCCTCGACGCCTCCTGCATCAGCGGCACGTGCCGCGTGGTGAGGCTCCGGTGGAGCATCGAAAGGAACTCCATCGGCCGGGTGGTCTGCGGCAGCAGGCCGATCGCCTCGGCCAGCGTGTCGCCGTCCATGCAGCTGTTGAGCCCGTCCGCCTCGATGCCGCTGCCGACCCGCACGGTCTCGGGCAACAGGATCCGGGTGACCAGCCGCACGTCGCGGTGCAGCAACGGAGTCTCGACCAGGTCCCGGGCGACGGCGATCCGGAGGGCCGGGTCGTCACTGCGCAGGGCCTCGAGCCGGGCACGGCGCAGCAGGCAACCGAAGCGGACGTCCTCGGGTCGGGCCTCACCGTGGTCCCAGAACCATGCCGAGGCGTCGGTAGAGAAGCCGTCTCCTTCTCCGGTGAGGAGGTGTTGGTCGAGCGGGATTCCGAGCCGCTCGGTGAGCCAGGCCCGTTGCGGCGCCGTCAGCACGGGCTCTGGCAGCCGCTCCTGCCCGAGGGCGGGCGCGAGGCAAGAACAGCAGAGAAGCCACTGGGCCAGACAGCTACGCAGGAGATCACCGGTCTCCGTCCCCCGAGACCGTTCGTCGGCGGAGGGCCGCGACATGAGCCCGAGTGCATTCGCAAGTCGTCGCATGGATCGCGCGGCACGCCAGCGCCGCACCCCCATCGTCACCCATCCCGCAACCGCATATCCACCCGGAACAGCCGGGCCATCCGCCCGAAGAACTCTTCACCCGTCAGGGCATGCAGCCACTCCTGCTGGAGGATCGCCCGGACCGGCCCGTAGTCGTGCCCATCCGGCAACCCGAGGCAATAGCGCAGCGTCTCACCCGGCCGCCGGAAGTCGCCGGCGTAGCGATGGATCGTGGTGGCGCCGCAGCGGAGCAAGGTGGCCGCGCGCTCGTCGCCGGTGAAGCGGTGGTAGGCATGGAGGCCTTCGAGCGCGCCGATATGGCCATTGATCACGCGCGGCTGGGGATCGCGAGCCTGCGCGTACTCCTCGAACCACAGGTAGTCGTACTCGTCGACGAACGACACCCAGGGCTCCGCTTGGCCTGGTTCGCCTCGCAGGCACAGGAAGCTCTCGAAGGCACGGGCCGCGCGCTCGCGGTGCGCCGGCTCGCCGGTGCTGCGCGCGAGTTCGACCAACGCGCCGAGCACGTAGCCCTGCGCGAGGCCGCTGAACCAGGGTGCCTCCAACGCGTAGCTGGGCTCACCCTCGACAGGGATCAGCGGCAGGGTGAAGCGGAACGGATGCTCGAAGAAGTCGGCGCCGCGGTACCGGACGGTATGCGCATCGACCTCCGCCAGCAGGGCATCGACGGATTGGCCGCGCTGCACGGCGGCCAGCAGGTTGCGGCTCCATTGGTAGGGATGGAACGGCACCGGACCCTCGAGTGGATCGAAGACGCTGTACTCCGGATGCGGCGGTTCGGTCGTCCGGGCGAAATGCACCGTGGAGAAGCGCTCGATATCGGGGTCGTCGACAAGTGCGTAGGCCATGGTCTTCACCCATTGGCCGTCGATATCCACCGCCTCGACGCCCTCCATCTCCGGGGTGGACAACCAACCCTCCACCTCCTCGACGCGCTGCAGCAACCACTGCTGCTGAGCGGTGAGCTGCTTGATCCGCTTTCGGCTGGTATTGGCGATCCCCAGTTGGATCGCGCAGACCACGAGCAGCACGAGGATCAACAGCGTCTGGACGACCGGGAACACGCGCATCGACATCGACGAGACTGTAGGCGCCGAGCAGCCGCCTGACCGCGTCGGTTCGCGGACAGACCATCGGGATCCCGTCGTGGGCGAAGCGGCACCGAGCCGATTCCAAGACTCCGACCGGGCCGGTAGATTCGTGAGGTGCGGAGGAACGCGAGGATCCAGCTGGTGATGGTCGACTTCCACGCCGCCGCGTGGCTGGGCCGAAGCCTCGCTTCGGCGCGGGAAGACGCCGAGGCCTGGGACCGGGTCGAGCTCACGGTGGTCGACAACTCGGTCGACGACGCGGCCCACGAAGCGCTGCGTACCGTGCTGCCGGGCGACGCGACCCTGCTTCGCGCCGACCAGAACCTCGGCTTCGCGCGCGCCTGCAACCTGGCGGTGCAGCATGGCTCGGCGCCGTACGTGGTGTTCGTGAATCCCGACACCAGTTGGCCGCGCGGCCAGTTTGCGGAGTTCGTGGCGCGGGTCGAGGCGCGAGGGGAGTGCGGCCTGCTGGGCCCGCGTCACTACGCCGACGACGCCTGCGAGCTGGCCCATGCACCGCTGCGCGGCGTACGACTGTTCGACGAGGTCCACGACCTCTGGTTCGTCCGCGGCTGGGATCCGGCTCGCCCGGACCGCCTGCTGTCGGCGCGCGACCGGCTGCGCCGCCGCACGGGTGCGGTGCGGGTACGGGCGCTATCGGGCGGCTGCCTCGGTACCTCGCGCGCGCTCTACCAGCGGCTCGGCGGCTTCGACGAGCGCTATTGGATGTACGGTGAGGACGTCGAGCTGTGCGTGCGGGCCAACCGGCGGGGCGCACGCGTCGAGATCCACCCGGACGTCGGGATCGTCCACTACATGGAACGCAGCGCGCGCTGCATCCCGGAGCGCGTGAACATCGCACGCGACGCCGGTCGGTCGTTGTTCAAGGTCACCCACCACGGTCGACTCGCGCGCGGGACGGAGTCCCTGGTCCATCGCGCGACGGCACGTCTGTTGCCCATGCGCCACGATCCATTCGCGACCGCGAAGGTCGGACTACCGGAGCACTTCGAACCTCCACCCCATTGCGACGCCTGGGCGATCGAGTTCGCCCGCTCGCCGTTGTTCGACAACTGCCTGACCCGCTTCCTCGACTCGGCGATCGCGGTCCCGGCGCCGACCAACCTGCTCGCCGAGTTGCCGGCCGCCACCTACTACGCGCGCACCGCCGCCTGCCGTGGCGACCGTTGGCAGACCGACCGCGTGTTCCGATTCCCCCGTCCCGCACCCACCGCTCTCCCGATCGTCGAGGAGGCCTGCTGATGCGCGTCCTGTTCCTCTACGTCTCGACCAACATGTGCCGCGACGGCGACCTTTGGTTCTACGACGAGGGTGTCGCGGCCGCGGTCGCCGAGCTACGGCTCCGGGGGCACGACGCCGCGTTGCGCCTGGTCCGCCCTGGTGAGACCACGGCCGATCTGAAGAGCTGGGTCGACGCACAGCGCCAGGAACCAGGCACGCCACCGCTGCTCTGCTTCCTCACCTCGGTGCACTTCTCCGCCTACGCGCACGACATCCCCGACACCTTCCTCGGCGTGACCGATCTCGGTCCCGGCACCGGTCTCCGCACCGCCTTCGCCGGCCTGTGGGCGACCCTCAATGCCGACGCATTGCTCGACCATCCCGGCGTCGACCTGGTGGTGCGCGGCGAACTCGACGCGGCCCTGCCCGATCTCTGTGATGCCCTCGCCTCGGGCCGCTCGCCCCACGGCCTGCCGAACGTCTGGTCGCAGGACGGCGCGACCCGCCATCGACCCGCGTTGCGCCCCCTGGTCCAGGACCTCGACGAACGCCCCCTGCCCGCGCGCGACCTGCTGCCGATCGCCGAGCACGCCAACGAGCGCGACGGAATCCTCACCGTCCTCGCCTCCCGCGGCTGCCCGATGGCCTGCGAGTTCTGCACCCACGTGGTGCTGCGCAAGGCCTACGACGTGCGACCGGCGACCTATATGCGCTTCAAGTCCGTCGACCGGATCTTCTCCGAGATCCACGATGCCCGCCGCCGCATGCCCGACCTCTGGGGCATCTACTTCCACGACGACATGTTCCTGATCTCCGAGCCGTGGCGCCGCGAGTTCTTCGCCCGCTACCGTGACGAGGTCGGCCTGGAATTCGGCTGCAACCTGGTGATCGGCCAGATCCGCGAAGACCTCATCGCGCAGCTCGCCGCGGCTGGCTGCTCACACGTGCTGGTGGGCGTCGAGAGCGGCTCGCCCCGGATGCGCGAGAAGATCCTCGGCAAACCCCTCGAAGACGAACGCATCGTCGCAGCGATCCGCCTGTGCCAGCGCCACGGGCTCCGCGTGAAGTGCTACGCGTTGATCGGCTCCCCCGGCGAGGACCGGAGCGAACTGGTCCGATCGCTGAAGGGGTTCGCCCGCTATGCGCCCGACATGGTGCAGGTCCAGGTCTGGTTGGCGCACGAGACCAGCGAACTGCTCGACAAGGGGCGCGAGGCGGCAGCGATCGGCCGACGGCTCTACGAGCGCAGCGAGGACCGGCAGGCCTGGCGGTTGAAGTTCTACTTCCACGCCTACCAGCGCTACATAGCGCTCTACATGCTGCTGGCCGAGGAGGCCCGGCATGCGCCGTTCCGCGCGCGCATCGCCCGCGCGCTCGTCACCTTGTCGATCCGGCTGCCCTTTGCACCCGACATGTTGGCTACGCACGACTGGGGTGGCCGGCGACGCTGGCCCGACCAGCTACGCCCCCTCGCCGTGCGACTGCTGCGGCTGTTCGGCGGCCGGCTCGCCGCGCGTCTCCTCGGCGCGTCCGGCGCGCTCGACGACCGCCTGTCCGCCGACTACCTGAAGCCGGACTCCGTCGCCGAGGGCCTCAGCGGTTGGCGCGGCAATGCGCGGCTCGACCGCCGCAAGCAGGCCGCCAGGCAGCCGAGTGGGCGAACCGCGAGTGCCACTGCGCAGGCCATCGCCTGAACCGCGTTCCATGGACGCACCGAAGCCTCCAGCCTGGTTGCCCGACGAACTGGGCGCACTCGAGTTCGGCAGTCCGGATTTCAAGGCCTGTAATGCGGCACTGGTGGCCGAGGACGAAGCGGTATGCGCTCCGGTCGTCCGCGGCATGCCGACCTGGCTCGGGGTCACCGGCACCACGGTCTGCAACCTGAAGTGCATCCAGTGCAACCTCACCACCGACCCGGACTGGCCGAAGTGGTTCATGGCCGAAGAGGTCTACCAGAAGGTCGTCGACGAGCTGTACCCCTTCGTGCGCACCGTGCAGTTCAGCGCCGCCGGTGAGCCCCTGATGACGCCCGGCATGGAGCACAAGCTGGCCGACCTGAAACGCACCCATACGCGGCTCGAAATCGTCACCAACGGCACGCTGATGATGCGGCGCTCACGGTTTCGGGAGCAGCTGATCGACGTGCTCGAACTGGTCACCTTCTCGATCGATGGCGCGACGCGCAGCACCTACAACTCGATCCGTGTCGGCGCCGACTTCGACGAGGTCCTCGACAACGTCCGCGCCTTCGCCGCATACCGGGCGGCGATGCCGGCACAGCGCCGCCCGCGGATGCACTTCAACTACGTGCTGATGGAGCGGACCCTGGAGGAGGCGCCGCGCTTCGTCGAGCTGGTCCATGAACTCGGCGGCGACGAGATCGTCTTCAACCACCTGGTGCTGTTCGACGCCTCGATGCGCAGCGAACAGCTCGGCCGCAACCCGGCGCGGGCCAACGAGTGGCTGGCCCGGACCCGTGCGACCGCCGATGCGCTCGGCCTGTGCGTCCAACTGCCGCCGCCGTTCGCCACCGGAGCGACCAGCGCTCCCGAGCCGCGCCGGTCCGCGCCGACCGGAAGGCCCTCGGTGAAGTGCTGGTTCCTGTGGAACCGTGCCTACATCACCCCGCACGGCGAGGTCGTGCCCTGCTGCCTCGCCGGCATCCCGCACCTCGGTTCGATGATGCAGCCGGGCGGCTTCCGCGCGGTCTGGAACGACGACGAGTACCAGCGCTACCGCCGGCACGTGTTCACCGATGCCCCCTACGGCCCCTGCCGGAGCTGCTACTTCATCCATCCCAGCCCGGAGCTGTCGGGCGCGGGCCACGACTTCAGCGGTGCCCGCTGAACGCCTCGTCGAGTTCCTGGCTGCCGGTCAGCTCCGCGAGTGAACCCACCGGCAGATACCATTCGTCGTCAGGATAGCGCAAGGCCTTGCCGGCCAGGTCGCCGCCGGTGAGCCGCAGCGCCGTCGCGAGCATGCCGTCGTCGGGCGTCAGCCAGACCGCCGCGCAGTCCAGACCGGCCCCCCGAAGAGCCGCGCGGAAACCGCGCAGGTGGTTCGCGCCATAGCACACGAGAACCACCGCGTCCGGGCGCTGCCGCACCAGCTCGACCAGGGCAGCACGCACCGCGCGGTCGCGCCGGTCGGGACCGTGATCGAAGGCCTGCTGGTAGTCCTCGAGGCACAGCCACTCGATCGCGTATTGCTCCGCTGCCGCGATCAGGGGTTGCTGGTATTCGAGCACCGGCCGCTCGCAGACCAACACGAGGCGATCCCCATGCACCGCGTGGAGTTCGGCGAGGAGTTCGATCTGGGCGGCGCGCGCCGGCATGGATGCATGCAATTCGCCGACGACCACTACGCGGCTGGTCCGTAGCTCGCGCAGCAATGCGCCTCGCTCGACGACCTGCGGCGGAGCGTCGTCGGAGCGATCGGCCTGCCACCGCGCGTGGAACTCGCGCACGGTCAACTCGCCGAGCGACTGCAACGACGGGACACGACCGGTCTCGAGTTCCAGCAGGGCCCGCCGGGCCAGGAGTGCCACGTCTTCGTCGTCGCCCTCGGCCAGCTCCGAGAACAGCGCTCGGAAGTCCTCGTCGGGCCACAGCGCCAGCGCGCGCATCGCGAAGGGCGCCCATCCGGCACCGCGGCGCCCGACGATCTCGAACACGTTGCGCGCCTCGCGCCTGCCGTGAGCCTTCACGGTGGCATGCGCAGCCAGGTCGAATACGTGACCCTGAGCGCAGTCCCAGAGGATGCCCTGCACCGCCATTCGCGCATCGGCCGACCAGCGATAGGACGGCATCCCGGCCGCCCGCACCAGGCACTGCGCCTGCACGCCGGGGTCCTGGTCGGCGAGCCCCTCCGCGAGCCAGTCTCCGCGGGGCGCGGCGCCGGACGACAGCAGCCACACATAGCAGCTCTTTCGCACCGCTGCGTCGGGGTCCCGTCGATAGGCGACAGCGAGTTCCCTCCCGGCCGGCTGCAGGTCGTCGGCGACGATCTGCAGCACCGCGCGTCGCTGCCCCGGTTCCGCCGCGCAGCGGGCGAGCAGCTCATAGAAGACTTCCGAGGTCGCCTCGGGCTCCGCCGGGGGACCGGCTGCGCACCCGAGCACGAGCGACGCTAGGCAGGCGACTGGCAGGGCGCGCATCGGCGGGATCCTGGCTCATCCCCGTTCCCTGGTATCGAAACCGGCACCCTCGTACGTTCCCGCCATGCTGCCCCGGCGCGCCCGCGCACTCGCCCTGTTCCTCCTCCCTGCCACCCTCCCGGCACAGATCGAGGTCCTCGACGCGCCGCGCCGCCTGGCCGACGTGCCGACCATCCGCTCCGTCCTCGGCCACGAGGTCGGCGCGCGCATCGTCTCGCCGGAGGAGAGCACCTTCTACCTCCGCGCCCTCGCCGCCGCGTCCGACCGCGCCACGCTGTTCCGCTACGGCCAGAGCCACGAGGGACGGCCGCTGCAGTATCTGGTGGTCGGCACGCCCGAGCACCTCGCCGACCTGGAGGCGATCCGCGCTGGCATGGCGAAGCTCGCCGATCCGCGCGGCGCCGACGACGCCGAGCTCGCGCGGCTCTGCGCCGAGCTGCCGGCGACGACCTGGCTGGCCAACTCCGTGCACGGCAACGAGATCTCCTGCACCGACGCAGCGCTGCTGCTGGCCTGGCACCTGTGCTCCGCCGACGGCGACGAGCTGGTCGACAAGATCCTCGCCGAGACCCTGGTGGTGATCGACCCGCTGCAGAACCCCGACGGCCGGGCGCGCTTCGTCCACCACGCCCGCTCGACCCGTGGCCGCTTCACCGACGGCTCCCCCGCCGCCGCCGAGCGCGACGAACCCTGGCCCGGCGGCCGCACCAACCACGCGCTGTTCGACCTGAACCGCGACTGGTTCGCCTGCACCCAGCCGGAGACCCTCGGCCGGATCAAGAACTTCCGGACCTGGTGGCCGGTGTCGTTCGTCGACCTGCACGAGATGGGCTCGAACTCGAGCTACTACTTCCCGCCGCCCGCGAAGCCCTGGAACCCGGCATTGCCCGCCGAGTGGCACGCCTGGCAGGAGCAGTACGGCCGCAACAATGCGGCGTGGTTCGACCGCCACGGCTTCGACTACTTCACCCGCGAGTCGTTCGACGCCTTCTATCCCGGCTATGGCGACACCTGGCCGGGCCTGCACGGCGCGATCAGCGCGACCTATGAGGAAGCTTCGATCCGCGGGCTGGTGGTCGAGCGCGAGGACGACACGGTCCGCACCTTCCCGGAGTCGGTGCTGCGCCACTTCGTCGCGTCGCTGGCGACCTGCGAGACCACCGCGTGGAACCGGGAGGCCGCGCTGCAGCGCTTCCTCGGCCACCGCCGCGGCGCGATCCAACGCGGACTCGACGGCCCGACGCGCGAGTTCGTGCTGCTGCCGAGCCCCGACCGTTGGCGCACCGACCGACTGGCGCGACGGCTGGCCTTCCAGGGGCTCGAGGTCGACCGCCTCGACGCCGCGGTGACGCGCGCGGGCGTCCGCGATCATGGCGAAGATCCGGCGAGCGCCGCGGAGCGCACCCTGCCGGCCGGCGCCTACGTGGTGCGCACCGACCAGCCGGCGGGCCTGCTCGCGACCGCGCTCCTGAGCCGTCACCAGGACATGGATCCGGAGTTCGTCGCCGAGCAGTTGCGCCGCCACGCGCGCCGCGAGTCGCCGGAGATCTACGACGTGACCGCGTGGTCCTTGCCGCTCCTGCAGGGCGTGGCAGCCTGGGAGACCGCGAGCCCGACCGACGGCGCGCTGACCCGCCTCGTGGTCGACGACCTCGCGCCACTCGCCATCGATCCCGGGCAGCACGCCGAGGGCCCGACCCCGACCGTCGCCTGGGTGGTGCCGGCCGGCTCGAACGGCACTGCGATCCTGCTGGCCACGCTGCTGCGCACGAAGGCCCGCGTCCACTGCGCCGGCAAGGCCTTCCGCATCGGCGACCGCAAGTTCGCGCCGGGCTCGCTCCTGGTGAAGACCGCCGACAACGGCCCCGAGGTCCACGCCCTGGTCCGCGCGCTCGATGCCGCGCTCGGCCTCGACTGCCTGCCGGTCGACTCGTCGTGGGTCGACGAAGGCGTGCACTTCGGCAGCAACGAGGTGCACTACGTGAAGCCGCCGAAGGTGGCGCTGGCCTGGAACGAGCCGACGTCTTCCTACGGCGCGGGTGCGGTGCGGCATGTGCTCGAGGAGCGCTTCGGGGTGCCGGTGGTCGAGGTCCGCGCCGGCCGGCTGGCACGCGCCGACCTCACCGACTTCGACGTGATCGTCCTGCCCGACGGCGGCGACTACGGCGACGAGTTCGGCGGCCGCGGCGCCGAAGCGCTGAAGGCCTGGATCCGCGCCGGCGGCACGCTGGTGACGCTGGGTGGCGGTGCGACGAGCTGGTTGACCGGCGACGGCGTCGGGCTGCTGGCGACGCGCGGCGAGGACCGCGAGCGGGCCGAGAAGGACAAGGACGAGGACAAGGAGAAGGACAAGCCGGAGCAGAAGTCCGAGGGTGACGACGCGGCCGAGACCGCAGAGGAACCCGCGAAGCCCGCCTTCGACTACGACCAGGCCATCCTCCCCGACGAGGAATCCCCCGCCCGCACCCCTGGCGCGATCCTCCGCGTCGACCTCGACCCCGAGCACTGGCTGGCCTTCGGCCTCGGCACGGCCATCGACGTGATCGGCCGCGACCGCGCGATCTACACCCCGGTGAAGCTCGACGCCGGCCGCAACGTCGGCATCTACGCGGCGCGCGACGCGCTGCTCCGCGCCGGCTTCGCCTGGGAGGACAAGCTCGACCAGCTCGCGAAGAAGGCCTTTCTGGTCCACCAGCCGCACGGCGACGGCCACGTGGTCGCGTTCGCCGAGGATCCGACCACCCGCGGCATGGTGGAGGGCACCGACCTGCTGCTGCTCAACGCGGTGTTGCTCGGCGCGGCGTTCTGACCGAGACCGGAGCAGGAACACGATGGACGACTCCTCTGACCAATCCAGGCCCTCGCAGGGCGGCGGCAACTGGAAGTACCCCGTGGCGATCATCGCGGTGGTGTTCGGCGTGATCGCGCTGCGCGGCTTCCGCGGCGACGCGATGGACACCGGGCTCGCGGTCGTGGGGATCCTCGGCGCAGTAGGCCTGTGGATGCTCGATCGGGCGATCGGGTGAAGGGCCCTTCCGAAGCGCCGCACTTCGACGCACGCGGCGCGCTGGTCGCCCCGCGCTTCGGCGACCTCTACCAGCAGCCGCCGCCCCACGGCCTGGCCGAGACCCGCCACGTGTTCGTCGACGGCAACGACCTGCCGCAGCGCTTCGCCGAGCTGGCGCAGGGTGCGGTGTTCACGGTCGGCGAGACCGGCTTCGGCACCGGGCTGAACTTCCTGGCCGCGTGGCAGGCGTTCCGCGACCACGCGCCGGTCGACGCGCGGCTCACCTGGATCTCCGTGGAGGCGCACCCGCTCGATCCCGACACCTTGCGGCGGGCCCTCGCCGCGTGGCGTCCCGTCGCGCACCTGAGCGAGCAACTCTGCGCCGCCTGGCCCGCACGCACCTTGCACCCCGGCGACGTGCTGCGCCGCTCGTTCGACGACGGACGCATCACGCTGTGCGTGCTGGTCGGCGACGGTCTCGACCGGCTCCGCGCCCACCCGTTCACCGCCGACGCCTTCTGCCTCGACGGCTTCGCGCCTTCCAAGAACCCCGGGCTCTGGTCACCCGAGCTGCTCGCCGAGGTCGCAGCACACGCCGCGCCGGGCAGCAGCTTCGCGACCTTCAGCGTGGCGGGCGCGGTACGGCGCGGGCTCCAGGCCGCGGGTGCTACGTTGCAGCGTCGGCCGGGCTACGGGCGGAAGCGCGAGATGCTGACCGGCACGTTCGGCGCCGCGACGGATCGGCTCGCGCCAGCCTGGGAACAGGTCCCGCCATCGGCGCACCCGGCGCACGTCACGGTGTTCGGCGCCGGGCTCGCCGGCAGCTGGGCCGCACGCGCCTTCGCCGAACGCGGCGCCTGGGTGACGGTCTTCGATCCGGCCGGCGTCGCGGGTGGCGCGTCGGGGCAGACCGCGTTGGTGTTCCAACCGCGACTCGGCGGGCACGATGCTCCCGACGCGCGGATCGTCGCGCGCGCGCACCGGGTGCTGCTCGACCTGCTGGTGGCCGTCGATCCGCAGCGTGAGACCTGGCAGACCTGCGGGGTCCTGCATCCCGCCGCCGACGACGCCCAGGAAGCGCTGCTCCGCGCGCGCCTCGCCGCCGCCGGTCTGCCCGACGAGGACGCGCGCTGGCTCGAGAACGAGCGCGCGCTGTGGCTGCCGACCTCGGGCGTGCTGCGGCCGCGGGCGCTCTGTGCCCGCCTGCTCGACCATCCGCGGATCGCGTTCCGACAGGAGTCGAAGTTCCTCGAAGCGCGCACTGCGGATGCGTTCACGATCCTCGCCTGCGGACCGGACACCCCCACCCTCGATCCCGAGGCCCGGCTCGGACTCGGCACCCTCAGCCTGAAGGCCACCCGCGGCCAGGCGACGCTCGCGCAGTCCGAAGCGGAACGACCGGCCGAGCACGTGGTCTGCGGCACCGGCTACGTCGCTCCCCTGGGCGACGACCGCTTCGTCACCGGCTCGACCTACGACACCACCGACCTCGACCTTGCACCCCGCTCCGCCGACGACCGCGACAACCTCGCGCGCCCCGGGGTGCCGCGCGGCGCGGTGGTCCTCGCCGCCGAGACCGGCCTGCGCACCACCACCCCGGACCGCGTGCCGCGCGTCGGCCCGCTGCCCGACCCCGCGCATCCTGCGCCGTTGCGCGCACCGGCCAGCCGGCCGCTGCCACCACGCTTCCTGCCGGGAATCTGGGTCACGGTGGGCCACGGCTCGCGCGGCAGCGTCACCGCGCCGTTGGCCGCGGAACTGCTCGCGGCGTGGGCCTACGGCGAAGCGACGCCGCTCGATCACGACCTCGCGGTCCGCCTGCTGCCGGCCCGATCGCTGCGCCGCACGGTCTGACGCTTCCCCTCGGGAGCGATCGCGTGGATCCTCTGCCGCGCCCATGCGATCCCTCCCACTCGTGGCCGTGCTCGGCGGCCTCGCCCTCTCTCTGCCAGCGCAGGACGCCGCGCCCGATGCCGCAGTCGACGTGACCGTCGAACTCGGCGTGCTGCCCGGCCTGCAGTACGACAAGCCGCGCTTCGCGGTCGACCCCGGTGCGAAGGTCGCGATCCGCTTCGCCAACGGCGACGAGATGGCGCACAACCTGATCGTCACCAAGCCCGGCCAGCGGCTCGCGGTGGTGACCGCCGCGCTCGGCCTCGGCGCCAAGGGACCCGACCTCGGCTACGTGCCCGACACCCCCGACGTGCTCGCCTCGATCGGCGTGCTCGACCCCGGCGAGTCGGCGACGCTGCGCTTCACGGCGCCGGAGACGCCCTGCGTCTTGCCCTACGTCTGCACCTTCCCCGGCCACGGCTTCGTGATGTTCGGCGCGGTCTACGTCGGCACCGAGATGCCGGCGAGGCTGGCCGACGACCCGCACGTCTCGCCGCTGTGGCAGAGTGGCGACGTGGGTGGTGGGGAACACGCCGGCGGCGGCCATGCGGGCCACGGCGCGCAGGGCGAAACGACCGGCGCGCGACGCTTCCATGCCTGGGGCACCAACCGGCGGCCCTTGCTGTATCGCATCTTCATGCCCGACGCCTCGCCCGCGGCGATCGCGGTGGCGTTGCCCGCCGACGTGTCGGTCTGCTGGGATGCCGGCACCTGCCGACTGCGCTATGCCTGGCACGGCGGCTTCGTCGATCCGTGGCCGGTGTGGAAGGGCAATGGCAATGGTCTCGCGACGATCCAGGGCGAGCGGTTCTGGGTCGAGAGCGGCTTCCCGCTGGCGCTCACCGGAGTCGGCGAACAGCCTCATCCGCGGTTCCGCGGCTACCGGCTCACCGCCGACGGGCATCCCGAGTTCCGCTACGAGCTCGGCGAGGTGACGGTGCGGGAGCGGCTCGAAGCGATGGATGCGGGCAACGGCCTGCGACGGCGGTTCCAGATCGATGGCCTGCCGGAGAACGTGCGAGTGCAGCTCGACTTCGCTGGAGAAGGTTCGGGCGCGGTGCGCGGGGTCGGCGTCCCGCTGGCGCTCGGCAAGGCTTCGCTCACCGCCGAGCAGGCCAGGGAGTTCGCGGTGGAGGTGGTCCGATGAAGTTCTCGACGCGGTTCGCTCCGGTCCTCTTGGCTGCCGCACTCGCGGCCCAGTCCCCCGACGCGAGCTACAAGGTCGACACGATCTCGACCCCGCCCCACCTGGACCCGCAGGTCGGTGGGATCGCGTGCTTCGACGACGGACGCGTGGCGGTGTGCTTCCACCGCGGCGAGGTCTACGTCCACGACCCGAAGCAGGAGTCGTGGACGCTGTTCGCCGATGGCCTGCACGAGCCGCTCGGCGTGGTGATCGAAGACGAGCGCACGCTGGTGGTCATGCAGCGGCCCGAGCTCACCCGGCTCCGCGACGAAGACGGCGACGGCCGGGCCGACAGCTACGAGACGGTGTGCGACGCCTTCGGGATGTCGGGGAACTACCACGAGTTCGCGTTCGGACCGACCCGCGGGCCCGACGGCCGCTACTACGTCGGCCTCAACGTGGCCTCGAACGGTGCCGGCATCCGCGACGAGGTGCGCGGCGAGTTCCGGCAGATGGGTCGGCCGGGGCGGATGTACTCGTGCGTGCCCTACCGCGGCTGGGTGATCGCGATCGACCCCGAGACCGGCGCGATGGAGCCCTACGCCTCGGGCTTCCGTTCCCCCGACGGGATCTCGTGGGGACCCGACGGCAACCTGTGGGCGTCCGACAACCAGGGTGACTGGCTCGGCACCAGCAAGCTGTTCCGGGTCGAGAAGGGCGGCTTCCACGGCCACGTCTCGAGCCTGATCTGGACCGAGGGCTGGGACCGCGGCGATCCCTTGAACCTGCCGCTGGAAGAACTCGATGTGCTGCGGGTCCGCGCCTCGGTGCTGTTCCCGCAAGGCATCGTCGCCAACTCGCCGACCCAGCACTGCTGGATCCCCGACGAGCCGCGCTACGGCGCGCTGGCGGGGCAGATGCTGGTGGGCGAGATGAACACGTCGAAGATCCTGCGGATCCTGCACGACGAGGTCGGTGGGTTCCTGCAGGGTGCGGCAGTGACGTTCCTGGACTCGGCCGATGCGCCGGACCTGCCGGGTGGCGTGCACCGGATGGCCTTCGATCCCGCGGGCCGGCTGTGGACCGGTCACACCGCGCTGAGCTGGGCCGGCGGCAATGGCATCCGGCGGATCACCTTCCCCGCGGTGATGCCGATGGAGGTGGTGTCGATGCAGCTCCGCGAAGACGGCCTCGCGCTGCGCTTCAGCCATCCGCTGGCGGCGGGTGCGGAGCCGGCGCCCGGCGACGTCGCGCTGCGGAGCTACTGGTTCAACTACCACCGGCCCTACGGCTCGGACCGGATGGGTGAGCAGGCGGTGGCGGTCGCGGCGGTGCGGGTCGACGACGACCGGCGCGGGCTGTTCCTCGAGCTCGGCGGGCTGCGCGGCGGGCGGGTCTACGAGCTGACGCTGCCGGAGCTGAAGGCGGCGAACGGGCTGAAGCTGACCCACGGACTGATCGCCTACAACCTGGTGGTGCTGCCCGACGGCACGCTGGAGCGGCCGCAGTTCGAGCCTGCGGAGCCGGCGTGGCAGCCGGACGACGCGGAGCCGATCGCGCTGGGCGGAGAACCGCTGACGCTGCAGGTCGAGGCGGCGCAGGCGATCGTCGGCGCGCAGGTCCACAACCAGCACCAGGGCCATCGCGGCAGCGGCTATGTCGACTACCAGGGACCGGGCGACGAGTTCGTGGCCTGGAAGCTGGCGGTCGCGAAGGCCGGCCGCTATCGCCTGCAGGTACGCTACGCGCTGGGTGGCGGCACGCGGCAGCTGGTGGTGCAGAACGGCGAGCAGCGCCTGGGTCGGCCGCTGGACTGCACGTCGACCGGCGACTGGCAGAGCTGGGGCGAGGTCGACACCGAGCTGCGGCTGCCAGCCGGCGAGATCGACCTGCGCCTGGTCGCGCCCGGCGGCGTCGCGCCGAACGTCGACGAGATCACGCTGACCCGACGGTGAACGGACCGCCTTCCGCCCTTCTTGGGGTCAGGACTGGGTCCAGACGGCCTGGGTGCTGTCGACGAACTGCAGGGTGACCGGGTCGAGGATCAGGGCCTCGAAGCCGAGCCAGAAGCCCATCGCGGTGGGGTCGGGCGCGGTCATGATGGGGATGTCGACGTCGAAGCGTTCGTTGTTGATCGGCATGCCCAGGTTCACCAGCGTGCCGAGGGTCGAGTCCGCCGGGTTGAGCTCCAGCGTGATGCCGAGGATCGGGATGCTGGCGGGGAAGCGCGGACCGGCGTTCATCAGCAGCACCGGCTGATAGCCGTCGAAGCCGTCGGCGAACACGGTGATGCCGAGGACCGCGGGGTTGCGGCTGTCGGTCCAGCCGGCCCAGTTCGCGTCGGCGAACGGCGCGAAGTAGGAGCTGTCGCCCCAAGCGCCGTTGATGTAGCCCTGGCCGAAGTGGCTATCGCTCAGCGCCCAGTTGCCGCGCAGGCTGATGGTCGGCTGCGACTCGTAGAACCACAGCGAGCTGCGCGCGCCGCCGAGCGAGAAGTGCGTCAGCGTGCCGTTCGGGTAGGCGAAGCCGTAGTACGACTGCGCGAGACCCTGCGCCTGGTTGGCGGCCGACGGCAGGAAGCCGAAGAAGCCGGCGGTGGTCGAGCTGGCGCTCGCCGGGTAGACCCCGCACAGCGCAAGGTCGTTGCGAGTGGTCGCGATCGGGTTGCTCAGCGAGATCGTCAGGCTGTTGAACGCGCTGCCGGAGTTGACCGGCATGGTCATCGGCGCCACCGAGGCGAGCATCGGGTTCGCGAGGTCGGGGACCTCGAGGTTCTGCGCATCGGTGGTGGTGCCGTAGAAGCGCAGCTCGGGCGTCGCGATGTTCTGCGGGAAGGTGCCGCTGACGTCCGACGGCTGCCACCAGCAGCCGATGCCGGTGATCGAGCGCGGTTCGCCGCGCACCAGGCCACGCTCCGGGAACACGCGCCAGTGCATGGTGCCGGCGGCGACGCTCTGCCCGGCGGTGGTGTACTCCGGCGGGTTGGCGGTCCACATCGAGGTGTAGAACGTGCGGTTGGCGCGGAACACCGGGTTCTGGGTGGCCTGCGCGGTCAGGCAGGTGGCGGCGAGGAGTGCGGCGGCGGCGGTGCGGCCGAGGAGCTTGTTCAACGGATCCTCCGTGAGGAGTGGGGGTGGGTGGAAACGACCCGGATCATAGCCACATCGCCGCGTCGACGACCCTTCTGCAGTCACCGATCAACGCCGCGTCGGCCCGACGTCGGACGGGATCTCGGCAGGTCCGTGATCGCCCGAACCCGGCGCGTTGTGCACCGTCACGACCTGGATGGTCCGCCGCCCCTGCCCGTCGGTGACGTACTGCGGTCGCGTGGTGGTGATCGAGCCGTCGGCGTGCTCGTACCAATCCCAACCGTCGGCATCGACCAGCACCGCGACCACCGGCGGCAGAGGTCCCTGCTCCGGCGCGCGCAGCAAGGTCGGGGCAGCCTCGACGCCATTCAGCAGCGGCAGGAAGCGGCCGTCCGGACACCGCAGCCCGCCACCGTCGGCTGCCGGTCGGATCGATCTCGGGGTCCGGCTCCCGGCGCGGCCGAGGCCGTCGGCCCGGACCAGCGCTCCGCGCTGCTCATCGACCACCACCTCCACGGCATCGGCCGCACCCGCACCCGGGTCCGCACGACGCGACGCCCGGGGCGACTGCTCGAGTTCCTCCGCCGCGCCGCCCTCGATGCGACCCGCCTCGCCACGCTCGGGCGCTGCCGGCGCGTCGTCCCCGAGCATCCAGGCGCCGACGAGTCCCACCGCGGTGAGCAGAACGACCGCCGCGATCCATCGACCGGTTCCGTGCATCGGCTGCGACCGTAGCGGGCCAGCAACGCCGCGAAACCCGGGTGCAGGGAATCTGCCGCCGCCCCGACACCCTCGTGGCCCACACCAGCGAACTTCCTGGATCACCCTGAGCGGGGGCTCTAGAAAGACCGGCCGTCGTGCCGACCTGGAACCTGGGGTCCGCGCCACGGGCGTCGCCGTGCCCCCGGCGTCCCGATCCGATGTTCCGCGTCCTCCACGTCTTCGACCACTCCCTGCCCCTGCACAGCGGCTACTCGCACCGCTCGCGGGCGATCCTGCGGGCCCAGGCCGACCGCGGCTGGCACACCCGGCAGGTCACCGGCTCGAAGCACGCCGCGGACGGTCCCGCCGGCGAAGCGGTCGCCGAGGACTTCGCCGAGGAGGTCGACGGCCTGCTGTTCCATCGGACCCCACCCGGCGCACTCGCGAAGCTGCCCTGGGTCGGCCAGCTCGACGTGGTCCGCGGGCTGAAGAAGCGCCTCGACGCACTGATCGAGGCCGAGCGTCCCGACCTGCTGCACGCCCACTCCCCCGCCCTGAACGGCCGCGCCGCGCTGCAGGCCGCCCGCCGCCACGGCCTGCCGGTGGTCTACGAGGTCCGCGCCTTCTGGGAGGACGCCGCGGTCGACCACGGCACCACCCGCGAGGGCAGCCTCCGCTATCGGCTGACCCGCGCGATGGAGACCGGTGTGGTCCGCTCCGTCGACCAGGTGACCTGTATCTGCGAAGGCCTGCGCAAGGACCTCGTGGCTCGCGGCCTGCCGCCAACCAAGGTCCGCGTGGTCGGCAATGCGGTCGACGTCGAGCGCTTCACCTACCGCGCGCCGCGCGACGAGGCGCTGGCGGCGCAGCTCGGTCTCGGCGACGGCCCGGTCCTCGGCTTCATCGGTTCGTTCTACGCCTACGAAGGCCTCGACCTGTTGGTCGACGCGCTGCCGGCCATCGCCGAGCAGCTGCCTGGTGTACGACTCCTGCTGGTCGGCGGCGGCCCGCAGGATCAGGCGCTGCGGCAGAGCGTGACCGCGCGCGGCCTCGACGACCGCGTCCACTTCATCGGCCGGGTGCCGCACTCCGAGGTCGGCCGCTACGCGACCTTGATCGACGCCAACGTGTTCCCGCGCCACTCCATGCGCCTCACCGAGCTGGTCACACCGCTGAAGCCGTTGGAGTCGATGGCGCAAGGCGTGCCGGTGGTCGCCTCCGACGTCGGCGGTCACCACGAGTTGATCCGCGACCAGGAGACCGGGTTCCTGTTCCGCTCCGGCGACGCCACGGCACTGGCGCACGCGGTGGTCGACGCCCTGTCCGATCCCGCGCGCATCGAGCGCATCCGTCTGGCCGGGCGCCGTTTCGTCGAAGACGAGCGCAGCTGGGCCGCCACCACCGCGGTCTACGAGTCGGTCTACGCCGACGCGGTAGCGCGGCGTCGCTGAGCGAACGTGGTGGAACCCATGGTGCGCCGGTCGAAGAAGCCGCACCTGCTGCTGCTCTCGACGCTGTTCCCGAGTCCGGGTAACCCGCGCCACGGTCTGTTCGTCGAACGACGCTTCCGCCACCTCCTCGCCAGCGGTCAGGTCACCGGCGAGGTCTGCGCCCCGGTGTCCCGCCGTCCGTTGGGCGCGGTGCCCGGCGGACCCGCGGTGGTCGACCGCGACGGCCTCCGCGTCGCCCATCCGACCTGGACGGCGATCCCCAAGCTCGGCCGCGTCACCAATCCCGGCGCGATCCTCCGCGCCGCGCGACGCGCGCTGGTCGAACGCGAGGGACCACGCATCGACCTCGTCGACGGCCACTACCTGTTCCCCGACGGCGTCGCCACCGCGCGCCTCGCCGCCGAACTCGGTGTCCCCTTCCTGCTCACCGCCCGCGGCAGCGACGTGAATCTCCATCTCGAGGATCCGCTGGTCCGCCGGCCCCTGCGTCGCGCGCTCGACGCAGCGGCCGCGGTGGTCTGCGTGAGTTCGTCACTGCGCGACCGCCTCGCGGAGTTCGGCGTGCCGGCAGCGCGCCTGCACGTGCTGCGCAACGGCGTCGACGCGGCAGCCTTCCGGCCCGTCGAACCGATCGAGCGCAGCTCCCTCGGCTTCGCGACGCCACCTCGACAGCTGCTGCTCATGGTCGGCGGTCTCACGCCGGTGAAGGGCTTCGACCTGGCGATCCGTGCCCTCGCGAGGCTACCCGACGACGTCGGCCTGGTGATCGTCGGCGAGGGTCCCGACCACGATCAGCTCGAACGACTCGCCGTCGAACTCGGCGTAGCCGGCCGCGTGCGCCTGCTCGGCCCGCGCGCACCGGCCGATCTGCCGCCGCTGTACTCCGCCGCCGACGCGCTGTGGATGGCCTCCCGCCGTGAAGGCCTGCCGAACGTGGTGCTCGAGGCGATGGCCTGCGGCACCCCGGTCTGCGGCGTCGCGGTGGGCGGCGTGGCCGAGGTAGTAGACCGACCGGAGGTCGGTATCCTCGAACCCGACAACCAGCCCGAGTCCCTCGCCCGGGCCGCCCGGGCCACCCTCGCTGCCGGAATGGACCGCGGACGGATCCGCGCCCACGCCCTGACCCTGTCCTGGGACGCCACCACCCAGGGCCAGCTCGCGCTGATCCGCGAGGCGCTCGGCTAGTCGTTCCACCGCCAACGCACGCCATGGAATTCGGCAAGCTCCCCTCGGTCGCCGGCGTGGACTTCGCGCTACCGGACACCCCCGGTGCCACGCTGCGCCGACTGGCCGCCGCGCCGCGGGAAGCCGGCACCGCCCCCGAGATCCTGCTCGGCACCGCGCGCTGGGCCGACCGCAGCCTGCTTGGCACGCTCTACCCCAAGGGCACCTCCTCCGGATCGCAGCTCCGCCACTACGCGGCGTCGTTCGACACGGTCGAACTCAACGCCACTTACTACGGCTTCGACCTCGACCGGATGCGCGCCTGGGCCGATCAGGTGCCGGCCGGCTTCCGCTTCTGCCCGAAGTTCCCCGGCTCGATCACCCACCGCGCGCGCTGCCGCGGCGTCGAAGCCGAGGCCGACGCGTTCGTCGACGCCTGCCTGGCGATGGGGGACCGACTGGGCCTCGCATGGATCCTCGCGCCGGAGGACCTGGGCCCCCGCGAAGGTCGCGCGCTGCTCGACCTGATCGACCACGTCCACGAGCGCATCCCGGTGGCGGTCGAGGTGCGCGACCCGGCCTGGTTCCGCGACGCTTCGCTGACCGGCCGGTGGTTCGACGCCCTGGCCGAACGCCACGTGCCCGCGGTGCTCACCGACGTCGCCGGCCGCCGCGACGTCCTGCACCTGCACCTCGCCACTCCCGAACTGTTCCTGCGCTTCGTGGGCAACGCGCCCGACGCGAGCGACGCGCGCCGCCTCGACGACTGGGTCGACCGCCTGGAGCAGTGGTTCGCCGCAGGCCTGCAGCGCGCCTGGATCTTCCTGCACCAACCCATCGAGTCCGACAACCTGGCACCGGCGCGGCGGCTGGCCGCGGCGTTGGAGAGCCGACTCGGTGTGCGGGTGCGCGCGCCTCGGCAGCTCGAACGCGCGCCGGTGCAGCGCTCGCTGTTCGGCGGAGATTGAGAGTCCGGCGCTGCGCGTCAGGACTGCTGCGGGTCAGGACTTCCTGGCGAACACGAACTTGTCGACCGACAGCATGCCCGGCCCGATGGTGAGGACCAGCAGGGCGACCGCGGCGTAGGTGCCCGCGAGTTCCCACGATCGACCGCCCTCCAGGTTGACGAATGGATCGCCCGCACTGATGTGGTGATAGACCGCACCGAGCATCGTGCCCAGGACCGCCAGCGCCGCGAGCGGAGTCAGCAGCCCGAGCGCCAGCAGCGCACCTCCGCCGACCTCGCTGAACGCGGCCACCGCCAACATCCACGGTTCGAAGGTGGCGGACTGCCCCATCCACCCGGTCGGACCGCCCTCGTGCGTCACCTTCCACCAGCCGTGGAGGACCAGTGCCACGCCGACCAGGACGCGAAGCACGAGCAGGCCGAACGAGCCGGCACCGGGGAGGGGTTTGGGAGCGAGGAGCTTCTTCATGGCGATCAACCGCAGGAGTGGCGGAAAGCGCGCAGGGTAGGACATTGGGCAAGTCGTTGGAACATCGGCGCGAACGACGGTTTCGCACCCGATCGGCGGCTACGCCAGGAACCGCGGACCGACCCCTCACCGGTTCCCCGCGAACCGCACCCGCCAGGAGCACGGGTCACGGGACACGTTCCGATCCAGTGCGTGCCAAGACTCCAGGAACACGAGTGCCCGGGACGAAGCCGTGAAACGCAGCCGAATCGGTGGATTCGGCGAGCCTGCACACCAGGGAGCACTGTGCGGCGAGATCCTGGGCGCGAGGGCGCGTGCCGGGCGGAATGGTCTCCCGTGACCCGGCCTCCCAGGCCCGGCCTCAGGGTAATCGCCGGTGCCGAACCCCTTGCCGGGCGGCGAGAATGCGGCTCCCGATGCACGCCCTCGACCACAACCCGGATGCGTCGCCGCCCGCGGGCATGCTCCGCGCCCCCGAAGCCGTGGTCGGCGTCGGCGCGTCCGCCGGCGGTCTCGAGGCGCTCGAGGAGTTCTTCGCTGCGGCCGACCCGGCGCTGCCGCTGGCCTACGTGGTCGTGCAGCATCTGGCGCCCGACTTCGAGAGTCGGATGGAGTCGATCCTGGCGCGCAGCACGTCGCTGGAGGTGCGCCGCGCCGTGGAAGGAGCGGTCCTGCTGAGCGGCACGATCCACCTGATCCCGCCGGCGAACAATCTGGAGCTGCTCGACGGCCGACTGCACCTGGTCCGCCCCGCCGGGTCCGATCGGCCGAACCACGCGATCGATCAGTTCCTGACCGCGCTCGCGGCCGCGCATGGCCCGCGTGCGGTCGCGGTGATCCTCTCGGGGACGGGTAGTGACGGCACCCGCGGCATCCAGGCGATCAAGTCCCGCGGCGGCCGGGTCCTGGTCCAGCGACCCGAGTCGGCGCGGTTCGACGGCATGCCGCGGAGTGCGATCGCCAGCAGCGCGGTCGATCTCGTCGCCGCTCCCGCGGAACTCGCGGCCGCGCTCGGTTCCGGCTGGCGCGCGCCGACCACCGGACGCATGGCGCGGCTCGACCCCGAGGGCCTGTCGGTCGACGCGCAGTCCGCCGGCATCGCCCCACAGGATGTCGGGCAACCCGGTGGCGGGGTCCCGAGCGGCAACCCACCGGCCGATGAGGACTTCGCCGAGGTCCGACGACGCACCCTCGCAGCCGCGGCCCGCTCGTTCGCCAACCGCCCGGATCCGCAGGCTCCGCTCCGTGCCTGGCTGCACGCCGATGACCAGCCCGAACACGTCTGGGCCGCGGCGATGGCAATCGACGAGGCGCGCAGCCAGTTCGGAGGAGCGACGGAACTGCGCCTGTTCGTCACGGCAGACGACGAGGCGACGCTTTCCCGGGTGTCGAACGGCCGTGTCGGACCACACGCGATGGCAGGCATCCCTACCGACCGGATCGAACGCAGCTTCCGACAGGTCGGCGAGGACTGGACGGTCCGCCACCACATCCTCGACCGTGTGGTCTTCGCGGTCCACGACATGGTCGATGCCGCGCCCTTCCCGCGCTGTTC
The DNA here is from genome assembly GCA_030432695.1 of bacterium. Classification (GTDB taxonomy): domain Bacteria; phylum Planctomycetota; class UBA1135; order UBA1135; family UBA2386; genus JAUILN01. The sequence continues at coordinate 49,026 of JAUILN010000023.1, read as the reverse complement.
GCTGCTGATGCTCCGCGGACTCTTGTCGCGGCTGAAGCAGCGGCACCGTCGTCGACTCCCCTGGTCGATCGGCTACGCGCTGGAGACCGGCGGCGCGTTGCTGCTGGGCTCCACCGAGACCAAGCGGCTGAGTGCCAACCCGATGTACTCCGCCGACCCGGATCTGCCCGGGGTTCTGTGGCGGACCGCCCACCGGCAGATCCACGAACCGGAGTTCCAGGCCCGGAGCAGCGACCACGATCGACGAGCGCCACCGACCACCTCGGCGCGAACCCAGGCTGATCGCGGGACCGGCGACGAGCATCACGTCGTCCTCGCCCTGCAGGCGACGCTCGAGCAGCTGCGGGCCGAGCGGGACCGGGCCCTCTGCGCGCTCGACGAACAGCGGGCCACCAACGACGAACTGCACAGCGTCAACGCCGAGCTGTTCCGGGAGCACGGTGAACTCGCCGCCCGACTCGACCATGCCGGCGACGAACGCGACGCCCTGCGCGCGCTGCTCGGCGCCTGGCCCAGCCTGCCTCGCGACCGGTTCACCCAGCCTCCGTCAGGCGCTCCGGTCGTGCCGTGGGTCGCGGTCGTCGATCGGCAGGGCGGCCCGCTGAGCGAGGCGCAGGATCCGCCGATCCCGCTGAACGCGCTCCCCGCCGACCTCGTGGTCGACCTGGTCCGGGCCGCCGACGAGGCCGGCAACCCGGCATGCTCCACCTGCTCGGCCGCCGGTCCCGGCAGCACCTGGGAACTGGTGGTGGTGCCATTCCGACGCGAGCGCTCGCGATCCACCGGCTTCGCGGTCGGCGCCTGGCCGTGTTCCGTCCCCTCAGCACTTCCGACCGACCCCGAGTGCTGACCAAGCCGGGCCGCCGCGCATCGCGCGCTTCCCAGCACCCCGACCGTTCACTACCCTGGAGGCACGGAGGGCCCACCTTCGCGGGAGGGTGGGGCTCCGGTCACGAAGGACGACCTCCGACCTGGGGGCCCGCCACAGAGGCCGACTTCCTTGCCACGCCCGACCCCGACTCCCGACCGCGCCGCGAACCAGGGATCGCAGTGCTCCTTTCCGGTGATCGGGATCGGCGCTTCGGCCGGCGGGCTGGAAGCGCTCACCGCCTTCTTCGAAGCGCTGCCACGCGAGCTGCCCGCGGCGTTCGTGGTGATCCAACATCTGTCTCCGGACTTCCGGAGCCTGATGGACGATCTGCTCGCGCAGCACACCGACCTGCCGATCCGGGTGGTGGAAGACGGCGAGCCCTTGGCGCGCGGCGTGGTCTATCTGATCCCTCCCGGCAAGGAGATGATCACCGCCTCCGACCGGCTCCTGCTGTCGGAGCGCGCCCGCCAGGATCTGCCCCACCTGCCGATCGACCAGTTCTTCCGGTCGATGGCCGACGACTTCAACGACCACGCGACCGGCATCGTGCTGTCCGGCACCGGCTCGGACGGGACGCGCGGTCTGCAGGCGATCCGCGAGGCTGGCGGTGCGGTGCTGGTGCAGAAGCCGGATTCGGCGCGATTCGACGGCATGCCGAAGAGCGCCCTCGAGGCGATCCAACCCGACCTGATCGGCACGCCGGCCGAACTCGCCCGGTTCGTCGCCGAGCTGGTCGCCGACGAGGAACAGGCCAAGGGCCTCGATCCGGACGGCGCCGGGCTCGCCGATCTCCTGGACAAGATCCGTCGCGAGCGTGGCGTCGACTTCAGCCTCTACAAGCCGGGGCTGGTCGAGCGTCGGATCCAACGTCGCATGGCAGCGACCAGCTCGCCGCGCTTCGATCGCTACTGCGACAAGGTGTCGAACGACCCCGTCGAAGCGCTGGCGCTGTATCGGGACCTGCTGGTGTCGGTCACCAGCTTCTTCCGCGATGCCGAGGCGTTCGAAATCCTGCGCATCCGCGCCATCCCGCGGATCGTCGATGCGGGCCTCGAGGACCACTCGCTCCGCGTGTGGTGCGTCGGCTGCGCCACCGGCGAAGAAGCCTACTCGCTGGCGATGCTGATCGAGGAGGAGCTCGACCGGCGCGGCGCGCGCCTCGACTACAAGCTGTTCGCGTCCGACATCGACGACACGGCACTCGAGGTCGCCGCCGCCGGCCGCTACCCGCACCACGCCCTCGCCGAACTCGGCGCCGACCGCATCGCCCGGTTCTTCGACGAGGACGCCCAGGGTCACGTCATCCGCCGCGAACTCCGCGACCGGATCGTCTTCGCGCGCCACGACCTGACCCGCGATCCGCCGTTTACGCGCCTGCACCTGATCAGCTGCCGAAACCTGCTGATCTACCTCAAGAAGCAGAACCAGGCCCGGTCGATGAACGTGCTGCACTTCGCACTCGCGACCGGGGGCTTCCTGTTCCTCGGTCCCAGCGAGGTGCCGCCCGCCGGACTCGACAGCGAATTCCACTCCATCGATCGCAAGTGGAACGTGTTCCGCAAGGTGCGCGACATACGGATGCCGGCGCTGGAGCTGCCGACCGGCCGAGCCCCCCTGCCGAACCGCCCTCACGTGGGCGGCGCCGGGGTCACCCGCCGACCGCACGCGATCGAGGAGCTCCAGCTGGTCGAGTCGCTGTGCGCCGTGCTGCTGCGGATCCCGGCGAGCGCGGCGCTGGTGGTCGACCAGAACCGCCACGTCGAACGCGTCCTCGGCGACCCGTCCCCGTGGTTGCGGCTGCCCGAGGGTCGCACCGACAACGACCTGCTGCGGATGGTCGGGCCTCACGCCAAGGCATCGCTGAGCCTCGGGCTGCGCCGTGCATTCGCCAGCGACCAGGAGGTACACCTGGACCTGGTCGAGTTCGGCCGCGAGCTGGGCGAGCAGGTCTCGACCGTCCACATCGTCCATCTGTCGACCACCAACCACGGCTCGCGTCACGTGGCGGTGTTGCTGCACGCCAGCGGCGCCGCGCACCGTGATCTGCCGGACGCCGAGGCGCTGTCGGGAGATTCTCGACTCCGGGCCCTCGACGACGAGCTGCGTTCCACCAAGCTCCACCTGCAGTCGACCGTCGAGGAGCTGGAAGCAGCCAACGAGGAACTCCAGTCGACCAACGAGGAGCTCCTGGCCTCGAACGAAGAGCTGCAGTCGACCAACGAGGAACTGCACTCGGTGAACGAGGAGCTGTTCACCGTCAACGCCGAGCACCAGGCCAAGATCGAGGAGCTGACCGAACTCTCGCACGACGTCGAGAACCTGATGCGTGCCACCCAGATCGGCACCATCTTCCTCGACACCGACCTGCGCATCCGCAAGTTCACGCCGGCGATCCGGCGTGGCGTCGCGCTGACCGACCAGGACATCGGCCGGCCGCTTTCCGACCTCGCGCACCGTCTGGGACCGGTCGACCTGCCGGCGATCTGCCGCGGGATCCTCGACACCGGCCAGACCTTCGAACGGGAGACCACGGCGGTCGACGGCGGGTCGTTCCTGCTCCGCGTGCTCCCCTACCGCGAGTCGCGCGACGCGATCGCCGGGGTGGTCCTGACCCTGATCGACGTCGGCGAGATCAAGTCGGCGCAGCAGCGGCTGGCGCGGAGCGAGGCACGGTTCCGCGAGCTGGTCGAGAACATCGACGACACCTTCTGGATTCGCAGCTCGGACTGCCGCGAGATCCTCTACCTCAGCCCGCAGTTCGAACGGGTCTACGGCCGCCCGGCCGAGGAGCTGATCCGCGAGCCGAACCGACTGTTCGACTACGTCCACCCCTCCGACCGCGGCGCCTTCCGGGAATACCTGCTCGGCGAACTGCCGAGGGGCCGCAACCGCGGGCTGTTCTACCGGCTGTTCCTGCCCGACGGCTCGCTGCGCTGGATCCACTCGCGCGGCCACCCGGTCTTCGACGAGAACGGCGAGGTGGCCCGCATCGTCGGCTTCGCCCGCGACGTCACCGAGCAGAAGGCTCAAGAGCAGGCGCTCATCGAGCTGACCCGCGAACTCGAGTCGCAGGCCAATCGCGATCCCCTGACCCGACTGTGGAATCGCCGCGGCCTCGACGGCCTGCTGTCCCGCGAGATCGAACGCGGGCTGCGCACCGGCGCCTCGCTGGTCGCGGTGATGATCGACCTCGACGACTTCAAGCGCGTCAACGACACGTTGGGACACAGCGCCGGCGATGTGGTCCTGCAGGGCATCGCGCAGCGGATGTCGGCGTGCACGCGTCCCAACGACGTGCTCGCGCGGATCGGCGGCGACGAGTTCCTGGCGCTGCTCCCCGACACCCGTCTCGCCGAGGCCACGCAGGTCGCCGAGCGACTCAGGCTGGCGATCTCCGACAGCCCGATCCAGCTGTCGGGCGAGAGCATCCGGGTGACCGCCAGCCTCGGCGTCGCGCGGGTGCCCGAGACCGCGGTGGCGGTCGAAGAGGTGATGGGTCAGACCCGCCACGCGCTGTCGAGCGGTAAGTCGAGCGGCAAGAACCGCGTGGTGGTCTCGGAGGAAGGCGCTCCGATGGCACGGGCCGACTGCTCCTCGGACGAAGACCACGACTCGGCCGAATTCGTCCTCGAGACCGTGCTCGCCGGACACGGCATCCGCGCCTATGCGCAGACCATCCGCTCGGTGGCCGACGGCTCGATCGCCGGCTACGAACTCCTGGCGCGCGGGCCCGAGGGCACCTACCAAGGCCCCGAGGACCTGTTCCGCCTCAGCATCGAGCGCAACGTGCTCAGCCTGGTCGACCTGCAGTGCTTCAAGACCTGCGTGGCAGCCGCCCGCGCGCTGGCCACCGATCGGATCCACGTCAACCTGTTCCCATCCACACTGATCGACACGCCGCTCGAGCGACTGCTGGCGACGCTGGAGTCGGGCGGTGGGGCGAGGCGATTCTGCATCGAACTCAGCGAGCAGCAGTTCCTCGGTGATCCCGCCTACCTGGTCGAGCCGATCCGTGCCCTGCGGGATGCCGGAGTCCGGGTGGCGATCGACGACGTCGGCTTCGGCCGCAGCTCGCTGGAGAGCCTGATCGTCCTGGAACCCGACCTGTTGAAGGTCGACCGGAGCTACGTGGCGGGCGCGAGCGGCGACGGTCCGAAGGAGCGCAACCTGTCGCGGCTGATCCGCGTCGCCGACCACCTCGCGTCGGAGATCGTCGCCGAAGGTGTCGAGGCGGAGCGAGATCTCGCGCTGCTCGCCGCCCTGAAGGTGCCGTTCGCCCAGGGCTACTTCTGGGACCGACCGAGCGAGGTCGCGTCCCAGGTGCGCACGTCGGACGCCCCCGACGCGCCGGCCTGACCCGTCAGCGGACCGTTGCTCAGCGCCAGGGGCCCAGCGGTCCCGGCACCGAACTCGGCGCGAGCACGCCGATCGTGCCGGTCTCCTGCAGGTTCGCCCCGGGGTTGTTCACGCCGAAGTTGTCCTTGTCCTCGACGCCGACGGTGCCACCCTGTCGGTTGACCCGGAACGTGCCCTCGGCGTGGTCGTGGATCGCGATCTGCAGCTCGCCTGCGGATCCAGCGTCGAGCACGGCCTGGAAGGCGGCGACGGTCGGATCCCCGAGCGAGTTCTCCAGCACCCGCAGGGTCGCGGTCGAGCCCCCGCCGAGCGACGCGGCCACGTCGACCGTCGCGTAGGTCGGCGAGTCGAAGCCGAGCATCGCGACTTCGGTCACGTCGATCGCGAAGGACCCGTTGATGCCGACCACCACCGCCGGCTCGAGCGCTATCCCAGGAACGAGCGTGTAGCTGCCGCCATCGAGCAGCAGCTCTGCCGGGCCGGCCGGTGAGCCGCTGTAGTTCAAGACGCCGACGGTGAGGCCGGTCGCGGTGTTGTTGCGGACCAGGGCGTGCAATTCGGTGATCGAGTCCTGGATCAGGTCGACGAAGCGCTGGGCCCCCGCGGCGCTGTTCTGCTGGATCGTCGCGAACACACGGGCTCCGTCCGCGCCACCGCCGGTGCCGGAGATGCCGACACCGACTTCGAAGGGCCCGGTGAAGGTGCACTGGTCCACTCCGAACGACACACTACCCAGCGTCGCGAGGACCTCGACACCCCGTCGTCCGGACACCGTCGTGAACGAGGTCCCGGCGACGTCGGCCACCATCTCACCCGACTGCGCCGCCAGCACCAGGCCGTCACGCCGGATCGCGGTGAGCGTATTCGAACGGCGCAGCTGATCGATCTGGTCGACCCCGCCGAACACCACGTCGGTGCGAGCCGCGCCGCCGAGCACGCTGACGACCGGGGCCAGCGTGGTGTTCACTCCGGCGGCATCGAAGTCGCACCCCATCACGCTGAACGCGAAGTCGGTGGCGGTGCCCTGCGCGTCGATCGCCGGATCGTCGACTCCCGTGCCGGTCGACCAGCCCGCGAATGAACAGCCCTCCAGGACCAGCATCCCTCGGGCGTTCGGCACCAGGATCGACTCGCGGTGAGTGCCCTGGAAGCTCATCCTGCGCAGCGTGACCGAACCATCGCTCGACACCAGAACTCCAGCGCCCTGCACATCGGTAATCGAGCCGCCGTCGCCCTGAAGGCCTCTTCCCGTCACCTCGAACTGGAACGTCGGCGAGTTGGCGACCAGCTCCACCGCGTAGCTGCTGCCCGGATCGTTGGGGTGCAACACGCGGTCGACGTCGAGGCTCGCGAACCGCACGCTGCCCGACTGGCCGAAGATCGACAGGCCGTGGCCCTCGGCGTCGTTGGCGTTCCTGATGTCGACGTCGCCGAACACGAACGCCGCCGTGCCGGTGCCGAGCCCGATGCCGAGGTCGCCCCGGCTGCTGATCGTCACGTCGCCGAACGTCACCGAGCCATCCATGTCGGTGATCACGATCCCCTTGTCGCCACAGCCAACGACCGAAACGAGGCCTCGGAAGCGTGCCTCGAGTTCGCCGGGTCCGACGTCTGACGACAGCACGATGCCCTGAGCCCCCGCCGAGCGGGTCACGGTCTCCCCGAGCACCTCGAACAGCCCGGTGCAGCCGGTGACTTCGATGCCCGCGGTCGGGCTGCTCGCCGATTCCACCGAGTCGAGCGAGACCTCGAGTTCGGCATCCCGGAAGGACACCGCCTGGCCGGCACCCGAGACCGTGACGTCCGACACGCGCGGGCGCAGGTGGAACCCACCCGGATGGAACACCAGCCCAGGCCCCTGGGTGTCGCGGATCTCGAAGCCACGGAGTTCGCTTCCCGATGCCAACGTGAAGCCGAAACCGGTCGGATTGACGATCGTCGGCGCCTCGCCGGCCGGAAGGTCGATCGCGCCGAAGGCGAACGCCGAACCGGCGCCGACCACGATCTGGTTCTCCTCGAGCACGTAGCCGCCGGTGTAGTCGGAGGGACCCGCGAGCACGTAGATCACCGCGGAAGACCCGACTCCTCCCGCCTGTTCGAGCTGGGTGAAGTCCTGGAAAGGACGGCCGGAGCGGCCATCACCGGGCTCGGTGCGGTAGCGGTCGACCCACCAGACCCTCCCGGTCACGGTGATCGAGACGGTCGCGGTGGCCGTGTCGTGACCGTCCGAGGCCTCGTAGGTGAACGTGTCCAGACCGGTGAAGCCGACCGCAGGCAGGTAGCTGAAGGTGCCATCGGTCGCCATCGTCACGATGCCGCCCTCCGCGCTCACCTCATCGTAGTCCGAGACCTGCAAGACCCCGTCGGGATCGGTGTCGTTGCTCAGGACGGAGCCGGTCCACTGTACCGCGACCGCGCGACCGGTCGCGCGCCCCACCGCGAGGTAGGTGTTGCCGACGGCATTGCCGTAGACGTCATCGGTGAGCAGCGGCGGATCGTCGACCGGATCGACCGTGACCGTGACCGAACCGATGACGACCCACGACCCGTCGGTCACGCGGTACTGGAACGAGTCCTGGAGGTTCTCGGAGCCGTCGTGGACGTAGCGGAAGCTGCCATCCGCGGCGAGCTCCACGGTGCCGAACTGCGGCGCAGTCTCGGGCACCGCTCCGACCGACGCATTCGCGGACAGGCCGCTGTCGTTGTCGAGCAGGCTGTCTCGACCGTCACTGGTGGTGGTCACGGTCCCGCCCTCACCGAGCGTCAGCGTGTCGGCCCCCGTCACGGGTGCAGAACCGCCGCTACCAGAGCAGCCGGCGACGGCCAGGAGCAGGACCAGGCCACAGCCCCTCGAAGGACGACGCAGGCGGACGGAGTTCTGGACGGCGGGCGGGATCGGTTGATGCATCGGGCTCCTCGGAGATGTTCGGTACGGCAGTCCAGCTCCGTACTCGGCCCTCCGAGCGCCCCATCTTGAGACGGCTCGCCACCTTCTCCGGGAACCTACCGAAGCTCACCGTCCGAGCGGCCAGTCGTCGCTGCGGAACGACGATGCCGGCAGGCCGTGCTTGTCGAACAGGTTGGGCTGGTCGGCCGCCCCGAACGCGAAGCGCACCGCGATCGGTGCCGCGACCTTCGCGCAGGTCAGCACCACCTCCGAGCCGTCGATGCGCGCCTCGGCGTCGTGGAACACGCGGTCCTCGCCGGCAACCTGGAAGCAGCGCAGCGGGCCGTCGAGGACCACGAGACCCTCGTCGGCGCCATCGAAGCGGACCCGCAGTTCGCCGCCCTCGACCGCGATGTCGCGGAACAGCGGACCACGGCAGTCGAGTCCCTCGAAGCCGTAGTCCTGCGCCAGGGCCAGGAGCGCCAACCGCTGCCCGACGGTCCGCTTGTCGCGCGGATGGATGTCGCGCGGGTTGCCGACGTCCATCGTCACCGCCATGCCGACGTGGTCGAGGACCTGCAGGGTCTTGCGCTGCGCGTCCCGCAGAGCCGCGGCCTGGCCGACGTCGCCGCCGTACGAGAACGGCGCGATCTGCACGAAGTGGAACGGCATCTCGGGCCGGTCGAAGGCCTCGCGCCACGCCTGGATCATCGTCGGGAACAGCTTCTCGTACTGCTCGTGGCGGCCGACGTTCGACTCGCCCTGGTACCAGATCGCGCCGCGGATCGCGAGCGGCGCGAGCGGTGCGATCATGCCGTTGTAGAGCGACGACGGATCGTGCGCGCCGACGCCCGGGCGCCGCGGCTCGGCCGGCAGCTCGGACTGGGCCGGCCCGCGCTGGCGTTGCCACGCGCCGGCCAGCGACAGCGGCCCACCCTCACCCTCGACCGGTCGCAGCCGCAGGTCCTCCGGCTTGCCGACGAAGCCGCCCTCTCCGCCGGTGTCGTGGGCCCGCACGGTGATCGTGACCTTGCCACCCTTCACCGCGGAACCGGCGATGCGGTAACGGCGCGGCTGGTTCCATTGCTCGGTGCGGCCGACGACCTCCTCGCCGAACCAGGTGACGTCGCGGTCGTCGATCGGGCCGAGCTCGAGCCACAGATCACGATTGGCCCATTCCGCCGGGACCTCGACCTCGCGACGGTAGAACGCGATGCCGTCGAAGTCGCCGAGTCCGGTGCGGCTCCAGGGATCGGGCAGGCCGACCTCGTCCCATGCGCCGCCTGCGTTCGGCGCGAGCCCTCCGAAGCCCTCCTCCCAGGCCTTGCGCGCCGCCTGGTAGTCGGCCTCGAGCTTCTCCATGTCACCGGCCATCGCCCGGACCCGCTCGACCGCGCCGACGAAGCCCGGGAAGGTCTCGGCGTCGAACTTCGCGAGCGGCGTCCAGGCCTCCGCCGGCGTGCCGCCCCAGTCGGAGGCGATCAGCCCCACCGGAACCTGCAGCGCCTCGTGGACCGCGCGGCCGAAGTGGTAGCCGACCGCGCTGAAGTCGCGGGCGGTCGACGGCTCGCAGGCCTTCCACTGGGCGTCGAGGTCGCTGGCCGGCTCGGCGGCGGTGCGGTTCGGCACCGTGAGCAGCCGGATCTTCGGCCAGGCGGCCTTGGCGATCTCGGCCTCGGCGTCGTCCGACGCGCGCAGTGCCCACTCCATGTTCGACTGACCGGAGCAGATCCAGACCTCGCCGCAGAGCACGTCCTTCAGGACCACCGCCTCGCCACCGGCCCGCACCGTGACCTCGTGCGGTCCGCCGGCCGGCGGCGTCGCGATCGCCAGCCGGAATCGCCCGTCCGCGTCAGCCTGCCCGCTCGCCAGCGGTTCGTCACCCATCCAGCTGCCGGTGACGACCACCTCGGCACCCGGCGCCGCGGTGCCGAAGATCGGCGCCTGGGTCTCGCGCTGCAGGACCATGTGGTCGCCGAACACCCCGGCGAGGCGGAGTTCGGGGGCCTGGGCCGGCGAGGCGCCGGCCACGGCGAGCGGGAGGAGCAGCGCGAGGGAACGGATCGGGACGGGAACCATGGCGGGGACTCTATCCGCCGGCCCCCCCGGGTTCAGAGGATCACCGTGAGCATCGGTCGCTCGACCAGCCCGGCCCATTCCGACGACCGGAAGGACTGGCCGTCGGTCCCGTTCGGCAGCACCACGAAGCCGTGGTTGGCCACCCCGAGCGCCCAGGCCTGGACCGCCGCGGTGACGTCGAACGAGCGGGTGTTCGGCGCATCGACCGAGCCGCGGGTGTCGACCTCGACCGCGGTGCTGGCTTCGAGACCGAGCTGCACGCCGTTGCCGAGGCTGGTCCACGACGAGGTCTCGGCCCACGGCACCAGCATCCGATGCAGCCGCGAGCCATCGCCGCTCTGCGCGTTCGACCCCTCGAAGGTCAGCGTCAGGATCGCGCGGCGCACGGTGGCACCCGGCGGGATCTGCCCGGCACCGGTGCCGACCAGGCCGTCGAAGCGTAGGAGCCCCTGGCCCTGGTTGTCGTTCTGGTCGCACCAGACGCTGTCGTCACCGCCGTAGACCTGCTGCGGATTGGTCGCCGAGACCCAGGTGTCACGCGTGCCAGCGTAGCGCGCGCCGCCGACGTCGAACCCGTCGCGGAACCGCAGCACCCGCTGCGCACGGAGCTGCGCGCGGTGGCCGAGCGCGTCGTAGGCGAACGCGTAGTTGTGCACCGGGTCGGTGCGGTAGTCGGGACCGTTGCCGGGCACGTAGCTCGGCGAGTCGGTGTCGACCACGACCCGCTGACCTCGTGGCTCGAAGCGCATCCGGCGGTAGTAACCGTTGCCGCCCTCCACGTCGGACTGGTAGTCCGCGAGCATCTGGTGCACGACCTGACCGAGCGCGGTGGTGTCGGTACGCCGGCCGGTCCCGGAGACGTGACCGCAGAGCACCAGGAACACCTGCGGGAACGGCTCGCAGAGCTTGCGGTAGACGTCCTCTCCGGCGTTGTTGCCGCTGCTGGTGTCGGTCGAGCCACCGGTCCGCCACGGTGCGGGGTCGCCGGTGCCGAGGTGTTCGTGGGTCGAGACGATGGTGGGAACGTCGGCGTGAGCCGCGAGGACCTCCATCGCCCAGGCGAGATCGTCGTCGTCGGGTCGCCACTCGAGCGACAGGTGCAGCCACCGCTCGCCTTCGACCGCGAACAGTTGGCAGTGGCTCCGGCCGTCCGGGGTGGCCCCTCCGTACCAGGAGTAGCCGGCATAGCGCGACGGCCCGAAGGCGCCGACGAACACCGTGGCGGCGCTCTTGTCGCCGACCACGTCGTAGTCGTGGTTGCCGAGCGCGACGGTCCACGGGATCCCCACGGCGTCGACGCGCCCCATCGCCTCGCGGGCCCGACCCCACTGCGCCGGCGTGTTGGCGCCGTGCTGCACGATGTCGCCGACCTGGATCACGAAGGCGGCATCCCGGGCGATCGCGTCGTCGACCTGCGCCAGGAAGTGCGGGAAGTAGCCGACGATCTCGGTGTACTTCTGCGTGTCGGGCAGGAACGCGATCTCGAAGGCGCGGGTCGGATCGGGCAACGACACGGTGATCCCACGGGTCGCGCCGGCCAGCGCCGCCCCATCGAGCGTCATCGCCTGCAGGTGGAACACCGTGCCGCCGGGCAGCGCGGCGGTCGGCAGGGTCAGCGAGCCCAGCGGCATCGGCTCGGCGATCAGGGGCTCGACCAACAGCTCGCAACCGGGCATGCCGAGACCCGTCAGATCGAACGGCAGCGGACCGCCGGCCCAACGCGCGTTCGAGGTGCCGAGCAGCAGGAAGCCAGGGCGGGTCGGCGGCGCGGTGAGCACCTGGGCGGACAGGTCCACACCGGTCCGGGGCTCGGTGACCAGCAGCACCGGATTCAGTCCGCTGCGCAGGTCGCAGGGACTGCCGAAGGCGTCGCGCTGCGCGGACAGGGGCGGGACCGCACCGCAGCAGATGGCGACGAGTGAGACGAACTTGGAGGGACCGGACATTCGGGGCGAGATCATCCCCGAACCGGATCAAGCGGCCATCAACCCGCGACTCCGAATCGGCGTCGGATCGACGGAGGTTCGCACCGTACCTCGACCTGCCCCGACCTGCAGCGCCGGAACCGGTTGCCTGCAGGCCTCAGCGCGTCGCGAGCGTGTAGAAGATCGCCCCCACGTCGGGCGCGAGATCGCCGCTGTCGTCGTTCACCATCCTCAGCCGCAGCCGTGAGGCATCCGGCGCGACGTCGCGGATCGCCTGCAGCGGCACCCGCAGCTCCCACTCGGTGACGGAGGTGGTCGGCGCGACCTCGAGGTTCGCGACGAAGCCGTCGTTCCAGACCCAGGCGGCCTGGCGGTAGAGCTCGGCACCCGCGATCAGCAGTTCGCTGCCGATGAAGTCCGACGCGCGCCAGCCGGTGGCGGGATCGTTGTCCGCGTCGATCTGCACCAGCGTGCGCGAGTAGCCGAAGGCCGGCGAGCCGTCGAGGTTGAACGGGTCGTCCGACGTGAATCGCAGGTAGAGCCACTCCTCGTCGTTGGCGATCTGCACCTCACGCCAGTCCGGGCCGGAGGACGGCGGCGCGTCGGCGGGATCCCGATGCAGGACCGGCACGCGGTCCCAGTCCGCGAACGCGCCGTCGATCTGGATGGTCGCCTGCTGGAACGGCGTCGCGGTGAGCGCGACCTGGTTGGCGTCCTCGTTGCCGGCCTCGTCGACCGCGCGGATGCAGAACCAATAGGTCACCCCGGTCGTCAGTCCGGTGACCGTGTCCTCGTACGGATAGCCGGCCGGCGTCGTGTAGTCGGTCGATTGCCGCGGGGTCAGCAAGACGCGCTCCGCCGACGCCAGCTGCGGGTCGCCGACGAAGTCGAAGGGCTCCGACTGCTGGTAGAGCACGTAGCTCACGCGGTTGAGATCGAGCGCGACGTCCCAGCGCAGCGTCACGCTATCCGGACCCGGCTCGACGTCCTGGATGCCGACCCGCGGCACCGGCTCCCCGGCCGGTGTCGGCCAGGGATGCGCGTTCACGTTGTAGGTGCTCGACCAGACCGGCGGCGTGGTGTCCGGACCCGTGGTCGCATGCTCGCGCACGAAGGTGTTGGCGAACACGACCCCGTGGTCGGTGATGTAGTGGCGAAAGCCGACCAGGTCCTCCGCCTCGCGGATGTCGGTGATCAGCGACTCGTAGCCGAGATCGGACTCGCCGAGAAGCGTCAGCAGGCTCATCGCGTCCTCGGGCCCCTCCGCGTAACCGAGCGAGAGCACCCGGAAGCCGTCGGGACGATTGGCTTCGGCCATCAGCTTCGGCGCGAAGTTGTGCTTGTTGTCCGGGAAGTAGTACGGATCGAACTCCTCGAAGTCGTTGGAGTTCAGCCGGTAGCTCTCGAACAGCAGGTAGTCGATCGAGCGGCGCGGGTTGTGGGCGAAGTGGGCGCGGCGCTTGTCGAAGAAGAACAGGCCGCGGTTCTGCAGGACGAGGCGATCGGGGTAGGCCTGCTTCAGACGGTGGATGAAGGCCGCGAAGCCGGGCGCGGTCCACTCGTACTCCGACTGGTTGCCGCTGTTCTCGTCGGTGTAGAGGTTCGGCGCGCAGGTATCGATCGTGTCCAGGAACAGCCCGTCGCAGCCGTAGCCACGGCCGAAGTCGGTGGTCAGCAGCTCCTTGATGCCCTGCACCCCATCGACCCCGTCGACGGTCATCGCATCGAGCACCTCGAACCAGGCCGGGTCGCCCGCGTTGACGAAGCAGCCGCCGAAGTAGGCGTTGCGATCGGGACGCCCGTCACCGACGTCGTCGGGGTCCCGATCCACCGAGTTGTCGTCGAGATAGAACGACGCGTAGCCGACGCCGCCGTTGGACGGCGCACCGAGCGGGTCGATGCCTTCGAGCGGCTGGCCGTCGGCGTCCGGGCCGCGCGGGTCGACCCGCGGACCCGTGCCGTCGCCGACGAAGCGCGGATCGAGCAGCAGCTCGTCGTCGGTGTAGTAGACCGTGCGCAGGTCCTCGCCGACCGAGATGTAGGCGAGGACCAGCACGTCGTCGGCCGGGTCGCGAGGATCGACGCCGGCCTGGATGCGCCGCACGACGTCGACCGGCAGGTGGCCGTTGTGCGGGTGGACGATCACCAGGTCGTGGGTCTTCGCCACCGCCTCGGTCGCCGCGTCGATCGCCCCGTAGTGGATGAAGTAGTCACGCATCCGCTGGGAGGCGAGCGCCAGGTTGTCGGGCGCCGGCAGGCGCACCGTGGTCCGCGGCCCCGTGCCCTCCGCGTTCCTGGCGAACAGGCGGAGCTGGACCTCCTCCCGGGCGCGGAAGCCGGCGTCGGCCAGGGAGTCCCACTCGACCTCGACGACCTGCCCGGCGGGCGTCGCGGTGAGGCCGGTGATCTCGCCTTCGGTGCGCGCGTTGCGCCAGCTGCGCCCGCCGTCCGCAGACACCTCGATCACCACGTCGACGACACAGGCCGGATCGTCGTGGACCGAGAACCGCAGCGGGACCGTGCCGGAGATCGTCGCCGGATGGTCGACCGACGACACCGTCGCGGAGATCCGCGGAGGAGACGGCGAATCACACGCGGCGAGGACCGCGAGGATCGGCAAGGCCAGGCACGGGGTGGATCGGAACATGGTGGGCCAGTTCCGCATCGACCATCCCCGGGTTGTCCCTGATCCAGGACTCCAGGGAATCCGCGCGCCGACGCCCGCGAGCCGGAGCTGGCAAGTCGTACGACTGGTGCCTGGCACCAAGTGTACGATTTCGCACCGGACACCGCGGCGACTCTGCGATCCTCTGCCCGCGGTGTCGGACGACCTCCTCCAAGGCCTGCCTCCCATCCTCGGCCCAGCACCCCGCGTGCTGATCCTCGGCTCGATGCCGTCGGTCGCGTCGCTGGAGGCGCAGCAGTACTACGGCCACCCGCGCAACGCGTTCTGGCCGATCCTCGGGGCACTGGTCGGCGCCGGACCCGACCTCGACTATGTCGAGCGGACCGCGATCCTGCGGCGGCGGGGCATCGCGCTGTGGGACGTCATCGGTCGCTGCCGCCGCGAGGGCAGTCTCGACGCGGCGATCCGCGACGTGGAGGTCAACGACCTCGGCGGACTGCTCGGCCGCGAGCCGACCCTCCGCGCGGTGTTCCTCAACGGCGGCACCGCCCACGACCTGTTCCGCCGCCACGTCGCGCGCCCGCACCCGGACGTGCTCGCCGGACGTCGCGTCGTCCGGCTACCCTCCACCAGCCCGGCGCACGCCGCGCGCTCGCTGGCCCAGAAGCTCGACGCCTGGCGCGCGGTGGCCGAGGCCCTGGCCGCCGAGACATGAAAGTCCCGCGCGGTTCGCCGCCCGGGGACGTGCAAACCGACGCCTTCGCGGGTGCAATCCCTCCGCGCCGCGGTCCCCCTCCGCCGTAGGCCCACGGGATGAACTACGCCCAGATCGCCCGCCTGCTGTCCTACTTCGTCCTGTCGCTGTCGGCCTGGACGCTGGTGCCGCTGGTGTTCGCCCTGATCGAGGAGCCCGGCAACCACCGCGACGGCCTCGGCTTCGGCGCGGCGGTGCTCAGCTCGCTGCTGGTCGGCGGTGGCCTATGGTTCGCAGGTCGGGGATCGCGCACCGAGTTCTTCCGTCGCGAGGCCCTGGTGGTGGTCGGCGTCGCCTGGCTGTTCGCCGGCGCGTTCGGTGCGATCCCGCTGTGCGTCAGCGGTGCGATCCCGGGCATCGCCGACGCCTGGTTCGAGAGCATCTCCGGCCTGACCACCACCGGCGCAACCGTGCTCGGCACCGGCGGCAACCCGGCGATCGAGGACCTGCCGCGCTCGCTGCTCTTGTGGCGAAGCATGCTGCAGTGGTTCGGCGGCGCCGGCGTGATCCTGGTGTTCACGGTGCTGTTCCGGGCCGTCGGCGTGACCGGCAAGAGTCTGCTCGACTCGGAGGCGGTCGGTGTCAGCCGCCACGACGAGCGGCCCCGGATGCAGGAGCAGTCCCGCCACCTGATCCGCCTCTACACCGGGCTGACCGCCGCGGCGATGCTCGGCTACTGGCTGTCGGGCCTCGGCGTGTTCGACGCCGCCTGCCACGCGATGACCACCATGGCGACCGGGGGCTTCTCGACCCGCAACCTGTCGATGGGCGCCTACCAGTCGCTGGCCACCGAGCTGGTCGGCGTGGCGTTCATGTTCCTCGCCGGAGTGAACTTCGTCGCGATGATCAGCGTGGCCCGCAACCGCTTCGACATCCGGCGCCTCGGCGACAACCCGGAGTTCCGGGCCTACACCGCGGTCACTCTGGCGTTCGTGTTCCTGGTCACCGGCGCGCTGTGGATCTGGGGTGCCGAGATGCAGGACCCCGCGATGGGCAACAGCCGCGACTACGGCAATCCGCTGCAGTGCCTGCGCGACGCGACCTTCCAGGTGGTCAGCATGATGACCTCCACCGGCTACGGGACCTGCAACTTCCAGAACTGGCCCAAGCCCGCGCTGTACGTGCTGATCCTGTGCATGCTGATCGGCGGGTCGACCGGTTCCACGGCCGGTGGTCTGAAGGTGTTCCGGGTGCTGGTGTGCACGCACCTGGTCGGTCACACGCTGCGCAAGTTCATCCGTCCGCGCGCCGTCCAGACCCTGCGCATCGGCGACGAGGTGATCCCTGACTCCACGGTGTCGGGAATCCTCACGCTGCTGCTCCTGTGGATCGCGGCGGCGGCGCTCGGCACGCTGATCCTCGACCTCGACCCCCGCCTCGACCCGGTGTCGGCGTTCACCGGCAGCGTCAGCATGCTCGGCTGCACCGGCCCGGCGATCACCCAGGTCCTGCCGATCGACGGTGGGTTCGAACTCGCCAACCAGGGCAGGATCGATCTGGGACCCTACGGGGGCTACGGCGACCTGCAGGGCTATGCCAAGATCTACCTCGCCTTCCAGATGATCCTCGGGCGTCTGGAGATCCTCGCACCGCTGGTCCTGCTGTTCCCGTCGTTCTGGCGCAAGTGATCGCGGCGCGCGCCGGCCGCGTCCCCAGGCATCCGCACCAAGGTCCCCCCTCTCCGAACCTCGATGGCCGACTCCTCCGCGAACCAGTTCCCCAAGGACGCCGATGCCCCGCGTCCCGACAGCGCACCGATGCCGCGCTGGAAGAAGATCCTGCTGATCACCGCGGGCGTGCTGGTGGCGGTCGGACTCGCGCTGCTGCCGTTCGGCTCGGGCGGCGACCTGTCCACCTCGCAGGGCAGCGCCGGGATCCAGGGCGTCCCGGGCGGCGCCGCCGGCAGCCAGTTCACCCAGGGCGGCTTCGGCGACGGCCAGCAGCAGCTCGACGAGAACGGCAACCCGATCGTCGCCGGCGCCGCCGAGTCCGGCGACCTGTCGCCGGTGTTCCTGAAGCTCGGCTTCAGCTTCTTCGTCGGCTTCGCGATCGGCTACGCGTTCCGCCAGTTCCTCAAGCTGGCGCTGATCTTCGTCGGCCTGCAGCTCATCCTGCTGTTCGGCCTCACCGCGCTCGGTTGGGTGACCGTCGAGTGGGAGATCATGGCCGACGCCTGGGACGGCTTCATCGCGCAGCTCGGCGGCCAGCTCGAGTCGTTCCGCTCGTTCATCGCCGGCGGCCTGCCGCAGGCGGGGCTGGCGAGCCTCGGCCTGTTCACCGGTTTCAAGCGCAACTGATCCGCGGATCGGCGCGGCAGGTCTTGATCGCGACCGCCTCGACGGACGATGCAAGTCTGGGACGAGGATCGCGTTGCCGGATTGGCCGCCCAGGAAGGCTCCTGGAGTCGAGCCAGCCCGATCGACCCTCGCCCGGACGTCGTCCGCGGAGCCACCTTCGGCTCCGACACTCCGGCCCGGATCCGCAAGCATGACCCCCGACTGGCGCAACCGCGCATCTGCCCCCGAGGACGTCGTCGCCCACGTGGCGAGCGGCCACCGGGTCTTCGTCCACGGCACCTCTGCCACGCCGATCCCGCTGCTGCAGGCCCTCGCGGCCCGCACCGACCTGGAAGGTGTGAACCTGTACAGCCTGCACCTCGAGGGTGCCGACTGTCTGCTCGACCCGAGCGTCGCCGAACGGCTGTTCACCGTCGCACTGTTCTGCGGCGCGCAGCAGCGCCAGGCGGTCGCCGACGGCTACGGCGACTTCGTGCCGATCTTCCTGTCCGACATCCCGCGGCTGTTCAAGAGCCGCACGGTGGATCTCGACGTGGCGATCGTCCAGGTCTCGCCGCCCGACAAGCACGGCTGGTGCACGCTCGGCACCTCGGTGGACTGCGCACTCGCCGCGACCGACGCCGCCCGCATCGTGATCGCCGAGATCAACGAGCGCATGCCGCGGACCCACGGCCACGCGGCGATCCCGTTCGACAAGATCCACGCCTTCACGGTGACCGACCGGCAACTGCCGCAGACCCCGCCGCGTGGCGAGACCGCGGTCGAGGCGGCGATGGGCGACATCATCGCCGGGCTGATCGACGACGGCGCCTGCGTGCAGGCCGGCATCGGCGCGATCCCCAACGCGGTGCTGATCCGCCTCAAGGACAAGCTCGACCTCGGCATCCACACCGAGATGTTCTCCGATGGCGTGGTCGAACTCTGGGAGTCCGGCGCGATCACCAACCGCCACAAGAACGTCCACCCCGGCCGCATCGTGACCAGCTTCGTCGCCGGCACCGACCGCACCTTCGACTTCGTCGACGACAACCCCCGGGTCGAGTTCCACCCCTGCGACCGCACCAACGACGTGCGGTTGATCTCCAAGATCGACAACGTCACCGCGGTGAACTCCGCGCTGGAGATCGACCTCACCGGCCAGGTCTGCGCCGACTCGATCGGCAGCCGGATCTACTCCGGCATCGGTGGGCAGATGGACTTCGTGCAGGGTGCGTCGTTCAGCGACGGCGGCAAGGCGATCATCGCGCTGCCCTCCACCGCCGCGCGCGGCACGATGTCGCGGATCGTCCCGACCCTGAAACCCGGTGCCGGAGTGGTGACCACCCGCGGCCACGCGCAGTGGATCGTCACCGAGTACGGCGCGGTGAACATGCACGGTGCCGGCCTCCGCCAACGCGGTGAGGCCTTGATCAGCATCGCGCACCCGGACTTCCGCGCCGAACTCCGCGACCAGCTCGCCGACCTGCGGCACTTTCGGGTGACGCTGCCGGGCTGATCGGAGGGGTGCAGGAATCTCTGCCGTCCTGCAACCCAGGCCGGCCGGAGCGGGTATCGAGGGGCACGTGCAGGCCCCTCCGGACAGACCCGAGACCACCGAGTCCCACCCGCTCGGCGGGCGCCTGCCTCGCGAGGAGTCGTGGCTCCGGGCCGTCCTGCAGCGCGCAGGCGCCCGCGGCGCGGCGCTCGACGACGCGATCCAGGAGACCTTCGCGCGGGCCTGGCGCTCCCGCGACGGCTACTCGCCGGACCGACCGCTCCGCCCCTGGCTGCGGTCCACTGCACTGCGCGCCTGGATCGACCTGCGCCGGCGTGAGGCCCGCCAGCCGGAGTCGTTCGACGAGCACGATCCGATCGACTCGCGGCGTGCCGGCCCGACCGAGGTCGACGACCGCCTCGACCTTGCGACGCTCCTGACCACCGCCCTGCCCGGACCCGAGCGCGACATCCTCGACCGCTTCCACCGCCAGGGCCAGCCGATCCGTCGGATCGCCGAGCTGCTCGGCATGCCGGAAAACACCGTCAAGTCGCATCTGCACCGGGCGCGGCGCCGGCTCGCCGCAGCGCTGGCCGAGCCGAGGAGCGGACCTGGCACTCCCGCCGACGCGCGCCGCAGGACCGAGGAGGTCGAGCCATGAAGAACGACCACGCGAAGGACGACCCAAGGCGGAAGCCCGACCCGTGGCGGAACGACCAGGGCGATCGCTCGGCGAGCACCGAACGGCTGTGGGAGTTGGTCCACGCCCATCTCGACCGGGCGGCGGACCCTCTCGACGACCCGCTGGTGCTCGGCCTCCTGGGCGAGGTCGAACCCGCGGAGGCCGAGCGGGTGATCGGGCTCTTGGACGCGCTGCCGCCACGTGCGGCTCCCGTACCGCGGGAACCGGCCGCGAACCCCTCCACGCACGTGGCCTGGATCCTCGGCGGTGCCGCCGCAGCCGGCCTGGTGCTCGCTGGGATCGTAGGGCTCGCGCTGCGTGCACCCGCCTCGCTCGACAGCGTCCGCTGCGTGCACTGGAACGTCCAGGTCAGCACCGTTGCACCCACCCCGTCCGAGGTGCGCAGCAGCTCGCTCGGCGCGGGTCGGGCCCCTCGCCGCGAATCGCTCCCCACCGATCCGGTCGCCCGACCGGTCGATCCCGCCGCACCTCCCGCTCCCTCCGGCAACGAGGCGGCGGTCCAGGTCCGCGCGTGGACGGTCCGCGTCGGAGGCCTCGAGCACCAGATCACCCTTCCGGAGTCGACCCGATGAACATGCCACGAACCCTGTCGTCCGTTTCCCTCGCCGCGGCGCTGCTGTGGACCGCCGGCGCGTCACCCGCCCAGGAGACCGTCGAACTCGCCCGCCGCCCCGTCGACATCGGCGGCCGTCAGATGCGGCTGTTCGATCTACGGGACCTGCTCGCCGCGATGGAGTCGGCCACTCCTGCGGAAGACGCCGAGCCGGTCGACCGCGACACCCTGCTCGCGTCCCGCCGCGAGCGCATCGCACGCATCGCCTCGGCCTGCGCGACCTTCATCGACCCGCCGCTCTGCGACGAGGAGACCGTGCAGGGAGTCGGCTCTACGCACCTCGCCTGCATGGGAACCGCCACGCAGCAGCAGTGGGTCACCGACTTCCTCGAACTGCAGCGCCAGTCGCCGACCACGCTGCTGTCGCTGGAAGCTCGGATCTGGCGGGTCTCGCCGGAGGTCTACGCGACCTTGGCGCTCGACGACGGTCCGCGTGCCCTCGGGGAAGCCGAACTCGCCCGACTGACGACCCGGCTGATGGAGGCCGGGACCGACATCCTGATGGCGCCCCGGGTGACGGTCGCCGGGCTGAGCGAATTCTCGATCGAGACCGCGGAGAGCTTCTCCTACCTCAGCGACTACGCGCTGGAGACCGTCGGCGAGGGCGAGGACCTCACCAGGATCGCCAACCCGATGATCGACGTGGTGAAGGACGGCCTCGAACTCTGCGGCCTGCTCGCCCGGCTCGGCAAGGACCGGATCGGACTGCAGTGCACCTTCGCACTGTCCGAGGTCGAACGCCCGTTCCCGGTCGTGGAGGTCACACTGATCGAGGGCACCGCACCAGTGACGATCCAGAAGCCGACCGTGCACCGCATCGCCGTCGACGCCACGGCCGTCGCCAAGCACCGCCACGCGATCCTGTTCCCGGCACCGGAGTTCCGTGGCACGCATCCGGTGGTCGTGTTGATGCCATCGCTGGTCGAGGTCGCCGAGGATCGCTGATCCCGGCGCACCGCCGGATCGATCAGCGGAACAGTCGCGCCGCCGCAGCCACGAACGCCTCCAACCCGGCGCGCACCGCGACCCGGAAGCGCGCCGCCTTCGCCTCGTCCCAGGCCCGCCCATCCTCGTCCATGTAGCCGCGCTGCGAGGTCTCGAGCTGCAGCGCATGGATGCGCTCCGCAGGGCGACCGCAGGACCGCGTGATGTAGCCGCCCTTGAACGGCCGGTTATGGCCGAACGACAGGCCGCTGGCCTCGAAGGCCGCGAGCACGGCGTCGCTGAGCGCCGGGTCGGCCGAGGCGCCCTCCGCATCTCCGAGCATCAGGAGCGGCAGCTCGCCCTCGAAGAAGCGCGGCGCCCGGCTGACGATGCTGTGCCCGTCCCACAGCAGCGCGTAGCCGAAGCGCTCGCGCAGCGCATCGAGTTCGGCGTGCAGGCGTGCGTGGTAGGGCCGCCAGCAGGTCTCGATGCGCGCTGCGCACTCATCGCCATCCGGCGCCTCGCCGGCCCGGTAGATCGGCCGACCGCCGAAGGTGTCGACCGGCACCACCGAGGTCTCGTCGCGACCGGGATACAGCGCGCCCCCTTCGGCCGGCCGGTTCAGGTCGACCACGAAGCGGCTCTGCTCGGCGACGATCAACCGGCCACCCAGCTCTCCGGGCACGAAGTCGTAGATCCGGTCGACGAACCAGTCGGTGTCGGGCAGGGTCCGGACCGCGTCGTCGGCGAAGCGACCGGCCACTCGCTCCGGCACCCGGGTGCCGGCGTGCGGCACGCTGACCAGCAGCGGGATCCGCGGGACGTCGGGCCCTTCGATCCGGTAGACGTCGGCCTCTGTCAGGTTGGTCATCGTGCTTCAGTGCGCTGCGGCCGCATCGAGACGCCGCATCGTAGCCAGGTAGCGGCGCCGCACCGCATCCCGGTCGACGTGCTGTCCGCCCCAGACCACGCGCCGCCCGGCGACCCAGACCTGATCGACCGGTGGCGCTCCGGCGCGGGAGAACACCAGCGCGTCGAGGAGGGTGTCCTCGCCGTGGTCGGCGAGGCGGCCGTGGGTCGTGTCGAGCAGCACGAAGTCCGCCGGTGCGCCGACCCGTAGCCCCCAGTCCGGGGCTCCGCAGGCCCGGGCCCCGCCACGCAGGGCGGCGCGATACAGGTCCCGGCCGACCGGCTCGCCCGGGAGCGCGACCCGGGCGCGCTTCCGGTCGCGCAGCCGCTGGCCGTATTCCCACAGCCGGAGTTCCTCGGCGACGTCGATCGAGACGTGGCTGTCGGTGCCGATCCCGACCGCGCCGCCGACCGCGTCGTCCAGGCCGTAGGCCGGGTCGGGGAAGATCCCGTCGCCGAGGTTCGCCTCGGTGGTCGGGCAGAGGCCGACCACGACGTCGCGTTCCTTCATCAGGGCGAGTTCCCGGGCGTCGACGTGGGTGGCGTGCACCAGGCACCAGGCCGGGCCGGCGTCGGCGTGATCGAGCAGCCACTGCACCGGTCGGGCGCCGAGGTGACGCACGCAGTCGTCGACCTCGAGCTGCTGTTCGGCGATGTGCACGTGGACGGGACCGCGACCGCACCACGCGCCGACCGCTTCTTCCAAACCTTCGGGATCGACGGCCCGCAGGCTGTGCGGCGCGATGCCGACCCGGTGCATCGTGCCCCGCACGAGGTCGCCGGCCCGCTCGACCAACCCCATGTACTCGGCGACGTCGCGACACCCGAAGCGCGCCTGTTCGTCCCGCAGCGGCGCCCCGAACCCACCGCGCAGATAGAGCACGGGCAACAGCGTGGTGCGGATCCCGACCGCATCCCCCACCGCCAACGCCCGTCCCCCCATCTCCAGCGGATCTGCGTAGCGCTGGCCGTCCGCTGCATGGTGCAGGTAGTGGAACTCGGCCAGTGACGTGAAGCCGCTCTCCAGCATCTCCACCGCGGCCATCGCCCCGATCGCTTCGAACTGATCGGGCTCGAGCGCACGCGCGAAGCGGTACATCTGCTCGCGCCACGACCAGAACGAATCCTCGTCGGCAGCCCCACGCCGCTCGGCCCGACCGGCGAACGCCCGCTGGAAGGCATGCCCGTGCAGGTTCGGCATGCCGGGGATCGCGGTCCCGCCGAGCGAGCGCAGCGGCGTACCCGCCGCGGGCACAGCACCGGACACCGCCTCGACCAGTCCGTCGGCACCGCAGGTCAGGTAACCCGGCGCGAACCATCGCTCGCCCGTCCAGAGTCGATCGAAGCGGAACGCCTGTCGCATCGTCTGGAGTTTGCTACACGAAGTCCCCTCGGTTCCAGCGCCACCCGGCACCGGTTTGCCACGCGGGCGGACCAGCCCCTTCGGGTAGACTCGGCGCCGATGGACGCTGGCGCGCCAACCCTCGCCGGACGCCGGATCGCGGTGACCGGCCGACTCGCCTCACGGACCCGCGACGCGGTCGTGGCCGAGATCGAGGCGCGCGGCGGCACCTGGACCGAGCACGTCGACGAGCGGACCGACCTGTTGGTCATCGGCCTCGATGGTTGGCCGCTGCGCAACGACGGCCATCTGACCCGCGACCTCGAACGGGCCCGCGCCCTCGAGGCCGCGGGACATCCGATCCGCATCGTCGACGAGCCGACCTTCCTGCGCGAGGCCGAACTCGACGCCGGGGGCCTCGACGGCAAGCGTCAGTTCACCCTCGGCCAGCTGGCCCGCGTCCTCGACATCCCGGTCGGCCGACTGCGCTCGCTGATTCGCCGGGGCCTGGTGCGACCGAGTCGGGTCGAGCGCCGTCTGAGCTGGTTCGACTTCACCGAGGTGGCGCGAGCCCGCTCACTCCAGTCGCTGCTCGACCAGGGCGTCACGCTCCGGGCGATCCGCAACAACCTGCGGCTGCTCGAGCGTTGGATGCCCGACGCGCAGACCGGGCTGAACCAGCTCGACCTGCTGGAAGGCGGCAACCTGGTGGTCGTGCATACGCCCGAGGGCCAGCTCGCCGAACCTTCCGGCCAGCTGCGCTTCGCCTTCGCCGACGACGCGCCGCAGCGCCCCGAGCCGCTGCCGCTGCGATCGACCCGCGTGCAACGCCCGACCCGCGAAGGTCCGCGCCGCGCCGAGGAGTGGTTCGTCGCCGGGGTCGCCGCCGAGGATTCCGGCCGCCTGGAGGACGCGGTCCACGCCTACCACCAGGCGCTGATCGCCGACGGACCACAGGCCGAGGTGTGCTTCAACTTCGGCAACGCGCTGATCGGGCTGGGCCTGGTGGGCGAGGCCGCGCAGCGCTTCATGCAGGCGGTGGAGATCGATCCGGAGTACGTCGAGGCCTGGAACAACCTGGGCAACGCCTTGAGCGAACTCGGTCGGATCACCGAGTCGGTGCGCGCCTACGAGACGGCGTTGGAGATCGAGCCGGCCTACGCGGATGCACACTTCAACCTCGCCGAGACCCTCCTGCTCGACGAGCAGTTCGAAGCCGCCGGCCGCCATTTCCAGGCCTACCTCGACACCTCGCCACATGCCGCCGACCGCGACTACATCGAACGCACCCTGGCCGAATGCATGCGCCGCCAGGGCGTCGACCTCGAGGTCGAGAGCTATGGATTCGGCGATGTCGACGCGTGAGCGGGGTCCGTGGCGGTGAGCGACAGCAGCGAACTCCCCGAGGAGATCGAGGACGAACTCTTCGAGATCGTCGACCTCGACGACGAGGCTCAGCAGGCCGCGGTTGCCGCGTTCGTGACCCGGCACCCCGAGCACGTGGGCGCGCTGCGTCGTGCGCTCGACGAGGCCCGGCACCTGACCGAGCACGAGAGCCGCAGCCAACGGCGACTCGACCGGCTGCGCGAGGGCGGCGGGCCGGCCGAACGCTACGAGTTCGTCGAGGAGATCGCCCGCGGCGGGATGGGCGTCGTCGACCGGATCCACGATCCCGACCTCGACCGTGACCTGGCCCGCAAGACCGCGCTGAGCGAACCCGCGGAGGACGGTGGCCCCGCCGAGATCGACGCGGCCCTGCTGGAACGCTTCCTCGACGAGGCCCTGATCACCGGCAAGCTGGAACACCCGAACATCGTCCCGCTGCACGACCTCGGCATCGACGCGATGGGGCGGCCTTGGTTCTCGATGCGACTGGTCCGCGGCCAGACCGCCGAGCAGGTGTTCCACGCGATCCGAGCCGGTCAGTCGACCCTCGCACGGGGTCTCGAAATCCTCCTGAAGGTCTGCGACGCGGTCGGCTACGCCCACTCCCGCGGCGTGGTGCATCGCGACCTGAAGCCGTCGAACGTGATGGTCGGCGCGTTCGGCGAGGTCTACGTGATGGACTGGGGCCTGGCCAAGCTGCTCGGCTCGCCCGACCGCCACGACCTGCGGATCCGCCCGGACCGCGGCGAGAGCGAGCTGGTGACGATGGACGGCACGGTGCTCGGGACGCCGTGCTTCATGGCGCCGGAGCAGGCTTTCGGTGACGTCGAACGGGTCGGGCCCGCGGCCGACGTCTACGCGCTCGGCGCGATGCTCTACGAGCTGCTCACCGGTATCCGCCCCTACCTCGACCGCGAGAGCCGGCCGAGCCAGCGCAAGCTCCTCGCCGCGCTACGCGAGGGCCCCCCCACCCCGATCAACCGCCTCGACCGTCGCGCTCCCCGTGCCCTCGCCGCAATCCAGCGCCGAGCGATGGCGCGCCAGCCGGCGGACCGCTACCCCGACGTCACGGCGTTCGCAGACGACATCCGGGCGTTCCTCGAGGCGCGAGTGGTCCGGGCCCACCGCACCGGCGCCCTCGCAGAATGTGCCGCGTGGGTCCGGCGCAGCCCCGCGCTAGCCGCCAGCCTCCTGTTGCTGGTCCTACTGGTTGCCGGCGGAACCACCGGGTTCGCGCTGCGCGAAGCGCATCGCGACGCTCGCGAGGCCGAGCGATCCCGGTCGGACGCCGAACAGCTCCGCACCTCATTGGCCGAGACCCGCCGCGCGCTCGCCGCGAGCGAGGGCAACCAGATCCGGGTGGAAGCGGCAAGGACCGCGGACCGCGATCCCTGGCGCGCGCTCGACCTCCTCATCGACATCCCCGAGGACTCGCCGGTCGGCGCCGGGGCGCTCCACGATGCCACCGAGATCCTGTCGGGGCTGCCTGACTCGTTATGGCTCCGGGCCACTGCGCATCCGCGCACCGGCCTCGCCTACCAGCTCGCGTTCACTCCCGACGGCCGCGGACTGTTGGTCGCGTACGCCGACGGCCACACCCTGCACCTCGCCGGCGACGACCTGAGAATCGTCGCCGACCTCGAGTGCGAACTCGATCCGTTCGTCGACCCGGCATTCACACCGGGCGCCACCGCGTTCGCGGCACTGCACGAGCGGGAAGTGCGACTGATCCCGCTCGGGACGCAACCGACCGGCGCGCCGGTGGCCTTGCGCCACGAGGACCGGGTCTTCTCGGTGGACGTCGATCCCCGGAGTGGCCGGGTCGTCTCCGCCGAAGGCCGGAGCGGAGAACTGTGGCTGTGGGACCCGGCCATCCGCACCGACGCACCGGTCCGAGCGCTGCGCGGGGAGGGCGCCTTCGCCTGGTCGAGCGGTTTCGGGATCAACGGCCGCGCGGTCGGCGCCGTGCTCGGCAGCACCGTCCAGGTGTTCGACGTGCAGAGCGGCGACAGCCTGTTCCGGCACCAGGCGGTGGAGGGCCGCGCGCCCCAGGCCCTACGCCTCGCTCGGGACGCCGCGCGCCTCGCATGGTTCGACGCCGGCCACGGTCTGCAGTTCGTCGACCTCGACGCGACCGCGCCACAGCCGATGACGCTCGGCACCTTCAAGGGTCCCGGCGAAGACCTGATGTTCGACGCCGGAGCCGGACGGCTCGCCGCGGTCAGCGCCGACGGGACGCTCCAGGTGTTCGCGCTGGACGGCGAACCGCGCCGCACCGGGAGTCTCACGTTCGGCGGAAGCTGCCACGACGTCCTGTTCGCCGCGGAGCGGCTCTTCGTTGCGGTCCGCTCGGCGAAGGCCGACGCCGGGCCGAGCGAATTCCTGGTCGCCGACCGCGACGGCCACACCCTGCAGGCCCGGGTCCGCGGCCATGCGGCCACCGTGCGCCGCCTCGCCCTGTCACCCGATGGCAACCGACTGGCGAGCTGCAGCGAGGACGGGGAGGTACGGATCTGGTCGCTCGCGCCAGTGGCACTCCCGTGGGAGTTCCGCGTCGCCGGCGGGATCGCGGCCGCCGCCTGGCTGCCCGACGGCCGCAGCGTGGCGCTCGGAATCGGCAACCCGGTGCGGGTGGAGGTCCGCGCGCCGGGCGACGTGGTGCAATCCACCTGGAACCTACCGTCGCCCGACGGGGCGATCCGCAGCGTGTCGGTCGCGGCGAGCGGCCGCTGGATCGCAGTCGTGACCGCCGACGACCGACTGTTCCGGATCGACCGGCGGCAGTCGGAACGGTCGCAGCCGGAACCAGCGACGGATCGCGCGCTCGCGGCCAGCTACGTCGGTGACACGCTGCACCTCGTCCGACCAGACGGTGCGCTGTACGCCTGGCGAGGTGGCTCACGGCATCAGACCGGCCGGGTCGAACGCGTCGAGGAACGGCGCATCCTCGACCTCGGCGCGGAAGGCCTGGTTTCGAAGCTCGACGACCGCGTCCTGCTGAGTCCCTGGGACGCCAACAACGGCGACCGACTGATCCGCACGCTGCCGTCGTCGGACAATGCTCGGGCTGCCGCGATGACCGTGCTTGCCGCCGACCGCACCGCGTGGCCCACCGCCGACGAGGTCGAGGTCCACCTCGCAGGTGCCGGACCATCGCGAACCTGGAGGCTACCTCTGGGCGCCCGTGCCGATGCCCTGGCCCTGAAACCCGACGGCCGCCTCATCGTCGCAGCAACCTGCTCCCGCACGCTGCTGCTGGCGAGCCTCGGCGCTGACGATGGCGGGTCGGACCTCGCCTCCATCGAGCTTCCGGCCGGCGCACGTCGCCTCGCACTGTCGCCCGACGGTCGCCGCGTCCTCGCACTCGGCACCGACGGAGTCGTGCGCATCCGACCGACCGACTGGTCGACGCTGCGCGACGACCTCGAAGCCGTACGCGCGGTGTTCGGAGATCGGAGGTCGCGCTGATCGCGGCGGTGCAGGTCGCTACCATCCCCGCATGCTCGCCACCCTCGCCGCGGCGCTCGCGCTCCCCGCCCTCGCCGCCCCGCAGGACCCCGACCTCACCGACCGCTTCCGGGTCCCGGATGGACTGCGCGTCACGCGCTTCGCCGAGTCGCCGCAGCTCTACAACCCGACCGCGATCGACGTCGATGCGCGTGGTCGGGTGTGGGTGACCGAAGGCGTCAACTACCGCAAGTGGAACGGCCGCAACCCCGGGCGCGAGCATCCCGACGGCGAGCGGGTGGTGATCCTGGCGGACACCGACGGCGACGGGGTGGCCGACTCGTCGAAGGTCTTCGTGGAGGACCCCGAACTGCTGGTGCCGCTCGGCATCGCGGTGCTGGGCGACCGGGTCTACGTGTCGTGCTCGCCGAAGCTCTACGTCTACCGCGACACCGACGGCGACGACGTGGCCGATCAGCGCGAGGTCCTGCTCGAGGGCTTCGGTGGCCGCGACCACGACCACGGTCTGCACTCGGTGGTGCTCGGACCGGATGGCCGGCTCTACACCGCACTCGGCAATGCCGGCCCGCACGTGGTGACGGACCGCGACGGCTTCACGCTGCGCTCGGGTTCCTGCTACCGCAGCGGCGGTCCCGAGTCGGCCCCGAACGAACCGGGCCTCCGCTCCGACGACGGCCGGGTCTGGACCATGGGCCTGGTGCTGCGCCTCGACCCCGACGGCGGCGGGCTCACTCCGGTGGCCCACAACTTCCGCAACCCCTACGAGGTCGCGCTCGACGCCACCGGCGCGATGTGGCTCAGCGACAACGACGACGACGGCAACCAATGCTGCCGCACGCTGCGTCTCCTCGAGGGCGGCAACCACGGCTATGGCTCGGCCGACGGCAGCCGGATGTGGCGCGCCGACCGCTTGCCCGATCAGGACGTGTGGGCCGCACACTGGCACCAGGACGATCCCGGCGTCGCACCCGCTGGCTTCCGCAACGGCGCGGGCGGACCGACCGGCGTGGCGGTCTACGAGAGCGGCCTGCTGCCCGAGAGCTTCGTCGGCACCACGCTGAACTGCGACGCCGGCCGCGGGTTGGTGTGGGCGCACCGCGCGGTGGCCGACCCGCAGCATCCCGATGCGGCAGGCTGCGCGTACGAGGTCGAGACCCTGATCGAGCCGGACCTCGCCGCCGACTCCGACCCGCACGCGCGCTGGTTCCGACCCAGCGACGTGGCGGTCGGACCCGATGGCTCGGTGTTCGTCGCCGACTGGTACGACCCGGGCGTCGGTGGCCACGGCGCCGGCGACCGCGAGGCCTACGGCCGGATCCTGCGGCTCGCGCCGCCGGGCACGACGCCGAGCGTGCCGAACGGGACCTTCGCCGATCCGATCGCCGCGCTGCGGGCACCGACGCCGAATGTCCGCTACGGCGCGTGGGAGTGGCTGCGCGAGGCACCCGAGGCGGCGGTCACCACGCGGCTCCTGCGCGAGTGGAAGACCGCGAAGGGCGTGCTTCGCCCGCGGCTCGTCTGGCTGCTCGCCGCGAGCTCGCCGACCCGCGACGTCGTGCGGGAGCTGATGGCCGACACCGCGCAACCGACCGCGCTGCGGGTCACCGCGCTCCGCGCGCTGCGCGCGGCGGGCGTGCCGGAAGTCGAACTCGCAGCGACGGTCTGCAAGATGGAAAGCACGCCGGCCGCGCTGCGCGCCGAAGCTGCGCTCTGTCTGCGCGACAGCGACTGGTCGACGCGCGGCCCCCTGCTGATCACGCTCGCGGAGCGACACCTCGCGGGAGACCGTACCGGCCTCGAAGCGCTAGGCCTCGGCGCCGAGGGCAAGGAGGAGGAGCTGTTCGCGGCGCTGATCCTGCGCCACACCGACGCGCCCGGCGCCTGGCCGACCTGGCTTGCCGAGGTGGTCTGGCGGCTCCATCCCGGTGGCGCCGTGCAGGCGCTCCTGGCCCGCGCACTCGACCCCCGGCTGGACTCCGCGGAACGAATCCGCGCGATGACCGCACTGGCCTTCGTGCCGACCCGTGCCGCAGCCGAGGCGATGTCGGCCCTCGCCGAGGGCGGCCCCACCGAACTGCGCGGCGCCGCCCAGCACTGGCTGCGGCGCAACGCCGACGACGCCTGGGCTGGCTTCGCCAGCGCCGCGCTCGCCGAGGTCGATCCCGCCGCGGCCCGCGAGCTCTGGCGCAGTGACGTGCTCCGGGTCGGCGCCGCGGCGGTGCCGCTCGAGGTCGCGCTGCCCGGCGACGGCGCGCGGACCCTATGGCTCGTGGTCGACGATGCCGGCGACGGCTACTCGCACGACTGGGCCAGCTGGTGCGACCTCGAACTCCGCGGCCCGGCCGGCACGCTGCCGCTGCACGACCGCCCGCTGTCGTTCGGCGAGACCGGTTGGGGTGAACTGAACCGCGACCGCAACGCCGGCGGCGGTCCGCTGGCGATCGGTGGCCAACGCTTCGCGCACGGCTTCGGGGTGCATGCCCCGGCGCGGCTGGCGCTGCGCATCCCGGCCGGCTACGACCGGCTGGTCGGCGTGGTCGGCGCGGACGACGGCGGCACCACCCAGAACGGCGCGGCGACCTCGGTGCGCTTCGTGGTCCGCGCCACCGAGCCGGAGGACCGCTCGGAGTACCAGCGCGCCCGCGCCACGCTGCTCGACGCCGACGCAGCCGCGGCGGCGCGCCGCGACGCCGCGCTGCAGCTCTGCGCCGACCGCGAAGGCGGTCTGCTGCTGGTCCAGCTCGCCGCACAGGGCAAGCTGCCACAGGACCTCCGCGACGCCATCGCCGCACCGATCTTCAGAAACCCCGACGTCTCGGTCCGCACGCTCGCCAGCGAGCAGTTCCGGCGCCCCGGCTCCGGCCAGGCCGCGCTGCCGCCGGTCCGCGAGATCCTGGCGCTCGACGCCGATCCGGTGCGCGGCCGCGCGGTGTTCCACTCGCCGGTCGCGCAGTGCGCCAACTGCCACGTCCACCGCGGCCAGGGTCGCGACCTCGGCCCCGACCTCACCGGAATCGCCGCCAAGTACGACGCCCCGGCCCTGCTCGACGCGATCCTCAACCCGAACGCCGCGATCGCGTTCGGCTATGAGGCCCAGGTGATCGAGACCGGGGCCGGTGCCCTGCACTACGGCTTCGTGCTGGCCGACGGACCGCGCATCGTGCTCAAGGACACCGCCGGCCAACGCCACGTGATCGATGCCGAAGACGTGGTGCGCCGGGAGGTGCAGACGATCTCGCTGATGCCCGACACGGTGACGCTGGCCCTGAAGGCCCAGGACCTCGCCGACCTGGTGGCGTTCCTGCAGCACACGCCCTTCGAGGCAGAGCGCCTCGGTGAACCCGTGCAGCTCTTCGACGGCCGGTCGCTCGCCGGCTGGCGCGGCTTCTTCCCCGACGGCACCGCGATGGAGGAGGTCTGGTCGGTCCAGGGCGGGATCCTCACCAACCGCGGGCGGCCGGTGGGCTACGTGCAGACCGCGGCCGAGTACGAGAGCTACCGACTGGTGGTCGAATGGCGCTTCCCCACCGGCAGCCAACCCGGCAATGGCGGAGTGCTGCTGCGCAAGACCGGCCCCGACACCGTCTGGCCGCGCAGCATCGAAGCCCAGCTCGAGCACCGGAACGCCGGCGACTTCTGGAACATCGGCGAGTTCCCGATGGGGGTCGCCGCGGACCGGACCAACGGCCGCCACACCCGGAAGCTCCGGCCATCGAACGAGCGGCCGCTCGGCGAGTGGAATCGCTACGAGATCTGGGTCGACGGTCCCGACGTGCGGCTGGTCGTCAACGGCGAGATCCAGAACGAGGCCTGGGACTGCGAGGTGGTGGCGGGCACGATCTGCCTGCAGTCCGAGGGCGCGGCCATGGAGTTCCGCAAGGTCGAACTCACCCCGCTCCGCGCGGCACGCTGACCCAACCCATGGCACGCACTCACGGCAAGCCGATCTCGTCCGGCAACAGCAAGGGTGGCCGCGGCTGCCTGGGCTTGTTCATGCTCGTCTGGGGCACCGGCTTCGGCGGCGGCGGGCTGATGGCCTTGATCGGCGGCTTCGAATCGTCGTCGAGCGGCGACGACTGGGCCCGCTGGATCATCGGCCCGCTGTTCACGCTGATCGGCGGGGGCGCGGTGGTGTTCGGCCTGCTGACCCTGCTCGGCAAGGTGCAACCCGGCGGGATCAAGAAGTCGCAGGCCACCGCAGCCCCGAGGCCCCTCGCCGCCGACGCCGGCTCGCCGACCGGCGACGTGGTGCTGCGCGCCGGCAAGCAGAAGAGCTGCGCGCTGCTGTTCCTGATCCCGTTCACGGTGGGCTGGAACACCATGGTGGTGTTCATGGCCGACGAGTTGGGCGGCGACGCGATGGGCTGGCTGTTCGTCCTGGTGTTCGGGGGAGCGGGCCTCGCGATGGTCCTGTTGGTCTTCTACCTGCTGCTGGCGCTGACCAATCCCACCGCGGAGATCGAGGTCGACGCCGACGGGGTGGGCACCGACGGCTTCGCGGTGGGCCGCACCACCACGATCGTCTGGCGGATGCGCGGCAGCACCAACCGCCTGCCCGCGCTGACCATCGCGCTCGAGGGTGCGGAGGAAGCCAGCTACACGCGCGGCACCGACCGGGTCACCGACCGCGAGACCTTCTACCGCGCGGTGCTCGCCGAGGGCCCCGAACTGCTCGCCGACGCCGCGCGCGACACGGAACTCGAGGTGACGATCCCCGCCGGCGGCGTGCCGTCGTTCGAAGCCGGCAGCAACAAGATCGTCTGGCGGCTGTGCTTCGAGGCCGACATCCCGTGGTGGCCCGACGTGAAGGACCAGATCGTGATCCCGGTCGGCCCGGGAGCCCCCCACCCGCGCGAGGAACTGCGATGACCGACGCCCCCCGCCTGGCGATCCGCTTCGACGACGACCGCACCAGCTACAGCCCCGGCGAGACGGTCCGCGGCCGCGCACTCTGGCTCTACGACAAGGCGCCCGAACGCATCGAGGTCCGCCTGTTCTGGTACACCCAGGGCAAGGGCGACCGCGACCTCGGCATCGCCGACACCGTCGAGATCGACTGCGCCGGCGCGGCGGCCGGCGACCAGCCGTTCGCGCTGCAGCTCCCCGACCGCCCCTGGTCGTTCCAGGGCAAGCTCATCACCCTCACCTGGTCGGTGGAGATCGTCTCGCTCCCCAAGGACGAGGCCGAGGACTTCGACATCGAGGTCGGCCCCGACGCGGCGCGCGTCGACCTGCTGCGGCTGTGAGCAGGATGCCGCTGCCCGCGCACCAGAACCCCTTCCGGGTGGAGCTCCTGCACGCGCTGCGGTTCCGGTTCCCGGCCGGCGACTCGATGGACGCGCTGCTCGCACGGCTGTGGTCGCTCGGCGGCCGTGGCGCGGTGGTCGGCCCGCACGGCGCGGGCAAGACCACGCTGTTCGGTGAACTCGCAGCACGACTCCAGGTCGACGGCTACGAGGTCCGCAACGCACGCGTCGGCCGTGGTCGCCGCGACTGGAGCACCGAGGTGTGTGCGCGACTCACCGCGGGCCTGACCGAGCGCACCGCAATCCTCCTCGACGGCGGCTGCCACCTGGGACCGTGGGCGTTCTCGCGCCTGCGTCTCGCCTGTCGGCGCGCGGCGGTCTTCGTGACCACTGCCCACCCGCCGTGGTCGGCCGTCACGGTGCCGGGCATGCCGACGCTGCTGCGCGTGACGACGTCCGCGGAGCTTCTCACCGACCTGTGCCGGGATCTCGGTGCACCGCTGCCCCAGTCATCCGCAGCGACCCTCTGGCACGCCCACCACGGCAATGCCCGCGACGCGTTGCGTGCGCTGTTCGACCGCGCGGCGAGCGGCGGTTCTCGCTGAGCCATCGCTCGAAGTGTCCGCCCCGGTGCCAGGCACCGAGGCGGACAACATCCGGGCGGTGAGTCGATCGAACATGCTCGGCCTTCCTGGTTTCGCGATCGGGGTTCACTCCGACCACAAGGTGACTCGAGGTCTACTCGCCGCGAGCAGAATCGAGGTATTCCAACACCGCAGCACGGAGCTTGGCAAGTTCGACCCCCGAGTCAGCGAGCGCGGTGGCCGCGATCCCCTTGCGCTCGCGAACGAGCCCCAACAGCAGATGCTCCGTTCCGATGGACCCATGCGCGAGCTGCGCCGCTTCCTCCATCGAACACTCGAGAGCCTTCTTCGCTCCTGGCGTGAAGGGCAATTGGCCCTCCACCGCCTCGGAACCACCTCGTTTGACGCGCTCGGAGACGCGTACCCGAAGGGCCTCGAGATCGATGGCGAGGCCAGTCAACACCTGGGCCGCGGTACAGCCCGGCTGATCCACGAGCCCAAGCAGCATGTGTTCGGTGCCGATGTAGTCGTGGCGGAACTCCTGCGCGGCCTTCACGGCGCAGGACAGCGCGCGCTTGGCCCGCTCCGTGAATCGATCGAACATCTTCGGTCCTCCTGGTTCGCTGACATGCTATCCCCCCCCCAGCTCGTTCGCAGGGCGACACCAGGGCGCGTCGAGGCGGATCGAACGCCACCCCGGACCTCGATGACCGACCGGCAGCACTTGATGAAAGGCGAGATCCCGATGCCCGATGGATCCCCTGTCCGCCCCGGTGCCAGGCACCGAGGCGGACACTGCTCGCGGATGGTGTACCCCATCGCCTCCTGGCCCGGCTCTCCGAGACCCAGAACCGGGGCGTCGACCTGCTGACTCTCGGGCCCTGTCCAACGGAACCCATTGGTCGCGAGATCGACATGCAGAAAGCGGTCCTGGCCGGCCTGCAGCCTCTGCGCCTGACATGGTCGAACACAATGCGTGCGACCATCGGACTGGATCCGTGAGCTTAGAAGGGTGGCGGCGAGTCGCTCCTCCCTCGTGCCGTGTGAGGGGCCATCGGTCAGCCACCCGTCTCGCCTCGTCCGCCGGACGCACCATGGATGTCGTCGACAACCTTCCTTAACTGGAACAGTTCGAGACCCTGTGTTGCGAGAACCTGACCGGCAATCCCGTTGTCCTCCCGCACCAAGCCCAACAGTAGATGCGCGGTGCCGGGCTGTCGGCGATGCTCCCTTGCCTCGTCGAGCGCCCTCTTCAGCACCTCTACGGTTCTCGGCGTATAGGGCAACGGCAACCGGCTCTCCGCGCCGCCTCCTGCACCGACGATCTTGTCGATGTCGTGGCGGACTCTTTCGAGGTCGACGCCCAGTCGCGTGAGAGCCTGGATCGCGACGCCGGAGCCTTCACCGATCAGGCCGAGCAGCACGTGTTCCGTCCCCACATGCCCGTGGCCCCGAGAGTGGGCAGATCCGAAGGCGAAGAGCATCACGTCTCTCGCCCGGCTGGTGAATTCGCCGATCATCTTCTGTGGCCCTCGTCCGAGAGGCGTCGCCGAGCCGAGGCGCGCGACGAACCGATCACCGATCCCGCAACTTCTCGAACTCGTCGCCCGCCGTCCACGTCGGCTCCTCGTCGGCATTGGCGACGTTCAGCAGGCACTCGAGGATCAGCCGCGCATCCGCCACCGCACCACCGAGCCTCCAGCGCGCATCGAACTCGTCATTGGGCTGGTGGTAGCGCACCGTCGTATAGCTGGCCTTCACCCGCCGCCTCTGCGGGGCGCGCTCCAGGAAGTCGCTGCCGGCCTTGAAGTAGGCTGCGGGCACGCCGATGCGGGCGAAGGAGAAGTGGTCGGAGCGGTAGAACAGGCCGAGCTCCGGCTGCTTGTTCGGCTCGATCCGGCGGCCGCGGCGCTGCGCCACCGCTTCGGCGACGGCGGTGAGCGAGTTCTTGCCGTAGCCGATCATCTCGAGGTCTTCGGTGGCGCCCCAGATGTTGAGGCCGTCGACGTTGAAGTCGGCGACGATCTGGCGGCGTGGCCAGGTCGGGTTGAAGGCGAAGAACTTCGAACCGAGCAGCCCCGACTCCTCCGCGGTGACGAACAGGAACATCAGCGAGCGACGCGGTGCCTCCGGCAGGCTCGCGCAGACCCGCGCCAGGTTGAGCACCGCGGCACAGCCCGAGGCATTGTCGAGCGCGCCGTTGTAGATCGTGTCCCCGTTCTTCTCGGGGCCGATGCCGAGGTGGTCGAAGTGGGCGGTGATCACCACCAGCTCGTCCTTCAGCTCCGGATCGCTGCCGGGCAGGACGCCGGCGACGTTGCCGCTGTCGATGCGACGCACCTCGTTGTCGGTCGCCATGTCGATCGTGATGCCGAGATCGACCGGCGTGAAGTCGCGCGACTCGGCCAGCTCGCGGAGCGTGACCAGGTCGTGGCCACCGAGCGCACACATCCGCAGCGCGGCCTCCTCCGAGCACCACGAGCGCAGCGCCAGGGTCGGCTCGCCGTCCTGGAACGGCAGCCAGAAGTGCTCGCGCTCGTGACCCGACTGGATCACCTGGAACGGGTAGCCGGCCGACGGCGTGGTGTGGATCACGATCGCGCCCACCGCGCCGCGGCGCGCCGCCTCCTCGTACTTGTACGACCAGCGCCCGTAGTAGAGCCGTCGCTTGCCGGCGAACAGCTCGTCGTCGCTCTCCGGGTCGTTGTTCATCACCAGCAACACCTTGCCGGTGAGGTCCATGTCGCCGAAGTCGTCCCAGTCCTCCTCGGGCGCGGTGATGCCGTAGCCCACGAACACCACGCCGGCGTTCTTCCAGGCGGTCTTCGGATCCGGTCGCGCCGCGTCGGCGGTGAAGTCGCTCGGCGCCTCGAAGGTGATCCGCTGGCCGGACGGTCCGGTGACGGTCATCGGGGTGGTGACCTTGGAGGTGATGCCGAGGATCGGCACCGGCTGGTCCCAGCTGCGGGTCGGCGCGGTCTCCGCGTCGCCCTCTTCGTCGCTCGCGCCCTCCGCCTGGACCTCGACACCGCCGGGGAGCAGGCCGTAGCTGGCGAGCTGGGTGCGTATGTACAGCCGGGTCAGCGCGTCGCCGCGGGTGCCGGGGCCGCGACCCTCCAGCAGGTCGTCGGCGAGGAACGACAGCGGACCGCGGATCGAGGCCTCGGTGATCTGCGCGTCGAGCGCGCCGGGGTCCTGGGCCAGGGCGCAGGCCGCGAGGACGGACGCGGCGACCAGGCCGCGGAGGGGAGTCTTCGACATCCGCCCACTGTCCGGCGGCCCCCGGGTCGCCGCAACTGCGGGGGACTCACTCACGCAGGCGGCCGAGCACCACCAACCTGCCGACCGCGTCGCCGACCTCGACGATCTCCAGCAGCTCCCAGTCGCCGCCGAACCGAAGCGAGGTCTCGACCCGCACCCGGGCGACGTCGCGCTGCGGCAACTCCAGGGTGCCGAGCCCGTCGATCCCGCTGGCCAGCCCGCCGCGCCGTTCGGTCGACGGCCAGGCGATCTCCAGGCCGAGTTCCAGCGGAACGGTGCCGTCGGCGGCCGGACCGAAAACCACCGCCAGCGAGACCCCCGACCAGATCGAGCCCACCTCTGGATCCACGACCGGTGCCGACCCCGACCCGGACCGCGGCGCGAAACCGGCGATGCAGGCCTGCCGGATCCCGAAGGCGGCTTCGAGCCGCCCGCCGTCGGGGTGCTGTGGGAGGACGATGGGGTCGCCGCAGACCGCGCGGAGTTCGACGACGCTCTGCGGACCGCCGAGCGGATCGACCGACGGCCGGCCCGGGTGCAGCGTGCCGAACACGACCTCCAGGCACCCTCCCGCCGCCCGGGCCGGCACCGTCTCCAGCGCCGGCGCGGCGTCGATCCGCGGGCTACGGTCGCGAAGCAGCAGGAGCCAGCGCGACGCCTCGTCGCCACCGCCACCGAACACCAGACCCGCGCCCGGCCGCACGACCGCCGCGAACACGAACCGCTCGGTCCGCACCGCCGGGAGCTGCAGATTGCCCCGCGGTGTGCGCTCGGAGCGCATCGGCCACAGGACGTCGGTCCGCCGCAGCGCCATGGCAACCGTGACCACTCCCGGGATTGGCGTCGAGCGCGCGCCGAGGGTGGCAACGGTGCCGTCGACCACCAGGTCACGGACCGGCAGCGCCGCCGCCGTGCCGTCGACGACCTCGCTGTGGATCGTCCGGACGTACTGGACCAGCTCTCCGCCGCGGAGGGCCCGCACCGCCCCATCCACTGTCACCCGCCCCGACCAGACCGGCAGCGGATCGCCGAGCCGTGCGAGCAGCGCCGGCACCCGCTCGGCAGGCACCTCGCGGCATGTGGCCTCGTCGTCGGCGGCAGCTCCATCGGCGAGCCGGAACAGCGCGAATTCCAGCTCCTCGGAACCCTCGGACGAGTTCTCCGCGACCACCCGCACCGCCGCGGTTGGCTCCGACCCGGCGACCGGGATCAGCCGGAGCGCCCCCCCTCCGCCCTGCGGCGCGAGCACGTCGAGGCCCGGGATCCACGCCGTCGGCGGACCAAGGGAATCCGGCTGCAGCGCGGC
The DNA here is from genome assembly GCA_030432695.1 of bacterium. Taxonomy (GTDB): domain Bacteria; phylum Planctomycetota; class UBA1135; order UBA1135; family UBA2386; genus JAUILN01. Next base: position 10,015 of record JAUILN010000023.1, on the reverse strand, counting down.
AGTCGGCTGCTGGGCGATCGCCCAGGGTCCCGACCCGACCGCCATGAGCAGGAGGCTGCAGAGTCCCTCGCGCCAACGCCACTCGCCTCGTGACCGACTCCGCGCCGACGCGCCCCCTGCGTTCCGTCGTTCCATCTCGTCCTCTTCATCGACCGTGCAAGGGGCCTTCGGGAGCCCGCAGCGCTCCCGATCGGAGAGCATCCGGGGTCCAGGATCGGGATGGCCCGGAGCCGATGCCCTGGCCTCCAGGGCGATCCCCGACGCACCGCCGCGCATCCCGAGGATGGAAGTCCCGGTCCGCCGACCGTAGACTGCCGTCCCGTCGTGACTCTGTCCCCTCGCACGTCCACGGCGGGCCTCACCGATCGTTCGGTGTCGGCGCCGCAGGCTCCCATGCGGCTGAAGATCCGGCCCTCTCGACACCGCCTCGACGACCGCTCCGCGCGATCACTGGACCGGACGACCCGATCCTTCGCCGTCGAGATCGCCACGTGGCTGCTCCTGGGCGCCGCGCTGACCCTCACCGGCACGCTCGCGTCCTGCTCGTCCGGTCCCGAACTGCGCCGCGTGCTCACGATCAGCGACCGGGACATCGCCGAGTTCAGCTACGAGCAGGCGATCGATGGCGGGCTTCGCTCGTTCCGCCAGGGGCTGGTCAACGACGGCCAGATCGAACCTGCCGACTACTACAGCGCGCCGGACACCGATCCCTTCACCAAGGTGATCTCGACCGAGCAGATGCAGGTGCTGATCGACGCCCTGGCGGCTCGCGGATTCTTCGACTACGCGCGGGCCTCGATGGCGCCGGGCTCGGTATCGCGCCTCGCGCTCGACCTCGGCAACGGTCGCTACGTCTGGTCGAAGCAGCCCGGCATCCAGGCCGACGAACTGCGCGCCTACAACCAGGCGCTGGTCGACTTCCAGAACGTCTACAACGCGGTGACCTCGTACCACACCGGCAAGGGCGACAACTCGGTCACCGAGCGGCACCGGGCCAACGTCGACCGCTACCGGATGGAGCGGGATCTCCGCGAGAGCAGCGGGGACGCCAAGCGATGACCACCGCTTCGGCTGCCGTGGCGATCATCCCGGTCCGGGTCGGCAGCCGCCGCCTCCCCGGCAAGGCGCTGCTCGCCGAGTCGGGCAAGCCACTGTTCCTGCACACCTGGGACGCGGCGCGCCGGGCCACCCGCTTCGAGCGGGTGCTGATCGCCACCGACAGCAACGAGGTGCGGAGTGCCGCCGAGGCCGCCGGCGCGGAGGTGGTGATGACCTCGGAACACGCCCGCACCGGATCGGAGCGCTGCGCAGAGGCCGCGCGCGGCCTCGACGAGTTCGACTTCGTGGTCGACATCCAGGGCGACTGGCCGGAGGTCGCTGGCGACGACCTCGACGCGCTGGTCGACTGCCTCGCCGCCGGCGACGCCCCCACTGCGACCCTCGCCTCGCCGCTCGCGGCCGGCGACCCGCTGGCCGCCGACCCGAACGTCGTGAAGGTGGTCCGCGGTCTCGACGGCGACGCGCTGTACTTCAGCCGGGCGCTCGTTCCGCATCGACAGGACGAAGCACCGCCACCCACCCGGCTGCGCCACATCGGCGTCTACGCCTTCACCCGCGGCACCCTGCTGGCGATCCCGCAGCTGGCGAGCAGCGGCCTTGCCGAGAGCGAGGGACTGGAGCAGCTGCGTTTCCTGGAGAACGGCATCCGCATGCGCGTCCTCGACGCGGCCAACGATCCGTGGGGAATCGAAACACGGGACGACTACGAAGCCTTCCTCGGCCGCCTCGCTGCGGCCGCGACCGACCGCCCGGGAGACGACCGATGACCAAGCACATCTTCATCACCGGCGGCGTCGTCAGTTCGCTGGGCAAAGGCCTGACCGCTGCGGCGATCGGCTGGATCCTCGAGCGCCTCGGCTTCAAGGTGTCGATGCAGAAGCTCGACCCCTACATCAACGTCGACCCCGGCACGATGTCGCCATTCCAGCACGGTGAGGTGTACGTCACCGACGACGGCACCGAGGCCGACCTGGACCTCGGCCACTACGAGCGCTTCACCAACGCGAAGATCGGTGCGCACTCGAACTACACCACCGGCAAGATCTACCGCTCGGTGATCCGCAAGGAGCGGCGCGGCGACTACCTCGGCAGCACCGTCCAGGTGATTCCGCACATCACCGACGAGATCAAGGAGGCGATCAAGCTCGGCGTCACCGAAGGCACCGACGTCGCCATCACCGAGATCGGCGGCACGATCGGCGACATCGAGAGCCTGCCGTTCGTCGAGGCGATCCGTCAGTTCAGCCTCGACAACGGGCCGCGCGACTGCCTGTTCATCCACCTCACACTGCTGCCGTTCCTCCGCGCCAGCGGCGAGCTGAAGACCAAGCCGACCCAGCAGTCGGTCGGCAAGCTGCGCGAGATCGGCATCCAGCCGCAGATCCTGATCTGCCGGACCGAGAAGCCGATGTCGCCCGACATGCCGGCCAAGATCTCGCTGTTCTGCAACGTCCGCAAGGAGGCGGTCATCGAGGAGCGCGACGTCGACTTCTCGATCTACGAGGTGCCGGTCGACCTGATCCGCGCCGGCCTGCCGCAGCAGATCCTCGACCACCTCGATCTGGAGCCGAAGAAGGAGCTCAACGTCGACGACTGGTACCGCCTGCTGGAGACGGTCAAGCACCCCACCCACACGATCGAGGTCGCGGTCGCCGGCAAGTACATCGAGCTGCACGACGCCTACAAGTCGATCTACGAGTCGCTGCACCACGCCGGGATCGCCAACTCGTGCAAGGTGAAGCTGCGCAAGGTCAGCGCCGAGCAGGTCGCCGACCGCGGCGCCGAGCAGTTGCTCGACGGAGTCGACGCGATCCTGGTGCCCGGCGGCTTCGGCGAGCGTGGCTTCGAGGGCAAGATCCAGGCGATCCGCTACGCCCGCGAGAACCACATCCCGTTCCTGGGCATCTGCTACGGGATGCAGGCCGCGGTGGTCGAGTATGCGCGGCACGTCTGCGGCATCGACGACGCCACCACCGCCGAGTTCGAGCCCGAGGCTCCCCACCAGGTGATCAACCTGATGGAGGAGCAGAAGAACCTCAAGGACCTCGGCGGCACGATGCGACTGGGCGCCTTCGACTGCGAGCTCGACGAGGACACGCTGAGCCGCCACGCCTACGGCTACGAGTCGATCTCCGAGCGGCACCGCCACCGCTACGAGTTCAACAACGCCTACCGCGAGCAGCTCACCGCCGCCGGCCTGCGGGTCGCCGGCGTGAACCCGCACCTCGACCTCGTCGAGATCGTCGAGCTGTCCCCCGCCATCCACCCGTGGTTCGTCGGGGTCCAGTTCCACCCCGAGTACAAGACCAAGCCGCAGCAGCCCCACCCGCTGTTCCGCGACTTCGTCGGCGCGGCGATCGCGCACCGCGAGCGGGTCGGGGCCGGCAGCAGCTAGTGGTCCGATTCACCCATATGGGGCAGTATCCGCAGATCCTGACGCCGCGGGCATCGTTGGACCATCCTCGGCGTGTCCACCAACACGCCTGCGGTGGTCCGCCTCGCCGGCGACGCCAGTCTCTCGCGGATCACTTGCCCCATCTGGATGAATCACACCACTTGTCTCTGTCGTGGTTGGTGCCAGGCCCCAACCACGACAGACTTCGGCGTGCCGAGGATCCAGGCACCCCGCAGCTCGGCCTTGCTCAGTCGACCAGCGCCCGGAACGACGGCGCGGCCTCCAAGCCCTCGACCACCCGCTCCGCCATCACCTCGCAGCCCGCGTCGGTGAAGTGCACCGAATCGGCGAAGTGCTCGCCGTCGGCCGGGATGCGGTGCTCGCCCTCGATCAGGATCACGTCGAGTTCCCGCGCGACTCGCCGGACCACCTCGTTGTAGGCCTCGACCCCCGCGAGCACCGTGTCGGGGGTCAGGAACGGCATGTAGTAGAGCGCGGTCTGGCAGGCCTCGGCCCGCTGCTCGGCCGACTGCTCGGGCCGCACCCGGTGCGAGAAGGTCGCGACCGCCACCACGCCGGCGCGTTCCTTGGCGGCGACGAGCAGCGAGCGCAGCCGCGTCTCGAACCGCTGCGCCAACTCGGCCGGCTCGAACACCAACTTGCCGGCCGACGCATCGTCGCCTCCCGCCGCGCGCGAGCGGATCGCCAGGTTCTTGGCGATCAGCGACCAGGCCATCGAGACCCGCTCCAGGAACGACTCCTCTTCCTGGCTCGGCTGCCACAACCCCCGCTCCTCGGCCAACGCGCGGGTGTCCTTCGCCAGGTCGTTGGTGCCGTGGTAGACGATCAGCACGTCGGGATCCAACGGCCCGACGCGATGCACCAGGTTGCGCTCGGTGGAGTCGGTCGTGTAGCCGGGCACGCCGCCGTTGACCCCGTCGAGATCCGCCTCCGGATGGCGCGCCCGCAGCGCGGCGACCACCCGTTCCGGCCAGGTCGCTGCGTCCGACGACACCTCCGCGCAGTAGGTCGTCGACGCCCCCAGGAAGCCGATCCGGATCCGACCGTCCGGCTTGGGGTCGTCGATCTCTGCGCCGCGGAACGAGCGGGAGTTGATATGGATCGGTCCGTTCTGGCCGGGCTTTGGCAGGCGCAATCCCGACTCCTCGTCGATCACGAAGTCGTGGACCGGCGCGAACGAGCCGAACTTCGCCCAGTGCCGGATCCGGACCGCCGCCTCCAGGGCCAGCAGGGCGAAAGTCAGCGCGAACAGGGTCAACAGCAGCTTCGCCCGCAGACCGGGCTTCCTGCGCTGCGCCGCGCGTGGTGTGGCCGGCTCGGACGCGCCGGGGGCATTGCTCATCGTCTCGACTCTAGCCCGACAGGCCTCTGAACGCATCGATCGCTCCGACCCAACCCCTCTGCTACACTCGACTTCCCCTCCCCTCTCCCCCGGAAGCAGAGGCCGACAGTCCCCATGGGCGAACACGACCTGGCGAACGAGACCGACGCGCGGCAGCTGCGCAACTTCATGAAGGCTCTGTTGGCCGACGTCCGCGCCCTCGAGTCGATGCTCGAGACGGGCCGGCTGGAGACCGGCATCCGCCGCATCGGCGCCGAGCAGGAGATGTTCCTGATCGACGACCACTGCCGCCCCAAGAACATGGCGCTCGAGGTCCTGCGTCGCCTCGACAACCCGGAGTTCACCACCGAACTCGCGCTGTTCAACCTGGAGACCAACCTCGATCCGCAGGTCTTCGGCGGCGACTGCCTGCGGCGGATGGAGACCCAGCTCCGCGAGAACCTGCTGAAGGTGCGGACCGCCGCCGAGGCCGAGGGTGGCGGCATGGTGCTGACCGGCATCCTGCCGACGCTGAAGAAGTCGGACCTCGGCCTCGACTCGATGACCCCCAATCCGCGCTACCGGCGACTGAACGACGCGATCGCAGCGCTGCGCGGCGGCGAGTTCCAGTTCCTCATCAAGGGCATCGACGAGATCGACACCTCGCACGACAACGTGATGCTCGAGTCGTGCAACACGAGCTTCCAGATCCACTTCCAGGTCGCGCCCGACGAGTTCGCCCGGCTCTACAACGTCGCCCAGGCGATCACCGCGCCGGTGCTCGCGCCCGCCGTGAACTCGCCCTTGCTGCTCGGCCGCCGACTCTGGCACGAGACCCGCGTCGCGCTGTTCCAACAGTCGATCGATGCGCGCTCGAAGGTCCACCAGACCCGCGGGCTGCGGCCGCGGGTCAGCTTCGGCGACCACTGGATCGACAACAGCGTGATGGAGATCTTCCGGGAGGACGTAGCGCGGTTCCGCGTGGTGCTGTCCACCGAGTCCGACGAGGATCCCGAAGCGGTGCTGGCCCGCGGTGAGCTGCCGGCACTGACCGCGCTGCGCCTGCACAACGGCACCGTCTACCGCTGGAACCGGGCCTGCTACGGCGTCGCCGGCAACACCGCCCACCTGCGGATCGAGAATCGGGTGCTGCCGGCCGGCCCCACGGTGCTCGACGAGATGGCCAACGCCGCGCTGTTCTTCGGGCTGATGTCGGCGGTCACAGAGGAGTACGGCGACATCCGCAAGGTCCTCGACTTCGACGACGCGAAGGACAACTTCCACGCCGCCGCGCGGATGGGGCTGAAGGCGCAGCTGACCTGGGTCGACGGCAAGAGCCACACCGCGGCGGCACTGCTCACCGAGCACCTGATCCCGCTGGCGCGCCAGGGTCTGGTGGCCCAGCAGATCGACCAGCGCGACATCGACCGCTACCTCGGCGTGCTCGAGGACCGAGTGAAGTCGGGACAGACCGGCGCACAGTGGGCGCTCGACTCGCTGCAGGCGATGAAGGGCCAAGGCACCTCCGACCAGCAGCTTCGCACCCTGACCCACGCCGCGCGCGAACGGCAGAAGGTCGGCGACCCGGTACACACCTGGAAACTCGCCTCGCTGGAGGAGTCCGGCAGCTGGAAGCACAGCTACCTGCGGGTCGGCCAGTTCATGACCACCGACCTGTTCACGGTGCAGCCGGGCGACGTGGTCGACCTCGCCGCCAGCCTGATGGACTGGCGCCACATCCGCCACGTCCCCGTCGAGGACAACGAGGGCAACCTCGTGGGCCTGGTTTCACACCGCTCGCTGCTGCGACTGGTCGGCCAGGGAGTCCTGTCCGAGGACGCCGACCGGCACGTGCTGGTCAAGGACATCATGAAGCGCAACGTGGTGCACGTCGGCGCCGACACGCCGACGCTCGAAGCGATCGAGAAGATGCGCGCCCACCGGGTCGGCTGCCTGCCGGTCACCGAGGACAATCGACTGGTCGGGATCATCACCGAGCGCGATCTCATCAACGTGGCTGCCAATCTGCTCGAAGAACATCTCAGGGAGGTCTCGGAGTCTTGAAGACGGTCGGCGGCAACGCCAGCAGTACCCACGGATGCGGCATCGAGGAGCGCATCCTGGCCCGCATCGACCAGGGCCGCCCGGGACCGACGTTCCTGGCCCAGGGCGCGATCCACGGCAACGAACCGGCTGGCGTCGAGGCGCTGCGGCGGGTGGTCGCGCGGATCGAGCGCGACGGCCTGGAGGTCCATGGCCGGATCGTCGCCTGCATCGGCAACCTGCAGGCGCTCGACCAGGGCCGCCGCTTCCTGGAACGCGACCTCAACCGGCAGTGGCTGCCCGGCAGTCTGGCGCGGCTCGACGGCCGCGACCCCACGCTCGACACCGCCGAGGACACCGAGCAGCGCGCGCTGCTGAAGCTGTACGGCGAACTCGAAGCCTCGCGCAGCGGCCCGCTGGTGTTCCTCGACCTGCACACCAGCTCGGCCGACGGCCCGCCGTTCACGTGCATGGCCGACACCATCCCCAACCGGCGCATCGCCGACACGATCCCGGTGCCGATGATCCTCGGCCTCGAGGAGTGCATCGACGGCGCGGTGATGGAGTGGTTCAACCAGCGCGGCCAGATCGGCATCGCGGTCGAAGGCGGCCGGCACGACGCGCCGGAGACGATCGACAACCTGGAGGCCGCGGTGTGGCTGGCGCTCGATCATGCCGGCGTGATCGCGCACGGTGCGGTCGACCTCGCGCCGTACCACGATCGCCTACTGCGCGCCGGCCAGGGCACCCCGCACCTGATCGAGATCCGCCACCGCCAGGCGATCACCCCGCAGGACCGCTTCGTGATGGTCCCCGGCTACGTGAGTTTCCAACCGGTCACGAAGGCCGAACTCCTGGCCCACGACGTGGCCGGCGAGGTGCGGGCAGGCGAAGACGGCTACGTGCTGCTGCCGCTCTACCAGGGCCAGGGCGAAGACGGCTTCTTCCTCGGCCGTCGCGTGCCGCGCTTCTGGTTCGCCCTGTCGGCGTGGCTGCGGCGCCTGCGTCTCGGCGACCACGTGCACTGGCTACCCGGCGTCCGCCGCGACCCCGACGACCCCAACACGCTGCTCGCCAATCCGCGCGTGACCCGCTTCCTGCTGGTCCAGGTCTTCCACCTGTTCGGTTTCCGCCGCGAGCGCCCGCGCCCGAACGGTTTGCAGGCCTTCTCGCGCCGGCTCGCCGCACCCGAGGCGTGGACGGTGCGACCACGGCGTTGAGCGCCGCCGCGACCCGGGCTCCTACGACGAGGGCAACAGGATCCGCTGGTGGCCCCAGTGGTCGAGGGCTTCACGCAGATCCGCGAGGCGGATCGGCTTGATGAGCACGTCTTGCATCCCGACCCGCACGCAGCGTTCCCGGTCCTCCGCCAGGATGCTGGCGGTGAGCGCCAGGATCGGGGTGTCGACGTTCGGGCCGTCGCCGGAGCGGATCCGCTCGCAGGCCTCGAAGCCGGAGCACACCGGCATCTGCAGGTCCATCAGGATCAGGTCGTAGCGCTCTCGCTCCGCCCGCTCCGCGCCAGTCGCGCCATCTTCGGCGAAGACGACCTCGCACCCGAACCGTAGCAGGACCCTCTCGGCGACCTTCTGGTTCACCGGGTGGTCCTCGACGACCAGCACGCGGAGCCCGACCGACGACACCGCACGCGCCGTGGTGAGCTGCCCCTGCGGACCGGGCGGCAGAACCTCGCCGTGGCCGCCGAAGGCCTCGAGCAGGGCCCGGAACAAGCCGCGACTCTCCACCGGCGGAGTCAGCAGCAGCGGCCGTTGCCCGGCGGTGCCCTGACACGCGACCTCCCGCTCGCCCACGGCACACAGACGGACGATCCCGCGCAGACCGGCGCGCTGGACGCGGTCACAGGACACGCAGACCTGGATCCGGCCGAGCAGCACCAGCCCATCGAAGCGACCGGCGCGCGGCGACTCGGCATCGAGCAGCGCGGAGAGCCGCTCGGCATCCTCGACCGGCACGACCTCGCCGACCCCGACCTGCAACGCCCTGCAGACCGAGGCGCGCAGCTGTTCCGAGCCGCCGACCAGCAGGATCCGCGCCGCGGCAAGCCGTTCCCCGCCTGGCAACGGCTGGGGCAGTTCCCGAACCGGCAGCGACAGCCGCAACTCGAAGCGACTGCCGGCGCGCGACGACGCGGCCAGCGACATGGCACCGCCCATGCCCTCTGCCAACTCCCTGGCGATCGTGAGCCCGAGGCCGGCCCCTCCGTGGGCGCGCGTCACCGAGACGTCGCCCTGCTCGAACGGCTGGAAGATCCGCTCCCGCAACTCCGGCGGCACTCCGCTGCCCGAGTCCTCGACCTCGATCCGGATCGCCTGCCGCGTCTCGACGCGAGCCGCCGGCCCCTCGACCGAGATCCGCAGCCGCACGAAGCCCCGCGCGGTGAACTTCACCGCATTGCCGATCAGGCTGAGCAGGATCTGTCGGACTCGCCCGCCATCTCCCACGTGCATCGCGGCCAGACCGTCGTCGACCTCGAACAGCAGTTCGACCCCCTTGCGACGCGCCGCTTCGGCGGGGAGCCGCAGCGCGTCCGCCGCAACCTCCCGCAGCGACATCGGCAGCGACTTGAACACCATCCGTCGCGATGCGGCGCGGCTGTGGTCGAGCACGTCGTTGAGGACCACCAACAGGGCTTCCGACGATCCTTCGATGGTCCGCACCATCTGCCGCTGGCGCTCGTCCAGATCGGTCTCCGACAGGAGCTGAGCCATCGACAGCACGCCGTTCATCGGCGTGCGCACCTCGTGGCTCATGTTGGTGAGGAACGACGAGGCCTCGGCGGCACTGCGCGCCGCGTCGTCGCGTTCCGCGGTCAACTCGCCGACCCGTCGATCCACACGGTGGGCACCGCGCCGCGCCTGCCACAGCGTGATCGCGGCCGCCGAAGCGAGCAGCCCCAGGACCAGCATCAGGCTGTCCCGGCTCGCGGAGCGCCACGTCTGCAACCGGTCGCGCAGGGCATCCCGGCTGGCGACGTCCAGGGCCCAGACCAGTCGATCGCCCTCCGCTCGCCAACGGTGTACCCGCTCCTGTGTTGGCGATCACCAAGAAGCGCGGGCCTTCGATCACGACCCGCGGTTTTCTCCCGGCGGAGTGAAGCCAAGATCGCGTAGCACGTCGCTGACGGCGACCTGACCGCCGGCGGCCCTCGATGCCGG
>JAUILN010000022.1 GCA_030432695.1 bacterium | reverse complement strand
TCGAGACCTCATCGCTGGCCCCCACAATCGCTTGGCGCGAACCGCCGATCCGGCACCGGTCTGTACGCTCGCGTCGTGCCGCGAGACCTCCGGAAGTCGCTTAGGCGAACGCTTGTTTGAGGACTAGAGTGTCGAGATTATCGAGTCCGTGAGCAAGCCGAAGGCCTCATGCCTCTTCCTGCCTGATCCGTGCGCTCGGCGACCTTCCTTCCCGCAGTCAGGACTCTCGGAATGTCCGAGTTGGTTCCTAAAACGCGGCCAGCCGGGGCCGGCCCGGGGCATCAGCCCGAACGCAACAACGAGCACGGGGGTCATTTGGGTCTCGGTGCGCACCCGGGTCCGACTGCGATGCAGTTGGGAAGAGCTGCTCTATCCACTGGAGCTTCGGGAGCGTGAAGCGTTGCCGCCAGCCGTCGAGCTTCGCAATCCGAAACGGTTGTACGGCGATCTTCTCGACGGCGCCGTGCCTGAGCTTCCCCGCTGACCGTCTCGCCTACGCCATCGCGCGTCTTGATCCTGCGTACCGACGCCATGAGCGTCGTCGGGTCGATCCGGGCAAGGCGCGCGAACGCCTTGGCGTAATTGTCCTGCAGCCACGGGTCAGCACGTCGAGAACTCGAAACTCACCTTCTGCCGCGCCGCCGGACTCGGGCGGGCTGTGCTCGGTTGCGGTGAGTGTCAATGTAGTTGCCCCGCCGAAGCGCTACGGAATCTAGACGCCCGGCAGCCTCGTCGCCGCTTCTCGTCGCGCATCGGACTCAAGCGTTGCCTTTGGCAACCGCTCCGCGGCACGCGATCACCGCCCCACGCCCCGGCCCCAACCGAGGCGCAGCCCATCCGAGCATCAGCGCCCGATCAGCGCCTCGCCGCCCTGGCTCAGCACCAACCCGACCGAGTTCGCACCCGCATCCGGCGCCAGCGCTTGGCAGACGAACGACGAGCCGTAGAGCGCCGGATCGGCCGGCACCGGCAGGCTCAGCGACGCCATGCCCGCGGCCGCCGGCACGCCGACGATCTCGTAGCTGGTCGCGTAGACCGTGCAGCCGGTCATACCGATCGTGCCCAGGTCGATGGTGCCCGGCACGAAGCCCAGCACCACGTAGGCAACGCTGGAGGCCGGATCGAGGCCGCCGATGTCGAGCTGGAAGGTGCCACCCTGCACCGGGCCGGTGGCGTTGGAGATCGTGGGAGCGGCGTTCGGGCCGCTGCAGCCTGCACCGAAGCGGTGGAACGAGGCGCCGTGCTCCCAGGTCTCGTCATAGGAGCCGAAGAACGAGTCGGCGCCGCCGAACAGAACGATGTTCCCGCGACGAGCGTCGTAGGCCATCGAGAACTGCTGGTGGTCGGCGGGCACATCCATGCCGGAGGCGACCAGGGTCCAGTTGGTGCCGTCGAACTCCCAGGTCTCGTCGAAGACGTTGCCGTTCATCGGGTCGGTGCCACCTTGCAGGACCGCGACGCCGCGGGCGGTGTCGAAGACCATCTCGGCGCGGGACCGCGGGGCGGGAGCACCCATCGTGGTCAGACGGGTCCAGTTGGTGCCGTCGTACGACCAGGTGTCCGAGAACCCGCCGATCTGCGGGTCGATACCGCCGAACAGGAGGACGCGGCCGTTGACCGGGTCCCAGCACATCGCGGGGTGCTCGCGGGGGCCCGGGTCCACGCTCGGCATCGCCTGGGTCCAGTTGGTGCCGTCGAACTCCCAGGTCTCGTTCTTGGCGATCGGGAAGGCGTTGTTGTCGAGGCCGCCGTAGACGACGACGCGGTCACGCAGCGGGTCGTAGGCCATGCCGTGCAGGGCCAGGCCGCCGGGGGTGTTGGTGGGCTGGAGCTGGGTCCAGGTCTGGCCGTCCCAGGCCCAGGTCTCGTCGTTCGACGGGCCGCCGAAGGGGCCGCCGCCGGCGTTGCCGCCGTAGAGCACCATCCGGGTGCGGGCGGAGTCATAGACGAAGCCGGCGTCGGAGCGGCCCGCGGGGCCGGCGCCGATCGCGACCTGGGTCCAGTCGTAGCCGTCGTAGGTCCAGGTCTCGGTGGAGAAGCCGAAGCCGGCAGCGCCGCCGAACATCACCACGTTCTGGCGCGCGGCGTCGTAGCCCATCGCCGGGGCGACGCGGTCGGAGGGGACGGTTGCGGGAGAGAGTTGGTTCCACTGCGCGACGCCGGCAGCGGAGGTCGCCACGGTGAAGGCGGCGGTCGCGATCAGGAGGGAGGACTTGTTCATGAGGATCCGGGTTGATGGAGAGAGGGCTCGGACTGGAGGGAGGAAGAAGGCGCCGAAACGTTCGGATTCGGTGCCGAACGGTCAGCGCCCCAACGTGAGATGCACGCCGTTGGTGGTGCTCGCAGCGAGCGGCGCGGCGGTCGGCGCGGTGACCGCCTGGACGCCGACCGTGGCGCCCTGCAGCGCGACCAGATTCGGCACCGGGAGCTGGAAGGCGAACGCTCCGCCGTGCACCGGAGCGACGGCGAGGACCTGCGGGATGCCGAGGTGCCAGTGGTGGCCGATCGCCGCGTATTCGGCGCGTGGGCTGCCGAACAGCAGGAAGGCCAGCGAGGCCGAATCGGCGTCGCGGCCGTGGAGGTCGGTCACCGCGCCGAGGAATGGATCGGCGGAGGCCAGCACGGGCACCGACTGCGCGTCGCCCACGCCGCGGCCGAACGACACCGACACCGCACCGAGGTCCAGCGCCCAGAGTTCCGCGCCGCGCACCCCGTCGTCGCCGCCGAACAGTAGCCGGCCCTGCGAGGCGACGGCACGCGTCGGCCCTGCGTCGGCCGCCGACGGATTCAGGTCGGTCACCAGGCGGGTGGTAGCCGGCGTGCCTTCGGTGACCCAGAGTTCGCGGCCGTGCACCGGGTCGTCGGCCGAGAAGAACAGGCGGCGCGCGCCGACCTGGACGACGTCGCGGACCCCGGAACCGGACGGACCGGGCATCAGGTCGCCGAGCGAGGTGGCGCCTGGTCCGGCCAGGTCGACGATCCAGGGCTCGGGGCCCTGCACCGCGGCGTCGGCGATGCAGACGAAGCGGCCGGGGCCGAACGGCACGAAGCCGTAGGGCAACGAACCGTCGATGCCTTGCTCGAGGTCGAGGAGCAGGCGGGTGCCCTGCGTGGTGCCGTCGGTGATCCAGAGTTCGGCGCCGTAGTTGACGGTCTCGGCGCGGAACACCACCACGTCGTCGACACGGGTCAACTCGTAGGGCTGCGAGGCGTTCGGTCCGATCTCGAGGTCGGCGACCAGACGGGTGCCGGCCGCGGTGCCGTCGGTGATCCACAGCTCGGTCCCCACGATGCCGTCATCGGCCGCGAACAGGACCGCGCCGCCCAAGCTAGCGAACTGGCCGGGCCTCGAACTCCCCGAACCCGGAGCCAGGTCGGCGACCTGCCGAGTGCCCGCCGCGGTGCCGTCGCTGACCCAGAGCTCGACGCCGTGGGTGCCGTCGTCGGCGGAGAAGAACAGCCGATCGCCGGCCACGGTCAGCCCGCTCGGCCGACCGCTACCAGCACCGGCCTGGACGTCGGCGACCAGCACCGTGCCCGCGGTGGTGCCGTCGCTCCACCACAGCTCCTCGCCGTGCACGCCGTCGTCGGCCACGAACACGATGCCGTCGCGGAACGGAGTGATCGACTGCGGCCGCGAGCTGGCGGCGAACGGCCGGATGTCGCGGACCTTGCGGGTGTTGGCCGGCGTGCCGTCGGTGGCCCACAGCTCGAAGCCGTCGAACGCGTCGTTGGCGGCGAACCAGGCGAGGCCCATCGCGCGGACGAAGCTGCCGACCTGACTCGATCCGCTGCCCGGGCTGAGGTCGCCGAGCAGCATGGTGCCGGCCGCGGTGCCGTCGGTGACCCAGGGCTCCTCGCCGTGGATGCCGTCGTCGGCGACGAACACGGTGCGGCCGTTGCCGAGCGCGACGAAGTGGTCGGGGTCGGCCGAGAGGCTGGCGCCGGGCGGCAGCGCGTGCACGTCGCGGAGCAGCCGGGTGTTCGCCGGCGTCCCGTCGGTGATCCACGGCTCCCGACCGGCGGCCGGTTCGGTGGCGGAGAACAGCACGTCGCCGCGGAGCGATGCGTGGAGACCGAGGGGGATCGAGGCCGCACGACCGGCCGCCACGTCGCGCAGCAGCGTGGTGCCCGCGGCGGTGCCGTCCGAGATCCAGGGCTCGCGGCCGAGGCTGCGGGACTCGGCGGAGAACACCGCCTGATTGCCGACCCGCACGAAGTCCTGCGGTCGCGCGCTGCCCGCCACGAAGATGTCGCTGACCAGCACCGTGCCGGCCGCGGTGCCGTCGGTCCGCCACAGTTCCTGGCCGACGACCCCGTCGTCGGCGACCAGCAGGAGCGCATTGGGGAGCGCCAGCACCGGCGTGGCGAACGAATCCGCGCCTGGCCGTAGGTCGCGGACCAGAGTGGTACCGGCCGCGGTGCCGTCGGTCGACCAGAGCTCGGTGCCGTGGACTCCGTCGTCGGCGCGGAAGTAGACGCGACCCTGCCACTCGACGAACCCCGCGGGCCACGAGTCCCCGCTCGGATGGATGTCGGCGAGCTGCCGCACCCCGTGCGCGTCGATGAGGTGCGGCTCCTCGCCCAGGCCGCTGTCGGCGGTGAAGTAGACGCCCTGCAGGGTGACCTGGAACTCGGCTGGCTGCGAGCCGATCGCCCCCGGGTTGAGGTCGGCCAGCTCGAAGGTGCCGGCCGGAGTGCCGTCGGTGCGCCAGGGCTCCGCGCCGTTGTGGGCCGCCCCCATGAAGTAGTGGACGCCGCGCCAGCTCGCGCCGCGCAGTCCGTTCGGCGCACCGCTGACCGGACCGGGGACGATGTCGACCAGCAGGCGGGTGCCCGCGAGGGTGCCATCGGTCACCCAGGGTTCGCTGCCCGACACACCGTCGTCGGCCGCGAAGAGGATGATGGGTCCGAGCGACGCGAGGTGCCGCGGGTCGGAGCCCAACGCTCCCGGGTTCAGGTCCGCGAACCGCCGGGTGCCCGCGGCGGTGCCGTCGGTGATCCAGAGTTCCCGTCCCGCGACCCCGTCGTCGGCCGCGAAGAACACCTGCCCGCCGATGTCGGCGAAGTGGCTGGGAGCGGAGGACAGCGCGCCCGGCGCGAGGTCGGCGACCATGCGGGTGCCCGCAGAGGTGCCGTCGGTGATCCACAACTCCTCGCCCGCGGCTTCGGTGGTGGCCGCGAACAGCGTCTGCCCAGCCCGGTCGAAGAACCGCGCCGGATCGGAGTCCGGTGCCGGCGGCGGCGTCGGGTTCAGGTCGGCGACCAACGTCGGAACCTGCTGGGCGGCACAGGGCAGCGCGAGCAGTCCTGCCAGGAGAAGGGCGACGGAGCGGTTCGACATCGACGGACCTCGTGGGCACGGCCGGGAGGGAGCCCCGGTTCCGGTGGTCACGAGGGAGGAAGTCGCGGCGCCGATGACCGGAGATTCCGTCGGATCGGGGACTTCCCATGGGATGACCGGATCCGGAGGAATGCCGGGAGTTGCCCGTTCCGGCACGGCTGGGGACCCGGCCGCGAGCCGCCGACCACCGTCAGGCCATCGCGCGGAGCGCCAGCCAGGGCACCAACGCGAACACCAGGATCAGCAGTTTGTACTGGCCCAACCAGCGGAAGTAGAGACCGGCCAGCTCGGCCTCCGGCAGGCCCGCCAGCCTGGAATGAAGGCGCTGGATCGGTGCGCGGGCCAGCAGCAGGGCGAAGGCGGAAGCGGCGTAGAGCGCCACGTGGAACGCGGTGCACCACCCGAAGAACGTGGCCAGGTCGTCGAGGGAAGCCATACCCTCGGGAACCGGGGACGGCCGCGTGGATTGCGCGGGCCGGCCCGGAACGATTCCCGTCCTCCGTCGTGCAGCCGGCGCCATGAAGATCGAATTCCCCAACCGCGACGGTCACCTGCTCGCCGGCCGCCTCGAGCTCCCCGAGAGTGGCGCGCCGCCGCACGGCTTCGCGGTGTTCGCCCACTGCTTCACCTGCTCGAAGGACACCGCCGCGGCGAGCCGGGTCAGCCGGGCACTCGCCGCCCGTGGCTTCGGGGTGCTGCGCTTCGACTTCACTGGTCTCGGCGGAAGCGACGGCGACTTCGCCAATACCAGCTTCTCGTCGAACGTGGCCGACCTGGTGGCCGCCGCCGAATGGCTGACGCGCGAGCACGGCGCGCCCCAACTGCTCATCGGCCACAGCCTGGGGGGTGCGGCGGTGCTGCGCGCCGCACCGCGGATCGACTCGGTGCGCGCCGTCGCGACGATCGGTGCGCCGAGCGAGCCGGGCCACGTCGATCATCTGTTCGCCGACCGGGCCTGCGACATCCGCACCGACGGCAAGGCAGAGGTGTCGATCGCCGGCCGCCGCTTCACGATCCAGCGCGAGTTCCTCGAGGATCTGGCGGAGCACAACCTGCTGGCGGGGCTCCCCGACCTCGGCAAGGCCACGCTGATCATGCACTCGCCGGTCGACGAGATCGTCGGCATCGACCACGCGCGAAAGCTCTACCAGGCGCTGCGTCATCCGAAGAGCTTCGTGACCCTGGACGACGCCGACCATCTGCTGACCCGGCAGCGCGACGCGCTGTATGTCGCCGACGTGCTCGCGGCCTGGGCAAGCCGTTATCTGCCGGAGCGCGACGAGCCCGCCGCGGCGGCGGACGCGCCGGAACAGGGCGAGGTGGTCGTCGCGGAGCGACCGGACATGCGCTACGCGCAGCTCGTGCGTGCGGGCCGGCACGAACTCACCGCCGACGAACCCGAATCGGTCGGCGGCGCGGACACCGGCCCCGATCCCTACAGCTACGTGCTCGCCGGGCTCGGCGCCTGCACCTCGATGACGCTCAGGATGTACGCCGAGCGCAAGGGCTGGCCGCTGGACCACGTCGAGGTCGACCTGCGGCACGCCAAGGTGCACGCCAGCGACTGCGCGGAGTGCGAAGGTCGCGAGGGCCGCGTCGACCGGATCGAACGCGTGGTGAAGATCGTGGGACCGGGACTCGACGCCGAGCAGCGCACCCGCCTGCTGGAGATCGCCGACCGTTGCCCGGTGCATCGGACGCTCGAGGCGTCCCCGGTGATCGTGACGCGGGCGCAGGAGTGACCTCTCGCCCGATCGTCCGCGCCGGTGCGCGTCCAGATGCGGCGGAAGTGCCCGCTCCATCAGCGGAGTCGGAGCGAAGACGGAGTGACGTGGCGAGGAGCCCTCGTCGACGCGCACGTCGACCGGCATGATGCCGTCCCGACCGTGCACGGCGCGGCGACCGGACCATGATGCCACGTCGACCAGGCCCCGAGCCCGCACCGCGCGAACTCCTCGGCCGAGCGATCCGGGCCGCATTCCTCGACGGCGAGAGCACGCTCGACGCCGCGGCCGAACGGGATGCGAACCGCCACCGCGGCAGCGCCGTGCCGCGACAGCTCGGCCGTTACCGGATCCTCGAGGAGATCGGACGCGGTGGAGTCGGCATCGTCTACCGGGCGATCGATCCGGATCTGGACCGGACGATCGCGCTCAAGGTCCTGAACCTGCAACTCGCCAGGCAGGTCGAGGCGGTGGAGCGCTTCCGCGACGAGGCCCGACTCTGCTCGTCGTTGGACCATCCCGGCATCGTGCCGGTCCACGAGATCGGCGCACTCGACGACGGACGTCCCTACTTCACGATGCGACTGGTCTACGGCGAGACGCTCGCCGAGGCGGCCCCTCGCGCGCCGCGGCATCGTGCGCTGGTCTGGTTCCTCGAGATCGCGGAGGTCATCGACTTCGCGCATGGCCGCGGCCTCGCCCATGGCGACCTCAAGCCGGCGAACATCCTGATCGGGCCCGCGGGTTCGGTCCACGTCCTCGACTGGGGCTTCACGCGCTCGCTGTCCGCACCCGCCCCCACCAACCCGACGCGGGTCGGCGGCACGCCGGACTACATGGCCCCCGAACAACTCCGCGAGGGGAACCCCGCCAGTACCGCCACCGACGTCTATGCCCTCGGTGCGATCCTGTTCGAGATCCTGGCCGAGGAAGCGCTGGCCGATGGCGTCGCCGACTCGCCGGGCAGCGTGCGGAGTCGGCTGCGCCGGCGGGCGGTCGATCCGGCGCTTGCCGCACTGGTGGCCGACTGCCTCGACCCGAGGCCCTCGCGCCGACCGCGCGCCGGAGAGGTCGCCGTGCGGGTGCGGGCACACCTCGACGACGTCGAGCGAAGGACCCGGGAGCTGGAACTCAGCGCCACGTTGGCCGAGGACCGGGCGCGCTCGGCCACCCGAGTGCGCACCCTGACGATCGGCCTGGCGGGCTGCGCGGTCGCCCTGATCGCGTTCCTGGCGTGGTTCGAACTCGGCCGACGCGCCCGCATCGCCACTGCGGAGGCAGGCTTCCGCCGCTCGCTCGCGCGCGCCAACGAGCTGCTCGACGAGGCACGGGCGGACCAGGACGACGTCACGACCTGGGACGAGGCGCTCGAGGTGGTCCGCACCGCGCGCAATCTCGCTCGGCACGCAGAGGTCGATGCCGACCTGCGCGAGGAACTCGCCCAGCTCGAGGCCACGGCCATCGCGGAGCGCGAGCGAGCCACCGAGGACCGTCGCATGCTGGCCGACCTCGACGCACTACGCGACCACTGCGCCTCCGACCTCCACGACGCCTCGCTGCCCGCGCGCTACCGGAGGGCGTTCGCGGACTATGGACTCGCGCTGGACGGCGATGGCCTGGTCGCCGACCTCGACCGGATCCGGGCGAGTTCGATCACCTCCCGGCTCACCACCGCGCTCGACGACTGGACCCTGCTCCTGTCGAGAACGGGCCCGGCGACCGGTCCGGTGGCGCTGCACCTGATGCAGCTCTCGCAGGCCGCCGATGCCGACCCGCTCCGTCATGCGTTGCGCGCCGCGTTCACCGCCGACGACGACGCGCTGCTGGAGCTGATCGAAGGACCGGAACTCGATGGGGCGCCCCCGCCGACCCTCAGCCTGGCGAGCCGGCAGCTCGCGATCCGCGGCCACGTGGACGCGGCGATCGGTCTGTGCCGCCGCGCCCGCCGCCGCTTCCCCGACGACTTCGCCCTGACCCACGACCTGACGACCTTGCTGATGAAGCAGCCGGTCATCGACTGGCAGGAGGTGCTGCTGCTCAGTGCCGCGATGGTGGCGATCCTGCCCCGCAACCCCCACACCTGGACCGACCACGCCGTCGCCGCGATCCGGGCGGGCCGCCCCGGGCTCGGTGACGATGCCCTCGACCGCGCGCTCGAACTCGATCCCGACTATGCCCGGGCACTGATCTGGAAGGGCCGACGGCTGTCGAGCGACGGCGATCGGCTCGACGGAGCACGCCTCCTGGTCCGCGGACTCGAGCGGCAGCCGCACGACTACACGGGATGGAACGCGCTCGGTGCGATCCTGAGCTGGGAGGGTCTGAACTCTTCGGCCCGGCGATGCCTGGACGAGGCCCTGGCGCACTCGCCTGACAACCCGGTGATCTGGAGCAACATCGGGCTCGCCGAACTCAAGGCGCGCGACGGCCGCGCGGCGCTGGCGGCGTTCGAACGCGCGGCGTCGCACGGTGCGGACGGTCCCACCCAGCTCTGCTCCACCGGGTTCGCCCAACTGCTCGCCGGCGACTTCGATGCGGCGGCCGAGTCGTTCGACCGTGGGCACGAACTGTCGGTAGCGATCGCCACGTGGAGCTATCCGAGTGCCGAGTGGGCGGCGCGTGCCCGCCGGGCGGCCGAGATCGCCGGCGAGACGGCGGATGGCCGCGAGACCCATGCGGCTCCCGACGGGGTCGGAGCCGACGTGCTGGCCGACTCCGCATGGGTCGCGGTCCTCTCAGGAGATGCGGTCCACGCGGTGACGGCTTATCGGGCAGCCTTTCGTGCCGATCCAAGGACTCGTGGACCGGACACGATCACCCGTGGAGGGATCCGCACATCGCTTGGGCGACGCGCGCCGTCTGCACGGCCCTCCGCGAGGCGTCCGGCGACGATCGTACCGAGCTGGACGCACTCGTGACCGAATGGCTCGATGCGTGGCTCGACGATGTCGAACGAACTGCACTCACGCCGGAGCGCCGCAACCTCGCCAGGGAGTCGATCCACCACCTCCGCGTGCTGTTCGAGTCGGACCCGGCACTCGTGCAGCACCGACATCGGCAACTGGTGCGGCTCGATCGGTTCGAGCAGGAGCTGGCGGCCGACTTCCCGATCGCCGTTCCGCCGCGCGATCCCGTCCCCGGCGACACCCGCACGACTCGTTAGACTGGGCATCCCTTCATGGCTTCGCGACCCGTCCGACCCGCCGCGCCGACCACCAATTGGAACGTCGTGCTCTCTGCGAGCCAGCCGCACCACGATGCGCGCACGGAATTCGCGGTACGCTACGCACCGGTGATCCGGCGCTACCTCGCCGGCCGTTGGAGGATCCCATCCGACGCGCCGCGCATCGACGACGCGCTGCAGGACGTATTCGTGGAGTGCTTCAAGCATGGCGGCGCCTTGGAGCGCGTGCTGCCGGGAGGTGACGGCGGCTTCCGCGCCTATCTCTTCGCCGTGACCCGCAACGTGGCCCGGGAGTTCGAGCGCCAACGCCGCTGCGATCCGCTGCTCGACGCGGACGCCCGCCCCGACCACGGACAGGACCGTCCGTCGGTCACCTTCGACCGGAGCTGGGCGCGCGAGATCGCACGGGAAGCGATGCGGGAGTTCGGAAGCACGTCACGCCGCCCCGAGGAGCGCCTCCAGTTCGAGACGGTACGGCTCCGCTTCCAGCAGGAACTCCTCCCGCGCGAGATCGCCGCCCGCCTGGACGGGCTCACCGCGCGCCGGGTGTCGAAGTTGATCGAGACCGGGATGCGCCGCTACGAGGAGTGCCTCTATCGGGTCCTCCAGCGCAGGAACCCCGCGGCCAGCCGCTACGACCTCGCGCAGACCTGCCGCGGCGTCCTGCAGGCACTCTGATCGACCTCGCTCGCCGCGCCTCGCAACAGGCGCGCGCGGGTCGACCCTCGGCACGCGGATTCCCCGAGGGAGCAGATCGGGGCAGGCGGACCGCCAATCGGACGCCTTCAGGATTTCTCGGGGGAAGTCACGGCGCGCCATCAGAGCGCGGCCGGTCCGTGTCGAGGCAGCCCCCCGACGCGCGCCAGCCCCCTCTGCACGCCCCTGCTTCCTTTCCGACGAAACACCTACATGCGTTTCACCAACGTCGTTCTGGCCACCACCCTGGCCACCCTTCCCGCTCTGACCGCCCAGGAGAGTTACTGGGTCGCGAGCCGCCGCACCAACGACCTCCATCAGGTCGATCCAGGCGGCAACATCCTGAACACCGTCACCCTGTCGGTGAACCTGCGCAGTGCCCACCAGGCGCCGGATGGCAAGGTCTGGGTGGTGCGGTACATCATGCCGACCTTCGACATCTACGACCCGGCGACCGGCATCGCGACGCCGGTCACCGCCGCGAGCGGCAACCCCTACTCGATCGCGTTCGATGCCGCGGGTCACGCGTGGGTGTCCGGCGGCTCGTCGGTCGAGGAATTCGATGCCAACGGCAACCCGCTGAACAGCTACCTGTTGTCGGCCGGCTCCCCGCTCGGGATCTGCGTGGACAACGGCGGCAACAAGTGGATCGCACACCGCACCTCCCCGGCCAGCATCTCGCGCATCGATGGCACGACCGGCGTCGTGACGAACCACCTGTTCGGCACGACGACCAACATGCAGCCGGTCGACGTCATCGCCGACTACCGTGACTTCACGACCAGCCAGCCTTCGCACATCTGGGTGATCGGAGACGGTTCCGGCGACATCGCCGAGTTCGACGCCCAGGGCAATTTCCTGAACCTGTACCCCACGAGCTTCAGCTCGATCTCGGGCATCACTCCGGACCTCGACGGCGATCTCTGGATCGTCAACCGTAGCGGCAGCCTCGCCGAGTACGACACGGCCGGCAACCAGCTGAATAGCTTTGCCCTGCCGACCACCGACGCGCTGGGGGTCTCGGTCGACTTCCTGAATCGCGTCTGGGTCACCGATCGGGTCACCTTCAACTGCACCAGCGCGCCCTGCCCGCCCTGCCTGATCCATCGCGTCGATCCCGCGACCGGCACCGTGGAGGTCCCCGCGGAGACCGGGATCGGTACGCAGGACCAGCTGTCGACGATGTTCGAGTACGCGATGATCGTCGACCCGCTCGGCGACCTCGACGGCGACAGCGCCCCGAACGCCATCGAGGCGGTGAACCGCCTGTCCCCGCTGGACCCGCAGTCGCTGACCCTGTCGGTCTCCACCACCGGCTCGTCGCAGCTCGGCGGCAACCTGAGCATCGACTTCTTCACCTCGGGCGCGTCGACGACCTCGTCGGCGCTGTTCTCGGCCGGCACCTCCGCTCCGCAGACCTTCCCCGGCCTCGTCGGCTCGCTGCTGATCGCGCTGCCCGCTCCGGTGTCGCTGCCGGTCCAGGCTGGTGCCTACAGCGTGCCGCTGGCGATCCCGAACGATCCGGCCTTGGCCGACATCGCCGTGTATCTGCAGGCGGTGATCGTGTCGGGCCCCAACGGTCCGGAGTTCGCGAACCGCACCTCGTTCCGCACCTGGTGATGGGACGACGCCGCCTGCTGGACTCGCGCGAGCGGGCCGTTGCCCGCTCGGCGAGCGCGGTGGCCACGAATCACCGACCGTAGACGCGCCGCACCGCCCGAACCCCGAGGTTGTTCGACCGGGTGTCGATCGGCGCCGAGCCGCGGTGACCCGAGCGCGCGAAGTCGGGCGCGTTGGTGTGGCTGCCGCCGCGCATCACCCGTGCGCCGCCGTCGCCGAACGCGTCCCTGCACCACTCCCACACGTTGCCGTGGGCGTCGTGCAGACCGAAGCGGTTGAAGGCGTAGCTGCCGACCGGCGCGTGGATCACGTGGCCGTCGTCGACGCTCTGGTCGCTCGACCACTGCGGGACGACGCGCGATGCGGTCAGGTCCGCGACGTTGCCGAAGCCGGAAAGTGTGTCGGCGGTGGCGCCGCTGGCCCACGGCGTGGTGGTGCCGGCGCGGCAGGCGTACTCCCACTGCGCCTCGGTCGGCAGGTCGAGGCCGTAGTGGGTCAGCAACTCGATGCAGCTCTGCCAGGAAACCTGTTCGACCGGGTGGCAGGCGGTGATCTCGGTCTTCACCGCCGCGAGTTCCCGACCGGCGAAGTAGAAGCTCGGGCGCTCACCGCGGGACAGGCGCTGCCACTGCGCCTGGGTCAGCTCGTGCCGCGCGACGAACACCGGCTCGATCGCGACGGTGCGCCGCTCGCCCGCCGACGCGGTTCCCGCGGCCGGATCGCCGACGATCTCGATGCTGCCCGCCGGGAGCAGGACGAAGACGATGCCGGCCTCGGCGCCGATCTGGACGAGCCCGTCGTCGTCGATCGCCGGCACGGCTGCGGCGGGATCGGCGGACGCGAGGTGCACGAATTCCTCGAGGCCGGTGATCGGATTGGCGCCGAGCGGGACCAGGCCGAGCTGGGGCGGGACGTCGAAGCCCGCGTAGACCGAGTCGGCCGCGGCGATGCGAGCCCGCACTGCGTCCCAGGCCGCGCGGTGACGACCGATGCTCGCCTCTTCGATCGACTCTGCCCAGGCCAGCCGGGCGCGCACCGCTTCCAGCGCACCGGCCTCGGGATCGACGAAGGCCTGCAGGTCGGCAACGAGTCGCGCGGTCGTATCGTGCAGGAACTGGTCGTTGGCCTGGGCGAACCGGTACTCGGGCGCGGAGTCGGAAATCGCACGTTCGCGGAGTTCCGCCAGGCTCTGCTGGACCTCGGGGAGCACTGCTTCCAGCGGCACACCCTCACGCCTCAACCAGTCGCGCAGGTCGTCGACCCGCTCCGGCCACGGCGGGAACAACTGCTCGGCGGTCGACTCGGCCTCGCGGAGCAGCACCACGTTGGCGAGCAGCTCGAACTTGGCGAGCGCCGACTGCGCCAGGCGTCGCGCCTCCTGCTCGGCCCGGGCCCGCTGGTCGGCGACCTCGCGTGCTCCCCGCGCCTCCCGCGCCTCCTGGTCGGCGCGCTGCCGCTCGCGTTCGGCCTCGTCCGCGGCCTGCAGCGCGCGCTGCTCGTTGTCCTTGGCGATGCGCGCCTGCACCCGCGCCTCGAACAGGAACCAGGTGGTGCCGACCACGCCGGCGACCAGCGAGAGCATCAGCAGGAGACCCGCCACGACCTGCAGTCGATAGCGGCTGACGAACTTACGCAGCTTGTAGGCGGCGCTCGGCGGACCGGCGAGCACCGGCTCGTCGTCGAGGTGGCGTTGGATGTCCTGGGCGAAGGCCTGGGCGGTCTGGTAGCGGCGGTCGCGGTCGCGCTCCAGTGCCTTCATCACGATCCAGTCGAGCTCGCCGCGCAGGCGGCGCGTGAGGGTTCGGAGCTCTTCACCGCGAGGCGGAGTGAACCCGACCGCGGTCGCGGCGCGCGTCAATGCCGTGCTCGGCCGCGAGGGATCCTCGTGCTCGAGCTTGCGGCGCAGCTCCAGGATCGCCGCCGGACTCTGTACGGGTCGCCCGTAGGGCAGATCACCGGTCAGCAACTCGAACAGCAGCACCCCGAGGGTGTAGATGTCGCTGCGCGTGTCGACGTCGAGCCCGTCGATCCCGATCTGCTCGGGACTCATGTAGAACGGCGTCCCGAAGATCTCGCCCTGGCGGGTCACCGCGGTGCCGTCGGTGAGGTCCTGGTCGGTCGCGCGCGCCAGCCCGAAGTCGATGATCTTGGCGCGCGCCTCGCCGTCCTGCTCGGTGACCAGCACGTTGCGCGGCGTCAGGTCGCGGTGCACCACGCCCTTCAGGTGCGCGTGCTGGACGCCATTGCAGACCTGCTGGAACAGGCGCAGCCGCTCGTTCACCGACAGGGCGTGGGAGTCGGCATACTCGAGGATCGGCTCGCCCCGCACGTACTCCATCGCGAAGTACGGCTGCCCCAGCTCGGTGGTCCCGGCATCGAACACGTTGGCGATGTTCGGATGCTCCATCAGCGCCAGCGCCTGGCGCTCCAGCTCGAAGCGCTGCAGCACCTGTGCGCTGTCCATGCCGAGCTTGATGACCTTCAGCGCGACCTCGCGGCGCACCGGCCGGCTCTGCTCGGCGAGGTAGACCGTGCCCATGCCGCCCTCGCCCAGCAGGCCGAGGATGCGGTAGGAGGCGATCGCCTCCGGGATTGGCTGGGCCTGCTCGCGCGCGTCCATCGGATCGACAGGGGATCGATACACCGGGTCGGATCCGGATTCGCGTGCGGCGCGCGTAAGCCGGCGGCTTCAGCAGATCACTGGATCTGGAACGAGAACTGGTCGCCGAACGAGACGGTCGGGATCCCGAGCGCCTGATTGTTGCCGTCGTCGTAGTAGGTCGCGATCACGAAGTACAGGCGCACGCCGGAAAGCACTGGATCGTTCGGGATGTCGTAGGCGATGCAGCGCTCGTCGGTGTCGAAGAACCCGCCATCGATCACCGCCAGGAGCGGGAAGCCGATCGGAATCAGATAGTCACCGACCCGGGTCGGACCCGGATGGAGGGAGATCGACAGACAGTCGTGGCAGCTCCGCTGGCCGTTGCGGCAGAACTGGACCTGGCCACCCACCACCGGATTGCCGGTGAGCCACATCGAAGTCGCGCAGTCCTCGGGGCGCTGGCTGCTGCTCAGGAACCCGCTCTCCTCGGCGCCCCGTCCACCCGCCTGGAACTTGGCGCCGACGCTGACCCCGGCCCGCGGACCGTTGACCGAGAAGCCGTAGGCGAAGGCCCGCGCGTTGGCGTTCGCGGCACCCGGACCAGCGCAGTCGATCTCGAAGGTGACCGGCCCCTGCACCGCACGGTGCGACGGGCCGGTATTGCCCATCGGGTTCGCGATGCCGTAGTTGCCACCTCGCGTACCGACGATCTCGACCTCGAACCGGCCGAGGCAGCCGGCGCGGCGGTCGCCACGCAGCAACTGGAACGACGGCGTCGAACCGTCCCCTGCGGTCTGCCCCACGAGGGTCAGCGAGTCGATCGCGCCGGGCGGGGTGTTGAGGTAGACGCGGGTCAGCAGCGGGGTCGCCTGGTGGTCGATGACCTCGGAGGTGTTGGTGACGATCAGCGTCAGGCGCTGGGTCGACTGGTCGTAGGTGAAGTCGACGATGCCGCTCGCCGGCACACCGCCGGTGAGGGACGGCGGGTTGTCGTCGCCCTGGCAACCGACGGCATCCTGACCGCCGATGGCGACCGCGACCTGGGTGACCTGGGCGTCGAGAGAAGCCGCGAGCGAGAGCGCGGCGAGGCCGGCGAGTGCGCGGCGCACGTGGAGGGCTGACATGGGATGGACTGCGTCTCGGAAGGGATTCGGGGGGAGGGGCAGCACGACGACCGGGCGGACTCCCTGGCCCGGCGCGCGTGGCTTGGATCAGACTAACGCAAGTTGGCACACGCCAGGAGCGGACCAGCGAGGCGACGAATTCCCCGAACGGCGGCCAAGGCCGTCGAGAAAGCCTGGGCGAAACGCCTGGAGCGCGGCGACATGCGCTGCTTCGTAATCAAAGCGTCGGTCAGGGCCCGAGCCGGCGGCCGCCGGAAAACCGGAAGAAGCCGCGACGAGTCCCGAGGCGAGCGCCGTCCCTCCCCCGACCCACGGCGGCGCCCCGACACGGCGCGCCCGCCCCGGAGGAACACGACCATGACGACCCGCACGAGAACGCTGATCCCCACCCTCGCCCTGCTGTCCGCGATGCCGCTCGCCGGTCAGGAACTCGGCCGCGAAGCACCCCCCAGCCCGCCACAGCCCAAGGTGTTCTCGTTCGACTTCGAGGGCGGCTCGCTCGAGAAGTACTGCTTCTCGCTCCGCGAGTTCGCCGACGGCACCGCCAACGTGGTCGCGCCGGCCCGCGCCGAGGAGGTGCAGCTGCCGGCGATGAAGCTGACCCACGTGACCGTCAACACCGCGCTGGAAGCGCTGGAAACCATCGCCGAACCGGAGTGGCGGATCGGCTTCCACACCGCGGCCGACGGCGTCTCGGCGCCGATCTTCTCGCTGCAGGTCATGAACCGTCGTGAAGGCGGCATCCAGACCCAGACCAACATCCAGGCAGAGGAGCAGCAGAGCGAGGTCATCAGCCTCGCGTCCCTGGTCCGCGCTCCGGCCGACATCGTCGACCTGGAGGGCGTGACCCTGCCGGCCGAGTCGATCCTCACCGCAGTGCAGAATGGGTTGAGCCTGGCTCCACCGACCGATCAGGACCGCAAGGTGGTCTTCCACGAGGAGACCGCGCTGCTGTTCGTGCGCGCGAACCGCGAGGAGATCCGGCTGGCGCAGAGCACCGTGCGGGCGCTGCAACAGGATCTCGACCAAAACCGGACCTGGGTGCGGCAGGCCAAGATGGAGGCGCAGGCACGAGCCGCGCGACAGGCCACGCAGCAGAACGGCGCGGGCGGCCAGGGACGTCGGCAGGCACCTGAGGAACCGGTCGAGGCGCCAGCAGGAACGACCCGAGGGCGGTGAACGCGCACGACCGATCGCACATCCTGCCCGATGGAAGCCGTCCCCCGCACCGCCCCGAGCCCACCGTCTGCCGCCAGCGCTCCGCTGACGGCGGCGATCGCGCGTGGGGACCGCGAGGCGATCGGACGCTTTCACGACCTTTGGTACGACCGCGTCCACGCGCTCGCCCATCGTCTGCTTCGTGAGCGCCGCGACGAACTGCCGGACGTCGCGCAAGAGGTGATGCTCCGCGTGGTGCAGTCGCTGCCACCGCTCGCCGACGACCGCGCGGTCGCGGCCTGGATGGCGCGCACGGTCTACTCGGTGGTGATCGACCGCACCCGCGCCCGCCTGAGCCGCCGCCGGCACGAGACCGCCGCAGCCACCCAGGTCGACGCCGCGGACCGCTCCAGCGGCTTCGATCCAGAGTTCGCGGAGCAGCTGCAGTGGCTACGCGCGGAACTGCGACGACTGCCCGAGCTGGACCGGCGCCTGCTGCTCGAACGCTACGCCAGCGACGTGACGCTGGCGCAGCTCGGCGCCAGCGAGGGCCTGTCGGGCAACGCCGCGTCCGGCCGCCTGCGCCGCGCCCTGAACCAACTCACCGCCGCCGCGCGGAGGAACTTCGATGACTGATCCCCTCGAGCTGTTCGACCAGGCGATCGCCGAGCGGCCATCGGAAGCCGCGCCGTCACGTGACGAGATCGAGCGATCGCTCACCGCGTGCCTGGAGGCCGCCTCCGCCGGACCGACGCAGGGCACCCCTACCCCGGTCCTGCCGTTCGCCCTGCTCGCAACCCTGGCCGCCGCGATGCTGCTGACTTGGTGGACGTCCCGGCCCGGGCCCGAGGTGGAGTCCGGCGCCGACCGGCCGACCGAGGCGGTCGCCCAGGCCGGGCCGCGGACCGAGGCACCGATCTGGGAGGTGGTGCACGACGACCAGGACCTCGTCGCCACCTTGGCCGCGGCTCCGACCGCGGAGGGGGTGGTCACCGTGGTCGTCACCGAACGGGTCCGCCTCGACGACTACCGCATCGACGACGCCCAGCTCGACGACTGGCTCCGCTCGATCGGCGTCCGACCGGCCCGGATCGAGGTCCAGGGCGAGACCCGGGTCCTCGACCTGCTGGCGTCGGCCGAGACGGAACTCGGCGAATGACCTCTCGGATTCCATCGCTCCCGACACGTCGCCCGGCTACCGTCGCGACATGGCCGACGAAGAACGGATCGCCTTGTTCATCGACTTCGAGAACCTCGCGATCGGCGCCCGCGATCGCCTTGGCATCCAGTTCGACTACGGACCCGTCGCCGACGCCTTGGCCGAACGCGGCCGCGTGGTGACCCGCCGCGCATACGGCGACTGGACGATGTTCGACCAGGATCGCAAGAACCTGGTCCGGCACCATATCGACCTCATCGAGATCCCGCAGCGGATGGGGCACAGCCGCAAGAATGCCGCGGACATCAAGATGGCGGTCGACGCGCTCGAGCTGGCCTTCGAACGCGAATACGTGACCACGTTCGTGTTCCTGACCGGCGACAGCGACTTCACGCCGCTGGTGCACAAGCTGCGCGAACACAACCGGCGGGTGATCGGCGTGGGCATCAAGGCCTCGACATCGGCCCTGCTCCCCGCCGCCTGCGACGAGTTCCTGTTCTACGAGAACCTCGACGGCGTCGAGCCGCGCAAGAAGGGCGCCCGGCCCCGTAAGGGCAAGGAGGCCAATGGCGACGTGGTCGAAGCCCCGGCACGCAGGGGGCCGACCGACGCGCGCAAGCTCGAGCGGTTGGTCAATACCACCCTCGCCGGACTGGAGCGCAACTCCAATGGACCGATCCTCGCCTCGGCATTGAAGCGCGCGCTGATCCGCAAGGACTCGACCTTCAGCGAGACGGAATACGGCTTCCGCGCCTTCGGCGAACTGCTGCGCTTCCTGCAGGGTCGCAAGATCATCGAGCTGGCGAAGAGCTCCGCTCGCGGTGATCCCGAGGTCATGTTCCCGGAGAAGGGTGAAGGCGAGGAGAAGGCCTTCGAGCTGCTGCGCGACGTCGTCGACGAGGCCGAGGAACGCGAGGGCCCGCCGCCGCTGTCCGGCCTGAAGAACAAGCTCCGCCGCAAGGACCCGGAGTTCTCCGAGAAGACCTTCGGCTTCAACGGCTTCCTGCAGTTCTGCAAGGCGGCGGCAACGCGCGGCTACGTGGAACTCGAGTGGGACGACGAGCTCGACGACTACGAGGTGCGGGTGCCCGAGGAGGAGGAGGACGGGGAAGTGGAAGTGGAACGAGAAGAGGAGCGGGGTCGCAACCGACGGTGAATTCCGCCGGCCGGGCACGCGAACGGCGGCCGACGCTACACTGCGCCGGAGCGCGCGGGACGCCCCCTGGCGCGCTGCCCTCGCACCCCTCCCGATGCCCCAAACCCGCGCCCCCGTCCGGCTCACGGGACTGGTCGCGACGATCTGCTTCGTGCTGGTCGCCGGCGTCCTGACTCGCCTCCCCGCGCAGCAGCGCAGCTTCCTGGCGCCGCGCTCCGAGCTGCCGCAGAGCGACAGCGTGCAGCTCACGGTGTCCGCCTACGACGGCTCGAAGCGCACCGGCGGGATGGGCTGGGTCCGTGTCGACGCCTACAACGCGTGGCGCGAGGAACAGACCCTGGTGCTCCGGGTCCTGGACCGACCGACCGGCGGTCGTTCGGTGAGTGTGGCAGCGAGCCTGGTGGTGCCCGCCGGCGAGCGGCGCAGCCAGATCGTCCCGTTCCCGCGCACCGGCCACGTCCTGGACCTGGAGGCACGGCTCCAGCAGAGCGGTGCCAGGACCAGCTTCCTGGCGGTCGCCGGCAGCGGTGGCAGCGACCTCGGCCTGTTGGTGGTCGGACGCGTGGGCACCACGGTGCCGCCCTGGACCGCCGCGGTCGACGCCGCGCACAAGCTCGCCGGCAGTCCGCTCGCGCCCGCGACACCGACCGCGCCGCCGACCGGTCTCGAGGCAGCGCTGCTGCCCACCGACTGGCGGCTGTTGACCGGCTACGACGTGGTGGTGGTCGACGGCGCCGATCCGGCGATCGACGGCAGAGCGGTCGCCACGCTGCTCGCCTACACCCGCGCCGGTGGCCGGCTGTGGGTCGACCGCGCCGACCGGATCGCCGACCGCGCGTTGGCCAGGGCCTGCGAGCGCGTCCCCGCCGACCGGAACACCGGACTCGTCGCCGAAGGACTCGGCTGGCTGGCCCTGCGCCGCGACTCCGGCCCGCTGCACGGCGACGAGATCGGCACGCTGGCCGCGTTGTGCTTCGAGGGGCCGCGCGACCTCACGCGTCCGCTGCGTGCCGAGGAGACCGCTCTGGTCCCGGCGACCTGGCTGCGCCCCGGCCCGGTCAGCGGCGTCGCACCGGTCCCCACCCCGATCTTCCTGGCGATCGTGCTCGGCTTCGTGGCACTGGTCGGCCCGGTCAACCACTGGTGGCTGCGGCGACGCAACCGCGCGTGGCTGGCACTGCTGACGGTGCCGGTCGCCGGCGCGGTGGTGACCGGCGCGATCCTGCTGACCACGCTGCTGGTCGAAGGCCTCGACGTCCGCGGCCAGCGCAGCAGCCTCACGTGGCTCGACCAGGTCGACCACCGCGCGGCGACCACGCTGCGCATGCGGGTGTTCGCCTCGGCACCGCCCGCCCGGCTCGACCTGCCCGCCGACACCCTGCTGACCTCCGCCGAGCTGTTCGAACCCGTCCGTGGCGGAACGCCCAAGCAGGGCACGCTCGGCGCCTGGGTCCAGGATGCGGACGGCAGTTCCCTCGCCGGCACGATCCTTCCCTCGCGCGCCCCGACCGCCCTGACCGTGATCCGTGAACGCGCCTGCCGCGACCGACTACGGTTCCGGGCCCACGACGACGGGACCTACGAGGTGCTGGCCGGCGGCGCCCTCGTGCTCCCCGAGGTGCGCAGCGCCGGCGACGTGGTGTTCCGCGACCACGACGGCCAGAGCTGGTGCAGCACCGCCGACGGGTCGATGCAGCCGGTCGACGAGGCCACGGCGACCGTCGCCTTCCGGGTGCTGGCGAAGAAGGCCGATCCCGACCGCGATCCGGACGACTGGATCCAACTCCGCGACGGCACGCGGCTGTCCCCCGCGCCGCCGGTCTCGGCGTCGTTCACGGAGCTGGCCGACGGTTGCTTCGCCGCGGTCCTCGCCCGGCCGGTGGTCGATGCCGGCCTCGGTCTGACCACCGACTGGACCGAGGACCGCCACGTGGTGATCGGCCGACTCGACCGGGAGGATCTGCTGCGATGAGCGAACTGCTGCGCGTGCGCCGACTCACCCGGACCTTCGGCGACCTGGTCGCGGTCGACAAATTGTCGTTCGTGGTGCCGCCCGGCGAGATCTGGGGCTTCATCGGCCCGAACGGCGCCGGCAAGACCACCACGATGCGGATCCTCGCGACCCTCGACGTGCCCGACAAGGGCAACGCCTGGGTCGGCGGCGTGTCGATCCAGGAGGACCCTGCGACGGTGCGACGACGGATCGGCTTCATGTCGGACCAGTTCGCGCCGTACGCGAACCTCACCGTCCACGAGTACCTGGACTTCTTCGCCCGCGCCTCGGGCCTGCGCGGCAAGCAGCGCGCCGACACGATCCGCCAGGTCGCCGGCTTCTGCCACCTGGAGGAGTTCGCGCGGCGCCCCGCCGACGGCCTGTCGAAGGGCATGGGCCAGCGGCTGCACCTCGCCAAGACGCTGCTGCACGACCCCGACCTGCTGATCCTCGACGAGCCGGCCTCGGGTCTCGACCCGCGCGCCCGGATCGAGTTCCGCGAGCTGATCCGCGCGCTCGCCGACGCCGGCAAGGCGGTGTTCATCTCCTCGCACATCCTCGCCGAGCTGTCGGAGACCTGTGACGGCGTGGTGGTGATCGAGCGCGGCAAGCTGGTGGTCAGCGGTTCCATCGCCGAGGTCGCGCAGCACGCCGGACACCGGCCGCGGGTGCACGTCGAGCTGGCCGGCGCGGTCGAACCCGCGGCGCGCTGGTTCCTCGGGCGACCCGAGTGCGGCGACCTCGCCGAGCACGACACCTCGGTGACCTTCGACTTCGACGGGGACAAGACCGCGCTCGCCGAATTGCTCGGCCAGGCCACCGCAGCCGGCCTGCGGATCGCCGAGTTCCGGACCCTCGAAGCCGATCTCGAGCAGATCTTCATGCGGACCACGTCGGGGCGGCTCCACTGATGGGAGGCCGACCGTGAGCGAGACCCTGCGCGATCGCCAGCGCGCGCGCCGCATCCACCGCGGTTGGCCGGAGCACGACGACGGCTGGGACGAGCGCATCGCCGACCGGCTGAATCCGGTGTTGGTCCGCGAGGTGCGTCAGGCCTCGCACAGCCGGGTGCTGTCGCTGCTGCTCGCCAACGGCGGCATCGCGCTGTTCCTGGCGTCGATCTATTCGCTGCCCGAACCCGGCGACCCGAATCCGGCCAGCGCCGCACGCGGCCAGTCGATGCTGGTGCTCACCGGCCTGCGCGCGCTGATGCTCGGCTACCTGCCGTTCCGCGCGTTCCTGGCGATGCGCGAGGAAGTCACCGGCGAGGCCCGCGAACAGCTGCTGCTCAGCGGCCTCGATCCACTGCGGGTGGTCACCGGCCGCGTGCTGAGCTCGATGCTGCTGGCGTCGGTGTTCCTCGGTCTCGCCGGCCCACCGCTGGCCCTGTGCGCCGGACAGCGC
This sequence comes from bacterium, assembly GCA_030432695.1. Taxonomy (GTDB): domain Bacteria; phylum Planctomycetota; class UBA1135; order UBA1135; family UBA2386; genus JAUILN01. The sequence continues at coordinate 113,234 of JAUILN010000022.1, read as the reverse complement.
GGCATCTCCATCGGCGGGATGGTGTTCGCGCTGTGGGCACTCGGCCTCGGCTCGATCGCGCTGTCGGCGCTGATGTCGGGGCTCGCCGCGATCACCCGCAGCATCGAGCCCGCGGCGGTGCCGGTGATCGGTGCGCTCGCGGCGTGCTTCTTCACCGGCATCGCGCAGCCCTCGCCCGGCGGCGCGCCACTGAACGAACTGTTCGAGGAGACGGTGCGCCTCGACGCGTTCGGCCCGAGCCTCGCGACGCTGCTCGCCGCGGTGGCGACCACCGCCCTGGGTGCGGCACTCGCCGGCGCAGCGTTGCGCACCGGACCCGATGCGAGTCGCCACGGACCGGTGATCCTGCTGTCGATCGCCGCCTCGGTGGCACCGCTGCTCGCACTGGCCGGGCACGCCTGGCCCGAGGCGCCGTGGCGGCTCGACGCGGTGGCGATCCCCGCGGGCGCTCTGTCGATGCCCGTGGTCGTCGGCGCAACGCTGGCGGTGCCGCGGATGCGCGCGTCGACCGTGCTGCTCTGGGCGTTGCTCGGTGCGGCGTCGCTGGAACTCGGCGACCTGTTGGCCCCCACGACCGGCCGGAGCCCGTTCGCCGCGGCGACCACCCACGCACTCGCGCTGTGGTTGCTGCTGCTCTCGGCCGGCGCGGCGCTCGCCCGCCCGCGCCCCGAGCCCGGCGAGGAGCCGAGCTTCGACGGCCGCGGACCGCTGCGCCTGCTCGCCGGCCTGAGCGTGCTCGCCGGAGCCCCGATGCTGGTCAACGGCCTGCTCGGCCGCACCTCGACCACCTGGCACGCCGGACAGGCGCTCAACCCGCTGGCCCTGTTCCCCCACGCGACCTCCGGCGGTGCCGATGCGATCACCTGGGCGGTCCTCGGAACCGTCGTCACCGCCACCTGGGTCGTCGCGCTGCTGCTCGCCCCCCGACCGACGACGGCCGACGAGCCTCCGGAACTGGAGGTCGCCGCGTGACCAGCCCCTCCCTCCGGACCAGGACCACCGAGCACGGCCGCCGGCTCGCTGCACGCCTGCACCCGATCCTGGTCCGCGACGTCCGCCGCGCGTTCCGCACCAAGACCTACGGCGCGACGATGACGCTGAGCTGCGTTGCGGTGGTGGCGATCGCGCTGCTCGCGGTCGACCGCGAGGTCGCCGGCCTGGAGATCGCCGGCTGGACGCTGCGGGCGACCCTCACCGCGCTGCTGCCGGTGTTGCTGTTCGCGGTGCCGCTGCAGGCCCACCTGTCGCTGCGCGACGAGGTCGCCGGCCACACCGCCGACCAACTGCTGCTCGCCGGCATGCGCCCCGCGGGCATCCTGTTCGGCATGCTCGGCACCGCACTCCTGCAGTGCGCGCTGTTCCTGGGCTTCTTCGCGCCGCTGCTCGGCTTCAGCTACCTGCTGCTCGGCGTCGACCTGCGCACGCTGTTCCTGGTGCTGCTGCTGGCGCCGCTCGCGTGCTGCACCACGGTGACCTTCGGCTTCGCGAGCCTGCGCCTGCGCAGATGGCTCGGCGAGCACGCCACCACGCTGGTGGTCATCGGCCTCGGCTCGCTCACCGCCTTCGCCGTGCAGCAGGTCGACACGCTCGCCACCGACCTGGCCCGCGTCGCGCGTAGCCCCGACTACTGGCTGGTGGTGCAGTCGTGGCTGACGTTGGGCCTCCTGGTGTCGCTGTTCTGCATCCTGCTCGCCGCCGCGGCACTGACGCCCTTGCGCGAGTCGCGCTCGGTCGGCTTCCGCATGCTCGGCCTCGCGGCGATGCCGACAGTGACGCTGCTGGCCGGCGGCGGCCTCGACGGGGCGATGACCGCCGGGGTGCTGGCCCTGCCGATCGCGCTGCGCGCGGTCACCGAACCGCTGACGCTGAACAACCGCCAACGCGCCCTGGTGCCGCCGACCAAGAAGGAACGCCGCCGCCTCGCCCCGTTCCTGCCCGGCAGTGGGCGTGGGCTGATGTACGTGGTGCTGCTCGCGGTCACCTGCCTGATCGCCGGCATCTTCACCGAGTTCACCTTCCGCGCCTCGACTCCCGACCCCGACCGGGCGTTCCGCCTCGTGGCGGTCTGTGGCCTGCTGGTGGCGTACTCGGCGTACGGCCTGCACTACCGACTCACCGGAGTGGAGCAGAGCCTGCTCGCCACCGGCCAGGCGCGACTCGGCATCCTGGCGCGGGTCATCGGCCTGTGGGTCGCGATGAGCCTGTTCGACGGCATGTCGCTGGCCGCCGGCAAGATCGGTGTGGCGATGCTGTCGTCATTCAACCCGCTGGTGGTCGCGAGCGGCACGAGGGCGCTGCTGCCTGCCCCGCTGCTGGCCTTCGCCGCGGTGCTGTTCGCCTGCTTCGGCGTCTGGCTGAAGCGCAACGCGCTGCGGTTCAGCCTCGAGGAGTTGGAGGCGCCGGGGAAGCTCGACGTGCCGCCGGGGCTGATCCTCGAGCCGCGGCGGCGGCGTGGGAGTGGCGGGATGCGCGGCGGTCGGTGGGCCCGCAAGGAGGCGCGGCGGATCCAGGGGCGGAGCGCGGCCACTCCACCGGCGCTGCCGATCGACCGGGCGCGGCCCGAACCCGGCACGCCTTCGACCGACGAGACCTGAAGCAGTCGTCCCGTCGGCACCACGAGGTCGGTCTTCTGGCGCCAGAAGAAGCACGGGTTCTCGACGGACAGCTCGTGGACATCTCGGAAACGCATGGTCTCGTCGGCCTGCGCGGGCCGCAGGGCCCGAGACGACCGCGCGGACCCGTCGGGAGCCGCACCCGGTCTGCGACCTCCGGCCCGGGACATTCCCCGAGCCGCGCGGTTCACCGTCCCTCGGCAGCGCGCGCCTCGGCCTCGAACTTCGGCAGTGCCGACTCGAGTCGCTCGAGCAGCCGTCGCTCCTCGGACGACTGGCCGGCACGCGCACGTTCGATCGCTTCTCGAAGAGTCGCCAGCGCGGCCGCGTGCTGGCGATGGACGCGCTGCGCACAGACCAGCAGCTCGAGCGCCCAGGGGTCCTGGCGCTCGGTCTCGTCGACCAACCGCTCGGCGATCCCCAGCGCCTCGGCGATTCGCTGGGCCCGCTCCTCGGAATCCCATTGGACCTCCAGGATCTCGTAGGCGAGATCCTCACGGGCCTCGGTTCGCGCCTGAGGGTCGGCCGCACGCACCACGCGCTCGCGATACGCCTCGATCCCCCCGGCCAGGTCACCGGTCTCCAGACGCAGGTCCCCGAGGAGTTCCCAGGTGTCGAGATCCGCGGGCTCGATCTCGAGCGCCTCCCGGACCACCTCGAACGACTCCGCCGAGTCCCCCTCCGCGCCACGCTCGTGCAGCGCATTGGCGAGATCCCGACGCAGCATCATCATGTCCGGGGTGGCTGCGACCCCGGCCCGCGCGGCGCGAACCGCCTCGTCGAAGCGCTCGAGACGACGGAGCGACCAGACCAGGTAATGTTGGGCCAGGACCGATCCGGGCTCGCATTCGACCGCGATACGGAACTGCTCGAGCGCCGTCTCGATCTCGCCTCGGTAGAACAACATCCGTCCGAGATTGGCACGCGGCATCGAATAGGTCGGCGCCGCCGCGATCGCCGCGCGGTAGGCCGCCATGGCCTCGTCGGATCGGCCCAGGGCGCTCAGCGCATTGCCGAGGTTGTTCTGCAGGCCCGGCATCGCCGGGGAGATCTCCAGCGCCCGGCGATACGCCGCGACCGCGGCCTCCGGATCGCAGTGGTGCAATGCGAGTCCGCTGCCCGACCAGGTGGCGAGGGAGTCCGGCCACAGTCGCTGCATCGCCCGCGCGACGCGGCGCGCTCCGTCCTCGTTCCGGGCCTCGCCCGCCGCGACGGCCAACGAGTAGTGCACCGAGGGCCGGGCGACCGGCGCGCCGACCGCGGCGTCCAACAACAGCCGGTAGGCCGCCTCCGCGCCGCGACGGTCGTAGCGACGCATCGCGTCGTGCAGCGAGCGTGTGCCGAGCAGGAAGGACTCCATCCAATCGGTCGGCTGGCCGAGCGCCTCGAACTCGCGCTCCGCGGCGTCGGTGCGGCCGAGCTCCAGCAGCACGTTGGCGCGAGACCGGCGCACGCCTCGGTTCGCGGAGACCTGCTCCGGCGCCCGCTCCAGTGCTTCGAGGAAACCGCGCATCGCCGCGTCACCGCCATCGATCGCCACGAGTGCCGCACCGACCCAGGCCTCGGGGTCGACGGGGCGCAGCTCCAACGCCCGGCCGAAGTGCGCGCCGGCCGTGGAGTAGTTCCGCTGACCGATCGCGACGTAGCCGCCGAGCACCTCCTGGTCCGCCTCGACGCGCCGTGCCTCTCGTTCCGCGATGGCGACCGTTCGGCGATCCGCCCAGATCCGGTAACCGAGCAGGGCGACCGTGGGGCCGCCGAGCAGGAGCGTCACCGCCAGACTCGCCTGCCAGGGTTGCCGCCGCGCCCAGCGCGTCGTCCGACCCACCCAACCGATCGGCTGCGCGGAGACCGGACGACGGTCGGCGAAGGCTCGAAGATCGGCCGCGAGTTCGGCGGCGCTCTGGTAGCGCCGCGCCCGATCCTTCTCGAGGGCCTTCTGGACGATCGCCACGATGTCCCGCGGCAGGCCCCGGTTCAGTCGGCGTGGATCGGGCGCCTCACGATGCTGGATCGCCTGGAGCACCTCGGCGCTGCTCCCGGCCTGGAAAGGCAGGCGCAGGGTCAACAGCTCGTAGAGAGTCGCACCCAACGAGAACACGTCGGCACGTGCGTCGACGTCCGGACGACCCGCGGCCTGCTCGGGAGAGGTATAGAACGGCGTGCCCGCGAAGGTCCCGCTCTGCGTCATGCCCGGCAGATCTTCACGCCGCGCGAGACCGAAGTCGTTGAGGACGGCGCGGCCGTCGGCGCGGAGCATCACGTTCGAAGGCTTCACGTCGCGATGCACGATGTTGCTGCGATGCGCGCATTCCAGGGCATCGGCGACTTCCGCGACCCGCCGGGCGACATCGCCGGCATAGCCCGGGCCGGCAGACGGCGGCGCGACCAGCTGCTTGCCGGCCGCAGCCCGGAACGCCTCCGCGATCGAATCGGCCCCCAGCGAGCCGACGGCGTGGGTCCGCAGCACTCCGAGCACGCGGTCGAGCGGGGCCCCGTCGATGAACTCCATCGCGAGGAACTGCCGGCCGTCCCACACACCCGTGGCGTAGACCTGCGCGATCCCCGGATGCTGCAGCGAACCGGCGGTCTGTGCCTCCCGACGGAACCGTTCCGCGGCCGCTGGATCCAGGTGCAGATGCGGGTGCAGGATCTTCAGCGCGACGGTCCGATCCAGCTCCGGCTGGGTCGCCTCGAAGACCACCCCCATGCCACCCCGACCGATCTCGCGCACCACGGTGAAGTCGCGCTGACCGGCACCGATGGAGGCGGAAGATCGCCGAGCAGGCCTCACGTCGACGACGCCGCAATCGATCAGCTCCTGCACCGCGCCGCGGAGCGCCTCCGCATGCTCCGGATGCTCGGCGCAGACCGCCTCGAGGGCATCGAGGCCGTCCCGCTCGATCCTCTCCACACACTCGACCACGAGGTCGCTCAGCTCGGCAGGGTCGCTCACCCGCCCGCCCCGCCGACCCGCTTCATCTTCTCGGAGAGCTGCAGCAGAGCACGACCGAGGAGCTGGCGCACGGCGCCGACCGATCGACCCATCTGCTCGGCGACGACGCTGTTCGGCAGTCTGGCGATCCGACACAGCGTGATGACCTCGCGGTAGTCGTCGGGCATCTCGTCCATGATCCGCTCGAGCTGCTCGCGGGTCTCACCGCCCATCGCGAACTGGCTGGGACTCGGCGAAAGTGCGACCTCGAATTCCGCCCCCGCCGCGGTCTCGCGACCCCCATCGCGGCGCTCGCGACCATGGAACCGACCTTTCTCGCGGATCTTGTTGAGCGCTGCGGTGAACAGCCATCCACGGAACGCCGCCTCGCCCCGGTAGTCGAGCCGGTCCCAGTCCTCGACCAGTTCGCGGCACACCGACTGGACGATGTCGGAATCGCTCTCGCGTTGCCGCAGGCCGGGTCCGATGCGTAGCCGGACGAACTCCCGCACGTGCGGCAGGTAGTGCGCGACCAGCCGCCCCAGATCCGGCTCGTCGCCCTGACTCGCCGCGAGCAGGACGCCGGCGGCTTCGCGGTGCTCGAGCGCCGCCGGGTCGATCCCGTCGTCGGTCATGCGGCGAGTATAGGCCGGCCCCGTCGGCACGCACCGCGCCGGCCGATTCCCGGGAGTCGTAGCTGCCAGCATGATCGTCGGCGCGGCCGAACTCAGTGGTCCGGTGAGGGCGGGGGCCGGGGGTGGGTGTCGCAGCGCCCCCGCGTTCCGGTAAGTTCGCGCCCACCGATGGAGCGCTCTCCCCCGCAGCAGGTCACCCGGCTCCTGGCCCGCATCGAGTCGGGGGACGCGGCCGCGGCCGACGATCTGGTGCCGTTGGTCTACGACGATCTGCGCGAGCTGGCGCGGAAGATGTACTTCGGCAATCCAGCCGGGCGCACGCTCAATCCCACGGCATTGGTCCACGAGGCCTTCGTGCGGTTGGTCGGCAGCGACTTCTCGGGCCGCCGGCATTTCCTCGGCGCGGCAGTGGTCGCGATGCGGCGTCTGCTCACCGACCATGCCCGTGCGAAGCGCACCGACAAGCGCGGCGGCGCTCGCCACCACGTCACTCTGGTCGATCGCATCGACGACGGGCCCGACCGCGCGGACGAAGTGGATCTCGTCGCCCTCGACGACGCCCTGCACAAACTCGCCACACTGCACGAGCGGCAGGCTCGCGTGGTGGAGTTGCGCTTCCTCGCCGGGCTGAGCGTCGCCGAGACGGCCGAGGCCCTGGAGATCTCCGAGCGGACCGCGAAGGCCGACTGGCAGATGGCGAAGGCCTGGCTCAGTCGGGAGCTCGGCGATGCGTGAGGCGCGACCATGACCGACGAGGCGCCGCTCACACCCGAGGAGTATCAGGTCGCCGCGGAGCTGTTCGCGGAACTCGCAGAGGCCAGCACGGCCGAACGGGATCGGCGGCTGGCCGACGATTCGATCCCTCCGCGCGTCCGCGCCGAGCTTGCCTCGCTGCTCGGCGTGGACCCGGCCGGCGCGTTCGCCGAAGCGCGGCTCGGAGCGGTCGGACGCGCGATGCTCGACGAGCCCGGGCCGACGCGACCGCCCGAACGGATCGGTCCGTTCCGGATCCTCGAAGTGCTTGGCGAGGGCGGCATGGGCACCGTCTACCTCGCCGAGCAGAGCGAGCCGATCGAGCGACGGGTCGCGCTGAAGGTGATCCGGTCGGGGCTCGATTCCGAGCAGGTTCTGTCCCGGTTCCGCGGCGAGCAGCGGGCGCTCGCCCGGATGGAGCATCCGCACATCGCGCGCGTGCTCGAGGGCGGCGTGACCGACGGGGGTCAGCCGTACTTCGTCATGGAGTACGTCGCCGGCACGACGATCACCCGCTACTGCGACGACCACCGCCTCGACATCTGCCGGCGCCTCGAGCTGTTCGTGAAGGTCTGCCAGGCGATCCAGCACGCCCACCAACGCGGCTTCCTGCACCGCGACCTCAAGCCATCCAACGTGCTCGTCACCGAACAGGACGGCGAGCCGGTCCCGAAGGTCATCGACTTCGGTGTCGCCAAGGCGATGGCCGACTCGCTGGCTCCCGACGCCACCCGACTGACCGCATCGCAGCAGCTCGTCGGCACCCCGGAGTACATGGCTCCGGAGCAGGTCACCGGCGGCGAGGTCGACCTCGACACCCGGGTGGACGTGTACGCGCTGGGCGTGCTGCTGTACGAGCTGTTGACCGGCACCGTCCCGCTCGACGTCGACACCGCGATGCGCTCGGGGTTCGAGGCGATGATCCGAACGATCCGCGAGGTCGAACCGCCGGCGCAGTCGACCCGGATCTCGACGATCACCGACCGCGCCGATCTGGTCGCAGCCCGGCGGCGCCTGATGGATGCCCGTCGCCTACGCCTGGCCCTGCGCGGCGAACTCGACTGGATCGTCGGACGCGCGCTGGAGAAGGACCGGGAACGCCGCTACCCCTCGGCGCTCGAATTCGGAGCAGACGTGCGCCGTCACCTCGACGGCGATCCCGTGCTGGCCCGGCCCACCAGCGCCGTCTACCGGATCCGCAAGCTGGTCCGCCGCCACCGCCTCGCCTTCGTCGCCGCGGCCACGGTGTTCGCAGCCCTGATCACCGGAATCGCCGGCATCGGCTACGGTCTCTCGGAGGCCCGGCGCGAGCTGGACCGCGCCAACGCGACCAAGAGCCTGCTGGTGCAGATGCTGGAGTCCGCCGCGCCCGAGATCGCCCTCGGCGCCGACACCAGACTGCTCCGCGGCATGCTCGACAGGACCGCGGCGGAACTGCTCGACGGTTCGATCAGCGACCCGCTGATCCGCTTCGACCTGCACGGCGTAGCCGGATCGACCTACCTGTCCCTGGGAGCCAACGAAGCCGCCGAGACCCACCTCCGGGCACTCCTCGCCCTCGGAGCCGTGCCGGAGGACGATCCGCGGCTGATCGATGCACGCCTGACGCTGGCGGACGTGCTCCGGTTCACCGGTCGATTCGACGAGCTCGGAGCGCTGCTCGACGCGCTCCGCCCCCGGATCACGGAGCTCGCCGGATCCCACCCGGACCGGGAGCTGCGGTTCCGCTTCGCCGAGGTGCAGCTCCGGCTGCGCCGCGACGGCCTGCGGTCCATCACCGCAGCGATGGAGCAGCTCGCTCACGATGCGCTCGCGGCCTTCGGAGAACGGCACTCCCGCACGACCCAGCTCCGGCACGAACTCGCGACCCACTACCGCGACCTCGGCCGCACCGAAGAAGCCCGGCGCCTGCTCGAGACCCAGCTCGCGATCCTCGAAGACCTGCACGGCGCGGAATCACCCCGCTGTGTCGCGGTGCAGGAGTCCCTGCTGTTCCTCGACCTCGACCGGGGCCGCTACCAGGAGGCCGAGAGGCTCGCGCGCCGCGTGGCCCGGATCCACGTGCAGCAGCTCGGCGAGGACAATCCGAAGGCCCTCGGTGCCCATGTTCCGCTGGCGACGGTCCTCGCCTCGACCGACCGCGGCGAGGAGGCCCTGCCGCTGCTCGAACGGATCCGGGATCTGCCCGAGTCGGAGCTGCCGGCCGATGCCGAGACCCGCCTGCTGGCACTGAACGTGCTCGGCAACGTCTACTTGCGGATGCAACGCATCGACGAAGCCCGCGAGCTGTTCGAGACGGTCGTCGCGGGGTTCGACCGCACGCTGGGACCGGAGTCCGACCGGGCGCTGCCGACCCGCAACAACCTCGTCCTCCTCTACATGCAGCGGGGTGAGCTCGAGGAGGCCGAACGCCTCGCGCTCGAAACCCTCGAGCGGGAGCGTGAGATCCTGGGCCCCGACCACCCGATGACCCTCGCGCTCCGCGTGTACCTCTCTTCGGTCTACCTGCAGTCGGACCGCGCGGAACGTGCGCACGAACTGCTGCTGCCGACCGCGAAGGCGCTGCTCGCCCGCGAAGGCCCACGCGGCCGTTTCGCGGGGTATGCGCTGCAGACCCTGTCCGCGGTGTGTGCCACGCTGGGACGCGAGGACGACACGTTCCGCCTGACGTCCGCGGCGCTCGAGACGACGACCTCCGCCGCGGCGGCCGAGGACGCCACGCCGTTGCTGCTCGAGCAGGCGGTGGCCGACCTGCTCCACCACCCGGACGCAAGACTGCGCGACCCGGCGCGCGCCCTCCCGCTGGCGGAACGCCTGCTCGCGCTTCCCGACCGACGATCGACGCGGACGTGGACCCTGCTGGCCGACGCGCGGCTCGGCAGCGGAGACCCGGCGCGCGCCCTCGAGGCGCTGCGGGAAGCCCGCGACCTGCTCACCGAGGACGAACCGATCGCCGCGGCTCTCGACCGACGTATCCGCGCGCTGGAACAGGACCTGGGTGGGAGGTAGGAGAGTCCATTGCGGGCCACGCGACCCGAGTCCCCAGGAAACCTCGCGCGCTCTTCGCCCCTCACGCCGGCGGATCTCGTCTCCCCGCAGCCCTGCTTCGGGGCTGTTCCGAACGAGACTCCGCCATGAATCCGATCGCCCGCACTCTGCTCGGCCTGTGCCTGTGCGCACCGGCCGCGCTCTCCCAGACGGCTGTCCAGCCGGTCCCCCTGTTCGCCCCGCTCCCTGGTGCCCTCGACGTCCAGGCGACCACGCTGTCGAACGTCGTGCGCGGAATCCCCGTGCAGCTCGACCTCGACGTACTGCACCGGGCCCGGCTCGGCGACGTGCTGCGCTTCCCGGCGTTCGACGGTGAGGTCTACGACCTGCGGCTCCGTGAGCGGGAGCTGATCCCCGCGGTCCCTGGCGCGTTCCACTGGCACGTCGACGTGGTCGGCCAGCCCCAGGGACGCTGCACGATCACCGTGGTGGGCGACGCCGTGACCGCCTACCTGGTCCCCGGCGACCTGCGCCCGAGCACGATCGCGCTGCAGCCCGCGCCGGGCATGACCACCCTGCGCGAACTGAAGGCCGAAGGCCCGACCTGCGCCTGCCACACCACCGCGGGGCTGCCCCGGCACCGACATCGGGGGCACGCAGACCGCCACACCCACCCTGCCGGAACGCCCGGCGGATCCGGGGGCGGCGGTGTCGCAGCTGCATCGAGTTGCACCGACAACCCGATCAGCATCCAGGTCCTGGCCGTCTACGAGAACCACGCACGCAGCTCCGCCGGCGGTGACTCACAGATCCAGTCGATCCTGCTCAACGGGCTCGCCCAGAGCAGCACGGTGATGCAGGACAGCGGCGTCCCGACGTCGTTCGACGCCACCTCGGTCCGTCACGTCTCCTTCGACGAGAACTCGGCGATGGACGTCACGTTGGACCACCTCACCGAACCGGCGGACGGCCGCTACGACCAGGTCCACACCTGGCGCCGCGACGAAGCCGCCGACCTGGTGACCCTCGCGGTCGGTGACCGGTCCGTCCACGGCAGTGTGCTGGGGATCGCTTGGGTACCGACTTCGGTGTTGCAGCTCGAGAACCCCGCCGGCGGCTTCTCGGTCTGCGAATACAACGGCATCACCGACTACGTGCTCGCCCACGAACTCGGCCACAACATGGGCTCGGTCCACGACCGCGACAACTCCTCGTTCGAACCGTACCAGAACTACGGCTACGGCTACCGGGATCGGTTCTTCAACACCGTGTTCGACAAGCGCTGGCTGATCACCACGATGGCCTACTCGCCGAACTGCATCTGCACGATCGTCCGGGCTCGGGCGTTCTCCACTCCGAACCGCTACGTCACGACCAACCGCGGCGACATCTACTGCGGCGACGCCAACCACAACAACGTCCGGCTCTTCCTCGAGACGCGGGACTACGTCGCCAATTGGGGGCTGATGGTCTCGCCGCGATACGACTCGCCGGAGATCACCGCCGAGCCCCAGCCGCGCGCGGCCTGCACCGGCACGCAGGGCAACCCGGTGATGATGAGCGTGACTGCGACGAACGCCGGCGGCTACGCGTGGTACTCCCGGACGCCCGGAGGAATCTGGAGCAGCGTTCCCGGCCAGTCGGGCGCGGAGCTGCGCTTCGACGTGGTGACCCCCGACCTCCTCGACAAGGAGTACCACTGCCTCGTGTCCGGTCGCTGTCAAGGCTTCGCGACCTCGCAGTCGGCGCTGCTCAGCGCCAACGACTGCGGCACCCGCATCTCCCTGGCCAGCAGTGGCGGCGGCTACGGCCAGCCCGTCACGCCGGTCGGCGACTTCGACGGCGACGGCTACCGGGACTTCGTGATCTCGCAACCCGAGGACTCCGGGATCCTCTGGGCCATCAGTGGCCGCACGCTGTCGGTCTACGACACCATCGCCACGTCGTTGTCCGGCGCCGGGCTCGGCACCGCGGTCGCGCAATGGCACCGACGCATCGTCTACTCGGAGCCGGGCCACAGCGGCTTCGACGGCCAGATCCAGACCGCCAGCCTGGGGCCGAGCAACAGCGTCATCACCCTGGTCCGGGGCCGGGACCATGGCCTCACCGGGGTCGGTCGCCGGCTGGCCACCGGTCGCTACCTCGATCCCAACGCCGGCATGGACCTCGTCTACACCGCCGACGACCGCTGGTTGGTTGCCTTCACCAGCCAGGGCGGCGCCCGCGAGCTCTGGCGCGTCCAGACGCCGGCTCGCGTCGACACGCTCACGGTGGTCGGTGACGCCGACGGCGACGGCTACGACGACGTGGTCTGCGGCATGCCGCAGGCGAACAGCTTCCGCGGCCGCATCCAGGTCCGTAGCGGCCTCGACGGCTCGCTCCTCAACGAGCGGACCGGGGGTGCGAGCCAGGCCGGCTTCCGGTTCGGCCACGCGATCGCACCGCTCGGCGACCTCGACGGCGACGGTCTGGCGGAGTTTGCCTGGTCGCAGCCGGGTCGGAACAGCGCTCGAGGACGCGTCGTCGTCACCTCGCTCGATCTCACCAGCCGCTGGCGGGTCGATGGTGCAATCGACGGCGAGTTCTTCGGCTACGCCCTGTCCTCGACCGGCGACGCCGACGGCGATGGCATCCAGGACGTCCTGGTCTCGAGCCAGCCGCTCTCCAGCAACGTGTTGTCTCGCGTGGTCCTGCTCAGCGGCGCCGACGGCTCGGTGATCCGGGAACGCACCGGCTCGTCCAACGAGTACGGCGTGTCCATCGCCAGCGTCGACCTCAACGGTGACCGCATCCCCGACGACATCGTCGCCGAGCCGAGCACCTGGTCGGTCTACGTCTACGACTCGCCCGAGCAGGCCGATCCACCATCGACCTCGACCTACGGGCGGATCTGCCCGACCTCGCTCGGCAACCTGTCGCGCAACGGAGTCTCCAGAGACCCACGCATCGACGCACAGGTCACGTTCACCCTGCACAGCGCGCCGCCCAACACGCCGGCCGCGATCAACTTCGGGATCGCCGAGCAGACGCTGAACCTCGACGGCCTCGGCGCACCGGGCTGCCAGGCGCTGGTCCAGTCCTTCGCCAGCGAGACCTTCCTCTCCGACGACGCCGGCCACGAGTCGTTCACGATCACGATCCCCGACGACCCGAGCCTCGTCGGCGGGATCCTGAAGACCCAGTGGCTGGTGATCGACGGCGCCGCCAACCAGCTCGGCCTGGTCGCCTCCAACGGCGCTTCGCTGCGGCTCGGCGCGCGGTGACACGCGCGCTCCCGGCAACGAATGCCCGGATTTCCGGTGGCGGGATGGCCGGACCGGACCGGCGAAGGCGTGAGGACCTTCGCGTCCGCTTCCAGCACTCCGAGCACTCCGCCATGCGAGCACTCCTCGTCCCGTTCACCCCGCTCCTGTTGACCTTCGGCCTCGCGGCGCAGGGGCTCGACGTCGTCCCCCCCGGGCTGCAGCCGGGGGAACAGTATCGCATCCTCTTCCTCACCGACGGGGCCCGCGACGCCACGTCGACCGACATCGCCGACTACGACGCGTTCGTCACCGCAGAGGCCGAGTCGTCGCCGCCGATGGCGGCCCTGCAGACCCGCTGGCGGGCCGTGGCCGGAACTCCGGGCCTCAGTGCGAGCGAGCACACCGAGACGGTGCCGGGAAGCCCGGGCGCCAACGTGCCGATCTACCGCCCGGACGGTGTCCGGGTCGAGACCGGCTCCAGGCAGCTTTGGCTCGCCCGCTCCTCGAACCCGTTGCTGTCGTCGCCGGCGGTCACCCAGACCGGCGTCCTGACCACCGGGGTCGTGGTGTGGACCGGCACGAACCCGACCGGCATTCTCGCGGGCGCCATCGCACTGGGACGAGACCGGCCTACCGCCGGAACCAGTGGTTCCAGGTCGTATCCGTGGTGCTACGGCGGAACCCCGACCAACAACCGATCGAACCGGCTGTACGGAATCTCCGACGTGCTCACGGTTCCGGTGCCCGACCAGCAACCACGAGACCTGCAACCCGGCGACTCCTACCGGCTGATGTTCGTCTCACGGCGCACGACCCTGAGCACCTCGGCCGTCGACCTCGCGACGCTCGATGCGACCGCGACGGCCGAAGCGTCGGCGGTCCCCGGTCTGGCCGCACTCGCCACCACCTGGCAGGCGGTGGTGAGCGACCCGTCGATCGACGCCCGGGAACGGGTCGACGCCGTGCCGACGACCGCCGATCCTGGAGAGCCGCTGTATCGGACCGATGGCCAGGCAACCCGCTGGCGCTGCGCCCGGATCCGATCGCACCGGCGATCGGCCGGACGTGGCAGCCGGTGGTCGACCACTCGACCTTCCAATCGGGCTACGACGTCGACACGCTGTTCTTCGGGCTGCTCCCGGCCAACGTGGAGCTGCCCGAACTCGGCACCGCGCTGGTCGACCCGCTGTTCCCGACCGTCGTGACCGCGACACCGGGTCAGAGCCTGAGCCTGCCGATCCCAGGGGATGCCGCGCTGCTCGGGGCCGGCCTGTCGGTGCAGGTCCTGTCGTCCGCTGGCGCGCAGCACGAGCTCACCAACGCGATCGACCTGGTGATCGGCTCACGCTGACCGATCGGGTTCCGGTCGAAGCCGCGGGCTCGCTACGATCCGGCGTTCCTGCACCGACCGGACCCCACCATGCGCATCCTCCACCGGCTCGCCCTCGCGACCCTCCTGGTCTCCGCCACCGCGACCGCTCAACAGACTTCCGGCGCCGCGGCGATCCCCGAGAACGCCTGCTACGACGTCACGCACTACCGCCTGGAGATCGGCGTCGACCCTGAAGAGCGCTCGATCGACGGCGAGCTGACGATGACCGCCAAGGTCACCGAGGCGACGTCACGGATCGCGCTCGACCTCGACGAGGCGCTGAAGGTCGCCGAGGTCATGGTCGACGGCAAGACCAGCGCGTTCGAGCACCGCGACCTGCGGATCTGGATCCCGCTCGAGGAGGAGCGCGAACCCGGCGACGACCTGGTGGTCCGCGTGCGCTACGGCGGCGAGCCGCGGGTCTCGCCGAACCCGCCGTGGAAGGGCGGCTTCACCTGGTCGAAGACCAGGGACGGCAAGCCGTGGATCGCCACGAGCTGTCAGGGCGAAGGTGCGGACCTCTGGTGGCCGTGCAAGGACCGCCCCGACGACGAGCCGGCGTCGTTCGACCTGATCGTCACGGTGCCCGCGGGCCTGGTCTGCGCCGCCAATGGCGTGCTGCAGCAGCGCAGCACCGAGAACGGTCGCGCGCGCTTCCACTGGCACGTGAAGAACCCGATCAGCAACTACTGCATCGCGCTGAACATCGGGCCCTACGAGGTGCTCACCGACAGGTACACCTGCAGCGACGGCACCGTCATGCCGGTCGAGTTCTACGTGCTGCCACAGAACAAGGACAAGGCGGCGAAGTTCCTGCCGCAGTTCCTCGACCACGTGCGCCACATGGAGTCGCGCTGCGGGCCCTATCCGTTCCGCAACGAGAAGTACGGGGTGGTCGAGACGCCGCACCTCGGCATGGAGCACCAGACGATCATCGCCTACGGCAACCGCTATCGTCCGGGCCCCTTCGACTACGACTGGCTGCACCACCACGAGATGTGCCACGAGTGGTGGGCCAACCTGGTGACCTGCGCCGACTGGAAGGACATGTGGATCCACGAGGGCATCGGGACCTACATGCAGGCGCTGTACATCGAGGAGAAGTTCGGTCCCGAGTCGCTGAAGGTCGAAATGGAGACCAAGCGGCGGATGCTGGCCAACAAGGGGCCGGTGGCGCCGCGCGAGCACCGTGATTCGCAGTCGATCTACTTCGCCGGCAGCGGCAACGACATCTACTACAAGGGCTCCTGGATCTGCCACTCGCTGCGCTGGCTGCTCGGCGACGAGACGTTCTTCCAGGTGCTGCGGCGCTGGGCCTATCCCACCCCCGAGATGGAGGAGGCGCTGGACGGCTCGCAATGTCGCTTCAGCGACACCGAAGAGATCCGCGCGATCGCCGAGCGCGAGTCGGGCGTGGAGCTCGGCTGGTTCTTCGAGGTCTACCTGCGCCAGCCGAAGCTGCCGACCCTGCTGGTGAAGGAGAAGGACGGCGTGGTGACGCTGCGCTGGGAGCTGCCCGAGGGGCTGAGCTTCCCGATGCCGGTGCCGATGCAGGTCGGCAACGAGCGGCGCCGGATCGAGATGGCAGACGGGACCGCCGAGGTCCGCGTCGGCGCCGGGAAGTGGGAGGTCGATCCCGACCGGCAACTGCTGATGCAGGTCACGGGGGTGCGGGGTCGCTGACCCGCGCCCGCCACCACGTCAGCGCCCGGGACCGTTCGACTTCTGCGCCGGGATCGGGTCGGTGATCTGGACCACGAGGCCGTCCTCCACGAACGCCCAGCGCCCGTCGTAGACGAGGTAGGGCCGCGGGCTGGTCATGCCGCGACCGATCGGCGAGCGGGTCCGGAAGATCGCGAACTCTTCGGCCGGCCCACGCGAGCGCAGCAGGTCGGCCAGGGCCTGACCGAGGAACGGTCCGTCGGGCACCACCTCGGGCGCGGGGTGGCTCTTGGGATCGAAGCCCTCGTCGACGTCGACCACGAGTCCCGACAGGACCTTCAACCCCGACTGGCCCGTCTCGCGCGAACCCCAGAGCCAGTGCTGGTAGCCATCGTCGCCGGCCGGCGCGATCCGCTCGGGCGGCGCCAGCCGCCGCGGCAGTTCCGAGACCGGAACGCCAACCAGTCCGACACGGGTCGGTGCCGCGCACGCCGGCCACGGGCCCGGAGCGGCGACCGTGGCCGGCTCAGTACGTAGCGCGCCGGCCAGCAGAAGGGCGGGCAGGGCGAGGATCGGGAGTCTTCCGGGTTTCATGACGAGTCCTTGTCAGCGGGGTTTCGAGCCAGCGACCGGCATCGGGGCACGACCGGGGCGCAACTCGCGAACCGCCAGGATCCATCGCGCGACATTTCCGCGACACTCGTGGTGCCCGCGTCACCCCGGAGCCGTTCTCCGCGCCGCTCCCTTGCCATCCCCAAGGTTCACCCGAGGAACACGTTGAAGCCGCAGACCGTCCCGTTCGCCGTCCTCGCCCTCTCCCTCGCCGGCAGCGCGCTCGCCCAGGGCGGGCCGCCGCCGCTGCCCCCGGTGCCGCAGCCGCCCGAGAACCGGATCACCGCGGAGAAGGCGGTGCTCGGCAAGATGCTGTTCTGGGAGGAGCAGCTCTCCAGCGACGACACGATGTCGTGCGGCACGTGCCACATGCCGACTTCCGGTGGCGGCGATCCGGTCAACGCCACGCACCCCGGAGTCGACGGACGCTTCGGCACCGCCGACGACATCCGCGGCTCGCTCGGGATCGTCCACTCGAACGCCACCAACGACTTCGATCCCAGCCCGGAGTTCGGCCTCGACCGCCAGGTGACCGGTCGCTCGGCCCCGTCCGCGATCACCAGCCAGTACGCCCCCCTGCAGTTCTGGGATGGCCGCGGCAGCGGCACCTTCCGCGACCCCCTGACCAACCAGGTCACGATCCAGCAGGGCGGCTCGCTCGAGTCGCAGTCGCTGGCACCGCTGATGAACCCGTCGGAGATGGGTCATGAGGGACGGACCTGGAACCAGGTCACCGGCAAGCTGCAGAACGCCGAGCCGATGGCGCTCGCGGCCAACCTGCCCGCCGACGTCACCGCCGCCCTCGCCGGTGACCCGGACTACCCCGAGCTGTTCCGCCGCGCCTTCGGCAGCACCGCGATCACTCCGGTGCGCATCGCCTTCGCGCTGGCGACCTACGAACGCACCCTGGTCGGCAACCAGACGCCGTGGGACCTGTTCAACAACGGTCAGTTCAACGCCCTGACCGCCCAGGAGCAGCGCGGCCTCAACGCGTTCCGCCAGTCGCGCTGCGACGCCTGCCACCGCCCGCCCTTCTTCACCGACCACACCTTCCGCAACCTGGGCGTGCGGCCGGCCAACGAAGACGCGGGCCGTGAAGAGGTGACCGGCAACCCCGGGGATCGCAACCGGTTCAAGGTGCCGAGCCTTCGCAACACCGGTCTGCGTGCCAACTGGATGCACAATGGCCGCTTCACGGACCTGGCAGACGTGCTGCGCTTCTACAACAAGCAGTTGCCGAGCTTCGGCCCGGGCCAGGACCCGGCGTTCGTGAATCTCCGCCTGCAGCCGCCGGCCCAGGTCGATGTCGAGGCGTTCCTGCGCCGCGGCCTCACCGACCCGCGCGTCGCCGCCGGTCTGCCACCCTTCGACCGACCGACGCTGCGTAGCGAGCGCATGGGCAACGCGACCCGCGGCACCGGCTCGCCCGGCACCGGCGGCACCATCCCGCAGCTCGTCGACCACCAGCCGGCCTTCCCGGGTTCGATCGACTTCCGGATCGGCATCGGCAGCGCGCTGCCGGGCGCGCAGGCAGTGCTGGCGATCTCACCGTTCGCACGGACCTACACCTTCCCGATCCCGATCCTCGTCGATCTGTCGGTCGCCGACACCCGCGGCCTGAGCATCCATGCCGAAGGCTGCGCCACCGACCACCTGCCGATCCCCAACGATCCGGCGCTGATCGGAGCCACCCTGCACGCCCAGGGCTTCGTGGTCGACCCCGCCGCGACGCTGAGCATCGCCGCGACCCCCGCGGCCGCGTTCCCCATCGGCGGGTGAGTGACCCGCCTGTATGGTCGCGCGGGTGGATGCCCGTGACCTTCGCCGCGCCCGCGCCGCCGAACGCGCCGCGCTCGCCGAGCAGCGCCGCGCGGCGGGACGCGACGCCCCCTGGCGACGCCGCTACCGGATGGCGCGGCGACGGATTGGCGGGATCCTGCTCGACGCCCTGCTGCCGACCGCGCTGAAGCTGCTGGCCAGGACCTGGAAGCTGCAGCGCGTCGGCGTCGAGCACTTCGACTCGCTGATGGAAGGCGGCGCATTCGTCGCCGCGATGTGGCACGGCGAGATGCTGGCTCCCGCGCCGGTGCACCGCCACCGCGGCATCGCGGTGCTGGTCTCGCCGAGCGACGACGGCGGCCTGGTGGTGAAGGTGCTCGGCCGCTACGGCTACCGCATCGTCCGCGGCAGCACCAGCAAGCGCGGCGCACGGGCGATGCGCGAGATGCGTGACGCCCTGGAGAGCGGCACGCCGGTGGTGGTGACTCCCGACGGCCCCCGCGGCCCGATCCACAGCATCAACGTCGGCGTCGCCTGGCTCGCGCGCGAGGTCGGCTGCCCGATCCTGCCGGTGACCACCACCGCAGAGTCCGCGTGGCACTTGCGGAGCTGGGACCGCTTCGCGATCCCCAAGCCGTTCACCAGGGTGCGGATGATCTACCACGCGCCGGTCCGCGTGCCGCCGGAGGCAAGCGACGACCAACTGGAGCGCATCGCCGAGGCCATGCGCACGACGATGCTCGCCGACGACGCGCCGACGGCTGACGCCTCACCGACGGCCGGACCGGACCGCTGATCTACTGCTTCCGTGAACGAGCGCAGCGACGCATGCCCCTTCGCTTGCGGCAGGAGGCCGCGCCAAGGCTGTAGGCTCGATCAGGTCACACTCTGTGAGCGAAACCTCCACCGCCCGGTCTCGGCTCCGGCCACGCCCCCTCGCGAGGCGCGGTAGGGGCAAGGGACTTGCGATGGTCGGTCCGCTCGAGTGACCAGGGAACCCACCATGCTCCGACAACTCGCCCTCGGCGTCCTCTCCATCGCTTCCTGTCTCGCCGCGCAGAACAACTACGTGGTCGACGCGGCGGGTGGAGGGGACTTCACCGACCTGCCCGCCGCGCTCGCCGTCGCCGTCCACGGCGACATCGTGCAGGTCCGCCCCGGCACCTACACGCCGGCCTCGACGGACCAGGGAATCCGCATCCTCGGCAGCAGCGGTGCCCGATTCGCGACGGGCATCCTGAGGATCCACGCGCTGCCCAGGAACCGGACCTTCGCCCTGCAGGACTTCGCGATCGATGCGAACAGCGGCGTGGGCCTGGTTCTCGACGACAATCTCGGCCCCGTCCATCTGGAGAACCTGCGGAGCACCGGCAACAGCACCGGTGCCGGTGGGCTCACCCTCACCGTGAACCGGTCGCTCGCGGTCACCGCGGTGTCCAGCGGGTTCGCAGTCGGCGCGCCCGGGATCAAGGTCACTGGCAGCGCTTCCCACCTGACCCTGATCGACTGCGTCGCGACCGGCCGCTCCAACCTCGGCACCTATCCCTACTACAGCGGCGCGGCGGGCATGGAGATCTGGGGCGGCCGCGTCCATTGCACCGACTGCCGGTTCTTCGGCGGCTGGGCCTCGAGCATCCGGGGCAGCGGCGGACACGGAATCTCGATCCGTGGCACCATGGAACTCCAGCTCGGTCCGGGCTGCTCCGGACTCGGCGGTTTCGGCGGCGACAGCTTCTACGGAGGCAGCAACGGTCAGGCGCTGTGCCGTTGCTCATCCGGCTCGGGCGGACTGATCCGCTGCGATCCGAGCAACACCACGCTGGCCGGCAGCGCGACGATCGTCGCCACGGTGCCGGTCGTCACCGCGCCGCCGACCGGACCGGGTCGGAACCTCACGCCGGTCTGGCGCGGCGGCCTGCAGCGCCCGTCGATCCTGGTGGTCAGCCTGGCGGCACCGACCACGTTCCTGCCCTGGGGACCGTTCCACCTGGATGCCGCGACGTCCGGTGTGATCTACGCGGGCCCTGCGATCGCGAATCCACCTGCCTTCCCGCTCCTGCCGAGCCTGCCGGTGGGAACGGTGATCACGCTGCAGGGCCTCGTCGACCTGGGCAGCGAGCTCGTGCTGACCAATCCGAGGACCATGGTGCTGCGCTGACCGGCGACGGCGCGATCGGAAAGCTGTCGATACGGACCGCAGTCCCGCTCTGCTAAACCGGGAGCATGCAGCGCTCCCTCCTCCCGGTCCTCGCCCTGCTCGTGGGCACATGGGACGGCCTCGTCGCTCAGGACCACCCCTGGTCGGTCCCCGTCCCCGACGGCGCGACGCCCGAGCAGATCGCGACCCTCGCCGGCAGCGTCCGCCCGCATCCGCGCCAGCAGGACTGGCTCGACCTCGAGTTCACCGCGTTCGTCCACTTCGGGATGAAGACGTTCACCGACCGGGAGTGGGGCGACGGCCGGGAGTCTCCGGCGACCTTCGCGCCGAGCGCGTTGGATGCCGCGCAGTGGGTCGACGCCTTCGCCGCCGCCGGGATGCGCGGCGTGGTCCTGACCTGCAAGCACCACGACGGCTTCTGCCTGTGGCCCACCGCGACCACCACGCACTCGGTGAAGTCCTCGCCGTGGCGAGACGGCAAGGGCGACGTGGTCGGCGCGGTGGCCGCGGCGTGCCGCGCCAAGGGCCTGCGCTTCGGCATCTACCTGAGCCCCTGGGACCGCAACGCGCCGAGCTTCGGCACCAAGGCCTACGACGACCTGTTCCACGCCCAGCTCCGCGAGCTGCTGAGCAACTACGCGCCGATCTACGACGTGTGGTTCGACGGCGCCCACGCGCCGAAGGACGACCCGAGCGTCTTCGACTGGACGCGCCACTACCGGCTGGTCCGCGAGCTGCAGCCCGCGGCCTGCATCTCGGTGATGGGCCCGGACGTGCGCTGGTGCGGCAACGAGGCCGGTCACACCCGCAACGCCGAGTGGAACGTGGTCCCGCTGCGCGGTGACGTCGCCGAGGCACCACCGACCGACAGCTACGCGAGCCTCGGCGCACTGCTGGCGATCGACGTGCAGGCCCGCGACCTCGGCAGCCGCGAGCGCCTGGCCGGCGCGAAGCGCTTGGCGTGGTGGCCGGCGATGACCAACACCTCGATCCGGCCAGGTTGGTTCTATCACCCGAGCCAGGACAACCAGGTGAAGAGCCTCGACCACCTGCTCGACGTGTACTACGGCGCGGTCGGCGGCGGCACGCAGTTCCTGCTCAACGTGCCCCCCGACCGCCGCGGCCTGGTCCACGAGAACGACGTGGCCCGGCTGCGCCAACTCGGCACCGTGCTGCGGGCCACGTTCGCCGACGACCTCGCTACCGGCGCGACGCGCACCGACACGGACGGCGCGATCACGCTCACGCTGCCCGAACCGCGCACCTTCGACGTGGTCCGCCTGCGCGAGGACGTCCGCGGCACCGGCCAGCGCGTCGAGAGCTTCGTGTTGGAGTCCCGCGGCCCGGACGGCGTGTGGTCGCCACTGCCCCGCGGCCGCGGCCAGACCATCGGTCCGAACCGCCTACTGCGTCTGGTCCGGCCAGTCACCACACAGGCGCTGCGGCTGCGCATCGAGGCGTCGCGGGGCCCGGCGCGGATCACCACGCTCGCATTGCACCGCCAGCCCGGAGTGCTGCGCGCACCGCGGATCGAACGCGCGGCCGACGGCACGGTGAGCCTGCAAGCCGATCCCGGAGTGACGATCCGCTACCACGTCGGCGACGGACCGTTCCCTGCCGACGCGCCGGTCTACGAACGCCCGTTCGCATTACCGGAGGGCGGCGTGGTCCAGGCCCGCAGCGAGCCTGGCGAGCAGGCCACGCTCATCGACCTGGGGTACGGCACGGAGAACTCACGCCGCTTCGGCCTGTGCCGCGCCGAGATCCGGATCCACGACTGCGACAGCGAACAGGCACCGCGCGAAGCGGCGCGCATGGCGATCGACGGCGACCCGGACACGCTCTGGCATAGCCGCTGGTCGCCCGACTCGCCGCCGCATCCCCACTGGATCACGCTCGACCTCGGCAAGAACCGCGCGGTGACCGGCCTGGTCTACCTGCCACGGCAGAACGACAGCACCAACGGTACGATCACCCGCTGCTCGGTGGAGGGCAGCCTCGACGGGGCGGTGTGGCGCGAGCTCCTTCCCGCGACCGAGCTGCCGAACGTCGCGAACAATCCGATCGCCCAGGTCCTGACCTTCCCAGCGACCCGCAAGCCGCTCCTGACCCGCTATCTGCGGCTGCGCTCCCACGCCGCGGTCGGCGACCAGCCCTGGGCCTCGGCGGCCGAGATCGAGGTGCTGGTCCGATGAAAACCCTCCGTGCCACCTGGCTCTGTGTCGGGATGTTGCTGGAACCGACTTTCGCCCAGGAGCGGGAGACGCCCCGGCCCCGCATCGGCCTGGTGCTCAGCGGCGGCGGCGCGCGCGGCGCGGCCCACGTCGGCGTGCTGAAGGTGCTGGAGCAGCTCCGCGTGCCGGTCGACGCGATCGCCGGCACCAGCATGGGCTCGATCGTCGGCGGGCTGTACGCCTGCGGCTGGTCACCCGACGAACTCGACGAGCTGTTCACCTCCCTCGACTGGCGGGTGGTGCTCGACGACTACCCGCCGCGCAGCGAGGTGTCCTTCCGCCGCAAGCGCGACGACGCCGGCTTCCTGATCCCGTTCCGCTTTGGCTGGGACTTCGAGAACTTCACGCTGCGCCTGCCCTCGGGACTGATCGAGGGCCACAACGTGCTGACGCTGCTGGAGGCGATGACCGCGCACATCCACGCGGTCGAGGACTTCGACCACCTGCCGATCCCGTTCCGCTGCGTCGCCGCCGACCTCGGCGATGGCAGCAAGCGAGTGTTCGACTCCGGCAGTCTGGCCACCGCGATCCGCGCCAGCATGTCGCTGCCGGCGATCTTCGATCCCATCGCGATCGGCGGCCGCCGTTACGTGGATGGCGGCATCGTCGACAACCTGCCGATCGACGTGGTCCGCGAGCTGGACGTCGACGTGGTGATCGCCGTGGATGTCGGTGAGCAGTTGGCCGATCCGGAGCAGGTCGGCTCGCTGTTCGGGGTGAGCAATCAGGTCATCGGCCTGATGATGAAGCAGAACATCGCCGAGCAGCAGGCCACGCTCACCGACACCGATGTGTTCATCCCGCTGCCGCTCGAGGGGATCTCCTCGCTGGACTTCCCGCGCTGCGCCGAGGCGATCGCCGAGGGCGTCGAGACCGCCGGCGCGCTGCAGGACCGGCTCGCGGCCCTCGCGGTCGGCGAAGTGGAGTGGCGCGAGTTCCTGCGCCGACAACGACTGCCGCGCCGGGCACCGCGCATCGCCGAGATCCGGATCGACAACGAATCGAGCATGACCGACGAGCTGATCCTCGCGGTGATCACCCAGGAGGACGGCGAGGAACTCGACGTCGAACGACTGCGCCGCGACATGATGCGTCTGGGTGGCTACCAGGTGCTCCAGGACCTGACCTTCCGCATCGAGGACCACGAGATGCCTGCAGCCTCCACCGAGGAGGTCCCGCCGGCCGATCTCGTGATCCATGCCGCCGACCGCGAACTCGGACCGCACTACTTCCAGTTCGGCCTGCAGCTCGCCAACGACTTCCAGGGCCAATCCGAGTTCAACGCGGCGATGCGCCACACCTGGATGCCGGCCAATTCGTTCGGCGGCGAATGGCGCAACGAGATCGAGGTCGGCAGCCGCAACCGGCTGTTCTCCGAGTACTACCAGCCGCTCGATCGCTACCAGCGATGGTTCGTGGTGCCGCAGGTCCAGTATCTGACCGAGACGGTGCCGCTGGTGTTGAACGGGGTCCCGCTCGCCTCCGCAGATACCAAGACCCTCTACGGCACGATCGCCGCAGGCCGCGTGATCGACGACGTCGCCGAGATCCGCTTCGGCTACACGCGGCTCGAAGCCGTGTCGGAGGTGAACGTGGGCCTGGTCGGCGCCGGCCAGACGATCAACCAAACCGTCGACGACGGCTATGTGTTCTCGCGGCTGACCCTCGACAGCCTCGACAGCCTGAACTTCCCGCAGACCGGCTGGTTCGGTGAGGCCGAGTGGCGGTTCGGCACCCCAGGCCTCGGCGGCGACGCCGACTACTCGGCACTCCGCGCGCAGCTCAAGAAGCCGCTGACCATCGGCGACACGACCGTGCTGCCGAACGCCGAGTTCGGCTACTCCTGGGAGCCGACCCAGGTGTTCTCCAACCAGTTCCGGCTCGGCGGCTTCACCCGCCTCTCCGGCCTCGAGCCGAACGAGCTGATCGGCGACTCCTACGCCCTGGGTTCGCTGATCGTCTACCACCAGCTCTCCAAGCCGGCGACCAAGTTCAGCTCGGCGTTCTACATGGGCGGGTCGATCGAGTACGGCGAGATGTGGGCGCGCGATGAGTCCGTGCAGCTCTCCGACATGCGCTTCGCGGGCTCGCTGTTCGGGGCCGCCGACACGCTGCTAGGTCCCGCCTACGTCGGCATCGGTTTGTCGGAAGGCGGCCGCCGCGCCGCCTACCTGTACCTGGGCCAGCAGTTCTGAAGGCGGATCGCACGGGGCAGAGACCGAGGAACGAAACCCCGGAGCGAACCGGGAAACGACCCTGCGCCGCGTGACTACACCTCCCTGATCCAACCGACCGCGCCCCGTTCGTCCCCTCGATCGGGAACCCATCGCGGTCGGAACGCGGCGTGCCCCCGCCGTGGTTCCCGGATCGACTCATCAAGGAGAGAGACCATGCGTCCGCGCACCCTCGCAAGCGCCGCGGTATGGACCGCCGCGCTGCTCACCACCTCGCTGGCCCCTGCCCAGGTCGCGGACCCGACGTTCGCGCTGTCGCTCGAGGCGGGCCGCTATGACCGCGATCTCCGCATCGACGGACCGCACGGCTACGCGGAGTACCTCGTGGTCGCCGGACTGCAGCGTCAGGTCGAACCCGACCTCTTCGGTCTGCAGGTCGTCCCGCTGGTGATCGTGCAGAGCGGCACGCTCGATCCGCGCGGTCACGCCCTGGTGCCGCTCGACCTGATGGACGCCGCGCACGCCGGCCTGGAGATCCACTTCCAGGCGATCGCTGCACCGGTCTACACCCAGCTCGCCGACGAACTACTGGTCTCCGACGTGGTGACGCTGCAGGCCAGGGCTCCGGAGACTCGGGCCCCGCAGGTCCGCCGTGACGAGCGAATCTACGTCGTAGGGTCGTTCGACCAGGAGACTGCCGAGGCCCACCTCGTCTACATCGACGGGGACTTCGCCGAGATCGAGGCCGAGATCGAACTCGTGGTTCCGACCGGCGGGTACGCCGTCAGCGAACCGGACGTGCGTTGGGACGAGGACTTCGCACGGATCTCGATCACGCTGCAGCGGCCGCATCCCGATGACCTGGTGAGCGAGGGCTTCGTCACCTACCCGTTGCGGGTGTCGCTCGGCTCGCGCGCCGACCAGGTCGAGGTCGCGGTCCTGATCGCGGACCCGGAACCGCCCGCCGGCAGCCGCTGATCCGAGGCTCGGTCAGCGCCCGGGCCCCAGGTCGAGGACGACGTCCTCCTCTCCGAGCACGAACTCGCGGAGCTGGGCGTCGCCCCCTGTGGGGTGGACGACCAGACGCGCGGTTCCCGGCCGGTTGCCGTGCGGCAGCAGGAGACTCTTGCAGCCCGCCCGCAGTTCGTCGGCCGACAGATCGACGAGCTCACGTAGTCGTGTGGGGGCATGCGGAGTGCTCGGCGTCCACACCACATCGACCAGGAGCGGACCCGGCGTCGCCCCGCGAACCGGGAACACCGCGGTAACCCGGGCCGCATGGCGAAGCGGCAGTTCGACCCGCGCCTCCTCGGCACCGACCGCGACACCCGGTGCGCGGAACGGGACCGGCAGGCAGTCCGGATGCAGGAGTACCAGGTCGACCGGTTCGGGCGCGTCCAACAGGATCATCGCGCGACCGGCGTCGTCGAAGGTCACCCGCTGACGGTTCAGGCTCGTGCCGACGTCGCCACGCCCACGAGCCGCGACGAACTCGACCTGGGCCAATCCGGGATCGAAGCCGCCCTCCTCGAAGCCGGCACCGACGGCGAAGTCGAGGAACACGCGACGTCGCGCCCCGTCGATCCTCCGCACGCCCCCCGCTCCCTCGGCCGCCGCGTCGACCGCACCCTGCGTGATCCGCAGCGGAGCACCCGCCTCCAGCGCGAGATACTGCTCGCGTCCCTCGCCGTGCTGCCAGTTGGCGAGCACCACTCCGGAGCGGACGAAGCCCATCGGGAGGGCGAAGGCGTCGAAGTGGCGCGCGTCGGGCACCGCCGCCTGACACAGCCGGTCGAACCCGTCACCTTCGGTGCGCACCGCGCTGGTCCGTTGGACCCGCACGTGCTGTAGACCTTCCAGGTCATCCGGCGCGATCACCGTCGACAGCCCGGCCACCAGACCCTGCTCGGTGAATCGGACCGGCACGCGCCCGCTGTAGGTCACGAGCAGGTTGCCGCGGCGATCCGACAGCCCGCCCACCACTCGCTCAGCGAGGATCCGCAGGCTCGCGCCAGGCACCACAGCGTCGTCCTCGTCGAGCGTCCGGATCACCCGCCGCCGAGCCGCGAGCAGGTCGATCTGCCACGCCCGATCGACCCGCTGCGGAGACTTCACCCGCGACGGCAGGTAGCCCTCCGCGAGCGCCAGCAGATCAGTGGGTTGAATGCTTCCGGGCAGAACGGCGAAGCCCTCGCGGTCGGTCGACACCACCACCGGCGACGCGAGCGGATCCTCCCGTGAACCCGAACGCCCCACCACCAGCCCACGGGCGATCGGCGCGCCGTCGACCGCGACCAGCCGCACCACGTCGTCGCGCGGCGCAACCGGACCGAGCCGGATGATCGTCCGGGCCAGCTCATCGGGCGCGACCCGCGGGTCGATCACCAGCTCCTGGTGGTAGCCCGGTGCCCGCGCATGGACGACGAGCGGCTCACGCAACAGCTCGACGGGAAGTTCGAGACGACCCGACGCATCGGTCCGACCTCGGAACAATGGTCGGGGCAGGGGCACGCGGAGTGCAGCATCGGAGAGACGAGGTTCCAGGCTCTCGACGACCACGTCGGCATCGGGGATGCGTGCCCCCCGCGGCCGGGCCACCACGATCCGCAGACGTCGCTCGATGTCGACGGCCGGGAGCACGATCTCCTCGTCGTCCTCGATGTCGAAGCGGATGCGGTGCCCGGGCGCCCACGCGGCCAGGATGCGGAAGCTCTTCGGCAGGCGCAGCCGCCCGTCGTCGCCGAGCGCGATCCAGACCCGCGACAGCGGACCACCCACGAGCACACGCACTCCCGGGAGTGTCTGCTCGGCGCCCGCCTCGGCAACGAATCGCCACGGGTACTTGCGTGGATTCGGCAGGCGCTCCTGCATCTCGGCGGCTCGGCCTTCCCGCAGGTGCGCCATCTGCATCCTGCCGCTGAAGGGATCGAGCACGGTCGCACTGGTCCCCCATTCGGCGAACGGCTTGTCACCGAGGTCGAACGGCGAAGGCGCCTCGGGCACGGCGATCTCGAACGAGTCGTGCCCGACGCCGAGGACGAAGTCACGACTCTCCCACAGCGCCGGACCACCGCCGGGCAGGCTGCGCAACCAGTGCCGTACCCAGACCAGACGTTCGCGACCCCGCGCCGGGACGTCGACGCGGACCCGCTGCGCGGGACGCTCGGGCGCGAGTTCGGCGTCGAGACCGAGCAAGCCGGCGATGCCCTGCGGCAGGCGCTGCCGCCAGCTGTGGTAGCCGGCAGCCGAGACCACGTAGCTCCAGTCACCGAGCTCGGGAACCAGCACCGCCCGATGCAGCTCGGTGACCGCCATCGCGACCCGACCGTCCGGTCCGACCCGCAGCGGCGGCAGCGGCACGCGGCGCAGGATCTCGAGGACGGTGCCGCGCGACAACCCCTCCGCCGGCTGCAGCTCGAAGCGAGCATCGACCGCCTCGGCCGGCAGCGGTCGCCCTTCGACATCGGTGATCCGTCCCTCGATCCGCGACAGATCGAGCGGCACCGCATCGGTGAGTGATCGAGAGGCGCGCTCGTTCACCTGCGCGGGGAGCAACACGGAAGCCAGCGACACACCGACGGCAGCGAGGAGCCTCATGACGCCAGCGTAGCGACCGGGCGCCCCCACTTTGCATGTCAAAGTTCCCGTTACGCGGCCCCGGACGACTCAGTCTCCCTCCTTCGGGCGGAGATCGATCGTCACACCGGCCGCCCCGTCCTCGACGGTGATCTCCTGCTCGCGTTGGGCCGTGACGTCACCGTGGACATCGATCTTGTGGGTGCCCGCGTCCACAGCCGCGGGCAGGCTCCAGTCGAAGAAGCCACGGGCTGCATCGGCCTCGTTCACCTCGATCAACTCCTGGAAGCGCAGCGTGGCGCCGGGATTCGAAGAGTCGACCGTGAGATAGAGCGGCTTGATCCCGGCCGAATCGACTCCCATCCGCAACCGGACGCGTTGGCCCGGCCGCCCGGTCAACGCGACTTCGTCGGGCCCCGGCTCGTCGCCGACCTCGAACTCGATCACCTTCAGCGCAGGGTGTAGCAGCCGGAACTTCGCGGCGCTCGGATCCCACAGGTCGAGGAACGCGCGGCCCTGCTCATCGACGCGCAGCAGGTTGCCCATCGCGTTGCTGTACATCGCGCCACTGAAGTGCGGACTCTGGTACTCGACGCGCGCCTCGCGGAGATCGAGCCCTCCATCCTCGCCGTCGAGCGTGACCCGCAACGGGACGCTCCGCCGCGGCCGGCGGTAGTCGAGGGTCACGAGACCGTTGCTCGCCACCTCCCCGACCTCGACACCTGCGTCGGTCACCCGCAACGGCGGACCGTGGGCGGTGCCGACCCGCAACTCGACACCTGCACCCGGCCGCCAGCGGGTCAGGAACACTCCGGAGCGCGGCCCCTCCGGTGGCGTCGTCACCCCACCGGTGGAGGCACCGCCGCCGCGGAGATGGGCGAGCCGAGCGAACCACGAACCCGACGCGCCGAGTAGCCGCACGGAGCGGAGCGGTCCGGACCGGACCTCGATGTATTCGCCATCCACGTCGTGCGACGACGTCGAGACCTCGCTACGGAACAGGCGCTGCGACAGCTGCACCGAGGAAGTGTCGGCAGCCAACCGCAACCAGGTGCGGCCACGCGCTCCGGTGCTCACCGGCCGAGCCTCCAGATCCGCACCCGACTCGTCGCCGTGGCCATGTCGAGACGGCTCCTGGAACCACGCGCCCGGCACCGGCAGGCCTTCCTCGTCGACGACGACCAGACCGACGGTACGGGCGGGCACTACCGACAGTTCCACGGCGCCGGTCGACAGGTCGAGCTGCCGATCCTCGGTGGCCAGATGGGACGATGCGAAGACCAGCAGTCCGTCGCGCACCGACCCGGGATCGATCGGCAACTCGGCGACGCCCTCGGAGTCGGTCCGCGCGAGCCGGGGCCGACCGAACGAACCGGAACTCCGCCGGATGGGCGCGACGACCAACGCCTGGGAGACCGGCGCACGCTCGGGATCCACCACCGTGACGCGCAGCGGCGCGGAATCGAGCGCGGACACTCCCGACTCGAGGCGTCGTATCCCGGCGTGAGGCCGCGGATCGATGTGCACCTTGGACCGGAAGCCGTCGGCGTCGATCCGCAGCAGACCGGGTTCGGCGAGCGCCCGGACCGGCACCTCGACGAGCCCCTCGGAGTTGGTGCGGCCACGGAACAGGCGCTTGGGGACCGGCAGGCGGATCGGCCGGTCGTCGAGCGCCGTGACGATCGGCTCCAGCACGACCTCGGCCCGCGGCACGCCGCGGCCCTCGACGTCATGGACCAGGATCTCGAGGGCGACCTCGTCGTCGATGGACTCGAGGACGACCGTCCCTGATGGAGGGAGTTCGGTCTGCGCTCGATGACCGGGTGCGACCACGAGCGTCGCGCGATGCCCCTTCGGGACGCGGAGTCCTCCCGTCGCATCGGGCCGCACCTCGAATGCGCCGTACGGCCCCGACAACGTGACCCGCAGTCGATCGAGCGGCAGGGCCGCACCGGCGTCCGACACGAACCGCAGCGTCTCGTCGTCGATCGGTCCTGCGAGCGACTCGAACCGTGGAGCATCCGCCGCTTCGACCATCAATTCCGCCGCACGCAGAGTGCCCGCGCCGGCATCGTAGACCAACAGCTGCGCCCCCCACTCGACGATGCCGGCATCGAGGCCGGCGCCGTCCCACCACGGTGGATTCGGCGCCGCGAGCACCAGGACCCGGCAGGAGCTCTCGCCGATGTCGAGTTGCTGTTGTTCGAGTGACCAGGTCTCGGCGCGGCCGCCGGCCGACTTGCGGATCCAATGACGGACGAGCGCCGTGCGCGGCGCGTCACCGGCAGGGAGGCCCGCCGCCTGCAGGTCGATGCCCAGGACGTCGCCGTCGGTGAGCGGTTGCAAGGTCGCGTCGACCGAGACAATCCCGGCGAGCCCACGGTCGAGCGGCTGCCGCCAAGGCAGATGGCCCTCGGCTTCTACGACGAGCCACCACCGTCCGAGCGAAGGCCCGAGACGCGCGCGGTGCATCTCGGTCAGCGGTAGCACCAGCGAGCCATCGTCGAAGACTCGCAGCGGCGGCAGCGGCGTCTGCCGCAAGACCTCGATCACGGTCGCGGAATCGAGCCGCGACGCAGGTTCGAGTTCGAACCAGGCCTGCACGGAGCCTTCTGGCAACGGCTCGCCACCCGCTCCGACGATCCGACCGCGGACCAGCGCAGGATCTGAGAATGCCTCGACGAGTTCGCGCGGCGCGAGATCCTGCGGTGCCGCGAAGGCGGCCGCGAGGAGCATGGTTGCGGATGCCAGCATCACGGCGGTCATCCTAACCCCAACGTTGGATGACGATGTCGAGTCAGAAGCCGTGAGAGGGCGTCTGGAGGGGCCGCGCGCAGCGACTTCGGACCGTAGGCGCATTGCACTTGCGGTGAGGTCTGAAGGCGCGAGCACGGTCGCTCCAGACACCCTGTCGCGGCAGCCGGGGCGAAGCGGAGGCGGTTCTGGCCGACAGCGTTCTGCAACGTTGGGGCTAGGGCTCGTTTCGGCCGGCGAAGTCCAACTCGGCGGGTGAGTGCTCCCGCTCCGTGACTCAGCGGACGATCAGCGCGGCCAGCGACAGGCGTCGGATTCGGGCTGCTCGCGCAGAGTCACGCCACGGGCCGACGCCGCCGACTGCAGGACCGCCTGGCCATAGGCGAGGCTCGAGTCGCAGAACGCCACGTCCACCGGGAACAACGGCTCGAAGCCGAAGGCCCGGCACGCATCCCCCAGGTCCTCGACGAGGATGTGGTTGGCCATCGACTCGCCCGCGAAGCCGAGCGTATTCACCGTCGATGGCAACACCGCCCGCGCGAGTTCGACGATCCGCCACGCCAGGGTCCGGTGGAACCCACGGGCGATGCGCGGTGGAGACTCGCCCGTCCGCAGCCGTGCCGCTGCTTCCTCGATCAGCCGCGAACACGAGAGGAGCCGTGGGTGGACTTCCGGCATCCCCGAACTCCAGCGCTTGACCGCGGCTCGACCTTCCGGCGCCCGGAACTCCGCAGCAAGCGACTCCACCGACTGCGTCGCTCCGACGCCCGACCGGCCCCGCTCCACGTCACGCATCACGCCGCGCCCCACGCAGCGCCCGACCAGGCCGAACAGGGCCGCGAGGGCCTCGAAGCAGCCGGCGAGGCTCCGGCATCGGCGCCTGGCCCGCAGCGCGAGCTGTCGGAACAACCGCAGGTCGTCGGCTCGCACCGGCAGTTCGACCGCGCCGTGGAGCGGTCCGTCGTAGGCCGAAAGGATGCTGGCGAGCCGACACCAGGCTTGCTCTTCGGCGCGCCCCACCACGGGAACCGGCTCCGCGGAAGCCAGGCGCGACCAACCGAGATCGGAATCGATCGCCAGCAGCTCGCAGCCCCACGCCTGACCATCGGCACCCACAGCACCGTCGCCGAGGATCCAGACGAACGCCCGCTCGCGGATGCCCCGGGCAGCATCCGACCGAGGGAAGCAACCGTGCTCGGCGAGGACCACGGCGGCGTGCG
The DNA here is from genome assembly GCA_030432695.1 of bacterium. GTDB lineage: Bacteria > Planctomycetota > UBA1135 > UBA1135 > UBA2386 > JAUILN01. The sequence goes on along the minus strand of JAUILN010000022.1, from coordinate 80,525 downwards.
CCAGATGGTGCGGAACCTGCTCCACCCTGGCCGACCGCGCGCCGGACTTCCCCCCCAACAGATCGGGCACCTGGGACGACAGATCGCCGTCCACGGCGAAGCGCGCGACCGACACACCGCGAGCGGACTCGAGGCGTTCGATCGACCATCGCATGCGATCCACTGTCGGACGGACACCGCATCGGCTCGTCAGCCACGCGTCGTTTCCATCGACCAGACAGATCGAGGTCTCCCCGGCGCCACCGAGCGCGATGAGCGGCGACTCGACCTTCCAGGGCAGAGGAATGCACCGTTCCCCCGTGTGCCGGCTGCCGCACGCCGAGCCGGCGGCCGACGCGCCATCGGTCCCGCTGATCCGCGGCGGAACCGGATGATCGACAGGTGCATCACGCGGTGTCATGACGGCGCGAACGAGGGAGGGCGGGGTCCGCCGAGCGGCGGATTCGGCTCCCCGGGAACCTGCGACTCTCCCCGAGGATTTCGCGAGAGCTATCGGTCCGCCTCAGAAGACCGAGGTCACGAGGTCCGCAGCTGCGGTCTCCCCCGGTGACTCGAGCAGGGTACGAGGCCAGAGGATGCGTCGAGCGGACGGGTCAGCGCACCACGAACGGCGCCGGCACCCCACACACCAGCCCGGCGTCCGTCCAGGCGACGCTCTGCAGCAGGATGGAGAAGCCCCGCACCTCGGGCAGCGCCGGGACCGGGATCGGTGCGACGAGCAGTCCCGCGTATCGTCCGGGCACCGCGCTCGCGATCCCGGAAGCGATCGGCAGGCTCAGTCCGGAATCGAGCATCCAGATCCCCACCGATCCGAGCGACACCGGGGCCGCCGGACGCCCCGCGAACAGGAGGACGGGCGAGCCGACCGGCGCGGAGACCTTGATCAGCGACAGCGCGCCGGGGAACGGCGGGAAGTTGCCGAGGTCGAGGCCTGGTAGCGGGCGCACGAACGCCTGTAGACCGATGCCGACGACCGGGATCGAGCGGGTCCCCACCAGCCGGCAGTGGGGATCGAGGAGCAGCACGGAGTCCGTGCCGAACAGGGCCGGGACCACGTAGTCGTTGTCGCCGAGGTTGCGGCCGGCCTGCAACGAACTGCGGCCGTCGAGCGCGAGGACCCCGCGGTCGACGAACACCGCAGGGGCCGGCGGAAACCGGCCGACCGGGTTCGATGTGGAACTCGAGTTCGCGCCGAGCAGGTCGCTGTGCGTGACCTGCAGAAAGCCGCCCTCGACCACCACCGTGGGAAGCGCGACGCGGCCCGCGAACGACGCGCGGCCGAGCGACACGGTGCTGCCGGTCATCTCGAGGTGGCCGAATCCCCAGACTCCCGCGACCACCACGTGGCTGGAGTAGCGCACTTCGATCGGCGGAGACTCGTGGAACGGCAGCCCCGCACCGGAGCAGTCCTCGAGCAACACCGAACCGCGGCAGTGATCGACCAGCAGCGGCGCTTCGATGGTCAATCCGGCGGCCGCGGCGAAGGTGTCGGCCGGCACGCCACGGAACTCGAGCGCGGTGCGCAGGACGGTGCCCGGCGCGCCGAGGATCCGGACGCCTCGGGTCACCGTGGTCCCCGAGAAGCGGCCCGGCTCGACCAGGATCATGTCGCCGTCGAGCGCGACATCGACGGCTTCGGGCAGGTCGCCGAAGTCCGCTCCGGGCCCGCCGACGGTGATGCGCTGCTGGGCGGTGACGCAGGACAGCGAGAGGGCCAGCGACAGCAGCAGGCTGGTCACGACCGGAGCAGGGACGGACCAGCGGGCGCGCGTGGCGAGCCGGGGAGACGCCAAGGGAGAAGCCATCGGGGAACGAGCAGCGACGCTACGCAGATCTTCGGCCGATGGGCCATGGAGACTGACCCTCGGATCGACGGAATCGGGCCCGATCGCCGCGATCGCACCGTTGATCCGCACGCCGAATCCGCTGCGACGCACGTCGGCTCCAAGATTGCGTATCTCTGCAGGCAGCCACAGGTTGAGCGCATGTTCGTTTTGGGGCACGCGGCTGCGCCGAACCCGTGTGCCCGGTGCCCGTTGCTGCACGGCGCATGCCGCGCTCCTTGGCCACCCCATCCGTGTTGCTCCTCGTGACGTTGCACGCCTCCGGAGTCGTCGGCCAGCAACGCCGCGAGGTGCCGCGCCCGGCGAGCGATCCGTATGAATTGGCGGCCGTGCGCTCCCTGCTCGCCGCCGACGATCCCGCGATCATCGCGCGCGGTGCGCTGCGAGTCCGCGACGGGATGCTGCACGAGTTGATCCCGGAGCTACGCGGCATCCTCTGCAATCTGCCGCTCTGGAGCGACCTCCCGATGGATCGACGAGGCCTGTGCGCGCCGCCGGAGAGCCTCGCCTGCGTCGCCGTGCTCGACGCGCTCGACCGCCTCGGCGCCCGCGTTCCGGCCGCCGAGCTGCTGCCGCGCCTCGACGACGTCTATCCGCGCGACCCGGCGCTGTGCCTGCTGCTCCGCGCACCGGATCGCGACGAGGTCCTGCTCGACCTGATCCGCGCCGCCTACGATGCCGACGATCCCTGGCACGGCTGGTCGCCGGTCGAACATGCCGCGGGCAACCTGCTCTCTCTGGCCGAGCAACCCGATCCAGCCTGGGTGCGGTGGTTGTTGGAGACTTCGCACGCCCGGCTGGACCTCTACATCTCCGGCCTGACCCCGAAGAGCGGGCACGTCTCGATCGGCTCCTGCGGAGAGATCACTCCGGACGACTTCCCCACGATCGCGAGCTGGCAGATCGTCGCGGCGCGACCCGACGACGAGACCCCCTCGCGACTCTTGGCCCCCGGGATCCATCCGGTCTGGGCACGCCGCGTGACGATCCGGGCCACCGAGCCGGCGCCCTACTGCACGGCGCGGCCTCGACCGGTCGCCGACGAGCTGCGCGCGGCGTGGCTGACCACCGCGGCGGGACTCGGCGCCGACCGGCAGCCGGAGCTGTGGCAGGTCCACCGCCACGAGTTCGACGACGCGGCCGGTGTGCGCGCGGCGATCGAAGCCGCGCGCGCCGAGTGGCGAAGCTCCTGGCAACCGGTGTTCGCAGGCCTCCGGGCTCGCGGGCTGCTGGGCCGCGACCCGGATCCGCACGTCGAGACCCCCCCGGTCCTCCAGATCCACGACGGCCGGCGCGACCGCACCGAGCCCCTCCCTCTCCCGCCGGGCACCCGCCTCGCCCCTGCCCGCCGCCGCTGACCCATCCCGGGAAGTCCTCCCTCTGGAGAAACGCCTCGCCACATTTCGGGGGAGTTCGACGACAAACAGGTCGTTTCCTCGGGCCACGTCCGCCGAACCCCGACCCGGAGCAGCACCCTGGCCGCCGACCTCCCCCAACCCAGCGACGCCGAACTCCGCCTGCTCGACGAGCTGTGGCGGGTCGGCGCGCTCACCGTCCGCGACCTCGCCAACCGCCTCTACGGCGAGCCCTCCACGGTCCAGTACCGCACCGTCCAGGTGCAGCTCGACCGGTTGGTGAAGAAGGGCCTGGTCGCCAAGGACCGCGACAAGACCCCGCAGGAGTTCGGCGCGACGGTCGATCGCTCGCGCTTCCTGGGTGAGGCGCTGCAGTCGATGGCCGACCGCGTCTGCGAGGGATCGCTCGCACCGCTCTTGATGAACCTGGCCGGCCGCGCCGAGCTGTCGGCCGACGAGAAGGCCGAGCTGCGCCGACTGCTCGGCGACGAGGAGGACGAGGCATGACCGAGATCCTGCTCACCGCGCTGCTGGTCAACACGCTGGCCGCCGCGCTGCTCGGCGGACTTGCGCTGCTGGCCTGGCGTCGCTACCGGCGACCCTTGATCGCCCACGCGCTGGTCGTCGTCGCGCTGCTGAAGCTCGTGACCCCGCCGATGTGGGGCCCGGTGGTGTTCGAGTCCGAGCCGGCAGCCTCGGCACGCGACACCGCGCCGCGAATCGTCGACGTCGCGAGCCTGCGCGAACTCCAGACCGATGCCGTCGCTTCGACCGAGGTCGCGTCGTTCCTCGCCGGCCTGGATGCCTGGACTCTCGCGCTCTCGATCTGGCTGCTCGGCTCCGCGCTCGCCATCGTGATCATGTGGCGCCGCCACCGCCGCTTCACCGCGCTGCTGCGTCGCCTCGATCCGGCGCCGCGAGCCGTGGAGACCCTGGCCGCGCCACTGGCCCACGAACTCGGGCTCAGGACCACGCCGCTGCTGCGGATCGCCGACTCGGCGATGCAACCGTTCCTGTTCGCCCTCGGCTCGGCACCGACGATCGTGCTGCCGCGGGCCGCGGTCGAGGAACTCGACCAGCCGAGTCTGCGCGCGCTGCTCGCCCACGAACTCGCCCACCTGCGCAACCGCGACCACTGGACCCGCGCGCTCGAACTCGCGGTCGCCGCGGCCCACTGGTGGAATCCGCTGGCGCATTTGCTGCGCGGCCTGCTGCGCGAGGTCGAGGAGGTGCGCTGCGATGCGCGCGCGGTCGCCGTGCTCCGCGACAGCCCCGACCGCCTCGGCCCCAAGCGCTACGGACGGGCGCTGCTCGACGCCACCGAGTTGCTCGAGGCGCGCGCGAAGCAGCTCGGACAGACCTCGTTCGGCACGCCGCTCGGAGCGACCGCCTTGTCGGACGCCGGCACGCTGCGCCGCCGCATCACCGCACTGGCCACCGGCGCCCTGCCCTGCCGCCTCGGCTCGTTGTCACGCACGTCGCTGTTGGTCGCCGCGGGTTCGACGCTGCCGTTCGGACTGATGGGCGCTGCACCGCAGCCGGAAGTGCTCGAGGAGTCCGACGAGCGGATCGTGGTCCTGGCGCTCGAGGGAGACGACCCGGATCGGCCGCACGCTCGGATCCTGCGCTGGGACGAGGCGACGGACGGCAACGCGCGCGTCGAATCCGGCGACGTCGCGCTCCCCGAACTGCTGGCGAAGCTCGGCGTGTCGTCGAACGACGGACTGCGCGCGCTCGGCCAGCGGCGACTGCGGGTCGAGCGCGCCGACGGCTCGCGAGTGTTCGACACCTCCGATGTACGTGGTCGCGAACTCCACGTCGTCGTCCCCCAAGGCATGCTCGACCTCGGCGCGCTGACCGGGCTGCGCGAGCTGAGCGGGCTACAAGAGCTCGAGAATCTCACGGTCGACCTCGATGTCGACGTCGACCACCTCGCCGGCCAGTTCGGCGACCGGCTGGGCAATGCCCTGGTGAAGGTCGCGGTCGCGGTGCCCACCGCCGACGACTTCGCCGTGTTGGTCGGCGACGCCCTGTCGGACGAATTCGAGGACGTCGAGCTCCGCTTCGGAGCCGAGCCCGGGACCGCCGACTCCGAAGCCCCCGCCCAGGCCAACGTGTTCCGGATCCGCTCGGCGATCCGCCGGTCCGCCCGCGCCGGCGACGTCCGCTCCTATTGATGCCCGACGTTTTCTCACCTTTCCCGGAGGGATCGTCGCGACTCGCGCGTCCCAGTGCAAACCTAGCGTTTGCACCGTGCCGCGAGGCGGCCGGACACGCTGCCCATACCCACCCGCGACCCCGGTCGCCCCAGAGCCAGAGAGAGACCAGAGACCATGTCCATCACGATCCGTTCGGCCCTGACGATGGCCGCCCCCGCCCTCGCGCTCCTCGTCGGCGCACCGCTGCAGGCCCAGGAGGAGGGCGGTGAACCGCAGCGGGCTCGCGTTCGCCTGGAGAAGCGCGATGCCGAGACCAAGAAGGACGAGAGCACCACGGCCGACGGCAACGTCGACCTGCGCGCCGTGATCGACCGTGCGATCCGCGAGGCGCTGGGAGGCACCCAAGCCAAGGACGCGCCGAAGGCCGACGCGCAGCAGCGCGAAGTGCGCGTCGAGAAGCGGATCGAGAACGGCGGCGAGCCGCAGGTCCGCGTGTGGGTCAATGGCGAGGAAGTCGACGCCGACGAAGCCCCGCACTGGGTCGAGATCGCCGAGGGCGACGACCACCCGCACGGCGCGAAGATCCTGCGGATCAAGCGCGACGGCGACGGCGAGGACGTCGACCTCGCGAAGATCCTCGAGAAGGTCCACAGCGGAGACGTGCACGAGCACCTCCATGGTGTCCTGGAGCACATCGGTGACCTCGGTGACCTCGACGTGGACGTCGATGTCGACGTCGAGGAGATCCTGGAGGAGAGCCTCGGTCAGTTGCGCGGCATCGACGGCTCACAGTTCAAGGTGATGGTGAAGGGTCTCGAGGGACTGAAGGGTCTCGAGAAGCTGGAAGGCCTCGGTGAACTGAAGGCGCTCGACGGCTTGAAGGCCCTCGAAGGCCTGAAGGTCCTGGGCGGCCCCGGCGGCGCGTTCGAGATCAAGATCCAGTCCGACGAGTGCGAGGACTGCGACGAGGAGTGCGAGGAGTGCTGCGAGGAAGAGGAGGACGTGCAGGTCCTCCGCGTCGGCGGCAACGTGCTGAAGCTCGGCGGGCCGGGCGGCCAGAACGTGTTCCGGTTCGAGAGCGGTGACGGCCCGCACGGCGCGATCGCGATCATCCGCGGCGACGACGAGGACGGCGACGCGCGCGAACTGCGCTTCGGCGGCAACGTCATCAAGCTGGACGGCGACGCAGCACAGGGTGGTAACCGCCGCGTGCTCCGCTTCGGCGGCCAGGGCAATGGCCCGCAGGGCATGGCGGTCATCGAGGTCCACGAGGACGACGAGGCTGCCGCCGCCCCCGCGCGGATCCTCCGCACGATGCGCCAGGGTGGCGCGAACGCGACTCCGCACATGATCTGGCGGACCCGCGCGTCCGGCGGCGACGAGGAGGAGCAGGTGTTCGCCCGCGAGGTCGAGGCTGACTCCGGCGACGTCCAGGAACAGATCGAAGCGCTGCGCGCCGAGATCAAGGCGCTCAAGCAGCGCCTCAAGGAGCTCAAGCAGGAGCTCAAGCGCGGCGAGTCGGTCTGATCCGACCCGCGCCGCGTCGCGGGCCGAGATTCCGCGACCGCCGCGCTCGCCGAGAGAGTTCGGCTGGAGCGCAGGAGGCGCGAGACGCCCGTCCGGCGGCGTCTCCCGACGGCCAGCGCCGTCGATCCGCCGACGATGGTGTGAGCCATCTCGACGGTGCGGCCGGTCGAGCCTCCCGAATCACCCGGATCGGGCTCCCCCGCGTCGGCGCCGCCCCCGCGGGAACGGAACGTGCATGCGCGGCGCCGCCCTCCCCAGGGGCAGGCGCCCCCTCGCGCCGCAGCCTTCCATACGATGCGGGTCGACGGGTCCCCGACCGTCGCCCGGCAGGCTCCTCCCATGCTCGACCGCAAGATCCTCCGCGTCGCCCGTTCGCGCTGGCTTACTGCCGCGACCGCAGTCGCCGCAGTCGCGTTCACCGCGAGTGCCCTCACTGCGCAATCGAACCCGTCGCTGCTCGCCGACATCGACCCCGGGGTGATCGATCGCTCGGGATCCTCGGACCCGGCCGGCTTCGTCCAGCTCGGCAACCTGACCCTGTTCCACGCCACGGATCCGATCCACGGTCGTGAACTCTGGGTCACCGACGGAACCTCCGGCGGCACGCGCCTGCTCGCCGACCTCTTCCCTGGGCTGAACAGCGCACTGCACGCGCAGACCCCGCTCCGCGTCGTCGGCAACCAGGTGCTGTTCGCCGCGCGCCTCGACGGGACCCACGGGCTGTTCCGGACCGACGGCACGCCGGCGGGCACCACCCTGATTCGCCTCGTCGGTTCGACCTGGTACGACCAGCCGGGCTGGTTCCACTCCGATGGCCAGCGCCTGTGGTTCCCCGGCTGGCAGTTCGGTCACGGCACGGAACTCTGGGTCAGTGACGGCACCCCGGCCGGCACCTACGAGGTCACCGACCTGAACCCCGGCCACTTGGATGGACTGCCGTTCGGCGCCTCCGACTCGGTGATGGCCTCGCTCGGCACTCGCCTGGTGTTCTCCGCAGACAATGGAGTACACGGCAACGAGCTGTTCGTCACCGACGGCACCGCGGCCGGCACGAGCCTGCTGTTCGACGCCTTCCCCGGCTTCAGCGGCGCCCCCAACAACCTCGCCGTGGTGCAGGGCAGGGTGGTGTTCGCTGCCTCGCCGGCCTTCTCGCAGAGGCTCTGGTACACCACCGACGGCACCACCGCCGGCACGATCGCGTTGGGCCTCGAAGCCCGCTCGAGCTGGACCAACGCCTTCGGCTACCTCGGCGCGTCGCTGCTCCTACAGGGTGTGACCGCCGCCGCCGGCGTCGAGCTGTTCCTCACCGACGGCACACCGACCGGCACGATCCTCCTCGGCGACCTCCGCCCCGGCCCGCTCTCGTCGCTGCCGGGCAACTTCACGGAGTGGAACGGACTCGCGTGGTTCACGGCCAATACCGACACCCACGGCGTCGAACTCTGGCAGACCGACGGAACCCCGGCCGGCACCCGAATGGCGGTCGACGTGTGGCCCGGCAGTCAGAGCGGCGTGCGCACCGCGCTCACGCCGACCACGGGGGGCTTGGTGTTCGGTGGTGATCCGGGCGACGGACGAGGCGTCGAGCCCTTCGTGAGCGACGGTACCCCCGCGGGCACGATGCGTCTCGTCGACATCAACCAGGGACCGGGCTCGAGCCGGATGGACGACCGCCCGCTCAGTGCACTGGGCCAGGCCTGGTTCGCCGCCGAGGATCCGGTCGCCGGCCGGGAACCATGGCGCAGTGACGGCACGCCCCAGGGTTCGCGCCGGATCCTGGACATCGGCAACCAGACCCAGGGCTCTTCGCCGAGCTACGGTGTCTCCACCGGAGCCCGCGGCGTCTTCCTGGCCGACTCGCCGAACGAAGGCATCGAACCCTGGCGCACCGACGCGACGCCCGGCAGCACCTCGCTATGGGGCGATCTCACGCCGGGGACCTCCAACCCGTCGGCGCTGGGCTTCGCACCCGATGGCGACATCGCCTGGTGGTCGACCCGCGACCTGGTGTTCACCACCGACCTGCTCGGCGACGACCCGGTATTCGTCAGCGACGCCGGCCCGTTCGGCACCGAGCTCGTCCTGTTCGACCGCCGGATGTACTTCGCCAAGGCGTTCGCGCTCGAACTCTGGTCGAGCGACGGCTCCATCGCCGGAACCCGCCAGGAGTGGGGCCCCGGGTTCGCGTTCTATCCGATCCCGCCGCGCTACCTGACGGTCGCCGGCGGCCAGCTGTGGTTCCTCGCAGGCGCTGCCAACTCTCCCGGTGGCGGCGTGTTCTCCACCGATGGCACGGCCGGCGGCGTTCGACTCCGCATCCCGCTGGACTTCGGCTTCGCCGGCGGCACCCAGAACCATCTGGTCGCGTTCGGCGGCGGCGTGCTGGTGCTGGGAAGCGCATCCGGCGTCGGCCCAGGTCTGTGGTGGACCGACGGAGCGACCACGCGCCAGCTCGCCACCTTCGCGACGGCAACTGCCAGCGCCCGCCTGGTGCCGGTCGGTCGCGCCGCGGCCGGCGACGGCCCCGCCGGCTTCCTGTTCGTCGCCGCGGACGCCGGCCAGGACTTCGAACCCTGGTTCACCGACGGCACTGCCGCCGGCACGCAGCGACTCGCCGACATCGCGCCGGGCGCCACCAGCAGCGCGCCCCGCGACCTCACCGCCACCGTCGGCGGTCCCGCATACTTCAGCGCCGACGACGACGTCCACGGCCGCGAGCTGTGGACCACCGACGGCACGCCCGGCGGCACGCGCCTGGTCCTCGACGCGGTCCCCGGCTACGTCGGTCTGGAACCCGAGAGTCTGCTGGCACTCGGCGACGCCCACGCCGTGGCCTTCCAGGGTACCGACGCCTTCGGCGCCGAACTCTGGACCAGCGACGGCACCGCCGCCGGCACGCGCCGCCGCACCGACCTGAATCCCCGCTGGCGCTCGGCCGAGGCCACGCCGCTGGCCGTCCACGGCCGCTGGCTCCTGTTCGGCGGCGACGACGGACAGCGCGGCATCGAACCCTGGTCCCTGCCGCTCGCCGAACTCGGCGGCCACCGGGCCCACACCTTCGGCGGTGGCTGCGCGCGCGCGAACGGAGCCCGACCGCGGGCCGACCACCTCGGCGCCCCGGTGCTGGGCGATGCGACCTTCGCGGCGACCGTCCGCGACGGCCGCGCGAGCTCGGCCGGTGGCCTGCTGATCGACTTTGCGATCCAGCCAACCCGGATGCCCTCGGGCTGCGTGCTGTGGCTATCGAGTGCACCGATCGCATTCGCCACCACCACCGATGCGGCCGGCACCGCACAAGTAGCGCTGCCGATCCCGGTCGATCCGCTGCTGGTCGGCGCGGCATTCTTCGGCCAGTGGATCCTCGCCGAACCGCAGGGCCAGCTCGCCGGCGTGCTCGCGGCGTCGGACGTGCTCGAAGTCGTGGTCGGGCGCTGAAGGCTGCGGGTTTTGTGCAACCGACGCAGCCGCCGGTTGCACCTGAGCCGACATGACCCCCCCGCCGATCGAGACCGAGTTCCTGCGCTGGCGCGAAGCAGGTGAGCCCGACGCCCTCGCGGCGGTCTTCGATCGACTGGCCCCCGAACTCCTGCTCGTAGCCGCGCACTTCGCCGACGCGCGCCACGACGCCGAAGACCTGGTCCAGGAGACCTTCCTCGCGGCGATCGACCACTCCGCCGACTGGGATCGCGACCGCCCGCTGCGCCCGTGGCTGGTCGGCATCCTCGCCAACCGCGCGCGGCGACTCCGTCAGGAGCGCGCCCGCCAGCCCGATCCCGAGCGGATGGTCTTCGCCGAGTCCGAGGATCCCGCCGACCGACTCCTGGCCAACGAGATCGCCGAGCGGGTGACCCGCGCGATCGCCGGCCTGCCGCCGCTCTACCGCGAGGCGCTGACCCTCAACACGGTGCACGGGCTGACGCCGACGCAGATCGCGCAGGCCGCGGGGATCTCGCCGAACACCGTGAAGACCCGGCTGCACCGGGCGCGGCAACTGCTCGAGTCGGCCCTGCCCAAGGTGCTCGCCTCGGGCCTCGCCCTGCTCGCGCTGCCGGCCAGCGGCCTCGCCGCGGTGCGCGACGCGGTGCTCCAGCACGCCGGCGTAGTCCCGACCCCGCCACCCGTACCGCTCGAGGCGAGCGGCGCAGCCACCTCGAGCGGCGGTGGCGTCGCGGGTCTGCTGGGCGGTCTCGCCGCAGTGCTCGTGCTGGGCGTGCTCGGCGGCGCGGCGTGGTGGCTCCTCCAGGATCCGGCGGCGAAGCCCGGCGCAGCGGTCGACGTAGTGACCAACACCACCGCGACGCGCAACGCGTCGACCGACGAACTCGCGCCCGCTCCCGACGTCCAGGCACCCGAGCGCGTCGCGATGCCGGAGTTCGACGGCCCGCCGGCGCTGCGCGTGCTCGTTCGCTACCCCGACGGCACACCCGCCGCCGACGTCGCGGTGCGCGCGACCCCGACCGCGACCACCCTCGCCAGCCTCGACGAGCGCCGCGCACGCACCGACCCGACCGGCGTCGCCGAACTCGGGACCTGGTCGAGCGCCGCGGTGCGGGTCGAAGCCGACCGCGGTGGTGAGGTCGCGGTGACGATCGCTGCCGACGGTGGCGGGCTCGGCCTGCTCGAGCTGCCGAACGCGCGCACCGTGGTGGGCAGCGTCGCGCGCGCCGACGGCACCCCGCTCGAAGCCGCGGAGATCCTGGTCGCCGCACCCGGCCGCTACGACGATCCGCTGCGCGCGACCACCACCGACGCCGCAGGCAGGTTCACGCTGCGCGGTCTCGGCGAAGACCATCTGCTCTGCGCCCGCGCCCCCGGCTTCACCACCAGCCCGCTGGTCGCACCGCCCGACGACGCGCCTCTCGCGATCGTCCTCGACGCTCCCGGCCTCACGGTCACCGGCCGCGTCCGCGACCTCGACGAGCGGCCGCTGCCCGGCGCCCGCATCCTGGTCGGTCTATCGTTCCCACCCGAAGCCCTCGTCGATCCCGAGCAGGCGCTCGGCCGCCGCCCCGCCGAGTACCTGTTCGCCGCCGACGACGGCAGCTTCCGCGCCGACTCGGTGCCCGAGCAACCCGAGATCATCGTCTGGGGTCGGGCGCGCGGCTTCGCGGTCCGCGCCGGCAACGTGTTGCTGACCCCCGGCAAGGGTGCCGACGTGAACCTCGGTCTCGAACGCGGTGCCACGCTGCAGGGCCGCTTGCTCGCCGACGACGGCGGCCCGGCCGCTGGCGCGAGCCTGTTGATCCGCGACTCCCAGCACGACCTGCCGCACCTCGACGTGCACCCACCACGCTTCGCGCGCACCCATGTGCACGTCGGCGATGACGGTCGCTACGCCGTCGAAGGCCTGCTGCCGGTGGAACTCGAACTCCGCGCTGCGAGCCGCGACGGCGAAGCCCTGGCCGTCACCACCCTGCACCCCCGCCCCGGCGAAGCACTGACCTGGGACGCGCAGCTGGCGCGGCCGATCCGGCTGTGGGGTCACGTGGTCGATCCGCTCGGCGCCCCGCTCGCCGACCTCGAGATCGAAGCCCAGGTCGCCGAACCCTGGCGACCACCCGCACCGGTCCTGACGGATGCCAGCGGCCGCTTCGAGTTCGAGACCTCGACGACCGAGCCCCACCGCCTGTTGGTCCGCGCCGCCGGGATCACCTGGCCGGGAGTCCTCGTCACCCACGACGGCGCCTCACCCGAACACAGTCCGCTGCGGATCGCCCTCGCGCGCGACCACGTGCCCTCCGCCTCGCTGACCGGAGTGCTGACCGACGCGGCTGGCGAAGCCGTCGATCCGGCGCAGTACGCGATCGCGCTGTGGGACGAGCACTGGGCCCGCGGCATCCTGCGCCTCGACGCCGACAGCCGCTTCACCGCGCCCCGCCTGCCGCCCGGCCGCTACCGGCTGATGCTGCTGCGCCGCGACCGGAAGCTCGCCCCGCACCGCGCCGATCTCGAGATCATCCCAGGCGACCCGCTCGATCTCGGACGCATCCCGTTCCCGGAACAAACCAGCGCGGTGGTGACCCTCCTCGACCACACCGGCGCACCGGTCCGCGACGCGGACGTCACCGCGCACCTCGAGGACGGCTTCAACGTCACGTCCGCGACCACCGACGCCGAAGGGCGGGCCCGCTTCGTGCTGCCGCCGGGCGACTACTGGCTCACCGACCGCGAGTGCCTGCCCGCCGCCGACTGGAGCCCGACCCGACTCGAGGCCGGCACGGTCACCGAGCTCCGCCTGGTCCGCGCCGCGAAACTGCACGCGAAGCACTTCGAACTCCGCCACGCCGACGACGGCCAGGACCTGCGCGTGTGCTGGACGGTCACGCGAGACGGCATCGTCGTCCGCCGCTGGACCGGCTTCTGGAAACGCGGCGCCAACCCCGACCAGGTCCTGGTCCGCGGCTTCCCGACCGGCACCTGGCACGTCGAGGTGATCGACCACGCCGGCCGCCGCGCCGCGACCGACTTCGAGATTCCCGCCGCCCGCGATTCCACCGCAGACGACACCGCCCCCACGGTCCTGGAACTCCGCTGAGCGAGAACACGACATGCGCACCGAACCATCCATCGTCCTCCTCGCAACGCTGCTCGCGTCGGGTGTCGGCCGCGCACTCCCCGCACAGACCACCCCGCGCCTGCTCGGCGACCTCGCCCCCGGCGCTCCCGACCTCACCCCCGACTCCGACCCGCGCGGCTTCGTGGAGATCAACGGCCGGGTGCTGTTCCACGCCGAGAGTGCGCGCTTCGGTCGTGAGCTGTACGTCCACGATGGGCAGGGCACGCGACTGCTCCGCGACTTCGGCCCCGGACCGTTCAGCGCGATGGGCGACGACGCGCAGTTGGTCCGCCTCGGCAACCACGTGCTGTTCGCGGTCGCCTCCCAGACCGACGGCGGCATCTACCGCACCGACGGCACCGCCGCCGGCACCCGGCGGATCCGCTACCTCGCCAACGCCGCGTTCGGCTGGCAGCACACCTACAGCGACGGCAACCGGGTCTGGTTCCGCAGCTACGAGCCGGGCTTCGGCATCGAGCTGTTCGTCACCGATGGCACCAACACCGGCACCCACCGGGTCGCCGACATCAACCCAGGCCGCGGCTCCTCGGCCGATCCCTACAACAGCCACTTCGGCTCCCTCGCCAGCTACCAGGGCCTCACCTGGTTCTCGGCCGACGACGGCGTGCACGGCTACGAGCTGTGGGTCACCGACGGCACCGCGGCCGGCACCCGCCTGTTCCTCGACATCGTGCCCGGCCCCGAGGGCAGCAACCCGCAGGCGCTGCAGGTCCTCAACGGCAAGCTGCTGTTCGTCGCGGCGGTGAACTCGACGCCCGGCGAATGGTGGTCGACCGACGGCACGCTGGCTGGCACCGGACAGGTGAGTGGCTGGCACGTGTCGCGCGTCGATCCCGGGTACACCGTACAGCTCGGCAACCAGATCGTGTTCCGGGTCCAGTCGCCCCTGCACGGCAACGAGCTGTTCGTCACCGACGGCACCGGGCCGGGCACGCAGGTCCTGAAGGACATCATCCCGGGCATCACGTCGAACTTCGGCAGCCCGATGGTGGCCTGGAACAACGCGGTCTGGTTCGTGACCAACGACGGCGTGCACGGCAGCGAGCTGTGGCGCACGGATGGATCCACCGCCGGCACACAGCTCGCGGTCGAGATGATCCCGGGCGCCTCGGGCGGCTTCCGGTCGGGCTTCGGCGTGCTGCCCGGCGGCCTGGTGTTCGCCGGCCGCGACAACACGGCCGACGGCTTCGAGCCATGGTTCACCGACGGCACGCAGGCCGGCACGCGACAGCTCGCCGACATCCAGGCCGGCACGACCGGCAGCCTGACCTTCGAGCGGGACTTCACCTCGATCGGCAACGAGGTCTGGTTCCCGGCCTGGACGTTCGACAGCGGTGAGGAACCCTGGCGCACCGACGGCACGCCCGCTGGCACGCGCGCGGTGGCCGAGCTCGGTCGCGAGACGATCGACTCCGATCCGTGGACCCCAGGCTTCGACGCAGGCCTGCGGCTGGTGTTCCAATCGACCGGTCCGGCCATCGGCTCGCACGCGTCCTGGCGCACCGACGGCACGCCGCAGGGCACCGCGCGATGGTCCGGCGCGCTCGGCTCGATCGATCATCCGCAGGTGTTCCACCTGCCGGACGGCGACCTGAACTGGTGGAACGACGGCCGTCGGCTGACGAGCTCCGACCTGTCGGGCGACACCATCCGGATCCGCGAGAGCGGCCCGATCAGCTCCGACCTCACCGCCATGGGTGGCGAGGTCTTCTACCGCCGCGACGAGGTCCTGCGCGCGATCGACCCCGCGACCGGCAGCACGCGCGAGGTCTTCAGCCTCGGCACCAGCCCGTTCGCGGTCGGACCAACCCGGTTGACCACCGCCGGCAACCTGCTGTGGTTCTTCGCGACCGAGGGTTCGGTGGCGCTCCGCTACGGGCTGTGGGTCAGCGACGGCACCACCGCCGGCACCCGCGTGGCCTTCCCGGTGCCGTTCCAGCACAACACCAACACCGACTTCCACCAGATCCTGCCGCTGGGCAACCGCGCGCTGGTCCGGGTTCCCGGCAACGCCTTCGGCGAACTCCGCCTGTGGATCTCCGACGGCACGACCCACACGCAGCTCGCGCAGTTCCTGCAACCGTTCGAGACCGGACCCATGGTCGCATCGCCCCGCCAGGGCGAAGCGCTGTTCGCCGCCCGCGACGCGAACCACGGCAGCGAGCTGTGGGTCACCGACGGCACACCCACCGGCACGCACCTGCTGCTCGACATCAAGCCCGGCCCGCAGAGCAGCGAACCGCTGGAACTCACCCGCGCCGGCGACCTGGTGTTCTTCAGCGCCGAGGACGGCCAGCGCGGCCGCGAACTCTGGGTCACCGACGGCACCGTGGCGGGCACGCGCCTGGCAGCCGACGCGGTCCCCGGCTTCGACGGCGTGCGCCCCATGCATCTGCTCGCGCTGGGCGATGCCTCGGCGGTGGCCTTCCAGGGCCACGATGCCTTCGGCCGCGAGCTGTGGAGCAGCGACGGCACGCCCGCCGGCACTGCGCGCCTCACCGACATCCAACCCGGCAGCGCGACCTCCGACCCCATCCCGCTGGGCGTCACCGGCACCGCGCTGGTGTTCTCCGCCTACGACGACCTGCACGGCGTCGAACCCTGGGCGATCGACCTCGAGGCCACTCCCGGCTTCGTCGCGCGATTGCTCGGCGCGGGCTGCGCCGGCAGCAACGGCACGGCGCCGCGCGCCAGCACCCTCGGCGCGCTCCGCGTCGGCGCGACCGGCTTCGCGCTCCGCCTCACCGCGGCACGGCCGCAGACCTCGGCCGGCGTGCTGCTCGACTTCGCGCCGCACCCGGTCGCGCTCGGCGCCTGCACGCTGTGGCTGCTCGGCGCCCCGATCGCGCTGCCCGCGGCGACCGATGCCCTCGGCGACTCCCACCTGCCGGTGCCCGTCCCCGCCGACCCCGCCCTCGCCGGCGCCGAGCTGTTCGCGCAGTGGCTGGTGACCGATCCCGGTGGCGCGCTCGGCGGCGCGTTGAGCGCCAGCGGCCTGACCCGCTTGGTGATCGGCCGCTGACTCCCACGACATACCCCCTCCAGACGACTCCTGACGCACCCCGATGATGCTCACACAAGACCGACCCCTCGCACCGACCGCCCTCGCGCTCGGCGCCGTCCTCGCCCTCGGCTCCCTACCGGCCCAGAGCACCCCGCGCCTCCTGGCCAACATCCAACCCGGCACCCCGGACTTCACCCTGAACTCGGAGCCGCGCGGGTTCGCCGAGATCCAGGGCCGGGTGCTGTTCCACGCCAAGGAGCCACGCACCGGCCGCGAGCTGTACGTCCACGACTCGAACGGCACGCGCCTGCTGCGCGACTTCCTGCCGGGCGACCGGGACGGCATCGACCAGTACGCGTCGTTCTACCGGGTCGGCAACGCACTGCTGTTCGCCTGCCAGGACTCGGAGAGCACCTGGGGCCTGTACCGCACCGACGGCACCGAGGGCGGCACGGTCCTGGTCCACCGCCTCGCCGGTCTGCGACTCGCCGGCGAGCAGGCCTACACCGACGGCAACCGCCTCTGGTTCTCGCCGTACGAGTTCGGCTACGGCAACGAGCCGTGGGTCTCCGACGGCACGCCGACCGGCACGTACCGCGTCGCCGACATCCGGCCCGGCCAGGACTCGGGCATGCCCTCCTCCACGCTCTACGGCCTCTGGCGGACCTTCAACGGCGCGACCTACTTCCGCGCCGACGACGGCATCCACGGCGCCGAGCTGTGGGTGACCGACGGCACCGCGCAGGGCACGCACCTGGTGGTCGACGGCTACGCGGGCGCGCTCGGCCTCGAACCGAGCGGGCTCACCGAGCTGAATGGCCGGCTGCTGTTCGTCGCGAACCGCGGCCAGTTCGGCGCCGAGTGGTGGTCGACCGACGGCACCGCTGGGGGCACGTCGCAGGTGAGTGGCTGGCAGGTGATGCGCACCGACCGCGACAGCCTCGCGGTGCTCGGCAACAAGCTGCTGTTCCGCGGCCTGCACCCGCTCTACGGCAACGAACTGTTCGTCACCGACGGCACCGCGGCGGGCACCGGCATGGTGAAGGACATCCGGCCCGGTCCCAGCGCGAGCCCGAACGGTCCGATGGTGGTCTGGAACGGCGCGGTCTGGTGGAACACCAGTGACGGCACCTCCGGCAGCGAGCTGTGGCGCACCGACGGCACCGAGGCGGGCACCTCGATGGTGGTCGAGGTCTGCCCCGGCAGCGCGGGCGGCGTGCGCGACGGCATCACCGTGCTACCGAACGGACTGCTGTTCGGTGGGCGCTCCGATGCTCTGCAAGGCTGGGAGCCATGGATCACCGACGGCACCCCGGCCGGCACGCACGCGGTGGCCGACATCCGGCCCGGCCCTGACGGCAGCCTCATCGGCGGCTTCAGCCCGATCGGCAACGAAGCGTGGTTCGCGGCCTACACCGAGGCCACCGGCGTCGAGGCCTGGCGCACCGATGGCACCACGGCGGGCACCGCACTGGTCGCCGACCTCGGCCGCTCCACCGCCGACTCCGATCCGCTCGCCCCGGCTGCCGACTCCGGCCTGCGGCTGGTGTTCCACGCGACCGACGCGGCGCACGGCCGCGAGCCGTGGATCACCGACGGCACGCCCGAGGGGACGCGGCTGTGGTTCGACGCCGAACCCGGCAACCGCTGGTCGTCGCCACCACGGGCCGCGCGCTTCGGCGATCGGACCTGGTGGACCAACCAGCGCGCCCTGTTCACCACGAACCTCCTCGGCGAGGACCGCCGCTCGATCCTCGGCATCGAGGGCATCGGCGCCGACATCGTCGAACTCGTCGGTCGGTACTTCTTCGGTCGCGGCGTCGCCCTGTGGTCGTCCGACGGCACCCCGGGCGGCACGAGCCAGGTCCTCGATCTGCAGACCAGCTTCTACGCCGTCGGGCCCACCGACCTCACGGCTGCCGGCGAATACCTGTACTTCTTCGCCTCGTCGGGCTCGCTCGGTCCGGCTGGCCTGTTCGTCAGCGACGGCACGCGCACCGGCACGCGGCTGGAGATCCCCAGCGCCTTCGGAATCGGCGCACCCTCCGGCAACCAGTCGGTGTTGGCGCTCGGCGACCGGGCCCTCGTGCGGACCCTCACCCTCGCCAGCTTCCAAGCCCAACTGTGGATCCTCGACGGCACCAACCGCACCCTGCTCGCCAACCTGCAGGCGCCGGCACGCCCCACCGAGATGGTCGCCTCGCCACGCGCCGGCGAGGCACTGTTCGTCGCGCGCGATGCCAGCCACGGCGACGAGCTGTGGGTCACCGACGGCACGCCGGCCGGCACGCAACTGCTGCTCGACATCCAGCCCGGCACGGTCGGCAGTGAACCGCTCGACCTGACCCCGGCCGGCGCGCTGGTGTTCTTCAGCGCCGACGACGGCGTCCACGGCCGCGAGCTGTGGGTCACCGACGGCACGGCCCTCGGCACGCGCATGGTCGGCGACACCGTGCCGGGCTCCGGCTCCTTGCGCGCCCAAGCCCTGCTGCCGCTCGGCGACGCGACCGCGATCGCCTTCCAGGGCGAGGACACCTTCGGCCGCGAGCTGTGGACCAGCGACGGCACCGCTGCCGGAACCATGCGACTCACCGACCTCGAGCCCGGCGTCCGCTCGTCGGACGCGACGCCGCTCGGCGTGGTCGGCGACACGCTGGTGTTCAGCGCCTTCACCCAGCAGACCGGTCGCGAGCCGTGGGCGATCGACCTCACCGCGACGCGCGGCTACCTGGCGCGCACCCTCGGCGCGGGCTGCGTGGGCAGTTCGGGAGCCACGCCTTCGGCAGGCACCTCGCACGCTGCTCCTCGGGTCGGCGAAGCCACCTTCACGCTCACGCTGACCGACGCGCGCGCCCAGGCCGCCGCCGGCGTGCTCTTCGATCTCGCGCCGCACCCGACGGTGCTCGGTGGCTGCACCTTCTGGCTGCCCGGCGCCCCGGTCGCGCTCGCGCTGCCGACCGACGCCCAGGGCGACGCCCTGCTGTGGGTGCCGATCCCCGCCGACCCGGCAGTGGCGGGCCTCGAACTGTTCGCGCAGTGGCTGGTGACCGATCCGGGCGGCTCGCTCGGCGGTGCGCTCAGCGCCAGCGGGTTGACCCATCTGGTCGTCGGCCGCTGAACGCGGCCGACCTCCGCGCCGCACATCTTCGCCACACATCCTCGAGAGGCATCCCATGACATTCGCACCCTGCTCCGGCTCCTGCTTCGCAACGATCGCTCTCGCGCTCGGCGCGGTCGTCGCCCTGGAATCGCTCACGGCCCAGTCCACTCCGCGCCAGCTGGCGGACATCCTCCCCGGCCCGGTCGACCTGACCCCGGACTCGTTGCCACGTGGCTTCACCGAGATCCAGGGCCGCGTGGTGTTCCACGCCGTCGATCCCCGCCTCGGCCGCGAGCTCTACGTGCACGACGCCAACGGCACCCGGCTACTGCGCGAGTTCCTGCCCGGCGACGGGGGCGGCCTCGCCGACTACGCCTCCTTCTACCGGGTCGGCAACGTCCTGCTGTTCTCCTGCCAGGACTCCCCGACCACCCTGGGTCTCTACCGCACCGATGGCACCGTGTCCGGTACCCACCTCCTGAGTCGGATACCCGGTCTCGGCCTCGCGGGCGAGAGCGCCTACACGGACGGCACGCGGCTGTGGTTCTCGGCCTACGAGAGCGGCTTCGGAGTCGAACCCTGGGTCTCCGACGGCACGCGCGATGGGACCTACCGGATCGCCGACATCCGACCCGGCGGCGAGTCGTCGATCAGCACCGGCTCCGCCTACGGCGTCTGGCAGGGCTTCCAGGGTCGGACCTACTTCCGTGCCGACGACGGCGTGCACGGCCCCGAGCTGTGGGTGACCGACGGAAGCGCGGCCGGGACGCGGATGGTCGTCGACGGCAACCCCGGCGAACTCGGCCTCGAACCTGGCGGCATGGTCGAACTCAACGGACGGCTGATGTTCGTCGCCCGCCGCGACCAGCTCACCAACGAGTGGTGGTCGACCGACGGCACCGCGCAGGGCACCGCAAGGGTCAGCGGCTGGCCGGTGATGAGCACCCTACGCGACAACCTCGCGGTCCTCGGCGACAAGCTGCTGTTCCGCGGCCTGCACCCGCTCTACGGCAACGAACTGTTCGTCACCGACGGCACGCCGCAGGGCACCGGCATGGTGAAGGACATCTGGCCCGGTTCCCATTTCAGTGGCCACGGCCCGATGGTGGTGTGGAACGGCTTCGTGTGGTGGAACGCGTCGGACGGCAGCAGCGGCAGTGAGCTGTGGCGCACCGACGGCACCGAGGCCGGCACGTCGATGGTCGTCGAGGTGTGTCCCGGCGCGGCCGGCGGCATCGGCTATGGCCTGGCGGTGATGCCGAGCGGCCTGGTGTTCGCCGGCCGCACCGACGCACGCGACGGTTGGGAGCCCTGGATCACCGATGGCACTCCGGCCGGCACGCGACCGATCGCCGACCTCCTGCCCGGCGGCGAGGGCAGCCTGTCCGCGGCCCCCGTCGTGGCCGGCACCGAAGCGTGGTTCGCGGCCCGCACCCCCGCCTCGGGCAGCGAGCCCTGGAAGACCGACGGAACCGCCGCCGGCACCGTGCAGGTCGGCGAGATCGGCCGCGCGACCGCGGACTCGGATCCCCAGTCGCCGGCCGCCGACTCCGGACTGCGCCTGGTGTTCCAGGCGACCAACGCGACGATCGGCCAGGAACCCTGGATCACCGACGGCACTCCCACCGGCACTCGGCTGTGGCGCGATGCCCAGCCCGGCAGCTTCTCGTCGGCGCCGGCCCGGGCGGCGCGCTTCGGGGACCGTACCTGGTGGACGAATCGGGAATCGCTGATCACCTCGGACCTGCTCGGCGGCGACCTGCGGCCGATCCTCGGTTCCCACTCGAACGGCCCCGACGTCGTGGAACTCGGCGGTCGCTACTACTTCGGCCGCCGGATCGCGCTGTGGTCCTCCGACGGGACAGCCGCCGGCACCGGCCCCGTGATCGAGTTCCAGGTCGGTCGCCAATCGGTGGGACCGACCGATCTCGTGGCGGCCGGCGATCTCCTCTACTTCTTCGCCTCGGTCGGCTACTTCGGTCCGACCGGCCTGTTCGTCAGCGACGGCACGGCCGCCGGCACACGGCTGGAGTTCCAGACCTCGTTCGACGGCGGTTCCGCCAGCGGCTTCCGGTCCACGCTCGCGCTGGGTGATCGTGCGCTCGTGCGGACCCTCGCGCCCGCCACCAACCAGCCCGAGTACTGGATCCTCGACGGCAGCAGCCGCGTGCTGCTCGCGACGCTCGACAAGCCGGCACGTCCCGCCGACATGGTGCTCTCCCCGCGCACCGGCGAAGCCCTGTTCGTCGCGCGCGACGCGATCCACGGCGCGGAACTCTGGGCCACCGACGGAACCCCCGGCGGCACCCGGGTCCTGCTGGACATCCACGCCGGCGCGACCAGCAGTGAGCCCGTCGAGCTCACTCCAGCCGGCGGCTTGGTGTTCTTCACTGCCGACGACGGCATCCACGGCCGCGAGCTGTGGCGGACCGACGGCACGACCGCCGGCACCCGCATGGTGACCGACTCGATCCCGGGCCAAGGCTCGCTCCAGCCCGAGCACCTGCTCCGCCTCGGCGACGCGAACGCGATCGCCTTCCAGGGTCACGACGCGTTCGGCAGCGAGCTGTGGACCTGCGATGGCACGGCAGCCGGCACCCGGCGACTCACGGACCTCGGGCCCGGCGGCCACTCGTCGCACCCGACGCCGCTCGGCGTGGTCGGCGATCAGCTGGTGTTCGCGGCCTACACCGAGCCGACCGGCTACGAGCCGTGGGCCATCGACCTGTCGACGACCCGCGGCTACCTGGCGCGCACCCTCGGCGCCGGCTGCCCGGGCAGCGCCGGCACCGTGCCCACGGCAGGCACGTCTCCGACCGCACCGCGCGTCGGCGCAGCGACCTTCACGCTCACCCTGACCGACGCCCGCCCGCAGGCCGCCGCCGGCGTGCTGTTCGATCTCGCCGCGCACCCGACCGTGCTCGGCGGCTGCACCCTGTGGCTGCCCGGCGCCCCGGTCGGGATCCCGCTGCCGACCGACGCCCAGGGTGACGCCATGCTATGGGTGCCGATCCCCGCCGATCCGGCGCTCGCCGGCATGGAACTGTTCGCGCAGTGGCTGGTGTCCGATCCGGGCGGCTCGCTCGGTGGTGCGTTGAGTGCCAGTGGGCTCACCCATCTGGTCGTCGGTCGCTGAGCGGAGCGCGGCGGGCTAGCCGGCGGTCGTGCAGGCCGAAGAACAGGGCTTGCACGGCGACCGCGCCGCAGAGCGCCATCGTCATGTCCCACGGATCGGCAGCGCGGCCGAATGCCTCGGGGTGCGGTGAGCGAAGCGATCCGCACCCATTCCCTACGGCAGGAGGCCGCGCTGCGCGTCCCAGACGTCGCCCTGCATGCCCAGCCACTCCGGCCCCTCGTCGGGGTAGAAGACCAGCACCATCAACATCTCGAGGATCTCGTAGAGCGCGCTGAACGCCAGCGCGACGCTGGTGGCGAAGATCCGCAGCAGCCAGCCGTGCGCCATCCGCGCGCGGCGCAGCGCCAGCTCGCGGGTGACGAGCGCGGGCGTGACGCCCTGCATGAAGTGCCCCACCCGATCGAACGGGTTGCGCTCCAGGCCGAACAGCTCCATCACCGGATCGAGGGGCACCAACGCGTAGGTGTACTTCGCGCCGATCGCGAGCACCGCCAGGTGCACGAGCGCGATCGCGAACACCAGCGTGGTGAAGCGGAACCGCGGCGCGATGCCAAGCAGCAGCGCGAACGCCAGCGTGCCCGGCAGGATCTCGAAGGCCCAGGTGCCGACGTCTGCGCAGCCGATCACCGACCAGACCAACAGCACCAGCGCCGCAAGCGCCCAGCCCCACAGGCTCCGGAGCCCGTTACCTGTCCCCGACGTGCCGTCCACCCCGCTCACGGCAACGCCTCGAACCGCAGCTCGCCGCCATCCGGCGTGGTGAACACCAGCTCGGCACCCTCCCGTTCCGCAGCCCGCGCCTGGCGCAGCAGCTCGACGAACCGCGACTCCTGCGCCATCGCCCCCGCCGGCTCGTCGCGCACCAGCCGGGTGGTCGCCACCACGCCCACGGCCATCGCGTCGTGGGTCCCCGCCCAGCTCGTGAAGTAGCGGTTCACGCCGGCCGAGCCCTGCATCCGCTCGCGGTCGTACTCGAGCGTGATCTCGGTGCCGGCCAGCGGTGAGTTCCCATCGAGCGAGACCAGCCGCCAGCGCGTGCCGTCGAGATCCCAGAGCCAGTCCTCCTCGTCGGGGTCGGTGACGCAGGCGGTGAGGAAAGACAGCGTGATGCAGAGTCCGACGAACGGAGACCTCATGTTGGCAGGGTAGCTGCGCGAGGTGGTCTTCGCGCCATGCGAGTTCGCTCTGCGTCGGGTCTCAGTAGCGCGCCGCGACGAAGTCCCGCACGCGCTCCCTGATCCGCTGCTTCTGGGCCTCCCGCTCCCCGAGCAACCGGAACAGCTCCGGGGCGTCGGCCCTACTCAACCCCACGACGTAGGCCTTCCCATCGAAACCGAACGACGTGTGGACGAAGCCATCGTCGCCGAACGTGTCGACCTTGGTCTGCAGCCATTCCCGCAACTCGTCACCACCGGACGGCGAGTTGGTGTCGAACCCGGGAGAGAACTCCTCTCGATCGATGCGCTGCCGCATGCCTTCGAGATAGAGGTCGATACAGGTCTTTCCGGCCTCGTCGTACGCACGCCTTTCGGTGGCGATCAGGGTCCCGAGTTCCTCCAGGTGCTGCTTCGAGACCGTTACCCGCTCGGGGTTCACTCGCGGATCCAGAAGATGCATCCGCAGATCCAGCCGTTCATAGATGCCAGCACCTGCGACCCCACGACTCGCAAACATCTCGAACTGTGTGCTCGCAGCCACCTGCCTCGGGCCCCAATCCGACTTCGGTCCGCCCGACTGCCGCCGGACTTGGCTAGCGGCCCTCCCGTCGACGGCGACTTCTGGCTCGTCGACCTCGGGCAGCGCCACCGCGGTTCGGGCCGGCAGGGGTTCCGCAGTCGACTCACGGAAGCCAGCACGCACCTCGACGGGAGCCATCTCGCGCGCCTCCGGCTCCGAGTTCGTCCCCACGCGCTCCCAGGCCCAGAAGCTGACCGCACCCAGCCCGAAGGCCGCAAGGGGAACGAGGACATCCCTGCCGAACGAGAACGGGCGAGACAGGTTCGATCGCGGATCTCGGGGCCGTTGCATCGAGGACCAGTCGTAGCCGAGGCCCACCGCAGGGTGAAGTGGGTCGTGGGCCGCCATCGACCACGGCTTGCACCGTCGTGGAACAGCCGTAGGGAGCACGGTTCGCGCACCCCAGATTACCTGCCCCCGATCCGCGCACGGCGCGCAGCATGTCCTGGACCCGAGATGGACGAACTGCCCGACGATCCACACGCAGCGCTGAGTCGCGACGTCCAGCAGCACGGAAGGTCGGTGCGCGCCCTGGCCCGAGCCCTGGTCGGGCCCGCGCTCGCCGATGACCTCGCCCAAGACGTCTGGCTGGCCCGCAGCCGACCCGACACGACCCAGCCCACGGAGCCAGGTGCGTGGACGCGCGCCATCACCCGACGACTCGGCCGACGCCTGCGACTCTCGGAACAGCGACGTGACGCACGCCAGCGTGAGGTGGCGCGGCCCGAGCGGCAGGACGTGACGCCGGCCGACCACGCGGCGTTGGCCGAGTCGATCCGTCGCGTCGCGGAGGTCGTCGCCGGGCTGCCCGAACCCTACCGCGGCACCGTCGTCGCGCGCTTCTACGAAGACCAGCCACCGCGAGAGATCGCCGTCCTCCACGCGGTGCCGGTGGAGACCGTCAAGTCGCGCCTGAAGCGCGGGCTCGCGCTGGTGCGCGAGCGACTCGACGAACGCAGTGGCGGCGACCGGTCGGCTTGGGCCGCGCCGCTGCTCGGGTGGTGCGGACCTGCCCCGGCGACGTCGGCATGGGCCGGCTCCACTTCCGCGACCCTGCTGCTGGTGCTGACGATGAAGACCAAACTGCTCGCCGCCGCGCTGCTGCTCGCGCTTAGCGCCGCTCTTTGGATGGCTTGGCCGGACTCGCGGACTGGCAGCGCAGTCGAACCGGCCGGCGGGGTGGCTGCGGCGAACGGAGCGCACCTCGTCCATGCGCCGACGAACGAGCCGGATGCTGCCAGGTCTGCCGGCCTCGCGAGCCGGCGCGAACTCGAACCTCCGGTCGCTGACGTGGAAACCGGCTGGGAGATCCACGTGCGCGACGCCGCCGACGCACCGATCGATACGGCCGTGCTGGTTCGCACC
The DNA here is from genome assembly GCA_030432695.1 of bacterium. GTDB lineage: Bacteria > Planctomycetota > UBA1135 > UBA1135 > UBA2386 > JAUILN01. The sequence goes on along the minus strand of JAUILN010000022.1, from coordinate 54,721 downwards.
AGGCCCCACCGCCGCTTCTGCGCGCTCGATTCGGTGATCGCCGCCGCCGATGCGGAAGGCACACTGCGCGTTCGAGACGTCGCCACGGAGCCTGGTGCCTACCTCGTGGTCCAGGCGCCGGGCTACCTTCCGCGTGGCATCGAGCCTGCCGCGGAGAGCCAGACGGTCACCCTGGAACCCGGCCACTCCGTCGACGTGCGCGTCGTCGACACCACGGGCCTTCCGGTCGCCAACGCGCAGGTCCACGTCGGTAGGACCGAAGGTGGGCCACCCCTCGGTCACCCGCTGCCGCCTCGGTTCCTGCCCGGACCCGAACCCACGGTCGCAATCTACGGCGCACGGTCCGATGACTCCGGCCACGCACGGCTCGAAGGTCTCACGGCCGGGCGCTACTTCGTGAACGCCACCCACGAGAGCATGGCGCTGCACTCGGTCTCCGGCGACGACGCCCCGGCCACGCCCGGCCTCGCGGTGCCCGGCGCGGACTGGACGGTCACGATGGCCCCGGTGCACGCCGCGGTCGTCGAGTTCGAAGACGACGCCTTGGTCAGCTACGCCTTCGCCGTCGGTCCGGACGCCAATCCGCACATCTCGGCCAGGTCCTGCCCCACAGTCGCGCACCTCGAGCAATTGCATCCCGGAGCCCACGTCGTCGCCGTCGTGCCCTCGGCAGACACCCTCCGCCGGGGCTCGCGGGTTTCGATCCCGCATACCTTTCTCCTGCGCGATGCCGGCTGGCGCGACGTCGACGTCGAGCTCGCGCCCCTCCCGGAGGTCACCCCGCTGGTGCTTCGCTTCGACGCCGCGACCCCGGTGTGTCGACCCGTCGTGCTCCGATGCGACCCACCGCTACCCGATGCAGACCGCCACCCGCGCCCTTGGATCACCCTACGAGGCACGCATGAGGGCCGCAGCTTCTCCCTTCTGACCGACCTCGACCGAGAGGTGTGGCTACCGCCCGGGACCTGCCGCATCGCGCAATGCGCACCATCGCTGCGCACGGCCTGCGAGCTGCCGCAGAGCTTCGAAGTCGACGCCCAGGGAGCCACTCCGCAGGAGGTGACGATCCGGCGCACGCAGGAACTCACCCCGTGCACGCTGGAGTTCCACCTGCCCGATGGGCAGAACGTGGGCAGCCTTTCCGGCGTGAGCCTCGTGCACGAGTCCGGCTCCCAGTTCGACATGCGACGCTGGAACTCGCTGGATGCGCACAGCGCGCGTGGCATGGACCGACGCGTCTGGCTCAGGCCTGGGGCCTACGAATGCTGGGCGGTGCGCAGCCCGGCGGCGAGAACCACTATGTCCGTCGTTGTCCCGCGATCCGACGAGGTGTTCGCGATCGACTTCCGTTGGGGGGACCGATGACCGACGCGGACCATGGATCGAGCAGCCAGACGCTGTTCACAGCGCGCAGTGCAGTCGCCCTACCGATCGCTCTGGCAATCGGCATGGCGGCGTCTTCGGGATCGGTGCTCACCGCGCAGGAGTCGAAGACCACCGACGACGACCTGTTCCGCAGCGTCGAACCCGAGCCGCCCCTCGTGAACGTGTGGACCTGCGTGGGTCGCAATGCCACCAGGCGCTTCTTCGACCGCGAGGAGCAGAGCACACCGTACGTGCTCAGAACCGAGATCGACCGCCGGCTTGCACAGTGGGTCGAACTCCAGAACGACGACGGCAGCTTCGGCACGGAAACCGAAGACCGGCTGCGGATCACCGCGCTCACGGTGCTGGCGTTCTCGCTTCGCGGCCACACCTTCGATGCTCCGGATCACGGCCCATTGCTGAGACGTGCCGTCGAATGGATGGTCGCTCACCTGACCCGAGACGGTCGGTTCGTCGTCGATGGAGTCGAGGCCGGCATGCGCAGTCAGGCTCAGGCGACGTTCGCGCTCATCGACACGTCCTACTCGCCCGACTATCCGAGGACCGAGTACCCAGGCGTAGCAGCCTTCGCTCGTCGAGCAGTGGCGCAGCTCGACGGCATGCGAGACGCGGACATCCCCGACATCTGGAGAATCGCGACCGAGGCCTACGCGGTCCGAGCAGCGCTTCGCGAGTCCCGGACCGAAGGGGCTCCAGCTGCGGCCAACCGCCTGGATTGGCCATCGAGCGTCCGCCAGTTCCTGACGATCAGCGGGGACCGCGAATCCAGTTCCAGGCTGAAGGACCAGCTTTCGGCCGAGGTCCTGGAGCCGCGGTTCCTGGGAGCCGATCTCGACGAAGCGGTCTTCGCAACCAGACTCGTCGATCTGGTGCACAGCCCACCCATGGAGGCCGGCTCCCGGCTGAGGTCCTGGATCCACGAGGACGGCCTGGAGGAGTGGGAGGCGCCGCCTCGCGAGATCGTGGAACTCGACGAGCACAACCTGCTGCGGACCCTCCAGCTCGCCGCCCGCTACCTCCTGTTGCCCAGCAAGCAGCGATAGCGACAGCGGACCCGCGCGGTCCCCCGGCACTTCCACGAGAATCCCCGTCACGGACGGATCTCGGCTCCGTCCTGCCTCCCCGCATGGACGCTGGCAGCAAGGACATCGCCTGGCAGGTCGAGGACCTGCAGCACCACGAGCGCGAGCTGCGTTCGCTGGTGCGTGCGCTGCTGCGCGGCAGCGACGACGTCGACGACGTGGTCCAGGAGACGTGGCTGCGAGCGATCGGCAGGCCGCCGCGGGAGAAGTCCTCGGCAGGCGCGTTCCTGCGGCAGGTCGCGCGGCGCGTAGTCATCGACCGGCACCGTGCGGAGCGGGCGCGGGAGCGACGGGAAGAGGCGGCCGCGCGGCGGGTCGGCAGCGAGCCGTCGGCCGCCGAGACCGTCGAACGGCTGCAGGCCTGCGCGCTGGTGTCGCAGGCGGTCGCCGAGCTGCCGGTCGGCCTCCGCGACGCGGTGGTGCTCCGCCACGTGCAGGGCCTCGACGTCGCCGCGGTCGCCACCCGCCTCGGGATCTCCGGCGACGCGGTGCGCCAGCGCGTGCACCGCGGCCTGCAGGAGCTGCGTCGCCGTCTCGCGCCGGAGTTCGCGCGCGGCGACCGCGCGAACCGCAGCGCGCAGGCGCTGTGGGCGGTCGCCGCCTGGCCCGCTGCCCACGAGTCCGTGCCCGTCCTCACGATCCTCGGAGTCGCGATGAGCAAAGCCGGACTGTCCCTCTCCCTCGCCGCGGTGTTGCTGTGCGGTCTCCTGCTGTGGTGGTGGAACGGATCGCCCCGGATGGCACCGGCCGACCGCGCGGAGACGGCAGCGCTCGCGGCGCGCCGTGCCGACACCGAGCTGGCCGAGCGCGCCGTTCCCGAAGCTGCGCCTCGCCAGACGGTCGCCGCGACGGAGGCTTCTGCAGCGTCCACGGGCTACCGCACCGCGCCGCGCGACATCGGCCTCCGTGCCCGCATCCAGGTGGTCGACGCAGACTCCGGCATGGCGATCCCACATGCCGAGGTCGCGGTGATGTGGGGCGCGTTCGACTGGTACGCGCTCGACGCCGCCACCAAGGCGCGGGTGCGCCAGACCGGCAGCGACCAGCACCGCATGCTGCAGGCCTTCGGCACCACCGAGCACGCCGACGCCGACGGCATCCTCGAGCTGCCGATCGCGCGCGAGCTGCTCCTGTCGTGCGTCGAAGGCAGCCGCGCCGGCGAGTTGACGCTCTACGCCAACCAGCTCGTGCCGGGCAGGACGGTGCGTCTGCCGCTGCACGTCGACTCCGGCTTCGCGGTGCGGGTCGTCGAGGCCGACAACGCAGCTCCGGTCTCCGGCGTCCAGATCCGCCTGTGGCCGGTCTGGGACGACGGCAGCCGGCGCGCGTCGCCGGCCGAGTACCACGCCGACCGCGGGCTCACCGACTCCGAGGGCCTGTGCCAGGTGTCCGCGATCCGCCACACGCTCCGCGCATGGACCGACCAGTTCGGCGCCCGCCCCGATGCGCTGCTGGTCGCCGCCGAGGTCGTCGGCCTCGAGCTCGCGGCGCGCGCCCATCGCCTGGAACTCGACGATCTCCCCGCAACACCGCTCACCCTCACCGTGCCCGGCCAGCGCGGCTCCGTGGTGGTGCGCTGCCTGCGCGCCGACGGCCGCCCGGTCGGCGACGGGGAAGACGTGGAGCTACGGCCACTCGGCATCCCCGGTGCGGCAGCGATCCGCGGCGAGCCGCTCGGCAGCGGTATGGCCCGCTTCGACCATGTGGCGAGCACCGGACGCTTCGAGGTCCGGAACCGCACGCTGATGGCCGACAGCGAGGCCTCGCAGGAGATCGACGGCCCACCGCCCGGCGGCACCCGCGAGATCACCCTCGTCCACGACACCGGCGCGGTCTCGCTGGTCGGCCGCTTCGTCGACAGCGACGGCCGCCCTCTGCCCTACACGCAGGCGTGGCTGCGCGACCCCGAACTCCGCGACTGGCAGCAGTCCCGCCTCGCCTCCAGTGAAGACGCGCGCTTCCGCCTCGAACTCGACGAGTGGGCCATCGGCCTGGAGTTCCGTGGGATCTCCTTCCAGCAGGTGAGCAACCACGCCAACGGGCTCCGCCTTGGCCAGGCGCGCGATCTCGGAGTCCTCACGCGCGGGATCCACGACCTCGGCGACGTGCCGATGCAGCCCATGCCCGAGCTCGCGACGGTCCGGATCACGGTCGACGGCGCGGCGCCGACGCTGCTGCCATCGCTGGGCATCGAACGCTTCGACGCCGAAGACGGTGGCTGGGTCCGCATGGGCCTGGGCGATCCGTTCCACACCGAGGTGGTGCGCGCCGACCACTTCGTGATCCACGGGGTCGACGATGGGCGCCCACTGCGCGTGCGGGTCCAGGCCAACGATTGCCTGCCGGCCGAGCCGGTCGAGATCGCGCGCCTCGGTGCTGCGCTGCACGTCGACCTGCAGCGCGGCGCAGCCCTCGAGCTGGCGGTGCGCACACCCGAGGCGCTGCGCTCGGAACTCCGTGCAAGGCTGTTCGCGGAGCCGACCGGCGACCGCCTCACCGAGTCCTTCCGCAGCGACCTGTCCGAGGTGCCGACCTGGAATTGGCACGGCATCGGCAACGGTGCCTACCGCCTCGAGGTGTACCTGGTCGGCAATGCGCAACCGTTGCAGACGCGGGCCGTGACGCTCGACGGTCTCTCGAACGCCGCGGTCGAACGGGTCGAGATCGACCTCGGCCAGCTGTTGCGCGAGATCGTCGTCGACCTGCGACTCCCCGATGGCTCACCGTGCATCGGCATCCCCGGGGCCGCGGCCCGCATCGGCTCGGCGGAGCCGCAGCAGGACGACGAGCTGGTGAGCGTGACGCGCGGAACCGCGCGGCTGTGGACCCGACGCGACGCCCGCGAGCAGACGGCGGCCGCATTCGTCCCAGGCTTCGAGCCCGCCGTAGCTGCCTTGCCGCCCGCCGGCGAGGACCGGATCTCGCTGACCCTCCGCCCGCTTCCGACGGCGCGCCTGCGCCTGCCGGAGGACCTGCGCGACCGCGACGATCTGCAGATACGCGTGGTCCGCCAGGAGCCCTACCGCCCATTCGTCCACGTGGATGGCAGTTGGACCCCGATCCAGCGCCTGTTCGTGCCTCGCGAGCAGGCGATCCACTTCGATGCCGACGGCCACGCCGACGTCCCGGTGCTCGACGGCGAGATCCTCGAGGTCCAGATGCTCGACACCTCGCAGTCGATCGAAGCACGCCCCGGTGCGACGATCTTGCTGCGATGACCGATGCCAGCCCTCCCGACCCGGACTTCCCCCCGGCCGATTGCGACCGATGGCTCGAAGGGTGCATGCCGCGGCCGGTGAACGATCTGGAGCAGCGACGGGTATGAGCGAAGAGTCCGCACGGCGTCTGTCCTGGCGCGCTCCGTCCTGGCGCAATGGCGCCGGCATCGCGCTCGCAGTGCTCGGCCAGAGCTCACTCGTGGTGTTCGTGCTGATGGGCCTGCTGCTCGAACACACGCCGCGCACCGAGTCGGTGCCGGTGAACGGGGCGATCGGCAGCGCGCTCTGCGTCGCACTCGGTCTGGCGCTCTGGGCCAGCGTGCCGCGGATCCGCGTGGACCTCGTTCGTCGCGTCGTCTGCCGCGGCTCGGAGCGCATCGCCGACCTGACGCAGACCCGTGCAGTGCTGCAACGGGAGGTCCGCCAGGAGTTCGTGGGCACGGCCGGCGGGAAGATGCGGGTGACGAGCTGGTCGCTGCTGCTGATCCAGGAACAGACCGACGCGGCGGAGCTGGCAACCCGGCTGGCGGACCACGGCCGCGACCCGGTGGCGACCGTCACCATCCTGGACGGGGCGTCTCGAGCGAAAGTCGCTGGCGTCGGGAAGCGGTTGGCTGAGTGCCTGGGCGTGCCCTGCTTCGAGCTGGACGCGGCGTATCGACTCACTGCGGTGAGCTGAACCGAGTCCGGAGACTCGACCGGTTACGGACTCGGTGACTGGATCGCACGGCCCCTCGCTTTCCGACGACCTCGCCCGGGTAGAGTCCCGCCACCTCTCGGAGTACCCGCATGAACGATCAAGATTGGGTGGACATCGGTAGCGCCGCGGAACTCTCCGGGCAGACCGTGCAGCAGGTGAAGGTCGGTCGGCGCAAGATCGCGCTCAGTTGCGTCGACGGCGCGTTCGGCGCGATCTCGGGCGTGTGCAACCACGTCGGCGGCCCCCTCGGCGAGGGCCAGCTCGACGGCGAATACGTGGTCTGCCCGTGGCACTACTGGAAATTCCACCGGGTCACCGGTGAGGGGGAGCCGGGCTACGAGGCCGACCGGGTGCCGCGCCACGAGGTGAAGGTCGAGGACGGCCGCGTGAAGGTCCGCTCCGAGCCGACGACGCGGCGGCAGAAGGCACCGCATGCGCCACATCCGTTGGAACGGGAACCCGAGCCGAACGACGGCCCCCTCCGCGTGCTCGGCATCTCCACCACCGCGATGGACGTCGCCCATCCGCGGACCTCGACGTCCGAACTGCTGCTCGACGCGGCCCTCGAACACGCGCGGGGGACGCTCGGCCTCGAGACCCGGATGCTCCGCCTCTCCGAGCTGCAGTTCCGCACCTGCGAAGGCTTCTACAGCAAGAGCGCGCACGCCTGCACCTGGCCCTGCTCGATCACCCAGATGGACCCCACCGACCAGATGGAGCAGGTCTACGACGGCATCGTCCATTGGGCCGACGTGATCCTGGTCGCCACGCCGATCCGCTGGGGCACCGCGAGTTCGCTCTACCACCGGATGGTCGAACGGATGAACTGCGTGCAGAACCAGATCACCATCCGCGACCGCGTGCTGATCCGCGACAAGGTCGCCGGCTTCGTGATCACCGGCGGCCAGGACAACATCCAGGCCGTCGCCGGCTCGATGCTCGGCTTCTTCGCCGAGATCGGCTGCGTGTTTCCGCCCTTCCCCTACGTGGCCCACAGCCGCGGCTGGTCGGCGGAGGACATGGAGAACAATGTGCGCAGCGTGGCGGATAGCGAGGAGCTGCGGGCGGGCACGCGGGCTCTATTGGACCGGTGCGTGGATCTGTCACAGCGGCTGCAGGAGACCTCGCTCTCCGCGAAGCGCGTGCCGCGGGGTGGGAGGAAGGCGCATCGTGAGTCCCCCGGCCAGGAAGCGGCCTCGCCAGCCCAACCTTGACGCCCCCGGCGGCGGGCATCGCGGATTCGCGACCGGTGACCGCACGGAAGTCGCTTCGGCGAATGCTCGTTGGAGGCCTAGTGCTGAACGACTGCCGGGCACGGATGGCACTTCATCTGCCAACAGTCGACCCGCATGTGGCTGATTCCGGATGCAACATCCTTCTCGACGGCTTGGCCCCTGAAACAGATCGTCGTTGAGTTCGTCGAGCACAGCACCGCAATGGTCTCGAAGATGCTCTGCTCGGGGTGTCCCGTCGATTCAGGATCGCTCGTCCCATCTTGAAGGAACGTCTGGGTGGAATCGGTCTCCTTCACCGGTCCGCGCGAGAAGACGAACGATGCCTTGAAGCAGCAAGGCTCGCAGTCATTTTCCGGATCGCCCTCGACGCACCTCGTCACCACGAAGGAGAACTCCCCGGAGAAACCAGAGTCCGACACCGTGCAGGCGTCACAGCCACCGACCTACACCGGATTGCTCTCCAGGCACTGACGCTCCCGACACCGGAGGTCATGGCATCCGAAGACCGTGACGACGACCGCGAACAGAAGCGAAGAGAGACGCGACATCATCAAGACTCCTCATTCTAGCGGCGTTTGAGGGACGAGCGGAAATCGCGGACAGCCGATGCATAGTTCGCGTGAGCGGCTGCGAGCTCTGGATGATCTTGAACTCTCAGCGAGAACCGGACTTCGAAAGGCACGGCCTCGGGACCGAGTCGACCGGCTGGGCACGTCCACGCGAGGGACCCGGAGGCATCCCAATCGTCACCCTCCGCGGGATCGGACACCGTGCCGGCCAGGATCTGGTCCGTCACCACATCGTTGATTGCAAGCTGGTAATTGACCTCCATGCGTGCGGCGTGCCACCCGAGTGAGTCGCTCGACTCATCGAGTACTGCGCGCTCGTCGGCGCTGAGACCCGCGACCAGCGCCTTGTAGTAGTCATCGACCATCGAGAGGACGGTGGCCCGCCGTTCGTTCATCAGCCCGACCACAAACGCCTCCCTCTCGGCAGCGGTTTCCGGCCTGCGTCTGACGAACGGTGCCGGAGCGGAATCCGACTGACCGTCCGACCCCGTCGTCGGCGCGCCCCCGCCTGACATTGGCGTAACCTGCCGCTCAGGGACCATCGGTCCATCGATGGCCTCCAGGGCCGGCTCGGGGCGGCGAGTCCCGGCGTCGCCTGGCACGGCGCCCTTCGACCCCGTTGGTTCCAATCCGCCACCGAGGCATGTCGGCAGCACAACCAATGCTGCCACCGACACCAGCGCGACGGAGATCACGGCGACCCGCTTGAGCACGACTTTCCTCCATGGAGCGGAACCGTTCCGCTCACCGCGACCTTCAGTACCCCCCCAACAGAAGGCCGCAAGCGCCGCCCGAGTAGATTCTGACTTCCATTCGATCAGACGCCCGTCCTGGCACGCCGCCTGGTCACAAGCTCACCGAGTCAGCAACCAAGTCGATACAGCAGACTCAGGTACGGCCTCCGCTCCCCAGGAATCGCGACTCTCACTTCTGCAGCGTCAGCACGTCGAACAGCCGGTTCTCGAGGTCGAAGGTCCGGAGCTCCAACCGCTCGCCGGCGATCGACACGGTGCAGTAGTGGTGGCCGTGACGGACGTTGTTCGAGAACCACGGCTTGATCGGGCCGGCGGTCTCCAGGCCACCACCGCCGCCGCCGGTGATCATGTAGATGGTGCCGGCGGGCGTGACCTTGCCCTCCTTCACCGGCCAGGTCCGCTCGTAGCTGTGGATGTGGCCGTTGAAGACGATGTCGACGCCGAAGCGGTCGTAGAGCGCGGTGAGCTGGCGAGCGCGCAGGTCGCCGTGGGTCGACTTGCCCTTCCACATGTCGCCGTAGTCGTTCTCGTCGGAGCTGAACGCCGGGTGGTGGTGGGAGACGAAGATCCAGGTGGCCTTGCACTTCTCCAGCTCGGCCTCGAGCCATTGGTACTGCTCGGAGTTGGGGCCGACGTCGCGGTTGGTGTCGACGATGAAGAACTGCGCGTTGCCGTAGGTGAAGGTGTAGTGGTACTCAGGCGCGGGCAGCGCCATGTAGTCGTAGTAGTGGCGCGCGTCCTGCTCGTGGTTGCCGAGGACCGGGAACAGGGCGACCCGGCTCAGGAGCGGCTTCATCGACGAGAAGAACTCGTGGGTCCAGTTGCGCTTGTCGGTGCCGGTGCCGACCAGGTCGCCAGGGAGCAGCAGGAAGTTGGGCCGCTGGCCGAAGGCCATCTCGGCGATGCGGCCCGAGACGCTGGGATTGCTCTGGGTGTCGGAGATCAGGGCGAAGCCGAACGGCGTGTCGCGCTCGACCGCGGTCTGGAACGTCCTCAGCGGATACTCGAGCTGCTGGCCGCGGTCGTCGCTGGTCTTGACCCGGTAGAAGTAGCCCATCTGGGTCTCGAGGCCGGAGAGCCGCAGCTCGTGCAGGGTCTTCGGCTCGTCGGCAGTGACCTGCAGCGGCGTGCGCTCGGTCTCGCCGTACTCGACCACCGCGGTGCACGGCCGGGTGGTCTCGAACATCACCGTGATGCCGTCCTGGGTGACGAACTGCAGGTAGGGCTCGACCACGAAGCCGAGTTCGTCGGGCCAGGTGCGCACCGCCGGCAGCTCGGCGAGGTTGGCGTCGTGCAGGAACTCCTTCTGGATCCACGCCGGCTGCGCGCAGAGGTCGTACATCTCGACCTCACGGATCCGGCCGTGGTGCGGGTAGTCCTCGTCGGAGTCGGTGTAGCTGCCGATCGTCACCGGCGAGTGGTCGGGATAGAGGATGTCGCCCGACTGGACCTTCGACTCGGCGTCGAGGTTGCCGTTCACGTAGAGGCGCTGCGAGGTGCCGTCGTAGGTGGCGACCACGTGGTAGAGGCGACCGAACTCGTACTGCGTCTTGCCGGCGAGGTAGGTCATCTCGCCGTTGCCGTCGTCGGCGCCCTTGCTGGCGAGGCCGAAGGTGAAGTGCTTCTCGTCGTAGCCCAGCACCCAGCCGGTCTCGGCATTGCCATTGTCGCGGAGCGCGCCGAGGATCCCGCCCCAGGGCCGCGGCGTCTCGACCGAGACCCAGGCGGCGATCGTGAGATTCCGGACCGGCAACTGCTCGCGGATCGTGTCGAGGTCGTCGACCACGAAGGCGCGGTCGTCCTGCCCGTCGAAGGCGAGAGCCTCGCCGTGGTCGTCCTTCACCACCTGCGGATTGCCGACCAGCCGCGCGGTCGGCCCGAACCGCGCCTGCCAGCCGGCGGCGGTGACGCGCTGCGCGGTGCCCATCCAGTGCCAGACCGGATCGGGGCCGTCGTGGGGTCCCGGTGTCGGGAATGCGAGGAAGCCGAGACCGACGAGCAACGGCGCGGCGAGGAGCGAGACGTGCATCGCCGCGACGATAGCCACCGGTCCGCGGTGGGCTCCGTGGTGAGTCGATCAAGATCGGCGTAGGCTGCGGTGCATGAACGACGCGCGGCGGGACGGGACGGACGAGGAGGAGCGCTCCGACCGCGCCCTCCTCGACGCGTTCCGCCGCGGCGATGGAGACGCGTTCCGACAGCTCTACGAGCGCCACCGCGCCTTCGTGCTGCGGGTCGCAATGCGCTTCGGGGGTGCCGACAACGAGCTGGCCCTCGACGTCCTGCAGGAGACCTTCGCGTGGCTGGCCCGCCGCGCCCCCGACCTGGAGCTGCGCCACCGCCTGTCGACCCTGCTCTACCCCGTGGCTCGCCATCTGGTTCGCGACCATCGCGTGCGCCGCGAGCGATATCCCGACGGCGACGGGGATCCCGACGCCCTGCCGAGCCCGGAGCCACCACCCGGCTTCGGCGACGACCTGCGGGATTGGTTCCAGGGCCTCGGCCCGCTGCAGCAGGAGATCCTCGGCCTGCGCTTCGCCGACGAGCTGTCGCTGGAGGAGATCGCCGCCGCGCTCGACATCCCGGTCGGCACCGCCAAGTCGCGGCTGCACAACGCGCTGCGGCAACTGCGCGAGAAACTCGAACACGAGTGAACCCTGGTTGCCCCCGCGGCCCCCCATGCCACGATGGACGACCTCGAGAAGCTGCTGCGGGCCCGCTTCCGCCAGGACGCGCCCGAGGTGCCGGCGGATCTGGACGCGGCGATTGTCGGCCTGGGGCACGAGGCGGCGGCCGGGCACGTGCGACGGCGGCGCCGGCTGCGGCTGGTCCGGATCGGCAGCGTGGCGGCGGCCGCAGCGATCGTCGCCCTGTGCTGGCTCGGCACGCGAGCGCTCGACGAGCCGCGCACGCTGGACGTCGCCGATGCGTGGCGCGTCGCCCGCGGCCTGGCCGATCCCGACGAGACCGCCCGCCTCGACCTGACCGGGGACGGTCGGCTGGATGCGGCGGACGCCGACCGGATCCTCGACCGGGTCGTGAGCCTGCGACCGCGGAGGGACCGATGATCGCGTTCCGACTGCTGGTGACCCTCGCCGCCGCGCTGCTCGCGTTCGGCAACCCGCCGCAGGATCCTGCCGCGACGCACGCGCCTGGCTTCCAGGTCCTCGACGTGGTCGTCGACACTGGCGCGATCCCGCTCGCGGCGTGGCAGCTCGAGGTCACCGTGGAGGGTGCCTTGCTGGTCGGCGTCGAAGGCGGCGAGCCCGCCGCGTTCCGCGACGCGCCGCGTTATGACCCCAAGGCATTGCAGGGCGATCGGATCGTCCTCGCCGCACTCGCCGTGGGCGATGAGCTGCCGCGCGGCAAGCTGCGCGTCGCCCGCCTGCACGTGACGACCAATGGGTCGTCCGGCAACTTGACACCCGTGCTGCGGAGCGCGGTCACCGCGGATGCGGAAGGCCGTCGTTTCGAAGCGCACCTCGAAGTCCAGGCCTCGGGAGAGGGCCGATGACAATGCGACCGAACACGATGCGAACCCGAGCCAGCGCCTGCGCGGCAATCCTGACGCTCCTCCTCGCCTGCACGTTCGCGTGCCACGCTCCCGACGGGGAAGGTCCCGATCAGCTCGCCGGCTCCGGCTGGAGCAGAGGGGAGTCTCGATTGGACGACATCACCAACGGGCTCGACGACAACGCGAGTCGTGGACTGATCAACGACGGGAGAGGGCTCACCGGCGCAGGGACCTCCGCACTCGGTCCACCCGGCCTCGAGTTCCTGCCCGATGGCAAGTCGAGATTCATCCCGCCGAGCGTCCGGAACATCCCGGCCGGAACCGATTTCGACGACTACGTCGTCATCGAGCGCGCCGACGGCACGAAGGAACGCTACGGCCCCGAACACATCGCCAGCCTCCGCGCCAAGCTCGGCGACGACGACCTCGGCCAACCCCTCCCCCTCGCCCGCACCGACGTCGACGGCCGCGTCACGCTGAACCTCGCGTCCGTCACCGTCACCCACCGCTTCGAGAACCCCTACGCGAGCAAGATCGAAGCCGTCTATGTCTTCCCGCTACCGCAGGACGCCGCCATCAGCGACTTCGTGATGCAGATCGGCGACCGGCGGATCCGCGGCATCGTCCGCGAGCGCGAGGAGGCGCAGCGCATCTACGAAGCCGCACGGGCTGCCGGCCACCGCGCCACCCTCCTCAGCCAGGACCGCCCGAACATCTTCACGCAGTCGGTCGCCAACATCGAACCCGGCCAGACCATCGACGTGGCGACGACCTACTTCCAGACGCTGCCGTGGCGCGATGGCGCGTTCGAGATGGTGGTGCCCACCGTCGTCGGCCCGCGCTTCAACCCGGCCGGTTCGCGCGACGGCGTGGGCGCGGTCGCAGCCAGCCATCGCCCCGGATCCAGCGGCCAGGCCACCGAGGTCGGTTACCTGCAGCGTTCGGCCGACGCGCCCCACGTGCTCGGACTGAAGGTCCACGTCGATGCGCGGATGCCGCTGGGCGCGGTCACCTGCGACAGCCACCCGGTGACCATCGAGCGACCGGACGATCACTCGGCGGACCTCGCGCTGCGCCGCGACGACGTGCCCAACCGCGACTTCGTGCTGCGCTTCGCGCCGAAGGGCGACGGCCTGCACGGCGCGGTCGCGGTGCATCGCGATCCCGAGTCGGGGGAGGGTTGGTTCACGATGCTGATCCAGCCACCCGAAGATCCGGCGCACGACGACATCGAGGCGCAACCCCGCGAGATGGTCTTCGTGGTCGACTGCTCCGGCAGCATGGAAGGTGAGCCGCTGGCCGCCTGCAAGCGGACGATCCGTCGCTGCCTCGACGATCTACGCGCAACCGACACGCTGCGGGTGATCCGCTTCAGTGACCAGAGCTCGGCTCTGGGTCCCGACGCCCTGCCCGCGACTCCCGAGAACCTGCGCCGCGCGCTCGCCTACGTCGACGGCCTCGAGGCGACTGGCGGCACGATGATGGAGCAGGGCATTCGCGCTGCCTTGCAGCCGCGAACCGAACCCGGCCGCCGCCGCATCGTCACCTTCCTCACCGATGGCTTCATCGGCAACGAGCGCGACATCCTGCGCGCGGTCCACGACCACGTCGGCGACGCGCGGATCTTCAGCTTCGGCATCGGCTCGTCGCCGAACCGCTACCTGCTGGAGCGCATGGCCAGCCTCGGCCGCGGCGTCGCCGCCTTCGTCGACGTCGACGACTCGTCCCGCGACCAGGTCGACGCCCTGTTCCGCCGGATCGAGAAGCCGGCACTCGCCGACCTGCGCATCGACTGGCAGGGCGCGGACGTGCACGGAGTGGAACCCGCGCGCCTGCCCGATGCCTTCGCCGGCCGACCGGTCCTGGTCCACGGCCGGGTCCGCGGCCCGCTCCCGGCATCGATCCGCCTCACCGGCCGCGCCGGCAACCTGGAGCGCAGCCATGAACTCGCCGTGGGCGAAGCCCGCGCCGACGCGACGCTGCCGAAGCTGTGGGCCCGCGCCCGGATCCGCACGCTGCACGACGCGATGTCCTGGGCCCCCACCCCGCAGGAACTCGAGGACGAGATCCGCGCACTCGCACTCGAGTACGGCCTCGCCTCCGACTTCACCTCGTTCCTCGCCGTCGACGCCAGCGAGGTCACGGCTGGCGACCACGGCACCACGGTCCGCGTCCCCGCCCCCATGCCGCGCGGCGTCCGCTACGACACCACCGTCTCCGGCTCCCCGGTCTCCGGCTCCCGGTAGACTTTTACAACCGGTGCCAGGCACCCGTTGTAAATGTACGCCGGGCATGATGTGACCCATGCGCCGACCGGCCTTCCCCCTTCTGGCTCCGCTCCTCTGCCTGCTCTCCACCGCCGCGTGCACCGAGCAGGCCGACCCCGACCGCGCCGTCGCCGCCGGCGGCCTGTTCGTCCCCGGCTGGCAGGCCCGCTTCGACGACCCGGCCGCGACCAGCCAGGACGTCCGCTTCGCCGCCGCTCCCGACGACGACGGCTACGAGGCGACGATCGGCCCGAACGTGGTGCTCTGGCATCCCCAAGCTCTCGCCGAGGGCAGCTATAGGTTGAAGGCGCGCGTCACGCACGTCGACTCGCACGAGCACCCGCATGGTGCGGGTCTGCTGTTCGGCGGCCTCGACCTGGCCGGCAACGACCAGCGCTACACGTACTTCCTGGTCCGTGGCGACGGCCAGTTCCTGGTGAAGCTCCGGAGCGGCGCCGACACCGCCGATCTGGCGCCGTGGACTGCGCACCCCGCGATCCGCGCCGAGGACCCCGAGGGCATCGCCTCCAACGAGCTGGCGGTGGAAGTCGGTGCATCCGACACCCGCTTCCTCGTGAATGGCCAGGAGGTGTTCCGCTGCCCGACCGTCCGCATCCCGACCGACGGGAACTACGGCTTCCGCGCGGTCCACGATCTCGATCTCCGGCTCGGCCCGATCCATCGCGAGAACCTCTGATCCTCGAACTGCTGCCCGGGCCGGCATCCGGCTCGGTGCCGTCCGCCCGCGACCCGCTGCGGTGCGCGACACACCGCATCGCCACACGACAGGGGTGGTCATCGCACGCGATCCGCGTCATCTTGCGGGTGGCCCCCATGCCGCGATGACCCACGACGCATCCCACTCCGACGACCACCGACTACGCGCCCACCTGGCGGCGATCGTCGAACACTCCAACGACGCGATCCTGAGCAAGGACCTCACGGGTCGCATCACGTCGTGGAACTCGTCGGCCGAGCGGATGTACGGCTACACCGCCGCCGAGATGCTCGGCCGCTCCCTGGAACCGATCGTTCCCGACGAACGACGCCACGAGATCCGCGAGATCATCGACAGGGTCAGCCAGGGCGAGATCATCCGAGGTTTCCAAACGCGGCGCCGGCACCGCGAAGGCCGGCTGATGGACATCTCGATCAACGCATCGCCGATCCGCGACTGCGACGGCGGCCTGATCGGCGTCTCCGTGATCTCCACCGACATCACCGAGCAGCTGCATCGCGACCTGGCGCTGAGGGCCAGCGAACAGCGGCTCCGCGTCGCCAAGGAAACCGCACAGATCGGCATCTACGAGTTCCACGTGCTCGAGAACCGCATCGAGTGGGAACCGATGATCCGCGCGATCTGGGGGCTGGATCCCGAGGAGGAGGTCCGGCTCTCGACCTTCTTCGAGGGTCTGCACGAGGACGACCGCGAACCCGTCCGCCTCGCGATCGAAAGCGCGCTCGACCCACTCCACGGAGGCGAGTACTCGGCTGAATACCGCGTGATCCATCGCCGCACCGGGGAACTGCGCTGGGTCCGGGCCCGGGGCCTGGTGGTGTTCGAAGCCGGACAGGCACGACGGATCGTCGGCAGCGTCCTCGACGTCACCGACCGCCACCGCAGCGAGGAGGCCCTGCGCCGCACCGACGAGCGCAAGAACGAGTTCCTGGTCGCCCTCGGTCACGAACTCCGCAATCCGCTCGGCTCGCTGGTGCACTCGATCGAGCGGCTCCGCCGCAGCCCCGACCCGGACCGCCACTCCGCCCATCTGGAGTCGATGGCGCGGCAGACGGCGCACATGACGATCCTGCTCAACGATCTGCTCGACGTGGGCCGGATCACCAACGGTCAGCTGGAGCTGCGTCGCGAGCGGTGCCGCCTCGCGACGATCGTCGAGCACGCGCAGGGCACCCTGAGCGCTGCGCTGCAGGCCTCGCGCCACCGGCTGGAAGTCTCGATCGAACCGCCCGACCTGGATCTCGTCGCCGATCCGATCCGACTCGAGCAGATCCTCGTCAACCTGCTGAGCAACGCCGCGAACTACACCCCGGAGCCCGGCCTGATCCGCATCGGCGCGGTGGCGAGCCCACGCGAGGTCTCGATCGAGATCTCCGACACCGGGATCGGGCTGGAGCCGGCGCAGCACCACAAGATCTTCGACCTGTTCTACAAGGGGCGACCGGGATCCGCGGGGCTCGGGGTCGGGCTCAGCCTGGTGAAGGAACTCGTGCAACTGCATGGCGGCAGCGTCACCGCGCACAGCGGAGGGACCGGTCAGGGCATGACCGTCCGACTCATGCTGCCGCGCCGCCTCGGCGACCACTCCGGACCACCCGAGCCGCCGCCTGGCGCGCCAGCCGATCTGGGAGGATTGCGGGTCCTGGTGGTCGACGACCACCTCGACTCGCTCCACGCCCTGTGCGAACTGCTCGCCGATTCCTGCGAGGTCGTCGGTGCACCGGGCGGTGCGGAGGCCCTCCAACGGGCCGAGGAGTTCCGCCCCGACGCCGCGCTCCTCGATCTCGCGCTTCCCGACTTCGACGGCGTGGAACTCGCCTCGCGCCTGCGTCGCCTGCCCGATCTCGACCAGCTGCCGTGCATCGCGATGACCGGTTTCGGCGACCCCGAGACCGCGAACCGCCTGGACGAAGCCGGCTTCGCCGCGAAACTGGTGAAGCCCGTCGATCTCGACCGACTCCTGGGTTTGATCGCCGAGGTCACCGGTCGGCGAAGCTGATCCGACCGCTTCCGGAACACCGCGGCGAACCGGACAGCGCGTGCTCCGTTGCTGCTCTTCGATGCGGCTCCTCCCCTCGCTCCTGACCGCCCTCGCCGTTCTGGCGCCGGCCACCGCAGCGCAGGCCGCGGAGAACCCCGGCCGGGCCCTCGAGCGGGCGTTCGATCGGCCGCTCCTCGAAGACGTGCGCTCGCGTCTCGGCTCGGGACGGCCGGAGACCCTCGCCTGGGGCGGCTACCTCGCCGGCGAACACGGACTCGCCGAACTGGTCCCCGAGTTGCGCGAGGCCCTCGGCCGCCAGGTAGTCACCGGCGACGACCTCCGCGCTCGCTGCGCGCGCGTCGCCATGGTCGACGCCTGCGTTCGCCTGGACGCCGACCTCCCCGACGCGCTGCTCACCGCACTCGACCAGGACGTCGTGCTCCGCCCGGCCCTCCTGCTGCTGGTCGCCCGCCGCCCAGCCGGCCGCAAGCACATCCTGCTCCGCTGGCTGCGGCGCGAGCACCGCGACCGCCGCGAGCAGGGCCTGTTCCACGCGACCGGACATCTGCTGGCCCTCGATCCCGACCCGGCGTTCGTCGCCTTCCTCCTCGACCACCTGCGCCTCGAGGCCGACCTCGACGTCGTCGACCTCGAAGAACCCGGCTTCCGTTCGTCGACCGGCGGCGGCACCGCTGCCCTCGGGTTCAAGCCGCCCCGCCTGCCCGAGGGCCTGCCTCCGCTCGCGGTCTGGCGGTTCACCAGCTTGCCCCGACCGGGTGACGTGCTCGCGGTGGTCCCGGGGCGCGGCGACGGTGCGATGCTCCACCTGACCCGCGAGATCTGCGACGACCGCCTCCGGGAACCGACCACCCGGCCATTCCCTCACCGCCCGGACGACCTGTTGGTCTGGCTGGAGCGCGCTGCGTCCCGCCCCGGGTCGTGGACTCGGATGAACTCTCGGCTGGATTGCTACGAGTACCAGCGGATCGACCTTCTGAAGGGAACCTTCGACGAACAGATCGCCCGCCACGTCCAGCGCTGGCGCGATGGCTACGCGGTGCTACTCGAGCGCCTTGGCGAACGCGGCCTGCTGGCCGGTGATCCGCCAGGACTCGAGCGCATCCTCCGCGTCTCGCTGCGCGACGCCCGCAGCGACCGCATCGGCCCGCTGCCCCCGCTACATTGGCCCGACGACGCGCCGGCCGTCGCCACTTGGGGACCGTCCTCGACCCGTTGAAGCGCTCCGAGCGCAGCTGACCCCATGTTCCGCCGTTTCCGAACGACCGCGCTCGCCACCATGCTGCTGCTCGCGTACGCGCTGCCGGCGCGAGGAATCGCGCAGGCGCCGCGCACCACGAACGACGGCGCGACCAGGCCCGATCCGGCCGAGGTCCTCGAGGCCTCCTTCGACCGCCCTCTTCTCGAAGACGTCCAGAGCCGCTTCGAATCGGAACAACCGCGCACGCTCGCCTGGGCCGGCTACCTGGCCGGTGAGCACGGTCTCCACGAGGTCGTTCCGCTGATCCACGACGCCCTCGAGCGCCTGCTCGCCCACCGCAACACCGTCGAGGTCCGCTGCGCGCGACTCGTCCTGCTCGACGCGCTGTGTCGCTTCGGCGCCGACCTACCTGACGAACTGCTCGAAGCCCTCGACCTGGACGCGGCCTCCCGGCCGGCCCTGCTCACTCTGATCGCGCGGCACCCCGAAGGCCGACAGCCGATCATGCTGAGATGGCTGCGGGCCTGCCACGGCCGCGACACCCAGGGGCTCTACCGAGCCTGCGGCACCCTCTTGGCGCAGAACCCCAGCCCCGAGTTCGTCACGTTCCTGGTGAGCAACCTCTGCCTCGCCGTCGACCTCAACGTCAACGACCTGGCCGGACGGGGCTCCGCGCGCGGCCACGGCGGTGGTTGGGGCACCGGTGGCCACCACCTGCCGCGACTGCCCGAGGCCTTCCCGCCGATCGCGGTCTGGAAGATCCCGGAGACACCCGAACCCGGCGACCAGCTGATCACCCGCGCCTATCCAGGAGACGGCGAACCGTCGTTCGTGCGCCGCCATGTGTGCCGGAAGTACCTCGATGAACCGCACGGATCGTCGTTCTCCGAGCAGGACGATCAGCTGCTGCGCTGGCTGGAGCGCTGCTCCTCGCCGCCGGGCAACTCGTCGCGCCGGCCCAGCGGCCTCCAGGCCTACGAGAGCCTCACCATCGACCTGAAGACCGACGACTGGGACGCCGCGGTCGACCGCCTCACGGGCCTCTGGAAGCGGCGCTTCGACAAACTCGTCGACGGACTCGGCAAGCGCGGACTGCTCCCCGAGGGACGGCCGACGATGGACGACGTCTTCGAGATCCACCTGCACGACTTCCGCACCGACCGCATCGGCCCGCTGCCTGAACTGGTCTGGCCGCGGGAGGCCCCGGTGTCGGCGGTGTGGAAGACGCGCGAGCGGGTCGCACCGCCCGACGACGGGTAGCCGTCGTCGCGGCCGGACTCCCGAATCGGGCAGGGCCGACCCGGCGCCGGACGGTACAAGGGGTGCCGACGCCATGATCCGCCCGCTCGCCCTCGTCGCCACGCTCGCGGCCCTCACCGCGTGCGCGTCGTCTCCCGATCCGGAGCCGCAGACCGCACCGACGGTACTCCGTGGTTTCGGCCCACTCTCGACCTGGCCGGGAGTGTGGAAGCTCGCGCCCACCGCCGACGAGGGACCGGTCTCCGGCACGCTCCGGATCTTCCCGGCGCTTGCCGGCACGTTCCTGGAGACCACGCTCGTCTACCGCTTCGACGACGGAGTTCCGCAGCTGATCCGCCAGCTCTGGACCCCGGACCGGACCGGCGACGGCTACCGGGTCTGGACCTTCGCCGACGGCGGCGCGCACCACGAGGGAACACTGCGACCGACCGACGCCTCGCAGCGGCTCGTCGGCATGGTGGAGGGCGTGGACGCCGCCGGCCAGCCACTGCGCGGCGAGCTGTCGGTCACCACCACCAAGGACCGGTTGCGCGTCGAGATGCATATCGACGCCGCGGGCGACTCGGTGGCGGAGTTCGTGCGATGAGGAGCGCGCGTGCCGTGCTGGGCGTGCTCGTGTCGCTGGGCACGGGTGCCTGTCTCGCCGCCCCGGACGGCGACAACGACGCCGAACGCCTCGAGCTGGTCCGCCAAGAGGAAGCCCAGGTGTTCGCGCGACTCGATGCGCAAGATCGCGACTTGCTGGAGACCGTGCTGGGTGGGGTCGGCCACGCGACGTTCTTCTACAGGTACGTGAAGCTGCCGCTGTTCCCGACTCTCGGGCTCGGCGGCGGCGGGGGCTACGGCGTGGTCACCGACCACCGCACCGACCGCGCCGAGCTGATGTCGGTGCGCCGAGCGGAATGGGGCTGGGGCACGCTGGCGACCACCGAGACGCTGGTGATCGCCTTCCGCACCGAGGCGGCCTTCGAGAAGTTCCGGACCGGGGACTGGCAGTTCCAGGCCGGGGCGAAGGCGACCGCGAGCCTCGAGGGACAGGGCATCGATGCGAGCCGCGACTCGTCCGCGCTCGATCAGGACGTCGTCGCCGTGGAACTGGCCGAGACCGGCGGCGGCGTGTCGGCTACCGTCCGGGTCGTTCGCTTCGCTCCGCACTAGGCATGGGATGAACTGGAAGAAGCCCGTCACGCGCCTCGCGCTGCTCCTCACCGGCCTCACCACCGCCTCCTGCGTGCTGGCCGAAGGCCTCGCCTACGGGATCAGCAACACCTTCAATGCGGTGGCGACGCTGCCCGGCCAGGATCCCGAACTGCCGGGCCACCACGACTCCGACGAGATCGAAGGCGTGCTGCTGGCCCTGCATGCGCGGTATCCGGAGCGGACCGAGGTCGAGGGCATCGGCCTGACCCACGAAGGGCGGCCGATCCTCGCGATGCGCATCGCCAACGACATCGCCGACCCCGGCTTCGACCGACCGGACGTGCTGTTCATCGGCGGCACCCACGGCTGCGAGCCGGCCTCGACCGAGACGGTGCTGCGCTTCCTGGTGTTCCTGGTCGTCGCCTGGGACGAGCTCGGCGAACTGGTCGAGGACCGCAACGTGTGGGTGGTCCCGATCCTCAATCCCGACGGCCTCGACTACTTCTATGCGGGCGGGCCGCTGTGGTGGCGGAAGAACCGGCGCCCGGTGGTCGGCGCGCGCTGGCGGAGCACCGGCGTCGACCTGAACCGCAACTTCCCGCTGGCCTGGGGTCACGAGGGAGGCGGCTCGTCGCCCAACCCAGACAGCGCGATGTATCGCGGACCGGAGCCGATCTCCGAGCCCGAGTCGCGCGCGCTGCACGACCTGGTGATGCGCCGCGACGTGAGGGTGTGCTTCACCTTCCATACCTTCGGCAACCAGTACCTGTATCCGATCAGCTACGAGCCGCGGGATCCGGAGGACATCCAGTTCTACCAGGCGTTCTGCACGGCGGCGTCGGAGCTGAACGGCTACGCCTACGGCAATCCGGCGTCCGGGATGATCCCGGTCCACGGTCGCCTGCCGAACGGCGACTTCGACGACTGGATGCAGGGCGACCGCGGGCTCGCCGACCGGTCGATCTACAAGACGCCGAGCTTGTCGATGACCGTGGAAGTGGCGGAGACGCTGGGCGCCACCTACTTCGAGCAGCCCGACGTGAACCTGTTCTTCCTGGAGACGGTGGTGCCGAACCTCTGCGCGATCGAGATCGCCGACGATCCGTACGGCGCGATCGACTCGCTCGCCGAGCGGATGGATCGCATCGACGCGCGGGTCTACGAGATCCTGAACGGGATGGATGGCGGACTGCAGGCGGTCCACGACCTGCTGCTGCCCGGCGGGTGGCTCCACGACGAGGGCCGGCTCGCCTACCAGAAGATGGCCAAGGCGCGCCAACGGGCTCGCGAGTGGGCGGAGACCACGGAGACGAAGCGATGATCAGGGGGCTGCGAAGGATGATCTCGATCGCGATCCCGACGTTGGCGCTCGTGTCGTGCCAGTCGATGGAACTGCAGCTGTCGCTGCTGGTCCCCGAGAACGTGGATCCGCGGCGCGTCGACCTGAGCCGGGCCGCCGAGGGAGCGACCGTCGAGGTGTCCCGCGACACCCCGATCGTGCTGCTGTTCCCCGTGAACGAGACCAACCTCGCCGAGATGGTCACCGCGGCGACGGGCGGGCGGGACGACGTGGTGCTGGTCGACGTGGAGGTCCGCCGGTCGTTCTGGTGGGCGGTGCTGTTCGGCAACGTGAACCGGCAGATGCGCGCGGTGTGCGTGCCGTTGCCAGCGCAGGCCGACGTCCAGCAGGAGGCCGAACGATGAGTTGGCTGCCGGGTGCGCTCCGGCTCGCGAGCCTGCTCGTCGTTCTGCTCGCCGCGGGCTGCGTCACCGAGGTGGGTCGCTTCGCGATGCTCGCCGACTTCCCGGTCCAGGCCGTCGACCTGCCCGAGGACGCCGAGGAGCTGCCCATGGTCGAGGCCGAGGACTTCATGAACGTCTACGTGGTGGTGCCTTTCCAGGACCCGCCCGCGATCGATGCCGCGCTGCAAGCTGCATTGCGCAAGTCGCCGGGAGACGTGCTGGTCGACGTGGTGGTCGAGAAGGAGTGGTTCTACGTGCCACTCGTCTACGGCTACCGCGGCTACCGGGTCCGCGGACGACCGGTGCGGGTGCTGGAGGCCCCGGAGCGGGTGCGGTCGAGGCGCAGCCGGTTGCTGCAGGGAGAAGGGCGATGAGACGCGCGATCGCCGCAGGCTGCACGACGCTCGCCTTCCTCGGTTTGCTGCCCGGCTGCACGGTCACCGAGGCAGAGGCCGAGAACTCGCCGTTCCTCGAGATCGAAGTGCCACTGCGGGTGCCGGAGCCGCCGGGAGCACGGCGGATCGAAGTGGCCCGAACGCTGTGGACCACGCTCGGCTGCGAGCAGGGCGCACGGCGTGAGGTGCGCTTGCGGCTCGATGCCGTCACGACCACCGAGGACACCATCCCGCGGCAACCGCAGGTCTCGGTGAGGGTCGACGACGGCGACTGGTCGATCGCGGGTCCAACGGTGCCCGGCCTCGATCGCCTGCTCGACCACGAAACCGAGCGCGTCGCCCTGGCCTGGATCGACGATCCGCTGCACCCGGGCCGCGACGTCGCCGGCGGTGCGAGCTGGGTGCTCGACGTCCGCGCGTTCCTCGACTCGGCCGTCGCCGGACCGCTGCGCGGTCTCCAGGTCGCTCCCGACCGGAGCAGCGGCTACGCGCACGCCACCGGCCTGCTGCCCTACGACGACTCCCTGATCTGGAAGGTCGAAGGCCATCTGCGGCTCGCACCGCTCGAGGTTCCTGCCGCGCTCTCGACCCTGCTCGTCGACACCTTCGGCGATGACATCGCAGCCCTCACCGCGCGCGCCCCCGACGAGACCCACGCCTCGATCCAGCTCCGTCAGCGCAGCAGCCTCCCCGAGCCCCGCCCCGCCGACACCCGCCGCGACGAGACCGTCGAGTTCACCATCCGCTGGTTGGTCGACGGCAAGTCTGTCGAAGCCGGCCTGCTCGAACAACGCACGCGCACGTCACCCTGAAGCGCACCGCGCACCTCAAGCCGACCGAATCTGTCGCAGTCCGTGCCTGGCACCAACCGCGACAGACTTTGCGAGGCGCACCACTCACCCACGCACCTGGCGCTTTCGGTGCCTGGCACAGCGGCTGACACAACGGCCGGCCACCGTCATCCGCCCTCTCCGCCCTGCCGTTGTGTTGGCTGCGGTGCCTGGCACCGAACGCGCCAGGCCGAGCAAGTCTGTCGCGATCCGTGCCTGGCACCAACCACGACAGACTTCGAGCGGCACACCACTCACCACGCACCTGGCGCTTTCGGTGCCTGGCACAGCGGCTGACACAACGGCCGGCCACCGTCGTCCGCACTCTCCGCCCTGCCGTTGTGTTGGCTGCGGTGCCTGGCACCGAACGCGCCAGGCCAAGCAAGTCTGTCGCGATCCGTGCCTGGCACCAACCACGACAGACTTTGCGAGGCACACCACTCACCCACGCACCTGGCGCTTTCGGTGCCTGGCACAGCGGCTGACACAACGGCCGGCCACCGTCATCCGCCCTCTCCGCCCTGCCGTTGTGTTGGCTGCGGTGCCTGGCACCGAACGCGCCAGGCCAAGCAAGTCTGTCGCGATCCGTGCCTGGCACCAACCACGACAGACTTTGCGAGGCACACCACTCACCCGCGCACGAGCCGATACCCCACCCCATGCACCGTCAGCAAGTGCACCGGCTCCTCCGGGTTCGCCTCGAGCTTCCGCCGCAGCGAGAACACATGCGTGTCGACGGTCCGCGTGGTGGGGAAGCGGTCGTAGCCCCAGACCTCCTTGAGGATCGTCGCGCGGTCCAGCACCTCGCCCGCCCGCTCCAGCAGCAACCGCAGCAGATCGGCTTCGCGCGGCTTGAGACGGAAGACCTCGCCCCCACGCCGCACCTCCAAGCCCGGCAGATCGATCTCCGCATCGCCGAGCCGCATGGCCGCACCGAAGCGCCCCTCCACCCGCCGCACCACCGCCTCGATGCGCGCGTGCAGCTCGGCCAGCGAAAACGGCTTCACCAGGTAGTCGTCGGCACCCGCCTGCAGACCCTCGATGCGCTGCGCCTCCTCGCCGCGCGCGGTCACCACCACCACCGGAGTCGAGTTGCCCGCCGCGCGGATCCGCCGCAACACCTCCAGTCCATCCATCCGCGGCAACTTCAGGTCGAGGACCACCGCGCGGTAGCGGGCATCACCCGTGAGCCGCTCCAGCGCCATCTCCCCATCCACCGCCACGTCGACCGGCTGGTCGCGCGCGGTGAACGAATCCACCAACCCTTCGCGGATCGACGCGTCGTCCTCCACGACCAGCACCGGCAGGACCCCGCTCACGCCGCCTCCCCCTCGACCGGCAGCACCAGCCGGAACAGCGCGCCACCGCCCTCCCGCTCGCACGCCGTGATCTCGCCGCCGTGCGCCGCCACCGCCTGCGCGACCACCGACAGCCCCAGCCCATGCCCACTGCCGTGCTCGCCGACCGGTCCGCGCCGCCCGGCCTCGAACAGCACCCGCGGATCGCGGACCCCGAGCCCCGGCCCCCGGTCGGCGACCACCAGCTCCAGCCGCGTCTCCCCGAGCACCCGCACGGCCACCGACACCTCGCTGCCCGGCGCGTGGTGCGCCGCGTTCTCCAGCAGGTTGCGCAGCGCGCGCACCAACAGCGGGCGGTTCGCGGCGAGCGGCGGCAGATCGCGCCCCACGTCGACCGCCACCCGACAACCCTGCGCCTCGAGCAGCTCCCGCGCGCCACGGAACGCCTCCGCCAACACCTCGCGCACCGGCACCGGCCCGAGCGGTATCGGCACCCCAGCCCGCTCCAGCCGCGCGAAGTCGAGCACGCTGTGCACCACCTCCGCCAGCCGCGCCGTCTCGCGGTGCACACTACGCTGGTAGCCGGCGACCTTGTGCTCGGGCAACTGCCCCGAAGCCAGCAGTTCGGTCTTCACCATCAGCGCGGTCAACGGCGTGCGCAGGTCATGACTGACCTGATCGACGAAGGCCTGACGCATGCGCAACAGCGCCACCTCGCGCCGCGCCACCCGCCACAGCAACAGCGCGCCACCCAACGTGCCCAGCGCACCGAACCCGATCAGCAGCCACGACAGCCCGCTCAGGAGTTCGCTGTCGCGCGTGCCACGGAACCGCACCGCGAAGCGCGCGAGACCGGTCAGCTCGGCAGTCGCCAGCCGGTTCGGATGTTCATCGGACTCGAGGAAGTAGCCGTCGGCACCCGGCCGCTGGAGCGTCGCGAGCCAGGCCGACCAGAGGCTCGGCGGCACCACGACGAGTGCGCCTTCCGCACGCGGAACCCACAGCGCGCCACCCTCGCGCGACCACGCACCGGGCACCTCCTCGTGAGAGGCCATCCACGCCGCCGCGATCTCCCACGACGACCCGGCCAGCGGATGCGGCGCCACGCCCAGTCGCTGCCACTCGGCCAGCAGTTCCTCCGCCGCGAAGGCCGGCACCGGGGCCAGGCCATGCACGATGAGATCGCGCGCCGCCTCCGCAGCCTCGCGATCACTCGCCGCGACCGACCAGCGCACCATCCACCGGGCCACCAGTCCTGCCAGCGGCAGGCCGTCGACCCGCGCGGCGGCCAACTCCGCGGACTCGTCCGCATCGAGCAACTCCCTGCCGACCGCCCGCGCCTCCTCCCGTCGATCGAGGCCCGCCAACGCGCGCGCCACCGCCCAGCGCATCAACGGGGTCTCCGGCCGGTCTCGCCCCATCGCCTCGTGGAATGCCAGCGCAGCGTCGTAGCGACCCGCGACCACCAGTTCGGTCAGGATCGCGCCGCGGGCATCTTCTTCGCCTGGACCCTCCGAGTCGGCGAACCGCGCGAACGGCGCGGCGGCTCCCGGATGCAAGACGGTCAACGCCGGCAGGCTCCGCCACTCCTCCACCGCCCGCTCCCACGCCGCCTCGAGCACCCGCGCCCGCTCCTCCGCCTCCCCGACCTCGCGCGCCGCCTGGTGCGCCGGCCAGCCCGAGAGCTGCACCGCCAACCCCACCACACACAGGCCGAGCGGGGCCGTGAGCGCTGCGAGCGCCAGCAGTGGATTCCGGGACGATCTCATGGGAGCCACGCTAGGCGCGGCCGGCCGCCACCTGTCAACGGGATGTCAACTCCGCGGATCCGCCGCCCAGTTGACCAGCCGTTGACAACTCGTCACGGCCCGCGGCCGAGTCTATCCGCCATGTCGAGAAGACCCGGAAGACTGTCCCGGACCGCCGCGCTCTTGCTGCTCGCGGTCCCCGCCGCTGCCCAGGACGACGCCGCCCGCTTTCCCGCCGCCAGTTCCCGCGCCGAGCTCCAGGCCCGGCGTGCCTGGTACCTCTGGTCGGCCCAGACCGACCCGCAGCAAGCCGTCACCGAACTCCAGCAGGCACTGCAGGCCGCGGCCGACGATCCGGCCCGCACCGCCGCGCTTAACTTCTACGTCGCGGTGGCCCTCGAGCGGAGCGGCAACCCCGAGGCGTGGCAGAAGCAGCTCCGCCAGCTCGAAGCGCTCGGCGTCGAGCCCTATGCGGGCTGGGCTGCGGCCCAGACCGAAGCGCCGGCCGCGCTGCCCGCGAAGCAGGATCCGCAGCCCCGCGAGATCCCGAGCTACCTGCGGCGTTGGGCGGAGAACCTCGACGACGACGCCGACCTGAAGAACACCCAGGAGGCGCGCGAAGAGCTGCGCCGCCTCGGTGTCCTCGCGGTGCCGGCGATCCTCGCGAAATTGCCGGGCTACGGCGTGCTCGGCCTGCGTCACGCCACCGAGCTGCTGCTCCCCCACGCCGACGAGCGGGTGCTCCGCGCGCTGGAGCAACGCATGCTCGGCGGCGACGAGAGCGCGCTCTACGTGATCGCGACGGAGGTGGAGACGCTGCCTGCGGAGCCACGGCATCGACTCGGCGCGATCGCGCTGCACAGCCCGTCGCTGCCCGCAGCGATCCACGGCGCGGCCTGCTGCGCAGACGTGCCGGAGCAGCGGGCGCGGGTGCTGGAGGTGCTCGGGCAGGCGCTGCACGCGAGTTCGACCGAGGTGCGCAACGTGGCCCTCGCGGTGCTGGCCATGCCGGTGCTCGGGGGAGAGGAGCAGGTCGAGGCGTGGATGACCGAGGTGCTGCAGCACGGCAGCACGCAGCAGCGCGAGGCACTGATCGAGTTCTGGCTGCAGCATCGCGATGCTCATCGCCAGGCAGCAGGCACGAGATTCCATGCGATGCTCGGGGCACCCGAGCGTCAGGCTTACTGGCGTATCCGACTGAGTGGTCGTGCACCGCTGGATCCGTGGGAACTGCAGCTGGCGCTGATCGACGGTGCTCCCCCAAGCCCAACGCATCCCAGGGGAACCGCGTCCACGGGAGTGTCGACGGGCAGCTTCGTGCGGGAGTCAGTCCTCGAGATGACGGACCGGCTGTCGGAACTTCTGCTACGCGAGCCGCCGATCCCTGCCGTGTCCGTTGAATGGATCTTCGATCAGGCCCGCCAAGACCCACCGCTTCGGATCTCCAAAGCCGCGACGCTGCGCTACGTGGACCATTCGAACCCGGACATCGCATTCCTGGCCAGCCTCGCATTGATCCAGGTCGCACCCCGTACCGCGGTCGAGCAGCTGCCGCTCGGAAGCACTCAGCAGAACGACAACCTGATGCAGCTCCTCTACGAGGTGCGCAAAGCCCTGCCGGCGTCCGTGACGGCGGGCGACGTTCCGCTCCTCCTCGACTACCTGCGTCGCCTCGATGCCGCACATACCCGCTACCGCGACGATCCACTGCTAGGCCAGATCAAGAAGACCTCCGAGATCCTCGCAGCGGTCGCCGCCCCCGAGCACCTCGGCGCAATCCTCCCGATGTGCCGGCTCGACGGTCCGTCGTCGGACTCGGTACGCCAGGCGCTCGGCGCCCAGGAGCTGCCACCGCTTCCTACCACCCCAGAGCAGGCCCGCCTCGCACTCGCCGTACTCCACGAACTCCCGTCGCCTATGGCCGACAGACTGACAGCCTCGATCCAGGACGCCGTCGACGAATCCTGTGCCGAGGCGCTCGGCAGCGCGATCCGCGACTTCGAGCAGGTGCAAGGCGGCATCGAGCCACCCAATCACAGAGCCAGCCTGGACTACTACGAACTCCCGCTCGCGGCCGACACGGCACAGCGCAGACTGCTCGGTGCGCTGCGCCATTGCGGACAGCGTGGACAGGAGCAGCTGCGCAGTTTCCTGCTCGACCCTGACTTGGGCGACATGGCGCTCATCCATCTGTTCGAGGACCCAGAGAGCGATCCGGTCGCCCTCGCCCGCACGGTCTTCACCCCCCCCGGCAACCGCGCCCTCTACGGCGCCTTCCTCGGCAAGCCCGGTACCCACGGCTACGACTCCAGCCGCTTCCGCGCACTCCTCGACGACACCGTCCGCCCGCACGTGCGCGCCGTCCTCGCCGCGCTCACCGAACACGGCGAGATCGAAGCCCGCCCGTTCCTCGACGCACTCCCGCGCACCGAACGCATCGACACCTGCCGCGCCATGATCCAAGCCGCGGTCGGCCGCACCGACCTCGTCGCCTCCCAGCTCGACCTCGTGATGGACGCGCTCCGCTCCCTCGGTGCACTCCAGGACCCCACCCTCGCCGACACCTTCGCCCTCGCCTTCCAGAGCCCGACCCTGGACGTCCGCCTCCTCGCCATCGATCAACTCGCCTCGATGCTGTCCCCGCTCGCCGGCCCGGCCCTGCTCCGCGCCCTCGACGACCCGAGCGAGACCGTCCGCACCGCCGCCCACAACGCCCTCTCCACCCTCCAGAGCCACCAGGAGAACAAGCAGCGCTGGCAGGAGTGGATCGAGCGCAACACGCCGGGCAAGGACCGGAAGGACGGGTGAGTCGGTAGGACCTGCAGGCACGCGACAGATCGGACTTCCCCCGTGGCGAACTCCACGCGACTCGGTTCTCCTGTCCGGGGGAACCGACATGTTCGACGACTTCAAGCGCCTCGCCTGCCTGCTCGCCGTCCTCGCGCTCGCAGCCTGCTCCTCCCTCCACCTCCCCGAGCGCTGCGACCTGCTGATCGTCGGCGGCAAGGTCGTCGACGGCACCGGTGCGCCGGCGCGCCGTGCCGACGTCGCGGTCGTCGACGGGCGCATCGCGGCACTGGTCCCTCCGCACTACCGCGCCGCGACCCGCACCAAGGCGGCGCGCGTCTTCGACGCGACCGGGATGGTCGTCGCACCGGGCTTCGTCGACGTCCACGCGCACGGCGATCCGCGCCGCGCGCCCGGCTTCGACAACTTCGCGGCGATGGGCGTGACGACCGTCTGCCTGGGGCTCGACGGCAGCTCGCCCGCTGACGACCTCGACGCCTGGCTGAGTTCGGTCGACGCGCGCGGCGCGGTCACCAACATCGCGGCGTTCGTCGGCCACGGCACGGTGCGCCGCCTCGCCGAGGTGCCCGACGGCCGGCCGGCGGATGCCACCGAGCGTGAGCGGATGGCGAAACTGGTCGGTGAAGCGCTGGACGCCGGCGCGTTCGGGCTGTCGACCGGGCTCGAGTACACGCCCGGCCGCTTCGCCGACGCCGAGGAACTCGCGGCGATCGCCCGGCCGGTCGGGGCGCGCGGTCTGCTGGTCGCGAGCCACGTCCGCTCGGAAGACGACGACCAGATCGAGGCGTCGGTCGAGGAACTGCTCGACCAATGCCGCGCCGCACCCGGAGCGCGCGCGCATCTGAGCCACGCCAAGATCGTCCACGCCCACGACGAGGCCCGCGCCGAGGCATTGCTCGCGCAACTCGACGCGGCACGCGCGACCGGCCTGCAGGTCACCGCCGACGTCTATCCCTACACCGCGAGCTACACCGGCCTGTCGATCCTGTTCCCCGACTGGGCCCGCGACGCCGAGGACTACGAAGCCGCGGCCGCCGACCGCCACGAGGAGCTGGCCGAGCATCTGCGCAACCGCGTGCTGTCGCGCAACGGCCCCGACGCCACGCTGTTCGGCACCGGCGAGCTCGCCGGCCGCACGCTGGCCGAGGTCGCCGACGAGCGCGGCGTCGCCTTCGAGGAGGTGCTGATCGAGCTGGGCCCGCGCGGTGGCAGCGCTGCCTACTTCGTGATGGACGACGCGGTGATGCGGCGCCTGCTCCGCGACGAGCACGTGATGGTCGCCAGCGACGGCTCTCCGACGATGCGCCATCCGCGCGGCCACGGCAGCTTCGCCCGCGTGCTGCGCCGGGCACTCGACGACGACGGCCTCACGCTGGAGACCGCGATCCACAAGATGAGCGGTCTGCCGGCCGCCACCCTCGACCTCGACGACCGCGGCACTCTCGAGACTGGCCACGTCGCCGACCTGCTGGTCTTCGATCCGAACGCGATCGAGGACCGCGCGACCTTTACCGACCCTTATCTGAAGGCGCGCGGGATGCAGCTGGTGCTGGTGAACGGGACTGCGGTGCTCGACGGCGGCGAGCCGACCGGCGAACGACCGGGCCGTGCGCTGCGCCGCACCGATCGGGACTGACCGGAGCGGTTCGGAGCAGCGCGGCCGCGAACATCGGCAAACCTTGATGTTCGTTTGATCGAGGCCCCTCGGGTGGATCGCCCAATCCCCGGCTCGCGCCCAGGCGGGGTCCATGCCGGACGAACGCCTCACTACGCCAGGTGAGCGGGCGCGCACTCCGTCCCTCCGAGAACACTCCCGACAATGCGCATCCTCCCGATCGCGGCGCTCGCCGCGGCCGCGGCCTTCGCCGCCGGTACCGCCTCCGCCCAGCGCGGCCAGGTCAACTACTTCCACCAGGTCGCCAGCTACAACGTGCAGGGCGGCATCGCCGAGATCGTCTCGGCCAGCCCCGACGGACGCTCGGTGGCCTTCAGCGACGCCTCCGGCGGCCGCGTCGGCTTCGCCGACCTGAGCGACCCGCGGAATCCTTCGCAGTATCCCTTCGTCGACCTGCGCCCGACCTTCGGCACCGACGCCGAG
This sequence comes from bacterium, assembly GCA_030432695.1. GTDB lineage: Bacteria > Planctomycetota > UBA1135 > UBA1135 > UBA2386 > JAUILN01. Next base: position 22,736 of record JAUILN010000022.1, on the reverse strand, counting down.
CCGACCAGCGTGAGCTGGGCCGGCGACATCGTGGTCGCCGCCGTGCTGACCACCCCGTGGAGCGAGGACGATCCGGCACCGGACGTCACCGACCCGAACAACGCCGGCGCGCTGGTCGTCCTCGACGCCAGCAACCCCGCCGCGGTGACCGTGATCGGCAGCATCGCCATCGGCTTCCAGCCCGACAGCGTCAAGCTGGTGCGTCGCCGTGGCGGCGAGTTCGTCGCAGTGGTCTGCATCGAGAACGAGCCGGTCGTCGTCGACGCGAACGGCATCGTCCTCGACGAGGACTACCCGGGCTTCCCGCGCCGCGGCAGCGGCCAGTTCCCGCAGGACGTCTCCGACCCCGGCTTCGTGCAGGTCGTGACCTTCGACCCGGCCGACCTGAACGCCGCGCACGTCGCCGGCGTGCGCATCCCGCAGGCGCGGATGGACGCGCTCGGCATGCTGTTCACCGACGATGCGCAGCCGGAGTTCGTCGACGTCCACGGCAGCCTCGCCGCGGTCTCGCTGCAGGAGAACAACGGCATCGCAATCCTCGACATCGCCGACCCGCGCAACCCCGCACTCGTGAACCTGTTCTCGAGCGGCAACGCCCCCGAGCGGATCTGCGACCTGGACGACAACGACGAGATCTCGTTCAGCCAGGGCTACCCGAGCTCGATCGGCAACGGCGTCGACGCCGACGAGGACGGCAGCGGCAACCCGGTGCTGGGCGGCCCGCGCCAGCCCGACGCGATCGCCTTCACGCCGGACGGCTCGGCGATCGTCTGCGCCGACGAGGGTGAACTCGCCTACACCGGCGGCCGCGGCTACAGCGTGTTCTCGCCGCGTGGCCAGGAGCTCTACACCGACGGCGGGTTCATGGAGACCATCGCCCAGGTGTTCGGCCAGTACCCCGACGGCCGCAGCGACGCGCGTGGCATCGAGGTCGAGGGCGTGACCTGCGCCCGCTTCGGCCGCCGCGACTTCGCCTTCGTGATGAGCGAGCGCGGCTCGTTCATGAACGTCTACGACATCAGCAACCCGGCCGCCCCGGTGCTGGTGCAGTTCCTGCCGACCGGCATCTCGCCCGAAGGCGTCGTGGCGATCCCGCAGCGTGGCCTGGTGGTCACCGCCGACGAGGTCTCCGGCACGCTGACGATCTTCCAGGGCACCGAGCGCTACCCGGCCGACCTGCGTCGTCCGCTGCTGTTCAGCGCGCAGACGCCGTTCGGCGCGATCTCGGGCACCACGCAGGCGCCCGGCGGCTTCTTCGGCATCCCCGACAACGCGCTGCCGACCACGATCTACTACATCCAGAACGGCGGCGCGTTCGCCGAGGTCTTCCCGCTGCTGCCGGTCACCGTGAACGGCCAGCAGGCCCGCTACGACGGTGAGGGCATCGTCCGCGACATCTCCGGCATCGACGCCGACCCGATGCTCGGTGGCTTCTTCTTCGCCAGCGAGGGCAATGGCAGCTCGAACCCGAACCTGATCGTGCAGACCGACATCCTCGGTCGCGTGCTCCGCGAGATCCAACTGCCGAACAACATCGACGCGGCAGCCGATCCGTCGATCGGCGGCAACGCGGTCGGCTCGGCGACCGGCGGTCGGATCCGCGGCAACGGCTTCGAGGGCGTCACCATCTCGCGCGATGGTCGCTACCTGTATGCGGCGATCCAGCGCGGCTTCAGCGGCGAGCCGGCCAGCCACACCCGCATCGCCCGCTACGACCTCGACCAGATCCGTAACGGCACCGCCCCGCAGAACGGCCTGCGCGTCGGCGGCGACTGGGACTTCTTCTTCTATCCGCTCGAGGCCGAGACCTCGGGTGACGCGGGCTGGATCGGCCTCAGCGAGATCACCGCGATCGGCCGCGACCAGTTCCTGGTCATCGAGCGCGACCAGGGCATCGGCGCGCCGGCGGTGCTGAAGACCATCAGCGCGTTCGACCTGGACGGGCTCACGCCGGACACCGACGGCCAGCCCGGCGAGCCGTCGGGCAACGACACCGTCAGCAAGGTGCTGGTCGAGGACGTGCTGGCGGAGTTCGCACCCTTCGAGAAGGTCGAAGGCGTCGCGATCGTCCGCGGCGACCTCTGGGTCAGCCTCGACAACGATGGTGGCGAGGTCGCCAACCGCTTCGTGAACCTGGGCCGCTTCCGCAACCCGCTCGGCGGGCGCTGATCAGTCCTCGGCGACCAGCTTCGACCGTAGTTCCTGGCCGAGGAGATCCTCGGGATCCCGGGCCAGGACACGGTCGACGACCGCGCGGGCCTCGTCGACGCGCTGCAGCCCGAGCAGCAGCTCCGCACGCAGCGACCAGGACTCCGGCCAGTCGCGCCAGGCTCCGGCGTCGAGGATCTCGAGCGCCTCGGCCATGCGAGCCTGCTCCGCCACCACCTCGGCGAGACGTAGCGCGCACTGGCCGTAGCCCGGTTCTAGCGTCAGGGCGAGTCGGAGTTCCCGCTCGGCGTCCGCAGCGCGCCCTGCCTCGAGCAGCACCAGTGCCAGCTCGTAGCGGTAGTCGGGGAAGGTCGGTCGTTGGGTCACCGCCGCCTGCAGCAGGCCCACCGCCGCGTCGAGGTCGCCCTGCTCGGCGGTGAGGAGACCGGCTTCGAAGCGGGCGTCGTGGCAGTCCACGTCGACGTCCATCGCGGCGCGGAACACCGCGAGGGCCGCAGCGACACGTCCGTCGAGGGCCGCACTCCGTCCCTGCTCGAGCAGCAGCCTGCCGTGGCCTGGAAAGCGCAGAGCGATCTCGTCCAGGACCTCGCCTCGCTCCACGCCGCGCTGTGCGAGCCAATGTGAGCACGCGATCCGCGCGGTCACGTGGCCGGGCGGGTCGAAGGTCTCGGGGATCGCGAGCCGCGCCACCGCCTCGTCGGCCATGCCGGATCGCCCGGCCAATCGGCGCGCGGCGTCGAGTTCCTGCGCGGCGCGGGCGTCGCGGCCGGCGGCCCGCCACGCACCGGCCAGGTGCAGCGCCACGAAGGGGACGGTCGGCGCGAGTTCGCGAGCGCGGCACAGCTGGTCGAGACCCTGCCCGCTCCACCCCTCGCGCAGGCACAGCACGCCGAGCGCGAACGGCACCATGAAGTCCCCCGCGGCGAGCGGGAACAGTCGTCGGAAGGTGGCGAAGGCCGCGTGGAAGCCGGTGGTCCGGGCCCGCGCGAAGGCCAGACCGAGCACCGCGTCGCGGTAGCCGGCGTTCAGGGCCAGGGCCGACTCGTAGGCCCGCCCGGCCTCCAGGTGGCAGTCCTCGGCCAGCAGCGCGTCGCCGAGCAGACACCAGCCGTCCGCGTATGCCGGCCGGTCCGCCACGCGCCGTCGCAGTTCGTCGAGCCACTCGTGGCTCCTCGCAGCTCCCCTGGTCATGGCGATTCCTCCTGCTCGCCGCGCGCGACGACCTCGAAGACTCCGCCTGCCGGCTGGGCCTCGTTGCCCGCCGCGCGACGGTCGACCTGTTCCCAGCGCCCTTCGTCGCCACGCACCCAGTTGTCGAGTTCGAAGGCGACCACCCGAACCTCGGCGATCCGCAGGATCTCGGCGCGGATCGTCTCCAGCACCCCGATCGAAGGGCGATCACCGCGCGCGTCGACGAACCGCAGTTCCCCGGTGAGACGAACCACCCCCCGGAACTCGCCGAAGCGGATCCGATCGAGGTCGATCCAGTGGCGCGCGAGGACGCGACGGATCGCGGCCTGGGCCCGGTAGCGGGAAGCGGTCATGCGGTCGGCGCCCGTCTGCCTACGGGAGTCCACGTAGGATCGGCAGACCGACCTCGCGGCCTGAAACCCCGCTCAGGAACCGCCGACCTGCTCGAACTCGAAGAAGGCGAAGGTCAGGTGCACCGCGAGCACCCACAGCGTCGACCAGAGAATCGTCGAGGTGACGCCGACGCCGACCGAAGCCGCCGAATCCTTGCGCTGCGCGGCGCGGTGCCACGCGATGCGCGCGGTGCCGAACGCGCACACCAGGACCTTGGCCAGCAGCCAGCCGCTACCCAGGTAAAGGCCCGAACTCGGATCGAGGAGCTGGGTATCGAAGTGCTGGTCCCAGAACCACGGTCCGTCGACCGGATCGCGGACCGTGAACGCGACCAGGCTGGCGAAGCGCGCCGCGACGAACGACACGCCGATCAGGAGTGGCGAGCCGAGCAGGAACGACCAGAGCACGTTGGTGCCGAGGTAGGTCGCCGGGCTGGCGCCGAGCGCCCGCAACGCATCGAGCTGGCGACCGTAGACCTTGCTGCCGACGTCGGCCGCCACCGCGGCACCGCAGCGCGCGGCGATCAGGATGGTGCCGACCAGCGGGATCAGGATCCGATACAGCGCGTAGCCGACTGCGCCGAGGACCTCCTCGGCGACCAGCGGCTCGGTGTACTCCGCATACGGCATGTAGCGGAAGGTGAACCAGGTGGCGACGAAGCCGAGGATCAGGCCGGCGACCGCGAGGTAGCCGAGCGCGGAGGGGCCGGTGACCAGCCGCAGGTAATGACCGAGGTAGCGCAGGCCCCAACGCGGACTGCGCCACAACGGCAGGATCCGGAAGGGTGCCGCCACCGCCGCCTCGACGCCGCGCGACAACGCCTCGAGCAGATCGCCGACGCGGTGCAGCAGGTTGCTGGCGCGCTGTGCAGGAGCCGCGTGGGCCACCCCGGCAGGTGACGGCGGCGCGACCTGCTCGTGCAACCGCGGCCAGTCGGCAGGGTCGATCTCCCGCAGCGCGCGCGCCTCGACGTCGAGGACGTAGACGCGGTCGGCGATCCACGCCAGCGACTGGTAATCGTGGGTCACCACGATGGCGGTCTTGGGGTGCGCGTCCTGGGTCGAACGGATCCGCTGCGCGACCCGCTCCGCCGAGGCGGGGTCGAGGCCGGAGGTCGGCTCGTCGTAGAGCACCACGTCGGGGTCGGCCGCCAGCGTGCGGGCGATCGCCAGCCGCTGCTGCTGACCACCCGAGAGCCGCGCGACCGGCACGTCCTTCGGCACGCCGAGTTCGTCGAGGAGCCCGGTCGGATCGCTCCCGCCACCACGTCGTCGGTGGGCAGCGGCGAACGCCACGTTGCCGGCCGCCGACAGCTCGTCGAACAACGCGAACGACTGGAACACCACCCCGACCTCACGACCGGGGCCACGACCGAGCGCCTCGCGGTCGCCGACGCGGATGCTGCCGGCCACGTCGATCCCGGGGCCGAGGTCGCCGAGCAGGCCGGCGATCGCGCGGAGCAGCAGCGACTTGCCGGCACCGCTCGGGCCGATGAGCAACGTGACCTTGCCGGGTTCGAAGCGGGCCGCCGCTCCATCCAACAGGACCCGGCCGCCCGCCCCGATCGTCAGCCCATCGATCGCGACCGGCACGCCGCTTCCGGAGACCACGCTCATCGCCCGTCCTCCATCGGGACGCCCGGCTGGAACGGATCGACGTCGTCGCGACCCGGCTCGACGGTCAGCACCTCCGGTACCGCTCCCGCGGTCGCGCCGTACTCCAGCACCAGCCAACGCCGGTCCTTCAACAGGAGCCGGTTGCGGAGCACCACCGCGAGCTCCGGCGAGATCCCCTCGCCGCGGACGCCGAACAGGATCTCGCCGATCCGCACCGCGGTGGGCTGCAGCCGCCGCTCGGTGAGCGCGAAGGCGGCGCGGGCCTCGTCGCTGCGCCAGCGCGCGGCCAACGCGTCGCGCAGCTGCTGGTTGTCGATCACCGCCTGGCGGAACATCGAGACCGCGAGGGAATGCACGCGCGGATCCTCGACGACCCGCCCGATCGCCTCGCGAACCGTGCCGCGGATCTCGGGGTCGGCCGCGGCGGCGCGCACGATCGCGCGGGTCAGCTCGACGAACTCCGGTACGCGGGCCTCGATGACCGGTACCACCTCCTCGTCGAGCACCCGCTGCCATTCCTTCTCCAGGCTCGTCCCCGAGGTCAGGGGCAGCCGGTCCCACACGTAGCGGCTGCCGACCCGCCACAGCGAGACCCGCGTCCAGATCTCCTCGCCGACCTCGGTGAGCAGCGGCCGCGAGCGCTCGACGATCAACGGCAGCAGGCGCGCCTGGGCCATCGGCAGGAGCTGGTCGCGGACCAGCTCGTCCTGGTAGCTCACGCCGATCTCCTGGAGCTGGGGACGATGCGCGACCAGCACCGCGGGTAGCTCGGCCTGGATCGCAAGCAGCGAGTCGCGCACCGTCTGGAGCACCAGCGGCTCGAGTGCCGCGGTGAGCTCCGCCCGATGCTCCTCGAACGCGGCACGCGCCAGGCTCTGCACCTGCTCCCGCTTGTGATCGGGCAGCAGCGTGCGGAACACCCAGGCCACCGATCGGTCGGAGCTGTAGGCCTGGAGCCGAGCGTCGGAGCCGGGGTCGGGCGTCCCGGGACGCAGCCGGATCCGGAGGTCGTCTCCTCGTCCTGCGACGCGGCCCACCAACACGAGGCGCCGCTCCCCGAAGTCGGAGAACACCGGATCACCCGCGATGACCGCCACCTCACCCGCATCGACGCGGATCTGGCGACCCGGGTCGGTGCGGACCCGCCCGAGCGCAGCGACCACCTCGCCGAGGTCGTCGCGCCATCGGGGCGACGGCAGGACGAACGCGCCCCAGACGCTGGCCGACAGGACGCCCACCGCGATCAGAATCCGGAGGAAGCGGCCTGTTCGGAGGCGCGTCCGGGTGGCTCGTTCGGTCTTCGCTGGCATGACTGCAGGAAAGTGGCGCCCTGTGGCCCGGAGTCGCCCGAGCCTGTCGCGACGGGGACGAACCCGACCGGGACCACGGTATTCACCCTGGGCACGGCGCCCGGCCACCACGTTGCCCTCACGGGAGCATTCGACCAATGGAACAGTAGACTCCCGGGCGATGTCTCCCCGTCTCGCAAGCGGACTCCTCTCCCTCCTGGCGTTCGGCGCCGCGGCCTGCAGCAGGAGCTCCACACCAGCTCTCGTCGGCGCCGTCCTCGGCACGGGCGGCGGCAGCGTGACTGTGACCGACGGCAGCCTCGCCGACACCTCGGTCCAGGTGCCGGCCGGTGCACTGACGGCCGACACCCTGGTGGAGATCTGGTCCGACAGCGCCAACGACAAGCGCGACACTACGATCGTGGGCAGCGCCGCGCGGTTCTCGCCGAACCGCATGATGCTGACCCAGCCGGCAACGTTCACACTCGCCTTCGACCCCGCACGGTTGCCGACGGGCACCCGCAGTGGCGACATCGAGGTCGCGGTCCGCCTGCAGAACGGCGGCAGCGTGACCAGCCTCGACCCCACCGCGGTCGACCTGACGGGCGGCAGCGTCACCTTCGTGACCGACCAGTTCGCGACCTTCTGGGTGACCGCCCGGACCGCGTTCCCGATCGCCCGCTACATGCCGCTCAACGACGGCGACTTCTACGAATACGAGGACAACAACCGCCTCGACGTCGTGTTCACCGACACCGACCCGAACTTCGTGGGCGAGAACGTGTGGCGCTACGCCTTCCGGCTGCCGTTCTTCGAGCAGACCGGCTTGTACCTCGAAGCGAGCGCGCAGACCGGCGCGATCCTGTGGCGCGGCACGTTCGATGCCCCACTCGGGAACCCCGCGGATCAACAGGTCCTCGCCGACGCGGTCGAGCTGCTGCAGAGCGAGGAGCGAACCGGCGACATGCGCTCGGAGGACTACGAGTACATCGGCTATTCGATCAACCTGCCGGCCCCACCGTCGCCCGACTACGCGGGCACCGGCACGCTGAGGATCGCGATCGTCGGCGAGCAGTCGCTGCAGACGCCGGCCGGCGTGTTCGACCCGGTGGTCGAGGTCGAGCTGACCACCAGCTTCGACGACGACCGCCCGAGGACCGGCGGTGGCACCACGCGCCTGTGGCTGGCGGAGGACGTCGGCCCGGTGCAGATCCAGGTCGGCACCAATCCGCCCCAGGGACTGGTCCGGGCCAGCGTGAACGGGTTCACGCTGCCGCGGAACTGAACGGAGCGCTGACAGATGACCCAGGACCCGCTCAACGAGGCCACCCGCATCCTGCGCGAGGATCCTGCGGGTCGGGATGCCGCCCAGGCAGCCCTCCTGGAGAGCGTCTACGACCAACTCCACGAATTGGCGCGCAAGCGGATGCTCCGGGAGCGTGACGACCACACCCTGGGGGCCACCGCGCTGGTCCACGAGGCATGGCTCAAGCTGGTCGATCGCCCGGACCTCGCCGGCTGCGACCACGCGACGTTCTCGGCCGCCGCCGCGGTCGCGATGCGCCGGATCCTGGTGGACCACGCCCGTGCCAAGGCGACCGCGAAGCGACCCGGTGCCGCGAACCGCCTCCCAGCCGACGCCGTCGAACTGCTCGACGCGGAGGACCCGTCGCTCGCGCTCGAACTCGACGACGCGATCGCCGCGCTCGCGACCGAGGACCCGCGCGCCGCAGACGTCGTGCGGCTGCGCTTCTACGCCGGGCTCGAGGTCACGGAGGCCGCCAGCGTGCTCGGCATCTCGGCGCGCACGGCGGCACGCGAATGGGTGTTCGCGCGGGCGCGCCTCTACCAGCTCCTCGACCTGCCCGGCGCCGCACCATGACCGACGAGGCGCGGATCAAGGACCTGTTCCTCGACGCGCTCGAACTCGAGCCCGCCGACCGGGAGGTCTTCCTCCTCGATCGCTGCCGCGACGACCGGGCCGTTCTCGAAGAGGTGCGGGCGCTGCTCGCCGCCGATGGCCAGGCCGGCCGCTTCCTCGGTGCCTCGGCGCACTCCCTGCTGCAGGGGCGCGCCGAGTCGGTGAACCGACCCGTCCCGACCGTCCCGGAAGACTGGATCGACGGGCGCTACGAGCTGCTCGAGCTGGTCGGCGAGGGCGGCTTCGGGCAGGTCTACCGCTGCCGCCAGCATCAGCCGCTGGAGCGGATCGTCGCGCTGAAGCTCATCAAGCGCGGCATGGACAGCGACCGGGTGATCCGCCGGTTCGCCGCCGAACGCCAGGCGTTGGCGCGGATGGACCACCCGGGGATCGCACGGGTGTTCGACGCCGGCCAGGCCCGCGACGGCCGCCCGTGGTTCGCGATGGAACTGGTCGTCGGCGAACGCATCGACGCGTTCTGCGATGGACGACGCCTCGACACACGCGCCCGCCTGGGACTCGTCGAGGCGGTGTGCCGCGCCGTCCAGCATGCCCACCAGAAGGGCGTCCTGCACCGCGACCTGAAGCCGTCGAACGTGCTGGTGCACCTGGAGGAGGACGGTCCGCGTCCCAAGGTCATCGACTTCGGCATCGCCAAGGCGTTGGGCGACGACGAGACCCGCGACCCCGATGCGGAGCACTTCACGTTCACCGGCGAGCTGGTGGGCACACCGGCCTACATGAGTCCGGAGCAGGCGCGCGGCAGCTCCGACATCGACACCCGCAGCGACGTGTACGCCCTCGGTGTCCTGCTCTACCAGCTGCTGACCGGCACGGTCCCCCTGCACGGCACCGCGCTGCAGCGGCGCGACCACGTCTCCGCACTGCAGCAGCTGCAGACCGTCGATCCCCAGCGACCGAGCGCGCGTCTGCACACCTCGGCGAACGCCTCGGGCCACGGCGCCACGCCGCCACCCGGTGTCCGCCGCCAGGACGTCCGTTCCGACCTCGACTGGATCGTTCTGAAGTGCCTCGACCGCGACCGCGACCGGCGCTACCCGACCGCCAATGCGCTCGCCGACGACCTCGCGCGGTTGCTCGACGGGCTGCCGGTCGAGGCCGGCCCACCGTCCCCCACCTACCGGCTGCAGAAGTTCGCCCGCCGCCACGCCACCGCGTTGGCGGTGTCCGCAGCGTTCCTGGTCCTGCTGGTCGCCGCCGCGATCACCTCGACGGTCTCGGCCTTGCGCGCTCGGGATGCCGAGCGGACCGCGACCGGGCTCCGCGAGGCCGCCGAGCAGGAGGCGAGGAAGTACGCGCAGATCGCCGACTTCACCAAGTCGATCCTGACCGGCATCGACCCGGCGGTCGCCCGCGGTGCCGACACCGAGCTGCTCGAGGCGACCCTCGCGCGCGCCCGCCGCAAGCTCGTCGAGGACCCACCCGACGACGCCGCGGTCTCGGCCGAACTGCACGACACCCTGGGCTTCGCGCTGATGCAGATCGGCCGCTACGACGCCGCCTCGGAGGAGCTCGCCGCGGCGCTCGAGGCCTCCGAGGCCGCGCTCGGTGCCGACCATCCCGGCACCTTGCAGAGCCGCCGCAACCTGCTGATCGCCTGGACCCAGGCCGACCGCAAGGCGGACGCGCTGCAGCTCGGCCGGCAGCTCAGCGCCGATGCGCGGCGGGTGCTCGGACCCGACGACCCGGTCACCTGGGCGGCGGAGTCGACCGTCGCGGTGTTGCTCGATCGCACCGGGCACAGCGCGGAGGCGGTCGAACGGCTGCGGGCCCTGCTCGCCCGCCAGGAGGCCGTGCTCCCCGCGGGATCCGACGAGCTGACCCGAACGCGCAACAACCTGGCGACGATGCTCACCGCGTCCGCGACGGGCGACGAATCGGTGACCCTGCTCGAGCAGGCGCTCACCGCCAATCTCGCATCGCTCGGGCCGACCCACCCCAAGACGCTCGCCACCCGCAACAACCTGGCGCAGGCTCTCGGCCGCCAGGGCCGCCGACGGGAAGCCGCGGAGATGCTGCGCGAGGCGCTCGACGCCAAGCGGACGATCCTGCCCGAGGAACATCCCAGCCTGATCATCGGCCTCGTGAACTACGCCGCCGCGCTCGGCCAGCTGGACGACCGCACCGAGGCCGACGTCGCCGAAGCCGACCGCCTGTTCACACGCGGCTGCGCGCTGGCCCTCGAGCACATGGGTGCCGACCACCAGTACACCCTGGTGGGAACGGTCAAGCGGGCGGTGTTCCTGCGCAGCGCCGACCGGGCCGCGGACGCGCGCGACCTGTTGGTGGCGGTGCTGCCCGGACTCCGCGTGGAACTCGGCCCGACCCACCGGGGCACGCTGCTGGCCATCCGCGAACTGGCCGACGCCCAGCTCGATCTGGGCGGGTACCGGGAGGCCGAGTCGACCGCCACGGCGGGTCTCTCCGCCTGCGCCGAGGACTCGCCCGAGAAGGCGTTCCGCGCCGGCTTCCTCGAACGCCGCGGCCGCGCCCGCCTCGGCCTCGCCGAACACGCGGCGGGGGTCGCGGATCTGGAGGCCGCCTGGGCGGAGTTCTCCGACGACTCGGGCGAACACCTCGAGGCGCGGCGACGGGTCGCCGGACGACTGGCGACCGCGCTCGAAACGGCTGGAGAGCCGGACGCCGCCGCACTGTGGCGGCAGCGCGCGGACCGCTGACGCCGTGCCGGGTTTTCGATCGGCACGTGGCAGTCGGCGCGCGGTCCGGACGCCGAGGGCGACGGACCGCAGCGCACGACGCGCGAGTGTCAGTCGGTCCGACCGAGCCCGCAACGCCCGAGGACCGACCGATGAATCCGCTCCGCCAACTCGTCCCGACCCGCCGCCCCCGATTCGACCGCAGCGCCGACGCCATGCTCCGCCTGCCGGCCACCGTCCTGCACGCCGTGGTGCGTGGACTCGCCGCACTGGTGCTGATCGCAGCATGGGTGCTCGGACCGTCGTGATCCCGGCCGTGAACCGCGGTCGGGCTTGCGCCGGCCAGACACCCCCCCGAACCTGAGCGCATGTCCCTCGCTCGCCAGCTGGCGGTCCTCGCCACACTCCTGACGACCGGCTCCGCCATCACGCAACGCCCCCACGTCGTCCTGATCATGGTCGACGACATGGGCTTCTCCGACATCGGCTGCTACGGCTCCGAGATCGAAACCCCCAACCTCGACGCCCTCGCTGCCGGCGGCGTGCGATTCTCCCAGTTCTACAACTCGGCGCGGTGCTGCCCGACCCGCGCGTCGCTGCTGACCGGCCTGCATCCGCACCAGACCGGCATCGGCCACATGACCGAGACGCCGCAGGAGGCGCGGCCGGCCGAACCCGTGGCCTATCAGGGCTACCTGAACCGAAGGTGCGTCACGCTCGCCGAGGTGCTCGGCGCCGCGGGTTACGGCACCTACATGGCCGGCAAGTGGCACGTCGGCATGCTCGACCAGGACCGCTGGCCGCTGCAGCGCGGCTTCGACCGGTTCTGGGGCGTGGTCCCCGGCGCGCTCAACTACTTCGCGCCCGAGCACCCGCGAGGCATCACCGCCGACAACGAACCGATCACGCGGCTCGTGAGCACCACCGAACGGCGCTTCTACACCACCGACGCGTTCACCGACCACGCCATCGGCTTCGTCGGCGAGCACCTGGACGGCGCGCGCAAGGACGACCCGTTCTTCCTCTACCTCGCCTACAACGCTCCGCACTGGCCGATCCAGGCCCACGAGGAGGACATCGCGAAGTACCGCGGCAAGTACCGCATCGGCTGGGACGAGCTGCGCCAACGCCGGCTCGCGCGGCAGATCGAGCTGGGCCTGATCGACCCCGACTGGCAGCTCACCGAGCGCGATCCGAAGGTGCCGGCCTGGGACAGCCTCGACGAGGACCAGCAGGACGAGATGGACCTGCGGATGGCGATCTACGCGGCGATGATCGACCGCGTCGACCAGAACGTCGGCAAGCTGGTCGCCTTCCTCCGCGAGCGCGGGATCCTCGACGACACGCTGATCTTGTTCCTGTCGGACAATGGAGCCTGCGCCGAGGGCGGGATCCTCGGCAACCACGACGTGCGGGATGTCGAGCAGCGCAATGCCCGGTACATGATCGCCTACGGCGGCGCCTGGGCCAACGCGTCGAACACGCCGTTCCGCCGCTACAAGCACTGGTCTCACGAGGGCGGGGTCGCCACGCCGTTCTTCGCGCACTGGCCCAACGGCATCGACGCACACGAGGCCTGGGAGACGCAGCCGGCCCAGCTCCTCGACGTGATGCCGACGCTGGTGGAACTGGCCGAGACCTCCTATCCGACAGAACTCGCCGGGAACGCGATCCTGCCGATGGAGGGCGTGTCGCTGGTCCCGGCCTTCCGCGGTCAGGACCTCGCGCGCAGCCGACCGATGTTCGTCGAACACGAAGGGCACGGCTTCGTCCGCGACGGCCGCTGGAAGCTGGTCGCGCTGAAGGTCGCCCGCAACGACGGCTACCACCCGGAGGCCTGGGAGCTCTACGACATGCTCCGTGACCGCACCGAGACCACTCCGCTGAACGACGAATTCCCGGCGGTGGTCGAGCGACTCGGCGGTGCCTGGAAGGACTGGTCCGAACGCGTCGGCGTGTTCCCGAGGCCGGGGGCGAAGTAGCCACCCGGCAGGCGATCTGGCTGGGTGCTTGCACCGGACGACGTCTGGCCCTGCAATCGCGACGCTCCCCTCCCTGCGCCGTCGCTCAACCATGCCGGAAAACAAGCCCCTCGTCGGGATGAACATGCTGCTATGGACCGACCACGTCGGCCCGGAGCACTTCCCGATCTTCGACCAACTCGCCGCGGCCGGCTTCGACGGGGTCGAGATCCCGGTCGGCCAGGGCGACGAAGGGCACTTCCGCGAGGTCGCCCGGGCGATCCGCGCCGCCGGCCTGCGCTGCACCAGCGTCACGGCACCAGGTGAAGACGCCAACCCGATCAGCCCCGACCCGGCGGTCCGTCGCAAGGCCGTCGAGCGGATGCGCTGGGCGATCGACATGAGCTACGTGCTCGGCGCGGAGACCCTGGTCGGCCCGTTCCACTCGGCCTTCAAGGTGTTCGCCGGCCGCGGCCCGACCGCGGACGAGTTCGCGTGGAGCGCCGAGGTCATGGCCGAGGCATCGGACCACGCCCTGGCCGGCGGCGAGCTGGTGCTGGCGGCGGAGTTCCTCAACCGCTTCGAGTGCTACCTCGTGAACACGCCCGAGGACACCGCCCGGCTGGCGGCGATGGTCGACCGCCCGAACTTCGGGATGCTCTACGACACGCACCACGCGCACATCGAGGTCAAGGACCCCGCGGCCTCGATCCACGCCGTCGGCCCGACGATCCGTCACGTGCACATCAGCGAGAACGACCGCGGCACGCCGGGCTCCGGGCAGGTCCGCTTCATCGAGACCTTCGAGGCCCTGCAGGGGATCGGCTACACCGGCTGGCTGACGATCGAGGCGTTCTCGCGCGCCAACCCCGACTTCGCCGCCGCGATCCACGTCTGGCGCGACTACTTCGACTCCCCGGACGACGTGTGGCGGGAGGGTATCCGGTTCATCCGGAGCACCTGGGACGCCGCCATCACCGACCGTTGATCTCTCGACCCGACCGTTCACCTCCCCACCGGGAACAGACCATGACCAACACCTTCCCCAAACTCCACAACGCCGCCTGGCCGGGCCTCGTCGGCAAGGAAGAAGGCACCGAGAACCCGCCGATCGGGCTCGACCAGATGCTCGAGTGGACGGCCAACGCCGAGGTGGACGGCGTCAAGTTCGACGGCATCGACCTGTTCCTCTGCGACCCGCACGTGTCGATCGACTCGACCGATGCAGATCTCGAGGCGCTGGCCGAGAAGATCCGGGCCCACGGCCTGGTGGTCGGCTCGCTGGTCGCGCCGGTCTGGCCGCCGACCGGCGGTGGCTCCGCGATGGGCAGCGAGGAGGAGCGCCAGCAGTTCCTGACCCAGGTCGAGAAGGCCTGCCGCATCGGCAAGAAGCTCCGCGAGATCGGCATCCGGCCGTACGGCATCGTGCGGATCGACTCGGCGACCGGCGTCGAGGACTGGTCCAAGGCGCCCGAGGAGAACCAGAAGGTCATCGCCGAGACGTTCTCGAAGGCCGCCGACATCGCCGAGAAGTACGGCGAACGGCTCGCCGCCGAAGGCGAGATCTGCTGGGGCGGCATGCACTCCTGGAAGCGCATGGTGGAACTGCTCGAGATGGTGAACCGCCCCGGCGTGGTCGGCTTCCAGGCCGACATGGCGCACACCCTGCTCTACACGATGGGCTACAACGCGCCCGAGGACCGCATCCTGCCGGACGGTTACGACTGGCAGGACAAGAGCGAACTCGACAAGGCGATGGCGACGGTGACCGCAGCGCTGCGGCCGTGGGTCCTCGACTTCCACGTCGCCCAGAACGACGCGACGGTGTTCGGCTCCGGCTCGCACGACAAGACCGGCCGCCACTGCCTGCCGAAGGACCCCAACGGCAAGCTGGACATCGCCCACCACGCCGGCTTCTGGCTGCGTGACGCCGACGGCAACCCGACCAAGGCGACCCAGCACCTGTGCTGGGACGGCTGCATGTTCCCCAACAAGGTCATGGCCGATCAGCAGACCTGGAACGACATCCTCGCCGCGATGATCAAGGTGCGCGAACAGCACGGCTGGAGCTGAATCATGGCCAACGACAAGCAGCAACTCCGCCTCGGCATGATCGGCACCGGCTTCATGGGCCGGGCCCACTCCAACGCCTGGCGCAAGGTGTCGAACTTCTTCGACCTCGAGTACGAACCGGTGCTGCAGGCGGTCTGCGCGCGCACCGAGGACGCGGTGAAGGCCTTCGCCTCGCAGTGGGGCTACGCGTCCCACGAGACCGACTGGCGCAAGCTGATCGAGCGCGACGACATCGACGCGGTCGACGTCTGCACGCCGAACGACACCCACAAGGAGATCGCGCTGGCCGCCGCCGCGGCCGGCAAGATGATCCTCTGCGAGAAGCCGCTGGCGCGCACCGCGGCCGAGGGCGCGGAGATGGTCCAGGCGATCGAGAAGGCCGGGGTGCCGAACATGGTCTGGTACAACTACCGCCGCGTCCCGGCCGTCACGCTGGCCAAGCAGATCATCGACTCGGGCAAGCTCGGCCGGATCTACCACTACCGCGCCAACTTCCTGCAGGACTGGACGATCTCGGCCGACCTGCCGCAGGGCGGTGCGGGGCTGTGGCGCCTCGACGTCGGCGCGGCCGGCAGCGGCGTGACCGGCGACCTCTTGGCGCACTGCATCGACACCGCGATCTGGCTGAACGGCGGCATCCAGAAGGTCACGGCGATGACCGAGACCTTCGTGAAGGAGCGCCACCACAACCTCACCGGCAAGGTCGAGCCGGTCGGCATCGACGACGCCTGCGCGTTCCTGTGCCGCTTCTCCAACGGTTCCCTGGGCATCTTCGAGTCGACCCGCTACGCGCGTGGACACAAGGCCCTCTACACCTTCGAGATCAACGGCGAGCACGCGTCGATCGCCTGGGACCTGCACGACCTGCACCGGCTCAGCTTCTTCGACCACTCCGACGACTCGCTGACCCGCGGCTGGCGGTCGATCCACGTGACCGACGGCGACATGCCATACATGGACAAGTGGTGGGTGCCCGGTCTGCAGATCGGCTACGAGCACAGCTTCGTCCACCAGGTCGCCGACTTCCTCGAGGGCATCGCCAAGGGCGAGCCGGTCGGCCCGACCTTCCGCGACGCGCAGGAGACCCAGGAGATCTGCGAGGCGGTGCTGGCGTCGGGCAAGGACGGCAGCTGGCACGCGGTGCAGAATCGCGTCTGATTCCCGCATGGAACGCCGCCCCCTCGGCCGGACCGGCCTCGAGATCTCGAAGCTCGGCTTCGGCGCCGCCTCGCTCGGCAACATCTACCAGGAGATCGATCCGGCGGAGGGACGGGCCACCGTCCACGCCGCGATCGACGCCGGGATCAACTACTTCGACACCGCGCCGCTCTACGGCTTCGGCATGTCGGAGGAGCGGCTGGGCGAAGCTCTGGAAGGCCGTCGCGACGAGGTCGTGCTGGCCACCAAGTGCTGCCGCGACACCTTCGAGGACTTCGACTTCTCCGCCGAACGGGTCTTCGCCAGCTGCGAGGAGTCTCTGCGCCGCCTGCGCACCGACCGGATCGACGTGTTCCAGATCCACGACGTGGAGTTCGGAACCCGCGAGCAGGTCCTGAACGAGGCGCTCCCCGCGGCGCAGCGGCTGAAGGAGCAGGGCAAGGTGCGGTTCGTCGGCATCACCGGCCTGCCGGTCCGCTACCTGCGGCTCCTGGCCGAGCGAGCGGAGATCGACACCCTGCTGAGTTGGGCCCACTGCAACCTGCTGGAGGACGAGTTGCAGAGCGTGCTCGTCCCGCTGGCCGAGGCACGCCGCTTCGGCCTGATGAGCGCCTCGCCGCTGTTGCAGGGGCTGTTGACCGACAACCCGCCCCCCTCCTGGCATCGCAGCCCGCCCGAGGTGATCGCCGCGGTGCCCGGGATGGCCAGGCTGTGCCGCGAACACGGCACCGATCTCGCTTCGGTCGCGATCCGCTACGCTGTGGAGCAGCCCGGCCCGGCGACCACGATCGTCGGCATGGCGACCCGCGCCGAGCTCGCAGCCAACCTGGCGGCGCTGTCGAAGCCGATCCCCGACGGATTGCTCGACGAACTGCTCACCCGCGCCGCACCGCTGAAGAACCGCCTGTGGTTCGAAGGCAACCCCGCAAACGACATCCCCGCCGACTGACCTGCCGGCCTGATGTGGCCCAGGACCCCACTCCCGTGACCGAGACCATCACCGCTCTCCGCCTCAACGGCTCCGAGAAGATCGACCCGCTGGATCCCAAGGGATCGCTGACCCGCAACCTCGCGGTCGAGGAGGTCGCGCTGGCCGAGCCCGGCCCCGGCGAGATCGTCACCGAACCGCTGTTCGTCGGCGTCTGCGGTTCCGACAACAGCGCGAGCCTCGGCAAGAGCAACTTCTCGTGGGTCGCACGCCCGCGCACCATCGGCCACGAGTGCAGCGCACGGGTGGTCGCGTTCGGCCCCGGCACCGAGGGCTACGCCGGCCTGCAGCTCGGCGACGTGGTCACGCCGATCCCGCAGCGCGGCTGCGGCGACCCGCGGTGCCGTGGCTGCCGGCGCGGCCGCTGGAACTACTGCCCGCGGAAGCAGATCCTCGGCTTCCACCGCGACGGCGCGCTGGCCCAGCGGATGGTCCTCGAGGCCGACCGCTGCGTGCCGCTGCGCGAGGGATTGAGCGCGATGCAGGGTGCCTTGGTCGAGCCGCTGTCGGTGGTCGCCCAGGGCGTGCTGCGCAAGTGCACGATCCGCCCCGGTGACGACGTGGTGGTGACCGGCTGCGGGATCATGGGCCTGATGGCCGCCGAGCTGGCCAAGTCGGCCGGTGCGCGGGTCGCGATCACCGGCATCGAGCGCGACCGCAACGTGCGGCTGAAGCTGGCCGAGGAACGCGGCTTCACGCCGATCGTGGTCGGCCCCGACAAGCCGCTGCACGAGGTCCTGAGGGACGGCGTCGAGGCGCTCGACGGCACCCGCTTCGGCGACGACTTCGAGAACGGTCTGGTCGACGTGCTGCTGGAGTGCTCCGGCGCACCGCCGGCGCTCGGCACCGCCGGCCTCTCGGTCCACCCCGAGGGCACGATCTGCGTGATCGCCACCTACCCCGCCCCGGTGACCTTCGAGGCGACCCAGTTCACCCGCACCGGCCAGAACATGGTCGGCGTGATGGGCTCGAGCCGCGAAGACTTCCTCAATGCGATGCTCCTCATCCAACGCGGCATCTTCGACGCCGATCCCTACGCGCAGCTCTACAGCTTCGAGCAGGTGATCGAGGCGATGGACGATTCGATGGCGGCCCGCACCACCAAGGCGGTGCTGGCGATCAACGCGGTCTGAAGGCGAAGGCGGAGCAGCATTGACCCTCGACCACGTCCTCGTCACCGGCGGCACCGGCTGCATCGGCTCGGTGACCGTCCGTGATCTGCTCGCCCTCGGCGCGCAGCGGATCACCATCGCCACCAGCTCCGGCGGCCGCGGCTCGCTCGACCTGTGGATCCACGACCTCGACGATCCGCGGCTCACCTACGTGAAGCTCGACGTCTCGGCCCGCGACGCGGTGTTCGAGACCATCGCGGCAGCCCGACCGACCCAGATCGTCCACCTCGGCGCGCTGCAGAGCCCCGACTGCCAGCAGAACCCCGAGTGGGGCATGCAGGTCAACGTCGGCGGCACCCTGCACCTGCTGCAGGCCGCAGAGCAGGTCGGCACCCTGTCGCGCTTCGTGTTCGCCAGCTCCGCAGCGGTCTACGGCCTGCGCAGTCGCTATCCGGGCGACCTCGTGTCGGAGACCGACGAACTCGCGCCGCCGAACCTGTACGGCGTGTGGAAGACCGCCGGCGAGCACCTGTGCAAGCAGTTCGCCGAGCGCTCCGGCATCGCCACCGTCTGCCTGCGGCTGAACACCACCTACGGCCCCGGCCGCGACAAGGGACTCACCTCGGCGGGCACCAGCGCGCTGAAGGCCGTCGCCGCCGGCATCGTCGAGGGCACGCCGCACCCCTTCCGCATGCCCTATGGCGGCCGCGAGAACTACCACTATGTCGAGGACGTCGGCGCCCACTTCGCCCAGGTCGCGGTCCAGGCCTTCGAAGGCTACGGCGCCTTCAACATCCGTGGCCGCACCTTCGAGGTGACGACCTTTCTGGACACGATCCGGCAGGTCGCCGCGGAGATGGGCCACGCCGACAAGGTCGACCTCGGCCTGGCAGACGACGCCGCCCCGAGCCCGTTCGTCTGCGACCTCGACGAGAGCGCGGTGCAGCGGGCGTTCCAGGGGATGCCGAGCACGGAGCTTCGGGAAGGAGTCCGCAGGTCGCTGACGGCCTTCTCCAGAGGCTCGACGAATTCGGGTTGACGACCCGAGCAGGCTGCACCGCGAACTCTCACAGGGAGCCGAGCCGCAAGCACACGCCGCCCGAGACGATCAACCCGGCGACGTTCTGCGGCGACTCGAGGACGCATTGTGCCGCGACCCGCACATCCACCAACGAGGCATCGGCCGGCAACGCCAGCGGGATGACCACGACGCCGCCATGAGCCGGTAGCGCCATGGCGTCGAACGGGACGATCTGCTGCACACAACCCGGCATCCCGACCCTCCACAGATCCCTGACCGGCCCCGGCAAGCCGAGCAGGACGAAACCGGGAGCCCCGGCCGGCACGTCACGAACGTCGAGACCGATGGTCGAACCGAGGATCGGGCGCGCATCGAGCGACAGGCCCGGTGCGCGCGTGCCGTCGCCAGCCTCGAAGGGCATGCGCGCGGAGACGTCGTACTCCCCCGGATCGATGTCCGTGCGACCTGGCGAGAAGCCCAGCAAGCCGAGCGCCCTCCTGATCGCGAAGTCGCCGTAGCGGTACTCGACGCGACCGTCGGCGTAGAAGGCGCACTGCAGGGTGTTCGAAGAACCCGGAGTTCGCCACTCGGCCATGTCGAGCCAGGTGATGCGCGCCATGGGAACCGGCGCGGCCAGATCGGCCTCGAAGTGCATCGCGCCACCCAACGTGGGATCGAAGTCGAACCACAGTGGCGCGTGCATCGGCTGACCCGCGAGGAATCCGTAGAGGCCGAACTCGTCGAAGACGGTGCGCTGGAGGCCGCTGTTCGCGAGATCCATGAAGACGCAGCCGTTGGTCGTCGCGATCACCTGGCTCGTCGAGCCACCCGGGAAGGGAAACGAGAACCCGAGATCGAGAACTCCGGTGCGGTCGTCATCACCCAAGCTCCCCCCACCGGCATCGGCCAAGGGCGGACTGGAGGGCGCGACGATGCCCGCGCCGCCAGCCGACACCCGGTAGCCGTCCCCGACCAACTCCAATCCGATCGTCGACCGAGACAGGTCGAAGTCGCCCTCGAACAACTCGTAGAAGGCCCGAGGACGGCTGTAGCAACCGGCGCCGAGCTGGCTCGACCAGGCCGCGTTGCCCGGGATCCGGTAATGCACGGTGTACACCATGCTCTTCAGCGCAGGACCGGTGAGGGCCACGAACGCCTCCCGCGTCCACTCCGGATTGTCGATCCGTAGGAACTGGTTGCTCGCCGACACCGGAAGTCCCGGCGCGAAGCGATCCACCATCAAGTTCGGATGCAGCGCATAGGGAGGATCCGCGTAGGTGATATGGGGGGCGCGCTCACGAACCGGCTCGAGCTCGAACGCGAAACCGTTGGTTCCAGCCGGGATCGTGAACGGCTGTGCGAACAGCGTGATCGACGGACCACCGTTCAAACCCACCGTCAGGGTCCCGGAGGCAACCTGGGTCCAACCCGTGGCGGGCGACGGCGGGTCGACCAGGCTGGCATTCGACCAGGTGTCCGGCGACTTGTACACGTTCACCGCTGCCGTGTAGCCTCGCAGTCCTGGGCCGTCGCCCATCCCGATGTTGTCACTCCAGTTGATCAGCCCGTCGTCTTCGAGCCGGAAATCGATGCGATCGACGAGCAGATCGATCTCGGCGGTGAAGTCGGCGACCGTCAATGTGCCGCGGTAGCCCGCTGGCAGGTCCTGGGCAACCGGAGGATTCGCCGAGTCGTTCTGCCCCGGCGCGGCGCCGTAGTTGGGAGTCACGAGCCCCCTCGGCATATCGAGGCTGCGAGGAGCATTACAGGGGCTCTGCGCGACGGCGGCAACAGCAAGCGTGCCCACCATCAAGTGGGTGAGGGTGTTCATCAGACCTTCTTCCTGATCGTCGGAGGGAACCGCCGGGAAGTCCGGCCGGCTCGCCCACGGCCGTGAAACCCAGGAGCCCGCCGACGTCTCGGGAACGTGCCGAGAAATCTGAGCGCAACCTCCCGCCACGAGGGAATGGGTGCGACTCGCTGCGCTCGCCACCCCCCGAGGCACTCGGCCGCGCTGACCGGGTTGTCTGGATCCACTCCTTCCGGAAGCCGCCTTCCCCGGCAGGATCACCGACCATTCATCGGCGACGGACGCCGCTCCACCGGCTCGAGTCGAAGGGCGGAAGACCGATCTCCCCGAGCAGACCATCGAGGATCCGGACCTCGCTCCCCAACAAGTCGCGACGCCATTGCTGCACGGCCAACGCGCGAACCCGCTCGGGGTCCAGCGACCAGAGCACGAGCCGGCCGTCGCTCTGGGAGACGAGCAGCTCCCGACCGCTCGGCACCGCGCGCGCAGTGACCGACCGCTCGCCGTAGAAGTCACAGAACTCGGCGAGCTTGCGCCCCGAGAGATCGACCATCAATGCACGGCCGTCGCCAGTCGCATAGGCCACCCGCAGCCCCTCGTCGGTCCGGGAGATCGTCGCATGCGCCACGCGGTCTCCGGAGACCAGCTCTCGGGCGATCCAGCGATCCGCCGTCGGCGCGACGATCCACAGCGTCTGATCATCACCCGCGAGCAACACATCGCCTTCCGGGGAGAACTCCAGCGATTCGATGGCTCGACCGCTTCCCGGGACCAGCTCCTGCACGACGTCTCGAACACCCAGGTCGACCAGCCGAACCCTGCCGTCCGCTCCCCCGAGCGCCACCAGGCGTCCGCGGCGCTGGACGGCGACGGAACGCACGTACGGCCGACGCCGGGACCAGGCCGTCAAGTCCATGCGCCAGGCCGGTGCCCCGAGCAATTCACCGGTTCCGGGCCCGAGGCTCCAAACCAGGAGTTGCGATGCGATGCCACCGCCGCCTTGCGTCACCCGGATCAGCCGCCGTCCTTCCGCCGCGTCCTGGATCCCCAGTCCTCCGGTCGTGTCGCCGCCGAGGAGCGACTGCTCGTCGGGCTCCGCGGAATGCAGGAGCTCGAGGCTCCCGGCATCCCGGACCAGGACACGCAGACCCGACAGGTAGGCCAACAATGCATCGTCCGCGGACAGACACGCATGACGGATCATGCCCTCCGACTCGATGACTGCCGGAAGTGTTGGCGATCACCAAGAAGCGCGGGCCTTCGATCACGACCCGCGGTTTTCTCCCGGCGGAGTGAAGCCAAGATCGCGTAGCACGTCGCTGACGGCGACCTGACCGCCGGCGGCCCTCGATGCCG
>JAUILN010000009.1 GCA_030432695.1 bacterium | reverse complement strand
GCCCCCCATGGGGGGCTGCCCGCCCGATGGGCGGGCAATCGGACCGAGCCCTACCGATGCTTCGCATCGTCAGGGGCCCCTCGGTCCTCCGGTCACTTGGAGCGACAACTAGCCTGACACAGGGGGATCCCGCATCTCTCAGGACACCCGCATCGTTCCAGTAGATCACGTTTTGTGCGGCCGAGTAGCCGCCGGCCGCCACGACCACGTCCTCCCAGCCGTCCCGGTCGAGATCGACGACCAGGTAGGCCACCGAAGGCAAGGAAACGGAAGACATGTGCGTCGCCGTCACATCGGTGAAGTAGCCGTTCCCATCATTCTCGAACAGCAGGTCCTGGCCGGAGTACACCGCAAGCAGTGCGTCGAGGTCCCCGTCGTGGTCGAAGTCCAACAGAGCGGCAGCCTCCGAGCGGGTGCTGGCCGGCATCTGCAATCGATTCGCCTGATCGAGCTGGAACTGCCGTCCACCTTGGTTGACGAAGACCAAGGCACCGCCGGGGCCTCCATTGGGCCAGAACGCAGCCACGAGATCCGGAAGGCCGTCGGCGTTCACATCGCCAGCCACCGCGTTCCAAACGACCCCATTGCTGGGCGCGGGCAGCAGAGCAACCGACCCTGGGTTCCCGTCGCTGTGACCCCAGAGAACACCGAGCGCGCGTCCGTAGGAGGCAGCGACATCGAGATACCCATCGCCATCGAGGTCCGCCAACGCTGGCAGGTTGAACCCATCGAATCGCCATGCCGGCAGGAACCAACCACGCTGGGATGACCAGAGTGCCTGAGCCGGAGCCTGGCAAGGCATGCACAGCACGATGGCCGCAAGACTGGCGGCCCACGCAACCCGCATGACGATCATCGACTCCCCCGCGCAGCACGATCGAGGCGCTCCCGCGACTCCCTGCCTTCAGGTTTCGGAGTCGCTCCCGCTTGGCCAGCTGCAGGAATCAGCACGGTCTCCGCCGGAATCAACAGGAACGTCTGAAGGTTGCGCTCGCCTTCTTCGACGGACTCCAGGTCGAATCGGCACCCCTCACCGAGAGCGTTGGGCGGATTCATGCGATCCGGGCAATCACTCATCCCGAACGCATCGACTGAATAGTCGGGAGCCCCCGCTGGGCAATCGGCCCCGAAGGGTCTGGACACAAAGGTACCTCCCAATGGGAACAAGCGGGTGGAGAAAGGCAGCGCTGGAAGAGCAAGAGGCGGGTTCAACGACGTTCTTTGGATCGACTCCTCCCGAGAATCAGCGCTCCCAGCGCAGATTCTCGGGAGGAGTCAATCAGTGTCTCGGAGGAAGAAGTAGCCCTGGTAGACCAGGAAGCCGAGTCCTCCACCACCGGCCGCGAAGGTCGCGACGAACAGCCAGAACAGGTCTGGACACATCCACACGAGGTCGTGCTCCACGATGTCGCGGTAGCCGAACACGCCCCCGAACAGCGCACCCAGCAGCAGACCCGCGGCAACGCTGGCTAACCACCGACGCGCGTCGTCCGAGCGGGGAACGGGCCATCTGGGCGTGTGCCCTGCCATCAGATCCGCCGCCGCAGCCACTCCGGCACGAAGCGCCAGCCCCCCGCGCCGACCCACCTCCGGATCCGCATCATCGAGTAGGCTTGCCGCCAGGCCTCCTCCTCCGCCCCGTAGCGATGCTCCGCCCCCACCGGGCAAGCGCGCAACGTCGCACAGCCGGTCGTGCAGCCGCCCTCCACGCGATGCGTGCCGCAGCGCTCCAGCTCGGCGCGGTAGCCGCGGTAGACGTCGGCCGGGCAGGCCGAGACGCAGGGCCGCTTGCAGGTGTTGCACGGTTCGAAGTCGGTCAGCGCGCTGGCGTGCTGGCCTTCGAACGGATCGCCGCGCAGCACCAGTGCGAGGCGCAGCGACACCCACGGTCCGTAGACCGGATGCAGCAGGTGGCCGATGACCGGCGAGATGGTGCCGAGTCCCGCGGCCTCGGCGAGCTGGCGGAAGTTGAGGGTGTGCGGATCGTCGGGACGGACCGCGCAACCCTCGACGCCGTGCTGTGCCAACAGCGCCAGCACCTGCTCGCCGATCCCCGCCCCCCAGTCGTCGATCGGGTGGTGGCCGCGGCGCGGACTGCCGAGCGAGCCGCCATGCGCCGCGGTCACCGCCTCCCAACCGCCGCGCCCACCGGTGCCGAGCAGTAGGACCGTATCGGCGTCCGGCAGATGGACCTTCGCCCGCCGACAGCTCGGCTGGGTGGCGTCGAACTCCGCGGCCGCGACGCTGCCGACCAGGTTCATGCCCTGGCGCTCGCAGAGGGAGACCACCTGTTCGAACAGCGCTGTCATCGGGAATCGCAGCGGGGGGTCACCCGCCCTTCGAGGCGGAGGATCGGACGCGATCGGATCGAGGGCAAGTGCGGCGATCCCGTCGTGGGAAGCCGGGCCCGAGGAGGTTGCCACGGAACGGTCCCGCGGCATCCTGGAGTAGGACCGTGCCCGGAGTGCCGCCATCCGCATCCTCAGCTACATCGCCGTCCTGCTCGCCGTCACGCTGCTGGCCGCCGTCGCCGGCTACGCGCTGCTGTCGGCGTGGACCTGGCCGCCCGGTCCTACCGCGGAGGGAATCTTGGACCCGCCCGCGCCGCGAAACACCGAGCTGGCCTTCGGCGGCTATCCGGCCTTCCCCGAAGCTCGAGGTGCCCGCGTGGTCGAGGCGCAATCCGCGCGCGGCGGCTCCGTCGGCCTGCCGGAGCGCAGCGGCGAACGGACGGTGACGGTCGAAGTCGCGGGCCTCGCCGCCGACGCGGCTGCGCTGGAGGTGGCGATCCTGGCCGCCGACGGCCAGCCGTTGGAGCGTCGTCCGTTGGCAACGAATGCCGGCGGCTCGACCGCCTCCCTCGAATTCTCCGGCCTGCCGTACGGCCCACTCTCGGTCGTCCTGCTCGCTGCCGACGCACCCGCACGCACCCGTTGGCTCACCGCCACTCCGCTGGCCGACGGCGAGACCGCGGCGCGGCTGAACGCGACGCTGCGGCGCGTGCCGCTCGAGATCGGGTTCGCACCGAGCCTGCCCGGCAGCGCGGACGCAGCACGCTGGCGCGCGGTGACGCCGCAGTTGGCCCGCCTCGACGCTCCCGACTGGCTCGCCCCACGCGGGGCGGCCCCCACCCAGATGGTCGACCGCGCCAGCGGCAACGCCACCTGGTCGCTCGGCCCCCTCGGCGTCGGTACCTACCGGTTGGACTTCGACGGCTTCGTTACGGCTGCCGATGCGGACTTGGAGTTCGAGGTCCGCGCCGACGCCACGCCCATGTCGCTGCACATCCGAGGCGAGGTCCCCGGACCAGCCGTCCCGGCCAGTGCGCCCGACGCAGCGGGCGCGAGCGGACTTCCCGGCCGCGGCCCGGGTCCGCGCAACGGCGCGGACTGAGCCTGCAACCGGATCGGTCTCGCAGACTCGGTCGGGCCTTCGGGGCCCGTCGTGCGAGCCGCGCGGAGGGGCACCGAATTGTCCACGCGCCGGGCCTTCGCAGGGCTTTCCGGGTATCCGTAGGAGCCCCACTCGCGGCTCAACCGGCCCGATCAAGCCATGCTCCGACCCCTCCCCTCCCTCGCCGCGGCGCTGTGCGTCGCGACCTCGGTCCTGTCCTCGCAGTCGACCACCGACCCGGCCGACGGCGCCCGCCTGCTGCGCTACCCCCACGTCCAGGGCGACCGCATCGCCTTCGTGAAGGGCGGCGACATCTGGGTCGCGACCAAGGACGACCTGCGCGCCCGCCGGCTCACCAGCTACGACGAGGGCCTCGAGGTCTTCCCGCGGATCTCCCCCGACGGCTCGCTGGTGGCGTTCTCCGGCGAGTACGCCGGCACCCGGCAGATCTACGTCGTGCCATTCGAGGGTGGTGCGCCGCGCCAGCTGACCTTCCAGCCCGACGTCGGTCCGATGCCGCCGCGCGGCGGCTACGACATGCTGCCGTACGACTGGACCCCGGACGGCCGGCACATCCTGGTGAAGGCCAACCGCACGCCGTACGGCCAGCGCGTCGCGCGCTACGAGCTGGTCGCGGTGGACGGCAAGGGCATGCCCGAGCCGCTGCAGGTCCCCGAGGGCGGCCCAGCGACGTTCAGCCCCGACGGCAGCAAGCTCGCCTACAACATCATCAGCCGCGAATGGCGGACCTGGAAGCGCTACACCGCCGGCCGCGCGCAGGACGTGTGGACCTACGACCTGACCGGCAACAAGGTCACCCGGCTGACGACCTTCGAGGGCACCGACAACTGGCCGATGTGGGTCGGCGACCGGGTCTACTTCACGTCGGACCGTGCGGACGGCACGCTGAACATCTGGTGCCACGAGCTGGCGAGCGGTGCCGAGCGGCAGGTCACCCGCTTCACCGACTTCGACGTGCTGTTCCCCGCCCGCGGTGAGGGCGGCATCGCCTTCGAGTGCGGCGGATCCGTCCACCTGCTCGACACCGCGACCGAGGAGGTCACCCGCCTCGACATCACGCTGGCCGACGACCGGCCCTGGACCCGGCCGGTGGTGCACGAAGGCGAGCGCGCCTTCGGCGACTTCACGCTGTCGCCGTCGGCGAAGCGCACGGTGCTGGAGTTCCGCGGCGAGCTGTTCTCGGTGCCGGTCGAGCACGGCGAGATCCGCAATCTCACCAACACGCCGGGGCGCCGCGAGCGCGATCCGGAGTGGTCGCCCGACGGCACTCGCCTCGCCTACGTCGCCGAGCACGGCCTCGAGCAGGAGCTGTTCGTGCGGAGCTTCGGCTTCGGCCAGGAGACCCGGCTCACCACCGGCACGGGTGCCTGGATCCTCGACCACACCTGGGCGCCGAAGAGTGATCTGCTGGTCGTCACCGACAGCAGCAACCGGCTGTGGACCGTCGACGCGACGACCCGCGAGGTCAACGTCCTCGACCAGGACGACGAGCGGATCGGCGGCGTGCAGTGGTCGGCCTGCGGCACCTGGCTGACCTACGTCAAGCAGAGCGACAACGGCCACGGCGCGATCTGGCTGGTGGCGGCCGACGGCGACGACGCGCCGGTGCAGATCACCGACGACGAGTGGGACGACTCGGCGCCGACCTTCGACCGCAAGGGTCGCTACCTGTACTTCAGCTCGGCACGCGACTACGTCTACGGTGACCACGAGTTCGAGAACCGGGTCTACGCGGTGCTGCTGCGCGACGACGTCGAGCACCCACTGGCGTTCCGCGACGACGCCGAGCCGAACATGGCGCTCGGCTCGCCGCCGGCCACCGAGTCGAAGGACGAGGCCGAGGAACTCGAGATCGACCTCGACGGCATCCAGCAGCGCATCGTCACCCTGCCGCTGCCGTCGGGCCGCTACTTCGCGCTGATCGGCATGGACGACGGCTTCCTGCACTTCGGCGGCGGCGGCCTGCACCGCTACGACCTCGACAGCCGCAAGTCGAGCGAGGTGCTGCCGGGGGTGCGCGCGATCAGCATGACTCCGGATCGCAAGAAGATGCTCTACCGCTCCGGTTCGACGCTGGCGCTCGCCGGCAGCACGCCCGGGCAGCGTGCCGGCACAGGCGAGGTCGACCTCGACGGCCTGTCGCTGCGCGTCCTGCCGCCGACCGAGTGGACGCAGATGTACACCGACGCGTGGCGCATCATGCGCGACTGGTTCTACGACCCGAACATGCACGGCGTGGACTGGGAGGCGATGCGCGCCAAGTACCTGCCGCTGGTGCCGCACATCGCCCACCGCAGCGACCTCGACTTCCTGATCGGTGAACTCATCGGCGAGCTCAACTGCGGGCACACCTACGTGCAGCCCGGCGAGACCCCGGCGGTGGACCGGATCGACGTCGGCACGCTCGGCTGCGAGTTCGAGATGGTCGATGGCCGCTACCGCATCGCGCGGATCTTCGACGGCGAGAACTGGAACGAGGAGACCCGGAGCCCCCTGACCGAACCCGGTGTCGACGTCGCGGTCGGCGACTACCTGCTGGCGATCGACGGCGAGGAACTCCACGCCAGCGACAACCCCTACCGCCTGCTGGTCGGCAAGGCCGGCCGCCACGTCGAGCTGCTGGTCCACGACCGGCCGTCGACCTTCGGCGCTCGCAAGGCGGTGGTGCGCACCGGCAGCGGCGACCAGCCGCTGCGATACCTCACCTGGGTGAACCGCAACCGACGGATCGTCGACGAGCTGTCCGGCGGCCGCATCGGCTACATCCACTGCCCGAACACCGCGGTGCCCGGTCACCGCGAGCTGTTCGAGGGCTGGCGTTCCCAGGCGTTGGTGAAGGACGCGATGATCATCGACGACCGCTACAACGGCGGCGGCTTCGTGCCGGTCGACATGGCGATGGAGCTGGCGCAGCCGCTGCTCAACTACTGGGCGCGCCGCCATCAGGCGCTGGGCCCGACGCCGCAGTACGCCTTCGACGGTCCGATGACGATGCTGATCAACGGCTACTCGTCGTCGGGCGGCGACGCGTTCCCGTACTACTTCCGTAAGCTCGGCCTCGGCAAGCTGATCGGCCAGCGCACCTGGGGCGGCCTGGTCGGCTACTCGGGCACGCCGCGGCTGGTCGACGGCGGCGGCCTGGCGGTGCCGAACTTCGCGTTCGTCAACACCGACGGCGAGTGGGACGTCGAGGCCTTCGGCGTGGCGCCCGACATGGAGGTCTTCGACGATCCCACACAGATCCAGGCCGGCCGCGAGCCGACGCTCGAGGCGGCGGTGCGCCACCTGCTGCAGGAGCTGGAGACCTCGCCGGTGAAGCCGCGACCCGGCACTCCGGAGGGACCGAACCGTCGCGGCCTGGTCGACCCGAAGACCGCGCCCGATCCGCGGGATCGCTGAGGCGCGCGCGTCCCACGGCGGGCCATGGGGCTCGGAGCCTGATACTCGACCCGGTCGCAGGCTCTGAGACTGCACGATCAGCCGTCGCGCAAAGCCCAGCGAAGCAGCCGCGCGATCACCTCTCGGGCGCCAGCGACCTCCGCCTCGCGCCGCGGCTCCGCGCCGACGACAGAGTCGGCGACCACCTCGAAGTGCACGACGGCCTCGTCGAGTTCGCCGACCGCGTGCGGTGCGTCACCCGCCAACCGACGGCCGCAGACGGCGACCGCCACCTCGCCGGCGGCGAGGGCGAGGTCGTCGACCACTCCTCCTTCGCCCTCCGTCGCGGCGGCACTCGTGAAGTCGCGCGCGAGGACCAGACGCGCATCGAGCATCGCCAGGAAGCCGCGAACGAACTCCGCGGGAGCCGGACGTCCCGTGGCAACCTCTCGGTCGAGGTGCCGCACGCCGGTCCAGATCCAGAACCCCAACAGCGATCCGACCAGCGGTCGGAGTTCGGCCGATCGGGCCCGCTGGGAACCGATCTC
Source organism: bacterium (assembly GCA_030432695.1). Classification (GTDB taxonomy): domain Bacteria; phylum Planctomycetota; class UBA1135; order UBA1135; family UBA2386; genus JAUILN01. The sequence goes on along the minus strand of JAUILN010000009.1, from coordinate 498,934 downwards.
CAGGATCCGTTCCAGGGCGAGGTCGGCGCGCACCCAGTCCTCGTCGCCGGCCAACCGTGCCCCCCACGCAGCCAACTGTCGGATCTCCACGGCGCCGCGAGGCACCAGCCCCGGCTCGGCGAGCACCAGGTCGACCGCCAAGGCAGGTCGACCGAACGAGGCGCACTGACCCGCGAGCCACCACGCGAGCTGCAGCCGCTGCTCCGGATACCTGGCGAGGAGCGCCGCCAGCGGATCGACCGGGATCCCATCGGCGTGGAGCGCGGCGCCGAGGACGTGGTAGAGGCCGATCCAGGGCGGCGGAGTTCCGATCTCGGAAACCAACGCGTCGAGCCGGCCTGCGGCAGATCCGTAGTCGCCTCGCTCCATCGCGACGAGCGCCCCCAGCGCGCTGCTCAGCAGGCTGGGACTGCCCACCCTGTCGAACAGCCGAAGCACCAGCTCGGCCTCCTCCAACAGCCCGTCGGTCGAACCGACCACGAACCCCGGATCGGACCGCGCCCGCCCCACGGCGACGATGAGCCGCGTCGCACGGAACAACAGCTCGTCGAGCCGCAGCGCCGAGGCCGAGATCCCCTCCAGCGACCGCGCGCAGCGCAGGTAGGCCTCTTGGTCGCCGACCACCGCGTGCAGCAGACACTCCAGGTCCAGGACCAGGAGTTCCGGTGGGCCGTCGCCGCGCCGCTGGTCGAGGAGCCCGAGCGCGGACTCCGCGCCGTTGCGGTAGTAGTCCAGCAGGACCACCAGGAACGTGAATGCCTGGTTGCCGGGCAGTTCGCAGAGGTAGGCGGCGAGCGCATCGAGACTGGCGAAGTCGGTCCGTGCTTCGAGTTCGCGCACTCGCGGGCCCAGCTCGCCCAGGATGACCGAGGTGGCGTGGTCGAGCAGGGCGACGCGGTTCTCCGCGCACCAGGAGACGAACCCGGCATCTCCGCCGAACTCTTCGAGGCCGGTCGCCAGGAGTTCCAGTCCGTCCCGTCGTTCCTGCGCCCCGAAGCGGTCCTCGACCGCGGCCAACAGCTCGCCTCGCGCCTCGGCATGCAGCCACGCGGTGCGCCCCCAGAACAGCGCCGCGAAGCCGACGACCGCGACACCGGCCGCGACCAGACCGGCCCGCCGCCGGCAGAACTCCCGCAGTCGCCCACCCAGCGCCGGCCGTGCGTGCACGGTCGGCCGGCCCGCGAGATGGGCCTGGAGATCCTCGACGAGTTGCTCGGCATCCGGATAGCGGCGGGTCCGATCCTTGAGCAGAGCCCGCGCGAAGATCGCCCGCACCGCCACCGGCACACCCCGCACCCACCGCGACATCTCCGGCACCTCGCCGAACGCGATCGATACCAGGAGCTGGTCCCGCTCCTTCACGTCGACCGTGCGCCGACCGCAGAGCGCCTCGTACATCGTGGCCGCCAACGCGTAGACGTCGCTGCCACGGTCGACGGCGAGGAGACCGCCCAGGGTCTGCTCCGGGCTCATGTAGGGCAGCGTCCCCTCCAGGACCCGGGTGCTCCACGAGGCCACCCCCTCGTCCTGGACGAGACCGAAGTCGATCAGGCACGCGCTGCCGTCTTCGCGGATCATCACGTTCGACGGCTTGATGTCGCGGTGCACCAGACCGGCGGCGTGAACGGCTGCGAGACCGCTCGCCAACTCGGCGGTCCAGCGCAGCACCGTTGCCAGACGCCGGGGCTCCAGTCGAGGCGCGCGGAACCGCCGCCGCGCGCCGACGACCTGGGCCTCGGCGATCCAGCCGGCTAGCGAGCGACCCTGCACGAGTTCCATCGCCATCCAGCAGAAGCCGTCGACCTCGCCGAAGGAGTGCACGCGGACGACGTGAGGGTGGTCGACCCGCGCCAGCCCCCGAGATTCCTCGCGCAGCGCCTGGACGCTGCGCTCCTGGTGGATCCGGGCCAGCTTCAGTGCGACGTCGCCACCCCGCTCGGTATCGAAGGCGCGCACCACCACCGCCATCCCGCCACGCCCGAGGATCGAACGGAGCTCGAAGCGGCCGATCCGCGTCGGCAGCTCGTCGAAGCCGGGCTCCGCGAAGACCGCGTCGAAGTCCTCGAGAGCACCGGGATGCTCACGCAGGAACTGGATCGAGGCGTTCGGATCCCGCGCCCGGGTGGTGGCACCGAAGTAGTTCCGGAGATCGCTGGTCGACGGAGGCATGCGGTGCGAGACGCGACAGGAGGCCCGGGCTCGACGGCGCCGGTCCCCATGGCAAGGGTCGGTGGTTCATCCGGATCGAGCGATGGGTCGCAAGCCGGGACAACACAGTTCATGGTAAACCACTAGCAACGACGAGCAGGGTTGCATGACCCAAACCACGACCTGCAGCTCGACTTCTTCCGCCGCCGCGACCGCGACCATCCCGCCGCCGTCCTTGTCGTTCACCAACGTGACGGTCAATTCGGTCTCGGACCTGTCGATCGGGCTCACCGCCAACCTCGGCGCCGACAACGACAAGTTCGTCTCCGCCGGGGCGAGCCTCGCCGTGACGTTGCTCGATGCCTCGGGTACGCCCCACACAGGCAGCGCCTCGCAGACCCAGCTGGACAACCTCGTCGACGCGCTCAACAGCCAGCCCGGCCAGACCGAGGCGGTCACGATCACGCTGACCGTCCCGCCGCCGAACCAGAGCGCGACGTCCACGCCGGTGGTGTTCGACTCGCTGACCATCACCGGCAGCTTCCCGGCGGTCGACTCCTCCGGCCAACCGAAGGGCACCTGGCCGCTGAACCTGACGATCGACCTGACCGGCTCGGTCTGATCATCGAGCCGGCAGCGCAGTCCATGGCCGCAAGATCATGGGGTGCGCCCTGGAACCGGCTCCGCCATCCCGGATGGTCCCGGGATGAATGCCTGGCGCCGGTTCGGATGGCAGCCGTGGCGGTCGGCGCGCCCGACCCGTGGATCCGCTGCAAGGAGTTCTGAGCCAGCGTCGAGGCCGGCGCCTACCGCGAGCTGCTCGGCGACTACACCTGCAGGACGATCGTCGCCGATCCGGCGAAGGGCGAGATCCGGGGTATCGGGATGCTGCGATGGTCGGCCGCGGCGAGCTGACGCGCGCCAGCCGGAACCGGACGACCGGGCTCGATCCGGGACGCGGTCGGGCGACCGGGGAATTCCCCCATCCACCGGGCCCCGGGACGATTCCGAACCAGGAGGCCGGGGCCCGCGGAACGACGTGACACGGGTCCGGAACGGGATCACCGGTGGACGACCGGTGCTCCGGATCACCCGCCCGGGTCCGGTCTTGGAACGAACGCCACCAACTCCAGCCCGCGTGTCGCCGGACGCGACGCGCCGACCACGCCGTGTCCGTTCGCTGCTCGGCGCCCTGGCACTGACCCTGGGGCTCGGCCTGACCGGCGGCGCGGTGTGGATGGTCGAGCGCCATCGGGAGTCCGACCATCAGCAGCTCCTCGACCGGGCGGCCCGAGCCGTCTCGCAGGACCTGTTGATGCGGCTGGGTGGACTGGAGAGCAGCCTCGCCCTGCTCGCCGCAGACCTCGCGCCCTCGGAGGTCCCGGAGCGGTTCGGCCGCCTCGCCGAGGAGATCCTCGAGCGCTGCCCCGAAATCACCTGGATCGGCTGGGCACCGCGCACCCATCTCGACGAGTCCGCCGCACTCGAGGCCTGGCTGCGTCAACAGGACGCGCTGTCGCTGGAGCGAGAGTTCGCGATGCGCTCGCCCTCGCAGCTGGCCAGGCCGTGGTATCCGGTGCAGGCCATCGCACCCTGGTCGTTCGCTCCGACCTGGATCGGTCGCGATCTGGGTGACGATCCGCGGGCCCGTGCGGCGATGCGCCGGGCGCGCGCCGACCGCCCCCTCGCCGTCTCCGAGCCACTCGAGCTCGACGGTCACCGCGAACTCCTGGTAGTGACCGTGTGCCGGAGCAGAGAGCGTCCGGCCTGGTGTCGCTGCGCGGAGGACGCCACGCACGGCTCGAGCTTCCTCCTCGCAGGACTCGACCGCCAGGCCCTGGAGGTCCGCTGGCAGGAGGCGCTGGAGGCAGCCGGTCTCGAGGCGGCCGTCGGTGCCTCGATCCGCACCCGCGTGGTGACCCCGACCGCTCCCGGCTTCGACGCGGAATCGACCGCGATGCGACTCGGCGATTCCGAACTGCTGTTCACGGTCGCGAGCCCGGCGACAACCGGCTGGAGCGTGCTCTCCGTGTGGATCCTGCTCGGCGGCACCTTGGCGTCGCTGCTGTGCACGCATCTGGTGATCGGCTGGGTCGACCGCGACACCGCGATCGGGCGACTGGTCGAGCGACGCACCGAGGAGCTGGCGAAGGCCCAGGCGCGCCTGCAGAACCATGCCCAGACCGTCGAGGACGAGGTCGAGTCGCGCACCGCGGACCTGCGGCAGATGCGCGCCGAGCTGCTCCGCCAGACCGAGGAGCTGATCGAGACCAACCGTGAGCTCGAGACCCGCAACCAGGAGATCGAGAGCTTCTACCACGTGGTCAGCCACGAACTCCGCACGCCGCTGACCGCGATCCAGGAGTTCCTGACGATCATCCGGGAAGGCCTGGCCGGCGAGGTCAACGACGAACAGCAGGAGTGCCTCGGCGCGGCCCTCGAGAGCTGCGTGCAGATGCGACGCTGCGTCGACGACCTGTTCGACATCTCGCGACTGGAGACCGGCAAGCTGGTGATCCGCCCGCTGCCCGGCGACTTCCTGCACCTGCTCCGTCACACCGCCCGCGCCGCGACCCTGACCGCGCAGCGCGAGGGCATCGAGCTGACGACCACGCTGCCGCCCGCGATCCCCGAGATGCGGTTCGATGCCGAGCGCATCGCCCAGGTGATCGGCAACGTGCTCGGCAACGCGGTGAAGTTCACGCCGCGCGGCGGCCACGTGGTGCTGGAGACCGTGCTGCACGACGACGTGGGCGTGGTCGAGATCGTGGTCACCGACGACGGTCCCGGGATCCCGACCCACCAGCTCGAACGCATCTTCGATCGCCTGCACCAGGTGCGCAGCGACGAGACCCAGACCCACGGTGGCCTCGGCCTCGGTCTGACCCTGTGCCGCCTGATCGTCGAGTCGCACGCCGGCCGCATCCACGCCGAGAGCAGCGAGGGCCGCGGCACCACCATCCGCATCCAGCTACCGATCGACGCCGACCTGCCCGAGCGCACACCGAGCATCACCGTGAGACATCCGAGCCACGCGAGGAGCCTGATATGAGCAAGATCCTGATCGTCGAGGACGACAAGAACATCCTGAAGGCGCTGTGCATCCGCCTCCATGCCCGCGGCTACGAGGTCGTCACGGCGCAGGACGCGGTGTCGGCGACCGTCACCGCGGTACGCGAGGAGCCGGACCTGGTGCTCCTCGACATCTCACTGCCGGCGGGCAACGGCTTCGAGGTGGCGCGCAAGCTGCGCGAGGAGCCACGGTTCCTCGAACTGCCGCTGGTGTTCCTGACCGCCAGCCGTCGCCCCGGCCTGCGCGACAAGGCCGAGGAACTCGACGCCGCCGGGTTCTTCGAGAAGCCCTACGACGCCGCCGAACTGGTCGCGCGGATCGACGAGCTGCTGGCCGGTGCCGCATCGAGCTGATCGCAACCGATGGATGTCCTCGCCAGACCGGACGGACCGGAGGCCGAGGTGGACGCGCTCCGCGAGACCTGTGCGACCCTCAGGCGCAGGGTCGAACGCCGCAGCCAGCTCCACCTCACCGCCGCCCACGAACTCACCACCCCGCTGACCGCGCTCCACGACCTGCTCGGCATCCTCGAGGAGGAGCTGACCGGCCCGCTCAGCGCGCCGCAGCGCGACGTGATCCGCACCGCCCGCAACAGCGTCAGCCAGCTGCGCGCGCAGATCGACGACCTGTTCGACGCGCTGGCGTTCGAACTCGGCGACCAGCCGTTGCGGCGCCAGGAGCTCGGCGTCGACGTGCTGATCCAGGACGCGCTGGAAGAGGTCCGGAAGCTGCCCCACCTGCGCAGGATCGACCTCCGTTCGATCCTCCACCCCAACTTGCCCAAGGTCTTCGTCGACCGCACGCAGATGCGGCTGGCGATGGCCGGCCTGATCCGCAACGCGGCGCACGGCCTCGGCTCGCCCGGCCGGGTCACGATCCTGGCATGCCCGCACGGTGCGTTCGAGCCGCACGAGACCGCCCCGCAGGTCCTGATCGCCGTCAACGACTCGGGTGGTGACGGCACGTCACCGCAGTCGGCGCAGCTGCGCCCGCTGCGCGACGAGGACGAGGAACTACTCTGCGCCGGTCAGGGACTCGCAGTCGACCTGTGCCGCGAGGTGATCGAACGCCACGGCGGCCGGATCCTCGCCGCGAGTCGCCCCGGCGACGGGACGACCTGCTGTTTCTCGGTGCCGGCGATGCCGGCGGCGGTGCGCTCCGCGCCTCCCTCTGCCTGACCTCAGCCGGAGGGTCGGTCGATCAGCCGCCGCCGACGAGGTTCCCCGCCCGCTCCCCGCGCGCGAAGGCCACCGCCGCGCCGGCTGCGAGCACCGCCATGTGGTCGCGGGTCTCGGCCGTCGCGCTGCCGACGTGCGGCAGCAACACCACGTTCGGCAGCTCCGCCAGACCCGGCGCCAGCTCCGGCTCCCGCTCGTAGACGTCGAGGCCGGCGCCACCGACGTGGCCGGAGCGAAGGGCCTCTACCAGCGCCGCCTCGTCGACGACGGTGCCGCGCGCGGTGTTGATCAGGACCGCGCCGGCACGCATCCGCGCCAGTTCGTCGGCGCCGATCAGATGGCGGGTCGCCGCGGTGCCGGGCACGTGCAGCGACACGAAGTCGCTGCGACGGAGCAGCTCGTCGAACTCCACCACCTCGACGCCGGGCGCGTCCTGGGCGGTCTCCGGACTGCGCGTGCTGACCAGGATCCGCATCCCGAAGCCCGCGGCGCGCCGCGCCATCGCCCGACCGATCCGCCCGAAGCCGACGATGCCGAGCGTCTTCGGCGTGCCGTCGGGACCGGGCCCGACGCCGCGGCCGAGCAGCAGGTTCGGCCCCCAGCAGGTGAAGCGTCCCGCGAGGGTGTAGGCATGGGACTCGACGACCCTCCGCGCCACCGCCAGCAGCAGGGTGAAGGCCAGGTCAGCGGTGGCGTCGGTCAGGACTCCCGGGGTGTGGGCGACCGGCACGCCGAGGCGGGCCGCGGTCTCCAGGTCGATGTTGTCGACTCCGACGGCCATCTGGCTGACGCCGCGGAGCCGCGGGTTGCGCTCCAGGACCTCGCGATCGACCGCCTCGGTGAGCAGGCTCAACAGCACGTCGTGGCGGGCGACGCCGTCGAGCAGGACCGGCCGCGGAGTGGCCGACTCCTCGTCGTCGTGACCGATCTCGAAGCGGATCCCGGCAGCGCGCAGCACCTCCAGGCCGGCCTCGGGGATCCTCCGGGTGACGAACACGCTGGCGGCATCGGGGGTCGGCGGCATGACCCCGCCGATGCTACCTCGGGAAGCCGTCGCCCCGACCGCCGGGTTGGAGCCGGACCGGCGCCCCGTGTTACGCTCGGCCCGCCGCCGATTGGCGGCACTCCCCCAACCGGCCGAGACCGATGACCCAACTCGCCTCCCTCCCCCGAGAGCATGCCGACGACCGCGGCGCACGCTGGCTGTTCAGCCGCTCGTGGGACCGGATCTTCATCACCGGCGGCGCCCTCTTGGTCGCCGTGCCGATCCTCACCTTCTACCTGCTGCGCGCCGCCGGCTTCGCGATCTCCGCGACCGAGGACCTGGTCACGCTGGAGGTGATGTTATTGGTCGGCGGACCCCACGTGTTCGCGACCTACACGCGGACCTTCCTGCAGCCGGGCTTCGCGAGGCGCGAACGGCTGATGTTCCTGAGCGCGCTGGTGGTGATCGCCATCGTGGTCGGCTCGGCGATCTCGAGTGCCTTCTTCGGCGCGGAGGTCGGCGGCCACCCACCGATGCACTTCGTGCTGACGTTCTTCTTCTTCTGGGCCGGCATCCACATCGTCCACCAGTCGTCGTACTGCGCGATGTGCTACGAGTCGCCGGCCGACGCGAGGAAGCGCCGCTTCACCAACGCGGTCGACTACCTGGTGATGCTCGGCTGCCTGTATCCGGTGTCGTTCTTCCGGATGTCGATGATCGGCGCCGACTCCAGTCGCGCCAATCCCGACGCCTGGGCCACCCAGATCGTCACCGACCTCACCGGCAGCACCGCGTTCGCCGACGACTACGTGTTCCGCATCGGCCGCGTCGCCCCGGTGCTCCCCGAGTGGGTCCGCTCGGATTGGTTCTGGAGCGGCTTCACCGTGCTGTTCCTCACCGGGCTCACGGTGTTCGTCGTCAAGAGCATCCGCCAGTTCAAGGACGGCACCATCAACCGACCGCGCTTCACCCTGGTCGCCGCGACCTGTGCGGTGGGCATGGTGGTGCCGCTGTTCCCGAACCTCGACTCGGCCTTCCAGGGTTTCAACGCCTGGCACTCGTTCCAGTACCTCGGCCTCGTGTGGCTGTGGAACCGCCGCGCCTACGAACGCGGCGAGGTCCGCGGCAGCCTGGTGAAGGCGCTCGCCGCTCCAGGTGCCGGCCGCCGCTTCTACCTCACCGGCCTCGCCGTCACGCTGGGCCTCGTCACCGTGATCCTCGGCGTCGCCTGGCTCATCGAGGTGCAGACCGCCGGCCGCTTCGTGATGTTCGGCCACGACCAGGTGCCCGTCGATCCAGCGACCGGTCGGCCGGAGTATCGGCCAGGGTCGGTGCTGCTGGCGTACTACATGTGCGGCTTCGCGCTGCTGCTGGTCCACTACCTGCACGATGGGATGTTCTTCTTCCGCAAGAAGGACCTGGTGGATGTGCCGGTGGGGTGAGCCGTATTGCCGTCCACCCGATCGCCGCGCTGGCGATATGTGCCACGCCGCCCGGCCTCGATGCGCCGATGAGTGCCTTGAGGCGATGAGAGCGCGTGCCTACCATTGCTCCCGCGTCGGCGGTCACCGAAGCGCGGAGGGCGATGGCAACTCGAAGAACGGCAGCACGCGACGAGTCGGAGCGGTGTGAACGCGGGCGTCGCAAGGTCGTCAGCCTCTACACCGGTGCAGGCGGACTGGACCTCGGCTTCGAAGCGGCCGGCTTCGAGACCGCCGTTGCCGTCGAGATGGACTCCGACGCGGTGCGCACGCTCCGCCACAACCGTGCCTGGCCGGTCATCGACCGCGACATCCACGAGGTCTCGTCCGAGGAGATCCTCGATCGGGCTGGATCGAAGGAAGGCGATGCGCACGTCCTGATCGGCGGGCCGCCCTGCCAGCCGTTCAGCAAGTCGGGGTATTGGGCCAGCGGCGATGCCCGCCGGCTCGACGATCCCCGGGCGAGCACTCTCGAGGCCTACCTGCGAGTGCTACGGGACATCAAGCCGCAGGCGTTCCTGCTGGAGAACGTCGCGGGGCTGGCGTTCAAGAACAAGGACGAGGGGCTGCAACTCCTCCGGTCTACGATCGACTCGATCAACCGCGAGGCGGGAACCTCCTACTCGTTCCATTTCGCCCTGCTCAAGGCCAGTGACTTCGGAGTCCCCCAGGACCGCGAGCGGGTGTTCCTGATCGGCCAGCGCGACGGCCACGAGTTCTCGTTCCCCGAGCCGACGCACTCGCCGGAGGACGACCCGGCCCTCGGCACCGAACCGTGCCTCACCGCCTGGGACGCGATCGGCGACCTCGAAGCGGACGACGATCCCACGTTGGCCATGACCGGCAAGTGGGCCGGCCTGCTCCCGTCGATCCCCGAAGGCCAGAACTACCTCTACCACACCGACCGGGGCGAGGGCCTGCCGCTGTTCGGCTGGCGCCGTCGCTTCTGGAGCTTCCTGCTGAAGCTCTCCAAGCGGCTCCCCGCGTGGACGCTCACCGCACAGCCCGGCTCCGCGGTGGGGCCCTTCCACTGGAAGAACCGCCGCCTGTCGATGCGCGAGCTGGCGCGGCTCCAGACCTTCCCCGACGACTTCGAGGTACTGGGCAGCCGAGCCGCGTACCAACGCCAGCTCGGCAATGCGGTACCGAGCGCGCTCGGGGAACTCCTGGCCAGGGAGATCGCGCGCCAACTCCTGGGCGACCGGACCAGCGCGGCCCCGCTGACGTTGATCCCGACCCGTCGCAGTCCGATCCCCGCCGCGGAGCCGGTCGAGGAGGTGCCTGAGGAGTACCGCTGCCTCATGGGTGAGCACGATCCGCACCCTGGGACCGGCCAGGGCTACGCGGCCTCGCGACGCCGCGCGATGTAGAGGCACGAGAGCCCGAGCGATGGAGACCTACCACGTCCGTCGTGGCGACAAGGTCGAACTGGTCCGCTTCGTTCGCGAAGCGCTGACCGGATCCGGCTTCCAGATCGAGTGCGAGCCGGACCCAGGAATCGCCCCCTTCGTCTTCTCGGTCATCGCGCCGTGGGGCGCACCGATCGAGCTGATCTGCTACGCGTTCTACGCGAACGAGTACCGGCAGCGGAACCGACCTTCGGACGAGCACCGGTTCCAGATCAAGTACGGGAGCGACTTCCACCGCGCCCACGCGATCCACATTCCCACCGAGCCGCACCGCTTGACTCTGATGTTCGGCGTGCACCTGGACGCCGGCATCGTCGTCGCGGTCGACCCGACCATCTACAACCCCACGTGGTTCTCGCGCTCGATCTACTTCCGGACCGAGCACATCGAGCGCGTGCAACACACCGGCTGGACCGGCTGGGAGCGCGAGCAGAGAGACTCCCACCGCGCACTCCCCGACCGCGGCTTCGCCAATCTGCAGACCGAGGCAATGCTCGGCCTGAGACCGGAGCGCTTCGCGGACTACGTGCTCCTCGAACAGCAGACGACCGGGGTCCCGCCCGGCGAACGACTGCTCGCCATCGAGGAACGGATCTTCGGCGCGGACGAACAGCACGTCGTCGAACGGCTGCTCGGACTTCCCGCAGCAGAGATCCTCGACGGAGTCAACGCGCGGAGCCGCCTGCTGGTCGCGATCCGTGGAGCGGCAGCCGAGATCCATCTGAACCGCCTGCTCCACTCCGAGCCCGAGATCGATCGGGTCCAGGAACTCGACGTGGACGGAGAGCCCGACTTCGAGGTCGGCTTCCAGGGCCGGCGCTTCCGCATCGAGTGCAAGAACTCGGCACGCACCCTCACGCGCAGCCTTCCGAAGGTCGACTTCCAGAAGACTCGCGCCGCGATCGGCAATCCCTGCAGCCGCTACTACCGGCCTGAGCAGTTCGACGTGCTGGCCGCGTGCCTGCACCCCATCTCGATGCGGTGGGAGTTCCGGTTCGTGCCCACCCGCCTCCTCCCCGCGCACCCGACCTGCGCAGGTCACCTGTCGCAGCACGTCCTCGTCGACGACGACCGATGGACCACGTCGATCGTGGAGGCACTCGAAGCGGCCGGCCGACTCGGGCCGGAGTGACGGCACCCCGGCCGGGCAGCCGAAGCCTCACTCCCCGCGCGCCGGCCGGAAGTTCTGCCGCGTCTGCGGCTTCACACCATCGACGTGGACCATCACCGCGAGGGTCTTCAGCGCGAGGTAGTTCCGGGACATCATCAGGTTGCCCTCGAACGGGCCGCGCTTGCCCCAGGAGTTCTTGACCACGTAGAAGACCCGGCCGTCCTCGTGCTTGGCGCGGCCGACGATGTGCATCAGGTGGTCGTCGGTGGTCTCACGGTTCTCGAACAGCTCGAGGCGCAGGTCGTCGGTGATGCTGCGGCGCTCGAGTGCGGCGGGGAGCTGGTAGACGCCGCTGCGGTTGTTGGCGCCCGGCTCGGAGACGTCGCAGTCGAGCGCGATCGAGAAGCCGTTCTCGAGGGCGTGGTCGACGTTGGCCAGGAACTCGTCGATCGGCACGTTCCAGTAGCCCGCGTAGCGCATCCAGTTGTCCGGGACCAGCAGCTCGGCCTCCTGACCGAACGGCTCGGAGGCGAACGACATCAGCTCGACGTAGTCGTTGAGCGGCAGGCGTGCGACCTCGCTGGCGTACTGCTGCGGAGTGAGTTCGGCGCCATCGACCTGGATGCGCTCGGGTGCGGCGCCGAGGTAGGCGTCGAGCACGCCGGCCACCGCGGCGGCACCCTGCGGACCGGGACGCTGCTCCTCGGCGTAGACGTCGGCCATCGCCTTGAGGACCTTCTCGAGCTCCGAGTGGTCGTGGCGGGTCTGCTGACCGGGAAGTCCGTCGTACGCCGCAACCGGCGACAGGCCGTAGAGCCGCGCCATCGCGATCACGTCGTGGCTCAGGCCACCCTGCGAGAACTGGGTCTTGCCGTGCAGCATCACGTAGCGCCGGACCTTCTCCTGGTAGGCGCAGCGCACGAAGTACATCTCCGACAGGTCGATCTGCTCGCCCTGCAGGCGGCGGATCTCGCTCTCCAGGAACGACGTGGTGGCGAAGCTCCAGCAGGTGCCGGTGTTCTCCTGGTTCTGGACCGGCTCGCGCTCCAGGTCGATCTCGACGGTGAAGTCCGAGGGCTGCTGGGCGAGGACCGGCTGGCCGAGGAGGGCGAGGGCGAGGCCGAGAAGCACGGTGCGGGACGAGGGAAGGGCTGACTGACGGGTCATGGCCCGGATGGTAGCGGCTCGCGAAGCGCACGACACGCGGCGGAACGCGTCACGTGTGACCGACCGCGGAGAAACTGACGTCACCACCCGCAGCCCCGGCGCGAGCCCCGTAACGTGCCACCATGCGCCTGGCACTCGTCGCCGCCTGCGTCCTGCTGCTGGCCCTCCTCGGCGGTCTCGTCGTCTGGCTGTCCTCGGGTCGCGCGGCGCAGCACTTCCCGGTCGACCCCGCGGTCCGCGACACGCGGCGCCACCCGCAAGGCGGGGTCTGCCGCTCGCCGATCCCGCCACCGACGTCGTTGAATCCATTCACGACGACCGACCCGGTGGCAATCCGCTACGTGCTGCCCTACACCCACGACGCGCTCTACGACCGCGACTCGCAGACCGGTGAACTGCGACCGGCAGCGGCGCTGGACCACGAAGAGGACGGCCTCGTGGTGCGGTTCCGACTCCGCGACGATCTGCGCTTTCCGGACGGCACTCCGGTGAGCGTCGAGGACCTGCGGTTCACGCTGCAGGTAGCCAGCCACCCGTTGCTCCGCGACGGCAGCGACATGAGCTACGTGATCGGCCAGCTCGCTCGCGCGGAGGCCCTCGACGGCCGGACGATCGAACTCGAGCGCAGGGACGAGACCGGGCCGAACGCCAGACTGCTGGGACAGCACGTCTGCATCGTTCGTCGTGACTGGTTCGTCGAGCGGGTCTCGCGAGCGTTGGACGGTAGAGCCTCCGGCGAGATCGACGACGCGTTCATCACCGCTCTCGCCGGCATCCGCGATTGCGGGCCCGGAACGGGCGCCTACCAGATCGCCTCGGCAAGCCTCGCCGAAGCACAGTCCGAGGGCCGACTGGACCTGAACCGGAACGAGCGTTCCTGGCGCCGCACGGCGCAACCGGATGGATGGAACCTCGCCGGCCTGCAGATCCGGTTCCTCAGCGAGGAAGCCACCAGATTGGCCGCGCTGCGGCGCGGCGAAGTCGACTGGTTCAACCCCTCGGGCGGCACGTCCGCGGCCGCGATCCTCGCACAACACCCAGAACTGCGCGACGGATTCGCGATCCACACCTACGAGCCGTACCACATCCACAGCTACCAGGTCATCTGGAACCACGAACACGCGCCGCTGGGTGACCGCCGGGTCCGGCGTGCGCTGACGATGCTGTTCGACCGGGAGTCGATCCTCCGTGAGATCTTCGCCGGCGTGGGCCGGGTCGCTCACGGGTTCTACAAGCCGGAGGAACCCGGCGGATCCGTCGAACTGAAGGAGCTGCCGTTCGATCCGGTCGCCGCGAGAGCGCTCCTCGAAGAAGCCGGAGTTCCTGCCGGCACGAGGATCGAGATCCTCTTCCCTCCGGTCACCACGATGCGTCGGATCCTCGAGTTCGCGAAGCCGGCGTTCGCCTCGGCGGGACTCGAGCTGATCCCGCTGCCGCTCGATCCGCAGTCGATCGCCGCACGGCGCGACCAGGGCGCCTTCGACGCCTACCTCCACGTCGAGAACAACTCCTACCGCCGGAACCCGGCTCACATCCTCGGCTCGGGCAGCAACGACTTCGGCTACCGCAACGAGGAACTCGACGAGATCGGTCGGCAGCTCTCGGAGACGATGGACAACGAGTTCGGGATCCAGCTCGAGCAGCGCGCACAGGCGCTGATCCACCGCGACCAGCCGACCACGTTGCTCCTCTATCCGAGGATCGAGCTGTTGATCCACCGACGCTTCCGGGACGCCACGCCGGGACCGCTCGGCCTGCACTTCGAGCGCTTCTGGGTCCCCCCCGAGGAGCAGCTGTTCCGCGACGACTGATCGTCTCGCGCTTCGGGCTCAGCCACCCCCCGCCCGCAGCGCCTCCTCGAGCACCGTCGCCGCCGCGGTCCGCTCGTCGCGGTACTTCACCACCACCGGTGCAGCGAGCTGCAGGCCGTGCTCGCGCGCGAACGCACCACGCGCCGGCCGGCTGCCCGGCACCACCACCGCGCCGGGTGGGATCTCGCCGCGCAGCTCGCGCTCCTCGACCAGGTCGTAGACGACGGTCGCGGCGGTGAGCACCACGCCGGCGGCCAGCACCGCCCGCTCGCGGACCACCACGCCCTCGAAGACTCCGACCAGCGCGCCGACGAACACGTCGTCCTCGATCACCACCGGCTTGGCGTGGACCGGCTCCAGCACGCCGCCGAGCTGCGCACCGGCACTCAGATGCACGCGCTGGCCGACCTGCGCACACGAGCCGACCAACGCGTGGCTGTCGACCATCGAACCGGCGCCGACGAAGGCACCGACGTTGACGTACGCCGGCGGCATCACCACGGTCCCCGCCGCGACGTGCGCGCCGCGGCGGATCGACGAACCGCCGGGGACCAGCCGCACGCCATCCTCCAGGCCGAGGGTCCGTGCCGGGTAGGCCGCGCGGTCGAAGAACGCGGTGCCCGCCGCGACGCCGACGGCCACCGTGGTCGAGCGGCGGAAGCCGACCAGGATCGCCCGCTTGACCCACTCGACCGCACCCCACGAACCGTCCGGCCCGCGCTCGGCGGCGCGCAGCGCGCCCGACTCCAGCGCCGTCAACAGCGCCTCGTGCGCGGTCTCCCAGCCCGGGTCGCCGGCCAACTCCTCGTCACCGCGCGAGTAGAACTCCAACAGCGCCGACTCATCCATGGGTCAGCACCTCGTGGTGGACCGGCAAGGTCGCGCCGAGCCGCCGACGGGTCGCCTCGGCGGCCGGCAGCAACGGCAGGCGCGGAGCACCACAGGGCAGCCCCGACGACTCCAGGGCCGCCTTCACCGGCACCGGGTTGGGCTCCGCCGACAAGGCGTCGAACCATGGCTGCAGTCGGTTGTTGAGGAACCGCGCGGTCTCGAGGTCTCCGGCGCGCGCCGCCAGGAGCAGCTCACGCATCGCTCCCGGCAGGACGTTGCCGGCCACCGACACCACGCCGCACCCGCCGATGGCGACGATCGGCAGCGTCAACGCATCGTCGCCCGCCAGCAGGCACCGGCCCTCGGGCAGCGCCGCCGCGACCCGCGAGATGTGCATCAGATCGCCGCTCGACTCCTTCAGGGCGACCACCTGCGGCAGGCGCCACAGCCGCTGCACGACCTCGGCATCGAGATGGACGGCGTTGCGGGACGGCACGTTGTAGGCGATCAGCGGCAGCGACGGCACCGCGGCGGCCACCGCCTCGAAGTGCGCGACCACGCCGTCCCGGGTCGGCTTCACGTAGGCGGGGGCCGCGACCAACAAGCCGTCGACGCCGGCCGCGAGCGCCTCGCGCGCGCGCCGCACCGCCTCCGCCGTCGACGAACCGGCGATGCCGACCACCAGCGGCAGACCGCGACGATGGGCGACCAGCAGCTCGATGACCCGCGCCCGTTCCGCCGCCTCGAGCAGCCCGGCCTCACCGGTCGAGCCGAGCCCCACCAGGAAATCGGCGCCGCCGGAGACCACATGGTCGACCAGGCGGAGCAGCGCCGGTTCGTCGAGTGCGCCGTCGGCGCGGAACGGAGTGACCAGCGCGACCCCGAGGCCGTCGCCGAACGAGAGGACTGGTGGACTCATGCGACTTCTCCGGTCGGGACGGGGATCTGGCCAAGGAACAGTGGATCGAGCAGGCTGGCGGCGACGTCGTCCATCGAGTGCACGCCGGTTCGACCCCGGATCCAGCGCACGCAGTGGCGGACACCATCGACGAACACCTCGGGGCTCCGCGTCGTGTGGCGGACCTCGAGGACCTCGCCCGGCGCGTCGAAGCCGATCCGGTGCTCGCTGTAGGTGTGGCCCGAGCGCAGCACCGCGACACCGAGTTCCTGGGGCGCGAGCGGGCCGTCGCCGACGCCGCCGACCCGCCACGCGGTCTTGTGGGCGCAGCCCGCGACCATCGCGTCGGCGAGCAGGCGCGCGGTGCCCGAGGGCGCGTCGCGCTTGCTCGGGCGATGGTGCTCGAAGACGTAGGGGTCGCGCGTCGGGTCGGCACCCGCGAAGCGGCCCAGCACCGCGGCGAGCCGGGCCAGCAGGGCGACGCTGAGCGAGAAGTTCGGCGCGACGACCACGCCGATCCGCTCGCCGACCCGCGCGTGCAGGTCGTCGATGCGCCAGCCAGTGCTGCCGATCACCAGGGGCACCCGGTGCTCCATCGCCCAGTCGAGGCGTCGCTCGACGGCGTCCGGGCCGGAGACCTCCACCGCGACGTCGACCTCGACCTGCGGCGGCTCCTCACGGGTGACCTGCCAACGGACCTGGTCTCCGAGACCCGCCGCCAACGCGCTGCCGAGTCGACCGGCGCCGAACAGACCGATGTGCGGCACAGTCATCGCGACACCTCCTGGTGGAGCGACGCGGCGGTTCCGACCAGCTCGGCGTCCCATCGGCGATCGCCGCCCAGGAACTCGTCGTGCAGGCGGCGGACCACCTCGACCTCTTCGCCACGCGCGACCACGAACGACAGGTTGCGGCTGTTGCCGCCGAAGCAGACCATCCGCGGCAGCAGGGCGCCCAGGCTCCGGCAGGCCCGCTCGAGCACCTGTTCGGTGCCACGCAGGCCTTCGCCGACCAGCGCGACGATCGACTGGTCGGTGGTGACCTCGACGTGCGCGAGTTCGGCCAGGGCCTCGCGCAGGGCGTCGATCGGCGCGTCGGCCTCGACCGTGCACGCCACCGAGACCTCCGCGGTGCTGATCAGGTCGACCGCGACGCCGAGCTGGCCGAACACGTCGAACAGCTTGGCGAGGTAGCCGCTGGCCTCCAGCATCCGCCGGCTGGTCATCGTCAGCACCGACACCGGCCCGCGCGAGGCGATCGCGGCGATCCCGGAGCCGGCCCGCGGCACGTCGGCGGCGATCCGGGTGAAGGAACCACGCGCGCGACCGGTGTGGCGGACGGTGACCGGGATCCCGGCGTCGACCGCCGGCTGGATGGTCGCGGGGTGCAGGACCCGGGCCCCGAAGGCCGCCAGTTCGGCGGCCTCCTCGGGACGGAGCGCAACCAGCGGCCGCGCCTCGGGCACCACGCGCGGGTCGGCGGTCAGCACGCCCTCGACGTCGGTCCAGATCTGCACCTCCTCGACGCCGAGCGCCGCGCCGAGCAGCGATGCCGACCAATCGCTGCCGCCGCGGCCCAAGGTGGTGGTCGCGCCGTCCGGAGCGCTGCCGACGAAGCCCTGGGTGACGACGACGGTGCCGGTCGCGAGATGCGGCAGGATCGACTGGCGCGCGGTCGCGCGGATCGCCGCGCGGTCGGGGCGCGCGCGGCCGAAGCGGCGGTCGGTGCGCACCACGTCGCGGGCGTCGACCTCCACCACCCGCGCGCCGCGGCGCTGCAGCACGTCGCACAGCAGGCTGGTCGAGATCCGCTCGCCATGGGCCACGATCGCGTCGGTCACCCGCGCCGTCGCGGCGGGATCCCGGCCGGCGGCGAGCAGCAACAGCTCGACGTCGTCGCGCAACCGGCGCAGGCGAGCCGGCACCCGCTCGGGATCGACGCCGAGCTGCTCGGCCTCGGCGGTCCAACGGGTGAACAGCTCCGCGAGGCCGTCGCGCGCTTCGTCGGCCCGACCGGCCGCCGCGGCGCGGGCGACCGCGAGCAGGCGGTCGGTGGAGTCGCCGGGCGCGGACAGCACCACGCAGGGCGTGCGCTCGGCGGCGAGGACCAGGTCGGCGACCTGCAGGAGGCGCGGCGCGTCGGCCAACGACGAGCCACCGAACTTCATGACGATCATCGGGTCACTCCCCCGAGCAGCGCGTCCGCCACCTCGACCAGCAGGTCCTCGCCGCGAACCAGTTCGGCGCCGGTGATGTGCTCGGCGTCGGTGTGGGCGACCTCGATCGAGCCCGGCCCGCACAGCACCACGCGCCGACCGCCGACCAGATCGCGGAGCCGCGGCGCGTCGCTGCCGAATGGCACGCAGGCGTGCTCGAAGCCGGGCAGCCGGTCGAAGACCTCGGGCGCGGTCTCGGCGAGCCGCGTGACCTCGCCGATCTCGGGGCCCATCGCACGGACCTCGTCCTCGAACCGCGAGCCGCGGACCGAGCGCACGAACAACTTCGCCGCGGCGTGGTCGGGGATGACGTTGGGCGCGCGGCCGCCCTCGATCGTCCCGAGGTTCCAGATCTCCGGACCGAGATCGGGATCGCCGCGCTGCTCGATGCCGCGGATGCGCTCCAGCCAGTCGATCAGCGGCCAGATCGCCGACCGGCCGCGCTCGGGCATCCCGGAGTGCGCGGCGACGCCGTGGGTCGTGAGCTGCAGCTGCAAGGCGCCGCGTTGGCCGGTGGCCAGCAGGTTCTTGGTCGGCTCGCCGTTGATCGCCGCCACGCAGTCCCGGAACCGCGGCGCCAGCTCGGCGGCGTGCTGGGCGCCGAGGCTGTCGGTCTCCTCGCCGACCACCCCGAGCCACGCGAAACCCGCGCCGTGGCGGTCGAGCAGCCGCCGGATCGCGGCGAGCTGCACCGCGATCTGGCCCTTCGCGTCACACGCGCCGCGACCTTCCAGCCGGTCGCCATGGCGCTCGGGCGGCAGGTACGGCGGCACCGTGTCGAGATGGGTGGAGAACAAAAGCCGCGGCGCGCCCCAGGTCGCCAGCACGTTGTGGCGGCCGTCGGCGACCCGCTGCAGCTCGACCTCGGCGCCGAGCGATTCGAGCAGCGCACGCAGCGTGGTGAGGCCGCGGTCTTCGGCGCCGGTGGTCGTGTCGTCGCGGCAGAGCGCCTCGGTGACGTCGAGGAGCCAGGCGGCACGCGCCGGCTCGGGCGGCGGTGTCGCAGGCGACGGCGCGACAGCAGGAAGCTGCTGCGAAGGTGCGGGGTTCATCGGACGACTCGTCTGGAGGCGGTGGATCAGGAAGGGATCGATCCGCCTTCGGACGCCGTCGACCGACGGCTGGGCGAAGCACTTCGGGACGAACGGCCCCGGGCAACGCGCACCTCCGGCCTCTGGCTCTCCGCGACCCGCCAGCGCGGGCCGCGACAACTGCAAGGGTGTTAGCCCGGACAGCCAGCCGGGACACGTTCGGCGTGTCTCGACTTCGGCGGTCGTCGCCTTTCGCCTGCGCTCGTCACGGGTCCGAGGCCCTGACGCAGGTTACTGATCGCGACCGCTCCTCCAGCGGAGGCGGCAGGGTGACGACCTGATGCGAGCTTGTCAACCCACAGTCAGTGCGTTCCGACATCGGTCGCAGCGCGCAGCGACGTCGGCTCGCCGGGCACGTCCTGGCTGGCGATCCAGAGCTGCACGTGCGCCGCTTCGTCGCCGAGCGCCACGCGCGCCGCGGCGAGAGCGAGGTCTTCGCGGTTGTTGCGCGCGCTGAGGTGACCGATCCAGAGATGGCGCAGCGACGCCGGTCTTCTGGCGACCACGTCGGCGAGCAGCGCCGCCGCCGCGTCGTTGTCGAGATGGCCTTCGCGGCCGGCGATGCGGCGCTTGAGATGCGGCGGGTCACCGCCGTCGAGGAGCAGCGCGCGGTCGTGGTTGAACTCCAGCCACAGACCGTGGCAGCCGGCGAGCAGGGCGGCGAGACCGTCGGGCACGTGACCGAGATCGGTGACGTGGCCGTAGCGGACGCCGTTCGACTCGAACACCAGGGCGATCGTGTCGGGGGCGTCGTGGGGCAGACGCATGGTCCGGAGCGTCGTGCGCAACGCCAGCGGCACGTGACCCTGGGCGGGCAGCAGGCGGAGGCGCTTGCGGCACTCGGTGCCGAGGCCCTTGGCGGTGCGCTTGGTGCACCAGATCGGCAGCTTGTGGCGCAGGGCGAGGTCGCGCGTGCCGCGGACATGGTCCTTGTGGCGGTGGGTCAGGACGATGCCGGCGAGGCGCTTGGGCACCACTCCGACCACGGCGAGTCGCAGCTCGAGCTCGTCGGCGCCGAGCCCGGCATCGACGAGGAAGGTGCCCTCGTCGGTCGCGACCAGCGTCGCGTTGCCCTGGCTACCGGAGGCGAGCGTGGTGATCTGCATGCAGGGGCCACCGGTAGCGGTTGAGCACCCAGCGGACAAGTCGCGAGGTCGAAGAGGCTGGAACCGCCGGGGGAGCGGGTACCCTCGAGGGCCATGCGCTCCGTGCTCGCTCGCGTCCTCGCCATCTCTCCGTCCCCTGCCCTGCTCCTGGCATCCGCACTCGTCGGGGTCGATGCCGCGTCGTGCCCCGCGCAGGACGCAGCCACGGCCGCGCCGTCCGCGGTGGCGCTGACGGTGAAGGTCTCGGCCGATCGCCCGGCCGGCCCGGCGCTGCTGGTGGTGCCCGCCGATCCGGCCCTCGATCCGCTGGTCGCCGCCGGCACCGCGGTGACCCCGCAGGGCACGCTGGTGCAGGTCGACCGCCAGGGCGAGGAGGTGGCCCTCCGCTGGGTCGCCGAGCAGCCGCTGCCGGCCGGGACCTTCGATCTGCGGTTGGAGCTGCTGCCCGCGGGCGCGACGCCGACCGTCTTCCGATTCGAGGACACGCCGGGCCGGCGTCATCTCCTGCATGGCTCGCGGCGTGTCTACGTGCTCGAGCACGCGTTCGAGCCGGCGCGCAACCAGGAGGGCACCTACAAGCCTTTCCACGAGATCGCCGCGCTGCACGACGACGGGTTCGTCACCAAGGGTGCCGGCGGGCACTTCACCCACCACCGCGGGCTGTTCGTCGGCTGGAACAAGACCCAGGTGCAGGGCGGTGGGAACTACGACTTCTGGCACTGCCGGGACGGCGCCAGCCAGCGCTGGAAGGAGCACCTCACCGAGCGGGCCGGGCCGGTGTGCGCGGACAGCGTGGAGCGGATCGACTGGTGCGCGAAGGACGGCGCGCCGGTGGTGCACGAGGTGCGCTCGATCACCGCCTGGCAGGTGGCGACCGACCGGCACCTGTTCGACGTCGCGATCGAGCTGTGGCCGGCAGGCGAACAGCGGATCGCGCTGCGCGGAGATCCGCAGCACGCCGGCTGCCAGTTCCGCGCCGCGGAGGACGTGCACCAGGCGCAGGGCGACACGGTCTACGTGCGACCGGACAGCGCACGCGGCGGCGACAACGACGTGTGGCAGGATCTCGACTGGGCGATGATCCGCTACCGGCTACGCGGTCAGGACTACGACGTCGTGCACGTCTCGCACACAGAGAACCCCAGACCCTCGGTCTACTCGACCCGCGCCTACGGCCGGTTCGGTTCGTTCCAGGAGTTCGACCTGGAGCCCGGCAAGTCGACCGTGCTGCGCTACCGCGTGGTGGTCGCGAAGCGCAGTGCCGGCGTGGATCCCGCCACCGAAGCCGCGGCGTTCCAGGCACTCGCGCTCACGCTCGCCGACTGAGCCGCAGCGCGAAGTCGTACGACAGGTGCCCGGCACCAGGTGCACGACTTCGGTGTGGGTCAGTTCGCCGCGTCGCTCGCCTGCTCCTGCTCGCTCTCCGAGGTGTCGTTGCCGCCGAGCAGGGCGGCGGGGATCGGCCGTCGACCCGCGTAGCCGTCCTCGTAGCCGTGGTAGAACGCCACCGACGACTCGTCGCTGCGCCAACACAGCAGCACGCGTCGGCCTTCGATCTTGCTCGGGAAGTCGACGAGTCCCTTGTCGAAGCCCCAGTCCTTGTAGAAGCAGCCGATGCCTTCGAGTTCGGCGATCAGCTTACGGATCTCCTCTCGGAGTTCCGTGGCTCGGACGCCACCGTCGGTATCGACATCGGAGACCTCGTTGCTCTCCAGCACCGTGCGCAGCTCGCGCCCCGCACGGAGGATGTCCTCGACGATGCGACGGACCAGTGGCAGGGTGCGGTTCGCGTGGACCGGCGTGAACAGGCGGCGGGGCATGCACGCATTCTGGGACGATCGCCCCGCCGAGTCACCCTCCTCGGCACCTCCGGTGCTCACCCGTCACGTCGGCGCACCGACCAGCGGCGCGAGATCCTCGCCGCTCGGGACCTCGACCGGGTCCTTGCCGCGCCGGAAGATCCGCGCCGCCGGCGGCCCGGCGAGCACGGTGCGACCGGATCCACAGACGAGCATCCCGCCCTCCCGGAGGCCGACGACGGGAGTCTCGTTCTCCTCGTGGAACTCCCGGATCCGCTGTTCGCGGGTCTCCCCCATGTGGCTCGAGTCGGTCGGCGGGTCGAGGTAGTGCGGATTGATCTGGAACGGCGCCAGATCGAGCGCCGCGAACGCGCCCGGCTCGACGATCGGCATGTCGTTGGTGGTCCGCACCGTCGGACAGGCCAGGTTGGAACCAGCGCTGGTTCCCATGTAGGGCGCGCCGCCGGCAACGCGCGCTCGGATCGCCTCGATCAGGCGTTCTTCCCGGACCCGCTTCAACAGCCGGAACGTGTTGCCGCCGCCGACGAAGAAGCCTTCGGCATCCGCCGCGGCCGCCGCCGGATCGTCGACCTCGTGAACCGACCGGAGTTGGAAGCCCATCCGCTCGAAGGCCCCACGAGCCGTCGCGGCGTAGCGATCGAGGTCGTGCAGCGCGTAGGGCACGAACCAGACGGTGCGCGCACCCGCCGACCGGAAGTGCTCGACGACCCTTTCCCGGCAGTGCTCGAGGTAGCCGCCGCCGTGCTGGGTCGAGTTACTGACCAACAGGAGCTTCGTCATGACGGCGAGGCTACCCGCCCCCCCGCCACGCCGCAGCTCTTCAGGCGGTGTGCCGCGGCCGCCAGATCGATCGCATCGCCGGCCCGCTCCGCCGAACGCTCTGCGGGGTAGTAGCGCTCGAGGACCGCGCGGAACGCCGCCTCCCCGCGCACCGCGACGAACGCGTCGCGCACCGCCTCGCCGTCGGGATGCAGGGCCGCGTACTTGATCGCGTGGTTGCGCGCCCGGCCCGGCCCCTTCCTGTCCCCGTGGTCCGCGAGGCTCTCGAACCAGTGCAGCTCGAGCGCCGCCCGCTGCTCGCCGAGACTCGGTGCCCGCGGCACGCGTCCCGCCAGCAGGTCGGCGACCTGCGCGAAGATCCACGGGTTGCCGATGCAACCGCGCGCCACCGTGACGCCATCGACCCCGGTGCGCGCGATCATGTCCAGGCAGTCGGCCGCGGTGAACAGATCGCCGCTGCCGAGCAGCACCGGATCGTCGCCGAGATGGCAACGGACCCGCGCCAGGAATTCCCAATCGCTCGGCCCGACGTAGCGCTGCTCGACGGTGCGCGGATGCACCGTCACCGCAGCGACCCCGCGCTCGAACGCGCCTTCCAGAATCGTGAAGAAGCTGCGCTCCGCGTCCGCCGAGTCGTCGATGCCGCGCCGCATCTTCACGCTCACCGGCACGTCGCCGGCCACCGCTTCGAGCACGCGGTCGATCATCTCCAGCGCCGTCGGCGGATCCCCCACCAGGAACCCGCCCCGGCACCTGCCCAGGACCTTCGGCACCGGACAGCCGAAGTTCAGGTCGACGACGTCGAAACCGGCGTCGGCCATCAGCCGCGCGGCCTTGCCGAACACCACTGGCTCGGCCCCCATGATCTGCCCCCCGATCGGGTGGTCGTCGGTCTCGACCGAGAGGATCTGCCGCTGCAGCTTGCCCGGCTGCAGCAGCAGCTTGTCGACGACCACCTCGTGCAGGCAGTAGGGAGCGCCGTGGACTCGCGCCACGCGCCGCATCGCACGGTCGCTGTAGCCGCTGAGTGCGGCCTGCACCGCGGGACCGGCGATCTCCAGGTCGCCGATGCGGAGCGGACGGAGGTGGGACGCGGGCCGTCTGGACGGTTGCTGAGGTTCGGGACCGACCATCTGGAGAGGGCAGAGTGTAGCGGCAGACGGCTCGGGCGAGCGCGACCACGCCGCGCGTGCCCTCGACTTCCTGGAGAAACCTCGACCGGTACCCGCTGGGAATGGGGTTCACCGCAGCGAACCCGATCGACTCACCGCCGAGCCACCCATGCCGATCAGCCCCCGCGCACCGAACCTCCGTGTCGACTTCGCCCCGCGGTCGATGTGGCCCCTGATCCTCCTGTTCAGCGCGTGCCACACGGCTGAACCAGAAAAGAACCCCAACCGACCGAAGCCGCGAGTCGCTGCCGAGGCCTCCGCACCCCGAAACCACCGTCCGATCACCGAACTCGAACCCGAGCACATCGCCCAGTGGATCGCCGGACTCGAACACCCGCAGCAACCCCTGCTGCTCTCCGGCGAGAAGGTCCAGGAGTGGGTTCCGAAGCCGGGCTACGAGCGCGTGGACGCCACGAGCCTCGAGGTGAGGTGGGCTCCTGGAAGCACGGATCCTGCGAGGCCGCACCAGCGCGCCTCCGACCGACCGGAGGTATGGATCGAGGACCCGGGATACCAGCGTGTACCTGGTCGACTCGGCCGCGTACGGTGGGTCGCGGGCCTCAGGCACGACGAATACGACCACGTGCACTCGGGTGCGTCTCCGGGGAACTGGGACCCCGACCCCGGATACTCCAAGGTGGATGGGGATCCCCTCGCGGTCCGATGGTCGCCGGGCCTGCGCACCCCGGAAGTGCCGCACTGCTCCGCGAGTGTGGAGGAGGGCAAGTGGCAGCCTGATCCGGGTTACCAGCTGGTCGACGAGAACGCGACCCGACCGGTCGCGCGTTGGCGCGAAGGCACGCGCCATCCGCAGAATCCCGGTGTCGTGGCGGGACGCGACGAGGGCGAATGGCGCGCTCGCCCGGGATACGTCCTAGCCACAGACGACCCGATCGAGGCGCGCTGGACCTCGGGGCTGCGTCATCCCGACGAACCTCGTCTCCTGTCCGGTGACGATCCGGAACGGTGGATCCCCGACCCGGGCTACGAACTCCGAGCGGTCGGGACCGACGACCTCCGGGTCGTTTGGAGGTCGGGACTACGCGACCCTCGCTGTCCGCACCGCCGCTCGGATCGCGACGAAGGATCGTGGATCCCCGACCCCGGCTACGTGCTGCTCTGTGACGACGCGGCAGTCTGGCGCGCGGACCTGGTCCACCCGGAGGAGCCTCGCCTGCGCTCCTCGTTCCAGGAGGGTGATTGGGTCGCCGAACCGGGCTATCGCGTCGAATACGACCGCCGCGGTCGCCCCGTGCCGGTCTGGGAACCGGGCGCGACCCACAGCGAGCGAGCCCACCTGACCGCGGCGGGCATCGAGGGAGCATGGACTCCCGACCCGGGCTACGAGCTGGTCTCCGAGGATCCCCCGCGCGCCCGCTGGGCTCCGGGCACGCCACACCCCCGTCATCCGTACGCGCGCGCCGGCACCCAGCCGGGTCGCTGGCGCGGGGCTCCCGGGTTCCTGCTGAACCACTCCGCGACGGATCGGTTCGAAGTCCGGCCTGCACCGGCCAAGCCGGACTGGCGGCAGTCGTTCGTCGCGTTGCTCGAGGTGCTGACGCTCGACGGCGACATCGCATCGTGGCGGCAGGATCCAGCGCCCGGCAGTGATGCAAAGGCCAGACTCGCAGAGGAACACCAGCTCTCGAAAGCCGCCGGAGTCCTCGCGAAGGCTCTCCCGCAGATCGACGCGGAAGCGCGCGGCGCAGTCGCGACGCGACTCCTGCCAGCGGTCCGTTCCTTGATCGAGTCCGACGTGCATGACGACGTCGCGGACCGCGAACGCACCGAGGACGGCTTTCGCGAACTGCGGGTCGACCAGGAACAGCTCTACCTGATCGTCGAGTTCGCGGTGGACTTCGCGGCCTGGTACCTACGAAGCGAGTGAACGAGCCCGTGCCGCCGGGGCCTCGCCGATCACCGCGCCGAGGACCGGCGCCGAGGTGACCTCGCCGCCCCGATCCGCGCCGCGTCCTGCTCGGCAACCCACTCCTGCCAGGCGGCGTCGAACGCCTCCCAGCTATCGAAGCCGGCCGCGTCGTTCAGGGCCGCGAGCGACAGCTCGACGACGTCCTTCGCGCCAACCTCTCCGGCCACCCCGCGCCGCGGGTCCTTGAAGGTGAACAGGAAGTTGGCGACCGCCCGCTCGCTGCGGCTCCGCAGGAACTCGACCCGCGACCACGCCACCACGTAGTCCTCGAAGCGGAACTCGGCCCAGTCGAGCCACTGCGCCATCTCGGCCATCGGCGTGGCCTTGCCGGCCCGGACCACCCGCGGCAGCACCCGCTCCCATTGCCATTCGTTGCGCAGATCGGGAGCCCCCTTCGGCGGACGGTCGTAGTTCGGATAGCGCGGGTCGACGGCGCGCAGCATCGACTGCGCCAGACCGGTCTTGAACCACACCGGGGTCTCGTGGAAGTAGCCGCGGTAGCCGTCCATCAGGTTGTGGGCGACGTTGTAGACCACGCAGGCGTGCAGCGCGGTGTCGTCGCGGAGCTGGCCGCCGAGGTCGATCGAGGTGCCGAAGAAGAACCCGCGGCGCAGGCCGATGTCCTGCCGCTGCGGCCAGTTCCATTTCGCGCCCAGATACTCCTGGGTGTAACGCTGGTATTGCACCGCGTTGCCGGCCAGGAACACGACGTACTTGTCGGCCTTGCCGAGGTAGGGCCCCTCGCCCATGTGCACCGCCATCCGCGTCGCCTCGGCCTGGTTGCGCGGGAAGTCCGAGTCGCTCACCCGGAGCAGCTCCTGGAACTCGGTGTAGGTCTGCTCGCAGCGGCGCGCGAACAGGTGCGCGCGCAGCCAGGGATCGAGGTAGCGGGTCTCCGGGTCGATCCCGGCGTCGGGCAGGAGCGCGGCCAGCTCGGTGAGTTCCAGCTTCAGCTTGCTGTGCTGCATCGCGTCGCCCGACAGCGTGTAGGCCGGCAGCGTCGAGGCGATCTTGAAGTGCGCGGTCTCGATCCAATGGACCGCGTCCTCCCCCAGGAGTTCGTCGACGTCGCGCGTGTCGTGGTAGCCGCCGAGCTTGAAGCCACCGAAGGAAACGATGCCCAAGGCCCGCATCCGCGTCCGCTCGCCCCGCGTGTAGGGATCGACGCCCGGCTCGAGCTCCGGCGTCGGGGCCTGGGCCACGAGGCCCAGGGGCCCCGGCAGCAGGCTCAGCACGATCGGCAGGATAGCGGGAAGGACGCGGTTCATGGTCGTCTCGTCGGGGTTTGCGTGAACAGGCGGCCCCTCCCGAGGCAATGCCCATGCCGCCGCGACGCGCCCCACTCCGGCCACCCTCGCGCCCGATCGCCGTTTCGCCGGCGTGACGCGAAGCCGGAGCATCAGGCCTCGCCCCCGCCTCGGCCGATACCATCCGAAGACCCACCATGCTGATCGCCTGCAAGGACTGCCATCGCCCGTACGACGCCGGGACCCACCCCGCCGGCATGCGCCTGCGCTGCGCCTGCGGCACCGTGCTGGAGGTCCCCGAGGCCGACGGCGGCGAGGTCGCGACCCTGCACTGCTCGTCGTGCGGCGCCGGCCTGCCGAGCGGATCGACCGAGTGCGGCTTCTGCGGCAGCGGCGTGACCCTCGGCCAACGCGGCCTGGGCGACGTCTGCCCACACTGCCTGGCACGCACGGTGGTCGGCGCGAAGTTCTGCGGTGCCTGCGGTGGCGGGATCGAGCGGACCGCAGTGCCTCACGCGCTGGTGAACTGGGACTGCCCCCGCTGCCAGAACCCGCTGCGCGAGGTCGGCGCCACCAACACCCGCAGCGGCCGCCTCGTCGAGTGTGGTCACTGCGCGGGCCTGTGGATCGACGAGCACTCGTTCGAGAACCTGGTCCACAAGCGCGAGCGCCACGCCCCGCCACCGATCCCCGGCGCGCAACGGGAAACCGGTAGTCCGCGGCTGAGGCCCGAGACCGTCGCCTACCTGCCGTGCCCGGTCTGCGGCGAGCGCATGCACCGCAAGAACTTCGCGAACCACTCCGGCGTGATCCTCGACTGGTGCAAGGGCCACGGCTTCTGGTTCGACGCCGACGAGCTGGAGCGGGTGATGGAGTTCGTCGACGCCGGCGGCATGCAGCGGGCGCGCATCCGCGAACAGGACCGCCAGGCGATCTCCGCGGCGCGCCAGGCCCGCATCGACGCGCAGCGCGTGGCACCGTTGCCGACCTCGCTCCAGGGCCGCGCGAGGCCCCGGTCCCGTGGCGACGACCTGCTCGACGGCGTGGTCACCTTCCTGGGCAACCTGTTCGGCCGGAACCTATTCTGACGCGCGGAGTCAGCCCCGCATCTGCTTGCGGATCCGCGCCCCGATGTCGGCGTCGATCTTGTCCCAGTACTCGAACGCCCGCGAGAGCACCGGCTCCCGCACGCCGTCCGCGAGGTGGCCCACGACGTTGTCGACCAGCCGATCGCGTGCTGCGTCGTCCATGACCTCGCGGACCAGCGTCCCCGCCTGCCCCCAATCGTCGTCGTCCTTCCGCAGCGTGTACGCGGCCCGCACCATGTCGCCGTCTGCATGCCACAGCCCGGCCTCGTCGCTCAGCGAAGGATCCGCCGCCGGGCCACCCTTGCTGTTCGGCGCGTAGACCGGGTCCGAGACGTTCTGCACGCGCATCGCGCCGTCCTTGCTGTAGGAGTGCACCTCGCAGCGCGGCCGGTTCACCGGGATCTGCTTGTAGTTGACGCCCAGCCGCGCGCGGTGCGCATCGGAGTAGGCGAAGCCGCGCGCCAGCAGCATCTTGTCGGGGCTGAGCCCGATGCCCGGGATCAAGCTGTTCGGCTCGAACGCCGCCTGCTCGATCTCGGTGTGGAAGTCAGTGGGGTTGCGGTCGAGCACCAGCTTGCCGACGTCGATCAGCGGGTAGTCGCCGTGCGGCCAGACCTTGGTCAGGTCGAACGGATTGAAGCGGTAGGTCCTGGCCTCCTCGAACGGCATCACCTGGACCTTCAGGGTCCAAGAAGGATGGTCACCCTCGGCGATCGACTCGAACAGGTCGCGGCGGTGGCAGTCTCCGTCCTTCCCGGCCATCCGGTCGGCCTCGTCCTGGGTGTAGAACTCGACGCCCTGGTCGGTCTTGAAGTGGTACTTCACCCAGAACTTCTCGCCGCCCGCATTGACCCACATATAGGTGTGGCTCGAGTAGCCGTTCATATGGCGCCAGGTGCGTGGGATCCCGCGGTCCCCCATGAGCCAGGTCACTTGGTGCGCGGACTCTGGCGACAGCGTCCAGAAGTCCCACTGCATGTCGTGGTCGCGGAGTCCGTTGTCGGCACGGCGCTTCTGCGAGCGGATGAAGTGCTGGAACTTCATCGGATCACGGATGAAGAACACCGGCGTGTTGTTACCGACCATGTCGTAGTTGCCGACGTCGGTATAGAACTTCAGCGCGAAGCCGCGGGGGTCGCGCCAGGTGTCGGGGCTACCACGCTCACCCGCGACCGAGGAAAAGCGCGCCAGCACGTCGGTCTTGGTGCCGGGCTGGAACACGACCGCCTTGGTGTAGGCCGTGATGTCATGGGTCACCTCGAAGTGACCGAACGCGCCGCTGCCCTTCGCGTGCGGCTGTCGCTCCGGGATCCGCTCCCGATTGAATTTCGCCATCTGCTCGATCAGGTAGTGGTCGTGCAGGACGAGCGGACCATCACGGCCCACGCTGAGCGAGTGTTCGTCGCTCGGCGCGGCAGCTCCGCCATCGGTGGTGGTGTGGGGACGGTCCTTGGAAGGGTCTCGGGTCATCGCTCGGCTCTCGTTCGGTCGTTGGAGTCGACGACCGGAGCAAGCCAGGTACCGCGTGGGCCCGTGGGTCAGGAGCCGAGCCGCCGCCAGCTCTCGCGTGGCGTCCGAGACCGCCTACGGGGCCGGCGCGGCAGTTGCGATCCACCAACGAACCGACGAGCCTGGGAGGCCGCAGACGAAGCCGTTCTGCCTTAGGACGCGCCGACCGAGGCGCCGTCCCCGCCCCCATTGCACATTCCGCCCGCACCTCACCGTGGTGGGCCGGGCGAGCCGACTCACGGTAGGGGATCGAGGTCCCGACACGTCACCATCGAGGGCGGCCCGCCGATCGGGAAGATGTGGGTTCGCAGCCAGCGCGCCTCCTCCGGCTTCGACGGGTCGCCGAACGGCAGCACGCCGTAGCGGACCACGAAGCGGACGTCGCGCGCGGCGCGCAGCGCAGCGTGCTCTTCACCGGCGATCACGAGCGGCATGCCGCGTCGTTCGTCGACCGGTCCCGCCGCGACGGCCCGCGAGCAGACCCGCCGCCACGCGCCGTTCTCGCCGGGCACCTCCGCCGCATATTCCACGATCTCGACGTTCGCATCGCGCGGCTCGAGCATCCAGGTCGACAGTTGCCACGCGGCGTCGTCGCCCTGGCCGATCGGCTGGATCTTCAATCGGAAGCGCCCCTGCTCGATCGCCGGTCGGTTCTCGAACGGCGAGAGCCGCGGCAGGCGGATCCGCGCCCGCTCGAGGATCAGCGCCTGGCGCGAGTACAGCCGGTGGTAGTCGTACGAGATCCGGAAGTAGCCGCCGTCGCCCCAGTCGGTGCCCCAGGAGTTCTTGGCCAGGAAGCCACGGTCGTCGTAGCCGACCAGCAGCACCGCGTGGCCGCCGTACTCCTTCAGCGGTACGAGCGGCCGCGACTTCCACGCCCCCGACGCAAGCGCCTCGACGAACTGCTCGCCGGCCTTGGCCATCTCGATCTGCGCAGCGGTGTAGGTCAGCCAGACGTCGGAGTCCTGGCGCGCGAAGGTCTCCATCATCCCGGGGTGGACCACGATCCGCTTGCCGTCGCCGAGGTGCAGACCGAGCCGGTCGAGATCGGACCACGCCGACGGCAGGACCAAGTAGCCGGCCGGGATCGCCAGCGCGCCGGCGTCGAAGGCCTGACGCAACCGATCCACTCCCCGGCACTCCTCCTGGTCGATGATCTCGGCGTCGAGGTCGTCGAACCCGTACTTGCCGAAGGCCTCGCGCACCTTCTGCACCGCCGCCGGCGTCATCGTCGCGATCTCCAGGAACTGGCGGATCTCCTCCGGCACGTCGGGGCCCGGCTCGCCCGGCACCGGGTGGTAGGGCAGGAAGGCCTCGTGGCAGGTGCCGACCAGCGAGAACAGCGGCGTGTAGACGTCGAGGAGATCGCCCTCCTTCAGCGACGTCGGCTTCGCCAGCGCGCGCAACCAGCGGTCGACGTCCTGCTGGTGCAGCTTGACCCGCGCGAACAGCAGCTGCTCGCTGAGATCGGTCGGGATCCCCGGGAAGGTCTCGAGCGCGCCGCAGATCGCGAAGGCCGCGCAGGTGCCGCGGCCCTGCTGGTTCTTCACCGGCGACTGCGAGATCCGATGATCGACCTGGGACGGGGTCCGCGCGGCGAGACCGAGGATGGCCAGGGCGCAACCGAGGAGAGCGGGACGCATCACCCGACTATCGGCGATCGCCCCCGGGCGGCGCGAGCTTCAGGGCGTCCTCGACCAGTCCGCGGAGACTGGCGTGCAGCGGTGCCCAGCCGACCTCGTCGGCGGAGGTCCGCGCCGCAATCCACCACACCTCGGCGGTATCGGGCCGTTCCTGGGCCATCTGCACCGCGAGCCGGACCCGCGCGCAGGCACCGTAGGCAGGTCCTGGGATCTCGGCGAGCACTTCCACCGGCCGCACCGGCCTGGAATCCCGTAGCCGGCGCCGGGCCCGCGCCGCGCCGAGCTCGACCGCGTCGGCGTCGACGGGCGAGCCACCCGGATCCGCGGACGACGGCATGCCGGCCTCGACCCGCACGGCCTCGGCCAGCCGCGGTCGACCGGCCGCCTCGAGGAACCGCGCCTCGCGGCTGGCCAGCGCCGCGCGCTCGGCACTCGAGAACACCCGCTGCGCGTCGGCCCACGCGAAGCGGAACACCTGCCAGCGGCGCCACGGGTCGAGGGTCGGCTCGAGCTCGTCGACGACGTAGCGACGCAACTCGACGCGGTCCCGTGCCCACAGCGCTTCGAAACCGAGCTCGTAGTCGATCAGCTCGAACGACTGCTCCAGGGCCGTCACGATCCACCGCTCGGCCGCCCCGGGATCGACCATCGCCCGCCGGCCGCCGACCTCGAACACGAAGCGCTCGATGGCCTGCGCTCCGCCGAGCCCGGCCGGCAGGTCACCGGGCAGAGCCGCGGGTTGGGGGAGCGCTCCGAGTTCCGAAGCCAGCGCCTCGACCAGCGGCCGATGGGCGCGCAGCACCGCCGCGGCCAGCTCGGGATCGATGGCGGGTCCGTCGCCGCGACCGAGCAGGTGCTCGATGCCGGGCCGGAGCTGGCGCTGCCACTCGAGCGTCCGCGCGGCGTCGATCCACAGCGTCCGCGCAGCGCGTCGGTCGGCAGACGCACCGCGACCGATGGTGTTCGCGACCAGGAACTTGGTCGGCGCGCGCGCAGCCAGCTCGGCGGGCCGGGTGGCCAACAGCCGCACCGTCTCCGCGTAGTCCTCGCGTAGATCGGAGCGGGCGTAGCAGGTCGCGAAGCGCGCGGCGGGCGCCGGCGCGAAGTCGCCCGCCGCCCGGTCGTCGCCGAACAACAGCCGCAGCAGGACCATCGGCGTCTCGATGCGATGGGCTCCGGCGACGTAGCCGTCTGCGGCTTCGCCCTCGGCCGTCTCGACCCAGCCCGACACCGTGCCCCAGGCCCGCATCCGCTCGCTCTCGTCGCGCGGCGCGAGCTGCACCGCGTGGGCCAGCTCGTGGAGCAACAGGTCTTCCAGCGGCGGCCGCCCTTCCAGACTGCGCTCCACCGCAGCCGCCAGGAACTGCTCCAGCCAGCGCGGGTCGCCCAGAGGAACCGTCGACGGGTCGTCCGGCTCAGCACGCCACTCCGGCCAGGCCTGGGCGCGCGCCACGAAGGCCTGCCACGCCGCGCCGAGCGTCTCCTCGGTCACCGGAGCCGGCACGCCGAGCAGATCTGCCATCCGCGACAGGAACGCCGCGAGCGCCATCGGCTCGGGAGCGGGTTCCGACCAGCGCGGCGTGCCGCTCACGCCAGCGTCGAAGACCACGATGCGGTGACGGAGGATGTCGTAGACCGCGTGCGCCGCGCGGCCGGCGAGTCGGTACTCGAGCGGAGCCTCTCCCGGCACGTCGAGACACTCGGCGCGCGCCAACCCGATTCCATCGACGACCTCGCGGAGCGCCCTTGGCAGGCGCTCCCACGCGCTCGAGAACGCCGTCTGCACGGCGGGCTCGACGGCGTTCTCCTGCGCGGGGCAAGCCAGCGTGATCAGCCACGCGCTCGCCAACATGGGCCATCGTTCTCGCATGCGCGCGAAGGGTACTCCGCCGCGCCTACGAGGTCGCGAAGCTCACGCGGAACTCACCAGCTGCCGATCGTCAGCCGCAGCGTGTTGCTGAGCCGGACCGCAAGTGGCGCCGGGCAACCGCCGGAGGAGAACAGGTCACCGCCCTGGATATGGACGGAACTGCCGATCAGGTTGGCGTCCGGCGGGATCGGGATCCCGGTGAGGCTGCTCCCGGGGAACACCACCAGCGGGTCGGCGCCGAGGACGCAAGCCGAGCAGAGCGGCAGGTTCGCCGGCAGGCCGAACCAGATCTGGCCGGCACCGGTCACGGTGCTCAGCTGAAAGCCCACCGACGAGGCGACGATCGGCTGACCACCGGTGTGCGTGAGGGTCAGGCGGCCGCAGCCGGGACTGGTCTGACTGACCGAGCCGCGCACCGTGAGGTCCGTGTAGAACCGGGCGCGGACGCGCGATCGACCGGAGGTGTCCGCGGTGGCCCACACGATCAACGCATCGTCGAAGTCGGTTCCGCCGGACTGCCGCGCGGCGATCTGCTGGTGGATGTTCAGCGGGAAGATCGAGACCGGGTCACCGACCTCCACCCACTGGTCGCGCAGCGAGCCGTTGGTGTTGCGGGCGCTACCGATGACCTTGTACTGAGCGCCACTCCCCGAGCCGACGCGCTCGGTGAGGGCCACGATCGCCCGCCCATTGATGCTGGCGATCGCCGGCTCGGTGGTGCTGATGCCGCGCTGCGCCTCGATCAGCTGGTAGCTGGTGACGGTGAAGCACCCCGACGTCGAGGCCGGTGGCTGGATGTTCATGTAGACCGTGTCGAAGCTCGCGTTCGAGCCGGCGACCTCCTGCAGGGTGCAGGTCAGCGCGAACGTGCTGCCATCGCCATCGACCTTCAGGTGCAGCGGGTTCCTGCCATTCGTGTCGAAGAAGCACTCCGGGCCCAGCTGGGTCGTGTTGCGGTCGAGGAACTTCACGCCGAAGAAGCGATTGTTGCCCTCGCTCCACGCCACCGCGTAGATCCCCTGCGAACCGCCGGACTGGGTGATGGCCGGGCGCCGCGCCGTTCGGGTGTTGCTGATCTGGTTGAAGCGCACCGGAGTGATCGAGCCGCTGGCGTTGATCGTGCACTCGGCCCACCTGATGCCCGAGCTGGCGTCGGCCCAGACGATCGGCAGTTCGTCATCGACCGTGGTGGCCTCGCCACCGATGTCGGGCTCGTACTCGTCGGCACCGGTCGCGGCGATGGTCTGCAACGAGGCCACCGCGCCGGTCGTGCCGTCCACGGAACGGGCGACGATGTCGCGGCTGCCTACCGCACCACGCTGGTAAGCGACGACGAACTTGCTGCCGATGCGGACCGACGCGACCGCCGGCTCACGCACGTCGGTGGCGGTCGAGACGTCGATCGGGAAGATCGGCACGGGCCGGGCACCCGACGGAGTCGTCAGGACTCCGAAGAGATCCGTGTCCGACGCCGACATCGCAATCTCCCAGACCACCATGTAGCGGTCCCTGGTGGCGAGGTAGGCGACGTCGGGCTTGCGATGGGTCGCGCTGGCACCGCTCGGACCGGAGACGGTCCAATTGCCGCCGATCGGCGGATCGAGCACCAGCGGATAGGCCGCGGTCGCGACGAAGTCGTGCGGCAGCACCAGCTCCAGGTGCGTGCCGGAATAGTTCATGTGGCCGCCCGCCCGGCGACCGTCCGCGTCGATGCCGAGGACCCTCCCGATGTCGACGCCACCGACGTCGCCGGCCCGCAGCTCCAGCCGCTCCAGGCCCTGTCCGGTCGACGCGGTCAGCGGGGTCTCGACGCGCAGCCGGACCACCAGGTCCCCCTCGGCACCGGGCTCGCGCTGGAACACGAAGCTCTGCTCGACCACTTCGGGGCGGACCTCGTAGCGCTCGCTGATGCCACCGTGGTCGTAGACCACCTCCTGACCGGAGACCGCCGGCAGTCGCCCTCCCGGATGGCTGTAGACCGTCTGGGCCCCACGGCGGACCGACTCCAGCGTGAGCCGCAGCCCCTGGTTGGTCTGGACCGCGTCGCCCAGGGCCGGAATGAACAGCAGGCCCTCGGCGTCGAAGAACGCCTTGTAGCCGTCGCCGAGGCCAACGAGCTCGCCGTCGGCCTCGCCAAGCCAGGCCGAGTCGCCGGAGATCGAGAAGGACTCGCCGAAGACCCCGCCACCGGGCTGGCCGTCGTGCAGGGTGAGCGGGTCGCTGGACCGGTGCGGTCCCTGCTGCTGAGGAGAGATCGAAACCGCGAACACGGTCGCGGAGGCCGCCGCCAGGAGAAGTGTGGTCGTGCGCATGGAAGGCTGCTGGGGAAACGGGATCGGGTGGAGCGACGCCGGGCACCCGACCACGGACCACCTCGAAGGGCGTTCGCGGCCGACCAGCACCGACGTCTCGACCCTGCTCCCGGAATCCGCGGCCCGCGACCGACAGCCTTCGCGACAAAAACTGCCGCGGTGCGACAGCGCCGTCCGGCGGCGCGCCGGCGCGTCAAGCCCGGTCGAGGTAGCGGCGCAGCCACACCCGCGCGAAGCTCAGATCCCGCTCCACCGTGCGCGTGGTGACCTCCAGCATCCCGGCGATGTCGGCGATCTCGAGACCACCGAAGAAGCGCAGCATCACGGCCCGCGACGGCCGGTCGAACTCGGCCGCCAGCGCGTCGAGGGCCTCGTCCAGGGCCAACAGGTCCAGGTCGGACAGACCGACCTCGTCGACGATCGCGGTCGACAGTTCTCCGGCAGGTCTGCCGCCACCCCGCTTCAGGCTCTGCCGGGCGCGCGCCTGATCGACCAGGATGTTGCGCATCGACCTCGCGGCGATGCCGAAGAACTGCGCGCGGTTCTCCCAGACCGGTGTGTCGTCCCGACTGAGCCGCATCCAGGCCTCGTGCACCAAGGCGGTGGCGTGCAGGGTCTGCCCCGGCCGCAGACCGCGGACGCGGGACGCAGCGAGTTCGCGCAGGTCCCGATAGACAAGGTTCCAGAGCGCGTCGTCCGCACCGGGCTCGCCATCGGCGGCGCGTCGCAGGGCCTGGGTGATCGGTCGGGAGTCCATCGAGGAGGTCGGTAGCCTATCCCACGCCGAGGTCGCACCGTAGGGCGCCGCGACCGCGCCGCTGTCCGTCACCGAGGGACGATTTCGGCGAAGCGTCCCGATCCGCGGAGCACCTCGATGCCGGGCACGACCTCGAGTTGCGCAGCGTCCGCGCCGCAGCGCACCGCCTCCCGCAGCGCCTCCCAGGCCGCGTCGAGATCGGCCGCCCGGCGGGCCGGATCGAGATCGGCGCGGGCGAGTCCGCGGCACAGCAGCTCCAGCAAACGGACGTAGCGGTGCCGATCCTGCGGAGCGAGCGGAGCCAGGGCCAGCGCAGCCCGGTACGAGGCGATCGCACCGTCGAGGTCCCCGGACTCGAGAGCCAGCTCGCCTAGCCGGGCCAGATTGCGCACCGTCGGCACGCTGCGCAGGTTCTCGACCTCACGCTCGTGCCGTTCGTCGGCGGTCCCGATGTCGAACTGGTCGAGCTGCCGACGGGTCAGGGCTCCCACTGCACGCTGCTTCGCGACGGCGACCGGGTCGAGGGTCCAGCGCTGCACGCGCCCGGAACGGGTCACGGTGAGGAACTCGGAGCCATCCGGTCGCTCGACGACCGCAACGCAGTCGTTCTCGAGGGCGAGCACGGTGAACGGTCTTCCGGTGGCCGACTCGAAGACGTGCACCTCGTTGCTGCACATCGCCCAGGTCAGCCGGCCCCCCGCGAGGAAACCACATTCGTAGGTGTTCGACCGGACCAGGTCGAAGTACTCGGACAGCAGGCGCGGCGCACCACTCGGACCGCGCCGCGACAGGTCGTAGACCCGCGCGGTGCGATTCCCGAACACCACCGCGAGGAAGCGCCGGTCGATCGAGACCGCCGTGCCGTAGTGCGCCAGGCCGTCCGGGCCGCGCAGCGAAGCAACGGGCTCACCGGTCGCCACGTCGAGGACTTCGGTCCGGGACCGGCTCCCGAACAGGTAGATCAGGCTGTGGAACCGTGGTCCGCCCGACCAGTGGGCGCTCACGGCGTAGCCACGATGCGAGGACAGGACGGCGCCCGAAGCGAGGTCGACCACCTCCCCGGTCGTGCCGCCTTCCGGCGTATCGAACGCCAGCAAGGCCATGACCCCGTCCGGGCGGACGTGACACGCACGGGAAGGCGCCATGGAAGTCTCGTGCAGGATCCTGCCCTCGAGATCCAGCGTCACCACCCGCGAGTCGGAACCACTCGGCGCCGAACGGGTGGCCCAACTCGTGCCGACCAGCCGCGTCGCATCCGGCGACAACCAGAGCTGCCGGATGCCCTCGGGACGGATCACCGCATGCCGCCGCCGCTCGTCCAGGTCATGGAGTTCCCATGCAGGGGGGTCGGTGTGCCGGCGCTCCAGGAGCGCCAGGCTCCGCGCACCCAGCGCGATCGACGCGACCGTGAACTGCTCGGGAACTCCCGGCAGGTCGTGCGGCGCGTATCCGGCATCGATCGACCAGATCCGCACCCGACTGCCGCTGAGCGCGAACCGTTCGCCATCCGGATGGAAGGACAGGTGGATGTGACGGCTCTGCTTGTCGCTCTCGCCGCGCAGCTTCTGCATCTCGCCCACCGGAACCGGACCCGCGTCGGTCAGCCCGACGACGGCGAAATCGCGTTGTGGATCGGTCCCGAGTGCCCACGAGCCATCGGGAGCCACGCCGCGCAGACCGCGCAGGCCGTCGACCTCGTGCCCCTCGATCAACGCGCCGTCCTGCGCCGACAGCACTCCCCACGCGTCGTCGCGGAACGCGAGCACGCGCTCGGCATCGAGGAACCCGTCCGTCGACCAACCCGACACGTCGAAGCGCGGCCGTCCATCGGCCGACCATCCCCACAGCCGCCGCTCCCCCAGCTCGCTGATCGTGCAGGCCACCAGCGACGCGCCGTCCGGCGCCCATCGCGCCGTCCGCAGCTCGAAGCCTTCGGTCATCCGGAGGCGTTCGCGCGACACCTCCCACTCGAGTTCCGCGGACCCGAGGCGCCATACGCGGATCCCGCCCGCCGCGTGTCCGGCGACGAGACGCCGCCCCTCCGGGTCGATGGACAGGAACGCACCGCGCGAACCACCGACGTCGAGCGTGTCCCGCAGCGCACCATCCAACAAGTCGTAGATGCCGATGCGGCCCCCCGCCAGCGCGACGAAACGCGCCGCGCCCGGCGCGAAGGCCACTGCCGTGACCGCCCCTCCGGGACCGTCGACGATCCACCGGCAGTCACCGCGGTCGAGGTCCCACAGCCGAACGGTGCCGTCCTGGGATCCGGTCAGGAGCAGCGGCTGCTCGGCGTGCGCGGCGATGCCGAGGACGACGTCGGTGTGACCGGTGAGCCGCTGCAGGATCGCCCCGCTGTCGGGATCGCAGACCAGGGTCACCGTGTCGAAGGGTTGCGCGACCAGCCGACCGTCACCGAGGAATCGGATCTCACGGACCGGGTGGTCGAACGCATCGATCGCGCCGACCAGCCGGTGGTTCGGCAGGACCCGGTGGATGGTGCGATGGACCGCGCTGTCGTCGGTCCGCTCGCTGGCCTCGACCGCCAGCAGCAGAGCCACGTTCGGACTCTCCGCGGCGAGCAGCGCCGCGTTGGAGGCGATGCGGATGCCCTCCGCGGTGCGTTGCGCAGCCAAGGCCTGGGCGGCCCGCCGATTCGCCGCCGCCTCGTTGGTGCGCGACTCGAGCAGATAGTGGATCGTCCCGAACAGGCCGAGGACCAGCGACAGCAGCACCGCGGCCGCGGCCCCCACCTGCACGCGGTAGCGCCTGGTGAACTTGCGGATCCGGTAGAGACCGCTCGGCGGGCCGGCCAACACCGGTCGGTGTTCGAGGTAGCGCTCGAGGTCCTCGGCAAGTTCGTGGGGCGACCCGTAGCGGCGCTCGGGATCCTTCTCGAGGGCCTTCATCGCGATCCAGTCCAGATCGCCGGGCAAGCGCTGGGCCCAGGGCACCGGCCGGAATCGGTCGCCTCGTGGCGCGGGGCGCTCCGAAGTGCGTTGCCGCACGCGCGTGCTCGGCTTGGGCGGCACTTCGAGACGCACGATCTCGCCCATACCGAACATGCCGGCCCCGCGCAGCCGCGCCGACTCGAGCGGCAGCGAATCGGCGATCAGCTCGTAGAGCATCACGCCGAGGGCATAGACGTCGACGCGGGTATCGACTCCCGCGGACCGCCCCGGTGCCTCGAACTGCTCCGGACTCATGTACTCCGGAGTCCCGACGATGCCGCCCTGTTCGGTCAACAGGGTGAAGTCGCCGAACGGCTCTTCCATCGCCTTGGCGATCCCGAAGTCGATCACCTTCGCGGTCCACCGGGCGCCGTCCCGGCTGACCAGCACGTTGGAGGGCTTCAGGTCGCGGTGCAGCACGCCGCGGCGGTGCGCGTGGTCCACCGCGGCACAGGCCTGGAGGAACAGGCGCAGGCGGGCGTCGAGGTCGAGACCCTCCTCCCGGCACACGACGGTGATCGGCCGCCCGTCGACGAACTCCATCGCGAGGAACGGTCGACCTTCGGCGTCGGTGCCGGCGTCGTAGACCGCCGCGATGTGGGGGTGGGACATCCTGGCCAACGCCTGGCGCTCGGCCTCGAAGCGGGCCAGCACCGAGCGGGAGTCCATGCCGGGCCGGATCGCCTTGATCGCGACGGTGCGCTGAACGGGATGGACCTGGCGCGCCCGGTAGACAGTGCCCATGCCGCCCTCGGCGATCCAGACGAGCTGCTCGTAGCCGCCGATGCGCGGGACCGGTTCCGCGGCGCAGGACGGTGACCGAGGTCGAGCGAACGCGGCGAGTTCCCCATGGTCGGTCGCAGCGGCCGCGACGAACGGCTCGTCGAGGAACCCCTCGAGACTCGAGTCGGAGACGCTGAGCAGTTCGGCCAATTCGTTCCGCAGCTCCTGGTCGCCCGCGCAGGACCTCTCCACGAACGACGACCGCTCGGCCGCGGGAAGCTCGGCACCCTCGGCATAGAGTTCCAGCAGCCGGTTCTTCTGGGTCTCATCGAGCATCGTGGAGGATTCCGGGCCGGGCCCGCAGGTCGATTCGAACTCAGGGCGGTCGGCGGCGACCGCAGCGGCTCGCACTGGACCGTCATCCGTGAGGCGGCAGGGAGAACCGACAGCCGATCTGGGGAATCCGAGACCGTCGATGCAGGGTAGATCGCGGCACGCGCTGCGGTGCGGTGTGCAGTGGTGCGGTGTGCAGCGGTGCGGTGTGCAGCGGTGCGGTGTGGTGACGAGCGGCGTGGTGCTGATCCGCGAGGTCGCAACTCACTCGACCGCCGGCACGCGCACAGCCGCGATACCCGGCAATCCGCTCACCATACCATTTGATCCGCATGGCTCGCGGTCGGAGCCGCCCACCGAATACGGCACTCCGGCCCCTCGACATGCCGTGTCCCGAGAGGCTAACCTGCTCACGCCCTGTAGGGTCCGAGTCTTGGGAACGGCATCAGAGAGTGTTCGTCGGCACGTCTTCCTGAGCTACAACAGCAAGGATGAGGCCTCCGTGCGAGTGGTCGCGAAGGCGTTGCGTGCGGAGGGCGTGACCTACTGGTTCGACGCCGAAGAACTGACCGCGGGAGATCTCGTGGTCGAAGAACTCGAGCGCGGCCTGGCGAGCTGCGATAGTGCGGCCCTGTTCGTCGCAGGAAGTGGGTTGGGCCCTTGGGAGGTGTTGGAGTACTACGTCCTGCTCTCGGACGCGGTCGAACAGCGCAAGCGCATCATTCCGATCATCCTGCCCGGTGCGCCCGCGAAACCGGCACTTCCGAAGTTCACGCAAGTGTTCAGAAGGGTCGACATGCGTGCCGGCGTCACGCGAGAGAAGATCCAGGAGATCGTCGCCGGCATTCGCGAGGGACGCCTTCCGGACCGCCTTCCGGATCGCCTTCCGGTGGAGCCCGAAGGACTTCGCTCCGGGTCCGGACACGGCGACGATGTCGAAGCCGCACGCCGGGTCTTCCTCAGCCTCGACGAGCTGCGAGGGGATCCCGAGATCGACTCGGAGATCCGGCGCGCGATCGACGCCCTGCGCGGGATCAGCGGCATGGTCGGAGCATTGCGTCAGTACAAGACGCTTCACGATTCGCTGCACGACCTGCAGTTCCAGAGCCTGGACTTCCTGCTTCGCGAGGCTCGATCCGCAGAGACCTCCGCGGTGCGCTGGTCGGACGTCGAGGCCTCGGAAGGCCACGTGTTCGACCGGCTCACATGGCTGCAGGAGTTCTCGACAAACGAGCAACTCTCCGACACGGAGCAGGAGTGGATCAATGAACTCGGTCTGATCCACTGCGACCTTCGCAGCGCGTGCGAAGACCGGTCGCTCGACGCGTTGGCGCGGACCGCCCGCGAGCTGAAGCGCTACCTCGCCACCAGGATGCCGATGGTCAACCACGAGCTCGTGAAGATCGCGCACGACGTCGAACTCGCGGCGATCCTCGCGGCCCTCGACCGCGTCGTCATGAGCATGCAGGCGCGGAACCTCACCGAGACGCAGCTGGACCGGGTCCGGTCGGGGGTCGAATCGATCCGACGGCTCGACGAGAGAGTGAAGCGAGGGATCTCCGACCACGACCGCTGGCAGGTCGT
Organism: bacterium; assembly: GCA_030432695.1. Classification (GTDB taxonomy): domain Bacteria; phylum Planctomycetota; class UBA1135; order UBA1135; family UBA2386; genus JAUILN01. The sequence goes on along the minus strand of JAUILN010000009.1, from coordinate 456,711 downwards.
CGACCAGAAGGCTCGGCTCATTGCGGATACGCTGGACGAGCGGATCGATGCGGATTACCTGGCCAGGCGATGGCCGGAACTCGAAGGCCGCATCGAGCAGGCAACTGCCGGAGCGCCGGATCCGTATACCGAGCGGGTTCGGCACACCGCTGTTCGGATGCGCGACGCACTGTCGAACCAAGAATCCAGTGCCTCCGCCGGCAGCGTGGCCGTGAGCCTCGATCAGGCGCAGATCGGACAACGTTATCGTGAGTGCGTGCACGCGGTCGGGCAGCAGTTCCTCCGCGTCGACAAGCGCCTCCACAAGCTCTTCGACGAACTGACGGATGTCGGAGGACCGCTCCGCACGCTGCTGGACAACCTGGACGATCGGAGCGCGGAATGAAGCGGGACACCCCTGAGCCGTCGTGGTGCCCGGTCATCCTGCGCTCCGAGCGAGAGCTCCGACAGGCCCACGAATCGCTCTCCGAATTCGTCGCGAACCCGGAACCGGATGACGCGGCGAAGGCGAGCGCCATCTCCGCCTTCGTCGAGCACGGCAGGAAGGCCGGAGCGATGATCGACGGGGCACGCGCGCGGTGGGAGTGCCAGTCGATCCTCGACTACTGGTCGACGATGCTCTATCGCCTCGATCGAGACCCACCGGATGTCACTCTGCTGGAGTTCGAGCCGCTCCTGGCACCCGAACTGGACGAGAGTTCCTGCCCGTACCGCGGACTGCAGGAGTTTCGACCGGAAGACAGTCACTTCCATTTCGGGCACGACCGGCAGATCGCGGCCGTGGAGAGACTGCTCGCGTCGGAGCGATTCGTGTTCGTCTCCGGCCCGTCCGGAAGCGGCAAGTCCTCGCTCGTTCTCGCCGGAGTCGTTCCCCGGGTGCAGCGGACCGCTCCCGATCGATGGCGTGTCGAGCGATTCGTCCCCGGCAGCGAGCCGGTCCAGGCGCTGCGTGACGCGCTGACCCGGGGCGAAGCTGCGGCGAAGCTTCTCCTGGTGATCGATCAGTTCGAGGAGCTGTTCACGCTCGGCGCCAACCTGGCGCAGCAGAGCCAGTTTGCCGAAGATCTCCACGCGGCGATCCACGGATCCGATCGGGTCTACGCGGTCGCGACGATTCGAGCCGACTACGAAGCCCGGGTGGCGGCCTTGAGCAAGCTGCAGCCGTACCTCGATCGCTCGAACGTGCGCGCGACGCCGCTCGGCGCCGCAGAACTCAGAGCGGCGATCCTGCGTCCGGCCGAGCAGGTCGGCCTGCACTTCGACGACGGTGTGGTCGAGCACCTGATCGAGGACATCGTGGGCGAACCCGCGGGCCTGCCGCTCCTCCAGTTCGCGCTGATGGCGCTATGGCAGCGTCGCGAGCGGAATCGCATCACTCGACCGGCCTATGAATCTCTCGGCGGAGTACGCGGCGCACTGGGGCATCTCGCCGACGAGATGTTCGAGAAGCTCCCCGTCGAGCAGCAGACGACGGCGAGACGCATCCTGCTGCGTCTGGTTCAGCCCTCCGAAGGCCTCGAGGTCACCCGCAATCGAGTCAGTAGGAAGTCGCTCTACGCGAGCGGCGAGGCCCGAGACCGGGTCGATCGTGTGCTCGCCAGACTCACCGAGGCACGGCTCGTCCGGGCTGTTCATGCGGAGGGTGGCGAACCCCGGATCGAGGTCGTGCATGAAGCACTCATCCGGAACTGGCCTCGTTTCGTCGAGTGGCTGGAGGAATCGCGAGAGGAACTACGCAGCCGACGCAGCCTGACGCAGTCCGCGGCTGATTGGGTGAGAGTCAACCGCGATCCGAGTTCCCTGCTTCGGGGCGCGGCGCTCGAATCGGCGAAGTCGTTCGCAGACCTCGATGAGCTGGAGTCGGAGTTCGTGCACGCGAGTGACGCGGCCCGCCGAAGAGCGAACTCGCGGCGTCGCCTCCTGATCGCCGGAGCATTCAGCGCGCTCGTGCTGGCCCTGATCGCTGCCTCGGTCATCGCACTGTGGGCCTGGAACTGGGCCGTCGAGGCCGAGAAGCAGAAGAAGCTCGCGGAAGCCGCGTCCAGGACGGCCGAGGACGAACGCCTGGACGCCGAAAGCGCACGCGAAGCCGCCGAAAAGGCCAAGCGTGAGGCCGACGAGCAACGAGATCTCGCCGAGAACGCCCGCAGTGAAGAAGCGAGCCAGAGGCACGCGGCCCAGGCCTCGGCGAGTCAGTTGGAAACGGCTCTCGCAGCAGAAGCGGCTGCTACCAGGGAGGCGCGCACACAAGCGCGACAGGCCCTCATCCAGGCCGAGCTGCGTCGGTTCGCGGAGGAGAGACTGCGCAAGGCTGCAGAGATCGAGAATACGCGCCTCGAGCGGGAAGCCGAGACATCGAGGCGGGAAACCGTGGCATCGAGGGCGCGGACGCTATGCAAGGACTCCGAGATCCTGTTCCGGTCGGATCCCGAACTCGCCTTCGTCCTCGCCCGACTGGCCTACGACCTCGTACCAGAGCCAAGACCCCCGGAAGTCATTCTCGCAGTCCGGCGAGCGCGCCTGGCAACGATTTCACCGAGCGTCCTGTCCGGCCATAACGACCGCGTGCTGTCGGCCAGGTTCGATGCCACCACCACGAGGATACTGACCGCGTGCGAGGACGGATTCGTGCGCATATGGCCGCTGCGACCTGGCGAAGACTTGATCCCGTCGCGATCGATCGCGAAGTGGGAATTGGCCCACGATGGGCCCGTGTATGCAGCGAGGTTCGCACTGAGCGGCGCGGCGGCCTTGACGTCCGGCGCCGACGGTGCGGTACGCCTGTGGTTCCTCCGGGAGCCAACGCCTCAGGACGCGCCACCGAACGTCGAACTCGGTCGGCATGACGGCCCAGCCTACGTCATGGCCACCGCCGACGACCAACCGGTCGCAGCGACCGGTGGTCGAGATGGCACGGTCAAGGTCTTCGATCTGGAGACACGGACCGAGATCTCGACCCTCGAGGTCGATGCCGGCACGATCACCGGGCTGGACCTCAGCCCCGACGGCGGTCTCGTCGTGGCGGCGACCAGCTCCGGATCGTGCGTGCTGTGGAACTACGAGACGAAGGAACGGCTCGCCGAACTCTCGAACCTGCCGGCGATCATAGATGTCAGGTTCCGCTCGAGCGACACGGTACTCCTGGCGACGGAGAACGGTGACGTATCGGAGTGGATTCCGGGAGAAGGCAGGAAGCGGAATACGCTATGGACCCACCCTGGTGGACTCCGCTGCGTCGCGTACTCCTCCGATTCGGAGCGGGTCATGACGTCTTTCTTGGAGGGCTCCGCAATCATCCATTCCAAGGTCAAGGGCCAGGACCGGGACAACATCGTTCGGATCGCAGGCCATTCGGGAACGATCCTGCATGCCACGTTCTCGCCCTCCGACAGGTGGCTCGCCACCGCCTCGACGGATCAGACGGTGAGACTCTGGGAGGCCACGACCGGGGATCTGGTCGCCGTGCTGGATGACCACGTGCGACCGGTCTCGTTCGTCGAGTTCAGCAAGGACGAGCAGTGGTTGGCGACCGCCAGCGACGACCGCACTGCCTTTCGCTATTCGATCGCATCTCTGTCGGCGAGCATGTGCCAGCTACTCGAGAATTCCCCCGATCGTGTCTTGGACGGCCCGGAGAAGTCGGAATTCACTCCATGGGAGAAGACGGACGAATCCACTCCACGCGAGACGGACGACAAATGATCGCAGCGCAACCAGTCTCTGGCGGAAACCCCCGGCTCATCGTCGGCGGATTCCTCTCGAGTGTCCTGCTCGGCGGTTGCTGGACCAGCATCGGCCCCAGCTCGACCGCCCTCGACGAGCGCGGGCTCGAATCGGGCCTCGTCGACGATCGACTCTCCGTTCAGGTCATCAGCTTCACGGAGCAACTCGACGATGCGCTGCAACTCGAACGCGAGCTGTCGTACGAGACCCTCGATCCGAAGACTCTGCTGAGCCGCTGGACGGTCGCCACCGACGACAAGTGGTCCACCGAGCAGGTGGCGCTCCAGATGCGTGACATCGGCTTCCTCGGTGCGCGGACCACGATCGACACGCCCGACGCGATCATCGCAGGGTTCTACCGCTACGACTCGTCCCTGTTGATGCACGACTGGCTGTGGTGGACCAACCTGGCCTACACGATTCCCGTCGCCATCTCGCTGGTCGGCATCCTGTTCATGCCCTTCCACTTCCACCACGGCGACGCCGAAGTAACGATCGTGCTCTACGACGCGGATCGCAAGGCCATCGACTCGCTACGATTCACTGCGGCAACATCGGCCGGGGGCCTTGGAGCGTTCGGAGTCCAGGAGGCGCGCGAGTCACTTCCCGACGCGGTTCGGGCGGTCACGGCACAACAGGCTGGCTACCTGCTCCGGAACAACTATCAGGAGATCTGGAAAGCCACCGCCGAGCTGCATGAACGACGGCTGCGTGCGAACCCGCACGACCAGGAGGCCGCCGCCGCGGCGTGCTGGGCACTCCATGAGCGACTGTTCGACTATCAGCATGCCCGGGAGGTCTGCGAGTGCTTCCTCGAGGAGAACCCTAGCCGACGGGAAGACGAGGAGTCGAGGGGCCTCTACCTGGCCTACGCGGAGAGCTGCCTCACCACGGGCCGGGCTGCCGAGGCTCTCGCGCAGCTCGAACTCGTTCGGAAGACGAACTCCGGACTCGATCTGCGATCGGCTGCGGTGGCCCACATCATCGCCATATGCGCCGCCGAGATCCGTGGCGATCACGAGCTGGCGATTCAGGAACTGTCGGACCTCCAGGCGCGACTCGGGCGGGACGCTCCCGATGGCTTCCAATTCGAGCCGCACTGGAGCTGGTCCGGGGCACTCGAATACGTTCGGAAATCGACCGACCCCGATGTGGAGCGGGCCCGAACGTTTCTCGTCCGGTTGCTGGAGTCGGCCAACGCAATCACGCCCTACGGATCCGTCCAGAAGCGGATTCCGGACCTGCTGCGAGACCTGAGGGATTGATCGGCGGACGACCGTTCCGACGGTCCGTGTAGCGAGTCCATGAGGTCGATCGATCTACGAGCCGGCGCACGACGACTCATCTCATCCACCACGACGCGAACCGGCACCGCCGATCAGATAGCGGTGGCTCTCGACGTCCCACCGAAGCGCCTCGCCGTGCGCGTGGATCCAGGCGCGCTGCTCCTCGCGGTCGCGCGGCGCGTCGACCGGCAGGATCCGCGCCAGCCGTGCCGCCGAGGACGCCGCCAGTCCCTGGTCGGGATGTTGGCGCAGCGCCGCGAGCAGACGCAGGTGCCGCCAGGGATGGTCGTGCCCGCCCACCCGCCGCTCGATCAAGGCGCCGAGCGATTCCAACGCCTCGCGCGCCCCGCTCGACACGTCGTCGATCTCCAGGCGGGCCAGCGTCGCATCGAGGTCGCGCAGCCCGGCGCGCGCCGACAGGCCCAGGTCGATCAACTGCGTCACCGCATCCTGCCGCGCCTCGCCGACCTCCTCCACCACCCGCCGCAGCTGGAACTCGACGGTCTCCGCCTCCCGCTCACCCTGCGCCGGCGACCAGTGCAGCATCCGGGCCAGCCACTCCGGCTGCTCCGAGTCGACCGCGAACCGTTCGTCGTGCGGCTCCACCGTGCGCCAGCGCCATGACGGCGGCTCGCGTCGCTGCTGCGGACCGACCACCGCGGCCAGCGGCAGGAACACGTCGGCGCGGGTGGTGTCCCAGCGCGCACCCGACACGTCCTCACGCAGGACGAAGCGACCGATCAGGTCGAGCTTCCCGCCGCCGTCGACCCGGAGATCACCGCGCGGTCCCACGGTCAACGCCGACGGTGCGTCGTGGACGACCAGCTCGGCGCCATCGACTCCGAAGAACACGATCCGCGGATCGATGGAGGTCTCCAGCAGGAAGCCGTTGCCGGTCGGCGACACGTGCAGCTCCATCGCGAAGTGCTCGCGGGTCAGGAACTCGCGCCGGAAGCTGCCCAGCGGTCGCCACTCGTCCTCGCCAACGCGTTGCTCGACTTGGAACTCGTAGCGGTAGGGCCCATGGACTCCGTGACCGGTGCCCTCCAGGGACTTCGCGACCACGCGGAAGCTGCCGGTCACGTCTTCGCTGGTGACGTCCTGCGCACCGAGACAGCACTGCGCCGGCACGGAGACCGCCGCGAACGCCAGCGCCAGCAGGAACTCAGCACTCCGGAATGTTGACCGCCAATCCACCTTCGCTGGTCTCCTTGTATTCACGCCGCATGTCGTCGCCGGTCCGCTTCATCACGCGGATCACCTTGTCGAGCGAGACGATGCCCTTGCCGCCGGTGTTGAGCGCCAGCTGCGCCGCACTCCAGGCCTTCGCCACACCCATCGCATTGCGCTCGATGCACGGCGCCTGCACCAGCCCCTTGATCGGATCGCAGGTCAGCCCGAGGTTGTGCTCGAGCCCGATCTCGGCGGCGCGCTCGACCTGATCGACGCTGCCGCCGAGCACCTCGCACAACGCCGCCGCCGCCATCGCGGTCGCCGAGCCGACCTCGCCCTGGCAGCCGACCTCGGCACCCGACAGGCTCGCGTGGGTCTTGATGACCATCGCCACCGCGGCCCCGGTGGCCATCGCCCGATGGATCGCGCTGCGCGACAGGTTCAGCCGTTCGGCGACCTCGACCATCACCGCCGGGAAGATCCCCGCCGCACCGTTGGTCGGCGCGGTCACCACGAGGCCGCCGGCGGCATTCTCCTCGTTCACCGCGTAGGCGTAGGCCTGCGCCCTGGCGATGACCCGGTAGGACTCACCGACCCGCCCCGCCTCGACCTGCGCCAGCAGCGTGCCGGCGCGCCGAATCACCCCGAGATCGCCCGGCAGGGAGCCCGTCAGTCGGAGGCCGCGCTGGATGCACGCCTCGAAAGCCGCCCACACGCGCTCGAGCCCTTCCTCGAGTTCGCCAGGCCGCTCTTCCCAGGCCCGCTCATTGGCCAGGACGACCTCACCGAAGCCGCCGAACTTGCGGGCCTCGGCCATCAGCGACGCCCCGCTCCAGAACGGCGCCACCGGCTCGCTGGGCGGCCGCTTGGCACCCCCCTCGTCGCCCGCCGTCTGCACGAACCCTCCACCGATGCTCAGCCACGTCTCCTCGAAGGCCAGCGAGCCGTCGGCGGCGAAGGCCCGGCAGACCATCGTGTTGGCGTGCGGCAGGAACGCCGGGTCGTGGTTGCGCGAGCGGTCGAACACCACGTCGTCGGGATGCAGCGGCACCGAGGTCTCGCCCCAGCCGATCCGCGGCGAGGCGCGCAGCATCTCGTCGAGCGCCAGGAAGGCGTCGGGATCGAGGGTCTCCGGCTCCCAGCCACACAGGCCCGCGAGCACCGCGCGGTCGGTGCCGTGCCCGCGTCCGGTCGCGCTCAGCGAACCGCGGAGTTCCACCTCCAGGCGGGCCGGCACGATCCCGCGCGCCAGGCAGCGGCTCCGAAACATCCCCGCGGCCCGCATCGGCCCGACGGTGTGGCTGCTGCTCGGCCCCGGACCGATCCGGAACATGTCGAGCAGGCGGAGCGTGATCGGCTCGCGGAGGGAGGCGGTGGGCGAAGCGCTGGTCATCGGCGGGGACTGGGATCGACGACTGTAGCAATCGGCCCCGGAAATGCTCCGCACCCCGCGGCCCCACCGCGTGGGCCGGTCGGGTTACGATCGGACCGGTCGGCGGTCACCCCCCGCCGAAGAGCGACGACCTGCAGCGATGCACCGATTCCTGGTCACCTGCCTCGGCCTTCTCCTGGCCGCCGCTTCCCTCGGCCCGAGCAGCCTCGCGGCCCAATCTTCGCGCGACGAGAAGGCCGCGCACGAACTCGCGCGCACCCTCGACCGCTGGCACGCCACCTGGTCCGCGGGCCGGATCGACCTCGACGCGCCCGCAGTCGACGGCGGCCGGGTGCACCCGCTCTACCGCGGCGGCGCGCTGTTCCACCGGCCGAAGGAGACCATCTCGCACCGCGAGGCGATCCGCCGCCTGTTCGACGCGGTGCCGTCCCACGCCACCCTCGAGGTGGCCCTCGCGACCCTGGCGATCGCCGCGACCGACCTCGGTGAAGACGTCGATCCCGCGCGCGGGGTGCTGGCGATCCGCAGCCGGGCCCGCGAAGCGCTCGGCGCGATCGATGACTCTGCGGTGCTCGACGCCCTGATCCGGCTCGCGGGCGGCGACCGCAGGATCGCCGCTGGTCGCGACGCCGACGCCCTGCGCCTCGCCGCACTCCTCACCCTCGGCCGGTCCAAGAGCGGCGTCGCACGGATCATGGCGGAGCGCCAGCTCGACGACCGCGACCGACTCGTGCGACTGGCCGCCGCGGAGACCCTTCTCGAGCGCGGCGACCCACGATCGGTCCCGCGGGTCGCCGACCGGTTCGCGATCGAGACCGACGCCGCGGTCTGCCAGACCCTGGCCAGCACGCTCGCACGCAGCCTCCCGGCCGGCGCCACGACGCTCGGCGCCGCCGAGACCCGCCGCGCAGTCAGCGTCGCGCTCGCCGCGCTCGGCCGCGTCGACTGGCGGGTCGACGTAGAGATCGTGGAGCTGTGCCGCACGCTGCGCTGCACCGACGCGATCCCAGCCCTGATCACGGTGCTGGAGCGAACCAACGCCGAAGGGCTCGACGAGGCCGGCAACGGCTTCCTCCAGACCCGCGCCCACGAGGTGCTCAAGGGCCTCACCGGCGCGATCTTCGGCCCCGACGATCCCGGCACGTGGCGCGCCTTCTGGGAGCGCGAGCGCGCGACCTTCGAGATGCCGCCGCCGCGCGACCCGCACGAAGGCGCAGGCGCGACCAGCTCGGGCTTCTTCGGGATCCCGATCCAGGGCCGCCGCGTGCTGTTCCTGATCGACCGCTCCGGGAGCATGGGCGCCCACCACGCACCGCTCGGCGCCGGTTCGGGCACGTCGTCCGGCAAGCCGGTGCCCGACTCGACCCGCCTCGACTGGGCCAAGCACGAGCTGATGCAGGCGGTCGACGGCCTGCCACGCGACGCCTTCTTCGACGTGATCATCTTCTCGGGCGGCGTCGACCGCTGGCGCGGCTCGCTCACTCCGGCCACCGAGGGTCGGCGCAAGGCGCTGCGCGATCAGCTCGCGGTGGTGGAGCCGGGCGGTGGCACCAACATCTGGGGCGCGCTCGAGCGGGCCTTGGACCTGCGCTCGGTGCGCTGGGGCGACGCCTCGCCCGCCGAGGTCGACGAGATCTTCCTGCTCTCCGACGGGGAGCCGAGCGTCGGCGAGATCACCCATACACAGGACATCCTCGACGCCGTGCGCGAGAGCAACCGGCTGCGGCGGGTCCGGATCCACACGATCTACATGGGACCCAGCGACTCGCCGTTCATGCAGCAGCTCGCCGCGGACAACAGCGGGCGCTACGTGCGCACCGGTCGCTGACGACCCGCGAGAGGGCGTGTCTCGGGACGAGTCGCGAGCCCTATGCTCCCTGGGCATGGCTCGACGTCGATCCCGCCCCGCCCTCGCCGTGACCGTCGGGATACTCCTCACCACGCTCCTGGTCCTCGGGATCGAGGGCGCGGTGTCGCTGGTCACCGGACGCTCCCTGCTGCGGCGACCGTTCGACAGCGCCGCGCGATGGAACGCGCGCATCACCGACCAGCAGCAGGCCACTCTGGCCCGCCTCTCGAAGGGCCCGTACGACCTCGACGCCGACCCGCGCGTCGGCCACCGATGCAAGCTCGACGACGCACACGACTGGCACGGCGTGACCGCGCGCACCGACTCTCTCGGAGGACGCCGAAGACCTTCGGGCTGGCCCGAGGAAGACGACCGACCCCGCTGGGTCGTCCTCGGCGACTCGGTCGCGTTCGGATTCGGCCTGGGCGATGACGAGACCTACGCAGCACGTCTCGAGCACCACGCTGCCGACGCTCTCGCACCCGCCGCCGCCCGGCCCGCGGTCCTGACGCTGGCCACGCCAGGCTGGAACCTCGCCGCGTCGGCGCGCGCGATGCGCAACCACGCTCATCGCTACCGGCCCGACCTGGTCGTTCTGATCCCGGTGGTCAACGACCTGGGCAACCGGTCGGCGGTCGATGCGGCGGGGCAGCGAGCCGACCGCGTCGATCCGACCTCCGGCATCCTGGAGCTCCCGATGCAGCGCCAGAACTATGTGGACCTGTATCTCGCCATCGGCTCCCGCACGCCCCTGCCACGACTCATCGCAGCCGCCGAGTCGGGCGGCCTCGAAGCGGTCGAACACGCGCTCAACGTCGCCCTCGCGCCGACCTCCCTGCGCCGATGGCGGCAACTGGTCGGTGAGGTGCGCGAACTCGACCGCTTCCTGCGCGCCCGCGACTGCGACCTGTTCGTCGCGCTGCCGTGGGCCAACCACTTCCATCGGGAACTGGAAGCCCGCCTGCTCGCCGAGGCGCCCGAAGTTCGCTATGGCTTCCTGTTCGACGGCAGCCGACCGGGTGACACGCTCGGCGACGATCCGCATCCGAACGCAGCCTGCGTCGACGCCGGCGCCCGCCGCATCCTGGAGTTGCTGCAGGCCGCCGACCTGCCACGAGGTGCCGACTGGACCCAGCCCGTGCCTTCGTCCCCAGAGTACGCCACGCGCACGGCACAGCGACTGGCACCGGTTGCGGCACAGGCGCTGCGTGGCGAACGGCATGCCCTCTACGAACGCTTCTCCGGACCTCGGATCGCCCTCGCCGACGCGACCGGATTCCACCAGGTGTACGCCGGCATCGGCACCGACGGGACCATCGGCAGAGACGCCCGGGTCGCACTGCGCACCGACCGACCGACCTCGCGTCTGCGTCTCCACGTCCGCGGCCTCCTCGGCGGCCAGCCGGTCCAGGGACTGCGCATCGGTGTGAGCGTCCAGTCCGATCCCGACGCCGAGGCCGCGCCGCCGCAATGGACCGAAGTGCCGCTCGAGGCGCACGCGACGACCGAATCGGAGGGTGTGCTGGAGATCCCCCTCGACACCGCGCCACTGGCCCCGGGCTGGATCGACGTCCAGCTGATCGCCAGCGACCACCTGGTCGAGACGGTCGACGGACGCTCGCGCCCGGCGTCGTTCCGCTTCGAGGCGCTGGAACTCCTACCCTGATCGACGCCGTCAGCGCGGCCGACCGCCTCGAGGCATCGCGAGCGCAGCGAGTCATGCCCCTTCGCTGGCAGCAGGAGACTGTGCAGATCGGCACCTGCCCGACGCGCGCCGATCAGGGCCGCGGGCGACGGACGACCGCGGCCTCGGCGATGGCGAACTCGCGCTCGAGCTCACCGGCCAGCTCGGTGGCGAAGGCGACCGCCCGGTCGTCGAACACCACCACCTCGCCGTTGGTGGTCGCGAAGCTCTCGACTCGCGCCAGCAGCTGGCCGGGCTTGCCGTGCAGGGTCGGCGAGTAGAGGTCGTAGGTCTTCCGGGTCCAACCGACCACGTCGAGCCGGAGACCGTGCGACTCCGCGAGCCGCCGCACCAGCCCGTCGAGCCGGTCGTATTCGTCAGGACCTTCGATCCGCACCATGGGGTGTCGTTTTCCGCCGCGGTCGCGGGGCGCGCAAGGCCGATGTAGGATCCGAAGGTCGAGGCAAGCGATGAAACAACCCCTGGACAGCCGTTCCTGCATCGAACTCGAGGACCGCTACTCGGCGCACAACTACAACCCGCTCGACGTGGTGATCGCCAGGGGCGAGGGTGCGCACGTGTGGGACGTCGAGGGCAAGCGCTACCTCGACTGCCTCGCCGCCTACTCGGCGGTGAACCAGGGCCACAACCACCCGGCGATCGTCCGGGCGCTGACCGAGCAGGCGCAGGTCCTGGCGCTGACCAGCCGCGCATTCCGCAACGACCGCTTCGGCCCGTTCTGCGAGAAGCTGGCGAAGTGGACCGGCTACGACCGGGTGCTGATGATGAACACCGGCGCCGAAGCGGTGGAGACCGCGATCAAGGCGGCACGGCGCTGGGGCTACGAGGTCAAGGGCGTGCCCGACGGCCGGGCCAGGATCCTGGTGTTCGACAACAACTTCCACGGCCGCACCACGACGATCGTCGGCTTCGCGACCGAGGAGGCGAGCCGCCACCACTTCGGGCCGTTCACGCCCGGTTTCGAGGTGCTCCCCTACGGCGATCTCGCGGCGGTCGAGCGGGCCTTCGACGACCACGTGGTCGCGGTGTTGGTGGAGCCGATCCAGGGCGAGGGTGGCGTGGTGGTGCCGCCTCCGGAGTTCCTGCAAGGCATCCGCAAGCTCTGCGACGACCGCAACGCGCTGCTGATCGCCGACGAGATCCAGTCCGGCCTCGGCCGTGCGGGCGCGGTGTTCGCGCACACACTCGACGGCGTCTGCGCCGACGGCGTGACGATCGGCAAGGCGCTGTCCGGCGGCCTCTATCCGGTGAGCGCCTTCCTGGCCCGCAAGGAGGTCATGAACGTGTTCACGCCCGGCAGCCACGGCTCGACCTACGGCGGCAATCCGTTGGCCTGCGCGGTCGCCGAGGCGGCGCTGGACGTGCTCGCCGACGAGAACCTGATCGAGCGCTCGCGCGAACTCGGCGGGTGGTTCCTCCAGGAACTGCGGAACCTCGGCTCGGCGAAGATCAAGGAGGTGCGTGGTCGCGGACTTTGGGCCGGCGTGGAGCTGCAGCACGATGCCGGTGGCGCACGGAAATACTGCGACCTGCTCCGCGAGCGCGGCGTGCTCGCCAAGGACACCCGCAGCCACACGATCCGCTTCGCGCCGCCGTTGATGGTGGCGAAGGACGACCTGGTCGACGCGGTCGCGAAGCTCGGCGAGGTGCTGGCGCAGTAGGCGTTCGCGGTCCTCAGGTCACCGCATCACGCGCCGCCTGCCACACCGGCGCCAGTTCGAGCGCGATCTCCGGACAGCGCGCGTGGACCACCCGCTCGGTCTGCTCCACCGGCGGCACGAACCCGGTCTCGCCGCTGCGGACGAACTGCAAGAGCGCCGGCTTCGCCAGGTCGACCACCCAGTACTCGCCGACCCCGAACTGTGCATAGCGGTCGCGCTTCAGCGTCAGGTCGAGCCGCCGCGTCGACTTGGACAGCACCTCGACCACCAGGTCCGGCGGTCCGTCGATGTAGCGCACGCGGCGTGGGGTCGCCGTGCGGTCGAGCAGCACCACGACGTCCGGCTCGAAGCCGTCCTCGTCAGAGAGCTTGAGCGCGATCGGGCCCGGCCAGACCTTCCCGAGCCGGCGATCCTCGACGCACTCGCTCAACCTCCGAAAGATCGCCCCGACCACGGCCTGATGCGGCAATCCCGGCGCCGCACTCACGACGTGCACTCCCGCCACCAACTGGTGCCGGTAGCCATCGTCGGGGAAGTCGAGGAAGTCCTCGAAGCTGAGTGTTCCGGTGGTTTCCAAGGTCGACATGAGGGTTCCCTCTGCATGGTTTCTAGGCGCTCCATCCAGAAGGCAATCCCCGGCGGTCATTCCCGGCCCGGCGCCGACGATTTCTGACCGACCGGTCCCCCGGCACCTGCTCCCATGGCGACCGCAATGCGCAACGCCCAGCCCCACCGGATCGCCGCGATGCTGCTCGCAGGCCTCGCCCTCCTCGCGACCACCGCGGTAGCCCAGCAGTACAAGCGCGTCCACCAGGAGGCCCTGCGGCCCCTGCTCGACGGCAAGCTGGACGCCGCGTCCGAGTCGATCGGCGCGGTCTGCAGAGAGCGCGGCGACGACCCCGAGTCGTGGTTCCTCGCCGCCCTGCTGGCCGCGGTCCAAGACGATGCCGCGGCCGCCCGCGACGCGGTGGCCCGCGCGCTCGATCTCGGCCTGCCCCCCGGCCGCTTCCTGGCCGGGCCGTTCGAGTGCACCGCGAAGCTCCGCGCGATCCCCGGCCTAGCCGCCGACCTCGAGGCGCGCTCCGGCCCGCTGGTCCACGGCCCGACACTCGGCGACGTCACCCACGAGCACGCCCGCGTCTGGCTGCGCACCGCGCGCCCCGCGCGGGTCTCCATCGAGGCGCGCTCCGATGCCGGCCACGTCGCGCACATCGACGGCCGCACCACCTCGCGGTCCGCGCACACCGCGACGCTGCAGCTCGACGGCCTGCGCGCCAACACCAGCTACTCCTACCGCGTGCTGGTCGAAGGCGCGGACACGGAGCACGGCGGCAGGATCCGCACCGCACCAGCCCCGGGCACCCCCACCACCTTCACGATCGCCTTCGGCGGCGGCGCCGGCTACGTGCCGCAGCACGAGCACATGTGGAACACGATCCGCGCCACCGCGCCCGACGCGCTGCTGCTGCTCGGCGACAACGTCTACAGCGACGACCCGACCCGCCGGGGCATGCAGGAGTACTGCTACTCCCGCCGCCAGTCGCGCCCCGAATGGCGGGCGTTGGTCCACAGCGTGCCGGTCTACGCGATCTGGGACGATCACGATTTCGGCACCAACGACTGCATCGGTGGCACCTCGCGCACCACGCCGCCCTGGAAGCCGGAGGTCTGGGAGGTCTTCACCCGCAACTGGCCGAACCCCGACTACGGCCACGCCGACCGGCCGGACGGGATCGGCAGCTACTTCACCTGGCAGCGCGGCGACGTGCGCTTCGTGGAACTCGACGGCCGCGCGTGGCGCACCGACCCGCGGCAGCCGGAGCCGACGATGCTCGGACCGGCGCAGCACGCCTGGCTCGACGCGACGCTCGGCAACTCGCAGTGCCGCGTCCACGCGATCTGCTCGCCGGTGCCGTGGACCTTCGCGGCGAAGGGTGACAGCCGCGACACCTGGAACGGCTTCCGCGCCGAGCGCGACGGCCTGTTCGCCTCGTGGCGTGCGATGGAGGTACCGGGTGTGGTGCTGCTCTCCGCCGACCGCCACCGCTCCGACGCCTGGCGCATCGACCGAGCGGAGGGCCCCGATCTCTACGAATTCAATTCGTCGCGCCTGACCAACCAGCACCGCCACGGTCCGGTACCCGGCTCCCTGTTCAGCTACACGGCGGGCCCGTCGTTCGGCCTGGTGACCTTCGACACCGCCGGCGCCGATACGCCGCGGGTGACCTACCGGGTGGTCGACCTGCAGGGAACGATCCAGCACAGCCTGGCGATCAGGCCGGGCGCGGAGTGAGCCACGCGCAGGGAGATTCCGCAGATTCCTCCGACCGCTGGACTCCGGACGTGCACCCAGGGATCTCGGACCCTCCGCCGTCCGGTATCCACGATGCTCCACCCGCGCTCGCTGCTGTTTCTGCTCCTCCTTCCCGCCGCACTGCCGGTCGACACCCTCCGCGCACAGACCCTGCTGCGTGACATCTCCCGAGGAGTCGATCCCGGCTCCACGTTTCCCACCGGCCCGCTGCTGGACGACGGCCAGCGCGCCTGGCTGACGGCGAGCCACGACAACTACAGCGCTTTCCGTGCGGTCCTGGTCTCCGACGGCACAGCCGCAGGAACGGAGTGGTTCGACACCTTCACGCGGACCGACTGCCTCTTCCCGTCGCAGTTCGTCCGACTGCCGAACGGCAACGTGCTGTTCCGGGCCGCGGACGTCGCGCGCGGTTTCGAGCTGCACGCCTCGGATGGCACGCAGGCCGGGTCGCACCTGGTGCGCGACATCCGACCCGGCTCGGTGTCGTCGGTCTCCGACCAATTCGGCAACGGCGACCTGTTCACGGTCTTGGGCAACCGGTTGCTGTTCGCTGCCGATGACGGAGTCCACGGCATCGAGCTGTGGACCTCCGACGGCACCGAAGCCGGGACTACGTTGCTGGTCGATCTGCTGCCGGGCCCGGGAAGTTCCCGTCCGAGTGTCGGCGCGCGGGTCGGCAACCGGATCGTGTTCGCCGCCGGCGATGCAACGCGCGGCTACGAGCTGTTCGTCTCGGACGGCACGGTCGCCGGAACCGGACTGCTCGTCGACCTGAACCCCAACGGGAGCGGAATCCCGCTCGGTGACTTCACCGCGTTCGGCAACTCGGTGATCTTCACCGCCGACGACGGGACCACGGGTCGCGAGCCGTGGATCACCGACGGCACCCCGGGCGGCACCCGCCTCTTGGCCGATCTCGAACCGGGCAGCGGCCGCAGCATGCCGAGGGAATACACGCCCCACGGCAGCCTGTGCTACTTCACCGCCGAGACCTCGAGCGCAGGACGCGAACTCTACGTCACCGACGGCACCAACGTGACCTTCTTCGGCGACCTCGACGGCTCGAGGTTCGGACGGGGACCTGCAGCACTCACCCCGGTCGGAACCGGCAACGAACTCGCGTTCCTCGGCGACGACTTCACGCACGAGACCGAACTCTGGTGGACCGACGGCACGCCGGCCGGCACCCGACGCATCACCGACCTGACCCTGAGCCGGGAGCCAGGAGGCGCCAGCTGGCAGCTCGGCGCGGTCGGTGGCCGAGCATTGTTCGTGGTCGGCACCGACACACTCGGCATCGAGCTGTGGTCGAGTGACGGCACCGTGGCGGGGACCGGCCCCTTGTTCGACCTCGCCCCGGGTACCGAGTCGTCGCGCCCCACCCTGCTCGGCAACTTCGGCGGTCGGACGTGGTTCAGCGTCGACGACGGAGTGCACGGCCGCGAGATCTGGAGCACCGACGGCACCGTGGCCGGCACGCATCTGCTACTCGACCTCACGCCCAGTGCACCCGCCTCGTCGTTCCCGGGTGAGTTCACGCATGCCGGCAACCGCGTGGTGTTCTCCGCCTGGGATGTCTCCAACGGCCGCGAACTCTGGGTGACCGACGGCACGCCGGGTGGAACGAACCTGCTGGCGGACCTGAGCCCGGGGAACGGCTCGGCATCACCGCGCAACTTCCTGCAGCTCGGCCGTCGCGCGATCTTCTCCGCGTCGGTGCCCGGCCAAGGCACCGAGCTGTGGGCCACGACCGGCACGTCGAGCGACACTCGACCTCTCCGCCAGACAGCCCCGGGCGCCGCGAGCGGCAATCCGCTCCACCTCACCCGATTCGCCGACCGCATCTACTTCAGCGCCAACGATTCCACGGGAAGGACCCTCTGGCGCACCGACGGGACGTTCCACGGCACTCTGCGAGTGGGCCCCACCGCACTCGACCTCTCGTACATCGCCGGGGATCGACCGATCCACGCCCTCTCCGACCGGCTGCTGATCCTGGCCGGTGGAGACCTGTGGACCTGCGACGGAACCAACCCGGCCGTTCCCCTGGGTCTGACGGGCGCGGGCGTGCCCAGCGACGACACCGGGTTCGTACACGACGACCGGCTGTACTTCTTGGTGACCAGCGGCAACCAAGAGAGCCTGTGGATCAGCGACGGAACCCTGACGGGAACATCACAGCTGGCGGTGATCCGCGGCCCCTGCGCATATCTGTCCCCCGACGCCGATTTCGTCGCCCGCGACGGCCTGGTCTACCTGTCGGTCCGCGACGATTGCTCCGACCGCGGCGACCCGATCGGAGGAACCGGCCGCGAGATCTGGGTGACGGACGGCACTCCCGCGGGAACGCGCCAACTCGTAGACCTCTGGCCCGGCCAGGCCAGCTCGGAACCGCGAGACCTGGTCGCGACTCCCGACGCGGTTTGGTTCACCGCGATGAACGCAGCGATTGGCCTCGAGCTGTGGACCACCGACGGCACCGCCGCGGGGACCCGACCGATCACTGGATCGATGCCGGGCTTCGATTCGTCGGTTCATGTCCCACGGACCACGCAGGTGGGACTCGGCAACCGCAACGTGTTCGCCGCGACCGATCCCGTGCATGGTCGCGAGCTGTGGATCTCCGACGGCACGGCCGCGGGCACGCGCCGCGTGACGGATCTCGCACCCGGCGCAGCGGACTCGATCCGTGCCGGCGACATCCGCGACCGCACCTGGGACCAGCCCTTGGTCTTCGGTGGTCAACTCCTCTTCACGGCCGACGACGGCACCACCGGCTTCGAACTGTTCGCACTGCCGCTCGACCTGCTCGAACCCGCACTGGTCGAATGGGTCGGCAATGGCTGCCCCGGTCATGCCGGCCTCGTGCCGCAGCTCGGAACCACCGGCATCCCGGCGCGTGGACGATCCTTCACCGTCGACCTGTCCGAGGCGGCTCCTTCGAGTTCCGCGACCCTGCTGTTCGGAGCCGGCCAACAGAACATCACCCTGCCCGGTGGTTGCGTCGTCCACCCGCGGCAACCTGCGATCGGCGTGCCGGCGTCGATCTCGCCCGCCGGTGAGGCTTCGCTCGGCTTCACGGTCCCCGCCAACGACCCGAGCCTGGTCGGGGTTCGGATGATCCTGCAATGGGCGGTGCTCGATCCGAGCGGCGCCTACCTGAACACGCTGACATTCAGTCCCGGCGCAAGGGTCACACTGGGAGAGTCGTGAGCGGTTGACGAGCGGCGCGACTCGTGGGCACTGCGGAGTCTCGAGTCCTGTACATCTCGCAGCGCGGATCCGCCACCGCAGGATCGTCTCGAGCCCGATCACGACCTCGACGGCGGGCTCGGAGCGCTTGCCAAATCCCGCGCCGCGTCGATGATCGGACGCGCCATGGAGATGTCCGAACTGCTCGCGAACGCCGGAGACCCCGCAGTTCGCGAGCAGATCTACCGGCGCTATTACGCGCAGGTCCAGGCTATCGTCCATCGCCGGATCCAGGCCGACCTGCGTAATCCAGGCAGCCCGATGCTGGCGCTGTTC
Source organism: bacterium (assembly GCA_030432695.1). GTDB lineage: Bacteria > Planctomycetota > UBA1135 > UBA1135 > UBA2386 > JAUILN01. The sequence goes on along the minus strand of JAUILN010000009.1, from coordinate 438,079 downwards.
AGCACCGGGGACATCGTCCAGGAGACCTTCGTCGCGACATTGGGCCAGCTCGATCGGGTCGAGGCGCAATCGGAGGCCCAGTTCGTCGCCTATCTGGCGGGCATCGTCGCCCACAAGCTGCAGAACGAGATCCGCCGTCACGAGGCCCACTGCCGCGACGTCCGCCGCAACGTCGCGGGACCACCCGCCGAGACCCACGGCACCGACGCGCCCGACTCGCCACTGCAGGCCGCGGCCGACGGCGAGACCGCGGCGATCTACCGCGAGGTGCTGGCGACCTTCGGCGAGCGCGAGCAGCAGCTCCTCACCCTGCGCATGGAGGAACAGGCGGAGTTCACGCAGCTCGCGACCGACCTCGACTACCCCTCGGCCGACGCGGCGCGCAAGGCCTACCACGCGGTGCGGGCCCGGCTGCTGGTCCGCCTGCGCATGCGAGGGATCCAGCTCGGCGAGGACCGGGAATGAGCCGGCCCGATCAGCATCTCTCCGCCGCCGACGCGAGCCGCCTGGAGTCGCTGCTCGAAGAGGCCCTGGCGGCCAGAGACCGCGGCGAGTCCGTCGACCCCGAGCGACTCTGCGCCGCGGCGCCGGAGCTCGCACCGGCCCTCCGCGATCTGCTGGCACTCGACCACCGACTCGACTCGCTGCACGGTGAAGGCGCCGACGACGCTCCACTCGAAGGCCGAGTCCTCGCCGAGCGCTACCGCCTCGGACGACATCTCGGCTCGGGTGCCGCAGGCGACGTGTTCCGCGCCACCGACCTGCGCCTGGGTCGCGAGGTCGCGGTCAAGCTCCTGCGCGCCGGCCTGCTCGCTGGCCGCCATGCCGACGCCCGCTTCCTCCGCGAGTCCGAGGCCCTCGCCGCCCTCGACCACCCGAACATCCTGCGCATCCACGACCGTGGTCGGACCGGCGAGGGCGCCCTGTTCCAGGTCTCCGAACTGCTGGAGGGTGCGACGCTGAAGGACCTGCTCGAGTGGTCGCGGGAACGGATGCCCGTCGGCCCCTCTGCGGTGGGCTTCGCCTCCACCGACTGGCTCGCCGACCGCTGCGGCACCCTGGCCGAGCGCAGCTTCCTCCGCCAGATCGTCGCCTGGTGTGCCGACCTCGCCGCCGGCCTCGCTGCGGCTCATGCCCGCGGCATCCTGCACCGCGACGTCAAGCCGTCGAACGTCGTGGTGACGACCAGTGGGCGGGTGGTCCTGCTCGACTTCGGCATGGCAGTGCGCGCCGAGGATGCGAGTCTCACGGCGACGGGTGCGGCACTCGGCACCCCGTGGTACATGGCGCCCGAGCAGCTCAACGGCGCGGAGGCCCCGCAACCGGCGCTCGACGTCTACAGCCTGGCCGCGACGCTGTACCACCTGCTGACCCTGCGCCCGCCCTACGAGGGCGATCCCGGCCAGGTCTTCGGACGGCTCGCGACCAGCGATCCACCGCCGGCCAGCCGCTTCCACCCCGGGCTGCCACGCGACCTGCAGGCAATCGTCGAGCACGGGATGGAGCGCGACCCGCGGCGCCGCTACCAGGACGCCGCGGCGTTGGAAGCCGACCTCCGGGCCTTCCTCGACCACCGGCCGCTGTCGGTGCGGACCCTGGGGCCGGTCCGGCGGACGCTGCGGCGCATCCGGAGGCAGCCGTCGCGGGCAGGACTCGCGGTCTCGACACTGGCGACGCTCGGACTCGCCACCTGGATCGGTGGGAACTGGATCCGTGAGGTCGAGGCGGCGGACCACGAACGCTGGCAAGACCTCGTGGCCCGACTGCCCTTCGACCTCGCAGTGGAAGGCTCGGTCGCGGAGCGGCTCCTCTTCCCGCGCGAGGAGCGCGCACAGGACATCGCACGCCTCGATGCCGTGCTGGAGCTGAGCCCGAACGATGTCCTGCATCGCGTGACCCGGGCGGCACTGCACCAGGACCAGGGTGACCACGACGCCGCGCTCGACGACCTTCGCATGGTGTCCGCGCACGTCGACTCGCCGCACTGCCGCGCGCTCGTCGAGCGCTTCGCCGCGGCCACGCCGGGGCAACGCGGCGTCGAGGCCGTCGACCTCGAAGGACTGCCAGCCCCGCAGACCCGATCGGACCATCTGGTCGCCGGGTTCCACGCCCTGCGGATCCGCGACTACCGACTCGCCGACCAGCACCTCGAACAGGCCAGCCCGGACGAACTGGCGGACTCGCTGCGGCTGTTCGCGTGGCTCGGCATCCGCGAACGGATCCTCGAGGCCTACGACGCGGCACTGGCCCTCGAGGCACGGCTCGGCCGCACCACGGTCCGCACCCGACACGTCGTCGGATCGATCCTGGCGAACACGAGACGCTACGAGCAGGCCCTGGAACCGACCGAGGCGGCGATCCGCCTCTGCCCCGGACGGTTCGGCCCGACCAACAACCTCGGCGTGATCCACAAGAACCTCGGCGACCTCGACGCCGCCGTCGAACACCTGGAGGCCGCCCACGCACTCCGCCCCTGGCTCGACCACTGCACGGCCAACCTGACCCAGGTCTATCGAGACCTCGGACGGATCGACGAGGCCCGAGCGATGGCCGCGCGCATCGCGGAGGAGCCACGCCGCCTCTACGAGTCGGGGTCGATCGAGCTGGCCGCCGCCTGGGCCGCGCGTTGGGCGGAGGATGGCGAAGCGACGCGAAGCGCGGCGACCCGCGCCACGGACTACTTCGAGGCTTGCGAGTCGCGACCGACGAAGTCCTGGCGCGATCGCGCGACCAAGGCCCTGATCATCGCCCGGGCCCTCCGACGCGACGACCTCGCCTCGGCGTTCGACCACCAGGTGGAACAACTGAAAGCGCAGCCGCGTCAACCGATCGGGCTGGCCAACTTCGCCCTGATGTTGGAGGACCGGGCCGAAGAGAACCCGGACCTCGCCCAGCTCGCCCTGCTCACCGCGAGCCTGGCCAGCGCACTCGCCCCGGAGGATGCGCGCATCACGGCGCTTCGAGCCGCATTGGAAGAGCGGCTCGGAGGTCGATGAGCGCGTGTGATCGGGACCCGGAACTCCGACCGGGTCCGACTGGAGGAACCATGCCCCGATCCCTGCGGCTGCAGTTGGTTGCAGCCTCGCTGTTCGCGTCGTGTGCGACATCGGTCGTTGCACAGCAGGTGCAATCCATCGGCCCCGTGGCCAGGACCGCCGCGGGAGTCTCGCTCGCCCAGGGAACGACCGGACCAGGGACCGGTCTGAACCACATGGACGTCGGAGTGCGAGCCCAGGGCGACACGAACGCCGGTCCAGCCGCCTGGGGGCTCCAGTTCGATCCCAATCTGGCGGCCCTCGCCAATCTCGACCTGGACGCCATGTCGCTCGGCCTCGACTGGGTGCTGTCCAACCAACTCGGCGACGCCGTCGTCGATCCCCGCTCCTGGGGAGCCATCAACTTCTCGGTGACGCCGGGCACCGGTGGCGAGCGCGAGAGCGTGATCGCGATGGAAGATGCCTCACCGACCGGTGCCGCAGCCGACGTCTTCACCTACGTGCTGCGTGGCAGCAACCTGCCAGCCGAGTTCGTCGGCCGCACGATGCGCTCGGTGAACGATGCCGAGATGAGGGTGGTCCGTCCAGGCGGAGGTGAGGCCGACATCGATGCCCTCGATCTCCTGGCCGGCATGATGTTCCGCGGCAATGACCGGCCGGGTGCGCTGTTCTTCTCCCTCACGACGAATGCTGCGGGAGCCGCGCCTGGCAACTGGTGGAACGGCACTCTGGCAAGCGGTGCGACCATCCTGGTGACCCGCCGCGCGAACAATGCCTGGACGGTGCCCCAGCCCTACATCACCTACGCCCAACTCGGCCTCGGCGTCGGCGAGGACGTCGACGCGATCGGTCTCGACTTCCTGCGCAACCGACTGATCTTCTCGACGACGAGCAACAACCGCGACTCGCTGCTCTTCCACCGCGTCGGCGGCAACGGTCACGTCGTCTACCGCGACCCCACGACCGGAACGCCGGTCTCCAGCCTCATCGGACTACGGCCCAAGAACCCCCCGGGGATCATCGACGATGTCGACGGCATCTGCCTGATCGATCCCGGCCGCCGCCGCCTGCCGGTCGCGACTCCGGTCGATTCGCCGTTGGTGTCACCCAGCGACGTCAGCGCCTCGGCCTTCCTGGTGCCGAATTCCTCGGGACAGGACCTGGTCGTGTATCTGACCGGCTGGCCGGTTCCGACCGGCACGCCGGGCCCCGGCACCGCATCGGTCTGGCTGTCCTCCGACCCGGCGAGCCTGGGAACGAGGATCGCCGGCCCCTTCGCCCGCAATCCCGCCAATCCGGTGGCCGGTGATCCGATCGGCTTCACGATCCCGATCACGGCCTCGAGCTCTTCCACGCCGTACGTCATCGTCACGGCCGACGACCAGAACAGCGGTGCGCGTGGGGTGGCCCATCCGCTGCGTTTCCGCCAGCCGTTCGACGGAACCGTCGTGCGCACGTTCCCGAGCCCCGCAGTGCGGGTACCGGTCGGACTGGAGCACGATGGCAACGGAGACCTCCTCTACACCGCCGTGGGCCCTCCGGTCGAGGTCGGGACCCACGACACCGAGGGCACCGTCTCCTCCACCAACAACCCGACGAATAGTGCGGCTCCGCTGGGGATCACGACGGATGGGGTCTCCTGGTACGTCACCGACAACGACCAGAACCTCGGCGTGGCGAAGGTCGACGTCTACGGCGCACAGTGGGTCTGGCTCCGTAGCTTCTCGGTCGCTGCCTGGACGGGCTTCGCTGAGGGCATCACGTACCGAGACGTCGACGGCGACCTGTACGTCGTCGACGGCACCGCCGGCAATCAGTGCCTGCGCTTCACACGATCGGGGGTCTTCGTCGCGGCCTACCCACTCCTCGGCACCTCGAACGACGGGATCGCATACGACTCCGTCACCGACACGTTCTGGGTGTACGACAGCGGAACCGACCGCTGCCGGAACTACGGACCCGACTTCACCGAACTCGGGAGCTTCCCTGGCACGATCGCCGCGGGCTACGCGGCTGGGGAAGGAGTCGCAGTGATCGGCGGCCACCTGTTCGTCGTCGCCGCACTGTCGAACACGATCGTGGAGTTCGACATCACGGGCTCTGCGGCCCTCGCAACCTCCCAGGGGACCGGCTGCCCGAACCGATCCTCGCCAGCGTGGTACGAGAACTTCGCGTCGACGACGCTCGACCTGAGCGGTACGAGCTGGCGACTCAACCCGAACGGCAGCGGTGGGTTCTCGGTCGCGGTCGGCCCGGCGACGTGGAACCCCGCCTTCTCGAACAACCTCGCACTCACCGACGATTCCCTGAGTCGCACCCTCCAGCTCGGCTTCGACATGCGGGTTCCCGGTCTTGCGACGGAGACGACCGGGTCGATCGTGGCCTGCTCGAACGGCTACCTCTACTGGCGACCGGGACCGGGCCTCCGGGCCGACCCTTCGACCAGCACCGCCGAGTTCCTCTCCGAGCCCGCCCGACTGGCCGCACTCTGGGCCGACCTGAATCCCGCAGCCGGAGGAGCGGTCTACTTCGACACGTCTCCTGGGTTGGCGCTGCTGACCTTCGATCGGGTGCTCGAGTACGGACGACCCAACGCCAACTCCTTCCAGGTCCAACTCCACCCGAACGGAACGATCGACCTCGTCTACGGCGCTCTCGCCATGGACAACCATCTGACGCTCGTAGGCCACAGCGACGGCGACGGCGCCCCCGATCCCGGCTCGATCGACCTGACCGCGCAGGCCCCGTTCATGACCAGCGGGGCGATCCCGCTGAGGCTCTCCACGACCGACCGCCCGATCCTCGGCACGACGATGTCGCTGGTGACGCGCGGCCTGCCACGGACCACCCTCTCGGCCGCGGTCCTCGTCGGCAACTTCAACCCGGCACTCCCTCTCGATTCCCTCGGCATGCCGGGCTGCACGATGTGGTCGACCGGCGACCTGGACGCACTGCCGATCAACCTCGTGCCGAGCCCCCAACCCCTCGACCTGCCGATCCCGAACCTCCCCGCGATCGTCGGCTGGACGACCTACCTGCAGTCCGTCGCGATCGCACCGGGCGTCAACCCGCTCGGTCTGGCGACCTCCAACGGCCTCGAGGTCACCTTCGGCAGCGATTGAGCCACCCGCGGGCCCGAGCCACGGCCCGCCTGGATTCCCCGGGATTCCCGTTCCGCTCGGGCCCGGTGCTGGAGACCGAAGGGGTGAACCCCTTCTCCGGCACCGATGGGTGCCCGAATCCACGAACGAGGAATCCCGATGGCTCTCGATCTCCGATCACTCCCCGGCCTGCTGCTCGTCGCGGCGGTGGCCTGCAGCTCCCTGGCCGCGCAGGGTGTCACGCGCCGCTTCGAAGGCGGCGGCGGCGACGACCGCTGGGAGAACCCAGCCAACTGGAATCCGCCGGGAACGCCGAACTCCAACGACGACGTCGTCATCCCTGCAGGCAAGTCCGTCACGATCCCGCGAGCCAACACCGCCAATGGCCAGACCGAGGTCAAGAGCCTGACCGTCGACGGGACGCTGACCGGGCGTGGCGACCGTGGTACCAACGTCGACGTCAACATCGAGGCCACCGAGACGATCACCGTCACTGGCACGGTGCGGGGAGCGGCTGGCTCGGGAGCGAACGGCGGCGATGGAGGGAAGGTCGAGCTCGAGGCCGGTGGCGACATCGACATCTCGGGAACCGTCACTGGCGGCGCACCGGACCCTGCCCGGCCGAAGTCCGGCGGATCGATAGAGATCGAGTCCACGGGAGGCGACGTCTCCAATTCCGGGACTCTCGAGGCCGGGACCTCGACGAACGGCGCTGCGGGGCCGAAGGTCCGCGTCGAAGGAACCAACATCGACAACAGCGGCACCATGACCGGAGGTGGCAGCACCAACGGTGTTGGCGGATCGGTCGAACTCGAGGTGCCGACCCGGGACCGGGCTGGCGAAGGCGAGATGACCAACTCCGGTTCGATCACCGGAGGCGACGGCGGAGACTCCGCATCCGGAACCGGTGACAAGGGTGGCGACGTGGTGCTGAAGGGAAACAGCGCCACCAACGACGGCACGATGACCGGCGGCGCCGGCGGCGATTCCGGCGGCAGCTCCAGGGGCGGTCAGGGCGGCGACGTCGATCTCCGAGGCGTCAAGAAGGACATGACGACCAACCGAGGGATCCACGGCGGCGCCCCGGGAGCGGATCGGAACGGCACCCACCACAGCAAGCAGCAGGGCAAGGTGCTCGGAGGACGCTTCGAGACCTTCGTCGCTGCGCTCGGTGCCCGGATCACCGGCGGCTACGTCTCGCTCGTCTGCAGCAACAGCATCACCATCGCGCCCACCGCGCAGATCACCTCCGCGACGAGCATCGACCTCAGTGCACCCATCCTCGACCTCCGCGGCATTCCCGCCGGCACCCGGGTCCTCATCGCCAACGACCCCTTCTGTGTCCGGGCCGGTGTGCTCACCGATCCGGGTGTCACCCTCGCGACCCTGTCCTCACCGCCTGCGCGCACCTGCTGGAGCCTCGGCACCGTCCTCGACGCCTTCGCCAGCCCCGCGCTCGGCGCTCCGGTCGGTCTCGAGCACGACGGCGTGGGCAACCTCCTCTACACGGCGGTCGGCACGATCGGCGAGCTTGGTGTGCACGACGTCCACGGCATGCCGCTGGGATCGCCTTGGATCCCGTCGAACAGCACGAACCCGATCGGCATCACGTCCGACGGCAGCTTCCACTACGTCACCGACACCTACCGGGGAGTCGACGTCTATGACCCCAGTGGCACCTGGCAACGCAGCTTCTCGGTGTCGAACGAGACCACGTTCCCCGAAGGCATCACCTTCGATCCAGGCTCGCAGCTCCTGTACGTCGTCGACGGCACCTTCAACAACGCCGTCCACTGCTACGACCTCAGCGGCAACCCCGTCGCGTCCTACCCCCTGAACGGTACGTCCAACGACGGCATCGCCTTCGACCCGGACACCGGGACCTTCTGGGTCTACGACAGCGGCACCGACACCTGCCGCAACTACGACTCGTCGTTCCAGGAGCTGCGCAGCTTCCCCGGCACCCGGGCCGCGGGCTACGGCAGCGGCGAAGGCGTCGCGATCGTCGACGGCCGGCTCTACGTCTGTGCGACCGGCTCGCGGACCGTCGTGGTCTTCGACCTCACCGGCACCGCCGCGATCGCCGAGGCGAACGGCAGTGGTTGCCCCGGCTCCGCCTCGCAGGCGTTCTACGAGCTGTTCGCCGCGGGTAGCGCCGACCTGGCCGGCCGCAGTCTCCGTTGCACGCCGAACAACGAGAGCGGCTTCGACGTGAGCTGGGGTGGTTCCTGGGACCCGAACTTCGCGAACGCCCTGGCACTGAGCGACGACTCCCTCAGCGGCCCGCACGCCCTCGGCTTCAGCTTCCCGGTGCCGGGTTCCGCAGCCACGACCGCGATCGACGTCTGCTCCAACGGCTTCGCCTGGCTCCAGTCCGGCTCCAGCTCGAGCGCGGCGACCACCCCTTCGGCGACGTCCCTGCTGAACAGTCCGGCACGGATCGCCGCGCTCTGGATGGACCTGAACCCGGCTGCCGCGGGCAGCGGCTCGGTCTACTTCGACACCTTCCCGACCCACGCGATGGTGACCTGGGACCGGGTCTACCGCTACGGCGGCACGAGTTCGGCCGACGCCCACTCCGTCCAGCTCCAATTCTATCCCGACGGCGAGTTCGTCCTCGCCTATCGAGCCCTCGGCAATGCCTACAGCCAGATGGTCGGCTTCTCGCCGGGACCTGGGACGACCGACCCGGGCAACAGCGACCTCACCGCGGCCGTGCCGTTCCACACCAGCGACCGCAGGCCGCTGACGCTGGCCGCCGATACCCGCCCGGTGCTCGGCAGCACCATCCACCTGATCACCGGCAACGTCCCGACCAACAGCCTGGGCCTCGGCCTGCGTCTCGGCCTGTCCAATCCCGTCCTCGACCTGACGCCACTGGGCATGCCCGGCTGCACGCTGTTGTCGGACGGTGAACTGACGACCCTGCCGGTCGGCCCCTCGGGAGTCACGACCCTGCCGATCCCCTCGCAGCCGGGCCTGCTCGGCTTCCCGATCCCGCTGCAGTCGTTCGCCATGGCGCCGGGGATCAACGCGGCCGGCATTGCGACCTCGAACGGCGTGACGCTGGTCGCCGGACCGTTCTGATCTACTACTTCCGAGAATCGGCGCGCCCAGCGCTGATTCTCGGGAGGAGTCGATCCAAACAACACCGTCAGCGCGGCCGACTGCCTCGGGGCATGGCGAGCGCAGCGAGTCATGCCCATCCCGTGGAGGCAGGAGGCCGCGCTGAGCTGGCCGCCACGGGAGTCGGTGCGCCCGGGGACGCGGCAGAACCGCGGATCAACCGTTCCACGCCGGGCGCGCCGCGCGTCGCCGGTGCTCGAACACGATCTGGGTCTCGACGTGCTTCACGCCGTGGCGGGGTGTGATCGAGTCGACCGCGAAGTCGCGTAGGTGAGCGACGTCGCGGACCGCGACGTGGACCAGGTAGTCGATCGCGCCGGCGAGGTAGTACACGGCGACGACCTCGGGCAGCTCGGAGACCTCGCGCAGGAACGCATGGACGGTCTCCCGGACGTGGACGTCCATACGCACCGCGATCATCGCCTCGAGGCCGATGCCGAGTGCCGCCGGGTCGACGTCGGCGTGGAAGCCTCGCAGCACACCTTCCTCGCGAAGTCGGCGCACCCGCTCCAGGCAGCTGGAGGGTGCAAGATGGACCCGCGCGGCGAGCTCCTTGTTGGACAGCCGCGCATCGTTCTGCAGCGCGTCGAGGATGGCGAAATCGGTTCGGTCGAGCGGGCGGGTCATCGGCATCTTCCGCAGGGAGTTCGGTCCCGGACCGACTGTGCTCGGCCGAAGATGGTGAATCCAGCCCATCACGAGACTTCCTTCGGATGTCTGACCTACTGACCGAACAGTCTGCGGCACGCAACCCCGCCTCCACGAACGACCCCCGGCGACGCGCCGGTCGGGTGGTGATGAAGCTGGGCGAGGCCCTGCACCGCCACGGCGCCCCCTCGCACCGCCTCGAGGAGGCGATGCGCACCTGCTCGGAGCGGCTCGGGATCCGCGGCCGGTTCTTCTCGCTGCCGACGTCGATCCACGCCACCTTCGGGGAGCCCGACGATGCGATCGTGGTGCTGGCCCGGGTCGAGCCCGGTGGCGAGGACCTCGGGCGCGTGGTGGAGCTGGACCGGATCCTGCGCGAACTCGTCGACAGCACCCTCGACGCCGCGGAGGCCGAGCGCCGCATCGACGCGGTGACCGCACGGCCACCGCTCTGGAACCGCCCGCTGTTCGTCACTGCGCACGGCGTCGCGGCCGCCACCGCCGCCCTGTTCTTCGGCCGCGGTGGCGCCGAGGCACTCGTTGCCGCGGTGCTCGGACTGGTCGCCGGCGTACTGGCACTGTGGACGGCGCGGCAGCCACGGTCCGAGCCGCTGCATGCGGTGCTCGCCGCGGCGTTGGCCGCGAGCCTGGCCCACGCTGCGGCCCACGTCTGGCCCGAGCTGTCGGCACCGGTCATGACGCTCGCCGGGATCATCGTGCTCGTGCCGGGTCTCGGGCTGACCGTCGCCATGACCGAGATCGCCACAGGCCACCTGGCCTCGGGCACCGCACGACTCACGGCGGCGATGGTGCGCTTCTTCGTGATCGGCTTCGGCGTCGCGGTCGGTGGCCGGATCGGCACCGGCCTGTTCGGCACAGGAATGCCCGACGCCCCGGCCCTCGCGGCACCGGTCTGGCTCCCGTGGCTCGCCGTGCCGTTCGCCGCGCTGGCCTTCGCCGTGCTGCTGCAGGCCTGCCGCCGCGACTTCGGCTGGATCCTGGTCTCCGGCTTCGTCGCCTACGGCAGCGCCCGCCTGCTCGGCGGGACCTTCGGCCCCGAGGTCGGCGCCACCGTCGGCGCCACCTTGGTCGGCGCCGGCAGCAACCTCCTCGCCCGGCTCCGCGACCGCCCTGCCCTGACCACCTTCGTCCCCGGCATGCTGCTGCTGGTCCCCGGCTCGATCGGCTTCCGCAGCTTCACCGCCATGCTCGAACACGACGTGGTCCGCGGCATCGAGGGGGCCTTCGCCATGGGCCTGGTCGCAGTCTCGCTGGTGGTCGGCGCCCTGCTCGGCAACGTGCTGGTGCCGCCGCGGCGCTCGCTGTAGCCCGCCCCGAAGTCTGTCGTAGTTGGTGCCAGGCACCAACCACGACAGATTCCGGGCGTCTTCCGGCTCCGGGCCTGGCCCGCCATCGGAGTTGGAACCGAGCCCGGAATTCCTGTCCGGATCGACGACGAAACAGCTCTCCGCCCGACAGGTCCGCCCCCATCGTCTTCTTCCCAGAGGACCTGCCATGCCCGCATCGCTCCGCCTCGCCGCACTCGGCACCCTGTTCGGCGCCACCGTCGCCTCCACCCTCCCCGCCCAGGTCACCACCCTCCAGTCGAGCCTCGGAAGCTCCCGAGCCCACTCCCAGGCCAGCACCTTGCTCCGCACCTGGTTCGCCGCCAACGACGGCGTCCACGGCATGGAGCTCTGGTCGTGCGACTGGCTCGGCATGCCGCGGATGGAGCGGAACCTGGAACCGGACGGCTTCGAGCCGAAGAGTTCGTTTCCCAGCTGGATCACGGTGCTCGGCGACCCGATCGTCGGTGGCCCCGTGGCGTTCGCCGCGACGACCCAGGCCGAGGGTCGCGAGGTCCGGATCCTCGATGGTGCGACCCTCCGCACGATCGCGATCCGCCCGGGCGCTGCCTCGGCCTCACCCACCGAACTCACCGCGCTCGGTTCGGGGCTCGCGTTCTCCGCGATCACCGACGTCCCGACCAGCGGCACGCGGAGATTGCACTGGAGTGCCGACCTGACCACCGCACAGTCGGTCGGCGCGGTGAGTGGGCTGCACTCGCCGTACGGCCTGCGCCGCTTCGGCGGCAAGCTGGTGTTCGTCGCGACCCACTCCACCGGCACCGAGCTCCACACCTGGACGCCCGGCGGACCCGATCCCGCGCCGCTCCGGGGTCACAACGGCGCGACCCTCTACCTCGATCCGACGCCTCCGGTGACGACCTTCCTCGGGGTGTTCTTCACCGCACGCGAGACGCCCTCCGCCGCCCGCCAGGTCTACCACTGGGACGGATCGAACGATCCGGCCGCGGTGCGCCTGCCTTCCGGCAACTACACCGACCCCGACATGCTGACCCCGGTCGGCATCGGCGAGGTCGTGTTCCGCGCCCGCGTGGCTGGCAACGGCTCGCAGATCTTCCGGGGCAACGGCGACCGCGCGGTACAGGCCTCGCAGTTCGCGGCATCGGTCGGCGAGACCCTCGGCAACCTCACCGTCTCCGGATTCGACGCGTGGTTCACCGGCGACGACGGCGCCGGCCATGAGCTGTTCCAGGTGGGCAGCACCACGACGACCGCAGTGGCGCCACTCCGGCCCGGTGGTGGCGCCCAGCCACGTCACGTCGTCGCTACGCCGGACGGCGCCTGGTTCTCCGCGCTACGCGCCGGCAGCGACGACCGGGAATTGTGGTTCGTCGATCGCGGCAGTCTGGCAGTGACCACCTACGACCTCCGGCTCGGCGCGAAGAGTTCTGCGCCCACGCAAGCCTTCTCGGGACTGGGCCCGGCCTCGATGGTCGCCGACCAGGCGAACGGCCGCGAGCTGGTGCTGCTCCTGCCCCAGGGTCCCTTGCAGGTGCCGATCAACCAGGAACCGACCTCCGACATCAGCGCCCACATCGAACCCGACCTCGGTGACTTCTTCGAGCTCACCGTCGAGACCGATCCAGGCGCCTTCCTGCTCGTGAACGCGATCGCGGGCCCCACCACGATCGTGCCCCTCGGCCCACTCGGCCTTTCCGGCTCGGTCTTCGGCCTGCCCGTGACCTTCCCGTTCCAGGCACTGGGCCTCGGCGTCGCGAATGGCAGCGGCATCTTCAAGGCGGTCTTCCTGGGCCCGCCCCCCAGCCCTGCCTGCGGCGATCCGAAGGTCCTCACCGTCCAAGCCGGCTCGACACTCACCGGGTCGGTACCGTTCAAACTCAGCGATCCTGCGACCTTCGTCTCCGGCTGCGCCACCTCCGGCAGCGCCCGCGTGAACTCGACCGGCTCCTACGACGACAAGTCGGGCGAGTACGTGATCCGCTCGAGCCGTACCGACTCCACCCCGGACGTCCACTGGCTGACCCTCGCCCGCCTCGACCGCGACAACGACGAATACCAACTCCTCGAGAGCCGTCAGATCGGGCCCGGCGAGACCATGGTCTGGACCGGCGAGATCGACCTCGACCTGCCGATCAGTGCGAAGGACCCACCCGGCGACCGCCTCTACCTGTTCTTCACCGACCACCCACCGGCGCAGTCGCTGCTCCAGCAGCTGACGAACCTGGCGGTCGCGTGGTTCTCGTACTGCTGAGGATGGTCCGATGAGCGAACGACTCGATGATCCCCTGCGCGCGGCGCTCGACGCCCACGCGCGCTTCGTGGCGGGCGAGTTCGAAGGCACGGCGACGCAGTTCCTCGCCGCCCACGCCGCGCTGCGCCCGTTCCTCGAGCCACTGTTGGCAAGCGACGACGGCGACGACGACGATCCGGACGGCGAAGCCCCTGCGACCGCCAGTCGGCTCGGCGACTTCGAGCTGCTGCGCGAGCTCGGCCGCGGCGGCATGGGCGTGGTCTGGGAAGCGTTGCAGACCTCGCTCGACCGCCGGGTGGCTCTCAAGCTGATCGCACCGCACTTCCTGGACTCGGCCAAAGCGCGGGCCCGCTTCCGCCGCGAGGCGGTGCTCGCCGCCGGCCTCGACCACCCGCACATCGCGCGCGTGTTGGCCTTCGGCGAGGAGGACGGCACCTGGCACCTGGCGATGCAGCTCGTCGACGGCCGACCGCTCGATGCGCTGCTCGCCGAGCACGGTGGCGTGGCGGGCGCCTTCGGCACCACGGGCGACCCGCGCGCGACCCACGCCGCGGCCGCCGCGCTGGTCGCCGACCTCGCCGACGCCCTCGAACACGCCCACGCCCGCGGCGTCCTGCACCGCGACGTGAAGCCCGGCAACGTGCTGCTCGACGCCGCCCACCGCCCGGTCCTCACCGACTTCGGTCTGGCCCGCGAGATAGCCGGCGGCGGCCTCACGCTGACCGGCGAGTTCACCGGCACCCTGCACTACGCGGCCCCGGAACAACTCGCGCCGCCCGGCCACGGCGGACTCGACCAGCGGATCGACGTCTACGCGCTCGGCGTGATGCTCTACGAGCTGCTCGCCGGCCGCCGCCCGTTCGAGGCCGACAGCTACACCGAGCTACGCCGGGAGATCGAGGACTCGGCACCGCCGGACCTGCGCCGCCTCGCTCCCACGGTGGATCGTGATCTCGCGGCGATCGTCGCCTGCGCGATCGAACGCAAGCCGAACGACCGCTATCCCCGCGCTGCGGACCTGCGCGACGACCTCCGCCGTTGGCTCCAGAACGAGCCGGTCGAAGCGCGACCGGTCGGCCCGCTCGGCCGCGTCCGCCGCTGGGTGGAGCGCAACCCGCGCGTCACCGTCAGCGCGCTGGCCATCGCGACCGCAGCGGTGGTGGCGCTCGTCAGTCTGTGGAATGCGATGCAGAGTCGGGAAGCCGAACTCGAGACGGCGCGACGCTTCGATCTCGTGCAGACCGGCCGACTGATCGAAGACGTGCAGATCCGCGAAAGGTTGGCCCACCCCGCGACTCCGGCGTTCGCCGGCGAACTCGCGGAGCTGGTGGAGAGCCTCGAGCAGCTCGGGCCGCTGCGGGAACGACTGGCAGGCCTCAGCTCGGAACTCCGGACGAAGGGGCTCGGATCCGCGGCGGGAGTCCTGGCGCGCCCCGGCCAGCATCCGCTGTGGACCCGCATCGACGAACTCCGCGCGGTCGTCGAACGCATGAACCGCGACCTCACCGACCCCGGCCTGCCCGACGACCAGAAGCCGCTCCACCGGGAGCGCCTGGAACACCTGCAGGCCGAGTTGGCGCGCCTCGACGTGGCGGTGCAGGACCTCGAGACCGCCCGATTCGCCGACGCCGAAGCACGCTTCGTCCATGACGAACTCGAGCGTCAGCGGCTGCAGTTGGAGGAACTCCTCGACGACGCCCTGCCCGACCTGCGCAACCGACTCGCCTGGGCACGCAGCGTCGAGGAACTCACCGTCACACGACAACACGACCGTTGGGACGCGGCCCGCGAGCGGATCCGGACCGAGCCCCGCTACGGCTTCCATCTGCAGCCGATGCCCGGCCTGATCCCGCTCGGCCCCGATCCCGAGTGCGGCCTCGAGAGATTCGCCCATGCCTGTTCGTTCACCGATCCCGAATCCGGTCCACTCGCGGACCTGTCGCCGGCCGATCCCGACATCGGCATCGTGCTGATCCTGGTGCCGGGGCAGGTCATCGAACTCGACGGCCAGGTCGAGCCGATCGCACCCTTCCTGCTGGCCCGCCACGAGCTGACTCGAGCGCAGTGGGATCGACTCGCCGGCGCACGCCGCGGCCTCCGCTACTACGACCAAGGCATCCCCGATCTCCGCAACCTCGGTGAGCCGACCAAACCGGCCAACGGCGTCCCCTGGCACGTCTCCGTCGCGGTGCTGCGCCGCGCCGGTCTCCGTCTGCCGAACTACATCGAGTGGCGTTGGGCCAGCACGGGTGGGGTGAAGGTCCCCCGCTACGCGGAGGACTGGGAAGGCTACGAGAACCTGCGCGATCAGGCCTACGCCCGCGCAAGGAAGCTGCGTGCCGAGTTGGCCGTTCCCTGGAACGACGGAATCGCCGGGCTGGCCCCGGTCGGCTCGTTCCCCGCCAACCCGTTCGGCCTACACGACCTGCTGGGCAACGTGCAGGAGTGGTGCGCCGACGCCGACGACCATCACGATCTCGAGCCGATGCGCGACACACCATGGAACATCCTGCAGTCTGCGCCCGTCCTCCGGAAGCTGGCGGGATCGGCCTGGAACCTCACCCCCGAGTTCCCGGTGCGCTTCGACGAAGTCGACCGCATCCTGCAAACTGCCAGCACGCGCGCGATCGGAGTCCGCGCCGCGCTGACACCCGAGATCGTCGATGGATGATGCGACCCAGGAGATCAACCGGCTGCTGGAGCGGTGGCGCACCGGGGACGATGTGGCGCTGCACGAACTCGTCGGCCGCGTCGAACCGCTGGTCCGCCGCATGGCCCGCCGCCGGCTGGGCGACCACCTCCGCGACCGCATCGACAGCGCCGACGTGACCCAGGAGGTACTCCTCGGCTTCCTCCGCTCGGCACCCGACTTCGTGGTGCACCGCGAGGAAGACCTGGTGTCGCTGCTCGCGACCATCCTGGAGAACCACCTGCGCGGCGCGAACCGCTATCATCGCCGCAAGCAACGCGATCTCGGACGAGAAGCGAAGGGCTCGCAGGCCGCGGACGTGAACGAGATTGCCGAAGGCAGCGTCGTGCGCGGCCCCGCGACCCATGCCTCGGTGAGCGAGCGCCACCGGTTGATCGAACTCGCCCTCGCCGGACTCGATCCGATCGACCAACGCATCGTGACGATGCGCAGCTACGAGGACGCCACGTTCCCGGCGATCGGCGCCGCCCTGGGACTCGGCGAGGAGGCGGTGCGCAAGCGTTTCGCCCGAGCTCTGCCGCAGCTCTCGCGCGCGCTGCAGGAACTGCGCGACGCCTCGCAGGGCTGAGGGCGTAGCATCCGGCCCGTGGCCTTCTGCAACCTCGCCGCCCTCCTCGACCGCGCTGCCACCATCCACGCCGACCGCACCGCGGTGCGCGAGGCCGGCGCCCCTTGGAGCTACCGGGCACTGCATGCGAAGACCCTCGGCCTCGCAGCTCGGCTCTCGGCGGCCGGTGTCCAGCCCGGAGACCGTGTCGCCGGACTCGCCGACAACTGCGCGGCGTTCCTGTGCCTGCACTTCGCCATAGCAAGGCTCGGCGCCATCCTCGTGCCGTTGAACGGCCGGCTCACGCCTCCCGAACTCGACGACGTGCTCGCGCTGGCCGGCACCGACCTGGTCTATCACGACGCCGCGCACGAGTCGTTGGCGAACACCCTGGCCAATCGCGCGGTCACCCTGCCCGATCTCACCGACCTGCCGTCGACCGACGAAGCCCCGCCCTGTGCCGCGACCTCGTCCGACAACCCGGCCCAGCTCTACTTCACCTCCGGTAGCACCGGCCACCCCAAGGGTGTGGTCCTCACCCACGGCAACGTGCACGCGCACGCGCTTTCGAGCATCGCCGAACTCGGTCTCCGAGAAGCCGACGTGTGGCTGCACGCGGCTCCGATGTTCCATCTAGCCGACGCCTGGGCGACCTGGGCGATCACCGCAGTCGGTGGCTGCCACGCCTTCCTGCCGCGCTTCGACGCCGAAACAGCGTTCACGGCGATCACCCGCGACCGGGTGACGATCACCAACCTGGTGCCGACGATGCTGAACCGGATGGTCCACGTCGAGAACGCCGAGGCGTGCGACACCTCGAGCATGCGCCGCGTACTCAGCGGCGGCGCGCCGATCGCACCGGAGACCGTCCGACGGATCGTGGCGGTCTTCGGCTGCGAGTACGTGCAGACCTACGGCATGACCGAGACCGCGCCGTACCTGACCTTCAGCCTGCTCGACGCAGACCAGCGCGCACTGCCGGCAGAGCAGCGCCTGCGCATCGCCTCGCGCACCGGCCGCCCGGTCCTCGGGATCGACCTGCGGGTGGTCGACGAACACGGCTCGCCGGTCGCCGCCGACGACACCACCGTCGGCGAGATCCAGGTCCGTGGTCCGAGCGTGACCCCCGGCTACTGGAACGACGAAGTCACCACGAGCGCGGCCTTCACCGCCGACGGCTACCTGAAGACCGGCGACCTCGCGACCCTCGACGCCTCCGGCTCGGTGCGCATCGTCGACCGCAGCAAGGACGTGATCCTCAGCGGCGGCGAGACCGTCTACTCGACCGAGGTCGAGCACCGACTCCAGGAGCACCCCGCGGTGCTCGAGGTCGCGGTGTTCGCCACGCCCGACGACGATCTGGGCGAACAGGTGACCGCGGCGGTGGTGTTCCGCGACGGCGCCGCCGCGACCGGCGACGAGCTCCGCAACTTCTGCCGTGAGACGCTGGCCGGGTTCAAATGCCCGCGCGCGTTCCGCTTCCTCGAGGCCCTGCCTCGACTGGGCTCGGGGAAGATCAGCAAGAAGGCGCTGCGTGGCGAAGCGGTGTGAAGCACTCCGAGCCCCGTCGGCACGATGAAAGATCTCCAACCGCCCCTCGGGCTAAGATCGCCGCGCGGCAGATCCCGCTGCACCTGCACGAACCTCGGAAGGAGAACCCTTGGCAGAAGGCGTTTTGGCGATGGCCCTTGGAATGGCCCTCTATGGAATCCTGCGAGCCCTGACGACCGGCTTCTACGTCGTGGGCCCCGACGAACGAGCCGTGATCACGACATTCGGGAGGGCCAGGCGCCTCCCGCAGGCCTCGACACCTGCGCCCGATACTGGGTCGATGTCGGCCGAGGAACGCGAGCGCTACGCCTACCCGCAGGTACAGGTCGTCCGCCCAGGTGGCCCCTACTTCAAGTGGCCCTGGCAAAGGGTGCATCGGGTGAACGTCGCCACCCAGACGGTGGAGCTGACCTGGGACCCCACCAAGGAACAGGAGCAGCTCGAGGCGGTCACCAAGGACAACCTGACCACCGGTGTGAACGGCCAGCTCCGCTACCGGGTATCGGAGAACAACCTGTATGCCTACCTGTTCGGCGTGGCCAGCCCGCTCCAACACATCATGGGCTACTTCGTGTCGGTGCTCCGCGAGCGCATCGCGACCTTCGTCGACCCCAGATCGGGACCGAGCGGAGCAGCCTCCTCGGACGCCGGCGGGACCGACCGGGAACTGGCGGTGATGGCCGAGGGCGTCTCGATCAACGACCTTCGTAAGAATCTGCCGCTGCTGAACTCCTACATGGAGGAGCAATGCCGCGCGACCGCGGGTCGTTACGGAGTGGAGCTGGACGCGGCGCTGATCACCAGCATCGATCCCCCCGACGAGGTCGACCGCGCACTGTCCGCGATCAACAGCACCCGCAATCAGGTCGCCGCTGACCTGAGCACCGCGCAGGCCGATGCCGAACAGCAGATCACCATGAGCAAGCGGGCGGTCGAGATCGCGGAGAACAACGCGCATGCGGAGGTCGCTCCGATGCACGAACTCGGCCGCACCCTGACGACGATCAAGCGCGAGGGCGGTTCCGCCGCGCTCGCGGCATATCTTCGCAGCATGCGAATGCCGTTGCTCGCACGGACCCGGTCTGTGGTTCGCAGGGACGGCGAACGAGGGGTGACGTCGTGAAGCCCGAAGCCTGGTTCTTCCTCGCCCTGGTGGGATTCGCCGCAGTTCCGATCCTGCTCGCGATCGGTCGCCACCTGTACATCTTCGCCGTGGTCCGCGAGTCGGAGGCCCAGGTCTACACGCTGTTCGGCAAGGTGATCGGCACGCTAAACGAGCCGGGCCTGCAGTTTCCGATCGCGACCTTCGGTCCGGGCGTGCTCCTGATCCCGCTGTTCGGTCAGAGACGCGTCGTGAACACGGCGCTGAAGCAGCACTACCTCCGTGGCCAGATGGTCAACTCGGAGGAGGGCACCCCGATGGGTGTCGGCATCTGGTACGAGATGCAGGTCAACGATCCGGCGGCGTACCTGTTCGCGAATGCCAACCCCGAGGGATCGCTACAGGCCAACGTGGCCAGCTCGACGATCTCGACGCTCAGCAACCTGGAGATGGACGAGATGCTCGAGAACCGACACAGCCTGAGTCGCACGGTTCGACAGTCGGTCTCGCCGCTGTCCGAAAAATGGGGCTACCGACTCGGCTCGGTATACATCCGCAAGGTGTTCTTCACCGACGAGCAGATGGTCCAGAACATCACCGACAAGGTCGTGAAGAGGCTGGTGCAGGTGACGAGCGCGATGAAGCAGGACGGCGAGAACCGGGTCGGGCTGATCCGCAGCGAGACCGCCAAGCGGGTGTCCCAGCAGCTCGCCGAGGCCAGCGCGATGCGCCCGGCAGTGGTCGGCAAGGTGCTCAACGAGATCGCGCGGGAGGATCCCGAGATCCTCGAAGCCGTGCTCGAGGTCATGGAGACCGAGAAGTTGCTGGCTTCACCCGCATCGGTGCAGCTCGTGCCTCCCGACAGTCGAGTCATCCTGGACCTCGACCACGCGTAGACCGCTCGGATGCACACCGACGCATTCGCTCCGAGGTCCCCGACACACCGAACCCCCTTCAGCTACCCGACGGCAGCTCGACCGAAGCCGCAACCAAGATGTCGGCTGCCCTCGACGCCTGCACGCTCCTTGCACGATCACGCCACCGCTCCCAGCCGCGCCTGATGGAGATGGGCCGGAGCGGATTCCACCTGGTGCCGGCCCTGACCGATCCGACTCGCCACTTCGCGGCTGGTCATGGAGCCCGCGAAGTTTCGGAGCTGGTGACGTACATCCGAAGTGAGAACCACACCAGTGACCGACCGCAGGACGGTGGCGGCACCCGGGGAGAATCTCGCGATCCGGTCAGCGGCGAACGGGCGTCAGCTCCTCGCCGAGCAACGCGCCTCCCGCATCGAGCAGCCGCGCCCGGACCCGCCCGGGCCGCGGCCCTGACAGGCGTAGCTCGAAGCCGTCGCTGCGCTCGCCGAGCCGGTCGCCGACCACGCGCGACCGCTCCGCACCGCCCTCGAGGTAGCACCACTCGACCCGCGCGGTGCGGGCCAACAGCGACTCGGGCGCGCGCACGCTGAGGAACCAGAACGCACCGCCCTCGACCTGCTCGGCGTCGAGTTGCACGCCGGGCCTGCGGATCGCGGCGGGCATCGTGAACGACGGCGCACCGTCGATCCGCACCTGCTCTTCCTCGAAGCCCATGTCGTGGTCGACGCGGAGGTTCAGCGTCGCGGTCGGCAGCGACCCGCCAGCGAAGGCCAGGAACGCACGCCGCGCCGCGGGGCGCTCGAAGGTCGCGGCCGGCAGGCCGGCGACGGGCAGGAGCTCGCTCGACCAGTCGAAGCGGGTGCGCAGCAGTCGGTCGATCTCGCGCCGCGCCGGCACGCCGCCGATCACCAGCGCCGCGCGCGCGCCGTCGACATCGCCCCAGTCGCGGACCTCCAAGGCCGGCGCACCGTGCTCGATCGGCTCGGCCGCGGTCTCGTCGGAGAGTTCGAACTCGGCGAGGTCGAGCGTGGTGCCGTCGTGGAACACCAGCTGCGGCTTCACCATCACCGCCGGGTTGTCCGGGTAGTGCTCGGTGGTCCAGGCGAAATCGCGCGCGCCCTCACCCGCGACGACCTCGTGGACCTCCGGCGCCGGGATCTGCTCGCCGTTGTCGGCGGCGTACTGCTCGGCCCACGGATCGCGGACGATCCAGCGCACCGCGGCGAGCCGCGCCAGCCGCGCCGCCGAGCCCTGCAGACGGAAGCGCCACGGCGTGGACGGATACTCGATCGCCCAGGGGTCGACGTTCGGCCCGTACTTCGCGAGCGGGTCCTCGACCCAACCGCGCTCCCGCCGCACCGTCAGCGGCCCATCGTCGCGGCGGCACAGCGTGCGGACCCTCGCCTGCACGGTCTGCGGCGCGGCATCGACGCCGTCGGCGAAGTGCAGCACTGCGGTGATCCGGCACGGCCCCGATGTGATGCCGCGCGCGCGCAGCGGATCGGCACAGGGCTCGATCGGCACCACGCAGCCATCGCCCGCCACCGCCGCCCACTCGACCTTCGCGACGTCGCGGAGCAAGCCGACGTCGCCGCGCACCGCCAGCTCCAGCGACCAACGCGGCACCCCGTCCTTCCAGTCGACGAAGCGCTCGCGCGCGATCAACTGCAGCCGCGGCGGGATCACCTCGGACACCAGCGCGTGCGGGACCGCGTCGAGCGCGATCGCCGAGCCGTCGTCGTAGTGCAGCACGAAGGTCGCCGCCTCGTCGCGCGGCAGCTCCACGCGGCCGAGTTCGTCCGGCGGCGTGACGTTGAACTCGAAGGCACCGAGCCGCTGCGGCAGCACCCCGCCCCAGGCCCGCCGGCTGTAGCCGACCACCTCGCGCAGCCCCTCCCGCAGGTCCGCAGCACCGGCCAACCGCATCTCGGCGACGACCCGCTCGGGTGCCGCACGCCGGAGTTCCTGTGGCGTGATGTCGGTGAGGTCGAGTGCGAACGCGTCGTTGCGCGGTGCGTACGGCCGGATCGTCCGCGCTAGCTCGAAGGTCTGCCCGTCCCACAGGGTGCACAGCACCTTCACGTCGAACGGCGCGCCGCTGCGGTGCCGAACCACGTAGCCCTCGAGCGGCCCCGGCTGGCCCTCGATCTCGGAGTAGCGTTCGAACTCGTGCTCGCCGTCGGGCAGCGTCCAGCGGGCCTTCTCGACCGCCATGATGTTGGCGGTGCCGTCGACGTAGACCTCGAACTCCCAGACCGGCTCGCCGTCGACCTCGCCGACGTAGCGGTCGCGCGACTCGATGCCGAAGCCGTGGCCTGGGCGCAGCACGTCGCCGGTCAGCTCCGGCTCGGTCCAGGCCACGTCGTCGCCGAAGCGGAGGATCTCGTAGCTGGTCACCGGCGTGGTCTGGCCGAGCGTCGGGTGCCGCTCGCGGAACCACGCCAGCGCTCCCGGCGCGAACGGCCGCCGCGCGTAGCCGTGCTGCACGTGCATCCACGGCCCCGGACCACCGACCTGGGTCGCCTCGGCCGAGTGCCAGTCGACGTTGTTGCCGAGCCCGATGCGGACGCCGAGCAGGTTGTCGGCCCAGGCCTCGGGGTAGCGGATCCGGATCTCGTAGAAGTACCAGCTCCGGTCACCCTCGACGCCAACGGGTCGCCACACCACCTCGCGGCCGAGCTCCTTGCGCACCGGATCGGTGAACGGCTCGGCCGGCACCGGCAGCTCGTGGCGGGTGCCGTCGGTGAAGGTCAGGACTGCAGTGCCCTCGACCGGCTCTGCGGTGCGGAACGACGGCATCGCGCTGCTGTCGGGCGACCAGGCTGGCGGCAAGGCGCCTTCGTGGCGGTAGACCGGCACGGCTTCGCTGCGACCGCCGTAGCCCGCCACCTGCCACTCGATCGACGCGAGGTCGCGCCAGTCGGCATCGGACATCCGCGGCAGCAGGGTCCAGCGCCACAGGTTCTGGCCGCCGTCGGCGGAGAAGAAGGAGTCGACGCGCTCCAGGGCGAGCGCCCGCTTGCTGGCCTCGGGGATCGCCACGTCGAGCGCGACCGCCGTCTCGTGGCCGGTGTCGAGCAGCGCCCGGCCCGCGACCCGGAAGCTCGCCTGCGTGCTGCGCCCGCTGACCCGGAAGCCGCTGGCCGCCGACTCGCTGCGCAGCTCGCGCCGCGCGCCGCTCGGTCCGGGCAGGTCCCAGGTCACCGCCTTCACCTTGGCCAGCAGCTCGTTCGGCCCGCGCAGCGCCACCGAGTAGCGGTAGGCCCCCTGCTCGGCCGCCTCGTCGTAGCCCGCGAAGGTCCCGAAGCCGAAGGCCTGCAGCTCGTCGAGCTTCAGCAGTCGGTAGGTGCCCTCCACGCGCTCGACCGGCTCCCGGCGGTCGACCATCACCAGCGCGAAGTCCATCAGCTCCTCGGTGATGCCATCGCGGTTGAACTTCCCCAGCACGTCGTAGCCCACCCACACGAACCCGCCGTCGCCCCAGTCGGTGCCCCACGAGTTCATGAACAGGAAGGCCTGCCGGTCGTCGCTGTAGCCGACGATCGCCATCGCGTGGAAGCCGTGCGGCTGGTCGGGCCGCCGCGCCGCCTGCCCCTTGGCGTGCAGCTCGGGCGTGTAGACCGGATAGCGGCCGGAGCTGAACACCGGGTTGGTGCGCACGCAGCACAGCACGATCTGCCCCTCGGCCAGCGCCAACCGGATCCCCTCGCCGTTCTGCAGCACCCCGAAGTTGGCGATGCGGAACGCCTCGGCCTCGGCGGCGGCCCGCGCGTCCGGCTGGGTCAGATGGTCCTTCGCCAGATAGGGCGCGGTCGCCAACGTCGCCGCCCCCTTGGTCATCAACAGCTCGAGGACCTTGTCGACCCGGCTGCCCTGGTCGATCCCGCCGTTCACCTGGTTGTAGATGAAGGTCGGCGAGAACACCGTCGCCGGACCGTTCGGCTTCCAGCCCTGGTCGAGCGCCTCGAGGTAGCTGCGCCCGGCGTAGCCGAAGGCCCACGCCGCGCAGTCGTTCATGGTCTGCCGGCCGACGGCGGGCAGCCACGGACGCAGGTCGACCGAGCGCGGCAGGCCGTCGGGCTGGGCCCCGGCGGTGAAGTCCTCGAGGCCGCGGACCACGGCGCGGTCCTCGCGGGTAGCGCCCTGGGGCGCGGCGAGGGCCGGGGCGACCAGACTCAGGGCGACGGAGACTCGGACGGCGGCGAGGGATCGAAGCATGGGCCTGTCCGGGATCTATCGGTCCCCGGACCGCCCTGGCTCCAGCGCGCAGCGGGCGTCGTGGCCGGGCTCACGTCGCGTAGCGCAGCATCGCCGCGACCGGCGCATCGTGGGGCAGGTCCGAGGCGTCGACCGCGTGCAGCCCCGCGCCACAGTCGAGGCATGCCACGATCGCCAGATCGACCAGGTCCTCGTCGCCGTCGCCGCGCTGGTCGTGGAACTCCACGCGCTCGCCCTCCGCGTGGTGGACGCCCCAGATGCGTGCCGTCGGGTCGAGGAACAACTCACCCACCTGCTCGCGCCGCGCCGCGGTCAGCGTTGCCTCGATACCGGTCGCGGTCCGGCCCGCATGCTCGAGCCCCGACCACTCTTCGAGGCGCTTGCGTGCGGGCTGCTCCAATCGGGGCCGCAGCAGTTCGACCGCGACTCGATGCAGCCCCTCGGGCTCCGCCGTGTCGGGATTGCCGTGCAGCACCTCGTCGAGCAGACCGGCATAGGAACTCACCTCCCGATAGATCGCATCGGTCGGCTCGGCCGCCGCCAGCAGCAGTGGCGCATCGAGCGGCGCGAGGTGATCGCGCACCACGTCGTCGACGCGGCGCAGGAACTTCTCCAGGTCGGTCTTGCGGTCCTCGTCCTCGCCGCGGCCCTGACCGTGGTAGACGGGCTGCGCGCCACCCGGGCCCCGTGAACCGACGTGGTGCTGCAGCGACGGCTCTTCGAGCTGGTGACCGAGCGCATCGGTCAGCGAGTCGGGCAGGCCTTCGAGGTGGACCTGCTCAGCCCGCTCCAGCGAGCAGTCGAGCAACCGCACCCGGTTGGCGCTGAGCGCGAGCACGAAGAACCGGGTGGACGGATCACCGAGGAACCGCGCCAGTGGACGGATGCACGGCCGTTCGCCGACGACCACCAGCTCCTCGACCGCACCCGGCAGGTCCTCGACCAACAGCGAGGAACCGATCGCATACAGCGCGACGCCGTCGCCCCGCTCGTTCCACCAGGCTTCGTCGTCGATCGCATCGGTCAGCGGCTGGAGGGCCTCCTCCATTCCTTGCCGGCGCACGCCCTGGGCGACGAGCCGCTCGGACGCTTCCTTCAGCAGCTTCCGCAGGCGGATGGGGTTCTGGCGTACGTCGGGGCCGCCGTGGGCCACGGGCAGGAACAGCGAGGCGCAGGCTTCCCCGCGCCGGCCGGCGAGTTCGCGAAGTCCGGTGGTCGTCAGCATGTCGGTCGTCTCCGCAAGACGGTGAGCGATCCCTGTGCCGGACGACGCGCTTCCTCCGACAGCGCCGCTGCGTGCCCCGGTTCGGCATCCGATCCGCTTCGCGACGGTCTCGGGTGCCACGATGACGCGACCCGATTGCACATTGTCGCGCGGCTGGACCGTCCGGAGTTGTCGGTATGGGATCCGGCTCGCTCCAGCCGAAGCCACCGCCGGCCCGGGATGCGCGTCACGTATCGAGGTGGCATGCGCCTTGCGCCCGCGCCGCGCAACCATGACGACGTTCCAGCCCCAAACGGCCGCCGCGGTGCCGGTTCCGCTCCAGTTGCTCGTCAACGGCGAACAGCACGACCTGCAGATCGACCCGCGCACCTCGTTGCTCGACGCGCTGCGTGAGCACTGCGGCCAGACCGATGCGAAGAAGGGCTGCGACCATGGCCAGTGCGGCGCGTGCACGGTCCTCGTCGACGGGGTCCGCATCAACTCGTGCCTCGCCCTGGCGGTGATGCACGACGACCAGGAGATCACCACTGCCTCCGGACTGGCGTCGGACGGCGGTCTGCATCCGATCCAGCAGGCGTTCGTCGAGCGCGACGCGCTGCAATGCGGCTACTGCACTCCCGGGCAGGTCTGCTCGGCCGTCGGCCTGGAGCGCGAACTCGCGCGCGGCGAGCCGTGCGTCACCAGCCCGCTCGGCGCGGATGCCGTCGAGGGACCGGTCGTCGAGTTCGACGACGACGAGCTGCGCGAACGGCTCAGCGGCAACCTGTGCCGCTGCGGTGCCTACCCCAACATCCTCGACGCCGTGCGCGACGGCCTGACGCGATCCGCGACCGGGAGCCGAACTTGAGACCCTTCGCCTACCGCCGGGCCGAGGGACCGGACGACGCGGTGCGGAGCCTCGAGACCGGCGGCCGCTTCATCGCCGGCGGAACCAACCTGCTCGATCTGATGAAGCTCGGGGTCGAGCATCCGCACCAGCTCGTCGACATCGCGCGGCTTCCGAACGACGCGATCCACGAGACCGACGCGGGCGGGCTGCGCATCGGCGCACGGGTCAGCAATACGGCACTCGCCGCCGACCCGCGCGTGCGCCGGCGCTGGCCACTGCTGTCCTCGGCGCTGCTCTCCGGCGCCAGTCCGCAGCTGCGCAACAAGGCGACCACCGGCGGCAACCTGCTGCAGCGCACCCGCTGCGAATACTTCCAGGACCTCGGCAGACCGTGCAACAAGCGCGCGCCCGGATCCGGCTGCGGCGCGCTCGAGGGTTACAATCGGAACCACGCGATCCTCGGCACCAGCGAGCACTGCATTGCCACACATCCCTCCGACATGGCCGTGGCGTTGACCGCGCTCGACGCGGTCGTGGAGACGCGGATGCGCGACGGCCGGACCCGCAGCTTGCCGATACGTGAACTCCACTGCCTGCCCGACCCGCGTCCGGAGGTGGAGCACGTGCTGGAGCACGATGAACTCATCGAACAGGTGGTGCTCCCCGCGCCACCCGACGGCGCCGCGCACATCTACCGCAAGGCGCGCGACCGGGCGAGCTACGCCTTCGCGCTGGTGTCGGTGGCGGTGGTGCTGCGCACCGTCGGCGACGAGGTCCGCGAGGCGCGCGTGGCGCTCGGCGGAGTCGCGCCGAAGCCGTGGCACGCGACCCGCATCGAGGAGCGGCTCCGCAACGCGCCGGCGACCCACGAGTCGTTCCTGGAGGCCGCCCGCGCCGAGCTCGCGCCGGCGATCGGCCGCGGCCACAACGACTTCAAGGTGCCGCTCGCCGAACGCTTGATCGTTACGACCCTTGCCGAGGCCGCCGGACTCGCGCACGTCCCCCACCGCGAGCTGATCCGATGACCGACGCCACGTCGCCTCGAACGGGACTCGGACGGCCGCTGCGCCGCGTCGACGCGTTCCGCAAGGTCTGCGGCCAGGCGCCGTACGCGGCCGACCAGCAGATCACCCCGAAGCCGTACGTCGCCTGGATCGTCGAGTCGTCGCTCGGCAAGGGGCGCGTGGTCGAACTCGACGTCGCAGCCGCCGAGCGCGAGCCCGGGGTGGTGCGGATTCTCACCCCGGCGAACACGCCCGCGCAGCGTCCCTTCGGCGAACCCGAGGACGCCGGCCGCTTCGCGATGTCGCACGCCCTGCTCCGCGACGACACGATCCGCTACCACGGCCAGCCCATCGCGCTGGTGGTCGGGGAGACCCTGGAGGCCGCGCGCGGCGCCGCGCTGCTGGTGCGGGCCCGCTACGAGGCCACCGACGGACGGCTGCACGAGGTCACCGGCGACGAGACCGACACCGAGAAGCCCGACGAGTTGGACGGCGGCCAGGAGCCCGACGTCTGCACCGGCGGCGACTTCGACACCGCGTTCGGCGACTGCGAAGTCCAGGTGGACAACGTCTACCGGACCGCGGGCCTGATCTCGGCGGCGATGGAACCGCACGCGACCGTCGCCTCGTGGCAGGACGGCACGCTCACCGTGCACACCTCCATCCAGATCGTCGCGTCTGCGGTCCAGGCACTGGCTCACACGCTGCAGCTCGAGCCGGAGCAGGTGCGCATCCATGCGCCGTTCGTCGGCGGCGGCTTCGGGTCGAAGCTCGGCATCCACGCCGACGCGGTGCTGGCGTCGCTGGCCGCGATCGCGCTCGATCACCCGGTGCGCGTGGTCCAGACCCGTCGCAACCTGTTCGCCAACGCGCCGCACCGCGGCTCGTCGTGGCAGCGGGTGCGCATCGGCGCGGAGCGCAACGGCCGGCTGGTCGCGGTCGGGCACGAGAGCGTGATGCCGATGTCGCGCGGCTACGAGTTCGCCGAGCCCTGCGCCGCCGGCGCTCGAGCCGCCTATCGCTGTGACACCCTCAGGACGATCCACCGCGTGGTGAAGGTCGACATGCCGGCGATCGACAGCATGCGCGCACCCGGCGAGGCGATCGGCACGCTGGCGCTCGAGTCGGCGATCGACGAGGTCGCCGAGCGACTCGGCGTCGATCCGCTCTACCTGCGGCTCGACAACCTCGCGGAGCGCGAGCCGGCCAGCGGCAAACGCTTCGTCGCCTACGACCTCGGCCGTTGCCTGGAGGAAGGCGCCGAGCGCTTCGGCTGGAGTCGACGTCCGGCGCCGCGCGAACGGGAGGGCCGGCTCTGGGTCGGCTGGGGTATGGCGGCGTGCACGCGGCCGAACCTGCTCACCGACGCCAGCGCGCGCGTCCGCCTCGACCGCGACGGGCGCGCGACGGTCGAACTCGACATGACCGACATCGGCACCGGGACCTACACGATCCTGACCCAGGTCGTGAGCGAGCGCCTCGGCATCCCCGCGGCGCAGGTCGAGGTCCGCCTCGGTGATTCGGCGTTCCCGAAGACCAGCGGATCGGGCGGTTCGTTCGGGTCTTCCGCGGCCGGCAGCGCGGTGTGGCTGGCCTGCGGCAAGCTGGCCGACCGGCTGCTCGAACGGGCCCGCAGCCACTCCGACTCACCGCTCCGTAACGCGCCCGACCGCCGCCCAGAGTTCGCCGATGGCTCGCTGCGGATCGGCGGCCGCTCCGCCGTGCTCGCGGATCTCGTGGCGCTCGACGGCAGTTCGCTCGAGGCCGAGGCCGAACACGATCCCGACAGCGGCCCGCCGCAGTACTCCTACGGCGCCCACTTCGTCGAACTCACCGTCGACGACTCGAGCGGCGAGATCCGGCTGCGCCGCGCCGTCGGTGCCTTCTCGTTCGGCCGCGTGCTCAACCCCGTCACCGCCCGCTCGCAGCTCCTCGGCGGGATGATCTACGGCATCGGCGGCGCCCTGACCGAGCACCTGGCCCTCGACCCGCGCCACGGCGCCTTCATGAACCGCGACTTCGCCGGCTACCACCTGGCGACGCAGCGCGACGTGCCCGACCTCGACGTGCTGATGCTCGGCGAACCGATCCCCGAAGCCGCCGAGCTCGGCTCGAAGGGCATCGGCGAACTCGGCCTCTGCGGCATCGGCGGCGCGATCGCCAATGCGGTGCACCACGCCACGGGCGTGCGGCTGCGGGAGTTCCCGCTCACGCCGGATCGCGTGCTGGCGGCATTGGGCTGAGGCTCGGGCCTGCGGACCCTGTGGGCAATTCGCTGAATCGCCCCACGACCAGCTGGTAGGCGCCCGCCACGCCGCCAAGACGAGCGCTCGGCATCTTCCGAGCGCTGCGTGCAAGGCGGTCGAGGACCACCGCTGATGGGACGCTACCTCGGACGAGACGACGGCTCGGTGCCGCCGCGCAACCGGCCGATGCACCCCGCTGGATACAACCGCACCCCGGTGACCTCCCGAGGCCGCGGCGACCGCCGCTCGGGTCACTCCCACGACCTGCTCGGCTACCTGATCGGCTTCTCGATCGTGGCGGCGATCCTCTGGTTCATCTTCGTCGAGGCCAGCCCGTAGCGCGCGATGCGCAAGAACACGACGCGGTGGAGGTGAGAGTCGGACGCCGCCCAGCTCACCACAGGACAACACCAGCAGGAAGCGTGAGCGCCCAGGCCGTGGAGCACCACCTTCGTACCGAATGGGAGTCCGACGACAGAGATGCGGCCCGGGTGGATGCCCGTGGGAAACTCGCCGTGGATCCGCAGCGGCTTGTCGATCACCGCGCCCGAGTAGATTCCCCGCCGCGCACGGATCGTGTCTCCCGCCGCCGCCGCCGCCGCCGCCGCCGCCGCCGCCGCCGCCGCCGGAGGCAGGTCGGTGAAGTCGGCCCCCGGACCGTAGTAGAAGTCGACGACCCAGGTGCGCTGCGCAGCCACCGCTTGCGTGGTCGCCAGCAGCGCGAGGACGCAGAGACTTGCCGCGAAATACCTCATGTCGCTCTCCCGAGGTCGGACTGCACCGGAACCGAGTGTTCACGGCGCGGACCGCGGAGAGGAGAATAGCGAGGTCGGGACGCGCGAGCGCATGCCGACTCCTCGGCACGATCGCCACCCGATCCCCACCGTCCACCAGAATGGCGTGGATCAGGGCCACGTGACCGCTCGAACACGGGAGACCGTTCTCGTAGGATCCTGCAGCCGGATCGCGAAGGAGGCCCCATTGCTGCAACTCGAGAACACGACACCGTTCCAGGCGAGTCTGGCGGCGTTCCCCGACGCGCGTGGTATCGACACGTTCTACGCGATCGTCAAGGCGACGTTCGCGCTAGAACCGCGTCCGCGGCTCGCAGCGAAGCAGGTGCCGGTGCAGGCCGGGGACGAGTATTGGGGTGATGCGGGTAGCTCGAGCCTCAAGTACGCCTCGGAGATGCACCTCGAGAAGCCCGCCACCGACGTGGTGTTCGTCGGGCAGGCCTGGGCCCCGTCCGGGCGCGCGGTCGAGCAGCTCGATGTGGCAGTCGCCGTCGCCGAGCGGTTCAAGATCGTGCGCGTATTCGGGGACCGTGTCTGGCTGGGAGGCCTGTTCAGCTCGATCTCTCCGACGCGACCTTTCGAGTCGATGCCGATCGTCTACGAACGCGCCTACGGCGGCTGCCACCGACCGGATCCCGACTCCGACCCACGCTCCGTCGAGGAGCGCAACCCGGTCGGCACGGGATTCCGCGGCAAGCGCAAGGGCAAGGAGATGGCAGGCACGCCGCTGCCGAACATCGAAGACCCGCAACACCCGATCCGCGGGCTCGACGACCGACCGGAGCCGCAGGGCTTCGGCTTCATCGCGCCCTCGTGGTTGCCACGACGTCGATACGCCGGCACCTACGACGAAGCCTGGCAGAAACAGCGTGCGCCGTACCTGCCGAAGGACTTCGACCCGCGCTTCTTCAACGCGGCGACGCCAGCGCTGATCTTCGATCGCCATCTGCAGGGCGGCGAGCCGGTTCGCATCATCAACGGCCACCGGGATGGGCCACTGGAGTTCGCCCTGCCCGCGCCGCGATTGAGCGCATCGGTGCGCATCGCGGGCCGGACCGAGTCGCCGTCGCTCGACCTGGAGACGATCTTGATCGAACCCGACGAGGACCGGCTCTGCATGACGTGGCGCTGCGGCGTCGCATGCGACAAGAAGCTGCTGCAGGTCGAGCGGGTCACGATCGCCGGAGGGATGGACTGATGGCCGCGGACACCCCGCGGCAGGCCTGGATCTGCAGCATCGGCATGGCGACCGCGGTCGGCGACTGCACGGCTCAGACCGAGACCTCGGTGCGGGCCGGCATCAGTCGCTATGCGTCCAGTGCGATCCACAATCGGCATGACCGGCCGATGACGATGGCGCTGTTGCCCGAAGATGCGCTGCCGCAACTCGTCGAGCGACCGCTCGGCTGGACCAGCAGGCAGCTGCGCATGTTGCGCCTCGGCAAGCTGGCGCTTCCCGAGGCGCTCGAGGCGCTACCGCCGAGACAGAAGGCGGCACTGTTCCTCGCGGGTCCGGAACCGTTGCCCGGCCGTTCGCCGGTCGTGGAGGACGGGTTCCTCGACGCGGTCTGTGCGCTCGATCCGCGGCTCGAGCGTGGGGCCAGCCTCCTGTTCGCGACCGGACGGGCGGGCGGTATGCAGGCACTCGACGCGGCAATGAAGCACCTGGCGAAGAACGGGCCACGCTACGCGCTGCTCGGCGGCATCGACAGCTACCTGGACCTGATGCTCCTCGGGGTGCTGGATCAGGACGACCGGGTGCTCGCCGACGGCGTCATGAACGGCTTCGCACCTGGCGAAGGGGCGGGTTTCGTACTGCTCTGCTCGGACGCTACGCGCCGCGAGGCGCATGCGAGCGCGACGGTCGCCGTCCACGAACCCGGTCTCGCCGACGAGCCCGGACACCGCTACAGCGAAGAGCCCTACCTCGGCGATGGGCTCGCCCAGGCGGTCTCCGCCGCGCTCGAGGGTTCGGAAGAACCGATCGGAACCGTGCTCGCCAGCCTCAACGGCGAGAACTTCGGCGCCAAGGAGTGGGGCGTCGCGACGGTCCGCAACTCCGGCGAACTGGGCACCCTGTATCGGTTCGAACACCCCGGCGACTGCTTCGGCGACATCGGCGCCGCGTTCGGGCCCGTGCTGATCGGCCTCGCAGCGGTCGGCATGCGAAGGGGCTCCCTGCCGAGCCCCTGCCTGGTCTACTGTTCTTCCGAAGCGGCACCACGCGGCGCCGTTCGGGTTACCATGGAGCCGAGATAGGAGATAGAGGGCAGCACGATGGGACAGACGACGTTCGCCAATTCACGCGGCATCGCCCACAAGGGCAGTGGCGGCCAGAGCATCGCCTTCCCCGACGTCTGCAAGACGCCAGCCCCACCCGCCCCACCCATTCCGATCCCCTACCCGAACATCGGTATGGCGTCGGACACGACCTCGGGGCCGAGCAAGGTGAAGACCGACGGCAAGATGCCGATGGTCAAGGGGGCCAAGTACAGCAAGTCGAGCGGCGACGAGGCCGGCACGATCGGCGGAGTCGTCAGCAACGTGAATCGAAGCGAGTGCGAGTTCATGATGTACTCGTTCGATGTGAAGTTCGAGGGGAAGAACGTTTGCCGGATGGGCGACCCTCTGTTTCACAATAAGAAGAACATTGTGATGTAAATAGGGGCCACTGCAACCGACTTGAGAAGGACGCTCGAAGACCTGCCGACGCCCCGGAACTGCCGGAGAAGAAGCGAGAAGGACTGCACCAGAACAAGCAGCTTTCATCCAAGGCAGCACCTGTAGCCCAATCTCATGTGCCACTGTAATCAGTCGTCGGCTGCAATAGCAAGCCGACGAAGCCCATTGGCATGAGAGCCTCTGCAACCTCTTCGCTGACAACAACGAACCCGGGGCCGTGCAGGAGCCGAAATGCCTTGAGCCCCTGAGCACCGTTCGGGTCGATGGACAACCGCCCCGTGAAGTACGGCTTGCCGAACCGGAGCCTGTATTCTGAATCCTCTAGATCGACCGCATCCCGGCACCCAATAATATTGACCGCGGAATAGCCTTGGAATTCCTCGCCGCTGTCGATCCGCCGAAGGATAACAGGGTACTCATCGAAATTGTCGACACCCGCCGCTCTCAGAGCAAGTCGCAGATCGGCCGACATGACCGGAACCGTTGTATCAAAGAACGCCGGCAATCTCTCACCGTATCCTGGATCCAGATCCAGGGTAATTGGTGGAGGAGCATTTGGGAACCGAGCCCCAGACACCCAGCTGTATCGAGACGTTTCGTCGGAATGGCCAACGATCTCAATGATGCCCTGCGCCTTGAACAGATCTTGTCGAAGGAAGTAGAACACGAAACCTCTCAATTACGGTATTTTGCGGCAAAGGTGCACGCGCGTGCCGAGACAAAGTAACTAGACCAGGCCTTTACTTGCGCCTCAATTTCCGCAGACAAAGCATTCATTTCCGATATCAGAGCCGAGCCGCTCTCGGATTCATCAGGCGGCTCGCATATGGAATCACCCCCCCGCTGCGCGTCCTTTTCAAGGTCCCGAAGCTTCGTCTTGACTAGCTTGTCGTAGTTTTCCGGATGGATCTCACCATCGGTTTCATAATCTATTTTCCAATCATGGTGCCCTACATGCCACTGCATGTCTAGACCTTCCATTATTAGGTAGGCAACATCATCCTTGTCTTCATCGACGAGCCGACCAAACTTGACATGTCCTCCCGAAGAGTTCTGGTAGCTATTGAGAGACCGCTGGCCGCAGGTCGGCAAGGGCATGCCATTCTTGGAGTTATTGACATCATAACCGACGGATTCGCACATCTGAGAGAGCCGCGGAAACCGCTTCAAGCACTGTATTGCCGGAATGATATGATGGGCGGCCGTGGCATAGTTGGGCAACAGTGGATCTTGGATGATCTGCGAACATCCAAGGTTTTTCGGCTTACTGTCAAGACAGCCCCTACCCTCCTTTTTGTCAGTAGTTGTTCGATCTGGATGCGGCGCTTTTTCGCAAATAGGACACTTGTCCGGCGTCACTTCCGGAAGAGCAACCCCTTCTCCAACCTCAGTCATTGGTAGCCTCTTCTCTTTCTTGCTTGCTCACCAGACATGTTGCGCTACCCATACAAGATCCCGAAGTACGGGCGTGTGGCAATCCAACAAAGGAGTCATTAGCGGGTCCCTCATCACAAACACGACGATTAACAATAGCCTCGCCCCGATCACGCCTTGGATACCCACAGCAGAGGCACGGGAAGTCCGCCACCGGCGCAAACACGCATTCCTGGCTCATAATCGCCGCAATGCTCCGCCCACCATTGCTCGAAGACTTCGCGCGGCACGCACGGCAGATCGTGGTCTGGCCCCCAGTCTTCGTCGTCGACATACTCGGGAACTGTTGCATCCCAGCAAGAGCCAAACATCCAGCTCAATGCAGCCGTTGCGACACCCGCAGTCTCTGCGTTCTCCAGATACGTCGACAGCGCCGGAACCGCGTCGAGGTCACCCAAGAGCCCGAGCGCGATGATCGCGCTTCGCCGTAGCTCACCGTCCGTCCTTGCGATCAGATCGACAAGACGCGCGGAATCCTGCGCGTGCCCTGATGCACCAAGCACCTCGGCCGCAGCCCCGGCGGCGGCATGACCTGCATCCAGCAGCTCCAGGCACCGCTCGCGGGTACCGGGCGCAGCCGTTCGCGCCATGACGCGAAGAGCACGCGCCACGACTTCCGCGTCGTCGCCATGGGCGATTCGCGTCACGGCTGTCGCGGTGCGGCCCGCTCCCAGGTCGAACGCCGCACGCAGCGCTGCCAGCAGTTCGAGTCGATCGCCGCTGGCCAACGCACGGTCCAGCGCCGGCCCCGGATCGACGCCGCGTTCCCCCAATGCTTGCAGCGCGAGCGCGCGAGCATTGGCATGCGGGCTGCCGAGAAGTGTCCGCAGCCACGCTTCGGCTCCGCCCCAATTCGTCTGCGCTGCCGCGGCCGCGAAGCCGCTGAGCTGCTCGGGACTCGCGGCCGCGAGCATCGCCTCGACTACGGAGACCCGCTCAGCTTCACAACCTTCGAAGGCAACGATCCCGGCGACGAATGCGTGCTCTGAGTCGCCTTCGGCCAGCTGAGGGTGACACAGCTGCCAGGCCGCAGCAGGATCGAGCAGCAGGCCATCGAGGTGGGCTCGCAAGCGCTGCCGCAACTCGTCGAGGTCCTTCTGCACCAGGTCGAGCATCTCGAATGCGAGCTGACTGCGCTGGAACAGAAAGAGCGCTTCGTCCAGATGGTCTTCGAAGATGTCGAGAAGCATCGCGCTCAGTTGATCTGGACCGAGGCGCCCTTGACCTTGTTGACGCCAGTGGCGCGCGACAGGAGGTAGCCGCCGAGGATGCAGATGCGGCCGTCCTTGCGCAGAGCGATCTTGGCCTTGCCGCACTCGAGCACGATCTCCTCCTCGCTCTGCAGTCGCAGGACCTCGGGAGTGCCCCTCAGGCGCTCGGGCACCTCCACGGCTGACTGTCCGAGCGATGACTGGGAGGGCGACGGCTCGGCGAGCGGCGGCTCGGCGAGCAAGCCTACGATGATGGGACGGGACTCATCGCCGTCCTCGAAGGCGAGCAGCGCAGGCAGTTCGCGGCAGCGGGTCCAGTCAGGCACGTCACGCATCCACACAGCGTTCGCCGCGACAGCCTCCATCCGGCCGTTCCAGGTCACGAGCGGGCGGCCATCGCTGGCGCAGCCCTGCACGAAGCCCGTCACGACGCCGACCAACTGATGGAACGTGTCTTTCATCGAATGTCTCCCGGCCCCGATGGGTGCCAACCGGCGATCCCTCAGGATCACCGCGCCGGCCCGCACGGTATGGATCTTCTTGCCCTCGCTCGTGAGCGCACGGCAAGCATAGAACGGATTCTCGAACCCGGCTACGCCCCACCGGGATCGCCCCCGAACGTCGCCGGACCTCCCGCGCCAATCTCATCGGTCGCCAGCCAGACCGGACGTGGACGGATGGCCGCTCCACGACCGTCTGGAGAGGACGCCGACACATCCCAGCCACAAGGCTCCCGTCGCCCACGTCACCGCCCCCCGCGCCAGGAACTCGTTGCCCAGCCCCTTCCCCAGCACCCCCTTGGTCGTCAGCGTGCCCAACACGAACGCCGCCAGCAGACTCACCGCGCTGCCCCAACTCCGCCGCACGCACAGCCAATCCACCGCCAGCCACGCCGCGGGCAACAGCAGCAGCCCGAAGTGGCTCTTGCTGCTCATCGGTGAGAGCAGCAGCATCGCGCAGGCGACCATCGAAGCCTCGCCGAACCGACGCCAGCCGAGCGACTTGTCGTCGAGACCGCGGCTGCGGCCGGGCCAGGCGGCGAAGGCCAACAGCGCGAGGATCAGCAGTTGCCCCGCGGCGGTCACCGCGCGCAGCACCTCCCGCGAGGGGTTCCACAGCGAGACGTCGAAGACCAGGTCGGACTCGTCGGCGACCGGAGTCGACAGGCGGTAGAGGGTGCCGGCGAGGTTCTGGTTCAGCGAGTTCCACTCGTGCCACGCGTCACCGGCATCGGCGGGGCGGCCGAGGCCCTGCTTGGAGACCAGGGTGTCGTACCAGGCGGTGACCCACAGCGAACCGTCGTCGCGCGGGGTGATCAGGTCGGGCAGCAGCGTTGCGCCGACCGCGGCAACGAGCATCGCGAGCGCGGAGACCACCCGGAGCTGGCCCAGGAACAGCGGCAGGAACAGCAGCGGGGTGGCCTTGCACGCGGCAGCCAAGCCAGTCGTGAGTCCGCCGACGACACCCCCGAGGCCCACCTCGCGGCGCAGGGTCATCGCGGTGGCGCCCAGCGCGACCAGGGCGACGATCACCAGGTCGTGGCTCTGGTTCTGGAACACCGCAGCGACGTGGCGCGCGGCGACCAACGCGACGAGCAGCCACACCAGCCACTCCCGCGCCCCGGCCTTCTCCCGGAGCTGCGGCAGGATCGCCCGCCGGATCGCCCAGAGCGTGAGCACGAGCAGCCCGACGTTCAGGCAGTAGAACACGATGCGCTGCGCGACCTCGCCCGTCACCCAGGTCAGTGGCACGAACACCGTGCCGAAGAACGGCGGGTAGGTGAACGGCTTGAACTCGGTGGGGTGGTAGATCTCCTCACCGCCGAGCATGCGCTCGGCGCCGAGCACGTAGACCGGCAGCTCGCTGGTGTCCTTCTTCAGCGTGCCGGCCATGCCGGCCGCGAACGCAGCGATCGCCAGCAGCACGGCCATCGCCCGCCAGTAGGTGCGCCAGCGGCTGCGAACACCGGGCTCGCCAGTATCCACCGCGGTGCTCAACGCCGGAACCGCAGCAGCGGGACCTTCCACATCGCCTCGAACGCGATCGCCTTGCTCATCTTGCTGTTGCCGGCGAAGCGGTCGACGAAGTGGACCGGGATCTCGCGGACCGACCCGCCGCTCTTGCGGATCCGGTGCGCCATCTCGATCTGGAAGGCGTAGCCGTCGGTGGTCACCGCGTCGAAGTCGAGCTTCTTCAGCGCCGCGGTGCGGAAGCAGCGGTAGCCGGCGGTCATGTCGGACAGGCCGCCACCGAGGAAGGTCCGCGCGTAGCCGTTGCCGAACCGCGACAGTGCGCGGCGCTTCGCGTCCCAGCCGGTGGTGTCGCCGCCGGGCACGTAGCGGCTGCCGATCACCAGGTCGGCGCGTTCGATCGCCGGCACGAAGCGCGGCAGGTCCCAGGGGGCATGGCTGAAGTCGGCGTCCATCTCGAACATCAGCTCGTAGTCGGAGCCGTTCCTCGCGCCGTGCTCGAAGCCCCACTGGAAGCCGGCGAGGTAGGCCCGGCCGATGCCCTGCTTCTGGGTGCGGTGCAGGACGTGGACGTTGGCGCGCTCGGCGGCGAGCCGGTCGGCGACCTCGCCGGTGCCGTCGGGCGAGCCGTCGTCGACCACCAGCACGTCGGCGACGAGGTGGCGGCCGATCGCCTCGACCAGCGGCTCGAGGTTGTCGCGCTCGTTGTAGGTCGGCACGACCACCAGGATGCGGGCACCGAAGTCGTAGGGCACCGGTGGCACGATCGGTGCTCCGGGACGGCGCCGGAGCGTCGCCTGCAGCCAGTTCGGGTCGGCCTCGCCGTGCACCACGGCGATCATCGAGCTGTCGACGCCGCGCTCGACCAGCTCCTCGAGGAGCGCGAAGTCCGGCACCACGAAGGTCGCGCCGTCGGGGGCCTCGATCCGCGGCGGCAGGGCATCGAGGTCGCGGCGGTCATCGACCACGATCGGCTCGCGCGGCGAAACGACCAGCGACCGGCCGCGCGCTTCGGTCGCGGGAGCTGCGTCGGACTGTGCCTGTCGTTGCGTTCCCGACGCCGAAGCGGTGCCGGTCCGCTCCTCGTCGGAACTGGTGCCTGTGGGACTCATGCTGGGGCTTTGGCCTCCGACGGGTCCGCTAGGGACCCGAACCGCCGTGAGCCTCATGTTCGCCGCGCGAGGCTGGATGGTCCACACCCCAACGCTCTACCACTCCCACGACGAGACCGGAGTGGACGACGCCGCCCAGCGACCCGCTACATTGGTCCCGTGCGTCGCCCCCTCCTCCGCCTCGGCATCGCCGCCTGTGCCACGCTGCTGAGCCTCGAACTCCTGCTCCAGTTACTGGCCCTCGGCGCCTCCTGGATCCGCACCGACGAATCCGCGGCAGCCGGCCGGCCGGTGGTGCTCTGCGTCGGCGATTCGCTGACCTGGGGGCTCGGAGCCGGGCGCGACGAGGCCTGGCCGGCCCGCGTGTCCACGGCGCTGCGGCCGGAGTTCCCCGAGCTGCAGATGGTCAACGACGCGCGCCCCGGCCAGACCTCGCGCGACGTGCTCGAGCGTCTCGGTCCACGCCTCGGCATCCTTCAGCCGGACGTGGTCTGCATCCTCTGCGGCTGGAACGACACCTGGTCGCGGCCCCTGCCCCTCGAGGCTCTGCCGCGCGACGCATCGACATTCCGCTGGCGATGGCGAACCTGGCGGCTCCTGCAGCTGGCACTGGCGGGTGGCCCCGACGCCACCGAGAGCGACGTCCCGGACCAAGCGCAGGACGACGGCGAGGGTCCGCCGGCCTTCATCGGCACCTGGCACGTGCTCGGCCGCGAGTTCTCGTTCGCCGCCGACGGCACCGCCCGCTTCGAGGGCATCGCCGCGACCTGGGAGCGCACCGCAGACGGCGTGCGGATGCGCTACGAGGGGGCGGCCGAGGGCGGATTCGGCATCCGGCTGCGGGTCCGTCACGACGATCGGCTGGAGATCCTGGTCGACGGCTGGCGCGAGCATCTGCTCGCGCACCCCGGACCCGCAGCCGACGCGACGGCTTCCGAACTGGCCCAGGATCTGGTCGAGGCGGACATGGACGAACCGGCGGCCGACGGACTCCGGGACGTTCTGAGGCGGAACCCGGACGACCTGGCGGCCACCTCGTCGCTGGTCCGGCTGGGACTCTGCGTCGATCCCGAGGCACTGCGCGCTCGTACCCGGCGTCTCCAGCGGGCTTGGAAGCGGAGTCAGGACGATGCCCAGGTCGGGCACGCGGTCGCCATCGGGTTGCGGGAACTGGGACAGCACGACGAGGCCCGCGAGGTGATCCACGAGGTGACCGACCGACACCCCGCGGCGATCGATGCCTGGCAGACTCGCATCGACCTCTCGCGCGGCGATCCGGACGCGCGCCTGGCCCTCCGCACGGAGCTGGACACGGTCACCGCAGCTCTCGCCGACGACGACACGGCTCGCGCCGAGCTGGCCCTGCTGCTGGCCCGGAGTGCCGACGATCCAGGGCTGGCGATCGCCCACCTGAGATACGCGAGCCTCTCCGGAGTGCAGGTGCCGGAACTCACCGAGTGCGTACGCGCACTGGTCCGCGGCGGTCTGGCGAGGACCGCGCTACGCGAGGCCGCCGAGAGCGTCGACCGGTCCGACGCGACTGCAGCATTCCGCGTGCGTACCGCGGTGCGACGCGGCACGGCCGACGACGACGAAGTCTATGCAGTCCTCGAGCACCATCTGGAGATGGCGGTGGAGGCCTGTGAAGAAGCCGGAGCGAAGGTCGTGCTGCTCGGATACCCGTTCGCGAACGAACGCCATCAGGCGGCGGTCGAGGCGGTGGCTGCGCGTCACGAGCTGCCCGTCGTCGAGAACCGGAGCCGCTTCGACGAGCTGCTGGCCGAATCACCGCGCGAGGACTGGTTCGTCGACCCGATCCACTGCACGGCACGAGGTTACGCGGAGATGGCGGCGCGCGCCGAGCCGCTGGTGCGGGCGGCGCTGCGCTGATCCGGAACGGGCTTCGGCACCAGCCCGGGATTGCCCTAGGATCCGGGACTACGGCTCCGCGCGCACGGCCGACCGATGCGCCACGCGACGTGCCACGCCCAACCCCTCGCCGCCAACATGAACAGGCTCCAACGCACCTCTCTCCTGACCGCCAGCTTCTTCGCACTCCTCGGCCTCGCCGCCTGCGGAGGCGAGTCGGGCTCTGGCGCCGCCGCCGACCCGACCCTCGGCCTACCGAAGATGAGCCGGCCGTCCGACTGGTCGGAGGCCCGCGCCGCGCTCGGCAAGCAGCTGTTCTTCGACACCCGCATGTCGTCGAACGGCGAGATGTCGTGCCGCAGCTGCCACTACCCGGAGAACGCCTGGACGGACGGCAAGCAGTTCAGCCAGAAGGTCACCGGGGCAATGAACACCCGCAACTCGCCGACCCTGTTCAACGTCGGCTACCAGGAGCGCTTCTACTGGGACGGGCGCGCGCCCTCGATGGAGGCGAACATCGGCGCGGCCTGGAAGGGCCACATGTGCGGCGGCGACGAGCAGCTCGCGACGGTGGTCGAGGGCCTGAACGGCGTCGAAGGCTACGTCTCGAAGTTCCAGGAGATCTACGGCGCGGCCCCCGACAAGGACAACGTGGTCGACGCGCTGTGCTCGTTCGTCCGCACGCTGCAGGCCGGCGGCACGCCGTTCGACCGCTTCCAGGCCGGCGACAAGACTGCGATCAGCGCCGACGCCCAGGCCGGCTGGCAGCTGTTCCAGACCTCGGCGGCCTGCGTCTCCTGCCACACGCCGCCGCTGTTCACCGACCTGAAGTTCCACAACGCCGGCATCGGGATGGACGCGGAGAGCCCCGATCTGGGCGCGTTCGAGAAGGTCGACGGCGCGGCGAAGGGCTCGTTCAAGACCCCGACGATGCGCGGTGTCGCCAAGACCGGGCCGTACTTCCACAACGGCAGCGTCGCGACCCTCGCCGAGGCGGTGAAGCTGATGCACGGCGGCGGCCTCGACAACCCCGACCTCGACCCGATCCTGAAGGCCTTCCAGGGCCGGGAAGCGCTCACCGATGCGCAGGTCGGCCAGATCGTGGCGTTCCTCGAGTCGCTGACGCCCGACCTGACCTTCGAGGAGCCGAAGCTGCCCTGATCCACTACTCCGGAGAACCTGCGCGCCTGGCGCTGATTCTCCGGAGGAGTCGGTCCAGACAACCCGGTCAGCGCGGCCATGGGCTGGCCGATCGGGCTGGCCCACCGTTATCCTGACGCTGAACCGGAGCGGTCGACCCGACCGCTTCCTGGAGTTCGCCGGATGACGACGTTCGCTGCAATCGCTGCGTGCGGCGCCGCCGCGACCCGCTGAGACGATCGCCTTCGGGCTCTTGATCGACCAACGGGTTCCGCGGTGGCTCCCCCCACCCCTGCAGACCGCCGACGCTTCGAGTCGTGCGGTCTGCTCGTCCGTACACACATGCAGAACCGAACCGAGAACTCCATTGGAACCAGATCGCAAGGACCGGATGCGCGAGCGCTTCTATCGGATGATGGACAAGCGCGCGCGCCGTGAGGAGAACGAGCGCGAGCACGCCGAGGACCGCAAGGCACGCAAGCTGCGCAAGAAGCAGGAGCGGCAGAAGCCGCGGGAGAGGGTCGACGAGACGCGGCTCGAGGCCGAACCAGAAGGCTCGACCATCGCGAGCGGGCGGCGCGACGCGGTGGTCGCGAAGCGCGCGCTGCGCGAGGCCACTGTGCTGGGCGTCGACCGGACCCGGGTCGAGATCGACCTCGAGGGAGAGCGGTGCTTCGCGCGCCGTCATCCCCGCCTGGTCTCGATCGTCGCCGGCGACGTGGTGCAGATCTCGACCGCGGTCGATGGCGCACACCGCGCCGAGGAGCTGCTGCCGCGTCGCACGCTGCTGAGCCGCGAGGACCCTGCCCGTCCGGGCCGGCCCAAGCCGGTGGCCGCCAACCTCGACCTGGGTGTGGTCACGATCCCCGCCGACCGACCGCGCTGGGGGTTGGTGGAACGGATCCG
The DNA here is from genome assembly GCA_030432695.1 of bacterium. Classification (GTDB taxonomy): domain Bacteria; phylum Planctomycetota; class UBA1135; order UBA1135; family UBA2386; genus JAUILN01. The sequence continues at coordinate 395,201 of JAUILN010000009.1, read as the reverse complement.
CGCAGCGCTCCGCAGTGGCGGGATCGACGCAGCGGTGGTGCTGACCAAGATCGACATGGTCGCCGACGGCGCCTTCGACGAGCAGCTCCAGGCGTTCGAGGCCGACGGTCTGCCTTCCTTCGCGGTCAGCGCGGTCGATGGCCGCGGCATCGCAGCGCTGCGCGCGGCGATCGCCGGGCGGTCCTGCGCCTTCCTCGGCCACAGCGGAGCCGGCAAGTCCTCGCTGGCGAACGCCCTCGACCCGGACACCGAACGTCGGACCGGAGCCGTCCGCCGCGGCGACAGCAAGGGACGCCATACGACATCGCGCTCCCTGCTCACCGTGTTGGCAGACGGCACGCGCATCCTCGACACACCGGGAATCCGCGCATTCGGACTGGTCGAGTAGCCGCCCCTCCCCCGCGACGCGCACGTGTCGCTGACGGTGCCATGCCGAGCACGCCCCCCCGAATCTGTCGCGCTCGGTGCCAGGCACCAACCACGACAGATTCCGATCGAGCAACCGCCCCTCCCCCGCGACGCGCGCGTGTCGCTGCCGGTGCCTGGCACGGCGGCTGACACAACGGACGGATGCTCACATCCGCCGCCGCCGCACCTGCCGTTGTGTTGGCTGCCGTGCCTGGCACCGACTGCGACAGGCCGAGCACGCCTCCCCCAAATCTGTCGCGCTCGGTGCCAGGCACCAACCACGACAGATTCCGCGCCACGGGCGGCCGGAGCAGTTCCCCGCCGTCTCGCCCATTCGCTGTCACACCCCACGAGCCCCTGCGATCCAACGGCGCGACGCTCCCCGACCGACCATGCCCATCGCAGCCTCACCGAGCCCTCGCCGCCCCATCGCCCCTCGCGCCCTGGCCCTGCTGCTCCTGACGACGTCCGTCGGCGCACAAGAAACCTGGACGCCGAACGTCCCCAAGACCTGGGACCCGACCGCCCTCGAGGACTTCGAACTGCCGCTGGCACGTCCCGAGTTCTCCCCCCGCCACATCGACCCTGATCACTACGCCGCGCTGCCCCTCCGCACGGTCTGGCGCTCCTACCCGGTCTACCACCCCGACCACGAACCCGAGGGCTACCGGGACGAACTCCGATCGAAGGACCCGGAGCCGGCCTTCGAACCCTCCGACCTCCACGACCAGCAGGACTGGATCGCCGCCGGCCGCCTGGTCTTCCACGCACCGATCGACTTCGACGGCCCGATCTTCGGACCCGAGCAGGTGCTCGATCCAGCCTGGTACGAGCAGTTCGAAGTGCCGACGACGACGGAGGGGATCCTGCCGTTCGCCCGCTGGGTGATCCGGGAGAAGGGCCGGCTGGAACTCGGCAACCTGTCCTGCGCGATGTGCCACACCCGCGTGCTCGACGACGGCACTCCGGTCGAAGGGGCGCAGGGCAACCTGCCGTTCGAGCAGCTGTTCGCCGCCGACATCCGCCGAGCAGCCGCCCCGGAGCCGATCCTGCGCCGCGTGCTCGGCACGCTGGCCGACGTGCCGTGGAACGACGTCCAGCCGAGCGCCAAGGCACCGATGACCGACCTCGCCAGACAGCTCGAGGCCATCCCTCCCGGCGTGCAACTCCGGCAGGGAACCACCCTGCAGGCCCCGGCCCGGACCCCGGACCTCATCGGTATCGCGGACCGACGCTACCTCGATGCGACCGGCTTCGTGCGCCACCGCGGTATCGCCGACCTGATGCGCTATGCCGCCACCAACCAGGGCGTGGACCTCCTGGCTCGTTACGGCGACCACGTTCCGGCGACCGGCACCGACCAACCCCCGCCTCCCGGCGAGGGCTGGTTCACCGGTACCCGCGACCGCTACAGCGACGACCAGCTCTACGCCCTGGCGCTCTACATCTACTCGCTGACGCCGCCGCCGAACCCGCACTCCCTCGACGACCTGGCGCGACGCGGCGAGCAGGTCTTCGAACGCGAGTCCTGCACGGACTGTCATCCGGCCCCGCTCTACACCAGCAACCAGCTGGTCCGCGCGCCCGGCTTCCGGCCACCGGCCGAGCACTTCGAACGCTACGACGTCTCCAGGCGACGCGTCGACACCGACCCCGAGCTGGCGATGTCGACCCGCCGCGGCACCGGCTACTACAAGGTGCCTTCGCTGCGCGGTCTCTGGTATCGGAGTCCGCTCGGACACAGTGGTTCGGTGAAGACCCTCGAGGAGTGGTTCGACCCGCGACGCACCGACGACGACTACGTGCCGAGCGGCTTCGTGCCAGCCGACCCGGCCCGCCGGCCGGTGCGGGGCCACCGCTTCGGCCTCGATCTGTCCAGCGACGACAAGCGCGCGCTGATCGCGTTCCTGCGCACGCTCTGACACCGGATCTGTCGTAGTTGGTGCCTGGCACCAACTACGACAGATTCCTCCTCAGCCGCGCTTCTTCCAGGCCTCCAGGAGCCGCGCTTCCTTCTCCGCCTTCACGCCGGTCCGCGCGAACATCGGCCGCCGCGTCTCCTCCTCCTTCGCCCACGCCAGCGTGTCGCGGATGGTGTCGCCGAGCGGGCGGAACTTCAGGCCGCTGTCGATCGCACTGCGGTTGGAGTAGTGCAGCAACCCCTCGTCGGGGATCCACATCGGCATCTCCATCCACGCCCCCACCTCGCTCTCCTGCAGGAACTCCTCGCTGGCCCAGACCAGCGTCGAGGGCGTCGAGCTGGCGCACTTGCAGGCGCCGAGGAACTCGCCGAAGGTGATCGCGCCGTCGAAGCCGACCGCGTTGTGGGTGCCGGTCACGTTCTGCTCGACGCAGTGGACGATCCACTCGCCGAGGTCGCGGACGTCGATCACCTGGATGCCGGCGTCGGGGTTGCCCGGGCACAGCACCTCGCCACCGCGATCCAACCGCACCGGCCACCAGGTGAACCGGTCGGTGTTGTCGCGCGGGCCGACGATCAGGCCCGGCCGGTTGTGGCAGACGCGCCCGGGCATCGCCTTCTCGGCGGCCTGCTCACACAGCGCCTTGAAGCCGCCGTAGTAGATGCCGCCACCCTGGAACGACTCGCGGATGGTCTTCACCGAGGCGACGATCTCCTCGGGGACCGTCTCCAGCTTCGAGTCGACGTCGATCCGCCCCGCCTCGACCGCAGCCGCGCGGTCATAGACCGAGATGGTCGAGACCATCGTGTAGTGCTTCGCCTTGTCGGCGAACATCCCGGCGGTCGCGGCGACGTGGGACGGCACGTAGGCCGAGGTGTCGATCACCGCGTCGAACTCGCGGCCCTCGAGGGCGCTGAGGTCGCCGGTGTCCCGATCGCCTTCGAGGTGCTCGAGGTCGGGAAACATCTCGGGCGCGGTCTTGCCACGGTTGAAGAGCGTCATCGAGTGGCCGCGCTCGACCGCGGTCTTGACGATCTCGGGACCGAGGAAGCCGGTGCCGCCGAGGATCAGCAGCTTCAGCTTCCGGCCGGCGGGCTCGACGGGGCGCTTCGCGGCACGCGCGCGCGCCGCCCACAGCGGCGAGGAGAAGGCGGCGCCGGCGGATGCGGCGAGGAAGGAACGACGGGTCTGGGGCATCGGAGTCTCTCGGTTCGAATCGGTGGCGCGCCTACGCGGAGCCGCTGCCGGCCGCGAACGGAAGTTCTCCTGTCGTACTCCGGCCAACGGGTCCGTCGTCAGCTCGGCCGCCCCATCAGGTACTGCCCCGGCCAGCCCGGATCGTCGAGGCCGTAGCGCGTCGCGGCGCGGGCGGTGAGGTAGGGATCACCGAGATGCGGCCGCGCGAGCGCGCAGAAGTCGGCCCGCTCGGCCGCCAGCACGGTGTTGCAGTGATCCGCCCCGAGGATCGCGCCGACCGCGATCGTGGTCAGGCCGGTCTCCGCCCTGATGCGCTCGGCGAACGGCACCTGGTACATCCGCCCGTACTCCGGGATCCGATCCGGCACGTTGCCACCGCTCGACACGTCGATCGCGTCGGCACCGTGCTCGCCGAAGGCCCGGCTGATCCTCACCGCATCGTCGGCGGTCAGCCCTTCGGTGCCAGCCCAGTCCGACGCGGTGATGCGCACCACCAGCGGCTTGCCCTGCGGCCAGGCCGCGCGCACCGCGTCGCAGACCTCCAGTGGGTAGCGCAGCCGGTTGCTCAGGCTGCCGCCGTACTCGTCGGTCCGGAGGTTCGACAGCGGCGACAGGAAGCTCGACAGCAGGTAGCCGTGCGCCGCGTGCAGCTCGACCAGGTCGAATCCCGCCGCATCGGCGAGCTGCGCGGCGCGCACGAAGGCGTCGCGGACCCGGTCCATGTCGCTGCGGTCCATCTCCTTCGGCGCCGGCCAACCGGGACGGTACGGCTTCGCCGACGGCGCGAACGCGGTCCAGGCCTGGTCGGCGGGCAACGGCGCATCCTCACCGGTCCAGGCATGGCTGGTCGAGGCCTTCTGGCCGGCGTGCGCCAACTGGATGCCGATCTTGGCCCGCGAGTGCGCGTGCACGAAGTCGACGACCCGCTTCCAGGCCGCGCAGTGCTGGTCGTTCCACAGCCCCGCGCAGCCCGGCGTGATTCGGCCCGCCGCCTCGACGTTGGTCATCTCGGTGATCACCAATCCCGCGCCGCCGACCGCGCGCGAGCCGAGGTGCACGAGGTGCCAGTCGTCGACCAGACCGTCCTTCGCCGAGTACTGACACATCGGCGAGACCACCACCCGGTTCGGCAACTCCAACGCACCGATCTTCCCCGGCACGAACATCGGCGGCACCACCTGCTCGCCGGTCGCCAGCTCCGGGTGGCCCTGCGCCGTTGCGAACCGGCGACCGGTCGCCTCCACCAGCTCGGGATCACGCTTTCGCAGGTTGTCCCAGGTGATCCGCTTGCTGCGGGTCATCAGGTTGAAGGTGAACACCGTCGGGTCCTGCTTCAGGTAGCGCGCCGAGTTCTCGAACCACTCGAGGCTGGTCTGCGCGGCCTTCTGCAGCTTGAGCACGTCGACGTAGCGCGAATCCTCGTAGGCCCGCAACGCCGCCGGCACGTCGTCGAGACCGACCTGTTGGAACGCGTCGCGCAGCGCGATCGCGTCCTCCATCGCCAGCTTGGTCCCCGAACCGATCGAGAAGTGCGCGGTGTGCGCGGCGTCGCCCATCAGCACCACGTTGCCCGCGACCCAGGTCTTGCAGCGCACGGTGGGGAAGCTGCGCCAGATCGAGCGGTTGATGAGCAGCTTGTGCCCATCGAGCCACTCGGCGAACAGCTCCTCGCAGTAGCGCGCCGACTGCTCCTCGTCGAGCTGGTCGAGCCCGGCCCGTCGCCAGACGTCTTCCTGGCACTCGACGATCCAGGTGCCGAGGTTCGGGGCGAACGGGTAGGCGTGCACCTGGAACAGGCCGTGCTCGTTCTCCTTGAAGATGAAGGTGAACGCGTCGAGGTCCTTGTCGGTGCCGAACCACGCGAAGCGGCACTGCCGCCAGTCGAGGTCTGGCCGAAACGTCTCGGCGAGCTGGTCGCGGATCGGCGAGTTCACGCCGTCGCAGGCAACCACCAGATCGGCATCCCGGACGTCGTCGAGCCCGACCTCGGTCTCGAAGAAGAGCCTCACGCCGAGTTCCTCGGCCCGCGCGTGCAGGATCTGCAGGAGCCCGCGCCGCGACATGCCGCAGAAGCCGTGGCCGGTGGACCGGACCATCGTCGCCGGGTCCTGGATCCACGTGTACATGTCCGACCAGTAGCGGAACGCCTTGCGGATCCGCTGCAGGCTCGGGCCGTCGGCGTCCTCGAGGTTGCCCAGCGTCTCGTCGGAGAACACCACGCCCCAGCCGAAGGTGTCGTCGGGACGGTTGCGCTCGTAGACGTCGATCTCCACCTGCGGGAACGACTTCCGCATCAGGATCGAGAAGAACAGGCCGGCGGGGCCGCCGCCGATGCACGCAATCCGCATCGCCGGATCTTCGAGAGTCGGAGGGCCGGGTGCAATCGAGCGCTCCGGCGCCGATGCTGGGAGGAGAGTGGTGGCCCTCCCTTCCTGGATCGAACTGCCGTTCCTCGCCGCGGGCGCCGGCTGGGCAATGGTGGCGTGGGCGGCATCGCGGGGACTCGCTGCGCTCGCCGACCTGGAGCCCGACCAACCGGACGGCAGATCAGCACGCGTGCGTGCGGTGCTCGCATTCCGGGACGAGGTCGAGTCGCTCCCCGAGACCCTGTCTCGTCTCCTCGCTTCGCGCGGCGTCGACCTCGAGGTCGTCGCGGTGGACGACCGCTCGATGGACGCCAGCGCGCGGGTCGTCGCCGATGTGCAGGCACGACATCCGTTCCGACTCTGGCCGGTCCGCGTCGACCGACTCCCCGAGGACTGGCTCGGCAAGTGCCACGCCTGCCAGCTCGGTGCCACCCACGTGACGAGCGCGCCGCCTCCCGACTGGCTGCTGTTCGTCGACGCCGATACGCGGGTGGAGCCCGACACCATCGCCCGTGCGGTGGCTGCCGCCGAACACAGCGCGGCCGCCCACCTGTGCATCCTGCCACAGCTCCGCGACCAGTCCCTCGCCGGACGAGCGGTCGCGCTGACGATGTGCATGGGGCTGATGGGGCGCATGCGCGGCGCCGAGCGCGATCGTCCCGGCTCCGCGATGGGTGTGGGAGCCTTCACGCTGATCCGGCGGGACGCCTACGAACAGGTCGGCGGCCACGCTGCGGTGCGCCTGCGCGTCGTCGAGGACATCGCCCTGGCCCGCGCGGTCACCGCGGCCGGCCTGCGCAGCCGGCTCCGCTTCGCGGTCGACGCCGCCAGCGTCGCGTGGATCACCGACCTCGGCAGCGTGTTCCGCGTGCTGGAGAAGAACTACTTCGCGATGTTCGGCTTCCGCACCCTGCCCTTCCTCCTCGCCTGGTCGGCGGGCCTGGCGCTGTGGCTGCTCGCGCTTCTGGGCCTACCGCTCGCCCTCGCCGCCGAGCTGCCATGGGCCGCGGTCGCCACCCTGGGCTTCCTACCGATGATGTTGGTCGCGAGCCGCGTCGCGCGCCGCTACCGCTGGCATCCCGCGCACGCCCTGGCGCTGCCGCTCGCCTTCGGCCTCGTCCTCGCCACCATGGCCAACAGCTTCGTGGTCACCCTGCGCCGCGGCGGCGTGCGCTGGCGCGACACCTTCCATCCGCTCGCCGCACTCCGCAGCGCCGAACGCACGAGGTGAAGGGTTGGTGAAGGCCGCGGAACCAGGAGGTTCCTCGCCAGACACAGGGCGATGATGCGGCCATGACTGGCACCTCGAGACGCTCGTTCCTGGCCGGCTCCGCGACCGCTGCCGCAGCGGCGATCGCTCCTTCGATCCGTCGACACGCGCAGGGCAACGCCCGCCCCCCCGCGGACCAGCCATTCCGCCTCGGAATCTGCGCAGATCCGCACCAAGACATCATGCACGACGGCGAGGAGCGGCTGAGGATCTTCATCGAGCGCATGCGGCACGAGAAGGTCGATGCAATCCTGCAGCTCGGCGACTTCTGCATCCCCGACCCGAAGAACGACCGATTCCTCGGCATCTGGAATCGCTTCGCCGGCCCGCGCTACCACGTGATCGGCAACCACGAGATGGATGGGAACCACACGCCGGAGGACTCCGTGGCCTTCCTCGGCATGCCGGGGCGCTACTACGGGTTCGACGGCGGCAGCTTCCGCCACATCGTCCTCGACACCAACGATCCTCCCGAGGAGGAGCCGCGCCGCGGCTATCCCGCAGGGATGCGGGCCGACCAGCTCGCCTGGCTCCGGGCGGAACTCGAGCGGAGTCCGCTCCCCGTGGTCGTCCACTCCCACCAACCAATCGGCCGCGCCTGCGTGCGCAACCGCGACGAGATCCTCGCAATCCTTGCAGCCGCCAAGCACCCCGAGACCGGCCGCAAGAAGGTCGTCGCCTGCTTCGCGGGCCACTTCCACGTCGACGACCACCTGGAGATCGACGGCATCCACCACGTGATCATCAACTCGATGAGCTACTTCTGGATGGGGCGCAGCCACGCACGGATCCGCTACTCGGAAGCCGTCGACACCGCGAATCCGGCGATCAAGTACACCGCGCCCTACGCCGACGCTCTCTACACGGTCGCGACCTTCGATCCCCGCGGCGAGATCCGCATCGAGGGCATGGAGAGCGAGTGGGTCGGCCCGGGACCGCTGGACTGCGGCTACCCCGACGACGGCGAGCTGATGAAGGCCGGCGCAGTGGCGCCGCGGATCAGCGCGCGGCGGCTCGCTTTCGCGCCGCCAGCGGGCGACTGAGTGGAACCGTCCCCCCGGCGCTCACGCGGAGCAATCGGCTCCGATGAAGTGTCCCACCCGAAGCACTCCCGTCCGCGGAATCGAAGAGCCGGCGCGCCTGGACCACGACCTCGATCTCGACCGCTGGCGCGACGACCTGGCGATGACGCTTCGCGGCGAGCCGCGCTACAGGCTCACGCGCGCGCCATCTCCCGCCGCTCCTTCGGGCACGCCGCGGTCAGCACCTCCGGCGCGCCGTCCGTGACCAGCACGTCGTCCTCGATGCGCACGCCGATGCCACGCAGCTCCTTGGCGACCGAGCGGTCGTCGGCCGCGAAGTAGAGGCCCGGCTCCACGGTGAGCACCATGCCGGGACGGAACTTCACCGGCTTGCCGTCGCGGTCCTGGTACGGCCCCGCGTCGTGCACGTCCATGCCGAGCCAGTGGCTGGTGCCATGCATGTACCACTGCCGGAAGTCGCCCTTCTCGATGCGCTTCGCCGGGCTGCCGCGCAGCACGCCGAGCCCGATCAGCCCCTTGGTCAGCTCGCGGACCGCCGTCTTGTGCACCGCGTCCCAGGGCCTGCCCGGCCGCACCTGGCGGATCGCCGCCTTCTGGGCCTTCAGCACCACGTCGTAGACCGCCGCCTGGGCATCGCTGAACGGCGCGCCGACCGGGAAGGTCCGGGTGATGTCCGCGGTGTAGAGGTCGTGCTCGGCGCCGGCATCGATCAGCAGCAGCTCGCCGCGACGGATCCGCCGCTGGTTCTCGATGTAGTGCAGGATGCAGGCATTGCGGCCGCTGGCGACGATCGACTCGTAGCCGTTGCGCGGCGAGCCCGCGCGGCGGAAGGCACCCTCGAGGATCTCCTGGACCTGGTACTCGGTCATCCCCGGCGCCGCTGCACGCATCGCCGCGACGTGCCCCGCCGCGGTGATCTCGGCCGCCCGCCGCAGCGCCGCGATCTCCAGGTCGTCCTTGATGCACCTGAGCTCGGCGAGCGCCGGCGTGGGATCCTGGATGATCGGGTGGGCCGGAGCGTTGGCGCGCCGACCCGAGAACGCGAGCCGGCCGAAGACCTCGAACAGGCGCCGGTCGAACTCGGGGTCGCGACCGAGCGTGGTGAACAGGCGGGCGTGCGGCGCGAGGAGTTCCGGCAGACGCTTCCACAGCTCGGCGATCGGGAAGGCCCGGTCGACCCCGAACCGCCGCCGCGCGGCCGCGACTCCCACTCTCGGCCCGTCCCAGATCTCGCGCGCCTTGTCCCGCGACCGGACGAACAGCACCGTCGCCAGCTTCGGACGGCGGCCGGAAGTGTCCCACCACGCACAGAGCACCGCTTCGGGCTCCGGGAAACCGGTCAACCAGGCGAGGTCACTGCCCGGCCGCCACGCATGGTGGACGTCGCCATTGCGCAGCGTCTCGGGCGCGGTGCGGACCAGCAGCAGACCGTCGCCGAGACGGTCGAGAAGGGCGGCGCGGCGTTCGGCACAGCGCGCGGTCAGGACGCGGAGGTCGGTCTGGGTCACACGCTCCGTTGTACGCCCCGCTGCCGCGGAATGCCCGACCGGCTTCCGATGCGAGACACCCGGTGACCGCCCCGCTCCGCGCGGGTACAGGACCGACCGCCATGAAGCTCCTCCTCGCCATCCCTCTCGCGCTCGCCCCGGCGCTCGCGGCCCAGCCGATCGTGGTTCCCGCCGCCGGCGCGAACGGGCCGGGCAACGCCCAGATCCTGTGGAACGGCCAGGAACGTCGCCAGCAGGTGCACACCGAATTCCGCGGCCTCACCGCCAACCTGCAGGCGATCGCCTTCCGGCGGGCGACGCCGCAGACCCGCCCGACCGCGGCGCTGGGTATCGAGGTGCTGATGACGATGGCCCCCGCGAACGCCAACGGCTTCGGACCCGAGTTCGATCGGAACCTGCTCGGCCCTCCCACGGTGACGATCGACCGTCGGCCGCTGCAGATGCCGGCCTGGAGCGTCGGCGTCTCGCAGCCCTTCGACGTGCGGATCCCCTTCGACCGACCCTACGCGCACGGTGCCGGCAACGACCTGCTGTTCGATCTGCGGATCATCTCCGCGGCCGCCCCGCAGCACATCTTCGACGGCTTCGGTGAATCGATCGCCAACAACTTCGGCAGCGCCAAGGGCTCGAGCTGCGGCACGCTCGCCGGGGTCGGCTTCGCGACCGAGTACTTCACCAGTTCAGGCGGCAGCTGCCGCCTGGTCAGCGGCATGGACCCGACCCCGCCGAGCGTCCAGCAGGTGTTCTCGGCCGTCGGCCACACCGACCCGGTTGCGAACCTCCCCGGTCTGTGCGGCACGATCCACTGCTCGCTCGACGTGGTCTTCCCGCTGCGGCGACTGCCGCTCGGCGCCTGGCACTACGACTCCGGCTTCACACTCCGTCTGCCGCCGAACTTCCAGTCGCTCCTCCTCGAGCACCAGGGGTTCACGATCGAGACCGGCGGCGGTACGTCGATCTCGAACGGCTACCAGTCGGTGGTGCTGCCCGCGCCCGCCGGCCTCACGCTGCCGGGTCGCTGCCTGGTCGGCGAGCGCGGCCAGGCCACCGGGCGGGTGCTGCCGCACGTGATCACCACCCGCTTCGAGCGCTGATCCGGCCTGCTTGCTGGTCACAGGTGCCGGTCACAGCCCCAGCGCCGCATGCACCGCCAAGGTCGCCGACGACTTGTTGAGCGTGTAGAAGTGGATCCCCGGCGCGCCGGCATCGAGCAGCTCGCTGCACTGCTGCGCGGTCCAGGTCACGCCCGTCGCCACCACCGCCGCCGGGTCCTCCTCGACGATCTTCAGCCGCCGCAGCAGCTCCTGCGGGATGCGGCTGCCGCACATCTCGGTGAAGCGCGCGGTCTGCGCCACGTTGGTGACCGGCATCAGGCCGGGCACCATCGGGATGTCGATGCCGGCACTCCGCGCGCGCCGCACGAACGCGAAGAAGTCCTGGTTGTCGAAGAACAGCTGACTCACCAGGAATTCCGCACCCGCCTCGACCTTGGCGACCAGGTTCTGCAGGTCGACCTCGTGATCCGGAGCCTCGACGTGCTTCTCCGGATAGAACGCCGCGCCGACGCACAGCGGGAAGCCCTCGTCGCGGATGAACTCCACCAGTTCGCTGGCGTAGCCGAAGCCACCCTCGGGCTTCTTGAACTCGGTCTCGCCCTTCGGCGGATCGCCGCGCAGCGCCAGCACGTTCTCGATGCCGGCGTCGACCAGCCGCTTCAGCACCTCGCGGATCTCGGCCTTGGTGCTCCCCACGCAGGTGAGGTGGGCCATCGTCTCGATGCCCAAGTCGTTCTTGATCCGCGCGACCAGGCCGAGCGTGCGGTCGCGGGTGCTGCCGCCGGCGCCGTAGGTCACCGAGACGAACGACGGCCGGCAACCGCGCAGGCGCTCCACGGTGTGGAACAGCGCCTCCGTGCCGTCCTCGGTCTTCGGCGGGAAGAACTCGAAGGAGACCACCGGGTCGTCGCCGGCGTCGAACATGTCTGCGATACGCATCGGGGAACAGGGTAGCGGCCGGACCGGCCGGCTTTCGAATCGCAATCCCCGAACCGCCGGGATCCCCGCCACCGGAGTGCAGAAACCACTATCGTCCTCCCCGGACGCGAGTCCATCAGCGGACCGGGGAGGTCGGGCTCCCGGCCGCACGTAACCGAGACCATGCGATCACCGATTCACAAGCCTCACCTGGCCTGTCTGGGCCTGCTCCTCCTGCTCTCGAACAAGCCGGCAACCGCCCAGTCGACCATCATCGACCTGAATCCGGGGGGCGGCAGCTCGTTTCCCGATGCCTTCGTCGCGCTGCGCGGTCAGGCGCTGTTCTTCTCCGGCCCGCTGCTCGGAGCCGACCTGTGGACCACCGACGGCACCGCCGCCGGCACCCGGCAGCTGGTCCAGCTCGATGGCGGACCGAGCGGCTACTCCCAGCTCGCGCGCGCCCGGATCGGGCAGCGGGCGGTGTGGCTGCTCGCCTCCGGCCCGACCGATCTTCGGCTGCTCCTGAGCGACGGGACCGCGGCCGGCACCACGACCGTGCCGATCGCTCGCGCATTGGACTCCACGGTGCGCTGGGCGGAAGGAGCCTCGTCCCACGCCTTGCTGACGGTCGATTCGAAGCTGTGGTGGACCGACGGCACACCCGCCGGCACGACCTCGGTCGAGCTGGGGCCGGACATCCCATCGGCCGACATGCTCGTCGCCGACGGGGAGAGCTGCTTCGTCCTGACCAGACCGAGCACGAACTCGTCGAGAGTCTGGCACGTCACGCCAGCATCCGGCCGGAAGACGCTGCTCGGAGACTTCCCGAACGACTGGTCTCGCATGATCGAGGCCGGCCCCGGCCGCGTCCTGCTGAGTGCCCACTCCTACACGTTGCCCACCACGCGGCTGTACGTCGCCGGGCCGAGTGCCGGCTCGCTCCGATCTCTCGCCCAGGTCGGTGAGACTCCGATCGCGCCGCTCGTGGCCCACGGATACGCGATCGCGCTCTCGGAGGAAGGCTTCCCGAACGGCACGTCCCTGCGCTCGATCGACCTGGACACCGGATCCACGCAACGCCTCGCCGGTCTGGGGCCGATGCAGCGCTGGTCGGTGGACCTCGGTCGTATCGACGGCGACCTGGTGCTGGTGCACGACTCCGAACCGCCGGTGCTGATCCGCACCGACGGCACCGTGGCCGGCACGTCGATGTTCGACTTCCCGGTCGACGTCGACTTCCGGACCTTCTCGAACTCGGAGGTCAGCGCATCTCTCGGTGACACGCTGCTGTTCCGGAGCGTCACGGGTTTCTCGAACGAGTTCGACCTGTGGGCCACCGACGGCACTGCGGCGGGGACCCGGCGATTGGCCCCGGACACGACGGGACAGTACGGACCCTTCCCACGCTTCGGCGCGGTGGTGCACGATGCCGACCGACGCCCGTTCGCGGCGTTCCAGTGCAAGGAGAACACCTTCGGCACCGAGCTGTGGATCATCGACCTCGCGGACCTGGACGCGACGGCATTCGAATCGGTCCGGCCCGGCTGCGCGGGGATCGCCGCCGAGCAGCCGACGGTCGACCTGCGCGGTGCACCTCGGCTCGGGACCCAGCCGTTCCATCTCCAGGTGCAGGGCGCCGACCCCTTCGGCGCGATCGGGCTGGCGTTCGGAACCGCGCTCCGTCCGGTCTCGATCGACTGCACCCTGCAGCCCCTCGACTTCGCGATCCTGCAGGCCGCAGCGGACTCCGGCGGCAACGCCGACTTTCCGATCCGGATCCCCAACGACCCCGCCTACGCGGGCGTGCGCCTCTACGTGCAGGCCGGCGTGGGTCGCAGCCCGACACCCGGAGCCCCGACACCCGGAGCATGGCTCGGCGTGATCGACCTCAGTGACTGCTTCGCGCTGACGCTCGGCTTCTGACCGTTGGCGCGGCCGACTGCCCGCGCCAGGCCGGTCAGCGGCCCAGCGCTTCCAACAGGTCCTTGGCTGGCTTGGTCGGCGTGCGCAGCGAGCGCAGGAAGGTCAGCACGCGGACCTTGTCGGCCGACTGCAGCGCCATGAAGGCGTTGCGCGCCGCCTGGGCCTCGCCGCCGTGCATTTCGATCGCCTCCGAGAGCGTGGAGGCGCGGCCGTCGTGCAGGTAGGGCGCGGTGTCGGCGATGCCCCAGAGTCGGGCGGTGATGAAGAAGCGATCCAGCCGACCACCGGTGGACTCCGCGAGCTGCACACCCATGTCGTGGCGCTTGAGGTCGGAGAACAGCGGGACCGCCAGCCCGCCGGCCGGGGTCTTGTCAAAGCCGGCCGGCGAGCGGTTCAGGTCGACCTTCAGGTAGACGTTCTCGAACGGCCGGGTCGGGATCTCGGGGAAGGAATAGGGGAGCAGCGGCTGCGTGGTGTCGAGCTGCGGCATGTGGCAGTCGGCGCAGCCCATCGATTGGAACAGCCCACGGCCAGCAAGGCCCTCGGCGTCGAGGCGTTGCTGGAACGGCCGCTCGAGGTTCGTATCGAAGACGTGCAAAGCCGACAGCTCGCCGACCAGGACCTCGTCGGTCACGCCGTCGTTGTCGCCGTCGACCCCCTGCCCGACCACCTCGACCGGCTGCATGCCGAAGTGGAACTGCATCGCCTCGATGTCGAAGGCGCGCGCCGACTGGAACTCGCCCTTGCGTCCGAACGGCCGCACCACCAGATCCTCGTCGACACCCTCCACCTGGGAGGTATCGAGCTGGCCGTTCTGGAACACCACGGAGCCGAACGACACGCCCTTGACCAACAGCTGCACGATCTGGCCAGGGTTGGCGCGCGCCTGCTTCGCGAGCGCCTGCAGCTCCTCGGTCATCTCCTTGCCGAGCAGCTCGACGCCGCCGGATCCGAACAGGAACGGCGGATTGATGAAGCGGCCGTCGAAGCTCGCGAAGCCGACGCCGGCGCGGTCGGAAACGTCGACGTTGCGCGGCAGCGCCATGGCGTTGTTCGAAGCACCGCCCACGCCACCGATCGCAAAGCGGAACGGGATCACCGCATTGCTGCCGATCGAGTGGCACTCCTGGCAGGTCTGCGCATCGAGACCGTTGATCCGCAGGAACGTGCCGTTGTTCTGCAGAGTCGGTCGACCGCCCGGGGTGGTCGGATCGGCGTGGTTCATCGGGCCGTCGCCGAAGCCGTCGAAGCGGTTGAACGGGGTGGTGAACAGCGTCATGCCCGCCAGCCGGATCTGGTCGACGGTGAACAGGCCGCTGGTGACCGCGGCCTGGGTGACCCGCGGCCGGAAGATCGCGGGCGACTCACCGGGCGGAACGCTCTGCGCCAGCGCCGGCACGGCCAGACCAGTGGATGCGAGCAGGGAACCGAACGCGGCGAGCAGACGCGGCGTCGAGGAGACGGAGTGCGACATCGGGGGAAGACAGCGGTCGAAGAGAGGTGCTCCATGCTAGGAGTCTGAGTCACGGGAGGCCATCCCGCCCAGCTCGCGCCCTCGCACCCAGGACATCGCCGTACAGTGCTCCTCGGTGCGCAGGCTCGCCGACTCCACCGATTCGGCTGCGTTTCACGACTTCGTCCCGGGCACGAGTTCACGCACTGGATCGGATCGTATGCCGTGACGCAGCCTCTCAGCGGGTCCTTGCGATCCCTCGAACCGGCAGCGCCCGACCGGAGCAACTGCCCGAGGTCGACCTGGGACCAGATCTCAATCCGAGGCACCCGCGATCCGAGCGATGCCCGCTGCGTCGAGGCGGCAGGTCTCCCACTCGCGTAACAGCCCCGCACCGAGCGATTCGTAGAAGGCGATCGCCGGGGCGTTCCAGTCCAGGACGTTCCATTGCAACCGCGGGCACCCCAGCTCCCGAGCCCGGGCCGCGACGGCCGCCAGCAACGCCTTGCCATGCCCGGCACCTCGCTGTTCCGGCGTGACGTACAGGTCCTCGAGGTGCAGGCAGACGGCGGTCTCGAAGGTCGAGTAGGTCTGGAAGTAGAGTGCGAAGCCGACCGCCTCGGCCTCGACCTCGGCGATCAGCGCCGCGCAGGCCGGCCGCGCCCCGAACAGATGTTCGCGGAGGGCGGACTCGGAGGCTTTCACCTCGTGCAGCAACTGCTCGTAGTCGGCGAGTTCTCGGATGAAGCGGACGATCGTCGGGACATCGGCTTCACGGGCGGGGCGCACGGCCATCCGACCAGTCTGGCGGCAGATGGCGAGCCGGGGAAGCGGCGGGCTAAGGTGCGCCGTATGTCGACGACCCGCCTCCTCGCCCTGCCGGCGTTCTGCACCATCCTGTCGCTCTGCCCACCGGCGCAGGACGACGGCCTCCTGTGGCGCGATGCACTCGAGCTTCGTGTCGAGGGTCGCGCCTTCCCCGACGCGGAGCGCGCGGCCCCGTACGACCGCCTGCCGGCCGCCGCGGAGGCGAAGGTCCGCGATGCGGTCTGGAACCTGTCCCGTGATTCGGCCGGGATGGCGATCCGGTTCGTAACCGACGCCGAGCGGATCGACGTGGCCTGGACCCTGACCAAGGACCGGCTGGCGATGAACCACATGCCGGCCACCGGCGTGAGCGGCGTCGACCTCTACGTGGACACTTCCGAAGGCCCGCGCTGGGTGGCCTGCGGTCAGCCGGCCGGCCTCGCCAGCAAGCGGACCCTGGCGCGGCTCCCCGAGCGGGCGCTTCGCACGTGGACCCTCTACCTGCCGCTCTACAATGGCACGCAGCAGGTCCGCATCGGCGTGCCCGAAGACTGCTCGCTCGAGGCCGCGCCCGCGCGCGACTCGAAGCCGATCGTGTTCTACGGCACCTCGATCACGCATGGCGCCTGCGCCTCGCGGCCCGGGATGGTGCACGTCGCCCAGGTGGGTCGGCGGATGGACCGCGAGACCATCAACCTCGGCTTCTCGGGGAACGGCCGGCTGGAGCTGGAACTGATCGAGTATCTCGCCGCGATCGACGCCGCCTGCTACGTCCTCGATTGCCTACCGAACCTGAATCCCGAGCAGGTCCGCGAGCGCGCGCTGCCGTTCGTCACCGCGCTGCACGCTGCGCGACCGGACACGCCGATCGTGCTCTGCGACGACCGCGACTACGCCGACGCCTGGTGGAACCCGAGTCGGGCCGAACGCAATCGCGGCAACCAGGCGGCGCTGCGCGAGGCGCTGGCGACCCTGCGCGAGCAGGGCATCGCGGTGGTCCACCTGCCGGCAGACCGCCAGCTCGGCGCGGACCGAGAGGACACCGTCGACGGGTCACATCCGACGGATCTCGGCTTCACGCGGATGGCGCCGCACTATGTCGAGGCGATCGAGGCAGCGCTGGCCGGCGGTTGAGTCGCTCCAATCGCTGCGACGCACCACTTGGAAGGACTCCGGCTGGAAGAACTCTCCGCGGCCGACTGCCTCTGTGGTTTCGATCGACTCCTCCCGAGAATCAGCGCTGGGCGCGCAGATCCTCGGACGCAGCAGATCAGAGTGGCGTGACCTGATACACGACCACCTCTCGCGAGGGGATCGTCGTCGTGGTCAGCGGTAGGGTGATGGTTCCCTGCACGGTGCCGAGATCCGTCGGCGTGCCGCCCTGGACGAGCTGCGCCAGGTTGTAGGACTGGTTCGCGCCGATGCCGTAGAGAACGGGGTCGAACTTGCCGGTCCAGACCGCGGGGGCGCTCGTCCAGTTGTAGAGCACCAGGCCGATCTTCCCCTCGGGACTCGTCCAGACGCTGTGCAGGACCGAGTCGACCGGGAACGCCATCGACGCCTCGGGGAGACCTTCCGGCGTGTCGCTGCCGGGGTCGTCCCAGGACTCCAACACCGGGAAGCAGGTCTCGTCCAGGTTTGCGACCGGCTGGGTTCGATGCGTCGGGTTGATCTGTGTGCTCCGCGTCTCCCCGGCGTCCGGCAGCGAGCGCTCGAGCCGCCCCACGCTCGTGAACTGCCCCGCAAAGGACCTCTCCACCGCGCCGTGGAGTGCGTTCACGATGGCCATCGCCGAGAGGCCGACCCCGGTGGGATCCGTGAGTGAGAGGGTCGACTCGTCGAACTCGACGATCGCGGGGTCGTGCTCGAGCTTGTAGACGAGAGACGACGGTCGCGAGCCGTTGATCAGCGCGGTGCCGAAGGTCCAGGCGTAGAGGTCGAGCAGTTCGTTGCTCGTCAGACCCGCGGCCAGCGGCCGCGAGGAGGGAAACAGCGTCAGCATCTCCGCCGGCTGATACTCGTGATAGACCGCCTGCCACAAGGGCGGACTCTGGTCTCGAGCCTCGGGGGGGACCTCGTGACCGGCCGGAGGCACCGGGATGAACGGCAGGACCTCCTCGAAGTGGAGCATGTGGCGTGGCAGGTGGACGTATCCCTGGCCGACGAAGTCCAGATGTCCCGCCATGTACTCCTGGACGGCCTCGCTCATCAGGAACGCATTCCCTCCGCTGACGGTCGACTGCAGCCGCTGACGCGTGTAGTCGGTCGCCGCGACGAGACCCCGCACATAGCGATCACCACCGTGACCGGCATGGAATGCGCCGAGGACTGCATTCTCGTAGGTGAGCGCGCCGCCCTGACCGGAGATGAGGTCCAGGTAGAGTCCCTCGAGATCCAGGTGCTGAACGAGCGGGACGAGCACGGTGTCGGCGAACCAGGACTCGATCTGGGGCCCGACGACGGGATCGTCGTAGGTCGCGTAGTCCAGACGTTCGTCGAGGCCGACGAGGAGCTGCGAGACCGATCTATCACGGTCGTAGGCGCGGAGGCTCTCCGGCAACTGCGCATCCCAACCGCTGCCGATCTCGACCGCGACGGGAAGGTGCCGCACGGAGCAGTCGATACCCAACGCGCGCGCGGCGGCGACCGTCTGCGCGACACCGCTGTCGACCGTGGCGCTGAACGGGTGTCCGGCGCCCCAGTCCGAGAACAGTCCGCCCCCGTTCACGGCGTCCTTCAGGTAGTTCTGGAAGTGCAGGATCGTCCGCTGCGTTTGCACATGGGGATTGTCCAGCGCCAACCGCCAGCCGCGCGTGATCTGCAGGAATCTCTTGTAGAGCGGCATACCCTGAAGGAGCTGTGTGGCCTGGAGTGGGAAGCTGAGGATCGCCGGCCCGACGTCGTCGGCGAGCGACGCGTTCAGCTCGCGCCGCACCAGCCCCAGGCTGTTCTCGACGAATCCTCGGTAGTACTCCGCGGCGTCGAACCAGAACTCGTCGGACGTGGCGAGCAGCGCGCCGACGACGGTGGGATACGCGGATTCATAGCGGTTGCCGAACTCGGCGTAGGTTCCCGAGCTGTCGGCGAACGACGGATAATGCACGGCGGCCCACTGATAGCCGGGGTTGAGCGAACCGGATATCGGGAATGCGTGACGGAACCTCTTCTCGTGACCCGTCGTGTCCTCGGTGCCGAGGTAGATCATTCGGCCGCCCGCGTGGGACAGGGGATCGGCGGCGTACATGACGGACCATTGCATGACCTGCTCCGCGTGCGGATGGCGCAGCTCGAAGCCGTTCGACGGGAGGAGCGAGTAACCTGCCAGCGGCATGTTCTGCCCCTGGAACGACGAGGCGATCGCCCGGGGGATCACGATGCGTGTCCGCCACTGCGCGTCGAATGCCGATTCCGTCGGCGGAACCGGTTCGACCGGCCCGGCGAGCATCAGCAAGGGGTAGGCGACACGATCCAATGCCGCTTCGCCGCTGGTGATGCGCTCCACGCGGCAGTCCCAACGGCTGACGACGTCGTCGGGCATCAGGGTCACGTCGAGGGTCAACGACACCGTGTCGAGGCCCATCGGGACAGGACTCCACTTGAAGGAGAAGCGCGTCCCGGGGGACAGGTCGACGGACGTCGCGCTGACGTTCGCAACCGGGACGGTGGTCGCACGGACCTTCTTCTGTAGGCCGGACTGCCGGTCGGTCGTTTCGATCTCCCATAGGCTTCCGTCGAAACCGTACGAGATCGGGTCGTTCAGGAACGAATGCTGCGTGGCGTTCCAGGTCGGGTCCTTGTGGACCAGCTTCGAGAGTCGCACACCGGCCGTCGCGTCCGGGACGAACACGAGGTCCAGGTGATTGCCCGAGAGGACCGCCGGCAACGTGAGGGGCTGCGGGTTCTGGGCGGAGACACAGGCCAGCGATGCGCCGAACGCCAAAGCGCGCGTGAGGAGTCGAGGGAAGATCATGGGTTTCTCCTATCGAGTTGCGGCCACCGGCACTCGCCGCAGCGTGCCGGGTCCGGTAGGCGGGTGCGGCGCGAACGAGGCCGTCACGGAGAATTCGGAGACGGCGTCGAGTGCCGCCGCGACGCTCCCTCGAGCCCCTCCCTCCTGCTCCGTCGAACCCCCGACGTCGCGCGCACCGAGAACACGGCGGGACTCGCAACGCCACGGCACGGTGAGACGTGACGCCGACCGATGCGACCATCGCACCGCTCGGTGATCGCGGCTACCGCCCGATCGGCCGGATCGAGGCCAGCATCGCGCTCCCGGCGACGAACGCGTCCTCGTCCCACTGGTCGACCTGCGCCGCGTCACGCACCGCTTCGAGGCGTGGCAGCGCGGTCTCGAGGAAGGCCCGCGCCTGGTCGTTCTCACCCTCCGCGGCCAGGATCCCGGCGAGGTGCAGCAGCGAGGATCCCCAAGGCAGCACGTAGTAGGGATCGTCGGGTCGCGCGGTCGCATCGGGCTCGAGTTCGTCGCGCACCGCCCGGTAGTGCTCGGCGGCGAGGTCGCGCCAGCGCGTCGCCTCGACCTCGCGACCGTTCGCCGCGGCGGCGCGCCAGGCGATCCGCAGACAGTCCGCGGCGCGCCGGCGGCCGAACCAGGTCGGTCGCGCGGCGACGATGCGTTCGGCGGCGGCCGCGGCCTCGTCCGGATCCCCTGCGTCCACCGCGATCCGCGCCTCCAGCCAACCGACCTCGACCATCCGCTTGTCGAACTGCGGCGCGCCGGTCGCGATGAGTTCACGACTGCGCGCGAGCCAGGCCGCCGCCGCCGCGCGGTCGCCCTGCCCGAGCCGGTGGCGGGCCAGGCCGGTCGTGGCCTCCAGCAGCAGGTCGCGCGCGGGCTCGGCGCCGAGCTCGCCGACCGTCGCCAGCTCCGCCTCGACGCGCGACCAGGCTGCCGCGACGCCAGCACCGCCGAGCGACTCGTCGATGCAGGCCTCGGTCGCCAGGTAGCACCACCGCGGCTGTCGCAACGCCACATCCTCCGGCAGGCGTTCGCTCTCCTCGGTGGCCCGGCGGGCATAGATCGAAGCCTCCTCCAGATCGACGCGGCGGAAGCGGTCGCGGAGCTGGTAGGCGAACTGAGCGAGGCGCTGGCACAGGATCGAACGCGCGACCAGGTCGTCGGGGAACTGGGCGACCAACTCGTCGCAGGCCGCGACGGCCCGCCGGTAGGCCGCCGACGACTCCTCGAAGCGCTCCATGTAGTTGAGCGCCACGCCGAGATCCGAGCAGGCGGTGATCAGAGAGCGGTGCGGGTTGACGCGTCGCGGCTGGCGCTGCCGCCAGGCCTCGATGTCGGCGCAGCACTGCCGCAGGAGTTCGACCGCCGCCTCCCGGTCGTCGGCGTTCCAGGCGCACCGACTCCGCAGCCGCAGCCACTCGCCACGCATCTCGAGGCGCCCGTCCTGGTCGAGCGGAGCCAGCATCGACTCGGCGCCGGCGAGACGCTGCTCGGCGGCTTCCAGCTCGCCCGAGTCCAACAGTTCGCGCGCGAGCTGCAGCGTGAACGAGATGCGGATCCGCGGCGCGTTCTCACCGAACGTCAACTGCTCGGCGGTCGGTTCGACCCCGACCAGCATCGTCAGCGCCTGCTCGAAACACTCGATCGCCCGCGCCGGCGCGGAGTGGACCACGGTGGCGCCGATCCCGCCCACCGCCGCCGCGTGGGCGACGACCAGCTCCGGAGCGTTCGACGCGCAGCCCTCGAGGTGCGCTGCGGCCGCCTCGAACAGCGGCCGCGCGGCTTCGAACTCGCCGCGCCACAGCAGCGCCTGGCCCTCGCACTGCAAGGCGCGACCGAGCAGGGCCCGGCCGGCGAGGTTCTCCGGGTCCGCGCCGACCAGTCGTTCGGCCAGCGCCACGGCGTCGGCCGCCACGTCGCCGGCGTGCGAGGGATCACCGAGCAGCGCGTGGACGCGGGACAGCATCAGCAGGACCCGGCACCGGTCCCGCGCCAGCTCCGGGTCGTCGGGCACGATGCGCAGCACGCCATCGGCCAGGGCCAGGGCCTCCTCGCCCAGCGCCACGCGCACCGCGTCGTCGGCGACCGAACCGTAGCGACCGGCGGCCACCGCCCGCTCGAGCAGCCGGTCGACCAGGCCGTGGACCTCGACGAGTCCCGCGGCGACGACCACGCGGGCATCGGCGGCCCGGTGCGTGTCGAGCACCAGCGCCACGGCCAGCCCGCCGACGGCGATCAGGATCCCGGCGAGCACCGCGAGCGGGCCGCGGCGACGGCGGACGATGCGGCGCAGGCGGCGGCGCAGCGTGGGCGGACCGGCGCGCACCGGCTCACCGCGGAGGTGGCGCTCCAGATCATCGGCGAGGTCGACGGCCGAGGCGTAGCGATGCTCCGGCTCACGCGCGAGGGCGCGCAGGGTGATCCAGTCGAGATCGCCGCGCAGCGCCGCGCTCCAGCGCTGCAGGTCGGCGGTGGGACGTTTCGCCGGTTGGCGGGCGGTCGCCGCCAGACTCGGTCGGGTCGGGTCGCTGTCCGGCCGCCCCGCGCCACGCGGCCAGGGCAGGGTGTGGGCCAACAGCTCGTAGAGCATGACCCCCAGGGCGAAGACGTCGGACCGCTGGTCCACCCGTTCGACGTCGCCCGCCGCCTGCTCGGGACTCATGTAGCCAGGCGTGCCGACGATCCCTCCGTGCTCGGTGCGCAGGTCGGCGGCGTCCACCGGACGCTGCAACGCCTTGGCGATCCCGAAGTCGATGATCTTCGGCCGAGGCCCCTCGTCGCCGTCGACCACCAACACGTTCTGCGGCTTCAGGTCGCGGTGCACGATACCGCGCGCGTTGGCATGCGCGACGCCACGACAGACCTGGACGCAGAGCTCCAAGCGCTGCCGCAAAGGCAGCTGCCGCGCCGCGCAATACGCCGTGATCGGCAACCCGTCGACGTACTCCATCACCAGGTACGGCCGCCCGTCCGCGAGGGCTCCGGCGTCGTAGACCTGGGTGATGGTCGGATGACTCAGCTCGGCGAGGAGCTGCCGTTCGGTCTCGAAGCGGGCGAGCACGCGGCGATCGATCCAGCCGGCACGCAGCACCTTCACAGCCACGTTCCGCACCACCGGCACCTCCTGGCGGCACAGGTAGACCGCCCCGAACGCGCCCTCGCCGAGCACGCGCACGACCCCGTGACCGCCGATCTCGCGCAGCTCGCCGGGCGCCGGCGCGACCGACGCGGTCTCCAGCAGCGCGGTCACTGCGACCAGGTCCGCGGCGAGCGCACGGATCGCCGCGGCGAGCTGGGGATGGCGGCCGGCCAACTCCTCGATCGCCGCCTGCCGGTCGGCCGGCGAGCCCTCCAAGCAGATCGCCGCGAGCGCCTCCTCGAGTTCCGGCGGCAGTTGGACGGTCGGTCGATCGGCAGGAAAGGGGTCCTGGTCGGGAGGGTCGGTGGACATCTTCAGGCTCGCAACCGGAACGATGCGGACTATGGACCGGAGCCGCCGCGCGCATGCCAGCGGTCGACATCGACGCCGCGGCGCCGCAGCACGCCGACGAGCTGCACCATGGCGCGCGACAGGAGCTGGCGGGTGGCGACCTCGCTGCGGTCCATCAGCTCGGCGATCACCGGATGCGGCAGCCGGGCGATGCGCGCCAGCGTGATGACCTCACGGTGGTCCTCGCTCAGGTCGTCGAGCGCGGCGCGGATCGCCCGGCCGGTCTCCGCGCCGATCGCCGCCTGGCTGGGCGTCGTGAAGGTCAGCGCCAGCAGGTCGAGGTCGAGCCCGTCTTCGCCCACTTCGCGGCGCGCGTCGCGGCGTGCGGCATGCAGACGCCGATGCCGCTCGCGCACCTTGTTGAGGGCCGCGGTGAACAGCCAGGCGCGGAACCGGTCCTCGCCGGCGAAGTCGAAGTGGTCGCGGGCATCGAGCAGCTCGCGGCACACCGACTGGACCACGTCCAGGCTGCCTTCGCGGGCCCGGAGTTCGCCCCCGAGTCGGGTGCTGACGAAGGCGTGCAGGCGCGGCAGGTACTGCTCGAGCAGAGCGTCGAGCGCGATCGGGTCGCCGCGGGTGGCGCGTTCGTAGAGTTCGGGCGTGTCCGTCACCGGCGAGAAGTCTAGCCACGGCCGGGCACCGGCACGCCGCCTGCTCGGCCAGTGCTCGACGCCCACCCGGACCGACCTCGGGGTGGCTCGCCTCACGCCGACGCTCATCGGATCGTCATTTCGATGGTGTCGCTGAGGACCAGACCGCCACCGCACGGCCCATTGCCGAGGCTGTAGGCCTGCGCCGCCACGATCACGCCCACGAGGCCGAGATCACAGGGGATCGGCACCGGGACCACGGTGCCCGAGAGGCTCACGGTCGGCCCAGCAAGGTCCACACCGATCCGACAGCTCGCACACCACACACCGGACGACGGCTCCGGAACACCGAGCAAAAGACCGGAGAACAGGCCCCCTGCATTGGTGAGCCCGAACCGCACCGTCTCGCCGAGGTATGGCCGACCGGTCACCGACACGTTCATCGAACCGCAGGCCATCGCGTGGCGAACGTAGGTGGGACCAGGCTGGCGCCCCGAGTAGGTGGTGATCCGGACGACGTCCGGCGTGGCCGAGGTATCGACGAAGGCGATCGCATGGTCGGTGGGCGAGCCGCCGTGGGCGCCCTTGCTGCACAGACGCAGGAACTCCGAAGTGCCGGGGAGCCGCTGGGGCGACTCGATCCCGACGAGGCCCTGGCTGCCGAATCCCAGGGTCGAGACCGCGCTCGCGGGTGCGGAGGGAGCCCCGGTGACCACGAAACGGCAGCCGTCGCTCTCACAGCGGACCCAATAGCGACCGACCCCGAAGGTCGCCGTGAGGTTCGCGCCCGTCAGACGCGTGAGCCTGGTATTGAGCACGCCGGCCTCCGCGGAACCGAAGGACTCGCGTTCGTAGGTGACCAGGAACACCGGCTCACCGGAGGGACGGATCAGCGGCGCGGACACCGTCGGATAGCGGTCCACATGGGTGGAGAGGTCGAGGATCGCTCGCGAGACGATGACCGCGCGCCAGTCGAGCGTCACCCCATGGATGTCCCAGTCCGTGGCCGAGAACGCGTGGCCGTAGCCCAGACACCACACCCCGGCCGCGTTGGTCGAACTCAGCGAGACGTTGGCGAAGATGCGGTTGCTGCGCTGCTCGACGTAGGTCTGCAGAGCATTGGTCGCATTGCCATTGGCGTCGAAAGTGCGCGCGACGATCCAGCTCTCGGTCGCGCTGATCTCGAGCGTCCAGGCGACGCACCAGAAGGTCCCGTTCGCGCCATCCCCCGCGACGTCGGGCACCACGTTGTTGCCGGGCCCCACGGTCGGATCGCTGATCAGGAACGAGCCACCAACCGGGACCGGCGAGTTCGCGTTCACCAGACGCGTCCAGAGCATCGAACGCCCCTGGGCGTGGGCCGGGTCGCGCTTCTCGTAGACGACCACGAAGCGGTCCGCGGCGTTGACACTGGCGACCCGCGGCAGGCTCTCGCGGGACAGCGACACGTCGATCGCGATCAGCTGGCCCAGGGCTCCACCGTTGCCGTCGCGCAGCTCGGCGTAGATGTCGTGGTCGGCGGCGGAGAACGCGTATTGCCAGACCACCAGGTAGCGGTCCTGCGTCGCGTCGTAGGAGATGTCCGGGAAGAAGCTGTCGTTCGGCCGGCTGGAGAACGACGTGGAGGAGGTCGAGATGATCGGATCGATCACCACCGGGCCAGCTGCACGCGCGGCGGCGGGAACCGTCAGGCGCAGACCGCGCGCGGTGCGCTCGGTGACGATCTCGGTCCGGGAGCCGTCGGCGACCACGTAGGCGGTCCCGTAGTCCACCGAGCCGCGCTCGTGCACGAAGCGGATGTCCGGACTCGTCGGGTCGAGGTCCAGATCGGTCTCGGCGCGCAGGTCGACGACCACGTCGCCGGGCGATGGAGCCTCGACGACGAAGACCTGTTCGACCTGCTCGAGGTCGAGGCGGTACTCCTCCCGCACCGCGCCGCGCTGCAGCGAGACGACCCTGCCCTCGGCACCGACCCGCTCGACCTTGCCGACCGGCAGGTCGCGACCCGCCACCTGGACGCGCTCGACCACGAACCGCACCGGGTGGTTCGCCGCGACGTCCGAGCCGAGGAACGGCACGTAGCAGAAGCCGTCGGCATCGAAGCAGGCCTTGTAGGTGCTGCCGACCGCCCAGATCCGGTCGCCCTGCTGGTCCACCAGGACCTGGGACACCGGCAGCCGCGGCGCGCCTGCGGCTGCCGGATGCTGCACCTCGGCACCCTCGACCGCGGGCGGTGGCGCAGCGCGATGGACCGCGGCCCACTCGGCGGGCGACAGCGCCACCGGCGGACCGACGGGCTCGGACTTGGGATCGGACTGGGCCGGAAGTGCTGCGGCGCAGCCGGCCAGGAACCAGGTGAGGCCGGCGCGGCGGGGCGCTGCCGGTTGGGGGCAGGTGCTCAAGTGGGACTCCTTCGGGTTGATCGGGAGCCCTGGAGATGCACCGCGGAAGCGACCGTGACGGGGGAACCACGGAACTTCACTGCCCCCGCCCGGGCCGGGAGGATCGCCCGTCGGCGTCCCCGGACGAGATCCTGGGCGATACTTGACTGCCGCATGCCCACCCCCCGACTCCCCGGATCCGTCCTCGTGGCGACCTGCGCGCTCGCGCTGCTCCCCTCGCAGCAGTTCGGCCGGCGCGTACTCGCCGACCTCGAGCCACTGCCCGAAGATGCCCAGCAGTACCTGCACGCCGACTTCGATGGCGATGGGCTCGCGGACCTGTTGACTGTGGGTCCCGTCTCGGGACTCCTCCTCCACGCGGCTCGACCCGACGGCCGCTTCGTCACCGGCCGCAGTCTGCCGGCCGGCCCGCTGCCGGCCTGGAGCGCGACCGCCCTCGACTTCGACGGCGACGGCGACCTCGACCTGGTCGTCATGGACTCGAACGGTGTCGACGCGCTGCGCAACGACGGCGGCCTGGCGTTCACCTCGGTCGGCGCGAGCATCCTGCCGGCGGTGGCGTTCGTCCCCGACCTCGCAGAGCCGCCGATCGCCGTCGACCTGAACCAGGACGGCGTGAGGGACCTGGTCGTGCCCTCGCTCGACGGCCCGTTGACGTGGATGTGGACCCCCTCGGGCCGCTTCGCCGATGCGACCGCCTCGCTGCTCAGCGCGATGCCCAGACCGCACCGCGGACTGACGGCGGTCCGCGACTTCAACGGCGACGGCCGCAACGACCTGCTGCACATGACCACCGACCCGGCGCGCGGGGACGTGCTGCTGATCCGCGTGCCCGGGCCAGGCTTCGTGCTCCACCCGACGCCCAACCTGCGGCCAGCGGGAGCGGGACGCGCACAGTCGCTCGCCACCGCCGACCTCGACGGCGACCTGGACCTCGACGTGTTGCTGGTCGATGGCTCGCAGGTGCGCCGCTTCGACAACGACGGTTCCGGCTCGTTCACCGAGCGGACCGGCGCAGCGGTGCCCGCGGGATCCACCGTGCGCGCACTCCTGGTCGGCGACCTCGATCTCGACGGCGACGTCGACGCGGTGCTCCGGACGTCGGATGGCCCGCCGCAGATCTGGCGCAACGGCCCCGGTTCGGTGTTCCAGCTCGAGGGGCGAGCCCCCGAGTCGGCGTACGCACCAGGCCAGGCGATGCTGCTGACCGACCTCGACGGTCGACACGGCCTCGATCTGCTGTTCCAGAGCAACGGACCGGAGCTGTGGATCGATGGCCCGACCGGCGCCGGCTACCTGCGCGCGGCCGGCCGCGCCTACCAGCCGGCGGTGGAGGTCCGCATCCACGACGCCGCCGACGTCGACGGCGATGGCGACCTCGACTTCGCCGGTGCGCGCGAACCGCTGAGCGGCCGGGCACCCGCGGAATGCGTGCTCGGCTACGGCGACGGCCAAGGCGGCGTGACCTGGCGGACACTCAGCGCGTCGCGTCCCGGCGCGCGCATGGTGTTCGCCGACGTCAACGGCGACGGCTGGCCCGACCTGCTCGGCGCGGTGGGTGGCGCGCTCGACGCGCCCTTCCCGCAGCCCGATCTGCTGTTCGCCAACATCCGCGGCACCGGCTTCCTCGACGTCTCCACCCAGCTCCCCGCGGTCTCCGAGGGCAGCAACCGCCTGCTGCCGGGCGACGTCGACAACGATGGCGACGTCGACTTCGTCGTGATCGGCACGCGGCCGATGCTGTACCGGAACAGCTTCGGCGGCGTGTTCACCCTCGGCACGACCATGCCGGCAGCGACCGGCATCTACACCGATGGCGCGCTCGGCGACTTCGACGGCGATGGCGACCTCGACGTCGTCGCGGTGATCGACGACCCGTTCTTCCCCGGCCAGAGCCAGTGGCGCAACGACGGCTCGGGCGGCTTCACCACCGTGCCCGGCGCGGTGTTCCCCGGCGCACCGCGTGCGTCGCGGATCGCCGCGGGCGACTTGGACGGCGACGGCGACCTCGACGTCCTGCTCGGCGCGGTCGGCACCGACGACGCGGTCTACCTCAACGACGGCACCGGAGCGTTCACCCGAGGCGCCGCATTGCCGGCGCAGCCCACAGGTGCCTGCCAGCAGGCTTGGCTGGTCGACCTGGACGAGGACGGCGACCTCGATGCGCTGACGCTGCGCGTCGGTGGCGGCACCAGCAGGTTCGGCATCGCGCTGGTCGCGCTGAACGGCGGCGCGGGCAATTTCTCGGCGCCGCCTGCCGGCACCTGGTTCGACGGCCAACTGGTCGGCCGCCGCGCCGTGTTCGCCGACGTGGACGACGACGGCGACCTCGACCTCGCCGCCGAGTCCGGAATGTTCCTCCACCACCGCCGCGACCTGTGGATGCCGCGGCTGGCGCGCACCGGCCAGGCCTTCCCGCTACGCCTCCGCGCCTTCGCGCCCGCACCGGTCACGGCGGCAGTGGTCCTGCAAGCAGCGCCACCGACCGCCCCCCTCGCACTCCCCGGCCTCGGCACGCTCCGCGTCGACCCGACGAAGACCATCCTGGTCGCGCCCCCCGGCCCCGTCCCCGGCGACGGCTCGCCCTTCGACCTGGCACTCACCATCCCCCTCGACCCACGCATCCTCGGCGTGCCTCTGACCGCGCAGGCGGTGTTCGTCGAAGGTACCCAGCTGCGCCTCAGCGGCGTGACCACCCGCACCGTGCTGTTCTGACTTGTGTCGTGGTTGGTGCCAGGCACCAACTACGACAGATTCGCGGAGGGAGGAGACGGGAGAGTCTCGCGCTGAACCAGTGATCGATCACGCGTTCCCGATCGGTGCTCGTGCAGTGGAAGCCGTCCGACCGGTGCCAGGCACCGGCTGTACGAATTGCAGGGCAATCCTCGCCCGACGATGGAAGTCGAGTTCCGTAGTCGGTTCACGTCTCTCGAGCGCCGGCTGCTCGCGTTGCTGATCGTCACTCCATCGGTGGCTGCCGTGCTCGGTTACGTGCAGGCGAGGTCCACGACATCGGAACGCCTGGTGCGAGAGCCGCGGGAACCCACCACCTTCCGCGCGATCGAGTACCCGACGGGGTTTCCCGAGGACCCGCCGAGGACCGGCCGACTCCAGTTCTCGATCATGACGTCCGCGCACTGGGTATGGAGGGAGCTGCGCTTCGAAGTGATCCACCTCAGCCGCGAGTTCGACTGGCAACCCGGCCGCGCGCCGCTGCGGATCCGACTCTGAGTCGGGCCTGACGGACCCTTCGTCGCCCTCGCCGATCACCCGCCGCGCGCGTCGTCTTCGCCCGAGTCCACGGGTCCACGGGTCCATCTTTCCAGACACCCCCGTGTCGCCACGAGCGCGGCGTGCGATCGGCGGAAAGCCGTTCCGGAGCCGTGACGCTCACCCACCACGCGCACCCTGAACGCAACGATCCGAGCCTGGTCCAGCCACCGGCACGGTAGGTGCCCTGCAGCCTGCGAACAGATCGCCGATTCAGCCCGAACCCGCCATGGACATCCCGCTCCACCGCCTCCTCGCCGCCGCAGTCTGCCTCGCCACGACGCTGGCCCCGGCCACCGCGCAGACCCAACGCGCCACGCCGCTCGACGAGATGAACCAACGCACCCTGCCGGCGATGTGGTTCGACGCCGACCTCGGCAAGCCGGTCCTGTTCGGCGGCTACTTCCAGTACCAGGGCTGGGGCGGCAGCCGGATCCAGCAGTCGTCCGGCTTCTGGGGATTCACCTCGAGCGGCCTGCACCGGCTCCCCGGCGACCTGACCAGCAAGTCGACCAACGTCGCCTACGACCCGCTCCGCCGGATCCTGGTCCAGACCGGCCCGAACGGCGAGACGCTGGAGTGGGACGGCATCCGAGTGACCGACCACGGCGTCGACCCGGCGTTCGGGATCGGCGGCCCCGGAGCCCTGGTGTGGGACCCTGCGCGCCGCCAGATCATGACGTGCCGCGGCACGCGATCCGCCGCGAACCCGCTAGAGACCTGGCACTGGGACGGGACCTCGTGGACCCGGGCGACCACCGCCCGCACCCCGACGCCGCGCTTCTCGTTCTGCCTGGGCCCGGACTCGACGCGGGTCGGCGTGGTGCTCTTCGGCGGCACCGACCCGCAGGGCAACACGCTCGACGACACCTGGACCTGGAACGGCACCGACTGGGCGATGGCCGCGACGACCAGTCCGCGCCCTGCACCCCTGCCGTTCCTCTAC
Source organism: bacterium (assembly GCA_030432695.1). GTDB lineage: Bacteria > Planctomycetota > UBA1135 > UBA1135 > UBA2386 > JAUILN01. The sequence goes on along the minus strand of JAUILN010000009.1, from coordinate 364,657 downwards.
CCGCCGATGGCCGACGATCCGCTCCGCGGCCGGACGCTGTTGGTGAGCGACGGCCTCTGGGAGTGGGACGGCAACCGTTGGACCCAGGCGATCCAGCCCGGCCTGCGCGCCCAGGCGCTGGCCTTCGATCCGAACCGGCAGCGGATGCTGCTGTACGAGCTCGCCGGCGGGATGGTCGAGGACGAGGTCCGCATCCTGTCCTGGGACGGCACGCTGCTCCGCGAGGAATGGGCCCGCACCGCACCCCGCAACCAGGGCCAGCTGACCACCGACCTGCTGCGCGGCGACGTGGCGATGGTCCACTTCGATCCGATCTCGGCTGCCGCCGAGGTCCACTACGGCGGCAGCCGGGGCTGGACCCGCGAACCCCTGAACAGCGCCGGATTCCAGCGTGACCGGTTCGCCCTGGCGATGGATCCGGTGCGCGACGACCTGGTGGTGTTCGGCGGCTCCGACGGCGCGAGCCAGTGGAACGGCGAGACCTGGCTCTACGACCGGACCACCAGCGCCTGGCGCCTCGCGACGGCCAGCGGCCCCCCCGCACGCGTCTCCGCCGCCGCCCACTGGGACCCGCTCGGCCAACGCGTGCTGCTGTTCGGCGGCTACACCCAGGCCGGTGGCTGGACCGACGAGACCTGGAGCTGGGACGGGCGCAGCTGGTCCCGACTGCAGCCGCTGCACTCCCCACCGCCGATGTCGCGCCCCGGGATGACCACCGACGCGAGCTCCGGCCGGGTCCTGCTCGCCGGCCGCTCAACGCGCAGCAATCGCCTCGAGGTCTGGGACTGGAACGGTACCGACTGGACCGCGCAGAACGCCCCGCACACCGGCTCCGAGGTGCTGTCGTTCGGTAGCCACCCCGACCTGGACACCGAGGTGCTGGTCCTCGACGCGGAGCAGTGGGTCCGCGACGGCAGCGGCGTGTGGAGTCAGCCCTTCATCGACCCGCTCCCGCCGTTCCTCTTCTCGATGCAACTCGCCTGGGAGCCCGCGACGCGGAACCTGCTGCTGCGTGGCCACCAGGAGGAGGCGGGCCTCTGGGCCCTGACCGCGCCCTTCACCGCCTCCTGGGCCGCGGCGATCGGCGAGGGCTGCGTCGGCTCGCTGGGCGAGCCCCGCCTCCTTGCGAACCGCTACCCGCGCCTGGACACCCCGGACTTCGACCTGCGCATCACCATGGCTCGTCCATCGGCCGCCGCCGCACTGCTGGTGTCGTTCTCGCCGCCGGTCTTCAATCCCGGCCCCTGCTCGATCCTGCTGCAGCCCGGGACCGCGGTCGCCGTGCCGCCGCTGACCACCGACGCCGCGGGCCAGGTCGCGTTGGCTCTGCCGGTACCGGCGACCCCGACGCTGGCCGGCGGCGCCTTCGTCACCCAGGCCGCGGTCCTCGATCCGGCCGGAGGCTTCGCCAACCTGCTCGCCCTGACGAACGGCGTCTGGGTCGTCGTGGGTAGGTAAGCGGCGTGGACCGTCACCGGCCCGCGCGGGTCCAACTCGGCGTCGTGGATTCCAGACTCGACTCAGCGAGTCTTCAGCACAAGGTCCGAGCCTCGCAACGAGAGGGTATGCGATCTCACCGCTGATCTATCGATCTCCCCACTGCGGATGAAGTAGGGTCCGAGCGTGTTCACCTCACCCTGAGATGCCCGACCACCATAGTAGATCATGCAGTAGGCAAGCTCGGGGCTCTCTAGAGGCACAATCTCAATGTACTCATGCAGAACCAAGCGCGCCTCGTTATCCGGTTCACGTCGGCACAACGACGCCATAGCTTCTGAGTATGTCGGAATCCTGCCTGACTCAGAAGCGAGCTGCTTCAGATCCGTAGCAAGCATGTCATGAATGCTCCGCATGTAGGTCCTTATCGGCGGGCTGAATGCCGCGACCGGCTCGCTCCCGGTGTCGCCCGACACCTTCTCCGCGGCGTCGGAACACCCAGCCAGGACCACCCCAGTAATCACTAGGACGACCTGCATTCGCGCCGAGTTCGAATCAAACATCCAAAATGGCCTAGTGGTATTTCGTGGTTGGTGCCGGCAACAGCCACGACAGTTTCGGCACGAATCGCGGAACGTGCGGCGACTGCGAGTGGCCGCGTCGACGATCACCCGCCGCCCGCTTCGTCTTCACCCACCGCGCGCGTCGAGCCCACCCGCTCGCGCACCCAGGCCGCCAAGCGCTCGCCGTCTTCCTTCCATCCGGAGAACGACGGCAGGTAGGTCGGCTCCGGCCCTTCCCCCAACACCGCGATCCGATGCCGGTATAGGGTGTCGCCGACCACCGACGCGGCGGCCCCCTCCTCCACGGTGACGTTGCGGACCGCAGCGTAGGGCACGACCGCGACCCCCGGGTCCTGCTCCGCGAGGCCACCGACGAGCAGCTGCCCACCGCCGTCGTCGAACATCACCAGGCGCCGCGGGCCGCGACCGAACCACCACACCGGCAGCGCGACCAAGAGCGCCAGGCCGAGCAGGCCACCGACCACGCCGAGGAAGAGGTCGGACCCGGTCCAGAACAACCCCGCGACCCCGAGGACCAGCGCGGCCACCGTGCTGCTGCACCCGAACACGATCAGACCGGTGAACCACGGCGAGAGTCCCGGCAAGCGCAGCACGGTGCGTCCGACACCGTCGTCGTAGAGCGTGATCCGCGCGAGCAGCCGCGCGACGTCGCCACGTGGCGGCGTGCGCCAGGTGAGTCCGGCCAGACCGACCGCGTGGAACGGCAGCAGGAACAGCAGCACCAGGAATGGAAACCGCTCCACGCCCGGGACCAACACCGCCTGCTCCGGATCGACCGGATCGACCCAAGCGGTGACCTCCGCGCCGAGGGGGAACATCGCTTCGGTCTCTTGCGCGATCTCCCAGTTGTTCGCCCCCCACTCGACGTAGCTCACGCGATCGCCGACCAGGACCTGCCCATCGATCTCGTAGCGATACGCCACGCGAGCCGTGTAGGTCGTCGAGGTCCGCCCGCCCGAGGTCGAGCTCCGCGTCGTGACCTCGCTCTGCAGCACCGTCGCCGGCACCGGCACGAACCGCCACTGAGCATCGAGACCGGCCACGATCTGCCCGAGCGCGAGCCCGTCGAACACCAGGCAGATCAGCCCGAACAACGCGCCCACCAACAGCAGGCCGCGCCGGGCTCCGCGCGAGCGGACGCGGTCGCCGAGCCGTCGGCGGGTGGTGACCGGACCCCGCGTCATCCGCTCACCGCCCCGGCCGCTTCGCCAGCACGAAGCGCTCGGCCACCGAAGTGTAGAACGCATCGTCCGGATCCAGACTGCCGACCGTCACCTCCGGCGGCGTGGCGTGCACGAAGCGCATCCCGCCGAGCGACATGCCGACATGGCTGATCCGTCCGGTGGAACTGGCGAAGAACAGCAGGTCGCCGGGCTCCAGCGGCAGGCGGTTCTGCGCCGTCGCGACCAACTGCCCCGCCAGGATCTGGGTGCGCGCATCGCGCGGCAGGAACACCTCTTCGCTGCTCCACGCAGTGCCCACCAGCCCCGAGCAGTCGATGCCGGTCGCGCTGCGGCCACCGTAGAGATAGGGCGTGCCGAGCCGCGCGAGCGCGCGCCGGGCCACCAGCTCGCCGCGCGGGTTGCCGCCGTCGGTCGCCAGCAGCTCCCGGAAGCGCTCCAGCGACACGGGCTCGACCGCGTCCTCGCGCACCCAACCGAGGTAGCCCGAGGCGGCGTGCACCAAGAGGCTGCCCGCCTCGCGGTCGAGCAGCCACACCGGCTCGCCCTGCAACAGATCGGTCTCCTCGCCCTGCCCCGCCGGATCGGCGCGCCGCAGTCCGGTCGCCCGCCCGGGCCGGCTCCAGGTCTGTGCCGCCGCCGCGGTGACCACGCCGAACGGCTCGCAGCCGAGGCGTGCGTGGTCGGGAAGCTCACGCAGGCGGCCGCGTGCGATCTCCACCCCCACGCCGGCGAGCGCGCGCCGCACCGCCCGTTCGAACAGCGGCAGCTCGGTGGAGCCGGCCAGCACCCAGCCCTTGTCGGTCCTGGTGACCGTCACGTCGAGCCACACCTGCGTCCCATCGACCGGGCCGGCGCGGCGCCAGTTGGTCAGGAAGGCCGCGACCTCGGCGTCCGTCGCGGGTGGACGGTCGAGCGGCCACAGTGGATCGACGCTGTCGGTCCGTTCCCCGGGCCGGGCTGCGGCATGCTCCTTCGCGAGTTCCGACGCGGCACGCCCATGCATGGTCCACCAGGCCACCACGCAGCGCAGCAGCTCGTGGGTCGGCTCGCGGTGAGCGCCCGGAGCAGAGCCGGGGTCCACCAGCCACAAGCGCAGAGTCGGCACCGCAGGCGCGTCGTCCTCGAAGGACTCGACATGCTCGCACAGCTTCGCCCCGAACAGCAGGTCGGCGAGCGAGCGCTGGAGCACCTCGGCCTCACGACGCTGCTCGCCGGCCGCGGGCAAGCCGACCCACGTCATCCCTTCGCCGACGCAGCCGATCTCCAACACCAGCGCCGCGCCGGACTGCGCCGCGAGGTCGGCGAGCGGCTCCTGGCGCACTGGGGTTCCCACCACCGCGACTCCGGCACCCGCCGACTCCATCAGCCGCGCGAGGTAGTTCACCACCGCCGTCGCACCCGCGACCGGACCGTCTTCCTCGGCGGTCACCGCCAGCACCGCGGTGAGTCCTCGCAACTGGCCGCGCGCACTCGGGTGGACCAGCGGGCGGGCATTCTCGAGCTGCGGGAGGTCTACGTCCTGAGCCGGCAGGACCGTCGCCAGCAGGAGAAGCAGGGTGCCTGGAATGCGCATGGAGTCGTGCAGTCGAACCGGTCAGCCCTCCCAGGCGGCCCTGGACCCGATCGTGCCAGACCAGGCCCCGCGTCGCCGCGATTTCCTGGCACACTCGAGCCCCCAGGTTGCAGCCCGCCCGTGTCCTCCCCCGATCGACAGTACCGCCGCTACCGCAGGACCGGTGACCCGCAAGCCCTCGCCGCGGTGTTCGACGCGCTGGCACCCGAACTCCACCGCGTCGCGGGGCACCTGCTGCGCGACGGCGCGGCCGCCGACGACGCGGTGCAGGACACCTTCCTGGCGCTGATCGACGACGCGGCGCGGTTCGACGACACGCGTGCAGTGGCGCCGTGGGCCCTCGGCATCCTGGTCAACCGCTGCCGCCGGGTCCGCCGGGCCACCCGACGGCCGGTCCAGGCCCTGGACCCGACCGGCCCCGAGCCGGAGGACCACCACCCGCAGCCGACGAGCGTCGCGGAGTCCGGCGAGTTCACCGAGCGCCTCGCGACGATGATCCGCGGCATTCCGCAGCCGTACCGCGCCACCGTCGAACTCCGTCTCGGCGAGGACCTCGGCCCGGGTGCGATCGCCGAACGGCTCGGACGTCGGCCCGCGACGGTCCGCAGCCAACTGCGTCGCGGGCTGGAGCACCTGCGCCGCGGCCTGCCGGCTGGTTCCGCACCGGCGGCCCTCGCGGTCGGGCCCGATCCGGTTACGGCACTCGACGAGGTGCGCGCGCGGGTGCTGCGTCGCGCGGCGGAACGCGCGCCGGACTGGAGCCCGCTCCCGACCGGCCTCCACGGTGGCCCCCTCGCCGCGCGCGGCCTGCTGTTCGCCCTCGCGATCCTGCTCGCCGCGCCGCTCGTGTGGCAACTCCTCGCCGAAGACGCTCCCGGTCGACCGCAGCGCACGGCCGACGTCGGCCGGGAGCGAGGCGCCACCACCGGCCCCGATCGCGCGGCGGCCGACACGCGCGCCCCCACGCTCCGCGATCGAGTCACCGCACCGACTCCCGATCCCGAGCCGCCGCCCGGCCACGTCCGGTTGGTCGGCCGGCTGGTCGACTCCACCGCCGGAGGTGCACCGGTCGCCGGTGCCGAGATCCACGTGACGAGTCGAGCGACCGACGATCTGGCCGCCCTCTATCCGGACGCCGACGCCGGGCTCGACGAGCGCGCCACGAGCCGCGGCGACGGCAGCTTCGCGCTGCACTTCGCGGTGCCGCGCATCCATCAGGTCGAGCTCGAGATCCGCGCCACGGGCCGCCCCTCGGCGACCGCGCAGTGGGCCGCCGCACGCTGCCTGCCCGGCTTCGATCCGCGCCAACTGCTGGTGCCCGGGCGCACGCGCGACCTGGGTGACATCGACCTGCCGCTCGGCCACACGGTCGCCGGCGTGGTCCGCGACGAACTCGGCCATCCGGTCCGGGGCGCCCATCTGATCCTCGGAGCTCGCGGTTCCCTGGCGCGCGCGCCGACGTTGCCGGGCAGCACTTCGTCGCCCGCCGCAACCGAACGGCAGACGCTGTGGACCGCCGTCAGCGACCGCGACGGCGAGGTGACGTTCGACGGCGTGTGGTCGGCCGAGGAATCCCTGCCGCTGGCGCTCGCCGACACCCGCTTCGTCGCCGCGAGCACGCCGCGGATCCGGCCCGCCGACGCGCGCCCGTTCGACCTCCGCGTCGCACCGCGCGCACCGGCCACCACCACCGCACGGCAGACGGCACCCGCCGGGGACGACGAGTCGACCGGCTCGCCGCACCCACCGTGGACGCTGCGGGTCGTCGATGCGCGCACCGGCCTGCCCGTCGAGTCGTTCGCCTGGAACGTCGGTCGCGATCCGCGCATCGCCGGTGTCCCCGGCGACCACGACGACTGGCACGGCGCGCGCAGCCGTGGCACCGCGCAGGTACCGGGCGGCCTGCTCGAGGTCGCAGGCGTGCCGCCGGGCCGCCGCGCGGTGTGGATCATGCCCGCTCTCGCCGACTGGCAGCCGAGCGGTGCGGTCCGCTTCACGCAGGACGACGCCGGCAGCGAGTTCACCGTCCGCCTCGAACCGTCGCGACCTCTGACGGTCCGGATCCGTACGGCGGACGACGAGCCGCCGACGCGCGGCCTTTGGGTCGAGGTCCTGCGTCTCGCTCCCGGTGACGAGCCGCCACTCGGCCTGGTCGCGGAAGCCTGGCAACGCGGTGCTGACGACGCGCCGGCGCGGATCGACGGCAGCTTCACCTCCGCAGCGGGAACGGTCACGCTGCAGGTGCCGTCCATGTCGCAACGGTTCGGCCTCCGCATCACCCGGCCCGACGGCTCCGGCGAACGGCTGGTCGTCGACGCACCGGGCGAATCGCTCGAGGTCGTCCTCGACGCGCCGAGCACCGCGCGCATCGCGCTCCGCGACGCGGACCGGTTCGCCGCCTGGACCCCGAGCCTCCAGGCGACCCGGGTCCGCGGCGGTCCGCAGGAGTTCACCAGCCTCGCCCCGGATGGCGACGGTGGATTCCAGGTCGCCTCGCTCGGTGGCGGCACCTGGGTGCTGCGACTCGTGGCGATGCTCGAAGCCCACGACGGGATCCCGCGCCCCGCGGTGCTCGAGCCGCCGCTCGGCGAGGTCGACCTGCCCTGGGCACCCGACGCCGAGGAGACCCTGCTCCTGCCCACCGCAGCGCTCCACCCTGCGCAGGTCGAGGGATCGGTCAGGGTGCACGGTGAGGTTCCGCCGCCCGGCTCCCGCATCGCGCTGGCGGCCCGCTTCCCGGCCGGTCACCCGTTCGCCACCACCAGCCTGCCCGCGTGGCGGGTCGGCGCGCCGCTCGATGCCGAAGGTCGCTTCGTGGCTTCCCACGTGCCGGCGGGGCAATACGTGCTGGAGCTGTACCCACCCGACAGCCAGGCGCCTGCCGAGGTCGATCTGATGACCCGCTCCGTCACCGCAGGCGCCGAGCACCACTGGAACGTGCACCTCGGCGGACCACGGGCCACGCTGCGGATCGTCGACCCCGACGGCCAGCCCTGCGCGAGCCGGCTGCTCCAGGTCTTCCTCGACGGGGCGACCCTGCCGGACTACCTGGTCACCGACGAACACGGCCACGCACGCTGGCAACACCACGGGCCTGCCGACCTGCGGATCGTCGATCCGGAATCAGGTGCCTCGAGCGCTCCAGAGCGGGTCGATGCGGAGCGCGCCACGGAGCAGACCATCCGCCTCGCGGCCCCCGCCGCATCCGGCCGCTGAGTCGCGCCTCGCGGGACATCGGCATCCGGCGACGGATTCTCGGGCACGGGGCGGCCGGCCCGGTGCAGACGCATCGCCCCCGAAGCTCCGAGACCCGCCATGTTCCAGCAACTCGCACCGGCCCTACTGGCCCTCGTTCCCCTCGCCGCCCAACAGCCGTTCCGCAGCTACGCGGACCGCAGCCTGCCCCTGCCCATCGGCGTGATTCCGGTCACCGCGACCGCGGTCGATCTCGACGGCGACGCGGCGCCCGAGGTCGTCGCCCACGGCATCGGCGTACCCAACGCCCTGTTCGTGTTCCGCAACGACGGCACCGGCCGGTTCACCGAAGACGTCGCCGGGCGCCGCAACCTGGCCACCGGCGCGGTGCAGCTCCTCGCCGGCGACTTCGACGGCGACGGGGCCGCGGACGTGCTGCTGACCTTCTCGGGTGGCCTGTGGCGCAACGACGGGGCCGGCAACCTGGAGTTCGGCGGCAACAGGACGCCGCCCGGCGTCGCGTCGAACGGCCGCGGGGCCGCTGCGGACCTGGACGGCGACGGCGACCTCGACGTCGTGCTGCCGCGACAGGCCGAGCCGAACGTGCTGCTGCTCAACGACGGCAGCGGCCGGTTCGTCGACGCTTCGAGCAGGCTGACTCCGGACAACCAGATCACCGAGGTGGCGGTCACCGCGGACGTCGACGGCGACGGTGATCAGGACCTGCTGTTCGGGAGCTGGCCGAGTTCACGACCGGGACAGGGCCCGATCGGCCGCATCAAGCTGCACCTCAACGACGGGGCGGGCCAGTTCACCGACGTCAGCGCGAGCCAGCTGCCCGACGTCGAGGTCTACGTGGTGGACCTGGTGGCGGTCGACCTCAACGGCGACGGCGCGGTCGACATCGCGGTGACCAACGCACTCGGTCCGCCCTCGCTCCTGATCAATGACGGCCAGGGACGCTTCACCGACCGCAGCGCCGACCTGCCCGCGCTCGGCACGGCCGCCGGCGCGCACCTCGCCTCGCTCGACTTCGACCGCGATGGCGACCGCGACCTGCTGCTCTCGACCGGTGCAGCCCAGATCCTGCTGGTCAACGACGGAGCGGCAGGCTTCAGCCCGCTGTCACCCTCACTGCTCCCGGCGCCAACCCTGGGCGCCAACCGCGTGGTGGTCACCGACCTGGACCGCGACGGCGACGACGACGTGCTGTTGCCGCGTTCGAGCATCGTGGGCAACGCGGCTGCGGGCCTGTGGTTCGGCCAGTACCGCCAGGTCGACGCCGCGGAGGAGCCCGCGATCGGTCGCGACTGGGTCCTGCAGATCGGCCACCGCGCCGGGGCTGCCCCTGGCTTCGGCACCGCGATCCCACTGGTCGCGCCAAGCATCGGCAACACGCGGATCGCGCCGCTCGGGATCCTCGGCCTGGATCCCTCGACCACCGTCGCGCTGCAGCCGCTCGCCCTGTCGGGAGCGGCGGGCCACACGGGATGGACGATCCCGGTGCCGGACGACCGGACGCTGGTCGGCACGGCGGTCGCGGTGCAGGCACTGATCCTGCAACCGCTGGAAGTCGCGCGGTTCACCAACGTGTGGCGGGCGACCTTCCGCGAGGAGTGACGGTCCGGACCGCGCGGTCCGGCGCACTCACATGCCGAACACGACCACGCCTGCGTTGCTCAGCTCCGGCCCGTTGGCGCCGAGCGCGATGAACTGGAAGCCGGCGCGCACGCAGGCCAGACCCGGCGCATTCGGAACGCTGAGCGGAACGCCGGTGTTGGATCCGAAGGCATTGAGGCTGCCGACCGGGATGCAGCTGCCGGAAGGCTGGTAGAGGGTGCAGCCCGGGATGCCGACCGCGGCGAGGTCCAGCGGCGCCATCGGTCCGATGCCGATGCACAGCAGCAGCGAGGCATTGGGGGAGCCACCGAGCGCCGAGAAGCTCAGGCCCGGCCCCCCGATCACCGGCGAACCGCTGGTGAACAGGTCGAGCGGACCGGGGCCACACCCGACGCCGTAGGAACCGATGCTGCCGCGGCAGGTGCCGAGCGCACCGCCGTTCATCAGCGTCATCACGTCGGCCTGGCTGACCGCGAAGCCGAACACATGGACCTCGTCGAGTTCACCGGTGAAGTGACAGCAGGGACTCTGACGGGTGATCGCTCCGATGGTCAGCTGGTCGAAGGTGAACGTGCCGTACGCGCTGTAATTGGTGGCGATGCCGCGCAGGTCGAAGCTCGCGGTGTCCTGGACGCCGTCGATGTAGAGCCGGCCGGCCCCCGAGGTCTCGGTGTAGCAGACGTGGTGCCAGGTGCCGTCGAGGATCACGCCGTCGGAATAGCGCTCGATGTTGCGGTTCTGGTCGTTGCGCAGGAACAGCTGCAGCGAACCCTGGTTGCTCTGGCTGTTGCGGCCCGATCCGAGCGAGAAGATCGGTTCGTTGGCGGTCGAAGAACTCAGCGCCACGAAGCGGTCGTCCTCCTGCGGCTGGCCATTGACCCAGAACGCGATCGAGAACGAGGCGCCGAGGCCGTCGTAGTACGGAATGCCATTGCCGACCGGCAGGTCGACGTAGTTGGCGGTGCCGTCGAACTGCAGAGCATTGCCGAACCGGCCGGGCACCCACTGCGCCGGATCGTTGAAGAAGTTTACGAGGTTGCCGCTGTTGCCGAGCGGGCCGGAGTCGGCCGCGCTGAGACCGGTGGTCTCGTCGAACTTCCAGATGCCGATGACCGGACTCTGGGCGCCGAGGCCGGCAGCGAAGAAGACGGGGAGAGCGAGGCAGGCGAACTTCTGCATGGTGTTTACCTGGCAGCCGCGACGACCGCGCGGCCGGGGGACGAAGTCGTGCTGACAGCATGCCGCACATCGCGACCGCCAGGGCCGGCAATTCCGCCCCCATCGCGGGGACACGCGCACACCTCGACGAATCCGACACGAGCGACCGATCTCTCCACATGGGTCGACTCGACCGGTTAACCACCGGGCGCGACGACATTGCCATCCGTCTACGATGGATGCCGATGACCTCTCCCGATCGGATCCTGCTGGCGCTGGCCCTCGCGTCCGCCTCGACCTGCTGCCCAAAGACGTCCGCGCAGTCCGGCACGATCCCGAACCGCGGCTATGCAGCCCAGGAGCTGTATCGGCAGATCGGCCCCGACCTGAGCCTCGGTGTCCATCACAACCAATCGTGCGTCGTGGATGGTTACCTGTTCATCAGCGGCAATGGGCACCAGGAGATCTGGGACATCTCGGATCCCTACGCGCCGGCCCAGGTCGCCGCGATGGACAGTCCCCACAATGCAGGCGAGGCCGAAGGCCATCAGGTCTCGTTCGCGCGCTACCCCGATGGTCGGGGCGGCCACCGCCTCCATGCGGTCACCATCTCGGGACGCGGTATCGACTTCTGGGACATCACCGATGCCCGCGCGCCGCAGCTGAGGAACGCACTGCAGCTGCCCGGCATCAACTACGGCGACAACACCGAAGCCGTATGGGGATTGAGCTGGCAGGGCCGCTACGTGTGGGTCGGAGGTACCAACACAGGTATCCACGTGGTCGACGCGGCCGATCCGGCCAATCCGCGGGTCGTCCGCCGGATCACTACGGCGGCGCTCGGCGGGATCAGCGCCGGTCCGCTCTGGGCGCTCGGCAATCTGCTAGTCGTCACCACGCCGAAGGAATCGGCGGGCGTCGTCACCCTGGACATCGGCGACCCCGACGATCCGGTCGTCCTCGACTCGCACCGGCCGACCACCGGCACGAGTTCCTACATGGGCGGGTTCTTCGGCGGCGCGGCCTACCTGCAGTCACCGCTCCGCACCTTCGACGTCACCAGCGATCCGCGCTCGATCACGCTGCTCGGCAGCTTCGCGACCCCACGGAGCGAGTACCTCGCGTTCGGCAACGGCCATCTCTATCTGGGTTCGCTGCGCCGGTCGGCGGGCGGCATCGGCGGCGTGCTCGAGTACGAAATCGACGACCCCAACGCGCTGCAGCAGATCGGCCATGTCGCGGCGCGCCCCAATCCCGACACCGACGACCAGTTTCCGATGCCGATCGGCAACCTGCTGGTGCTTGGCGACGACCAGGCAGCCGGCGAGCAGGGCTCGTTCCTGGCCCCGGTCGCGATCGCACCGGACACCGCCGCACCTACGGTGGTCTACGCCAATCCCGCGAACGGCGCGGTCGGCCAACCCCCTACCTCCCGCATCGCTCTGTCGTTCGACGACCAGATCGAGCTGGCAACGGTCGACGCGCAGAGCCTGATGGTCCGCCCGCTCGGCGGCGCGGCGCTACCCGGCCGCTACGGCGTGTCGCAGACGGTGGTCTCGTTCTGGCCGGACGCCACGCTGCGGCCGCACACGACGTACGAGGTGATCGCTCCCGCCGGCGGGATCGCCGACCTGGTCGGCAACACGCTGACCGCGACCTGGCACGCGACCTTCCGCACCGGCTCCGACCTCGGAGACCCCGACTGCCGGATCGACCCGCTGACCCCCAGCCCGGTCGGCAGCCAGGCAGCGTTCCGGATCACGTTCCCCGACACCGAGCGCTTCGATTACTCCTGGGACTTCGGCGACGGATCGCCGCGCGCCCGTGGTCCGTTTGCCTCGCACGGCTACGCGAACCCCGGACGCTTCCCGGTGGAGGTCACGGTCACCGACCGCATCGTCGCGACCCACCAGGCCGAGCACGCCGCGCTCGCCGGCGGCTGCGTGACCGCGATCAACAACGCCGGCTACCGCGGCGCCTCGTTCGTCGACTATCCGGGCGACCAGGGCAGCTCGGTGCGGACGACCTTCGCGGTCGAGAGCGCGGGCGGAGCGACCGAGCTGACGATCCGCTTTGCCAACGGTGGCGCCACTCCCCGCAGCCTCGGCCTGTGGGTCAACGGCAGCCGCATCCAGACCCTGGAATTCGCAGCCAGCGGCTCGTGGACCCGATGGGACTCGCTCGCCGTGCCCGGCGTCGTGCTCGACGGTGGACGCAACGAGATCGCGTTGGTGGCCGACGCGGGCACCGTCGGCCCGAACGTCGACGACCTGACGGTCGCGGATTCCGCGGCGATCCTGTTCGAGGCCGAGCACGGCGCGCACAGCGGCGGCGTCGCCATCTCCACGACCAATCCCGGCTACCACGGCGCCGGCCACGCCGCGTTCCCCGGCTCCACCACCGGTCGCAACGTCTCGCTGGGCTTCAGCCTCCACGTGCCGAACCCCGGCGACCACGCGCTGGCGATCCGCTACGGATCGCGGACCGGCGCCTCGTGCACGCTGGCCCTGTACGTCAACGGTGCCAGGACCGGAACGATCACGTTGCCCGCTCCCGCCAGCGCGGGGCTCTGGCGGACCGTGCACGTGACGAACGTGACGCTGCTGGCCGGTACCAACGCCCTCGAGCTGGTCGCCGACGCCGGCACGCCGGGCCCCGACATCGACGAACTCGGCCTCACCGCGCCGGCGCCGGGCAACCGTTCGTGCGCGGTCACGCAGATCGTCCACCGGGCCACCACGCCGGACCGACCGACCTCCAGCAGTGGACTGCACGTCGACGACACCACGCAGCGCGCCTGGGCGGTGCAGGCCGATGGCCACACCGTGACGGTGATCGACCTGCCGACCAGGTCGCCCTTGCAGGTCATCGAGGTCGGCAAACACCCCGTCGCCCTGGCCCCGGCGCCGCGGCGCGGCGAGGTGTGGGTCGCCAACCGCGACTCCCACGACCTGTCGGTGGTGCGGACCTTCGACCACGTGGTGGTCGCGACGATCCGGCTGCCCTACGCCTCGCAGCCGGCCGGGCTGGCATTCGCGCCCGACGGCTCGGCCTGCTTCGTCGCGCTCGAGGCACTGGGCCGGATCGTGAAACTCGATCCGAGCACCCGCCAGATCGTCGCCTCGCTCGACGTCGGCGGCACGCCGCGCGGCATCGCGGTCAGCGCCGACTCGCGTCAGGTCCTGGTCACGCGGCTGCTCTCGACCGCCACCGAAGGTCAGGTCCTCGACCTCGACGCCGCGAGCCTGACCCTGAACGGCATCTTCGGCCTCGCCGACGACCCGGGCCCCGACACGCCGGACAGCGGCCGCGGCATCCCGAACCTGCTGCGCGCCGTCGCGATCAGTCCGGACGGCAGCGAGGCCCGCGTGCCGGCCAAGAAGGACAACACCGACCGTGGCATCCTCCGCGACGGCCAGCCGCTCACCCACGACAACACCGTGCGACCGATCGTCTGCCGGCTCGACCTGGCAACCGGTCGCGAGGACAAGCCGGGGCGCATCGACCTCAACGACGCCGACTCGCCGAGCGCGGTCGCCTACAGCCCGCTCGGCGACCTGGTGTTCGTGACGCTGCAGGGCATCCACCGCGTGGACGTACGCGACACGGCGTCGGGCGAGACCCTCGCCAGCCTGGCGACCGGCCTCGCGCCGCAGGCTCTGCAGGTCGACGGCCACGGCCGCCTGGTCGTGCTGAACTTCCTCGGCCGCGGCGTGTCGATCTACGACGTCGCCGCACTGCTCGACGCGACCGATACCTCGGCCAACCTGCTGGGCACCGTCGCCTGGCCGGTCGCCGAGCCCCTGTCGCCGCAGGTCCTGCTCGGCAAGCGGGTGTTCTACGACGCCGCCGATCCCCGCATGGCCTTCGAAGGCTACCAGACCTGCGCGACCTGCCACCTCGACGGCGGCCAGGATGCCCGCGTCTGGGACTTCACCCAGCGCGGCGAGGGCTTCCGCAACACCACCTCGCTGCGCGGCGGCCGCACCGCCGGCGGCGGACCGGTGCACTGGACCGGCAACTTCGACGAGATCCAGGACTTCGAGAACGACATCCGCAGCGGCTTCGCCGGCCTGGGCTTCCTCAGCAGCACGCAATGGCGCACCGGCACCCGCATGGATCCGCTCGGCGATCCGAAGGCCGGCCTGTCGCCGGAGCTCGACGCGCTCGCCGCCTACGTCGCGAGCCTGGAGCACGCGCCGCCGAGTCCGTTCCGCCGCACCGACGGCACGATGACCGCGCAGGCCAAGGCCGGCGGAGCGGTGTTCGACCGGCTCGGCTGCGCGCAGTGTCACACGGGCCCCGGCCGCACCGACAGCCGCCTCGACCTGCGCCACGACGTCGGCACGATCCAGCGCCACTCCGGCACGCGCCGCTTCCAAGCCCTGGACGGCTTCGACACCCCGACGTTGCGCGGCGTGTGGGCGACCGCGCCATACTTCCACGACGGCTCCGCCGCCAACCTCCACGGAGTGCTCACCCGGCCCGGCCACGGCAACACCTCGGGCCTCGGAAACGCCGACCGCAACGCGCTGGTCGCCTGGCTCCGCCAGCAGGACGCGACCGTCGATCTGCTGCGTGGCGAGGAGTTCCGGACCACGGGCGACAGCGCCAGCTTCCGCGGCTCAGCGCTCGCGATCGACCATCCCTCGGGTCGGCGCGCGGTGTTCGTCCCGCAGGGCACCAGCGGCTCGATCCGCTGGGAGATCCCGATCGAGAACGCGGCCACTGCCGACCTGGAGATCCTCTACTCGAACTCCGGCCCCAAGGACCTCGTGACCGCGTCCGTCGGCAGCTTCCTGCACGAGGCCGAGCTGATCCGGACGGGGGCCGGCAAGAAGATCGACCAGCTGATGCTGCGCAACGTGCCGCTCCGAGCCGGACGCAACACCCTCACGCTGACGATCCCCGGCGCGCGCGGCGACCTGCAGGTGCTGGAGCTGCGGGTGCGGTGCGCGGGGAAGTGAACCCCGCCGACGGTGGCCGTCGATAGGCGGGAGCGGAACCCGGCGAGTCAGGGGCTTGCCTCGCGCTGCGACGCGGCGCATGCGGAGATCCGACCGCAACGGCTCGAACCTCCCCCGGCATGCATGCTCCCCTGGCCACCTACCGACTGCAGCTCACCGAGCAGTTCGGCTTCGAAGCGGCGCGCGCCGTGCTTCCCTACCTCGTCGACCTCGGGGTGAGCCACGTCTACCTCTCGCCGTGCGCCCAGGCGATACCGGGGAGCACACACGGCTACGACGTGATCGACCCGTCCCGCATCGACGCGGCGCGCGGCGGCGAACCGACGTTCCGGAACCTCCTGGAGTCGGCCCGCGCACTCGGTCTCGGGGTCCTGCTCGACATCGTCCCCAACCACCTCGCGGCCGATGAACGCAATCCGCGCTGGGCCGACGTCCTGGCTCGCGGGGCGAGCAGCCGCTACGCAAAGTGGTTCGACATCGACTGGGACCGGGGCGATGCGACCGGCGCGCGACGCGTGGTCCTGCCGGTCCTGGGCGACACGGTCTCCCGCGAGATCGAAGCGGGGAACCTCCGCGTCGTCGAAGAACCGGGCAAGGCGCCGATGCTGGGAGTGTACGAACGGCGGCTGCCGCTGAACTCCGGCTCGATCGGCATCAAGCTGCACCGCGGCCGCGTCCAGGACCTGCTCGACGCACAGCACTACCGGCTGGAGTACTGGCGCGACGGCCTGCAGAGCCTGAACTGGCGGCGGTTCTTCGACATCACCACGCTGGCCGGGATCCGCGTCGAGGACCCCGAGGTCTTCGACGACGTGCACCGCGTGCCGCTCCAGCTGCTGGCCGAAGGCCTGCTCGACGGTCTGCGCGTGGACCACCCCGATGGACTCCACGACCCCGCCGCCTACGCCCGGCGCCTGCGCGCGGCCGCCCCCGGCGCCTGGCTGCTGTTCGAGAAGATCCTCGAGCCGGGCGAGCCCCTGCCGGAGGACTGGCCCGTCGACGGCACCACCGGCTACGACTTCCTGGAGATCGCGACCAACCTGTTCGTCGACCCCGCGGGCAAGGCGTCGTTGGTCGCCACGTGCCGCGAACGCACCGGCGCCTGCCCGGAGTTCGCCGAACTCCTGGAGGAGAAGAAGCGAGTGGTGCTCGAAGAGCTGTTCCCCCGCGAGGCGGAGCGGCTCGGACGACTGCTCGGCGACGCGGCGCGCGACCACGGCGTGCGCTGCCGCCCCGACCAGGCCCGGGTCGCGGTCGAGTCCCTGCTGGTGGCGCTGCCGGTCTACCGCACCTACGTCGACGACGAGGGACGCGCACCGCCCCACGACCGGGAGGTCCTGCGCATGGCCGAGGACACCGCGACGCGACTCCAGCCTCCGCCCGATCCGGAGGTCCTGCAGCTGCTGATGCGTGCGGTCGGCGGCGAACTGCAGACGCCCACGAGCCGGGAGCTGCGCGCCCGCCTCCAGCAGCTCTCCGGTCCGGTGATGGCCAAGGGGCTCGAAGACACGGCGCTCTACTGCGACCGGCGCCTGCTCGCACTCTGCGAGGTCGGCTCCAGCCCGGCCCGGTTCGGGGTCTCGTCGGAGGCCTTCCACGAGTTCTGCCGGACCCGCGGCGCTCGCTGGCCCCGCACCCTGAACGCGACCTCCACCCACGACACCAAGCGCAGCGAGGACGTGCGGCTGCGGATCGCGACGCTGTCGGAGGTCGCCGCCGACTGGAACGGCGAGGCACGGCGCTGGGCAGAACTCGCGACGCGACACCGGAGCGGAGGACTGCCCGCATCGGACACCGTCTACGCGCTGTTCCAGACGTTGGTGGGCATCTGGCCGGCCGACCCGGAACGCATCGCGGCCGCGAGCATCAAGGCGGAGCGGGAAGCGAAGCTGCACACGTCGTGGCTGGAACCCGAGGAGGACTTCGAGCGCGCGCTCCGGGACCTCGTTTACGCGCTGCTCGACGACACGGAGTTCCTCGCGCGCCTGGAGCCCTGGGTGGCGCGGATCCGCCCCGCGGCCCGCCGGCACGCGCTGGCACTGACCGTCCTCAAGACCACCGCCCCCGGCATCCCGGATATCTACCAGGGCTCCGAGACCTGGAACGAGGCGCTGGTCGATCCGGACAACCGCCGACCGGTCGACTTCACGGTGCTGCAGGAGCGTTCCACCGAGCACGTACCTCGCGACCTGGCGGGCGCGCTGGCGACGGACGACCCCGCGCTCGAGACCTGGCTGCTCCGCCGGCTGCTCCGACTGCGCCGTGACCGATGGCCCGACCTCGGTCCCGACGGCGGCTACCGCGCGTTGCTCTGGGACGGCACCGATGCGGAGTCGTTCCTCGCCTACCGCCGCGGTGACGGCATCGTCGTGGCGCTCGCGCGGCATACGCTGGCCTGCCCGCCCGCGACGGCCGATGCCCGCCTGAGCCTGCCCGCCGGTCGCTGGCGCTCGGCGCTGGTCGAGGAGCCCGACACCCTCGCGGGCGAGGTCGGAGCGGGCCGACTCTGCGAGCCGCTGGGAATCGCGGTACTGGTCCGCGACGACGCCTGACGACCCAAGACCGACGACCGAAGATCGACGACCGATCCGCCGGGTCGCTGGGGCCGTTGGCGGCTGCCGACTACCGACTCCGGTCGGCTGGAGGCACCGCCCCGAACACGGCGACCTCCCAGCCCTGCAGGACGATCGAGCCGGGATCCTCGACGCGCAACTCGACCTGCTCGATCGCCGACGACCACACCCGTCGCCAGCCGACCCCGACCCCCGGCAACCCCAGCGTCCGCGCTTCGGCGGCGAAGGAGAATGCCAGCACGTGGGCCCTCGCACCCGCACCGAGTTGCGCCACCACCGTGTGTGGATCCAGCACGGCGGCACGTGCCGGCTCGCCGTGCCGCAGCAGCTCGCGACGCAGCCGGAGCAACGAGGCGACGAACTCGCGGTGGCGCATTCCCTCCGGCCCGGGCGTCGACAGAACGCAGTCCCGGAAGGTCTGCTCCGCCTGCGGGTCGGGCGGTTCCTCGGCCCAACCGAACGCCGCGAACTCCTCTCGGCGTCCGGTCCGTACCGCTTCGACGAGGTCCGGGTCGCCATGGCTTACGAAGTACTGGAAGGGGCGCTCCTCGAGATGCTCTTCACCCATGAAGAGCATCGGCGTGCACGGCGACAGCAGGAGCGCCGCCATCGCGAAGCGCAGCTGGTCGCGACCGCAGCTCGCGGTCAGTCGATCACCCCGGAGCCGATTGCCGATCTGGTCGTGGTTCTGGACGCAGACGATCGCCCGCCGCGGCTCCATCGTGCCCGGCGGTCGGCCATGACCGCGCTTGCGGTGCGGTGACCACTGCCCGGTGAAGGCCATGCCCGTCGACCAGGCCGCCGCGAATTGGGCGAGGTCGCCGTAGTCCTCGTAGTAGCCGGAGCGTTCGCCCGTCAGCGCGACGTGCAGCGCGTGATGCAGGTCGTCGCACCACATGGCGTCCATCCCGAGCCCGCCGCGCGCCACGTCCGTCACGAAGCGCGGCGCGTTGAGATCGGACTCGGCGATGACCAGACACCGACGTCCCAGGCGTTCGCCGGCGGCGTGCACCGCGGCGGTCAACTCTTCCAGGAAGGGCCGGGCCGACCGGTCGTGGATCGCGTGGACCGCGTCGAGGCGCAGGCCGTCGAGGTGCAGCTCCTCGATGCAGGCCACCGCCTGCTCGATGAAATAGCGCCGCACACCGTCGCTGTGCGGGCCGTCGAAGTTCAGCGCCCGGCCCCACGGCGTCGCATAGGCGTCGGTGAAGTACGGCCCGTAACGTCCCAACACGTTGCCCTCGGGACCGAGGTGGTTGTAGACCACGTCGAGCACCACGCCGACGCCCCGCGCGTGGCAGGCGTCGACGAGTCGCTGCAGCCCCGACCAGCCGCCGTAGCTGGACTGGACCGCATGGGGGAACACGCCGTCGTAGCCCCAGTTGCGCTCGCCGGGGAACTGCGCGACCGGCAGCAGCTCGAGCATGGTGACGCCGAGCCCGGCGAGACCTTCCAGCCGCCGGATCACCCCATCGAAGGTGCCCTCG
This sequence comes from bacterium, assembly GCA_030432695.1. GTDB lineage: Bacteria > Planctomycetota > UBA1135 > UBA1135 > UBA2386 > JAUILN01. Next base: position 344,879 of record JAUILN010000009.1, on the reverse strand, counting down.
GCGGAGAACGTGCCGACGTGGAGTTCGTACAGCACGCAGTCCTCGAGCCCGATGCCGACCCAGCCGTCGTCGGTCCAGCCGAACGACGTGTCGACCACCTGCGAGGCACCGTGCACGCCGTCGGGCTGTGACCTCGAGGCCGGATCGGGCAGCGCGTCCCCGCCGTCCAGGACGAAGCGATACCGCGCACCGGCGGCGACGTCCGACACCCGGACGGCGAACTCGCCGAATTCACCGGCGGTCATCGATTCGCGTCGTCCGGCCTCCGGCAGATCGAGTTCGACCCGCCGCGCATCCGGGGCCCAGACCCGGAATTCGCAATGCCCATCGGCCAGGGGCCGGGCGCCGAGCCGTCCGGTCGCGCTCACTTGCGAGCCTTCCCCGAGCGCTTCGACGCGCTCGCGGACGCCGGACCTCCCGTCGCGTCCTGTGGGGTGCGCAGCTTGGAACTCGACCGTTCGACGCGGGGCGGCGACGCGCTCGGCCGACGCTCGAGGGCGAAGAACACCGCGGAGAGCGGCGGCAGCGTGACCACGATCGAGTACGGCTGGTTGCGCCACGGCACGGGAGACGGCTCCACGCTGCCCAGGTTGCCGTGCCCCGAGCCACCGTAGTCCTTCCAGTCGGTGTTCAGGACCTCGTTCCAGACTCCCTCGGCGGGCACGCCGATACGGTAGTTGGCCCGGGGCACCGGGGTGAAGTTCACGGCAACGAGCACCCTGTCCTGCGGGTCCCGGCCCTTCCGCAGCACCACCGCGACGCTCTGCTGCACGTTGTCGACGTCGAGCCACTCGAAGCCGGCGGGCTCGAAGTCGAGTTCGTACAGCGCCGGGTGCTCACGGTAGATGCGGTTCAGATCATGCACGAGCTTCGCGATCCCGGCGTGCTCGGGTTGCTCGTCCAGGTGCCAGTCGACCTGCGCATCGTGGTTCCACTCGGCGTACGACGCGACTTCGCAGCCCATGAACAGGAGCTTCTTGCCGGGCGTCGCATACATGTAGCCGTACAGCGTGCGCAGGTTGGCGAAGCGGCGCCATTCGTCGCCGCTCATCTTCCCCAGCAACGAGCCCTTGCCATGCACCACCTCGTCGTGAGACAGCGGCAGCACGAAGTTCTCGTTGTAGGCATAGATCGAGCGGAAGGTCAGCAGGCCCTGATGGAAGCTCCGGTGGATCGGATCCTTCTGCATGTAACGCAGCGTGTCGTTCATCCACCCGAGGTCCCACTTCATCGTGAACCCCAATCCGCCCTGGCTCTCGGGGCGGCTGACCATGGGCCAGGTCGTCGACTCCTCGGCCACCGTGATCGCGTGGGGGAAACTCTCGGCCAGAGCTGCATTGAGCTGGCGCAGGAACGCCACCGCCTCGAGGTTCTCGCGACCGCCGCTCTGGTTCGGGATCCACTCACCCGCCTCGCGCGAGTAGTCCAGATAGAGCATCGAGGCCACCGCGTCGACGCGCAGGCCATCGGCGTGGAAGGCGTCGAGCCAGAACCGCGCGCTGGAGAGCAGGAACGACACGACCTCGCCGCGCCCGTAGTTGAAGATCGAGGTGTTCCAGTCGGGGTGCATGCCCTGCCGGGGATCGGCATGCTCATAGAGATGGGTGCCGTCGAAGTAGATCAGCCCGTGCTCGTCGGTCGGGAAGTGCGATGGGACCCAGTCGAGCAGGACTCCGATGCCGGCCTGGTGCAGCCGGTCGATGAGATACATCAGGTCCTGCGGCGTGCCATAGCGACTGCAGGCGGCGAAGTAGCCGGTGACCTGGTAGCCCCACGAGCCGTGGAACGGGTGCTCCATCAGCGGCAGGAACTCCACGTGCGTGAAACCGAGCGCGAGCACGTGTGCGATCAGGTCGTCGGCGATCGACCGGTAGGTCAGGGCCTCGCCCGGCCGCTTGCGCCAGGAGCCGAGGTGCAGCTCGTAGATCGACAGCGGCTCCTCGCGGGGGTCCCGACCCGCGCGGCCCTCGAACCAGCCGGCATCGCCCCAGACGTAGTCACGGTCCCAGACCACCGACTCGGTCGCCGGAGCCGGCGCATGATGGATCGCGTAGGGGTCGGCCTTGGCGACCTCGTAGCCGTCGTATCGTGAACGGATGTGGTACTTGTAGCGGGCGCCCTTCTGGACTCCGGGAAGGAAGCCCTCCCAGATGCCCGAGGAACCCCGGTGGGTCAACTTCGCGACGCCCGGCCGCCAGTCGTTGAAGTCCCCGATCACCGAGACCTCCGCTGCGTTGGGAGCCCAGACCGCGAACGACACGCCTTCGATGCCCTCCACCCGTCGCAGGTGTGAACCGAGCTTCTCATAGGCGCGGTCGTGCCGCCCTTCGTTGAACAGATGGAGATCGACGGGCCCCAGCAGGGAGGTCGACGATGCGTCGTCGAGGTCGGGGCGGTGGGATTCGGTCGGAGGCGTCATGACATGGATCCGGGGAAGGTGCGGTGGGCGGCGGCGGGGTCGGCCGGAGCGGGGCGGCACGCCTCACACCCGCGCCACGGTCGGCGCACCCAGCAGGTCGCAGAGTCCGGCGAGTGGCAGCCCCACCCACTCGAGGCGGTTGTGCAGCTCGTAGCCGAGCTCGTAGAGGCACTTCTCCAACAGGTAGAAGTCGATCAGCAGATCGCGATGCGCCTGGGAGGTGGGCAGGAAGGACGCATCGCCGCAGTGCTCGAACCAGCTGTCGAGGAAGGTCGCGGAGACCCAGGTGACCCAGCTCCTGGCGAAGGGCGCCAGGGTCGGGATGTCCTGCTCGCGCTGCCGGCCGTGCAGCAGCGCCGTCTCCGCGGCGTAATGGAAGGAGCGCAACATCCCGGAGACGTCGCGGATCGGCGACCGCTTGAAGCGACGCTCGCTGAGGATCCGCGCCGGCTCGCCCTCGAAGTCGATGATGTGGAAGTCACCGCCGGTGAACAGCACCTGACCCAGGTGGAAGTCGCCGTGCACCCGGGTGCGCTGCGCATCGATCCGCTGGTCGACGATCTGCCGCAGCCGTGCATCGATCTCCGCCTCGCGAGCGAGCACCTCGTCGACGAGCGCCTGCTCACGCTCCGGCAAGCGGCCGCGCTGCCGACGCGCCCATTGCAGGTTGCGGCGCATCTCGGTGCGGGCCGCCTGGTAGAGCGAACGCTGGATCTGACTGGTGAAGTCCTCGGGCGCGAACTCGGGGTCCTCGTCGTCGGAGGCCAGCGCCAGATGCATCTCCGCGGTGCGCCGGCCGAGCAGACGCGCCTGCGAGAGGTAGGCCCCGACCAGATCCTCGGCGCCGGCCGGGAGCTGGCGGCCCGTCAGCTGCCCGGGCCTGGCGTGCCCCTCGGTCAGGGCCCGCGCGCCCGGCGCCAACACCAGCGCACGGCCGTAGTACTGGTCCACTGCGTCGAGCGTGGCGCGCCAGGCATCGCCCACGTTGGGGACGTAACCCTGCACGATTCCCAGGGCCGCGGCCTCCTCGCCCTCGCGCCTGATGTGCAACGCACCCAGCACCGGCGGCGTGTTCTCGAAGGCCGTCCGCTCGGTCAGGAATCTCCCGAGTTCGTAGTCGGGATTGGTACCGGACTCGAGCTTCCGGTAGAGCTTCAGGATGAAGCTCTCGCCGAAACCGATGCTGGTGTTGGTCTGCTCGGCCCCGAGTGGCCAGGACTCCAGTTCGCCGGCATCGCGGAGACGTCGGCTGGAGCCACGTGTCGCCTCTCCCGACACCTGCCAGTGCTTGCCACGGAACGTGCGGCGGCTTCCGAGCAGTGCCAGCAGTGCGATGCCGAATCCCGGATCGTGCGCCGCGTCGACCAGCAGACCGACCTGGCTCGCCTCGGACTCGTCGGCACGTTCGAGGCGGGCCAGGGCCGCGTGGTGCCCCCCCGATTCGAAGCGTGCGGCGCGGGCAGCATCCAGACACGCGACCGGCCACACATAGGTCTCGCGCTCCCCCTCGAAGTACTGGACGTCCAGCAGGATCAGGTAGGCATTGCCCTCGTCGTTGGCGATCGGGATCGCGTCCGCGATCTGCGCGCGCTTGACCTTGCGACCCTTGCTGCGGAACCAACGACGGGTGGGCAGCAAGCGCGCGAGGGTCCTCTGCAGCGCGCGACGCGGCGCATCGTGCACCAGACCACCCCAGTCGCCCTCCAGCCGGATCACCGGCAGTTCGTTCGTCGCGAGCGTGCCGGCGGAACCCTGCGCCTGGTCGAGCGAGAACCACAGGAACGAGTGGGCCGAGAGGGACAGGAAGTACGGCTGGGTTCCGATCGCCGGGAAGGGCGAGCCGCCCAGGAGTTCGATCGGCACGCGGCCCTGGAACTCCTCGAGATCCAGCTCGACCGCCTGCGCATGCCTCGACAGATTGGCGACCACCAGGACGTGTTCGTCCTCGTGACTTCGAACGAAGGCCAGCACCTTGCCGTTGTCGGGGTGCAGGAATCGCACCGTGCCACGACCGAACACCGGTCGCTCCTTCCGCAGCGCGATCAGCTGCTTGGTCCACCACAGGAGCGACGACTGGTTGTTCTGCTGCGCCTCGACGTTGACGGACTCGAAGTGGTACTCGGGATCGATCACGAGCGGCAGGAACAGCTTCTGCGGATTGGCGCGCGAGAAGCCGCCATTGCGGTCGCTGCTCCACTGCATGGGCGTGCGCACCCCGTCGCGGTCGCCGAGATACATGTTGTCGCCCATGCCGATCTCGTCGCCGTAGTACAGCACCGGGGTGCCGGGCAGCGCGAACAGCAGACCGGACATCAGCTCGATCGCGTCGCGCGACTTCACCAGCGGCGCCAGCCGCCGACGGATCCCCAGGTTGATGCGCGCCGCGGAGTCCTCGGCATACATGCGGTACATGTAGTCGCGGTCCTCGTCGGTCACCATCTCGAGGGTGAGTTCGTCGTGGTTGCGGAGGAACAGCGCCCACTGGCACGACTCCGGGATCTCCGGGGTCTGCGCCATGATGTCGAGCACTGGAAAGCTGTTCTCGAGCTGCAGCGCCATGAACATCCGCGGCATCAGCGGGAAGTGGAAGTTCATGTGGCACTCGTCCCCGTCGCCGAAGTACTCGGCGGCGTCCTCGGGCCACTGGTTGGCCTCGGCCAGGAGCATCCGGCCCTCGTACTTGGCATCGATGTGCCTGCGGAGCTTGCGTAGGAAGGCGTGGGTCTCCGGCAGGTTCTCGCAGTTGGTGCCTTCGCGCTCGTACAGGTAGGGCACTGCATCGAGACGCATGCCGTCGACGCCCATGTCGAGCCAGAAGTCGACCGCCTTGAAGAGCGCCTCGTGCAGCGCCTCGTTGTCGAAGTTGAGGTCCGGCTGGTGGGAGTAGAAGCGGTGCCAGTAGTAGGCCTTGGCGACCGGGTCGTAGCTCCAGTTCGAGGGCTCGAAGTCCTTGAAGATGATCCGCGTCTCGGAGTACCGGTCCGGGGTGTCGCTCCAGACGTAGAAGTCCCGGAGCGGGCTTCCGGGAGGCGCCTTGCGGGCCCGCTGGAACCAGCCGTGCTCGCTGGAAGTGTGATTGATGACCAGCTCCGTGATCACCCGGAGATCGCGCGCGTGCGCCTCCCGCAGGAAGCGCTTGAAGTCGCGCAACGTCCCGTAGGAGGGATGCACGTCGAAGTAGTCGGCGATGTCGTAGCCGTCGTCGCGCAATGGCGACGGATAGAACGGCAGCAGCCACAGCGCCGTGACCCCGAGGTCCTTCAGGTAGTCGAGGCGCTCGATGAGGCCCTTGAAGTCGCCCACCCCGTCGCCGTTGCTGTCCGCGAAGGCGCGGACGTGCAGCTCGTAGATGATCGCGTCCTTGAACCAGAGAGGGTCGGTGGGTCGGTCGTTCGGAGAATTGCTCATGCGAAATAGTCGAAGTCCTGCTCGCGGCGGACGAATCGGCGGATCAGGAACACGTGCGCCGGCATGACCTGCGGATCCAGCTCGACGTAGTTGCGGCGACCGCACCACGAGAACCGCTCGTGGCCGAGCAGGTCGTGCACCTGGTAGGACTCGGTCTCGTCGACGCCGATCGTCTCCGGATCGAGGTCGATCCAGCCGCTGTGGCGGTGGTGGTAGTCGAGGTTCACGACGACCAAGACCACGTCACCGGACTCCGGATCCTCCTTGCTGAAGCAGAGCAGCGACGGATTGTCGCAGTCATGGAATCGCAGGGTGTCGTTCCGCTGCAGCGCGGGATGCTCGCGACGGATGCGATTCAGCTTCCGCATCGTGGGCCGCAGGCTGTCCTGGCGGTCGAGGTCCCAGTCCTTGATCTGGTACTTCTCGTTATCGAGATGCTCGCCGGATCCGGGTCTGCCGGTGTTGTCCAGGAGCTCGAAGGCCGGCCCATAGATGCCGTAGTTCGCCGACAGGAGCGCGGCGAGGACCAGACGCGTGACGAAGGCCCCGCGCCCCGCGCCCCAGAGGTCGTCGGGCAGGATGTCGGGTGTCGTGGGCCAGAAGTTCGGGCGGAAGAACTCTGCGACCTCGGTGCGCGTGAGTTCCTCCATGTAGTCGACCAGTTCCTGCCTGTGCCGTCGCCAGGAGAAGTAGGTGTACGACTGCGAGAAGCCCAGCTTCGCGAGCCGGTACATCACCTTCGGCCGCGTGAATGCCTCCGAGAGGAAGATCGTCGCGGGGTAGAGCGCCTTCACCCGCGCAATGCACCATTCCCAGAAGGCGAAAGGCTTGGTGTGCGGATTGTCGACCCGGAACACGCGGATGCCGCGCTCGCACCAGAACTCGAAGATGGAGGCGAGCTCGTCCCAGAGCGCCGCGCGGGAGTCGCATTCGAAGTCGAAGGGGCAGATGTCCTGATACTTCTTCGGCGGGTTCTCCGCGTACTGGATCGATCCGTCGGGTCGCTTCCGGAACCACTCGGGGTGCTCGTGCACGTACGGATGGTCGGGCGAACATTGCAGCGCGATGTCGAGCGCGACCTCCAGGCCCGACTCGTCGGCACTGGACACGAAGGCATCGAAGTCCTGGAGCGTGCCGAGTTCGGGGTGCACGGACTTGTGGCCGCCCTCGGCCGCACCGATCGCCCACGGGCTACCCGGATCGTCGGGCCCCGCCTCCAGGGTGTTGTTCGGCCCCTTGCGGTGGCTGCGCCCGATCGGGTGGATCGGCGGGAGGTAGACGATGTCGAAGCCGGCGTCGGCGACGTAGTCGAGCATCGCCACCGCGTCTCGGAAGGTGCCGTGCCGGTTCCCGGGCCCGGTCGATCGCGGGAAGAACTCGTACCAGGCGCTGCAGCGAGCCAACGGTGGGTCGACCACGATCTGCAGGGTTCGCGCGTAGCGCTCGGCCCGCCGGCGGTCGGGATTGCGATCCAGCTGCGCGCGCAGCACCGGGTCGCGCAGGAGTGCGAGGCGCTCCTGCAGATCGGAGTCTGCGTCGCCGAGAACACCGGCGGCGAAGCGGAGCGCTTCACGATCGCGGGACTCCGCCGCCTCGCCGCGCTCGCGTAGCAGATCCGCACCGACCTGGAGGTCGATCTCTACACTCTCCCCTGCCTCGACCTTGCGCAGGACACCTGACCGCCAGGATGCGAGGTCGTCGACCCAGGCTTCCACCGTGTATTCGTGGCGTCCGATCGACCCGACCACGAAGCTCGCCTGCCACCGGTCGTTCCCCTGCGGCTCGAGCGCGACCTCGCTCCATCGCGACGCGCCGAGTGGACGATGCAGGAGCACCGCACGCAGCACGTCGTGGCCGTCGAGGAAGACGTCGGCTACCACCTCCACCGACTCGCCGACCACGCGTTTGATCGGGAACCGACCGGCCTCCACCTCCGGACGGACACGCGAGACGACGACCCGGCGCCAGTCGTCGGGCTGATCGGGCACAACCAGGACGACCTGCTCCGGACTCGATGGGGCCGGACTCGATAGGGAATGTGCTCTCGGCGTTGCGGACTTCACGACGCCGGGCCGCGGCTACAACTCGCAGTCCGGCCGGACCCGATTCGCACCGCGCGCGACCTCTCCCAGCCGGCCGGTGACGTTCCGGGTGGCATGCACCGTGCACACCGGCTCGCTCGGCGGAGCGCGCACGATCAGCGGTCGCCGACCGACCCATGGAAATCTGGCAGGGCAAATTCTACCCACTCGGTGCGACGTTCGACGGCGGCGGGACCAACTTCGCGGTGTTCTCGGAGGTCGCCGACAAGGTCGAACTTTGCCTCATCGACGCCGACGGCGCCGAGACACGCGTCGATCTGCCGGAGACGACCGGCGACGTGTGGCACGGCTACGTGCCGCAGGTGCAGCCGGGCCAGCGTTACGGCTTCCGGGTCCACGGCCCGTTCGACCCGGCCCGCGGCCACCTCTGCAATCCCGCCAAGCTGCTGCTCGATCCCTACGCCACCAAGATCGAGGGGCGCGCCGATTGGAACACCGCGCTCTACGGCCATCGTCAGGAGGACCCGGACCACCCCGACACGCGGGACAGCGGTCCCTACGCTCCGCTCTCCGTCGTGCAGAACCCCTACTTCGATTGGGGGCACGACCGCCCCCCGCTGACGCCGTGGCACGAGACGGTGATCTACGAGCTGCACGTCAAGGGCTTCACGGTGCGGCATCCCGGTGTTCCAGAGCGGCTGCGCGGCACCTATGCAGGCCTGGCGAGTCCGGCGTCGATCGAACACCTGAAGGACCTTGGCGTCACCGCGGTCGAGCTGATGCCGGTCCATCGGTTCGTCCACGACCAGCGGGTCGTCGACATGGGGCTCCGGAACTACTGGGGCTACAACTCGATCGGCTACCTCGCACCGCACGACGAGTATGCGTCCGGCGATCCCGTCACCGAGTTCAAGTCGATGGTCAAGACGCTCCACGCGCACGGGATCGAGGTGATCCTGGACGTGGTCTACAACCACACCGGCGAGGGCGGACCGCTCGGGCCGACGCTCTGCTTCAAGGGCCTGGACAATGCCGCCTACTACCGCCTCTCCGAGGAGGACCGCCGGCACTACGTCGACTTCACGGGCTGCGGCAACAGCCTGAACATGCGCCAGCCGTTCGTGCTGCAGCTCATCATGGACTCGCTCCGCTATTGGGTGGAGGAGATGCACGTCGACGGCTTCCGGTTCGACCTCGCGTCCGCGCTCGCGCGGGAGCTGCACGCGGTCGACCGGCTATCCGCGTTCTTCGACATCATCCACCAGGACCCCGTCATCGGCCGGGTCAAGCTCATCGCGGAGCCCTGGGACCTCGGCGAGGGTGGCTACCAGGTCGGTCGATTCCCCTACCTCTGGTCGGAATGGAACGGCAAGTTCCGAGACACCGTCCGCGACTTCTGGCGCGGTGAGGACCAGACCCTGCCCGAGCTCGCGTTCCGCCTGACCGGCAGCTCGGATCTTTACGAGAGCAGCGGCCGCCGCCCGTATGCGAGCATCAACTTCGTTACGTGCCACGACGGATTCCCGCTGCGCGACCTGGTCTCCTACAACGAGAAGCACAACGAGGACAACGGCGAGGACAACCGCGACGGCGAATCGCACAATCGCTCCTGGAACTGCGGCGTCGAGGGCCCGACCGACGACCCCGAGATCCTGGCGCTGCGCGGCCGCCAGCAGCGCAATCTGCTCGCGACGCTGTTCCTGTCCCAGGGGGTTCCCATGCTGCTGGCCGGCGACGAGATCGGTCGGACCCAGGGCGGCAACAACAACGGCTACTGCCAGGACAACGAGATTACGTGGATCGACTGGGAGTCGGCTGACGAGGAACTCCTCGACTACGTCCGCAAGCTGATCGCGCTGCGCAGCGGCCACCCGGTGTTCCGCCGCCGCCGTTGGTTCCAGGGCCGGTCGATTCGCGGCAGCAACCATCCCGAGATCGGGTGGTTCACGCCCGAGGGCTCGGAGATGACCCAGGAGGACTGGGAGGTCGGCTTCGCCCGATCGCTCGGCGTCTACCTGAACGGCCGCTCGATCGCCAACCGGGACCAGTGGGAGCGACAGCTGACCGACGATGACTTCTACCTGCTGATCAACGCCCACCACGAACCGATCGAGTTCGCCCTTCCACCCCTGCTCGATGAATGGGAGTGGGTCCAGGTCTTCGACACCGCGGCCCACCCGTCGTTCGCGAACGAGCGCACCGTGGTCCGCGCCGAGCACGTGCCGGTCGCGGCCCGTTCGATACTGCTGCTGACCTCGTCCGGTCCCGGGGCGGATGCGCACGGACCGCGCTGACGACCGGGTTCGCCACCGATGCCGCTCGTGCGGTCGTGCGGTGCCCTGCTCGCGGCGAGCCGGTCTCGCGGGGCCGCCGCCTCCGGCGATCCATGCGGGAGGTCGCCGCTCAGTCCCACGACCGCGACAGCCGAAACGCCGCGTTGATCAGCCCGACGTGGCTGTAGGTCTGCGGGAAGTTGCCGGTGAGCTGGTCGGTCCTCGGCATGATGTCCTCGCTGTAGAGGCCGAGCCCGTTGTGGCGCTCCAGCAGGAAGTCGAACAGCTCGCGGGCCTCGACCTTCTCGCCGATCAGCGCCAGCGCCTCGACCAGCCAGAACGAGCACACCGTGAAGGCCGCCTCCTGCTCGCCGAAGTCGTCCTGCACGTCGTAGCGCTTCAGCATCCTGGCGCCGGTCTGCAGCTGCTTCTGGATCGCGCGGACGTGGGTCGACGCGCGCTCGACGTCGCCGCCGAAGAAGCCGAAGTGCAGCGCGAGCAGCATCGACGCGTCGAGGTTCTGCGCGCCCGCGGCCTGGGTCAACACGCCGCGCTCGGGATCCCAGCACTGCTGCTCGAGGATGTCGCGGGCCTTCCGCGCCGCGGCATCGGCCCGCTTCCACAGCTCCGGATCGTCGAGGACCTCGGCCAGCTCGATCGCCCGGTCGGCGCCGGCCCAATGCGTCAGCACCGAGAAGGAGTGCAGCTTCTGGGTGTTGCGCAGCTCCCAGAGCCCCGCGTCCGGCTCGTCGATGCGTCGCTCGATCTGGCGGAGCAACTGGTCGAGGATGCCGCGGATCCCGGCGAGCCCCTCGGTGCCGATGAACCGCGTATCGAGGAGCAGGCGGCTGATCGCCAGGATCATCTCGCCGTAGACGTCGTTCTGGACGTGCTCGTAGGCCTGGTTGCCGATCCGCACCGGCTGTTCCCCGCGCCAGCCCTCCAGGTGGTCCAGGATCTCCTCGACGATCTTCGCCTCGCCGTTGATCGCGTAGAGCGGTTGCAGGCGGTCGTCTCCGACCTGCCGACAGAGGTTGAGCAGGTAGCCGAGGAACCGTTCCATCTCATCGAAGTGGCCCAGCCGCTCGAAGGCGTTCAGCGAGAAGAAGGTGTCGCGCAGCCAGCAGTAGCGGTAGTCCCAGTTGCGGCCCGAGCCGGGGTACTCCGGGATGCTGGTGGTGGTCGCCGCGATGATCGCCCCGGTGTCCTCGAACTGGTGCAGCTTCAGCACCAGCGCCGAGCGGATCACCTCGCGTTGGTAGTCGCGCGGCACGCGGGTGTGCTTGACCCAGCCGCGCCAGTAGCGGGTGGTCTGGTCGAGGAACGACTGCGCGGTCTCCCGCAGCGAGCGCTCCAAGGGCTGGCCCCAGGTCAGCACCAGGTGCTTCTCGCCGGTCAACACGAACGGCCGCCCCTCTTCGACATAGGTCAGCGACATGTCGGTGGTGAGCCGGACCGGCACCGGGAAATCGAGGTACTGGATGTGGTTGCTGCCGAGCCAGGACCTCGGGCGAGTGCGGCCGTAGTCGTAGGTGGGCTTGCACGTCACGCGGACCACCGGTTCCCCCACCAGCGGCCGGAGGATCCGCACCAGCATCGTCGGCTTGTAGGACCGGTCGAACTGCAGGAAGCGCGGCGCGAAGTCGATCAGCTCGAACGACCCACTCGGCCCCTCGAACACGGTGCGCAGGACGTTGGTGTTCTCGATGTACTCGACGCGCATCGTGTGCTCGCCGACGAGCTCCACCCTGAACTCGCCGCCGGCATGCCGGTCGAGCATGCGCCCGAAGATGAACGAACTGTCCATCCGCGGCCAACACATCCACTCGACGCTGCCATCCTCGATGAGCGCGCTGTAGGCGCAGTTGCCGATGATCCCGTACTTCAAGCGCAGGCCTCTGTGTTCGGATCCAGCGGTCGCTGGTCACGTCGGTTCGGAGGATCGCCGCGACCACCGCGGGCCCTCGCGCGTAGTACCTCCGGAACAACCCGGATCATGGTCTCTCGCGAAGCCCGGTTCCATGACGACCCCGATCCTGGTATCGACAGATGCCAGTCATGACCGAAGCGTCCTCCCATGGCGGTCCCGCGGCCGCGTCTGCCGGCAACCTGATCCTTGCCAGCAACCGCCTGCCGGTGAGCCTCTCGGTGGACGAGCAAGGCGGCTGGCAGGCCCGCAAGAGCTCCGGCGGCCTCGCCGCGGCCCTGGCCGGGCTCGGTGACGAGCGCTTCGTCTGGGTCGGCTGGCCGGGCTGCGTGGTCCCCGCCGAGATCCGCCGCGACGTCGCCGACTGGATGGCCCGCAGCGACCTGGTGCCGGTGTTCCTCAGCGCCGAGGAGGAGGAACTCTACTACCACGGGATCTCCAACCACTCCCTGTGGCCGCTGCTGCACTACTTCACCGACAAGCTGGAGTTCACCGAGGAGGCCTGGCAGGTCTACTGCGAGGTCAATCGCCGCTTCGCCGAGACGATCCTCTCGATCGCCGAGCCCGGCAGCCGCGTCTGGATCCAGGACTTCCACCTCACCCTGGTGCCCGGATTCCTGCGCGAGGCCCGCCCCGACCTGGAGATCGGCTTCTTCCTGCACATCCCCTTCCCGTCGTCGGAGATCTACCGCCAGCTCCCGGCGCGCGAGGAGGTGCTCCGCGGCCTGCTCGGCGCCGACTACATCGGCTTCCACATCCACGACTACGCCCGCCACTTCCGCTCCAGCTGCCTGCGCGTGCTCGGCCTGGAGTCGGAACACGACGCGGTGAGCTACGAGGGACGGCGGGTCGGCGTCGGCGTGCATCCGATCGGTGTCGACGTGGCCGGATTCGAGGAGCGGCTCGCCGAACCGAAGACCGCCGACATCCTGCAGGACCTGCTGCAGCGCTACGGCAACCGCCGACTGATCCTCGGCGTCGAACGCCTCGACTACACCAAGGGCGTCCGGCTCAAGCTGCAGGCCTTCGAGCGGCTCCTCGCGCAGAACCCGGAGCTCCGCGGCGAGGTCGTGCTGCTGCAGATCATCGTCCCCTCGCGCCTCGACAATCCGGAGTATGCGTCGCTCAAGCGCGAGCTCGAGGAGTACATCGGTCGCCTCAACGGGCTGTACGGGAAGCCGGGCTACACGCCGGTCGAGTACCTGCACCGCTCGATCGACCCGCACCAGCTCGTGGCGTTGTACCGGCTCGCCAACGTCTGCATGGTCACGCCGATCCGCGACGGCATGAACCTCGTCGCCCAGGAGTTCGTGCTGTGCCAGCAGGCGCACGACTCGCTCGGAGGCGAGTACCGCGGGATCCTGCTGCTCAGCGAGTTCGCCGGCGCGGCGCAGGTGCTGCCGCGCGCGCTGCTCGCCAATCCGTGGAACATCGAGCACACCGTGGAGACCCTCAGGCACGCCCTCGAGATGCCGGCCGCCGAGCGGCGGGACCGGATGGACTCGATGGTCAGGCAGGTCCGTGGAATGGAGTGCGGGCACTGGGCTCGGCTGTTCCTCGCCCGCCAGGCCGACGCGGCCCGGCAGAGCCGTGAGGCCCACCGTCAGTCGCGGGTCCTTCGCGGCGCGGTCGAGGCCGAGGTGCTGGAACGGTTCCGCGAGACCCGGCCGCGGGTGCTGCTGCTCGACTACGACGGCACCCTGCGCGAGCTGGTCCGCACGCCCGAGGAGGCCGCCCCGACCGACGAGATCCGCACGCTGCTCACCGATCTCGCGAAGCAACCCGACACCCAGGTCCACATCGTCTCCGGCCGCCACCGGGCCGACCTCGACGCCTGGTTCTCCGATCTCCCGATCCACCTGTCGGCCGAGCACGGCTTCGCCTGGAAGGAACCGGGGCAGGACTGGAGCGAGATCCATGGCCGTGATCTCGACTGGATCGACGTCGTCGCGACCATGCTGTCGAAGATCACCGACGAGGTGCCCGGCACCCGCATCGAGCGCAAGCCGGCGGCGCTGGCCTGGCACTACCGGATGGCCGACCTCGACTACGGGGTCTGGCGGGCCCGCGAACTGCACAGCCAGCTCGAGCACGACCTCGCCCACCTGCCGGTCGACATCCTGCACGGCCACCGGGTGATCGAGGTGCGCAGCGCCGGCGTGAGCAAGGGCGGCTACGTCGGTCGGGTCCTCGACGAGATGCCGAAGCACTCGTTCGTGCTGTGCTGCGGCGACGACCGCACCGACCGCGACATGTACGCCGAGCTGCCGGTGGACGCGGTCAGCATCCACGTCGGCGAGCGCCTCGACGACACCGCGTTCACGATCGAGTCTCCGGCGCGGATGCGGGGCTTCCTCCGGCGGCTGGCGGACGTGTAGCACCGGGGTCGCCCGGGACCATCAGCTCGATCACCGTCCGCCCCGGCCGGCTGCTCGCATCGACCGAGCCGCGGTGCGCGTCGACGATCGCCTTCACCAGACTCAAGCCGAGGCCGAGGCCCGGACTGGTCCGCGCCCGGTCGCCGCGGAACAGCCGCTCCCAGATCAGCGGCAGATCGGCCGGCGGGATGCCCTCCCCATGGTCCTCGATCTCGAACCGGACGCCGCCGTCGGCCAGCGGTCGGGCCCTGAGGAACACCACGTCGTCGGCGGGACCGTGCTTGATCGCGTTGTCGACGCAGTTGGCGATCGCCTCGCGGATCCGCACCGGGTCGAGCGCCATGACCAGCCCGGCCGGCGCGTCCACGCGAAGCTCCACCCGGGCCTCCTCGGCCACCAGCTCGTAGAGGTCACGGACGCTCTCGAGCAGCTCGCCCACGTCGGTCGGCTCGGTCCGGAGCACCAGGTCCCCGCTCTCCGCGCGTGACAGGTCGACCAGCGTGGCGAGCAGGCGCAGCACCTGGTCCGACTCCTCGACGCAGGTGGCCAGCGCCTCGCGAGCCCGTGCATCCTCTCCCTCCGACAAGGCCTGCTCGGCGATGGCCCGCATCCGGGCCATCGGCGTGCGCAGGTCGTGGCCGATGTGATCGAGCGACTCGTGCATCGCGCGGACCAGGCTGCGGTTCTTGGCCAGCAGCTCGTCGAGCAGCTCGGCGAGGTCGGTCAGGTCGCCACGGTCGGGATAGAGCCGGGACAGCCGCTGGGGATGTTCCTCGCGGGCCATCTCGTGGGCGCGCGCCGCCAACGACCGCAGCGGCCGCAGGCTCCGGAAGGCGATCCACCAGCCGGCGCCGAGCGCGACCAGCAGGACCAGCCCGAGGAACAACGGCAGCTGCTCGACCACGTGGTCCTCCAGCCGCTTGCGGGCCGCGGGCGGCAGCGACAGCAGCACGAAGTCCTCGCTGAGGAAGTGCTGCACCGAGGACTCGCCGCTGTCCCCCACCGCGAGTGACTGGCGGACCTGCGAGCGCTTCAGCCGCCAGTCCTCGGCGAGGCTCTCGCGCACCACCGCGAACGCCACCATCCACATCAGCACGCTGGCGACGCCGACGATCGCCACGTTGACCAACGTGAGCCGCAGCAGCAGACCGCGGCCGGCGTGGTGCTCAGGTGCGGAGGACATAGCCCGCTCCCCGCACGGTGTGGATCAGCTTCTGGCCCTGGCCGCGGTCGACCTTCTGCCGCAGGCGGTGGACCAGGACATCGACGACGTTGGTCTGCGGGTCGAAGCCGTAGTCATAGACCTCGCTGAGGATCGCCGTCTTGGACAGCACACGGCCGGGGTTGCGCAGCAGGTACTCCAACAGCGCGAACTCGCGCGGACGGAGATCGAGCACCTCGCCGTCGCGGCGCACCGTTCGTGCCAGGAGATCCATCTCGACGTCGGCGAAGCGCAGGACGGTCGACTCTCCGCCGCCGTTGCGCTGCACGCGGCGCAGCAGCGCCTGGACGCGGACCAGCACCTCGGAGAACGAGAACGGTTTGACCACGTAGTCGTCGGCGCCGGCCTCGATGCCGCGGATCCGGTCGTCGGTGGAGGTGCGGGCGCTGAGCATCAGGACCGGGGTCGCCACACCCCGCTCGCGAGCCGCGCGCACCACCGCCACGCCATCCATGCCGGGCAGCATCACGTCGACGATCGCCACGTCGTAGCGCTCGGCCAACAGCTCGCCGAGGCCGACCGTGCCGTCGGCCAGCTCCTTGACCACGAAGCCGGCCTCGCCGAGTCCCTTGGCCAGGAACGCGGAGATCGTCCGGTCGTCTTCGAGGATCAGTGCACGCATCGCGGCCGGGGCTCGGAGGCAGGTCCGGGGCATCGTCGCGCCGCGCACGGCCGACGGCAACCGCGCCGCGGATCAGGGAGCGGTCGCGTGCCCGCGCAGCGCCCGCGCGTAGTCCGCAGCGATCTCGGTGACCTCGTGCCGGTAGGCATCCACTGCGCCGGCCGATGGCTCGTCCGGCGCGCTCGACATCGCCGCCCGCCAGGCCGCGTAGCCGTCGCGGCTCAGCGGGATCCGCCCGGCGGCGCGCAGCCGCTCCCGTTCGCGGTTGGCGGCGAGCACCGCCTCGAGGTCCGGAGCGGCGGCGACGCGCTCCCGCGACCGCTCGCGGAGCGACCCGACCAGCGCCGGATCGCGGGCCGGCTGCGACGCGGGCACCGGCAGTGGCGAGAGCGCCCGGAACGGCAGCGCGTGCGGCAGACCGGCCTCCCCCTCGATCGCCGCCTCGGTCCAGGCCGGCAACACGATGTCCGCGGCAACCCCGTGGCGCTGGGTGCTGGCGCCTCCCGGGCGGAAGAACTGCTGCGTGGTCAGCTTCAGCGCGCCGCGCGGCTGCGCCCGCCACTTCGGCGCATGCGCCGCGAGGTCGAGGACCACCTGCACGCTGCCCTTGCCGAACGTCGTCGAGTCGCCGACCACCAGCCCGCGACCCTCGTCCTGGATCGCGCCGGCGAGGATCTCGCTGGCGCTGGCGCTCATCCGGCTCGTCAGCACCACCAGCGGCCCGGTCCACAGCGCGGTGGGATCCGGATCGTCGAGCCGATGGGTGCGCCCGCCGGTCTCCTGGACCCGCACGACGTTGCCGCCCTCCAGGAACAGCCCGGTCAGCGACACCGCCTCGGACAGCAGCCCGCCGCCGTTGTGACGCAGGTCGAGCACCACCGCTGCGACGTCCTCGGCCTGGAACTCGCGGAGGATCCGCGCGACGTCGACGGTCGCCGAGCGCGTGCCGTCGGGAGCGGCGTAGAAGCCCGGCAGGTCGATCCAGCCGATGCGGGGGCCCTCGCCTGCCTCGACGACCTCGCCCTTGGCCATCTGGTCGACCAGTTCGGTGCGCCGCCGCTCCAGCACCAGGACCCGGGGCTCGGCGCCGGCGGTGGCGACCTGCAGCCGCACCCGGGTGCCGCGCGGCCCACGGATCCGGTCGACGATGTCGTGCAGCTCCATGCCGTCGACCGGCTCCAACGCCGCCTCGTCGTCGGCGCCGACCGCCAGGATCAGATCGCCCTCCTGGAGCTGGCCCGACGCCGCTGCGCTGCCGCCCTCGATCAGCTTCTGCACCACCGGTCGGCCGTCCTCGTCGCCGAGCACCGCGCCGATGCCCTCGTAGTCGAGGCGGATCTGCATCGCGAAGTCCTCGGCGGTCCGCGGCGCGAGGTAGACGGTATGCGGATCGTAGACGCCGGTGATCGCGCCGACGAACGCGGTGACGGCCTGCTCCGGATCGTCGTGGCGCTCGGCCATCCGCCAGTAGCGGCGCTCGAGCCGCGGCACGACGTCGGCCTCGGGAACTCCGCTCGCCGCGAGACCGAGCCGGTCGAGCTTGACCCGCAGCCGCCAGCGCTCGGCGAGCTCCTCGCGGCTCGCTGCGAACGGCACGCTGCGGCCGTCGAGCGGGATCGACTCGTCGACGGTGAAGTCGACCGGCGACTCGAGCTGCTCGAGCGCCAGCTCCATGGCCTCCCGCTTGCGCCGCGCCAGGAGCGCCATCACGTCGTCGGCGAAGCGCAGGTCGCCGGCCCGCAGCTCGTCGTCGAGCCGCTCGCGCAGCGGCAGGTAGCGGTCGACGTCCGCGCGGAGCAGGAACAGCCGCAGCGGATCGAGGCCATCGAACAGCGCGTCGAAGGCCTGCCGCGAGACCTCGTCGTCGACCGGGTGGTGGGAGATGTGGCCACGCTCCAGCAGCATCGCGACCGACTGCAGGGTCGCCGCGTCGGCGGCGCCCGGCAGGGCTTCGCGCCGCTGACAGGCGGCGGGCAACGCCAGCAGTGCCGCGAGCGGCAGCGCGAGCGACCAGTTCGGGATCGTGCGGTCGGTCATCGTTCTCCTCGGGTTCGGGACTCTCGGATCGGTCGGTTCCGGGATGCGGTGGAGTGGGGTCACGACGCGACCTCCCCGTGGTCCGGCGCGTCGGCCCCGGGCACCAGCGCGCGCAGGTCCGTGGCGCGCACCCAGCCGCTCTGCCCCGACGGCGTCACCACGCGGCGGTAGTCGGCGTGCGCACCGTCGAGTTCGAGCACGCAGCCGGCGGGCAGTTCCGACAGCGCTGCGGCGTCGTCGATCGGCGAGACCCGCAGCGCGGTGCCCTCGACCACCACCGCACCGCGCTGCAGCACCGCGCCGACGTCACCGCCGGCGAGCTCCGCGCCGGTCGCCAGCAGCGCCGCGGCGGTGATCACCGCGGCCGCGCCGAGTCGGCCACCGCGGGTCAGCCGCCACAGGGCGACCAGACCGACCGCGCCGCACAGCAGCGCCAGCCAACTCCACTCCTCGGCCGTCAACCAATGGGTCCAACCGCGTTCCGGACCGGCTCCGAGCCCTGCCGCGGCGCGCTCGGCATCGAGCGCAGCGGAGATCGCGCCCCGTCGTGGGGCCAGCGCATGGGCCCGTTCCAGGTCGGCCACCGCCCGGCCGTGCTCGCCGAGCGCCGCATGCGCCAGACCACGGTCGAACAGCAGGGCCACGCTCGGACCCCGCGCGACCTCGACCTGGTCGAACTCGGCGACGGCTCCGGCCGGATCTCCGCTCTCGAGCGCCGCGACGCCCACGGCGAACCGGTCCTCGTGAGCCGCCCCCGGGGATTGCGCAGCGAGAGGTGCGGCGAGCGGCAGCAGGAACACGCAGGCCAGCGCGGCACCGGCGGGCCGCAGGTGACCGCCCGACGACGCGTCACCGCGGGCCGCATCCAGCTCGATGCGGAGCTCCCGCTCCAGGTCCTCGAGGCCTTCGCGGTCGATCGAAGCGGCGCCGAACAACACGGCATCGACCCGCACCAGCACGTCGCGCCCCAGGCCCGGGTCCTCGAAGCGCACCCGGGCGGTCTCGACCACCGCGCGGAGCGCGGTGGCGATCTGCTGCGGATCGTCGCGGCGGCGGGCACGCGACAGACCGGCGAGCGCGCGGCGGAGTGCGCGCGCGCGTGGATCGCGATCGCGCCAGGCGAGCGCCGCACGGACCAGGACCGCGCCGGCACCGAGCGCCAGCAGCAGCCATGCCCAGCGCTGCGCCACGAGGTGCCGCTCTGCGGTCGACGCCGCCGCGCTGCCGAAGTCCTCGAGCGGCGCCAACCGTCCGTCCTCGCGCGGCGCCGCACCACGACCTGCCGCATCGCCGAGCATCGGCGGCGCCGCACGGCGCTCGCCGGGCGGCGCGGGCCGGACCCGGATCGGGATCGCCTCGGTCTCGGCGGTCTCGAAGCGCTCGGTGTCCGGGTCGTAGTAGGTGAGCCGGAACGACGGGATCGCCTCGACGGTCGCGGAGTCGATCTCCACCGGGATGCGGAACCGCTTCACGCCGGAGTCCGAGCGCCCTGCATCGGGCTCGAAGGTGCCGTCGGCGTCGTGGACGACGAGCCCGGTGGAATCGGTGGGGTGCGGGGCGCGGACCCGGTCGAAAGCGCCCTGACCGCGGACCACGACCTCGACCATCACCGGATCGCCTTCGACGACCTCGCGGGCGCTGGTCGCGGCCGAGACGCTGAAGCGGCCCACCGCGCCGTCGAAGCCGGACGGTGCGCCCGTGAGCGCCGCCACGTGCATCTCCGTCCCGCGGTCGTCGACCAGCTCGACCGGCACCCGGCGCTGCGGCGCGAACACCGAATCGAACAGGCTGTCGCCGAACGGACTGCTACCGCCGAAGAAGCTGTCGTCGAACAGCGAGCCGAACGGCGAACCGGAGCGACGCCCGCCGAGCCGACTCCTACGCGCCTCGTCGGGCACCAGGAAGGTCACGTCCATGCGCGCATCGAGCGGGTGGTCGCCGGCACGGATCGGCGTCAGCATCGAGTGCCACACCAGCACCGTGTAGTCCTCACCACCGCGCCGCGCCGCCCGCCGCTCCGCCTCCCCGCTGAGCGGTTCCAGGACGAACGCGGAACCCTCGAAGCTCGGCAGGGCCTCGATCGAGCCCTCGACCCCGGCCGGACACCAGGCCTGGATCTCGACCGGCACCTTCTGGCCGACGACCGCATCGGTGGTCTCCGGCAGCACGCGGAGGAACGCCGGGGGCAGTGCGGACGGACGCGCGGTCGTGCCAGGCCCTGGCTGCGAGGCCGCCGGCGCACTCGCCGCCACTTCCAGTCGCGCGGCGGTGGTGCCACCGGCCCAACGGATCGGTCCGATCTCGAACTCGCCGACCCGCTTCGGCGTGACCGCGAAGGTGAAGGTCAGGGTGTCCTGCCGCCGGCCGTTGACGATGCGGCTCATCTGGCGTCGCCCGAGCCCCTGGATCGCGAGACCGTCGACCAACGGCACCTCGGGTCGACCGGTGGCGTCGCCGTCGAGGCTCACCGCCAAGGTCGCGGTCTCGCCGACACCCACCGACGACGGCTCGATCTCGGCGCGGACCCGCGGCCCCTGGGCCAGCACGGAGCCGGCGGTCAGCGACAGCCAGACCATCGCCACGGTGATCGCGTGCGCGTTGCGTTGCATGTGAAGCTCCATCACCAATCCCTCCTGTCGTTGTTCTGCTGCCGGTCGCGGATGCGGGCCGGCATGAAGCGCAACCGCCCCTCCTGCTCCTCCAGGGACTCGAGCAGGTGCTCGGCCTGGCGGACGGTCATCACCGCCCCCTCCACCTGGTGGTCGGGATCCTGCTCACCGGCCTCGCCGACCGGCTGCACGGGCTCGGGCTGACCCTGAGGCAGTTCCTCGCCGCGGTCCTCGGACGCGTCGGGGCGCGGCGGTCCGGCGCCGACCGGCTGCTGCTCCTGCGGCTGCTGCGCTTGCGAGTCCTCGCCCTGCTGCCCGTCCTGGGACTGCTGCGCTTGCGACTCCTCGCCTTGCTGCTCGTCCTGGGACTGCGGCTCCGGCGACTGCTGCTCTGGCGACTCCTCGCCCTGCTGCTCGTCCTGGGACTGCGGCTCCGGCGAGTCCTCGCCCTGCTGCCCGTCCTGCGCCTGCTGCGCTTGCGACTCCTCGCCCTGCTGCCCGTCCTGCGACTGCTGCTCCGGCGACTCCTCGCCCTGCTGCCCGTCCTGGGACTGCTGCTCCGGCGACTCCTCGCCCTGCTGCTCGTCCTGCGACTGCTGCTCCTGCGAGTCCTCGCCCTGCTGCTCGTCCTGCGACTGCTGCTCCGGCGACTCCTCGCTCTGCTGCTCGTCCTCGGACTGCTGCTCCTCTTGCTCGAGCTGCTGCTTCAGCTCGTCGAGCTTCCGCGCCACGAAGTCGCGGTTGAACTGCGCATCCGCATCGTCCGGATCCAGACCGAGTGCTCGCTCGTACGCCTCGATCGACTGCTCCCACTGGGCAACGGTCGACTTCGGCTGTTCCTCGCGCACCGACTCGCCGAGGCGGTACAGCGCGTTGCCGATCCCGTAGTACGCCAGCGCATGGACGCCCGGGTCCGCGCTGGTCAGGCTGCTCTCGAAGCTCGAACGTGCCGCGGCGAACTCCCCGTCGGCATACAGCTGCCGGGCGGTGTTGTAGGCGACGCGGGGATCGGTAGCCGCCGTCGGCTCCTGCGCTGGCGTCGACTCCTGGGCTGGCAGGGCGATGCCGCCGGCGAACACCGCCAGCGCGGCGGCCGCAGCGAGGCGCGGCCGGGCGGACGAGGTTCCCGCTGCGACATGCCGGACCCGCCGCCGCGACTCGCGCAGCACGAACCCGAGCACCAGCGCGACGACCGCGATGCCGAGCGGCAGCTCGGCGGCCTCGATCGGCGTGCGGCGCAGCCGACCACCCAGTTCGCTCTTCGGCAGGGCGCTGAGCACCTCGTCGCGGATCGCCAGCAGGCCCTCGGCCCGCCGCCCCAGCGGCTCGTAGCGACCACCCGCCGCGGCGGCGATCGCCTGCAGCCCGCGCTCGTCGAGCATGGACCGCACCGGCTGCCCGGCCTCGTCCACCACGTAGCCGCCGTCGGCCCGGCGCAGCAGCTCCCCCTGCTGGGTGCCGACGCCGATCGTGTGGATGGTGATCCCGGCCTTCGCGGCCTGCTCGGCGCTCGCCAGCGCATCGCCCTGCAGCGCTTCACCATCGGTGATGAGCAGCAGGACCTTCTGGTCGCCACCGCTCTCGGCCAGCGCGGTCTCCGCCTCACGGATCGCCGCCGCGAGGTCGGTGCCACCGAGCGGCATCGTGTCGGTGTCGAGTTCCTGCAACGACTCGAGGAACGCCGCGTGGTCGAGGGTCTGCGGGCAGGTCACGAACGCGTCGCCCGCGAACGGCACCAGCCCGACCCGGTCACCATGGAGACCATCGACGAAGCGCGCGATCCCGAGCTTGGCCCGCTCGAGCCGGCTCGGCGCGATGTCGGTCGCGTCCATGCTCTTCGAGGTGTCGAGCGCGACCATCACGTCGATGCCCCGGCTCTTCACCTCGTGCTCCTCGTAGCCGCGGATCGGTCGCGCGAGCGCCACCGACAGCGCGGCCAACGCCAGGATCGCCAGGCTCGACTTCGCCGCCCGTCGAACCGGCGAGACCGACGCCAACAGGGCATCGCGCAGGCGCGGCGCGACCGCCTGGTCGAGATCGCGACGGCGCCGCCGCGCGGCCCAGGCCATCAGTCCGGTCGCCGCCAGACAGGCGACGCCACCGAACCACAGGAACTCGGGATACAGGAACTGCATGATCTCCTCCTCCAACGCGGCGCCCTCAGGGCAGCCGGCGCAACCAGGTCGCGGCGAGCGCCAGCTCCAGCGCCACGAGGGCGGCGGCGAGGCCGGCGAACCAGGTGAACAGCTCCGACCAGTGCACCTCCTGGTGCAGCGTGCGGTCGGTGGTCTCGAGCTCGTCGATCCGGTCGTAGATGCGGGTCAACGAGTCGGTGTCGGTGGCGCGGAAGAACTGGCCCGCGGTCACGTCGGCGATCTCGCGCAGCGAGTCCTCGTCGATGTCGACCTGCGCGTTGCCGATCGTGGTCCGTCCGAACACGTCCTGCATCGGGATCGGCACCTCGCCCTTGGTCCCGGCAGCGATCGTGTAGGCCTTCACGCCCAGCGCCTTGGCGGCCTCGGCGGCCGCCAGGGGCGACAGCGAGCCGGCGTTGTTCATGCCGTCGGTGAGCAGCACCACGATCCGCGACTCGCCGTCCTCCTCGTGGAGGCGGTTGGTCGCCGAGGCGAGCGCCGAGCCGATCGCGGTGCCGTCCTCGATCATCCCGGTGTGCAGGCTCTTCAGGCGTTGCTGCAGCCAGTCGTGGTCGAGGGTCAGCGGGCTGACCAGGTAGGGCCGGCCGGCGAACGCGATCAGACCGATGCGGTCGTTGGGCCGCTTGTCGATGAACTCGCCGACCACGTGCTTGACGACGTCGAGGCGGTCGACCCGCTGGCCGTCCATCTCGAAGTCCAACGCCTCCATCGAGCGTGACACGTCGACCGCGAGCACGATGTCGACACCGCTGACCTCGACCTCCGAGGACTCGTGGCCGAGCTGCGGACGGGCGAGGCCGACCACCGCGGCGGTGAGCGAGGCGGCACGCAGCACCGGCACGATGCGGCCGAAGTGGCTACGCCGCGCCACGCCGCCGACGGCCCGCGCGACACCGGTCGAGGTGATCCGCAGGGCGCCTCCCGCGGCCCCGCGTCGCGACCGCCACAGGAGCGCCAGCGGCACCACGCCGAGCAGCCACAGCAGGTCGGGGTGCAGGAAGCGGATCATCGCGCCGCCCCCGCCAGCTCGCGTTCCCGGGCGTCGATGAGCTGGTCGACGGTCGCGGAGAACTCGCCCCACTCGGCCGCGCCGATCGGCTGCTGGGCGTAGACCGCGTCGTCGCAGGCGTGCAACAGGCGGATCACCTGCGGCGCGAAGCGGCGCAGCAGCGAGGGTTCGCCGAACGCTTCGGCCTGCAGCACCTCCGCGAGTTCGTGTGCGGTCCGCGCCTCGGCCGGCAGCTCGCAGCGCGCCTGCAGGTAGCTGCGCAGCGCCGCCTGCAGCAGCACCGCGGCCAGCGCCGGATCGCCGCCAGCGGCCAGCCGTTCGGCATCGGCCCTGGACAAGGTGGCGCGGGCGACGTCGGCGGGCCCGGGCGCGTCGGTCTGCCGGCCGAGCTTGCGCGCCGCCAGCCACCAACTGCAGAGGCCCAGTCCGCAGACCGCGACCGGGACCGCCCACCACAGCCAGGCCATGCCGGCACCGGCGGCAGGGATCGCGAGCGCGTCGTGCAGGCCGCGGATGTCGCCACCCGAGCCGGGTTGCTGTGCGGCGATGCCGTGGATGGGCGCCAGCGCCGCGCCGAGAATCGGGAACGGGGTCTTCATCGTCTTCCTCCCTCGCCGTGGAACATGCGCAGCAGCACCGGCAGGTACGGCCGGTCGGTGCGCGTCTCGTACAGATCCACACCGAAGCGCCGCAGGCCGCGGCGCAACGCGCGCCGCCGGGTCGTCGCCTCGTCGATCCAGGCCTTGCGGACCCGCCGCGAGCGCAGGTCCAGCTCGACCTGATCGCCGGACTCCAGGTCTTCGAGCAGCACCGGCCCGATCGCCGGCGGCTCGAACTCGAGCGGGTCGTCGACCGCCAACGCGAGCAGGTCGTGCCGGCAGGTCACGGTGCGCAGCTTGCGCACGAGGTCGGCGGGCAGCTCGGCCGGCACACCGGCGAAGTCCGAGACCAGCACGGTCATCGACGCGGGCAGACCGAAGGCCAGCAGCAGGTCGAGACCGGTGCCGAGGTCGGTGCCACGGTGCGCCGGCTCGCAGGCCAGGATCTCGCGGATCAGGCGGAGCACGTGCTCGCGCCCCTTGCCCGGCGGCAGGAAGCCCTCGACCCGGTCGGAGAACAGCACCAGCCCGACCGCGTCGTTCTGGCGCTGCGCCGACAGCGCGAGCACCGCGGCGAGTTCGGCGATGTGGTCGCGGTTGCTCCCACCGAGACCCGAGCCGAACAACGTCGAGGCGCTGACGTCGACCAACAGCATCAGTGTGAGGTCACGCTCCTCGGCGAACTGCTTGACGTGCGGCGCACCGGTCCGCGCGGTGACGTTCCAGTCGATCGCCCGCACCTCGTCACCCGGCGCGTAGGGCCGGGTCTCCTCGAAGTCCATGCCGCGGCCGCGGAACACCGACCGCCAGGCGCCACTCAGTGACGACTCGACGGTGCGGCGGGCCTTCAGCTCGATCGCCTGGACCTTCGCGACCAGCTCCCGGGTTCTCTCGGCTGTCTGCATCAGATCTCCTCCGTGTGCTCCTCGATCGGTGGGTTGCCTCGCGCGCCGCTCACGGCACGCGCACGGCGTCGAGCACCTTGCCGATCAGGTCGTCCGCGGTGAGGCCCTCGGCCTGGGCCTCGTAGGTGATGGCCACGCGGTGCCGCAGCACCTCGTGCGCGACCGCCTTGACGTCCTCGGGGGTCACGAAGCCGCGGTGGTCGAGGAAGGCCCGCGCCTTGCCGGCGGCCTGCAGGCCGAGCGTCGCGCGCGGCGAGCCGCCGTGGCGGATGTACGGTTCGATGCCGAGACCGAACTCCTGCGGACGACGCGTCGCCGCGACCAGCCGGACCATGTACTCCTTGATCCGCCGGTCGACGTAGACGCGGCCCACCACCTCGCGCGCGGCCAGCACGTCGTCGCCGTGGATCACCTGGTCGGCGCGCGGCAGCGCATTGCCGAGCGCGCGGTCGGCGAGGTCGAGAATCTCGCACTCCTCGTCGTCGCCCGGATAGTCGACCACGACCTTCAGCAGGAAGCGGTCGAGCTGCGCCTCGGGCAGCGGGTAGGTGCCCTCCTGCTCGATCGGGTTCTGGGTCGCCATCACCAGGAACGGCTCGGGCAGGTGAATGGTCTGCTCGCCGATGGTGATCTGCCGCTCCTGCATCGCCTCGAGCAGCGCGCTCTGCACCTTGGCCGGCGCGCGGTTGATCTCGTCGGCGAGCACCAGGTTGCCGACCACCGGACCGGTCTTGGTGACGAACGTGCCCTCGTTCGGCCGGTAGATCTCGGTGCCGACGATGTCCGCTGGCAGCAGGTCGGGCGTGAACTGCACGCGGCGGAACGAGCAGTCGATGGTCGAGGCCAACGACTTCAGCGCCAGGGTCTTGGCCAGGCCCGGCACGCCTTCCAGCAGCACGTGACCATCGGCGAGCAGGCCGATCAGCAGGCTGTCGACCAGCCGTTCCTGGCCGACGATGACCCGCGCCAGTTCGTCGCGCAGCGGTTGGACCCAGCTGCCGTGGTTGCGCACGTCGTCCTGGACGCGCTGGATCGCCTCACGCCCGACGGTGCTGCCGGGGGCTTCGGTTGCGGGGTGGGTCATGGACTCGGAGGCTCCTCTGCTCGGGTCTGAAGCGAGTGCCGCGAGCCCATCGCCCGCGGCTGCGACCTGAGACGAGGCGGTCCATTACCCGCGCCTTACAGCGCGGTAATCCGGCGATTCCTACTGCGCCTCGAGTCCGAGCGAGCCGAACGCCGCCTGGAAGGCCGGCCGATCGCGCAGCGCGGCGAAGCGTGGATCCCCATCCCTGAGCCGCTGCAGAATCGCACGCGTACGCGCGAGCGCGGCCAGATGCCGAGAGCGCTCGATGCCTTCCGAACCCTCGAGAGCGCGCTCGATCGACTGCAGCGCCAGACGTTTGATCTCGCAATACTCGGCCAGCCACTCCAGCGCACGCATCGCCCAGTCCTCGGAATCGGCCGCCAGCATCGCGGCCGACTGGGCGCCGCCAACGAGCAGATCGGCGCGCTCGTCGAGGTCTTCGAGCGGCTCCTCCAAGAGGCGCGCGAACTGGCGAGCGCTGTCCCCGTAGCGGGCACGGCGCTGCAATCCCCAAGCGAGTTCGGCCCGAGCCTCGCTGGACTCCTCGCGACCGAGGACCTCGACCGAACGGAACTCGGCGAGACGGCCCCGGATCTCCCCAGCCCGCTCGTCTGCCTGGCTGCCCAGCACCTCGAGGCCCTGCTCCAAGATCGCCTCGGCCTCACCCGAACGGTCGAGGCGAGTCAGTGCATCGGCGAGCGTACGGCAGACCACGGCCGCGTTGTATCGATAGGCGGGCATCGACGGATCGGCCTCGACCAGGGCCATCGCCAATCCGACTGCCTCCTCGGCGTACGGCAGGGCCTCCTCCGCCCGCAGCTGCCCGTGGTCGAGCTGGGAAGCGAAGCGCTGCAGGACCTCCAGGCGGCGACGGACGATCGGAACGGAACGGGCAGCCGCCTCCGGCAGGCCGTCGAGCAGATCCAGAGCCTGGCGATGCAGTCGGTCGGCCTCGTCGTAGCGACCGAGCCGGCCGGCGTGCTCCGCCGCGTCCCGTTTCAGTTCCATGAGCACGAGCACGTTGTCCGGCTCGGGCGATCGCGCCACGACCGCACCGAGGATCTCGCCGGCTCGTTCGAACTCCTGGCGGGCCGCAGCGAGTTCGCCGAGTTCCGCGAGGACCTCGGCGAGAATGGTCCGCTGAAGGCCCACGTTGTAGAGGAAGTCGCTGTTGTCCGGTTGCGCGGCCACGGCGCGCCCCGAGCAGTCGATCGCGGTGAGCAGCTCCTCCTTCGCCGCCAGGAGGTCCTTCATCGCCCGATGCAGCCCCGCCTTCTGCAGGCGGACCGAACCGAGCGAGTGGTACAGGAGGACCGGGTCGTCGGTGTCGCGGATCGCCGACTCGAACAGCGCCACTGCCTCGCGGACATGCTCCAACGCGGCGTCGAACTCCCGGCCCTCCCCGGCGAGTCCCGCGGCGGCCTCCAGGCTCAGCGCCAGGTTCACCCTCGCGTCGACGTGGGTCGGGTCGAGGGCGGCGATGTGGCGCTCCAGACGGATTGCACCCTCGATCGCCTCGCGTTGGCCGGCGAGGGTCTCGACGCACTGCGAGAGCTGGTAGTAGGCCGAGGCGAGGCTACGCGCGAAGTGCAGTTGTTCTGGCCGTGACGCCGTGATCGGTTCGAGGATCTCGACAGCTCGTTCACAGTGAGCACGCGCCTCGTCGTGATCGAGAAACGCCTCGGCGAGCTGGGCGACCTGCAGGTGGCAGCCGGCCAGGTTGGCCAACTCGGCGGTGTTCCAGGGCTGCTCGTCGACGACCTCCTCGAGGGCGGAGATCGCCGCCTCGAACTCGGTCCGGGCTCGCGCGAACTCGCGCAGCTGCAGGCTGGTCCGGCCCTGCTCGATGAGGAGGACGACGCGCAGGTTCCGGGCGGTCTCGGCCGAGCCGGTCGACTCCTCGCCGAGGAGTTCGAGCGCCTCGAATCCCCGCTCGAGGGCCTCGTAGGCGGCCGCGAAGTCCCCGCGCGAGGAGGCGATCTTGGAACGAAGCAGACCCGTCCTTCCGAGCGCGAGGACCAGGCCGGTGGACAGGACTCCGGCATCCTCCGCCGCGACGATGAGGTTCTCCGCGACGGTCAACGCAGCGCCCGCCCCTACCGGGTCGCCCTGCCTCAGCAGCACGCTCGCGCGGAGTTCCGCCGCCCGCACCCGATCCATGCGTAGTTGACCGGCGGCCTCGGCCGTCCCCGCAGACCCGACGCCCTCCAGGATCGCGTCGGCGCGCCCGATGAGCTCGAGAGCCCGCCCGGGCTCTCCATTCCGAAGCGCGAGGTTGGCGAGGACCGAGCAGACCTCGGCGCGCAGGTGGCCGGTCTGTCCCGTGCCCGCGTCCGCGAGCACGTCGAGGAAGACCTCCTCGTAGCGCTCGGAGATCTCCTGGATGAGATCGAGCTGCCCCGCCGCCTCGAGCCGCGGCGTGGCGTCGCGGATCATGAACGTCGCCAGGTCCTCGACCCGGCCGAGCGCCTCGCTCTTGCGATCGGCTTCGTCCCGGGCGATCAGCCAGAACGACGTCGACGTGATCGCCGCGACGACCAGCGCAATCGCGACGACACCTGCGGCGACGACCGGCACCCGGTGCCGCCGCACGAACTTGCCGAGTCGGTAGCGGGTCGACGGCGCACCGGCGTGGACCGCGCGGCCGTCGAGGTAACGCTCGAGGTCGTCGCTCAGCTCCGCCGCCGAGCCGTAGCGGCGGGACGGCACCTTCTCGAGCGCGCGCATCACGACCCAACCGAGGTCGCCGTCGAGCTGGCGCGAGAGCCGCGCGGCGCTGGTGCCACAGGACTCGGCGTGGTCGGCCGCAAGTTGCGGATCCTCCCGCAGCCGCGCGCCGGGGCGCGGCGGTTCCTCCTCCTGGAGGACGCGCAGCCCTTCGACGGGTCCGGCGTCGCGCAGCCGCGCGGTCGAGAACGGTAGGCTGCCGGTCAGCAGTTCGTAGAGGATCACGCCGAGCGAGTACACGTCGGCGCGCACGTCCGCCGGCTGACCGCCCAGTCCCGCCTGCTCGGGCGCCATGTATTCCGGCGTTCCCAACACGTGGCCCGGCAGCGTCGGCGTGTCCGGCTCGCCGACCTCTCGCGCCGTCACCTTGGCGAGTCCGAAGTCGAGGATCTTCGGCAGCGTCTGGTCTCCCGCCGTCGTCACCAGCACGTTCGCGGGCTTCAGGTCACGGTGGATCACGCCGCGCTGGTGGGCATGGTGCACGCCCTGGCAGATCTTCTGCACCAGGCGCAGGCGCTCCTCCACGGTCGAACGACCGCGCTGGCACCAGGTGGTCACGGGGACGCCCGCGACGTGCTCCATCACGAAGTACGGCTCGCCCGCCGCGGTCTCGCCGGCATCGAGGACGCTGCCGATGAAGGGATGGCTCAAGGTCGCGAGCGTGCGGCGCTCGAGTTCGAACCGCGCCAACACCTGCGGCGTCGCCGCCTCGGCCTTCACCACCTTGATCGCGACCGTGCGCGGCAGCGGCTCACCTTGCCGCGCGCGGTAGACCACGCCCATCCCCCCGCGGCCGAGCTCCTCGACGATCTCGAACGACCCGATGCGCTCCGGCGGCCGCGTGGTCGCACGCAGCACCCAGGCCCGGATGGCCTCGGCGTGTTCGGGGTGGTCGGCACAGAGCCCTGCGACCCGTTCACGCCGGTCCGGGCCGTCGACCGCCAGGAGGTCCAGGATCGCCGATTCGAGCGGGGCGGGGAGATCGGGAAGCGAGTCGTGCATGGCGGTCGTCCGGAACCGTCACGCAGCCGCTCCGCGAGGTCAACTCGGGGATGCCGCGAGGTCCAGGTAGACTCTGGCAGCCGATGCTGGAGCCTACCGAGCCGCTACCCGGGAACGTGGAGGAGGAGATCCTCCGCGTCTTGGCCCTCGGCGGGGCCGAGCGACCGGCAGCTCTCGAATCGGTCTGCGCGCGCTTCCCCGAGCACGCCACGCTGATCCGCGAGTGGGTCGCCGAGGCCGGCGACGGGGACGTCGAGCGCATCGATCGCTTCGTGCTGCGCGGCGAGATCGGCCGCGGCGGGATGGGCGTGGTGCATCGGGCCTGGGACCCGGCACTGAAGCGGGAGGTCGCGCTCAAGGTCCTGCACGGCTGGCGCTCCGCCAGCGAGGAGCTGCGGGCGCGGTTCGTC
This sequence comes from bacterium, assembly GCA_030432695.1. GTDB lineage: Bacteria > Planctomycetota > UBA1135 > UBA1135 > UBA2386 > JAUILN01. The sequence goes on along the minus strand of JAUILN010000009.1, from coordinate 314,050 downwards.
CGCGAGTCGCGGGCGATCGCGCGGTTGGCCCATCCCGGCATCGTGCAGGTCTTCGAGTTCGGCGACGACCGGGGCACGCCGTGGTTCGCGATGGAGTTGGTCGAGGGCCGCGACCTGCGCGGCTGGCTCGTCGCGGCTTCGGCCGACGCGCCCACGATGCTCCGCGGGCCGACCGACGACCCGGCCCGGATCCGCGCCGTGGTCCCATTCGTCGCGGCGGCCGCGGACGCGCTCCAGCACGCGCACGAGCGGGGCGTGCACCATCTCGACATCAGCCCCGGCAACCTCCTCGTCGACGCGAACGGCGCTCCCAAGCTGCTCGACTTCGGACTGGCGCGGCTGCAGGGCGAGATGACCCTGACCTTGACCGGTTCCCTGGCGGGCACGCCGGCCTACGTCGCGCCCGAGATGCTGGCCGCGCGACGCATCCCGATCGACCATCGCGCCGACGTCTACTCGCTGGGCGTGGTGCTCTACGAGCTGTTGACCCGCCGGCTGCCGTTCGAGGGGGAGACCACGCAGCGGCTCTACAAGCAGATCCTGATGGACGATCCGCCGGCGCCACGGCGGTCGAACCCAGCGATCCCGAGGGATCTCGAAGCGGTCTGCCTGAAGGCAATCGAGAAGGACTCCGAACGGCGCTACGCGGCGGTCGCAGAGTTCGCAGCGGACCTGCGGGCCTGGGCTACGGGTGAGCCGACCAGGGCGCGGCCGGCTGGCGTGCTGAGGCGCGCGCTGCGTCCGGTGCGACGACACCGCGGTGTCCTGTCGAGCCTCGTACTCGGACTCGCGGTCGGACTCGCCTTCTGGTGGACGAACCCGCCGACCGGCACGGCGAGCATGGAGACGAGCGATGCGACGCGCGTCGCGACGCTCACGACGCTGGCAGCACGCGAATGTGTCAAGGACCCGTGGCTGGGAGTCGCGCTGGCAGCTCGAGCCAGAGAGATCGCATCGACCGCCGAGACCCGCGGCGAGCTGCTTCGCGCGGCTCTCGCCGCGATCTCCTTCGACCCGAATTCCCCGGATCGTCTGCACGCGCAGCCAACGAGGTTCCCGCAGGCACGGGTCAGCATCGTCTCGGGACAGCCCATCGAACAGCTCGAGTGTTCGCGGGACGGTCGATTACTGATCGCGAGAGCAGCGGACGGCTCGATCCATGCCTGGCAGCCGGACGAGGACGACACACCCCACGCGATCGACAGTCCAGTCGGCAAGGTACTCGAGATCGGCTTGAGCGACGATGGGCATACAACCATGCTGCGCGGCATGGCGTCGGTGGCTCTGCTCGGGCCGGCACCCGACTTCGGGCCGATCTTGGTGGTCGAAGCCGAGGATGCGGTCTTCGATCCGGCTGGAGCGGGGAGCGCCGTGATACTCGATGCGACTCACGCATGCCGCCTGCGGCCAGACCGCCAGCGAGTGATGATCGCCGAGTTCGAAGCGGATCAACCCCGGACGCTGCTGCACGCCGACTGGGATGGAGTCGTTCTGGGGATCGACCGGCGAGTCGAGGTGCATCGTCTCGGCAGCACGACGTGGACATCGGTGGACCTCGGTGGCCGGCCGGCAACCGCCGCGTGGGGCCTCGACCAAACCAGGCTGGCGGTGGTGCTGAAGAACGGTGCGCTACGCGTCTTCGATGCCGCGATGCAAGCCCCCGAGCCGCTTGCCGCCGCGGACTCGCCGGAGAGCCTCGACATCCCGCTTCGCGCCGAACTCCTGGTGAGCCCGTCAGCTATCCGGGCACCGTCGAGATTCTGCTGGCACGAGTGGCAGAAGCCGGGCGCCTACCGGACCACCAGCTTCACCAGCGACGACTTCCTCTCGCAGGGCCAGATGGAGTGGTCAAGGGTCATTCGCCCCGGCGGGATCTGGACCCACACCGGCCTCTTCGTCGGTGGACTGGGCGCAACTCCGACGGCGCTCGCAGACGTCGGCACCCGATGGTTCGCCGGAACCGAGATCGGCGAGTGCCTGGTCTGGGACAATCGCTACTCCGGCCTGTTGGCCGTCCACGATGTGGCGCTCGAGGCCGGTGCGTTCGCGACAGCAGATGTCAGCGGGATCGTGACCCATCGAGCCGCAGTCGAGGGCCCACTGTCGAATGCCCGCTTCCCAGGGGGCCTGGTGCAGGTCGTCGCTCTCACCGCAGGCGCAACGCAGGTCGTCTACGGACAGCACGACGGTTCGTTCGGAGTGTTCGACCTCGATGGCCGAGGAGATCGCAGCCAGCGCCAGTTCCCGCTGCTCGCCACCGCGACAGCCCGCTCTGGGATGGCCCTGCCCGAGGGAGTGGATCTGGGAAACACGACGTCGCCCGTCTGGATCTCCTGTGACCGCGAAGCCATGCGGGTCGGCTGGCACACCCAGTCCGGCGCGAACTACGTATCCCGCGTCGCCTTGCCGCTCCCAGACACGATCTGGACCGACGACGAGTTCGCCCGCGACGTGACCTTCCATCCCTGGGAAGACGACCCCGACCCGTTCCCGAACGTTGCGCACACCTTCAGCGGTCTCGACGTCCACATCGAGGATCACGAAGTGCAGATTCTGGATCGAGCATCGGCCGCGCTCGTCGCTCGGGTCTCCACCGACGAGCCGATCGTCGCGGCCTGCACCGACGCGAACGGGCGCACCGCGGCGGTGAGCTACGAGAGTCTCCTCGAGATCCGCGACCTCCACGGCGGCAACGTCCTGCGCAGCCTCCGCATCGATGACCCCGCGAGCACCAGCGACCCGAGACACTCGCGGGAACTCGCCATCACCCCCGGCGGGACGTTCGCCGCGTGCCTCGAAGTCACCGAGTTCGACTATCGCCTGACGGTCTTCGGACCTGGATCCGATCAGCCGCTGTGGTCGATCGACATGCAGCCGCTGATGGCGATCTGGGGCTACTCCACGATGAACCCGCTGCTCCAGCTCGGCGGTTTCCTGTTCGGGGGCAGCCACCTGCTCGTTTACTTCACCGAAGTGCCGGTGCTGATCCCCGTCGACGTCGACGCCTGGGCCCGCGAGGTGGCGTTCCCACCGATTCCCTCCGACATCGCGCGATCGCTCGGTCTCGGTGACTGATCGGGGCCGGCACGCCGACGCGTTCACCGTCGCCGGAGTCACCTTCTGCACCGGGGCGGGGCGCCCTGCGAGGATTCGCGAGGCTCAGCTCACAGCCGTTGGAATCGTAGCTCCCGACTGCCTGCGCGCACGATGGCGAAGGCCGGACCGCCCTCTCCGCCGTCGACCACCAGCGCTTCGGCACTGCTCAGCGAGAGCGCCGCAGCGTCGGCCAGTCGAGTCGCCGCGGGGAAGCCCTCGGAGCCGGCACGGCAGCCGAACACCGCAGCACCCTGGTTGCCGTCCGAGAACACCACCGCGCAGTCCGCGGGAGCTCCGCGCAGCGCCAGCAGGTCGCCGCGATCCATCGGTCCGAGGTCGTCGATCGGGCCCCACGCACCACCGATCCGCCGCACCGCGCGCGCTACCGACACGCCCTGCGCATCGAAGCCGCGCCAGGCAAGCGCCAGGTCGCCGTCGTCGCCGATCACCGCCGCCAACTCGGCGCCGCGTGGCTCGCCGAGAGCCACGGTCGCGGTCGCCGACCAACCGCTGGTTTCCGCGAAGGTCTTGAAGCGCAACACGCCACCGCTGAGGGTCGCAGCCAGCGCGGTGCCGCCGGGGGACAGCGCCACCACCTCCTCGAACTCGGGTTCCCACGAATCACCGCCAGTACCGAGCCGGAAGCTCTGGAACGGGTCGAGCAGGAAGGCCAGACCGGTCTCCGCCACCGCCAGGCGAGCCTCGTCATCGAAGCCCCCCGAATCGCCATTGCGCAGCTCGCGCGCCGGACCGCCGTCAACCTTGGCGAAGGTCTCATCGTTCTCGGTCCGCCAGACCACCACGATTCGTCCGGCCTCGTTGAGTGCGACCCGCACCCCATCGGCAGCGACATTCTCCGCCACCCGCACCGGCGCGCCGAACTCGCCACCGGGCTCGCGAGTGCTCTGCATCACGTGGCTCGCGGCCCCGAACAACGGATTGTCGACGTAGACCAGGACCATGCGACCGTTCGGCGCGACCGCGAGATCGGCCGGACCCTCGACGACGATCGGGTCGCTGGTCATCCGCCGCGGCTGCGACCACGATCCGCTCGACGGGTCGAAGCGATTGGTCATCAGCCAGGTGCCGTCGTTCCAGGCGACCACCGCCTCGCCGGAGTCGGCGACCGCGACGTCCCAGAGCAGAGGGACCCGACTCGAGCCGGTCGGCAGGGTCCCGCTCAGCGCGCTTCGCGCCCCACCGCCGCCGCCGGGCGCGAGGGTGCAGACCCAGGCGAACGGCTCGATCGAACCACCGTCTGCGAGGGCGATCCCATCGGTGATCCGGGCGCGGTAGGCGCCCGCCACCAACTCGGTGAGGGGACTGGCAGTCGCGGTCCGCGAGCCGGCGTCGTAGCTCACCGTGACGTCCACCCCGGCACCGCTGGATTCGACCTCGACCAGGAACGACCGCTCGTCGACGCTCGCCGGGTCGACGTCGACTGCGAAGACCACCCGGAAGGCGGCCAGGGCCGCGACCGAGGTCCCGGCGGCAGGCGTCACCCGGCTGATACTCCCGTTCGGCGTGCTGCCACCGCCTCCGCCGCCTCCACATGCGGCGAGTCCGAGGAACACGGGGAGGAACAGGGCCGAGGCCCCCGAGAGTCTGGTACGTGCCATGGCGCGCTGAGCGCAGGCCCGGGCGGCACGTGGAGAGGAATCACCCGGCAGACTCGGCCGGCTCGGCCCGATCACGGACCTGGTCTGATCCTCGCCACGAGCTCGAGCAGCGAACCCACCCGCAGGTCTGGCTCGGCTCCCTCCTGCTCGCCACCGCTCGCGCTCCCGCCCCGGTCGACCCAGACCGTGCGGAATCCGGCGGCACGCCCCGGGATCACGTCGTGGAACTGGCTCTCGGCGACGTGCAACACCTGTTCGGGCTCGATGCCCCGCTCGCGGAGTCGCGCCTTCGCGTAGGCGAAGTTGGCCGGATCCGGCTTGTAGGAGCCGATCGCCTCGGCGGTCCAGACGTCTTCGATCGCGACGCCGAGCCGCTCGCGGGTCTTCGCGAACGACGCCTCGTCGACGTTCGACAACACGAACAGCGGCGCGTGCCGCGCGAGTTCACGGAGCGCGGCCGAGGTCTCCTCGAACTCCGGCCAGTCGCCGACCGAGAAGCGGAACCGGTCGCGCGCCTCCCGATCGCCCACCAGCTCCGGCAGGAAGCGCACCGCGAGATCGTCGAACACCGCACCGAGGATCTCGGGATACGCCGCATCGGGCCGTATCGCCTCGAGACGGGCCTCGGAGGCGGCGTAGGCCGCGAGCAGCGCCCGGCGATCGCACGCCGCCGCGACCAGCGCGTCGGGCAGCGCCGCGACGAGGCCGGTCTCCCAATCCACGAGCGTGCCGTAGCAGTCGAAGGTGAAGGCGCGGACGGAGGAGAGGTCGATCGCGGAACCGGTCATGGGCCGGGGAGTCGGCCGAGGAGGAACTCGGTCCGAAGGTCGGGTCAGGCCTTCCCACTACGCGGACGACCACGCCGCGCGGCTCGACGATCTGCACTCGTAAGCAGGATCCGCTGCACGTCGAGAGCGCGGGGTGCCTGCAGCAGCTGCTCGGCAGTCCGCTGGCACTCGTCGACGGTCAGCTTGTGGACCTGCTCCAGGACTCCGGCCGCGTGCGCCGGCGCGATCGCGAAGCTGCGGATCCCGACGCCCAGATAGAAGGGCATCAGCTCCGGCTGCGCGGCCAGCTCGCCGAACAGGGTCAGCGGCTTCTCGAGCTCCGCGGCATCCTGCGCCAGACGGTGCAGCAGCTCGAACATCGCCGGGTGGTACATCGCGTAGTAGTCGCGCACGCCTGGGTTGTCGCGGTCGGCGGCCAGCAGCAGCGCCTGCAGATCGTCGACCGAGACCACCAGCATGTCGGCCTCGTTGAGCAGCGCGCGGCCCACGAACGCCGCGGCCGGGACCTCGACGATCGGCGCGAACTCCAGCACCTCGGCGCAGGGCAGCCCGGCCTTGCGCAGCGCCTGTCGCTCCTCCAGCACCGCGGCCCGGACGCGCTGCAGCTCGGTCACGCTGGTGACGAACGGCACCAGCACACCGGCTCGATCGCGACCGGCGGCGGCCCGCAGCAACGCCCGGATCTGCAGGCGCAGACCCTCCGCCTCTAGGAGCAGCGAGCGGACGCCGCGCTGGCCCAGCGCCGGATTGCGCTCCTTGCCGGCGTGCAGCCACGGCACCTGCGAGTGCGAGGTGACGTCGAGCAGCCGGAACCAGGCCGGCCCCAGCGCCGACTGCTGCAGGACCTGCGAGTAGTGGTGGACCAGCACGTCCTCGGTCGGCTTGCGGGCCTCGACCAGGAATAGCAGTTCGGTGCGGTAGACGCCGACGCCGTCCATGCCGAAGGTCCGCGCCAGCTCGACCTCCGACAGGTTGCCACAGGCGCCGAGGATCTCGACCGGCGCGCCGTCGCGGGTCGTGTGCGGGACTCCCGTCGCCGCGGCTGCCGCACCGGCGACGTCGCGGTGTCGCGCGGCAGCTGTCTCATACTCGGCGCGCAACCGCGCATCGGGATGGACGTGGAGTTCGCCCGAACCCGCATCGACCACCACGAACGCGCCGTCCTCCACCTTCGACGCGAGGTCGCGGATCCCGGTGATGGTCGGGATCCCCATCGAGCGCGCCAGGATGCCGGCGTGCGAGCTGATGCCACCTTCCTCGGTCACGATGCCGTCGACCCGCTCGTTGTCGAGTTTGAACAGGTCGTTGACCCTCAGGCGCCGCGCCCCGAGGACGTAGTGCCCCTCCGGCTCGGGGTGCAGCGTGGCGGTCGGCGCGCCGCCGAGCATCCGTTGCGCATCGGTGATGTTGCGCTGCACGCGCTCGGCGACGTCGCGGAAGTCGCTGGCGCGCTCGCGCAGGTAGTCGTCCTCCACCAGCTCGAAGATCCGGTCGTAGTCGGCGGCGACCTTGCGGATCGCCGCGCGCACCGAGTAGCGCTCGTCGACGACCATCTTCTCGATCGCCGCGACGAACATCGGATCGTCGAGCAGCGCCAGATGGACGTCGAAGATCCGCAGCTCGCTCTGGCCCAGCGAGTCCTCGTGCCGGGCCCGCAGGTCCTCGAGCTGGCCGCGACTCTGTTCGACGCCGCGGCGCAGCAGGTTCAACTCCTCGTCGACCTGGTCGGCGGGAATCCTGGTCGGGAATCCGGCCTCGTCGTCGAAACCGAGCAGTCGGATCGTGCCGAGCGCGACGCCCGGCGCGACGCACTCACCCTTCAATACGGTCATGGTCGGCCACGGTCCTGATCACTCGAGGAGAACTGCCCTCCCGCAGGAAGTCTCCCCTCGGCGTTCGCGGGGACGAGGCTCCGGGCTCCCGGTGAAGGCACCGGCGTGAAAGGTCGGGAGGCAGCTGCCCCGCATTCCACCCGCGACCCGGTGCCGAGAGCAAGTCTCCATCCCCCACCACTTTCCAACTCCGGCGGAGAACGGATGACCGTTGCCGACTTCGGACCGGGTTCGCAGAATGAGCTGGTCGGGCGGACGGCAGCGGCCGCGAGCCCGCGCACCCCAGAACGGCCGCCGCGACCCTTGCCGCCGCGGCCGGCCCGGCCCCGATCCACGCAGACTCGGTCCATTCCGTGCAGCCCATCCGCACCGGCATCCATCCGACAGCCCTCGTCGCCGACGGCGCGAAGCTAGCCGAAGGCGTCGCGATCGGCCCCGGCTGCGTCGTCGGACCCCACGTGGAACTCGGTGCCGGCACGGTGCTGCACGCCCACGTCGTGGTCGAGGGACGCACCCGGCTCGGCCCCCGTTGCGAGGTCTTCCCGTTCGCATCGCTCGGCGCGCGCCCGCAGGACAAGAAACTCGGCCAGGACCCGGCCACGATGATCCGCGACGGCTGGATGTCGGCCGACGGAGACTGGCTCGGCCGTCTCGAGATCGGCGCCGACAACATGATCCGCGAGTGCGTCACGATCCATGGCGGCACCCCGCACGGCGGCGGTGTGACGCGGATCGGCGACGGCAACATGCTGTTGGCCGGCGCACACATCGGCCACGATTGTCGGATCGGCAGCCGCGTGGTGTTCACCAATGGCGCGATGACCGCCGGCCACACCGACGTCGCCGACAACGTCGTGTTCGGCGCCATGGTCGGCATCCACCAGTTCGCCCGGGTCGGCCGCAACACGATGATCGGCGCCGGCTCGATGCTGTCGCACGACGCCCCGCCGTTCTCGCTGGTGCAGGGCGACCGCGCACGATTGGTCGGAGTCAACCTGATCGGACTCAAGCGCTCCGGGTTCGCCGACGCCGAGACCTCGGCGATCAAGCGGGTCTACCGGTTGGTCTTCTGGCGCACCGGCCTGCTCCGCGACCGGCTCGCCGCGGCCGAGCAGTTCGCCAAGGACCATCCGGTGGCCCAGGAGGTCATCGATTTCGTGCGCGCGAGCGAACGCGGGGTCTGCACTCCCAGGGAGAGACCGAGCGGCGACGCGTCTTTCTCCGAAGAGTCGCCGAGCACTTCGTCCTGAGGACCGTCTACTTGTTCCGCGTGCCAGCGCCCCCGTCGCCCTTCAGCGCCCTGCAGCCGGGGCGCTCCGACCGAGCGATCCGAACGTGTCGCGCGCTCCGTGCAGCGACGCCCCGTGTCGCCAGCACGATGACTTCGACCGCATCATGATCTCGCCGAGCAGTCCGGTCCCACCGGCCCCTCTCCGCCCCCGAACGGCGGCCCGCTCTCGTGCGGTCGTGTCGGCCCTGGCCGCGAGTGCCCTGGTGGCGCTTCTGGCCACCACTGGCGCGAGCAACGCGCAGGATGGCGAGAGCGACGGGGAACAACCGACCGCCCGCCAGGTGGTGTCGCTGACGACTCCCGACGGCAGCCGTTTCGTGCTGGTACCAGACATCGCCGAGGACCCGGTCCCGGTCCTGCACTGGATGGTGCTGACCCCCACCGGTCCGTCGTTCGATCCACCGGGCCTGGAGGGCCTGGCACGCGCGGTGACCCGGGCCTCGTTGGCAGGAACACGCACCCGCGGCACCCATGACTGGACCAGCGAGCTGCGCGCCCTGCAGGAGCGGGGTCGACTCGACCGGGAGATCCAGGCTCTGCTCATCGGCGCCGCTCGTGACGAAGACGAGACGGCAGAGCTGCTCGCCGGCCAGCGCATGGCGCGCCTCGACGCGATCGAAGTGGCACGCGACCTCTCCGATCCACTGGCCTGGCAACGGCGCCTCGCCAACGCGCCAGCAGTGCGCATCGAACTCCGGGAGACCTCGCACGCCGCCGTGCTCGGCCTCACCACCCGCCCCGATGCCCTGCCGACGGTCGCATCGCTGCTGGTCGACCGCCGCGAGAATGCGACGCTTCGCACCGTCTACGACGAGTATCCGGCCGTGCACGCTGAGCTCCGCGCCGCCGAACGCGAACGCACCGCGCTGCTACGCCGCGACGCGGTAGGTCTCGCCTACCTGGGCAGTGCCGAGGCCAGGGTGCCGACCGAGCAGCCCGGCGCCTTCGACTACTCGACCGCGTGGTCGACCTGGCAGCGCATCGCCCACCCCAGCAACTCACTCCACGTCCTGGCTGGCGGCTTCGATCCCGATGAGGTCGTCCCCCTGCTGCAGGCGGCGTTCGCCCGGACGGAGCTGCCCGCCGCGCTGAGCCGACCGCGTGAGGGCTCGGCCCAGGGGATGTCGCGCAACTCCCGGATCCCGACCGACGGTCCCGAGGCCCTGGCGATCGCGCTGCACCCGGATCTCGCGCTGAACCCCGGAGCCGTCGTCGAGCCGTTCGAGATCCGACTCGTGGCCCGGTGGCTGGCCGACGGCAGCGACTCGTTGCTGGCCCGCGAACTGCGTCGGCGCGGCTTCAACGAGCCGGAAACGTCGTTCCTCTACCCGTTCCCGCCCGACGTTCCCGACGGATTGCTGCTGCTCGAGGTGCTGTCGACTTCGCCGACCGATCCGAGCGGCGCGTTGTTCGGAAGCATCCGCGAGATCCTTGCGGAGGCGGTGAAGGACGGGCCCGACGACCGCGATCTCCAGCGGGCCTTCGCCGCCGAGACCGCAGCCCGCAGCCGCCGCCTCGCCGACGACCGTGAACTCGCGTTCGACATGGCGCTGGCGGTCGGCCTCCTGGGCGAGAATCCCTTGAACCTGATCGACCCGCGCACGATGCCCGATCCTCAGCGGATCACCGCACTCGCTCAGGCATTGTGGCGCGATGCCGCCCGCACGACCGTCCAGATCCAGCGGTGATGAGCTCCGAACCACCGAACCTCCCGGCCTCACCGACCTCCAGGCAACCGGCCGCCCACCCGTGGCGGGTCCGGTGGGCTGGGCGCCGGCGCACAGGAGCAGTGCTTCTGTCGCTCGTACTGGCGACCGCGGCAGGCTGCTGGATCGAACCGTACGCCCGACGGGTCGACACGATCGGTCCGCGACTCGACACCGGACGCGACGGCCCACCCGACTCGTCTCGCCCGGACGCCGCCAACCAGACTCCGACCGAGGCGTTCGAGACCGGCCCCCTCCCGGCCGTCTCGAACTCGTCGGGTCTGCCGCCGATGCCCGTACTCGGCCTCCTGCCCGGCGGACTGCGGGCAGTGGCTTCCGACGACGTGCAGGATCTGCCCCTGGCGTCGCTGCAGCTCACGCTGCGACACCGCGGACTCGCAGCGTCCCGACTCGGCCTGGCAGAGATCTGCGCCCATCTGGTCGCCGAGGCGCCGCTCGGAGCAGAGGGCCGAGCCTCGCTTCGCGATCTCGTCGAACGCGCCGGCGGAACCCTGCGCGTCGAGGTCGATCCGCGGACCACCCGATTCCGTATCGAGGTACCGCGCCGCTCTTGGCGCCCCAGCCTGCACCGACTGATCGAGGCGGTCGCGCTGGTGCCTTCGTCGCCGAGCCGGATCGAGGCGACCCGCGAGAGCATCGTGCGCAGCATGACCGGCCGACTGGCGGACGATCCCCTCGGCACGCTGGTGGAGCGTGTCAGGAGCTTCGAACTCGACGGCGTGTCACGCTGGCTCGAGCTTGCCGAAGACGCGACCCTCGCCCAGGTCGCCAACTTCCACAGCACGAACTACCGGAGCAACGGAGCGGTGCTCACGGCCTGGGTACCGCGAGCGCGCGGCGACGCCCTGCTGCGCACGCTGCACGAGATCTCGAAGGACTGGACCGCCGCCGATCCGAGCCGCTTCCCCGACGCGATTCCGGCGTTGCCCGCCGCCAGCGGGACGTTCTGGGCCGCCGGCGAGCAGCCGCCACACGCCGCGCTGGTGCTCGACCTGCCCCCGGCCGGACCCGAGGAGACCGCGGCTCGGCTCTGTCTGAACGAACTCTTCTCCGGCGGCGGCATCGGCGGCCACCTCGGCATCGCCCTGGAGAAGTCGTTCGGCAAGGAGTTCGCGCTCGATCCGCGACTCGTCGACGAAGGACTCGGCTTCCGCCTCGAGATGCGCTTCGCGGTTCCCGGAAGCCAGGTCCGCAAGCTTCACGACGCGGCCCAGGATGCATGGCAGGCATTGACGCGTCGACCACCTGGCGACCGCGAACTGCAGGCCGCAGCGCGGCGTGCGCACCTGCGCGCGCTCTCGATCCTCGCCTCCCCCGACGGCTGGCTGAAGGCATCGACCCACCTCGCGCTCGCCGGACTCGCGCCGAGCTACCTCTGGGGACAAGACGGCCCGATGCGGCAGGAACCGCCACCCAATGCCTGGGGACAACTGCTGAGCCGCCTCGAGAAGCCCGACGCGGACGTGGTCGCTGCACAGGTCGAACTCCTCGCCGACTCGCGACCGCTGCTGGTCGTGGCCGGCGGCTCACAGGGCGCGCGAGCCCCGAGCGACACCTTCGCCGACGTCCCTGATGCCTTCGTGCCGTCGCTGCGCGCCAACACCGTGTCGGCCGACACCGAGGCCCAGGAAGCAGCGGCGCTGCAGATCCTCGGATTCGCGACCGCGGCGGCCGGCGGACTCGAGCGCATCTCGCTGATCGATGGCTACCAGAGTCTTGCGGTGACCCGCAGCGGCCGCGGACCGGAGATGATCGAGCGCACCGGCTACGCCGCGCCCGAGGTCGGCTCCACCACGGGAGGTCGCCTACTCGTCGACCGTCGCATCCTGAACACGAACATCGTCACGCGGATCGCCGGCCGGTCCGGGACCGAGACCTCGGGCGCGCGGACCATCGAGCTGACTCCGGACGAGGTCTTGACCACCCTCGACGCCGTGAGCCGCCATCCGATCCAACTCCTCGCCGACTGGAGCCGCCAGCAGGCCCGCTACCGGATGGTGTCGACCCGACGGGACGGCGATCGCCAGGTCGCGGTGCTGGAGCGCGTCGACGACCCGCGGCAGGGCTTGCGGATCTACATCGACACCGAGTCGTACCTGGTGCGCATGGTCACAGCCCGCGAACACCGCGGGATCGGCACGGTGTTCCTCCGCGAGGAATACCGTGACTACCGGAATTCGGGCAAGGGCGTGCGGACGCCGTTCCACAAGACCACCCGCATCGACGACTCGACCGCCGGCCTGATCACCCGCTACCAGTGGTTCCGTACCGGTAGCCCCTCCGCCGACGAGTTCGCCGCGAAGTAGGCCCGACGCCACCTCGAGAGGGCGCCACATCCAGTCGTCGAGCGCTACGCTCGTGGGTCCAACCGTTCCCCGGAGGACTCACCATGCAACGCCTTCTCATTCTCTGTGCGCTCGGCACCGCGCTCTCGGCACCGACCACGCTCACGGCCCAGGCCGGCTACGACTTCAACGGCCTGATGGGCTCCGACGCCCACCCCTACACCCTGCTCGACCAGCAGGACGGCTGGAGCGAGGAGACCTTCCGCGCCGCCAACCGCTGCGGCGTCACCGCGACGCTCAGCCACGACATGACCCAGTGCCTCCGCTTCCAGGAGGTCGGCCCGGGTTACGGCTGTGACGCCTCGCGGATCAACGACTCGAACTGGTCGTTCGGCTCGTTCTTCGGCAACGAGAACTCGGCGTTCTTCGAGGCCGACGTGCAGGTCGGCTTCTGGGGCGGCAGCTTCGGACTCGCCTACGACACCAACGCCAATGGCCGAGTGCGCGGCAGCGAGGCCGGAGAGCGCGGCGTGTACTTCACCATCGGCACCCAGGCCAACGTCCAGCTGCGCCTTCACGCGGCCGATGGAACGTTCACGACCGCGCAGCTCGGACCCTTGGGAATCGCCGGTGGCAACTGGGTACGCGTCCGGGTCGGCATGGACTTCAGCGCCGCGTCGGGCAGCGGCCTCGGCTACGTGTCGGTGAAGAACATCACCGCCGGCGACACGCGCTTCACCGACGTCAGCGACCTGCAGGGCACGCCGCTGAACCTGTCGCCCGGCTCGATGGACGCCCGCGACGCCTCGCTGTGGAACGCGATCTGGCTGCACTTCGAGGGCGCGACCTACGCGCTCGACAACATCCTGATCGGCAGCGGCCTCGCGCGCGGCGACGTCTACGGCAGCCCTTGCAGCAACTCCTCCGCGGAGCTGCGCAGCCTCGACCGCCCGGTGGTGGGCACGACCGCGACCGCCGAGACCATCAACCTGTCGGCCAACGCCAACGCCGGCGTACTCATCGTCGGCATCGCGCCACTCCTGCCCGGCGTGGATCTCACCAACATCGGGGCGCCGGGCTGTCACATCTACGCGGTCTACACGGCCAGCACGACCTGGGTCCCCCAAGGCGGTGTCGGCCAGCACGCTCTGACGATCCCCAACATGGCCAACCTGGTGGGAGCGAGCCTCTACCTGCAATCCGCGGTCTCGGACTTCAGCGCCAACCAACTCGGCGTGGTGCCGAGCAACGGTCTGCGCTGGCTGATCGGCTCGCACTGATCGACCAGTTCCGAGAAGCTGCGCGCCCAGCGCTGGTTCTCGGGGGAGTCGATCCAGACAACGCGGTCAGCGCGGCCGCGTCGAGCCTACGAACTCGGCTCAGGTCGCCGCGATCTGCATCGCCGGTCGACAGGCCCCACCGGCTCCGATCGGCGAAACGATCTCCGATCGCGCCGGCGGGTTCCGCGACGCGACGCTCGCAGCCTGCGGGTGCGACGACGGATGGCGTCCCGGGCACCGCTCTTGCACCGCGCTACGGTGCATGATCGCCGTCCTCTCGCTGCTGGTCGTCGTCGGCCTGTCACTGCTGGTGACCCGGATCGCCAGCGTCGCGCTGACCCACACCGGACTCTCGGAACAGAGCGCCCGCTTCCAGGCGCGCTCCGCATTCACCGGTGCCGGTTTCACCACCGAGGAGTCCGAGCGGGTGGTCCGCCATCCCGTGCGCCGACGAATCATCCAGCTGCTGATGCTGCTCGGCAACGCCGGCGTGGTGACCGCCGCCTCGACGCTGATCCTCTCGCTGGTCGGCACCGACGGCGAAGGTCCCAACCCCTGGGCCATGGCGCTGCTCCTCGGTGGGCTTGTGGTCCTGGTCCTGCTCTACCAGAGCCGCTGGATCGACCGCCGGCTCAGCCTGGCGATCGACTGGGCGCTGCGGCGCTACACCGACGTCGATGTCCGCGACTACAGCGCGGTCCTCCGCCTGCGCGGTGACTACCAGCTCGTCGACCTCCATATCGAGGACGACAGCTGGATGGCCGGCCGTCGACTGGGCGAACTGCGACTCCGCGACGAGGGCCTGGTGGTGCTCGGCATCGAACGCCCCGACGGCACCTACCTCGGCGTCCCCGACGGTGACAGCGAGATCACCACCGGCAGCATCGTCCACCTCTACGGTCGGGCCGCAGCACAGCAGGCGCTCGACGAGCGCGACCGCGGACTCCGAGGCGAGGAGGAACACCGCCAGGCCTGCGCGCAGCAACAGCGGATCGCCGAGGACGAGGAGTGCGCCGACCGCGCGTCGCGAACCACGACACCGAACGACTGATCCGGAGCATCGACCTTGAGCACCGACTCCCAGACCCTGGAACTCACGGAAGTCCTCGAACGCCTCGCTCCCGAGGGCGAGGACGACAGCACCACGGTCGGCGACCTGCTCGCCCACTTCCGAGGCCAGGCCCACGGGCCCCTGCTGCTGGTTCCCGGCCTGCTCGCGGTCTCGCCGGTGGGAGCGATCCCCGGCATGTCGCTGGCGATGGGCGCCGTCATCACGTTCGTCGCGATCCAGATGATGGTGCGCAGCGATCGTCCCTGGCTGCCGGAGCGGGTCGAGGATTTGGAGGTGCCTGCCGATCGGCTGCAGCGGGCCGTCGACAAGACCCGCCCCGCGGCACGCTGGCTCGACCGCCATCTGCAGGCACGGTGGAGCTTCCTGGTCCGAGCACCCGGCTCCTACGTCCTCGCGTCGACCTGCGCACTCCTGGGCCTGTCGATGTGGCCGCTCGCCCTGGTGCCGATGGGAGTCGCGCCGCCGGGCATCGCAGTGACGCTGTTCGGGCTGGCCTTGACCCTCCGCAGCGGCCTGCTGGCACTGCTCGGCTACCTGACGTGCGCGGCGGTGGTCGGGATGTCGGTCTGGTTGCTCTAGTGGTCCGGACGCGCGCTTGTGCTCCCCGGGTGCCCGCGTAGCATTCCGGCCAGCGCATGACCGGAAGCACGACTGGCCGCGTCTTCGGACTCGACGTGATGCGATCGATCGCGATCCTCACGGTCCTCTACGGTCACTGCCTCGGCCAGATGCCGCCGGGAACGGTGTGGGGCATGAACCACCTCGCGAACGCGCTGTTCGGCGTCGAGCTGTTCTTCGTGCTCAGCGGCTTCCTCATCGGCGGGATCCTGCTGCGCGTCGCGCGCGAGGGTCGACTCGGCACCCTCGCAGGGATGTGGAACTTCTGGGTACGGCGCTGGTTCCGGACCCTGCCGAACTACTACCTGTTCCTGCTGGTCGGGTTCGGCCTCTATGGCCTCGGGCTCTGGCACGCCCCCTTGGAGCCGGCGTGGCTCTACTTCCTGTTCCTGCAGAACTTCGCCACGCCACAGAACGGCTTCTTCGCGGTCTCGTGGAGCCTGACGATCGAAGAGTTCTTCTACCTGCTCTTCCCGATCACGCTGTTCTTCCTGCTCCGACTGAAGACGCGCCCCCGACTCGCGCTGCTCCTCGGAATGGCCGTCTTCCTGGTGGTCCCGGCAGTCCTCCGTTACCGGCAGTTGCCGATGGCCGAGTGGCTGCGATTCGACGCCGAGATCCGCCAGGTCACGTTGATGCGGCTGGACTCGATGATGTACGGCGTCCTGATGGTCTACATCAAGGACGGCCACACCTCGCTCTGGCGCCTCCTCACGCGCTACCGGCACTTCCTGCTGCTGCCGTACGTGGTGTTCGTGTTCTGCACGTTCTACGCGTTCCCGGCGTGGTTCCATGGATCGGCGCTGCTGCAGACCCTGTTCTTCCCGATCATCTCGGTCTGCTGTGCGCTGTGGCTGCCGTTCATGGACAACCTGCGCACCACCGAGACCACGCCGTTCCATGCCCTCGTCACCTGGATCAGCAAGACCTCGTACGCCCTGTATCTCTGCCACATGCCGGCCATCGCCCTGCTCAACCGCTACGTGCTGCCGGTGCGACACGACGATCCGACGTCGAGGCACGACGCCTATCTATTCGTCTACGCCGGCGGAGCGTTCGCCCTGGCGTCGTTGGTCTACGTGGCCTGGGAACAGCCCTGGATGCGCTTGCGCGACCGGCTGACGACCTCGAGCTGACGTCATCGCCGATCGGAAGTCGGCCGATCAGCGGGTCTCGACCGCGGCACCGTTCGACAGCCGCCAGGCCCCGCCCTCGAGCACGATGCACTGCAGGTGACCGACCCAACCGGGGGCGCCGGGAGCCGGCAGATCGATCGTGAAGACCCCCGTGGCGGGCACCACGCCGAGGTCCGCATCCAGCAGGCCACGCCCGGGAGCCACCCATACATGGCCGACACCGAGCGCCGTGAGGTCGATGGGTGGCACCGAGGCGCGGTTGGACAAGACGAGCAGCACCGGGGAGCCGGGATCGCCCTGGACCGTGAGGGTCACCGTTCCACCGGCGGCCGGGTAGGTGGTCACGTCCAGTCGCGGCATCGCCATCGGCTGCAGATCGAAGTCGCGTACCGTGGTCTGACCGACCTGCATCGCGTAGGCGCGGTACTCGGGCCGGTAGCCCGGTGCGGTGGCCACCACGTAGGTGCGGGGATTCCACGGCTGCTGCGCGAAGGAGTAGTCGCCTGCCGCGTCGGTGTGCTGGAACGCTCCTCCCGCCACCGAGACCAAGGCGGCCTGGATCGGCTGACCGGAGACGGCATCGAGCACCCGACCCGCCAGGGTCCCGGTGTTCTGGGCGAACGCGCCACCGCTCAGGAGCAGCGCGAAGGTGACGGATGCGAGACGGACGATCTGCTTCGGGTTCATGCCCGGTCAGTTCCGTCGACGACCGCCGCGTCCGCGAAAGAAGCCGGATTCTGTGGATCAGTCGTCGCGGCCCTGCCGAGCGCTCTCGATGAACCACTGGCCGCGAACCGGTGGTGCTGCGCCCTCCCGACCGAGCACCCGGAGCAGCTCGGCCCTGCTTCGCTGCGCCTCCTCGGCATCGTCGACCGCCGCAGCGGCCAGATGCCGGAATGCCCAGTACTCGGCGATCGGCGTGGGCCGCACGGCTCGGAGCTCGTCGAGCGCTCGCTCCGCCTCGCCGACGCGGTAGTAGGCGTAGCCGAGGACGCGCCGGTGTTCCGCGACCTGGGGATCGAGCAGCACGGCGGCACGGGCGAACTCGAGGGCCCGCCGCAGGTCGTCGCCCGCGGCGGCCCTGTCGGTGACGACCTGCCCGGCCTCGACGACCAACTCGCGCGCATCACGCGAGCCGCGTTCGTGAACGTGGGCGACCGCTGCCGCGCCGCGCGGGTCGTCGCCCAGCCGAACGCGCAGCGCCCGCGCCGCATCGTGGGTCAGGGGATGCTCGGCGAAGGCGGCATCGACCAGTGCTCCGACCTCGCGGTCGAAGTCGGTGGCCAGGCCGAGCCGCTCCTTCTCGGCGATGGTGAGCTGCCGCGGCCCGAGACGGACGGCCGCGGCGAGCGGGTCGGTCGGCACGACGCGGACCCGCCGGTCGACGGACGAGTAGGCCAGCCGCGAACCGTCCGGCGAGAACGCGACGTCGGTGATCGTGCCGCCGGACGCGGAGTCCAGTTCCTCGATCGTCCAGGAATCGCCCAGCTCCAGGAGCCGCAGACTCCCCGACCGGTCCGCGACCGCCAGTCGCTCGCCCCGCGGCGAGAAGGCCAACGCGGTGATCTCGTGGCGGCCCACCTCGATCCGCCGCTCGACGGCACCGCTCGTCAGATCGACGAGGAGGACCACCCCGGGTGCATCCCCCGGCTCGCAGGCGAGTCGATCACCATTCGGATGCAGGGCAGTCGCGTGGGATACCGGCGCCGGCAGGGCGATCGACTGCGCCTCCCCCGCTTCCACGGCTTCCAGCCAGGTGAGCTGGCGCTCGCCCAGGCTCGCGAGCTGCTCGCCCGCCGCCCGACCGACCAGCCCCCGGAAGGGTCCACTCCCCGGCTCCGCGAGACGCCGCGGTTCGGGAGCGACGAAGGGCGGCGAGTCACCGAGGCCGACGGCGACGACTTCGCGACCCGACGCGAGGAACACCGCGCTCCGGTTCAGACCGAGTGCCGCGGCCACGGGCACCCCGCGCAACGCTCGTCGATACGGGATGGCGCCGAGTTCCGCGAGGGAGGCGGAGTCCAGCACCCGGACCCACTCGTGGTCGACGGCGACCACCCGTCGGTCGTCGGCGACGAACCCGGCCCAGACCAGGCCGAGCGCCCGCGGCGCGCCGACGCTGACCCGGCGTATCCCGAGCGGGAGCCCATCGCCGCTGCGCCACAGTCGGACTTCGCCGGTCTCGCCGGCGGTCAGCAGTCGCGCCCCATCGGCGGAGAACTCGAGGCTGCGGACCGAATGGTTGTCGGCGACGGTGCGGGTCCAGACGGGACGGTCACCGGCGAACTCGAAGATCCGCGCCCCGCCGGCGACCACCAGCAGCCGGGCACCCCCTGCGGCGAACCCGAGATCGCGGATCGGGCCGTCGAGATCGACGCGCAGGCGCCGGACCCCCGCCTCGAGTTCCACGACATGCAGCGTGCGACCGGCATCGGCGACCGCCACCAGGTCACCGGCGAGATCGACGCGCAGCACCGAAGCATCGAACCCGCCGAGCAACGCGAGCTCCCGGCCGTCGACGAGCGACCACACCCGCACCGAGCGGTCCGCGTAGCCGACCGCCACTCGCTCACCGGTCGCGTCCAGCGCCAGCGCCCGCACCGGGTGCGGATGCGCGAAGGTGAACCGCGGCGCGCCGCCGAGATCCGAGGTGTCGAACACGCCGACCGTCCGATGGTCGAGAAGTCGCACGAGGGAGCTGCCATCAGACCCGAGCTGCACATGCGCCGCGGAGAGCACGCCAGGGCCACCAGACAGCACGGCGCGTTGGGTGCCGTCGGCGCCGAACACCTGCACCGGACCGCGCACCGACTGGACCAGCAGCGACTCGCCGTCGGCGGCGATCCGCAGGCCGTCGACCGGGGTCCGGCGCTCGTCCTGGAGCACCAGCGGCTCCGCATCCTCACGCGCCCAGGTCAGGCGGCCGGAGACCTGCAACACCGCGAACCCGCCGCTCCCGGGATGCAGCGCCAGGGCGACGACCTGCGCCGGATCGTCGAGTTCGAGCCGGCGCTCCAGCTGCAAGCCGGGCATCGCCCAGACGCTCACCGCGGACTCCTCCTGCAGGAGCACCCGGCTTCCGGCGACCAGCACGCGCCCGATCTGCAGATCGCGGGTCGGCATCCGCGTCGGAGGTCGCCCGGCCGCGGTCAGGTCGTGGAACCAAGCGCCCGACAGACCGACGGAGACCGCGAACCGACCGTCGTCGCTGACCGCAGCGCGGCGCTGCAGCTCGCCCTCGCCACCGACCAGGCGACGTGACGGCACGTGTGCGCCCAGCGCGCGGACCAGGGCCCGCTTCGCATCCGGTCCGGGCGACAGCTCGGCACCGGCGATCGCCTGGCGCAGGCCGAGCTCCGGGTCGGTGGCGAGCGAGCTGGTCGACTCCGCGAACAACCGCAGCGCCCGCTCCCGAGTCATCGCCCGCTCCCGTCGCTCGGAGTCGACACGCTGTTCGAGGGTCGCGACCGAGAGGCGCAGCACCTCGTCGGGTCGCGTCGTCAGGGCCTCTCGGCCGAGCCGCACCGCCAGGTCGAGATCCCCTGCCGACGCCGCGGTCGCGGCCCGGTCGAGCAGACGCTGCGCGTGTGCAGCGTCCTCGGCGTCGCGCACCGCCTGCCAGATCCCCAGTCCCGACAACGTCACCAGGATTGTCGCAGCGACCAGCGCGACACTGCGATGGCGGCGCAACCACTTGGCGGCGCGATGGCCGAGACCGGCAGGTCTGGCATGGATCGGTCGCCACCGCAGGAACCGCCGCAGATCGGCCGCGAACTCCCCCGCCGACTGGAAGCGGTGCCGCGGGTCCTTCTCGAGCGCCTTCTCGCAGATCGTGATCAGGTCGCGCGGCGCCTCGGGCTGCAGGGCGCCGATCGCCTCCGGTTCGTGGAAGCAGATCCGGGCGACGATCTCCGGGATGTCCTCGCCGTCGAACGGTCGACGCAGGGTCAGCAGTTCGTAGAGGATCACGCCGAGCGCGAACACGTCGGCGCGGGCATCGACCGGGGCACGGCGCGCGAGCGTCTGCTCGGGGCTCATGTAGTGGGGCGTGCCGGTCAGGTCTCCACTCCGCGAGATCGCACGATCCACAGTCAGCGACTTGGCGAGGCCGAAGTCACAGAGGTGCACCCTGCCGTCGGCACCCACCAGGACGTTCGACGGCTTGACGTCGCGATGGACGATCCCCTTCTCGTGGGCATGCTGCAGGGCATCCGCGAGTTGGGCCAGCAACTCGGCGACCTCGGCGGGCCACGCCAGGTCGGGCCGGAGGCCGATCGGTCGGCGACGCTCGCGTCGGCCGTCGGTGCGGACGGCGTCGCGCTGCGCGGCCAGCTCGCGAATCACCAGACCGAGGTCGCGCCCCGGCACGAACTCCATCGCGAAGTAGAGGGTGCCGTCGGCCTCGCCGAAGGCGTGGATCGGCACGATGCCGGGATGCCTGAGCGCAGCCGCGGCGGACGCCTCGCGACGGAAACGCTCCTCGTGCAGCCCCGAGAAGGCCAAGCCGGGCGCGAGCACCTTCAACGCCACGCGGCGGCCGAGCGGCTCCTGGACCGCGAGGTAGACGACCCCCATGCCGCCCCGACCGATCTCTTCGAGCAGCCGGAAGTCGCCGAGGCGACGCCCCGGTTCGGCGGGCTCGGAGGCCGCGATGCGCCGGGTCGCCGGAGTGCCGAGGAAGTCGTCGACCCGCCCGAAGGCGCGGCACCGCCGGCGGACCTCTTCCCGCAGATCCTCGGGCTGCCGGGCCAGGAAGGCCTCGAGCCGCTCGGCGTCACCGGCACTCCCGGCGTCCGGACCGCCATCGACCAGTCCGTTCTCCCGCAGTCGCACGAAGTCCGCGACCGCGTCGAGGATCCGCTCCTCACGACTCTCGCTGCCGGGCGGTGGATCGCTGGCAGCTCCCCCGCCGGTCACTGCAACCGCTCCCCGGACAACCCGCGACGAGTGAGGACGCCAGCGAGGCGGGCCTGGGCGCGGGCGTAGAGGTTGCGCACCGCACTCGGCGACGGCAGACCGAGTTCGACCGCGATCTCGTCGGCTTCCAGCTCGAGGAAGCGGCGCAGCAGGATCACGTCGCGCTCGCGCGCCGGCAGCTCATCGAGCGCATCGCGCAGCGCCTCCCGGAGCTCGGAGTCCTCGGCCGCACCGGCGACGCTCCGCGCCGGGTCGATCGGCTCGGGAGCCGCCGCCAGATCCAGCGGTGCACCGTCCTGCGGCCGCCGCTTCTGGCGCTTGCCCGCCTTGATGCGGTTGAGGATCGAATGCTCGGCCTGGCGCATCAACCAGGCGAGGAAGCTGCCGTCGCCGCGGTACTCGAACGAGTCCAGGTTACGCAACGCGACCAGGATCGCGTCGTGCGTGGCATCCTCGCTGTCGGCGATCAGGGTGCGGTATGCCGGCCCGATCGAACGCCGCAGAGCCCGGCGCAGGGCGTCGCGATAGCGGCGGAACAGCTCTTCGATGGCGTCCTGGTCGGACGTCCGAGCGCGAGCGACGAGGGTGCGGGTGTGGTCATCCACGACGAGGGGAGCGAGGCGTCACCGATTGTCTGACCTGCGCCGGTCCGCGCAACCGGCAGCGGGACCCCGACTCCGGCTTCTCGGCTGCGCACGAGATCGTGGGGATTCCGCGGACGCCGCGAGGCCGACTGGAACTGACCGTGACGCAACACCCGAGGAATCGTCCCATGAAGCCGCTCACCATCGCTCTCCTGTCCATCTCGTCCGTCCCTGCCGCCGCGCAGCGCACCACGCTCGACGTGGTCGACCTGGCGCAGGGGTCGCAGAACTCCGCCTGCCGTCAGCTCTACGACCACTACGGCACGATCTACGCCGCGTCCAACCTGAGCGGTTGGGGCTCCGAGCCGGTCGCCTTCGACCTCGAGGGCAACTACCGCCGGCTGGCAGACCTGTGGCCCGGCACCGGCAGCAGCCACCCGGAACAGTTCACCGGGCTCGGCCACCGGGTGTTCTTCACCGCCGACGCCGACGCCGGTCGCGAGGTGTACCTGGTCGACGAGCGATCGAACAGCGTCCGCCTGCTCGCCGACCTGGCCCCGGGAACCGCGGACTCGCGGCCGATGCGCCTGACCCGGGTCGGCGGATACGTCTGGTTCACTGCTTGCTCGGACGGCCAGACCCGCTCGCTCTACCGCGTCGACCCGAGGGGAACCCTCACGCACGTCGAGGACCTCGGTCCCGAACGCTCGTCGGATCCCGAGGTCTACGGCCCCTGGCACACCCCCTTCGGCGTGGTCTACCTGAGCAGGCCGGCAGGCACCTCCGCTTGGACGCTCAAGACTCGCAGCGACGACGATCCACCGGTGGTCGCCGGCGACTTCTACGGCACCGCACCGTCCGGCTTCGTCCGGTATGGCGACGGAACCCTGTTCGCCGGCATGCACGGGCTCGCCGAGGGCGTGGAACTCCACTACCTGTGGAACCATGGCTACTCGCTGAACCTGGTCGCCGACTTCCGCACCGCGGGGTCGAGCAACCCCAGCGACATCACCGTGCTCGGCGAGAGCATCTTCTGCATGGCCGACGACGGCACGCGCGGTCGCGAGCTGTTCTACGTCTCCGCGCGACGCAACGGCACGGTGATCCCGCTGCCCGAGCTGGCGCCCGGACCGCAGGACGCCGAGCTGGTGTGGATCCACAGCGCACGCGGCCAGCTGATGGCGGCGACCTCGAGCCGCACCGGATCGCGGCTGTGGGGCATCGACCTGCTGACCGGAACGCTGCACACGATCCGCGACTTCTCGGGCCCGATCAGCACGACGCCCGGCCGCCACCTTCGACTGGGCGACAGCCAGATGGCATTCGTCGCCGACGACGGCGACGGCGCCGAACCCTGGCTGACCGACGGCACGGCGAACGGCACCTACCAGCTCGAAGACGTCATGCCGGGACTCGCGGGCTCCGTGGTCAGCAGCATGATCCTCAGCCGCCAACACCTGGTGTTCGTCGGACGCGAACCGCAGTTCGGCGACGAGCCGCGCAAGGCCTTCGCCTACGGCGCGGTGCAACGGATCGCCGACGCCACGCACGCCCGCGGCGACCTGCTGATCGAGTGCAACTCGGCCCGGATCGGCCGCCGCTGGACGATCTCCGGTCAGCGCCCCACGAACTTCATGATGGTCCTGCTGGCAGGTTCCCCGAGCCGTCCGCAATGGCTCCCGACCGGCGTCCATCTGGCACTCGACGTCCCAAGCATGATCAACGTGGCGACCTTCGACGGCTCCGTATCGGCCTGGGAGTTCGCGGTCGACGTGCCCTACCTCCCGACGCTGCTCGGCGCCGGGCTCGGCGTGCAGGCGGTCTCGGTGGTTCCCTACGGACCCTATGCGGACCGGTTCAAGGCCACCGCGGGACTCGCGGTCAACGTCAGTCGGTGAGGCCGGGGAAACCGGCAACGGTCGACCCGCGGTCATCCGACGCCTCGACCGCGCGGTCCGCGGCCCCCGTCACCGGACCTCGATCCGGAGCGCGTTCGACGCCGCGACCCCGAACGGCGGGCACGGCACCGGACCGTTCGCCTCCATCCACACGAACTGCGCGAACACCAGGACGCCGCGCAGCGCCGGGTCGTGCGCGATCGGCGACGGGAACTCGGCACCGCCGCGCACATCGGCAACCACGGCTCCAGCGCAGAAGAACGCCGCACCGAGCGGATCGAGGAACAGGCTCGCACCGACGATCGGCGTTGGTGGATCGAGCGGCGCCGAGCCGACCAGCACGCCGCCCATCGCTCCGGGAGTGCCGTCGGCGCACGTCAGCGCGAAGGTCGTGCTCCCGATCCGCGGGCTCGACGTCACACCGATCACCGGAAGACCCGCGCAGCCGGGCGAGGGCTCGCCATACGCGGTCACTCCATCGGGCAGCATGTCGAGCCGGGTCACGAATCCCTCCCCACTGCCGGATGCGACGGTGCTCCAGGCTCCCGCGGTCGTCGGGAAATCGGTAGACCAAGTGAGTCCGGTGACCACCACGCCGCCAGTGGAGCCGAGAGCGACGTCGCTCACCAACTCGGTGGAACTCCCCGATCCTCCGAGATAGGTCGAGTAGAGCAGGCTCGTGCCGGTCGGATCCAGCCGGGCGACGATGCCGTCCGTCGTACCGCCCCGAAAAAGCGTCGCCCATGCACCGTCGGTAGTCGGGAAGTCGAGTGCGGCGGACTGTCCGGCGACCGTGGCGACGCCGCGCGAGTCGACGGCGAGCGCCCAGAGTCTCTCATCGCCAACACCGCCCAGGAAAGTGGAGTAGGACAACGTTCCATGTCCCGGATCGAACCGGGTGACGAAGCCGTCACGGTTGTTCGAGACTCCGCTGTGTACGGTATCGAAGGCGCCGGGGGTCGTCGGGAAGTCCGTTGACCACGTGGATCCGACGACCGTGGTGAACTCGGCGGCGTCGACGTGAAGGTCGCTCACCTCGTCGTACGAGGAGCCTCCGAGGAACGATGATCCCAGGATCCGGCCACTCGACGCACTCAGCTTCGTCAGGAACGCATCGTAGCCGGGACCTCCATTGTTGAGCGTCGAATCGAACGCTCCGGCTGTCGTCGGGAAGTCCGCCGACACTGTCGCACCGGCGACGAAGATGTCGTCCGCGCCGTCCACTGCGACAGCCGTCGCTCGATCGTCGGCTCCTCCGCCGAGATACGTGGAGTATTCGAGCACGGCACCGTCCGGCGAGAGTCGGGAGACGAAGGCATCCTGGATTCCCGACAGGCGGGTCCGGACCGCACGAGCCGTGGTCGGGAAGTTCGTGTTGGTGGTCGATCCAACGATTACGGCGGCGCCCCGTGAGTCCAGCGCAAGACCGTCGATCATGTCACCCGTCCAGAGGGCGCTTCCCCCGATGCGCGCCGACCACACAAGGGACGAGCCCGTCGCCGACAGCCGGGTCACGAATCCGGCAGTGCCGAGTCCGAGCGGCGATCGATAGGCACCGGGCGTCGACGGGAAGTCGGCCGAATCCGTGAAGCCGGCGACCGTCGTGACGCCGCGCTGGTCGACGACGATCTCCGTCGCCACGTCCTGATCCCGGCCACCGAGATACGTCGACCACAGGAGACGATCTCCGGCCGGCCCGAGCCGGGTCACGAAGGCCTCCAGGTCGCCGCCCCAACTCGGCGCAAAGGAGGTATCGAACGCGCCCGGCGTCGTCGGGAAGTCGACCGACCCGGTGAAGCCGGCGACGGTGACCGCACCGTGCTCATCGACGTGGACCGCTCCCGGCCGATCGGTCGCCCGCCCCCCGAGGAACGTCGACCAGATCAGTCCCGGGTCGACGACCAGCGCGAGGTTCGCATCACGGTCCGCCGCCGTGAACCCGAAGCGATCCGGCCCCCGGAGTTCGTAGCGACACTCGACCGCGCGTCGTTCACCGCTCGGGGTCGTCTCCCAGCTCGGCGGCGGCGGCATACACACCGGTCCGAGCACCGTGGCGAGGATCAGCGAGCCGGACTCGTCCACGAAGATCCGCTCCGCCCCTTCGACCACGATCTCGACGTCTGTCAGCGCTGCCCCGGGGCGAAGGCAGAGATCGAATTCGAAGTGACCACCGTCCTCGTAGGCCTCGACCTCGATGCCGGGGAACAGGTCGCGCAGGACGACGGAACCGAAGCGTGGCACGTCCGTTCGCCAGCGTGCCGGATCGTTGCCGAGGAGATAGTGGTGCACCCCGTCCAAACGGTGCCGTGCTTCGAGGCGTGCCTCGCCAGCCCCGGCGAACTTCATGTGGACACCGACACCCCGACCTCGAGAGCGCGGCGACGCGGAGCGGCTCGGATCCGACGGTTCGGCCGCCTCGACCAGCGCGAACCGCCAGCCGTCCGTTCGCAGCATCACGGTCATCGCACCGAAGCGGGCAAGGTAGCGGACGTCGTCGTGCCACTGTCCGACATTGGGGACGAATCCGCTGTGCGCATCGCGCGCAGCCGCGGTCGAACCCTCCGCGCACGGCGCGGGAACCGCGACCTCCAGACGGGCGGCGACGAATCGGTCGACCCCCCAGAACGACGCGAGGGTCGCGGCGATGGTCGACGCCACGAGACACGATAGGACGGCGATGCGGATGCGCATGATCCCCTTCTGGAAGCTGCCTGACCCGTAGGGCCGAGAGGCCGGCAGCATATCCGTCCAGGACCGCCGTGCCCGGCTGCGGACGGCACCTCGCGACCTCAGCCGTCCGAAACCTTGCCGCCCTCCAACTCGTCGTAGATCCGCTGGCTGCGCACCCCCACCCAGACTCCATAGGCCGGGTGGAGGATCGGCATCAGGAAGTAGGTCACGCCGGCGAACCCGGGGTTCCTCCAGACCGAGACGACCAGCAGCGACAGCGCCGCGATCCCGCAGGTGATGGCGTGTGCGCCCATCGACGCGAGGGTCAGGAAGCGCTCGAGCCGGTCGAGTTCGAGTCGATGCCGGAGCCGCCACGCCCAGACCAGCATCAGGAACTGCACCCCGAACACCCCGAGGATCGCCAGGGCGTAGAACTGCATCATCCCGCAGCGCTGCGCCAGCTCGGGGACCAGGTCGGTGCGCTCGGCGAACATCTGCCGGGTCGGCTCGCCGCGCATCACCGCGTAGAGGAACGTGGCGAGGAACTTGAGCGGGAAGACCAGGAAGATGACGAGGAACAGGTAGGCGCTGTTGAGCACCGTGGTCGGCAGATCCTGCAGGCCGTAGCGCCGGAAGAACATGCAGTGGTAGCGCCACGCCAGCATCAGCATGGCGAAACAGACCAGGAACACCGGCAGCGCGATCGCGGCCTCGAGCAGCTCGTGGAACGACTGCGGCACGTCCGAGCGGATCACCAGCATCGTCAGGGCCAGCGCGAACACGCCGTCGCTGAGGCCCTCGAGCCGCGAGACGTCGCCACCCCGCCAACGGAACATCGGGTCGGTGACGTTCTGCCGGTCGAACAGGTGCGCGCGGATCATCGGCGCACGATAGCTGCTGGAGGCGGCCGAGCCTCGGGTCTGGGTCCGCCGACCGCTCAGACGCGCCGGGCCGCCACGCCGAGCCGCTCGACCACCGCGTCGGTGACCTCTCGGGTACCCCGCGCCGGCCGCCCTCCCGCGCAGAGATCGGCGGTCAGCACGCCGTCCGCGAGCGCCGCGGCAACCGCCGACTCGATCCGCTGCGCCGCCTCCTCGAGACCGAGCGAGGTCCGCAGCATCAGCGCGGCCGACAGGATCGCCCCGTAGGGATTGGCGCGGTCCTGGCCGGCGATGTCCGGCGCCGAGCCGTGGATCGGCTCGAACAGGCCCCGGCCGCCCGCGCCCAGCGAAGCGGAAGGCAACAGACCCAGCGAACCAGCGAGCATCGAGGCCTCGTCGGTGAGGATGTCGCCGAACATGTTCTCGGTGACCACCACGTCGAAGCTCGCCGGCCGCGACAAGAGGTGCATCGCCATCGCGTCGACCAGCAGGTGCTCGAGCTGCACGTCGGGGAACTCCTCGGCGACCACCCGGCTGCTGACGGAACGCCACAGCCGCGACGTCTCCAGGACGTTGGCCTTGTCGACCGAGGTCAGTCGACCCTTGCGGGACCGCGCCAGCTCGCAGGCGACGCGCACCACCCGCTCGATCTCCGCCACGGTGTAGACGCAGAGGTCGGTGGCACGATCCGCGTCGCGGGTCTTCTCCCCGAAGTAGATCCCGCCGGTCAGCTCGCGGACGAACACGATGTCCACGCCCTCCAGCAACTCCGGCTTCAGGGGCGAGCCCGCCGCAGTCTCAGGAAACGGGCGGACCGGCCGCAGGTTGGCGAACAGGCCCAGCGCCTTGCGGATGCCGAGCAGGCCCTGCTCGGGGCGGACCTTCGACGACGGGTCGTCCCACTTCGGCCCACCGACCGCGCCGAGGAACACCGCGTCGGCGGCCTGGCACGCGGCCACGGTCTCGGCCGGCAGCGGCTCGCCACAGGCGTCGATCGCGGCACCGCCGATCAGCGCGGTCTCGAAGCGCAGGCGCACGTCGAGCCCGTCGACCGCGGCCTCGGCGACGCGCGCCGCAGCGCCGGCCACCTCCGGTCCGATGCCGTCGCCCGGCAGGATCGTGATCTGGAACTCCTTCATGCGCGAGCCTCTTCGAACGCGGTGATCGCGGGCTCCTGCTGCAGCAGGTAGTCGAAGGCATCGAGGCCGCGCTCGAGGCACCAGGCACCGAACGGATCGACCTCGAAGGAGTACTCCTGGCCCGCGGCGCGGACCCGCCGCGCCGGCAGGTCGACCTCGATCTCCTGCCAGGGTGCCGCGAGCAACGCCGCGTGCGCCGCGGACTCGAGCACCACCGGCAGCAGGCCGTTCTTCAACGCGTTGTTGCGGAAGATGTCGGCGATCTCGCTGCTGATCACCACGCGGAAGCCGAAGTCGTGCAGCGCCCAGGGCGCGTGCTCGCGCGAGCTGCCGCAGCCGAAGTTGGCGCCGGCGACCAGGATCTTGCATTCCGCGGCGCGCGGGTCGGTCCACGGCGCCTGGTCGCGGCGGTCGGCGAACAGGAACCTCCCGAGCCCTTCGCGCTCGGTGGTGGTGAGGAAGCGCGCGGGGATGATCTGGTCGGTGTCGAGGTTCTGGTCGGGCAGGACCAGCGACCTCGAGCAGACCACGGTCAGGGGCTCAGGCATGGATCGTCGCCTCCGTGAGGAAGCCGCGCGGGTCGGTGACCTCGCCGGTGATCGCCGAGGCCGCGGCGGTGGCCGGGCTGGCGAGGAAGGTGCGGCTGCCGGCCCCCTGCCGGCCGCGGAAGTTGCGGTTGCTGGTGCTGACCGCGTAGCGGCCCGCCGCGACGAAGTCGCCGTTCATCGCGATGCACATCGAGCAGCCCGGCTCGCGCCACTCGGCGCCCGCGGCGCGGAACACCTCGTCGAGGCCCTCGGCCTCGGCAGCGCGACGCACCGCGTGGGAACCGGGAACGACGAGCGTGCGCACCTTCGGGCTGACCTTGCGGCCGCGCAACACCGCGGCGGCGGCGCGCAGGTCGTCGAGGCGACCGTTGGTGCAACTGCCGACGAAGACCACGTCGATCGGTCGCCCCTGCAGCGGCTCGCCGGGGGCCAGCCCCATGTACTCGAGTTCGCGGGCCTCGCCGGGCACGTCGGGCACCACGCCGGTGATCGGCATGACCATGCCCGGGTGGGTGCCGAAGGTGATCTGCGGGGCGAGGCCCGCGACGTCGACCTGCACGCGCTTGTCGAAGGCAGCCCCCGCGTCGGTGCGAAGCTCTCGCCACGCATCGAGCGCCCGCTCCCAGGCCTTGCCCTGCGGTGCCTTCGGCCGCCCCTCGAGCCACGCGAAGGTGGTGTCGTCGGGCGCGACCAGGCCGGCCCGCGCCCCGCCTTCGATCGACATGTTGCAGAGCGTCATCCGCCCCTCCATGCCGAGCGCCTCGACCGCCGCGCCGCGGTACTCGATCACGTGGCCGGTGCCGCCATCCACGCCGATCGTGCCGAGCACCGCCAGGATCAGGTCCTTCGCCGACACGTCCGCGGGCGGCGTGCCGACCAGCTCGACCGACATGCTCCTGGCCCTGCGCTGCAACAGGCACTGCGTCGCCAGCACGTGGGCCACCTCGCTGGTGCCGATGCCGAACGCCAGTGCCCCGAACGCACCGTGGGTGCTGGTATGGCTGTCGCCACAGACCACGGTGGCACCCGGCCAGGTGGCGCCGAGCTCCGGACCGACGACGTGGACGATGCCACGGTCCTGGCTCCGCCCGTCGAACAGCTCGATGCCGTGCGCGCGGCAGTTGGCCTCGAGCGTGGCGAGCTGCCGGCCGGCCTGGGGATCGATGCCCGGCCACGAGCCGTCGGCCAGCGGCGCGGTGGTCGGCGTGGAGTGGTCCATCGTCGCCAGCACGCGCTCGGGGCGACGCACCTCGAGACCCCGCTGCGCCAGCGCCGCGAAGGCCTGCGGCGAGGTCACTTCGTGGATCAGATGGAGGTCGACGTAGAGCACCGCCGGGCGCTCGACGGTCTCCGGGGTGACGGTGTGCGCGTCCCAGATCTTCTGGAACAACGTGGTCGGAGGGTTGGAGGTCATCTCGGGATCGGGGCGACTCATGCGTCCTTCACGGGCGTGAGCCAGCCGTGGTCGTCCGCGGTGGAGCCGTCGAACAGACCGAAGAAGCGTTGCTGGATCGCGGCGGTCACCGGACCGCGCGTGCCGTCGCCGACCGGCTTGCCGTCGACCGACCGCACCGGGGTGATCTCCGCGGCGGTGCCGGTGAAGAACACCTCGTCGGCGATGTACAGGAGCTCACGCGGGATCGAGCACTCGACCACCTCGTGGCCGAGTTCGCGGGCCAGGGTCATCACCGCGTCGCGGGTGATGCCGACCAGGATCGACGCGGAGGCCGGCGGCGTGAGGATGCGGCCGCCGCGCACCACGAACAGGTTCTCGCCCGAGCCCTCGGAGACCGTGCCGTCGACCGACAGCGAGATGCCCTCGGTGTAGCCGTGCCGCTTGGCCTCCATCAGCACCAGCTGGTTCTGCAGGTAGTTGCCGCCGGCCTTGGCGAGCAGCGGCATGGTGTTCGGGGCGCAGCGCTGCCACGACGACACGCCGACGTCGATGCCCTTCTCGATGCCCTCGGCCCCGAGGTAGCGCCCCCACTCCACCGCCGCGACCATCGTCTCGACCGGGCTCGCGGTGGCGTCGAGGCCGAGCGCACCGTAGCCGCGCCAGACCAGCGGACGGACGTAGGCACTGGACAGCGCGTTCCTGGCCACGACCTCGCGGCAGGCCTCGAACACCGCCTCGCGCTCCACCGCCGGCTCCATCGCGTGGATCTTCGCCGAGTCGTAGAGCCGGTCGACGTGCTCGCGCAGCCGGAAGAAGCGCGGACCGTCCGGAGTCGCATAGACCCGGACGCCCTCGAACACCGACGAGCCGTAGTGCAGCGCGTGACTCATCACGTGCACCGTCGCGTCGGCCCATCGGACCAGTTCACCGTTCCGCCAGATCCACTCGGTGGGTTGCATCGGGGTCGTTCTACCGGATCAGGTGGCCTGGAGGGATCGGGTCGCAGCGCGGCGGTTGAAGGCCTCGAGGATCGCCAGCGCGCTGGCCTCGACGATGTCGGTGCGCACGCCGTGGCCGCGCACGCGGACCCCGTCGATCAGGCAGTCGACGGTCACCCGACCCTGCGCGTCCTCGCCGCCGGTCACCGCCTGGACGTGGTAGTCGATCAGCCGCGCCTCGCCCGCTCCGGTAGCCCGCGCGATCGCCTGGAAGGTCGCGTCGATCGGTCCGTCGCCGAGCGCCGCCTCGGCGCGGACGCCCTCCTCGGCCAGCGCCAGCTCCACGCTCGCGGTGGGCCGTGCATGCGTGCCGGCGCTGGTGTGCAGCGACACCAGCTCCCAGGGACCGGTGGTCCGCACCGCGCGGCCGAGCGCCAGCTCCTCGAGGTCGGAGTCGTGGATCTCGCGCTTGCGGTCGGCGAGCTGCTTGAAGTCGCTGAAGAACTGCTCGAAGGCCGTCTCGTCGAGTTCGTGGCCGAGTTCGGTGAGCCGGGCGCGCAGCGCGTGCCGTCCGCTGTGCTTGCCGAGCACCAACTGGCTCTTGGCGACGCCGACGTCTTCGGGCCGCATGATCTCGTAGGTCGAGGCGTGGGCCAGCACGCCGTGCTGGTGGATGCCGGCCTCGTGCGCGAAGGCGTTGGCGCCGACGATCGCCTTGTTGGGCTGCACGTCGACCCCGGTGATGCTCGACAAGAGACGGCTGGTCGGCGCGAGCCGAGTGGTGTCGATGCCGACCTGCACGCCGAAGGCCAACGGCCGGGTCCGCACCACCATCGCGATCTCCTCGAGCGCGCAGTTGCCGGCCCGCTCGCCGATGCCGTTGATCGTGCACTCGACCTGGCGCGCGCCACCGGCCACCGCCGCGAGGCTGTTGGCGACCGCCAGTCCGAGGTCGTCGTGGCAGTGCGCGCTGAGGATCGCGGCGTCGCCGAGTTCCCGCTTCAGCATCACGAAGAGCTGCTGGAACTCGCCGGGCAGCGCGTAGCCGACGGTGTCGGGGATGTTGATCGTGGTCGCCCCGGCATCGACTGCCGCCCGCGCCGCCTCGACCAGGAACTCCGGCTCGGTCCGCGACGCGTCCTCGGCCGACCACTCCACGTCGTCGCAGTGCTCGCGCGCGGTCGCCACGCCGCTCTTGATCCGCTCCAGCACCTGTTCGCGACTCATCGCCAGCTTGTGCTCGCGGTGGATCGGACTGGTGGCCAGGAACACGTGGATGCGCCGCTTCGCGGCCGGCTGCAGCGCGTCGACCACCGCCTTGATGTCGCCCGGGTGACAGCGCGCCAACCCGGCGATCGTCGGCCCCTGGCAGCGCTCGGCCACCCCCTTCACCGCCGCGAAGTCACCAGGACTCGCCGCGGGGAAGCCGGCCTCGATCACGTCGACGCCGAGCCGCGCCAGCGCCGCAGCCATCTGCAGCTTCTCCTCGAGGTTCATCTGGAACCCCGGCGCCTGCTCGCCATCGCGGAGCGTCGTGTCGAACAGGATCAGTCGGTCGTCAGCCATCGTTCGAGTTCTCCTCGAGCGACCCTCGGCGGACCCGCATCCCTCTGCCGCGGTCGTGCGGGCACAAAAAAAGGCCCGCACCGCGTGGGTGCGAGCCTTTCCTTGGGGCCGCGGGTCAGGGGTCTGCTGCGGTCAGGATCGGGGTCGCACCGGGTGTGGGCCACTAAGTCGCCAGCGAAGCGCGAGCGGGGCCCGAAGTCGCAGCACGAGCGCGTCGTCTCGCCGCAGCTCTGCGGAGAGGTCGAAGGCTCGGGTGCTGACGGTCGGCCGGTTCACGGAGCGCAGTGGTTATCGGGTCGGCATGGCGAACGCAACCCCTCGCAACGATTCCGTTGGCCCGACGCGCAGCCGAACGACGATGATCGCCGCCGCAAGCAAGGCCCGAACACCTGCCAGGAGACACCTTGAAGATCCGAGTCAACGGAGTGGAGAGAGACCTCGGGGACATCGATCCCGCGACCCCGCTGCTCTGGGTGCTGCGCGACGAGCTGCAGCTCACCGGCACCAGATTCGGCTGCGGCCGCGGCCTGTGCGGCGCCTGCACGGTCCACGTCGGCGGCGCCCCGATGCGCTCGTGCATCCTGCCGGTGCAGGCGGTGCAGGCCGAGGTGACGACCATCGAAGGGCTGTCCGCCGACGGCTCGCACCCGGTGCAGCAGGCCTGGCGAGAGCACTGCGTGCCGCAGTGCGGCTACTGCCAGCCCGGCCAGATGATGAGCGCGGCGGCGCTGTTGGCGGGCAACGCGACCCCGGACGACGACGCGATCGACGCGGCCATGGCCGGCAACATCTGCCGCTGCGGCACCTACCCGCGGATCCGCAAGGCCATCCACAGCGCGGCGGGAGGTGGCAAGTGACCGCGCCTCACACGCCCCCCACTGCCGGTCGGGGCCTCGACCGCCGCACGCTGTTCCAGTGTCTGCTGAGCGGCGGCGCGCTCCTGGTCGGCGCACGGCTCGGCGCAGCCACCGGACTGCTGGCCGCGGACGCGGTCGATACCGACTGCGCCGACGCCCTGCAGCCCTCGGTGTGGCTGGCGATCGATCCCAACGGCGCGGTCCGGATCTGGGCCCACCGCTCCGAGATGGGCACCGGCATCCGCACCAGCCTGCCGATGGTGGTCGCCGACGAACTGGGCGCCGACTGGGATCGGGTCGAGATCGTGCAGGCGTTGGGTGACACCGCCTACGGCTCGCAGAACACCGACGGCTCGCGCAGCGTTCGGCGCTTCTACGAGACGATGCGCCAGGCCGGCGCGGCGGCGCGGGCGCTGCTGGAGCAGGCCGCGGCGAACACCTGGGGCGTCGATGCGTCTGCCTGCACGGCGCGCGAGCACACGGTCCACGGCCCCGACGGCCGCTCGCTCGGCTTCGGTGCCCTGGTCGCCGCCGCGCGCGAGCTGGAGCTGCCGAGCGAGGACAGCCTGCGGTTCCGGCCCCGCTCCGAGTGGCGCTACGTCGGCAAGGAGGAGGTCAAGTTCTACGACCTCGACGACGTGGTCACCGGCGCCGCGAAGTTCGGCGCCGACGTCCGCCCCGAAGGCATGGTGTTCGCCGCGATCTGGCGAGTGCCGGTGCTCGGCGGCACGATCGAGGACTTCGACGACGCTGCAGCGCGCGCGGTCCCCGGGGTGCTCGACGTGGTCGAACTCGAGCCGTTCCGCGGCGCGCCGGCCTTCCAGGCACTCGGCGGCATCGCGGTGATCGCCCGCAACACCTTCGCAGCGTTCCAGGGTCGCGACGCCCTGGAGGTGGAGTGGGAAGGCGGCAGACATGCGGCCTTCGATTCCGACGCGTTCCACGAGGCCATGCAGGCGACCGCGCACAAGCCCGGCACCGTGGTCCGCGAACTCGGCGACGTCGACACCGCGATGGAGAGTGCCACCGCGACGCACGAGGCGATGTACTCGGTGCCGTTCCTGGCCCACGCGCAGATGGAGCCGGTCAACGCCGTCGCCCACTTCGTCGACGGCAAGTGCACCGTCTGGGCCCCCACCCAGAATCCGCAGGCCGCGCAAGCCAGCGTCGCCCAGGCGCTGCGCATCGGCCCGGCGGACGTCACCGTCCACGTGACCCTGCTCGGCGGTGGCTTCGGCCGGAAGAGCAAACCCGACTACGTGGTGGAGGCGGCACTGTTGAGCAAGCAGCTCGGCAAGCCCGTCCGCGTGCAGTGGAGCCGCGAGGACGACACGCGGCACGACTACTACCACTCCGCCGCCGCGGTGTATGCCAAGGCCGGCCTCGACGCCGACGGCATGCCGCAGGCCTGGCTGCAGCGCTCGGTGTTCCCGCCGATCGGCCTCACCTTCAACCCGCTCGGCACCCAGCCGTCGGCCGGCGAGCTGGGACTCGGCTTCACCGACATCCCCTACGGAATCGCCAACCTGCGCTGCGAGGCGGGACCTGCGAAGGCCGGGACGCGGATCGGCTGGATGCGCTCGGTGCACCACGTGCAGCACGCCTTCGCCGAGTGTTCGTTCGTCGACGAGCTGGCGGCCAGGGCCGGCAAGGACCCGGTGGAGTACCTCGAAGCCCTGATCGGCGAGCCGCGCCTCGTCGACATGACGGGCGTCGACTACCCCAACCAGGGCGAGACCCTGGAGCGCTACCCGGTCGACACCGGCCGCCTGCTGCGCGTACTCCGCCACGTCGCCAAGGAGTCCGGCTGGGGCCGCGAGCTGCCGAAGGGCCGAGGCCTCGGGATCGCCGCACACCGCAGCTTCCTCGGCTACGTCTGCTGCGTGGTCGAGGTCGACGTCCAGAAGAACGGCACCGTGCGCATCCCCCGCGTCGACATCGGCATCGACGCCGGCACGGTGATCAATCCCGACCGGGTCCGCGCCCAGCTCGAAGGCGCCACCGCCTTCGGCATCGGCATCGCGATGCTCGGCGAGATCAGCTTCGAGAAGGGTGCCGTGGTGCAGTCGAACTACGACAGCTTCCCGGTGCCGCGGATCCACGAGTCGGCCCGCGAGGTGCGCACCTACATCTTGCCGAGCGAGGAGCTGCCGTCTGGCGTGGGCGAGACCGGCACGCCGCCGATCGCGCCCGCGGTGTGCAATGCGATCTTCGCGGCGACCGGCAAGCGGGTGCGCGAGCTGCCGGTGCGCAAGCATGATCTGTCGTGGGGGTGAGCCTCCCACGGCAGATCGGTCCGCCTGCTACTCGGCGGTCGCGTGGTCCAGCACCAACTGCTGCCGCTCGTGCAGGTCGAAGTCGACGTCGTCGAGCCCATCGCGGTCGAAGGGGTCTTCCAACCGATCCTGGACGTTGTCGAGCCCACCCAACACCAGGCTGTAGACCGCCGCGATGCCATAGCCGATGCCGGCGCCGTGGTCCTGGGCGAGCAGCGCGAAGTTGGGCGCGAACAGCAGCGGGAAGCCATTGAGGAACACCTTGCTGTAGGCCCTCAGCGACAGCGGCGTGCTGTAGCGGGCGACGTTGGCGAGCTTCTCGAAGTGCACGTGGATCATCCGCATCGAGTGCTGCACCCGCGACATCTCGGCCGACGCCACCCCACCGGCGCGAAGACCACGCAATGCGGCCTGCACCTCGGCATAGGCGGCGTGCACTTTCTGCCGGTCGGCGGCCCGGCGGCCCTCCTCGTGCAGGTAGCTGCGGATGGCACGCAGCAGTTCACCCAGCGTCCGCACGATCTCCCGCTCGACCTCCGGCTGCGGCTGGACCGGCCAGTAGCGCCCGGCTAGCAGCACCGTCGAGGCGTCACCCTGGATCGCCGCCAACGCCTCCAGCGCCTCCTCACGACGGCGGTACGCGGCATGGATCGAGAACACGATCGGGAACACCACCGCCGTGCCGATCAGCGAGGTCGGCAACTCGGCGAGAATGCCGTACTGGCGACAGACCCAGGTGGCCAGCAGGGACAGCACCAGGATCGCCAGGAGCTGCCGGTCGACCAGACCGACGAAGTTCCGGTACGTCTGCATGGGAAGCCATACATGCCACGAGGGCCTGGGCGGCACAACGCCGGACCGCGGCTGACCGCGGCGACCGGTCCGTGTGATCCGGACCGACCCCGACTGCCTGCCGAACGGCGATCTGAGCGCGGCCTCCTGCCGCAAGCGAAAGGGCATGGCTCGCCGACTCTCGGAAGCAGTCGATCAGCCCGTCTCCGCGCCCTCTCGAAGCACCTGCACCGCGTCGAGCATCGCGCGGAAGCTGGCGGACCGATTCGCTGCCGGATCGAGTTGTTCCGCGATGCGCCGCGCCCGCAGAACCTTGGCCCCGGTCCCGGTGAGTTCCTTCAGAAGCGCTGCCGCATTGGTCAGGTTGTCCGGGTCCTTCTTGGCCAGACGCCTGAGCAGCGGATGTCGACCGGCCTGCGGATATGCGGCAGTGACAGCCTGCAGGTCACCGAGAAACCAGCTCTCCAGCTCCTGGCACACGATCCGGATCCGATGACCCGGGGCACCCGCGGGAACCGCCTTCACCAGCCGGCCCTTCAGCGCGACGCAATCCGCTCCGTCGTTGTCGCGAAGCACCACGAAGCGCACTCCCGGCTCGCGCCATTCCCGCATCTTCCTGGGGTAGGAGCGCTCGAGGTCGCTTTTGCCCTGGTGGTGGATCGCGATCCAGTGTTCGTATTCGAGGAAACCGGGAAAGGCTCGTGGCAGCAACGCCCGGAGCGTGACCTCCAACGACTCCTCTTCCGTGAAGAAGACGATCCGGCCGGACATCACCGAGGAAGCTTCCGGGTATCGAGCAGCCCCTGGCTCCAAAGCACGCCCGGCGGGTCACCTGCTTCGACCAGGTTCCGAAGCAGCTCGACGTCCTGCGCACGATGCACGGACGTCTCGCCCTCATGCTTCTCCAGCCAGAAGACGCTCTCCAGCGGCACCGCATCGAGGAAGTCCGGCGAGTGGGTCGAGACGAACACCTGCCCACCCCTCTCCGCGTACTGCTGGAACTCCTCGGCCAACACGGTCATGAGCTCCGGATAGAGCTGATTCTCCGGCTCCTCCACGCACAGGATCGGGTGCGGACTCTGATCCGCCAACAGCAGCAGATAGGCGAACATCTTGATGGTCCCGTCCGAGACGTTGCGGTCGATGAACGGGTCGACGAACGCGCCATCCCGGTAACGCATCAGGAGGCGCCCGTCCTCGGTGACCGTCACCGCGATGTCGGAAACCCCTGGGACGCGCTCCTGCATGCGCTGCTTGATCGAGGCGAAGACCTCCGGATGCTGCTCGAACATGTAGCGAGCCACCGAGGGGAGGTTCTCACCATTCGCCGACAGGTGAGCCGCGTCTTCCTCCTCCTTGTCGCCACGGGCGCTGTTGATGTGGAAGTCCGAGATGTGCCAGTTCTCGATCAGCTCCCGGAACGCGGACGCTGCCTTGAACCGTTCGAGATGCCCGAGCCCCTTGATGGCCAGCGTCTCCGGTGAATCGAGGGCCTGGTGTTCCCGTTCCAGCTCCTCGTCGGGCTTGTCGAAGTCCTCCTCGTTGTTCACCGCCGACCCAGTGCCATTCCGGAAGTCTATGAAATGGAACGGCGCCCCGTGTCGACTGCGCTTGTACCGCAGCACCTCTCGCTTCACGATCGCGTCTCGACCCTCGTGCGGCCCGATCACGAGGCGGTAGGTCACGAGACGCTTTACCCCGGCAATCTCGAGCCTGAACTGGATCTCGATCTCCAGATCTTCCGACTCGGCACCGCGACTCAGCACCTCACGGAGGCCGAGCCGCCCTCCCTCGATGTTCAGCGCGGCACGGACGTTCTTGGCGAGGCAGTTCTTCAGAAAGGCGAAGACGCGGAACAAGGTCGTCTTGCCGGTCCCGTTCCGCCCGACGAACACACAGTACGCAGGAAGATCCCGCAGCTCGACGTCGCGCAGAGCCTTGAAGTTCTTCACTCGAATCGTTTCGACGATCATGTTGGCGATGGCGCCCGGCTTGGCGAACCCCGAGAGATCACCCCGACCGTAGCGATCGGCAGACCACTCGGCTACAGGCCGCACACCGAGTGTGTCGTAGTTGGTGCCAGGCACCAACTACGACAGATCTGCCGACGCGCAGCCAAGTGCGAAGGAGGCATACCCACCGCTTCGCCGGGGATCGCTCGGGTAGGCTCTACGCCTCGCTACGGGAGGCCGAGGGGCCACCCGCCAACAGGAGCTCCCCATGCACAGAGAGACCGAAGACCCGACCCGCCGCACCTTCCTCCAGATCGCCGGCGCAGGTGCCGTGGCCGCTGGGCTCGGCCCGCAGGCCCTCGCGCGCCATGCGCCCGGTGCTGCGCCACCTCCCACCCTCCGCTGGGGCGTGGTCGGCACGGGCAACATCGCCAACCAGATGGCGGGCTCGATCAAGCGCGCGAAGTTCGCCGAGCTGGCCGCGGTGTCGAGCCGTCGGATGGAGTCGGCGCGCGCCTATGCAGACAAGCATCAGGCGGCGCTCGCCTTCGACTCCTGGGCCGAGATGATCGCCTCCGACGCGGTGGACGCGATCTATGTCGCCACGCCCACCAGCGTCCGCGAGGAGATCTGCATCGCGGCGGCGCGCGGCGGCAAGCACGTGCTGGGCGAGAAGCCGCTGGCCAGCCTCGCCTCGGTGGATCGCATCCTCGCCGCGTGCCGCGAACACGACGTCGCGTTCATGGACGGCACGCACTTCGCGCACCATCCGCGGACCGCGGAGCTGCAGGCGCAGCGCGACGGATGGATCGGCCGGACCACGCTCGTCGAGTCGTCCTGCGCCTTCCAGCTGCGTGACCGCTCCAACATCCGCTACGACCCCGAGCTCGAGCCGATGGGCGCGATCGGCGACGTCGGCTGGTACAACATGCGCGCTGCGGTCGAGTGCCTGCCCGACGGGCTCGAGCTGGAGAGCGTGCACGCGAAGCTGCGCCGCGACGCGGAGACCGGCGCCGTCAATGGCGGCAAGGGCGAACTGCGCTTCGCGAACGGCGTGCGGTCGGCGTGGAGCTGCGGCTTCGACGCGCCGCAGTCGTCGATGCTCGTCCACATCGAGGGGGAGAAGGGCGCGATCGAGATGCCCGGCTTCCTGTTCCAGGAGCAGGACAACTCGGCCCGCCTGATCGTCCGACAGGGCGACACCGATCCCGAGACGCACCGCATCGCCTCGGACCAGCCCGGCTCGGTCCTGATGTTCGAGGACATGGCCAAGGCTGCGGCCGATCCGGCGCTGCGGCCCGGCTGGGCGAACCGGACGCGGCGGACCCAGGCGCTGCTCGATGCCATCTGGCACGTCGGGCTCGCCGCGGAAGTCAGCGGGAAGTGACGCGATGAGGTCGGCCTACCTCCCTCAGTAACACTGCAGGATGCACCAGGCCCGATCGAAGCGGCGGGCCGCCAGGTCCGCGTCGCGGATCCAGAAGTAGAGGCGGCCGGTATCCCCCCACACGAAGCCTGGTTCATCTTCGTCGCTGTCGAGCTGCAGCAGCAGATTCCAGTCGTCGACGTCGTCTTCCAGGAGTCGCTGGGCTTCGTCGGTCTCGTAGCCCTCCGGGTAGCCGACGTGGACGCCATGGCTGGCGAGATGGCATTCGGTGCGCATCGGGTTCTGGATGATCTGCGGGTGCCCGAACAGGAAGAACCCGTCCTGGACGTGTTCGAACGAGTCGGCGATGTCGTCGAGCAGTTCCTCGTAGACCTCGGCGTGCTCCAACCACTCGTCGTCTTCTTCGTCGTCGT
This sequence comes from bacterium, assembly GCA_030432695.1. Classification (GTDB taxonomy): domain Bacteria; phylum Planctomycetota; class UBA1135; order UBA1135; family UBA2386; genus JAUILN01. The sequence goes on along the minus strand of JAUILN010000009.1, from coordinate 273,092 downwards.
CCTCCTCGTCGTCCGCTTCCGGATCCGCGTCCTCGTCGAGCACTTCGTCCTCCAGGCCGGGTAGGCACGGCGTGGAGTGGAACTCGACCCCGACGCTGCCGAAGACCCCAGCCTCGGGCAACCCCTCGGGCAGCGTCCGGACCAGATCGCCCAGTTCGGCCTCGATCCAACGCACCGTGAACCCCTCGCGGTCCTTCGGGTCGAACCCCCAGATCTGTTCGTCGGCGTCATAGAAGAACAGCAGCCAGCCCTCGCACGGCAACCTGTCACAACCGATTGCCGCGAGATCGAACTGGGCCAGCAACGACATGGGCACGCCATTGCGCGTCGGCCATTCGAAGTCCGGGGGCACGTCGGCCGGGCCGCCGAGGTGGGAGGCGCCGAGCGCAACCTCTCCTTCGAGGAACTGCATGCGGAGCGCGGGACGGATCGCGGTGACGACACGGTCCACGTCCGGAATGCCGATCTCCTCGAGTCGCTCGCGGATCCGGTCGTTGGTCCAGGGATGGGGTGTCATGATGCGGCCTCGGGCATGGCTCTACGGTCGCGCGCCCGCGCGATCAACCAGCCCAGCAGGAACAGATCGAAGCAGGTCACCAGATAGAGGCTCTGCTGCCACTCCTTCACCGCGTCACCGACCAGGTCTCCCCCACCGGCACTGCAGAGCACGAAGTAGGCGATGGCGAGGCCACGCGCGAATCGATCACCGTCGAAAGCCCGCGCCGCGATCACCAGGAAGGCCGGGATCAGCGCGACTTGATGGGCCTTCCAACTGATGGGCGACGTGAGGAGCGACGCGCACAGCACCGCGGCGAACGCGATGCGCGTGGGAGTCAAACCCCGGTCGCGCACTCGCCACACCGTCCAGAAGGTCGCGCCCAGCACCACGAAGCTCGCGAGCTTCGCAATCCAGGCCGTCGCAGCCGTCGACAGTCCCAGCCCCTGCACATAACCCGGCACCTCGCCGATCCACGGCTCCGGCACCTCGCCGCAATAGCGCGCGACCATGCAACGCAGGCTCTGGTTCATCCAGGAGAAGCGCGGCAGGTCGTGGAGTGCCGGCTCGAAGAGGTTCTGCTGCTGGCCGTAGGCCAAAGCACCTTCGAACCAGTAGCCGAACGGCTCGAGGCCCTGACCATGGACGAGGATCGAGAGCGTGGCGAGCGCGCCGAACGCCAGCAGGCTGCCGAACGCGGCAATACGGTGGCCGAGGACGAACAGCACCGGGGCCAGCAGCACCGTGGTGGGCTTGGTCGCCAGCGAGAGACCGAGCAGCAGCGCGGCGAGACTCTGCCGGCCGCGCTCGGCGCTGGCCAAGGCACCGAGCGCGAGTGCGAGGTTGATCAGGTTGCCGCCACCGCCGTGCGTATCGCGCAACACGTAGCGGCCCGCGAGAACCACGAGCGCGACCGCGAGCACCTGCTGGCGCCGTCCTGCACCGAAGCGCGGCCAGCCGTCACGCAGCCAGCCGAGCAGCACGCGGCCGATGGTCCACAGCCCTGCGACCTGCAGCAGGCCCCAGGCGAAGCGGGCGCCGCGTTCCCCGAGCCAGGTGAACGGCCCGGTCAGCAAACCGAACGACGGCGGATAGACCGAGTGCAGCGGACCGTCGTCGAGGTAGGGCGCATAGAGCGGCTCGCCGGCGAACAGGCGGCGGCCGAACTCCAGGTGGTCGAGGATCACGCCGCGGTCGCGGATGCCGGTGCGGATCACCAGGAACAGCGACGCGGCGATCCACAGCGCGGGGACGATCCAGCTCCGCCAACCGGCGAGCAGGGCGCGGAGGCGACTCACTTCGGCGCGCTCCGGCGCAGGCCGAAGAGCTGCAGCGGTCCGTCGCCCGACGTGCGGCGCAGCGTGAGCTCCGCGCCGAGTCCGCGCGCCGCGGGCGGCTGACGGGCCGTCTCGACGCCGTTGACGAGGACCGTGACCGCGCCGTCGATGGAGGTGCGGATGCCGACGACGAAGCGTGCGGCATCGTCGGGCACCAGGCGTTCGCGGACGAGGGCGCCGTCGACGACGGAGCCGGTCTTGGCCGCGCCGCGCGCCGAACGGTTCAGCACCACCTCGACTCCGCCGACGTCGAGGACGCCGCGGGTCCGCGGAGCGAGTAGCAGCTCGAGCGCCCAGGTCTGGCCGGGCTGCAGGTCGTCGGACAGCCGGATGGCCGCAGCCTCGCTGTCGGCACTCAGGACGGAGACCGACTCGTCCGGGGCGAAGCCACCCGGCTCGAGCGCGGCGAGGTCGACCGGCTCCAGCTCGGCACCGAACCGCTGCGCCGGAACCACGACCCAGTCGCGGAAGCTCACCCGCGCGCCGATCAGATCGCGCAGACCGATCGGTCCGCGCGGCGTGCCGACTCCCAGTTCGAGCGGGCGCTCGATCTTGTCGGCACCGCCGAGACGCAAGCGCCGCAGAGTGCCCTTGCCGAGCGCATCGACCGTGAAGTCGATCTCCAGCGGCACCCAGGTGCCGGGCTCCACGCCGAAAGCCTGGATGCCCACCGAGCTGCCGTTGGGCAACAGGAGATCGAACGCCCCGTCCTTCGCGAACAGCACGTCGCCGCGGATCGAGCACGAGCCCAGCGCGAAGCGGGTGCGCAGCGGCTGCTCGCCGCCGGACGGGCAGAACAGGTGTCGGCGACGCTCGTCGCCGATGATCAAGCGCTGTGGCTGGTCCGGATCGAGGCGCGGGTCGCTGCCGAGGCCCCACCCCTCGCCGTCCCAGATGCGCAGGGTCTCCACCCCGTCCATCAGTGCGATGCCGTACGACGGCGGAGGAGTGCGAAGCTGTGCTATCAGCGCGGGTGCGAACAGCAGCGGAAGGATGGCTGTGCGCAGCATCGCTCAGACTCCCGAGAACGCCCCGAAGCCGCCGTCGACGGGCACCACCACGCCGGTGACGAACGAGGACGCGTCCGAGCAGAGGAAGTCGAGCGCGGTGTGCAGGTCCTCGGGGTTGCCGAAGCGGCCGAGCGGTGTGTGGTCGAGGACCGACCTGCCGCGCGGGGTCGGCGAGCCGTCTTCCTCGGTGAGCAGGCGGCGGTTCTGCTCGGTGACGAAGAAGCCCGGCTGGATCGCGTTGACCCGCATCCGGCTGCCGAACTTCTTCGCCGCTTCGACCGCCAGCCAGCAGGTGAAGTTGTCGACGGCCGCCTTGGCCGCGGCGTAGCCGACCACGCGGGTCAGCGGCCGACGCGCGGCCATCGAGGAGACGTTGACCACGCAGCCGTGGCCGGTGGCGACCAGGTCCGGTCCGAACACCTGGGTGGGCAGCACGGTGCCGCGGAGGTTCAACGAGACCACCCGGTCGAAGTCGTCGATCTGCAGGTCGAAGAAGGTCTGCTCGGGCATGATCGTGGCGCCCGGCATGTTGCCGCCGGCCGCGTTCAACAGGATCGCCGGCCGGCCGAGCCGCTCCGCCACCTCGGCGCGCGCGGTCTCCAGCGCCGCCGGATCGAGGACGTCGGCCGCCACCGCTGCCGCCTCGCCGCCGGCCGCGCGGATCCGGGCCGCGACCGTCTCGAGTCTGGACACCGTCCGCCCCAGCAGCGCCACCTTCACACCCTGCCTGGCGAGGTGCTCCGCCATGCTGCCACCGAGCACTCCACCGCCACCGGTCACCACCGCCACGCGGCCCGCGAGCCCGCTGTTGATCGTTTCGTCTGCCACGCGGGCACCGTATCCGGCTCCTCATCGCGATTCCCCCCGGGCCCGCGGGAGGGGGGGGGGTTAACAACTCGACCCGGCCTGGTTGTTAACCCCCTCCCTGCCGGGCTCGGCGAATCAGCGACACCGAACAGGGGTTAACAACCAGGCCGGGTCGAGTTGTTAACCCCTGCGTGGAGGAGTGGGTGCTAGACTCCCCCAGCGGCCTCGCTCCCGACCGGCAGGCCTCCGGAAACCATGTCTCTCGCGACCCTCACCCTCGCCTACCTCGGCCCCGGTGGCGCCCTCTCCGCCATCGGGTCGTTCCTGGCGCTGCTCGCCGCCGTCGGCCTCGCGGTGGTCGGCTTCGTCTGGTATCCGATCAAGCGGATGCTCCGCGCGCGCCGGGCGCAGGACGACGCGGCGGCCGGGTCCGAGGCCACCGAGAAGGGCTCCGAGGCCTGAGCGCCTCGCTCCGCTCGACTGGTTCGCAGTGATGACCTGGGTCGCCGGGCTGTTCCTGGTCGTCGGGTTCCTGGCGATCGCGCGCCTGCTCCGCCTGGTGGCGCGGGCCGACGAGGTGCTGGCGCGGAGCCGTGCCGCGCTCGGCGACATGCGGGATCCCGCGCTGAGCGACCTCGAGAAGGAGCAGCGGGTCCAGGGCCACGCGTCGCGGCTCATGCTGCTGTTCGTGGTGTTGACCCTGGGCCTTGCGCTGGCGCTCGGCGTGCCGCTCGGCATCGTCTGGCTCGCCGACCGCGTCGGCGTGGTGTCGTTCGACGCCACCCTCGATCTCGCGCTGTCCTGGCCATTCCTGTTGATCGCCTGCGTGGTCACCGCCGCGGCGATCCCGCTGTTCAAGCGCCGCCGCCCCACCGAAGCCTGACCCGCGACGCACCGTGGCCGCCGACTTCGAGAACCGCTACGGCACCTTCGACCGGCTGCTCCACCGGCTGGCCTTCGCCACCCGCTCCGCGCAACTCGGCATCGCCGACCTCGAGGACAAGCAGTTCAAGGACGAACTCGCGGCTTTCGAGCCCGGCGCCCCGGTCTTCGTGACCTCGCTGCCGCGCGCCGGCACCACGATCCTCCTCGAACTCCTCGCCGGTCTCCCCGACTTCGCCACCCACACCTACCGCGACATGCCGTTCGTGCTCTGCCCGATGCTGTGGCGGAGGTTCAGCGGCAAGCGCAAGGCAGGCGACAAGCGCGAGCGGGCGCATGGCGACGGCATCGAGGTCTCCCTCGACAGCCCGGAGGCCTTCGAGGAGATGGTCTGGCTGGCGTTCTTCGCGAAGCGCTACCGCGACGACCGGCTCACGCCCTGGGGCTCCCTCGAGGGCGAACGCGAGTTCCTGGAGTTCTTCGCCGCGCACCGCCGGAAGATCATCGCGCTGCGCCGCCGCGCCGAACCGCGCGCCACCCGTTACCTGTCGAAGAACAACCTCAACGTCGCCCGCCTGCCGGCCCTGCTCGACGCGATCCCTGGCGCCCGCGCAGTCGTGCCCGTCCGCGATCCACTGCAGCACGCCCGCTCGCTGCACAACCAGCATCTTCGCTTCACCGAGATGCACGCGCAGGACTCGTTCGCCCGCCGCTACATGGCCGGCATCGGCCACTTCGACTTCGGCGCGAACCTCAAGCCGATCGACTTCGGCGGTTGGCTCGGCGAGCGCGAAGGCCCCGGTCCCGAGCACCTGCAGTTCTGGCTGGAGTACTGGCTCGCCTGGGCCGAGGCGATGCAGCCGCTGCGCGGGGACCCGCGCGTCCAGATGATCCCGTTCGAAGCCATGGGGACACCGGAGGTTCTCGACCGGTTGGCAGGCCACCTCGGGATCCTGAACCCGGCGGACCTGCGCATCCGGGCCGCGATCCTCGAGACCCGGCCGGCGCGCGAATTCCGCGAGACAGACGTTCCTCGGGAGATGTTCCTGCGCGCCCGGGCACTGCACTTCGCGTTGACGACTCGGGGTGACTGACGAGCCAGCGGAGTGAACGACCGTCCGACGACGGCCGCCCGCCAGCCGGTACAACCGTGGTCACCCTCGCCGGTGTCGAACGCAGCGATCATCGCTCGATGCCGGGCCGTTCGGACGATCGTTCGTACGGTTCCTCCTGCACGAGTCCGTTGGAAGATCGGCTCGTGTGCCCCGCGAGACCCAGACGCCATGCTCTCGACCATCGATCCGCGCCCGAGGCGACTTCGAGTCCCCGCCGCCACACTGCTCGTCTCGATCACGACCCTGCTGTTCGCCTGCGGCGACTCGAGTTCCGGGCCGCCCCGGGCGCCGCTCCAGGCAGGGGACGCGTCCCTCCTCGACTCCTCCCCGTTCGACGGCGAGGACGGGGTCGCGATCCACCGTGAGGTGATCCTGCGATTCGATGCCCCGCTCGCCGACGGTGATCTCTCCGCTGCGCTCGGCCTCCGCACGTCGGATGGCCCTCTGCCGACCCGCGTCCACCGCAGCGCCGACGGCAAATCGCTGACGCTGTTCGCCCGCTCGGCCCCGCTCCCGGCTGGATCCGAGATCCTCGTCGACATCGATGGCGACCGACTCCGCTCGGCCGGCACGGGCCGCCTGGTCGACGTCGACGCCGACGGCTTGACCGGCGGCTTCCGCACCCTGGCCTTCCGCACGCTGAAACTCGATCGCGTGCGCTTCACCGACGTCTGTGGCCGTGTGTTCGCGTCGGAACCAGGCCCCGACGGGTCCGACGTCCCACTGGTTGGCGTCACGATGCGCGTCGACGGGATCCCCGAACTCACGACCACAACCGACCTGCTCGGCAACTTCTGTCTTCGCGACGTACCTCCTGGTCGGATCTTCGTGCACATCGACGGCACGACCGCCGCGAACGCTCCGGACGGGTTCTACTACCCGAGCGTCGGCAAGACGTGGGAGGCGAGCGACGGTCGACGCGTGACGGTCGGAACGGTCTATCTCCCAGCGGTCGCCACGACTGCCCTGATGCCCGTGTCGCGGGACTCGGACACGACGATCACGATGGTCCAGGAACAGCTCGACCGCTTCGGTGATCCCGACATGGTCGCCGCGCTGCAACGCGTTCGCCTGACCGTCCCGGCCGATAGCCTGTTCGCCGACGACGGGAGCCGCGGCGGTTCGGTCGGCGTGGCCCCCGTGCGCCGCGACCGGCTGCCGGGAGCGCTTCCTCCGGGACTTCGACTGCCGCTCGTCCTGACCGTCCAGACCGATGGACCGACCAATTTCGACCAACCGGCGCCGCTGACCCTGCCGAACGTGGCGGATCCCGGCACCGGCGAGCGGCTGGAGGCCGGTGCGAAGAGCGCACTCTGGTCGTTCAATCACGACACCGGCCAGTTCGAGGTCGTCGGTCCGATGACCGTCTCCGCCGACGGTGAGAACATCACGACCGACCCGGGCGTCGGCGTCCGGGCGCCAGGCTGGCACGGCTCCGGCCCGGGTACGCCGGGCGACGGTGGACCTCCCGATGATGGTCCCGGCTGCAGCGACTGCTGCGACAAGACCGTCTGGGACGTCCTCGACGACGTGAGCCAGGCGGCGTCGACACTTTGGGACTGCGTGGCGGACCTGACCAAGATCAGCCGCGCCGTCCGCTGCGTCATCGACGCCGTGCAGTATGGCCGAGCCACGTTCGATTGGGCGCGCGACCTCGGCGAGAGCCTCGACGAGAACGCGACCCGCGCAGAACTCATTGCGCTGAAGAACTCGACGCGCACCCGCATCGAAGAACTCACAGACCTGATCAATTGCGGCAAGGACGTGACGACCGGCCGTGCCGTGGCGGTGGTCCGCTGCCTGGACGGAATCATCGCCGAGATGGAGCGGCTGTGTGACGAATACCGCGACTGCACCGACATCATCGGCCAGGACCAGGCCTGCGCATTGATCGGCCGCGCTCGCCCCTACGCCGCAGCCGCCCGCGATGCCGTGGACGCTCTCGATCGCTACCTCGAAGACGGCATACGGGCCGCCGCGATGACCGCGCTGAACCGGCTGTTGATCCGGGTCTGCGAGTTCCTCGATCGACAGACCGCGCTCTCGGGTGGCGACGTCATCACGCCCGACGAGGCGGAGGAACTGCGGCAACTCCTGCGGGACGTGCAGGCCGCCATCCCGAGCGAGGCGGACGGCGAGACGCTGACCACGTGGCTCCAGACCGGCTACCTCGAGAACCTGATCCTGAGCCGGGAGGTCTCGGTCGCACTGGGTGAGCTGTCCGGCGAGGTGAGCACTCGGACCCGCAACGTGCGCTTCGACTATCTCGTCGAGGCACCGGTGGACGATCCGCTCGGGATGCGGCGCGGCAGCAGCTCGAGTTCGGGCGCGCTCCGCATCTTGCTGCCGTCCAGGACCGACTACCGGATCCGGCTCTACGATCCGACGTCCCGACAACTCGCGGTGACGATCGACCGATCCGCGGAGGAAGGACGACCGACCCGTTTCCCCCGGATGATCCTCGGCCCCGCGTCGGAGGCCATGGACACCGATCAGGACGGTCTCCCCGACATCGTCGAACCGATCTATCGCGCCGACCCCACCGTTGCCGACACCGACGGAGACGGCACCAACGACGGTGACGAGGTCCACGCAGGCACCGACCCCAACGACGGCAACGCGGGGGCGGTCGGCCTGCTCGCGGAGGTCGACACCGGCGGTCCGGCACTCGATGTCTGCGCACTCGACGGCGCCGTTGCCGTGGCGCTCGGAGACTCCGGCATCGAGATCTTCAACGCCTACCAAGGCCTGGACCCCGTGCGGATCGCCAGGGCCCCGACTCCCGCCGCCGCGACGCGAGTCGCCTGCAGCACGGACCGTCTCGCGGTCGCCGCCAGCACCGCCGGGCTCGCCGTCTACGACCTCTCGGTGCCAGGCACGGCCGCCTTGCTGGGAGTCCTGCAGATCGGCGACGTGCGCGCCGTGGCGGCGTCACCGTCCGGGTTCGCGTATGCCGGCACCGACTCGGGCCGGATCTCCCTGGTCGATCTCGGCACCGCGACGGAACTCGGCAACCAGTCGATCGGTCAGGAGGTCCGCGACGTCCAGTTCCGCGGCGAGCTGATCTACGCGCTCGCGGACGATGCAGTAGTCGTCCTGCGGCGATCGGGCCTCGCGATGGCCGAGGTCCATCGAACCGCACTCCAGCGGTCGGAATTCCAGCGCCTGTTCGCGGGCAGTGAAGGGCTGGTCGCGACGCACGTCAACGGCTTCGTCTACCTCGATCTGACCGACGATCCCTCCCGACCAACACTGGTTGCCGCGACCGACACACAGCAGCGCGGCTGGCGGCAGTTGGTCTTGGACGGCAGCGGATTCGGGCTGGGAGTCGTCAGCCCGAATCGCCTGGCCGACGTCGACACCGACCTACACCTGTACGACCTCCGCTCGCCACACCAGCCCGGCACGTTCCTGCGCCGCTTCGGCGACGACCTGCTCGCGGATGCCGAGCCCTGGTCGATCGTCAGCTACGACGGAATCGCCTACATGGCGGACCGCCGCGGCAAACTGCTCGCGTTCCGATACCGCGATCTCGACCTCGCAGACGTTCCGCCTGCGATCGATCTGGTGACGGAGCCGGAGTCCATGGTCGAAGAGGGCGCGCTCGTCCTCGCACGAGCGGCCGTCGCGGACGACGTCCAGGTCCGGGCCGTCGACTTCTTCGTCGATGGCGAACTCCTGCGCACCGACAACAGCTATCCGTTCGAGACCAGCGTCTTCGCGCCGAGCACCTCGGCGGCAACCGAGCTGACGCTTTCGGCCCGGGCCTACGACACGGCAGGAAACGACACCGAAACCGCACCGATCGTGCTGCAGGTCGGGCCCGACGCCACCCCGCCCGAGGTGCTCGATTCTGCACCGCGGGACAACGGCACCTGGGCGGTGGGACAGGTACTCGTCGCTGCGGTGACGTTCTCGGAGCCGGTCACGGAGACGACGTTGACGCGAGACGCCGCGTTGCTGACCGCCGCCGGCGCCGACGGTGTCCTCGATACGACCGACGACGAGATGGTGACCCTCTCGGACCAGGTGCGCTACGACCCGATCCTGCAGACGGCGACCTGGGCGAGTCTCGAGCCGCTCAGCGAGGGCCCCTACCGTTTCACGCTGTCCGATGCGATCGCCGACTCGGCTGGAAACGCGCTGGTGCCTTGGAGCATCCGCTTCGAAGCGGTCGACGGACTCCGGATGCGGATGTTCGGTAGCTGGACGTCCTCCGCGCTGGTGGACTTCTTTGCCGGTCGCCCGGCGGAGACGTTCACGGTGTTGCGCTCCGGCCAACCGGCCCAGCAGACCGAGATCGCGGTCGTACCCAACGTGGACTTCTCCGACGGATCGGGCGCGTTCGTCCGACATCGCGGCCTCGACGGGGTCGCGGCCGGCTCCTCGTCCGCTCCCGGCGGCGACGACATCGGATTCCGATCGCCGGGAAGCAGCGACAACTTCGCCTTCGTGGTCGAAGGGGTCATCAACTTCCCGGTCGACGACGACTACGTGTTCTTCGTCGATCTCGACGATCAGGTCACGCTGCAGATCGACGGCCAGAGCCTGATCCTGATCAGCAGCGGTTGTCGCGTCGCGACTGCGCAGAGCCAACCCACCCATTTCACCGCTGGACCGCACGCGCTGCGCATCGCGATCGGGGACGCCTGCCCGTGCTGCGTGCAGGGTGTGCTCCGCGTGACGGGCGGTGGGCTGACGCGTGCCGTCGTGCCCCCCGCCTGGTTCGGCAACTGAAGCCCGCGCCCACCGATGGTCTCGGAGGTGACTGAGATCGGGCGCGTATCGGTCGAGCGAGCCAGAGCGTGAACGGTCAGGCCGGGTCGATGCAGCCGCCGCGCGAGCGGCCCGAGGTCGTGTTCCTATCGTTCGAGGCGCCTCGATGGCGCGAGGGTTCGACCCGGCCCAACCGTTCACCCTTTCACCCCCCGCACCCTCACCCCCCACGCAGCGCCGCGAGCGCATCGACCAACTCGTCGTCGGGTTCCTGGAATGGCACCGTGAGCCGGAGCCTGGCCCCGTCGCGCACGATCTCCACCCGCTCCGCCTGGTCGAGCACCGACGGCGGCAACACGTCGTCGTCGACCAGCGGATCGAGAGCGCGGACCAGACTGCGGAGCTGTCCCTCCACCACGGTTGCCGCGGCTTCCCGCGCGAAATGCAGGTCGGCGCGACACGGACTTTGGTCCGTCCATCCCGGGGTCAGTCCGATCGAGAAGGGCAGGAGGTTGCCGAACTGCAGCCCCGGCCCGAACGCGCCGGCGGGGATGTGCAGGTAGGCCGCGCGAATCGGATGGTCGGCGCAGTCCGCGAGCGAAGCCTGCACCCGTTCGAGGTCCCGATCGCCGAGCAGCGTGCCACCGAGCGGCGTCAAGGCCATGACCTCGTCGTCGAGGGTGCAGCGGTCGGGCTGGACGCGCAGCGTCCAGGCCCCATCGATCTCGAGTCGCAGCAGGTCTCCTTCCCGCTCGTGCTCCACCCCGTCGGCGACGAGACCCTGCTCGATCGAGTCGAGGTCGAACTCACCCAGCATGGAGGCGCGCAGCGCCCCGCGGCCGGTCCGGCCGGACAACCAGACGAGGATCACGGTCGCGTCGATCCGCGCGGGACCGAAGCGGCGTTCCACCTCGTAGCCGTAGAACGCGGCGCGGTCGAGTTCTGCCAGGGCGCGCACGGGGTCGTCCGAAAGCCCGGCCCGGGCAGCGTCGATCCGGCGCAGGGTCCGCCGCAGCGCGTCGGGCCGCGGCAGCCGCGGGTGCTCGACGACCGCGACGGCGTGGGGCAGCGACGGGCACTCCCGGACCAGGGCCACGAACGCGTTCTCCTCGAGTCCGCGCGCGCTGGGCTCTCCGCGCTGCCGGGCGAGAGCCTCGGTCGCGGCGAGCCGGATGGATCGGTCGTCGGAACCCTCGAGCTCCTCGAAGGCACTCTCGGCCACCGCCCCGCCGAGCCCCTCGAGGGCCGCGACGCGCATGGCGAAGCGCGCCCGCTGCGCGTGGGGCGCGGCCGGCGACGGCAGGCGGTCGAGTCCCGCCAACAGCTCCTCGCGGTCCTCACCCAGTCGCTCGAAGAACCACCCACAGTCGCTGCTCGCCGCCAGGCTCGGTCCCGGGTCGAGCGCGAGGGCCCAACCCATCAGCGACTCGCCGCGGCGGAGATCCTCGAGGCCGTCTGCGAACACGGCCACGAACTCGCCTGCCGGATCGAGGCGCAGCAGCCGGCCCTGCAGGTCGAGGCGAAGGGTCGCCGTCTCCTGGGCATGAGCGACGGCGACCAGGATCGAAATGCAGCAAACGAAGAGGACGCGTCGCATCGAGAGGGAATACGGAGGTTGGCGTTGCGCCGGACAGGGATCCCGGGGTGCTGCGCCGCCGAACCGTATACGACGTCGTCCACGTAACGTGCACAGAACGACCGAACCAGCGCAGTCAGCGCGAGAGTTCGAAGTAACCAATCAGGTGCTGATAGTGCGCCGCGCGAAGCTGCCAAACCGCGGCGAACTGGTCATGCAGGGCGTCGAGTTCGGGATCGACGCCCCGCTTCACTTCGACGACGTCCGAGCATCCGTCACGCGTCACGCGGGTGCTGATTTCAATTCGGGCAGGTTCTTGGGCGTTGACCGAGGAGCTGCTCGTACGTCGTGCGAGCAGACAGCCGGACTCACGGATCCGCAGGACGCCGCTCGATGGCTTCACCAGGCGCGGACTTCCGCCGGCTCGACCGCGTACCGCGTCCCCTCCATCACCTCCGCCACGACCTCGCCGTCGGACTCGGGCTCCTTCACCCACTCCCACACCAGCGCGCCCGCTGGATCGACCTCCAGCACCCGCCCGCCCTGCGCCTCGGTCAGCAGCAGGTTGCCGTTCGCCAGCCGCTGCTGCTTGCCGCCCACCTTGGTGAAGAACGACGCAGCACCAGGCTTCGTGGGATGGACGGCCTCGAACTCGCCGGTGTGCGGGCGGATCCGGACGATCTTGCTGCCGCCGCGCAATGCGCCGTCGAACTCATCGGGGTTATTGTCGAACAGCGTGATCCAGCCATCACCGGCGAAGTCGGGGTCGTGCTGGCGCATCCACAGGGAGTCCTCCATCCAGCGGATCTCGCCGGACTGCGGATGGAGGACCAGCACCATGTGCAGATCACGCAGCGAGACCAGCAGGTCGCCGACCTCGAACAGCGGGTACTCGTCGGCGAGTGCCGCCGGCAGCGACTCGACGTCGTTGAGGTGCAGCACGTCGCCGCTGGCCGCCGCGGGGCTGGCGGGCTGGCCGACGCAGGCGCGGTAGCGCGACGCGAACAGCACCTCGAGCATGCTGATCTCCTGCAAGACCTCGCCGTCGGCCGAAACGCGCAGCAAGAGGTCTTCGACCAGCGGCGTCGCGAGGCCCGGGAAGCGCGCCAACGCATCTGCCTGGTCGTCGACCATCCGCGCGGCGCTGACCCAGAACGAACCGTCGTCGGCCCGGTCGATCGAGTGGTGGGTGCGGCGGTTCAGGGTCCACACCACCTCGCCATCGGCCCGCATCCGCACCAGCCCCTGGAACTCGACGTTCACCACCAGGTCGCCGCTGTCGGCGAACAGGTAAGAGCCGTGGAGGTAGTTGCCGCGGGTCCGGAACTGCCCGGCGACGCTGTCGGTGTAGGGCTCCTCGGCCCAGATCGTCTCCGGATCGACCGGCCAGGTGTGCAGGACCTCGCCTTTGGCGTCGAGCAGCCGCGCGCCGGCGATCCCGCCGAGGTCGTCCCACAACGACGTGACCAGCGTCAGCCCCGCGGCGATCTTCCCCGGCTGCGGTGCCTGCACTCCGGCCTCGGCGTGCCGCACCGGCACGAGGTGGACGTTCCGTTCGCCCATGGCGAACAACGACGTGCCCTGCTGCATCGCGCCGGCCAACTGCGGTCCGGGGAAGAAGCCGAAGTGCGTCGACGCGATGCCGAACAACAGCACCAGGAACAGGAGGGACAGTCCGAAGACGATCCGGGGCACGCGGTCTTGGCCGGCCATCGGCGGCGACGGTATCCGCGCGGCGATCGACACGACACCCGATAACGTGAGCGCCATGAGCCACCCCTCCTCCCGCCCGCGCCGGATCCTGATGGGCGTGGTCCACCTCCGCGCCACCCCATCCGCGCTCGGCGCCTCGCACGGCGACTTCGAGGAGACGGTCGACGCCGCGCTGGCCGATGCGCGGGCCTTGGCCAAGGGCGGCTGCGATGCGTTGATGGTCGAGAACTTCGGCGACGCACCGTTCCACAAGGGCACGCGCGACGATCCGGTCCCGCCCGACGTCCCGGCGGCCTTGGCGGTGGTCGGCCGCGCGGTCCACGACGACACCGGCCTGCCGATCGGCATCAACTGCCTGCGCAACGACGGCTCGGCGGCGCTCGGTGCGGCAGTGGTCGCCGGCGCCGACTGGGTGCGGGTCAACGTGCTGGCCGGCGCGATGGTCACCGACCAGGGCGTCATCGAGGGCGAGGCCGCGCGGCTCGCCGCCTACCAGAAGCGCCTCGGCGCGACCGGCATCGGCATCCTCGCCGACCTGCTGGTGAAACACGCCGCGCCGCTGGCACCGGTCGACGTCAGCGTGGCGGCGCGCGATCTCGCCGAGCGCTCGGGTGCCACCGGCCTGGTGCTGAGCGGATCCCGCACCGGCGAGCCGGTCGACGCGGCGTTCGTCGACCTCGTCCGCGAGGCGGTCGGCGACTTCGCGATCTGGATCGGATCAGGGCTGTCGACCGACAACGCCGCGGAACTCTGGCCGCGGGTCGACGGGGCGATCGTGGGCACCGCGGTGAAGCGCGAGGGCGACGTCCGCCGCCCGGTCGACGTCCGCCGCGTCGCGGCGCTCCGCGAACTCCTCGACTCGGTCTGAACGCCCCGAGCAGACCGTTGGCAGGCCGACCCTGCCCCGGGCTCCATTCTGGGACGCCTTCTGGCCGATCAGGGAAATCGTGAAGGTTCTGCTGATGACCCCGTCGCCGTCCGCGCTGTACCGCGGGCCGAGCGCCACCGCGCTGCGCTACCGCCAGGGCCTGCAGCGCCGCGGCCATCTCTGCGAGCTGCTCGGTGGCGAGGACGAAGGCGGCATCAAGCAGTCGTTCGCCGGCGCAATCGAACGCTTCAAGCCGGATCTCGTCCATGCGCACGACGTCTACCGCTGCGGCCTGCAGGTCCTCGGCCTGCGAATCCCCTGGGTGGTCTCGACCAGCGGCGACGACATCTACGTCGACCTGAAGGATCCCGCGCGCAGTCCGCTGGTCTGCGAGACCCTGCGGCAGGCCCATCGCATCCTGGTGCCGACCGCGACCTGCGCGGCGATGCTCGAGAAGTCCGTCGCCGAGACCGTGGGCAAGATCGACCTCGTGCCGCGCGGCGCCGCGCCACTGGAGACCGGTGGCACCGACCTGCGCCGGTCGCTCGGCATCCCGAAGAACCGCCTGCTGATCCTGCTCCCGGGCGCGCTCCGCCCGATCAAGGGCCAGCTCATGGCGCTACCGATCGTCCGCACGCTGCGCGAGCAGGGTGTCGATGCCGAGCTGGTGATCGTCGGTCCGGAGCAGGACGCGGAGTACGCCGCGCAGCTGCGCGCCGAGAGCGACGAGGAACCGCGGATCCGGATCCTGCCCGCACTCGCCCCCGAGCGGATGGGCGCGACCTACATGAATGCCGACGTGGTGCTCAACACCTCCGAGGACGAGGCGATGAGCCTCACCATCCTGGAGGCCGGCATGCTCGGCCGCCCGGTCATCGCCCGGGACGTGCCCGGCAACCGGGAACTGGTCACCCACCGCGAGACCGGCCTGCTGTTCGACGACAGCGACTCGCTGGCGAAATGCATCCTGGCGCTGTCCCGCAACCGAGCGGCCGCCGGCGCCCTCGGAGTCCGGATGCGTGAGGACTTCAAGAAGCGCTTCGACGTCGACTCGGAGATCGATCGGCTGCTGTCGGCCTACGCCGCCGCCTGAGCCTGCCACCCGGGCAGCGCGCCCTGACGGTAGGCCTCGGGAACCACTCCGCCGTTCCCCAGGGGGCCGCCGCCCGGTACTTTGCCGGCCATGACCCCGCTCCTCCGCCCGCTGACGGCCTGCCTCGCGCTCGCCATGGCGGCCGTCGGCCACCAGGCCACCGCCCAGGGCCCCGCCACCCGCCAGGGACTCCGCGACCTCGAGCTCGTCCGCGTACGGCCGATGCCGTTCGAGTCGATGCTGAAGATCCGCGCCGCTGCCAGCTACGTGTCGCCGGCCGAGGAGGACGTCGCGGCGGGCCGCGAGGAGGACTTCTCGGCACTCGGCTTCGTCCACTACCGAGACGAGTCGTTCGCCGACCGCGACGCCCGCTTCGATCTCTACGCCGGCACCGACGGCGCCTTCCTGTCGTCGCGCGAGCGGCTGCAGCCGGGCCAGACCGCGACCCTCGAACTCGCCGCCCGCTACTTCCCGTGGTACCGTGAGGGGTTCTACAGCGGCGACGACTTCATCCCGACCGGCCGCTACGAGGGCACCGACTGGAGCGCCTACCTCGGTCTCGGTTCCGAACTCGCCGAGGGCTACACGCTCGAACTCGGCCCCTTCTACCGGAGCTACTCCTTCGACCGGAACGACACCACCGACGAGGGCTACACGCTCCCGGACGACTTCAACGCGTTCGGCGGTCGGCTCCACTTCGAGCAGTCGGCACTGCAGCTCGACCGCCGCACCGGCCGACCGATCGGCGGCTTCCTGGTGTCGCTGCGCGGCGAGTACGAGCGCAACGACTCCGACAAGACTTTCGGCACCGGTCTCTGGTCGAGCAAGTTGCCGACCGCGTTCTGGCGCGGCTGGGGTCATATGGAGTGGTACTTCCCGACCACCCTCGGCACCTGGGAACTGCTGGTCGACGGCGGAGTCTCGGCCGACTCGGACCGGATCTACAACTACAACTCGGAGCGACCGGTGGGCTTCTACTGGGGCGACGCGAAGCTCGGCCCGGAGATCAACTGGGGCGGCGGCTTCTACACGACGCCCTATGCACACCTGCAATACACGCGGACCAACGACGAGGTCGGCCTGTCGAGCGACGACAACTTCTGGTTCGGCGGCGGCGCGAAGATCGAGCTCGAGTTCAGCCCGCAGTTCAAGATCTGGGCGGAGTACTCCTACCTCAACAACCCGAGCCGCCCGTCGATCTCGTTCGAGAACGACATCTACGGCGAGCACCAGGCGTTCGCCGGGATCGAGCTGACGTTCGGCGGCTGAGGAGCTGGCGATGGACCGCGCCGCCCGTTCCGAGCTGCCCGTCGCGCTGCGTCTGTCGCTCGGCATCGACGGCGTCACCCGACGCATCGGTCGACTGGTCGGCCTCGCGCTGGCGGTGATGGTGTTGGTCGGCGCCTACAACGCGATCGCCCGCTCGGTGCAACGCGGGCTCGACTTCCGGCTGACGACCAACGCGTTGCTGGAGACGCAGTGGTACCTGTTCGGCCTGCTGTTCCTGCTCGGTGCGGGCTACACGCTGCGCCGCGACGAGCACGTCCGGGTCGACGTCCTGCACGGCGGGCTACCGGCCAGGGGACGCCACTGGACCGACCTCGCCGGCGCACTGGTCCTGCTGCTGCCGTTCTGCGCGTTCGGCCTGTGGACCGGGATCGACTTCGCCTGGGAGTCGATCTCCCGCGGCGAATGGTCCGGGGATCCGGGCGGCCTGCCGCGCTGGCCGCTGAAGCTCTGCGTGCCGCTGTGCTTCCTGCTGCTCGGCCTGCAGGGCGTCTCGGAGGCGATCAAGCGCTACTACCTGCTGCGCGGCTACGGCGCGGAAGACGTCGGCCTGCGCGAGCCCGGACCATCCCAAGACGCCGGAGAGGGAGCCTGACATGCACGACGAGCCGCTCGGCCCGCTGATGTTCGTCGTGCTGTTCCTGCTGATCTTCGCCGGCTACCCGGTGGCGTTCTGCCTCGGTGGCGTCGCGCTGATCTTCGGGGTCCTGGGCATCCTGGGCGGCTACTTCGACGTCGCCTACCTCCAGCTCTTCCCCGAGCGGGTGTTCGGCGTCGCCAGCAACCCGGTGCTCCTCGCGATCCCCTACTTCATCTTCATGGGAACGATGCTGGAGCGCTCGCGGCTGGCCGAAGACCTGCTGCGGACCATCGGCCTGGTGTTCGGGCCGTTGCGCGGCGGGCTGGCGCTGGCGGTGGTGCTCGTCGGCGCGCTGCTGGCCGCGGCCACCGGCGTGGTCGGCGCGTCGGTGGTGGCGATGGGCCTGATCTCGCTGCCGATCATGCAACGCTACGGCTACGACGCGCGGCTGTCGTGCGGCGTGATCTGCGCGGCTGGCACGCTCGGCCAGGTGATCCCACCGAGCGTGGTGCTGGTGGTCCTCGCCGACCAGCTCGGCCAGAGCGTCGGCGAGCTGTTCCTCGGCGCACTGGTGCCCGGGCTGTGCCTCGCCGGCGCCTACGCGGTCTACGTGGCGGTCGTCGCCTGGCGGATGCCGCAACGCGCACCGGCGATCCCTGCCGAGGAACGCCAGCGGGTCGAGGGCCTTGGCAGCCAGGTGCTGAAGGTCATGGTCCCGCCGCTGCTGCTGATCCTGGTGGTGCTCGGCAGCATCTTCGCAGGCATCGCGACCCCGACCGAAGCGGGCGCCCTGGGAGCCCTCGGCGCCACGCTGCTCGCCGCGCTCAACGGCCGCCTGAAGGACGGCGCGCTCCGCGGCACGATGGACGCCACGCTGCGGATCACCTGCATGGTGGTGTTCCTGCTGATCGGCTCGACCGCCTTCGCGATGGTGTTCCGCGGTCTGTCGGGAGACGTGTGGATCGAGGACCTGCTCACCAACCTGCCCGGCGGAAAGGTCGGCCTGCTGGTGGTCGCGAACCTCGCCGTGTTCGTGCTCGGCTTCTTCATCGACTTCTTCGAGATCGCCTTCATCGTGCTGCCGCTCCTGGCACCGGCGGCGATGGCGCTCGGCATCCGCGACGAGAAGATGGTCTGGTTCGGCGTGATGCTGGCGATGAACATGCAGACCAGCTTCCTGACGCCCCCCTTCGGCTTCTCGCTGTTCTACCTGCGCGGCGTAGCACCCCGCTCGATCCCGACCACCGCGCTGTACCGGGGCGCGGTGCCGTTCATCGCGATCCAGCTGGTCGCGCTGACGGTCTACACCCTGACCCGCGACTGGTAGCGGACGGACGGCTCGGCAACGCCCCGCCGACGACTCGCCGACGGCGCCGGCGGCCCACCGACGGGACCCTGTATCGCATGTACGCCGGTCGGACCCCGGCCAGCCGCCGGCCTCTGGATTCCGAACGCTCGCCCGCAGCGAAGCGGAAAGGACTCCCGGTGCAGGCGACCTGGCGTGCGGTAGGCCGTGTTCCACCGCTTCCGGCACAGTCGATGCACGCGGCCGGAACCGCGCGGCATCCCCGCGCCCCCGGCGACCGCTCGCTCCGCGCCGCCGACCGATCTTCATCTGCTCCTCATCGCGTGCTCCTCCCGATCGCGAGGATGCGCGGACACCCCTCCCCCTCCTTCCGTCCCTCCCATGACGGTCTTCCAACCCCACCTTCGAGGCCGGCTCGCCCCCCACCGGCTCTCGACGGTCACGACGACGATCCCGGGCCGACTCCGCTCGCACCCGGACCCGCGCCGCCACCCGCTGCACGAGGCGATCGACGTCTTCGCCATCGCCCTGAACCGCTGGCTCGACCGGTTCGCCTGGGCGCGCAGCCTGCACCGCGCCCACCTGGCGCGCACCGAGTACCGCCGCGTGAGCCTGCCGGTCGCCGCGGACCGCGCCGCGCTGCACGGCCTGCGGATCGCCTTCCTCACCGACCTGCACGCCGGCGCCTACCTGCACGAACCCGAGCTGCAGGAACTCTTCGACCGCGTCATGGCGCAAGAGCCCGACCTGATCTGCTTCGGCGGCGACCTGGTCAACACCCGCGCCGAGGAGATCGAGCTGTTCGACCGGCCGCTGCGCAGTCTGCGTGCCCCGCTCGGCGTCTACGCGGTCGCCGGCAACCACGACCATCGCTGGACACCCGACATCGGCAGCTGGCAGGACTATCTCGAGCGCCGGGGCGTCCAGGTGCTCGCCAACCAGGGCGTGCGGATCGAACGTGGCGACGCCTCGCTGTGGCTCGCCGGCGTCGACGACCTCACCGACGGCCAGCCCGACGTGCGCCGCGCGCTGTGGGGCCGGGCCAAGAGCGAGCCGACGCTGGTCCTGGCCCACCAGCCCGACCACTTCCCCGAGCTCGCCCAGCACGGCGTCGATTTGGTGCTCAGCGGCCACACCCACGGCGGCCAGATCAAGGCGTTCGGCTGGGCACCGATCGCGCACACCAGGCACGGCTACCTCGATGGCGGCTTCGCCTGCCCGCACGGCGGCCGGTCGCGACTGCACGTGAGCCGCGGCGTCGGCGTGACGATCCTGCCGTTCCGCATGGGCGCGCGGCCGGAGGTGACGATCGTCGAGGTCGAGGCGAAGCCGCAGCGCTGAGTCTCGAGCGGCCAGCTCCAAGGACGCGTCAACGCCCGGGCCGGTAGCGCACCACCACGACCGCCAGGCTCGGCGGTGCAGCCAGTAGCTCGTCGGTCATCCAAGCCTCGACCTGCGCCGCCGCGCGCCCACCGGTCCCGGCACCGATCAGCGGGAACGCCATCGACCGGAAGCCGTGTGCCCGGACCAGCGCGAGCGCGTTGGCGGTCGCCGCGCGTACAGCCCGCTCCGAAGAACGCCACAGCAGGTCGAGACCGGCCACGTGGATGATGCCACGGTGCGGGAGCCGGCCGGCACCGGTCAGCACCGCGCCGCCGAGCGGGATCGGGCCGTGGCGGGCGAGTTCCCGGAACGGCGCGGTGCCGGCCCGCCGCTTGATCGCTGCCGACACACCCTGGGGGATCAGCAACCACCACGGGATCAGGTTGCGATTCCAGGCGTTGACGAGCACGTCGACCGGCTGGTCGAGCAGGTGTCCTTCGACGATCCGGTGCGGCATGGTCGGTGGGCCCTTCGACGCCCCGTCGCTGACGATCTTCCGCGGCGCCTCAGCATTCGATCGGGACCGTGAGGGTTGGATGCCCCACGTGGCGACCTACGAGCGCGAACCACCTCGCCACCCCAACCGTCGCAATGACCGCGGACCCAGGAACCGGACCGACCACCGCGTTGGCCGACCAGACCGACGACCACTCGCCGGATCCGACGCTCGACGACGGGAAGCAGGCAGGCTCCTCACGCCTCAAGACCTGGAAGCGACGGCTCGAGACGAGCGAGCACGCCAACTGGGTGATCTTCGGCGCGTCCTTCCTGGAGTCGACGATCGTCCCGATCCCGCTCGAGGCCGTGCTCATCCCCTACCTGATAGCCCGCGGCGACCGGATCTGGCAGACCTGCACCATGGCGCTGCTGGGCTGCATCGCCGGCGCGCTGGTGGGCTACTTCATCGGCCTGGGGCTGATGGACACGGTCGGTCGCGACATCCTGTCGGCGATGAGCTGGAAGGAATCGTTCGAGTCGTTCCTCGACAAGGTCCGCGACGACGGCTTCTGGCCGCTGGTCACCGTCAGCCTCGCGCCGGTGCCGTTCCAGGTCGGCATGCTCGCGGCCGGCGCGGCGGACTACCCGCTGCCGCTGTTCCTGCTGGCGACCGTGCTCTCGCGAGGGATCCGCTACCACGGGCTGGGACTGCTGGTCCGGCTCGCCGGCGACCGCGCCGAGAAGCTCTGGGATCGCCACGCCAACACGATCGGCATCGGCCTGCTGGTGGTCGTCGCCGGGGTGATCGCGTGGCAGTTCTTCGGCTGACCCGGAGTGTCCGCGACCACCGCGCTCAACGCCCGAAAGCGAACCGCGCATACGCCAGCTCGTTCGAGCCGAACCAGCGGAAGCTGCGGTCGCGGAACACCCGCCAGTCGTCGAGGATCCGCTGGTAGCCGCCGTCCTTCGCCGCCTCGTCGTCGAGCAGCGACTCGGCCGCGGCGCGCGCCTCGCGCAGGATGTCGTCGCTGAACGGGCGGAGCACCGCGCCCTTCTCGATCAGGGTGCCGAGCGCGACCGGGTTCTTGGCGTCGTAGCGGCGCTGCATGGTCGCGGTGGCCTTCTCCGCCGCCGACCGGAAGATCGCCTGATACTCCACGGGCAGCGCGTCCCAGGCCTTCTGGTTGACCAGGAGCGACATCGCCGGACCCGGCTCCCACCAGCCCGGGTAGTAGTAGTTCTTCGCGACCGCCACGAAGTCGAGCTTGAGGTCGTCGTAGGGTCCGACCCACTCCGTCGCGTCGATCGCGCCGCGCTCGAGTGCGGGATAGATGTCGCCGCCGCCGAGCACCTGCACCGACACGCCGAGCCGGTCCATCACTGCACCACCGAGACCCGGAATCCGCATCGACAGGCCCTGCAAGTCGGCCAGGCTCTCGACCGGTCGCCGGAACCAGCCACCCATCTGCGCGCCGGTGTTGCCGGAGTGGAACAGCACGATGCCGAAGTCGGCGTAGAGCCGCTGCATCGCCTCGAGGCCGCCGCCTTCGTAGAGCCAGGCCATCTGCTGCCGCGCGTTCAGACCGAACGGCACGCAGGTGTCGAAGGCCAGCGCCGGGTTCTTGCCGCGGTAGTAGTAGGAACAGGTCTGGCCGACCTCGACCGAACCCTGCTGCACCGCGTCCATCTCCTGCAGCGCCGGCACCAGCTCGCCGCCCTGGAAGACCCGGATCTCGAACAGGCCGCCGGACATCTCGCGGACCGCCTCGGCCAGCACCTCAGCGGCGCCGTAGATCGTGTCGAGGCTGGCCGGGAAGCTCGACGCCAGCCGCCAGCGCACGCGCTTGCCGGAAACGACCCCCGGACCCGTCGAGCCGGGACCGCGCTGCTTCAGCACGCCCGCCGCACTGGCGCCGACGATGCCGGAGGCGGCGCCGACGAGGGAGCCGGAGAGGAAGGAGCGACGGTTCGGGCTGGGGTTCGAGGACATGGTGGCGGCGAGGGCCCGGGGGCCCTCGAATCCAGACGCTCCCCGAAAGCGGGGCGCCGTGCAACGCCGCGCTCAGTAGTGGGTGTGGTTGCGGAGGTAGAGGAGGCCGACCTGCCAGAGGTGGATCTGCGTGGGGGTCAGTGTAGTCACTACCGGACTCCGATCACGGCTACTGTGGTAGCTCATGAGATTGTAGCGCAGGACCAAATAATCAGGAGAGCCCAGTCCATAGAGCGCTTCCAGCGCCTGGCGGTTCTCTCCAAATGACCGGGCGTCGGTCCACGGATCGAATGGGGTGTCACTGATCTGCTCGCCGGGATCGTGCGTATGCAGAAGACCCAGATAATGTCCCAGCTCGTGATCTATGGTCAGGCCGGGCGTCGGCGGGCAACTCCAGCAGTCGGAGGCGAGCACGATGTGATCTCCTTCCCAGGGGAACATGCCGTATCCCCAACTCGGTGCGCTGAGTCCTGGAACGTAGAAATTGACCGCATTGACTCGCCATCTGTAGCCACCTGGATCAGCGCGAGCCTGAGTCTCGAAATCCCACGAGGAGGCCACATCCAATGTCCACCACTGCGGTTGATTCGCTGTCCGAATCTCTTCGAGTTCGTACCAGACCCCACGATCGATGCTCAGCGTCAGTCGATTACAGTCGTCGACCGCATTGCGAATCGTGTAGTTCGGCCAGAAGGACGTCCGCCGCCCATTGCCGTCGAGGATGAACTTCGTCGAGATCCGCACCCGGTACGCCGTGTAGAACGCCCGCGGCAACGTCGAGGACCCCGACGGGGACGCGACCGTCAGGTCGTGCCACCCGGCCAGCAGGTTCGGCGGCAGATCGACCTCGAGATGACGATCGCCGAGCCGTCGCCAGGCCACCACCGGCTGGCCTCCGGCGGTGATCTGCAGACTCGGGTGGGCCGCGAAACCCTCGCCGTAGACGTGGACCGTCCCAGGTGTCCGCACCGAGACGACCGACCGCTCCACCATGTCGACGCGAGGCGGCGTGTGGTCCGCACGCACTCCCGCCCGGGAATCCACGCGAACCACCAGCGGTGGCGAGATCGTCTCGAGTCGTGCCGTCGGCGGGTCGAGGGTCACGAATGCCGCGTGCAGGTCCTGGCCGATCCAGGCGGCATCGTCAGGCAATGGAATCTGCGGCGCGTGACTGCCGTCGGCCGGCACGATGCCCGCTCCGAGCGTCACGTCGGTCACGACCAGCGCGAGATCGAGAAGGGGACCCGGGTTCAACGGAATCGTCCGCCCGTCGAACCAAGGCGTTCCGGGCGAGCTCCCGTCGGAGAACGCAAACACGAACGGTCGACCTGCATCCAGCGGGCTGTAGAGGTCCAGCTCCGTCACCCCACCGGGAATTGCCGGCCCGACCTGGAACAGCCGACCGTGCTCCTGGCGCAGAACGCGGACACCTTCCTCCGACTCCCCGTTCGAGCCCACGATGAGATCCACGACGCCGTCGCCGTCGACGTCGGCGCTGGTGATGCAGCGCGGTCGCATCCGGGCCGGGAAGACCCCGGCGCCCTCGAGCACGCCCGCACGATTGCGCAGCACGGCGACGCCACGGGTCGCGACGCCGGTGGTCGCGACGACGAGGTCCAGGTCTCCATCGCGGTCGAGATCGACCAGTTCGGCGTCCTCGGGGTCACCGGTCAACTCCCGCTCGACGAGCACCGGAGCGAACGACCCATCACCTCGCCCCGGAAAGACCACGACACGGTCCCTCGGCAACAGTTCATGCAGCGGACTGCTCGTGCCCCGATCGATCACGATCAGGTCCACGTGCCCATCACCCGTGACATCGCCGGCAAGCACCCGCGTGGGGAACAGCAATCCGTCGAACGAGATGGGGCTCGCGAACACCGGGGGCGCCCCCCCGAGATTGCGTCGGACCACCACGCGGTTGGCCGCCGAGTGGGCCACTGCGACGTCGAGCCGACCGTCGCCGTCGAAGTCGGCGACCGCGAGATCGGAGGGGTTGTCCGGCTCGTGGTAGTGGCCGGGGATCCCGGCGAACGTCCCGGCGGTGTTCCGCAGGATCGCGAGGCCTGCGACACCGCTCGTCGACCCATACGTCAGCTCGAACGCCAGCCAGAGATCCGGCCAGCCGTCACCGTCTTCATCGCCGACCCGAAGCGCGCGAGGCTCACCTCCCCCGACGACGACCGACTCCGCGAGACGGAAGAGCGCACGTCCGTCGTTCAACCAGATCGAGACGACGGAGAACCAGAGATGACCCGAGTACCGATTGGCGCTCGCGATCGCCAGGTCGAGGTCGCCATCCCGATCGACATCCACCGCAACCGCCGCACCGACATGCGGCAGCGACGTCGACGAGACGTCCGTCACAACCGTCGGCGGGTCGAACGACCCGTCACCCCGGCCATGCAGCAGATACCCGAGCGCGGACTCCGCTCCGACCCAGAGGTCGACCGTGCCGTCCCCATCGAAGTCCCCGGGCTCGACATGTTCGACCTCGATCCCCGTCATCGCGACGTCGGCAGCCGGCACGAAGTGCATGGGCCGCTGCGCTGCCGCCGGAGCAACCGACACGCTCGGCACGACGAACGCGAGCAGAGCCGCGAGGCGAGGTGATCTTCCGAGGAACGCGACCCGGGCACGGGGAATGGAGACTTCCATGACGCCCCTTCAAACGACATCCGCACGCCGGCGCACGCGGAGGCGAACACGAATCCTGGAACGAAGCCGATTCCGGGATGCGCGGCTCCACGGTCGACGGGCACGCGGCCCGCCGTCGTCGAACGTTGGACGTCAGCTCCAAGACGCGACGACGCGCCTCAGTCGACCCGCTCCAGCACCCTCAGCCCGCGCCGTTGTGCGGCATTGCGCAAGTCCTCCGCCATCGCATGGCTCCGGAACAGTGCACCGAGCTCCGCGACGATCAAATCGGCCGAATCGCGGCGACCGGACAGGACCACGAAGCGGGCGGAAGGAGCCCGCGCCGCCTCCACCAGTTCCTCCACCGACAACACGCGAGGAGGGTTCGGCCGGAGGCTTGCGAACCAGCGGATCCGGGTCAGATCGGTGACCAGATCTTCGCCGGGTTGGAGTTCGCCGCCCAGGTACTCGCCCACCACCTTCTCGCCGATCCGGTCCCGCTCCTGCAGCGACAGGCTCGACAGCAACCCGATCAGCAGGCTGACCAGTACCAGAGGGAACCGGGCCCGCTCGTTCAAGGACCGCAGGCCGTAGCCGGCGAGCGGTGCGAGCAGGAACACCCAGGCGGCCACGAACCGGCGCCGGGTCAGGAAGGTCACGATCGCGACCAATGCGATCAGCAGCACCCAGTAGTGACCGCGCAGCGAGGTCTCGCGCCGCGCCTTCCACAGGCCGACCAAAGCGAGCACCCCGAGTCCTTGCAGCCCCTCGAGCCAGGCACCGGGGAGCTGCAGCAGATTGTCGAGCAGGACGTCGCCCTGGAAGCCAGCAACGCCATCGAACGGCGTGTCGCCGCGACCGGCGTGCAGTGCGAGCTTGGGGAGAGGATCGAAGCCGTAGCCGCACGCGGCGCGCGCAGCGCCGTAGCCGAGCACCGCGATCCCGAGGCCGGGTAGCGCACGCCAGCCACGGAACGGGCTGACCAGCACCGCACCGAGCGCCAACGCCGCGCCCTCCGGTCGCACCAGGAAGGCCAGCCCCGCATATGCACCGACCATCCAGAACCGTCGCTCGACCAGCGCCCAGGCTGCCCACGCGCCGACCAGCTGGAACGCCGCGCCGCTGTAGCACTCCGCGCCGGCCCGCACTGCGATCGGCGCGACGATCCACAGCGTGCCGACCAGCCGGGTCATGCCGGGCGCGACCCGCTCGGTGGTCCGGAGGACGGGCACCAGGGCGAAGGCGCCGCACAGCGCCGCCACCAGCTGCCCCATGCGGAAGGTGTCGATGCCCAGCCAGGTCAACGGCGCGACCAGCAGCGGCCAGAGTGGCGGGAACACCTCGTCGAGGCCCGCGCACCAGGCACCCTCGCCGAACCGCTCGGCCATCCACAGGTAGTTGGTCCCGTCCTGGCTGGGCACGCCGGTGAGTGCCGACACGAACGCCCGGAGCAGGAAGGCACCGAGCACCATCATGCGCAGACCGCGGCGGTCGAGAGGCGCTTCGATCAAGGACAGCTCCTCATCCGACCGGTCACGGCAACGCCTCGGCCAGCTCGGGATCCTCGCCCTCCGCCGCGTAGCCGCCGAGATCGAAGACCAGCTTGCGGTAGTTGCGGACATCGAGGACCGACAGGCTCTGCACCGCGCGCAGCGCCGCGAGTTCCCGACCGATGTCGTCGCGGGTGGCGTAGATGCGCCGCGCGATCTGCTCCCCACGCAGCGCCGGCGCCATACCCTCCGGCAACTCGTTCCAGACCTGCACCGTGCGGCGGAGGTCTTCGTCGCCGTCGTACCAGGCGCGCAGGAAATTGCTGAGCCCGCGCCGACTGATCCGTCGGCCGCCGAACCGGGTCCGCAGCCAGCGCTCGACGGGATGCGCTCGGAAGCCCCGACAGACCCAGAACAACAGCCGCCGGGGCAGGTAGCCCGGCAACATCGTGTCGGGGCTCTCCATCTCGACCAGCTTGTCCTCGAACCAGCGCTCGGCGCGCAGCAGGGTGCGCAGATCGTCGCGGTCGGTGACCCAGGCGATGGTCACCGCACGCTCGCCGCGCAGCTGCTCGACCTCGGAGTCGGCCCGCCCGTCGTCGTGCTCGTGCAGCGGCCGCGACAGGCGGCGCACGGCGCGGTGCAGCTCCTCGACGCGCTCGCGGCACTGCTCCGCGGCCCGCCGCATGCCCTCGCGGTCGCGCTCCGGCATCCGCAGGAAGTCCATGTCGCGCTCGAACTCGGGGTTCTCGTCGAAGCCCTTGTCCTCGGTCCACGACGGCGGTGCGCCGCAGTAGACCGGATCGAAGCGGACCCTGGTGCTCATCGCCTCGAGCAGGGTCGGACCCTTCATGCGGTTGATCTTGCGCAGGGCCACGGCGAACGGCGCGCTCCCGTACTCGTGCGACTTCGCGGCCTTCTCCGGTGCGAGGATCTCGCGCACGGTCTGCGCGGTCTTCTGCCAGGTCATCCGCACGCCCATCCACACCATGCCGAGGCCGTAGAGCGGCAGCAGGAACACCCGGCCGTTGGAGAGCCGTGCCTGATAGAAGCGGTAGACGTTCAACGTGCGTCGCGACGGCGGCAGACGATGCAGCGGGCGTGTGCCGAAGATCTCGCGGATGATGCGACGCCGCTCGAGGCGCAACAGACTCATCACCGGTTTGCCGAAGACCCGCTCGATGTGGCGGTCACGCTGCACGTCGACGGTGAGGAAGTCGAGCGCGTTGAACTCGGTGGTGCGATACACCAGCGCTCCGCCCGGGGCCTCGGTCCTCTCCAACCGGCCGAGTTCCGGATCACGCCGATGGCGGATCCACGCCGCGAACGCCCCGCGTTCGCCGCTCTCGGCGACTTCCCGCTGGCCGAGAGTGAGACAGTTGCGGTTGTAGTCGGTGACCCGCTTGGCGGTCTCCACCGCGATGCTCTCGGTGATGAAGCGGAACCACACGTAAGGCCCGCCGAACAGCGGACTGTTGCCGGGCGCGAGCTTCTTCAGCTGCTTGCGCTGCCGCTTCGAGTAGCCGAGATGCGTGTTGCGGATGTTCTCCAGCGACAGGTTCGCCAGCAGCTGCTCGGTGGTCTTGACGTCGTTCTCGTGCAGCGGCGCGCCGTCGAGGAAGTGCAGGTAGAGCAGGGCCACCCGGTAGACCTC
Source organism: bacterium (assembly GCA_030432695.1). Lineage (GTDB taxonomy): Bacteria > Planctomycetota > UBA1135 > UBA1135 > UBA2386 > JAUILN01. The sequence continues at coordinate 244,714 of JAUILN010000009.1, read as the reverse complement.
CTGGCCGAGCCGCTCGTCGGTGCCGAACACGCCCTCGATCCGCCCGGTGCGCGCTGCGCGGACGTGGGCTTGAAGCGCCGCGGCGCCCTCCCATGCATCCAGTTCGTGGCGGAACACGCGGCCGGCCAGGAACTGCAGGTCGTCGTCCTGGTGGCGACGCTTGACCAACTCGGTGAGACCGATGAAGTGCGCCTCGCTGGTCAGCTTGAACGCCTCGGCCGCCTCACCAGCCAGCGACTTGAGCCAGCGGCCGAGCAGCAGCAACACCAGGCAGACGCTGCCGAGCACCACCAGCGGCGTGGCAACGAACTTGCTCAGGAACAGGCCGATACCCGACTGCGCGCCCACCAGCCCACGCACCAGGGTGAACAGACCGCCGAACAGCAAGAGACGGATCGCCGGCCGCTTGGAGGCGTTGACCAACGTGGTCGCCACCCGGTCGAGGACCTGCGGTCCCGTGAGGATCCCCTGCATGTCGCCGACGCGCAGCACGCGTTCGCGCCAGCCCTCGAGGATCAGCGCCGCGCGTCGACCGAGTTCGATGACCCGCTCCTCGGCGGTCGCGCCGCGTTCGGGGCTGCGCAGCTTGCGGATCAAGGGCAGGCTACGGACCACCGGCGCGTTGACGATGCGCGCCAGCCGATCGAGCGCCAGCACGTCCTTGCGCGGCAGCCAGGCGCCGAGTTCGGCCGGCTCGATCCGCCACAGGTATTCGATTGCGTGCTCGACCGGGATGTCCCGCTCGCTGGCATGGATTGCCGCGGGCGCCGTGAAGCCGTTGGAGGCCAACGACGAGCGCGCCGCGGGATCGGCCGCGGGCGTCATTGCCGGCGCGGCACGGTTGCGTTCGGCCAACGCGGTCGCGCGGGCTGCAAGCCGCGGCGCAGCCTCCTCCACCGGCAGGTCGGCGAGCAGCACGTGTTCCCGACGCAACGCGCGGAACGCCAGGCTCCGCAGGTCGGCGCCGATCTCGCTCTGCAGCGGCAGCACGACGCGCTCGAAGAACACGAAGTTGCGGTTCAGGAGCGCCGAGAAGCGCCGGACCAGCGCGTCGAGCCCCTTGACCATGAACAGCACCAGGCGAACCACCCCGAGGATCGGCCGCAGTGCCTGGATGTAGCGTGCGATCCAGAACACGCGCAGCAGCCGGAGGAACCGACCGAGCACCGTCAGCTCGGCCTCGCTGGGCAGCGTGGTGAAGAAGAACGCCGCCGCCGGGATCGCCGGCAGCAGGTCGGTCAGCACGTTGCGAAGGAACCAAGATCGGCGCGCCGGGGCGAGCGCCAGCTTGAACAGGAACTCGGCGATGAAGAAGGTGCAGATCGATGCGTCGACCGCCATCAACCAGTGCATCCGACCGACCGACGCCTCGATCGCGAGCAGACCGAACACCGTGAACAGCAGCAGCAGGCTGGTGGTCTCGAGCACAGCGGCGCCGCGGCGGGTCAGCAGCCGTTCCAGGCGGAGCTGCAGCGTGCGGTCACACCATGCGCGCGCGAGCCGACGTTCCAGCTGGCGGAACATCGGATGACGGGTCCGCGCGAACAGGTCGCAGCAGGCCCGGCGCATCCGCTCGGTGCGCAGGATGCGCAGCGGCAGATCGAGGTCCTCCTCCTCGGTGGACAGCGCCGCGAACCGCTCGCCGGCCTCGTAGCGCAGCCGTTCGGTGGCTTCGCCTACCGTCGCGATGCGCCGTTCCAGCTCCTGGTCGCAACGCGACGCCGAGGGCTCCTCGCCCGCGAACTCGAACTCGCTCCACAACTCGATCAGGTCGAAGAGCGCAGCGGGATCGTCGACCGGAGCGTTCTCCAGGTCGCGCAGGCGTCGCTCACGGGCGGCGCGAAGCGCATGGCCGACCGGATCGATCACCACCGGCCGGAGCCGCCGGTCGCGAGCCGCGCGCCGCAGGTGGTCGAGCTCCATCCGATCGAGGTCGGTGGCGAGCTGCAGATCGACCGTCAGCCGGGTCCGCTCCAGGGCACCGAGCAACTCCCGCGGATCGGAATCGAGGTCCTGCAGGAGTTCGCGATAGCTCGCCTCGAGCGCTTCGGGAGTGGTGGCGCTCGAGTCGTCACCGATCGCGTCGGACACGGTCATCGCGGGAACCGGAATCGAGCGGCGCGACCGGGGGTCACTACCTCGGCCGGGAGTAGAAGCCCGGCTCGGTCGGTACGACTCCCACGTACTTGAAGTGGAAGTGATAGTCGACGGTCGATCTCTCGTCGTGGAGATCGAGCAGAACCTTGCGGATCATGCTCGTGTCCTGGTCGAACCAGATCTCGATCTTCTCCAGGTCGGTCTTGCCCATGTCGAAGTTGCCCTCACCCAGGATGTGGGCACAGGCCCGACCGCCGGGCTCCAGCGGCTCGACGTCGTGCTCGAACATCGTCGCGGCCTCGTGGACCTCGTCGAGAACCGACTCCAGGCTGAGGTAGCCGACGTCGAAGAAGCCCTCGGCACCCAGCAGCTCCTTCTCGAAGAATTCGCGGACCTTCTCGCGGACGTCGTGAGTCCGCTTCGGCTTACCGCCACCGGTCCGGTCTTCCAACCACACCTCGACGCCATCGCAGCCGACGGTCTTGACTCCGACCGCCTCGCCGTTCATCTCGACGCGGAACATGCCACCGGGACGCACGGTGAAGACATGGTGTCCGGTGGGTTCGAGGTCTCCGTTCGGCAACTCCCGGAAGACGTCGAGTGTGAACTGGCGGTCGACCTCGTCGTCGAGGTGGTCCTTGGCCTGCGCCCAGAGCTTCTCGACCTTCTCGACGTCGGAGCCGCCCCACATCAGCGCCGCCGCCGAGACCAGCACGGCCGCCGCCGCCGCCAGCGCCACGCCGAAGCGGCGCCAGAACGGGATCACCGGCCCAGCACCGCTCGGCGCCGCGGGAAGGGCCGCGACGATGCTCCGGACGCGGGCGTCCTTGGCGGCCACGGTGTCGTAGCGCTGCGCCAACAGGCCATGCACCAACCGCTGCTCGAGGACGGCCCGGCGCAACTCCGCATCCACGGGGAGCGTCCGCTCCGCGGCGAGCTCCTCGCCCTCCTCGAGCACGGTCTCGTCCCAGCCGTCGAGGTCGAACGGGTCGTCGCGACCGGGATCGTCGTCGTGCCCGCTCACGTGGTTGCTCCTTCGACCGTCGTGCCCAGGCGATTCTCGATGCAACGCATCAGCGCCGCGCGGCCGCGCTGCAAGTGCTTCTTCACCGCCTCCAAACCCAGCCCGAGCTGCGGCGCGATCTCCTTGCACTGCATGCCGTCTTCGTAGTGCAGCCGGATCGTGTCGCGCTGGCTCTCCGACAGACCCTCCATGCACACCTTCAGCGCATCGAGCTTGCCATCGAACGTGTCGCCGCTGAGGGAGGAGAAGTCATCGAGTCCCTTCTCGAGGAAGCCGAGGGACTCTTCGTCGCAGTAGTACATCTTGGAGCGCGCGACCTTGCGGCGATGAGAGAGGACGAGCTTGCCGGCGATGCCGCGGACCCACGGTCCGAACGGCAGGGAACGGTCGTAGCGAGCCAGGTTCTTCCAGGCGACGAGGAAGGCCTCCTGCAGCAGGTCGTCGGCGACTGCAGAGTCGCGGACAGCCGACATCAGGAAGGCGCGCACCATCCCCTGGTTCTCGCGGACCAGGATCTCGAACAACTCGCGGGACTCCACGGCTTGCAGGTTACGGGTCACACGGGGACGGGAAAACCTCGGGATCCCGGTTACCGCGCGCATCCTCCTGGCGGGACACGGCCCCGCTGCCGCGCGGCTGCTCCCGCATGCCCTCCGAACCGGCCACCGCCACCGCGGCGGACCGGCACCCTGTCCCCCGGCACCGCCCCGGTCCTGCCGTCGGCGGCCGCCTCGTTGGCGACCTCCACGCTCGGCATGGCGAGGGCCCGCCCGACGGCGCCGCCGACCGGCCGGGCCCCCGGCACCTGCATGGACGCGCGGCAGTGCTTCTGGCAGCGACCTCCGCGATCGAGCGCTTCGGCTCGCAGACTCCCGGCCTGGCAGCGCGCCCGGCACTCCTCACCGTGCTGGTCGCGGCCGCCCCCAAGGCCCCTCGCGCGGCAAACCGCCCGAACCTCGCCGATGGCTCCCCGTGGCAGGCCTGGGCGATCGCCGCGCTGGTCCTCGTGGCGCTCGTGTTCCGCATCCTGGTGGTCCACGACTCCACGCTGATGATCACCTGGCTGGTCGCCGCGTCGCTCGCCTTCGCGGGCGCCTGACTCGTGTGGTTCAGCACACGCCTGCGGGTGACCGCGCGATAGCCCGCGTGCCCGGGCGGTGGCAAGATCGTCGCCCCATGGATGCACGACGACTCGACGAGATCCTCGCCGCGACCCTCGACGACGAGCGCCTGTCGCGTGGCGAACGCCGGGCGCTCGGCGAGGTCGTCGCCGAACTCGGTGCCGAGCAGCTCGCTCTGCTGCGCAGCCGCGCCTTCGCCCTGGCCCGGGAACGCCTCACCGACCGCAATGGCAGCGAGCTGCTGGCCTGGTGCGAGTCGATCACCCAGCTGATCGGCCACCACGAGTCGCAGCGCGCCGCGGCGGCTGCCTCGGCCCGCAACGAGGCATGGTTCAGCCCGGGCGACGCGTGTCCGCGACGCATCATCGAGCTGATCGACGGCACCGCGCGCCAGCTCGACATCTGCGTGTTCACACTCACCGACGACCGCATCGCCGAGGCCGTGGCCCGCGCGGTCTCGCGCCGCGTCGCGGTCCGCCTGCTCACCGACGACGAGAAGAGCCTCGACCTCGGCTCCGACGTCGACCGCCTGGCCCGCGCCGGCGTCGAAGTGCGCACCGACCGCAGCGAGAAGCACATGCACCACAAGTTCGCGGTCTTCGATGCGCGCGTCCTGCTGACCGGCTCCTACAACTGGACCCGCAGCGCCGACCGCGACAACGAGGAGAACTTCGTGGTCACCGACGACCCCGGCCTGGTCCGCGCGTTCCTCACCGAATTCGAGAAGCTGTGGGAAGGGTTCGGGGGCGCGTGAGGCCTGCGCGCGGATCGCGGCCGTTCCCCGCGACGACTCACCCGCGCCGCGCCAACCGGACGACTCCCACGATCAGCGCGACGACGGCACCGAGCAGGCAAGCGACACCGAACGCGTAGGCCGCCAATCCACCGTTCGCGATGCGGTCGGCGATTCCGCCGCCGCCAGCGGTGCCGACCCCCAAGCCGGCCGGAACACAATCGCTGATCGCGACCTCGAAGCGTCCCTCGAGATCGGGAGTCCATACGTCATATCGGCCCGGCACGAGGTCCGCCGTGCCGACACGGAACGGCAACATCCGCTCACCGGGTTCCGGCTCGAGCGGGATCCGCTCGGTCGAGCCGACCGCCCGAAAGCCGAACGCGCCGTCTGGCCAGAACTCGCTGCCGGGCACCGAGTCCGGCGGCGGTTCGCGCTCGGAGCCAGGGAGCGGCTCGATGGTCAGCAGATAGCGACTGCGTCGGGGCACCGTCCAGTGGCCGTCCGCATCCGGACTGAGAACGAAGAAGCCCTGGCCGAGGACCTCCCCCTGGTCCGCGGCGTCGCCGAACAGCAGCGGGGCGCCGAGGCAACCGAAAGGCCCGACGACCAGCAACACGAACGCGACCAGGAACGGCGCGGCGGGACCACCGCCCGACCGCCGACCGTCTCGACTCTCGCCGCCCATCAGGCCTCCGGGTTCTTCTTCCTCGAAGCCTCGACGATGCCGAGAATCAGGAAGACGACCGCAGCCAGGAACAGCAGCACGCCGAGGCCGACGCCCACCAGGGCACCGATGCCCATCGCCGCGAGGCCTTCCTCGTCGCCCTCGCTGAAGTCCATCTTGCGGACCTCCAGGGTCATACCCGCGGGCATCTCCGGTGCATACACCCCGTAGCTTCCCGGCAGGAGCTCCACACCACCGACCGTGGCGAACTGGGAGTTCATGTCGTTGCCCTCGAAGCGCGCACCCCGCTTCAGCTCGATCCGCGAGTCGTCGGCGCGGTCGATGAAGCCGTACTCGCCGTCCGGGATCTCCGAGCGCTTGATCGTGACCGCCGGGTTGGTGGACAGGACCGACGAACCGCGGCTCACCGAGAGCAGGTGCATCGACGAATTCTCGACGCCGAACGACTCGTCACCGGTCTCCACCTCCAGGATGACGCTCGGATAGAACTTGAAAGCGAGCACGGCCGGCACGGCGAAGCAGCTCGCGAGACCGAGGATGAGGAGAACGAACGAGAGGATGATCTTGCCCATATCGGAACGGTTCCTTCGACCCGCATGATGGCCCGGGTCGCGACCCGTTTCCCGCCAAGCCTCCGCTCATTCTCGAATCTTCTTCCGAGTCGGCCACCTGGTGGACGGTTCGACCCATCCTGACCGTCCACCGCTGCGCTACGCGTAAGATCCCGTGCGATGGCTACCCGGAAGGAGTGTGTTCCGTTCGTCCGACCGTTGCTCGCGCTGCTCCTCGTAGGCGGCGGACCCGCCACGGCCCAGCAGCGCGTCGACCGCCACGTCGGCGACGGCCCGCGCGCCGAACGCATCGCCGCCCTCGCCGCCGGCCTCGAGCACCTCGGCATGAGCGGCGCGATCCTCGCCGCGCGCGACGGCAAGGTCCTGTTCGCCGGCGGCATCGGCCACGCCGACCTCGCGGGCGAGACCCCGAACACCGCGACCACCCTGTTCGAGATCGCCTCCGCCACCAAGCAGTTCACCGGCGCCGCGATCCTCCGCCTCGCCCAGCGCAAGAGGCTCGACCTCGACGACCCGATCGCCGAGCACCTGCCCGGCGTGCCCGACGACTGCCAGGCGATCACCATCCGCCACCTGCTGCAGCACACCTCGGGCATCCCCGGCAGCAACAGCCGCGGCGCCGGCTCCGATCTGGCGGCGGTGCTGCCGCACTTCCTCGAAGGCGGCCCGCGTCATGCGCCGGGCACGTATTACGAGTACTGGAACCAGGGCTACGCGCTGCTCGCCGAGATCGTCACGCGGGTCGGCAAGGACGAGTATCCCGACTACTGCAGGAAGGAGCTGTTCGAGCCCGCGAAGATGCGCACCGCCCGCTTCACCGGCGACGACCCGCCACGCGACGTGACCGTGGCGATCGGGCGCCCCACCGAGGGCGCCCCGCGCAGCGCGCTCGAGCATCCCTACGGCGCCTACGGATTCCAGTACCGCGGCATGGGTGGCGCCGTGTGCAGCGTGTGGGACCTCTGGGCCTGGGACCGCGCACTGCACGGCACCAAGGTGCTCGATGCGAGGCGCAAGGCGGAACTGTTCGCGCCCGGCCTGGAGGACTACGCGCTCGGCTGGAACGTCTACCAACGCGATGGCCGCACCGTCCACGAGCACAGCGGCGGCGTCCGCGGCTTCGTCTGCAACGTCGTCCGCTATCCCGACGACGACGGCGCGGTGTTCGTGCTCTGCAATCGCAACGACGCGAATCCCTATGGCGTGACGATGCTGCTGGAGCATTGCCTGTTCGCGCCGAAGGGAGAGCTCCCTGAACCGATCGGTCCGCTGTCCGATGCACTCCGCGCACCGCTCGCCGGCACCTACACCGATGCACGCGGCAATCAGATGACGATCGAGAATGTCACGGAGGGCCCGGTCACCTTCCGCATCGATTGGGCCTCGGGACCAGTGACGCGCGCGTTCCTCGTCGGCGGGAAGGACGACGAGGAGGAGGTCGTGCTGTTCGAATGGAGCGGGACGACCCCGCTGAGGATCGAGCGCGAGGGCGAGAAGGTCTCCGGCATCACGCTGCACAGCGCGCGCTACGTGCGGGACTGAACCCGCAGAACCTCGCGCAACCCGGAACGCGCCGCGTCGCCGTGCATCCCAACCTGGATTCCTGGATGGCGCAGCGCCTCGCGCCGACATTCACCGCCCACGCCGCGTCCGCCGGTCCTGACTCGCCACGAGCCCGCCCAGCCTCGGGATCAGGTCGGTCTCGATCCGCCGCGCCAGACTCTCGTGCAGCGCGTCCCCGTCCCCATCCGCGATCAAGCGCACCGCGGCCCGCGCTGCAGCATCGCGCGCCTCCGCGAAGCGCACGCGCTTCGACCGGGGGTTGAAGTCGTGGCAACCACAACCGAGAACCTCCAGGCACTGGTCGAGGAGTTCGAGGGCGCGCGGTGCCTCGATGGATCGCAGGTCGTGGAGGATCTCGACGCCGAGGCGGAAGGCATCGAGGTCGGTGACCGACCAGGTCTTGCGCCTGTCACCGGCCATGGGCGGCGACTCGATCTCGTCGAAGTCCAGTTCTTCGTCTTCCATGCCAACCTCGGGCGAGTCACCCTGCGCCGTGATCAGCGCCAGGCTGTCGCGGTCGATCTGCCACTTGCCACGTGACTTGGTCGCGACGATGCGGCCGTCTTCGATCATCGAGCGAATCTGCCGCTCGGTGCGGCCGAGCAAGGTCGCGGCTTCGGTGAGGGAGAGCTGCATGGGTCGTGGGTAGCGGGATTGTCAGCCTGAATGACAGGATTGTCGACCTGACGGCGTCGGCCCGACCGGGGGCTCACGGCCGCCGCTTCGAGGATGGTGGCAAGTCGGGATTCCGGAGTTCGGCGTCGTTCCCGCGGTCCTCGGGGTCTGCTCCGTCGCGTGACTTCGCACCGGGTGTACGCGATGACCCGTCGACTACGACCAGGTGCGTGACCCGCACCCATCACCCCCTCCGCCGCGACCGCCCCACGCCGACCCCCACCGCCACCAGCCCCCCGATCCCCGTCACCAACCCGAACAGCCACCGCAGTATCCCGCCCCATCCCGCCGATTCGCCGCCGCCTTCGCGCGCGATGCCGACCGCGAAGTCCGCAAGCACGTCGACGCGGAAGCCCTCGCCGAGGTCCGGGGTGAGGACCTCGTAGCGGCCCGGCTCGAGGTGGGCCGAACCGACCATCCACGGCAGCTTGCGCTGCTCATCGCTCGGCTTCAGGGGCACGCGATCGCCGGTGGCGGCGCGGAACGCGAAGGCGGCGAACGGCCAGCGATCCTCGCCCGGCGCTCGGCCCGGCTCGCCTTGCGCGTCGGTTCCGCTCGCGACGATCAACACCTTGTAGACGCCGCCGCGCTCGACCGGCCACAGCCCATCGTCGCCGGGATCGAGTTCGGGCTCGAAGTCCTCCGGATCGGGAATGACCTCGTCACCGCCCGCGGCCGAGACCAACAGGGGCAAGCCGACGCAACTGAACGACGAGACGAACAGCAGCAGGGCACCGACGAGCAACAACTGCCAGGAACCACTGCGCTCGGCCGGATCGGCAGCCCCTCGCATCAAGCCTCAGGGCTCTTCTTCCGCGACACCTCGACGATGCCGAGGATCAGCAGCACGATTCCCGCGAGGCCGAGCAGACCGCCGAGCGCGCAGCCGCCGAGGGCGCCGCCGGCCAGCAGTTCTGCGTTGTCTTCGAAGTCGGCCCTATCGAGGTCCGTCTTGCGAACCTCGAGGTTCAGGTTCTCGGGCATCTCGGGAGCGAGCACGCCGTAGGTCCCCGGACCGAGTTCGGCCGATCCGACCGAGTAGAAGTCGGTCGCGAAGCCCTCCTGATTCACATTGAACTCGCCGGAGAGTTCGATCGTCGAGCCATCGCTGCGGTCGACGAACGCGTAGTGACCTTCCGGCACGTCGCGCCGCTCCACCGTCAGCAGCTGGTTGGTGCCGAGCCCTGCCGACGGTCGGCTGATGCCGAGGAGATGGAACGAGGCCTTGTCGACGGTGAAAGTCTCCTCGCCGGTCTCCACGGTGACCACCACGCTGGGAATGGCCTTGAAGCCGATGAACGCCGGCACTGCGAAGCAGCTGCCCATCGCCAGCACGAGAAGGACGAACGAGAAGATGATCTTGCCCATGATGGAGGTGTTCTGCGGACTCGCATGATGGCGTCCCCGCGGCCCGGATTCCCGCGAACTGCGCGTTCATTCTCGGTTCTCGGCGGCCCACCCACAGCGACCGCCACGCAACGTGCGCCGCGAGTACAATGGCGGTCCGTCCAACGAGACCCGCCCGAGTCCCATGCGCACGCCGGCAGTACCGTTCCTCCTCGCCACCCTCGCTCCGCTCGCCGCGCAGCACCTCGAGGTGCAGCGCAGCACTCCCGAGGTCCCGTTCGGCCACCGAGTCGCCTACTCCCCGGCAGACGGCGGCCTGCTGACCCGCGGCGGCATCGCATCGCTCGGAACGATCGACACCCGCAGCCTCGACCGCGACACCTGGCTCTGGAGCGCCGCGACCCCCTCCCACGAACCTCCCGCAATCTGGCAGTTCGCCCTGGCCACCGACACCGCACGGCAGCGGGTTGTGCAGTTCGGCGGCTCGGCGGTCACCACCGGATCCGCGGCGCTCGACCAGACCTGGGAGTGGGACGGAACCGACTGGCTGCGCATCGCCACCGCGGTCGCGCCGTCACCACGCCGCATCGAGGCGATGACCTTCGATGCGGCGCGCGGCGTGATGGTGCTCTACGGCGGCTTCGGCATCGGCGGCATCCACGACCCGCTCGGCGACACCTGGGAGTACGACGGCGTCACCTGGACGCAGCGCCAGCCGCAGCACCAGCCACCAGCGGGTCCCGGCAAGCTGGCCTTCGACCCGTCGCGGCAGGTGAGTGTGTTGCTCGCGGTCGGCGGAACCTGGGAGTGGGACGGCAACGACTGGCGCGGGCCGCTCGCGGTCGAGACCATCGACCTCGACGACGTGCTGGTGCAGGACGACTCCCGCGGCCAGGTGCTGCGCATCAGCGACCGAGGCCTGGTGAAGGCCTGGGACGGCGCAGCTTGGACCTCGTTCGGCAACTCGCTCGCCGACCACTTCCCGGTGCGCTTCGGCTTCGACCCGCACCCGGGCGGCGGCCTCCTGATGCTCGACGACGCCGCCGAGATGAGCCGCTTCACCGGCACTGCGTGGCAACCGGTCGGCCCGCTGCTGCGCCCGCTGCCCGGCGACCGGTCCCTGCAATGGGACACCCACGGCGACCGCCTGCTCTCGGCGTATCCCCATGGCCTCGTCACCGCGCGTGACAGCGCGACCGGCCAGTGGCGAACCATCCATCCGGGCAGCCAGCCACCTGCGGCGCTCCGCTACGGCGCATGGGCCCTCGACGCCACGCGCGGCCAGATCGTGATGCACGGCATCACGCAGATCGGTACCAGCGGCCGCACCTTCCTGTTCGACACCACGAGCGAGCAGTGGACCGAAGCCCACCCCAACCACCCCGGCCCCTCCACCTGGGGTGGCGCCGCGGCCTATGACGCGTCGCGCGAACGCGTCGTCCTGTGGGGTGGTGAAGGCGGCCCCTACGGACTCCCGCCGGTGTGGGAATGGGACGGCAACGACTGGCATCGGATCGACGTGACCTTCTCGCCCGCGATCCGGGTGGCCAACGCATGGATGGTGTACGACCCCGACCGTCGCGTGGTGGTCCTGTTCGGCGGCTACAGCGCCGCGGTGCCGTTCTTCACCGACACCTGGGAGTGGGACGGCCGCCGCTGGAGCCGACGCGAACTCCACGACCCGCTGCTCGCCGACCGCTCGATCAGTGGCGCGGCCTACCACGTCGCGCGCCGGCGGATCGTCGCGCTGACCACCAACGGCAGCAGCCTCGATCCGCAGGTCATCGAGTGGAACGGCGACGCCGCCACGTGGCAGCTCGCGCTCGGCGCCGGCGATCCGCTGCTCCGCGGCCTCGGCTCGATCCTCGGCTACGACCCGCGGCGGAACGAAGTCGTGGTCGCCGCCGCGAACGACCTCGGCTGGACCATCCGCTCGACCGACCCCGCGCAGTCCGATGTCTTCGGCCAGGGTTGCCCTGGCTCACACGGCGCCACTCCGCACCTCGCCAGCAGCCCCACCCGTCTGCCCTGGCTCGACGACCGGATGACCCTCGAGGTCACCGACCTCGCACCCGAGACGCAGCTCGCCACTCTGCTGCTGGGGTTCGACGACAGGTCGTGGAACGGTTCGCCGCTGCCCGCCGACCTGACGCCGCTCGGCTTCACCGGCTGCTCGCTGTTCGTCTCGATCGAGGTCGCCGAGCTGCTCACGGCAACCGGCGGCCGCGCGCGCTGGGACCTGACCCTCCCCGCCGACCCGCACCTGCTCGGCGACGTGCTGTTCGCGCAGGCCGGCGCCTTCGATCCGGGTGCCAATCCCGGTGGCCTCGCGCTGTCGAACGCGCTGCGCCTGCAGGCCGGGCAGCGCTGAGCCGCAGGGCCTCGCCGTCCGCGAGCCGTCGCCCACACGTCGGGATCCGGTCGCGAGGCGATCCAACCGCTGCGGTATGCCCGAGCGACGGGCGCAGGACACGACGGACCAGCAGTTGCACGCGCCGCGCCGCCCCACTGCCTCCCCCTCGTCCGCGCCTCACGACATGCTCCTCGATCACCACCATCGCGCCGTACCGCTGCTCCTCGCGGCCGCCCTCGCCTCGACGTACACCCTCGACGCCCAACAACGCGTCACCGAACTCGGACTGCCGGGCAGCGTGGCACGACGCGGGGTCGTCGACCCGACGACCGGGGAACCCCTGCTCCCGCGGGCGTCGTTCCAACCCGCGCGCGACTGGACGTTCTCCGCGGCGCTCCGCGGCTGGCAACCACGCGCCCCGAGCAGCCACCGACCGACGTCTACCTCCTTCTTCAGCCTGACCGCCGATCCATCCCGCAACCGGGTGATCCTGTTCGGTGGCAGCACCGAACGCGTGTTCACCGGCAACGACGAGACCTGGGAGTGGGACGGCAGCGACTGGCAGCGCATCGCCACGCCAACCGCGCCCCCGCCGCGCACCGTGGCCGCAGCCTGCTTCGACTCCACGCGCGGACGCATGGTGCTGTTCGGCGGCCTGCACGCGGGAGCATCGCTCGACGACACCTGGGAATACGACGGCGCCACCTGGATCGACCGGACGGTCCACCCGGCACCTGCTGCCGGCGCGCCGCGCCTCGCCTTCGATCCGCTGCGCGGCGTGTCGGTGCTCCGCGGCACCGACGGCACCTGGGAGTGGGACGGCACCACGTGGCGCGGGCCGCTCGATCCGGCGCCGATCCAGACCAGCGGGGCGGTCGACCTGGTGTGGGATCCCGTCTCGCAGGCGGTCGTGACCACCGGGACCGGTGGCGCGCTCGAGGCCTGGAACGGCAGCGTGTGGACGTCCGTCGCCGGCTCCCACACCGGCATCGGAATCGCCACCGTGCTGACGGTCGAACAGGGCAGCCTGCGCGGCCTGCTCGCGGTCGACTCCAACACCCGCACGTGGCACTGGGACGGCACCCGTTGGAACCATGTCGGCTCGCCCGGCGCCGCGCCCGGCTACGGCGTCGACCGCATGGTCTACGACCCGAACCGCGACCGCTTGCTGCTGCTCGACCGCGAGTGCCAGGTGTTCGCCTTCGATCGGCCGAGTCAGACCTGGCGGCAGCAGACCACGACCGGCATCTGGAATGACGGGACCGACATCTGCTTCGCCTACGACGCGGCGCGCGACCAGCTGGTGGGCTTCGGTCCGGGCGTCGGTCTCGGTGCTCCGTCGGCCACCTGGCGCTGGGATCCCGGCAATGCGACCTGGCAATCGACGACGCTGCCCGTGCAGCCGACCGGACTGACCGAAGGCATGTCGATGGAGTACGACCTGGTGCGCGAGCGCTGCGTGCTGTTCGGCGGGCTGTCGACGCTGTCCGACCCGAACCCGCCGACGTGGGAATGGGACGGCACGCAGTGGCACCGGATCGTCACGGCATCCGGGCCGAGCGGCAGGCGCGACGCGGTGATGGTCTTCGACTCCGACCGCGAGGTGCTGCTGATGATCGGCAACGGCACGACCGACACGTGGGAATGGGACGGGACGACCTGGACGTTCCACGGACTGCTCGAACCGACCGGCGCGACGCTGCGCCCCGCCGCGGTCTACCACGCAGCTCGCCGCCGCGTGCAGGTCGTCCGCGAGCCGGTTTCGACGTCGTCGCGCGCGGTGCTCTACGAGATCGACCGCGATGCGGGGTCCTGGGCTCCGGCACCGCTCGAAGGCGACGGCCTCGAGTCGTTCGGCGCCGGGATCCTGTGGAACCTGGAGTACGTGCCGTCCACCGGTTCCACCTACGCGGTCTACTCGGCCAGCTTCGCGATGCGCGAGCTGTCCAGCGTGACGGCCGCCGCTGCGGAGCGGTTCGGCACCGGATGCACGACGAGTGCGGGCACCCTGCCCGAGCTCTCGCCGATCGCCACCCGCCTGCCGTGGCTGGGGGACCGCTTCGACTACCGCGTCGCGAGCCTTGCTCCGAGCACGCGGTTCGCAACGCTGGCCGTCGGGATCTCGGAGACGCAGTGGAGTGGCGGAGCCCTGCCGTTCGATCTCGGCCCGCTCGGTCTCACCGGCTGCCGGTTGTTGGTGAGCCCCGACGTCACGCTGCCGCTGTCGGCGCAGGCGGGGTCGGCGCTCGGCAGCTTGCAGATCCCGGCGGACACCTCGCTGGTGTCGAGTCGCGCGTTCGCGCAGGTGCTCGCGCTCGACGCGGCGGCGAACCCGGGTGGCGCGGTGGCCAGCAACGCGCTGCGGCTGACGCTCGGGTCGCGGTGAAGCGGGCGACGCGGGTCATCTCGAGGCGGTGAACTCCACCACCGGGTGCGCGAGCGACGGATCGGCCTCCAGCCTGCCGAGCAACACGCGCTCCGGCTCGGGATCGCTGCCCCTGGTCGGCAGCGGACCGAGCAGGAGTTCGGCGACGAGCGGTCGTTCGAACGAGTCCTCGAAAGTGGCACGGCCCTGGTCGTCGAGGCGGCGGCGGCCGCGCCCGTTGCCCGGCGAGCCGTCCGCCTGCACCTCCCGGATCGCGACGAATGCCCCCGCGGCGGGTGAGCCGTCGGCGCGGACCACCCGGAGCTCCACCGCGCGGCGCACGAAGTCGAGATCGAGCACGCGCACCTCGCCGGGCGCGATCTCGACGGGCAACAGCCGACGCAGCCGGATCTCGATGCCGTCGCGGAACGGATGGCGGAGCGCGAGTCGGTAGGTGCCTGGGAACACCCGGACGTCGAAGCGGCCGCCCTCGCCGAGGGCGCCGACCGTGTCACGGCCGAGCTCCAAGCGCACCCCGGGATCGGGCTCGGCACCGTTCACCGTGACGGTTCCGGAGACGCGCGCCGGCGCGAAGGGCGCGAGGTCGAGGTGCAGTTCGTGGTCGTCTTCCGCACCGGAGACCTCGATGTCCCAAGCCGGCTCGATGCCATCGACGTCCCACGACTCCAGCGCCAGGCGGTAGCGGCCAGGCGGCACGGCGCCGAACCGGAATCGCCCATCGTCGCCGAGCGGCGCGCGATCCTCGTGGTCGTCACCCTCGTCGTCGGTCCGGTGCAGCCACAGCTCCGGACGATGCTCCCGGAGCATGCGCTCGGGATCGAGAAGGACAGCTGCCTGCGCTCGCAGCCCCGCACCCGGCAGCAGGTCGGCGAGTGTCGACAGCGGCTCGATCCGTCCGTGCACGGACGCCGCACGGTCCACGACGACCGTCCGCAGGCCGTCGACGACCGGCAGCTCGGCGAGCGCGACTTCGTGCTCCAGATGCATGGCGCCGGTGATGCGCAGCACGCAGGCACCGACTTCGGTCGACTCGTGCAGCGTGACCAATCCTGCCTCGTCGGTCTCCCCAGACACGGTCACCGCGTTCGGGTAGGTCGCCCCGACCCAACCGTCGAGCAGCTCCAGCAACGGCGACGCGTAGCCATGGACCGACTCCGCGGAGTCCCGCATCCCGACCGGACGGATCCACTCGACGCGGCTCCCCGCCACGGCGACACCCGCGCGGTCGACGACCCGCACGCGGTGCGCGACCGCCGGCGGGACCTCCACGACATGGGGACCGTTCACCGTCGCGAGCGCGTCGGCCCACACGTCGGCGAACACCACCGACGCGAGGCCGGCATCGTCGGCGCACACGGTGACGAGCTGGGCGAAGCCGGGCAGCCACTCGAGCGTGGCCAGCCCCTCGGCATCGGTGCGGCGACCTGGCGTGAGCAACGGTCCTGCGTTCGACACGCCGCGGAAGTGGGCGCCCTGCTCGTCGTGGAGCGTCGGGACCATGCCGAGCCGCGCGCCGACCAGCGGTTCACCGGTTGCCGCGGCGACCACGCGGACGACGAACGGCTGGTGCTCGATCCTCTCGACCACCACCCGGTGTTCGGTGCCATCGCCGATCATCAGCGCGCGCTCGACACCAGGTGCCAGCCGGTACTCGCTCCCGATCTCCTCCAGGCCCGCGCCGATCCGCATCAGCCGCACCGAGCCGTCGGCATCGGCCTTGAAGCCGGCGACGAAGCGGCCACCGCGGCCGGTCGCGACCACCCGGTAGCCCCAGGATTCGGCATCGGCCTTGAACACGACCTCCACACCGACCAGCGGCGTGCCCGCGGCATCGACGACGTGCCCTTGGATCAGGTGCTCTGCGGCCGGCTCGCGCATCGGCAGCTCGACCTCCACCTGCGCGCGGTCCGCGGGCACCACGAGATGCTCGGGCCCCACGTAGTCGTGGCCGGTCCCCTCGACCCATTCGATCGCGTAGCGGCCGGCCAGCACGGAGCGCGGCTCGGTGCGGCCGTCGAGGCCGGTGCGGTGCAGGCCGCTCCAGCCGAGCGTGCTCCACATGCCGTCGGCGGAGCGCGGCCCGTCGGGAGGATCCTGGAGCTGGACGTTCACCGAGGCGAGCGGTGCGCGGCCTTGGTCGACGACGCGCACTGTGAGCTCCGCGCCGAGGCCGAGCTCGACGTCGCCGCTGTCGAGCACGGCGCCGGGCCGCAGCGGGTCCAACCAGAAGCCGACCATCGTCGCGCGTCCCGGTGCTGCGGCGAGCAGCTCCAGCGAGTGCTCGGCGAACGGGGTGAGCTGCAGTGCGAAGCGACCGTCGGCGCCGGTCACCGACTCGGTGGCGACGAGCCCGGCGTCCTCCTGTTCCCTCGGGATCGGCTGAAGATGCGGATGAAGGGGATTGAGCCGCCCGGTGACCGTCACGCCGGCGAGTGGCTGGCCGGTCTCCCAGGCGACCACCCGACCGCGGAAGGTGACCGGCTCGACCAGTTCGTAGCGCGGTGCGCTCGTGTCCAACTCGGCGCGGCGACCGGAGTCGTCTGCGACCTCGAGCCGCGCGTCTGCCGATTGCGGCGGCGATGCGACAGCACCACTCCGCGCCTCGCGAACCAGAGTCGACGCGGCTCGTGGGCCGTCTGTCTGCGGCGCCGACTGCGGCTCCCACACCATCCACGCGGCAGCCAACCCGACGACCAGCACCGCCACTCCCACCAACAACTTCTTCATCAACACGGCTCCCCACAACGCGGTCGTGACACCGCCGACCGTGCCTCCCCCCACGCCCCCGGCGAGCGCCGTGGACCGACCCGCTTCGAGCACCACCGCGCGCACCACCACGAGCGGCGCCGCTGCCGGCAACAACCCGGCGACCAGCACCGCCAGCCCGACCGGCAGCAGGGCGCGTAGCCGTTCCGCACCGCGGTGCAACTGCGCGTGCACGGTGCCGACCGGACGACCGAGCGAGCGCGCGATCTCCGCCGGCGACAGGTCGTGGACCAGGCGCAGCGACAGGACCTCGCGGTACGGCGGCTGCAGCCGATCGATCGCCTCGGCGACGCGCGCCGCGGCCTCGCGGTCGGCGACCAGCGCCGCCGGATCGGGTGCCGCCTCGACCAGCGCGACGAACGACTCGGGGTCGACGTCGCGGATGCGCAGCCGGCGCCGCCCGCGCGCGCGGCGCAGGTTCGACGCCTGGCGGGTCAGGATCGTCACCAGCCAGGGCATCACCCGGCGGCCGGGCACGAAGCCCGCCGACGTCCGCAGCGCCGCGAGGAAGGTCGACTGCACCAAATCCTCGACCGCGCCCGCATCGCCCGGCACCAGATGCCCAGCGAGGACCGCGAGGCGCGGTGCCGTGGCATCGAAGACCTCGGCCAGCGCGTCGGTGTCGCCGTCGCGGCAGAAGCGCACGAAGGCGTGGTCTTCGTCCCGCAGGGCGGCAGGGTCTGTGGGTGGGAAGTCACTCACGGCGGCGCCTTCACCGGTCGAGGCCGACCGCTTGCGCTGGACTCGGGGAATTCAGGCCGGCCCGCGGCCGCCCGCTCGACGCAGGCGGATGGGGCCGCGGACCGCGCGCGGGTCGACGACCACGCCGCCTTGGGTCATTTCGATCTCGCCCGCTTCGACCAGCTCGGCGGCCACCTCGCGGACCACCGGCATGAGCGCGCGCCAGGCGGCCTCGTCGTGCGCCAGGGCGCGCGCGACCTGCGACGGACAGATCGAGCGGGCGGCGGCGCATTGCGCACGGATCTCGGCGGCGATGCGGAGATGTTCCATGACTGCGGCCAGTTTCCTTCCGGATGCGTGCCTGGCACAGATCCGGAACGAGCCGCGCCTGCTAGAACACGGCATGCTCGCCCGCCACACGCTCGCTCTCGGACTCGCCATCTGCCTGCTGGCATCCGTTCCACTGTCCTGCCAGCGCATGGTCGCACGCGACCTGGCCGCACCCCGCGCGATCCTGCACCGCGTCGCACTCGATCCGGTGCGCGGCGCGCTCCTCACCTATGGCGGAGGCTTCTCTCGGACCTCGCTCCGAGACACTCGACACCTCGACCGCAGCACGTGGACCTGGGAGGCGGCCAACCCTCCGACCGAGCCGACCGTGAACCAGCGATTCGGTATGGTCACGGACCTGCGCCGCGAGCGCATCGTCCTGTTCGGCGGCAACTCGAACGGCTCGTTCTCCGGCACGAACGAGACCTGGGAATGGGACGGCGCGAGTTGGTCACGGGTCTCGCTGCCGACGTCACCGGCCGGCCGCGTGATCCCTGCGATGGCCTACGACTCTCGTCGGGAAGTGGTCGTGCTGCACGGCGGCGTCCAGACCAACGGACTCTCCGATACCTGGGAGTACGACGGGACGAACTGGCGGCAGCTCTTCTACACCGGAGCCGGGCCCATGGGACCTGCGTGGATGGTGTTCGATCCACTGCGTGATGTCATGGTCCTGCTCGCCTTCGACGGCACCTGGGAATGGGACGGAGCCTCTTGGACCGGCCCCCTCGATCCCGGCCGAGTGGACAACGACGACTTCCCGATCTTCGACCCGACTCGAGGTGCCGTGCTCCGAATCGGTGGCCGCGCCGATGTCGACGCCTGGGACGGCGTCCGCTGGAATCCCGTTCGTCCGCGCCTCGAAGTCGTCTGGCCGATCGGCTTCCTGTTCGACCCCGCTCCCGGCGGGGGCGTGATGCTCATGGATGACGAGCGCGAGCACTGGCGACTCGAGGGCGAGGAGTGGCTGCAGGTCGGACCGTTCCTGCAGCGACTCACCGGCATGGGGCCGGCCCGGTTCGACCCGACCCGTTCCCGCCACCTGACCGTCGATCGGACCGGCCGAGTCGCCGCGCGCGATCTCGCCACAGGCAAGTGGCGCGTCCTCACCGTGGCGGACTCCCTGCCGGTCGGCGTATCGGGCTACGCCTGGGACCTGGATCTCGCCCGCGACCGGGTCGTCCTGCACGGAGCCCCCAATCTCTTGTCGCAGGCCGGCCGCACGTTCCTCTGGGAATCCGATACGGCACGATGGACGGAAGCGTCACCCCCGCACCCGGGGCCGGTCGCGGTCCAAGGTGCGATGGCCTACGACCTGCACCGCCGCGTGGTGGTCTGCGTCGGTGGAGTCGCCGGAAGGGTCGCGAGCGGGAACGTGTGGGAGTGGGACGGCCAGGACTGGCGTGAGTTCGCTCCGCCGACGGGCCCGACGCATCGGTACCACCCAGGCCTGGTCTACGATCCGGACCGGCGGGTCAGCGTGCTGTTCGGAGGCCAGAACGCCAACGACACCTGGGAATGGGACGGCACGAGCTGGACCCTTCGCAACCCGGGTGACCCGCTGCTCGACGGCAATGCCGCGTTCGGGGTCTACCACATCGCGCGCCGGCGAGTCCTCGCATCGCTCCACTCGCTCCCAACCCAGTGGCAACGCTTCGCGGAATGGGACGGCGACGCCGGCACGTGGTCCGTGGTGACGACCGCGGGCAAAGCCATACAGCCGTCGACCTCGGTCCTCCCCGCTTACGTGCCGCCGACCGCCGAACTGCTTGCCCTCGCCAACGAAGGCTGGGACGGCAACTGGTCCCTCTCGTCGGCAGACCCCGCCGAGGCACTACCCTACGGTGCTGGATGTCGTGGCTCGGATGGCAACACACCGACGCTCAGCGCCGACCCGCTCCATCTTCCATGGGCCGGCGACCGCTTCGACCTGCTCGTGCAGGACTACTCCGCGAGTTCGCGACTTGGCGCCATCCTCCTGGGCGACAGCGACAGCCATTGGAGCGGCGAGCCACTCCCCTTCGACCTCGGCACCGCCGGCCTGCCGGGTTGTGCCCTGCTCGCAGCGCCAGATCTGTTCCTGCCGATCACCTTGACGGTCGGCCCGACCACATGGAGCGTGACCCTCGCCGCGGACCCGGCTCTCATCGGCCTGCGCCTCTTCGCCCAGGCCGCGGTGCAGGACTTCGCCGCGAACCCGGCAGGGCTGGTCGTGACGAACGGAGTCGCGCTGCGGATGGGCGACCGCTGAAGTCGTACGACGGCCGCAAGGCACGAACGGCGATGCAGAATCCGTCGTAGTTCGTGCCAGGCACCAACTACGACAGAAACCGGCGTGGCCAGCGCGCGGGACTCAGCGCCCCAGCGCCGCCTTCAGCTTCGCCACCGCATCGGCGACCGGCAGGTCTTCCTTCTGCTGGCCCTTGCGGACCACGAACTCCACCTGGCCGTCGGCCGCGCCGCGGCCCACGTAGATGCAGTAGGGGAAGCCGAGGAGCTCCATGTCCTTGAACTTCGGGCCGGCGCGCAGCGGGCGGTCGTCGAGGCAGGCGTCGATGCCGGCGGCCTTCAGCTCGGCGTAGACCTGCTCGGCGAGCGCGACCTGGTCTTCCTTCTTGACGTCCACGCAGACCACCGCGGCCTCGAACGGCGCGATGGGAGCCGGCCACTGGATGCCGGCCGCGTCGTTGTTCTGCTCGACCGCCGACTGCGCGGTGCGGCTGACGCCGATGCCGTAGCAACCCATCACGAACGGCGTCGGCTTGCCGTTCTCGGCCATGAACGTGGCCTGCATCGCCGACGAGTACTTGGTGCCGAGCTTGAAGATGTGGCCGACCTCGATGCCACGGGCCTGCTTCAGCGGACCCTTGCCGTCGGGCGACGTCTCGCCGGCCTTGGCGGTGCGCAGGTCGTGGAACTCGGGCTCCTTGCAGTCGCGACCCGGGTTGACGTTCAGGCAGTGGTAGCCGGTCTCGTTGCAGCCGGTGAGCAGGTTGGTCCGACCCTTCAGCGTCAGGTCGGCGAGCACGCGCACCTCCTCGGGCAGACCGACCGGACCCGCGAAGCCGACCTCGGCGCCGGTGACCTTCTTCACCGTCTCCTCGTCGCAGAGTTCCACCGCGAGGCAATCGAGCGCGTTGACCAGCTTGACCTCGTTGATGTCGAGGTCGCCGCGCATCATCACCGCGACGACCGCGTCCTCGTCCTTCCAGGTGGCCTTGTAGAGTACGGTCTTGGCCATCGCCCCGGCCGACATCGAGAAGAAGCCGACGAGCTGTTCCACCGTGCGGATGTCCGGCGTCTCGTGCTTCTCGAGGTCCTTCACCGGTCCGCCGTCGGGAGCCTCGGGCGCGATCGACGTCGCCTTCTCGACGTTGGCCGCGTAGCCCGACTCCTCGCAGTAGAGGATCGAGTCCTCCCCCGAGTCGGCGATCACCATGAACTCCTCGGAGCCGCTGCCGCCGATCGCGCCGGCGTCGGCCTGCACCGAGCGGAACTCGAGGCCGCAGCGCTCGAAGATCCGCCGGTAGGCGCGGTCCATCTTGGCGTAGGCCTCGTCGAGACCGGCCTGGTCCACGTCGAACGAGTAGGCGTCCATCATGATGAACTCCCTGCCCCGCATCAGGCCGTAGCGCGGCCGGATCTCGTCCCGGAACTTGTCCTGGATCTGGTAGAGGTTCACCGGCAGCTGCTTGTAGCTGTTGATCAGCGTGTCGGCGAAGTCGGTGATGACCTCCTCGTGGGTCGGCCCGAGGCAGTACTCACTGCCCTTCTGGTCCTGCAGCGTGAACAGGATCCCGTCGGCCTTGTAACGGTCGTAGCGCCCCGACCGCACCCACAGCTCCTTGGGGTGCATCATCGGCATCATCAGCTCCTGCGCGCCCTCACGGTCGAGCTCCTCGCGGACGATCTCGATGATCTTCTTCAGCGTCCGCCACATCAGCGGGCCGTAGGTGTAGAGGCCCGAGGCGGTCTTGACGATGTAGCCACCGCGAGCCAGCAGCTTGTGGCTGGGAATCTCGGCGTCGGCGGGGTCTTCCCGCAGGGTGGCGATAAGGAGCTGGCTGAGGCGCATGGTCGGTGCTCGCAGGGTGCGGGCGGATCTGGGTCGAGCCGCGCAGCGTAGCGCGGAGACCGCCGCGGCGCGCGGTTAGACTCTTCGCCCCCGTGAGCCGCCCGCAGACGCCACCCGAACCGACCGCCCGCGATGTCGCTAGCCACGACCTCGCGATCCACGACCTCGCGGTCCTGGGCGGCGGCGCGTCGGGCATGGTCGCAGCGATCGCCGCGGCGCGCCGTGGGCGGAAGGTCCTGTTGCTCGAGAAGTCGCGCTCCCTCGGCCGCAAGCTGCTCGCGTCCGGCGGCGAGCGCTGCAACCTCGGCAACACGCTGTCCAAGGACGAATACATGGAGCGCTTCGGTCGCCAGGGTCGGTTCATGGGCCCGGCGCTGGATCTCCTCGGCCAGGAGAAGCTGCGCGAGTTCTTCCACGGCATCGGCGTGAAGACCGTGGTGCTCGACGGATTCCGGGTCTGGCCGGAGACCCGCAAGTCGACGACGGTGCTGGCGGGGCTCGTCGACGAGATGAAGCGGCTCGGCGTCGCGGTCGCGGTGAACTGCACCGTCGAGCGCACCAGCCACGACGGGGAGTTGTTCGTCGTCGAACACCCGGGCGGTTCGTTCCGGGCCCGCGAGCTGGTCGTCGCCACCGGCGGCCTCGCGCTCCCCAAGTCCGGCGCATCCGGCGGCGGCTACGCGTTCGCCGAGAGCTTCGGCCACTCGATCACACCACGCTTCCCCGCGGGCGTGCCGTTGGTGACCGCCGAGGACTGGCCCGCCGGCTGCACCGCGCACACCATCGGCAAGGCGCACGTGCAGGTCGCGATCAAGAAGCACGCGAAGATCCAGGGCACCGGTGACCTGATCTTCACGAACGACGGCATCCGTGGTCCCGTGGTCCTCGACATGTCGCGCGAGATCTCGGCGCTGCTCGACAAACACGGCGAAGTGCCGCTGTGGTTGAACCTCTGCCGCGGCCGGAACCAGGAAGACTGGCGGCAGACCTTCAAGCAGTGGGCACGCGGAGAACCTGTCCCGCTGATCGAACGGCTTGGCGAACACCTGCCCCGCGAGGTCGCCGAGGCGCTCTGCGCGATCGCCGGCATCGATCCAACGACCGGAATCCACCAGCTCGAGGGAGCCGCGCGCGACGCGCTGATCCTCGTCCTCGACAAGACCCCGCTGACCGTCACCGGCACGACCGGGTACGACCGCGCCTTCGTGACCCGCGGTGGCGTGAAGCTCAAGGAGGTCCGCTCCGAGACGCTGGAGAGCAAGCTCCAGCCGGGGCTGTACCTCTGCGGCGAAGTGCTGGACCTCGACGGCCCCTGCGGTGGATTCAACCTGCAGTGGGCCTTCGCCAGCGGTTTCCTGGCAGGGCAGACGCTGGGGAGCGAGGCGACCGCGCGGGGATAGCCAGCCGCTTCACCGCTTCCGCAGCTGCTTCTCGATCGCCGCCGCCTCGGCTTCGGCATCGAACTCGGGATTCGGCTCGCTCGGCACCGGCGCGCCGACGCGTTCCTGCCAGGCCTGCAGGCGAACCAGCATGGCCGCGGCCCGGCCGGGCTCGGCGCTCGCCAGGTTGGTGGTCTCGCCGAGGTCCTCGCGCAGGTCGTACAACTCGAAGCGACCGTCCTCGAAGTACTGGTGCAGCTTCCAGTCCCCCATCCGGATGATGCTGCACGGCCGCGAGCGGAACAGCGGATCGCGCTGCTCGTCGAACACGCTGTAGGACTGCAAGTAGGCCGGGAAGTGCCAGAACAGCGCGCGCTCGACCAGGTCGTGTTCCTCGCCGCGGAGCAGCGGCACCAGACTCAGGCCGTCGGACGGTTGGCCTTCGGGCAGTTCGGCACCCGCGATCTCGCAGAGGGTCGGGTACACGTCGATCCCGGAGATCGGCTCGGCCGAACGGCCACCGCCCGCGACCACGCCAGGCCACCGCACGAAGAACGGCACGCGGATCCCACCTTCGTAGTAGGTGCCCTTGTAACCCTTCAGCGGCGCCATGTCGGTCGCGGGCCCATAGCCGCCATTGTCCGACGAGAACACGATGACCGTGTCGTCGGTCAGCCCGAACTCGTCGAGCCCCGCGACGATGCGCCCGACACCGTCGTCGACCGCCTGGATCATCGTCGCCATCACCACGTGGTCGTGCAGTTCGCCGGGCTCTTTGGCCTGATACTTCGGCAGCAGGTCCTTCTTCGGCTGCAGCGGCGTGTGCACCGCGAAGTGCGCGAGGTAGGCGCACCAGGGCTGGTCGGCGCTCTCGCGGATGAACTCGATGGTCCGGTCGGTCAGCACGTCGGCGAGGTAGGCGCCGTCCGGCCCGTTGTGGCCACGGAAGCCCTTCAACCGACCGCGTTCCACCGCGACGTCGAAGCCCTGCTCCTCGGGCGTCGTGCCGAGATGCCACTTGCCGAACATCCCGGTGCGGTAACCGTTCGCCTTCAGGACCTCGGCCCAGGTCACGACCTCGGGCGCCAGCGTGTCGGTGCCGGACACGTGCAGGAGGCGTCGATGCGCTGCCTGCCCGCGTGGCTTGGTGCCCACGTTGTAGATGCCGTGGCGCGGGGTGTACTGACCGGACAGCAGACAGGCCCGCGACGGTGCGCAGTTCGCCGCGCAGGCATAGGCGTCGGTGAACACCATGCCGTCGGCGGCCAGCGCGTCGAGATGGGGAGTCTCGTAGAAGTCCGAGCCCATGAAGCCGGCATCGCGCCAGCCGAAGTCGTCGAGGTAGACGAACAGGATGTTGGGCGCCCGCCGCGGAGCGGCGGGCTCCTGGGCGAAGACTCCGGCCCATCCGAGCAGGAGAACGGCAGCGACCCTGCCGACGATCGAATCGAGGCGTGACATCAATCGAAGAACAGGCTGGTGAGCGGTGTGGAGTCTGGTGGCCCGAAGCCGACCCGCAGCTCCGGACGCGGGCCGAGCAGCATCACGGTGCAGGCGTAGGTGTGGTCGTTGCAGATCGTCACGGCACCTTCGCGCGAGCGCAGGAGGCCGAGAACGAGATCCAGATCGACCGCCTCGGCCTTCGAGAGCACCGACTCGGCGTGGTCGATACGCGGACAGCTCCACGGCACCTCGTCGAGCGAGTGCCCGCCGTCCTTGGCAGCCTTCACCAACCACGGCGCGTAGTCACGGCTCGCCAGGGGGTGGTTCGTATGGCACTGGAAACCCCGCCCCGCGAACGGATCGAAGCGCGCCGCTCCCGCTGCCGAGCACTCGAAGCAAGGCGCCGTCTCCGGCCCACCGACCGTGTAGGCCTGCCCCGAGGCGTGCTTCACCCGATGCAGGAAAGCGAGCGCGGTGGAATGGTCGGGCTGCTCCAGCAGACCGCGCACCACGAACGCCACCGGCAAGCCGTCCTTGCTGGGCGCGATCTGCAGGATGGTGTTCACCCCCACCGCGATGCGCGCATTGTTGAGGCCATTGGCGCCGATCAGCCCCGGCAGCGTGACTACGTGGCTCTGCAGCCCGGAATCGCTGTGCCTGATCCGCAGCACCGTCGGCCAGCGGTGCATCCAGGGCGGGATGTCCAGGTTCTGCGCGACGATCGCCGGCCGACCGTCACCCGCGTCGACGCCGAAGGTCGTGCAGTGCCGGCCGTCCATGAAGGCGACCCACTGCTCGTCGATCAACTGGATCGCGAACACGTCCTCGAAGCGTTGGCCGGAGCCCGCGGCGATCCCACGGACCTCGTCGAGGAGGCCCGGGCAATGCCGGCGGACGGCGCCGTCGAACGAGGTCCTGGCGAGGAACTGCGCCAGCCATTCGTCGGCGTCCCCTTCGACCCGCTCCGCCAGGTCGGCCTTCCAGCCGGCCATCACCTCGGCGATCTCGGCCCGGAGTTCCTCACCGTGCTGCAGACCGCGCTCGTAGGGCGTGCCCGAGAGTTCGAGGAGGCGGAAGGGCAGTTCGCCCTGCGCCGGCGCGAGCGCGCCCGCGAGCGCACACCAGCCGGCGAGGCCGAACGAGGGAAGGAATCGCATCCGCGCGACGATAGCCGCGCGGCCCTCCCCCGATGGATCAGTTCCCCAACGTCGCGTAGATGCCGTTGGTCGTGCTGACACCCAACGGACCCGCGGTCGGGCCGACGTAGCCTTGGAAGGCAACCGTCAGACCGTTCAGGGCCGCGATGTTGGGCACCATGAAGGTCTGGGTCCACGCGCCGGCGGTGGTCGGGGTGAACAGCGGCAGCACCTGCGGCCCGGCGGTGTAGAGCAGGTGGCCCTGCACCGCGAACTCGCCGACCGGTGCGCCGAGGACGAGGACCGCGAGGGTGCCACTCTCGGCGTTGGAGCCGCCGAACTGCATCGGGAAGCCGAGCCGCGGCGCGGTCGCGACCAGCTGGGGTACCAGGACACCACCGGTGCCCTGACCGACCTGCTTGGACACCGCGTCGAGATCGAGCGTGAACACCTCGGTGCCGTGCACGCCGTCCTCCCCCGAGAACAGCAGATTCCCGTTGAAGATCATCTGGTGGAAGATCGACGAATCGCCGGAGAGCGGCGCGAGGTCGGCCAGGAGGCCGGTGCCCGCGGGCGAGCCGTCGGTTTCGAAGATCTCGGTGCCGTAGGCGACGCTGTCCGCGCGGAACACCACGCGGCCGTCACCGACCACGAACCATCGGTACGGGTTCGAGCCGACCGGTCCGGCGTAGAGGTCGGCGAGCATCCTGGTGCCGGCGACGGTGCCGTCACTGCCCCACGGCTCGCTGCCGTTCACGCCATCGTCCGCGGAGAACACCAGTCCGACCGGCGTCGAGGCCAGGTCGCCCGGACGTGAGCCGTCGACCCCCATGCGGATGTCGGCCACCATCTGGGTACCGGTCGCGGTCCCGTCGCTGACCCAGAGTTCGGCGCCGTTCACGCCGTCGTCCGCGGTGAAGAACAGCCGTCCCTGGTGGACGACCAGGTCGTTCGGGTTGCTGCTGCCGCCCGGGTTGATGTCGGCGATCATCGTCGTGCCGGCCATCGTGCCGTCGGTCGCCCACAGCTCGACGCCGTTGGTGCCGTCATCGGCCGCGAAGACCACCCGGTTGCCGTAGACCACCATGTTCGAGGGGCTCGAACGACCCGCACCGGGGTTGATGTCGGTCACGGGCACGGTGCCCGCGGCGGTGCCGTCGGTGGTCCACAGCTCGGTGCCGGTGATGCCATCGTCGGCGGTGAACAGCACCTGCCCGTTCAGGGCGATGAAGTTCTGCGGATTGCCGCTGCTCGAGCCGCCACGGATGTCGGCGACCAGCACGGTGCCGGCGGTGGTGCCGTCGGACTTCCACAGTTCGGACCCGGTGCTGCCGTCGTTGGAGCGGAAGTAGAGCGTGGTCCCGGCGGCGAAGAGACCGGTCGGCGAGCCACCGGACGAGCCGACGCGCGTGTCGGCCACCAGCTGCGTGCCGGCTGCGGAGCCGTCGGTCACCCACAGCTCCGAACCGGTCGCACCGTCGTTGGCCCGGAAGTAGACCCGGCCGCCCATCAGCGCGAACTCGCCCGGGGTCGAGCTGCCGCTCCCCGGCTGGATGTCGGCGACCATCGCGGTGCCAGCCATCGTGCCGTCGGTGGCCCACAGCTCACCGCCGTTGACCCCGTCGTTGGCGTAGAAGTACATCTTGCCGGCGAGGCCGTCGAAGAAGCTCGACACCGAGGCGCTGTTGGTCGCACCGGGCAGCGCCTGCTTGAGGTCGGCGAGCATGCGCGTGCCGGCGACGGTGCCGTCGGTCACCCAGGGCTCGGTGAGCACGTTGGGGTCGCGGGCGCGGAAGTACATCGTGCCCAGCGCGGGCGAATAGAACTCGGTGGGCGACGAGTTGCCGGCACCCGGATCGATGTCTGCGAACAGCGCGGTCCCCGCGGCGGTGCCGTCGGTGATCCACAGCTCGGTGCCGTTGCTGCCGTCGTTGGCCGCGAACAGCCACTGCGTCGCGCTGATCGGCGTGAACTTCGAGGGGCTCGACGAGCCGCTCGGGTGGATATCGACGACCGGAACGGTGCCGACCGCAGTGCCGTCGGTCTCCCACAGCTCACGGCCGATCGAACCATCGTCGGCGGTGAAGTAGAGGCGGGAGCCGCCGATGAAGAACTCGCTCGGCGAGGAGCTCGACGCGCCGCCGCGGATGTCGACCAGCATGAAGGTGCCGGCCACGGTGCCGTCGGTCACCCACAGCTCGGAGCCGTTCACGCCGTCGTTGGCGGTGAAGTAGACCTGGCCGTTCCAACCGATGTACCGGAAGGGGAACGACGAGCCGCCGTTGCGGATGTCGCCCAGCTGGGTCACGGCGATGCCGTCGGTGACCCAGGGCTCGATGCCGGTCGCGCCGTCGTCGCAGCGGAAGTAGATCAGGCCACCGACGGTGGTCAGGGCCTGGGGATTCGAGCCGGCGCCACCGAGGTTGATGTCGGCGACCTCGGCCGTGGTCGCCGCGGTGCCGAAGGTGCGGTACAGCTCCGTGCCGTTGATGCCGGTCCCGGCGAAGAACAGCGCGCCGTTGAGGACCGCCCATTCCGGGACCCCGCTGAGTCCGTCGCCCGCGCCCGGGTTCAGGTCGACGACCATCTGGGTGCCGGCCAGCGTGCCGTCGGTCACCCACAGCTCACGACCATTCACGCCGTCGTCGGCGGTGAAGTAGAGCAGGCCGTTGTTGGCGATCAGGCCGGTCGGCTGGCTCGAGTCGAAGCCCGGCCGGATGTCGAGGAACAGTCCCGTGCCCGCCACCGTGCCATCGGTCACGAACAGCTCGGTGCCATGCGTCCGGTCCTTGGCGATGAAGTACGCGCGGCCGTTGTAGACCACCGCGCCGTTCGGCGAGGAACTGTCCTCGCCGGGGACGATGTCCTTGAACAGGCCGGTGCCGGCCATCGTGCCGTCGGTGACGAACAGCTCGCTGCCGACGGCGTCGTCGCTGGCGCGGAAGAAGGTCCTGCCGCCGAGCTGGAACCACTCGCTGGGGTCCGAACCGAAGTTGCCGCGGGGCACCTGGTTGATGTCGGCGAGGAGCTGGGGAGCCTGGGCAGGAAGCGTGGCCGCGACCGCGGCGATCGCCAAGGGAAGGAGTCTCTGCATCTGCGGGAGCCGTCCTCGGAACGAGGAAAAGGAAGGTGTCTCGCGTTTTGCCGACTCCGCTCGAGGCGTGACACGAATTCCGAGGTCCGGCCCCGGCGCGCCCTGATCCGGCGGGTTACTTGGAATCCCCTGAAGGGCTTACGACGCCCGCCTGAGCGCGCAGGCCCGCCAGGGTCCGTAGCACCCTCGGGTCGTCGGGCGCGTCCCGGGCCGCCGACTCGACTGCGGCAAGGGCTCCCTGGACGTCGCCGGTACGGTAGAGCGCCTCCGACCAGCTCATCCGCGCGGAGAGGGTGGCCCGGCCCGACTCGACGTCCTCGCGAAGCACCGTGAGCGCCGCGGCCGGATCGCGCGCGGCGGCGGGTTCCGCCGTCAGCAGCAGCCGTGCGAACACTGCCCGGTCAGCAGACCTCCGCTCGCCGGCCGCCAGCCACTGCTCGAACTCGCGACGGTAGGTGACGGTGACTCGTAGCGCCTCCGCCTCGCGACCCAGCTCGAGCAGCAAGGAAGCCTGGTAGCGCAGGGCATCGACGCTCACCGACGAAGCCGGGCCGAGCTCCCGCAGCGCCCGGGCGGTGCGCGCGGCCAGGATCTCGAGCGCTCGGTCCGAGTGACCCCGCGCGTGCTCCAGCCGCGCCTCCCACAGGTCCAGGTCGAGTTCCGCCTCGGGAGTCACCGGGCCGTCGACCACCGGCTGACTGCGTAGCGCGCGGAGCTGGTTCTCGGCCAATTCGAACGAGCCGTTCCGGATCAGCAGCGGGACCGCCAGCCGGCGCAGCTCGTGCTGCTCCAGGATCTCGTCGCGATCCTCGGCCGCGCCGAGTTCCTCCTCCAGCACCGCGAGCGCCTCGGCGTGCTGGCCTCGCGCGCCGAGCAGCGCCGCGTGCACACGGCGGAATCGCAGCCGGAGTGCCCGCTCGGAATCCACGGGAAGCGCGGCGACGTCCGCGGCGGCCGCCTCGAGCACGGCGCCCGCGGCATCGAGGGCCCCGTTACCGATCTCGGCGAGCGCCAGATTGGCCGTCGCCTGCAAGGCTCGCGGGTGACCCGATCCGAAGATCCGCAGCGCGATCAGATGGGCGGCACGGAACATCTCGACGCTGCCCTCGAAGTCCTGCCGCTTGCGGGCGATCGCGCCGAGCAGCTCGTAGACCCGGAACGTCAGCCGATGGTCGGAACCGAGCTGCGCGCGGACCCGTGGCAGCAACGACGTCCCGAACCGATCGGCCTCGGCGAGGCGGCCGGCATGGAACGCCGACCGCGTGGCGATGTAGTCGCGCTGCAGGTCGTGCAGCACGCCGCCGTCTCCGGGGCGGCGCAGCTCGTCGAAGCGAAGTTCCAGCGCTCGGGCCCGCTGTTCGGCGCCCGCCTCGCGCGCCCGCTCGATCAGGTCGAGCAACAGCGACTGCGCAGCGAGGCTGCCCGTGCGGCCGAGTTCCTCGACCTGCCGCCAGGTGTCTTCGAGCGCGCGATACGACGCCGCGACTCCCTCGCGCCGGCCGAGCGCGAACGCCTGCTGCACCTCGGCCGCCAACCACGCCTCGAACGCCTGCGCACGATGCGCGCGGAGCACCGGCAGAGCCCGTGCGAGCAGGTCGACCGCGCGGGCGTCGTCGCCGAGCGCGATCGCCGCGCGGGAGAGTTCGACGTCGACCGTCGCGCGCGGCACCGCCGCTGCGCCGCCGAGGGCCTGCAGAGCCGCCGCACTGCGCTCGAAGCACACGGCCGCCCGGGCCTCATCCCCGATCGCCATCCAGCTCCTGCCGAGCGTCAGGTGGACGCGCGCGCCGACCAGCGAGCCGGTCGCGAAGCGTTCGCCGGCACGGTCGGTGGCCTCGACGAGCAGCGTGGCGACGTCCGGCGAAGGACCGGCGCGCTCGGGCTCGACCGCGCGGAAGCTGTCCTCGAGGAAGTCGAGCACGTCCGCCGAGGCCGCCTCCCAGCCGCGCGCCAGCCGCGTCGCTCGATCCGCCTCGCGCTGCAGGTCACCGAGCGCCTGCGCCAACAACGGGATCGCCGCGACGAACAGCAGCACCAGCACCGTGGTCGGCCGTCGACGCACGAAGCGTCCGGCCACGTAGAGCGGTCCCGCGGCCCGCGCGGCGACCGGGCGGGACTGGAGGTGGTGCTCGCAGTCCTGCGCCAGGGACTCGACGTTCGGATAACGCCGCTCGGGATCGGGGTGGGTCGCCCGGGCCAGGATCGCGTCGAGGTCACCGCGAACCTGCCGCGCCAGCCGAGACGGCGACGTGTCACGCAGCGCGGCGCGCCGCCGGCGCTCGTCGAGGTCGAGGCTCCGGAACCGTCCGGCGAGAGGCCCGGAACCGCCTGCTGCGAAGCGACCCAACAGCAGCTCGCCGAGCATCACGCCGAGGGCATACACGTCGCTGCGCACGTCGAGCACCGCGTCGGCCGCGTGTTGCTCGGGACTCATGTAGTACGGAGTCCCGAGCCGCGAGCCGGAACCGCCCAGGTCGTCAGCAGCGCCGGGTCGCAGGCGCGAGATCCCGAAGTCGATGACCTTCGGGGTCGGTCGGCCATCGACCGTGCAGACCAGCACGTTGGCCGGCTTCAGGTCGCCGTGCAGCACGCCGCGCTGGTGCGCGTGGGTCGCCGCGCAGCACAGCCTCACGAACAACGCGAGGCGGGCCGACACGCCGAGCAGCCGGCCGTCACAGAAACGGACCAGGGTCGGCCCGTCGACCCACTCCATCGCGTACCACGGTCGCTCGTCGTCGAGCTGTCCCGCGGCGAAGATCCGCGCGATGCCGTCGTGCTGCAGCCCGGCAAGGATGCGGCGCTCGAGTTCGAACCGTTCCCTGGCGCGTGGACCGCCGAGCCCGCTGTGCATCACCTTGACCGCGACGCGCCGGCTCAGCTCGCCGAGCTCCTCGGCGAGGAACACCCGCCCATTGCCGCCTTCGCCGAGCAGGCGCTCGAGGCGGTAGCCCGGCACCGCGGGCCACGGTTCGGCGATCTCGTCGCGCTCGGCGACCTCGAGGAAGCGGCCCATGCGGGCGTGCGACGCCAGCAGGGACTCGACCTCGGTCCGCAGCGCCGGGTCGCCGGCGGTCGCGCGGCGCAGGAAGGTCCCCCGACGGTCCGGCGCGTGGTCCAGCGCCCGGGCGAACACCTCACGGATGCGTGGGTCCACGTCGCACCTCCGATCGGGATCAGTCGAGCGCGGCGCCGGCCGACCGGTCACCGCCGTGAAGTTCGCGGAACAGCCAACTCCGGGCGAACGCCCAGCGTCGCTTCACCGTCCGCGGCGACAGGCCCAGCGCCCCGGCGGTCTCCTCCACGCCGAGCCCCAGGTGGAACCGCAGGCGCACCACCTCGGCCGCCTCGGGATCTTCGGCGGCCAGCCGTTCGAACGCGTCGTCGAGCGCCAGGACCTGCTCGGGCTCGGCGTCGGCAAGGGCCGGCAGGTCTTCGAGGTCGAACAGCTCGCGCTTCGCACCCCCGCCGCGCTTCAGCCGCCCTCGGGTGCGCGCGTGGTCGATCAGCGCGCGCCGCATCGCCTCGCTCGCCGCCGCCAACACCCGCTGCGGTTCCTGGCGGAGCTCCGGATCCGAGTGGGTCAGCCGGAGCCACGCCTCGTGCACCAGCGCGGTGGTCTGCAGCGTGTGGTCGGCACCCTCGCCGCGCATCAGCCGGCGCGCCGCGGTGCGCAGGCGTTCGTAGAGTTCGGCAGGCAGCACGGCCGGTGCAGCGGCCGGTGGATCCGTCGGTTCGGGGTTCCTGGGGGGCATCGCCGGGACCTCCTCGCGGGCCGACCACGCCGGCAGGGTCGCAGGCGCGCGTCGGCTCGGGATCGTAGCGAGCGAGGTCATGGATGCGGCTGGATCGATGGACTCGGGCGGAAGCCGGGCTGCCGCCCGACATCGGTTCACTTGCCCTCGTGCCCGCCGAACATCGCCTTGGCGTAGTCGATGCCCATGCCGTAGGCGCCGCCGAACTCCCGGGCGATGCCGGTGGTCGCCGCATAGGTCTCCTGCCGCGCCCAGTCCCGCTGCCACTCGAGCAGGGTCTGCTGCCAGGTCATCGGCACGGCCCCGGCCTGGGTGATGCGCTGGATGGCCATGTCGTGGGCTGCCTGGCTGGTGCCGCCGCAGGCGTCTTCGACGAAGTAGATCTCGTAGCCCTCGGCGAGCATCTCGAGCGTCGGCATCGTCAGGCAGACCTCGGTCCAGAGCGCTGCGATCACGATCTTCTTGCGGCCGGTGGCCTCGATCGCGGCGCGGAACGCCGCGTTGTCCCAACTGTTCATGCTGGTGCGCTCGATCGGCTCCTGGTCGGGGAACGCGGCCTGGATCTCCGGCCAGATCGGTCCGCTGAAGGTCTTGCTGGCCACCGCGGTGAGGATCGTCGGCACGCCGTGCGCCTTGGCCGACCTGGCGAGCGCGACGGTGTTGTTCTTCAGGAGCTGCCGATCGATCGACTGCACGCCGAACGCCATCTGCGGCTGGTGATCGATCAGCACCAACGCGCAGTTGTCGGGGGTCAGCAGTTCGAGCTTGCCGGCGGCCGTCGCGGTCGTGACGAGCCCGGAGGCCTCGCCGCCGGCAGCGCGTGAGTGGGAGACCGAGACCGCGGTGCCGCAGGCCAGCAGGGTCACGGTGGAGAGGGTGGTGAGGGTCCCGTGCAGGAGCTTCATGGTTCCTGGAGTCGTGAGGTCGGAAGGGAGTCGATCGCGGCGCGGCGACACCCTGCCACCGCGCGGCGAGCAGCGAGGCGACATGGAGCGACCACCGGGGCCAGGGGCCTGCGGTTTTCCGGATCCGATCCGCGCACCGATCTGGCCCGCGGTCGGTCCGGCCGTCGCCTCAGGACTCGATCCGCAGCGATGACCACCCTCCACCGACCGAAGAGCGCACCCCTACACGCGGTCGCGCTATCCCTCCTCCTCGCCTTCACCGCCAGCACCACCCGCGGTCAGGACGCAATGTCCGAGCGAGCCACGCTGGTCCTGCACCACGGCCACGTGCACACGATGGACTCCGACCGGACGGTCGTGACCGGCCTCGCGATCGCCGGTGGCCGGATCCTCGCCACCGGCACCGACCAGGAGGTGATCGCCCGCGCCGCACCCGACGCCCGCTTCATCGACCTCGGCGGCCGCACGGTGATCCCCGGCCTGATCGACTCGCATCTGCACGCGATCCGCGGCGGGCGCTTCTACAACCTCGAGCTGCGCTGGGAGGGAGTACCGACGCTGAAGCAGGCGCTCGCGATGCTCGCCGAGCAGGCGCGGCGCACGCCGGCCGGCCAGTGGGTCCGGGTGATCGGCGGGTGGTCGCCGCACCAGTTCGCCGAACGGCGGATGCCAACCATCGCCGAGCTCGACGCCGCGGCACCCGAGACGCCGGTCTTCGTGCTCTACCTCTACAGCCAGGGCCTGCTCAACCACGCCGGCATGCGCGCGCTCGGGATCACCGCCGCGACCCCGGCACCCGACGGGACCCGCTACGAGCTCGGCGCAGACGGAGCCCCGACCGGTCGGCTGCTCGCCGAACCGAGCCCGGTGATCCTCTACCAGACGATCGGCAGCCTGCCGCAACTCGCCGAGGTCGACCGACTCAACTCGACGATCCACTACTACCGCGAGCTGAATCGACTCGGGCTGACCGGCGCCGTCGACGCCGGCGGCGGCGGGCACCAGTTCCCGGACGACTACGGCGCGACGCAGGAACTCGCGGCGCAGGACCGCCTGCCGCTCCGCATCTTCTACTACCTGTTTCCGCAGCGACCGGGCCAGGAGTACCGCGACTTCGAGAGCTGGATCGCCGACACCGCCTCGGCGGGTGCCGCACCACGCGGCTACAGCCTGCGCGGCGGCGGCGAGTTCCTGGTGTGGTCGGCCGGCGACTACGAGAACTTCCTCGCCGCGCGGCCGATTCTGAAGCAGGCGATGGATGCCGAGCTGCACGCCGTCGCCCGCCTGTTGGTCGGTTCACGCTGGCCGTTCCGCATCCACGCCACCTACGGCCAGAGCATCGAGCGGATCCTCGCCGTGCTGCAGCGCGTCGACGCGACCACGCCATTCGACGGGCTGCGCTGGGCGATCGACCACGCCGAGACGATCCGCCCGGAGCAGATCGACGCGATCGCGGCGCTCGGTGGCGGCATCGCGATCCAGGACCGGATGGCGTTCGCCGGCGAGGACTTCCTGGCCCGCTACGGCGCGGAGATCACCGCGCAGGCTCCGCCGCTGCGCGCGCTGGTCGACTCGGGCATCCCGCTCGGCGCGGGCACCGACGCGACGCGCGTGTCGAGCTACGACCCGTGGGTGTCGCTGGCCTGGATGGTGACCGGCCGCACGGTCGGCGGCACGCAGCTCTATCCGCAGTCGAACCGTCTGACCCGCGACGAGGCGCTGCGCCTGTTCACGCACGGCAGCGCCTGGTTCGCCGGCGCCGAGGACCGGCTGGGCCGCCTCGAACCCGGTCGGCTCGCCGACCTCGCGGTGCTGAGCGAGGACTACTTCACGGTGGCCGAGGAGCGGATCGCCGGCATCGAGTCGGTGCTCACCGTGGTCGGCGGTCGGGTCGTGCACGGCGCGGCCGAGTTCGCGACCCTGGCTCCGCCGATGCCAGCGGTGAGCCCTGCATGGTCGCCACAGGCCCGCTTCGGCGGCGCATGGAAGCGCGGCGAGCCGGCCCGTGCGTCTGCCACGGAATCGGCCCGATGACCGGACGCCATAGCCCGGTCGGCGTCGCGGCTGCCGGCCTGGCGGCGTTGCTCGGCGACGGCTGCGGTTCGTCACCCGAACTGACGGGCCGAGGCCGCATCCGCGAACAGTTCGAGCACTACACCAACCGCGAGTTCGGCTTCGACCCGCCACACTCGGACTCCTACGTATTGCAACGCGTCCAGCTCGGCGGTCGCGCCCAGTGGGAGGAAGGTCTCGCGCTGGATGCCGAGCTGGTCTCGGCGTTGGCGCTCGGCAAGGAAGGCGAGATCTCACCGCTCGACGAGGACCGACTCGGCGTGCAGAAGGCGATGGTCGACTGGACGCCCGACACCGGGCTCCGCCTGCGGGGCGGCCGCCAGGAACTCGCGTTCGGGCGCGGTCGGCTGGTGTCGTATCGCGAAGGCCCCAACGTGCGACTGGCTTTCGACGGTCTGCGGTTCAGCGAGGGCGACCTCGCCGGAGATGGCTCGCGGCTCGACGTGTTCGGGCTCGCACCGGTCCGCTCGGACACCGGCGTGTTCGACGACGACCTCTCGACCGACGAGCTGTTCTGGGGTGTGCACCAGCGCTTCGCGGCGACGGACGGCCCGGCCTTCGAGGTGTACTACCTGGGACGCGCACGCGACGGGTCGCGCGTCGTCGAGGCCGCGGGATCCGTGGAGATCCGTCACTCGTTCGGCGCACGCTTCGACGGACGGCTCGGACCGTTCGACGCCGACCTCGAAGCCGTGTGGCAGTTGGGCGAGACCGACGACGTGGCGATCCGCGCCTGGACCGTGAGCGCGGTGCTGGAAGCGCCGCTGACCGGCACTCGCCTCACCCCCGGGATCCGACTCGACGCGATCTCCGGCGACGAGGGACCGGGCGACGACGTGAACCAGACGTTCGACGCCCTCTATCCCAACAACAGCTACTTCAACGAGGCGGCGATCTTCGCACCGGCGAACCTGCTCGACGCCAACCCCAATCTGCGCATCGACCTGACCGACGATCTGCGACTGTTCGCCATGTGGGACTTCCTGTGGCGCTTCAGTACGGACGACGCCGTCTACGTCCCTCCCGGAGTCGCCTCGATCCCGGGCGCGGCGAGCGATGCGCGCTTCATCGGCCACTCGATCTCCCTGGCGCTCACCTGGGAACTGTGCCCGAAATGGACCTTCGACGCGGCATTCACCCACCTCGAGGCCGGTCCTGTCGTTCGGGATGGGAATGGGGACGACGTGGACTACTTCGCCATGTGGGTGAACTGGAGGTTCTGAATCCGTGCGGGCGAGGCCTCGTAAAGAACTTCTTATTGACCTTGCCATGGGCGATTCCGCGCCGCACGATCCGACTTGCCCCATGGCCCACCTGCCTCCCCGAGGTGCCCACCATGAGCGAGGAGCGACCGCGCAGATCCACGTCGGAACTGGAGAACTGGCTG
Source organism: bacterium (assembly GCA_030432695.1). GTDB lineage: Bacteria > Planctomycetota > UBA1135 > UBA1135 > UBA2386 > JAUILN01. Next base: position 207,134 of record JAUILN010000009.1, on the reverse strand, counting down.
AAGTCCGATGAGGTCGCTGGAATCTCGACCGCCGCCCACGGCGCGCTGGGCTTGCTGCTCGGCGCGGTGCCGGGATTCGTCTACCGCTGCCGCAACGAGGCCGGCTGGCCGATGGAGTTCGTCAGCGACCGGATCCAGCAGGTGCTCGGTTACCTGCCCTCACAGGTGATCGCTCCCGGGTTCGACTGGGAGTCGCTGATCCACCCCGACGACCGAGCCGACGTCCAGCGAGTGGTCGCCGAGGCCGTCGAGGCCGGGCAGTGCTTCCGGGCGGTCTATCGGGTGCGCAATGCGACGGGCGACTGGCGCTGGTGTGCCGACGCCGGCGCGGCGCTGCACCCCACCGACGACCGCAGCATCCTCGAGGGCGTGATCCTCGACGTGACCCGCGAGCGCCGACTGCAACGCGAACGGATCCGTCGTCAGCGGGCCGAGATGCTCAGCGGCGTCGCCGCACGGGTCGCGCACGACTTCAACAACCTGCTGCAGGCGATCTCCGGCGTTGCCGCAGACCTCGAGATCGCCGCGGGAGAACGCGAGCGGGAACTCGGCGACGACCTTTCGAGGCTGGTCACCAAGGGCGCGCAGCTGACCTCGCAGATGGCCGAGACCCTGCAGCCCTCCGCCAGCCGACGGCGCGAGACCGAGGTCGTCGCGACGATCCGCGCGATGGTTCCCATCCTGCAGCGGATCCTGGGCGAGAAGATCCGGCTGGACGTGACCTGTGAACACGCTCCGGCCGTCGTGGTGCTCGAACCGATCCGCTTCGAGCAGGTGCTCCTGAACCTGGCCAGCAATGCACGCGATGCGATCCACGGCGCGGGTTCGTGCGCGATCCGTTCCTGGATCGACTTCGACCGCAGCGAGGTCGCCATCGCGGTCCAGGACGACGGCCACGGCATCGCGCCCGCGGTCCGCGAGCGGATCTTCGACGAGTTCGTGACCACCAAGCACGAGGCCAAGGGGCGCGGGCTCGGCCTGTCGATCGTCGCCGAGGTACTGCAGGAGTGCGGCGGCTCCGTCAAGGTGGAGTCGGAACCGGAGCACGGGACGACCTTCGTCGTGCGGTTCCCGGCACGGATCGCGCGGACTCCGCAGGACCCGGGAGCCTGACCGCGCGCGGCGGTTTTCCGGCCCACGCCCTGCCGTGTGCCGCCACGATCCCGCAGGATGTCGACTCCTGTCCTCCGATCCGAGTCGACGAACATGCCGCCGCTCCGCACGCCGCACGCACTCCTCTCCCTCGCCCTCAGTCTGCTGATCCTCGGTGCCGCGACCACCGACGGTGCGGCCCAACAGAGCCCGCGGCGGCCGAACATCCTGTTCGTGTTCAGCGACGACCACGCGCCGCACGCCATCGGCGCCTACGGCGGCCGCCTCGCCGGCCTCGACCCGACGCCGAACATCGATGCATTGGCGGCAGACGGCGTACTGTTCCGCAATGCGTTCTGCACCAACTCGCTGTGTGGGCCGAGCCGCGCGGTGATCCTCACCGGCAAGCACAGCCACGTGAACGGCTTCCGCAGGAACGGCGAGCGCTTCGATCCGGACCAGCCGACGTTCCCCAAGATGCTGCAGAAGGTCGGCTATCGCACCGCGATCATCGGCAAGTGGCACCTGAACTCCGACCCGCAGGGTTTCGACTACTGGGACGTGCTGCCCGGCCAGGGCGCCTACTACAACCCGGTGATGATCAACGCCGAGGGACGGCGGGAGATCGAGGGCTATTGCACCGACGTGGTGACCGACCTCGCGGTGGAGTGGCTGGAGCAGAACAAGGACGATGATCGGCCCTGGATGCTGATGTGCCAGCACAAGGCTCCGCACCGCAACTGGATGCCCGCGCCGCGGCACCTGCGCCTGTATGCCGAGGTCGAGATCCCGAAGCCCGCGACGCTATTCGACCAGTGGCTCGACAATGCCAGCCCGGCGCGCGCCCAGGAGATGACGATCGAGCGGCACATGAACCTGGTCTACGACCTGTTCGTGGACCCCGACGAGCGCTTCGCCGCGGGCTCCGCCACCGACCGCTCCGGCCACGCCAACCTGCGGCGGATGACGCCCGAGCAGCGCCAGACCTGGATCGACGCGTTCGCCCCCGAGAACGAGGCGTTCCGCAACGCGGATCTCAGCGGCCGCGCGCTGGTGGAGTGGAAGTACCAGCGCTACATGCGCAACTACCTGGCCTGCATCAAGGGCGTCGACGAGAGCCTCGGCCGCCTGCGCCAGTGGCTCGCCGACAACGATCTCGCCGAGAACACCATCGTCATCTACTCGTCGGACCAGGGCTTCTACCTCGGCGACCACGGCTGGTACGACAAGCGGTGGATGTACGAGGAGTCGATGAAGATGCCGCTGGTGGTCCATTGGCCCGGCGTGACCGAAGGCGGCCGCGAGGAGACCCGGCTGGTCCAGAACCTCGACTACGCCGAGACCTTCCTCGACGTCGCCGGCGCCCCCATCCCCGACGACATGCAGGGCGTCTCGCTGGTGCCGCTGCTGCGCAGTCGAAGTGATGACGGCGCGGGAGACGATCTCGAGTGGCGCGACGCCCTCTACTACCACTACTACGAGTTCCCGGCCGTCCACCAGGTGGCCCGCCACTACGGCGTGCGCACCGACCGCTACAAGCTCATGCACTTCTACCAGACCGACGAGTGGGAGCTGTACGACCTGGTCCGCGACCCAGACGAGCTGCACAACGTCTACGACGATCCCGCCTACCACGGTGTGATCACCAACCTCGCCGTCCGCCTCGGCGAGCTGCGCGCCCAGTACGGCGACACCGCGCGGTAAACCGGACGACGCGCGACCGGGTGCCGACGCGTGGCACTTTGAACACTCTGGACGCGCGGAACGGGAGATCCCACCGTTCTCCGGCGCCCAGAACGCGCCCGAACGGCTGCCAGGCCGCCTGGCGCGCGAGGCATGCGCCTTGCGCCGCGGCGCCGCCATGCGGACCCAAGCCGCCAACCAGCCCACCGGTGTAGCCGGCGCACGCGGACTCGATCTGGACGCCCCGGCCGAGCCGTGGTCCTACAACCCCTCGGCCTGGAGCCAGCGCCTGCCGATCTGCGCCCTGGCCATGGTGGCCTTCGCGATCAGCACCTGGCTCGCGCTCTACCAATGGCGCGTCGTCGATTGGGTCTGGGATCCGTTCTTCGGCGACCAGACCCAGAAGGTGCTCGACTCCGATGCGTCGGAAACGATGCGCGGCTGGATCGGCATCCCCGATGGTGCACTCGGCGCCTTCGCCTATCTCGGCGACGCGATCTTCGGACTCGCCGGCTCGACGCGTCGCTGGCAGTTCCGTCCCTGGATGGTGGTGCTGTTCGGCATCGACGTGATCCCGCTCGGCATCGTGTCGATCGTGCTGGTGATCCTGCAGGGCACGGTGGTCGGCTCGTGGTGCACGCTGTGCCTCGCCACCGCGCTGATCTCGGTGATCCTCATCGTGATGGCCTTCGACGAGGTCGCCTCGAGCGTGCTGTATCTACGGCGCGTCTGGCGCCATAGCCGCGACCGCCGCGTGCTGTGGGACTGCTTCTGGGGCCGGCCGTCGCGAGCCGCGCAGGAGGCGGCCTGACATGTGGGCACGCTGGTGCGAGATCGTGCTCGCCGCATGGTTGCTGGCGAGCCCGGCGCTGTCCGCCGATCCCGGCTTCACGACCGTCGCGCACCTGCTCGGTGGCGGACTCACGCTGCTGCTGGCGGCCGCCAGCTTTCGCGCCGCCTGGCGCCGCGCCCACCTCGGCATCCTCGCGGTCGGCACCGGACTCATGGTCCACGGCTGGTTGCTGACCCGCGGCATCGAGTCGCCCGGCTTCGCCAGCCAGAACGAGATCTCGGTCGGGATGCTGCTGGCGATGTTCGCGGTCGTGCCGCCCGCGGCGTTCCGAACGCCCGTCGCCTGGCGGCACATCGCCGAGCGGCAGCCACCGACCACCGACACACCAACTGGAGAATCCACATGACCGCCACCCGATCGGTTCCCGATCCACGTCCGTTCGTCCTCATCACCGGAGTCCGGGGCCGGATCGGCCGCCGCGTCGCCGAGGCGCTGCACGCCGACTACCGCATCCTGGGCTTCGACCTGCCGATGGCCGAACCGCCGCCGCCGGACGTGACGCTGATCCCCTGCGATCTGACCGACGAGCAGGATCTGCACCGCGCGCTCCGGGATGTCCGCGAGCACACCACCCAGCTGGCGTCGGTGGTGCACCTGGCCGCCTATTACGACTTCTCGGGCGAGCCGAGCCCGCTCTACGACCAGCTCACCGTGCAGGGCACCCGGCGCCTGCTGGAGGGCCTCGCCGACTTCGAGGTCGAGCAGTTCGTATTCTCCAGCAGCATGCTGGTGATGCAGCCGGTCGAGGCGGACGACCCGCCGATCGAAGAAGACTCGCCTCTGGAGGCGGACTGGGACTACCCCCGCTCCAAGCTCGAGGCCGAAGCCGCGATCCGGAAGTTCCGCCGCGACATCCCGGCGGTGATCCTGCGCATCGCCGGCGTCTACGACGACGACTGCAGCTCGATCCCGCTGGCCCAGCAGGCCAGGCGGATCCACGAGAAGACCCTCGAGAGCCACTTCTTCCCCGGCCGCACCGAGCACGGCCAGTCGTTCGTGCACGTCGAGGACGTGGCGCGCTCGATCCAGGAAGCGATCCGGCGCCGCCACGACCTCGGTCCCGAGGAGGTCTTCCTGATCGGCGAGCCGGACCTGATGAGCTACGAGGAACTGCAGGACCGCATGGGCCAGATCCTGCACGGGAAGGACTGGACCACCCTCCGCATCCCCCAGCCCCTCGCCAAGGTCGGCGCCCACGTCAAGGGCAAGCTGCCCGGCGGCGACGACGAGTTCATCAAACCCTGGATGATCGACATCGCCGACGCGCATTACCCGGTGTCGATCGAACAGGCGCGGACCCGGCTGGGATGGGTACCCTGCCACCGGCTGCGCGACGACCTCGAGACGATGCTCGCCGGCCTGAAGTCCGATCCGGACAAGTGGTACGCGACCAACGGCCTCGACTGAGCGCCGCGCGGCGCCGATCCGGACGGAACCTCCCCACCCCGTCCGTCGTTGGCGCCGCGCATGCTCATCCACTCTGCCACCGCCCTCGTCGCCCTCACGGCTCTCGCGACCGCGCAGGAGCCGACACCGCGCATCCACTTCGTCCGCGACGACGCGATCTGGTCGTGCGCGCCCGACGGCGGTGATCCCCGCGAGGAACTCGCCCGGGTCGCCCACGGCTATGGCCCGTTCGCCGTGCTCGGCGGCCGCCTCGCTGCGGTGGTGCCGCATACCGGCACCAGCCGCGTGGTGATCCGCGCACAGGAGGGCGACCCCACAATCCTCCCGGTCGACGGCTTCGTCACCGACGTCCAATGGCGCCCGAAGGCCGACGGCGCGCCCCCCAGCGAGCTCACCCTGGTGGTCGAGACCGAGAACAGCCGCCACGACCTGGTGCGCATCGACCTCGCCGCAGACGATCCGAGCCCGCTGGCACTCCTCGCCGACGACACCGCCGCAAAGCTCTGCGCCTGGTCGCCCGATGGCCGCTTCCTGGCCTTCGCCCGCACCCTCGAGCGCGAGGCCGAGCGCTATGCCGACATGATCACCATCACCTGGCGGTCGCGGTACGAGTTGCTCGACCCGGAGACCGGCAAGATCACGCCCTTGGCGGAAGACCTCGAAGGCCATCCCAGCGCGGTCACCTTCTCGCCCGACGGTCGGCACGTAGTGCTGGGCTTCCGCGAGTCGGGCCTGCACCTGGTCGATCTGGCCGGCGACGCGGTGGGCCCGCATCGCACGTTGACCGAGCGTTCCGACGGCGAGCGCGGGCTGCGCTGGAGTGCCGACGGGAACCGATTGCTCACCTTCGACCGTGGCCCGCGCAAGGACGGCAAGTCGTCGAACGAGGACCTGCTGTTCCTGGTCTCGCGGGACGGCGAGGTGACGGCGATCCCGCTGGGCAGGACGATCTACGATGCGGTGTGGGAGCCCGCGGAGGCGGGCGTGGTATTCGCGGATCGGGAGAAGCGGTTGGTGCTGAGGGGGCTCGGCGACGGTCGGGAGACGGTGTTGCTGGAGGGGGTGGGGTTCTTCACGCGGTTGGTGGCGGCGGGAGCGCTCGCAGCTCCGACCCGTCGGGATCGGTGACCGTCGACGCAGCGTGATGGGTCGCGCGGCTCTCGGTTAGATTGGCGGGGGCATGACGGAGAGTCCGCAACCGGCGAAGGTCTACATCTGCTACCGCCGCTCCGATACCGAGCGGCTGGCCCTCACCCTGCACGGCAACCTGGAGCGGACGTTCGGGGCCGGCACGGCGTTCCTCGATACGCGGACGATCGAGCATGGGGTGGAATGGCCGGCGGAGCTTCAGCGCCAGCTCGAGGGGGCGGCGGCGATCGTGGTGCTGATCGGGAAAAACTGGCTGAGTGCCCAGGACAAGTTCTTCCGACGGCGCATCGATGATCCCGGAGACTGGGTCCACCGCGAGATCGCGCACGCGCTCTCCCGGCAAGAAGTCGATCCATCGTTCCACATCTATCCGGTGCTGCGGCTCCCGGCCGACTGGCCGGAGCCCGAGGCCTTCCCTGAGCCGCTTGCTGCGATCTGTAAGCGCCAGAAGCGCAGCTACGACGGCGACGATCCGGAGACCTTCTTTCGCGAGTTCCACCAGAAGCTGGTCCGCGATCTGGGACTCACGAAGGTCCCCGTCTCCACCCAACCGAGCAGGACGGGCTTCGCCGGCTACGAAGACGTCTACGCCGCGTCGGTCCGCGAGGCCCACGGCTTCCTGCCGATGATCGGCTTCCCGCGCACGGTCCGCGCCCCGATCCGCCTCGACGAGCTGTACATCGAACTCGAAGCGCGCCCGGCGTCATCGGACACCGAAGAGTTCCGACGTGGCCGCGGCTCGGCCCCCGTGCGACTCGCCGACGTATTCCCACACGCCTGGCGCACGGGCGAGCGGCGCGGGATCGTGCTGCTCGGCCATCCCGGTGCCGGCAAGACCACCCACCTGCGCCGCATCGCGCTCGGCGTGGTCTCGCCCTCGTTCGGCCCGCCGGCCCTCGGCCTCGATCAGCGCACGCTGCCGGTGTTCCTCCCGCTGCGCAGACTCGACGCGGGCGATCTCGAGACCCGCGGCGAAGCCCTGCTCGCGCGGACCAGCGACACACCGCTCGACCAGGCAACGAGCCTGCTGCATGGCCACGAGCAGTTGCTGCTGCTGTTCGACGGCCTCGACGAGGTACCCGCGAGCCTGCGCGTCAAGACCTCGGCCTGGATCCGCGAACTCGGCAGGCAACTTCCCGATGCCCGCATCGCGGTCACCTGCCGCATCGCCGGCTACTCGAAAGACGCGCGGCTCGGCAACGGCTTCGCCGAGTTCGAGATCGAGCCGCTCTCCGACGCGCTGATCGCCGAGTTCGTGCGCAACTGGTATCGCGAGGTCGGCACGCAGGAGTCCGAGCCCGGTGAATCCCCGGAGAACCGCGACGCCGCCGCCGACCTGATCGAGCGCCTCCGCTCCGGCTCCATCGCGGCGATTCGCGTCGCCGAGATGGCGGCCAATCCGCTGCTGTTGACCATCATCTGCTTGGTGCACCGCGACCGCGGCCGGCTCCTGCCCGATGCGCGCACCGAGCTGTACGAGGCCTGCCTCGATTCCCTGCTCGACCTGTGGCGCAAGCACTGGAAGCACGAGCAGGGCCGGATCAGCAGCTACGACCGCAACCAGGCCCTGCGGGTGCTGCAGCCTCTCGCGCTAAGCATGCACGAAGCGGGCAAGACCAGGCTCGCCGCGGCCGACCTGGAAGAGGTCCTCGCTCCCGCATTGGAGCGCGTGAAGTCAAAACTCACGCCGAGCGAGTTCCTGGAGGAGGTCCGCGACGACAGCGGCGTGCTCACCGGGTACTCCGGCGACGTCTTCGGCTTCATGCACCTCGGCTTCCAGGAGTACCTGGCGGCACGGCAGATCCACATGGAATTCTGCAAGGCGCGGATCTTCGGCAGGCCGAGCGACCGGCTCCAGCGCCTGGCCGAATTCTTCGGCGAGGACCGGTGGCAGGAGGTGATCCTGTTGCTGCTGGCAACCGGCGAAGTGTCGCTGTTCGGGCCGTTCTTCGAGGAGGTGGTGAAGACGGCGCAGTTCGCGGCGCATCCTTCGCTGGTGGAGCAGTGCCTCAAGGAGGCGACGGAGGTGGATGCGGAGCCGTTCCGGGCAGCGCTGGAGAGTACGAGCGAGGGGACGCGGGAGGCGGCACGGCGGGCGTTGCAGATGCTCGGGGAAGCGGCTCCTGAGACGTACGAAGCAGCCGCGACGATCACCATCGGAGGGCCAGGGATCCGCCAACCCATCCGCGCGCTGCACACTAGGGTTCATGAGTCCACCGGGATCGTCCTGGTGCGGATCCCTGCGAGTTCGTTCCAGATGGGGGGTAACGCACGCGATCGCGAACAACCGATCCACGAAGTCCACGTCCCTGCGTTCTGGATCGCCCGAACGCCTGTGACGAACGAGCAGTACCGCCGCTTCTGTGCGGCGACCGGCCACGAGGTTCCCCGTAGCTTCAAGGAGCGCACCCTCAACGCTCCCAACCAGCCCGTGGTGTACGTGAGCTGGCGAGACGCCACCGCCTTCTGCGAGTGGGCCGGCCTCCAGCTCCCGAGCGAAGCGATGTGGGAGTACGCCTGCCGCGCGGGCACCACGATGGATTACTGGTCGGGCAACGAGACAGCCGACCTTGCACGCGTCGGTTGGTTCGATGAGAACTCCGCGGGCCGACTCCAGCAGGTGGGCCAGAAGCCCGCCAACGCGTTCGGCCTGTACGACGTGCACGGCAACGTGTGGGAGTGGTGCCAGGACAACTGGCACGGCGACTACGAGGGTGCCCCAGCGGATAGTACGGCCTGGGAGGGAGGAGGCTCTCCCGATCGCGTGGTCCGGGGCGGGTCGTTCGAGTCCGGAGCACGGAGGTGCCGGTCTGCGTACCGCCTCGGCGGGCACCCGTCGTACGGCGTCGCGGACCTCGGCTTCCGCCCCGCCAGTCTCGCCACGCAGTGACTTCACCACCTCACCACAGCCGCGCGCCCCTCACCCCACCCCATGCCCCCCAAGCCACGCCACCCTCACCCCAGGCGAACACCACCCCCGCAAGGTGACCGCGGCTCGATCTTCATCTCCTCCACCGCCGCGGACCAACGCGACCGCCACGAACGAGTCACGCAGCTCGTCGAGGCCATGGGCTACCGCGCGGTCTCGATGTTCCGGTTCTCCGCCGAGACCGTCCGCCCGGAACAAGGTGACCGGGAGAAGCTGCAGCACTGCTGCCTCGTCCTGTTCCTGCTCGCCCACCGCTACGGCGAGTCACCGCCAGGCGAAACGCGAAGCTACGTCGAACTGGAGTACGACGACGCCAAGCGCCTCCAGATCCCGCGCCTCGTCTTCCTGATCGACCCTGCCCACCACCCGCTCTACCCGGAGGGCCCGCAACGCAACGTCGACGACGGCGCCGACTGGCCCAGCCGCTATCAGCAGCTCGAAGCGTTCAAGCAGCGCATCCGGAACGACGATCTGCAGCCGACTCCCTTCACCGACCGCGATCTGCCCGCCAAGGTCGTGCAGGCCATCCGTGACTGGGAATCCCGCCAGGACTCCGCGACTGCGCAACGAACTGCACCGACAAGGGGCGCTCACCCCCACCTGCTGCACTACCGCGAGCATGTCCTCCAGAGCCACGCCGAACTCGATCTGGTCGGCTTCCCCCGCTCGGTCCGCGTGCCGCTGCTGCTCGACGAACTCTTCGTCCCGCTCCGCGCGGTGGTGAACCTCGAGCGGGAACTCGAGTACGCCTCCGCCGCGGAAGCCCGCGAAGACCCGAAGCTCCACGACAGATCGCGCGAGACACCGCTCGCGCTCGCCTTCCGCACCGCGAGCCAGCACCGCAAGGCGCGCGGGCTGGTGATCCTCGGCGACCCGGGAGCTGGCAAGACTACCCAGCTCCGCCGGATGGCCCGCACCTGCGTTCTCGACGGCCATGGCCCGGCCGAACTCGAACTCCCCGCCGACGTCCTCCCGGTCTTCCTGCCGCTCCGCTACCTGCAACCCGACGACCTGGACCAGGAGTACCCCATCGCCCTGCTCCAGCGCGCCGCCGCACAGCTCGACAGCGCCACCGGTGTCACCCCCGAAGAAGCCGAGCTGCTCCTCTCGGGCGAACACCGCCTGCTCTACCTCTTCGACGGTCTCGACGAGGTGCCCGCCGCCCACCGCGAGGCCACGGCACGTTGGATCCAACGGCTGCACGCCCGCGACACCCGGAGCTGGTTCGCCGTCACCTGCCGCTACGCCGGCTACGCGGGACCCGTCCGCTTCGACGACGACTTCCTCGAACTCCACCTCCGACCACTCGGCAACCCGGAGATCGCCGAGTTCGTGCGGCGCTGGTACCGCATCGTCGAGACCCGCGCCGAGACCGCCCCGGGTACCGGCCTGGCCGAAGACCCGGCCACGGACCTGATCGAACGACTCCAGGTGACCGCCACCCGCTCGATCCGCATCAACGAGATGGCGGCCAACCCGCTGCTGCTGACCGTGATCTGCCTCGTGCACCGCGACCACGGTCGGATCCTGCCGGAGGCCCGGGTCGAGCTCTACGACGACTGCCTCGCCACCCTGCTCGACCTCTGGCGCAAGCGCACGCCAATGCAGCTCCCCTGGAAGCCGCAGGATGCCCAGAAGGTCCTGCAGGCCGTCGCCCTGCACATGCACCGCGCCGAGACCGCCCGGATGTCGCGCGCCGACCTCCAGCCGGTCCTCGCCGCAGCGCTGCGCCGCGCGAGGATCAGCGCGGACGCCGGGAGCTTCCTCGATGAGATCCGCGACCGCAGCGGGCTGTTGACCGGTTGGTCGGGCGATGCCTTCGGCTTCCTGCACCTCGGCTTCCAGGAGCACCTCGCGACGCGGGCGATTCTCGAAGAGTTCCGCGATGCGATGAGTGCCGACGCCGAGCGCGAAGCGCTGCAAGACCTCGTGAGCCACTACGGCCGGAGCTGGTGGGAAGAGGTCACGCTGCTGCTCGTTGCCCAAGGTGGACGGAAGCTGTTCCGACGCCTGTTCGAGCAGGTGGTCCTTAGCCAGAGCTTCGGCGCGGCGCGCGATCTGAACAGGGACTGCATCGAAGAGGCACCGGAGCCCGACCCGACGCCCTTCCGCTCGGCCCTGGAGGCCGGGGGCCCGGCGGCGCGAGCAGAAGCCATGTCGTGCCTGCGCCTCCTCGGAGAGGAGCCCGCCGACGTGTCACCAACCGAGGCGCTCGCAGGTTCCACCTCGACTCTGTCGAGCCCCGGCCACCAGCCGGTGCACCAAATCCACCAAGCCACCGGAATCGTGCTGGCGCAGATTCCTGGCGGTCGTTTCGAGATGGGTAGCGATCGATATGGTGACGAGGCGCCGATCCACACCGTCGACATCCCTGGCTTCTGGCTGGCAACGACTCCAGTAACCAACGAGCAGTACCGCCGATTCTGCGAAGACACAGGTCACGAGCCACCCGAGAGCTTCAAGGATCGGGCGGTGAACGGGGCGCAGCAGCCGGTGACTCATGTGTCTTGGAACGACGCACGGGCCTTCTGCGAATGGGCCGGCCTGCAGCTCCCGAGCGAAGCGATGTGGGAGTACGCCTGCCGAGCAGGCACCACGACGGAGTACTGGTCGGGCAATGAGACGGCGGATCTCGCGCGCGTCGGTTGGTTCAAGGAGAACTCCGCGGGCCAGCTCCAGCAGGTGGGCCAAAAGTCGGCCAACGCGTTCGGCCTGCACGACGTGCACGGCAACGTGTGGGAGTGGTGCCAGGACAACTTTCACGGCGACTACCAGGGTGCCCCAACGGATTGTAGGGCCTGGGAAGAAGGCGGCTCGCCCCACCGTGTGGTCCGGGGCGGGTCGTTCGGCGTCGACGCCGGGAGGTGCCGGTCTGCGTTCCGCAACGGCGGGCTCCCCTCCGCCCGCCGCGACTACCTCGGCTTCCGCCCCGCCAGTTTCGTTGCGGAGTGACTTCACCACTTCACTGCCTCGCCGCACCGACCCGGGCGTGGCGTAGCCCGCTCGAGTCTGCACTGGAGTCTTCGCACTCGATCCCAGGTCCTCCTTGACGGCTGGTGTTGATGAGGGCACGGGCGGTGGGTAGGGGGCATGGATTCAGCAACCACCCCGGGCCTGCGCGCCACCCTGCTCACACTGCGCTTCGATCCTGACTCGCAGGAGTTCGACACCAGCGCCCTCGCCGCGCTCTGCGAGCAGCACGACGTGCTCACCGCGCACGAACACATCGTGCCGATGGCCGACGGACCGCCGGTGTTCGCGGTGTTCGTCACCCTGCGGAGGCGCAGCGGCGCGCCGGCTCGCGAGGTGGAGACCCGGCCGCGTTCCGTGCTGCAATCCGTCCCCACCGCACAGCGAACCGACTCACCCATTCCAGCGCCACCGCAGCAGCAGCGAACGCGCCACCGCGGCGAAGACCTGGTGATCGATTCCTCCGCGCAGCCGCTCTACGAGCGCCTCTGCGCGTGGCGCACCCGGACCGCGCACGACCTCGGCGTGCCGGCCTACGTCGTGCTGCGGAACTCGGTCCTGGCTGACATCGCCACCAGACAGCCCACCACCCTCGGCGCCCTGCGCTCCATCCCCGGCATCGGCCCCGCCACCGCCGACCGCCACGGCGAAGCGCTGATCAACCTCGTGATCCAGGCCGAGCCCACCCCCGGGGAGGCCTCGTGACGACGCCCTCCCCTCGCCCCGGCCCGCGCGAGGCCGCGCCCGAACTGACCGTCCTGGAGCACGCCGAGCAATACGCCGCCTGGCTGTTCCAACGCAGCTCGCGTTGGCCCAAGCCATTCCGCCTCGCGCTCACCGCGCGGATCGAAGCGCTGGCGCTGGACGTGCTCGACGAACTGGTGCAGGCCCGCTACCAGCGGCGTGGCCGACTCGAACGACTCGTGCACGTGAATCTCGCCCTGGAACGAACCCGCCACCTGTTCCGCATCTCGAGGGCCGCGAACGCCTGCTCGCGAAGTCACTTCGAAGGCGCCGTGCGCCGGCTCGACGAGATCGGCCGGATGCTCCATGGCTGGCGCACGCGACTCGCCGGACAGGGAGACGCCTCATGAGACGCGCCGGCGGACTCTGGCCGCAGATCGCCGCGTTCGACGCACTCTACGTCGCCGCCAAACGCGCGGCGCGCGGCAAGCGCTCGGGCCACTCGGTCGCGAGCTTCCTGGAGCGGCTCGAGCCCGAGGCGCTGCAACTGGAGCGCGAGCTGTTGGCCGATACGTGGCGACCTGCCCCCACCCGCCAGTTCGTGATCCACGACCCCAAACGCCGCACCATCACCGCGGTGCCGTTCCGCGACCGTGTCGTGCACCACGCACTGATCGCACCGCTGCAGCCGGTGCTCGAGCGACGGATGATCGACGACTCGTTCGCCTGCCGGCCGGGCAGGGGCACGCACGCGGCACTCCGACGCGCGCAGGCCTTCACCCGCCGGTATCGCCATGCGCTGAAGCTCGACGTCCGCGCGTTCTTCGACTCGCTGCGCCACGACGTGGTGCTCGACACCCTCGCCCGGCTGGTGAAGGACCGGTGCACGCTCCGCCTGTGTGAGCGCATCGTCCGCGGTCCGGGTGCTGCGACCTCCTCCCGCGGCCTGCCGATCGGCAGCCTCACCAGCCAGTGGTTCGCCAACGTGGTGCTCGACCGCCTCGACCACTTCGTGAAGGAGCAACTCCGCGTGCCCGGCTACCTGCGTTACCTGGACGACTTCGCGCTGTTCGCAGACGACAAGGCGTGGTTGTGGGCCGCGAAGCACCAGGTGGAGTCCTATCTGCACGAGGTCCTCGACCTCACCCTGAAACCGGCGGCGACCCGGTTGGCGCCCGTTTGCGACGGCCTGCACTTCCTCGGCTTCCACGTGTTCCCGCACACCCTCCGCGTCAAGCCCGCCACGCTCCGCCGCTTCCGCTGGCGCCTGCGCTGGTTGAAGGCCGAACTGCGCGCCGGCCGGATCGACGAAGACCGCTTCATCCGCGCGGTCGCCGCGGTGATCGAGCACATCCGCCAGGCCGACTCGCTGCGGCTGCGACGCCGCGTGCTCGCCGAGCTGCGGATGGAGCTGCCCACTGAACAGAACACTGCCATACACCCTCCGTGCGGCCGGGCTCCGGCTCGACCAACCGTGTGGTCCGGGGCGGGTCGTTCGAGAACGACGCCAGGAGGTGCCGGTCTGCGTACCGCAACGACAGGCACCCCTCCAACCGCAACGTCAACCTCGGCTTCCGCCCCGCCAGCTCGTCTCGACCGCGCAGTCTCGCCTGCGCACAGCCCGACCGCCGCGCTCGGTGGAGTGATCCCCGACCGCGACGCAGTGCTCCGTGACGAACCGCCCGACCGTCCGCGCCCGGGGTAACCCGGGCGGAACAGTGAGCGGACCTCGGGGGTCGTAGGGTTCTGGCAGGTTGCTGCCGGGGCTCGAGCCTCCCGGGGTCCGCGCCTTTCTTGGTGCGGTGTTCGGGGCGTGGCAGTGGCTTGTTCGGGCGAGGGCGGCCGGCGGCGCGGCCTCGGCTGGCGCCGGGCCGCGCGGGCACATCCTTCGCCGCCTGCGGCTGGCTCGGGTGTGCGCGGGGCGTTGTGGGCGAAGGGGGTGCGAGGCGAGGCCGGTTGCCTGCTGAGGCGACGGCGCTGTTCAGGCGGAGAGTTCAGGCCCGAGAGCTCATGCCCGCTTGCGGCTGGCTTCGCCTTGCCGCGGGCGGCGGTGGATACGGAGTGAAGTGGTGAAGTCACTCCGTGACGAACCTGGCGGGGCGGAAGCCGAGGAGGACGTCGCGGCCGCCGGGCTGGAGCCTGCCGCGGGACGCAGACCGGCAGAGCCCGGCGCCGTACACGAACGACCCGCCCCGGACCACACGGTCGGCCGAGCCACCTCCTTCCCAGGCCCTACCATCCGTTGGGGCGCCCGCGTAGTTGCTGTGCCATTTGTCCTGGCACCACTCCCACACGTTGCCGTGCACGTCGTGCAGGCCGAACGCGTTGGCGGGCTTCTGGCCCACCTGCTGGAGTTGGCCGTTGGAGTTCTGATCGAACCAACCGACGCGTGCGAGATCTGCCGGCTCGTTGCCCGACCAATACTCCGTCGTGGTGCCGCCTCGCGCCGCACACTCCCACTCCGCCTCCGTCGGCAGTCGCGCACCGAGCCAGCGGCAATACAGCCACGCGTCGTACCAGCTCACCTTCACCACAGGATGGTCAGCGAGGACCTCCGGATACTCGTGCGCCGGCAAGAACCGCTTCCACTGCTCGTTCGTCACTTCCACGGCCGCGATCTCGAAGGACCGCGCGATCGTCACGTGGTCCGCTAGAAACTCGTCTTCGAAGGCCTCCGAGTCCGCTTCCTTCGACCCCATCCGGAACCGCAGGTCGTCGCCCTCGATCCGGCACCAATACTTCGCTTCCGAATGCCCTGGGACGGTAAACATCTCCACTGCTTGCCGACTCGGCCGGTCACCCAACTCCTCGTGGCTGAAGACGAGGGCCTCCAGGTTCTTCACCGATTCGAGCCGCACCGCCACTCGATCCCCCCGGCTGCGGAGCGCATCCACCTGCTGGGTAAGGCCCCACATCGCCTCCGCGTTCCAGGGCTGTCGAAGCTGCGCGTGGATCTGCTCGCCAAGCGAGCTGACCGCGTCCTCCCATGCTCTGCGCGCTTCCCACTCCTGCACGAACTCCACGAGAGTCCACGTGACGACGACCAACGCGAGAGCAGCGAGCAGCGCCGGCGTTCTTCGCCAACCCCGACCAGCCGGCACCTCGTTCTCTGCAGGCGAGCTCCCTGGGCCTGTCGGCGGCAGATGGGAAGTAGTCGGAGTGGGACTCGAGACGCACAGCAACCCAACGATCAGATCGACGGCCGAATTCGGACGCTGGGCAGGCTCTCGTGAGAGTCCCCGCCGCAGCATCTCTGCCGCAGATCCTTGCAACCCCGTCGACTCGATCTGCTGATCCAAGCCATCGGCAAACGCCCGCAAGTCCTTCCCGCCGTTCAACACGAACGCCGCGGTCTTGGCGAGCGAGTAGATGTCTCCTCGATGCGAGGGCGGCGCTGCGCCATAGAGCACTTCGGGCGCCCCGAACAAGAAGTCGCCCGCCACCTGGGTGACCGCCCTGGACTCGTCGCCAGCCTCGTCCAGATCGAAGTCGGAGAGACGCGCCTCGCCATCCTCGCCAATCAGGATGTTTGCGGGCTTCACGTCGCCGTGGCAGTGGCCCCGGTCGGCCAAGGCATCCAGCACCTCGGCTGCCTGGCGCAGCAGTTCCATCGCATCCGGGATCCCGATCTCGTCGCGCGACAGTGCCTGCCGCAGATCGCCCCGTGGGCAGAGTTCGGTCGGGTAGTAGCGATGTCCTTGCTCCACCGAAACGTCGGCGAGAGCCCGGAGGATGAACGGCTGATCACCGAACCGGAGCAGCGCTTCGCAGCCACGATCGAACTGCGCGCGACGGTGCTCGACGTCGTGCAGGTGCGGATGAAGGAACTTCAGCGCGACATCGGTGCCGCGGTTCGAGTCCGTCGCCCGCCATACGCTGCTGAAGCCGCCGTGGCCGATCTGTTCCCCGAGTTCGTAGCGGTCTCCGAACCGCATCCCGGCGCGGAGCTTGCCTTCGGCCTCCCGGAACCGGAAGCCTCGCGTGCGAAGGATCCCGACGATCTTCTCGAACGACCGGATCCAATCGGAGTTGTCGCCCGCGTCGACGACGAATCCGTGGACCGACGTCAACCCGCGGATGCTCTCGGGCAGTGCCGCCTCCTCCGGGTAGGCCGCTGGGTCCACGATCACCGGAATCAGCTTCAGCCCCGAGGCCTGGCGCGCGAGCGCAATCTCGATCTCGGTGCGGACCGGATCGTCCGGCTCGTCGAGGCGCGGCCGGTGATGCGCGCCCGCCGTGAACCAATTCGGCCCGATCAGGCAGAGGAAGACCGAGCAACGACTGAGCTCCTCCGCCAAGCGTGCTCGCCAGTCCTCGCCGGGCTCGATGCCTTGCTTGTCGATGAAGACCTGATCGCCTTCGAGGACCTGCTGGAGTTCGTAGACCAGCCGCGCCGCGACCGGTCCGGTGTCGGCCTGGCGGTAGTTGACGAAGAGGCGCGGCGCGGGGTTCTCGGGATGGCTCTCCAAGGCTGCGGCATCATGGGGGTGATGGGCGGCCGGGTGAAGGGTGGAGTGGCCGGGACGGCAGTGCTCTGTTCGAGTGCGGGTGGAGCGCGGCGGGGCCACGGCTGGCGCCGGGCCGCGCGGGCACATCCCTCGCCGCCTGCGGCGGGCTCGGGTGTGCGCGGGGCGTTGGGGGCGAAGGGGGTGCGAGGCGAGGCTGGCTGAGTGCAGACGCGAGGACTCAGAGCTCCTGCCCGCTCGCGGCCGGCTTCGCCTTGCCGCGGGCGGCGGTGGGTACGGGGTGAGGTGGTGAAGTCACTCCGTGACGAACCTGGCGGGGCGGAAGCCGAGGGCGACGAAGCGGTCCGACGGGGGCCCGTCGAAGCGGAACGCAGACCGGCACCCCCCGGCGTCGTCCCCGAACGACCCGCCCCGGACCACGCGGTTGGTCGAGCCATCGTTCTCCCAAGCCCTACCATCCGTTGGTGCGCCCGCGTAGCCGTCGTGCCAGCGGTCATGGCACCACTCGTACACGTTGCCGTGCACATCGTACAGGCCGTAGGGATTCGGTTGCTTCTGCGCGACCGCGTGCAACTCGCGACGTGAGTTGGCGTCGAACCAACCGTGCTCAGCCAGCCTCGCCGCGTCGTCCCCAAAGGAGTAGCGAGTCGCCTCGCCACCCCGCGCCGAGCACTCCCACTCCGCCTCCGTCGGCAATCGCGCACCGAGCCAGCGGCAATACAGCCACGCGTCGTACCAGCTCACCTCCACCACCGGATGGTCAGCCAGGCCCTCTGAATACTCGTGCGCCGGCAAGAACCGCTTCCACTGCTCGTTCGTCACCGCCACGGCTGCGATCTCGAAGGACCGAGCGATCGTCACGTCATGTGCCGGCTTCTCGTCGTAGTAGGCCTCCGAGTCCGCGGGGTGCGAACCCATCCGAAACCGCAGCCGCTCACCTTCGATCCGGCACCAGTAGGCCACCCCCGGATGCCCAGGCACAGCCATCCCATCCACTGCCTCTCTGCCAGGCCGCGCACCGAGCTGCGGATGCTCCAAGATGCGGCCGCGGAGCCGATCGATCCGCTTCGTCAACGCATCGTCACATCTTTCCGCCGCGAGCAGTCCCTCCAGCGCATCGTCCAGATACCACATCTCCTGGCCGTTCCAGTCCTGCTCCAACTGTAGATCGACCAGCCGCTCGATCACTCCAACCGCCGCCTCGACATCTCCACCGACGAGCTGGAGCACGTCGCGGAACGCCGTCTCGCGGCGATCTCCATCGGCGTCCACTGCGCCCAGCAGATCGATCACCACCTCCTCCGACAGACGCGCATCGCGCACCGACGACAGCGCCCGCAGCGCGAGGTTGGCGTTCTGCTCCTTGAAGCGTCGCAGCCAGTCACCCAGCGCGATCTCGTCGTCCAACCCGCTGAGGAACAATGCGAAGGGCTCGGCCCAGCGGCCGGCGTCGTCGCCGATCTTCGCGGCCCGCTCCAGGAGTTCGTCCTCGCTCCGCTCCTGCAGGTCCGCCGCAGTCAGAGCCTCCCGGAAGCTCTTGTGCCAGAAGCGCCAGGGCCGTCGGCGTAGCCTGCCGAACCCCTCGGTCTCCGACCGTTCCCCGTCATGGGCCGCGAGGATCGAGGTGCACCGCGCCTGCTCCTCCAAGAACTTCCGCTTGTCACCCCGCCACGCGCCGCAGTCCTCGATGGCCCGCCACGCGTCGGCACAATGCGCGCCGATCAGCAGCTCGATCTCGTCGGGCATGGCGGCCACCAGATCCTCTTCGGTCATCGCGTGCGCGATCGCCGCGAGCAGCCGACGCCCGCCGAGCTTATCCGGCATCGGTCGGCCGCCGGGTCGGTGCAGGCCCTCGCACAGCAGCTCGAACACCTCCTCGTGCAGGGCCAGCGGACGATTCAGCCGGCTGAGGTCTGTGTCGTTCTCCAGCAGCAAGGCGAACAGCGTGAGGTACAGCGGGCAATCGCTGAGCCGCTTCAGCGACTCGACACTCTCGATGCGCTGCACGGCGCTGGCTGCGTCCAGCGTCGAACCGTCGCCCCACGGAGCACTCGCGAACCACGCTTCCAGGAAGTCAAGCTTGCGCTCGGTATCGAGCGGCAGCAGGTCGACGTCTCGGAAGCCGAGCTTGGCGAGGTCGCAGCCCTCGGCACCGATGCGGCGGGTGGCGACCACCCACGTAGCGTTGGGCCAGGAGCGGAGCTGGTTGCGCACGACGATGTCGACACGGTGCTGGTCCTCGCGGCGCACCTCGTCGAGCCCGTCGAGGAGCACCAGCAGTTCCCTGCGCTCGCCGAGCGCCTCGATCTCGGCGCCGAGGCCTTCGAAGCCGCCGCCGGAGTAGTCCTCGTCGAGCAGGCCCGCGAGCGTCTTCCCCGAGGCGATCAGCCGGGGCAGCTCGACGAAGACCGGCACGAAGCGGCGCTCGGGGTTGCTGGCGAGGCGGGCGGCGAAGCGGCGCAGCAGTGTGGTCTTGCCGGAACCCGGATCGCCGCGGAGTAGCCAGCGCTTCGGCATCGAAGACTCCGACTCGAAGGTCTCAGGATCGAGCAGGTCTTCCAGGAGCAGGCCGCGGCGCTTGCCCTTGCCCTTGCCCGCACCTCGACGGCTCTCGGCGCGCGCCAACGACGTCCCCACGCCCCCGACACGTAGCTCGACCCACATCGTCTCCAGGTCGTCGGTTGCAGCCTTGCGGCCGAAGTGGACCAACGCCTTGCCGTGGACCTCCGCGACATCGACGAGGAAGCGCTCGATCAGGGATTCCTGGTCGGTCGCGGGATCGGTGAGTGCACGGAGTCGGGCTCGCAGGGCCGACGCCGCGTCCGTCGCGACTCCCAATTCGTCGAGCACACCCAGGAAGCGCTCCGCCGCGGCGTTCCAGGTGTTGGCCTGCCGCATGCGCTCGAGGGCCGCGGAGACGGCCAGCGGATGGTTGGGCAACGCCGCGAGCACGTTGTGGGGCTGCAGGCCGCACGCGGAGGCCAGGGCGATGCGGTCGCGCGCCGTCTCGCAGACGGTCACGCCGAGCGCCACCAGGTCGTTGCGGAACCCGGGGTCGCCGTAAGCCGACACCGCGGGATATGCAGCGAGTCCGCCCGGCGGCTGGTAGCTCGCGCCCTTCAGCGCCTTCGCCAGTCTGCCGAACCAGTCGCCGCTGTCCGCGAAGACCGAGAGCACCTGCCGGTTCGCCACGAAGTCCGGCAGGTCGGCGTGGCCCGCCGCCGTGACCGGGAACAGCTCGAGCGGGTGGATCGCGAC
The DNA here is from genome assembly GCA_030432695.1 of bacterium. Taxonomy (GTDB): domain Bacteria; phylum Planctomycetota; class UBA1135; order UBA1135; family UBA2386; genus JAUILN01. Next base: position 186,643 of record JAUILN010000009.1, on the reverse strand, counting down.
CTTCCCCTCCACCGCCCGACGCAGCGCGGCGTAGACCTCCTCGCCGACCCAACCCGAGGCCAGCGACGCCGGGCTGACGACCAGGACCACGTGGCGCGAGTCGCGCAGCGCCTGCTCGAGTGCCGGCGTCCAGACCATCCCCGGCGCGATGCCCTCGGCGTCGAAGAACACCCTGAGGTCGCAGAGCCGCAGGTTGTCGACCAGGAACTGCACCCACTCCCGATCCCGCGTGGCGTAGCTGATGAAGACGTCGTAGCGCATGGCGGCGAGGGGCGGACCGATCTCCCGAGGTCCGGCATCATGGCCGGCTCGTCCGCAGATCGGAAGAGGACCATGGAACGCACACCGCAGCACCCAAGTCTTTCCAACCGGTGCCTGGCACCAGTTGGAAAAACTCACCCTCACCCACCGATCCGCAGCCCGACCCCATTGGTCGTCGAGAAGCCCGCTGGCGCGAACCGCTCGAGGGACAGGAACTGGAAGAACAGCTCCTGGCCGTGCACGCGGGGACCGGTGGGCAGGCGCAGGTCGAACACCGTCTCGTAGAGCGGCTGGTTGGGGACGCGGCGGGAGGTGAGCGCGATGTCGATGTCGGGGCTCACGAGGAGCTGGCAGGGCGAGCCGACGACCTGTAGTGGGAACGGCAGGGCGCCGCCGGCCCAGGTGCTGTTGGAGAAGCCCACCAGCAGGATGCCGTTGGTCGGCAGGATGTAGCCGCCGGAGCGCAGGCGGAAGGTGGTGCCTACGGCGCCGCTGCCATTGCTGGTGAGGCGGACGTTGCCGACCGTGGCGCCGCAGGTGGGGCCGAACGACCAGATGGTGGCCGGCTCGACGAACGAGACGACGCGGGCGTGGCCGGCGTGCAGCGCGTTGGTGCTACCGAACACCGCGCCGGTGAGCAGCTCGCGGCGGCCGTCCTGGTCCTGGTCGCCGATGCCGGCCAGCGCGAAGCCGAGGCGCTCGCCATTCTGGCCGAGGATCCGCTGCCGCCTCGCGCCGGTCGCGCCGTCGAACACGTCGATGAGTCCGTCGTTGTTCGCCGCACGGTCGGCGCCGACCGCATACTCCGACACGCCATCGCCGTCGAGGTCGCCGATCGCGGCGAGGGCCCGGCCATAGCGGGTGATGCCGTCGTAGGCGCCGTGGTCGCGGAGCAGGCTGCCGTCGCGAAGCGAGTAGACCTCGACCCGGGCTGGCGCGTTGGCCTGGATCTCGTCCTGCAGTCCACCGTGGCAGATGAGTTCCGGGAAGCCATCGCCGTTCAGATCACCCGGACAGGCGAGGCTCCGGCCGAGGTTGCCCGACACCTGGTCGCCCTGGATCTCCATCAGCACGTCGAACGTCGGACGGACCACGCCGACCAGCGAGGCGATCAGGATCCGGCCGGCACCTGCCAGCTGATCCGAGTTGGCGGCAGGAGCGCCGATCGCGAGGTCGCGCTTGCCATCGCCATTGACGTCGGGCAACGCGGCCAGCGAATGGCCGAACTCCGCCAGCCCGCTGGTCTGCGCGAGCACGGCACCGTTCAGGCTGTCGACGAGCCAGACCCGAGGAAGGCTGCCCCGCCCCGAATGGACCGAGGTCGAAGGCCCACCCACCGCGACGTCGGGCAAGCCGTCGCCGTCGATGTCGTCCAGCCCGACCACCGAGGTGCCACAGCGGCTGCCGTAGCGCACCGGAAGACCGTTGCGCAGCGAGCCGTCGCCGCCCTCGCCGTGGAACTGCCACAGCGTGAAGCCGCGCCCCCCCGACAGGGCGGTGACCGAGCCGGCCTGGAACCCGGCGGAGTCGTCGAACGGGGCACCGACCACGAGGTCCGGAACGCCGTCGCGGTCGATGTCGCCCACCCCGGCGATCGACCAGCCGAATCGGGATCCGGCTCTCGGTCCGAGCCAGCTCCGCAGGACGTTGCCAGTCGCCCCCGAGCGGATCTCGACCCGCCCGCGCCCAGCACTCACCGGATCGGAGTAGTTCGACTCGCCGATCGCGTAGTCCCCGACGCCGTCCCGGTCGACGTCGCCGACGTCCGCGACCGCGAAGCCGAGGTAACCGGTCGGGTTGGCGCCGTCGTGACTGCGCAACGTGCGCTGGGCGGCGAGTGGCAGGGAGACGGCGAGGGTGACGATCGTGAGACGGATCGGGCAGCTACGGGTGCGCATGGGTCGGTTCCTTCGCCGGGTCCTGGCCCCGGCCACCCCCAGCGATCACGCGACGCCCAGGGATTTGCGCGCCCGGCAGAGAATCGTCCCGCCGCGGGTCCCCGTCACCGCTCTCCCGCCCGTCCTCACCGGCCGGTCAACCGCACCGAACCGGAACTCGACCGCAGCACCACCCGGTGCCCGCCGCCGTTCAGGGCCCCCGCCGCGTCGCTGCTCTCGCCATCGGCGGTCCCTCTCGACAGGTTCAGCGGCAGATCGGTCGACACCTTGCCGAAGCTGGTGCGCATCGCGACATCGCAAGCCAGTTCCGCGGGCAGCGTGAGTTGCACCGAACCGAAGCCGCTGGCGAGGTGCCAATCCTCGGCCACGCTCGAGCCGGGCAGCGCGGTCACGCTCAGCGCGCCGCTGCTGCTGTCGAGGTCGACCGCGTGGAACACGCCCTTCGCGGTCAGGCCGCCGAAGCCGCTGTGCAGGCGCAGGCGGCGACCTTCGTGGCGATCGATCCGGACCGCACCACTCGACGTGTCGGCATCGAGATCGCCGCGGCAGTCGGTGAGGGTGACCGCGCCGAAGCCCGACTCGATCTCGAGCGCCGCAGCGGTGACGTTGCGGAGGACGACCTGGCCGGAGCTGGTGTCGACGGTGCAGGTCTCGGCGAATTCGCACCGTGTGAGGGAGAGCGAGCCGAAGCCGGAGCCGATCGAGGCGGTGTCGGCACGGACGTCGTCGAGGCGCACCGAGCCGCTCTGGGTCTGCACGATGCAGGCCTCGAACGAGCAGCGATGGAGCACCAGGCCGCCGAAGCCCGACTCGATATCTGCACGGCCGCCTTCGACGTCGACCACCCGCACCCCACCGCTGCTGGTGTCGAGCCGCAGCGCACCGCGCGCCCCCTCCACCGTAAGCGCACCGAAGCCGCTCTCGGCGTGGACGTCGCCGAGGGCGCCTCGCAAGGCGACTCCTCCGGATGAACTGTCGGCGTGCACGGCCACCCCGGCAGGCACGCGGACCACGAATGCGATGCCGACCTTCTCCAACTCCGAGCCGTTCTCATTGGCCGCGCGTAAGCTCAGCGCCGAGCCGATGCGCTCGCTCACCAACCGCACCGCCTCGGCCCGCTGCCGGGCCTCCTCGGCGTCCTCCCCATAGCCCTTCACGGTCGCGACCACTCCGAAGTCGTCATCGGCGACCGTCACCTCGATCGCGCCGAAGGGCGTGGCGACGTCGACGGTGTCGCCAGCCTCCAGGGTGAGTGCCTCCTCCAGCACCACCTCGTGGACCTCCATGTCGGAGCGGATGCCGTTGATGCTCCAGGTCGACGAGGAGACCGTGCACGAGCCGCAGGTGGCGAGCGGTGCGACGGCGAGGAGTGGGAGAGCGACGAGGCCGAGGGATTGCATGGTGCGGGGATCGGGATCCGGGGGCGCGGGTTGCGCGATCGGGTGACAGTACTCGCAGAATCCCCGGCCCGGACCTCGCCCCGCCCACCCTCGATCAGCAACCGCAGGAGCCGCCGCAGGAACTCGCGCAGACGTCCGTCCCAGGCATGCCGAGCCGCCCCATCACCTCCAGCTCGTCGGCGAACGCCGAGACCCCGGCGTAGTAGGCCTCGACCGAGATGCCCAGCAGCGCCGCGCCGAAGGCCTCGGCAGCCTCCGGGGTCGCCGTCTCGCCGTAGTTCACGCTGACCAGGTGGTAGGGCACCAGGTAGGGCAGCGCGTCGACCCGGTCGCGGAAGTAGGGATGCACGAAGACCACGAAGCCGTCCGCGGCCGCCTCGCCGACCGGCAGGGCCACCGCGAACTCGCCGGGTTGCAGGGGGCCCTCGTCGAAACAGAGCCGGGTCGGGAAGCGCACCGCCTGGCCGTCGGCCAACAGCGCATCGAGGCGCGCGGCGTCGAAGCCGCCGAGCCGCTGCCGTGCGGCTGCGCCGACCGCGGCCGCGTGCTGCTGCAGCGCGGTGCGGCCCTCTGCTTCGAGTTCGAGAGCGGCGGCGAGGCCGTCGACGGTGTCGGGTGCGGTCATGGGTGCGGATCCCGCGCAGGGGTCACTTCGAGTAGCGCTTCTTGAACTCCTCCGCGGCCTTGGCGCGGCGGGCCTTCTCCTCGGGGTCCATCTTGCCCAGGAACCACTTGTGGTGGTCGCTGTTGAGAACCTCCTCCAGCTTGGCGTGGAGCTTCTCGGCGTGCGCCTTCTGCTCCGGATCGTCCGAACCGCGGCCGTCGTGGATCAGTTCCTCCAGCAACGGGACGTACTCGCCATACCAGTTCCTTGCCAGCTCGTAGGTACCGTGCCAGTGCGTGTAGTCCGGCGCCATCATCGCGGCGCCGTGCCGAGCGCGGCGACCTTCGTGGTGCCACAGCTCGAACCACACGTAGTCGATCTCGTTGCCGAAGGTCTCGGGGTTGTGGCGGAGCGGCTTGGCCAACTCGTAGAGCTCCGCGCCCGGCTTGCCGTACTTCTCGTTGTACAGCTCGACCAATCCGTCGTACTGCACGTAGAAGTTGTCGACCCACTGCTTGGAGTGACAGTGCGCGCACACGTCCTGCATGTTGTTGCGCCGCACCTGCCACGGCACGTCCGCGCCGGGCAGCCCCATCTTGGCGTCCGACTGCTCGGGGCGGATCGACAGCACCGGCCGGTTGTTCCAGGAGATCCGCATGCCGATGTCGTGCGTCACCGCCTGGTTCTTGGTGGCCGACATGTGGCAGGTCGCGCAGGTCGGCGCGGCCCAGTAGTCCTCGCCGACGATCCACTTGTCGGACTCGAGGTTCATCTTGTGCTGGTTGGAGAAGAACAGGATGCCGTGCTTCGACTCCTCGTAGATCTCCTTCTGCGGGTGGTCGGGACCGAGGTGGCACTTGCCGCAGGTGTCCGGGTGCCGGGCCTGGGCCGCGGAGAACTCGTGCCGCGTGTGGCACGCATTGCAGGAGCCCTCGGAGCCGTCCGGGTTGATCCGGCCGATGCCGCTGTTGGGATAGGTCGCGGGATCCAGCTTGCCGCCGGCCAGCACCTTGATCTCCGAGCCGTGGCACTGCCAGCAGCCGTTGACCGCCGCGGCCGAGTTGCCGTGCTCGAAGCCCGGGGTGTGGAAGGCCGCATTGCCTTCGACGATCTCGGCCAGCCGGTTGTCGAGCGAGCCGAGGATGCGCCCACCTTTCGAGTGGTGGGACGCCGCGAACTCCGCGGTCTCCTTGGAGTGGCAGCGCGAGCAATCCTTCGGGGTCACCAGGATCGCGATGGTGTGCCCGTAGTGGGTCATCGCGTCGACGTCGGAGGCCTCGGCGGCGTGGCACTCGTAGCAGCCGACGTTGGCGCGGTAGTGCTTGCTGTCACCCCATTGCTGGTAGATGACCACATCGGTCTTCTTGTGGCAGTCGATGCACTCCTTGGACTTGGCGCTGAGCTCCGCCGGCACGATGGCCTGGGCCAGCAGCGCGGGAGACGCGATCAGCGCGCAGAACGCGCCGAACAGCATGGCTCTCGGTTTCATGTTCGGTCTCGGGACGGGTTTCGTGGGCACGCGTGCGGGAGTCGTGGAAGCAGTCAGGCCGAACCGGGCGCTCCCTCGACCCGGGCGGATTGCGTTCGGTCGGCGGATCGCGCGACGCGGTCGGTTCCGGTGGCGGCCTCCTCGTGGACCAGGTCCCCCTTCAGGACCGGCACGGTGACGCGCACCAGGATCGTGTAGACCAGCAGGCCGGCCGCCCAGATGCCCAGGCAGACCAGGGTCTCGTTCCAGGTCGGCAGGTATTCGACCACCTCGCCGAGCGGTGAGGGGATGAACGCCGGGACGATCAGGCCCATGCCCTTCTCGATCCAGATGCCGACGATCATCGCCACGCAGGCGAGGTCCATCACCCAGATGCGCCGCGACGCGGGCGTGTAGAGCACCACCAGCGCGGCGCTGTTGAGCGCCACCGCGGTCCAGATCCACGGCACCAACGCGTCGTAGCCGTGCAGACCGAAGAACAGGTAGTGCATCGACACCGCGTGCGTCGAGCCGGTGTAGAACTCGACGAACAGCTCGCAGCCGAGCAGGAACATGTTGATCGTCAGCGCGACGGTCACGATCCCCTTGAGGATGCGCAGCGCCTCGTCGGTGATGCGGTAGCCGGTGAAGCGCCGGATCACCTGCAGCGTCAGGATGATGAACGCCGGGCCGGCGGCGAACGCCGAGGCCAGGAACCGCGGCGCGATGATCGCCGAGTTCCAGAACGGCCGGCTGCCGAGGCCGACGTAGAGGAACGCGGTGACGGTGTGGATGCTGAACGCCCACACGATCGCGATGAAGACGAACGGGATGTAGAAGGCCCGCGCCGGCTTCTTCCGTCGGTAGGCGCAGTAGATCAGGTAGCCGCAGATGTGCAGGTTCAGCAGCAGGTAGACGTTCAGCACGATCACGTCCCAGCTCAGCATCGAGACCGGGAAGTTGAGGCGCAGGAACAGGTGCATGAACCGATCCGGCCGGCCGAGGTCGACCGTCACGAACGCCAGGCACATGAAGATCACCGCGACGGCCAGCAGCTCGCCGAAGATCACCAGGTCGTGCAGCTCGTGGCGCCGGTAGATGTAGACCGGGATCACCAGCATCACCGCGGCCGCCGCCATGCCGACGAGGTAGGTGAAGTTGGCGATGTACATGCCCCAGGAGACCTGGTCGGTCATCCCGGTGGTCGCGAGGCCGTCGACGAGCTGGCGGCAATAGGCATTCAGGCCGAGCAGCGCGATCGCCGTCAGCGCGAACATCCAGGTGTAGTAACGCCAGTCGCCGACGAAGCTGAGCCGGAAGCAGCGGGCCAGGAACTCGAGGTAGGTCTTCATCCGTTCCGCCCTTGCTCAGTCGAAGTAGTAGAAGAACCGCGGCAGCGTCCCGGCCTCCTGCTTGAGGACGAAGATCTGCTTGGTCTTCAGGATCTGCGACACGTTGCTCTCGGGATCGAGCAGGTTGCCGAACTGCCGCGCGCCCACCGGGCACACCTCGAGGCACGCCGGCATGCGTCCCGCCCGGGTGCGCTGCAGGCAGAAGTGGCACTTCTCCATCACGCCCTTCTTGCGCGGGCGGTTGGAGAGGTAGTTCATGTTCGGGTTGAGCCGTTCCTTCGGGATCTCCGGCTCCGCGTAGTTGAAGCGGCGCGCGAAGTACGGGCAGGCCGCCGCGCAGTAACGGCAGCCGATGCACCAGTCGTAGTCGACGACCACCACGCCGTCGGCCTCGCGCCAGGTGGCCTCCACCGGGCAGACCTTCACGCACGGCGGGTTGGCGCACTGGTGGCACTGCACCGGCATGTAGAAGCTGTCGGGGTTCGGGACCTCGCGGTCGTCGTAGTGGTGGTCCGAGCGCTCCACGTCGATGCTGCCCCTGGGCAGCTCGAGCACGCGGATGTACTGGATCTCTGGATCGCGGCTCTGGTTGTTCTCCTCGACGCAGGCGTGCACGCAGCGGCGGCAGCCGATGCAGCGACCGAGGTTCAGCGCGTAGCCGAACTCCACGCCGTCGATCGGCGGCAGATCGCGCAGCTCGGGCCGCACCGCATAGCGCTCCTCGACCTCCTTGCGGATCCGCTCGAGGGCCTGCTCCTTGTCCTCCGGAGTCATCTCCTTGTAGTGCTTCTGCAGGAAGCCCTCCAAGGTGAGGTCGCTGGTGTCGAAGTCCTTCAGCGGACTCACGGCGGCGGCGAAGGCGGCCATACCACCCGCCGCGCCCAACGAGGCGCGCAGGAAGTTGCGACGGTCGACGGTTCGTTCGGTCATCGGTGTTCCTCCGCCTTCGAGGCCCCCAGGCCCTGGGCAGCGCGCCGTAGCGGATCCCGCTCCTCGGGGTGATGCAGCTCGCCGTGCACAGCCGGCTCGCCCATCCGCAGGGTGTGCGGCCCGGGCAGCGGCGCCAGCCGGTCCATCGCCGGGGTCCGCGGCCGGTGCGGATCGTGGCACTCGATGCAGCCGAGCTTCCGAACCTCACCCTGCGCCGGATCCCAATGGCCGTTGATCCGCCCGTGGATGCCGAGCACCCAGTCCTCGTGGACCTTGGGGTGGCACTGCGCGCACAGCCGATCCACCTCGGCGAACGCGATGTGGGTCTCGTCGCGCAGGAGCAGCCCGTTCATGTCGCGGGCGTCGTGGCAATGCCGGCACTGGACGTTGATCCCGTGCTGCAGCTCCACGTGCTGGTGCTGCATGCGGTTGGCGCGCTGCTCCTCGCTGATCTCGAAGACCTGGTGGCAGTCGTTGCAGTGCCGCTCGTAGTTGTTGATCCGGATCGTCGGCGGATCGCCGATCGTCACGCGGCGTGGCGCGGTGCTCAGCCGCCGCAGGTCCACCGGCACATCGGGACGCCTGGGGATCTCCACGCCGCCTCCACCGAACCACAGCCACGCGGCGAGTCCGAAGAACGCCGGACCGACCAACCAGGCCGCGGCTCCCACCTTCGAGGACGATGCGGATTGCATGGACTTCCCTTCGTGAGACGAATCGTCGTGGCGCGCTGCGGTCATGACCCGACCTCACAGACCTTGCGGGGTTCACGCGCGGGTTCGGCGACCGCGGAACGCGGAGCGTCTGTCTTCCCGGACCGTCGTCCATTGCCCCCGGAGGAGCTGCGATCCACGACACCGAAACCCAGCACGCTGCTCGGACAGGCATCCACGCAGGCGCCACAACGAGTGCACTCCAGGGCGTCGACCGATGGCCGTCCCTGCAGCGCGTATTCCTCCATCACCGGCACGCCCATCGGGCAATGACGGGTACACGAACGACAGGGCGTGCGCCCTGCCTCGGCGAGATCGACGCGCACGCGGAACGGCGCGAAGGCCCCCGCCAGCGCATAGGTCGCACCGAGCGGGCACAGGGCCCGGCACCAGATCCGCGGCGCGAGCCAATCGACCGCGAGCACGACCGCGCTCAGCGCCAGCATCGCGGTCACGCCATGGGCGGCCGACGACGCGACGGCCTGGATCGGCGACACGATCTGGAACACCGGCCAGCGCCCGACCAACGCGAAGCCGAGCAGGCCGCCGAGCACGACGAAGCGCAGTCGACTCGCAGAACTTCGCGGCAGGTGCCAGGCCGGCAACTGCACGCCGCGGCGCCCCAGCACGCGCGCCACCCGGATCCGCAACCCTTCGTTCAGATCGAGGAGCAGACCCATCGGACAGATCCAGCCGCAGAACACCGGCCCCATCAGGACCGCGAAGCCCAACAGCAGGCCGGCGCCCAGCAGCACGTCGATGCCGAGGCTGCGACTCGCCAACGACGACTCGAGCGCCGCCAGCGGATCGACCAGCCGCAGCACGCCACCGATCTCGGTCGCGGCCGCCGTGCCGGTGAACCACCCCGGGTCGACCCGGCCACCGACCGCGATCAGCGTCAGGAACGCCAGTGCGGTCAGACGGCGGGACCAGCCGAAGCGACCGACGCGCCGGATCATGCCGCACCTCCCCGCGCCGCCTGCTCGCGCCGCGGCGCGATGTGGATCGAGGCTTCCTCGGTGAGGCAGGCGTGTATGCAGAGACCGCAGCCCACGCAATGCTCGGCGGCGACCACCGGCCGCAACCGCTCGTCGAAGGCCAATGCCGTGCCGGGATAGGGGCAGGCGTGCCAACAGGCCCGACAGGTCACGCCGTTGTAGGCAAAGCAGGTCGCGGTGTTCAGCACCGCGGTGCCCATGTAGACCGCGTCGCGAGCGCCGGGATCGGTCAGCGCGTCGGTCGGGCAGGCCGCCACGCACGGCATCGCGTCGTGCTCCGGGCACAGGGTGCACGGCCGCGCCCGCGGATCGTCGACCTCGGGAGTCGCGTAGCCGGCGAAGTCGCCGCCGAGCAGCACGCTCCAGCCACCGACCACGCACAGCGCATCCTGCGGGCAGGCCGCAGAGCACTGGCCGCAGCGGATGCAGGCAGCAAGGAAGTCGGACTGCCGGCCTGCTCCGGGCGGCCGCAGCCGCGCCGTCACCTCCGACCCGCGCGCCACCGCGCCGAGTCCCGCGCCGGCGCCGGCCCCGCACCCCAGCGCGACGAGCCCGGCGACGAAGCCACGCCGCGACCCGACGGCCATCGTGCCGTCGCGCAGAGGGGTCCGGTCGCTGACGTCACCGCGTTGCATCGGATTCGCTCGGCGGGTGCCTCACTTCAACAGCCGCAGGATCGACTCGTCATGCTCGATGGCCCGCACCTGCACGTGGCAGGTCCGGCACTTCGACTCGAGCAGGCGCGGCGGCAGGCCGGCATGACGGATCGGCGGCGCGTTCTTGATGCCGTTCTCGTGGCAGAGCAGGCAATCGGCGCGCAGCCAGGAGTCCTGGTGGTAGCTCGAGCCGGGGATCATCGGCGGGAAGGCATCGGCCTCGAACTGCCCCACGCCCGGGTCGCGGACGCGCGGCTCGGAGCCCGGCACGAAGACGTGGCAGGTCCGGCATTTCACCTCGCGGGCGAGGTCGGGCAGCGACGCGTGGACCAACATCGGCGCATTGCCCACGCCGGTCTCGTGACAGCGCAGGCAGTCGTTCTGCATCCACGCGTCGCGGTGCCACTCGGCGTCGGGCACCGTCGGGGGGAAGGCGTTCTCGAGGAACGGCGGCAGGGTGGCGCCCTGCTGTGGGTCCTGTCGCTGGGGATCCTGTCGCTGCGGGTCCTGCGGCCGCGCGACCGCCTCGGCGGCCGATGCCGCAGCAACGACCTCCACCGCCGGAGTGGCAGCAGCCTCCGCGTCGGCCGACCCGCTCGGCCGCGCCGCCGCCTGACCCGCCTCGCCGCCGGTCTGGCAGCCGAGCGACAGGGCGACGCACAGCGCCAGCCCTGCTCCGCACCACACCGACGCGCTCGTGCTCCACGTCGCGAGGATCGTCATCGCTCTGCCCTCCTCAGGCCTTCTCCAGACGGACCGCGCAGATCTTGAACTCGGGCTGCTTGGAACCCGGGTCGTAGGCGTCGATGCAGACGCGGTTGATGAGGCTCGCCTCGTCGGCCCAGTGCCAGGGCACGAAGACCATGCCCTTGCGCGGCATCGGCACGACCCGCGCCTTGATCGTCGCCTCGCCGCGGCGGCTGACGATCCGCACCGGGTTGCCATTGCGCACGCCGAGCTCCTTGGCGTCGTCGGGGTGGATCTCGACGTAGCATTCCGGATAGGCCCGCGACAGCTCGCTGGCCTTCATCGTCATCGTCCCGGTGTGCCAATGCTCCAGCACGCGGCCAGTGGACAGGATGATCGGGTACTCGGCATCGACCGGCTCCGCCGGCGGCTTCATCGGCCGCAGCCACACGATCGCCCGGTGGTCGGGCGCGCCGTAGAACTTGATCTCGCCGGCCTGCAGCGAGTCGTCGGCGTAGGGGCCGGAGTCGAGGCACGGGTCGTCGCCCTTCACGAAGCGTCGCGCGGTGCCGCCATGCGTTTCGGTCGGGCACGGCCAACGCAGCCCGCGCTCCTGCTTGAGGCGCTCCCGGGTCATCCCTCGGAAGTCGTAGGCGGTCTCGGCCGAAGCCTGCCGCATCTCGTCCCACACGTCGTCGACGGTCTTCAGCTTCGCCGTGTAACCCTTCGGCACCACGCCGCGCGCCTCGAGCCGCTTGGCCAGATCCATCAGGATCTCCAGGTCGGGCCGCGCCTGGCCCGGCGCCTCGGAGACCTTGGGCTGGTACTGGTAGCGCCGCTCCGACATGCCGAAGACGCCGGCCTTCTCGGTCCACATGCCGGCGGGCAGCACCACGTCGGCCAGCTCGGTGGTGCGTGTCGGGTAGGCGTCGATCACGCAGAGGAACGGCTTGTTCGGCCGCGCCTTGCCCATCGCCTCGCGATGCGGCGTGAGGTTCGGCAGCGACTGACCCGGATTGGTGGTCAGCACCAGCATCGCCTGGATCTCGTCGCGGCCGAGCGCCTTGAACATCTCGATGGTGTTCAGACCCGGCTTCGCCTGGATGGTGCCGGGCTTGCTGCCCCAGAGCTGCTCCATCTCGGCGCGGTGCGCGTCGTTCCCGACCGCGCGGCCATAGGGCAGGATGTGCGAGAGCGAGCCCGTATCGCGCACGCCGCCACACGCATTGGGCTGGCCGGTCAGCGAGAACGGCGTGGCGCCCGGCTTGCCGATCTGGCCGGTGATCAGATGCAGGTTGTGCATCAGGTTGTTGGCCCAGACCCCGGTGATGCGCTGGTTGAGGCCCATCGTCCAGAAGGTCATCGTCGGCCCCTTCGCGAACACCCGCGCCGCCTCGACGATCGTCTTGGCCGACACGCCCGCGATGCGCTCGGCCTGCGCCGGCGTGAAGTTGGCGTCGAGCCAGGCCTTGTAGTCGTCGAACGAGACGTTCTTCGGGTTGCCGTCCTCGACGATCTTGAACTGGCAATGACCATCGAGGAACGCGCGGTCGTGGCGGTTCTCGTCGAGGATGACCTGCGCCATCGCGTGGAACACCGCGAGGTCGTAGCCGGGCACCGGATCGAGATGGATGTCGGCGATCGACATCACCGGCGACTTGCGCGGGTCGCAGACGATCACCAGCACCTCGCGGTCGTTCTGCTTGCGCGCCAGGATCTGATCGAAGATCACCGGATGGCACTCGGCGGTGTTCGAGCCGACCAGGAAGAAGACCTTGGCGTGCTCGATGTCGTCGTAGCAGCCCATCGGCTCGTCCTTGCCGAAGGTCGTCACGTAGCCGCCCACCGCCGAGGCCATGCACAGCCGCGGGTTGCCCTCGACGTTGTTTGTGCCGATGCCGCCCTTGAACAGCCGGTTGGCGAAGTAGCTCTCCTCCGACAGCGCCTGGCCGGAGCCGTAGTAGGCCACCGCGTCGGGCCCCTTGCTCTGGATCGCCGCCGCGAACCTGTCGGCAACGAGCTCCATCGCGTCGTCCCAGCTCGCCGGCTGGAGTTCGCCGCCCTTGCGGATCATCGGCTCGGTGAGGCGATCGGGCGACGCGACGATCTTCGGCAGGAACAGCGACTTGGCGCAGACCAGGCCCTTGGTGGTCGGGTGCTGGGGATCGCCGCGCAGCGACACCAGCCGGCCGTCGCGCACGCCGAGCAGCACGCCGCAGCCGGTGCCGCAGAAGCGACACACCGACTTGACCCACTCGACGTCGGCGCGGGGACTGGCGGGCGATCCTGCGGACGACGCGCCGAACGGCGTTGCCGCTACACCCGGAGCGCCGACCGCGACCACCGCGGCAGCGGCCGAGCTGCGCAGGAAGTCGCGCCGGGACGCGTCGCCGAACAGCGTCGCGTCGTCGCCGTTGCTCACCTCGGCGGCATGGCGGACGGCATGGGTCGATTCCGGGACGACGTGATCATCGGGCTGCATCGCGAACTCACTCCTGGATCTCGGGCCGGGTCACTCGACTGCGTTCTGGCTGTGGTCCTGCTCACGCCCCGGGCCCCTGCGTCACGGCCGACGGCGCTCCGAAGCCGTCGCCGGACTCGACCGCGACCGGCCAGGTGCCGAGGACCCCGGACGTGCGGTCGACCTGCCCGCGCAACACCGCGTGCGCGGCATCCAGGTCCTCCGCCTCGATCAGCAGGCCGATCCGGCCGCCCTCGACCTCACCCCCGGCCGGCGGCGGCGGCACCTCGAACACCGACACACCGTGAATCGCCTCGAGCGCCGTCGACACCTCCCGGGTGCGGGTGGTGTCGATCCGGGCGAGGACTCCAACGACGACAGGAAGGGCGGGCATGGGAAGGGGTCCCAGACGGGGCGGCAGGAACGTCGCCACATGTCACACGACCTGAGTATCCGTTTTGTTTCGTCGCCGCAAACTTATCCAGTACAACCCCTTATATGGCCATGTACGGGGGCTCATTCGACGAACGCGAACACCCAGAGGATCCCCTAGTAGCTTGATGTCTGCCATCACGGGACCGCCGAAGCCCACCGCCACGTCCCAGGTTCGTCCCGTGCCTGATGCGCGCGAAACGACGCGCCGCGGTCCGGCCACCCGCGACGCCTACCATCGCCCCCCGCGACCTGCCCACCGGGAGAACCTCGAGATGCCCACGATCCGCCCCGCACTCGCCCTCGCCTGCCTGCTGCTCGGCGACCCGGGAGCGACCGGCCAGACACCGGCCCCCGACCAGGAGAGGAACCCGGCGTCGCCGACGAGCGCGCGACCGACGGACCTTCCCGCGGGCACCGTGGCCTGGATCGCCTGGCACGACGGCGCGCGAGTCGTCGACGCGCTCGAAGCGCTGACGACGGCGCCCGACCTGCCGGCTCGCGTGCGCCTCGCCCTGGGCCTGGCGCGCGCCGCGGCGGTCGGAGCGACCGGCGGCATGCGGCTCGAGGAGCTGGCCCACACACTGAGCCCCGGCCGCGCGATGCTCGGCCTGACGATCCCGCCGGGCAGCGATCGACCCCGGCCGTTCCTGATCGCCGAGCAGGATGGGGGCGACCGGGAAGGGCTCGACAAACTCCTCGATCGACTACCGAGCGACGTCGCCCGGGTGCACGACGACCGCTACCTGGTGATCAGCGACGACATGGCGTTCGCCAACCAGTTGCGCAGCGACATCCTGCCGACTCCGAAAGACGAGGCCGGCGACGGACCGCTGCTCCGAGGCGCGATCACCGCAGCAGCACTGCAGCGCACACCCCCGCAGCGCGAGCCCGGCGGCGTGTTCTTCCTGGGCCCCCTGCAGGCCGCGTTCGCTGACGCGGCTGGCCTGGACTTCACCCTCGACCTCGGCGCCGAGGGCATCCGCCTCGCTGCCACGCTGCACGGCACGCCGCTCGGCCGCGGCGCACTGTCGGCTCTGCTGCCGCACGCCGACCAGCCGCGGGTCGTACCACCGCGCCCCGAAGGAACCCTCGCCTCACTGAGCCTCGACCGCAGCCTCGCCCACCTGCTCCGCGCCCGCGACGACCTGCTCCGCGCCGGCGAGGCCGCGCAGCTCGGTGGCGGTCTGACGATCGCCGACGCGCTCAGCGGCGGATCGTTCGTCGAAGGCATCCTGGCCGCGCTCGACGAGCCCTTCACGCTGTTCGTCGTCGCCCACGAGCCACAGGACAACGGCGCGCTCGAGCCGCGCCTCTTCGACCTGCCGGGCTTCGTGCTGGTCGCGCCGCTGCGCGATCCCGAAGACCAGCGCGCCCCCGAGCTGATGCAGCGCGCGTTCGGCAATCTGATGCTGGCCGACGGCGCACGGCGCCGGCAGCAGGAGCTGCCCTCGTTCGTCACCCGCAAGCTCCGCGGCCCCGGCGACGTCGAGATGTTGGTCGGCGAACCGATCGACTGGCGCGGCCCGGAGCCCTGGCCGGTGGAGACCACGATCTCGCCGACCTTGTCGGTGGCGTTCGGTCACGTGGTATTGGCCAGCACCGTGGAGGGGACGCGCCGCGCGCTGCAGGCGCTCTGCGACGCGGCGAGCGAGCCAGGACACCGCGCCGACACGGTGGTCGGCGACCATGCCGAACTCGACCCGGCGGCGTTGGCCGCGATGTTGGAGCGCAACGCCGACCTGCTGGTCTTCGACGAGGTGATGAAGAAGGGCCTCGCCCCGGCCAAGGCGCGCCGCAACCTCGACGACCTGTTCGGAGTTCTGCGAGGTCTCGGCCCGCTGCACATCGCCGTCGAACCGGGTCCGACCACCACCCGGATGGTCCTCGAGCTCGAGGTGGCCCGATGAACCGCGACCCACTGGCACCGTTCGAGCCCACGCCGCGCGAGCCCTTCGATCTGGCGCGGTCCGGCCACCTGTTCCGCCGCGCGGGCTTCGGCGGGTCGCTGGCCGACCGCGAGCGCGCGGTCCGCGAGGGCCCCGCGAAGACCCTCGAGCGCCTGACCGGCCGCGGTCCGGGCGAACGGGTCGACGAGTTCGAAGACCTGCCGATCGTCAAGGACGACGGCGGCGCGTCGCTGCGCGCCTACCGGATCTGGCGGATGCTCGCCGGCCGCCATCGCCTGCAGGAGCGGATGAGCCACCTGCTGCACGACTGGTTCGCCACCAGCCTGGTGAAGGTCGGCCAGCTCGGCGCGATGAGCCGTCAGCTCCGCCTGTTCGACCAGCTCGGCCTCGGTCGCTTCGACGAGCTGCTGCTCGCGCTGTGCCAGGACCCCGCGATGATCCGCTGGCTCGACAACGACAGCAACGTCGCCGGCAGGCCCAACGAGAACCTGGCGCGCGAGCTGTTCGAGCTGTTCGCGCTCGGGCGTGGCCAGGGCTACACCGAGCACGACATCCAGGAAGCGGCGCGGGCGCTGACCGGCTGGACCGTGAAAGACCAGCGGTTCCGCGTCGAGCACCGGCGACACGACGACGGGACCAAGCAGATCCTCGGCGCGCGCGGCGCCTTCGACGGCGAGGATCTGGTGCGCATCACCGCCGAACGCCCCGAGTCGGCGCGGTTCGTGGCGCGCAAGCTGCTGGCGTTCTTCGTGCACCCCGAGCCCGCCGACGACGAGATCGAAGCGCTGGCCGCTCGCTACCGCGCGTTCGGTCGCGACCTCGGGGCGACCCTTCGCGTGTTGCTCACGAGCCGCCTGTTCTTCTCCGAGCGCGCCTACCGCAGTCGGATCAAGGACCCGGTCGACCTCGTGGTCGGCACCGTGCGCAACCTCGGCGCCACCGCCTCGCCGATGGACCTCGGCAGCGAGGCGCTCGGCATGGGCCTGGGCATCGGCGAGCCGCCGAGCGTGGAGGGCTGGGCCCAGGAGCGCGCCTGGCTCACCTCGGCGACGTGGCTGCGCCGCGCCAACTTCGCCGGGCGCCTCGCCCAGGGTGCGTTCCACTGCGACCCCGCACCGCGAGCGGTCCTCGACGGCGGCACGCCCACCGAACGGGCCGAGCATGCCGTCGCGCTGCTGCTCGACTCCCGCATCGGCGAGCCATCCCGCGCCCGCCTGGATGCCTTCCTGAGAACACCGGCCGCGCACGACGACGCCGCACTGCTGCACGCCGTGATGCTCCTGCCCGAGGCCCAACTGCTATGACCACCCGCCGCACCTTCCTCGGCAGCGCCGCCGCCGTTCCCGCCGCGGCCGCTCTGCGCCTGCCGCTGCGCTGGCTGCCCGACGGCGACGACCGCGCCCTGGTCGTCGTCGAACTCGAGGGCGGCAACGACGGACTCAATACACTCATCCCTCTCGAGGACGAACGCTGGGCCAAGGCCCGTCCGTCGCTGGCGGGAGTGCGCCGCGGCGCCAGACGACTCCCAGGCTCCGACTTCGCGTTGCACGCGTCGCTCGAACGACTCTCGGCGCGCTTCGAGCGGGGTCACGCGGCGGCGGTCCACGGCGTCGGCTATACGCCGCCCGATCGCTCGCACTTCAAGAGCCGCGACATCTGGCACACCGCGGATCCCGACCTGGAGCGCGCCTCGACCAGCTCGACCGGCTGGCTCGGCCGCGCCGCCGACCAGCTCGCGCGACAGGGCGCTGCGGTGCCGGGCCTCGCGGTCGGCTCCCTGCGCGTGCCCCTGGCGTTGCGCGGCCACGAGGTGGTGGTCCCGGCCCTGGCGTCGCTCGAAGACTACGTGCTGCACGTGAGCGCCACATCGGAACGCCCTCTGCGCGCACTCGCAGGGTCGGACGACCCGTCCGTCGCGGGCCTCGAGGATCTCAACGCGTTCGTCGACTCGGTCGCACAGTCCGCATTGTCTAGCGAGCAGCAGCTGCGCGACGCCCTGGCCCGCTACCGCCCCCACGCCGAGTTCGACGGCGACGCCTTCGGCCGCGCGATGCAGCTCGCCAGCCGGGTCCTGGTCTCCGGCTTCGGCACGCGACTGATCCACGTCTCGCTGGGCGGCTTCGACACCCACGCCAACCAGGCACCCACCCACGCGGCGCTGCTGGCGCAGCTCGACCGCGGCCTCGGCGCCTTGCTCGACGACCTCGAAGCGCACCGCAAGCTCGACTCGACGGCGATCCTGGTCCACTCCGAGTTCGGTCGTCGCGTTGCCGAGAACGGCAGCCACGGCACCGACCATGGTGCAGCGGCGCCGGTGTTCGTCGCGGGTGGGGCAGTGCGCGCGGGCCTGCACGGTGAGGTTCCGAACCTGGACGACCTCGACGACGGCGACGTCCGCGCGACGACCGACTTCCGGAGCGTGTATGCCGACCTGCTCGGATTCCTCGGCGTCGAGGCGGACGCGGTGCTCCGGCCGACCGAGGGACTGCCCGAGCGGATCGGTCTGTTCGCGACGCGCTGAACACGCTGGCGTCGCGAAGGAAGCGATCAGTGGTAGCGCAGGGGCTCCGCCGACTCACCCACCAGGGTGAATCCCAGCATTCCGTTATCGGTGTAGGACTGCATGTAGAGTTCGAAGGTCCCCGGCACTCCAGTGAGTCCGAACTCGGTGGGCGCGGACAGCAACCCGTTCGCACCCAGCACGCCGATCGGTCCGGACACCACCGACGAGACGTGCAGGTCACCGATACCGGGGAACACGACCGGCGGCACGAAGCGGGTGAAACCGATCATCAGCACGGCGGTCTCGCCAGGCGTCCCGCGCACCATGATCTTGCTCGGCACCGCGGTCGCGCCGGAGGCGGTAAAGACCTGGTACTCGCTGTCGAGCGGGTACTGGAACATCGAGTGGGTCGCGTCCGGGCTGCCGAAGGCATGCAGTGTGCCCCGCGCGTCGAGGGCCCAGCCGACGTTCTCGTCGATCCCCCAATCGGCGCGTGGTGCCACGAACCCGGGAGCCGGCACCGCGTCGCCACGCTGCGCGCTGATCCCGACCAGTTCGAAGCCGGCGCCGCTGTAGCTCGCGAGCAGCAGGTTCTGGTGCTTGGTGTAGCGGCTCAGCGAGCCAGCACCGCTGAGCGGCACCTTCACCCACGCGTTCAGCCGCTCGTGGAAGATCGACTGCTCCTCGGCGGTCTGGTTGTACTCGCTGACGAAGTGGAAGCCGGTCATCTGGATGTGGGTGCCGGAGCTGCGGACCTCGTTGACCCAGTCGCCCCCGCGGGTCGTGAAGGCGGTGCGTCCGCTGGACCCGTAGAAGAACGACACGCCATCGGTCGACACCATCGCACCGGAGCCATGCAGGATCGGCGCTGCCCACTGCGCGGTGCCCGCGGAGTACGCGACGGTCAGTGAACCGAGATCTCCGACCGCCAGGTGGTCGGCCACGAACACGCTCGATCCCGCGGAGACCGCCTGCGATTGCCAGGTGCCGACCGCGACTCCGCTGAAGGCATGCGCCTGGGCGTTGCTGACGTCGTGGACGAGGACGAGATCGTCGTCCACCTGCACCCCGAACATGGACCCGCTCGGCAGGCTGGTGTTCTGCCAGATGCCGGGCCAGGCACCGAAGGCGTATTGCTGGTGCGGGTTGGCGACGCCGTGCGCATGCACCACGTTGTCGCCGAGGGTCACCGGACCCAGCGACGCGCTGCCGCGTACCCAGGTCCCGGTGTAGGCGCTGTAGGCGGTGAGGAATGGAGTCCGGCCGCCGTTGCTCTCGCGCACGAACGCCACGTTGTGGTCGATCTGCTCGACGCTGCCCGGATCCTGCTGCGGTGAAGCGGCCCACTCGCCGAGCACGCCGCTGAACGCCTTGGCCGCCACCGGCGCCGGATTGTCGATCAGCAGCACGTTGCCGTCGGCCTGCAGGGTGCAGACCGCATTGCCGCCCGTGCCGACCCACTCGCCCCGGCGCGCGCTGAAGCCGAAGGCACGGTTGTCACTGGCGCGGATCACCCCCGCCACGAACCGCGAACACGCATGGCTCCGCACACCTGCGTCGCCGACGTTGACGAACCGCCAGCGGTTGGTCTGCGCGCTGTAGGCGCAGGCCTGGGTGGTCGGCTGGCCCGGCCGATTGCCCACGATCAGGATCACGTCGTCCTCGACGCAGATCAGGATCTGGTCGGGATGGTCGGTGAACTGGATGTCGGCGTAGTCGTGCAACCGCGCACTGTAGGCCCGGTAGCCGCCCGGTGAGGTGCGGACCAGCGCCGTCCAGTCGCCGGTCCGGATCGCCGGCGCCATGATGCCCGGGTCGTTGTTGACCAGCCCGAGCGGCAGCCAGTTCTGCGCCATCGCCGAGAAGGCGTGCGCCTGGCCACCGGAACCAGCGAGCACGTGGAACGCCTCGGTGGCCTCGACCGTCGCGCCCGGGAGCTGACCCCACTGCCCGGACACCGAAGCCATCATCGAAACCACCGCGGCACTCATCGCGGCGGACCTGCACCAGATTCTCCTCATCGCTCTGCTCTCTCCAGGTAGCTGGATTCCGGGGATCGGGACCTGCCGAACTCCGCGGGCACCCGGCCCCGTCGGCTTCGGCGAATCGTGCGGCAGAGACGCCGCGACCGTTCGCGGAGAGGAGCAACCGAGGCGACGATCCGTCACACGACAATTCGTGGTCGCGCGGAAGGTGACCACCATCTGCCGATCCGTTCCGATGGAGCGCGATGCGACCCCTCACCGCCGAGACCCTCCACGGCAACTGGGCCACCCTCCTCTCGGCCTGGAACGACGACGACTCGCTCGACCTCGGCCGGATCGACGCCCAGATCGCGGCGCTCTGTGCGGTGCCGGTCGACGGCATCTACTCGCACGGCACGGCCGGCGAGTTCCATTGCCAGACCGAGGCGGAGTTCGACTCGGTCGCCGAGTTGCTCGCCAAGTGGTGCAACGCTGCGGACATGCCATTCCAGATCGGCGTCTCGCATCCCTCGGCGCAGATCGCGCGTGAACGCCTGCGCCGCAGCGTCGCCCTCGCTCCGAGCGCGGTGCAGGTGATCCTGCCCGACTGGTTCCCGGTCACCGACGACGAGGCGCTCGCCTTCCTGGACGGCATGGCCGAGGTCGCCGGAGACATCCCGCTGGTGCTCTACAACCCGCCGCACGCCAAGCGGGTGCTCCGTCCCGCCGCGGTCGGTCGACTCGCGGCACGGGTGCCGTCGTTGATCGGCTGGAAGACCGCCGGCGGTGACGACGATTGGTTCGCGGAGATGCGCGAGCACGTGCCCCAGCTCAGCGTGTTCGTTCCCGGCCACCTGCTGGCCAGCGGGGTCCAGCGCGGTGCGCGCGGCGCCTACTCCAACGTCGCCTGCCTGAACCCCAGCGCCGCCCAGACCTGGACCGACCGCATGCACGACGACCTCGACGGTGCCCTCGAACTCGAAGGCCGCCTCCGGACCTTCATGGCCGAGCACATCGCACCCTTCATCACCCGCGACGGCTACTGCAATGCCGCCTGTGACCGGCTGATGGCACTGGTCGGCGGCTGGTGTGACGTGGGCAACCGGATGCGCTGGCCCTACCGGTGGATCCCGACCAGCCATGTGCCGGAACTCCGCGCCGCGCTCCGGGAGCTCGTGCCCGAATTCGCCCCGGCGTGAGCCACTCCACCACCGCCATCCCCCGACCACCCCGCGCCGGGTAGACTTCCAGGGCCTGCGCCGCGCCGCCCCGCGCCCTTTTCTCCCGTCGCATGAAGCTCTCCCTCCTCGTCGGCAGCCTGCTGCTGCCGTCCGTCCTCGCCCAGGCTCCCACCTCCGCCCCCCAGGACACCCGTTCGCTGATCCAGGTCTACGTCCGAGACGCCCACGATCTCGCCACCCTGCAGCGCCTCGACCTCGACCTCGCCGGCTGCACGGCGATGGAACTGCCGGTGAGGCTGGTCGACGTGATCGGCCACGACGGTGACCTCGCGCGGATGCGCGCCGCCGGCCTCGACTGCGAGTTGGTGGTCGCCGACCTCGAGGCCCACCACGCCCGCGAGCTCGCCGGCTGGGGTGGCCATTCGATCAACGGTCTCACGCCCCCGGTGGGTCAGGGCGGGATGGGTGGCCATTACACCCTCGCCGAGATGGAGGCGATCCTCGACGCGCTCCACCAGCAGTATCCGAACCTCTGCTCGGCGAAGCAGAGCATCGGCACGTCGATCCAGGGCCGGAACATCTGGGCGGTGAAGATCTCCGACAACGTCGGCACCGACGAGAACGAGCCGGAGGTCTACTACGACGCGGTCCACCACGCGCGCGAGCCGCTGTCGATGACCACCACGCTGCAGTTCATGAGCGAGCTGCTCGATGGCTACGGCAACGACCCCGAGGCGACGCTGATCGTCGACGAGCGCGAGCTGTGGTTCGTGCCCTGCGTGAACCCCGACGGCTACGAGTACAACCGCAGCACCAATCCCAATGGCGGCGGCATGTGGCGCAAGAACCGTCGCAACAACGGCGGCAGCTTCGGCGTCGACCTGAACCGCAACTACTCGACCGGCTGGTCGGCCCCCAACGGCGGCAACTCGACCAACCCCACCAGCGACACCTACCGCGGCCCGAGTGCCTTCTCGGAGCCGGAGTCGGCGGCGGTCGAGGCGTTCATGGCGCAGCACAACTTCGTGCAGTCGTGCACCTGCCACACCTACACCGAGGTGCTGCTGCACCCCTGGGCCTACCAGAACGGCGCGCCGAGCAATGGCGCCGAGTACACGCGGCTCGGCGCGCGGCTCACCGCGGTGAACGGCACCCCTTACGGCACGGTCTCCGGCCTGCTCTACATCGCGGCGGGCGGCTCGGTGGACCACCACCACGTGGTCCACAACACCATCGCCTGGACCCCGGAGCTCGGTCGTTCCAACGAGGGCGGGTTCTGGCCGACGCCGCCGAACCAGGTCGCCATCAGCCAGCGCCACCAGCGGATGTTCCGCGAGATGGCGCTGACCTCGGGTCCGCTGCCGGCGATCGTCTCGGTGACGGTGACCGAGGCTCCCGGTGGTGACGGCGACGGGCGGATCGAGCCCGGCGAGTCCGGGCTGGTCACCGCGGTGCTCGCCAACGACGGGCTCGCGGCGTTGACCGGCGGCACGCTCACGCTCACCGCGCTCGACCCGCTGATCCAGATCACCACCGGCCAGGTGGGTGCGCCGACGATCCCGCGGCTCGGCAACGCGAACTCCAACGCCACCCCGCTGCGCTTCGACGTCCCGGCCAACTTCGCCGCGCCGGGCTTCCAGCTCCGCATCGCGTTCCAGGGCGCAGGCATCACCGACGAGACGCTGGTCGACGTGTTCGATCCGATCACCCTGGTCGCCACCGACATGGAGGTCGACCACGGCTTCGAGCGCGCCACGGGCGGCACCGCGACCACCGGCCTGTGGGTGCGCGGCCTGCCGCAGCAGACCACCTCGGGTGGGCAGGTGATCCAGCCGAACGGCCAACACACGCCGGGCGGCAACCGCTGCTGGGTGACCGACCCGAACGCCGGCACCTCGGCGGGCAACTTCGACGTCGACTCGGGTTACACGGATCTGCTGACGCCGGTCCTCGACCTGAGCCACCTGGTCGCCGCCGAGCTGCGCTTCTACCTGTGGTACGTCGACAGCGTCTCCAACGACGTCTTGCAGATCGACGGCTCGACCGACGGCGGCCAGAACTGGTCGCCGCTGCTGACCTGGGACAGCAACACCACGAGCTGGACCGAGGTGACGGTGCCGGTCTCGCTGCCGCTCGGCAACGCGATGCGGTTCCGGATCCGCGCGCAGGACCTCAATGCGTCGCTGGTCGAGGCCTGCGTCGACGACTTCCGGGTGGTCGGCGCGGCGCTCGACGGTGCTGCTACGTTGCTGACCTCCGGTCGCGTTGGCAGCACGCTGCGACTCGGCATGAGCGGCCAGGACGGCGCCGTGGTCTACGGGGTGATGTCCGCCGGCCTGCTCGGTAGCCCGCTGACCCTGCCGGGCATCGACGGCACGCTGCAGGTCGACCCCGCCCTGTCGCTGGTCGCGCCGGGCGCGGCACTCGGCAGCGACCGCTGGGCGCCGCTCGACGTCGGCGTGCCGAACGATCCCGGGCTGGTCGGTCGCGCGTTCCACTTCCAGGCCGTGCACGTCGACGGCGCGTCGGCGCGGATCGGCAACCTGCAGTCGGTCACGCTGCGGTGAGGCACGGCGCGTCGCTGCTGGCGGCCCTCCACTTCTGCGCGGCCGTGGCCGCGCAGGACGACCCGCCACCCCTGCTGGAACTCCCCGCCGCCGGACTACGCATCAGCGTCGACGAGTACCGCGCCCACCTGCACGCGGTGCTCGGCGGCGCGCGCCTGGAGGAGCTGGTCCTCGACCGGCTCCTCACGCTCGAGGTCGCGAAACTCGCCGTCGAGACCTTGCCCGCCGACGTCCGCACGGTGCTCGACGCCCCCGACCGCGCCGCCGAGGCCCGCCTCGCCGCGCGCATCGCCACCGACTTCGACGGCCAGCCGGAGCGCTACCGCGACTACCTCGCGACCATCGGCCGCAGCCACGCCGACGAGCTGGCGACCGCGCGCCTCGAGGCGCTGCGCGACGCGCGGATCCGTGCGTTGGTCCTCACCCGCCGCGCGCCCGACGAGCGGGTGCTGCGTCGCCTGTTCGAGGACCGCTACGGCCCCGGCGGCATGCAGGTCGAGGTCCGCCACCTGATGGTCTCGTTCGCCGAGATCCGCGAGCGGCTGGCCGCTGGCAACCGCCGCGCGGTGGAGCAGCAGGATCCGGCCAAGGTCGAAGCCTTGGCCCGGCAGCGCATCACCGAGCTGCAGGCGCTCCTCGCGGACGCCGACGCACCTCAGCCCGATTGGCAACCCGTCCCCGGCTACCGCTTCCAACGCTTCGGCGTGGCCTTCGCGGAAGCTGCGCGGACCCTCGAGGTCGGCGAGGTCAGCGCGCCGGTGCGCAGCGAAGCCGGACTGCACTTGGTGCGGGTCGACGGCCGGGTCGTCACCGCCTTCGACGACGTGCGCGAGGAGATCGAAGCAGCCGCGCGGACCGCACCGGTCTCGCTGCTCGAGGGGCGTCGCCTCCGGGAGGAGTTGCTGACCCGCTACCGGGTGCGCGAGGCGTTGGCGCGGTCGCGCGAGGGCGGGCGGTAGCAGATCCGCATACTCCGGCTACCCTCGCCGGCATGCGAGGGCCGCTCCGTTTCCTGCTCTACGTCGCCACCGCGATCACCGGGCTCCCGGTGGTCGGCGTGTCCCAGGAGCCGGCCGACGAGATCTCGCAGGAGGAACTCACCGAGTGGCTCCGCGCCGCACTCGACGAGTCGTTGGCGCAGGACGACCCCGAGATCACCCGCGCGCTGGTCGACGAACTCGGTATCGACGCGGCACCGCTGATCCCGATGCTTCTCGCCGAACTCGATCGGGTCGACCCCGCCACCTGGTTCACCGCGCGCACGATCCTCGCGCGCGTCGCGGTGTTCGCACCGGTCGGGCAGCCCGTGCCGCACGTCGGAATCGAGCAGCGGGTGATCGATGGGATCCGCGCTGCGCACCACCGGCGTGGCGAGCGGCAGATCGCGGCGGAGACGCTGCGGAAACTGAGCGATGCGCTCGATCAAGAACAGGCGGGTCGCCGAGAGGTCGCGCCACGAAGCGATCCCGCGCAGTGGATCGAGGTCGTGGAGGACAGCCGCAGTCCCTTCGCGATCGAACTCGCCACCGACCTGCTCCGCCGTACTGGCAACCGGAGCGCGCGCGCCATCGATGCGCTGGCCCACCGGTTGGAGAGTGGAATCGACGAGTTGCATCAGGCCGGCGGGACGACGACGCAGCTCGGTCCCGACGTCGAACGTCACCTGGCGCGCGCGCTGGCCGAACTCGCCCCGGACGATCCACGCGCCGCACGCGCCCTGGCTCGCATCGCCTTCGGCGAGGACTCCTCCGACGCCGACCGGGACCGCGCGGTCCAGGCGCTTCTTCACCTCGGCAGGTCGGCCGAGCCGGCGATCCCCTGGATCGCGCGCGCCGTCTCCGCGGAGGGCTCCGAACGCTCGCTCGAAGATGCTCTCCGCCTCGCAGCGGTGCTGGAGGACCGCGGACTGCCGATGGTCGCCCCGCTGCGCCGGATGCATGAACGACTTCCAGCCGACAGTTCGCGGGCGGTTCGCGCGCGCCGGATCATCGCCGGGATCCGCCAAGCCGCGGTCCGCCACACGCTCTCGCCCGCCGCTCCGGACGAGGCCGACCCCAGAGCCCTCGCCAGCCGTGGGCAGGCCGACGCCGTGCTCGATGAGCTGCTCGCGACCGACGATCCGCAGCGCTTCGACGAGCTGCTCGAGCGACTCGTCGGCTTCGGCCGATCCACCGCCGACGCTCTCACCGACCAGATCCTCGAGAGCGACTGGGGCTGGGAGCGGTACTCCGCGTGGTGGCGCGCGTTCGACCACCTCGCCATCCATCTCGGACCGTTGGCCGACGACGCGGTGCGTCGGCTCCACGCCGAGATCGCGCTCCGGCCACCCGAGCTGCTCGAGCCGGTGATCCGCGGGTTGCTGCGCTGGCATCCCTGGTGCCACCCGTTCCCGGCCTCGGAGTATCCACTGCTCGACCCCCGGCGCTACGACGGCGCGACCGCGAGTGCCCTCGCGTCGATCCGCGCCCTCGAGCTCTCCGACGATCCGCTCGCGCGGTTCGATCGGTGGCTCGAGGAGGGAGACCCCGCGCTCCGCGGACTCGAAGCGCCCGCGCCGGACGTGCAGGACATGACCGAGGAGGAACTGCAGCAGCAGCTTGCATCGAAGGATGCCGACCAGGTCCGGCGAGCTTGCGCACTGGTCGGCAGCCGGACCTCGCCGGTCGGGGAAGACACCCTACGACTGCTGGAGCAGATCGCACGGATGCACATGCCCGAGGCGCACGTTCTCGGTTTCGACGACGAGTGGCTCGACAGATACTGCGCGCCGGCCGCAGCGCGCGCCCTCCTCACGCTCGCGCCGGAGCGCCTGGACACGCGACTCGAAGTCGAATCCCTGTTCCTGACCCCGGGCATCTCGCCCCAGGAACTCACCCGCGCCGTCCGCCATGTCGACTCCCTCGACCTCGCCGAACCCTGGGCCCGCGAGCTGCTGGTCACCACCGCACGCAGCGTCCACCAACTCCACACGCCGGTCCTGCACGCGGCGCTCCTCGCCGCCCTGGACGACCACCGTCCCCTCAGCGCGGTAGACCTCGCCGGGATCGACCTGTCCGAGGAACAGCGGCGCCGGCTGGAGAGCAGACGCTGACCGGCTGGCCCGATCCCGGGCAGTCCTCCTGAGCGACCAAGCAGTGTTTGCATCGGAAGGCGCCTCCGAGGCCCGCACCGGGTAACCGCCGAAGGCCGGCCCGGTATCCTCGCTGCCATGCGCCTTCCTGCCCGACCCCTCGCAGGCGCAGGCCCGCTCCTCGCGATCCCGACCCTCCTCGGGCTCTGCGCTGTGGGCCGCGCACAGGATCCATCCGGGCCCAGCACGCCCGGCGAGCCCTCGCTGGAAGTCGCCGTCCGGCAGGCGTGGAAGACCGGCGAGCCGAGCCCGGCCCGCGCCGCCATCGACCGCGAAGGCCCCGACGCGGCGCGCGTCCTGCCGCTCGTACTGCAGGAGTACGAGCGCGAGGACCCGGCGACCTGGCTGACCGCCGCGTCGTTGCTCGCGCGCCTCACCGCGTTCCTTCCCGCCGACCCACCGCCGCCGCGCATCACCGACGACCCCGCGCGCTCGGAGCGGCTGCGCGCCAGAGCCGCGACCCGCGGTGGGCGCGCGCCGTCCGCCAACTCGCTGCGCAACGAGGTCGCGCTGCTGGAGGTCGAGGTCGGCAGCCGCGCGCTGGCCGACCCGCGCGGCCACCCGTCCGAGTGGGTGACCCTGATCGAACAGAGCCGCAACCCGTTCACGATCGAACTCGCCGCCGACCTGCTGCGCACCTCCGGCGCCGTCGACGAGCGCGCGGTCGCCGCGCTGACGCTGCGGCTGGTCGAGAGCGTCGACGAGATCCGGTTCGCAGGTGGCCTGCGCACCACCTGGCAAGACGCTGCCGACCGCGCGGTGGCTCGCACCCTCGCCACGCTCGCGACCGACGATCCGCGGGCCGCGCTGGCTCTGGGTCGCGTGGCGTTCGATCGGGAGTGCGACGCAGCGCTGCGAACCCGCGCCGTCGACGCGCTCGACGCGCTTGGCCGCCGCGGCGAAGGCGCACTGCCGGCGCTGCGCACGGCGCTCGAAGCCGCAGAGTCCGCCGAGGCAGCGGCGCTCGCGGTGCGACTCGTCGCAGGTCTCGGCGACCGCGCCCTGTCGGCGGTGCCCGACCTGCGACGGCTCGCCGAGGATGCGGGCGACGACGGTCTCCGCGCGGTGTGCCTCGACGCGGTGACCGCGATCGAGACGGCGGCGCTCGGCGCGAGCCTCGGCAGCAGCAAGGACCCGTCCTCTGCGTCGCCGCGCGCGCTGGCGATCCGCAAGGAGGTCGAGTCCCTGCTCGACCAACTTCTGACCACCGACGATCCCGAGCTGTCCGACCAGACCCTCGAACGCCTCGCAGCACTCGGTCCGTTCACCGCCCACGCGCTCGTCGACCGCATCCTCGCCGGTGCCGGCGACACCGCGTGGGCCCGACCGACGCCGCTGTATCGGCTCCGAGCCTTCCGGAGTCTGGCGCAGCGCATGGGTCCCGCGGCGGGGAGCGCGCTGCGGCGTCTGCGCGAGGAGATCCCCCGCGCCGGCCCCGAGGTGGCGCTGCGCGCGCTGTCGCTGCTCGCCCACTGGCTACCGTGGTGCGATCCGTTCGCGCCCTCCGACTACCCGCTGCTCGACGACGACCAACTCACCACGCTCGACCTCGCCCGGCGCGCCGCCGACCGCCACGACCGGATCCGCCACCGCGACGTCTACGAGCACTACGGCACCGTCGTCACCCGCCTGGCCGATCCGCAGCCGGTCTTCACCGAACTCGACGAGGCCGAGCTGCTGGAACGACTCGACTCGACCGACGTGAGGTCGATCCTCCTGGCAACCGCCGCACTGAACGGTCGCACGCCACCGGTCGGACTGGCGCTGCTCGACCGCCTGGAAGTCCTCGCCGCGTCGGCGGAGCAACTCGATCTGGTGCACAGCAGCGACGAGTACCACGTCTTCGAATGCCGCCACGAGGCGGCGCATGCGCTGCTGCACCTCGCGCCGGAACGCCTCGATTCGAGGGCCGAACTCGAGGGGTTGCTGCTGATCGGCGGGGTCACCCGCGAGGAGGCGACCCGCGCGGTGCGGCACCTGGGAGCCGCCCTGGGCACGCCCGACTGGCTGCTGCACCTGCTGTTCATGACCCTCCGCAACGCGCGTGGTCCCGAGACCCCCGAGCTACGCCGAGCGATCCTCGAACGGCTGCAGCCCTTCGCACCCTTGGCCGACGCATCGTCCACCGAACTCGAACGCCTCCTCGCCGACACCGAACTCACCGATGTGGAGAAGGCTCTCGTGGAGAAACTGCGATGACCGGATTCCGACAGGCTGCGACGGCTCTTCTAGCTGCGGGACTGGCCACGGTCGCGTCGCCGAACGCCCAGGACCGTGCGACCCTCTTCGACCGGCAGGTCGACTCGCTCGTCGAAGCGCCACCCGAAGAGCAGTGGAAGGCGGTGGAGCGCGGTCTCTGGCAGCAGGAGCTCGACGTCCCGTTGGCGCTCCTCGATCGACTGGGCCCGGCCAGCGGCGCGTGGGCCCCGGCGCTGCGCACCATGCTCGCCGAAGAGCACTCGACGACCTGGTGGCCGGCGCTCGAGCTGCTCGCCCGCGTCGACGCATGGGCCGCGGAGCCCTCCGACGCGGCGCTCTTCACCGTCGACGAGGACCGCGTCGAGCGGCTCGCCCAGCATGCCCGCACCTACGGCCGGCGGGTCGTCAGCCCGTCCGGAGCGCGGTCTCGCGTGGAGTTCGCCGCGCTGATCCGGAACTCCCGTCGCTCGATCGCAGCGGACCTCACGAGTGCCGAACTCGGTCACTGGCTCGCTGCCCGCCCCTCGGATCCGTTCGCGGTGCAGTTCGTCGCGCAGACGCTCGCCGCGCGCGGGCCCGCGGCGCAGGACGCGCTCGACGGCCTGCTCCAAGCGCTCGACGGCACGCTCGAGGAGACCCGTCTCGCGCGGGGACTGACGACCTCGCAGATCCGATCGACGGTGCGGAGCGTGGCCCGTGCGGTACGCATCCTCGCTCCCGACGACCCGCGAGCCGCTCCCGCCTGGCTGTGGACGCTCGGCGACTCGGACGCTCCGGAAGACGACGTGCTGGCGGCCAAGGCGGCGCTACTGGCCCATCCGCCGCAGCCGGCACGGGCCACCGCGGCCCTGGTCCGCTGCACGCGCGGCGGCTCCCGCGAATGCCAGAAGCTCGCGGCGATCGAGGTGCTGGTCTCGCTCGGGCGCGACGCGCTGCCCGCGGTCTCGGAACTTCAGGACCTCGCCGGGTCCTGGGACGCCGATGCGCCCGTTCCCGTCGCTGCCGCCCAGGCCGTGAAGTCGATTCTCGAAGCCGCCTGTGTGAGCTGGCTCGGCCCGGCACCGAGCCCGCGCGAGCGGACCCGCAGCCTGCGGATCCGCCAACAGGTCGACGAGCTGCTCGACGCGTTCCTGGTCGCCGAGGACGCGACGGAGGGCGAGGAGCTGTTCGAACGCCTCGCCGGCTTCGGGGTGTTCACCGGCCAGGCACTGGTCGACCGCACCTTCCGCGGCGGCGGCGCCCCTGCCGCCATCTCCCGCGGCACTCCCGCCGGACGCCTGCTGGCGCCGCTGATCGCGCGACTCAGCACCGCCCACGCCGCAGTGCTGCCGCGCATCGAGGCCGAAATCCGGCGCAACGACCCGCTGACCCAGCTGTGGGCGCTCGACCTCTACATGCGCCTCGGCCCCTGGTCGGGGCGGGTCACGCCGAAGTCGGTCCCGCCGATCGAGGCCTTCGATCTGCGCGCCGCGCAGCTCGCCTGGGAGGGTCCGGAGATCGACCGGCGCACGCTCGCGCAGCGCGTCGAACAGCAGCGGGCCTACGTCGAGTCGTTCCTGGGCGTCACCCGGCAGCGCTTCGCGATCCGCGTCGACGGTCCGGTCCACGGGCTCATGGAACTTCTGCGCAGCCGCTCGCCGATGGAGGTGGAACTCGGGGCCCGGGCACTGGCACTTGCCGAGCGCCAGGCTGCCACCGCCGCGGTCCCGCTGATCCGCGAGCTGCGCACGGGGCCGTTCTCGAGGTACGAGCCCGTCGACCAGCTCGACCAGAACTTCTGGATCCACGCCGACACCGCGCTCGACGAGCTGTGGATCCAGCTCGCGCCGCCGACGATGGAACACGCGCTGCTGGTCAGCCGCAGCCTCACCCGCCAGGACGGTCACCCGCTGGAGGTCGCCCGGATCTGCACCTGGCTCGGCGCGGCGCCACGCCGCACCGACAACGAAGCGGAGACGGCACAGACGCTGCTCCTCCGGATCCTCCACCACGGCTGCCAGTTCCGAGAGGAAGAGACGCTACGCCCGGCGCTGGCAGCCCTGACCGCCCGGCTCGAGCACGAACCGCTGCTCGAGAAGGTCCGGGAGCAACTCGAGCGCGACCTGGCGGCCGACTGGGTCCCGGACTTCGCGATCCCGATCGTCTCAGAGATCCTGAAGAGGCGCCACTGACGGGCCACCGGAACCGATCGCGGCCGCCAGCCCGGAAACCTCCGCAGCCGGCCTGGAATCGAGACAGCGCCCCGCCATCCGGGTAGCCTTCCCGACCGCGCGATGCCCCGCGCCTTCCGTCCCGATGAGTTCCGAAGACTTCACCAAGACGCTGGACCTGGTCCGCCGTGCGCAGGACGGCGACGGTGAAGCGCTCAATCGCCTGTTCGATCGCTACCAGGACCGGGTGCGTCGGATCGTCCGGATCCGCCTCGGGCCGCGGCTGCGCAGCCGGCTGGAGTCCGCCGACATCATGCAGGACACCTTCGCGGCGGCGGTGCGGCGCTTCGAGGACTTCGAGATGCGCGACGACGCCAGCTTCATCCACTGGCTGTCGACCATCGCCGAGCACCAGATCACCGACCGGAACGACTACTACTCGGCCAAGAAGCGCACCGCGAAGGGCGAGGTCCCGATGCAGGGCGCCGACCCCGAGGCACCGAAGATCGAGCCCCCGAGCGAGCGGACCGCGCCGCTGGACGCGTTGATCCGCAGCGAGGGCGCCGAGTTGGTCGAGGAGTGCCTGTCTGCGCTGGAGGAACGGCACCGCGACCTGATCCTGCTGCGTGACTACGCGGGGTTCAGCTGGAAGGACGTGGCCGAGAGGACCGGCCGCCCCACGGCGGACGCCGCGCGCGAGATGCACCGGGTGGCGTTGGTGAAGCTCGCCGGTGAGATCGTCCGCCGCCGTTCCTGAGCGCACCGCCTCGGCACGACCTGCGGCGGTTTGCAGAAACCGCCGCCGTGCGGGTCCGCAGAACACCGATCTGCGCGATCGATCCGACGCGCGGTCTCGGTTTCAATCCGAAGCCTCCGGAAGGAACCCCGACCCGCGCCGCCTCCCCATGCGTCTCGACGCCCAGGCTTCCCGCATCCAGGCCATCACCCTCACGATCCTGACCGCGATCGCGCTGGGCGGCTGCCTGTATCTGCTACGCGGGGTGCTGGTGCCCTTCGTGCTCGCTCTGTTCCTCGGCATCGCGTTGGAGCCGGTCGTCGACCGTTTGAGCCACCGACTGCGTCTTCCGCACGGCCTGTCGGTGTTCGCCACGCTGGCCCTGGCGATCTCGATCCTGGTCGGCTTCACCGTGCTCGTCGCATCGTCGGTCGGCACGATGGTGGACCGCTCCGACCAGTACGCGACGCAGCTACGGGACGCCAAGGACACCTACCTCGACCCGGCGCTGGTCTTCCTCGGTCTGTCGACGGACATCGACGACCGACTCCTGCCGCCGGAGGCCCTCGCCGGCTACGTGAAGGACGGCGCGAACGCCACCCTGTCGCTGGCTGGCGACGGGTTGCTGGTGCTGATCTTCCTGGTGTTCCTGATGCTCCAACCGGGGTTGCCACCCACGGATCGGAACCGGACCTTCGAAGCGATCCGCGGCACGATCCGCGGCTACGTGCTCCTCAAGGGAGTCGTGTCGCTGGTGACGGCGCTGCTGTTCGGTCTGACGCTGTGGCTGTTCGGAGTCGAACTGGCACTGACCTTCGCGGTCCTCGCGTTCTTCCTGAACTTCATCCCCAACGTCGGACCGGTCATCGCCTCGTTGCTGCCGGTACCGGTGATCCTGATGAGCCAGGAGATGGACGGCACCCAGAAGATCCTGGCACTGGTACTGCCGACGACCCTCCAGTTCCTCTCGGGCAACGTAGTGGAGCCGCGCGTGTTCGGCAGATCGCTCGACCTCAACCCGGTGGTCGTGGTGTTCGGTCTGGTGTTCTGGGGCACGCTGTGGGGGATGGTCGGCGTGTTCCTCGCCGTGCCGCTGACCGTCGCGCTGAAGACCACACTGGAGCATCTCGGCTACACCGCACCGATCGCCGAGATCCTTGCCGACCACAGTCGGTCCCCCTCCGGTGAAGCCGACCGTCCCGAGGACGCGGACCACCCCGACGCGCCCCGGCGATGACGTTCGAGTCGCTCTTCGTCGGTGCCGCCTTCGTGGCGCACCTCGCCGCGATCGTGATGGTGCTGCTCTACGAGCGGCGCCAGCCGACCGCGACCCTGGCGTGGGTCCTGAGCCTCCTGCTGCTGCCGGTGATCGGCGTGGTGTTCTGGGCGCTGTTCGGGATCACGCGCTACCGGCGGACCCGGCGCCGCTCGCGCATCGCGGGAGAGCGCATCGACGCGGTGCGCCAGGCCCTGGACGTCGGCGACAAGCTCGATGCCGACAAGCGCGCCGCCGGGGAGGATCCCCGCGCGCGGGGGCTGCTGGAGCTGGGCGCTGCGGTGGCTTCGACCTCCGCCAGTCCCGGCAACGACGTGCGCCTACTGGTCGACGGTGCGGTGACCTACCGCGCGATCCTGCGCGACGTCGAGAGGGCGCAGCACCACGTGCACGTGTGCTTCTACATCATCCAGCCGGACGTCACCGGCAGGAGCCTCCGTGATCGCCTGGCCAACCTCGCGCGCCGCGGCGTGCAGGTCCGGGTGCTCTGCGACGCCGTCGGCAGCGCGCGGCTGCCCCGCGACTTCTGGGATCCGCTGACCGACGCCGGCGGCCAGGCGGCCTACTTCAGCCCGGTGATCCGGTCGCTGCATCGCTGGCGACGACGCGACCGCATCGACTTCCGCAACCACCGCAAGATCGTGGTCGTCGACGGGAGGGTCGGGTTCACCGGTGGGATCAACATCGGTCGCGAGTACCTCGGTCTCGACCCCGAGGTCGGCAAGTGGCGCGATAGCCACGTGCGGATCGACGGCCCCGCGGTGCTGAGCCTGCAGTCGACCTTCGCCGAGGACTGGCTGACCGCGACCGGCGAGACCATCGACGATGCCGAGCACTTCCCCGTGCCCGGTGTCCACGCCGACGGCGAGACCGTGCAGGTCATCGACTCGGGACCGGACAGCGAGTGGTCACCGATCGAATCGATGTACGCGTTCGCGATCCAGCGGGCCGACCAACGGCTATGGATCACCAACCCGTACTTCGTGCCGAGCCCGGTGATCGAGGAGGCGCTGGTCGCCGCGGCGCTCCGCGGAGTCGACGTGCGGCTCCTGGTGCCGCAGCGCTCCGACCACCTGCTGGTGGAACTCGCCTCGCACTCCTACTACCCGCGTCTGCTCGAAGCCGGCGCGCGGGTGTTCCTCTACCGACGCGGATTCGTGCACGCCAAGGCGATGGTGGTCGACGACTGGCTCGCCTCGGTCGGCAGCGCCAACATGGACATCCGCAGCTTCCGCCTGAACTTCGAACTCAACCCGTTCGTCCTCGGCCAGCGCTTCAACCAGACCTGCGCCGCGCAATTCGTCGAGGACCTGCGCCACGCCGACGAGACCTCGCTTCAGCGGGAGGCCGCCCGACCTCCCTGGGAACGCGCCGGCTCCTCCCTGGCCCGCCTGCTCTCCCCGCTGCTGTAGTCCGATTCACCCATATGGGACAGGATCCACAGGCCCTGACGCCGCGGTCCCTGGCGTGATGAGAGTGGGACAGCGCGACAGTAAAACAGCGCGACAGTGGGACAGCGCGACAGTGGGACAGCGCGACAGTGGGAAGGCGAAGGCCTGTCTCGATCCGGTTCGCGCCCCTCGGCCCGGACGGATTCACGCCTTGTCGAGGCCGCTCGCCTTCCAGCCGTACTCCAGGGCGCCTCGCAGCTTGTCGTTGGTCGCTCGTAGGCGGGCGACGAGCGCGACCGTCATGTTGCGCATCACCTTGTAGGCGATCGAGGACCGCCGGCCGGCGAGCGCGGTCAGCCAATCGGCGTCGAGGACGCAAAGCGTGCTGGCGATCGTCGCACTGGCTTCGGCGGAACGAGGCTCGGCATCGAGTAGCGCGAATTCGCCGAAGACCTCGCCAACTCCCAGCTTCACCAGGATCGGACGGAAGGGCAGAGTCTCTTGCTGGCCGTCCAGGACGTGGGTCCGGATACCGACTTCGCCGGAGAGCACGACATAGGCGCGGCGCGACTCCTCGCCTTCGCCGAAGATCGTCTCGCCTGCCGCGACCTCGACGACGGTGGCATCGAGGACCGCGGCGGTGAGTTCCCCGGGGGCGAGGCCCGAGAACAGCCTGCATCTGGCGAGTCGCTCCAAGTGTTCGGGCTGCATCACTATTGCCGCTTGGGTTGTTGGTTCCTGAGGCCCTGTGGTTCCTGAGGCCCTGTGGTTCCTGAGGCCAAGGACCGGCGTCGTGGTTCCCTCGAGAGTAGCCACGTCGAGGAGGACGAGCGATGGCGGGCACCGGAAATGGAGTCACCTGGAGCCTACGTCGTCACGACCGCTCCCGGAGGCCGAGATTCCGGCCAGATGGACGAAGCACTCGATCTCTCCCTTCCCTCGAGGAGGTTCGGACCGACTGACTGCTCGACCGGAGAACCGAACGACGGGTCATGCACACGCCGGACGACAAGGGCCGCCTCGAAGCGACGTGCATCGATATCGACTAGCTGGCGTGGGACACACGCGGCTGCACCAACATCCCCCACGAAGAACCGTGGCCTGAACCTGTTCCGCGAGTGCGTCGAGGGAGGGTAGCCATCTCACGACGATCGGGAGGACGGGACCCGCCTCAGTCGTCCGGCGGCCCGTAGTGCAGCCGGAGCAATGTCGCTGTGCCGTCGCCCCTGAGGGAGACGATGAACAGGTTGTCGTAGTCCGCCTCGTCGATCCCGACCGGCTCGTCGACCCCCAGCTCGCGCAGCAGCACGGGTACGGTATTGGAGTGCCCGGCCACCAGCGCCGACGAGCCGCCGTGCTGGCGCAACCGGTCTGCCAGCCCACCCACGTCGCGCGCGGGGATCTCGGTCACGGTCAGGCCGTGCGCGGCTGCGGCCGGCGCGACCGTCGCGCGCGTGCGCTGGAACTCGCTGCTGTAGACCGCGGCGAGCTCGATGTCCTCCAGGGCTCGTTGCAGAGCCGCTGCACGCGCCTGGCCCACAGGCGTCAACTCGGGATCCCGCCCCTCACCCTTCTCGGCATGGCGAACGCAATAGATCGTCACCGCGCCGGGTGCCGCTACCCGGGGATCGGCGTGATCCCGGATCTGCTCCACGATGCCGGTCAGCAGATCGTTGGGGATCGGCACCGTCAGGTCATAGAGCGTCAGCCGCCAGGTTCCGTCGATGCGGCGCGCGGTGCCCGTCCCCCGGCACTCGCCGAAGCTGTCGCTGTGCAGCACTTCGTGGAACCACGCGACGGTGCCGGTGGGATCGAATTCGACCGCGCGCCACTGCGGCACGAAGATCCAGGCACTGTCGCGCTCGAACGCGGCGCCGCCGTAGCGCCGGAACTCATTCACCGTCCAGCGCTCGGTCGCATCGGTGCCGAGAAACACTCCCTCCGGCGCGAAGTGACCGAAGTAGCGCTCGCCGTCCGCCTTCGCCGCCGCATCGTGGTAGTCGTCCAGCACCGTCGCGAGCGCACGCGTCGGTCCGGCCCCGCCGCGGGCCTGATCGCGGATCGTCGTCAGCTGCTCCGCAATGCGCGCATCGAGACCGGCGGCAACGTCGCCCTCACCCGGAACGACCTCGGCGCTCGCGTCCACATCCAGCTCGCGCAGGCGGGCGACAGTGTCCTGCGTCCCCTCGCTCCAGCGCTCGGCATCCTCGGCCCCGACGAACATCCGCACGGTCATGTGTCGCAGCGAACCCAATCGCGCGACGTCGTCGTCGGTCGGCGCATACCCGGGCGCGGCGATCAGGGACCGGAACTGCCCCGGGTATGCCGTCGCGATGCGGAACGCGCTGCAACCGCCATTGCCGGCTCCCGCGAGATGGAGTCGACCACCTTCGATGCGATAGGTGACGCGAAGGTGGCGGAACAGAGCGGGCAGCGCGGCTTCGCCACCTTCGAAGAACAGCGCGCCATCGGGCGCCACCGGACTGATCACGACGAATCCGGAACGCTGGGCGGCCTGCCCGTAGCGCGCGAACCCCGCATCGACCAGCTCGCGGTCCTGCCGACCCGAAGGAAGAGCCAGGAGCACCGGATAGGTCCGCGCGGCGTCGTACCCGCGCGGCAAGCCGACGGCGTAGTCGAGCTTCGCTCCTCCGCCGAGGTCCAGCTGCTGGAACGAGTGCTCCTGCGCCGGCGAGGCCACCGCCGAGAGCGCGAGCAGTACGAGAGCGATCCGCGAACCCATGGGTTCGGATCATGACCAGCTGTCACGAGTCAGGCCATCGCCGGAAGGGTGCACGGCTTCCTGGGACCGCCGCTCGGCACCCACCGGAGCATGGTGGAAGCGGCAGGCCGAACCAGACCCACGCGAGGCAGGTCGACCCCACCTGCTCCGCTTACTCTGGAATGCAGAGTCGGTACTTTGCATCCCAGAGTCTGGCGCTAGACTCCTCCAGGTCGCCCCACTCCGGGGCGGCTGATCCAGCCAACGGAGATCCGACCATGAGCCAGACACACCCGAGCCCGACCGACACCGCCCAGACCTTCGCCGAAGCCGGCCAGACCACCGACCGCGGCCTGGTCGGCGAGTTCGTCGGCTTCATGTCCGACAACGCCAAGTGGTGGATGATCCCGTTCGTGGTGGTCTTCGGCCTGCTCGGCTCGCTGCTGGTGCTGGGAGCCTCCGGCGCGGCTCCGTTCATCTACGCGCTGTTCTGAGACGAGCGCCCTGAGAGGGACGCCGGAAGCCCAGGAATGGCATGGAGTTCTGGTCTTCCGGCTGACGGAGGGAGGCCCCGGGACCGGCAGGAGAGCGGTCGGTCCCGGGGCTTTTTTGTGGGCGCCCTTATTGCGACTCGATCGCGATAAGGATAGTTCCTGCGACACAGTCTCAGTCGCAGGAAGGTCCACATCGCCGTGCTCGCATCCGCCACCCTCGCCACTCTCTCCGTCCTCGCACCCACCCCCGCACCGCAGCGCCCGAAGGCCGCGGTGTCCCCGGCGCCGGCGCCGGCCCGCACCGTGACCCCACCGGTGCTGCCCCGCGCGATCGCCAGCTTCGGCGCGGCCCGTCTTGGCGGCTGGCTCTACGTCCACGGCGGGCACGTCGGGCGCGCCCACGCCCACACCCGCGACAACGTGGTGGGCGACTTCTACCGGATCAACCTGGTCGACCACGGCAGCATCGAGTCCCTGCCGATCGCCCCGGCACTGCAGGGCACGGCACTCGTGGCGTTCGACGGTGCCCTCTACCGGGTCGGCGGGATGAGCGCGCGCAACGCCCCGGGCGAAACCGAAGACCTGCACTCCACCGCGAGCGTCGCACGCTTCGATCCCGCGACGCGCGCCTGGACCGAACTCACCCCCCTCCCCGAGCCGCGCTCGTCGCACGACGCGTGCGTGGTCGGCGACCACCTCTACGTCGTCGGTGGTTGGAACCTCGAGGGCTCGGGCGACGGCGACTGGCTGGAGACCGCCTGGCGCGCCGACCTGTCGAACGGCGAAGCACTCACCTGGCAGGCCATCGCCGCACCGCCGGTGGTCCGGCGCGCCGTCGCCGTCACCGCCCTCGGTGATCGCCTCGCGGTCCTCGGCGGCCTCGACTGGGACGACGACATGGTCGCCGCGACCTGGATCTACGACCCGGCCGCCGACCGTTGGACCGAGGGCCCGGCATTCCCCGGCCCCGGCTTCGGCCTCGCCGCGATCCCCGACGGCGACACGCTCCTGGCCAGCGGCATGGACGGCGTCGTGCACCGCCTCGATGCCGAGGCCTCGGCGTGGGAGCCCGTCACCAGTCTGTTCCTGCCGCGCTTCTTCCACCGCCTCGCTCTCCTCGACGACCACACGCTGCTCGCGGTCGGCGGCGCCGGTCAGGGCGGCCACCTCCGCGCCTGCGAGATCGCCGCGCTCGACCCGGAGACCACGCTGCTGCAGGAGTGGCGCGTGCCGGTGCCGTCGCCGGCGCGGAACCGCCACGGCCTCCTGGTCGACGGCACCTCGCTGACGCTGTTCGGCGGCAACCGCAGCCTCCGCCAGCACGACTTCGGACCCGAGCAGTTCTGCGCGGATGCCTACCGCCTCGACCTGTCCTCGATGCGCGCCACGGCGCTGCCCGACTTCCCGCGGGCCCAGCAATCGTTCGTGGTGGCGCAGTGGCCGGGCGAAGCACGACAGGGCGCGCTGCACGGCCGGCGTCCGGTCGTCGAGAGCCTGATCGTCGGAGGCTTCGCCCACGACGGCACCGTCGCCCGCAGCCACGCGGAGACGTACCGCTTCGACCCCGAGACCTCGAAGTTCGAAGTGCTCCCCGCGAGCCTGCCCGAGCACCGCACGCAGTTCGGCACCGCCGTCCACAACGGCAAGGTCTTCGTGTTCGGCGGCACCAGCTACGACCCGAACCGCGACGGCGAGTCGTTCCTCTACCCGACCACGATCCTCGCCTACGACCCGGCCGACCCGAACGCCGGCTTCACCGACACCGGCTTCGTGATGAACACCCCGCGCCGCGCCTTCGCGTCGCTACAGCGCGGCCACGAGGTGTTGTTCTTCGGCGGCATGCGCGAGGACTTCGAGGTCGTCGAAACCTGCGACGTGCTGGACCTCGACACCGGCACATGGCGCACGCTCGCCGGCCCCGACCGGCCGCGCATCTCCGCCGACGCGCTCGACCTGGGGCACGCGATCGCGCTGGTCGGCGGCAGTTCGCTGCGCGCCGACGGAGACCTCGCCCCCGAGACCGGCATCGACCTGCTCGACCTCGACCGCGGCACGTGGCGCCAGGTCGCGACCCTGCCCTTCGAGCCGACGCATTGCCGCGCGTTCGCCCGCGGCGAGCACATCGGCGTGTTCACCAGCCACGTCGACCGACCCGGCGTCGCGGTGCTGCGCGCGCTCCGACCCGCCGCACCCCCGGCGACCGTCGAGGCCGGCTTACCCCGCTGATCCCGGTCGCCACCACCACCCACCCAACCCTCGCTCCAGGAGACGTCTCCGATGATCCGCTCCACGCTGACCCTCGCCACCGTCGCGACCCTGCTGCTCGCCGCAGCTCCGACCGCGCAGACCGTGACCGTCGACTACGACGACGGCGCGCTCGCCACCCCGCCCGACTTCGGCTACCCGTTCTACACGCCGGGGGCGGGCAGCCTCGGCCAGACCGTCCGCGTGCAGTACCGCTGCCCGCCGTCGTTCGCCAGCCTGCCGAGCCAGCCGATGCTGTGCACCCGCGTCGGTCTGCAGCTCTCCGGCAGCGGCACCTACGAGCGCTTCGAGCTGCGCGCCGGCGTCTCCACGGTGACCGCACTGACCAGCGTGTGGGCGCAGAACCTGCCCGACCAGCGCCTCCAGCAGGATCTCGGCGGCCGGCCGCTCAGCTACGGACCGACCTCGCAGTGGGTCACCTTCGACCTCGCCCACCCGTTCGTGTTCACGCCCGGCCAGAGCGTCGTCGTCGACCTCACCACCAAGATCCAGAGCGTCGGCCAGTTCCTCGGCACCGCGCTGACCACCAACCCCACCGAGCGCCTGATCGAATCCGACTACCAGGACCTGCCGGTCGGTCCCGCGCCGCGCGCCGACGGCGGCCTGAAGTTCCGCCTGGAGATGGAGCCGCTCGGCGCGCTGGCCGCATTCGGTGACGGCTGCCCCGGCCTCGGTGGCTTCACGCCGGAACTCACCGCGACCGGTACCGCGGTGGTGGGCGCCGCGGGCTTCGCGATCGACCTCGGCAATGCGCGACCGCAGACCATCAGCGCGTTCCTGCTCGGGACCGCGCGCGGCGTCGGAGCCTCGACCCCGCTGCCGCAGTCGTTCGGCGGCGGCTGCGCGCTGTGGATGCAGCCCGACCTGTTCACCGCCACGGTGTTCAGCGGTGGGTCGGTCCCGGGCGGCGGCACCGGCAACGTGCCGATTGCGGTCCCCAACGACCCCGCACTCGCGGGCGCGGTGCTGTTCGCACAGTGGGCGCAGGTCGACGACCGGGCCGGCAACGTGCTCGGCGTCACGTTCTCGAACGCCGGCGTGTTCTCGATCCTCTGAGCAGGGAGCCCCGCGATGCCACGACGACTCCTGACCACGATGGTCCTCGGCGCCGCGCTCCTCACCGGCGCACGGGCCCAGAGCCACGCCTTCCTGCCGGCCAGCTTCGACCCTGCGAACCAGGAGCTCGCCGACCGCACGCCGTACCCGGTCACCGCCAACAGCGGCACCCGCACGCAGGTGTTCTACGGCGCCGCCGAGGTGACCTCCGGACCCGTCACGATCGTCGGACTCGCGCTGCGCTACGACGGACCGCTGCCGCCGACCGCGGGCCCCGGCCCGTTCACGATGCAACGCTTCGTGATCCGCGGTGGCGCGTCCGACGTGTCGCAGCCGGGGTCCGACTTCGCCGCCAACGCCACCCGGCCGCTGACGACCCTGGTCGATGGCCCGCTGCAGTTCGTCCTCGACCAGCGCACGGCGAACGGCAGCCCGGAGCCCTGGGAGCCGACCCTCACGTTCCGCTTCCGTACGCCGCTGACCTTCGACCCCGCGACCGACCGCTGGCTGGTCTTCGAGTTCGTCACCGAAGGCAACGCCGGCGCCGGCCGCGGCCATGGCTCGCTCGACGCCGCGGTGGTCGGCGGCGGCCCCACCGGCGGCTCGGTCACCCGCAGCGGCCTGGGTTGCGCGGCGGCACCGGGTGCGGCACCGGCGCGCCTCGAGGCGGTCGGTGCGCGGCGCTTCGCCGGCGCCTACGACCAGTTCGCGCCCGGCACCGCCTACTCGCTGTGGGCCACCGACCTCGCGCCGAACCAGCCCGGGGTGTTCCTGTCGAGCCTCAGCGACCGCGTCGGTCCGGGCGGCATGGCGCTGCCGCTCCGCCTCCCGGGGACCGGCTGCGACGTGTTCACCGGCTCCGAGTTCGCGCTGCCCTGCACGTCCGACGCATCGGGCAGCGTGCTGCCGTTCGCGGATGCCGGCGCGGTGCCGGTGCCACCCGACACCGCACTCCGCGGTCTCGTGCTGCACCACCAGTACGCCGGCGTCGCACCCGCCGCGAACCCGCTCGGCGTGGTCACCAGTGACTCGCTCGCGGTCACGCTCGGCGACTTCCAACCAACCCAGTTCCCGCTGTGGATGGCCGCCCACCGCAGCAGCGCCACCGCCACTACGGCGA
This sequence comes from bacterium, assembly GCA_030432695.1. GTDB lineage: Bacteria > Planctomycetota > UBA1135 > UBA1135 > UBA2386 > JAUILN01. Next base: position 144,119 of record JAUILN010000009.1, on the reverse strand, counting down.
CCGAGGTCCTGCCGATGGGCCTGGCGATGCGGCTCGACCTGCAGTGATCCGCACACCATGGACGATCGCATCGCCTACTCCGAGACGAGCGCAATGGCCCTCCTCGCCCATCCTCCCTCAACCACGACGCCCAGCGCGCCGGTCCTGGTGCCGCACCCGCACCCACGACGTCCGCGCCGCGGAGCCTCCACCAGCTCACGCCTGAAGAAGCACAAGGCGAAGGCCATGAAGTGGGTGCGCCGCATCCACCTCTACTCGGGCCTCGCCCTGGTGCCGTTCGTGCTGCTGTACGGACTCAGCGGTCTGTTCTTCAACCACCCGGCGCTCGGCAGCGATCTCAGCGAGGAACTGGTGACCGCCGAAGGACTGCACGACGCGGGTGTGTTCGCGCTGCGACCGGCCGCGGCGCTCGGCACCGCGGTGGTCGCCGGTCTGCAGGCAACCGACGAGGGCGACGGCTTCGCCGCCGATCCGCGCTACCCGGCCACCTACACCGGCAGCTTCTCGCTACAGCAGTCGGGCGACGAGGCGACGTGGTTCCTGGCGTCCGGAGCCGACCTCCAGGAGGCGCGCATCGTCTCCCGGCCGCAGCGCCGTGCGACCGACCGCCCGCTGCGGATCGAACTCCGCGACGTCGACGCCGGTGCCGCATCGGTGACCGCCAGCCTGGAGTCGCTGCTCGGGGTCCGCTCGGGCGCCACCGAAAGCCGCTGGCGCCGCGTGCCGTCGCTGGAGTTCGGTCTGCTCGACGCAGACGGCGTTGCACACGCCGGTCAGTTCGACCTCCGCTCCCGCCGACTCGAGATCGAGCCCCGCGAGAGCGCGGCGTCCGCGACCGACTTCATCACCCTCGCCAAGCGCATGCACAAGGCCCACGGCTACCCCGACGAGGCCGGCACCACGCGCTGGTTCTGGGCCATCCTCGCCGACACCATGGGCGTGGCGATGGTGATCTGGGGCCTGTCGGGCCTGGCGATGTGGTGGCAGATGAAGAACCTGCGGCGCGTCGGTGCCGTCGCGGTGGTGGTCGGCATCGCGGCGGCGATCGCGTTGGCCAAGGGTTTCCTCGGCGCCTGACCGAGGCTCAGAGCGCGTTCCTTCTTCGACTCGCGCGCTCTGCGCGGGCCCGGAGGGGCCCGCCAAAGGGCAACTGAGAGGCTCGGCGGTGTGGTTCGCCCGATTTGGTCACAGCCTCTCAGAACCCCACGGTCTCGACGTTCGTCGTTGCTGCCGGCAGCGGGTTCGGCGCCGTGGGATCCACCAGGAAGGCCTGGAAGTGCAGCGTCGTTCCACTCGCCGCCAGCGGCAGCTCGAACACCGCCGTGCAGGTCGCCGGGTCGGCGCTCCGGGTGTCCGGCAGGATGATCAGCTCCTGGAACGCGTTGCCGATCGCCAGGTCGATGACGCCGGAAACCGTGCTCGGCACCAGCGACGGGCTGAGAGTCAACCCCACCAGCGTCTGCGGCGACGTCTGGCCGACCGCGACGTAGGCCCGGATCGGGCCGGCCGTCGTCGAAGGAGCATCGGTCATGCCGAGTGCCGGGGTCGCATTGCATTGGATGCCGACGCTGAGGCGGTTGCTGCCGCAGACGCGGTTCGCCACCTGGATGGCATAGCTGCCGGGACGCAGACCGGCCGGCGGGTGGATGCGGATCTGGCCGTCGCCGACCGGCTGGAACCAGCCGCGCTCCCAGTCGCCAGGATCAGACGACAGCGCGTGGCTGCCGAAGGTGGCCGACACGACGTCGCTCAGGTCGCTGCCCGCGATCAGGAACGAGGCGTCCGTCACGTTGTCGAGCGTCACGGCACCGAGGATGCGGCCGAGCTCCGGGCACCGCAGGTAGCTGATGCGGTCGGTCGTGGCCGCGCTCTCGTTGCCAGCCGCGTCGCGGACCATCACGCGGACGGTCTTCGAGCCCTCGGCCGTGTTGCCACCATGCTGGCTGATGTTCGCCTGGAACGTGGTCGCGTAGGGCAGCCACGCCGACCAGCTCGCACCGTCCATCGACCAGCGCATCTCGGTGACTCCGCTGTGCGCGTCGCTCGCCGAGAACGCGGCGTCGACGACCAGGTCGTGCGTGTAGAGGGCGCCACCGTCGAGGCTCAGCCCGGAGGCCTGCGGATCCACGGCGTCGATCAAGAGCGGACCGACGAAGACGTGCAGCGTGGCGTTGCCGGCCCGGTCGTAGGGACGCAGCGTGAAGAACTGGCCGTCGGCGTTCGAGCCCAACTGCGCGCTGGTCTGGGTCGCGGCAGCCGCCAGGTTGATCGTGGTCGGCACGCTCGTGCCACCGATGCTCCACCGGGATGCCAGCCCGTCGATGCCCGAGCACCCGTTGTCGGACGCCTGCTGCCACCGCAGGCCGACCGTCGTCTGGTTGCTCCACACGTTCGGCTGGTGCGTCGTGCTGACCAGGCCCTGGATCTGCGACGGCGCGCTGCCGTCGACGCAGATCGACCGATTGCTGATCGCCGAGCCACTGCGGTTGTCGGCGCGCATCCGCGTCCGGATGGTCTTCCAGCCGCTCGACTGCGGCGCCTCGAGTTCCCAGACCAGCCGGCGGTGTGCGGAGGAGAACCAGGATCCGAGCACACCCATGGTGAAGTCGTCCGGGGTGCCGCCACCGACGAACGTGCGCAGCAGGTTCTCACGATCGCGGAACTGCAGGCCCTGGGGCGTGAACCCATCCAGGTCGAGCAGATCGACGAAGACGTTCGACTGGAGGAACTCCGGCACCTCGACCTGTGCGGTGAGTTCGATGGTCTCTCCCGGAGCCACGTAGGTCTCCGACGCCGACGTGCTGATCGTGCCCCCCGGAGTGTAGTCGCCGCGCGGGATCATGTAGGCGACTCCGAAGTGCACGCGGTCGCTGCCCGAGGGGCGAACGCGCGGGTAGACCTTCACGCGGACGCGCTTGCCGCGGAGGTTCGGCATCGAGGCGATGTTCTGGTACCAGTCCCAGGTGTCCCACGCGCGGGTGGATGAGTACTCGCCGGTGTTGAACCCGGCCGTGAACGGCTCGACGTCGATGTAGAGATCGCAGTCGTGGATGCAGGCGCGCACCGCGCCCTGGCTGGCCGGCTTCTCGTCGAACGCCAGCACGAAGTTGGTCTTGGTGGCGTCGACCGGGATGTCCAGGTCGAACGAGAAGCCCGACGAGCCGGAGGTCAGCGTGCCGTAGTAGCGGCCGGCCATCCAACCGTCCGCCTGGTCCCGCTGGTAGTGCGCCTTGTAGGCGTCGACCATGCCGAAGCCCTGGCGGTTGTAGTAGCTGTCGCTCGAGGTCGACCACGAACGCGTGCCCAGATAGGGGTTGCTGGTCGCGGCGACGACCGCGCGCGTCGCCGCCGGCGAGGTCTTCATCCAGCTGGAGTGGTCGTGCAGTCCGGCGATCGTGCCCACCACGTGCGGCGTCGCCATGCTGGTGCCGTTGAACGTCGTGTAGCTACTGGTCGTGCCCGCACGCACCGAGGTGATGCTCCGACCCGGCGCCATGATCTGCGGGCAGAGGCGGCCATCGCCGGTTGGCCCCTTGTTCGACGAGAAGTGCGGGCGGCCGGGCAGCGAGCCGTCCTCTTCGGTGCTCAGCGCGTTCGCCACGGTCAACGCCAGCTTGGCGACGGCAGGACGCAGGACGTTGTTGCTGTTCTGGTTGCCGTAGCCGGAGCCGCCCTGGTTGTGCGCGGCGACCACGTGCGTCTGGCGGTTGTAGAACACCCGGTAGTCGAGCGCGATCGAGAGGCTGTCGGTGCCGGTCCAGCCGCCGTTCGGCATGTTGGAGGTGCCGACGCCCCACGAATGGTTGGTGACGCTCGGGATCGGCGTCGTCCGTCCATTGCTGTCGGTGAAGGGCTGGGCGAAACGGGCGAACGCGTTGATCGCATTGCTCGACGAGCTGTTGTTGCTGGGCCCACCGAAGATGCCCGCCACGTAGATCCGGCGGTCTGGTGCGGTCCCGACGGCGGGTGCGCAGCCGCGGAAGCGGTCGTCGCCGTTGCCCGGAGACATGATCGTGCCCATCACGTGCGTGCCGTGGCCGGAGCTGTCGGTGTAGACGCTCTGGCCGTCGTAGCCCCAACCGCAGTACCACTTCACCTGCGTGTCGACGTGGCCCACGTCCATGCCCGAGTCCATCATCCCCACGACGGTGTCGCTGCCGTCGGCGCTGGCGATCCCGCGGACGTAGTCGATGTTGATCTGCCGCGTCGAACGGTCGTGCGCGGCCTCGATCTCGGCGTCGAGCTCGACGTAGTGGACGAAGTCGTGCTCGACGAGCGCCGCGACCCTGGCGAGCGGGGCCTCGGCGATGAACAGTCGCAGGTCGTCGTGGTAGCCGCGGACCGTCGCTCCTTCGACTTCGAGCGCCCTCTGGAACGGTCCGTTCGGGATCGTGGTCTCGTCCTGGAGCAGAGCGAACTGCTCGGAGCGCGACTCACCTTCCGCAGTGATCCGGACCCGTGCTGCCTGTGGCGACATGTCGGAGGCGTGGACCTTGATCAGCAGCTTCACCCTGGCCAGCGGATCGGTGTTGGCCAGCACCGCACGCATCAGCGCCGGCTCGACCTTCTGCTCGGCGCGGGCCCGACCGACCCAGCGCACGCCCGGCAGGCTCGCGATCTCGAGGATGCGATCCACCGGGATCTCGGCGCTCATCGACTGGAACGTGTGGTGGTCGTGGAGCCTCACGCCCAGCGCCTCGACCCGGTCGCGCTTCGCCGTGGTGATGCGCCCTTCGAACATCACGAACCCGTAGGTCGTGCCACCCGGGCCGCGGATGCTGGCGTCGTGCAGCAGCAAGGGGTCGACGCGCTCGCCGGCGGCCGGCACGTAGTCACCGCCGACGAAGGCCAGGCGGTAGGGATTGGCGCCGACCATCAGGTGAGGGGCGACGTCCTGGGAGCCGGACAGATCGCCCTCGGGGGCAGCCTGCGGCTGGGCCGACAGTTCTGCGCTGCCGACATCCGGCTCGGCGCTGCGGCCTTCGGTGCCGACGTGGTCGCGGAGCGGGGTCAGGTCCTCCGGGAGCCCGGGAGATGCGATCGGTTCGGGCTCCTGGACGATCGGGCGCAGCGGGACGATCGGGCGCTGCGGAACGATCCGGCGCTCTTGCGCCGGCAGCATCGCCGCCGTGAGGAGCAGCGACAGGGAGAGGGTTCTGGTGGTCATGCGCCCCACAGCGAGGCCGAGCCTGGCAATCCAATGCGGAATCGCCGCGAATCGCGGACCCGAGCTGCCCCTCGCCCGGTGGACAGCTCACCGGCCCTTGGCGCTGCCACCCAGCCCCGGTCCGCGCAGCGTTGCTGCAAGTGCCCAGGCATGCTCGCGAGCGATCGGAGCCGGGCACGAGCACGCACTCACCGGGCACCCCGTAGGATCGGAACGATCGAAGACCGCAACGGAACGCGCAACGACTGCGCATCGCCAACCGCGAGCCTCGTCCGCGCCGAAGCCTTCATGCCGTGACTCGAGACGGACCTCCCATGCACCTGCCCCTTCGTACCCTCCTGCTCACGACCCTCTGCGGAACGGCCCTGCTGGGCTCGCGCCTCCACGCGCAGACCCTGCATGCGTCCTCGCGCTTCGACTCCGATCTCGAAGGCTGGACGGCCTTCGACGCGAGAAGCCCGGGCGAGTTCGGCTACGCGGCGAGCGGCGGGAACCCCGGCGGCTACATCCGCGGCGTCGACGTCACCGCGGCAGGCACCGCCGCCCTGGCTCCGGCGGCGTTCCTGGGCAACTGGGACGCGCTCGGCATCACGAGGCTCAGCTACGACCACAGCGTGTTCTCGGTGGGCGCCGGAATCTGCGGCTTCGGCAACTACAACGTCCTCATCTCGGGTCCAGGTGGTTCGGCCACCTGGATCGCCACCCTGCCGGTCACCGGAGTCACGCCGTGGATCACCATCGACGTTCCGGTCGAGGAGCGCGTGTGGACCGTCACCTCGGGCGACTGGGCCTCGCTGCTACAGGACGTCACCGAACTGCGCATCCCCCTCGAAACGGTCTGCAATAGCAGCAACCAGAATCGCGACATCAACGGCATCGACAACGTGCTCCTGTTCGCCGAGCGGTGCCAGCAAGACCTCGGCTTCGCCGGGCCCGGCACGGTGACGGCGACGCTCTGCGGGTCCGGGCTCCGTGCCGGTGAAGCGAGCGCCTACCGGATCCTCGGCGCGCCAGCGAACGCGGCCGGAGTGCTCCTGGTCTCGCTCGCCGGGCAGCCGAACGTGCCGTTCCTGGGCGGCACGCTGGTGTCCTTCGGTGGGTTCCTCGGCGACGTCGTGCTCACGTCGACCCCGCAAGGCACGGTCACGCTGCCGATCGTCGGCTCGACGGGAAGTGCGGACCTGGTGCTCCAGTGCGGGTTCCTCGACCCCTCGCAACCGCAATCGGTCGCCCTGTCGAACGCGGTGCTCGGCGCCTTCGGGCGTTGAGGCGCGCCACGCCCGCAGCTCCTTGCCTGCTCAATGGACGACAGAGACGCGCTCCGCATCTGCAGACCGGATCGCGCCGGGGACTCAGTCGAGCTCGAGATCGAGCGGAAACGACGCGGATTCGTACGGCCCGAACACCTGCTGCGCGCCGCTGCGCCAATCGACACCGCGGCCGGGACCCTCGGGACGCTCGACGAGGAAGTGCACCGCGCGGGCGTCGGGTGGCAGCAACCACTCGACCTCGCTGCCGAGTTCCACCGCGGGGAACTGCTTCGATCCGAGCGACGGAAGCTCGCCCTGCGGCCCCCTGTGCGGCGGGCCGACCCAGAGGCCCAGCCGTACGAGGCCTCCGGGTGCTCCCGCAGCAGCCAGCACGCGGACGCGGCGCACCACCAGGCGCTCCCGTAGATCGACCACGCCGAGATCGACACGACCGCGGCCGTTGGCGCGCGGGAGGTCGTCGCCTTCGACCCGATACACCTCCGACCCGGCGTGGACGACCACGCGGGTGGGTTGCCCCGAGACGTCCCGCGCGAAGCGACCGTCGGCATCGGGGAAGATCCAGAGCTGGCGTTCTTCACCGTCCTGGTCCGCGATCCACGCGTGGACCTCCAAGCCACGTCGGTCGCCGCCAGCGGGAAGCAGCAGCTGGCCGACCAGCGAGGTGGCGGGAGTGGGCGCGGACGACGCTCCCCCGGCGCCGACCTCCTCGGTGCGCTCGGCGGCGCAGCCGGCGAACGCCATGGGGGCGAGGATGGAGAAGACCGCGAAGCGACGTGGCATGGAGTGATGTTCCTCGGCCTCTACCGGCCGGGCGTCGAACGCGACCTGCTCACCTGGGCGGTCCCCCATACACGTCTTCGTAGTCCTCGAGCGACGCGGAGATCACCTGCATCGCGTGGTCCTTGCCGTAGGGAGTGAGCACGTTCGGCTCGGCACCCGGCACCAGCTTGTAGGTCGCGAAGTAGTGACGAAGTCGCTCGACCAACACTCCGGGAAGTTGGTCGAGGTCGTCGACGTCACCCCAGACGAAGTCACCACGGAGTACGGCGACGATCTTGTCGTCCGCCTCGCCGCCGTCGAGCATCGTCAGGCCGCCGATCACCTTGGCGTGCAGGAGCAGGTCGCGCGCTTCGATCGGCCGTTCGCTCAGCACGCAGATGTCGAGCGGATCCCCATCCCCGCCGATCGCTCCCTCGGTCAATCTGCCGACGCGCTCGCCCGACAGCGTGCGCGGGATGAAGCCGTAGAGGCTCGGCGGCTGGGAGCTGGTCCGCTGCGGACGGTCGACGCACAGGAACCCGCTGACCTTGTCGAGTTCGTACTTCACCAGGTCGAACGGCGTGATCTCGATGTACGCCTGCACCTGCTCCGGCGGATCGTCCCCGGGCTCGACTCCATGCCAGGGGTGCGGACGCCAGGTGAAGAACGGGGTCGGGTCGGACATGCGGCAGTACCTTCGACGGCACGATACCGCCCGCCCGCTGGTGGACTACTCTCCGCTCGGATCGGCGACCATCCGCCGGTCATCGAGCGAAGGAAGCCCCTCGGTCACGGAACAAGGAGTCCCTATGCGCCTGCAAGAGCCTCTCGCCAATCGCACCCAAACGCGGAGCCACCTACGGAGGTACACCGAATCCCTGCTCGTCGGAGCCCTGCTCTGCACGGCCACGACAGCGTTCCCGGTGTGCCAGGAACGGCAGTCTCCCGATCGGTTCGTCGCGATGCTGAGCAACGCCGAGGCCGTGAAGGACTGGATCGAAGGGCCCGACCCGTCCAAGGCCGCGTCGGTGCTCGCGTCGCTCGAGTTCACGCCCGGCATGGGCTCGGCATACTTCGACCTGTGCCTCGCCGCGCTGGCCCATCAGTCCGTCGAGGTCCAGTTCGCCGCCGCGGAGGCCCTGTCCGCGATGCGGAGCTACATCACCGTGCCCCAGAACATCGCGTTCTGCGATGTCGCCGAAGCTACCGAGAAGCGCGACTGGGGCCGATGGAGTCGCGGTCAGGCATTGGCTTGGATCGCGCTGCGCGAATCCGTGGTCAATATGATGCTCCCCGACATGGACGCATCGCAGGTCGAGGAAGCGCTCGCGAAGGGTCACGCCAGCACGCGCGCGGTGCGCTCCATCGCGCTATGGCGCGACGATGTCGATCCCCTCCCCTACCTCGAGAAGTGCGCGGCCCTGGTGGCGCTTCCCGGCCCCGTCGAGCGACCCGCCGTGACCAACCCCTCGACGCTCGCGGCGGCGATCTTCGCGGCCGTGCATGAGCTGTCCCTGGAGGAGGAGGCGTCCTCCGCCGATTGGTACAACGCCCTGATCGCGGAGCATCACTGCGATCTCGCCACGCGGGAGAGCGCTGTCCGTCGACTGACCACCGGTCGTCGTGGTCTGGAAGTCCTGGCGAACCTGATCGCCGAGCCGGGCCCACTGCGGAACGTGGCACTCGCACGGGCCGGGCGGCTCGGACACGATGCATGCGCCCTGGCCTGGGCAGTTCGCCCATGCCTACAGGAACCGGGGGTAGTCGGTGCGCTGGCGGAGAGGGCCTACCGGTCCATCCTCGGCATCAAGCGATAGTCGGACCGGGCCGCCCCCTACAACAGCAACATCGCATCCCCGAAGCTGTAGAAGCGGTACTCCCGCGCCACCGCCTCGCGATACAGGTCGAGGACCTTCTCGCGGCCAAGGAACGCCGCGACCAGCATCAGCAGCGTCGACTCGGGCAGGTGGAAGTTGGTGAACAGCGCGTCCACCACCTGGAACGGTCGACCGCCCGGATACAGGAACAGGTCGGTCCGTCCGGTCGCGGCGCGCACCAGACCGTCGCCGACCGCGCACGACTCGAGAGTTCGCGTGGCGGTGGTGCCGACCGCGACCACCCGCCCGCCGAGCCGCCGCGTCTCCGCCACGGCTTCGACGGTCGCCTGCGGCAGCTCGAAGACCTCGTCGTGCATCACGTGGTCCTCGACCCGCTCGCAGCGCACCGCCTGGAAGGTGCCCTCGCCGACGTGCAGGGTCACGTGAGCCCGGCGCACCCCCGCGGCCTCGATGCGCGCCAGCAACTCCTCGGTGAAGTGCAGACCGGCGGTCGGTGCCGCGACCGAGCCCGGCTCGCGGGCGTAGACCGTCTGGTAGCGGGCCCGATCGAGCGCAGGGTCCTCGGCGTCGTCCCGGCGGATGTACGGCGGCAGCGGCGCCCGGCCGACCTCGTCGAGCGCAGCATCCGGCGCCCGCCCGTCGCCGTCGGTCAGCTCGAAGCGCCACAGGCCCGCGCCGAGGTCCTCGCTGGGAGTCAGCAAGAGACGTCCCTCCTCCAGCTCGATCACCCGCCCGACGCGCAGCTTGCGGGCCGGCTTCACGTAGCCCCGGCAGCGGGTGCCGTCGCGCTCCAGGATCAGCACCTCGACCCGCCCGCCGGTGTCGCGACGACCGACCAGGCGGTTGGGCAGCACCTTGGTGTCGTTGACGACCAGCAGGTCGCCGGCGCGGAGGAAGCGCGGCAGCTCGCGGACGGTCAGGTGTTCGCTGCGGTCTTCGGCCCGATGGTGCACCAGCATCCGCGCCGCGTCGCGCGGCTCGACGGCGTGCGTGGCGATGTGCTCGTCGGGGAGGTCGTACCAGAAGTCGGCGACGCGCAGGGACATCGGGGGTCTTGTAGCAGCTGGGAGGCCTGCCCCCGAGCGCATAACCTCCAGGCGAGATGGTCCGACCGCTGCGCATTCCCCCGAGCTTCCTGATTCTCGCAACCCTTGTCGGCTGCGGCGGCGGCGGAGGCGAGAGCCCCGGCCAGGGTGACGGCCTGCCCGCCGGCGACGGCCCACCCGAGTTCGTGTTCGTGCGCTCGCGCCGCGACGCCGCCGACCGGGACACCGCGCTGCGCCGCTCGCTGCTCAACGGCCTCGCCAACGAGCGCATCCTGTCGGCCGCCGGGGTCGAGAGCGGGCTCCGCGTGCATCCCGACGGCAACCGGCTGGTCTACGCCCGCGAGCGGCGGACCGGTCAGCCGGCGACGCGCGAGGTGTTCACCGGCTCGCTCGACGGCTCGCTCGACGAGCTGCGGCTCACGGTGAACGGCGACCGCGACGAGATGCCGGACTGGTCGCGCGACGGCACCAGGATCGTCTACGTGTCGGACCGCCTCGGCAGTGGCCCGCGGCTGTTCGAGGCGATGGCCGACGGTAGCGGGGCAGTGGCACTGCACGACGAAGGCTTCGACCAGCTCGACCCGGACTGGTCGCCGGTCGACGACCGCATCGTGTACTCGCGGATCGAGGGTGGCCTGGCCCGGCTGTTCGTGCTGCAGACCGACCGCCGGGTGAGCCTGCCCCTGACCGACGGCGGCCCGGGGATCGCCGGCACGCGCACTCCCGGCGACTACCAGGCCTGCTGGGGACCCGACGGCAGCGCGGTCTGGTTCACCCGCGTGCTCGACGAGCAGTCCGCAGTGCTGTGCCGGGTCGAGGTCGCGAGCGGCAGCGTGACCGTGCTCACCGCGCCCACCGACGACGCCGCCCGCCCGCGCGTCTCGCCCGACGGCGCGCAGCTGTTGTTCACGATGGCCCGCCCCACGCTCGGGATGACCGGTCAGCGGCTGTGGCGCGCGCTCGCCGACGGCAGCGCTGCGACCCTGCTGTTCCCCGACCAGCGCTACGACTACCTCGGCATCGACATGCTGCCGGCGTTCCCCGCGGTCGAGAGCGATGCGCTGGAAGCGGTGCCGGTGGAGATCGCCGAGAGCGCGATCCGCAACGGCCTCGGCACCCGCACGCGCGGCACGATCGACAACGTGCTCGAGCCGGACGATGTCCTCTACGGCCTCGGCACCGTGCCCTCGGGAGGGCGCGAGATCGCCGGCATCGACCTCGGCGTGGCGCTGCCCGTCGACGATCCCTTCGACCTGCGCGGCGTGGAGGTGGTGGTCCGCGCCGGGGTCGGCGACGCGGTGCCCGGCGACATCCTGCGGGTCGCGGTGCGCAATGCCACCGAGCGGCGCAACGACACGGTGGTCGAAGCCGAGCCGACCGGCGCGATCCAGACGATCCGCTTCACGCTGGCGAGCCTGGCCCACATCGACCGGGACCGTGGCTTCGGGATCGCGGTGATCGCCGACAAGGGCCGGGACCAGCCGGGCGAGCTGCTGATCGACAGCATCGCGTTGACGGTCACGCGGCCGGTGGTCGACCCCGGCACCACTTCGGACTGACGCGACCCGGGTCGAGGCTCGGCGTCAGAACTGCGTGGCCACGCAGTTGGTGAGCCAGCGAGCCTCCGGGCCCTCCAGATGCAGGGCCTGCCAATGGATCGTGGCTCCTGCCAGCCCGGCCGGAACCGCGACGGACCAGGCCTCGGCGGCGAGACGCGGTGTCGCGGGCAGCACGCCCTCGACCGCGAGCAGCAGGCCGGGCGACGGCCCGATGCACAGCGTGCCCAGCCCCGGGATCGGCACCGACGACGGCTGACTCCCGGCGAGGATCGCGTAGGCATCGCCCGCCAGGCCGTAGCTGTCCAGCGTCAGCGTTCCGGGCGATGCGAAGCCCGGCCGTGCCGCGAGTCCGGCCAGCTCGGCGAGCCGCAGCTCTCGGTACAGGAACGCGAAGGACTCCACCTGGTAGGTCTGCAGGTAGTCCGCGTAGGCGGCATGACTGCCTCCCTGGATCGGCACCAGTTCGGCGTGGACTCCCACCGCATCGGCACGCGCCTTCAGGTCGAGTGCGTTCTGGTAGCTGACGATCGGGTCGTTGGTGCCATGGATGATCTGCAGCGGCTGCTCGCCCGCCTCGATGTCGTTCACATCCGGCAGGCTGCCCCACAAGCTGATCACCGCCTGGATCTCGGAAGACACCCCCGGGTTGCCGCTCGATCCCTCGCCGAGCGCGTCGTCGTAGGCGGCCTGCAGGCTGAGTATGCCGCCGGCGGAGCCGCCGAAGCCGACGATCCGATCGACGTCGATCCGCTGCTGCCCGGCATGCGCACGCAGCCAACGCACCGCGGCCTTCAGGTCGTGACTGGCGTCGATGATGGTCTGCGGCAGGTTCTGCTGCAGCGGCGGGCGCGCCAGTCGGTAGTCGATCGACGCCGCGACGTAGCCCCGGCGGGCGAAGGCCTCGGCGATCTGCACGTAGTCGGGGTCGCTCTTGCTGCCGACGATGAATCCGCCACCGTGGGCCAGCACGATGACGGGACGCCGCTGGGCACGGTCGCCGATCGGCTCGTAGAGATCGAGCAGCAGGGTCTCCTGCTGCCGGGTCGAGGAGTTCACCGCCTGCCCGTAGGCGATGTCGCTCTGCACGGAGACCTGGGAGAAGACCTCGTCGCGGTAACGGCCGACCTGCGCCGTGGTCAGCGAGGCGAGAAGAAGGACTGCGATCGGATACGACGTGTTCATGACGACTGCTCGCCCGCAGGCCGTCGCACCTCCGGGGAATCGGGAGGGCGAATCTGCGGTTCGGCGAGCTTGTGGCGGCAGGGTCGATCGGGACGCGAAACCGGAACTCTCCAAGGTGTGCGAGCCAGGAACAGGACCCCTGACACGCTCCCGGGAATCGATGTGTCCCGTTTCCCGGATCCCCGACAAGCTGCGCGTCCCGCCCTCCCGCAGCCAGTGGATCGACCGATCCGATGACCGAGACCCGCGACCCAGAGCCCCGGACCGACTGCGAGTTGAAGCTCTTCGAAGCGCTGGCACGCGAGCATTCGGAGCTGCTCTACACCTACATCGCCTCCTGCGTCGGCCGCACCAGCCTGGCGGACGACGTCTACCAGGACACGCTGGTCACCGCGTGGCGACGCATCCGCGACTTCGACCAGACCCGTCCGTTCGGCGCCTGGCTGCGCGGCATCGCGCGCCTGCAGATCCGCGCGCACCGCCGCGAACGCGCCGCCCAATTGAGCCTCTCCGACGAGTTGCTCGACGCACTCTCGACCCGGTTCGCCGCCGTCGAGCGTCAGGCTGGCGACGATCTGCAGGCGAAGCTCGCGTTCCTGCGCCAGTGCGTGGGCGCGCTCGCCGAGCGTGACCGGGAAGCCCTGGAGATCCGCTACCAGGAGGGGCTGCGGGGCTCGCCGCTGGCCGAGCGGCTGAGCACGTCCATCGAGAACGGCAAGAAGATCGTCCAGCGGGCCCGCGCGCGCCTGCATCCAACGCAAGCTCCGCTGGGAGGTGGCCTGACATGACCGAGCACGAACCAGCGGATGCACCGAGTTCGGGATCGAACGAGGTCGAAGCAGACCGTCGTTTCGTCGACAGCCTGCTGCACCAGCACTTCCATGCGGACCCTGCGGCGAACCAGGAACGCCTGAGCCGCGCACTGCGTGAGCTGGCAGTGGATCCGCGAGCACGGCCCGCGGATCGCACACCGGCCGATCCTGGCAGCTCGTGGTGGTCGACCGCCGGGCGCTGGACGCTCGCGGCAAGCACGCTGCTGACCCTCGGCCTGATCCCCTTCCTGCTCTCCGACTCCGCTACGGCCGCGATCGCGCGGTCGATCCGGGCGATGTCGCAGGCGATCGACTTCCACTACGAGCTGCAGATCGAATCGCGGCTCGGACCGACCCTCCGCGGGGAGGTGTGGATCCGCGGCACGGAGCGGGCCGCGGTCCGGTTGGGTCCTGGTCCCGACGGACCGTGGCTCGGCGAGGGGCGGAACGCGGGCTGGATCGTGCCCCTGCTCCCGGTGGCTCCGGTCGTGGTCGTCGAGCGCGGCAAGGTGCTCGAGAACCTGCCCGCCAACCAGCCGACGCCGCTGCCGTTCCTGCACTTCACCGTGTTGCTCGAGCAGTTGGAGGCGAACGCGTTCGACGTCGAGTTCGGCGCCGACGAGCAGACGATCGAGGCCCGCCCCACCGCCGACTCCCCGCCAGACGCCCCGACCGGCGTGAGTCTTCGCATCACCGCCGAGGGCGTCGTGCGCGAGCTCGTGGTCCGCTGGGAGCAGGACGTGCTGCGCCCCAAGCAGGTCACGCTGCGCTGGCTCGACCAGACTCCGGTTCCCGAGTCGTTCTACGAGCACGAGGCCCACCACGACGGGCGGCGGGTCATCGACCGACGCTGACCGACTGCCCGCTGCGGCGACCAGACCGCAGCCGGAGCCGCTTCCGAACCGACGCGCACACGCCGAACGCGTGCGACCCGGCTACCCGTACGCCCTCACCGACCCGCAACGACTTCCGATGACCCCCGGGTGCCGCGCCACGCCGCGCCCGGACGACTCCGAGTGACCACCGATGAAACCGATCCACCGCACGGCTTGCCCTACCTCCGACACACCGCCTCGCGCGCAGCGGCACCACACCGCGAGCACGACGATCGCGCTGCTCCTGAGCCTCGCGTCCGTCGGCGCGCTGCCGGCCCAGGCATCGGACTGCCACGATCTCGCGCCCCTCGAGCAGCGCCTCGATGCGATGGTCGGCACCGTGGCCACCCAGGGCGCGAGCCTGCTCCTGGTCCACGAGAACGTCGAGATCGCTCGCATCCACCGCAGCGGCTACGACGCTTCGACCGTGATCCCGATCGCGTCCGCGACCAAGTGGCTGTCGGGCGCGGTGATCATGAAGCTCGTCGACCAGGGCCGACTCTCGCTCGATGACCCGATCCGGAACTTCCGCAGCGACTTCACCGGCGCGGCCGCCGACATCACGATCCGCCAACTGTTCTCGCACACGTCCGGCATGGTGACCAACGACCCGGTCACCAACGACCGGTCGCTGACCATGGAACAGGCGGTCGCCCACCTCGCGACGCTGCCGCTCGCGAACCCTCCTGGCACCGCCCTCGCCTATGGCAGTCCGTCGATGCACGTCGCCGGTCGGATCGCCGAGCAGGTGACGGGGCACGGCTTCGAACAGCTGTTCCAAGACCTGATCGGCACGCCGCTGGGGATGACCTCGACCGACTACCAGGGCTTCGGCCCGACCACCAACTACCTGATCGCCGGCGGCGCCCGCTCGTCGCTGGAGGACATGGGGCGCTTCCTCGAGATGATCGCCAACGACGGCATGTTCCGCGGCCAGCGGATCCTCTCCGAGACCGCGGTCGACACGATGCTCGCCGACCAGACGCGCGGGGCACGCATCGTCCGGACCATCCATCCCGATGACCGGCGCTATGGCATCGGCGTCTGGCGCGACCGACTCGACCCGAACGGCGCCGCGCTGGAGGTCAGCTCGCCGGGCGGGTTCGGCACGTGGCCGTTCGTGGACCGCGAACGCAACAGCTACGGCATCGTGCTGGTGCAGTCCTTCCTCCTGTTCACGCGCCCGCAGACCGAAGCCCTGCTCGACGAGATCCGCTCCCAGGTCCGCTTCGCCGGCCTGCGCTGCTACGGCAATGCGACGCCCGCCTGCCGCGGCACCGTGCACCTGGCAGGCAACAGCCCGGCATCGGTCGGCAATGCCGGCTTCGCGATCCAGGGCCGCGGCGCGCCGGACAATGCGATGGGCGCACTGTTCTTCAGCGCTGGAGCCCCCACCGCCGCCGACCCGACCTTCGGGTTCGATCTCTGGATCGATCCGCTGCAGGTCCTCGCCGGCGAACCGCTCCGCAGTCGACCGGACGGCACGTTCACGTTGCCGATCCCGCTGACCGGGCTCAGCCCGTCGGGACCGGTCTTCACGCAGACGATCTGGCTCGGGACGCCGAGCTGCAGCGCAACCGGCTCGGCCGCGGCGAGCCACGCGCTCGCGATCACGCTGCGCTGATCCTCGGGAGGAGTCGATCCAGACGACACGGTCAGCGCGGCCGATTGCCTCGGGGCGTGGCGAGCGCAGCGAGTCACGCCCGTTCGCTCATGGCAGGAGGCCACGCTGATCGATCGCGGACGGTTGGCGTGGACACGGTCGCAGCGGGCCGGTCGAATGTCCGGGCTCGCCATCGAGCCCACTCCCCACCATGAGTCCCTCCGCCTCCAACGATCCGCAGGTCTTCTCCCGCGGTGCCGGCCGCCTGCTCCACTCGGTGGTGTTCCGCCTCAAGGGCGACGCACCGACCGACACCGCCGAGCAGATGATCGAGTTCTACCGGACCGAGGTGCCCAAGGCGCCCGGCGTGCTGTGGGTCTTCGCCGGCCCGCCGCGGCCCAGCGACCGCGACGTGGTCGACGACGGGTTCACGCTGAGCACCGCGACGCTGTTCGAGAGCTCCGAGGCCGAGGTGGTGTGGCAGGACCACCCGATCCACCAGGTGTTCATCGAGCGCTTCGCGCCGTGGTTCGACTCGGTGATCGTCTACGACGTGACCCAATGAGCGACCCAGAGACCGACCGACGCAGCATGCAACACCGACGCTCCTGGTTCCTGCTGCTCGGCCCGGTCCTTGGCGTCGTCGTCGGCTTCGCGTCCAGCGCCGCGGGACTGCCTCCCGACGCCTCCTGGACCGCAGGCGTCACCGCGCTGTGCGCCACCTGGTGGCTGACCGAGGCGATCCCGATCCCGGCGACCTCGCTGATCCCGTTCGCGGCGTTCCCGCTGCTCGGCATCCTCGACCACGGCGACGTCGCCCACGCCTACGGCCACTCGCTGATCCTCTTGCTGCTCGGCGGCTTCGTCCTGTCGAAGGCCGTCGAATCGAGCGGCACCCACCGCCGCCTGGCTCTGGGCATGGTGCATCTGTTCGGGCGACTCGGACGTCGCGGCCTGGTGCTCGGCTTCATGGTCGCGACCGCGCTCAGTTCGATGTGGATCTCGAACAGCGCGACGGTGCTGATGCTGCTGCCGGTCGCGCTGGCGATCCTCGACCAGGACGACTCGGAGGGTCGCGCCCTCGAGGCCCCGCTGCTGCTCGGCATCGCCTGGGCGGCCAGCATCGGCGGCCTCGGCACGCCGATCGGCACGCCGCCCAACGCCACGTTCATGGGCATCTACGAGCAGACCACCGGCAAGAGCGTGGCGTTCGCCGAGTGGATGGCCTGGGGCATCCCGGTGGTCCTCCTGCTGGTGCCGATCGCCTGGTACCTGCTGACCAGGAAGGTGCCCCACGGACCGGTCGGACGGATCCCTCACCCGGGCCCGTGGCGACCGGCCGAGCGGCGGGTCCTGGTGATCTTCACGCTCACCGCGCTGGCCTGGATCACCCGTGCAGCACCGTTCCTCGGCGGCGGCTGGAGCGCCTGGCTCGGCATCGACACGGTGGGCGACGAGACGATCGCGCTCACCGCGGTGGTCGCGCTGTTCCTGATCCCGGATGGCACGGGCGGTCGCCTGCTCACCTGGGAGGCCGCGGAGTCGATCCCGTGGGGTCTGCTGCTGCTGTTCGCCGGCGGCATCGCCATCGCGCAGGCGTTCCAGGCCTCGGGACTCTCCGACGCGATCGGCGAAGGCCTGCGCAGCGTCACCGACCTGCCGGCGGTCGTGCTGGTGGCGCTGCTCGCGCTGGTGGTGACGTTCCTGACCGAGATCACCAGCAACACCGCGACCACCGTGCTGTTGATGCCGATCCTCGCGGCAGCCGCGCTGCAGGCCGGCCGCGACCCCAAGCTGTTGATGGTCCCGGCCGCGATGAGCGCCAGCTGCGCCTTCATGCTGCCGGTCGCGACCGCCCCCAACGCGATCATGTTCGGCACCGGCAAGGTGAGCATCGCGCAGATGGCGCGGCGCGGCTTCTGGCTCAACCTGGCCGGCGCGGTGGTGATCACCGCGGTGTGCGCCGTCGCGCTGGGATGAGCCTGAAGAGCTGTCCGGGCGGGAGCCAGGCCGACTGACAGTCTGACAGCAGACCACCCACGGCACGCCCGTCGTGGCTGCCGGGGCCATGGAGCCGGGTCCCACTCGGGCTCGACACGGGTCTCGGCTCTGCAAGTCGCGGACGCAGCGTGTCCTGCGGCGCCGCCCCGGACCCGATCGGTCACTCGTCCCGGAGACCGATCGGTCCAGGTTTGGTGATGGCACACGCGTTGCTTTCCGGCCGCCACGCACGCGGGATCGTCCCGCCTCATCGCGACTGACATCCAACCAAGGAGGACCCCCATGAACGCCACCCTGACCCTGCCGCGTCGCCGTCCGCTCTCGGCCCTCTTCGACGAGATGTTCGGTGACCTCTACACGCCGCAGCAGCGCGAGCGTCGCGGTTCGCTGCCGGCGATGAACGTCGCCGAGACCAACGAGGCCTTCCGCCTGTCGTTCGAGTTCCCGGGCGTCGCCCGCGAGGACGTCTCGGTCGAGATCGACGGCGACCAGCTGGTCGTCAGCGCCGAGCGGAAGTTCGAGTCCGAGAAGCAGGAGGGCGAGAGCTACCACCGGGTCGAGCACCGCTACGGCAAGTTCGCCCGCAGCGTGACCCTGCCCGCCGACGTCGACGCCGAGCGCATCGACGCCAGCTTCAAGAACGGCGTGCTCACGGTGACCCTGCCGAAGTGCGCGCCGAGCGAGATGAAGAAGATCGAGATCCGCGGCGAGTGATCGTCGCGGCGGGGCGCGGCCGGCCCGGTGCCGGCCGCCGGATTCCGACCACCCGGTTCCAAGGCCCGCGACCTCCGCCTATCCTCGCCGGGCCCGGAACCCGCGCCGTGCTGCACCAGACCCTCGCCCTGATCCCCGCCTGCAACGAGGCCGAACGCATCGGCCCGGTCCTCGCGGGGATCCGTCGCCGGGCACCGGAGATCGACATCCTGGTGGTCGACGATGGTAGTGCCGACGACACGCCGGCCGTGGCACGCGCGCACGGCGCCCGGGTCGTCCGCCACCCCTTCAACCTGGGCTACGGCTGCGCGCTGCAGACCGGTTACCACTACGCGCGGCGCCACGACTACCAGCGGGTGGTGCAGCTCGACGCCGATGGTCAACACGACACGGCCTCGCTCCCCGAACTGCTGGCCGAACTCGACCGCGGCGCCGACGTGGTGGTGGGCTCGCGCTACCTCAGCGACGCGCCGCCCGCCACCAGCCTGATGCGCCGCGTCGGCAGCCGGCTGTTCTCCTGGCTGGTCACGCGCTGGACGGGTGTCCGGATCACCGACCCGACCTCGGGCTACCAGGCGATGAACCGCCGCGCGCTCGATCTGCTGGCGCTCGACCACTTCCCCGAGGACTACCCCGACGCCGACGTGCTGATCATGCTGTCGCGCTTCGGCCTGCGGCTCCGTGAGATCCCGGTGACGATGCACGAACGGATCGGCGGCGTGAGCATGCACCGGGGCAGCCGGGCGGCGTACTACGGCTACAAGATGTTCCTGAACCTGGCCCTGCTGCCGGTCCGACGGACATCGCCGTTCCGGGAAGGGCGCGACATCGCGGCGGCGCGCACCGGAGGCTGAACCCCGAACGGGGATCGGACCGTCGCTGGCGGTATCCTGTTCGGCCCTCGACCGCCCGCTTCCCCCCGTCCGCATGCTCCAGGACCCGGCCCAGCAAGCCCCTACCCAGGTCCCGATCGGCCCCCCGCCGCCCGGCGGCTTGACGCTTTCGGACGGCCTGCCCGGCCACCAGCAGTGGGTCGCGCTCGCGCTGGCGAGCTTGATGCTGATCGCGGTGGTCGAGCTGGTGCGCAAGCGCAAGCTGCGCGAGGAGTACAGCCTGATCTGGATCGGCACGGCGCTGATCCTGATGGTGCTGGCCTGGCAGTACCCGCTGCTCGACCACTTCCGCCGACTCATCGGTGCGGTCGAGCCGACCAGCGCGCTGTTCTTCGGTGCCCTGGTGTTCCTGATGCTGGTCGCCCTGCAGTTCTCGGTGCGCCTGTCGAAGCTGACGTGGCGCAACCGAATGCTCAGCCAGCGGGTCGCGCTCCTCGACCGGGAGCTTCAGGAACTCCGAGAGCAGACCGCACGGCCGGCCGCGGCCGAAGGTGCGGAGTCCCGCGGACCCGCTGAAAGCCCAGGCCCCGGGCCGCATTCCGACGACCCATCCTGATCCCATCTCCGATCCCGAACCGATCCCCGCCTCGATGAGCCAGTACGACTTCCTCTCCTCGCTCGGCATCCAGGACGTGAACCCGGGCGCCTACGACGGCACCTGGATCGACACGACCGGCCCCGAACTCCGTCCGATCAATCCGGCCACCGGCAAGCCGCTGCCGGCGGTGAAGGACGCGAACCGCGCCGACTACCGTCGCGTCGTCAAGGCCGCGCAGCAGGCCTGGCTGCGGTGGCGCGAGCTGCCGGCTCCCAAGCGCGGCGAATACGTGCGCCGGATCGGCGAGAAGCTGCGCGAGCGCAAGGACGAGCTCGGCCAGTTGGTGTCGCTGGAGTGCGGCAAGATCTACCAGGAGGGTCTCGGCGAGATCCAGGAGTGCATCGACATCGCCGACTTCGCGGTCGGCCTGTCGCGCCAGCTCTACGGCCTGACGATCGCCTCCGAGCGGCCGCAGCACCACATGCGCGAGACCTGGCACCCGCTCGGCGTGGTGGGGATCATCACGGCGTTCAACTTCCCCGCCGCGGTGTGGGCCTGGAACGCCTGCGTGTCGCTGGTCTGCGGCAACGCGCACGTCTGGAAGCCGTCGCGCAAGACCCCGCTGACCGCGCTCGCGATGACGCGGGTCTGCGCCGAGGTCCTCGAGGAGGACGGCTTCGGCGCCCTGCTCGGCCTGATCGTCGGCACCGACGACGAGGTCGGCAACGCGATGCTCACCGACCAGCGCCTGCCGCTGATCTCCGCGACCGGTTCGGTGCGGATGGGTCGGATCGTCGCCGAGAAGGTCGGCAAGCGCCTCGGCCGCTCGCTGCTGGAGCTCGGTGGCAACAACGCGCTGACGGTCCTGGACGACGCCGACCTCGGCCTCGCCACCCGAGCGATCGTGTTCGGCGCGGTCGGCACCGCTGGCCAGCGCTGCACCACCACCCGCCGCGTGCTCGTGCACCACAAGATCCACGACGAGCTGGCCCGCCGCCTGGTCGATGCCTACGGCACGGTGAAGATCGGCGACCCGCTGGACCCGGCGACCCTGATGGGCCCGCTGATCGACGCCCAGGCCGTCGCCCAGTTCGAGGCCGCGGTCGAGGCCGCCAAGAGTCAGGGCGGCGAGGTGCTCACCGGCGGCACCGCACACCGCGCCGAGGGCGATCTGGCCGGCGGCTTCTACGTGCAGCCGACGATCATCAAGGCGCGCGCCGACATGCCGATCGTTCAGGAGGAGACGTTCGCGCCGATCCTCTACCTGATCCCGATCAAGGGCGTGAACGAGGCGATCCGCATCCAGAACGACGTGCCGCAGGGCCTGAGTTCGGCGATCTTCACGCGGAACGTGCGCCACGCCGAGCGCTTCCTCAGCGCGGTCGGCTCCGACTGCGGCATCGCCAACGTCAACATCGGCACCTCGGGCGCCGAGATCGGCGGCGCGTTCGGCGGTGAGAAGGAGACCGGCGGTGGCCGCGAGTCCGGCTCCGACAGCTGGAAGGCCTACATGCGCCGGCAGACGAGCACCGTGAACTGGGGCACCGAGCTGCCGCTGGCGCAGGGCATCCAGTTCGGGGAGTGAGTCCGTAGCCACGCCGGCTCTACAGACCGAGTCCGTCGCGACCCGACCTCTGCGAGCCAGTCGAGAACTCGGAGCCGCGGGATGGTCTTCCGTGACTCAGGCTCCTGGCGATGCGGCGCATCCCGGGACGCCGCCCACCAGTGGCTGCGCGGTGGCCGAGACCCCTACGCGCACAAGCTCCCTGCCATCGCCAGAGCGCTTGGTGTCGACCTGAGCGACGTGCCTACCGCCCTTGGATAGCCCGCCCGCCGCCGCGAAGCCGACAGCGGGTGAGCAAGTAGACCGCTCGGGATCGACCGATCGGTGACGCAGGACTGCGACCTTCAACACGCGGTCCGCCGGTTCGGATACGGTCGAAGCATGTCCGAAGTGCACGAGCACAGGGAGGAAACCGGCCAGCGGGAATCGACAGGCCAGCACTCAGCAAGCTCGCTCATCTCGCCTCCACTGCCAGGCGACTCGAGAGCAACGCTGGGGAACATCTGCTTCGGCCTTGGCGCGGGTCTCATGACGATCGGCCTTCTCGTCATGCTGGCCGAACCCGATGTTGCGGCCGCATGGGCACTCGCCTTCGGGGCACTCTCGTCCGGGATCGGATCGATGCTGCATCGCTCGGCACAGTCGGATCGACTCCGGTCGATCATCGAACGACTCGACACGACGACCGAGGCCAGGCGAAAGGCCAGCACGTGACTCACGACGACGATCGCGGGATCGACGGGAGCTGCGGGGATCCGAAACCCGAGCCAGACCCGGCACCTGGACAACCGAGCTTCGAGCAAGTGATCACCGCAGTCGCGAACAACGCGGGTTGGGCGGTACTCGGCGACGAACGATGCCGAGTGTGGATGACCGCGCCGCAGCTTCGCGCCTGGATGGACCAGATGACCGCTGTCTTCGGAGACGAACGCGAAGTGAGCAACGATCCCGAGTTGGCCGATCAGATCCTGCTCCGCCATCGGACGCCAGAAGCCGAGGTCGATGCGGATCTCGTGGCGTCCTGGCGAGAAGACCTCGGCCTGAGCGCTCAGGAGCCCGTCGAGAGGATCCCTTCCGCCTGACGATCGATCCGCTCCCGGCTCCCCTCCGCGCCCCGTAGGCACATCGCGGCCGAGATGGAATCCGACGCACACCTCCTGCCGTTCCTGCTCATCGCAGGATGTCACGCGCTCGCGCTCGCGTGGTGCGCGGTCGACTGGCGACGCAACCTCCGTTTGGCTGTCGCGGCGGGCCTTGCCGTGGGACTCATAGCTCCCCTGTCCGTCAACTACTGGGTCGAACGTGCGCGGGTGCAGGCGGAGTGGCGCGAGATCGAAGCGAGAATCGAGTCAGGGGAACTGAAGGGACCTGAGTTCCCGAATCCTGTCGTCGAGACCGGGCCACGAAGTACCTGGGACAAGGTGCAAGACACGATCGGATTCGTGGGCGCCATGGCGTGGCTCGCCTCGCTCGTCCTCGTCGCGCACGAGCTGGTAGTCATGCGCCCGGTTCGCGCGGCGCCGGTCGTCGTGGCCGGCACCCTCCTCCTTCGCATCGTGTTCGGGCTCGTGGTGAGCGGCGGCTAGCGGCAAGGCCGCGCCCTACCCAAGGAACGGCTTCCGCCGCACCTGCGTCGGTGCTTCCCCAACGAGTCGTCGAAGATGGTCGACGGGTCGTCGGCCGCGGCCGCGTCCGTGTCCTCCTCGCTCATCGGTCCTCCTCCCAGTTCGCCGATATTTCGCCACGCAGCGCCCTACCGAGTTCCGACCGACCAGCCCTACACGGTCGCCCTATGGGCCACCGCGCGATAGGCCCCAGCCAGCACAACACCACTCAGCCCGCGCTCCGCCCGCTCGGCCAACGCCTCGAGGTCGACCTTGCCGCGGATCCGGCAGGCGACGAACAGCTCGAGATCGCCGCGCAGCTCGAGGGCTCGATCGAGGGTCTCGAGGTCGGGACCCTCGCGCTCGACCAGGTCGTCGCCGAGCTGGGTCAGCACCACCCGCGGCGCACCGAGGTCGGTGAGACGCACCAGCGCCGCCCCCAGCGCCATCCCCGAGCGGGTGCTACGGTCGTCGGTCCACACTTCCTGGCCGACCAGGTCGATCGAGGCGACCAGGCGCTGCGGACCGATGGCCTCCACCACAGCGCGCGCCGCAGGGTCGTCGGTGAGAAGCACCGAACCGACCACCAGGCGGTCGACGCCCAGTTCCAGCAGCGCCCGGGCATCGTCCGGACTGCGGATCCCGCCGGCCACCTGACACGGCAGCCCGGCCTCCGGGAAGCGGCGCCACTCGCCGAGCTGCCGAACGCCGGGTCCGGCGAGTGCGTCGAGGTCGACGAGTTGGAAGAACCCGGCGCCGGCATCACGCAACGCGCGGGCGGCGCGCACCGGGTCGTCGCAGAGTCGGGCCGCGGGGGCGTCCGCGGACGGTCCGGCGCGCAGGACGACCTGGCCGCCGGCGATCTCGAGGGACGGGATCAGGATCATGCAGACCTCCGCCGCGTGGATCGTCGCGCGGAGGCCGTCAGCTGATGTCCGGCCGGCACCGCTGTCCCGTCGCGAGAACCCGTCCTCGCTCGATCCCCTCCTCCCTCGATTCCCGGCACCAACGAAAAACCCCGACCGCCGCGGTGGCGACGGTCGGGGCTTCAGGTCATGGGCCGTGCAGGACTCGAACCTGCGACTTCCACCATGTGACGATGGCACTCTACCAACTGAGTTAACGGCCCACTCAGTCGTGTCTTGGGTCGGCATATTGAGCCGAGCGACTGCAGTGCGGTCAACACGCCCGGCGGCGATTTTTGGGGACGGCATCGGGGGAGGGAGCGCAGCAGGACGGGTGTCCCGGGTCGGGTCCGCCTCAGGCGTCGCCCCCCCGGACGCCGATAGGTCCAGACGAACCGCCGAGCACCGATCCCATGGACCTCAAGCTCACCGCCGCGCTGCTGACCGGAATCCTGGCCGCCCAGGACCCTGCGACTCCTACCCCGACCCAGCTGGAACTGGCCCGCCATGCGGACCTGCTGCCGGCGGAAGCCCTGGTGGTGGTCTCGACCGCTCCATTCGCCGAGCAGGGGCCGGCACTCCGACGGACCGGGCTCGCCGACCTGTGGACCGAGGTGATCGACACGCCCTCGGGCCGACTGGTGCGCGAAGCGCTGGCGGCGTGGCTCGACGAGCACGGCAACGTGGACATCGAGGACCTCGAGTCGCTGCTCACCGGCGGTGTGGCCTGGGCCTGGATCCCGGACCCGACCGACCTGGCCGGCCAGTGGATCGCGGTGTTCCCCGCCGGGGCCCAGCGCACCGAGCAGGTCAACGGCTGGCTCGAACGGCTCGCCAGTCGCGCCGGCGAGGTGCCCGCGGCGTTGCGCATCGAACCGCTGGACACGACCGTCCACGGCGCACTGATCAGCGAGCGGTTGGTCCTCGGTTCCTCGGCCAGCGTCGTCCGTCAGGCGATCGAGCGCGCCGCGCGTCCCGAAGCCACCCGGCTCAGCGGCCAGCCCGCGTACCGTGACGCGCGCGAGCACCTGTTGCTGGTCGAACCGCACGATCCGTTCGCCAGCGTCTGGATCGACGCCCGTTCGCTGCTCGCCTTCGGCCTCGCAGAGGTCCCTGCCGACGCAAGGCGCCAGCTGACGCCTTGGCTCGACCGCCTCGGTTTCGCGAAGTTCGGCGCGCTGAGCTTCGTGTGCTGCGCCGGCGACGACGAGATCCGCGAGCGGGTGCTGTTCCAGATGCCTGCGCCCCGGCCGGCCCTGGTCGCCGCCCTGATGCCGGCCGCCGAACGACCCGACCCGTCGCTCGCCGCCCTGGCACCCGACGACGCCGTCAGCTTCGGCACCTTCCAGCTCGACCTCGGCAGCCTGTGGACGGCGGTGCTCGCCGGCCTGCGCGAGGATCAGCCGGAGATCGTCGACCAGGTCCGCGGCATGCTCGGCATGGTCGGCATGCAGTTCGGCCTCGATCCCGAGCGCGACCTGATCCACAACCTCGGTCCACGTTGGACCAGCATCGGCTGGATCGACGACGACGAGGTGCCGGGGCAAGTCCTGATCGCCGACGTCCGCAACGTGGACACGCTGCGCGCGGCCCTCGCCGGCCTGCCGCAGCACGGCACCGCGCGTGACGGCAGCTTCGAGATCTTCGTGCCCACCGGGGACGCGGAGGGCGCGGCGTTCGCGCTGGGCCACGGCCGCCTGGCAGTCGCCCAGAATCCGACGATGCTCCAGCACTGGCTGGTCAGTCAACGGAACCCGACCCGCCACGCCGGCATCGCCTCGGACATGCAGGCGCTCACCCCGCACGTGACGGGGTTCAGCTGGAGCCGACTCGATCCCGAGACCCTTCGGCAGTTCGCGTCGATGGGCACGCTCGCCGCGCGACAGGCCGACCTGCCGACGTCGATCGACCCACGCTCGCTGGTGCAGGGGATCACGCCGTGGCTCGACAGCCTCACCGAGTTCCGCCAGGAGACCCTGGTCGACGACCGCGGCTTCAGCGTGACCATCGCGGCGCCCGCCGGCGTGGTCACCGGCCTCGCGACGACCGCAGCAGGCGCCCTGATCGACCGGCTCGCCAGTGAAGCCACCCTCTCCGATCGCATCGGTCAGGCCCGTGCGGTCGAGCAGGGTCGGATGCAGGAAGTCCGCGCGGCGGTGGTCGCGATCCGCGAGGCCGAACTCCGGCACCGCGACCAGTTCGGCGCCTTCGCCGACCTCGACGAACTCCTGGCCCGTGGCACGCTGCCGTCGGGAACCCTGGCGACCGCTCGCGGCCGCAACCTGCACGGGATCGGCGAACACCTCGCGACGGTGATCCTGCCCGAGGAACGGTCGCCGAGCCACTTCCTGGTCGTCGCCTGGCCGGCCGACGAGGCCCGCGGCGCGGTGTTCGCCGCGACCGACGAAGCCCCTGCCCGCAGCAACGACCTGCTGGCGCACCAGGAGGGGCTGGCCCGCGCGAGCCTCGAAGACGTGCTGGTCGGCGGCGAGTGGACCGGTCCCTGGACCGCAGGTTGGAAGGACCTCGACACCCGTCGACCGGCGAGTTCCAGCGCAGCGACCCGCCCCGGCACGACCCCGGCACCCGGCGCCGCCGCGCTGCGCTCGGTCGTGCTGCAGCTCGAGACGCGCGGCCCCACCGCCGCCGGCGAACTCGCCGAGCACCTGGACGCCGACGATCCGGAGATCGTCGCCCGCGTCGCATGGTGCATGGGCGAGTTCGGCCACGCCGACGCCGTGCCGCAGCTGGTGCGCCTCGCGACCGAGCACGCCGACGCCGCGGTCCGCCGACAGTCGGTCGCAGCACTACGGCGACTCGCCGACGAACGCGGACTGCAGGCCTCGATCGACGCACTCGACGACGACGACGCCGAGGTACGGACCCAGGCTGCGGCCACGCTCGGCGCGCTCGGCTCACAGCGCGCGATCGATGCGTTGATCGGCTTCCTGGCCACCGAGGCGGTCGCCTCACCCGAAGGCACGGGTGCCGAGGGTGAGGCCGCCACCGACGCCCCGCACCGCGACCGCGCCGCCGCGATCCTGGCCCTCGCCGACCTCGAGGCCCGCGACGAACTCGGTCAGCTCGCGACCAGCGTGTCGGCACCGGACGACCTCGAGTCGAAGGCGTTGGCCTTCACCTTCCAGAAGCTGACCCCGACGCTCGGCCCGGACCACGAGGTCGAGCTGCTGATGGGCGTCCTCGACCACTCGTCCACGCTGCTCCGCCGCTTCGCGATCCAGCGACTCGGAGAGCTGCGAGACGCCCGTTCGGTCGCCGCCCTGGAGCGTGCGCTCGGCCGCGAGGACAAGGCGCTGCGCCCGCTGATCGAGGTCTCGCTGGTCGAGATCCGCGGCGCGGAGCCGGAGCCCGGCAACGTCGCGACCGGCGCCGATCCGGCGAGCACGGCCAACGCCGAGGCGCCGATCTGGGAGCGGGTCGTCCAGGATCCAGAGCTGCGCACTCCGGCACTCGCCGGCGTGGGCGGACTGCTGCTCCTCGTCATCACGCTGGTGTGGTGGTCACGCCGACGCCGGCGCCGCGCGGATGCCGACCGCTGGGCGGCGATGGCGCGCCCGTCCGAGGAGTGGGACGACGAGGCCTCCGCGGACGGCGAGTGGTCCGACGAGGACGGCGAGGCCTGGGACGACTCCGGCGAGTACGCCGAGGACTACCAGGACGAGTACCAGGAGGAGTACGACGACGAGTACAGCGACGAGTATGCGGAGGACGACGCCGTGACTCCGCAGGGCACGTTCTTCCAGTCGAACAGCGACGAGGTCGAACTCGACCAGGACGACCAGGAGTTCGGCTGGACGGACGAGGAGGAGATCGAGGAGGAGTGGGACCAGTCGCGGCGGTGAGCTGCGACACGCCCCACACTCCCGATGGCGAGATCGCGTAGCTTCGGCGCCGCCTGGGCGCTCGCGCTCGGCGCGTTCGCGTCCGTCGCCACGGCACAGACCGTTCGAGACCCGTTGCTGTCCATCCACATCGCCGGCCACCCGCCGCGCGACGACTCCGAGGCGACGCGTCACCGCGCACTCGAAACGACTCTGCGGTGCCTCGCGCCGACGATCCGCGCCGCGCTCCACACCGATCCCGAACTGCCAGCAGCGCTGCGACTGCGCTACGAACTCTCGGCGGGTGGCGCCGTGTTCGCGACCGGCACCGAGGACGACGACGGACTGGCGCGCTGCCGGATCCTCCCCGAAGCGCCCTGCCCCCCGATCCTGCGCGGACTGCTGCAGCGGTTCGGCTACGAGGCGACCACCGGCTGGCTGTCGATCGACGTGCCTGCGGTCACCGGCAACCTGGCGAGCCTGCCGCACGACGGTGGCCCGCTCGACGAGACGCTGATGCTGGCAGCGCTCGACTGCGGCGAGCTGGCCCTGTTCGCCCGCGAGAACGACGCCGGCGGCTGGAACCTGACCGCGCGCAGCGAGGCCGGCCTGCTGCTCCCGACGCTGCTGATGCTGCTCGCGGAGCAGTCCGACACCGTGGCGACGGACGACCCGCTACCGCTCGGCGACGACCTGGACCGTTGGCTGCTGATCGCCCGCGCGTCCCGCCACGCCGAACGCGAGGAAGCCCTCCGCCAGCTCGGCCGCTTCGACGACCCGCGCGCCATCGAAGCACTGGAACACACGCTGTTCGACCCGGACCTCCGCGACGTCGCCGCCCTGGCCCTCGCCCACCTCGGCAGTCCCGAGGCACTCGCCGCGCTGGGTCGGCACGCCGCCCACCTCGATCCCGACCTCGCCGCCGACGGCATCTGGGCGGCGCTGCCCAGCACCGTGCGTAGCCGGATCATCGCCCGGGTCGAGGAGGAGACCCCGCCGCCCGGGCCGCAGCCGACCCCGGTTCCGACCCGCGATCTGCTTCGTGACCTGCAGTTCGCTGCCGGCGGAACCGCGCTGGGGCTCCTGGTGGCGTGGCTCCTGGTGCGGCGACGCGCCGACGTAGCGTGAGCCGGACTCAGCCCAGCTCGCGCGGCACCGCGTTGTCTTCCAGCTCCGCCAACGACACATGGCGCAGCGCCAACTCGTGGGTCGCGTGGGTGTCGACCTGGGGCGCGCAACCGGCATCCAGCGCCTCCTTCCAGCGCGCTGCGCACAGACACCAGCGATCGCCCGGCGACAGCCCCGGAAAGCCGTAGGCCGGCACGGGCGTGGACAGATCGTTGCCGCGGCTCTTGGAGAACTCGAGAAACTCGCGAGTCACCACCGCGCAGACGGTGTGCTCGCCGACATCTTCGGCGGCGGTCCGGCAGCAGCCGTCACGGAAGAAGCCGGTGAGTGGTGCGTGGCCGCAGTCGGCCAGCGGCTCGCCATAGACGTTGCGGCCGCGGACGGGGTCGTGGGGTTCGGTCATGGCTCGGAAGCGGTGTTCAGGCCGGAGTTGCGCGCGTCGGCAGCACGCCGCGCCCAGGAGTCGAGCACCAGCCCGTGCGCGTACACGATCGCGCTGAGGAACAGGCCGAGGCCGAACTGGCGGTGCAGGTCGAGCAGGCGCTCGATGCCGATCGTGCTGAACACCGGAAAGGTCATCAGCAGGACCGTCGCCCCGGTGGCCGCGCCGGTGAGCAGCACCAACCAGAAGCCGAGCCGGGTCAGCCGGCCGTGGCGGCCGTCGCGCGCGGTGAAGCGACTCGGCGCGGCGCGAACCACCGCGAACAGCGCGAGCGCGACCAGGAAGGCCCCACCCACCGCGACGTGGCCGAACAGCGGCCAGTGCAGCACAGCGCCGTGGACGTACAGACCGGTCAGCGCCGAGGTCCCGAGCAGCAGGACACACGCGAGCACCGCGACAGCCAACAGCCGCGAGAACCAGCCCGGTCGGTTGCCGGCATCGGGGCGCAGGCGGCCGGTGAACCGCACCGCGAGCAGGTGCAGAAGACTCACCAGCAGCGCGGCTCCCGCGGTGAACAGGAACACTGCCTGGTAGTCGGAGGAGATCCGTGCGGCGAGGTCACCGAGGAAGCGTTCGACCTCGGTCACGCGGCACCTCCCCCACCAGACCCCTCGTCGGCCGAAGACGGCCGGCCGCGGAACAGCGCGACCACCGCGCCGAGACCGACGAAGACCTGCAGCAGCAGCACCGCGAGCACCAGCAACACTGCGGCGAGCGAGACGTACTTGAAGGCATCCCGCGCGGTGAAGCTCTGCTCCCAGGCCACGACGAGGTCCGGATCGAGCCCCATCGCCTCGCGAGCCACCAGCACACCCTCACCCTCGGCGAGCGGCAGCAGACCGGCGGCAGCGACCCGCGAGTAGACGAACGGCGCGTCGGCGGCGTGGCACTCGGTGCAACCGGCCACGCCGAGCGAGTCGCGCGCCGGGCGCACGTCGTGGCCGAGCGGCCAGTAGCGCGCGCCGGCTACGGCGTCGTCGTCTTGCGCGATCAACTCGCCCTCGGCGGTGCCGCGCGCCCAGACCTTGCCACTGGTCACCAGCACCGGCTCACCCCCTTCTTCGCCGAGCGCCGCCAACGTCGCCGCGACCTTGCCGCGCAGCTCGGCGGTCTCCAGGCCGGCGATCTCCTCGGCGAGGTCCTTGCGGACCCGGAAGGTCCGCCGCACCACCTTGCCGACCTCCTCGGGCGCGAGAGGTACGACCGCCCCGCTGGCCGCATCCTGCCGTCCCCAGTAGGTCGGCCACATCGCGCGGAACGGTCGGATCACACCATCCACGTCGCGACGCAGCACCGGCTCGACGATCCGCGGCGGCTCCGCGTCGGTGCGGGTCTGCGACGCGAGACCGAGTGCGTGGGCCCGCGAGGTCTGGACGCGCGGCGGGGTCGCGGTCGGCCGCGGTCCCGAGTGGCAAGCCGTGCACGACAGCTTCTCGAGGTGGATCGGCGGCAATCCGCGGTGCGCCGGCCGCGGTGCACCGAGCCGGCCGTGGCGTTCGACGATCCGGCCGTGGCCGTCGGTCTCGTCGAGGTGGCAGCCACGGCAGGACAGGGTGGCGACCGCAGCGCCGGCGGGATGCTGCTCGCCCTCGTAGCCGCGCACGGTCTCGTGGTCGAGGCCGTTGCGGTGGCAGTCGGCGCAGCGGATCCCGGCCCGGGTGTGCACGTCGTCGTCGTGCAGCCAGCGCGGGAGAGCGCCGTCGCCGTCCGATCCATCCCCGACCGGCAAGACGCTGTGGCACTTCAGACAGCTCTGGTCGGACGGCGTGCGCACCACGTCGAAGCGCGCCTTGCCGTCGACGCCGAACACGCCGTCGGCCCAGGTGATCGTCGGCAGCTTCGCCCGCCCTTCGTCGGTGGTCGGATCGAGGTCGTCGGGCAAGCGCAGCGCGGAGCCGGCCACCGCGACCATGCCGAGCGCGGCGGCCGGCGCCCACTCGAAGTTCTGCGCGGCGACCTGCTCGGCCCACACCTCGTGGCTCCAGCGCCGCCCGGCGTCGTGGCAGGCCATGCAGTCGATCGCCAGCTCGCCGGTGACCACGCGACGACCTTCGCCCTCGGCTCCGCCCGCGACGCCGCTCAGCCCGCCCGGAAAGTGGCGCCCGAACTGACCGGCGAACTGCTCCGGGGTCATGCCGACCGCGTCGGGTCGGAACACGCCCGGCCGGTCGCGGGGACTCAGCGGCAACTGCGTGGCGCTGCGCGCGTCGACCAGGAACCACGGTTCGCCAGGCCGACCCGCGTCGCCACCGTCGAGCGTGGCATCGAAGTGGAAGCCATGCTGGACGGCCTTCAGGTCATGGCACTTCTTGCAGGTCTGCGCCGGCGAGTACGGCCGCGCCCCTGGATCCGCCGGGTCGATCTTGCGCCCCTCGGCGTCGTAGAGATCGATGTGGTGCGGCCAGTCCGACCGCCCGCCCGACTTCTTGAAGGACTCGCCGTCCTGGGCGGTGAGCGCCACGCCCCCACCCAACACGAGCGCCGCGAGCCCGGACCGAGCGACCCGCCGCCACATCGAACTGCTCAACGCTCGTCCCCGTCCTTCTTCCGGCCCTCGCCATCACCCAGCGCGGCCCGGATCTCCTTGCCGCTGGTCGCCAGGATCTCCAACGTGCCCTCGTCCTGCGACTCCCAGGCGCGGAGCTGCTCCTCGCGCGACGGCGTGCGCAGCGGCCGGACGATGCGGAAGCCGACGTGGAAGGCATCGGTGAACCACCAGATGCTCTTCGGCAGCTGCGGGTCGCGCTCCTGCCACGCCGGTGTCGAGGGGATCCGCGCCGCGGCACGGCAGCGCTCTGCATCGGCTTCCCAGCTCCCGCCTCGCACGACGCACGGGAAGGTCGCGACCGGCCAGACGACCGCGTCGCGCCAGTCGACGACGTCACCCTTCAGACCGGCGTAGCGATCGGCGACGTACTGGTCGAGACACCACTCGGCGACGTTGCCGTGCATGTCGAACACGCCCCACGCGTTCGGCGTGGCACTACCGACCTTGCGGTAGCCGGCGCCGAAGTCCGGGTGTCCCTGGTTGGGATCGTCGTAGAGACTGTTGTCGAAGAACCAGCCGTGGCTCTCGAGGTCGGCGGGATCGTCGCCGAAGTCGAACGCGGTGTCGGTGCCGGCGCGCGCCACGTACTCCCACTCCGCCTCGGTCGGCAGCCGGTAGAACTGGCCGGTCTGCACGCTGAGCCACTTGGTGAATTGCCGCGCCGCGAACTGCGAGATGTTGGCGACCGGGAAGCCGCCCGCGGTGCCCATGCCCTCGAGGATCGGCGCCGAGTCCTGTTCGTAGAGCGGGGTCGGCAGGCTCACCGCATCGGCCCACTGCTCGGCGCTCGCCGCGTCCTTGCCGAGCCCCTCGCCACCCTGCGCCACGTAGGCGGCGCGGAACCGGTTGTAGACGTCCCAGGTGATCTCGAACTTGCCGATCCACAGCGGCTCGACCTTCACCCGCACCTGCGGCCCCTCGTCGTCGCCGCGACCGGCCTCGTCGGCGGGCGAACCCATCAGGAAGGTCTCCGGGTAGCCGTCCTCGCCGACGCGGATCGGCACCATCGGAATCTCGACCGCGGCACCCTCACCGGTCGTGGGTGGCAGCGAGATGCTGTACTCCTGCATCTCTGCCGCGCCCTTGGCGTCCTGGGCCACCACGGCTCCGATCGACATCGACAGCGCGACGGCGGTCCGGCCGAGGATCGAGGCCGGAGCCGGCAAGGACGCGGAGACACCCAGGAACGGACGGAACTGCATGCGGAGTGATCGAGGGGTTCGGGTTGATGGACCGCGTCGCACCGGGCGAGCGGACGGCGGCCCCGGGTGGGGCGGAGCATCCTATCAGACGCTCCGAGGGGATCGCCCTGTCGGTCGGATCGCGGCGGCCGCGGTCGGCCTGCTCGGCGCGCTGCTCGGAGCGGCACTCGCGGGCTGCCACGCGAACGGATCCGCCGCGGGCGGCGCGGGACCGCGGCCGGACGAGCGGCGTTTCGAGACACCGGGACTCGAAGGGATGGTGTTCGAGGACAGCGCGATGGGCACGCGCTGGCGGATCGTGATCCACGGCGACGACCCCGCACGCGCCGCCCGCGCCGCCGAGGCGGGTTTCGCGCTGATCCACCGCCGCGACGACCTGCTGTCGGACTGGCAGCCGTCGAGCGCGTTGAGCCGACTGGGCCGCGAAGCCTGGCCCGACGCCGTCCCGGTCGACCCCGTGCTACACGACATCCTGGTCCGCGCCAGCGAACTCTCCGAACTCACCGACGGCGCGTTCGACGTCACCGTCGGTCCCGCGGTGCGGCTATGGCGTCGCGCACGCCGTCAGCAGGAACTGCCGCGAGCCGACCGTCTCGCCGACGCGCTGGCGCGGATGGGCTGGCAGAAGATCGAGACCGTCGCGGACGATCCGCCACGGGTGCGCCTCGCGGTCGCGGACATGCAGCTCGACCTCGGCGGGATCGCCAAGGGCCACACCGCGGCGGCCGCGCTCGAGGTGCTCCGCGAGCACGGCATCGAGCACGCCCTGGTCGACGGCGGCGGCGATCTCGCGCTCGGCGCGCCGCCGCCCGACGCGGGCATATGGCGGATCGGCGTCCTGCCGCTGCGCGAGCGCGAGGATGCCGCCGGCCGGATCGTCGACCTCGACCGCGCCTGCGGCGTGGCGACCTCGGGCGACGCGTTCCGCTACGTCGAGATCGACGGCGTCCGCTACTCCCACATCGTCGATCCACGCACCGGCCTGGGGCTCGTCGGCCGGATCAGCGCCACGGTGATCGCGCCGGATCCCGCCACCGCCGACGCGCTCGCCTCTGCGGTCTGCGTGCTGGGCCCGGAGCAGGGGATCCGTATGCTCGAGCGACTTCCCGGCACAGAGGGCCTGATCGCCTGGCGCGACGGTTCCGCCGACCCGCTCCGGAGCGTGCGCAGCAGCGGGTTCCCCGAGCCCCACGAACCGGTCCGCGATCGACCCGGCTACCCGGAAGTGATAGACCAATGAACAGAGCGGCGCCGCGGCCGCCAGCTCGAACGAACCGACCGCCGCTCCACCCCACCGCCCTGCGATGAAGACCCCCGCGAACTCTTCCTCCTCCGACGTCTCCCGCCGCACCTTCGTCAAGGGCAGCGCCGCCGGGCTCGCCGCGATCCCCGTGCTCGACTCCATGTCGGCCGTGAGCGCCGGGGGCTTCCACCACAGCGTCCGCGACGAGGTCAAGGTCGGCCTGATCGGCTGCGGTGGTCGTGGCAGCGGCGCCGCCAACAACGCACTGAGCGCCGACCCGCGGGCTCGGCTGGTGGCGATGGGCGACGCGTTTCCCGACCGCATCGACCAGTCCCTCAACGGCCTGATGCGCTCGGGGGTCAAGGACCAGGTCACCGTCGGCGACGACCAGAAGTTCTCGGGCTTCGACGCCTACAAGCAGGTCATCGACGAGAGCGACGTGGTGCTGCTCGCCGCGACGCCGCACTTCCGGCCTCGCCACCTGCGCGCCGCCATCGAAGCCGGCAAGCACGTGTTCTGCGAGAAGCCGATCGCGGTCGACGCGCCGGGCGTGCGCTCGGTGATGGAGACCAGCGAGCTGGCGCGGCAGAAGGGCCTCAGCCTCGTGT
The DNA here is from genome assembly GCA_030432695.1 of bacterium. Classification (GTDB taxonomy): domain Bacteria; phylum Planctomycetota; class UBA1135; order UBA1135; family UBA2386; genus JAUILN01. The sequence continues at coordinate 108,775 of JAUILN010000009.1, read as the reverse complement.
CGGGCCTCTGCTACCGCTACGACGAGCCGAAGCAAGAGCTGATGAAGCGGGTCCACGACGGCGCGGTCGGCACCCCGATCGCGCTCGAGTGCACCTACAACACCGGCGGCCTGTGGCACCGCGGTCGCGAGGAGAGCTGGAGCGAGATGGAGTACCAGATCCGCAACTGGCTCTACTTCACCTGGCTGTCGGGCGACCACATCGCCGAGCAGTCGATCCACAGCCTCGACAAGATCCTGTGGGCGATGCAGGACGAGCCGCCGGTGAAGTGCACCGCGAGCGGCGGCCGGATCAGCCGCACCGAGGAGAAGTACGGCAACGTCTACGACCACTTCAACACGGTGTTCGAGTGGGCCAACGGCGTGAAGCTGTTCCACTCCTGCCGCCAGCTGCAGGGTGCGGACGCCAACGTGTCGGACTTCGTCTACGGCGACAAGGGCATCGCGGCGATCCAGAGCCACGCCATCACCGGCCAGAACGAATGGCGCTGGCGCGGCCGCAGCGCCTCGATGTATCAGCGCGAGCACGACGCCCTGTTCGCCTCGATCCGCGAAGGCGAGCCGATCAACAACGGCGACTACATGTGCAAGGCGACGATGATGGCCATCCTCGGCCGGATGGCCGCCTACACCGGTAAGACGCTGACCTGGGAGCAGGCGCTGAACTCGCAGGAAGACCTGACGCCGCCGGCCTACGCCTGGGGCGATGCACCGAAGGTCGAGATCGCGCGGCCGGGCATCACGCAGTTCGTTTGAGAACGGAGCGCGGCCGCATGCTGCCCGGCGCCGCCCTCCTCCGACTCCCTGCCTGCCCCATCCACGCAAGGATGTCGCGAAACAAGAATCCGTTCTCTCCCGGCGGCCGCGGTGCCAGCGGGCGACCCGGCAAGGACCCGCAGCTCGTCTGGCGAGATGCCGTCGCCGCCTCGAAGGCCGGCAACCACGCTCAGGCCGAGAAGTTGCTGCGCCAGTTCCTGAAGGTCTCGGGACCACGACCGGACGTCCTGCGGTGGCTGGCGATCGCGCAGAGCCAGCTCGGGAAGCACCTCGAGGCGATCAAGTCGATCGAGCGGGCCTGCAAGACGGCGCCCGACAACACCGAACTCCTGCTGACGCGCGGCACGGTCCTTCTGAAGGCCGGCCAGAGCCGCGAAGCCTGCAAGGCGTTCCGACGGATCATCGAGCTCAAGACCGAGCCGAGTGCTCCAGACCATTTCCATCTCGGGATGGCACTGCGGACCGACGGCGATCTGGAGGGCGCGAAGTCGAGCCTCGCGACCGCGGTCGAACTCGACGGCTCGCTCACCCACGTGCGCCACGAATACGCCGCGACCCTGGCGGCGCTCGGCGACAACGACACGGCGACGCGCGAACTCCGGCTCTGCACCGAGCAGGACCCGAATCAGCTCCCGAGTTGGCTCACGCTCGGCAGCGTGGAACGTGCGCGCGGCAACCACGAGGCTGCGATCGCGGCGTTCGACCGGGCGATCGCACTGCGTCCCGACTTCGCTCCCGCCTATTCGAACCGGGGCCAGACGCTGCGTGAGCTGGGGCGCATCGACGAATCCATCGCCAGCTTCGCAACGGCACTGCAGCTGATGCCCGACCATGGACAGGCTCGGGTCATGCTCGCGGCGACGCGCAAGTACACCGAACGCAACGCCGAGGTCGCATGGATGGAGAAGGCCGCGGCCGGCAAGATCCCCGCGGCGCTACGCGGCGAGATGCAGATCGCGCAACACGACGCCCAGTTCGCCTACTCGAAGATGCTCGGCGACCTCGGCGACGAGGACGCGGCGTTCCGATGGCTCCACAAGGCCAATGCCTCGAAGCGCAAGACGCTGGACTACGACATCGAGTCGGATCTGGCCGTCATGCGCCGTCTACCGGAATCCTTCACACCCGAGGTGCTCGCCGCGGCGGCGGGCGCCGGCGGGTGCGAGGACCCGACCCCGATCTTCATCTGCGGCATGCCGCGCTCGGGCACGACACTGGTGGAGTCGATGCTCGACGCGCACCCCGAGATCAAGGGCGCCGGCGAACTCATGTACCTCCCCCGCGTGTGCCAGGCCGATCCCGTGCTCGGCAGCAAGACGGAGCCCCTGGGAGCTGCCGCGGCACCGCCCGAGTCGTTGCTCCGGGTAGGAACGGAGTACTGCCGGCTAGCACGCACGCACGCACCCCGAGCGCTCCGGATCGTCGACAAGATGCCGCTCAATTCGCTGCGGATCGGGGCGATCCGCCGCCTGCTGCCGAACGCGAAGATCCTCTGCATGCGTCGCGACGCCCGCGACGTCGGCCTGTCGTGCTACCGCACCAACTTCGACGTCGCTCAGCACTTCAGCTACGACCTCCGGGAACTCGGCCGCTACCACCGCGCCCACGACGAGCTGCTCGACTACTGGGCCGCGCACATCGGCAAAGATGCGCTCTATCAGGTCGAGTACGAGCGACTCGTCGACGACTTCGAGGCCGAGATACGGCGCATCTGTGAATTCCTCGAGATCGACTGGGACGAGCGGATGCTGCAGTTCCACCGCTCCGAGCGTGCCGTGACCACCTCCAGCCTCGAGCAGGTCCGCAACCCGATCTATCGTTCGTCCGTAGGCGGCTGGAAGCGCTACGAGAAGGAACTCGGGCCCCTCCTCGAGGCGCTCGAGGCAGAGACCCGGCAGAGATGAGTCCCGTCCGATGGCAAGACACCGGAATCCCCACACCGGCGGCGCGCGGCGCGACCCGAACGAGGTCTACCGACGCGCGCAGGAGGCCCAGCGCGCCGGGCAGTGGGCGCAGGCCGAGAAGCTGTACCGCGCGGCACTCAAGGCCGGCGGCCCGGACCCCGGCGGACTACGCGAACACGCGCGGATGCTGTCGCAGCTCGGCCGCCACCTGGAGGCGCTGAAGACCCTCGACCGGGCGCGCCAGCTCCGACCCGACGATCTCGATCTGCTGGCGGTCCGCGGCAGCCTGCTCCGTGCCGCTGGCCGCGTCGAAGAGGCGATCGACACGCACCGGAAGGTCCTCGCGAAGCGCGCGTCGCCCGACGCCGCCGATCCTCTGCGCCTGGGCCACGCGCTCCGCGACCACGGCGATCTCGATGCGGCACGCGAGCAGTTCGAAGCCGCGCTCGCGCTCGATCCGACGTCGCTGCCCGCCCGCCACGAGGCGGCGACCTGCCGGTTCCGCCTCGGCGACCTCCGCGGTGCTGCCGAACAGCTCGACCAGTGCCTGGCGCTGCGGCCCGACGTGCCCGGCATCCTGATGACGGCGAGTGCGGTGGCGCGCGCGCGAGGCCGTCATCAGGATGCCATCGCCTTCGTCGAACGCGCGCTGTCGATCCAGCCCGACCTCGCGAACGCCCACTCCAACCTGGCCCAGCTGCTCCGCGAACTCGGCCGGATCGACGAGGCCCTGCCGCACTTCCGCCGCGCGATCGAACTCGCTCCCGACGCGTCCACGCCCCGCTTCCAGCTGGTCGGCGCCAAGACCTACACCGACCGCGACGCCGACGTGGCCTGGATCGAGAAGGCGGTGAAGGACCGCCGCTTCCGCGATGGAGAACTCGCCGACCTGCAGTTCGCCCTCGCCAAGCTGCGCCGGGATCTCGGGGACGACGAGGGCAGCTTCACCTGGCTGCAGCGCGCCAACGCCACCCGCCGCGCCACCCTCGACTACTCGGCCGACGACGACGCGGCTCGGTTGCAGCGGATCCGCGAGACCTTCGACAGAGCCACTCTCGCCCGCGCGGCGACCGCTGGCGGCTGTCCGGACCACACCCCGATCTTCGTGGTCGGCATGCCGCGGTCCGGCACCACGCTGGTCGAGCAGATCCTCGCCTGCCACCCCGAGGTCCACGGCGCCGGCGAACTGACCGCGGTCCAGGATCTCTGCGCGCACCTTCCGGAACTGCGCGGCTCGGAGTCGCCGTTCGGCGTGCCGAAGGCAGACGCCGAGACGCTACATGCCGCAGGCACCGAGTACGTCGCACGGCTTCGCGACCACGGCGACCGGGACCATGGCGATCAGCAACGCGCGCCGCGCCACGTGGTCGACAAGATGCCGATGAACTCCCTGTTCGTGGGCGCGATCCGGTTCCTGCTCCCCGAGGCCCGGTTCGTCCAGATGCGCCGCGATGCACGCGACACCTGCCTGTCGATCTATCGCACCAACTTCCGCGGTGGCGAACCCTACAGCTACGACCTCGCGGAGCTCGGCCGCCACCACCGCGAGCACGACGCCTTGCTGGAACACTGGCGCGCCCACCTCCCGAGCGACCGCCTCCTGGAGGTCCAGTACGAGCAGCTGGTCCAGGACCTCGAGGGTCAGGTCCGCCGCCTCTGCGACTTCCTCGGCCTGGAGTTCGATCCGGGCATGCTCCGGTTCCACGAAGCCGGCCGCGCGGTGGTGACTGCCAGCCTCGACCAGATCCGTCGCCCGGTCTACACGACCTCGATCGGCGGTTGGAAACGCTACGAACAACAGCTCGCGCCCCTGCTGGAGGCCCTCGGATGAAAACCGGCCGTCGACGACCCCTCCTCGCCCTGTGCCTCGCGTTCGGCGTCGCGTCCGCTCAGGAACCGGCGGGCGACGCGCATCGCGCCGACGCGCGCCCCAACGTCCTGCTGATCCTCGGCGACGACCAGGCCTTCGACGACTTCGGCTTCGCCGGCCACCCGGTCATCGAGACCCCCCACCTCGACGAACTCGCGGCCGAGAGCGCGCTGTTCCGCGGCTACGTCACCGCGCCGCTGTGCCGACCGAGCCTCGCGACCCTCGCGACCGGCCTCTATCCGCACCAGCACCTGGTGGTCGGCAACGATCCCTCGAAGCCGACCGACCGCGAGCGGATGAAGACCCGTCTGCTCGAGACCGCGACCTTGCCGCGACTGTTGACCGACGCCGGCTACCGCACGCTGCAGACCGGCAAGTGGTGGGAGGGCAACTACCGCGACGGCGGGTTCACCGACGGGATGACCCACGGCGATCCCACCCGCCGCGGCAGGCACGGCGACGAGGGCCTGACCATCGGCCGCCAGGGGATCGCGCCGATCGAGGAGTTCCTCGACGACGTGCAGAGCCAGCCGTTCTTCATCTGGTACGCACCGTTCCTGCCACACTCGCCGCACAACGCACCACCCCGCCTTCAGGAGCGCTACGCCGGCAAGGGCCGCCACCCGGCAGAGGCACGCTACTTCGCCAACTGCACCTGGTTCGACGAGTCGGTCGGCGCCGTGCTCGATGCCCTCGAGACCCGCGGCCACGGCGACGACACGATCGTGTTGTTCTGCGTCGACAACGGTTGGGTCACGCTGGAGAGCGGCCGCGGTGACTTCGCCCGCTCCAAGCGCTCGCCCTACGAGCGCGGCATCCAGACGCCGGTCACCGTGCGCTGGCCGGGACGGGTCGCACCGGGTGCGCGGCCCCAGGCGGTGAGCACGGTCGACGTGGTGCCGACGATCCTCGCGGCCTGCGGCGTGGACGCGCCCGCGCCGCTGCCCGGCCACGACCTGGTGGCGCTCGCTGCCGATCCGAGTGCCGAGCGCGGCCCGGTGTTCGGCGGCGCCTGGGACCACGACCAGGCCGACGCCGAGGATCCGAGCGCGAGCCTGCAGGTCCGCTTCGTGGTCGACGGTGACGACAAGCTGATCCAGCCGAAGGACCCGAGCGCGCCAGCCCAGCTCTTCGACGTGGTCGCGGACCATGACGAGGCCCACGACCGCGCGGCATCCGAGCCGGAGCGCGTCGCGGAACTCCGGTCCCTGCTCGACGGCTGGTGGAACCCGGCTCCGCGCCGCGTCGCGCGCCGGCCCAACCTGCTGTTCGTGGTGACCGACGACCAGCGCTGGGACCAGCTGTCCGTCGAAGGCCACCCGGTGCTCCGCACCCCGACGATGGACGGCCTCGCGGCGCGCGGCGTGCGCTTCACCAACTCGTTCGTGACCACCGCGATCTGCGCCGCCAGCCGCGCCACCTACCTCACCGGGCAGTGGGAGGGCACCCACGGCTACACCTTCGGCACCGACCCCCTCGCCAAGGACCGCCCGTCGCTGCCGCGGGCCCTCCGCGGCGCCGGCTACCACACCGGCTTCATCGGCAAGCTCGGCGTGAAGCTCGAAGAGCCGCCGAAGTCGCTGTTCGACTGGTTCCGCCCCAAGGACGGAGTCGCCTACCCGAAAGCCGATGCGCCGCCCGACACCCGGCACGTCACCGACCTGATCGCCGACGAGAGCATCGGCTTCCTCGAGCAGGCCGCCGCCGACGCTGCCGACGCCGACGCGCAGCCGTTCTGCCTGTGGATCTCGTTCAAGGCCCCGCACGCCGCCGACGGCGATCCGCGCCAGTACGTCTGGCCCAGCGCCCTCGACGGCCTCTACGACGACCAGCCGGTGCCCGTCCATCCGCTCGAGGCCCCCGAGCACTTCGCCGCGCTCCCGGCGATCCTCCGCGACTCGATGAGCCGCGACCGCTTCAAGTGGCGCTTCGACGAGCCCGCCAAGCGCACCTCGATGATCCGCGGCTACTGGCGGATGATCACCGGCGTCGACCATGCGCTCGGTCGCGTGCTGGCCCGCCTCGACGAGCTCGACCTCGCCGAGAACACCGTGGTGGTGTTCACCGGCGACAACGGCTACTTCCTCGGCGAACGCGGCCTGGCCGGCAAATGGCTGATCTACGAGCGCTCGATCCGCGTGCCGCTGATCGTGTCCGACCCACGCCACCCCGAGCACCACGGCACCACCCGCGACGCGCCGGCTCTCAACGCCGACCTCGCGCCGACCCTGCTCGACCTCGCCGGCGTGACTCCCCCCGCCGCGATGCAGGGCCGCTCGCTGGTCCCGCTGCTCGAACGCCGCCCCGTCGCCTGGCGCGACGACTTCTTCTACGAGCACCGCTTCGACCACGCGCGGATCCCGCCGAGCGAGGGAGTGCGCACCCCGCGCTACACCTACGTGCGCTACTACCGCAGCGAGCCGGTGGTCGAACAGTTGTTCGACCGGGCGGTCGATCCCGATCAAACACGGGATCTGGTCGACGACCCGGGCCACTCGGAAGTCCTGACACGCCTGCGCGACCGCACCGATCGGCTGCGCGCCCTGCGGGTCCGCTGAGCGCCCGGCAGGAGCCGGACGCTCCCGCAATCGATCCGGAAATCTCGGGATCCACTGCGCGCGCGAAGGGCTCCGGTCGCGACTCGCGGCATGCTCGAACACGCCGCGCGGTACTTCTGGTCTCCCCCACCCGAGGCGAACTTCGACGCTGCCAGGTACCAGCTGCTGCGCGGCGGTGTCGCCGGGGGCAAGATGGGCGGCATGGAAGGGTTCTCCGATCGGGAAGACGCGGCCCGACTCCGGGCGCACCTCGACGAACTGTTCGACGAGCTGCATGCCGAACTCAGACGACTCGCGTCGAGCATTCGGGCCAAGAAGCAGCCGCAGTCCACGGAATGGACGACGCACTTCGTCCATGGAGCCTGGGAGAAGCTCGGACAGCAGCGCAAGGGCTGGACGAGTCGCGAGCACTTCATGGCGGAGGCGTCTCGCGCCATCGAGCGCGTCGTCCTGGACGCAGCCAAGCGCGACAGAGCGGCCAAGCGAGGATTCGGGCGCGGCTCCGACACCGACGTGGAGACGCTGCCGGCGAACGGGCCGTCGAATGACCTGATCGACCTCGAACCTGCCCTGAACAGCCTGCGCACCGAGAACGAACGGGTTGCGGATGTCTTCGGCATGACGTTCTTCGGCGGCATGACGACGAGCGAGATCGCGGCGCAGCTCGGGATCTCCATCCGGACGGTGCAAGTGGACCTGAAGTTCGCCAGGCAGCGCCTGCGCCAGAAGATGGACCAGGAGCGGCGTCGGGGGACCCGAGCAGCGGAGGGAATGTGAGCGACATCGATGGCCGGAGACTCCGGCTGCTGTTCGAGCAGGCGAGCGGCCTCCCACCCGACGAGCTGGCGGCCTTCCTCGAGAAAGAGTGCGCGGGCGATCCGCAGCTCCGCACGGAACTCGAATCGCTCCTGTCCTACGACGAGGACGACGATCGCCTGTCGCGGGGTATCGAGTTCGGCGCGTCGATCGCCCGGGACCTTGCGCAAGGCCAGGAGTTCGATGACTGTCCGATCCTCGAGCCCATGCCCGAGCGGATCGGCGAGTTCACGATCCTGGGCAGGATCGGCATGGGCGGCAACGGGATCGTCTACCGCGCGCAGCAACAGCATCCCCGGCGGCAGGTCGCCCTCAAGGTGCTGCGGACCCAAGACCTGTCGGAAGCGAGGCTCGACGAACTCGCGCGCGAGGCGAACGTGCTCGCCGGCATGCAGCACGACGGCATCGCCAAGATCTTCGAATCGCATCCGCACCCTCCGGTCGGCGCACCCTACTTCGTACTGGAACTGATCGACGGACTTCCGATCGACCGATGGGCGGCGATGGACCGATCGCTCGAGGCCCGGATCCGCGTCGTCATCCAGATCTGCAAGGCGGTGAGCTTCGCGCACGGCAGGCTGGTGGTGCACTGCGACCTGAAGCCTTCGAACGTGCTGGTCACCGATGCCGACGTCGTCAAGGTGCTCGACTTCGGGATCGCCCGGCGACTAGGCAGCGACGCGGAACGGATGAGCCGCGGTGCGCCGGAGGATGGGCTCGCCGGCAGCCTGCCCTACATGAGCCCGGAGCGCTTCGAGCCCGGCTCGGTGGGGATCACGCTGCAGGCCGACGTCTATGCAATCGGGGTCATCCTGTTCGTCCTGATCGCCGGCGAGCTGCCGTACGACTTCGAGAACGAGCCCTACGAGGAGATCTTCGCCCGAATGCGGGGCGGCGAGCGACCGAACCTGAGCCGGCGAGGCCGGCGCCTGCGCCACGACCTGCAGTCGATCGTCGACGAGGCGATGGCCTACGATCCCCGACAGCGCTACGCATCCTGCGATGCGTTTGCGGAGGACCTTGAGCGGTTCCTCCGGGGCGACCCCGTCAAGGCCCACGCGTGGACGCCGAGATATCTGCTCGGCCGCTTCGCCGACCAGCACCGGGGCTTGATCGCCTCGGTCACGACCGTTGCCCTGCTGCTGGTCGCCGTCGTGGCGGGCTCGGTACTCTGGAGCCTGGATTCCGCGGAGGCCGAGGCCGCGGCGCGTGAGAGCGCAGCGGTCGAACGGGATCTGCGCCAGGATGCCGAGATCCTCGCCGCACGCGTCGCCTTCGACGCCGGGCGCCTGGCGGCGAGTCGGGGCCGCTGGAAGGCAGCACTCGAACACTACGAAGAGGCCAGGGCGCTCGGCTACGAGGACGACGTCGAACTCGCGCTGCGCCGGATCGACGTCCTGGAAGCCGACTTCCAGACCCCTCGCGCCCTGCACGAATTGGCCGAGCTGAAGCGCCGCGAGGTACGACCGCAGTACACGCCACGCGTGCTGCTGGCGGCGACCGACCTGGGGGTCAATCGCTGGGTCGATCCGGAGGCCGGACTCGATGAACTTCGCAAGATGATGGACGACCCCGCGGCGGTAGCGGAGCTTTCTGCAGCCGACCGGGCATTCGCTCAGGCGCTCCTTGCGGACACGCTCGACGCGGCGATCGCCGCCCTCCACGAGGCTCGAGACCACGACCCCCTGCACCGCCGGACCAACGAAGCGCTGGCCCTGGCGCTCCTCGCCGCCGGACGCGCCGAGGAGGCGCGGACCTTCGGGGAGTTCATGCACGACGTCTATCGAGACGACCCGAGCAGCTTGACCCTGGCAGTCTTCTTGCGCGTCGTCACCGACACACCGTCGAGAGGGCCGGTCGATTGGGAAGCGTCGATGGCCGGTCTGGACGAGTCGCAACGACAGTGGGTCGAGTTCATGACCCTCGCCGCCGAGCTGCTCCGCGAATTCGATCACAAGGAACTCGACGGACTGCTGGAGGGCCAGGACGCCTCGTACGCCGCGGAGTCCTGGTCGTACCTCACCTTCGCCGGACGCGCCGCTGGGCTCCTCGCTCGCTCGCGTCGCGCGGCGAGCGACGAAGCCGCGCCACAATCGGGTCGAACGATGTTCCGCCTGCTACCGGTGGTCGCGCGGAGCTACCGCGAACTCTTCGACACGGCGGTCTCGCTCATCCCCAACATGATGGGACTGCGATCCGACGACGAAGAGCGCATAGCCGCCACGGTCGAACTCATGGATCGACTCGCCACGCAGCTCGGCGAAGGTCTGTTCCACTTCGGCGGCGGCCTGTTCCGCTACTACCGCGCGGACTACCCGGCAGCTCTACCGCGTCTCGCTCGCGCCGCGACACGGCCGAGCCTGCTGATCTCGTCGAAGACCGCCGACCTGCACGTCATCGACTGTGCCGCGCGGTGGTTCGTCACGACCCCGACGGAACGACGCGATCCGGCCCGACTCGCCGATTTCTATACGCAGGCGGACACGAGCATGGCGAGGATCCTGACGCAGCCGGATCTGGAGGAACGCGAGTTCGCGTTCCTGTTCCGGCGCGCGCAGGCCCTCGAACGCTCCTCCCTGGTTCGACGCATCGGACTGCAATGGACCGCCGAGCACCCGGACAGCGCCGAAGCCAACCGCTGCTTCGAGTCCTGGCTCGCAATGCGGAAAGGTCGTTGATCGCGAGCGACCACAGCCCGACCACCCCGTAGGCGGGGTGAACGGTCAGACCGGGTCGAACCGTTCACCCTTTGGATGGGGCGAGACGGCGGCCCAGACGCAGCATCGCACGGGCGTGGAGCATCTGGGCGGCGCGCTCACTGCGCGCCATCCGCGCGCCGATCTCGCGGAACGACAGCTGCTCGAAGCCGCGCAGTTCGATGACGCGTTGGTGATCCGGCTCCATCTGCTCCAGGGCGGTGAAGACGCGCTCGAGTTCCTCGCCATGGTTCGCCTCGGTCGGTGCGACCAACAGCACGGACTGGGAGAACGACTCGAAGGCGCGGACCCGAGGTCGGCGCACGCGATCGATGATCAGGTGCCGGGCCATGCGGGTCGCCAGGGCCAGGAAGTGGTCGTCGTCCCGGATCTCGACCGCTGCCAGCTCGCCCAGCAGCCGCGCCACCACGTCGCCCAGGAAGTCCTGGCTCTCGGCGATCCGACGCGCCGGCTCGCCCATCATCCACCGGATCCGTACCAACAGCCGGTCCTGGCAACGCTCGATCCGCCGCAGCAGCGCGGCGCGGTGCGGTTCCCCCTCCTCGCTCACCGCTCCTCCGTGGCCCGGCCGTCCCAGAACCGCAGCCTGCCGACCGTCGACTGCACCAACACACCGTCCACGAGACGCTGCGCCACCACCTGCCGCGCGACGCCCGCCGACAGCGTCGCGAAGCCGGCGCCGTCCAGAGCATCGAACACCACCGGATCGCCGTTGTCGTTCGAGGTCAGGACCCTGGACCCGTCCGGGGTCACGCTGCATTCGGCGAACGCCTGGCGACCGCCGGTCCGCGTCCACAGCACCTCACCGCTCGCGACCCGCCACGCGACCAGGTCGCAGATGCGGTCGTTCCAGACCCGCGCGTAGAGCCGCGAGCCGTCCGGCGAGTAGCAGGGCGACCCGTAGGTGTGGGCCTCGGAATCGCAGCGATACTCGCGCAGCACGGCGCCGTCCTCGGTCGCCAGGACCCGGAGTCGGCCATCGTTCGCCCCCACCGCGATCGACCGGCCGTCGGGTGCGAACACACATTCGTGGGCGCCGTTCGGCCAGACCTCGGGGTCGCCGGCCTGCACCTCCCACAGGGGCAGCATCAGGTCCAGATCCCAGGAGCGTACCGTCGCGTCGACGCACGTCGTCACGCAGACGGCGTCGTCGGTCGGATGGGTCGCGAGGCCGACGATCGAGGTCCGATGGCCCTGCACCGCGCGCTGCTCGGCGAGCGAGTCGGCATCGAGCAGCATGACCATGCCGGTCACGTCACCGGTGACGATCCGGTCACCGCTCGCGGTGTGCGCGATGCGGGTCCGGCGACACGGGACGGTCGAAGTCCTGATCCGCTCGCGGCGCGCGACGTCCCAGACCTCCACCGAGCCCGCCTCGCCGGCGACCGCCAGTTCGGTGGTCCCCCTGCGACGCGACAGGCCACGACCCGCGCTGGTGCATTCGAGCTCGGAGGCGATGGGGCGCCCGTCGATCGGCCAGATCCTCACGGTGGTGTCGTTGCTGCCGGAGACCACCCGACCGTCGGGCAGCGCGGCGAGGTCGGTGATCGGATCGCTGTGTCCGGCAAGGACCAGCGGAGCGGCGCTCGACGCGACATTCCACAGCTCGAGCGTCGGCCGCGCACCGACCAGCAGGTCGGTCTTCTGCCAGGCGACCCGCACCTCGCCCGACCAGGCCCGCGGCAACTCCCGCAGCAGTTCGCCCTCGGGGAACGACCAGACCAGCACGCGGCCATCCCAGCCGCCCGACGCGATCCGGTCACCGGCCTCGTTCATCTGCGCCGACGAGACCCAGTTGCGATGGCCGGGCAATGCCAGCACCTGCTCCCCGCTCTGCCCGTCGAGCACCCGCACCACGCTGTGCCGCTCGTCGTCCTGTTCCCGATCCCGGCCCGCCACCAGCACGAACCGGTCGCCGTCGCACCACTGCATCTGCGAGACTCCGTACAGGCCGTCGAGCCAGACCTCGCGCCGCTCGAGCACCTCGGCGTCCCATAGTTCGACGCGGCCGATCGCGCCACCGACCAGGAGGCGGCGCCCGTCGGCGGACAGCGCGAGGATCACATGCAGATTGGGCTCGTCGATCGTGACACTGCGCAACGGCTCGTCCCGGTCGAACGCGAGATCGAGGACGGTCGCCCCGACACTGACCAGCGCCCGATCCTCGCCGCAGAACACCGCGCTGCCGACGAAGTCGTCGAACTGCCAGGCGCGCAGCAGCCGGACCTCGTCCGGGTCCCAGAGACAGAGCCGACCGTCCCGCGCACCGGTCAGTAGCCGCGTACCGCCGGCGGAGGCGGTCACGCACTGCACGGCCCGGTCGTGTTCGGCCAGCACGACCTCGCTGGCGTCGGACAGCCGGCGGATCGCGTGCCACTCCCAACCGCGCATCGCCGGTGCGCAGCCGGCGAGCAGCTCGCGCACGACGCGGACGTCGGCGCGCTCCGCGGCGTGTGCGGCGAGCGCAACCTTCGAACGGTAGTCGCGACGCCGAAGCTCATGGTTGGTCCCGGCCTGCCAGATCAGCGCGGCGACGAGCCCCAGCGCCACCACCGCGATCGCCATCGCCACGCCTCGGTTGCGCTGCACCCACTTGCGCAGCTCGATCAGCGCCCCGGTGCGGTGGGCCCGGACCACCCGCCCCTCCAGGAACGCGCGCAGGTCGTCGGCGAGGTCCTGCATCGACTGATAGCGAGCCCCGGCGTCGCGAGCCATCGCCCGCTCGGTCACCGCGATCAGCTCGGCGGGCAGGCGACGGCAGCCTGCGATCAGCGAAGCGGGCGGCCCGGCACGCACGGCCTCCAACACCCGCAGCGGACTCGATGCGAGTTCGCTGTAGGGCCGGCAGCCGGCCAGCAGGTGGTAGAGGATCGACCCGACCGCATACACGTCGGCGCGGACGTCGACCTGGCCAGCCCGAGAACCGGCCTGCTCGGGGGGCATGTACGACGGCGTGCCGACCGCCACCGCACCCGAGTCGGCACCGAGTGTCCCGACGTCGACGCGAGGCGCCGCGCCGAGTGCCACGTCGCCGCCCTCCTCGCCGAGCAGCCGCGCCAATCCCCAATCGAGGACGTAGGTCTCGCCGAAGGGTCCCACCATCACGTTGTCGGGCTTCAGATCGCGGTGCAGCACGCCGCGCGAATGCGCGTACGCCATCGCCTCGCAGACCCGCAGCACCACCCCGAGCAGCCGCGGAGTCGTCCACTCGGGGTCACCGTCGTGGCAGCGGTCGATGAGGGTGCCGAGGTGGTCGCCCGCGACGAGCTGCATCGTGAACCACACATCGCCGGTCGCGGTCTCGCCGACGTCGTGCAGCGGCAGGATGCCGGGATGCACGAGCTGGCCCAGCATGCGAGCCTCGTTGCGGAGCCGGCGCTGCCGCGAGCCCCAGTCGTCGGGCCGGCCACCGCGCCCCCGGCTCCGCACCGACTTCATCGCCAGGAGCCGGCGTAGCTCCGTGTCCCAGACCTCGAGCACCGTGCCCATCCCGCCCGAGGCGATCTCCCGCCGAACCTGGTAGCGCGGCGCGACCTCCGGAAGATCGTCCGCAGAGACCTCGGGCGTGCCGAGCACGGCGCAGGCCCGCCGGTAGCTGGCGTCGATCTCGCGCAGCTCGGTGGCCAGCGCGGGATGGTCCGCGACCAACTGGTCGACGTCCGGAAACTCCCCGTCCGCAGCCGCCTCGACCGCCGCGAGGAACAGCTCCTCGGCCTCGGTGCCCGGCTCGGCGGTCGACTCGCAGGCTCCTGGATCCGTCGTCATCCGCAGAAGATCCTCCGGCAGGATTCTCGGCGAAAGCGCGTGGTGTTCGAGCCCTCTCGTTCGCGGGACCGGTGTTCGCGACGGATCCCCGTCGCCCGACCAGGAGGAACCCACGATGCAAGACCGTCCCAACCCGCTGCGGGATCTCGCCCTGAGGTCCGTCGCCTGCCTTCCCGCGCTGCTCGTCGCAGTGCCCATCGGCGCTCAGTTCACCGCCCCCTACAGCGGCGTCGGCCCCGCGGTCCGCAGTGGCCCGCTGCCGATCGTGGTGATGAAGTACGAGCCGAACACCCCGTTCGACTACCAGCGCACCGTCACCTACGGCCGCAATGGCAACACCCTGCTCGAGATCGCCAAGGACCGCGACTCGACCTGGTACAAGCGCCTCGCGATTCCCTTCGTCGGCGGCGTCACGCCGGCCGACGACCCGGTGCCCTTCCGCAATCCCGACGGCAGCGTCGCCAGCATCTTCGTGCTCGGCAGCGACGGTCGGATCTACCAGAACACCACCCGCCGCTACGACGCCTTCGGCACCTGGGGCGGCTGGTCCGCGCTGCCCTCCAACGTGCTGATGTCGAGCTCCGCGGTGGCCGTGAACACTCCCGCCGGCAATGGCGTGTCGGCCTTTGCGATCGGCCGCGATGGCCGCCTCTACAACACCTTCTTCTCGCGTGGCGCCGGCGGCGGCTGGGGCAACTGGGCGATGGTACCCGGCTCGCCGACCTTCATCGGCCGGCCCGCGATCGAGAATTCCAGCGACGGTCTGCAGCTCCACGCCATGGCGACGGACACCCACGGCACCGTCCGCCATGTGCGGTTCGTCCGCGGCGGCAGCGGCGGCTGGACCAGTTGGCAGTCCCTCGGCGGCACGCTGGTCGGCAGCCCGAGCAGCTACGTGCTCGGCAGCCTGCTCAGCATCTTCGGCGTCGGCACGTCCGGACAGATCCACCAGGCGGTGTACTCGAACGGGAGCTGGGGCTCGTGGACGTCGCTCGGCCGACCGTCGGCCGGTTCGTTCGTCGGCAACCCCGCGGCGGTCAACTCCCCCGACGGCGGGTCGCTCGACGTGATCGGCCGCACCACCTCGGGAGCGATCGAGAAGCGCACCTACACGCGCGGCGGCGGCGGCTGGTCGTCGTGGGCCCCGCTCGGCATGGGAGGCACGTTGACGAGCGGACCGACACTGACCAACTGGCACTCGCGCACCGCGACCACCGCGCAGACCCGCCAGCAGTTCTTCGGCGCCGACCAGAGCGTGCAGCGCTGGTTCCAGGAGAACTCCTTCGGCCGCTTCCCGGTCCGCGAGGCCTACATCTCGAACTGGCTGACGATGCCCGACGACCCGACCACGCCGGTCGACGAGTCGAGCTACGAGTACTTCCACGGCGCCGACATGGCCGGCAAGGCACGGCTGATGATCCAGGCCTTCGAAGGTCTCACCGGCTTCCGCTTCGCCAACTACGACACCAACCGGGACGGCAAGGTCACCACCGACGAGCTGATGGTGTTCTGGCTGTACCCCGGCGAGAGTGCCCGCGTCCGCGGCGTCGGCGGCTGCATCCCGGTGCCGAGCCTGTCCGGATGCGGCGTCGAACTCAGCCTCGGCCTGCCGCGCGCGGCCGCCCACATCCATCCAGCGACGATCTGCGAGGAACTCTGCCACGCGCTGTTCGGCCTCGACGACCTGTACGCCACTCCCGACCTGCCGAACTACGTCGACCCCGGCCGGCTCACGCTGATCTCCAACAACGCCGCGTTCCCACACCTCCACCCCTGGGGCAAGATGAAGCTCGGTTGGGTGCCGCCGACCGTGGTGACGCAGGACGGCTGGTATCGCCTGCGCCCCATCGAGCAGCATCACGACCTTCTGGTGGTCCACGACCCCGGCCGCGGCACCGACGACTACCTGCTGGTGGAGAATCGCTGGCCCGACGGCTCGATCGAGGAAGAGCTGCCCGACCGCGGCCTCGGCGTCTGGAGGATCAGCGAGCACTACGAGAACCAGGCCCACTGGGGTCGCAAGACCATCCAGCTGCTTCGCGCCGACGGCAGCACCGACGACAGCCGAGCGTTCTGGGACGCGAGCGACCCGCTCACCAGCTACCACCTGACCCCGAACTCGACGCCGACCGACTCACGCTTCGACGGCGGCGTGAACAGCAGCATCGCGCTCTACCACTTCCCCTCCGCTGGTTCCGACGCGCTGGTCTTCGTCGACGTCCCGCCGCTGCGCAACGGGCCACCCGCGCGCTGGGGCCAGGCCGCCTACGAGTACATCGACCAACCGGCCCATGTCGGGAACCAGTCGCCGCACTGGCTCACCGCCACCAGCCTGCCGATCCTCGGCCAGAACCTGCGGCTGCGCGTCCCGGCCAGCCACACCAGCGGCGGCACCCCGACCAACTACTACCTGATCACCGGGATCACCAACCCGAACACGCCGACGCCGCTGTTCTTCGGCTGGCAGTTCGCGCGCTTCGACCTGCTGACGCAGACCCCCTTCGGCGCGCCGGGATCGATGACCCAGCTCTCGATGGCGATCCCCAACGACCCGAACCTCAGCGGCCTCGCGCTCTACCAGCAGGTCTTCGAGTGGCGGAACGCGCCGCCCTGGGAGATCTCGCGCGGCGGGCGAATGGTGCTCGGGTTCTGACCCGCGCGGCGCACGGTCACGGCCGAACCACGAACGCCACCGGGTTGCTGTAGGCGGGTGAGGTCCCAGGACCCCCATCCGCGACGCCCTGCCACATCAGCGGCACGCCGACCAGCGCAGTGCCGGCGGGGACCGGCAGGGTCACGCCACCCTGGCCGTTGGCGTCGAGGGTCCCGATCATCGCGACGATCGAGGTGGCGGGATCGAGCCAGCGCGCGCCGTAGAGACCCGGCACGAGCTGCCAATCGGCGGGCAGTCCGAGCGCGATCGCGTAGATGCCACCCGCGGCGCCGGCCATGCTCACGGTCGTGGAGCTTCCCGCCTGCGGCCGCGCGACCGAGAGCAGCGGGTAGTCCTCGTAGCCGAGCGAGATGCCCGGGGTGACCAGCGACGCGCCGCCGCGCGACTGCAGCCGGACCCGCCGGTCGAGGACCAGCGAGCCGTCACCGACGACCGCGTTCATCGGTCCCGGGAAGGCGCCCGCGGAGACCAGGTGCGATCCGTCATCGGTGATGGTCACGAAGCTGGCGTCGAGATCGAGCGCCGGTCCGACCGCGAAGAAGGCGAACCAGTCTTGACCGAAGATGTCGCAGCCGGCGAACGACACCACGCTGCGGGTCAGGTCGGCACCAGCTCCGCCGATGCCAGGTCCACCCCCAGTCCCGACGAAGCGCGAGTCGCTGCAGTTCACCGCGCTCTCGAAGCAGGTCAGCGAGAACGCCCCGGCACCGAACCCGACGTGCGACATCGCCACGTGCGACGAGCGCTGCACGAACATCGAGAACGGCGCACCCGCTTCGAGGGAGTCGAGCAACACCCGACCCTGGCAGTCGTCGACCCAGACCGCGACCGTCGCGTAGGGCGCCGGACGGTTCACGGCCAGGCCCGAGACCGTGCAGTCGGCGCCGGCCGGGATGTTCACGACCTGGATCGCCGCGAAGCTGAAGTTGCTCAGGACCACCCCCGGCTCGCCGACGATCGTCAACGGCTTCCCGTCGATGCGGACCCCCGCGTAGTCGCCGGCACGGACCAGGATCCGGGCACCGGGCGGGGCCGCGACGACCGCGTCCTGGATCGTACGGAACGAGCTGCCAGGCCCCCCAGCGGCGTCGACGACGAGCAGGGCGGGTTGGGCGGCAACGGGGGCGGCAATGAGCAGCAGGGCGCAGAGGGAGCGGACGTGCATGGAGGGTCTCCTGTCGAACGGCAAGGGCGCGAGGGGGCAAGCTACCCGGGCCGCGGCCGCTTGCGAGGCCCGTGCCGCGCCGCCGAGGCGTTCCGCCCGACAGCCTCCGTCCGCTCACGGCCGCGCGATCAACGCCACCGGGTTGCTGTACGCCGGCGACGTGCCGGTCCCCTGGTCGGCGACGCCCTGCCAGATCAACGGCACTCCGACCAGTGCCGTGCCTGCCGGCACCTGCAGGCGCAGCGACGCCACCCCACGCACATCGAGGGTGCCGATCGACACCACGATCGACGTTGCCGGATCGAGCCAGCGCGCGCCGTACAGACCCGGCACGAGCCGCCAGTCGGCCGGCAGACCGAGCGCCAGTGCGTAGTTGCCCCCGGCGGTGCCGGCGAGCTGCGCGTTCGCGACGCCGCCGACCTGCGGCCGACCGGCCTCGAGCAGCGGGTAGTCCTGGGTGCCGACCACGATGCCCGGGTCGGTGAGCGGCGCGCCCCCGCTCGAGCGCACCACGACCCGCCGGTCCATCGCCAGGTTGCCGGAGCCGACGACCGCGGTGATCGGCATCGTGGTCTGGCCTGCCGCGATCACGTGGGTGCCGTCGTCGGTCACCGTGACGTAGGCGTTGTCGAGCGACATCCCGGGACGCGGCTGCGAGACGAAGAACTGGTCGGTGCCGGTGATCGTGCAGCCGGCGAACGACACCACGCTGCGGATCAGCTCGGCGCCGATCCCCGAGCCCCCGGTCACGCCACTCACGCCCTGGAACCGGCAGGACGTCGCGTTCACCGCACTGTCGACGGCCCGCAGCGCGAGGCGGCCCGAGCCGGTGCCGACGCGGACCATCGCGACCCGCGGACTCCGGTCGACCTGGACCACCGAGCCGAGCACGGTGTCGATCGAGTCGAGCAGCACGCGGCCCTCGCACCCGGAGACGGCCACTCCCACGGTCGTGTAGGGAATGCCGGTGTTGACCGCGAGGCCGGACACCGCGCAGGTGGTGCCGGCCGGGATCCCGCTGATCTGGAACGCGATCCCGATGAAGCCACCGAGCCCCGCCCCCGGTTCGCCGACGATCGTCAACGGCTTGCCGCTGATCCGGAAGCTGGAGTAGTTGCCGGCCCGGACCACGATCCGGTCGCCCGGCGCCGCGGCGGCCACGGCCTCATGGATCTGGCGGAAGGAGCTGCCCGGCCCGCCGTTCACGTCGACGACGTGCAGGGTGGACTGGGCGGCGAGGGGTGCGACGCAGAGCAGGGCTGCGGACAGGAATCGGACGGGCATGGCTTCGGTCTCCGGACGGGAACACCTGCGCCGGGGCTACGCAGGGCACGAACGCCCCGACAGCCGCGAGCGACGTGCCGACCGAACAACGGAGTCCGCAGGAATCCGTCGAGACCCGGTCAGCGCACCCGCGCGAACCGCTCGACGAAGCCGTCGAGGCCGTCCGACGCAGCGATCTCGAACGCGCCACCGGCCGGGATCCCCGCGAGATCGAGATCGGCCGCGCCATCCGCGAGCTGCAGCGCGAGAGTCTGGCGTCGCCCCTCGCCGGTGACGTGGGTGACCGCGAGTTCGGGCCAGGCGGTGGCGTCCCAGCGCAGCGCGATCCGTCCCGCACGTTCGTCGAGCACCAGACCCAGCGCCGATCGCGCCCCGGCCACGCCGGCCGGCAGTTCACCGCCGCGCGCAGTCAGTCGTCCGGCTACGCGGCCGTCCGACCCGACCACCTCGAGCGACTCGACCGCGCCCGGGTCGGGCACCTGCGCCACGAACACGCGACTGCCGGCCTCCGGTCCGCAGCCGATCTCCAGCACGTCGAGCGGGAACTCGGCGCGCGCACCTCCGGCGGAGACCAGCCGCAGCGTGAAGCCGTCGCCGAAGCGCAGTGACTCCGGACCGCGCGGCGCCAGGTTGCGGAGCACGCCGTCGACCGTAGCACTGCCGTCGAGCAGCAAGCGCCCGCGGACCAGCAGCTGCGGCACATCGGGCCCGCCGTCGCCGACGCCACCCTGCACCGCTGTCGCACCTCCCAACCGTTCGCGGACCTTCACGACGTTGTACTCCGAGACCCAGTCCGGCCCGCAGTAGCTCATCAGATCCTTGGTGGTCGTCGGGCTGACCAGGACGCCGCTCCGCGCGTCGTAGCCCTGCGAGCCGATCACGGCATTGCCGAACGGGTAGTTGGTGTCGGGGCCCGACGGCCCGCCGCAGGGCGCGTGCCGCAGGCCGAAGTTGTGGCCGAGTTCGTGCAGCGCGACGCCGCTGGTCCGACTCCAACCCAGGGCGATCGGCGCACCGACGTAGCCGATGCCTGCCACGCCGCTC
The DNA here is from genome assembly GCA_030432695.1 of bacterium. Lineage (GTDB taxonomy): Bacteria > Planctomycetota > UBA1135 > UBA1135 > UBA2386 > JAUILN01. The sequence goes on along the minus strand of JAUILN010000009.1, from coordinate 88,202 downwards.
GAGTAGGTGACCGGCACGACGCCGTAGTAGTAGGCCGAGCTGCCGTCGTTGGTCCGCAGCGTGGCGATCTCACCGAGCAGGGTCGACCACCCGGTGCCGTCCGAGGCGACGTCGACCACCGAGGACGCGGTGTAGCGGGCGCGCACCGACGAGTTCACGCTGCTGACCGGCCAGTGGGCCAGGATCAGCGCGTCGAGGTCCTGCGCCTGCGAGTCGCGGCCGTTGAGGGTCAGCGGCACCACCACCAGGTCGAGCGCCACCGAGCCGCCGATGTCGGGCACGATGCGGACGCGGTTGTTGCGGCGTTCGCGGTCGGTGCCCGAAGCATCGGGGTCGAGCTGCAGCCAGAGTTCGAGGCCGGCTGCGACCCAGGCCGCGGGGATCGTCGCGGTGAAGCTCTCGGCCAACGCGGCCGGCTGTTCGCCGGTGGCCAGACCAATCGGCCCGCTGAGCCCGCGGCTGCCGAGTTCCTGGCCCGCGGCGTCGTAGGCGACCACCTCGATCGAGGGTGCGACGAGCCCGGGTTCCGACGCGGTGACGTGCGCGCGCAGCAGCAGGTCCTTGCCGGGCACCAACGCCGGGTCGCGGCCGACGGTCGCCTGCGCGAGTTCCACCCGCTGGATGCGAGGGTCGTCGACCGCGGTGGTCTCGACGACCTCGAGGAGGAAGCCGGCGCTGCCGCTGATCCCACCCTGCGTGCCGGTGACCGTGACCGTGTGCACGCCGAGCGTCGCCCCCGCGGTGGCGGTGAGCTGCAGCAGACTCGTCGCACCGGTGGCGGGGTTCTGGTCGAAACTGCCGAGCACGCCCGCCGGCAGGCCGGAGACCGCGACCGACAGGTCCCCGGTGACCCCGAGCGCGCGCTCCAGATCGACCTGGCCAGCCGCGGTGGAACCGCGCGCGATCTGCAGGCGCACCGGCGGCACCAGCGTGATGCCCTGGTCGACGACCGGTGCCGGCAGGGCGTGCAGCAACAGCGTGGTGGTCCGCGTCAGTTCGGCGGTCGACGCCTCGACCGTGATCTCGTGGTCGCCAGCGGTCAGCGAGCCGTCGGCGCTGAGGTTCAGGATCGGCCGCGTCGCGGTGCCGGCGACCGTCGCGGTGACGCCCGCGGGCGCCGAGGTCAGCGACAGGGTCACCGTCTCCGGCGTGCCGCTGACCGGGTCGATCAAGAAGCGCGTCGAGGTGCTGCCGGTCGGCGCCAGTGCCACGAAGCCGTCGCCGGAACGCAGCGCGAAGTCGAAGCCGGCGTCGACCACTTCGACGAGAAGCACCTCGGTGCGCACGATCCCGCCGCCGGTGGCGGTCACGCTCACCTGGTGCCCAGAACCTGCGGCCATGCCGGCGTCGGCATGGACCGTCAGGTCGACCACGCCGCCGCTCGACAGCGCGGCGATGCCGGGATCGGGGGACGCGAGCTCGGTGGTGAGCCCGTTCGACACCGCGGTGATCGTCACCTGGACCTCGGCCTGGAAGCCGGTGTCCGGCACGACCTCGACCGAGACCACACCGCTGCCGCCCACCGGCACCTGGAGGTCGCCAGGGTCGAGACTCAGGGCGAACGCCGCGGACCCGCCGCCGCCGCCACCACCGCCGCCGCCGCCGCCACTCTCGGTCGTGCCTCCCCCTCCGCACCCCGACAGGAGGAAGACGATGCCGCCGGCGAGCACCGCGGCAAGGCCGGTGCGACGAGAAGAACGAAGCGATGCGGTCGACATGCGGGCCTCCACGGGCCGGCCAGGCACGCCGCCCCGTGTCGGTACTCGTCGACCGCCCAGGGGTCACCCTTGATCGCGGCGCCCCATAACGGCCCGATCAGGGATCGACCCGAGGCGTCGCACCGGCCGCACGCTCGAAGACCAGCAGCTCGTCCGGCCCGTCCCTCCGCGATCCCGCCGGCCGGTAGCCACACTTCCGCGCCACGCCGATCGACGCCGGATTGGTCGCCTCGATCACGCAGCAGGTCCCCCCGCCTGGGTCTCGGGAATCGTTCCATTCCAACACCGCGGACAGCGCCTCGGTCGCGTAGCCCCTGCCCCACACGTCGACGGCGAGGACCCAGCCCGCGTCCGGCAAGATCAACGGCGGCTCCATCGGCCGCTTGAAATCGGCAATGCCGACGTCGCCGACGTAGCGCCCGGTGGCCCGCTCTTCGATCGCCCAGTAGCCGAAGCCGCACAGCGGCCACAACCCGGCATAGCGGAGCATGCGCATCCAGGCGTCGTGGAGGGTCGAGGGTGGGACGCCAATGTGGCGGACGACCTGCGGATCGGACCAGACCGCGAGGAGCGCGGGCAGGTCGTCGGCGCGGTGGGCGCGGAGGCGGAGGCGCGGCGCTTCGAGGCAAGGAGCGGAGGCGGTCACCGCGGAAGTGGAGCCCTGCGCCCGGCGAAGGCAAGGGCATGCCGCGCCGCGCCGCGGGACCTCGGGCCGAGCGCCCGGGCAGATCGGTGCGCCGGGCGACGGCACCGCCACCTGCGAATCCTCGCCGCGACGACCGCAGCGCCGCGCCATGCTCCGCCGCAAGCTCCTCCTCGCCACCGTCACGTCCACAGCCGTGGCACTCCTTGCGATCGCGCTGTGGACCGAAGGCGCTTGCTACTGGACCCCGCTGACTCCGGAGCCGCTGCCCGAGGTGCCGGCACTGCCCGCCGCGCTGCGCACTGGCAGCGAGCACGACGCGCTGTATCCGACCGTGCCCCGGCCCTACGCGCTCGAGCTGCACGACCGCGCGTTGGTCCTCGGCTTCGAACACACCCAGGATCCGAGCGACCCACAGCTCGAGGTGCTCCGCAGCCGCTTCGCCGCGTGGTCACCGACGCTGGTGTTGGTGGAAGGACGACTGGGCTGGTGCCTCGGTGGCCCCGACGCGCTCACCGAACGATTCGGCGAGTCGGGCACCGCGGTCGGCCTCGCCTGGCGGAGCGGCGTGCGCTTCGCGACGCTGGAGCCCTCGTTCGAAGCGGAGGCGGCGGATACCGCGGAGGCCTTCGGCGCAGAGCGGAGCCTGGCGTTCTACTTCCTGCGGGTCTTCGTGGGCGACCGGGATGGCGAGGGGTTGGGGAGCGATCGCTACGCCGCCGCGCTCGGTCTCCTGCGCAAGCGCGCGAGCCGAACCGGTCTCGACGGGACCTTCGCCGACCTCGCGGCCTTCGACGCGTTCTGGTCGGCGAACGGACTCACCAAACACGGGGACTGGCGCGAGCTGCCCGCCGAAGCGCTGTGGCGCGATGGCGCAGGCACCTGGCTACAGCGCGTGGCGGAGCACGTGAATGCGTTCCGGGATCGCCATGCCGTGGCGCGGGTGGCGCATGCGGTGCGAGGTGGCGAGCGCGTGCTGGTGGTGCAGGGGCTGAGCCACACGATCCTGGCGGAGGCGGCGTTGCGGGTGGCGGTGGCGACTACGGCTCGTTGAACGCCGCGCTCACGAGCCGAGCAGCAGAGACGCGGTCCTGCCGGCTAGCACGAGCGACGCGGCAACCGCGAGCAGCGCACACACCCGCATCCACCCCGGCACCCGCCGCTCGGCCGACAGGTCTCCCCGCGTCGCCAGGTACAGCAGCGTCAGCGCCAACAGCGGCCCACCCACCACCGACGCGCTCTGCGCCACGAAGATCACCTCGACGATGCCGGCACCGCTCAGCTCCGCGGCGATGCCGGCACCGAGGCCGAGGAGCAGAGCCAGCACCGTGAAGGCGCGCGGCGCGGGCTGGTCCATCCGGCTGCCGAGGCCGAGGCCGTCTGCCAGGAAGACCCCGGCGATCATCGCGTTGACCAGGAACGAGCTCACTGCGCCGGCGAAGATGCCGAGGCCGAACAGGATGCGGGCGGAGGTGCCGTAGAGCGGTTCGAGCTGGACGGCGACGTCGGTGGCGGAGCGGAGTGCGGTGGGATCGACCTGGCCGTGCAGGGTCGCGGCGGCGGTGGTCATGATCACCAGCGAGACCAGGCCGAGCATCGCGATGCCCAGGAGTGGGTCGAGGAGGCCGGCCTTGTGGTCGGCGACGGTCCAGCCCTTCTCGCGGACCAGGTAGGCCTGGTAGCAGGCCCCGGCGATCGAGAAGGTGGTGGCGACCAGGGCGAGGGTCGGCAGGAGGTCGGCGTGCTCCGGCCAGCTCGGGACGAGGCCTCGAAACAGCGCGCCGAGGTCGGGGCGCGCGAACCAGAGGTTGGTGGCGAAGCCGAGCACCATCACGCCCACCAGCAGCTTCATCAGCCGCTCGACGTGGCGGTAGAGATGGCGCAGGCCGTAGAGGGCGGCGACCACCGCGGCGTTGAGGCCGACCAGCAGGCCGATGCGGAAGGTGCTGCCGACCTCCTCGCCGAACAGCGGCTGCAGCGCGGCGAGGACGGCGGCGTCGTTGCTCACCTGGTAGCAGGCGACGATCACGAACGCGACGCTGCCGACCAGTGCCGCGACGGGACGGCCGAGGCGGCGCGCGAGTTCGTCGCCGAGCGAGCCCTCGAGGCAGGTGCCGAGGCGGCCGGCGAGCGCGACGGTCCCGGCCATCAACAGCGCGGCGGCGACCAGCAGCCAGACCAGCGCGTAGCCGTGGGCGGCGCCGACCCTGGAGTTGGTGAGGATGCTGCCGGGGCCGAGGACGACCGCGGCGACGACGATCGCGGGGCCGAGTTTGCGGACGACGCCGGGGCGGGTCACGCGGTCTCCTCGGAGTCGGCGAGGCCGAGGGCACGGCGCGGGTTGGTCCAGCACAGGCGCTCGAGGGCGTGGTCGTCGAGATCCAGCGCCTCGCGCAGGTTGGCCTGGGCGCGCGGCATCGTGGTGGCGGCGCCGACCAGGTGGGTGTCGCCCGGGGCGCGCGGCACGAGGTCTTCACCGACCTGGACCAGGTTGCCGGCGAAGGGATGCAGGCCCGGTCCCAGGCCGGCGGCGGAGATGGCGTCGCTGACGACCACCGCGCGGTCGAGGCCGGTGACCTTCAGGTAGTTGCCGAGTGCCACGAACGGCACGTGCGCGCCGTCGGCGATGAAGCAGCACCACAGGCGGTCGGCGAGGCTCAGCGCGCGCTGCACGATGTTGTCGTGGCGGTCGAGCTGGCGCGGGCAGCCGTTGCCGAGGTGGGTGAAGACCGAGAGGCCGGCGTCGAGGGCGCGCTGGAGTTCCTCCAGCGAGGCGTCGGTGTGGCCCGCGGCGACGGTGACCCCGGCGGCGCGGCAGGCCTCGATCACCGCGCACTGCGGATCGCGCTCGGGTGCCAAGGTGAACAGGCGCACCTGGCCGTCGCCTGCGGCCAGCAGCTCGCCGAGGAAACCGACGTCGGCGGCGTGGGTGAACTCGGCGGGGTGGGCGCCGGCGAAGCCCGGGTCGTGGCTGAGGAACGGGCCTTCGACGTGCAGGCCGAACAGCGTCGCGGCGATCTCCGGGTCGGCGGCGCGGAGCTCGGCGAGGCGGGCGATGCGGGCCAGCATGCGGCGCGGCTCGGCGGTGATGATCGTGGCGAGGCAGCCCGCGACGCCGTCGGCGCGAAGCCGCGCGCAGGCGGCGCGCAGGGCGTCCGCGTCGAGGTCGTCGTCGTTGAAGTCGACGCCGGCGTAGCCGTTCACCTGGAGGTCGAAGCTCTGCATGGTGGATCAGCCGGCGAAGAAGGCGCGGGCGGACTCGACGTCGAGCGGGAGTTCGATCTCGCGGCCGGTCGCCGCCGACCACAGCGCCGCCCAGCCGACCTCGGCGACGCTGCGGGTCGCCTCGAAGGACAAGGGCGAGGGTCGCTGGTCGTGGATGCACTCGACGAAGTGGGCCACGGCCGCGGCGGTCTGGTGCTTCCACACGTCGCCGCTGCTCGGGGTGTCGGTGCCGGCGTCCCAGGCGCGTTCGCCGACGCCCTCGGATGCGCAGCGGGCGGCATCGAGCGGCCAGACCCAGTGCGTGCCGTCGCCGACCTCGTGGCTGCGGTAGCGGATCTGCCGCTCGCGTTCGGCCAGCGAGTCGAAGACGAACGCGCCGTCGGTGCCGCTGAGGTGGTGGTAGGCGTCGTAGCCGACGCCGGAGTCGATGTCGCCGAGACAGATGCCCGTGGCGCCGTTGTCGAAGCGGACCTGGATGGTCCAGATCGGGTCGACCTCGAAGGGTCGCGAGCGGGCCGGCGCGCTGTGCGCGAACACCGCCACCGGCCGGGCCTGCGATTCCATCGCGTGCAGCATCGCCCACAGCGCGTGGATGATGCCCATGCCGACCGCGTCGCCGATCACGTCGGCGCGGAGCTTCCAGGCCTTGTCGCCGGCGATGTTCACCGGGTGGCGGTAGTTGACCTGGATCTGCTTGATGGTCCCGAAGCTGCCGGAGTCGACCATCGCGCGCAGGCGGCGCTCCATCGCGTCGAAGGCCAGGATGTAGTCGACGAAGGTCACCTGGTCGGGCCGCGCGGTGGCCAGCTCGATCTGCCGGAACCACTCGTCGAAGCGGGTCGCGGCGGGCTTCTCGCAGAACACGTGCTTGCCGGCCTCGAGTGCCGCGATCGCCTGCGCGCCGTGGAGTGCGTTCGGTGTGCAGACCACCACCGCGCCGATCGAGGGGTCGTCGAGGATCTGCTGCGCGTCTGCGGTCCACAGCGAGTCGTCCAGGCCGTGCGCCTTCAGCGTGGCTCGAGCCGTATCGCTGTTGCGCTGGCACAGTCCACGCACCTCGACGTCGTCGCGCTCGACGAACCGCGCCAACAACGCCTCGCCCATCCAGCCCGCGCCGAGGAGGCCCACGCCGAGTCTCATGCTCGCTGCGCTCATGGCACAACTTTTACACCCGGTGCCAGGCACGGGCTGTACATGTTCAGTCGCTCGGGAGCAGCGCGGCGGAGGCCTCGTCGAGGAACAGGATCACGTCGTCGTGCGCGCGCAGTGCCGAGGCGGGGACTTCGGGCCGGATGTCGCCGATCAGCGCGTCGTGCACCGCCTGCGCCTTGCGCGCATCGGGCACGGTGCAGACGATCGCGCGCGCGGCGAGGATCTGCTGGATCGACATGGACAGGGCGTGGGTCGGCACGTCGTCGAGCGTCGCGAACCAGCCCTCCCCCACCTGCTGGCGGCGGCAGGCGTCGTCGAGGGCGACGACCAGATAGGGTTGCTCGGTCGCGAAGTCGGCGGGTGGATCGTTGAACGCGAGGTGGCCGTTCTCGCCGATGCCGCAGAGCAGCAGGTCGATCGGGGCCTGCGCGAGCTCGGCACCGACGCGCGCGCACTCGGCGGTGGGGTCGGCGGCGTCGCCGCGCAGCTCGTGGAACGCGGCGAGCGGCCGCGGCAGCGCACCGACGAAGCGCTCGCGCAGGTAGCCCCGGAACGATGCGGGGTGGTCGGGAGTCAGACCGACGTATTCGTCCAGGTGGAACGCGGTGACCCGCGACCAGTCGATGCCGGGCGCTGCGGTGAGGGCCTTCAGCAGTTCGAACTGCGACGCGCCGGTGGCGACCACCAGCCGCGCGGCACCGTGCACCGCCAAGGCCTGCCGCAACCGTAGCGCCGCGGTCGCCGCGGCACTCCGACCGCAGGCCACGGCGTCGGGAGCGACTTCGAGGTCGATGGGGTGGTCCGACTCGCGCATCGGCGGATGGTAGCCCACCGACATTTACAACGCGTGCCTGGCACCGGTTGTACGTGGCACCGGTTGTAGGGGTCGGCGCGGGCGTCAGCTGGGGAACTCGACGCGCTCGTAGATCTCGGCCAACGGCAACTCGACGTCGATCGAGGGCAGCGAGAGGACGGCATCGAGACCGGCGGCCGCGCGCAGGATCCAGCCGTCTTCGCCACGCGAGAGCAAGTCGATGTGCGCCCGATGCTGCGCCACGAGCACGTAGTGGCGCAGGCTCGGGATCCGTGCGTAGTGCTCGAACTTCACGCTTCGGTCGTAGAGCTCGGTGGTAGCCGACAGAACCTCCACCAAGACGACCGGATTGAGCAGGCTTTCCCCCCGCTCTTCCTCGATCTCCGCCTTGCCGCAGACAACGGAGAGATCCGGATACGTGTAGAGCCCGGAGTCCTGGACCTTCACCCGCATGTCCGGCCCCATGACGCGGCAGGGCTGCCCATCGAGAGCGTTCCCCAACCGGCGGACCAGGTTCGACTGGATGAGCGCGTGGGACAGGGTCCCACCGCCCATCGCGAACGCCTCCCCGCTCAGATACTCCGACTTCCCCTCGGCCACCTCTTCGCGAGCGAGGTACTCCTCGCGGGTCATCCGTTCCGGATTCGGGCGCAGTCCCATCATGGCCGCATGGTAGCCGAACCCGGAGGTCGCGCCCGCCCCCTCGCCTCCCCCCCTACTTCACGACGAAGTTCACGATCCGCCCCGGCACCACGATCTCGCGCTGCACGGTCTTGCCTTCGAGCCACTTGCCCGCGGCCTCGCGCGCCAGCGCCAGCACCGTCTCCTGGTCGGCGTCCTTGGCCACCTCGATCTGCCCGCGCACCTTGCCGAGCACCTGCACAGCCATGCGCACGGTGTCCTCGACCAGCAGCGACTCGTCGATGGCCGGCCACTGCGAGTAGGTGAGCTGCCCCTCGCCCCCGAGCCGACTCCACAGCTCTTCGCCGAGGTGCGGCGCGAACGGCGCGAGCACCTGCGTGAAGCGCAGCAGCTGCCCGCGGCTCAGCTTGTCGATCGCCTTGGTCGCCTCGTTGACGAACACCATCATCGCCGAGATGGCGGTGTTGAACGCCATCCGCTCGATGTCGCCCTGCACCTTGTGCACGCACTTCGTCAGCGCCTTCTCGAGCGCGGGATCCGGCTCACGATCGCTCGCCAGGTGGGCGTGGATCGCGCCAGCCGCAGCGTCCTCCGGGACGACCAACCGCCAGACACGCCCCAGGAAGCGGTGCACACCCGGCACGTCCTTCGGGTTCCACGGCTTGGGGTCGGCGAGCGGCCCCATGTACATCTCGTAGAGCCGCAGCGTGTCGGCGCCGTATTCCTTCACCACGTCGTCGGGGTTCACCACGTTGCCGTAGCGCTTCGACATCTTGGTGACGACCTGGGTCAGCGCCTCGCCGGTCTCCTTGTGGGTCCAGGTGCCATCCCCGTGGTCCTCCACCAGCGCCTGCGGGATCGTCGCGCCGCGACCGTCCTGGTAGGCGAACGACAGGATCATCCCCTGGTTGAACAGCTTCCGGAACGGCTCGTCGTGGGCCACGTGCCCCGCGTCGTGGAGCACCTTGTTCCAGAACCGGCTGTAGAGCAGGTGACCGACCGCGTGCTCGGTGCCGCCGACGTAGAGGTCGACCGGCATCCAGTAGTCGCTGGCCGCACGGCTGCAGAACTCCGTATCGTTGTGCGGGTCGCAGAAGCGCAGGAAGTACCACGACGACCCGGCCGCGCCCGGCATCGTGTTGATCTCCCGCTTCGCCGGCCGGCCCTGCGAATCGCTGGTGTTCACCCATTCGACCGCGCGCGACAGCGGCGACTCCGGCGTGCCGTGCGGCGTGAAGTCCTCCATCGCCGGCAGCTCCAACGGCAGCTGGTCGTCCGGCAGCACCTCCACCCCGTCCGCGGTGTGCAGCACCGGGAACGGCTCACCCCAGTAGCGCTGCCGCGAGAACAGCCAGTCGCGCATCTTGTATTGGACCTTGGCCACCCCGCGGTCGCGCGCGCCGAGCCAATCGATCACCGCGCGGATCGCCGCGGCCTTGCCGAGCGGCGCCAGGTCGAGGCCGTCGTCGTTGGCCGAATGGATGTAGGTCGCCTCGCCAGTCCAGCAGGCCTTGCCCTCACGAACCTTCGCATCCAGCTCCGCGTCGCCGCTGTCGGGCGCGAAGATCGGCGGCACCGGGATGCCGAATTCGTTCGCGAACTCGAAGTCACGCTCGTCGCCGGCGGGCACCGCCATGATCGCGCCGGTGCCGTAGCTGGCGAGGACGTAGTCGGCGATCCACACCGGCAGCTTCGCGCGCGGATCGTCCGCCGCGAACAGGGGGTTCAGCGCATACGCACCGGTGAAGACCCCGGTCTTCTCCTTGGCCAGGTCGGTGCGCTCCAGCTCGCTCTTGGCGGCGGCCTTGTGCACGTAGGCATCGACCGCGGCACGCTGCTCGGCGGTGACGATCTTCGCGACCAGCGAGTGCTCGGGAGCCAGCACCATGAAGCTCGCGCCGAACAGCGTGTCGGGCCGGGTCGTGAACACCTTGATCCGTTCGCCGTCATGCCCGGCACCCGTAGACCCGGCAATGTCGAAGTCGATCTCCGCGCCCTCGCTGCGGCCGATCCACTCGCGCTGCTGCGCCTTCAGCGAGTCGGTCCAGTCCAGGCCGTCGAGCCCACCCAGCAGCCGCTCTGCATACTGCGTGATCGACAGCATCCATTGCTGCAGCGGCCGCCGCTCACACGGATGGTCGCCGCGCTCGCTGCGCCCATTGACCACCTCGTCGTTCGACAGCACCGTGCCGAGCGCCTCGCACCACCACACCGGCGCGTTCGACAGGTAGGCCAGGCCCTTGTCGTGGAGCAGCTTGAAGATCCACTGCGTCCACTTGAAGTAGCCCGGGTCGCAGGTCGCGATCTCGCGGTTCCAGTCGTAGCTGAAGCCGAGCATCTTCAACTGGCGCCGGAAGTTCTCGATGTTGGCCCGCGTGCTGGTGTCGGGGTGCTGGCCGGTCTGGATCGCGAACTGCTCGGCCGGCAGACCGAACGCGTCGTAGCCCATCGGGTGCAGCACGTTGTGCCCGGTCATCCGCTTGTAGCGCGACACGATGTCGGTCGCCGTGTAGCCCTCGGGGTGACCGACGTGCAGACCCGCGCCCGACGGGTAGGGGAACATGTCGAGCGCGTAGAACTTCGGCTTCGAGCCGTCGAAGTCCGCGTCGCCGGGATTCGGGGTGCGGAATACGTCGTGCTCGTCCCAGAACGCCTGCCACTTGGGCTCGATCTCGGCGGGACGGTAGGTCTGCTTGTCGTCGGACATCGGCTCGGTTTCGCTCGGTGTGGCGAGCCGCGCAGTATGGCCGATGCGCGGCCCATCCGTCCACGTCGACGATGAACAGCCCACGCGATGGTGACTCCCGAGTCAGTGCCGACTAGGCTGCCCCGAGACCGGCGTGAAACGCGAAGATTCCGAGAACTGCGACACCGTGCGCGACACCGATCCCGGGACGGCGCAGGCCGCCTGGGACGCCGACCGCGCGCTGGTTCGGCGGGCGCGGGACGGTGACCCCGAGGCCGTGGAGAACCTCGCTCGACGCATGCTCTGCATCCCCCGCATCCTGGATCTGTTGGCCCGTCGTACCGGCCCGTTCCGCGACGCGGACGAGCGTGCCGACGCGGTCCAGGAGGTCGCCGGCCGGGTGTGGTCGGCTCTCGACCGCTACCAAGGTCGCGCCGGCTTGGAGACCTGGATCTACGGCTTCTGCAGCCTGACGCTGATCGATCTGCGCCGTGCACGCAGCCGGGCCCGCCGGCGCGAGCAGCCGCTCGAGAGCGACGCATCGCTGGTAGAGGAGCGGCCCGAGCCCTTCGCCGGACTGGATGCCCTGGAGGTCCAGGCCGCGATCGGCCGCCTGCCGGCCGAGGAGGCCGCGGTGGTCGAGGGCCGGCTGTTCGACGGCCTCACCTTCGAGCAGTTCGCGAGCCGCGACGGCTCCTCGCCGAACACCGCCAAGACCCGCTACTACCGCGCGCTCGACCGACTGCGCGGCTGGCTGCACCGCTCGTTCGGCGAAGCCGGGTCGCCCGACGGTCCACGGAGTAGCCGATGACCGACCTTCCCGAAGACCGCGACGCGCTGCTGGAGGCGCTGGTCTGTGGCGAGGTCGATCCGGCGAGCCCCGGGGCGCAGGCTCGCCTCGCCGCCGATCCGCAGCTGGCCGCGCGCTGGCGCGAGTTCGCCCAGCTCGAGACCGCGCTCGGCGATGCCGCCCGGCTCCGCGCGGAGGCCCTCGCGGCGGCGGAGCGGAACGAGCCGGTCGACGCCGAGGCCGAGCTGCTGGCCCGGATCCGGGCCGGCGCCCCCCGTCCGTCGCTCCCCGCTGCCCCGACCGACGCAGCGCGTGGTGCCCTGCGCCTGCTGCTCGCTGCCGCGGCGATGGTCGCGGTGGTGCTCGGCGCAGCCTTCTTCGGCGGCGTGTTCGACGGCCGCCCGTCGGAGGAGACGCCTCAGTACCGCTGGCTCGGAGGAGGTGACTTCGGCATCGCCGAGGACCTGCCGTTCGGCCTTCTCCGCTTCCGGCTCCGCGACGACGCCGCCCTCGACGCCGAGGTCACGGTCCGGGTCCATGCGGTCGACGCATCGGGAAGGCGCGTCGAGCTCTTGGAGGAGTGGCTGGATCCGGGCCCGGATTCGCTGGTCGTCCCGCCCGATCTGCTCGACGGCCGCGAAGCGCTCGACTGGGAGATCGAGGTTCGCAGCGCGCTCAGTGCGGTCCCGTCGATCCACCTCCACCGCCAGCAGCGCTGAAGGTCAGCGCGGCGACCGGGTCTCCTCGCGCTTGCGCTACCCTGCGTCGCCATGACGCGCCACGGCTACCGTTCCGTCCGGTCCGGCCGACCCCTCCCACTTCGACGCGAGTTCGCGCAGGAGACCTGCTGATTGGTCGGTCTTCCGCGACCTTCTCGAAGCATCGTCGCCGTCGCCTGGCTGGCGGCCATGCTGGGCATCTCGGCCTGTCGGAACGAGTCCGTCACGGCGCCACCCCCGGCGGCATCGACACGCCCGCGCTCGCCGATCGACGAGACCATCGCCCGGCTCCGCGGATCCGACGAAGCCGAGCAGAAATGGAAGGCACTGCACGAACTGCAGTCCGCACTCGACGCGACCGCCACCTGCCTGGCAGCCGACGCCGAGCGCGCCGCCGACGACCCCGACCTGCTGGCGTGGCAGCGCGGCCTGCAGTTCCTCGACGACCTCGCGACCGCCGGCTGGCCAGTCGACCCAGTTGCTCGGGTGCTGGAAGCCCGGCAGCTCGCCGCCGCGCCCGCCACCGACCCGACCCGAAGCGCCAGCCACTTCGAAGCCTGGTCGACCGCGTGGCTGCTGCGGCGCCGCGTGCAGGGCGACGAGGCGTCACTGGGCGAGCTGCCTCTGGACGCTCTGGTGGACACCGACAACCTGACACGTTACAGCCGCGGTGACAGCGAACCGGCGCTCTGGTCGCTGGTCCTCCTGGCGATGTCGCAGCGCGAAGCCGGTCGCACCGACGCCGCGCTCGAGGCCCTCGACCACGCGGAAGCTGCGTTGGCCGGCTCCACCGGCGACGCCGCTTGGCCGACGATCGCGGTCTATGCGCAACTGGAGCGCGCGTCGTGCCAGCAGCTCCTCGGCCGAGCCGCGGCGGCCGGTCGAGCGCTCGCCACGGCGCACGCACTCGTCGAGTCCTGGAGACCGGGAGACGCCACCGACGCGGTGCGCCTGCATCGCGAGACCCGCGCCGCCGTCGACCTCGCGCGCATCCGCCAGGCCTGCCTCACCGGCCGCAGCACCGCCGCCGAGCGGCAGATCGCCGCGCTCCACGCCAGCGAGCCGGGCCCGGGGATCACCGCCCAGCTCGCCTACTACGAGAGCCAGGTCGCGCTCCACCGCGACGAGCCCCGACGGGCGCGGGCCCTCCTCGACCAGGCCCTCGCCGATCCGGCCCTCGTGCCGCGGGTCCGCGGCATGGCGCTGCTCGAAGCCGCGACCCTCGAACTCGGGCGACGGGCCGACCTCGGTTCGTCTCCGGATCCAGAGGCCATCGCCCGAGCACGTGCCCTGCTGACCGAGTTCGACGAGCTGACCACCGGACGGCCTCGAGACGATGCCCCGCTGCTGCGCGCCCGCGCGACCGCCCTCCGCGCTCGGGCCGCTCGCCTCGAGTGCCTCGACGCACCACCGGACTCCCCCGGAAGGGCCACCGACCTCGCCCCCGCGCTGGCCGCTGCCGAGTCGGCGTTCGACGCGTTCCTCGACACCTGGAAGACCGCCGACGACGGCCTCGGGGTCGGCACGCTGGCGTTCCAACCACGGCGGCTCCTGCTCGACGAAGTCGTCGAGCTGCACCTGCTGACCACCGCGGGCAGCGCCGGTCGCGAACGAGCCCTCGAGGCAGGTTGGCGCCTGCGGGCCCGCGGGGCGCTGGCCAGCTCCCTCGGGGCACCCCGAGCCCCCACGCTCGCTCGCGTGCGCGACTGCCTGCTCGACGGCCACCGCGCCGGCCTGCTGGTCCTGCTCCCCGGCCTCGAAACGACCCACGTGTTCCTGGTGACCCGGCAGACCGTGGAGCACCACCGCGGCGCTCCCCTCGAGCGACTACGCCCGTCGATCCGCGCGCTGTGGCGCGAACTCGCCGCCACACCCGTCGCCGAGCAACTCGCGGCTTCGCGCGATCGAGCCGGCGACGCGGCCGATCGATTGGCGGATCGACTCCTCGACTCCGCCACGATGCGGAACCGCCTCGCCGAGCTGCGCACCCTTGGATTCGTCGGTGCCGATCTGCTGGAGCGACTGCCGGTGGAGCTCCTGCCACTCGCCACCGATGGTCGGCCGATCGGCCTGACGCACGCGGTGACCGTAGCGCCCTCCACCGCCGTGGCGCTCGTCCTGGCCGACCGAACCGCCGTCGCCGCGCCGCCGCGTCTCGCCGTGCTGACGCCGCCCAGCCCCGACGGCATGTCGGAACTCGTCTTCCCCCAGGCTTCGCGCGCCACGATCGAGCGCAGCTGTGCGCGGGTCGAATGGCTGACCGACGACCGGGCAGGCATCGAAGCGCTCGACAGACCTGGCCTCGACGCCCAACTGCTGTTCGGCCACGGGATCCTCGACCCGTCCCGCGCCCGTCCGCGCGGGGTCGCGCTCGCTCCCTCCCCCGCACTGCCCGACGGTCGACTGTTCCCCGACGACCTGGAGCGGCTCGCGCCACGAACCGCGCCCTTGGTGATGCTCGCGGTCTGCGAGACCACGAGCACCGACGCGCAGCTCGGCGGCGACGACTCCGACCATCTCGCGGCGTCGTTCCTGCGCACCGGCACGCGCACCGTGCTCGCATCGCCTTGTCCGCTGGAACAGGCGGCGACCGCCACGCTGGCCGCCACGCTCCTGGCAAGGCTGACCGACGACACTTCGGTGGCCGAGGCGCTGCGCGCAGCTCGGGTCGAACTGCGCAGCACGTCGCGCTTCGACCACCCACGATTCTGGGGCACCTGGTCGGCGTTCGGGAACTGAGTCAGTCCCCCGGCGGCGGTAGTGGAGGCGGCGGCGGCACCGTGCCGGAACCCGAGCCGCCGGGCCCTCCGGGCGGCCCACCGACGGTCGGAAGCGGGTTCACGCCCCCCGCGGTCCCATAGACGTAGTAGCCAGGGTTCGCCCGATCAGGCGTACGGTGGTGGTGGAACTCGGTGAAGCACTCCACTCCGTACTTCGCCCAGCCGTCGGCCGTCTCGTTGATCTCCAGCAGACGCACGCAGACCACGTAGTCGGCATCGGTCGCCTCCGGTCCCTCGTAGTCGCCGTACACCGCCACGACCCCGGTGTGGAAGGTGAGGTCCGGCTGCACCTGCACGCCGACGATGTCCTGGCCGACGAGGACCCGCTCGCGGTCGCCGTCCGGCCCTTTCACCTGGTAGACGACCACCTCGGCGTGGCTGGGGAACAGGCCCGCGGACAGCTCCGGCATCGCGAGCTGGAACGCGATCCACTGCCATGCCGGGTTCTGGTGCGAGTAGTGCGGGGTGACGTTCACCATCGTCGGCGCCCGCAGGAACTCGTGGATCGCCCAGCTCGGCTGGACCCACACCGCCTGCTCGACGGGGTCGGTGAACAGCACGTCCCCGTCACCGTCGCCATCGGTGTCGAACAGGTCGACGTTGCTGTGGGACGCCGCGGTGCCGAAGCCCGGACTCGCGAAGCTGAACGGGATCAGGCCGGTGCCGGTGAAGTCGAAGGTCAGCGGCGTCGCACCGAAGCCACCGAAGGTCGCGAAGCCGTTCGGACCGTGGCTGTTGACCGCACAGACGTCGACGTCACCGCGGTCGAGGAGATCACGGACCACGATCCGCGGCCGCGCCACCCCGAGGCTCTGCAGCTGCAGGAACTGACTGCCGGGGTCATGGAGTTCGAACCACGAGGTCCCGCTGGCTGCGTCCCAGGTGATCGCGACGAGCCGGCCATGGCCGAGATACCTCGACAAGCCGACGTCGAAGTCGTGGATCGGGTAGCCGGTCTGGATCGACTCGACGAACGCGCCATCGGTGGTCAGCACGTCGATCTGGTCGTCCGTGCAGACGAACAGGCAGCGGTCGCTGGTGGAAGACCAGGGCGAGACGCGGATCGAGGTGATCTCCTTCGGGAGGTCGAGCGTGGCGCCTGCGGTCCAGACCCGATTGCGCAGGGTGCCCGTGTAGATCGAGGTCCCCGCGGCGTCGAGACCGAAGACCTTCGTGCCGTCGCCGTCCTCGAACACCACCAATTCCCGGACGCCGCCCCATGCGGGTGCTCCGAGCGCGGAGACGGTCGCCACCTTGCCATCGTCGACGACCACGGAATGCAGACCGGGGGCGAGTCCGTCGGCTACGCACAGGAGCGCGAGATCACGGCCTCGCTCGCCCTGGCCGACGATGCGCGCGACGTGCGCGACCTGGCCGCCACCGGGTGACGGGATCCGCTGCGTCGAGCCGAACGCCGAGACGGCGTGCATCAGGTCGACTCCGGCGTCGCGGACCACCAGGGCGTCGGCTCGGCCGTCGCCGGTGAACTCACCCGCGATGACGCGCGGAAGCGCCTCCCCCACGCCGTCGAGTCTGTGGGAGCGCGGGATGCCCGGCAGGGCCTGGGCAGGAAGCGGACTGGGAATCCACGGCGTCCAACCGACCCCGGCGAGGACGGCGACGCGAACGAGGAGGGGAACGCGGTGCGAGAGGATCATCGAAGACGGAAGCACGGGGAGGGAACGGTACACGACTGCGGCCGCCGGGTTGATTGCCCCGGCGGCCGCGATCCGCCGGATCGGCTCCGGCGGTTCGCACGGCCTGCCGTCAGAACTGCAGGACCGCGTGGTGACGCTCGAAGCCCTGCGACTCGACGTAGACCACGCCGCTGGTGCCCGGCGAGGTGACGTCGATCACGTCGAGCACGGTGACGGTCAGCACGCGGTTGGTGTCGGTCGCCGCCGACGCCGGCAGCGCGACGGTGTAGGTCGCCGGGTTGGTCGCCGCGGTGATCAGAGCGGGGAACGCCGACGACGGCGGGACGGTGCCCGGGACGAACAGCTTGGTCAGTCCCAGGATCTGCGTGCCCGGCCCACCGGGCTGGGTGCCGTAGGCGAGTTCGACGCCGATGCCCCAGGTGGGCGTGCCACTCCCCGGCGGGCCGACGCTCGGCAGCGGCAGCGGTACGATCGTGGTGCCGAGCATCAGACTGACGTCGAAGCTGAGGGTGTTCGCGCCCGGGGTGTAGACCGCGTTGTCGATCTGCTGCATGCGCAGCGGGATGCCCTTGTCGGCCATCGGCACGATGAACGGCACGATCCGCGAGTTGCCGGCCGGATCCGTGAGCTCCAGGTCGACCTGGAACAGACCGACGCCCGGCGGCAGCACCAGCGGCACCGGCGACAGGAGCGGCAGCTCCGACCGGGACGGCAGGTGGTGGAGCACGATCTGGTGGTTGGTCGAGAACCCGCCAGGAGCCGGCGAGAACTGACCTTCCAAGGGGAACAGCCCCGTGCCGCTGCCGGTGTTGATCGTCGTGAACGCCCGCACCGAGGCGACCTCGTCGGTGTTGAGCTCGATCTTCACCGTGTTGGTGGTCGAGTACATCAGCCGCGGCGAGCCGACGGTGTTCGGTGCGGTGCTGTCGGTCGGCGGATCGACGGCCAGCGGGTTCTCACCCAGCGCCAGCTCGTAGCCGTCCGGCCGCCCATCGCCATCCGTGTCGGACACGTAGGGCAGCGTGAAGTTGGTGAAGACCTCGTCGAGGTCGAGCACCGCGTCGTCGTCGGCATCGATGCTGAACCGCTGCCCCGAGCCGGGCGGGTGGCCCATGATGGTCAGCGGCTGGCCGCTGGCGAGGAAGATCGCCAACAGGCCGGCCTCGCTGGTCGGTGCCAGGTTCTGGGTCTCGCCGATCCAGGCCTGGATCGAGTCGTCCCAGTAGCCGGTGTACGACGTGAAGCCGGCGCCGTTGGGCAGCGAGATGATGGTCGAGAAGTCGGCGTGCCCGGCGGCGGCCTCGGCCTTCACGTAGTTCATCGCCGCGGTGTAGTCGCCGGTCGGGTTGGCGTAGTCGGTGCGCAGCACGCACACGAAGCTCGACGACGGCGCGAGGCCGGTGTCCATCGCGTCGAGGAACGCGACCAGGTTGTCGCGGGTGCCCTGGGTGGCAGGTCCCTGCAAGCCGGTGAAGACCGGCTGCGCGACGAACTCGTTGAAGCCGCCGTCGTCGCCCTGGTGGATCAGACCGGCGCCGTTGCGGCAGCGCTCGCCGACGAACGGCCCGAGGTTCATCGTCGCGTCGAGTCGGTTCACGACGCCACGCAGCTGCGCGACCTGCACCGACTCTGTGGGCGGCCCCACGATCGAGATGCGCTGGAGTTCGTTGTTGGTGCCGGTGGGCAGGGAGTGGCAGGTCACGCAGTTCAGTGCGCCGACCACCGGGAAGGTCTCGAAGTCGACCAGGCCCTGGCCCACGTTGCCGACGCCCGCCGGCGCGGTGGTGTTGGTGTAGTCGCGGTCCATCGCCAGGTGGCGGTTCGGCGCGTGGCGCATCAGACCGATGAAGTCGACCATCTCGGTGACCTCGGACGGCGTCAGCAGGGTGCCCTCGAGCAGGCCGGCGAACGCGCCGTTGAAGTTGGCGAGGGTGCGCTTCTCACCGCGCCAGTGATAGGGCGCGGTCTCAGGGAGGCCGAACAGGCTCTGGGTGAGCATCGGGCCCTTCAGGTCGACCTCGAAGTCGAGGTTGGCCGCGGGCGTGCCCTCGGGGTCGTGGAAGGCCGAGAGCTCCCAGACCAGATTGTCCTGGCCGCCGTCGACGTGGCAGGAGTAGCACGACGAGGTCTGCGACAACGAGCGGTTGGCGTCCGACAGGTGCGCCCAGCCGCGCTTGCCGAACTCCGGCAGCGGGTCGTAGGTCAGCGAGGAGGTGGTGACGGTGGTCGGCGTGGTGGGCGCCGCGCCGCTGACGTCGAGGACCGCGAAGGAGTTTTCGATCTCGCAGTACACGTACAGCTCGTCGCCGGCGATGTTCAGGGTCGCGTTGCGGGCGCCGACCAGGCTGGGGCCGTAGTTGGGGTCCGCCGAGGCGAGATCCCAGGCGCCGACCGCGACCGGGGCGCCGGTGCCCAACCGGAACTCGACCACGCGGTCGACACCGCGAGCGACCAACCAGCCGCGTCGGGCGGAGGGATCGACCACGAAGTCGGTCGGTGTCGCCATCGGCGCGAAGGACGAGGCATCCAGGTTGACCGTGGTCGCGGTCGGCGTGCCGCCACCGGAGTAGTCGAGCATCACCAGACGGTTCTCGACGACCTGACCGGCAACGAAGTTCTTCTCGCCGACGAACTGGTCGTTCAGCGCCTCGGTGCCGACCACGTAGGCGCGCGAACGGACCGGGTCGGCCTCGATCGCATACTGGATCGTCATCACGCCGGTGGCGAGCTGGGCATTGGTGACGCCCACCGACGCGGGATTGGTCGGCGAGACGCGCAGCGCCACGACGTCGCGGTCGGGGAGCTGGCCGGTGACCAGCGGATCGGGCAGCCTGGTGACCGTCACCGGCATCGGCGTCATGCCGGTCGGGCTGGTGGCCGAGACGTCACGCCGCGCCACCGTATTGTTGCCCGACAGCAGCGAGGCCACCAGGATCCGGTCGGCACCGGGCACGTAGGTGATCGCGTGCGGGGTGTACTGGTCGAGATCCACCGAGCCGACCGACACGCCGGTGGAGCAGTCGATGATGTGGATGTCGCGCGAGCCACGGCAGCTCACGTAGGCGTGCGAGCCGCTGGGGTGGAAGGCGATGCCCGAGGGGTTCACGCCGACCGCGATCGAACGCACGGGCGTGGCGAGCACCGGGTCGAACACGATCACCGCGCCGCCGGGGCTGAGCACGCCGGTCGCCGGGTCGACGCCGATCCGGCTGTTCGGCACCGTCAACCAGATCTCGACCGTGCCGGGCCGCTCCACCGCGGCGGTGGCGCCGGGCGGCAGCGCGAGGTCGTCGATCAGGACCTGCTGGTTGAGCGCCGAGTTGAAGTAGTAGATCTCGTAGCGGCCCCGGCGATGGTTGAGCACGCCGGTGTAGGCGTTGATCACCGCCGGGCTCTTCACGACGTTCTGCAGCGGGCTGATCGGCAGCTCGGCGTAGGGCGTGACGATGTTGTCCTGACGGGTCGTCAGGGGGTTCGGAGAGGTGACGGTCGGTCGCTGGTACTGCGCGACGGCCACGGAGGTCACGGCAAGGAGCGCGACCGCGGGTCTCAGGGCGAGCATGCGGATTCCTGGTTGGAGACGGAAGGCAAGGGGCTTCGGGGGCCCGCGTGGCTGGTGGCGTCGGCTCGCGTGCGGTTTGGAGTTTTCGCGGAATCCGTGCATCGCACGGGACCACGCCGCGACGACCGGTCGTCCCATCGCCCGCCCTCACCCCGCCCTTCCTGCCGATCCGACTGGTGCTCCGTCGCTGGCTCGACGGCAGAATGAACAGGTGACTCCGTCCCCCCCATCCCCCGAGCCGACCCGATCGGACCGGATGGCGAGCCCCGAATCCCTGGCCCGGGACCTGGCGCTCGCCCGCGCCGCCGCGCAGCGGGATCCGCAGGCGCTCGAGCGCTTCGCCGAACGGATGGCCTGCGTGCCGCGGTTCGTGCGCGCGCTGTGCAACCGCGACCGGGCGCCGCTGACCCAGGAGGACCAGGAGGACGTCGCCCAGGAGGCGATCGCCTCGATCTGGCGGCGGCTCTCGGACTACCGCGGCGATGCGTCGCTGGAGACCTGGGCCTACCGCTTCACCGACCTGACCTATCGCAACGCCCGGCGCCGGCGGTTCCGCCGCGACCGCCACGGGATGCGCGCCCTCTCCGACACCGCCGCTGCCGATGCCGCGACGCAGGCCGACGCGACCACGGGATCGGACCTGGAGGAACGCGACTCGGTGCTGGCACTGATCGACCGCCTCGGCGACCTCGACGCCCGCCTCCTGACTGCCAGGTTCCTCGACGATCTCACGATTCAGGAGATCGCTGCACACTTCGCCATGCCCGAGAACACCGTCAAGAGCAGGCTGCGCCGGGCACTGGCGAAGCTGCGTGGCGCCCTACCTGGAGGAGGGGAGCCATGACCGATTCGGACTGGCTGGAGTCGGGGCTGACGCCCCGTCAGGAGGAACTCTTGGACGAGATCGCCGCAGGCGAGCGGTCGCCGGACGACCCGGCGACGCGCGAGGCGGCCCGTGACCCGCGGTTCGCGGCTGCCCTGGCGCAGTTGCGCGGCGCCCTGTCGTTGCTGCGCCGCGAGCGCGGGCATCTGCGCGAGGCGCTGGCAGGTGATGCGCGGGAGGACGACCTGCAGCTGGCCCGTCGCTCGCTGCTGGCCGCCGCGGCGGCGGAGCCCATGGCCCAGAACGGCGTGACCCGCGAGGGTCGCGGTCCCCTGGCCCGCGCGCTGCCCTGGATCGCCGCCGCCGCGGCGGTGCTGTTCCTGGCGCTGTGGCTGCTGGATCGGTCGGGCGGCTCGGGCGATCCGTCGGGACAGGGCCAGGGCATGCAGTCGCTCGATGGGCAGGGCGGCCTTGAGTTCGAAGCCGAGGCGATCGAGGTCGGCAAGGAGCTGAGCTGGACGCCGTCGGAGCGGGACTCGGTGACCGGCTATCGGGTGGTGGTCACCGACGTCGATGGGGTGCCGCTCTGGGAGAGCACGGTGTTGGCGGAGGCGAAGTGGGTGGCGGCGGCGGACGTGGTGGCCGCGTGGCCGGATCGCGTTCGGGTTCGGGTACTGGCGCTGGACGACGGGCTGCGTACGGTCGAGGCGTGCCCGTTCGTCGTGATGCCCGTCGTGCGCTGAGGTCGACTGTCAGGCCCGCGTGCCCCCGAGCTGCAACCAGCGCGGCATTGCTGGTCGCCCTGGCCGCGTCGGCGGCGGGCGCGTGCCGCGCCCAGGACGACTCGCCAGCGTCGCGGGCGCTGGATGCCGCGAGGGGCTCGGACGAGCACGGACTGTTCGTAGCGGTCCAGGAACTCGACGCGGCGTACGATGCCGCGGCGATCCTCGCGGCCATC
This sequence comes from bacterium, assembly GCA_030432695.1. GTDB lineage: Bacteria > Planctomycetota > UBA1135 > UBA1135 > UBA2386 > JAUILN01. Next base: position 66,032 of record JAUILN010000009.1, on the reverse strand, counting down.
CGTGAGCTTCCGCGCAACCGATGGTCGGGTCTCTACGAGTGCTATCTCCGCTTGTTCGAGATCCGCGCCCTGGCGAGCACCGACCCCGGCGCGGCGCTCGAAGCGATCCGACAGGCGGATCAGCGGCTCGAGCATTCGGGCGCGGAGATCGAATCGCTCTCCGATGACCATCGCATGGCCGTCGGCTACCTCCGATCGAACCTGGGATTCCTGCGTGGAAGCGTGCTCCTTCACTGCGGCGATCCCGACCTGGCCGCCGCCGAGTTGGAGGGGATGCCGGAGCTACAGCGCGCCACGCTCCGCATCGGCATCGCACTCGCGCTGGAGGACTTTCAGGACGCGGTCGCCCTGTGCACGGCGCTCCTGGAGTCGGAGGCGCTCGCCGGCCGACCGCAGATCGCCTGTCAGGTCAAGCTGCAGCGCATCCAGGCCCGGCACCGCCTGCGTCCGACCGACGACACCCTGGCCCGACTGAATGATCTCCTCGACGAGGAGGGCATCACCGACAAAGAGCGCCGACTGATCCACCTGGAACGTGTTGCCTACCATCTGCAGGCCGGTCGACTCGCTGACGCCGGTGACGCGCTCGATCGAGTGGACCACGTGGACATGCCGGGCCCGCCGTCGGTCCGAGAAGCCACGCTCCGTGCCCTGCTGGCGCTGCAACGGACCGCGCAGCCGGGTGGCGACGCTTCGCGCCCAGAGCTCGCGCGGCGTGACCTGCTCGAGGTCTGGTCGGGACTGCGAGCCCGTTGGCAGGCGCTTCCGCTCCGCGAGGGTGGCAGTCAGTTCCTCCAGTACGGAGAACGCCGTGACGTGCTGGCGCTCGCGCTGCGACTGACGCGCGCTTCGAACCGCGACGACGCCGGCGACGAGGCGCTCGAGATCTGGTTGCAGGCCGAGCGCCAGGACTCGCAGGTGCGGGCCGCGTCGATCCCGACGGTGGATGCTGCCACCGCGCGCGCCCTCGCCCCGTTGGACGGCGGCGTGTTGGTCTACGTTCCCGCCCCCACCGGAACCGCATTGATCGCGGTGACGCGGCAGGGTGCGCGGATCTTCGAGTTGCCACCCGATGAGCGCATCCTGCGCGGGCTCTTACCGCTCCAGAACACGGTCGCCGACCCGACCATCCCGCTCGAGACGGTCCGTCGCCATGCGACCGCGGCCCATGCACTGCTCCTGCCAAACGCGGTCTCCGAACACATCGCGGACTGGCGGTCGGTCTGGATCGTCGGCAGCGAACTGCTGCGCGCGCCTACCTTCGAAGCGCTGACGGAAGGCGACGGTTGGTTCGGCACCGAGCGGACCATCGCCTACCTGCCGACCTTCAGCCTCGGCCACCGGCTGCGCCGCGCGCCGCCCAGCGAGACTTCCCGCACTGGGCGGATCGCTGTCGTGGCCGCCGACCGCCCGGACGGGTCGATCCTCGAGAAGCATCGACTGGCACCGCTGCGCGCCGACGAGGCGCAATGGCGCCGGCCGGTTCAGGCGTTCGAATCCAGCCAGGTCGAACTGCTCCGCGGCGCCTCGGCAAACCTCGTCAACGCGCGCCGCGTCGCCGCGGACAGCACGATGACGGTGTTCATCGCGCACGGCATCTTCGAGCCCGCGCTGCCGCGACCACGCGGCATGGCGCTGTTCGACCGGGGCTTGTTTGCCGGCGAGATCGAGACGTTCGCGCTGCCGCCACTGGTCACCTTCCTGACCTGTCGCGCCGCCGACATGGGGCGCCGCGGCGAGACCGTCGCACCACACATCGGTGGCGCTGCGATCCAGGCGGGCGCTCGAGCGGTGCTGCTCTCGGAACAGCCACTGTGGCTCGAATCCGCGCTCGCAATGTCCGAGGCCTTCCACGACGCGCTGCTGGAAGACGATGCGCCGCACGCGGCCGAGGCGCTGCGTCGCGCGCGGGCTCGCATTGCGGCAGACCGCCGCTTCGCTCACCCAGCGCACCACGCCGGACTTCAGCTCGTAGGCTGGCCGGAGCTGCGGCCGTCACTGCCTCCCGAGCGCCGGGCGGCGGATCGGCGACTGATCGCCTGGAGCTTCGGCCTCGCAGCCTCGATCGCCTTGGCGGCGTCTGCGACCTGGGCACACCGCCGGCGCAGGCGCCCGAGCCGACCGGTCCCGGCGGGCTGACCGCGACCGATCAGTCCTCCCCGCTGCCCGCACCGTTCGTCGCGCCGGTCCCGGTCACCGGCTGGTTCGTCGGCGCTGGAGGCGCAGGAGGCAGCGGCGGCAGTGGCGGCAGGGGATCGATGATGAGCGGAATGCCTCCATCTCCGGTCCACTTGGCCTCGAGCGCGCCGTTGGTGTCGACCAGCGCATACATCTCGGTCCAGTAGCCGGCGGAGGCTCCACCGACGAAGTCGGGGCGCATCAGGAAGCGGGCCGGCGGACCCGCCCGCTGCACACCCGGAATCGCCAGATCCGAGTCCTCGACGAATCGAACCACCCCGACGAAGCCGGTGGCTAGCCAATCGGCACTGTCAGCTGTGACGTCGACGTCCACCGAGCTTCCCGACGTGGGGATGGCAACCGACGTCTGCCGGAACGGCGTGCGCTCGGTGTAGAGATCTCCCGTGGAAGCGTCCTCCAGAATCCGCCAGAGGATCAGCTCGACATGCGTCGCGGTCCACAGCGATGGCTGCTCGCCGAGCGGTATCGGCAACGAGAAGCCAGTGCCTCCCAGCGTTCCCGCGCCCGGCCCCCAATCGCCGTCGGCCAACGTGGGGGCCACGCAGTCCGGACCCGCGGGATCGCGCGCCGCCGCGACGACCGTGTCCGAGCTGCCGTAGTCGGTGCCGTAGGCGAACTCGTGCTTGCCGTCGCCATCGAAGTCGACGAAGACCAGCTCGGACGTCACCTGAGGAGGGTGCGGCGTCGCCACCAGACAGACCACCAGGTCGTGATCCAGGAGGAACAGCGACGTCGCGCCATACCGCAGACCGCTGAGGTACAGGTCGGGATTCGACAGGCCGCCGTAGGTGAGGATGATGTCGATGAAGCCGTCGCTGAAGTAGGAGCCGCAGGACAGGCCGCGGATCTTCTCCTCTCGGAGCACGATGCCCTGCGCGAGGAGGAGCCCGTTGGTCGCCCCGGAGTCATGGATCGCGATGACCAGCGCCGACTGGTACGAACCCGCCGACGGCTCGATGGAGTACGCGATGAGGAGCCTGCTCACCCCGAAGTCGTCGATCACCTCGATCTGCGCGCCGGGCAATGCACTCGGCACGGTGAAGGCCGGATAGGCGTCCGCGAGCACGGCGGGACTGGAAGCCGGATCGCAGCAGTACAGGTCGTTGTCGCACAGGACGAACACCGCCGCGTCACCGGTTCCCAGCCAGTCCGGGGCCACTTCGATGTCGCCCAGTTGTCCGGAGAACGACCGGGAGCCGAGGATCGACCAACCGCTCGAGGTCTGCTCGACCAGCGTGATCTGCTCGTCACCGGAGGCTCCGGGAACGGTCAGATCATGGACCACGAGGTCGGCGAGCTGGTCGCCATTGCAGTCTCCCACCACGATCCGGGCGGCGTTCTGCAGTGCGGAGTCCGAAGACAGAAGCGTGGCGGCCGATCCCTCCTGCAGCAGGTGGATACCGGTGGCGTCGGAGACGACCAGCGCATCCGCGCCGTCCGCACCGTGCTCCTCCAGCACGGCCACGGCAGTGGCTCCCGACCACAGGAGTTTGTACTCCTGATGGATGGCGGGGGTGGCCAGGAGATACAGGTCTCCCGCGGTGGTCAGCACCGCAACCTCGTCGAGGCCATGCCGGGAGTAGTCGAGGGCAACGAGACGGAGCGCCGAATCGGCCATCGGCGATCCACCGGTACCCGGAACGTAGGCATCGGAGAGCACCTGCACGGGGTAGATCTCGAAGGGCGCTTGCGCGAATGCGGCGGTCGTCAGCAGACCGCAGGCCAACGCAACGGTGGCACGAGTTCGAAAACGAAGCATCATCTGGACGGAAGGAAGGGACAGCCCGGCGGCCGAGGGCAGGACCCGCCGGATGGAGGCGGTTCACGGGGCAAGGATCGCACCGCGCCGCGTCATGTGACTGGTGCGGTGGTGTCCTCGATCCGACGGAGGGTTGCAGGAGGATCGATCGAGATCTGCCGCGATCGCCCGGAGCGCCCGCCCGCGGGCGGCGTGGGCGGGACTCAGCGGCGCGGACGAAGGGCGGCGCGGGCCCAGAGGCCCTCGAGCGGGCCGCGGCGGAATCTTCTCAACCAACGGCTGGTCAGGACCACGCCGAGACCGAACCACAGAGCGAAGGCGGCCAGCCCCACCGTGAACGGCCAGTCTTCCTCCGGCCAGAACCACCGCAGCGGCACGAACACCAGCACGACGTGCAGCACGTACCAGCTCAGCGAGGCGCGGCCCAGATCGGCCAGGCCCCCGAGCGCGCGGCGCAGCGACGGAAGGCCGTCGTGCAACCCACGGATCCCCGCCACCGCGAGCACCGACCAGCTCGCCCCCTGCACCACGAACGGCACCGTGGTCGGCACCCATTGCACGAACCAGTCGGGAGCCAACTCCAGCTCCTCCCACCGCGCATCGCTCCACCACTGCCAGGCCTGACCCGCCACCGCGACCGGCAACGCGAGCGCCAGCCAACCGCGCCGGTCGCGATCCACGATCCACGCCGTGCGCGCATAGACCAGCCCGAGCAGCGGGAACACCAGCCACGGCAGCAGCGGGTAGCTGCCGGTGTAGAGCCAGCCGCGCAGCATCGACCGCGGCTCGAAGCCGACCGTGCCGCGATGCACCAGCCCCCACTCGTCCCAGTCCTGCGCGATCCACGGCTGCCACGCCTCGCGCGCGATCGGCACCGCGGTGAGCAGCGCCACGACCAGCAGCAGCACGGCACCGGTCGGCACGCGATGCAGCGCGCGGACTGCGACCATCATCAACGCCAGCGCGCTCAGCACCTCGGTCGGCCAGCAGAGGCGACCGAAGACCACTCCGCACGCGAACAGCACGGCGGCGCGCGACAGGGTCGTCGGCCACGGCGTCGGGCGCCCGCCCCACACCACGCCGGCCGCGAAGCAGAACAGCGCCGCGCATTTGCCGGTCACGAACAGCACCGGCTCGGCGAGCCAGATCTTCCAACCGACGATGTCCGCACCGTCGGTCGGCACCAGGTGCAGCGCGACCATCGCCACCACCGCCAGGCCGCGGGCAGCGTCGAGGGCCGGATCCCGCGGCATCCCGCGCGGCGCGCTCAGCGGATCGGCGCGCATGGGCACCCTCCGAACTCGCCGCCGGCCGCGAGCCGCTCGTTCTTCATCACCACCGCGTGCGAGCCCACCACCGCGCCCGCGCCGATACGCGCCCCGTAGAGCACGACCGCGCCGCGTCGCACCGTCGCGTTCCGACCGACCACCACATGGTCGGTCTTCAGCACCCGGTCCTCGAAGCTGTGGGCCTGGAACAGGCCGTCGAACGCCGCGCCGTCTTCCAGCACCAACATGTCCGGATCGACCACCTGCGCGAAGCCGCGCCCCAGCAGCACCCGGCGGCCGATGCGCACGCCCATCGCGCGGAGGTAGGGTGCGAGCAGCAGCGTGCCCTCCAGCGCGGCCAGCGTCGGCCGCGCGAGCCGGCCCCAGGCCACGTAGAGGAAGTCCCAGCGGCAGCACCAGCACGACCAGAGGCCGTGGCGGCCGGGGCGGACGCGGCCGAGCAGCAGCCACTTGAGCGCCAGCACCACTGCGGGACCGGCCAGCGCGGCGGCGAACGAGGCCACGGATACGGCGAGCAACCGCTCCAGGGCGCCGGAGGTCGCGTCGAGCCAGCGGTCGAGCACGCTGAACCAGCAGAGCGCGACCAGCATCCCGACCGCGGGCAGACCGAAGCGCGCCAGCTCCCAGCCGAGGCGGTTGACCCACAGCAGGACGCTCGGCTCGTGCGTGGTGCGCCGATCCATCTCCACCACCTCGCGCCGCGGCAAACGGAACGGTGGATGGCCGAACCAGTCGCCGCCGCTCGCCATCACCCGCTCGTCGGCGACCGTGCAGACGCCGAGCAGCATGTCGTCGCCCAGCTCGGTGCCCGGCGGCACGACCGCGTGGTTGCCGAGAAAGGTCCTGGCACCGAGGCGCAGCGGCGCCAGTTCGAAGACTTCCACGCGGACCCGCGGCGCGCCGAGGTAGATGCCGTCGGCGAAGAAGGTCCCCGCACCGAGCGCACACAGCTCTGGCGCGACCCCGAGGATGGTGCTCACCTCACAGCCGCGGCCGATCCGCATCCCGGCAATCCGCAGCCACACCGGCCAGAGCAGGCCACCGCTCAGCCAGTTGCCGGCGGCCTCGAGCGTCTCGGCGCGCTGCTCGGCGAGCGCCGCGCGCCACGACCGATGGTGGTGGCGACCGGCAGGGACCGGAGTGGCCCGCAGCAGCAGCGCGGCGCAGAGCAGTGCCAGCGGCCGTTCGAGCAGCACCAGGCCGACCACCAGCACGGTGACCGCCGGCGTCGCGAACGGGTCGTAGAGCCACTCGAGCGCGCGGTCGGGCGTGAGGCCGCGGGCTCGCGCGACCCCCCACAGCAGCGCGAGCCAGGGCAGGTCCATGAGCAGCGGGAAGGCCAGTCGCAATCCGATCCTCACGATCGCATGGCCCCCCGGTCCGAGGCCACCCGGCGGCGGCGCGGTCGGCGGTGGCTCGGCCGAACCGACCTCGCGGGCCGGCACGCCGTCGACCCGCACGCCGGGCGCCACGGACCCGGGCTGCACCGAAGCCAGTGCCTCGACCTCGGTGCCCGCCCCGACCGTCGCACCACCTCGCACCCCACCGCGGACACCGACGCGGACTCCGTCCTCCAACGTGATCGGCGCGACCACGAAGTCACCGCGGTCCAGCTCCACCACCCCGAGCGCCGCGTCCTGCTCCAGCGCCACGCGGTCGCCGAGAGTCAGCAGATCCCAACCGCCACCGGTCACCAGATCCACCCCGCGGTGCAGGTGCACACCGCGACCGATCCGCGCGCCGAGCAGGCGCAGCGCCACGAGCTGCAGCTCGGTGCCCTGGAACAGCCCCCAGGGCACCAGGCCGACCGCGCGCTGCACGATCCAGTGGCGGAGATGGAAGCCGCTCCAGGCCGGTGCGCGCAACGGCCGGTAGCAGCCGATCACCAGCCGCTTGACCAGCACGGCGAAGGCGAGCGACAGCGGGGGCAGCAGGACGAGGACGGTGACCGCGGTCGACAGCGCGACCCCGAACAGCGCAAGCGGTCCCCAAGCCTGCGCGACGAGCCACGGGAACAGGCTGAAGGCGATCCAGCCCGCGAGCGCGGCCCCGCCGAGCAGCGAGACGAGCAGAAGCGCGGCTTGCGTGCAGGTCACCAGGACCGGCCGTGCGGTGCCGGATCGTGCCGGCTCGGCGACGACGCCGGCGCCGTCGTCAGCGCGATCGGCCTGGTGGTCGGCACGCGCCGCGAGCCCGGCGACGCTCGGCGCCAGGTAGAGATCGCGGACCGCGAGCCCGGCGGTCTCCGGTCGCTCGCGCAGCAGCGAGATCAGCTCGGCGGCGCGCACCGAGTCGCCACCGAGGTCGAAGAAGCCGGTAACCCGCGAGCCGACCGTCACGCCGAGCACCACGCCGAATGCTGCCGCGACGGCGCGCTCCAGCTCGCTTCGCGGTGGGTCGTCCGCGCCGGTGCCGGTGCCGGTTGCCGGCGCCGCGTCGAGCGTCGGCAGCGCCCTGCGATCCAGCTTCCCGCCGGCGGTGAGCGGCAGGACGTCGAGCAGCGCGATGCGCGCCGGCACCGCGGCGGCCGGCAGGCGCTCGGCGACGAAGCCGCGCAGCGCGTCGACGTCGCAGTCCCGGCCCGCGACCGCCACGACGAAACCGACGAGCTGCGTCGCGGCACCGCTGCCCTGCATCCGCACGCCCGCCTCGGCCACCGCGGGGTGCTCGGCCAGGATCGCTTCCACCGCCTCGAGTTCGATCCGATGGCCGCGGATCTTCACCTGGTGGTCGACCCGACCGAGGCAGGTGAAGTCCCCCGAGGCCTCGCGCCGCGCGAGGTCGCCGGTGCAGTACATCCGCCCGAACCGCGGATGCACCGGGAAGGCTTGCGCCGTGCGCTCCGGATCGCCGAGGTAGCCGCGGGCCAGGCCAACGCCCTGCAGGCACAGCTCGCCGACCGTGCCGTCCGGACACTCCTCGCCCGCCTCGTCGAGGACCAACGCGCCGAGCTCCCCGACCGGCCGACCGATCGTCACCGGTTCCCCGGGCCGGAGCCGACCGCGCAGCGCGGTCACGGTGCACTCGGTCGGCCCGTAGCCGTTCTCGAACCACAGGTCGCGCGCCCACACCGACACCACGTCGGCCGGGATCGCTTCGCCACCGGCGTAGACCAACCGCAGGTCGGGCAGCTCGTCGCGCGGCGCACGACAGCCGGCGGTGCGCAGCAGGGTGGGCGTAGGCATCAGCACGGTGATGCGCTCGCGGCGCAGCCAGCCGACCAGGTCGGGCCCCAGGCGCGCCGCGGCGGCGTCCATCACCACCACCGTGGCCCCCGAGGCGAGCGCCGCGAAGGTCTCCTCCACCGAGGAGTCGTAGGAATGCGAGGAGCCCTGGGCGATGCGGTCGCCGGGGCCGAAGCCGAAGTGCGCGACGTCCGACTCGATCAGGTGGACCACGCCGCCATGTTCGAGCTGCACGCCCTTGGGGCGCCCGGTGGTCCCCGACGTGTAGATCACGTAGGCGAGGCGCCGGAGATCGCCCGGGACCTCGGGCGGCGGCGCGGCGGCGAAAGCCAGCGGCAGGTCGACCCGAACCCGCGGCACCGCGCTCGCGATTCGATCGAGACGTTCTGCGCCGGCCCGATCGGTGACCACGGCAGCAGCACAGGAGTCGGCCAGCACGTGCTCGAGGTGCGCATCGGGCAGCGCCGGGTCGAGCCAGGTCCACGCCGCGCCGGCCTGGAGCACCGCGAGCTCGGCGGCGAACAGGTCGACCACGTCGCGCGGCAGCAGGATCGCGACCACCGCCTCGCAAGTCACGTGGGCACCAACCGCGGCCGAAAGCCCGGCGGCGCGCTCGGCGAGTTCCCGATAGGTCGCCGTCCGCCGCTCCGGCCGGGTCGGATCGGGAGGAACATCCACCGCGAGCCGGTCGGGGTGGCGGCGCGCCGCGCGGGCGAACAGGTCGTGGAGCAGCACGGGAGCCGGGAGGGTCGGGAGGTCGCCGCTGATTCTCGATCAGCGCGCCGCGGCCGCCAGCGCGAGCACGTGTTCGGCGACCCGACCGTCGAGTTCGGCCCGCTGCGCGGCATCGAGGGCCCGATACCCGGCGATCCGGCCGCGGCAGGCCGGCGCGCCGCACGCGCAGTCGAACGGGGTCGCCATCTCGAACTCGGTAGTGCAGTAGTCGAATGTCACCGCATCCCCGGGCTCGATGGCGCGCACCGCGACGACCCGGCGGCCCTCGATCCGGGCATTGGGTGCGCAGGAGTGGTCGAGGAAGCGCCAGAGGAACCGGTCCAGGTGGTCGAGGAGGCTCGCCCCCTCCGGAGCCTCGATGTGCTCTCCGGGGCCGACCTGCACCGTGTAGCGCGTGGGCTGGCCGACCACCCTGCCCTGCAGCTCGAACAGCACCGTTCCGGGTGGCGCTGCTTCCCTTGCCACGGTCCTGAAGGCTCCGTCGACGCGAAGCACGGCACAGTGGAGCGGGGAGCAGGTCGCAACGGTGTTCAGCGGCATGGCGCGCCGGTCCGGGACCGGTCGGATCCGGGCACCCTCAGTTCAGGATGGGACGGGACCGTGACAACTGCGCCGATCGGCTCCCATCGGGGTCAACGCCGGCCCCGGACCCGGCCGATCTATGGACACGGCGCCGCCGGTGGCTTCACGTGTTCGCCGCACCGGACGGCTCGCTCGATCCTCGCCGCACCGACCCCAAGTCCATGATCGTCTCCGTGAAGTCCCGCGTGGCGGGTTGCAGTCTCGCCCTGGCCACGCTGGTGGCCGCCCAGGACCCGAGCTTCGTGATGGTCGGCAAGTCCGACAATGCCCAGTACGGCTCCGCCATCACCCGCTGCGGTGACGTCGATGGCGACGGCCGGGTCGACTTCGTGGTCGGCGCGCCGATCGACCAGCGGGTCACCGAGAAGAGCGGCGCGGTCGAGGTGCGCTCGGGAGCCGGCTGGAAGCTGCTCTACACCTGGCTCGGCCCCGGCAAGGGCGACGAGCTGGGCTTCGCGGTGGCGGGCGCCGGGGACGTCGACGCGGATGGCGCCGACGACGTGATCGTCTCGTGCCTCGGTGGCAAGGGTCCGGAGCGGTCGTTCATCGGCCACGCCCGGGTCTACTCGGGCAAGGACGGCCACCGCCTGCACACCTTCGCGGGCGAGATGCCCTACGACTTCCACGGCCTGTCGGTCGCCGGCGTCACCGACCTCGATGGCGATGGCCACGCCGAGGTCGCGGTCGCCGCTCCGGGTGCCGACCTGGCGGAGAAGAACACCGGCTTCCTGAACGTGCACTCGGGCAAGACCGGCGAGGTCCTGCACCGCTTCGAAGGCGAGAATGGCGGCTGCCAGTACGGCTGGTTCTGCCGGCCGGTCGGCGACCACGACGGCGACGGGATCGAGGAGCTGCTGATCGGCTCACCGAGCCACCTGATCGAGGGCAAGCTCGGCTACGCGGAGCTGCGCAGCGGCAAGGGCGGCGAACTCCTGCGCCGCTTCGAAGGCGAGAAGGTCGAGGGCAGCGACGGCGACCGCTTCGGCTGGTCGCTGATCGCGGTCGGCGACATGGATGGCGACGGCGCGACCGACTTCGCGATCTCGGCACCCAAGCACGATGCGGGTGGCGAAGATGCCGGCGCGGTCTACGTGTTCTCGGGGAAGACCGGCGAGCGCCTGCACTTCTGGAGCTGCGACGAGGCCGGCGCGTGGTTCGGCTGGAGCGTCGACAGCAACGGCGACGTCGACGGCGATGGCACCCCCGACCTGTGGATCACCGCCCCGCACTCCAACGTCAACGGCGAGTGGTCGGGGACCACGTATCTCTACTCCGGCAAGACCGGTGAGCGCCTGCTCGAGATCAAGGGACGCAGCTCGAAGGACGAGTCCGGTTACGCGGTCTGCGATCTCGGCGAGGTGGAACCGGGCGTCCGCGAGGTGCTGGTCGGCGCGCGCAGCGACGACGTGCCCACCGGCCAGATGATCGGCTCGGTCGGCGTCTACCGGGTGGCCCGCACCGGCGACGACCGGCTGGTCCGCGTGGTTCCCGGCGACGCCACCGTCGAGACCTGGACCGAAGCCGATATTGCGCCGGACGAGATCGTCGAGATCATCGACCCGCCGAAGGGCCGCCTGCCGTTCGTGATCGGTGGTGGCGCGGTGCTGTTCGTGGCCGTGGTCGGGCTGGCGCTGTTCCGTCGCCGCGGCTGAGCCGCGCGGTCAGCCTCCGGCCCGCGCCGCGAGCCAGGCCCGCACCAGGGCCCGCACCGCGGCGGCACAGCGCTCCACCTCGTCGGGCCCAGCGAAGACCAGCATCGCGCGGTCCTTACCTACCCACTCCAAGAGGCCGGTCGGATCGTCGATCGACAGGCCCTCACGCACGCGCCCCTTCACGTCGAAGTGCAGCAACAGCGCGGTGGGCGACGTGGCCATCCGAGCCGGCGCGCGCGACTTCAGGTGCAAGGTCGCGAACCATGCGCCCGCAACGTGGAAGCTCGGCGCGTTCCACTTGATGCCCTCCTCGATCGCTGGATCGGCGGCGAGCACGACCTTCCGCACCGCCTGCAGCGTGGCCTTCTGCGGATGGTCGAAGCCGAGCAGCCAGCCATCGACGGCGTCGGAAGAGTCGGTGACAGGGCGACGAGGTCTACCGGACGTTCCCATATGGGGAAGGGTCCATACCACGCGGCTCACCCGGCAGGAAACCGCTTCCGGATCGCCTGCTCGCAGGCCTCCAGCAGCGCCGCATCCCCGGCACCTTCGGACCGCAGCTCGACGATCCGCGCCAGCGCCGCTTCGGCGTGCGGCCGGCGCTCCTCGCGGACCTGCTTCCAGCGCACGTGCTCGGTGGCCCACAGGAGCTCCGGGTGATTGCGCGCGCGCAGCCGGAACAGCAGCTCCTGCAGGCGAGGATCGGCGAAGCCCTTCTCCAGATCGCGCCAGCCCTTGGGGTCGGTCCGGTGCACCTCGCGGCACAGCCGTTCGTCGTCCTCGCCGAGGAACCCGCCGTACAACGCCTGATCGACGTCGCCGGGCTCCGGCGGCTCCTCGTCGTAGAGGTCGGCGAGCTTCTGCGCGAGGGCGTCGCGGTTGGCTTCGATGAAGTCGAGGTGGCGCTCGACCATGCCGAGATCGAGTTCGATGCGCTCGGCCGCTGCCCGGTCGAGCAGCGAACTCGGCAGCACCGCCGGACAGCGGCCGGTGTGGACCGCGGCGGCCCCCACGGTCGGCGCACCTTCGGGCCGTTCGTCCCGCCGGGAGAACAGCCAGGTGCGTAGCTCGGCGAGGTTGTGGTCGAGGACGATCTGCGGATCGCGACGCAGGTCGAGGCACAGGAACTGACTGCCGAAGCGCGGGTGTGGCGTCATGCGGACGCACAGGCTGGTGTTGCGCTGCGACGCCGCGAAATGCCTGCTGGTCAGTACGAACGGCTGGTCGCCGGCGTCGTCGAGGCGCTTCTGGACCTCCTTGCGCATCCGCAAGGCGAACAGGAGTTCCCACAGTTCGGGCTGCGCGGCCCGCAGCTTCTGCGCCATGCCGAGGGTCGCCCGCACGTCGCCGAGAGCATCGTGCGCCGCGTGGTCCTTGATCCCGTTGGCCGCCGCGAGGTCGATCAGTTTGAACGACGGCCAGCCGCGCTCCCCGGTCGGCCAGTTCATCCCTGCAGGCCGCAGCGCGCAGGCTGCCCGCAGCGCATCGAGCAGATCGAAGCGCGAGTTGCCGCCGCGGAACTCGTGTTCGAACGCGGGCAGCAGATTGCGCCAGAACAGGAAGCGCGTCACCTCGTCGTCGAAGCCGACGTTGTTGTAGCCGGCGCTGCAGGTCGCCCGCGCATTGACCTCCTCGCGGATCCGAAGAGCCCCCTCGTACTCGGAGACCGTCCCGTCCCGGTCCGGCTGCAGGCCGGTCACGAGCATCGCATCCGGCCAGGGCACCACGTCGGCAGCGAGCGCGAACTCGACCTGCAGGGGCTCGCCGATCGGGTTCAGCTCCAGGTCCGTCCGGACGGCCGCGAACGACATCGGCCGATCGCTGCGCGTGTCCAGGCCGGTGGTCTCGTAGTCGTGCCAGAGGATGGTTTCGGGTGATCCGCCCATCCCGACAAGGCTACGCCAAGTCGAGGTCAGAAGGCACCGTGCGGACAGCCGATCAGCGAACAGTTCCCTGCGCCGGGGGATTCTGCCGAGCCCACTCCTCGAGCGCGCGGCGCAACGTGTACTGGCGGGCCAACCGCAGCCGGCGTGGATCTGCCGACGACTCCTCCAAGAACGCCTCGATGACCGCGCCGCCCCGCTCCTCGGGGACCTGCTCCTCGTGGGTCCGCCAACTCCGCTCGAGTTCCTGCATGGCGAGGTCGTGGTGCTCGCCCGCCTGCACCCGCGCGCGCAGCGGGTCGAGTTCGAGGAGATGCAATGCACCGCTACCCGACACGACCACCAGCCGGCGACCCTCCGCATCGAACTCGACGTCGCGCACCCATCCCGCGGCGATCGAGAAGCTCGCCAGCTCCGCGCCGACGTCCACGCCCCAGAATCGCACGGTCCGGTCCGCGCCCCCGGAGACCAACCGACCACCCGCCGGATGGAACGCGAGGGCGAACACGATCCCGGTGTGGCCCTCCAGTCGCTGTTCGGTCTCGGCACTCCGCCAGTCGTGGACGAGGATCAGCCCCGAGCGCGACGCCGACGCGAGCCGGCCACCGTCCGGATGCAGCGCGAGTTCCATGACCAGTTCGTCGTGGCCCTCGAGCGTCCGCACCTCGGCCAGGTCGTCGGCGCGCAGGATCTGCACGGAGCCGGGCTCGCCGGCGACCGCGAGGTGCTGATCCTCGAGCCAGGCGAGTGCCGGAGCGTCGTTCGGGGAGACGGCGCGGGTGATCTCGGTCCGGGCCACCAACTCCCAGTTCGCGGTCTCCCAGACCAGCACTCCCTCGGCATGGCTCACGCCGGCGAGGCGCGACCCGTCTGGCGAGAAGGCGACCTTGAACAATCCCCGCTTCTCGGCCTCGTGGACCACGCGGACCATCGAGGCATCGCGCAGGTCGAGGACCTCGACTCGACTGTGCAGGTCCCGTGGCGACTCGGTGCCGTACGCGATCCACGGTCGTCGCGGGTGTTCGTCGATCGAACTCGCGAAGGTCTCGGTGTTGCCCCAACGACCGACCTCCCGGGAACTGGCGGCATCGACGAACAGGAGCGGGCTGTAGACCGCACCCGACGCCAGCGTCCCGTTGTAGCGCAGGAACCTGGCACAATGCGCCTCGCGCACCCGTTGGACCGTCCTCGGGTCCTCACCGAGATACCAACGCCGCAACGAGGCCCGGCGATCGACCGAGTAGAGCGACCGGCCGTCGGGGGCGACCGCCAGGGCGAGGATGAGTTCCTCGTGGCCGCTGAAGCGAGCCTCGAGCGCTCCGGTCCGCGAATCCCACACCCAGATCTCGTGGTCGGTGCCGGCGAGGGCCAGGCGCTCGTCGTGGCCGAACTGCAGGAAGCGGAGCCGACCCTTGCCGCCCCGCAGGCCGGGAATGGCCACGAACGAGTCGTCCTCGAGCCGCCACTGGAGGACCTCGGCGCGGCCCGGCTGAGACGCCAACACGCGGTCGCCCGCCGCGGTGATCGCCGCGTGCGCCCAGCCGGGGTAGGGCATCGGCACCTCGCGATACCCGGTCGGCGCCTGTAGATCGAAGATGCGCGCGTGTTCCCAGCAGCGCACCACCGCCTGACGCCGCGTGGCATCGAACCAGACGTCGGAGCCGACCCACTCGCGATCGATCAGCGGTCGACGCGTGCCCTCGGAGATCGAGTAGACCTCGAAGGCGGCGCCGCGCGAGAACACCACGCGGTCCGGGTCCCCGGTCGGGAACAGCTTCACCCGTGCGCTGACGTCGATACCGACCCCGACCTCGCCCGTGTCGAGTGAGACCGCCCGGATCGACTTCGGACCGACGAGGTAGAGGCGGCGAGCGCTCACGTCGAACCAGGTGTCGCGGACGTCCGGATACGCGCCGATCTCGACCGGACCGGCCTCGTCCAGCGACCAGCGGAGCAGTCTCTGCGGCGACCTCGCGCCGGTACGCAGCGTCAACCACAGCACACCGCCGTCGGGCTCGAAGGCCATCGCCACGCTCTCGGTGATGAGCTGGTCGCAGACCTGCCGGACCTCGAGGCTGTCGTCGAAGCGCGATGCGAGGTGCTGCCACTCCCAGCCGCGCAGGTCTTCACGCACCGCACCGAGCTGCTTCCTCAGATCGCCGGGATGGAAGTCGCCGATCGCGGCGAGCCCGGTGAGCACTGCCCGATAGGCCTGGACGTCGGCACGCAACGCCTCGGCACGCGCCGTGGTGGCGTTCGCATCGGCCCGGCGCGCGGCCTCCTCGGCCGCCGCCGCCTGGGCATCGGCACGCCGGGCCTGCTCCGCGGCCTCGAGCGCCAGGACCCCGGCGTCGTCGGCATGCCGCTTCGCCTCGCGGGCGTTCCGGTCGGCGCGATCCGCCTCGCCCTGCGCACGCACCCTCTGCTCGGACTCGGCGAGCGCGAAGTGCACGGCGAAGGCGAGTCCGACCGCGAGCGACAGCATCGTCGCCGCCACCGTCGAGACCAGGATGCGGTAGCGCCGCGCGAAGCGGCGGCCACGGCTGAGCAGTGACGGCGGCCGGGCGCGGACCGGACGCTCCGCCACCAGGCGCCGCAGATCCTCGGCGAACGCGGCGGCCGACGCATAGCGATCGGCAGGCGACTTCTCGAGAACCTTGCCGACCACCAGATCGATGCCGCCACGGAACCGTTCGTGGAACGACGACAACCGCAGCGGATCGGTCTCCTGGACCAGACGCGCCACCTGGGGCACCGACCGGCCCTCGATGTCGTACGGCAGGCGGCCGGCGAGCAGTTCGAACAACACCACACCGAGGCTGTAGAGATCGCTCCTCGGCTCGGCTCGATCCTCGCCGGCGACCTGCTCGGGGCTCATGTAGGCCAACGTGCCGAGCCAGGAGCCGGTGGCCGTGCGGGTCATCGTCGCCAGGTCGTCGCGGCTGGCATGCGCCACCCCGAAGTCGAGCAGGACCGGCTGGCCGATCCGGTCGTCGCCCGCCACCACGAGCAGGTTCGCCGGCTTGAGATCGCGGTGCACGACACCGTGCCGGTGAGCATGATCGAGCGCGTCACAGGCCCGGGCCACCAGCTCGAGCCGTTCCCGATCGTCGAGCCCGGCACGGTCGGCGTGGTCGGTGATCGGCACCCCCTCGACCAGCTGCATGGCCAGGAATGGACGGTCCGGCTCCTCCCGGCCATCGCGGTGCCGGAGCGGCGCCGAGCCCGCCTCGACCAGACGCGCGATCCCGGGGTGCGCGAGCAGCTGCATCACCTCCGATTCACGACGGAACCGCTTGAGCAGCCGTTCCGAGTCGAGGCCCGGGCGGATCAGCTTGATCGCCACCTGGGCGCCGTCGGACTCCCGGGTCGCGGCGTAGACGACGCCCATGCCGCCCAGCCCCAGTTCCCGCTGCAGGCGGTAGTCGCCGAGCGCCACGGGGATCGCGGTTCCCCGGGCCTCGTCCTGCACCTCGCGAAGCAGCTCCTGGGCGACGTCGCCGAGTTCGGAGTCGTCGAGCACGCCGGCCACCTGCGGATCGGCGTAGCCGAGCAAGGAGCGGACCTCGGCGACCAGGTCCGGGTCCATCTCCTGCGCCAGGCGGTCCACTTGCTCGGCTCGTGGCAGGTCGGCGACCTCGTCGAACAGTCGCGAGATCCGGCGATAGCGCTCGGCGTCCATCGATCAGCTTCCGCGTCGGCCGCGTCGCTCGGCGATCGCACGGTGCAGCCAGGCCCGGGCGAGTTGCCAGTCGCGACGCACGGTGCGGTCGGAGACGCCGAGCACCTCGGCGGTCTCCTCGATGCCCAGCCCGGTGAGGTGCCGCAGTTCGACGACCCGGGCATGGCGCGGCTCGAGGGCACGCAGCTCCTCCAGCGCCTCGTCGAGCGCCACCAGGTCGTCGTCCTCGGCGAGCGTCGCGAACAACGCCGACTCGGCCTCGTCGAACTCCGCGCGCTGCAGATCGCCCCCCCGCTTCAGGGTTCGCTTGCGCCGCGCGTAGCTGGCCAGGAGCTGGCGCATCGCCAGCGAGGCCACGTCGAAGAAGTGCTTGCGGGTCTCGAACGCCGCGCCGCGGTACTCGGCCAGCCGGACGTACGCCTCGTGCACCAACACCGTGGGCTGCAGCGTCGCGGGCCCGCCGCTGCCGAGCATCCGCGACGCGAGGCCTCGCAGCTCGTCGTACACCGCCGGCAGCAGTCGATCGACCGCCGCGCGGTCGCCGGACTGCATCCGCTCGAGGCAGGCGGTGATCAGGGCTGCACGGTCATCGGTCATGCGAGGCCTCAGGATACGCGTCGCCACACCGAACCGGATCCTTCACCGAACCGAGCATACCGACCCGGTTCGGGTGTCGGCGCTCCCACGCCGAGCCCTCGAGAAAAACCGGCCGGCCGTGGCCGGGCCCGAGGCCTCTCGGCCTGAGGTCGTTCGACACGGTCTCCGAAGTCTCCGACGAGGCTCGGAAGGCCGGGGAACCGAACCAGAGCCCGCCATGATGGTCCTCTCCGCATCTCTCCGTCCTCGCGCAGCCCACTGCTACCTGCTGCTGTTCGCGGTCGCCCTGCCGTCCCTCGCCACCGCGCAGGACGACTGGGCGGACACCGAGTCGCAGCTGGTCGGCAATGCCAACGGCCGACGCGTCACGCTCGGTCTGCCCCTCTCGGAGCGCATCGACGAAGTGCATTTCATGGCCGATCCGACCGGTCGGATCCGCAACCTGGTCCGCCTCGGTGTCGACTACTTCGACCGCCCGACGAGTTCGGGCGCCGCCAACGACTATCCAGGCCTCGCGATCGCTCTCGATGTTCCGGCCGGCGACCCGGTGGTCGCCCTGACGCTCGACGACCAACCGCCCTTCAACTACCTGCAGATCCGGACCGCCTCGGGCAGGACCCGCAGCACCGGCAGCCTGCTGGCCGGGGAATCACCGGCCGTCCTCGAGAGCCCCGAGCGCGAGATCGCCGGGCTCGTCGCCTACTCGAGCGGCAACGGGGCCGCCGCGACCCTCGAAGGCCTGACCGTGAGGTTACGCCGGATCCACGAGTACTTCGTCGGTCCGTTCCCGGCGGGCTACGTCGGTGTGGGGCGGGTGGACCGCAGGACGCACGCGAACGGGATGAACATCCACCGCATCGACGTGCGCATCGACCGGGGCGCGGTCGTCGGACTGAGATACTCACTCCGGCGGGCCACCGGCGAACTCCGGGGAACGCTGCCCTGGCTCGGTTCGGGAACCGGCGGTTCGGTCACCGAGATCCTCCTCGAACCCGGCGAGTACGTGCGCAGGATCGATGCCGACTACACCGAACCCGCGAACGCGGTGATCCACGCGCTGACCTTCCGACTGTCCAGCGGCCGCGCGGTGACCGCCGGAACGCCTCCCCCGGGCGCCAGCCGGGCCTTCTTCCGGGAGAAGCCCGGGGCGATGGTGGCGGGGTTCCGAACCCAGTGGGATGGCGGTCGACTGCTGTCCCTCGGCGTGCTGTTCCGAGTGACCACCGGCAACAGCCATCCGCTCGGCGACGCGTGCACCGACGGCGGCACCATCGGACTCGACGCGAACCACCTGCCGCAGATCGGCGGCTCGCTCGACCTGCAGATCACGTCGCCGTCGGGCACGCCGTTCCTGATGTTCTCGAACGCCGCCGACCCGACACCGCTCGACGGCTGCACCCTGCACGTCGCGACCTGGGCCGTCCCCACCGCCTTCGCGGTGACCGCGCCGACGACTTCGCTCCCGCTGCCGCTCGATCGCGGCCTCCACATGCTGCCGCTGCACTTCCAGGGCTTCGACCCGATCGCCGGCGGCCCGGTGTTCGGCGCGGTCTCGCTGACCAACGCGATCGCCGTGCAGATCGGGGCCGCGCGCTGACCGGGTTGTCTGGATCTGGTCCTCCCGGAAGCCGTCGACGAGGGGCGATGTACGCGGTGACGGAGTCCCTCGATCGCGTCCGCGAAGCGCGCCGGATCACGGCGGAACTTGTGCTACTGGTCCGTCGCAAAGTTCGCGTCGGAAGTCCGCCGCCCCAGGACGCCGAATCGCCGCGTTGTGCGGCCTCGACGAATCCACCGATTCGCCTGCGGCCGCACGCCTTGCGCTCGGCGCCCTGGAACGGCGACTTTTCCGGCGAACTTCTGCGACACACCACTAACGTGGTGCGTCGAAAACGAGTGCCGTCATGAGCGAGTCGAGGGCGGTCGTCGCAAGGCGCTGCGCCGCAGGCATGTTGGTGGATATGCCGAGGACGCGGCAACGCAGCGTCGGCCGTTCAGAATGGTGCTCATTTCGGATGCACCACACTAGATTCCAGTGCCGTCCGACCACGCCGATCCGATGACCCACTATCTCGTCTGTGCCACGCAACGCAGCGGCAGCACCCTGCTGTGCAAACTGCTGGCACAGACGGAGATCGCCGGCACCCCGAAGGAACTGTTGCTGCTGTGGCTGCGCGAGCGCGACCGGACCGGCGAGGCGTTCTGGCTGGAAGTCCTGCAGAAGACCGTAGATCTCGGCTCGACCCCCAATGGCGTGTTCGCCTGCAAGGTGATGGCCAACTACTTCCCGCAGGCGATGGAGTTGCTGCGCGCCGTGCCCCGGACGGCGGGGCTCGACGCCTTCGAGATCGCCCAGCTGGCGTTCTCACGGCCGAAGATCCTGCACGTCCGACGCCGGAACATCCTCCGGCAGGCGATCTCGATCTACATCGCGGATCACTGCGGCATCTACCACATGGCCGACCACGAGGGCGGTGCGGATCCGTTCCTGGGCCGCGCACTCGAGAACTACGATCCCGACTACAACCGCGACGTCCCGTTCGACTACGCACGGATCCAGTCGCAGCTCCGCTCGATCGCGGACGGCAACCGCTACTGGCACGAGACGTTCGCCAGCCACGACGTCGAGCCGTTGGAGATCGTCTACGAAGACCTCGTCGCCGACCGCGAGTCCACGCTGGCCGAGGCCCTGAAGTTCCTCGGTCTCGAGTTCGACGCCGACAGCTTGAAGTTCGAGGTCCGGACCTCGAAGCTCGCGAACGAAGTCAACGAGCGGTTCTACGAGGCCTACCTCGCTGAGGCCACCTCGCGCGGCGACACGTTGCCCGCGGACGTTTCGTGAGCGGAGTGCGGCGCTGAGTTCCGCCGGCTCGACCGCCCGCGGCACCGACGATCAGCGCAGTCGACGGAACATCCGGCCGACCCGCTGCGAGATCGAATCGGTCGGATACAGCGAGAAGTCGAGATCCTGACGGATCAGCGCACCCTCGGGCACGGCGAGCAGGCCAGGATCGTCGGAGAACGGCCACAGCCCGAAGATCTCGCCGGCGTCACCGATGAAGTCGTCGTCGTCACGATCGGTGCCGGCGACCACGAGATACTCGCCGGACACCGGACGCGATTCGCCCGAGCCCGACCACGTCCATCGCCAGTTGGCCGCTTCGTTGGTCACGGCCTGGGCGACGGTCGTCAGCTCGACCGGCTCGACCAGCAGGACGAAGACGTTCTCGGTCGAGACGGCATCGACGTCGACGCTCACCGGGATGACGTGGCTACCGCCGCCGACCAGCGCCAGCGTGATCTCGGCCTGGTAGCTACCCACCGGCAGCACGCCACGATCCACGGTGAGTAGCAACGCCGAGTGCGAGATCGAGGGATCGCTGGTGGGGACGGGCCGTGCGTCCAGCCACCCCGAAACCTGCGGGACGTAGGCGATGCTGCGGGCGGCCACGTCGATGGAGACCCTGCCGCCGCCGGTGTTTCGGAGCGTGAGGCTGGTCGAGGTCTGCATGGTCCCGAAGCTGAAGTTGGGCGGCGACACCGCGAGCGCAGGAGCTCCCCCGCCACCCCCACCACCCTGTGCGGCCTGCAGGGTCGGCAACGGGTCGATCATGCCGTTGGCCAGGCCCGCGCCGAGGTCGCGCGCGTTGTCGATGATCAGGTTCTCGACGTCGGTCGGCGTGGCGTTCGGCAGCAGCGCGTAGACCAGCGAGGCAAGGCCCGCGGCGTGCGGACATGCCATCGACGTGCCCTGCGAGAAGCTCCAGCGCGCGGTCTGACCGTCGAACGGGCCGATCACCGACAGCACGCCATCGGGGTTACCGTCACCGCTCTGGTCGACGGTCATGTCACCGCCCGGCGCGTAGACGTCGACGGTCGACGCGAAGTTGGAGTACGGCGCGCGCCGCAGGTCGAACCGGATCGAGCCGACCGACAGCGTGCTGGGGAACGACGCCGGATACTGCGGCGTGCTGGTGCCGTCGTTGCCCGCCGCGCAGACCGCGAGCATGCCTGCCGCGCGCGCCTGGTCGTAGACCTGCTGTTCGACCGCCGAGCCACCGCCGCCGCCCAGGCTGAGGTTCAGCACGTCGACGCGCCCCTTGGGGACGTTCGGCGTGGTGCCCGACGCGTTCGACAGGCCGGCTGCATAGCGCACCGCCTCGGTGATGTCTGCCAACGACCCGCGGCCGCCGAAGCCGAGTGCGCGCAGCGGCACCAGGCGGCAGGCCCAGTCCATGCCGGCCACGCCGAGACCGTCGTTGCCATTCGCGGCGATGGTCCCGCCGACGTGGCTGCCGTGCCACGAGCTACCCTGCGGGCCCTGCGACTGGTCGCCCGGATCCTCGGGGTTCGGATCGATCCCATCGCCGTCCAGCGAGATCGAGGTGTCGCTGATGAAGTCGTAGCCCGCCGCCTCGATGCGACCGCTGAAGTCCGGGTGCATCGACACGATGCCGGTGTCGACGACGCCTACGTAGGTCTGATTCGATCCGGTCGTGACATCCCAGGCGGCCTCCATGCCGAGGATCTGGAAGTGCCACTGGAACGAGAAGAACTGGTCGTCCGGCGTGGTCTGGATCGAGCGGACGTAGTTCGGGCTGGCCGCGGCGATGCCGGGCAGGCGCTCCAGGCGCTTCGCCGTCAACGCCGCCTCGAGACCGAGCGCGACCTCCGCGCTCACCCCGGCGACCGCGCCGTTCAACGTCTCGGGAGTCACCGGCACGCGGAACACCGCCAGCGGGCTGGTCTCGGGTGCGCGGACCAGCTGCAGTTCGCCTTCGAGCGCGACCGCGGGCAGCGCCGCGAACGAGCCGTCCACCGCGGACTCCTCGCGAAGCACCACGACCTCACCCGGCATCATCTCGTGCACCGCGCCGAGGTAGTGGGCCTGGACGCGGCTGCGCGGCCCGACCACGTCGGCCGCCGCGGACAACGGCAGCGCCGCCTCGGCAGCGATGTCGGCGACCTCCAGCCGACGCCACTGCAGCCGCCACGCGCGGACCGCGTCGAAGCTGGCCAGCGCGACGTCGACGTCTTCGGGCTCCTCACCCTCGACCCGGAACGTCGTACGGGTCCGCGCACCGACGGCCCGGAGCTGCTCACCACTGCGGACGTCGAACACGCGGACGTCGAGACCGTCGTCGCCCTCGACCTGCAGCTCCCACGCGCCGGTGGGCAGTTCGAAGCGCAGGACGTCCAGCGGATCGGTCGCGCCTGGGCCCACACGGCCGGCGTCCACTGCTGCACGGGCATGGTCGACGGCGCCGAGCCGGCGCGCATGGAACGCGTCATCGTCGTAGACCGACCCGTCGCGCGGTGCTCCCTCGCCGAGCGAGGACGAGAACGCGGGGACGGTCAGCGTGCCGGCCAGACTGACCTTGTCGGCAGGCCCGCCGCCCCCTCCTCCGCCACAGGAAGCGGCGACGAGGGCGAGGGTGAGCGCGGCGGGAAGTCCACCGCGGAACGACGTTCGGGAGCGGATGTCCATGAGATGTCGAGAGAGGAAGCGGTCGTCCATTCCACCGGGAGAGCGGCAGACGATCTGGCACCGAACGGTCCCGGCAGACGCGAAACCCGGCCGGACGCCCGGCGAGTCGCCCGGCGCCCGGGCACATCCCCAGACCACCGGAACCGCAACTCACGCGGCGCCGATCCTACACTCGGAACGTGGTCGCACAGCACGTGGCATCCCGGACTCTCCTCACGCTGGCGCTGGCATCGAGCGGGACCGCGCAGGATCGAGCGGCACTCGATGCCCGGGTGATCGAAGCCTTGGAGCGCGCGAGACCGGCGCTCGAACACCACCTCGAGTCGACCGAGGGCGACGCGCTCACGCTGGTCTGCCTGGCCGCGGCCCACTATGGACTGTCGGTGCAGGAGGAGCCGTTCCGTGGCGCGCTCCATCGCCTGGCGCGCACCAACCTGAGCAACGCCTACGCGCTGGCGGTGCGGCTGATGCTCATGGTCGAACTCGGGGAGAGTTACCCCGACCACCGGGAGGCCGCACCGCGAGACACCCGACGACTCCTGGCGTGCCAGAACGGGAGCGCCGGATTCCGCTACCAACCCCACCCGAAGAACTGGGATTACAGCGTGACGCAGTACGCGGTGCTCGGCCTGCGCGCCGCACACGCGCTCGACGTGCAGGTCCCGTCGCGGGTCTGGTCGGGAGTGGCCTCGGCAGCGATCAAGGGACGCGCCTACAAGGGCGGCTTCGGCTACACGCCGGGCAACGACGCGACGGCCTCGATGACGGTCGCTGGGATCGCGATCCTGGAGGTCTGCAAGGCCCGACTGCAGGCGGCGGATCGGAACGTCGACTCGCTGGATGATTGCATCCGCGAGGCCTGGGAGTGGATGGAACACCACAAGCGGGAGATCCAGCCCGGCACCGGCAGCGTCAACCACTACTTCCTGTACGGCCTCGAGCGCGCGGCGATCCTCTCCAACCGGGACGAGGTCGGTGGCGTGGACTGGTACGTCGGCGGCGCCGAGCAGATCCTCGACGGCCAGTCGAAGTCCGGCGGATTCTTCCCGACGCCGCAGAACGCTCGACAGGCGGCCCACGGGGTGCCGGGCTACGGAATGCCAGTGCAGACCTCGTTCGCGATCCTGTTCCTGAAGCGGGCGTTCCGCCGCGAACTCACGCCACGCGGCCCGTTCACGCAGGCCGCCACCGTGTTCTGCCACGCGTTGCCCCCCGACGCCGACCTCGACGCGATCCGCCGCGCCGCGCATGCCGACGCACGCCGTGGCAAGCCGGCCCTCCCCGACCTGCTCCGCGCCCTGCGCAGCGAGCACGCGACCCGCCGCCAGGCAGCCGCCCGCGCGGTGATCCTCATCACCGGCGAGGACTTCGGCTACCACCCGCTGCGCAGCCCCGAGGCCAACGCCGACGCGCTGCGCGCCGCCGAGAAGTGGTGGCTCGCGCACCGCGACGACGACGGCTGAGCATCCCAGACAGCGACACCCACCGATTCTGTCGTAGTTCGTGCCAGGCACCAACCGCGACAGATTCTGTCGTGGCAGACTGCGAAGGGTGACTCAGCGCAGCAGCGTGGTCGCCTGCACGGTCGGCTGCGCGCCGTCGATGGCGCGGACGAACTCCAGCACGTCGGCGAGTTCCTGCGCGTTGAGACCGAAGTCCGGGTGGCCGAGTCCGCCGCCCTGGACCGGCACGAACACGTCCTCCAGGGTCGCGGCCCGGCCGTGGTGGCCGTAGGGCGCCGAGTTGCGCACACCGAACAGCGACGGTGGGACGAACGACACCGCGAGGCCGGCGGAGGCCAGACCGATCTGGCCGCCCAGGCCGCGGATCTCGATGGGGTTGGTGAGGTCGAGCGTGCCCTGCGCGACGACGGCGTCGACCAGGCGCGTCTCGAAGTCGCCGTCGTCATCCGCGTCGAAGGCGACGATCGCCGAGGCGGCCGGATTGAACAGGTTGTCGCCGCGCGGCAGTCCGCCCTCGAATGCCGGGTCGGGCCAGAGCGCCAGGTCGAGCACGCGGGTGGAGTTGGTCCACTTGCTGCCGGCGTGGCACGCCGAGCACGAGGCGGCGAACAGAGTGCGACCGCGCGCGACGGCGTCGTCGTCCAGGTCGGTCGGCCGGCTCAACGGCCGGATCGACGCCACCCACTCGGTCATCAGGTCGAGCGCGTTCGAGACGCCGAGCCGCGGACCTTGGTTGAACACCAGCCCGGCATCCGGAACGTCGGCCTGACCTTGGCCGGCGTCGATCGTCGCCAGCGCCTCGGGCGTGAAGCCGAACCCACCCTGCACGTTGCGGGCGTTGTTGTTGAAGTCGGTGATGCTGCCCCGCACCCCGTTCCAGTTGGAGATCTTCTGGTCGGTGGTCGCCAGCTCGCTCGCGACGGTGCTGCCGTGCGCGAAGAAGCCCTCGAGCGAGATCGACTGGCGCGGCCCGGTCGGGAACAGCCAGGTCACGCCGTCGGCCCGGCCACCGGGGTGGCACGACGCGCACGAACTCCAGTTGCCGTTCGACGCCATGTTGCGGAAGCGGTGCGTGTCGACGTCGCGGGGGTCGGTGCCCGGCGCGGTGTCGGCGGCGAGGCCCATGCCGGTGAAGAACGCCAGCTGGCCGAGCAGCTCGCGACGCCGCTTCGGATCGGTGGGGCTCGCCGCGGTCTCGATGCGGCCGAGTTCGACGTTCCGCGTCAGATCGACGACCGACACCTCGCCGACCAGATCGGAGGCCACGTAGGCGCGCGTCGCACCGTCGTCGAGCACCACGCCAGCCGGCAGGTTGGTGGTCGGGATGCGCACGATCGCCTCGCGTAGGTTCCGCGCCAGCGAGATCGAACCGTCGGCACCGAGGAAACCCACCAGCAGGAACGAACCCGCGCGGCTTGGCAGGACCACCGTGCCACTGCGCACGTCCATCGCCACCACGTCGGCCGCGAAGGCCCGGTCGAGCCGCGTCTCGCTCGGCGTGAATGGGGGCGTCGGCCCCGGCTCGTCGCCGAAGTTGGCCAGCACCTGGGCGTTCAGGCTCACCGTCAGCTCCTCGACGTTCTCGGTGGTCGCGTCCGCGGTCTGCACCACGCCGACCAGGCTCTGCACGTTCACGTTGAAGCGCACCGGCGGCGCGGGCGCGGCACCGATCGCCGGGACGAACAGCCGCTGGGTGTCCTCGTCGTAGGCCAGCGAGAACAGCTGATTGAAGAACGCACCCTGCGGCACGCGCGTCGGGTCGACGCCGGCCGGAGCCCGGAACGTCGCGTTGGCCGCGCCGTTGGCCGGATCGAAAGCGGTGCGGTCGGCGGTGAAGCCGGACTCGACCATCGCTCGCATGCGCACGACCCGCTTCAGACCCTGCTCGCCGAGCAGGCCGACCCGCGCCTCCTTGCCGTCGTCGAAGCCCTCGACCGCGTCGACGCCCTTGCCGGCCGCCCCCACCGCGTAGAAGTCGGTGACCCAGACCTCGCCGTTCGGCGCAGCCAGCAGACCGTGCGGGTTGGCGAAGGCCGGTTCGTTGCCGACCGCGCCCAGCCGGAGCGTGGTGCGGACCAGCAGGTCGTCGGTGCCGAGCACGGTGACCGAGCCGTCGCCGAAGTTGGCGACGAACAGCTCGTCGTCGTGGACCGCGGTGCCGCGCGGCTCGCTGCCGACCGCGAGATCGGTCACGTAGGTGTAGGGCCCCTTGCCGCCCTCGCCGAGGTCGATCACCGACACCGTCCCGTCCGCGCCGTTGGACACGAACAGCCGCCGGTCGTCGTCGGTCACGCTCACGCTGTAGGGGTCGACGCCCACCGGGATCTCGGCGAGCACCTCCGCGGCATCGGCACCCGCCGCGTCGCGCACCCGCACCACGCTGAGCGAGCCACGCCCCGCCGGCACCAGATCGCTGCCGACCTTGTTGACGACGAACAGCCGGGTCTGGTCGGAGCTGAGCTGGATCGGCCCGCTGCGCGACAGTCGTGGGTCGGGATCCGGGTCGGGATCTCCACCTCCTCCGCCGCCGCCCCCGGAGCAGGCGGCCAGCAGGACGATCAGGCCCAGCACGGGCGAGGTCTTGGAACGACGTCCGGACCGGGTCGGGACGTCCGCTCGATGTGTTGCCGCCATGCGGTCTCTCTGCTCCTCGAAGGTGGGTGGCCGTCCCGTCGCAGGACCCGCACCTTGCGAGCACCTCGCGGCGACCCCTCCTCCTGGCGCAGACCGCCAGCCGAACGGCTCACGCCAGTTCCGAAAGTCCGGCGGGAGAAGCCGCCGTCACGCGCCGGTCGCGAGACCGCGCCGCCCACCCGACAGTTCGGGTCCGGTCAGCAGGTCGACCACCGCTTCGTGGCCCTCGCGCTCGGCGTCATCGGCCGGCGCGTTGCCCCAGCGGTCACGGATGTCCGCAGAGGCCCCCAGACCGAGCAGCGCACGCACCGCCGCCTCGCGCCCCTCCGAGGCAGCGAGATGGAGCGGAGTCCGGCCGTCGTAGTCGGCGGCGTTCACGTCGGCACCTCGCACCACCAGGCGCTGGATACCCTCGCAGTCGCCCTCGCTCGCCGCCCAGCACAGGTCGACCAGCAACTGCCGTCGGTCGGCATGCGCAGCGCGACGCGGGTCGGCCTTGTGCCGGGCGGCGTCGCCGAGGCCGTCGTAGACGTGGAAGTTGAACCGCTCGACCAGCCGCTTGCAGAACTCGATGCCACGCACGCTGTTGCCCTGCTCGTCGAGACGCGGTGACCAGGTGCAGATCCCCATCACGTTGGGCACCACCGTGAGCACCACTCCGGACACGCCGCTCTTGGCCGGCAGGCCGATGCGGAACGCCCACTCGCCGGAGTAGTCGTACATGCCGCACGACAGCATCAGCGACAGGCAGCTCTGCACCGTGGCCTGGCCGAGCACCTGCTCGCCGGTGAGCGGACACAGTCCACCGTTGGCCAGCGTCGCGGCGACGACCGACAGCGAATCGGCGGTCATCTCGAGCGAGCAGCACTGGAAGTAGAACTCCAGGTCCTCGACCAGGTCGGAACCGGCCGGGAAGGCACCGTGCTCGCGCATCGAGTAGCCGAGCGCGAAGTTGCGGTCGGCGGTGGCCCGCTCCGAAAGGTAGGTCGCATTGCTGAAGCCGGGCCGCACTCCGCCCGCCAGCCGGGTCCACAGGTTCGTCACGTGGTCGAACCGATCGGAGATCGGGTCCTGTCGACGGATCAATGCGCCGCTCATGATCCCGCCGGCATTGATCATGGGATTGTGCGGCACGCCTTCCCGGTTGAGCGCCAGCTCGTTGAAGCTCACGCCGCTCGGCTCGCAGCCCATGTGGCGATGGACGCGCTCCTCGCCGAGTTCCTCGAGCGCGAAGCAGTAGTTCAACGGCTTCGAGACCGACTGGATGCAGAAGGTCGTGCACGCGTCGCCCTCGGTGTGGCGCTGGCCGTCGACCGTGCACAGCGCGAGGCCGAACTGCTCGGGTTCGACGCGGCCGAGCTGCGGGATGTAGTCGGCGACCGCGCCGTCGCGGTTCCGCGCCGACTCCCGGAACGCGCCGCCGACCTCGGCCACGAATCCGCCGAACTCGGGAATCGTCAACCGACCGGAGATCGCCGCCTCGAGCAACAGCAGGCCGCTACGGGCCGCGTGCAGGAAGCCGTCCTCGTCGAGCGTCGCCTCACGCGGTAACTCGTCGAGACGGGCCGAGAGCGAGCGGAGCCGCGGATCTTCACGGCGCAGACCACGGTCGGCCAAGGCGCGGAGGATCTCGGGGACCCGGACCCGCTCCTCACCGGGGAGCAGCAAGCCCTCGAAGATCCGGCGCTGGCGAACGGCGTCGGGCGTGCGACCGCCGGCCTGATGGAAGCCGGTCATGACAGGCTCTCCGGGAAGCGGGTCCCCGACGGGCGACCGGCCCGGTCGCGGACCGTCTCGAACCAGGTCTGGGAATAGGCCTGCTCGTCGTGCTCCGAGACGTCGATGCCGGCGTGCTCCGCGAGGTCGTGGATCCGCAGCGGGGTGACCGCGCGGACCAGGAACAGCACGCCGGCGGTCCCGGCCGCCGCGAAGGCCCCGGCACCGAGCACGCTGAGGATTTGGACCAGCAGCAGGTCGAGACTGCCGGCGAACAGGCCGTCCGCACCCGCCGGATTGGCCTCGGTCGAGGCGAACACGCCGGTCAGGATCGCGCCGACCCCGCCGCCGATGCCGTGGCAGGCGAACACATCGAGCGCGTCGTCGACCTTGGAGCGGCGGATCAGGTCGATCGCCGCGTAGCTGGCGACGGAACCCACCGTGCCGATGCAGAGCGCCGCACCGGGCGACACGAAGCCGGCCGCCGGGGTGATCGCGACCAGGCCCACCACCGCGGCGATCGCCACCCCGGTGATCTGGGTCCGGCCCGAACGGATCAGATCCAGCACCATCCATGCGACCACCGCCGCGGCCGCGGCCAGCATCGTGGTCAGGAATGCCAGCGCGGCGACGCCGTCGGCCGCCAACGCCGAGCCGGCATTGAACCCGAACCACCCGAACCACAACAGCGACGCGCCGAGGACCACCAACGGGACGTTGTGGGCCCGCTCGTCGTCGCCGGCGCTGCGGACCTTGCGCCGTCCCACGAACAGCGCCGCCACCAGGGCCGCGACGCCGGCGCTGACGTGCACCACGGTGCCGCCGGCGAAGTCGAGCGCACCGAGTTCCGCGATCCAGCCCCCGGGCCCCCATACCCAATGGGCGAGCGGTGCATAGACCACCACCATCCACAGCGAGATGAACAGCATGTAGGCCTTGAAGCGCATCCGCCCGACCACCGCGCCCGAGATGATCGCCGGCGTGATCACGGCGAACATCATCTGGAACACCACGAAGCCGTAGTGCGGGATCGTGTCGCCGTACGCGGGGTTGGGCTCGACCCCGACCGCACCGAGGCCGAGCCACTCGAGCCCGCCGATCAGCCCATTGCCGGTCCCGAACGCCAGCGAGTAGCCGACCAGCGCCCACAGCACGCTGCCCACCGCCAACGAGGCGAAGCTCATCTTGATGGTGTTGAGGACCTGATTGGAACGGACGAGTCCGCCGTAGAAGAACGCCAGGCCGGGGGTCATCAGCAGCACCAATGCGCTGCTCGCCAAGACCCAGGCCGTGTTGCCGGTATCGATCATGATGGTCTCCGGAACGTGCCGCGCGGCGCTGTCGATGGGCGCGCGCGGCAGTCGGCAGCGGGTAGCTCAGGCGCTCACGGCCTTCCGGTCGGTGAGGCACACGGTCTCGAGCAGCAGCGCGCACACGGTGTACGGATCGCAGTTGGCGCCCGGGCGACGGTCCTCGAGGTAGCCGGCACCCTCGATCTCCACCGACCGTGGGATGCGGATCGAGGCACCGCGGTCGGCGACCCCGCTGCGGAACTCGTGGATCGAGCAGGTCTCGTGCAGCCCCGTCAGCCGGTCGGCGAGGCCATGGCCATAACCGGCGATGTGCGCGTCGTGGCGAGCCGCCAGCCGCTCGATCGCGTCGCGGATCGCGCCGAGCCCGGTGGCCCGACTGCGCATCGCGGCGGTCGAGAAGTTGGTGTGGTTGCCCGCGCCGTTCCAGTCACCCTTCACCGGCTTGGGATCGAGTCGCGGCTCCACGCCGAACTCCTCGCCCACCCGACGCAGCAGCCAGCGCGCGATCACCAGTTGGTCGGCGACGTTGAGGACGTCCGGGCTCTCCCCGGCGATGCCGCGGTAGCCGATCTGGAATTCCCATTGGCCGGGCATCACCTCGGCATTGATGCCGTAGATCATCAGCCCGGCATCGATGCAGGCGCGGGTATGGGCCTCGACGAAGTCACGGCCGAAGATCCGGTCCGCACCGACGCCGCAATAGAACGGTCCCTGTGGCCTCGGTTCGGTGCCGTCCACCGGGAAACCGAGCGGACGCTCGCCGGCGAACAGGGTGTACTCCTGCTCGAACCCGACCCAGGGCTCCTGCTTCGCGCCGCCCGCGTCGAGGACCTCGCGCAGGCGCGCTCGGGTGTTGGTCGCGTGCGGCGTGCCGTCCGGCGTGAACACCTCGCACAGGACGAGCCGGTCGTCGCCACCGCGGAACGGGTCACGGACCACGCGGACCGGACGCAGCACCAGGTCGGAGTCGTGACCGCTCGCCTGGTAGGTGGAGGAGCCGTCGTAGCCCCATTCCGGGTAGGCGGCGGGGTCGAAGCTCGCGGACTCGTCGACGACGAGGACCCGGGATTTGGAACGGACCTGCTGGTCGGGAAGGGCTCCGTCGAGCCAGAGGAACTCTGCTTGGCGCATCTCGATCTTCCTCGGAAGTGCGTATGACTTGTGGGTTCGGCGTCGCAGCACGCCTGTTGCCCGCATCTGCGCGAGCCGGGCGTCGAACGGCTCACCCCCGGTCGAGGAATCCCCGACGACGTGTTCCTCCGCCCGCGCCTCGCCCCACGCGAAATTCGCGTCCCGCCCACCGCGTGCTCGCCGCGCGCATTCGCCGCAGCAGGTCGTCCCCATGGAACCGGAAAACGTCACCCAGCTGCTCGCCGATGCCCAGCGCGGCGTGCCCGACGCCGGCCGCCGCCTGATCGACGCGGTGCACTCCGCGCTGCGCACGATGGCCGCGCTGAAGATGGACGCGGAGCGACCCGGCCACACGCTGCAGCCCACCGCATTGGTCAACGAGGCGTGGCTGCGCCTGCTCGGCTCCGAGGGTCGCCTCGAAGACCGCGCGCACTTCTTCGGCGCGGCGGCCAAGGCGATGGAGCGGGTACTGGTCGACCACGCCCGCAAGAAGCGCGCGCTCAAGCGCGACGGCAAGGGCGATCGGGTGTCCTTGCACGACCTCGAAGTCGCTTCACCGATCGGCGACTTCGACGTCTTCGCGATCCACGACGCAGTCGAAGCACTGGAGCAGGAGCGCCCCGATCTGGCGGCCCTGGTGCGCTACCGCTACTTCGTCGGGCTGACGCTCGAGCAGATCGTCGAGATCGAGGGATCGTCGCTCGCGACCCTCAAGCGGCGCTGGACGTTCGCCCGCGCGTGGCTCTACGAGCGGCTGGGGGACTGATCGACCCCGGACAGCGGATCGGTCGACGGATGGATCAGCAGAGCGCGTTGGCGACGCCGACCGCGTCGCCCATGACCAGGCCCTGGAAGGCGGGTTGGGCAGCATCCAGCGAAAGATCGTCCGGAATCCGCAGCGGCAGACCGGCGATCCCCAGGGGCGACGCGGTCACCGAGACCACGGCGCCGCGGCGCGCCCACCGTTGCGTTGGACGTCGAGGGCGACGAGATCGGATCGTTGCATGTCCGAGGTCCTGCCGGCGCTTCGGTCCTCCTCCTGCGCAGGGGATCCCCGCGGCGGCTCATCCAAGAAGTGCCCCGAGGAGGCGTCGAAACTCCTGCGGGGCCCGAACGAGCCGTCCCGCAGGCCGCCCGAACCGGTCGATGCATCGACCGAGGAGTTCCTCCGAGACCTTCTGCCCCGGCCCGCCCACGCTACGCTCGGGCCCTTCGACCCGACCGTCTGCCCGCGCGGCGGCGGACGAGCCCGGAGCCGATGCAGCGCGAAATCGATTCCTTCCACGAAGCCCTCGAGCTCCCGCCCGACCAGCGCGCCGCGTTCCTGTCGCAGCGGCATGCCGACGACCCGGCGCTGGTCGAGCGCGTGCTGCGCCTGCTCGACGCCCACGAGAAGGCCGAGAGCGACGCAGTCGAGACGTCTGCCCTCGCGACGCCCGACCCGACCACGCGGCTCGCCCAGATGCCGGAGCGCATCGGCCCCTACCGCATCCTCGAGCGCCTCGGCGAAGGCGGCATGGGCATCGTCTACGCCGCCGAGCAGACCGAGCCGTTCCGACGTCGTGTGGCCGTGAAGGTCATCAAGCTCGGCATGGACACCCGCGAGGTCATCGCGCGATTCGAGGCCGAGAGGCAGGCGCTCGCGATGCTCGACCACCCCGGGGTCGCGAAGGCGCTCGATGCCGGGGCGACCGAGCAGGGCCGCCCCTACTTCGTGATGGAGCTGGTGAAGGGGCTCTCGCTGGTCGAGTACTGCACCAAGCACCGCCTCCGCCTCGCCGACCGGCTGCGCCTGTTCGCCGACGTCTGCGCGGCGATCCAGCATGCGCACCAGAAGGGCATCATCCACCGTGACCTCAAGCCGTCGAACATCCTGGTCTCGGTGCAGGAAGGGCGGGCGGTACCGAAGGTCATCGACTTCGGGGTCGCGAAGGCCACCGCATCGCGCTTGACCGAGCGAACGGTGTTCACCGAGCAGGGCCGGCTGATCGGTACGCCGGAGTACATGTCACCCGAGCAGGCCGAGATGTCGGGCCTCGACATCGACACGCGGACCGACGTGTACTCCCTGGGCGTGGTGCTCTACGAGCTGCTGACCGGCGCCTTGCCCTTCGATCCGAAGGCACTCCGCGCGGGCGGCTATCCGGAGATCCTGCGCATCATCCGCGAGGTCGATCCGCCGCGACCGAGCACGCGGCTCCATGAGCTGGCGCGTGCTTCCCAGCCGATTCCGTACGACACCGGGACCCTCGCGCGCTCGGTCCGCGGCGAACTCGATTGGATCGTGATGCGGGCGATCGAGAAGGACCGCACGCGCCGCTACCCGACGGCCAGCGCGCTGGGCGACGACATCGAGCGGTTCCTCACCGACCGTCCGGTGCTGGCAGGGCCACCGAGCGTGCTCTACAGCCTGCAGAAGTTCATCAAGCGGCACCGCTTCGCCGCAGCGCTGGTGGGGCTCGCGCTCTTGTCGGCGATCATCGGGGTCTCGGGCCTGACCGCCGGGCTGATCAGGGCCCGCGAAGCAGAGGCCCTCGCGAGCCGCCGCGCCGACAACGCGCAGGCAGCCGCCGGCTTCCTCGAGCGCGTCCTGTTCCAGGCCGACCCGGAGTTCGGCGGTGGCTCGATGTCGCTGCTCCAGGTCATGGACAACGCCAGCGGGCTGATCCAACGCGACCTCGCCGACTACCCGGAGGTCGAGGCCTCGGTCCGGGAGTCGCTGGGCGTGGCCTACCGTCGCCGCTCCAAGTTCGCCGCGGCCGCGCCACACCTCAGGCGTTCGCTCGAACTCCGCCGCGAGCATCTCGGGGAGCGGAGTCTCGAGACCGCACACTCGGAGATCGCGCTGGCGAACCTGGTGTTCGAGTACGAGGGCGACGTCGACCGGTCGTCCCGTCTGCTGGAACGAGCCTACGAGTGCTACCGGGCCGAAGGTCTCGAAGACACCGGTGCCGAGGCCTGGCTGCTGCTCGACATCGGTATCGTCCACGTCGCCGGCGACCGGCTCGCCGCTGCGCGCACCGCGCTGGAACGCTGCCGGGACCTGCTGGCAACGAATCGGGGTTCCGAGCACCCCGATGTCAGTCGACCGATCCGGGGTCTGGCGTTCGTCGCGATGTTGGAGGGTGACGCCGACCGCGCCGAGGCGCTGGCGAGGACCGCGGTCGCACTCTGCGAGGGGGAAGGCGCGGTCTACATCGGTGCCCGAGCCCGACAGGTGCTCGCGCGCGTGCTCCTGGAGCGAGGCGGGTTCGACGAGGCGGAGCGGCTCCTCGACGAGGCGAGGCGCCAGTTCGCCGACACGGTGGGCGAACGGCATCTGCGCATCGCCGAGCTGCTCGCCGACCGCACCGAGTTGTTGCTGCACCAGCGCGACTTCGCCGAGGCCGCCGTCGTCGCTGCCGAGTGTGAGCAGCTGTGCCGTGCCCTGCTGCACCAGGATCACTGGGAGATCCTCGAAGCGGAACTCCTCGCGCAACGAGCGGCCATCGGCTCGGGCGACCACGCGACGGCCGAGACCCGACTCCAGACCATCGCCGAGGCGATCGGTCAGCGCCTGGGCACCGAACACCGCCTGTTCGTGCAGGCCGCCGCAGCACGGCTCGACTGCGCGGTCGCGGCCGGTGACGAGACCCTGGCCGGGATCCGGCGCGAGCGGTTGCAGGACCTCGTCGCGCGACGGTCGGAGCGGCTGCGCCGCGAACGGGAGCAGACCGGACCGACCGACGGTCCGCGCTGAGCCCGCCGACGGTCAGCGCAGGATCCGCTCGCGCACCAGACCGCTGAGGCGCCAGGTGGTCGGGTCGATCGAGGGCGCGAACAGCGCCTGCGAGAACAGCGCGACGCCGGCCAGGGCGGGCACCGCGGGGATCGGCACCTCGGTGGTCACCTCTCCCGCAGCGCCCAGCGCCAGCAGCGGGAGATCGAAGCAGGCCGCCGGGTCGAGGCGCAGGCGTCCCCAGTGCTGGATGGGACGCGGGACCGCGAGCGGAGTCGGTCCGATCCAGGCGACTGCGACCACGCCGGCCGTGCCGTAGCCCGGCTGCCAGGCGAACTCGAGAGCGAGGGCTCCGCCGACTCGAGCCGTGCGCCGGGAGGCGAGCTGCAGTTGGCGGTTCTCGACGACCTCGTGCGCGCCGAAGAAGTCCGGGTCACCGTCGCCATCGACGTCGACCGGCGATCCGCCCAGGAACGCTGCGCCGGTTCGCTCGGCAGCGGCCAGCACGCTCGGCCCCTGGCCGGCGTTGAGCAGCAGGACCGACTGCCGCAGAGCCATGGGATCCGACGTGATCAGCACCGCATCGAGATCCCCATCGACATCGAGGTCGGCGAGCTGGACGTCGCGCAGGGGCCGGCCGACCTCCGGGAAGCGGAGCACCGGCCCGAGCGCGAAGTTGCCGTGGCCATCGTTGAGCGCCTGCTGGACCGTCAGGACGTCGTCGGCCGCGCGCACGACGGTGAACAGGTCGACGTCGCCGTCACCATCCAGGTCACCTGCCTGCGCACGGTAGGGTGCGAGCCCGAGCGTCGTGCCAGGGACGAAGCCGCCGGCGCCGTCGTTGAACCAGGTCGCGGCGTCGGCGGTGATCAGGTCGGGATCGCCGTCGCCGTCGAGGTCCAGGAAGCCACGCAGCGCCCGAGCGGTCGAGGCGACGACCGTGACCACGGCGAACCCACCGAAGCCGTCGTTGCGCAGCAGGTCGAGGCGGTGGGTTCCGTCGGGCAGCCGGGCCGAGACCGCGGCGTCCACGTCCCCGTCACGATCCACGTCGGCTGCGAACGACTCGGCAGGCAGGCCGGCCCCCATCGGCACCGTCGTTCGCAAGACGAACCCACCCCGTCCGTCCGCGGTCCAGAGATGGACGTCCTCGGCGCCGAGCAGGAGATCGTCGCGGCCGTCGCCGTCGAAGTCAGCCACCGCCGCCGAGTAGTTGCCTTCGTCGAGGGTCGGGATCGGTGGGACAGCCAGGTTGGCGAAGTGACCACGGCCGTCGTTGATCAGGAGACTGCGCCCGTTGGCCAGGAGATCGAGATCCCCGTCGCCCTCGGCATCGATCGCGAACGCGAAGCCGGCGCCATGGGTCAGCGATTCGCCGGGGGTCGCCCAGGCGAGGTCGTGCTCGTTCCAGACCATGGTCCACGGCGAGGCGAACAGGTCGACGTCGCCGTCGGAGTCGAAGTCCGCCGCAAGCATCCCGCCGAACGGCGCGATGCGCTGGGGATCGGGCGAGAAGTTCCCCGCACCGTCGTTGCGCCACAACGGCTGGCCGGAGATCGCCAGGTCGGCCGCACGGTCGCCGTCGGCGTCGAACACGGCGATCAAGCTCTCCGAGGGCAGTGCCTGCAGGGCGGACCGTCGAACGGAGGCGAAGCGCGCGCTGCCGTCGTTGAACAGCAGGTCGACGTGCTGCAGCGAATCCGTGTGGTGGATCAGGTCGACGTCGCCGTCGGCGTCGAAGTCGCCGAGGAAGCTGCGTCGGTTCAAGCGCGGCGCGCCGCCCGGGAAGGCCGCGGGCGTGTGGTCGGCGAACCGGCCGCTGCCGTCGTTGAGCAGCACGCGCACCGCATCGAGCAGGCCGTGGAGCAGGTCGAGGTCACCGTCGCCATCGAGATCGCTCGCCAGGCTCCGCACGTTGGCGGGCAGCCCCGGCGGCAGCCAGGCACTCACGTCGGTGAACGGCAGCCGGCCGTCGTTGCGCCACAGGGTCCCGTCGCCGCGCACCATGTCGAGATCGCCGTCGCCGTCGAGATCGAACAGCTCGACGTCGTGACCGAGCGCGCCAGGCACCGGAGTGCCGCGCAATCGCAGGATTCCGCCAGGCTCCTGGACCCAGAGTTCGGTCGGCCCGCCGACCACCACCAGGTCGTCGTCACCGTCGGCGTCGACGTCGCCCACGAGGATCTCGGCAATCAAGCCGAACGGACCGAGCAGCGCCCCCGGTGCATGCTCGACGAAGCGACCGTCGCCGAGGTTCTCGAACACGCCACCGTTCGGGAGCACCACGTCGGCGTCGCCGTCGGCGCCGAGGTCGAACGGCACCGCACCCAGCGATGCCGGATGCTCCGGGCGCGGCAGGTCGTCGTGCCGCTTGGCGACGAACTGCTGGGCGAGCGGACCCTGTGGTGCGGCGGCGAACGCTGCGGACAGGAGGAACCAGCCGAGGGGAGAGTAGCGCATGGGACTCTTGGAGGAACGAGTGGCTCCCTCCCCCGCAGAACGATTGCGCAGCATGCGCCACGCACATCAAGTGCGGGCGAAGATTCCGATCGCAGCCGGCCGC
The DNA here is from genome assembly GCA_030432695.1 of bacterium. Classification (GTDB taxonomy): domain Bacteria; phylum Planctomycetota; class UBA1135; order UBA1135; family UBA2386; genus JAUILN01. The sequence continues at coordinate 28,443 of JAUILN010000009.1, read as the reverse complement.
TGCGGAACCGTGGCGCCGCCGGTGGCGCCACCCGATCATGCCCCGCACCATGCACTCCCTCGACGAACGGAAGTTCCACCTGCTGATGGGCGCGGTGTTCCTGTCCGCGGTGATCCTGGAGGAGTTCCTCGGTCGGCAGGCCGCGCTCTGGAATCCGCCCCGGATCGGCTTCGTGACCTTCATCGTCGGGATGGTCTGGGTCGGGCGCTACGCCGGCTGGCGCTCGGAGCTCGACGCCGAACAGCGCCGCGTCCTGGACGAACGGCTGGCGCGGCAGGAGCGACGCATCGACGCGCTCGAGGACGAACTGCGCGCGGCGCGCCGCGACCCGCTCGGCCGCAGCTGATCGGCGCCCGAGCCGGCTGTCACCGCCGGTAGGTCAAAACGTAGGCCGGCGGCACGTTGCGCAGCACCGGGCGCGAGCGCTCGAACGACGCGAAGTGCTGGTCCATCATCGCGCGGAAGCGGCGCGCGGTCGGCAGGCCCCAGGCGTGCACGTATTGGAAGGTCCGGAACTCGCCGCCCTCGGCCAGCACCTCGGCGGTGGCGCGGACCACGCCGGTCTGCACCTCGGCCGGCAGGCTCGCGAACGGCAGGCCCGAGACGATGCGTCGCGGTCGGTCGACGTCGTGCTCGCGGAGGATGCGGGCGACGTCGACCACCGAGCCCTCGTAGAACGACAGCCGCGGGAAGCGGGCGCGGAGCTTCCGCACGAACGCCGGCTCCAGCTCGATGCCGACGAAGCGCGCGCCCTCGGGCAGGATCTCGGCGATGCGTGCGGTGATCGCACCGGTGCCCGGCCCGTACTCGACCACCACGTCGTCGGATCCGAGATCCGCGGGGCCGACCAGCTCCCGAGCCAGGAAGCGCGACGAGGGCAGCACCGCGCCCACCGAGCCAGGGCTCTTCAGGAACCGCCCGAAGAAGCGCAGCGAGTCGCGGATCGGATGGTGATGGCGGGCGTCGTGATGCGCGTCGCCTCCCACGTCCGCCGACCCCGGACCGGGCAACGGCTCAGAAGGCATCGGTCTCCACCTCGACCCGACCCGACTGCAGCTTCGCGGAGCAGGCCAACCGCCAGGCTCCATCGAGGCCCATCCGATCGAGCGTGCCCCGCTCGTGTTCGGCGGGTTCAGCCAGGCCTTCGGGCCCCGTCACGATGCGGACCGGGTCGGTGCCGCACATGCCGTTGGTGCAGCCGAACACCACCTCGACGCCGGCCGCTTCGGCAGCGTCCAGGATCGTCGTCCCGGGTTGGACCCAGGCGGTCCGGTCGGCCGGCAGGAACCGGACTTCCACGAGTTCGCTCATGCCCGCGCGACCATACGGTCCGCGCCGCACAGAAGAATCAGAACTCGCGCGTGATCAGAAGCTCCTGGCAATCAGAAGATCGTCATCCCGACCGTGCGGGTCCATTCGCCACTCGTGCCGCTGCCGTCGACCCGGAGTCCCTGGAAGTCGAGGCGCTGGCCCTGCAGCGCGGTGGCCGGCGGGATCGGCACGGTCAGCGACAGCGCGCCATTGGTCGCGACGCCGATCGTGAGGATGGCGAACCCGGCACCGAGGTCGAAGTCGAACGCGATGCCGTTGAGGGTGAACGGCGCGGTGCGCAGTCCCAGGAACATCGCCCCCACCTCGTTGGCCGCCAGCGGCAGCTCGAAGGTGACCGGCACACCGAGGCCGGCACGCGGTGAGATCTTCAGCTCGCCGTCGAGCTCGATCTTCCAGAGCTTCTGCGGCTCGGCGGGCATCTGCGCCGGACGCAGGGCCGAGAACGCCACGTTGTTCAGCGCGCCACCGGCAGTCGGAGTGCTGCTGTACGTGTACCGAGTGCGCATGAACAGCTGCACCACGCCGCCGCCGTCGATTGGCAGCAACGCGGGACCATTGCCGCCCAGGCCGTCGATCGATTCACACACGATCCACCGACCATCGGCGGACAGGGAGCAGCGGCGGTGGGTCGAACCGCCGGTGAGTTCTTCGAGCTGCTGGTTGCGGCGATCGACCCGGAGGATCTGCAGGCTGCCACTCGGCCCCATGCCGGCGAACACCACCGTGTCCCCCTGGTCGGCCCAGGCCAAGCCCTCGGCCAAGGTGCCGACCGGAGCCCCGACGAAGTCGGAGACGTTGGTCCCATCGGCGTGCGCCCGCTTCACCGACACCGGATCGAACGGCTGGTTGCCCTGCTCGAAGAACGCCAGGAACGCATCGCTGTTGTCGATCCGCACCTCGGACATCCGGTTCTGGGTCGAGACCAGGTCGGTCAGCGCCCCGCCCGCGACCGAGAGTTCGAACAGGTGGAAGGTCGAGGTCCCGGCGTCGAAACGCACGCCGTAGAGCAGGCCGTCACCCGAATCGACGTCCCAGAGTTCCACGGTCTGGCCGGCGACGGTGGCGATGGTGGTCCGGCTGCTGCCGTTGCGGGTCGCCGAGATCACCCGGTTCTGACCGTTCGAAGAGTCGACGTAGAACACGTTCAGACTCGAGTTCGACCAGAGGAAACTGCCGAGCGACGCGCCACTGGCGATCGTGATCTGGCTGCCGCCGGCGATGCCCACCGCGGCGATCGAGCCACCCACCCGGTACGCCACGTTGGTGCCATCGGGACTGATCTTGGCCTCGGTGTAGGCCGAGGTGCCGGGGGAGATGTCGGTGACGGGCCTCTGCTGCGCGACCAGAGACCCGGGGGCCACGAGAGACGTGCCCGTCAGGGCGAGAGCAAGGAGACCGGAGGGAAGCGGCGACTTCATGGGCGAAGTTCGGGAGGAACGAGGGGCAGGGGACGGGGCGGGGCGGAAGGGAACCGGGAAGGGTACCCGCCGCGCGCGCGTGCGTAACGCCGCTCGGGGCGAGGGGACCGCTGGCTTCTCGACCCGGGACCACCCGGGTCGCCCCCGATCCACGGGGACGCCCGGTCTCACGCCTCGAGCGGAAGGCTCTCCAGCCCCTCGGGCAGTCGCCGGAGCTTGCCGTCCCCGTCGACGCAGGCGAGGGTCGTGCGGCCGCTGGCGACGGGAGTTCCGTCGTCGGCCCGGACCACCTCGTAGCCCAGCGTGATCGCGACGCGCCGCCGGGCCACCAGCCGGGTCGTCACCAGGATCTCGTCGTCGAAGGTGATCGAGCTGCGGTAACGCACGTCGAGTTCGACGACCTGCAGCAGCAGGCCATCGTCCTCCATCTGGCGGTAGCTCCAGCCGCGCGCCCGCATCCACTCGGTGCGGGCCTCCTCGAACCACGCCACGTAGGCGGCGTGGTGGGCGACCCCCATGCGGTCGGTCTCGCAGTAGCGGACCCGGATCCGGTGCGGAGCGTCGGTCATGCGTCCGAGCCTTCCGGCCGGTCGGCCTGCCGCGGGAAACACGGCCCCTCGGTCGCGGCCGCGACCCGCGCCCGGGCCTGCTCGAGCGCGAGCTGCTCGGGAGGGATGCCGCGGCGCGTGGCCTCGTCGAGCAGTGCCCCCACCCGGTCGCCGATCTCTTCGATCCGCTCCACCGCCGGCGCCTTGCCCTCGAGGTGGAACAGTGCACCGTGCACCAAGGCACCCGAGTTGATGACGAAGTCGGGGGCGTACAGGATCCCGCGCTCGAACAGGGCTTCGCCGTGCTCGGGTGCGGCCAGCACGTTGTTGGCCGAGCCGGCGATGGCCCGGACCCGCAGGTTCTCGAGGCTCAGGTCGTGGACCACCCCGCCGAGCGCGCACGGTGCGTAGATGTCGGCCGCGACCCCGAGGACCCCGCCCGGATCCACCGCGTCGACCCCGAGCGAGGCCACCATCTCCTCGACCGCCTTCTTGCGGACGTCGGCGATCGTCACCTGGGCGCCGGCATCGCAGAGGCTCGCGACCAGCCGACGGCCGACCTCGCCGAGCCCCTGGACCACCACCCGCACGCCGCCGAGGTCGTCGAAACCGAGCCGGTGTGCGACCGCGTGGATCCCGGCGAAGACCCCGGCCGCGGTCGGCTCGGCCAGGTTGCCGGGTCCGTCGTCGCCGGGTCGGGCGACGTAGCGGGTCCGGCGGGCGACCAGCTCGAGATCGCGCGGCTCGGTGCCGACATCGGGGCCCGTGTAGTAGCGCCCGCCCATCTCCTCGACATGACGGCCGATCAGGTCGTAGGCAGCGGCGCGGTCGGTGGTCGGGAAATCGCAGATCACGGTCTTGCCACCACCGCCCGGAATCCCCGCGGCAGCGCACTTCCAGGTCATCGCCTCGGCCAACCGCAGCGCGTCGGCCACCGCCTCGCGCGGGTTGCGGTAGGCGTAACGGCGGATCCCCCCGAACGCCGGGCCGAGCCGGGTGTCGTGGATCGCGACCACCGCGAACACGCCGCGGCGGTCGTCGCGGAGGAACTGCAGCTGTTCGTAGTCGAGGCTGGCGAGCTCCCCGAAGTCCATCCGGGCGAGACTACCCGGTCGCCGAGGCGGAATCCGCCGGGAAGATTGGTGCACGGGTCCACGTCCGAGCCCAACCTGGACGTCCCGGACGATTGCGCATGACCACGCGGAGACCGATCTTGCGACCGCTGCACCGACTCCTGTTCCTCTCCGCACCGCTGGCCGTGCTGGCCGCGTGTGCCGGTGGGCCGCCGCCGCCGGTGGACAAGACCATCTCGCCCGAAGAGCAGGCGATCCTCGACGAGCAGCAGGCCAAGGCCGAAGACCACAAGAAGCGGCAGGAGCTGCCGCGGCTGATGCTCGATCTGCAGACGGGGCTGCAGAAGTACTTCGGCATGGTCTACCGCTCGGGTCCGCCCCGGGTCGAGGACAACAAGGAGAAGCTCGCCCGATTCCTCCAGGAGACCGTGGAGCGGAACTACGACCTTCTCGATCGCGTCGCGCACGACTTCGACAAGCCGCGCAATCAGGCGATCGCCATGGGCGCCCTCGGATTCTGCATCGGCAAGGACCACCCGTCCGTGCTGGACACCCTGATGAACGGTGTGCAGTCGCCGGAGACCGACGTGTCGCACCATGCGGTGCTCGGCCTGGCGATGCTCGCGGACAAGCACACGACACCGAGCGTCCTGGCGGCGGTGATCCGCGATACATCGCGCATGGCCGAGGATCGGAGCACCGCGGCCTGGGCTCTCTACCAGGTGCAGCTGCAGGTCGTCGACGACAAGCTCGCCCCGATCCTCGCGGTCTGGCGAGAGATCCTGGAGGGCGAACTGGACGAGGAGCCGGACGAGGCGATCATCACCGCGATCCGCGGACTCGGCCAGTCACGCGATCCCGAGTATCGCCAAGACGTCGAGCGCTACGCGGCACATCCCACCCCTCTGGTCCGGATGGCCGTGGCGATCGCCCTGGGCCGCATGCGCAGCGACGCCTCGGCACCGGTCCTCCTGGGTATGCTGGACACGTCCGAGACCAACGACAACGTTCGGCTGGCGGCGCGCAAGGCGCTGCAGGAACTCGCGCCCGGAATCGACCGCGAATACGACGTCGACGAGTGGCGAAAGGTCTTCGATCGCCGGTGAGTCGGCGAAGCAGCTACGATCCGTCCCGTGGCGACCAGACAGCGAGCGCTCCGGATCGTTGCACCGTGGCTCGGTGCCGCGGTGTTGTGGACGTCGTGCGGCGGTGAGGACGACCCTCGTGAGGACCCGGCTCCGCTGCCGCGCTTCGCGGTGCCCGGCGCGGACGATCCATCGCCGAGTCCCGCGAACGCTTCGGCCGACCGGAGACCCGCCGCCCGGATCGTCGACGACCTACTGGAGCGCGCGCACGGCCGACGACGGGGCGGCTACGACCGGGTGGCGGTCGAGTATCGCGACCCCGCGGGCGACCCTCGGGCGCAGCCCTTGGTCGAAATGCACGTGGCATTCCCCGACCGCTACCGGATCCGCTTCGCCGACGGCTTGGTCTGCGGTTCGGCCGGATCCGGCGACGTCGCCTGGCAGCTGGACGCGTCGGGCTCGGAGACGGAGCTGTCGGCGGACGCTGCAGACCGCGTCACCGCGTGGCTGCGCCGCACCAAGGCACTGACGCTTTGGCCGCTCGCGCACGCCGACGACGTCGCGCGCGTCGCGGACGACTCGATCGAACTCGCGCTGCCCGAGGGCACCTGGTGCCTTCGTTGGGACCCCGACCAGCGCGCCCCGGTCGACCTGCGGAGCCGCGGTCCAGCCCTTCGCTTCGAGTCGTTCTACAAGACGGTCCACTCCCAGGTGCCGGTGCGCGTGAGCGAGGATGGCGCGGCGTGGCTGGTACGGATCGTCGACACCGACATCGACTACGTGCCGGGCTTCTTCGTGCGGCCGAGTGCGGCCCGCGCTGCGCTGGACGGCGCCGGCACCATTCACGGCGAGGTCGGAGGCAGCGTCGAGACCGCCACGGCCGGCGCCGCGACGTTGCGCGAGGTCGAAGCCGTGAGCTGGTTGCTGCACCGGGATCCGGGCGACTGGCGAAGTCGGATGGCGCTCTACGCCTCCGACGGCCGACTGCTCGGGCCGAAGGGCTACGGCAATGGCGGCAACCCCCTGTTCCTGCACGCCGACGACGGTCTCCGCTTCGTGATCCCGTTCCGCTCCTACCGCGACGACGCCGAACCGGTCGAGGCGGCGACCGGCGACGAGATCCGGGAACTCGAAGCCCACCGGGTCCTGCAGGTGCTGGCCGGTCCAGGAGCCGACCTGGAAGCCCGCGTGGTCGCCGCCCGAGCGGTGCTGGACGCAGCGTTCACCGAACAAGGCCTGACCGCGACCGGCCCCCTTCGAGTCGAGGTCAACCTGGTCAACCACGACCCGGTCGAAGACCCGGCGAGCCTGCAGAAGCTCCGGATCGTGGTGGCGCGCCAGATCGCCGATTGAGCCGCGTGGTCCGCCGCGAGCCGTGACGATCCTGCGACATCACCCGCACGCGGCGCAGGTAGACTGTGTCGCCATGGGAATCCTCCGCCGGCTGCGTTCCGCCGCCCCGCGTCGCGCCGCATCCACCGTCGTCCTGCTCGCCGGGATGCCGTTCCTCCTGGACCTGCTCGCGACCGAGGGCACCGCGCAGGATCGCGCGCCCCGGGCCGCCGACGGCGCGACGGCGGACTCCACCGCCACCCCCACCGCGATCGAGTCCGGTCCGCGTCCCGGCGAGATGCCCGCACTGCGCTGTTCGCAGCCGGCAGGCACCGGTGCCGGCACCGAGCTCGACGTGGCCGCGCTGTTCCGTGAAGGCTCGGGTGCGGTCCTGTTCGTCCACGAGCTGACCCGCAACGTCGCTCCGGTGGTCCGCGCACTCGACCAGCTCGCCGACACGCACGCGCCGCTCGGCTTCGACAGCGTGACGATCCTGCTGGCAGCGGATCGCAATGCCGCCGAACGACAGGCCGAGGCCGCATCGCGATCGATCACCCTCACCCGACCGCTGACGGTGTCGGTCGATGGCGCCGAAGGTCCCGGTGCCTGGGCGCTCAACCGCCGCGCGTCGCTGACTCTGGTGACGGTCCGCGACGGACACGTGGTCGAGAGCATCGGCTTCACCGACACCGGTGCGCGCGACGAGGCACAGGTCCGCGCGATGATCGAGCGAGCCACCGGCGCTCTGCCCGACGACCCCGCGGAGCTGCGACGCCTGGCGATCGAACGCCTGCCGCAGGACACCGAGGTGCTGCGCGCGCGCGCGGCCCGCAGCGCGCTGCTGCTGCACTGGCAGGCGTTGATGCGCGGCGAACGCGACCGGCGGATGGCCCAGCGCGGCGGTGCACAGCGCGGCGATGCCGACGGCGCAGCGCGGATGCGCGGGCCGGCCGACGCGCCGCGCGAGGGTCAGGGTCGCGACACCGAGCCGGCGCGCCCCGCACGGCCACGCGTCGGCGCGCCCCCGGAGGACGCCGAACTGCAGGGCCTGCTGCGACGCGCGATCCGGCGCACCGCCGACGACGCCGAACTCGACGCGGTCTTCGCGGCGATCGATGCGCGCGTCGAAGCAGTGCCGGACACCGAGTCGCAGGCGGTCGAGATGCTGCGGCTGATGCTGTCGCTCGACTACGGCACCGAGTCGGCGCGGCGCCGCGCCGCGACCTGGGTGAAGGAGCACGGTGGCGAGGTTCCGGCCGCGAGAGGCGGCGACGACGAGGCCCGCGAGGCACCACCTCCGGACGCAGGAGGCGAGACCCCGTCCCGTCGTCGCGGCCGTTGAGGTGCGCCATGACGAAGTCGAGCCGCGCTTCGGTCTTCTCCGCCGCAGTTCTGTCGTGCCTGGCCCTGACCTCGATCCAGGGTCAGGAGTCCGCGAGCCAGCGTCCGACCTGCTTCACCACCGACGTGCTGCCGTGGCTCACCCGCCAGGGCTGCGCAGCGGCCGAGTGCCACGGAGGCGGCACCGGCCGCGGTGGCCTGAAGCTGTCGCTGTTCGGCGGGGACCCCCGCGCCGACTGGCAGGCGCTGGCCGTCGACCGCGGCGGCCGCCGGGTCGACACCCTGGCTCCCGAACACAGCCTGCTGCTACGCAAGCCGAGTCGCGACCTGCCGCACGGCGGCGGGCTCCGGCTGCCGCGCGACTCGGAACCCTGGCAGGCCTTGCGCGACTGGATCGCCGAGGGCGCGCGATTCGGAACCCCTGGCGCGGTGACCATCGAGTCCCTCGCACTGCGCGGCGTCGAGGACGGTGCGCGGCTGCAGGCGAAGGCGGAGTTCGTCTGGACCGATCCCGAAAGCGGGGTCCTGCGGCGTACGGTCGAAGACGTCACCGACCGGGTCACCTTCGCCAGCACCGCCCCGGACCGGGTCGAGGTCGACCGGACCGGACGCGTCACCGTCCATGGGCCCGGGCGCGCGCTGGTCTCGGCCCGACTGTTGAACCTCGGCGCGGAGCTGCCGATCGTCACTGGCTTCGGTGAAGACGTCCCCGCCGACCCGGCGGATGGAGTCCTCGACGCGGCCTGGCGCGCCGACCTCGCTGCACTCGGGCTGCGCCCCGCCCACGCGGCGCCCGACGCGACCCTGCTGCGTCGTCTCTATCTGACGTTGGTCGGAAGACCTCCGACGCCCTCCGAACGCGACGCGTGGCTCGCGACTCCGGCCAGCCGCCGCGCCGAAACCACCGCCCGCGATCTCCTCGACTCCGACGGGTTCACCGCGCAGGCGACGCGCTGGCTCGCCGAGTGGTTCGAGGTCCCCGACCCGCGCACCTCGCCCGAACACCTCCGCGCCCGCGACCGCGGTCTGCGCGCGCGACTCGAGACCCTGGCGGCGAACCGAGGCCCGCTGCGCGACGTTTTGCTCGCCGAACTCCGCAGCGACGGACCCCTGTTGACCCGTCATGCCGACGCCCGTGACCGCGCCGAGTTCGTCGGCCGCGCCTGGCTCGGCATCCGCCTGGGCTGCGCCCGCTGCCACGACCACCCGCACGACCGCTGGCGACGCGACGACCACCTGGGCTTCAGCGCCGTGTTCCCCGACGCCCGCCCCGCCGCCGAGGGCGGAATGATGCGCGGTGTCTTGTTCGACGAGGAGGCCTCCGGCCGCGCGGTCACCCCATCGCTGGCTCCGGTGGTCGACGTCGAGCCCACCGCGCCGCAGGACCTCGCGACGCTGCGCGGAGCGCTGCGCGACGACCGCCGCGTGGCCCGCGCGCTGACCAACCGCATCCTCGCCGCGCTGCTCGGTGGCCGCGGCCTGGTCGAACCGCCCGACGACCACCGCGCCACCAACCCGGCGGCCCTTCCCGGTCTGCTCGATGCCGCGACCGACCGGCTGATCGCCCTCGACTTCGACCTGCGGGCCTTCGTGCTCGAGGCGGTCTCCAGCAGTTGGTTCGCGCTCGACTCCGCACGCTCGAGCGACGACCCGCTGGACGGCGCGCGCGCCCGCTACCTCGCCCGCCGCACCGCCACGGCACTCGACGAGGCGACCTGGCAGCGCTGCGTCGCCAGCGTGCTCGGCCGTGAGCCGCTGGCACCGCCGACCGACGAAGCCCAGAGTCCACTGAGTCTCGAGCTCGCGCGCTGGCACGGCGCGGAGATCGTGCAGACGCTGCACGGCGACCGCGGCGGCGGCGATCTGGTCGACGCGCTGGTGGACTTCGAGACCGACGACCGCGCGCGCCTCGAAGGCCTGTTCGTCGCCTGTCTGTCGCGCGCTCCGAGCGACGCCGAGATCGAGGCCCTGCTGCCACGGCTCACCGCCGCCGCCGACCCGCGGGCCTTCCTCCACCGGCTCGCCCACGCCCTGCTCGCCTCGCGCGAAGGAACCTCGCTGCGATGACCGCCCCCATCGATCCCGGCATGCCCTGTCCGTCGCGGCGCGAGGTCCTCCGAGGTCTCGCTGCACTACCGTTCGCCGCGCGCGGCTGGCCGGACCTGCGCACGGCTCCGCGTCGGTCGCCCGCCCGCTCGCTGATCCTCTTGTGGCTCGACGGCGGAATGTCGCACCTCGACACCTTCGACGCCAAGCCCGAGGCGCCGGCCGCGATCCGTGGCGACCTCGGATCGATCCGCGGCGTCATCGATGGGACGTTCGTCTCGAGCCACCTGCCGCAGCTCGCCGCCCGCCTCGACCGCTGCACGCTGATCCGCTCGCTCACCCACGCCGACGGCAACCACGACCGCGGCAGCCACGTGCTGCTGACCGGCTACCGACCGTCGGCGGTCCTCGAGTACCCGAGCCTCGGCGCGGTCGCCAACGCCCGTCTACCCGCGGCCCTCGGACCGGCTGCCGCCCTGCCGCGCTACGTGACGATCCCCGAGCCACCGCAGTACGGCGGCGCCGGCTTCCTACCGGGTCGCCACGCGCCGTTCGCCACCGGCGGCGACCCGCGGCGCGCCGACTTCCGGGTCCGCGACCTGACGCCGCCGGCCGACGCGGCGACCACGGCCGAACTCGCCGCGCTGCTCGACCGCCTCGACGGCGCGCCGCGCTCCGCGGACGAAGAGGCCCGCGACGCAGCCGTGGCGCGGGTCCACCAGCTCGCCGCGGATCCCGAAGCCCGCGCACCCTTCGAGTTGCACCGGGAGTCCGCCGAGATCCGGGCCCGCTACGGCCGCAACACGCTCGGCCAGTCGCTGCTGCTGGCGCGCCGCCTGGCGGCGGCCGGCGTCGGGGTCACGGTGGTCCGCGACCGCGGTTGGGACCACCATCAGAACATCGCTCGTGCGATGACCTACGGCTTTCCGCCGAAGCTCGAGGCGCTCGACCAGGGGATGGCGGCGTTGCTGGACGACCTGCGCGACCAAGGCCTCGACGAACGCGTCACCGTCTGCGTGGCCAGCGAGTTCGGTCGCACCCCCCGCCTCAATCCGGCCGGCGGCCGGGACCACTGGCCGCGGGCGCAGAGCGTGCTCCTTGCGGGCGCCGGAATCGCGAGCGGCTCGGTGGTCGGCACCACCGACGCACGGGGAGAGGAACCGGCGGAGGACCCGGTGTCGCCCGCGGATCTCTACGCGACGCTCTGCGAGGTCCTCGGCGTGCCGACCGACGAGCCTCTGCACACCGACGACGGCCGGCCGGTGCCGGTGGTGGCACGCGGCGGCCGGGTGATCGCGGGAGCGCTGGCGTGACGATCACCAGCCGCGGCGCAACGCTGCTCTCGGTGCTCGCCGCGTCGATCGCCGGTTGCTCGGCCCCGGCACCTCGCGCACCGTCGGAGCCCGACGCGCCACGCGGACCTCGGCCGCGGACCGACTGGATCGCACTCTGGTGGGCGGGCCCCGCCGATCCCGAGTCCGCAGAAGACGCGGGCGAGGCCCCGGACCGCGGCATCTGGTCCGTCGACCAGCGTGGGCTGTGGAAGCCACGCGACCCGCACGGCACCGCAGAGTTCCCCGCGTATGCGGCACCGTTCCGGGTCTTCGCCGCGGCACGCGATGCGGACAGCGGAGCCGTGGTGCTGGCCGGTGGCACGCCGGGCGAGGGCGGCTCCGCCGTCCGCCTGTCCGGCGACCCGCTGCGCGCCGGTCCCGTCGGAGTGATCGCCGACTGCGTGGTCGAGGCCGTCACGCTCCGGCCGGGCCGACCCGAGCACTGCATCATGGGTCTCGCCGACGGTCGGGTGGTCGGCGTCGAGGGCGAGGAGTTCGCACGCGCCACGGTGCTGACCCGCCATGGCGGCGCGTGCCGCGCGGTCGCCTTCCATCCACGCGGCCACCTCGTCGCGTCAGCCGGACTCGACTCCGAGATCCGGCTCGTCACGACCAGCGACGGCTCGGTGCGGGTGCTCCGCGACCACAGCGCGGGCATCGAGGCGCTGTGCTGGAGCGACGACGGCGAGGTCCTCGCCAGTGCCGCACTCGACGGCCGGGTCCGATTCCACGCGGTGAACGGACGCCTGCTCGGTAGCACGGCTCCGCACGACGCCTCGGCGTTGTCGCTCGCGGCGATCGAAGGGACCGATCGGTTCGCGGTCGGCTACGCCGACGGTTCCCGCGCCAGCGTCTCCGTCGCACGGCCCGACCGACCGGATCGGGTTCCGCCGGCCGTGTCGGAGCCGTTCCCGATCCGCGCGCTCCTGCCCATTCCCGGAGCGGACGGCGCGAACTCGCTGCGTACCGCCCCGCAGCCGGTCCCGTTCGCGGAAGAGACCGCAGCCGACAAGGGGTCCGGATAGCGACCCGACCGTGCATGCCCGAGCACTCCGGAGTGCCGACCGGGAAGGATCGGCGGCACAGGGTTGCCGATCGACTACGGAACGTTCCTATAGGCACGCATGTCGGCCGCCCCCGAGCCTGGCGACGAGCCAGCGAAACGCCGCGGACGGATGACCCGCATCCTGCGGCTCGTCCTGGCCGTGCTGCTCCTCGCGGTCGTCCTCCTGGAGATCGGTTGGCTGGCCCGCGCGGCGTGGATCGCCCCGCTCGCCCAGCGCATCGCCCAGCCGCTGCTCGCCGATCTGCTCGAGGCCGAGGTCTCGTTCGACCACCTCACCCTGCGCGGCATCGAGCGGATCGGTTCGTTCGAGGTGGAAGTCGATCACGTCGGCGTGTCGGCGGGGCAAGGCGTGCTGCGCGAGATCCGTGAAGCCCACGTGCAGGCCGAGATCGACCTGGGCCGACTGCTCGGCGGCGACCTCGAAGGCCTCCGCGGCGTGCAGCTGCGCGCCGACCGGATCGAGATCGGCATCCCCAACGGAAGCGAGAACGTACCGACCGACGAGCCCGGTGAGCCGTTCGACCCTGCCCAGATCCTCGAACTGGTCGCCCCGTACCTCCAGCTGGCCCCGGCCGGCTCCCGCATCGACGTCCGCGAATTGGTGGTCGCCAGTGCTGCGCAGACCTTCTACCGGGGCCCGCTCTCGCTGCGCATCGGACCCCTGGCACGCGAGCGCCGGGTCAGCCTCCTGGGCGACGGCGTGACCCTGGCGGCGAGTGCCCAGCTCGACGGCACGGCGCTGCAACTGCGCGGCGAGCTGACCGACCCGGAGCGCGTCACCGTCCTGCTCGGCCTCGAGCCGATCACCACCGGCGGCACCCTGGCCGTCGACGCCGAACTCGACCGGCAGGCGGCGCGCGGCTCCCTGGCCTGGCGCGACGGCGAAGTGACCGACCGCGGGCCCGGCCGCCTCATGATGGGGTTCCGCATCGGCCCGGACCGGGCCGCCGGCAGCATCGACGTCGACGCCCCCGGTGTCCTGGTCGAGGCCGATGGCGTGGTGGTGCCGCTGCGCCCCTTCCACCCCTCGGGAGTCACCGCCCACCTCGCGGTCGACATCCGCGACCTGTCACCCTGGCGACCGCAGTTCCCGGTCGACTGGGCCGACGAGATCGCCGCGGTGCGCGGCCGCGTCCGTGCCAGCCTCGATCCGGACCGCTTGGTGCTCGCCAGCGGAGCGCTGTCCGCGCCGGGCCTGCTGCTGACGCTCCGCGGTGGCCAGCTGCCGCGCACCGAGACCGGTGCCCTGACGGAGAGCGGTGAGATCCGCGGCCGCTTGGAGCTGCTCGAACCGCGCAGCATCCCGCTGGCCCTCGACCTGCCGGACGACACCTTGGTGGTCGAAGGCGGCGCGGCCAGCGTGACCGCCCGCGGCACGCTCGCGGCACCCGAACTCGAGGGCACCCTCGAGCTCGGCCGAGGCCGCGCACTCGGCTACGCCTGGGAAAGCCTTACCGGTTCCGCCCAGCTCCGCGGGCGCACGATCACCCTGGAGTCGGCCACGGTCCTCGACGCACGACCGATCGCCTGGGCCGAGGCCAGCGACGGCGTCGACGTGACCGGCTCGGTCGCACTCACGCTCGACGAGGCCGACGACGTTCGCAGTGCCGAGGCGGCGCTCACCCTGGTCGGACGCACCGGCCCCTGGCTCGACGAGTTCGGCGTGGACCTCGGCCTGGACGCCCTCGATCTCGGGCCGACCTCGCTCGAGGGGGCCGTGACCATCGCCGAAGACGGCATCCCCGAAGGCGCGGTCGCCCTGCGGATCGATCGCTTTCGGTCGGAGATCGACGAGGCCGGTGGCCGACTGGTTGCCGACCTCGCGCTCGGACGCCCCTCCACCGACGGGACCCGCCCGCTGTCGCTGGCCCTCGATGCGACCGTGGACGCCAAGCTCGCCAGGGCCTTCGGCGTCGATGACCCGCTGCTCGACCGCGCCGAGCCGGTGCGCGTCCTGCTCGACGCCGACGGCCGCTGGAGCGGAACGGCCCCGCCGACCGGGGTCGCTCGCCTGCGGGTCCCACGACTCGCCGCGGTGGATCTGCCCGACGGACGCGCTTCGGCCACGGTCCGCTTCGACGGCCGCAACCTGGCGGTCGACGACCTGCAGGTCGACGGCGTGGTGCGGGCCCGCGGCTCGGGCTCCCTCGACGACCTGCTCGGTTCACCCCGGGTCGCCGCGACGCTCGACCTCACCATCCGAGACACCAGCCTGTTCACGGTGTTCGTCCCCGACGTGCCGCGAGGAGGCCAGGGCACGGCGCAGGTCGAGGTCTCCGGGGAACTCGCGGCTCCGCGTGTCGACGCGCGGCTGTCCGGTCGGTTGAACGACGCCGTGCAGACCCTGGGTCTCGGCTGGCCGGATGGGGTCGGACCTCCGAACCACGATCCGCTCCGCTTCGAGTCGACGCTCGACCTGCGACCCGGCGAGGCGATCGCGCTGATCGGTAGCGCGCGACTCGGCACGGAGACAGACCAGCCGACGGCCAGCTTCGACTGGCACGGCACCCTGCCATTCCGCTACGAGGCGGGCCTGGTGGGTCTCGACGGATCGGCGAGCGACCTCGAGCTCACCGCGAGCGCCGAGCTGCTGCTGAACGAGGTCGGTCCGACGAAGCTCCGGAGCAGGGCCCGCTGGACCGCGGCGGGAATCGACCTGGACCGACTGAGCGTGGACACGCCACGTGGCGAGGTCCGTGGCACGGTGAAGCTCCGCGCCACTCCCGAGAGCCTGCTACGAGGCGACTTGGCCGGCGCCGGCATCGAGGGGCGGATCGACACCGACTCGCTCGACCTGGCAACCTTGCCCCCCGCGCTGCTCGGCGACGTCGGCGCCGCCAGCGGACGGGTCGCACTGAGCGCCGTCCTCGGTGGCACCGTCGGCGAGCCGCAGCCGGAGGTCGACCTCACGCTGCGCTCGGTGCAGCTGAAGCTCCACCCGGACGTGCCGAGCCTCGACGAGCTGAGCGGTGACGTGTCCCTGCGACGCGAAAAGGTGGCGATCCGCAACCTGCGGGGCCGCCTCGGTGCAGTCGGGGAGGTCCGCCTCGACGCGACCTGGAGCGCCATCGCCGACGACCCGGCCGAGGCCGACCTGTTCGAGACGTGGCGGACCGCACGTCTGGAGGCGAAGTTCCTCGCCGACGATGCGTTGGTCCTGCGCGCCACCGGGATCAAGTTCCGCACCGATGCCGAACTGCTCGCGGTGGGAAGCATCGACGCCGGCGTGGACTTGACCGGCAAGGTCGAGCTGCTGTCGGGCCGCGTGATCCGTCGCATCTCGCTGGTCCCGGATCTGGCGCGTCAGGGCGGGGTCGCGGCGACCTCCGGAATCGATCTGTTCTCGATTCCCGAGCCGATCGGCTCGGCGATCCGGTTCGACGTCGATCTGCGCACCAACGAGCCGATCGGCATCGTCAGCCACGTGCTCGACGTCGACCTCGACGCGGCACTGAAGCTCGGCGGCACGGGCAACGCCCCGACCCTGCAGGGTGCGATCCGGTCACGGGACGGCGTGCTGCGACTGCCCGCCCTGACGCTCGACGTGACCCAGGCGCTGGTGACCTTCGAACCGACCCAGACCCGGCATCCCGACGTACTGGTCAATGCCACGGCGCGCCGCCACGGCATCGACGTGCGCGCCACCGCCAGCGGCCGCATCGACGATGTCGAGCTGTTGCTCACCTCGATGCCGCCGCTCACGCAGGAGGAGCTCTACGTCCTGGTGACCACCGGCGTGCTCCCCGACACGCTGCAGCAACAGGGGCTCCAGGGGCGAGCGACGATGGTCGGCGGCTACGTCGCCCAGGAGATCCTGGAGTTCTACTTCGGCAGCGACAGCACCGAGCGCGGTGAGTCCTGGATCGACCGGTTCCACTTCTACAGCGGCCGCGAGATCAGCCGGAACGGCGTCGAGTCCCTGACCGTGGACTTCGATCTGGAGAAGGACGGACAGTTCGCGCTGCGCGGCGAACGCGACGTCTACGAGGACTACAACATGGGACTGGTGTGGAGGGTGCGGTTCTGAGCCCGTCACCCCCGGCTCACCGGGTCCCACCGAACACGGGACGAGCCATCGAGCGGCTCGTCGCAGTGCTGCTGCTCCTGGCCTGCAGCAGCTGCTCGCTGTTCCAGACGGACCGATTCGTCGCGACACCCGTGGAGGAGAACGGCCCGGAAGGCACACCGATCCGGGTCGAGTTCGAGGGAGTGGAGTCCCTCGCGACCTTCCGCCTGCTCCGTGCGATCGAGGACCGGCTCTACGACCTGTCGCGCGCACCCGAATCGCAGGCGACACTCCAGGACGCCGCACTGGACCTCGAGGACCGCTACCGCCGCGAGGGCTTCGCCTCGGCCCGGATCACCCCACGGATCGGGCCCGACCCTGAGGCAGCCGCGGATGCACCGGACCGGCTGGTGACCTTCGCGATCGAGGAGGGCGTGCAGACCACGGTCCGGAGCGAGCCGCTGCTCCCATGGCTCGACCAGCTCGACGGGGACGTGCATCAGCGGGAGGTGTTGGCGCTCTGGCTGCGACGGGCCTCGGGCACGCTCGGCTTCGGCGATCCCCTGTTCGTGGAGAGCGACGTCAAGGCGTTCGCCAACGCGATCCAGGTGTTCCTGATCAGCCGCGGCTACCTCGACGCCGACGTGTCCCGACCGGAGTACGACTACTCCGAGGACGCCAGCGAGGTGTCGTTCCGTATCGATGCCGAGATCGGCGCGCGGTACCGCGTCGGCGAAGCGCGGGTCGGGCCGGAGATCGAAGCGATCCTCGCAGCGGCAGACCGGCCGGTGCTCGAGACCGGCACGCCGGCGGCGACCGCGACGATCGAGGCCTATCGGTCGGCGAGCCTGGCCGGCCTGCGCAACGCCGGCTACCCGCGGGCGACGGTGCGCGCCGAGCTGCACCGCGACGACGAGGCCCACACCGTCTCGGTGCTGATCCACGGCACTCCCGGCGTGCGGGCACGGATCACCGAGATCGAGCTCGAGGGGCTGGTGCGGACGCTACCCGGCGTGGTACTGGGCCGGCTCGAGTTCGCCGAGGGTGATCTCTACAGCGGCGCCGCGGTCGATCGGTCGCTGCGCGCCCTCTACGTGACGGGCCTGTTCCGGACCGTGGAGATCGATCCGGAGGTCGACCTCGAGGCCGAACCCGACGCCGACGGGGCTCGGCCGACGCGGATGGTCGTCAAGATCCGCGAGGAGCCGTCGCGAACGGTGGAGGTCATGGCGGGGTACGGCAGCTACGAGCGGCTCCGCGGCAAGGTACGCTTCGAGGAGGCCAACGTGTTCGGCACCGGACGCGACCTGGCGGTCGAGGGCCGGATCAGCCAGCGCGGGGAGCGCGGCATCATCACGCTGAACGATCCCCGCTTCCTCGGCACCGACACGTTGTTCTCGATCAGCGGTGACGCGTACCGCCGCGAGCAGCCGACCTTCGAGGACGAGGCCTGGGGTGGGACGCTGGCGCTGCGTCGCGAGCTGTTCGAGCGTGTGGTCGGCCGAGTCGGCTACTCGCTGCGGCTGCACACCAACACCTCGAGCGACGTGCTCACGCCGGGGGCCGACATCGACGATTACACCGAGGGCAACGTGTTCGTCGAGGCGCGTTACGACACGCGCGAAGGCCTGATCTACCCGCGCGGCGGATTCCTGCTCAATGCCAAGCTCGACGTGATGGACCCGTCGTTCGGGGCGTCGATCGAGTTCCTGCGCACCCGCGTCACGGCGAGTGCCTACCTGCCGCTCTCCGAAGAGGTGATCCTGGCGCTGCGCAGCGACCACGGCATCCTGTGGCCGGCGGAGAGCTCCGACCAGATCCCGCTGCCCGAGCGGTTCTACAACGGCGGCGAGAACACGGTCCGGTCGTTCCGTGAGTTCCAGCTCGGACCGAAGGACGTCAATGGCCAACCTACCGGCGGTGAGTTCCGCAACGTGCTGGCTGCGGAACTCCGGGCACGGTTGGTGGGCACGCTCGAGGGTGCGTTGTTCGTCGATGCGGGCAACATCGGCTCCAGCGCCAACGACTTCGGCTTCAGCCGGATGCGCTACGGGCTCGGCGCTGGCCTACGGCTGGCGTTGCCGATCGGGCCGGTGCGGGTCGACGGGGCTTGGAACCCGGACAGGATGTCAGGAGAGCGCGAATGGACCACGCACCTGAGCGTGGGCTATCCGTTCTGAACCGCCGGAATCACCGCCAGACGCCCAGCAGGTTGCCGAAGTTGGCCTCGAACTCGAACTGGTTCTTGGCCAGGAGCAGGGCGTCGAGAAAACGGCGGGACTTGTCGAGGCGAGCTTGCTGCGCCGCGACCTGCTCTGCGGGCAAGGCGAGGAACGTGGAGATCCACTGGCGAGCGGCGGCAATCTGCCGAGTCCAGTCGTTCGCGAGCGACTCCGGAACCCAGCGACCCTCGACCCGCTTCATGATCTCCTCTTCCAGCCGTCCGTCCGGATGGCTCATCGCGATCAACGCCCGGTCGCCCTCCTGGTCCAGGAACTGGAAGTCGACGTTCTCCAGGTCCGGCGGCTGCGGGATCATCGGCACCAGCGCGGCGGCGGCTCGACCGCGTTTGATCAGCGACGCCCCGGTGGTCTCGAGGAAGTTCCGGACATCGAGGTTCTGCAGGCCGGAATGGCTGGCCAGCGGGCTCGCGAGAAGGTCGCGGAGCATGTCCAGCGAGGCCTGGTACGGCGCATCCATCTGGCCCCGCATCGCGGGGTTGATCATCGGCAGGCCCTTCACCATCTCGCGCTTCTGGTCGAGCACCTCCATCGCCTTGTTGGCCGTCGCCACGGCACTGTCGTAGAGACCTGCATCGACCTGGGTCGCGAGCTGGTCGCGCAACGCCTGGACGTCGTTCTGCCAACTCGGCGGCATCGCATCCCAGACCTTCTGCGGCTCGCCCGCGTCCATCGCGGTGAGGATGGCCTCGGCGGCGCCCTGCGGTGAATCCGGGCCGGTCGGGATCGCCTCGCTGCTGCAGGCGGCGAGGAGGCCGCAGAGCAGGAGACCCGGCAGGGTGTGGGAGTCGCAAGAGGGACGGGGCTGGTGCATCACGCTCAGCGTAGCCCCGGCCAGCGCCGCAGTTCCAGCTCGGCGTGGTCCACCGTTGGCGCTTGCCGGCAGCGGAGATGGGGCGTACGACGGCCGCCCCGATGTCCGAGCCGTCCTGTTCCTCCGCGCCCGTGCCGACCAGCGCCTTCCTGCCGACCTCCGCCGAGGAGATGCGCGCGCGCGGCTGGGACGAGGTCGACGTGGTCCTCGTCAGCGGCGATGCCTACGTCGACCACCCGTCGTTCGCGATGGCGCTGCTCGGCCGCGTGCTCGAGGCCGAGGGCTACCGGGTCGCGATCCTGCCGCAGCCGGATTGGCACAGCGCCGACGCGTTCCGCCAGTTCGGCCGCCCCCGCCTCTTCTTCGGGGTGAGCGCGGGGAACATGGACTCGATGATCAACCACTACACCGCCAATCGGAAGCGGCGCAACGACGACGCCTACTCCCCTGGCGGTCGCATCGGCCTGCGCCCCGACCGGCCCACCAACGTCTACGTGCAGCGCTGCCGCGAGGCGTTCGGCGGGGTGCCGGTAGTCGCCGGCGGAGTGGAGGCTTCGCTGCGTCGGATCGCGCACTACGACTACTGGTCGGACAAGGTGCGGCCGAGCATCCTGGTGTCGTCGAAGGCCGACCTGGTGGCCTACGGGATGGGCGAGCGAGTCATCGTCGAGGCGGCGCGACGACTCGAAGCAGGCGAGAACGTGACCGCGCTACGCGACCTGCGCGGCGTGGCGTGGCTGAAGGGTGCCCGCGAGGAGCTGCCAGATCACTCCTGGCACGAGGCATCCGAGGACCGACGCGACATCGAGCTGCCGGGCTTCGAGGAGTTGGTCGACGGCGGCCTGCCGTTCGCCCGGATGACCAAGCTGCTGCACGACGAGACCAGTCCGCTCAACGGCCGGCGCCTGCTGCAGCGGCACGGTGACCGCACCGTGGTGATCAATCCGCCGGGCCTGCCGCTCGACGAGGCCGGGATGGACCGGGTCTACGGCCTGCCCTACACGCGGCTCCCCCACCCGCGCTACGGCGCCGAGGCGGTGCCGGCGCACTCGATGATCAAGGACTCGGTCACGATCATGCGCGGCTGTTTCGGCGGGTGCACCTTCTGCTCGATCACGATGCACCAGGGCCGCATCATCCAGAGCCGGAGCAAGGAGTCGGTGGTCGGCGAGATCCGCCAGATGGCGGCGGCGCCGGACTTCAAGGGCCATGTCAGCGACATCGGTGGACCGACCGCGAACATGTACCGGATGCGCTGCACGCGCCCCGAGGTGGAGCGACTGTGCCGGCGGCTGAGCTGCGTGCATCCGACGATCTGCAAGCTGCTCGGCACCGACCACGGGCCGCTGGTCGAGCTGATGCGGGCGGCGCGGGCGGTGCCCGGCGTGAAGTCGGTGAAGGTCGCGTCGGGGATCCGGATGGATCTCGCGGCGCGCGACGAGACCTACCTGGAGGAACTCGCGCAGCACCACGTCGGCGGGCACCTCAAGGTCGCGCCCGAGCACGTCTCCGACAAGGTGCTCGGCCTGATGAAGAAGCCGGTCAACAACTCGTTCGACGAGTTCGCCGAGCGCTTCGGTGCAGCCTCGCGGCGGGTGGGCAAGGAGCAGTACCTGGTGCCGTACTTCATCGCCAGCCATCCCGGCTCGGGCGTGCCCGAGATGATCGAACTGGCGGTGTTCCTGAAGCAGCGCGGCTACCGACCACGGCAGGTGCAGGACTTCATCCCCGCCCCGATGGACATCGCCACCTGCATGTACTTCACGGGGATCGACCCGATGACCATGCGGCCGGTCGACACGGTGAAGAAGCTGAAGGACCGCGTGGTGCAGCGCGCGCTGATGCAGTTCTTCCGACCCGAGAACTGGTTCGTGGTGCGGAAGGCGCTGTTGGACCACGGACGCGGCGACCTGATCGGCGATGGCGATCTGTGCCTGATCCCTGCCAGGCCGCCGAAGGCCGCGCTGGACGCCCGACGCAAGGGCGCCAACGACGGGCTCGGCGACGCCAGCTACGTCCACGCGGACGAGGCCGGCACGGCACGATCGGTCGGCTACCGACCCGGTCGCAAGGGCGCCCGGCGTGGCGGTAGGAAGCGCGACTGACGCTATCCTGTCGAGCATGGGACTGCTCCCGCGGATCGTCCCCGCCCTGCTGATGCTCTCCGCCGCCACCCAGGAACCCGGACCGGGAATCTCACGCGACCTGGCCCGCCAGCGGACCGATCGGATCAGCGAACTCCGCTACGACCTGTCCTTCGACCTGCGAGACGGTGCTTCGGAAGTCGTGGGGACGGCGAGGATCCGCTTCGAGCTGACCGAGGCGCAGGGGGCTGGACAGGCACCGCTGGTGCTCGATTTCGCGGGAGCCGGCATCGACGACCTGCGGATCAACGGTCTCGAACTCGCCGGAGAACTCGCGATGGCGCACGACCACGTGATCCTGCCAGGCGAGATGCTGGTCGACCAGGGCAACGTGATCGAGATCGGGTTCCGCACCACGGTCGCCAGGACCGGTACCGCGCTGACCCGTTACGTCGACGCGGCGGACGATGCCGAGTACCTCTACTCCCTGTTGGTCCCGGCCGACGCGCACCGCCTGTTCCCCTGCTTCGACCAGCCGGACCTGCGGGCGGTGTTCGGCCTGCAGCTCATGACCCCCGAGGGCTGGGTCGCGATCGCCAACGGCGACGAGGTCAACGATCCCGAGCGCGTGGAATACCCCGAGCCTCCGCGGCGCACCGACGACGGCCGTCTGCTGTTCGCGTTCGCGGACACGCCGCCGTTGCCGACCTACCTGTTCGCGTTCGCGGCCGGTCCGTTCGCGGTGGTCGAGGACCCCGCCGCGGTCCCGATCGGTGACGGATCCTCGCCGCGGCCGATGCGCGCCTATCTGCGAGCCTCGAAGCGCGATCGGTTCGAGGCGGACACGCTGTTCGGCATGCACCGCGACGCGGTCGCGTGGCTCGGCACCTGGTTCGATGCCCCCTACGCGTTCGGCAAGCTCGACGTCGTGCTGGTGCCCGGCTTTCCCTACGGAGGCATGGAGCACGCCGGCGCGATCTTCTATCGGGAGAACGCACTGGTGTTCCCGGTCGCGCCGACCATCAGCGAGCAGGTGCGCCGCAGCGCGCTGATCTACCACGAGGTCGCGCACCAGTGGTTCGGCAACCTCGTGACGATGCGCTGGTTCGACGACCTGTGGCTGAAGGAGGGCTTCGCGACGCTGCTCGGCTACCGGCTGATCGAGGAACTCGAGCCGGAACGGAAGGCCTGGCTGCGGTTTCTGCAGCGGGTGAAGCCGGCCGCGTACGCGGTCGACAGCACGCCGGGCACGACGCCGATCTACCAGGAGCTCGAGAACCTCGCCGATGCGAAGTCGGTCTACGGGGCGATCGTCTACGACAAGGCGCCGGCGGTGCTGCGCGAGCTGGAGGAGCGGCTCGGGCGGGAGCCGTTCCGCAACGGCCTCCGGCTGTTCGTGCAGGAGCACGCGTTCGGCAATGCCGACTGGCGCGATCTGGTCGCGGCGCTTCGCGAGGCGAGCGGTCTCCGCGGAACCCGCTGGACCGAGGCGTGGATCCTCGGCCAGGGCATGCCGCGGGTGCGCGCGGAGTGGACCCGCGATGCCTCCGGCGAACGCATCGCGGGATTCGACATCGTGCAGGAGAACGCGGCTTCGGAGGCCGAGGCGTGGCCGCTGGTCCTCGACGTGCTGCTGATCGGCGAGGACGGTCGGGGGAACAGCGAGCGGTTCGCGGTCGATGGCCACCGCGTGACGATCCCCGAACTGGTCGGACGCGAGACACCGGCTGCGGTGCTGCTCAATCCCTCGGACGTGGCCTACGGCCAGTTCCTGGTCGACGACACCTCGGCGAACTGGCTGCGTGAGCACGTCACCGAACTCGAAGACCCGCTCGTTCGCGCAGCCGCGCTGAGTTCCTTGCACCAGGGCGTTCGTGAAGCGGAACTCGACCCGGGCCGGCACGGTCGCCTGCTGATCGAAGCGCTCCGCCAGGAGGCGGATCCCGAGTCGTTCGTGTGGATCCTCGGCATGCTGCGCCCCGTTCTCGAGCGGTGGACGGCGGGTGAATCACGGGACGATCTGGCCACCGCCACGGAGGGCCTGTTGTGGCAGCAGATCGATGCCGGTCGCGAAGAGGTGGCGCTCGAGGCGTTCCGCTTCCTGGTCCGCACGTCTGCTTCGCCGCGCACGCTGCAGCGGGTCCGGGAGATCCTCGACGGCGAACGGGCGCTGCCGGGCACCGAGCTCGGCCCGCGCGATCGGTTCGCGGCGGCGGCGGCGCTCCTGGCCGCGGGCGATGCCGAGGCCGTCACGCGGGAGGCGGAGCGAACCCCGAAGGACGTCGACATCGCGCGGGAGATGTACGTCGCCGGAGCTGCGGCGGCGGACGCCGAGACCAAGGCCCGCTACTTCGAGGGCTTCCTGGCGCAGGACGGTCCGCCGGAGGCCTGGGTGCGCGATGCCCTGACCACGTTCCACTGGCCGGGTCAGGAGGCTCTGACGCTGCCCTACCTCGAGCGAGCGCTCGACGCGGTCGAACACGTGAAGGCACACCGCCGGATCTTCTTCATGCCGGCCTGGGTCGACGCGTTCGTCAACGCGCACTCGAGTCCGACGGCGCTGGCGAAGGTCGAGGCGGCGCTGGCCGCGCACGCTGGCTGGTCGGCCGACATCCGGCGCAAGGTCTTGCAGTCGACGGACCGGCTGGTGCGCGCCGTGAAGATCCGCGGCCGACAGTGGTGAGCGCGGCCTGGCGTCCGGTCAGCCGGCGTCCGGTCGACGCTCGATGATCTCGACGTCGTAGCCATCGGGGTCCTTGACGAAGATGTAGCGCGACGAGGACTCGGGCTTGCTCCGTCGATACCAACGGCCAGCCGCCTCGACCTCCGCGACCACGGCTTCGAGGTCGTCGACGTGGAAGGCGACGTGACCGAACTGGGTGCCGAGTTCGTAGTCGCGGCCGTCGTGGTTCCAGGTCAGCTCGAGGTGGTAGTGGCCGGCCTCGTCGGTGAGGAACACCAGCGTGGCCTCCTCGCCGATCGGCTTGCGGCGCACCTCGCGGAGGCCGAGGAAGCCGGTGTAGAAGGTGAGGGCGGCGTCCAGGTCCCGGACGCGCAGCATCGTGTGGGCGAGTCGCATCCCGGGTCAGGGCCGAGCGGGAGCCGGACTTTCAAAGTCCCGATCCTGCCGACGGAGCACGGCCAGCGGCACGACACCGGGTCGAGACCCCGGAAACGGCAGCGCAAGCGCACATGACCCGGCATCGCGCCGCGGGGAGCCCGCGTGGGACTTCCGTGTCGGGCAAACCACCTGCATTCTGGAGGGGCTGCCCGATCGCCCTCCCCCGCCCGTTGCACCGATGCTGCCAGCTCCCCTCCGTACCGCTTCCGCACTCCTCCTGCTCGTTCCCCACTGCGCCGCGCAGATGGCTCGCAGCGGCTGGGAGGCGGTTGCGCCGATCCACTCGCAGGCTCGCGTCAACGACTCCCGGTCGCACGGTGTCCTGGGGGACCGGCTGCTGTCGCTGCGCGAAGCGATCCTGCTGACCAACCGGGACCTCGACGAGAACAGCCTGTCGCAGGAGGAGCTGGCACAGCTTGCCGGCTTCGGCGGCGACATCGCCTGGGCGGACATCGATGCCTCGGTGGTCTCGACGCTCACGATGGAGCGGGACCTGCCGGTGATCGTCGACACGAACCACGGCTTCAAGATCAGCGGCAGCGGCGGCGTCGTGACCATCGAGCTCGGCGACACCCGGGGAATCGTCGCCGACAGCGACTTCGTGGACTTCGCCAACCTCCGGCTGCGGGGTGGGGAGTACGGCATCCAGCTGACCCAGCGGGACACGCTGTTCGGGACACTGGTCGAGAACGTGGAGTTCGTCGGACAGGGGGTCGGTGGGATGCGCGTGGCGTTCCGCGGCAATGGCGGCAACGGCCGCCTGCAGCTTTCGGGCTGCACGTTCCGCGACCTGGCGCGCGGCCTGGTCCTCGACGACTCTGATCCGGGGCGGTCGAACCAGATCGAACTCCTGTCGGATACGCAGTTCCTGGGCTGCGCGCACGGCGTCGACGCCGTGTTCGGACCCGGCGGCTTCGCGACGATCTACGGGGAGCGCCTCGCGATGTTGCAGGTCGGATCGGGACTGGCGATCGACCGGGTGGGCAGCGGGCCGGGACGCCAACTGACGGTGGAGCTGCGACACGTCCGGGTCGACGCGGGATCCGGAACCGCGCTGCGGTTCGCAGGTGATGCGATGGCGCGCTCCATCGCCCTGATCGAGGCGAGCGAGTTCTCGGCCCCCGGAGGGTTGGCGATGGATCTGGGCGGCCCGGGCCAGCGACTGGAACTGGAGTTCCGCGATGGTCGGCTCGAAGGCGCCGCATCGTTCGGCTTCGACAGCACGGGTTCGGTGACGCTCTCCAACGACCACGTCCGGAGCGGCTCGTCGCTCGCCTTCCACGGTGATCTGGGCGGACCGGCACGGATCGAGAGCTGCGTCCTCGAGGGGACCAGGGTGGTCGGCGGGCTCGGAGCGGCGCCGCTGACGATCGAAGAGACGCGGTTGGTGGGGGGCTCGGTGGTGGGTGCGGCACCGCCCGGGACCGGGAGCGTCGATCTGCGGGCCTGCCACCGGGCGGGCACGTCGCTGGGAATCGGGACGACCGAGAGCAATCCACGGGCGACCGCCCATCTCGGAACCTTCGAAGCGACCCCCCTGCAGCCCAGGCCGGGGCAAGTGTTGAACCTCACCGTCGATCTCCCCGCGGGTCTCTCGGGGGTGGTCTTGTTCGCCCCGTGGGTCGAGTTCCCGCGGGTCCTCCCGGACGGCAGCAAGCTCTACGGCGATCCTCGAGTCCTCCTGCAGCTAGGGACACCGCTGCGGAATGGACAGTCATTGCGCATCCCCCTGCCCAACGACCCGGCGTTGTCGGGCCTCGATCTGTTCTTCCACCTCGCGGTCCTCCCCGACCCCGGTGTCAACGCACCGATGCGCAGTCTTCCGCCGGGACGACGGGTGAAGATCGACTGATCGAGATCGGGGGTGCTCGGCATCGCACGAGCATGGCTCCGGCCCTGGAGACGACGCGGCCCTGCCGCAATACTCCGGGTGTGATCAAGATCACCCACCCCCGCAACGTCGCCACGCTGCTGCGCAGCCTCGACGAGTTCGTGATCGTCGCCCCCGCGGCGGCCCTCTCAGCACGAAGCAAGGCTCTGCGCGGCCTGCCTGAACACGTCCGAGCCGCGGCGCTCGACCTGGCCGACGAGATCGGCCGGTCCACGACCACGGGTCTCGCTACGACTCGGCTCGAGGACGGACCCGAGCGTCTGTACGTCCTCGTGCTGCCCGACGGCGTCTCGAGGCACAACTGCCCGGCCCGCGCCGAGGCGATCCGCAGCGGCCTGCTTCCGCTCGGCAGACACACCGGCCGCCTCGGGTTCCTGTCGATCGTCGACTCCCCCCAACACGCGCTGGCGAGCCATAACGCGGTGTCCCGGGCGTTCCCCGGCGTCGACCTGAAGTCGGACGCGGGCCCGACTCCCAAGCTCGCACTGCTGGCCATGACACGGGACGGGGAACCGGTCCAGGCCGACACCCGGTTGAAGGAGACGGTCACCGCGACCCGCCTGGCCGCGGAGTTGGTCGACCATCCGCCGACGGACATGAACCCCGCCGCACTCGCGAAGCGGGCTCGCCAGGCACTGCAGGGCTTGGCCGGCGTGACGATCCGCGAGATCCGCGGTGACAAGCTGCTCGCCGAGGGCCTCGGTGGGATCCACGCAGTGGGTCGGACCGCCGTCGAAGCGCCGCGGATGCTCATCGCCCGCTACGAGCCGACCACTCGCAAGGCGGACCAAGGACACGTCGCGCTGGTCGGCAAGGGTGTGACCTACGACACCGGTGGACTGCACCTGAAGCCGCGCGGCGGGATGGAGGGAATGAAGTGCGACATGGGCGGCGCCGCCGCCGTGCTCGGAGCCTTCCGGGCGCTGGTCGCCAGCAAGTCACGACGCCGGATGTCCCTTCTGCTGTGTCTCGCCGAGAACGCCATCGGCCCGGGCGCGTACAAGCCAGACGACGTCCTTACCCTGCATTCCGGCCTCACGGTCGAGATCAACAACACCGACGCGGAGGGCAGGCTCCTGCTCGGCGATGGCGTGAGCTATGCCAGCCGCAAGCTGGGCGCGGACTTGATCATCGACGCCGCAACACTGACGGGCGCACAGCTGATTGCCACCGGCCTGAACCACGCCGCGGTGGTCACGAATGACGAGGACCTCGAACGGCAGGCCGTCGACGCCGGACGTCGGTCGGGAGACCTCGTCCACCCACTGCCATTCGCACCTGAGTTCCATCGTCCCGAGTTCCGAAGCCCCATCGCGGACATGCGGAACTCGGTGAAGAATCGCTCCAACGCTCAATCGAGCTGCGCGGCGGCTTTCGTGCACTGGCACCTGCCGCAGAACAACGAACCCCGCTGGTGCCATATCGACCTAGCCGGCCCAGCGGTCCGGGAGGACCGTGGAACCGGCTTCGGGGTCGCCCTGATCGCGGAGCTGGTCGAGCCTCGCGCCTGACCACGCCAGCCATCCGGGCCAGGGATTCGACGCTGGGAAGCCCCCCTGGCGGCAGAAGTCCACGACCGCCTGTGAAACGAAAAAGCCCCGCAGGTCGACGACCTGCGGGGCTCTTCTTTCGGGTGTTACCCCGTGTATGGTTCCGGCACTGACCTACTTTCGCCTTGCGACTATCATCGGCCCCAGCTGCTTGACTTCTGT
>JAUILN010000008.1 GCA_030432695.1 bacterium | reverse complement strand
AGGAGGTGGTGGTGGCAGAGATCGATGCGCTACGCTTCTTCATGGGTCGGTCGCTCCAACAAGGTTTGCAGCACCCATCATGGGCGACTGCGCGGAGCGGCCGGCCCTCTCATCTCATCTGGCACCAGGTGTACGTTCTTGAATCTGTCGTGGTTGGTGCCTGGCACGGACTACGACAGACTTCAGGTGCAGGAGGCCGGGGAGACATGAGTCGGGGTCCGCAGCCTGGGCCTGCCAATCGACTCATTGCCCGAGCCGAATCTGGACACCATTGGTCAGGTCGGCATCGCCGAACAGCGCTCCGCCGGGGTTCAGGAGCACCGCCTGCGCGAACAGCGTGACACCGGACAGACTCGGGTCGTTCGGGATCGGCAGCCGTGCTGCGCCGGTGCCGTCCATGCCCAGGATGGTGCCGGCGCCGACGAGGAGGCGAGGCGTCAGCAGCACGGTGCACCCGTCGAGGGGCTGAGCGGCGGGCGCCGCGGCGAACAGCACGGACACCGGTGCGCGAGGTGTGCCGTTCCGCAGGTAGAAGCCGAAGCCCAGGTTGCCGAGGCGCGGCATCCCGTCGGCGTCGAGCGTCGGTGTCGGGTCGACCGCGGAGCAACCGGTGCCGTACACGCTCGCGTCCGCGAGGTCGAGCGGTCCGAGGTCGAGGGACCAGGCTTCGGCGCCGTGCGTGCCGTCGTCGAGCGACAGCATCAACAGGTCGTCGATCCGCGTGATCTGCGCGACCGTTGCGATCCCGGGACCGAAGCCTGCATCGATCCGACCGATCGGCCGCGTGCCGGCCGAGGTGCCGTCGCTGGTCCAGGGCTGCAGGCCGTGTGGCCCGTCGACCGCGGCGAAGAACAGCCGGTTGCGGTCGCGGTCGCGCCAGAGCGTGCCGCGTTCCACACCGAAACCCGGGCCGGGGACGAGGTCGACGAGCAGGTGGGTTCCCGCCGCCGTGCCGTCGGAGATCCACAGCTCGTCGCCGTGGAGGCCGTCGTCGCACACGAACGCGATCCGACCGTTGCCGAGCGGAGTCAGGTCGCTCGCTCCGGAGTCGTCGGGGCCCGGGCGCAGGTCGCGGACCAAGGACGTGCCGAGGGCGGAGCCGTCGGTGACCCACAGCTCCTCGCCGAGGCCGGTGGAAGTGGCCAGGAAGAAGCAGCGGTCGCCGCTGGCGGTGAAGGCGCGCGGTTGCGAACTGACGGAGCCTGGCTCGAGGTCGGCGATCAGGCGGGTGCCGGCCACGGTCCCGTCACTGAGGCAGGGTTCGAGCCCCGATGTGCCCACGTAGCCGGCGAACACCGCGTGTCCGCCGAAGCGCGCCAAGTTCTCGACTTCGCTCACGCCGCTGCTGGAGGAGATCTGCGTCACATTGCCGGGCGTGCCGTCGGTCGCGTACAGCTCGCGGCGGAATCCGGGTGGCTGGGCGGTGAACAGCGCGAGGCTGCCGATCGACACGAACACCGCGGGGCGGCTGTCGGAGGAGCCGGCGCAAAGGTCGGCCAGCGGAAGGGTGCCGCCCGGAGTGCCGTCGGTGACCCAGGGTTCGAGACCGTTCGGGTCGGCGTGGTCGAACACGGCCCTGCCGTCGTCCAGCACGGCGACTTCGAGGGTGGAGGGCCGCGACGAGGGCGGAGACAGCCGGACGGTGCCGGTCGGGGTGCCGTCGCTTCGGAACAGGGACGTGTCGCGGGAAGCCACTCCGCCGTGGAACAGCAGGTCGGTGCCGAACCCGGTGAGCGCGCTGCGCACGCCCGACCCCGTACCGGTCTCGAGCTCGAACAGCAGCCGGAGCGTGCCGCTGGCGATCGACATGCCGTGCAGTTCGGCGCCGGTCGCTTCGGTCGTGGCTTGGAACAGGACGTCGCCTCCGTTCCGCGCGAACCCGACCGGGTACGACGACCGGGTCCGTATCGGAACGCGCCAGAGTTCCCGGGTCCCGGCGGCTGTGCCGTCGGTCTCCCACACGCCTGGCGCACCGCTGGCCGGGTCGGCGCCGAAGAACGCCAGCGTCCCGCCGGCGCGAGGACGTGGCGAGGGCTCGTTGGCGAAGAATGCGGAGCGGGCGGGTAGCGCGACGGTGCCGGTGGCCGTGCCGTCGCTGAACCACAGCGAGCGGCGCCCC
Source organism: bacterium (assembly GCA_030432695.1). Taxonomy (GTDB): domain Bacteria; phylum Planctomycetota; class UBA1135; order UBA1135; family UBA2386; genus JAUILN01. The sequence goes on along the minus strand of JAUILN010000008.1, from coordinate 524,359 downwards.
GGACTGCCTGCGAAGAACACGAAGCCCGGAGCCGTTCCGGGTAGTCGTGCGAAACCGCGGGGATCGCTGCCGGTGCCGCCCGGCTCGAGCGAGACGAGCTTCTGGGTGCCGGCGGTCGTGCCGTCGCTGCGCCAGAGTTCGAGGCCGTCGAGTCCGTCGTCGGCACCGAACCAGGCGGTGCCTGCCTCGACGAAGAACTCCGCGATCCGCGCGTCGCCCCGCCCGGGGTAGAGATCGCCGAGCGGGATCGTGCCCGCGGACGTCCCGTCGCTCGCCCAGGGCTCGGTGCCGATGCCGAAGTAGTCCTGGACCGTGAAGAACAGCGTGCCGCCGTCGGCGCGGAACGGGGCGCCGCCGGTGAGTGGGGGGCGATTGCCGCCGAGGTTGGAGAGGCTGGTGAGCCCGGCGCTGGTTCCGTCGGTGACGTAGAGTTCGGTCGCCGAGGCGGGCCGAGCGAGGAACGAGAGCCTCGATCCGTCTGCGGTGAGGTCGCTCGGGCTGCTGCCGGCCACGCCCGGTCGAAGGTCGGCCAGCAGCGTGGTGCCCGCCGCGGTTCCGTCGGTGCTCCAGAGTTCACTGCCGGTCAGCCCGTCGTCGGCGCGGAACCACAGACGGTTCTGGAACACGGTCAGTTTCGCCGGCTGCGAGCCGTCGGCGCCGGCACGCAGATCGACGACCTGCATCGTGCCGGCGGCGGTGCCGTCGGTCCGCCACAGCTCGCGGCCGCCGGAGGGATCCGTGGCGGTGAAGTAGCAGGCTCCCGCGAACAGCGTCAGCTCGGCGGGGCCGCTCGAGTCGGCGCCCGGCATCAGGTCGAGGACCAGCGACGTGCCGGTCGGGGTGCCATCGGTGCGCCACAACTCGAAGCCGACTCCGTCGCCTCGCGCCACGAACAGCGCGAGGCTGCCGAGGACCAGCCAGTCCGTCGGATCGCTGGAATCGGGGCCGGGGCGCAGGTCGGCGATGCATCGCCCGAGCCCGGTGGCGGAGTCGAAGGCCCAGGGCTCGACGCCGCGGCCGTCCGCGTGGGCGAACAGCAGGATCTGGCCGAGCTCGATCGGAACCGCGCCCACCGGAATCCCGAACGATGCCACGCGCGTGTCGAGGTCGGCGAGAAGCGTCTGGCCGGCAGCCGGTGCGAGCGGTGCCAGCAGGTGCAGGAGGAGTGGGAGCAGCGTGGTGCGAGACATGCGTGAGGGGTCGGAGTCGCGTCGGAGGGGGTAGGAAGGATGCGAGAGGCGCGAGCTACCCGCTAGCCCTCCGGAGGCGAGAGGCGGTCAAAGGACGTCCAACACGCCCGCGACGGTGTCGGTCAAGGTCGGCGGCGCGGATCGATAGGCGACGTGGTCGGCGATCGGAGCGCTCCAGGGGGTGGGGGACGGGTCGCAGAGCGAGCCGAGGGCGACGACGGCGAAGGCGCGGCCGAGGGGCTTCTCCCGGTCGGCGGCGGCGTGGTGGAGCAGGGTCGGGAGTGCGCGGCGGTCTCCGCTGATGCCGATCAGGTACGCGGCGACGGCGCGGGAGACGAGGTTCTGGGGATTCTGGTCCCACGACTTCGTCGCTGCTTCGACGACGCTCTGGTCACCGAGGAGGAGGAGTGCCTGGCCGAGTGCTTCCGCGCGGGCCGGGCGCCGGCTCGAGGCGTCGTACAGCTCGCGGATCGACTTGGTCGAGGCGACGTCCTGCAGGAGGGCCAGCGAGAGGGCGACCCGGCCTGCCAGCTCGTCCTGGTTGGCGACGCGAGGCAGCAGCTCACGCAGGGGTGCGATGGCCGCCGGTCGGCCCAGGAGTCCGAGCGCGATCACGATCGGTTGGCGTTGCGCGCTGTCGGCGACGCGGTCGAGGCGGGCGAGGAGCGCTGCGGCGATTGCCTCGGAGCGTGCATCGTCGAGTGCTGGGTTTGTGTGTGCGTGCACGCCCAGTGCGGCGGCGGTCCAGTTGGCGGCCTCGGCATCGTCGGTGGCCCCGAGGATCTTCAGCAGGAAGTCGAGTGCACGCTCGCCGCCGAGTTCGCCGAGCGCCATCAGGGCGAGGTAGCGGGCGTGGGGTTCGAGGCTGCTCTCGAAGGTGCGGACCAATAGCGGGGTCCATGCATCGCCGGGTTCCTGGTCGGCGACCAGCCCGGCGGTCCATCCGATCGCCGAGACGATCGAGCGACCGAGCGGGAGATCGACCTCGCCGTCGACGACCGCCGAGGGGTGCTCGCTCGGCTTCGGCGGGTCCTGCACGAGGTCGTCGAGCATGGTCCGCCACTGCCCGAGGCGCGTGCGGAGCCTGGCGGTGGAACCGTCGAGTCCGCGGGTGTGGCTGCGGCGCAGCAGTTTGGCGGTGGCGATCGGTGCGTGCGCGACAACGGGCTCGGTGAGTGAGTCCGGCAGGGTGTCGAGGATCCGGAGCGCGGCGTCGAGAGTCTCGGTGGCTCGCGCCGCGTCGGGGGCATGGCCGAGCGAGCCCAGCGTGATGATCGCAGCGACCGGCAGGTCGGCCGGCAGGCCGGGATCTGCCACGGAGTCGGCGAGGACCTTGCGCGCGGTGCGCAGGATCTCCGCGTCGACCGAGGCGTCGGCGGCGGGTTCCGACAGGAGGCAGAGTGAGTACAGGGCGCGGACCCGCAGCCGGGACGGGACCATGTCCCGAGCGGCGATCTTGCGGCCGGCGTCGTCGTCGCGGGCCAGCGCAGTCAGGTCTGCGACGGTCTCGACCGCACCGGTCAGGCCGAGTGCGAGAACCGCGGACTCGGCGATCTCCAGTTCGTCGTGACGCAGCAGCGGGCGCAGTGCATCGAGGGTCGGTCGGACGTCGTCCAGGCGGCGCGCGCACTTGCCGAGTGCGACGGCCGCGCAGCCGACCAGATCGCGCTGGCTCTCGTTCTCGAGGACCTTCAGCAGGAGCGGGACGACGTCTTCGTTGACTTGCTCTGGAGCCGGCAGGAGTTCGGGGTGCAGCGCGTGGACGCGGGCGCGGATCGCCAGGATGCGCTCCCCCTGATACATCCACCAGAGCTGCCACGCGCTGGGGTCGGAGTGCGGTGCCGCGATCTCGTTCCGCTCCCCAACGGGTTCGTGCGCGGCAACCGGCGCGAACAGGACGCCGAGGGTCAGCGATGCAGCGAGGAGTCGACGGACGGGCTGGAGGACTGTGTTCGGCGCCATGGCAGTTGGGATCCGGTTGGAATCTGTCGTGGTTGGTGCCTGGCACCGACTACGACAGATCTTGGAGAGGTACGATTGGTGCCCTCCAACGGGTGGGTGGGCACCGGGTGTGCGTCTTGGGGTCTGGTCTTCAGAACAGTTCCAGGATGCCATCCTGCCAGTCGGCCATGCTCGGCGGCATCGAGCGATGTGCCACGTGGTCGGCGATGCCGGCGGCCAGGTGACTCGGGTCGGGATCGCAGATCGAGCCGAGAGCGGCTGCGGCGATGGCGCGGACCACGGGTCGGGACTTCGCGTCGCGGCAGGCCTGCAGCAGCGGGAGCACATGCCTCCGGTCACCGGCTTCGCAAAGCAGCGCCGCGGCAAGCGCCATGGCCGCCAGGTTGGCACTCCCGAGGCGTTGCCGCGCGGTCGTCGACCACGTGTCGTCGTCGAGCAGCGCGAGCGCGCGTCCGGTCTCGAAGGCCCGCGAGGGGCGCCGCTCGGAGGCCTCGAACAGCGCGCGGAGCGGCTCGCGGGATTCCTGGTCGCCGAGGAGACCGAGGGCCAGTGCGACTTCGGCGGTGAGATCGTCGCGGAGCGGATAGGTAGCAGGGAGCTCGCGCAGCACGGGCAGCGCCTCTGCCGAGCCGATCAGGGCGAGCGCGTTCACCAGCGGCAGTTGGCCGTACGACCCCTTTGCGGCGTCGAGGCGCTGCACCAGCGTCTGCGCGATCTGCTGGACGCGCGGCTCGGCGACTTCCGCGGTCGCGACGTGGATGCCGAGTGCGAGGCCGCACCACCCACGTGCGACCAGGTCCTCCGTCTCGCGGATCGTCGCCAGCAGTCGGTCGACCGCGGCTTCCGTGCCGATCTCGCCGAGAGCCATCAGCGCCAGATAGCGCGTCTGCCGTTCCACCGTGCTCTGCGCGATGCGGACCAACAGCTCGACCGACGCGTCGACCGAGGCCTGGTCTTCCACGAGCGGCGCGAGCATGCCGAGTGCCGAGACCACCGAGCGGAGGACCGGGAGCTCGAACTCCGGATCACTCTGCGGCGCCCAGACCCCGGGTGGCGGATCGGGCAACGGCGGCGGTTGCGGCGGTGGATCGTCGGCGAGTTCTCGTAGCTCGGCCTGCCACGCAGCGATCTGTGCACGCAGCCGTACGTCCGTGCCTGGCACTCCGCGCGCGTGCCCGCGCCGCAGCAGCTTCGCGACCGCGATCGGCAGGTGGGCCTGCACCTGTTCGTCGAGTTCCTCGGGCAAGGCGGCGAGCAGGTCGAGGGCGGTGGCGAGGCTCTCCGACGCGCGCTCGGGGGAGGCGTCGCCGCCGACCATCGAGACGGCCTGGAGTGCTGCGATCTTCAGGTCGAGGGCCAGCTCCTCGAGGTGTGTGCTGCCGGTCAGGAATTCCTGCGCGGTGAGCAGCACCGCCGCGTCGATGCCGGCATCGCCCGCATGTTCGGCCAGCAGCGCCAGGCCGTAGAGCGCGCGCACTCGGACTTGCGCGGGCACCGTCGGACGGCCGACCAGCGAGTGACCTTGCGCGTCGTCCCGGGCCAGCGCGGTCAGGTCGGCGAGGGTCGCGGGACAGCGGGTCACCCCCAGCGCCAGCGCCGCGGTCGCGCTCACTCGCGTCTCCTGGTGGGCGAGCAGCGGGCGGAGATGACCGAGGACCGGCCGGGCGTCTGCCAGGTGGCGTCCAGCCTTGGCGAGCGCCAGCGCCGCGTGGCAGAGCGGCTCGACGTCGTCCTCGTCTTCCAGCATCCGCTCCAGGACCGGGAGGACCTCCTCGGTGATCTGTTTCGCATCCGGAACGAGTTCGGGATGCAGCGCGCGGATCCGTGCGCGGACCGGCAGCAGCCGGTCGCGTTGGCGGTCCCACCAGAACATCACCCAGGCGAAGTCCTCGTGGGCCGTTGCAACCGGCTCCTCGGGCTTGGAGGACGAGGTCTCGTCGGGTCCCGCGGCGAGCAGGGCGCCGAGGACGAGCGGCGGGAGGAGGGGGGTCACGCGGCGGCCGCGTGCAAGGTGCGGGCCGGTGTCAACGCGGCGCGGCAGCGCGCTGCAGCAGACGGTCGAGCGACGCGGCGTAGGCCCGCTGGCCGTGTTCCCAGATCCGGGCATGCCCCGCGCCTTCCACCATCAGCAGTTCCTTCGCCGGCGAGGCGCAGGCCTCGAACAATGCGCGCGACTCGCCGGGCAGGACCTTGTCGTCCGCGTCGCCGGCGACGAACAGCACGGGGGCTTCGAGTGCGGGCATCCGGTCGATCGGTCGGAGTTCGTCGAGGCCGACGCCCAGCCGCATTCGGCCGAACCACTGCACGGGGAGGAAGGCGACGGACGGCAGCGGCACGAACGGCAGGCGGTTGGCGAGGGCGTGGTCGATCGAGTCGTAGCAGGCCTCGAGGGCGACGAACGAAGGCGCGAGGTCCTGCTCGCCGAGCGCGTAGGCCACCGCGGCGGCGCCGAGCGACTGGCCGTGCAGGCCGACTTGCCGGTAGCCCTGCGCGCGGGCCCAGGCGCACCAGGCGATCACGTCCTGAGCTTCGAGCAGGCCGAGGCCTACGACCTCGCCGTCGCTCTCGCCGGTGGCGCGCAGGTCGGCGAGCAGCAGCGACCAGCCGCGGGCGAGGTAGTGGCGCGCGACGTCGACGTTGCTGCGCCGGTCGCCGCCGATGCCGGAGAAGACCAGCACGACGCGGTCGGGGGCGGCGCGGACGTGCCAGCCGCGGACCGTGAGGTCGTCGGTCGTGCGGGTGTCGGCAGCCTCGGCGGTGCGCTCGCCGAACGCGGGCGCCGTGTCGATGGTGTCGTGATGCGCCGCGGTCACCACGCGGACGGTGAGCCAGCCGAGGCCGAGCCAGCCGACCAGAAGGACCGCGACGACCAGGAGCAGGCGCCGAGTTTTTCCAACTGGTGCCAGGCACCGGTTGGAAAAACTGCGCGGCGGTCGACTACTGCTACCGAGCTCCGTCATGACCGACTCCCGTTCGACCGACGATCTGCGCGCGGCGCGACTCCACCGGACCCTGGCGGATCCACGGACGGGCCGGGTCGCGGTGCGCGACCTGGTCCGGTCGATCCGCGCGGCTGGCCTGCGTCCGGACGATCCGCGCTGGGGGGCGGGATTGCGGGGGCTGTTCGAAGCAGCGCAGGAGCGGCCGCTGGCGGACGACGATCTCCAGCAGCTCACCGCCGGTAGTCTGTCGCTGATCGAGCGGGCGGTGCATCGGGAGTTGGTCATACCCGACTTCCCGCGGCTGCGGAGCGAGGTCGAGGAACTGTTCGAGGCGGCGCGGAGCATCGAGGACGGCGCGGTCGCCACCTACATCCCGCAATTGGCCCGCGTGGATCCGGCGCAGTGGGGACTCGGCCTGTGCACGATCGACGGCCAGCGCTTCGTGCTCGGCGACGCCCTCGAGCGCTTCTGCGTGCAGTCGACCTGCAAGCCGATCAACTACTGCGTCGCGTTGGAGACCTCTGGCGAAGACGTCGTCCACCGCCACATCGGCCACGAGCCGAGCGGTCAGGGCTTCAACGAGCTCTCCTTGAACGACGAGGGCTTGCCGCACAATCCGATGATCAACGCCGGCGGGATCATGGCGTGTGCGCTGGTCGGCTCCGGCAAGCCCGCGTCGGAGCGCTTCGACGAGGTGGTCGGGCAATGGGCGCGACTCACCGGCGGCGTGCGTCCGGGCTTCGACAACGCGGTCTACCAGAGCGAGCGCAAGACCGCCGACCGCAACTTCGCGCTCGGCTACTTCATGCGCGAGCACGGCGCGTTCCCCGCCGGCACCGACCTCCTCGAGACCCTCGAGTTCTACTTCCAGTGCTGCTCGCTGGAACTCGACTGCGATGCCTTCGCGGTGGTCGCCGCGACCCTGGCCAATGGCGGCGTCTGTCCGGTCACCGAGGAGCGGGTGCTGTCGCCGGATACCGTGCGCGCCTGCCTCAGCATGATGGAGTCGTGCGGCATGTACGACTTCTCCGGCGAGTGGGCCTTCACGGTCGGCCTGCCGGCGAAGAGCGGCGTGTCGGGTGTGATCCTCGTGGTCGTTCCCAACACGCTCGGCTTCGCGGTCTGGTCGCCGCGCCTCGACGAGCACGGCAACAGCGTCCGCGGCGTGGCCTTCTGCAAGGAGCTGGTGGCCCGCTACAACTTCCACCAGTTCGACAACCTGGTCGGCTGCCGGCACGGCAAGCGCGACCCGCGGCGCGAGCCGTTCGCGGAGGTCGAGGGCCTCTGCGCCGAGCTACTGTGGGCGGCGAAGAACGGCGATCTGCACCGCATCCGCCGCCTCGAGGCGCGGGGTGTCGACCTGGCGAGCGCCGACTACGACGGGCGGACCGCCCTGCACCTGGCCTACGCGGAGGGGCGTCAGCAGATCGTCGACTACCTGCTCGCGCGCGGCGTGCCGACCGACGTCCGCGACCGGTTCGGGCGGACGCCGGCGGAAGGCGCGTGAGCCGGGAGCCGTCGCAGGATCAGAAGTCCGCCCGGCGCTGCTCCACGCCCGCGACTTCGGCGTAGATCACGTCGCCGGCGATGTCGCCATTGTTGTCGGTGACCATCACGCCCGAGAGCTTCGGCGTGTCCTGCGACGACGCCGGCGATTGCACCGCAGACGTGCCGTAGAGCGCGTAGACCTCGGGTTCGTCCTGATCGGCGATGTAGACCAGTCGACCGGAGGTCGCGGTCCAGTCGAAGGCCGTGACTCCGCGCGAGTCCTGCATCATGTCGGCGTTGGCCACGAGGTTCTCGGCATTGCCGGTGCCGAACGAGACGAACAGCTCGAACAGGCCGTCAGTCCGTTGGTCGGCGATGTAGGCGATGCGCGAGCTGTCGGGCGACCAGACGAACGCTCGGTTCGCGACCCGGGCCGAGCCGTTCTGCACCATGTCTCCGGAGATCCGGTCGTTGGAGGTGCCATCCGGCAGGCTGGTGAAGATCTCGAAGACCTGGTCGGCCCGCTGGTCGGCGCAGTAGGCGATGCGCGAGCTGTCCGGCGCCCAGGCGTAGTTGCGGACGTCGCCATTGGGGCTCGACGGCGTCGGCGAGACCTTGGTGACCGCCGGCGCATTGCCGGGCACCGACACGTAGAGTTCCTGCACGCCGTCGCTCTCCTGGTCGGCCTGGTAGGCGAGGCGCGATCCATCGGGCGACCACTGGAAGGTGTTCACGTCGCCGGAGGTGACCATCGAGCCGGACTCCTTGAATACCCCGCTGAACGCTGCACCGCCTTGGCCGTCGGTGCCATCCTGGGTGGTGGTGTAGAGGTGGTATTCCTCGTCGGTGGTCTCGTGGTCGGCCCGATAGGCAACCGGCCAGGTCGCGGCGCTGCCGCTCCACATCGGGGCCCAGGCGAAGGTTCGCACGTCGCGGTTCGAGGCACGATCCGGGGAGACCTGGATGGCGCCCGACACGCCGGGCGTCGCAACGTAGAGATTGAAGTTGTCATCGATCGTCTGGTCGGCGCGGTACACCAACCGCTGGCTGTCGGCGCGCCAGTAGAACTCGAGGACGCTGCCGTTGGTGACCAGCGTGTTCGAGACCTTCACGGTCTGGTTGGCGCTGTCCGGCACCGCCGTGAACAGCTCGACCTGTCCATCGCGCTGAGCGTCGGCGGTGTAGGCGATGCGCGTCGCGTCCGGCGACCAGGTGACATTGTTGGCGTCGCCACCGGTCACCATGGGCGCGGAGATCTTGGTCGGCATGCCGTCGGTGCCGACCGTGTAGACCTCGAGGTTGTCGTTGCCGTTCTCGATGTCCCCGGCGAAGACCAGCCGGTAGTCGCCGTTGATCGGCATCGGCGACCAGCCGACCGTGCGTCCGGAGATGCCCCGGTGGTTCTGGGGTGTCGGCGGATGGGCTTCGATGACGAAGTTGCCGTCGACCGAGGCGACGAACAGGTCGTAGACGTCGGGGAAGTTCCGGTCGATGACGTAGGCGACCCACATGCCGTCGGGCGAGACCAGCGGGTTGGAGACGTCGGCGGCCGCGGCGTTGGTCCCGGTGATCGGCGCCGAGATCCGCATCGCGGTGGAGGTGAGCACGTCGGTGGCGAACAGCTCGTAGCGTTCGTCGGTGTCCTTGTCGGCCAGGAAGATCGCGGTGCCGCCGTCGGCGCCCTGGTCGGTGATCTGCACCACGACGTCGTCGAAGCCGGTCTTGCCTTCGTCGTCGGTAACCGTCAGGCGGAACACCGCCATGCTGTCGGCGTCGACCTCGGGCGCCGCGAAGCTCGCGGTCGCCTGGTCGGCATTCTGGATGGTTCCGACCGAGGGGCCCTGGGTCTGGGTCCACGCGTAGGTCTGGACGGTGCCGTCGCTGTCGCTGCCACTGCCCGACAGGGTGACCCGTTGACGCTCCGCGGTGGTCTGGTCGGCACCGGCGTCGGCCACCGGGGCGCCGGGAGTGCCGCCGCCTCCTCCTCCGCCGCAGGCGGTCAGGACGAAGGTGCCGAAGAGGCCCAGGAGGCCGGTCCAGATGGCCGATCGCTGGCCGGAGAGGGATTCGTTCGCGCGGTTGATGCTCATGTCGAGGGCGGAAGGTCGCGGACCCCCTCGACCCGAACAGGAAATCCCACGGTAACGGACGCCCCCCTGGGGTCGTCCCGGTTCCGTCCCGCCGCTTGCGCGGACCCTACGCAGCGGCAGAATGCCCTCTCCCCTCGAGGACGAATCCGCATGAAGAACCGTTTCTTGCTCACCGCTCTCGTCGTCGCGCTCGCCGCGGCGGCCACCGCTTTCGCTCGCCCGACCGTCGCCGCGCCCCAGGACGGCGACGAGACCCAGCTCGAGCAATACATGGAGGACATCAACCGCGGGATGCGCAAGCTGCGCCGCGCGGTGACCGACCCCGAGGCGAACGCCGAGTCGATCCAGGACGTCCGGGCGATCGAGCTGCTGGTCATCAAGTCGCGGAACGAGACCCCGAAGATGGCCGCCGACATCGCCGAGGCCGACATGGCCGCGTGGATGCTCGAGTACCAGCAGGGAATGTTGGAGTTCTCGGCCAAGCTGTTGGAGCTCGAGACGGCGCTGGTGAAGGGCGACAACGAGGCAGCCGGCGCGGCCTACAAGGCGGTCGGTGAGCTGAAGTCGCCGGCCCACAAGAAGTTCAAGGCGAAGGACTGATGCGGTTCGAGCGCTCGAGTAGCCGGGCCTTGGCATGGGCCGGCGCCGCTGCGCTCGCCGCTTGCGCAGGGCCGTCGACCCACCACGTGGTCGCGCCCGACGCGCTGGGCCCCTACTCGGGCGCGGTCGACACGGGCGAGTTCGTGTTCGTGTCCGGCAAGGTCGGACGCCAGCGCTCGACGTTCGCCGCCGAGGCCGCATCCTGTTTGGACGCCGTCAGCGCCGAACTGACCGGTCTGGGACTCGGCCTGGCCGACGTGGTCTCGGCGACGGTCTATCTGACCGACATCGGCGACTACCAGACCTTCAACGAGGTCTATCTCGAGATCGTGCCCGCACCTTGGCCGGCGCGGGCCTGCGTCGCGGTCGCTGCGTTGCCCGGTGGCGCGCGGGTCGAGGTGCAGGTGATCGCCCGGCGGTGAGGCTGCATGGCGGCCGTCCGACCGGTCGCCGCGGGTAGGGCGGTTGCGGCTCGCCGTTGGCTGCGCTCGCGGAAGGGTGATCGGTCAGGCCGGGTCGAACAGTTCGGGCCGAACCGTTCACCCCTTGTCGGCATCAGCGTCTGGTCGCCAGGAACTCCAGCACGTCGCGCAGCTCTTCGCGGCTCAGCAGCGCGCCCATCGGCGGCATCGCCGAGCCCGAGGACGTGCGCTCGCGGATCGCGCTTCTGGGGAACTCGTGGACCTTGCCGGCCGCGTCGACCAGTCGCTCGGTCTCGGCATCGCCGCCGCGCGCGGTGCCGACCACGGTCCGGCTGTCGGCCAGCTTGATCGTCACCTGTTCGTAGCCGTCGGCGATGAACGCGGCGGGTTGGATCAGCGCCTGGAGCAGGTGCTCGCGGTCGCGGAGCTTGCCGATGCCGTCGAGCGCCGGGCCGGCTTCGCCACCCTGGCCGCGGTAGGCGTGGCAGCGCAGGCAGGCGGCAGTGACGTGGTTGCGGAACACCCGCTCACCGGCTCGGGCGTCACCTCCCGCGAGTGCCATGCGCCAGCCGGACAGCGGGTCGTCGGACGACTCGAATGCGGAGAGGCGCGCCGGGCCGGAGGGTGCGGACTGGTAGATCTCGAGGTGGATCGCGGCCGGCAGCTCGGCGACGTCGTCGAGCAGCTCGTCGAGCGCGGCTCGCGACGCCTCGGTGTCGAGTTCGCCCAGGGTGCGGATCGCGGCGCGCCGGTCGGCGATCTCGGCGTCGCGGACCAGTGAGACGAGCATCGGTACCGCTGCGGTCGGATCGAGCTTGGCGAGGACCGCGGTGGCCTGCTGGCGCAGTTCGCGAGGTGCGTCGGCGGCGATCGAGCGGGCGAGCGCGGCTCGCTGGGCGTCGTCCCGGGACAGCTCGCCGAAGGCCCGGAGCGCGGCGGCGCGCGACTTCGGATCGCGGTCGGCGGTTGCGACCGCGGCGGCCAGCGCGTCGAGTAGCGACGGCGAGCCGAACTCCGCGAGCAGCTCGCAGACCTTCTCGCCGACCTCGCCCCGGTTCGCGGCCAGCAGCGCCGCGCCGTGCCTCGCGACCAAGCCCTTCAGCGCCAGCTTGGAGCGTGGAGCCAACTCCAGTGCGTTGCCGTGCACGCGGTCCTGGGCGCGCGGTGCGATCCACTCCGACGCGATCTCCACGGCCTCGCGGCGCATCGCCTCGGGGTGCTCGGCGTCGGCGGCGTAGCGGAGCAGCGCGTCGGCGTCGGCTGGTCGACCCAGCAGTCGGTGCGCATTGAGCACGCGCAGCACCAGCGGCTCGTCGGTGCCGAGCGACGGTGCGTCGGACAGCGCGGCCAGGGCCGGCAAGGCGGCTTCGATGCGCAGATCGTGGATCGCGCGCGCCGCCTCGGTGCGGAGCGCCGGCTCCGCGTCGGCGAGGAAGTCGGCGAGTCGCGGGTCCTGCCGCTCCCGCATCGCGAGCAGCGCGGCGAGACGGACCTCCACGTCGGCGTCGGTGGCGAGCATGCCGAGCTGGTCGGCGGTGGCGGTGCGTTCCAGCGCGGTGATGCCGGCGTGCCGCAGATACAGGTCACTGCCGGCGTTGGCGCGCAGCAGGTCGGCGATGGCCTGGACGCTGGCCGAGTCGTGGATCCGGCCGAGCGCTTCGACCGCGCGGAATCGGACCCGCGGTTCGGCGTCGGCCAGGAGCTTGCGGAGCCCGGACACGCTGGCGGTGTCGCGCGCGTCGCCGAGCATCCAGCAGGCCTGGGCGCGGACCTCGCTGGATGCGTCTTCCAACAGACCGCGCAGCGCCGCGAGGCAGGTCGCGCGTTCGCCGGCGGGGTTGTCGGTAGAACGCGCGCCGATCCCGAGGCCCCAGACCGCGTGGACGCGCGGCTCGATACGCTTCGCGTGCGCAGCGACGCGGGCCAGCACCTCGAACCCGGCACGGTCGACCAGTTCGAACTGGGCCCCCTGACGGACCCGGCGGTCGGGGTGCGCCAAGAGCCCTTCCAGCTCCGGCAGCGAGCGGGCGGTGAAGCCCTCGGCGAGGTGGTGCGCGGTCTCGGCCGCGAGCGCGTCGTCGGCGAGCCCCGGCAGCGCGGCGCGGTAGACGCGGCCGCGGCCGGTCTTGGTCCAGCCGCCGACCCAGTCGAGGAAGTAGAACGCGCCGTCGGGTCCGATCTCGACGTCGGTTGCCAGGAGCTTCCAGATCACCCGCTCGGTGCCGACCAGCTCGTGGGTCGCGCCCGAGCGCTTGTTCTCCAGAGCCAAGACACCGCTGCTGGCCGGCGAGCCGCGGAACTCGCACAGGAAGAAGCGGTCGCGCCAACGCGCCGGCACGCCGGTGCCGGGATCGCAGGTGAGGCCGGAGGGACCGTTGGCGACGTTGGCGAGCGGCGGCAGCACGTACGCCGGCTGGCCGTCCTGCCGCGGCTTCCACATCTGCTCGCGGTTCCACGCGCCGCGGTCGCCGAGCCACTGGAAGCCGATCCGCCAACCGGAGTCGGCGCCGTCCATCACGTGGACCCAACGCGCGCGGTCGCCGCCGTCCGAGTTGTTGTCGCCGGTGAACAGGTCGCCGAAGTCGTCGAAGGCCAGCTCCTGCGGATTGCGCAGGCCGCGGTGCAGCACCTCGAGCTTCGAGCCGTCGAGCTCGCAGCGCAGCACCGCGCCCTCGTGCGGGTGGTGGAACACCTCGCCGGCCTGCTCGACGTGGAAGCCGCGGTCGCCGATCGAGAAGTACAGCCGGCGGTCGGGACCGATCCGCAGGCCGTGCATGTCGTGGCCGATCAGCGAGAAGTGCACGCCGTAGCCCGAGTGCATGGCGCGGCGCGCCTCGGCGACGCCGTCGTGGTCGGCGTCGGTCAACTCCCAGAGGTCGGGGATCTCGGTGAGGTAGACCTTCGGGCCGTCGACCAGCACTCCTGCGGCGATGCCGTCGGCCAGGGTGTTGAACCCGTCGGCGAACACCGTCGAACGGTCGCTGACCCCGTCACCGTCGTCGTCGATCAGGCAGACGACTCGCTCGTGGTGGCGCGTCCAGTCGTCGAGCTTGCCGGCGAAGTGCTCACGGATCTCGGCGATGCGCTGTTCGACCGTCTCGCAGGCCAGGTCCTCGAGCACCCAGCCGCGGTGGCCGCGCATGTCGATGACGCCGTCGTTGATCCGCCAGGTCTCGACCACGTAGATCCGGCCGTCGGGGGCCAGGTCGAAGGCCACCGGGTTGGCGAGCAGTGGCTCGGCGGCCACCAGAGACACGGCCAGGCCCTCTGCCGGCTCGAACGCGGCGATCTGCGCCTGGGCGGCGTCCGAGGCCGGCTGCAGGGTCGGTTGGTAGGCGGCGCCCTCGCCGTGCTGGGCCAGGACCACGCTCGACAGCAGCAGCGGGCCGGCGAGCAGGGCCGGCAGCGCAGCGGGTGGACGGGAGGAGAGGAGCCGGCGGGAGGAGGGGACGCGGTGCATCGCCCGCGGATGATAGCGGCGCGGCCGGGGCATTCCGCCGCGCGGCCGGTCGGCGGCGGGACTTCACGGCCCCGGCGCCGCGTTCGCAGATAGACTGCGCCGATGCTGCTGAGCTCCGCCGTGCCGGCTCTCGCCGTCCTCGCCGCGACCCTGTCGCCCCAGGATCCCTTCGGCGGGGAGGTCGCCTTCCAGCAGGCGGTCCGCGATGCGGGCAGCGACGCGGTGGTGCTCAACCTCGCCGCCCATCCCGACGACGAGTCGGCACGGACGATGGTGCTGCTGCGTCATGCGCACGGTGTGCGCACCGTCACCGCCTACGCGACCTGCGGTGAAGGTGGGCAGAACGCAGTCGGCTCGGAGATCGGTCGTCGCCTCGCCGCGATCCGGGCCCGCGAGACCCTGCTCGCGGCCGACCGCTATGGCACCGAGGTCCGCTGGCTCGGCTTCCCCGACTTCGGTTACTCGAAGACGCTCGAGGAGACGCTCGGAGTGTGGGGGCGCGATGCGACCGCCGAGCGCATCGCCGCGGTGATCGACGCGGTCCAGCCCGACGTGGTGGTCACCAACCACGCGATCGACCAGGGCCACGGCCATCACCGTGCGGTCGCCTGGGCGGCGCGGCTGGCCTGCGAGCAGCGCGGGCTGCCGCTCTACCGCCGGGCGGGCAGCAGCGAGGAGGGTGCGGGTCTGTTCGAACTCGATCCCCGCGAGGTCGACCCGGTGCGCGGCGCGACCTACGCGCGGCAGGCGCACGAGGCCTGGGTTCTGCACCAGAGCCAGGGGCCGTGGCGTCCGCACGATCCGACCAACGTCCGGGTCGATCGCTGGCGCCAGCTGGTGCCGGATCCCGAGCGCGACGCGGGCCCTCCGCTGGCGCGCCTCGGGTCGGTGCTGGTCGACGGCCAAGGTGCGGCGGAGTTGGCCCGCCGTGGTCTCGACCTCACCGCACTCCGGCGCAGTTTCGACGAGCTGGCGGCGCCCGATCGGCCGCGTCGCGAGCGGGTGGCAGTGGCGCTCGAGCTGTTGCCGGCGCTGCGCGATGCGCACCGTCGGGTCGAGAGCGGCGACGTCGCGCGGCGCCTCGACCGCCGGATCGAGGCCCTCGAACGGGTCGCGGCGCTCGGCGAAGGCGCGCAGCTCGAATTCGCGACCCGCGCCGAGGAGCTGCCGCTCGGCGGGCTGCTCGGGGTGCGAGTGGCCTTGCGCGGCCCCGGCGCCTCGGAGTTCACCGCCTGGTGCGGTTCGGAGTCGGCGGCGGTGGATCCCGAGACCGGCTGGGCGGAGCTCGACCTGGGGCTGCCGGAGTCGGCGGCGGCTGATCCGTTGTTGGATCTGACCCGGATGGCGACCTTCCGGATCGAGGCGCGGTTCGAGCTCGGCGATGGTGTGCCGGTGCGCCTGGGCCGCACCCTCGCGGTGCGGATCGCGCCGGCGGAGGAGCTGCGCTTCGAACGCAGTGCCGGCTATGTCCCGGTCGGCCGGACCTGGCGGCGGGTGCTGTCGCTCGAGGTCGAGCACCACGGCGAGGGACGATTCGAGGGCGATGTCCGACTGCGCGCGCCGGCTGGTCTCGAGGTCGAGGCGTTTCCGTCGCGGATCGTGCTGGAGCCCGGCGCCAGCACCGCTCGGGTGCTGGTGCGGGTCGAGCGCCGCGAGGCGGCGGCAGGCGACGAAGGTCAGGGGAAGGGTCTGGATGGCGGTCCGATCGAGATCCTGGCCCGACTCGGCGACCGGGCGCGGGCGGTCGCGACCCTGCAGCCCTTCGCGGTCCCCGACGAGTTGGCGCGACTGCGGGTCGGCCTGATCCGCGGGCCGGAGGACTCGACCGAGCGCTGCTTGGCCGACCTCGGCGTCGACTACGAGGTCCTCGACGAGGCCGGTCTCGCGGTCGCGGAACTCACCAGTTTCACCACGCTGTTCCTCGATATCCGCGCCTACCAGCACCGCCCCGACCTCGCCAACCACCGCGAGCGCCTGCTGGCGTTCGTGCGCGCCGGCGGGCGGGTGATCACGTGCTACCACAAGGAGCGCGAGTGGAACGAGGCCCCGGGCCACCCGATGCTGGCGCCGTTCGCCCTGCAGGTCGGGCGGGCGCGGGTCAGCGAGGAGGACGCCGCGGTGACCCTGCTCGAGCCGGCGCATCCGCTCTGGAACCAGCCGTTCCGGATCGGCCCGACGGACTTCGACGGCTGGGTCCAGGAGCGCGGACTGAACTTCCCCGCCGAGCGCGACGTCGCCTGGGTGCCGCTGATGGCGATGCACGACACCGGCGAGGAAGAGCTGGACGGGGCGTTGCTGCACGCCCGCTACGGCCGCGGCGACTGGATCCACTGTTCCCTGGCGCTGTACCGGCAGCTGCGCCGCGGGCATGTCGGCGCGGCGCGGATCCTGGCGAATCTGCTGGGCGGGAGGTGAGCCCATCCCCAGGCGCTCCGCCGTGGCCCCCGGGCGCGCGTGACTTCGATGACGTCACGAGTCCCCTGGTCTACACTCCTCGCCCAGATCCCTCCCCGCCCACTCCGGGCCGCGGCGTCTCCCCCGTCGCCGGGGCCCGTTCCCAGGCCTCTCGCATGACCCACCCCGTTCCGTTCCGGACGCGTTGGCCGCTGGCGCTCGCCGCGCTGGTCGCCTGCGTCCTCGTCGCGCCCCTGTCCGCCCAGAAGGCCGAGCCCGAGAAGGCGCTGTCGCTGTGGACCAAGATGTATGGCAGCGGCAAGCTCGACTTGTCCAAGCCGCGCATCCAGAGTTCGTCGCCTGGCGTGAAGTTCGGTTGCGTGCCGAAGGAGCGGGCGCAGGCGATCGGTCACCTCGAGGAACTCGAGACGATCTGCCGCCGGATGGAGAAGACCGACAACGCGGAGGTCGCCGAGCTGCTGATCGAGTTGGTGGGCGTCTCTCTCGGTGGCGGCAGGATCGACACCCCGGAGGCGATGCCGGCGTCGGTGGCCAAGGTCGGTGACGATGCGATCGACCGGCTCGGCAGCACCGAGGCGCTCGCCTTCATCGAATCGGTCGCCCGCGACGACAAGGCCGACGAGCTGGAGCGGGCCGCGGCAGTGCGTGCGCTCGGGCGTCGGGACGACAAGAAGTACGAGACGTTGATCGAGGCGGCGCTGGGTGCCGAGGACGGTCTGGTGCGGCTGGCCGGTGCCGATGCCTGCTCGAACGGCAAGAACCGCTTCGCGGCGCCGGCGCTGATCAAGGCGTTGGGTAGCGAGCAGGAGGACGCGGTCGCGGCGATGATCCTGATCGCGATGCGCGCGATCGTCGAGCAGCACAAGGAGGCCGTGGACGAAGACGTCCTGCGGCGCATCGCCGACAGCGCCATCGGCGTGCTCGGTCGCTGCACCTGGCGGACCGACGTCGAAGCCTGCGAACTGCTGATGCGAGTGCGCAGCGCGCAGTCGGTGCCGGCGCTGATCGAGGTGCTCGAGCGCTGGCAGGAGAAGAAGCTCGACGAGGAGAAGGTCTCGGGCACGCTACGTCACGCTGCCCACGACGCGCTGAAGTCACTGACCGGCGCGGTCTTCGCGATGGAGCAGCCCGAGAAGTGGCGCGAGTGGTGGGGGACGGTGAAGAACGAGTTCGTGGTCGCCGACGTCCCGGAGAAGGTCGAGGGCAAGGGCGGGCCGAACGAGACCGTCACCGAGAACGACTTCTTCGGCATCCCGGTCCGCGGCAGCCGCGTGCTGTTCGTCGTCGACAGCTCCGGCAGCATGGCGGCGCCGATCCATGGTCGGAATCCGTCGTCGGATGCGGCGAACTACTCCAACAAGATGGATGCCGCCAAGGGCGAGCTGAAGCGGGTGGTCGCTCGGCTGACCATCGACCAGCAATTCAACTGCGTGCGCTTCTCCAACAGCTCGGAGCTGTGGAAGAAGGGCTTGGTGGAGGCCTCGGAGCGCAACAAGAAGACCTTCGACAAGTGGGCCGACGACCTCCGTGCCGACGGTGGCACCAACCTGTGGTCGGCGATGCACGACGGTCTGGCCTGGGAGTCGCTGGTCTACGGTTCGCGTTACGGCGCCACGGTCGACGAGGTGTTCATCCTCTCCGACGGTCTGCCGTCGCTGGGTGAGGTCCAGGATCCCAAGCAGATCCTGCGGCTCGTCGCCGAGACCAACCGCTACTCGCGTCTGAAGATCAACACGGTCTACATCTCCGGCCCGCCGGAGGACGAGCGCCGCTTCGCCGAGATCGTCGGCATGTCGGGCGCCGACTTCATGCGCCAGCTCGCCGAGCAGAACGGCGGGACGGCGATCTCGTTCTGAGCAGGACCAGGGACCGGGGTCAGTCCAGTCCGCAGGCTGCGCGTGCGCGGTCGAGGGTGTCGCGGAACACGACTCGAGCCTTGTCTGCGCCGGTCTGAAGGACGTCTTCGACGAGCCGCGGTTCGGCCTCGAGCGCCTTGCGGCGTTCGCGGAACGGTTCGAACAGCTCGTTGATCTTCGCCAGCAGCGCCTTCTTGGCGTTGCCGAAGCCGAAGCCGCCGCGCTCGTAGTGGCCGCGCATCTCGGCGAGTTCCTCCTGGTCGGCGAACAGCGAGTAGAGCTTGAAGACCAGGTCCTCCTCGTGGTCGAGCGGGTCCTCGAGTTCGAGGAGTCGGGTCTCGATGCCCATGACCTTCTTCTTGAGCGGCTTGCCCTCGTCGAAGATCGCGATGGTGTTGCCGTAGCTCTTCGACATCTTGGCGGCCTGGCGACGACCGCCCTTGGTGACGAACACCACGCGGTCCATCGGCACGTGGAACTCCAGGCCGATGCGGCCGTCGCGGCTGCTCTGCACGATCCGCTCGCCGGGGTTCTCGGCGACCGTGCGCAGCGAGCGCTCGAGAACCGTCACGCCGGGGATCCGCGCCTCGTGTGCCGCGGCGAGGGCCGCGTCGAGCGCCTCGGTGTCCTTCAGTTCGTCGTCGCCCGCGGCGGCGAGCAGCGCGGTGACCAGCTCGCGGAGCGCGCGGACGTAGGCCTCGACGTCGACCGCGCTGCCATCCAGCCGGATCGGCTCGATCGTGGTCGTCACGGCCAGCACCGTGCCCTTCTCGAACGTCGTGCCCGGCACCCTGGCGCCCTCGCCGATCCGCGATTCCGGGATCACGAACACCGGCTCGGCGGTCGGGAAGGCGTGGTGGAACGACTGCGCCATGTCGCGCGCCATCTCGACGTGCTGGTCCTGGTCCTGGCCGACCGGCACCAGGTGGCTGCGCGGCCCGAGGATGTCGGCGGCCATCAGCGTCGGGTAGGTGAACAGGCCGGCCGACGGGGTGATGCCGCGGGCGACCTTCTCCTTGTAGCTGTGGCCCTTCTCCAGGAGGCCCATGCTGGTGACCGTCAGCAGCAGCCAGGTGAGCTCGCAGACCTCGGGCACGTCGGACTGGCGGTAGAACGTCGCCTTGTCCGGGTCGAGGCCGCAGGCCAGGTAGGTCAGCGCGACGTCGCGGGTGAACTCGCGGAGCTGCGCTGCGTCGCGCACGCTGGTCAGCGCATGGTAGTCGGC
Source organism: bacterium (assembly GCA_030432695.1). Taxonomy (GTDB): domain Bacteria; phylum Planctomycetota; class UBA1135; order UBA1135; family UBA2386; genus JAUILN01. The sequence continues at coordinate 504,709 of JAUILN010000008.1, read as the reverse complement.
GATGAAGTAGAAGCACTCGCCCTCGTCCTGCATCGCCACGTGGCGACGGATCGCGCCGAAGTAGTTGCCGAGGTGCAGGCGGCCGGAGGGCTGGACGCCCGACAGGATGCGGGGCTTGGTCGGGGCGGGTTCGGTCGTCATCGGGGTCGTCAGCGCTGCAGATGCTCGAGGGCGCGGGCCAGGATCGGATCGCCGTCCGCGAAGTCCTCGGCGGTGGTCTCCACCAGGACGTCGGGCGCGATGCCCACGCCTTCGATCATCTTCCCCTCGGCGTCGAGCGCGCGCCACGACGGCAGCCAGACCTCGTAGCCGTTGGTGAGCAGGTGGGGCTGCGGATTGGCGCTCGAGCCGAAGGTCGACTCGCCGATCAGGGTCACGTTCGGGCACTGGCGCAGCATCAGCGCGAAGCCCTCGGCGCTGCTGACGACTCCCTTGCCGATCAGCGCGGCCACCGGTCGGTCGAAGCGCTTCGGCGCGTCGTTGACGATCAGCCGGCGTTCGCCCTGCTGGTCCCAGGCGCCGGTCTCGGGGTCACGGGTGACCTGTCGGGCGTAGACCGAGGGCTCGGTCGCGAACCAGGCTGCGAACTGCATCGCCAGCAGCTCGGCGCCGCCGCCGTTGAAGCGCAGGTCGAGGATCAGGCCGGCACAGTCGGACAGCTCCTCGAGCGCCTCGAGGCCTTCGCGGACGTCCCGGGTGCGGCCGCCGTCGAGGGTCGTCAGCGCGAGGTAGCCGATGTCGCCGCCGTCGTGCGCGAAGCGGCCGATCCAGACCACGTCGTTCCACCTTTCGAAGCCCTCGACGCGTTCGGGGAGCAAGGAGACGTCGACGTTCCGGAACCGGTCGCTACGGAAGGTGGGCTCGCGGGCGCCGTCCTTGCCGATCCACAGATGCGGATCCTCGGCAGCGGCGAGCAGTTCCTTCAGCTCGGCGGCGAATCGGCGGTCGGTCTTCGCGGCCAGCAAGGCGTCGCGGCGCGCGGCGAAGCGGGCGTCCCAGTCGTCGACCACGCGGTCGCGGTACGAGTAGAAGCGGTCGATCGCGGCCTCGATCTCGGCGAGCGAGGCCGCGTTGCGGGCCTGCTGTTCCTCGGCGGAGAACGGTGAGACCTCCTCACCGGCGGTGACGAACTCCCAGGGCGTCGGGGCGACCTTGATGCCCGCCGGGTTGGCGAGTCGTTGCGACGAGCCGGCGCAGTTCAGCTCCATCCGGTAGCTCTGCCCTGGCTTCAGGCGGACCTGCAGCTGCAGCGTGCGCGCGTCGAGCCAGCCGACGGATGCCACCTCGGGGAAGCTCTCGCCGCCGCCGCAGACCGACCAGCCGACCGTGGTGTCCATGTCCTGGTCGAAGGCGACGCGCAGCCGATGCGTTCCCGGGTCGACCTCGTGCGAACCGTATGCGGGCTCGAGGCGAACCACGCGGGGAGCCTGGGCGGAGGCGAAGGCCCCGAGGGCGAGCAGGGCCAGGGCGAGGGACGCGGCGCGCATGCCGGCAATCTACCCGCTCACGCCGGTCACGCGGACGGGGCTGCGCGCCGCAGGTAGTCGGTCAGCGTGTGCCACTGCGCGTGCAGGTCGTGTTCCGCGACGTCGAGCGGGCTCTTGAAGAAGCACGCCAGGTGCTTCATCGGGCCGCTCTCCCCGCGGCGCGCGGCCAGCTCTGCGAAGCGGACCATGTCGAGCACCAGCGGTGCGGCGAGGATCGCGTCGGCGCCCTGCCAGGTGAACTGCATCGACATCTTGAAGCCGAGGAACCCCTGGAAGTGGATGAAGTCCCAGGCGGTCTTCAGGTCGTCGAGCGACGGCACGTAGTCGATGCCGACGTGGCTGTGCAGCGGGTAGCCGAGGATGCTCTGCAGCAGGCGGTCCTTCGACTCGACCTTGCTGGCCTTGTTGTCGGTATCGGCGAGCACGGCTCCGTCGCGGTCGCCGAGGATGTTGTAGCCCTGCCAGCTCAGCACCCGCAGGTTGCGGTAGCGGAACATCGGCGCCAGCGCCGACTTCACCAGGGTCTCGCCGGTCTTGCCGTCGCAACCCATGTAGGCGGCGCCGTGCTGTTCGAACAGCTCGCGGACCGCGGGGATCAGGGTCGCGTCGCTCGGCGTGAAGTGGATGAAGTGGGCGCCGACCGACGCGGCGGCGTAGGCGTAGAGCGTCGACGGGCGGACGGCGCTGCGCCGGTCGGCATCGAGCGCCTTGTCGAAGGCGGCCAGCGAGCGGTGGGTGCGGGTCTGCTTCAGCTTCGGTTCGGTCGACGTCAGGTTGACGCAGACCAACCGGTCGAGGCGGTTGCGCTGCTGGAATGCGCGGAGATCGTCGGCCAGCCGGTCGACCTGGCCGCGGAGCGTCGTCTTCTCCTCCTCGGCGCCGGTCACGCGGCGGATCGTCGCGCCGGAGTTGGCGACGGTGCCCTGCTGGACCTCGCGGTCGAACGCCGCGTAGTCCTTCGCCAGCGCCTTCAGCAGCGGGTAGGGGATGGTGCCGTTCGCTTCGTGGATCTCCCGAGCGGCGTCGGCGCTGCAGCCCTGCCGGACCTCGTGGCCGCCGAAGACCAGGCGGTCGAGTGGCGTCAGCCCCAGCCCCGCGCAGGCCGGCGACTCGGTGAGCAGTCCGATCGGCTCGACCAGGCCGCGCGCCGCGGCCCGCGCGCCGGTCAGCACCGTGGTCGCGAGGCCGCCGCGGGCCCCGAACAGCCACACTCCGACCTTCGGTGCGGTGCGGGAGGAGGTCTTGGCGCGGCGCGCCGCGGCGGGGCGCCGGCCGGCAGAGGAACGTGCTGTCATCCGCGGACGCGCAGGATCTGGCAGGACCAGGCGGCGCCGGCTCCGAAGCCGACCAGGGCGATGAGCTGGCCGGGTTCGAAGCGACCCTGCTCGTAGAGACCGGTGAAGGCGATCGGGATCGACGCGGCGGTGGTGTTGCCCTTGTCCTCGAGGTCGACGACGACCCGCTCGGCGGGTAGCCCGAGCTGTTCCCCGACCGCCTCGATGATCCGGGCGTTGGCCTGGTGGGGGACCATCCAGTCGATGTCCGAGACCTGGATGCCCAGCGCCTCCGCGGCATCGCGGGTCGACTGACTCATCTGTCGGACCGCCGACTTGAAGACCTCGCGGCCGCGCAGCACCACGAAGTGGCGGCGCTCCTGCAGGGTTCCCTCGCTGGCCGGTTCGCGCGAGCCGCCCCCGGGGATCTCGATCATGTCGGCCATCGACCCGTCGGCACCATTGTCGGTGTAGAGCAGGTCGAAGCGGCCTTCCTTGGACACCACCGCGGCACCGGCGCCGTCGCCGAACAGGATGCAGCTGGTCCGGTCCTCGTAGTTCATGAAGCGGGTCATCGCTTCGGCGCCGATCACCAGCACGTTGTGGTGCATGCCCGCGACGATCCCCGCGGCGGCGATCGACAGCGCGTAGCCGAAGCCCGAGCAGGCCACCGAGATGTCGAACGCCGGCACGTTCTTCATGCCGAGCTTGTGGTGCACCACGCAGGCGGTCGACGGGCACAGGTGATCCGGCGTCACGGTCGCGAGGATCATCTGGTCGATCGCCGTGAGCGGCAGGTCGGCGTCGGCCAGGGCACGCTGGGCGGCGGCGACCGCGAGGTCGCTGGTGATCCAATCCTCGGGCATCACCCGGCGAGAGCGGATGCCGGTGCGCTGGAAGATCCACTCGTCCGAGGTGTCGACCACCTTCTCCAGGTCGACATTGGTCAGCTGGCGCTCCGGCAGGTAGCGACCCAGCCCACGGATCGAACAAATCGCCGGAGCGTTCGCGGCGACGCCGACGGGATCGTCTCGATGGGAGTCCGATGGGGACAATGCTCTGCTCCGCCTGGGACGCGCGTGGTTGAAGGCCGAGGATGCGGGGTGCCTTGGGAGTTCGGCGGGCGGGCCGCCCACGGTGCCGCCCGCTCCGGAAGGCGGGAGTGGCGTTGGCGTGAGACGGGTGCCCGTCGGGATCCGCGGCGCCACCCCGGGGGGGCGGTGCCGTGGAACGTGACCCGGCGGTGAGATTCGGGGCAGGTCGGGACGTCGAGACGGGCCGAGGGAATGCGAGGCGAGCCGTTCGGAGCCACTCGCGGGACCGCCTGGATCGGTGACCTATCCGAGGACGAAACGCCGCAGTGTGGGCAGGTGGGAGGGCGGTGTCAACGGATTCGGGTCGGGCTCGCGGGCCGCGGAGCCGCAGCGATCCGGCGGGCGTCGCGGACCCGTCGCCCGGTCCGGCTTGATCGGATCTTTGCAGGGAGGCTCGACTTGGGCCGGTTAGTCTGCGGGGCTCGCTGGTTGCCGTGTCCTCGCCGTCCAACGATCGCCGGTCCACCCTGTTCGGAGCCCTGCTCGGGGGTGCCGTGCTGCTGTGCGCGTGCTCCGAGGGCCCGCGGCAGGTGGGGCGGGGTCGGCGGGTCCGGGTCGACGGGTCCAGCACGGTGTACCCGTTGAGCGAGGCGGTGGCCGAGGACTTCCGGGAGGTGGCGCCGGAGGTGCGGGTGGCGGTCGCCCACTCGGGGACCGGTGGTGGCTTCAAGCGCTTCGTGGTGGGCGACATCGACGTCGCGACCGCGTCGAGGCCGATCAAGGTCAGCGAACGGGATGCGGCGGCCCGGGCGGGAGTCGCGTTCGTCGAATTGCCGGTGGCGTTCGATGGCCTGACGATCGTAGTGCACCGCGACAACCACTGGGTCGACCATCTGACGGTGGCGGAGCTGCAGCGGATCTTCCTCGAGGGCCCCGCCGCCGGCGCCGAGAGCTGGGACGACGTGCGCGCCGACTTCCCGCCGCTGCCCCTGAGCATCTTCTCGCCGGGTACCGACTCCGGGACCTTCGACCGCCTGAAGGAAGTCATCGCCGCGGGCGGCGAGAGCATCCGTCGCGACATCCAGTTCTCCGAGGACGACCACTTCCTGGTCACCGGTGTCGCCGGCGAACCGGGTGCGATCGGTCTGTTCGGCTGCTCCTACTACTTCTCGAACGGTGGTCGGGTGCGCGCGGTGCCGATCGACGCCGGGCAGGGTCCGGTACTGCCGACCCGGGCCAGCATCGCCGACGGCAGCTACCAGCCGTTCTCCCGGCCGCTGTTCTTGTACGTGTCCGATCGGTCACTGCGCGAACCGCAGGTGGTGGAGTTCGTGCACTACTTCCTGTCGCGTGCCCCGGAGCTGGCCGACGAACTGGGTTACGTGCCGCTGTCGCCCGAACTGTACGCCCGGGCCCGCGCTCGGTTCGATGCCGGCGAGCGCGGCACGCACTTCCTCACCGACGAAGGCCGCCGGCGCGAGGGCACCCTGGTGGAGCTGTATCGGTGAGCGTCGGCGCGCGGCCCTCCGACCTGCCGCTGCCGCGGCCGACGCCCGCCGCGGACCGGCGGATCCGCGAGGGCCTGGTGCGTCTCGGTCTGGGCGCCTGCGGCGCGTTCTCGTTCGCGACCACGCTGGCGATCGTGGTGGTGCTGTTCCAGGAGACGCGGCAGTTCTTCGCGCTCGACGACGTGACCCTGCTGGACTTCCTGCTCGGCAGCCAGTGGAACCCGCTGCTCGGCGGTGAGAAGAGCTTCGGGATCTGGCCGTTGGTGACCGGGACCCTGCTCGTCACCTGCATCGCGATGACGGTCGCGGTGCCGCTCGGCCTGCTGACCGCGATCTACCTGTCGGAGTACGCGGCGCCGGCGTTCCGCACGGTGGCGCGGCCGGCGCTGGAGATCCTGGCCGGCATCCCCACGGTGGTGTTCGGCTTCTTCGCGCTGCGAGAGATCACGCCGCTGCTGCAGTCGGTGTTTCCGAGCTTCGAGATCTACAACGCGTTCAGCGCCGGCGTCGCGGTCGGACTGCTCTGCGTGCCGATCGTCAGCTCGCTGACCGAGGACGCGCTGCGAGCCGTCCCCGCGCACCTGCGGGCCGCGGCGTTCGCGCTCGGGGCGACGCGGTTCGAGGTCGCGACCCGGGTGGTGGTGCCGGCGGCCGGCTCGGGGCTGGTGGCGGCGGTGCTGCTCGCCGCCGCGCGCGCGATCGGCGAGACGATGATCGTGGCGCTCGCGGCGGGCACCATCGCCAGCGTGTCGATCGACCCGCGCGGACCGGTCCAGACCATGACCGGCTTCATGGTCCAGATCTTCATGGGCGACGTGTCGAACTTCGGCGCGGAGTACCTGTCCTGCTACGCCGTCGCCGCGGCGCTGTTCGTGATGACGCTCGCGCTGACGCTGGTCGGCCAGGTGGTCCGTCGCCGGTTCCAGGAGACCTACCGATGAGCGGCTCGTCGCCGGTGTCGTCGGGTCGCATCGGTTCGGACGCGGCGCGGGCCGCGCGGCGGCGCAGTCGGATCCGCAAGGACCGGCTGTTCGTGGCGGTCTGCGCGGTCGCGGCGGCGGTCGGTCTGCTGTCGCTGCTGGTCCTGCTGGGAACGATCGCGGTGCGCGGCTGGGAGCACTTCGACCTCGACCTGGTGACCCGCTTCGCCAGCCGCCATCCCGAGCGCAGCGGTTTCAAGGCGTCGCTGTGGGGCACGGTGGCCGTGGCGCTGGTCTGCGCGGCTGCGGCTCTGCCGGTCGGGGTCGGCACCGCCGTGCTGCTGGTGGAGTTCGAGCCACGCTCGCGGCTGCTGGCGAAGCTGCACGGCTTCCTGCAGCTCAACGTCCCGAACCTCGCTGGCGTGCCGTCGATCGTCTACGGCATCATCGGGCTGACCGCCTTCGTGCAGTTCTGGAACCTGATCGGCACGCCGTCCGACCCGGCGTTCCTGTGGTTCGAGGGCACGCCGTTCGAGCTGCAGCTGCCGTTCGGCCGCAGTGTGCTCGCGGGTGGCCTCACGCTGATGCTGGTCGTCCTGCCGATCGTCATCGTGGCCTCGCAGGAGGCGCTCCGGGCGGTGCCCGACGGCCTGCGGGAGACGGCGTTGGCCCTGGGCGCGACGCGCTGGCAGATGGTCGCCCAGGTCACTCTGCCGTCGGCCCTGCCGGGGATCATGACCGGTTCGATCCTGGCGATGAGCCGGGCGATGGGCGAGGCGGCGCCGATGCTGGTGGTGGCCGGGGTGGTCTATCTGTCGTGGACGCCGGAGAGCCTCGTCGACGACTTCACGGTTCTGCCTCTGCAGATCTTCAGCCTGGCCCGTCGTTCCAATCCCGAGTTCCACGACGTCGCCGCATCGGGCATCCTGCTGCTGCTGGCGCTGCTGTTGTCGTTCAACGCCGTCGCGGTGTTCATCCGCCATCGGTTCGAGAGGCGCCCGTCGTGACCCGGCCCCCGTCGTGACCCGGCCCACAGTGGATCCGAGCCCGCAATCACCTTCCGGCAGCGACCGACCGCGCCCCATGCCGCGCGTGCGGATCGGGTTGTACGGCCGGAGCGTCGACGACCTGCCGCCGCCCACCGACGACCACGCGATCCGGCTCGGCGACTTCGCGGCCTACTACGGCGAGTACCGGGTGCTCAACCGGATCACCCTCGACGTGCCGGCGCGGCGGGTTACCGCGTTGATCGGGCCCTCGGGCTGCGGCAAGAGCACGCTGCTGCGCTGGTTCAACCGGCTCAACGACGAGGTGAAGGGCAGTCATGCGCGTGGCCGGCTCGAGGTGCTCGGCATGGACGCGCTGGCCCGCGACGTCGACGTGGTCGCGCTACGGCGGCGGGTGGGCATGGTCTTCCAGACCCCCAATCCGTTCCCCAAGTCGATCTACGACAACGTCGCTTTCGGTCCGAAGCTCGCCGAGCGGCTGGCGAAGTCCGATGTCGACGAGCTGGTCGAGCAGGCGTTGCACCACGCAGCGCTCTGGGAAGAGGTGAAGGACCGCCTGCACGAGCCGGCGTTGTCGTTGTCCGGTGGCCAGCAGCAGCGCCTGTGCATCGCGCGCGCGATCGCCACGGGCCCCGAGATCCTGCTGATGGACGAGCCGTGCAGCTCGCTCGATCCCAAGTCGACCACCGCGATCGAGGAGCTGATCGCGCGGCTGGCCGAGCACTACACGATCGTCATCGTGACCCACAACATGCAGCAGGCGGCGCGGGCCAGTGACCACTGCGCGTTCCTGTTCCAGGGCGAGCTGGTGGAGTTCGCGCCGACCGTGAAGATGTTCTCGAACCCGGCGCGCAAAGAGACCGAGGACTACATCACGGGGCGGTTCGGGTGAGGCATTGCCCCAGGTGATCGGCGGCGCGTATCTCGGCGTCGATGGCGTGGCCTGGGCCTGGGGTGCCCTCGCCGTGCTCATGCTCGCGGGCGCTGTGCTCGACATCCGCTGGTTGGTCGACTCCGTGCATGTCCGGTCGGAGCGGAGCAGGCGCTGGATCCTGCTCGGGTTCGGTGTCGCGATGGCGACGCTGTTCGTCCTGGACCTGACGACACTCGGATCCGAGTGATGATCGGTGTCCGCCTCGGTTGTCCGGAGTCCTAGCTGCTCCCCGGCGATCAGTCACCCAGCGTCAGCTTCAGTCCCTGGCTGACCGCCAGGCCGAGACTCGGGTTCCTCGGGTCGGCGACCACCGCCTGGGTGAAGAGGTCGATTCCGCGCAGGAGCGGTGCCTCGGGTACGGCCAGCGGCACGGTGCCGAAACCGAGCGGTGAGGTGCTGAAGGGAATCGTGAGCGGTTGCCGGACCAGCAGGACGCAGGTGCCGCCGATCGGGAGGTTCGCGGCGCCGGCCCCCAACGCCAGCACTCCGAGGCTGGAGCCCCGGGCGCCGAGCACGTCCAGCCGGAACCGGGAGTTGCCGAGCCACGGGTCGCCGGCGCTGAGCAGTGGCACGCCGCGGCTGCCGGGGCAACCGTTCGAGTAGGTCTGCACCGCGGATGGGGCGCCGAGCACGGCGGTGCGCGAAGACAGGGCGACCAGCCGGTCGCTCGCCCGGTCGAAGGCGAGCTCCGCCGCTTCGGCGTCGACCCGTGGCTGCAGGGGCGTCCAGTCGGTGCCGTCGAAGCCCCAGGTGAGTGCGGAGCCCGCTTCGGCGAGGACCACGATCCCGCGGTTCGGATCGAAGGCGAGCGACTTCCGGCCGCGTCCCGCCGGTGGCCGATTCGACGTTGCCCGCTGGGTCCAACTCGTCCCGTCCCACTCCCACGTGTCGTTCAGGCCGTCTCCGCCATACAGGATCGTCCGTCGGCGGACAGGGTCGTAGGTCATCCCGTGGCCGGAGCGTGGCGGCGGCGCGAGAGCCGGGTTGCGCTGCACCCAGTTGGTGCCGTCGTACTCCCAGGTCTCGTCGACGTTGCCCCGTCCGCGGACGACGCCTCCGAACATCACGACCACGCCGCGGGCCAGGTCCCCGGCCATGGCGTGTGCGGCGCGACCTGCGGGTCGGGTCGCGGGAGTCCGCTGCTGCCAGATCGAACCACTCCACGTCCAGGTGTCGTCCAGCAGCGGGGTCTGGTCGTCCTGCCCGCCGAACAGCACCAACGGGCCGTTGGCGCGCAGCTGCGCGAGTGCCGCCGATCGACGCGCCGATGGTCCCTGGGAGTTCATCGGCCGGGTCCATCGGTAGCCGTCCCACAGCCAGGTGTCGTCGAGCAGGGGGCGATCGAGGCCGGCGACCGCGTCGGAGATTCCGCCGAACAGCACCAGGCGGAAGCGTGGCAGGTTTTCCGCCAAAGTCGAGTCGCTGCGCTGCGGCGGCCGGGGCGTCGACCAACGCGTGCCGTCCCAGGTCCAGGTCTCCGCCAGGTCGGGGGTCGAGAGCCCGCCGCCGAAGATCACCATCTCGCCACGCAAAGCGTCGTAGGCGGCGGTGTGTCGGGAGCGGCCTCCAGGGCGGTCGCCGGGCTGCGCCTGCGACCAGTTCGCGCCGTCCCATTCCCACAGCTCGTCGCTCGGCAGGTGGTAGCCGTAGCCGCCGAAGACCACCAGCCGGCTGCGGCGCGCGTCGTGGACCATCGTGAACTCGCGCGCCGAGAAGGGACCCGCGCCGAGCGAGCGCGACGTCCAGGTGGTGCCGTCCCACTCCCAGAGCTGGCGCAGCCGCGCGTCGTAGAGCGCGATACGGCGCCGGCCGGCGTCCCAGGTCATCGCGCAGGCGGACGCGGTCGTCGAGGGCGACGTGGCCGGGGTCCGACGCGTCCAGTCCTGGCCGTCCCACTCCCAGGTCTCGTCCGCGAGGGAGGCGCCGTCGTTGCCGCCGAACAGGACCGTGACCTGGCGGATCGGATCGTAGGCCAGGCGCGCGTCGTACCGCGGCGCGGGGCGATGGGCCGGCGTGCGCTGGTACCAGTTGCCGTCCTTCAGCTCCCAGGTGTCGTCGAGCCGGCCGGTGCCGAGCCCGCCGAACAGCACCATGCAGTCGCGGGTCGAGTCGTAGGCCATCGCGGCCCCCCGACGTGCCGACGGACTCGACCCGGTGCGCATCGGCTGCCAGCCGTGGCCGTCCCATTCCCAGGTGTCGGCGAGCGCATCGCCCGTGCGCTCCAGGCCGGCGAACAGGACGGTGCGCCCGCGTGCCGCGTCGAAGGCCATCGCGGCGTCGGCGCGGGGCGACGGCTCGTGGCTGAGCCATTGCGGGGTGCTCTGGGCGAGTGGTGCTGTGGCGAGGAGGGTGAGCGCGAGTCCCGGCGCGGAGAGGCGGGCGGGACGAGCGTGAGAGGCGGCGATCCGGTCGGTCATCACGGGCTCCTGGGTTCTGCGGACCGCGCCGCGAAGGCAACGGGCGTGCCCCGCGGGCGTCGACGGTCGGTCGTGACCGCAAGGATCCCGGATACGGCTCGGTGGGCGTGCGCTCGCCGCAACCGGGTGGAGCATCCAGGTGACGGTTCGGGGCCGATACGGAACGAGGAGCCGCGAGCCGTTGGCGACGCGATGCAACCTGCCCGCGAGAGCCGTTACGATCCCGACCCGATGGCAAGACGGAAGCCCGCAGCCGATGCGCCGCGCCTGCTCTCCGGCGGCAACCCGCAGATCCCCAAGGGCGACGGCGAGGCGCCGGTCCGCGCCTACCTCGACGCGATGCCCGGTTGGAAGCGCGCGGTCGGCGAACGGCTCGATGCGTTGATCGCCGCGACCGTGCCGGGCGTGCGCAAGGCGGTGCGTTGGAACACGCCGTTCTACGGGGTCGAGGGCAGGGGTTGGTTCCTCGGCTTCCACTGCCTGACCCGCTACGTGAAGGTCGCGTTTCTCAAGGGGGCCGACCTCACACCGGTGCCGCCGGTGGCCTCGAAGCAACCCGACGCGCGCTACCTGCACGTCGGCGAGGACGGCGCGTTCGACGAGGCCCGGTTCGTCGACTGGGTGCGGCAGGCCGCGGCGCTGCCCGGCGAGGAGCTGTTCTGATGGCTCAGCGCGGCCTCCTGCCTCCATTGGATGGGCATGACTCGCTGCGCTCGCCATGCCCCGAGGCAGTCGGCCGCGCTGACGATGTTGTTTGGATCGACTCCTGCGGAGTCGATCGTGCGGCCTCCTGCCTCCACTGGATGGGCATGACTCGCTGCGCTCGCCATGCCCCGAGGCAGTCGGCCGCGCTGCCGATGTTGTTTGGATCTACCACTTCCGAGAATCAGCGCTGGGCGCGCCGATTCTCGGAAGTGGTAGATCAGCCGGCGCGCGGCGCGGTGCCCAGGATCAGCGCGGTGACCAGCGCCACCCACACCACCCCGGCGATCAGCAGTTGGCGGTCGCGGAACAGGAGCCTTGCCGGGTCCTCCGCGCCATCGCGCTGCAGCACCAGCCACAGGTAGCGGAACACGCCGAAGGTGACCACCGGCACGGTCAGGCCCAGGTGCGGTCCGTGCTTGTGGATGGTCGCCGCGTCGAGGGTGTAGAGCGCGTACGCCAGCACCGACATCGCGGCGACCGGCGCGACGATCTGGTCGAGGAACGCCACGTCGTAGTCGCGGAGGCTGCGCCGCGTGGCGGTCTTGTCGGTGCCCTCGACCTCCAGCCCGGCCAGCTCCGCGCGGCGCTTGCACAGCGCCACGAAGGTCGCGAAGAAGAACGTGCAGAGCAGGAGCCAGCCCGAGGACGGCACCCCGATCGCTGCGCTGCCGGTGTGGACCCGGAGCTGGAAGCCCAGCGCGATGCAGATCGCATCGACGATGGCCACGCGCTTGAGGCGCAGCGTGTAGGCGACGTTGAGGATCAGGTAGGCCAGCGGCCAGGTCAGGAACGGCACGCCGGCGTGGTCGGGCGGGATCGTCAGACCGATGCCGAGCGTGGTGAGGACCAGCAGGACCGCCTCGATCCGCGCCGTGCCGGGCCGCAGCCGGCCCGAGGCGATCGGACGTCGGCGCTTCTTCGGATGCCGCGCGTCTGCCTCGCGGTCGAGCAGGTCGTTGAACAGGTAGATCGCGCTCGCGGCGGCGCAGAAGCCGACGAACGCCAGGACGGCGTGGAGGATCGCGGTCTGGTCGGTGAGCCGGCGCGCGAACAGGAGCGGTGCGAACACCAGCAGGTTCTTGACCCACTGATGCGGGCGCAGGGCTTCGATCGGGGCGGGGAACGCCATCGGGTCGGGGCATTCTCGGGGCGGTCTGCCTCGAATCAACGTCGCGTCGTCCGTGCTGGTCTGGGGTCCCCGGCGTCGATAGGCTGCACGTTCCGTGAGCCCGCGACCCCGACGCCGTTCGAAGGCCTCTCTCGACGCCATCTTCCGACCCCGAGCCGTGGCCGTGGTCGGCGCCTCCCGCCGCCCAGGCGCGATCGGCCGGCAGGTCGTGGCCAACCTGATCGAATCGGGCTTCGAGGGGCCGGTCTATCCGGTCAATGCCCGCACCGCCGTGGTGCTGTCGATGCCGACCTACGCGTCGGTCCTCGACATCCCGGGGCCGGTCGACCTCGCGGTGCTCTGCGTGCCGGCCACCGAGGTGGTGGCGGTGGCCCGCGAGTGCGGCGAGAAGGGCGTGGGGGGCCTGGTGGTGATCACCGCCGGCTTCAAGGAGATCGGCGGCGAAGGTGCCGACCGCGAGGACGAACTGCTGGCGATCGCCAGGCAGTACGGCATGCGGATCGTCGGCCCCAACTGCATGGGGGTCATCAACACCGAGGAGGGGGTGCGCCTCGACGCCTCGTTCGCGGCGACCCGCACGCCGCCGGGTGCGGTCGCGATGGTCTCGCAGTCGGGTGCGTTGGGCGAGGCGATCCTGGCCGATGCGACCACGGCCGGACTCGGCGTGTCGATGTTCGCCTCGGTGGGCAATCGCGCCGACGTGACCGCCGCCGACCTGCTCGAATACTGGGAACACGTCGATTCGGTGCGGGTGATCCTGCTCTACGTCGAGAGCCTCGGCAATCCGGCCAAGTTCGTCGAGGTCGCGCGGCGGGTGTCGCGCCACAAGCCGATCCTGGCGGTGAAGTCGGGGCGTAGCGCGGCGGGCGCCGCCGCGGCGGGGAGCCACACCGGCAGCGTGGCCGGCGCCGACGTCGCGGCAGACACGTTGTTCCGCCAGTGCGGCGTGCTCCGGGTCACGTCGTTCCGGCAGATGTTCGCGTTGGCCGCGGCGCTGTTGCACCAACCGGTGCCGCGCGGTGGACGGATCGCGGTGGTCACCAACGCCGGTGGTCCCGGGATCCTCGCGACCGACGCGCTCGACGCCTACGGCCTGGAGATCGTCAAGCTCGCGCCGAAGACCCGCACCCGCCTGCAGCGCGCGCTGCCGCCCGAGGCGTCGCTGCACAACCCGGTCGACCTGATCGCTTCGGCCGACGCCGACCGCTATCGCAAGGCGTTGCGCGCGGTGATCCGCGATCCGAACGTCGATGCGCTGCTGGTGCTGTTCGTATCGCCCATCATGATCGATGCGGTGCAGGTCGCGGAGGCGATCGTCGAAGCCGCGGTCCGCGAAGCGGCCGACGACCCGGCCGCGGCCGGCAAGCCGCTCCTGGTCTGTCTGATGGGGCGGCAGCGCGGCCGCGAGGCGCTCGAGCTGCTGCGCGACAACGGCGTGCCGGTGTTCCGCTACCCCGAGGACGCGGCGCGGACCATGCGGTCGTTGGTGGCCCGTTCGCGGATGCTGGCCCGCGAGGCGGTGCCGTTGCCGAAGCTGCGGGTGCGTCGCAACGACGCGCAGAGGGTCCTCGACGCCGCGCCGGCCGGCTGGCTCGACGGCCCATCCGTGGAGACGGTGCTGTGCGCCTACGGCATCCCGCTGGCGCGGACCCGGCGAGTCTCCGATCCGGGGGAGGCAGTGGCTGCGGCGCACGCGCTCGGCTACCCGGTGGTGCTGAAGGCCGAGGCTCCGAAGCTGGTGCACAAGACCGAACTGCGCGCGGTGGTCACCGGCCTGCGCAACGGCGACGAGGTCTACGACGCCGCCGAGGACCTGTGCCGCCGGCTGCGCAAGCGCTTCAAGGGGCTGACGCTGCTCTTGCAGGAGCGGGCCCCCGGCCATCGCGAGCTGCTGCTCGGCATGACCCGCGACCCGCGCTACGGCCCGCTGTTCGCCGTCGGCCTCGGCGGCACCCAGGTCGAGGTGATGCGTGACGTCGCCTTCCGGATCGCGCCGCTGGACGGCGCCGACCCTGCGGAGATGCTCGGCTCGTTGAAGGGTGCGCCGTTGCTCGGGGCATGGCGCGGCGATCCGCCGGCCGACGTGGAGCTGGCCGCCGAGATGCTGCTCAGGATGCAGCAACTGGTGGCCGATGCGCCGCGGATCCAGGAGATCGAGATCAACCCGTTCATCCTCGCGGCACCCGGCGAGCGCAGTCTGGCGGTCGACGCGCGGATCCACCTCTCCGAGGACGCGGTCGAACCGCAGGGTGGACGATCGTGAGCGACGCACCGAAGTACTCGCTGGTGGTGCCGATCTTCGACGAGGAGGACAACGTGGTCCCGCTGCTCGAAGAAGTCGTGGCCGCACTCGGGCCGATCGGCCCGTTCGAGGCGATCTTCGTCGACGACTGCAGCCGGGACCGCAGCGTCGAGCGGATGCTGGCGTGGAAGCAGCAACACCGCGCCGACTGGCTCAGGATCGTGTCCCTGGCGCAGAACCGCGGACAGAGCGCCGCGGTCCTCGCCGGCGCCGAGCAGGCCCGCGCGCCGATCGTCTGCACGTTGGACGGCGACCGGCAGAATGACCCCGCCGATCTGCCGGCGATGCTCGCCCGCGTCGAGAGCGGCGCGGTCGACGGCGTCACCGGCGTGCGGCGCAACCGCAAGGACACCTTCACCCGCAGGATGTCGTCGAAGATCGGCAATGGGGTGCGCAACTGGTTGACCGGCGACCGGGTGACCGACAGTGCCTGCGGGATCAAGGCCTACCGTCGCGAGCTGTTCCTCGCCGTGCCGCGGTTCCACGGCATGCACCGGTTCATGGCGACCCTGGTGCGGTTCTGTGGCGGTAAGGTCGAGGAGGTCGACGTCAACCACCGGCCGCGGATCGCGGGTCAGGCCAAGTACGGGATCGGCAACCGGGCTCTCCGCGGGTTGAAAGACTGCCTCGCGGTGCGCTGGATGCGGTCGCGGGTGATCGTCTACCGGGTGGCTGGCGAGAAGTAGATTCGTCCCTCTCGGGACCGACAGGGAGCAGCGCCTGGAATCGTCGGGATCGACAGACCATGCATCGACCGGTGGCCGTGGAACGGAGGCCGGTTCCGAGCGTCGCCGCGGCGGGAGCCCGGCGCGCGGAGGTGCGATCCGGCTGCTCGGAGCCGCGGTCTGTCTGCTGATCGTCGCGCTGATCGCGCACTGGCCGATCCTGCAGCGCGAGGACCTACGGCTGACCGAGGGCCGGCGGGTGCAGATCGCCACCGAGATGGTCCAGAACGGCGACTATCTGGTGACCACGCTGTCGCAGGAGATCACGCTCGCGAAGCCGCCGCTGCACTACTGGATCCTGGCTGGCGTCGAGCGGGTCGTGGGGATGGATCTGGCGTGGCTCCGTCTGCCTTCGGTCCTCGCCGTGTGGTTGTTCGCCGTCGCTGTGTTCGCAGCGATGCGCGGTGCGTACGGGCGGGCCGCTGCCTGGGTCTCGGCACTCGGTGTGCTCACCGCCCCGGCGATCACCTACCACAGCGGCCTCGCCGAGATCGACCCGGTGTTCGCGGGATTCACCGCGCTGGCGGTGCTGTGGCTCGGTCGTGGCATCGCCGATCGGCGTGATCTGTTCCTGCTCGGCTCGGCGCTCGCCGGGGCCGCGGCCCTGTTGACCAAGGGCGTGCCGCTGGCGATGTTCTTCGCCGGCCCGTTGCTGGTGTGGTTGCGCCATCGTGGGTGGCGCCACGCGCTGCCGCGGCTCGCCTGGTACGTTCCCGTGATGGTCGCCCCGCTGGTGGCGTACTACCTGTTGCTGCAGCAGTCGCCGCGGATCCAGGCCGAGGAACTCGCCGACGTCGCCGCCGAGGAGACGGTCGGGCGACTGCTCAGCTACGAGTGGAAGCACATCATCTCGATCCCCGGCTATCTCCTGCGGTTGATCGCCGTGGTCCTGCCGCTGGGCTGCTGGACTCTGACCGAGTTCCGAGGTCGCCGTGAGGCTCGCGTCGAGGGTCGCGAGCTGATGCTGCGGGTGCTGACGGCGTCGATGGTCGGTGCCGCGGCGATCTTGCTGGTGTTCCCGGGTCGACCGACCCGCTACCTGCTGCCGGGTATCCTCACCTTCGTCGCGGCGGTCGGTCCCGCCGCCGCGGCGTTCGCGTTGCGGGGCGGGGCACTGCCGCCGCTGCACCGCGCGGTGCCGCGCGTGTTGGCCGGGTTCGGTGCGTTGCTGCTGCTGGTCGTGCCGTGGTTGCCGTGGCCGTTTCCCGGCGCCACGCCGGTGCTCGGACTGGGGCTCCTGCTCGGCGGCTTCCTGGTGCGGTGCCGGCGCGATCTGGTGGTCTACGCGCTGGTCGTGCCGGTGCTGGTGACGTGGACCGCGCTCGCCGACTGGCACCTGCGCACGGCGTCGGGCTATCGCTCGCCCGAGGAGGTCGGTGTTCTGCTGCGCACCGAGGTCGCCAGGCGCGGTATCGGCGACCGGCTCGCGGTGTTCGGCCACATCCCCGGCGGTGTCCTGGTCCACGCCGATCTCGTCCATCTGCACGGCGACGAGTTCCAGCGGCGGCGACCGGTCTCGCCCTGGCTGTTGATGGAACGTCGCGACGAGGATTCGAGTCCCCTGCCCGACGGCTACGAATTGCGCTACCGGGTTCGCACCCGCAATCGCGACGTCTGCTTGTTGGAACGGAGGCCGCGATGACCCGGATCGTGGTGTTGCGCCTGTCGGCGATGGGCGACGTGGTCCAGGGGCTCGGCGCGGTGCGCGCGCTGTGTGGCTACGGCGACGGTCTGTTCGATGTCCACCAAGTGGTCCAGCGACCGTTCGCCCCGCTCCTGCGAGGTGTCGGGCTGGCCTCGGTGATCGAGCACGACCGGCATGGTGGCGCGCTGGCGTGGTGGTCGACCTTGCGGCGGATCCGCGCGCTACGACCCGACGTGGTCCTCGACCTGCAGGGCAACTGGAAGTCGGGTGGGCTCGCGCTCGGGGCGGGGGCGGCGCGGACCATCGGGCCGGCGCGTGAGCTGCGGCGCGAGGCCGGCAGCGTGGTCACCGTACGCGAGCGGATCACACCGCGCGGTGTGGTCGGAACCGGTGCCGCGCATCCCGCAAAGGTGGCGGTGGCGCTGGCGCGCGCGGTGGTCCCAGAACTCGAGGTCGGCCCGCCCCGACTGGTGGCGACCGCGGAGGAACTCGCGGCAGAGGCCGCCGCGCTGGAGGCGCTCGGGATCGATCCTCTGCGCCCGTTCCGGGTGCTGGTGGAAGGTCCTGCCGCCGATCTGCGGGCCTGGCCACGGTCGGCGCTGGAGCGCGAGGCGCGCTTGCCCGGTCCACCGGCCCTTGCGGTCGCCGGGCCGGCCGAGGCCGGCGAGCCGCTGCCGCGGGACGTGCCGCGGATCGTCCATCTCCCCGGGCAGGTCCGGCGCCTGGTCGCACTCGGCGCGCTGTGCGCGGCGTCGGGCGGCAGCGTGCTCGGGCCCGACAAGGGGGCGACGCACGTGCTGGCCGCCACCGGTGCCGCGACCCTCTGTTTGTACGGCCCCACCACTGCCGCCCGAAGCGGTCCGCCGGCCGCAGCCTCGCTGCGGGCCGTCGGGGCGCCGAGCTGCGCGCCCTGCCGACGCCGGACGTGCCGCAACCCGGTCGGTGCGGTATGCATGGACTTCACGACCGCCGAAGCCGGCCTGGAGCCGGTCCTCGGTGAGGCCTTCCCATGCTCGAGACCTTCCCCAATCCGCGGCCGGAGCGGCCCTACCTGATCGAGTTCGACTGCCCGGAGTTCACCTGCGTGTGCCCGAAGACCGGCCAGCCGGACTTCGCCACCCTGAAGATCCGCTACGCGCCGGCCGAGCAGTGCATCGAGCTGAAGTCGCTGAAGATCTATCTGTGGAGCTACCGCGACGTCGGCGCTTTCCACGAGGCGGTGACCAACAAGATCGCCGACGACCTGATCGTCGCCTGCCAGCCGCGCTTCCTGGAGGTCAAGGGCGTCTTCAACGTGCGCGGTGGCATCTACACCAACGTCACCGTGCGGCACGGCGAGGAGCCGTGAGGTTCGAGAGCGGAGTTCCCCGGGTCTGATCTTCAGGAAGCGGCCGAGCCGAGCGAGCGGTGATCTTCGCGAGCCACATCTTCCTGTTCGGCTTCCTGCCGCTGTTCCTGGCCGGCTACTACGGCCTGCGCGGGCTGAGGTCGCGCAACGTCTTCCTGACGTTGGTCAGCTACGTGTTCTACGGCTGGTGGCGGCCCGACTTCGTGCTGCTGATGCTGTTCAGCACGCTGGTCGACTGGGTCTGTGGACTCAGGATGTCGGGGCTCGAGACCCGCGCCGCGCGGCGGCCGTGGTTGGTGGTCTCGATGCTCACCAACCTCGGCCTGCTCGCCTGGTACAAGTATGCGAACCTGCTGGTCGGCACCTGGGGTGACCTCACCGGCACCGCTCCCGACTGGGTCGAGATCGTGCTGCCGGTCGGCATCTCCTTCTACACGTTCCAGTCGATGAGCTACACGATCGACGTGTACCGCGACGAGGTGCGACCGGTCCGCAGCCTGCTCGACCTCGCCTGCTACGTGTCGATGTTTCCGCAGCTGGTGGCCGGCCCGATCGTCCGCTATCGCGACGTGCAGGAGCAGCTCATCGGCCGCGTGCACGACTCCACAGCGTTCGCGAACGGCGCCCTGGCGTTCGCGCTCGGCTTCGCCAAGAAGGTGCTGATCGCCGACAACGTCGCGGTGCTGGCCGATGGCGTGTTCGACTCCGGCCAGCCCGGCCTGCTCGACGCCTGGCTCGGGGTGTCGGCCTACGCCACACAGATCTACTTCGACTTCTCGGGCTACTCCGACATGGCGATCGGGCTCGGGGCGATGATCGGCTTCCGCTTCCCGGAGAACTTCCGCTCGCCCTACCGCTCCGAGTCGATCACCGAGTTCTGGCGCCGCTGGCACATCTCGCTGTCGACGTGGCTGCGCGACTACCTCTACGTGCCACTCGGCGGCAACCGCTTCGGCTCGTTCGCGACCTACCGGAACCTGGCGTTGACGATGCTGCTCGGTGGGCTCTGGCACGGCGCGCAGTGGACGTTCCTGTTGTGGGGGGCCTGGCAGGGCGCGTTCCTGATCCTCGAGCGCGCGCTCGGCAAGCGTGCGCCGTGGAGCGGTCTGCCGCGGCCCTTGCGCATCGCCTGCACCTTCGCGGTGGTGCTCGGCGGCTGGGCGGTGTTCGAGGCCGCGAACATGCGGCGGCTCGGGGCGGTATGGGGTGGGATGGTCGGGCTCGGCGGCGGGGGAGGGCTGCCCGATGCCGGCGACCATCCGCTGCAGGCCTGGGCCGCCTTGGTGCTCGGCCTCGCGATCGCGTTCTTCGGCCGCCGCACCGATCAGCTCGTCGCGGCGTTCCGGGTGCGCACCCTGCTCTGGGCGGTGCCGGCGTTCCTGGTGGCGGTCGGTCAGTTGGCGAGCCGCGACTTCTCGCCGTTCATCTACTTCAGGTTCTAGGCCGGCGGGGGGCAGCCTGTGTGGCGCCTCCGAGTCCAGAGTGTTGGTCGATGCGAACCGCCCGAGACGTCTTGTGCGATCCGGCTGGCCGCGGACTGGTTGGCCGGTTGCCGATGTTCACCGGCGTTGCCGATCCCGCCAGCGGCGCACGGCGAGGATGAGCAGAAAGTCGCACGACCTTCCGAATCGAGAGATTGGCCGGGCGTCTTTCTCGGAACGCAGCTCGATCGAGCTGCATGAACCGGTGAACGATCGATGAACCCAAGTCTCTCTGTCGTAGGCTCTTACTTTCTCGCTGCAATCTGCGCGGTGCCGCTCCCGTCCCAGGTCGATCGGACCGGAGAATCCGATCAGGCGGCGTTCTCGAGTGCCCTGAAAGCAGAGTTCGGCGATCCCGCGCGCTTTGCAGTCGCGGACTGCAGACGGCAGGCGAATGAGATCCTGGCCGCCTGTGCCGACTACGTTCCGTCTGGTCCAAGCGACTGGCAGCATCTTCGAGCGGGCCTCACGCTGGCTTCCGAGTTTGCCGCGCGGGCGACCGATGCCGAGCTGCTGATCAGGACGAGTCGAAGCATCGCCGACCGGTTTGATCTCGAGCCACTTCGGTGCGAGATCGACTCGCTGTGCAAGGCGCTCGCTCATGGCTCTCCCGAAGATCGTCGCGACGTGGTGGTCGCGCTTCTCGACGCCTCGCAGCGAGCTCTGGATGCTGCGCGCGTAGCCGACGCAGGATGCGTTCTGGACGCGCTCTCGAAGGAGGTCGGGCATCTGCGGAAGGGGCTTCCCGCGGCTGCGGAGGCGATGGCGCAGCAGCGCTCGGAATTGCGGTGGCTCGAGAAGTTGCGGGACACCCGGGAGGCCTGCGCTGCTAAGGATCCGTCGGGTCTGGGTGCCGACGAGTGCCTCGATCTCGGCATCGCGCTGGTGGTCTTCGACCGAGACTGGCGTGCCGCGTGCGGCCTCTTCGCGCGATGCGAGAAGGAGCCATGGCGAACCGCTGCGCGCTGTGAGGAAGGCGTCCAGGCTGCCGGACCGTCACACCAACTGCGAACGGCTTGCCAGGGCTGGCTCGAGATCGCTCGTAGGGAGGTCGAGCGCCGCGGCACACTCGCGCGTTCGATCCTGACGCATGTTCGTGAACTGTCGTCCGACGTGAACGAGCTAGTGCGCGGTCGTCTCGACGAGGAACTGAGTAGCCTGGAGCAGAGCCTGGAAGACCGTCGGCGCGCCGCTGCGACCGCGCTGGAGATGGAGACGTACGTCCTTCCAGAAGAAGGGCGCTGGATCGGTGTGGCTCGGGGATCAGCGGTGACGCGATCGGTCGTTGCCACGGTCCGCCGAGTCGATCCGGGTCGACTCGAGGTCACGACGCGGGTGGGTGGGACCGAGCGGAACCCTGATTTCGTCTGGCGGTGGGTCTTTGTTCCTTACGGTGGCTGCAAGTTGCGCCTCGCCGAGTTCGAGGTCGTGCAGGATCATCCGAAGAGCAAGGGCCTCTACAGATTCGACGAGGTCGAGTCAGCGGGTGAATGCAGTTGCGTCGATGGTCGCCTCCGCTTCGGTTTCCGCGTCTCCCATCCCGTGCGTGACCCATGGGTCCTTCATTTTGATCTGACCAGGGCCGAGCGCTGAGCAAGGCCTGTGTCGGAAGTCGGATCGGCCGCATGCGCAACCGTGCGGCATCCATCGGATCCTCATGACAGGTTGAAGAAGTCCGCAATGTACGATTCACAGCCTAGGGAAGTTTCGGGTCTGGAGCGATTGGGAGACGAGAAGGATGCGCAGCTATTTCTCGAGTGGAAGGCGCGGCGCAATCACGACGCGCTAGGCGAGCTGATCGAGTCCCATCGCCCTGCTATCCGCCGTTATCTGGTGAGACTGTTCGGTGACCCAGATCTTGCCGACGATGTCATGGCACAGACGGCGCTCTGCGCGGTCGAACGTCTCGACGCACTGAAGGACCCCCGGCGGGTACGGCACTGGCTGCACATGGTGGCGACTCGCTTCGCTCTTTCGGAGCTTCGACGGCAGCGCCGGCATAGGAGTCGCCGTGCCGACGACGATCCGTTGGAGCATGCCGACCCCTCCAGTCGGACGGCCATCGAGTGCTCGGAGCAAAAGGAACTCGCACTCGGTATCCGAAAGGCCCTGCGCATCCTGCCAGAGAACATGGCGAAGGCGATCGCTCTGAGGTTCTACGGCGGCATGGAGTGGCGCGAGATCGCGGATTGTCTGGGCAGAAGCCCGTCGACGGTCCATGCCTTGGGCAAGGAGGGGCTCCGGCGCATCGAGGCGTATTTCCGGAAGGTCGGACTGGCTGCGCTGGCGCCGCCGTTGCGCTCGCTCGGCAACTCGCTGCCTACCAGCGTGAGCGCAACATCGGGAGCGTACCTTGGGGCCGGGACGACTCGCTGGGTGAGCGCCTGCGCGGTCGCATTGGCGACGATGGCTGGCCTCTGGCTCCTGTTCGCTGTCGAGGCTTCGGGTCAGCGGCCAGAACTCAGGGCGCTGGCCGGCGGAGGGCCTCCTGGCAACTCAGCCGGCTGGGACGGGGCGGATTCCAACCCGGTTCAACTTGGTGATGAGCCGCGAGCCGCGGTCGATATTCCGAATCATCCGATGGTGTTCGGGCGCGTCGTGCGGGAATCGGATGGGCGGCCAATTTCTGGGGTCGAAGTTGCCGTATTCGACTTCGTGGAGCAGGAGACTCCGCGCGAGACGTCGGATGAGCGAGGATACTTCGCCTTCTCTCGAACCGCGGATGCCAAGGGCCCATTCCACCTGGTCGCGAGGGTCGCTCAGGAGCCTGGCAAGGAAGTGCTCGGGCATCGTGTCGTGCCAGCAGTGCGCGCCTCCATGGAGCCTCTGATCGTGGCTCTTCCGCCTTCGTGTTTGCTAACGGGCAAGGTAGTCAGCAAGGTCACGGGGTCTGCTATTAAGGACTTCGTCATAACGGTCTACGACCACCCCGGAACGCCGATACCCACAGTCGGGATCGGGCGCGAGGAACATATGACGCCGCGACATAGCCCGCATGTCTACTGGCCTGCTCCGCTGTATCCGTGTTCTCTCTGGGCCTCGCTCGATCCGAACCTCGGAAAGCTCGCGGAACTCGAAGTGTCCAGCGGTGCGGGGGATTTCTCGCTGGAAGGGCTGGGTCCCGGCCTGTTCATGTTGTGTGTCCGCGCTCCGGGTTACCGGGTCGAGACGGTGCGTGACGTTTCACTAGCCGTCGGGAAGCCATTTGAGCTGGCTGTTGAACTCCTGCGGACATCGGGCAGTAAGGATGTCTTTGTGGATGCGGGGTCCAATGATCCGATCTCAGGGCTTCCGGTTCGCCAGGACGAAGACGAGTTGTTCGGGCTTGTCTGTGAGACTACCGATGCGAGTGGGCGTGCTCCTGGACTCGAGTATGCCCGGGCACTAGGGGGCTCGGGCTACGGCAGTGGGACTGGCGCTTTGGCGTTGGGCCCTGCATCGGCTCATCGAGGCAATTTATCCCGGCTCGACCTGCGAGCTGGTTTACCGGTTGTCCTCGAGGATCTTTGGGGCGACAGCGAGCAGTCTCCGCGGCTGTTTGCCAACACGCGGACCAAGCCGGGTGGGGAATGGAGCATCGATGGCCTGAGCCTTTCCGAACTAGAAAGTGAACGTCCAAAGTTGTTGGTCCTGGATCCCACGTGTACCAAGGTCGTTGCTTGCCAGCATGACGCCTTGCGACATCCTGGAGTTCCGTCGGGGCTCAGCAGCTCGATTCAGGTCGAATGTCGATGGGGCGACGAGCCGATCCGTGGAGTGGATGTGGAACTCATTCGATTGGGGGCGGATGCGTCGGGCTTCAGCGTGACAGTGTGCACGGGTCTAGATGGTCGATGCGCGTGGGCCGAGCTAAATCAAGGGTATTACCGTGTCATCGTGCGTCACTCGATGGATCGGGAAGACCTGGAGCATGGCGGCAGCAACGATTTCGCCTGGCAGTTCGCTGAGCATCAGTACGAAGTCGTTCTGGCGGCGTCGGAGGATCGCGATATATTTATCGATCTCGGTGCGCGTTCGAGTCTCCCGATAGTCCCAAGTCAATTTGCGTCGTACGAGCTATCCCACGTGGAGGCGGTTGTTCGCTCCGTCGCTGGGCACGGTCACGAGGTCCGATTCGCGACTCCGATCCGTGAAGGGTGCTACATTGACTGCCCGGTGGAAGCGCCAGGTGCCTACGAGATTCGCCGTTTGATCGGTGATCGGGCGGGTATTCTGCTGAGAGATGTGACCTTCCGTATCCTGCCCGGCGGCGGTTTCGAAGGACCTCTGCTCGAGATCGGAGTTGATGATTCTCGGTTCACTCTCGAGGTTCTTGCCAGGGACTCTCGAACTGACGAACCAATCTTGGATGCCTTCGCCGGCCTCGGTTCTGGAATCAGTGAGTGGCGAACTCTCTATGGTCGTCTGAGGACGGAACTCGGAGACCAGGCTCCGCTTGAGCTACGCCGAAGGATGAAGCGCTTCGGGAGCGTTTTGGTCGAACCGGTTGATGGGGTCATACGACTTGCAGGTCTTCCCTGCCGTGATTTCCCGGTCATCGTGGGCTCTCCACAACACGCCTACCGCGAGGTCCAGGTCGCCATTCAGGCTGGTAGCACGGCGACCCGGATCGATGTCGATCTCGTGCGTAGCGAGTCCGTGGTCGTCGGTAACACGTTCATCGGTCTGGCCAATCCCGGAGGGGTGTACCGTGTCCCGGGGCCGCGAGACCTTCGTCAAGGCGATGTCATTCTTGAGGCGAGTGGTCATGAAGTCCGAAGTTGGGGAGATCTTCAGCGCGTGCTCCTCGAATCGCGCGATTACGCTGCCACTTCGCTGCGCATCGAGCGCGAGGGCGTAAGCATGCAAGTCCGTGTCGATCGGGAAGGTTCGATTGGGTCATCCGACTACATGGCGGACTGGCTTACCAATCGTGCGTTCTGAGCAATTGCGTGCTCTTGCCTGGGCGAACACTCTGGATCGAGGGATTGAACGAGCCGGACACGCGGAGCAGTGTTGGTCCTTTCGCCCCTTGCGTCTCATCGGCTGCTTGCCATGGCACTCAGCACGTTCAGCCATCCCGAAAGATGGGTCACCAGCGTCGTCGCGTTCTCGCTCTTCCGCGAGACCCTGCACACGAGGATCCGGCGCGACGCGTCGATGAGATCCGCGGTGCGCTCCAGCCGCTGCACCATGGCCGGGGTCGGGTGGGAGGTGAGCTTGACCTCGATCGCCCACCGCTCGGTGCCGAAGTCCAGGACCAGATCCAGCTCGTAGCCGTCCGAGGTGCGGAACCAGTAGGGACGGCAGCGCAGTCCCAGGGTCTCGGCGGTGCCGATGGTCTGTTCGATGACGAAGCCCTCCCAGCTCGAGCCTACCCAGGGCTGCGCGTAGAGCTGTTCGAGCGAGGTCACCCCGGACAGGGCGTGCAACAGGCCGCTGTCGCGCCACAGCAGGCGTGGCGACCGGACCAGTCGCTTCTGCGTGTTGGTGGAGAAGGGTTGGAGCAGCCGGATCAGGAACGCGCCCTCCAGGAAGTCGCAGTAGCGGACCACGGTCTTGTGGTCGAGGGACAGGCTCGCTCCGAGTTGCGAGGCGTTCAGGGTCTGTGCGTGGCAGGTCGCCAACATCCGCAGCAGTCGACGCGTCTGCTGCGGGCGGGTCGGGAGCCCCCAGGTCGGCAGGTCGCGGGTGATCAGTGCCTCGAGGTAGTCGTCTTGCCACACGGGGAACGTGCGGGTGCCGAGCACGCCGCCGTCGGGGAAGCCGCCACAGAGCCAGAGGTCGTCGAGCTGCCGAGCGCGGAGTTCGGGCAGCAGGAGTGGCGCCAGGCGCACCGTGCTCAGTCTTCCGGCCAACGACTCCGACACGCCACGCATCAGCTCGGGCGAGACGGAACCGAGCAGCAAGAAGCGGCCGTTGCGCTTGCGGTCCCCGTCGATCGCCGCACGGAGGCGGGGGAACAATTCGGGTATCCGCTGGGCCTCGTCGAGGATCACGAGGCGGCGGCCGTTCACCAGGGTGTCCCACTCAACGTCGAGGCGTGTGGCATCGCCGGCGGCCTCGAGGTCGAACCAGGCGCCCCGCCAGGATCGGGCGAGGGTGGTCTTGCCGCACTGGCGGGGCCCGAGAACCGCGACCGCTGGGAAGCCAGCCAGTCTCTCGACGATCTGGCGGCGGAGGAGGCGCGGGATCATGTCTTGCAAATTGGGAATCGATTCCCAATTTGCAAGAGGTGTGAGGGCGCTCGGCGCGAGTTCGTAGCCGGGTCCGGGCCGAAGGGAGCCCTCTGCTACGATCCGCCGCGCACATCCCACCGGGCCTCCGGACGAACCGGAAGGTCTGGTCTCCACCATGCCCGCGGCACCCGGCCGCGGAAACCCAGGCACATTGCTCGTGAATCGTCCGTCACTCCTCGTTCCCGCCCTGGCGCTCGTCGCCGTCACCGGAGCTGGTGTCGCCCAGCAGGTCCAGGAGGCGACGACCTCTGCTGCCGGGCGGTCGGCGGTGGTGTTCCTCGACGCGGCCGGTGAGGTCACGTATCGGGTGCCCCGGAGTCAGGCCCGCGACGCGGACTCGCTGCAGCGGGCGCTGTGGATCGCGGAGCTGTACGAGCGCTTCGCTGCTCACGCGGACAGTGACCCGGCGGCGGCCGAGGCGCAGGCGGCGATGGCGGCGCGGTGGAGCGGGCTCGGTTCGGCGGGCGACGGTACGGCGACGCCGGTTGCGGCGAGCGCCGAGCCTGCCGCTGCGCCGCGGGCGACCGAGGATGCGTACACGATCCACTGCGACTTCTCCGCGGCGCTGGTGCGCGGGACTTTCGTGATGTTCCAGCCGGTGAAGGCGACGTCGGCGGGGGCCACGATGATGGGCGCCGCGACGATGGGGGGCAGCGCGGCGAAGCCGAGCGACGCCGTGCCCGGCGAGGTCGCCCGTGCCGCGCTGGTCGACGGTCGCTGCACGGTCGAGGGCGCGGTCGACCATGTCCACCCGGTCTACTTCTACGTGCTCGATGCCCAGACCGCGGACGGCCGGCGGATGGCGCCGACCAAGGGCCAAGGCTTCCTGCTCGAGCCGGGTCGCCTGCACCTGACGATGAACCCGAGCCACCGGCACGTGGTCACCGGCGGCTACTTCAACGACGCGGTCTACGGTGCCTGGCAGCAGACCGCGGCCTACCAGGACCTCCAGGCGCTGCTGCCGTTGGCGTTCCGGAGCGTCGCTGGCGAGACCGAGGCGGAGCGCGCGGCCTGGCGGGACACGGGGATGGCGATCCAGAGCGAGCTGCTCGACACCGAGACAGCGGGTCGCAAGCAGATCGCGCTCCACCATCCCGACACCCTGGTGCGTCAGCTCGTGATCGAGACGGCGTGGCTCGGTGGGCCCTGGATGCTCGAGGGTGCGCGTGAGGTCCTGGCCATGGATCCGGAGAATGCCTGGGCGCAGCAGTACGTCGCGCGGGCCGAAGCGCGTGAGGAGCAGAGCGGCCGCGGCGCGCGGGCCGGCAGCGTCGGCAGTCGGTACCTGCCGTTCCACGCCGAGGCCCTCGATGGCTCGTCGGTGTCGCTCGCCGAGACCTGCGCCGAGAACCGCTACGTGCTGCTCGAGTTCTGGGCTTCGTGGTGCGGGCCGTGCCGCGGCGAGATCCCGCATCTGAAGGCCGCGTACGCGCAGTACCACGACGCCGGCTTCGAGATCTTCGGCGTCACGATCGACGACAAGCGCGGCGCCTGGGAGAAGGCCTCGGCCCAGGAGGAGCTGCCGTGGATCGACACCGGCTTCGGCACCAAGAGCGATGCGGCGCAGCTCTACGCGGTCTCGGGTGTGCCGGCCAACTACCTGATCGACGGGGCGACCGGGATGGTGGTGGCGCGGAACCTGCGCGGCGAAGCGCTGGCGGAGAAGCTGAAGATGCTGTTCGACAGGCGCTGATCGACAGGTGCTGATTCTGCGGGGTGGTCGATGCCAGGACGATCGTCAGCGCAGGATCAGCAGCAGCGGCTCAGTGGGTGGGGCATCGGCTGACCAGGAGGCAGGTTGGGTGAACCAGTGCCAGCCCGCTGGCGTCTCGGCGTAGCGGATGCGGTAGTGCAGGCCGGGGTAGACGGGCATCGAGAATCGACCGTCGTCGTCGGTCGTAGTGATCGGTCGGACCATGCGGGCGAAGAAGTTCTCCTCGGTGCGACCCGGTTGGGTCTCCGCGCGGACCCGGACTCCGGCAGCCGCGCCGCCGCTCCGCTTCGCGACCTCCCCGCGCACCGTGACGCAGGCGTTCATGGCGACCGGATGCTCGGCTCCCGTGGGGAGCACGAGGCGCTGCGAGCCTCGAGGCGACCAGGCGCAGATCTGCACCATCTGGTCCTGCGGCAGCATCGCCGACAGTTCGCCGACCCGATCGACGGGGAGCGGGCCGAGCAGTGTCCGGCCGTCTACGGTCCCGATCGCGACGCGGGTCCCGGGGCCTGCGGGCACGCCGTCGGGGTCGAGGACCCGCAGTCGGGTCGGGCGGCAGGACGCAAGGTCGAGGGCGCCGAGGTCGGCCGCGTCGAGGGCCGGCAGGAACGCGAGGACCGACGCGGGATGCGGGGCGCGGCGCTCGCCTGCGAGGGGATTGGGTAGTGCCAGGAGCACGACGTCTTCGCGCGGATCGGAGGCGAACGCGAACGAGCCATCGGCGTCGGTCCGGATGTTCCACGCCGCCTCGGTGAACGTGACGCCGCTGGCATCCCGGAGGCCGCGGATCCGCGTCACGACGCGCATGTCGAGGCCTGCCATCGGCTCGCCATCGCGCACGACCCGGCCGGTGACAGTGCGGCCGGGCCGCAGCGGGATCGTCAGGACCGGCTCACCGGCGTTCCGCGCGGCGGCGGCGTCGTGGTCGAGCGGGACGGTGAAGGTCGGCAACGAGCCCACTGGGGCGAAGCCCTCGGCTCGCACGAGGAGGTGGTAGTTGACCCAGCGGAAGTCGCTGGAACCTCCCACCGGCAGCTCGGCCTGTGCATAGCCTTCCGCGTCGGTCTTCGCGATGGCGTGCGGAGTCGTGCGGTAGTCGTTGGTGGTGGCCGCGAATTCCGCACCTTCGATCGGCTGCAACGTCGCGGCGTCGACCACCCGCAGCAGCACGCGTTTCGGGGCGCGTACCAACAAGCTCGAGTCCTCGGTCTGCGAGACGTCGCGCGCGAAGGTGAACAGCGGGCGGTCGCCGCAGTGGATCTGGAGACGCGCGCCGAGGCCTGGGATCGCTGGCAACTCCACCGAGTCCCCCTCGCCGAGCGCGCAGGGCATCGTGATCACATGGGTGGTGTTGGAGATCGCGGTGACCACGATCTCGCCGCGCTCGCGCCACGGGTCGAGACCGTTCAGTTGCACCGAGACCCGCGGCCGCGGCGCATCCTCGGCGCGCAGCGTGAAGGGTGCCGCGGCGGTCACGTCTTCGCAGACCTGCGACAGCCATGGTCCCTTCGCGGTCGCGGTGACGGCCCAGGCGGTGTAGCTGCGACCTGCAAGGAGCCGCGTCTCCAGGCGGCCCTGCGCGTCGGTCTCGACCGTCACGACGTCGGCGTCGCCGATGCGCTCGTCCTCGGGAATCGGCCGCGACAGCAGTGTCACCGCCGCGTGCGGCCAGGGCGATCCATCGGGCAACTCCGCAACGCCCGCGACGGGCAGCCGGGCCTGTGCCTGCGCGGACAGCGTGATCAGGCCTGCGAAGAGCAGGTGCGCCAAGGAGCGCGCGAGTCGGTGTGCATCTGGTGCCATGCCACTGTTCCCGGTCGGCATCGACCGCCTCCCGGGATCATGCAGAGGATCCAGTCCCGCGACCACCCGACCCCAGCAACTCGTCGAGGTAGGCCGCCAGCTCCCGCCACGGCACCACCTCGACGTCTGCGCCGAGCCTGGTGCGTTCCGCGGCGTCGCAGACCAGCACCGTCGCGCCGGCTTCGGGGCCGAGGATCTCGCGCCACTTCCGCAGGCCGTCGCCCATCCGTGGGACCGGCGTCGCATTGGCCTTGCACTCGAACGCGTGGCAGCGGC
This sequence comes from bacterium, assembly GCA_030432695.1. Classification (GTDB taxonomy): domain Bacteria; phylum Planctomycetota; class UBA1135; order UBA1135; family UBA2386; genus JAUILN01. The sequence goes on along the minus strand of JAUILN010000008.1, from coordinate 474,782 downwards.
CGGCCCACTCCAGGACGAAGTCCACCGCGTGGCCGTCGCTGGAACGCCAGTGCGTGAGCGGGAGGAGCTCGCCCTGGTCCTCGAACCAGGCGCAGAGTTCGGCGAGTACCGCGGACTCGAACAGGGCACCACGCATGGGCCCGTTCCACAGCACGTGGTCGTCGCGGTGGCCGGTGAAGTAGGCGGCGAGGCCCGTGTCGGTGAAGAACAGTTTGGGCGACTTCACCATGCGCTTGGTCAGCGAGCGCGCGAAGGGCGCCACGCGGCGGACCTGGCCGCTCGCCTCGAGGACCGCGAGCCAGCGTCCTGCGGTGGTCGGGGAGACCGCGGCGTCGCGGGCGAGCTGCGCGACGTTCAGGAGTTGGCCGGTCCGGGCGGCGGCGAGGCGCACGAAGCTCGCGAAGCTGTTCAGGTCACCCACGTTGGCGAGCTGTCGGACGTCGCGCTCGAGATAGGTCTGCACGTAGCTGGCCATCCACAGCCGCGAGTCGATCCTGGCGTGGCCGAGGCGCGGTTCCGGGAAGCAGCCGATGCGCAACTCGCTGGCCGTGTCGATCCGCTGCTCGATCGGGATCTCGGCCTGGGTCAGCCCGTGGAGGTGGAACACCGCTGCGCGACCCGCGAGGCTCTCGGTGACCCCGGCCATCAGCGGGAAGGCCTGCGAGCCGGTCAGGACCCACTGGCCGGGTCGGCGGTCCGCGTCGATCGCGGCCTTCAGGTAGGGGAGCAGGTGCGGCGCGTTCTGGATCTCGTCGAACACCCTCGGGGCCGGGTGGCTGGCGAGGAACCCCCTCGGATCCTCCTTCGCGCGGGCGAGGACGTCGGGCTCGTCCAGGTTCGTGAACGCGAAGTCGTTGGCCAGCTCCATGCGGAGCATGGTGGTCTTGCCGGTCTGGCGAGCGCCGGTGACGACGAGGGCTGGAAGGGTGCGGGCCGCGCGCCGGATGGAGGTGACGAGTCGGCGACGGAGATAGGCCACGGCTCGAGGTGACTTTGCAGATCCACTTTCGAAAGGTGGATATGCAAGGATGTACCTAATCTCCTGGGGTGCAGGTGCTTCAGGCCGGCGTCCGGGGGCGCCCGGGCGGCCGTCGGGCGCAGCGGACGACGCTGCTCACGGCAGCGGATGCGCCGCGCACAGCTCGCCGACCACGCCGCGCAGCCCGCTCGGATCCTTGCCGTCGACCACGTCGGCGATCAGCGCGGCGAGCTGGTCCATCTGCGCCTCGCGCATGCCGCGGGTGGTCACGGCGGCGGTGCCGACGCGGACGCCGCTGGTGACGCGCGGCGGACGGGGGTCGCCGGGCACCGCGTTCTTGTTCACCACCAGACCCGCCGCGAAGCAGCGCTCCTCGACGTCGTGGCCGGTGACCTCGCGGTCGCGCAGGTCGATGACCACCATGTGGCTGTCGGTGCCGCCGGTGACGATCCGCAGGCCGCGCTCGATCAGGCCCGCCGCCAGGCGCTGCGCGTTGGCGACCACCTGGCTCGCGTAGTCCTTGAACCCGTCCTGCAGCGCGTCGCCGAAGGCTGCGGCCTTGGCGGCGATCTGGTGCATCAGCGGGCCGCCCTGACCGCCGGGGAACACGCCGGAGTCGATCTTCTTCGCCAGGTCGGCGCCGCAAAGGATCATGCCGCCGCGCGGGCCGCGCAGGGTCTTGTGGGTGGTCATCGTGACCACGTCGGCGTGGCCGACCGGACTCGGGAACACGCCGCCGGCGACCAGGCCGGCCGGGTGGGCGATGTCGGCCATGAGCTTCGCGTCGACCTCGTGGGCGATCTCGGCGAAGGCGGCAAAGTCGATCACGCGCGGATAGCTCGAGGCTCCGACGATCAGCACTGCGGGCCGGACCTCCTTGGCGCGCTCGCGGATCCGGTCGTAGTCGAGCAGGCCGGTCTCGGCGTCGATGCCGTACTGGTGCGCTTCGAACAGCTTGCCGGTCGCCGAGACCTTGTGGCCGTGGGTCAGGTGACCGCCGTCCGCCAGCGCCATGCCGAGGATCCGACCGCCCGAGCCGGCCAGGGCCTCGAGCACCGCGAGGTTGGCGGTGGTGCCGGAGTGCGGCTGGACGTTGGCATGTTCGACCCCGAACAACCGCTTCGCACGGTCCTGGGCCAACAGCTCGACCTCGTCGGCGACCTCGCAGCCGCCGTAGTAGCGCCGGCCGGGATAGCCCTCGGCGTACTTGTCGGTCAGCACCGAGCTGCAGGCCTCACGAACCGCCGGAGTGGTGTGATTCTCCGAGGCGATCAGCGTGAGGGTGCTCGACTGACGGGTCTGCTCGCGGCGCAGGAGTGCGGCGACCTCGGGGTCGCGGGCGGCGAGATGGGGGAGGGAGGGGGAGTCGTCGACTGCGGTCACCCGACCGATGGTAACCGGCAGCGATTCCCGGGCCAGCGGCTGGCGGGCGGCGTTTCCCGCGCAGCGCACCTGCTCGCTCGCGGCGTCGCCGGCCCGACTTTCTGGCCTGGGGAGTTTGCGTGCGGAGATCCTCTGCTTGAATACGGGGCTCCGCGCGCCGGCCGTCTGGCGTGCGACGTGCTTCCCTCCACGCATCGACCATGCTCCATTCCGAGAGGCCTTGGTGAGTAAGAACCCCGCCGAGCTGCGCTCCTGGTCCATCCAGGACTCCGCCGATCTCTACCAGATCCAGAACTGGGGCGAGCCCTACTTCTCGGTCGGCTCCGGGGGTGAGGTCGTGGTGCATCCGGAGGGTCGAAGCGGCCCGTCGGTCAGCCTCGACGAACTGGTCCGCGATCTGGTGCGCAGCGGCTACGACCTGCCGGTCCTGCTGCGGTTCTCCGACATCCTCAAGCACCGGGTGCGGTCGCTGTCCGAGGGCTTCCGTCAGGCGATCTCCGAGTACGGCTACACCGGTCGCTACCGGCCCGTCTATCCGATCAAGGTCAACCAGCAGCGCGACGTGGTCGAGGAGCTGGTCGAGCACGGCCTGCCGTTCGGTCTCGGCCTCGAAGCCGGCAGCAAGCCGGAACTCCTGGTGGCCCTCGCGCACATGGACAATCCCGAGGGGTTGATCGTCTGCAACGGCTACAAGGACGTCGGCTACGTCGAGACCGTGATGCTGGCCCAGAAGCTGGGTCGGCATGCGATCATCGTGGTCGACCGCTTCGAGGAGCTGGAGACGATCATCCGGGTCAGTCGGGAGCTCGACATGCGGCCGCACATCGGCGTGCGGGCACGGCTGGCCGCCAAGGGTGCCGGCAAGTGGGTGGAGTCGGGCGGTGACCGCTCGAAGTTCGGGCTGACGGCCATGGAGCTGGTGCAGGCCTGCGAGCTGCTGCGCGTCGAGGGGCTGCTCGACTGTCTGGAGCTGCTGCACTTCCACATCGGCAGTCAGATCACCTCGATCCGGGCCATCAAGGATGCGCTGCGCGAGGCGTCGCGGATCTACGTCGAGCTGCATGCGCTCGGTGCCGGTCTCGGTTTCCTCGACATCGGCGGCGGGCTCGCGGTCGACTACGACGGTTCGAAGACCAACTGGCACTCCTCGACCAACTACACGTTGCAGGAGTACGCCAACGACGTGGTCAGTGCGGTGCAGGAGGCCTGCGACGCGCGCGGCATCGCGCACCCGCACATCGTCTCCGAGTCCGGGCGCGCGTTGGTAGCCCACCACTCGGTGCTGGTGTTCGACGTGCTGGGGCGCGCGCAGCTGGCGATCGAGCCGGACGCGGCGGCGGCGAAGGGTCACGAGAGCCCGGTGATCCGCTCGCTGTACGAGGCCTGGAACTCGCTCTCGCGGAAGAACTTCCAGGAGTGCTACCACGACGCGCTGCAGCTCAAGGAGGAGGCGGTCAGCCTGTTCAACCTGGGCTATCTCGACCTCGCGGCGCGGGCCCTTGCAGAGACCCTGTTCTGGTCGATCTGTGCCAAGGTCGCGAAGCTGGTGGACGGTGTCGACTACGTGCCCGAGGAGTTCGAGGGCCTGCCGCGGGTGCTCGCCGACACCCTCTACTGCAACTTCTCGCTGTTCCAGTCGATGCCCGACCACTGGGCGGTCAAGCAGCTGTTCCCGGTCATGCCGATCCACCGGCTCGCCGAGGAGCCGAAGCGGCGGGCGATCCTCTGCGACCTCACCTGCGACAGCGACGGCAAGGTCGACGAGTTCATCGACCTGCACGACACCAAACGGGTGCTCGAGGTCCATGATCCGAAGCCCGGCGAGGGCTACCGGCTCGCGGTGTTCCTGGTCGGCGCCTACCAGGAGATCCTCGGCGACCTGCACAACCTGTTCGGCGACACCCACGCGATCCACGTCCGGGTCGACGACACCGGCAGCTACGAGGTCGAGCGGATCATCGAAGGCGACTGCGTCAACGAGGTCCTGGGCTACGTGCAGTACGGCCGCGCCGACCTGGTCCGGCGGGTGCGCAAGGCCGGCGAGATGGCGGTGCGTCGCGGCAGCCTGTCCCTGGAGGAACTGGCGCTGCTGATGCGGCGCTACGACGAGGCGCTGTCGGGCTACACCTACCTCACCGCCGACCAGGCGGTCGCGACGGGTGAGCGAGCAGCTCGCGGAGTGGGTGATGGCGTTGGCGCCGTGGTCGGCAGCCGTTCCGGGGAGGCGGGAGACGGCGCGTGAACGCGGCGGTCTTCGTCGACTTCGAGAACCTCCACGCGGCCGTCGCGGCGCGCGCCGCCGCCGGCGGTCCCGGAACGCGAGACGCGACGCTCGCGGTGCTGAACGGCACGCTGCGGCGATTGCGCGAGCGCGGAGATGCGCTGGTGATCGGTCGGAGCTACGCGGCGTTCGACACCTTTCCCGGCCTCGAGGTCGCGCACGACCTGGCGTTGCTCGGTCTCGACCCGCAGTACGTGCTGGTCGGACACAGCGGCCGCAACTCCTCCGACGTCCAGCTCACGCTCGAAGTCGCACGGGTGCTGTATCGGCGTGACGACATCCAGCGGATCGTGATCGTCTCGGGAGACCGGGACTTCCTGCCGGTGGCGCGCGAGGTGCTCGAGCTGGGACGCGAGCTGTGGATCGTCGCGCTCGCCGAGGCGACCAGTGGAGACCTGCGGCAACGGATCGGCGAGCAGCGGTTCGTGGATGCCGCGGAGTTCCTCGCGTCGGTCGTAGCCGACGAGGCCCTGGTCGAGCCGGTCGCGGTCCCGTCCGAGGAGCGACTGCCGGATGCACCGGATCCCGAGGGCGACTCGCGGAAGCAGGACGATGCGCGGCCGGCCAAGGTGCTGGGTCACATCCCCGTCACGTGGGAAGCGCCGAGCGCGCCGCAGGCTCAGGAGGCCCTGCTGAGGCAGGCGATCGAGCTGATGATGCGCGCACTGCAGCGCCACGGCAGCGACGAGATCTGGCTGTCGCCGTTCCTCAAGGGTCCGATGAGTCAGCAGTTCGCGCACATCGTCCATCCCGAGCGGCGCGGTCTGATCAACGAGCTGCGGCGCCGCGGTGCGATCCGCGTCGAGGAGCGCGAGAACCTGCGCGCCGACCACCCCTACTCGGTCATCGTGCTGGTCGACGACCATCCGCTCGTGGTCGAGGTGGCGGGGCGCATGCGGGCGCAGGCCGCGGGGGCGTCGGGCCACGATCCTTAGCCAGCGTCACTCCGAGTCCGCGTCCGGAACCACATCCGGAGCCGTCGCATCTGCGGGCGCCGAATCCGCAGACGCCGGTGCCGGTGTCGCGATGTCCGGGTTCTCGAGGCAACGGTAGATCCGGACCAGGGCCGCGCTGCAGCGCCGGTTCCACTGGTCGATCTGGCCGGCGAGCTTCTTGCGCGTGGCGTCGCGGGTGCGGCTCTTCAGGATTCGCTTGTAGGCCTGCTGAGCATCGAGGTCCGAGTCGATCTCGTCGGGATCCGTGAAGCCGGGGACCGCGGCGGCGTCCTCGGGCATCGCCGCGGCGGTCACGGTGTCGTGGACGCGCCAGAGGCCGAAGTCCCCGGCGAGTTCCGGATGGTAGGCGCCGTGGTAGATCAGATGGCCGAGTTCGAACAGTGGCAGCTGTAGCAGCGTGCGGATCGCCGACTTGGCCGGGGCCCCATCCTGGAGCAGTGCATGCAGCCGCTCGTCCTGGGCGCGGGGATAGACGATCAGCGTGCCGACGTCCTTCAGCAGCTCGGCGAGCGGTTCCAGCAGCGTCTCCCGCGGGTCTTCCGCAGTCGCGGAGACCCGGCTCTCGATGCCCAGGTTGCCCTTCTGGTCGAGCAGGTGGGCCGACCAGGAGAACGGCAGCTTCTGCCACGGGTTGGTGGCGACGAAGCGCGGTAGGACGTCGAGGTGCCAGCCGATGTGCAGGAACGCCACCGGCCAATCGAGGTCGCGCAGTTCCGCCGACACGAACGGCTCGACCACGAGGTCACCGGTCTGGTGCGCCCGCACGGCGCGTCGCTGCAAGGGCGCGAGCCCCTGCTGTTCGGGGTCGAGCTGATCGATGCTCTCGATGGCCTGTTCGTGGAAGCGCGTCAGCTGCGACGCGGCGAGCTGTGGCAGTGTGACCAGTGGGTGCTCGGGGCCCTCGGCGATGCAGCGGTCCAGGTGTGGACAGGGCAGCGGATTGCGGCACCACGTCCCGGTGGGTAGCTCGAGCGTCGACTCGTCCTCCAGGAGCGGCCGGAACGACTTGATGCCGTCGCGCACCCGATCGAGCTGCTTGCGGGCCCGTTCGGTGACGTCGACGCTCTTGAACATCTTCTGCGTCGGATACTCGGTGCCGCCGTTGTGCACGTAGCGACCATCGAGGTGCAGGATCGTGGAGCTCTGCACGGCGTGGCCCGAGGTCTCTGCGGAGTGGATCTGCAGTGCGACGTCGAGCAGATGCCGTGGTTTCACGCCGGTGCCGGCCTTCACCTCGAACAGATCGAGGGCGCCGGGCATCGTCACCAACAGGATGTCGACCCGGGCCTCGGCGCCGCCGCCACGGAACGCGGCGTGGAACAGCACGCCCGGCTTACCCGCCTCGAGGAACTCCCGCGTGCGTTGCACCGCGTCGTCCATGCCGAGTTCGGCGAGATCCTCGCCCTTGGGGAAGGCCTCGGCGGCCATCTCCACCAGCTGGGAGCCGATCTCCGCGAGCTCCTGGCGGTGCGGATCGAGATCGGGCGTCTCGTCCGGACGGTGATACTCCAGGTAGAGCCGCTTCGCACACTGCGAGCCGGCCTCGAACAGCCGCTTGTCGATCGGCGGTACCGGACGCTCGGCCGCGGTCTTGGACTTCGCCTTGGTCTTGCGCTTGGTCAAGGTGTTGAGGGATCAGTGGCCGCGCGCGGCGGCGGAATGGCTCCCGGATCCCGCCGGACCCGCGACCGATCCGACCGGTGCGGGTGGGGGCGGCCTCGGAGCCACGACAGGGTGTTCGGGTGTGGCGCGCCGCCGAGACGGTCGCCGCGTCGGAGCCTGCGCCGGGCACGCGGCCGCGGGAGGGAGTTCGCCCGGCTGCCGATTGCGCTCGGCGAGGTCATTCGGGTCAGCCCCCCGGTCCGCGGCGCCGCGCGATGTAGCGCAGGCCGATCAGGATCAGTCCGACCGCGCCACCGACCAGTGCCGCGTCGAACAACCGGTCACCGAGCCCCTCCTGCGTGCGTGGCGGACGCGGAAACGTCAGGGTCTCCGCCATCGCCCGCAGCCTCGGTTCGGCTACCGGGAAGCCATCTTCCCACGCTCTGAAGCTCAGGATCAACTCCCGCCCTCGCGTCGAGGTCTGGAATTCGAGGCATCGCTCGACACGGCCGTCCGCCGGGATCGTGCGGACCTCCAGTTCCAGGCAGGGGTGTTCGGTGCGCCCGACCGTGGTCACCTGGCCGCGCACCACCTCGCGGCGCCCGCCGTCGGCGAGCCGCGTGGTCTCCCAGTACTCGCGGATCTCGTCGAGGCGCTCCTGGTCGGTCGGGGCCTCGAATTCGCCGGCGACCATCGCCAGCAGGGCCTCGCCGTCGTAGCCGTCCCGCGTCCAACGATCGACGTCTCCGAGGACGTGGCTCCAACCCGGCCGGATCGGCGGGAAGTCCGGCGGCAGGTCGAGGGTCACCGATTCGTTGGGCAGGACCTCGCGCCAGCCCTCCGGCACGTCGACGGCGAACAGCTCGGTGACGAAGCGGCGGTAGCCCGCTGCGGGCCCCGGTGCGGCTGACTCGTCCTGGCTCCGCGGGTTCGCCCCGGTGGGGGCGGCCGGGTCGCGATCGGTGCGGGTCGTGCCACGGCCGGAACGGGCCGGATCGCCGGCGTCCTGGCCGCGGAGCACGCCCGGCGATCCCAGGGTGGCGAGCACTCCCAGGATGGTCAGGGTCCTGGCGAGTGGAACGGGCTTCGCTGCTCGCATCGAACCACACGTTGTAGGTGGTCCGGCAGCGCGACGCGAGCGGCCTCCCGGGCTTCTTCACGAGAGCTTGACGTAAGCCGGAACTGCGCGCGGTTGCATCCAGATGCGGGGGGACTCCAATGCTTGCGGTCGTGCTCCTGATCCGACGGACCTCTCGCCGCGGGTCACCCCACACCTGCCCGATGGTCGACGTCGACTCCTTGCCGGCCCCCGATCCAGGGCCGCGGTCCGAGCGGATGCTCGCCGTGGCGCTGCGGCTGCTGTTGGTCTTCGGACTGCTGTACGCGTTCCTGGTCGCGATCGGCCTGATGGGCGATTCGATCAAGGCGATGGGTAAGGGCGCCGCCGGCGGCATGTTCGACGGCGTCTCGAACCCGTTCGCGGGGCTGGCGGTCGGCGTGCTCGCGACCGTGCTGGTGCAGAGCTCGTCGACCACCACCGCGACGATCGTCGCGTTGGTGGGGCAGGCGGGACCGACCGCGCTGCCGCTGTCGTCCGCCGTGCCGATGGTGATGGGGGCCAACATCGGCACCACGATCACCAACACGATCGTGTCGATCGGTCACGTCCGTCAGGGCGCGGAGTTCCGGCGAGCCTTCGCCGCCGCCACCGTGCACGACTTCTTCAACCTGCTCTGCGTGCTGGTGATCCTGCCGCTCGAGATCGCCTTCGGCCTGCTCCAGCACGTCGCCGAGGCGGCGACCGAGCTGCTGGCGAGCGGTGGTGCGGGTGGGGTGCAGTACAAGAGCCCGGTGAAGGCCGCCGTCGACTGGGCGGGCGACGGGATCGTGGACGGGGTCGCGGCGCTCGGCCTGGACGGTCGGGCGCTGGCGATCACGACCCTGGTGCTGGGCATCGCGCTCACCTTCGTGTGTCTGGTCTACATCACCAAGAACATGAAGGTGCTGATCTCCGGGGCTGTGGAGAAGGCACTCAACCAGGTGCTGGGCCGCTCCGGATTGCTCGGCATCGGCGTGGGAGCATTGATCACCGTCGCCGTGCAGTCGTCGAGCATCACCACGTCGTTGCTGGTGCCGATGTGCGCGGCCGGCGTGCTCAGTCTCCGCAACGCCTTCCCGATCATGCTCGGGGCCAACATCGGCACCACGGTGACCGGGCTCCTGGCGAGCATGGCGACCGAGACCTCTGCCGGGCTGACGATCGCCCTGGTCCACCTGCTGTTCAATCTGCTCGGAACGCTGCTGTTCTTCCCGATCCCGGCGCTCCGCGGCGTGCCGATCGCCTGTGCGGAATGGCTGGCGGCCAAGGCCCAGCAGAGCAAGCTCTGGGTGGTCGCCTACGTGCTCGGGGTATTCGTCGTGGTCCCCGCGGCGGGCTATTTCCTGTTCCAGTAGCTGCCGCTCCCGCCCGCGGGGTCGGCTCGATCCACGGAGTCCACCATGGCCGATTGGAGCCGCTTCCACCGCGATCCCTCATCGAGCGTCGACCGGCTGCACGAGCGCTTCCTCGGCATGTTGCGCGATGGTCGGCGGGCTTTCGACCTCGCCGCCGACGTGCTGCTGGCCGGTGGTGACCCCGAGGTCGTACGGGAGGAGGTGTTCGCGCTCGACCGCCGGATCAACGAGGCCGAGCGCGGCCTTCGGCGGGCGATCGTGGTGCACGGCGCGGTGCACGGCAGCGCCGCGCTGCCGTCCGCCCTGGTGCTCATGAGCCTCTCCAAGGACGCCGAGCGGATCGGTGACTACGCCAAGAACGTGCTGATGCTCGCGCGACGCGGCGTGAAGTTCCCGGACGCCGGTCGGCGGGCCGAGCTGGTGGCCCGCAAGCGTGCCGTGAGCGAGTTGTTGGCGCGCGTCGTGAAGGTCTTCGAGGATCAGGACGAGGTCGCGGCGACCGCCGTCCTCCAGGACGTCGACGAGCTGCTGCGCGGCTGCGAGCGGGAGATCGAGGCGCTGGTCGGCGCACCCGTCGATGCGGCGATCCATCCGGTCGGCGAGGCGCTGCTGCTGCGGTTCCTGAAGCGCATCAGCGACCACGCCGGCAGCGTCGCCACCTCCGTGGTGATGCCGGTCGACCAGCTCGACTTCCGGCCCGGGGTGCCCGATGCGGAGCAATAGGTCGGTCGACGGGTGGCAGGTCCGTCGTGCCGTCGTATCGGATACGATTCAGCGAACCGCCCCGTGACGGCCGATCCATGGCCTGATGGGGCGAGGGCGTGCGGGTTCCGGCGCGGATGCGGCGGTGGGCGATGCCCGCGCTCCTCGAGGCCATGCGGAGCTACGTGAGTGACCGAACCGAAACCCACAGTCAAAGAACTCGACGAACGCCTGTTCGCCATGCTGCGCGAAGGCCGCCGCATCTTCGAGGTGGCTGCCGACGTCCTGCTGTCCGGCGGTGACCCGAGCGTCGTCCGGGAGGACGTCTACCGCAGCGACCAGGGCATCAACCAGATGGAGCGCGAACTGCGGCGCCGCCTGGTGGTGCACGGATCGGTCTTCGGCGTGTCGGCCTTGCCCGGCGCACTGGTGCTGATGAGCCTGGTGAAGGACGCCGAGCGGATCGGCGACTACTCCAAGAACGTGTTCGAGCTGGCGAGCCTTGGCGTGCGGTTCGCCGAGGGACCGCGGCGGCGGGAGCTGGTCGAGCGCAAGGTCGCCGTGAGCGCGTTGCTCGGGCGGGTGGTCGAGGTGCTGGCCCGTCACGACGAGGCTGGAGCCGCTGGCCTGCTCGCCGACAGTCAGGAGATCTCGCGGCGCTGTGACGCCGAGGTCGCCGACCTGATCCGCGGCGTCCACGACCGCAACCCGTCCGGCGAGGTCCTGCTGCTGCGCTACCTGAAACGCATCTCCAACCACGTCGGCAACGTGGCGTCCTCGGTGGTGGTGCCGGTCGATCAGCTCGACTTCCGGCCCGGGGTGCCCGACTCCGAGCAGTAGGCGGCCAGACCGATCACGACAGGCTGCCGGTTCACGACGAGCTGCGCGCCGTCGCCGCCTGCTCGGCCTCCGCCCCGCGCTGCCGTGGCGCCGCGGCCGGCAGCGAGAACCAGAACACCGATCCGGGGCCGTCCTCGCGCGGTCGGTAGCCGATGCGGCCGCCCATCTGCTCGACCAGCTCGCGGCAGAGCTGCAGGCCGAGCCCGGTGCCCGGGGCGCTGGACGCCTGCGCGGAGTGGACCCGGCTGAATCGGGCGAACAGCGCCGGGGCCGCTGCGGCAGCGACGCCGATCCCGCGATCCATCACCTCGATGGTGACGCCTTCCGCGGATCGGTCGGCCTGGATGGTCACGCTGGAGCCGTCCGGCGAGTACTTCAGTGCGTTCCCGGTCAGGTTGAACAAGACCTGGAGCAGGCGGTGCGGGTCGGCGAGGACCAGCAGGTCCCGGTCGCAGCACAGCGAATCGAGCGTGCTGTTGCGGGCGGCGGCGACCGGGCCCAGTGCCCGGAGCGTGTCGTCGATGGCGTCCGCGAGGTAGCACGGTGCACTGTCGATGCGCAGCTGACCGGCGCGCAGCGCGGCGGCGTCGAGCAGGTCGTTGATCAGGAACATCAGGTGATTGCACGAGGCCGCGGCCTGGTCGTACAGCGTGCCGCGCTCCTCCTCGGTGTTCGCGTAGCCGTCGCGCAGCATCTCGATCGAGGCCACCACCGTCGTCAGTGGTGTGCGGAGCTCGTGGACGGTGTTCTCCACCAGCCGATCGCGTTGGGCCAGTTCGCGCTCCAGCTCCCGACCGCGGTCGGTTCCGGCGCGACCTGGCCGCGGGCGGCGCCGAGTCCGTAGCCCGATCACCATCCCCACCGCCACGCCCGCCGTGATCAGCAGGACGCCGAGGGCGACCTGGAACTCGGCCACGAGGGCGCTGGCGATGGGCAGGGTGGCGATGGACACGGAACGACTCCAGGCCTGGAATCGGGTGTTCCCGGGGCCGCGCTTGAGCACTGTGTCGCAGGCCGCGACAGCCATCGGTCGTGGCTGCGGTCGTGCTGCACAGGTTCCGTCTCCGGACGACGGACTGGGGACTGGGGAGACGGTTCGGATCCCGGACTGAGGTAGGCGGAATTGCCGGAGTTCCAGTGGTCTCGGTTTCGCAAGCCGGGTCGCGACGCCGCGTGTCTCGATCCGGGAATCGGGAGCGCCCATCGTTCGGCTCGTCACGCCGTGCGCGCTTGCCGGGACGATCGGCCTGCCCGACCATGGTTCCCGGTGTGGACCATGCCTGACGAGACGACGCCTCGCACCTCGATCTGCCTCTCCGGGTTCCTGGTCGCGGCGGCCGCGCTGGCGACGGGCGCGCCGGCCCAGGACCACCGCGTCGACTTCGCGCGGGAGGTTCTGCCGATCCTGTCCGACAAGTGCTTCGCCTGCCACGGTCCGGACACCAGGGAGGAGGGCCTGGTGCGGCTCGATTCCCGCGCCGGGGCGACCAGCGACCTCGGGGGCTACCGCGCGATCGATCCGGCCGCCCTCGAGGACAGTGAGATCCTGGCGCGGATCCACGATGCCGGCGATCCGATGCCGCCCGCCGATTCGGGCAAGCGGCTGACCGACCACGAACGCGGGCTGATCGATCGCTGGGTCCGGGAGGGCGGCGAGTATGCCGGCCACTGGGCCTTCACGCCGCCGACCCGTGGCGCCTCCTCGGCCGCGAGCATCGACGAGCACGTGGCCGCGCGCCTCGCCGCGCGGGGACTCGACCTGGCTCCCGAGGCCGATCCTGCGACCCTCGCCCGCCGCGCGGCGCTGGTCCTCACCGGCCTGCCGCCGGAGCCCGCGCAGCTCGGGCGGTTCCTCGCCGACCCGCGACCCGGCGCCTACGAGCAGCTGGTCGACGAGCTGCTCGACGATCCGCGCTACGGCGAGCACCAGGCGCGGTACTGGCTCGACGCGGTGCGCTACGGCGACACCCACGGTCTGCACCTCGACAACCGACGCGGCATCTACCCGTACCGCGACTGGGTGGTGCGCGCGTTCAACCAGAACCTGCCCCTCGACGACTTCGTCACCTGGCAGCTCGCCGGCGATCTCCTGCCCGATCCCAGCCTCGAGCAGCGGGTCGCCACCGGCTACGTCCGGCTCAACCCGAGCACCGCGGAGGGTGGAGCGATCCCCGAGGAGTTCCAGGCCAAGAACAGCTTCGACCGCACCGAGACGTTCGGGACGGTGATGCTCGGCATGACGCTGACCTGCGCGCGCTGTCATACCCACAAGTACGACCCGATCACGCAGCGGGAGTACTACCGGCTGCTGGCGTACTTCGACAGCACGGCCGAGGCCTCGATGGATGGCAATCGCTACGAGTACGCGCCGGTGGTGCGCGCGCCGGGCGATCAGGACGGCTGGCGACGCTGGCAGGAACTCGAGCCCGAGATCCGGGCGCTGACCCGTGCGGGCCGCGAGCTGCACGCCGCGCAGCAGGTGGAGTGGCGCGACCATGCCAAGCAGGCCGCGGGCTACCGGGCCACGGACTGGCGGATCAGCGACAAGGTGGCCGGCGACAAGGTGGCCGGCGGTGAGGTGACCGGTGCGGCGCCGCCTGCCGGGAGCGACGGTTGGCAGGCAGCGAAGGGCCTGCCCGGCACGGTTCCGAAGTTGTCCCTCGGCGCCGAGCAGGTCGTCTGGATCGAGGCTTCGCTCGCCGCTGCGGTCGACCAGGTGTTGTGGCTCGAGCTGAGTGGCGGACCTCGCTCCGCCGTCTGGCTCGACGACGTCGCCGTCGCCGCGGCGGTGCAACCGAGCGGCGCGCTGGCGGCCACTCCGCTGCGCCTGGCGCCCGGCGCCCATCGGCTGCGCATCCGGCTCGCCGGTCGCGACCAGGCGACCCCGGTGTCGGTCGAGCTGGTCGATCCGTGGCAGACGTTGGCCCGCGGCGGCGATTGGGACGCCTGCTCCCCGGGCGAGCAGCTCCGGATGCTCGCCGACCCCCTGGCGCCGCTCGGCGACGAGCCGGAGCGGGAGGAGTTCCGGGCGCGGGCCCGAGAACTCGGGAGCCGGCTCGACGCGCTGCAGCAGGCCTACACCACGACGTTGGTGGCGCGCGAACTCGACCGGCGGCGACCCACCCGGATCCTGGCGCGCGGCGAGTACGACCTGCCGACCGGTGAGCCGCTCGAGCCCGGCGTGCCGGAGGTGATGGGGGTGCCGGTCGAGGGCCAGCCCACCGACCGGCTCGGTCTGGCGCGCTGGCTGGTCGGGCCCGAGCACCCGCTGTTGGCCCGCGTCCTGGTCAATCGGTTCTGGCAGCGGGTCTTCGGTCACGGCCTGGTGCGCACGCCCGAGGACTTCGGCCTGCAGGGCGAGCAGCCGACCCATCCCGAGCTGCTCGACTGGCTGGCCGTCGAACTCCGCGAGAGCGGTTGGGACATGCAGCACGTCCTGCGGCTGATGGTCACCAGCCGCACGTTCCGGCAGAGTTCGGCGTGGCGCGACGACGTCGACGATCCCGAGAACCGCCTGCTCGCGCGCGGCCCGAGCCACCGCCTCGACGCCGAGGTGATCCGCGACGTCGCGCTGTGGGCCAGTGGCCTGCTCGATCCGACGATGGGCGGGGAGGGCGTCAAGCCCTACCAACCCGACGGCATGTGGGCCGCGCTCGCCCATCCGGCGAGCAACACCAAGCGCTACGTGCCCGACACGGGGCGCAGAACCTATCGGCGCAGCCTCTACGTCTATTGGAAGCGCACCAGCCCGCATCCGATGATGACCCTGTTCGACGCGCCGAGCCGTGAGGTGAGCTGTGTGCGGCGCTCGCGGACCAGCACCCCGCTGCAGTCACTCGGGCTGCTGAACGAGAGCCAGCGGCTGGAGATGGCGGTGGCGCTCGGCCAGCGGCTGCTGCGCGAGGCGCCCGACCGCGATGCGCGGATCGACCTGCTGTTCCGCCTGTTGACCTGCCGGGCACCGACCGGGCGCGAGCGGGCGGTGTGCGGCGAGCTGCTCGCCACGATGCGCAGCGGCTACGCGGCGCGGCCCGCCGACGCCGAGGCCCTGCTCGGTCGTCTCGGCGAGGGCCGCGACACGGACCTCGATCCGGCCGAGCACGCCGCCCATGCGCAGCTCGCGATCACCGTGCTGGCGAGCGACCTCGCGCTCACCGTCTACTGAGAAGTTCCACCGAGAAGGGCCTCGCCATGACCAACCTCGATCCGCATCCGGCCCGCGAGGCCGATCTCGCGATCACGCGCCGACTCTTGTTCGGTCGCTCGGCGTTGGGTCTGGGCACCGCCGCGCTGGCGGGCCTGCTCGGCCGCGAAGGCCTCGCCGCCGGCTCGCCCGATCTCGCGGTCGGCGATGGCCTGCACCACCGGCCGCGCGCCAGGCGGGTGATCTACCTGTTCATGAGCGGCGGGCCGAGCCACCACGACCTCTGGGACCACAAGCCGAAGATGCAGGAGATGTTCGGCAAGGACCTGCCCGCCGAGGTCCGCGACGGCCAGCGCATCACCGGGATGACCAGCGGGCAGAAGACCCTGCCGGTCTGTCCGAGCCGCTTCGAGTTCAGACGCTACGCCAACAACGACCGCGGCGTGTGGGTGAGCGAGCTGCTGCCCTACACCGCGCGGGTCGCCGACAAGCTCTGCGTGGTCCACACCGCGTTCACCGAGGCGATCAACCACGACCCCGCGATCACCTACATACAGACCGGTAGCCAGGTGCCCGGTCGGCCGAGCCTCGGCGCGTGGCTGAGCTACGGGCTCGGCCGCGCCAACGACGACCTGCCCGGCTACGTGGTGATGCACGCGCGCACGAACTTCGCCGAGCAGAGCCTGTTCAACCGGCTGTGGGGCACCGGCTTCATCCCGGCCGACCACCAGGGGGTGCTGCTGCGCAGCCAGGGCGATCCGGTCCTCTTCCTCGCCAATCCCGCGGGCGTGAGTCGTGCCGACCGCCGGGCCCAGCTCGATGCGCTCTCGGCGCTCAACGAGGCCCAGCACGAGCGCTTCGGCGACCCCGCGATCCTGGCGCGGATCCGCCAGCACGAGATGGCGTACCGCATGCAGACCTCGGTGCCCGAGCTGATGGACCTCAGCCAGGAGAGCGAGCGGACCTTCGCGCTCTACGGCGAGGACGCCCGGACGCCCGGCACGTTCGCGGCCTGCTGCCTCAATGCGCGCCGTCTGGCCGAGCGCGGGGTCCGCAACATCCAGATCTTCCACCGCGGCTGGGACGCCCACGGCAACCTGGTCGGCGAACACCGTTCGCAGTGCAAGGACATCGACCAGGCCTGCGCGGCGCTGATCCTCGACCTCGAACAGCGCGGCATGCTCGACGACACGCTGGTGGTCTGGGGCGGCGAGTTCGGCCGGACCGCCTACTGCCAGGGCAAGCTCACCCGCGAGAACTACGGCCGCGACCACCACCCGCGCTGCTTCACGATGTGGCTGGCCGGCGGCGGCGTGAAGGCCGGCATCACCTACGGCCAGACCGACGACTACGGCTACAACATCGCCGACGAGTACGGCCAGCCGCTGACCCCGCAGCCGTCGAAGGAGCACTGGACGCCGGGCACGATGCACGTCCACGACCTCAACGCCACCATCCTGCACCTGCTCGGCATCGACCACGAGCGGCTGACCTACCGCTACCAGGGGCGTGACTTCCGGCTCACGGACATCCACGGCCACGTGATGCACGACCTGCTGGCGTAGGGGCGGAACCCCAGGAGATCGTGTGCAGCGGGCCGATCGTTGTTCGAATGGCGGGATGAGCCGCCCCTTCGGAGACGCGTTGGCCTGCCTGCTGGGCCTGTCCTTGGCTGCGACGGCAACCGGCCAGGAACCGGACTCGCAGGTCCGCGCGGACTGGGGTGTGCGGGTGAGCCGCCCCGGCAAGGAGTGGCGGTTCGCACCCGCTGCGGACGGTGGCGCGTCCGACCGGCTGGACCTCGTGCGTCGACCGCGGGCGGAGGCGATCGGCGCGCGGTTCATGGGGGTTCGTGTCGAGGCGGAGGTTCTCGAGCAGGGGCTCGACTGCATCGAGCGGGGTCGCAACGACAACGGCGCCTTCGACTACATGGTCGGCACGCAGCCCGGCAACGGCACGACCGGTCAGTCCGGTGCCGCGGGTCGGGGACCGCTCTGCGAACTCGCGCCGCTGCGCGGTGGGCGCTCCGACCTCGACCGGCTGCGCGAGGCTCTCGCGATCTTCCGTGACCACCGGCAGAGCTACGACAAGGAACGCGGCAAGGTGCTCATGCACGCCGGTCCCGACGGCCAGGGCTGCCACGACCTGTTCTTCGACTACGCGACCGCGGCGACGGCCGTGGGCGAGCTGACGGAGGAGGAGCGCGCCGCACACCGCGACTGGCTGCTCGAGCTGATCCTGCCCGCGCGCTCGGTGGAGGGCGGCTTCCGCGACACGCCGCGGAACGGCTGGGCCTTCGGCAAGGGGATGGCGCGGACCGCGTTCCGGGAGCTGCGTGTGGATTGATCGGCACCGGGGAGGGCCCGAGCCGGAGCCTGGTGTGGGATCCGGCGTCGGCTGCGAGTGGCACGATCAGTCGATCCGGAATTCCACCCGTTCCTCGTGCCCGGCCAGCACGTCGATCGGTCGGGCCGTCTCGACCTCGGCGAGGCGGATCCGATGCCGTCCGTCCGGAAGGCCCAGGCACACGCCGTCGGCCACGAGTCCGCTGCGGGCGATCGGGATGCGATACCGCAGCCGGTCGGTCTCGGGATCCTCCACGAGCAGGTGCAGGTGACGGGGCAGAGACTCCAGGCCTGCACCGGCGGCGGTGAGGATGAGGTCGGATGCCGGTTCCAGCAGGCAGACCACCCGCTCCGGGGTGGCGGGTCGGAGTTCGATCTCTTCGCTCCACGGCTCCACCCCCGCGCCCTGGACCTGGAGGCGGTAGCGTCCCGGGCGGAGGGGGAAGGCGCGGAGTTGGCCGTGCTCCGACAGCTCGGCTGGCACCGGGCTCGCTTCGGGCAGCGTCAGCAGTCGCAGCCACAGGCCCGACCAACCCACGCCGTCGGGGCGGACCACCTCCAGTTCGAGGGGAACCGCTGCCGGAACGGTGACCGTCCCGAGGTCGTGTCGTTCCTGGGCCCGGAGCGTGACCGGCGCCAGATCCAGCCAGCCGATCCGGGTCTCCCGCTCGCCGTGCGACACGCGTGGCGCGTAGGTTCCGGGCGGCCAGGGTCCGGTCTCGAACCGACCCGCGGGTGGGCCTGGCAGGAACCGGAGCGGCACGCGGGCCTCCCATCGGGTGCCGGGAATGCGGAGAGTCAGATCCGCCTTCGGATCCTCGACGTCCGGATCGGTCTCGATGCGACCTGCGAGTATCGCGCTGGCCGAGTCGGCCCGGCGCGCGCGCCAGATCCATCGGCCGTTCGGTCCGGGAGCGGGATCCCGGACCAGACGCTGGGGCGCCGCGTCGCCCGCGGCCCGACCTGCGGGTTCGATGCTGCCGAACAGCTCCGGCGCTTCGCGGGCGTCGAGGACGAACTCGCCGTCGGAATCGGATCGGGCGGTGGGGCCTGCGGGGTCCCGGGCGGAGAGCCACCAGCCGGCGAGCGGTTGCCCTCGCTCGTCGAGCAGCGTTCCGGGGAGCTCCCGCTCCCGCGGCATCACCAGCTCCTGGACGAGCTGCGTGGATCCGCTCGGTACCCGCAGTCGCCGGTGCACGGTCCGGTAGCCCTCGGCGAAGGCATGGAGTTGGAGCGTGCGGTCGGGCAGCGGAACCAGGGTGAAGTGCCCCCCGGCCGCCGTCCGGGTGTGCACGAACGATGGCCTGGTGAGCTCCCCGGCGCTCAGGCGGGCGCCGACCAAGGGCGTACCTTCGTCGTCGACGACCCGGCCGTGCAGGATGAGCGGAGCACCGAGCGCGATGCGCAGTCCCGTGACGGCCGGCGAGCGGAGTTCCACCAGGCTCTGCTCCTGGCCGAAGCCTCTGGCACGAGCCCAGAGAGCTGCCTCGCCGGCTCCCAGGTCGACGAATGCGAAGCGGCCCTGGTCGTCGCTGAGGGTGTTCCGGAGCGGCATGACCACCGGATCCCGCGCCGAGGATTCCTCCCCGGGCCGTGGCGGCAGGCCGGGTTCCAACCAGACCGCCGCTTCGCTCACCGGGCTTCCGGTCGCGGCATCCACCACCACCCCCGACACCGTCGCCACCGAGGGGCGCCGCAGTCTGATCCTCAACTCCACTCTGCCGGGAGCCGGCTCCCCGGGTGCCGGATACAGGTCGTAGACCGGCGAGATCTGGAACCCGATCGCCGACACGAACAGCCAGCTGCCTTCGACGAAGGTGGTGCAGGTGAACCGACCGTCGGCTGCGGTCTCGGCCACCGTGACGGAGTGCGTCGACGAGAAGTCGTGGTCGGTGAGCCGCACCTTCGCTCCGGGAACCGGCCGATCCGACTCGTCCACGACCTCGCCGCGGATGATTGCCAGAGGCTCGAGCTCCAGCTCGTACCGGGTCTCTTGGTCGGGGCCGACCTCCACCGACTCCGCTGGTGCCAGCTGCAGGGAGTAGGTGCCCGGAAGCAGCCGTTCGAAGACCGCCTCGCCCCGCTCGTCGCTACGACCCGCGAAGGAGCGGCCGTTCTCGAATCCGTAGCCGAGCACCGCCACTCCGGCCAACGGCTCGCCGGTCCCCCGTGCTCGGAGCCGGACGACGAGCCGGGCATCGTCAGCGGCAGGCCGCGGGACCATCGAGCGGGTCTCCGCTGCCCCGCCCGGGTCGAGCTTGGCGCGTGCCCCCGGTCGATCGGCGGGGAGGGGCTCGGCGTCGAGGGAGCTGGCGACAGGTGGGGGAGGCTCCGCTCCGGCCGGGGGGCGGGGTGGACCGCGCCACGCCAGCGGATCGAGCAGCAGCCACGCCACGGCCCCCAACAGGAGCATGGCGGCCCAGCCCGCGCGACTTCGCATCGATGCACCGAACACCATCGCATGGTGCGCGAAGCCCGCCGACACGAACAGGGGCGGTGCACTCCGTGCTCGGGCCTGCGTTCCGAGTCGGCCCGCAGTGGTCGGCGGGACCGCAGCGCCAAGAGCCGTCTCGGTGGGAGGGCGGGCGAGGCGATCGGTCTCCGATCAGCGCCCGCGGCCCACCAGCTCGTCGAACGGCTCGTCGACGTAGGTCGGACCGGCCTCCGGGGACCAACCCTCGCCCGCCGTCAGGCCCGGATCGCCTTCGAAGCGGACCCGTCCCGCGCGGTCGATCAGCAGGAACCGTGGCAGTCCGTGGAAGCCGGGCTTCACGTAGAAGCGGTCGTAGGTGGTGCCGCGGCGCTCGTCGATCGCCAGCCGCGCACCTTCCAGCGGGTGCCCGGCCAGCGCGGCCTGGAGCTGGGCCGGCGAGGTGCCGGCATCGCAGACCACGATGGTCTGCAGCTCGGCGTCGGCGCCGCGTTCGATCAGGTTCTCGAGGTAGGCCGCGCAGGGGATGACCTTCTCGGCGGCGGGTGTCCAGAAGGCGAGCAGCACCGGCCGGCCACGGAGTGCGGCCAACGTGGTCGGCTCGCCGCGCTGCCACTCCACCGCCAGCTCCGGTGGCTCGAAGCCGGCGAACGCGCCCTCCTGACGCAGCGAGGCATCGGCCAGCACCTTCTTCATCGCGAGCTGGCGCTCGATGCGCGCGGCGGGATCGTGCGGGTCGCGGGCCAGGATGCGGATGTTGCGATACAGCGCGCGACCCGGCCCGGTCGCCAGGCCGAAGCCGCCGCGGATCACGTCGGCCGATCGGAACTCCAGGCTGCGCACGTAGAGGTCGTCGAGGTAGACGTCGAGGCTCTTGCCGGTCACGTCGATGCGCAGCTTGTGCCAGGCGCCGTGGCTGAACGGCACCGAGCGGTGGTCGCGGATCTGCCAGGTGCCGCCGCGGTTGGTGGCGATGTCGAGGTAGCCCTGCGGGAACAGCAGCACCGCGTGGTGGTCCTGGTCGCCCTTGCGGCCGAAGCACAGGCCGGCGAGGTTGCCGGCCGGCTCGCCGCCGTCGGCCAGCGGGATCTGCAGCTCGCTCTCCAGCGAGTAGTCGGCGTCGAACGGCACGTCGCAGATCAGCATCTGCGTCAGCACCTTCTTGGGGTCGCTCGGGTCGGGCGGCACGTCGGCGCGGATCGTCGCGCCGTAGGCCTGGTAGCTGTCGGCGTTGCCCGACCAGCCGTCGAGCGAGCGCTCGTCGTAGGCGACGCGCCAGCGCGCCAGGCTCTTGCCGGTGCGCTCGGCGAGCTCGATGTAGTAGTCGAGGGCTGCAGGGATCGAGAAGCTGGCGCTCATCCGCCGCGCGATCTCCAGCGCCATCGTCACCAGCTCGCGGCCCTCGTAGCCCTTGGCCAGCGCGAGGCCGTCGTCGGCGAGCTCCTTCTTGAGGTTGCGGTAACGGACCACCAAGGGGTCGAGGCGTTCGATGCGCTTCAGGCTCTCGTCGTGGCGCGGGTCCTCGCCCGACAGACCGCGCAGTTCGAGTTCACGACGGAACTCGCGGTAGGTCGCGGCGGCGCGCGACTTCTCGCCGAGGTCCTGCAGCAGCTCGGCGGTCTTCCAGAGCAGGTCGGGGTCGGCGCCGAGGCTGTCGCGGGCCTCCAGCAGGAACTCCAGCGCCAGCTCCTGCTCACCGCGCTCGAGCGCCGCGTCGGCCCACTTCAGCAGCTGCGAGCCGCCGTCGCTCTTGCCGGTCATCCGGTCGCGGAGCTCCAGGATCCAGGCCTTCCAGATCGGGTCGAGCTCGGCGAGGGTCTTCACCGGTGACAGCTTCGCGGTGAGCACCGTCTCCTCGAAGTGCAGGATCGGGTCCTCGGGGCGGCCGCGCTTGAACGAGGTGTAGTACTCGTGCAGCGCGTCGCGCCACACGGTGCGGCCCTCGTCGTCGCGGTAGTTGTAGAGGAAGTACACGACGCCCCAGGTCGGCGCGTACCACGGTGGTCCCCAGGCGTAGTCGCCGCGCACCACCATCGCGAACGGCGGCGCCCGCGTCGGTTCGGGGAACTCGCCGTCGCCGCCGGCCGCGACCTCGCCCGCACTCGTCATCCAGCCGCCCTCCATCCGCTGCGCCAACGGGAACAGGCGGCCGGGCGGGACCTGGTTCCAGCGCACGCTGCCGTTGCTGAGGATCGTGCAGCCTTCGAAGAACGACGCGTGGGCCTCGTTGAGCCAGCCGGGCACGAACGGTCCGGTCAGGCTGACGAACTGGTGGGCGGCCTCGTGGAACAGGGTCTGGTACATCGACCGGATCCCGTCGTTGCCGCTGACGCCGCCGACGTAGGTCTCGACCGCACTGCCGGTGAACTGGCCGCCCGACCACTCGACCGGGTTGGAGCCGAGCTCCAGGTACTCGTCGCGGTTCTTGAAGATCCGGATCTCGATCTGCGGGGTCTTGCCGCCGTCCTCCATGAAGCGGAAGAACCGTCGGTAGAAGCGGTTCATCTGCTCCATCGCGATCGACGAGGTCTCCAGGACCAGCTTGCCGGCGTCGGTCTTGTAGCGGTAGTTGTCGGTCTCCTTGGTCCAGGCCTTGTCCCACTCGGCGTGGCGCGCATCGACCTCCTTCAGCTCGGCGTCGGACAGACCCTCGGTGGGATCGCCGGCGCCGGCGAAGATGTCCTCGATCGCGACCTCGGCACCACCGGTGCGGCGGATCTCGGCGATCGCCTTGGGGGCCGCGGCGTAGGTCGGGTCGACCTGCATCACGTGGGCCCACACGTCGAGCGCGCCGAGCAGGTCCTTGCGCCGCTGGTACTCCTTGGCGAGGGAGGCGAGGCCGCGGACGTAGCGGGTCTGCAGCTTCGACCAGGACTCCGCCTCGGGGTCGAGTTCCTCGAGGGTCTTGCCGAGCGCTGTGCGCTGCTTGCGGTCCTGGTAGGTCCGCGGCCGGCCGTCGTGGGTCTCGACCCAGATGTGCAGGTCGTGCACCGCGCGGTCGAGGTCCTCGGCGGCGCGCGCGACCTCCGACGACAGCGCCAGGCCGTCGAGGTTCAGCGGGTCGCGTTCGAGCGCGCGCTGTAGGACCTTGCGTGCCCGCTCGAGTTCACCGGCCTCGAGCGCGCCGCGGGCCTCGGCGAGCAACGCGGGCACGGCGGGCGAGGGTTCGGGGTCCTGCGGTGCGGCGGCGACCGCGGCGAGGTTCCCCAGGGCGAGCAGGGCGGTCAGGGTGTGGGCCAGCATGCTGGCGGCACCATACGAGGGTTCGGTTCCCAGGGTGAGTCGGCAGGCCGATACACTCCGGCCGCATGGGAAGCCTGCGAGTGTGGTGGCCGGTCGCGTTGCTGTGTGGGTCTTGGTTGGCCGGTCAGGACCCGGTGCCCGCGGCGGCGCCGGAGGAGGAGGTCCTGCGCGTCGCGATCGAAGTGGTGGCGGCAGGCGAGCAGCAGCCGCGCGTTCCGGCGCAGGACGGCGCAGATCCCGTGCGAGCGTTCCGCCTGGAGGGGCGCCGACTGCGTTGGCGGCTCGGAGACCGAATCTCCGAGGACGGGACCTCCGAGGATGGGGCCTTCGAGGACCGTGACGCGCTGCGGAAGGCGTTGCAGTCGATCGCCAACGATCCGCGGCGGCGCGTGCCCGATCCCACCCGGCCCGGCAAGATGCGTGTTCCGCCGATCGAGGTCGAGCCCGCCGACGACTGCCGTTGGAACGACGTCGTGCAGACGATGGACGACGCGCGGGCGGCGCACTTCGAGATCGTCCGCGTCGCGGACCTCGGCGAGCACCCGACTCCGTGGCTCCCCCTGTCGGTCGCGGACCCGGTGCTCGACGGCGGCGCGGCGGTGATGCCCATGGCGCCCTACAGCGTACCGGACGAGGTGCGCCATGAGTTCCGACCGGTGCTCCGCGTCGCGCAGAGCGGTACGGTGGCCTGCGGCGACGAGGTCTTGGTGCGCCCGGAGGAGCCAGCGGCCGTCGATCGATTGACGCCGTGGTTGAGCGAGCTGGCCGGGCGGGCGGGCCAGGAGACTCATGTCGAAGAGCGGTCCGACCTGCCGCCGTGGTCACAGGCTCCGCTGATGATCCGCGCCGACCTCTGGGCACCCTGGTCAGCGATTCGACGCGTGGCGAGGGCTGCGAACCAGGTCGACCCGCGGTTCCTGCGGATCGAGTTCGCGGTCGGCGAACTGGACTACGAGGCCCTCCTCCAGCAGGGCGAGCGGTTCTGATCAGCGGCAGAACCGCAGCGCGAAGCCATCGCTCAGCGCGAAGCCCGCCGGGCCGCTGGGATCCAGGGTGATGAGCTGCCAGTAGAGGACGAAGCCGGCCAATGCCGGATCGCTCGGCACCGCGAACGGCAGGCGGCCGCGGCCCGCGCCGGCCACGCCGGGCGGACCCGACAGGGTCACCGGAAAGCCGTCGGCCAGGAAGGTCGGGTCGAGGTGGAGTCGGCCACCGAGGAACGGCAGTCCGGACGACGCCGCGATCGAGACCGCCAGCAGGCCCGCAGCACCACCGCGGCCGTCGTACAGCTGGATGCCGAACGAGGGGTTGCCCAAGGTCGGGAACCCGCTGATCCCGACTCCGGGCGCGACGCCGCCGGTGCCCGGGGTCGCCGCGCCAAAGTGCCGGGTTCCGCCGCACACCCGGAGTCCGACGAACATCTCCGGAACTCCGATCGACTTGCTGCCCAGGACGAAGCCGTGGTCCTGGGAGACCGCGAGGTCGAGTTGGTCGGGGGTGCCGGGGTCGGCGCGCAGCGTCGAGGGACCGGCGATGGCGAGTGCGCCTCGGGTGGTGCCAGGTCCCGAGACGAGGGTCGTGGGGTCGCTCTCGGCGAACGTCCCGTCGATCACGTAGTCGCCGGTGGTGTTGGTCCGGCTCGTGAAGTCGGCGAGACCGAGCCCGGTCGAGGTGAGCGGTCGGTCGACGGAGGTGCCGGCATGGTACTCGTGGTAGGCGATGCCCCAGGTGCCGACGACTCCGTCCATCGTCAGGCCGGCTCCGGTGCGGATCGCGACGGTCAGCGCGACTTCGCGAGGGCTCGTAGAACACGCGAACAGCACGTTGCCGTTGGCGGAGATGCCGCCGAGGTCGACTCCGTCCAGGGTGAACGCGCCGTCGGCCGCCACCGCGTAGGTCCCGGAGTGGGTCAGCGGGATCGTGGTGGACGTACCGTCGGCCCGCACCGACTCCTGCTGGCCGTTGAAGGTGAACCTGCCGAGACCGTCGAAGACCGCGGTGCCGCTCGCGGTGCTTCCCGCGATGCCGCCGCTCGCGTCGAACGTGTGGCTGACCCGGACCACCGCGTAGCTGCCGCGTGCGGTGCCGACCGACAGTCCGCTCGCTGACCGGCGCAGCGCGATCGCGAGGTAGCCGTCGGGTTCGGCGGCGGAGCGAGCGCCGACCATCGCCGAGCCATCCGGTGTGATCCAATGAGGTCGCACGTCGGTACCGGGCATCGCCGGCGCGTAGTCGAGCTCGATGGTGCCGTCGGCGTCGACGATCCAGGTGCCGGGCAAGGCCTGCGTCACGGTGCGGTCGGCAGCCGGGTTGGCGAACACCTCGCGTGTGGTCAGGGTCGCGGTCTGCGTGCCGTCCGCCCGGAGCACCAGCTGGCCGCGGGTCGAGACGAGTCGGCGTGGCTGGCCGCTCCTGGCCAGGGGAATCGTCGTGCCGTATTGGCCGACGTGGTAGCTCGCGTTGAAGCGGAGCACGCTCGGCGGCCCGGATTGGGCGGGAGGGGCGGTGCCGAGGAACGCGAGCGCGACGGGGAGGGAGCGGAGCATCGATGTCGATCCAGGTGCAGGGAGGAGTGCAGGGTAGGCCTGCGCCGGGCGTGCGGAAGGGGGACCGGCGGGGAGACTCGGACGGATCTCCGGCCGGGCTGGCGCTGATCCCGGCCGCGCCCCTCGCCTCGGCCGCCGTGCTTCCTCACGATGGGGCCATGTCCGACACCGACAAACCCGCTCCCGGCCAGCTCGCCTGGCACGATCTCACCGTCGACGACGCCAGCGGCATCCGCGACTTCTACGCCGACGTCGTCGGCTGGGAGTTCGAGGGACTCTCGATGGGGGACTACGACGACTACGTGATGAAGGCCCCCGGCGGCGACGCGGTCGCCGGGGTCTGCCATGCGCGGGGCAGCAACGCCGGGGTTCCGCCGCAATGGCTGCTCTACGTGGTCGTCGCGGACCTGGCGGCCAGCCTCGCCGTGGCGCAGGCCAAGGGTGGCGAGGTCGTGCACGGTCCGCGCACGATGCCGGGCGGCAGCATGGCGGTGGTGCGTGACCCGGCCGGCGCCGTGCTCGGGCTCTGGCAGCACGAAGGCTGATCGGAGGACCAGCCGATCAGTCGGCGACCATCGTGACCGCGTTGGTCAGCACGATGCTGGCTGCGTTGGCGCCAGGCGCCACGACGACCGACTGGAAGTGCACCGCCTGGCCGGCGAACGTCGGGTTCATCGGGATCGCGAGCTGCAGGTTGGCGGTGCCGGTGCCGCTCGTGGTGCCGACCGCGAAGCTCACCGCGGTGCCGATGGCGAGTGCGCAGCCCGGTGCGCCGATCACTCCGAGGTCGAACGGTGGCGTCAGGCAGAACGGGTCGGCGAACGCGGCCACCGGTTGAGACGCCGGCGCATCCGACCAGCGTAGATCCAGCATCCCACCGCCGACCGGCAGGGCTCCCATCGTCAGTCGCGGCGGCGTGGCGAGGCTGCCCTGGCACGGGCTGCCGAACGAGGTTCCGCGGGCGGCCGAACCGATGCGCACGTATTCGACCTGCCGGTCTGGGAAGTTGCTGCTGCGGTTCTCGACGACGATTCCGGTCGAGAGCGCGTCCCCCGGATTGCGCACCCCGCCGACGACCCGGAAGCGCTCCGCGTCGGTCGTCGCGATCGCCACGGTCTCGCCGACCACCTGCACGCCACCGCTCCAGACCTGATAGTAGAGCGTCTGGAAGTTGTCGCCGGTCTTCTTCGAGTAGACCGGGAACATCGCGCCCGGCGCGTTGGCGAGCGAGTAGTGGACGTCGCTGACGTTGCCCTTCAGGAGGTCGGCGTCGCTCGCCACCAGGTGGCTGGTCCAGGTCGTCGGGTTGGCGGCGGGCGCGGTGGCCATGCGGATCTCGCCGGTGCCGGGGGACGAGCCGCCGGTCGTGTAGATCACGTACAGGGTCCGGGTGTCATCCATGCCGATGTGGGCGACGTTGGCGGTGCCCAACGCGACCTGCACGTCGGATGCGCTGGTGAATTGGCCGGTCGCGCAGTCGAAGCCGCGGTAGCGGGTGCCGTAGAGGCCGGTGTTGGTCCGGAACGACATGTGGATGATCTCGCCGTCGTTCTGGCAGTCGATCCGCTGGCCGTAGGTGTCGGTGTTGACCTGTCGCACCGGATCGAAGGCGGCCGCTCCGGCGGGCCGGACGAAGATGCCGGCCGACCAGCCACTGGTCCAGTTGCCGACCGGGGCGCGGTGGGTCGTGATCGCGACTACCACTGCGCCGCCGGCGGTCACGCACACGTCGCTGATGTAGAACTGGTCGTTGGCGCTCGATCCGGCGACCAACTGGTTGGGTTGCCCGACCCAGCTGCCGGTCGCGACGTCGAACTCCTGGTGGTAGACGTTCGCCCAGGAGCCACCGTCGAGCGCGTGCCAGCCGACGTGCAGGGTTTCACAGCCGGGACCGAAGTCGAGGGCCGCAGCACCGTCCTCCGTGGTCGGCACGTCGTGGCGGCCGGTCCAGGTCGCGCCACCGTCCCGCGAGCTGCGCAGGTAGAGCTGGCCGGTTCCGTCGGTGGCGAGGTCGCGCACGACGGCCCAGAGGGTGCCGTCGGGCGCCATCGCGACGCTACGCCGCCAGTTGGCCTGGGAGCTGACGGTGCTGCCGCCGACCCCGGTGGCGACCACGCCGACGGTCTGGCCGACCAGCGATTCCCCGGTCGAGTGGACTGCGAGCGCGGTGAGCAGGACGGCAGAGGCGCGCAACGGCAGGGCGCGGTGTGCGAGAGATCGATCGGTCATGTTGGGACTCCTTCGAGACGAGCAGGCGGAGCCAGCATACGCACCGGATCCCGATCCGGAGGGTCGGCGGGCACGAGTTCGGGAACTTCGTCCGGTCTCGTCGATGTTTGCGGCGAGCGCGCTAGTCCGATCGACTTGCCGCTATCCTGGCGCGGTCGCCCTCGCGAACTTGCCCGGCGCCTGCCTCCCCCGGCGTGGTGCCCAGTCCCTCGGTTCCCGAAGACATGCACACGCCTTGCCGAGCCGCCTTCTCCGCGGCCGTTTTCGTCGCATCGCTGACCTCCTCGCTGGCGTCCCAGACACCGGCCCCGCCGACTTTCGAGAGCACGCAGGTGCACCCGCTCGACATGTCGGCCGATGGCGAGCGACTCCTGGTGGTGAACACCCCGGATGCCCGGGTCTGCGAGTTCTCCATCGTCGACGCGCGGCGCCCGCGCCTGCTGCGAGAGATCCCGGTGGCCGCCGAACCGATCTCGATTCGGTTCCGGACCAGCGACGAGGCCTGGGTCGTGTCCCAGCTCGGTGACGTGGTCCAGGTCGTCGACCTCGACGCGGGCTTGGTGGTCGACACGCTGCGGGTCGGCGACACGCCGAGCGACGTGGCCTTCGCTGCCGGCTTCGCGTTCGTGACGCTCGCCGATCCTGCCGAGGTGGTGGTTCTCGATGCGTCGACGCGGGTCGAGGTGCAGCGGGTCTCCCTGCCCTGTGAAGAGCCCCGTTGGGCGCTGGCCAGTCGCGATGGCAGCAAGGTCTGGGTCGCGGCGCATCGCTCCGGCAACGGCACGACCCTGTTGTCGGCGGCCGATGCTCCGGCTCAGCCCGCACCGACCAACCCCGCACTTCCCGCCCCGCCCCAGGTGGCGCGGATCGTGCACTCGACCGATCCGCAGTGGGCCGCGGTGCACGGTGTGCACGTCGCCGACTGGGACGTGTTCGAGTTCGACGCGGCGACCCGTACCGTCGCGCGTCGCATCGAGACCGTCGGCACCACCCTGTTCGGGATGGCCGAGCGGAGCCAGGACGGCAAGCTGCTGGTCGCCAACACCGAGGCGCTGAACACCGTGCGCTTCGAGCCGCAGCTCCGTGGACACTTCGTCGACAACCGACTGTCTTCGATCGATCTCGCGACGGGCGCCGTCACGGCGGTCGACCTGAATGCCGGCATCGACTACCGCCAGCTGCCGAATCCGTTGGCGCGGGCGACCTCGCTCGCGCAGCCGACCGACGTTGCGCTGTCGCCGGATCAGAACCGCACCTACGTGGCGGCGTTCGGCTCGGACCGCGTCGGCCTGCTCGACCGGACGGGTCGCGTGCTGGCACGGATCGAGATCGGTCCGAACGGTGGCGCGGGTACGGTCGATCCTGCCAACAAGCGCGGACCGCGCGCCCTGGCCCACCACCCGTCGGCCGACGTGCTCTATGTGCTCAACCGGCTCGCCAACACTGTCTCGGTGGTCGACACGATGCAGCTGCGCGAGGTCGACGAGATCGAGCTGTTCGATCCGACTCCGGCCGCGCTGAAGGCCGGTCGCGGCTTCCTCTACGACGCTCGCCTGTCGGGCAACGGCACGGCTTCCTGCGCGTCCTGCCACATCGATGGTGGCTTCGACGGGCTGGCCTGGGATCTCGGCGATCCGTCGGGGCGCATGGACCAGGTGGTCACCGCCAACGGCCAACTGGTCAGCGTCCACCCGATGAAGGGCCCGATGACGACCCAGACGCTGCGCGGCCTCGACGTCGCGGGTGGCCTCCACTGGCGTGGTGAGAAGAGCGGCTTCACCGATTTCAACGGCACCTTCGACGCGCTGCTCGGTGGCAGCGTGCTGTCGACCGCGGACATGGGCCTGTTCCGCGACTTCGTGGCGACGATGGCACGCGAGCCGAACCCCAACCGCGACCTCGGCGGCAACCTCGCTGCCGGGGATCCTGTGAATGGCTACCCGAGTGCAGGTCAGCAGGTGTTCTCGACTCGGCTGGGCGGCGTGTACCAGCGGCAGTTCTCGTGTGCTGACTGCCACTCCGAGCCGGACGGTACCGGCGTGGCGCCGGTGGATCCGGTCGTGACCCAGCTGCCGCAGCCGTTCCGGCCCGCGGTGCTTCGCGAGGTCTATCGCCGCGACGGTCGCGGCCGCATCGTCGACGGTCGACAGATCTCGGGCTTCGGCCTGTCGTTCGACGGTCGTCACGACCACGCGGTCGCGCACCTGTCGACCAGCTCGTTCGCGTCCCTCAGCGCGGCCCAGCGCCGCGACCTGCAGGCCTACCTGCGTGCGTTCGATACCGGCACTCATCAGACCGTCGGGCACGTGGTCGCCGTCGACCGTTCCAACCACACCAGCTCCGACGTGGTGGCCGACCTCGCGACGATGCGCGGTTGCGCCCAGCGCGGCGACTGCGACGTGGTGGCGATCGGCGAGATCGATGGTCGGCTCGAGGGCTTGCTGTGGCAGCCGGCCGGGTCGGCCTGGCTGCGCGACCGCGCCGGCCAGGCGGCGCTGAGCGACACGGCACTCGACGGGCTGCTCGCCCAGGGCCGTGCGAGGCTGCAGTTCCGCGGCGTGCCGCCAGGCCAGGGTCGGGCGGTGGCGCTCGATCGCGATGGCGACGGCGTCCTCGACGGTGACGCCCTCGGTGTCGACCGCTATGGCGTCGCGACCGGTGCGGCTCCTGCCGAGCCGCGGGCCAACCGGGCGCCGCGCCTGGGCGACCAGGACTTCGCAGTGATCGTCGACTCCGCGCCCGCCGATGCTCAGGCCGCGGTGCTGATCGGCTTCGCACGTGCCGACGTCCCGGTCGGCGCGGGTCTGCGCCTCCTGATCGAGCCGACCACCGTCGTGGGCTTCACCATCCCGACCGACGGCCGCGGGGTCGGTGTGCTGCCGATGCCGCTGCCGAGCGATCCGCGGTTCGACGGGGTCGCGCTGCAGATCCAGGCCGTCACACTCGACGGCCAGGTCCCGTCGGCCTCGGACGGCCTGACGGTGACGCTGCAGGATTGACGCGGCGGGATCGGCGCGGGAGGCCTCGGTCGTTGCCGGCCGGACCGCCCGCGGCGGGGAGGATCACAGGTGTTCACCTGTCTCCGCTGCGTGAGGGAGTCGTCCCGTACATCCGCTCGGGAAGATCGACCAGACCGGTGGCGTGCATCCGGCGACACGATAGGCGGCACGTCTCTCCCCGCGTCATCCCTGTTCGTCGCGGGCACCAGTCGCTTCGGGTTTCCGGTTCCGGGCGCGCTCTCGTCGTTGGTCCTGCCAACCTGCGCCCTCCGGCGGCTCGGAGTGACCGACTCGCCCATGCCCGTCGCCGCGCCGCGCCCCGCAGCGGTGACTCGTCCGAAGGTCTCCTTCACGCATGCGTACACCCCTTCCCGCCGCGCTCGGCGCGGCCTCCCTGTTTCTCTCTGCCGGCGCGCTGGTCGCGCAGGCCGCGTCGAGCGAGTTCGAGAGTACCCAGACCCACAGCGTCGCGGTCTCGCCCGACGGGACGCGTCTCGCCGTGGTCAACACCGCGGACGCCTCGGTCGCGGTGTTCTCCCTGGCAGATCCTCTGCACCCGCGCCTGCTCCGCGAGATCCCCAGTGCGCTGGAGCCGGTCTCGATCCGGTTCCGCGACGACCGGGAAGCCTGGGTGGTCTGCCAGCTGGCGGACGCCGTCCAGGTGGTCGACATCGACGAGGGCGTCGTCCAGGCCACGCTGCGAGTCGGCAACGAGCCGGCCGACGTCGCCTTCGCGGGCGGCAAGGCCTTCGTGTCGACCGCGCACCCTGCCCAGGTCGTGGTGCTCGATGCCGCGACCCGCGCGGAGTCCTCGCGGATCGCTCTCGACTGCGCCGAACCGCGCTGGCTGTTGGCCTCCCGTGACGGACAGAAGGTCTGGGTCGCATCCCACCTGTCCGGCAACCGGACCACGATCGTGCCGGCCGACCGCGCGCCGGCGCAGCAGCGGCCGACCAACCCGGCGCTGCCGACCGCGCCCCGGACCGGCCTGATCGTCGATTCCCGTGATCCGGCGTGGACCCAGGCGCACGGCGTCTCGCTGACCGACTGGGACGTCCTCGAGCTGGACGTGGCCGCCGAATCGGTGGCCCGTCGCATCTCGGATGTCGGCACGGTGCTCTTCGGCATGGCCGAGACCGGCTCCGGCGAACTGCTGGTGGCGAACACCGAGGCCCTCAACCTGGTCCGCTACGAGCCCAATCTGCGCGGGCACTTCGTCGACAACCGGGTCACGCGGATCGATCTGCAGCTCGGCATCGCCACCGCGGTCGACCTGAACCCCGGCATCGACTACCAGCGCCTGCCCAACCCGTTCGCGCGTGCCACCGCGTTGGCGCAGCCGACCGACGTGCTGGTCTCGCCGGACCTGAACCGCACCTACGTCGCGGCGTTCGGCACCGACCGCATCGGCGTGCTCGACCGGACCGGTCGCGTCGTGACCCGGATCGAGATCGGTCCCGGCGGCGGCTCGGCGATCGATCCGGCGCACAAGCGCGGTCCGCGCGCGCTGGCCCACCACCCGAGTGCGGGCGCCCTGTACGTGCTCAACCGACTCTCCAACTCGGTCTCGGTCGTCGACACGATGCAGCTCCGCGAGCGGCTGGAGATCCAGCTCTTCGACCCGACCCCTCTCGCGGTGCGTGAGGGGCGGGGCTTCCTGTACGACGCGCGACTGTCCGGCAACGGCACCGCGGCATGTGCCGCATGCCACGTCGACGGTGGCGTCGATGGACTGGCCTGGGACCTCGGCGATCCGGGTGGCGACATGGTCACCGTGCACACCACGCGGTCCGGCACCGAGCAGGTGCACCCGATGAAGGGGCCGCTGCAGACGCAGTCGCTGCGTGGTCTCCTGGTCGATGGCAGTCTGCACTGGCGCGGCGAGAAGAACGGCCTGTCGGACTTCAACGGTACGTTCGACGCGCTGATGGGCGGCACGCCGCTCGACACCGCCGACTTCGGCCGCTTCCGGACGTTCGTCGCGGCGCTCGTCAACGAGCCGAATCCCAACCGCAACCTCGACGACACGCTGCCGGCCCGGGGACCGCACGGTGGCGACCCGAACACCGGCAAGACGATCTTCGAGAACGGCGTCGGCATCCAGTACTACGCCAACTCGCCGTCGTGCACGTCGTGCCACAACCTCGCGGGCGGCGTGAGTGCGCAGCCGGTCGACTCGGCCACGATGCGGTTGCCGCAGCCGTTCCGGGCCGCGAACCTGAACCAGATCTATCGACGGATCCGGCAGCCGGACGTGAACAACCACACGGTCACCCGCGGCTTCGGCATCTCCTTCGACGGCCGCCACGACGATGTGGTCGGTCACCTGTCGCAGCCGACGTTCGTCGGGCTCTCCCCGGTGCAGCGGGCCGACGTCCAGTCCTTCCTGGAGGTGTTCGACACCGGCACCAAGCCGACGGTCGGTCACGCGCGCCTCGTCGATTCCAGCAACTGGAACGACTCGGCGGTCGTTGCCGAGCGCGGCACGTTGCGCGCCTGCGCCCAGCGCCGTGACTGTGATCTGATCGGCATCGGTGAGATCGACGGGACGTCGGTCGGTCTGTTGTGGAACCCGGCGACTTCCAGCTTCCTGCAGGACCGTGCCGGCGCGCCCACCCTGGACGTGGCCACCCTGGACAACCTGTTCCAGCAGGGCCGCGCGCGGATCCTGTTCAGCGGCGTGGTTCCCGGATCTGGTCGCGCTCGTGCGTTGGACCGCGACCTCGATGGAGTCCTCGATGGCGATGCGCGCAGCGCCGTCTCCTATGGGGTCGCCTCGGGAGCTGCACCGGCCGAGCTGCGGACCAACGTCGCCCCCGAACTCGGCGAGCAGGACTTCGCCGTGGTGGTGGAGCACGCACCGGCCGACGCGCAGGGTGCCGTGCTGCTCGGCTTCGGCCGCGCCGACTTCCCGGTGGCGGGTGGCCTTCGCCTGCTGATCGATCCGAACGCGGTGTTCGGCTTCTCGGTCCGTGCCGACTCGCGCGGCGTGGCGATGCTGCCCGTGCCGTTGCCGCAGGGCAGCCAGTACGACGGGCTGCAGCTGCACGCCCAGTCGGTGTTCCTCGGCAGTCAGGGGATCTCGGCCTCGCAGGGCCTCGAGATCACGCTCCAGGACTGACGCCGGCCGCCGGGTCCTTGGCCGACCCGTGCGGAGCCGAGCCCTCGCGGCGAGACGCGCGGCTGCCCGGCAGCTCCGCGCCGCCGCGAGGAATCGTCACGGGGGCGTGACGCGCCCTCGGCGTGACGATGCGGCAACGGGTGCGGCCTGGTCGGTCCGTGGCGACAGATCGGGCGCGCATCCGGGAAGTCCGGGGCAGCGGACGCGCTCCGTTCCTCGCGGTGCGATCAGGGGCACGCCTCTTGCCTCCGCGCCGGCCCCTCTCGGCGGCGGCGACCGGCCCGGCTCGAGAGATGGAACGGCAGCCCCCCTCGTCCCTCGTCCGTGAGCCGATCGACTCATGCGCACACCCATCTTCGTTGCCGCGTTGTCCGCGGCCGTCGCGGCGCAGACACCGCATTCCTCGTTCGAGAGTCCGCAGACGCACGCGCTCGACGTCAGTGCCGACGGCCTGCGGATGGTCGCGGTCAACACTCCCGATGCGCGGATCAGCTACTACTCGCTGGCCGATGCCCATCGGCCGACGCTGCTTCGGGAGATCGCGGTGGCCGCCGAGCCGGTGGCGGTGCGGATGCGCAACCCGCGCGAGGCCTGGGTGGTCTGCCACCTGGCCGACATGGTCCAGGTGGTCGACCTCGAGGCCGGCACCGTGGTCGACACGCTGCGGCTCGGTGACGAACCGGCCGACGTGGCGTTCGCGGGCGGCAAGGTCTTCGTCACGCTCGCGGCCGCCGCCGAGGTCGCGGTGGTCGATCCGGTGACGCGTGGCGTGACGGATCGCGTCGCACTGCACCGCGGTGAGCCGCGCTGGTTGCTGGCGAGTGCCGACGGGACCAGGTTGTGGGTCGCGGCACACCACTCCGGCAACCGCACGACGCTGGTACCGGCCAACCGGGCGCCGGCGCAGCCGGATCCGACCAACCCGCTGCTGCCCCGGCCGCCGCAGGTCGGTCTGATCGTCGATGCGGAGAACCCGGAGTGGCGGCACGCGCACGGGCTGGACGTCGCCGACCACGACGTCTTCGAGATCGACGTGGTGCACGGCCGGGTCCTCGAGCGCTTCGAGGGGGTCGGCACCACCCTGTTCGGGATGGCGGAGCGCGTGGCCGACCGGAGCCTGTGGGTCGCGAACACCGACGCGCGCAACCTGGTGCGCTACGAACCGGCGCTGCGCGGGCACGTCGTCGACAACCGGGTGACGCGAATCGACCGTTCGGACGATCCCGACCGCGTGGTGCAGCCGATCGACCTGAATCCGGGCCTCGACTACGGGACCCTGCCCGATCGCGGCGCGCTGTCGACGGCCCTGGCGCAGCCGACCGACGTCGCCTGGTCGCCCGACCAGGAGCAACTCTACGTCGCGTCCTTCGGCACCGACCGGATCGGCATCCTCGATCCCCAGGGCCGCAAGCTGGGTCACATCCCGCTGACTGCGGCAGCCGCTACCGACCGCGCTGCGCCGCGCGACAAGCGTGGCCCACGCGCCCTCGCTCATCACCCGGGCCAGCCGCTGCTCTACGTGATGAACCGGCTGTCGAACTCGATCTCGGTGATCGACACGGCTCGGCGCGCGGTGCTCCTCGAACTCGGACTTCCGGATCCCACTCCGGCCGCGGTGCGGGAGGGTCGCGGCTTTCTCTACGACGCGATGCTGTCGGGCAACGGCACCGCGTCCTGCGCGTCGTGCCACGTCGACGGTCGCGACGACGGGTTGGCGTGGGATCTCGGCGATCCGGGGGGAACGATGACGCGGATGACGACGCAGAACGGCGCGTCGGCGGCGGTGCATCCGATGAAGGGCCCGATGCTGACCCAGACGCTGCAGGGCATCGACGTCGGCTCGGTCCTGCACTGGCGGGGCGAGAAGCGCGGCTTCGCGTCGTTCAACGCGTCGTTCCACAGCCTGTTGGGCGGTGCGATCCTCGGCCAGCCCGACATGCAGTCGTTCCAGGCGTTCGTGGCCACGCTGCGTCGTGGCCCGAACCCCAACCGCAATCTCGACGATTCGCTGCCCTCGCGCCTCGCTGGCGGGAATCCGAACAACGGCCGCACCCTGTTCCACACCGGAGTGGGCGTGGCCTACTATTTCTCGGCGCCGTCGTGCGCGACCTGCCACCAGACGCGGGTGGGGACGAGTGCACAGCCGATCGACTCGATCACCATGCGGCTGCCCCAGGCGTTCCGGGCCGCCACGCTCAGCGACGTGCATCGGCGGACCCGTAGGCTCGATCCGACGACCGGTCAGGTCACGACGGGCTTCGGGCTGTCGTTCG
The DNA here is from genome assembly GCA_030432695.1 of bacterium. Classification (GTDB taxonomy): domain Bacteria; phylum Planctomycetota; class UBA1135; order UBA1135; family UBA2386; genus JAUILN01. The sequence goes on along the minus strand of JAUILN010000008.1, from coordinate 438,254 downwards.
ATGGACACCATGCCGACGTCACCGCTCACCTGTCGCAGCCGAGCTTCGGCGCGCTGCGGGCCGATCAGAAGGCCGACCTGCAGGCGTTCGTGCTGGCGTTCGACACGGGCACCGCACCGATCGTCGGCCACAGCGTCTCGCTGGACGCGGCCAACGTCGCCGACCCGGATGTGCTGCGGTCTCGCGACATGCTGCTGGCGCGTGCCGCCGCCGGCGACTGTGATGTCGTGGCGCGCGGCGTGGTCGATGGCGTGGAGCGGGGCCTGAGCTGGGATGCCGCCGGGAGCGTGTTCCGCCGCGACCGCAGCGGCGAGGCGCCGGTCGATCTCGCCGAGGTGATGACCTGGATAGCTGGCACTCGGGCGCGGCTGACCTTGATGGGCGTGCCGCGCGGAGAAGGGATCCGTTACGCGCTCGACCGCGATCATGACGGTCGGCTCGATGGCGATGCCCGGAATGCGGTGGCCTACGGTGCGTCGACCGGCAGCCGTGCGCCGCGGCTCTGCGTCAACGGGCCGGCGCGACTCGGTGACGCGGGCTTCGCCGTGGTGGTCGAGGGACTTCCGGCTGCGGGGCAGTCGGCTCTCTGGTTGAGCAACGCCCGAGTGGATCTCGATCTCGGCGGACTCCGACTGTTGGTGGATCCGGGCTACGTGTTCGGTTTCGGTGCCAGGGCCGACGCGCTCGGCACCGCGCTGCTGCGGATGCCACTGCCCGACGACCCGGCCCTCGACGGACAGCGTCTGACCCTGCAGGCGTTGATGCTCGACGGTGCCGCGGTCGCTGCGTCGCGGGGCCTGGAAGTCACGTTGTTGCGTTGATCCGGGGGACCGCGCCGCGGATCAGTCCAGCGACTCGAGTTCGAACAGCGACAGGCCGGTGCGGCGCGACACGAACACGCCGCCGCCGGCGTTGACGAAGTGTGGTCGCAGCCGCCTGCGGTAGTAGGCCGCGGTGCGCAGGTGGACGTTCCCGTCGGTGCGGCGCCGGTCACAGTTCTGCTCCCAGTCCTGGCGCGTGAGGACCTCCAGGAACAGTGCGCCCTGGCACAGGTCGGCGAGGTTCTCGACCGCGGCGTCGACGTCGTCGACGTATTGGAGCACCCCCTGGCAGATCACCAGGTCGAACTCCTCCTCGGCGCGGTAGTCGACCACCGAACCCTGTTCCCAGCCGTACTCGGCACACAGGTACTCGCTGACCTCGACGCCGGTGTAGGCGGCGTCCGGGGCGATCCGCGCCAGCGCGTCGCGCCAGGTGCCGAGGCCGCAGCCGAGGTCGAGGACGGTGTCCGGTTCGAGGCCGAGGAACCGCAGGTAGGCCACCACGAAGGTCGCCAGCTTGTCGGTGTCCTCGCCGCTGGCGACCCGGGTGCCGGGATCGCGGTAGAAGCGGTCGTAGTAGGCGCGGTCGAAGCGGCGCTCGGGCATGCGGCGGAGTCTAACCCTCGTCCACCCGCACACCGAACGCGCTCCACACCTCGTCGGGCTGCTCCGCCCGGAGCAGGCTCGGATCGCCGAAGCCGTAGATGCAGGCGACGGTGCGGAAGCCTGCGGCGCGTCCGGCGCGGAGGTCCTGGATGCCATCGCCGACCATCGCGATGTCCTCGGGTGCGGCGGCCGGACGGCCGAGCATCGCCAGCGCGGCGCGTAGCGGTGCCGGGTGAGGCTTGCGCTCGGCAAGCGTGTCGCCGCCGACCACCACCGGCAGGAGCCCGGCGAGATCCAGGTGGCGGACGATCTGCTCGGCGAAGCGGGTCGGCTTGTTGGTCACCACGGCCAGGGCGATGCGGTCGTCGTGCCAGCGCTGCAGGTGCTCGCGCACACCCGGGTAGAGCGTGACTTCGGCGGTGCAGGCGTCGCGGTGGTGCGCGTCGAACACCGCGAACGCGCGGTCGAGGTCGGGAGCTGGATCGAGTGCGGCGAGCGCGCGCTGCAGCAGCACCCGGGCACCGTCGCCGATCATCGAGCGCACCACGGCGCGGTCCAACGGCTCGAGGCCGAAGTGTTCACGCACGTGGTTGGCGCTCGCGGCGATGTCGGCGAGCGAATCGACGAGGGTGCCGTCGAGATCGAGGAGCAGGGCGCGGGCGAGCATGGTCGAGAGGGGCAGGCCGGGACGGCAGGGAACCGGCCTTCCGCCGGGATGGCTCGGGAGCCTCGGAGGCCGTCCCTGTATAGTGCTCGACCCGGAGCCGCCCAGGTGGTGGTCCGATCGTCCGCCAATACCTCAACGACTGCTCTCTTCCGTGTCTTCGTCGCCCCGCTCGTTCCTGGTCCCGTTCGTTCTCCTGCTCGCCGTGTCGATGGCGGGTGCTTGCCAGGCTCCGCCGGTCTGGCGCGAGGTGCGGACCGACGAGGGTTTCGGGCGGCTCTGGGAGGAGTTCGAGGACGTCGCGGTGAGCCAGGGATTCCCGGCCGACGGTGAGCACACCGACCGCGGCCTGCGCGTCTATCGGTCGAAGTGGCGCACCATCGAGGCGGCATTCGGCAATGCCGAGCGGACCCGGCTGCACGCCGAGTTCGAACTCGAGGAGGTCACCGACGAGCAGGCCGAGGACTCCCGGAAGGCGGCCGAGGAACGCGGCGAGATGGGGCTCGAGCCGCTGTATCCGGTGCTGGAAGCCGGCTCGGAGCGCTGGTTGATGCGGTTCCGCGTGGAGCGCCAGGAGATCCACACGATCGGCAAGGGCCTGAATCCGGTCGAAGACGACTGGTCGGGTGCGGGCAACGACGACCCCAAGGAGCTGCGGATCCTCGGCATGCTTCGGCTGCGGCTCGGCCAGCCGCTGGGGCTCGATCCGAGCTACCGGCAAGAGGATCCGCGGCTGCAGTATCGGCGTTGACCGGTTCCCTGCCCTTGGACATCCGGTTCCCTGCGCTCGGACAACGATGTCGCGGTGTGCGGAGGGACGTCCATCTCTCCTCTGGCATCTCTCTTCTGGCGAGCGCCGCAATTCGCTGCCTCGGTGCGACTTGCAGCTCGGCCGCCGAGGGGGCCCCGGGGCGCTGGATTTCCGGCCTGGACACTCAGACCGGGCCGGGAACGATTCCGATGAACGAACAGGTCCGGAAGCCAGCAGGTCCGGACGTCGATAGGTCCGGAAGCCGGCAGGACTGACCTCGAGCGGCTCCGATGACGCCCCAGTGATGCAAGCGCCCCATCTGATCCAGCAGTACGACGCCGCCGAGACTCCGCGCGGATTCCTGTACCACGCCGTCCGGGCATGGCGCGCTCCGGGGGTCGTATTCGGTCAGCGCACCCTCACCAGCCACTTCTTCCTGCGAGACCTCCAGAGCCGGTTCCGCGGCAGCATGCTCGGTGGCTTCTGGGTGCTGATGCAGCCGCTGTTCCAGTTCGCGATCTACTTCACCGTCTTCGGGATGTTCTTCGGGCGCTGGGAAGACAAGGACACCGTCCTCTTCGCCCTCTGGCTGTTCTCCGGGATCATCTGCTTCCACGGGATGGTGTCGGGCGTGGGTTCGGCGATGAACTCGATCGTCAGCAACGCGAATCTCGTCAAGAAGGTCGCGTTCCCCAGCGAGATGCTCCCCGTCGTGCCGGTCATGGTCGAGGCCGCGGTGTTGCTCGTCGGGCTCGGGGTCGTGCTGCTGATCGGCGGTGTCACCGGACGACTCTCGTTCGGTTGGAACACCCTCGCCATTCCGTGGGCGGTCGCAAACGTCCTCCTGTTCTCCGCCGGGCTCGGCCTGCTGTTGGCGAACCTGACGGTCTTCGTGCGGGACGTGAAGAACATCTGGCAGTTCGCGTCGACCGCCTGGTTGTTCCTCTCGCCGAACTTCTGGTGGCCGGACTTCCTCTACGGTCGCGAGCCCTGGGTCTTCGGCCTGCTGGGAATGAACCCCTTCTTCCACACCCTGGTCGGTATGCGGCAGGCGATCGGCCTGGTGCCCGAAACGCTCGAGGTCGATGGTCGCATCGTCCACAACCTGGGGATCACGACGACGCTGGTCGAGAGTCTCTCGATCGGTAGCGGCTGGGCGGTTCTGTTCCTGGTGGTCGGCTACGGCACCTTCATGGTCCATCGGGACAAGCACGCGGATCTCGTCTGATGTCCGAATCGATGTCGAAGATCGAGGAACAGGTCGCGGGCACGGCCTCCGGGGCCGATCTCCAGCGGGCGCGGCTGTCGACCTCACCGGTGATCCGGGTCGAGGACGTCCACAAGACCTACAGGGTCTATCGGAAGCCCATGGACCGCCTGCGCGAGTCCTTGCCGTGGAACCGTTCCAAGGGACCGCTCCACAAGGAGGTCCACGCGCTGCGCGGCGTCTCGTTCGAGGTCATGCCCGGCCAGTGCATCGGCCTGGTGGGCGGCAATGGCGCCGGCAAGTCGACCCTGCTCAAGCTGCTGACCGGGACCACCAGGCCCACCCATGGCCGCTATTCGCTGCGGGGCAAGGTCGCGGCACTGCTCGAACTCGGTGCGGGCTTCCAGAAGAACGCCACGGGGCGGGCCAACATCTTCATGAACGCGGCACTGCTCGGGCGAACGCGCGAGGAGACCAAGGCCAAGTTCAAGGAGATCCTGGACTTCTCCGAGCTGCACGACTTCATCGATCAGCCGATCTCGACCTACTCGTCGGGCATGGTGGCGCGGCTCGGCTTCAGCGTCGCGGTGGCCACCGATCCCGACGTGCTGATCATCGACGAGATCCTGGCGGTCGGCGACATGCACTTCCGGCGCAAGTGCGTCGACAAGATCATGTCGTTCAAGGATCGCGGCAAGACGATGTTCTTCTGCTCGCACTCGCTCTACGACGTGCGCCAGATCTGCGAGAAGGCCATCTGGATGCGGACCGGAGCAGTCCAGATGTACGACGATGCGGTCGCCGTGACCAACGAGTATGCGACCTACGAGAACCAGCTGATCGAGGAGCAGTCGGAGCACGTCCAGTCGTTGCAGATCGCCGACGCGGCACCCGTGAAGGGAGCCATGAATCCGAAGAACGCCGAGCGCTATGCCCGGGTCCTGTCGGCGGAGCTGATCGACGGCGAGACCGGCAAGCCGCGCCACAAGTTCCAGCCGGGTGACTCGGTCGCGGTGCGCGTGCACATCAAGAACGGCAAGCAGCCCGAGCCGTTGGCCTTGGCGGTCGGGTTCACGCGGGCCGACGGCACCCTCTGCTTCGCTCCGACCACCGAGATGGACGGGGTTCCGCTCGACGTCCAGGAGGCGGTCGTCACCCTTCGATTGGACAACCTGCGCCTCCTGTCGGGCGAGTTCGTGGTGCCCGTGTGGCTTCTCGACGCCCGGGGCGTGCATCGTTTCCACGAGACGACCTGTGCCCAGAACCTGATCGTTCAGAACCGGACCAAGGAGCTGGGGCTGTTCCTGACCGAGCGGTCCTGGTCGGTGGAGTCGCTGTGACGGCGTCGGTCACCCCGTCGCGCCCGGGCCTCCAAGCCGGAACGGATCCGTGGTCGAACTCTCGCTGCTGATCGTCAACTACAACTCCTGGCGCCTGTGCGTCGAGGCGTTGCAGTCCTTCGCCGAGCATCCCCCGCGCCGCGCGGATGGATCGGCGATGAGCTGGGAAGCGATCGTCGTGGACAACGCCTCGCCGATGCGCGATCCGGAGGGAGAGGCGGAGGTCGCACGGCTGTGCGAGGCGACCGGCGGTCGACTGGTTCGACACGACGAGAACTCCGGCTACAGCAAGGGCATGAACCTCGCGCTGTCCCACGCGCGAGGCGAGTGGTTGCTGGTCAGCAATCCGGACGTCGCGTTCCTGGCGAACACCGTCGATCCGCTGCTTCGCGCCATGGAGCGCGACCCTCGGATCGGCACCGCGATGCCCTGTGGATTCCTCGACAAGAGTCGGAAGACGCGTCTGCCGCCGAACATCCTGCCGACGCTGCGCGACCTGCTCGGGGTGACCTTGGCCGATGTCTGGCCGGGCTGGTGTCGGCGCTACTCGCGCAAGCGGACCCGCGAGGCGGTTCGGGTCTGGGGTGCCGGGGAGCAGGACGTCGACATCGCGATGTTGTCCGGGGCCTGCTTCGTGGTGCGGCGATCCGACCTGGGCGCCTTCGGTGGGTTCTTCGACGAGCGCTTCCCGCTCTACTACGAAGACACCGATCTGTCGATGCGGATCCTACGTGCCGGCCGGCGCATCGTGCAGGTGGGCGGCGCAGAACTCGTCCACTTCTACGACCGCTCGGGGCAGACCAACCACGAGGAGAAGATGCGTCGGTACTGGGCCAGCCGGCGGCTGTACTACGAGAAGTGGTACGGCCGACTCGGCGCCTGGATCTACGACCTGACCCGCAAGCTCCTGGAGTCGAAGTGGGGCGACCAGCGCAAGCAGCTCAACCCGCACCCTGACTTTCATGACCTGGGGCAGAGCCACGGTAAGCCGGTGATCCGCCTCGAGAAACCGCGGCAGCGGTTCCTGGTCGAGATGGCGCTCGATCCGAAGTTCTTCCTCGCCGCCGGCCTGTTCGGCTCCGGCGCCGAATGGTCCCCACCGGACGAGACGATGGCGTCCTTCGGCCCGACCACCTACTGGTTCCGGGTCGTGGACCTCGACGACGTGCGACAGCCGGTGCTCGGCATCTACCGCTACGCGCTGCTCTACCCGATGGTGACGATGCCGCAGGGGCCCGAGGCCGATGCCGCCGGTCTGCGGCGCCGCGCCGACCTGGCGGCTCGCGAGCGGCGTCGCAACGGGGGGGCGGACGCGGGATGAGCGGCGACGTGACACGGCCCCGACTGTCGGTGGTGGTCCTGTCGTGGAACACGAAGGACCTGACGCTCGCCTGTCTTCACGCCTTGTTCGCCGAGGCGCCGCGCCACTCCCGGGAGATCGTGGTCATCGACAATGCCAGCCACGATGGCTCGGCCGACGCGATCGCCGCCGCCTATCCCCAGGTCGTGCTGGTCCGCAATACCGAGAACGCGGGCTACTCGGGTGGCAACAACCAGGGTGCGCGTCTGGCGACGGGAGAGTTCCTGTGTCTGTTGAACTCCGACACCGAGGTGCGGGCGGGTGCCCTCGACCAACTCGTCGACTGGCTCCTCGAGCATCCCGACTACGGCATGGCCGCGCCGCGGCTGGTGCACCCCGACGGCCGGGTGCAGACCGCCTGCATGCGGTTTCCCGGTCTCGCCACCGCGTGGTGCTTCGACACCTTCTGGGGCCGGTTCTGGCCGGGCAGCCTGGTCGAACACCGCTACCACATGCGCGACTTCGACCACCTGTCGTCGCGTGACGTGGACCAACCACCCGGCGCGTGCTGCGTGATGCGCACGGCCGAGTACCAGGAGCTCGGCGGTCTCGACGAGGAACTGTGGCTGTTCTTCAACGACGTCGACATCTGCCGGCGGCTGTGGTCACGCGGCCGGCGGATCCGCTACGTCGCCGAGGCCGAAGTGATGCACCACGAAGGGGCGTCGACGCGCGGGTTCCAGAAGTTCCTGGTGATGTGGCATCGGAACCGCATGGCCTACTACCGCAAGCACTACGGCGGCTGGGTGATGCCCTACATCCGGCTGTGCGTGCGGATGCGAGCCTGGCAGGAGTGGGTCGCGGCCGGGCGTCGCAATCCGACCGACCCGGGACGCGCCAAGGCCGAGCGCGATCACCTGCGCGACGCCGTCCGCGAGATCCTCGGGCGGGGGACCTCCTGAGATGAACGTCCTGTTCGTCAGTCCGAACTTCCCCCCGGAGTTCCTGGGCGGCACCGAGCGGGTGATCGCCGCGTTGGGTGCGCACCTCGTCGCCGCAGGAGACCAGGTCACGGTGCTCTCCGGCTCCGACCGTTCGCATGTCGGCCTGGACGTGCTCGACGAAGAGTTCCAGGGGGTTCCGGTCCGGCGCGTGCCGCGACTCGCTGGCGAGACCTACGGCCTCGACCTGAGTCGCTCCCGGGTTCTGGAGGTCTGCGAGCGGGTCCTCGACGAGGTCCGGCCCGAGGTCGTACACCTGCATCATTGGGCGCTGCTGTCGACCGGGCTACTGCGTGCCGCGCGACGCCTGGGCATCGCCACGGTCGCGACCCTGCACGACGTGTGGACGACCTGCCCGCGGTTCTTCCGCCGTGCTCCCCAGGGCATCCACTGCCCGGTGGGCGCCGGCCGTGAGGAATGCGTCGCCTGCGTCCGCCAGGGGCTGCCGGCGCTCGACGAGGCAGCCGCGCGGGCCGGCCTCGCTGCTCGCGACGCGGAGCTGCGTGCCGAGCTCGCTGCGGCCGATCGGATCACCGTGCCGAGTCGCAGCTGTGCCTCGCGCATCGCCGAGCATCTGCCCTGGAACGGGCCGGTCGAGGTGGTGCCGCACGGCCTGCTGGAGCCGGTCGGCACGGCCGACCACGAGCCAGGTCCGCCGGGCGTGGTGCGGGTCGGCACCTTCGGCAACCTGGTCGAGGAGAAGGGTGTGCTGTTGTTGGTCTGGGCATGCCGCGGGATCCCGGGCCTGGAGCTGCACCTCCACGGTCGCTTCCTCGACGCCGCGTTCGAGGCGACCGTGCGTGACAAGGCCGCCGAGTTCGGCCTGCCGCTGCACGTGCACGGCGGCTACGACGTCTCCTCCGATGGCCGTCACCCGGCCCGCTCCCTCGACCTCGCGGTGTTCCCGAGTCTCTGCGAGGAGACCTACGGGTTGGTCGTCGAGGAGGCGTTGGCGCGCGGCGTGCCGGTGGTGGTCAGCGACCGCGGGGCCCTGGCCGAGCGGATCGGTCGGGGCGGCGCGGTGGTGGCGGTCGATGAACTCGGCCCCCTGGCCAACACCCTGCGGCGGCTGGTCCGACAGCCTCGTGCTCTGGACGAGTTGCGCCGGGGTCTGCCCGATCACTTCGCGGCGATCGGTGACAGCGCGCGACGGCATCGTGACCTGTACCGCGAGATCCTGGCGGAGCGAGCAAACCTGGCGTCGGACCGGGAGATCGAATCGTGAATCATCTGTTCCCACCGCTCCTGCCCAAGGAGGCGCTGCGGCCGCCGGTGTTGGTGCTCGCTGCCCACCCGGACGACGAGGTGATCGGGGCCGGAGGCATGCTGGCGTGGCACCGCGCGCAGGGTCATCCGGTTACCGTCGTGCATCTCACCGACGGCGCGCTCGGTGACCCGAGCGGTCGCGAGGCCGACATCCGCGCAGTGCGGCGTCGGGAGGGTCGCGAGGCGCTGGCGGTCCTCGGGATCGACGACGTGCGCAGCCTCGACTTCCCCGACGGCTCCCTGCCCGAGCACCTCGACGGCGTCGCCGCGGCGCTGCGAGGGCTGTTCCGCGAGATCGCCCCGCAGACGCTCTACTCGTTCTTCTTCACCGAGGCGCACCGCGACCACCGGGCGCTCGCCGCGGCCACCGCCGCGGCGGCCCACGAACTCGCGGACGACTGCCGCTGCCTGCTCTACGGGGTCAACCAGGTGGTCTGCGGCGGAACGATGTTCGAGATGGGGGCGTTCGTGGAGCAGAAGCAGCGCGCGCTCTCGGCGTTCCAGAGCCAGATCGCCGACAACGACTGGCGCGGCAAGATCCGCGGCCGTGACCATGCGGCCACGGTCAACGTCGAGGATCTCGCCATCCAGCACGCCGAGCTGTTCGCCGATCTGCGGCCCGCAGAGCTGCCGGAGGTGCGGCGGCTCGCCGAGCGGCTGTTCCGACGTCTGCTACGCGACGACGGCGCTCAGGAGACCGAAGCATGAGCACCCCGGATTCACCCCAGTCCGCGGCCCGCGCCGGCCGCCCGACGGTCTCGCTGGTGATCTCGGTGTGGAACCGCAAGGATGACCTGCGCGAGAACCTCGCCTCGATCCGTGCCCAGACCGTGAAGGCCGACCAGGTGGTGGTCGTCGACAACGACAGCCACGACGGCACGCCCGAGATGGTGGTCACCGAGTTCCCCGAGGTGCAGCTGATCCGCATGCCCCACTCGGCCTACGGCGCCTGCGAGACCTTCAACATCGGCTTCTCCTCGGCCTGGGGCGACTTCGTCGGCATCCTCGACGACGACGTGGTGCTACCCGCGGACTTCGTCGCGCAGATGCTCGCTGCGTTCGACGCCGAGCCGCCGACCACCGCGATCGTCTCGCCCAAGGTGATCGAGCCCGAGATGCCCGATTGGTACAAGGACTCGGCCGAGGTCAACACGCCGCGCTACCTGTCGACGTTTCGCGGCTGCGGCTCGATGGCGCGCGGCGACGCGCTGCGCAAGGCCGGCTTCTACGACCAGCACTTTTTCATCTTCGGCAACGAGCGCGACCTCACCACGCGGCTGTTGAACCTCGGCTACCGGGTCAAGATGGAGCCCGGCATCGAGGTGTTCCACAAGGCGCCGTTCGGGATGCGCCACGGCAAGCGCAGCCTCTACTACCACGTCCGCAACTTCTGGCTCTGGGCGTTCAAGTACCTGCCCTGGTCGAAGGTCCTGGCGTTCCCGTTCGTGTTCCTGAGGAAGGGACTCGGAGGCAAGGGCCAGGGCCAGGGCGGCGAGGTGTCGGACGCGGTCGGCACGATCGGCCTGTTCGACAACATCAAGTCGGTGCCGGGCGGATACTGGATCTGCTGCAAGGCCACGATCAATGCGCTCTGGAACCTGCCCTACTGTCTGAAGCGGCGGCAGGTGTGCCGGCATCCGGACTTCGATCTACCGATCAAGTAGCGCGAGCATCCGATCATCCGCCGATCGCGTCGGCCGATCAGTCGGCCTCGGCGATGCCGATCACGCCGAACGCGACCCGATCACCGGCCTCGCCGGACTTGCCCTGGAAGGTGTCCTTGCCGGCGTGGACGACCACCGCGCGGCCGAGGATCGAGTGCGGACCGGTCAGCGCGACGACGTCGTCGACCTTGTCGACCGCCGCATTGCCCGAGCCGTCGGCTTCGATGTTGCCGAGATCGCCGACGTGACGCTGGTCGGCGTCGGGCGCGCCGTGGTCGTGGCCTTCGGGTGCGAAGTGTCCGCCGGCCGAAGTGCCATCCTCTGTGGCGGTGAGGTCGCCGAACTGGTGGATGTGGAAGCCGTGCTCACCCGGTTCCAGGCCGCGGACGTCGCCGGTGATCCGGAGTCCGTCCTCGGTCGTCTCGAAGTGGATCGAGCCCGTCACCCCCGAGTCGCCCACCGCACGAAGGATGGCGACGGCTCTCGTGGCCGCGTTCTCCTCCGGGTTCTGGTTCGCCTCGTCCTGGTTCGCCGTAGCGCGATTCGTCGTCGCCTGATTCGTCCGGGGATCGGCCTCGTCCGTCTCCTGCGTGGCAGCTCCGCGGGGCGACCCGGCGGCGCGCGCGTCGGTCGCGGGCTTGCAGCCGAGAAGGGCGAGTGGCGCTAGTGCGGCGAGTGCCAGTGCGGCGAGTGCGGGGACGGCTGTATGTGATTGGTTGGTCCGCATGGCACGAGGCCGCGCAAGGCACATGCCGAGGCGTGAAGCTGCGCGAGAGCCCCGTGCTCGCGTCTCGGTGGTCGATCGACGCCGTGCCGGCGGTGAGGGTTGTGCATTCTTCCGGTGCCCTTCACACCCGATCGCTGGCGTCGGGTGGTGACTTCATCGCCGCGCGCTGGCGCTCGGACGGCGTGGAGTCGGCCGTCGGCCGGACTCGCCGGGCGATTCGGCGCGAGCGGGAACCGCCATCGGGGGGCGGAGGTACGGGGCTTGAAGTCGGCCGGTTGACGATCGCCCGGCCGTTCGAGCCGGTGTCGATGGAGAATGACCCATGACGACCTCGACCCAATCTTCCAAGAAGTCCGCCGACACCCACGACAAGCCGCTGTCCGAACACGCACGTGCGGTCGGGGACTCCGTGAAGGACCTCGGTCACGCGGCCCGCGACGAAGTGCGCGAGCGTGTGGCGCAGACCTCAGAGCAGGCGCGCGACAGCTTCGACCATGCGGTCGACGCGGTCGGTTCGCAGGTTCGCGCGCGTCCGCTGCAGTCGCTGCTGTGGACGGCCGGTGCCGGCATTCTGATCGGGATGTTGATCGCCCGGCGGAACTGATCGACGCGGCGGCTCCCCTTCCCGCAATCCCAGCCAGCCAGCGACCGGATGACGGCTTCCTCGAACGGCACTTCGCAGCACTTGGGTGACGACCCGCGCGCTCCCACGGATGCTCCGGCGTCTGCCGATTCCGATTCCGATTCCGTTGCCGGGTCGGCGCGGCCCGGAGCCGGTCCACTGGGAGCCGGTCCACTGACCGACGAGCTGCGCGAGCTTCTGACCGATCTGGAACAGGCCGGACAGAACCTCGGTGATCTCGCGATCGTGAAGCTGGCGCGTGTACATCTCGGCGTGCGGCGCCGCATCCGCCGGATCACCGTGAGCCTCGGCATCCTGCTCGTCGTGTCCGGCGTGCTGATGGGCGGTAGCGTGCTGCTGATCGTGGGCGCCGCCGGCGCGGCATCGGCGGTGTTCGACTGGCCGCCGTGGGCCGGAGCACTGTTCGCGTCCGGCATCGCGCTACCGGTGATCCTGGGTGGCGTCTACCTGCGGTTCCGGCGCAGCGACCGGCAGCTCGCCGAGCGCGCCGCGGCGGCCTTGCGCTCGCACCGCGAGGAGCGGGAGGAGGCGGCATGAAGACCCCGGAACTCGACCAGCTGGAGGCGGAGGTGCGCGTCCGCTTGCAGTCGGCGCTCCGGCGGGGGCGAGGACGCCTTGCCGGGTGTGTCCGGCATCGACCGGTCACGATGCTCGGTGGCTCGGCAGTTGGCGGGGTCGGGATCGGATGGCTGCTCGGATTGCTGGCCTCGCGCGGTCACGGCTTCGCGACCCGCACGACCTCGATCGTGTCGCGGGTCGCGATCGCGCGTGCGATCCGAGCCGGAACGGAGCGCATGCAGGACGGGCTCGCGGCACTCGGCGCGATGTCGGAGGACGCGGGCTGATCCGATCGCCGCGCTCGATCGGCTTCAGCGCGAGAGGGCGGTCTCCAGCAGTCGCTCGAACCGCCCGCGCAGTGCCGCATGTTCCTCGGGCGCGGCCGGTCCGGTGAATCCCGTGTGCACCGCGATCGCACGGTCGTTGGCATCCAGGAAGATCGTGGTCGGGAACGCGCGGACCTGGTCGAGGATCGGCAGGGCTTCGCTGGCCTTCGCCTTGTCGGCCAGGCCCGCGATCAGGACCGGGAACTCGATGCCCTGGCGCCTGACGTAGTCCCGGAGCTTGTCGGTCTCGTGCTCGAGGTCGGCGCTGCGTTCGAACGCGAGCCCCTGCACCTTCAGGCCGCGCGAGCGGTAACGCTTCTCCCAGTCGGCCCAGAGTCGGGTGGCATCGCGGCAGTTCGGGCACCAGGAACCGAACACGATCAGCACCCGGGCAGCGCCCTGGAATTCGGGATCGTCGAGGGCTCGCGGCCTGCCGTTCAGGTCCGGGAAGGTGAGCGCGTGCAGGGAGTACTCCGGGAGGAAGCTCGACGCGTCGAATCCATCGGCCAGGGTCGCGCCCGGATCGGGTGTCGCGACGAAGGTCTCGTGCCACGAGTCACGCGACCAGAAGTCACCTGCCAGATCGCCCGAGCCGTCGAGGCGGGCGACGAAGCGGAACGCGTGGGCTCCGTCGAAACACGCCAGCACCAGCGTGTCGCCGTCCCAGGTGCCCTCCAGGAAGCGGTAGTCACCCAGCGGGGTGAGGAACGTGCCGGTCGCGCGGCCGTGTGGCGTGGTGGCGAACAGCCCGACGGCCGTGCCCTCGGTGCCCGAGAACGTGCATCTCCAGCGTTCCGGCAGCGGCAGCGGTGGCTCTGCGAGACCCGCGAGCACGTCGGCAGGAGGCGTGAAGCGGGGCGCGATGCTGCGAGCCATCGAGCAGGGCATCTCGGTCGCGGGGAGTTCGCCCCGTGCCAGTTGCCAGGATCCGACCCAGGTCCCGTCGGCGCCTTCCCTGAGCTCGATCTGCGAGTCGACGTCGAAGCGCAGCGCGATGCTCTGGTCCGGGTTCAAGTGCATCCGCAGCGGGACGGTCTCGTTGCGGTCGACGACGGCGACCGAGCCGTCGGCGGTGGCCTCGAGCACGAAGGGGATCGGGCCGCCGGGGCCGTCGAGGTGCCCGACGTAGCGTCCTTCCTGGAGACCGCGAGGGGAGTGCGTCGTCGGTTCTTCGCAGGCCGTCGCGAGGAGGGCGAGTCCGCACGATACCGCGGCGAGAGGCAGGTCGGTTCGCAACCGCATGCCAGCACTGTAGCCGCGGCACGCGCGGGTCGGCGTCAGCAGATCCGCGCGTGTGCGGCGAGCCGGTCCGCGAAGCCCTCGTTGGCATCACGGTGCCGGGGTTCGAGCGGGGCGACCAGGCTGCCGAGGCGGCGCGCGATGGCGCGCAGCGCGCGCGACGTCTCGCGGTCGGGCTCGGACGCGATCAGCGGCACCTGGTCGAGGCGGCGTTGGGTCACCGCGGGGTCGTCGGCGATCGAGCCGAGGAAGTGCAGCGTGGTGCCGGCGTGGCGGCCGGCGACCTCGTCGAGCTTCTGGTAGGTCGACTCGCCGTGGCCGGCTTCGAGGACGCGGTTGACGACCACCGAGATGCTGGAGCGGGCGCCGAGTTGGCGCAGCGTCTTCACCATCGCGTACGCGTCGGTGAGGGCCGCGATCTCCGGATTCGTCACCAGCACCACGTGGTCGGCCGCGCACAGGAAGGCGCAGGCCTGGGGCGTGATCCCCGCCCCCGAGTCGAGCAGCACGACGTCCTGGTCCTCGGCGGTCCGCGAGATCGCCCGGCCCACGGCGTCGACCTCGTGGTCGGCGAGCTGGGCCATCTGGCGCACGCCGGTGACGCCCGGGATCAGGTTCGGTCCGTGCGGCGTGGGAACCCGGACCTCCTCGATGCCGGCGTCGCCGGTGACGAGGTGGCGGAGGTGGCGGGTCGGCTTGACGCCGAGCAGCAGGTGGTCGCACGCGAGTCCGAAGTCGCAGTCGACCAGGGTCGTCCGGTGACCCATCCGATGGAAGGCGATCGCCAGGCTGGTCGAGAGGAACGACTTGCCGGTGCCACCCTTGCCGCTCGCGATCGCGATGACCGGGGCTTCGCGGGTCGCGGCACCCCCGGCGCGTCGCCTGCCGGAATCCGCGTCGGCGCCCGCCACGCTGCGCAGCGATCCGAACAGCCTACCGAGGAGCGACTGACCCTTGCCGCCCAGGGCGGGGGCCCGGTTGCCCTGGGCCGCGTCGCGTCGCTGCGGAGCCGTCGTGCGAGTGGTTCGACGGCGCTCTCTCGGCGCGGAGTCCACGTCCGGGATCTCGGCGGCGGTCGCGCCGTCGCCGCCCACGCGACCTTCGTCGCTTCGGGTGCCCCGGCCAGCGGCCAGCGCTGGCTCTCGGAATTCCGGGACGATGTTCGCCTCCTCGACCCGGCTTCCGCCGAGGTCGTGCGACCCGTCCGGTATCCGGTCGGCCGGGATCCTGTCGGCCGGGATCCTGTCGGATCGAGACCGCAGCGCTTCGCCCGCTGCACCGAGACCGCCTCGTCCCATACGGGTCTGCCCCAGGGGAACTCGTCTCACCATGGCCAGACCTCATGCGGCCCGGCACACCGCTTCGTGCATACCGACATCAGGGATTCCACCTCGCACGCGGAGGATCTCCGATCCGTGCTTCCGGTGCAAGGCATCGCTACGTTAGAGGAATGGTGGAAGCCCGTCGGCCGCTGCTGGTCGTGTTCCTGTTCGCGGCGCTGTTCTCTGGTTGTGCCGGTACGGCGCCGATCGGTCGGGCCCCTTCGACCTGGGGCTTGGGTCCCGGCGCGTCGCTCGATCTCGGCGGTCCCGCGTCGGAGGCTCCCGGCGGAACTCCCGACGCAGCGTCCATGGAACTCCCGAGCGACGCCTCGCCGCAGGGCTACGCGCGCACCAAGGCTCCCTCTGCGCCGGGTGGCATCTATGCCGAGGCCTTCGCCGTCCCTGCCGCGTTCGTCTCGTTCGAGACCGAGGGGGCCAACGTTCCGGATCCCAAACTGGACACCGGCTCCGGCTTCGGGGTCGGTGCCGGAGTGAGCAACGGCGATCAGGGCGTCGGGCTGCTCTACATCGGTACCTTCCACGACTCGGACCGCATCTCCGGCACGACCGAGATGCACTCGTTCCTCGCCGACTTCCGGGCTCGCGGCCTGATCTGGCACCAGGGCGACAGCAACGGCTACCTGCACTTCACGGCGGGCGGCGGCTTCACCGACATCCAGACCCCCGGTGGGGTGCGCGACGAGACCGAGGGCATCATCCAGCTCCGTGGTCTGCTCGAGCTGGAGTTCCACCATCGCTTCTCGCTGCATCTCGGCGGCGGCGGCTTCCTGTTCGGGCACCCGGGCGACACCGTCGGCTACGGCTCGTGGCTGATGGCCGGCGGCGGCCTGCGGTTCTGACTCGGCTCGTCAGAGACCGAACCGCAGGTCCGCCCCGTCGGTGAGCACGGCGGCGCTGCCGTCGGTGAGCAGGCCCTGCGCGAAGATCCACCGGCCGAGCAGCGCGGGATCGCCCGGCACCGGGACCGTGAAGCGTGCCGGCGACGTCGGTCCGCTCCAGCGCGCGGGTGGCAGGGCCAGCGCGGTGGTGACGTCGACCAGCAGTTCGCCGGAGCCAGCCCCGATGCCCAGACCGGGCAGCGGTCGGCCGCACGGGTAGCCCGGCGCCGGCTCGGCGGCGAGCACCACGCCGGCCAGGTTGTTCGCGCCGATCGGCAGACCTGAGGTGCTCTGCGGGTCGCCGACCTCCAGCACCAGCCGACCACCGCTCGTCGGCGGGGCGAGCACGCGCAGCGCGTCGACGGGTGGCGGGGCCGAGGTGCTGCACGGCGTCCGGATCCGGGCCTTCGCCGAGGGCGAGGTGTCGAGGCGGAACGCCAGCGGACGGAGCATGCCGCCGACGCGCTCGCTGCCCGCGGCCCAGGCGCCGCCACCCCGCGCGGGTTCGATCCGGCCGATGCCCGCGGGCGGGTTGTCGAAGGTCTCGTCGAGGATCCATGCGTCGCCCTGGCGGATCCAGGCCGTGCCGACGCCGCTGGCGTGCAGCGCATCCCCGCGACCGCTCCACAGCGCGAAGCGCGGGCCTTCGGCGTTCTCGCGCTCGAACCGCGTGCCGTCGAAGTGGAACTGCACCGAGCGGGTCGAGCCGCCGACCGGACGTTCGGTGCCGACGATCCAGACCTGCCCCGGGGCGCGGGCGGCGTCGACGTCGAACAGCTCGTAGCGGGCGCCCGCGAGCACCGGCAGGGCGACCTCCTGCCAGCCGTTCGCATCGCGTCGGACCACGTAGCTGCCGAGCGAGGCGCCGAAGCGACCGTCGATGCCGCAGGCCCACAGCGTGCCGTCGGGCGCGCGGTCGATCGCGCTCAACTGGTGGCCGGACGTCGAGGCCGGGTCGTAGGGCAGCGCCTCTTGGTGGAACGCGGAGCCGTCCCAGACCAGCGACAGCGCCGGCCAACGGCGGCCGGCCGGGTCGCGCGGATAGCGGCCGACGAAGCGCACCAGGCCGATGTCGGGCTCGGCGAGCGAGTCGAGGACCAGTCCGCCCGACGCGTTCGGCTCGCGCGGGCTCGGCAGCTCCTGCCACGCGCTGCCGTCCCAGTGCAGGACCAGCACCTGCGCGCCGACGTACGGCGTCGCGATGTCCTGGGTGCCGGCCGCATAGACGTCCGAGCTGCCGAGCGCGCAGACCGTCTCGAGGGCGCAGAACGCTGCCGTCCCGGCGGCGCGCCGTGGCGAGGGCGACGGCACCACCGACCACGCGGTGCCGTCGTGGTGGGCCGTGAGGGTGAGCTGCTCCTGCGAGCTGCCGAACGGCGCGCGGTACCAGCCGACCGCCCAGACGTCGTTCGCCGCGACCTCGACGATGTCGGTCAGCGTGCCTTCGGTCGCGCCGGGAGGCAGCGGCACCGGATCGCGCTGCCAGTCTCCGCCCTGGGCGGGAGCGGGGAGCGCGCACAGCAGGATCGACGGCAGCAGGAGCGCGGGGTGCGTACGTCGTCGGCCCGGGGCCGGCAGGACGTGCCGGGGGTCGTCGCCGGCGGGAGGGACTGGTCTCATGGCCCCGGTTTCCCCGCGGCGCGCGGGATGCTTGCAGGAAACCGCGGCAAGCGTCCGGGCTTCGCCGGGGAACTCCGCGTGATGACCGCCAGCTACGACGAAGCCTCCGACCGCGCGTTCGCCCGCTTCGTCCGGACCCGCGACCCCGACGACCTCGCGGCGGTGTTCGACGCCGTCGCGCCGCGGCTCGCGCTGGTGGCGCAGCAGCTGGTCGGCGATCCGCACGCCGCCGAGGACCTGGTGCAGACCACGTTCCTGGAGGCCCTGCGCGCGGTCGACCGCTTCGAGCCGGGTCGGCCGGTGCGGCCCTGGTTGACGACGATCCTCACGCGTCGCGCCGCCAACGAACTGCGGCGGCGGAGGCGGCACGGCACGCCGGGCGACGATCAGGGGATCGGGGATCACGATCACCCTGCGGACCCGGTGCAGCATGCGGTCGACGCCGAGCTGGTCGAGCGGGTCGAAGCGGCGCTCGCGGCGTTGCCCACCGAGCAACGCCAGGCGCTGACGCTGCGGCTCCTGCACGGGCTGCGACCGGTCGACATCGCGCGCGCCCTGGAACGGCCGCTCGGCACGGTGCACGCGCAGTTGCACCGCGGTCTCGCTGCGCTTCGCGGTCGACTGCCGGCCGGCCTGCTCACGCTGTGGGCGGCGATGCTCGGCGACGAGGCGCGCGCCGCGGCGCGCGAGACGGTGCTCGCAGCGGCGCGCGCCTTCGGCCGTACCGGTACGCCGCTGGTCGTGGTCGGTGGGCTCCGCGTTGCGATGGCGGCCCTGCTGCTCGCGGTGGTGGCGGGCGGAGGATGGCTGTGGTGGAACTCGGTGCGCGAGTCCGAGAGTCAGCCGTCGCCATCGACCCCGACGGCCGCGGTGGCGCGGTCGAGCGGGGGGGACGATCTCGGCGCCGTCGGCTCCGCCGCCGCGCTTGCCCGCACTGGGCTGCTGCCGACGACTGCGGCCGATCTGTCGGGGCCGCGCGCCACCCTGCGCGGTCGCATCGTCGCTGCCGAAGACCGGGCTCCGCTCGCCCACGTCGCTGTGGAGGTTCGAGGTGGCGACGACGTGACCTCTTCGGTCACCGATGCCGAGGGTCGGTTCGTGGTCCGCTGCGTTGCCGACGCCGCGCGTGGGGTGCGCCTCGGCGCAGCCGCGGGGGATCGGAGGATCGCGGCGTTCGTCGAGTTGCCCGCGCTCACACCCGGCGCCGACCTCGACCTCGGCGACCTGCCGCTGGAGCAGGCCGTGACGGTGCGGCTCCGGGCGCGAGTCCGCGGCAGCGGCGCTCCGCCGCCCGCCGGCGTCCGCCTGGGGTTGGTGCGAGACGATGTCGGCGCCCGTCGTTGGATCCTCGACCGCGCCTGGCGGCCGGCGTTCGACGCGCCCTCTCCGGTGATGCTGGACGCCGAGGGCCGCTCGCCGTCGTTCGTGGTCGCACCCGGCCGTTGGCGGGTCGCGCGGTTCGATCGCCTCGCCGGTCGTATCGAGTCCGCACCGATGTCGGTGGCGGCGGGCGACGATGCACTGGAGCATCCCGTCGAGGTCGTGCTTCCCGACGCGGGGAGCGCGGTGACCGGGCAGGTCGTCGACAGCGCAGGGCAGCCGTTGCCCGGCGGGACGCCGATCGTGCTCGAGGTGGTGGCGGACGGTTCCACCGTGATGCAGGACCTCGGCGACGGCGGCGCGTTCCGCTTCGGGCCGTTCGACGCGGTGCAGGCGGCAGCCGGTTTGCGGGTCGTGCGGGTGGGGGCGGGTCCGGCCGAGCTGGACGGAACGGCGTGGACGGTCCACGAGGTGACGCCCGGCACGCTGCTACGTCCTGGAGTCGCCGCGCAGGTGCGGGTCGCGACCGTCTCTCCGGCGACCTGGACCCTCGCGGTGCGCGGCGGGGACCGCGTCCGCTGGGCGCGGACCCCGATCGCGAGCAGCCCGGCTGGGTGCTGGTGTGCACCCGCCGGTGAGGCCTCGCGCGGCGTGGGCCCGGTGGATCGGCTGGGGGTCGCGCATCCCGGCGAGCGATGGGTGTCGGTGCGGTCCGACGACCGTCCAGGAACCGCGGTGGTCGGGTTGCCGGTCCGGTTCACGGCCGGGGTCCCGACCATCACGACGGTGGACCTCGGCGCGACCACCGCGTGGCGGATCGAGATCGTCGACGAACGCGGGGTGGCGGTGGTGGGCGCGCAGGTCGAGTTGCTGCGACGGCTCGGCGACCTGCCGGGCATGCCGGCGTCGGAGGTGGCGCTGGAATCGCTGTTCGAGCGCGGCCTCGAACCGCCGGTGGTCGACGTGGTCGGGCCCGGAGCACTGACCGGTCCCGATGGAGTTGCCGTCCTCGAGACCAACGCTTGGCTCGGCGCGGCGGCGCGCCTGCGGGTGCGGAGCGCGAGGCACCTCGCCGACGAGGTCGCTCTTCCGGAACGGGCCCGATCGACGGAGGTCCGGCGCGTCCTGCTGCGCGAGGCGATGACCTGGCACGGTCGGGTCGGCCCGCTGGACGTGCTCGATGCATGGACCGCCACGCCGGCCGAGCGCGCGTTCCTGGACGGCTTCGCGGAGGGCGCGGCGCGGCTGGACGAACGGCGGCCGTTCCTGGTGCTGCGGGATCCCGACGGCGAGGACGTGGCACGGGTCCGCATCGACGCCGAGGGCTGCTTCGTCAGTGGGCCGCTCGCGGCGCGGGGTGCGCACGCGGTCGAACTGGCGCTCGGACTGTCGACCGGGGCGGCTGGCCGCGTCGAGCAGCGGGTCCTGTTGGGGACCTGGCCGCTCGCCGGCCACGCCCCCGGCGAACGGGTCGTCTACGACCTTTCGGAGTTCCGCCCGGCTCGACTGAGCGGGCGGGTCTTCCTCGATGGTCGGCCGCTCGTCGACGGAGTGGTGCGCATCGCCGCCGAGTCCGTCGATCCCTCGCGGTCGGTGCCTTCGCGGTCGGTGACCTTCGCGCGCGACGTGCGCACCGACGGGGGCGGCCGGTTCGCGGTGGCCGATGCGCTGCTTCCCGGTCGCTATCGACTTGCCGTGGTGCGGTCCGGCGCCGGCTTGGACGAGCTGGTCTGGAGTGAAGGGACGGTCGATCTGCCGCCGGGTGCCGAGGTCGTGCACGAGGTCCGCGCCGTGACGCGCGCCTGGTCGGTGCGGGTCGAGACCGCGGCGGGTCGACCCGCGAGTGGCCGGCGCGTCGGGTGGCGGATCGCGACCAGCGGCGATCCGCTGCGTGGCAGCTCGGCGGGGATCGGTCTTCCGCTCCCGGTCGACGCTGCGGGCGTCGTCCGCATCGCGCCCTTGCCGGTGCCGGACCGCGCCCCGCACGGCATCGAGCTGTTGGTCGTCGACGAGGGGGCCGACCCGGGACGGATCGATCTGGCGCTCGGCCAGGGCGGCGTCACCCGCTACGGACCGTTCCCGGTCGACGGCGCGGCGCCGACGCTGCGGCTCGGTGAGCGCGCTCGCTGAGTCGACGCGTGCCGGAGGTGCAGTCGGCGAGAACGCTGCAAGCGTCTCGGAGCGCGCGGGGAACCTCGGGCAGCACGCCCCCTGAAGTCGCCTCCTGGCCCTGCAACAAGGCATGAACTCCGTGACCTCTCCCGCTTCTTCCCGTGTCGCACGCTTCCTCCTCGCCCTCGGCAGTCTCGCCGGAGTGTCCGCATCGCTTGCCGCGCAGCCGAATCGCTTCGTCGTCGACGCCGCCGGCGGACCGGGTTCGACCCACAGCGACGTGCAGGCCGCGGTCGACGCCGCCGCTCCCGGCGCGGTGATCCTGGTCCGTCCCGGCATCTACCAGCCGTTCGAGGTGCGCGGCAAAGGGGTGACCATCCAGAACGAGGAGCGCTTCCGTCCCTGGGTCGTCCACCGTCCGAGTTCCGCGCGGTCCCCGGTGCGCATCGCAGACCTGCCGTCGGGGCAGACTGCGGCGCTGAACGGGCTCACCCTGCTGGAGGGTCCGGGTGTTCTCGAGATCCGGGACTGTGCCGGTCTGGTGACGGTGGAGGAGCTGCGGGCACCCACTGGCGGTGGCCTGTCGATCCTCGACAGTTCGCGCGTGGTCGTGCGTCGATCGCAGATCTGGCGCGGCTTGCCGGCGATCGACATCCAGCGCTCTCGCGTGACGCTCGAGGCGGTGGAGTGCGCCGGGATCGACATCGAGGGTCTGACGCGGATCCCGGCCTCGGTCGCGCTACGGATCTACGACGCCGACGTCACGCTGGTCGACTGCATCGTCACCAGCGGCACCAACCTTCCGGCGCAGAACTCGCTGTCCGCGGATCTGCCGATGATCCCGATCCAGGTGTGGGACGGTAGCCTCGAACTCCTCGGGATCACCCGCGTCGCGATGGCTCCGGTGTCCGGCGCAGGCAGCAGCGCGATCGAAGGCGCCTTCTCCCGCGGCAGTCTCGCGATCGGTCCCGACGTGGTGCTCCAGCCGTCGCCAGGCCGGCCCGCCTACAACGGGACCGCAACCCGGCTGCCCGCGCGTCCCGCGCTCACGGTGAGCTACGTGGGGCCGGGGGCCGGGGTCCGCGCGCTGCTCCGCGGTCCGGTCGGTGCGGCCTACACGATCTACCTGGGCGTGCCGGGGCCGGCGATCGTCGGCGCGGGCGTGCTCGGTGGCTTCGAGCTGGAGCCCCTGTTGACCTCCTCCCTGGCGAGTGGCGTGATCCCATCGTCCGGTCCGGCCCGAGATGACCGGCTGCTGAACGTTCCCAACGATCCGTCGCTGGCCGGTGCGTCGCTGGGCTTCCAGGCGTGGGTCGGAGGCACCGCGACGACCTCGGCCGCGCTGAGCAACCTCGCGGCCACGGTCGTGCGCTGACCGCGCCCCGCCGGGCATCACCCCCAGAGTTCCGCGCTCGGCGGGAACACCTTGCTGGCCTCGATCCGCAGCCCGTGCTCGCGGTCCTTCGCCAGCCACAGCGGGCCGTCGAGGTCGACGACCTCGGCCCGGTCGGCGACCAGCGTCGCGGGCGCCATCGCCAGCGAGGTGCCGAGCATGCAGCCGGCCATCAGACCGAGGCCGCGGGCCAGGGCCTCGTCGGCCAGGGCCAGCGCCTCGGTCAGCCCGCCGGTCTTGTCGAGCTTGAGGTTGACCATCGCGTAGCGGGTCGCGCAGCGCTCCAGGTCGGCGCGGGTGTGGCAGGACTCGTCGGCGCACAGCGGCACCGGCGAGGAGTAGCCGACCAGGGCGTCGTCGGCGGCGGCCGGCAGCGGTTGCTCGATCATCACCACGCCGAGTTCGGCGAGGGCGGGGGCGACGTCGCGGAGCTGGGCCAGGTCCCAGGCCTCGTTGGCGTCCACGACCAGCCGGCTCGAGGGCGCGCCTTCGCGGACCGCGCGCATCCGTTCGACGACCTGCTCTGCGTCGAGCTTGACCTTGAGGATCGGGCGGTGGGCGCAGGCCCGCGCCGCCTCGCGCATCGCGTCGGGCGTGTCGATCACGACGGTTTCGACGGTCACGCTCGGTGCGGGCTCGTCACGGCCGGCGAGTTCCCAGGCGCGGATCCCGCGCTCCTTGCAGTGCAGGTCGAACAGCGCGCAGTCGACCGCGTTGCGGGCCGCGCCGGCGGGCAGGATCGCCTGCAGGTCGTGGCGCAGATCGAGTTGGTGGGAGTTCACCAGAGTCGCCACCGCGCCGCGGATCTGCTCCTCCACCGAGTCGAACGACTCGCCGTAGTGGGCGTAGGGCACGCACTCGGCGCGGCCTTCGTGTCCACCGCGGGTGAGGCGGATGGTCAAGACCTTGGCTTCGGTGCGGGCACCGCGGGAGATCCGGAACGCGCCGCGCAGCGGCCAGGCCTCGCGGTCGAGCGCCACCAGTTCGAGGGTTCGGGTCTGCATGCTCGGGTCGTGGTGTGGGTCAGATCGCGTCGACCAGCCGCGCGGCGCCCTGCCGCACCGGATCTACGGTGGGCAGGCCCGTCTCGGTTTCGATCTCCCGCAGGCAGGCCTCGGCGGCCGCGTCGTCGAGTGCCTTGGTGTTCACCGCGACCGCGACGACCCGGGCCTCGGGGTTGGTGAGCCGCGCGGCGCGCTCGTTGGCCTCGATGCACTCGGGGATCTTCGGCAGCGTGTGGTCGATCCCGCCGCGCATGCGCTTGCGGGTCGGTTCGTGGCACATCACCATCACGTGTGGGGCGGCGCCGTGCAGCAGGCCCAGGCTGACGCCGGCGAACGACGGATGGAACAGCGAGCCCTGGCCCTCGATGAGGTCCCAGTGGTCGGGGTCGTTGGCCGGTGCGAGCTGCTCCACGGCACCGGAGATGAAGTCGGCGACCACCGCGTCGATCGGGACGCCGCTGCCGGCGATGAGGATGCCGGTCTGGCCGGTGGCCCGGAACGTCGCCTTGATCCCGCGGGCGCGCATCTCCTGCTCGATCGCCAGCGTGGTGAACATCTTGCCCACCGAGCAGTCGGTGCCGACGGTCAGCAGGCGCTTGCCGCTGCGCGGCCGGCCGGTGGCGGTCTTCAGGCCTTCCGGTGGCTGACGCACGTCGTGGAGCCTGGTGCCGTGTTCCTGCGCGAGCGCCACCAGGCTCGGCTGGGCCGAGAGGCGGGCGTGCATGCCGCTGGCGACGTCGAAGCCGTGGCGGAGTGCGTCCTCGAGGAAGCGGATCCAGGCCGGCTCCAGGAAGCCGCCGGAGTTCACCACGCCGAGCACCACGGTGCGCGCGCCGCGCTGCTTTGCGGTGGCGAGGTCGAGCTTCGGAAGACCGAGCGTCACCTCGGCCGCGCCCGGCAACGCGCACTCGCCGACGCAGTCTTCCGGGCGCCAGTGCGCGATGCCGATCGCGGTCTTGGCGGACTCGAGGTCCGGGACGTCGGCGAGGAACAGGAGATACGGCTTGTCGAGGGCGGCCATCGGGGCGGGGAACTGTAGCGTCGGAGGAAGCTCGCGAACGGTAGCCTCCGTCGCGTCGGGTGCGAGGTGCTGCACGGTGATCGCTCTCGGCGAGCGCGGTCGTTCCGACACCACGCAAGGTGTACCGAGAGCCGGTAAACCCCCGACATCTCGCCCCTTGCATCGTCCCGCCCCGAGCGCGATCCTTTCTCCGTCGCGTGCCGGTCAGCGCGCGCCTCTCATCTCCCATCCGTTTCATCCGCACCCTGGGAGGGGCATGAAGCTCGCGTTCCTCGACGCCCATACGTTCGAGAATGGCGCCGTCCGTGGCTCCGTCCTGGTCACCGACGACCGGACCCGCCCGCTCGAGTTCCGCGTCACCGACCCGGTCGTCCCGAGCGAGCTGCAGCGCATCCTCTACGGCGCGGTGCTCGACGAGCACGTGCTCGGCGACCTTTGCGGCGTGCCGATGCTCGAGGCGCTGCGCGAGTCGGTCGACTGCATCCTGGTCCGAGACCAGGCGCTGCTGTCGTTGCAGGACCTCCGCGAGGAGCCGGTCCTCTGGATCGGCCGCGACGAGGACTCGGAGCCCGATCCCGAGACCGGTCGGCAGGGCGTGCTGCTCGGCTACCACGGCGACGGCGACGACGAGGGCCTGAAGAGCGCGCGGATCACCCTGCGCGGCGTCTCCGAGCGCTACGACCTCATGGAGCCGTTCGAACGGATGGCGACCGCGGTCGAGCAGGTGCACGTCAGCGAGATCGCGGCGGCGTCTTGAGGCTCTCGGTCGTGAGCGAGGAGTGCTCCCGGTGAGCATGCCGCGCGAGCGCGCGCGCACCCTGCGCCGCCTGCTGCGCCAGGCCCGCCCCGACGTCCGCGAGTACGACGTCGCGACGCTGGCCCCGGCCGATGGAGACGGCCTGCGCCCGCGCAGCATCGCCGGATCCCGCGGGCGGCGACCGCGTCGACTGGTCGGCAGTCACGACCTCACCCCTCCGTCGCTGCGGCAGATCGTCGCCGCTCGGGAGCCGGAGGACGTGCGCTTCATCAGCCTGGGTAGCGTGCACGAGCCGGCGCGGCTGGGCCGGAGCGCGGTCCAGGTGGGCGGCGACATGCTGCGCCGCCTCGACCAGAAGAAGCTCACCGCGCGCGGCAAGCACTTCGCATTCGGCAAGCTGCCCGAGGCGCTGGAGCGCGAGAAGGACGGGCGCGCCGGCAAGCGGCCGCGCAAGGCCTACAAGGAGCACAAGGTCCCCGGCGACGTGCTGCGCCAGACGATGACCGTCTGGGACCTGATCCTGCCGTTGCTGCATCCGCCGATCGGTCTCGACGACGGCGGCGGCTTCGAGCTGCCGCACCCGCTCTACCACTACCAGGTCGACGGCATCCGCTTCCTCTGCAGCTCTCGCTCGGCGCTGCTCGCCGACGAGATGGGCACCGGCAAGACCGTGATGAGCACGGTGGCGCTCAGGGTGCTGTTCCGCGAGGGCAAGGCGAAGCGCGCGCTGGTGGTGTGCCCCTTGAGCGTGGTGGGGGTCTGGGACCGCCACCTGAAGGAGTGGGCGCCGGAGCTGTCGGTCACCGTGGTGCACGGTTCGTCGCGGACCCGCTGGGCCGACTGGCGCTGTCCGGCGCACGTCTGGGTCACGACGTTCGACACGCTGCGCGCCGACGTGCTGCCGCCGCGCAAGGACGTCGACCCGCTGTGCCCGCGCGCGGTCCAGGAGTCGTTCGACGTGGTGCTGCTCGACGAGGCCCAGGCGATCAAGAACCGCGACAGCGGCCGGACCCGCGCCGTGCTGAAGCTGGATCCGAAGTTCCGCTGGGCGCTGTCGGGCACGCCGGTCGAGAACCGCCTCGCCGACCTGCAGAGCCTGTTCGACTTCGTCCGGCCGCGGCTCATGCCCGACGAGGGGCTCACCCCCGAGATCGCCTCCGACCTGGTCGGCCCGTACGTGAAGCGGCGGACCAAGAAGGACGTGATGAAGGAGCTGCCGCCGAAGATCCGCCAGGACGAGTGGCTGGAGATGGATCCGGAGCAGCGGCGTTCCTACAAGACCCTCGAGGCGCACGGCGTCGCCCAGCTCGAAGACCTCGGCGACCAGGTCACCCGCGTGCACGTGTTCACGCTGATCGGCAAGCTGAAGATGCTCTGCAACTTCGCGCCGAACGCCAAGGAGAGCCCCAAGCTGCGCGCCACGATCGACAAGGTCGAGGAGATCCGCGACAGCGGCAAGAAGGTGCTGATCTTCACCCAGTTCATCGACCAGGGCGTCGACCGCATCGCAAAGGCACTCGATCCCTACGGGGTCGTGACCTTCGACGCCCGCCTGTCGCAGCCGCAGCGCGAGGCCGCCGTCCAGCGCTTCCGCGCCGATCCCGACATCACCGCGTTCGTGGCCACGGTGAAGTCGGCCGGCGTCGGCCTCACGCTCACCGAGGCCAGCTACGTGATCCACTTCGACCACTGGTGGAACCCGGCCTGGATGTGGCAGGCCGAGGACCGCGCGCACCGCCGCGGCCAGACCGAACCGGTGAACGTCTACTCGCTGTGGATGGCCGACTCGATCGAGGAGCGGATCCACGAGCTGCTCAGCAAGAAGGGCATCCTGCACGAGCAGGTGATCGACGGACTGAGCGAGGGCGCGGTGGCGGGGATGGTCTCGGTGGAGGAGTGGATGTCGGTGTTGCGGCCGAAGCGGTAGCGGCGAGCGTCGATCAGTCGCGTTCGGCCAGCTTCTCGCCGAGGTCTGCAAGGCTCAGCAGGTCGGCCAGACGCTGGTCGAGGATCGCGCGCACGACGGTGAGGTCGAGCGCGTGGTACTGGTGCACCGCGAGGTTCCGGAAGCCGACCATGCCGCGCAGGTGGCTGGCAGCGGTCGCCTCGACGTGCCCGGCTTCCTCCAAGCGGCGGAACGCGTCCCGACTGTCCTTGGCTTCCCCGAGGCCGAGGATTCCGACGAGATGCAGTGCCAGGTCGATGGCGCACTGGCAAGCATGCTGGAGGTTGAGGATCACCGATTCCCGGAGCAGGAGTTCTCGCTGCAGACCCTCGACGGAGCCCGGATCGACCTCTCGGATTCGTCGGACGGCGTCGCGGATCGCGCGCGCCTTGCCGTAGGCGATCTCGTTCATTCCGCCGTTCCGCGGCCGCGCCCGTAGGCGAGGTAGCGCTCCTCGTGCCAGCTCGCGTAGAGTTCGCGCGCCCGCGCCTCCTCTTCGTCACAGGCGCGGCGGTCGCCGGTCCAGACTCGCTTCCCCAGGCAGAGGATCTCGCGCCGGAGCACCGTGTCCGCGTCGCGTACGTCGACGAGGTCGACGTCTGCGTCGGCGACGTCGCCGAGGTCCAGGGCGGTCAGCGCGATGGCCGGCTCATCCGCCTGGCCGCGCTCCCGGAGGACGCCCAGATCGACGTCGCTGTCGGCGCGGGCCTCGCCGCGCGCGTGCGATCCGAACAGCCAGACGCCCAGCGCGCTGGGGTGGCGGACCCGCACGGCGGACACGAGTCGCTCGAGGGTGTCGGGATCGAGGCGGGCGGCGCTCACTCCGGCAGGATAGCCGCCAGATCGCGAACCGAGCGTCAGTTCCGGTAGGCCTCGTGGCACTCGCTGCAGATCTTCTTGACCTGACCCGCCACTTCCTTGGCCTTCTCCCCGGCGGCTGCGTCGCCCTGCGCGTGCTTGTCGAGCAGCTGGACCAGCTCGCGGCTCAGGCCCTCCGAACGCTCCAGCCAGCCGCGGAACTCGTCGAGCTCCTTCTGGGTGCGCTCCATGCTCAGCGTCTGGTGGAAGATCTCGGCGGCCTTGGCGGCCTCGTTGCGGGCGCTCGCGTCGGGGTGGTCGGCCTTGGGTTGCCAGTCGCGCTTCGAGAGGTCCATGACCACGTCCCAGCTGCGCGGCAGCTCGATCATCGCGGTGCGGAAGCCGGTCAGGCGGTGGGCCTCGGGGAAGTCGAAGTCGGAAGCCTTGGTCTTCTCCGCGTCCGGCAGGTCGCCGTAGGCGATCGTCGCGTAGAGCCCCTCGTACTTCTCGGAGGTCCCGCACCACTGCCGCATCTCGGCGACGGCCTGTTCGCGCGTTGCGCCATCGAGGACCACGCGGCCCACCGCGGCGGCGGCCGGACCCCGGTGCTGGCCGTGGAAGCAGTGCACGAAGAACGGGCCGTCGAGTTCGCGGAAGGTCTTGGCGATCGCGGTCAGCTCGTCGTCCTCGATCCCGTTGTAGCGGATCGGCACGTGGACGTAGCGGAGGCCGTAGCGGGCGGCGGTCTCGTGGTCGGGCTCCTTGCCGTCCACCGAGAGGATCGTCTTCACGCCCATCTCCTGCAGCTTCTGGAAGGCCTCGTCGCCTTCCGGCTCACCGCCCGAGATGATGTCGTCGGAGAGGTGGTAGATGTTGTGGAGCCCTTCGAACTCCTCGGGCGCGGTCTTCGGGAGCTCGACCTTCGCGGCGACTTCGTAGGCGCGCCCGGACGGTGCGAGGGGCGCGGGCACGGGACCGGCGGAGCGGCCGACGGCGCATGCGGCGAGAAGGGTCAGTGGGAGGAGCGTCAGGGAACGGGAGTTCAACGGCGGGCTTCCTGGGTGTCTGGGCGAGGGGCCTGAGGGGTGCGGCCGAGCCGCGGCGCGCGCCGGTGGGCAAGCGCTGTGCCACGGGCCCTCCGATGGTTACAGGTCGTTGCTTCGACTCGGGTTGCGGTCCATCCTGGCACCCCGGGCGGGGTTCGGTCGTCACCGGGCTGGAACCCATGTCACGGATCCGTCACGTCAGCCGGCGAGGGCTCCTCGGGTCCAGGCTGATTCGGCGCTCGCATCCGCTCGCCGTCGCCCGTTGGCTGTCTCCGCTCCCGGACCTTCCCCATGCGCGCCCTCCTCGTCTATCTCCTGGCCCTGGTGGCCGTCGCGGCCGCAGTGGCCCTGGCCTTCCCCGAGTGGTGGCGAACCGACGAGGCAGCCGCCGCCGCAGACAAGGCGCCGCCCGCCGCGCCGCCGGTGGTCATCGCGACCGTCGACCGCACGCCGTTCGCCGACACGATCGAGGCGCTCGGCACCGTGCTCGCCAACGAGTCGGTGGAGATCCGGCCGGCGCGCTCGGAGCGGGTCGCGGCGATCCACTTCGTCGATGGCCAGGAGGTCGAGGCGGGGGACCTGCTGGTCGAACTCCAGGCTGCCGAGGACCGGGCGCTGCTCGCCGAGGCGCGGGCGGTGTTCGCCGAGCGGCAGGCCAGCTACGACCGCGAGCTGGAGCTCCTCGACCGCGAGATCACCGCGCAGTCCGAGGTCGACCGGGTGCGGGCGCTCAAGCTCGCCGCCGAAGCCCGCGTGGAGAACTTCGAGGCGGTGGTCCGCGATCTGGAGATCCGCGCGCCGTTCGCCGGGACCCTCGGCCTGCGACGGATCAGTCTCGGCGCCTTCGTCGATCCCAACACCGTGGTCACCACCCTCGACGATCTGAAGGTCGTCAAGGCCGACTTCACCATCCCGGAGACCTGGCTCGCCGAGGTCCGGGTCGGCATGGACCTGCGCGCGCGTAGCGATGCCTACCGCGACGAGGTCTTCCCCGGCACCGTCGCCGCGATCGACACGCGCCTCGACCCGACCACCCGCGCCGCGCGCATCCGCGCCGAGCTGCCCAACCCCGAGCGGCTGCTGCGCCCCGGCATGCTGTTGAAGATCCAGGTCGAGCGCGGCGAGGAGGACGTGATGCAACTTCCCGAGTCGGCGATCGTGCCGCGTGGCCAACAGGCCTTCGTGTGGCGGATCGACGATGCTTCGATCGCCCACGAGGTCGAGGTCGGCCTCGGCCGCCGCCGGGTCGGCACGGTCGAGATCGTCTCCGGCCTGGAGGTCGGCGACCGGGTGGTGACGCGCGGCATCCTGCGGGTGCGCGACGGCGCCGCGGTCGAGGTCGTCGACGCCACGGTGAGCGGTTCCTGAGGCGCCATGATCCTCTCCGATCTCTCCGTGCAGCGGCCGGTCCTGGCGACCGTGCTGAACCTCGTCATCGTGGTCCTCGGCGTCGTCGGCCTGTCGCGCCTCGGTGTCCGCGAGCTGCCCGACATCGACGCGCCGGTCGTGTCGATCGAGACCAACTACCGGGGTGCCGCGGCGTCGGTGGTCGAGACCCGGGTCACGCAGATCCTCGAGGACGCGATCAGCGGGCTCGAGGGCATCCGTTCGGTCGAGTCCGAGACCAGCGACGGTCGCTCCGAGGTGCGCATCGAGTTCCTGCTCGACCGCGACATCGAGGCGGCGGCCAACGACGTCCGCGACCGGGTGTCGCGCTCGCTGCCGAACCTGCCCGAGGACGTCGATCCGCCCGAGGTGGTGAAGGTCGAGTCGGGCAGCGAGTCGGTGTTCTGGATGAACTTCGCCAGCGAGGTCCGCGACACGCTGGAGCTGACCGACTACGCCGAGCGCTACCTCGTCGACCAGTTCTCGACCGTGCCCGGCGTGGCGCGGATCCAGGTCGGCGGCGGCAGCCGCTACGCGATGCGCATCTGGCTCGACCGCGAGGCGCTGGCGGCGACCGGGGTGACCGCCGGCGACGTCGAGCGCGCGCTGCGCGCCGAGAACATCGAGCTGCCCGCCGGCCGGATCGAGTCGGTCGAGCGGGAGTTCACGGTGCGGGTCCAGCGCCGCTACGTCACCGCCGAGGACTTCGGCAGGCTGGTGGTGGGGCGTAGCCGCGAGGCGACCGAACTCTCGGGCGGCCACCTGGTGCGGTTGCGCGACGTCGCCGAGGTGCGGCTCGGCGCGACCAACGAGCGGATGATGTTCCGCCGCAACGGTGCGGACATGGTCGGCCTCGGCGTGATCCGCCAGGCCAAGGCCAACACGCTCGAGGTCGTCGACGAGATCAAGGCGCGGATGGCGAAGGTCAACGCCAGCCTGCCGTCCGACATGCAGCTCTACCCGAGCTACGACGCCTCGGTCTACATCGAGGCGGCGATCTCCGAGGTCTGGAGCACGCTATTCATCACCGCCGGCGTGGTGGTGTTGGTGATCTTCCTGTTCCTCGGCAGTGGCCTCGCCACGCTGGTGCCGACGGTGACCGTGCCGGTGTCGCTGGTCGGCTCGCTGATCGTCCTCTACCTGCTGGGCTTCTCGATCAACTTGCTGACGCTCCTGGCGCTGGTGCTGGCGATCGGGCTGGTGGTCGACGACGCGATCGTGGTGCTGGAGAACATCGCGCGGCGGATCCGCGAGGGCGAGCCGCCGCTGAAGGCCGCCTACCTCGGCGCGCGGCAGGTCGGCTTCGCAGTGGTGGCGACCACCGTGGTGCTGGTCGCGGTGTTCGTGCCGATCGCGTTCCTCGAGGGCAACACCGGCAGGCTGTTCAGCGAGTTCGCGCTGGCGCTGGCCGGGGCGGTGGTGGTCTCGACCGTGACCGCGCTGACGCTGTCGCCGGTGATGTGCGGTGCGCTGCTGCGGCCGGGCCAGCCGTCGTGGCTGGTGCGCGCGGTGGACGCCGGCTTCCGGCCGACCCAGCGGATCTACCGGGCGTTCCTCGGCGGTCTCGTCGCCCACCCGACGGCGTCGCTGCTGCTGGTTGCAGGTCTCGGCGTCGCGAGCTTCGGTCTGTTCCGGCAGATCCCGCAGGAGTACTCGCCCACCGAGGACCGTGGCGAGTTCCGCGTGTCGATCCTCGGCCCCGAGGGCGCGTCGTACGACGACGCCCTGGCCAACGCCACGCAGTTCGAGCGCATCCTCCTCGGCCTGATCGACTCCGGTGAGGCGCAGCGCGTGCTGGTCCGCGTACCCGGCTCGTTCAACCGCGCCGGTGACGTCAACTCCGGCTTCGGCACGGTGCTGCTCAAGCTCTGGGGCGAACGCTCGCGGACCACCGGCGAGGTCATGGCCGACATCGACCGCCAGTTCCAGGCGGTGCCTGGCTACCGCGCGTTCACCATCGCGCAGTCGGGCCTGTTCCGGCGCAGCGGCCAGCCCGTGCAGTTCGTGCTGACCGGCTCGACCTACGAAGACCTGGCCCGCTGGCGCGACGTGGTGCTCGCCAAGGCCGCCGAGAACCCCGGCCTCGTCGCGGTGAACTCCGACTACCGCGAGACCAAGCCGCAGCTCGAGGTGGTGGTCGACGACGACCGCGCCGCCGACCTCGGGGTCTCGACGATCGAGGTGGGCCGGACGCTGGAGACCCTGATGGGTGAGCGCCGGGTCACCACCTTCGTCGACCGCGGCGAGGAATACGACGTGATCCTCGAGGCCACCGACGAGGACAAGCGCTCGGCGCGCGACCTCGAGCAGGTCTACGTCCGCTCGCAGACCACCGGCGAACTGGTGCCGCTCGCCAACCTGGTGCAACTCCGCGAATTCGCCGACTCCGCGACCCGCAACCGCTACGACCGCCTGCGCGCGATCACCATCAGCGCCAACCTCGCCGAGGGCTACACGCTCGGCGAGGCGCTGACCTTCCTGGAGGACGTGGTCCGCGACGACCTGCAGGGCGCGCCCGGCATCTCCTACAAGAACCAGAGCCGCGAGTTCGTCGAGTCGTCGGCGTCGTTGTCGTTCCTGTTCCTGATCTCGCTGCTGCTCATCTACCTGGTGCTCGCCGCCCAGTTCGAGAGCTTCGTGCAGCCGATCGTGATCCTGCTCACGGTGCCGCTGGCGGTGTTCGGCGGCCTGCTCGGCCTGTGGTGGGCCGGCGGTACGCTGAACATCTACAGCCAGATCGCCTTCGTGATCCTGATCGGTCTGGCGACCAAGAACGGCATCCTGATCGTCGAGTTCATCAACCAGCTCCGCGACGAGGGTCGCGCGCTCCAAGACGCCATCCTGGAAGCCGCGGAACTGCGCCTGCGACCGATCCTGATGACCGGTCTGTCGACCTCGCTCGGCGCCCTGCCGCTGGTGCTGGCCACCGGTGCGGGTGCGGAGGGGCGGCAGGCGATCGGCATCGTGGTGTTGGCGGGCGTGACCTTGGCGACCTTGATGACGCTGCTCGTGGTGCCGGCGGTCTACGGGCTGATCGGTCGTTTCACCGGTTCGCCGGAGCGGCGGGCGCAGGTGCTGCGCGAGCAGCTGGCGGTGGACGGCGAGCCGGCGTGATTTGCGGCGCAGGTTTTCGGCCCGACGACGAGTTGCTGTGGAGAGTCGTTCCGAGCACGTAGCGCGCCCGTCCGGTATCCGGCACGCATGAATCGACGGAGCCCGGGTCAGGGCCACCTGGAGGCATCCGTGCGCCGGCATGCGCGTTGCCTTCGCGCGCCGCCGCCAGCCACTCTCCGAGTCTCCGCCCATGCCACGTCAACGCCTATCCCTCGCCTCGGTCTCGATCGCGCTGTTCGCTTCCTGCCCCGCCGCGCAGGACCCGCGCGCCGATCTGCTGCTCGACATCCGCCAGGACTTCTACACCTCGGAGGTGCGTTCGGAGTTCCTGCAGAGTGGCGCCTGGAGCTGGTTCGTCGCCAGCACCAACGGCAGCGACCACCTCTACCGCACCGACGGCACGCCTGCGGGCACCGCGC
This sequence comes from bacterium, assembly GCA_030432695.1. Taxonomy (GTDB): domain Bacteria; phylum Planctomycetota; class UBA1135; order UBA1135; family UBA2386; genus JAUILN01. The sequence continues at coordinate 403,985 of JAUILN010000008.1, read as the reverse complement.
TGTTCGCCGACCTCGATCCGGACTCCCGCATGTCGATCCGACTGCACGCCGCCGCGGGAGGGCGCCTGTTCTTCAGCGCGCACGCGGTCGGACAAGGGCAGTCTCCGCGCCTGTGGGTCAGCGACGGCACGGTTGCCGGCACAGAGCCCCTGCAGTTCGGCTCCGCCGGTCTGGCGGTAAGGGCGGCGTTCTCCTTCGGCAACCGGCTGGTGTTCCTCGGCGCGGAGATCGGCACGCTCGACACCGAACCCTGGATCACCGACGGCACCACGGCCGGCACGCAGCGACTCGCCGACATCGTTCCGGGACCGACCGGTTCCTTCGCCAGCGAGTTCCACCTCCTCGTACCCGAGCCCGGGACGACCGCGAGTCGGTTCTGGTTCACCGCCTTCGACCCGCTGAGCCGCCGCCCGGAACTCTGGTCCACGGACGGCAGCCCCGCCGGCACGCGGCGCGAGACGTCGATCCCCGCGCCGCTGGTCGGTCCGTTCGGCTCCGCCGTGTCAGGGCCCGGGCTGTTCGTCGCGACCGGCTACGAGCAGACCGCCGCGTCCACCAGGCGCTTGCTCCGCATCGAAGCCGGCGTCGGCCTCAGCCAGCTGCCGATTCCGCCGGGAGTGACCATCGAGCACGAGGTGCTCGGTGCGGGGGGCCGCGCCTTCGTGGCGACCGTCGACGCCAGCGCCGCTCTGGTGACGGATGGCACCGTTGCAGGAACCCGCGCGGTCGCGCTGCAGGGTCCCCCCAAGGATGGTGCCTCTCTGCTGCTCGCCGAGCGCCGTGGCGACGTGCTCCTCGCCTACCCGTCGTCGGGCACCTGGCAACTCGCTCGCGTCGCGGCCGGCACCGACACCGCAGTCGCCCTGGGGGTGCTCCCAGGCCCGCCATTCCCGTCGCGCAACGGCTCCGTCTGGCTCGGTGAGCGGCTGGCGCTGCTCTGCGAGACCGCGCTCCGCAACCGGGAGCTGTTCGTCGTCGACCCGCGCTTCGGGCGGGGGGCCGCGCACCAATCGCTGGTTCGCGAGGAGGTCCTCTGGCTCGCCAGCCACTTCGGCCGCGCGTTGGTCACCGCACTCGACCCGAACACCCGCCGCCGTCTGCCCTGGGTCAGCGACGGGACCGCGGCAGGCACGGGACCGCTCTCCGACCTGCCGGGCGCGTTGTTGCCCACGGGTAGCGGCCCGGAGGACTTCGTGAGCTTCGGGACGCGCGCGGTGTTCCTCGCCCGCCGATCGGACGTGGGCCGCGAACCGTGGATCACCGATGGCACGCCGCAGGGGACCTCGCTCTTGGTCGATCTCGAGCCCGGCCGGCAGGACGCCGACATCGACGCGATGCTCGAGGTGAGCGACGAGCTGTGGATCGCCCGCGGCTCGCGTATCGAGGCGCTGTCCGGGCCCCTCGCGGCAGGTGCCCAGCCGCGTCTGGTCACACAGCTTCCCGCCTCGCACTACGACTTCCTCCTCTCGAGGCTGGTCGCTTTCGGCGACGGAGTCCTGCTCCCTGCTCGCGAACTCCTGGCCTCCGGCTGGGTCGATGTCGTGCTCCGGATCGATCGTGTGGGAACGATCACGCGTGCACTGACCACGTCGTCCGCGGTCTCCGCGGTCGTTTCACTGGGCGAGCAGGCGATCGCGATCCAGCACCTCACGAACGGCAGTTGGGACCTGTGGCTCTTCGACGGGACCGCAGCCGGCTCTCGACGCCTCGGCAACGTGCCGACTCCCTCGGGTGGGCGGACATCGTTCGTGCGCTTCGCGGACGCGCTGTGGCTCAACACCGGTGCCGGGACCTTCATCGCCACCACCCAAGGCGTCACCGCCTTCGCGCCGTGGTCGTTCCAGATCGAGCGTCTCGTCGTCGCCGGCCAGCGCCGCCTGTACGCCTTCCTCGCCGACGGCACGCTGCGCGCGACCGACGGCACGATCGCGGGCAGCGTGCGTGTCGTGCCCGGCGCACGCGTCGATCCCGACACCCTGACCCCGCTCGGTGCGAACCTGCTGCTCGCCCGCGGCAACGAGCTGGTGGTGACCGACGGCACCACCGCCGGAACGACGGCGCTCGCCGACCTCGGCCCCAGCGACACGGTGCAGATCCACGCCACCGGAGCACAACGAGCCTTCGTCGTCGCCGGCGATCCGACGCGCGGCAACTCGCGGCGCCTGTGGATCACCGACGGCACGGTGGCGGGCACCCGATCGATCCAGCAGCTCTCGCCAGCCCAAGGCCCGTCGGTCACGACGCGGTTCGGTTCGGTCGCGAACGGCCGGCTGATCCTCGCCGTCAGCGACCCACAGCTCGGCAGCGAACCCTACGTGCTCGACCCCGGCAGCGCGCAGCGGACCCTCGGCGCGCCCTGCGCGGGCGGCGGCACTGCCACGCCGCGCCTGCACGCCAGCGGCGATCCACGGCTCGGCACGCTCACCACGCTGGAGGCCGCGAGCGACGGAGCCCTTGTCGGTTGGCTCGCGCTCGGCATCCCCGCCTTGCGCGCGGTCGCGATCCCTCCGAGTCGCTGCGCCTGGTGGATCGAACCGGGCAGCGTCACGGCCGTCGGCCCATTGAGCACGACCGCCGGCGGCACGTTCCGCGCGCCGCTGCTGCTCCCGAACACCACGGCGCTACTCGGTGTACGGGTCGTCGCCCAGGCGGTGTTCGCAACCGGTCGCGGACCACTCGGTGTCGATCTGAGTCCGGGCCTGTTGCTGCAACTCGGCCGCTGAACCTTGGCCTGAAGAGGTCCGAACCGCCAATTCTCGACGCCGCTGGGTTGCGGCCCCGACCGACTCCATCGGCTTGCCTGTCGACATCGCTCGGGGCCCTGTCCTCGGTATGGGCGAATTGTCGCGCGGTCCGGCGCGACCCTGGCGACTTACGGAATGCGAAGCGGCCCGCACGAGTCCGAGGGCACCGATCAGGCGCTCCCGAGCGGGCCGCTCCGGCAGCTCGCCGCTCGGCACTTGGCCGCGTGAAGCTCGTCGGACTCGATTGGCGCGTCTACGTGCGGTTTCCGTTTCCCTCGCTTGGGCTGCTTCGGCAGAATCGGCCCGGTATCGGCTGTCCATGGACGAGGGAGCCTGCGTCCGGTCCGTCCCGAGACCCCGCTCTGGCGCGTTCGAGGGATCCCGGCCGTCGTCGGTCGACGATTCCCGTCGACTGACCCGTCGTCGCGTCGATTGTCGGTCCTTCCGGATGCGGTGAGAAGGCTGCACCGGAACCTCCGCCGTCGACCTGCGCGTCCCCACGCGACGGGTCGACGCTTCTCCGCCCCCTCGACTGTTCTCACATTCGTCCGACGACATGAATCACTACGTTGCCTGCTTCCAGAAGTTCGCGACCTTCACTGGCCGATCCGGCCGCGCGGAGTACTGGATGTTCACCTTGTTCAACCTGCTCATCTCGTTTGCGCTGAACATCCTGACGGCCGTTACCGAGGTCGGGATCTTCGCGATCCTGGGGTTGGTGTACGGCTTGATCGCGTTGCTGCCCGGCCTCGCCGTCTTCGTCCGCCGCATGCACGACACCGGTCGCAGTGGCTGGTGGTTCCTGCTGGGTTTCGTTCCGCTGATCGGCGTGATCGTCTTGATCGTCTTCTTGGTGCAGCCGAGCCAGCCTGGCGACAACCAGTACGGTCCGGAACCGGTCTGACGCGTCGCGACTCGCGACTGGCGGCGTCAGGGTCTCGGGCCCGAGGTCGATGGCGCTGGCCGCCGGACCCCGCGCGGTTTCGGGGAGCCCACCCTTCCAGACTCACCCCTTGACGTCCGTGCTTTGCTAGGCAAAGCTTCGGGCATGCACCTCGACGACGCGCTCGCCCGGGTCGCGGAGATCCATGCCCAGGTCCTCCGCGCGGAGGTCTACCGGGGCTACCGGGCTCTGCCGATGGCGGTCTGCGGCTCACTCGCGGTAGTCGCGGCGCTGTCGCTCGAGCTGTCCGGGGCGCCGGCCGACCCCTCGGAGTTCGCGCGCACCTGGCTCGGCGTCGCCGGCCTGTGCACGCTGGTCTGCGGTCTCGATCTGGTCCGCCAGCACCGCCACGAGGACAACCGCGTGCTGCTGCGCCGGACCATCCCGGTGCTGATGCAGTCGCTGCCGTCGCTGGCGCTCGGCGCGCTGTTCTCGTTCCTGTGGATCGGCGGCGACAACGCGGTGTGGCTGCCGGCCCTGTGGTCGGGGCTGTTCGGCCTCTGCGTGTTGTCGGCGCGGCCCTTCCTGCCGCGCGCGGTGGGGATCATCGCGGCGTGGTATCTGGCCTGCGGCGTCTACCTGGCGCTCAACACCCAGGGCCTCGCGGCGGCGTCCCCGTGGGTGGTCGGCGTGCCGTTCGGCGTCGGCCAGAACCTGCTGGCGCTGGTGTTGTGGCGCAACCTGGAGCGGAGGAGTCTGGGACTCGCGGAGGGAGCCCGGTGAGCGGCAAGTTGGAACAGGACACCGGCGAAGGCGCGTTCGCCTACGAGGGCCTCGACCGGGCGCTGCACGAGAAGGCGCGGCTCGGCATCCTCACCGTGTTGGTCAACCGCGCCGACGGCGCGTCGTTCGTCGAGCTGAAGAGGCTCTGCGACCTGACCGACGGCAACCTGAACCGGCACCTGAAGGTGCTGGTCGACGGCGGGCTGGTGACCCTGCGCAAGGTGCGCGAAGGCGGCCGCTCGGTCACCAACGCGAAGATGACCGCGCGCGGCCGGTCCACCTTCGTCCACTACCTCGACGAGCTCGAGCGCGTGATCCGGGACGCGCGGGCCCGTGCCGCGGCCGACGGCGAGTCCGGCCCCGCGCCGGCGACGGCGCGGGGCTGAAGAAGGGTGAATCCGGCGCATGGATCCGACCGATGAGAGACCCAGCATCATGACTTTGCAATCCAGAGTTCCTGCGCAATCCAGAGTAGCGGCCGTCACCGACCGACCGCGGACCCGTTCGCTGGAGGTCGTCCGTGCCCGCGCGATGGGCACCTGCTTCGGGGTGCGCGACGCGCTCGAGCGGGCCTTCGCCGAGCAGGATCCCGGCACGGTGACGATCTGGGGTGAGCTGGTGCACAACCCCGCGGTGCTCGCGCGGCTGCGCGACGCCGGCTTCGACAGCCGCGCGGAGCGGGCGCGGGGCGGTCGCCCGTCGCGACCGCGGGTGTTGATCACCGCGCACGGGGTCAGCAACCGCGAGCGCGCGCGGCTCGAGGCGCAGACCGAGGGGCTGATCGACACCACCTGTCCACTGGTGAAGAAGGCCCACGACGTCGCGCTCGAGCTCGCCGCCGAGGGTCGCCATGTGGTGGTGATCGGCCGACGCGGTCACGTGGAGGTCGAAGGCCTGCTCGGCGACGTGCCGCATGGCGACGCGGTGGCGAGCCCCTCGGAGGTCGCGCACTACCCGTATCCGCGGCTCGGTGTGTTGTGTCAGACCACCACGCCGCCCGATGAGGTCGCGGCCGTGCTGCGCGAGATCCGCGCGCTCAATCCCTCCGCCGACGTCCGCTTCGTCGACACGGTCTGCGCACCGACCCGCGATCGGCAGGAGGCATTGCAGGAGCTGGCGGGTGAGGTCGAACTCGCGGTGGTCGTCGGCGGCCGCAACTCGAACAACACCGCTGCCCTGGCCGCGACGCTGGAGAAGCTCGGCTGCCGGACCGTGCGGGTGGAGGGGCCGGACGATCTGCGGGTGGGAGACTTCGTCGGCGTCACGCGGGTCGGGCTGACCGCGGGGACGTCGACCTTGGATGCGACGATCGACGCGGTCGAGGCGCGGTTGCGGTCGATGGGGGCGTGAGCGGGTCTGGGGCCGCGACGCTCAACGGATCGCCTGCTCCCAGGTGTTCGAGAGCTGCAGGCGGGTGGGCGTGCCCTCGGCGAACAGACACTGCCAGTAGAGCGTGAGGCCGGTGAGCCGCGGGTCGTTGGGTACCTGGAACTGGAGGTCGTAGACGCCGCTCGCGTCGAGCGCGAAGCCTGGGCCGACGACCGAGGTGGCCGGATCGATGCCGAAGACACCGAGGGCGCCGAGGTTGAAGGCGCCGACGCGAAGGCCGGCGACGGGGACCGCGACGGTGGTGGGGTCGGCGAAGACGCGCAGGGTCCAGGGTTGGCCGAGGGTGGGGGGCGACGGGGCGAGGATCTGGCGGCGGTGGTTCCAGAGCATGCTGAACGCGCGCGAGTTCACGGGGTCGTTGGTCAGCACGTCGAGGTCGCCATCCGCATCGAAGTCGGCGCAGAGCAGCCAGGTTCGGGTGAACTGGCTGTTCGTGGTCGTGGGTGAGTAGCCGACCGAACCGTCGTGGAAGTTGCCGCGTCCGTCGTTGATGAGCTGGACGATGTTGAGGTACTCGGTGCCGTTGACGGCCACGGGCCTCGAGGGCAGGAGGATGTCGAGGTCGCCGTCCTGGTCGATGTCGACGAATTGGCCGATTCCGTAGTCGGTGACTGGTCCCGGGAGCGGAAGGCTCTGCGTGATGTCCGAAAAGCGCGCCGTTCCATCGTTCAGAAGCACATAGGGTCGGGTGCTGCCGAAGCCCCCCAAGATGTGGCTGAACAGTCCAATGTCGAGGTCGCCATCGCCGTCGAGGTCGCCGCCGCTGATGCGGTCACCCCCGAGCGTCCCCGGGAGTGTGGAGCCCGGGGAGAAGACGCCCCGCCCATCGTTCAGGAGGACTTCGCAGGGTATGCGAGTGGACTTGCTCCGCACGAGGTCGACGTCGCCATCGCCGTCGAGGTCTGCGCAAAAGAGGTCGACGTCGCCGCTCGTTGCTTGCGGTAGCGCAGCGGGATTGGGGTGAGCTACGAATCTGCCTCGCCCGTCATTGAGATAGATCGCTCCATCAGATCGGTAAGTGGTTCCCGAGACCCAGCCACCCAGGATCAAGTCCAGGTCCGAGTCGCCGTCTACGTCAGCGGCGACTGAGCAGAAGCTGAACAATGGGTTGACCGGGAGGTCTGCTGCTGGCGCGCTTCGAAACTGGCCCTGTCCATTCCCAAACAGCAGCTCCCCAGACGTCGGCGCCCTCCCGAGTCCTGTAAGGAAGATGTCCAAGTGACCGTCTCCGTTGAAGTCACCTCGAGCGTCTCGTCTCGTGACTCCTTGGATAGCCGAGAGACCTGGGAGTAGTTGTCTGGGCAGGAATCGCCTCCCGCGTGCCTGCAAATTGACCTGACCACTATCCATCAGGTCCGGAAAGCCGTCCTGATTGATGTCCAGGCACAGGCCGTCTGCTGCCACTTCACTCGGTAGACCAGAGATCGGCTTCAAGACCGACTGGGCAGAGGAACCATCCGCGATCAGCAGCAGGAGTACCGTCAGGGGGAGACTTGCTGCCTTGTTGGCGGGACTCTGCATGGCGGTGCGAACCTATCGAGACCGAGCTTTCGAAGTATCCTCGGGTTCCAGGAACCCACCGGCGGAACTCGACCGGAATAGCCCCGGTCCCATCCCCTCGTCACCGATAGGGCCGCACCTCCACCCTGTTCGACACGAAGCCGAACCCCGAGCGCCGGGTCGGATCGAGCGTGAGGAAGCTGTTGTAGAAGGTCACGTTCTCCAGTCCCGGGATCTGCCGCGGCACCACGAGCTCGGCCTCCGCGTGTCCCTGCGCGTCGAGATGGCCGATGAAGCCGATGAACCAGGCCGGCTCCAGGTTGCCGCCGATCACGTACTCGAGGATCGGATCGGAGCCGAGCGGGACGAAGCGCTGCATGTCGAACGGGATCAGGCCCGGGGTGACCGAGGTCAACATCAGGTAGATGTCGCCCGCGTTCGCCGGCGAGGCCCGCAGGGAGAACCTGGCTGGATCACCGAGGCGGACGTGGGCCGGCATGCGCGAGCCGTCCACCAGCAGTGCTGTGTCCTGCAGTTGGAGCGGTTCGCCGGGCGTGAGGTCGCGGCCGGCGAGACCGGGGTACGAAGCCGGGTAATAGGGCGCCCGGAACAGTCCATTGGAGCTGGTCAGTCCGCCCTGCTGGATCGGCGCGCCGTTGTCGAACGGCGCCCGGTAACGCCATTGCACGTTGTCGGCCGCGTCGATCTCGAACACCGTGCCGATGATTCCGCCGGTCACGAGCGTCGCGCCGTTCGGCAACCGCTGTGCGCCGGAGGTGACCGGTGAGACGAACGACTCGGCCGGCACGTCGGTGATGGTGCGCGTCGCGGTGGCTGGCCCCCAGGCCGCACCGGTCCGCGGGTAGGTGCCGGTGACCGGGTCCGGCTCGGGCGGCGTGATCTCCTCCACCGAGGAGTAGGGGATCGGGCCCGGCCGGCCGGTGCCATTGCTGAACACCAGGATGTTGCCGGCGCCGGCGAGGCCCGGCTCGATCCACTGGGCGTCGTGCTGGCGGAACAGCTTCCGGTCCGCGGTGGTGCCGGCACGGTAGGCCTCCGGGTTGCCCCAGCGGAAGAGCGCGTCGCCGCCGCGGCCGCTGCGCCCGCCGCTGCTGGTGGCGGCCTCGGCGGTGGTGGTGCTGTGGTCGAGGATCCAGACCTCGTCGATGTCGCGGATGCTCAGGATGATCTGGTCGCGTCCGGGGTGGTAGTCGATCGCGTTGCTGTGCATCCAGTCGGCGTCGCCGTCGTTCGTCTGGTAGTTGATGTCCAGACGACCGGGGCTGTTGGCGACGTCGCCGTAGTTGGCCTTCGTGGGATCGAAGTCCTGCACCAGGTGGTCCCAGGCGTGCCATTCCCAGACGAACTGGCCAACCGTGTTCACCTCGAGGAGGAAGTCCGGCCAGAGATCGCCGTCGCGCAGGGTGTTCGGATCACGCCCTGCCGCGATCGCCTCCGCCGCGGTCTTGCGCTCCCACGCGATCATCAGCGTGTTGCCGTTGGGCAGGCGCTCGACGTCGTGGTGCAGCACCTTGTTCGGAGTCGACAGCCCGTAGCTCCACACCACATTGCCCGACCAGTCGACCTCCTCGACCAGCCCGCCGACACCGCCGCGGGGGAACTGCCCGGCCCGGTCGTTCTCCGCGCGCAGCAGGTTGCCGTTCGGCAGCAGATAGGTGGCGGCACCGGGTGCGAACGACCCGGTCCACGAATGCACGACCCGTCCACGGTCGTCGATCAGGTACGTGACCTGGTTGCCGAGCGGACGGATCAGGAAGTAGCCGTCGAGTTCCGAGCCGGGGCGATCGAGCAGCAGGCCGTGGGTCTGGAACACGTTCGGGCCCGACCACTCGACGACGAACGACGGCGCCCGCGACCGCGCGTCGGCGTCGGCCCAGGTCGGCGCGCGTTGCCCCGCGGATGCCCCGAAGCGCAGGCGGTGCTCGACCCCGCCGCGATCGTCGGGCTGCCCCGCAGTCCAGCTCGTGTAGCCGAGCGGAACCTCTCCCGGCCAGACCCAGCCGCCAGCGGGCTCCGCCATGCGGGTGATCTGCGCCGCCGACAGCCACGGACCGCGCGCCTCACCGGTGACCGGATCCGCGTCCCACAGAGCCGGGGCGTCGACCAGCGAGAACACCGCGAGGCTCTCGCCCGCCGACTCGATCGTCGCCAGTCGTCCGCCGAGCCGCGCGGCCTCGAGATGGGCGGTGAACCAATCGATCCCGCCCGGCGGCGCGGCGACCGCGCGGTACCAGTGCAGCGTGCCGTCGGGGTGGTCCCAGGGCAGGTCCCCTGGTTCCTGGGCGAGCAGGGCGGTACCGGCCACGATTGTGGCGACGAAGACGAGTGACGAGCGGACGAGCATGCTGCGGACTCTCCTGGGGTGCTGCGGGAGGAACCTCCTGCACCGGCGCGGCTGGCGCAAGGGGCCGCGTGGAGACCGCGCGGACCGGTCGAGAGGCAGGAGCCGCGGTGACGATCGGAACACGCAAACTGGATGCGGGTCAGCGCACGGCGACGATGTCGGACCGGTGCCGTGCCGCAGACGCCCGGGGCCTGACCGCGCTCCCGCGTCATCGGATCCTCGACGCCGCCGCTCCGATCCGCGACGCTCCCGGCTGTTCCCGGCCCCCGACCCCACGTCTTGAACCCGAGCGCCGAACCGAGCGGACCGCACGCTGGTCCCGCGCGCAGCCGACATGCCTCCGCGGCCTGCGGTGCGCTGCTCGCCGCGGCGCCGATCCCTTGGGCGGTCGCGGTCTGGGCGCGGGAGACTGCGGGTGATCCGCCGGCCGCCTGGGTGGTCTTCGCCTGCGTCGCGGCCGCGCTGGTCCTGGCGGTCGGTGGGCTGACGATCGATCGGTGGGCGCCGGTCGGCCGCGTGCTCGGGACGGTGGGGGCCGGGATCACGCTGACGCTCGCCCTGCCGGGGCTCTGGGAATCGCCGGGCATCGCGCTCGCCCTCGCCGTCGCGTTCCTGCACTGCCTCGTGGCGCTGTGGGGCTTCGCGCCGCCGCTGTTCCGGGTCCACAGGCGCCGGGGCGGGCCGGGACTGGGGCATGTGCGGAGTGCCTGTCTGGTGGCGCTGTTGTTCTGGATCGTGGCGGCGGTCAGCGGCGCGCACGTCGACCACGAGGTCCGGATCGCGGTGGCGGCTTCGATGCTGGTCGCGATGGCGATCGGTGTGGCATGGCTGCTGGGCCGCGGCCACCGCCAGGTACCCGGCGCCCGGCCGATGATCCTCGGCCTGGTCACCGCGCTGGCCCTGGCGGCGCTGGCCCACGACGACCTCTGGTCCTTCGCCGGCTCGGCAGCCGTCTACACGGTGCTCACCCTGGTGTTCGGACCGCGCACCGGCAGCGACGATCCGGCCGGCGCGTTCTGGCGCACCCTGCTCGCCGAACATCCCGAGCGTCTGCTGGTCACCAGCTTCCTCACGCTGATCGCCATGGGCACGGTGGTCCTCGCGCTGCCGCAGAGCGCGACCAGCGGCACCAGCATCGGCGCGGTCGACGCGGCGTTCACCGCGGTCAGCGCGGTCTGCGTGACCGGCCTGATCGTCCGCGACACGCCGGTGGAGTTCACCCTGCTCGGCCAGGTGACGATCCTGGTGCTGATCCAGCTCGGCGCGCTCGGGATCATGACCTTCTCCACCGCGGCGCTGCGGTTCCTGGGTGGCCGGATGTCGCTGCGCCAGGAGTCGGCGGTCGCGCGGTTGATGGGCAACCCCGACCGCAGCCGGTTGGTCACCTCGGCGCAGGACGTGCTCGCGGTGACTCTGGCGGTGGAGGCGGTCGGCGCGTTGCTGCTCACCCTCGCGTTCCTCACCACCGGGGACTCGCTCGGCATGGCGGCGTGGCGCGGCACGTTCACGTCGATCTCGGCGTTCTGCAATGCCGGCTTCGCGCTGCAGAGCGACAGCCTGATTCCCTACCAGCACGCGCCCTTGGTGCTGCACACCGTCGCGGTGCTGATCGTGCTCGGCGGCCTGTCGCCGGCGATCGTGCTGGCGGTGTCGGTGCGCCGCGATCCGCTGCGGCCGTTGCCGGTCCAGGCGAAGGTCTGTCTCGCGGCCACCGCGGCGCTGCTGGGGTTCGGCTTCGTGGTCTACCTGGCGGCCGAGTGGAACGCCTCGCTGGCCGAGCTGGCGATCCCCGACAAGATCCACAACGCGTGGTTCCAGTCGGCCACGCTGCGGACCGCAGGCTTCAACTCGGTCGACCTCGCCCTCGCGCACCCGGCGAGCTACCTGTTGATGCTGGCGCTGATGTTCATCGGCGGCAGCCCGGGCGGCACCGCGGGGGGCATCAAGACCACCACCGCCGTGGTGCTGCTGTTGTCGGTGGTGCACACGATCCGCGGCAGCGACCGGGTCACGGTGTTCCGCCGGCAGCTTCCCGCGCGGGCCCTGCCGCGTGCGGCGGTGGTGGTCACCGTGGGGTTCCTCGGCCTCGGCGTGGCGAGCATGGCGCTGCTGCTCACCCAGGACATCGCGATGCCGCTGGTGCTGTTCGAGGCGGTCTCGGCGCTGGGCACCGTCGGCCTCAGCCAGGGCGCGACCGCCCAGCTCGACGGGGTGGGCAAGCTGATCGTGATGGTCTGCATGTTCATCGGCCGGCTCGGCCTGTTGAGCATCCTGATGATCGCGAGCCAGCGGCACGGGCCGCCGGCGGCGGTGCTCGCCACCGAGGAGATCGACCTCGGCTGAGCGACTTTTCGTGGCGAGATCGCGTGCGCTTCGGGCCGGGACGGCACTGCGGGGGGCACCATGACCCAGCCCCACCGATTCCGCTCTCCGCGTCTTCCGCGTCTCGCCGTCGGCCTCCTGGCCGGCTGCTTCGTCCTGCTCGGCGACTCCTCTGCCCATGCGCAGGACGACTGCTTCGATCAGGTGAACACCGTCACGGTGTCCGGAGGCTACGTCCTCTCCGCGGGCGGCTCCTGTGGCCAGGAGTTCGTGCCCACCGAGCACTCGGTCGACACGGTCGAGCTGCACATGAACACGCAGACGACCACCGCCGGCCAGGCGCGGGTCCGGCTGCGGCGCGGTTCGATCACCGGGCGGGTGCTCGGCCAGAGCGCCGCGGTGTCGGTCACCGGGCGGGGGCTGCCGACCCAGCTGAAGACCTTCCGCTTCGACCCGCCGGTCGAGGTCGAGCCCGGGGTGCAGCACGTGCTCGAGGTCGTGCACGCCTCCGGCGGCTCGCTCGGGGTGTTCCTCACCGGCTTCGGTGCCGACACCTATCCTCTCGGCGCCTCGATCCAGAACGGGACCCGCCGCACCGGCGAGGACCTGTGGTTCCGCGAAGGCCGACTGCGGGTCCTGTCGGTGCCCGATCAACTGAACGTCGGTCCGATCGCCAATGGCTGGGCCCTGCCGACCTCCGGCGCCACCGGGCAGGAGTTCGTGCCCACCGAGCCGTGGATCGAGATCGCCGCGCTGCAGATCAATGCGCAGGGCAGTGGCGCCACCTCGGCGTTCGTGCGGATCCGCCGCAACTCGATCACCGGCCCGATCCTCGGGACCAGCGATCCGCTGCAGGCCACCGGCACGACGGTCCGCGAGGAGCACTTCCGCTTCGCCACGCCGGTGTTGGTCCAGCCGGGTCTGCGCCACGTCCTGGAGGTGGTGCACAACGGCGGCGAGCGCCTCGGCGTGTTCCGGACCGCGGCTGCCAGCTACTCCGGTGGCCGGGCGATCGCCTTCGGCACGCCACAGGCCGGCGAGGACCTGTGGTTCGAGCTGGGACTCCAGCGGGTCTGCGGGGTGTGCCAGCGGTCGATCGGCTTCCAGGGTCCGGGCTCGGTGACCGCGCGGATGTGCGGCCAGGGCCTGGCCGTGGGTGACGTCAGCGACTACGAGCTCAGCGGCGCGCCCGCCGCGGCGATGGGGGTGCTGGCGCTGTCGTTCGCGGGCAACCCGAACGTCCCGATCGCTGGCGGCACGCTGGCCTCGGGCGCCGGCCTGGCGCTGGCACTGCCGTTCACCACCGACGGCCTGGGACGTGCCGCGAAGCGCCTCGATGGCGTCGCCGCGGTGATCGACCTGGTGGCGCAGTCGGTGGTGATCGATCCGTCGATCCCGACCGGCGTGGCGTTCTCCAACGCGCTGCTGCTCGAGCTGGGCCGCTGATTCCGGCGGCCGGTCTGGAGGTCGGGCGGGCATCCGGGCCGGGTCGGCTTCATGATGCGCGCCAACCCGCGTTGGCCTCCGCGCACTGCGGATCGACGGGGCTCCCTCCAGACCATGGCCCGCTCCAGACAACAGGCGATCGTGATCGGTCTCGGCCAGTTCGGGACCGCTGTGGCCCGCGCGCTCGCCGAGCGCGGCGTCGACGTGATGGCGGTCGACCGCGACGAGGAGCGCGTGCAGGCGATCGCGGCGCAGGTCAGCGAGGCGCTGTGCTTCGACGCCAGCGACCAGGACGCCCTGGAGCGCACCTCACCCGCCAGCCGCGACGTCTGCGTCTGCGCGATCGGCGACGAGGCCAAGGAGGCGTCGATCATCTGCACTGCGCTGTTGCGGCAGGCCGGGGCGAAGCGGGTGATCGCCCGCGCCAACGACGACGTCCACGCGCGGATCCTCAAGCTGGTCGGCGCACACCAGGTGGTGAACCCCGAGCGGGCGTTCGGCGATCGCTTCGCCAGTCAGATCGTCCACGAGGGCGTGAAGGGCGAGATGCTGCTCGGCGAGGGGGTGCTGCTGAGCGAGGTCCAGGCACCCGAGCCGTTCCTGGCGCGCTCGCTCGGCGAACTGCAGCTGCCGCGGCGCTTCGGAGTCACGGTGGTCGCGGTCCGCAAGGGCAAGACCGGCGCTGTGCTCCTGCCCGACGCCGAGAGCGTCTTGGAGGAGGGCGACGTGCTGGCGCTGGTCGCCCTCGAGGGCGCGGTGGAGAAGATGCTCGAGCACGCGGCGGAGGCGGACTGAACGTGCGGTTCCGCATCGAGCTGGCCGCGGTGGTGTTCGGGTTCGTGGCGCTGAATCTGCTGTTGGCCTTCGCGGGCATCGGCCTGTTCGTGCGGATGGGGCCGGCGATCGACCGGATCCTGTTGCGCAACGACGTGACGATCGTCGCCGCCGAGGAGATGCTCGAGGTCCTGGCGCGCATCGAGGGGGTCGCGGCAGACACCGACCAACGCCAGCGGGTCGAGGCCGCGCTGGAGCGCGCGCGCAACAACATCACCGAGGACGGCGAGCAGGAGATCGTCGCGGGGCTCTCGGACCGGATGGGGCCGGCTCTCGACGGCGACGCGGCCGCACACCGCGACGTGATCGGCAGCCTCCACGACCTGATCGCGCTCAACCGCCAGGCGATGTGGAAAGAGAGCCGGCGGGCCCACCTGCTCGGCACCGCCGGCGCCTGGGTCGCCGCCTTCGTGGGCCTCGCGACCCTGCTGACCGGGCTGTGGCTGCGCTCGCGCCTCGAGAGGCGGATCATCCGACCGATCCAGGAGCTCGGCGAGGTGCTCGCCGCGGCCCAGGGTGGCGACCGCTTCCGCCGCTGCGTGGTCGGCGACGGCCCCGACGAGATCGCCGCGACGCTGCGCGGCGTGAACCGGCTCCTGGACGCGCGGGAGTCCGACTTCCCTGAAGAGTCGCGCGGCGACGGCTGAGCCCGGTGGGAAGACCGGTCCAGCCCGCTGTTGCATCCGTGCGACCGACCACGGATCCTGCCCGGCCCTCGTGATCTCGGCGGTGGTCATCAACTGGAACGGGCGCGCCCACCTCGAGCGCTGCCTGCCGGCGCTCCTGGCCCAGGAGCCGCCGCCCGACGAGGTCGTGCTCGTCGACAACCACAGCAGCGACGGCAGCCGGGAGTACTGCGCCGAGCACTTCCCCAGCGTGCGCATCCTCGACACCGGGGCCAACCTCGGTCCGGCCGAGGCGCGCGACCGCGGCGCGCGGGCGGTGCGGGGCGAGACCCTGCTGTTCCTCGACAACGACGTCGAGCTGCTGCCCGGCGCGCTGGCCGAGCTGCGCGGGGTGCTGGACGAGGACCGGCGGATCGGCATGGTCCAGGCGCGGTCGCTCTGCGAGGGCGATAACGCGGTCGTCCACTACGACCACAGCGACCTGCACTTCCTCGGCACCCTGGTCCTGCACAACTGGTTCCGGCCCCGCAGCGAGGTGACCGACCCCGACGGCCCGGTCGGCGCGGTCATCGCGCTGTGCCTGTTGGTCCGGCGCCGGGCCTACTTCGCCGCCGGCGGCTTCGACCGCCGCCTGTTCATCCTCTACGAGGACAACGACCTGAGCTGGCGGATGCGGATGCACGGCTGGCAGCTCCGCCTCGCGCCACGCGCGCTGGTCCGCCACTTCGCCGGCACCGCCGGCCTGTCGTTCCGCTCGCCCGACGCGAAGTACGCCGGCCGCCGCTTCTACCTGCACTGCCGCAACCGCTGGCTGGTGCTGCTGCGCAACGCGCAGCTCAGGACCCTGATCCTCACCGCGCCTTCCCAGTTGCTGTACGCACTGGTCTACACGCTGTTCGCGGCCAGCCGCGGTGGCCTGCTGCCGGCGCTGCGCGGCCATGGTGCCGCGTTGCTGGCGGTGCCGAGTCGGCTGTGGATGCGGCGGATCCAGCGGCGGCGCAAGGTCGGCGACCGCGACCTGCTGTCGGGTGATCCGATGACCCCCAACCCGGGCCTCGCCGACCGCGGCGCGAAGGCCTGGCTGCGCTGCTTCGTCGATGGCTTCTGCGCCCTGAACTGGAAGCTGGTGCGGGGGCTGTGTGGCTGACGCCTGGTCGACTCCCTCGGCCTCGCTGGTCGCCGCGATCGTGCCGAACTGGCGGCAGCCCGGCCCGACCCTGCAGGTGTTGCAGGACCTGCTCGCCTGTTCGCATCCGAACCTGCGCACCATCCTGGTCGACGACGGCTCCGGCGACGACTCCGCGGCGCAGCTCGCGGACGGCTGTGCGACCATCGACGGCCGGGCCGAGCTGGTGGCCCGCGCGACCAACGGTGGCTACTGCGTGGCGATGAACGCCGGCCTCGCGCGCGCCCGCGAACTCGGCGCCCGCTACGTCCTGTTCCTGAACAACGACGTGCGCCTCGCGCCGGACTTCCTCGCGCCGCTGGTCCGCTGCCTCGACAAGGACCCGAGCCTCGCCGGCATCGGTCCGACGATCCTCGACGACGACGGCAAGGTCTGGTGCCAGGGCGGTGGCATCGAGCTGAAGCCGAACCTCGCGCAGCTCTACGGGCAGGGGGGAGACCCCGCACCGACCGACCACGGTCCCGAGGCGGTCGGCTTCCTGCCCGGGGCCTGCGCGCTGTATCGACTGGACGCGCTCGACGCGGTCGGCGGCATCGACGAGGCCTACTGGATGTACGTCGAGGACGTCGACCTCGGCACCCGACTCACCGCGGCGGGGCACACGCTGCTGTGGCTGCCGTGGGTCCGCGTGGTCCACGAGGGCAGCAAGTCGACCGGTGGCGGGCGCTCGCCGCTGCGCAAGTACGCCAGCGCCGTCAACGAGGTGCGCTGGCTGCGCCGGCACGGCACCTGGCGGCACTGGCTGTCGTTCTGGTGGTGGGATGTGCTGCTCGCGCCGTTGACGTTCGTGAGTGGCACAGGTGCGAAGGCGGCGCAGGCCAAGCTGCGCGGCACCTGGGACGGTCTGCGCGGCAAGCCGTTGAGCGAGGTAGCCCTGCGGCGCTACGTGACAATGGATTGAAGGACAGGTGGAAGATCCCCTGTCGCATCCCGCGTCAGGGACTTCCACGAGCACGGCAAGCGCCGATCGGAACGACGTCAGCGCGCACCCGATGCGTCTCAAGCCGGGAGCGTCGTAGGTCGATGAGCGCGGCGTGGAACGGGATCACACCACGCGCGCGGATCAGCCCGACGCCGAACTCTCCGTCGGACAATTCCTCGGCGTGTTCTGGCGCGGCCGTTGGATCATCGCCGGCGCGATCGTGCTGGCCGGCGGCCTCGGCTGGGCCTACGTGGCGCGCCGCGGCGACATCTGGCGGGCCAAGGCCGAGCTGTTCGTGCAGTCGCCACGCGTCGCGGCCGGCGGCCTCGACGAGCTGCTGTCGACCTTCGGCGTCGACAACGTGGCGCACAAGCAGGCCCACCTGCTACGCAGCGACCTGATCCTCGAGCGCGCGCTCGAGGGCGACGAGGCGGCCGGACGCGCGCCGCTACGCGGCTCGCCGATCTTCCCCGAGTCGGTGCCGGAGATCGCCAAGGTCGAATGGCTGCGTGGCCGTCTGGACACCTCGGTCGGCCAGGACGACGAGGTCATCCGCCTGTCGCTGGATCACGCCGACCAGAAGCTCGCCAGCGACACCGTGAACGCGGTGGTCGACACCTTCGCCGGCTACGTCCTCGAACAGCGCAGCGACACGGCGAAGGACTTCCTGGATCGCTACGACGAAGAAGTCACCGCCCTGCAAGACGAGGCCGCGGAGCTGCGGACCACCGCCGAGACGCTGATCGCCGCGCACGACCTCGACCCCGAGGGCCTGGTCCTGCATCGCCTGTCGGACGGCCTGCGCCGCGCCGAGGCCGAACTCGAGGAGACCCGCGAGCAGATCGAGGCCGCCGAGGCCGCGCAGCGCCGGCTGGCCGACCATCCACCGGACACGCCGGTGCTCCGGGCGATGGCGCGCGCGGTGCAGGAGCTCGAGACCGAGCGGACCCTGCTGCGCAGTCGATTCACCGAGCGGCATCCCGCGGTGCAGCGGCTCGAGCTCGCGGTGGCCGCCGCGCGCGAGCAGTTGGAGCTGGAGCAGGCCGCGGCGCTGACCGCGGCCCACGCCGAACTGGAGTTCACGCTGACCACCGCGCGCGCGCGGCGCGAGCGGCTGGCCGAGCGGATCGACACCGAGACCGCCCGCTACAAGGAACTCAACCGCCACTACGTCGAGTTCTTGGAGCTGCGGCAGCGCACCGCGATGGTGCAGAAGCTGCTGGAGACCCGCTTCGCCAAGATCCGCGAACTCAACGTCGCGCGGATCGGCACCGAGGAGCAGGCGTTCGGGGTCGAGGTCCGCAGTCGACCGATGCCCGGCCGGTTGGAGAACGTCTCGGGTCGGATGATGCGGCTCGGGATCGCGGTGCTGCTGGGTGCGGTCGCCGGCGCGTTCCTGGCCTGGCTCCGCGAGGCGCTCGACCAGCGGCTGCGCAGTGCCGACGAGGCCGCCGGCCTGCTGCGCCTGCCGATGCTCGGCTCGATGCCGCACGTCGACGGGATCCAGGGTGCCGCGGTGGTCGACGCCGACGGCCGCTGGAACACCGACCGGATCTTCTCCGAGGCGGCGCGCAGTCTGCGCACCCAGGTGTTCTTCGGGCTGCCGGCCGACAAGGGCCGGGTGCTGCACGTGACCTCGGCCGACCAGGGCGAGGGCAAGTCGACCACGATCGCCAACCTCGCGGTGGCGATGGCCAAGGCCGGGCAGCGCACGCTGCTCATCGACGCCGACCTGCGTCGCCCGCGGCAGCACCGGCTGTTCGGTCTGGACCAGGTGCCGGGTCTGTCGGAGTACCTGTCGGGTCACGAAGGCCACGACCAGCCGGCGTTGGTCGCGACCACGATCGAGAACCTGACCCTGCTGCCGGCGGGCGCGGTGCCGCCGAACCCGGCGGAGATCCTCAACGACCGGCGCTTCGAAGAGCTGCTGCGCCAACTGGGTCGCGACTTCGACCGCGTGCTGGTCGACTCGCCGCCGGTGCTGCCGGTCGCCGACGCCAGCATCCTCGGACCGCGTTGCGACGCGACGATCCTGGTGCTGCGCGCCGAGCACTCGACCCGCAAGCGCGCCAAGGCGGCCAAGGACAGTCTCGACCGGGTCGGCGCGCGGGTGCTGGGCCTGGTCATCAACGACGTGCCGCAGCACCAGGGCTACTACCGCCGCCGCTACGGCGACCACGGCTACGGCTACTACGTCGACCACTACCTCGACGACGAGCGGAGCGCCGCGGGCGGGGTGGAGATCGACCGGTCGAGCGCGCCACGGCGCAAGCGACGGACGCAGTCGGGGGCGGCGCGGGCTCGCGTCAAGGTCTCCGAGTGACGCAGGGAAGGCGCCTGTCCTAGGAGGCAGGGTCACGGGACACGTTCCGATCCAGTGCGTGAACTCGTGCCCGGGACGAAGCCGGGAAACGTAGCCGAATCGGTGGATTCGGCGAGGCTTCGCGGCGATGTCCTGGGTGCGAGGGCCCGTGCTGGGCGGAATGGTCTCCCGTGACCCTGGCTCCTAGGGTTGTCCCGAGGGCGCGCCGGAACTTCGCGATCGCGGCCTCACCGCCGCTTCACCGCCAGCGGGCGGAGTGTCGACAAGGAAGCTGCCGGGCGCCGCACGTGGATGTCCCGGCTGGATCTGGACGGAGCGGAGCATGCCGAACGCGAGCGCATCGAGTCGCGCGGAAGGTCTCGGAGTGTGGGCCCTGCTGACGCTGCTGGCGACGGCCAGCTGGTCGTGCAGCATCGGCGCGACCTACTGGCCGAGTGACGAGGACCTCGCGGCCTTCGAGGCGGCGGGACCGATCGAGCCGGAGTTCGACGCGAGCCGGCTGCTGCCCGGCCTGCCGAACGCCGGTCCGTACCGCGTCGCTACTGGCGACATCCTGGCGGTGACCGGCAGCGACGTGTTCCTCGGGGTGGGCGTCGGCGGCGGTGCGGTGCGCAGCGGCCCGAGCCCGGCACCCGGACCCGAGATCCTCGAGGCGCGCGTCCACCCCGACGGCGCGCTCACCCTGCCGCTGGTCGGCGCGGTCGAAGTCGTCGGACTCACGCTGCCGGAGATCGAGGACCTGTTGGTCGAACGCCTGCATCCGGAGTTCGTGGTCGACCAGCCGAGCCTGGTGGTGCGGGTCAGCGAGCATGCGACCCGCAAGGTCGCGGTGCTCGGTGCGGTCGAGCGGCCGGGCGTGCTGTCCCTGCCCAGCGACTCGATGACGTTGGTCAGCGCGCTCACCGCGGCGGGCGGCATTCTCAAGGCCAGCAACCTCAAGGTCGGCGCCAAGCGGATCCGTCTGCACCGTCCCGGCGAGGAGCGCGAGGAGAACCTGCTGCTGCCGGTGCGCGGGCTGAACATCCCGTTCGGCGACGTGGCGCTGGAGGGCGGCGAGACCATCGAGGTCGAGCGCTGGGACCCGGACATCTTCACGGTGATCGGGTTGGTGACCACGCCGGGTGCCTACGAGTACCCGCCGAACCGCGAGTACAACCTGATGGAGGCGCTGGCGATCGCCGGCGGCACCGACCGCATCGCCGATCCGCCTTACGCGACCGTCTACCGCAAGGACGTCGACGGCCAGATCCTCGCGGTCACCTTCCCGCTGGAGGGCGCCGACCTGATCGAGTCGTCGCTGGTGAGGATCCGCCCCGGCGACGTGATCTCGGTCCAGCACACGCTCGGCTCGTGGTCGCGGACCCTGCTCGCCGAGGTCCTGCGCCTGCAGGTCAACCTGTTCGTCGATCCGATCCGGGGGAACTGACGCGTTGCCCACGGACTCCGCAGTTCCGCTCCGTGCGTCGGCCGCACCGCACGCCCGTGGACCCTCGCGCCTGATGGCGCGGCTGTTCCGCGGTGCGCTGTGGAGCATCGTCTCGACCGTCGTCGGCAAGGGCGCGGTGATGGTGCTGACCGCACTGGCGGCGGGTGCCCTGAGCGTCCTCGACTTCGCGCGCTTCGGCCTGGCGCTCGGCGCGGTCGGTGTGGCGCAGGCGCTGGCGACGCTGTCGATGGGCAGTGCGGCGACCCGCGCGATCGCCGCCCACCGCCTCGCCGATCCGGCGCGGGCCTGGCGTACGGCGCGTGCAGCGCTGTGGTCGACCGGCGTGACCGCCAGCCTCGGCGCGCTCGGTGTGCTGCTGTGGCTGTTGGTGTCGGGCCGCGGTGACGGAGTCGGGCTCGTGGGCGTGCTCGCGGTCGCCGCCATCGTGCTCGGTGCGGTGCTGCGCGGCGTGCTCGGTGGCGTGGTGACCGGCTTCGAGGCGTGGCGGACGGTGGCGACCTCGAACCTGGTCGCAGGCCTGGCGCTGGTCGCCGGCGGATTCGCCGCACCAGCCGCCGCCGGTCCGGCGTGGTTCCTCGGCGTGCACGCCGCCTCGCAGGCCGCGGCGGTGCTGGTGCTGGCGCACAGCGCGCATCGCTCACTGGGGGACCTGCCGGTCGCGGCCGTCGACCGCCGCCTCGACGCGGCGACCTGGCGCGGCCTCTGGTCGTTCACCCTGCCGACCTTCGTGCTCGGCGCGGTGCCGGCAGTGGCCTACTTCGTCGGCCAGCACTGGCTGGAGGACGCCGACCCGAGCGGCCTGGCGCTGGCGGTGTTCGTGATCGCCTGGCAGCTCGGCAACCTGGTCCTGCTGGTGCCCTCGGTGGTGTCGCGGAGCTTCCTGCCGGTGGTCGCCGGGCTGGCAAGCCCCGACTCGCCGGCCGCCGCGCTGCGGCTCGTCGCGCGGCTCACCGCGCCGGGCGCACTGATCGCGTCGGTGGTCGCGCTGCCGCTCCTGCTCGCGCCGGCCGAGGTGCTGGCCATCTACGCGCCGGACTACGCCACTCCCGCCGGCTGCGAGACGGTGCGCTGGTTGGCGGGTTGGGCGGTGGTCGCCGCGGCGACGCGCGGCGTCGAGTTCGTGGCGGTCGGCCGCGGGGCGGTGCGGTTCGCGTTGACCGCGCGGCTCGCCTGGTTCGCGGTGCTGCTGGCACTGCTGTTCGGCGGCGCGGTGGCCTCGGTGCGCGGGGTGGCCGCGGCGCACCTGTGCGCGTCGCTGCTGCAGGCCGGGCTGTTGGTGGTGGGTCTCCTGCGCGGCGGCCTCACCCGGAGGATCGATCCATGAGCCGTTCCGAACTCGCGGCGTCGCTCGACGCGCTGTGGCACTACCTCGGCTCCTGGCGCTGCGGCGACAAGCTGCTGGGGCAGGCCGTGTCGTACTGGGAGTGGGCGCCGGCGGTGGTCGCGCCGCACTCGATGCACGCCTGGCCGGTCGCGTTCGGTCTGCTCGACCTGCACGCGCGCGGCTCCGGGCAGCGCGCGCTCGACGAGGCCCGCAACCTGTGCAGTTGGTACCTCGAGGACCGCGCCCACGACTCGGCGGCCCTGGCGTGGGCCGGCGGCGAGACGCCGCGCAAGCGCACCGGCGACGTGTTGCAGTCGGCGCCGATCCTGGCGTTGGCGTGGTTGGCGCAGCACGACCGGGACGGGCCGTGGTTGCAGCGCGCCGTCGAACTGCGCGACGTGGTGCTCGACCGGTTCTGGGACGGCCGCACCGTCAGCTACGTCGGCAACCACGGCGCCTACATGCTGGCCGCCGAGGCGCTGCTGGAGCAGGCCGGAGCCCCGGGCGGGTCGCGGGACCGGATGCGTTCGCTGCTGGCGTGCATCGAACGGACCGTCTACCGCAAGGGCTGGTGCGAGGGCGCGGTCGCGCAGGCCGACTTCGATCCCAGGGTGTTCGACATCTACGTCGGCAAGGCGTTGTTCGGCTTGTCGCTGTTCGCCGACCGGATGGGCGTCGCGCCGGTGGCGGCGCTGCTGACCCGCATCGGCGACTACTTGGTGCGAAGGATCGAACTCGTCGATCCGTTCGGGCAGGACGGCTTCCGCAACTGGCGGCCGCGGATGGTGCGCTCGCGGCTGTGGGGAGCGATCCGTCGGGTGCATCGCGACCTGGCGTGCGAGGCGCTGCGTCGACGCGTCGAGTCACTGAGCACCTGGGACGGGTTCGGGCCGGCGTGGGTGGCGCGCGGTGCGCTGGTGTCGCTCGGACTCCGCCACGCCGCCCGCGTGCTGGACCGCGCCGACTACCACGACGCCGCCGACCGCGTCGACCGCTGGCTGATGCTCCACCAGGACGCGACCGGCGGCGTGCGCAACTCGTTCGGCTTCCTCGGCGATCCCGACGGCGGCGATCTCTGGCCGGACGTGGTGCGGCCGGTGCGCTGGAACGCCTACGTGTTCGCGGCCTGGGCAGGCAACCCGGCGGCAACTGGCTGGGTGGTGCCCGGCGTGCGCGCCGTGCCCGACGCCTACGAGGTGGCGTGTCCGGTCCGCAGCGCGGAGGGGGGCTTCGGCAGCGTCGTCGAAACCGCCGACCATCTGGACTTCGTCGACGTGTTCGAAGCACCGCTGCGGGTCGCCAAGCGGGTGGTGCGCGAGGACTACCGCGACTGCGGTGGCAATGCCCAGCGGCCCGAGTACGCCCGCGACTGGGTGCCTGGCCCGACCCGCCAACTCGCGGAGGTGGCGCGGTGAGGATCTGCGTCTGTGCCTATGACTTCCCGCCGGTGGGCGGGGGCCGTTCCTACCGCATGGCGACTTTCGCCAGCCACTGGGCGGCGCTCGGTCACACCGTGACGGTCGTCCACGCCGGCGCCGATCCGTGGAACGCCGACAACCCCGACCACGAGCAGGCCGCGCGGTTGGCTGAGCAGGTCGAGACCATGGTGGTCCCCTCGCCGTTCGGGTCGACGCTGTGGCGGCGCCTCGGTCCCGGCCGGCTCGGCCGCGCGCTGCGTCGACTGCGCGGCGCGTTCGCGGTGCCCGATCTCGGCAGACCGTGGGCGACGCGCGCGGTCCGAGCCCTCGACGCGCGCTTCGGTGCCCGGTGGCCGTTCGACTGGATCGTGACCTCCGGGCCGCCGCACGGCGTGCACGCGGTGGGGCGCGCCGCTGCCGCTCGCGGGGTGCGCTGGGCCGCCGACTTCCGCGATCCGCTGACCGACAACCGCAACTACCGGCCGAAGACCCGGTGGCACGCGCAGGCCGACGCGCGCTTCGAGGCGACGGTGATGCACCGCGCCGACCTGGTGGTGGCGAACACCGCGGGCAACCGCGCGACCTTGCTCGACCACCATCCGCAGCTCGGCCAGCGCCTGCTGCACGTGCCGAACGGCTTCGACCCGCGCGATCTGCCGGTCGGTCCGCGGCCGCGGTCGGCAGGGGCGCGGTTCCGCGTGGTCTACCTCGGCACGATCCGCGACTACAGCCAGGCGCTGCGCCTGTTCGACGCACTGATCGAGCGGCACCCCGAGGAGGCCGCGCACCTCGAGGTCACCCACGTCGGCACGCGGCCGTTCGAAGGCGAGATCGCCGCGCGGATGCGCGCGGCCGGCCAGCTCCGCCACGTCGGCTTCCTGCCGAAGCGCGAGGCGCTGGCGCGGCTCGACGACTTCGAGATGGGCCTGGTGATCCTGCCGCGCGAGCGGGGCGCGGCGCGGACGGTGCCTGGCAAGACCTATCAATACGTCGGCCACGACCTGCCGGTCCTCGCGGTGGCGCCCGAGGGCGACCTCTTGGAGATCACCCGGCGGGCTCGCGGTCTGGCGATCGACTGCGAGCGCATCGAGGCCGGTGCCGCGGCACTCGCCGAGGCGATCGACGCCTGGGCGCGCGGTGCGTGGACCGGTCGCCACGCCGCGCCGCGCGGTCTCGCCGAGGAGTTCCGCAACGACCGGCTGGCGGCCGGCTGGGCCGGGCGGATGGTGGCGGCCGCCGAGGTGCCGGTGTGCTGCCCGCGGCCGGAGCTGGTCGGGGTCGCCGCCGGCGCCGCGGACGCGGAGTGCGAGGCTGCGGGCTGATGGACGGCGTGTCGCTCAGCCTGCCGCTGTTCCTGGTCGGTCTCGGCCTGCTGCTGTGGTCCGGTGTCGGTGCGCGCGCCGACCGCTTCCACGCCATCGCCTTCGCGGTGTCCTTGCTGGCCGGTTTCGTGACCGCTGGCGTGGTGTGGCGACTCGATCGGCTCGCACCGCTGGCCATGGGGGCGCGCGTGCCGACCCGCAGCAGCGGCGAGCTGTTGGCGCTGGCGCCGTTCGCCGGCTACGCGGTGTTCGCGACCCTGGTGTTCAGCCGGTTCTGGGACGTGCCCGCGCACGTCAGCCTGGCCTACGGCGAGCTGCGGTTCCTGGTGCAGGCGATCAACCTGCTCGGGATGCTGGTCTGCACCCTCGCGGTGTCGCGCAGCTTCCTGCGCGGCGATGCGGTGCGCGGGCTGGTGCAGGTGATCTGGTGGGTCACCGCGATCAACGTGCTGGTCGTCGTCTACCAGTACGCGGCGCTGGTCCTGCCTGGCCTGCCGCAGCTCGGCATCTCGCGCTCGCACGACCAGGGCCTCGACATCGCGGCGTTCAGCCACGGCTCGCTGAGCATCTTCCGACCCGGCGCGTTGGCCGGCGAGCCCAAGGCGCTCGCGGCGATCATGGTGCTCTACCTGGTCACCTGGTCGGCCGGCGTCGACTTCGGCAACGGCGGGCCGATCGGGCCGACCTCGTCGCGCTGGCTGGCGGTCGCAGCGCTGTTCGTGGTGCTGGCGACCTTCTCGACCACCGCGGTGGTGACGCTGGTGGTCGCGGGCCTCCTGGTGCACCTCGCCAACGCCGGGGAGGAGAGCGACCTGCGGGCCACGCGGCGGCGGACGTTGATCGCCTTCTCGGGAGGCGTGGTGGTGTTCGGGGTGGCTGCGTGGTTCCCGTCGGGTGCCGGGCTCGACCTGCTCACCGAGCGCTACGTCGGCCGGCTGCAGGGCTTCGTCCACAACGACAAGGGCCTCGACCAGATCGCGCTGATGGCCTGGAGCGGCTCGCCATTCCGGGTGGTCTGCGGCACCGGCCTCGGAGGCATCAGCTTCGAGATGATGCCCTACCTCGACGCCGCGTGGTCGCTGGCGTACGCGCCGAACATCGGCTCGGTGACGGTGCTCTGCGAGCTCGGCCTGTTGGGGATGGCGCTGCTGCTGGTGCCGGCGTTCCGGCTGGTGCTGCGTTCGCGCGAGCGGCAGCGGGTGGAGCCCGACCCCGGGCGGCGGACCGCGCGGTCCCTGGGGATCTGCCTGTGCGTGCTGTGGTTGGTCGGTTCGGGGCCGTCGTTGGGACTGGCGATGGGGCTCGGGCTGTTGGCCGCGGCTGCGTCGCAGTACGGCTTCGCGGCCGTGACGTCGCCGGGCGTGGCCGAGCCGCGCGCCGGGACGCCCGCCCGGGTCGAGGACCGGTTGCTGGCCGGAGGTGCGGCATGACCCTGCTCCGCGACGCGCCGCTGCTGCGCACCGCGCCGCCGACGGCGCGGGTCCAGGTCGCGCATCTGGTCCCGCGGTTGAAGACGTCTTCGGGTATCCCGCCGGCCGCGCTCGGGATCTGCGAGTCGATCCAGCGGGCTGGTGGGATCGCCGAGCTGTTCGCGGGCTTCGCCGAGCCGGACTTCGACCTCGCCCTGGACGTGCCGTGTCGGGCGCCTACCGACTCGCGGATCGGTCGTCGGTTCGGCTTCAACCTTCGCGAACTCGAGCACGTCGGGCGACGGCGTGCCGAGGGTTGGGCGGTCCACGTCCACGGCCTCTGGTCGGGTGCCGGCATCGCCGAGCGCTGGTCGCGGCCGGCCGACTGTCCTGCGCCGTTCGTGCTGTCGCCGCACGGCATGTTCGCGCCCGCGGCGCTGGCGCGGTCGCGGTGGCGGAAGCGGCTGGTGTGGTGGATCGGCCAACGGCGGCAGGTCGCGGCGGCGCGGGTGATCCACGTGACCTCCGAGGCGGAACGCGACGACGTGCGCGCCGCGGGCATCCGCCTGCCGATCGCGCGGCTGCCGCTGCCGGTGCGCTGCCCGTTGCGGTCGGTCCGCGACCTGCAGGTCGACCGGCCGTTGACGATCGGCTTCCTGGG
This sequence comes from bacterium, assembly GCA_030432695.1. GTDB lineage: Bacteria > Planctomycetota > UBA1135 > UBA1135 > UBA2386 > JAUILN01. The sequence goes on along the minus strand of JAUILN010000008.1, from coordinate 377,081 downwards.
GCGGATCGCACCGATCAAGCGGGTGGAGGTGTTGCTCGACGCGTTCGCGCTGACCTTCGGCTACCGCGGTGGGGCGCGGCTGCAGATCGCGGGACCGGTGATCGACGCGCGCTACGATGCGACGCTCCGGGCGCGGGCCGGCGGTTGGCCGGACGTGTCGTGGGTCGGTGAGGTATCGGGGCGGAGCAAGGACCGGTTCTTCGCCGGCATCGACCTGCTGGTCCTGCCGTCGGTCAGCGAGAACTTCGGCGTGGTGGTCACCGAGGCGCTGGCGCGTGGCGTGCCGGTGGCGGCGGCGAGGGGCACGCCGTGGGGCGAGCTGGTGACGGCGGGCCTCGGCTTCCACGGCTTCGACGACGTGGCCGGGCTCGCGGCGGTGTTGGAGTCGGCGCGGGAGCTGGGGCGCGAGGGCCTGCTGGCGCTGGGGTCCGGCGGGCCGTCGCACGTCGCGGAGCACCACGGCTACGACGCGGTCGGTGCGCGGTGGGTGGCGCTGCACGAGTGGTTGCTCGGGCGCGCCGGCTGCCCGGAGTGGGTGGAGTTCGAGACGTGACGATGGTGCTCGCGCCGGGTCCGTCGTCGACTGCGGTGGCGCCACGGGTGGTGCTGTTCCAGCGCGCGCTACCCGAGTACCGCGTGCCGGTCTTCTCGCTGCTGTCGGAGCGGCTCGGGGGTCGGCTCGAGGTGGTCCACGGGACCAGTCCGGAACTCGGGGTCGCGGCGCGGATCGAAGGCTTCCGGCATCGCGACGCCGTGCACCGGGAGAGTCGCCGGTTCGGTCTCGCCGCGCTGTCGGGTCATCTGACCGTGCCTCTCGCGGGTCGCTTCGACGTCGCGGTGCTGGCCTGGGAGGCGCGCTGCGTGACCCTGCCGCTGGCGATCGCGCGCTGTCGGGCCGCGGGCCTCGGCGTGGTGCTGTGGGGGCAGGGGTTCTCGAAGTCGGGGCGCGGGGGGATGGGGGTGCGGCTGCGCAACCGTCTGGCGCGCGCGGCCGATGCGTTGGTGGTGTACGACGACCGGACGGCGCAGGACCTGGCGTTCCTCGAACGGCCGGTCTTCGTGGCGCGGAACACGGTGCACGTGCCGGTCGCGGAGCGCGAGCGCGCGCGGCATGCACGGCAGCGTCGCCTGGCACGGCGACAGTCGCTACCGGCTGCGGTGCGGCCCCTGTCGCTGCTGGTCTGCACGCGGTTGCAGGAGCGCAACCGTCTCGACGTGCTGGCTGACGCCGCGCGGAGCTACCACGAGCGGCATGGTCCGGTGCAGGTGACGTTGGTGGGCGCTGACCATTGGCCCGGGGGTCTCGCCGCGTTGCGGGAGCGCTTCGGTCCGGTCGACTGGCGCGCGCTCGGTCCGGTCCATGACCCGGCGCGACTCGCCGAGCTGTACGCCGACGCCGACCTCGCGGTCGTTCCCGACGCGGTCGGCCTCAGCGTGGTGCACGCCTTCGCCCACGGCGTGCCGCTGGTGACCGCCGCCGGCCGAGGCCCACACGGCCCGGAGTTCACCGTGCTCGAGGATGGCGTGAACGGCTTGGTCTACGCACGCGGGAACTCCGCGGCGCTGACCGACGCGCTCGCCCGCGGCGCCGCCCCGGACTTCCTGGAGCGCGCTGGCCACGCCGCCGCCCACTGCTACGACGCGGACTGCTCCCCCGAACGGATGGTGGACGGCCTCCTGGCAGCCGTCGCGGCGAGCCGGCGCCCCTCTCCTTCCCGACCCCGCAGCACCACCCCGCAGAATCTGTCGTAGTCGGTGCCAGGCACGGTACGCGACAGATCTGCCGCCGCCGGCGATGGCGTGCGCCGAGACGTACGACCGGTGCCTGGCAGCAGGTGTAGTACTCGAAGTCTGTCGTAGTTGGTGCCTGGCACCGACTACGACAGAAACGGGGGAGGTCAGGCCGGGAGGGGGACGGGCGGTGGTGCGGTGCGTGGGGAACGAGGCTCGGCGGGCTCGCGGGTGGGGAGTTTCACGACCCGGTCGGCGCCGCGCAGTTGGTCCACCACGGCGAGGCAGGCGCGCGAGGTCTCGAGGAGCTCTTCCACCGGGATGGGGGCCGGGCCGCCGTCGCGGATGCTGGTGACGAACTCGCGCAGCAGTTCGGCGGCGCCCTTGTCCTGGCGGTGGCGGCGCGGGCGCTCGCGGCGCGGGTGGCAGCGCAGGCGGCGGAAGTCCTCGATGGTGAAGCTGCTGCCGCCGGCGTGCAGTTCGAGCCATTCCTTGGCCAGCTCGTGCGAGCCGGAGGCGGTGTAGAGGATGGTCGCGAGCGAGCCGTTCGCGTAGGTCAGCGTGATCGCGAGGTCGTCGTCGGCGACCGAGCCGTCGCCGGTCACGCCGCGGCGCACCGCGGTGATGCCTTGCAGTGGTGCGCCGGCGAGGAAGCGGCACAGGTCGATGAAGTGGCAGACCTCGCCGACGATCCGGCCGCCGCCGACCCGCGGGTCCTGGATCCAGTGGTCGGCCGGGATGGCGCCGGCGTTGATCCGGTAGAGGATCGTCCGCGGCACCTCGGGGCCGGGCAGCGCCGCCTGCAGGTCGACCACGTCCTGCGCGAAGCGCCGGTTGAAGCCGACGGTGAGGCGTGGCGCACCGGCGCCAAGTTCGAGCAGCGTCTCCTCGACCGCGTCGAGTCCGGCCTCGTCGAGCGCCAGCGGCTTCTCGCAGAACACGTGCTTGCCGGCGCGCAGCGCGGCGACGGTGAGGTCGGCGTGGCTGTCGTGCCGGGTCGCGATCAGCACCGCGTCGGTGTCGGGGTCGGCGAAGACGGTGTCCGGCTCGGCGGTGGCCGAGCGGAAGCCGTGCTTCTTGGCGGTCTCCACCGCACTGCGGCCGCTGGCACTGGCGACCATCGACAGGTGGATCCCGTCGAGTCGCTGCAGCGCCGGCAGCAGCACCCCGCGCGCGTAGTTGCCCGCGCCGATCAGCCCGATCCCGAGCGATCCCTCGGCCGGTGTTCCGGTCCGTAGCCCCAGGTCGACCCGCGTCTGCACCTTCTCGAGCCCTGGCGATGCGGGCGCGACCCCGTAGTCGAGCGTGATGCCGAGGAACGGCTCGTCGCCCGACTGCAGCAGCTCGTAGGCGCGCAGTCCGTCGTCGATCGGGAAGCGGTGGGTGGTCAACGCCAGCGGCGTCACCGCACCCTGCGCCACCGTCTCGAGGAAGCACTGCAGGTTGCGCGCCTCGCTCCAGCGCACGTGGCCGTAGGGATACTCGAGCCCCTTGTCCTCGTAGCTCGGGTCGTAGCGGCCGGGGCCGTACGACATGCTGAGCCGCAGCTCGAGTTCCTTGCGGTAGTAGGCGTCGCGCGGGATGTCCATGCCGACCGCACCGACCACCACCACGCGACCGCGCACCCGCGCCAGCTCCGCGGCACTCTCGATCGGCGCGTTGCTGCGCGTCGCGGCGGTCAGCACCACCGCGTCGACCCCGTGACCACCGGTGGCGCGGGCCACCGCGGCGCGCAGGTCACCGGGCACCGCGGTCTCGGCGCCGAGCTGGCGGGCCAGCGCGCAGCGCTCCGGATCCGGGTCGGTGCCGAGCACCACCGCACCGCTGGCGCGCAGCAGTTGCACCGTCAACAGGCCGAGCAGACCGAGGCCCACCACCGCCACGCGCTCGCCCAGCCGCACGTCGGCCTGGCGCACGCCCTGCAGCGCGATCGCGCCGACGGTCGCGTAACACGCCGCCTCGTCGGGCACGCCGTCGGGGATCTTCGCACACAGGGTCCGCGGCACGAATGCGTACTCGGCATGGTTGGCGTGACCCGCACCGGCGCAGGCGACCCGGTCGCCGGGAGTGAACTCGCGCACGTCGCGACCGCACGCCACCACGATGCCGGCGCTCGAGTAGCCCAGCGGGATCGGCGTGTCGAGTTTGCTGAAGGTCTTCTGCAGGGCCGACGTCAGGCCCTCGCTGCGGATCTTCTGCAGGACCTTCTTCACCAGGTCGGGCCGTGCCCTGGCCTTGCCGAGCAGCGACTTCTTCGCCAGTTCGACCAGCATCCGCTCGGTGCCGGCCGAGACGAGACTGTGGGTGGTGCGCACCAGCACGCCGTGGTGCTCGAGCTGCGGCGGCGGCACGTCGGCGAGCCACAGCTCACCGCTGCGGTAGGACTGCAGGATCTGCTTCATGACGAACGGATGCTGGGATTCGGGGTGGGGGGCGACAGAATCGGCCGCCGGACACGATGGGTGAGCAGCACCGCAGCATCCGAGGGACGCGTTGGGCACTGCTGTGGCGGTCGCTCGCGGCGACGCGGCCGACGCAGTTGCTGCGCCGCGCGCAGCGGGATCTGTTGCGGCGCTGGCGGGCACGGACCCTGCCGGCCGAGCCGCGCCCGGCTGGTATGGCCCAGTGGTTCGAGGCGCCGGCTCGTCTCGGACTCCAGGAAGAGACGGCGCGGATCCGTGGCCCCCGCGGCGCGCGTGAGCTGGAGCTCCTGCACCACTGGACGCCGCTGGTCCCGCCGGTCGACTGGTCGGCGCCGGGCGTGCCGATCGGCCGACCGCTCGCCGAGCTGGCGATCCACTACTTCGACTACCTGCCCGCGCTCGACGACGACGAGGTCGTCGCCCTGCTCCGCGACTGGGTCGCCAACCACCGGCCGCACGCGCGCGCCCACTGGAACACCGCGTGGAACAGCTACGGGATGTCGATCCGCGTGGTGGCGTTGACGGCCGAGTTGGCACGCCGCGGCGCGCAGTGGTCGGACGAGGAGCGGGACTTCGTCGCCGGCGAGATCGTCCGCCAGACGCGGTTCCTGCTGCGCAACCTCGAGCTCGACCTCGGCGGCAACCACCTGCTGAAGGACCTGCGGGCCCTGCTGGTCGTCGCGCGCGCCTTCGACCTGCCGGAGGCCCGCGGTTGGCACGACCGCGCGCGCGGTCTGCTGGTCCGCGAACTCGACGAGCAGGTGCTCCCCGACGGCTGCCACTTCGAGCGCAGCGTCGCCTACCAGGCCGAGGTCTTCGTCGACCTGCTCGACTGCTGGCGCGCGCTCGATGCGGACGACCCGCTGCGCGCCCCCTTGCTGGCACGACTCCGCGCGATGCTGCAGGTGGTCGTCGACCTCGCCCATCCCGACGGTCTGCCCTGCCTGTTCAACGACGGCGGCCACCACCACGGCCCGTCGCTCGCCCGCTGCCTGGCCGCCTGGACGCACGCCACCGGCGAGCCCGTGCCCGAGCCACGCCGCGGTTTCGCGTTCCCGGCCGCCGGCTACTTCGGGCTGCGTCACGGCGACGACCTGTTCGCGGTCGACTGGGGTCTGCTCGCACCGCACCACCTGCCGGCCCACGGCCATGGCGACATCGGCAGCTTCGAGTGGACGGTCGGCGGCCGGCGCTTCGTGGTCGACCACGGCTGCTTCGAGTACGCGGCGGGCGAATGGCGGGCGTTGGCGCGCAGCACGCGGATGCACAACACCGTGACCCTCGACGACCTCGACCAGGCCGAGTTCTGGAGCGCGTTCCGGGTCGGGCGCCGGCCGCGGGAAGTGGTGGCTCGGGTGCAGGTTGACGAGGGCGAACTGTCGCTCGACGGCACCCACGACGGCTATCGACACCTCGCGGGCGCGCCGCGGCATCGGCGTCGCCTGGTCCATCGGCCCGGCGTCCTCGAGGTCGAAGACACGATCGTCGGCGGTGTCGGTCAGCGCGCGGTCGCGCGGCTCCTGCTGCATCCCGAGGTGCAGGTCGAAGCCGACGCCGCCGGTGCGCTGCGGCTCAGCAGCGGCGAGGTCGTCCTGATCCTCGAACACCACGGACCGGTTGCGCCGCGGCTCGTCGACGCGCTGTGGTGTCCCGACTTCGGCGTCAGCCATCGGACGCTCCAGATCGAGCTGGAGTGCGGGGCTGCACCTTGCGCGGCGCGCTGGTCGTTGCGGCGCGCGGACCCGCGGGGAACCGCGGGCTGAGCGCGACCACCGGTTCACTGCTCGGCGCACCGGACGTCGCGAGACGTCGACCGATCGCGGTCGAGATCGACTCGAGGAGCCGCGCCGCGAGGACGCGGCGGGAGTAGCTGCGGGCGACCGCCACGGGACCGGCCTGGGCCACGGTTGCGTGGCGGGCGGGGTCGGCGCGCAGCGACCGCAGGGCGGCGAGCAGCGCCTCGGGATCCTCGGGAGCGATCGCGACGCCGGCACGGCACTCGTCGACCACCACCCGCCGCGCTTCGCCGCGGACCCCGAGCGCGATCGGCACTCCGAGCGCCATCGCCTCGAAGATCTTCGACGGCAGCACGGTCTCGAACACCGGGCGGTCGCGGAGCAGGACGGTCGACACGTCGCTGGCGGCGAGGATCGACAGGGCCTCAGGTCGCGCGCGCCGCTCCAGGAACAGCACGTTGTCGAGGCGCTCGCTGCCGATGCGGTGCAGCAGCTCCTCGCGGTCGGCGCCATCGCCGACGACCACGAAGCGCATTCCGGCGTCGTTGCGCGCCAACCGTGCGGTGTCGAGCAGCGTGCCGAGGCCCTGGGCCATGCCGAGGGTGCCGACGTAGGCGGCGACGAAGGCGTCGGGCGGGATGCCGAGCCGCGCGCGCACCGAGGCCCGGCTCTCGAGGTCGGGCAGGGCGTCGGCGTCGATGCCGTTCGGCACCACCGCGAGTCGATCGCGGTCGACCCCGAGGTCCTCCAGCTTCGCGGCGAAGGCCTGGGTGACCGGCACGACCAGCCGCGCGCGGCGGTAGAGGAAGCGCGCCACGCCGGCCAACGTCCGGAGCAGCAGCCCCTGGCGCATCGCGCCGACCGCCGAGATCGACTCCGGCCACAGGTCGCGGATCTCGAGGATCAGCGGGCGGCGCATCCGCAGGCTCACCAGCCAGCCGGCGACCGCGGTGAGGAGTTGCGGCGAGGTCGCGACCACCACGTCGGGGCGCGGCAGGAACAGACTGCCGAGCGTCGCCGAGACCAGGTAGCTCAGGTAGTCGAGCGAGCGGCGCAGCACGCCGCGGTTGGGTGCGGGGTAGGTCCAGACGCGGACCACCTCGATGCCGTCGACCTGCTCGCGCTGCCACAGCCGGTTGCGGTAGCCGGGGTAGACGCGACCGCGCGGATGGTTGGGCGCGCCGGTGAGCACCGTGACGCGCACCGATGGATCACTCGCCTGCCAGAGCTTCGCGTGCTCGTGGGTGCGGATCGCCGGCGCGTTGCTCTCGGGCGGGAAGTTCTCGGTCAGGAACAGGATGTTCACGGGGGACGGCCGGGGACGGGGCGGTGGCGGTCGGGTGCTCGGGCCGCGCTCCTCCGTCCGGTTCCAGGCCTTCGGACCGCGGCTCCCGATGCGCTATCGGCAGCCTCCTGGGCTCACCGCACCGGGGATGTCCCGGGGCCGGGAGGTTCCGGACAGGGACAGCCCGTACGTGGTCGGCAGGGAGTCGTCGTGTCGGTCGGCGCGAGCGCATACCTTGCGCACCGCCATGACCGCGCAAGCCGAGCCGTTCCGTCGCCTCCACGTCGAGCGCATCATCACCGCGCTGACCAACCGCGGGTTGACGGTCGCCGAGCTGGCGGAGCGCACCGGGCTGACCGAGGCGACGCTGGTGGCGTGCCTGTCGCAGCGGCGCACGCTGGACGCCGGCGGGGTGGCGGCGATCGCGCGGGTGCTGCGCTTCGAGCACCCGGCCTTGCTGACCGCGGTCGAGCAGGTGCCGCCACCCGACTTCGAAGTGCTGGAGGACGAGCCTGAGGTGCGGGCGCTGACCCCGGCGGACTGCGTGACCCGGCGCAGGGTGGCCGGTGATGATGCCGACGAGGCCTTCCTCCAGGTCCTGCCCTACACCGTCCACGATGGCCGTTGCATCCCGGCGACGCCTGATCCCGCGGCGCCCGATGCGGAGTGGCCGGCCGACGCCTGCTTGGCGATCCACCGCAACTTCGTCAGCGAGCGCGATTGGGGGGCGCGGGCTTTGGCCGATACGATCGCCCACTACCTGCGGCTGCCCGAGGTCCTCCACGTGAACCTGGCGCGGTCGGTCCTCGACTTCGGGCGCCTGCCCGACCTGAGCTGGTCGGCGTCGAGCACCCACCTCGATCGACGTGCGGTGCCGTGGGCGGTGGCGCGCGACGCGGTGCGCGATCCGCACCTCGCCGGCGTGCTGACCTACTACGACTGGATCGCGGCGCGCTGGCGCGAGGTGCTGGAGGAGCGCCTCGATGCGCTCGACTCAGCCGACGAACGCGACCTCGCGGCCGGCCGTGTGCGCGGCCCGATCCTGCTCGGCGTGCACACCTACGACCGCTGCGACCCGCAGGGCAACGAGCGGCCCGCGGCCTGCCTGATCTACCGGCCCGAGCCGGCTGCCGGCGAGAGCACCTTGCCGGTCGATCTGTACGACCCGCTGTTCCCGCGCCAGTTGGTCGACTTCACCGCCGACCGGATGCTCGCCAACCGGCTGGCACTGGAGCTCGAGCGCGAGCGCGTGCCGACCGCGCACCACGAGGTCTACCACCTGCCGGCGGGGAGCGTCGAGGTGCGGACCCAGGTGTGGATGTTCTTCCAGTACCTGCGCCGGGTGCTACGGCGTGGCGACGACCCGGCTCTGCGAGCGGTCGGCGAGGGCTATGACGAGCTGTGGAACGCGTTGCTGAACGTCAACGGCCGCGACACCGCGGCCCTCGGTCTGCGACGCTGGTTGCGAGGCACGGGCACCGGCAACCATGACCCCGGGCTGCGCCATGCCTACCAGCAGATCCACCGCTTCCTCGGCGAGAACCCCGACGTGGTGCGCAGTTACCAGGTCTCGCCGTTCCGTCCCAGCTCGCTGGCGCTGGAAATTCGCAAGGACATGCTGGTCGGCGAGGTCGATGGCCGGCCGAGCTACACGGCGCTGCGCGGTGACCAGGTGTGCCGGCTCGGCGCGATCCTGGCGCGCGGCATCTGGAAGTACGTGCTACGCGATCTCGGGGTGAAGGGTCAGGGGCAGCCGCGATGGTGGATCGTCGACGAGGGCGACGACGCGGCTCCGGCGTGACGCTACGATCCGCGTGTGCTCCTGGGTCGCGACCATCCCGAGTTCGGAGAGTTGACGGTGCGCGCGCTGGCCGTCGGCCAGAGCGTGGAGATCCTCTGTGCCGGCGGTGACGGACTCGACGCGGCGCGCGGCGCCAAGGCGGAGGCGGAGGTGCCCAACGAAGACGCGGTGCTGGTCGTCGACGACGGCCCGCGGACCCTGCTCGCGGTCGCGGATTCGCACTTTGGCCACTTCGCGAGCCACGCGCTGATCGAACGGCTACACGGCGAGATCGAGCGGCATGGCATCCCCAGGACGTCGTTCGACGTGCTGTCGCTGCTGCCGCGGCTGGTCGACGGTGCTGCGCCGGACGCGACCCCGACTCCGGACGGCGACGATTCGGCCTCGACCTTGATGGTGGTGGTCGTCGACCGGGCCACGAGCCGTCTCTACGGCTGCTCGATCGGTGACTCGGCTTGCTTCGCGCTGTGGATCGACGCCGGGGAAGCCTGCGCGATGCGGCTCGATGCCCCGAGTGCGCGCTACGTCGAGCCGAGCCGCGCCCGCGACCTCGATCCGCGTCGCGCCACCGAACTGGAGGCGCCGTTGCCGGCGACCGGTCTGATCCTGGTCTGCACCGACGGCGTTCACGAGTGTTGCTATCGCCAGCCCGAGCGCTCGATCGGCGCGCGGCACCTCGCCGAGCTGCTCGCCGCGACCGGTGTCGATGCTGAGGTGTTCGGTCGGCGGCTCGGCGAGTTGGCGCTCGCGGGCGTCGATGGCGAGCCGGGCGGGCAGGACAACCTGGCGATCGCGGTGACGCGCGCGTAGCACCGCGGTTCTCGGCTCAGTCGGTGCCTTCGAGGGTCCGGAACTCGAGCCGCTGGCCCCAGGCGGCGAAGAGGCAGGCGGTCATCCAGACACCGAGGAACAGGAACAGCAGCGGTGGGGCGTCGTTGATCGAGCCGCCTGCACGGACCGCGCCGCCGCCCAGCTGGACGAGGAGCCAGGCCGCGGTGCCGATGCCGGCAGCGGCGAAGCGACCGCCGCGGATCGCGTGCACGGCGAGACCCACGCCCGCGCCGACCGGTGCGCCGATGGCGAGCAGCAGCAGCGTGGCCAACGGTCCGGCCAGCAGCGCGTTGACCAGGAACAGCGGTACGCACAGCACGACCGCGGCTTCGAGCGCCAGCCGGCGGGCACGGTCGCGCTGCCGCAGGCCGAAGCGCGGGCCGTCGAGCAGCCGGTCGTCCCAGTAGTCGCGGAGCTGCTGCTGCTTCGCCTCGGGCAGTCGCAGGAACCAATCCTCCGACTCGCGCGCATCGATGGCACGCGGCGGCAGCGCTCTCGGTCGGCTGGTCTCGACTCCGGTGTCGGTCACGGAGGCGGCATCGGCGGATCGAGCCGCATCGCATGAACCCGTCGTCCCACCCCGGGACCGCAGCTCCGGAATCTGTCGTAGTCGGTGCCTGGCACCAACTACGACAGAGACTTCACAGCAACTCGTCGAAGGCGCGGAGCAGGCGGTCGACCTCCGACTCGGTGTTGTAGTGGACCAGGCTGGTGCGCACGACGCCGTCGTCGGGGTCGAGGCCGAGTGCGGTGGTGAGGCGGTGGGCGTAGAAGTGGCCGAAGCGGATGCCGAGGCCCTGCTCGTTGCAGGCCTGGGCGATCTCGCGGCTGGGGCGTTCGCGGTGCGCGAAGGAGACGGTCGGTACGCGGTCGCGGCCGGCCTGCGCGGGGCCGATGATGCGCACGTCCGGCCGCGTGGCGAGAGCTTCGAGGAGGCGCTGGGTGAGCGGCGCCTCGAGGGTTGCGAAGTGCTCGAACGCGGTCTCGATGCCGGCGCGGTCGAGATCGGTCGCGGGGTCGCGACCCGCCGCGAAGGCGAGGTACTCCTGCACGCCGAGCAGCGCCGCGCAGCCTTCGTGGTTCACGCCGCCGAGTTCGAAGGCATAGGGCGCGCCGGCGTCGAGGGTGAAGTAGTGGTTGTCGCCGGTGAGCTGCTCGAAGGCCGCGCGCTTGCCGCAGAGCACCGCCATGTGCGGGCCGTAGACCTTGTAGGTCGAGAACACGTAGAAGTCGGCGTCGAGCGCTTGCACGTCGACGGCGCGGTGCGGCGCGAACGCCACGCCGTCGACCACCAGGAGTGCGCCGTGGGCGTGGACCCGATCGGCGACCGCGCGGACTTCCTCGATCCGCCCCAGCAGGTTCGACACGTGATGGATCGCCACCACCGCGACCCGGTCGTCGAGCAGCGCCTCGAGGTCCGCGAGCACCACCTCCGCCGCGTCGCCCGGCCGCACCCGCCAGGTCCGCACCTCGAAGCCGCGGCGGTGGTCGCCGAGGCGCGTCCAGGGGCCGAGGTTCGACTCGTGGCCGGCGTCCTGGATCACCACCGCGCGGCGCTTCGGATCGCGGGTCCGGCCGAACTCGCGCGCCAGCATCGAGCACAGGACCGACGTGGACGGACCCAACACCACCGTGTGCCGCTCCGGATCGGCGTGGCACAGCCGCTCGGCGAACGCCCGCGCGCGGTCCACGGTCGCCGAGGCCCGGCGCGACAGGTCGTAGTCGGCGCCGAGCTGGACGTAGCTCTCCAGGTAGTAGCGTCGCGCGGCCTCGGCGACGCGGTCGGGCACCTGCGCGCCGCCGGCGTTGTCCAGGAACACGGTCTCGCCGGACAGGGCCGGGAAGCGGGCGCGGAGGGCGTCGCGGTCGGGGAGCGTCATCGTGCTCCTCGATACGGACTCCCGGTCGCGGTGGAAAGGCAGAATGCCCGCGTTGCGCCGTCGGGACGTTTTCCAGGGGGGTGATGGGACGCGGATTGCATGATGCGGGGGCCATGTCCCTTCCTCGCACGACACTCGTCCTGTTGTCCCTGATCGGTGCGGCCGCGGCCCAGACGCCGATCGACGTCTCCGACCTGCTCGGTTCGGCCGCCGCGCGCCGCGCCCCTGAGGGTGAGTTCTTCGTCGGCCGGGTGGTTGCCAATCCCGACCGCGACTTCGACGACGGCCGCAACTGGCCGAACCACGGTGTCCTCGGTGGGGGCCACCTGATCCGCCGCATGCCGTCACGCTCCGTGAGCCAGGGCGACTACTTCGGCGAGGAAGAGGAGCCGATCGGCCCGCTCTCCGAGGATTCGTTCCTGGAGGTGCTCAACGCACTCAAGGAGGTCGACGACCTCGATCTCCAGATCCACCACTCCGGTCGGCGGGTCCTGATCGATACCGACTACCCCGAACTGGTGATCTCCGCGGTGAACGACATCCGCGCGTTGATGCCGCCGCCGATCGACGTCCACGTCATGCTGGAGCGCGAGGTCGACGGCAGGGTCGAAGTGCTGGTCGACGGCCGGCACCGCTTCCGGGGGGACACCACCACGGTGCTCGGCTCGACCGCGCGCCGTCAGCTGGTCCGCGACTTCGACGTCGAGATCGCCCAGTCCGCGGCCGTCGCCAACCCGATCATCGGCGAGTTGGTGCACGGCGCGTCGGTGGGGATCCGCGCACGGCCGATGCCCTTCCGCGACGAGGTCATCGTCGAGGCCATCGCCCGCGTCGGGCGACCGCTGAAGACCGAGCCGTACAGTCCACACCCGGCGATGGGCCCACTCGACCGTGCGGCGATGCGCGTCGACGAGGCCGGCTTCGCATTCAGGGTGACCCGTGGCTCCAGCACGGTCCACGAGTGGCAGGACCTCGACGGCGCCACCGTGCGGCTCACGTGTGGCGTCGATTGGCAGGCGCGGCAGCCGGCGGGTGACAACTCCGGACGCGTCGCGATCACCAACCTGTTCGGCCCGCCGGTGCTTGCCTTCCGCAGCTCGCCCTACTTCGAACTGGAGGAGCCCGAAGGCATCTCGCTGGCGGACTTCGTCGAGGCGTCTGCCGGTCGCAACGATGACTCGGTGGTCCACTTCGATCGCGGCAATCGGACCGGCGGTGGCGCCCTGGTGCTGGCAGCCGGTGGCACCGGGCCGCGTGCTGGTCGACAACTCGCCGCCGAGTTCGACGCGTTGCTGCAGCCGGTGCGGGTGGAGCTCGAGATCCTCGACGCACCATACGACGTCCTGGTGAAGGCCGACGGCGAGCTTCCCGAGGGCGTGCGGGTACTCGGCCGCGCCAGCGGACCTGCCCTCGCCGACCTGCCGGTCTGCTTCGCCAGCGCGCGCGAGCAGAGCTACGTCCGCGACTTCGATGTCGAGGTCGCGCAGGCGGCGCGCATTCCCGACCCGAAGGTCGACGCCGTCGAAGACGGTTGGTTCGCGACCCTCACCGCGCTGCGCGGCACCGCCGGCAAGGTCGACGCGATCGAGTGCGACCTGTGGATCGACGAGTTGGTCGAGCTGCGGAAGCTCGAGGTGACCATCAGTCCGCGGGTCGTCGCCGCGACCGACTCGACGCCGACGCCGTCGCCGTATCTGGAGGCCGACGTGATCACCATCGAGCTGCCGGAGGAGAAGCAGCTCCGTCTCGACACCGAAGCGGCGCTCGATGCGGACGGGCGGTTCGTGTTCACGCGGCAGGCCTCGGCGCTGCTCGGCAGCCAGCGTCGGCTGGTGGTTCGCGGTCGGGTGACGACGCCGTGAGGATCCCGGTTCTCGGCATCCTACTCGTCGCGACCTGGTCGGGCGCCCCGGCGACGGCGCAGCTGCCGTCGCTCGACGTCACCGATCTGGTCGGCAGCGAGCAGGTCCGTCCACTGCGCGGCGAGACCTTCGTCGCGCGGGTCCTGCAGGGGCACTCCTTGCGCGAGCACGGCGCCTGGACCCATCGCCTCGACGTCGTCTCGGCCCACCAGCTGCTTCCCGGTTGGGAGGACGCGATCCGCCCGGAACAACCAGCGGCGTCGCCCGACCGGATCCTCGATCCGAAGACGCTGTGCGAGATCGTCGGCCGGCTGATCGAGGTCGACCCGCGCGATCTCGTCGTCCATCGGATCGGCCGCCGTTGGTTCCTGCGCGGTGGCCTCGCCGAACGCCTGGAGCAGGGGCTCGCGCGAGTCCGCGCGGCTCTGCCCGGCCCGGTGGCGCTCGACGTGCGTCTCACGCGTCGCTCCGCCGCGGACGAAGTCGTGCTGGTCGACGGGCAGGCTCGGTCCGCCGCCGGCGCGACGCGGCTGTTCGGCGCGACTTCGTCCGAGGAACTCGTCTACGACCTGGACTGCGAGGTGGCCGGCGGCGTGTGGATCCACGTGCCGCGGACCACGACCCGGACCTCCGGTGCTCAGGTGGCGCTGCGCGCGCGTGCGGTCCCGTTCACCGACCTGGTGGCCCTCGACGTGCTCGCGCGCGACGCCCGGCCGCTCGACGCCGAGCCCGTGCCCTTCCAGGCTGCGGCTGGTCCGCTGCAGCGGATCGACCAGGAGTTCGGCGAGGTCGCCACGGCCTGCGTGGTGCGGCGTGGCGACAGCGCGGTGCTGGAGTGGGAGAGCGGCGCGGGCACCGTCTGGGAGCTCGCGGTCGACGTGGGTGGCGAGCGGGGCGAGGCGGTCGGACAAGGTGTGCTGCTCGCTGCCTCCGGCCTGCTCGCCGACAGCGTAGTGTCGTTCCGCAGCACGATGCGGGGTGTCGACGATTCACCGGAAGCGGAAGGCTGGATCCCCTCGCTGCTCGGCCGCTGCATGGAGACCGCGCGGCGGCGGCAACCGGGCCTGTTCTTCGACCCGCCGCATCCCTTCGACGCCGCTGGTGGCAACCGCTTCGCGGTGCTCGAGGATTCGCCGGCCGGCCGCCGACTCACCGCCGAACTCGGTCAGCGGTTCGCCGAGTTGCTGGCGCCGGTCGAACTCGAGGTCGAGCTGCTCGACGTGCCGGTTGGCTACCGGTCGGGCGAGACCTCGTCGGGCGAGGCACCCCGCCTCGCGGCGTTCCGCGGCCGGCTGCTCCTCGATCGCGACGCGACCTTCTCCGCGGTACGCGAGCGCACCTTCGTGTTCGACGTCGATGCCGAGATCGCCGGCGGGGGTGCGCGGGTTCTCGATCCGCAGATCGGAGTGCTGGAGACCGGCTGGGTCGCGAACGTCGCGGTGCTCGGGCCCCTCGGCGACCAGCCCCCGCAGCTCGACCTGGAGCTGAGCGTTACCGGTCTCGACCGACTGCTGGCGCGCGAGGTCACGCTCAGCTCCGATGCAGTCCAGCAGGGCGGCACCCGCCGGGTCCCGCCGGCGAAACTCGAGGCCGACGTGGTCCGCATCGAGTCACCGTGCGTGCCCCGCTTCCACCTCGACCGCGTGTTCGACCTCGCAGTAGACGGCCGCTTCGAAGCGATCTATCGCGCTTCATCGCTGCTAGGGACGGACCGCCGTCTCCTGCTGCGAGGCCGCGTGGTGACTCCGGGCAAGGGGTGAACGGTTCGGCCGGGCCGAACTGTTCACTCTTTGGGGTGAAGTTCGTCGCGGTGCCGGGGCATTTCCCTGGCCTCGGCTTCCCCCGAACCCGCGCGCGCCATGGCCCACGCCCTCGTCCGCTATCGCGAAGTCCTCGAGATCGTCGGTGACATCCTGCGCGTGCGCGTGCCGGTGGAGGGGGCGGGAAGCCTCGCGCCGCGGCTGCACGACCTGGGGCTGGTGGAGGCGGAGGAGACCGGTGTCCAGCAGACCGCCCACCGCGCCCTGGGCCAGGTCATCCAGCTCGACCGCGACGTGGTCACGCTGCAGGTCCTCGGCGGCACCGCCGGCCTTTCGACCGGCTCCTCGGTGCGCTTCCTCGGCCATCCGATGCGCACCGTCGCCTCGCAGCAGGTCCTCGGCCGGATCTTCCGCGGCACCGGCGAGCCGATGGACGGCAAGGCGGCGCTCGCCGACGAGTCGACCGTGCCGCTCGGCGGACCCTCGGTGAACCCGATGCGCCGCGAGCTGGCCAGCCGGGTCATCCGCACCGACGTGCCGATGATCGACCTGTTCAACACCCTGGTGGAGAGCCAGAAGATCCCGATCTTCTCGGTCTCGGGCGAGCCCTACGACCAGCTCCTGGCGCGCGTCGGCGTGCAGGCCGACGCCGACGTGGTGGTGTTCGGCGGGATCGGGCTCATCTTCGACGACTTCCACATGTTCAAGACCGCCTTCGAGGCGGCGGGGGTCACCGCGCGGACGGTGATGTACGTCAACCTCGCGAGCGACCCGGTGGTCGAGCGGCTGTTGGTGCCCGACATGGCACTGGCGGTCGCCGAGCGCATCGCCCACGACGAGAACAAGCGCGTGTTGGTGTTGCTCACCGACATGACCGCCTTCGCCGACGCGCTGAAGGAGATCGCGGTGGCGATGGACCGCGTGCCCTCCAACCGCGGCTACACCGGCGACCTCTATTCGCAGCTCGCGCGCCGCTACGAGAAGGCCTGCGACTACCGGGGTGCCGGCTCGGTGACGCTGTTGACCGTCACCACGATGCCCGGCGGCGACGTGACCCACCCGGTGCCCGACAACACCGGCTACATCACCGAGGGCCAGTTCTACCTGCACGACGGCGTGCTCGACCCGTTCGGTTCGCTGTCGCGGCTCAAGCAACTGGTGATCGGCAAGGAGACCCGCGAGGACCACGGCCAGTTGATGAACGCGATGATCCGCCTGTTCGCCGGCGCGCGCGACGCCCAGCAGAAGCAGGCGATGGCCTTCGAGCTGTCGGACTTCGACCACAAGCTGCTGCGCTACGGCACGCTGTTCAAGGACCGCTTCATGGACGTGCAGGTCAGGCTGCCGCTCGACGAGGCGCTCGACCTCGGCTGGCGCACGCTCGCCGAGTGCTTCGACAAGGACGAGGTGCTGATCAAGCAGGCGCTGGTCGACCGCTTCTGGCCGCGCAAGCTGGCGGCACCGGTCGGGGAGGCCGCCGAGGCGTGAGCCGCCTGGCCCTCAACAAGGCCGAACTGCAGCGGCAGCGCCGCGCGCTCCGCGACTACCGCCAGTTCCTGCCGTCGCTCGACCTCAAGCGCCGCCAGTTGCTGGCCGAGCGGGCGAAGGCGCGGGCGGCTCTCGCCGCGGCGCGCCAGCAGTACGAACGCCAGGTCGCGGACGCCGGTCGGAAGCTGCCGATGCTCGCCGACGAGCGGGTCGGTCTCGATGGCCTGGTGCGGGTCGCGGGCCTGCAGCTCCGCGAGGAGAACCTGCTCGGCGTGCGCCTGCCGGTGCTTGATGGCGTGGACGTCGCCGTCGCCGACTACTCGTTCCTCGGCCGCCCGCACTGGACCGAGCCGCTGGTGGAGCGACTCCGCGAGGCATTGCTGCACGGCTACGCGGTCGGTGTCGCCACCGAGCGCCTCGCCCGCCTGGAGCGCGCGGTGGTGAAGATCACCCAGCGGGTCAACCTGTTCGAGAAGGTGCTGATCCCCCAGGCCGAGGAGCACGTGCGGCGGATCCAGTTGCACCTGTCGGACGCCGAGCGCGCCGCGGTGGTCCGCGCCAAGATCGCCAAGCAGCGGGCCACGCTGCGCAGCGCCGGCGGAGCATCCGGCGGGGAGTCGGGGCGATGACGATCCTCGCGGTGCAACGCTTCGTGCTGGTCGCACCCGTAGGCGACCGCGACCGCCTGCTGGCCGGTCTGCAGGACCTCGGCTGCGCGCACCTGGAGCCGCTCGACTGTCGCCGTGCGACCGCCACACCGCTCGACCAGGTGCTCGAGGGCCGCGACCGCCGGGTCACTGAGGCCCTGCGCGTGTTGCTGGCCGCGAAGCCGCGCCGCCGCCAGCTCCACGACGAGGAGCGCTTCGACCTCGATGCCGTGGTCGAGGCGGTCCACGACGACGAACACCGCCGGGCCTTGCTGGAGGACGAGCGCGATCGCCTCGAAGCCCGCATCAAGGAGCTGACCCCCTGGGGCCGCTTCCGCTTCCCCGGCCCCGCACAGCTCGGCGGCCAGAAGCTGTGGTTCTACGAGGTGCCGCTGGCTCGCCGCGCGCGGGTCGAGCAGAGCGACCTCGTCTGGCAGGAGGTCCACCGCGACAGCCGGCTCAGTTGGATCGTGGTGATCGCCCCCGGGGAGCCTTCCCCCGACGCGATGCCGGTGCCGCGGACCCACACCGGCGGCGTGGCGCTCGCCGACCTGGAGGAACGCATCGAGCAGGTCGAGGCCGAGCTCGACGAGGTCCACTCGAGCCTGCTCGCCAAGACCCGCTGGATCGACCTGATCCTGCAGAACCTCGCCCGCGCCGAAGACCACGCCGCCCGCCACGAAGCCGCGTCGTTGGTGGAGGACCAGGGACCGCTGGCGCTCGTCGCCGGCTGGGCGCCGGTCCGCGAACTCGCCGCGCTCCGCGCCTTCGCCGAGTCGCATGCCGCCGCGCTCCTGCTGGCCGATCCCGAAGCCGACGAGCACCCGCCGACGCTGCTCGACAATCCGCGCGGCGTCGCCGGCGGTGGCGAGCAGCTGGTCAGCTTCTACCAGACCCCGAATGCCCGCGACTGGGATCCGTCACCGGTGGTGGCGTTCAGCTTCGCGTTGTTCTTCGCGATGATCCTCGCCGACGCCGGCTACGCGCTGCTGCTGGGGCTGGGTCTCGCCTGGGGTTGGCGTCGGCTCGGCCACTCCGCCACCGGCCGACGGGTCCGCGCGCTCGGCGCGACGATCCTGCTCGCCTCGCTGGTCTACGGCGCGCTGTGCGGGAGCTGGTTCGGCTTCGCGCCGGCCGAAGGCACCGCCCTGGCGCGCCTCGCAGTCCTCGACCTCGGCGACTTCGACAGCATGATGAAGCTGTCGGTGCTGGTCGGCTGCGCGCACCTCGCGATGGCCAACGCGGTGGTCGCGTGGCGCGCGCCGGGACTCGCGGCCCGCCTGCCGAACCTCGGTTGGATCGCGGTGCTCGGCGGCGGGCTCGGTCTCTGGCTCGCCCCCGAGGCCGGCTTCGGGCTGCCCCTGGTGGTCACCGGTCTCGCGCTGGTTCTGCTGTTCACCGACCGCCGGCCGATCGCCGCGCCGTTCGACCTGCTGAAGCGACTCGGTGGCGGGGCCCTCGCGCTCACCAACGTGACCCGCCTGTTCGGCGACGTGCTCAGCTACCTGCGGCTGTTCGCGCTCGGGCTGGCCAGCTCGTCGCTGGCGGTGACCTTCAACGGCATGGCGGTCGACATCCGCGAGTCGGTGCCCGGCCTCGGCGTGCTGCTGTCGCTGTTGGTGCTGCTCGTCGGCCACGCGATCAACCTCGCCCTCGGCCTGGTCGGCGGCTTCGTCCACGGCCTGCGCCTCAACTTCATCGAGTTCTACCAATGGGGTCTGGGTGAGGAGGGGCGGCCGTTCCGCCGCTTCGCCCGGAAGGAAGCCAAGAGATGAACGAACTGGCAATCGCGCTCGGCTGGGCCGGGCTCTACGCGCCGATCGCGCTCGGCGCCATCGGCAGCGTCATCGGCTGTGCGGTCGCTGGCCAGGCGGCGATCGGCGCGATGCTCGAGACCGAGCGGGGTCACGGCCGCTTCGTGGGCGTGTCGGCGATGCCGAGCTCGCAGGTGGTCTACGGCATCGTGGTGATGTTCTCGCTGCAGCGGGAGGTCACCGCGAACACCGCGGGTGGCCTGGCCGGCATCGGCATCCTCTGCGGCGTGGCGCTGCTGTTCAGCGCGATGCGGCAGGGTGCGGCGTGTGCCTCGGCGATCCAGGCCTCGAAGGCCAAGCCGGAGATCTTCGGTCTGTCGTTGGCGCCCGCGGCGATCGTCGAGGGCTTCGCGGTGTTCGCGTTCATCTTCGCGCTGGTCGCGGCCGGCGGGATCCCGCAGTCCTGAGGAGCGAGACCATGGTCGATCCGAAGCAAGCCGAGGGCCGTGAGCGGCAGGGCGTGGTCGCGAGCGGCGTCGAGGCGTTGATCGAACGGCTGCGCGGCGAGGGCGTGCAGGCCGGCGAGCAGCAGGCGGCGGCGCGGGTCGCCGCGGCGGAGGTCCGCGCGCAGGAGATTCGCAGGGAGGCCGAGGCCGAGGCGCGGCGCATCGTCGAGACGGCTCGGCGCGAGGCCGAGGATCTGCAGCGCGCCGCGACCGAGGCGGTGCGGGTCGCGGTCCGCGACGCGGTGCTCGGGCTCACCGAGCAGCTCGATCGTCGCTTCAAGGAGCAGGTCTCGCGGATGGTCAAGAAGGCGGTCGAGGATCCGGAGCTGCTCGGCCGGATGGTCGTGGCGGTGGCCGGTGCGGTGCGCGCGCCGGTGCAGGCCGCGGGCTCGGTGGAGGTGGTGCTGCCGGCCGAGGCGGTCGACCTCGAGCAGCTCCGCCGCGACGCCAAGGCCGAGAGCGAAGGTCCGCTGACCGGCTTCGCGCGGCACGTCGCCACCGAGGTGCTCCGCGACGGCGTGACCTTCCGCGCCGGCGGCAGGGAGCTGCAGGGGCTCTCGCTGCGGCTCGATGGCGACAAGGTCCGCGTGGATCTCGATCCCGCCGCGGTCAGTGCGGTGGTGCTCCGCCACCTGCAGCCGCGCTTCCGCGCCTTGATCGACGGAGTCGTCGCCTGAGAGGGCTGGCCAGATGAGCGCGACCGACCGCTACACGATGCTGATGGCGAGCCTGCCGCACCTGGCGCTGCCGCGGTCGGGAGGGGCCGCGGTGCCGTTCGTCTGCGACCGCACGCCGATCAACCGGATCCGCCTGGAGCAGCGGCTCGGCTGGATGGACGACGACGACCGCGCGCTGCTCGGCCGGATCGAGCGGGCGTTGGCCTGGGAGCTGTTGCCGATCGGGGTCACCGACCGGGAGCTGGTCGCGACGGTCGCCGACCTGCTCGCCGAACTCGCCGACCGCGGCGCAGCGGAGCTCGCGCGGGTCGTGCAGGATCGCTTCGAGCTGCGCACCCTGGTGGCCGGGCTGCGGCGACGCCAGGCCGGGCAGTCGGCGCCGACCGAGGTCTTCGGCGACCCGGAGACCTGCGCGCGGATCCGCCGCGGCTGGAATGCGGCCCGCTTCGGCCTCGGCGCGCTGCACGGGTGGCTGGCCGACGCCGAGCGGCTGCTGCGGGCCGGCGACGCGGTCGGCCTCGAGCGCCTGCTGATCACCGCGAGCTGGCGCCAGCTCGAAGAGCGCGGCTTCGGCCACCACTTCGACCTCGTCGCGGTCGTCGTCTGGGTCCTGAAGTGGGGCCTGATCGACCGTGCGGTCCGCCACGACCCCGGCGCCGCGGACCGTCGCTTCCACACCCTGCTCGACGCCGCGCGTGCCGGGCATGCGCTGTCCTTCGCACCCCAGCCCGAGACCTCCGATGACGAGCACCACTGAATCCCGGACCGCGTTGGCCCGCGTCGTCGCGGTGCAGGACGACCTGATCACCGCCGAGCTGCCTCCGGGCCAGGGCGAGTGGACCAAGAACGAGGTCCTCTACGTCTGCCCGCCGGCCGCACCCGGCCAGCGCGCCGAGCGGCTGATGGGCGAGGTGCTGCGGATCCGCGGCCGCCTCGCCGAGGCGCAGGTCTTCGAGAGCACCCGCGGCGTCGGCATCGGCGACCCGGTGGAGCAGACCGGCCGGCTCCTGTCGGTGCAGCTCGGCCCGGGCCTGCTCGGCAACATCTACGACGGCCTGCAGAACCCGCTCGAGGATCTCGCCCGCGACTTCGGCGCGTTCCTGCCGCGCGGCGTCGACCAGGTCGCGGTCGACGCGCGCAAGGAGTGGGCCTTCCAGCCGAGCGTGCGGGTCGGCGACCGGGTCCGCGCCGGTGCGGTACTCGGGGTCGTGCCTGAGCGGCGGCTGCAGCACCACATCCTGGCGCCGTTCGAACTGGACGACGAGGCCGAGGTGGTGTGGATCGCGCAGGGCAACTTCCCCGGCGACGTGCCGGTCGCGCGGCTCCGCACCGCGGACGGCACCGAGCACGAGGTCGCGATGCTGCGCACCTGGCCGGTGCGGCGCGCGCTGCCCGCACAGATGCTGCGCCGCGGCGACTGCGAGCGCGTCTATCCCGAGGAGCCGATGACCACCACGATGCGGCTCATCGACACCTTCTTCCCGATCGCGCGCGGCGGCACCGCCTGCATCCCGGGACCCTTCGGCGCCGGCAAGACCGTGTTGCAGGGCCTGATCGCCCGCTACTCCGATGTCGACGTGGTGATCGTGGTGGCCTGCGGCGAGCGAGCCGGCGAGGTGGTCGAGACGATCCACGAGTTCCCGAACATGGACGACCCGCGCGGCGGCGGGTCGCTGATGGATCGCACGATCGTGATCTGCAACACCTCGTCGATGCCGGTCGCGGCGCGCGAGGCGTCGATCTACACCGGCATCACCATCGCCGAGTACTACCGGCAGACCGGCCTCGACGTGCTGCTGATCGCCGACTCGACCTCGCGCTGGGCCCAGGCGATGCGCGAGACCTCCGGCCGGCTGGAGGAGATCCCCGGCGAAGAGGCCTTCCCGGCCTACCTCGACTCGTCGATCAAGGCGGTCTACGAGCGCGCCGGGTTGCTGCGCTTCCCCGATGGCCGCAGCGGCTCGCTGACGATGATCGGCACCGTGTCGCCAGCAGGCGGCAACTTCGAGGAGCCGGTCACCCAGTCGACCCTGGCCACCGTGAAGTGCTTCCTCGGCCTCAGCGCCGACCGTGCCTACAAGCGCTTCTACCCCGCGGTCGACCCGCTCACCTCCTGGTCGCGTTACCGCGAGCAGTTGCGACCGTTCTTCACGCGCAACTTCGGCGCCCAGTGGCCGGATCAGGTCGCGCAGGTCCACGAGCTGCTGACCCGGGGCGACGCCGTGGATCGGATGATGGCCGTCACCGGCGAAGAGGGCGTGACCATCGCCGACTTCGTGGTCTACCAGAAGGCCCGCATCGTCGACCTCTGCTACCTGCAGCAGGACGCCTTCGACCCGGTCGACGTGACGTGCCCCTTGCCGAGGCAGCGCCGGGTCTTCGAGCGGATGCACCGCCTCGCGGTCGCCGACGAGCACACCCTGCGCTTCGCCGACAAGGACCAGGTGCGCGAGTTCTTCACCAGGCTGGCGAGTGCCTTGCGCAACTACAACTATGCGGCGGAGGGGTCCGCGGAGCACGACGAGCTGCTGGCGCGGATCGATGGGATGTTGGGGGGTGGGGGGAGGTGACTACGATGGGGCGCGCGGGTCACGGCAGGAGATTCGGGAGCCAGGCGGGTAGAGGCCGATTCGACCGGATCATCGAGCCCGACTCGAACTCTGCGACGAGGCCGTAGGGGCACGCCAGGTCGTCGTTGTCGAACACCAGGACGTGTGGCAGGCGGATGATCGCTCGCCGCAGGTTCTCGATCGTCCGATCGAAGCGTGCGCGGAGCTTCTCGTCCGGCACGTCGTGGCCGCCTTGCGTGACCCGCATCGAGACCCGTTGCTCAGAGGTCTCGGTGTTCGCGATTCCGATGAAGCAGACGACGACGTGGAAGCCGAGTTCGATCGCGTCCGCGAGCAGTGCGAGCTTGTCCCCTGCGGGATCGGAGAACACGGTCTCGAAGACGAAGCTCTCGCCACGTCGGAGGAAGCTACGACGCAGCGACTCGGCCATCTGGGCTGCGACGTACGGATCCAGTTCGAGTCGCTCGGCGAGGACGTCGGCGTTGATGTAGCGCAGCCCACAGTCGGCGAGATGCGCGTGGAAGAAGGTGGTCTTCCCCGCGCCATTCGACCCAGCAATGCAGACCACGATCGGCCGCTGATCCAGCCAGGCGAAGTCAGTCATCGGCTGGCTGGAATCGACGCTGAACGAACCTGCCGACGGTTCGGGTGCCATCCGACTCGATCCGGATCAGATGACCCGGTCGATCTGCTGCGGGTTCGTAGTGCGGGAACGGTCGTTCGCGCACGAAGTCTGCGACTCGCTGTCGACCCTCGTTCGAGTCCACCGAAGCGATCCGTTCGGACAGGGCGGCGATCTTCCCCGCACGCTTGAGTGCCAGCGCGCGTGAGCCGTCGAGCAGGGGTTCGATCGCGCGGCCGAGCTGCGCCCAGAACTCGATCTGGCCCGCGATGGACCTCTCGGCGACCTCGCCGACCAGTCGGGCGTCGAGGACCAGCTCGTCGGACAGCTTCACGGGTTGGCTC
The DNA here is from genome assembly GCA_030432695.1 of bacterium. GTDB lineage: Bacteria > Planctomycetota > UBA1135 > UBA1135 > UBA2386 > JAUILN01. Next base: position 353,164 of record JAUILN010000008.1, on the reverse strand, counting down.
ATGGGTCCAGGGTAGCAAATTGCTACCAGGCGCCAAGGGCCTGTCGCGGAGGCATGTTCGCGAGGCGTAGTGCGGTGCCAGTCGGGGGAGCCCCATCGCGGGCTTGTTGTCGGTCGCGTGGTGGGGTGACGGCGTGGGCAGGCGCTGGCGGTCACCGGCGAAGAGGGCGTGACCCTCGACGACTTCGTCGTCTACCAGAAGGCCCGCATCGTCGACCTCTGCTACCTGCAGCAGGACGCCTTCGACCCGGTCGACCTCTCCTGCCCGCTGCCGCGGCAGCGTCGGGTCTTCGAGCGCATGCACCGCCTCGCGGTCGCCGACGAGCACACGCTGCGCTTCGAGGGCAAGGACCAGGCGCGCGAGTTCTTCACCAAGCTGGCGAGTGCCCTGCGCAACTACAACTACGCGGCGGAGGGGTCCGCGGAGCACGACGAGCTGCTGGCGCGGATCGATGGGATGTTGGGGGGTGGGGGGAAGTGAGCGGGGTGGTCGGAGCCCGCGGTCCGAGCGAGGAGCGTCACCGGTCCAAGATCACCTCGTGCGAAGTCTGCTTCGCCGCGTAGAGCAGCGCGGCGCGGAGGTCGTCTGGTTCGAGACTCGGATGGTCCGCCAGGATCTCCTCGGCCGTCGCGCCATGGGCCAGGAGTTCCAGGATGTCGGTCACGCGGATCCGCATGCCACGGATGCAGGGCCGTCCGCCGCACTTGCCGGCTTCCACCGTGATGCGCTGGAGGAGGGGATCCGTCATGCGGCCTTCCTCATCGCACGACCGCCGCGGTCGGTGCGCTGATCTTGAAGGTCCCAGGGGTCTCGAGGGAGACAGCTTGCCAGATCAGGGTGAGGGACTCGGGGAGGCCGAGGGGGACGGAGACCTGGGTGGACCAGAGGCGGTTGGGGCCGACGCGGCCGGTGCCGACGACGACGTTGGCGGCGGGGTCGACGACGACGCGGCCGAAGCGGAGGTCGAAGGGGGCGGTGGGGCTCGGCAGGGAGGCGATGACGGTCATCACCGCGTTGGTGGGGCCGAAGGCGCGGACGGTGAAGGCACTGCCGCGGATGGCGGGATCGGTGGTGACGGCGGGGAGCTGGGTCCGGACGGTGGAGTTGCCGGGGCGGGTCGTGGCGGTCACCGAGGGGTCGAGGAAGACGCTCTGTGGATCGTCGGAGTCGATGCCGAAGCCGTCGGGCGAGAAGTTGCCGTCACCGCCGACGAAGACCGCGCCGCCGGTGGCGCGGATGGTGGAGCCGAAGCGGGCGTAGACGGCGTCTTCGGCGTCGAGGACGGTGAAGGGGAAGGAGATGACGATCTCGGCGGCGCCTTCGAAATGGCCGCCGACGATGTCCAGTGTGCTGGCAGCGTCCTGTGCGACCTCGACGCTGGTCCACGTCACCGGCTCGCCGCTCGCCGTCGGGCATCACGATCCGCCAGCGCTCGGAGGCCGATGAGGCCGGAACCCGGATCGAGGCGGAGGCCTTCGCGAGGCCCTCGTCGCGCCTCGGCTGGATCCTTCTGGGTGGTGGCCGAAAGGGCGCTGCCGGACAGCTTCCGATCGACGACCTCCTTGGACCGGGCCGTCGACGCACGCGCGAAGACCTCGGAGCAGACCGGATGAGCGCGCATCTCAGGAGCAGCGGTCGCGGCGCTCAGAACGGCGAAGTCCGGCACCGCGTGGCCAGCAGCCGCATGGCCGGGTCGAGCCCCGAAGGTCGATCTGGCCGGCGAGCCGGCGCGTTCCTGAGAACTCAGAAGGGGGTGCGGACGCAGACCGAGCAAGACATCCAGGAGTCAGACTTGAACACCCGCGTGTCTGGGTCGTCGGAATCCCAGGCGATCCAGCGCTCGGGATTGGTTTCTCCGCACCCGGGCTTTACATCGACCGGGAACTGCACGGTGCTGCCCGTCATCACGTTCGCCACGAACGTGCCGGTATGGTCGTAGATGTAGCGATTCGATCCCGAACTGTTGGACACCTCGATCAGTCCAGCGAAGCGGCAACTGGTTTCCTTGCAGTCCAACGGGTTGCAGACCCACACATTCTGCTGAGGAGGCTGAAACTTATCGTTGAGCCCTGGGATGTAGTCCCATGCCACATCTCCTGCGTTGCTCTCCTGCTGAACACAGCCGGCTCCCGTGCACGGGTTCTGACTAATCGCTCCAGCGCCGAACAGTAGGACCGAGAGGATGATTCTGAGTCCTCTCATCTGCGTTTCTCCTCTTGCAGGTTGATCACGGGGTAAAGCAACACCGCGAGGTTCGCCGCGACTTCACGAGCCAAGCGGTCGATGTCCTGATACGCAACTCGAAGCGCACCATCGTCCTCGGCGTGGATCAAGACGACCCATGAATGGGTCGCATCTCCGCCCCTGACAGCTGTAATGAGCGGGTCCTCGCCTTTGCGACACAGTTCTGCGAGTTCGTTCTCGATTCTCTCCCGCTCTGCCGCGTCGCCCACGGTTCTCGGATTCGGGAACTTGACCAGATCTCCGCGAGCCTTACGGGCGGCCAGGACGCGTGATACGGACTCCATGCGCTCTCGATCCAAGTTGCGAGCCTTCTCGGCCGCAGCTTCGACGACCGGGCGAACTCTCTGCCAAAGTTCGTGCGGAAGCCTCGCACTCTCGCTGATAGGTCGTCCTGCTCGGCTGGTGAGCGTGCAGGTGTATTCGAAGTCAGCACGCAGATCGGGAGGGCAAGTCATCCAGTCCGGGTGTTCTGCTTGCTCGTCTTCGGCGAGAGGTTCGACATGGACCGCGCCGTCATCACGACCTGCGTCAAGATCGGTGGGCAAGGTTGCTTCGAGCGGTGACCGATCATCCTGAGCCTTCGGCTCGGCGACAGGAAGTTCGGGCCCCGATGACGCGCTCTCCGCGGACTCCGTATCCACCCTGGGTGCGTCAGATCGAGTTCGTCCGACGCTCAGCAACACCACAGCGAAGGCTATGGCTACGGCGGCCAGCACGCCGAGGCGGGTAGCATTCTCCTTCGACATCCGATTGATCCTTGCCTGTCCTCGACCAAGCGACGCGACCGACTCTAGATCCAGGTCGCGGGGGGCGGAAGAACCGTCTTCGAGAAGCCGCTCCGGTCCAACCCGGGTACATGGTCGACAGTTCTCTCCCGGCAGTTGGGCGTCCGCTACCCGAGAGGTCCTGCACCAGTTGGTGTCTCCAGTGCAAATCGACCCCCAACGCGAGAGTCGCGGGATCAACGCGACCGTGCGGGGTTGGCGGCGTCGGAGATCGCGCACTGATCTCTCGGTCCACCTCATCGGCGAGCGAGCAGGCACAGGCGCAGTTCCGATCAGCAGCTCCGTGTCCCACTCGAGAGTTGGGAGCACTCGAGTCAGAACGGCGACGTCTGGCACTGCGTGGCCAACAGGCGCGTGGCCGCGTCGAGTTCCAGGTCGGCGACCAGCAGGCCCGCCTCGCCGTACGGCTGGTGGCAGAGCAGCGACCCGTCGGGGTTCGCCACCGCCGAGGTCGTTCCCGATTCCGAGTTCGCGCAGTTCACCGACGCGAAGTAGCAGGTGTTCTCCGCCGCGCGGCACAGCATCGCCTTCTCGTGGAAGCTGTTCAGCGGGTCGGCGAAGCCGCGCGGGGCGGGAATACCGGGATCGGTGAGGTGGCGGTGCGGATGGAAGACCACCTGCGCGCCCTGGCGTTCGGCCCAACGCACGGTCTCGGGATAGCGCCAACCCTCGTGGCAGATCACGATGCCGAAGGTGAGCGGGCCTGCGGTGAACACCCGCCGCTCGGTGCCGAAGGCCGGGTAGATCGGCTCTTCGGAGGGATCGAGCTGGCACTTGTCCTGCCAGCCGGCGATCGAGCCGTCGGGTGTGAACACGCCGGCCGAGATCTGCAGGCCGCGGGGAGTGACCCGCTCGGTGCCGAGGATCACCGTGGTGTCCGCGGCCTTCGCGGCGGCGGCGACCTCGTTCCACGCGTGTTCGAGGAACGTGGGATCCGGCGGGGGCGCGGGAACTCCCGGCCAGCGGTAGCCGGGGACGAAGCACTCGGGGAAGCAGGCGACCAGCGCGCCCCGTGCTCCGGCCTCGGCGACGGCTGCGACCGCCAGTCGCAGCGACCCGTCGGGTGTCTCGGGGATGCGCAGATTCGCCAGCGCGATGCGAACCGCGGTCATGTCGCTCGTCTCGGTGTGGCGTGGTGCGACGCCCGCGGGGGGACTATCCGGGATGACGACAATCGGGGCAATTGGCGGTGGCGTATCCTCGAGCGCGATCAGCGTCCGAAGCCGACCGGGACGATCTCCAGAGCTCCTGCCCGCAGCACGAGGCCGGTGAGTCGGCCGATCGGTGACGCAGTCCACGCTGGCCACCGTGAAGTGCTTCCTCGGCCTCAGCGCCGACCGCGCCTACAAGCGCTTCTACCCCGCGGTCGACCCGCTCACCTCCTGGTCGCGCTACCGCGAGCAGCTCCGCGGCTACTTCGCCCGCGACTTCGGCGCCGAGTGGTCCGACCAGGTCGCCCGGGTCCACGAACTCCTGAAGTAGGGCGACGCCGTCGAGCGGATGATGGCCGTCACCGGCGAAGAGGGCGTGACGATCGCCGACTTCGTGGTCTACCAGAAGGCCCGCATCGTCGACCTCTGCTACCTGCAGCAAGACGCCTTCGACCCGGTCGACGTGACGTGCCCCTTGCCGAGGCAGCGCCGGGTCTTCGAGCGGATGCACCGCCTCGCGGTCGCCGATGAACACATCCTGCGCTTCGACGACAAGGACCAGGTGCGCGAGTTCTTCACCAGGCTGGCGAGCACGCTGCGCAACTACAACTACGCGGCGGAGGGGTCCGCGGAGCACGACGAGCTGCTGGCGCGGATCGATGGGATGTTGGGGGGTGGGGGGAAGTGAGCGGGGTGGTCGGCGCCCGCGGTCCGAGCGAGGAGCGTCACCGGACCGTGACCACCTTGTGCGAAGTCTGCTTCGCCGCGTAGAGCAGCGCGGCGCGGAGGTCGTCTGGTTCGAGACTCGGATGGTCCGCCAGGATCTCCTCGACCGTGGCGTCATGGGCCAGGAGCTCCAGGAGGTCGGTGACGCGGATCCGCTTACCACGGATGCAGGGCCGTCCGCCGCACTTGCCGTCTTCCACCGTGATGCGCTGGAGGAGGGAGTCCGTCATGCGGTCGTCCTTACCGCACGACCGTCGCGGTGGGCGGACTGATCTTGTAGGTGCCGGGAGTCCCGAGGGAGACGGCCTGCCAGATCAGTGTGAGGGACTCGGAGAGGCCGAGGGGCACGGAGACCTGGGTGGACCAGGTGCGGTCCTGGCCGACGAAGTCCGCGTCGCCGGTGGCGCGGACCAAGGGGCTTTCTCCGTCCCATTCGATCCAGCCATGCTGATCGCGATCCACCGCTGGTCCAACCAGGCGACGTCAGTCATCGGCTGGCTGGAATCGACGCTGCACGAACCGGCCGACGGTTCGAGTGCCGTCCGACTCGATCCGGACCAGATGACCCGGTCGATCTGATGCGGGCTCGAAGTGCGGGAACGGTCGCTCGCGGACGATGGCTGCGACCCGTCGTCGCCCCTCGTTCGAATCTACCGAAGCGATCTGCTCGGACAGGGCGGTGACGTTCACCGCACGCGCGAGTGCCAGCGCGTGCGAGCCGTCGAGCAGAGGGTCGATCGCGCGGCCGAGCTGCGCCCAGAACTCGATCTGGTCCGCGATGGGCTTCTCGGCGACCTCGCCGACCAGTCGGGCGTCGAGGATCAGCTCGTTGGACAGCTGCACGGGTCGGCCCATGGCAGCAGAGTAGCGAATTGCTACGCGGCGCCACTCTCCCCTCACAACACCCCGAACGGCAGCGCCCGCGTCCGGTCGTCGAGCGGCAGCTCATCGGGCACCAGGCACAGCACCGCACCCTCCCCACGCGGAACCCCCAGCCGATCCAGCGTCCGGAACGGCTTCAGCCACGCCTCGGCGCGCACCGTCGCGGCGCGCTTCACCTCGATGCCGTGCATCGCGCCATCCAGTTCGAGCACGAAGTCGATCTCCACGCCGTCGTCGGTGCGCAGGTGGTGGATCGGGGCCTCCCTGCCGCGGGCCCACCAGCTCTTCAGGATCTCGCCGAGTGCCCAGGTCTCCACCAGAGCACCCGCGGCCGCGCCCTCGATCGCGGCGCGCGGCGATGTCCAGCCGGTGAGGTAGCAGCAGAGGCCGGTGTCGAGGAAGTACAGCTTCGGCGCCTTCACCAGCCGCTTGGTGCGGTTCGAGTGCCAGGCCGGCAGCAGGTGCACGACCATCGTGGCCTCGAGGACCGACAGCCAGCTCTTGGCCGTGGGCACGCTGATGTCGACGTCGCGGGCCAGGTTCGAGAGGTTGAGCAACTGGCCGGTGCGGGCGGCGCAGGCGCGGACGAAGCGGTCGAAGGCGGAGAGGTCACCGACCTGCAGCAGGTCGCGGACGTCGCGTTGCAGCCAGGTCTGCACGTACGACGCGAAGAACACGTCGCGGTCCGGCGGGTCTTCGATGCACAGCCGCGGGTAGCCGCCGGTCCAGATCGCTTCTGCGAGCGACTCCAGGTCGAACGGCGGGTCGGCGCTGCCGCGCTCGTCGATCCGCGCGCGGGTGGGCAGGAACGGCGGCAGGTCGACTCCGGTGCTCCAGGTCTCGCGCCAGCCGAAGCCGAGCAGGCGGAGCAGGGCGACGCGGCCGGCGAGGGTCTCGCCGATGTCTCGCATCGCGTGGAAGTGCTGCGAGCCGGTGAGCCAGAACATGCCGGGGGCTCCGCCCTGGTCGGCGCGCATCTTCACGTAGGGGAGCAGACCGGGGGCGTACTGCACCTCGTCGATCAGGATCGGTGGTGGGTGCGCCTGGAAGAACAGGGCAGGATCCCGGCTGGCGAGTTCGCGCGCGGCCGGGTCGTCCAGGGTCACGTAGCGACGGGAGGGCTCCGACAGGTGCCGCAGCAGCGTCGTCTTGCCGGTCTGCCGAGGTCCGGTCACGAACACCACCGGGAAGCGGGCGGAGGCGTCGCGCAGCGCGGTGGCGAGGCCTCGTTGTCGGAATCCATCGTCGGGCATCTTAAAGTAAGACTTTAAACCGCCCGATTACGCTTGCCTAGCCCGGCCTGCGGTGGGGCGAGGCTCGCGTCGGTCAACCCGCGCGCTCGGGGCCGGAGGGCGCGATTCGACAAACATCTCCGACGATCGGCTGGGGTCCGGCCGGGCTTTCGCGCTCCAGGAGCAGGCCCGCAAGGAACCCCGACCATGAGCCTCCAGAATCTCCGCTCCCGCGTCCCCGCCCTCGCCTGCGCCCTGGCGCTGACCCTGTCCGCGACCGCCCAGGTCGACCGCGACCAGGCCGCCGTCGTCGGCTACCACAACCTCCAGAATGCGACGCTCGCCGATGTGCAGGCCTGGTCCGTGCAGGGCTACCGGCTGTCGAACTTCGAGATCGTCCAGGCCGACCCGCTGGTGCTGAACAGCTCGATGGTCCAGAACACCGGCGTCTACGCGGCGGGCTGGTTGTTCTACAGCGACAAGACGCAGGGCCAGCTTTCCAACCTGTGCATCACGTACAACGCGCGCATCGTCGACCTCGAACGCTACGAGGTGGACGGCGAGGCCCGCTTCGCCGCGCTGCTGTTCGTCAACACCGGCGCGCAGCAGAAGATCTGGGGTTGATACACCTTCCTGTCCCCGGGCTCGGTCTACTCGACCGTCGCGGGTGCCGGCCACCGCGTGATCGATCTCGAGCCGTACCTAGGAGGCAGGGTCACGGGAGACCATTCCGCCCAGCACGCGCCCTCGCGCCCAGGATCTCGCCGCACAGTGCTCCTCGGTGGGCAGGCTCGCTGAATCCACCGATTCGGCTGCGTTTCGCGGCTTCGACCTGAGCACTCGTGTTCCTGGAGTCCTGGCACGCACTGGATCGGAACGTGTCCCGTGACCCGGCCTCCTTGCGAACGGCGTGCGCTACTACCACGCGATCACCATCGAGAACTCGGGCGACGACTACCGAGATTGGTGGTTCTACCACAGCGCCACGCCGCAGTTCATCGCGCCGACGATGGCGAATCTCCGAGCGCGGCTCTACGACCTGGAGCTCGAGACCCTGCAGCCGCTGCGGTGCGCGGTGGTGATGGTGCGCGACGACGTGCCGAGCAAGACCCTTTGGAACCAGAGCTACGCGCCCGGGTTCGACGCCGACGTCGAGCATGGCGGCCGGGTGACGAGCGTGTCGCGCACCGGGCTGTCGACGTTCCAGGTGACGATCGTCGACAACCTGAACCCGTTCCGCAGCGCCGGCAGCGGCTGTGCCGGGACCAATGGAACGATGCTTCATGGCGGGGAGGGCGCGGCGTTCACCGGCGCCAGCGTGACCTACCGCGCGGAGAACCTCCGGCCGTGGGCGCCGACCGCCATCAACTTCGGCATCACGCCGACCAGCTTCGACCTCGAGGTCCTCGGCGCACCCGGCTGCCTGCTGCTGGTCCACCCGCTGATCTCGCTGTCGACGAGTGCTGGTCCGAACGGCACCGCGACCGTGCCGGTGCCGATCCCGAGTGACCCGAGCCTCGCCGGCCTGCAGCTCCTTACCCAGATGCTCGCGCTCGATCCGGGTGCGAACGCGCTGAGCGCGACGACGTCGAACCGGCTGCGGACGACGCTGAGGAGTTGGTGAGTCCTGGCGATCGCCGATCAGCGTCGTGGCAGCTGTGCGAGCCGTCGAACCTCCCAGTCCGGCGCGCCGCGTTCGCGCATGGCAATCACCAGCACATCGATCTCGCGGCCGGGGAGTGGAGCGTGCTTCTGCAGTGCTTCGAGCACTGGCTGTCGCTGTGCGGGGCGCCGGAGGGTGGGCGCGCGGTAGAGCCAGGTGAGCTGGGTGACGAGCCAGCCAGCATCCGGATCGGGCGGCAGTTCGCCGATCCGGTACGCGAGGCGGACCAAGGTAGATGGCGCCGCCTGACGGTCCCTTGCAAGGGACCAGACGAGGTTCCGGTCGGACTCGCGTCCCGGCTCGGTGAGGAGGATGGTGTCGCGGACCATCCGTTGGACTCGTGGGCCCTGTGGGTCCAAGAACGAGTAGATGAACTCTGGTGGGCTCAATCGCCGATCCAGGTCCCGCAGGCTCGGCAGCCACGCAGTCGCCTTGAGGTCTGCATGCCTCGGGTGCGAGCTCAACCCCTGGATGCCGAGAGCGACCGCGATCGGATCGGGCGCCGCTTGCTCGAGGATTGCCAGCAGGTCTGCCGCGTCGCCCCCTGGGTCGACCGCGAACGCGCGTCGGATCCGATCCAGCGCCAGCGCGCGGTGTCCCGGCTCTGCCGCCAGCATCGGCTGGATCTTCGGCGCGGGGTAGGCGGGGCCGTACCAGGCTCGCAGCGCGGACGCCTCGTCTTCGGCGTCGAGTACCGGCACGTCGTCCGGACCGACGAGGCCGCTCCCCGGACCCATACGCTCGTACAAATCGAGCGCCCAGGCGCGGGTCAACGGGCTGCCTCGTTCCCATTCCTCACGCAGCCGATCGACCGAGGATCCGTTGGCGGAGCCGAGGCGCGCGATGAGTTCGTCGATCAGCGCTCCTGCAGGACGGGCGCGGGCCAGTTCTCTTGCCGCACCGGGGCCGCGCAGGAAATGGTCGACCAGGGCATGCGACGTCAACGGCCCGTGACCGGCCAGGCGGTCGAGCTGCGCTTCCAATTCGCGTGGATCGTCGCAGACCAGCAGTCGATCGAGCTCGCGGTCGACCCGTTCGCGCAGCTGGCGCTCGTCGTCGGCGTACCGCCAGGCGTCGAGCTGCGCGCGGCGCAGGGTGGCGGCGACTTCCAGCATCCCCGGGGATCCGACGGATCTGGGACGGCCGGTTGCGGCGCGCTCGAGTCCGTCGATGGCTCCACTGGCGTCGGGCCCCAGCGCAATCAGCACATCGAGAGCGAGTTGGCGCCGCAACGGGGGCGCGTTGCTCGTCGCCAACGACAGGAGCCGCGGCAGGATCCAGCGGGAGGAGACACCGGGACGAGAGAGCACGGCGGCTGCGCGCTCCGCCTCCGCCGGCGTCGTGGAGCCGTCTGCGAGTAGCCAGATCCAGGCCTCGCTGGCGTCGAGGGCGTCGGGTGCGATGTGGGCGATCGCCCGCGCCGTGGCGCGCAGTGCGCGTCGGACGTCGGCTTCGCCGTCGGGGTTGTTGTGGAGCGACCCGGGGTCGAACCGATTCTCGAAGACGCTCAGCAGCGGGCCGACGAGTTCTTCCGAGACCGCGTCCTGGCGGGCCAGCCGCTCGGCCAGCCGCTCGGCAGTCAGATGGTGGAGGTCGGGGCGGGCGAGTTCGGCGGTGAACTCTTCGACCGAAACCAGTCCGCGCACGCGTTCGCGGAGCTGCCATTCCAGGAACGACCGTTGGGTCAGTTTATCGGTGTCGCTCCACAACCACGTCGAGCGATCGTACCGCGCTTCGCGGAGGCGTTGATACTTCGCCCGATCGAACCGCAACAATGCCTCGGAGGTCGCCTCGTCGGCCCAGGCGTCCACGCGCGCCAGGATCTTGTGAGCGCTCCACCAGGTGTGCGGATCCTCGCGTTCGAGTTCGGTGCGAAGCCGTGGCACCCAAGCGGCGGACTCCGGGCCGATTCGAGAGGCGACCTCGCGCATCAGGGCGGAACCGCCGTGCACCAGGCAGTCGTGCAGCGCGGCCAGCCGCTCGGGATCGTCCGCGGCGACCAGCTCCCTCACCCTGCGCTCGAAGCCGTCGACGGCGGACGACTGCCAGGTCTGGGCCGGCGGCCGATCGGACAGGAGCGCGGTTCCGGTGAGCAGCGCACTCGCCAGACAAAGGGTAGGGAGCACACGCATCAGAACGGCGACGTCCGGCACCGCGTGGCCAACAGGCGCGTGGCCGCGTCGAGCTCCAGGTCGGCGACCAGCAGGCCTTCCTCGCCGTACGGCTGGTGGCAGAGCAGCGACCCGTCGGGGTTCGCGATCGCCGAAGTCGTCCCCGAGTCCGCGCCCGCGCAGTTCACCGACGCGAAGTAGCAGGTGTTCTCCGCCGCGCGGCACAGCATCGCCTTCTCGTGGAAGCTGTTCAGGGGATCGGCGAACCCACGCGGCTCGGGAGTGCCGGGATCGGCCAGATGGCGGTGCGGATGGAAGACCACCTGAGCGCCCTGGCGCGCGGCCCAGCGCACGGTCTCGGGATAGCGCCAGCCCTCGTGGCAGATCACGATGCCGAAGGTGAGCGGGTCGGTGGTGAACACGCGGCGCTCGGTGCCGAAGGCCGGGTAGACGGGCTCTTCGGACGGATCGAGTTGGCACTTGTCCTGCCAGCCGTCGAGGGTGCCGTCGGGGGTGAACACGCAGGTCGTGATCTGCAGGCCGCGGGGGGTCACGCGCTCGGTGCCGAGGATCACCGTGGTGCGGGCGGCCTGCGCGGCGGCCGCCACTTCGGCCCACGCCTGCTCGAGGAACGCGGGATCGGGCGGTGGTGCCGGGACGCCCGGCCAGCGGTAGCCGGGGATGAAGCACTCGGGGAAGCAGACCACCAGCGCGTCGCGGGCGCCGGCTTCGGCGATGGCGGCGAGGGCGAGCTGCAGCGACTCTGCGGGCGTCGCGGGGATGCGCAGGTTCGCCAGCGCGATGCGGATCGTGGTCATGGCGCGCGTCGGTGTGGCGTGGGGCGACGCCAGCGAACGGACTATCCGGAACGCGGTTGCTCCTGGCAATCCCAGGTCGCGCGGCGCCGGGTCCGATCAGTCGTCGCACTCGACCGGCACGATCTCCAGCTCGCCGGGCTGCAGTTCGATACCGGTGAGTCGTCCGATCGGCGCGAGTTCCCCGTCGTCCGGTCGGGGTGCGAGGATCGTGACCGCATAGCGGTCGGCGGGGAGTTCCACCGTGGTTTCGTCGTGCAACCACCGGTGGACCTCGAGGTTCGGGTCACTCTCGCTGCGCACCACGGCGATCCACCCGCTCTCGCCGACTTCCGCGCCACAGACGAACAGCAGCTCGCCGGTCGTCGCTCCCGAGCCGTGCGCGCCGCCGACGCCACCCGTCTTGCGGCCGCTGACCTGCGTGGTTCCCGAACAGCTGACCGTGCCGTCGGTCCAGCTCCACGATGCCGAGCCGGTCAGACTCGTCGCGGTCGCCTGGAGTGACATCGAGCGGATGGTGGTGGTGCCGCCGTCCTCGGGGTAGGAGCCGGTCCAGGACACCGTGCGGCCGCTGATCGTGCCGGTGAAGCGGCCGGCCGGTGCCGTGACGGTAAGGCCGTTGCCGTCCTGGTCGACCTGCACGGTGTAGGGCGCCTGCGGTCCATCGTCGCACTGGTTGGTGGACGACGAGACGACTTCGGTGATCTCCCAGCTTCCCGAGAGATCGACCTCGGGGGGCTGAGGGTCTCCACCGCCGCCGCCTCCGCCGCAAGCGGCGAGGATCGGCAGGACGAGCATGGCGGCGGCGAGGAGGACGGTGCGTCGGCGTGCATTCATGGTGTCTTCGTGGGAATGGGTTCCTCCCCTCGGACGGGACTGCGTGCGCGACCGGACGCGGCGCGTCGCGAATTCCCGCGACGCCGCTCCGCCCTGGCTATCCTCGACTCCGCGATGAACCGCTCGCCCGACCCCGTGCTCCGGCTGCAGCTCGCGATGGATCTGCTGCGCCGTCACCGGGAGACCCCCGGCGCCGTGGACAGCGATCTGCTGGACCTGCATCCCGAGCTGCGCGACGTCCTCGAGCCGCTGCTGGCCGGTGCCGGAACCCGGGCGCTGCTCGATTCCCTGGAGGAACTCGTGGGGCCTCTGGACCATCCTCTGGAGGACCGGGGTCCGACCGCGACCGCGGATCCGGGACGCGCGGGGCGCTGGCTGGCCGAGGCCGAACTGCCGCGCGAGATCGCCGGGTTCGAGATCCTCCGCGAACTCGGCGCCGGGGGGATGGGCGTGGTCTACCTCGCCGCGCAGCGCGAGCCGGTGCGGCGGTTGGTCGCGCTGAAGCGGATCCGCCTGGGTCGCGAGAGCCGCCAGACGTTGGCGCGCTTCCATGCCGAGCGGCAGGCGTTGGCGCGGATGAGCCACCCGCACGTGGCGCGGGTCCTCGAGGCCGGCGAGACCGACGACGGCCTGCCGTGGCTGGCGATGGAGTTCGTGCCGGGCGAGCCGATCACCGTGCACTGCGATCGGGTCTGCGCGGCTCCGTCGGAGCGGTTGCGCCTGTTCCTCGAGGTCTGCGAGGGGGTCAACCACGCCCACCAACGTGCGTTGATCCATCGCGACCTGAAGCCGTCGAACGTGCAGGTCACCGAGCGGGACGGCCGTGCGACCGCGGTGGTCCTCGACTTCGGGATCGCCAAGCCGCTCGACGAGCCGCTGGCCGAGCGGACCCTGACCGCGCCGGCGGCGATCGTCGGCACGCCGGACTACATGAGTCCCGAGCAGCTCGAGCCCGGCCGCGAGGTCGACATCCGCACCGACGTCCACGCGCTGGGCATCCTGTTGCACGAGCTGTTGGTGGGAGTGCATCCGTTCGATCCGGCGGCGGGGGCGGCAGGCGACCGCGAGCCGATGCGGCCGAGTGCCATGTGGTCGCGGCTGACGGTCGAGCGACGCGCAGAGCTCGCGCGGCGGCGGTCGCTCAGTCCGGCCGCGCTCGGCCGCCAGGTGCGCGGCGACCTCGGCCACGTGATCTGGCATGCGCTCGCCCGGGATCCCGAGCGGCGCTACCCGAACGTTGCGGCGCTGGCCGACGACGTGCGTCGGGCCCAGCGACTCGAGCCGGTGCGCGCGCGGCGACCCTCTCGCGGCTACCTGCTGCGCCGCGCGCTGCGACGCAACGGTCGCCTGGTGGCGGTGACGCTCGCGATCCTGCTGCTGCTGGTGGCTGCGACCGTGGTCAGCCTCGGCTTCGCGGCGGCGGAGCGGGAGGCGCGATTGCGCTACACGCGGGTCGCGTCGCTGGTGCGGCTGGAGCGGGCGCTGGAGCGCGAGGCCGAGCTGTTCCCTGCCTGGCCCGAGCAGCTCGACGCGCTGCGGAGCTGGATCGACCGGGACGGCCTGCCACTCGCCGCGATGCTCGAACCTGCCCGGCGAGCTCTCGACGAAGTGCGGGCGACGGCGGCCTACTCCGCGAGCGGCTCGCCGCGGTTCGGCTCCGACGAGGACGAGTTCCTGCATGGCAATCTGCAGCGACTGGTCGCGGGCCTCGAGGAGCTGTCCGAGGAGGTGCTCCCGCGCGTGCAGGCTCGGGCCGCATGGGCCGCGTCGCTGCAGCAGCGCAGCCTCGAGGCTCCGGCGGAGCTCTGGGAGACGGCGCGCACGGCGCTGCAGCGCGCCGACGGGATCACCGCGAACGCGGCCTACGCCGACATGCCGCCGCTCGTGCCGCAGCTCGGCCTGGTGCCGATCGGCAGGAACCCTGCCACGAAGCTCTGGGAGTTCGCGCACCTCGCCTCGGGCGCTGCCGAGTGGCGAGTCCCGACCGCCGCCGACTACGACGCGGACGGTCGGCTGCGGGTCACCGACGCGTCGGGGATCGTCTTCGTGTTGGTGCCACCTGGCGACGTCGACCTGGGCTCGCCACGCTCCGACGCGTTCGCACAGGCCGACGAGCAGCCGCGGTTCCTGGTCGGCCTGGATGCGTTCTTCATCGCCCGCCACGAGCTGACGCGTGCGCAGTGGCGACGCCTGGCGCCGGGGAGCGAAGACCCGAGCCACACGATGTTCGCCGAACTCGCCGGCCTCGCGCCCGCGCCGAGCCACTTCGGCGGCCAACGCCTCACCGAGCCCCTCAACGCGGTGTCGTGGCGCGACGCCACGGCGGTGCTGACCCGCCACCGGCTGACCCTGCCCAGCGAGGCGCAGTGGGAGTACGCCTGCCGCGGCGGTTCGACGACCCGATGGTGGACCGGGGACGACCGCGAGAGCCTGCGCCGTGACGGTCTCGCCCTGAACATCGCCGACCGAAGACTGGCGTCTCTGCTGCCGGGCCGGAAGGAGCCAGGCGATTGGCCGGATCTCGACGACGGCCATGCGATGTACGCGCCGCCCGACGGCGGTCGGATCAACGGCTTCGGACTGCACTGGGTCTGCGGCAACGTGTTCGAGTTCTGCCTCGACCGCTACGCGCCGTCGTACCGCGACGACCCACCCCGGGACGGCGATGGGCACCGAGCCGACGAGGACCCACCCGCCTCGGAACGGGTGATCCGCGGCGGGTCGTTCGCGTCGACGGCCGGCGAGTGCCGGAGCGCGAACCGCAACTCCGCGCAGATCGGCGCCGCGGTGAACCAGGTCGGGGTGCGCGTGGCGCGCCGGGTGATGCCATGAAGGACCAACCCTCGGTCGAACTGACTCGCCGGAGCCGCGACGGCGACGACGCGGCATTGAGCGAGTTGCTGCGTCGGCACCAGCCCTGGGTAGAGGGGTTCGTGCGCCGGCGGCTCGGTCCGCTCCTGCGGCGGCACGCTGAGACCCTCGACTACGTGCAGGAGGCGCTGGTCCGCGCGATCCGCTACGGACCCGAGCTCCTCGAACTCGACGACAAGCGGTTCCGCGCGTTGCTCGGTCGCATCGTCGAGAACCAGCTGCGCGACGCGTTCGAGTATGCGATCGCCGAGCGGCGCGACGGTCGGCGGGAGGTCGGCTTCGGCAGCCGTTCCGATGTCGGTGGCGAGGACCTGCGGCGTGCCAGTGTCGGCACGCCCAGTCGCGACGCGGCGCGGAACGAGGAACAGCGGCTCGTCGAACTCGCGATCGAGCTGCTGCCTCCCTCCGGGCGGATCGCGATCCTGCTGCGCCGCGAGTTCGACATCCCGTTCGCAGAGCTCGGCCGGGTGCTCGGCACCAGCGAGGAGGGGGCGCGCAAGCGGCACGACCGCGCGGTCACGGCGTTGGCCGGCGTGGTCGGCGAGCTGCAGACGGGGCGGGCCGCGGAGGCGGTGGACCGGGCGGCGGCCGCGGCGCTGCGCGAGGACGTCGAGCGGGCGTTGCGACGCTGGGTGCGGGACCGGCCCGACCAGGACGCGGCACGCGACGCAGCGCGGCGGGTCGCCGCGGTGGTCTACGCGGTCGACTGGTGCGACGACGAGGACACCTGGTTGCGCGAGGTCGAGCGTGCGCTCGAGCGCCTCGACACCTCGCCCGAAGCGATCTCCGAGGTCGCAGCGCTGGTGCAGAGCGTGGTGCGGTCCCACCGGATGCCGAACCGGTCCGGCCCGTGAGCGCGAACGCCTGACCCGGAGCGGCGGCTCGTTCGGCGTCACCCACGCCCGGCGAGCGCGTCGCGGACCGCTGCCAGAAGCGCTCGGGGATGTGCGGGCTTGGTGAGGAGCCGTCCGAAGCCCTCCTGCCGCGCGCGGTGCCTGAGGTCGTGCGAGGCGTGCGCCTCGGCGGCGAGGGCGATCAGCGGCATCTCCTGGCCGATCTCCCGTAGTCGGCGCGCGATCCCGAAACCATCCAGGTCGGTCTCCTCCACGCCGGTCTCTTGCACGTCGAGGATCGCGAGGTCGAAGGGCGGACGTTCCCGGACCAGGGCGAGCGCGGTCGCGCCGTCGTCCGCCACCTCGACCTGCGCACCGGACTCGCGCAGGACCGTGGCGATCCAGGTGGCATTGTCCTGGAGGTGGTCGACGACGAGGACGCGGGCAGCCAGCGCGGGAGATGCGTTCGCCACGGGCCCTCGGTCGGATCCCGGATCGTGAACGGGTGACGCGGTGGCGGTCCGGTCGGCCCCGGCGTCGATCGTGCACGTGAAGGTGCTGCCGCGCCCGACTCGGCTCTCCACCGTGAGATCGCCACCGAGCAGGACGGCGAAGCGGCGGGCGATCGTCAGGCCGAGGCCGGTGCCTTCGTAGCTACGCGTGGCGCTCTGTTCGACCTGGACGAAGGGCTCGAAGAGCCGGTCCAGCTGTTCCGGCGCGATCCCGGGGCCGGTATCGACGACCTGGAACTCGAGTTCTGAGATCCCGCGACCCGGACGGCAGACGACCTTGACCCAGCCCTGCTCGGTGAACTTCAGGGCGTTGCCTACCAGGTTGATCAGGATCTGGCGCAGGCGCTTGGCGTCGCTACGGATCGGGTTCGTGATCCGGTCGTCGATCTCGACGGACAGCGCGAGACCTTGCTGCGCGGCCCGGACCTCCATCGTGGAGTGGACGTCGCGCAGCAAGCGCTCGACGTCGACCGGTCCCCATTCGGGTTCGATCCGTCCGGCCTCGATCTGCGACATGTCGAGGATGTCGTTGACGATGTCGAGCAGCGACTGGCCGTTGCGCTCGATCCGTCGCACGTAGTCGAGGCGGGTCGAGTCCCGCTCGTGCCGCCGCAGCAGGGTGGCGTAGGCCAGGATCGCCGTCAGCGGGGTGCGGATCTCGTGACTCATCGTCGCGAGGAACTCGCTCTTGGCGGCGCCCGCAGCTTCGGCCCGCTGGCGTAGCTGTTCCCGTTCCGCCTCCAGCTCCTTCTCGCGGGTGATGTCCCAGTTCAGACCGTAGATCCGGATCACTTCGCCGGCCGCGTCGCGCACCAGATCGCCCACTCCCCTGAGCCAGCGCACCGCGCCGTCGGGGCGGACGATCCGGAACTCGCTCTCATAGCTGCATTCACCGGCGACCGCGCGTTGCCAGTCCTGTTGCAGGGTCACCAGGTCTTCGGGATGGACGCGGCTGAAGAACAGCGCGGTCGAGGCCTTCTCGGTCCTTGGCACACCGAGCAGGTCGTAGAGGTCGTCGGTCCAGACGTCGTCGGTTCCGGTCCATTCCCAGGCCGCCATGCCGCCGGCGCGCAGCGCGAGCGCCAGCCGTTGCTGACTCTCGTGGAGTCGGTTCTGCAGGTGGTGCGGCAGCGAGGCCATGGCGGGCGTCGGGTGGGCCGGGCAGGGGGGGGGCCGGACCGCGGCACCGGGGGCCCGGGAGGAGCGCGTGGTCCTGAGCTGATCTACTACCGTCTGGATTCCGCGCGCCAAGCGCTGATTCCAGAGAGTGGTGGATGCCGGGACGATCGTCAGCTCCCGATTGCCGCCAGCCAACTAGCAAGCGCGTGTTCTGCCGTCCCGGATGCCGAGAGCCACGCGGTGACGGCGTCGGGATGCAGACAGGCCGTCCGGCCGATGCCCGGCGCGAGGTCGAGCCAGCCGTGGACGGTCGCGCTTGCGTCGGCGGCGATCACCAGTCCGACGCAGGCGCCTCCGGCCGCAACCACCGGACCGCCGCAGAGTCCGGCGTCGAAGCCGGTGTCGACGAGGAACGTCAGGCGGGTCGCGAGGGCGGACTCGGGCGTCGGTGGCTCGGATCCCGGCCAGGCCGCCCGGTGCGGCGGCGCGCCGTGGAACTGGAGGTCACGCGCGAGCAGCGAAGCGAGGGTCCGGCACCACGGCTCAATGGTGCCGTTCCAGGGGCGGCCGGCCACCGCGCCTCGCGAGGCCGCCGGTTCGCCCGAGGCGATGCGGGCGAGGCTGGCCTCCGGACCGAGTGCCCGTGCTGCCTGCAGGGCCCGGCGGGCGTCGGTGATGTCGCGCTGCAGGCGGTGCAGGGCCGCTTCGTCGACGCCGGTCTCGGCGAAGTGGCGACGGGTGTCGAGCAGGTCTTCGTAACGATCCAGCGCGGCGGCCCCGGCGGTCGTCGAACGCAGCGCGGCGTTCCGATGCCGGAGTTCGGTCGTCGCGTGCTCGGCATCGAGTGCCGCGGCGCGGAGTTCCAGTTCGCGGCGCTCCATCGAACGTGCCAACCAGACCGCCTGCAGCGCGAGCCGGTCGGCCGGTGAGGGGGCCGGCCGGCGCGTCGCCAGCGCCGCGCGCCGGGCGTCGACCTGGGCCTCGATCTCGCGGGCGGCGGCGAGGCGGCGCGGGCCCTGGAACGAGTCCCAGAACCGCAGTTCGGCGGCGGTGGTCGGCGCGTCGGGAGTGCGGCGGAAGCCCAGCGCGTGGACGACTTCGCCCTCCTGCGGCCCGGCGGCGCGGATCGTGAGGCCGTCCTTGGCAGTGGACTCGTCGTCGTGGAGACGCAGCAGCGCGAAGTCCACCGCGAGGCGGGGATGGCCGAAGCCGTCGTCGGGCAGGCCGAAAGTCGCGAGTTCCAGCGACGGCGTCGCGACGAGGCGTACGTCGTCGTGGACGCGCCAGGTCTGCAGGCGGAAGCCGGAGCCGCAGGGCACGATGCGGTGTTCGGTGGCGACGCGATGCTCGGCGGGAGTACCGGCGAGCAGTTCGTCCAACAGCGCGCGGCGCCGGTTGGCGATCGTGGCTTCGCGCGCGAGCGGATCGGTCGCGTCGAGGTCTGCGAGGATCTGTGCGCTGACGTCCGCAGTCGACCTGAGCGAGCGTGCCACCAACCCGGGCAGGCGGAGTTCCTCGGCTGCCGTGCAGGCGGCGAAGCCGTCTGCGAGCAGGTCTCGCTGCGCGGTCGAGGTCGCCAGCCAGATCAAGCGGTCGCGGACCACGGTCTGCGTGGTCCACACCAGTCCGCCTCGCAGCCGGCAGCCGGTGCCGCCGTCGCCGAGTTCCACCACGGCTTGGGCGAAGGTCGGCCGTTCGTCGCGCGCTTCGCGGAGGTCTTCGGCGAGGCTCCAGCGATGTGCGGCGTCCGCCGACTGCTGCGCCGCGAGCGTGGCCGCGATGCAGTGCAACAGAAGCAGGGCGAGGGGCGTCGGTACGACGGGGCTGCGCTTCACGCGCTCAGCTCAACAAGAACATGACGCGCTGTAAAGCGACTCGGATCGCGCCCTGGGTAGGGTCCGGTCACCGATGCGGCACACGTGTTCCGAGCGAGGATCGGTGCGCGGATGCGCAACCTGTCGCACCGATCGGACAGCGCGACGAATCCTGCCAGGATCCGCATGCGGATCGCGACGCGCAAGGCGCGAAAGGCGACGAGCACTCGGTCCGGGCACGCGCGTTGCCTTCGGCGGCGCCGCAACCCCCTCGGGTGTCGACCGACGTTCGACATCCCTTCTCTCGAACGATCCCGACCTACGATGACGCAGCATCGACTCGTCCTTCCCCTCGCTTCGCTGGCGCTCGCGTGCGCTGCCTCCGCCCAGGTTCCGCAGGGCCACTACGTGTTCGGCACCTTCGGCGGCGCACCGCAGCTGCAGAAGGGCATCTTCTTCACCCACCCGCGCAACCCCGACACGCCGACGTCCATCACCGGTCTGCGCGGGGACCTGATCGTCACCGGCGCGAGCTGCATCCTGCACCGCACGTCCGACGGCGCGCTGCTCGTCGGCGAGCGGGCCCCGGTCGGCGGCAGCGTCGACCTGCATCTGATCGAACTCGACGGCAACCAGGTGCGGCTCGACGCCTCGTTCAGCGTCGGCACCGGCGGCTCGTGCTGCGGGGAGATCCCGCAGATGGCGCTGCTGCCCGACGGCCGGGTGCTCGTGGCTGCGACCGACGTCGATGCCGGTCCGCTGCGGAACTACCTGACGACCAACTACGGCTGGCAGGGTCTCGGCACCGTGGATCTCGACACCGGGCTGGTGTCGTCGATCCCGATCAGCAACGGCGCGTCGATCGTCGACGTGTTCAACGGCATGGCACTCGCTCCCGACGCCAGCGCCGCGTACCTGGGCACCTACGTGTCGTCGACGCAGGGCGACATCTGGCGGGTGCCGTTGCCGGCGGGCGGCGCGGCCACGCTGGTCGCGTCGGTGCCTTCCGGCCTGTCGAACATGGCGTTCGACAACAATGGCGAGCTCTTGGTCACGACGCTCGACGCCAATGGCGCGCTGTTCCGCGTCGACGTCTCTACCGGGGCGGTCAACCAGATCACCCAGACCAATGGCGCACTGAATGGCATCGCCAACGAGGCGGTCACCGGCAACTTCGCGTTGGTCAGCTCCTCCGGTGGCAACCCGGCGCGTTCGGTGTTCTGGATGGAGCCCAATGGCACCGAGCACCTGCTGTCGTCGCCCGGCTTCGCGACGCCGTCGGGCATCGCGGTCCACGAGAACCCGGCGGTGTTCGGCAATGGGTCGGGGACGGTGTCCGACTATCCGTGGGTGCTCGCGCCCAATCCCGGCGGCCTGCCACTGGTCGGCAACCAGTCGTTCTCGGTGACCCTCGACGTGCCGTCGACCATGCCGGCTTCGATGAGCCTGTCGCTGCTGTCGTTGGCCCGCAACGACGCCCCGTTCGTGGTCGAAGGCGTGGACGTGTGGGTCGATCTCGGTTCGCTGCTGGCCACCGTGGTCGGTCCGGGCTTCCCGCCGCTGGCGTTCTCCCTGCCGATCCCCAACGACCAGAACCTGGTCGGAGCGACCCTCTACGCGCAGATCCTTACCCAGGAGCGCGACGGCACGCTCAGCGGCTCGCCGGGCCTGAGCTTCTCGATCAACTGATCACCTGCAGCCTGGGCTCGCGATGTCGCAGTATTCCACGCAGACTGGTTCGTTCCTCGCTCGGCTGATGGCCATGCTGCTCGGCGCGCTGCTCGGCGCGTCGGCGGCCCGGGCACAGAGCGGCGATCCGAGCATGGACCCGCCCATGGCAGCCTCCGGTTCCGCGCAGCTGCGTCCGAGGCCGGTGCGGACCGAGGGCGTGCGCACCCTTGACGGACTCGAACGGCATGCGCGGATCCAGGCGGTCGTCTCACCACGTCGGATCGCTCCCGGTGAGCGGGGAGTCGTCCACGTGATCCTCGAAGCGCACGAGGGGCGCGCGCTCGGGGATCTGCGGATCGCGGTGCGCGCCGCGAGTGGCTCCGGCGTGGAGTCGATGAGCACCGGCGCGATGCCGGTCGACGAGCAGGCGACCGCCAGGGTCGTGCCGGTGCCCGTCACCTTCTCGAGCGCGCTCCTGCACGGCCACTTCGACCTGGAGGTCGAGGTCGTCGCCGACGTCCGGCATCTGGTCGACCACCGGTCGATGGGACGTTGGCGAACCGTGGTGAAGACCGCGGCGCAGCTCGGCGCGCCGTTGCCGAAGCCGGTGCCGCGCCGCGCGGCGGGCGCGCGACTGGATGGCGGCGTGGCCGGACGAGGTCTCGCGGCGGTCGCGAGTGACCGGGCCGTCGAGGTTGCCGCCGGAGATCCCGATGGGCCACGCTTCCGTGACTCCGTGCCGCTCGGCACGCGCGCGCCGAAGTCGACGATCAGCGCGGGCGGTTGGATGGCTCGCTGGGGCTGGTTGCTCACCCTGCTCGCGCCCCTGGTGGTGGTGGTCCTGATCATCCGCTGGTTGCTCGGTGCGCAGTGGTGGGCCGCGGAGCCGCGCTCTTCGCGGTAGTGGTTCGGACGATTGCTCGCGCGTCGGCGCCGCGAGTTTCACGACGCAGCGATCAGCGCTCGTCGGCCCATCGCAGTCCCGTCAGGTCGACCGCGTAGACATCGGGATCCAGGCGGATGCCCTCGATGCCGGTTCGATGCACCGCGACGCGCCACGGGGCGTAGAGCGGGACCACGACGTGCTGCTCGTCCATCAGGGCTTGGATCCGCGCGTAGACCTCCAGGCGATCCGCCTCGAGCGCAGTGGCTGCCGCTTCTTCGACCAGCTCCACCAGTTCGAGGGGCGCGCCCTTCGGCGCCGCAGGCGGTGTGCCCTTCATGCCAAACCGAGCCACCAGGGACTGGTGCGGGCAGTAGGGCATGCCGTGGGTGATCTCGACGCGCACGTCGGTGCGGCCCTGACGCGCGTGCGCCTCGTCGCGGTAGCGGGCCCGGATCTCGCCGGACTCGCTGGTGAGCGGGCGGACCGCGGAGGTCGCGTCGACGACCGTCTTCGAGGCCTCGCGCAGGTGCGCTGGTGGTGCCAGGTAGCTGGCGTCGAACCCCGCGCGGCGGAGCTGGGCGACGACCTCGAGCGCGGCCCGCGCCGCGCGGCCGCCGCGCCCACCGCTGACCGTCAACGCGATCGGCGTCGCGTCTGCGTCCGCTTCCTCGGACCCGGTGCCTGCCTCGGTCCAGCGTCCGCCGGCGCCGAGTCGGGCCAGGATCCGTGGCGTCGCCGGGCCCTTCGGCCAGAAGCCCACGCTCGGCGCCGCCCAGGTGGTGCAGAGGTCGGCGCGGCCACCTTCGACGATGCGGATCAGTTCGCCGCGGTCGATCGCCCGGGCGATCCGCGCACGCACCGCTGGATCACTGGTGGCGCCCTCGTCGAAGCGGAACGTCAGCAGGACCACCGAGGAGCCCGGCGCGGTGGTCACCGCGAAGCGCGGATCCTGCTCCATCTCGGTGAGTCGCTCGGCCGGCAGGTCCTCGTCCCAGCCGCCGGCGAAGGCATCGATCGTGCCGCGGATCAGGTCGTCCAGCGGCGTCGTGTCGCGGCCGCGCGGGTAGAAGGTCACGTCGATCCGCGGTCCGGTGTCTTCGAGCGCGCGCAGCCGCCAGCGGCGTCCGTTGTCGAAGGCTGCCTCGAACCGAAACGGTCCGGTGCCGATCGGCCGGACGAACTCGCCTTCCCAGTCGGTCGAACTCGGTGCCACCACCGCGCACGGGTTGATCGCAACGAGGTCCTCGAGCAGCGCGTACGGCCGGTCGAGGTGGATGGCGAAGCGGCCCTCGCCGAGTGGCTCGACGCTCTCGATGCGCCGATTGACCCGCAGCCAGTCGTGTTCCTCGTGGCCGAACCAGCGGCGGAAGTGCGCGCACACCGCTTCGTCGGTGACCGGCGTGCCGTCGTGGAACTGCGCACCGGGACGGATCTGGAAGGAGAACGTCTTGCCGCCAGGTTCGACGGCCCACTGCGACGCGAGCCCCGGCTCGATCCGACCATCCTGGCCGCGGCGGACCAGGGTCTCGAGCAGCAGCGTCTTGGTCTCGAAGCCGCCGATGTAGCGGAGCGAGGTGAGCCGGTCGGCGCCGCCGAGGCGGGCGCGCAAGCCGACGCGGATCGGCGCGGGATCCTGCGAGTCGGCCGGGGAGTCCTGGGCTGCGAGGGGTGCGCCGAGCGCGGCCGCGGTGGCGAACAGCAGAGCCGGGTAGGACGGCTGGCTACGGCGCGGATCGCGCGGACCGGCCGCGCGGCGAGGGAGAGGGGGTGCCATGGCCGCGCCCTGGCAAGCTGCGCGCCGCATGCGCGAATGGGCTCCTCGGCCGCCGGGAACGCAAGTGCCGCGAAGCCCGGCCGTGGTTGCCGAGGACCATGCGTGACGTCCGACACCGATCGGAGACAGATCGTCCCGAACCGATCAGCGCCCGAACGTCGACCGCCAGGCCTGGGTCGGTCGGAAGCCGGTCGGCGAGGTCGCGTCGAGCAGTGCGCCCTGGAATACCAGCTGCGCGCCGACCAGGGCGGGCAGGTTCGGCACGCTCAGCGCGGTCGACCACGTGCCGCCGGCGTTCGGCACCACCGCGCCGACGCTCAGGGCGGACGCGACGTCGAGGTAGAGGCCGCAGCCTTCGATCGTGGTGATCGCCGCGGCGGCGGGCAGCGAGGTCACCACCGCGCCGCGGTCGTTCGGCGTGAGGCCGGTGAACGACAGCTCGATCGCGCCGCCGAGCTGCGGCCAGCCGCCGAGCTGGAGGTCGTGCACGCGGCCGCACTCGGCCTGGGCGAGCGGCATCTGGTAGGTGGGGAGCTGGACGGTCCAGAGTTCGACGCCGTGGGTGCCGTCGTTGGCGGGGAACAGGACGCGGTCGTCGACCACGCTGCCGAAGAACAGCGCCGAGAACGGGTCGACGACGAGCGACGCGGCCGGCCCGGGGCGGATGTCGGCGGCGAGACGCGTGCCGCTCGGGGTGCCATCGCAGAACCACGGCTCGAGGCCGTGTGCGCTGGTGTGGATCGCGAGCAGCGCGCTGTTGCTGGTCGGCCAGAACCAATAGATCGTCGACGACGACCCGGCGCCGGGCTCGAGGTCGCCGAGCAGCACGGTGCCGGCCAGGGTGCCATCGGTGCTCCACGGCTCGCTGCCGAGCCCTGGCGTATCGGCCCAGAACACCATCCGGTTGGCGACCTGGTGGACGAAGTCGACCTGCAGATCGGCGGCACCCGGTTGCAGGTCGGCGACCATCACGGTTCCGGCGGCGGTGCCGTCACTGCGCCACATCTCGCGGCCCGCGCCATTGCCGCCGTCGGCGAAGAAGATCTTGCGAGCCCCGGTGTTCACCAACCCGAAGAGGTTGCGATGGGCCTGCGGATCGGCGTCGGGGACGAAGGTGCCGATCTGTCGGCTCGTGCCCGCGGCATCGACCACCAGCAGGTCGCGGTCGTCGACCATCACCCAGAGTTCGTTGCCGAGGCCGTAGGCCACCAGCCGCTGGGTCGGGTAGGTGAAGACGATGGCCGGGCTGCCGGGTCGGAAGACCGAGACGCGCGTCCCGGTCACCGGGCCGGGGAGGGTGACCGTCTCGCGCACCAAGTAGCCCCCCAGGGCCCGGCCGAAGTAGGGGATGGTCGGCCCGCTGGCGAGGCGCACGGTCCCGGCGCTGGTGCCGTCGGTCATCCACAGGGCATTGCTGCCATCGACGAAGGCCGCGGTGCCGTTCAGCGCGTCGAGGAAGTAGGGATAACCGCAGCAGGCCGCAGCCGGGACGGTCCAGAGGGTCTGGTGGTTGCCCTGCGCATCCACGCGCCAGAGTTCGGCCGGGAGCGACTGACCCAGGCTCACGAACAGCAGCGCGTCGCCGTCCACCGCTGCGCCGCTGAAGCCGAAGCTCTCCACGCCGAGCTGGGCGCCGTCGAGGACCTGCGTCGGGTTGGGGCGCGCGCCATCGGTCCGCCACACGCCCGGTGCGGGGCCGAACGGCTGATTCGGGATGTCGATGAACCAGAGTTCCTCGTCGACCGCCATCCCGAAGGTCGCGATCTCGGCCGACTGCTGGCCGGGGGCGTGGTCGAACAGCAGGCGGGTGCCGGCGGCGGTGCCGTCGGTGCGCCAGAGTTCGGAGCCGTGCGTGCCATCGTCGATCGAGACGATGCCGAACTCGCCGCTCGGGTGGCGCCAGACCGACTGGTCGGTCCGGAGCGAACCCGACAGACCGGGACTCAGGTCGGCGAGCAGCGTCGGTTGCTGGGCGGGCAACAACGCGGCGAGGAGGGAGGCGAGGGCGAGTCGGCTGGCGGTCGTGTTCATGGGCGCGAGGGTGGACGGAGATGCGAAGGCCCTGGGGCGGGCGCGCGCCGAAGGGAAGTTCCGTGCCGCTCGCCGAAGGGTGGCCCGGACGGCGTCACGGGCTCCTCGATGCTACGCCGGCGACACGGCAGCGGGGGCCCTCCGGGGCGGACTCCAGGAATCCGCGTGTGCGCGGTCGGGCGACGTCACTGCAGGGGCACCATGAATGCACGTCTGCTGCTTCGTTCCATCCCCATTGCGGCGCTGGCGGCTCTCCTCGGGGGCGCGCCGGCGATCCGAGGGCAGTCGCAGGTTCTCGACCTCGATCCCCGAACCGTGAATCCCGGCGCCGGACCGGGCGACTTCGTGCCGCTGCCGGGAGGCCTGTTCTGCACCGTCACCGATTCCCGGACCGGTCGGGAGCCGTGGTTCACCGACGGAACGGCGGCCGGCACCCGGATGCTGCGCGACGTGTGGCCGGGGGATGCCGGCTTCGTCGACGAGGCGGTGGCGGTCGGGGCGCGGGTGTTCTTCAGCGCGGTGGATGGCATGCACGGCAGCGAACTCTGGGTGACCGATGGTACCTCGGCCGGCACAAGGCTGGTCGCCGACCTGGAGCCCGGGTCGCGCGGCAGCTCGCCCGGTCAGCTCTTCGCGTTCGGCGGCGTGTTGCTGTTTGCCGCGGAGACGACCGCGGATGGTCGCGAACTGTGGCGTAGCGACGGTACGGCGGCCGGGACGTTCCGGGTCGCCGACGTGTGGCCGGGAGCCTTCGGCAGCAATCCCTACAACTTCGTGGCGCTGGGCAGTGCCGCGTACTTCACCGCGGAGGACGGCGTGCACGGGCGCGAACTCTGGCGCACCGACGGCACGGCTGCCGGCACGTCGATGGTCGACGACTTCCGGCCAGGTATAGCCGGCAGCGTGCGTTTCGCCGACCCGCGTTTCGTGACCCTCGGTGGTCGTATCCTGTTCACCGCCAACGATGGCGTGCACGGCGAGGAGCTGTGGTTCACTCATGGCGACGCGGCGAACTCGGGCATGGTCGCCGACCTGAATCCTGGTGCGGCGGGTTCGGCGCCGCGCGACCTGACGGTGTTCGGTGGCATCGTCGCGTTCTCGGCCGACGACGGGAACACTGGCCGCGAACCCTGGGCTACCGACGGGACTCCGGCCGGCACCACCAGTCTCGGCGATCTCTACCCGGGCCGTTTCGGCTCGTCGCCCGAGGAGTTCGTCAACCGGCCGGGCAGCGACGTGCTGCTGTTCCGTGCGCGGTCGCCCGGTGAGGGGATGGAGCTTTGGATTAGCAATGGTGGTGCGCCGTCGACCAGGCTTCTGCGTGACATCGCGCCGGGCAGCCTGCCGTCGTTCCCGCGCCACTTCGCGCCTTTCGGCAGCGGCTACGTGTTCCAGGCCGATGACGGGTCGAGTGGCGCCGAGGCCTGGTTCAGCGACGGCACCGCGGCGGGCACCTACCGGATCGCGGACGTGAACCCCGGCGCGGCACCGAGTGCGCCGGGCGAGTTCGTCGCACTCGGCGGTGCGCTGCTGTTCACCGCGGACGACGGCACGAGCGGCCATGAGCTACGGCGCTGGGACGGCCGCCGCGTCGCGACGGTCGCGGACCTGTACCCGCGCGAGGCACTCGGTTCGTCGCCCAACCGCTTCGTCGGACTCGCCGACCGGGCGCTCTTCGACGCGATCGACGCCGCGCATGGCCATGAACTGCGGTTCACCGACGGCACCTCGGCCGGCACCGGTCTGGCGCTCGACCTGAACCCCGGCCCCGGCTACGGCTCGGTGGAGTTGCTGCCGATCACCCACGACCGGGCGCTGTTCTTCCGCGATGCCGCGTTGTGGGCCACCGACGGCTCGGCCGCCGGAACCACGCAACTGGTCGGTGGCGTGAACCTCTACTTCGGGATGTTCGCGTGGCGTGGACTCGGCTGGATCTCGATGGCCGCCGGCGCCGGCGGCTCCGAGCTGTGGGTGAGCGACGGCACGGTTGCCGGCACGCGCCTGTTCGTCGACATCGCACCGGGCAACGGCAGCTCGCTGGTCACCCAGTTCGCGAGCGACGGCGACGGACTGCTCTACTTCGCGGCCCAGTCGCCGGGCGCCGGTCTGGAGCTGTGGGTGAGCGATGGCACGGTTGCGGGGACGCGGATGGCCGTCGACCTCGCACCCGGTAGCGCCGCGGGCTTCGCCGGACGGCTGGCGGTGGTCGGGGACCGGGCGGTGTTCGTCGGCAACGACGGCGTGCACGGCACCGAACTCTGGAGCTGCGAGGGCACGCCGGCGACGGCGACGCTCCTGGCCGACCTGAATCCCGGTACGGCGGACACTCCGTTCGGCGAGTTCGTCGCGATGGGGGATCGCGTCTACTTCACGGCGAGCACGCCGGCCGAGGGCTACGAGCTGTGGAGCACCGATGGCACGCCCGCTGGCACCCGACTCGAAGCCGATCTGTGGCCCGGCGCTGCGGACTCCGCGCCGCGCCAGCTCACCGCGGCGCACGACGTGCTCTTCTTCGTCGCGGACGATGGCGTGTTCGGCCCCTCCTTGTGGCGCACCGATCCGGCCGGCGGCGTGGTCGGTCTCGTCGACGTCCACCCGGGGGCCAGCCCCTGGTTCGGCCAGGACGTGATCGAGAATCTCGCCGCGATCGGCGTCGGCCGTCACGTGTTGTTCAGCGGCGACGACGGCGCGACGACGGGGCGCGAGCTGTGGATCTCGGACGGCACGCGCACCGGCACCCGTCGACTCGCCGACCTGAATCCGGGTGTCGCGTACGGCAGCCCCGGGGAGTTCTTCACCTTCGAGGACATGGTGCTGTTCGCGGCGACCACCGAGGCCGACGGACGGGAACTCTGGCGCGTGGATCTCGGTGATCTCGGGATTCCCAACGTCCACCGCTACGGCTTCGGTTGCGCGGGCAGCAATGGGCAGCCGCCACGGATGACCTGGCGGGGTCTGCCGGTGCTCGGCAATGCGGCGTTCCAACTCGGCCTCGAGCGCACGGTGCCGCATGCCCCGGTGGGGCTGGTGGTCGGCGCGAGTCGGACGGCGACGCCGCTGGGCGGCGGTTGCACCGCGTGGGTCGGCGCACCGTCGATCCCGCTCGGTGGTGGTGCCGATGCCGAAGGACGGCTCCTGGTCACCGTGCCGTTGCCTACGGATCCGGCGCTGGTGGGCGCGAGCCTGTTCGTCAGCGGTGCGAGCTTCGATCCCGGTGCGAGCTTGTTCGGAGCGGTCGCGGTGGCGGATGGGCTCCAGGTGGTGGTCGGCAGGTGAGTCCGCTCCTGCCCGGGGACTGGCAGAGGGCGCGGACTTGCGTCAACCTCGGCGTGAAGCGGTCGATCGAGTCACGGCCCCTGTCCCTTCCCGAGGTCATTCCCCATGTCGCTTCGCCCGTTGCTCGCGCTGTTCCTCGCTCTGCCGTTGTCTGCTCAGGTCGGGTGGCAACTGGCCGCTCCGATCCATGCGCCGACCGCACGTGGCGGCGCGGTCGCCTGCTACGACATCCAGCGGCAGCGCATCGTGTTGTTCGGCGGCTTCGATGCCCGCGGCTGTGCGTTGGCCGACACCTGGGAATGGGACGGGGACGACTGGCTCCGGCGTAGTCCGGCGACTGCACCGCCACCGCGGCATTCGGCGTCGCTGGCCTACGATCCGGTGCGTCGCGAGGTGGTGTTGTTCGGAGGCTTCGACGCCCCGAACTGCAATCGCAACGCGCCGATCGCGCGCGGCGACACGTGGATCTGGGACGGCAACGACTGGAGTCAGCGGGTGGTGGCGGGCGGACCCGGGCCGCGCGCCGGCGGCGCGTTGGCCCACCATCGCGCCAGCGGGCGGATGATCCTGTTCGGTGGCACCCCGCTCGGCTCGGGCGCCGGTGGCGCCGTCGACGAGACCTGGGCGTGGGACGGCGCGAGCTGGTCGCTGCTGCAGCCGAACTCCCGGCCGGCGCCGCGGGCCTACTTCCACATGACCCAGGACCCCAATCGCAACACCTTGGTGCTGTTCGGGGGCTGGAACAATGCTCCCTCGCTGTCCTTCGGCGACACCTGGGAGTTCGACGGTCAGGATTGGACCGACGTCACTCCGACCGGCGGGCCGGCCCGGCGTAACAGCGCGCGGCTCGCATACGACGCGTCGCGCGCGCGCATCGTCCTGTATGGCGGTGACGACGCCTGCCGTTTCCTCGACACGACGACCTGGGAGTGGAATGGCACGTCGTGGTCGCCGTGGTTGAGCAACTCACCGCTCGGCTACCGCCACGTGCATGCGATGGCCTACCACGATGCCCGTCGCCAACTGCTGTCGTTCGGCGGCGTTCGGCAGTTCTGCCAGTTCACCCAGCCCGATGCCGAGACCTGGCTTGTCGAGACGCCGCGCGATGCCAGCTTCCTCAGCTATGGCCAGCCCTGC
Source organism: bacterium (assembly GCA_030432695.1). Taxonomy (GTDB): domain Bacteria; phylum Planctomycetota; class UBA1135; order UBA1135; family UBA2386; genus JAUILN01. The sequence continues at coordinate 322,794 of JAUILN010000008.1, read as the reverse complement.
GGCAGCCCGCCGCTGAGGCTCGCCGGCGATCCCGCGCCGTCGTCGTTGCCGCAGCTCGGCACCGCATTGCAGGTCGTCGCCACCGACTTCGGCGCGAGCCCATTCGTCGCGCTGAACTTCGGCAGCTCCAACACGGTCCTGTTCGGCACGCCGATCCCCTTGGAACTCGGCGCGATCGGCATGCCCGGCTGCTGGGCCTGGGCCGGCACCGAGTTCGCGACCCTGATGGTCATCGCCGGAACGCGCGCAACCTGGAGCGAGAACGTGCCGAACGATCCGGTGCTGATCGCACGATCAGTCTATGCGCAGGCGGTCGCCGTCGATCCTGCCGCCAATCCACTGGGCATCGTGACCTCCGAGGGATTGGAGATCCGGATGGGGCTGTGAGGCTCTCGGGCAATCCCGGTCGATGATGCGGCGTGCAGGAAGCCGAACCGGTCGGCGTGCGGGTAGCGGATCCGATTCTCTCTACACTCTGCAGGTGCCCTCCTCCGACCCGAGCCCCAGCCGCGTCGCCTCGCTCTACGACCGCTACCTCGACGCGATGCTGCGTGGCGAGGAGATCAGGCCGTCGGAGTTCGGCGACGACGCGGTGTGGCTGGAGGCCCTGCACGATCTCACCCGGCCGTCCGACGAGGTGGTGGAGCGTCGCGGGTCGCGGCCACCGCTGCCGGCCGCCGAGGCCGACCTGCCGTTCGAGATGCTCGGCGACTACCGGTTGCTGCGCCGGCTCGGGGAGGGTGGGATGGGCGTGGTCTACATGGCCGAGCAGGCTTCGCTCGGTCGGCTGGTCGCACTGAAGGTCCTGCGGCCGGAACTCTCCGGGTCGCCGACCGCCGCGGCGCGGTTCGCGCGGGAGGCGCGGGCGGCGGCGCGGCTCAACCATCCAGGCATCGTCGGCGTGCACTGGTTCGGGACCGAGCGCGGCGTGCAGTTCCTGGCGATGGACCTGCTGGCGGGCGCGAACCTCGATGCGCTGCTGGCCGAGGAGCTGCGGGTCCGCGGCGCACCGCTCGGCGTACAGCGGGCGCTCACCCTCGGTATCCAATTGGCCGATGCGTTGCAGGCGGCGCACGAGGTGGGCGTGGTCCACCGGGACGTCAAGCCGGGCAACGTGCGCGTGCTGCCCGGCGACCGCGCGATGCTGCTCGACTTCGGGCTGGCGCGCGACCTGGAGTCGGGCGAACGGACCCTGACCCGGTCGTTCGCCGGCTCACCGCAGTACGCGGCACCCGAGCAGGTCGACAAGCGTTTCGGCCCGGTCGAGCCGCGCACCGACGTCTACGGTCTGGGCGCCACGCTCTACGAGTGCGTGACCGGTCGGCCGCCGTTCGACTCCGACAGCGTCGATCGCCTGCTGGCCGACGTGGTGTCGACCGATCCACCGGCGCCTCGCAGCCTGCGGCCGGAGCTGGCACGGGATCTCGACGTGGTGCTGAAGAAGGCCCTCGAGAAGGAGCCGTTCCGTCGATATTCCTCGGCGCGCGAGTTCGGCGACGACCTGCGAGCGATCGCCGAGTTCCGGGCGGTGCAGGCGCGGCCGTCGCGGGTGTGGACGCGCGTGGGCAAGGCGGTGCGGCGGCACCCGGGGCGCGCGCTGCTGGGCCTCGGTCTGGTCGTCCTGTCGCTTGCCGGTTGGGGCTGGTCGACCTGGCGTGCCGCGGGCCGACGTGCGCAGGCCGCCGAGACCGTTGCGGCGCTGCGGGAGGAACTGACGGCGGTCGAGGAGCGGCGGCAGCGAGTGGTGCGCCAGCGCTTCCGACTCGACCTGCTGTCGCACGCCGAGCAGACCCGCGGTCTCAACGCCGGCGAGGAGCGCCAGCTCGAAGCGCTGCGGGCCCAGCACGCCGAGCACTTGCGGTTGCGCGAGCTGCTGTTCGAGCGGGGCCAGGTCGCGCTCCGCGACGCATCGCAGCTCGACCCCGACGCGGCGCTGCTCCAAGACACCTGGGCCTGGCTCCACTACCAGCGTTGGTTGGAGGTGCGAGCTGCGGGCGACGCCGCGGCGACCGAACTCTGCCTGAGCCGGATGGCCGAGCACGACCTCGAGGGCGCGTGGCAGGCCCGGGTCGACGCCGATGGGGCGTTCTCGGTGCTCACCCCGGAGGCGGGGGTGCCGGTCCATCTGTTTCGCTACGCGCGCCTCGCCGACGTCGGCGCGGGCGAGGAGCTGCGGATCGCTGCGATGCGCTCGTTCGGGCCGGCCGACCCCTGGCCGCCTGGGGAGTTCGCGCTGCGCGTGCACCGGCCGGCGGGGCCGCTGCGCAGCACCGACGTGGTTCTCGAACTTGCCGGTCATGCGATCCGCGATTGCATGCTGGTCGATGCGAGCGCCAGCGAGGCGGTGCGGGTCGGCGACCGGCTCCTCCGGGTCGACGGCGGAGCGGTGACGCCGTCGCGCCGGGCGGTCGAGTTGGGCGAGGGGCGGTGCCTCGAGTTCCTGCGCGACGGGGCGGTCTTCGAGCACCTCGTGGCACCGGGGGATGGACTGGTCGTGGTGCCGGCCGAGGACTTCGCGGCGCGGCACGAGGTGCCGGCGAGGGTCTGGCGCGACGGCGGGATCGTCGACCTGGTGCTCGTTCCTGGCGCCGAGTTCCGCACTACCGCCAGTCCGCATCTGGTGGGGCCCGACCGCCTTTTCGACGCCACGCCGATCGAACGCAGCGCCCTGGCACCGGGTTGGTACCTCGCCATCCTCCGCGCACCGGGCTGCGAGGAGCTGCGGTTGCCGTTCCACGTCGACAACCCCGCGGAGTACTACGCGCGCTGCGCCGAGCTGAGCTGCGAGCTGTGGCCTACCGGCACGACTCCCGACGGCTTCGTCCGGATCGCCTCGGATGCGTTCGCCTGGCGCGAGCCGCCGTTCCTGCTCGCCGAGACCGAGGTGACCTGTGCCGAGTTCGCGCGCTTCCTCGACGATCCGGTGACCCGCGCCGATCCCGAGCTGCGGCAACGAGCGTGGCCGCGCTTCGCCGCGATTCGCGAGCAGGGTGGAAGCGCGGTCGTCGCTGCCGGGGACCGTGAACTGCCGGTGCTCGGCGTGACCTGGCACGCGGCGCTGGCCTACGTGGCCTGGTTGAACCAGACCGCGCCGCGGCCGGAGGGTTTCGAGTTCGCGCTGCCGACCTTCGGCCAGTGGGAGCGCGCCAGCAAGGGCGGCGACAGCCGAGCGTTCGTCTTCGGCAACGAGATCCGGCCGGAGTGGATCGGCGCGGAGCACTACGGGCAGGGCGGGATCGAGCCGGTGCGTTCGCATCCGATCGACGAGTCGCCGTACGGGGTGTTCGACCTCGCGGCCGGTGCGCGGGAGTGGTGTGCCGACGAGGCCGAACCGGGGAGCGGACTGCGGATCGTCGCCGGCGGGAGTTTCCGGAGCGCGCGCGCCGAGGAGCTGCAGATCGGCCACACCGTCCTGGATCCGGCCGACACGGCGCCGGATCTGGGCATGCGTGTGGTGCTGCGCTCGCGCAGCGTCGCGGAGGGCGAGCCCCGATGAGCGCTGGCCCGACCCTCGGCGATCTGCTCGCGACCCACCAGCAGTCGGCGCTGGCGAGCATCCGCCGGCATGGCGGTGGCGTGCTGCGTTTCGAGGCCGAGGCCGACCTGTTGCAGGGTGTGTTGGTCCGCGCACTCGACTCCGAGTCGGCCTTCACCTACCGCGGCATCCCGGAGTTCCTCGGTTGGCTGCACCAGCTGGTGCTCCGTCACCTCGCCGATCGATCGCGGTACTGGGGCGCGCAGCGTCGCGATGCGGGCCGGTTGCTGCGGATGACGCGTTCGCCGGACCTGCCGGGCGGAGTGCTCGAACCCGCGGCGAGCGGGATGGGACCGGGCACCGTCGCCGAGCGGCGTGAAGCGCTCTGCCTCGCGACACGGGTGCTCGACGCACTGCCGCCGCGCGACCGGGATCTGGTGCGTTGGAGTGCGGCCGGAGTCGCGCTGGAGGAGCAGGCGGCGCGCCTCGAGATCAGCTATGCCGCGGTGCAGCGGGCGAGCCTGCGCGCGGTCGAGCGGTTCCGGAAGACCTTCCGGCTTGCGGCCGAGCGGCGGCGGGGCGAGTGAGCGGGCGGAATCGGCGGCGAATCCGTGTCTGCCGCCGATCCGTCCTTTCGCTCCAGCCGGGACCATGTCCATTCATCGTCCCCTTCCTCTCGTATGGGCCTTCGCGGTCTCGTTCGTCGCCACGGCGCTGCTTCCCGCCCAGGCCGACCCAGTGCGGATCGGCATCACCGCGCAGGGTCCCACCGTGCTGAAGCAGGACGACAATTGCCGGGTCCGCGCCTGTCCGCTGACGATCGCGCCCATCGGCGCTCAGGCGACCGCGGCGGGTGGCACCGCGTTCGATGCGACGGTGGGTGGAGTATGGGTCAGCAACGGAATCGAGATCGTGCTGGTCGACGGCGAGTCCTGCCGCGAACTCTGTCCGCCACGACGCCTGCTCGTGGATCGTGCATTCATCACCGGGCTCGCGGTGTACGAGCCGAGCCGGCAACTGGTCGTCACCGACTCGGCCAATCGCGTGCATCTGTATCCGCTCGATTGCCCGCTGCCGGCGCGGCCGCAGACCTGTTCGTTGGCTGCGCAGTTGCCGGCCAACCACACGCTCGGAGGAGTTGCGGTCGACGACGTGACCGGCACCCTCTACCTGGCGTCTGCGAACTTCGGCGCGCCTGCCAACCCGGGCAACCTGCTGTGGGTGACCAGCATCTCGGCACCCTGTCAGCCGCGCTGCTTCGGTCGGATCCCGGATTGCGGAACGACGCCGCTGGTTCCGGTACACGGCGTGGCCTTCGACGGCTGCACCGGCAGCGTGTGGATCACCGACGGGCTCCGCCAGGTCGAGCTCCGCGTCGATCCGCGGACCTGTTCGATCCGCGAACTGCGCTGTTGCTCGGGCGGATTCACCGATCCGCTCGCGGGGCTCTGCATCCTGCCCGGAAGCTCGCTGGTGCAGGGGCCTGGCTGCGTCGCGCGGCCGTGCCGGGCTTGTCCGAGCCCCACGCACCTCCTCGGCGGTGCGTCGCTGCTCGGCAACCCGGCGTTCGAACTGCGTGGCGAGGGCCTGCCGGTGGGTTCTTCGGCATTCGCGGTGCTGAACGCGGGGCGGTGCCAGGCGCCGGGAAGCAACGTGCCTGGACTGTGCGGCCCCCTGCTGATGTCGTTCGCGACGCCCCCGATCGTCCTCGGTCCGGTTCCCGTCACCGGCGCTGCGTTCTGTGACGGCGCCGCGCGGATCCCGGTGCCGATCCCTGACGATCCACGGCTGTGCGATCTGGTGCTGTGCTCGCAGCTGCTGGGGCTCTGTCCTGCGGCGGGCGGGACCGGGACCTACGTGACGCCGGCGCGGCAGTGGCGACTGACCTGGCACTGACCTTGGGCCATGCGCGCGTGGAGCAAGCGGGATCTACCGTGGCCTGGTAGAACGGTCGACTCTCGCTTCGACAACCCCGCACGCGAGCTGCAGTTCGTGGTCCGTCGAGCGACCATTCGGCGCTTGCCGAGCCATCGAGTGCGTCGCGATCGAGTTCCCGAGGCCGCGGCTGCGAGCCTCGCCGTCATCGGCGGGGCCATTCGTGCGGAGCGGCCTACTTCCCCTGCTTCTCCCGTCCGAGCTCGTACAGGACCTTGTCCAGGATCTCGAGGTCCGGCACCGGCTCCGTAGCCCGGCGCGATTGGGCGTCGATCTTCCTGAGGTGGGGAAGTCGGTCGTCGAAGGCCGCAAGGGCCGCGCGGAAGGCCTCCATGAAGCCGACGTAGTCGTGCGCGTGGTAGCCACTGCGGCGCAGGCCGAGAGCGGCTTCGACCGAGGCTTCCGGTTGCGGAAAGGTCTCGGGCGCCATGAAGTGGAGTGTCTTGGCTCCCCAGACCATCCAGGATCGAGATGCGTGGAACGCGCCGAGAAGGCGCTCGGTCGCGCGCAGCCGAGGGACTCGAGCACGCAGTGGGGCGAGGCTCCGGAGGGAATCCTGGAAGTACCGCAAGTCTCGCAGGATCGCCCTCGCGACAGTCTGCGACTCATCGTGTCACGAACCACGCGGTAGCAGGCTCTCGCCGATGCCCCCGGAGAACCTGCCGACGTTGGCCAGATCCTCGGTCAGCGTGTCCAGGTCGCGCGATGGGCCGTTGGCAAACCGCACGTAGCCCGAGTCGTCCAAAGCGGGGTTGTCGTGGTTCAGGTAGGTTCCACGGTTGTAGCGCCGGATCATGGTTCCGGCGCGATCGAGGGTTCCCTTGGCGATCCACGGGCGAAGCGCCGGCACCTGGAGCGAGTGATCTCGGTGGACGTCGATCCTTTCGTCAGTTGCCGAGTTCCTCGAACCGGTGGACTTGCCGTGGATCCGGTAGGCCTCGTGGGCGCCACGCACGCGTCGAAGCTCGACCTCGTCGCCGAGTTCGAAGCCATGCGCTGCGAGGAGTGCATCTTGGCGCCCATGGTGGGAGGGGACCGCGGCTGCGTGCCAGGGGGTGAGCCCGTGACAGCTTCGCTGGGCGGATTCCCGAGCTTGGTGAGTCCGTGGTCAGGGTGAAGGCGGAGTCCCGATCCGCGTGGCGGGCGTGGCTTGTCTTGCGCGGTGCACCACAACGTGTCCGTCGAATCGGTACTACCTGCCGATGTGGCACCGATGGCTGCCTTTCGGGCATTCCGCAAGTTCTCGGAGTCCGAAGGAGTGCATGAGGTCGATCTCGACAACATGGTCTGGCTGCTCGGGGCGGACGAGCATGCCGATGTCTGTGGGGCTCGGCCTCGGCGCGTTCCGAGCCTCATTCGGCGTGGTCCGGTGCGATGGCGACGGTGTACTGGTCGTTGCCTGCCGACCGATCGGTGCCAGACACCGATCAGAAGCGAGGACGAGCGGGCGGGGCCGGCTACAGTCACCGCGACCCCATGAAGATCCTCCACGTACTGCATCGCTTCGGCTCGGACCTCCACGGCGGCACCGAGCGGACCACCGCGGCCCTGGCGCGCGGGATGCAGCGCGCCGGCCACGATGTCGGCATCGTCTGTGGCACGCTCGAGGGTGGGCCTTCGCATCGCATCGAGCGCGGTGCGGTCGATGGCCTGCCCCTGTTCACCCTGCATCGGCGGGATCTCCACTTCGAGTCCTGGGAGAAGGCGTGGTGCCCCGACGTGTCGAATGCCTTTCGTCGGCTGCTGCAGGACGAGCGCCCCGATGTCGTGCACGTGCACCACTGGCTGCGGCTGAGCAGCGACCTGGTGCGCCTGGCCCGGAAGGTCGGAGTCGGCGTGGTCGCGACCACTCTGCACGATCATTGGACGATGCTCGCCACGCCGCCGCGCGCCTGGGGTCACGACGATCCGGAACCGCCGCCCGGACCACCGTGGGCCAGCGACACCGAGCGCAACGAGGCGTTCGCGATGCACCGCGACGACTTCCTCGACGAGATCCGCGCCGCGCAGCTGCGCTTCGTGCCGTCGGCCGCGCACGCCGCGAGCCTGCAGGCTATGGCACCCGGTCCGCTCGGTCCGCTGATTCCCGAGCTGCTGCCGAACCTGACGCGACCGGAACGTCGACCGGATCCGACGGCACCGCGTGGCAAGCGGCTGCTGTTCTGGGGCAGCCTGTATCCCGACAAGGGCCTCGACACCGTGCTCGATGCACTGTTCTCGGTCGGGAACGGCTGGGAGCTGCACGTGTTCGGCGCAGCCAGCGATCCGGACTACGGGGATCGCCTGGTGCGGCGCTCGGCCAACATGCCGGTGCACTTCCACGGACGTTTCGACCACGCCGATCTGGTGACCGCCGCCGCGGACTACGCGGTGCTGCCGTCGATCTGCTACGAGAGCTACGGCCTGGTCCTCGACGAGGCCAGGGCGCTCGGCCTGCCGACCCTGGCGTCGGACATCCCGGCGTTTCGCGAGCACTGCGATCCTGCAGCGACCGCGTGGTTCGAGCCCGGGGATCCGGGCTCGCTGGCGATGCTGCTGCTCGACGAGGCGCGGCTGCAGTCGTTGGGACTCCCGACCGCTCCGGACCACGATCCGGAACGGTCCGCGGTTCGGATGCTTGACTTCTACGACCGTGCCGCGCGCGGAGAGCACGGACCGCACCAGGCGCCGCCCGCTCTCCCCGACCGCCGCCGCGCCGCGGCGCTGTTCCGGCGCGCGGAACGACGACTCTGGTCCTTGTTGCAGAGCGGATCGGAGCCGAAGACTCCTCCGGCTGGTTGGCCCTGATTCGGGCGACACAGCCCTTCGATGCCTCCGATCGCCACACAGTTCGCGGATTCCACGTCGCTCACGGGCGAGGTCGGCTTCGCCCTGTTGCTGAGCACCCTGGCCGGACTCGCGACCGGCCTCGGTAGCCTGCTGGCGTTCCTGGCCCGGCCGACCAACCGCACGTTCCTCGGCGCGTCGCTCGGCTTCTCCGGCGGCGTGATGCTCTACGTATCGTTCGTCGAGCTGCTACCCGTGGCGACCGAGGCGTTCGAGGAGGTCCTGCCGGCCGAGGACGCGGAGCTTCGCGCCACTCTGTGGCTGTTCGCCGGCGTCGCGGTCGCGCTCGGACTCGATCGGATCGTGCCAGGACCGGCGAATCCCCACGAGGCGGCGTTGGTCGAAGACCTTCCGGAAGCCGGTGCGACGCAGCCGGGGGAGGCGAGGCATTTGCGCCGCATCGGCGTGCTCTCGGCGGTGGCGCTCGCGATCCACAACTTCCCCGAAGGCGTCGCGACGTTCTTCACCGGCCTCGCCGATCCCACGCAGGGCATCGCGATCGCGGTCGCGGTGGCGCTGCACAACGTGCCCGAGGGCGTCTCGGTGTCGGTGCCGATCTACAGCGCGACCGGCAGTCGGGCCAAGGCGTTCTGGCTGTCGTTCCTCACCGGCGTGGCCGAACCGGTCGGTGCGTTGCTGGCCTGGGGGCTGCTCGCCGGCCACCGTTCGCCCGAATGGACCGGCGCCGTCGACGCCATGGTGGCCGGCATCATGATCTTCATCGCGCTGGACCAGTTGATCCCCAATGCCAAGCGCTACGGTGCCGGCCATGCCTCCGTCTACGGTCTCGTCGTGGGGATGGCGGTGATGGCGGGGACCTTGCTGTTGCTGTGAAGGAGTCCATGGAGCCGAACCCCGATCGACGGATGGATTGCGTGCTGGTCGCCGGCTGTGGCGATGTCGGCAGCGCGGCGGCGGTGCGGCTGCGCGAGACGGGCGCCGTCGTCACCGGACTGAAGCGGAGTCCCCACGGTCTGCCCGAGGGGGTGGTGCCGCTGGCCGCGGACCTGCGCACGGGTTCCGGACTGGAGCTGGTACCGAGCCGGACCGACACCCTGCTGTTCACCGCGGCGGTCGGACGAGGTGCGGGCCCCGACGACTACCGGTCGCTCTACGTCGACGGCCTGCGCCGTACGCTCGATGCCCTCGCCGCGCGCGGTGCGCCGCTGTCGCGGGTGGTGTTCACCGCCAGCACCGCGGTCTATGGCCAGACCGACGGCTCGGACGTCGACGAGGACTCCCCGACCGAACCGGAGGACCATCGCGGCGCGGCGATGCTGGCCGCGGAGGAGGTGCTGCGCCAGTTCGCAGGCTCGCACGCCAGCGCCTCCTGCGTGTCGCTGCGACTCGGCGGGATCTACGGCCCGGGCCGGACCTACCTGATCGAGGCGGTACGCACCGGGCGCATCGGGCTGTCCGCCGACGGCCGTTCGCCCTGGACCAACCGTATCCATCGCGACGATGCGGCGCGCGCGCTGGTGCACGTCGCGACGCGGTCGGCTCCGGCCAGTTGCTACGTCGGCGTCGACCGCGAGCCCGCTCGCCGCGACGACGTGGTGCGCTGGCTCGCCGCGCGACTCGGGGTAACGCCGGTGCGCGACGACGGCAGCAGTTCCTTCCGCTCGGGCGACCGGCGCTGCGTCAGCGCACGGCTCGCGGCAGCCGGTTTCACCTTCCGCTATCCGAGCTACCGCGACGGTTACGAGGATCTGCTGTGAGGCGTCGCCCGCGCGTCGTCCTCGCCGTGGTGATCGCAGCCACCATCGCGGTCGGTCTCGCGACGCGGCGGTTCCCGGGTGCTTTCGGACCCTTCCTCGCCGAGCACGCCGGCGACGCGCTGTGGGCCGTCGTGGTCTGGCTGTGCTACGCCTGCGTGGCCCCCGCGTGGTCGACCGGCGTGGTGACGCTGTTGGCCGCCGTGAGCGCCGCCCTGGTCGAATGCAGCCAGCTCTCGGACGCCGGGTGGCTGGTGTGGCTCCGCAACCTGCCGGGGGGGCGGCTGGTGCTGGGAGACGGCTTCGTGGCGCTGGACTTCGTGCGCTACGCGGCGGGGATCGGGCTGGCAGCGGCGGTGGACCTGCTCGTGAGGCGGCGGGCCGCAGGAGATTGAGGGGTTCGACGGGCGTCCGGATTTTCCGTCACGACGGTTCCGCGCGGCGGATGAAGACCGCGCGTGGGGCGACTTCTGCCCCGCAGCCTCCGTTCGGCGGCCTGCCTGCAGCCGCCCGCCCCCTAGCGAACCAACGATGATGTTCCCCGCATCCGCTTCTTCCCTTCTCCGCCGGCTGGCGCACGGCGCGGCCGCCGTGCTGGTCGCCTCCCTGACCGCCGTCGTCGCAACCGCCCAGGACGATCGCGACACCGACACCCCGACCGGGGCCGTATGGCTGACCGGTCGGACCATCGCGCAGCTCAATGCCCAGATCAATGCCGGCTGGCGGATCACCGACCTGGAGTACGAGTCCACCAGCTCCAACACCTTCACCGCGGCCCTGGTGCGGAATTCCGGCGCGTATGCGAAGGGCTGGTGGTGGCTGGTCGGCGCCACCGCCTCGCAGGTGGCCTCGACCCTGAGCACCAACAACGCCCGGCTCATCGATCTCGAGCCCTACGACGACAACGGCACGACCCGGTTCGCCGCGGTGATGGTTGCCAACACCGGCGCGGACGCGAAGTCCTGGTGGTGGTACTACGGCGTCACCTCGACCCAGATCGCCAGCGCGCTGTCCACCAACAACGCCCGCCTCGTCGACCTGGAGCGCTATTCGACCCCGGCCGGCGAGCGCTTCGCCTGTGTGATGATCCGCAACACCGGCGCCGACGCGCGCGGCTGGAGCTACTACTACGGCATCAGCACGAGCCAGATCGGCACGGTGCTCAACCAGAACGGGATGCGGCCCTACTCGATCGAGCGGGTCGGATCGAATGCCTACGACCTGATCGCGATCCAGAACGGTGGCACCTACCACTGGTACTACTACGGGCTGAGCTCGGCGCAGGTGACCGAGCTGCTGCAGCAGAACGTCGCCCGGATCGTCGACATCGAGAGCTACGTGCTCCTGCTCGGAGGCAGGCGCTACGACGTCGTGATGATCGACGCGGCCAACGACCTCACGCGGACCGCGTGGGCCCAGTTCGACACCTCCATCGGCGGTGCGTTCGGTGCGCGGATGGAGCAGATCGGCGGCGGCGTCCTGGCCGACATGCGCTCCGACTTCGTGTTCGAGCCGGCCAGCCTGATGAAGACGGTCTACCACACCTACGCGATGCGCCGCGTGTCGCTGGGCCTCGACTCGCTCGCCGCGAACGTCACCGTGCCGCTGGGCACCGTCGGCAGCTGCCCGAACAACAACGGGTCCTCGACCACCGAGCGCCTCGACGTGGTGCTGCGGAAGATGATGGAGAACTCCGACAACAACCGGACCCTGGCGATCGCCAACCGCTACGGCGTGGGCAACATCAACTCGATGGCGGCGGCGCTCGGCATGTCGCGGACCTCGGTCAACCACGTGATCGGCTGCGGCGGTCCGGTGCCGAACGAACTGACCCTGACCGACATCTGCGAGCTGCACACCGACGTCGCCAATGGCTACCTCGGCGCGGTGCGCGACGAGTTCTACACGCTGATGGCCGACGGGCTCGGCTTCCCCACCTGGGGCTCCGCCGATCTCGGCGCCCGGATCAACACCGAGGCGGCCGCGCTCGGCCTGCCGAACTACGTGCGTGACGCGTTCCGCGCCGCGGTGCTGGTTGCCTACAAGCCGGGCGGCTACGGGATCAACGGTCTGTCCTACATGTCCGAGGGCGGCTTCCTGCGCGTGCCCTTCAAGAGCGCCAGCGGCGTGGTCACCGAGCGCGAGTATGCCTTCGGTGCGTTCCACCACGGCGCGTCCAGCGAGATCCCGGCGCGGAACGGCGTCTCGAACGCGACCCTGGCGATGGTCTGGGACCGCGTCCGCGCGGCGCTGCGGACCTGGGACAACCCGTTCACCGGCAGCATCTCGGCGTTCGGCAGCTCCTGCTCCGGCACGGCCGGCATGCCGCGTCACTCCGGCTCCGGGACCCCGCAGATCGGCTCGAGCGTGAACTTCAACGTGAGCCTCACGCCGGGCGGCGCGCCGGTCGCCCTGGCGCTCGGCGTCAGCAACACGGCGTGGAACGGCAACCGCCTGCCGCTCTTGCTCGACTTCCTCGGCGCGACCGGCTGCGAGCTGAACATCGCGCCGCTGGTCTACGAGAGCTACACCGCCACGGCGCGGGGCACCTACTCGCGGGCCTTCCCGCTGCCGGTCGACCTGAGCCTCATCGGTCGTGCGCTCTACACGCAGTACACCGTCCTCGATGGAAGGGCCAATCCGGCGGGCTTCACCAGCACCAACGGACTGCGCACCACGATCGGCGGGTATCGCTGAGCGTGCCCGGCCCGGCCTTCGGGGCGCTCACTCGCCGAGCGCCCCGAGCACCGCGCGCAGGAACGCGTCTCGGTCCCAGAACCGCCAGTCGCGGGTGCAGCCGAGCCGTACCACCACGAGCTCTCGCGACGGCACCACCGCGACCAGTTGGCCCTCGAAGCCGTCGCAGAGCAGCAGGTCGGTCGGCAGGCCGTCGCGCGGCGCGGCACCGTCCTCGCCGACCGGTGCGTTGAGCCAAAAGTGCAGGCCGTAGCGGCCTCCGGAACCCGGCGCCGGCTCGGCGACGGCTGCGAGCCAGGCACCTGGCAGCAGGCGCTCGCCGTTCCACACGCCGCGCTGCGCGTAGAGCTGGCCGAAGCGGGCCCAGTCGCGGGCCGTCAGCATCGCGAACGACGAGCCGACGAAGGTGCCGGACGGGTCGACCTCGAGCACGGCGCGCTGCATGCCGAGCGGCGCGAACAGCGCGCGGTGGGGGAAGGCGTGGTACGCCGAGTCGTCGACGAACGACTCGCGCAGTGCCAGGCACAGCAGGTTGGTGGTGCCGCTGGAATACGACCAGACGGTACCTGGGTCCTCGGCCTGCGGCTTGCCCGCCGCGTAGTCGCCCGCTGCCGAGTCGACGAACAGCATCCGCGGCACGTCGCTCATCGGGTCCGCGTAGTCCTCCTGCCAGTCGAGGCCGGTCGACATGCGCAGCGCGTGGCGCCAGGTGATCGCACGGCGCGGATCGGGACCGTCGGCCGCGGGACGCTTGCCGCCCCAGGCGCGCAGCGGGATCGGCTCGTCGAGCGGTAGCTCGCCGTCGTCGTCGGCGAAGCGCAGCGCCCAGAGCGTCGCGGTGAGGCTCTTGGCCATCGACCAGCCGGCGAGGGGGGTGTCGCGGTCGAAGCCCTTGCCGTAGCGCTCGGCGAGGAGGTCGCCACCTCGGACCACCAGCACCGCGCGGGTGCGGGCCTCGGGGTGTTCGAAGGCCGCGTCGAGGGCAGCGTCCAGCGCCTCGAGGTTCTCCTCGGGCAGGGCGTCGCGCGCCGGTTCCTCGGCGTAGTTGCCGTCGCCCTCCTGCGCAGCAGGTGGTTCCTGCTCCGGCAATGCCGATGGTTCGAAGGCCAGTGGCTCCAGCACCACGCCGAGCCCGGGGACCAGCCGTGCGGTGCGTGAGACCTCGCCGAGCCTCACCGTCAGTCGACCCGCGTCGCGGTCGAGTTCGTACTCGACCATGCGCAGCACCGCCGCGAGCACGCCCTCCGGCGCCAACTCGTCGGCCTGGACCGACTCGAGGCTGCGGCCGGCGAACAGCGTCGCCGAGCCGGCGATCTTCGCGGCGTAGCCGGCCGCGATCTCCGCCAGCGGACGTGGGAGCTGCGCCTGCAGCGGAGCGAGACCGGCGAGGCCTGTGGCCAGCAGCAGGCCGGGGAGTCGGTGGATCGTGCGGTGCATGGCGTGGGACTACGGGCACCGGAGGCCCGTGGTCAGGCCGACCGGTCCCGGATCCTCGCGCGATTCCCCGCCCCGGGCGCAGCTCCCTGTTTCCAGAGACTCACGCCCGCTGCATCCACTGCGGCGCGTGGCCGGCCGGCGCCGGTTTGGGCTCCCGCCCGTGCAGCAGCTTCGCCAGGGCCCGCAACTGCTTGCCGGTGCCCTCGTCGAGCAGCGGCTGCATCGCCTCGCGGACCCAGGCGTCGACGTGGCTCTGGAAGTCTCTGCCGTGGACGTCGGTCTCCACCGCCCGCCACAGGCCGGCGGTCCCGGCTTCGAACAGCTCCATCGGCTCGACGTCGGCGTGGCGCTGGCGGTTGACGGCGCGCACCACGCGCCGCAACGAGACTTCGACCAGGCGGGTCGCGGCGGCCCGATCACCGCGCCGCGCGCGACGGTGGAGCTCTGCGGTCTCGGCGCGCTCGAGGCGCTCCATCCGCAGTGCTGCCGCTGCCAGGTCCTGGAACTCGCTGCTCTCGTGTCGCTGTGTCGCCATCGCTGTCTCCCGTGGGTGCTCTCTCTCGGCACTCCATCGGGTGATGGCTGTCGCGAAGTTCAGCAGATCGTGCGGGCGCTGCCGGATAGTTCGACAGCGCGGCCGGGAACCCACGTTGTGAGCGAGCGCCCGGCCGGTCCCGTCACTCCGCCTCGAGCTGGGCGGCGCGCGTGACTTCCGTGTCGCCCGCGCGGCCCGGCCGCTCGTCGATCCGCGCCAGCTGCGGGACCATGGCGATCGCGCGGTAGCTGTTGCCGATCAGTCGCAGGCCGCGGTTGTGCGACTGGCCGCGGCGCACCCAGATCCGGCCGAGGCGTTCCCCGTGGCCCTTCACGTACTGCGGGATCGCATTCCGGACCCGCGCGGTGCGAAGCACCCGGTGACCGGTGCCGCGGTAGCCGGCGTAGCGCTGCAGGGCGTCGAGGGCGAGGTCGCGCAGCTCCTCGTCGCTGCGGTCGACGACGTCGGGGAAGCGCGAGCCGCCGAGCATCACCCGGCACAGCCGGCGGCTCGGCGGCGCGTGGCTCGGGAACACGTCGGAGCAGAAGAGGACGCCGAGGATCGGCGAGCGCTCGCCGGGCTCCAGCAGGTAGCCGAAGCCGCGTAGATCGGCCGGCCACTCGGCGGCGTCGAGGTCCAGATACACGCTGGCGATCGAGGCGTAGGGGATCGCGGCGAGTTCGTCGGCGAGGCGCGGGTCGTGGTCGCGCAGCAGCTCGGCGGCGCGGCGTGCGGGGCAGGCCAGGGTCAGCTCCTCGGCGGTCCACAGCGTCCCGGACGTGAGGTCGATGCGCCAACGGTCACCCTCCCGTGCGACGCGAACCACCTCGGCACTGCAGCGCAGCGCCGGGCCGAGTTCGTGGGCCAGCCGATCGACGATTCCCTGCAGGCCGCCGCGGAACGACAGCAGGGCCGGCCGCTTGCGCCGCGGCCCGGTGTCGCCCTCCTGCTGGCGGACGTGTCGCTTGGCCTTGGCACGGGCGCGCAGACCCTTGATCACGCTGCCGTGCTGTTGCTCGGCGCGTGCCAGCATCGGGAAGGCGCTGCGCAGCTCGAGGTCGTCGGCGGAGCCGCCGAAGATGCCGCTGACCACGGCGCCGACCAGCGGCACGGCGCCGGGCCCGAAGCGGCGCGCCACGAACTCGGCGACCGACTCCTCCGGATCGACGGCGACCGGGCACTTCACGAACGGTTCGCGGAGCAGGCGGAGCTTGCTGCCGAAGCGCAGCAGCGGCGTGCGCAGCGCGTCGCCGAGTCCCATGGGGGTGCCGAGCAACCGGCCGTCGCGACCGATGAAGCGTCGCCTGGCTGCGGGGTCGGCGGCGACGATCTCGGCCGCGAAGCCGAGTGCCTCCACCAGCTCGTCGAGCGGGTCGTCCGGGCGCAGACCCTGCGGGCCGAGTTCGAGCGTGAAGCCGTCGAGGGTCTCGGTGCGCACCCAGCCGCCGGGTCGGTCGGCGGCCTCGAGCACCACCGTGCGCAGCTCGTCGCGGCCACGGTTCTGCCAGTAGGCGCGCGCCAGGCCGGCGGGACCGCCGCCGACCACGATCTCGACCGGCGCGTTGCCAGCGGGGGGGCTCGCAGAGGTCATACCGTCCTCGAAAACACGGGCTTGCCGGAGGCGCGTTGCCGCGCGAGATACGCGTCGAAGGGCATCGCGAGGTTGCGGACGAACAGCCGGCCCAGGTCGGTGACGGTGATGCCGTCGTCGTCGAACTGGCACAGTCCGTCGTCGGCCATCGGCCGCAGTGTGCGGAGCGCCTCGGCGTGGACCCGCTCGAACGCCTCGCGGCCGCCGTGGCTTTCGTAGTCGAGGCGGAAGCGGCACATCAGGTCGAGGATGATCCTGCGCCGCTCCTCGTCGTCGGCCGAGCGGCGCAGGCCCCGGTCGACCGGCAGCCGGCCGGCGGCGATCTCGTTCTCCCACTCGCGCAGCCCCTTGCGGTTCTGGGCGAAGGCACGGTCGACCTCGGAGATCGAGGTCATGCCGAACGACACCATGTCCTCGGCGGGCCGGGTGGTGTAGCCCATGAAGTTGCGGTGCAGGGTCCCGCTCGACGCCGCGACCGCCAGCGCGTCGGTCGACTTCGCGAAGTGGTCCATGCCGACCACGTCGTGGCCGGCGGCCTGGAACGCCTCGAGCGCGGTGAGGTACAGGCGCAGCTTGTCGAGGCCCTTCGGCAGGGCGTCCTCGGGGATCACGTTCTGGTGCTTCTTCAACCAGGGCACGTGGGCGTAGCCGTAGCAGGCCAGCCGGTCGGGATCGAGGGTCAGCACCTGCGCGAGGCTCCGGGCGAAGGTCTCCACGCTCTGGTGGGGCAGTCCGTAGACCACGTCGAGGTTCACCGACTCGAAGCCGAGCGCGCGTGCGTCGTCGACCAGCGCCTTGGTCTGCTCGTAGCTCTGCACCCGGTGGATCGCCTGCTGGACCTGCGGGTCGAAGTCCTGCACGCCCATGCTGATCCGGTTGAAGCCGACGCTGCGCAGCGCCTCGAGCTGCTCGCGCGTGGTGACCCGCGGATCGACCTCGATCGAGATCTCCGCGTCGTCGGCGTGCGGCAGCCGCGCGGCGAGTCCTTCGAACAGGCGCACCAGCTCGGCGGGCGGCAGGAAGGTCGGCGTGCCACCACCCCAGTGGTGCTGCACCACACGGCGGTCCTGGCCGAGGTGGGCGATCGCCAGGTCGGCCTCGCGCAGCACGTGGTCGACGTAGCGGTTGCTGCGCGAATGGTCCTGGGTGATGCGGACGTTGCAGCCGCAGTACCAGCACATGCTCTCGCAGAACGGCAGGTGGACGTACAGCGATAGCGGTCGGTCGGTGTGCTCGCGGGCGCGCGCGAGGCTCGCGGCGTGGTCGTCGGGACCGAAGTCGTCGGACCACGCCGGAGCGGTGGGGTACGACGTGTAGCGGGGACCGGGCTGGTCGTAGCGGGCCAGCAGCTCGGCTTCGACACGGATGTCGGTCATCGTCGGGTTCCTGGGTGGCGGGGCTCGGCGTGGTCGTGGCGGCGGACCTCGTCGACGAGCGTCGCGACCTTGGCGGGGTCGACCGACGGCAGGATGCCGTGGCCGAGGTTGAACACGTGGCCGATCGCTCCTGCGTCGCGGCAGATCCGCGCGGCCTCGGCGCGCAGCGCGTCGTCGGGGGCGTAGAGGCAGGTCGGGTCGAGGTTACCCTGTACGGCCATGTCGTCCGGCAACCTACGGCGGACCTCGCGAATCGGCAGACGCCAGTCGACCGCCGCGACGTTGCACGACGAGTCGGCGATCTGCTCGACGTGCTGCGCCGCGCCATTGACGAAGTTCACCGCCACCGCGCCCTTGCTGCGCACCAGCTGGAGCAGGCGGTCGGTGGGGCCCGCGGCGTGCCGCGCGTAGTCGTCGGCCGACAGCACGCCGGCCCACGAGTCGAAGATCTGGATCGCGTCGCAGCCGGCCGCGACCAGCGCGGTCACCACCGGCTCCAGGGCCTCGCCGATCCGACGCAGCAGCTTCTGGAACGCCGCGGGCTCGGCATGCATGAAGCGGCGGGTGTCGTCCCAGGCCTTCGACCCGCGGCCCTCGACCAGGTAGCAGGCCATCGTGAACGGCGCGCCCACGAAGCCGATCAGCGCCTTCTGCGGGTCGAGCGCGGTGCGCACGTTGCGCGCCGCGGCGAGCATCGTTGCGATCGCCTCGTGTGACGGATCGGCGTCGGCCAGGGTCGCGATGTCGGAGGCCGACTCGATGCGTCGCTGCAGCACCGGGCCCGGCTGGTAGTCCACGTCGACACCCATCGCGATCACCGGCACCAGCAGGTCGGTGAACAGGATCGCGGCGTCGAGGTCGTAGCGGCGGATCGGCTGCAGCGTCACCTCGCACGACGCCTCGGGCGAGCGGCAGAGCTCGAGGAACGACATCTGCTCGCGGACCGCGCGGTACTCCGGCAGGTAGCGACCGGCCTGACGCATGATCCAGATCGGGCGTCGCGACGGCTCGGCGCAGCGCGCGGCGGCGAGATAGGGGCAGTTGGGAGCGGCGGGGGCCGGGCGAGTGGAGTCCATCGTCAGCGGTGGGGTCAGGGCGCGGGCTGGTCGGTGCGCAGGTCGAGGCGCAGGCCGACGCCGCGGATGGTGTGCAGGTGGCGGGGATGGCGGGCGTCGTCCTCGAGCGAGCGCCTGAGCCCGAGCACCAGGTTGTCGAGGGTACGCGGTGACGGCGTCGCGTGGGCGCCGAACACGTGGTCGAGGATCTCCTTGCGGGAGACCACGTCGCCCTCGCGGCCGGCGAGCAGGCGCAGCAGGCGGGTCTCGGAGTCGGAGAGGTTGCGCTGTGCGCCGGCGGCGTCGGTCAGGGTCTGGCTGCGGAAGTCGATCTGGCAGCGGCCGATCGTCAGGACGTCCTCGCCGACCGCCTTGGCGGGTGCGCGGCGCAGCAGTGCGGCGACCCGGAGCAGCAGCTCGCGCAGGTTGAACGGCTTGCTGAGGTAGTCGTCGGCCTGCAGCTCGAGACCGTGGATCCGGTCCTGGTCGGCGGAGCGGGCCGAGAGGATCAGCACCGGCGTGTCGTCGCCGCGCTCGCGGATGGTGCGCAGCACTTCGAAGCCGTTGCGACCCGGCAGCATGATGTCGAGGACCACGACGTCGATGCCGCCCTTCTCCAGGCGTTGCACCGCGAGGTCGCCGTCCTTGCACAGCTCCGCGCGCCAGCCCTCCGCGACCAGGTTGTCGCAGATCATCTCGCCGAGCGGCGACTCGTCCTCGACCACCAGGGCCCAGCGGGTCACGCGGCGGTCTCCTCGCGCAGCGGCAGGTCGACGGTGAAGCGGCTGCCGGTGCACGGGCCGTGGCTCTCGGCGTGGACCGCGCCACCGTGCGCCTCGACGATCTCCTTGACCAGCGCGAGACCGAGGCCGGTGCCGCCGATGTGCTCGGGGCCGGCGCGGTGGAAGCGCTCGAAGATCCGGGCGAGCTGGTCGCGCGGGATCCCGCAGCCGGTGTCGGTCACGGTGAGGCGTGCGGTGTCGGAGATCCGCGTCAGCGCGATGTCGATGCGGCCGCCCTGGCCGGTGTACTTCACCGCGTTGTCGAGCAGGTTGTGCAGCACCAGGCGCATCGCCACCTCGTCGCGGTCGATCGGGCAGGATGCGGGGTCGTCGAACTGGACGGTGAGGTCGGCGGCCCGGAACCGCTCGCGGAACCCTTCGAGCGCGCGCCGCAGGTCCTCGGCGAGGTCGCCGGGCAGTCGCGGGCGGTCGCGGGTCGACTCGAGGCCGGCGGCGGCGAGGATGTTGGTCAGCCCGCGCTCCAGCCGGTCGACCTCGCGCAGCATGCCGTCGACGTAGCCCAGCCGGCGTTCGGCGGGCAGGGTGTCGAGGCGCAGCGATTCGAGGCCGAGACGGACGGTGGTCAGCGGGGTCTTGAGTTCGTGGGTCGCGCCGGTGAGGAAGCGGTGCTGGTCGAGGCGGACCCGCCGTTCGCGGAGCAGCGCGATGTAGAAGAACACCACGCCGAGGGTGATCGCGGTCCCCAGCGTCGCACCCTCCCAGGTGAACATCGTGCGACGGCGCTGCGCTTCGGCGATCAGCTCGCCGCCACTGCCGACCTCGAACACCGCCAGTGCGCCGGGCACGTCGCCGTGCGCCAGGGCCGCGCCGGCGTGCTCCAGTCGGCCGGTCTCGCCGATCTGGAACACGATCCACCAGGCGATCTGCGCGAGGCACAGACCGACCAGCAGACCGAAGGCGAGGCCGAGGCGCATGCGGGCGTTCATGACTCCCTGCTGCCGGACGCCGGCGCGAAGGTCGCGGCGAGGGCCTCGGCGAACACCTCGACGGCGCGGTCGATCTCATCGTCGGTGTGGGCGAGCGACAGGAAGCCGACCTCGTAGGCCGACGGCGCGAGGTAGACCTTGCGGTCGAGGCAGGCGTTGAAGAACCGGCCGTAGAGCTGTGCCGCGTCGGCGGCGATGGCGTCGGCGCGGCGCGGCGGGGTGCGGTCACCGAACGCCATCCAGAACACCGAGCCGACGCGGACGATTGCGACCCGCCAGTCGGGGTGCGCGTCGATGTGCGCGCGGACGCCCTGTTCGAGGCGGCGGCCGAGGATGTTCAGCCGCGCGTGCACGTCGTCGCGCACCAGGATCTCCAGGGTCTTGGCGCCCGCGGCCATCGCCAGCGGATTCCCCGACAGGGTGCCGGCCTGGTAGACCGGACCGAGCGGCGCGAGCTGCTCGAAGATCTCGGCGCGGCCGGCGAAGGCGCCGCAGGGCAGGCCGCCGCCGACGATCTTGCCGAAGGTGACCAGGTCCGGCGTGATGCCGTAGAGGTCGGTCGCGCCACCCATGCCGACGCGGAAGCCGGAGATCACCTCGTCCCAGATCACCAGCGTGCCGTGCTGCTTCGCTAGGCCCGACAGCTTGCGTAGCCAGTCGCAGCGCTGCAGCAAGAGGCCGTTGTTGGCCGGCATCGGCTCGAGGATCACCGCGGCGGTCTCGGCACCGTGGGCGGCGAAGAAGGTCTCGAGTGCCGTGTCGTCGTCGAGCGGCAGCACCGAGGTCCACTTCGCGACGTCGGCGGGCACGCCGGCGGACGAGGGCTCGCCGAGGGTGATCGCGCCCGAGCCGGCGGCGACCAGCAGGCCGTCGCTGTGGCCGTGGTAGCAGCCGTCGAACTTCAGCAGGCGGTCGCGGCCGGTGAAGCCGCGCGCCAGGCGGATCGCCGACATCGTCGCCTCGGTGCCCGACGAGGTGAAGCGGACCCGGTCGGCGCCGGGGTAGGCGTCGCGGATGCGTTCGGCCAACTCGACCTCGCCGAGGTGGGGCGCGCCGTAGGTGAGGCCGCGCTGCGCCGCTGCGGTGACGGTGTCGACGATCTCGGGATGGGCGTGGCCGAGGATCAGCGGGCCCCACGACTGCACGAAGTCGAGGTAGACCTCGCCCTCGGCGTCGGTGAAGCGCGAGCCGGAGGCGCGGTCGACGAAGCGGGGCGTGCCGCCGACGGCGCGGAAGGCGCGGACCGGCGAGGAGACGCCGCCGGGCAGGATGCCGCGGGCCCGGTCGAACAGGTGCGCGTTGGTGGCGGTCCGTGCGTGCTGGCTGGTCTGGTTCATGGGCAGGGGTCGGTGGCCTGGCATCATGCCGTCGTGGCCGGCAGGTTGGCGAGCAGATCGACGACTGCCGCGGGATCGGGGCGCGCGGCGGTGGTGGCGTCGAGGCCGCGCTCGGCGAGGGACCGTGCGGTGCTGTCGCCGAGTGCCAGGACGTGGCGCGCCGGCGGGGGATCGGCAGGGGCCGCGTGGACCGCCGAGGGACTGGTGAACAGCAGGGCGTCCCAGGAACCGGCGTCCGGCCACTGCACGCCGGGCAGCGGCGCGATGCGGTAGAGAGCGACCTGCTGCAGCGTGCGGCCGGCGGCGCGCAGGGTGTCGGCCAGCGCGGGGTGCGGGTCCTGCGCGCAGGGGAAGCCGAGCGCGGCGTCGGCGGGCAGATCGCTGGCGAGGACGTGCGCGGCGAGTGCTGCTCCACCGGCTGGTTCGTCGGGGACCTCGGCGACGACCTCGCGGCCGGCCAGCGCCGCGGCGGTGGCCGGGCCGACCGCGAAGAAGCGGCGCGTGCCGAGATCGACGGCACGACGGGCGGCTTCCTCGAACAGGCGGTCGACGGCGCGCGCGGAGGTGAGCGCGAACGCCGGGCAGGCGAGCAGCGCATCGAGCTCGGCCTCGGCGGCGTGCACCGGCAGCGCTTCGGTGGTGGCGACCAGCTCGACCTGTGCGCCGGCGACCGCGAGGTGCGCGGTGAGTCCGGAGTCCTCACCACCGGGGCGGACCACGCAGACGCGGCGGTCGCGCAGCGGTTCGGTGGCCAGCCGGCGCAGGATCGACACCGCCTCGCCGACCAGCACGTCGAGGTCGTCGCCGCAGCGGTCGTAGAGCACGCGGTGGGCGGGCGAGCCGTTCCGCGTGAACAGCGCGGCGAGCAGGCGGAAGCCGTCGCCTCCGGGCAGCGGGGTGGCGAGCGCGCCGAGCGGGGTCGAGCAACCGCCGCCGAGGCCTGACAGCACGGCGCGCTCGGCGTGGACGCAGCGCGCGGTGACCGGATCGTGGATCGCGGCGAGCAGGTCGAGGACGCGCTGGTCGTCGCGGCGGCACTGCACGCCGAGGGCTCCCTGACCGGGGGCCGGGACGAATCGGTCGACCGGCAGCTCGGCGCGGGCCAGACCGTCGAGCGGCAGTGCCAGGCGTTCGAGGCCGGCGGCGGCGAGGAGCACCGCGTGGTAGTCGCCACGGCGCACCTTGTCGGCGCGGGTCGGCACGTTGCCGCGGACGTCGGCGATCACGAGGTCCTTGCGCAGGCAGGCGGCAGCGGCGGCGCGGCGCGGGGAGGAGGTGCCGAGACGGCGGCCGTCGGCGAGCGGCAGGGTCCCGCCCTCGGGGTCGTGGTGGGCTGGGTCGTAGACCAGGACGTCGTGGACCGGGGCGCGGGGCGGGATGGCGCCGAGGGTCAGGCCGGCGGGGTCCTCGACGGGGAGGTCCTTGAGGCTGTGGACCGCGAAGTCGATGCGGCCTTCGCGCAGCGCCTCTTCGAGTTCGGCGGTGAACAGGCCCTTTCCGCCGACGAGGGGGAGGGGCTTGTCGAGGATCGCGTCGCCGCGGGTGCGGATGATCTCGAGGCGGAAGGGCTCGCCGGTGGCGGCCTGGACCGCTTCGCCGACGTGGCGGGATTGGGTGAGAGCGAGGTCGCTGCCGCGGGTTCCGAGGACGATCACGGGAGGGGAATGCCTGCGGGGGCGGTCATTTCAGCGGGAGCGGCTGTGCCCGGTCTTTTGCAGTCGGTGCCCGTGCAGTGGGAGCCGGGCAGGGTCAGCAAGACGAGTCCGTCGCGCGGCGATTCGTACCTGGTGCCAGGCACCAGGTGTCCGTCTTCAGCTCGGCTGGAGCTGGCGCAGGTCGCGGAGGTGGAAGTGGGCGTTGCGGCGCGCGGTCTTCTCGAACAGCTTGCGGAGCTGGTCGCGGTCATCGTCGGCGAGGTGCTGGAGGCTGCCGCGCAGCGCCTTGTCGAGTTCGGACAGGGCGTTCTCCACGTGCAGGTCGACGACCTTGCCGAGGTGGGCGCGGCGGTCGACGAGGTCGGCCCAGATCTGCTCGGCGCGGGCCTCGGCCTGGGCGCGCCCGACCTCGGCGACCTCGCGCAGCGCGGCGGTCTCCTCGGCGGCCAGGGCGGCGATGCCGTCGAGATCGAGGACCTCGCAACCGCCGGCGCAGGCCTCGAGCGTGCGCAGCTCCTCGGCGACCACGCTCGGCTGGCTGACGTCGACCACGGTCTTCACGCCAGCGGCATGCTCGATGCCGAACACCGGAGTGGGGCTGTGGATCGCCAGCAGCACGCCGTCGACCTGCACCTCGCCGTTCTCGCGCGCCTTGCGGAACGCGGCCAGCCCCATCGCCTCGCCGCCGAAGTGGCGGGCCAGGGCCTGGGCCTTGTCGAGGGTGCGGTTGACGACCAGCGGGTTCTCGACGCCCCGGCGACGCAGCACGTCGAGGGCGAGCCGCGCGGTCTCGCCGGCGCCGACCACGCACAGTCGCTTGCCCGCGGCGGCGAGCTTGTCGGCGGCCAGTGCGGCGACGCTGCGGGTCTTCGAGAAGCCGGTGCGCTGCCGCAGCTCGCGCGCGGCGTTGAGCAGGCGGGTGCGCAGCATGTGCAGCGGCCGGCTCATCAGGCCCAGTTCCTCGGAGACCTGGAAGGCCCGGCTGATCTGGCCGAGGATCTGCTCCTCACCGAGGACCATCGACTCGAGGCCGGTGGCGACCCGCAACATGTGGGCGACCCCGGCGCGGTCGGCGAGCACGTGCAGGGGGAGTTCCCCCTCGGCGTCGCGGGTGCGGCCCTCGAGGAGCAGCTCGGCGAGATACCGGTCCTCGGCGAGCCGGTCGCTCGCGCCTTCTGCACCGACTCCCTCCGCGCTCACG
Source organism: bacterium (assembly GCA_030432695.1). Lineage (GTDB taxonomy): Bacteria > Planctomycetota > UBA1135 > UBA1135 > UBA2386 > JAUILN01. The sequence continues at coordinate 298,230 of JAUILN010000008.1, read as the reverse complement.
CCCTCCGCGACGTCCAGCACCGCCTCGACCCGGTTGCAGGTCGAGAGCAGCACCGCGCCGCGCACGGCACCCTGCTCGCGCAGATCCACGAGCCGGGCCCGGATCCGCTCGCTCTCGGAGGAGAGCACTTCGAGACGGGACGGGGCGACCTCTTGGTGGTCGATTCCGATCAGCGTCAGACGAACCATGGCGCGCATGCTCCGCCCGATCGGCATGCGGCGCGTCATCGCAACGTCATCGTGATCAAGAAGTTGTCGAGAGTGGATCTCAACAGCCTCGGCGGGGCCCCAGGCCTACCAAGGACGGAGACTCGCGCTTTCCCCACGGACCGCGGCAGGGTGCAATCCGCGGATGCCTCGCGCAAGTGACAAGGTGGCGACCGCGAAGCTCCAGGACGCCTGCCGCCTCGCCGCCTGCTTCGCCGTCGCCGCCTGGATCGCCGCGCTGGTCCGCGAGGCCCCGGCCGACGACGCGTGGATCGTGCTGCGCTACGCACGCAATCTGCTCGCTGGCCACGGCTGGTGCTACGAGCCGGGGGCCGCGGTCAACGCCTCGACCTCGGCGCTGAACACGCTGCTGCTGGCCGGCTTCGGGGCCGTCACGGGTGACCTGCACCGCGCGCAGGACCTGGTGTTCGTCCTCGGCCTCGGCGGTGGAGCCTGGTGCCTCGGCTCGTTGCTCGCGGACAGGACCGCGGGCGGCGTGCCGTCGTGGGTGGCTTCGCTGCTGTGCCTGAGCACGCCGCTGTTCTGGTCGGTCTACGGCATGGAGTCGCCGCTGCTGCTCGGCACCGGAGTCGGCGCGTGCCTGGCGTGGAACCGCGGCCGGCACGCGCTGGCCGGCCTGCTGGTCGCGGCCGCGACGCTGACCCGTCCCGAAGGTCTGCTGCTCGCGCCGGTGCTGGTCGTCGACCATCGACTCCGTACCGGCAGTTGGCATGTGCCCCGCTGGATCGGTGCCGCCCTGTGCTGCGGCGTGCCGCTCGCCGCCTGGGGGCTGTTCTCGCTGTGGTCGTTCGGCGCGCTGTTCCCCGACACCCTCGCCGCCAAGCGCGCGCAGGCCGAGTCGGGCTGGTGGGACGGCCACCTCTACTACAAGGGTGCGAAGCGCTCCCTCGAGCTGTTCGACGCCCGCGCGCTCGGCCTGGGCTACAAGCCGTTCGCGGCGCTGCTGGGCGTCGCGGTGGCGGTCGCCGCGTGGGCGCGGCATCGGGTGCTCGCCATGTTGGCGTGGATCGCGCTGGTCTGCGGCGGCTACAGCGTGCTCGGCGTGCCCTACTACCACTGGTACGGCGTCACGCTGCACCTGGGCCTGGTGGCGGCGGTGGCGGCCGCGTGGCAGATCGGTTGGGAACGGAGTCGCGGTTGGCTGGCGCGGACCGCGTTGCTGCTGGCGACGCTCGGCCTGGTCGCGCTGTGGTGGCCGCGGACCACGGCGCGCGCGCCGAGCTACCCGCACTACCGCGAGGTGGGGGCGTGGCTCGACCAGCACGCGCCGGCCGAGGCGCGGATCGGCGCGGTGGAGATCGGCTGCGTTGGGGATGCGGTCTGGCCACGCGGCATCGTCGACGCCTGTGGCCTGGTCTCGCCCGACGTGGTGCCCGACCTCGCCGCCGGCCGGTTCGGCGCGTGGTTCGAGCGCCATCGGCCGGAGTATCTGGTCCTGCACGTGCCGCCGTGGGAAGGCTTCGAGACGTTGGCGGAGGCGAGCCCGGCGTTCGACGGCTACCGGGAGGTGTTCCGCAGTTCCGACGGCCGCGCGCGGGTGGTCACTCGACGGCCGTGAGGGGGGCGGCGACTGTGCGGGAGCCCTGATCTACGACTCCTGAAAGCCGTAGCGGCACGCGACGGATTCCGGGGGGAGTGGATGCCAGGACGATCGTCAGCGCAGCGAGTCATGCCCCTTCGGATTCGGCCGGAGGCCGCGTTGAGCCGCGGCGCGCCGGTATGGTGCGATCTTGGGGTTCCCGGAGTGCACAGCACTCCGCTTCGTCGTCGTCGCCCATGCTCCGTTTCGCCACCGCCCTGTCGATCGTCCTGCTGCTCGCGCTCGCCGTGCTCTGGTTGGCCCGGAGTCCTGCCACGGAGCCGCGCAGCGGCATGCCTTCGTCCGCGTCGGTCCAGCAGCGTGCGGAAGAGTTCCGCGCCGATCCCCGAGCTGCGCCGCCGCGGCGGCCGGTGGAGACCGATCGACCCGCGCCCGAATCCTCGGTGTCGAAGGCTCCACGGCAGGGCCGGTCGGCGCCGGATCCCTTTGCGGGCCGGCCTCAGGTGCCGTTCCGCAGCGCGTTCGAACTCGGCGGCGACCCGCTCGACGCCGCGGCGACCATGCCGGTGCACGTCACGGTGTTCTCCCCCGAAGGCGCGCCGCAATCGGCGGCGAAGGTGCAGTGGGTCTGGACCCCTGATGCGGCCGAGCTCGCGCCCTCGGCCTCGGTCGTGCCGTTCGAGCACCGGATGTGGCGCAACAACGCCGCGGTGCCGTACGCCGCCGCCGAGGGCGTGACGGATGCCGAAGGTCGGGTCACGCTCGACGTGCCGCGTGAACTCGAGGGCGCGTTCTGGCTGCGGGTCGGTCACGCCGACCAGGTCGCCTACCAGCAGCGGCTGTTCGGCTCCCGGGTCGAGGGCGAGCGGTTGCGGGTCGTGCTCCGGTCCGGTGCGACGCTGCGCGGGGTGGTGCATGGCGTCCTGCCCTCCGCCGAGGACTTCGGCCCGCGGACCAAGGTCGAGGGGGTCTCGGTGATGGCCTGGCGGGTGGAGGGCGAGCAGCGCGTGTTCGGCAAGCGCGCGGCGCTGGACCTCGAAGGTGCGGCACCGAGGTCCTGGTCGATCTCGGGCCTCGAGCCCGGCGTCTACGAGGTGAAGGTGATGGCCTGGGTGAGCAACCCGAGCGCGACGCAATGGAAGGGCCTCCACACCGTGCCGCATCGCGTCGTCCTGCATCGCGGCAGCACCGGCGACCTGTCGATCGTGATGCCGACTGGCGGGACGGTGGTGCGCTGCGCCATGCGCTGAAAGGCGCGGTGGCGGCGGATAACGTCTGCCTGCACATGCCACCCCGCCTTTCGTCGATCCCGTTGCTCGCTTGTGTCGCCACCCTGCTGGCCTGCAGCGGCGAAGCGCCACCGACCGATCCGATCCCCGCGCACGAGACCTTCACGCTCGAGTCGGCCGTGCTCGGCGAGACGCGGACCCTCAACGTCTGGCTGCCGCCAGGCTACGCCCAGTCGGAAGCTGCCCTGCCGGTCCTCTACATGCCCGATGGCGGCCTCGCCGAGGACTTTCCGCACATCGCCAACACCATCGCCGAGCTGGTCGCCGCCGGCACGATCGCGCCGCTCCTGGTGGTCGGCATCGAGAACACCCAACGCCGCCGCGACCTGACCGGCCCCTCGTCGGTCGCCAGCGACGCCGACATCGCGCCGCTCACCGACGGCGCCGCCGCGTTCCGCTCCTTCGTCGCCGACGAACTCATCCCCGAGGTCGAACAACGCTACCGCGTCCGCCCCGACCGCCGCGCCCTGCTCGGCGAGTCGGCCGCAGGCCTGTTCGTCGTCGAGACCCTGTTCCTCCGCCCCGAGCTGTTCCAGGTGTATCTGGCGATGGACCCCGCGCTGTGGTGGAACGACCACGAGCTGGTGAAGCGGGCGCCGGAGCGGCTGCGTGAGTGGTCGGTGCCGAACACGCGGTTCTGGTTCGCGGCCTCGGGCGCGGCCGACATCGCGCCGCATTGCGCCGCGTTGGCGGAGGCGTTGGAGGCGGCGAAGGCGGAAGGCTTGGAGTGGCGGTGCGTGCTGCGGCCCACGGAGCAGCACTCGACGATCTTCCGGGCGACCAAAGCGGAGGCGTTCGGGTGGGGGTTGTGGAAGGAGTGACCGATGGTCGGGGGAGCGCCAGACCGGTCCGTGCCTTCGGGATCGAGCCGAATTGGAACCTGTCCCTGGCAGGGCGTCGCCATGCAGGAGGTCGACGGAAGGCCGCAGTCGTCGATGGAGGGCGTTTCGGGTGGACAAAGGACCGTTCTCATCGGGGTTTCCTGGTCGCAAAGACGCCGGGAGATCGTTGGTTTCGCCGCCTGCCTTGCGGCTGGTCTTGCTATGTTCCGCGGCTGTGAAGGACGGATACCAGCGGCTCTGGGAGTCGATCGATGGTCAGTGACCGCGAGGACGGTCGTTCCGCCGAGCAGCGAGCGGCCTGGGAGATCATCAAGCGGGTGTCGACGAGGAGGCTTGCCAGCGAACGGCGGCGATCGTGGACGCCTACGGATCTCGCGATGGAGACCTGGCTGCGGCTGCAGCGGCAGCGCGGGCTCGACTGGCGGAGCGCGGACGATGTGCGTTGCTCGGCCGTACGTGAGGCCCGGCGACTGTTGGTCGAGCAGGCTCGACGTTCCCAGTCGCTGCGGCGTGGCGGGGTGTGGCGGCGGTGTGAGCTGTCCGAAGAGACCGTCGATCGCCGCTTACCCGATCCCGCGGTGGTCCTGTCGGTGAACGACTTGCTGCAACGCCTCGCCGCGACGGATCGGGAAGGTGCAGCCTGTATCGAGATGCGCTATTTCGGTGGTTACACCGTGCAGGAGATCGCAGACCAGCGGGGCTGCTCGATCGCCACGGCCGAGCGGGCGCTGAAGGCTGCGCGGGAATGGGTGGCCTCGCGCGTGGAGCGCGCGGATTTCTTCGACGGACCGTGAGGGGTTTCGTGGCGTGCTGGCGCGCCATGACGCGTCGGAGCGGAGGCGCACGCCGTCCGGGCGCTGCTCGCATTCCGGTAAGACCGTAGAGAGATCCATCCGCATGTACATCTCGAGGATGTTCGTTTGTCTTCTCGCGTTCACCTGCAGCATGCCACTTGTCGCCCAGTGCGGCACGAATGTCGCCGGCGCGGTGACGGGGGCGACCTGGACAAGGGCAGGGTCGCCGTATTGTGTGACCGGAGCGGTCGCTGTAGCCAACCTCACGATCAACCCTGGCGTCGAGGTGCTCATGGCGCCGGGGGCCACTCTACAGGTTTCGACCTGGATGCGAGCCGTGGGGACGCGCGCGGCGCCGATCGTGTTCCGGGCCCAGAACCAGGCTGCCGGTCGTTGGGGTAGCATCGTTTTCCAGGGTCCGGTGCCGGCCTCAGCCGGTTCCAACCTCGAATGGTGTCGGATCGAGGGAGCCGGAGACAGCGGAGTCACCATTATCAACAACGAGTTCGTGACCATTCGCCATTGCAGTCTGACGCAGAATAGTTCCCCTGCTCGAGGCGGCGCGCTCAGGGTCGTCCTGTCGTCCGGTACGCTGTCCGTGGAGTCCTCCGATCTGCTCGCGAACACCTCGCTGCTCTCCGGTGGAGGTCTGGATGCTGATATCGGGGCTGGCGCCACGCTGAGAGTCACGGGGTGCCGCATTGGTCAGAACGTGGTCAATCCGAATCGCGCCCCTGGTCGGTTTACCGGAGGAGGGGTGCGAGCCACCGGCGCCGGCACGATATCTATGCAGGGATGCGCCGTCTACGCGAACCGTATGGCGACCCTTACGTGCGGTGGTCAGGTGGCGACCGCGGGAGGGGGGATCTACGGGGATAGCGGCGGATTCGATATCGTGGGGTGCTCCATTAGAGGCAATGTATGCGACTCGGAGACCGTTGTATCCACCTGCGGATCTCAGAGCGCGCGTGCCACGGGTGGCGGCATCGAGTTGGGTTCCAATGTCCAGGCAGCGGCGATTCGTAATTCGCTAGTCTCCTGCAATGAGGTGCGGGTGCGAGGTTTGGGGCCGCTCGTCGCGATCGGAGGCGGGCTATATTCGGCTTCCGGGAATCTCACTATGGTCAATGCGACTGTCGCGCGCAACACCGGAGGCGGGGTCGAGGTCGCTGCGGGTTCGATGTCCGCTCGGAACTCGATTATCTATTTCAATGGAGGGAGCCAAATCGCGGGGGCCGCGAGCATCGACTACTCATGCGTGGAGGGCGGCGTCTCCGGGGGAGTGGGAAATATCGCGTTCAACCCTGTATTCGCGGGCGCCGGTTGTGCGCCTGAGGACTTCGGGCTGTCGGTGTTCTCCTTCTGCGTCGATGCCGGCGATCCCGCTCCGGCCTTCGATGATGCCTGCCAGCCCCCAGGGCGGGGAAGTGCCCGCAACGACATGGGTGCGCAAGGAGGCCCTGGTGCGTGTGACTTTCTCCCGCCCGTTCGCATCCTCTGTGCAGGAGAGTCCTACGGCGAGCTGGTCGGCGGAGCGAATACTCTGTTCCTCGACTGGGTCCAGGTGGCCGGCGCTCCGTCGTACCTCGGGCGAGTGGAGGCGTCGGGCGCCGCGCCGAGTTCGGCAGGAGCGCTTCTCGTCGGCACGCGTACCGGCACGGCTCGGTTCGGTGACGTCACTGTGCTCCTCGACACGATGCAGCCTATCGGGGAACTGCCGATCGTGTTCGATTCGAGGGGCCGATTCGCATTGCCGGTACCGCTAGATTTGCAGCCTCTCGCTGGTCGCCATATCGCGGTGCAGATCGTCGGTCTGGATCCGGCGGGGCTCCGGGCGACCAACGGCTTGCGGCTCTCGCCGTGCTACTGACCCGGTCAACGTGAGTGAGTGGGGCGATGCGTGACAGCGAACCCGACGACCCGCTGGACTTCCTTGCCGACTTCTCGCGGTCCATGCGCGGAGGGATATCCGGGGTAGCCGCTGGCCCCCTTTTCGACGGATACACGACCGAGGCCTACCTGGGTGAAGGGGCCTCGGCGACCGTTTGGCGGGCCCGACCGCAGCAGGGCGGCCCATCGGTCGCGATCAAGCGCTTCCATCTCGGGGTGCGGAACGAGGCGGTGCAGCAGCGCCTGGTGCGCGAGCACGAGCTCTTGGCACGGCTCGATCATCCGCACATCGCGAAGCCTCTCGGTTGGACCTTGGACGAGACTCGGTCTCCTTGCCTGGTGATGGAGTTGGTCGAAGGCGACGACCTCGTCAATCACTGCCGCGAGCGGGGTCTGTCGCCGGGCGACCGGCTGGAACTCTTCGGACAGGTCTGCGCCGCCCTCGACTACGCGCACTCCAAGGGGGTCGTGCACCGTGACATCAAGCCGTCGAACATCCTGGTCACGGGAGGCCTGACACCCAGCGTCAAGGTCATCGACTTCGGCATCGCCGCTGTCGTGGACAGCACGGTGCTGTCGCGGAGCCTCCGCTCGACCCACCGGGCCTTGGTCGGGACGCTCGAGTACATGAGTCCGGAGCAGGCCGAGTCGGGCGACTCGGTGGACGCGCGGTCGGACGTCTATGCGCTCGGTGTCCTTCTGTTCGAACTACTCACCGACACGTTGCCGATCGGCATCGACGAGCTGGGGGACCCGAGTTTCGAGGCCCTGGTCCGCGGCCTTCGCCGGACCCCTCCAGCTCGGTTCGCTGACCGCGTGGAGGCCGCGGGTCTCGCCAGGCAGTTGCCGGGCTATCGATCGCTCGACGCGGTGGTCATGCGCGCGCTCGAAAAGCGCCCGAGCCGCCGGCACGCGTCCGCCGCTGAGTTGGCGAGCGACGTGGCCCGCATTCTCGGCGACGAAACCGTGCCAGGACTCGGGCTCGGCTGGAGACTCCGACGATTCGTGGCGCAACACCGGTGGGCCGTGCGCGCAGCCGGTGTCGCAGTGTTCCTGGTCGGAATCGCGGCAGTCGGGAGGATGACGGCCACACCGGTCGAGGCCGCCTCGGTGGGCCCAGGGCGCGCTCCGGAGCCGGGTCGCGTATGGGAGGCCGACGACCTGAGGCCCTGGAAGCGAGGTAGGCGGGTCCGAGGCCATCGCGAGGCGAGCGAGCGGACGACGATCTCCGGCGAGATCGGCCGCCTCGATGGCGGTGTGATGATGCTCGTGGTTCGCGAAGTCTGGCACAGCACGCTTCATCAAAGGGTCTTCGCCCCGATGAAGGTGTACGAGTTCGAGCGTCTCGCCGAGCCGACTCCGGATGGCAAGCCGCGGCTGCGCTTCCGGAACAGTCGACCGATCCTCGTGGAGGAGAACCACACGTTCGATCACCGCGGCGTGGTGACTCTGGACGGCGATCGACTGCATGGGGAGATCACGTTCTCTTGGCGCGACCACGAAGGCACTGACCACGTCCAGCCACTGCACCGGATCGAGATCCGGGTGGTCGACGGCTGATCACCGCCCCCGCCGCACCCCCTCGATCCCCACCTCCACCGCGTAGAGCGAAGTCCGCGCCGTCACGAACAGCGTCGTGAAGTCCTTCCCTCCGAAGCAGCAGTTCGCCGGCACCTCGGGCATCGGAATCCGGCACACCTCCGAGCCGTCCGGCGCGAACACGACCACCGCGTCCTGCGCGGTCGTGTAAACGTAGCCCGCCACGTCCACCGCCATGCCGTCGCAGCGCGACTCGACCTGCCACAGCGGTTCGGTGGCGAGGCTCTTGTCGGGCTGGATCCGCCAGGCGCTGACCGTGGCCGGCAGGGAGTGGAACGCCGGGTCGGGGTGCGAGCGGTGGCCGCCGGTGTCGGCGACGTAGAGCACGGAGTCGTCGGGAGAGAGCGCGATGCCGTTGGGCATGCAGCGGTCGGTGAGGACCGGCGTGAGGGTGCCGTCGGGGTCGCGGCGGAACACGTAGTGGCCGTCGAGTTCCTTGCCGACGGTCTGGCGCTCGAGGCCCCACGGTGGGTCGGTGAACCACAGGGTGCCGTCGCGGCCGACGATCAGGTCGTTGGGCGAGTTGAGGCGCTTGCCGGCGTAGCGGTCGGCGAGGACGGTGAGGGAACCGTCGGCCTCCTGGCGCACCAGGGTGCGCGAGCCGTGCTGGCAGGACAGCAGCCGACCGTCGAGGTCGAGAAGGTTGCCGTTGGGCTGCGGGCGCTCCTCATACAGTGTCAGGCCGTCGGCCTCCGACCAGCGGTTCAGGCGCGCGCGGGGCGTGTCGCTGAACACCACCGCCTGTTGGTCGGGCAACCACACCGGGCCCTCGGTGAAGCCCAGGTCGGTGGCGAGCTGGCGGACGGTGCCGGCGGTCGGGGTGGTGGGCGCGGGCGTCGGTGCGGCGCAGGCCGGCAACAGCACGAGCGGCGCGACGAGCAGGGAGCGGAGCGTCATGCCGCGATCAGACGGCGGCGGCGCGCGGCGGGCAAGGCACGCGCGCTCAGGTCTTCGGCAGCGGGCAGGTGCGCAGGCCGAGCAGCGAGTAGAGCGGGCAGGTGCCGAACAGGCCGGTCAGCAGCGGCACCAGGCCGAGCCAGCCCCACGGGGTGGCGGGGCCGACGAACACCAGCGCGATCAGCGCGAGGCCGAGGACGATGCGGAGGACGCGGTCGAGGCCGCCTTCGTTCTTCTGGAACATCGGGACACCGGGGTTGGAGGGTCGGATCGCTCCGGGCAACGCCGCGGAGTGGTCAGGAGATTCACGCGCCCGAGGATCCTTGGGCCTCTCAGCGCCGGTCGTCGCGGACCCTCACCGTCCGGGCGTCGACCGTGCCGTCGCCGCGCACCGTGCCGCGGATCCAGATCCGGTCGGTGGTGCGCACGTCGGCGAGGCCGAGGTGCTGGTTGCCGGAGTCGCCGTCGCGGTAGAGCACGGTGGCCGCGTCGACCACCACCAGGGCGCTTGGCACGCTGCGGCCGCCGACCAGCAGCGGGTCGTCGCCGCGCGGGCCGATGGTGAGTGCCGAGGTCGGCAGGTCGACCGCGACCACCGCACCCTCGATCTCGCCCGACGCGCCCGAGCCGTCCTCGTCCTCGAGGTCGATCTCGCGGGCGGTCAGCATGGTGCCGCCGGCGTCGAGCAGGCCTTCGACCTCGACCAACAGGCCGTTGGCGAGGTCGGCGAAGCTGGCCGCTGCGTGCGCGCCGCCGCCGAGGCTCCGGCGCACCACCGCGTTGCTGCCGTCGACCTGCAGGTCGCCACGGAACGGCACGTCGCGACCGTCTTCGCCGCGGCGCGCGAAGGCCTGCAGCGTGAAGCTGTGCGCCCCCTGGTCGAGGTCGGCGACCCGGCCGGTGAACTTCGGCTCGCCGCCGCGGCCGCGCTGCTGCCGTTCGCCGCTGCGGCAGTGGAAGCGGTCGTCGCCGCTCTGCAGGCCGTCGACGCGCAGCTCGCTCGAGTCGTCGCAGCCGCGCAGGAAGCTGGTCACGTCGAGCTGGTTGCCGCTGTCGTCGAACAGCCGGCTGTCGCCGCTGAACTGCAGGCGCACCGCGCGGTCGCCGACGTCGGGCAGGGTGGCGAGCAGGGTCTGGCCGGCGAGGTCGACCTGGGCGACGCGGGCGACGAGGCCCTGCACCGCGAGGTCGCTGCGGGCTTCGAGGTGCAGGTCGAGGACCGCATCGAGGCTGCCGTCCATCGCCGCGGTCAGGCTCGGCGGCGTGGCGTGGCGCAGCTCCAGTAGCCGGCCGTCGCCGTTCGTGGGCAGGCCACCGACCAGCGGCAGCGCCAGCGAGGTGCTCGGCAGCCGCAGGGCCACCGAGCTGCCGTCGGCGCGGACCGCGCGGTGGGCGCCGCCGTCGAGCAGCATCTGCAGGTGCGACCACGGCGTGCCGGCCGGCGGTGCGGCCAGCGTGAGGCCGACGCTCTGGCCGCGCGGGTCGGCGACCGTCAGGGTGCGGGCGCCGCCGAGCAGGTCGGACGAGGTCGAGCCGTCGGCGGCGGCGGCGACGATCGCCAGCACCTGCAGGCGCAGGGTGGTGTCGGTGCCGGCGCCGGTGTCGACGAACAGCGCCGGGCCGGCCGCCGGGCCGCCGGGGTTCGGGCCGGACGACGACGAGCTGCCGCAGCCGACGGCGAGCAGGGTGAGGAGCGGGGCGAGGAAGACGGCGAGGCGTCGGAGGTCAGGGTTGCGGATCATCGGGTTGTGCTCTCGGGCCACGACTGGGTGGGCGTTCGGCGGGCGAACGGCCAAAGGGCGTGCCGTCGGCGTGCGGCGGGTGATCCGTGCGGAAAGCGCACGGCGCCGATCCGGATCGCGAATCTGCGTCCGGTCCGTTGAGCTGTCCTGATCGGGGGACCTTTCCGTCCCTGGGGTGCGACACGTAGGCGACTGTCGTGTAAAGGATTAGGGGATCCCTTCCCGGCATGTGACCGTTGGCGTGCGGCTGGCTTTCGGCTGGCCCCATGACCCGGAGAGACACGATGACGAACAACCCCTCCCGCACCCTCGCGGGACTGATCCTCACTGCCTGCGCGGCGTCGATCGCGCCCCTCGCCGCGCAGGTCCCGGCGGTCGTCGCGACGCCGGAGCTGGTGCGCACCCCGATCCAAGGCGGCCAGGGCGGTGCGCTGGTCAATGCCCCGGTCGCCCCCGAGGCGATCTACATCGCGCGCGGCCGCGGCGGTGCTGGGATCTCGGTGCTCGACCTCAACGGCTACGGCCAGGGCACCGGCCAGCTCGCGACCAGCAACTTCCCCAACAATCCCAACGTCGGCAGCCCGGGCGTGGTGCCGGCGCTGGTGCCCGGCAGCAGCAACCGGGACGCGGGCGGCGCCGGTCCGCTGACGTTGACCACCGACGAGTTCGGCAACGACCTGCTCGGCGCGGAACGAGCGCTCCGCGACGTCTCCGACCTCGCCATCGGCCAACCGCTCGACCTCGTCTACAACAACTCGGCGATCAACCCGAGCGTGGTCGGTAGCCAGCTCAACCCGGCGACCGGCACCACGACCGCCGGCAACACGATCACCATCGCGCCGCATCCGAACCCGCCGCGGCTGATCTTCCCGGCGCCGAATCCCCGGGTCGGCATCGAGGCCGAGGAGCCGACGGTGACCTCGTCGGTCGGGCCGGCTGGGTATCCGATCACCCAGAGCCCGCCGTGCCTGCCGAGCCCGCTCAACCTGCTGGCGCTCGACACCCGCTTCCCCGGCATCTTCTACGGCCCGCAGCCCGCACCGCCGAGCCCGCCGCCGCCGCTGCCGTTCTGCCCCTACACCTCGCGGCAGCAGATCGGCCACTTCCTCTACGGCCTCGACGCGCAGAGTCAGGAGGTGGTGGTGTGGAACAGCAACCGCTTCACGGTCCTCGACCGCGTGCGCGTGCTCGGCGCGAGTTCGATGGCGATGGCGCCGAACCTGAAGTGGCTGGCGGTAGCCAGCGACCTCACGGGTCTGGTGGTGTTCGTCGACACCGACCCGTTCAGCCCGAGCTTCCACCGCATCGTCCAGCGCGTCTGGGTCGGCCGCGGCGCGAAGACCATGGCGTGGCAGCCCGAGGGCGAGGACCTGCTGGTGACCGTTGCCGGCCGCGGCCGTGGTGACCTGGTGGTGATCGGCGGCAACGACCTGCGGGTCCGCAAGGCGATCCGAAGCCACCTGATCACCGACCCGATCGACGTGGTCGCCACCGCGCGGCAGGTGCGCTTCGCGCGTTCGACCGGCACCTGGTTCGGCTACGTGCTCAACCGCGACGGCTCGATCGCGCTGTTCGAGTCGGGACCCGATGCGATCGGTGCCGACGACGTGGTGGCCCAGCTGCCGCTGCAGTTCCCCGGTGCGACCACCCTGCAGCCCGATCCGGGCGCGCTCGGTGCCGGCGCCTACGTGGCCCACGTCGGTCGCGGTGGTCAGGGCATCGTGCGGCGCTTCGACCTCACCGGTGGGCCGGTCGGTCCGCAGCCGGTGCGTGGGCTGCCGCCGTTGCGCGGCCGCGTCTGGACCATCACCGACAGCTACACCGGCCTCGGCAATGGCGCGCCGCGTGACCTGGCACTCGACGACTGCGTGAACCACGGTGCCTGGCCGGACGCGCGCTCGCCGCTGGTGCCGGGTCTCGACTACGCCGAGCACAGCGGCAAGGGCCACGTGAAGCTGGTCGACGGCGCGCCGGCTGCGGCGAGCTCGCCGACGCGACTGATCGTGGCGACGGCCCAGGGTGGCGTGCGGGTGGTCGACCTCGGCGACGGCTCCGAGCTGGCCCGCCACGACCGCCTCGGCGCGGTGGCGCTGGCGCACTACTGGCGGCAGTGAGTGGTAGAGTCGGCGCGCCTTGCGCGTCCTCCTCGTCCAACTCCCGATCCCTCCCGCCGGCCCGGAGCCGATCCGCGGCAACGTGCCGCTGGCCGCGGCCTACCTGCACCTGGTCGCCCGGCGGCGCGGTCTCGAAGCGCACTTCGACTTCGAGATCCTGCCGGCCGACGAGGCCAACCGGCTGGGCGACGCGGCCCTGGTCGAGGCGGTGTGCGCGCGCGAACCGGCGATCCTCGGCCTCACCTGCTACCTGTGGAACGTCGACCGTTCGCTGTGGCTGGCGCGGCAGGTGAAGGAACGCCTGCCCGGCTGCCTCGTGGTGGTCGGTGGTCCCGAGATCACCAGCGACAACGACTGGGTGTTGGCCGATCCGTCGCTCGACTTCGCGGTGTTCGGCGAGGGCGAGCAGACCTTCGGCGAGTGGCTGGCCTGGATGGCGGCGGGCGCGCAGCGCGACCACCTGCCGCGGATCGCCGGCCTCGGCTGGCGTGATGGCGCCTCGTGGCGGAGCAACCTGCCGCGGGTGCCGATGCACGACCTCGCGGAGATCTCGTCGCCGTACCTCGAGGGCATCCTCGACGCCGGCGACCAGGAGCAGCTGCTGCTGGAGACGGTGCGGGGCTGCGTGTTCCGCTGCAAGTTCTGCTACTACCCGAAGGCCTACGACAGCCAGCACCTGCTCCCTGACGAGCACGTGCTGCAGAACCTCGCGCACGCCCGCGCGCGCGGCGTGAAGGAGGTCTACCTGCTCGATCCGACCCTCAACCAACGGCCGGACTTCCGCGAGTTCGTCGAGCTGTTGGTGCGCGGCAACCCGGACGGATCGCTGGAGCTGCACGGCGAGCTGCGTGGCGAGGGGCTCAACGAGGCGGTCGCCGCGCGGATGCGGGCCGCGCACTTCGTCGAGGTGGAGCTCGGTCTGCAGTCGGTCGATGCCAAGACGCAGGCGCTGATGGACCGGCGCAACAACCTGCGCGCCTTCGAGAAGGGCGTGCGCGCGCTGCGCGGCCAGGGCATCCGGGTGAAGGCCGACCTGATCGTCGGTCTGCCCGGCGACACCCCCGAGACCGTGCGCCAGGGCATGCACTTCCTCCGCGACCAGGACCTCTGCGACATGGCGCAGGTGTTCCGCCTCGGGATCCTGCCCGGCACCGCGTTTCGCCACGAGGCCGAGGAGCTGGGCCTCGTCTTCGATCCGCGGCCGCCCTACTTCGTGCGCTCCACGCCGACCCTGAGCGAGCACGACATCGAGGAGCTGCTCGCCGAGGCCGAGGACATCTTCGACTGCACCTTCGATCCGCTGCCGCCAGCTTGGGCGACGGAGCCCGGCCGCGGTGGCGCGGTGCTCGACCTCGACGCCGGCGACGCCGAGCACTGGCAGCCGCCCGCCGACGCCGACCACGTGTTCTCGATCACTTTCCAGGTCGCGGATCCGTTCGCCTCGCTCGACGCGATGACCGCGGTGGTCCGGCGCTTCCTCGCCGCCAACCCGTTCGCGCTGCTGCAGCTCGTGCTCGAGACCGGCAGCGAGTTCCCGCTCGACGTCGTGGAGGCGCTGCTCGATGCGGGGCGGCGTGGCGAGCGGGTGTACCTGGAGCGCTGGCTCGAGCACGAAGCGCAGGCGGCCACGCGGATCGTGGTGCGCGTCGCGGCCGGCCACGACGAGATGCCGGATCGCGGCTGGTGCGATGCGGTGACGGCGACCGGAGCCCTGCTGGTCGGTCGCTGAGCGAGCCTCGCTGATCGCAGCTCAGCGGCGCTGGTCGGCACGGACCAGCAACGCGCTGTCCTGCAGCATCAGCAGTCCGGGTGGCAGGTGGCGGTGGCGGAAGTCCCGCTGCTCGGCGGTGGGGCGTTCGCTGGCGTTGATCGCGAGCAGTCGGTCGCGGATCGCGAACCGCTCGGCATCGGTGCGGCGATTGAAGGCGTCGCGCCGCAGCTCCAGCGCGGTGTCCTGCACCGCGAGCTGGTAGTCCTGGGCGTCGCGGAGTCCGGGATACTCGGCGTAGGGCAGGTCGATGGTGACGCCGACGGGGCCGTCGGGGCGTGCGAGCTGGGTCCACCAGGTGCGGCCGGTCATGGTGTTCATCGGACCCGGATCGCCGAGCCGCCAACGGCCGGCGGCGAGCGCGAGGCGGGCCGCCGCCGCGCGTTCGTGAGCGACGAGTGCCATCGCTTCGGCGACGAGGGTGTCCGGGTCGGCGGGGTCGACCGGTTCGAAACCGTCGAGTTTCCGCTGCCACATCGCCAGTTCGGTCCGCAGCAGTCGGTCCAACTCGTCGAGTTCTGCGGGCGTCAGGGGCTCTGCGGCGGCCGGTGCAATGGCGGCAGTCGGAGTGCCTGGTTGCAACGCCTCGGGCCCGCGGGCTCCGGGTGGCTGGCGATCGGTGATTTGCCAGACCAACGAGCCGACGCAGGCGATCGCCAGGAGCGGGAAGACGAGATCGGACCGTGGCTTCATGGGAGGTTCTGGGTGGCTCGGACGGATCGGGAGGGGCGCCAATTCGTGGCGTGCGTCAATCGCCACCGCACGGGCCGCACTGCACCTCGAAGTCGACGAAGCCGAGAAGTTGGGTGCTGGTCTCGGAGGCGTAGAACTCGAGCCGGTACTCGGACGGGGTTCCGGGCCCTTCACCCCCGATTCCGCAGGCGGCGTCGGCGTGTACCGGCTGCGCGTTGACGTCTGGAGTCAACCGTTGCCGTGGTTCTCCGTCGCCCACGACCTCGATCCAGATCTCCGACCTGCAGGACTGGTCGTCGAACAGGACCACCCACGCGAGGTTCTGTGTGCAGGCGCTCGTTCCGATGCAGCGCACTCCGTCCGGCGTGGACTTCAGGTTGCAGAGGCCGAAGCCGGGGCTCATGTCGACCGAGCCGACGCGGATCGTGTCGATTCCGTTCGGACACTCGAGGAAGGTGTCGGATTCGAGGACCTGCCAGGTCGGGGCGCAGACTCCGCAGGGCCAGGGGATGCCGTCGTCCTGCGGAGCGGTTGCGGTGGGCTCCACGGCCGAGACGGCGAGATGGGAGAGCGCGGTGCAGGCGAGCAGCGCGAGGCACTTGAGGTCGAGCATGGTGTCCTTTGGTTCGGGGACCACTTCGACCGGTGCGCGTGCCCGGGCGACATCACGCGGAAATCTCGCAGCTCCGATCTCAGCCCCGCGGCTCGCCCGAGTTGACGTGGAAGTGCAGGTGCTTCGAGTCCTGGTAGCGACCCAGGTTGGTGAGCACCCGCGCCGCGCCGTGCTCGTCCTCGACCTGCTTGGCGATGCGGCGCACCACGCGCAAGACCTCCCAGACGATGTCCTCGTCGAACGGGCCGAGGTCGGTGAGGGAGGGCACGTGCTGCTTGGGCACCACCACGATGTGCACCGGCCAGAACGGCCGCGTGTGGTGGAAGGCCAGCACGTGTTCGGTCTCCTCGACCACCTGGACAGGGGTCCGGCCGGACAGGGCTTCGTCGCAGTAGAAGTCGTCGGTCATCGGTGCAGAGCGTAGGGCGCCGGCGTACGACGGACTGCCGGATCCGCGAGGGCTGGCTCATCGGCGCGACGCTTCCCTGGCTCCCGAGCGCTCCGAGGACCACGTCGCGAGCAAAGTTCGCGATCTCGCTGAACCGACCTGGGGAGGTCCCGTTTCGCGCGCCGCCTTACGGGAGCGCGGCCGTCGGCCGATCGCGCCTGTCGACCCCGGCGTCTCTGCCGGTCGGCGGCCGCGCTCTCTCTTCCTTCTTCTTCACCTCCCTACACCCAGGTCCAGGAGCTGCCCGCGGCACACCGGACCGATTCCGTGCCCGTCCAGAGATGGGTGCGCGGGCCGCCGGATCGAGGGGCACTTGACCCGGACCATCCACCAGCCCTCTGCTGCGGTCACGCAGGTGACGCTCCAGCTGCGTCATGCAACCGAACCCGGCCTCGACGTGTCCAGAAACACGCCTGCGGCCAGAACCGGTCGCATTCCTTGCTGTAACGCCCCCTGCGCAACCTCGCGACGAGGCCAGGTGGAGGCTCCGGGTCGGTTCGTCCGGCGGCCCGCGTCTTTCTCGTCCGTTGTCACGCGCGACGCGTTGGGCCCATCGGTACCCGATACGGACGACGTGCGCGGACCTCGAGGCCCGTCGCGAACAGCAGGCGGGGTTCGACCGATGGCAATCCGCAATCGAGCAGCGCCGTCATCTCGCAGCGCTCGGGCTGCCACTCCGCCGGCTGCAGCGGCCACGGCTCGTGCTCGATGTCGCCGCGGTAGACGCGCTCCTTCCGGTCGGCGGCGAACAGGCTGTAGCGCTCGGTGAGGAAGTGGTCGAGCGATCCGGGGGCGGCGGGCTGGACGGGGCCTGTTGGCCGGTAGCGCGCCGCGAAGCGGGCCCCGGGCGCACCGCGGTGGAAGCGCTCGCTGCGGTAGTCGAACCAGCCGTCGGCGTCGCGGGTGATCGACATCCGCGCGTCGAAGTACGGCAGGTGGAATCCGGCGCGGGCAACGCGGACCGCGAGGCGGTCGGCGGCGTCGAGGCTGAAGAACCACACTCCGGGTCGGCCGTCGTGCACCACGTAGGTGCGCAGGTTCAGCTCGGGGAAGCGCGAGAACGGCGGGATGCCCGGCAGGCAGCGGGCGCGGACGCCGGCCATGCGGAACGGCACGACCGCGAGCCAGGCCTGGCCGTCGAAGGTGTCGATCGTGAGGGCGGCGGGGATGTGGGGGCGCAGGAGTGCTGGGTCGACCGGCCAGTGGGCGAACAGCAGGTCGTGCCACTGCATGGCCATGACCCAGGGACGGGAGTTGGTGGGGACCTCGGGCATCCGTGCTGCCTCCGCCGAGGGGGCGCGAGAGGATGCTCGGTATACCGTGTTACGCCGAGAGATCCCGAACCCCTGTGTGGGGTTCTGGTGCGTCGGGAACCGTCGCCGCTGGTGTCAGTCCGCGCCGCCCATGTCGAATCCGCATCGTCTCGCTCGTATCGCGTCGCTCGCGCTCGCCCTCGCCTCGCCGTCGGGGCTGCTCTCCGCGCAGGAGACCGACCTCGCCGCCGCCCTGCAGCGCGGTCGTTGGACCGCGGAAGCCGAGGCGCAGCTGTCGGACGCGATTCTCGCCGAGGCCCGTGCCGCGGCCGAGTCGAAGGTACCGGAGTCCTTCTGGCCCTGGCTCGACGCGCAGCCCGCACTGCGTGGCCTCGTCGTCCAGGCGGCGGCCGCACACGGGCTCTCCACCAAGGGCTTCGCCTGCCTCGCGCGGCTGGTCGAGGCCGCGGCCGACGACGTCGCGCGGCATCCGGAGCTGGCGGTGGGCTTCGCACTGGCGTGGAGCGGCGGCGAGGGCGACGAGCCGGCGCGGCGCTGGGGTTCGTGGACCGGCGGCCGGGCGCCGATCCCGACGATGGTCGAGTCGTTCCGGTGGTACGTCGCCCAGCAGCGTCGGCTCTTGACCCCGCTGCGTGGCACGCCGTTCCAACTGCTGGCGATGGTCGCGTTGAACGACGTGCCGTTGGAGGAGCGGGCCTGGGTCTTGGAGCGCTACCGCGGGCGTGACCTCGATCAGCTCCACGACATCTTCGCGGAGGTGCCCTACATCCACGGCGGGCTGGACGGCAAGGCGGAGAGCCTGCCGAACATGGTCGAGCACGGTGGCGTGTGCACGGTGAACACGCAGTACCAGATGGCGGCGCTGCGGACGCTCGGCGTGCCGACGGTGTACGCCGGCGGGCCCGGGCACTGCTGGCCGTGTTGGATCGGCGTGCGCGGCCGGCGCTTCGCGTTCGATCGCACCAACGACCTCGGCAATGCCGACGGCACGCTCGGCGAGTGGGGCACCGAGGGTCCGGTGTTCGAGAGCGATCTGAAACTGCTCGCGGCTGCGCTGCAGGCTGGTGTCGAGCGGGTGCGCGATGCGGAACTCTGCGCGGCGGCGGTGTGGCGGCTGGGCGCGCAGGCTGCGCCGGGTGCGTGGCAGGCGGTGCAGCGGGTGCTGGAACGAAGTCCGTTGGCGGAGCGGGCCTGGGTGTTGGTGGCGGGCGCGGTGGCCGCCGGGCACGCGGATGCAGACCGCGCGCCGCAGCTGCTCGCCGCTTCGGCCCGTGCGCTCGGCGAGTGCCCCGAGGCGGCGCTGCGGGTGTTCCGGCGTTTCGCGCTGCTCGACGGGGGCGTCGCGTACGGTCCCGACTTCGTCGCTGCGGTCGAACAGGTCGGCGCGCGGTTGGCGAAGCACGACTCGGTCGGCGAGCGCGCACGTCGCATTGTCGTGGAACACCTCGAGCGGAGTGGCGCCGCGGAGCGGGCCGGCAGCCTGCGCTACCAGCGGCTCGCAGTCGAGACCGTGCGTGAGGTCACGGTTCCGGACGAACACGGGCTCTGTCGGACCCGCATCCTCGGCGGTGGCGGGGGCAGCGCGTTCGAAGACGTCGCGCGGGACGGTGAGGTGCTGCGTGGCTTCCGCTACACGCTTTCGGAGTACGCCGGCCATCGGGTGGTCGGTTCGATCCAGCCGGTGTTCGTCGATGCGGCCGGCGCGCGCCGGGTGGGCGCCGTCCATGGCGAGCCGCGCGGCGAGGTGCAAGAGGTCCTGCTGCCCGATGGCGGGATCCTGGTCGGCATCGAGGCCCGCGGCGGCGACCGCTTCGATGGCTTCCGCCTGGTCTCGGCGACCGGCTTCGACCGCGAGGGCGGTCCGCTCGAGCCGCGCTTCAGCGCGTGGGCTGGAGGGGCCGGCGACGGCTGGGGCACGTTGCTCGAGGTGCGCGGTGCCGCGGCGGTCGGCATCGCGGGCCGGGCCGGCGCGCAGCTCGACGCCTTGGGGCTCGTCGGCCGGACGGAACGGTGACCGGTCGACTCACTCGAAGCCGAACAGCCCCATCCCCTGGTAGACCGCGAAGCTCGCGATCCACGCCAGCGCAGTCATGTACGCGAACATGAACACCGGCCAACCGTAGCCGCCGCTCTCGCGCTTGGCCGCGGCGAGCGTGCTCAGGCACTGGCAGGCCAGCGCGAAGAACACCATCAACGACAGGCAGGTGCGCGGCGTGAACACCTTGTTGCCCGCCGAGTCGGTGTGCTGGCTGATCTTCTTGCGCAGCGGCGCCGAGTGCTCGTCGAGTTCGGTGTCGAGGCCGTAGACCACCGCCATCGTCGAGACGAACACCTCGCGGGCCGCGAACGCGCCGATCAAGCCGACGCCGACCTTCCAGTCGAAGCCCAGCGGCTCGATCGCCGGTTCGATGGTCCGGCCCAGTTGGCCGGCGTAGCTGTGGCGCAGCCGGTCGCCGTTCTCCTCGGCGTCGAGCGCCGCGAGGCGTTCCTCGAGTTCCTCCGCCGGCAGCTCGGCGCTGGCCTCGGCGCGCAGGGCCGCGTAGTCGCGGTCCAGCTCGGGCTCCCGCGGGAAGGTCAGCAGCACCCACATCGCGATGGTGCAGGCCAGGATCACCGTGCCGGCTTCCTTCACGAAGATGCCGGCGCGGCGGACCATGCCGCGGCCGATGACCTTCGCGTTCGGCCGCCGGTAGGGCGGCATCTGCAGGACCAGCGGCGGCTGCTTGCCCTTCAGCAGCGTGCGGCCCAGCACGCCGGCGGCGAACAGCGCGACGACGATGCTGAACAGGTACATCGCCGCCATCAAGAGGCCCTGCGTGAACGGCCGGTCGCCGCTCCCCAGCGGGTAGATCGCCGCGATCATCAGGCCGTAGACCGGCAGGCGCGCCGAGCAGGTCATCAGCGGTACGACCATCATCGTCAGCAGGCGGTCGCGGCGGCGTTCCATCGTGCGGGTCGCCAGGATCGCCGGCACCGCGCAGGCGAAGCCCGACAGCATCGGCACGAAGGCCCGACCGTGCAGGCCGACGCGGCGCATGATGCGGTCCATCAGGAACACCACGCGCGCCATGTAGCCGGTGTCCTCGAGCAGGCCGAGGAACAGGAACATCAGCAGGATCTGCGGCAGGAACACCAGCACCGCACCGACGCCCTCGATCACGCCGCTGACCACGAAGTCGCGGAACAGGCCTTCGGGCAGCCAGCCCCCGACCAGGTCGGCGACGAAGCCGACGCCGTCCTCGATCCAGCCGATGAACGGGTCGGCACCGACGAACAGCGCCTGGAACACCACGGTCATCAGCGCGACGAACAGCGCGAAGCCGAGGATCGGGTGGAGGAGCAGGTCGTCGACGCGGTCGGTCCAGGTGCGGGTGTCGGGTTCGTCGCGGCGGACGAAGCGGTCGATGCGCGCGTCGATCCAGGCGAACCGGGCGCCGACTATCTCGGCGTCCAGGTCGCGGCCCTCGGCGAGCGCGGCTTCACGGTGGCGGTTGGCGGCGGCGATCAGCGGCGCGGGTAGGCCGGCGGTGGCGTCGGGCTCGTCGGAGGTCAGCATCGCCCAGCGGGCCAGAGCGCGGGCGCGCATCGGGTCGCCGCGGTGCCAGGCGTCCGGCACGTAGGCGGCGACGTCTTCGACCGCGCGGTGCAGGGACTCGGGTTCGTCGAAGGGGTCGGCGACCCGCGGGCGGCTGTCGCTCTCCAGCAGGCCGTCGACGATCCGGGTCAGCTCCTCGATGCCGCGGTCCTTCGAGGTGACGACCTGCACCACCGGGATGCCGAGGGCGTCGGACAGCGCGGTGGTGTCGATGCTGCGGCCGGTGGACTCCAGCGAGTCGACCATGGTCAGCGCGAGGACGGTCGGGCGGTCGAGTTCGAGGACCTGCAGGACGAAGTAGAGGTGGCGCGCCAGCTCGGTGGCGTCGGCGACGACGACCACGGCGTCGGGCCGTGGGTAGGGATCGAGGCCGGCCACCGCTTCGATCGCGACCCGCTCCTCGGCGCTGTGGGCCGACAGCGAGTAGGAGCCGGGCACGTCGACCAGCGTCACCGGACCCGAGCGCGGCAGGACCCAGCGGCCCTCCTCGATCTCGACCGTGATGCCCGGGTAGTTGGCGACTTTGGCGGTGCGACCGGTGAGCCGGTTGAAGACGGTCGTCTTGCCGGCGTTCGGGTTGCCGGCCAGCGCGATGCGGGCGGTGGTCGGCCGGGCGCTCTCGGCGACGGGAGGGGCGGAGGGGCTCATCGGGGGGAGGGGTGGCGACGTGCGTCTGCTCGATCGGAGCCGGTCCGATGGGGCCGCGCCACTCCGGGATACCTGCGGGTCAGCTGCCGGGGATCACTCGGACACACGCCTCACTCGAAGACACGCGTCACTCGAACACGTCCTCGACCAGGATGTCGCGCGCCTCGGTGGTGCGCAGCGTCACCCGACAGCCGCGCAGCTCGAGTTCCAGCACGCCGCCGATGTCGACCCGCCGGACCACCCGGAAGCGGGTGCCGGGCACGAAGCCCATCTCGAGCAGGCGGCGGCGATGGCCGCCGGCTCCGCCGAGCTTGGCCAGGCGTCCACAGCAGGCGGCGCCGAGATCGGAGAGGCATTGCATGGGGCGGAGTCTAGGAGAATGAGACTTGTTCTCAAGCAGGGCTTTCCCCATTCGCACGAACTCGTGGGGGCCCCCGCCAACGGTCCCGGCGGCCGCCGACTTTCGGCTGGGGCGAGGTGCTCCCCCGGTCTGGCAGAGGGGATCGTCCTCCGGTGCGGTTCCGCCGCGCATGGAAGGGATGCTCGGAAGGGACCCGCGGGGTCGAGAGCCGCGGCCGGCCGCCCTACCATCGCCCGCCGTGACCTTCCTGCTGGTAGTGGCCTCGATCTGGACCGCGCTGACGGTGGTGCCGTGGGCCCTGGTGCGACTGGTCCTCTGGCTGGCCAAGGGCCGACGGCCGAAGGTCTGGCGCGGGCTCGGGATCCTGCTGGTGGTGGTCCTGTTCCACCTGTTCGTCACCGGACCGCTGACGCTGAGCTGGTTCGGCTCGCGGATGATCCACACCCGGGGTGACGAGTCGGCCTATCAGGGGCCTCGGATCGCCGCGGACGGCGGCTGGATCCCGCAGTCACGCGACAGTCTGGCGCTCGAGGTCAAGGGCTCGCGGGTCGACCCGGACCTGGTTCGGGAGGCCCGCGACCGCGCGGTCCACTTCGCATCGGCGGACGGCACTCGGCTCCGCGCGTTCGTGGTCCCGCCGGCCGGGGGGGTGCAGCCGCGGGCCACCGCGCTGTTGGTCCATGGCCTGTTCCGGGGCGCGCTGGAGCTGGAGCCGGTCGGCCAGATGTTCCGCTCGTTCGATTGCGAGGTCGTGCTCCTCGAACTGCGCAACCACGGCGGCAGCGGCAAGTCTCCGGCGACCTTCGGGCTGCGCGAGTCCGAGGATGTGTCGGCGGCGATCGACTTCCTGCGAGGTCGCGACGAGGCCAGCGCCCGCCGGCCCCTGGTCCTGTTCGGCGTCAGCATGGGCTGCGCCGCGGTCTGTCTCGCCGCCCCGCACGTCGACCGGCTCGGCGGTCTGGTCCTCGATGCTCCGATGGACGATGCCCGCGCCACCGCGGAACGGATGCTCGGCGGCGCGTTCCAGGGCCGGCGTCGGCTGTACTTCCCGGAGCCGTTCCGCTCCCTGGTGCTCTACGGCCTCGAGTTCTGGTCCGGCTTCTCGCTGGCCGACGTGAGCCCGTCGACGGCCCTGCTCGATCTGGATCCGACCGTGCCGGTCCTGGTCATCGGTGGTGGCGAGGACCAGCGGATGCCGCCCGACGTGGTGCGGTCGATGTTCAACTCCCTGCCCACGCAACCCGAACTCGCCGAGCTGTGGATCCGACCACGCTCCGACCACGGCCGGGTGTTCGAAGACGATCCGCTCGGCTACCGCGAGCGCATCGGGCGGCTGTTGCGCAAGGTGCGGGGGTTCTGAATCCACACCCCCGAGGTTCTTCGAGCCATCGATCCGCCCGACGGTGCGTAGCCTGGGCCCTCGACCACGCCGGAGTCCTGCCTTGAACACCACCCGCTGCCTGCGCTTCCTGCTCCTCGCCTTCGCCGCGCTGGCTCCCAGCCTCGCCGCGCAGGTGGTCTCGCCGCTGCGCGCGACCACCACGCCGGGCGGTCGCTTCGACCAGACGATCCCGTTCGGTCAGTCCGCTGTCGGCGTGCGCCAGCAGATCCACGACGACCTGCGCGGCCAGTCGCTGCTGGTCACTGCGCTCGGGTTCCGACGCGCGCTCGCGGTCGACTCCGCGCAGGCGCGCACGCTGGACCTCGCCCTCGACATGGGGCCCGGCGACTTCGACCAGGCCGGCACGTCGTTCACGCTCAACTACACGAGCCCGACCGCGATCCAGCGGGTGGTCGCGCGTCGCACCGTTGCCTTCCCGGACTGGAGCACCACGCCGCGCAGCTACCCGACGCCGTTCGACGCCGGGCTGGTCCTCGATAGCCCCTACCTGCACAGCGGGAACCGGGCGCTGATCTGGGAGCTGCACGTGTTCGGCAACAGCCTCGCGGGCGGTAGCAACGCGCCGAACTACATCGCCGACGCGTTCCGCGACGAACCTTCGAACGCCGCGTCGGGCGTGCAGGTCGGCACCGGCTGCATGCCCACCGGGAGCTTCGTGGAATCGATGGGTCTGTTGACGGTGTTCGGTGACGCGCTGCCGGCACCCCAATGGCGAGTCGCACCGGCGATCACACGCGGGCCGCGCAGCCAGTTCGCGACCTTGTTCATCGGCCTGCAGGAGACCCGCGCCACGCTGCCGGGCCTCTGCGGCGAGGTCTACGTCGGCCAACCGATCGCGGCCTTCGGTGGGACGACCGACCAGGGCGGGACCTTCACGCCGTCGCCGGTGACGCTGCTGTTCGATGCGCGGCTGGTGGGCCTGCCGCTGGTGACCCAGGGCGTGGTGGCCGATCCGGGGCGGACCGCGGGCGCACCGTTTTCACTGAGCAGCGGACGCAGGACCGTGGTGCAGGCGCCGCCGGTCGCCCCGCTGCGCATCGCATCGCTGACCAGCGCGGTCAGCCCGCTCGCGAGCACGGGGAACTTCCGGGCGTTCGACGGGCTGGTGGTCGAGTTCCGCTGACCCGCTCACCGCCCGCTGCCGTCGGTCTCCTCGTCGGACGGCTCCGCTGCGCGACCCTGGGTCGCGGCGGCCGATTGCGCGCGGACTTCCTCGACCGCGAGTCGGGCCCCTTCCCGGTCTTCCTCCGGGAACCTCGGATCCTCGATCACCGCGAGCGCGCCCTCGAGCACCTGATCGATCCGCGCCGAATCGCCGAGCGCCAAGAGGCAATCCGCGCGGTGTAGGTGTAGCGCGAGATCCATCGGGTTGGCCTCGATGCAGCGCGCGAACATCTGCTGGGCCTCCTCGTAGCGTTCGAGGTCGGAGTAGCTCATCGCCAGGAACAGGCGCGCGCCGTAGATGTCGTCATCGATCCGGTACGCGCGCTCGAGGTAGGGGATCGCGGCTTCCGCGCCGTGCTCTTCGTACTCCAGGAGCCCGAGCATCAAGGGGCCGCCGAAGTGTCCGGGATCGAGTGCGGCGCAACGCGTCGCGGCGCGGCGCGCGGCGGCCGGGTCGAGGTGGCGCAGCGAGTTGGCGACGTGCAGCTGGACGCGGGCCTCGTCGGGCCATCGCCGCTCCATCGCCAGGCAGACCGTGTGGACGAGCTCGACGTCTTCCATCGTTCCGGCGACCTCGCCGAGCCGCGTGAAGAACAGCGGATGGGGTCGGTCACTGAGCAGGATCGCCGCCACCAGGTGGTCACGGGCCTCGGCGAAGTCGGTCTGTTCGCGCTGAACTCGGCCGAGCGACAGGATGTGGTCGGCGGCGACGAAGTGGTCGACCGGCTCGATGGGCTCGCCGAGCCGTTCCGCGATCTCGTCGGCACGCGGGCCTTCGCCGAGCTCGCGCAACACGTCGACCTGGATCCGGCGGAGACCCTGGGATCGTTCCAACGCCGTCGGGTGCGCTTCGAGGAAGCTGGCGAGGACGTCGGGTGTGGCGATCCGTCCATCGGCATTGCGGACCGCGAGCAGCGTCGCGACCAGCGCCAGGATCTCGGGGTCCTCGTCGCAGTCGTCGACGACGCGACGCAGGATCCTCGCGGCCTCGGGGGCGCCGGAGCCGACCGAGTCGAGGGCCGCGCGGACCAGGTCCGACTCGAGGCGTTCCCGGCGCAGCGCGCTCTCGCCGGCGCGCAGCACGCCCTGGCGGGTCCACAGCGTGATCGCGAGGCCCAGCGCCACCACCAGCACCGCCGCCAGCGCCGACTCGACCGGCCGGCGTCGGACCAGCCGCGAGGTGCGGATCCAGACCGACGGGCGGCGCGCCATCACCGGTTGACCGGCCAGCCAGGCTCGTAGGTCGGCGGCGAACGCGGCGGCCGACGAGTAGCGGTGCGCGGGTTCCTTCTCCAGTGCGTGCAGCACCACCGCGACGAGGTCGGGGTCGAGGTCGGGCACCAGGCGGCGCGGGTCGGGCGGTTCGCGGGTCAGGATCCGTTCCAGCACGTCGCGGGACGACGAACCTTCGAACGGACGTCGCGCGGTGATCAGTTCGAACAGCGTCACGCCCAGCGAGAACACGTCGCTGCGGTGGTCGACCTCGTGGCCGGCGGCGCGGGCCTGCTCGGGCGACACGTAGTACGGCGTGCCGGCGAATTCGCCGGTCTGGGTCACCGAGGGCAGGCCCTGTTCGCGGGCCAATCCGAAGTCGGTCAGGGCCGGGGTGCCGTCGCCGCGGATCAGCACGTTGGCCGGCTTGACGTCCCGGTGCAGGATGCCCGCACGGTGGGCGTGTTCGAGCGACTCCGCGACCTGCGCGCACAGCGACACCGCCTCGCGGATGCCCGCTGTGTGGTCGGCTTCGCGGAATGTGACCACGTGCTGGTCGAGCGAGTGAC
Organism: bacterium; assembly: GCA_030432695.1. Classification (GTDB taxonomy): domain Bacteria; phylum Planctomycetota; class UBA1135; order UBA1135; family UBA2386; genus JAUILN01. The sequence continues at coordinate 271,549 of JAUILN010000008.1, read as the reverse complement.
CGTCCACCAGCTCCATCGCGAACCAGTGCAGGCCCTCGACCTCACCGACCGCGAAGACCTTGACGATGCCGCGGTGGTCGAGGCGCGCCGCGGCGAGGGCCTCGCGCTTGAAGCGGACCACCGCGCGGGCGGTGTGGCCGAGTTCGGCCGGCAAGATCTTCACCGCGACGCGACGCGCCAGCGACAGCTGTTCGGCCTCCCAGACCGTGCCCATGCCGCCACGGCCGAGCACGCGCAGCAGGCGGAAGTCGCTGCCCAACACCGCGCCGGTGCTGGCGCGCAGACCGTCAGAGGGGGGATCGGGAGCCGCCTTCGCGGTGTTCGGGCCGTTTCCTTCGGAGTCCGGGGAGGCTGCGTCGGCGGTGTCGCTGCCCTCGGTGGCCTCGGTCAGCATCGGCTCGAGCAGGTCGGCGAGGCCGGCATGCCGGGCCAGGAGTTCCGCCGGCGCTTCCGGTGCGCCCGCGTTCTTCCAGGCCAGGAAGACGGCCATCGCCTGCTCGAGGCGTTGCAGGTTGTCGCTGTCGGTCATGCCGGGCTCGCAGGGGGGTGGGCTGGGACCGGCATCCTCTCACTGCCAGCCGAACAGCGACAGCCCGCCGAAGTTGCGGGTCACGCTGCCGGTGGCGGCGGTGGCACTGTTGCGGGCCACCACGGTGGCGACCAGCGGCTGGATGCCGAGCTGCAGGTCGTCGCCGTTGCTCAGCACCAGGCCGGCGTTGTTGGCGAACAGGTCCGGGGTCACGACCTGCGAGTAGAGATGGCCTCCGACGAGGTTGCGGTCGTTGGGCACCGGGAAGCTCAGCGACAGTCCGCCGGAGGAGCTGGTCGGTGCGGGCACGGTGATCAGCGGCTGGACCAGCAGGGAGCAGCCGGGCGCGCCGAACTGGGTGAGCGAGATCCCCGGTTCGATGCTCTGCAGGCCGACGAACAGTGAACTCGCGGCGTTGGCGGTGCCGTTGCGCAGCGTGAGCCGCCAGTTCTGACCGATCGCGGTGTTGCTGCTGGTCAACGACGAGACGTTCCCCGACGAGCCGGCGCAGCCTTGGCCGTAGCTGCGGATCGGCGACAGGAAGTTGTCCCAGGCCAGGTAGTAGTTGAAGGCGCTGTTGGAGTTCGCATTGGCGGTGACGACGTACTCGACCAGCAGGTTGCGGCTGCGGTCGACGGTGAACGGGGTGTCGAGCGGGACCCACACGCGGTCGGTCGCGTTGCCGATGGTGCCCAGATCGGGCAGCGCGAAGATCTTCTGGGTGAACACCGTCTGCGGCGTGCCGACGTAGTTGTTGGCGAACGTCGCGTCGATGTTCTGCACGTCGTTGGTCGAGTGACCCATGCGGATCTCCAGCTGGATGCGCACGCCGGTCGACGCGATGGAGGTGTAGCGCGGGAAGCCGACGTGGGTGATCCGTCGGCCGTCGGGGATCTGCAAGTCGAACGACTCGTAGAGCGCCATCTGCCGGGTCACGCCGGCGCTGAACGGGAAGGTGTTCTGCCACGACGAGCCGGGCAGATTGCCGCCGGTGACGTTCGGGTCGGCGTGGTCGCTGGGGAAGACCGTGACGTTCTGCTGGGCGGGGAGCGCGGCGGCCAGCGCGAGGGAGGTGGCGAGGGCGAGGCGGGTCAGCGGGCTGTGGTTCATCGGATCTCTCGGTCGATGCGGTGCGGCAGGGCGGCGTGCCGTGCCGTGGACGCGATCGAGAGCGGGGACCCGTTCGGCGAGCGAACACGGTGGCGCGAGATCGGCTAACCTCGTGCGCCGATCGACTCCTTCCGAGAATCTGCGCGCCTAGCGCTGATTCTCGGGAGGAGTCGATCCAGACAACACGGGCGGCGCGGCCGAGTGCCTCGGGGCATGGCGAGCGCAGCGAGTCATGCCCATTCCCTTGCGGCGGGAGGCCCCGCCGAGGATCCATCGATGAAGACCCTGCTCCTGTCCCTCGTCGCCGTGCTCGGCGTCGCCTTCACCACCCCCGCCCAGATCCGTCTCGGTGAGTTCGGTTTCGAGATCCAGGGCGCGTCTGGCGTCGCCGGCGACTCGTGCTGGGGTTTCGACTGCCGACCGCGACGGCTCGCGGTCAGGTCGGGCGAGCAACTCGGCGTCCAGCTCCGTGCTCCGCTCGGCGCACCGTTCTGGATCCTCGCGTCGGCGTCGTTCAACTCGTGCACGCCGATCCCCGGGCTGCACAACTCGGCGGTCCTGGGCGCGCCGATCCTGCCGGTGTTCGTCGGCGTCACCGACATCCGCAACACCCAGCGGTTCTGCTACGACGGGATCTGGCGCGGGACGTTGACGGTGCCGAGGGGACTGCCGCGCGGCACGGCGATCGGGTTCCAGGCGGTCGCGGTGGTCGGCACGCCGAGTGCGCCGAATGCAGGTACCGCGTTGTCCTCGGCGGTGGTGACGGTCGCGCAGTAGACCGCGGTCCGCGGGTCGGGATCGTGCGTCAGTCGGTTGCGCGCGACAGCCGCAACTGCAGCAGCGGCGTGCGCAGCACCCGCGCCCGGCCCTGTGGCAGGCGGGCTTCCGCGTAGAGGGCGAACCGCCCACCGCGCGACAGGCGCAGGACGTCGTCGACCTCCTTCGCGATCGGTGTCGGGATCGCCAGGGGCTGGCCGGGCGTGAACGGGATCGGCAGAGCGGAGTGGGGGCCGAGCAGGACCAGTCGGCACTCGGCGGCCGCGGGTATGCCGGCGTCCGGCAGGTGCAGGCGGTCGAGGAGGGCGTCGAGCGACGCTTCGAGCGGTCCGTCGGAGTCGGCAACGAGCGGCGCGAGGCGCGGGGGCACGCTGCGGGCGACGAGCGCGTCGGGTAGCGCTGCGTCCGTCAGTTCGACGGCGAAGCCCTGCAACGGGATGCCGAGGGTCGCCAGGGTCGCCGGGCCGAGGGCACGGGTCAGGTCGAGCGTGGTTCGGAACCCGTCGTCGATGCGCGTGCTCGGGCCGAACTCGAGGCCACGGAGCGGCTCGGGGATCTGCTCTTCGGGCACCGCGCTCAGCCATCGTACTCGCCCGCCGCCGGGACTCGTCGTCGACCGGAACTCGAGTTCGTCGACCAGTGCCGCCGGGAGCTGTGCGGGGTAGCGACCGGCGGCCGTGCCCTGCGCGATCCGGCGTTCGAGCGCTGCATCGTCGGCTGGAGCCAGCACCCGGAAGGTGCCGGACGACTCGTCCCAGCCGAGGATCGGCACACCGCTGCGATGCAGGACGCGCAGCGGCCCGGCGTCATGGAACAGCTCCTCGCCGCGCGGTACCTCCACGACCAGGAAGCCGAGTGACACCACCGGCACGTCGCGGTCCTGGAACGGTCGCTCGGCCAGCGCGAACCAACCGTTCGGATTGAAGGGCGGGGAGCCCGCCGGGTGGATCGGCATGCTCGTCAGCGCGAGCATCTGGTCGGGGGGGAGGTCGGCGGCGACGTCGGCGAGCGCCCGGCGCGCGGCACGGAGCTGGTCCCACGCGGTCTCGTAGCTGTGCAGGCGCTGGCGGGACAGGTCGACGAGTACCCAGAGCGGCGCGGCCGCGACCAGCAGGCCGACGAGGCCTCTGCGCCAGGTCCAGGCAGCGGGGCGGCCGCCTCGGAGACCGGCGGCGACCAGCGTGAGTGCGATGGCCGGCAGAGCACCGAACACCATCCGGCTGCCGCTGAGTTCGGCGTTCATCCGGAGTGCGAAGGTCGGGACCGTGTGCAGCGTGACCCACAGCAGGCCGATCAGGAACGCGAAGCGGCCACGCAGCACCGCGGCGCCGCAGACGACGAGGAGCAGGCCACCGGTCACGGCCGCACCGAGGACCTGCGGCCAGTCGGCGCCGAAGCTCAGCGAAGGAGTGGCGATCGCGGCGATCTTGGCGAGTGCGTTGCTCGCGAGGTCACCGGCCTCGGCCTGGCCAGACGCGCCACCTCCGCCGACGAAGGTGCCGAGGATCACGCGTCGCCACAGGAACCAGCCGAGCCACAATGGCACGAACGGCGCGTGCATTCGGAGTCGCTGGCGGAGAGGTCGGTGCGGGCGCTGCAGCAGGTCGAGGGCCAGGAAGCCGAGGGGCAACACGATCGCCGACTCCTTGGCAGCGAGTGCCAGGATCGCGAACGTCCAGGTCCCGGCCTTCCACGCCCCGGGTCGGCGCTTGCGTAGCGCCTGCGCGAAGCACAGCAGCGCGAGCGTCCGCAGCATCACCTCGAGTCCCGAGTTGCGGGCCGCGATCCAGGCGACCGGTTCGATGACGATCGGGTGCAGGGCGACGAGCAGGCCTCCGAACAGTGCAGCCAGGGCGCGGCGGCCGTGGCCTGCGTGGAGCGCGCACAGCCAGGCGCTGGTGGCCACCGTCACCAGGTGGATCACCAGGTTGGTCTGGTGGAGTTCCGTCGCCGCGGTGCCGCCGTCGGCCCGGGCCAGATCGAAGCCGAAGGTCACCGACAGCAGCGGTCGCCAGAACGCGTTGTCGAAGCCGAGCCAGGGACCGACCCAGTCGGCCGCGACCCGGCTCCAGTCGACGCCCAGGCGATCCGGTCCCGTGCCGCGCAGGGCACCCGGCAACAACAGGTCGTCGGACAGCAGGTAGCCGTCGAGGCTCGGGAAGCCGAGCCAGAGACCTGCTGCGACCGCGAGCAGCGTCGCGACGAGGACCTGCAGGCGGAGTGGTGGGCGTGGCACGGAGCGCAATGTACCCGTGGTGGCGGGTGCTTTCGCGGGCGTTGGGCGCGACACTCCCGCGCATGGTTCGAAGCCTCGGGAGGGTCCTGCTGCCGTGTCTCCTTGCGTGCACGTCCTGTGGGACACCCGACCAGGGCAGCTTCGAGTCGGAGCTCGACGAACCGAGCTGGTCGCGGGTCGGTGCGGCGTGGATCCCGCGGTTCACGATCGATCCCGACATCGACGACGACGAGCCGGGCGGCGGTGTGGAACTCGCCGCCGAACTCGACGACGGGGAGGGGCTGGCGATCAGCTACGGCTGGGAGTTTCCGAAGGATGACCCGGAGCAGGCATTCAACCTCGGGCTCGACGGGATCGTCAGCCACACCGAGCACCGTGAACGCCGCTTCGGTGGGGAGGCCGAGCACCTGTTGATGACGGTCGGGCCGACGCTCATCGGGCGGTTCGGACGCCGGGATCTCGCGGTGCGACTGTCCGCCGGCGCCGGGGTCGGCTACGCGCTGCTCGACTTCTCCCCGGGCGTCGGTGGGTTGGCGTTCGACGACCGCGACGGGTTCGCGCTGACCGGTCGCGGCGGGGTCGCGCTCGAAGTCCTGCAGCACGCGGTCGTCGAAGTCGCGGTGCACGCCTACGGCTGGGGCCCGCTCGGCGAGACGGTCGCGACCGGTGGGTTCCTGACGCTCGGTGGTCAGTTGCGGTTCTGACCGGGCCCGGACCCGCTGGGGTCGCGGGCCTGCTGGTCTGGGGGCTACCGGGCTCGGGGGCTACTGGCCTTCGGGCACGATCGCGTCGAGCAGTTCGCGGTTGGTCCGTGTGGCGCCGACCCGTTCGAGCAGCGCCTCCAGGGACTCGTGCAGCGAGCCCTTGTCGATGTCCCGGCGCAGTTGGCGCAGGCGCGCGAGATCGCTGGCGGGGAGCAGGTTGTCCTCGCGGCGGGTGCCGGTCGCGAACACGTCGAGCGCCGGGTAGACGTGCAGGCCGGCGAGGTGCTCGTCGAGCACCAGCTCACAGTTGCCCTTGCCGCGGAACTCGTCGGCGATCACGCCATCGATCCGGCTGCCTGTGTCGGTCGAGGCGATCGCGATCACCGTCAGCGAACCACCCTCCTCGACCGCGCGCGCCGCGCCGAACAGCTTCTTCGGCTCCAGCAGCGCCCCGGCGTCGAGGCCGGCGGCGAGGATCTTGCCGGAACTCGGCTGCTCGATGTTGTGGGCCCGGACCAGGCTGGTCAGCGAGTCGACCAGGAGCGCCACGTGCTTGCCGGACTCGACCATCCGCCGCGCGCGCTGCACCACCATCTCGGCCAGCGCGACGTGGCGTGCCGACGGCTGGTCGAAGGTCGAAGCGACGACCTCGCGACGGTGCTCGGGGCCGGTCTGGCGGCTGGCTTCGGTGACCTCTTCGGGGCGCTCGTCGAGCAGCAGCAGGATCACGTAGACGTCGTCGTTGCTGTCGAGGATCGCCTTCGCCAGGTGGATCAGCAGGCGGTTGCGGCTCGAGTGCGGCGGTGACAGCACCAGCGTGCGTTGGCCGCGGCCCATCGGCGCGAGGAGATCCACCAGCCGGATGTCGAGGCCGCAGCCGGGATGCTCGAGGGCGAGTCGCTCGGTGGGCAGCACCGGGGTCAGATCCTCGAAGGCGATGCGGCCACGCAGGCCGTCGACCGGTGCGCCCTCGACCGCCTCGACGTGCAGCAGCGCGAAGTACTTCTCGCCCTCCTTCGGTGGTCGGACCGGACCGGCGACCTCGTGGCCCTGCTTGAGGTTGAGGCGGCGGATCTGGCTCGGCGAGACGTAGATGTCGTCGGGGCCGGCCTGGTAGGCGTAGCGCCGCGAGCGCAGGAAGCCGAAACCGTCGGGCAGGATGTCGAGGGTGCCTTCACCCCAGCCGAGGCCCTGGGCGGTGACCTTGTGGCGGAGGATCTGGAAGATCAGCTCCTGGCGGGTGAGACCCAGGGTGTCGGGGATGCCATTGTCGTCGGCGATCCGCTGCAGCTCGGCGATCGGCAGCGCCTGCAGGCGGGGGATCTCGTAGTCGGCGGACTTGGCCTGCTCGTAGACCTCGTTCGGGCCGGGGCCGGTGGAGCCCGATCTCGGCGAGGAGTGGGGCGGCTCCCGGTCGTCGGGCTTCGCGGTGTCGTCGGGCTTCACGATGAGTTCCGGGGTCCGGCGGTTTCGCGCCGCGTCCTTCGATCGGGACTTGGGAGGGGTCTTCGCCATGCGCGGGTGGGGCCGCGTGCGATGCGGCGGCGCGTTCGGGCCGGGCACGGTGCGCGCCGGGCTCGGAAACGGCGTGGACGGCTGGAGGGGTCGAGGAGCCGCGGCGTGGTCGGTCGGCGCGCCGCGTCGGGAGCACCGTGGGGCCTGGCCGATCGGATCGGCCGCGGGTGCAGGGGGAGGGTGCGGTTTCGGGACTCCCGGGGGTCGGGTTCGCCGGCCGGTGCGAGAGGGGGCGGCGGACGTGGACTCGGGAGCTGGGTAGGGCAGGCGCCGGGCTCAGGGGCAGGTCACGCGCCGCGTTCCGCTGTCCAGCGGGTCAGCAGTTCGCGGACGCGTCGCTCCGTCGACTCGAGCGATCCATCGTTCGACAGGATAGCGGTGGAGTGCGACCTTTTCACGGTGAGGGGCAGCTGGGCGGCCTCGCGGCGCGCCAGTTCACCATCGGCCCAGCCCCGGGACCGGGCGCGTCGTTCGCGGACCGAGTCCGAGGTGTCGACGAACACGATCTCGTCGCAGCGGTCCGCGTAGCCGGCTTCGTGGAGGAGCGGGACGTCGAGGAGGATGCAGCGGCGCGCCGCCTCGCCGGCAGCCAGCAGGTCCTCGATCCGCTCGCGGATCCGCGGGTGGGTGATCCGCTCCAGGTCGCGCCGTGCGCGGGCGTCCTCGAAGACCTCGCTGGCCAGCGCCGCGCGGTCGAGTGCCCCATCCGGGCCGATCACCCGGTCGCCGAAGCGTTTCCGGATCAGCTCGAGGACCGCCGCGTCCTCGGCGACCTGGCGGGCGATCCGGTCGGCGTCGATCCACAGGCAGCCGGCGGCCTCGAACAGCTCGGCGACCGCGGACTTGCCGCTGGCGATCCCGCCGCACAGTCCGATGACCAGTGGGCCGCCCAGGGGCCCGGCGGAGGGGCGCAGGGGCATGTTCTGGGGTTTCATCGCGGGCTCCGACACGTTTCCCTGGACGCGCGGGGTGGTCGCGGTGTTTCGTGTCGATCGGCAGGACCGGCGTTCCTGCCTTGACCCCCGTCGGCGGCCGTCCCTAGAATCCGCCGCCGATCTCTCCAGACCCCTCTCTCGAGATCCCGGCCGGGCCGAGTCCGCCGGAAACCGGCATGCCCTCACCCCTCGGGCGTGTCCCATCTCGTGTGCCCCCATTCACTGTAGCGGTGCTCACAGTAGCAACGCACTGCAGCGCTCCCGTCGCAGGCGTGGTGGCGCATCAGGCTCCCGGAAACCCGACGATGCAGAACGTCTCCAACCCAAACCAGGCGATGAAGCAGATGGCGCAGCGGAACCCGGCCCGTCCCAACCCCGAGTCGGGCGCGGCGCACGTCAACATCTTCTTCTTCCTCATCATGCTCGTCCTGTTCCTCGGCGCGCTCGGCTTCGGCTACGTGACGCTCGAGAAGAACAATGAGCTGGAGCGGATCCGCAACGACGCGGTGCAGAGCGAGCGCGAGATGGCCGACAAGATCGCCATCTACGAGCACTACGTCGAAGCGGTGCGCGACGTGGTCGGTGAGACCGGCGTCTACAAGGGCAAGGACGGCTGGCGCTACGATGTCGACGGCACGCAGGTCACCTCGGCGGACGCGGGCATCGACAAGATCTCGATCAAGAACGCGACGCTGCCCTCGCAGGTGAAGGAGGCGATGGACCGCTTCGCGCAGAGCGTGAAGGTCCCGCAGACCACCGGAGTCTCGACCCTGTTCGGCAGCGTGACCAACCGCATCAGCTCGCTCGAGCAGCAGCTCGCGTCGCTGCAGACCGATCGGAAGACGGTGCAGAACGAGCTGCAGACCGTGCAGGGCTCGGTCGCCCAGCTCACCCGCGACCACGATTCGCGCCAGCGAGACCTCAACAGCCAGCTGCGTCAGAAGGAAGAGGACTACGCGGCGGACCGCGAGGAACTCGAGAACACGCTCCGCGCGGCGAACACCGAGGTGATCCGTATCCGCGAGGAGAAGTCCGACATGCAGGCCGAGCACCTGCAGCAGGTCGCGGCGCTCAACAAGGAACTCGAGACGCTCAACGCGCGGATCGATGCCGCCGCCGACAAGGTCCGTCTGATCAACCCGACCGACGCACCCGATGGCATGGTTCTCGAGGCCTCGCAGGTCACCGGCCTGGCGTGGATCAACCTCGGCCGCGCCGACATGCTGCCGATGGGCACGACCTTCGAGATCCTGAAGACCGGCACCGACACGGTGAAGGCCTACGGCACCGTGACCCGACTGGAGCAGACCCGCTCGCAGGTCCGCGTCACCGGCCTCGTCGATCGCTTCGATCCGATCGTCCCGGGCGACCAGATCCGCAACGATCTCTACAGCCCGGACATGACCCATAACATCTACCTGATGGGTCGCTTCAGCCAGCCGTACACCCGGCCGCTCCTGAAGTCGCTGCTGGAAAACCTCGGTAACCGGGTGGTCGACGAACTGAACCCAGCGGTCGACCTGATCCTGGTCGGTGGCGACTCGATCAACGAGGACGGCTCGGGCTTCGCGCCGATCGAGGAGAGCGAGGAGTTCAAGAAGGCGCAGTTCCTGCGCATCGAGATGGCGCCGCTGTCCAAGGTGCGGCAGTACCTGCGCCTGACCGACGACCTGATCTCGCGCTGACGGGCCTGTCGACGGGTTGCCCGAGCGGATCGATCGCGCTCCGGGCCTCTTCGGGTCGTCCCCGCCATTGGGCGGAGGCGGCCCGGCTTCGATTTCGGGCGGATCCCGCATAGAGTGCGCGCGGATGACCACGACGAGCACCAAGCCGATCAAGCAGGAGCAGGAGCCCGAGGAGGAGCTGCCGCGGATGTCGTTCGGGGATCACCTCGACGAACTCCGCAAGCGGCTGATCTGGTCGATCCTGGCGATGCTGGCCGGGGTGATCGTGGTGACGCCGTTCAAGGCGGAGGTCACCGACATCTACGTGGCGCCCTACCACCGGATGTGGGACTCGGCCTATGCCGACTTCGTCGAGTACCAACGCGAGCAGTTGGCGCGGAACGAGGCCGGGGAGATCCAGCCGCCGCTCATGGAGAAGGAGCTGGAGCAGATCCGCTGGAGCCTCGAGAACTCCGAGGAGATCCTGAGCGGGAACTTTCCGGAACGAGCCCAGAACCAGCTGCACAATTGGACGGGCTTCGGCATCCCGCGCAGCCTCAAGGCGCTCGGTGGCCTCGACGACTTCTGGGTCTTCATGGCCGCGACGCTGCTGTTCGGCCTGATCATCGCGCTGCCGGTGGTGCTGTACCAGGTCTGGGCCTTCATCGCCGCGGGCCTCTACCGCCACGAGCGCCGCGTGGTGATGCGGTTGTTCCCCGCGGCACTCGGCCTCGCCACCATCGGCGTGCTGTTCGGCTACTTCGCGGTGGTCCCCACCGGGCTGATGTTCCTGACCCGGCTGATGGACTTCAGCAACGTCGAGCCGATGTTCGGGGTCTCGCAGTACTTCAGCTTCCTGCTCACGCTCACCGCCGCGTTGGGGGTGGTCTTCCAGCTGCCGTTGGTGATGCTCGCGGTGCAGAAGGTCGGGCTGATGAGCCACGCGTCGATGAAGAAGAACTGGCGGTTCGTGATCCTCGGCTTCTTCATCGTGTCAGCGATGGTCACCCCGCCCGACCCGATGACGATGATCATGATGGCGATCCCGATGATCGTGCTGTTCGTGATCGGGCTCCTGCTCACGGCGCGAGTCGAGGCGCGGCAGGTCGCCGAGGAGTCGTGAGCACGCCGGTCCTCGAGGTCGTGGCGGTCGGGGACGAACTGGTCCACGGCCGCGGGATCGACACCAACTCGGCGTACATCTCCGACCGGCTGGAGGCCCTCGGCTTCCGTGCCGCGCGCTTCGCGGTCGTGGGGGATCCGATGGCGGATCTGGTGCCGGCGCTCGCCGACGCCGTGGCACGTGCCGACTGCGTGGTCGTGACCGGGGGTCTCGGCCCGACCGAGGACGACCGGACCCGCCACGCGCTGGCCGCCGCGGCGGGGGTCGAACTCGCCTTCCACGACGAGTCCTGGCGTTGGATCGACGAATGGATGCAGGCGCGTGGACGCCGGGCGACCGACGACAACCGACGCCAGGCGCTGGTTCCCCTCGGCGGTGCCGCGCTGCGCAATCGCTGGGGCACGGCGCCCGGGCTGGTGATGGAGATCGGCGGGACGCCGGTCTACGCACTGCCCGGGGTGCCCGCGGAGATGAAGGCGATGCTCGGTGCCCACGTCGAGCCGGCCCTCCGCGAACGGTTCGCCGATCGGCTGGTGCCCGCGGCTCACCGGACCCTGAAAGTTCTCGGTCCGACCGAGGCTGCATTGGGGGAGCGGCTTGCCGCGCGCATGGCCGTGGTCGACGGTCCGGTGACGGTCGGAGTGACCGCGCACTACGGCCTGTTGTCGGTGCGCATCGTGGCGCGCGATCCCGATCCCGTGGTCGCCGACGCCCTGGCCCAGCGCCATTCCGACGAGGTCGAGGTCGAACTCGGCGACGACTTCCTCTACCGAGGTGACGCCGAGCCGGCGGCGCGGGTGCTCGACGAGTTGCGTCGCGCAGGCCTCGATCTGGCGACCGCGGAGTCGTGCACCGGCGGCATCATCGCGGCCATGCTCACCGACGTAGCGGGCTCCTCGGACGTCTACCGCGGCGGCTGGGTGACCTACTCGAACCAGCGCAAGCGCGACGATCTCGGCGTGCCGGCGGCATTGCTCGAGGAGCACGGCGCGGTGTCGGAGCCGGTCGTCGGTGCGATGGCGGCGGGCGCGGCCGCGGCCAGCGGTGCCCGGATCGCGGTGGCGGTCAGCGGGGTCGCCGGGCCGGGTGGGGGCACCGACGACAAGCCGGTCGGGACGGTCTGCTTCGGCCTCACGGTCGACGGGGTCAGTCGGACCTGGACTCGGCGGATCGCTCCGATCGGCCGACGCTTCGTCCGCGAACGCTCGGCGTTCGAGGTCCTCGGTGCGGTGTTGCGCGAGCTGCTGCGGCGCCCGAGCTGACCGGTCGAGGTTCGGAATCGCGTCGAGGCCGGCTCCCCGCGGCGGAAACCGGTGGACGGTCGGCGAGCGTCGTGCTAGTTTCCTCCGCCCGCTGTGAGGCCGGGACCCGTCCCGTCCTCGTCGGCACCATGATTCGGCATGGTGTAATTGGTAGCACGGCAGATTCTGGTTCTGTTAGTCAAGGTTCAAGTCCTTGTGCCGAAACACCTTGCTCCCCGGTCATCCGGCCGGAGGAGCCCCCGGCCGACCGGCTGGCGGCGAGTCGTGACTGTCGGGATGTCCGTCGGAGAGAGCGTGGCGACTTGTCGCGACGCAGCTCGAAGCGGGTCCCTGGGAGGCACACCGATCGTCAGGCGGTCGCGTCGTTTCGGGCCGGTACGTCCGGCCCGGTTCGCCTGATACCCCGTGGTGTAATTGGCAACACTGCTGGTTTTGGTCCAGCCATTCCAGGTTCAAGTCCTGGCGGGGTAAGCCTCGGAGGCTCCGGGTCGCAAGGCTCGGGGCCTTCCGTCTGTACGGGCCGACCGGCCGTCCTGGAACGGGCCTCCTGCATCCATCTCCGCCCGGCAGACGACTCGCTTCCGCCATGTGGTTCTCCGCCCGCCCGACCCCGACCGATGACGACATCGACCGCTTCGTCGAGGAGGCGCTCGTCAAGGTCGGGCTGCACGCGTCCTGGGCGAGGGAAGTGCGCCGCCAGGCCGAGAAGGACCCGGCGAGCGACTCCCGGTACTGCTGCGGCAGCGCCTGCGACCCGTGTGTGATGACCATCGGCCGCGCGGTCGATCTGGTCCGGCGTCGGATCCGTCGCGGGCGCTGAATGGGAGCTGGCCGGTCAGCGCACCCGGCGGAGCTGACCACACGCCGCCGCGACGTCGCGCCCCTTGGTGATCCGCCGTCGCACCGGCAGGCCCTCTTCGCGCAGCCAGCCGACGAAGCGCACGATCTCGTCCTCGGTCGGCGCGCGGGTCAGCGGCGCCGTGCCCGGATTGAACGGGATCAGGTGGACCATGATCCGGCCCAGAGGCGCGCAGAACCGCGCGATCGCCCGGGCGTCGTTGCGGCGGTCGTTGAGCCCGGGCAGGAGGCACCAGTGGATCCCGAGTTGAGCGTTCGGCCGGCCGCGCCAGTCGATCAGCGCGCGCTGCACCTCGGCCAGCGGCCAGGAGCGCTGGATCGGCATCAGCTCCCGGCGCTGGTCGTCGTCGGCGGCATTGAGGCTCAGCGACAGGTTGAGCCGCGACCAGCCCAACGTGGTGAGGCGCCGGATGCCGTCGACGTGGCCGGCGGTGCAGACTGTCATCGCGGCGTGGCCGAAGCCGAGCCCGCCCGCGTCGGCGAGGACCCGCAGCGCGACCAGCAGTTCGTCGACGTTGTCCAGCGGCTCGCCCATGCCCTGGAACACCAGGCTCCGCGGCTGCCAACCGAGCGCGCGCCGGCAGGCGACGACCTGGGCGACGATCTCGCCGGCGGTGAGCTGGCGGACCAGGCCCATCCGCGCCGTCTCGCAGAACCGGCACGCCATCCGGCAGCCGACCTGACTCGACACGCACTGGCTCTGCCTGCGCGCGCCGATCGGGATCCGCACCGTCTCGACGCTGCGGCCGTCCGCGAAGCGGAGCCCGGCCTTCTCGGTGGTGACCCCGTGTGCGCCCGGTTCCCGGTCGATGCCGTCGACCACCGGCAGGTCGAGGCGGAAGGCGTCGCGCCAGGCCTCGACCGCGCGATCGCTCGCGCCCAGCGCCGCGGGGTCGAAGCGGCCCTCGCGCTGTGTCTGCGCCTGGATGCCCGCCGCGAACCCCGCGCCGTGGGCCAGCCGGGCCCGGGCTGCGGCAAGCAACTCGGTGCGCGTCAGGCTCAGCAGGTCGAGGCGTTCGTCCATCGGAACGCCGCAGCATACCCGTGCCGGGGAGTTCGAGATCGACCTGTGGCTGCGCGTCCATAGAGTGCGATTCGTTGGACACTGCCCTCGATCTGTTCGTCGCCTGCCTGCCCGGCCTGGAGCCGTGGTGTGCCCGTGAGTTCGCGGCGACCGGCCTGGTCCCGGCCGATTCGGTCCGCGAACAATCCGGCGGTCTCGCGCTCCGCGGCGACCTGCACGATGCCTTCGCGCTCTGCCTGCACCTCGGCACCGCGAGTCATGTGTTGGTCCGGCTCGCCGAGTTCCCCTGCCATCACCTCGCGGAGCTGCGGCGGCGCTGCGACCGGATCGACTGGACGCGTTGGCTGCCGCGCAATGCGCGCCTCGAAGTCCGGGCGACGACCCGGCGCACGAAGCTCTACCACAGCGGCGCGGTCGCCGAGCGCGTCGAGCTGGCGCTGCGCGAGCAGCTCGGGCCGGCCCCCGAGCCGGCCACGGACGGCTCGGCGCCGCTCGCGATCCTGGTGCGGGTCGAGGGTGAGACCGTGACGATCTCCTGCGACGCCGCCGGCGCGCCGCTGCACCGCCAGGGCTGGCGGCTCGAGGGTGCCAAGGCGCCGCTGCGCGAGGACCTCGCCCACGCGCTGGTGCTGGCGTCGGGTTGGGATCCCTCGATGCCGTTCGTCGACCCGTTCTGCGGCTCCGGCACGCTGCCGATCGTCGCGGCGCGCATCGCTGCCGGGCGATTGCCGGGCGAAGGCCGGACCTTCGCGGTCGAGCAGCTATGCGATTTCGACGCGGAGCGCGCTGCGGCCCTTCGCGGGTCGGTGGCTGCCGGCCATCGCGAGGTCACCGTGCCGATCGGCGCGGCCGACCGCGATGCCGGAGCCGTCGCCGCGACGCGCGCCAATGCCGAGCGCGCCGACGTCGCTGCGGCCCTGGAAGTGGTCGAAGGCAACTGGCGCGATGCGCCGGGTCTCGTCGATCCGGGGGCGGTGGGTGCGGTGGTCAGCAACCCGCCGTTCGGCAAGCGCGTCGGCGACGCCCGGCTCGTGAACCTCTGGCAGTCGATCGGTGCGGTGCTCGGTCGTCTTCCCGAGGGATGGCGCCTCGCGCTGCTGTCCGCCGACCGTCGCCTCGCGCTGCGCACCGGCCTGCCGCTGAAGACCGCGTTCCTGACCCGGCACGGGGGGCTCGGAGTGCGGGCGATGGTGCGCGGCGCGGCGGTGGACTGACCCTCCGAGGTGAGGCTGCCGGTGCGATCGCGGGTCAGTCCTTCTTGCCGTCCCCTGCCGGCTTCGTCTCCGGCGCGGGCGCGGGCTCGACGATCACCTCGGCCTGCGGAGACGAGGACATGTTGCGCGTCGAGAGCAGCGCGAACTGCGCCAGCGCCAGGACCGCCTGGCCCTTGGCGCCGAGGTCGATGCGGAAGCTCAGGTCGCGCCCTTCGGTGTCCGTGGACACACTGGCGAGATCGATCCCCATCGCCCGCAGCCGCCGGTCGCCGCGAATCTCCTCGAACCACTCCTCGAGTTTCGACTCGAACCGTGCCGGGCCGGCATCCCCGGTCTCGAAGCGGACCATGGCGGCGAGCACCAGGTTCTCCTCCTCCTGGTCCATCCGGAAGCGCAGCGCGGTCGGCACGTCGTCCTCGGT
Organism: bacterium; assembly: GCA_030432695.1. Classification (GTDB taxonomy): domain Bacteria; phylum Planctomycetota; class UBA1135; order UBA1135; family UBA2386; genus JAUILN01. The sequence continues at coordinate 256,177 of JAUILN010000008.1, read as the reverse complement.
CAGCCAGTCTCGCGGGACCGGATCCATGCCCACCCGCAGGAGTTCGTCGCGCGGCGGTGCGGTGCCCGCCATGGCCAGCAGAGGGCGGCCCGGCCAGGCGACGAGTTCCATCAGCTCGTCGGAGGGCACGCCGCCCTTGGTCTCGCCACGGAGCACCTGCTTCGCCCACTCGGTCCCGGTGTAGACCACGGTGCCGGTGGCGACCTCGACCCACGAGTGGTAGGCGTCGGCTTCGTAGGACGGCCGCTCGGCCAGGGTTCCGAGCGTCGGCTCGTCTTCCTCGGCGTCGGCCAGAGCGGCGACGCAGACCTCTTCGGTTCCTTGGAGGATCCAGCAGTCGCTGCGTCGCTCGTGCCAGGACAGCTCGGGATCGCGCAGGTCGCGAACTCCGAAGCGGATCCGGTCGAGTTCCTCCATGGCGAAGCCGAACTCGTCCTCGAACTTGCCGAGCAACAGTGCGGCGGGGGAGCGCAGTGCCAGGTCGACGATCCCGGCCTCGCGCATGGCTTCGAGGTCGGCCATGCCGGTCCCGGTGTATTGCAGGGGCAGGAAGAGCCGCGGGTCGGGCTGCCGTGTCGGGGCCTCGGTCTGCGCGGTGAGCACCGGTGCGAAGACCGTCAGGAGGGGAGTTCCCAGGCGGAGCAGTGGGTTCATGGCGGTGGGCTCGGTTGGGTGTTCGGGCCGTGGAGCTGGTTCTCGAAATCGGGAGCCGGCGAACTCTGCGGCATCAGTTCCGTTTCGCGGTTCGGAGGATCTCCAGCGTGGCTTCGACCGGCAGGCCGGGCGCGGTGCGGCCGTCGCGTCCGACCACCCTGTCGGCGCGGAACAGCGCGTCGACGATGGCCGCCTCGGTCGCCTCGGCGACCGCGACGAACAGCGGGCTCATCGCGTCGTTGCGTAGCACGGCCCCGCCGACCGTCTCCGCGTCGGACGTCGCCGGCCGGCGCAGCTCCGCCGCGTTGCTGAAGGCGATCGCGTAGTCGCCGCTGCCGTTCGAGAAACTGGCGCCGGTCCGGGCCATGCCGGCGAACGAGCGCAGCGCGAGGCGGCGCAGGTTGCGGGCGCACAACGGCGCGTCGGTCGCGACCACGATCATGCACGAGCCGTGTTCGGGGGGAGGATCCTCGCGGCGCTCGCCGCTGCGGGTGCGCAACTCCGCTCCGACCGCCACGCCGTCGACGACGAGTGAACCGCCGAAGTTGGTCTGCACCAGCACGCCGACGGTCCACGCGCCGGCCTTGCGCGATGCCGTGCCGATCCCGCCCTTGTAGCCCAGGCAGCGCGTGCCGGTGCCTGCTCCCACGACTCCGCCTGCGGGCGGCTCGCCGGACGCATCCTCGAGTGCGCGCGCCACCAGCTCGGCGCCGACCGGCCGCCGTTCGATCGCGCTGAGCCAGCCGTCATTGGTCTCGCCGACCACCGCGTTGACCGAGCGGACCCGCTCGTGACCCGGCTGCTCGAGCGTCCACGCCACCAGTGCGTCGACGACCCGCCCCACCGACAGCGTCGACGTCAATGCGACCGGCGATTCCAGTTCGCCGAGTTCCTCGACCTGGGTCGACCCGGCCAGCTTGCCGAAGCCGTTCTGCACCACCACCGCGGCCGGCACGCGCAGGTCGAACGGGTCGCCGTCGTGGGGGAGGACCACCGTGACTCCGGTGCGGAGGTCGGAGCCTTCCCAGAGGGTGGCGTGGCCGACCCGGACGCCGGAGACGTCGGTGATCGCATCGTGGGGCCCGGGCTCCAGTCGGCCGATGCGAACCCCGAGCGCGCCGGGGCGCGCTCGCTCCGGCGGGGGGCCGTCCTGGGCACCGCCGGGCACGGCCAGAGCGACGCCGACCAGGGCGGTCGCCACGCGCCGCCAGGGGACTCGAGACCGCAGGGGCTGTCGCATGGCACACAGGCTCACCGTTCGCGCCGCCGTCGTCCAGTCGACGACCGCAGGAGCCGCTCGCATCGTGGATCCGGTTCGCGTAACCAGGGGCCCCTCCCGTCTCCTGGAGAACTCCATGCAGTCCGATCGGTCCCTCCTGCGGCGTGCGCTGTCCGCCGCCGTCCCCGTACTCCCGGCCCTCCTGCTCGCCGCCACCTCGGGACTCCGCGCCCAGGTCGATCCCGAACTCGCGGCCCGGATCCGCAAGGAGGGCACCGAGAACAGCCGGGTCATGGAGATCCTTGCGGGCCTGACCGGTGAGGTCGGCCACCGGCTCACCGGTTCGGACAACTTCACGTACGCCTGCAACTGGGCGAAGGCGAAGTTCGAGGGCTTCGGGATCCCGCACGTCGAACTCGAGCACTGGGACACCTGGCCGGTGGTCTGGAACCGCGAGCAGTGGCAGGGTCGGGTGGTGGCGCCGGAGCCGCTCGAACTGCAGGTGGCGACCGAGGCGTGGACCAACGGCACGCTCGGCAACGTCCGCGGACCGATCCGCAAGATGCCCCAGAACGTCGAGGAGCTGCAGGCCCTGGGTGACGGAGTCGAAGGCGCGTGGCTGTTCGGCCAGCTGCCGTCGCGGCGCGAGGGCTTCCTCGACCAGCTGCTCGAGGCGACCCAGGGCAAGGCCAACGGCTTCCTGTACTCCTCGCGTGGCGACAACGAGTACCCGAACCGGATGCGGGTGTTCGGCTCACAGCCGCGCAGCGACGACATCGCCGACACTCCGCCGCGGATCATGGTCCGCTACGACCAGGCCAACCGGATCGAGGAGTGGCTCGACGCCGGTCGCGAAGTGGTCGCCGAGTTCGACATCCGCAATCGCTGGCGCAAGGAGCCGATCGACCTCCACAACGTCATCGCCGAGATCCCCGGCACCGAGTTCCCCGACGAATACGTCTACGTCTGCGGGCATCTCGACTCCTGGCACCAGGCGACCGGCACGACCGACAACGGCACCGGCACGGCCTCGACGATGGAGGCGGCGCGGATCCTGGCGGCGGTCGGTGCGAAGCCGCGGCGGACCATCCGCTTCGCGCTGTGGGGCGGCGAGGAGCAGGGCCTGCTCGGCTCGCGGCGTCACACGGTGATCAACCGTACCGACATGGATCGCGTCTCGGCGGTGTTCAACCACGACACCGGCACCAACTGGGCGCACACCCTGAGCGTCAACGAGGCGGCCTATCCGATGGTCGAGTCGGTGATCGAGCCGATCTTCGCGCTGCAGGCGCCCGATCCGGACTTCGACGGCGAGGTGTTCGAGCTGCGCGGTGTCGCGCAGTTGAGCGCGCGCGGTGGTAGCGACCACGCGTCGTTCGTCGGCGTCGGCGTGCCGGCCTTCTCCTGGGGTCTCACCGGTCGGAGCGACTACTTCCGCCACACCTGGCACACCCAGTGGGACACCTACGACGTGGCGATCCCCGAGTACATGCGCCACACCTCGACGGTCGTGGCCCTGATGGCGCTCGGCGTCGCCAACCTCCCGGAGAAGCTGCCGCGCGATGGGGTCAACCGCTCGCAGGGCAACGACCTCAAGCCGATCGTCGAGGGCATGCTCGGCGTGAGCCTCGGTGGCCGCGGCGACCTCACCGTCGAGGAGGTGAAGGCCGACGGCTGGGGCGCGAAGATGGGTCTGAAGCCCGGCGACCGCTTCGTGTCGATCCGCGGCAACGAGATCGGTCGGTTGGTCGACCTGCGCGCCGGACTGCGGCGCAGCTCGGGCGACGAGGAGGCGACGCTCACCGTGTCGCGCGGCGACGAGCAGGTGGTCTTGCCGGCCGGCCGCTGACGGCCGGCGCCGGCCCCGCGGTGGGTGATCCCGGGGACGGGGGCTCAACCGGCGCGGCCGCATCGCCGAGGAGAAAGGCGGGTCCAGTGAGCCAGGGCCCCTTTTCCGATCGAGGATAGAGCACTAGTTTGGGGCGCTCTTGCTCCCGCCTGTGGACCGTTGCCTCCCGACGATTCGGGTGCAGAGGTTCGCTGGTGGCCCAAACTCGGAATCCTCAAAGGTTTGCGAAGGTGGAGTTCTTCATCCTCCGCACACCGTCCGTGTTAGACTCCCTGGCGCACCTCGGGCTCGGCAGCGCGACCGATGAAGATCCAGCTCGTTCACCCTCCGGTCTACGTCAACGACAACGGGCTGACCGCTCTGCGGCCCAGTCTGCCGCTGGGGCTCGCCTACATTGCCGCGGTTCTCCGGCAGGACGGGCACGCCGTGTCGATCGTCGACGCGCTGGTCGAAGCACCCGACCAGCACGAGGTCGACGGCGACATCTCCCGGACCGGTCTGACGACCGACCAGGTGGTGGCGCGGATCGACGAGGACACCGACGCCATCGGGATCACCCTGATGTGGAGCTACGCGTGGCCGATCGTCCGCGAGCTGCTCCACAAGCTGAAGGAGCGCTTCCCGGACAAGCCGATCATCGGCGGAGGTGAGCACTTCACCGCGGTGACCGACCTGTCGATGGCCCAGGCGCCGATCGACTACATCGTCCAGGGTGAGGGCGAGGAGACCGCGATCGCGCTGTTCCGGGCACTGGAGATCGGCCTGGACATCACCGTGATCCCAGGCGTCGCCTACCGCGATGCCCAGGGTCAGGTCGTCAAGAACCCGCGCCGCGATCGGATCCGCAACATCGACGAGATCCCGCGTCCGGCCTGGGACCTCTTCGACGTCGTCGGCTACGACTCGAACAAGTTCGTCACCGGCATCCACTACGGCCGCACGGTGCCGATCCTCGCCACGCGCGGCTGTCCCTACCAGTGCACCTACTGCTCGAGCCCGGGCATGTGGACCACGCGCTGGTATGCGCGCGAGCCCGAGGACGTGATCGAGGAGATCCAGAGCTACCACGAGAGGTACGGTGCCACCAACTTCCCGTTCCAGGACCTCACCGCGATCCTCAAGCGCGACTGGGTCGTGAAGTTCTGTCAGGAGATCAAGCGGCGCGGGCTGAAGATCAACTGGCAGCTCCCCGCCGGCACCCGCTCGGAGATCATCGACGACGAGGTCGCGCGCCTGCTCGTCGAGTCCGGCTGCCGTTCGCTCAACCTGGCGCCCGAGTCGGGCTCCGAGCGGACGCGCAAGCACATGAAGAAGATGCTGACCGACGAGAAGCTGTTCCGCGCCGCCAAGGCCGCGGTGCGCAACGGCCTCAACGTCGGCATCTTCCTGGTCCTCGGCTACCCGACCGACGAGCCGGAGGACATGGAGGCAACGCGGAAGATGGTCAAGAACCTCGCCAAGGTGGGGGTCGACGACGTCTCCGCGGGCTTCTTCTTCCCGCTGCCGAACACCGAGATCTACCGCGAACTCGAGAAGGACGGCAAGGTCTCACTGACCGACGACTTCCTGAAGCTGCCGATCTACGTGCACAACAAGTTCATGTCCGAGGACAGGAACTACAACCCGCACATGACCGCGGACGAGATGACGAAGTGGAAGTACCGCATCGTCCGCACCTTCTACATCACCAGCTTCCTGCACAACCCCGGCCGGCCGTTCCGCATCCTCTGGAACGTGTTCCGCGGACGGGAGACTTCGAAGATGGAGTCGTTCCTGCAGATCATGCTGCAGAGGCTCGGCGTCGCCAAGCTGCTGGAGAAGCTCGGTCTGCGCAAGCCGGCGGAGCAGGTCGAGCCCGCGGCGCTCGCGGAGAGCGAGGCTTCCGACCCGAAGGTCGAGGTCGGCGTCGGCGGATCGTGAGCCGGAGTCAGCGGGCGTAGGGCTCGTATCTTCCGCGTCCCTCCGAGCGCCCGTTCAGCTGCGCGACACCGGCCGTCCGGTCCGACGCAGGATCCAGTGCGCGAAGCCGGTCGCCAGGCGGGTCGCTCCCGGGATGCCACGGGCGATGCGCGCCAGCTCGTCGACCAGCGCGTGGCGGAGCTTGCGCGGCCCGAGCGACATCGGCATCGGCGAGGCCTTGTCGCCGACGCCCCGGGTCCCCGCGGCCAGCGTCTGCTGATGCCACGCGAAGTGCCGTCCCCAGTACTCGTTGACCGACATCAGCACGTCGCGCTCGGCCTCGGACCGGGCGTCGAAGTGGCGCGCGATGAGCCGACCGGTGAGTTCGGTGAGGATCGGCAGGCTCTGGGTCGAGAGCATCGAGTCGCTGCGTACGCGGTAGTCGTAGAGCACGCGCGGCAGATGGGCGCCTTCGAGGCCTCGGGCGTGGATGTCGATCCACAGGCACCAGTCCTCGATGCCGGTGAGTTCCTCGTCGTAGGCGATGCCGTAGTCGCGGAACAACGCGGTCCGGAACATCGAGCCGGCGTCGCCGAAGCGATTGAGCACCAGCGAGGTCGCGCGGTCGATCGGCACCGCGTTGTAGATGCCGCGCTTCTGGCGGCGGCGGTCGCCCTCGAAGAACTGCGCCCACGGGATCACGAACATCAGGTCCGGATGGCGGTCGAGTACCAGGAGGCCGGTCGACGCATACTCCGGGCGCAGCACGTTGTCGGCGTCGCAGAACAGCAGGTACTCGCCGCGTGCCTCGGCGATGCCCCGGTTGCGGGCGGTGCCGAGCCCGCCGTTCGGCTTGCGGATCACGCGGACTCGCGGGTCCTTCGCCGCCTGGCGCGCCAGGATTTCGGTGGCGTCTTCCAGCGGTGAGCCGTCGTCGACGATCAAGATCTCGAGGTCGGGGTGGTCCTGGGCGATCGCCGAGTCGATGGTCTCGTCGATCGTGTCGCGGTCCCGATAGAAGGGCACCACGACCGACACCAGCCGGCTGGCGCTCGTCTTCGCTGGCCGGTCGCCGGCCGCCTGCCAGTCGGCGCGCTGCGCGGTGATCCAGGCCTCGAGTTCGTCGACGAACCGGTCGGGGTCGGAGAGACCGCGGATCCGCTCGCCGGCCGCACGGCCGATCGCGTCCAGGCGATCAAGGGCCCCGCCGAGATCTTCGCGGATCACCCGGACGATGTCGGCCGGGTCCCGACCGTCGACCAGGAAGCCGGAGCGGCCGTGTTCGATCATCTCCGCCATCCCGCCGTGGCGGCTGCCGACGACCACCCGGTTGGCGGTCATCGCCTCGATGCAGGTGTTGGGCCAGTTCTCCAGCCTGCTCGGCAGGATCACCACGTCGGCTTCGCGCAACCGCTCAAGCATCTGCGGCCGCGGCACGGCGCCATGCAGGCGGATGTGGTCGGGCAGATCGCGCTGCAGCGACTCGGTCAGGCTTTCGCCGAGCGGTGTGTCCGCGTCGCCGCCGACGAGGTCTAGCTGCAGACCGGGGAGCTGACGGAACGCAGTGATCAGCTCCAGCACGCCCTTGCGGGGCTCGATCCGGCCGAAGTAGAGGAAGCGGAGGTCCTCGAGGCGCCGGCGCGGCGCGGGTGGTGCGAGGTCCGAGGCGCCGGGCGACATCGGGTAGTGGATCACCGGGATCCGGTCGGAGTCGACCCGGAGTCGCTCGCAGACGGCGTCGCGGTAGTTGGCCGACGCCGCCGTCACGTACGGCCAGCGCCGGATCAGTTCCTCCTCGTGCAGGCACTGATGCCGCGTCTCGACGGTCGCCCGGTGCCACTGGTCGTCGTAGAAGTAGCACTCCCACATCGGGGAGTGGATCTTCAGGCCGAGGAGCGTGTCGCCGTAGCTGCGGAAGAAGCGCTGCTCGCGGATCGCGACCAGTCCTTCGGCCTCGTAGTCGGCGAACTCGACGTAGTCGAAGCGGACGTCCAGCTCCTGCAGCTTGCGGTGCACGAGCAGCGCATGGCCGTAGTGGGGATTGGCGAAGTAGAGGCTCTGCGCTTCCTCGCGGTCCGGGTCGTTCCTGCCGTCGTACCAGTCGACCTGCGGGATCTCGACGATCCGGTGGAAGCCCTCGAGCTTCTGCAGTGCAGGGCGCAGATCGGGACCCGGGTCGGCGATCAGCAGCCAGACTTCGTGGCCTCTGGCCGACAGCGCCTTCGCGGCTTCCGACACGTAGGTGCCGATGCCGCCGCCGCGGATCCCCGCGACTTCACGACTGACGAAGCAGATCCGCATGGGCAGGCACTCTAGGAAGGTGGGTCATCGGGCCAAGTCGGAAGCGTCGGGTGCGGACTCCGGCAGGTCGCGGTAGAGCGCCAGCAGGTCCTGCACGTGCTGGTCGGCGGTGCGCACCGGCCGGATCCCGGCGCGGAGCCGCGGCAGCAGTGCGGGTTCGTCGAGCAGGCGGCGCAGCACCCGCTCCCAGTCGTCGACGTCGCCCGAGCGTGCGTGCAGGCCGTCGACGCCGTCGTCGACCAGCTCGGCCATGCCGCCGCGGCCCGACACCACGCAAGGTGTCCCGGCGAGGAACGCCTCCTGGATCGTCAGCGGGCAGCACTCGTCCCAGCGTGAAGGCACGCACAGCACGTCGAGGTCGTCGTAGGCCCGCGGGACCTCGGCGCGGGTCAGGGGGCCGAGGATGGCGATGTGCTCGACACCCCCCGCGGCGGAGCGGCAGTCGGCGAGGTAGTCGGGAAACTGATCGCCCGGGCCGTGCACCGTGAGGCGGACCCGGTCACCGGGCAGTCGGCGGACCGCGGCGACCAGATCGGCGACGCCCTTGTGCGGTGCGATGGTGCCGAGGAAGCCCAGGCGCAGCCGCCCGTCTTCGGCTGGACGGTGCCGGACCGTCGCGAACGGTGTGGGGTCGAGGCCCTGCGGAACCCGGCGGATCCGCGCCGGCGGCAGGCCCCAGGTGACGAAGCGTTGGCGCAGGGCCTCCGAGGGGGTGACGAACAGCTCGACGTCGTCGAGCAGGTCGAGCTGTGCTGCGGTTCGCTGATGGAATCGATTCCGCCACTCAGGCAGGGTGGAGTCCGCAATCGCCGTCGGTGCGGGGCCCTCAGTGTTCCGTCCGGCCAGCCGCCGGCGCACGCGCTCGAGCCGCCGCATCGGTCCGTCCAGGGCCACGCCGGTGAGCGAACGCACAGTCGTGAGCCGGCGGATCCAGGCCCGGGCCGCCGGACTCTGGCCCCACGGGGTGGCGGCCATGCACGGCGCGCAGGCGGCCTCCGACGGTCCGTCGCAGCCTTCGCCGCCCGGATCGATGCGCTGTCCCATCCGCGCGCACATCAGGTGGAAGTCGTGCAGCGTCATCAGGCGGCGCGCGCCGGCCTCCCGGGCGAGTCGCGGCAGGCCGACCGACCAGTACATCAGGTGCTGGAAGTGGACCACGTCCGGACGGAAGTCCGCGAGGATCCGGGCGAACGCGGACTCCATCCGAAGGTCGCGCCAGGTCGAGTCGTAGCCGTCGCCATCGAGGTTCTGGATCACCTCGAAGCCGCCGATGCCATCGTATTCGGTTGGCCGGATGGTGCCGGAGGCGAGCGAGATCACCTTCCGGGTCGACGCCACCCGCACCTCGGCGCCCGCTGCCGCCAACGCGCGGGCGAGCTGGTGGGTGTACGTCTCCACGCCGGCCCGGTGGTGGGGCAGGGCCAGGTGGGAGACGAGCAGGACGCGCATGATCGGAGGCCCGGAGGGCGGGACGGGGGATCCGGGCATTCAAGCCGGGCGGAATCGGAGACGCTACGTCGGCCTCGTGACCGGGTCCCGGATGGGCGCCGGCGAGCTTGCCCCCAGCTCGTCCCATCGGCAATCGAGGCCGGGAAAACGTAAGCCGCAAGCGGTCCGCGGCTTGTGGATTATTGTCCACATGATTCCAAGGCTGGGGACGCGACGGATGCGGTATGGCGGACCGTCGGCGGCAGGGCCATAATCGGAGACGAAGTCGACCTCGGGAGCTCGCCGAACGGCCGTCATGAACGACACCATCCGCGCCATCCTCGACCTCCTCGAGGAGGATAAGACGCCCGACCTGAAGATCGCTGCGGTGCAGGTCCTCGGCGAACTCGGCCCCAAGGATGCCGCCGTCGTCAAGGGGATGACGGCAGCGCTGACGCGGGGCGGGGACTTCCTCGTCCGACCGATCCTCGCCGCGCTGGCGTCGATCGGTTCGGCGGCCGCCATCCGCACACTGGTCGGTGAACTGGAGACCACCGAGCGAGCCGACCTCGCCGCCCTGCACCTGATCGAAGTCGGCGACGCGGCCGCCGCGCCCCTTGCGGCGGCGTTCGACGGGGCCGGCCCCGAGGCGCGGACCCGGATCGTCGGCATCCTCGGCAAGCTCTCCGGCAAGGATGCACGCCAGGTCCTGGAGAAGGCGCTGCTCGAGGCCGACCTCAGCCGGCGGGCCGGGGACGCGTTGGTCCAGACCCACCTGCAGGAGTTGGACAAGCGTTCGGCTCAGGCATTGAAGGCCCGGCTCACGAAGACCCTGCGCGACGACGAACTCGCGCCGCAGTGTGTCGCGACGCTGCTGAAGGTCCTCGTCGGCCTGGACGCGGCAGGCAGCCGTCCCACCCTTCTGAAGCACACCAGCGAAGGCCATCCGGCGATGGTCCGTCAGGCCGCGATCGAGGGCCTGATCGGGGTGAAGCTGACCCCGACCCAGGCGACCCAGCTCCTCGATCTGGTCGAGGACGTCGACGAGGCGCATGTCGCGGATCCCGCGATCCGCGCGCTGGAGGAGTTCGAGGACTGGCCGGCGGCGAGTGCCGAGGTGTTCGGTCGACTGGTCCGGTCCCGCAAGCCGCGGGTGCGCCTGTTCGCGCTGCGGGCTGCCCGCTTCGTCCCTGCCGACGAGCTGGTGAAGCCCCTGCTGAATCAGCTCGACCACGAGGACGAACGCTTCCGCGAGGCCGCGGTCATGTCGCTCGGGCACAACAAGGCGGCGCTCGAACCGTTGCTGCGTCAGCTCACCACCGAGCGCGACGTCGACCGCGCACGGGCCGTCGCCACGGCGCTGGTCCCGCACGGTGCGGCGCTGAAGCCCGCCCAGCTGAAGTCCCTGGCCGAGAAGGGCTGCAAGCTCCTGGTCGGCCACGACAAGCGCGGTGAGGTCATCCTCGAGTTCCTGGTGCGTGCGCGGCCGGAGCAGGGCGCGGAGGCGGTCGTCGACAAGGCGGTCAAGCTGCGCCGTCAGCGCAAGTTCGCGGAGGCGCAGGGTCTGCTGTCGTTCTTGGCGAGCGCCGGTAAGCTCGATTCCGAGGGGCGCTATCAGCTTGCCCTGGCGCGGCTCCTGATGGAGACCTCGTCGGCGGGCAACGGTGCGGGAATGCCGGGCGACGCGACGATGGGGCACCTCGCGATCCTGGTCCGCGACCAGTTCCCGTGCTTCGAGCGACTCAAGAAGGAGTCGATGCTCAAGCCGGAGGACCTGCTCCGCATCGGACGGCACTTCTCGGAGCGGGTCGGCAACGAGCGTCGCTTCGGCGCGGAGGTCCTGCACCACGTCGCCGAGAAGCACGGGCGGGTGCGGGCCGGCGAGGAGGCCCGGCTGACGCTGCGCAGCGAAGGGCTGTGACGTCCGGCCGGGAGCTGCGACGGGTCAACCGGCCGTGACTGCGCGATTCGTGCGGACGACGGTCTCGGGTGGGACCTCGGGGAACGCTGGCGAGCCCGCCGCGAGCAGGGCCACCGTGGTCGAGCCGAAGCCGAAGCGGGCCAGCTCCTGCCCGCGTACGAGTCGATCGCCAACCGCCACCTCGTAGCGCACGTCCCCGACGTTGAGCGCCGCGACCAGGACCACGGCGGCGGCGCGGCCGTCGTCGAGTTCGAAGCAGAACGCGACCCGCGCGTTGCGCGCGAACAGCCGCGGGATCGCGCGGCGGGCGCCGTGGTTCACGGGGTAGAGATCGCCGGGGATCGGACGGATCGCAGTGAGCCGGCCGGCGAACGGGGCGTGCACCCGGTGGTAGTCGCCCGGCGCGAGGTAGACCGTCGCCTGGCTGCCGCCGGCGAAGCGCTCGTTGGCAGACGGGTCCTGCAGCAGCTCGCCGACCGCGTAGCTCGCGCCCTTGATGCCGCGCAGCGGAGCGGGGCCGGGGTCGGGTCGGCCCAGGGTGTCGGTGAAGCCGCTCTGGCGCAGCGGCCCGGCGGCGACGACGCGACCGTCGCAGGGCCAGACCAGGCCGGGTGTGTCGGGTACCGGTCGCGCGCCGTCGCGGAGCGGGCGCTGGAAGAACTCGGCCAGCGACCGGTAGTCGGCGGGTTCGCCCGCGCACTCCTCCAGGTCGGCGCCGTAGCGGCGCGCGAAAGCCTGGAACGCCGGGCCGCGCAGCGCACGAGGCAGGGGGATCCGGGTGACCAGACCGGTGCTGCGCGACAGCAGGGTCTTCGGCAGGATGCCGAGCAGCAGGCGGCGGAGGGCGACCACGGAGTGCCTTTCAACGGCATCGGGCGGGTGGCGGCAACCGCGAACCCGTTCGATCGGGGCGCGGTCGTGTTGCGCTGGCCTCGGCTCGGCGGGATCATCGCACCATGAACCGGTCGGCTGGTCTCCGTTCGGTCCGGGCGGTGGATGCCCGGAGCCCTCGAGGCGCGGCGCGTGCCGTGGCCGTGCTCGCGGTTCTCACCGTGCTCTTCGGCCTCGGGGCCTGCCGGCGCCCGGCGAAAGCGGCAGCACCGTCCACCGACGAGCTGGTCCTCGAACTCGGTGGCGACGGCATCCCGATCGCCGAGTTGCTGCGCCGGGCCGAGGCCGCACAACGGGACCGTCCAGAGATCGAGGTCCCGCCGATCCCGGAGCCGCCCGCTCCGCCGCAGCGCACCCGCCTCGAATACCTCGCCGACGGCGAGACCCTCAGCACGTTCTGCCAACGGGTGCTCGGACAGAGCCGGCGCTGGCAGGAGGTGCAGGAACTCAACGGCCTCAGCGACGAGGACCTGCGTCGACTCGCGCCCGGCACGCCGATCCGGGTGCCGGTCGACTGATCGACTCCCTTCCGGTCGGTCTCGCCCCTGGGGTCCGACTCCATGCGACGTGCCTGGGCGTCCAGAGCCCGGCCGCTTCGACACCTGCGATGTCCAAACTCCACCACCCGTTCGCCGTAGGCGCTTCCACGTTGGCGCTCATCTTCGTCCTGTTGCCGGCCCTCGGCTGTTCGACGCCGGACCCGCAGCCGGCTGCCGCCGAGCCGATCGCCGAGGACAGCGTCAAGCCGGGCATCAACGACGGCTTCATGGAGGAGGGGGCGGTCGAGCGGTACACCCAGTCCTTCGAGACCGAGAGCCGTGAGATCTACGCGCAGCGCGAGGCGATCCTGGCCGAGGTCGGTCTCGAGCCCGGCATGGCGGTCGCCGATGTCGGGTCCGGCACCGGCCTGTTCCTGAAGCCGTTCAGCGACGCGGTCGGGCCCGAGGGCAAGGTCTACGCGGTCGACCTCGCGCCGAAGTTCGTCGGCTGGTTGCGCGGCCGCGCCGCGCGCGAGGGCCTGCGCAACGTCGAGGTCGTGCAGTGCAGTGAGCGCAGCTCCGAGTTGCCGCCGGGCTCGGTCGACCTGGTCTTCGTCTGTGACACCTACCACCACTTCGAGTATCCGCGCAACACGCTGGCCTCGCTGCACGCGGCGCTGCGGCCCGATGGCGAGCTGGTCATCGTCGATTTCCACCGCATCGAGGGCGTGTCGCGGCAGTGGATGCTCGACCACGTCCGCGCCGGCGAGGAGGTGTTCACCGCCGAGATCGAGGCGGCCGGCTTCGAGCGGGTGGCGCGCAACACCGACCTGCTGGAGGAGAACTACATCCTCCGCTTCCGCCGGCTCGACGGCGCGGGACAGTGAGTTCGCTCGCCGAGGACCGCTCACGGCCGGGTGGCCCGCTGGTGTTCCGGACCCTGTCCGAGCGCTGGCTGTCGAACACCTGGCTGGTCGCCGATCGTCCCGGCGGCCATGCAGTGGTGGTCGACACCGGCGGTCCGCTGCAGCCGATCCTCGCGCGCATCGACGAGCTGCGGCTGAGGGTGACCCACGTGCTGTGCACGCATCACCATCCCGACCACGTCGCGCACAACGCCGACTACCGGCGGGAGTACGGCTGCCCGGTCTGCGGCCACGCCGCCGAGCGTGAGCTGTTCGGCCACCTCGACCGCGAACTCGCAGACGGCGAAGAGGTCCGCTCCGGCGATCTGACGATCCGCGCGCTGCACGTGCCGGGTCACACCGTCGGCCAGCTGGCGTTCCTGGTGGACGAGCGCGAGGTCTTCACCGGCGACACGCTGTTCCGAGGTTCGGTCGGCGGCACCCGCGGGCGCGGCCACACCACCGCCGCGGACCTGCAGCACTCGATCATGGACCGCCTCCTCTCGTTGCCGGCGGAGACCGTCGTGCGGCCCGGCCACATGGACGAGTCCAGCGTCGACCGCGAGCTGGCGGAGAACCCGTTCGTGGCGTTCTGGCGCCGTGGCGAGGCCAACGGTGGTGGCCGCCGTGTGACCGCGTTCGGCACGTCGGCCGAGCTGCTGGTCGAGGCGCGGGACTACGACGGGGGGACCAAGTGCCTGGTCCGCTACGACGACGGCTCGCTCGACGTCGTCCCCGGCTCGCGCGTCACCTGATCGGGACCACCAGGGTGTCGACCTCGGGGACCTCCAAGGTCACCGGGTCGGCGATCAGCACGATCCGCGTCTGCAGGAACGGCTTGCCGTCGGCGAGGTCGATGTTGCTCGAGAACGCCGTGGCGTTGGTGCCGGCCGCGTCGTCGGCGCCGCGGAACTCGAAGCGGACCAGGCTCTGGCCACGCAGCACGGTCGCGGCGATGGGCTGCTGGTAGTCCGGCGAGGAGAGGTTCGCGGCCCGGAACGGCGAGACGGCGACCGACTCGATGCGCGTGAACTCGAACTGGTAGTCCATCACGCCGTTGTCGCCGCGGCCGGTCTGGACCTGATCGGGATCGACCGTGCCGGGGTTCGAGGGCGTGCCACCGACCGTTGCCACTCGCGCGAACGGGTTGGCCGACGACGTGACGGTGATCTGCAGGACCTGGCCGACGCCGAAGCCCGAAGGCTGCGCGTTGGCGCCGGTCCGGAAGTCGAGCAGCAGGCTGTCGACGCCGTTGTACGGATAGGGCCTCGCCAGCTGGTAGTCGACGTAGCCGTCGGAGCGCAGGTCCGAAGGCTGCACCGCGTAGGCGCCGCTGCGCACCATCAGCCGGTCGCGCGCGCCGTTGAGGTTCAGCGCGTAGGCGGTGTCGAGACCCGAGTTCGGGAACCGCGGCAGCGCGCTGAACGGATCGATCGAGAAGTCCGGCGTGACGGTCGTATGACCGATCTCAAGGTCGACGCGATCGAACTGCCCGGCCTGGAGCGTGCCGCCGTAGGCGCGCCAGCGAATCGCCGTGAGCAGCTCGGGGCTGCCGGTGGCTTCGAGGTCGACCGGGCGGAACACGTTCTGCACGCGGGCGCCCGCTTCGGACAGCGGACCGGTGATCGGCGCGTTGAACGGCAGGAACTCGGGGTCGGTGGTGCGGACCGTGCGCCGACCGACCGTGCCGCGGAGCGCGTCGCGGCTCGCCGGGTCGTAGGTGCCCTGGAAGCCCTCGAGACCCGGCACGTCGAAGCGCTCGACGATCGCCAGGACATCGGTCCTCGGCACCGTGCTCTCGCCGTTGGACAGCTGCAGCGTCCCCGACGGCTGGTTCGGGTCGATCGTCACCGCCTGGAAGTAGACCGGCGTCCCGGCGAGGGCGGGGACGTTCGTAGGCAGCGGGAAGGTGAGGAGCGTCCGGCCGAAGCTCGGCACGATGCCGGAGGCGAACGGCGCCAGCGCGGGTGTGAAGCCGAGCCGGATCTCCTCGCCGAGGAGCTGCACCGGGCCGCTCGAGACGTCGGCGAGGATCGCGTACCGCGTCCCTGGACGGCCATCGATCTGCATCACCAGCGGATTGCTAGGACGGAGCAGCGGCGAGGGGTCGACGAGCAGGTGGGGCAGCGGCGATTGCGCGGTGAGGGGTGCGAGGGCGAGGGTTGCGGCGATCGGCAGCGCGAGTCTTGTGGAGGACATCAGCGGAGGTTGGTCGGGGTCGGAGGAATGCGTGCAGCGGCTAGGCTCGCCAGTTCCCCCCGTAACCACCCGATGAACTTCGCCTCGATGCCGCTCGTCCCCCGATGTCGCATCCCGACCTGCAGCCGGCTGCCGCCTCTGCATCAGGCCGTCAGGTCCGGTAGTCGGCGTTGATCCGTACGTAGTCCGCGGTCATGTCGCAGGTCCAGACGTCCGCCCGGCCGTCGCCGACGCCCAGGTCGATCCCGAGCACCACCTCGCGGTTCTCGTTCAGGTGGCGCCAGGCTTCCTGCTCACGTTCGGGGTAGGGATCGCCATCCTCGTAGACCCGTTCCGCGCCGATCCACACCTTGGCCTTCTGCACGTCGATGGCCACGCCGGCGCGGCCTGCGGCGGACAGGATGCGGCCCCAGTTCGGATCGCGCCCGGCGACCGCGGTCTTCACCAGCGGGCTCGTCGCGATCACGCGGCCGACCTTGGCGGCCTCGGCCTCGCTGGCGGCCCCGCGGACCTCGATCGTCATCAGCCGGCTCGCTCCTTCGCCGTCGGCGGCGACCTGGCGGCAGAGTCGACCGGCGACCTCCTCCAGGTGGGTCGCGAGTTCCTCGATGCCGGAGGAGCCCGCAGCACCTCCCGACCACAGCACCACGGTGTCGTTCGGCGAGGTGTCGCCGTCGATCGAGATGCGGTGGAAGCTGCGGTCGACCACGCGCCGGGTCAGGGCCGGCAGCTCGGCGGCGGGAACCGCGAAGTCCGTAAGCAGGAAGCCGAGCATCGTCGCCATGTCGGGATGGATCATCCCGGCCCCCTTGGCGATGCCGGTGGCACGGCCTGCACCGAACTCTGCCGACTCCACCTTGGGGTGGGTGTCGGTGGTCATGATCGCGCGCGCGAACTCGGCGGCGCTATCGGGGCTCAGGGCCTCGCACAGCTCGGGGAGCGCCGCGAGGATCTTGTCCATCGGCAGGTGCGCACCGATCGCGCCGGTGCTGATCGGCAGCACCTGCTCGGTCGGGCAACCGAGCCGCTCGGCGACCGCGGCCGCGGTGCGCCGCGCGTTCTCGATGCCTCGCTCGCCGGTCGCACAGTTGGCGTTGCCCGAGTTCACCACGATCGCGCGAACCAGCCCGCCACTCCGCTCCAGGTGCTCTCGGCACACGGCGATGTGCGCGCCGTTCAGCGCGTTGGTGGTGAACACCGCCGCGGCCGGTCGGGCCTCGTCGCTCACCAGGAGGCCGAGGTCGGAGCCCCGGCCCTCGCGCTTGATGCCGGCCCACATGCCGGCGGCGCGGAAGCCACGTGGCAGTGGCTGGATCGAACGGGCCGGGTGGGTGCCGTTCACCTGACGACGATCTCCGCCGACTCGATGGTGATCGGCTCCTTCGGCGTGCCGGGCTCGGTCGGGGCTGCGAGCTTCTGGATCTTGTCGAGCGTGTCGAAACCCTCGACCAGACCACCCCACACGGTGTGGCGGCCGTTCAGACCCGGCTGCGGCGCGAAGCACACGAAGAACTGGCTGCCGTCGGTTCCCGAACCGTCGGCCTTGGTGCCGGAATTCGCAGCGCTCAGATCGCCGCGGCGGGCGTGGGTCACGCCTTCGGGATACTCCCCGTCCAGCGTGTAGCCCGGGCCGCCGGAGCCGGTGCCGTCCGGACAACCGCCCTGCGCCATGAAGCCGGTGATGACCCGGTGGAAGCCCAGGCCGTCGTAGTAGCCGAGCTTGGTCAGGTAGATCGCGCTCGACACGTGCATCGGCGTGCCCTGCGGCCGCAGGCGGAACCGCATGTCGCCCAGGTTGGTGTGCAGGATCCAGTCGTAGACCTTGTCGGCCTCGAACTCGAGCTCGGGCGGCTTGGGCAGGGTGTGCCGCCAGTTCAGCCGGCTGCGGTCGATCTCCTGCTCGCGGATGAACGCGATCATCCGATCGATCGCCGCGTCGCCGACGGGTTCCGGCATCGCCACGTCCGGCTCGACCGGGCCGGCGTTCTCGTCACCGCCCTCGTCGCCGGTGCCCTCGCCCCCAGACCCCTCGTCGCCAGAACCCTCGTCGCCAGAGCCCGGCTCCGGATCCTGATCGTCCTGCGGGTCCTGATCCTCCTCAGGCTTCTGGTCTGACGTCTCGTCGTCCTGCGGGTCGTTCTCCGCGGGATCGGACGAGGATTCGTCCTT
Source organism: bacterium (assembly GCA_030432695.1). GTDB lineage: Bacteria > Planctomycetota > UBA1135 > UBA1135 > UBA2386 > JAUILN01. The sequence continues at coordinate 238,263 of JAUILN010000008.1, read as the reverse complement.
CGAGCCGGCGTCGTTCGAGGCGTCGTCCTCGGGAGCGCCGGCGGGAGTGCCGTTCGCGCCGCTGTCCTTCGACGATTCGTCGCCGGACGAGCAGGCTCCCAGGATGAGGAGGAGCGCCGCGGCATACGCGGCGAGATGCGGGAATCGGAGGCTAGCCATGGCCATCGGGGCGAGGACGATACCAGACCCGGCCCCGCTTTCCGCGCCCCGAGGCGGTCCGGGCATTCCTCGCGGCCGGCTCAGCGGCCGGTCAGGGCCCTCACCTCGCGCCGGGCCGGCGTCGGATAGGGGTTGGGCGGCAGGAGTTCGGGCGGGATCGGGGCCCGCCGAGACGCCTCGGACGGGCCGTAGTGCTCGGCGAGATAGCCGACGATCGTCTCGCGGACGTCGGTCTGGAGTGGCCAGAGCCCGTGGTTCTTCTGCATCCAGGTGATCGCCGAGTCCCAGGTGCTGCGGGTCCCGCGCATCCGCAGGAAGTGGCGGGTGGAGTGGCAGGCGTTGCAGTTCGCGGCGACCAGCTCCCAGCCCGGTGCCACCAGCAGCCCGGTCACGGGATCGATGGTGCCCGGTTCTGCGGACGTCGTCGGCGTCGGTCCGGGGGCCGATGGAACCGGGGTGCGCTCCGGTCGGCCGCAGCGCCTCACCATCACGGTCGCGATCAGGATCAGGAGCGCGAGGAACACCAGGCGGATCGCCACGACGGGGATCGGCTTCGCCATCAGTCCGTCACCTGCACGGCGATCCGGTGGCAGGCGTTGTTCAGGTAGCCCTTCGGGTTCCAGCCCGGCACCACCATCGGCTGGCTCCGGCCCTGCGAGTCGACCGCGCGGGCCCAGACCTCGTAGTAGCCGACCTGCGGGAAGCGCAGGCGGTGGCGCCAACGCTGCCACGCCAGTCGGTTGACCGGTCGACGCAGCTCGGCGGGTTGCCAGTTCGCCCCGAAGTCGATCGAGACGTGCAGCTCGGCGACCTCGAGGTCTCCGGCCCACGCATGGCCACGGACCTCGAACTCCTCGCCCAGCGGCTGGGTGACGCCGGAACGGGGGAAGGTCACCAGCGACTTCACCGGCATCGACTCGATGATCGCCATGTCCTCGTCGGGCACCTCGCTGCCGGGCTGCACGGGTACCTTCGGGACGCGGTACGAGCTGCCGGTCATCTTCGCGCCGTCGTGGACCCGGTCGCGGACGTCGACGCGGGTCAGCCACTTGCCAGAGGTCGACGCCGGCCAGCCGCCGATCACCAGCCGCAGCGGGTGGCCGTTGTGCCACGGCAGCGGCTCGTCGTTGATCGCCCAGGCGATCAGCGATTCGGCCTCGAGGGCCTTCGCGATCGGCACGCCGCGCGAGATCGGCTCCTTGGCCGGGTCGCCGCTGAGGTGGGTGTCGGCGGCGTGGTAGGCCACGTAGACCGCGTCGTCGGCGATGCCGCAGTGCTCGAGCACGTCGCGCAGTCGCACGCCGGTCCAGCGCGGGCAGCCGACCGCGCCGACCGTCCACTGGTTGCCGGTGACCGGCGGATTGAACTCGCTGCGGCCGTTGCCGCCGCACTCGATCGTGAGTTGCAGCGACACCGTCTCGAACTGCTCGCGCAGCGCGGCGACCGTGAAGCTCGCCGGCCGCAGCAGCGACTCGCCGCCGAGGCTCAGGGTCCAGGACGCCGGATCGATGCCGTCGGCCGGCGGGGGATTGCCGTTGTTGCGGACGAACAGCCGGCTGGCCGGGGTGACCTCGTCGTCGAGCAGGTGCGCCGGCGTCTCGGCATTGAGCGGTCGGTCGCCGAGAACAGTCAGGTCGTCCTTGCCAGGGATGCGCTCGGGATCCTGGGGCTCGATGCCGAGCGGCACGTAGCCCGGCGGCAGATGTTCACCGAACACGATGCCGGCGGCGCCGAGGGCGGTGGCGGACTGCAGGAAGCGACGTCGGGAGACGTCGCGGTCGGGTCGGTCGGACATCGCGGTCACGGTGGGAAGGCGCGGAGGATCGGATCAGAACGCGTCGGCGCTGGCGGCCTGCCACTCGCGGCGGAACAACTCGTCGTACTCCGATTCACGCAGACCATAGCGGCCGTGCAGCAGGTCGTCGGGCTGCAGGTAGTCGTAGATCTCCGCGTAGGTCGCGACGTGGGTCGGCGAGACGCGCCGCCAGATGTGTTCCGGGCGCAGCTGGTCGGGATGGTCGAGGCCGGCGGCGCCGAGGATCTCCAGCGCGGCGTGTACCGTCGCGTGGTGGAAGCGGTGCACGCGGGTGGCCTTGTCGGCGACGTCGAGGCCGCGCACCAATCCGGGGTCCTGGGTCGCGATGCCCACCGGGCAGTGGTTGCTGTTGCAGCGCAGTGCCTGGATGCAGCCGAGCGCGAACATCATCGGCCGCGCCGCCGCGCACAGGTCGGCGCCGATCGCCAGGTGCTGGACGATGTGGAAGCCGGTGGCGATGCGGCCGCTGGCGATCACCTTGATCCGATCGCGGAGGCCGGTGCCGACCAGCACGTTGTGGACGACGCGCAGGCCTTCCGACAACGGTGCGCCGATCGAGTTGCTGAACTCGAGAGGCGCGGCGCCGGTGCCGCCCTCGGCGCCGTCGACCGCGATGTAGTCGAGCAGCTCGCCGGTGTCGCGCATCGCCTTGCACAGGCTCATGAACTCGCGGACGTGGCCGACGCACAGCTTGATGCCGATCGGTTTGCCGCTGGAGAGTTCGCGCAGGTGGGTGACGAACGCGCAGAGTTCACGCGGCGTCGTGAACGCGGTGTGCGCGGGCGGCGAGTACACCGTCTCGCCGACCTTCACGTGGCGGATCGCGGCGATCTCGGGGGTGACCTTCTGGCCCGGAAGGATCCCGCCGTGGCCCGGCTTGGCGCCCTGCGACAGCTTGATCTCGATCATCTTCACCGCGTCGAGCGTGGCCTTGGCAGCGAACTTGTCGGCGTCGAAGCGGCCGTCGTCGGTGCGGCAGCCGAAGTAGCCGGTGCCGATCTGCCACACCAGGTCACCGCCCGGCTCCAGGTGGTACGGCGAGATGCCGCCCTCGCCGGTGTTGTGGTAGAAGCCGCCCCTCGCCGCGCCGCCGTTCAGGGCCCGCACCGCAGCACCGCTGAGCGAGCCGAAGCTCATCGCCGAGACGTTGTAGAGCGACGCGTCGTAGGGCTTGGCGCAGCGACCCTCGCCGATCCGGATCCGCGGCTCCTCGGCCGGCGGCGCCTTGGCGCGGATCGAGTGCGCGATCAGGTCGGTCTGGGGCGCGCCGAGGTCGTGCAGCGTGCCGAACGGCCGTGTGTCGAGCACGCCCTTTGCACGCTGGTAGACCAGGCTGCGGATCTCGCGGCTGAACGGGCGCCCGTCGGTGTCCGACTCGACGAAGTACTGCTGGATCTCTGGACGGATACTCTCCAACAGGTAGCGGAAGTGGCCGACGACCGGGAAGTTCCGGAGCACGGCGTGGCGGCGCTGCATGGTGTCGTGCAGCGCGACCGATGCCAGCGGCCCTAGGAGCAGCAGCGTCCAGAGGATCGGCGGCCAGGCCAGCGCGGCCAGCAGGGCCGCGGCGAGTGCTGCGGCGAGGATCGTCCAGATCAGGCGGAACGGAGCCATGCAGCCGAGAGGATGCCCGAGGCCACCCGCTCACGGGAAGCGCGGATCCGGGCCGACCGCCCGCGGCCGATCACTCCAGCCGGAAGCTCGCCATCCGGCTGATCGACAGGGTGCCGTCGGGTGCCGCGAACAGGGCCTGGGTCGCGAGGTCGACGCCGGCGATCGCGGGGTCGTCGGGGATCAGCAGGGTCTGCTCGCCGAAACCGGTCGGGTCGAGCTGGACCATCGGCAAGGCGATCGCGAACCTGGGATCGACCTCGATCAGTCCGAACGGACTCGGCAAGGCCGCGGGCAGCGACAGCGAGACGACCGCGATCGAGGTGCCGTTGGTCGTGCTGCCTGGTCCCGCGGCCGGACCGAACACCCGGATCGGCAGCGGGGCGCCACGCGCAGCGGCCATGCGCCGGAACTCGGGGAACTGCGCCGGGGTCAGCAGCTCCGGAGTCGCGGAGAAGGCGCACAGCGTCGTGCCGTCGCTGGCGAGCGCGATCTCGGAGCTGACGATCAACTGGTTCGGCGGGCCGGCGAAGGTCTTGGTCTCGGTGCGGCCGTGCAGCACCGAGAAGGCGACCGCCTCGTTGCCGGCGTAGGTCACCGCCGCGGTCCTCCAGACCTGCGGCTGGATCGCGGTGGTCGAGGTGGTCGCGGTCGACCACACCTCGCGGCGCGGGTCGAACCAGGCGACGGTGCTGCCGTCGACGATGCCGACCAGCGAGCTGTTGGGGTCCACCGCCGCGGTCGCCGTGGCGCTGACCGGGCGCGGCACCAACTGCCCGCTGCGCGACGCGAACACGTAGGCGGTGGAGTTGCCGGCACTCGGCCACAGCAGGATCGCGTTGCGTGCCAACTGCGTGAGGTTGGCCGCGGTGCCGGCGGGGGCGGTGACGAAGCGCCCGGTCAGGCCGCTGTAGAGCAGCGAGCTGCCACCAGCGGAGTCCTGGATGTCGAGCACCGCGGCCGCGGTCTGGACGGTGCCTGGATTGGCGCTCTGGCTGACCCAGGCGTCCTGCACGGCACTCCACGCGTGCACCCGGTTGGCTTCCAGCAGCGCGACCACCGCGGTGTCGCTGACCACCTGCGGCAGGGTCGCGGTGGCGTAGGCCGTCCAGCGGGCATGGACGTCGGAGAACATCCAGCGCTGGGTGCCCGGACCCTCGAGCATGCCCCAGTGGTCGCCGACCGACAGCGCGCCGGGAGTTCCCGTCGGCTCGACGGCGAAGGCGCCGCGCACGCCGCTGAAGCCGATCGCCATCGAGTTGCCGCTCCACATCGCGACGTTCTTCGCGACCACTGCGTTGGCGGTTCCCGAACCGGGCACGCGAGGCTGGTGCGACCAGCTGCCCTGCATCGCGGAGAAGCCGTAGAGGTCGGTCGCGTTCTCGGCGACGCCGACCGCGCCGTCGGCGGCGATCTGCCCGATCGGACCGGAGGTCGTGGTCGTGGCCCACTGGTCGAGCGTGGCGGAGTAGCCCCAGACCTGGTTGCCCGCGCTCACCACGATCACGTCGCGCTGCACGATCACGTGGAAGCCGGCCGGGAAGGTCCGCGTCGACCAGCCGCCGGCGAAGCCCGAGAACACGTGCAGGTCGTTGCCGTCGACCACCGCCCAGGCCGAGTCGTTGCGGTTGCTCGACGGGTTCACGACGAAGGCGTTCGGGCCGACGTCGAGGCGCTCGAAGCTGCCGCGGTGCGAGCTGAACGCCACGTAGGTCGGCGGTGCCTCGAACAGCGCGGCGTCGTTGGAGACCCGGAAGCCGCCCGTCACCGTGACGCTCGGGAACGGCCAGGTCGCCCAGCGGCGGGTCGCGCTGGAGAACACCCGGAACTGGGCGGTCGCGTCGGGGACGATCGCCACCTTGCCGCGTTGGGTCACCGCGCCGGGCGGGGCAGGGATGCATTGCCAGGAGTCGGCCGGCGACTGCGCCAGGGCAGCTCCGGTGACGAGGAGCAGCGTGGCTGAGCGAGCGAGCACGGTGGAGGAGCGCATGGGGAGCTGTCGCGGGGCGGAGGGAGAGGCTCAGAAGCTTAGCGGATGGACGATCGACCCGGGGAATGCCCGGACCCGACGGTTCGAAACGGACCGCTGCGGACTTTCGCGAGCCGGGCCACGGTGCCGGTCGGTCGGCCGCGGTCGGGCGTTTCCCATGGCAACCGGCCGGCATGGATCCCGATTCGGGATCGGGCCCGGCGGCGCTTCGCTTCCGAGGCGGGGGCGGGCTGGCCGATGAACCGGGAATGTCGCTTCGCATGCTCGACCGTTCCATCCGCTGCACCGCCTGTGGGTACGGCTGCGACGAGCACGACCTCGCCTGCGGGATGTGCGGCGCGCCCTTGCGCGCGCCACCGCCGCCGGTCCCTCACGACTGCGGACCGGCGCCGAGCGAATTGGTCTTCGACGAGCCCGTCGAAGCGCCGATCTGCGGACTGCCGCGGTTCCTGTTCTTCTTCCTGGTCGGCGTGCCCGCGGCGCTCCTGTGCGTCAGCGGCGCGTTCGGCGCCCGCTACTCGTGGTTCCTCGCGGCCCTGTTCCACGAGTTCGGCCACACCCTCGCCGGCCTGCTGCTCGGCGCGCCGTCGTTCCCGGCGATCAGCCTCGCCGGCCACGCTGCGACCGTGCATCAGGAGCAGATGACGTTCATGGCCGTGGCGATCCAGCTCGCGCTGGTCGGCGGCGTGGTGTGGCTGTGGCGCGGCGGCGCCCGCGAACGCGCGATTGCGCTGGGGCTCGCCGCTGCGATCTACCCGCTGCTGGCCTTCGTCGAACCCGCCCGTGAAGCGGTGTTCCTGCTCGGCGGCCACCTCGGCGAGCTGGCGTTCGCGACGCTGTGTCTGGCGCGCGCCTGGACCGGCGGCTTCACCCACCACTCGTTGGAACGCGGCGCCTACTCGATGGTCGGCTGGCTCCTGGTCGGCCGGAACGTCGGGCTGTGCTGGGGTCTCGCGACCAGCGCTGCGGCGCGCGCGGAGTACCGCGGCAACGGCAGCTTCGGGCTGACCAACGACTACGTGCGGTTGGCGGAGGACGTGTGGGGCTGGAGCCTGCCGCAGGTCGCGGTGCTGATGCTGGTCGTCGCGCTGCTGGTGCCGGCACTCGCGGCGGGCGCGGGATGGTTGCGGGGACGCGCGGGCGGGTGAGCGCGGCGCTGGCGTGACGCGGTGCCGCTCATCCACCGACGTCCGATCGACGCACCTCGCCCGCGAGTCCCTCGGGACGCAGGTAGCGAACGCCCTCTCGCTCGAACTCCTCGTCGCCGTCGTAGACGACCAGGCGCTGCGCGAATCCACCCGGCAGCACGCCATCGACCTTCCGCAGGCCCTGACTCTGGTCCGAACGGGCGGTCGCCGAGGCCTTCACCTCGACCCCGGTGAGTCGTCCGGCGAAGTCGATCACCAGGTCGACCTCGAGACCGGTGCTGTCGCGGTAGCTGTGCAGGTTGCTGCGGCGCCCGTCGTTGGTGCGCGCCTTCAGGGCCTCGCCGACCACCAGGTTCTCGAACAGCGCGCCGCGCAACGGATGGGACTCGATCTGCCGCACGTCTTCGATCCGCAGCAGGTGCGCGGCGAGCCCGACATCGTGGAAGTAGAGCTTCGGCGACTTCACGAGTCACTTGCTCACGTTCGCGAACCAGGGTGCGAGGCGGAAGACCACGAAGCTCGCGTCCAGCACGCTCAGCCGATTCGTCGAGCACCGCACCGTCCGGGTCGCGCTGGAGGAAACCGCGGGGATCGCGGAGCGCGAACTCGCGCAGGTCGGGACGCTCCAGGTTGGCGTAGGGCAGGTGCGGTGCGGCCGCGCGGCACAGAGTCGTCTTGCCGGACTGGCGCGGTCCGGTCACCGTGGCGATGGGGTAGGCGCCGAGAAGACGCTCCAGGGGCGGTCGGGCCTCGCGCTCGATCACGGTTTGCAATCTGCAACTTCAATTTGCAGATTGCAGGGACTGGCGGAGCGCGGCTGCGAGAGTCCGGATGCGCGGCGCCTCGACGCCCACGCGCTGGCCCGCGTGGGCCACCGAGCGAGAGACTCCCTGATCGAGGCGGTTGGTGGCCAGGCGACCGCGTCGAACTCGCTGTTGGTCGGTCGAAGGCGCGGATCGCGGCGTCGCTGCGGGCCGTTCCCCTCGCGGCCCGCCTCAATCCCCCGCGCGCTTCATCTCGTCCTCGAGCATCCGCCGCGCCGCCTCCATCTGCAGGCGCGCGTCGAGCATCTCCAGGGTGTCGACGTCCTTCGCGGGCACCAGGCCAACCGAGTCCTTGCCGTCCTCGGTGAGGCGCACCCGGCCGCCAGCGGGGAACGCGGTGCGCGCCACCGCGGCCTTGCGCAGCGCCTCCATGTCCTTGATGCGCGTCTCGTGCTTGGGGTCGTGGGCCAGGTGGTCGAGCAGCTCCAGGTCGGAGATCGACACGAACGCGCCGCAGGGCTTGCCGTCGTCCTCGACGACGACCCGGTGTCGGCTGCCTGCGACCAGATGGATGATGTCGTCGAGGCTCTGGGCCACTTCGGAGAGTTCGATGCGTTCCACGCCGTGATCCTAGCCGGGCGCGAGACTCGGGGGAGTCCCGTGCCCGGGCAATTCGTCGGCGGCGCTTCACGCGGTCCCGCGGTGCCTGTCGATCCACCCGATGGGTAGACTCGACCCGGTCTCCGCCCCGCCATGACGAGCGATCCCGTCGACCGACCGACCTCCGCGGCGCAGGTCACCGCACTGCTGGAGCGCTGGCAGGCCGGCGACGAGGCGGCGCTCGAGGCGGTCGCGCCGGTGCTCTACCGCGAGCTGCGCGCGCTGGCCGGGCGGCGCATCGCCCGCTCGGGGGCCGAGTCGCTGCAGCCGACCGGGCTGGTCCACGAGGCCTGGATCCGCCTCCAGGGTCGTCCGGACGGGTTCCGCGACCGCGCGCACTTCCTGGGCGCCGCGGTGCTGGCGATGCGTTCGGTGCTGGTCGACCGGGCCCGTCGCCTGCGGGCCCTGCGCCACGGTGGCGCGGTGCGGCAGGTGCCCCTCGCCGAGGGGGAGGGTCGGATCGACGATCCGCGCGACCGCCTGCTCGACGCACTGGCCCTCGGCGAGGCGCTCGAGCGGCTGGAGCAGGCCTCGCCCGACGCCGCGGCGGTGGCCTCGCTGCGGTTCCTGTGCGGGCTGGGCGTCGAGGAGACCGCGCGGCAACTCGAGGTCTCGCCGGGCAAGGTGAAGAAGGACTGGGCGTTCGCGCGCGCCTGGCTGCGGCGCGAGCTGCACGACGGGCGGACCGGGGAGGCGGAGCGGTGAGTGGTTCGCGGGCGCGCCGTCTCCGCGAGCTGTTCGACCGCGCGGCGGACCTGTCGGGCGGCGAACGCGAAGCATTGCTCGCGGCCTGCCGCGCCGACGACCCGGACCTCGCCGCCGAACTCGCCGAGTTGCTGGCGTTGCACGAGCCCGACGACGACGACGATGCCGTGGACGCGGCGGACGTCGACCCGCTGCGCACCACCCCGCTCGGCTTCGACCGCCGCCTCGACGAGTCGGCCACCGTGCTGCAGGGGGTCGCCGATGCGAGCTGGGTCGATCCGCTGCCGGCCGGGACGCGGCTCGGTGCGTTCACGATCGAAGGCGTGCTCGCGGCGGGCGGCATGGGAACGGTGCACCGCGCGCGGCAGGACGAGCCGGCGCGCCCGGTCGCGCTGAAGATCCTCGCGACCCATCTCGAGGGCGAGCACGTGCGCCGCGCCTTCCGCCACGAGGCCCGCATCCTCGCCCACCTGCGCCACCCCGCGATCGCCGAGGTCTACGCCTCGGGCACCACCCGCCACGAGGGCCGCGAGTTGCCGTGGTTCGCGATGGAGTTCGTCGCGGGCGCGCGGCCGATCACCGCGGCGGCGCGGGAACTGCCGCGGGCCGCGGTGGTGGAGCTGCTGGCGCAGGTCTGCGACGCGGTCCACCACGGGCACACCAAGGGCGTGGTGCACCGCGACCTGAAGCCGGGCAACGTGCTGGTCGACGGGCAGGGGCGTCCCAAGGTCATCGACTTCGGGGTGGCGCGGACCCTCGACGTCGACCCGGAGCTGTCGACCGCGCACACCCTGGCGGGTCGGCTGGTCGGCACGCCGGCCTACATGAGTCCCGAGCAGGCCTCCTCGGGCGATGCCGAGGTCGACACCCGCAGCGACGTCTACTCGCTCGGCGTGCTGCTGTTCGAGCTGCTCACCGGCCGCCTGCCCTATCCGGTCGACGGCCGGAGTCTGGTGGCGGTCGCGCGCACCATCGCCGAGGCCCCACCCGACCGCGCGGCGTTGCGCACGGCCCGCGTGCCGGTCGACCTGTGCACCGTGCTCGGCAAGGCGCTCGCCAAGGATCCCGCCGAACGCTACGAGTCCGCCGCCGCGTTGGCGGCCGACCTGCGCCGCCAGACGCGGGGCGAGCCGATCGCCGCGCGGCGCCCGAGCGGCGTCTACCTGCTGCAGCGCTGGGCCGGCCGCAATCGCCTGCTCGCGGTCGCGGTGCTGCTGCTGGTCGTGTCACTGCTCGCCGGCGCCGCGGGCACCACCCTCGGCCTGCTGCGCGCCGAACGGGCCCGGGCCGACGCGGCGTGGGAGCGCGACTTCCTGGTGGCGATGCTCTACGACGCCGACCCGTTCGCGGGGCTCGGCCCCGAGGTCCGCCTCGGCGACGTGCTGCGCCGCGCGGCCGATCGTCTCGACGACGACCCACCGGCGCCCGCCGTCGAGGCGGAGCTGCGCGCGGTGCTCGGCGAGGTGCTGCTGCAGCTCGGCGACCACGCCCGCGCCGCGCCGCATCTGCAGCGCGCGCTCGAGCTGCTGCGCGCCGATCCCACTGCCGATCGGGCGCGGATCGACAAGCTGGAGATGGGGCTCCTGTCGAGCCGCACCGCGACCGTCGCCGGCGACCAGGACCTCGCCGCGCTCCGCGACTTCCACGACCGCCAGCGTGCAGCACTGCTACCCGGTGACCCGGCGCGGCTGCGTGCCGAGAACGCCTACGGCCAGGCCCTGGCGACCCGGGGCGACGACGCGGCGGCACTCGGCATCTTCGAGCGTGCGCTCGGCGACGTGGCCGAGCACGGCGAGCGGGCCGACGGCGACGTGGTGGCCTCGCTGCGCAACAACGCGGCGCTGTGCCTGCGCGCACTCGGTCGTCTGGACGAGGCCCGCGACCAGCTCGAACAGGTGGTCCGCTACCGGTTGGCGCGCTTCGGCGAGCGGCACCCGAGCACCAGCACCGCCCGCGGCAACCTGGCCACCGTGCTGATCGAACAGGGTGAGAGCGAGCGGGCCCGCGAGGAACTCGAGGTGGCCTTCGCCGCGCAGCGCGACATCCTCGGCCTCGACGACGCGCGGACCTGGACCGCGGCGCACAACCTCGCCTCGCTGCACCTGCGCGCCGGCCGCCTCGACCAGGCCATCACACTCGGTCGCGAGGTGCTGGCCGCCCGCCGCACCCTGCTCGGTTCCGCCGCGCACGAGACGCTGCAGACGCAGAGCAACCTGGCTGCCGCGCTGCTGCAGTCGATCGACACCCTGCCGAACCAACTCGACCAGCTCGACCGGGCCGCCGAAGCGCGGCGTCTGCTCGAGGAAGTGCTGGAGATCCGCGCCCGCATCGAGGCCGAGCCGAGCGAGGCGACCGCCAACGCGCACTTCCAACTGGCCGGGATCCTGTTCGGCTTCGGTGATCTGAACGGCGCGGGCGAGCACTATGCGACCGCGCGGCGCATCGCCGAGGCGCGCATCCCCGAGGGCCGGGCCGAGCGCTGGTTGTTCGCCGCCGGCGAGCCGCGGGTCGCGCTGCGGCGCGGCGAGGATCCCGGGGTGCGCGCGCAGCTCGAGTCCTTGCTCGAGGAGGTGCGGGCGCGGGCGGGCGACGGCAGCCAGCCGGTGCGGATCCTCGAGAGTTGGCTGGCGCGCGAGCGCTGATTCTCGGGAGGAGTCGATCCGAACAACACGGGCAGCGCGGCCTCGCCGACGATCACCGCACGTCGATCGCCGCGTAGGCCGCCGGGCCGACGGCCTGCCGGCCGAGGATCTGCATGCTGTAGGCGTCGATCTGCACGATGTCGGTGCCGTTCTGCTGGGTGGTCCACAGCGTCGCGCCGTCGCTGGCCAGCGCCAGCGCGAACGGCTGGCTGAGGCCTGGGGTCGCGAGGGTCGCGCCGAAGGTGCCGGTGTCGGTGCGCAGGTCGACGCGGACCACCTCGCCCGATACGCCGCAGGCCAGGTAGGCGAAGCGGCCGAGCGGGTCGAGGTCGATGTCGGTGGGGAAGCGGCCGACGTTCGGCACCACCGCGGTGGGCAGGCCGGTGGTGGTGTCGAAGACCATCACGCTGCCGGGACCGGTCAGCGGCGCCAGTGCTGCGTAGGCGAGTCGGCCGTCGGGACTCGGCACGGCGTCGGTGCAGTAGGCCGGCAGTTGCAGGGTGTGGACCACCCGGTCGCGGGTCGGGCTACCGGCCGCGATGTCGATCACGAACAGGTACGGCGTCTGGCCGAGGCCGAGGTTGCTCGCCGTGAGCACGCGGCCGTCGGTGGAGACCTCGCAGCCTTCCAACTGGTCGACGCCGGCGGGCAGGCCGGCGACCTGGCCGAGTTCGCGGCCGAAGGTCGGCGACGCGGGATCGAGGTCGAGGACGTGGATCGCCGCGACCTGCGAGCCCTGGGTGCCGCCGGTGATCGCGTAGGCACGACGCCCATCGGGGGTGATCGCCGCCGAGTTCGGCGTGCCCGGCGTGGTCACCGCGGCGAGGCGCGCACCGCCGTTGGTGGCGTCGGCGATCACGAACTGGCGGCCGAGCGCCGAGGCGACCACCGCCAGGCTGCCGTCGGGGGTGAACTGCACGTCGGTCGGGTTGTTCACGCCGAGCACGGTGTTCCAGTCGGTCACCGTGCCGAGCAGCGGGTCGTAGGCGATCACCGGGTCGAGCGTGCCGGCCGAGCCACAGGCCACGATCAGCGGTGGGCGGACCACCGGGACCTCCAGGCCGGCGGTGGCGGCGAGGCCCTGCGCGGCGCCCGGGTCGAGCACCAGGTACTGGAAGCAGAACCGCAGGCCGGGGAGGTTCGGGTCGTTGGGCACGGCGAGGTTCAGGTCGAACCAGCCGGTGCCGGGTTGGCCGCCCGGTCCCTGGACCGGTCCGAGGTCGGCGGCGAACAGCGACTGGACCAGCAGGTCGACACCGAGCAGCGGAATCCGGGCCCGCTGCAGGCCGAAGGCGACCACCGCGGGGGCGCCGCCGAGGGCCCGGTCGAGGCGGATGGTCAGGGCGGAGTTGCCCGGGAACGCGCTGCTGCGGAGCCAGATCTCTGGCGCGATGCCGGCGCTGCCCGGGGTGGCGTCGCCGTAGACGGACTGCGCGGTGCAGGGAGCGGCGAGTGCGGCGGGGAGCAGAGCGGCCGCGAGGAGGGAGCGGGTGGTTCGCATCGGGATCGGTGGGTCGGGGTTCCGATCCCGCGAAACGAGATCCGCCAGAACGGCGGCTACCGGTTTCTGCAGATTCTGCGGCGCGGCACCGACCAGCCGACCAGCCGATCAGCCGATCCGGATCGGCCGACTCGGCAGCGAGCTGCCGGCCTCGCGTTCGGCGTCGGTCGGCTCGCGCAGCACCCGGATCATCGCGATCTCGTCGCACGCGGTGAACTTCGGGCAGTTCTTGCAGTCGTTGAACATCTTGTGCGGCAGCTCCTGGTGCTGCACCACGTGGAAGCCCAGCTTCTCGAAGAAGCCCGGCACGTAGGTGAACGCGTAGACCTTCGGCACCTCGAGCTGGCGCGCCACCTCGATCAGGTGCTCGGCCATCCGCCGGCCGATGCCGTCGCGCTGCACGTCGGGGTCGACCGCGATGGAGCGGATCTCGGCCATGTCCGACCAGACGATGTGCAGCGAACCGCAGCCGACGAACTGGCCGTCGAGCTCGGCGATGACGAAGTCGCGGATGTGTTCGATCACCGAAGCCGGCGAGCGCGGCAGCATCACCTGGCGCAGCGCCAGCGCGTTGACGAGCTGCATGATGCGGCCGGCGTCGGAGACCTTGGCGTCACGGATCACCAGATCGGGCATCGGCGCAGTGTAGCGGGTAGGGAGCGTCGCGAGCATCGTTGGCGGAACGTCGGTCGGGACGTCGACCTGGCGACCCGGCGCGCCGTGGATTGCATGGAACCGGTCACCGAGTCCTCGCCGCGGCGGGCGTCCGCCAGTTGGGTCGCGGTGCGCGCCCCGGTTCGTTCGACCCTCCCGGGTCCTCGGTGCACTGTCTCCAGGAGACCCCATGACGCTCGACGTCGACCGTCTGACCGAGCACGTCCTCGCCCGCCGCGCCTCCCATTCCGTGGTCCACCGTGGCTGGAGGGCGCCCACGACTTCCTGGAGACGCTCGTCGCGTCATGGGACGTGCTTGATGCGAGCCTGTTGCAGACCGGTGTACGCGAGATCCGCGGTCGCCTCGAGGTCGAGAGCAGCTGGTCGTGAATCTCAGTCAGTCAGAGCAGATAGCATCCGGCCATGCTGCAACCGCTCCGCCGTCCGTCGTTGCTCGCCTTGCTCGGTGCGCTGTTCCTCGGGACCGTCCCGGCCCAGACCTACCGCGAGTCGCTCGCCGAGGTCTCCTGGTCGTTCGACGACGCCGGCGCGTTCTGCATCGCTCCCGACCCTTCGGCTGGGGGCGGAACCGACGCCCCGACCAGGGTGGTCCGGTTCACCGATTCCTACCAACTCCAGAATCTCGGCGCGCTCGGCTTTCTCTCGGTGTTGCTCCAGGGTGGTGCGGAGCTGTCGGGTCAGATCGACGCCGCGGGCATCGCCGCGAAGCTCGGGCTGTCCGAGGAGGACCTGGTGGTTCGCCTGGGCGATCCGCCTCCGCCTACCGCCGGCCGGGTCGCGCGGTGGCAGTACCGGATCTGGATCCACGCCGCCGAGCAACTGCGACTGCGACCGGCGATCGGACCGCTGAAGGTCCTCGCTGCGGATGCCGCGCAGGGGGAGGATCTCCGGCGTATCGCGCGCGTCGCCGCCGCCCGCATCGCGGGGCTGACCGAGGGGATGCCGGCCCCGAACCTGCGGCCGTTGGTGACCGCGCTGTCCGAAATGCCAGAGGGTGCCTTCGTGGTCCTGGTCAGCGAGGGCCACCGACTGCCGCCGCCGCGGGCCCTCATGGACCTCGCGGAGCGTACGGGTCGGATCGTCACCGAGTGGCAGATCGAAGCCGCAGCTGCAATGGTCAGCCCAGCCCAGGTCGCCGGAGGTCTGCAGCTCAGTTGCCTCCCGGGAATCCTCGGCCTGGAGGTGGCTCGCGAGTTCGGCGACCACCGCGTCGACCGTTCGGTGTTCGGCGTGTTCGTGGATCCCGAGCGCGGCGAGCCGCGGATCTGGGCTTCGCTCGAAGGAGCCTTCGACCTCGCCAGTCTGGCTGCCGGTCTCGAGCGGTTCGACGTCCCGCACGAGGTCGAGCGCGGCGACGCGCAACAGGTCGCCGGAGTCGGCATCTCGGTCGCCGGCGGCGCGGTGCGCCTGCAGGTCACCGCGCGCCGTGCATCGCTTCGCATGGACGGCGTCCCCGGATCGGAACTCGGCGCGGAGGGAGCCGCGTTGCTCGCCGAGCGACTCGCGAGCTTCGCCGACCTCCCGGTGCGCGGCGTGGTCGGTGAGCTGCCGGCGGGACTCGGCGAGGAGTCGATGGTCGTGAAGCTCCTGCCCGAGGTGTTCGGGTTCTCGCCGGTCTACCAACAGGGCGCCGCCTGGACCGTCCGCGCGCGCTTCGCCAACGAGAACCTCGCAACCACCATCGAGCAGCAGGTGAAGGGACTGCCGCGGCTCGTCGAATCCCAGGCCGAGGCTTTGGAGCTTCCGGAAACCGTGTACGAGCTGCTGGACGAGTTCACGTGCTCGCGTGACGGTGAGGTGGTCGAGGCGCGCATTCCCCTATGGATTCCCAGCGATGCCGAGCTGCGGGTCTTGGTCGACGTATTGCGCTGAACTCGTGAGACGTGCAGGACCGGTGTCGTCGGGGCCATGCGCGGTCGGGCCGGGTGCTGTTCCACCGCGTGGTCGGGTCCTGAGAGGGGCCCGATGCACCGACTCGGGAATCCTCGCACAGATGGGGAAATCCCTGGTCGGCCCGTGAGGCTCGGGGTGTCGATAGCGGACGGGAACAGGGGACCCCGGTGTGTCCCCGACCTTCCGATCCGTAGCGCACCGACGATCCATGCAGGTCCATTCCCTCTACTACGCGCCCGCCATGGGATGGTCGGCCGCGTTCCCGCCCGTCGACGGTCCGCGCACGCTGGTACTGGTGTTCGGCGCGAGCGACTTCGCCGAGCGTGACGAGCCACTGCGGGAGCTTCGTGCGGCGTTTCCGACCTCGATCGTCACCGGTTGCTCCAGCTCCGGCGAGATCCAGGGCGACCGCGTGCAGGACGGTTCGTTGGCGGTCGCGGTGGCGGTGTTCGAGGGCTCCGGGCTCCGACTGGCCGGCGCACGCGTCGGTGTAGCGGAGGACTCGTGCGCGGCCGGAGCCTCGCTCGGGGCGCAGCTCGTAGCCGAGGACCTGCGAGGCGTGCTGGTGTTCTCCGACGGCCTGTCGGTGAACGGCAGCGAACTGGTCCGCGGAATCGTCGGCGCAGTGGGCGAGCGGGTGCCGGTGACCGGCGGGCTGGCCGGCGACGGCGACCGCTTCCAGCGGACCTGGGTGCTCACCGCGGACGGGCCGGTGTCGGGGCACGTCGCCGCGGTCGGTCTCTACGGGCCGCGCGTCCGCTTCGGCCACGGCTCGCGTGGCGGCTGGGACCTCTTCGGTCCCGAGCGGCTGATCACTCGGGCCGAGGGCAACGTGCTGTACGAACTCGACGGCAAGCCCGCACTGGCGCTCTACAAGGAATACCTCGGCGACCGCGCCGCCGGCCTACCGGCGACCGCGCTGCTGTTCCCCCTGGCGATCCACCCCGACGAGGCCGGTGCCGAACCGATCGTCCGGACCGTGCTCGGCGTCGACGAGGCCGCGCAGTCGATGACTTTCGCCGGCGACCTCCCTACCGGCTGGCGGGCGCAGCTCATGAAGGCCAACTTCGATCGCCTGATCGAGGGGGCCGCGGCGGCGGCGGACCTGGCACGCCGTGGCGAGCGCGACGACCTGGTCACCCTCGCGGTGGCGGTGAGCTGCGTCGGTCGACGGCTGGTCCTTGCCGAGCGCGCCGAGGAGGAGGTCGAGGCCGCGCTGGAGGGCCTGCCGCCGCAGACCGCGCAGGTCGGCTTCTACTCGTACGGCGAGATCTCGCCGCACGTCGACGGGTCGTGCCGACTGCACAACCAGACCATGACCCTGACGACGATCCAGGAAGACTGACTCGTTGGAAGGAGAGCTCGACAGCCTGCATCCGCTGTTGGCCCGCCAGCTGCGGCGGACCGATGCCGCGGTGGATCGTCCGCCGGACCTCGCCGGCTGGCAGGAGCTGCTCCGTCGGGTCTCGCGCAGCTACCGCGCCGCCGAGGACGATCGCTACACGCTGGAGCGGGCCATGGAGGTCAGCTCGGGCGAGCTGCACGACCTCAACCGCGCGCTGCTCGCCGAGCGCGACAAGCTGCACGCGGTGGTCAGCGACGGGCTCTGCCTGATCGACTCCGAGGGCGTCGTGCAGTCGGTCAATCGCGAGGCGGCGCGTCTCCTGGGCGTGCGCGCCGCGGCGATGGTCGGGAGCCGCCTGCTCGGACGGGTCCGGGTCGAGGTCGAGACCTCGGGCAGCTCGCGGTCGGCGAATCCGGCCATCGAGGCGATGCTCGCCGCGGGCGAGGCGTGGACCGAGGAGCGCGCGGTGCTCGTGCATGCCAGCGGTTTCCGCATCCCGGTGAGTCTCGCGCTGAACCCGGTGCAGGTCGGCCAGACGGTCGTGGGCTCGATGGTGGCGCTCCGCGACCGGAGCCAGCAGCGCGACGCCGAACGGCGACTGCTGCACGCCAACGAGGAGCTGCAGCGCGCTCGCGACCACGCATGGTCGGCCAACGAGGCCAAGAGCCGGTTCCTGGCCACGATGAGCCACGAGATCCGCACCCCGATGCACGGCGTGCTCGGCACCCTGGCCCTGCTGCTCGAGTCGTCGCTCGACAGCCAGCAGTTCGAACTCGCGGCGACGGCCTCGCGGTCGGCCGAGCGGCTGTTGGCGATCCTCAACGACGTGCTCGACTTCTCGAAGATCGAGGCCGGCAAGCTCAGCCTCGAGGAGCTCGAGTTCGAACTGCGGCCCGAGGTCGAGGCCTCGGTGGCGCTCTACTCGGAGAGCAAGCAGGTCGGGGTCGACCTGTGCTGCTTCGTCGCCGACGACGTGCCGGACTTCGTGGTCGGCGATTCGCTGCGGCTGCGCCAGGTGCTGACCAACCTGGTCGGCAACGCGGTGAAGTTCACCTCGCAGGGCCAGATCGTGGTGCGGGTCGAACGGGTCCCGGCTGCTGGCCGCGTGCGCTTCTCGGTGGAGGACTCCGGCGCGGGGATGAGCGAAACGGTGCAGCAGAGCATCTTCGAGGCCTTCACCCAGGCCGATGGGAGCACCACGCGGCGCTACGGCGGCACCGGCCTCGGGCTGGCGATCTGCCGCGATCTCACCGCGCTGATGGGGGGCGAACTGCGGGTGCACAGCCAGGAGGGCGTCGGCACCACCTTCTGGTTCGATCTGGAACTCGCTGCCGGCGCGCAGAACGCCGCCTCGTTCGACTCCCTGGAGGGGCTGCGGGTGCTGGTGGTCGACGACATCGCCGTGAACCGGCAGATCCTCGACGACTACCTGCGGGCCTGGAACTGCACGGTGGTCGGTGCTGCTGGCGCGACGGAGGCCGAGGCGGCGTTGGCCCGCTCGGTGTTCGACGTCGCGCTGATCGACTTCATGATGCCGGAGGTCAACGGCGTGGAGCTGGCGCGGCGGATCCGCGCCGACGCGCGTTCGAAGTCGATGGCGTTGGTGATGCTGTCGTCGGCCAACACCGACCGGGAGGCGGCGCGGCGGGTCGGCATCACCACGCTGCTGTCGAAGCCGATCAGCCAACGGGCTCTGCACGACGCGCTGCGGACGGTGACCGGGCTCGCCGGCACCGTCGAGCGGGTGACGCCGCAATCCGCCG
Organism: bacterium; assembly: GCA_030432695.1. Classification (GTDB taxonomy): domain Bacteria; phylum Planctomycetota; class UBA1135; order UBA1135; family UBA2386; genus JAUILN01. The sequence continues at coordinate 219,591 of JAUILN010000008.1, read as the reverse complement.
ATGTCCGGTTCACCGGGCGGGTGCTCCTGGTCGAGGACAACCAGGTCAACCAGCGCGTCGCAGCGGCGATCCTGCAGAAGCTCGGCCTCGAGGTCGACATCGCCGCGGACGGCGCCGACGGCGTGATGCAGAGCGCGCGGGTCGACTACGACCTGATCCTGATGGACTGCCACATGCCGAACCTCGACGGCTTCGAGGCGACCCGCCGCATCCGCTCGCGCGAGTCGCACAGCGGTGGTCGGGTGCCGGTGGTCGCGATGACCGCCAGCGCGATGGTGGAGGATCGGCGGCGTTGCCTGGAGGCGGGGATGGACGACCACCTGCCGAAGCCGGCCACCAAGGCGGCGATCGCCGAGGTGATCGGGCGGTGGCTGCGGCGCGAAGACGGCGGCGAGTGAGTCTCCGTGCGGCAGCGGCTTGACCGCCCGGCGGCCGGGGCGAGTCCTGCGATCCGGGCGATGTGGCTCATGGCCGCACGCGGTCGACGAGCAGATTGGTCAGCACGGTCGGTTGGCCGACGTGCAGGGCCTGGATCGGCAGATCGACGCCGAGCAGCGCAGCGGAGTCCGGGATCGTGAGCGTGAGCGTGCCTTCGCCGCCGGGAGTCGACAGCACGATCCCGGGAAGCGCGACCAGGCTGGCATTGGGGTCGAGGCCGAGCACGCCGAGTCCTGGCAGGGTCAGGCTCGCCCGCCGCGCGCCGACCACCGGCACCACCTGGGCGGCGGAGCCATGACGGGAGATCGCGCGGAGCGTGTAGGGCAGGCCGATCCGCGCGTCGTCGTCGCTGGTGAGCTGGAGCTGCAGGCCGGTCAGCAGTCCCGTGTCGGACAGGATGTCGAGGTCGCCGTCCCGGTCGAAGTCCTCCGCCAGGACATGGTCGCCGAGCTCCGGCAGCACATCCGCGGCTGCGTCGGTGAAGACTCCGGTGCCGTCGTTGAGCCACACGGCGCGTCCACCGCGCAGCGCGTCGAGGTCGCCATCGGAATCGACGTCGGCGAGCTGGACGCCGCGGATGCCCTCGCGGCCGGCCCGCACGTTGGTGGCGGTCGCATCGACGAAGTGCGCGGTGCCGTCGTTCAGGAACAGACGGTCGGTGTAGTTCTCGTCGCCGAACAGCAGATCGACGTCCCCATCGCCGTCGACGTCGCCCGCCGCGATGTTGGCGGTCTCGTAGCTCAGGACGCCCTGCGCCGGGAACCGCCCGGCGGTCGCGTCGGCGAAGCGGCCCAGGCCGTCGTTCAGGTAGACCGTGCTCTGGCGTCGATTGCCGAACAGCAGGTCGGGATCACCGTCGCTGTCGATGTCCAGCGCCATCACGAAGCGGGACTGGAGCTGGTCGGCCGGCATGTGGCTCGAACTCGCGTCCGTGAAGCGACCCGTCCCGTCGTTGAGCAGCAGCCGGTTCTGCGACTGGAAGCCGGCGGTGACCACGTCCTGGTCGCCATCGCCGTCGACGTCGGCGAACACCGCGTGCAGCGTGGTCTCGGCGAGGTTCGGCAGGGAATTCGCGGCCGCGGCTTGGAATGATCCGGTGCCGTCGTTCCACCACAGGGCGTCGCGGCCGCGGTTCGCGACGTAGAGGTCGATGTCGCCGTCGCCGTCGGCGTCCCCGGGAGCCAGCCAGAGCGTGCCGGTCGTGGCCGGGGGCAAGCTGCCGTCACGGAAGAACCCGCCGCCGTCGTTGAGCATCAGCAGATTGCGCCCCTCGGTTCCCACGACGACCACGTCGGTGTAGCCGTCCCCATCGAAGTCCGCCGCTGCCAGACCCTGGTTCGGCCGGTAGGCCTCGATCGGCGCGCGGCTGATCGTGTCGCGGAGTCGGCCCAGGCCGTCGTTGAGGAACAGGCGGTTCTGCTGGCCGACGTTCGCCTCGACCAGGTCGGGGAAGCCATCGGCATTCGCATCGAAGACCGCCACGTCGCGGGTCACCGCGGTGCTCGCGGAGTGGCTGGCGGACCGCGAGAAGCGGCCGCTGCCGTCGTTGAGGTACAGCGGGTTGCCGAACCCTCCGGCCCGGGCGACTCCGACCAGCAGATCGAGATCGCCGTCGGCGTCGACGTCGAACGCGGCGGCGGCGCCGGCGAAGGTCAGCTCGGCGGGGAGCGTCGTCGGCGCGGCGACGGTGAAGGTCCCACTGCCGTCGTTCCACAGGATCGAGTCGACGCCCAGCGCCTGGCCCATGAACAGGTCGACGTCGCCGTCCCGATCGAAGTCCCCGGCGGCCACGGCCGACGTGGTGGCGCCGAAGCCGGGAAGCTGCGTCGCCGAGACGTCGAGGAACGAGCCGCTGCCGTCGTTGAGGTAGAGCGCGTCGCGCGGACTCGCCGCGGTCTTCACCAGTCCGGTGACCACATCGAGGTCCCCGTCGGCGTCGACGTCGACCAGTAAGACCGACTCGGCGGGGGTGTCGATGGTCGGGTACCGGCCGGCGGGGGCGGCCGAGAACGTTGCCGTGCCGTCGTTCAGCAACAGGACGTCGGGGCCGGCGCCGTTCACGTAGACCAGATCGAGGTCGCCGTCCCCGTCGACGTCACCCGCCGCCGCCGCCGTGGTCGGGTCGTTGGTGTTCGGGAGCCGCGCGGAGGCGTTGGCGAAGCGCCGGCCGCCGATGTTCAGCAGCAGGTTGTTGCGACCGAGTGGCGCGGTGCGGGCCACGAACAGGTCGACCAGGCCGTCGCCGTTGAAGTCGCCGGCCACCACGACTCGTGCCGGTGCGCCGTTCGAGGGCGGCAGGTGCGTGGCCGTGACGTCGACGAACTCTCCACGCCCGGTATTGCGGTAGAGGCGGTCGCCGCCGCCGTCATTGCCGAAGAACAGGTCCGCGGCGCCGTCGCCATCGAAGTCGAGCGACGCGACCGCGTAGCTCGCGTCGGAGTCCTCGAGGAACTCGATGCGGATCAGCTCGGCGTAGGCGGGCCGCTGCGCGACGACGGGGCCATCGAGGGTCGCGAGGCCGACGGCGAGCGCCGCGGCGGTCGGGAGGAGGAGTCGGGACATCGGGTTACCGGAGTCGGAGTCGGCGGGAGCGGAAGCGGTCGGCGACTCTGGGTAGGTGGCAGCCGCGGCCCGACCGGTCGGTGAATCCAGGAATTCCGTCGCTCCTCCCGACCCGACTGGCCCGAGGTCCTGGTCGCCGTCCCCCCCGGGTTCTCCGCGAGCGGGTTGTCCGTCCGGCCACCAGCGACCCCGGTGCAAACGTCGCTTCGGGAACCGGCACGCCGCGGGGCGTGCGGTTCCGATTTCGCTCAGCGCGGCACGAAGACGTCGCGGACCCGGTTGGTGAGGTGGAGGTCGCCGGGGAACGGATCGAAGCCCTGCAGGAAGAACTCGAGGCCGACCAGTGCTGCCTGGTTGGGGAGCGCGAGCTGCAGCGAGCCTGCGGTCGCGCCGGGGGCGAGTTGCACCGCGGGCAGCGTGATCGACGTCGCGGGATCGACGCCGAGGACGCCCAGCGAGCCGAGGTCGATCCGGGCCGGTCGCGGCGACAACAGGACCGGCACCTGACGGGCACTCGTGGAGGCGCGACCGCGGTAGGTGATCTCGTAGCTGCGCCCGACGCGCGCCAACTGCGGGGCCGCGAGCTGGCGCACCAGGTTGACCCGGAAATGGACCGAGTCGAGGAAGCCGCTGAGGAGCAGGTCCTGATCGCCGTCGAGGTCCAGGTCGTTGGCCCAGAACAGCGAGGAGGTGCCCGTGGGGCCGTCGCCCAGGGCATCAGGAACCACCGTGAACCGACCGGCGGCCTGGTGGCGGTAGGTCGTCGTGCCGGAGGAGCCCCAGGACACGAGATCGAGGTCGCCGTCGGAATCCAGATCGACGAAGCCTCCCGAGTAGACGGCGGTCGCGCCACCGGGCAGGGCACCGGGCATCGCGGTGAACCGGCCGCTGCCGTCGTTGAGGTAGATGTCCTGGCCGTTGTTGCCGCCTACCCAGAGGTCGAGGTCACCATCGCCTTCGATGTCGCCGAGCGCGAAGTCGCGCACGGGTTGGTTCAGGATCGTCGGGATCGCCGTGTCGGTCGCGACCCGGAAGTTGCCACCACCGACGTCGAGGTAGATCTGCATGCCGAAGAGGTCGCCCAGAATCACGTCGAGGTCGCCATCACCATCGAGATCGGCGAGCTCGACCCGGTTGGTGGTGCGGTCGATGGTCGGGTAGGCGGTCAGACCGGCGCGGGCGAATCGACCGGTGCCGTCGTTCAACAGGAGGCAGTCCTTGGCCGACAGGTAGCCGGTCCCGAGGTCGCCGTTGCCGATCACCAGATCCAGGTCGCCATCGCCGTCGACGTCGCCCGCGGCGATGCTGCGGCTGTCGTCGAGGACCTGCGGCAGGCGGGAACTCGCATCGACGAAGCGACCGGTACCGTCGTTGAGGAGCAGCAGGTTCTGCCGGGAGCGCGCGCGGACCAGGGCGAGGTCCGGATCACCGTCGCCGTCGAAGTCTCCGGCCGCGACGTCGCCGATCTCGTCGAAGTTGCCGGGGGGTAGGACCAGAGTGCTCACGTCGGACAGATCTCCGAAGCCTTCGTTGGCGAGGATCGTCAGCGTGCCGTTCAGGACCGCGAGATCGACATCGCCGTCGAGGTCGAAGTCCGCGGCGTCCAGCCGGAAGACGGTCCCGTCGAGGCGTGGGAAGGCCAGTGTCTCGGTCGCGTCCACGTAGCCGCCGCCTCCGTCGGCGAGCAGCAGGCGGTCGCTGAGACCACCCGCCCGGGCCACGAACAGATCGCGGTCGCCGTCGGCATCGAAGTCTGCGACGAGGTAGTGGCGGGCGCGTCCGAACTCGTCCCCGGCGAGCGGGCGGACCACCACGAAGGTGCCGCTGCCGTCGTTGCGGTAGAGCGCCGGCGAGGTCGCGTCCTCGTCGCCGCAGAGGACGTCGCGATCGCCGTCGCCATCGAAGTCGACCAGGGACGCCTCGTCGACGCCGATCGGGGCCGGTGGGAACTGCGTCGCCGGCGCCACGGTGAACGAGCCGCTGCCGTCGTTCAGCAGCAGGCGACTCGGGTCACTGGAGAAGCGCGTGCCGAGGAAGACGTCGGTGTCCCCGTCGCCGTCGAAGTCGTCGGCGAGCACCACCTGGGTGCGGGCGTGGGGACCGGGGAGCGGGGTCGGTGCGACCGTGAAGTTGCCGGCGCCGTCGTTCAGCAGGAGCTGGTCGGCGCGGGTCTGGAAGTCGCCGTTGCCGAAGTAGAGATCGAGGTCGCCGTCGCCCTCGGCATCCAGGAATGCGGCGCTGCTGGTGGGATCGGTCGATGTCGGGAGCTGGGTGGTCGCGTCGCCGAAGACGCCGGTGCCGTCGTTGAGATACAGACGATTCTGGACCGGGCCGACGATCCCGCCGACCACCACGAGGTCGAGGTCCCGGTCCCCGTCGACGTCGCCGACCAGGATCTGCGAGCTGTCGAAGTCGAGCTGCGGCAGGCGGGTGGCGGATACGTCGGTGAAGCGGCCGGTGCCGTCGTTCAGGTACAGGCCGTCGAGGCCGCTGCCGAGCAGATTCGACCGGGCGGACAGGACGTCCAGGTCGCCGTCGCCGTCGATGTCGACCACCGTCAGCCTGGAGGTGATCCCGTCGACCTGCGGCATGTGCGTGGCGGTCGCGTCGTCGAACAGACCGCTGCCGTCGTTGAGGAACAGGCGGTCGATCGAGCCGGTCGCGACCAGCACGTCGACGTCGCCATCGCGGTCGACGTCGGCGAGGACGGCGTTGCGCGAGCCACTCGAGCGGAACGGGACGCCACGCTTGGCAGCTGCGTCGAAGACCTGCTGCGCGCCGACGGACGAGAAACACGCGAGCCATGCGAGGAGCGCGGCGCGGCGGCTGAGGACGATCGACATGGTGGGACGCGGGTTGCTGGTCTCGGGCGTGGCCGGGGCGATGCCGGGTGTCGGAGGACGCACGATCCGATCTGCGGGGTTCACGGGCGGAAGCGGTCGGCGAGCAGGTTGGTGAGCACCGTCGATGAGCCGAAGTGGATCCCTTGGATCAACAGGTCGACGCCGAGCAGACTCGCGGAGTCGGGGATCGGCAGGGTGAAGGTCGCTTCGCCGCCGGGTTGGCTCACCGAGATCCCCGGCAGCGCCACCAGGCCCGTGGTCGGGTCGAGGGCCAGGAAGCCCAGGCCAGGCAGCGCGATCGAAATGCGACGGACGCCGACCACGGGCACCACGATGGGGGTGCCTCGCCGCGCGATCGCGCGGATCGTGTAGGGCAGGCCGATCCGCGCGTTGTCGTCGCTGGCGAGCTGGCGCTCGAGGCCGGTGAGCAGGCCGAGGTCGGAGAGGATGTCGAGGTCGCCGTCGCGGTCGAGGTCGTGGACCAGGATGTCGTCCCCGAGGGTGGGGAGCTGGTTCGGGGGAGCGTCGGTGAACACGCCGGTGCCGTCGTTGAGCCACAGTGCGTCGTTGCCGCGCAGCGCGTCGAGATCGCCGTCGCCGTCGACGTCCGCGAGCTGGACCTGGGCGATGCCGTCGGTCATCGCGAGCACGTGGGTCGTCGACGCGTCGGTGAAATGGGCCGTGCCGTCGTTGAGGAACAGCCGGTCCTTGGTGAACTCGTCGCCGAACATCAGATCGAGGTCGCCGTCGCCATCGACGTCGCCGACGGCGATGTTCGCGGTCCAGGTGCTGACGGACAGCTGGGGCGGGAACAGCACCGTGGTGACGTCGAAGAAGTAGCCGAGGCCGTCGTTCAGGTAGATCGAGTCCTCCCGGCGGTTGGCGAACAGCAGGTCGAGGTCGCCGTCGCGGTCGATGTCCAGGGCCTCGACGGAGTAGGACGTGAGCTGGTTCGGCGGCATCCGGCTGAAGCTCGCGTCCGTGAAGTGGCCGGTGCCGTCGTTCAACAGCAGGCGGTTCTGCTGCCGGTCGCTGGTGGTGACCACGTCCTGGTCGCCGTCGCCATCGACGTCGGCGAAGAGCGCGTGCGTCGTGGCCTCGGGCAGCGCCGGCAATGCGGTCGCGGTGACGTCTCGGAACGTCCCGGTGCCGTCGTTGAGCCACAGGGAGTCCTGGACGCTGGATGCGACGAACAGGTCGACGTCGCCATCCCCATCGGCGTCGCCCGGGGCCAGCCATCCGGTCCACTGCGGCGCGGCGGGCAGCGAGCCGTCGCGGAAGAACCCGCCACCGTCGTTGAGCAGCAGTTGGTTGCGTCCTTCGGGGTCGACCACCACGACGTCGGGGGAACCGTCACCGTCGAAGTCCGCCGCCGCGAACCCGTTGCCGGCTCGGAAACCCTCCGAGATCGCGCGGCGGATCGTGTCCTGCAGTCGGCCCCGTCCGTCGTTGAGGAACAGGCGGTTCTGCTGGCCGTCGTTGGCCTCGATCAGGTCGGGGAAGCCGTCCAGGTTGGCATCGAACGCGAGCACGCCGCGGGTGACCGAGAGGGACGCAGAGTGGCTCGTCGAGCGGGTGAAGCGGCCGGTGCCGTCGTTCAGGTACAGCGGGTTGCCGAAGCCACCGAGCCGCGCCACGCCGACCAGCAGATCGAGATCACCGTCGGTGTCGACGTCGAGCGCCGCCGCGGCACCGACGATCGTCTGGTCGGCGGGCAGGGTGCCGGCGCCTGCGGCCGAGAAGGTGCCGGTGCCGTCGTTCCGGAGGATCGTGTCGAGTCCCCCCGACTGACCCATGTACAGGTCGACGTCGCCGTCGCGGTCGAAGTCGCCGGGCACCACCGCGGCGGTGGTGGAGCCGAAGGGGGGGAGCCGCGCGGTGGAGGCGTCCGAGAAGGTGCCGGTGCCGTCGTTGAGGTAGAGCGCGTCGGTGGGTCGTCCGGCGGTCTTCACGAGGCCGGTGACGACGTCGAGGTCGCCATCGGCGTCCACGTCGACGAGGGCCACGGACCGGGAGTCGAGGCTGGTGTTCGGATACCGGGCCGCGGTCGCTGCGGTGAAGGTGCCGGTGCCGTCATTGAGCAGTAGCACGTCGGCCCTGTCGGAGTTCACGTAGACCAGGTCGAGATCGCCGTCGCCGTCGACGTCGCCCACGGCGGCGGCGGTGCTGGGATCACTCGTGTTGGGCAGGCGGCTCGATGCGTTGGAGAAGCGCCGGCCGCCGACGTTCAGCAGCAGGTTGTTGCGCCCCAGCGGCAGGGTCCTGGCCACGAACAGGTCGACGAAGCCGTCGGCGTTGAAGTCGCCGGCCACCGCGCTGCGGGCTTGTGCCGCGTTCTGCGACGGCAGGTGGGTGGCGGTGACATCGACGAACTCGCCGCGGCCGGTGTTGCGGTACAGGCGGTCGCCGGTGCCGTCGTTGCCGAAGTAGAGGTCGGGAGCGCCATCCGCATCGAAGTCGACGACGGCCACCGCGTGGCTGCGGTCGCTGTCCGCGAGGAAGTCGGAGCGGACGAGCTCGGCGAACGCGGGGCGTTGGCTGGGCAACAGGGGGCAGACGGCCGCCAGGCACGTAGCCAGGGCCGACGCTGCGCGCGGTTGGGGGAAGCGCATCGGGATACCGCAGGGGGAACGACGGGGACCGGCACGATAGGGGTCGTGTCGGGTCTGTGTCGGAGCCGCGCCTCCCGGATTGGCAATTCCCGAGTTGGCCCGGGCGCCGCCGTCAGCCGAGCCGCTTGCGCCAGGCCTTCACCTCGGCCCGCACCCGCGCCGGTGCCGTGCCACCGACCACCTTGCGCCGCGCCAGGACCTTGTCGACCGCCAGATCGCGGCGCAGCGAGCCGGCCAGCTCGGGCACCAGTTCCTGCAGGATCGCCGGCGGCAGGTCCTCGAGTTCGCAGCCCTGCGCGATCGCCTGGCGGACTGCCAGACCGACGCGCTCGTGGGCGTCGCGGAACGGGACTCCGGCCTGGACCAGCAGGTCGGCGAGGTCGGTGGCGTTCAGGTAGCCCTGCGAGGCGGCGGTGCGGCAGCGCTCCTGGTCGTACTCGATCGTCTCGACCACGGTCCGCGCGACCTTCAGGCAGGCGATGGTCTGGTCGAGCGCGTCGAACAGGCCCTCCTTGTCCTCCTGCAGGTCCTTGTCGTAGGCCAACGGCAGGCCCTTCATCGTCATCATCAGCGCGTGCAGATGGCCGTGGATCCGGCCGCACTTGCCGCGGATCAGCTCGAGCGCGTCGGGGTTCTTCTTCTGCGGCATCAGGCTCGAGCCGGTCGCCACCGCGTCGGCGAAGCGGACCAGCCGGGCCTCGTGGGTGCCGAGGAAGATCCAGTCCTCGGCCAGCCGCGACAGGTGGACCATCGCCAGGCTGCAGACGAACAACGTCTCGGCGACGTGGTCGCGGTCGCTGACGGTGTCGAGGCTGTTGCGGGTCGGCTGCCGGAAGCCCAGCGCCTTGGCCAGCGCGCGGCGGTCGACGCCGAACGCGGTGCCGGCCATCGCACCCGAACCGAGCGGGCACGCGTCCATGCGCCTCACGCAGTCGGCGAGCCGCTCGCGGTCGCGGCCGAGCATCTCGGCGTAGGCCAGCGCGTGGTGGCCGGCGGTGATCGGCTGGGCGCGCTGCAGGTGGGTGTAGCCGGGGACCGGCAGGTCGGCGGTGCGCTCGGCGAGGTCCACGAGTGCGCCGAGCAGGCCATGGAACGCCGCGTCGAGCTCGCCCAGCGCGGTGCGCATCCACAGCTTCAGGTCGGTGGCGACCTGGTCGTTGCGGGAGCGGCCGGTGTGCAGCTTCTTGGCCAGCGACCCGACCAGCGCGCCGAGCTCGCGCTCGACGAACGAGTGGACGTCTTCGTCGGTGGCCTCGGCGATGCGCTGCGGCTCGTCGCGGCAGGTCTTGCGCAGCGCGGTCAGCGCCTTCTGGAGCTTCTTGACCTCGGTGGCGCTGAGCACGCCGGCGCCGCCGAGCGCCTCGGCCCAGGCGATCGAGCCGACCAGGTCCTCGTCGACCATCCGCCGGTCGAACGGCAGGCTGCGGTTGAACGCCTCGAAGAACGGGTCGAGCCCGCCCTCGAAGCGCCCGCCCCAGAGCTGCTGGCCGGCCTTCGACGACTTCGGGGAACTCGCAGTCATGCCGACAGATCCTCGCCGGCCGCCTTGCTGCGGGCCGCGGCGACCGCACCGGGCAGGCCGTAGAGGCGCACGAAGCCCTTGGAATCGGCCTGGTCGAAGGTCGCCGACTTGCCGAACGTCGCCAGGTCCTCGGAGTAGAGCGACAGCTCGGTGCGGGTTGCCTGGGCGGTGGCGCTGCCCTTGAACAGCCGCACGTCGACCTCGCCGGTGACGTGCTTGGTCGCCTCGGTGAAGAACGCGTCCAGCGAGCGGCGCAGCGGGTGGTACCAGCGGCCGGTGTAGACGATGTCGGCGTAGTCGAGCATCAGCTTCTCGGCCATCCGGAAGGTGTCGCGCTCCATCGTGACGCTGCGCAGGGTGCGCAGGCCCTCGAGGATGATCGTGCCGCCCGGGGTCTCGTACACGCCGCGCGACTTCATGCCGACCAGCCGGTTCTCGGTGATGTCGACCCGGCCGACGCCGTGGCGGCCGCCGATCTCGTTGAGCTTCGCGACCAGCAGGTCACCGGGCAGGGCCTCGCCGTTGACCGACACCGGCACGCCGGCGCGGTAGCCGACGGTGACCACCTCGGCCTCGTCGGGCGCGTCCGCCGGATCGACGGTCAGCATCCACACGTCCGCGGGCGGCGCGTTCGACGGCCACTCCAGGGCGCCGCCCTCGTGGCTGATGTGCCACAGGTTGCGGTCGCGGGAGTAGATCTTCGCCTTGGTCGCGGCGATCGGGATACCGCGCTTCTCGGCGTAGTCGATCGCGTCCTCACGGCTCGTGATCTCCCAGGTCCGCCACGGGGCGATCACCTGCAGATCCGGGTCGAGGTACTGGTAGCCGAGTTCGAAGCGGACCTGGTCGTTGCCCTTGCCGGTGCAGCCGTGGGCGACGTAGGCGGCGCCGACCTCGTGGGCGTAGTCGACCTGGGCCTTGGCCAGGATCGGCCGCGCCATGCTGGTGCCGAGCAGGTAGCGGCCCTCGTAGACCGCCATCGCGCGCAGGCAGGGGAACACGCAGTCCTCGATGAACGGCCGGCGCAGGTCGACGACCTTGCACGACGCCGCTCCGGTGGCCGCGGCCTTCTCCTCGAGGCCGACGAGTTCGCCCTCGCCCTGGCCGACGTCGCCGGCGACGCAGTGGACTTCGAGGCCGTGGTTCTCCTTGAGCCACGGGATGATCACCGAGGTGTCGAGGCCGCCGGAGTAGGCGAGCACGACCTTGCCGTTGTTCTTCTCAGCCATGAATGGAGTGCGGGAGGTGGGAGCGGTGGAGGGTGGAAGCGGTGGAGGGTGGGCGCGGCGCGGGTGGCCGACTCACTTGTTGATGAGGAGCGCCATCACCGCCTTCTGCACGTGCAGGCGGTTCTCGGCGATGTCGTAGACGATCGACTGGGGGCCATCCATCACCGCGGCGGAGACCTCGTGGCCACGGTGTGCCGGCAGGCAGTGCATGAAGAACGCGTCGGGCTTCGCCAGCTCCATCAGGTCCTCGTTGACCTGATAGTCGTGGAACACCGCGGCGCGCTCCTCGACCTCGTCCTCCTGGCCCATGCTGGCCCAGACGTCGGTGTAGACCGCGTCGGCCTTCGCCACACCCTTCTCGACGTCGTCGGTGATGTCGACGTCGCCGCCGGTCTCCTGGGCGATGTGCATCGCCTCGTTGACGACCTTGGAGTTGGGCTCGTAGCCCTCCGGACAGCACACCACCATGTGCATGCCGAGACGCGCCGCGGCGTGGATCAGCGAGTGGCAGGTGTTGTTGCCGTCGCCGACGAAGACGATCTTCTTGCCCTTGAAGTCACCGCCCCACTTCTCGTGCAGCGTGAAGGTGTCGGCCAGCGCCTGGCAGGGGTGCAGGTAGTCGCTGAGCCCGTTGATCACCGGCACGCTGGAGTGCTCCGACAGCTCGGTCAGCACGCGGTGCTTGAACGTCCGGGCCACGATGCCGTGGAACCAGCGCTCCAGGTTCTTGGCGACGTCCTTGATCGACTCGCGCGAGCCGATGCGCGCGTCGCGGTGGTCCATGAACACCGCGTGGCCGCCCATGTCCTGCATGCCGACGTCGAAGGTGAACCGGGTCCGCAGGCTGTCCTTCTCGAAGATCATCGCCAGCTTCTTGCCCTTGAGCACCTGGTCGTGGAGCTCACGGTTCTTCTTCAGCTCGGCGGCGGTCGCGAAGATCTTGTCGATGTGCTCGCGACTGAGCTGGGCGAGCGACAGGAGGTCCTTGAACGGCAGCGTGCCGAAGTCGTGCGATGCGGTGGAAGTCATGGTGAGGATGCCTGGGGGATGAGTCGGCGCGGTCGAATACCTCGGGATCGGGGCCTCACAGCGACGCGAGGCAGCCCGCGAGGATCTCCAGGGCCCGGTCGATGTCGGCCTTGGTGACGACGTACGGTGGCAGGAGCCGCACCACGTCGCCCGCGGTGCAGTTGGTGATCAGGCCGGCGCGGTACAACGCCTTCTGCAGGTCGGGGGCGCCGGTCTCCAGACGCAGGCCGAGCATCAGGCCGCGGCCGCGGACCTCGGTGATCCGGGAGTGGTCCTTCGCCAGGTGTTCGAGGCCGCTCCGGAGCTGCTTGCCGCGGGTGGCGATCGCGTCGAGCAGGCCGCCCTTCAGCTCCTCGAGGACCACCAGTGCGGCGCGGGTCACGAACGGGCCGCCCGCGAAGGTCGATCCGTGGTCGCCGGGGACCAGCGTCTCGGCGAGTTCGCTGGTGACCACGCAGGCGCCCATCGGCAGGCCGCCGGCGAGCGGCTTGGCCAGGGTCACGACGTCGGGCCGCAGGTCGTCGTGCTGGCTCATCAGGAAGCGCCCGGTGCGCCCGGTGCCGCACTGGATCTCGTCGCACACCAAGAGCGTGCCGGTCTCGTCGCAGAGCTGGCGCGCGGCCTTGCGGAACTCGCTGCCGAGGTCGTAGATGCCGCCCTCGCCCTGGATCGGTTCCATGAACAGCGCGGCGGGCGCGGGGCCCTCGCCCTCGCCGCGCAGCGCCTTCGCGAGACCGTCGAGGTCGCCGCGCTGCACGAACGTCACGCCGGGGATCAGCGGACCGAAGGGGTCGCGGTACTTGGCGCCGGCGGTCAGCGACAGCGCACCCATCGTGCGGCCGTGGAAGGCGCCCTCGAGCGCCACGTAGCCGGTGCGGTGCTCGTGGCCGCGCATCCGCTGGGCCTTGCGGGTGAGCTTCATCGCGCACTCGTTGGCCTCGGTGCCGCTGTTGGCGAAGAACGCCGCGTCCATCCCGGTGTGCTCGGCCAGCAGTCCCGCGACCTGCTCGGTGTACGGGTGGCGGAACAGGTTGCTGGTGTGCAGCACCTTGCCGGCCTGGTCGCGCAGGGCCTCGGTGAGCCGCTCGTGGCCGTAGCCCAGCGCCGACACGGCGATGCCGCCGAGGAAGTCCAGGAACTCGCGGCCGTCGTCGGTGCGCAGGCGCGCACCCTCGCCGGAGACGAAGACCTCGGGCTGGCGGACGTAGGTGCGGATGACGTGTTCGTCCATGGGGGTCGGCCGGTGTGTCGGAAGAGGCTGGCTCAGGCGGAGGGGTTGGGGACGAATCGGGTGCCGACGGTGTCGTCGAGCGCGGCGAGCACGGCGTCCTGGCCGGCTGCCGGCGCGATCTTCACCAGCGCATCGGGGTTGGTCGCGGCGAGGTCGTGGAGTGCGCCGAGCGCCGAGTCGACCTTCGGGATCATGCCGCCGTAGAGGACGCCGCTCTGGCGCAGCGCTGCGCAGTCGGCAGGCGTGAGGCGACGCAGCGGCTGGCGGTCGGCGTCCAGGACCGCCGGCACGTCGGTGAGGAACAGCATCGCCTCGCAGCCGAGGGCCGCGGCCAGCGGGCCGGCGGCGTGGTCGGCGTTGATGTTGTAGAGATGGTCGCGCGGGCCGTCCTCACCGGTCGCCAGCGGCGCGAGGGTCGCGAGGACCGGCACGAAGCCGGCGGCGCACAGCGTGTCGGTCAGGCTGCGGTCCACGCTGGCGACCGTGCCGACGTAGCCGAGGTCGGCGCCGTCGGGGGCGTGGCGACGCGCACCGAACAGCCCGCCATCGACGCCGCACAGACCGACCGCGCGCAGGCCCGCATCGAGCAGGCTGGCGCACAGCGCCTTGTTGACCTCGCCGGCCAGCACCTTCAGCGCCACCGCGGCGGTGGCGGCGTCGGTGATCCGCAGACCGTCGTGGTAGCGGTCCTCGATGCCGAGCGCCTTGGTGAGCACGCGGATCTGGTTGCCGCCGCCGTGGACCACGATCGGCTCGTGGCCGGCGTCGACGGCGCGGCGCAGCGCGGCACAGAGCGTCGCGCGCGCTTCGGGCTGCTCGAGCTGAGCGCCACCGATCTTCACGCAGAGTCGGGCCATGGGTTCGTTCCCGGCGGATCAGTCCAGCAGCCCGGCGGTCTCGTCGAGGCCGAGCATCAGGTTCATGTTCTGCACGGCCTGGCCGGCCGCGCCCTTCACCAGGTTGTCGATCGCCGAGATCACCACGATGCGCTCGCCGACCTTGGCGACGCCGAGGTCGCAGAAGTTGGTGAGCTGGACCCGGTTCAGCTCCGGCAGGCCGCGGGTGTAGACGCGGACGAACGGCTCGGCGCCGTAGGCGTCGTCGAGGCACTGCAGCACGTCGTCGACGGTCTTGCCGGCGGCGGGCCGGATCCAGAGGGTCGCCAGGATGCCGCGGAACACCGGCAGCAGGTGCGGGACGAACTGGACCCGCGTGGTGCCGAGGACCTGGTGGATCTCCGGCGCGTGGCGGTGGTTGCCGACCCCGTAGGCCAGGAAGTTCTCGTGGACGTTGCCGAACAGGGTCCGCGCGCTCGGCGTCTTGCCGGCGCCGGACACGCCGCTCTTGCAGTCGGCGATCACGTCGGCGTCGAGATCGACGAGGCCGGCCTTGAGCAGCGGCAGCATCGGCAGCGACACCGCGGTGGGGTAGCAGCCAGGGTTCGACACGAAGCGCGCCGCCTTGACCTCGCGGCGGGCGTGCTCGGTGAGGCCGTAGACCGCCTCGGCGCGCAGCGCCCCGGCGGGCCCGGGCGTGGTGTCGCCGTAGGTCTTGGCGTGCAGCGCGGCGTCCCTCAGCCGGAAGTCGGCCGACAGATCGACGACCTTCTTGCCCTTGGCCAACGCGGCGAGCGCCAGTTCCCCGGCGGCGCCGTGCGGGGTGCACAGGAACACGCCGTCGACGTAGTCGAGCTGGTCGAGGTCGAGGCGCTGGATCACCGGGTCGTAGGCCAGCTCCGGCGGTTCGGGGTCGACGCCGGGCCGGGCGCTCATCACCAGGTCGGGCTGGAGTTCGGGGTGCGCACGGCACAGCCGCAGCACCTCGCGGCCGGTGTAGCCGGAGGCGCCGAGGATCGCGACGCGGCGGAGTTGCGGGTTGGCGTTCATCGGGGGAGGCGGGAGCGCAGGTCGGTGGCCAGACGGTCGGCGGCGCGGGGCGTCCGGCAGATCACCAGCACGGTGTCGTCGCCGGCGATGGTGCCGACGATCGGCGAGTCGGGGACCTCGGCGCTCCGTTGGTCGAGCGCCAGCGCGAGGGGGTGGGCGCCGCCGGGGGAGGTCTTGGCGACGAGTTGGTGGGCGACGGGGATGGCGGCCTGCAGCCACTCGCGGCAGGCGCGGGTCAGGGGATCGGGATCGGGTTCGTCGAGGCCGGCGCCGGGTAGCACGTAGCCGTCAGGGCCCTTGGCGATGCCCAGTTCGCGGAGGTCGCGCGACAGGGTCGCCTGATTGACGGCGCCGAGGCCTTCGGCTTCCAGCAGCTCGGCGAGTTCGGCCTGGCTGCGGATCGACCGGTGCTGGACCAGGGCCCGCAGCGCGGACTGTCGGCGCGCCTTGGGGGATCTGGGCTGCTCGGCGCTTGGCATACTTATGCAAAGAGGAATGCATAAGTATGCAGGTGGCTCCGTGGTGATGCAAGAGGGTGATCGCGTGTGTTTGGCGGGACGTCCCGAGCGCTTCGGGGCGTCCCGCCGAAGGCCGGCTCAGCCGTCCTTCTTCAGCGCTTCGAGCGCCTGCTCGAACCGGGGCAGCAGCCGCGCCGCGCGCTGGTTACCGCGCAGGTTCTCGACCACCGCGCCGAGCAGCTCCGCGTCCTTCTGGTCCTCCGCGTACGAGCCGAGGAAGAACCAGTAGTAGAGGCTCGTCGAGCCGGTCGCGATCCGACCGGCGCGGAACATCTCGGCGACCTTGGCGCCGGCCGCGGCCGCCTGGCTGGCGTCGGACACGCTGCCCAGGATCTGCTGGAACTCCTGCTCGGTCAGGGCTTGACCCAGGCGCTCCCTGGTGGCCTCGTCGATCCCGTCCATGCCCTCGAGCCTGGCGCGGGCCGCGGCGGGATCGCCGGCGAAGTGGCCGAGTTCGACCTTCCTCACGAACAGCTCGCGCTGCGCGTCGGCGTCGCCGTCGGCGGCCTTGGCCTGCAGCGCCAGGAACTCGGCGACCGGGCCGTCGAGGGTCTCCTGGAACGCCTCGACCGAGCGGCCGGCCGGCTTGCCGATCACGTTGCCCTCGGCGTCGAGGTAGGCGAGGTAGGGGAAGCCGGAGCCGCCCTTCTCACTCAGCAGGTTCGGGTAGGCGGCGTCGGGGAGGCGCGAGGTGATGTGCGAGAACAGCACCACCTTGCTGCCGAAGCCGGCGAAGTCTTCGGTGGAAAGCACACGGCTCTCCAGGGCCTTGCACGGCGGTCAAGGCGAGTAGGAGCGGGTGAAGTAGGCGAAGATCACCTTGCCCGACTCCGCGGCGGTCGCGCGCGCGGCGTCGTAGTCGGTGGTCCAGTCGGCGGCTCGTAGCCATTCCTCCTGGAGCTTCGCGTCGAACTTGTCCTGCAGCGCCTTGGTCTCGTCGTCCTGGGCGAAGCCCGGGGACGCGAGGAGCAGGGCGCCCAGCAGGAGGCCCGACGTGCGGATCCTGGGGAGCATCGGATTCTCCGAGGTCTGGGAAGTCGCGTGCGCCGGACCCCGTGTCCGGGCGACGCGATCGTTCCATCGAACCGCGGGCCTACTGCTCTGGACAGTCTCGGTTCCGGCGATTCGCGGTGGATCCAGCCTGCGTCGGATCCGCCGTCGCTCACGCACCGTGCCTCTCGCCGCGGGGAGGGCGGGTGCGGGAGCGCCGGGCGGGTCAGCGCAGCAGCGTGATCCGCCGCAGGTCGACCTCGGCCGGGCCGTTCACCGGATCGATCCGTAGGCACACCAGGGTCGCGTCGTCCGGCCACTGCGGGTGGCCGTCGAAGAGCACCTCGTAGCGGTGCCAGGCGCCGTCGTTGGTCACTCCGAAGCTCTTGCTCCGCGCCTCGACGAAGTCGGGCTGACCCTCGAGCAGCCAGAAGACCTGGCCTTCGCCGGCGTCGACCGGGAAGTCCGGGTTGTGGATCCGCAGCTCGAGCGCGACGCCGCGCACCGCACCGGTCCGCCAGGGCATCGCCGGGCCGATCAGCCACGGGTCGCCGCCGGTCGAGCGCAGGTGCAGGCCCGCGCCGTCCGGCGGCTCGCGGGTCTCCAGCTCGTGGGCCGCCGAGGTGCCGATGCGGGCTTCGGGCGTGCCCAGATCCCAGTCCAGCCGGCCGAGGTTGTCAGGCATCCACAGCCGGTCGCGGAGCGCCAGTACCGCGGTGACGCGGGCCGGGTCCTCGGGCCAGGCGCGCACCGCAGCGGCCTCGATACCGTCGCGGGTCGGCCGGAACGTCGGCCGTGCGTGCAGGGCCGGAACGCCGGCGACGACCGGATAGCGCCGGCCTGCGGCGGAGACCAGCGCGCCGTCGCCGGTCAGGGTCAGCGGACCGTGGTCGATCGGGCAGACCGCGCGACGCAGCACCGATGGGTCGACGCCGGTGTCGGGCCGTTCGGGGTAGGCGCGTGCTTCGATGCGGGCCTGCAGCACCGCGTCGATGCGGCCGGCGCGGCCGAGGTGCTCCTCGGCCTGGCGGCCGCGTGGCAGCAGCAGCTCGCGGACCACGATGCCGCCGCCGCGCAGTCCGCGGAACGTCGGCACGTGGGACTCCAGCCAATCCCGCGCGGCGGGCTCGTCACCCACATCGGGTTCTGCCGCGGTCGGCGTGATGAACTGGGTGAGGATCAATGGGGCCTTGCCGAACACCTGGACGAGGTCCGCCGGCAGGAAGCGGTTGCGTTCCGCGTGCGGGAAGCCGCAGCGCTTCTGGAGGAAGCGCTCGAGGATGGCCGGGTCGTTGGTGACCTCCTCGGTGCTCAGGATCACGGCGACCCGCGCGACCCGACGCAGTTCGAGCATCAGACCGACCGCGTCCTCGACGTGCTCGACCACCTCGCTGCACAGCACCACGTCGAAGCTGTCGTCGGCGAAGGGCAGACGGTCGGCGTCGACGGCGACTCCGGGCACGTCGAACAGCTCGCGGGCGCGTCGGTTGGCCTCGACCGCCAGATCGCACGTCACCACCTCGGCGCCGTAGCGCTCGCGCACCACCCAGGCCAGCCAGCCCTCGGCGCCGCCGACGTCGAGGAAGCTCGTGAACCGCAGGTCGTCGAGGGCGTGCAGCAGCTGCGCGGCGCGCGACAATCGAACCAGTCGACCGCCTTCGCTGGCCGGGTGGTCCCAGCCGTAGACCGGCATGTGCGCGCGGTAGACGCCGTCGGGCTCGCGTTCGGCGAAGCGGCCCTCGAGCCACTGGCGGATCGACTCGTGGGGCGATGCGGTCGCGGCGGGCTGTGCGCCGTCGGCCGGAGGCAGCGTCTCGCTCACGTGCTCGGACCGTCCCAGCAGCTCCGACTCGCTCGGCAGGTGTCGACGTCGACGATCTCGTCGTCCGGGCCGACCTGCGTGCAGGTCTTCTCGCACCAGTAGTAGCCGTCGCCGGGATGGGCGCGGTCGTCCCAGAGCACGTCGTCGAGGCCGTGCACCAGGATCTGCTTCATCATCAGCGCCGGACACAGGTCGGGCGGCAGCAGGTCGCGATGGCGGCGGCGGCCGCGCGCGGGTTCGGCGTTCGGGACTGTCGGTTCGTTCGGTTGCATCTCTGGACCCTCCGTCAATCCTCGAGACCTGCGGCGGCGGCGAGCGCGTCCACCAGGATCGCCTGGCCGACCTCGACCTTGTAGGCGTTGTGGCGCAGCGGCTGGGCGCGGCGGAACGCGCGGCGTGCGGCGTCGGCGAACAGCTCGCGCGACGGGGTCTGGCCGGTGATCCGTTCGGCGACGTCGTCGAGCGGCCAGGGGTTCGGGGCGACCGCGCCGAGGCAGACCGAAGCCCGCGCGATCTTGCCGCCCTCGACCACGAGGTGTGCGGCGGCAGCGGTGGTGGCCCAGTCGAACGACAGCTTCTCGCGGCTCTCGCGGTAGGCCGAGCGGCCCGCGGCGGCGGAGGCCGGCAGGTGCACCGCGACCAGGATCTCCTCGTCGGCGAGGACGTGCTCGGGGGCGCGCGCCGCCGGGCTCTGGGGATAGAGCGCGCGGATCGGGATGCGGCGGCTGGAGTCGGCGTCGGCGCCGCGGATCTCGACCTCGGCGCCGAGCGCGACCAGCGCCGGCGCCGCGTTCGACGGATGGACCCGCACGCAGTCGACGGTGCCGAACAGCGCGTGGAACTTGTTCTCGCCGTGCCAGGCGAGGCAGCGGTCGCCGCTGCCGTCGTGGGCGCAGGAGAAGGCGTTGCTGCGGTAGTACCAGCAGCGGTTCTTCTGCAGCAGGTTGCCGCCGAGCGTGGCGCGGGCGCGGACCTGCGGGGTCGCGGCCTCGCCGCACGCCTCGCGCAAGGCCCCGAAGCCGGGGGCGTCGAGGGCGGTGGCGTCGGCGAGCTCCTGCAGCGTCGTCAGCGCACCGAGGCGGACCGCGCCGTTGGCGGTGGCCTGGATGCCGCCGAGTTCGTCGCGTAGCCGCAGCAGGTCGACGACGGTCTCGGGATCGTCGATGCGCTCCTTGAGCCGGTCGATCAGGTCGATGCCGGCGGCCTTGAAGGCGCTGTTCGGGCCGGCCTTGCGGGCGGCGTCGGCCAGCGTGTCCGGCAGGGAGAGTTCGAAGGCGTTCATCGGTTCCGTTCTTCCTGGCGGTTCAGCGGCGCTTCGCCAGGGCGGCGAGGACCTTGTCGGGGGTGATCGGCAGGTGGCGGACCGGCACACCGAGCGCATTGGCCACCGCGTTGGCGATCGCCGCGGGCGCGGCCACCGCCGGCGCCTCGCCGAGGCCTGCGGCCCCGACGTTGTTCATGCCGTTGGCGACCGGCTGCATGATCGCCTCGAGTTCCGGCATGTCGGCCGGGCCGGCGACCTTGTAGTGCAGGAAGTCGCCGTTGAGCATCCGACCGACCTCGCGGTCCATGACCCGCTGCTCGTGCAGCGCGTAGCTGAGGCCCTGGATCATCGCGCCGATCACCTGGCTCTCGGCGAGCTTCTCGTTGAGCACCAGCCCGCAGTCCTGCACGGCGAGCATCTTCGTCACCCGCACCACGCCGGTGTGGGTGTCGACCTCGACCTCGGCGAACTGGCAGCCGCAGATGTGCTCCGCGTAGCCCTCGTAGTTGCGCTGCCGCTGGCCGGTGGCCTCGATCGGGTTGGGGCCGACGTGGCGGCAGGCTTCGCGGAACGACAGCCGCTTGCCGTCGGCGTCGATGCCGCCGTCGCGGTAGGTCACCTTCTCCGGCGCGACACCGAGTGCGTCGGCGACCCGCTCGCAGAGCTGCCGCGCGGCGAGGCCGGCGGCGTGGCGGACGGTGGGGGCGAGGCTCGGTGTTGTGGTCGAGCCGCCGCTGCCCGGACCGACCGGGTCGTTGCTGTCGCCCATCGTGACCTTCACCGCGGCCACCTCGATGCCGAGCTCCTCGGCGGTGAGCATCGCCATCAGCGTCTTCATGCCGGTGCCGATGTCCTGCGCACCGCTGCGCGCCTCGACCGTGCCGTCCTGGTGGATGCGGCAGGTCGCGCCGTTGCCCGGCCGACCCATCTGGCCCCAGAACGCTGCCGCCAGCCCGGCACCGCGAAGGATGCGTGGGGCGTCCCCCTCGCGCGGCTTGCCCGGCGTCGGGTTGACGCGGTCGGCCCAGCCGAAGCGCTCGGCGCCGATCCGCCACTCCATCTGCCGCAGCGGGTCGGGGTCGTTGAGCAGGCGGAAGGCCAGGCTGTCCATGCCGGCCTCGCTCGCCAGCGCTTCGAGCATGCCCTCGGTGGCGAAGTTGCCCTGCGGCCAACCCGGGGCGCGCATCGAGCGGCCGGCGTCGGTGGCGGTGGCGAGGTCGGATTGGCTGTTGCGCGTCACCGCGGCGTGGGTCCACTGCGGCACACCACGGGTGCCGCCACCGCGGCCGGCGTAGCCCGGGCCGCCCCAGGACTGGTAGTCCCAGGCGGTGATCTTGCCGTCGGCGTCGACCCCGGCCCGGATCCGCATGATGGCGGAGGGGCGGTTGCCGGCGCAGGTGTGCTCCTCGAAGCGCGACAGCAGGACCCGCACCGGTCGGCCGGTCTCCTTCGACAGGCGCGCGGCGGCCACGCCCTCGGCGTCGGGACCGAACTTGCTGCCGAAGCCACCGCCGACGAACTCGGCGTGGACGCGGACCTTGGCGGGTTGCAGGCCCATGGCGCGCGCCAGTCCCGACTGCACGCCGAACACCGCCTGGGTCGAGGCCCAGACCTCCAGCGAGTCGTCTTCCTGGAAGTGTGCGACGAGGCCGTGCGGCTCCAGGCTCGAGTGGGTCTGGACCTCGCAGATCCAGGTGCCCTCGGCGGTGCGCTCGCAGTCGGCGAGCGCTTGCTCGATCTTCGCGGCGTCCTGGCTGGGCCAGGGTTCGTCGACCACGCCGTCGCGCAGGGCCGGTGCGTTCTCGTGGTCGCGGAAGTCGATCGGCGCGTCGCCTTCGGTGTACTCGGCCTTCACCCGGGCCAGCGCGTCGTAGGCCTGGTCGAGGGTGTCGGCGGCGATCGCAGCGACCGGGTCACCGACCCAGCGCACGCGGTTGCCGAGGTCCTTCAGGGGGATCGCGGCGCGGACGCCCGGCATCCCGCGGACCGCGTCGAGGTCGAGGCCCTCGAGGCGGCCGTCGGGGATCGTCGCGCGGACCAGCACGCCGTAGAGCATCCCCGCGGGGCGCATGTCCTCGGCGTACTTGGCGCGGCCGGTGACCTTCGCCACCGCGTCGAGGCGGTCGGTGCGGCCGCCGACGGTCTTGAACTTCGTGTCGAGGTCCCACGGCGTCAGGTCGCCGGCTGGCACGTCGACGGTGACCTGTCGGCTGACGCCCGGGCTGCCGCCGCGGCCGACGAAGCCGACCTTCATCGTGTGCTCGTCGCGAGGTGGCCTGCGGAAGCTCATCGTC
The DNA here is from genome assembly GCA_030432695.1 of bacterium. Taxonomy (GTDB): domain Bacteria; phylum Planctomycetota; class UBA1135; order UBA1135; family UBA2386; genus JAUILN01. The sequence goes on along the minus strand of JAUILN010000008.1, from coordinate 197,351 downwards.
CACCTCCGTTCTTCGCGGCGTTCGCCACGGCCTCGAACACCCGGCCGTAGGTGCCGCAGCGGCAGATGTTGCCCGACAGCTCGTGGCGGATCTGCTCGGGCGTCGGCGTCGCGTGCTTCTGCAGGCACGCGACGGAGGACATCACCATGCCCGGCGTGCAGAAGCCGCACTGCAGCGCGTCGCACTCGACGAAGGCCTGCTGCACCGGGTGCAGGTTCTCGCCGTCGGCGAGGCCCTCGATGGTGGTGATCTCGCGGCCGACCGCGTCCCACGCCAAGGTCAGGCAGGAGTTGGCCGGCTTGCCGTCGAGCAGCAGCGTGCACGCACCGCAGGCGCCGCGGTCGCAGACCTTCTTGGTGCCGGTCAGTCCGGCGCGGTCACGTAGCGCGTCGAGCAGCGTGGTCCGTGGCTCGACGGTGACCGCGACGTCCTCGCCGTTGACCCGCAGCGTGATCTCCAAAGCACCCTTCGGCACGGTGGTCACGCCGTCTTCGCGGATCAGGCCGTCGGTTGGCGCGGCATCGGCCAGGGCCTCGGTCGCGAGGCCGGTGCCGACCGCGGCCACCGAAGCGCCCTTGAGGAAGGAACGGCGGGAGAAGCCCGAGGGCCGGGAGCCCCCTTCGCGCAGGTCTCTGTCGCGCATGGTTCGAGCCGAGTGGGAGTGCGAGGCGGAGGCCGGGGCGCGCGGCCCTGGCGGAGTTAGCATACGGACGTGGTGCGGTGACTGCAGCGTTTCTGGTCCTCGCCATGCGCGAACCCGGCAGCGTCGTGCTGGTCGCGCGAGGCTCAGTCGAACCGCACGACCGCAGCGCGCTGCAGTAGGCTGCCGGTGGTCGAGCCGGCGGTCGACGTCTGCACGCTGCAGACCGAGAAGGCGGGCGCCATCGGGGCGAGGCGGTAGGTCAGGCCGTTGCTCGCCGCGAGCGGGAGGCCTGCGGGTTGCGATGCATCGAGTGCGGCGACCTGCATCTCCATCCCGAGTCCGAGCCACGCCGGGTTCATCGGGAGCTGGAAGAACGGCGACCAGGCACCGACGGCGTCGGTCGCGCCGGTGACGCTGGCGACCGGTGCGGGCCAGATCGGAGCGCACAGGCCCGGCAGGTTCGCTCCCAGTGCCTGGAAGCCGATCAGCCAGGTCGACTGTGCGACCGACGGACCGCCGGCGGTGGTGACCTTCACCGTGAACCCGTTGATCGGCGCGCCGAGGGTCTGGCCGGTGCCGCGCACTTCGAAGGTGCCGTTGGCGGTCGTGCAGCCGCTGCCGTGCATCTGGTAGCCGCACCACGCAAACAGGAAGAACGACGGCGAGGCGCCATCGACCAGCACGCGGTCGGTGGTCGACGTGGCGGTCGATGCGGCGTCCCAGAGGAACGCGCCGTTGCCGCTGTAGGGCCACGGCGAGAGCGGGATGCGCAGGTCGAAGTCGGTCGGCGACGATGCGGCCGGTACCTGCCAGGACGCGGGCGTGGAGATCGTGCCGCCGAACACCCGGGTCGGCGTCGACGTCGCGTTGGACGCGAAGGTCGTGGTCGCCGTCACGCAGGGCACCGCCGCGGCGAAGTCGATCGTCAACGTGACGGTCTTCGCCGGCACGCTCGGATGTGGCGCTCCGTTCAGGCTGCCGTCGCGACGGAACGACAGGCCCTGGATCAACCGTGGTGTGCCGACCAGGTCCTCGTGGATCTGTTGGACGCGCGACGGCGCGGTGAACAGGTAGGGCGTGTAGAGGTCGCCCTCGTGGTTGGCGTAGTGGGGGTGCGGTGAGACGATCTGGGCAGAGAGGCCCGACGCGAGGAAGAGGGCGAGGACGAGGCGCATGGTCGGATCCGGCGGTCGGAGAGCGGGGCGGGGCCGATTCTACGGCGCGGCCGGTCGCGCAGGGCGTCGCGGGTCCGACCGGCTCGCGTCAGTCCGACGCCGAGCTGTGGTCGTGGACGATGCGGAGTCCCTCCGGGCGGCGCTCGACCACCAGCGAGAACCAGCCGTCGATCGGCGCGCCGCGCTCCAGGAACCAGCGGCCGACCACGACCGCGCAGTGCGGGGCGGAGTCGAGCGGGCGCACGCGCACCAGTTCGAAGGTGAGCTTGCCGCGTGACTCGGCGTCGGGGTAGCCGTCGCGGTAGCCCTTCAGGGTCGCCGCGTAGCCCTGGCGCAGGCCGGAGCTGCCGACGAAGCCGAGCTCGGGGCTGTTCCAGTAGCCGGCCATGAAGGCTTCGAAGTCGCCGCGGTCCCAGGCTTCGCGCTGCGCGTCGAGCAGGGCCTGGCATTCGGCCGCGGTGACGATCGCCCGCGCCGGCGGGCGCATCGACGCGGGGGGCGTGCTCTTGTCCTTCGAGAACTGGCAGGCCGTCAGCGTGAGCAGGCAGGCGAGGACGGGGAGGGACCGGCGGAGGATCTGCACGCCGCGACGATAGCCCGCGACCACGCCGCTCACCCGCCGAACTGATCGAGCGCGTTCTTCGCCAGGGTCCGGATCCGCGAGTGCATCGTCGCCAGCTCCCTCTTGCGGCCCTCGCGCAGCTCCCAGGCGGCGCCATCCGGCTGGCGGATCTTCTCGTCGACCTCGCGCAGCAGCGTGTCCCGATCGGTAGCCAGGATCACCTTCACGACCTCGTCGAGGTCGTCGTCGTGCTTCGCGAACAGGTAGTGGAAGCGCGGCACCATCAGCGCGTAGCGCGGGTCCATGTCGGGCTCGGCGGCGACGAACGCCGCGGCGGCGGCCTCGCAGAGGGTTCGGTGGGTGCGGTAGCGACCGGAGGCGGCGGCGATCTCCTGGTAGAGGCGGTCGCGCGGGGTGCCCGACAGCGGTGAGCGCATCGAGGTCTTGCCGAGGATCTCGTGCGCGAAGGGGATCGCGTCGACGTCGGGGATGTCGACGACCTTGCCGGAGTACCAGACGTCGTAGAGGGTGAGGCCCGGATACGAGTGGGCGTCGAGGTCGCAGTAGGCGTGGCCGAACCAGGACGCGAGTTCGCGCATCTCGTCGCCGCGGTCGAGGCGCGACTGGATCACCGCGACCGCCTGGTCGGTGCCCGGTGCGTGGCCGTGCGCGACGTTGGCGAACCAGGCGTCGTAGCCGAGTGCCGGCAGCTTCACCAGCTCGCCCTGGCACCAGTCGTAGGTCACCTCGCGCTGCAGTTCGGGCAGGAAGCCGGGCCGGCGGTAGCGTTCCTTGGCCGCGCGGTAGCGCTCGTCGTCCGCGGGGAGCGGCGTGCGCGCCGGCGCCCGACCGGCCTCGTGCTCGGCGCGGGCAGTGACCGCCGGGTCGAACACCGGCGCGGATTCCGCGGCATCGGGGAGCTCCGAGGCGTCGGTGTAGAACACGCGGATGCGGGCCAGGGCGGGGTCGTCGAGCGAGCTGAGCTGGCGCTGCAGCGTGCGGACGATCGCCGCCTTCTGGCGAAAGCCGAGGCCTTCGAAGCGCTCGATCAGCGCCGCTGGATCAGGGGTCTCGGCGTCCTGCGCGCCGAGCGCGCGGGCCGTGAACGGGGCGGCGAGGACCGCGAGGAGCGCCAGCAGCGCGCGGGTGGAGCTGTTCATCGGTCGTCGCGTGCAGCGGAACTGGTGTGCCGCAGCACCATGCCCGGCCGGGCGTCGGTTCGCTCACCGTCGCGGACCACCGCCGTGCCGTTGACGAACACGTAGCGGATTCCCTCCGGCGCGGCGAGGGGGTCTTCGTACGTCGCGCGGTCGGTGATCGTCGCGGCGTCGAAGACCACCAGGTCGGCGTGCTTGCCGATCGCGATCTCGCCGCGGTCGGTCAGGCCGAAGACCGTGGCCGGGAGCCGGGTCATCTTGTGGATCGCGAGTTCGAGCGGCAGGACCTCGCGCTCGCGGACGTAGCGACCCAGCACCCGCGGGTTGTTGCCGGCGCCGCGCGGATGGGGTCGCTCGGCGGTGTCGTAGAGGCGGATGCCCGAGTCGGAGGCCACCGCGACGAACGGCTCGCGCAGGATCGTCTCGACGTCGTCCTCGGTCATCTTGTGGTAGACCATGCCGACCCGGCTGCCCTTGGACGCGATCATCAGCGCGATCGCGGCGTTGGCCTGGGCTTCCGGCGAGCGATCACCCGACATCCGCTCGGCCGCCTCGGAGAGCCGCAGGCCCTGGTACTCGCGGTGGCCGGGGCTCGACGCGATCTGCGCGTAGTGCAGGTCGCCGAAGCCGGAGCGCTCGATACCCGCCAGCAGTGCCTGGTGCATCTCGGCGCGGAATGCCGGCTCGTTCTCGAGGCGCTCGGCGAAGGCGCGCCGCCCCTCGGACAGCGCGGCGCTCGGGAACAATACGTCGAGGCTCGTGCTGCTGGCGGTGTAGGCGTACTGGTCGCCGGTCACCTGCTTGCCGTTCGCGCGCGCCTCTCGGAGTAGGGCGACGATCCGTTCTCCGTTGCCCCAGTTGGGCTTGCCGCTGGCCTTCAGGTGCGAGACGTGGACCGGCAGTCCGGCCCGTTCGCCGATCTCGAGTGCCTCGCGGATCGCGTCGAGGCCGTGGTCGCCCTCGTTGCGGACGTGGCTGGCGTAGACGCCGCCGTGCTTCGCGACGACCTCGGCCAACGCGACGATCTCGTCGGTCTCGGCGTAGGTGCCGGGCACGTAGATCAGTCCGGTCGACATGCCGAACGCGCCGGCGCGCATCTCCTGCTCGACCAGCGCACACATCCGCTGCAGTTCCTCCGCGGTGGGTGCACGGTTGGCGCCGCCCAGCACCTCGCTGCGGACCGTCCCGTGGCCGACCAGGCTCGCGTAGTTGATCGCGATGCCGTTCTTCTCCACTTCGGCGAGATGCGCCTCCAGTCCAAGTCGGTGCGAGCCGCAGTTGCCGGTGACGATCGTGGTGACGCCCATCGCCACGAAGTTGCGGGCGTCGCCGCGGCGGGCGGCAGCGAGATCGGCGTGGGCGTGGACGTCGACGAAGCCCGGCGCGATCACCAGTCCGGAGGCGTCGATCGTCTCCGCGGCTGCCAGGTCCTCCGGTAGATCGCCCAGCAGACAGATCCGTCCTTCGCAGACTGCGATGTCCAACTGCCGGGCGGCTCCGCCCGAGCCGTCGACTACCAGGCCGCCGCGGACCACCAGCTCACAGGTCTGCCCTGGACGGTCCTCTTGCGGGACTGTGGTGGCGGTGAGGCGCGCAGAAATCGCAGGCAGCGCGGCGCAGAGCAGGATCAGGAGCGTGCGGATCATCGCGCCGGCATCGTAGCGTCGTGATCCGGAAGGACTTCTTTCAGCGGTGTGAGAACCACCCGACAAAAAAAGCAGGTCGGGGGGAAACCGGCCGACAGGCCCGAGCTACTCACGCATGTTCCCGGCAACGGTGCGTGGCCTGCGCCGGGAGCTGCAGCAGGCTTTCCACCGAGGGACGGACGACACGGTGTCTGAAGTCCCGGGGGCGAGGTGGAAAGCCTGCGCCCTTGTACGGAGGGTTCGAAGGAAGGAGAGTCCGACCGAGCCCGGGCGTCGAGGTCCGCCAGCACGCGTGCGTCGCACCGATCAGGCGCGGATCAGCTTCCGGCGCCGATCATTCGTGCCGCAGGGCCTCGACCGGATCCATGTTCGCCGCCCGCCATGCCGGGTAGATGCCGAACGCGACGCCGACCGCGGCGGAGATCCCGAACGCCATCACCACGTGTTCCGGCTGGGTGATCGTCCGCTGCTGGAACAGGCTCTCGATGATCTTCGGGAAGCCCAGGCCGATGCCGACGCCCAAGAGACCGCCGAGTGCTGACAGCACCCCGGTCTCGACCAGGAACTGGCGGATGATGTGGCCGCGCTTGGCGCCCAGTGCCCGGCGGATGCCGATCTCGCGGGTTCGCTCGGTCACCGTCGCGAGCATCACGTTCATGATGCCGATGCCGCCCACCAGCAGTGAGATGCCGGCCATGCTGCCCAGCATGAAGTTCCACAGCCGCTTGCTCTCCTCGGCCTCGCGGAGCAGCTCCAGCGGCACGGTGATCGTGACGTCGTTGGCGTCCTTGTGCGAGTCGGCAACGAGCGTGCGCAGCACGTTCGCGGCGGCCAGCACGTGGTCGGTTTCCTTGACCTTGACCTTCACCTCGTGCAGCTCGACGCGCTCGCGCGAGAAACTACCGCCGGACATCTGACTGGTCTCGTCGCCGAAGCGGGCCCGTGACGTCGTCAGTGGGATGAACAGACAGGTGTCGAGTGGCGGGCCGACGCTGCCGGAGGCGCGGCCGAGTTCTTCCAGGACCCCGATCACCTGGTAGCGGTCGGCATCGACCTTGAGAGTGCGGCCGACAGGATCCTCGAGCGGGAACAACTGCTGGGCGAGCTGCGAGCCGAGGACGGCGACGTTCTTCAGTCGCTCCATGTCGACCTGGGCCAGCCAGCGACCCTCGCGCATCGTCATGTTGCTCACCGACAGGAAGGCCGGCTCGGTGCCCAGGACCACCGACTGCTGCCAGTGCGAACCTGCGCGCAGCTCGGCCGGCTTCTCGCGCACCTGGACGATCTGCTCGGCATCGTCGAGCACCGACTCGATGCGCTGCGCGTCGCGGTAGGTCAGCCCGTAGACCGTCGCCGACCAGACGCTCGCGTCGCTGCTCTGCTCGGTGGTCGGAGGCTTCTGGCTGCGCAGGATGATGTTGGTCGAGCCGAGCGCCTTGATGCGCTCCAGGGCTTCGTAGCTGGCGCCCTCGCCGATGGCCAGCATGCCGATCACCGCGGCGACGCCGAACAAGAGGCCGAGCATCGTCAGGAACGAGCGCAGCTTGTGCAGCAGGAGGCTCTTGATGCCGAGCCGGACGATGCGGAGGAGTTCGATCATCGGGCGTCGCTCCGGGCCGGGGTGCGGAGCGGTGAGCCGTCCTGGCCGCGGTTGAACACCACCTGCTCGACGTAGCCGTCCTTGAGCCAGATGGTCCGTTCGGCGCGGTCGGCGACCTTGGGGTTGTGGGTGACCATCACGATCGTCACGCCCTCGTCGTGCAGTTCGTCGAGGATGCGCAGGATCTCGCCCTCGGTCTTGCTGTCGAGGTTGCCGGTCGCTTCGTCGGCGAGCAGGAACAGCGGGTCGTTCATCAGGGCGCGGGCGATGGCGACGCGCTGCTGCTGACCGCCCGACAGCTCCATCGGCTTGTGGTCGAGGCGGCCGTCGAGGCCGACCCGCTTGGCCAGGACTTCGGCCTTCTGCCGCGATTCGATGCCGACGCGCCCCTGGTAGAACAGCGGCACCTCGAGGTTCTCGAGCACCGTGAGCTGCGGGATCAGGTTGAACGACTGGAAGATGAACCCGATCGTCTTGCCGCGGACCTCGCTGAGATCGTCGTCGTCGAGCTGCGAGACCGGGGTCTCGCCCAGCACGTACTCGCCGCCGGTCGGCCGGTCGAGACAGCCCATCAGGTTGAGCAGCGTCGACTTGCCGGAGCCGGACCGGCCCATGATCGCGACGTACTCGCCTTCGTGGATGCGGATCGACACGCCGTCGAGCGCCTTCACGGTCGTCGAACCCATCTGGTAGTGGCGTTCGACGTCCTGGAACTCGGCGATGATCTTGCGGGTCTCGCCCGGTGAGGCGAGTGGAGCCGCGGACCGCGGGTTCGCGATCGCGGTGCCGCTCGGAGTGGGGGAGTCCATCGTGTGCGGGCCCGGCGGGCTCTGGCTCGGCTGCTCCTGGGTCTCGGGATCCGGGGAACTCAACGGTTGCCCCGATCGCCGCCGTCGTTGCCGCCACCGGCCCCGGGGGCCCCTCCACCCGGCCCGCCGCCGCCACGGCGGCCGCCGCCGAAGCCCTGTCCGTCGCCGCCGCCGGGTCCGCCTTCGCCTCCGGGACCGCCGCCGCCGGGACGACGGTTGCCCATCCGCGCGCGCATGCCCTCCATCAGCTTGGCCCGCATGGCGGACAGCACCGGATCGTTCTCGACCGCGGCGCTGAGTTCCTCGTTGGAGAACATCGCGCGCATCACCGCGCGCTCGTCGTCACTCGCGAAGATCTCGGCGAACTGCGGGAGCCGGGTCTTGATCTCCTCCACGTAGCTCTCGCGCGTGACGTTGTCGATCTTGGCCTGGATCTCCGGGTCGACCCGCGGCGTCGCCGCGCCGATCGAGCCGGCCTCCAGGGTCGGCATCTCCGGACCATCTTCGACGACCGGCTGCTCGAACTCGGGCGCCATCACCCCGGTCGGTGGGGCCTTGTAGATCCGGTCACCGGGCTCGACGCCCTGCAGGATCTCGACCTCTTCGTTGGTCGACCGGCCGACCTTCACGGCCACCGCCAGCGGGCCGTTGCCATTCACCTTCCACACGTAGTGGACCTTGTCCTGGCGGCGCACCGCGGTGATCGGGACCGGCAGCGCTTCGGGCACCTCGCCGACGTTGATCGTCACGCGGGCCGACATGTTCGGACGCAGCATGCCCTGGGTGTTGTCGAGGTCGAGCGCGACCCAGGTCTTGTAGACCTTCAGGCTCGAGTTGCTCCATCGCGAGCCGGAGTCGGCGATCGGCGACACCCGGGTCACGATGCCGGAGAAGGCCTCGCCCGGGAAGGCATCGACGGCGATGGTCGCCGGCTGGCCGCGGCGCACCTTGTCGATGTCGGCCTCCTGGATCTTCAGCTCGGCCTGCATGCGGGTCACGTCGGGCAGGATCAGGATGGTCTGCCGCTCGCGGATGTCGGTACCTTCCTCGATCGTCTCCCGGTTGCGGCTGTCGGTGGTCGCGTAGACCACGAGTCCCGGCGTCGGCGCCTCCAGCACCGCCGAGTCGATCTGTCGGACCAGGTTGTCGAGCCGTTCCTTGGCGAGGTCGTATTCGCTCTGCACGCTGGCCAGCTCGGCCTCTTCGCGGGTGCGGCGCGCGGCGTTGCTGGCGCGCACCTTCTCGAGCTCGAGCTTGGCGTTGTCGAGCTTCAGCAGCAGGTCGATCTTGGTCTTGCGCAGCGTGTAGCTGATCAGCAGGTCGAGGTTCTGCCAGGCCAGGGTCACGCTCGACCGCTGACGCTCACGTTCCAGTCGGTCGCGCTCGAGGTCGTTGGCGGTGATGTAGTTGTCGGCGGCGAGCGTCTTGCTCTTCTGGTAGGTGTCCTCGGCCAGCGCGAGCTGCTGGCGGGCCAGGGTGATCTGGTCGACCTGCTCGAGGACCTGCTGACCGAGTTCGCCCATGTCGTCGTCGAGCCGCGTCTCGTCGAGCAGATCGACGGCCTTGCCCGGCAGGCCGGCATAGGCCGGCTTGTTCTCGACCAGCTCGCTCAGCGCCTCGACCATGTCGCGGTTCGCGCCGCGGACCTTGTCCTGCTCCTGCTGGTCGACCCCTCCTGGACCGGACTCCACCACGTCGTCCCCGACCACCTCGACCGGCCCGTCGACGTTCTTCCCGCCGAAGAACTTCTCGACGTCGATGTTGGCGATCTCCAGCCCGCTGACCGCCGCCGACTCCAGCGACGCGAGTTCCTTCGCCAGGATCTGGATGTTCTGCTGGGCGTTGACCAGCGAGGCCATCGCTCGCTCGACCGTGATGGCCTGGGTGGCGCGGCGCTCCTGCAACTCGCTGACGTCGAGCTCGACCAGCTTCTGGCCCTTGTCGACGACCTCGCCTTCGGGGATCAGGTAGATGATCGTCGCGCTGCCCTCGATCTCCGAGCGGACCCGGTTCTCCACCGCGGCCTTCAGCTCGGCCGCCTCGGTGATCTGGATGCGCATCGGCTTCCGCTCGACGACGTAGATGTCGGGCGTGTTCTGGTTGGAGCTCCCGCCGTCGCCGCAGCCGGCGAGCGGGCCCAGAGCCAGAGCGGTCGCCCAGACCGCAGGCGCTGCCAGTCGGCCGGCCGGTGATGCCGGTCTGGCAACCGACGGAGCCCTGAGGGCGAGAGGTGCGGTTCGGAGCGGGTCAAACATGGGGTGCCTCGGGAGGAGGTGCTTCGCTGGATGCTTTGAATGACGGGATGGCCGGGGATGGTGGGGGCCAATCAGTCGTCGCCCTCCGGCGTTCCCTCGGGTTCGGCCCCGTCCGGATCGGCTTCCGTGCCGCCGAAGCCGTCGTGGAGTTGCCGCCACGGAGTGTCGGTCTCCCAGTTCCGCGGGATCTTGCGCCGTTCGAGGGCGCGGCGGGCGTCCTCGGTGTCCTGGACCCCGGTCGGCAGCGGCAGGCCGAGTTCGAGGGTCACTCCGTAGGGATCGAGTTCGATCGCCTCCAGGTCCAGCAGGAGCTGGAGGCGACTCACAGCATAGTCCACGACCGAGGCGATGAGCTGCAGCTCGGCACCGAGGAGGTCGTTCTGGGCGTCCAGCACGTCGAGGGCCTGGGCCCGGCCGGCTTCGTAGAGCTTCGAGGTGCTGTCGACACGACGGGCGTTGAGATCGACACCGAGCTTGGCGATCTCGTAGTTGCGGATCCGGTTGGTGATGTTCCGGAGGTCGTTGCGGATGTCCTGCTTGACCTCGTCCTCGGCCTGCTCACGGGTCCGGAGCGCGTTGTCGAGCGCGATGATCGCAGCGCGGTGGACATTCCGTTCGGGCAGGATCGCCAGCGCGAGGTCGATGTTGAAGCCCGCCGACCATTGGACGCGGCCGAAGTCGAACTTCAGCGGCTTGCCGTCCTCGGTCGGGATCGCGACCGCCGACGAGAAGTCGATGATGCTGCGCAGGCCGTCTTCGGCCACCAAGACCTGGCGCACCGCGTCGTCGACCTGGTCGCAGGTGTTGCGATAGTCGTAGCGGCGCTCCAGCGCGATGCGGATCGCCTCGTGCTGCGGCAGGTCGACCGGCTCGATGCCGATCGCGATGACGTTGTCGAACACCGTCGGATCGAGCTCGATCGGCGTGTCGATCGTCAGACCTAGCTGGAACTTGAAGTTGTCCAGCGCGGTCTGCAGCGAATTGACCGCGTTGGCAACGTTGTTCTCGGCTTGCAGCACGCTCTGCGTCGAGCGGTCGACGTCGACGATGGCGCGGCGGTCGGCGTCGAACAGGGCCTGGGTCAGCGATTCGTTGCGGCGCACGGACTCCAGGTTGCGGCGCACGGACTCCAGGTTCTGCTGCTGCTGGAGCACGTTCAGGTAGGTGCTGGTGATCTGCAGCGCCAGGCTCTCCCGGAACCGCTCGAAGCTGCGTACCGCGTAGACCACGTCGCGCTCCGACTGGGTCAGCGACTCGCGCACCACCCGGCGGCGCGCGCCGCGCAGCAGCGGCTGGGTGATCGAGAAGTTGAAGATCGAGCTGCCGTCCCAGTCGCCGCCGTTGACGAGGTCCTTCAGGAACGTGTTGACGAAGCTGCCGACGATCCGCGTGCCGTTGGTGGTGTTCAGCTGCGCTCGGAGGTCCTGCGAGATCGTCGCGGTCGCGGAGTCGTCGCCGACTCCCGACACGTCCGACGAGTTGCCGCCGAACCACTGCACTTCGAAGTCGAACTGCGAGCGGGTCAGGTTCAGCGCGGTGCGATACAGCGACTCCTTCTGGCGTTGGAAGTCGCGGCTGTTCTCGGCCGCGATCTCCAGGGCCTTCGTGAGGTTCACGCGCAGCGGCGCGACCGGGATCCCGGCGGCCAGGAACTCGGCGTTCTCGCGCTCGAGCCGGCGCCGCAGGGTGTCCTCCTGCCGACCGATCTCGAAGTGCTTCTCCGTTCCGGTCACCGCGCCGGTGACCGCGTCGAGGATCGCATAGACCTGTCGGTCGGCCTCGTCCTTCATGCCGGCGGGAGACCAGCAGGACGCGCTCGTGACCGAACAGGCGAGTAGCGCGAGCAGTAGCCTGGGGCCGCGCGGGTGGAGGGGCGGAAGATCGGGGAGAGACAAGGGGATACGCGGGGGCACGGGGTCGACGTCGTTCGCGCGATTACGGAACCTGGATCGGAGGCGAGAGAGAGTTTTTCCCGAGGGGCGGGCGAGGTGGGCCGAGACCTTCGCCGCGAGGTCGGGGACGCCGACGGTGACTGGTCCGGAACGTGCCGCTCGGGTTAGGATGCGCCGACGATGCGATCCGGCTGGGCGGCCGGGGCGTCGCCCCGGGAGGGATGGTGAGGCACTCCGTGTCCGCCGAGACCTTCTGGTCACCACACCGACAGGCCTCGCACCGGCGCTCCTCGCGCGGGTTGGTGGGGCGGAGGGCTCATGGCCGCGATCCTGGTCACCGCCGGGCCGACGCACGAATACCTGGACGACGTGCGCTACCTCGCCAACGCGAGCAGTGGACGCATGGGTTACGCGATCGCCGCGGCCGCGGTCGCCGCCGGGCACCGTGCGGTGCTGGTGTCCGGGCCGACCGGTCTCGAGACGCCGGCGGGGGTCGAGCGCATCGACGTGGTCTCGGCACGCGACATGGCGGCGCGGGCCGCCGCGGCGTTCGTCGACTGCTCGATCGCGTTCGGCGTCGCGGCGGTGGCCGACCACCGCCCGGCCCGACGGGCGGTCGGCAAGCCGACCAAGGAGCGGGAGGGCTACCAGCTCGAGCTGGTCCCCAACCCCGACGTGCTGGCGGGGTTGGCCGCGATTGCCAGGCCCGGCCAGTTCCTGGTCGGGTTCGCGCTGGAGTCGCCGGAGCAGGGCGGCTTCGAGGGAATGGTCAGCCGGGCTCGTGCCAAACTGGTGCGGAAAGGCGTCCACCTGATCGTCCTCAACGGCCCCGCCGCGATGGGGGCGGAGTGCTCCGAGGTCCACCTGGTGCCGGCCGGCGACGCGCCGGTCGAGAACCTGCCTGTCGGCGCGAAGGACGTGATCGCAGCGGTGCTCGTGGAGCGTGCGGTGGCTTCCTGGCGGGAGCTGGCGGCTCGGATCCCGTCCACCGCCGAGCACGGCCCCGTCCGGGGGAACGAAGACTCATGACGTCTCGCAGCAGCAAGTCGTCTCGCGGCAGCAGGCCGCGCGGCGGTGCCGAGGAAGTGACGGCCACCGAGGGGCCGCGGGGGCGCCGCAAGGGGCCGCACTTCGTGCCGGTCGAGGACGTCCCCGGGCCGGGATTGTCGCCGCGGATGCGCGAGCTGGTGGCGCTGCTGGTGGTCGGTGGCTGCCTGTTCGTCCTGCTCTCGCTGGCGACCTTCGAGGCCGTGACCTTCGAGGACGGTCCGATCCCGCGTGGCAACGGCCGCAACCTCGGCGGTCTGGTGGGCTACCTGATCGCCGACGCGGTGGTCTTCCTGCTCGGCCTCGCGGGCTGGATCCCGTTCGCGGCAGGTGTGGTCTGGGGCGTCTCGCTGTTCCTCGGTCGGGCGATCGAGGGCGCCACCCTGAAGGTCCTCGGCGTGGTGGTGTTCTCGGCGATGCTGGCGCTGATGCTCGCCGGGCCGCACGCCGATGCGGAGATCCTGCGCCTCGCGCCGCACGGTCCGGGTGGCAAGTTCGGCGCCAATCTGTCGCCCAAGCTGTACCGGGCGTTCGGCGGCTCGGGGCGGATCCTGCTGCTGACCTTCGGTGCGCTGTGCGCGCTGCTGCTGGCGACCCGCTGGTTGGTCTCCGAGCTGCTCCTGAAGCTGGTCCACGCGGGCGAGCAGCTGTTCCGCGGCGTGCGAGGACCGGTTGCGGCGCTGGCTGGGGCCGGTGGACGAGGTGGGGCAACCGGCGACGAAGAGGGGGCGCCAGTGACCGGCCGGCAGCGCGCCGGGCGGCGGCGCAAGGGGAGTCGCGGGGGAGCGGCGGCGACCGAGGTCGAGGAGGTCGAGGCGGGGGAGCCCGAGGACGGAGCGGACGACTCGGTCGGGGGGCGGGTCAAGCGCAGCCTGCGGGGGCTGGTGGTCCGCGTGCTGCCGAAGCGGGGGGAGTCTGCCGTGGCGGAGCCGGACGGCGCCGAACTCGAGGCAGACGCCGAGGTCGAACCGGCGACCGCGGAGGCCGAAGAGATGGAGGAGTCCGAGGTCGAGTCCGCAGCGGAGCCGGAGGACCTGGACGACGACCCGGTGATCGGGCTCGAGGCCGAAGCGGATGCGGAGTCCGGGACCGACGATGAAGCCGAGGGGCCCGACGAAGCCGAGGAGCCCGACCACTCCGAGTCCGCCTCGGTGGACGCTTCGGTCGACGAGGAGCCCGAGCCCGTGCCCGCCCCACCTCCGAAGCGCTCGGTCCGTCTCAAGCGCAATCGACCCCGCAAGGCCAAGAAGAAGCGGCCCGGCCACTCCGGCCAGAGCGAGCTGCCGTTCGACGTCGCCTACCCGTTCCCGCCGATCGAGCTGTTCCGGGAGCCCGAGCACGGCGACGCCGGTACCACCCAGAAGGTGCTCGACTCCAACAAGGAGGCGATCGAGCAGCGGTTGGCGTCGTTCAAGGTCGAGTCGGAGGTCGTCGCTGCCTCGGTCGGTCCCGCGGTCACCCAGTACGAGATCCGTCTGGGCCACGGCATCAAGCTGTCGAAGATCACCGCCTACGAGGCCGACCTCGCGGCGGCGCTGAAGGCGGTCAGCGTGCGGGTGGTCGCGCCGATCCCCGGCAAGGACACGGTCGGCATCGAGGTGCCGAACGCCGAGCGGCAGATGGTCTCGTTCCGCGAGCTGCTCGAGAACCACGGCGAGGCCGACGACTACGCGATCCCGCTCTACCTCGGCAAGGACGTCGCCGGCGACCCGATCGTCGAGGACCTGGCGAAGATGCCGCACCTGCTGATCGCCGGCACCACCGGCTCCGGCAAGTCGGTGTGCATCAACACGATCCTGATGTCGATCCTGATGACCCGCACGCCGCAGCAGGTCCGTCTGCTGCTGGTCGACCCGAAGATGGTCGAGCTGCAGGTCTACAAGAAGCTGCCGCACCTGGCCTGCGACGTCGTCACCAACATGAAGCGGGCGCCGCAGGTCCTCGAATGGACCGTCGAGGAGATGGAGCGTCGCTACGCGCTGCTGTCGGCCGCTGGCACCAACCACATCCGGTCCTTCAACCGGCTCGGTCACGAGGAGATCGAGCGGCGGATGCAGCGGCCGATCACCCCCGACGAGGCACGGTTGCCCTACATGGTGATCGTGATCGACGAGCTGGCCGACCTGATGAACGTCGCCCAGAAGGACGTCGAGGAGTCGATCCAGCGCCTCGCGCAGAAGTCGCGCGCGGTCGGTCTGCACGTGATCCTGGCGACCCAGCGGCCGAGCACCGACGTGATCACCGGCGTCATCAAGGCCAACCTGCCGTGCTCGATCGCGTTCAAGGTGAACCGCAAGATCGACAGCCGGGTGATCCTCGATGCCAACGGCGCCGAGAAGCTGCTCGGCCACGGCGACATGCTCTACGTGTCGCCGACCAAGCACCGGATGATCCGCGCCCAGGGTGCGTTCGTGTCCGAGGACGAGGCCGGTGCGGTTTGCCAGCACATCGAGGAGCACGGCCCGAAGCCGGACTACATCCCCGATCTGGTGCAGAGCGAGTCCGCCAAGGGCAAGCGGCCCGGCGACAAGGACGACCTCTACGACCAGGCGGTCGAGGTGGTGCTCGGCCAGCAGCGCGGCTCGGCGACGCTGATCCAGCGGGCGCTGGCGGTGGGCTACAACCGGGCGACGCGGCTCCTCGAGATGATGGAGGAGGACGGTCTGGTCGGACCCTTCGTCGGCTCCAAGTCTCGCGAGGTCATGATGACCGTCGAGGAGTGGAAGATCCGCGAGGCGGAGATCGCCGCCGAGCTCGAGAACGCCGAGGCCGACGAGGACTACGACGACTACGAGGACGTCGACTACGAGGATACGGAAGACGGACCGGACGAGTCGGACGCCGACGACGACGGTAGCGAACCCGACGGCGAGGACGACGTCGAGGAGCGGGAGGCATGACCTCGGGCCAGGCACGAGCTCCGCGACGTAGGTGTCGGTGTCTCGAGTGGCGGGAGTGCCTGTTGTCGACCGCTCGGCAGCCCCTTAGCCTTTGCTCCGATCGGACCGGATCGACCGGGGCTCCTGCCTGGCCGATGCGGCCGACACGTCGCCGGGCGGCGACGGGAGGACGAACATGACGGGATCGATCCATGAGGTCCGCGACGAGTCGCTGCGGACGCGTGCGGCCTGGGCCGTGCCGTTGCTGCCGATCGCACTGTCGGGATTCCTGCTCTCCGCGTTGACCTGGTTGCGCCTTCGCGGTGGGCCGGCTCCCGGCGATGACGGGCTCGCGGGGCTGGTCGTCTGGCTCCACGACCTGTTCGGCTTCGAGCCGCTGTTCATGGTCGCGGTGCTGACCCTGGCCTGGAGTTCGATCCGGTTCCTGGGCGGCGAGCTGGACCGGCCGCTCGGGCGCGCGGGCCGCATCGCGATCCACGGCCTGTGTCTGGCAATCCTGGTGAACCTGAGGATCAACGGGGCACTGCCGGCCAACGCGGGCGATGTCGGCGCGTGGTTCGCCGGCCGGCTGGTCGACGTGTTCGGCCCCGTGTTCTCGATCCTGGTCGTGTCGATCGCTTCGTTGGCGTCTCTGGTGCTGGCGACCGACTTCTTCTTCTACCGCTACTTCGAGGAACTGGCGCAGCGCGGTCGCCGTGGCGGCCGAGCCGAGGCCGGCACGGAGGACGATTCCGAGGGCCTGGATCCCGAGAGTCGGGAGGTCGTCCCGGCCGAAGCGGGTCGAGTTGTAGGGGCCGCATTCGGCACGGCGTCGGCGGTGCCCCCCGAGAGCGTCGATCTGTCGGCACCCGACGACGATCGGGGGATCGAGGACGAGGCCGTCGAGGCCCTGCGGGGTCTGTCGCTCGACGAGCGGCGGGCCGTCGATGCGGACGGGACCGAGGAATCGGACCTCGAACGTCGCGCCGTCGAGGCTGCTGCAGATCCCACGGAGCGAGAGGCTGCGCCAGCCGCGCGGGGTCCGGTCGATCTCGATGAGGCCTACGAGGCTCGGGTGGCCGAGGGGCATGGTGGACGGCGGCTGAGCTGGCGCGAGCGCCGGGCGATCCGAGAGGTCGAGCATCCGACCGAGGAGTCCGACGCGGCGGTCGAGACCGAGTTCGTTCTTCGCCCGGGCGAGGGATGGGAGGTCCACGAGGTCGACTCCGAGGACGAGACGGATCTCGGCACCGCGCCTCTCGAGGTCGGCGAATTCTCGGACGACGCTGGGGAGTCCGAGGCGGAGCCGACCGGTCTGGACTACGACGATGAGGCCGACGAGGAGTCGGAAACCGAGGACTGGTCGGAGGAAGACGAGGAGCCGGTGGTGGAGTCGACGGATCTGGAGTCGACCGAACCGGAGTCCGGCGAGGCCGACGAGGAGCCGGAGACCGAGGACTGGTCGGAGGACGGCGAAGAGTCGGAGGCGGAGTCGACGGATCTGGAGTCGACCGAATTCGAGTATGGCGAGGCCGACGAGGAGCCAGAGGCCGAGGACTGGTCGGAAGAGGCCGAGGAGTCGGAGGCGGAGTCGACCGAGCTGGAGTCGACCGAGCTGGGCTTCGACGTCGAGGCCGACGAGGAGTCGGAGGCCGAGGGCTGGTCGGAAGAGGCCGAGGAGTCGGAGGCGGAGTCGACCGAGCTGGAGTCGACCGAGCTGGGCTTCGACGTCGAGGCCGACGAGGAGTCGGAGGCCGAGGGCTGGTCGGAAGAGGCCGAGGATCCGGAGGCGGAGTCGACCGCGCTGGAGTCGACCGAGCTGGACTACGACGTCGAGGCCGACGAGGAGCCGGAGACCGAGTCTCCGGAGCTGGCGCACGCGGACGCGGCGGACGAAGCTGCTGGAACCGAGCACGCGGCGTCCGCCGACGTGGTGCTTCAGCCGGTTCCCACCCCGGGGGATCCCCAGGGGCAGCAGAAGTCCCTGTTCCCGATCGGGCCCGGCGACGACGACCTGCTCGCCGAGGCGCAGGATCTGGTGGTCGAGTACCGCCGCGCCAGCCGCAACTTCCTCCGCCGTCGCCTCCGGGTTTCGAGCGAAGAGGCCGAAGACCTCCTCGTCGAGCTTGCGCGGCGCGGGGTCGTGAGCTACCGGCGCGGAGATGCCCAAGGGCGCGTCTTGGTGGAGAGCGCGTGAGGCCGGACCGCCGCTGGGAGGCGTGCGCGACGATTCCGCGGCCGCCGTGCGGAATCGTCGCGCGTTCTGTCGGCGCGGGGAGTGGAGAACGCAGGTGGTGCGGCCACGCGGGTTCGCAACGACGCGTCCACCCGCGGCCCAGGATTCTTCCACAGCTTGTCCAGAAGTGCCGCGACGCGGCGGACGCCAGGAGCCTTGCCGAAAGTCGCGGCGCCGGCATGGTCGCACGCCGGACGCGCGCGCCGCGCCCGCCGGTCCGGGCGGTGCCGACGGCGGGCGGGGTGCGCGGGTCCGGGGTTCCTTCCAGGCCGGTCCCGACGACCTGCCGAGGGGCCGGTTCGCTGCCTCGGCGGGCGAGCGGAGAACGTCGAACGAGGTCGGGCGCCGGCTGAGGACGCCCGTCGCCGAGGTGCTTCGCGCGCCGGAGACACGCAGGAGAATCGATCGTGGTGGACTTCGCCCAAGCTTCCGAGAGTCGCGGTGTGCCGCGCAACGTCGAGGCCGAGCGCTCCGTCCTCGGGGCCCTGCTGCTCGACCCGGGCTCGATCGCCGACATCTCTCAGTCGCTGAAGTCCGAGGACTTCTACGTGCCGGCCCACAAGCTGGTGTACGACGCGATCCTCGAGACCTACGACCAGCACTCGCACACCGACGTGCTGACGGTGCAGGAGAACCTGTCCCGCAAGGGCTCGCTCGACGAGGTCGGCGGGCCCTCGGCGCTGCTGCACCTCGCCGACAGCGTCGTCTCGGCGGCGGGCGTCGCCTACCACGCGGACATCGTCCGGGAGAAGTCGGTCCAGCGGCAGCTGCTGGAGATCTGCCTCGATATCGCGCGGTCGAGCTACGAGAACTCCGCCGACGCCCGTGAGCTGCTGGAGTCCGCGGAGGAGCGGATCTTCAAGATCGCCCGGATGAACGTCGCGCAGGACGTGAAGGGCATCGACTCGATCCTGCAGGAGACCTTCGAGCGGATCGATTACGTGCGCTCGCGGGCCGGTGAGCCGACCGGCGTGCAGACCGGCTACCCGGACTTCGACGAGATGACCGGTGGGCTGCACGGCGGTGAGCTGATCATCCTCGCGGCGCGTCCGTCGATGGGGAAGACTTCGTTCGCGCTCAACCTCTGCGAGCGGGTGGCCGCGTCCGGCCGCGGAATCGTGATCTTCAGCCTCGAGATGGCCGCCTCCCAGGTCATCTCGAACATGCTCTGTTGCCGTTCGCAGGTCGACGGCCAGTCGGTGCGCAAGGGCACTGTCACCTCGGAGCAGTATGCGCGGCTCCAACGCGAGGCCGAGAAGCTCTACGACATCCCGATCTTCGTCGACGACGGCGCCGGTCTGACGCCTACGGCGTTGCGCGCCAAGTGTCGCCGGCTGAAGCAGCAGCATGACATCCAGCTGGTCGTCATCGACTATCTGCAGCTGATGACCGGTGGCAAGAAGATCGAGAGTCGCCAGCAGGAGATCTCGATGATCTCCCGGTCGCTGAAGGGGCTGGCGCGCGAGCTGAACGTGCCGGTGATCGCGCTCTCCCAGCTCAATCGCGACGTAGAGGGTCGCGAGGACCACCGTCCGCGGATGAGTGACCTTCGCGAGTCGGGTGCGATCGAGCAGGATGCCGACGTGATCTGCCTCTTGCACCGCGAGGAGTACTTCAAGCCCACCGAGGAGAACCGCGGTCTGGCCCAGCTGATCATCGCCAAGCAGCGCAACGGCCCGACTGGCGACGTGACCCTGCGGTTCTTCCGCGAGTTCATGCGCTTCGAGCCCTACGTGCGTCGCGCCGAGCCGATGGGGTGAATCGGCCAGTTGGAGCCCGGCCGTGGACAGGTCTCCGCGGCGAGACCGGTCACCGTCGTTCTGGAATCGTCGATGCTCGCGCCCCGACGCCTGATGGTGCCTTGATCGCAGTCGGCTCCGCTGTTCGATGGCTGCTTCGCGGTGCGTCTGCCGGAGCCGGTGGCGGGCCGTATCCACCGATGCGCACCGTATTCCCTGCCCCGACCTCGTGCTCTGTCCGGCCGACCGATGCAGGTGTGGCGGTGTGGCGCGGTGCTCTGCGGCTGGGCCGGTGTCGGGTGTTCATGCTGATCGCGTGCACTGCGGTGCTCGCGATCTCGGCAGCCGCTCAACCCGGCTCGCAACCGGATCCGACGAGTCAGGACCCGATCGGTCCGCCCGTTCCCGATGCGACGCAGGATCCGCAGGACGCGCCCATCGTGAGGGAGATCCTGGTCGAACCGGCCGGGTCGGAGGACACCATTCGGCGGATCCTCAAGACCCAGACGAAGCAGCCGCTCCGCCCGAGCGATGTCGCCGACGACATCCGCAACCTGATGAGCCAGCTGCGGATCTTGGCCGAGGCCTACCGCGAAGACCTGCCGGGCGGTGGCGTGCGGGTGATCTTCAGCGTCACCGAGTGGCCGACCTTCGAGCGGTTCAGCTTCAAGGGACTCGCTTCGATGAGCGAGCGCGAGGTCCGCACGCTGCTCAACCTCGGGCCGAGGCAACGGATGAACGAACTCGCTGCCGCGCAGTACGCCGCGACCCTCCGCGACCGCTACCGCCGACTCGGCTTCACGTTCGTGCAGGTGCGGATCGAGAAGGACCTCGACCAGAGCGAGCTGATCTTCTGGGTCGACGAGGGGCCGAAGGTCACGGTCGACCAGGTCCACGTGATCGGCAACCCGGCGTTCCCCTTCTGGGCGCCGCTCGACTTCTACGACAACCTCGAGGACAGCGCCGAGCTGGAGTCCGCGCCGGCGGGGGCCCTGCTCGGCGGGGATCCCTACTCCGCGGAGGTCGTCGACGAAGACCTCGACCGGTTGCGGCTGTTCTACCGGAAGCGCGGTTTCCGTGATGCGCGCGTGGAGCTGGCGGGCGCGGTGTTCAGCGAGGACCGCAGCAAGGTCGACCTGACGTTCCTGGTCGACGAGGGGCCGCGCTACCGGATCGCGTCGATCGATCTGGAGCAGTTGCCGCCGCCCGGCCAGGCCAACCCGACCTATTCCAAGGAGCGAGTGCTCGAGGAGATCGAGCTGCAGCCCGGCGAATACTACGACTTCCGGGAGGTCGAACTCGACAAGCGGCGGATCACCAGCTTCTACGGCCGCCGCGGCCACCCGGAATTCGGTCGCTACGGGCGCGGCATCGAGAACGCGTTCCAGGTTCTCGACACGGTCGAGACCTTCGACGTCGAAAACTCCGAGATCCACCTGAAGTTCGTCGTCGACGAGGGCTCGCCGAAGACCCTGCGCAGCGTGCGGATCTCCGGCAACTCGGACACCGAGGATCGGGTCATCCGGCGCAAGGTGCGGATCCTGCCCGGCGAGATTCTCGACATGAAGAAGGTCGACCGGTCGCTGAGCACGCTGGATGCACTGCGCTACTTCCAGGACCCGCAGAACTTCGGTGGCGTGCGCTTCGAGCTGGAACCGGTGCGCGAGGCGCCGGACCTCGTCGATCTCGACATCTCGGTCACCGAGGGCGACACCGGATCGTTTCTGTGGGGTGCGGGCGTGAGCAGCGCCAACGGCGTGCAGGCGCGCTTCGTGCTGTCGAAGCGCAACTTCGACTACCGTCGGCTGCCGTCGACGTGGAACCCGATCTCGTGGTTCTCGGAGATTGCCAACAACGAGGCCTTCCACGGCTCGGGTCAGGAGCTCGAGCTGGTGTTGGCGCCCGGCACGCAGATCAGCATGTTCCAGCTCTCGTTCTACGAGCCGGACATCTTCAACCAACACTTCGACACGTACGGGCTGCGACTGCAAGGCTACCGCCGCCTGCAGTTCTACGACTCGTTCCTGATGGACGCGCTCGGCGCCAACGTGGGCCTGGAGCGCAATCTGTCGGACGAGATGTCGGTCGGCCTCACCCTGCGCCAGGAAACGCTCGACATCCGCAACCCCGACCCCAACGCGCCAACGATCGTGTGGGACTCCGAGGGTCAGACCGAACTGCGCGGGGTGCGCCTGCAGATCGCTCACTCCAACCAGGATTCGTTGTTCGTCCCCACCTCGGGTTCGAACACGCGGGCCTACACCGAAGTTCTCGGCGGCGTGTTCGGGGCCGACGAGGACATCTTCAAGGTCGGCGGCAGCTACACGCAGTACTTCCCGCTCTACCGGGACGAACGCGACCGGGCACACACCCTGCGTTGGCGCAGTAGCGTCGACTACGGCGTGGGCTTCGGTCGGTCCGACGACCTGTATCTGACCGAACGCTTCTACATGGGCGGCAGCAACCTGCGCGGCTTCGCGCAGCGGCGCGCTGGACCGTCGCAGTTCGGTCAGCCGGTCGGCGGCGAGATTCGGATCCTGTCGAGCCTGGAGTACGGCTTCCCCATCTTCTCGACGCAGAAAGCCGGCCAGATCCGCCAGACCGAGGTGCTCCGCGGTGTGACCTTCCTCGACTACGGCCATCTCGGCCTGTCCATCGACGAGATCGGGCCGCCGCGGCTGAGCGCGGGCGTGGGCCTGCGCGTCATCGTGCCGGTGCTCGAGGTGCCGATCCGCCTCGACGTCGGCTGGCCGATCCTCGACGAGACCACCGACGTCCAGCGGCAGTTCTTCTTCTCCCTGTCGCGCTTCTGACCCGCTCCGCTCCGGACCGCACGCGATGTCTCCACCGATCAACCTGGGCACCACTTCCCTCGATCTCGACACGTGGATGGCGCTTGCCAGGCCCGGTAGTCGGATCGGCTTCTCGGAGGAGTCGCGGCGTGCCATCGAGGCGTCGCGAGCGGTGGTGGATGGAGTGGTCGCCGCGGGCTCGGTCGTCTATGGCGTGAACACCGGCTTCGGCAAGCTGGCCCACGTCACCGTGCCGCCGGCGCGGCTCGGCGACCTGCAGCGCAACCTGCTGCTGAGCCATGCGACCGGGGTCGGCGCGCCGCTGCCGGTCGAGGTCTCCCGGTTGGCGTTCGCATTGCGCATCCACGCGCTCGCCAAGGGCTGTTCGGGAGTCCGGCTCGAGCTGCTGAAGACCATGCAGGCGCTGTTCAACGCCGACCTCGTGCCGTGGATCCCCTCGCAGGGTTCGGTCGGCGCGTCGGGCGACCTCGCGCCGCTGGCCCACATGGCGCTGCCGCTGATCGGCTTCGGGGAGGTCCATGCCGGCGACGAGGTGATCTCCGGTGCCGAGGCGCTGCGGCGGGCGGGCGTCGAGCCGGTCGATCTCGCGGCCAAGGAAGGCCTGGCGCTGATCAACGGCACCCAGATCATGACCGCGCTCGGTCTGCACGCCGTGCACCGCGCGGGGATCCTCAGCCGCTCGGCCGACGTGCTCTGCGCCTCGACCATCGAGGCGCTGCGCGGGTCCGAGCGACCGTTCCTGGCCCAGGTCCACGCGGTCCGTGCGCATCCGGGCCAGATCCGCACCGCCGAGAACCTGCGCAGCCTGCTCCGCGATTCGAAGATCGTTCCGAGTCACGAGGGCTGCGGGAAGGTGCAGGACGCCTACTCGATGCGGTGTGCGCCGCAGGTCCATGGCGCGGTGAAGGACGGGCTCGCCTTCGCGGGACAGGTGCTGCTGACCGAGGCCGACTCGGTCACCGACAACCCGCTGGTGTTCGCCGACGGCACGGTGGTCTCGGCCGGCAACTTCCACGGCCAGCCGGTCAGCCAGGCGCTCGACTATCTGAAGATCGCG
Source organism: bacterium (assembly GCA_030432695.1). GTDB lineage: Bacteria > Planctomycetota > UBA1135 > UBA1135 > UBA2386 > JAUILN01. The sequence continues at coordinate 173,841 of JAUILN010000008.1, read as the reverse complement.
CTGTCGACCCTGGCGAACGTCAGCGAGCGGCGGGTCGAGAACCTGGTGAACCCCGACATCTCCGGTCTGCCACCGTTCCTCGCCGCCGAACCTGGAGTCGAGAGCGGGCTGATGATCCCGCAGGTGGTCGCCGCCGCGTTGGCCTCGGAGAACAAGACCCTGGCGCACCCCGCCAGCGTCGACACGATCCCGACCTCGGCGAACCGCGAGGACCACGTGTCGATGGGAGTCACCGCGGCCCGTCACGCCAGCCAGGTGGTGGAGAACACCGCGCGGGTCCTGGCGATCGAGTGGATCTCGGCCTGTGCCGGTCTCGACTGTGGAGAGCCGCTGACCCCGGGGCGGGGGGTCGAGGTGGCTTACGCGGTGCTGCGCGAGGCGGTGCCGCCGCTGACCGCCGATCGGTTCCTGGCGCCGGACCTGCGGGTCGCCGAGGAGCTGTTGATCGGCGGGGTGCTGATCGAGCGGGTCGAGCAGCGCTGCGGGTCGCTGGGCTGATCCGTCGCTCCTGGGCGCTATCCTTGCCCGGATGAGCACAGCGGAGACGACGACCTGGCGGGCGCCGCGCGGCACCACGCTGACCTGCGCCAACTGGCAGATCGAGGCAGCCTACCGGATGGTCCAGAACAACCTGGACCCAGAGGTGGCGGAGGAGCCCGCGAAGCTGGTGGTCTACGGCGGATCGGGCAAGGCGGCCCGCAACCACGAGGCGCTGGCGGGGATCCTGGCGACACTGCGTCGGCTACGGCCCGACGAGACCATGTTGGTGCAGTCCGGCAAGTGCGTCGGCGTGGTGCGTACCCACGAGGACGCGCCGCGGGTGTTGATCGCCAACTCGAACCTGGTCGGCGACTGGGCCAACTGGGAGGAGTTCCGGCGGTTGGAGCGGAACGGTCTGACGATGTACGGGCAGATGACCGCCGGGAGTTGGATCTACATCGGCAGCCAGGGGATCGTGCAGGGGACCTACGAGACCTTCGCCGCGGCAGCGCGTCAGCACTTCGACGGCAGCCTGCAGGGCAAGGTGGTGGTGACGGCCGGGCTCGGTGGAATGGGCGGCGCACAGCCTCTGGCCGCGGTGCTCGCCGGGGCGGTCTGCCTCGCGGCCGACGTCGACCGGAGCCGGATCGAGAAGCGGCTCGAGACCCGCTACCTCGACGAGCTGCTCGACTCGCCGGAGGCGGCGATCGACGCGGCGTGGCAACGCGCGGCTCGGGGCGAGGCCTGGTCGATCGGGGTCGAGTGCAATGCCACGGAGCTGCTCGACGCGCTGCTGAAGGCCGGCAGGGTGCCCGACGTGCTCACCGACCAGACCTCCGCGCACGACATGCTGAACGGCTACGTGCCCGACGGGATGCCGTTCGCCGCCGCGGTCGAACTGCGTGAGACGGATCCCGAGCAGTATCTCGCGAGGTCGCGAGACACCGCGGCGCGGCACGTCCGGGCCATGCGGAAGCTCCAGGAGGCCGGGGCCGTGACCTTCGACTACGGCAACAACCTGCGGACCGAGGCTCGCGACGCCGGCGTCGACGATGCCTTCCGGATCCCCGGGTTCGTTCCCGAATACATCCGTCCGCAGTTCTGCGAAGGTCGGGGACCGTTCCGGTGGGTCGCGCTCAGCGGCGACCCGGCGGACATCCATCGGACCGACGAGCTGTTGCTCGAGATGTTTCCCGACGACGAGAGCCTCGCGACCTGGGTCCGGAAGGCCAGGGAGCGGATCGCCTTCCAGGGTCTGCCGGCGCGGATCTGCTGGCTGGGCTACGGCGAGCGGCATCGGTTCGCGGTCGCGGTGAACGAGCTGGTCGCGAAGGGCGAGATCTCGGCGCCGATCGTCTTCGGTCGGGACCACCTCGACTGCGGTTCGGTCGCGTCGCCCTACCGGGAGACCGAGGGCATGCTGGACGGGTCGGATGCGATCGCCGACTGGCCGCTGCTGAATGCGCTCACCGCGACCTCCTGTGGGGCGACCTGGGTGTCGATCCATCACGGCGGTGGGGTCGGGATCGGGCGTTCGATCCATGCCGGGCAGGTGGCGGTCGCCGACGGCACCGAGGCCGCATCGCGGCGCCTCGACCGGGTCCTCACCGCCGACCCAGCGACCGGAGTGATGCGCCATGCCGATGCGGGCTACGAGCGGGCCGGACAGATCGCGGAGGAGCGGGGGGTCGACCTGGGATCCCGGGGTTGACCCGATCGGGGGCGGCAGTCCGTCTCGTCGGTAGTTCGCGGCTCCGGGGCTTTTCTCCTTGTTCGGCAGGGGCTTGCGGGCAATCGTCATGGCGGGTTCCGGGCTGGTTCCCTTACATCCCGGCCGGGCTCCCGGTCGATGCTGGTGCAGGCACCGTGCGGCGGGTAGTCGTCCTTCCTGCCGGCCCGGGCCGCACGGCGGGAGGTTGTCTTGAGCAGATTCCGAGCACGGCAGGACGCTGCGGTCGATGCCCCGATCGGGGAGGACTCGATCGTGATCGTCGACCAGTCCATCGACCCCTACCTCGTGGTCTTCCACGATCCGACCAGCTACCGCGCCGAGCAGTTCCGTGCGCTGCGCAACCAGCTCGTCGCGATGAACCCCGACGGTTCGTCGAAGTCGCTGGTGGTGACCTCGGCGATCAAGGGCGAGGGCAAGACGATCACCTCGATCAACCTCGCGCTGGCCTTCGCGGAACTCGAGCGGCACTCGGTGGTGCTGGTGGACGCCGACCTGCGCAGCCCGAGCATCGAGTCCTACCTGAACCTCAACCCGCGTCCCGGCCTGAGCGACGTTCTCCTGGACCGGGTCCGGCTCTCCGATGCGATTCGCAACTCCGGAGTGCGCAACGTCGACATCCTCGGCGCCGGCGGCAAGCTCGCGGTGCCCTCAGAGATCCTCACCAGCCAGCGGATCGACGAAGTGATCGCCAGGCTGAAGGAGAACTACCGCTACATCCTGATCGACACGCCACCCGTGATGCCGGCGACCGACGCCAGCGTCATCGCGGCGCGGGCCGATGGGACCCTGCTCGCGGTCCGGCTGGAGCACTCGCCGAAGTCGGCGTCCAAGGAGGCGATCCGCAGCCTCCAGGACCTGGGCGCCAACGTGCTCGGAGTGTTCGTCACGGAGGTCCGGGGCGCCGATCCCGACACCGATCCGCGCTACTCCTACCGCAACCAGGAAGAGTCCTGATCTCCCTGATCCAGATCCCTCGATGGCCGACCTGAAGAGCAGCCTGAAGGACGCCGTGCGCAAGCTCGCTCGGCAGACCTCGGTCGATTCCCTGAAGAAGCGGGGGGTCAAGCAGGTCAACGTGTTGGGTTTGGATCGCATCGTCTCGCTGATCGACGAAGCGGTGCATCGCAGCCTGCGGCACAAGTTGCTGTCGAGCGAGCGGGAGGCGGTGGTCGACGCGACCAAGGAGGAGTTTCTCAAGCTGCTGCGGAGCAACGAGGAACTCCGGGCTCGGCAGGAGCGCGCCGAGGAGGAGTCGAACAACCTCCGGCTCGAGATGCAGCGCTTGCAGGGGGAGATCGACGAGCGAGTGGCCGAGGCGTCGGTCGATCTGGTTGCGGGCTACGAGGGCGAGAACGCGCAGATCCTGCTGCAGATCCAGAGTCTGTTCGCGAACGCGAAGGGTGCCGACGACCCCGGGCTCGTGGCGAAGGTCCAGGAACTCGTCGTGAAGCTCGTCACCGAGCAGCGCCACGAGGTGGAGATCGCGCAGGCCGCGGCGCGGGACCGCGAGATCCACAACCTTCAGCGGCGGCTCAAGAAGCTGAACGACTCGCTGGAGTTCACCGAGCAGAAGCTCGACGAGGTCTCCAGGATGAAGAATGTCGAAGAGGGGGTCGCGTCGGTGTATCGCGACGTCCAGGGACTCAAGGGTGGCGGACAGGAGGTCGAGCGCAAGAAGGAGCTCATGGCCGGCCTGTTCGCCGCAAACATGAAACTACAGAAGGGTGGCTGATCGATCCCGTGCCGAGACAGGGCGGGGAGATCGGGCGGAGTGACCGGGGGTCCCGGTCGACCGCGGCATCACCCGAGTGAATCGAGGAATCGTGATGAGTGACGAGACGACGAACGCGAACGACGAGTCGGCGGCGGGCAAGGACCACGGTGTGCTGTACATCGGCATGGACCTCGGCACGTCCCGGACTTCGGTCTCGGCCAGCAACGGCGTGCGTGAGACCGTCTATTCGATCGTCGGCTATCCGAAGGACGTCGTGAGCCGCAAGCTGCTCAAGAAGGACGTGCTGTTCGGCAAGGAGGCGCTCGAGAAGCGCATGTCGCTGAAGATGTACAAGCCGCTCGAGAAGGGCGTACTGAAGTACAGCGACGGCGACGAGCAGGAGCGCATGGAGGTCGAGAAGGCCGCACAGGATCTGATCCGCGAGGCGATCCGGATGGCCAAGCCGCGCAAGGACGAGTTGGTCTACGCGGTCATCGGTGCGCCGGCTCAGGCGAGCATCAACAACAAGGAGGCGATCATCGAGGCCGCACGGGCCACGGTCGACTCGGTGATGCTCTGCAGCGAGCCGTTCGCGGTCGCCTACGGGCTCGACATGCTCGAGGACGCGCTGGTGATCGACATCGGCGCGGGAACCACCGATCTCTGCCGGATGCATGGCACGATGCCGGACGAGGCCGACCAGGTGACCATCCGGATCGCCGGCGACAGCGTCGACGGGAAGCTCGCCGAACTGGTCGAGGCGAGCTGTCCCGGGGCGAAGTTCTCCGTGCAGATGATCAAGGACATCAAGGAGCGCTACGCCTACCTCGGCGACCCTCCCGAGCGGGTCAAAGTGACCTTCCCGGTCGACGGTCGGCCGACCGAGTTCGACATCACTGCCGAGGTCAAGGAGGCGTGCTCGGTGCTCGTGGACCCGATCGTGGAGGGATTGCGAAGTCTGATCGCCTCGTTCGATCCGGAGTTCCAGCACAAGCTGCGTGATCGCGTCTTGCTCGCGGGCGGTGGATCGATGATCAAGGGGCTCGACACCGCGATCGAACAGGCGATGCACCGGGACCTCGGAGGTGGCAAGGTGATCCGCTGCGAGGAGCCGATCTACGGCGGCGCCAACGGCGCGCTGAAGATCGCGCACGACATGCCCGAGGAATACTGGGAGCAGCTCAAGTAGCCACAGGCGGGCCGCGGGTCAGCGGCTCACAGGCCGAAGTCGCGGGTCAGGATGGCCCGTAGCTCGTAGAAGTCGCCGATCGAGTAATCGGGCTCGGTGGCGCCCGGAACCTGGGCGTGACGGCCGGATCGACGGTTGTGCACCGTGATCATTCCGACTTCGTTGGCCGGGTCGATGTCGTTGATCGTGTTGTCGCCGACGTACATCGTCGTCTCGGGTTCGAGTCCCAGGTCCTGGAGCACGCGCCGGTAGAGCTTCGGGTTCGGCTTGTTGATGCCGATCTGCTCGGTGAAGTAGATCGCGTGGGGGCTCAGGAACTCGTGGATCCTCAGGCGGATGACCTTCTCGGCCTGCTTGATGCCGAGTCCTGCCGAGATGATCCCGCGTAGCGGCACTCGCTTGCCGAGCCAACGCAGAACCTCGTAGACGTCGTCGTAGACCTTCAGTTCACGCCACTTCGTCTCGTGGTAGGCGACGATGCCGGCGGCAACGAGCAGCTCCTTGTTGAAGCCGGCGCTCGCCTCCCTGGGTAGGCGATCGATGACCTTGTCGAAGTGCCGGCCGTAGTTGCTGCTGAACTCCTGAACCACCTCGGTGAGTTCCTTGATGCAGATCTCCCGGGTCGTCCGGAGACCGAGCGACAGCATCGCGTCCACCGCGGCTCGACGGGCCTTGTCGGCGAACACTGAGGTGGAGAACAGTGTGTCGTCGATGTCGAAGAAGATCGCGGTAAGCGGTCTGGTCACGGCGTTGCTTCAGGAGGGATGGGGCTCGAGCGAATCTCGTTAGCCAGCGCGTACGAGCCTCACGGGAGCAGCGATGATAGCGGTCGGCAAGGTGAGGCAGCTGGCTCGACGTGAGATTGCGAGGCGTTGCGGGAGGGCTTGGTCTGCAGGCGGGTGCGCCAAGTGGTCCGATTCACCCATCTGGCGCGGTGCCCGGGGATCCTGACGCCGCGGGCTTCATTGAACCATTCTCGCCGTGTCCACCAACACCGCCTGCGGTCGTTCGCCTCGCACACAGCGCCTGTCTCTCTGGCCACCCGAGACCCTGCCCCTCCAGACCACTGGGTTGGCCGGTCCGCGGCGTTGGCAGGCTGCGGTAGTGGCCTGAGCGTCCTCCGAGCGAACTCGGGTCTGGACACTATCGCTGCGCTTCGACTTGCCGTACTGCTCGCGGTCAAGGAGCCGGGCAGCGGCACCGGAGGATCTCCGGCGGCGCCTCAGGCAGCGGTGGGAGAGAGTCAGGAGGGCTGGCGCGGCGAGCGTGCGCGCCTGCCGCTTCGGCGAGGCAAGGGACTGACCGAGTCTCCCGACCTGACGCCGATCAGCGACCTTCCATCAGGTCCTTGACGTCGGTGACCGACGCGCGGACCAGGACCATCAGCGAGCGGTTCTCATCCACGACACCCTCCTGCTTGAAGAAGAACGACAGCAGGGGGATCTTGCTGAGGATCGGCACCTCCGCGCGCCGCTCCTTGTTGAGCACTTCGCGTAGTCCACCGATCAGCAGCGATCCGCCGTCCGGCACGTTGACCGTAGTAGCGAACGAACGCACGAGCAGCTGCGGCAGCTGGACCGTCACCGGTTGGGTGGTGCCTGCCAGCGAGGTCGAGAAGGTCGGGATCGGTCGGACCAACTCGGCGACCGTGGGCTGCATTTCGAGCGTGATGCTCTTCCGGTCGTGGCTGACCGTCGGCTTCACGTCCAGAACGACTCCGTCCTGGATCACGTCGATCTTCGGGTCGGCGATGAACGCGGCCTGGGCGACTTCCACGTCGAAGTCCCGGACATACGCCGTCTGGTTGATGATCGCCACGTGGCCGCGCTCGTTGTTGAGCACGGTCAGGTTCTGCCCGTTCATCTCCTGGACGTCTTCCCGCTTCTCGACCGCCTCGATGATCATCTGGAGTTCGAGATCGTCGAGGAACACGAGTGCAGCAGTTGCACCACCGTTCGTCGAGAGCGCGCGGCCCAGTGAGTCGCCAAAGAAGTTCTCGGAGCGGCCGCGGATGTCGCCGTCGCCGCCGTCGTTGAAGAACGCGCCTGATGCCGGATTGCCGGCCGGGTCGAGGGTGCCCGAGTTGTCGAGGCCACGCGACGCGTTGTCGTCGAGGCCGTTCGTGATGTCGTCGAGCTGGGCGACGGTGCCCTTACTGCCAGAGCCCCCGAGACCGCGGAAGTCGACACCGATCTGCTGCAGATAGTTCTGGCTGATCGACAGGAACTTCGACTCGATCGTCACGACGGTGGTCGCGAATCGGCGCAGGTCCTCGAGGAAGCGACGCACCTCGCCGTGCATCTTCGGGTTGGCAGTGACCAGCAGGTAGCCGGACTCCGCAGGATCGATCGTGCCGAGGTCGCCCCAATACTCGGGATTGGTCGCGTCCTGGATGTTCTGCACCAGGACGTCCATCTCGATGTAGAAGGTCTTGTCCTCACCTTCGCCACCGGTGCGCGGCGCGTCGCCGAAGTCCTCACCGGTCGGGATATCGCGGATTGTCGGCGGCAGGAAGACCGTCTTGGGGACGACCAGGTCTCGGACGTCGTACTGCTCCAGGTAGCTCGCACCACCCGCCGCTGCCTTGGTGGTGATCTGGACCACACCATTCTTGACGGTCCAGGCGAGTTCTTCGCTGGGCCGGACCATCTGGTCGAGGAAGTTGGCGACGGTGATCGGCGCGGTGACCTCCATCTCCAAGACGAGTCCTTCTCCGTCGATCACATCGCCGGCCTCGGGCGTGATGATGATCGGGATGTCGGTGATCGTGGTGATGCGGGTCTTGACGTCGCTGTATTCACCATCCTCCGCGGTGAACGAAAGTCCGCTGAGCCTGGTCGAGTCGACCATCTTGCGGAGCGCTTCGTCGTCGGCGTTGCTGGTCGCGCCGGAGGCCTCGGCGACACGGCGCGAGCTGGCGCGTTCCCAGATCTCCGGATCGACGTGGAGGATGTCCGCCTGCGGGATCCGCAGATCCTCGGCTTCGAGCTTCATTTTGCGGATGCGCTCGGCCATCTGGCGGTAGTAGGTGTCGGTCTTCGAATCGCGGGCGGCCTTGATCGAAGCGTTGTGCAGCTCGCGCGCGGTCTGATTGGTCGAATCGACCGTCATCGCCTGGAAAGCGAGGTCACGAGACAGATCGAACCGTCGGGTCTCGAAGGCGCGCATGCCCTTCTGGAGCAGGTCGTCGACGCGGGCCCGACGGAGCGCTTGCTGCTCCATCTCGGATTGACGGCGCTGCGCTGCAACCTCGCGACGCAGAGCCTCCATTTCGAGCCGCTCCGCATTGTCCCGCTCGGCCCGCGCCTTCTGCGCGAGGTCCTGGGCGCTCTGCTCGAGGTCACCCCACTCGACGTAGGTCCCGAGTTCGATGTTGAGCAGGGCGCGGCGCGCGTCCTCCATCGCCCGCTCGTAGTTCTGCTGACCCAACGCCTGGTTGCCGGAGTCGAGGAGGCTCATGACCTCCGCACGGCGACGCTGCTCGTTGATGTCTTGCAGGCGAGCCTGTTCCTCTCCGAACGTGGTTGCCGACGCTGCGGGGAGGTCGAGTTCCAAGTTCACGCTGCGGAGCGCCTTGTCCACGCGCTCGTCGGCCGGCAGCAGCTCGCGAGCCTTCAGCAGTTCGACGCGCGCTGCCTGGCGACCGGATTCGGTGCCCTGTGCGCGCAGGTTCGCGGCATTGGCGAGGTACTGGTCGACCAGCAGCTTGTTGCGCTGCTCGGCGATCGTGCCGCGGCCCGACGGGTCCTGATTGCCCGCGGCGTTCCCGAGCCCTCGGTTCCCAGCCTCCTGGCTTCCAGGCTCCTGGTTTCCAGCGCCACGGGCACCCGAGGTGCCGGAATCGGAACCTCCGCCAGCGACACCTCCGCCAGCAGCTGTACCCGTGTCGTTCGGGCCGTCTTGGGTGTCGGGTGCCGAGCACGAGGCTGAGCAGAAGAGCACCGCAGCGATGGAGGCTGCGAGCAGACGGTGACGATCGAGAATCATCGTGACCAATGCTTCCTGGGATCGATCGCTGTCCGGGATCGCTTCACTGGAGTTCGTAGCCGTGGCGGCGGAAGCAAGTGGCGGCTCTTGGGAGCTGCCCGGGCTTCGGCGTGACGCATCGCGCCACGGGAACTACAGGTCGGAGATCGTCGGTGAGCGCTTCGGGAGGGTTGCCGGCGCCGAGGGTGCTCGAGTGCGTGCGGGCACGGACGAGACACTTCCCGGCGAACGGGAGAGGGGGTCTTCTTGGCAGGGTCGAGGGGGAGCCTGCCGGGAGCGAAAACTAGCCGTGGGGTGGAGGGCACGCCAGCGTGTTTTCGGGAAGTGGCGTGGGTGTCGAGAGGCGACGTTGTCGGGCGCGCTTCGTGTCGCGTGGGTCGCTTGTCGTGAAAGCCACGCACCGTCGGGAGCCAGGCACCGTCGGCTAGGAGCGCCGGAGCGGCGTGTCACGGGAGATCATTCCGCCCAGCACGCGCCCTCGCACTCAGGACATCGCCGTGAAGCCTCGCCGAATCCACCGATTCGGCTGCGTTTCGCTGCTTCGACCTGAGCACGATTGCACGCACTGGATCGGAACGTGTCCCGTGACCCTGGCTCCCAGGTCCTGACCGCAGGCGTGGGCGACGCGGCAGGGAGCTGCACCCTCGGCAGCGCGGTTTCGGTGGTGGGCTCGCGGCAACCGCGACTCGCCCGGTCACCGTCGCAAACTCACCAACCCGCCCGCCGGCGCTATTTCGCGCCGCGCCCGCCGCCGAAATTGATCTCCTCGAACTTCGCCGCCGACACTGCATCGACCGTGGTCGCGACGTCGCCGTAGGTGGTCTTCGGCTGCGGCTCGATGACGATCGGCATGATCTTCATCTTGCCCGGGTTCTTCAGGTCGGGCACGCGACGCCGCGGATCGTTGGCGATGTCGGTGAGGTCGTCCTTCAGCTTATCGAGATCGTCGTACCGCTTCGGGCCGAGCTCCCAGCGCACCACGTGGCCAACCAGCATCGTGTTGTTCTTGCTGTTCGACCCGGGCCGCCGCTCTGCCGGCGTGCCTTCCTGCTGGCAGATGATCTTGAGCGAGAGCTGCTCGATCGGCGGGGTGTCGTCGTTGTTGGAGCCCTTGTCCTTGGGCAAGTAGGCTGGGAGCTTCGCTTCCAGCACTTTGAAGTCGATGCAAAGGAAGAAGATGATCAGCAGGAACACTGCATCGATCATCGGCGTCATGTCTGCCTTCGCTTCTTCTTCGACGTCCTTGGCGTGCTTGCTCATCGGTAGGTCTCCTCAGCGCTTCCCGCCGAACAGCTTGACTTCCTTGTCTTCCTCGCTCATCGCGAGTTCGAGCTTCCAGAAGGCCGCGTCGGTCTGCTGACTGCAGATGGTCATGAAGAGCCCGACATAGTGCCACTCGGTCCACTTGTCGGCGCGAACGAGGACGGGGTCGTTGATCACCGTGACCTTGCGGCCGCCGAGGTTCTCCACCGTCTTGTCCTTGACGTACTTATCCTTCCACTCCAGCAGAAGGCGGCGGATATGTGGCTCGGCCTGCTTGTCCGTCGCGCCGTGCTCGGCAGGGTTGTAGTAGGGGTTGTTCTTGAAGATCATCCGCCCGTCCTGCGCGATGTTGATGATCGGGCGGACGTCGGGCGGGTTCTCGTCCGGGACGGCATACTTCGCCTCCGGGAGGATGAGATCTTCCAGGTCCTGCTGGCTCAGGTCGATCACCAGGACGAAGAAGATCATCAGCAGGAAGACGCAGTCGATCATGGGCGTCATGTCCATGTCGACTTCCTGATTGGCTTGTTGCGATGCGCGTGCCATGGGTCTCGGGCCTCCTCAGACGGTTGAACTCGTGGCAAGAGCGTCCTGGCGGTTGCTCTGGGTCCCCGGGCTCGAAGGGGCGGACGGGAGAGTAGCCGGTCGGTCGCCAGGAAGTCAGACGACCGTGCGGGGAACCGACGGGCGAGCGTGCGAGCCGCACGCCGATCGGCGTCCTTGCGAGCCGTCCTTGGCGATTGCCCCGAGGGGCGTGCGTCAGAACGGATCTTCGACAGCGAGGGTTCAACCAGCAGGGTTCAACCCTGAGAGCGCGGTCGTCCTGGTGGCGGAGATTCCGCGCATCTCGACGACCGACGCGGCGACTCGTGCCTTCCTGGAACTCAGACCTTGCGGTTGCGGAACCGCTCGAAGAGGTCCTCAGCGATGGCGTTCACTTCGATGGTGGTCCGCACGACCTTGTTGCGGAACATGAAGAAGAACGCTCCCGTCGGTAGGGCCACGATGAGACCGAAGATCGTCGTCGTGAGTGCGAGCTTGATACCACCCGCGAGCTGTGCGGGGGAGACGGAACCACCCGCAGCCGCGATCTCGCCGAACGTCACGAACATGCCGGACACCGTGCCGAGCAGTCCCATCATCGGAGCCGAAGCTGCGATCAGTGACAGCCAGCCGATCTTCTGGAACAGCTTCACCGTCTCTTCCTCCTGCATTTCGCGCACCGACTGCTGGATGGTGTCGAAAGAGTGCTCCAGCTTGGTCAGGCCGGCGTGGACGATGTTGGTGAGGTAGGTGCGTTCGCTCTCGCAGAGGTCAGCGGCTTCCTGGAATTGCTCCTCGTCGAAGAGGGCTTCCAGTTCGTCGATGAGTTCGGGAGGCGCGAGCTTGTCGCGCTTGATCGAGACGAAATTCTCGATGATCAGCGCCACCGACACGATCGACAGCGCGACGATGACGTAGCCGATGACACCCGCGTTCTGGAACGCTTCGACGACCGCGTTGGGCCGTTCGGCGGGGGCTGCACCACCAGCGGCGCCTTCTTGGGCGGCGGCAAAGGTGGACAGAAGGAGCGGAGTGACGGCGGTCCAGAGGCCGGCGAGGGAGTTCTTGGTCCGGATCATGTCCGTGCGACGTTCTGGGTGAAGGGACTTAGGGGCCGAGGGGCAGCCCCGTCGGAGACTGGAGAGATTTGGGGCCCGGAGAGAATGCGTGTTCGGTCTCCGGCGTGAAAGCCCCTGCTAGTGGCAGTGTCAGAAAAACAGCCGCCCGCGCGCGCTACGGCGCCATGGAGGCGGGGATTGGATCGGGTAGTGCGGCGCCGATCTTGTACGGTCGGCGTCGATCGTGCACGGCCGGTGTCGATTGCGTCGGGCGACTGCGGCCATCTCGACCCTAGCGTGGCGACGGCAGCCATGGGAAGCGCCCGCGCAGCTTCGAGGTGAGTGCTCGAGGAGTGTCGAAGGTGGCCGTCGCCATCGTCACCGTCGCCATCGTCACCGTCGCCATCGTCACCGTCGCTACCTCACCGGCGCAACTCTTCGGCGGCGAGCACGGCCCACGACGTGGAGCCGTAGAACTTGACGACGGTCTCGAAGTAATCGAACGCGCGCTGTTTGAAGGTCGAGGTCTCGCGGTCGGGTCCGAGGGCGAGCAGCACCATGCCCGAGTAGTAGAGGGCCTTCGCCGAGGTCTCGCCGCCGAGGGGATCCAAGACCGACGCCATTGCCAGCGCGAGTTGTGCGCCTCGCAGGCCTTCCTGCCCGCCCTTGGATTGCGCTTGTAGATAGAGCGCTTGGCCCTCGCCGGCCTTCGCCGCAGCTTTCACCGCGAGGTCCGCATCCCGGCCGCCGAGTTCGCGGAAGTAGTCGAGAGCGTCCTTGAAGTTGCCTTCGCGGATCATCGTCTCGCCGACGCCCACACTCGCGGCAGCAGTCAGGGAGTCGACTTCGGACTTGTACTCGGTGCCGGTCACGGCCTTGGCTGCGGATGCCGCGCTGCGGAACGCGGTGCGGGCGCCGGCGAAGTTCTCTGCGGCCATCAGGGCGCGTGCCTGCTCGACCTTGGCGCGTACGTTCCAGATCGGCGCCCAGTTCTTTGCCAGGCTGTCGTCGGCCAACGTCTTGAAGGTCGTCTCGGCCTGGGCGGGGGAGCCCGCGCCGAGCAACGCTCTGCCGCGCGCCATCAGCGCGTCGGGCGCGCGGAAGTTGTCGGCGTTCGACCCGAGCCAGTCGCCGAGCATGTCCGCGGCGCGCTGCGCCTTGCCCTGGTCGGAGCCCGCGGCGCGCGACAGCGCCTCCGCGGCAAGGAACTCGCACTCGGTCTTGAGGACGGCGCGGCTGGTGTCCTGTGCGGCCTGAGCGAACTGGTCGGACGCGGCGTCGAAGTCGCCGCCGTTCGCCGATCCACGGCCAAGCTGATACGACTCGGGCGCGTCACCCCAGCGGATCTCCAGCACCTGGCTCGCGGGTACTTCGCCTGCGGTGCCGTCCTGATCGTACTGCACCGCGCGGGAGGTCAACGCGGTGATCTCGACGCCGCGGATGCGGCGGCCAGTCGTCGTCGAGATCGTGTCCTGCGCGCTGGTCGATGCCGACCCGGCAGTGAGCGTGGCGACCGCGAGGGCCAGTTGGAGCACGGTCTTCTCGTAGGAGCGATTCATCTCGAAGCCTCGTCGTAGGTTGATTCGCGTTCGGGTCGGAGAGATCAGCGGCGCACTGAGTTGAAGAGGCCGTGCAGCTCTTGGCCCCGCTTGCCCCGCTTGGTCTTCAGCGTCTCGAAGTCATCGATCGAGGCTGCGATCGAGTAGAGGCTGTCTCGGATCCCCTCCATCTCGCTGTCGCCCTTGTTGGCGGCGCGGGCGGCGAACGCGAACAGTTCCCAGTAGAACTCGTACCACTCCAGACTGTACTGCTCGACACCGGTCGCCTGGATGTACTTGCGGTACTCGGTCCAGTGCCGCTGGTAGGCCTCCTTTGGCTGGTCGAGTCCATTGACTTCGACCAAGGTACCGAGATCGTTGTATTCGTACCAACCGCCTTGGGCGAGGCTGAGTAGCCGCTTGACCGGGTAGTTGTTCGGGTTCGCCTTCGCAGCGGCTTCGAGGAAGGGCACCGCGTCACGGAAGTTGCGTTGCCGGAGCAGGGCCTCGCCGAGCGCTGGCGTGACGAACTTCTCGACCTTCTCACCTTCGGTGGCGTCGTTGGCGAAGAGCTCGACGACCTTGCGGCCGACCCGCTCGACGGTCTTCCACTCCTTCAGGTCCGACGCGATCGACAACGTGTTGTAGAGCACGCCGTATTGCGGAGTCGTCGCGTTCTCGAGGTAGTCGAGGCCAGACGCAAGTGCCGCTCGGCGGGCGTCCTCCAGGCGCTTGGCGACTCCGGTCAGCGCCGGATCCTTCGGGTTCTTCGACTCGAGCGTCTGATACTCGGTCTCCAGCGCCTTCACAGAGTCGTAGTGGGCCTTGAAGATCGCGGTCGCCAGAAGCGGGACGATCGGGCTGTTCGGCTCCTTGCTACGCAGGGTGCGATAGGCTTCCTCGGCCTTCGCGACCTGACCGAGCTCGGCATACATCCGCGCGACCATGTCGTAGCTACGCGCGACGTAGTTGGGCCCGTTCTCGGCGTGCTGCGACAGGAACGACTGGATCTTGACAATGGTCGGCTGGTACTTGGTCGTGTCCGTCGCCGATCCACCGGCTTGGCCGGTCGCCTCGAGGTAGTCCATGTAGGCGTCGTAGAACGCCATCGTGGCCTCGGTGGCCTTGCGGTTCTTGATCAGGTCGAGTTGGTCGCCTTCGAGCGCTGCGGCGTCGGTGCCCAGCCAGGCGCGGTAGTCGGCGATCGCCTTGCGGGCCTTCGCGAAGTCGCCCGCGATCTGCCAGCAGACCACGATGCGGCCCTGGGCAGGTTCGTAATACGGAGTGTCCTGGGGGACCTGCGCGAAAGTGCCGACCGCGTCGGCATACTTCTCGTCGCGGAGAAGCTGGTTGCCTTCCCGCCAGCGCAGCTTGGCTTCGCTGTCTTCGCCGCCGAACTCGCCCAGCATCTGCAGGACCTTCTCCCGCAGCGGCTGCAGCGCCTCGTCTGCGTCGTTCTTGGCGTTGCGGTTGTAGAGGTTCCAGGCCTGTTCGAGGACGTCGGCGAGGTCCTCCGGCTGCGTGGTCTCGGTGCCTTCCCGGCCGTGGCGCTCGAGGCCTTCGACCGCGGCGAGGACGGCCTCGAGCGGACGCTGCTGGATGCCGAAACAGCGAGAGAGGTCCAGGAACAAGTCGAGGCCACTCTCGTCGCGTTCGCCCGGGCTCATCGCGGCGTAGGCTGCCTTGAAACCCTGCGCAGCCTTCTCGTACTCGCGGGCCTGGAAGTCACCCTTCGCGACCTCGAACAGCAGCGCGCCGCTGACCATGCTCGACTGGATCTCGAGAATGTCCTTCAGCACAGCCTTGGCGCGCTGGCCGATGAAGTCGTTGGGGTGCAGGTCATTGATCTTCTGCACCTGCAGCAGCGCCTGGCCGACCAGCTCCGGGTTGCCGGACTCGGCCATCGCTTGGGCCTCGGTGAGGAACACCGGATGGCCGTACTGGGGGTGGGCGATGGCGAGGGGCTCGGCGCCCTGTGCGCCGTAGGTGCCGAGGTCGGCGCGGAACTCGCTGATGAACTGCGTGGTCGCGTCGACCCTGCCCTGCTTGAAGAGGACCGCTGCCCCGGCGTCGTAGGCCTGCTGCAGCAGCCAGAACATCAGCTCCTGCGCTTCGCGTGACAGTCCGATGTCCTGCGCCTCATCGAGAGCCGACTTCACGATCTCGATGGTGTCCTTGTAGTTGCTCAGCGCCGCGTCGAACTCGCCGAGCACCTCGCCGACCTTGGCGTACTCGAAGAACGCTCGTTGACCGCGGAGGGTGTGCTCTCCTGCCTCGAAGATCAGTTCCTCGAGGGTCGTGCGCGCCAGGTCGGCCATCACCGGGCGGTCGCGCTCCGGAGCCGAACGCGCGCGCTCACGTTGCAGGATTCCCTTGTAGAGCCACATCTGGAACAGCTCGTTCTGCTGTGGCGTGCCTTCCTTGTAGCGGAACGCGTCGAGGCCGCTCATGACGCTGTCGCAGGCGTCGATACCGGCGCGGAACACGCCGTCGGCGGCTTCGAGGAGCTCAGGAAGCTTGTCCGGTGCTTCGTCCCGTGCGAGTTCGATCTCGTCGAGAAGGAACTGGCCGTATTCGTAGGCGGCCTGCACGAGTGTGCGGCGCGCCTGATTTGCGACCGGGTCGTCGGAGTAGCGGCCGATGAGGTCCTGCGACTTCTCCAGCGCCGACTGATACATCGTGCGCCGTTCCTCGGGCGGAAGGACTCGGGCGCCAGCCAGCGAGATCTCGATCTCGAGCTGGAGGACCTGCTTGAAGTCGCTGCTGTCGCGATAGGTGGTGCGCAGCTGTTCGGCTTCGGCCTGAGCCAGGGAGATGAAGCGCAGTTCGTTCGCCAGCTTGCGGACGAACTCGACATCGCGTTGCAGCTGCGATGTCTGCGCCAAGACCGGGGTGAAGGCGGCAAGGAAGAGCCCGCCGAACGCGCCCAGCGCGGTCGTTCTGCTCATCGTCGTCTCAGTGGCTCGGAGCCGTGGAGGTCGCACGAATCAGGCGGATCCCGGTCGACGTGAGTGGGATCTGGCGTGGCCTGGATTTGGCTGCGGGAGGGGTCGATTCCGCGCCAGCCGTGAGGGAACGGCGGAGTATATCGGCGGGTTCAGGTGAATCCACCGTGGGGGGAGGGGGAGTGAGGGGGGCGGACGCGCGGCGGGGAGGGTGTGCTCGTCTCGCGTGGGCCCTCTGGTGCATTCGCCCGGGGCTTGCCGCCAGGGCGACGCGATGCGTCAGCATCGCCAACTCTGGTGCATTCGCCCGGGACTTGCCGCCAGGGCGACGCGATGCGTCAGCATCGCCAACTCTGGTGCATTCGCCCGGGACTTGCCGCCAGGGCGACGCGATGCGGCAGCATCGCCAACTCTGGTGCATTCGCCCGGGACTTGCCGCCAGGGCGACGCGATGCGTCAGCATCGCCAACCCTGGTGCATTCGCCCGGGACTTGCCGCCAGGGCGACGCGATGCGTCAGCATCGCCAACTAAAAAGGGCGCGACCGCGTGGTCACGCCCTTCGGTGCATTCGCCAGGGACTTACCGCCAGGGCGACGCGTTGCGTCAGCATCGCCTACAGGGGACGGCTTCGAGGACAGCGACCGCTCGCGATCCCGCCGCCGTCCGGCTTCCGACGCCGCTCACTTCTCCATCAGCAACGTCTCGAAGCTATCCGGGATGACCGTCGGCTCCCACTCGTCGTTCATGATGATCGTCGCGCGGATCAGGATGATGATCTTCCGGTTCAGGACGTAGCTGCCCTTGCGGCTGAAGAAGAACGAGATCAGCGGGATGTCCGAGAGAATCGGGATGCCCGAGACCTGGTTGCGACGCTCGGCGAGCTTCATGCCACCGAGCAGCAGCGTGCCACCGTCAGGCATGGTGACCGTAGTCCGCACGCTCTGCAGGGTTACGTCTGGCAGCTGGATCGAGACCGGCTGGCCGGTGCCCAGAGTCGTGGTGAAGGTCGGAATGGGGAGCTGCAGCTCCATGACCGTCGGTCGGAGCTCCATCGTGATGAAGCGACGGTCAGCGGAGACCACCGGGCGCACGTCGAGAACCACGCCATCGTTGACCACGTCGACGATCGGGTTGGCCACCGCGGCGGCCTGCGCGATCTCGACGTCGAAGTCACGGATGTAGGAGGTGTGACGCAGCGCCTGCATGTGGGCGCGGGTGTTGTTGTAGACCAGCAGTCGCGGCGCGACCACGATCTCGCTGCGCTCGGTCTTCTGGACGGCGCGGAGAATGACCTCCAGCTCCGTGTCGTCGAGGAAGGCGTACTGCAGCGCCAGGCCGCCGGAGTTGTCGAGCTCACCCGGACCGCCGCCCAGGGTGGAGTCGTAGAGGTGCTCCGTGCGACCCATGATGTCGCCGTCGCCGCCGTCATCGTAGAAGAAGCCCGGCTCGGTCCCGGTGCCGATCTGGCCCGGCGACGCCGTGTTGATCTGCTCCGGACGGCCGAAGTCGTCGAAGCGGAGGTTGCTGCGGTTGTTCTGCTCGAGTCCGCGTCCCGGGACGCCCTCGGAGGATTGATCGCCGAGGCCGCGGAAGTCGACGCCGACGTCTTCGAGGAAGCTGTCCTCGACGCGCAGGAAGCGTGCCTCGATGTCGACTTGGATGCCGATCGCCCGGCGGAGATCGTTCAGCAGCTTCTCGATCTGGCCGTGCATCGCCCGCGGCGCGCGGACGAACAGCGCACCGGAGTTGTAGCTCATCGACGCGAGACCTTCGTCCCACGCGTCCGGGTTGATGTTGTTGCGGATCAGATCCTGAAGGCGGCCGTCGTCGACCACGGTCGGTGCCGGCTCGTCGTCGTCGAAACCGAAGTCGTCGAGGTCCTCACCCGGCACCGTCAGCTTGAGCTTCGGACCCGGGCGGTTGCGCACGCCGTTGACGATGTCACGCACCTCGTAGGGGAACATGTACGACTTGCCCGTCGGCGTGGCCGTGTCCACGAGCTCGACGACGCCGTCGCGGATGTGCCACTTGACGCCGGTCTGCGCCTGGATCACATCGAGGGCCTGCGCCACGGACATCGTCGGTAGCCGGAATTCCTCGAGGGTGGTCGCATCTTCGCCGAGGTCGCGGGCGGACGGGGTGATCACGAAGATCACGTCCGAGATGCGCTGGTAGAAGGCCGCCCAGTTCTCGAGGGTCGCAGCCGAACCGAAGTTGTGTTCGAGCTTCGTGTTCTCGAGCTTCGCGAGGATCGCGCGCTCCTCGGGATCGTCGAGGCCTTCCGGCTGCGTGAAGGACAGCGGGCTCCGCTCGGAGACCTCGGCCCAGCGCGCCAGGTCGTAGACGATCGTGTCCGACTGCGGGACGAGGCTGTGATCCAGATCCTGGAAGGTCTCGGTCCACTCTTCCTTCCAGCGCTGCCGAGCGACCTCGAGCTTGCTCTCGGTGTTCGCCCGGCTCGACAGATCGAGGAGCGCGAGGGCGTTCTGATTGTTCGGGTCCAGGGCGATCGCCTGCTCGAGCAGCTTGGTCGCCGAGCGGAAGTTGCTGAGCTGGAAGTCACGGTTGGCCTGGACCAGCAGGCGGGCAACGCGCTGATCGCGCTCCAGACGCTTGCGTCGCTCGGCCTCTTCCAGGTCGCGCTGCGAGCGAGCGCGCTCGGCGGCTGCGGCTTCCTGGAGTGCCTCGCCGCGCTGTTGCTGGGCGATCTCGAGGCGGCGGGCGATGTTCTGTTGCAGCTCCGAGCCCGGCGTCGACAGCGGGTTGAGCTCGAGGATCAGCAGCGCCTTCTCGTAGTTGTCGATCGCGTCGCCGAAGCGTCCCAGCTCGACTTCCGCGTCGGCGGTCTGGGCCAGCTGCTGGGCGCGGAAGCGATCACGCTCCAGCGAGATCCGCGCCTGCAGGACCCGATTGTCGAAGGTGCGAGTCACCTTTGCCGTCTGGTCGCCGAGCGCTTCGGTGGCGGCCAGGAGCAGCGTCCGCGCCTCCTCGTTGTCTGGAGCCAGGTCGAGGACCTGAGCGGCTTCGCGCAGCGTCTCCTTGTGGAGGTGTAGCTGCATCGCCTGGCGCGCTCGCGCGAGCCCATCGTTGATCAGGAACTGGAGGCGCTGCTCGTTCACGTCCTGAGTGCTTGGATCCTGAGGATCCTGCGGCATCGCGACGATTGCGCCGGACTCGGCATCGAAGTCCCGACCGACCAGGCTGGCGTCTACCAGGCTGGCGTCCATCGGGCTAAAGCCGGACTCACGCAACGAACCGGTGGCGTCCGAGGTCCCCGCACCGGGCGCCTGGGTGCCCGAACATGCGAAGAGAAGGCACGCGGAGGAGAGGGCCAGTCCGCGGACGAGGATTGGGACCGTCTTCATACGTCTTCCAGAGAGAGGCCCGAGGCGGCCGCCGGAGTCACGAACTCCGTGCGGATTCCTGGGAGAGGGCCGTAGGGGGCGCTGGCCGAGCGGGTCGAGGGGTCTCCGCCCGAAGGGACGTCCGGCGATGGACATCCCGAGGGATGGGCGCCGGACCGTAGCCGGGGCTCAAATCAGGGTCAAGAACGCGTGGAACATCCGGAGAGGTCGTGTCGTCGCCGGGATGCTGGTCGATGTCGAGCGCTCGAAGGCACAGGCTCGCGTCATGTGCCGGCTCGCGGGTCCTCGGGCCGGCCGAGAAGGCGATTCACCCGCTTCACGTCCTCCCAGGTCTCGCGCTTCGCCGACGGCGTGCGGAGCAGGTAGGCGGGGTGCCAGGTGCAGACCACCGGGATGCCCTGGTAGTCGAGTTCCCGGCCGCGGAGCCGTGACATCGGGGCGTCGGTTCCGAGCAGGTTGTGCGCCGCGACCCTTCCCAGGGCGACGAGGACCCTGGGCCGGATCGCCCGGATCTGGGCCTGCAGGTATGGAAGGCAAGCGGCGACCTCGTCGGGCTCCGGGTTTCGGTTGCCGGGTGGACGGCACTTGTTGACGTTCGCGATGTAGACCTCGCTGCGTCGCAGGCCCATGCCGCCCTCGATGATCTTGGTGAGCAGTTGGCCGGCCGGCCCCACGAAGGGCCGACCCAACTCGTCCTCCCGGGCCCCGGGGGCTTCGCCGACGAACAGCACGTCGGCCTCTGCGGCGCCTTCGCCGAACACCACCTGGGTGCGCGTGTCGCACAGCTTGCAGCGGCGGCACGGTTGGACGATCCGACGCAGGCCGTCCAGGTCGTCGGGGAGTTCGCCAGCGAGGGGTGGTGGGGGTGCGTGCTCGACGACCTCCTCCCACTCGTCGAGGCGTTCCGGGGCCGACGTGGGCGCGAGCGGAGCGTCGTACTCCGGCGCCGTGGGCGGTGGGGGTGCCTGCAGTCGGCCCGCGGCGGCCAGCGGTTGGTCGTCGCCGTAGGCGTGGCGCGCGACACGAAGCCACGCGCGGACCGCGGCGGGAACGTCGAGCGGCGCCGGCGGCGGATCGACGGCGTCCTGGGGGCTGCTACCGGAAGGGTCCACGAGTTCTCCGTTCGCCGCAGACCGTGCCCGCGGAGTGCACGGCTGACTCGGTCAGAACGACCAGCCGACGGTCAACAGCAGGCGGTGGTCCTCTCGCTCCAGGCCCGGGGCTGGCGTGTTGTCATAGTCGAAGATCCACTGCAGCTGTGCGAACAGATCCTCGGCGAGCGTGGTGCGCAGCCGGGTATCGGCTCGGGCATTGACGTCGCTGGAGTCCTCCAGGCTCGGGAAGATCTCGGAGTCGTGCAGCAGCAGGACGTCGTCGGCGACCTGCCAGCGAAGACTCAAGGCGCCCCTTGCGGCGACATACTCCGAGTCCACCGACGTCGGGCTGCGGTTCTGGTTGCGGTTCTCGTCGACGTAGTTCACACCGGCCTCGGTCGAGAACGTCAGGTCCTCTTCGTCCAGCCACGTGTAACCGGCACCGACACCGACGATGAGGCGCAGGTCGAGGTTGGAGATCGCGTCGTATTCGCCGCTCGCCATGCCGTAGCTGTAGAGCCGGTCGTTGAACAGATAGTCGTACTGGCCGCGGCCGTAGACGCGTCGCTGGGCCAGGCGGTAGTCCCTCGAGGTCGATCCGTTGGAGTCGGCCACGGTCGACTTCTCTTCCGCGTAGTCCCAGGTCGCCTTGGCGTTGAAGCGGTTGTCCTCGGCCTTCCGGCTGATGTCGAATGCGGCGTTCGCGGACCGGCGGTTGGTGTTGCCGGTGGCCATCGCGGCGCCGACGTTGAACGAACCCGACCAGGTTGCGGGCGGCGTCACGTCGACGAGGTCGGCGACCGCGACCTCGCGCACCGCGCCGCCGCTGCCGATCCGCAGATTGCCGCCGTCCATTCCCTGGACGGGCATCTCCAGGACCTGGCCGTCGCCGGTCTCGATCTTCACCGCGCCGGCCGTGGTGACCGAGGCGACGTCGAGCGTGGGGATCTCGACCGTCTCGTACGACGGCGATTCGAGGACGACCTTGTCGGCGGTGATCGACTTCACCGTGCCGGAAAGTCGGTCGCCCGAGCGGAGCGTCACGATGTCGCGGGTCGGCGCGGTCTCCGGATCCTGCGCGGCGAGGTGGACGGACGGCAGCACGATCAGTGCTGCGACGAGGACGAGTCTGTGGAGCATGCGGAGGGGGACGGGCTCGGTCCCAGCCAGGGGCGGGACATCTGAAGGGCGGGACGGTATAGCGAGCGGCCCGCTTTTTCCGCCCGGCGTTCCGCGCGGTCCGCTCCGATTCGATGACCCAATCCGATCTACGGCTCCCCGGCATCGCGCAGGCCCTGTGTCTCCTCGGCCTCGCGGTTCTCGTCCTGCTCTCTCCGGCGCTGGAAGCGGACATTCTCAATCTCGACGACAACCGCATGTTCGGCGCCGGGAGCGAACTCGACGCCGCGGGCTGGTGGGGAGCAGTCGACCCGGCGTGCACGATCGCGGACGCGTATCTGCCGGTCTCGCATCTGTCGCTGCTGATCGACACGCGGGTCTTCGGTGGCTCCCCGACGATCGCCCACCTGCACTCGCTGCTGCTGCACGTGTCGGTGGCGTTCGTCCTGGCGCGCCTGCTCGGCTGGCTCGGTCTGTCACGCTGGGCCGCCACGGCGGCGGCGGCGGTGTTCCTGGTGCACCCTGCGCTGGTCGAGTCGGCGCTGTGGATCAGCAGCCGGAAGGACCTGCTCTCGGGGCTGTTCGGGTTCCTGGCCCTCGGCGTCGTGGCACGCATCGGGGTGCGGGAGGAGCCGACGACCGTGCGGGTGGGCGAACTGCTGGCGGCCGGTCTGCTGGCGCTCGCGGCCTGCTACTCGAAGGGCACGGCCATCGTCCTGGGGCCGGTCGCCTTCGGGATCGCCTGGCTGACGGCCCGGCAGCGTCCGGGGGCGGCGGTCGGCGGTCGGCTGCGCCTGCAGGCCGCCTGGGTAGTGCTCGCGGTCTGCTTCCTCGCGGCGGTCCACCACGCCCTGGTCGCGGCCGGCGTGGGCACGATGGGCGGTGTCGGCGGGCCGGAGAGCCGCTGGCTGCAGGTTCCGGGTGCGTTTGCCCACTACGTGTCGACCGTGTTCTGGCCGGTCGAGACCAACGTCCTGTATCCGGAGGTGCAGACCATGGAACGGTTCCGCTCCATGGTCCTGCCGGGAGCGGTCCTGCTGGTTCTGTGGGGCCTCGGGATGGTCGTCGCGCGGGTCCGGCGGCCGACCGTGACCTTCGGCCTCGCAGCATTCGGGGTGGCGCTGCTGCCGTTCAACACCGCTTTCCCGGCGACCGCGCTCGCCGCGGCGGACCGGTATCTCTACCTCGCGCTGCCCTGGGTGGTCCTCGCGTCCGCGGCGCTCGTGGGCAACCGCCTGGCTCCCTGGATCCTGGGCGCGCTGGTCCTGCCGCTGGCCGTGGTCGCCAACGGGCGTGCCGGGGACTTCCGCGACAGCGAAGCCCTGTGGACTTCGAGCCTGGACGCGGATCCCGCCAACGCCGTCGCGCGGCTGAACCTCGCTTCTGCGCGACTCGAGGCCGGGGCGCCGCTCGACGACGATCTCGTGGAGCTCTTCCGCACCGCGACCGCGGTGGCGCGCTACCCCCAGCATGTCTGGCGCGCCGAGCGACGCATGGCCCTGGCCCTGGAGGCCGTGGGGAAGGCCGACGAGGCCTACGGGCACGCCTCCGCGGCGGCCGACGCGCTGAAGGGGCTGCCCACCGAACCGCGGGTCGTCGAGCTGCGGGTCCAGCAGGAGCTGGCCGCGGCGCGGCTTGCGCGGCTGTCGGGCCGCGACGAGGCGGCGCGCGCGCATCTCGAGCAGGCCGAGGCGCTCGACGCGGACGCGCCGCTGGTGCTCGCGTTCCGCGCGGCGCTGCTCCAGGGTGAACTCGCGGCCGAAGGCGGGATCGCCAGCCCGGACGACCCACGACTCGTGCAGGCGGGCGAACTGCTGGATCGGGCGGAGGCGGCCGATCCGATGCTCTACGAGGTGTATTGGACCCGCGGTCTGCTGGCCCTCTCCGCCGGGCGGCTCCTGGCTGCCGACAAGGCGCTGTTGCAGGCGATCGCGTTGGATCCGGCACGCGTCGAAGCCCATCTGGCGCGCTGCGACCTCTACCTCGGCCAGCCCGACATGGCCGCGACCGCCGAGGGTGCAGCGCGGCAGGCGCTGCAGCTCGGCGCCAACGATCCGCAGGTTCGTTCGAGGTTGGCCTACGCGCTGTTCCAGCAGGGCCGCTTCGGCGACGCGCGGGCCCACTACGAGGCCTACCTCCGGCTCAGACCGAGCGACCAAAGGGCCCGCCACGACCTCGCCGCGGTGCTCTCCGCGGTCGGTCACCAGCGGATGTATCAGTCGACCCCCGAGGAGAACCTCGAGCGCGCCGATCGCATTCTCGAGCTCGACCCCGCCAACCTGAAAGCCCTGAAGATGAAGGCGTTCGGACTGCGGGCCGCGAAGCGGTTGGACGCGGCCCTGGTGCTCCTCGAGCGGCTGCGCGCGGAGCGGCCGGAGGACCGCGAGGTCCATCAGCTGCTCGGCGAGACGCTGCGCGACCTCGGCTGGGTCGCGAAGCTCGACGGCGAGGACGAGAAGGCCTTCGAGCTGTTCCGTCGGTTCCTCGACGAGAAGGCTCCGGGCGTGCCCACCGATGCCGTGGAGACCGCGCTCCTGCAGGAGTGGAAGAAGGTGTTGCGCGCCGGCCAGCAGGCCCTCCTCGAGGATGACCTGGAAGCTGCCGAGCGGGCGTTCCGGCGCTGCCTGGAGCTGCGGCCGGAGGATGCGAGTCCGCAGCTCCAGCTGGGCATGACCCTGCTGGTCGCCGGGGAACCGGAGGTTGCTCTGGCCGCGTTCGAGGCCGCGGAGATCGGCCAGCGGGCTCGCGGCGCGGACCCGTCCCTGGCGGTCTTCTACCGGCTCAAGTCGTTGCGGCTCGCCGGACGGCCGGAGGAGGCGGCTGCGTCGGGCGCCCGCTACCTCGAGGATCCCCCCGGCAACGCCGCCGAGGAGACCCTGCAGCGGATCCGCGCCCTGCTGGCCGATTGAACGTCTCTCTCGCGGTCGGTAACGTGCGCGTTGGCGGTCGGCGCTGCCCGGTCAGGACGCAGCGCCGCAAGTGAATCAGAGGCGTCCTCCACCGGGTGCCTGGCGGTCCTCGTGGCAACTGCCCACGGTCCGTCCGCGGTGGTGGGGATGTCGTGTGCAGGAATCCCAAGTGCTGACCTGCTCTGGGGTTCCGTCGATTGGGAGGTGAACGATGGCCGGTCGCAAGCGGCAACTCTTCGAGGTCCTGGGCGCGCGGCAGAACGCGGGCCGGACCTCTTCGGGCGGTGACGATCGCGTCGGCGGCACCGCCGCGGCGGGAGTCGAGAAGGTCGTCGGTGCAGGCCGTTCGGCCGTCGCGTGGTTCGAGAGCGTGGCGGGCGGGAAGCGGGGTGCCGGTGCCACGGCTGGTCCCCGCGCGGCGGCAGCCTCGCGTGCCAAGCCCGCGCCCGCGGGTGTCTCCGCGCCGGGGATGCCGGCATTCTCGCTGCTGGCGGTGGCCTTCGTGCTGCTCGCGCTGGGCTTCGGGATCGGTCGCTGGACCGCCTCGCCGGCGGATGCGCCGGACGAGACGCAGTTGAGACGGTCGGAGCAGGGTCGCCTGGAACAGGGTCGCATGGGGCCGGGCACGGACTCCGCCGCGCGAGCCGGCGGGCCGCGCTCGCCCGAATGGGTCTCGAGCTATCGGCCGCTGCAGGGCGACGAGTACTTCGCCGCGCTGGCCGGGGAGTTCTACCCGATCGTCGTGGTGGGGGACGACGAGCGTGGTCTGCGGCAGGCCTGTGGCATCGTCGACGTCCTCCGGGAAGGCGGCCTCGACACCGCGCGGATCCACCGGACGCTCAAGGGAGGCAGCCAGCCCGTGCTCGCGATCGGCGCCTTCTGGTCCGGCGACACCGGCGAGCTGGTGTCGGCCGTCCGCAGCGTGGACGCCCGAGGCGATCGGGGTCTGGGTCAGTTCTTCACGGAGTTCGACGGCACCATCACGATCCCGGTGGGCGGGTAGCCCATCGGGCTTCTCGGCCTCGGTCCCTGGACCGGGACCAGCACCGTCCCTCGCCGATCTTCCTCCGGCAGGCGCTTTCCCCCGAGGCGGTGGGACGCTACCTTCCTCGGCCCGCAATTCGGCTCCGCAGGGCCGCGCCCGACCCGTCAGGTCACCACGGGCGTCTCCTGCGCATCGCTGATCCCTGCGCGTGACCTCCGAGGACACCATGTCGATCCACAGCAGTCTGAAGATCTCCGGCGCCGGCAAGGGCTCCCGCAACGTCTGGACCCGCGTCGAGCGGCTCGCGGCGCTTCGCAAGGAAGGCCGTTGGCAGCACGGGGACTCGGTCCTGGGCCTGCCGAAGGTCCGGACCCGGTTCAAGGTGAAGAGCAAGAAGCAGTTGAAGGCCGAGGCCGCGGCTGCACGCGAAGCCGGCGAGAAGTGAGCTGGTTGGCTGGCCGGCTGGCTGGCTGAAGGCTGGTTGGTCGCGGGTCGCCGATCGCTGCGGTGAGCGGATCACAGGCGTGAGCGGTGAATCGCGCGCGGCGGCCTCCATGAGTGGGTGAGCGCGCCATCCTCGCTCGACCCTGACGCGATCGCGCGAGACGCGAGTGGGCCGCGCGGACCGTCGCCTCTGCTGACTCGGGCCTCGGCCCTCACGCGCGCCGCGATAAGGGCGCCAACAGACACCTTCGAGCCCGTTGCCGACTCGGGCAGCTGGCTCGGAGTCGTTGCAGGAGCACAGATGCTGTCGGAGCGGATGAAGCGCATCAAGCCCTCGGGGATCCGTCGGATCTTCGAGCTGATGGCGACGATGGAGGACCCGATCAACTTCTCGATCGGGCAGGCCCACTACGAGCCCCCGGAGCAGCTGGTCGAAGCCGCATGCCGCGCGATGCGGTCGGGGTTCAACCGCTACACGGTCACCCAGGGGCTGCCGGAGCTCAACGAGCGCATCCGGGCCGCGGTGGCGACGCGCACCGGCCACCAGCCGCAGGCGAGCATCGTCACGTCCGGGGTGTCCGGCGGTCTGCTGCTCGGCTTCATGGCGTTGCTCAATCCCGGCGATGTGGTGCTGCTGCCGGATCCGAACTTCACGATGTATCGGGTCCTCGCCGAGCTGTGCGGTGCGGAGGTGCGCTTCTACGACCTCTATCCGCACTGGCAGCCCGATCCCGCGCAGATCGAGGAGCTGGTCGACGAGCGGACCAAGATCGTGTTCATGAACTCGCCGTCGAACCCGACGGGTGGAGTGCTGAGCGAAGCCGCGGTCGCTGCGGTTGTGCGCGCCGCCGAGCGGGTCGGCGCGGTGGTCGTCACCGACGAGATCTACGACGCGTTCGTCTACGACGGCACCCTGCCGACCCCGGTAGGGCGCTACGACCGGGTGCTGCAGCTGGGTGGCTTCAGCAAGACCTACGGCGTGCCTGGTTGGCGGATGGGCTACGCCACCGGTCCGACCGAGCTGCTCGATGCGATGAAGACGCTGCAGCAGTTCACGTTCGTCTGCGCGCCGGCACCGTTCCAGGTCGCGATCCTCGAGGCGGCGTTCGACCTCGACATGTCGCCATACATCGCCGAGTACCGCCACAAGCGCGATCGCGTCGTCGCGGAGCTCGATCCCGCCTACCAGCTGGTGGCGCCCGGCGGCTCGTTCTACGCGTTCCCGCGGATCCCCGGGCCCGCGAAGGCCGACGACCCGAGTGGCGTCGACGGGGCCGCATTCCTCGACGCGGCCCTCGAGGAGAAGCTGTTGATCGTCCCCGGCTCGGCATTCTCGCGGCGCGCCACCCACTTCCGCCTGTCGTTCGCGGTGTCCGACGAGGATCTGACCCGCGGGATCCAGGCGCTCAACCGGCTCGCGGCCCGCTTCGGCTGAGGTGCAGGTGGCCGAGGATCCTTCGGTGGCCGAACGAGGCGATTCCGGCGCCGCGGCGGCGGACGGCCGGCGCCCGGTCGCACCGCTGCACGAGGTCTTCTGCTCGGTCCAGGGCGAGGGGCGATTCGTCGGCGAAGGCATGGTCTTCGTGCGCGTCGCGACCTGCCCGATCCGCTGCCGCTACTGCGATACACCACAGGCGTACACCGCGTCGCGCGAGTTCGTCTGGGAGGGTGGCGTGGAAGCAAATCCGGTCCGCGGCGACCGTGCCGCGGAACTGGTCATGCAGGTAGCAGCCAATTCGGCCTTCGGCGGGCAGCGGCCGCTGCGGGTCTCGGTCACCGGCGGTGAGCCGCTGGTGTTCCCTGGCTTCGTCCTAGCGCTCGGCACGGCGCTGGGGTGCGACGCGCGGATCCATCTGGAGACGGCCGCGTTGGACGCCGTGGCGCTCGGTGTCGCTCTGCCCGTGCTCGACCACGTGAGCGCCGATTACAAGTTGCCGGGCACGTTGGCAGCAGACGACGGCGATCCGCGTGCCGCGCACCGGAACTGCCTGGACGTCCTGCGTGCCGCCGGGTCGGCCGGTCCGACCGTCGACGTGAAGCTGGTGCTGACCGACGACGTCGCGGTCCACGACCTGCGGCTCGCATGCGCCGACCTCGCCGCCGGTGGCGACGATTGGCACCAGCGGCTCGAGATCGTGCTGCAGCCGGTCACCCCGACCGGCGGGATCGCGCGTCCGGTTTCGGCTGCGCTGGTCGAGGCCGCCGCGCGCGCTGCCACCGCCCATGGCCTGCGCTACCGGGTCCTGCCCCAGGTCCACAAGCAACTCGGCATGCGCTGACGGTCGCGTGCGCGGCGGGTCTGGGGTCGCTGCTACGGGTTACCTCGGGACCGTGACCGTGCTATGACCGCCGCGGTGATGCGACTTCTCACGGCCCTTTCGCTGTTCCTGCTGCTGGCTCTCGGAGTCGACGATGCGATGCTCCGCGCCCAGGAACCCGACCCCGTCGATCCGCCGGAGGTCGTCGAGGGCGAGATCCCGCCGGGGCCGCCCTGCCGGACCTGCTCGCGGCGGGGCGTGAAGGAGTGCTCGGGCCATGGCCGCGGCCTGCTGGAGCTGGAGCAGTCACCGACCACCGTGCAGTGCAGCTTTGCCGCGGAGTGCCGGAAGTGTGGCGGAGCCTTGGTGGTCGACTGCAACCGCTGCGAGCACGAACTGGCCGAACAGGCCGCAGCGGCGCGGCGGGAGCTGGCGCAGGAATGGCTCGCCGCACGCAAGGCACGCTTCGACAAGATGGTCGATGAGCCGAGCGAGGTCGGCTACCTGCGCACGCCGCACGCCGAGCTGGTGTTCTCGCTGGGTCCGCTGACCGTGGGCCGGAGCAAGATGGGGACGCACGAGCTGATGCATCTCTACGGCCAGCGCATCGAGGACCTGCGGCAGCGCTTCGTCGAGGTCTTCGAGCTACGGGAAGACGAGTTCCCGCCCGAGCCGGAGACGCCGCCGGAGGCGAACGACGAGAACACCGCCGACCCGCGGCTACGGATCCACATGTTCGCGGAGCTCAAGGACCAGAACGCCGTGGCACCGCAGGTCACGGGGATCGGGACGCGTGGGCCGAGCGTCAAGCTGATGGGCACCACGCTGGTCTGGTCGATGGGCCACGACAAGAAGTTGATGCGCGGCGACGAGGACGTGTGGCGCTCGATGGTCCACAACCTGAGCCACCTGCTGATGTCCGGTGCCGAGCCGGTGGCGTGGATCGGCAACCGGGCCCATGGCTGGGTCGACGAGGGCGTCGCGCACTGGTTCGAGTACCACCTGGTGGACGAGCGCTGCGCCAACTTCTGCTTCGAGGAGGTCGGCGTCGCGCCGGGGTCGAACTGGAAGAACGGCGAGTGGAAGCTCGGCATCCGGCAGATCGCCGAGCAGGGTGCGCTGATGTCGTTCGTCGACCTGATGGACAAGAACAGCGACCAGCTCGACATGATCGCGCACGCCCATGCCTTCGCCTGGGTCGACTTCCTGATCGCCACCCAGGGTGGCCGCAAGTTCGCCGACTTCCTGCAGCGGCTGAAGAAGCAGGAGGCGACGCGCGACGCCATGCAGGCGACCTTCGGCTTCGGTCCCTTGCAGTTCGACGAGCGCTTCTCGACCTGGGTGAAGGAGACCTACCCGCTGCAGAAGGGGCGGTGACTCGGTGCCGGGAGGCTTCGCACACTCCG
Organism: bacterium; assembly: GCA_030432695.1. Classification (GTDB taxonomy): domain Bacteria; phylum Planctomycetota; class UBA1135; order UBA1135; family UBA2386; genus JAUILN01. The sequence goes on along the minus strand of JAUILN010000008.1, from coordinate 143,811 downwards.
CTCGTGGAGTTCGACATGTCCAAGGGATCTGAGCGTCTGGGCGGGTTCGGCCTGTCGGTCGTCGCGGTGGTCGCTGCCACGGCGCTGGCATCTGCCCAGTCCGTCGATCTGGAACGACGGGCCTACGCGCGCTTCGAGGAGCTGCGCACCGACCTGCTGCGGCTGTGCCTGACCGCGCCGGCCGCGCGACGCAGTGCCGTGGCCGAGTTGCTCGCCGACGACGGCATCCGGCATCCGTTCGAGACCATGGCGGCGGCTCGTGCCGCCGTGCTCGACGTCGAGGACGACGACCTGCTGCGCTACCGTACGGGCACGATGGCGCTGGCGCTCCCCGGTGTCATCGATCAGCAGCGCTTCCACCAGGTGCACATCACCGCGCACGCGCCGCGGATCGTGCCCGACCTCGCATCGGTACGCTTCGACGTGTGGATCGAGGACCCGTCCGGCCAGAGGTTGCGCGAGCTGTCGATCACCGAGCCGACCGGGCTGCAGGACGTGCTGCGGGTCCGGGCCACCGACTGGTTGCCGACCGGCGGCCTGCTCGACGGTCCACACGTGGTCGGCATGGAGGCATGGATCGGTGACCAGGGGCCGCGGCCGCAGGATCCCGTGGTCCGAGTGCCCTTCGAGATCCTGCCGGAGTTCGCCGAACGGGCCGAGCGGTTGCCGCTGTCTCGCCCCGCCACGCCGGAAGCCGGGCAGCAGGCCCAGGCGCGACTGGCCGGAATCCCCCTCGACCGGCGGACCCCCGAAGCCCTCGCGGTGCTGGCCGGCGCGACGGAGCGCGTCGAGCGGGTCTACGCCGGTCGGCCGCGCTTGCCCGCGGCGGGGCCGACGCAGTTGCTCGGCAACGCGGAGACGATCCTCGGCAACCTGCTCGGCGACCGCGATCTGTTGGCCGGGCTGTCGGGACCGGTGACGATCGGTCTCACCGCCGCCGCTCGTAACGGCGAGGCGACCGTGCTGTCCGCTGCGCTCGAGGTTCCTGCGGAGGACGGGCGCGCGGTTCATCGCCCGCTGGTGGTGTTCCTGCCCGGTGCGCCCACCTGGGATGCGCGTGCCACGCGGCCGCAGACTCCGGACGCGCTGGCTCCGGAGTGGCTGCTGGAGCGACTCCGCATCGCCGGTTTCGATCGTGAGGGCGAACTGCAGGCGGTGGTTCTCGAGTCCCCGGGGCGGATCCCGTATTCCGGCGAGCTGCTGACCCGGCTCACGCGCGACCTGCAGCGGTTGCTGTCATGGACCGCCGGCCAGCCGGTGGTGTGGGTTGCCGAACGGGAAGGCTGCTTCGCGGCCCAGCGCGGGTTGCAGGCACCGCCCCAGGGGCTCCGCGGGGTCGTGTTCGTCGCCGGTGCCGGGCCGACCGCGACCCAGGTCGAAGACCTCGAGGACCTGCGGCTGCTCGCGGTGCCGGCGCAGGGTCACTCCTCCACGAAGTTCCTTCAGCACGTCGCCGGGGCGGTGGCCGATGAAGAGCGCTACGCCTGCACCGAGCCGAACGGCATCGCCTGGCCCTTGGCGATCCCGCTCCGCGCCGGGGCGATCGAGAGCTTCGTCCGCGAACTCAGCGGGAAGTGAGCGGGTCGGTGGCCGGGATGCCCGGCTGCGTGACGCGCTGACAGCGCACCAGCCACTGTTCGCTCAGGAAGGGCAGCAACGGCGCAGCTGCCTCCAGGCGCAAGCCGGCGCGCTCGAGGTCTCGCAGCAGCGTCCGGAGTCGCACCGCACCACGTCCCGACCGCGGCTTGCCGGTGCGACGCCGGATCAACCGGCGGGCGTGCTGCAGCGAAGTCGCGTGGAAGAACGAGAACACCACCGGTCCTCTGCTGACCCGCGCGAGTTCGGCGAGCACCTGGACCCGTTCGTCGGAGCCCGGCAGGTGGTGGATCAGTCGGTGGCAGAGCGCACCGGCGAAGCTGTCGTCGGCGAAGGGCAGGGCGTGGGCGCGGGCGCGGGCGCGCGGACGCTCGCCGGGGGCGGCCAGCAGCATCGCCGGATCGAGGTCGACCTGGACCGCCGGCCCGGGGAGTAGCTCGGACATGCGACCTGCTCCTGATGGGACGTCCAGCCAGGGGCCGGCTCCGCTCTCGATGCCGCGGAGCAGGCGGCACAGCGCGGCCCGCTCCCGGCGGTCGGTGCGCGCGCCGCTGGCCTCGGTGAAGCGGCGGTCGCGGTAGCGCAGCGCGTAGCCGGGTTCGCGGTCCCAGCGGGTGATCGACGGTTCTCGGGTCAAGGTCGGCGGCAGACGGTACCGATGAAGCCGATCGGAGGCCATCGCATGCAACCCAACCATGAGTCCGGTTCCTCGGGTCCGGCGGGCGTGTCCGCTTCGGAGCGACGCGTCGCGTCCCGTGACCACTTCGAGGGCGAGGTGACGATCGACCTGACCGGGATCCGTCTGGCCGGACCGGGACGCAACGTGTCGAACTCCGGGGTCTACTTCGTCGCCGAAGGCAATCCACGGGTCCAGGTGCGGATCGAGGGCGCGGAAGGGTCGAGGCTCGGCGAGTTGGTGCGGGTCGAGCGGATCGGTGCAGGCCGGGTCGGCGTGGCGGTCCGGTTCGTCGACGAGCCTTCCGGCGACTGACCGCTCGGGGTGGGATCGGGCAATCGGCTAGACTCTCGCCCCATGGCCAGTCTGCGTGACCAGTTCCAGAAGGCGAACCTGCTGTCCAAGAAGGACGCCAAGCGCCTCGCCCACGAGGAGCGCGTGCAGCGCAAGGAGGTGGGGCGCGAGGGGCTCGAGAGCCAGAAGGCCGAGCGCGAGGCCGAGCTGCAGCGGCAGCGTGACCAGTCACGGGAACAGGATCGCCAGCGTCAGGCCGAGGTGGAGGTGCAGCGCAAAGCCGCCGAAGAGCGCGCCGCCTGCCTCGCGATCCTGGAGAGCGAGACGCGTGACCCGGGCCGCGGTCCGGTGAGCTGGCACTTCGAACTGCAGGACGGCCAGCTGCCGATGCTGCGGATGGCCGACGCCGACCGGCACAACCTGCTCGGCGGGCATCTCTGCGTGGTGCGCAAGCGCGACACCGACGCGCACGTCTACACCTTCCTGGCGACGCACCTCGCGAAGCGAGTGCGACGCATGCTGCCCGAGCGAGTGGTGTGGGCAGCGCCGGGCGCGCTGGACGCCTGAGTCGCGCTGCCGGCGCTCACCACTCGACGAGTGCCGGGTCGACGTCGAGCGCCGCGCGCCGCGACAGCCGCAGTCGGCCGCGGTCGTCGATGCCGATCACGCGCACCACCATCTCGTCGCCGCTGTCGAAGCGCTGTTCCGAGCGATCGCCGCGCTCGAACAGCTCGTCGCGTGGCACCAGGCCCTCGGTGACGTCGTTGAGCTTGACGAACACGCCGAAGTCCTTGTGGCCCGCCACGGTACCGGCGTAGTAGCTGCCGCGCTTCACGATGCCCGCGACCCGGCCGACCATCTTCTGCGCCCGCTTGCCGGCCGCCTGGTCCGCGGCGTAGATCCGCACCACGCCGTCGTCGTCGACGTTGACCTGCGCGCCGGTCGCCGCGGCGATGCCCTTGATGGTCTGGCCGCGCGGTCCGATCAACGCCGACACCGAGTCGGGCATGATCGTCATCCGCACCACCTGCGGCGCCCGGCTCGACAGCTGCGGCGCCGGTGCGTCGAGGGTCTTCGCCATCTCGCCGAGGATGTGCAGTCGACCCTGGCGGGCCTGCTCGAGCGCGCCGGCGAGCTGCTCCTGGGTGAGTCCGCCGATCTTGTTGTCGAGCTGGAGAGCGGTGACGCCCTGGGCCGTGCCGACCACCTTGAAGTCCATGTCGCCCAGGTGGTCCTCGTCGCCGAGGATGTCGCTGAGCGTGACCGTTCGGGTACCGTCGGAGACCAGGCCCATCGCGATGCCTGCGACCGGCCGGCTGATCGGCACACCCGCGTGCATCAGCGCGAGGCAGCCGCCGCAGGCCGTGGCCATCGACGAGCTGCCGTTCGACTCGCTGATCTCGCTCTCGATCCGCAGCGCGTAGGGAAAGTCCTCGAAGCTCGGCAGCACCGGCTCGAGTCCGCGGCGCGCCAGGAAGCCGTGGCCGATCTCGCGGCGGCCGGGGCCGCGCAGGGGGCGCACCTCGCCGACGCTGTACGGCGGGAAGTTGTAATGCAGGAGGAAGTGCTCCTCCTTGAGGCCACCGAGGGTGTCGACCCGCTGACGCTCCTCGGCGGTGCCGAGCGTGCACGTCACCAACGCCTGGGTCTCGCCGCGGGTGAACACCGCGGAGCCGTGCGCGCGCGGCAGCCAGCCGACCTCGCACCAGATCGGCCGGATGTCGGCGGGGCCTCGTCCGTCGAGGCGCGGCTGCCCCGACAGGATCTGGTCGCGGACGATCTCGGAGCGGGCCTTGTCGAAGGCCTTGGCGATCCCGGCGGCATCTGCGGCTTCGTCGCCCGCGAGGCCGGCGAACAGCTCCTCGCGCACCGCCGCGACCGCTGCGGCGCGCTCCGCCTTGCCGGCGGTGGCCAGCGCGGCCCGTAGCGACTCGTGCGTGGTCTCGGGGAGCGTCGGCAGCTCGGGTGCGGCCGGCACCGGCAACTTCGGCGGGGGGGCGGCCTTCTCGGCCAGTGCGCGGATCGCCTTGCGGATCTTGGCGGCCCATTCCTCGGCCTGCGCGAGCGCGGCGACACAGTCGGCCTCGGCGATCTCTCGTGCGCCACCCTCGACCATCACGAGGCCGGCGGGACCCGCTCCGACGACGAAGTCGAGGTCGGAGTCGTCGCGGAAGCCCGCGGTGGGGAACGGGGTGAGCGCTCCCCCTCGGCGGCGCGCGAGTCGCAGACCGGCCGCAGGTCCATCGGCGGGGGCGGGACTGAGATGCACCGCCGCGCAGGCGCCGACCAACGCCAGGGTGCCCAGGTCCGCGGTCGGTTCCGCCGACATCACCGTGACCTGGATCTGGACCTCGTCCTTGAAGGTCTTCGGGAACAACGAGCGGATCGTCCGGTCGACCAACCGGCTCTGCAGTACCTCGTGGTCGGTGATGCGCCCTTCGCGGCGCTGGAAACTGCCGGGGATCCGGCCCGCCGCGGCCATCTTCTCGCGGTACTCGACCGTCAGTGGGAAGAAGTCGATGCCGGGCCGCGCAGGGCCGATGACGACCGTTGCGAGCAGCAGATTGTCGCCGCTGCGGACGACCACTGCACCGGACGCCTGCCGGGCGATCCTGCCGGTCTCCAGCACGACCTCGGTGCCGGCGAGTTGGAACGAGACCTGGTGTGCTTCGGGAGCCATCGGGGCCGCGGAGTGTCGGCCATGGGCGCCCCGAAATCACGCGCGCCCGTGCGGTCGGCTGTCGCCGAGGCACGGGCGTGGCATGCTGGGTCGCGCGGAAGTCATGCCGGCATCAGCCGGAGCCTGTGGTGCCTACTGGAAGCAGGCAGGCGGGCGACGCAGCCGACCGAGGTGGCGCGACAGCTCCTGGAACAGCCGCTTGCGGGCCCGCATGATCCGGATGGCGACGGTGCCGGTCGGCAGGCCCAGCCGGTCCGCGGCCTCCTGATAGGGGCGCCCCTCGCGGACGCACAGCGTGAACACCGTCCGGTAGCGCTCTGGCAGGGCATCGACCGCCGCGGTGAATGCGGCCATGAACTCCTGCTCCTCGAGGTCGCGGTTCTCGCGATCCTCGGCCAGCGACTCCAGGAAGTCCTGGTCGTCGTCGTCGCCGATTCCGCCGCCACCCAGGCTGCTCACCGGGCGGGGGTTGCGGCGCCGGGCCCGCAGCGCCGACAGCGCCTGGTTACGGGCCACCTCGAAGAGCCACGCGCGGAAGTTGGTGCCCGGCTGGTAGAGGTGGCTCTTCAGGAAGATCTTCTCGAAGACCTCCTGGGCGACGTCCTGCGCCAGATGGACGTCGCGCAGCAGACCGCGGACGAAGTGCAGGATGCGGCGGCCGTAGCGGATCTGCAGTTCACGCAGCGCCTCGTCGGCCTGGCCCGCCTCGAGCAGCCGCATCAGCTCGTCGTCGGTCATCTCGGCGGTGCCGACTGCCGTGACGGCTGCCAACACCTCGGCCGCCGTGACGGCTTCGGCCCGAGCGACAGGGGAGCGCTCCAACGCACGCGGATTCGCCATGGCCGTCCGGAGAGCAAGGCTCGTACCACGGACGGGACACTTTCCCGGAGTGCCTTGGAACGGCTCCAACGGCCGAAATTCGTCGATGCCGCACCACCGCTGCGCGGAGGTGCCAACCCGGAGAGGCACCGGGGTGCCGAATTTCAGTGGCGTTCGGGTCTCCCCGGGATGGGCCCTCGAGGGACCGTCGGCTCACCCTTCGAGCGAGGGCCAAGACCGAGACGCCGGCCTTGTTTCATCGCGCCGCGTTCCGGTGCCGATTGTCGCGGGCGCGCGATGGTCGGGCCCGGCGCCGCGACGTGCTGTTCAGGCCGGGAAGAGGTCGCGCCCGCCGGCGATAGCCGCGTCCAGCAGCGCCAGGTTGCGTGCCGTGTGGGGGTCCTGGTCGGCAAGGGTGAGGAACCCGAAGCGGAGCCGTCGGAGCGCCAGATAGACCAGCGCCGCGCGGATACCCCACTCGGCGCGGATCCGGTCGGAGCCGACCCGGTCGCCGAAGTAGCGCTCGACCAGGCCGCGCTTCCAGTCGTGGTTGCGCTCCGAGTGGATCCACAGCCAGGCGAAGTCGTGGTCCTCGTTGCCGATGCCGATGCGCTCGAAGTCGATCACGAACGGATGGCCCTCGGCGTCGCAGAGCATGTTCTGCTCGGTGAAGTCGCCGTGGACGAGGGTCTGGGGGCGGGACTCCGTCCAGCGCAGCGCCTCGCCGTAGAAGTCCTGCATCTGTCGCCAGCGCCGCGGGCCGATGACCTGGAGCACCGGGTCGTACATCAGGCGGACCCGATCGAGGTAGCTCACGACGTCCCAGTGGTTCAGTGGGAAGTCGCGCCGTCCCAGGAACAGCGCCGTGGGGATGGCCTTCAGCCGCTGGTGCAGGCCGAGCATCTGCTCCATGCCGAGGTTCTCCTCGGCGGGGCCCTTCGCACCTTCGATCCACTCCAGCAGGATCCACTGCGGCGGGTCGCCGGGATCCACCAGGATGGTGCGCGGCACCGGCAGCATGTGGCCCTGCGGATCGACCGACTCGAGGAAGCGGTAGAACGCGCACTCACGGCGGGCGTAGTCCTCGAGGCGTACGCCGGCGGGGTAATAGCGGCTGTCCGCCGGGGGGAAGAAGTACTTCAGCAGATACTGACGTCCGGAGTCGCCGATGCACGGCACCAGGATCGACGAGTTGTGCCCGGACACGGGGCGCAGCCGCACCTCGGGATTCTCGCGGAGGCCGAGTTCTGCCAGGCGCTCGCGGGCCTGCTCGAGCCGTGTCTCGGTGGGTACGGGTTGCGACATCTCTGGGTGGCGTCTGTCGGGCGTTGCCCGAGGAGGGGATCGAGCGGTGGGGACCGCGAACTTCACGCAATCCGCGAGGGTGATGGACGTGGATTCCGCTTCCTACGGCGATCCCTCCAGGATCAGGGCTCCAACTCCTCGTCGAGGAAGCCGACCGGATCTGCGTCGCCGTGGCGGTGCCGTCCGATCACCCGCACTTTCGCCGCCCGCTCGGGCCGCGGGACGTGGAACCTGCGGGTCTCGGCGACGCGCAGCGGGTTGTCGGCGTCGATCGTCAGCACGGTCGCCGGGCCGATCGACTTGCCGTTGGCGTCGAGCGCCAGGATCTCGAACTCGAATGCGCGGGTCAGCAGACCCGGGATCCGATGCCCGGCACGGTTTCCCAGCGTCACCTCGAACAGCGGACGCGACGCGTCGGTGGCGACTCTCAGCTTGAACGCCGAAGCCGCGAATTCAGGGTCGGACGGTCCCCTGAGTCGGTGGCTCCGTCCGTCGCGTACCGGCCCGCTGGCAGTATCGCTCCCCGGGGCATTGGCCACCGCCCGCTCGACCCGCGGCATGTGGCAGCCGATGCAGCTCTTGCGCCGGTCGGCCAGGCCGGCGGCTCGGAAGTCGCGCGCCAGCGGCAGCACCGGCCCGATCTCCAGATCGTGGCAGGACGCGCACAGCGCGAGCGAGCCCGCCTCGTCGAATGCCGGGTGTTCGAGGCTCACATGCGCATCGCCGGCATCGGCACCGAAGGGTCCGGCGATGCCCGAGCGGGTCACGTGGCATGCCGCGCAGCCGACGCCGTCGTGCAGGTCCTCGCTCCGCGCGCGCGGAGGCCGACCCAGTCGGCCGTGCACCCCTTCGGGCACGTGGCAGCCGTGGCAGAGCGTCGGCTCGCGGCATTCACGGAGCGCGGCCTGGTAGGTCTCGTCCGACCACGCCCGCGCGTGCGCGCTGCCGCGCCACTCGTCGTGGATCGCCTGGTGGCAACGGGCACAGCTCGCGGCGTCATCGTCGCCCGTGGAGACGTGCGGGCACGCCGGATCACGGGATACATCGGTCCGGATCGAGGTTCGATCGGCGAACGCAGTCAAGAGCATTGCGAGGAGGGCTCCGCCGGGCCCGAGCACGCCGATTCGCATCGCGTCGATCGTCGGGCTTCAGGGAATCCCCGGCAACCCGCGGCCCGGCTCAAGGGTGCTCCCGCGGACGCCGATCTAGATTCCGGACGACCCCCGTGACGGAGACCCGACTGAACGCCCGAGCCGGAGACGCTGCCCTCGCAGACCGCGTTGCGCGGGTGTTGCGGGAGATGTCCGTACCCGACCCCGAGCGGGCGCGGGAGGAGTTCGAGCACCTGCTGGGCCGGAGTCGTGACCTCGTCGAGCGCAAGCTGGCGATGCACGGCACCAAGAGCGAGACCCGCGACCTGATCAGCGAGATCGTGTTCTCGCGGCTGCGGCGGGCCTTCCGGGGCTTCCTGGCGACCGGTGAGGTCGAGTCCGAGGTGAAGTCCGCCGAGTGGGTGATGGGCGCGGTCGTCGGCAGCATGGCGATGGTCGAGTGCGCCGCCGCGGTCGATGCGGCGATCCTCGAAGGGACCGGCCCGCAGGACTACAGCTTCGCCGGCCGCTGTGACTTCATCGCCCTCGAGGAGGTGCTGCAGATGCTCGGTGCGGGCAAGCACTGCGGCTGCCTGAGCCTCGAGAAGGACGACAACCGCCTCGACATCTACATCAACCGCGGCCAGATCGCCTTCCTCGATCCGCACCACATCGTGCGCCGCGTGCTGCCGGGCGCGACCCCGATGCAGTATCGGGAGATCCCGGCCGACGCGCTGGAGCTCGCCGAGCGTCGCCACAGCCGTGAAGGCATCCCGTCGTTCGTCACGCTGGTGGAGAACGGGGTGTTCCGCCGCGACGAGGCCCGCGCGGTGATGGAACAGCTGGGAACCGAGGTCCTGTTCGACTTCCTGCGCGAGCAGGAGCAGAGCCGGTTCCTCTACCGGCGGTTCGACCGCTTACCCGACTTCGCCCGCGACTACGAGCAGCGGATGGGCATCACGCCGATCCTGCTCGAACTCAGCAAGCGTCTCGACGAGTGGCGCAGCATGACGCGCGCCTTCCCGGATCCGTCGGCGCCGATCGAGCCGATGCCCGACATGCTGGCGCGGATCTCGGAGCTCAGCCTCGGCGTCCTCGAGATCAAGACGCTGACGATGATCAACGGCGAGAACTCGCCGCACGCGCTGACCGAGATGAGCGGCCTGCCGCTGTTCGACATCTACAAGCTGTTGGTCACCTTCGCCCAGGAGGGCGCAATCGTGGTGCCCGGCGGCGAGGACAGCCTGTTCGAGATCAACATGTCGGCCGAGGAGTCGGTCGAGTCGGCGCTCGAGGCGCTCGACGAGAACGACGACCACGTCGCCATGAACTCGGCGTTGGACCGGGTGCTCGGCGATCTGTGAGCTGGCCGCCGATCCGGACCGCCGGACTCTCGGTCGCGTCGCGCTGCGTCGTCGTGCCCTCGGCGACGATCAGCCGCGCACCCACGCGCCCACGCGTAGGTCACGTAGCGGTCCCTGCGAGTTGAGTGCCGTGCGCCGCAGGCCGTGCTCGCCGAGCCAACGGTCGAGCCTGGCGGTGGTTCGCGCGAAGCGGCCGGCGGCGCGTCCGCCGAGCTTGCTGCGCAGCACCCGCGACAGGTGATGGGTCGACGCCGGGTGGAACCAGGAGACGACCACGAACCGACGCGCGATCCGCGCCGCCTCGGCGACGACCTTCCGGGCGGCGGCGTCGGGCAGGTGGTGGAGGAAGCGGAAGCAGACCACGCCGTCGAACGCGCCGTCGGCGAACGGCATCGCGGTGGCGTCGGCGTGGACCAGTCGGGTCGCGTCGCCGAGTGCGTCGCGGCTCTGGCCGAGCATCTCGATCGAGCGGTCGGCGCCGGTCCAGACCGCGCCGCGTTCGCCGGTGAGCAGTTCGCCGAGTCGGCCCGCACCGCACGGTAGATCGAGGACCGTCTCGCCCGGTCGTCCGGGCCAGACCTCCAGCAGCAGGTCGCGCTCGACCCGGTCGCGGCGCGGCGCACGGGCCCGATAGGTCGTCGACTTGCCGGGCCGGTCGTAGCGTGAGTGCGTGTCGAAGGGTGGCAGCGACTCGATCGTGGCTCGGGTCCAGGCGCGGCGGTCCGCCGCGTGGCACAGCCTGACCGCGAACCGCAGTGCCGCGCGGCGCGCGACCGGCAGCGCGCGCACCGAGCGCTGAAAGCGGCGCAGCACGCGCTTCAGGGTGCGGCGGTCGAGCGTTCCGCTGACGGCCCCGTCATGCAGGTCGAGCAGGCCGAGCGGGTGGTCGAGGGGGGCGTCCGGATCGACGTAGACGTGGTCGGCGGAGAGGTCGGGCAACAGGAACCCGCCGCGCAGCAGGCTGCCGGATGCCCGGGCGATCCGGTCGGCGAGTTCCGGCTCGGCGGTTCGTTGCTCGATGAGCTGGGCGAACGGCACGCCTGCGAGCTCCGCGCACACGTAGAGGCTCGCCGTGCCGCGCACCCCGTACGCCACCGGCCGTGCGGCGGCATGACCCGCGGCCCGCAGTGCCGCCGCGACCCGCGCCTCGCGCTCGGCGTCGTGCTGGCAGCGCGGCTGGCTGCGCAGGTTACGCAGCCGGTTCTTCCACAGCGTGCGCTCGAAGCGCTTCACGTAGTAGACGCGCCCGTCGCCGAGCACGGCCCGGTGCACGCTGCGGTGCGTGTTGGGCGGCGCGCAGGCGTCCTGCGCCGCGCGCTGCAGTGTCGCTTCCCAGTCGGCGAACGCCGCGCGCTCGTCGTCGTCCGCCTCGAGGAACCGCCAGGTCATGCGGCGGCGAGGTTAGCCGCTGGGGATGCGCCGGGCAGCGGCCAATCTGGCGCCTCGATCAGCGGGCACCGATCCTCACCACCTCGCCGTCGAAGGTCGGCAGCGACAGCACGAACGGGTCGGTGGTGTAGCACAGCGCCTGCTCCTGGAGCATGCCGATCGCCACCTGCTCGCCCATCCGCAGGCTGTCGTAGTAGTCGGAGAAGTAGTGCACACCCGCCATGTTGCGGCCGATCGAGATGTTGGCGGCGAGCTTGTTCAACTCACCCTCGACGGTCAGGAATTCGCCGCCCACGCCGTCGACGAGGTTGGCACCACTCGCATCCGGCGTGAATTCGACGGCCTGGTCGCCGGTCCGATACCTCGCGAACACGTCGCGGCCGCCGCGCCGCACGAACACCGCGTCGGTGTCGAAGAACGCCTTGAGGATCGTGACGCACGCGCCCGCGACGGTCGCGTGTCCGGCGCCGTACGACGGGTGCATCGGTGAGCCTTCCTGGAACGCCATCGGCAGCAGCGCCGAGCCCGACGCATTCTGTCCGCGGATCGCGGCGATCGTCGGGGCGATGTCGCCCGCCAGCGTCGTGAACTTCGTGCCGACCTGCGGGTGGGCGTTCTCGATCGCCGCGGCCTGCTGGATCCGAGCCGCGAGGGCCTCCGGCCGCAGCCGGCAGTGGGTGTTGAACTTCTGGAAGCGCACCGCCTTGAGCGCCCGCGTCGCCACCTCGGTGACGAGCGTCAGGATGTGCGGCCCGCCCCAGAGCGCGAAGCCGCCGGCGGCCCGGTCGTAGGTCTCCAGCGTGGTCACGTCGAGGTCGAGGCTGTTGAGGAAGTACTCGCCGCCACCGGACAGGTTGTCGAAGCCCGGATCGAGCGGCGCGCCCATCGACAGCAGGATCAGGCAGGCGTTGAGGTAGGCCTCGTACAGAGCGTCGTCGTGGACGTAGGTGGCGACGTCGCGCGGGTAGGTGATGAAGCGGCGCGGAGCGGCTGCGTCGAACAGGTCGGCGTCGTCACGCACGTTTGCGCCGTCCTGGACCTCGAGCCAGTCGGCGAACGCGGTCATGTAGTTCTGCGGCTTGGCCACCGGCACGCGCTGGTCGATCGACAGGGCGCCGTATTGGACGTGGCCGTGGGCGACTCCGGCGCGCCCGGGCTGGTCGTTACCGATCAGCAGGAACTGCGACAGGTACGGACCGATCTCCACCTTGGGCGAGGAGCCGCGGAACACCGTCTGCGCGGTCAGCGCGCTGCCCTCGAGCTTGCGTGGTCGTCCGTCGACACCGGGTCGGAACTTCAGGGCATTGAGACGCGTGACCGCCTCGTCGATGGTCGTGTTGGTGCTGCCGGCACGGAACTCGGTCAACGGCACGTCGCGGCACAATGCGAGTTCGTAGACCTCGGCCATCTCGTAGGCGAGTTCGTCCGAGCCGAGCGCCGGGGCCGGAGCCATCGTCACCGCCTGGGGGTCGGGCCCCTGCAGCTCGTAGACCACGCCCGCGGTGGGCGCCTCCCACTTGCGCTGCTTCCTCGGAGCAGGTCGGACCCGTGTGCTGAACGCGTCGACGTAGCCTTCGTCGATCGCGCGCCGGAATGCGCGGAAGTCCTCCGGGCGTGCGACCAGCCCGGTGGCGGGATCGTGCTCCAGACCCTTGGTGAAGCTCATCGCATAGCGGGCACAGGCATAGCGCTGTTCGTCACCGTTGGCGCGGTGGTCGGGGTGGGGGCGCATCCTTGCGGCTTCGGCGGCAGCGCAACGCAGGGCGTGGGCAGACTGGCGGCGGTACTCGGTCATGACGGGTTCTCCTTCTCGGGTTGTGGCGACCGGTGCCCGCCCCGATCCTTCCTCCGGGAGGGGCGCGTGCGTCGCCGTGCAGTCAGAGCGGTGGATCGCCGTGGTTCCGACCGTGAATCCGTGCGGAATCTCCTTCGGGTGGGCGGTTCACTGCCGGGGACCGGATGTCTACGCAGCGTCGGCCCTCGGCCTCGCTCCGGGGTTGAACCCGGACCCCCGACCGAGCAATCTCCACAGATGGCACAGAGAGCCGGCTCCGCGTCCCTCGACCGCGATCTGATCGCGGCCCTCCCCAAGGCCGACTTGCACGTCCACCTCGACGGCAGCCTGCGGCTGGAGACGCTGATCGAGCTGGCCGGTCAGCGCGGCGTGAAGCTGCCGAGCAGCACGGCGGACGGCTTGCGCAAGCTGGTCTTCAAGCGCGCCTACGAGAACCTGCCGGAGTATCTGCGCGGGTTCGAGTTCACCGTCGCCTGCCTGCAGGATGCCGAAGCCCTGGAGCGCGCCGCCTACGAGCTGTGCATGGACTGCTGGGCCGAGAACGTCCACTACCTCGAGGTCCGCTTCGCGCCGCAGCTGCACGTGCGCGGCGAGTTCGGCCTGCGCGAGGTGCTGACGGCCGTGGCAGCCGGCCTGGATCGGGCGCGCAAGGAGATCGACCGCGACCCGGAGGTGAAGGCTGGTACCAAGCCGGGGTTCGTCGCCGGGATCATCGTCTGCGCGATGCGGTTCTTCCTGCCGCAGTTCTCACAGTACTACCGGGCGTTCTTCGAGGCCCTGCCGTATGCGCCGCGCGAGCGGATCTACGCGATGGCCTCGATGGAGCTGGCCCGTGCCGCGGTCGCCGCGCGCGAGGAGGACGGCCTGCCGGTGGTCGGCCTCGATCTCGCCGGCCAGGAGCGTGGCTTCCCGGCCGCCGACCACGCCGAGGCCTACCAGTTCGTGCACCAGCACTTCCTCGGCAAGACGGTCCACGCCGGCGAGGACTACGGGCCCGAGTCGATCTTCCAGGCGATCACCGACTGCCACGCCGACCGCATCGGCCACGGCACCTGGCTGTTCAGCGCCAACCGTATCCAGGACAAGCGCATCACCGACCGCAAGCGCTACGTCGAGGAGCTGGTACGGTACGTCGCCGACCGGCGCGTCACGTTGGAGGTCTGCCTGACGAGCAACCAGCAGACCTTGCCGGAACTGCGTGACGACCTGTCGAAGCACCCCTTCAAGAAGATGCGCAAGGCGCGGGTGTCGACCGCGCTGTGCACCGACAACCGGCTGGTGTCGCGGACCACGGTGACCGACGAGGTCGTGAAGGCCGTCGAGACCTTCAAGCTCGCGCCGCGCGACCTGAAGGACGTGCTGATCTACGGCTTCAAGCGCTCGTTCTACCCCGGTACCTACGCCGACAAGCGCGACTACGTGCGGCGCATCCTCGATCGGATCGAGGCGCTGATGCTGGCGCGGGGGATCGAGGTCCGCGAGGGGCGTCAGCAGGACTGATCCTGCCGGCGCCGTCCTGCACGGAGTCTGCTCATCGGAGCAGGTCGACTCTCACGGCCGGCCCGTGCAGTCCATGAACAGACCGTTGCTCGGGAAGATCGTGATGTTGTTGTTGGCGTCGATCTGCAGCTCGAGGAACTGCACCCGAGCGAAGCCATTGAAGCTGCCGCCGCCGGCGATCGCGTGGGAGAACGAGTAGACGCCGGCCGAGTTGGTGCGGTGCTGCTGCACGAAGGCGTTCTCGGTGAGCAGCGGGCAGTTGGTGGTCGGCAGCGGAACCGCGATCTCGTTGACGCCGACGATCAGCAGCAGCGGAGTCCGCGGCGTGGCGGTCACGGTGAAGTCGAAGCGGATGTTGCCGCCGTTGGGCAGCACCTGACCGGTGGCGACCGGGCCGCAGCCCTGGCCATAAGGCGTGACCGAGCAGCCAGGGACCTGGGCGGCAAGAGAACCGGAGAGGGCGAGCGCCGCGACGGCGAGGAGAGAGGAGATGATCTTCATGGGAGAGGACCTCGGGAGGGTTGGCTTGTCAGGGGCGGGGGCGAAATGCCGGGTTGGAAGGAGGGAGGGAGACGCTCTGCGGCGTCCCAGGCGAGGCTAGCTCGCGCCGGCGTGTCGCTGGCGCGCTCGGCCCGTACGGCACGCCGAGCTGGTTTCCTGACGGCGCTTGGATGGGATGATCCGGATGAGCGCATGGTCTCGATCCTGGACGGATTCAGACCCGTGGATGCCGTGGTGCTCGTCTGCAGGGCCGGACGTGCCTTGCGGGCGGGCGGGCGGGCCGCGATGCCGTCTCCTGCCTCTCCTTCTCGATCTCGGGTGGCTTCGGAGGCCGGACGGGGCCTCGGGGAGCCGAGCGGGGCGGTGGCGCGTCGAGAACCGAGCGTCCACGTCGTGCATCATCTAGACGTATCTTCCGTGGCTTGTCCAGTCCCCTCCGAACGAGGCCGGGACGGTCCGGTCGCATAGGCGGTCAGGTAGCCCGGTGGGCGCTATTCGCACGCATCCGAGTCGTTGCGAACTCCGCTCGGCTCCGCGGTCGAGGCGTCGGAGGTCGCAGGCGACGAGTCCGCGGAGCGCAGGCTCTCGAGCAGGTCGGGAGCGTCTTCCACGCGGACGCTCCGGCGGGTGTCGCCGGGCTCCGAGGTATGGGCCGGCTCGGAGAGTCGGGCCGCGCGCACCGCGCCGCCGACCGCTCGCGGGGTGGGACCCCGGCCCGCGAGGCCGCGCAGCGCCGGACTCGCCAGCAAGACCGCGTGCCGGTGCCGGTCAGCGCCGAGCACGCCCGGCGGCGCGGCGAGGATCGGCGCGTGATCCATCGCGAGGCCTGCCGGAGCCAGCAGCAGGATGTCGGCGAGGCCGAGGCCGTGGGCGGCGTGCCGCGGATCGTCGACGGGGATCACGACCAGTCCGTGGCGCGCCAGGGCGGTGCGAGTGCGCTGCGCATCGGGCCACGACGCGCAGCGGACCACCGAGCGGTGTGGAGCGAGTTCGAGACGCGGTCGGCGACGGGTGTGCCGGCTCATGGTGCCCTGTGTGATCGCCGCGACGTCGACCCGCCGGAGGACCGGTTCGGGCGGCGTCGAGCCGAGCAGCACGCAGCTCGCTGGTCGGTGCGAACAGCCGAGTACGCGGGCGGCGCGGAGCGCGAAGTCGTCGGCGCGGCGCAATGCGTCGCGGTGCGGAGCACTGTCGAGACCGAAGCGCGTCGCCACACCCAACGCGTCCCGGAGCCACAGCACCGTCACGTCGGCAGGGCCGCGCGGTCGGTGGGGCAAGGCCGCGAGCACCTGCTCGTCGCTGTCGGTCGGACTGCGCAGGGCGACCGAACGACGGTCGATGTCGATGCCGTGCTCGCGCAGTGTCGCTACGTCGAGGCCATCGAGCAGTTGGTCGACGACGTCGCGCGGCGCCGCGGGATCGACCTCGAGGGCGTTCGGGATGCCGTCGCCCTGCGCCGTGAGGAAGGGCGTCACGCGCGGGTCGAGGTCGTCGGTCGCGAGGCCCTGCACGACGACCAGCAGCAGTCGTTCGCGCGCCGCGGTCATCGTGGCGTGCCGTTGCCGGGCTTCTCGCCGACGCCCTCGACGAGCGGGGCGGCCCCGGTCTCCGGTCGATCTTCCGGCTCCGCCACCAACCGGCGGAGTTCGCGCCACCCATGTCGGGTGCGGCCCTCCGGGGTCATCAATCCGCGCATCTCCGAGCCGTCGACCAGCGTGTCGATGCACACGCCCTGCACCCGCGGCTCGGCGCCCGCGAACTCCAGGACGCGGGCCAGGAAGTTCCATTGGCCGAGTTCGCCGCCCGACGTCGCGGGACACGTGCCGACGCCCAGCATCCATACCGGCCGCGGTCCGTGGTCGGTCGCGAACCAGTCCGACCAGACGTGGAGCGCATCCTCGACGTCGCCCGGTGGCAGCGCCTCGGCATGCAGCGACAGGCCGACCGCGTCGACCGGCGAGTCGACGCCCGCGAGCCGTTCGAACAGCAGCCGCGCATGCGGCGCGCGGTTGCCGAGCGTCACCGCGGTGGCGACCCGCGGATTGGCCTGGCGGGTCTCCTCGGCGGCGCGCCGGATCACCGCCATCCAGTCCTCGACGGTGCCGACCTGCGCGACCGCGTCACGCAATGCTCCGTAGGGCTCCTCGAACAGGACGACCACGTCCGGCGCCAGCCGCTCGGCGCAGAGCCAATGGGTCTTGGCCAGCTCGGCGCGCAGCGCCTCGACGTCGCGCACCGGGCGGCGGCGGAGCTGCGCGGGCGGCACGACCCGCGCGATGACCCGCCGGCCGTCGGCTCGCGCATGTTCGATCTCGGCCTGGGCATGAGCCAGCCGCGCCTCGTCGAGCAGGTCGTCGGGGCTGATGGTGAACGCCAGCACGTCGGCGGGCAGACCGAGCCAACCCGCGCGGCGGTCGCGCAGGGTCGCCTCGTCGGCACCGGCCGCGTCGGCCAGCCACGGCACGGTCAGTCCGAGCCAGTCCGGCTCCGCACGGAGCCCCGCGGGCCGCGGCGCGCGGAAGGTCTCGGCCCGCTCCCAGGCCAAGGGCATCGACAGTGCGAACACGCCCAACATCGCCGTCGCGGTGAGGCTCGCCGCGCCCAATGCCAGCCGATGCGTCCATTGGTAGCGCAGCCACAATGGAGCAAACAGTGGCAGGTGCAGCCACAGCGGCTGGCTGTCGGCACCCGGATCGCCGACCTGCTGCTGCAGGAACGCATGGCCCGCGACCAATGCCGTGCCCGCGGTCCCGCAGTCGATTCCGAACGCCTCCTGCGTGACTCGGATCGCATAGACCCCCGCCAATGCGCCGTTCCACAGCAGCACGGGCAGATGGACCAATCGTAGCGCGAAACCCTGACCCGACAGCGTCACCACGCTGGCCGCCGTGCCGGCGACCGTGAGCAGGGGCAGCAGCACGCCGAGCGCGCGCAGGCCGGGATGGCCTAGCGGCACCGACAGAGCCGCGACCAGGAGCGCGAGGGGCGTGAGCATGCCGGCGAGCAGGGCCCACGCCCGGTGCGCGGCCCGATGCTCGGGGATCGACCGCGACGCCGACACGACCGCCCATAGCGCCAGCGCCAGGGCGAGCACGTGGTAGGCCAGGTACAGGACGAACGCGACGCTCACGCCTCTGTCATCGGCGGCTGGGCGGGTGCTACTGGAAGGTCCGGACGGGGTGGGGGTGCCGAAGCGCGCTGGCGAGATGGATCCGCGCTCGGCATGATGTCCCGGTTCGGGCCTGGAAATGTCCTTGGCAGCGGAGATTCGTTCGAAGAGGCGGTTGCGGGCCGTGCCCACCAGGAGTCTCCTCATCCGCGCAGGAAGCCCAGGAGTCGTCGGCTGGTCTGCGCTGCCCGGCCCGGGATCCTCTCCCCATCACCGCGCGATCCAAGAGGACACACTGGGTCGGCCGTCCATGTGTTCCCAGCGGCTGCTCCCAAGGTCCGCGCCGTCCCGTCGAGGTTCCTGATCGAGGACCTCGACTTCGGTACGTACGGCGTTCGCGAATGGGACTTCGATCATCGATCCGATCGACTGTCACGGATGCGTGCTGCTTTCGAAGTTCCATGCGTCGCCTCCCTCGCTGTCGGGCTCGGTGGGCGTGATCACTTCGGATCGGATCGTGGTGACCGATTTTCAGTCCCGCGATACGCAGGTTGGGGTCGCCTTGTCGGGCGGCTCCCGCGGCATCGTCGCCGACTGCATCATGCGTCCGGCATGGATTGTGGTCTGCCTTATCGGATACGGCTCGATCTGCACCGTCCTCGATAGCAAGCAGTCTGTGGTGGGCGGTGTGATTGGTGGTGGGAGCCAATGGTGGGTCTTCGCCGCCCGCGTCTTCGGAGCCTCTGATCCCAACAGTCTCGCCGTCGTCCGCGCCTCGAGCACCAGCACGCGGGGCTGCTGGCGGATTCCCTGTGCTGAGGTGGTCGACGATTTCCCTTCTGTCCATATCGGCGAACTACACTTCGACCGATCAACGGTCCTCGGGGTGAGCGGTTCGACGGTCTCGGAAGTGCTGCTGCTTGCGAGCCTCTCGACTCCGAGTTGTGTGTCCGTCATTCCGGGTCGATATCGACCCGTGGGGCGTTGCAGTGATGTGGTGAGTTGCGGCCAACAAGAAGCATGAACGTGCGGATTGTAGCTCGCGACGAGGTGGGCCTTGCGCTCGCCGTGACGTTACCCCGGTTGCTCTCGTGCGGCCGGGCGGGCGTCTCGGCGCACGCTGAGGAGAGAGTCGAGGGGCGGTTCGATCGCCTGTTTCGTGGTGACCGATGCGGTGATCGGTGAGCGCGATCCGGTAACCGCCGATTCGTCATATGTCATGTCTGGGCAGATGCGCTGGATCGACCGAGTTCTTGCTATTCTATATACAGGCCCATGGTCCTGGGTCATATGGTCGGGCGGCACGTCGTTCCTGGCACCGAGTCGGTGTCGCTCGGTTTGACCGGCACGGCAGGCGAGCTCCGGGTGCGGAGTCCGGCGTCCGTAGGTCGGATCCTGGGCGAGCTGGGTGCGCGAGCCGCGCAGCGCGTATCGGGACTGCTCAGCCGCGGAGCTCGAGATCGTCCTCGATCAGGCATCGTGCCCGAACCGACCGAACCGCGGCGTGCGTGGCGGTGAGATTGCCTTGACGACTCATCCGGATCGTGATACGTCATGCGGCGAGTAGAAGAAGCTCGTTCCCTGGGGACCTCGGGTTGCGCTCTCGCGATTTCCCCACATCCTAGATCCAAGTCCGGGACGGTCGAGATATGTGCGGTCGAGATCGAGATATGTACGTTCGAGATGGGCACGCTCGAGATCTGTGGGTCGAGCCCATCCCAGCGAAGCAGGTCATCCCAGCGAGGCGGGCCATCCCAGCGAAGCAGGGCGACGCCCGCTCGCAGGAATTCGGGCGGTCGTCGATCGGCCTTGTCCTGGTCGCGATTCTGGTTCTCACGAGCGGATGCAGTAAGAGCCGGCGGCGGGGAGCGGAGTTCGGCATCCAGATTTCCGCTCCGAGCGACGGAGAGGTCACGAACGCCGTGGAACTCGTCGTGCGTGGAACCGCGCCGCGGGCCAACGAAGTCCGCGTCAATGGCGTTTCGGCGACGTTGAACGGCGATGCCTTCGAGGTGACCGTGCCGGTCTTCGAGGGTACCAATACGCTGACTGCCATAGCGACGGGCCCCTCGGAGGCCGTTGCCGCCGTCACCGTGCGGCGTGACACCTCGCCGCCGACCATCGTCATCGAGACGCCACGCGAGGGGGAGCGCATCATTCCGTCCTCTCCGCCGCCGACGGATGGCCAGCTCGACCCAGGCGGCAGTTTCGGGTCACCTACGGATCCGCCCCCGCCTCCGCCCCCGAGTGCCCAGGTGTCCGTCGCTGGGACCGTCAACGACGTGATCCCCGGAGCGACCATCAATGCGGATGACGTCACCGTGACGGTCAATGGGGTTGCCGCCGCTGTCAGTAATCGCACGTTCTTCGTGCCGAGCGTGCCGCTCGTCCCCGGGCGCAACGACCTGCTGATCGAGGCCGTCGACAAGGCCGGCAACGTGCGACAGGTCGTGCGCGCCGTCACCTTCGATCCCGATGTCGAGCAATTGCGTCTGGTGCTCGTCGGTGGCAACGGACAGCGTGGTGCGGTCCGGACGACCCTCCCCAGCCCGCTCACGGTTCTTGCACTCGATCAGCAGGGGCAGCCCATCGCGGGCCGTCCGCTGCGCTTTCGGGTAGCTCGCGGAGATGGCCGCATCGGTGCCAGCGCCGACCGCCGCGAAGTGCTCATGCTGACCGGTGCCGACGGGCGCGCCTCGATCCCGTTCACCCTCGGAACGCGAAGTGGCGAGGGCTTCCATAGAGTGTTGGTCGAGTCTCCAGGGACCGTCACCTCGGCCGAGTTCTGTGCAACGGCCAGGGCCGGCCAGCCGGCCACCACCTCGGCAGTCGAGTTCCCCCCGGGCCGAGCACCGGTCGACGAGGAGCTGCGGCTGCCGCTCTCCGTCATCGTTTGCGATGCGAGTGGTAACTGCCGCGCGGGTGTTCCGGTTTCCTTCCGGGTCACGGAGGGCGGAGGCCTGGTCGATGGCCAGGCGGAACTCGTCGCGCCGACCGATCCGGACGGAATCGCGCGGGCGTCCTTCCGGCTCGGTCCCGATGCCGGTCTCAACGAGGTTCAGGTGAACTTCGTCGGCTCCCTCGGTCTGCCGGTCCGTTTCCGGATAGAGGGTTTGGTGCCTGGTGCGATCGCCGACACCTCGGTGAGCGGAACGGTCGTCGACAATGCGGGGAACCCGATCGACGGGGTTCCCGTGGAGATCGAACCGAACGGTCCCATGGCCACGACGGGGCAGGACGGGCGCTTCTTCATCCCCGAGATCACTCCCGGGGCCACCCGCGTCGCCGTGCTCGGTTCCCGAACTCCTGGCAATCCGGATCTGCCGGACATCGAGTTCTTGGTCGAGGCAGTAGCCGGCGCCGACAACCCGCTCCATCAGGTCGTCACGCTACCTGCGGTCAATCCGAAGGTCATGGTGGGTGGGGCGCAGGACGTGGATCTCTCGATCCCCGGTGTTCCCGGGTTCAGGATCCGGGTGTTCGCGAACAGCACCACGCGTCCGGACGGCACCCGTGGGCCGCTGCTCATGAGCAGCAGTCAGGTGAAGTTCGATCGCGTGCCCATGCCACCACCGCAGGGTTCGAATCCGATCATCGTCGGCACCCTCCAGCCCGGCGGTACGCATTTCGATCCCCCGGCCCAGGTGATCTATCCCAACAGCCAGGGCCTCGCACCCGGTGACGTGGCCGACGTGTTCGCCTTCCATCACGACATCGGTCAGTTCGTGAACGTGGGGCCCGCCACCGTGTCGGACGACGGCTCGGTAGCCCGAACCGATCCGGGCTTCGGTCTCCTGCAGTCCGGCTGGCATTGCCTCATCCGCATCCCGGGTCCAACCGGGGAATGTCGGAATTCCTGCACGGGCTCCCTGTCCTGGACGATCACTCAGAACGGCAGCGGAAGTGGTACGGGCGTCATCACGCTCTGCGGTGCCGTCATGCCGGACGATCGGATGCAGGCCTCCGTCACGGCGAACTTCTCGCCCGCGGGTGGGAGCTTCGATGCGGGCTCGAGCTGGACTTCGAGCGATCCCGACGTCGTCGCCATAGTCGGAGCCGCATCCGGGACCGGGACGGTCACGATCGAGGGCGTGGCTGGAGGCACTGCCACGCTCACGAGCCCGGTCTACCGCATCCCGGGCACGGGCGGCCAGCCGGACGAGACCTGTCAGGTCAGCGTCGAGGCGCGTGTCATGCGCGTGCTCATCAAGGATCGTATGGGAGCGGTTCTCACCGGGCCGGTGACGACCGAGCGGGTGGCGGTGATGACCCGGCTCTCGGCGGAGGTCGAACCGACCACCCCGGTGACCGGGTTCGAGTGGACCGTCGGTGGCAACGCGCTCCGGACCTACGAACACGACATCGATAATGCCGCCTTGCACAGGCCCATCATGCTGACCGCGGCTGATCGAACTGCAGACACGCTCGACTTCGTGTGGCGTGACGAGGGTACGCACGAGGTGGCCGTCGAGGTGGAGGTCAATGGAGTCACGTGTCGCAGCTCGCTCGACTTCATGGTGACGCACGAGTCGGATCCGAACAGGCTCGTCTACTGTAACCGCGCGGCGATGGACTACGACCGCCGCAATCCCGACGGGACGGCCTCGACCTATCGAGCGCTCGAGAACCACGGGCGCTGGCACATGGGTGCGACGATGGTCAGTGATCGCGATCCTGGTGGAACTCCGACCAGCAGCGGCTCGAGCTGGGGCAACTCTGGCATGATGGGAACGAGCTACAATGGAACAGCGTTCTTGTTGTGGCATCGCAACTACATCGACGCGCACATCGCGTGGAGAGGTACTTTCGGAGTCTCCACTCCTTCTTTGGCGACTCCGGCTCCGGGCGGCCGGCCGCGACCTCCCTATCTGCAGGAGGCACCGACCACGACGCAAGCTGATCCTGTCTACGGATACGTGCGTCTTGGCGAGTTCGGCAACATCGACGAGCTGGGCGACGTCGTCGTCCATCCCTGGCACAATCTCGGGCATGTCGACATCGCGGCCGGGTCTGGGTTCGGCGATATGGGCTTCGAGAACACGGCCCCGGCAGCGCCCGAATCGGTCTTCTGGCGTTGGCACACCACCGTCGACTCGGTGCGCACCGACTTCGAAGGCCTCGATGGGCCGAATCGGGCCTCGGTCATCCTGCTCGACCCTGCGCCAGGCGCGGAGGTTGCCGCGGGCTACGAGTTCATCACCGTGGTCTTCGATCTGCCGGTCTCCTTCCGTGCCCCGGCCCACAACCGCGTGCAGATCGCGGCCGACGCGCTGCATATCGACGGGATCGAGGTGCTCGGCATGGACGAGGCTCCCGGCTTCGAGGGACGCCAACAGGCCTTCCGCTTCCGGGTCGCGCCCTTGTCGGCCGGTGAGTACTCCCTCAGCCTGGAAGGAACGCGGAGCTTCGAGGACCGACGTTGGAGGTTCTCGGTCCGATGATGGTGCGTCTCACGACCGCCCGGATGCTGCTCTGTCTCGCGTTCTGCCTCGCGGATCCAGCTCGGGCGCAGTCGCCGGAGTCCCGCGACGCGCTCCAGCGAGCGATCGCCGAACGTCTTCACGCGTCTCAGGAGAGGCTCCAGACGACTCGTGCTCGTGATCTGCAGGGCCGCCTCGTGGCGACCTCCTCCGCAGGAGAGGCGGTGCGGCTGATGGTTCTGCTGGGCGAATGCTCCATCGCGCCCGACCTGCGCCGCGAATTGGTCGTGCCGCTTCTCGATCACGCGATCGGCGACGTCCGAAGTGCGGCGCTGAACCAGCTCCTGGCAGAGGGGCTCGTCGATGAGGTCCTCGCAGACAGGGTGCTCGCCTTGGCCGAATCCGACGAGCAGCCTGCCGACCTGCGTGCGGCAGCCGTGCGGGCGCTCGGTCGACTCGAGCCCGTCTCGGAGCGTCCGGTCGACAGGCTGGCTGCCTTGTTGGTGCGTTCGGATTCTGGCCTCGTGCAGCGTGGTGTCCTGGATGCTCTCGCATTTCAGGGTGCCGCGTCCCGAGCCCATCTGCGTGCCATCGAGGCATTCCTCGACTCCGTCGATGGTGAAGTTGCCATTGCGGCCTTTCAGGCGCGTGGGCGCATCCTGGACTCGAGGGGTGCCGAGTCGTTCGACCCGTCGGCTGCGGGTGCGCGCGCGGACGGTGGCTACGCGGACGTGCGTGCGTTGGTCGCGCGGGCCTCACAGGGGGCTTCCAATGAGCTTCTCTCGCTCCTCGGCGGGGAAGCTCCCATGCCGCTCCTGGCCACGGCCTTGGAGGCGATGACGACCCGAAGCTGGTCTGAGCCGGCGATCGGGCAGGCGATCCTCGGAAGGCTCGATACCGAAGCTGCGAGTACCGATGGCGCTCTCGCCCGGCGTCTCGAGGTGGTCGCGGGTCAGCTCTCCGCCGAGGATGCAGCCTGGGATGCGCCGGTCGCGGAGTGGCTCGCGACCGGTGGTGCGCTGGTTCTGCCGCACGCCGCGCGGCTCGCCGACGAGCGCAGCGGAGCGGGCAGCGCGATGCTCCGTCCGGCGCTCACGCTCTGGTCACGCGAGGGGTTCGCGATGCCTGGGGAAGCGCTCGACGCGGCGCTGCGGATCTTTCGGCGCGAAGGCGTCGGCACCGAGGCGGTGCAGCGAGCGCTCCTGCGTCTGAAGGACGCTTCGGACCCGCGTTTCGAGGGTCAGAATCGCGTGGTCGTCGCGCACCTGCGAGGCCACGGACTGGCGACGCTCGCGGTCGTGGGGGTTCCGCCGGAAGCGCGGCCGTGGCTGACGCAGACGCTTCGCACGTCGGAGGCGCCCATCGAGATCGCTGGGGCGGCCCGGGCGGTCGCCGCTCTCGGTCCAGGCGGGCGCTTCGCGATCGACGACCTCCTGCGCATTCTCGAGGACGACCGACTCGATCATTTCGTGACGTTCGTCGAGTTCCTGCGCATGGGCGTTACCGCACCGCCGGACCAGCGCAGCAGCTCGCACCGCGAGGTGCTGCTGGCGATCGCGGCGGTATCCCCGGAAGGTCAGGCGCGAACGCGCGCCCTGGATGCCGTGAACGCATATCTGCAACGACCCGACCGGCGTGCGGACGCGATTGCGGCCGCGACCGCTACACGGGAGGCCCTTCGATGAGGCCCGTGGCGGACCGGCACTGCTGGCGGGGACGTGTCTTGCTGACGTTCACGGCGGCGCTCGTCCTCTCGGCTGGATGCGGTCGCGAGGAGTCTCTGGGAGCAGATGGCGACGCCTACGCGGTCGAGGCCGGGGCTCCTGCGTCGGCACCCTGTTGCAGCGACAGTGCCGTCGCCGAGACCTCCGACTCCTCGGACGCGGCAGAGCTGTTCGCGACTCCACTTCTCGCGGTCGAACAGCGCGCGAGCTGTCCCTTGCCGGGGGAGACCGGCGCGCGCGACACCGAGGGCGCTCCGTTCACTCTGCCCGACCCGCAGGGTCGGGTCACGGTCCTCGGCTTCTTCTACTCCCAGTGTTCGAACCGACGCAAGTGCGGCGTCACGCTCGCGATCATGCGCGAACTCCAGGTCGCTCTCGCCCGGACGCCCCAAGTCGAACGCACGAGGCTCGCGCTCATGAGCTACGACCCCGCGCATGACGATGCCGACGTGCTCGTCGCGGCCGCGGCGCAGCATGGCCTCGCGCTCTCGGAGCATTTTCAACTCGTGACGCCCGGCGGTGACGGGATCGGTGCCTGGCAGCGGGCCCTCGGTCTCGAACTCACCGTATCCAGCGGCCTGGTTGCCGTGCACGGCACGCAGTTCTTCCTGATCGACGCCGAGGGACGCGTCGTCCGCGAGTATCACACCGTCCACCCGTCGGCCGAGCAGTTGCTCGACGACCTCGAGCAGGTCCTGACTTCCACTCCCGAGAAACGTCTATGAAACGGATTATCTCCGGCGCCTTCCTCGCCATCGCGACTATCGCAGTCTGCGACGGACGCCTCCGCGCCCAAGGGACCTTCGTCCTCGGGACGGACTGCACGGTCACCGTCGGCAATCAGACGGTCCAGGTTCGAGCGGATGGGAGCTTCATCATACCGAACATCTCGGTCTTTCAGTCCAGAGACACAGGGGTGCTCCCGCAGTTGGTGCGAGCGCGGGTGCAGTGCGTGCGCGACGGCCAACTGGAGACGGGGCAGAGTCCATTCTTCGAGCTGGTGCCCGGGCAGACCGTCTTCGTGGACGAGATCATGCCGGCAAGCCTCGATCCCGTGCCGACGTCGATCTCGGTCAGCGCGCCGATCTCCATCCTTCCGCGGAATGCGACCGCTCAGCTGACGACCATGGCGAGCTTCGCAATGGGGCCCGATCAGGACGTCACGGATCGCAGCACCGGAACCACCTACCTCAGCACGAATCCGGACCTGGCCACGGTCGATGCCGCCGGCCTCGTCACCGGGCGCAACGATCGAACCGCGAACGGTGGAGTAACGATATTCGCTCTCAATCAGGGCAATGTCGCGAGTGTCACCTTCTCCGCGGTCGGCCCCAGTGACGACAACGACAATGACGGCATGCCGAACGAGTGGGAGATCCTGTTCGGTCTGGATCCGAATCGGAACGATGCCAACGGAGATCTCGATAGCGACGGTCTCACCAATCTCCAGGAATTCGATCTCGGCACGATACCCAACGATCCGGATACCGACGGTGACGGGATCCGGGATGGCCTGGACGGCAATCCGCTCGTGCCCGAGGAGTCCCCACCGACCGTGGATATCCGATTCCCGGCGGACAATCAGACCCTGGTCGAGGGGCAGGTCATTCTGTTCCGCGCCGACGTCATGGATGACGGCCTGCTTGCCGATGTCGTGCTCGAGGTGAGCGACGGCACGCGCGTCGTTCTGATGCGCGGACCGTTCCAGCTCTCCTACACGGTGCCGACGGGGGTGTCGAATCTGACCTTCACCGTGACGGCCACCGACTCGGTTCCGAACACCACGCGGCGGGCCGTGTCGGCTACGGTGATCCCCGACCCCCTCACGGAGGTCATCGGCCGGGTGCTCGATCCGGACGGTATGCCGCTCGCTGGCGCGGCACTCTCGACCGCCGGAGGGGCCACCGGCACCAGTGCGGCGGACGGGCGTTTCACGATCCCGGGTGTTCAGACCGTGTTCGGCGACATCGAAGTGTTGGCCTCGGCGACTCGGAGCGGCAACTTCTTCAATGGACGCAGTCCGGCGACGCCGGTGGTGTTCGGGGGCGTCACCGATGTGGGTGACATCACCCTGCAGAGCGGAGCGTACCTGGTGTGCTTCCAGGAGAACCTGCAACCGCTCCGTTCGAGTCTCTCGCTGGTCTTCTCCACGGTGGCCAATGGAACGGCGCGCATCGAGAATCCGACGCTCGGGATCGATCAGCAGGTGCCGCTGGTGGCCGGACAGACCACTTCTGTCGATGTTCGTAGTCTCACGAGTGCCAATCCGCAGGTGACGGCGAGCGACGGCGTCGAGAACAAGGGTCTTCGGATAACCGCCGACGTCGACTTCTCCGTCTACGGATTCAACGTCGAGTCCGATACCTCGGACGCGTTCGCCGGGTTGCGTACGACCGCGCTGAGAAGCGAGTACCGAGTGCTCGCCTACATCGGGAGCCCGAGGCTGTCGCAGTTTGCGGTGGTTGCGGAGCGCGACAACACCACGCTGACCATCACTCCGAGCCAATCCACCGGGATTCGTGCGGCGGGAGTTCCCTACAATGTGACGGTCAATGCTCTCGATGTCTACCAGCTGCAAGGCGCGTTCGGGAGCATCGACCTGACCGGCACGGAGATCTCGGCCGACGGGCCTATCGCTGTCTTCAGTGGTTCCCTCTGCTCCAACGTTCCGTCGAACCAGTCGGCCTGCGATCACTTGACCGAACAGCTGCCGCCGATCGAGGCCTGGGGTCGAAGCTTCTACACGGTGTCGCTCGCCACCCGCCGCAACGGAGATACGGTGCGGATTCTCGCCAGCGAGGATGCGACGCAGGTGCGCGTCGCCGGGCCCGTGAACTCCGTATTCACGCTGGAGGCCGGCGAGTTCCGTGAACTCATTCTGGATGGCGAGAACGAGATCACCGCCGATCGGCCGGTCCTGGTGGGGCAGTATTCGAATGGGACGAGGTTCGATGGCGTCACGGGCGATCCGTTCTTCATGCTCATGAGCGATACGGCCCAGTTCCGTCGCTCGTACACGGTCGCCACGGCGGTGGGTGCATTCTCGACGCACCACATGAACGTCATCGCGCCGACGCAGGATGCCGAGAACGGTCTGGTCCTGCTCGATGGCGTTCCGGTGCTCGCGACCGAGTTCTCACCCATCGGCACGCAGGGATTCAGCGGTGCCCGACTCACCGTGGCCCCGGGGAGTCACACGCTCTCTGGCCCGAACCCCCTGGGCGTGTACATCTACGGTTTCGGTAGCTTCAACAGCTACGGATACACGGGTGGGCTCGGTCTCTGAGATCGGCTTGCGAACGGGTCGCGGGTCTTGCCGCGGGGCAGGGCAAGCCCGTTCGGTGCATCGAGGGAATCGCGGCTCGGAGGTATCGATGCAGCTCGAGGCGCTTGCGGCTCGGGCAGTCGTCGTTCGCGTGCGCGACGCGGGCGTCGCCGGACTGCCGATCGACTCCGCGCGGAGTGGCGCCTACGGACGGGTGGTGCTGCTCGTCCATGGGGCGGGACCGTGGCTGGGGCGGGACCGTGGCTGGCCCACGCCGAGAGCGCGGACGGACGGATGGGGACGGTGGCATGTCCGTCCGAGCCGGTGGCCGGGACGGAGCTGGCCCTCACGCTCGCGCCGATGGGCGGAGTTGCCCGGATTCCGGTGACTGTGCTGCCCGGTCGGTCTACGACCGTGGAGATCACGGCGAACTGTTCTCCTGCCGGTCGTTGAGCCCGGCGTCAGTGCGAGATGACCTTCGTCCCCGGCGTGTTGATCCGGCCCGGGTCCTCGCCTCGGTCCTTCTTCCTCCCGCCGATCGAGATGTCGTCGTCGTCGGTCAAGCTGCGGAAGACCAACTGCGCAGGGAGCGTGACGCAGTCCCAGGCCACCGCGAACGGCGTGAGCAGGAGGCGTTGCCACATCGGTGCGTGGCCGTAGGGCGCGTCGTCGTCGCACCAGGGATCCTTGCCCCAGAGCATCTGCGTGGTGCAGCCCGGCAGCAGGAGCAGTGCCGTGCAGAGCAGGGCCAGGCAGAGAACCGAACGGGGGCGGCGAGGCATGGCGACTTGGCTCCTAATGCGATCGCAGGGTAGTACCCGGCGTGTTCGGCGAGCCCGTCGCGGCGCGCGACCGGTCGCGGCGCGACCTCGAGCGGTCGTCGTCGTCGTCGTCCGAGAGCAGGAAGAGCTGCACCGGCATCGTGATCGCGTCCAGGACCAGGGTGAACGGGGTGAGTGCGAGACTCTCCCAGAGGCTCGGGCCGTCGTCGTCTCGATTGGCCGGACGGGAGCCGCGGTCCTCGTCGTCGAAGGGATCGCCGCCCCAGGCCAACGTCGTGAAGCAGCCCCCGGTCATCGCCAGCAGAGCCAGCAAGACGAGTCGGCCGGCGAGCCGCTGGGCGACCTTCGCGCCCGCGCTCACACGAACCTCCGCGGTGCGAACAACGCGGCGCCCGGATCGCTCGCGCGGCCCTCGACGACCTGCTCGGCCAGGCTGCGTCCCGCCAGCCACGCGAAGCTCAAGCCGTATCCATTGAAGCCGCACAGCGCGAACACTCCCGGCGCGCCGGGCAGGGCCCCGCACAGCGGCAGGCCGTCACCGGTGCCGGCCATGATCCCGGTCCACACGTGCGGCGTCGGCACGTCGGCCAGCGGTGGGAAGTGGCGCGCGGTCCAGTCCCG
Organism: bacterium; assembly: GCA_030432695.1. GTDB lineage: Bacteria > Planctomycetota > UBA1135 > UBA1135 > UBA2386 > JAUILN01. The sequence goes on along the minus strand of JAUILN010000008.1, from coordinate 113,880 downwards.
CAGGTTGTGGGTGATCTGCTCGTTGTGGTTGTCGTCGTCGAGCAGACCCTGCTCTTCGCCTGGCACGCTCCAACGCATGCCGCCGACCACGTAGCGGCGGTCGTGCATGCGGAAGTACTCGTAGCAGAAGTTGCTCGACATCGCGTAGGGCGGGAAGGCTCTGGCGAGGTCGTCTGGTAGCGGGTCGGTGGCGATGATCTGGCCGCGGAACGGAAAGAGGTTGCGGGCGAGGAAGCCGGACTCGTCGAGTTCGCGGGCCAGGGTCGAGGTGCAGTGGACCACCGCGGTGGCGGCGATCGTGCGACCGTCCTGGAGCGTGATCCGGTGCTCGGAGCCGTGGGTCTCGATGCGCGCGACCCTGGCGTGCTCGTGGATGGTCGCACCGTGCTCGCGAGCGACCCGCGCCAGGCCGCGGACCATCGCGGCCGGTTGCACCACCGCTTCGCCCGGCAGGCGGAGTGCGCCGTGGAACTGCTCGGCGAGCGGGAAGACCTCGCGTAGCACGTCGGCGTCGAGGAGCTGGTGTTCGATGCCGTCTTCGGCGAGCAACGCGGCGGCGTCTTGGAGTTCAGTCCACTCGTGCGGCGTCTCGGCGAGTCGCAGGCCGCCGGCGCGCTCCAGGTGGCAGTCGATGCCCGCGTCGTCCAGCTCGCCGCGCAAGGCCTCGTGGTTGTCCTGGATCGAGTGCCACAGGACCCGCGCCTGCTCGCGACCGAACTGACCGACGATGCGGTTGTAGTGCTCGCCGAGGCCCAGCAGGATCTGGCCGTCGTTGCGGCCGCTGGCCCGGCTGGCGATCGTGCCGGCTTCGAGGAGCGCGCAGCCGACCCCGAGCCGAGCCAGCGCGCAGGATGCCGACACGCCGGCGATCCCGCCGCCGACCACCACCACGTCGGCGCGGTCGGGAAGCGGTGGCCGTTCGGGGGCGAGGGCGGGGGCCTCGCGAACCCACAGCGACGGGTTCTCTGCCGAGGTCTCTCCGGGCGCGGTGCTCATCGGCACATCGTCGCCGTGGGCATGGTGGGCCGCAACGGCGTCGCGGCCCTCGCACCTCGCGGCCCTCGCACTTCTCGTCAGTCGCGCAGCGCCGCGACCTGCCAGAGCAGCGTCGTCGCGTCGATCATCCCGGTGGCCAGGACCTTGCCGTCGGGCGAGAAGGCCATCGAGGTCGGGATCGACTCGAAGTCGGGCGTGGAGCCGAGGACCTTGCCGTCTCCGTCGAGCAGTATCAGGTTGCCGATCGTGCCGACCGCGATCTGCCCACCGCCGGCGGTGGTCGCGGCGAGCGACTGGACCGTGTCGTCCTCGTCGACCAGCGTGCCCTCGAAGATCTGCGCGCCGTCGACCGCCGAGTGGATGCGCAGGGTCCCCGCGGAGTCGACCGTGACGACCCGCTCGGCGCCGAGGAATGCCGACTCGGTGGTGCCGTCCTCCTCGAGCTGGAACAGCTCGGCGATCTGCTCGCCATCGGGCGCCTTGCGCAGCGTCACCTGGCCGGCGACGTCCCGGACCACGATCCGGTCACCCGCCGGCGAGACCGCGAGGTCGGCGACCGACTCCTCGCTGTCGAGGTCGAACGCGGCGCGCGTCGTGCCGTCGGTGAGCGCCTGGATCCGCACCTGCCCGTCGGCATAGCCGCCCCACAGCTCGCCGCGGTGGACCGCGCCACCCATCAGGTAGGAGTCCTCGGCACAGTCGAGTTCGCCGGTCGCGCGGACCGCCCCGGTCTTCGGGTCGAAGCGCGCGAAGGTCCCGTCGGCCGCCACCGACACCAGCTCGTCCTCGCGGACCCCAACTACCTTGACCGAGTTGCCGTGCACCATCTCGCTGCTGCGAAGGGTGGCCTTGGCCGCGTCGTACACCGCGACCACGTTGCCGTAGTCACCCGCGATCAACGTCTTGCCGTCGGCGCTGAATGCGACCGCCTGAACCATGTCGCGATTGCCCTCGGGTCGCAGCACCTCGGTTCCGTCATCGACGTTCCAGAACCGCACGGTGGTGTCCGACGACGCGCTCACCACGATCCCGGCCGCGATCGACAGGTCGGCCACCGTGTCACGGTGCTCGACGCTCTGCCAGACGATGTGCGGTTCGTCGCCCGCGAAGTGCAGTCGGGTGATGCCGCCGTCGGAGTCGCCGAACAGCACCTCCTCGTCGGAGACGAACTGCAGGCCGAACAGCGAGGCGTCGAAGCCGCTCACCGAGTCGGTCGGCTCGTCGCCGGGCTCGGGGAACGACCAGACCGTCAGCACGTCGTAGCCGCCGATCGCCAGCGCACCGCCATCGGCGCGCACCGCCAGCGAACTCGGCATCTTGTCGGGCTCGATCGTGGCGACCTCCTTGCGCTCGGCCACGTCGAAGATCCACACCTTGGAGGGCAGGATGCCGCCGACCACCAGGTACTTGCCGTCGGGCGACCAGGCGAAGTTGTTCTTCGAGGAGCCCTCGCAGGTCAGCTCGCCGACCTTCTCGAGACCTTTGGAGACGTCGAACAGATCGACGTGGTCGGTCTCGTCGTAGGCCAGGACCAGGAGCGACCCGTCGGGCGACACGCCGCCGCGCCGCGGGCCCTGCTCGGGGGTCAGCGTCTCGACCTGCTCGCCGGTCTTCGCGTCCCAGATGCGCAGGATGTCGTCGGTCCCACTGCCGACCACGCGGCCATGGCCTGCGCCGCAGAACGCCGCGAAGTACGCGATGCCGTCCACCGGCAGGATGCGCGACGCGCGTTCGCCGTCCAGATTCCAGAGGCGGGCCGCGCGATCCCAGCCGGCCGAGACGCAGGACCTGCCGTTCGGGTGGAACTGCACGCTGCTGATCATCGAGCCGTGGCTTCGGACCGGTTGACCGAGGACTCGTAGGGTGCCGGCCGCGACCCGGGCGGCCTGGGCGGCGGCCGGGTCGTGGGACTCCTCGTCCTGGGCGCGGAGCGTCGGTGCCAGGAGGGTTGCGCCGCACAGCAGCGCGAGGGCGGGGAGGGTGGTCGGGAGGGTGCGCATCGACAGGAGGAAGGTTGCGGCGGGAGCCGGGGGCGGAAGACGATGGCGAGCGAATCCTGGGTTCGCAAGCCGCGGCACGATCCCGATCGGCCTTTGCACTCGGCGGGATGCCGGCGTGAGATGGCGCGCCTGCCGCCATGCTGAGCATCTCCTGGAACGTCAACGGCCTCCGGGCCGTGGCCCGCAAGGGCTTCGTCGAGTGGCTCTCCGCCACCGGTCCCGACCTCTGTCTGCTGCAGGAGACCAAGGCCCGCGCCGACGACCTGCCGAAGAAGATCCGCGAGGTGCCGGGCTACGTGAGCCGCTTCCACCATGCGGAGAAGAAGGGCTACAGCGGCGTCGCGATCTATGCGCGCAAGGAGCCCGACGAGTGGATCGAGGGGATCGGTGATCCGGAATACGACAGCGAGGGGCGGGTGTTGTGGGCCCGCTACGGCGACGTGCTCTATGGCAGCGCCTACTTCCCGAACTCGCAGGAGGCCGGCAAGCGGATCGACTACCGGTTGGGCTTCGGCAAGCGGCTCTTGGGGTTCCTGGCGAAGCAACGCAAGGCCGGGCGGCACGTGGTACTCGGCGGCGACTACAACGTCTCGCACCAGGAGATCGACCTGGCGCGTCCGAAGCAGAACACCGGTAACCCCGGGTTCCTGCCGGCCGAGCGCGAGTGGTTCGGTGAGTTCCTGAAGGCCGGTTACGTCGACACCTGGCGGCAGCGCAATCCGGACGTGACCGACGTCTACAGCTGGTGGAGCTACCGGCACAACGCGCGCGAGAAGAACATCGGCTGGCGGCTCGACTACTTCTGCGTGAACGAGGAGCTGCTGCCGCGGGTGAAGGACGCGCGGATCCTGTGCGACGTCGAGGGGAGCGATCACTGTCCGGTGACGGTGGAGGTCGAATGAACGCGCGGATGGCGGGGTGGCTCTGCCTGCTGCTGGTCCTCGTGGGGTGCAGCACGCCGAGCGGTTCGGCCGACCGCGTGGTCGATCTGCGGATCGTCTCGACCCACGATGTCGGCGCTCCGCTGGTCGCGTTGGCCTGGGATCCACGTCGCTCGCGGTTCCTGGGACTGGATGGGGAGGGGGTGCTCTACGACCTCGAAGACCCCGACGCGATCCGGGCGGTGGCGACCGGGCTCGGGTCTCCTCGGTCGATGATCGTTGGCGCCGACGGCGTGCTGCGCCTCGTCGAGTCGGACAGCCGCTCGGTCGTGTCCTGGGAACCGGGGTCCGGTCGTCGGCGCGTGGTCGCCGGCGCTTTCGACGGAGCCCGGTTCCACATGCCCGCCGACGTCGCGTTCGATGCGGACGGTGCGTTGTGGCTGACCGACAAGGGCGACGGCATGTCGCTGCTGTCCGATCTCGAGGGACCACCGCCGAACTCGGGGCTCGGGGGGCTGTATCGCATCGAGCGGAGTGGCGAGGTCGTCCGGATCGCCGACGAGGACTTGAAGGCCCCCGACGCCGTGGCGGTCAGTCCCGGCGGCGACCGCGTCTACGTGGTCGACTGGTCCGGCTCGGCCGGTCGCCTGATCGCGTTCCGGCGGGATCGGAACGGTCGGCTCCGCGACCCGAGCGTGCTCCCCGGCGTCGACCGATGCGGGCCGATCGAGGTGCTCGGCGACGGGCCCGGTCCGTGGGCTTCGGGAACCCTGCTGATCGGATCGCACGGCGGCCTGCAGTTCCTCGGTCCCGCGGGTGAGCGGCTCGGCCGCGCCGAGTGGCCGATCCCGGTCGACCACCACCTTGCATCGGTCACCGGGATGGCGCTCGGCGGCCCGGACGGCAGGTCCCTGGCCATCGCCACCACGACGCGCTTCTCGGAATCCAGCCGCGTGGTGTTCGTCCGACTGACCGACCGCGATTGACCGGTTCGGGTTCGGGGGTTCACCCGGAGCGGGGCGCGCGCCGATGAAGGACGAGTCCCCTTCCAGTCGCCGCTCCGATGCACCACGCGATCCACGCCCACCCCCGCGACGTCCAAGCCCTGGTCGGCCACGGCGGCCTGATGCGCCTGCGCGACCTCGGCTTCGACGAGGTGGCGGTGGCGGTGACCGAAGCTGGCGGGCGGCAGGTGGTGCCGTGGTGTCCCGACGGGCCGATCCGCGAACTCGAGGACGGCGTGGTGCACTTCCGCCCGCCGACTCACGATGGCCCGCTGGCCGCGCGTGCGTCGACCGTGGTCCAGCCCGGCAGCGCGACTCCGCTCGAAGCGGCGATCGTCGAACTGCGCCGCGCCGGTCTGAAGCCGTGGGCCTGGGCGCGACCACTCCACCAGCCGCGGCTGGGACGCCAGCACCCGACCTCCTGCATGGTCGACTGCTTCGGCCACCGCCACCTGGAGGCGCTGTGCCCGGCGCGCAGCGAGGTGCAGCGCTACGCGCTCGGACTGATCGACGCCCTCGCCGACCACGACGGCCTGGAGGCGATCGAGCTGCAGTCGCTCGGCTTCCTCGGCCCACGCGCCGCGGTCGACCCGATGGACTCCGCATTGCCGCGCGACACCTACGCGGAGTTCCTGCTGTCGGTGTGCTTCTGCGACACCTGCTGTGACAGCATGGCGCGCACCGGCCTCGACACCGCGTCCATCCGCACCAAGGTCGGCGAGCTGGTCCGTCAGCGGCTGATGGGCTCCGACCCGATGTCGCCGCCGCGGCCCCTGCGTCCCGCCGAAGCGTTCCGTCGCCTGGAGCGCGAGCTCGGCGAGGCGGTGCTGTTCGCGCTGTGGAGCCACCGGCTGTCGGTCTACATGCAGCTCCTCCGCCAGATCCGCTCGACGGTCCACGGCCGGGTGCGGATCGTGCTGCACGCCCACTTCCATTCGTTGTTCGCCGGCGACGCGGTCGGCGCGCCGCTGAAGGTCATCGCCAACCACGTCGACGAGGTGGTGATCGAGCACGTCGACGAGACGCCGCAGGAGATCGCCAAGGAGTGGTCGGGTCAGCCGACCGACCAGGCACGGGTGCGCGCGGTGCTGCAGCCCAAGGCGCCGGCCTTCACCGCGCCGCGCGATCTGGCGCAGACGCTGAAGACGATCCGCGTGCACGGTGGAGTCGGCACGGTGATCCACCAGTTGGGACTGTTGCCCTGGCCGGCGCTGGAGCGGGTCGGCGAGACGCTGCGCGGCAGCGTGGTCGTCAACGCCTGACCGTCGCCGTGGCTTACCCGGCGGGGGGCGGTGCCCAGGCGATGCCGTCCGGATTCTGGCCGACGTCGTAGCGGGCGACGACCTCGCGGGACGTGACATCGACGACCACCGCGGCGTTCTCGCCCGCCATCGACACCGCCACGAAGCGTCGGTCGGGCGACAGGGTCATGCCGGTCGGCGTGTCACCGAGTGCGACGCGGGCAGTGACCTCGCGCGCCGGGGCGTCGACGAACACCAGCGTGCCGCCGGTCGCGTCGGTCACCAGCACCAGCTCGTCTGACGGGCAGCACAGGCGGAACGGCAGGCCGCCGATCTCCAGGCGGCCGGAGAGCTCCATGGACTTCGCGTCGACCACCGCGAGCACGCCGTTCTGGCGGTGGCCGAGCCACACCTCGGCGCCGGACGGGGTGACGGCGAGGCCTTCGGGTGCGGGGTCGTCGAGGGCGCGGCGCAGCACGCTGTCGGGGGCGAAACTCGGCGTGAGCGCGAGTCGGACCACGTCGCGCGAGACGATGTTGGCGACGAAGGCGCGGTCGTGGGCGGCGTCGAGGGCGACCATGTGGCCGGCACCGCCACCGTGGCCGACCGCGCGGTCGACGCGGCCGGTGGCGACGTCGAATCGAACCAGGTTGCGGGTGGTCTCCGAGGTGAACCACAGGTGCTTCGGGTCCGCGGCCGCGCAGCCGTGCGGCCGGCTGAACGGGGCCACGTCGCAGGTCCGAGCCAGGCGGGGACCCTCGTCGCCGTCAAGGCGGAGTTCGAGCAGCTCGCTGCCGATGGTCTGCCGGTCGCCGTAGAGCATGATCCAGACCGAGCTGCCGTCGGGCAGCGCGACCGCCTCGTGCGGGGCGACCGCCGCTTCGAGACTGGCGACTGTCTTGCCGGTCGCGGTGTCGATCACCGTGACGCTGGCGTCGGCCTGGCCGAGGACGACGAGGTGTCCCGGCGGCAGGACGGCTGGCGCACCCGGCGGGGCGTCGGCCTGGGCGAGGGCGGGGTTCCCGAGACTCGGGAACAACGCGGCGAGGAGCACGAGGCAGGCTGCAAGGCGTTGCATGGCAGCCGTCTACGGAGGCAGCCGGGCGCGCGGCCGGCGGTGATTTTCCCCGATCTCCGAATCGGCATGCAGGTTGCTCCCGCCGGATCCGTCCTACGGACAAACCGCGTGGGAGCGCAGCGTTCCCGCGATCGTGTCCGCCATCGGAGTCCCTAAGATGTCACGCATGATGCCGCGCAACCTGCCGCTGTTCGCGTCCGCCCTGGCCCTCGGCTCGTCGATGCTGCTGACGGGCTGCCAGCAGCTGCCGCCGGTCAAGCCGTACGAGCAGCGGGTCGCCGAGGCGATGGCGCCCTACGAGGACCTGAAGGCGCAGAAGGCCGAGCTGTTCCGCGCCGGGCACAAGGAGCAGGTCTTCGACTTCGAAGGCGTGGGTCGGGTGACCGTGCGGCGTTGGGAGCTGGTCGGCTGGCCGGGCGACGTCTACCTGCAGGCGCGGATCCACTACCAGAACACCACCGACGAGGTGAAGCGCGACGCCTGGGTGTGGCTCGACGTGCTCGACAGCGAGGGCAACGTCGCCGGCAGCACCGCCGTCCGCCTGGTGAACCCGGTCGGCTACCCGTTCTGGCCCGACCACGGCTACGTCACCGAGATCAAGGCGCGCACCAACGACGCGCACCTGGATCCGAACGGCTGGAGCTGGGCGCTCGCCGCCGAGGCGACCACCGAGTCCGACCCGGGCGTCGAGCCGGTGATCATCGACCACCAGTTGGAGCAGCAGCGGGCGATGATCAATCGGGCCCGGTTCAACAACTGGAGTCCGCGGATCCGTGGCGATCTGTATGCGCCGGGTCAGGCCGGCCCGCACATCCCGGGTACGACTCGCTGGTGAGCGGGCGCCACGAGCGACGAGCGAAGGGTGAGTCAATCGTCGGGTCGGATCAGCCGCGCGTTGGTCCGGCCCGTTCGCGTTCCGTCGACGACGTACGAGTAGTAGGAGCCGTCGTCGGGCTTGCGCACCACGAAGGTCTCGAGTTTGCGGTTCCAGTCCACCGGGTAGGGAGTGGCGACGTGGAAGCCGCGCGCGCCCGGATCGACCTCGCGCCGTGCGGTGTGGATCTGCCAGGGCTGACCGCGCAGCCGGGCGTCGAGGTGGAGCAGAGCGATGGGGTTGATCGACGGGCCGCCGCCGATTCCGTCGCCACCGTCGGCGCGGTCGGGGAGGAGCCAGAGGTCGGGCAGGCAGCCGGCGAGGGGGCCGTCGCGGTACTGCATCGCGCGGCCGGCGGCGAGGATGCCCGTCGCGACCTGCCGCCACAGCGGGTCGTCGTCGTGTGCGGCGAGGCGGGCCAGCGCGTCGGCGTAGACCAGCCCACACCACTGCACCGGCTGGCCGAACCACACCGGCGCCTGCCAGTTGGTAGCGCCGAACACCGCGATGGTGGCGTACGGCATCACGTCGCGGTCCTTGCGCAGGTAGACGAACGGCAGGCCGCGGGTTGCCCAGAGCCGAGCCTTCTGGAGGTGCTTCGGGTCGTCGGTGAGTTCGAAGGCCTGGACGTGCGCGCGGACCAGGTGGGCCGCGGCGAGGATGTCGGGAGTGTGCAGCGACAGCTCCCAGGTCTGTGCGCCGCGCGGGGTGTGGTGGCGGTCGAGGGCGCGGAGCGCGCGGAGGCCGGCTTCGAGCGCGGAGTCGTCGCCGAGGACGCGGGCGATCTCGAGGAGTCGCGCGGCGCGCTCACCGCCGTAGCCGGAGGCGTAGGGGTCGTGCTCGAAGTGGCCGCGGAGGTAGGGGCCGGAGTACTCGTACTGCCCGTCGTCCTGCTGCTCGCCGATCAAGCGGACCGCTTCGGCGCGGAGGTGGCGCATCCACAGCAGCGGGTTCAGGCCCACGAGGCAGGCGGCGTCGTCGTGGAGGTGGGCGCCGCCGGGTACCTGGGGCCGGTCGCCGGGCAGCGGTGGGCAGGTGCCGTCGAGTCGCCACAGCGCCGAGGCGAAGTCGACGTAGGGCTGGCGTGGCCAGCGGGGTTCGGCGCAGTGGCCCCAGCCCTGGGCCGGGTCGGACAGCGGGCCGGTGAGCGCGGTGCGGCAGAGGTCCTTCCAGGCCAAGGCGCCGAGGCCGTCGTCGGGTGGGTCGGGCAGGCGGAGCGCACGGACGCCGCGCAGGATCGCGTCGTCGAGGTCCTTCGCGCCGAGGTCGAGGCGGGCGTGGATCGCGCGGCCACGCAGCGCGAAGCGGGCGCCGGCGCGGCCGTCGTAGCGGTCGGGGGCGGAGAACACCGGCTGGAGGATCGCGGGGCGCCAGGCGACCGCGAGGGTTCGGGACGGAATGGGGCTGTTGGTCCGGATCAGTCCGAGATCGACCCGGGTCTCGATGGCTGCGAATGGCCAGGTGATCCATCGCGGGTCCGGAGCGAACCGAAGCCGAGCGGCGGTCTCGCAGTCCCGGTCCGAGGACGAGGGCTCGCGGCGGCTCAGGAACTCCACGCCTGGTAGGACCGCGCGCAGGTGTGGCTCGGCGGTACGAACCACTGGGCCTTCGATGTCGCCGGCACCGGTAGCGGTGAGGTGGACGTCGACCTGGGAGCCGTCGAGCAGTCGGATCGAGCCGTTGACCGACTCGGATTCGAGATGCAGGACGTCGCCGTCCGTGCGGCATCGGAACCGTACCGCGAGGCCGTCGTGGAGCGCGATCGGATGCAGGATCGCGTGGACCTCCCGTCCGTCGTGGAGCACCGCACCGAGACCGTCGCGCGCGGCTTCGAGACGCAGTCCGCCACGGCGTAGCCAGAGTCCGTCGGGAAGCGCCCGAGCGACGAGGTCACCGGCGAGGTCGGTCGGTTCGTGGAGGTCGATATGGCCGGACCCGAACGCATGGGGGTGGATTGCCCGCCGCGCTGGCTCTGGCAGGAACTCGTCGAGCCGGAACTCGGCGAACATGCCGCCCTCGTCCTGACTGAAGGAGATCTCGCGGAGGCCACCTGGCGCGAGCGGGAACTCCTCTCCGAGTAGCGGCAGATAGTCCTTGCCGCTGTTGCGCAGGGCGACGCGGGCGCCCGAGCCGCCGTCGCCGGTCCAGGAGCGGAGGCTCTCGCACCAGAGGTCCGCCCGTCGCAGTGCGACGAGTTCGAGTCGCTTCAGCCGCGCCGTACCCGGACCGGAGCCCGGGTCGAGGCGGATCTGGCTCAGGCCCTCGACTTGCCCGAGCACGATCTCGCGCACCGCGCAGCCGTCCTCGATGCGCAGCACCCCCTGCGTGTCGTCGGCGCGGCGTGACTCCGCGAACCCCGGCGTCGCCGCCGTCGACCAGTAGATCGCGTTGGTCCCGGGGATCGTCGACGTCGAGACCACGCGGACCAGGAACTCACCGCTCAGCGCCTCGAAGACCGGACCGATCAGGTACGGATCCTCGCCTGCACTGTCGATGCGCAAGAAGCCCTCGTCGGCTCCGCCCACGGCGTTCACCAGGCGCCAGTCCTCGGCCGGGGACGGTCGGACCTCGGCACCGAAGTCCCAGGTCTGGACCGGCGAGGCCTCGACCACCGGCCGTGGCCAGGGAACCTCCTGCGCGGCCATCGATGCAGCGAGGGCGAGAGCTGCTGCCGCGACCGCCAGGAGCGATGCGGGACCGGGTCGCGGGGATCCGTGCATCGCCCGATGATCGGACCCGGCCCGCGCGGCGGCGACCCCCGTAACGTGAATGTCATCGCTTCGGAACGCCGACCGGACCCGGAGTGGGCCGCCCACGATCGGCGGCCTCGAAGAACCGATCCACCACGATGCGCTACCAGACCGCTGCATACCTGCTGTTGCTCGCGCCCCTGGGCCTGGCCCAGGAGCCGACCGCAACGACCACCTTCCACGAACACGTCGCCCCGATCGTGTTCGACCACTGCGTGCGCTGCCACCGCGAGGGCGAGGTCGCACCCTTCGCGCTCCGCACCTACGACGATTGCAGGAAGCGCGCGCGGATGATGGTGCAGGTCACCCGCCGCGGCTACATGCCGCCGTGGCACCCGGTCGAGGGCCATGGCGAGTTCGTCGGTGCCGACCGGCTGAGCGACGACGAGCTGGCGACGCTCGCCGCCTGGCTGGAGGGCGGCCGCCTCGAAGGCGATCCCGCGAAGGCACCACCGGAGCCGACCTTCCCCGACGGCGGCTGGCAGCTCGGTGAGCCCGACCTCGTGGTGTCGATGGCCGAGGCCTACCCGGTGCCCGCCGATGGACCCGACGTCTACCGCAACTTCGTCGTGCCGCTCGGCCTCGACGAGGACCGCTGGCTCACCGCGATCGAGGTCCGACCCGGCTCGCGCGCGGCACTGCACCACATCATCTTCGGCTTCGACACCGACGGTCAGGCGCGGCGGCTGGACGGCCAGGACGGCAAGCCCGGTTTCGACGGCATGCGCGGCCAGGGCATCGGCGAGAGCACCTCGGGTCTCGGTGGCTGGGCGGTGGGAGGCATGCCGCAGCACCTGCCGATGGGGCTCGCGCGGCGCGTGCCCGCGGGCGCCGACCTGATCCTGCGCAGCCACCTGCACCCGTCGGGCAAGGCCGAGCAGGAGCGGACCACGCTCGGTCTCTACTTCACCGACACGCCGCCCGCGCACCACATGGTCGGCCTGCAGCTCCCGCCGCGCTTCGGGGTGGCGGCGGGTCTCGACGTGCCGGCGGGCGCGAGCGACTTCGAGCTGCGCGACTCGTTCGAGCTGCCGGTCGATTGCCTGGGCGTCACCGTCGGCGGCCACGCCCACATGATCTGCAAGGAGATGGAGCTGACGGTGAGCCGGCCCGGCGCGGAGCCCGAGTCGATCTTCCTGATCGATGATTGGGACTTCGACTGGCAGAACCGCTACCAGTACGTCGAGCCCGTCGACCTGCCCGCGGGCACCCGCGTCGACGTCCGCATCCGCTATGACAACTCGGCCGACAACCCGAACAACCCGTTCGATCCACCACGGCGGATCGGCTGGGGTCTGCAGTCGACCGACGAGATGGGCAGCGTGACCCTGCTGCTGGTCGCGAAGGAGGTCCGTGACCATCGGGCGCTCGAGCGGGCGATCGGAGCCAAGAACCGCGAGGCGTTGCGTGGCGACGGCGCTCGCAGCGCACTCCGTGCGACGTTGCTGTCACGGATCCGCATGGCCGATGCCGACGGCGACGGCCGGATCACCCGCGAGGAGTGCCCCGAGCGGCTGCGCCGCGGCTTCGAGCGCTTCGACGCGAACGGCGATGGCGCGATCGACGCGCAGGAACTCGAGGCGGTCGCCGATGCGTTGGGAGGACGGGGTCGTGAGGATTGAGTCGCGGGTCGTCTTCGCGGTCGCCGCGGCGCTCTTCGCCGGCTGCCGTGCTCCCGACGAGCCGGTTGCCGTCACCTGCCCCGCGGTCGATGGTTCGCTCGTCGCTCCGCTGCGCGCCGCACCGGGCGAACTGAACGTGCTGGTCTTCGTGACCACCGACTGCCCGATCGCGAACAAGTGCGCGCCGGAGATCGAGGCGATCCGCCGCGAGTACGGAGCGCGCGGCGTGCGCATGTTCCTGGTCCACGTCGATCCCGACGTCGACGACGTCGCGGCGCGCGCGCACGCGGCGGAGTACGGTCACGGCGCCACGGTGCTCCGCGATCCCCAGCACCGGCTGGTGGCCGCGACCGGCGTCGAGGTCACGCCCGAGGTCTCGGTGCACGACGACACCGGCGCGCAACGCTACCGAGGTCGCATCGACGACCGTTTCGCGCAGCTCGGCACGCGGCGTCCGGCGGCCAACCACCGGGATCTGCGCGAGGCGCTCGACGCGATCCTGGCCGGCGAGGAGCCGGCGGTGCCGGTTACCGAAGCGGTGGGATGCCTGATCGCCGACTTCCGGTGACCGCAGTCAGCCGCGGATCCGCGCCGCGAGTTCCTGGCGCGTGGCCGCGTCGTAGACCTCGTCGACATTCGGGAAGGACGACAGTGCCGATTCCGCGCACGGTGGCTCACCGTCGTGCACCGTCAGCGCTGCCCAGGCCGCGACGTCCGCGAGGCGGACGTTCCACGGAAAGCCGTGGACCAAGCTCACGGTCGCTTCCTGGTTCTGGATCCGTGGGTCGTCGAGGTACCGGGCGAGGACCGGCAGGGCCGCTCGATCTCCCGTTCGGCCGAGACCCCAGAGCGCCTGCACGACCAGTTCGGCGTCGTCGGGGTGGGTGGCGAGCGCTGCATCCAATGGTTCCACGCAGAGCACGTGGCCGATCTGGGCGAGTGCGGTCACGGCGGCCCGGCGCAGCGGCTCGTCTTCCGCTTCGATCGCGATGCGACCCAGCGGCTCGGCCGCGAACTCGTGACCGAGGGAGCCGAGGGGTTGGACCAACTCGCGGCGGAACTCGTAGGTCGGCTCGTTCGCCAGGACCTGCAGCAGTCGGGCGACGGATCGGAGGTCGCCGGTGCCGGCCAGCGCGCGGATCGCGGTGCGCCGGGCGCCGCCGAACTCGAGGTCCAGCAGTGGGGTGACCCGTTCGCGGACCCGCGCGTGGAGTGGCTCCGGCGCCGCGGCCAGGGCAAGGCCCAGTCGGTGCGCGCGTGTTCCTGCAGGGAGGCGACGAGGGCTGCGTCGCGGCCGATCGCCAGGCGCATCGCGGCGCGGATCGCCGCGATGCGTCGAACTCGCGGGTCGCCAGAGGCGAGTTCCCGGACCAGTTGCTCGGCCGACGGCACCTCGTCGGCGGTTTCCGGGGGTTGGCTGGTACCCGAAGTCGGGAGCGCGGCCCACGCCAGGGCGAGGCACGCCGTCACGGAGACGCGGCCGTTCACGCCCGGCCTCGGTCGGAGGTCGTCGAACACGCTTCCCCCCCCAGCACGTAGCCGCGGAACTCTGCGTTCGCGCCGCAGACCGGGCAGTCGGCGCGCCGCTCGAGGCGCAGTTCGAAGAAGCCCGCCGCAAGCGCGTCGTAGCTGAGCAGGCGACCGATCAATGGCTCGCCGATGCCGAGCAGCAGCTTGATCGCCTCGACCGCCTGCAGGCAACCGATCACGCCCGGCAACACGCCGAACACGCCCGCCTCGGCGCAGTTGGGGGCGAGTTCGGCGGGCGGGGGGCTCGGGAACAGACAGCGGTAGCACGGGCCGCCGTGACGCGGATGGAACGTGCCGACCTGGCCTTCGAAGCGATGGATCGAGCCGTGGACGTTGGGCAGGCCGAGGTGGACCGCGGCGTCGTTGACGAGGTAGCGGGTCGCGAAGTTGTCGGCGCCGTCGACCACCAGGTCGCAGCCCTCGAACAGCTCCTCCACGTTGTCGGGGCCCAGACGCGCCTGGCGCGCGTCGATCCGGATCCCGGGGTTGAGGGCGCTCAGCGTCGCACGCGCCGAGTCGGCTTTCGGCGTGCCGATCCGGTCGTCGCGGTGCAGGATCTGTCGCTGCAGGTTGCTGCGGTCGACGAGGTCGTCGTCGACGAGGCGCAGTTCACCGACGCCCGCAGCGGCGAGGTAGAGCGCGGCGGGTGAGCCGAGGCCCCCGGCGCCGACCAGCAGCACGCGGGAGGCGAGGAGCTTGCGCTGCCCGGCCTCGCCGACCTCGGGGATCGTCAGGTGGCGCGCGTAGCGTTCGCGTTCCTCGCCGCGCAGCACCTGCGGGATCTCGACGGGCAGCGCGGCCTCCTTCCAGGCGCGGAAGCCGCCGGCCAGCGAGCGCACGTCGGTGTAGCCCATCTGCTGCAGGCCTTCGGCGGCGAACAGCGAGCGGACCCCGCCGCCGCACATCAGCACGATCGTGGCGTCGGCGTCGGGAGCCAGTTCCTCGATCTTCAGCTCGAGGAAACCGCGGTTGAGGTGGGTGGCGCCGCGCGGCGTGCCGGCGGCGACCTCGTCGAGTTCGCGGACATCGAGGAGCAGCGCGCCGTGGGCCCGCAGGTGCTCGGCTTCCGGCGCGCTGATCTCGCGGATGGTGCCGCGCAGTTGCTCGAGGCGTTGCGTCCGTCGCTGCATGGCAGCGTTGTAGCCGATGCGAACGACGCCCGCCGCGCGAAGACGTACGATCGGTGCCTGACGCGCCGTGTACGTCTTCGGGTCTCAGTTGCAGCCAGCGTTGCGCAGCACGAACACCTGGACGCTGCGCGCGGGCATGAAGCCCGGTGCCGCGGCGGCGTGATGCTGCAGCGGGAGGGCTCCCGGAGCGGTGGGGTTCCACGCCAGCAGCGTGCTGCCGTTGCCGCTGCCGACCGCGTAATCCTGGACACCGGCTCCATCGGGCCGGATGCCGATCACCTCGAACTGGTCGTCGAGGCCCTCGTAGCACTGCGGGTCGAGGGTGCCCTGCCAGGTGGCAGGGAAGTCGGTCCAGTTGACGAACACGATCCCGAGTTCGCCGGTCTCCACGTCGCGCCACACGCCGTGGAAGACGTGCGGGATGTTGTAGGGCTGCCGCGAGAAGAAGTTCTCGTAGAAGTGCTGGCCCTTGAAGAACTCCAGCGGCGACGTCACCGGCGGCGTGCCCGGATCGGTGCTGTTGGCGATGTCGAAGCTCGGGTTGAGCGACGCGAGGATCCCAGCCGGAGCCGCTCCGATGCCGAGCTGCAGCGGGCGCTCCATCCGACCGGTCACCAGGAAGCGGCCGGCCTCGGCGTCGCGGTCGAGCGACTGGTGGACCCGCTGCAGGAAGGCCAGGAGCTGACCCTGCTGCGGGATCGCCGGGTTGCGCACTTCGGTGTTGCCGTTGCGTTCGACGAGCAGCGAGTTCTGATCGTCGTCCGAGTAGTACGGGAAGATCGTCGGCTTCATGCCCTGGTGCCAGAACAGCGCCGCGCACAGTCGCTGGTAGTCACCCCAGCGCTGCCAGGTCACGCCCGGGTAGAACGGCTGCCCGCCGCCGAGCGCCGCGCTGACCGCCCAGGTGCTGAGCGGCACGCTGAGTCCCTCGGCGTGCTGCCACTCGTGGTAGACCGCGTTCCACAACGGCGGCGAGGGATTCGACGACTCGACGCTGATCGTCGGCACCAGCGCGAGTTGGTCGAACAGCGCGTCGAACTGCTGCTGCATCGGCAGCGACTTCAGGCCGTGCTGGCCGAAGTCCAGCTTGCCGACGATGCCCTCCATCACCGACTCGCCGGGCAGGAACGGGAGGTCGGGGTGCTGGCAGCTCTGCTTGCTGAAGGCGATCCGCAGGCGCACCAGGTCGGCGAGACGCCTGACGCCGGCCACGTACGACGCGCCGCCGTGGTAGCGCTTCATCCGGAACAGCTGGCTCGGATCGGCCGGGTAGCGCAGGAACGAGCCACCGCCCGACAGCACGTCGAAGAACACGCCGCCGAGCTTGGGAGCGGTGTCGAAGATGTCGTCGTAGAGGTTCGCCACCATCCAGAAGGCGACGAAGGGATTGCCGTGGTCGATGATCTTGCCGGTGGCGAGCGGGCCCTGCGGGAAGTAGTCGCCGGTGCGGGTGCGCAGGAACCAGTCGTCCCGGAAGGACGGCCAGTCGCCGTCGTTCATGATCAACGGCAGGGTGTAGACCGAGGCATTGATGCCCGCGGCATGGGCGCGGTCGATCTCGTCGAGCGCGTAGGCCGGCGGCTCCTGGAACGACTCGAACGCGTTCGAATAGGGCCGCGGGTTGAAGTCGGGGCCGATCGGATCCTCTGCACCACGCGCCGGGAACGCCGTCTCGGCCTCGGTCTGCGCGCCCTTCAACCACTTCTGCCATTCCATGAAGGTCGGCGTGGCGTTGCCATCGGCGCCGAGGAACGCCTCCTGCAGCCGCAGGGCGTGGTCGGTGGTCTGGGTGTAGACGCTCGACAGCGCCGCTTCGGGAGTCACGCCCGGGATCACCGAGCTCGGCTGGAACACCGAGGCGCGCGGGAAGTCCGGGTTCAACCGGTAGTAGTTCGACGCGATCCGCGTCGGGCGGATGTCGTCCTCGACGAACTGCCGGTAGCGGTCGGTCACGTCGTGGTAGAACGAGCCGGTCGTGGCCTCGAGCGCCGCGAGCCGCACCGGGTACTCCGAGCGGTGGAAGTTGAACCGCGGGCTGAACCCGTAGCTCGGGAAGTAGACCGGCGCCCAGCGGTAGTAGAGGGTGCCCTGGTCGCTGACCACGCGGTGCTGGAAGCGCTTGTAGTAGCCGTCGCTGTCCTCGGTGCTCATGTAGAGCAGCTTGCGGAAGCTCGACAGCACGTCGGTGCCCAGCGGGACCTGCGTGGGGTCATTCGAGAACACCGCCGAGAACTGCATCTGCTGGCCGCGAGCCGGGTGCTCGAGGTCGAGGTCGTAGCCGACGATGTCCCACAGTCGCATCGGCAGGTTGGCGGCCGGCACGATGGTGTTCTGGGCGATCGGCACCAGGATGCGCGCGAAGGTGCCGTCACCCGGTTGGCGCACGTGCAGGATCGGTGCCGCCACCTCGTCGAGCGTGTACTGCGCGTCGCAGCCCGGACCACGCCGCTCGATGCGACCCAACCGACTGTTCCACACCGCTTCGGTCGGCGTGCCGCGGTCGATGTGCACGCACAGCTCCATCCAGAACAGCGAGTCGCAGAGCGGGTCGCAGAGATCCATGTCCGTCCAGCGGAAGATCGCCTGGTGCGGGTCCTGCGGGTCGTCGATCCAGACCCGGACGTCGTCGTCGGCATCGGGGTGCAGTTCGAAGTCGGCGTCTTCGCCGACCGGTCGGAACGTGGCGCTCCACAGTGACCGTGGCTGGCCGGTGGGTGGGTCGGTCTGGTACTCCCAGACCGTGGTGACTCCGTCCTTGCGGCTACCGCGATGGCCGATCGAGGTCAGCACGACGCCGGAGGTCGCGTCGTGGCTGAAGCGCAGCGCGATCGCCGCGTCGCCGGCGGCGATGCTGCCGAGTTCCAAGGTCGAGCCCGCGGTCCACGGAATCTCGTGGAGTCGCCATTTCGACCAGGGCGAGCAGCCGCTCCACTGGGCGGCCAGCGGAGCGGTGCAGAGAGAGAGGGCCGCGAGGACGGCCGGGAGACGAGGTTGGAGCATGGAAAGAACCCCCTTGGGGACGGCGATTGGACGCCGACTTCCGCGCCAGGGAAAGCCCCATGGTTCCCCTCGGAGTACAGATGTCCCATCTGGTGCTGCCGTTGCGGCGCTGCTGAGTCGGCTGGCGTGGCTTTGGAGTGTTCCGATCGCCGCGGCATGATCGCCCGCGGCATGCCTCGGTCGCTCGCTCTCGTCGTCTGGCTGCTCTGCGCGTGGGGTGCGTCCGCGCAGCCGCAGGCCCCCCTTGCACCGGGTCCGGTCGGTGCGCCGCCGGTGCGCCGGTTGGCACCGGGTGGAGACATCGATCCGCAGGAGGTCTGGAGCCTGGCGCAGTCCGGCAGTGGTCGGATGTTCGTCGCCTCGACCTTGCCTGCGCTGGTGTTCCACGACGGCGTCGGCTACCACCCGGTCGACGGGTCCGACGCGGTCGGCGGTGGTTCACCGTGGAGTTGCGTCGCCGCGACGCCGGATGGCCGGGTCTTCGCCGCGGGCTTCGGTCGGCTGGCGCGCATCGAGGAGCGAGGCGGGACGGTGCGCTGCATCGACCTCGCCGGCGAGCCAGGTCTCGGTCCCGGTCGTGTCATCGACTGCCAGCGGATCCTCGCGTACGGCAACACCGTGGCGTTCGTCTCGCCGACGTGCATCCACGTGCTGCGTGAAGGCGAGCGCTGGCAGGTGGTGGAGGGTTCGCACGAGCAGGTCTTCGGGGCCGCCGCCGTGGTGGACGACCGGCCAGTCGTCTGGCAGGGCGGGGTCGGTCTGATCACGTTCGGGGCCGGCGACGAGAGGCCTCGCGTGCTCGCCGGCTCCGAGGTCGTCGCGACGCTCTCGCCCAGTTGCCTGGTCGCGGTGCGCGACCGTTCGGCCGACTCGCAGGTCCTGCTCGCCCACCGCGACGGTTCGGTGCTTCGATTCGCGGAGGGCGAAGTCGAGCGGGCGTTTCGCGTGCCGCTTCCCGGCGCCGACGACATGCTCACCGGTCTCGCCCAGAACCGGGAGTCCGGCTGGTTGGCGGCGACGGTCCGCGGTGGGTTGTTGGAACTCGACGCCGAGGGGCGGCTGCTTCGCGCGGTCGGTGAGCGGGATGGGCTTCCTGCCGCCCACGTGACCGCGGTCACTCGTCGTCGCGACCACGAGGTCTGGGTCGGCACGACGCGCGGAATCGCGGTGGTCGACCTGGAGGCCGGAGTCGAGCGGTACGGGCGCGCCGACGGACTGGCGGGCGCGCCGCTGGCCTGCACGATGCTCGACGGCAGGTTGTTCGTGGGGACTCCCTCCGGCGTCTATCGATCGGTCGCGGACGGCGGTGCCGGTGCTCCCGGCCGAGTCCGCTTCGAGTCGATCGAGGGTCTGGACTCCGGTTGGGCCCTGGCAGTGACTCCCGGTCGTCGGCTGGTGGCTGCCACGGCATCGAGCCTGGCAGTCGTCGACGGCGGCGCCGCCGCAGAACCTCTGTGCGATCTCGACGTCGCCTGCCTGCTGGCGCGTTCGGATGGCTCGGTGCTGGCGGGGGGCCGGGGCGGCGTATGGAGCCTGCGCGTCGACGACCCGGCCGACTCCGCGGCGCGCACCACCCCGGTGCCGGTTCCCGCTCTCGGCGACGCCGTGGGTTGGCTGGTTCCCGGCCCGGAATCCGACGAGGTCTGGTCGCTCGCGCAGGACGGTCGGCTGGTCCTGGCCCGGGTCCCTTCGCAGTCACCCGACACCGCCGAGGTGTTGGCCCGCGAGCAGCTGTCGCCCGGGATCGGGATGCTGCGGTCGGGACCTGGTCGGCGCGCGCTCCTGCTGGTCGCGGGCGGGGTCTTCGAACCCGCGGTGAGCGACGGCGGGGGAATCCGACTCCGACCGATGGCCGGTCTGGAACTGCCCGACCTGCTCGGATCGCTCAGTGACCTCGCTGCGCCGAGTGCCGCGCGGATCTGGCTCAGCGACGGTCGCTCGCTGTTCCGATGTGACGCCCAGACCGGCACCCACGAGTGGATCGCAGCCGTCGGTGGCCTGCTGGATGACCGCGTGACCTTGTTCGCACTCGCCGAAGACCCGACCCGGCTCTGGGTCGGGGGACGGGACCGTCTGCTCGCCGTGCACGACGCCGCGCCGCAGTTCCGCTCGGGAGCCGTGCAGCTCTCGTTGATCCTGGATCGAGCGTCCGGCGATCCGATGCCAGACGAGTTGCCAGTCGAGTTGCCAACCGACGAGTCGGTACGGGGTCGTCTCGCGATCGACCTCGTCGACGCCGCGGGTCCCACCACCTTCCGCTGCCGACTGCGAGCAGCCGATGCCGTAGCGGACGCGGTTCCGGCGTGGGGGAGTTGGAGCCGCGAGGGCCGGGTCGAGTTCGGACCGTTGGCTGCCGGCAGCTACGTGTTCGACATCGAGGCACGCACGCCGCGTCGGGCCGAGGTCGAGACGTTGGAGTGGCGGTTCGAGGTGTGCGCGCCGTGGTGGCGAACCGACTTGTTCCACGTCCTGCTGGCAGTTGCACTGGTGATGCTCGGCCTTGCGGGCGTGTCGCTCCGCTCGCGTTGGCTACGCAACCGCAACCGCGAACTCGAAGCCGAGGTCGCGCGCCAGCTGCGCACCGTGGAGGCCGAGCGCGACGGCGCGCAGCGATCGGCGAGCTGGGCGCGCGCCACGTTCGACGCGTCGCCGGTCGCGATGATCGACGAGGACGTCAGCCGGGTCGAACAGCGGCTCCAGGAACTCGGTCTGCAGGATCCCGACGAGCTGATCGAGCTGCTCGATACCGACGAGCCGCTGCGCAACGAGCTGCTCGGATTGATCCGGGTGCGCGCCGTGAACCGCGCGGCGGTCGAGTTGTTCGGGGCTTCGAATGCTCCGGAGCTGATCCTCCGGATCGGGGAGCTGGCCGGTCCGGAGGCGATTCCGCTGTTCGTCCGCAAACTCGCGGCGCTGCGTTCGGGCGCGCGGATCTTCGAGGAGCACTCGGTGCTGCGGCGCCTCGACGGCACGTCGATCCAGGTGCGCTTCGCCTGCTCGTCCGTGCCGGGTCCGGAATCGGGGACCCGCCGTCAGCTCCTGACGATCGTCGACGAGACCGCCCGACTCGCGGCGGAGGAGGAGCGGCAGCGGATCGCCGAGCAGATGCAGGCCAGCCAGCGACTGGAGAGTCTCGGCGTGCTGGCCGGTGGGCTCGCGCACGACTTCAACAACCTGCTGACGGTGGTGCGCGGCGGGGCGGGCATCGTCGAAGGGCGGGCGACGGATACCGGCGACCCCGAACTGGAGGAGGCCGCTCGCTCGATCGACCTGGCGGCGCACCGTGCGGGTGATCTCTGTCACCAGCTCCTGACCTACGCGGGTTGTCGGGTGCCGCGCACCGAGGTCCTCGATCTGGGCGAGTTGGCCGGCGAGATCCTCGGGCTGGTCCGCGCCTCGGCGTCCAAGGACATCGCGTTCGAACTCCGCGTCGACGAGGGCGACCGATGGCTCCGCGGCGACGGCGCACAGCTGCGGCAGGTGCTGCTGAACCTGCTCACCAACGCCGCCGAGGCGATCGGCGAATCGGTGGGGAAGGTGGTGGTCTGGGTGTGTGGCGAAGACCTCGTGGCGCCGGTCGACGTGGCGCTCGGCGAGGAGCTGCCGGCCGGCCGCTACGTGCGTTGCACCGTGATCGACGACGGCTGCGGGATGGCGGCGTCGGAGCAGCTGCGGATGTTCGATCCCTTCTACTCGAGCAAGTTCACCGGCCGCGGACTCGGCATGTCCACCGTGCTCGGCATCGTGCGGTCGCACGACGGCGGGATCAGGGTGTGGTCGGAGCGCGGACAGGGCACGCGCATCACTGTGTGGCTGCCGCGGATCGCCGCCGGCGCGAGGCAGTCCGGCGAGGGCCCGCGGAAGGCGGTTCCGGCGGCGCCGGACGTCGAGTTCCGGGCGCGCGTCCTGGTGGTCGACGACGAGGACGTGGTCCTGCGTTCCACTGCGCGGCTGCTGCAGCGCCTCGGCTGTGAGGTCACTGCCGTGGGCGGCGGATCGGCAGCACTCGAGCAGCTGGCTGGCGGGTACCCGTTCGACGTGGTGTTGCTCGACTGGACGATGCCGATGCCCGACGGCCGTGCCGTCCTGCACCGTTGCCGCGAGCTGCGTCCCGAGCTGCCGGTGGTGGTCACCAGCGGCTACCAGGACGAGGACGCCTTCGACGACACCGACCGCGCGGTGGCGGCGGGCTTCGTCGCCAAACCGTTCGCTCGGGCCGACCTGGTCGGCGAGCTGCGGCGGGCGGTCGACGCGCGGTCCTCGACGTGAACCGGGCAGGTCGGTTGTCGGGCCGCGCCTCTCCTCCTTCAATGGGGTTCGGGCCGCATGCCCGAACCCCGACCATGTCCGAGTTCCGCAACCCGACGATCGTGACGCACGCCCTCCGCCCGGCCGCCCTGCTGCTCCTCGCCGTCACCCTGAGCCCGCGGTGCGGAGCGCAGTCCGAGGGGGTGCTCGACTACCGCGACTCCATCCGTCCGTTGCTGGCCGAGCGCTGCTTCCGCTGTCACGGCGAGGAGAAGCAGAAGGGCGGCTTCCGGCTCGACCGGCTCGACCCGGATCTGGTCGAGGGCGGCGACGCCGAGGACTGGGACTACGTCCTCGACATGATCCACGGTGCCGAGATGCCGCCCGAGGACGAGCCGCAGTTCACCGACGAGGAGCGGCGGGCGGTGGTCGGATGGCTCGAGGTCGAGCTGGCCCGGGCGGCTGCCGCGCGGCGTGAGGAGCCGGTGGCGGTGATCCGGCGGCTCACTCGCGCGCAGTACACCAACACCCTGCAGGAGCTGCTCGGAGTGCCGGTCGACTACGGCCGACTCCTGCCGGCGGACGCCAAGTCGAAGACGGGATTCACCAATGCCGGTGCGTCGCTCGGTGCATCGCAGCTGCACATCGAGACCTGGGAGGCACTGGCCCGGCAGGCGGTCGCGGACGCGATCGGGCCTGCCGAGCGGCCCGCCGCGAAGCGCTATCGGGTGGTGTTCGGTCGGGGGATCGGCAAAGGGCATGTCGCGGCGCGGACCGGCGGCTACCAGTCGGTGCCGCTGTCGACCGACGACTTCCGGATCGACGTGCTCGACGCCGAAGGCGGCGTGGTCGAGCCGAACGATCCCGAGGAGCGAGCGCGACTCGACGCGCTGCGACGGCACATCAGTGTCGGCTTCCGTGGCTCGCAGCAGGACCGCTTCCAGGTGGTCGACGAAGGGTTGATGCTGTTCTCCGCGGTGCCGCATCGGGAGGTCGCGCCGACGTCGTGGCAGGGCCCGTCGCCGAACATGAAGCTGGAGATGCAGCGCGTGTTCCCCGACCACGGCAACCTGGCACTGCGCGTCAGAGCCTCGCGCGGCTACGTGCCGCCGCTGCAGAAGGCGCTGCTGCTGGCGCTCGACGAGCCGGTGGCGCGGACCACTCTCGACGACGAGCTGCATCCCGTGGTCGAGGCCGACGCGAGGGTCTTCGCGGCCGAGCGCGCCGACCAGCTTCGCAACCAGGAGCTGGTCGACGGCGTGCTGCAGCCGCTCGACGTGCCCAAGGACAGCCAGGCACGCTTCGTCGTCGAGTTCCCGGCCGACGGCTTCTACCAGTTCGATCTCGTCCACCCGCCGCGGCCCGCCGACGCCAACCCGACGGTGCGGCTCAAGGTCGACGGAATGACGCTCGACAACCGCCCGGCGCCCGGCGATCCGGCCACCGAGCCGGCCCGTCGGGTGACGCCGCTGGGTGCCGCGGGCCTGCTCGCTGGGCGCCACCAGGTGCTGCTCGGAGGGCCGTTCTTCGTCGGCTTCAGCGAGTTGGTGGTCACTCCGCTCGGTGCGGACCACCCGCTGGTCGCCCGGCTGCTCGCCCAGGCCGAGCAGCGCACCAGGGCGCTCGACGCGATGGCTCCGGCGATCCGCGCGTTCGTCGGCACTCGCACCGACGACGGGATGGACTATGCGACGTTCGATACGTCGCGCGTCGTCACCGCGCCACTGGGTGCCGCCGAGGTGTTCGAGTTCCACGGTCGCCTCGAGGACCTGCCGGTGCCCGAGCCGGAGTCGGGCGACGACGAGATCCTGTCGGGCTTCACGCTGATCGGGCTGTGGAACGACCACCTGGTGAAGTCGCGGGCCGAGACCGGGCCGCCGCTGCTGGTCGAGTGGATCGAGGTCGAAGCTCCGTTCGAGCCGCAGTGGCCGCCGGCGTCGTACCAGCGGATCTTCTCGGCCGCGGATCCCGACGCCGACCTGACCTCGCGGACCCGACAGGTGCTGGAGCGGTTCCTGCCGCGGGCCTTCCGCCGGCCGGTCGCGCACGAGGAGATCGGTCGCTACGTCGACTTCTGGGAGCAGATCCGCGGCAGCTTCGCGCGCTGGGAGGACGGGGTCGGCGAGGTGCTGGTCGCGGCACTGTGTTCGCCGAACCTGCTGTTCCTGGCCGAGCCGGGAATCCACGGCGACGCGGTCGGCGGCGGACTCGGCGATCACGCTCTCGCCACCCGCCTGTCGTATTTCCTGTGGAACGGTCCTCCGGACTCCCGGCTGCGCGGGCTCGCCGACGACGGCGTGTTGGGCGAGCACCTCCTCACCGAGGTCGACCGGCTGCTCGACGACCCGCGCAGTGCCCGGTTCATCGAGGCCTTCGGTCACGACTGGCTCCGGCTCGATCGCCTCGAACAGGTCTCGATCCACCCCGGCAAGCACCCGGACTTCACGCGGTTCGTGAAGCGCGACATGCGCCGCGAGACGCTGCTGTTCCTGGAGCGGGTGTTCCGGGACGACCTGCCGTTGACGGCGCTGGTCGACTCGGACTTCGCGATGCTCAACCAGAACCTCGCCGAGTTCTACGGGATCGAGGGCGTGGTCGGGCAGGACTTCCGCGTCGTCGCGCTCGATGCCGAGCAGCGGCGGCGGCGCGGCGGGATCCTTACGCACGGCGCGTTCCTCGCGGGCCACTCCGATGGCACGTGGCCGCACCCGATCAAGCGCGCGGTGTGGCTGAAGGAGAAGATCCTCGGCGAGAAGCCGCCGGCGCCGCCTCCCAACGTGCCGGACCTCGACCCGGAGACCCCGGGCTTCGAGAAGCTGACCCTGAAGGAGCAGCTCGAGGTGCACCGGAACAAGGCGTCGTGCCGCGACTGCCACAAGAAGATCGACCCCTATGGAGTCGTCTTCGAGCGGTTCAGCGCGGTCGGGCGGTTCGAGGGCGAGCGTCGTGGCCTGGCGGTCGACGCGTCGTCGGTGCTGCCGGATGGCACGGAGCTGGATGGCGTCGACGAGCTGAAGGCCTGGCTGCTCGCCGAGCGACGTGACGCGATGGCACGGGCGTTCATCGAACACCTGATGGCGTATGCCCTCGGCCGCGACCTCGGCTTCCAGGACTCGGATCGGGTCGATGCGATCCTGCGCGACGCGCGGATCGCCGGCTACCGGGCCCGCGCGATCGTGCGCTCGCTGGTGACCAGCGAGGCGTTCGTGGGCCGCTGATCTGCCCGGTGGTCGGTTCCGCGATCAGCCCTTCGGGCCGACCGGCAGCGTGATGTTCGCGCCGCCGATGCGGTCGCCGACGACGAAGCTCAACACCAGCTCCCCGGCCTTCTTGTCGAACTCGGCCTCGGTGACGGTGCTCGTGGAGGCGGCCTCGTCCTTCGGCTCGCCCCACTGCACCTCGGCGTCGCTGGCCCACGCGCCGTCCCAGGCCTCGAAGGCTCCGAAGCCGAACTGCTCGGTTGGCGCGCGCGGCGCCGGGACCAGCTTCACCCGGTCACCGACCAGCACCACGTTGTGGAACGCGGGCGCGTCGTCGCCGGGATCGCGGCGCGGCACCAGGGTCGCGAGGACCAACGGGCGGTCGGCGCTCGCCAGTGAGGTGGGCCACTGGAAGGGGCGGAGCTCGTGGTTGCCGACCCGTAGGGCCTTGCCGGCGCCGACCACCCGGAACGGCACGTCGACGCGGTTGTCGCCGAAGCGGATCACGCCGACGAAGCGGGCGAGTTCGGGCTCGTCGGGATCGGCGCCTTCGGCCTTCGGCCCCTTCTTCGAGTTCTGCACGAACTCGATCTCGAGCTTCTTGTTGGGCTTGTTGGCTTCGGTCCAGCCGGCGATCAGGCGGGCTGCGTCGGTGCCCGTGCCGGTGCCCGCCGCGGCGTGGTCGACCTGGAAGGCGAAGGCCTTCTCGCCGCTGCGCAGCAGATTGACCCGATAGTGGCCCGGCGCCACCACGACGTCGCCCGAGACGATCGGCAGCTCGTTGGTGAGCGTCGAGGCGGTGTTGCTGCCCAGGCGCCAGGTCTGGCCGACCGGCAGCTCGTCGAGCGAGTGGCCGGCGACCGGCGGCATGCCGTGGTCCATCGACACGGTCAGCTTGGTATGCCGGAGGCTGGGCTCGCCGCGTTGCGCCGCGGCGGTGGCGGCGAGGATCGTGGTGGCGAGGGCGAGGGGGAGCAGGAACGATCGAGACGGGGGGTGGGTCATGGCGCGGACTGTAGTCGGGCCGCAGCCATTCGATCGCGGGATCCTTGCCCTGCCGGCGGAGGGCATCTCCGGGTGGACGGCGGCGTTTTTCCCCAATACCCTGGCCGCGTTGCGCCGATCGGATCCCCGTCTGCCAGACCTCCTGAAGGCCCCCGCATGAGTCGAAAGTCCTGGAACCTCGATCGCCGCACCTTCCTGCAGGGCGCGGGCGTCGCCGTGGGCGTCCCCTATCTGGAGGCGATGCGCTGGCCGGGCATGCCTGCCGACCGGGCGCGGAACGAGGCGCCCAAGCGGCTGTGCTGCGTGTCGTTCCCCAACGGCTGCTCGCTGCCCGACGAGAACGACCAGGAGAACGCCCGCTGGCGCTGGTTCCCCAAGGGCGAGGGGCGCGACTTCGAGTTCACCGATGTGCTCCGCGCGCTGGAGCCGTTCCGCGACGACCTCACGATCCTCGGCGGGCTCAGCCACCCGAAGAGCCGCGAGCTGCTCGGCCACCTAGCCGGCGACTCCTGGTTGACCGCGGGTGATCTCCGCGGTGACCGCTACCTGAACACGGTGTCGGTCGACCAGGTCGCCGCGCACCACCTCAAGCAGCACACCCGCTATCCGTCGCTGGTGTTCAGCGTGGATGGCGGGGTGGGCTACAAGTCGCGGGTCTCGACCCTGTCGTTCGACTTCAACGGTCGGCCGATCCCCTCCGAGCACCGGCAGCGGGCGATCTTCGAGCGCTACTTCGCGGCCGGCGGTGGCGAGACCACGGACGCGCGCCGCGAGGCGCTGGGCCGCGGTCGCAAGATCGTCGACATGGTGCTCGAGGACAGCAAGCGGTTGCTGCGTCAGGTCGGCAAGAACGACCAGGAGAAGCTCGGCGAGTACCTGGAGTCGCTGGACTCGGTCGAGGAGCAGATCAAGCGCAACGAACGCTGGCTGGACGTGCCGCGCAAGCCGTTCGATGCGAACCGGCTCGACCTCGATCCCGATCCGCGGGTCGACCCGACCGCCTACCTGCGCGCCACCTTCGAGCTGCTGGTGCTGGCGTTCGAGTTGGATCTCACCCGCGTCGCGACCTTCATGACCGGTCGTGAGGACGGCATGGGCTTCGGCGACAACTTCGCCAACCTGGCGCTGGGTATCAAGAAGGGCCACCACACCATCAGCCACGACACCGGCAAGGGTCATTGGGACGAGTGGGGACCCTTCGACCAGTGGCGGGCCGACCAGTTCGGCTGGTTCATCGAACGGCTGAAGACCGTGACCGACGAGCACGGACCGGTCCTCGACCGCACGCTGGTGCTCTACGGCTCGTGCTGCAGCACCACCCACAACGCGCGCAACTACCCGCTGGCGCTGGTCGGTGGCGGCGCGCTCGGGATCGAGCACGGCCGCTATCTGCGCTACCAGGACGACGACGACGTACCGATGAGCAACCTGTTCGTCGACATGCTCAACCTGGTCGGCGTCGAAACCGAATCGTTCGCCGACAGCACCGGCAGGCTGCCGGGCCTGCTCGGCGCCTGATCCGTCCGGGCCGGGTCGGCAGCTCTCGCTCCCGCTTTCCGGTCCGTGGGTCGGCTCCGCGGCCGACCGACACGATGGGGGCTGGAGTTCAGGCTGGAGGGCCCGGATCAGGTGCAGGAACCGCGGTGGATCTGCCGATCATTCCGGCATGTTCACGCGTCCGGTCGGTCGCCTTCGCCTCGCGACTTTCTTGGCCGTTCTCGCTTCGGCCTCGGCTCTGGTCCTGGCCGGGACCGTCCGGCGACCGCGTGGTCTCGTCGGCAGGATCGATTCCGGGGAGCGCCTCCATGCTCCCGCCCGGAGCGGATCGGCCGGGGAGTCGAGACCGCATCTGGTGGTTCTCCTGGCCGACGACCTGCGCGCCGATGCCGTCGGGTTCTCCGGCAATTGGGTGGTTCGGACGCCTCATCTCGATCGACTCGCGCGAGCCGGCGTGCGCTTTCGCAACTGCTTCGCCACGAGTTCCATCTGCGCGGTGAGCAGGGCGTGCATCCTGACCGGCCAGCACGTCGCCCGGCACCGGATCTCGGACTTCCACCAGGCTCTCGAGGCAACGCAGCTGCAGTCGACCTACCCCGCGGTGTTGCGGCGGCACGGCTACTACACCGGCTTCATCGGCAAGTGGGGCGTCGGACACGACGTTCCCTCGGCGCAGCGCGCTGCCCAGGAGTTCGACTACTGGGCCGGGGCGCCGGGCCAGATGCACTACTGGTATGAGGCGGATTCGCCATTCGTCGCCGGCGACGGTCCCGAGAACGTGGACCCGCGGCCGGAGCATGCGACCGGCTCGGCGCCACCCGATCCGCACTCGATGCGCCGACCGAAGCATCTGACGCTCGACGTGATTCCGCAGAAGTTCGACGAGTTCCTCGACCGCCGCCCATCGGACGCACCGTTCTGCGTGTCGATCTCGTTCAAGGCGCCGCATGGACCGTTCGAGGGGCTGCCACCCGAGGTCGCCGCGCTCTACGACGGACGTTCCTTCCCCGAATCACCGACCGCGACCGAGGCGCATGCCGCCGCCCGACCGCCACAGTTCGGTGCCATGCTGTCGGCTTCGCTGGGCAGTCGGTTCGCGCGGAATCCCGGCCAGCGCGCCGACATGCTGAGGCGCTACTACGGGCTGGTGACGGCGCTGGACCTGGCCGTCGGGAAGATCGTTGCCGCGCTCCGCGCCCGGGGTCTCGAGCAGGACACCGTGGTGTTGTTCACGTCCGACAACGGACTGCTGATCGGGGAGCACGGCCTGTCCGGGAAGTGGTTGATGCGCGACCCGTCGATCCGCGTGCCGGGATTCGTCTTCGACCCCAGGCTTCCGGAACCGGCGCGAGGTGGCTTCCTCGAGCGGGCCGTCCTCGGAATCGACTTCGCGCCGACCCTGCTGCGGCTGGCTGGCGCGTCGATCCCGGATTCCATGCAGGGCGAAGTGATTCCCTTCGCGGGGCCGTCGGGCCCGGTAGGCGAGGTGGGCAGGCCGTGGCTGTACGACCAGCCGTTCACCGCGGATGGGCGCATCCCCGCAGCCCGGGGCGTGCACGACGGGCGGTTCGCGTTCGCGCGCTACGATTCGGGGGGAGCGGTGTTCGAGGAGCTGTTCGACCTTCAGGCCGATCCGCACGAATGCCGCAACCTCGCCGGCGATCCGCGGGCCGAGGCCGAGCTGTGTCGGATGCGCGGCCTGCTCGACGCGCTCTCGGCGGCAGCGAGGTGATCGAAGGGGCGCGCCGAGCGTGCACGGTCATCGCAGATGCGAGTGGGCTCATCGCCCGCTCGCCGGCGGCCATGCCGCGGGCAACGTCAGCAGGTCCGTCGCGGGGCCGCGCCACCCGGGGAGTTCCTCGTCGGTGTTGGCGACGTAGACCCACCAGTTGCGGTAGGCGACGTGTTCGGCGTCGTCACCCCAGCGGACCACGCCAGGCCCCTTCGGCAGCTTGCCGAGCAGCCAGCGTTGGTAGCCGAACTGGTTCTTGCCCCAGGCCCACGACGAGATCGGCGCCGCGTCGCCGCGCAGGTCCGGATAGTTCGCCCAGTTGTCGGCCCATGAGAGCACGCGCCGCGGGTTGTCGTAGTCGTAACCGCGCTGGCCGTTGGGCGGCACGTGGCAGTTGCCGACCATCGACGGCGTGCCCTCGAAGTCCATCTCCAGCCGGCTGAACACGTTCCACGGATCGCGGCGGGTCTGCGGATCCCAGCGGCCGTCGCCGAAGGCCAGCGCGCAGATCGACTCCACGCGGTGCACGTAGCTGTGCACCATGTTGTCGGCGCCGACCTCCATGTTGAAGCCCATCACCCAGGTGGTGCGGTCGAGTTCCTCGGGGATGTCGTACGGGCGGTAGAGCCAGGGGTTGTCACTGGGGCCGAAGCGTGCCGCGCGGTTGGGGATCCGGAACGCGAACTCGTCGAAGTGGAAGCCGTCGGCGCCCCACATCCAGACCTCGGTGATGCCCTCTCGGTTGCAGCGCTCGATCAGCCCGTTCTCCTCGAACACCGCACGGTAGCTGGTGGTCGCCGGCTGCCAGTCCTTGGACTCGCGCACCGCGAGGTAGCGGTCGTCGTCGTAGCGGAAGCCGTCGACCTTCTTCGGGTAGGCGTCGAGGTGCAGGAAGTCGACGATCTGGTAGTTCACGTAACCCCATGACGCGTCGCGGATCACGTCGACCAGGATGCGGGAGAACTCGAAGGGGTCCGACGCGCCGAGCCACTGCTGCAGGCGTTGGCCTTCCTTCGCCTCGAGGACCGGGTCGTAGATCACCACCACGACCTTGGCGTGCTTGCGGCCGGTGGCGACCGCCTCGCGGTAGGTGAACGGCGGCCGCTGCCAGTCGACCTGTTGGTCCTTGGCGATCACATGGCTGCCGGTGGGGGCCTCGACGCCGATCGGGGCGCGTTGCTCGAGTTGGCGCCAGGTGCCTCGAACCGGGTCGGTGTCCTGGGCGATGGAACCCGCGGTCGAGGCGAGCAGCAGGCAGACGGCGAGCGAGGGTGCGAAGACACGCATCGCCGCATCGTAGACAGACGAGGTACTGCTGGAGGAGCGCGACCTGCTCTAACCTCTCGAGCCCTGCCCGAGGATCCCCGTCCGACGTTCTCTCCGAGAGGTTCCCGATGCTCGATCTCGTCCGTCGCGTTGCACTCCTGTCCGCGCCGTCCCTCACGCTCGTCGCCGCGCCGTCGCTTTCCGCGCAAGATCTCGGCGGAGGCGCACCGGCCAGTCACGGGCGCGTGCCCCGCTTCGTGCTCGAAAGTTGGATCCCGGGGACCGCCAGCGCGGTGCGGCTCGACGATGCGCCCGCCACCTTGAACACTGCGGTGGCGGTGCTCTCGACCGCGACCACCGCGCTGTCGATTCCCGGCATCTCGGGGACGTTGATCGCCGACCCGAGCGTAGCGGTGGCGTTCGGCTTCTCGCCGGCGGGCACCTCGATCGGCACCATCCCCGCGACGGCGACCGGCACCCTGTTCGGTCAGTCCGTGTGGATCGACGGGGCCTCCGGCGCGGGCTGCACCGACGCCTTCCAGATCGACCTGTTCAACCCGGTGGTGATGGTCGGCAACCAGCGGCAGTCGGCGAACTCGATCTCGGTGATCGACCTGGTCAGTCGGACGGTCGTCGATCGGCTCGGCAACAGCGAGAACGGCAGCATCGCGTTCTCGCCCGACCGGACCCGCGCCTACGTGTGCGAGCCGGGCTCGCAGCGCAACGTCGTCACCGTCTACGACCTGACCGTCTCGCCGATCGCGCAGCTCACCCAGCTCCCGACCACCGGCGGCATCCGCTACCTCGGGGTGTTCTCGCCGGACGGCGGGCGGTTCTTCGTGCCGGTGCACGACGGCGTCGACATCTTCGATACCGATCCGACCAGCCCGACCTTCCACCTGCACATCGGCAAGGTCCCGGCGCTGATGCTCGGCAACCCGGGGACGATCTTCCCAGGACCGCTCGACCTCGCGATCACTCCGGACGGCGGCCGGCTGCTGATCGCCTACGGCGTGGCGGTGCCCTTCCCTGCGCAGACGCCGATCGGTGTCGTCGACCTGACCAACCCGGCCTTCCCGCAGCGGCAGGTCATGCTGACCACCGGTGGCACCGTGCTCGGTCTGTCGACCAAGAGCGCGGTCCGGATCTCGCCCGACGGAGCCTTCGCCTACGTGCTGGAGTTCGGCTTCCCGCCCGGCTTGCCGCTGGTCAACGGCTTCGCCAGTGGCGCGCTGCTCAGCGTGATCGATCTGGCCACCGAGACCGAGGTCGCGGTGATCCCGACCCTCGGAGTCTCCCAGCAGGAGATGGCGATCGATCGCTTGGGCCGTAACCTGTGGATCGCGCAGCCGGACTTCAACGGCAGTCCCGAGCTGCTGCGCATCGACGTGGACCGGCGCAGCGCGACCAGGAACACCCTGCGCAGCCGGATCCCGCTGATGCCGACCGGCTACTCGATCAGTTCCGGGGCCCGGGGCGTCGACGTCACGCCGGACGGTTCGCTGGTGTGCGTGTCGATGGTCGAGGACGCCGCCAACCCGCAGCCGCTGCTCATCACCGTCGACGCGAAGACCGAGCAGATCGTCGGTGCGGGCATCGTGGTCGAGTCCATGCCTGGGACGGTCTCGGTGCAGCAGCGGTGATCGGCCGCGAGACGGCGGCTACGCTCTGCGGGGCATGACCGCCCCGACCGCACCCTCCACCCCGGCCCGCCGACCGGGTCGCGTCGTCCGGATCCTGGTCCGTCTCGCGATCCTGGCCGCCGCGATGCTGGTCGCGCTGTGGGCGGTGGAGGTGACGATCCGCGAGCTGGACCTGTTCGGGGTCCGCTATCCGGCCGAGACCCAGCGCTACCGCGGCGAACTGCTCGACGTCACCTGGCAGCGGCCCGACGGCTCGTTCGACCTGGACGGCACGCTGGTCCGCCACAAGCGGTCGACCACGGTCGAGTTCCTGCATAGCACCGCGACCACCAACGCGCTCGGCCTGCGCTCGCCGGAGATCGAGCTGCCGAAGCCCGATGGCGTCTACCGGATCCTGGTGCTCGGCGACTCGGTGGCGTTCGGCTGGGGGGTCGACGACGAGGTGACGTTCCTGCGCCGCTGGGAGGCGGAGCTGAACCAGCGCGACGACCCGCGCCGCTTCGAGGTCGTGAACGCCGGCCACCTGATGTACGACTCGGTGCAGGAGCGGGCGATCCTCGACGAGCTGCTGCCGGTGGTCGACCCGGACGCGGTGCTGCTGGTCTACGTGGTCAACGACATCGAGCCGAGCCGCGACATCGTCGAGGTGCTGCTGCAGCAGCGCGAGCCGCCGCCCCTGCCGGAGCGCGACTGGATCGACTCCGCGGTCGACGGTCTCGGCGGCTGGTATCCGCACCTTGCCGACGCGCTGCGCACCATCGTGGTCCGCAACCGCAACTACGACTCGATCCTGGCGGAACACGGCGGCGAGTACCGCCCCGAGGAGCAGGAGAGTGGCCGGCGCGGCTGGGAGCGCAGCAAGGTCGCACTGGTCGCGATGCGCGATGCCTGCCGGAGCCGCGGCCTGCCGTTCGTGCTGCTCGACCACGCCTACCCGCCGATCCGCGTGCTCCAGCCGTTCTGCGAAGCCGAAGGCATCCCTTACCAGTCGCTGGTGTTCAGCGACGAGGAACTCGGCATGCCGATCTACAACTCGCGGATGGACCCGCACGCCAACGCGCTGGGCCACGAGATCCTGCTCGGCAAGCTGCGGAAGGCGATGGAGGCCGAGGGACTGCCGCCGCCAGGTCGCTGACTCGCCGAAGACGTGCGCCTGGTGCCAGGCACCACGTTCAAGTCTTCGGTCGGGGTCAGTGCGGGGCGCGCGCGCGGAGTTGCCGCAAGGTCTCCGAGTGGGCCGGGTCTGCGGCGAGGTTGGTCCACTCGTGCGGATCGGTGACCACGTCGTACAGCTCCTCCCCGCCGTCCCGGTAGTGGATGTAGCGGTAGCGCGGGCCGCTGACCGCGAACTCGTCGCGGTGGCCGAGCCAGGTGACCGCGACGTGCGGCCAGTCGGTGGTGGCTGCGGGGTCCTCGAGCAACGGGACCAGGCTGTGGCCGTCGAGTCCTGGCTTCGGCTCGGTGCCGGTGAGTTCGCTCAAGGTCGGCCACAGGTCGAGCAGCGACACCGGGGCATCACAGCGGCCGCCGACCGGTGTGCCCGCGGGCAGCGATTCGCTGAGTCCGGGCGGCACACGGACCAGCAGCGGCACCCGCGTGCAGGACCGCCACGCGGTGAACTTCTGCCAGTGCTCCTTCTCGCCGAGGTGCCAGCCGTGGTCGCTCCAGACCACCACGATGGTCCGATCGGCGCGTGGTGAATCGCCGAGCGCATCGAGGATCCTGCCCAGCATCTCGTCGGCGAACGAGATCGAGGCGAGGTAGCCCTGGAGCGCTGGCCGCCACTGCTCGTGTTCCTGGATGTGCGCGAAGTAGCGGTTCCGACCGATCTGCCGGCCGCGCTCGGGCACGTCGTCGAGATCGTTCTCGCGGTAGCCGGGCGGCAGGTCGATGTCGTCGAGCGGGAAGCGGTCGAAGTACTCGCGCGGCACGAACCAGGGCTCGTGCGGTCGGTAGATCCCGGCGGCGAGGAACAGCGGCCGGTCGAGCGGCGCCTGGTGCAAGGTCCTGGCGGCCCACTCGGCCACCAGGTAGTCACCGCCGTACTCCTCGAGCGTGGCGTCGAGCGGCCCCCAGTCGGTCTCCACGTACATCCACTCCCCGGCGCGCGGGATCGAGACCGGCCGCTCCTCGGGATAGAGCGTGCGCGGGAACGGGTTCTCGCGGTCGAGGCTCGGGAAGTAGTCCGACCACGATCTCGCGTCGACCACGTAGTGCAGCAGCTTGCCACCACCGACCGCGCCGTAGCCCTCACCGATCAGGTGTCGTGGCAGCAGCACCTCGTCGGGAAGCACCTCACGCATTTTCTGCTGGTTGCGGAGGAGTCCGGTGCTGGCCGGGGAGCGGCCGGAGAACACCGCGGTGCGTGAGGGGTTGCACGATGCCGCGGCGCAGTGCGCGTTGGTGAACAGCACGCTCTGGGCGGCGAGCCGGTCGAGGTGCGGGGTGCGCGCGTCTGGATGTCCGCCGAGACATCCGACCCAGTCGTTGAGGTCGTCGAGGACGATCATCAGGACGTCGGGCCTCACGACGTCGGGGCGCGGGGGCGAATCCTGTGCCGGGGCGCCCAGCGCGAGGGCCAGGGCGCAGCACGCCGCGCGCAGCTCAGCCACGGAACCGATCCGTCGCCCGCACCAGCTGGTCGATGATCCCGACCTCGTTGGCGGAGTGCCCCGACCGCGTCACCACCTTCAGCTCCGACTCCGGCCAGGCCTGGTGCAGGTCCCAGGCCGAGCGCATCGGGCAGACCACGTCGTAGCGGCCCTGCACGATGACGCAGGGGATGTGACGGACCCTGTCGATGTCGCGCAGCAGCTGGCCGTCGACCTCGAAGAAGCCGGCGTTGACGAAGTAGTGGCACTCGATGCGCGCGAAGGCCACCGCGAACTCGTCCTCGCCGGTGTGCGCGATGTGGTCGAGGTCCTGCTCCAGATAGCTGGTGCTGCCCTCCCAGATCGACCAGGCCCGCGCCGCCTTGCGCCGCACGTCGGGGTCGTCGCTGGTCAGTCGCCGGTGGTAGGCGCTCATCAGGTCGCCGTGCTCCGACTCCGGGATCGCGGCGAGATAGTGATCCCAGGCGTCGGGGAAGATGTGGCTCGCACCCTCCTGGTAGAACCACTCCAGCTCGCTGCGCCGCAGCATGAAGATGCCGCGCAGCACCAGCTCGGTGACCTTGTCAGGGTGCGTCTGTGCGTAGCTCAGCGCCAGCGTGCTGCCCCACGAGCCGCCGAACACCTGCCAGCGGTCGATGCCGAGGTGCTCGCGCAGCTTCTCGATGTCGCCGACCAGGTCCCAGGTGGTGTTCTCGCGCAGCTCCGCGTACGGCGTGCTCTTGCCGCAGCCGCGCTGGGCGAACACCACGATGCGGTACTTCGCCGGGTCGTGGTACTGGCGGTACTTCGGATCGGTGCCGCCGCCGGGCCCGCCGTGCAGGAACACCACCGGCTTGCCGTCGGGATTGCCGCTCTGCTCCCAGTAGATGGTGTGCAGGTCGGAGACCTTCAGCATGCCGGACTCGAACGGCTCGATCGGGGGATAGAGGGTGCGGAGGTCGTCAGTCATGGGTGCGGAG
Source organism: bacterium (assembly GCA_030432695.1). Classification (GTDB taxonomy): domain Bacteria; phylum Planctomycetota; class UBA1135; order UBA1135; family UBA2386; genus JAUILN01. Next base: position 77,612 of record JAUILN010000008.1, on the reverse strand, counting down.
CTCTTCAGGGCTCGTGCGGCTGGAAGGAAGCGGTATCGGGGTGACGGTCGAGCAGCGCCTGCACCTCGGCACGCCTCGGCAGGGAGGGCTGCGCGCCCGGTCGGGTGGTCGCGAGGGCACCGGCGGCGGCGGCGACCCGTAGCGCGGTCGGGAAGCCGTGACCGCGCGCCAGCTCGATCGTGAAGGCGGCGGCGAAGGCATCGCCGGCGCCGACGGCATCGACCGCTTCGACCGGGAACGCAGCCTGCTCGTAGGTCTCCGCGCCGTCGACCGCGACCGCGCCCTCGGCGCTGCGCGTCAGCACGATGCGGGACACGCCGCGGGCCTGCAGCAGATCGAGCAGGCCCTCGTCGTCGGTCGGTCCGGCGCCGGCGATGGCCTGGGCCTCACCGCGGTTGACGATCAGCGCGTCGACGTGGGCGAGCAGTCGGTCATCGAGGGTGCGCGCCGGGGCGGCATTGAGGACCACCAGCTTGCCGAGCGCGCGGGCCCGGCGCGCGGCCTCGGTGACCACCTCGTCGGCGATCTCCAGCTGCAGCAGCACGGCGGTGCACTTCTTCAGCGCGGCGTTGGCGTGGTCCAGGTCCTCGATGCCCAACGCGGCATTGGCCCCCGGCGCGACCACGATGGTGTTCTCGCCACCCTCGAGCACGGTGATCAGCGCGACGCCGCTCGACACGCCGGCGACCCGACGGACCCGGGTCTCGATGCGTTCCGCGACCAAGCCGGCGCGAAGATCTCGCCCGAAGTCGTCGGCGCCGACGCAGCCGATCATCGTGACCGCGGCACCGAGTCGCGCCGCCGCGACCGCCTGGTTGGCGCCCTTGCCGCCGCGAAACGTCGCGAACGGCCCGCCGAGCAGCGTCTCGCCGGGAGCCGGCAGGCGCTCCGCCTGGATCACGAGATCGACGTTCAGGGAACCGATCACGCAGAGGAAGCTCATCGGTGAACTCCTCGCGGAGCGTGATTGCGGTGGGCAGGTCGGGTTTCGAGCACGGTGCTCGACATGGTACTGCCGACCGTCTCCGACTTCTGCGTGGAACTCGTCGGGGGACCTTGCGGGCCTCGCGTCCGGCGATTCCGCTGTCGCCCGGAGGATCCCCATGCATCGCAGAGTCACCTGTTCCGGCGCGTGCGTCGCCGCGCTTCTCGCCGCGCCCGCGGCCACCCAGGGCCAGCTGGAGATGTTCCCGCCGGGGCCGTTCGTCAGTCACTGCCGCGGCATCCAGGACGACATCAACACCGGCGGCGACGACGACCACAACAACATCTACTTCTTCGTGGTCGATGCAGCCGTCGCCGACGGCACTGCCGCGCCCGACTTCTTCATCCATCTCTGGGATGGTGACAACAACAGCCAGCGGAGCCAGACTGGCACCGGTGACTACGACCCGAACGCGCGGGGGCGTGCGGTGTTCGAGTATCGGCTCTACGGTGGCCCGGGGGCGTTGCTCAGCGACGAGGTCGCGCCCGGGATGGACCCTGCGAGCTGGTCCGGCACCCTGATCGACATCGATCCGGATCCCGGCGATGACACGCTGCGGACCGATGACCCGGACGACCTGGACGGCGATCAGCCGGAGGACCTGCGGAATCTCGACTTCTCGCTGATCGGGGTCGACATGGACGCGAATCCGGGAGGCGCGTTCGGCGCCACGCGGGTCTACAAGTTCGTGGTCGATGGTGCGGTCGGTGCCTCCGGCGGCGATTGGAACCGCTACGAGATCCAGGTGTCCCGCGATCCGGGGCGTACCGACAACCGGGGGGTCCGCTTGTTGGTCTACGAACTGACCTACGCGGGTCGACCCGGGAGTTCGGCGGTGTTCACCCGGTTCCCGTTCCTGGTGCCGATCACCGCCGACCAGCGGATCGACATCCAGACGCTCGACATCGACTACGGCGACGGCAGCGGACGGCGCTCGCAGCTCACGACGGCGACCCGGTTCTTCTCCGACGCCGAGTGCTACGAGAGCGACGAACAGTACGAGGGCGGCGCCTGGCGGTGGACCAGCCTGAACCAGCAGGTGAATCGGCCGAACGGCGACGGCGTGACCGGCGCGTTCTACGACACGGCTGGTCAGGCCGGGTCGACGTGGTTTCTGGATGTCGATCCCGCGACCGCGACCAACCCGTTCTCGATCCGCATCACCAACTCGGCGGGTCAACTGCTGCCGATCGAGGTCCTGCCGGCCCGTCTCGGCCAGCCCAACACGGCGGCGGCGTCGCTGCTGGTGAACACGGTGGGGGCGGGATCCGAGCCCGGTCCGTACCTGGTCGGAATCCAGTCGAACGACACGATGCGCCTCGACTTCGCCGGTCCGGCCGACCAGCCGTTCGTGCTGTTCCTCGGCCAACGCCTCGCGTCGGGTCTGTCGCTCGGCTGCTCCGGCCAGCTCGACGTCGGCGGTGCCCTCGCGCCGATCCTCGACGGCACCGTCTCGCCGTTCTTCCGGCTGAGGAGCGACGGCACGGCGCGGATCGACATCACGCTGCCCACCCTGCTGGCAGGCTCGTCCATCGATCTCCAGGCGATCGTGCTGCAGCCGGTCGGGGCGGCCTGCCCGGGCTTCGTGCTGACCGCAGCGCACTTCGTGACGGTGTTCTGAACCCGGCGGGTCCGGAGGGCGCGATCCTCCGGGATTCCCCTCGAAGCTCACGACGAAGGTCATCCTCCGACGCGAGCGAACCCTACAGCTCCGAGGCCCCGCAGGCCGATCCGTCCCACGTCGCATCTCTGGAACGGATCGACGTTGGAGCCCACCCGAACCACCACGACCGGTGCGGACCTCGTGTCCGTGATCCCCGAGTCGGCGCTCGTCGTCGACCTGTGGGGAACCGTCCTCGCCGCCAACCAACGCGCGCTCGAGCTGCTCGGTCGCTCGCGTGCCGCGGTGGTCGAGAAGCGGGTCGGCGAGTTGCTGCCGGGGTTCCCGCAGCTGTCGGGGAGCGACGATGTCGCCACCGCCGCAGGACGCCACGAAGTCGACCTCGGCGGCCTGCGGCTCCGCATCGGGCGCCTGTCCGAGACCTTCCGCAGCGGCCGGGAGTCGAGCTTCCTCGTGGTGGTGCAGGACCTCCGTGAACTCGCGGCGCTGCGCACCGAGCGCGACCGGCTGCTGCGCCTGGCGACCGCGGGTGAGGTGGTTCCGGCGGTGCTGCACGAGTTGCGCAATCCGCTGGCGACGATCTCCACGGCCGTCGAGTTGCTGATCGAGGAGTCGACCGACAACGCGGGCCTGCAGAAGGAACTGCACGCGATCCTCACCGAGATCCGGCGGATGTCCAACGGCTTGCAGGGGCTCGGCGCGGTCGGTGGCTCGCTGCAGAGCAGCAGCAACGTCGCGGTCGATCAGTCCCTGCGCGAGGCGGCGCAGGTGTTGCGGCGGCGGATCGAGGTCAAGGGCGTGAGCCTGCGCTGTCGGGTGCCCGACCTGCCGCTGCTGCCGGTCGAGCCCGGCAGCCTGCGTGCGTTGGTCTTCAACCTGCTGAACAACGCGGTGGCCGCCTGCCGGCCCGGCGACGAGATCCTGCTGCGTGCCCGCCTCGATCGCCGTGAGCAGGAGCTGGTCATCACCATCGAGGACACCGGCTGCGGCATGACGCCGGAGGTGCTGGCGCGCTGCACCGAGCTGTTCTTCACCACGCGGAGCCGCGGCAGCGGGATCGGCCTCGCGCTCTGTCGCGAACTCGCCCGTTCGATCGGCGGGCGCCTCGACATCCGCTCGGAGGCCGGTCGCGGCACCGAGGTCGCCGTCCACCTACCACTGGCTCGGGCGTCCCGGGCATCGGGTGCATCCCGGTCCCCGCAGTCCCACCCGAACGACGAACCCTACCCCAGCGAACCGAGAGATCGCCGATGAGCACAGCGACCACCACGCGCTCCCGCACGGAGACGTTGAACCGGATCCTCCGCAATCTGCAGACCGAGAGTCCCGACGTCGAGGCCAGCGCCCTGATCTCCGAGGACGGCCTGATGATCGCGTCGGCCCTGCCGCAGCACATCGAGGAGATGCGCGTCGCGGGCATGAGCGCGACGTTGCTCAGCCTCGGTTCGCGTGCCGCGCGCGAACTCGAGTTGGCCGAACTCGAGCAGGTGCTGATCAAGGGTAGCGACGGCTACGCGGTCATGGTCCACGCGTCGGAGGGCACCATGCTGATCTGTCTCACCACCACCTCGGCCCGCCTCGGGCTGATCTTCCTCGACATGTCCCGCGCCGTCGAAGAGATCGGCAAGGTGCTCTGAGTCCACCGCCCGAAGGAGTTTCATCGATGTCCAACACGACGCTCTACGACGACGGCGAGCACACCAACATCCTGCTCGAGGACTTCTCCGACCCCGACTCCCCGGCGGTCCAGACCAACCAGCACCTGATCATCCACGGCGGCGAGGGCATGATCCTCGACCCCGGTGGTCACAAGCTCTATTCGCCGGTGCTTTCCGAGACGAGTTCCTGCCTCGGCAGCAAGACGCTGAAGCACATCTTCCTGTCGCACCAGGACCCCGACATCGTCGCGGCGGTGAACGGCTGGTTGATGACCACCGACGCCGACGCGTGGGTCTCGGCGCTGTGGACCCGCTTCGTCGCGCACTTCGGCGTCGACCGGCTGGTGATCGATCGCCTGAAGCCGATCCCCGACGAGGGCATGTGGCTGCCGCTGGGTGGCTCCGAGGTGGCGATCGTGCCCGCGCACTTCATGCACTCGCCGGGCAACTTCCAGGTCTACGACCCGATCTCGAAGATCCTCTACACCGGCGATCTCGGGGCCTCGATCGGCTCGGGAACCGTGACCACCGAGGACTTCGACGAGCACCTGCAGTTCATGCGCGGCTTCCACGAGCGCTACATCGCCTGCAACGCGGTGATGAAGTCGTGGGTGGCGATGGTGCGGACGCTCGACGTGGAGGTCCTGGCGCCGCAGCACGGTGCGGTGATGCGCGGCCGCGAGTGCGTCGAGAAGTTCCTGGCCTGGTGCGACGACCTGCAGTGCGGGATCGAGCTGATCGGCAAGACCTTCGCGCTGCCGCAGCGGGTCGGGGCCGGGGCGAGCTGAGCGGCGCGATCCACCGGGACCTGGGATGGGAACCTCCAACCACACGCACCGCGTGCTGATCGTCGAGGACGAGCCGGAGCTGCGCCGCAACATGGTGCGCGCTCTGCGCAAGGACCCGTCGCTGCAGGTGGTCGACGCGGGGGCAGTCGAGGCGGCGTTGCTCCTGGTGGACGAGCGCGCGCCCGACCTGATCCTGTCCGACCTCGATCTGCCCGGTCGCTCCGGCGTCGAGCTGATCGGCGAGCTGGTCAAGCGGGGGGTGGCTGCCCCGGTGGTGTTCATCTCGGGTCACGTCGCGAGCTTCCGCGGCGAGATCCCCACCGGGCCCGGGATCGACGTGCTCAGCAAGCCGGTCGGTCTCGAGGAGCTGCGCAACCTGGTCGACGAGCGCCTGCGACGGCCGGTGGCGCGTGGTCCGGTGGGTGCGGGCGGCGCCGCACCGTTCGGGGTCGCGGACTACCTGCAGCTCGCCAGCCTCGGTGCCCATTCGGTGGTGCTGCGGATCCGCCGTGACGACCACGAGATCGGCCACATCGCCGTGCGCGACGGTGTGGTCTGGTCGGCAGCGGACCGTGCGGGGACCGGTCGCGAAGCATTCCTGCGGTTGGTGCTGTCGGGCGGGGCCGTGGACTGCCGGACCGTCGACATGCTCGACGAGGCCGCGCAGATCGGCCAGTCGGTCGAGGCGTTGTTGCTGGAGGCGGCGGTGCTCGATGACGAGCACGCGGCCCAGCTCGACGCCGAGGCGGCGGACGCGGTGGAGTCGGTGCGTGCCGAGGTCGCGAGGGTCGGCGACGCCCTCGACGCGGTGCTCGGCGAGGTGCCGCTCGACGATGTCGAACTTCCCGAGGCTCCGGAGGTCGACCTCGAGCAGGAGTTCCAGGAGGCCTGCGACCGCGGCGTGGATGCGCTGCTGGGCCGGGACTTCGTGGCGGCGCGCGAGGCGTTCCTCGCCGCGGATCGTTGGAAACCCGGTGACCGACTGGTGACCGCGAACCTGGCCCGGCTGGCGGCCATGGGAATCGGTGGCGGTTCGGCACCTGAAGGAGATCGGGAAGATGGCTGAGATCTTGGCGGTCGCGGGACCGAAGGGTGGGATCGGCAAGACCACGTTGGCGGTGCAGCTCGCGGTGGCGCTCGCGGCGCGGGGCCGACGCACGTTGCTGGTCGACCTCGATGCACAGAGCGGCGTCGAGCTGTACTTCGGACGCCGTGGAGTCGTCGGTTTCGCCGACTACCTCGCCGAGCGGGTGACGATCAACGGCGCGCTGCGGCGCACGCGGGAGGACCACCTCGCCGTGCTGCTGCGCGGGCGCCTCGAGGCCGGCGACCACCGCGCCTACGAGGACGCATTGGCACGCAGCGCGGCCCTGCCCGATCTGGTCGACCTGCTCGGCGAGCGCTTCGACGTGATTCTGCTCGACCTGCCGTCCGGTTTCGGCGCGGTGGCGACGCGCGCCGCGGAGATCGCGCACCACGTCCTCGCGCCGGTCCAGGCCGAGCCCATGGCAACCCGAGCCCTGCGGCGAACCCTGGCGTGGATCGAGTCGGTGCGGGCGGCGGCCAATCCGCGCCTCGACCTGCTCGGCTTCGTGCCGACCTTGATCGATCCGTCGGCCGGTCCGGAGCCCGAGACGCTCAAGGCGCTGTGGCTCGGCTGTGCGGGGGGCATCGACGTCAGCGTGCCGCGTCACCCGGCGATCCTCGAGGCGGTGCGCCAGCGGCGACCGGTGGCCTGGCTGGATCGGCCGCCCGGCGATCTGGTGGCCCGCTTCGATGCGTTGGCCGGACTGGTGGAGTCGCGGCTCGGCGAGGCTGCCGGGTCGACGGAGGATGGTGCGGGGCGGGCCCGCCAGCTGCTCGACCGGCTGGGTGCGGAGTCGCCGGACGACGGGGTCGGTGCGTTCACGAGCCTCCGCGGCGGTGCGCACGCACAAGCCGTCGACGACCCGGTTGCCGCGCCGGCTCCGCAGGCCGGTGGTGGCGACTCGTTCCTGTCCCGCGCCCGCGACCAGATCCTCACCCGGCTGTGCGAGCAGGAGGGCTTCGGCTTCCGGTCGTGGAACGAACTGCTCGAGTGGTGCCTGCGCGTGGCGCACGCCGACCACGCGTTCGTGATGGATCACCACGGACTCACGATCGCCAGCCACGGATCGTTGCAGGGCGACGCGGTGGAGAGCACCGGTACCCGCCTGATGATCGCCTTCGACCACGCCGACAAGATGGAACTCGGCGACGGCCGCGCACGGCAGATGTCGATCCAGCTCGGTGCGCGGTGGCTGCACGGCGTGCACGTCGCGGTGCACGGCGACGTCGCGTTCACCTTCGGCCTGGTCAGCGCCGGTCCGTTGGAAGTGCGGGTCCGGCAGGTCCTCGAAGACGTGGTCGGCCTGATCGTCGAGCGGTTCTTCGAGCCGGCCGACTCGGGAACGTGAGCGGGCCGACGGATCGGCCGTGTGGTGGGCGCGGCACGTGATCTGCTTGAAGAGCCTCGCGTGCAGCGATCGACCCGGCCCGTGCCCCGGTGCGGGTCGGGCGTCCTGCCCGGAGGTATCCATGATCCAATTGCTCAGTCGATTCCCCACCCCGTTCCTCGCAATCCTGGTCGCGGGGCTGCTTCCGGCGCAAGAGCGGGACGAGTCTCCGATCGGAGGCACTCCCGCAGTCGAGATCGTCCGCGACCGCGCGGACAGCGAAGCGCTCACCGAGGCCCTGGATGCCCTGCGGGAGGATTGGGGTGCGGAGCCCGGCGGCGAGTCCGAGCTGGGTCTGGTCCGGGACGTGGTCGCCGAGGCCGAGGGGAAGATGAGCCTCGCCGACGCCAAGCGCCTGGCGACCGCTTTGCAGAAGGTGCTGCGGCAGGGTCCGGTGCTGCTGCCCGAACGGAGCGCGGTCTACGGCGCCGCGATCGATGGCCTGTCCCGCTTCGGCAATCTCGGCGGCCAGGTGCTCTTCAACGTCTACGAGGACGAGCGCATCCCGACGCGACCCGAGACCCAGGGGCTGCGTGGTGACCTCCTCGTCGGGCTGTCCAAGACCGGCTTCCCCAAGACGCGCGAGCTGCTGGTCTCGACCATCCGCAGTTCGAGCGAGCCGTTGCTCCTCGCGTCCGCGGGCCGTGCGATGCGGCAGTGGAGCGACGCGCCGCGCGCCGAGCGGCAAGCGCTGGTCGAGGTGCTCGCCCGCCGCATGGCCGGCTTGGAGAACGTCGCCTCCAGGCGCCCCGGCGACCCGGCACGATTCGGCGACCTCGTGCGCGAGGACGCCGAAGACGACCTGAAGACCGTCCGTGAGGTCTGGAATCCGGTGCTCGCCGAGCTGACCGGCGCGCGCCACCGCACCGGTCAGGCCTGGTGGGAGTGGTATCAGGAGCATCGGGAGGAGCGCTGGCCGGCCGACCCGAAGGACGAGGACGACGGCGGTTCCGGGCGGCGCGGCTGATCGATTCCTCCGGCCGACGCTGGCGGCTCGCGGGCCGACGGCGACGATGGGGTGATGCTCGTCGTCCTCGCCACGCTGACTCTCTGTTGTCCGCCGCAGGAGCCGCCGCCGCCGGCCGGTGATCCACCGCGCGCCTCCGGCGGGACGGTGACCGCGACCGCCACCGCGCGGGTGCGGGTCGCGGGCCTGGGTCTTCGCATCGTCGAGGACGGTGATGCGCGGCGGGTGCTGGTCGGCGACGACCTGTTCACCGTGCTGCGCAGCGACGCCGCGCACCCGATGCCGGTGCTCTACCCGCTGCTCGGTCCCGACCAGGTCGCGATGACCCGCAGCTTCCCGTTCGAGCGCGACGACCCGCGCGACGCGACCGACCACCCGCACCACCGCTCGGTGTGGTTCGCGCACGGCGCGATGAACGGCCACGACTTCTGGCACGGGACCGGGTCGAACGACCACGTGGTCCTCGATGCTTGGCTGCCGGTGCCCGAGGCCGAGCGACAGCGCAGCGTGCGGGCCCGCTACCGCTGGTTGGCCGAGGATGGCTCGCTGGTCTGCACCGACGAGCGGCTCTGGCGCTTCGGAGTGCTCGGCGATGGCAGTCGCCATGTCGACATCCGGGTTGCACTGCACGCGCCCGACGCGGCCCCGGTGCGCTTCGGGGACACCAAGGAGGGGACCATGGCGGTGCGAGTCGCGCCGAGCCTGCGCCTGAAGGGCGAACATGCCGCCGGATCGATCCTCACCAGCGAGGGGGTGCGCGACGGCGAGGCCTGGGGCAAGCGCGCGGCGTGGGTGGCCTACTCGGGGCCCTGCGGCGAGCCCGAGGCCGAGGATCCCTCCACCTACACGGTGGTGCTGATGGACCATCCCGGCAACCTGCGCCATCCCTGTTGGTGGCACGCCCGCGACTACGGCCTGCTGGCGGCCAATCCGTTCGGCATCCACGACTTCGAGCGGAAGCCCGCGGGGGCCGGTGACCACGAACTCGCGGCGGGCGGCACGCTGACCTTCACCTACCGGCTGGCGCTGCTGCGCGGCGCGGCCGACGCCGAAGACCTGGCGACGCGCTTCGCCGCGTTCGCCGCCGAGCGGCTTCCGACCTTCGACGACGACGAGGACGACGACCGATGAGCAGCACCCGACGCACCTTCCTGGCCGCTTCGACCGCCGCCGCGGGCGGCGTGGCCTTCACCGCGGGTCCCCTGGCGGCGCGCGCCGCGCGGATCCTCGGCAGTTCCGACGACCTGCGGGTCGCGGTGGTCGGCGTCCGCAGCCGTGGCTGGAACCACGTGCAGGGCTTCGAAGAACTCGACGGCGTGCGGGTGGTCGCGCTCTGCGATGCCGACCGCGCCCAGCTCGAACGTCGCGCGGCCGACTTCGAGAAGCGCTGGGGGCGGCGACCGGAGCTGGTCGTCGACGTCCGTGAGCTGCTCGAGCGCGACGACGTCGACGTGGTCTCGATCGCCACGCCGAACCACTGGCACGCCTTGATGGCGATCTGGGCCTGCCAGGCCGGCAAGGACGTCTACGTGGAGAAGCCGGTCTCGCACAACGTCTGGGAGGGGCGGCAGCTGGTGAAGGCCGCGGAGCAGTACGGACGGATCGTCCAGTGCGGCACCCAGTCGCGGTCGAACCCGGGCCTCCACGCGGCGGTCGACTTCGCCCATTCGGGAGAGATCGGCGCGCTGCAGCTGGCGCGCGGCCTGTGCTACAAGCCGCGGCCGAGCATCGGCAAGGTCGACCAGCCGACCGCGATCCCCGACAGCGTCGACTACGACCTGTGGTGTGGGCCGGCGGACGCGGGGGAGCTGCGCCGTCGGCAGTTGCACTACGACTGGCACTGGGTCTGGGCGACCGGCAACGGTGACCTCGGCAACCAGGGCATCCACCAGATGGACATGTGCCGGATGGCGCTCCGGGAGCCGCAGCTCGCGCCGCGGGTCTGGTCGGTCGGCGGGCGGCTCGGCTACGACGACGATGGCGAGACCCCGAACACCATGATCTCGCTGTTCGAGTACGCGCGCGCGCCGCTGATCTTCGAGGTGCGTGGCCTGCCGCGGGCCCGCGGCGACAAGCAGATGGATCGCTTCCTCGGTGCGAGCATCGGTTGCGTGCTGCATTGCGAGGGCGGTTGGGTGTCGATCACCAACTACGCCGGCGGTAGCGCGTTCGACCGCGATGGCAAGGAGATCGCCAAGTTCAGCGGCTCGGGGAACCACTTCGCGAACTTCGTCGAGGCGGTGCGGGCCCGCGACCCGAAGCGGCTCAACGGCCCGATCCTGGACGGTCATCTGTCGAGTGCCCTGTGCCACCAGGGCAACGTGTCGCTGCGGGTCGGTGCCGAGGCCGGGGCCGACGCGGTGGGGAACCGGCTGCAGAACCAGCTGGAGTTCGCGGAGTCGTGGTGGCGGATGCGCGACCATCTGGCCCGCAACGACGTCGACCTCGACGTCTCGCCGGTCACCCTCGGCGCGCGGCTCGACTTCGATCCGGAGACCGAGCGCTTCGTCGGCGAGGGCGACGCGGTCACCGCGGCGAACCGGCTGGTGCGCGGCACCTACCGCGCGCCGTTCACCGTCCCGGAGAAGGTCTGATGAGGAGCGTTCGTCGCGTGTTGGTGCTGTCGTCGGTCGCGCTGGGACTCGGTGCCTGTGCCGGGGCCCCGGCGGGCGGCAGCGGCGCGTCCGGAACGGGGGAGGCCGGCCCGGCCTACCATTCCCTGCCGACCGACCCGAAGGTCCTGCGGGCCCAGCTCGCCTTCAGCGACGTGGAGGTGTTCGACTGCGAGGTGGTCGACGGCGTGGCCGAGATCACGCTGAGCGGGCCGGCGAGCTACGAGCCGGCGGTGCGCTCGCCGCGCGCGTTGGCGCTGTGGGCCTCGGCGGCGTTCGGCGACTTCGTGCTCGACGTCGAGGCGCAGCAGGACGGCCGCGAGTACGCCCACCGCGACCTGTGCTTCTTCTTCGGCCACCAGGGTCCAGAGTCGTTCTACTACGTGCACCTGGCGAGCGCCGCCGACCCGAACGCGCACAACGTGTTCGTGGTCGACGAGGCGCCGCGGCGCAACATCGCGACGACGGTGACCGAGGGCGTCGACTGGGGTGCGCCCGACTCCTGGCACCACGTGCGGATCGCCCGCGAGGGCAGTCGGATCCGGGTCTGGTTCGACGACATGGACACGCCGGTGATGGAAGCCGACGACGCGACCTTCGGGGTCGGTCGGATCGGGGTGGGGTCGTTCGACGACAGCGGACGGTTCCGCAACCTGCGGGTCACCGGGGAGAAGGTCGGGCCGCCGGCCGGCGCGATCTTCCACGTCGGGGGATGAGGGCGGCGCGCCCGCTGCGTGACCTGCGCAGCCTGCTCGCATAGCCTGCGCGCCGATGGCGAGCGACGCACCCGAACCCGAGACCGGCCGCCGCCCGGTCAGGCGCCCCACCCTGGTCTACGACGGGACCTGCGGCTTCTGCTGGCGCAGTGCGCTGCGGCTGCAGGGCTGGACCGGCGACGCGGTCGCGATCACGCCCTACCAGGCGTTCGACTTCGGCGCTGCGCCGGCCGGGATGACCCGAGATGCCTGTGCCGAGTCGGTCCACCTGGTCGAGGCCGACGGCACGGTGCGGCGCGGCGCCGACGCCTGCGTGGCCGCGTTCGCACACGCGCCGGGACGCGGTTTCGCCGCGCCCCTGTTCCGCGCGATTCCCGGTCTGCCGAAGCTCGCCGAGGTCGGCTACCGGCTGGTCGCTGGCAATCGGGTCCGCATCTCCAAGTCGGTGAAGGTCCTGGCCGGGCCCGACCCGACGCCGCCCGGCTGGCTGCTCGGCCGTCGTGCGTTCGTGGTGCTGCTGGCGCTGGCGCATCTGTGCGCGGCGTGGGCGATGGCGGGCGAGGCCGAGGCGTTGTTCGGGCCGAACGGCCTGACCCCGATGGCCGGCTTCTTCCCCGCCGAGGGTGCCGACGTTCCGGTCACGCTCGGCTCGGGCTTCGAGACGCCCTCGCTGTTCTGGTTCGGTACCGGCACGGCCGCGTTGTGGGCGGTGCTCGGACTGTGGTTCGTCGGCGCTCTGGTCCTGCTCGCGGGCTTCGCGCCGCGCCTCGGCCTGTTGCTGGCCGCGGCGTCCTGCCTGTCGTTCTCGGCGACCGCGCTGCCGCCTACCGGCGTGCCGTCGTCCGGCAATCCGTTCGTCGGCTACCAGTGGGACGGGCTGCTGATCGAGGCCAGCTTCCTGGCGCTGTTCGTGGTGCCCGGGGGCCTGCGGCCGGGGGCGCGCTGGCGGGCGCGGCCACCGTGGTCCGGGCGGTTGCTGCTCCGTCTGCTGTTGGCGCGGGCGCTGTTCCTGGAGGCCGTGGTCCGGACCCTCAGCGTGAGCTGGCAGCAGGAAGGCGCCTTCGACCGGCACCTCTGGACCCAACGCCTGCCGACCTCGTGGGCGCTCGACCTGCAGGGCGGCTTCGGTGCCGGGTTGCTCGGCTGGCTGTGGCCCATCGTCGGCTTCGCCGCGCCGTTCCTGCTGTTCGCGCCGCGGCGGCTGCGGCTCTTCGGCGTGGTGCTGGTGCTCACCCAGGAGTGGACGCGGTTCCTCACCGGGCTCACCGGGACCTACCCGCTGGTGCTCGCCGCCTGCGCGCTGCTCGCCGTCGACGACCTGACCTTCAAGCGGCTGCTGCCGCGTGGTGTCGGCTGTCGTTGGGCCCGGCCGGAGTTCGTCGCTACGACGCGCGGCTTCGCCGTCGCCGGTCGCTGGCTCGCGGCGCTGCTGCTGGCGGCGCTGGCGCTGCACGTTTCGTGGCGCTTCGTCGGCGAGGATCCCGAGCCGAGCGCGGTGCAGGACCTGGTGCGGCGCTTCCAGATCTGCAACGGCTACGCGCCGTTCCCCGACGTCGCGGCGGACCGGCCGGTGCTGCTGCTCGAGGTCCAGGACACGCCGGAGTCCGCCTGGCGTCAGCTCGAGCCGCGGCAGGCGACCGGTGCTGCACTGGCGCTGCCGCCGTGGCCGAGCCCGGTCTTGCGGCGCTTCGACTGGGAACTCGGCGGCGTGGCGCGCGCCGCCAGTGAGCTGCGGCAGTCGGCGTGGTTCGGGCGGATGCAGGCCAACATCCTGGTCGGCAATCCCGAGGTGCTCGGTCTGTTCGCGCCGGGATCGTTCCCGGACGGAGCGCCGGCGCGGATCCGCGTCCGGCTGTTCCGCTACCGTCCCGCCGGACCCGGCGAGCGCGCGACGGGACAGGGGTGGGACCGTGAGCCGATGGGACTCGAGGGTGTGCCGCTGGAGTTGCGCGACGGGCAGGTGGTGCCCGTCGGCAGGTGATCGAGCGTCAGGAGTCTTCGATCTTCTCGATCCAGTTGCGCCAGGTCCCGGCGTCGGTCGAGCCGCCGGGACACTTCGGCAGGTCCCTCGCGCGCGCCGCCCTCGCCACCTCGTTGCCGAGCGTGCGCCGGAAGGTCCCGAGGTCCTTCAATCGCTGTTCGGCGCGGTCGCGCAGTCGTTCGATGCGCTCCTTCTCGCTCTGCTTCCACTTTCGTGGGTCGACCTTGCCGAAGCCGAGATCCGGCGGATCGCGGGGCTTCTCCTTGCGGGCCAGGTCGCGCTGTGCCTCGGCTGCGTCGGTCGCCTCGAGGGCGGCGAGCACGCCGCGGGCCGCGCCGAGCAGTCCGTCCGGCGTTCCGAGCGCGAGCTGACGACGGTGAAGGGCGAGACGTGCGTCGCCGAACGAGGAGCGCTCGGCGAGCTCGACCAGCAGCGGTCCGACCTCGGGGGACTCGATGCCCAGCGTGGCCTCGTGCAGCGCCCGGTGGAGGCGGGAGCAGGCCAGGATCCGTGGTTGCGCGGCCTTGATGCGCTGCAGGGCACCGAGGTTCTCGAGCGTCTGCACGAACATGGAGCCGAAGTCGCGCGGCGGAGTGTCCAGGTCCGGCAGTTCGCCGATCTCCCGCTCCAGGGCGTCGTGCTCGGCGTCGAGGATGCCGAGCAGCTCCTCGAGGTGCCGGATCAGCCGGTCTTCGGGGAGCACCTCCGCGAGTTCGAGCACGGCGACCGGTCGGCCGACCACTTCGGGGTCGCGGCTGAGGGCGACCAGCGCTTCGAGTGCATCGGCGTCGGGCTCGGCACCGTCCTCCGCGCGGGCTCGCTCGCCGAGCTCGGCCAGCGCCGGGCGCCACGCGGTCTCGTCCTCCGATCGCGCGCGCTCGAGCAGCCCTTCGGGCAGTTCCTGGGACTGTGCGCCGCGGGTCAGGGCGAGCGTCGAGAGCAACAGGGTGGCGAGCAGCCGTGGTCTTCCCATGCCCGCAGTCTGACAGGCCTCCGGATGCCGTGAAAGTGTCGGGCGCGCACCGGGATTCCCGCGTGAACTTGCGCGCGCGGCGGGACCGGCTCTCCTATCCTGTCTCGCCCGACGTCGACCCCATTCGACGGCGCGCGACCACCCCAGCCCCAGGGCCACGCACCCGGTTTCCGTTCCGCCGTGTCAGCGGGCCGGAGTCCACCCCACGAGACCGAGATGACCTCCGAGACTGCGAAACTCACGATCGGCGACCAGGAGATCGAGCTGCCCGTCCTGAAGGGGGCCGAGGGCGAGATCGCCATCGACATCCGGGCGCTGCGCGCCCAGACCGGCGCGATCACCTTCGACCCGGGCTACGCCAACACCGGGTCGTGCCGGAGCACGATCACCTTCCTCGATGGCGAGAAGGGCATCCTCCGCTACTGCGGCTACCCCATCGAGCAGCTCGCCGAGAAGAGCACCTTCCTCGAGGTCGCCTGGCTGCTGATGAACCGCGAGCTGCCGAGCGCCAACCAGCTCGAGCAGTGGGAGAACGAGATCACCTACCACACGATGGTGCACGAGGACCTGAAGCGGCTCTATGCGAGCATGCCGAAGGAAGGGCACCCGATGGCGGTGTGTGCGGCGATCGTCGGGGCGCTGTCGACGTTCTATCAGGACGTCAAGTTCGACAGCCCGGAGATCGAGCGGCGGATCGCCGCGGTGCGGCTGATGGCGAAGGTCCCGACGATCGCGGCCTACAGCTTCAAGCACAGCATCGGCCAGCCGTTCATGTATCCCCGCAACGACCTCAACTACGCGAGCAACCTGCTGCACATGATGTTCGCGACTCCCTGCGAGGAGTACGAGGTCGACCCGGTGATCGCGCGGGCCCTGGACCTGCTGCTGATCCTGCATGCCGACCACGAGCAGAACTGCTCGACCAGCACCGTGCGGATGGTCGGCAGCTCGCAGGCCAACCTGTTCGCCAGCGTCTCGGCCGGCATCTCGGCGCTGTGGGGTCCGCTGCACGGCGGCGCCAACCAGAAGGTGATCGAGATGTTGATCTCGATCCAGGACGGCGAGCGCTCCGCGAAGCAGTTCATGGAGCTGGCCAAGGACAAGGACAGCGGCGTGCGGCTGATGGGCTTCGGCCACCGCGTCTACAAGAACCACGACCCTCGGGCGCGCATCCTCAAGCAGGCCTGCCACGACGTGCTGCAGCGGCTGGGCACCTCCGACCCGCTGCTGGAGATCGCCCAGGAACTCGAGTCGATCGCGCTCGAGGACGACTACTTCGTCGAGCGCAAGCTGTACCCCAACGTCGACTTCTACTCCGGCATCATCTACAAGGCGCTGGGTATCCCGACCGACATGTTCACGGTGTTCTTCGCACTGGGACGGTTGCCTGGTTGGATCGCCCAGTGGCTGGAGTTCCACGGCGACGAGGACAAGAAGATCTGCCGCCCGCGCCAGATCTACATCGGCGCCAACGAGCGGGACTACGTGCCGCTCGAGAAGCGTTGATCCGGGGCGCCAGGGTCGATCCCGGGTCGTTCTGAGCTGGCGAGCTGCGGGGCGGTGGGGCGGGCGCTACAAAGGCCCGCAATGGACTGCCGTCGTTGGTTGCTGGGTGCCGTCTTCGTCCTGTTCGCCGTGGCGACCGCCGCTTCGCAAGAGGGCGGCAAGCTCGAACCCTGGCAGGATCCCGCCGTCTTCGACATCGGCAAGGAGGCGCCGCGCCCGACCTCCCACGGCTTCGAGACCGCGGACCTCGCGCGCGCCGGCGACCGCCGCGCCTCGAACCGCTTCCTGTCGCTGAACGGCAGTTGGCGGTTCCATTGGTCGCCGCGCCCGGACGCGCGGCCCATCGGCTTCGAGGCGCCGGGGTTCGACGTGTCGGACTGGGACGAGATCCCGGTGCCGCGGAGCTGGCAGACGCTGGGCTACGGCCAGCCGATCTACCTGAACCACCCGTACTGCTTCCCGGCCGATCCGCCGCGGGTGCCGGAGGACGACAACCCGGTGGGCAGCTACCGGCGCACCTTCACGCTGCCGGCGTCGTTCGCGGATCACGAGGTGTTCCTCGAGTTCGGTGGCGTCGACTCGGCCTTCCACTGCTGGCTCAACGGCGCCTACGTCGGCTACAGCGAGGGCAGCAGGACCCCGGCGGAGTGGCGCGTCACCCAGCACCTGAAGGCCGAGGGCGACAACGTGCTCGCGGTCGAGGTCTACCGCTACTCGACTGGCAGCTACCTCGAGTGCCAGGACATGTGGCGGATCTCGGGGATCTTCCGCGACGTGTCGCTGGTGGCGCGGCCCAAGGTGTTCCTCCAGACCGTCTGGGTGCGGGCGGGCCTCGAGGACGACCTGGAGACCGGTAGCCTGCGGGTCGACTCCCTGGTCCGCAACCGCGATGCGCAGCGCGTGTCGGGCCACAGGTTGTCGATCACGTTGCTCGATCCCGACGGGCAGCCGGTCGGCGACCCGCGGCCGGGATCGTTGGCGGCGATGCCGAGGGGCGGCGGTGCCGGCTCCATCGTGACGATGGACGTGCCGGACGTCGCGCGCTGGACCCAGGAGACGCCGACGCTCTACACGGTGTTGGTGGAGCACTTCGACGCGGAGGGGCAGGTCGTCGAGGTCGTCCCGATCCGCACCGGCTTCCGCCGGGTGGAGGTGAAGGGCGGCCAACTGCTGGTCAACGGCGAGCCGATCGTGATCCGCGGCGTGAATCGCCACGACCACGATCCGGAGACCGGCCACTACGTGTCGCGCGAGCGGATCCGCGAGGACCTGCTGCTGATGCTGCGCAACAACATCAACGCGGTGCGCACCTCGCACTATCCGAACGACCCCTACCTGTACGAGCTCTGCGACGAGCTGGGGCTCTGGGTCTTCGACGAGGCCAACATCGAGTCGCACGGCATGGGCTACGGCGAGCGCTCGCTGGCCAAGGATCCGGTCTGGGAGCGGATGCACCTCGACCGCGCGAAGCGCATGGTCGAGCGCGACAAGAACCACCCGTCGGTCATCGTCTGGTCGATGGGCAACGAGGCCGGCGACGGGGTCAACTTCGAGGCGGTCAGCGAGTGGATGCACAAGAACGACCCGACACGGCCGGTCCACTACGAGCGTGCCGGGGAGCGATCCCACGTCGACCTGGTCTCGCCGATGTACCTGTCGATGGAGGGCATGGCCCGCTATGCGCGGGGTAGCGACCCCGGCATGGAGGGGCGACTCCGCCCGCTGATCCAGTGCGAGTACGCCCACGCGATGGGTAACAGCGTCGGCAACCTGCAGGACTACTGGGACCTGATCGAGAGCGAGAAGCACCTGCAGGGTGGCTTCATCTGGGACTGGGTCGATCAGGCGCTCTACAAGCCGGTCCCGCCGCGGCGCAGCTTCTCGGATCCCGCCGTCGGTGCCTGGGTCGAGGTGCGGGGCGAGCGCATCGAGCTGGAGGGCACGCCGGCGGTCGAGGCGATGGAGGCGCGCTACCCGAGCGAGAACCTCGGCGTGCTCGGTGGCCTGCAGGCGCTGACGGCCGAGGCCTGGGTCTGGCCGCGCTGGAGCGACGGCCACGGGCCGATCGTCGGCAAGGGCGACCACGAGTTCATGCTGAAGTTGGCCGGCGGTTCGCGGCAGCTCGAGGCCTTCGTCTTCGTCGATACCTGGAAGACCGTGCGTGCGCCGCTGCCTGCGGACTTCAACGGCGCCTGGCACCACGTGGCCTGCGTCTGGTCCGAGGGCGTGCTGCGCCTCTACCTCGATGGCGACGTGGTCGGCGAGGCGCAGGTCGGGGGCCGGATCACGGCGACCCAGTCCCCGTTCGGGGTGGGGATCAACACCGAGGTCGGTGACCGTCGCTTCCCCGGTGCGATCGCTCGGGCGCGGGTGTGGAAGCGGGCGCTCACGGCCGACGAACTCGGCAACATCGGCGCGGAGCCCGATGAGGCCACGCTGGTCTGGTTCGACGCGACGCAGTTGGAGGAGTTCACCCGTGCGCCGGAGGGCGAGCGCTTCCTCGCCTATGGCGGCGACTTTGGCGAGGTGCGCCACGACGGCAACTTCCTGTGCAACGGGTTGGTCCAACCGGATCGCACGCCGAACCCGCACCTCGAGGAGGTGCGGAAGGTCTACGAGCCGATCGACGTGGTGTGGCGCGACGGTGAGGCCTGGGTCCGCAACAAGCGCGTATTCACCGACCTCGGCGACCTGGTGGTCCGCTGGGCCGAGGTGAGGGACGGCATCGTGGCGCGGACCGGGTCGATGCCGGCACCGGACGTCGCGCCGGGCGGGGAGGTCCGCCTCGATCTGCCAGAGCCGTCCACCGACGACGGTCTGGGCTGGTGGGAGGTCGAGTTCGCGCTGCGTGAGGCGACTCCGTGGGCGCCAGCGGGCCACGTCGTGGCGCGTGAGCAGCAGGTGTTCCGCGACGTGGCGCTGCCGTCCGTTCCGGAGCTCGCGAAGGCGGAGCCCGGCGAAGGCGTGCTGTCGATGGCAGTCGGCAGCGCCCGGATCGAGGTCGACCTGGAGACCGGCCTGGCGCGCGAGCTCCGGGGGGCTACCGGCGAGCCGGTCTTCGACGGTCCGGTGGAGCTCGAGTTGTGGCGTGCGCCGACCGACAACGACCGCGGCAACGGCATGCCGCGGCGGCTGGGCGTCTGGAATGCCGCCTGGGCGCGGCGCGAGCTGGCGAGCGTCGAGAACCGGCCCGGGGTCGGCATCGTCTCGCGCTTCCGCCTGCCGACCGCGGGTGACAGCCACGTCGAACTGCACCACGCTCTCACCGCGGATGGTTCGGTCGTCCTGGGCCTGCGCTTCGAGCCGGCCGACGGCCAGCCGGACATCCCCAAGGTCGCGTTGACCGGCCGCCTCGACAACGCCTACGCCAACGCACGTTGGCTCGGCCGTGGTCCGCACGAGGCCTACCAGGACCGCTTCACCAGCGCGTTGCTGGGCCTGCACGAGCGATCGGTCGAGGCGTTGAACCATCACTACGTCAGGCCCCAGGAGGTGGGGCAGCGCCTGGACGTCCGCTGGCTGAAGCTCGACGCATCGCGCGGCGACCCGCTGCACATCGACTGGCTCGGTGAGCCGGGCGCCTTCACCCTGCGGCCCTACAGCCGCGAAGAGCTCGAGACCACCACGCACGACTACCTGCTGCCGCGAAGCCGCACGCTGACGCTCGAACTGACCGTGGCACAGATGGGGGTGGGCGGCGACGATTCCTGGGGGGCGCGGCCGCATCCGGAGTACCGGCTGCCGAGCGGGAAGGTCTACGAGGGGCGCTGGCGGATCCGGTGATGCGAGGCCGGCGGTGCGCGTTGTTGTGCGCGCTGGCTACTCGTCGCGCTTGCGCTGGTACTCGAACGAGCTGTCGAGCAGCGCCTTCACCTGGGCGGCTTCCGCGGCCGGCGCATCGCCCTCGCCGGCGGTGACCTGTAGCAGAAGGACGACCGGTCCCTCCGAGGTGTCGATCGCGACCGCGGTCTGCTCGAAACCGACGCCTGCGATCGCGCTGCGGGCGACGAAGGCCGGCATCTGTTCGCCCCCGCAGCGCTGTCGGGTGCTTTCGATCTCCGGCTCTGCGCCGAGCGCCTGGGTGGTCGCCTCGAGGATCGACCGTGCCAGGAAGCGGGCCGAACCGACATCGAAACGTTGGGCCATGAGCACCACGTCATTGCCGTCGAGGGTCCAGGTCTCCAGGCCGAGGTCGGCGTCGCGCTCGTACTCGAACGCCATGTGGCGGGGGTAGTCGAAGCTGCATGCCGGGGTCTGCAGGCGCCGGGTCGGTCGGACCTCGGCGCGCAGCGTCACCTCCTGGCCGAGCAGTTCGTGCGCGGCGGGTTGGCCTTCGACCAGCTCGATGACCTGCTCCCCCACGGTCAGCTCGAGGAGCAGGGGCGGCTCGGCGCCGGGGTCGGGGAGCCGGGCGGCAGGCGTGGTGAGCCCGGTCCCGGCGACCAGCAGGGCGGCGGTCGTCGTGGCGGTCAGGATGCGATCGAGGGCTCGCGTCGGCATCGGGGGACCATAGCTGCTCCTCCGCCCTCACCGATCCGCGCGCGACACGGTGCCGTCGCCGTTCTGGTCCGCGCGGCGGAACGCGGCGGGCGAGCCGCCGAACTCCTCCAGGGTCACGCGCCCGTCGTCGTTGAGATCGAAGCGCTCCAGGAACGTCGCGCCCTCGACCGAGCGGCGGTAGCGCTCGATCTCGGTCGGGGTGACGTGGGCGTCGCGGTCCTGGTCGATGCGCGCGAACAGGTACTTCCGCTCCTTCCACTCGGCGGTCTCGAGGCGGCCGTCGTCATTGGCGTCCCAGCTGGAGAAGGGCACGCGCCAGGCCTGCGGACGGGCGTCGCCGCGGGTCCGGGCCTGGACCAGCTCGTTGACCGCGCGCCACAGGCGCTGCACCTCGTCCATGTCGAGGAAGCCGTCGCGGTCGGTGTCGGCCCAGGCGAAGCCGCCAGCCAGGTCGGTGGTGTCGAGCTCGCGCTCGCTGAGTCGCTCGTCCTTGTCCTTGTCGGCGCGCTTGAGCAGCTGCTCGAGGGGGCGGGGTGGCGACTTGCGATCCGGCAGCGTGGCCGAGGCCTGGTCGGGCGCCCGGCGGCGAGCGAGGTTGCGGTCGGCCTTGTCGAGGACGCCGTTGCGGTCGAGGTCGAGTTCGGCGAAGGCGGTCGGCGAGCCGGTCCATTCTCGTTGCTCGATCCGGCCGTTGCGGTTCTGGTCGAAGCGGGCCGCGGCCTCGAGGCGGCGCAGGACCAGCACGTCGACGTCGACCCGCTCGCGCGGCGCTTCCTCGGCGCGGCGCCGGGCACTCAGGAGCTGCCGGGCGATCCCCGACTTGGCGAACTCCTCCATGTCGACGTGGCCGTCGCCGTTGCGGTCGAGGCTCGCGAACTGGTCGTCGGAGCCGGGGTATTCCTTGCGCTCGACCTCGCCGTCGCCGTCGGGGTCGTAGCGGCGGAACACGCGCTTCAGGAAGGTCTCGTCGTCCTCGCGCTGCGCGGTGGCCCCGGGCGCCAGGGCGACCAACGCACCGAGGACGGCGAACGGCAGGATGCGGGAATGGCTCATCATCGGGCCCTCCGGGGGCGTTCGTTCGTCGACAGGTCGCCGGTGGCGTGGCCGTAGCGGTCGGTGGCGTAGCCGGGGATCGGGATCTCGGCGTTCAGGACCTTCAGCAGTTCGTCGCGTTCGAGGTAGCGGCAGTCCTCGTGGCTGATGTCCTTGATCCAGCGTTGCCGCTCGTCGACCAGCCGGTCGAAGGCCAGCTCCTCGAAGGCGAGGTCGCGCAGGCCCGACAGGTCTTCCCAGGTGGTGAGCACGTCGGCGCCCACGGTAGGGGCGCGGCTGACGTCGACCACGGTGCCGAGGCCGCCCGCGCCGGCCGCCACCACGAAGTGCTGCAGGAACGGCTCGTTGTAGGCGCGCATCAACAACAGCTCGCCGGTGCCGCCGTAGATGCGCGGGGTCGCCTGCTTGACCCGGCGCGGTGACCACGGATCCGAGACGTCGAAGACGTGGATCCGCTGCTGACGGTTCTGGTCGTTGCCCTGGTCGACCCAGAGATAGAGGTAGTCGCGCTCGCCGCTCTGGATGCCGCCGCCGGCCGAGCCGATGTCGAACACCGTGTTGAGCGCGACCCCGCGCACGTCACCCCGGTCGAACCGGAACGCCTCGCGCGCCGTCGGGCCGTTCAGCACTACCGGATCGGTCGGGTCGGTGAAGTCGACCAGCCGCACGCCGTCGAGCCCGCAGGCGACCGCGGCGAGATGGCGGGCCGGGCTGCGCGCGGTGCGGCCGGGGCCGTCGGCACGGGTGCGGCTGTAGTGGAACAGCACCTCGACGTCGAGCGCCTCGTCGGGCGCCGCATCCCCGCCGTTGAGGTCCGCGCTGCCGACCACCCGCGGCGAGCCCGGATCACTGACGTCGGCCACGACCAGGCCGCCGGCACCGTCGGCGACCAGGAGCCAGGGCCAGGCCACCGCGAGGTCGCGGGCATCGGTGGTGGGTAGCGCGCCGAGTTCCTTCGGCCGGCCCGGCTTCTCGATATCGAGGATCGTGACGCCGCCGACGCCGTCGGCCACGTACAGGTAGCCGCCCTGGGCCAGCATGCGGCGCGGATCGACGAGCAGTCCGTCGGCGCGCTTGCCGATCCGGGGCATGGTCGGGTTGTCGAGTTCGACCGTGGTCACGCCGCCTTCTGCATCGGCGACGTAGGCGACGCGCGCCTTGGCGTGCACCTCGTCGAGATCGAGGGCCAGGGCCCGGGACTCGGCCGGCAGCTCGATCGCGGCCACGGCCTGGGTGCGGGCCGGGTTACGTGTGTCGACCGCCACCGTGTGGAAGGTCTTCCGGGTGATCGCGTAGCCGAACGGGCGCGTCAGGCGGAAGTTGACCGAACCGAGGCCCCAGGTGGTCGGGCTGCGGTGGCACTCCACGCAGCTCCGTGCCTCGGGCCGGGTGGTGTGGGTCTGGTGCGGCACCAGCGTGACGCCTGACAGGCCGGCCGCGGTCTCCGGCGTCGCCTGGTGCAGGAGGATCTCGCCGTCGGTGCCGCGCGCGCTGCCGATGGTCGAGAAGCCGACCATGTAGGGCGCGATGCGGTCCTCGTGGTTCACGCCGAGTCGCAGCTGGTTGAAGGTCGCGAAGACCTTCTCCTGGGTGGTCACCCGACCCGGCGTGCGCTCGCCGGAGATCAGGTCGAGCTGGGTGAACTGCTCGTTGCGGTCGAAGTGGAAGCCGAAGAAGTCGACGTTCCAGCCGCTGTGGCAGGTGTAGCACTCCAGCCGCGCGTGCGCCGAGGTCATGGCCTCGGCGGCGCGCGCGTTGAAGTCGGCGTGGCCCTCGGTGACCACGTCGACCACCTGCTTCACGGGATGCCGCCTGCCGGTCACCTTGCTGATCAGCCAGTAGCGGTCCCCGTCGCGCTCCAGGTTCGGGACCCGGCGGCCGTGCGAGGTGGTGAGGTCGCTCGGCGCCTGCAGCGTGCCGTGGCAGCTCTCGCACTCGATCTCCACCGCGTGGTCCATCTGCGGCCAGAGGTTGCCGTCGCCCATCACGTCGAAGGCGGTGTGGCAGTCGATGCAGTGCATGCCGCGCTGGTGGTGCACGTCGGGCGGCGTGAGGTCGGGATCCTGGATGTAGAACACTCCGTTGAGCAGCGAGTCGGTGGTGCCGGCGACGTCGGGGCCCGCGGGCATGCCGGGCACGAGCTGCGCCATGCCGCGGAAGTGCAGGCCGATGCTGGCGTCGCCGTAGTGGCAGCGCGTACAGGTCTCGGTGGGGATCGCCGAGGTGAAGCGGTGCTCCAGCGGGTGGCCCGGCTCGATCCGGTCGACGGTCCGGTCGCCCGAGCGCGAGCGGCCGTTGTCGGCGTAGGTCACGTGGCAGGCGGCGCAGCCTTCGCCGCGGTAGTCGCCGTCGAGCCCGAGCCGCCCGTCGACTGCGCGCCCCTCGCTGTAGAGGTGGCAGGTCATGCAGGCCTTGCGCGGCAGGTCGGAGTAGTGGGTCTCGATCGCGTCGCGCGGGCCGTTGCGGTCGAAGCCGGGGACCTGCTCGGTGGCACGCAGCGCGCCGTCGGGCACCTCGCCGTCGTCGTCGCGAGCCGGGAAGATCGAGTAGCGCGGTCGCTTGCCGTCGACGAGGCCGTGCTCGTAGAAGCCGTCGCCGAGGTGGCCGGTGGTGGTCGCGTGCAGCGACTTGGTCACGTGGTCGACCCAGCGGTCGTGGCAGTCGGCGCAGACCTGGTCGACGATCCGCAGGTTCGACGGGTTCTTGAAGCGCTGCCAGGCGAGGTCATGGTTGGCCGGCAGCACCCGTTCGTCGCCGGGGACCGTACGGCTCGGCAGGACGTGGGCCTTGTCCTTCGTGTTCGCTTCGTCGTCGCCGCCGTGGCAGTAGACGCAGCTCAGCTGCCAGCCCGGATGGATCTCCTCGATGCCCGCGTGGCAGCTCACGCAGGAGCCGCCGTCGAGACGGCCGGGATCGTGGAAGCCCGGCGGCGGCAGCGCGGCGGAGGTGCCGCCGGAGGTCTCCGTCGGCAGCAGCGAGGCGGAGACCAGGAGCGCGGGCAGCAGGCCCGCGACCGTCCAGCAGAAGGCGCGGAGCGCGGCGGCGCGGCGGATCGACATGAGTGGATTGGTTCGGGGGCGCGCCGTCACCGGAACAGGCTGCGGATCACGCTGCCTTCGACGCTGGCCCGGACCCGCGGTGCGAGCATCTTCAGCACGGTCGGCGCGACGTCGATGGTCTGTACCTCGTCGCGTACCACGCGTCCCTGGTGAATCTCCGGACCGGCGGCGACCAGGAACACCTCGCGGAGCGCGTCGGAGTTGTCGCCGTGATCGAGGCCGTTGCGCTCGTTGAGGTCCTTGTCGCGACCGAACTCCGGCAGCACCAGCACGGCGGTCTTGTCGCGCAGCTCCTCGTCCTGCTGGATCGCGTCCCACAGCCGGCCGAGTTCGGCGTCGTTACGGCGGATGACCTCCACGTAGCCGTTGAAGCTGCCGTGGGCGATGTCGTGGTTCTGCAGCGTGATGCCGAGCAGCCGCGGGCGGAAGGTGCGCAGGATGTTCAGGCCGACCCGGATCGCCTTGGCGTCGCCCGCGCCCGGCCCGGTGAGGCGCGAGGTGTTGCCGGTCAACTCGTCGAGCACGAAGTTCGACACGCGGCGGGCGCGCTCGGGATCGGGTGCCGGCGTGCCCGCGGCAGTGACCAACGCCTCGGGATCGATCGCCGCTGCGAGTCGGTCGAGGACCGCGCGATCGTGCTCGCCGTCGGACTGTGGCTTGCCGAAGGCGGCGAGCACCCGCTTGAACTCGACGTTGAACAGGCCGTCGCCGTCGAGCACGTTCGCGGCGTAGCGCGCGCCGTAGTCGGGATGGTCGGAGTGGGCGAACAGCCGGCTCTGCGCGCCGCCGGAGGTCGATAGCCAGACCTGGTCGCCGGCGAACTCGGCGTCCTTGCGGATCCGCTCGAACAGGGTGGGGCTGGTGCCGCGCTCGTTCTCGCGGATCCCCATCACCTCGACGTTGCCGGTGAAGATCGACAGCGCGGCGCCATAGTGGCCGACGTTCTGGCAGCGCACCTTGGGCATCGCCACGCCGGCGCTGGCGATGCGCATCAGGTTCGGCACGTTGTCGGGGGTGCCGAGGACCTCCTTCTGGCGCACGCCGCCGGCGAAGGCGACCAGCACCACGTGCTCGGTCTTCGGCGGTGGTGGGAAGTAGAGATCCGTCAGCGATCCCAGTGTCTGCCGGCCGGTGGCGGGCAGCGTCAGCGCACCCGCGGCGAGGCTGCTGTCACGGAGGAAGGTGCGGCGGTCGATGCGGCGACTGGTCATGGAAGGCCTCGCAGGCACGTCGAGGGGCACACCGGATGGTATCGGCAGCACCCTTCCTCTGGGAGAGCCGAAGGCGTGGCCCGGGGCAGGCTTCCCGGGCACGATGCCGTCATGAAGACCGTTTTCCTGTCGGTGCTCGGAGCCGCGGTCTGCGCGGCTGCCGCCGGCTATGGGCTGCTCGAGGCGATCTCAGGACCGTTGACCGTTTCCCGCGAAGTCGGCGGCGTCGAGTTCGAGATCGCACTCGAGCAGCGCCTGTACGAGCAGATGCCGGTGGTCGGCGCGCTGGTCGCGACCGGACTCGTGGCGGCACTCGCGGGCTACGCCGTGGCCCGGTTGGCCGGTGCCTCGCGCGGTCGCCGGCGTTCCCGCTGAATCGAGCCTTCGCGGCTCGGTCCCTCTTGCGGCCCGATCCCGTCGCGGCTCGGTTCCTCTTGCCGCCCGATCACTCTTGCTACTCAGTCGATCGCGTGCTGCTCGGCGATCCGTGCGCGGCGTCGAGGGTGTTCGCGAAGCTCGCGCTGGAGCACTTCGAGCAGTCGCTCTTCTTCGCGGGCGCGGTCGTCCTCGCGTTCGGCCAGCAGCTCGCGGGCGCGGTCCGCATTGCCGGCCGAGCGGCGCAGCTCGGCGGCTTCCTCGTCGTAGAACTCCGCACCAGGTGCCAGCCGTACCAGCCGCCGCGCATCGACGTCTGCAACATGCTCGGGTCCGCACTCGACGTGCATGCCGACCGTGACCAGGGCGTTGCGGAGCGACCAGCGCTCGGTCGGTCGTGGCACGACACCGCGCTCGTCGTCGAGCAGCCAGGTCGGCGTCACGTCGAAGAATTCGCAGACGCGGCGGAGCACGTCGTGGTTGGGATGCGAGTTGCCCCGCTCGAGGTGGGAGAGGGTCGCCTGCCGGACGCCGAGCGAGTTGGCGGCTTCCTGCTGGCTGAGACGTCGCTCACGCGTGCGCAGGTAGAAGAGCTTGACTCCGAGGTTGGCCACGGGGGGTGCCTCCGGAATGAGGTCGGTCCGATACGGACCGCCAACGCCTCCCTGCGGCGCCAGCCGTGGCGGCGGGCGCGGAACGGGACGCGTCGAGGGACGGAAGGAAGGGATGGATGGATCGGGGGAGAGTGGGAAGCCCGGTCGTGGCGGAGGGCAGGGTCTCCGTCCGGGTTCCGGTTCCGGACCATCCCCTGCACCATGATATATCACGACGGCAGATTCAGCGCAGGATCAGCTCGAAGACCGGCTGCCGGCCGGCCAGGATCTGACCGGAGGACGCGCGAGGATCGGTCGACTCGATCCAGGTAGCCGGACGGTCGATCGGTAGGGGGAGCCGGAATTCGAACGCATTGCTGGTCTGGACGCCGAGGTCGTTGGCCTGCGAGTCGAGGACCAGCCACTGCACCCGCAGGGGCAGGAGGCTGAGCGCGGCCACGTTGGGCAGCCACAGATCGGAGGTCGCAAGGTTGCGTCGCCCCGGAGCCGGCAAGGGGGCGAGGACCTGATTCCACTGGCTCAGTGCGACCAGGTGCGAGATGCAGCCGGGGGCACCCAGTCCGGAGAGATCGAAGCCCTGCGAGCCCAGGCCGAGGCCGAGATTCAGGACTGCGGTGCGCGCGGGGCCGGCAGGCGTCGAGAGGTGGAAACGCGCGGTGCTGCCCGGCACGAGCGTGTTCGACGCGACACCCGCCGGCATCGGATCGTCGCTCTGTAGGCAGTTGCCGCCGAGGTCTTGCACCACGGGCGCGAACCGCGGAATCACCGCGTCGATCGGCCAATAGGGTCGTTCCGGCTCGCCGTTGGCATCCAGCACCTGGGTCGTGACCGATTCGATGCAGAGTCCCAGCCCACCGCGGAGCGCGAGCGGCCGCGAGAACTCGAACCGGACGGCGTCGTCTCCATCCCAGCCGGGCTGCACCGGGTCGTCCCCGAACGCGGGTCGATCGGGCAGCGAGATGATCCCGTCGAACGTGCCGTGACGGCCGCTGCCGTTGTCTCGGAACCGAGGCGATGCATCGCGCGGCTCCACGCTGGTCTCGGAGACCTCGATCCGAACATGGAGCCGACCGCCGACCGCGTCCATTCCGACGGCGAGGTTGCGTCGTACGGCCAAGCCGACGAGTTGCTGGCCGCTCAGGTCGCCCAGGCTCACCGCCGAGAGCAGCACCTGGCGCCTCGCCTCGAACGGCGCGAGGGCCCACAGGGCCACGCCGGATGCGTCCGCGTCCGCGAACTGTGCGGGCACGTGCATCGGCCACGAGTTGTTGCCACGACCGGACTGGGCGGCGAGCGGAGTCGCCAGGGCTCCGAGCACCAGGCCGACCCACCCGATTCGTCGCCGGATGAACGCGACACGATGCGGGGCTCGCATCAGTGCACCTCCACGATGTCGGAGTGCAGGTAGCCGGGCACGCCCAAGCGGTCGGAGAACATGATCTCGTCGCCGGTCGGCACCGGGTCGATCCGGAACCGACCGTTCTCGTCGGGGCGGACGCGGACCGCGGTGCCGTCGTCGATCTGATACTCGACCTCTTCGGCGGGCCCGATGTAGGTGACGGACAGGCTGCGGCCTGCGACCGGGGGGTCGGGATCGATCCGGAACCGTGAAGACTCGGCGGGAACCAGGGGCTTCATCGGTTGCTCTCCAGTTCCCGGGTCCGGAGTTGGCGACGCAGCTTGTCGAGCACCCGGTCGCGCTGGCCGTCGGTCGCTGGAAGGTCGTCGCGGCCGGCCAGCGGCGCGCTGACGTGGAGTGCGTAGTCGGGTTGGCCCAGACGCGCGATCGAGCGTACCGCGATGCTGGCAGCGACGTCGACGTCGGGCCCGGCCGCGAACTCGGCGATCGCCAGGATCCGTTCGAACAGCGGGATCAACAGGTCGCCCTGGTCGGGATGGGCGGCGCGCACGAACTCGAGGTCACCGGCGACGCGCAGGAGTTCCTCGTCGGACGCGTGGACCAGCGAGCGGGCCCAGTCGAGGGAGCCCAGCGGTGCGTCGGTCGGGATCGGGTCGGGATGCACCGTCGAGCCGGGTGCGAACAAGCTGGCCGCGGCGCCACCGGCGGCAGAGCCGAGCAGGAACAGACCCGCGTAGCGCAGCAGCGTGCGGCGGCTGGGGCGGGCCTGGAGCGGTGCCGGGGTCGGACGACCGGGATCGGGGAACGAGCCGTGGTACATCGGGGAGCGAGGAGGGAGGGAGCCCGCGACGGACGAGTGTAACCCGGTGTGCGGCGATGGGGGCAGGTGCCGTTCGAGTCCAGGTCCGCGCCGATCGGTCGCGGGGTGGAAAGGCGGGTTCCGGATCCCGAAGGACCCGGAACCCGCGAGTGGTGCGGCTCGGCCTTCCGTCCATCCACCGAGTCGCACCGCGCGCCACGAGAGCGCGCACGTCCGAGGCGAACCCCGGCCGCGCGGCCGATTGGTGTCCGCGCGACGGATGGGGACACGCGGAAATGTCCGACGTCCGCCGAAAGCTCCGGGGCGATCGCGATCGATCGGTCGGTGGGGGCGTCGCTGCGCGGGTTGTTTGGATCGACCCCTTCCGAGAATCAGCGCTGGGCGCGCAGCTTCTCGGACGTAGCAGCTCAGTAGAACTGGTACTCCGGCGACGAGAGCAGCGTGCGGACCACGTGCGCAGAGCGGGTCTCGGGCTCGCGCAGGGCCTTCGCGAAGGCGGTCGACTCGTCCTGGCCGGGGCTGCGTCCGAGGTAGCGCTCGAAGCACTCGCGGACGAACGCGTCCTCCTCGCCGGCGACGAGCGGCGGCAGCGCGGCCTTGCCGGAATCGAGCACGACTTTCACCAGCACGCCGCGCAACGGCGTCGAGTCGGCCATCGACTGCAGCGCGTTGCGCATGTTGCGCATCTCGTCGTAGTCGGGCTGGCGCTCGAGCAGGTCGGTGTAGAGCGAGCGGACGAACTGCCGGTCGGTGCGCGGTCGACGCACCGCGCAGGCGTCGGCGTACCGCTCCGAGGCGAGCCATTCCTGGAGCACGGTGAAGAACTCCGACGGCGTCGCGTGCACGCGGTCGACCGACGTCTCGGCATCCTGGGTCAGGCGCTTGCCGCTGCGTGGCAGACCCTCGCCGAACAACCGCTGGTGGTGCCGGTCGAGCAGGTGGGCCGCAAAATCGCGGTGCGCGATCACCAGCCGGACGAAGTCGGACTGGCTGCTGCCTTCGCCGTCGAGCAGCTTGACCTTCTCGCCGTCGTACATCTTCTTGCCGGCGTCGAGGGTCCGTTGGTTGGCGCGTGCCTGGACCTCCATGCCGAGGCACTGTTCGAGCACCACGGTGACGAACGTGTCGTTACCGGGGTTGCGCAGCGAGAATCCGGTCGACAGCAGGATCTCGGCGGCGGCGCTCCGCACGTCGGCACGGCCGCGGCGAAGTTGCTCGGGGAGCTCGGCGATGGCGTCTGTGCGGGGCCGGAAGCGATCCAGGAGCAGGTAGTAGTAGAGTTCCTCCTCGAGCCACTGCTCGTAGGTCTCGCGGAGCCGGACGAAGTGGCGGGCGACCGCCTCGAGGGGCATGCCGACGCTGCTGCGGGTCTCCCGCTGGGTCGGCGATCGTTGCAAGGTGTCGTGGGCCAGTCTTCGGACGTAGGCGACGTCGGCTCGGCGCTCCATACCGGCATCGTCGCAGATCCGTCGCCGCGGGTCAGGCCGGCTGTGGCCTCGATCTGGCGTGGATCCTCACGGCGAGGATCCCTGCTGCGGGAACTCCAGTCGAGGTTGCTACAATTCCGGCGATGGCGCCGCAACCCAATCGACCGCGCCGGCTGCGGGATCTCCGCTCGGTGCCGGTGCTGCCTTCGCTGATCACGCTCGGCAACCTGTACTTCGGGTTCCTGGCCATGGCGAAGGTCACCGACGTCGTGCGGCAGCAGGGCATGTCCGCGGACGTGATCCGCAATCCCGAGGTCCTCGGCCACTTCGAGGTCGCGGCGTTCTTCCTGTTCCTGGCGATGGTCTTCGACGCGCTCGACGGCCGCGTCGCGCGGATGACCAACCAGACCACCGCGTTCGGTGGCCAGCTCGACAGCCTCGCCGATGTGGTCACCTTCGGCGTCGCCCCGGCCTTCTGCGCCAAGGTGCTGATCAACCTCTACGAGGGCAATCCCGATGGGCTGCTCCCGCCGCACCCGAAGGTCTATTACTTCTGTGCGGCGGTCTACGTGCTCTGCGCCGCGATGCGGCTGGCGCGCTTCAACGTCGAGGCCGCGGCGGGGGAGGGCGACGACCACCTCGAGTTCCGCGGCCTGCCGACACCTGGTGCTGCGGCGGTGGTCGCGGCGGTGCTGGCGTTCTGGTGCAGCCGCAAGGAGACCAACAACGTGGTCACCGGCTGGCTGTTCCCGCCGGAGATCTTCGACCATGTGGTGGTCGCGCTGCCCGGCCTGCTGGTGCTGCTGGGCCTCGCGATGGTCAGCAAGCTGCCCTACCCGCACGCCTTCGGGCTGCTCGTCTCGCGGCGTGCCGGTTCGTTCCCGCTGCTCGCCTCGCTGGTCCTACTGATCGCCTTGTGCACGGTCGAGTGGCAGCTCGGGTTGCTGGTCTGCACGCTCACCTACCTGCTGTCGGGCCCGGTGGTCGGTCTCTACCGGCTGGTGCGGCGGGGACGGGTCGATCCGCCGGATCAGGATGGGGAAGGCGTCGAGTCGTCGTCCTCGGTCGACCTGACCGTGCCGGGCCGCAACTGATCGGCACCGCTCCCGAGCGCGGACTCTCTCCGCCAGGCATCGGGTCCGTGAACCTGTATCCGCGTCCGCCGCGAGCGCCCTCGTCGATGATCGAAGCACAGCCAGACGCATTCCCGCGGCGAGGCGGCGTCGAAGTGTTGGTAGCCGTCGGTGCCAACCTCGGGGACCCGGCCGCGCAGATCGACCGGGCCCTCGCCGCGCTCGGCGCCGTGCCCGGAGTCGAGGTCCTGGCGCGGTCGCCGCTGCACACGACCCGACCGGTCGGCGGCCCCTCACAGGCCGACTTCCGCAATGGCGCGGTGAAGCTGCGGACGACGTTGCCGGCC
Source organism: bacterium (assembly GCA_030432695.1). Lineage (GTDB taxonomy): Bacteria > Planctomycetota > UBA1135 > UBA1135 > UBA2386 > JAUILN01. The sequence goes on along the minus strand of JAUILN010000008.1, from coordinate 45,492 downwards.
CTCGCCCTGCTGGCGGTGTTCAAGGAGTTGGAGCGGCAGGCCGGTCGCGATTTCGACGGGGTGCGGGACGGACCGCGGCCCCTCGATCTGGATCTGCTCACCTACGGCGACCAGCGGATCGATGCGCGTCTGCTCAGCGTGCCCCACCCGCGCATGCTCGACCGCGACTTCGTGCTCGCGCCGCTCGCCGATCTCGGCGTGACCGAGGCGGACCTCCCGCCGGCTGCCGAGCGTCCGCGGGTGGTGGCCGATCCCGAGGAGCTGCGCGCCACCTGCCGGGCCTGGGTGCAGCGAGGTGGCTGCCGCGTCGGTCTGGTGCCGACCATGGGTGCTCTGCACGACGGCCACGCCTCGCTGATCCGTCGGGCTCGTGAGGAGTGCGATCGGGTAGTGGTGACGGTGTTCGTCAATCCGCTGCAGTTCGGTGCCGGCGAGGACCTGGAGCGCTACCCTCGCCCGTTCGAGGCGGACCTCGCGCGTTGTCGAGCGGAAGGTGCCGATCTGGTGTTCGCGCCGCCGGTCGAGTCGATGTACCCCACCGGCTTCTGCAGCACCGTCGACGTCGGTGGCGAAGCCGAAGGTCTGGAGGGGGGCGAGCGTCCTGGTCATTTCCGGGGCGTGGCGACCGTGGTTGCGCGGCTCTGGTCGCTGTGCGGGCCCGACCGGGCCTACTTCGGCCAGAAGGACGCGCAGCAGGTGGCGGTCTTGCGGCGACTACACGCCGATCTCGGTCTGTCGGGAGAGTTGGTCGAGTGCGCGATCGTCCGCGAGCCTGATGGGCTCGCGCTGTCGTCGCGCAACGTCTACCTGAGCGCCGAGGACCGGGCCGCCGCGGTGATCTTGTTCCATGCCCTCGCCGCGGCGGACCGGGCCTGGCAGCGCGGAGTGCGGCGGGTCGCGGATCTGCTCGGGGTCGCGGGTCGGATCGTCGCCGGGGAGCCGCGTGGGCGACTCGACTACCTGGAGTGTCGCCGCGCGGAGGATCTCGCCGTGTTACCCGATGTCGTGCCGGACGACGGGAGCGCGGTGCGACTGCTGCTCGCGGTGCGCTTCGGCGAGCCCTCGACACGCCTGCTCGACAACGCGGTGCTCGGTCGTGGCGAGTTGGAGGGCGGCGTTTGAACGCCGGTTCCTCGGTCCTGCACCGGGCCTGTCCCGCGAAGCTCAACCTCGGGCTCCAAGTGGTACGGCGTCGTGACGACGGCTACCATGAACTCGACACGGTGTTCCAGGAGCTGGAGCTGGCGGACGACCTCTGGGGATGCCGGAGCGACCAGCCGGGCGTGCACCTGGAGATGAGCTCCGAGGTCGGGGGCGACGCGGTCGGTCGCGAGGTGGTGGCCGGCGACGACAACCTGGTGGTGCGCGCGGCGCAGGCGGTCCTGGACTCGGCCGGGCTGCGACCCGATTCGCGGGGTCTGCGCTTCGCCCTGCACAAGCGGATCCCGGCCGGCGCGGGTCTGGGGGGCGGCAGCTCCGATGCCGCCGCCGCGCTGATCCTCACCGACGCCTTGCTCGGGACCGGCCTCGCGCCCGAACGGATGGCGTCGTTGGCAGTGGGGCTCGGAGCGGACGTGCCGTTCTTCCTGGTGGGTGGCACCGCGCGCGGGCGGGGCGTCGGTGAGGTCCTCGAGCGGCTTCCCGATTCGGTCGCCTGGGAGTTCCAGCTGCTGCTGCCGCCGTTCGGATGTGAGACCGTCGCGGTGTTCCGTGAGCGGGCGAGGCTGGAGGGAACGGGTTTCGAACGCCAAGTCCACGGTGTAACGTATCCCGGTCTCGGCGGCCCGGATGGGTCCGTCGGCCCGTTTCGGAACGACCTCGAGGAGCCCGCTCTGCGCATCCGCCCCGAACTCGCGAAGCTCCGCGATGCCCTTCGTCATGCGGGGGAGGGCGATGCGTGCATGTCCGGAAGTGGCTCGACGCTGTTCGTGCGACGCGCTCGGGAGGCGGTGACAGCGGGTCCGAAGGCCGGCTCGATGCGCGACTGGGCCGACCGTGTCCGAGACGTTGCCGAGCGAGCGATTCCCGGCACCGTCGTTCTGCCGACCAGCACCCGACGCGTCGCCGCCTCGATCCGCCCGGCCAGCTGGCGGGAGCCGCCCGATCCGATTTCCGCTCCTGTGGGGCGAGGACTTTGACCCTCCGTCGACGCGACCATGGAACACGCGCCACTCGAGATCACGGAGGTCCGGATCAAGCTGACCGGCGATCCGCGCAGCAAGCTCAAGGCCTACTGCAGCGTGACCTTCGCCGACCAGTTCGTGGTGCGTGACCTGAAGATCATCGAGGGCGGCCAGGGCGACTTCGTGGCGATGCCGAGTCGCAAGCTCGCCGACCGCTGCTCGCACTGCGCGCACAAGAACCACCTACGGGCTGCGTTCTGCAACCAGTGCGGCGGGCGTCTCGACCCGCGCCGCAGCGATCGGCTGGCCCGCTCCGAGGGCGGTCGTCAGAGGGTGCACGCCGATCTCGCACACCCCATCAACCGGGAGACTCGTAATCGCATGCAGGCGGCGATCCTGGCCGCCTACCGCGACGAGTTGGAGCGCTCGCAGCAGGAGGGCTACCAGCCGCAGGGTTTCGACGACCTCGACTTCGACGACTTCTCCGCCGACGAGTGGATCGAGGAGCGCGCGTCGCGGGCGCGCGACGTGGAGCGGACCGGAGGGGGCGGGGAGGTGCGCGACGCCGGCGAGCGGGATGCCGCCGAGGGGTTCTGACCGCCGGGGCGTTCTCGCCCGCCTGCCACGTACCGCCGGCGCCCGGTCCTGGACACGCCGAGGTCGGCGCGGTCGACTGACGAGGTGCCGGTCCACGTTGCGTTTCTCGGTGCCGGGCGGGTCGCCCGAGCGCTCGGCCGGGCGCTCGTGAACGCGTCCGTCTCGGACGGTTCCGCCGACGCACACCTGCTGGGATTCGTCGCGCGGCGGGGAGAAGCCGCGCAGGCCGCGGTGGAGTTCGCCGGTGCCGGCCGGCCGCTGACCCTCCCCGAGCTGGCGCGAGCCCACGTGGTCGTGGTCGCGGTTTCCGACGATGCGCTGTCGTTGGTCGCTGCGGACGCCGCGGACGCGGGCGCCGCCCGCAGTTGCGCGCTCTGGCTGCACACCAGCGGCGTGCAGGGCCCGGAGGCCCTCGCGCCCTTGCGGGAGCGCTGCGGCGCCCGCATCGGGGCGCTGCATCCGATGGCCCCTTTCCCCGATGCGGAGTCCGGCTACCGGGCGTTGCCGGGCAGCTTCGCGTTGTTGGACAGCGACGCCGGCCCGGCGGCCGAGCGGCTGGTCGAGCGGCTGCTGCGTCCGTGCGGCGTCACGATGCTGGTCGGCTCGGTCGTCGATCGTCGGCTCTATCACGCGGCATGTGCGTTGGCGGCCAACGGCGTGACCGCGCTCGTCGGGCATGCCGGTGGCCTGCTGCGCACCGCAGTGCCGGGCATCGTGTCCGCGCGTGGCGGAGGCGCGCTGGATGCCGCGGCCACCGCGCTGGGCCGCGCCGCGCTGCGTTTGGCCGAGCAGCACGGAGCGGTCGGTGCGCTCAGCGGGCCGGTGCGGCGAGGCGATGCCGAAGTGGTGGCTTCGCACCTGGAATCCCTGGCTCGCCATCGACCTCGCTCGTTGCCCGTCTACCGTGCCGTGATGGACTGCGCGTTGACGCTCGCCCTCGAAGCCGGACTCGACCCGGCCGCCGCCCGCGCGGTCGCTGCGGTGCTCGACCGCCAGGACGGTGTCGGGGATCGGAGGATCGATGGCGACTGAGGTCGTGGTCAGCCTGTTCGCACGCGATCCCGAGTCGACGCTCCGTGATGCCCGCCGTGCGGCGATGGCCGGTGCCGACTGGATCGAACTCCGCCTCGACGAGTGGCCGCACGACCGCCGCCTCGACGACGTGATCGACGCCATCGACCTGCCGGTGCTCGCGACCTGTCGGGCGAGTCGCGACGGCGGGCGTTACCGCGGGACGCCCCGCGACCGCATCGCCCTGTTCGAGCGGGCCCTCGAGGCCGGCGTGCAGGGGCTCGACCTCGAGGACTGGGAAGAGTGGTCGCCGCGCGGCGACGCGGTGCGGATGCTGGTCCGCTCGCACCACGACCTCAAGGGCATCCCGGAGGACCTCGACGGCCTGCGGGAGCGGCTGCTCGACCAGGGTGCCGATGCCGCGAAGATCGTCGGCACCGCCCATGACCTCGCCGACGCGGCGCCGATCCTCGAGCTGCTGGCTCGCACCGACCCCGGCGCCGAGCCGACCGTGGCGTTCGCGATGGGACGCGCGGCCGGTGTGACCCGCATCCTCGCGGTCGCCCTCGGCGCGCCGCTGTGCTACGCGAGTCTGGGCGGCGCCGACGAGACCGCGCCCGGCCAGATCCCGGTCGAGGAGCTGGTCGGCATCTACAACGTGAAGCGGCTGGGGCGGACCTCGCAGGTGTTCGGGCTGCTCGGCAACCCGGCGTTGCACAGCCTCGGTCCGTGGATCCACGGTCGGGCGCTCCGTGCCGCAGGTCTCGATGCCGTCTACCTGCCGCTCGAGACCTCGCGACCGCGCGAGGTCCTGGCGATGCTGCCGCCGCGCCGTCTGCGAGGAGTCTCGGTGACCGCGCCGCACAAGGAGGCGGTCGCGGGGTTGTGCCACTCCCTCGACGACGACGCGGCGGCCTGCGGGGCGGTGAACACCCTGGCCTTCGAGGCCCACGGCCAGGTCGTCGGCCACAATACCGACGTCGCCGGGGTCCGGGAGGCGCTGAAGCGGGCCGGTCTGTTGACCGACACCGGTGGCCATGGCGTGGTCCTCGGCGGTGGCGGGGCGGCGCGGGCGGCTGCTCGGGCGCTCGAGCAGCTGGGGCTGCGTGTCACCATTCTGGCACGCTCTCTCGACAAGGTCCGGGCGTTCGCGCGGACCCATGGCTACCAGCTAGGCGCGCTGCGGGCCGACGTGCTGCGCGACGATCCCCCGGTCGCCGTGGTGCACGCGACGCCGGTGGGGGGTGGCGACTCGGTGGGCGAGCGGCTCCTACCCGACTGGCAGCCGCCCCGAGGCTGCCGGGTGCTCGACATGGTCTACGTGCCGCGCTGGACCGCGCTGCTGGAGGCCGCCCGAACGGCCGGCGCAGTGCCTGTATCCGGTCTCGAGATGTTCCTCACCCAGGCCGCCCAGCAGCTCGAGGTCTTCGCCGGCAGGCGGGGCGAGGAGGAAGTGCTGCGCCGCTACCTCGCAGGACTCGCGGAGGGCTGACCGCTGCGGCAGGCGCGCGGCGACGGATCCAGGGGAGCGGGACGTCCTCCGTCGGGACGATCCACGCGGCGTGCGTTCAACGGTCGAGCGCGAACGGACGATCGAGGATAGGATCGGCGCCCGACCGTTCCGGCCGGCGGTTCGGCCGGAGTCGTCACCGCGAGATCTCGTTGCGGCCCACTCGCCGAGGATCCCAGTGCATCCTCGGACGGCCGTCCCGACATCATGGTCAGAGCTTCCTCCTTGCCCTCCGATGGGTGCGCAGGCACTCGCGCATGGCGTGTGGCCGTCGTCCGCCGCCTGCTCGGGGCAGTGTGCGGAGCTGTGTGGGGGCTCGGTGTTCTCGAGTTCGGTGTCCTGGTGATCTGGCTCGCGGGGACGGCTCGTGCCGCGGATCTCGGCCAGGCGCCGGTGGCCACGGGCGGCTCGGACGGTCAGGGCGCGGTCAGGCAACAGCTCCCCGACGAACTCGAGCAGTTCCGAAGGGCCCTGTCCCAGCCGGGGCCCGAGGCGGAAGCCGGGCGCGTCCAGGCGATCTCGGCGCTGCTCATCCGCACCGAGCCCGCCGCTCACGAGATCCTGCAGGAGGCGGTGCTTCGCGGCGACGACGCCGACCGGACATCGCGCGCGATCCTCGCGAACCTGGTCCTGGCGGTGCCGGGCCTGGGCCATCCGGTGTTCGGGGTGACCGAGCAGAGGGCGGCGCTGCTGCCGGGGTGGATCCGCACATTCGCCCGGCTGTTCGTAGTCGATCAGGAGACGCCCGCTCCGCCACCGGGCGCTACCGCGTTGCAGTCTGCGGCCCGTGACGTGGTCCGGGGACTGCAGATCACCGAGCGTCAGGCCCTGCTGCAGCAGGTTTCGCAGTCGCCCGAACTCGGGCTGCGTCGCGCCGCACTCCGCCTGGCGGGCAGCAGTCGGGATACGCACCTCGCCCCTTGGATCGCCGAGCGGCTCGAAGATCCGGAGCTGGTCGAAGTGGCGCGAGAGGCGCTCGCGAGGCTGACCTTCGAGCCGCGTGGGTTCACGGACCGGGCCGCCTTCGACGCCTGGTATGAACGCAACTCCCGACTGACGTACCTCGAACTCGCGGAGCGGGCGGCGCTGGGACTCCGCGAGGATGTCGAACGCTTCCAGCAGGAGGCGGACGCCGAAGTCCTCGAGGCGGTCGGGCGGCTCGTGGAGGCGTTGGCTCGCGCGACGCCGCCGTCGTGGGGCGCACTGCAGACCGAGGTGTTCCGCGAGCAGCCGGTCGGTGGAACCAAGGTTTGGCTCGAACGGCTGCGCGACGTGCTCGGGCCGCGCGTGCTCGGCGGTGCCCAGCTCGCCACCGTCGTCCCGGATCGAGCCCCGTTCGCGACGGCGCTCGCCACTCGGCTCGATGCAGGTCAATTCCCGGGAGAGCGTCCGATCCTGCTGGAGGTCCTGGCCTACGTCGTGCCTGCCACTCCTCCGGAGGCGGCGGAGCGGGTCCAGGCGCGGTTGTGCGCGGGGCTCGTCGATCCGGACGTGGCCGTTCGGGTGGCCTCACTTCGGGGGATGCGACGCTTCCCGAGTGCCGCACACCGTGCCGCGGTGTTGGACTGCGTCCACGCGGAGCTCGCACGGGACGAGGTCGACGAGGAGGTCGTTGTCGCCGGGCTCGAATGCCTGCTGACGTCAGGTTGGGCCGCGCCGTCGGCCGGTGATGCGGATCTCGGTTCGTGGATCCGCCTCGTGCACGCCGCCTTGGTGACTGCTGGTCTGAGTGACCTGGCCCACGAGCGGGCGCTGGATCTCGCGATCCGCCGGCCGGTCGATGGGTCGGTCGTCGTCGGGCTGTTCCCGGTACTTCGTGATCTGGTTGCCGACCCTTCGGTGGATCCCGGGTTGCGCAAGCAGGCCTTGCCGAAGTTGGTGGTGTTCGCGCACCCCGTGGTCGGCGGGGAGGACCTCTCCGACGAGTATGTCGAGGCGGTGCTCGCGCGGTTCGCCGACTCCGATCCAGGTCTGCGGCGCCTGGCTTGCGAGCAGCTCGTGACTCTGCCCGAGGATCCGGGCCGAGTGGAAGAGTGGTCGCGGTCGGTGCTCGATGCCGCGGCCCGTCGCTACCTGGTGGAGGACGACGCGCGCGGCGCAAAGGCGCTGACCGACGTGGTGCTGGCGCGCGTTGGCGGACCGGTTCCAACGCGTGATGTCGCGGAGGTGTTCGTGCGGATCGCGGAGCAGCTGGTCGAGGTGGTCGATCCCGCGACCGCGGAGAGCGACGTGCGCCGCCAGGCGGTGGTGGACGGCATGCGGGTCCTCGGTGCCGACCCGTCATTGGAGCGTTCCGCATGGGCACGGATCGGCGATGGTCTTGCCACGCTGCGGGCCCGCGACGCGCTCCGTTCGCTGCTCGGCCGTCAGGACGCCGCGGCGATCCTCGACGCTCCGCCTGCAGAGATCGCCGGAGCGGTCGAGTCGATCCTTCGCCTGGTACTTCGCTGCGCCGCGCTCGCGCCCGAGCCGTTCGACCCCATTCTTCCGGAGCGTTCCGACGAGGCGGAGCAGGTGATGGAGGCGTACCGGGCCCTGAGTTCCCACGGTGTCGCCACGACTCTCGCCGAGCGCCTGGTGTACGTCGAGGCGTTGGGGGTGATCGGCCAGCATGCCGAGGCCGTCCGGCTGTCGACCGAGGCGCTGCAGAACCCGGAACAGGTTCCCACTCCCGATCAACGGATCCGCTACCTCACCGTGCTGACGCACGAGCTGGTACAGAGCGGCGCACTCGACGCGGCGACCCAGCGCTTCGCCGAGCTTGCAGCCACCGCGGGCCTGGAATCCGAACGCATCCTTCGTGTGGGCCTGCGCCTGGCTCGAGCCCGGGTCGATTCCGGAGATCCCTCCGCTGCGGTGGAGCTGCTCAACCGACTCCTGCCGGCCTGCAGCTCCGACTCCGCGCTGTGGCGGGCCACGCTTCTCGACCGCGCCGATGCGCGCCTGGCCCTGAACGATGACACGGCACGCATCACAGCTGCCAACGAACTGCGCAAGTTCGCCGAGCGCTTCGTCGAACCCAAGGCTCCCGAAGCCGATCGCCTGCGCTTCCAGGCCCTGCTACGCCGCGCCGACGGCGATGGTTGATCGCCGGCACGAAGCGCGAAGGTTCCGAGGTTCGACGCTTGAAACTCTCGCGTGCTTCGCTATCCTTTCCCCCTCGCAACACCGCGGGGTGGAGCAGTCCGGTAGCTCGTCGGGCTCATAACCCGAAGGTCACAGGTTCGAATCCTGTCCCCGCTAACTGACGCGACAGTGGCAGCGCCCACGGGCCGAGAGGCTCGTGGGCGCTGGCTTGTACGGTGCGGTTGGAAGTGTTGGTGGGGGCGGGGGATGTGGTGGGTGCAGATGGTCCGGCGAGGGGCAGCTCGGGGTGCCGGGTTAAGGCATCGAGAGCGCGAACCGGCCCCAGATGCTCTCGAACTCTCAGAGCATCGCCTGGGCTAAGAACCCGAGAGCAGATCACCGCACAGCGAGCAGGACGCGCATCGAAATCGGGCGTTCGGGCGGGTTAAGGGGTTATCGAAGAGAGATCCGACGGGCTGCCTGGGGTCTTCCTCGCGCGATGGTGGTCACCGGCGAGCGCGGTCGGACCGGAGCGGGTGGTGGTCACGCTCCGCGTCGGCGACAGTTCCTTGGTGCGGAACCCGTCGCGATCTGGACTGACTGGTCGCCCGACTGGTGCCTCGGATTCGCGTGGCCCCTGTCGTCGCGTCGAGTCCTTCGAGATGCCCGTCGTCGTTCTGCTCAGCGCAGGCGATGGCGTCGGCGCGGGCTGACCCTCCGTGCAGGCTGGCCGAGATGGGTGCTTCGAGTCGCGATCTTCGTGCTCGTGGTCCTGGCGTCAGTTCGGATGCGGGATGCTCCCGTCTACTCCTGTGCACTTCAGGCGGTGCCAGGCCTAAAGCCAGGCAGAACATCAGCGCCCGAACCAACACCAGTGCCGCCGGTTTCGTGGCAGGACGTCGAGGCCGTGCTGTCGCACGTAGCGCCACAGGTTCAAGCGATGGTGCTCCTCCAGTGGTACTCGGGCATGCGGCCAGGTGAGGTCGTGCTCATGCGGACACGCGACATCGAGCGAGGCGGTGACGTGTGGACCTTCACGCCGGAATCGCACAAGACCGAACATCATGGTCGTGAGCGTCGCATCGAACTTGGTCCGAGGGCGCAGGCTGTGCTTGCCCCTTGGCTGCGTCTCGACCCAGCGCGGTTCCTCTTCCAGCCAGCTGGGGCCGAGGGGGTGCGGGTTCGTGCGCAACGGCAGGCCCGCCAGTCCAAGGTCCAGCCGTCGTAGGTTGCCAGTGGCATGAAGGGCGTCCACGCAAGCACCGCGAGCGATACGGCTCGGATACCTACGGCAAGGCCGTTCGGCGAGCGTGCGAACAGGCTGGCATCGCGCCGTGGGCGCCGAATCAACTTCGACACTCACGAGCGATCGAGATTCGAAAGCGGTTCGCGCTCGAGGGTGCCCAGGTTGTGCTTGGGCAAGCCAACGCTCGGATCACCGAGGTCTACGCGGACCGGGATCGTGATCTCGCGCGGCGGATCGCACGTGAGATTGGTTGGGGGGTGACATGTTGGCAGCGCCCACTCTCGCTGGCGCTGTCAAGGTGGCATGCATGGTCCGCGCGTCAGTCGGCCCAGTACCACATCAAGTGTACGCAAGTATAAGAAATGCAATGCGTTGTGTATCGATGTGCGGAATTTCATCAATCTGGCACGAGGGTTGTTTTTCCCACCAGTGCCCATCCCGGGCGGTTAGATCGCCGGTGCCCTTCGGGGCGCCAGCATCCCTGTTTTCCGGTCAGCGCGCCCTGATGGGCGCGTTCGGCGACGGTCGTGGCGACCGCGCAGAATGATTACAAACCCCTTTGGCCGTTCCTTTCTCAGCTACCGGCGGTCAGCGGCCAAAGATGCGCGCGCTCTTATCCTCGCCCAGAACACTCGCGGGATTCCAACCTGGCGCGATGTTGATGACCTCGAGGGCGGTCCGACGGGCGACGCGCTCATCGTCGAGCTAGAGTCGCCGGACACGGCCAATGCCATCCTCTGGGTCACGCCTGACGTCATCGACTCGGCAGCGATCAAGGACGTCGAGGCTCCGCGAATAATAAGGCGTGCCCGGGCAGCTGATTCATTCTTCGTCGAGGCTGTGCTCTCCGGAGGGTTGTTGTGGGGCGAGGTGAGCGCCGTTTTCAACGCAACGCCCACAGTCGAGGACCTCTCGAAGGGGTGGAACCTCAAGCGGGCCCGCTCGCCGTTATCGACGGCAGCAGCTCGAGGAGTGGCCAATGATGTCCTTCGTCGCCGACTCGAAGCGATTGTGCAGCACACGCGTGATGAGCCGCTACGACTTGTTCTCCACACACGGCGAGATGCCCCGTTTCCGTTCGACCCTGCGGTTGCGCTTCAGCTGGACTGGCGAGCCCACTTTCGCGGGCGCACTGCGAAGGAGCGAACGTGGAACAAGCACTTGCTCCCGGCGCTCGCGGACGTTGCCGCGGGTTTGCAGCGGGCTGCACCAACCCGAGTGGTTGAGGCGGCAGGGCTCTGCTGCTTGCCCGCTGCGCTAGCTCTTGGTCGAGCGTTCATGGAGCCGAGTCGGCTCAGATTGACATGGACGCAGCACACGCCGCAGGGTGGCCAGCGCTGGTCGCTGCTGGAAGCCAGCGAAGACAGTGGGTTTTCGGCAAGGACGCAGCACACGAGTTTTGATGGCGCTGACCTCGGTGTGTTCGTCAGTGTGCGAAACGACGTGGAGCCCGCCGTAGCCGATTCGGATACACCCAGCTTCGGCGCCGTTTGCAGGATCTCTCCGTCGGGGGGCGAGTATCCGGCCAACATCGAGTCTCCGGGGCAGGCGGTGCACCTGGCGCGCCTGGTCGTGCGCGAGATGCGTGCGGCGTTCACGGCGCACCCCAAGCTCCGATGTGCGCACCTCTTCCTATCCGGGCCCGTCGGGCTGGCCGTACTCATCGGCCAGCAATTGAACGCACTGGGGCCCGTGCAGACCTACGAACACATGCCAACGGGTGGCCCGGGACGCTACGAGCCCGCCGCAAGGTTGGTTGACCAGCTGACTGAGCAAGCAACATGAGCCAGGCACCAACTCCGTTCACTGAACCCATCATCTCCCACAGCGACGTCGCGCGGTTCTGTTCCACGCATGTGAACCTCAAGCGCGAAGACGCGGCCGACTACCGGGCGCAGGTCAATCGCCTGCGGGAGAAGCTCGACGCCTTCGTCAAGGAGCATCCCGACTACGGTCTCATCAAGATGTTGCTGAACGGCAGTCTTGCGAAGGGCCTTGGGCTAAAGACCCTGAACGACATCGACGTGGCGCTCTACCTCGACGCGGACTCGGTGCCTTCAGACAACGATGAGTTGCTTACCTGGCTCGCCGAGAAGCTTCGAGAGGCGTATCCCCAGATGGCGCCGGAGCAGATTCAGCCATCGACACACTGCATTCAGATCACGTTCAAAGGGACGGGGCTGAAGGTCGACGTTGCGCCTGTCTGGGCCATCGACGGGGACGATGACGATCACGGCTACCTGCTGAACAGAGAGACCGGGAAGCGGATTCTAACGAGTATCCCGAGGCACCTGCGGTTCACGCGCAAGCGGAAGGAGCGTCAGCCCGATCACTACGCGCAGGTCGTTCGGTTGATCAAGTGGTGGGTCAAGCAAAGGAAGGCAGCGGACCCGGCGTTTCGGATGAAGTCGTTCATGGTGGAGATGGTGGTTGCGCACCTGGCCGACCGTGGGCAAGACCTCTCCCGGTATCCCTCGGCGCTCCAGGCGGTGTTCCGCTACATGGTGCAGTCGATGATGAAGGAGCGAGTGTCGTTCCGTGACTACTACCCGGCGTCGAAGCTCCCAGGCCCAACAGGATCTGCGATCGAAGTGTTCGACCCGGTGAACCCCGAGAACAACGTCAGTTTCGACTACACCGAGGACGTCCGGCGTGTGCTGGTCGATGCTGCTGAGGACGCGTCGGACGCGGTCTCCGAAGCTGAGTTTGCCACGACTAAGGCCCGAGCGGTCTCATGCTGGCAGCGTATTCTGGGTCCAGCGTTTAGAGGGTGAGAGATTGACGAGCACCCATACGACGAGTTCAACCTTCTCGATCACGCACGCGCGGCATATCGCGTCGAAGGTGGCCGCCGACCTTAGCCTTTGCGCAGGCTACTACGGACGGCCAAGTGCAAATGACATCGCTGACTACGCCGAAGAGCTCGCGCAGCTCCTGAGCAAGGGCTACGTGTCGCAGTACGAATTCGGCTTCAAGCTGGCCGAGCAGCGCGTCGTGAGCTGGCGATACGTCGTCGACGAATCCGGCGTCATCGCCAACGACGACGGCGCTGGACGTGTGTTCGCACACGCGGAGGTTCGTAGCGCGAGCTACTACAACTACATGTCCTATAGCCGGAAGTGGTTCGGCCTTCCGGCTTCCGAGCGGGAGGCCATCAAGTCGGGGTTGCCGGTTCAGCGGTCTGCCGGAAGCCTGCCATCCGATGGGTCCGGGGTCTGGGTGAGTGACAAGAGCTACAGCGCAAACGGCGTTGGTCTTTCCCGAACAACCTTCAAGCCGAACGTTTCATGAGTGATCCCGGCGTGTTCGACGAAGTGCGTTCGTTTCCCGACCCGAGCGCGGGCCGGCGGTTCGCGGCGCTGGTCGGGTTGGATGAGGCGAAGGTGCGACTTCTCAAGGAGGCGCGCTTGGTGCTTGACCCGTCAGCACTCGACGCGTGGGTGAAGGAGTTCCACGGGACGACACCGGCGGTTGTGCAACGACTGCAAGAGCGCCCCTCGCTGTTTCTGTTCGAGGGTGACGTGGGAACGGGGAAGACAGCGCTCGCGGAATCGCTTGGAGACCCAATCGCTCGAGACCTCGGCATCCCCGTGACGCTCTACTGTTTGAGCCTCACCGCTCGTGGTACCGGGGCCGTAGGTCAGATGACGGCGCTTCTGTCTGGCGCTTTCAGCGAGCTGCGTTCGGTAGCAAGGGGGGCGCGTGATCCCAAGGGGGTTGCGCGCCAGGGGCTGATTCTCCTCGTCGATGAAGCCGATGCTCTGGCACAGTCGCGTGAAGCCGTTCAGATGCACCATGAAGATCGTGCGGGTGTCAACGCACTGATTCGGGGGGTCGATGACCTGGCGCAGGAAGGCCTTCCGGTGCTCGTGATCATGTGCACGAACCGCCTCGATGCGATTGATCCCGCTGTCAGGCGGCGAGCTGCGGCGACATTCACCTTTGGTCGTCCGAACGACGAGCAACGGCGCTCGGTGCTGTCGGATGGCCTCGGCGAACTTGGGTTGGGCGACGGCGCCATTGAGAGCCTCGTTTCCGCCACTGGCCCTACGCGCACACGACGGTACGGATTCACCTTCTCTGACCTCACGCAGCGTCTGCTGCCGTCCGTACTCTTCGATGCGTTTCCCGACGCGCCGGTGACCGCACAGTCTGCGCTTGCTGTGGTAGAGGCGATGTCGCCAACGCCCCCGTTTCAGGCCGAGAGCGCCCGTTCGCCCGAGGTGTGAAACGTTCCACGCGCATCCAACGCCTCGCTCGGTGGCTGCTCGTCGGTCCTGCGCAACCTGGTCGGCAAACTGCGCACGCATTTGACTTGCCCGACTCCCGTGCTGTTTGAAAAGTCGGCCGGCCCTGAACGGCCTCATGCTCGGCGCTTTGGGGCCGGTCTCGCGGAGCAGCCTTCTCGCGGATCGGCCGAGCTTGCCGCGGTCTGCGCAGTCCGGTAGCCGTTCGCTGCTTCGCTTACCGGCCTGTCCTTCCCCGCTCCCTTCGCGGTTGGCATCAAGCCGCGCGTTCGTAGTGCCGCAGCAGTCCGCCCAGGCGCTCGGTCACGTTCACTTCGCCGCCCCCGATCCTTGGTGGTCCAACGATCGGTTCGTTGCCGATGCCCTGGTGTGGCCGCTCGGCGTTGTAGTGTTGGACATACTCGCCGACCGCCCTGTGCAGGTGCCCTTCACCGAGTAGCACGAGCCTGTCCAGGCACTCGCGCTTGATCGAGCCGACGAAGCGTTCGGCGATCGCGTTCATGTTCGGGGCCTGGAGCGCGATGGTCACCGGTGCAACACCGGCGTCGTCGAGGATGCGGCGAAACTGCTCGGTGAACTTCGTGTCGCGGTCCAGGATCAGGTGGCGCTTGGCCCTCAGAAAGCCATCGACCGGATCGGTCAGGTTCCGTGCGGCCTGCGCCATGAAGCGCCCGTCCGGGTTCGTGGTGATCCCGGCAATCTCGACCGCGCGCGTGGCGTAATCGATGACGAACAGCACGTAGTGCGTGACGAGGCTGCGCGTGGTCCAGACCTCGGCGGAGAGGAAGTCGGTTGCCGCGATCGCGTCGGCGTGCGCGCGCAGGAACGCGCTCCAGGTCGTTGGCCGTTCGGGGCTCGGCGGCACTCCGTGCTCCTTCAGGGTCTTCGCGATTGTCGACCGCGCAACCGAGTGGCCAAGCTTCTTCAGCTCGCCCTGGATGCGGCAGTAGCCCCAGCTCGGGTTGGTCTCCGCCATGCCTACGATCAGCTCGCGGATCGCCTTCATGAGACCGGGTCTGCCGGTCCGCTTGCCCTGGTGCGTCCACTTCGCCGCGATCAGCCGACGGTGCCAGTGCAGGATGGTGTCGGGTGTGACGAGGGTGGCAACCTGGGCGAGGAGGCTGCGGCCAAGCACGACTCCCTTCGCCGCGAGTCGTCGCCGCTGGGTGTCGGTCAGTCGTGGGCGGCGACCGTCGAGCTGCTCGCGGAGAACTCGGTTCTCTTCCTTCAGATACTCGATCGCGGCGGCTTGCTCGCGCTAGACCCAGCCGGCGACGGCGAGGAGGAGGAGGCGCAGGGGTTGCAGTTTGATCAACGTTGGGGGGCAGGGCCTTGTCAGGCTTTCGTCCAGCCCGAGGAGGGATTCCAGGCCGTCGGGGTCTCACCGTCCTGCAGGGCGACCGCCAACGGTCGGAGGAACCGCAGGAGCTCGACTCCCACGGCCGCGAACGAGCCTGCGACGGCGCCCTCGAACGCATTCGTGCGGCAGTAGGTCTGCCAGCGGCGTGCGAGCGCGGCGTCGTCGAAGAACTCCGGATCGAGCACGTCCGCGAGGTCTCGCAGGTCGGCGTTCCGTCGCTCGAAGGTGGCTCGCACGGCGCGCGTGAGGATCGTGCCGTCGAAATGGCTTCGGCGAGCCAGGGTGAGCAGGTCGCGGAAGTCCTTCATCCGGCTGTTGGCTCGGCCGAGCCTCGTGATCGCTTCGAACTTCTCCGCGATGACGGTCTCGATGGGGTAGGTGCGGAGGACTGGGGCCGGTAGCGGGAGGAGGGTCGGGAACTCGACCGTCTCCGGTGCCGGCGTGATCGCGTCGCCGAAGCCGACGTCGACCTGCAGGCGGAGCTGTGCCTTGGCGATGAATGCGGACAGGGTGACGCGGACGCCGCCGTACTGCTGTGCGCTTCGGATCTCGCGGGCCTGCACGGATTCCTGGTCGACGTGCAGCCCGTCCTCGGGACATGGGATGGTGGCGATCTCGCGAAACACCTCTCTGAGGGTCTCGGGGGTCGGGTCGCCGAAGCCCTCGAGGTCGATGTCTCGAGTCGGTCGATACAGTTGGTCCGGCCAGAGGAGCCGCAGGAGGGCCCCTTCAAGCACGAAGCGATTCGCGTGCGGTGACAGGCTCAGGCGATAGAGCAGCCGCTCGGCGCCGTAGCGCAGCAGGGTGAGTTGAAAGTCTTCGCCGCGCTCCCTCGCGCCGTTCAGGAGTCGCCGATGGATCGATGCGGCGAGGTTCTTCGGTTGCTCGGTTACGCGTTGAGGACCTCGAGGAAGCTGCGGACGCGGTCGTGGACCCCGCAGAGGCGAGCCATCCGCAGAACGCTGTTGCTGGAGACCGCGCCTCCGCTCAGTCCTTCGCGCAGGGCATCGAAGGCGGTCTCCCGGTCGATCAGCGCCGACAGGCGAAGGCAGTCGATGATCGTGCGCGCCGGGTCGGTGATCCGCGTGGGCACGCCGTCGACGCGGATCGGCGTCACGCCGGTGGTCAGGAAGCGATTGGAGAATCGAACCGGCCTGATCTTGGCGATCGTCGTCCGCGGAGGTCGGGTGCCGTGGGGCAGACCGATCCAGACCTCTGGGCTCAGCCGCGTTCCGATGCCGTGGATCTGCAGTGCCGTGAGCAGGCAGACGATCGCCCGGGGAGTGCGGGCGCACACGGCCGCGACGGTCTCGAACTCGCTGGGCTCGGCTGCGGTGAGCCGGTAGAGGCCGCGCGCGATCTTCTCCACGGTGCCGTGCCGCAGCAGGGTGCGGAGCATCGGTTCGGTGATCCCGAGTGCCTCGAGGTCGCTGGGGCGGAAGTAGGATCCGAGTCCGGCGCGGCGGAGGCTGGTCGAGGTCAGGGCTGTGCCAGTCACGGCCATGGTGGAAAACTACACCAGGGAGTGGTTGTGTGGTGCTGTTTTCCACCTTGCAGGATGGGGGCTGGGCGGGTTCGCATGCTGATCACCCTCGACCAGGATTCGCCTCGTCACGATCCGGGTGACGAAGAGCGTCCCGCCCGCTCCAACTGACGCGACAGTGGCAGCGCCCACGGGCCGAGAGGCTCGTGGGCGCTGGCTTGTACGGTGCGGTTGGAAGGGTTGGTGGGGGCGGGGGATGTGGCTGCTTCGGGTGGCCGGGTGAGCGGCTGCTCTGGGTGCCGGGATAAGGCATCGAGAGCGCGAGCAGGCCCCAGATGCTCTCGAACTCTCAGAGCATCGCCTGGGCTAAGAACCCCAGAGCAGATCACCGCACAGCGAGCAGGACGCGCATCGAAATCGGGCCTTCGCGTGGGTTGACGGGTTATCGAACAGAGAGCACTGGGCTGCGCGGCGGCTTCCTCGCGCCATCCTGGTCACCGGTGTGCGCAGCCGGACCAGACCGGGTGGTGGTCGTGCCCAGCGTCGGCGACAGTTCCCCGGTGCGGAACCCATCGCGATCTGGACTGACTGGTCGCCCAGCTGGTGCCTCGGCTTCGCGTGACCTTCGTCGTCGCGTCGGATCGCTCGAGGTGCCCGTCGTCGATCTGCTCAGCGCAAGCGAGGGCGTGGGCGCGTGCTGACCCTGCGAGCAGGCTGGCCGAGGTGGGCACTCCGCATCGCGATCTTCGTGCTCGTGATCCTGGCGTCGTCTCGGATGCTCGATGCTCCCGCCTACTCCGGCGCGATCTGGCTCCGGGCTCTCCAGAACATCGGTCTCGCTGCCGCTCTGGATTGTCTCGTGGGGTGGATCTGTGGGCTGACACCTGAGCGAGCACCGTCTGGACGGACAGCCGATCGGGGAGGGTCGCAGGCCGAGGCTGGGCTCGAGACTCCCATGGTCGTTGCTCCGGACCACCGCATCACCAACTGCGTGATCGGATGTCGGGCGGCAAGCGTCGCGGCGTACCTCGTGCTCATGGGAGTGAACCACGACATGGCGGCGCTCGTCCTCGGCCTCGTGTTCGCGGTGTCGTTCCTGATCATCCGCGGTATTCCGACGTCCTCCCGTCGGGGCGGCGTGGTTCACAGCATCACCGTCGT
The DNA here is from genome assembly GCA_030432695.1 of bacterium. Taxonomy (GTDB): domain Bacteria; phylum Planctomycetota; class UBA1135; order UBA1135; family UBA2386; genus JAUILN01. The sequence continues at coordinate 27,688 of JAUILN010000008.1, read as the reverse complement.
CATCGCCTTGTCCCTGGTCTGCGTCTGGGGTGGTGTGCTCGTCCAGAACGTGGCGGGGCTCTATCCCGAGGAACTGGCAGCGGCTGACTGGCCGGGTGTGACGATTCAACCGAGCTCCTCGCCTCATCGGGGCCGGATCGATGTGGCCGTCGGCTTCCCGCTGCGGGGAGTCACCGGCCAGCACCATGGGGGCTGGTTCGGGTCGGACTTCGGTGGAGCGGAGCGTCTTGCGTGGGCGCACGGTCTGCCGGTCTTCTGGCTCAACTGGCTGATCGCTGCGGTTGTTGCGGGTCTGCTTGTCTGGCGCGTTCCAGACAGGTGGATCCAAGCTGTTCACCCTTGGGCAGTGTTCGCTGCCGTGATGTCGGTCATCGCGGGCGAGGCTTGGCTTGATGGCTGGGGCGAGCCTGCGGTCTTCGGGTTCTGAGCGTGGGGCGTTCATGCGGTTGTCCCCGGTTCGCGCTCGGGGTCGTTCGCGGCGGTCGGAGGAGGCGGCCGCGGCGACTCGCTTCCGACGCGGTCGTGTCGCCTCTTTCTCAAGGCGGCTAGCTCTGGCTGCCTTGTCGAATCGGGCGGCGACATCCTGGGGCGGTCCATCCGTTACCACCGCCATGCTGGCTGTGGTGGCTGCGACGAGATAACGTGCTTCGTCGAAGATGGAGGCAACCCACGTGACCCGACCAATCCGCGACTCGCTCTCGTTCGCAACCTTCCTGCTCGCCGGTCTGCTGCACTGCTCGAGTGCGGGCGCGCAGAACTTGCTGGATCCGCAAGCCTGGACCGCGTGGAACCAGGCGGCGATCGGCCAGCTGGTCATCAGATCCACCAGCATCCGGTTACAGCCGCTCTCCACCACCCCGACGACCTGCGGCCTGGAGCAGACCGTCCAGGTGCCGGCGGATGGACTCTACCAGTTCCGTCACAGCGGCTTCGGCGGTGCGTCCGGTGTGCTGCGTGGCTCGTGGCAGGTCGGCCCGCACTCGAATAGCGGCTTCGACGGCTTCAACCGACGCACCACTTGGAAACTGACGCTGACGCGGGGCAGCTATGTCGTGCGCTTCACGACGGGGACCAGCGATCTGCCCGAGGACTACTGGCTGATGAACCAGCCGCAGCTGATACCCATTTCCGATCCCACGTGCGAGATCGACGTGGTGGGTGACGAGACCCTCGGTCCGCTTCCCAGTTATGTAGTGCGGGCCCCTGCTCACTTCGTCTTGCTGAGCCTCCGGCGCTCGGCCAGCCCGATCACGGTGCCCGGCATCCTCGGGCACTTGCAGCTCGATCCGAACTCACAGGTGTTCGTGCTGGGATCGTCGCCGAGCGGACAGACCACGGTGGTAGTCAGCGACATCACGCTGATGAGCCTCCGCAGGCTGCCAACCCACTCCATCCAAGCCGTGCGCACGGGGTCGGCGCCGGAGTTCGGGACGGGGCACACGATCGAGGCGTTGGGGTTCTGATGCAGTCTGGTGTCCTGGGAACGTATCGTCAACCAAGTACGGCGATGCGCGCGGCGTGCCCTACATGAGAGAGGACCAAGTTTGACGACAAGCGCAGACGAGATTGGCGCGACGTCGACGCCGGCGGAGCCGCTCGCCGCGGCGCTCGCACGCTTGGCGCGGGGCGCGCCGACGGACCTTGCTGCACTGCTCCACGACGTCGAGCGCCATGTGGTCGTCGATGGTACTAACATCATCGCGCACTGCCACTGCATCAAGCTCGATGGCAACGGACGTCCGCGAATCGAGGACCTCGTCGAGGCGGTCGCCGAGCACGTCTTGGACTACGCGATCCCCAGGAGCGAGTACCGCGCAGCTCGCGAGGAACAAGATCGCACGGGATCGAGCCAGAAGGTGGTCAGGCTGTGCATGAAGGCTCGGGCGCTGTTCACTGACCTGGTGAAGAGCGGGGAAGGCGGCGAGCTTCTCCTGTTCGCGCTTGCGGAGAAGCTTCTTCAGCTCCCGCAGCTCATTTGCAAGATGAGTCTGAAGACAAACACGCGCATGCACATCCATGGCGCTGATGGTCTTCACGCGGGCGTTGACGAGCAGACCGGCAATCTCCTTCTCTACTGGGGCGAGTCCAAGATCTTCGGCGACGTCACCAGCGCCGTCCGGGACTGCCTGAAGTCGCTGGCCCCGATGCTCCACGACCAGGAGGCCAGCAGACGTGACATGCAGCTGCTGCAGCGACATCTCGACGTCGACAACGACGACCTTGAGAATGCGCTGAAAAAGTTCCTTAACCCCGATGACCCAGCCTTCAACTCGCTTGAGTTCAGGGGGCTCTGTCTTGTGGGCTTCGACTGCGGTGCATACCCATCGGGACCCTCCAGCACCGCCATCGATGCAGTCGTTTCCGCGATCGCATCGGAATTGCCAGGGTGGAAGAAGCACGTCGCCAAGCGGGTGGCGGAGGAGAAGATCGATGCGTTCTCGATGCACTTTCTGTTCGTTCCGTTCCCAACCGTTGCGGAGTTTCGGAGGCTGTTCCGAGAGCGGCTCGGCCTGAGCACGGCAGCCGAGGAGGGCGCGCCCGAGGTGTCGGACACGCATTCGGTACCGGTGGCGGCGGAGGATCCCCGCGCCCCAAATGGAGCGCCTACTTCCAAGCGCGCGCGTTCGTCGAAGGGGAAAAGGGCTTCTCGTGGCGCTCCGTGACCTTGGAGGCTGGCTGCTCGATGTTCCAGGCTTCCGCGAGCGCGCGGACACCGTGGTCATAGACGCAGCATGCGGCGAGCTCGAGGTGGGGACTCGATTCACTCGGCTTGCCAAACACCAGGCGATCAAGCATGACTGGAGCTACTTGCTCCTATGTGCAAGCGCGCACTCGCACGCCGATGACGGTCGATGTCAAGCAGTGGCGCTGCGCATCGCGCAGTCCTGCTTGTGCGACGAGTCGGCGACCGACGTTCAGAGGGACTCTGCGGCCCTCGTTCTCGACGCGCTCGCGAACCATCCCGCCATTGTTCTGGCGGTGCGCAGAGAACTGTTGCGTCCGTCCTTCGAGGCGCGTCTTCCCGGCGGCGCGCGCCTCGACTTCGATCGCCGTTCTCTCGAGCGTTCGATCGTGATCCAAGGCGATGCCCCGCTGCGGGTGAATCGCTTCCAGAAGCGACTATGGGACGAAGTCCAACACCTGGGATGGATGTCCGTTTCGGCGCCGACGTCCGCGGGAAAGTCATTTATCCTAGCGCGCTGGATCTGCGAGCTCGTGCGGGCGTCAAAGGTCGCCACCGTCGTTTACCTCGTCCCAACGCGGGCGCTTATCAGCCAGGTGGAGCGAGACCTTCGCGAACTGTTCGTGCAGGAGGGGCTCGCTGACGTATCGGTTTCTGCGTTGCCAGTGCTGAAGGTGGACGAGTCGACTCCGCCGGTTCAACGCCGTGTTCTCGTATTCACGCAGGAGCGCCTTCATATCCTTCTGTCGTCGCACCCAGACCTCGAGGTCCGCGCGCTCATCGTGGACGAGGCGCACAAGGTTGGAGACCGGCAGCGTGGTGTGCTGCTGCAGGACGTCATCGAGCGGCTCGGGGAGGCGAACGCGGAGCTGCGAGTGCTCTTCGCTAGCCCGATGACGAGCAACCCGGAGGTGCTGCTCGCTGATGCGGGGGGCAGCCTTGCCAAAAGCGCGTTCGCGAACGACGACGTCACAGTCACGCAGAACCTGTTCTGGGTGGCTCAGCGGCCGCGCAAGCCGAAACTCTGGGATATATCAATTTGCGTGCGAGACGCACGTGTCTCACTCGGATTCGTCGAGCTCGAAGCTTCGCCGAGCCCCGAGAGCAAGCGATTGTCGTTCGTTGCTCATGCGGTCGCAGGGTGTTCCCATGGAAACATCGTCTACGTAAATGGCGCTGCACACGCAGAGAAGATTGCTGGTCAGCTATACGACCTCATCGGCGCTGATGTCGACGACTCCTCGAAGGATTTGCGAAAGCTCGTTGAGCTCGCGCAGCACGTCGTGCATAGGAAGTTTCTTTTGGCGACCTACCTGCGGCGAGGCGTGGCTTTCCATTACGGCAATATGCCCTTGCTCATCCGTGAGGAGATCGAGCGCCTCTTTACCGCGGGCACGATCAAGTATCTCGTCTGCACGTCGACACTGATCGAAGGGGTCAATATGTCGTGCCGCAACATCTTCATGCGCGGGCCACAGAAGGGCCGCGGCAAACCGTTGTCGGCAGAGGATTTCTGGAACCTCGCTGGCCGCGCCGGGAGGTGGGGCAAAGAGTTCCAAGGGAACATCTTCTGCATTGACCCTGACCGGGAGGACCTATGGGGACCAAACGGCCCGCCGCGCGAGCGCGCGCGGCAGCCTATCCAGCGCACGACTGACGACGTTCTTCGAGTGCCAGCCGAGCTCGTCCAGTTCATTAAGGACCGAGCGCCGCTGGAAGCTGCCAAGAAGCGTCCCGAGTTCGAGTATGTGTTCTCGTATCTTGCAGGGATTCACGTCCGCTACGGAGGGCTGCTTGAGGCGCCGTGGGCGAGACGATACGAAGCGGGAAGCCTTGATGGCCTGTCGGACGCGGTAAGGGAGGCGGTAGAATCTCTCGGGATCGAGCCCGACATCATCGCCCGGAATCCGGGCATCAGCCCCTTCGCGCTCCACGACCTGCTTGAGTACTTTCGAGAGCGCAAAGGCGACGTCGAAGAACTGCTGCCCGCTGATCCTGCCAGCAACGACGCCGCCAAGGTCTACGCGGGCGTTCTTGCCCGGCTTTGTCGGCGGGCGTGCCCGAACCTCGGCGGCAAGGGCGGACGTACGTTCATGCTCGCTCTGCTTGTCACGCGGTGGATGTGTGGATTCCCGCTTGCCCGCCTCATTCAGGACCGCATCGACTACTACACGAAGAAGGGAGAGCCGGCTGACCAAGCGGTCGCAATCAGGGCGGTGATGAACGAGGTGGAGCAGATCGCTCGCTTCGAGGCGCCGCGCGGGCTGAGCTGCTACGGCGACGTGCTTCGGCAGCACCTCAGAGAGATCGGGCGCGAAGACCTACTCGAGCAGGTTCCTCTCTTCGATATATTCTTGGAGCTCGGAGTTAACCAGCAGACCCAGATCGCGCTGATCGGCGTCGGCCTCTCTCGCACCTCGACGATCGCGGTCTCGGAACTCATCGCGGCGGACTCCCTGACCGAGTCTCAAGTACTCCACTGGCTTGAGGCCAACAGGGAGCTGTGGAGCCACGCTTCGCTGCCTGCGTTGGTGACGCGAGAGATCGAACGAGTCCTCAAGCAGCACAGGGCGAGGACGGGCGTGAAGGACGCTTCTTCGTGATGAAGGCAGCGCCCGATACCGTGCTGTACGAAGAGTCAGCCGACCCTGAAGGGCCTCATCCACGGCGCTCCGCGGCCGGAATCGCGGGGTGGCGTTCGCTGCGAACGGCCGAGCTCGCCGCGCTCGGCGCAGTCCGGTAGCCGGAACTCGCTGTCCATTCCGGCCGGATTCTCTTTGCTCTCTTCGCGATCGGCGTCAAGCCCGGCGTTGGAGGTGTCGCTGCAGTCTGGTGAAGCGCTCGGTCGTCTTCAGGTCGCGGATCCGGGCGGGCACCGTTCCAGCGGCCGGCTGGTTGTTCGCGTTCTCCCGAAGGGCGCTGCCAGGTCAGGTCGTGACGAGGATCGCGCCTTGCGCTTCCCAGGCCGATTCCCGCGCGACCGCGCGCAGCTCTTTGTCACCCGGCGCAGCGTCGCCGAGCAGGATCGCCTCCTGGAGCTCCGGCGAGAGCAGCGTCAGCCCCAGCAGGTGCGTGACCCTGGGCTGACTGACCCCGAGCGCCTGCGCCGCCTGCGTCTGGTCCGCGAGGACTCCGTGGTCGATCAGGCGGGCGAGGTAGTGCGCGAGCGCGAGGTTCCTCGCCGCTGGAGACGCGTCATCGTGTTCGGCGTCCGCCCGCGGTTCCCTGGTCGTCCGCGTCGCCTTCCGCTCCGGTCCGAATCTCGCGCGTAGCTTCATCGTTCGTCTCCTGCCTCCGTGGCCAGCGCCTCGATCCCGCACGGTCTCAGCGCGATCTCGACGTCCTTCGCGTCCGGGTAGTAGATGATCCGCTCGATCAGCAGCTGGAGGATCCGCTCCTGCTCGGCGGGGAACAGCTCGGTCCAGACCGGCTCGAAGCCGGCGAGTGCGGTCCGGAGGACGTCGGCGTCGATGGTGCCGTCGCCGATCGTGGCCTCCTCGCGCTCGAGGTCGCGGTCGCGCTGCAACAGGGCCGCCTTTTGCTCCTGCGTCGCCTCCTCGTCCAGGTGCCGGAGCTGCCGCTCGATGCGCGCGCGCTCGTCGCCGATCTCGGCCAGTCGTTCCTTTGCGATCCGCTCGGCTGCTGTGGCCGTCCTGGCCAAGAGCGTCTCGTCCGTGCCCATGGCCCGGATCTGCTCGACCACGAACCGCTCGAAGTCTCCAGCCGACACTCGGGTGTCCGGGCAGGTCGTCGCTCCCTCGTTGTGCGCCCGCGCGCAGAGGTAGTAGCCGTAGCGTCGCTGGCCGCGGGTCGTGAAGGTGTGGAGCATCGGGGAGCCGCACCGTCCGCAGCGCACCAGGCCGCGCAGGAGGGCGCCGGTCTTGTTCTTAGTCTTCGACCCGCCGGACCGGCCGTTGGACCGGAGCTGGGCCTGCACCGCGTCCCAGAGCCCAGACTCGACGATCGGCTCGTGGACTCCGTCGACCAGTTCGTCGCCGCAGCGGACGAGCCCGCGGAGCAGTGGGTTGCCGAGCAGCGCCGACAGCGTGGTCCTCGTGAACGGCTGCCCGCCGATCGTCTTGCCGTGGCGGGTGACATGGATCTTGTTGGCCCAGCCGCGCCGGTTCAGCTCGGCGACGGTCCGGCTCAGGGACCCGCGTTCGAGGTAGAGCTGGAAAGTCTCGCGCACCTGCTCGGCCTCGTCGGGGTTCACGACCAGGCGCTTGTCGGCGGTGTCGTAGCCGAGGATGGGCCGGCCGCCGCACCAGTGCCCGCGCTCGGCGGTCGCCCGCTTCTTGTGGCGGATCCGTTCGCCGATGAGCTCGCGCTCGTACTCGGCGAAGGACATCAGCATGTTCAAACTCAATCGGCCAACGATCGTCGAGGTGTCGATTCGTTCGGTCACCGACACCATCGCGACGTCGTGCTGCTCGAATAGCTCGATCAGCCGGGCGATGTCGAGCAGCCGGCGCGAGAGCCGGTCCATCCGATAGACCACGACCGCGTCGACGAGCCCGTTCTCGATGTCTCTAAGGAGCATCTGGAACGCGGGACGCTCCAGGTTGGCACCGCTGAATCCGCCGTCGTCGTAGCGTCGGTCGAGCGCGATCCAGCCCTCGTGTTCCTGGCTGCGGATGTAGGACTCGCACGCTGCCCGCTGGGCGTGGAGGCTGTTGAACTCCTGCTCCAGGCCCTCGGCCACGCTCTTGCGCGTGTAGACCGCGGCCCGGAGCTGGCGAACCGGTGCGCGGGCGATCATCGGGCCGCCTTCCGGCCCTTGATGCCGAAGAACAGAGGGCCGGACCAGGTCGCGCCGGTGACCGCGCGGGCGATCGCGGACAGCGACTTGTAGAGCGTCCCGTCCCACTCGAAGCCGTTCTCGCGGACCTCGACCTGGATCTCCTGGTCGTGCCAGGTCCTGGTCAGCGTCGTGCCGACCATCAGCTCGCGCTGGTTGGAGGCCCGCTTGCGCTGCTGGCGCTTCGGCTCGGGCCGGGCCAGCGGAAGGTCGATCTGGGCGATCAGGTCCTCGAGCCGGGCCTTGGCACGGGGCGACAGGCCGCCGTATTCCCGCTCCTGGAGCCTCCAGGCGACCTGCCGGCGCAACCACGCCTTGTTGCGGATCCGCGGCTGCTTCTCGAACAGTTCCTCGTAGCGCACGGCGAGGTCGGCGGGGGTGAGGTCGTGCAGCTCGCGAAGCTGCTGGGCGATGGTCGTCATGCGGCGCCCTCCGTGTTCTGTGGGCTCATAGCGTGTGCAGCACATGGAGCCTCGACTCGGCGGGTGACAGCAAGTCGATCTCGCGGGGAATCGCGATCACTCTCGGGGTCGCATTCCCGGGCGATCCAGCGCCAGTAGCCGGTCGCTAGGAGGTGGGCGATCTCGGCCAGTCGCTCGTGGGCGGTGAGGCCGGCGGGGTCGGTGGACCTCATGGCTCGACCTCCTGCTGGAGCGCCAGTTCGCCGAGGATGGCGCGCTCTAGGGTGCGGCGGGCGGCGTCGTCGCGGGGACGGAAGATCGCGTGGCGGCGGCCAGCTCGGTCGCGGCGCTCGGGGTACGACAGCGTGACCCTGCCGTCGGCGGTGCGGCGGACGGCCAGCGAGTCCAAGACCAGCGGGCCGAAGTCGAGCGTGAGGTAGCCGAGCAATCCGCCGCGCAGCTCGTCGTTGGTGGCGCGGACCCAGGAGCGGATGCGGAGTTCAGGAGTCGGCATCGGTCGCCTCCTCGTCTGCCGCGGTGCAGTTCTGCGCGTTGTGCGTGTTCTGCGTAGTGGGTGCGTCGTCAGAACTCGATGCTGCGGGATTCACCTCGAAGCGTGGGCTGGGCTTCCTTCCACCTGCCGGGTTCCTCGGTGGAGTCTTCTCCATCGCTCGGATCCAGCCGAGGTCTTGGAGGAAATCGAGCGCCTCGTCGATGTCCTTCGTCCTGCGGGCCAGGCGGCCGCGGACTCCGTTGAATGCGTCCCTGCGTGAGAAGTCGGTCTTCCGCTCGCGGTGAGCCCACTCGAGGATCCTCTGGGCCACCAGGGCGGTGGTGTCGAGTCCTGCCTGGGAGGCCACGAACCGCTGGTGGGCGAGGAGGTAGGGTGCCCACGCGATGGCTGCAGCCATCGTCTCCCCGTTGATCGTCGTGCATCGCAGGTCCGGGTCGCTGATGCCGTGCAGGATGCCTGCGATCCGGACGATTGCGCCGGGAAGTTTGTTGCCCCACGGCTTGTTGCTGGCGAGTTCGCCTCCTGGCCGTAGTTCCGCCTCGATCCGTTCGCGTAGGCGTCTCAGCAGCTTGTCGGCCTCATCATCGAGGCGGAGGACCCTCGGGTCGGTGTCCACGGGTCGGTCGAGGAGCTTGTGGATGCGTGCTCCGTACCAGTCGCTGAGAGGCGTGGGAATCGGAGCCGGTTCCAGCTCCCGATAGCCCACGATCGAGCTCGGCGACGAGAACAGGAACCGCGCCAGAAGGCCCCGGCCCTCTGCTGCTGCCGACGACATGAGGTCCTGGATAGCGCCAGGCTGGATCGCGAGTGCCACCGTCAGGGCCGGGCGGGCGAGGCGGATGGGCTCGCGGCCCTTGCGTCGCACTTCGTAGTGATCTCCTGCGTGCCCGCTGAGCCAGAGCCCGAAGTTCGGCCGGCCGCTGCTGTAGCGGCCGAGCATGACGTCCAGGATGTCGGCCTCCGTGGCGGCCAGCATGCCGCGCTCTTTGTTCTCAATCAGTACGTCGGCGATTGCCTCGGTGGTCGATTCCGTCGCGATCAGGCTCGGCGCCGAAGGCTTCGAGGACTCGAGATCTCGGAGTTCTCGTGCGAGATCGTGGATCGACTGTCCGGGCTTCGTGTTCTTCCCCTTTGCGGCGTCCTTCCGAGCTTGGTTTAGGCGCTCCTGGAGGATGTCGATGTCGTTCTCCGCCTCGGCGATGTCGAGTTCCATCGAAAGCTGGAGCTGCCGCTGCCAGTCGTAGACGGGGCCGATCATCAGCTTGAAGACAGGGGACTTTCGTTCCCCACTATCCAGGAGCACCATCACGTAGAGGGTCAGTGGCTCCTGCCAGTCCGGCTGTGGCGAGGCCTCGACGGCCCTGGAGAGCGTCAGCCCGAAGGTCGCCAGTGCCAGGAGGGCGGGCAGGTCCACAGGCACCTGGAACGTGTGGGCGACCGCCTCGACGAACTCTCTGAGCTGGCGGCAGCCTGGTGGGAACGCGGTGGCGATCGGGAAGGGAGGCAGCTCGACCGAGTCGAAGATCGGGAGCGGCGAGGGCCACGAATCCCCAGGCGCGACCCCAAGCGCAGAACACGCAGAACGCGCAGAACTGGTTTCGACCCAGGTCTCGGCCCCGTCCATCAGGACCGCGAGGCGCTCGCTGATGTCGGTTTCGGCCACGCCGGAGGCACGGAGATCGTCCCGCCAGTCCACGATGTCCTCGCCGTCGGCGAGGCCCGGAATCCGAATCGACCGGATCTCGATCTGGGGGTTGGCAACTCGCAGCGTGGCGACGACGTCGCGTGCGTAGCCTTCGCCAGGTGCGTCCGCGTCGGCCCAGATGACCACTCGCTTGCTGGCGATCGGGGTCCAGTCCGACTTCAGGGCCGACTCTGCGCCGTGGGCGCTGGTGGTCGCGATGATCCCGAGTTCTCGGGCGAGTTCGGCGCAACGTTCGCCCTCGACGACGAGGATCTCGTCTGCGGCCTGCAGGTGGTTGAGTCCGAACAGCGGCAATTGGCCGGGAGGATCTCCCGTGCGCCAGCGGCCTTGCGCAAGATGCACGGGGCGGTAGGTCTTGCCCTCGTCGGTTTGGAACCGGATCACCGCGAACGAGGTCGTGCCGTCAACGAGTGGGTATGGGTGGATGGAAGTCACCGAGCCTTCGAGGAACTCGGCGAGTCCGGTCGCCGCGGCCTCCAGCGACTTCCATCCGCGTGCCTTGGGGCGAGGGCGCTTGTCGGGGAGCGCGGCGTCGCTGTCCTCGCAGAACAGCTGTGCCAGATTCAGTCCCATGGCGCTGGCTACGTCCTGCTGCGAGCAGCCTGCGTGGCAGTGCACGAGGATGCGTCCGTCGTCGCCAACGTCGACCGACAAGCTCGCCCTGCTGTCGTCGTGCGCGGGGCAGAGGGCGCTGTAACCGCTTCCGCTCCGTTTGACCTTGTGGAGGCGCGACAGGACCAGCTGAAGAAGCTCCGCAGAGCCCGAAGATGATGAGTTCCGAGTCACGTGTTGTCCTTCGGGAGGGCTTCGCGAAGGGCTGCCTCCCTAAGGCACGCTGGTCGGTGACGTGTTCGCGGCTAGTCCGTCCAGTTCGGCGACTTCGTCGTAATCGTCGAAGCCGTCATCCGCAGAACATGCTGCCGAAGCACTACTTGCGTCTGCGGGGATCGTTCGCGGTCGGTCCCTTCAGGTGCATGCCGCTCTCTATCCGGGTGCCCAAGTGGTTGAGCTCGATGTCAGCGGAGGCATCTTCCGTCGCCTCAATGTCGTGATCGTCAGAAGCCTTGAGGCGGGACCGTTGTTCGTCCCACCAGATCAGCAGTTCTGCGTGGCCGACGCTGACTCTCTTCTGCGATAGGCGAGATATTGGACCGTCCGTCTTCGAGTTGAGTTCCCGAAGCATCTCTCGCATCCTGCGATCGTCTCGTTTGAATCCGAGAGCAGGGAGAATATCCACCCATCCCACGAGGGTGCGGTTCGTCTTGGTGTCGATCGATGCGGGAGGGTAGCTGGCTCTGCCTGTTGTGGTGGTGACGCGCCACACCATAGTTGTCGCCCGATACCAGCAGGCCGATCCAATCTGGAGTTCCCGTTCCAGGTGGTAGCCGAGGTTAGGGTGAACCTGCGCGATTGCCTTCACAGCGGTCTTGATGGAGGACGAGACGCTCTGGGCCTCCTTCGACTGGGCGGGGCGAGTCGGCGCGGTCCTGCTCGCGTCTCGAGCGGCTGTGAAGATGTCAAGTTCATCCTGGAGCTGCCGCTGCGAGGTTGTGTCGCACGCATCGCTTGCTTCACGCAATTCGTCTTGTAGGTGCGAGATCCGAGCGTCGATCGCTCGCGCTCCGCTGGCGTCCAGAGCAGAAAATGTCGCTGTGTCCTCGCCTTCTTGGGCCGCCTCCAAGGCTCGCGTGGTGAATGGTCGTCCCGGATTCCCTAGCAAGGTGGCTACGTGGCGCATGCCCTCGATGGAGCTACCGACAATCGCACTGTGTCCTCTGAATTCGAGTTCCCAGCAGGTGCCGGTGAATCGGAATGTGCTTGCGCCGTGCTGTGAATCCTCATCGGCCGTCGGGGTACTACGCCTCTTCTTGAGGCCATCTCGCACCAGTAGGGCGGGTAGGCTGTGGGCGCTCATCCGCCCAGATCGAAGTTCCCGGAACGTCTGGCTTGACACTTGTGAGATGACCGCGTCGACGCATTCTCCGTGCCGCTTGTGCATCGAGAAGAGTGCGTCGATGGCGTCGTCTGCGCTGAGTCCCTCGCTGACGGAGAGGAAGGGGACCGATATCGCTGCTTCCCCAAAATCCTCCAGGAAGGACGTGGAGTCCTTGCATGTCCTCATGGAGTCGGCAGCCGATATCCAGTCGATCACGAGGCTGCGATGCTCGTCGTTGGTCCAGGGGCCTTCCACGAGCGGTATCTCGTAGCCCTCGCTGGAGTCGTGTTCAGTCATGCCTGCACCCAGAAACCCGAACTGTCGGTCGATGCACTGGGAGCACCGGCCGCAGTGAGGGTGCATCGTGCTTCCCTGGATCACATGGGCGCAGCTCATCGTGTGCTTCGCAAGCCCGATCGCTGGCAGCTTGCCAAGTAGCTGGATGGTCTCAGCGCGGGTGGTGAGGGCGAAGGGGTTCTTCACGCTGAACTCGTGCTCGGAGACCAGGGATAGGATGGACGCGAAGCCCGCCAGGGTGCGCGGATGCGCGGTTCGTGTAGCGCGCGCGCCGACTACGGCACGGGATATCGGGAGATTCGTCGCGACGACGCCGTTCTCGAATATCCGGGTCTGTTTCAAGTCGATCGTGTGGGCAACCGCTCCCGCCAGCGCCGCGTAAAGGAACGACCTTGTCCGCTGCGTGCGCTCCTTCCTTTGGCCCCTTCCGCGTGCGTGGATCCTGATTGCGATGTAGTGAGGTGGCCGAGTTCCAGCCTCGGCCGACAGCCTGCCCAGTTCGTCCGCGAGATACTTCTGGGTGCTCCACATCTTGGCGGCAGACCTATGCGTCACGAGCATCGTGCGCTTCTTCTGTTCGAGGGTCAGCTGCGACGCCCCGACCAGGGAGTCCAGTCCGCCGGAGAACAGGCTGACTTCCTCGATATCGCTCCAGTCGAGCATGCGATGGCCGGGGAGGTTGCCGAAGACGAGCTGCCTTGCAGTGCTCTTGCTGCCCCCTCGAGGAGCTTGGAACTCAAGCCGAAACGAGTCCTGCGACAGGAAGCCTAGGGTCTTCTGCAGCGAGTTCACGACATTGGGTTGATTCCAGAAGTCTGGCTCCTGGACCTCGATGACCATCCTGAAGCTGCGATGCCACTGCTTGCCTCCGTCCGTGTCTTCAAGGCGGCCGCGGCTGATGGAGGAGTCGGCGCCGTGCACGAATGCGGCTATACGGATCAGGTCCGCGAATCGTGGGGCGATCTGGGCAGCGAGGCCATCCAGGATGCTCTCGATGTGCACGGCGAGGGGTTCCTCGTTCCTGCCTATGGCAAGTCGCAGGGCATCATCGGGCGCATTCTCGTGTCGAACCGATCCGCAGAGTACCCAAGTCTCTTGCGTGTTGCTCACGGGGTATCCCCCCTGAGCATCTCGAGTCGCATCTTCTTCAGTGCGTATCTCGTGAAGTTCCCTGTCCGAGACTCAGAGAGATCCTGGTCATGCCGCGCCTTGGACCACCACGATCCAGCGAAAGTCTCAAGGATTGCGGCAGCTTCGTGGCAGTGGCGTTGAAGGGAGTCCTTGAATTCCTGCTGGCTCGCTATGGTCTCGAAACGCCGGTTTTGACCAACGTGGCGAGGGATCTCGCGATCAATGTATGACCGCAGGCACCTGCCAGTGAATCGGGCGAAGAAGTCCCTGGCGAGGCGGCCGAACTGCTTCTCGGTGGCGAGCGCGCCGAGATCGGCCGCCAGGTTCCTGTCCTCGGGAAACAGTCCGTCGGATCGGTGTGAGAGGCACTTGGTCAGGGCCTCGATCGCGGACGCGGAGGCCATCTCGGCAAAGTCGGTCCGTCCGGTTGCGAGGGAGCCGTCGAGTGCCTGCGCCAGAGCGGCTGCTAGTTCCGGGACGGTTGGGTTTGCTGCCACCTCGACCTGGAGATGCTCAAGCGCCTCTTGGAGTCGGCCTTCCCTGGCCGCATCCGGGAGGGTGGACAGGAAGTGAACGACTCGTACGAGTCCGGGGTCAGATCCCTGGGCGTCGAACTGATCCGAGAGGGCCTCCAGCGTTGCGGTTGCCACCGACGCTGGCGATCCGCCTTCCGCGCCGAGGAGGCTGATGACCTCTTGCCAGCGTTTCGTGCGAGGCAACCGCGGAAGTCGGATGTGTCCCATGCAGTACGGCGTTCCCTTGCTGATCAACCCGCATCATCAGCATATCGGCTGAGGGCGTTCACGGTGGCTGCTGCAGAGGGCTTCTCGCAACTGCGATCGTTCCGTCTGGACGTACAGCGTCGTGCTTGTGACCGAGGCGTGGCACATCGCGGTCTGGACCAACCGCAGGTCGCCGGTCCGCGCCAGGAGGTCCGTCGCGAAGCTGTGGCGCAAGCTGTGCGCGCTCCTGCCGTGGATGCCCGCGGCGGCCAGGTAGCCCGCGATCCTGCGCTGAGCGTGCCGAACGCTGATCCGGCGCCCGTTCGCCTGGAACACCGGACCTGTCGTCCGCTCGCCGAGCCAGTCCCGCAGGCGGTCGCCGATCGCCTTCGGCAGCACGACCATCGCGGGTCGGTCGTTCTTGGTCGAGCGGACCTCGATCTCGCCGTGCTGGAAGTCGAGGTCTGTGGCATCGAGTGCCACGGTGCTCCCGATCCGCAGGCCGGTCGCGAGCATCAGCTCGATCATCAGGCGGTCGCGTTCGGCTTCGGGGCCTGTCGCCTGTCGGAGGACCTCGAGGAGGCGCTCCTGCTCGTCTACGTGCAGCGGCCGCGGCGGGGGAGCCGCGCACCGGGCTCGGCGCAGGAGGCGGGCGGGGTTCTCGTGCGCGAGCCCGGCGTCGTGAACCCACCGGCTGAAGTTGCGGAGGCTGCTGCGGAGCGTGTTCGCGCTGCTCGCCTTCCGTCGGCCGCCGCGGGCTGAGCTCGTCGCAGTGTCCGAGGCCATGAACTCGGCGAGGACGCCGGGGCTCAGGTCGGCGACCTCGGTGGAGCGGTCTGCGTCGGCGAGCCAGGCGATCAGGCTCCTGACGTGGCGCGCGTACTGCTTCCGGGTGTGCTCGCTGCGCCCGTCGGCGGCGAGCTGGACTTGGAACTGCCCGAGGGCATCTTGGAGCTGCATTGACGTCCATGTGGCTCCAGGTCCCGGGGACGATCAAGCTCTTAACCCAAGAGCCGAGTTCGCATCCTGTTCGCTATGCGAAGGTGCGTTTTCTTGCAGGAAATGCTCCCCGATTCACCGTTGAAACACCGTTGGTCAACGGTGAGGGGGTCGCGCCTGGCACAGCCGTTGATGGCGGCCGCGCGAGTACTATATTGGCCGAGTCGGCGACCGGCCGGTGAGGGCGTGGAAAGCGGGTCGGGCGCGCCGGATCGCTCGGCGGCCAGGGTCGCATTTCCCCTGGAATGTGACCAATGGCATTGGCTTACGGGCTTGCTGTTTCCGGCCTGCAGAGCGTCTATGTGATCGCAATGGCTGACCAAGACGCACCCCGCTTCACGAACAACACGAGCGACCTCCCGATCCCTGCCGCCGAGAAACGCGACCGCTTCGAGGCTGAGGGCGACGCCCTCGGCGCACTCGGCTGGCGCTGCTCGCAGGCCCGGGACCTGCTGAACGCCCTGGCCAACGCGGTGGATGACCGCAACCCGCACATCCAGGGACTGGAGCACCCGCCGACCTGGGGCGACGTGCGGCGCATGACGAAGACCCTGGAGTCTCTCGGCCACCTCGCGGTCTACCTCGGTGTCGCGACCAGCTTCGGCGAGGTCCGGGGCACCTTCGGGCTGCCGGAGCCGGAGGGCGACCGATGAGCGACCTGCGCTTCCAGCACGACGCCCGGGTCGAGCAGGCCCTGAATCTGGTGGGTGAGATCCGGCCGTTGCTCCGGCAGCGATACACCGCCTTGCAGAAGAAGCCGGTCGAGCCGACCCAGGCCGACCTGCACCACATGGAGCGGATCCTGAGCCTGCTGGGCGAGGTGGCCCTCCAGCTCGGGGTCTACCTCGATGCTGACGAGGCGGTGGCCGACCTCGGTGTCGCGGTTCGCGGCGATGTGGAGGCGCGGTCTCAGGCCGCCGAGCCACGGGATCTGGACGCCGAGCCGCTACCCGACTCGGTCCTGGGCCTGATGGCGCACGTCCGCGAGCTGCGGGCGAAGCTCGCCCGTAAGCGGGCGTCTGACGCCGGCAAATGAGCCTTCGGTGTCGCCGGACTGAGGGGGCGCCCTCGGCCTGATCCTGGGCGGTTCTGTGTCGGAACCCGCTATGACAGGTCGCTCCGTATCGACCGAATACCGGAATTGCCCTTGCGGAACCCGGTCGCGGCGCGCGATATAGCCCTCATGGCAACTGATAGTGGCAAAGCCGCATTCGCATTCGTGAAGAAGTATCTGGAGAAGAAGCCGGGCGCACCGTTCGCCGAGGTCAAGAAGGCCGCCGAGAAGAAGGGCCACAAGGTCTGGCCGATCGTGTACGGACGCGCGCAGCTGCTCCTCGGGCAGGCGGGCGATCCGAAGTCGAAGACCGCCGCACGTCGGAAGGGGAAGGCGGGGGCGAAGAAGGCTGCGGCCTCGCACGCCGTTCCTGGACGCCGTGGTCCAGGTCGTCCTCGCAAGGTCCGGGTGGCATATCCGTCGGACGCGGTCAACTCGCTGATCGGCCACATCCGCGACCTGGAGCAGGAGCGCGACGACCTCCGCGAGAAGCTGGCGCAGGTGCGCGAGCTGGTCGGGGCGAGCTGACCGCCAACTCCCGCCGTCGCCCACGTCGCATTCGGTAGCAAATGCGACGTCACGCCCAGTACGCGCGCAGTCGGCCCTCGCGCGCCAGGTCTTGCGCGTCCGCAATGGCTGCCTTCCGCCTTGCCCCTGTGGTTTGCGTGGCAGCCCCGAGTGCCCTGATCAGCTCTGCGTCGCCACGCCCAACCCAGTGGTCCATGAGCGCCTGCGTCTCGGCATCCGTCAGCACGACGTCGCGTAGTAGCCCGGCCGCCGGTAGCTCGCCCCGCTCCGAGAACGCCGTCACGGCCTCCACGATCGGCTCCCTCCAGTCGGGGTTGCTTTGGTCGATCCGCTCCCGCAGGTCGGCGTAGCGAGCCAGCAGCCGCCTCGCCTGGCGAACGTGTGGCGGCCTCACCAGGCGCTCCGGGAAGCCGAGCATGTGCATCCCGCTGGTCCCGTAGTCGGGGAGTTCGACCTCGGCCAGGTAGTCGTGCGCGGTGACGTCGACGCGGCAGTCGGCGTGCCATGCCAGGATCCGGCGGGCCACGTAGCGTTCGTGGTCTTCGCCGTAAACGGCCTCGTAGTACAGCTCCTCCCGGGCGCAGCGCCTCGGAGCTGGAGGAGCGTCCAGATCGCCGGTCTCGAGCTCTGCCACGAGGTCGTCCAGCATCGCCCGGAACTTCTCGGGTCCCATCGGCGGCGGCGGCACCCGCGGGTTGAGCAAGCAATCCATAACCCTCGCCGCGATGCGCTGGTCTTCCGGTAGCTCGCCGGTCTCGCGGAACTCGTCCAGCGCCCTCTCCACCAGGGTGTCGGGGATCGGCCTCGTCGCCATCGCCTTCTCCATCCTGCTCAGCCTCCCGATCAGTCTGCTTCCCATTGCTCGATCCTTCTCATGTTCCAGTGCTCTGCTCCAGCGCCCTGATCCGCTGTTCGAACTCCGTCGCCTCGATCGCCCGGATCCGCGCCTGGATCGCATCCAACATCAGCTTGCCGTTGGCGCGGTCGATGGCGCCCTCGCACAGCCCGTCCATCAGTCTGTCGATCGCCGCGTTGCACTCCTCGACGGTGCGCAGGCGGGGGAGCCTGAACTCCATCGGCTCGGGCTTGGTCGGGGCGTCCACAGGCTTCCCGCAGACTCGGTCCAGCACGAGCTTGATCGCGGCGAGATTGCCCTCGAGGCCCATCCGCGTCGCCTTGCGGACCATGGCCTCGACGTGCTCTTCGGTGATCGCCTCCTCCGCAGCGCGGCGCAGTACGAACGAGCGGCGACGCGACCCGCCAGGGCCGCCACGGTTGCCCGTGGCGAACCTCCCGCGGTCATCGCGTTCGCTGTCCGCGCCGTCCGCCATGGCTCAGCGATCCTCCGCGGCCACCGGCTCCGCTCGCTCCTCAGTGATCTCAGCGAAGGTCCGCCCGTCACCGTCCAGGAACGCCTTCTCGCCCGTGGCCTTCTCCCATCGCCGGACCACGACGTCGACGTAGCCCGGGTCCAGCTCCATCGCGAAGCAGGTGCGCTGCAACCGCTCCGCAGCGATCAGGGTGCTGCCCGAGCCCACGAACGGGTCATAGACCGCATCTTCGCGGGTGCCGTGGTTGCGGATGGGGCGACCCATGCACTCGATCGGCTTCTGCGTCCCGTGCCGGGTTGCCTCGTCGTCGGCGCACGCCTCGATGTCCCAGACCGTGGACTGGCTGCGGTCGCCGCACCACTTCGATGACGAGCCTTCACGGACGGCGTACCAGCAGGGCTCGTGCTGCCAGTGGTAGTGACCCCGACTGATCGCGAACCGCGACTTCCGCCAGATGATCTGCGCGCGGATCTGAAGGCCGACCTCGTGCAGGTGTGTCGCGAACTCGGCGGCGTAGCGGCCGGCATGCCAGACGTAGGCGACGGTGCCGGGGAACAGCTGGTAGGCCGCGGTCCAGTCCACCCGGTCGTCGTTGATGACGGTGCCGGTGCGCTCGGTCTCGCAGAGGCCGGCTTGGTTACGCCACTCGGGGTCGTAGTTCACGCCGTAGGGTGGATCCGTGACCATGAGGAACGGGGTGTTCCGGTCGAGGAGCCGGCGCACGTCCTCCTTGCGGGTCGAGTCGCCGCAGAGCAGGCGATGGCGGCCGAGTTGCCAGAGGTCGCCGGTGTGCGAGAATGGACGCTCCGGCGGCTCCTCGATTGCATCCTCTCCGAGGTCGGCCTCGTCCGCGTCGAGCTGAGCGACCAGCCGCTCGATCTCGGCCTCGTCGAAGCCGACGCCGTCGAGGGCGTCTTCCTCGCGCAGCTGCTCAAGCAGCCGGGCCAGCGCAGGGTCATCCCACTCGGAGAAGGAGTGGGTGCGGTTGTCTGCGACGCAGTACGCGACCGCGTCCAGGTCCGAGCCCTCGAACCACCAGACCGGGACCTCGGTCATGCCGAGCTCCTGGGCGGCCTTCAGGCGGGTGTTGCCGGCGATGACCTCGCCCGAGGGCCTCGCCACGATCGGCTGCTGCCAGCCGAACCGGCGGATGCTCGCGGCGACGTGGGGGACCGCAGCGTCGTTCTGGCGGGGGTTGGTCGGGCTGCAGAACAGGCGGTCGATCGCGACGGTCTCGACCGGCGGGGCGGGCTGGGTGTCCAAGGCGGTGCTCCAGGCTGGGAATGAGCCGCTTGGAGGTGCGCTTGGACGGGTGGCTCGACGACCGGGATCATATCAGAGAGCGTGGCAGCAGCGCGCCTCATCGATTCACGCTCGGCTTCGAGCAGTCGGCGACCGCAGCGGATTGGGGCGGGCGTGGCTCTCTTCCGCCGTCTGTGGCGCGTGGCTGCAGCGGGTCGCGTGAGCCAGGATCCACGAGTCGTGTCCATCTTCGCTGGCCGGTCTCCCCGTGGCCGGTGCAGTGGTGCGGAGCCGGTGGTGCGCCGAGCGGTCGCCGGCCGCGTGCCCGGAGGGCGGCGTGCCGGGTTCATGGCGCACGCGCGAGGCCATGCGCCGTGTAGCGGTCCCTGAGAATCGCGGCGTGGTCGGTTTCACCTCCGCCTGGCGCGCGGCGTAACTCGGAGCGGGCCTAGGCGGCGAAGCCGATGCCTCCGAAGGCCAGCTGGTGGGCCGCGTTGAGGCAGCGCGGGCACCCGCGCGAGGGTAGCTCGCTGGGGCGGTCTGTCGCTGGAGGTGGCCTGCCGAGCGAGTCGTGTGCTTGTCCACCACGCGGCGCCGGCGGTCGTCGGCCGCGTGCAAACCGGAACACGGTTCGGAAGTTTTCCCGGAGAGTCGAGGGGCTGGTTAGGTATAATATAGGAGCGAGACGGATACAGCAACTGGGAGCCAGAGTCTTGAGGCTCAAGGAGGATCTGAGATGATCATTGGTCAGACAATCGCATGCCACGATGACAGCACCGGCGAGTACTACTACACGCCGTGGTTTCCCCGCCAAGGCCGAACAGTTGTTAGCTCTTTCGAGGTTGTGTCGATTGGTCCGACGACTCAGATTACGGTCAGTCTTCAAACAAAGAACGGCGACGATGCGGATGATCCATCAACTGCGACGACCATTGGCAGTGCTTCGTCGACTTCAGCTGGTGATGTGAAGAGTTTCGAGTCGAGCAGTAGTTGTGAAGAGTTGGTCCGGTATCAGGTTCATCTTGTGCGAACGTCCGGAAGTGCGACATCTGGATGTCACTTCCGCATTCTCAAGCCTTCCTGGGTTGCAACGGGTGCGCAGGGGGTGTGAGCTGCGATGTTGATCGGTCAAACGTTGATTCTGCTTCCTGCTGGGGACTCTTACGTCGAGTGCCTTGGCACATGGATGCCGCGTCAAGGCGATGCTGCAACCTTCACTCTCGAGGTGTTAAACTTCGGTGCTGATAATTCAGGGAACCCGAGAATTGTGCTGGATATTCTCGAAAAGAACTTGGACGACACGGGTGGGGGTTCAGCGAAGTCTGTCGTTGCGGGCTCTAATGCGCGAACTGGTGTCGGCCTAGCGACCTTTAGAGTCGATACTTGTAAGGAGCTTGTGCGTTATCGGGTTCGGCTGAGTACCCAGGGGGTGCCTATTGGGTCCTGGGTGGCTCATGCCCATTTCAGAGTCTTGAGTCCGAGCTGGGAGGTGACAGGGGCTTGAGGCCTCGGTCAATCGAGCTTCATGATTGAAACTCTCATCAATCAGATCGGCGATGGTGAAGACTTCCACGCCTGCCACTTTGGTGCCTCATGTCATTGTGGTGGTTCCACCGCATGTGGGCTCCAAGACCTCCAGCCGGCGTGCGGTTGCGGTGAAGGGGTCTGTGGCGATCATGACGTCGTATTGGATCGTCAGGAATTGGGGCATAGGGAAGCCGTCTTTGCTGCCGGTTCCCACGTGGGCTTGTTTGCGGGGCCTCCTCCGTCCGGGCGATTGACATTAGTGGGGGGGGGTGACGGTTCTTCTTCGGGGGACGCTTCGTATGAGGATAAGTCGGATTCCAATTACAACATAACGATACGTAAGATAAGCAATTGTGAGTATGTGCTCACATTGCATCTCTGGGTGAACGAGGACTATAGTGCGGAGCAGGGTTGTTCGGCGGAAGAGATTGAGGGTGGTAAGCAGCAGATTCGGGATGCTCTGCGGGAATATTGGTCGCCTGTCGTGTGCAGGTGTGGCGAAGGTATGGAGGCGGCGGTAGGAGACGCCGAGGGATGCAAGCTCTGGGTAGATGTGGATTTCGCAGAGGATGGTAGCCCTACCCCTGGTAGTGGCTCCAATGACCGTCCGAATAGTGACCCGGGCGCGGTCAAGAAGGGTGGGCCGGCCGAGGTGTATTTTAAGTGTGGTGACCTTCCGGTTGGTGGTGGAGAGCAAATCGGAGAGGGGCGCCAAGGTGACGAGAATTTCAATGGATTCATTTGGGTTTACGCAGGCGACGCAAACCAAGATAGCGGGCTATTGGTGCCTGGGACGGCTCATGAGATAGGGCATAATTTGGCCGGAGGAGATTACCATAACAATGAAGATCCCGGAGATCTAATGCACCCGCTTATTGATCCAGAAGATCATACGCCGGACTGGGAGTACTTCGTCTCTGGTGCGAAACGGCCGCAGACTGTTGGAAATCGCACGGCATGTCAAGTTGTCTCGAGATTCGCGAGGGACAAGTTGTGCGAGGATTGTTGCCGACCTATTCGTCGCAGGCGTGAAGACCTTGATCCGGCTTCCACGGCGAGCCGAGCTTTCGTAATGTAGTAGGTAACAGTGCCTTCGGCGGTAGTGCGTGATATCGAGCGTCTTCAGTCCTGGCTCAGTGTCGACAAGCTTATGTGATTTGTTATATGAATATCTCTCATTCCTCTGGCGTTATTGGCCTAAAGTGCTGCCTGTACAGCATTAGCTTGTTTGTGGTCTTTTCGGGCTGCGCCACGCCCTCGAGCGTGGCTCCAAGCAACTTGAGTCGGAGTGATCTTGCGCTAGCGGTGCTTGAGTGGCTCCTGCGTGACGGACACATCGATGGTGTGCCGGAGAGGCCGGCGGCGCGGAGCCTTATTGATGAAGCGAAGTCTGTGATAGTCTCATCTGAGTTTCCTCTGGATGCTTTCTGGCTGGTGACGGATGTAGATCCGCGGGTTGCTCTTGTCGGAGATTTGGCCAGGAAAGAGATATTTGGTTTAATGGGTTACCGTGACACGGTCTACGTAGAATTAAAGGACCGATTAGAGGTTTGGAATAAGTCAGATATCCCCAGCGCTATGGTAGCGGTGAGCGTGAGGTACTCTTTTGCGAACGCTGGCGCTCACCGATATCAAGTCGTGTTTTGGATAGAGGGAGGGGAGATGCATTCGTGGGGCATGTTAGTAGGGTCATCTTAGGTCGTGCTCGTGCTGTCCGAAAACTCGGCCGACCTCACGCGGGCTGGTTCTTGGCGCATTCCGGCCGGTCTCGCGGAGCAGCCTTTGCGCCGAACGGCGTGCTGTCCGAAAAGTCGGCCGACCCTGAACCGGCTCACTCTCTGCGCTCCGCGGCCGGAATCGCGGGGTGGCGTTCGCTGCGAGCGGCCGAGCTTGCGGCGCTCGGCGCAGTCCGGTAGCCCGTGCTGTCCGAAAAGTCGGCCGGCCCTGAACGGCCTCATGCTCGGCGCTCCGCGGCCGGAATCGCGGGGTGGCGTTCGCTGCGAACGGCCGAGCTTGCCGCGCTCGGCGCAGTCCGGTAGCGGTTCGTTGCTTCGCTTAACGGCCGGTCCTTCCCCGCTCCCTTCGCGGTCGGCGTCAAGCCGCGCGGTCGTAGTGCCGCAGCAGCCCACCGAGGCGCTCGGTCACGTTCACGTCGCCGTTCCCGATCGTTGGCGGCCCTGTGATCGGCTCGTTGCCGATGCCCTGGTGTGGGCGTTCGGCGTTGTAGTGCTGGACGTACTCGTCGACCGCCCTGCGCACGTGTCCTTCACCGAGTAGCACGAGCCTGTTCAGGCACTCGCGCTTGATCGAGCCGACGAAGCGTTCGGCGATCGCGTTCATGTTCGGGGCCTGGAATGCGGTGGTCACTGGAGTCACGCCGGCGTCGTCGAGGATGCGGCGGAACCGTGCGGTGAACTTCGTGTCGCGGTCCAGGATCAGGTGGCCGTGCTGTCCGAAAAGTCGGCCGGCCCTGAACGGCCTCATGCTCGGCGCTCCGCGGCCGGTCTCGCGGAGCAGCCTCTGCGCCGCACGGCCGAGCTTGCCGCGCTCGGGGCAGTCCGGTAGCCGTCGGTAGCTTTGCTTGCCGGCCTGTCCTTCCCCGCTCCCTTCGCGATCGGCGTCAAGCCGCGCGTTCGTAGTGCCGCAGCAGCCCGCCGAGGCGCTCGGTCACGTTCACGTCGCCGTTCCCGATCGTTGGCGGGCCTGTGATCGGCTCGTTGCCGATGCCCTGGTGTGGGCGTTCGGCGTTGTAGTGCTGGATGTACTCGTCGACCGCCCTGCGGAGGTGTCCTTCACCGAGTAGCACGAGTCGGTCCAGACACTCGCGCTTGATCGAGCCGACGAATCGTTCGGCGATGGCGTTCATGTTCGGGGCCTGGAGCGCGGTGGTCACCGGCGCAACACCGGCGTCTTCGAGGATGCGGCGGAACTGCTCGGTGAACTTCGTGTCGCGGTCCAGGATCAAGTGGCGCTTGGTCCGCAGGAAGCCGTCGATCGGATCGGTCAGGTTCCGTGCGACCTGCGCCATGAAGCGCCCGTCCGGATTCGTCGTGATTCCTGCGATCTCGACCGCGCGCGTGGCGTGATCGATGACGAACAGCACGTAGTGCGTGACGAGGCCGCGCATGGTCCAAACCTCGGCGGAGAAAAAGTCGGTGGCCGCGATCGCGTCGGCGTGCGCGCGCAGGAACGAGCCCCAGGTCGTCGGCCGTTCCGGGCTCGGAGGCACACCGTGCTGCTTCAGCGTCTTCGCGATCGTCGACCGCGCGACCGAGTGGCCAAGCTTCTTCAGCTCGCCCTGGATGCGGCAGTAGCCCCAGCTCGGGTTGGTCTCCGCCATGCCGACGATCAGCTCGCGGATCGCCTTCATGAGGCCAGGTCTGCCGGTCCGCTTGCCCTGGTGCGTCCACTTCGCCGCGATCAGCCGACGGTGCCAGCGCAGGATGGTGTCGGGTGTGACGAGGGTGGCAACCTGGGCGAGGAGGCTGCGGCCGAGCACGACTCCCTTCGCGGCGAGTCGTCGCCGCTGGGCGTCGGTCAGGCGGAGCGGGCGATTTCCGAGCTGCTCGCGGAGGACTCGGTTCTCCTCCTTCAGATACTCGATCGCGGCAGCCTGCTCGCGCTGGACCCAGCCGGCGACGGCGAGGAGGAGAAGGCGCAGTGGTGCGATGGTCACGAAGGCTGGTTCGACCTGTCTCAGTCGGAGCTCGTCGGCTCCCAACTGCGTTCACGAGGGTTCCACTTCGCATCGGCCCTCGTCGTGCTCAAGACCGGGTCCGCGAACGCGATGACCTCGTCGAGCAGGTCCCTGAAGGCGGGCGGGGTCGTGCCGTCCAGGCGAAGTCGTCGCCTCCACGCGGCCCATCGCGGTTGTGCGATCGTGGCGAAGCCCTCCAGGGCCGAGCTCAGGCTCTCAAGTCGCGTTCCGCGGTGGTCTGCAACGATCTCCAGGGAGCGCCGGAGTGGTGTGGACGTCAGTTCGTGATCCGCGGCAAGGGCCGCAATGTCGACGAAGTCGCGCCATCGGGTATTGGCGGTGCCTCTTTGGATTGCGGTGACGATCTTCTCTGCGAGCACCATCGTGATCGGCAGACCTGCCACGACGAGTGGCGGGCCTCCCAGTAGTCTCGGCAGCTCGATCCTTGCCGGACCCGGCCAGATCGGGTCGCCCACTGAGACGTCGACGTGGAAGTCGACGGTGGCCGAGGCGAGTCGGCATGGGACCATCACGCGGACCCCGCTGTAGACATCGCCCTCGCGGATCGTCTCTGCCGCGGTCTGCGCCGGAGTGAATTCCAGTCCGTCGTCTGCTTGGATCTCGAGGATCGAGTTCACGAGCACCCGGATGTGCTCGGGGTGGTTGCTGATCGAGCTTGCTGCCAGGTCCACGTCCTTGGTGGGGCGTCGAGCGTCGAACGCGGCGAGCAGTACGCCGCCCTTCAGGACCAGCTGTTCGGCGCGAGGCGAGATCGCGGCGCGAGCAAGGAACCCTTCGAGTGCATAGAGCTGCAGGAGCTCCTCGG
The DNA here is from genome assembly GCA_030432695.1 of bacterium. Classification (GTDB taxonomy): domain Bacteria; phylum Planctomycetota; class UBA1135; order UBA1135; family UBA2386; genus JAUILN01. The sequence goes on along the minus strand of JAUILN010000008.1, from coordinate 2,297 downwards.
TGGGGCGGCCTCGCTGGGCTGCGAGCCGGCGGAGATCGAGGTAGGCCCTACCGCCCGGAGTCTCGCGCGTCGGCTTCGGCTTGCTCACAGCAGCACTTCCAAGGCAGAGCGGATGGGCTTCTCCGCGGCGGGGAAGTGCCGGAGCAGATCGAGGAGTGCTCGTGGTTCGCTGGACCGTCGCCGTATCCAGCGCCGCAGAGCCTCGATCGCCAGGTCCGGGCCGTAGAGATGACGGAGTCGGAAGGAGTCGATGATCGCACGGGGGGCCTCGTACAGCCCGAGGGCGCGGCCTTCGATCACCTCGAACGTCTCACGGCCGATCGAGAACGTCGTGGGGTCGAAGACGTGCCAGGCGACGGGGGCAGCGGTCTTCGCGGGTCGGATCCCGCGCGGGATCGCGGCGTGGATCACGTCGGGGATCTCGTCGGTCAGTCCGTGTCGTGCGAGCGCGCTCGAGAGGCAGAGGGTGGCGTCCGGCGCGCGGATGGCGAGTTCGATCAGATCGGGGTCGCCGTCCGCGTCGCTCTTCATGAACACCCCGCGGCCGATCGACGTCAGCGTTCCGTCGTCGCGCCAGGCGTAGAGCTGGTGCTTGCTGATCCCCAGCTCGTCGGCTTCGGTCCGGGTGAAGGCCGTGGGGAGGTCCTGGATCGCGGTCGCCATGCCGGGACAAAGTGTAGACAGGTAGTCGCTGGGTGTCCACGGCTTGTCCGCGCCCTGGTCGGGTTGGCCTCGCTGTCCGTCTCTCCTTGTGGCGGACGATGCCGGGCCGCTGGGAACGTTTGCGTTACCAGGCGAAGCCGCTGGTAAAGCGTTCGTTACTCGTGCCGGGGGTGTGCCGGGATGGTGGAGAACCACATCACGGAGGGGATCCATGGTGCTGTTTCCCACCGGAGCGCCGTGGTCTGCTCGCCGGTGCTCGCGGAGAGTTCGCATCGCGACCGCCCTCGACCAGGACTCGCCTCGTCACGATCCGGGTGACGAAGAGCGTCCCGCCCGCTCTAACTGACGCGACAGTGACAGCGCCCACGGGCCGATAGGCTCGTGGGCGCTGGCTTGTACGGTGCGGTTAGAAGTGTTGGTGGGGGCGGGGGATGTGGCTGCTGCGGGTGGCTCGGCGAGGGCGTGCTCGGGGTGCTGGGTCAAGGCATCGAGAGCGCGCACCGGCGCCAGGTGCTCTCGAAGTCTCAGAGCATCGCCTGGGCTAAGAACCCAAGAGCAGATCACCGCACAGCGATCAGGACGCGCATCGAAATCGGGTGTTCGGGCGGGTTAGCGGGTTATGGAACAGAGAGTAGCGGAGCAGTCCGATCGCTCCCCGGTGCGATCCATCGCGGCCAGGTCTGCGGCGTGGGCGGTCGGATCGCAGTCGGTGGCCTCCGCGCCTGGGTGCGACCCTCGGGTGCCCCAGTCGGCTGCTGAGCCGAGTGCTTCCTCGGCCCTCTGTCGCCGGCTTCGTCGCGTTCGCTCGGTCGAGCCAGCCACCTTCGGGCGACTGGAGGCGGTCGAGGGTGGGTGAGCTGCGGGTCCTCGAGTCCGGGACCGTTGGGGCCTCCTCCAGCGATTCGATAGCAACATCCTGTTCGCGCTGGACCAAGTCTGCGAAGAGCGGCCGGAAGCGGACGGGCCGGTGCCCCGCCTCGAGGCGGCATGGGCGGTGTTCGACGCACTGCCACAACCGTTGACGGCGACCACGGGCGCCACGGTGGGATGGACGGTGCGGGCGTTCACGGAGCCTGGCCAGGCGATCGCCGAACTCGAGCTGACGCCCGACGACCAATACGAGCTACGGATGACGTTGGCGGCCCCGTCACCGCCGCCCGTCGCGGGGAGAGTCGTTGACGAGTGGGGCACGGCTGTCGGCGGAGCCAGCGTCGTCCTCCGCCACACCACCAGGGTGGTCACCCACACCGACCGCGATAGTCGGTTCCGGTTGAGTGTCCTGCCTCCGGCGCAATCTGCGACCACCGGACCGGAACTGCGCGTGGTCGCGAGCGGGTTTGCCGAGCACCGCGAGCCGCTCGGCCCCGGCGTCGACCCCTCGCCTACCGACCTCCGGGTGACTCTGTTCCACGGTGCACGGCTGCGCGGCCGCGCTGTCGACCCACAGGGTGTGCCGCTCGCCGGGATCGACGTGGTGGTCTCGCGCGACTCCGGCCTGACACGGACCGCCCCCTGTGTCAGGCTAGTTGTCGCTCCAAGTGACCGGAGGACCGAGGGGCCCCTGACGATGCGAAGCATCGGTAGGGCTCGGTCCGATTGCCCGCCCATCGGGCGGGCAGCCCCCCATGGGGGGC